>JAFIGY010000008.1 GCA_017849435.1 Chitinophaga niabensis
CAACCTGATTGAAAACCTCAATGGCAAGATCAGGAAATACACGAAGAACAAACTATCATTCCCCAATGATGACGCGGTACTAAAGTCCGTGTACCTGGCCTTGCGCGAGGTAACAAAAAAATGGACAATGCCCATTAGAAATTGTGGCATTGTCCTGGATCAGTTTTTAACTATTTTTGAAAACAGGATCAAGATATAGATCCTGCTACGAACTCCGTTTTTTGAAACTTACACAGTTAGTGAGATAGTCCCGATTTACCTGATCTTTTACCTGCCAAGTGGATTAGTTTAGGCAATCAGATCAAGAGTATGAATCTTCTCCTCGCTACATTTACCTACAAACCTCCTGTGTTACTACGAGCCCTCAAATCTTTATTGATATCTTACTCCCTCGTAGAGAAGAGGCTGACCCGATTAGATTGATAAACGAGCTGTATAATGTATAAGAAGCCCTGCAAGAATGCAGGGCTTCTTTAGATAGATATCAGGAATTATAAACTTTCACAATCACAACCAACCAGGCCACATTAAAAATAACCCCGCACCTCAAAGCACCAACCTACTTCTTCTGCTGAGACAGGAAAGTTATCAGCGACGCCAGCTCCTCATATGACAACGAGTTAGCAAGTCCCGTCGGCATCATCGACGTTTTCAATTCCTTCCGCGTAGCAATATTATTTGCATTAACGGTGAACACCTCACCCGCAATATTCCTCATCACCACCTTCGCAGCTGTTTCCTCTGTTACAAATCCCATATAGGACTTTTTATCCTTCGTGGTGATCATCACCGTCGCAAACCCTTGTGAAATAGAGGCGTTCGGTTTGAGGATAGATTCGGCGATCTGCTCCCGGTTCATAATAGATCCGATCTGCCCCATAAAAGGACCTTTCATCTTCTCACCCTTATTGATACTGTGGCAGGCCACACAGCCCTGGGTGGTGAACAGCAGCTTCCCTTTCGCCGGATCTCCTTTCAACTTGTTAACGGCCAGCAGCACATCTTCAATAGACGATTTGCCTACTTGCCCTTTCTTACTTTTTATCTTCTCAAGATCTACTTTAGGTTCTTTATCCGGAGCTGCTGCCGCTTTTTTCGCTGCTGCGAATGCGGGGATCTCCATCCTGTGGCGGGCGTCAAGGTCCATGAAGAATTGCTTGCCGCCGGGTCCTGCTTTCAGCGCTTCTTTCTTAAGGAATTTTTCGATAGCGGGTGATCCTTCCCAGGTTACGGCTTTGTAGTACGGGCCATGTGAATCCGGCCGTGTACCCCACCACCATGATGCATCATATGCATCCTCTTTTTTATAAAGACGTGCCAGTGTAGTCAGGATTTCTTTCTTCTTTTTTACATTTTTCGGAAGCAGGTATGCGCTCATCAGACCGTTCACCGCTTTCATATCATGCATGTAACGTAACGTCCACAACGCGAGGGTTGCATTTTCACTGTTGATCCCTGCCACAACAGCATCTACTGCATGAAGGTTTACAAGGGCCCGAACAGCGAGGTGCGGCAGAACAATATCCGGATTCGGGGTAGCATGCGGGCCTTCCACATCTTTAGCCGGCGCTGTAAATGAAGCAGGAACTTTGGTTTTTAACAGGGCAGTCGCATTTTCAACGCGGTCCAAACGGCCCAGCCCGATGATCGCAGCGGCGCGAACGCGTGGTGAAGGATCCTGAAGACCCTCAAGGAAAGGTTTATCCGAAACATCGTTCACGAGCCCTTTACGATCTGCCAAAGCGCGCAATGCGTGCTCCCTTACTGCCGCATCTTTTGTAAATTCCATCAGCGCGGGGATACCATCTCTTCCGGTAACCTGCGCATAGGTATAGATACCGGCTACACGGGCATATAACGGCAATTGCTGATCCGAAGCGATCTTCAATGCTGCAGTGGAAACGGCTTGTTTATCAGTACGTGCGATGAGTTCCTGGGAAGCATTGAGGCGGGCCACTGCGCTGGCGGACTTCAGCAGTCCTGCCAGTTCTTCGATGGAAGCCTTCGCCAGATCCGGGAATGGCTGATAGGTCCAGTTATTCGGTACCGCACGGATCACATATCCTTTTTTAGGACTGCCGGAATATCCGGCGCCATCCCATGCTGAAAGGAAAAGCCTGCCGGACCCGTCAACATCCAGATCGGTAATTTGGGGAAGTGCGAGAAATTCTTCATCCTTTTGGGTGAATGTAGGGCCATCCGGCGTTACCCTGTGAATGTAGAGCATGCTCCTGCCCCAATCCGCCATCATTGGAACATTATTGTATTTCTCGGGCCAGGTGGGTTCCGCCATGAACAAAGCCCCTGTACCGGACCCACCGCCAACGTCTACCAGTGCCGGTAATATCTCGTCCGTGAAATGTTGGAACAATACCGGGTATCCATATTCCCCGGATTGGATATGGTGAGAAAACCGCACATTCCATCCTCCGCCATCATTCGTATTTTCTCTGGTAAAGACATTCATATACGGATCGATGGCCACATCATACACGTTGCGTGTTCCATGCGTAAACACCTCCATTTCGGTGCCATCCGGGCGAACCCGTATGATCCCGCCCCCAAGCATGGTCAGCTTCCTGCCGGAACGATCCGTCGCATTATGGAATCCGAAATCACCCACAGCGATATATATCCAGCCGTCGATACCCATCCTGATGCCGTTGGTGGCATGATCGGTTCCCCGTTCCTGAATGTACTTTGTATTACTGAGATGTTCGATCAGCGGTTGCGGAGGACCGTCCGCTTTTCCATCTCCATCCTTATCTTCAAAAACTACGAGCGCCATTCCCGTAGCTTTACCGGTTTCTTTGGAAAATGTGGTATGCAACACAAAAACGCGATTGCCCTGCACGAGGATGCCGCGGGGATTATCCACTTCGGCAAATTCAGTATGCTGGTCCATCTTGCCGTCATTGTCCGTATCAACCAGCTTGAGGATCCTGCCTTTCCCGGGATCTTTTCCCAGTGAACCGATCATATCCACTCCCACAAACACTTCGCCGGTAGGCGCCACCGCCAGGCAGGCGGGACTGGGTGTAACATCGGGACCGGAAAACCTGGTGATAGTAAGGTCCGGTGGATTGGAAGAAGTACGGGGAGCGTCACCCAAAAACTGTTTTGCGCCCATGAACACGGTTGCGGCATAGATGAGGGCAAGAGGAAATTTGATCATTTGTTTGTGCTGTTAATTAAATATAGTACTGTGGAATGCTTATCAAAGAATTGGTCAAATTATAAAAAATAAAATTTCAGAGGGGAAATTTTTTTTTGAAGGGAAATAATCATGCATCTTTTCCCTTTGCAATTGATCAAAATATAAAAGCCCGCTTGCTTTGAGCGGGCTTTTATAACACCTAATTCCCCAACGCTGCCAGTATATCCCTCAACCGCCCGTCATCTTCTGTTCCCAGCGGCTGCAAGGGACTGCGCAGGTAACCGCTTTCAATCCCCTGTATCTGCAACCCCGCCTGTATCGTTCGTGGCAACCCTTTACCGGATATGAACTGCAGCAGCTCCTGTTGCCGGTAGAAGAGCGTTCTAGCCGTATCCAGCTTGTTCCGGGTAATAGCGGCATACAATTGGTTGTTCAGATCGGGTATCAGGTTGGGTGCAGCTGTGCACCAGCCTTTTGCGCCGGCGGCGAAAGCAGCGAGCGCCAGCGGGTTGGAGCCGTTGAAGAATTCCACATCGTCTCCCAGTTCCCGGCGCAGGTAATGCATGCGCTGTACATCTCCCGTGCTTTCCTTGATCATCGTTACGTTCGGGATCTGCAGCAAACGCTTCAGCAGGGCGGGAGACATGTCAATCCCTCCGGTGGCGGGATTGTTGTAAGCCATGATAGGAATGGAAATACCGGCCGCAATTTTTTCGTAGTGACGGAAGATCTCCTCGTCCGTCAGCTTCCAATAACTTGCCGGGATCACCATCACCGCCGCCGCTCCTGCTTTCTCCGCAAATTTTGCGTGATAGAGCGTGCGCTCGGTAGTAAGGCAGGATACGCCGACCAGTACAGGCAGTCGTTTGTTCACCTGTTGCAGTGCAGCTTCGGTAACGGCTTCTTTCTCTGCATCGTTCAGGTACGGCAGCACGCCGGTGCTGCCGAGGGGAGCGATGCCGTTGGCCCCTGATTGCACAAGACGTTCGAGGAGTGTTTTGAATAAAGGAAGATCTATTTTTTCTTCCCGGTCGAAAGGAGTGATCGGGTATGCGATGATGCCCTTGAAAATATTCATATGTTGTATCGATTTAAGTTTTACAGATCTCTTCCCTCTTCTTCCCGCAGGGCTACGCCCAGGTTTTGCAGCTGCGGCGCATTTTCGCAGGCGATATATCGCGCCGGCTCGCTGTCGCTCAGGTTCTGATGGCGGTGCCAGGCCCAGCCCGGGATGTAGACTGCATCGCCGGCCTGCCATTCTACTTTCTCATCCTCTACTTCGGTATATCCTTTCCCTTCGAGTACGTATAATACCGTTTCATACGTATGCCGGTGACGATTCGTCAATTGCCCCGGCAGCAGTCCACCGATGGTCATGCTCACATTTTTTGTGGGCAGGTCTACGAAGAAAACAGGATGTTTACGTTCACCGGAGAACTGCCCGTGCTCGCCGGCCTGCTCTACCTGGCGGTGAATGAGTTTCCCGGGTTTGACATACACCGGACGGGCGAAGGTCTTGTGGAAATCCTTCGAGGAGAATTGTTCCTGATCTTTTACAGTGGCTTGTTTCATGTGCTGATCGTGTTGAATGTTGAAGAATATTGTTCCGTTATCAAACCGTTTGATGATGCAAAATTTGTGTATTTTTGGATGACGTAAATAATCCAGTTTTCAAACAAATAGATGGTCCAGATGCTTAGACCCTGGAAAACGATCCTCACCATTGACCTTGGACATGAATTGTCTGTTTACCGCCAGATAGCGGATGGTATTATCGCGGAGATCCGCAAAGGGCGGCTGAAACCGGGCACTCCGCTGCCGGGCAGCCGTGTGCTGGCGGAAGACATCGGCGTGAACCGCAAAACGGTGGTATTGGCCTATGAGGCGCTGATCGCGGAAGGATGGCTGGAAACGGCGGACAAGAAAGGGACTTTTGTATCGGGAGAACTGCCGCGGCGGAAGAAGCCGGAACAAAAACAGGAAAGCAATTTTTCATTCAACAGCTTTGAGGCGATCGCCACCATGCGGCCATCTGCATCTTCCGGTCTGATCACCTTCAGCGATGGTCTTCCGGATGTGCGCCTGGCGCCACTGGATGAACTGGCGAAGGCGTATAAACGCATCTTTCAGCAAAAAGCCCGCTGGCGGATGATGGGGTACGGGCATGAGAAGGGAGATGAGCGGCTGCGTGCGGCGCTCTCCACCATGTTGCTGCACAAAAGAGGAATGAGTGTGCGGAAGGAAGATATCTGCGTTACGAGAGGCAGCCAGATGGCATTGTACCTGTCGGCGCAAACCCTGATCCGCAAAGGAGATATCGTTGCGGTGGAATGCCCGGGTTATCAACCGGCCTGGGAGATCTTCACGCATGCAGGTGCAAAGCTGATCAGCATACAGGTGGATGATAAGGGAATGGTGATCGATGATCTGGAAAAACACTGCCGGCTGAAACGTATCAAAGCGGTATATGTGACGCCGCATCACCAGTTCCCGACCACGGTGAGCATGAAGGCAGAGCGCCGTTTGAAACTGATCGAACTATCCAATCGCTACGGCTTTGCCATTATAGAAGATGATTACGATCACGAATATCATTTCGATACAAGAAGCCTGTTGCCGCTTGCAAGCGATGAACAGGCCGTGAATGTGATCTACATCAGTTCCCTGAGCAAACTGGTAGCGCCCGCCGTGAGAGTGGGTTATGTAACGGGGCCGCCGGCATTCATCGACTCGCTCGCGAAATTGCGCGCGGGTATCGACCGGCAGGGGGATACGATCATGGAACAGGCGATCGCGGAACTAATGGAAGAGGGCGCGGTCAGCCGCCATGCACGGAGAGCGTTGAATGTTTACCGGGAAAGGAGGGAGCTGATGGATGAATATCTGCAAACCTATCTCGGCCGGGAAGTGGAATACGAGAAACCGGAAGGAGGGCTCGCCTACTGGGTAAGGTTCCATCATCCGGTTTGCACGGGAGACCTCTCCCGCAAACTTCTCAAAAAAGGAGTGAGCATTCTTCCAACAGAACGTTTTTCATTCGACGGGGTACCGCTGAACGCGCTTCGGCTGGGCTATGGATCGCTGACGCCCGCGGAGCTGGAAACGGGCATCCGCGCCATTGCAGCCGCCCTGTAAAAATAAAAAGCGCTCCAATGGTATTGGAACGCTTTACTAACCATGTCTCTCCAACAGATCATTTCAGATCATCGATACCTGCCCCGAAATTGATGTGGAGCACATTGCCGGACGTAGTGACCAGCGCGGGCACGGATTTTACACCGTAGTGCTCCGCTTCCGCGATCTTTCCTTTGTCTTCTCCGAGGTGGATCACCTCTATCTTATCTGCTCCGATCACTGCGATCAGTTCTTTTTCTGCTGTGACGCACACCGGGCAACCGGCGTGGTAAAATTTGGGCTTGTTCATGATCACTGTTTTTATGACAGAACAATATTAGATCATGTGTGAATTTGTTACATCGTCCAGAAACGCCTCATTCCCGGAAAGCTGGACCATCCCGGGTCAGATAATGCCTGCGCCAAATACAAGCTGCAGGAGCTTCAGTAATAACAGGATTAGTATGCTCATTGGTCGTTATAATGCAGGTTGATCTCTTCCAGTATCTTTTCCGTTTCTTCCATATTCCCTTCCGCGTGGCGGCGCGCCCAGAAAGAAATGTACCATACAGCCACCCGTTGTTGGGGCACTTCATCGATCCTGACCCGTTGCTGTTCCAAAGCGGGACGGAAAGGATCGAGGTCCGGCAGGTATTGCTCGGTGAGCCGGTATTGATCGTGCGTGGTGTTCATTTTGTTGTACAGCTTTGCCAGCTTCTCTTCGTAATCGGGCAGCTGTTTGAGCTCGTAGTAGAGGTTGATGAGGTTTTGTACATACCGGTCAAGAAAAGATTCGCGGAAGGCCCTTTCCGGCAGCGCATCGTAGATAAGATCGCCGAAGTTGTCGAAGAAAGCGCGGATCCGGCGGGGATGGCGTTCGTGGAAAGCGTAATTGAGCGCGGGGATGAGGGAGTTGGCTGTGTTGGCGTTCAGCGCTTCGGATAGGCGTTGCACGGTAAAGGTATCGTTCTTGTCCTGCCAGTTCAATTGCAGGTTGGAAGAAAAATAATACCAGTCGTATGCCAGATCGGAAATCACGGCATTATCCGGGCGCCGCTCGCCGAAGTCCATATGTTTGTAGAAAATATTCCTGAAAACAGCGCTGAGACTGTCCCGGTCAACCGCCGGACCATCCCAGCGAATGAGTGCACGTTCCGCGATGCTGGTATCCCGATAGGTGGGATAGGCGGCGGCATCTGCTACCGCGGCGGCTGCCGTTGCGGCTTCCGGCGAATCGTTGTGCATCGCGAATGCAGACCGCGCGGGAAGGAATGCTTTCAATGTTACAAATCCAACGGCGAGTACGCCCACCATCACTGCACTGGCCATCACCACTCCCGCGGCCCTGTTCCGTTTCCAGAGTTTTTCCGTGAGCAGCCAGCAGGTGCCGGTGATGAAAGAGCCCGTCACGGTAGCCAGTGTGATCTCCATCTGGCGGGCATAGAGCCATTGCAGGCTGAATCCGTCGGAAGGCTCGTACAGGTTGGTGACCAGCAGAAGCAGTATACTGATGAATGCGATAGCCGCGAGCAGGAGATTGGCGAGGAACACCCTCTTCCAGAAAAGCCCTTTCTCCCGCTCCGCCGCCTGGGCCTTACGCCGGGAAAGCCGGATGATGAACAGCACGATGCCGCACCACATGCTGAAGCTTAGCAAACTGATCATGGGTGTCATGAGCACATCTGCATAGGAAACGCCATCGCTGTTCATGGGAACGCCTGCCGCCTGATCCAGCAGCATCAGCGCGCCGAAAGGAAGGTGAATGTACATGTAATGCGCATAAACATATGCAACGGCTTCATCGAGTCCTTTAACATAAGTTGTGGCCTGGGAAATAAATACGAGGGCAACAAAAAAGGCCTGGGTTAGAACGGCCCACTTGTATAATCTGTTTTCCATGGTTTCGTCAGTAGGTGGGTAAATATATTGTAAAATTGTGATTGTACTATAAAAGAATGGTATAATTACATTAGGAAATATTTTTACGTTGCGATAATTTTAATATCCGTTCAAATCAACTAAACTTATCTCGTTGATCCCTGCTGACCACGATATGGATTGGGCACGTCTGAAAGAAGGTGATCAGGCTGCCTTTGAGAGAATTTACAGTACTCATGTGAAACTGCTGGTGCTTTACGGGCTAAAGATCACGGACGATCATGCCCTGGTGCAGGACAGTATCCAGGATCTTTTTATCGAGATATGGCGCAACCGGCGCAATCTGTCGCATACCACCCATCCCAAATACTATCTCTTCCGCGCCCTCCGCAATAAACTTTCCAGGTCGCATCCGAAACAATCTTACGTCAGTGAAGGAGAACTGTTACTGGCTTCCGGTGATCTGCAGGTGGATTATGTGGAACTGGATATCATGGCGCGGGAGGCGGAGGCGCAGCACCGGCAAACTCTGCGGCAGATGCTGAACGGGCTTCCACGGCGACAGCAGGAGGCGATCTACCTGCGCTTCTATAATAACATCGCCTATGAAAAGATTGCGGAGATGATGGGCATGAACTATCAATCCGTACTGAACCTCATGCAACGTGCGCTAAAGACCCTCCGGAAAGCCTATTCCAACCGCACTTCCCGATCCTGAAAAAAAAGCTTCCCGGAATTGAGTATATTTTTACCCTGACCTGCCATTACTATATATACAGGCCTGTTATTCGCATGCACGAGCATCAAGATAAAATAGACGCATTGTTACTGGACAACCGGTTCATAGACTGGGTACTGAACCCGCAAAGCCCTTATGCCGGTTACTGGATGGAGTGGATCGCCGCACATCCGGAGCATGCTGCCATAGCAGAAGAAGCAAAAGCTTTGCTGCTGGAAATGAGAAGGGAGGAAGATGTGGCACAGGCAACCGTTAGTGATGAACAGGTGGCACAAATGCTGGAGCATATCCGAACCGGTATTGCCCGCCCCCGGCCGCTACGCCGCTTCTGGGCTGCAGCTGCCGCCGTTCTTGCACTGGCAACGATCACCACCATTTTTTTTCAGCTCACCGGCGATCGCCGGATGCAGCCCGATGTCAAAAAAGCAAAGCAGACCGCAGAAGTGGTGAGATATAACGGCAATCAGGAGAATGAGCTCCTGTTTCTGCCGGACGGCTCAAAGGTAAGCCTGTCCAAAGGAGCGCGCATCTCCTATAATCTTCTGATGGACGGCAACAAACGGGAAATCACGCTTTCGGGGGATGCATTCTTTGATGTGGCAAAAGACCCGCAGAAACCTTTTTACATCTATACGGAGAATGTGGTGGTGAAAGTGTTAGGCACCAGTTTTCGCGTGACGGCCACAGAAGGCAACGAAACAGTAGCGGTAAAAACGGGGAAGGTGTCGGTGTACCTGAAAGGGCAGGACCTGGAGCAGTCCGGCGCGAAGATCGTACTGCCGCAACAGATATGCCGGCATGTGCAGGGCACACGCGAGCTGATCACCGAAGTCTACAACGGGAAACATTTCCCGGATAAAGATCCGGAAGCCTTGCAAAATATCTCGTTTGAAGATGCTCCTCTGGCCACCGTGCTGAAAACACTGGAGAAAATGTATGCGGTTCCCGTAAGGTTCAATCCTGAAACATTTAATAATTGCTATATCACAATTTCGCTTGGTAATGAAAGTCTGGAAGAGATATTGAAAGTTATCACCAGAACCGTGGACGCGTCTTACAGCATGAGCACCTATGGAATCATTGTAGAAGGTAAAGGATGTAAATAGCCACCAGTCGAGAGAAGCAAAGAACAACTAAAATCCGGATAATTCAATTAAAAAGGTAGCCCTTGGTCTGCCCGGCCTGCTATTCTCTGCAGGTACCGGATCGGAGACCTCTATTCACAAAATGCTAAATCGTTTTAAGTATGAAGAAAATCTATTCCACTTCCCTTTTTATGAAAGTCGCGCTGATACACGTTGCCCTCATACAGGTGGTGACCGCATCGGGATATGCGGGGCCTGCAAATGAACAGGGGGTGCTCGACAGAAAAATATCCATAGTGGTCGAGAATGAAGCCTTCAAAATGGTATTGGGAAAGATCAGTCAGAAAGCTGACATCAAATTTTCCTACACCCGCAACACCATTCCGGAACGGGAGAAAATCTCCATCACGGCAAGGGATGAAACCCTCTCCAAAGTCTTCAGTGCGCTCTTCCGGCCTTATAATATCTATTTCGAAGCGATCGGCAATCAGATCGTATTGAAGAAAGAAAGAGCCGGTAGTTTGTCGGCAGACGAAGCAGATCCGGAAGTAACGCTTTCATATGCCCGTTTCAAAAAAGTGAATGGAACGGTGCGCGATGCCGCCGGCAATACTCCCGTTCCCGGTGTAAGCGTTGCCGTGAAAGGCACGCGCAGAGGCACGAGCACAGGTGCGAACGGTGAGTTCGAGATAGAAGCGAATGAAGGGGATGTGCTGGTGTTCTCGGCCATCGGGTTCCGGCAGAAAGAAGTGCGGATCACATCGGAAGCTGCTTACGCCGTATCGCTCGAAACGGATGAAAAAGCGTTGGGCGAAGTAGTGGTAACAGCGATGGGCGTGAAGCGTTCCCCGCGTTCCCTCGGATATGCTGTACAAAAGGTAACAGGCGACGATATCAAAGTGGCGCAGGCGCCTACGATCGCACAGGGTTTGATGGGCAAGGTGGCGGGACTCAATATCAGCCAGGCCTCCGGCGGCGTGGAAGGAGGTTCTTCCAGGCTGGTGATACGCGGGAATACAACACTCACCGGTGATAACCGCGCACTCATTATCGTAGACGGAGTAGCGATCAACAATGATCCTGTCAATAATAATGGCAACAATGGCGGCGGTGGTGCCGTAGGTACACAACTGGGCGCGGATGTTTCCAGTTATAACGACTGGGGTACGGGCCTGAACTTCATCAATCCCCAGGATATTGAAAACGTGACCGTGCTGAAAGGGCCTGCCGCCGCTGCATTATACGGCGCCAGGGGCGCTAATGGCGTGATCCTCGTGACCAGGAAGAAGGGGGAAAAACGGAGCGGACTGGGGGTGGATTATTCTTTCTCCACCCGTAAGACCCAGGCATACCAGTTCCTGGATTTTCAGAATGAATACGGCTCCGGACTTGTGGGGTCTATGTGGACGGCCGATCAGCAAAAGCAATTTCCTGTAAACGCCGCAGGAAAACGTTACCAGATAGGTACCTACACCGGCTCTTACGCAGCAGGGGATTATAAAACAGGGGCTTATGGCATGCTGCCTTATAATAACAGCACGCAGGCCTGGGACCTGTTCTCCTTTCCCAGCGGCCTTTCCTGGGGACCCCGTTTCGATAATCAGCCGATACTCTGGTACGACGGCGTGCAGCGGCCCTATTCCGCGCAACCGAACAATTGGAAGGAATATTTTCCGGACGGCAATGTAAGCCAGCACAATATTTCGGTTTCCGGTGGCGGGGATTTTGGTACGATTCGTTTTTCTTATACACGGGATGACAGCAAGGCCAATATCCTCAACAGCAACTACAAGACCAATACCTTCAACCTGGGCTCCAGCATCAGGATCAGCAAGATGCTGACCGCCGATATTACCGGCAGCTACATCAATTATCACCGCCTGAACACCCCGCCGGTAGGCGCAGGCGCGTTCATGGCAGGTTTCTCCTATGCAGCCACAAGGGATTTCAGGTCTGATGTGGAAAGGTTGAACAACTTCGCACAAGACGGTTCACAGCGGGATGTAACCAACTCCAGCAATTTTCCACCCGGATCACCGGCTTATCCGTACTATTCCTATATGGCGAATTCCTACTGGAACATTTACAAAAACAATACGGAATTCACCCGCAACCAGCTGATCGGCGGGATAAAACTTACTGCTAATCTAACCGACTGGCTCACACTGACCGGGCAGGGAAGTGTGGATAATTCCAACGACGGCGCCGAGATACGGGAATACCCCAAGAATGTACAGGGAACTACCGGTGCCTATAAAGAAGCCAACGCCCGCAATTTTAGCCGCAACCTCAATGCGATGCTGCGCATATATAAGGACGGGCTTTTCAACAAAGACTTTAATGCAAGCCTCACCGGCGGCGTAGAATCGTACTACCGGAACGACTATACGGTAAGCAATCGCACCAAAGGCAATTTCCTCAACCCGTTCATATTTTCCCTGAACAACGGCTCCGAAAACCCTGATCCGGCGGACGAGATCAGGTTTGCGAAGAAGATCAACTCCACTTTCGGGTTCCTCGACCTTTCCTACCGGAATTATCTCTATTTGCAACTGACCGGCCGCAATGACTGGTCTTCCACTCTCGCCAATGGAAAGAATGCTTATTTCTATCCATCAGCCAACCTGAGCTATGTGTTCACAGACGGGATCAATGGCATGCAAAATGCGCTGCCCTGGCTGAGTTTCGGTAAACTGAGCCTCTCTTATGCAGAAACAGGCAGCGATACAGACCCTTATTCCATCTTCAATGTACTGAACACCACGGCGTTTAACGGACAGGCCGCACAATCTTTCCCCAATACGCTTAAATTCCCCGGCATCGAGCCGCAGCGCAGCCGGCAATATGAAATAGGTCTTACGCTTGGATTGCTGGAGAACAGGGTGAATGTGGAATTGACGGCTTACACCATGAAAACCTTCAACCAGATCCTCACGAATGCATTGCCTATTTCTTCCGGCTTTAACAGCATCCAGCTAAACAAGGGATCGCTGGGTAACAAAGGCATTGAGTTCGTGATCAGTGCCACGCCGGTACGTACAAGGGATTTCAGCTGGAACGTGGCGCTGAACGGCGCACATGCGCAGAATAAAATCCTTTCGCTGGATGAAGGGGTGAAGGAGATTACCCTGGGTTCTTTCTTTGGCGGCAACGGGGTTTCCCAGCGCGTGAAAGTAGGCGAGAATTATGGAACGATCTATGGCCGGGACTTTACATATCTGAATGGGAAGAAGGTTGTGAAGAGAGCGGTAAACCCGCAATCACAGCAATTACTGTCTTATGTGGTGAATGGTCAAACAGTGGCCGCGGGAACGCAATGGGTGCTGACGCAGAATGAAGTGCCGATCGGCAATTCCCAGCCATTCCTGACAGGAGGTATCGCCAATACTTTCCGCTACAAAAACCTGTCACTTTACGTGATGGCGGATGGTAAGTTTGGCGGCGATACTTACTTCGGTACCTATGCTGCAGCGATGGGTAACGGATTGCTGAAGGAAACGCTGAAAGAGCGCGATGGCGGCGGTCTGCCGATGACGTACCCTGATGGCACCACCGCCAACAGCGGCGTGAAATTCGACGGGGTGTTTGCAGACGGCAAGGCAAATGAAGATGTAGTGAGCTATCACTGGTATTACCTGGGCACCTTCACCTCCTGGAATCACCTGGGTGTGCCGAGATCAGCTTCAGTGTTCCAGAACTCCTGGATGAAACTCCGTGAAGTGGCACTTACCTATCAGCTGCCTTCCAACATCGTGCGGAAAACGAGAGTCTTCCAGAACCTGAGTCTGTCACTCATCGGGCGTGATCTGTTCTACATCTTTACCACTATCCCGAAAGGACTCAATCCGGAAGGCGTGAACGGTATCGGTAATATGCAGGGTATTGAATATTCCTCTATGCCGAGGATCCGCTCATTTGGTTTCACTGTTAAAGCAGCTCTCTAATCTTAAAACGACTGAAAATGAAAAGAACACTATATATCATCATTGCCGGCGGAATGTTGACGGGGGCTGTTGCCTGCAAGAAAGGGTTTGAAGACCTCAACCGACCGTACAAACAAGCCAGCGAGGAAACCGCATCCATACCGGGACTTTTCAACGGGCTGATATCTTCTCTTTCAAAATACGGAGATGATGCCCTGAACGTAAGCCTGCTGTATCCTATCACCAATCAGCAGGCCTACCAGAATACCGTTGCGCCTTATCTCAACTATGCAAGTACCTTCTGGAACCAGTATTATCCGGACCTGCACAATTACAAGATATTGCTGAAGAAGATCAATGCACAATCCAACCCACAGTCTTTCAACAATGTCAAATATATGGCCACTATTCTGCTGGCATCGAAAACCTTGCGCATGCTGGATTATTATGGGGATATCCCGTACAGCCAGGCGTCGCAGGCGGAACAGGGCAGCACTTACTTCAGGCCCGTTTACGATGACCAGGCAAGCGTATACAAGAGTGTGCTGGCTGATCTGAAAGCAGCAGCAGATGGATTGGCGGCTGATCCGGCCCAGGTGAACATCGGGGCTTCTGAAAGCTTCCTGAAGAACGATTTCACAGCCTGGCAGAAGTTCGCGAATGCCCTGCGCCTCCGGTATGCAGTCAGGATTTATAATCAGGACAATGCATTGGCTTCATCCATTATTACAGATATAATCGGCGGCAACAAACCGTTGCCCAACAATCAGTCGAGCGCAAATTTATGGAAAGACAATTTTGGGTTCTGGCCGGGGAATATGAGTCCGGCCGGAACCACTTTTGGCGCGCTGGACAGCAAATGGGATTCGTACCGGGAGCTGTCTATTTCCAACATCCGCATGAGCAGCAATGTCTGGAACCAGATGTCATCTACCAACGACCCCTCAGGCGCAGGCATCTACGATCCCCGCTGTTATGTCTTCTTCCAGACGAACAATGCGGATAAATGGGTGCCGCAGCCGCAGAATGGCTCCCAGCCTGAAGGCGGACGGCCATTCGAGAACGGTTTCACCGCGCGGAAACCTGTCGGCAGCGATCCTGCTAACAAATTTGCCTGCGTGAATTTCTTCATGGCCTATGACCGGCTGTTCTATCCGATTCTTGTGATCACGGAAGCAGATGTACATTTCCTGAAAGCGGAGATCTATCAGCGAGGAATGGGTGTAGGAAAGGATATTGCAACGGCTAAAACGGAGTATGAAGCAGGTCTGAAAGCTTCCGTGGATTTCTGGTACGCCTACACGCAGTTGTCTTCCATATGGAGCGCCAAACCCACGCCGCCCACGCCTGCGCAGATGACGGCATTTGTCACAAATCCCGCGGTGGCCTATAATGGCGCAAACGATGCAGATGCCCTGAAGAAGATCGCCACACAGGCCTGGCTCGCTACCATGTTCCAGCCCTGGGAAGCCTGGGCCATCGTGCGCCGCACCGGGCTTACACCCAAAGATCCTACCTACACACCGAGTGTAGTGAACAAGCTGCCTTACCCGGATGATGAGAGTATCAACAACAACGCCAACTGGCAGAAAGCCACAGGCGGCCAGGGACCGGCGCAGCAGGTGCTTAAAAAAGTATATTGGATGCCCTGAATACTAGATGCCGCTACTGCCCGCCACTTCGGCGGGCAGTTTTTTGAGGGCCAGCACGGCCTGGTAAACTTTGATGTAATCTTCCACCATCCGGTCCATACTAAACAATCCTATGGCATGGTTCCGGCAATCTTCCCGCCGGATCCGTGAAAGCAGCGCTACCCGTTCAATAGCGTCCGCGATCCCGGAAACAAGGAACCCCGTTTCCCCGTCTTTGATCAGTTCACTCATGGCGCCGCGCCGGTAGGCGATCACCGGCGTACCGCACATCATGGCTTCCGCCACGCTGAGGCCAAAGGGCTCTTCGAAATGAACGGGATGCAGGAGCGCTCTTGCATGACCGAGGAGGGCGTCGCGTTCGGCAGGGCCCGCGGGGCCGACGAACTGTATTTTTTTCCCATCCACATAAGGTGCTACTTTTTCATGGAAATAGGCTTTATCCTGCACAATACCGGCAATGACTAAACGAAGATTTGCCTGCTGCGCGATGGTGATGGCATCGTGCGTGCCTTTATCAGGGTGGATACGCCCGAAGTAAAGCAGGTAATCTTCCGGTTGCGCACAATAGTGGAACACGCTTGTGTCGATGCCATTGTAGACGGTGGCGATGTAGGTGAGGAGCGGGCTTCTGTCGGAATAGCTGATGGAAACGTAGTGATTGATGTCGTTATACCGCTGATACACGGGAATGATCTTCGGGGAAGAAAAGCCGTGAATGGTAGTCACCATCGGCGTTTGAATGAGCCGGGAATAGGTAAGCGGAAGGAAATCGAAATGATTATGGATGATGTCGAAATCACCGGCCCTTTCCATCAGGTGACTGATATGCAGGCATTCCATTACCTTGGCATCGAGGGTACTGTCTTCTTCGTACCCGGTAGCACAAACGGCTTCGAGCTTGCCGGCAGTGCCGGAATTGGCGGTGGCGAACAATGTTACGTCCAGTCCGTGTTGAACGAGCCCCTCCGCTACATTAGCGGCGATCTGTTCCCAGGGGCCATAATGCAATGGAGGGGTTCGCCAGGCTACAGGGGCCAATACCGCGATCTTCATGTATCTAACTGATTTTAACGATGGCGGTCTGGAACGCCTTTTCCGGTTTTGGCAGCGTTGTACAGCTCTGCAATACCGCCAGGTGCGAAATAAAGTAAGCCAGTGTACTCTCCGCACCCTGGTTACGATTCAGACCGGAAGGGGATAAACCATCGCAGCAGCCGTGGGTTTCATGATCATACAGCGAAACACGCAAAGTGTTCTCGCCGAGAAACCATTTGTAACAGGTGTACATCTTCTGTAAATAGTTCTTGTTGCCAGTCATCGCATGCGCCTGCTGGTAAAGCAGTACCATGGCCATGGTTTCGATCGCCTGCTGATCGAACAAAGGGCATTCGCCGCCTTGCCGGTACCAGCCATCATTGCCAACAGGTGTGAAGAACCCTTGCCCCAACGTCACCTCTTCCAGGAACCCGAGGCTCTCCAGTCCGATCGCGCGGAGGGAGGCGCTGCCGGTAGTGGCGGCCGCGTGAAGCAACGCCAGCGGCAGGATACCGTTGTCATAGGACATCGTTTTCTCAAACCACCGCCAGTGGTCTGTTCTGTTTGTTTCCCAGGCTTTCACGATCGGTTGTACCAGCGCATCCAGCGCGGAGAACAATCGTTCGTCGGAAGGATGGAATTGCAGGTAATGGCATACGCCGATGATAGCATTGGCTCTTCCGCGCAGATATTCCAGTGTTTCAAAGTGCATGACGGAACGATGGAAAAGCTCGCTGGCAAACTCGCGGTAGGAATTGTTAGGGGCGTTACGGATGAGGTAGCCCAGGGCCCATACCGTTCTGCCGAAGGAGTCTTCAGACCCGACCTCGTCCAGGTACTGCCGGGAGAAGCTGAGGAAATTATGGAAGTTGCCATCGGGCCGTTGCATGTAATGGATGAAGCTTAGATAGACGGGCAGCAGGTCTGGTATATCCCTGCTTTTGCGATGCTGCTGTGCCATGAGCGTCATCATAAGTGCGCGGGAATTATCGTCGAGGCAGTACCCTTCCTTCAGGTTGGGGATGCCGAACTTTGCGTGCTGCACGATACCGGTATCGTCTGTCATTCTCCGGAGGTGGGTGAAATGCAGCGGCGGTAGCTGTGCGATATTCGGAAAGCTCCGCCCGTTTGCAGTCGCCGGTTTCGGGAGACTGATCACTCTGCGGGCGAGCTGGCGGTAACGTGTGCCTATTTTACTCCATTGCAGTTCGCGGCCATAGTCGCTGGCCTTTTCGCGGAGGGCTTCAAGGGTGGAGGGGGCGTCCAGCAGTTCGGTAATGATGCCGCTCAGCTCATCATGACGGGAGAATCCAAATAGCCGGCCTCTGCCTTCATCCAGTAATTCCCTGGCATGCCAGTAGGGCGTGCTCAGCACGGCGGCCCCTGCACCCACGGCGTAGGTAAGCGTGCCACTGGTGATCTGTGTTTCACTAAGGTAAGGGGTGATGTAGATGTCGCTGCGGAGCAGATAAGCAAACAGGTCGTTCTCGGAAAGGAACTCGTTCAGGAAAAGCACATGGCCTTCCAGTTTCAGCTCCCGTATCAGCTCATACAGACTGCTGCGGTATTCTTCCCCGGAATGCCGCAGCACGGCGGGGTGGGTTCTTCCGGCGATGACGTAGAGCACGTCGGGGTGCCTGCCAATCACATCAGGTAAAGCATTGATGACGGTTTCGATGCCCTTGTTGCGGCTGAGCAGGCCGAAAGTGAAAAGTACCCTGCGACCGCGCAGCGCCTGCGGCAGCGTATCCGTACGGATGGACAAAGTGTCGAAATCCGGTACCCCATGCGGAATGAGCATCACAGTATCCGGTGGAACATCATAACAATCTTCCAGGAAATCCATCGCCATTCTGCTCATCACCACTATTTTAGCCGCGTGCCGGGCGATTTCCTTTACGATAAGACGCTGCAGGAAGGAGGGTTCGCGAAGAATAGTATGGAACGTAACGATGTAAGGTATCTTCAGCCTGTTCAGAAAAGGAAGGATATAGATCCCGCTTTCGCCGCCGAAAATGCCGAATTCATGCTGCAGGATGCAGATGTCCGCGCCGCTTTCATTGACATGATCCGCGGCATGCAGGTAATCCTGCATGTTCTGCTGCCGGATCGTAAAACTGACCTCAGGCGGATAATCATAAGTCTGCCCTTCATCGTTCAACGCTATTACGGAAACTTCGGAAAGATTATTGCCGGAAACAGCATGGATAAGGTGTTCTGTGAAAGTCGCAATGCCACATTCCCGGGGGAAATAGGAGGATATGTACGCAATCTTCATAAGGTAAACTTTTTAACTGTGTAACATTCACGGGGTAAAGTTGCGGTGCAAAATCCCCGCCAAGACGGGACAAATTGTGATAAATGGTAATGTTTGGGGATGCCGGATGGTGTAATTTCAAGGCCGGAATAGGTAATTGCTATATCTTCGTGCATTGAAATTTTGAATACGTGATCAATCATATACAGCCGGTAGTTAGTCATCATTACCTGCCATTCACAGAAACAGGTTACTGCAGCCCGATCATATCCGATTTTTTATCCGGTCGCCAGCCGCTGCGTTCATTTTATGAGTACAATCCCGTGTCGCCGGACTTCCGGAAAGCCATACTGGCCAAGGCCGCACAGCCGCTTCGCCGGGATCTGCTGACAGAGGCCCTGTATCATCAATACAGCAAAGTGAACATCGGGGAAGAAGTAAGGGCCAATATCGGTTTATTGCAGGCTGCCAATACCTTCACCGTTTGTACTGCGCATCAGCCTAATATTTTTACAGGATATCTCTACTTCGTATACAAGATTTTGCAGACCGTGAAGCTTGCGCAGGAGCTTCAACAGCAATTCCCTGACAAGCATTTTGTGCCGGTATACTATATGGGCAGCGAGGATGCGGATCTGGATGAGCTGGGTTCCATCCGCCTCGATGGTCGCACGCTTACCTGGGATACCGATCAGAAGGGGGCCGTGGGCCGGATGCATACGAAAGGACTGGAAGAAATGATCGGCCACATTGCCGATAGTATCGGATACGGACCACATGGAGCCGGGTTGCTGGACATCCTGCGAAAGGCTTACCTGGAGCATAGTAACATCCAGGAAGCCACGCTGCACCTCGTGAATGAGTTGTTCGGCTGTTATGGTCTCGTAGTGCTCATCCCTGATAATCCCGTCTTCAAGCGGCAACTGATCCCCGTGATGGAAGAAGAGCTTTGGGAGCAAAGCTCCCAGGCCATTGTCAGCAAAACGATCGGGAAACTGGCAGAGCATTATAAAGTACAGGCCAATCCGCGGGAAATAAATCTTTTTTACCTCAAAGATGATATCCGGGAGCGGATCGTGAAAGATGGGGAATTGTGGAAAATTCTTCACACATCGTTGACGTTCACCGGGGAGGAACTGAAGAATGAACTGCATGCCCATCCGGAACGGTTTTCTCCGAACGTGATCCTACGGGGTATCCTGCAGGAAACCATCCTGCCCAATATCGCATTCATCGGAGGTGGCGGGGAAGTGGCTTACTGGCTGGAACTCAGAGAACTCTTCCATCATCATAAAGTACCCTACCCGGTGGTGCTATTGCGTAATTCTTTCCTGTGGATCAAACAGGGAGAGTACGCGCGCCAGCATAAGCTTGGTATCAGCACGACACAGCTGTTTGAGGACACGGAGCTGCTGGTGAACCGCTTCGTGCATGAACATACCAATACCGCGCTCGTGTTGCGGGATGAGTATGCTGCAGTGGAAAAACTGTATAACGAGCTGGAGGAAAAAGCCAAAACGATCGACATCACCCTGGTGGCAACCGTGAATGCAGAACGCAGTCGCGCTTTGAAATCTATCGGCAGGCTCGAACATAAATTCCTGAAAGCAGAGAAGAAAAAGTTCACCTGGCAAACGGAACAGATCCGTCAGTTGAAGCAGCGTTTGTTCCCCGGGAATTCATTGCAGGAACGAAAAGAGAATTTCCTTCCATATTATGCGGAATACGGACCGGCCTTCTTTGAATATATTCTGCAGGCGCTGAATCCCGTTACAGATCAGTTTTGCGTGATCATAGAAGAACGATGAGATGATAGTATAAGAACCATTTCTGCAGGCGCATAAAAAGATTTAATTTCATTGAATTTTAAATTTTTTTTATGAGGGAAATGGAAATTTTAAAACAAATTTTGGAGAAGGTAAGAAGTGTTGTATAACCCTTGATGATACTTAACAGGTCTCACGGTGTTTCCGTGAGACCTTATTATTTTCATCCTTCCGCAATCACCGCTCCATGTACCGCAGCTTTCTTCATATCTTTTAAAACAGTGAACAGCGCCTGGAACTGATCCCGAACATGTTTGATCTCCAGCATTTCCTCCCGCTCGGCAGTATGCCCCTGACCTTCATTGATCTGCTGCTGCCGGGTATGCAGTAACTGCTCCAGCCGGTCTTCGATGGACTGAAAAGCGGCGGGCGTCGGTGGATCGGGCATTATGGCGCCTGTGACTACATACTGTTGTATCTGATCCATAATCGTGAGCAGGAAAAGGAGGATGTCCCTGTACTCCGACCGCTTGTATTTCAGCTGGTGCTGCAGTGCGTAAGCGGATAATTGTGCGATGTGGGAGGAAAGGGAATGGCTCAGCACTACAAAATGGTATAACTCCGACCCATGTTTCCGCTTGCTTTTGGGTTCAGACAACATCCGCTGGAAAGCCGCGGTAAGGTTGGCTGTGTTCACATGCACGTCCTTGCGGGCCAGTTTATAAGCGATGAGATTGAAAGGACGGTCTGTGTACAGGTTCATCACCTGCTGCAGGTATTGCTTGTTGGCTATGATGGTCCTGGTCATATAATCCGGCAGGAACTTGTATTCCCAGCTGGGCCAGAAGAGGTAATTGAAAATAAAGGCGATGCCTCCTCCGATAACCGTATCCATTACCCGGAGCATTACATTGTCGAAATCGGAAGGGTGGAGGAAGTGAAGAAGGAAGATGATGAACGGCGTCATGAACACCACGCTGGTAACGTAGTGATAGGTTGTGAAACTGTACGCACCAAGGATACAGAGCAGCATAATGCTAAAGATGATCCGTGAATCTTTGGTCAGGTACAGGATGCCTGCGGCAAAGAACGCCCCGATAAATGTGCCGAGTATACGCTGGTAGCTCCGGGTTTTGGTAAGACTAAACCCCGGTTTCATGATCACCACAATGGTGAGGAGTATCCAGTAGGTTCTGCTGAGGTTCAGTATTTCTCCCAGTATGAAGCCTGTCATCATCGCCACGCCGGTACGCACCGCATGCCGGAAGATGTGCGAGCTGAAGGTAAGGTTATTGCGAAAGGTGGTGAGATCATACTGCTGCCGGGTAGTGAATTTCGATAACTCGAGCTGATGATCGAAGGCCGCTTCTTTCACACGCTCCAGCCGGGTCAGCCGGTGCATGTTGTAAATCCTTTGCGTGATATGTTGCAGGTTGTCAAAGATGGATTCGAAAGGAATGAGCTCCGTCCGCTCTTTTAAGGTAGAAAGGGAAGTCTGGTAAGCTTTGAATTCCCGCCGGGATTTTTCCAGTTCCAGTTTTAGGTTGGCTTTTGGAAGGGATCGCTGGCTCGCGGAAACGGCGATGCCGATGCTGTTCAGTTCTTCCGCAAACTGCAGGATGGCGTGATGCAGGGTGGCGATCACCTTTGTGCCGGCAAACCTTTTTTGCAGGGTGGTATAATCGATCTGGGAAGCCATGATCTGTTCATACATATCCACCAGGTCCAGGAAAATGAGTACCATGCTTTTACTGATACTGGTAGTGCCCTGCTGGGCGGAACGCATTTTCAACAACAGCTCCCGCACAGCCTCCTGCTTGTCGTTCACAATCACCTGTTGGGCCAGTACATCCCGGTAAGTATCCGTAATGTCCTTTCCCGGATCATAAAAATCGGCCCGCAACCGAAGATATTTAGCCGTTTGCTGTATGCAATCGCCCAGTGTCTGTTGTACTGTGAGATAAGGACGGATTTGCCAAAGTAAAAGTGCAAGTAACGCGTACCATACACTACCGCTCAATGTTAAAATGGAAACCTGGATGGCCATCTGCCAGGAATATTGTTCCGCCATGATACTCACCATCACCAGCATCCCGCCTATCCCGATATTCCCGCCCCGGTTGCCATAGATCAGCAACATGCTGTAAAAGAAGCTGCAAAGTCCTACCCAGATGGTCAACAGGGGCTTGTAAGGCAGCAACAGGCCGGTGATGAGGGCGGTTAGAAAGATTAATACTGTGCTGATGATCAGTCCATTACGTTTATGGATGATGGTGCCAGGAACATCTGCAAGCGCGGTACACAAAGCCCCCATCGATATGGCGATACCGGTGCCTAAATGGCCGATGGCGGCAAAAATAAGGGAGGGGACAACAACGCTCAGGGTAGTACGAAGTCCGTTGCTGAAATGGTAACTGAATATAAAGGCTTTCGCTTCTTTGAACCAACGATCTTGCATTGCGTGCAAAATTACAACATATGAAGGAGGAATTATATCTTGATAAACATATCATGATGATTGCCAAAAATAAGTGTTTAATTATCTCATTATCAATAAATTAATAATAGTTGTTTTATATTCTGATGTATAATTTATCCCCAATTGTGTATAAGTAAATACTAAATATTATGTGTTCTCTGTTAATTTACCAGTGATTCATATGTTGCCATATCTTATCAACAGAATTCAATTATCTTTGGCGGCCCGAAAAAAAGGAATATTGTGCGTTTAAAAACACTAGAGATCAAAGGCTTTAAAAGTTTTGCGGATAAAACCGTGCTGCACTTCGATGAAGGTGTGACCGGCGTTATCGGCCCGAATGGCTGCGGCAAGAGTAATATCATCGACTCCATCCGCTGGGTGATTGGGGAACACAAGATCAGTAACCTGCGTTCCGAGAACCAGGCCGGCCTGGTCTTCAACGGTTCCCGTACCCGCTCTGCCAGCGGTATGGCCGAAGTAAGTCTTACTTTTGAAAACACCAAGAATGTACTCCCCACGGAATTCACTACGGTAACCATTACACGTAAGTTCTACAAGAACGGCGATAGCGAATACCGCCTTAACGACGTGGCCTGCCGTCTGAAAGACATCCACAACCTTTTCCTCGATACCGGTGTGAGCACAGATTCCTATGCGATCATAGAGCTGGGGATGGTGGACGATATTATCAAGGATAAGGAGAACAGTCGCCGCCGTATGCTGGAACAGGCAGCCGGCATTTCGATCTATAAAACGCGAAAGAAGGAAGCCAAAACCAAGCTGGACGCTACGGAAGGCGATCTGAACAGGATCGAGGACCTGCTGTTCGAGATCAATAACAACCTCAAAACCCTCGAAAGCCAGGCCAAGAAAGCGGAACGTTACTACGAGATTAAAAAGGAATATAAAGAGGTCAGCATAGAACTTGCCAAAGCAGCGCTGGAAGGCTTTAACATCACTTTTAAAGACCTTACGGAGCAGCAGCAGCAGGAAACGGACCGGAAAATGGCCCTGGAAGCGGAAATATCTACAGATGAGGCGGCGGTGGAGCAGGACAAGCTGCATTTCGTGGCCAAGGAAAGAGAATTGCAGGTATTACAACGCTCTTTCAATGAACTGGTATCTACGATCCGCACCAAGGAAAATGATAAGAACCTCGCCACACAACAGCTGACCTACCTTCGCGAACGCGAGAAGAGCCTGACGGACTTCCTCAACAACGCAGAAAGCCAGCTGAAGGGGCTCAGTGATTCCATCGCCTTCACAGAAAAACAGGTGACGGAAGAGCAGGAAGTTTTTGATTCCATGCAGGACGAACTGGAAACCCTGCATGAAATGGTGGAAGAGAAGAAAGTGCATTTCCACGATAAGAAACAACATCTTGAAAATCAGCGGAAAGACCAGCAACAGTGGCAGCGCCAGCAGTTTGAAGCGGAAAAGAAAGTGGCGATAGCAGATACCTCCGTTCAGAACCTCCAACGGGGTATTCAACAACTCCAGGAAGAACGAACGAACCGGCAAACCCAGATACAACAGCTCGAGGAAGAGAAAAGCGGTCTCCAGGAAACGCTGGAAAGCAGCAAAGAGGAACTGGCGGAAATGATCCGTTTCCAGGAGGAAACAAAAGGAAAGATCCTCGCCACACAAGGGGAGATCGAAGGGTTGCGGGACAGACTGGTAGATGAGAACCGGAAACTGGATGCCAAAAAGAACGAGTACGATCTGCTGAAATCTTTAGTGGACAGTCTGGAAGGGTATCCGGAAAGTATCAAGTTCCTGAAAAAGAACAGCGACTGGAACAATAAAGCGCCCATCCTCAGTGATATCTTTTTCTGTAAAGAAGCTTACCGCACCTGTATCGAGAACCTGCTGGAGCCTTATCTGAACTATTATGTGGTGAACAACGCGGAAGAGGCCATCCAGGCCATTCAGCTGCTGGACCTTCACAAAAAAGGGAAAGCGAATTTCTTCATCCTCGATCAGTTCAATCACCAGGCCGGCCACCTCTTCACGCCCCCCGGCACAATCCCGGCACTGGAAGTAGTGGAGATCGATGAAAAATACAAAGGACTGGGCAACTATCTGCTTGGCAAGGTGTTCATTTCCGAAGACCTTACCACGTTGAATTTTACAGAACTGCCGGATCAGGATGTGCTGATCACCGAGAAAAGCGGTCGCGTTCACCGTGGAAAATACAGCATGAATGGCGGCTCCGTAGGGTTGTTCGAAGGAAAGAAGCTCGGCAGGGCTAAAAACCTGGAAAAGCTGGACGTTGAGATCAAAGAACTTGAAACGGTCTGCAGCAGCCTGAAAACACAGTTACAGGCCAAGCACGACGAGGTACTGGGGTACAACGGCCAGTTGAATGAGCATAACATCAATAACCTGAAGGAAAAGGTGAACCAGCTGAATAATCAGCTGTTTGGCCTCCAGAACAGGATCGAGAACTTCTATCACCTGATAGAGACCGGGAACAAACGGCTCACGGAAATGGAACAGTCGCTGGAAGCCAATGAACAAAGTATTTCCAGCGTGCGGGATGAACTGGACACGTTGAATGACCGGGTACATCAGCTGCACGATAGTATCGTTGCCGCTGACAGGGCTTCCCAGGAAGCAGAGCAGCAGTTCAACCAGGCCAGCGTACAGTTCAATAACCAGAACCTCCAGCATACCCGTCAGCATAGTAAAGTGCAGGGATTGAAACAGGAACTGGACTTCAAACGCAAACAGCTGACCGACCTGCACACACAGATCACCAGTAATAAAACACAACTCGAAGATACCACCGGTAACATCGCCGCGGCTGAGGACCGCCTCACACTGGCGGAAGACGGCCTCCTTGAACTGTTCCGCCGCCGTGAAGAAGAAGAAAAAGCGGTGAACGAAAAAGACCAGGAATACTACAACTTCCGCAATCATCTCCAGGAGCTGGAAAGCATACTGCGTTCCAAACAGAAAACGCGGGATATGCTGGAACAGAACCTCAACCAGATCAAAGACAAGGTGAACGAGCTCAAACTGCAGCTCGCCTCCATGAAAGAACGATTGAGCGTAGAGTTCAAAGTGAACCTTGATGAGATACTGGACGAGGAGCGCACCGGTAGCCAGGCCCTGGAAGACCTGCAAGCCACCGCGGAGCGCCTGAAGAAAAGGCTGGAGAACATGGGCGAGATCAATCCCACTGCCATTGAGGCCTATACAGAAATGAAGAAACGTTACGAGTTCATCCTTGAACAGAAGAATGACCTCGTAAACGCGAAAGAATCGCTGCTGGCTACGATACAGGAAGTGGAATCCACCGCCAACCAGAAATTCCTTGATACTTTCAATCAGGTAAAGGAGAATTTCATCCGCGTGTTCAAGGCGTTGTTCACGGAAGAAGACCAGTGTGATATGGTGCTGAATGACCCCGCCAACCTTGCGGATACAGGCATTGAGATCATTGCGAAGCCTAAAGGCAAGCGGCCTGCGGCTATTACGCAGCTCTCCGGAGGAGAGAAAACCCTCACCGCCACCGCCCTGTTGTTCGCCATTTACCTGATCAAACCCGCACCGTTCTGTATCCTCGATGAGGTGGACGCTCCGCTGGACGATGCCAACGTGGGCAAATTCACGAATATGATCCGCAAGTTCTCCGATAACTCACAGTTCATCATCGTGACTCACAATAAACAGACCATGGCGGCGGTAGACGTGATCTACGGCGTTACCATGCAGGAGCCGGGTGTGAGCAAGCTGGTGCCGGTGGACTTCAGAAGCCTGAATTAACACAACTATCATACATATTGTAAGAAAGTGCGTCGCCATATTGCGATGCATTTTTTTTGTGCCCCCAAAAACCGAAAGCTGGTACAATGATTGCCGCAATCCATCAAAACCGGAACATGGATCTGCAGCCCCGCAATATACTGACGGAGGAGGACGTCAAAAAAGGTCTGAGGCTGGTAATAGGCGATGGTCTTACTACCGAGATCATGACCACCCTCACGGGCGGTACGTTCATTGTAGCGATGGCCTTGTTGTTGGGGGCCAGTAACTTCCAGCTCGGCCTGATCGCCGCATTGCCTACGCTGGTCAATATTTTCCAGCTGATCTCCATCTGGCTGATCCGGCGGTTCAACAACCGCCGGGCCATTACGGTCACTTGTGCCGCACTGGCACGCCTTCCGCTGATCCTGATCGGTCTGCTGCCTTTGCTCATACCGCATGCGGTAACCATCAGCGCCATCATTCCCGTATTATTCTTTTACTACCTGTCCGGCGCTATTGCGGGCGCCAGCTGGAATGCGTGGATGAAGGACCTCGTTCCCGAGAAACAGCTGGGTGCGTATTTTGCACGGCGCAGCAGTTATATGCAGACCACCAATGCGATATTGAGCCTGGTGCTGGCGCTCGGTGTGGATTATGTGAGGGATCATTACCCCGCTTTTGAATTGAGCGTGTATGGATGGATGTTCATTGCGGCCGGAGTGTCCGGCCTCACCGGCGTACTGCTGCTGTCCGCCACACCAGAGCCCCGGTCCATTATGGCAAAGGAGAATATTTTTAAAATGTTGCAGCGCCCGCTGCGGGATCATAATTTCAAGCGACTGCTGGCATTTAACTCCGCCTGGGTGTTTGCCGTCAACATCGCAATGCCGTTCTTCACAGTGTTTATGATGAAGGGCATGGGGTTAGGGCTTTCCTGGATCATCGGGCTTAGCATCCTGAGTCAGATCTGCAGCATTCTCACCATTCGCATCTGGGGACTGTTTGCCGATCGCTATAGTAACAAAACGATCATCGCCATCGGCGCACCATTATATATTGCCTGCCTCGTGGCCTGGTGTTATGTGGGTATTTACACCGAATCCTGGGCGAACCTGCTCCTGTTGGCGATCATCCATATTTTCATGGGCATCGCCAATGCCGGCATCAATCTTTCTCTTACCAACATCGGCCTGAAACTGGCCCCGCAATCGGATGCCGTTATTTACCTGTCCACCAAGAATATCATTTCTGCTGTCTTTTCTTCCATTGCGCCTTTACTGGGTGGTTATCTGGCAGATTACTTTATGGGCCGGCATTTGAGTATCGATGCGGAATGGAGTGGGCCCAAGTGGACGAAAACGCTGCATCTCGTAGAACTGCATGAATGGAATTTCCTTTTCCTCTTTGGGGCGCTGTTGGGGCTGGTAGCAATAGAGCTGCTCCGGCGCGTAAAGGAAACAGGGGAGGTGGAAAAAGATATCGTGGTGCGTATTATGCGCAGCGCCCTTCGCAACAACCTCAAAGAAAGCTTCCTTATCGGTAACCTCATTTCCGGCTATTCACACCTGCGCAGCGTCTTTCGCTGGCGTAAATTTTCCGCTCGTAAATAAATCCGGGTTCCTGCCGGAGCGTATGCTATTTTAGCCGCCACATTTGAAAATTAGCGAAAGCAGTATTATTTTACAGGTCCAATTTCAATCGATTTCAAAACATGCATTTTAATGCTATGAGTAAGGGCAAATTACTGGTGGGTAGTGTGTTTGCGGGAATCTTGCTGGTATCCTGCAACCAGTCTGGAAAAAATCCGAAAGCAGATTCGCTGGCGATGCGGAAACAATACGCGGAATCTCCGGTATTAAGCCCACAGGCATCTTTGGAGCATATGAGAACGGAGGATGGTTTTTCCGTACAGCTGGTGGCGGCAGAACCGCTGGTGATTGTGCCCGTGGCAATGACCTTTGACGAGAAAGGCAGGCTGTGGGTAGCGGAAATGACGGGCTATATGCCGGATACGGCAGGTACCGGGGAAAGTGCGCGGAATGGCAAGATCGTGATACTGGAAGATACAACAGGAGACGGGGTGATGGATAAACGCACTGTATTCCTGGACTCCCTCGTATTACCCCGCGCGCTCTGCATCGTAGAAAACGGCCTCCTCGTGGCAGAACCCCCTCGCCTCTGGTACGTGCAAATGAACGGAGATAAAGCCGGCGCCCGTACACTCGTGGATTCCGCCTATACCGAAGGCGGAAACGTGGAACATCAGCCGAATGGACTGCTCCGCGCGATAGACAACTGGATATATAACGCCAAATCCGGTAAACGCTACCGCAAATCGGGTAACCGCTGGCTGAAGGAAGACACGCATTTCCGCGGCCAATGGGGTATTACACAGGATAACTACGGAAGGCTTTTCTATAATAATAACTCGGAGAACCTGCTGGGAGATTATTTCAGTCCGGGCCTGGGCGCCGGGAATCCCAATCAGCGCAAAGTGAACGGATATGACGAGAACATTGTACCGGATAACCGCGTATATCCCATCCGCCCCACGCCGGGCGTAAACCGTGGGTATATGAAAGGCGTGCTGGACGACAGCCTCCGGCTGGTGAATTTTACAGCCGCCTGCGGTCCCCTCATCTACCGGGGAGGACTATACGGCGAAGCCTATGAAGGAAATGCTTTCGTGGCGGAACCCTCTGCCAATCTCATCAAAAGGGATATCCTGAAAGACAGCAGCTTTGTAGTAAAGGGCCGCCAGGCTTACCAGCACAAGGAATTCCTCGCCAGCACGGACGAACGCTTCCGCCCTGTGAACCTGCACCTTGGTCCGGATGGAACGATGTATGTGCTGGACATGTACCGGGGTATCATCCAGCATAAAACCTATCTCACACCTTATCTCAAAAGCGAGATCGGTCGCCGTGATCTGACACAGCCGCTCAATTGCGGCCGTATCTATCGTATATTGCCCAAAGGTGCTAACCCCGCGGTGGTAAAGCTTTCCACTGATCCGGCACAGCTGGTGGCTTCCCTGGATCATGCTAATGGCGAGATCCGTGACAAGGCACAGCAGATGCTGGTGGACGGTCACTTTCAACAGGCCGTGCCTTTATTACGGCAACGCCTGCACGAAACTGCCAAATCACTCGGACTGCTCCACGCCATGTGGACGCTGGAAGGGCTGCAAGCACTCACCCTCACAGATCTGGAGCCGCTGCTGGAGCAGGCAGACCCTTATGTTCGTGCAGCTGCAGTAGCAGCTATTCCCTCCGTGTTAAATAATGGTAACAAAGCCGCTGTGGGCGCCCTGCTGGAAAAACAGCTGAAAGACCAGCAACTGGCTCCGCTGGCGACATCCGTATTTCCTGCCCTGCAACGAGTGGACGCCGCAACGGCCAAACGCCTGCTGCAACTGGCTTACAGGAGTTATCCGAATAATAAGTACGTGGCGGATGCAGTGATCAGCAACGTGAAAGACAAAGAAGCGGAACTGATGAACGAGATTACTGCCTGGAATCCTGATTCCACGCTGGTGATCAGCATGCATCTCAAAAAAGTACTAAAGGATATTGCCAATCGCCGCAAAGCGAAACTGGATGAAGCTTTGGTGAAAGAGTTCCCACGTGGTAACCTGATGTTCAAAACCATCTGCCAAACCTGTCACGGGGTGGATGGCGAGGGCATCAACTCCCTGGCCCCGCCACTGAACCATTCAGAGATCGTGACCGGCAGAAAGGACCGGCTGATCAACATTGTGTTGTACGGTCTCACAGGTCCCGTTCAGGTGAACGGTAAACTCTACAAGGCCCCCGAGATAGCCGGGGATATGCCTGGTATTGCCAGCAACGATGAATTCTCGGATGCGGATATCGCGCAGCTGCTGAGCTTCATCCGCAATGCATGGAGCAATAAAGGAGACAAAGTGATAGAGAAAGATATTCAGAATATCCGTCAGAAAAATAAAGGCCGCCAGAAGTCCTTTACAATGGAGGAACTAAAATAATGCGCTGGAACTGCCTGCTGAGTACCTGGTAGATGATCGTCAGCCAGACCAGCAGGCAGGGCAGCGCCTTGATGGCATAAGGCTGCGCCACGTTATTCCGCATCCACGGCGTCAGCAGATCGGAATGTGAGAAGCTGCAGAAGAGCAGCGCCAGCAAAAAGAATATATCCGTTCGCCGGGAAGGTTCCTGCATCACATACCAGATACAGACAGCCGGAAATGCAATGATATAGGTAGGCGCCTCGGAACTCGTGCTAAAGAGCACGGGAAACATAAGTGTAGTACACAGCAGATAGAAGCGATACTGCCGGTTCTCCAAGGGCAGCATCACATATTGCAGCAGGAACAGGGCAAGCGCCGGAGCCAGTACCCATATGTTTTTCAGATCGGGTAACTGAAAGGTCCGCCGGATGAAACCCATCGCGGAAATATCCTGTAACAGCACGCCCTCCTCAAACTGCACGTTCCGCGCATTTTTCTCCACCAGCGCGGCCATCCACTCCTGGTAAGTCTGCAGGATGTAGGAGGGGGAAGACAGCAACATGGGCAGCAGGAACAGCACGATCCCCCATAACAGCAGACTCCAGACAAGTTTCCGTTTGTCATCGCTGAAAAAGAAAAAAGCAAGTCCCACTATGCCATAAAGCTTAGTAAGCGTGCCCAGCACAATGAAGAAAGCCGCCCAGAAATTCTTTCCTTTTAATATCAACGCAAAGCTGAGGATGATGCAGGCTGCAATGGTCTGGTTGAACTGTAGATAACTGCTGGCCCCGGGTAGTTCGCTGCTGGCGAATATCAGCACAATGTTCTGCTGCAGCCGCGAAAGCGGCAGCTGCCGGATGGCTATGAAGAGCAGGGTAGTGTTGAAGATCGCCCAGCATAAAGCCCCCAGCTGGTCGGGCAGCCAGGCAAACGGCGCTATAACGAAACTGAAAAGCGGTCCATAGAGATTGACGTCTGAATAACTTTCCGGATAAGGAATGTAAAGCGGCTGTTGCGCAATCACATGCAGGTACACATGTTTGAAAACAAGATAGTTGTTGATCTTGTCAGCCCATATTTCTTTACCGGCGCCGAAAATTGATAAGCCGAACCATAACAACAGCACCAGCCATTCTTTCTCACCCAGCTTTGCAAAAAGCGGACGTTTGGAGGCAATAAACGGTGCGCTGACAGGTTGCTGGCATACTGCTGCAGTTGACAACATGTACAGTTAGGTCTAAGTTCCCGAAATTTTAATAAAGGTCTTCGGCGGAGGGTTGGATGAATGGGATGAAATGGAAATAGTGAGGGAAAATTACGAAATAAAGATGATAGCGGATGAAAATAATCTGTTAAGGTCTTGTAAATGAGATCTTATCGCCATATTTGATCTTGTTTTTATCGGCAAAGCCTGCATTCACCTCCACTACATATTGTGCTTTTTTGAAAGATGGCAAACTTTCTTCAGATAATGGCGTAGCGTATTTCTGAATGGATACGATCTCCTGATGTTCATCAATATAAATAATATCGAGCGAGATGTAGGTATTCTTCATCCAGAAAGATTGCTCTTCCGGTGCGGAAAAGATGAAGAGCATACCCTGGGAATCCAGCATGGACTTACGATCCATTAATCCCCTCGCTCTTTCTTCATCTGTTTCGGCAATTTCAATATCGATGGTGCGGATAGTATCCTTCTTTTCTTTGCTGATGAAAGACAATACACCTTCTTTTTTGAACACTGGTCCGTCATTCACTACCGGTGTAGTAGCCACGGCATTGCTGTCGGTATTTTTCTGTTGCGCCGGTTTACTTTGACAGGAAGCAATGTACAGGCAGCTCCATACGGCCAGTATGATCTTGAAATTCATAAATAGCGTTTAGCGCGATGAAGATAGCAAAATTATTCTTTTGGCAAAATGATGTATTATTGCCCCGTTAACCGTACATACGCGAAACCATGTCGATCTATCGAATCTTTTTATTGTCCGGTGTTTTGTTATGCACCGCCTTCGGGGCCTACGCCCAGTCATCTGTTATTGATGAAGATCTGGGGAAACTCAGCTTGCAGGAAGCGAAGAATTATTTGAAGGAACAAGTGGAAGCCATCGGGCAATTACACCGACTTGCCGGCATCCGGCTGGTAGTTATGCCCGGCAATCCCGCTGTGAAAGAAGAGTTTGAAACACCTTTCATGGAGAAGGACCTTGCTGCCATTCAACAGGATTTTGACAGTCTTTTCCGCACAGTCACTTTCCGGCAAAAGATCGATGTTCCGCATTCCGTGATTGAAGTGAAAGAGGATTGGGATACCAGGCACCGGGTGAGGAATGCTTATGAATATGAAGGGCAATATCAGCTAAAGAAGATATTCTTCCGCGATGGCACCACAAAGGATTTCAATGAAGTTTTTTCCGGGTCGTCCATCACACTGGAGAACATCGCAAAGCCGATAGAACGCATTGAACTGGCGGTGAAGTATGATCGCCCCGGAGTCATCCGCAGGCTGACACTGGATCAGAACACGCCCAAAGTCAGCTTCCCCGGCGGATCTGCGGAGTTGAAAAGCATCAACGGCGGTACGGTGGATCTTTTGATGAGCGGATTGAATAAGCAGAATCTGGCGAAGATAAATGGACTCAACACACAGGGGAAAGTACTCTTCATGTCCGGCAACAACACGCAGTCCCTTCCTTCGGAGGAGATGATGAAGGTGTTGGATGTTTACAGGAATGTTTGCAGCAAAGCATTGGATAATTTCGGCAGTTATAAAAATACAGCGGAGCTGAAGAAGTACCTGGAAAAAGAAATGCAGCCCTATCCTGTCCCCGCGGATCAGGGAAATATAACGTACGGCAACTATCATTTCCGCGGGAATGTTGCAACGATCAACATTTACCTGAAAGAAGAGGCGAAGCCGGAAACCCGCATGCTGACTCTCTCCAAAGGTCCTGCGGCAGGACCGGCGATAGCACGTAACAGCAGTACTAAGCGCTTTGGATTGCTGGATAACAGTGGCAAATGGATCATGGAGCCTTCTTTTGATATGCTGGAATATGGTCCGTTCGGTTTCTTCCGAGGCGTTGCAGGCGGTGCAATGCCAAAAGAGGGGCTCATCCCCGTGAAGGATTATGCATTGGACAAGCAGACCAACACCCTGAAACCCTTGCCCTTCGAACTCAACGAACAGATCAACGAAGAACTTATCCTCGTGGAAAGGGAAACCAACGGCCCTTACGGCATCTATAACCTGAAAACAGAACAGCTGGTGCTGCCGATGAATTATGTGAATGTGAAGTTCGTGAATGATCTGCTCACCTGCAGGATCGGGCAGCGTACTTACGCAACGGAAGGGAAGTACGGAGGATTTACGATCTACGGCAAATCCATCGTACCAGCACAATATGACGATGTAGAAACCGATGGCAATTATTTCTACACCAATTCCGGCGAGGAAGAGATCGCTGGTAAATTCCTGCGCCTCATCACGCGGAATGAAGTGTTTGACCGCAACGGCCGCAAGATCAATCCGGACGGGCAGTATACCATTGGTGGCTTCATAGCTGGCCAACCCATCCTCACGATCACTAAAAATGAAAAATACGGCTTCATTGACAGCACCGGGAAGAAAGTGATCGACGCTTCGCAGTATGATGAGGTGGAGCCCTTTTCCAACGGCATGGCTATTGTGAAAAAGGGTAAAAAATCCGGCGCCATCAACCTTAAAGGGGAATTGACGGTGCCATTGCTATACGATAACATTTCCCGCTTTCAGGAACGGTATGCATTGGTGCAAAACTACACCAGTTCCGGGTATAAGACCCTGCTGATCGATAAACGGAACCTGGTGGTGAAGGAGTTTAAAGGGCATTTCCGCGGCAGTACTGTTCCTGCAAATGCGAACAGCGCCACTTACAATTTCCTGGAAAACGACAGGGTAGTAGTGTATGATGCGGATGGGAAACGAACGGAGAAATGAACTTAATGCATTAACTCCTCTTCCGAAAACACAACATCGGAATAATCTTTCACTTCGTTATACACAGTATCCCTTTCCACCGGCGTTCTTCCGGCCTGCCTGATAAGCATGGCCAGCTGCGCCGTATTCATGGAAGGATGTTGCTCTTCAGAACCTGCCATGGAGTAGATCTTTGTGGTATCATCTATCGTTCCGTCCAGGTCATTCACACCGAAGCTGAGGGTGAGCTGCGCGGTATTCCTCCCCAGCATGGGCCAGTAAGCCTTCAGGTGCGGGAAGTTATCCATATAAAGACGGGCTACGGCATATACTTTCAGGTCTTCCACGATCGTGGATTCCGGGATGTGCGCCATTTCATTGTCTTTATTCCGGAATTTCAGCGGAATGAAGGTGTTGAAACCGTGCGTTTCATCCTGCAATGCGCGCAGGCGTTCCATATGATCGATGCGGTGCCAGTATTTTTCGATGTGGCCGTACAGCATAGTGGCGTTCGTGACCATGCCCATGCTGTGTGCAGTGCGGTGTATCTCCAGCCATCCGTCTGTATCTACTTTGTCATGGCAGATCTGCGTGCGGACCTCCGGGTGGAAGATCTCCGCGCCGCCGCCGGGGAGCGACTGTAATCCGGCCTCGTGCATCATGCGCATGCCTTCCGCTACGCTCACTTTGGCTTTACGGAACATGTAATCCAGTTCCACAGGTGTAAAACCTTTGACGTGCAGGTCGGGGCGATGTGCTTTGATCTTGCGGATCAGCTCTGTGAAGAAATCCAGGTTCATCTTGGGATGAACGCCGCCTACGATGTGCACTTCGGTAACAGGCTGCGCATCGTATCCTTTTACAATATCCAGCATCTGGTCAATGCTGAGTTCCCAACCTTCTTCACGGTTTTTATATAAGCGGGAGTAAGAGCAGAATTTGCAGGTAAAGACGCAAACGTTGGTAGGCTCGATATGAAAATTGCGGTTGAAGTAGGTTTTATTGCCGTGCATCCTTTCGCGGACGTGGTTGGCCAATGCCCCGAGTAAGCCGATGTCTCCTTTTTCAAACAGCGTTACGCCGTCTTCCTGCGTAAGCCTTTCCTGTTGCAGTACTTTGTCAGCGATGCGGCTCAATGCCTTATCCAGAGAAGGTGCTGCAAGTATGGTCTGCAATCCCGGCTGCTTTGCGATGGTCGTCATTTTACTTTCACTATTTTATAAGTCCTCACGTGTTGCCTGTAAAACAATTTTACAAAGTAAACACCATTTGCCTCATTTACCAAATCAATTGTCAGCCGGTTTCCTGAGCGGTTGGGCGGCTGTTGCTGGTACACACGCCGGCCTGCAGCATCGTATATCACGAGGGCCTGCAGATCATCCGGCCAGGTGGCGAATTCGATGTAGAACTGCCGGCTGAATGCATTGGGCCAGATGAGGATACCTGTTTCCCTGAGGGTTTTATTAATATCTTTTTGAACGATGTTGATCTGATCGATATAGATGTTATTCTCGTAGTTCGATGTATTTCTGAATACCACCCTGAATTTGTTATGATAAATAAAAGGAGTGAGATCAATGGAATCTGTGCGCCATTCATTCCGGCCGGGCACAAACTCCCCGGCCACCGGTGCCTGGCGGGTCACCAGAGATGCTCCCCACCGCTTGTAGCCGGTTTTGATGAACGTTTTTCCGCAATCCGTTGTGAGCAATACTTCCAGCGTATCCCAGGGATTGTTGGGCGTGGTGAGCGGTGTGCTCACTGCTGCCGCTACATCAAAGAACAGGAACACGGAATCTGATCTGGTGGCATCTGTAACCGGACCCAGCAGATCGTCTATCTGGTTGTTGGTAGCGTAGCCGAGGTTGCGCATCACGGCGGAACTACTGCTGCCGCGGCTCCCGACAGACGCGCGTTCCCATGTGAAGCTGCGGTCAGGGTTATTGATACTGAACCCGGCAGGCGGGAAAGCAGTGCCTTCAAATGTTTCGAGGAACGGTAGCACAACATCCCTGCGGTAATTGAAGGATGCAAAAGAAGTATCGTTCTCCGGCTGCTGGTCTGCGGCGCCGTTGGGCAGTTGGGTATAGACTTTCATATTGAAGGATCCTTCTCCGGCCTGCAGTACAGGAAGAGTCACTGTTGTTTGCTGAAGGGAGGCCAGGTTGCCGGTCCAGTTGAAATCCACCGGCGCCCCGTTATTGATGCTGTAACGGATGATTACGCTGGTGAGCGGATCTAATCCGCGGTTCTTGAGCGTTACCACTGGTGCCTGCGAGGGGTCGCAGAGATAGCCTTGTGGCTGCTGCACTTCTGTAATGCTGGCATCCCGGTTGCGAAGGATAACGGGAGTGCAGCCGTTGGAAGAGAGCAGAGACAGGCGGTTGGCGTCCAGCGCGTTCCGCATACGGTCCACCTGGCCGTTGGTGAAAAGATACATGCAGGCATCATTCACATAATCCATGTAATTCATGAACATGATGCCCGGAAAATTCGGGCTGCAGAGGTCCATCTGCGGGAAGGAAGGACAGCCGTAAGTATGGTTGCTTTGCTGCGGGGTATCGTCTACGCCGTCGTCCGAGGTGCAGGTGCCGTTATTGTCGCCCCAGACATGTTTTAGTGCAAAGTAGTGGCCTATTTCATGCGTGAGGGTGCGACCGAGATTGAAGGGGGCCTGTGCGCTGCCGATGTTGCCGAATGCGCGGTAATGAACCACCACGCCATCTTCGTCGGCAGGAAAGATATTACCGGGAGGTGTGGCTACGCCGAGGTAGTTATCCTGCAGGTTGCAGATCCATACATTGAGATAACGGGTATTGTCCCAGGATTCAATACCGCCGGTGCTGCTGTGCTTTACTTCCGGTGCGGCGCCGCTGATGGAAAAAGAAGCCTGCGTGGTGACGGTGCGTGTGATCCCGGAGGTAGGGTCGCCATCAGGTGTGCGCTGGGCAAGGCAGAATTGGATCTCTGAATTACCGATCAGTGGTTGCCATACAGAGGGCACCTTACTGATATCTGTATTCGCTGCGCGATAATCGAGATTAAGACTTGCGATCTGGTTCAGTATCTGCTGATCCGTCACTACATCCGGGTTAGGCAGCACGATGTGTACCACAATGGGAATATAAACCCTTGGGTTGACGCGGAAGATCTGCAGGGGAGGGCGTTTCTTTCGGAAGACGGTTTCCATATCCTGCATCTTCTTCACCAGCCTGGGCTGCGCTTTCAATTGTTCTGTCAAAGCAATGTCCGACCCGCACTTACGTTGTGCGGTTACTCCGGAACAAAAGAAGAGTAAGAGGAAGGCAAGGGTAAAATTACGCAACTTGTGATCGTTAAAATTTAACAATAAATGTACGCAGTACCGATGATATCTGCATCTTTTTTCGATCCATCCTTCTAATTTGACACTAACTCAAAGCGCCTGCAATACAACCACACATTAAGCAGGCGATGGTTCCGCCGATCAGTGCTTTTACGCCAAGTTCCGTCAGATTTTTCCGCTGATTGGGCGCCAGCTGACTGATGCCGCCAATCTGTATGCCGATAGACGCGAAATTGGCAAAGCCGCAGAGCGCATACGTAGCGATGAGCAGCGACTTCGGATCCTGTATCACGTGGGCATTCTTCATTTCGCCCAGGGTTTTGTAGGCGAGGAACTCGTTCAGTACCGTTTTCTCGCCCAGCAGCTGCCCGATGGCCAGCATATCCTGTTGCGCCACGCCAATGAGCCAGGCAACAGGAGAGAATACATAACCGAGGAGCATTTCGAGTGACAGTTCCTTGTATCTCCCGCCGCTGAAAGCCGCAACCTGCGAGTTGAGGCCGGTTTGCGCACCGGCCCAGCCCAGCATGGCATCGGCCACATACATGAGTGCGGTGAATACGATAAGCATGGCGCCTACGTTCACGGCCAGTTTCAGACCGTCTGTGGTGCCGAGGGAAAGGGCGTCCAGGAAATTGTCGCCCAGCTTTTCCTTGGGTATTTTCAGATCTTTGGAGATCAGGTGTTCCTGTGTTTCAGGGAAAAGTATTTTGGAGCAGACGATGGCCGCAGGAGCGCTCATGATACTCTGGCTGAGCATGTGCAGGGCAAAATAATGCTGCTGGTCGATGTCCGAACCGCCGAGCATGCTTACATAAGCTGCCAGTACGCTGCCGGCCGTATTCGCCATACCGCCCACCATGATACAAAGTATCTCCGAGCGGGTCATCTTTTCAAGGTAAGGCCGGATCATCAGCGGCGCTTCCGTTTGACCCAAAAAGATATTCGCGGCAGTGGAAAGACTTTCCGCACCGGAAACTTTCAGTTTGTTCAGCATGTATGCAAATACGAACACGATCTTTTGGAGAACGCCGAGATAGTAGAGCACAGAGGATAATGCTGCGAAAAAGATGATGTTGGGCAACACCTGCACTGCGAAAATATACCCCCAGGCCCCCTTGAAATCCGCAAGACCCTCAAACATGAACTCCGTCCCCTTGTGGCTGATATTGATCAGGCTCACGAACGACTCCGATGCCGAAGAAAGCGTTTCCCGGAAAACCTTCGGAGAACACAGTTTAAGGTAAACAGATACTGTGAGGATCAAGCATGCAGCGAGGATAGTCCACTTCAGCAGCTCTATATTGCGTTTCTGCAGATATTTGATCATCACCACAATGGGGATCAGACCAATGAAGAAAGCGATGGCAGGATAGGCGAACTGCTGGCTTCGCACGATGCCAAAGAAAAAGCCGGCAATGCCTGCCAGCGCCAGCAACCAGCTCTGCGCATCTTTAGGCAGGTCAAAGCCTTCCCGCTGCTTACGCCGGAAGCGGTTGAAAGTGAAGAGAAGGATCATGGCTCCGAAAAGCAGCCAGAAAACCGGCTGACCGCCAAGTTCCGTATGCAGTACCCCCATCGCGAACATCACCTGCGCGCACACGCCTACAGCAACGAGTTTCCAGCTGACGGCCTTGCGATTATTGCTCAATACATAACAAACGAGGATAAGAAAAGCCATTCCCAAAGCTCCACGGGCAATATTTTCCCAATTCATGTAACGATTGATTTCGGTTTAGAGTCAAAATAAAGGGCAAAATAAGGGAATATCGTCATATCAGGAGAAAAGGCATAAAAAAAACGCAGGCGAAGAATGCCTGCGTTTTCCTTTTTATATTTTCCCGCGACTAAAGGTTCGCCTGAATTTTCTTTTCCAGTACGGATTTGGGAACAGCACCTACCTGTTTGTCAACCACCTGGCCATTTTTGATGAACAGGATGGCAGGGATGCTGGTGATGCCGTAGTTCATGGAGATCTGCGGGTTGTTGTCCACATTCACCTTGCCTACATTCACTTTCCCATCGTAGTCCTTGGACAGTTCCTCGATCACGGGACCGATCGCGCGGCAGGGACCGCACCATTCTGCCCAAAAATCTACCACACTCAGTTTATCCGAGTTCAATACGGTGGATTGGAAGTTCGCATCTGTGAATTCTAAAGCCATTTTTATAGATTTAAAAGTTTATAATTTTTATAAATGATTGGTTCCGAATATTTTGATGATTTTTCTTTTCAAATCGTCACGCAATATATGCAAAAACCAAACCGGTGTAAAACTACTGCTTTTTTGACATGCTTACCTATTGAATATGTCGATATAGGTATCGATATCCTGCTGTTTGTCTAAAAACTGAGCCAACTCGTCATTCATCTCAATATGGCGGTTGAAAGTATGCAGTTTTACGGTCAGATCATCCTGCCGGTCTATCAGCTGAAGATAGATCTCGCATTTACCGGGGTATCTGGCGGTATTATCGGACAGAAAATCAATGATCTCGGGGGTGATGAACTGCGGCATGGTCACCAGGCCCAATTTGCGCGTATGCGTTCTTTTTACTTCCTGAAGCAGCTGCATACCCTGTACCTTGAACTCATACTCGTTCTCGTTGAACCGCCTGGGTTTGAAAGCGCCGTTCACATAGAGGCAGATACCGGGTTTGAAGTGGGTGGTGAATTTCAGGTAATCTTCACTCCATAACGCAAACTCGAACTTGCCGGTGTAGTCTTCCAGCGTCATGATCCCGAACTGTTTGTTATTCCGCGAGATCCTTTCTACTGCGCCGGTTACGTAAACAGCCATGCGGAAGGAGCGTTCCCTGCCTTTGTTATTCTCAGATACGCCGCTGATCTGGTTCTGGTATTCCAGTACTTCGGCGATGGTGTTCATATGGTAATGCTTCAGCTCGAACTTGTAATCATCCAGCGGATGGCCGGAGATGTAAATGCCGGTCACCTCGCGTTCGTTGTTGAGCTTGATGGTAAGCGGCCAGGGATCGCAGGGTGGGATCTTGGGTGGTTGTACTTCGGGCATGATATCGTCCCCGAAAAGGCTGCCGGAGTTTTGTCCGCCGGCCTGTACCTGGTTCCCGAACCGGATGATCTTCTCCAGACCGTTGTTGGTATCGCCGTCCGGCTTATGGAAATATTGTGCACGGTGCAGTTCCGGGAAACAGTCGAAAGCGCCGGACATGGCCAGGGCCTCCATGGATTTCTTGTTCACGGCGCGTTGGTTCACCCTTTTCGCCATATCAAAAATACTGGTATAGGCGCCGCTTTTCTCGCGTTCTTCGATAATGCTTTCGATGGCGGCTTCGCCTACACCTTTCAGTCCGGCCAGCCCGAAACGTACCTGACCCTTCTTGTTCACGGCAAAACCTTTGAAAGATTCATTCACATCGGGCGGCAATACATCCAATCCCATGCGCTTACATTCTTCCATGAAGAAGGTGATCTTTTCCAGGCTGCTGGCGTTGTTCAGCACGGAGGCCATGTATTCGGCAGGGTAGTGAGCTTTGAGATAAGCGGTCTGGTAGGCCACGAACGCGTAGCAGGTGGCATGGGATTTATTGAAGGCGTAGGATGCAAAGGCTTCCCAGTCCGTCCACACTTTATCGCACATCTTCAGATCGTGGCCGTTTTCTTTACATCCGGCCATGAACTGGGCTTTCATCTTGTCCAGCACGGCTTTTTGTTTCTTACCCATGGCTTTCCGGAGCACGTCCGCATCGCCTTTGGAGAAGTTGGCCATTTTCTGACTGAGGAGCATTACCTGTTCCTGGTATACGTTAATGCCGTAGGTTTCGGCGAGGTATTCCTCCATCACGGGTACATCGTAGGTCACGGGCTCGAGGCCGTGCTTGCGGCGGATGAAAGTGGGGATATACTCGAGCGGGCCGGGACGGTACAAGGCGTTCATCGCAATGAGGTCATCGAATTTGTCCGGCTTGAGCTCGCGGAGATATTTTTGCATACCCGGACTTTCGAACTGGAACGTTGCGTTTGTTTCCGCACGTTGATAGAGTTCGTAGGTTTTGGCATCGTCCAGCGGAATGGTATCGATATCGATCTCTACTCCGTGATTCTTCCTGATCAGTTCCAGTGCGCCTTTGATGATGGTGAGGGTTTTCAGCCCGAGGAAGTCCATCTTGATCACACCGGCGCTTTCGATCACGTTACCTTCGAACTGCGTCACCAGCAGGTCAGAATCCTTGGCCGTGGCTACGGGGATCAGTTCGGAAAGATCTTTCGGGGCGATGATGATCCCTGCGGCGTGGATGCCGGTATTCCGTACGGAGCCTTCGAGTACGCAGGCTTCCCGCAATACTTCCCCCTGCAGGTCGCTGCCTTTGATCAGCTCGCGGAGTTTTTTTACATTCTCGATATCCTCACCCGCCAGCCCCTCTTTATCCGCGAGGCTTTTCTCACCCTCGAGCGGAGCATTGAAGATACGGTCGAGCTGTATGCCGGGCTTGTCCGGTACCAGTTTGGCAAGACCGTTGGAATCCGGCAAAGGAAGGTCGAGTACGCGGGCCACGTCTTTGATACTCATTTTCGCGGCCATGGTGCCGTAGGTGATGATCTGCGCCACCTGTTGCTTACCGTATTTCTCTACTACGTAGTCGATCACTTTCTGACGGCCTTCATCATCGAAGTCCGTATCAATATCGGGCATGCTTTTACGCTCGGGGTTGAGGAAACGTTCGAACAGCAGGTTGTATTTGACTGGGTCGATATTGGTGATGCCGATGCAATAGGCCACCGCAGAACCCGCTGCGGATCCGCGGCCCGGACCGATGAACACGCCGAGGTCGCGGCCGGCCTTGATGAAATCTGATACAATGAGGAAGTAGCCTGCAAATCCCATATTCTCGATCACGTTCAGTTCAAAGTTGATCCGTTCTTCGATCTCGGGCGTCATTTCCGCGTATCGCTTGTGCGCGCCTTCCATGGTGAGATGGCGCAGGTATTGATCCTGAGTGAGGAAGTTGGGCGGAATGGGGAAGTTGGGCAGGAGGATGTCCCGCTTCAGGTCCAGCAGTTCCACCTTGTCGATGATCTCGTTGGTATTGTCGATAGCCTGCGGGAGATCGGCGAAGAGCGTGGTCATCTCCTGTGTGGTCTTGAAATAGAACTGATCGTTATAAAAAGCGAAACGTTTGTTCTTGATCATCACATCGTCATCCGCAAATTCCTTCATCGTAGGCGTACTTTTCTTTTCGCCGGTGTTGATACAGAGCAGGATGTCATGCGCGTTGGCGTCTTCCTGTTCCACATAATGGGAATCGTTGGAGGCGATGATCTTTACGTTGTATTTCTGCGCAAACCGCACCAGCACTTCATTCACCTGTATTTGTTCGGGAATGCCGTGGCGTTGCATTTCCACGTAGAAATCTTCTCCGAAAATGTTCAGCCACCATTTGAATTCCTCTTCCCCCGCGGCTTCTCCTTTTTTGAGGATGGTTTTGGGAACGGAAGCGCCGAGGCAGCAGGTGGTAGCGATCAAACCTTTATGATGTTGCAGAATCAGTTCTTTGTCGATACGGGGATATTTACCGTACAGCCCTTCCATATACCCGAGGGAACAAAGCTTGATGAGGTTGCGGTATCCTTCTTCATTTTTGGCAAGCAGCACCTGGTGATAACGGATGTCTTTTTCTTCCCGTGTAAACTGCCGTTTGTGGCGGTTCTCCACAAGATAAAATTCGCAACCCACAATAGGCTTCACTTTCAGGCGTTTATCTTTTGGGTCTTCCGGGTTCAGCTTGTGGTTATAAGCTTCTGCCACAAACTGGAAAGCCCCGAACATGTTACCATGGTCTGTGATGGCCAGTGCGGGCATATTATCGGCCATTGCTTTCTTATACAGCTGCTTGATATCAGCAGCCCCGTCCAGCAGGGAGAATTGCGTGTGTACGTGCAGGTGAGAAAACTTCATCGTCGATTCAAAATATGCGTTCAGAAGGAGGGTACCAAACAGCAAAAAAACGAAATTTTTTTATATTGCAGCCATTTTAAACGGGTGTTCATGATGAGAAGTTCGGGAAAGATATATTTGTTACTACCAGCCTGTGCATTCCTTTTCGGAAGCTGTGCGATATTGAAGCCAAAGGAGCCTGCCGTTGCGGCAAAACCGGCGGAACAGAAAGTAGAATTCATTGACGGTATTGCTGTTTCCCGTAGTGCCAGATCGTCTGAACATCACTCCAGAGGCCGTAATGCCGGCACACAGATAAAGTCTTTCCCCTCCGGTGTGAACAGTATTGAAGAAGCCCGCCCCTGGCAGTTCAAATATGCGCAGCTGCTGGATCTCCCGGTGGAAAGCGTGATCAACGAAAAGCTGTTTGGCTTTATTGAGGAATGGTGGGGTGCGCCTTATCGAATGGGGGGCAACAGCAAAGACGGGATCGATTGTTCCAATTTTGTGAATACGTTAATGGCCGCTGTTTTCCAGATCAACCTCGTGGGAAATTCCCTTCAGCTCTTTCATCAGGTAAAGCGATTGGGGAAAAAAGGGGAGCTGCAGCTGGGCGACCTGGTGTTTTTTGCGATCAACCGTCACCGGCGCATCTCGCATGTAGGTATTTACCTCGAAAACGACCGCTTTGTACACGCCTCCTCCAGCTCGGGCGTGATGATCAGCGATCTCAAAGAACCCTACTGGACAAAATATTACGCCGGCGCAGGGAGGATTAACTAGTTTTCTTTATTTTTAGCGGCATTAACAATTTACGCATGGATCTCGTTGACCAGCAGTACTGGGACGCTTCTTACAGCAACTTTCAATATTTTGTGGCAGAGGATGCCATCACCCGCTGGCTGGACCAATACGCAGCCTGGCTGCCCGCAGGCGGACAGATGTTCGAGTTCGGATGTTTTCCGGGCAGGTATATGGCGCATATCGGTAAAAAAGGACTGACCGTGAACGGGATGGACCTGGTGCCGAATATGAATGAAGGGTTTTCCGGATGGCTGCAAAGCCTCGGCATCCGCACAGGCCGGCTGGAACGCGCGGATGTGCTGGCGTATGCTGCCGATACACCGGATCGCTATGACCTGGTTTGCTCTTTCGGCTTTATCGAACATTTCCGCAATTTCGAGGAGATCATTGCGCTGCACGACAGGATACTGAAACCCGGCGGCGCGCTTTTTATCACTACGCCCAATTTCCGCGGCGGCCTGCAGCATTTTCTGCGCAGTAACCTGGATAAAGAGAACCTGGCGCGACATTATATCCCTTCCATGCAGCCACAACAGTGGAAAACGCAGCTGGAGCAGTCAGGGTATGATGTAAAATATGCCGGTTGCTTCGGTAAGTTCGATTTCTGGTTCGATCCCCAGTCCCGGAACGGCCTGCAAAAGTTAGGTGTGCGCATGGCCCTGAAGCTGATCCCACTGATGAAAGCGCTTCCCGATGCATCTTTCCATTCGCCTTACTGCGGTATCATTGCGCAAAAAAAGCATACATGAAGATCGCTATCCTGTATATCTGCACCGGGCATTACAAGGTGTTCTGGGATGAATTCTACACCAGCGCCGAGCAATACTTCATTCCCGGGGCCGCCAAAACCTACTTCGTTTTTACAGATGCGAAAGACCTTCCGTACCAGGATGCCCCCAATGTGCAGGTGCGGGAACAGGAGCTGCTCAGCTGGCCTTATGCCACATTGATGCGCTTTCACATCTTCTCCCGCATCCGGGAAGAACTGCAACATTTTGATTATATCTTCTTTTTTAATGCAAACGCAAAATTCCTGCGTACGATCACTGCGGAAGAATTCCTGCCCGGTCCGCAGGATGATGGCCTGACGGTGGTATTGAGCCCCGGTTTTCATGCCACCCCGCCGGAGGCATTACCGTATGAAAAACATCAGAAACGCTCTACTGCCTATATGCCCAAAGCATACCGGAAGATCTATGTGCAGGGCGGTGTGAATGGCGGTATGGCGGCAGCTTATCTGCAGATGATCGAAACATTGCGGGAGCATGTGCAGCGGGATCTGGACAATGGGATCATTGCCATCTGGCACGATGAATCGCATCTGAACAGGTATATTGCAGATAAACATCCGCGTTTGCTGTCTCCTTCCTATATTTTCCCGGAAGATCGTCCTGATCTGCCTTTTGAGCCGATTATCCTTATCCGCGACAAGAAACCCTACGGCGGGAATTCCCTCATGCGCAAAGATATGACGGACCGGAAACTGAGCCTTTGGCAAAGGATCCTGCGCCGGTTAAAAAATCTCTGATCAACCGATCTTTTTCTTCACGAATGCTAATGCCTTGCGGTAAGTGTCCGTAACATCCTGTGACCAGCGGAACCGGATAATGGGACTAAGAAAGATGGTCAGGAAAGCCGTTGTGCGGAGCAATACGCTCAGGTAGGGGTTTTCCGGCCGGATCAGGTATTGTCCCACAAACCATCCCAGCACAGCCAGCGATAATACATACAACGTTTTGCGTGTGAAGGGTTGCATGTTGAATCTGTAGACGAGGAAAACATAGCGCAGGCTGTTGTATACAAATGCAGATACCAATGCCGCGATGCCGGAGCCGGTGATACCGAATTGCTTGATGAAATAGATGTTCATGGGAATGCTCAGCGCGAGCAGTATCAGCGTGGAGTAGAACTGGAAGCGCCACATATTGGAAGTGCCGATGATCTGTTCGTTCACGCCGGTACCAAGGTCCAGCACCTTGCTAAGGCCAAGGAAAAGCACGATATACCGCCCTTCTTCGTAGATAGGGGGGATATGCAATATCCGGAAGGCCGCGTCGAAGTTCAGCCAGATCAGCACGAAGATCAGCGTAGCAAAAATGAGCATGGTAAGGGATGATCGTTTATACATGCTGCGTATCATGTCATGATCCTTATCCTTCCATGCCTTGGCCAGTACCGGAATGGCAATGGCAATCACACTGCGCTGCGGCACGGCAATCACATTGCTGATGTATGTGCTGAATTCCAGCACGCCCGTAGAAACGAGTCCCAGTGTACTCCCCACCACCAGCGCATCGATGTTCTGGGACAATATGCCGAATACACTGCCGCCAAAAATGAGCACGTTGAAAGAGATCATTTTGTCGGACAGCTTGCGGGTAACATGGCTTATGCGGAAGGAAAAATGAAGGACGTCCTGCTGCTTCAGATAGATCAACAGCGCCAGAAAAATGATCGCATACAGGAAAGCAAACCCCCAGATGAATTCCACCGAATTGAATATCTGCAATACCATCAGCCCGATCAGCACTAGTGTAATGAACCGCATACCGATCTCTTTTAAAAAGATCGGGAAGATAGATTTGTAATGATTGTTGCTGAAATGCTCGAAGAGCGTGAACAGCATCATAAAAAAAGTAAAGGGGTAGAGGAGATAGAAGTAATGGACGAAGAGCGGTGAATTCTTACCGTACTTTCTTACTACCAGATCGTGAAACACAAAGGTGCCCACTGTTACGAGCAGGAAACCGATACAGCTGACCAGGAGCACGATGCCGAAGAGGTCCCGCTGTTTTGGTTGCAGATGATCGCGGTAGTACGGATAAAATTTGTTGAGCAGGGTTGCGGTGCCCATGGAGGCGATGGAATAGAATACCATGGATGTACTGAACATCAGACGGGTGAGCCCGTAAATGTCGGCCGGTACGAACCTGGTGAAGAGATATGTATTAAGCGCCCCGATCGCAAATCCGATATAAGTAAGGATAGACGATCGGATGCTCTGGCTTCTGATAATTCCCATATATCCGCAAAGCAATAATGAACGCGAAAATAGATATTTTTGCAGCTTAATCGGCAGAATTTGATCATTGTTCAGTTAAAAGGAGGACTGGGAAACCAGATGTTTCAATATGCGGCAGGCCGAAGTCTGTCCCTGCAATACCGGGTTCCGCTGATGCTGGATACTGCCAGCTTTGAGCCGCGGCAGGCAGGCATGTACGCACTGAATGCCTTGCAGATCAAAGCGGGGATTGCCGCGGAGGAAGATATCGCGCCCTTTACGCCTTCTGTATGGCGGAAGATCCTGTATCGTATCGCGCCACTGAGCATGCGGCGGGTGTACCGGGAGCCGCATTTCCATTTTGATCCCCGTTTCTTCAGCGCCCGTCCGCCGCTTTATATGAAAGGCTACTGGCAAAGCTGGCGCTACTTCCAGTCCGTGGAGCAGGTAATCCGGGAAGATTTCGGTTTCAGGGAGGATTTCTCTGATGCCATACAGGCCAAAGCCGCCCGTTTGCAGGAACATCATAGCGTGGCCATGCATTTTCGCCGTGGCGACTATACGAATCCTGAAACCGCCGCCTATCACGGCGTTTGCGGCCCCGATTATTACAAGGATGCTGCAAAATGGATGCAGGAGCAGTTCCCGGACGCATATTTCTATATCTTCACTAATGATCCCGCCTGGGTGCGCGGCAATCTGCCGGAAGGTATCCGATACGAGATCCTGAGCGGCGACCTGAGCCATACACAATACGAAGATCTTTTCCTGATGAGCCGATGCCGGCACCAGATCATCGCCAACAGCAGCTACAGCTGGTGGGCCGCCTGGCTGAACCCTTACCCGGCCAAACAGGTAGTGGCACCCCGCAAATGGTTTGATGGCGCCCGCCTCAATACCGGAGACCTCATTCCTTCAAACTGGAAAAGCATCTGACCCTATGATGGACACTCCGCTCATATCCGTATTGCTGCCGGTGTACAACAGCGCCGGGTTCCTTACCGCCACTGTGGAGAGCATCCTGGCGCAGACGATGACGGACTTTGAGCTGTTGATACTCAACGACGGCTCAACGGACGGAAGCGAGGAAGTGATCCGTTCATTCCGGGATAGCCGTATCCGTTATTTCCATCATCCCAATCAGGGATTGGTATACACCCTCAACCGCGGAATCACTGAAGCCCGCGGCCGTTACATAGCCCGGATAGACGCGGATGACATCTGCCTGCCGGAACGCTTTGCCAGACAGGCCGCCTGGCTGGAAGAGCATTCCGGAACTTCAGTGGTGAGCTGCTTTGTGACCTTCATCGATGAGAACGGAGCGCAAACAGGCAGTTGGGAGGAAGACCGGAAATACTATACGGCGCAGCAGATCCGGCAACAGCTGCCTTATATCAATTGCGTGGTACATCCCGGCGTGATGGCGCGCACGGCCGTATTCCGGGAATACCGCTATGATCCTGCACAACAGCATATCGAAGATTATGACCTCTGGCTGCGGTTACTGTCAGACGGGCACGTGATAGAAAAGGTACCTGAAGTGCTGCTCCTGTACCGGGTTCACAACGCTTCCGTTACCGCCGCCAGCCTGAAAAAGAAGAACATCTTCCTCAAACAATATAACTGCAAGCGGAGATTCCTCGCCCGCAGGCTCTCAAAGGGATCTTTCCATATTTTTGACCTGCAGGTGGCGTTCGGCATGTGCAAAGATCTGCTGATCGGTACCGGAAAGTGGATTAAACAAAAAATGAATGTATCGACTGCTCATTCTTAAAAGACGCATAGAAGGTATTTTCATCTTCCCTTTTGCCTTCATAGGCAGACTGATCGCATATTTCAGACCATTGAGCGAGGAATATGACCTGTTCCTTATTTTCCCTTTTTATCATGTAGGTGGCGCCGAAAAAGTGCACAGCGATATCGCGCGGTTGTTCCCGGACAAGCGGGTGGCGATCTTCTTCACCAGGCGGTCCCGCAACGATGCGATGCTGCCCTTATTCCAGGCGCCCAATATCCGCTGGTACGATATCTCCGCATATACTGGCAGTAAGTGGCTGTATCCGCTGAACCTTATCTATCGCGGGATCGTGGCGGGGTACATCAATCGCCAGAAGAAAGCGCCGGTGGTCTTTAACGGGCAATCCAATTTTGCTTACAAGCTGAGCCCGCATCTGCGCAGGGATATCCGCCAGGTAGAGCTGATCCACTCTTTCTGCAGTTTTTCGTATATCCGCATCCCGTTTCTGCCTTTTTACAGTACTTCGGTGATGATCAGCAGGGATGCGATCTGTACGCATCTTGAGTTGTACCGGCGGTACAGGATACCTGCCGCATACGCAGAGTGCATACAGCTGATCATGAACGGCATTCCGTTGCCGGAGGATACTTCGCCGCTGGCCGGGGATACGGCTTTGTTGTATGTTGGTCGCGGCACCTCGGAGAAGCGGCCGCAGCTTGTTGCCCGCATTGCCGCGAAGCTTGGGGTGAAAGCAGGATTTCTGGGGCTTGCGGAAGGGGATATGCCTGCATTCCTGCATCCATATTGTGTTTTCTATGGTCTGCAATCAGATCCCGTGGTGATTGACCGTATTTACCGGCAGCACCGGGTTGTTACGATCACTTCCAGTCGCGAGGGATTCCCGATGGTGATCATGGAGGGAATGGCACGTGGATTGGCCGTGCTGGCCACGGATGTGGGAGATATTCCTTATCATGTGCAGAATGGCCTGAACGGCGGTCTGCTCGATCATACCCGTGCTGAGGAGGAGATTGTACAGCAGGCGGCGGCGCAGCTTGGGGACTGGCTGGCGCATCCGGCGCAGCTGCAGGCCATCGCCCGGAACAATATTGCCTATGCACGGGAGCATTTCGGGATGGAAGCCTTTGCCCGGGCTTACCGGAAACTTTTGATATCATGAAACAGCTATCCGTTATCATTATCACTTACAACCGTCCGGATGATCTCCTGATCCTGTTGCGCAATCTGGCGGAACAACAGGATGCTGCGGCATTGCTGGAGGAAGTGATCATTATCAATAATGCGTCCACTGCAGATTATAGTGCGGTGGAAGATTTCATTGGTAAACATTCGTATATACCTTTCCGTTATCAGTATTCCCCGGAGAACCTGGGAGTGGCGCGGGGGCGTAACCTCGGTATTTCGTTGGCGAAAGCGCCGTTGCTGGTAACGCTGGATGATGATGCGTGGTTCCGGGACGGGGATGCGTTGCGGAAGATTGCGGAGGCGTTCGGGCGAGGGTTTTTGCCGGAGAACAATGCCGGTATCCTTTGTTTCAAGGTGCTGTATGCCAGCAACGGACAGATGCAGGTCAATGCCTTCCCACACAAGCAGTTTGAAAAATACAGGAACAAACCGCAATTCCTCGCGCCCTATTACATCGGTTGCGGGCATGCTATCCTCAAAACGGTGTATGAACAGGCTGGCCGTTATCCGGAGGATTTCTTTTACGGGATGGAGGAATATGATCTTGCCTATCGCGCGCTGAACAAGGGCTTCAGCATTGCTTACAATGCGGGGATCGTGGTATTGCATAATGAATCCCCGTTGGGCAGAACGCCACAGATGATCAAAATGAAAATGTTGTGGATCAACAAAAGTAAGGTGGCCTATCGTTACCTGCCCTGGTGGTGCTTTATCAGCACGGCCGTGATGTGGTCGTTCGAATTTCTGAAAAAGACGTCGTGGAACTGGAAGGAGTGGTGGAAAGGATGGGGAAGTATCATGAAGATTCCCGGCGGGGAAAAGCGGCAGCCTTTGAATACAGCGGCACGCAGGTATTTACGGAAAACGGAAGCGCGATTGTGGTATTGAAAAGACATAGCATAAAAAAGGGGATGACTTTGTAGCGCATCCCCTTTTCTTTTTGCTTTATGACGGTAGTTGTGTTTTGAATCCTTTTCGCACCTCAAATAAGATGGCGCCTGCCAGCAGCAATACCATGATGAGGGAAGACCAGCGGGTGATCATGCTGCCGAGATAATAAGAGCGCGGCTCAAACTTCATTTCGATCTTGTGGTCGCCGGCGGGAATCTTCACCGCACGCAACAAATAGTTCGCCCGCACGATCTCGTCCTTCTTCCCGTCGATGTACACATTCCAGCCGGCAGGATAATAGATGTCGGAGAATATGGCCAGTCCGGCTTTACTATTGGAGCTTTGGTATTCCAGCTGGTTGAGACCGTATTTTGTGAGCCTGATATGACTGGAAGAATCTTTGCCGGGTGTAAGGTCATTCAGTACGGATTTGAAACGCTGGTCCACCACGGCCGCGTGACTGGTAGGCAGGCTATCCAGCGTTTTCATCTCTTCATCCGCATTTTTGGCCCATACCAGGCTGTCAATAAACCATGCGTTCCCCAACGCATCCGGATTGCGTTGAAATCCCGGTTGACCCTGTTGATCCGCGAAGATCACATATTTGGTATTGAGCATGTTCACTACCCGCGGATTTCCTTTGGACAGCTGATGATCGATCAAATCCTGGTACAGCGCCAGTTTTACTGGACTGTAGCCGCCCACAGCCTTATGGTGGTAAGAGGTGAGTGCATCCTGGAAATTAACGACATTGAATACACGATAATAAGGATCGGGATCTTTTTTGATCTCCAGGTCTACGGCTGTAGGTGCAAAAATATTAGAGTAATCATGCGGGGTAACATAATTTTTCTTGCTTAGATAGCGCCAGTCGATCTGCATTTCGTCCAATGCCACCAACGCTACCAGGGCGCCGAGCATCACACCTGCCTTGATCTTTTGCTGAATGAAGGCCCAGATGAGACCTGCGCTGATCAGGATGATAGCGAGGGAACGGAAAGCATCTACCCGCAGCAGGGAAGCACGGTCGTCGATGAGGGCTTTCATCAGCTGGTCCGCCGCTTGCTGGTTACCGCCGGCGAATTGCAGGTAGTACCCTTTGGCCGGGTCTTTCGCGGAAGTGAAATCTATCAGTCCAAAGGAAGCGAGGATGAACAGCAGGCAAAGGCCGCCGGTAATATAAAAAGCTTTCTTCACCTGTTTGAGCACCAGCTGCTTATCCAGCTGTCCGCTTACCACATCGTTCAGGGCCCAGCATGCGAGGAAAGGTACCAGCAGTTGCGGCAGTACCAACGCCTGGGAAGGTGCGCGGAACTTGTTATACATGGGCAGATGATCGAACAGGAAATAGTTGAGCACGGAGAAATTGTCTCCCCAGGCCAACAGCACACCGAGTATGCAGGTGGCCAGTATCCACCATTTGTGATAACTTTTTACAATAAAGAGCGACAGTACAAAGAGGAAAATGATCACAGCGCCCCAGTAAATGGCCCCGTCCACCATGGGTTGAGGGCCCCAGTACCGCAGCACGCCGCCGCTGATGAACTGCTCTGCCTGCCCGGCCGGCATGCCCAGCTGTGTGAGCGTAGTGTAGGTTTTGCTCGATGTGGAAAGCGGGCCCTGGGTAGGACCGCCGTAGAAGTTAGGGACCAGCACGGTGAACGGTTCATATATACCGGTGCTCCATTGGAAAGCATAGCTTTTGTCCAACCCACCCGCTGTTTTGTCCGATTCCTGACCCGCTACGGGCGTCAGCTCGGAATGCCCGCCGCGCATGGTGTATTTACCGAACTCGGAAGTGGTCCACAGGCTGACCGTGGAAGGTAATATCGACAGCAGGCCGAAGATCAGCAACACGCCGGTGGATTTCACAAATTGCGGTATCTGTTGCTGCCGGATGGCATGTATGAGGTGAACGATGCCGATGATGATGGACATCAGCAGTACATAGTACACCACCTGGTAGTGGCCGGAAGTAATCATCAGGCAAAGCGAGATACAGGTAATGATCCCCCCGATCCAGTAGCGGCCGCGGTAAACGAGGAGTATCCCCGCCAGCATCGGCGCCATATAGGCCATGGTGAACATTTTAGTATCGTGCCCGGCGAAAATGATCATGGCGTTGTAAGAGGCAAACCCGAAAGCGATAGCGCCCATCACATTGATCCACTGGCGGAACCGCATCACGGAGAGCAGCAGGTAGAAGCCCAGCATGGCGAGGAAAAAGAAGTTGGCCGGTTTAGGCAGACCCAGCGTCAGGATTGTATGGATATGATAGGTGTAGTTCTCTATCACCATATAGATCTGGTAAGTGGGCATACCACCGAACATGGCGTTGGTCCACAGCGGGCCGATGCCGGTTTTCTGGTGCCATTCCCTTGCTTCCTGGGACATTGCCTGCCATTGCACCGTATCATGCTGCCTGAGCTCCAGGCCTTCCAGCACCGGGCTGCAGAAAAGGAAAGACAGCCCCACGAAAATGAGGATAGCATATATATGCGGAAGAACAACCTTGAGCCAGTTTTGCTTCATCTGATATTTCAGGTTTGGTTTTTAAAGAATCCAAAATAACTGTATTTTATCCGAAATTTCAATATGAACTGGCTCCGGTTTCTGTTAAAGTTCAGTTTTATCTGTAATTGCTGCTATCTGATCGGTTTTATTATTCGTATCACGGATTATAAGGATTCGCTGGAGGGGCTGATCAAACACATCCTGGTGCTGGGGTACATTGTGGCGCCGCTGTTGAATATCATTACCTGCCTGCTTGTAGTCATCCTGCTGCTGGCCAGGAAAATAAAATGGTGGGAAAACCATCCATACATATTTATTTTGAATGTTATTATCTTGCTGATCCAACTCGAACTCTTCATATGATACATAATATACTGAAAGACAAACCGACGAAACTCTTCATTTTATTAGGCAGTTTTTTTGTGGCCAACGCACTGATAGCGGAAGTGATAGGGGTCAAGATCTTTTCGCTGGAAGGTACATTGGGACTGCCTCCCGCCAATCTGAAAATACTGGGCGGCGTATTCAGCTTCAATATGACGGCGGGCGTATTGCTCTGGCCGGTGGTTTTCATTATGACGGACACCATTAATGAATATTACGGTACGAAGGGGGTTCGCTTCCTTTCCTATATGACGGCCGCCCTGATCCTGTTCGCCTTTCTTTCGTTCTTCCTGGCCATTTATCTTTCACCCGCTGATTTCTTTGTAAACAGTAAGATGAAATCCGGTGTGCCGGATATGGATAAGGCGTATCAGCAGATACTTGGCCAGAGTTCTCTGATCATAGCGGCCTCCCTTACGGCTTTCATCCTGAGCCAGCTGGTGGATGTATTCGCTTTCCACAAGATCAAGAAAGTAACGGGGGAAAAGAAGATATGGCTCCGGGCAACAGGCTCCACATTGATCTCGCAGTTGTTCGACAGTTTTGTGGTGCTGTTTCTCGCGTTCTATATCGGTCCCCGGCTCTATAATCCGGATGGAAATACAGTTTGGTCCATGAGCCTGGTGCTAAGCGTGTGCGTCATCAATTACATCTACAAATTCGTGATTGCCATTGTGCTGACGCCGGTCATTTACTGGCTCCACAACTGGATCGAGCGTTACCTCGGCCATGAGCTCGCCGCGGAGATGAAAACTTCCGTGATGCATAAATAATCTCACATCGAAATAACAAGAACAATGTCTCAATTCTCGATCCGCGTATATGGTATCATGATCAATGCGCAGAAACAGGTGCTGGTAAGTGATGAATATATCCGCGGCGGTTATTATACAAAGTTCCCCGGTGGCGGTCTCGAATTTGGCGAGGGTACGCTGGAATGTATGGTACGGGAATGGAAGGAAGAATTGAATCAGGATATTGAGGTGGTGGAACATATTTACACGACCGACTTTTTCCAGATATCGGCTTTCGATAACAAGTCACAGATTATCTCCATTTATTATCTTGTTAAACCCGTTTCCCCGTTCACTGCAAAACTGCTGGAGAAGCCGTTTGGCTTTGATATCCCGGAAGGCGCTACACAGGTAGAGGGCGTACGTTGGGTGGACTGGGAGCAATTCTCGGAAGAAGCCGTTACGCTCCCAATCGATAAGGTATTGGCGGGAATGGTGAAGCATCGCTATTGATTAGCGCTGCCCGGAAGGATACACGAAGGAAGTGCTTTCCTCCTTCATTTTAACCGGCCGTACTTCTATTCTGGCGGTAGCGGTGTAAGCCAGTTCCGGATTTTCTTTGGCGATAGCGATGGCGTCATTCAGATCTTCGGCCAACACATGATAATAGCCTACGATCACTTCTTTGCCTTCCTGGAAGCCCGTTTCCCGGAACTTTCCGGGCGTACCCGATATGAGGCTGCCTTCCCGCACGAGGGGCTGGGCACTTTTAAGATGCCCGTTCTTCACCAGTTTTTCGATGTACACTTCGCAGGCTTTCAGGAATTCCTGGTGCTGCGCAGGCGTGAATGCCGCTTTGGCATCGCCTTCGTTCCGGATGAACAACATGAATTCTTTCATGACTAGAACCATTTTTTCTTCATAAAATACCAACTCATGACCACGGCGGTAATGATGGCGATTGAAATGGGAATGTAGAAAGAATGTGGTGAGTGGGCATAGGGGATCTCCACGTTCATACCGTAGATGCTGGCTACCAGTACTGGGAGCGTCAGCACGATCGTGATAGAGGTCAGGCGTTTCATCACGAGGTTCAGGTTGTTGGAAATGATACTGGCGAAAGCATCCATGGTGCTGCTGAGGATGTTCGTGTAGATATTGGCCATTTCGAGCGCCTGTGAAGTATCTACGATCAGATCGTGGAGGAATTCTTTTTCGTCTTCGTTCAAACCCAGGAAGTTGGTGCGTTCCAGCTTCATCAGCAGCAATTCGTTGCTGCGGAGGGCAGTTACGAAATACACCAGGCTTTTCTGGATCCGCATGAGATACAACAGCTCCTCGTTCCGGTTGGAGTCGTATAGTTTCTGCTCCAGGAGGTTGCGGCGCTGGTTAATCTCCTTCAGATAGTCCAGGAAGTTCATCACCACTTTCTCGAATATCTTCAACACCATCATGTTCCTTTTTTCCGGATGCCGGTTATGGAAGGTGTTGAGGAATTTTTTGATGGCGGCGTTATCGAAAGAGTTGACGGTGACGATTTGGTTATGGGTGAGGATGATTACGATGGGGATGGTGATGTAGTAGGCGTCGCTTTCGTTGATGGAATTGTTTTCGGTAGGGGTTTTGATAACGATGAGCTTCACATTGTCCTCCAGTTCATACCGGCTTTTTTCATCAATGTCCAGCGAATCCGTGAGGAAGTCCAGCGGAATATCCAGCGTTTCTCCCAGTTGTTCGAATTCCGCCTGCCTGAGCGGCGGGGTAATGTTCACCCATGAGCCGTTCTCAGGCTCTTCTATGGCTACGGTGCGAGCGTCTATATTTTTGAAGTACTGGATCATCCGGGCGCAAAGGTAGTGGAATTAATTCACCCGTCACCGGGGGATCAAATTTTAATATTTCCTTCAAATACGGGAGTGGCGGGCCCGCAAAGCCAGATGCCGGAAAAACTGCGTTCGCCCGTGCGGGTCAGGCGCACTTCCAGCTGGCCTCCGATGGTTTCCACCGGGATAGTGTAATCGCCTTCTTCTGCTGGCGCGGATGTGAGTGCGGCTGCCGTAACGCCGGTACCGCAGGAGTAAGTTTCATCTTCCACGCCCCGCTCGTAAGTGCGCACAAAAATGCCATTATCCAGCTCCTGCACGAAGTTCACATTGGTGCCTTCGGCAGCAAAGCGTTCATTGTAGCGGATCTCCCGGCCCTGTGTGTATACGTCCACCTCTTGCACATCTGTTACAAACTTTACGAAGTGCGGGGAGCCCGTATTGAGGAAAAAATACATATTACCCACTTCCATCCAGTCCACATCCTGCATTTTGAGGTTCACCCATCCATTGTCCCGGAAGCTTGCTTCATGTGGACCGTCCACGGCAATGAACCGCACTTCTTTTTTGCCGACGCCCATGTCCCTGGCAAAAGCGGTGAGACAGCGGCCGCCATTCCCGCACATGCTGCCTTCACGGCCATCGGAGTTGTAGTATTTCATCCGGAAATCGTAGGCCGGATCATTTTCCAGCATCATCAGTCCATCCGCGCCGATACCAAACCGCCGGTCGCACAGATGTTCGATCTGGCTGGTGGTGAGGCTGTTGTAGGCGCCATTGCGGTTGTCGAGGATCACGAAATCGTTGCCTGTGCCCTGATATTTATAGAAGTGAATGTTCATGATCACAAAGGTAAAAATAGTTTGGCTATTGTGCGATCACTTCCAATGCGCGTGCGATCAGGCGTTCCACGGCGGCGTTCCCGTCTTTGCTGAATTCCTTTTGTATCCTGTTGGCCACGATGGCGCTGATGGAGAGGCATTGGTGGCCCAATACACGGCCCAGTCCGTATATCCCTGCCGTTTCCATTTCAAAATTGGTGATGTGGCGGTTCTCGAAGCTGAAGCGGGTCAGCTGGTCGATCAGGTCCGGGTGGGAGAGGGCGCCTCTTAATATGCGGCCCTGCGGGGCGTAGAAGCCGGGGCAGGTAACGGTGATGCCTGAATGAAAACCTTCCGTGAACCGCTCGCGCAATGTGGCGGAAGCCTCGATCAGGTAAGGGCGGGCGGCACTGGGCTGAAGGCGTATCTGACCGCGGAAGGCTTCCAGCAGCTGCAGTTCTTCCGGGGTGTTCTGGTAGGTGTAGAAGGGCAGGAGGTTATCGAGCCCGAGCCCGTGGGAAGAGACCACGAAGCTGTCTACAGGGATTGTGGGCTGGAGGGAGCCGGAGGTCCCCAGCCGGATGATCTCCAGCGAAACCGGCGTTTCCTTCACCGTGCGGGTGTTGAAATCGATATTGGCCAGCGCATCCAGCTCATTCAGCACGATGTCGATATTATCCGTTCCAATGCCTGTAGACACTACAGATACCCTTTTCTGGCCGATAAAGCCTGTATGTGTCACGAATTCCCGGTGTTGCCAGGTGCCTTCTATCTGGTCAAAATGTTTGCTGACAGCTTTCACACGGTCAGGGTCGCCAACGGTGATGATCGTCTGCGCCAGCTCTTCCGGGCGTACATTCAGGTGGTAGACGGCTCCGCGGGCATTGAGGATCAATTCTGATTCTGCAATTCTTGTCATAATATTTCGTAATTTTTTTAATCCGTAATTGAATATCCGGTAATCAGATTTGGCAAATATCGAAAATTTACTACTTTTGCAGTCCATCAAAATTGATGGTTCCGTGGCCGAGTGGCTAGGCAGAGGTCTGCAAAACCTTTTACAGCGGTTCGAATCCGCTCGGAACCTCAAAAAGAAAAAGGATCGCAATGCGATCCTTTTTCTTTTTACTCCCAAACCTTCATCACCTTGAAACGGCAAAGACCTCTGCTTTCGCTGTCGTAATATTACCGTCAGCGTACCCGCCTGCTATTACCATCCTGGTGCCGGCCACCGCCGCCGCGGCTTCTCCATGACCGATGCTCAGTTCCGTAACAGACCAGGTATTAGTAGTAACGTCGTAAATATCTACTGTTTTGGAGACAAAATCTCCGGCGGGACTGATGTTCCCGCTCGCAAAGAACACTTTGTTACCAATGGCTGCGGCCATAATATTGAAACGGCCTATGCTTAATTCAGCAGTTGTCCAAAGCCCTGTTACGGTATCGTAAATATCCACGGATTTGGAGGGCACGCCTGTACTTCCTCCCGCAAAGAAAACTTTAGTACCTGAAGTGCAGGCGGATAATGCGGTACGGGCCCTGTTTAACCGGGCGGTTGTCCAAAGGCCTGTGTTGATGTCATAAATGTCCACAGTAGCGGAAAGACCGGTGGGGCTTACGCCACCTGCAAAGAAAATTTTATTCCCTGCTGCGGCCACTGCCAGTCCGATGCGGGCTTCACTCAACTGGGAGCTTGTCCATGTTTTTGTATTGATGTCATAGATATCCACTACATTAGAATAGGTGGTGTTACCGGTTTTCCCTCCTGCAAAGAAGATCTTGTTTCCTGTGCCCACTGCCATTGCTCCTGCGCGTGCAACGCTAAGCTGCGAGGTGGTCCAGGTTTGGCTGCCTGCATCGAAGATATCCACCACATTGGAGTATCCACCTGCAGGTAACTGCCCGCCTGCAAACAGCGCGAAGTTCCCCGCCGAGGCACCGGAGAGTAACGTTCTTGCCTGGCTTAGCTGAGCGGCGGACCAGGCGCTGGTATTAACATCGTAAATATCCACTGTTTTGGATACAGTGGTTCTGGTCCCTCCGCCGGCGAAGAGTATCTGATTACGCACTCCTGCTGCAGTCAGATTGCCTCTGCTCTCAGAGAGATTGGCAGAGCCCAGGTAGGTCACTGTGGTGTAGGTATTATCAGGCTCGGCTGTTTTTCTTTTGCGACAGGCAGTTTGCAGGAATGTAATCCCGGTGATGATGCAAATCAGAAAGTATTGGATCCGTCTTTTCATAATAATATTGGGTTGGGATTGTTGGTCATGCAGTAAAATTAGGGAGGGAGGCGGGGTTTCTGTTGTAAAAAACCGTCAATTGTGGGACAGAACATAAAGGGCTGCGTGTATTATTGCACGCAGCCCGCTGTATCTATTTTGCAGATAGACGCTACTTGTTATTAAACTGATAGTCGATTTGCTTAATGATGTTTTTGTCCTGATCTCTTACAAGATTTAATCGTTGTAGTGGATCATATTCAAAGTAGTTTATTTTGTTAGCAGGGTCATTTTTACTGGTTATTCCTATCAATAATTTGTATGTGAAGGAGTTCATTAGGGCGTCACTGGGATGTATCCGCAGCTCGTCAATAATTCCGCTGCCTGAAATGCTTACAGCGTTGGTATTTGCTACTGTCTTCTGGTAATAGGTCCAACCATTCTTTGTAGGCCCGGTTACGGAGGCAATAGTATTACTTACAGAAATATAAGCGCCACTTTTAGCCCAGAATGATAGAATATACTTTTTACCGCTATTGAGTCCGCTCTTGGTGATGGGATCATTCAAATTATAAGCCCTATTGCCGGAAATGCCATCATTGCTGATTACAAATCCCGGATTAAATGTCCAGTTACCTGTTCCTTCCGCTTCAAATCCGGTATAAGCAATCTCGTCATAGCTGGCATTTTGCGCTTCCGCCACTACATAATTGTTGTAGTAATCCCAGATATAAGATTGTTCGACATCTCCGGCTTTTGACATCTGAAGAATGTTACCGTTTGCATCATACTTTGTGAAAATCGCATATGGTTCGTAGGCTGCGTTTTTAACGAAGTTGCCACTAACAATGGCGGATGGCGTGAAGCTTACGGCCGGGGTACCGCTCTTCAGTCGGAATACCTGGGCAATTGTAGGGGCATTGGTATTATAAACTTTAAGGACAGCGGATTTTATTACGCTATCGGGTGAATTATGAGGCAATACTTTGGAAATAACCTCTACCGGCTCATTTATTATATGCAGGTTATGCAGATTGCTAATTCCCAATGAGGCGTTATCAGAGAAAATGCCGCTCCGATAATCTCCGGAGAACTGGGTAGTGGTAATTTCCTGGTCTCCCTTGCTATTCTGCACGATTGTTTTATTGGGGATGATCAATTCCTTGCTGTAATTATAATCTGTTTTCACGACCAAGATTTTGGATGTGTTTTCATTGTCGTAAGTGGTTTCTATCTTGCCGGTAAGCAGTGCATTGTCAGATACAATATTGTATTCATCATGGATCACATCAATTGCATATAAAGGAGATTGCCATGATCCTGGATCCAGCTGCTGTTCGAATATTTCATCTGTTCCGGATATCACCCATCCTGTCTTCATTCCGATAGATGTATTGGTGGATAATCCTATACTATCCAGCGTTTTGTACTCGTATTCCACCTTTTTTACCCGATTATAATTTGAATTAACGTACCGGTAGTAGGATTCTTCCTTCAGGAGGCCTCTTAGATAATCATATGTTGTTGGTGCAACAAAGGGATATGTGCTGTGCACGTCATCCTGTATATCTCGGAAGGATGTGTATTGGTAGACTGTTTTCCCATTAGGGACACCGTTCTTCGTCTTTTTAACAGTAACAGTTGCATATCCAACAGGACGCCCTTGTGTGTTTACCAGGGGATAGGTGGAATAAGAAAATCGTTTTATATATGAACAAACATTGGCAGTACCATTAATTCTTGCCTTAGTTACTTTGTATGCATAATTACGATTAGGCTGTATACTACCGCTGCTGAAATCATCTGCTTCATTGTTATAGTTATATTCAGTGATCAGATCGTTAGATGACCCTGAACCGTCTGAATCTATCACTCGTTTTATGCGTATTCCCCCCACTGGCTGGTTTTCTGCGGAAAACCCTTGTCTGGGCGCAAAAACGATCGAACAATTAGTTCCGTTGTAATATTCGATCATATGACCAACACCTACCGCATAGTAAGGGTCGTGCGGAAACTCTACTTTGAGCCGGTATGTTCCACGAGGGAGATTCTGGATCATCTGGGTATCTCCATAGCCGGTTTCAATCAAATGTGCCAATTGTGTATTGGGAGTACTTAGATTGACCAAGCTAACGATTGGAGTTGGGAGTGGATTGGGATCACCAGTGTTGATAGAGTAATTACGAACATCGTATCCGCTAATACCCAGAATGGCATATTGGGCATATTGTGCCGATCCCGTTATGGTTGAATCGATCGTGAAGGTAGTATCTATTGTTTGGGGAAAGACGTATCTTTGTTCGATTTGATCATAGTATATATGGTCACCCGGTGATATGGCGAGCATGTTATTGATTTCTATGATTTTCTGACCTTTTACGGTGTTGCTTTCGTATTCAAAGGTAGTTCTCCCTCCGGTAGGATAGGTGATACTTTCCAGTGATCCGATGTTTGAACAGCTGGCGCATGCATTACGGTTAGCTCCAGGCAGCATTTGCCCTCCCGAAGGGGTAGGAAGAATTGCAGGGGGCACCATTGTGAATATGGAACCATTATTGTAATACCCCCAGTAATCCTGGGCATACGAGAGACGGTCTACCATATACCCATTGCCTACATATGTAAAGTAGTATGGTTTTCTGTACTGTGGGTTTTCAGGGAAAGATTTCTCATCCAGGCTGTCCAGTTTTAGCCTGAGCTTGTAGGCATCAGTAGCTGTGCAGGTATTTGTTTCTTCTCTCTTGAAATAATTATAGTGTAGGTTGATATTTTTGATCTGCTCGTTGAAATTGTTGTAGACAGTGATTGATTTTAATGCATAATCTCCCGGTAGATCACACCTTTGTGCGCTTTCCTTGTTAAACAGAATGTATCCATCCCTGAATGAGATCCTCTTTATGCGCCAGGTTTGGATTTCATTGGTCTTAAAAGTTTCCTCCCTGACAGGTTGCGGATTGTCTGCGTTGCAGGCCATCGGAATAGGAGTCTGGAGTACTTCTGCACCAATGGAAGTGAAAGTGTAGTTCGACGCTTCATATTCGATATTCACTTCAGCCTGTGTTCTAGGATCGTATATCTTGTTTAGGTACCATGCAGTTCGAAGATCGGATTGAATGCCCTGCCCTGTCCGGTACGAATTCTTGCTTATTTCCACTACGCCGAAGTAGTAAACCAGACCATCGGGAGCAGTGATCTTTACCTGGTTCGGGAAATCCGCTAGGTCGAGCTTCATTTTGTTTTGTGGCGAAAACAGGAAGTCGGCTTTCTCCTGGCTGTAAAAGAATTTTCCGGAGTATTGGGAAAAATTGTAGAAATAGGAATCTGGCTCACCATCATACATACCTAAAGCTGTTCTTGCAAGTTTGTCTTGCAGATAGTGCAGGGAATCTATATTTGAAACCGGGACTCGCAGAAGGTTGTAGATGGAAATAGGCTGATGCATATATCCAAGGTCAGCTTCCGTATCGTCCAACCCTGCAATGCTTCTTGTTACAACGCCTCCGGCATTGAGGCTCCATCCCAAGCCTACCCAAGACGCCACTTCTTCTATTTTGATGCCGCCGGCATGGTAATTAAGGGATATCGGAAAGGAGATATTCCCTGTTTTGATTTCGTAGACAGGAATGGTAATATTGGGAACGCCGGTATACAGGCTGACAGGGGTTTCTCCATATTTTCCCAATGAAGCTGCGTTAGGAGAGACCGGGATGATTTTGGGCAGGGCGTAGTTAGCATCCTGTGACTTTGCGATAAATGGAAAGGCGCTGATAATACAGCAAACTAAGCATTTAGTAAAATTTCGTAGAAAAGGGATCGGGTATAACTTTTGCATGTTCTTAGTAGTTTGTCAATAGTGGTTTACACTTTTGATTCTTTTGATTCTATTGAAGAAAAATAGTATTTACATGTATGGATTTATTCTCTTATATGGAGACCGGATGAGGCATCCTTTTAGAGGTTGTTACCAAGTCCTCCAGGAGTGGCATAGAAATTTGTGGTGCCATATGAAAAAGCAAGGGCGCTGCCCCCCTTTGGAACAGTAATACTTCAATTATAATATGCATCGATCTTTTTTGCATCATTCTTAAAAATAGGATGTACTAACCAAACTCCTTCACTATTGATAATGTCTTAAACTTACATCACACCCTTTATAGAGAAGGGGCAAAGTGTTCAGCTCCCGTTCAATTTTGTTTTGATATGCGATGAACCTAGGAGCTTGTTTAATTTGCAGCTCTAAGCTTTTAATCATCGGATATCTTTTACGGCCATTAATTTTCTTCTCCCCTCAATACCCGTTTCTATACTCACCAATACGATTTTCTTTATACTTTGGCTGTTAATATTTGCCATGAGAAGAACATAATGCCGGCCTGTCACATTCTTTTTTCTTTAATAACTTCAACACTACCTGTTTTATCAGTCCATTCCTTTTCCATTTGTGGTAAGTCCAAACTAATTGATCTTCATTCTACGTTATTTCCTTTTCAAGTTGCCTTCATAATCAAATAACTTCAACGTTTCTTTGATTACAAAATTCTCCACCCAGTCCAAAAAATTGAACTCATCTACATCAGGCTGATCATCTGATGTATAAGAATATCCAGATTGCCAAAAAACGATAGGGCAAGAGCTCTTATCTGGAGAAAGGTTAGAAGTATCAAGACAATAAAAATTACCTCCTCCATCATTATGTATAGGTACTAATTTAGAATCAGTAATATTTTTTGCTGTGAAATGTTCAAATACATAGACTGACTCCAGGCTTTCATATCTCGGCTTGTTTGTTAACCCATAGTACCCCGCCCCAACAAGTGAAATACCATTTAACTTAGATAGCAAGTATTTGAAATCATTTGGCAAAATTAAAGAATACTTTTCCTCGAACATTGCAATGATTTCGACATCTAATGTTTCTCCCAGTTCGATAATTCTTGGGCTGAATTTTCTGAGAGTTGTCATAATTTCTTCTGCCCTGTTGATATAGTTCATAAGTCATTTTTTGTTAAAATACTCCATCCACCAATAAATTTTTCTTGCCGCGTTAAACTCAGTCCTCTGTTCTTTAGTGAGTTTTTGTTCATTAGTATGATTTTTTCTATAGTTCTCCCCTAAACGATGATCATTCCTGTGCATTTCAATGAAGGGGCCATCCGGATTCTGTCCAACATGATGTATTTCTACTCTTGTATTATCCTTTTTGAACGTAGGTGCATTTCCCGGTTTATCTGGAGGATTCAACAACGATCTGTCTATTTTGCTCTCATCAGGAATTTTAATCTCTAATTTCCCGATTTTGCCTCCAATATTTGCCCCCTCTATTTTAATCCCCTTAAGTTGAATATTAGATAACAATACATCGGCCCCATCTTCTAGAACGGTCCCCGTAGAATTACTCCCTGTAAGCCTATTGGAGATAAAATTATCTATTGAATTAATTCCTGTAAAGTTCGAAACATAATAAAATGCATCTTTAAAGAATGCTTTTGCTGGATTTTCATCATATTCCTTTTTATTTGCAGAAACAATAACTCCTCGGTTATCGCTTCTGCTATAGTACTCTGGGTAGAGGTCTTCTTGAGTAAGAATTCTACCGCTAACGGGATCTATACTATCGCCTAGCAAGTCACTATATCTAATCGGGTTTAGATCCATCGCGGCATAAGGTGATACTTCATTCTTTGGTTTTGGATCGATTTGCCACCAGCGGCCTATTTGTGGGTCGAGGCTTCTAAAGAATGCATCATATTGATTGAGGCTCAAATCTGTCGTATGCTCAATGCCATTATATCGCTTACGGTTTTCCAGGCTTCCCGCAGCTTTTGAACTGATCCCCTCCATGGTGAGGCCAAAGGGATAATAATGGGTCTCCTCCAGCAGGGGGCCCGGCAGATGGTTAACCGTCAGGTTGTCAAAGAACACATCCTCCACACTCTCATTGCTGGTGTACACA
>JAFIGY010000009.1 GCA_017849435.1 Chitinophaga niabensis
AGAGTTCCTCAATACATATTGGGCAGACGGACTTATCGTAGCTACACCCACCGGTTCCACCGGTTATTCCCTGAGCTGCGGCGGCCCGATCGTGTTCCCCGAAGCTGCCAGTTTCGTGATCACACCCGTTGCACCGCATAACCTCAACGTACGTCCCATCATTGTACCGGACGACCATATCATTTCTTTCGAGATCGAAGGCCGGAGCGATCAGTTCCTTTGTACGATGGATTCCCGCATGGAAGTGATTGACAGCCGGGTGCAACTGGCGGTAAAAAAAGAAGAATTTTCCATCAGCCTTCTGCGCCTGAGCGAAGGGAATTTCCTCCATACCCTGCGGAACAAACTCCTTTGGGGCATTGACACCCGGAATGCCGGCGGCAGGTAACCCCATGCCATTATCCTTTTTCACCATACGAAAAAGGATTATTTTACGTTCTTAGTCATATTTATGCTGCATACGCGTATTCATTTAAAATATTTACTGGCTATGGTGGCCGGAATGGCAGTTTTGCTCCTGAACGGGCAGAAAGCGCTGGCCCAGAAAGAGTTGAGCTATGTCGGAGAGTTGGGATTTTCGGCCGGGGGGGCGCATTATTTCGGGGATATCAACACCCATATGGGGTTGCAGGCTATCAAACCAACCGTGGGGGTGTATTATCGCAAGTATTTCAATGATTACGTAGGGGTGAGGGGGCATTTCCGCTTTATGCAGCTGGGGTATTCCGACGTCTACAATAAGAACGAGTTCGAACGCAGGCGCAACCTCAGTTTTAACACGGATCTTTTTGAGCTGGCGGCACAGGGGGATTTTAATTTCTTCCGTTTTGAGCCCGGCAGCCAGGTATATCGTTTTTCACCATATCTCACTTTAGGCTTATCCGCTTTTCACTTTAATCCTTACGCCTATTATCAGGGGAAGAAATACTACCTGCAGCCTTTGCATACGGAAGGACAGGGCACGGCAAGGTTCCCGGAACGGAAGCCCTACAGCCTGTTCTCCTATGCCTACCTCATTGGCGGCGGGGTGAAGTATAATCTGAACCGCCGTTTGAACCTGGGACTGGAAATATTGTACCGGTTCACCCAAACGGATTATCTGGATGATGTGAGCACCACTTACGCCGGTATAGATGCGTTTCCTACCAAATCAGACGGAAGTGCCACCATAGCAGCCATTTTACAGGACAGGTCTAACGTGACCGGCCCCCCTATTGGCGACAGAGGCCGCCAGCGCGGGAATAGCCGGGATAAAGACCAGTATGCCACCATAGAACTGACCCTTGGCATCCTTTTCACCTCCTATCGCTGTAAATTCTAGGTTAAAGCAGCCTTTTTCACCGACGGAGCAGGCGGCTAAATCCAATACCAACAGCCATTCCCGTTAAAACTACGTTAAAACCAACCCGCACCCTTTGCCAGAAAGGGCATAAAGTTATTTTTGTATCTTTGCACACTTTTAGTAAATCTGTTTTTAACACGCCTGAATAGTCATGAGCTTGAAGGATCAATTAGACCTGCAACGACTGCCCCGCCACATTGCCATCATCATGGATGGTAACGGCCGGTGGGCTAAGGAGAGGGGGCAGGATCGGCTTTACGGGCATCATCAGGTGGTGGAAAGTGTGCGGGATATTGTGGAAGGCTGTGCCGAAATGGGCATAGAATACCTGACCTTATACGCCTTTTCTACTGAAAACTGGGATCGTCCGGTGTATGAAGTGAACGGCATCATGGAATTGCTGGTCACTACCATCCGTAAGGAGGTGGATACACTGAACAAGAACAATATCCGCCTGCATGTTATCGGGGATATGGCCATGCTGCCCGGGCATTGCCACCGGGAATTGCAGGAAGCTATCGATATCACCGCGCCTAACACCGGGCTGAACCTGGTGATGGCGTTGAGCTATAGTGCGCGTTGGGAAATACTCCAGGCCGCCAGGAGCATCGCCAGGGATGCGAAGGCCGGCAAGCTTAATCCGGATGAAGTAACGCCGGAAATATGGGAAAAATACCTATGCACCGCAGGGCTTCCGGACCCTGAGCTGATCATCCGGACCAGCGGCGAACACCGTATAAGCAACTTCTTATTGTATCAACTGGCCTACGCGGAACTCTATTTCACCAATACCCGCTGGCCTGATTTCCGCAAAGAAAATCTATACGAAGCCATCTTAAATTATCAAACCAGAGAACGTCGATTCGGCAAAACAAGCGAACAAATACAGCAGAATGAAGAAATTGTTTCCTAAAAGCCTACTGGCCGTAGTTTTATGTTGCAGCGCGGGAATATCTGTGCGTGCTCAGCAAAGGGATACTGTTCCTACACCGGCAGCTCATCCGGCGGACATCAGCCCCTTTTCCCTGGGCAATCCACAGCAGTTTGAAATTGCCGACATTGCCGTGACCGGTACGGAATCTCTTGACAAATCCCTGCTGCTTTCGCTGTCCGGCCTTGCCGTTGGCGACAAGGTGGTGATTCCGGGGGATCACTTCGCAAAGGCCATCCAGAGCCTTTGGGGGCAGCGCCTGTTCTCCCACATAGTGATTTACATTACGAAGATCGAAGGATCGAAAATATGGCTGGAGATAAGCCTGGTGGAAAAACCAAGGATGTCCAGCTTTTCTTTTAAAGGAGTGAAGAAGTCCGAAGCGGACGAACTCACCACCAAAGCAGCCTTGCGGAAAGGTACCGTGGTGACCGAAGCCCTCGCCCAAAACACCCTCGCCGTTGCCCGCAAATACTACGCAGAAAAAGGCTACCGCAACGTGAACATCCGCATGGAAGAACGGAAAGATCCGCCGCCGGCCATCAACTCCGCCGCTGTTATCTTCTATGTTGAAAAAGGTAAAAAGGTAAAAGTGAATGATATCAACTTCGTTGGTAACTATCACATTTCCGATAAAACCCTCAAAGGCAAGATGAAAGGCACGAAGGAAATGACGCGCTTCACCCTGCACCCTGACAATGCGGATGCATGGGCAGACAGCACGGATAATAACGGTAACTACTGGAGGGATATGGACTGGCTTTCCGCTTCCCGCACCCTCGCAGCACTGGACCCTTATTTCCGCTTCAAGCTTTTCAGCTCTGCCAAGTTCAACGATAACAAATACACGGAGGATAAAGAAAAAGTGCTCGGTCTCTACAATGCCCGCGGTTACCGCGATGCACAGATTGTAAAAGACACGACTTATCCTTCCCGGAAAGGCAACCTCAATATCGAGATCAAAATAGAGGAAGGGAAAAAATATTATTTCGGTAACATCACTTTCAGAGGCAACACCGTGTACAGTGATACTATCCTCGCCCGCGGCCTCGGCATCAGGAAAGGGGATGTGTATAACCTGGACCTCCTGAACAAACGCCTCGGGAACCCTCCCGGCCCTGAAGGCGGCGATATCGGAAGTTTGTATATGGACGACGGCTACCTCTTCTTCCAGTCGGAAGCCCAGGAGGTAGGGATCCGCGGAGATACCATCGATTACGTGATCCGTATACAGGAAGGCCCTCAGGCAACGATCAAGGATATACGAATTGCCGGTAACGAAAAAACCAACGAGCACGTGATCCGTCGTGAGCTGAGAACCATGCCCGGCGACAGGTTCAGCCGTCAGAACCTGATCAGGTCTCAGCGTGAGATCTCGCAGCTCGGTTTCTTCAACCCGGAAACCATCGGTATCAACCCGGTTCCGAACATGCAGGAAGGAACGGTGGACATCGATTATAAAGTGGAAGAAAGAGCGAACGACCAGCTCGAACTCTCCGCCGGATGGGGTGGTTATATCGGTCTTACCGGTACCCTCGGCGTAACGTTCAACAACTTCTCCCTGCGCAACATCTTCCGGAAAGAAACCTGGGATCCGTTACCCAGTGGTGACGGCCAGAAGCTGAGCGTGCGGGTGTCTTCCAACGGTAAGGCGTACCGCTCTTACAATTTCTCCTTCACCGAACCCTGGTTAGGCGGTAAAAAACGGAATCCTTTCTCCGTAAGCTTCTACAGCACTTATCAGAACCCGAACGCTTTCGCGGAATATTATAATCAGCCGGTATCCCATCCCGGCGCCTATTTCAAGGTATTGGGCGGATCCGTTTCCCTCGGTAAACAGCTGAAATGGCCGGATGACTGGTTCTCCCTGATGTACTCCATTAACTACCAGCGCTACAAGCTGAAAGACTTCAACTACTTTGGTCTGGCCGGTTTTGATAACGGTACCGCCAACAACCTCAGCTTGCGCCTGACGCTGGCCCGCTCTTCCGTGGATCAGCAGATCTTCCCGCGCAGCGGCTCCAGCTTTATGATCTACGGCCAGTTCACGCCGCCGTACTCTTTGTTCAATCCTGACAGGGATTATACCAAAGAACCGATCAGCCAGCAGTTCAAATTCATTGAATACCAGAAATACCGTATGAACGCGGAATGGTACGTGCCGTTGAGCCGTCCCCGCGGTTCGGATAACAAATCGCTGGTGTTGAAAGTGGCTGCCAAATTCGGTTACGTTGGCCGTTATAACAACCGCACCACCCTCTCTCCGTTTGGCCGCTTCGAACTGGGTGGTGATGGTCTGAGCAACTTTGCCGTATATGACCGTGATATCATTTCGCAACGCGGTTACCCGGTATACTATACCTCCAACCCGAAGCTGAGCCCGGAAAGCACTGCGCCTCCGGCCGGATACTCCGGTTTTACCATGTTCAACAAATATGTGGTGGAACTGCGTTATCCTTTCAGCCTCAACCCCAGTTCTACTATTTTCGGTCTCCTCTTCATGGAAGCGGCGAACGGTTACCGGGACTTCAAAGAATATGATCCGTTCAGGCTGCGTCGCACTGTGGGTGTGGGCGCGCGGTTCCATCTCCCCATGTTCGGCCTCCTCGGCTTCGACTATGGCATAGGATTGGATAGGTTAACGCCGGGCGGAGGATTGAAGAATGCTGCCAAATTCACCTTCATGCTCGGTTTTGAGCCGGAATAAAATATTTATGTATATATTGCGACACTTGTTCGTACAAATCTTTTTCTCATGAAAAAACTATTTATCACTACAGCCCTGATTTTAGGTACGGTATTTGGCGCGTTGGCGCAGAAATACTGTGTGATCGATACGAAATATATCCTGGAAAGCATTCCTGATTATAAGGATGCGCAGAAGAAGCTGGATGCTATTGCCGATCAATGGCAGAAAGAGATCGATGCGAAGTTCCAGGAGGTAGACAAGTTGTACAAATCTTATCAAGCAGAGCAGGTAATGCTCACCGATGCACTGAAACGCAAGCGGGAAGATGAGATCATCGCCAAAGAGAAGGATGCGAAAGACCTGCAGAAAAAACGTTTCGGATATGAAGGAGATCTGTTCAAAAAACGCGAAGAACTGGTGAAACCCATTCAGGATAAGATTTACAATGCCGTACAGAAACTGGCAGCCAGCCGTATGTACGACTTCGTACTCGATAAGTCCGGCGGCATCACCGTTATTTTCGCTGATCCCAAGCTGGACAAAAGCGAGGATATCCTCCGTTCGCTCGGCGTGAAAAAATGATCCTTAAACACTTGACCTATAACTTTTTAATTTCTTTTAAACACAAGACAACATCATGAAGAAGTATGTAATTATTGCAATTGTTGCCTTCACCGGTTTATGCAGCATGAAAGCCAGCGCACAAACCAAAATCGCGCATATCAATGCACAGGCGCTGATCGAGAGCATGCCTGATTACAAGAAGGCACAGGGTGACATCGAAACTTTCGCAGCAGGGCTGGAAAAAGAAAGCGGCTCTCTCGTTGAAGAATATAACAGAAAGATGAAAGAGTTTGATGATGCTTCTCAGAAAACACCGGCCATGAGCGAAACCATGAAAGCGGTGAAAGTGAAAGAAATCCAGGACGCACAGAAACGCATCCAGGATTATGAGAACATCGCCCGCGAAAAAATCGGCCAGAAACAGAGCGAACTGCTGAAACCGATCTATGATAAAGCCCGCAAAGCCATCGAAGACGTAGCCAAAGAAAAAGGATACGGTTATGTGATCGACAGCTCTAACGGTCTCCTGCTGGTTTCTCCCACCGGCGACGACATCCTCCCGGCTGTTAAGACCAAACTGGGTATTTCTGCTACAGCAGCACCTGCACCCACCAAACCGACAAAATAAAAATTAAATATCTGCAGAAGACCGGCCCGTCTAACGTGTGCCGGTCTTCTCTTTTTCAGGCTGTCCTACGCACATGATTATCGATATAAAATATTGATAATCAAATATAATGAAAGGTGCAGCGGGTAAATTTTTACTTTTCCCGCGACTTGCTTTTCATTTTCAATATTTTACCCTACCTTTGCCTTCCGTTTTAAACGGGGCTGATCCCGGCCTACCCTCCGCAAACGTGGGATGGGTGCCAGGTTTTAAGTACAAGGAAAATTTTAAAAAAGATGAGGCAGAAGGCTTTATCTGACACTGAATAAAACACTTATAAGAGATGAAACGTACTTTTCAACCGCATAACAGACGCAGAAAGAGCGTACACGGTTTCAGAAAGAGAATGGAAACTGCCAACGGCCGTAAAGTATTGGCATCCCGCAGAGCAAAAGGCAGGAAAAAACTGACCGTATCTGACGAGCGCAAGCTGAAATAATTCCGCCATCAACGCATATTGCCATAAAAACTTATTCTTTTAACAGAGAGGAAAAGTTAAAAAGCAGGAAAATGATTGAAACGCTTTTTCGGGAAGGAAAAGCGTTTTCTGTTTTCCCCTACCGCGTGATCTATATGCCTGCAAAGCTCGGCACGGACACATATCCCGTTCAGGCCGGCTTCAGCGTATCGTCCCGCCGGTTCCCCCGTGCAGTTGACCGTAACCGCATCAAACGCCTGGGCCGTGAAGCTTACCGCCAGGAAAAGCAGGTGCTGTACGAAGCCCTGAAAACCCAATCTGCCCAAATCGCCGTTTTTTTTATCTATCTCGACAAAAAAACAACCGATCTGCCTGCCCTTCGCCATAAATTTTCGGTAATTTTAGAAAGACTGATCAGGGAGTGCAAAAAATAGCCTGATCCCGTGACGTATGAATACCAGATGGATGAAGAAATTCCTGCAAATATTGAGTTTACCTTTTATCTTACTCATCAAAATTTACCAATGGTGCCTGAGTCCCTTGCTGGGCGCCCGTTGCCGTTATACGCCCTCCTGTTCCCAATACGGACTGGAAGCATTCCGGAAGCACGGGGTCTTTAAAGGCGGCTGGCTCACCATCCGGCGGATACTGAGCTGTCACCCCTGGGGCGGCCATGGATATGATCCGGTTCCATAACTTTTCAAACATGCAGCATGCGGATATCTAAAAAGATCTTACTGTTCTCGGTGCTGGCGCTATGCCTTGTGTTCACCGCATTCCGGAACAGCGATAAATACTTCCTGATCGCCAAGAACCTGGATATTTTCGCCGCGTTCTACCGGGAACTGAATACTTACTACGTGGAAGACCTTCCACCTGAAAAGCTCATGTATAAAGGCATTGACGCGATGCTTGCGGAAACGGATCCCTATACGGATTTTGTACCGGAAGAGAACCTGGACGAGCTGCGGTTCATGGCTACCGGCAAATATGGCGGCGTGGGCGCATCCATTTACACCATGGGAGAATGGACCTCCATCACGGATGTGTATGAAGGCAGTCCCATGGATAAAGCCGGCGTGAAAGCCGGCGACGTGATCGTTTCCCTGAACGGGAAGAACGCAAAGAGTATGAGTCAGGATGAGGTAAGCCGCATCCTCAAAGGAAATGCCGGCACACCATTGAATCTCGTGCTTCGCCACCCCGTAACCGGCAAGGAACGTCCGTTGCAGATCATCCGGGAAGATATTAACGTAAAACCCGTCAGCTATTCCGGTATCGTTCATAACGACGTCGGCTATATTAAACTCACCCAGTTTACGGAAGGCAGCGGTTTGCAGGTGCAGCATGCATTTACGCAACTGAAGCAGTCCAATCCCCACCTCAAGGGCCTGGTGCTGGACCTCCGCGGGAACCCCGGCGGTCTGCTCGAAGAAGCCGTGGTGATGTCCAACATCTTTATTGACAGGAACAAACTCATCGTGAGCACACGCGGAAAGGTGAAGAGCTGGGATCGCGAATATAAAACGAACCTTTCCCCGATGGACGCAGTCATCCCGCTGGTAGTGCTTACCAACCACTCCTCCGCTTCCGCTTCCGAGATCGTGGCAGGGGCGGTGCAGGACCTGGACCGGGGAGTTGTGATAGGACAGCGCTCCTATGGCAAAGGGCTCGTGCAAACCACCCGCCCGCTTCCCTATAACGCCAAGCTTAAAGTGACCACCGCCCGCTATTACACTCCCAGCGGCCGTTGCATACAGGCAATCGATTATTCACACCGCAATGAGGAAGGGGAAGCGGACTATGTGCCTGATTCCCTCCGCCGCTCATTCACTACCGCAGCCGGCAGACCCGTGAAAGACGGCGGTGGCATTGAACCCGACCTGAAAGTGGAAACTTCCTCCCTCAGCCAGGTAGCCGTTACGCTCCTGCGCAAACAATATATCTTCGATTTCGCTACCCGCTATTACTACGCTCATCCCAAAATAAAACCCGCCTCCGAATTCGTCCTTACGGAAGCCGAATTCGACGAGTTCGAGAAGTACCTGGACGGGAAGGACTATAGCTATAAAACCCGTAGCGAAGAAGCCCTGGAAGGCTTCCGTAACACCGCCCAGAAGGAAAAGTATTACGACGGACTGAGCAAGGAATTTGAGGCCCTCCAGGCGAAAATGAAACATGACAAGAAACAGGATTTCCTCCGGAATAAAACCGAGATCAAACAACTGCTGGAAGAAGAGATCGTGAACCGGTATTCTCCCCAGCGCGGAAGGATTGAGAAAGGATTGAGCTGGGATAAAGAGCTGGATCAGGCCATCCATATACTGCATCAGCCTGCAAAATACCAGGAGCTGCTCACGAAGAAAGGGTAACACATCCCGTTGAATAAAATCGAATTAACAATTTAGCCTTGCCGGATGCATTGCAGGGTTAAATTGTTTTTCGTTTTTTTACGGCTTCCACATCAACATCTACTTATGAATTCCATTCGTATTGCCCTGCTGGCGCTGGCATTGAGCGCATGCTCCACCGGAAGAAAGGCTGCTACTGCGGAAACCCGCAGCATCAACGTGCTCACCTACAATATTCATCACGCTAATCCGCCTTCCGTAAAAGATAAAATAGACATCCCGGCGGTTGCCAAAGTGATTAACGCCGTGCAGCCCGATCTCGTAGCCCTGCAGGAAATAGATGTATACACCACCCGCTCTGGTAAAACATTGCATCAGGCGGAAGCTTTAGGGAAAGCCAGCGGGATGCACGTGTTTTTTGCGAAAGGGATCGACTTCGGTGGTGGCGAGTATGGTATCGCCATCCTTTCCCGTTACCCCATCCTTGAAACCAAACGTTATCCGCTCACCACCATCCCCGGTACCAATGGTGAACCAAGGGCGCTGGCAACTGTGCTGGTGGCTCTGCCCGACAATCGACGTCTGCTGATGGCCTGCACGCACCTCGATGCGCAACGCAGCGATTCTAACCGTCTCGTACAGATCCGCGAAATCATGAACATCCTGCAACAACAGCCGCACCCTGTAATCTTAGCAGGAGATCTGAATGCAGCCGTTGGCAGCGGTGTGATCCGCACGCTGGACGAACATCTTACCCGCAGCTGTGAACGCTGCGCACCCACCATTCCGATGGATCATCCGCGCGAATGCATAGATTTCATCAGTTTTAGCAAGGAAAAGTTTATGGTGGAGAAACACGCGGTGATAGATGAAAAGTACGCGTCCGATCACCTGCCCGTGAACGCTGTATTGCGTTTGAAATAAAATAAGTGTTGGGATATCCTGATATTATTTTTAAATTAACAGCACCCGGAAAACCATGACTACTAAACTATAAACGCAAACAGCATGACAGAGAATTCCAACAACAACTCCCGCCGCGGCTTCCTCACCAAACTGGCCAAAGGCGTTGTAGGCGCATCCCTGCTGCCAAATATCATTACGGCTGCTGATCGCAGAAGAAGCCTCGAACAGCTGTCCAGGCCCAAAACGAACTACAGCGCTAATGATCAGATACAGATCGCGCTGATCGGCGCGGGTGGTATGGGTACTGCCGATGCGGGCACTGCCATACAGGTGCCCGGTGTAAAGCTGGTCGCTGCCTGCGACCTGTATGACGGTCGCCTCACCGATGCAAAAAAGAAATGGGGCAGCGATATCTACACCACCCGTGATTACAAAGAAATACTCGAGCGTAAGGATATCGACGCCGTGATCATCGCTACGCCCGACAGCTGGCACAAGGATATTTCCGTGGCTGCCATGAACAAAGGCAAAAGCGTTTACTGCGAGAAGCCAATGGTGCACGATATTTCCGAGGGCGCTGCCGTGGTGGAAGCACAGCATAAGAATAAAGTGGTATACCAGGTAGGCAGCCAGGGCGTCAGCTCACTCGGAAATGAAAAAGCCCGTCAGTTGCTGAAAGACGGCGCCATCGGGCAACTCAACTATGCGGAGGGTTTCTGGGCGCGGATGTCGCCATTCGGGGCATGGCAGTATCCCATTCCTGCGGATGCGTCACCCGCTACCGTTGGCTGGGATACATTCATCGCCAACAATACCAAACGCGCCTTCGACCCGCTGCGTTTCTTCCGCTGGCGGAATTACAGGGATTATGGCACCGGTGTTTCCGGTGATCTGTTCGTGCATCTGTTTTCCAGTTTGCACCTGGTAACAGGCTCTGTTGGTCCGGAGAAGATCATGGCCACAGGGGGGCTTCGTTATTGGAAAGACGGCCGTGAAGTGCCCGATGTGATGCTCGGGATGTTCGATTATCCGCAAACCGATATCCATCCTCCCTTCAACCTCTCCCTCCGCGTGAACTTCGTGGATGGCACCGGTGGCACCAACTATTTGCGCATGGTGGGCAGCGAAGGCTCCATGACAGTGGAATGGGATAAAGTAACGCTGTATCGCAACAAGACTTACGCTGCTACAGATGATCCGTTGTTGAAAACAAAAGCGCAGAAAGACAGCGGTAAACAATACGTGTATGAGCGGAAAGACATGCTGCCGCCTGACAAGATGGAATATGTAGCCGAAGAAGGATACAAAGGCGCGCATTTCGATCATTTCTACAATCTTTTCAACGCCATGCGCAACAACGGTAAAGTGAGCGAGGACGCACTGTTCGGCTTCCGCGCCGCAGCGCCCGCACTGTTGTGCAACGACAGCTATTTCCAGAACAAGATCATGTATTGGGATCCGAAGAATCTGAAAACCATCAACAAATAATAAACAGAAGATACTATGAAAAGATTCATGCTCCCCGCATTCTGCATTGCAGCGATGGCGGTAGCTTCCTGCGGCAACAGCAACAGGCAGAATGACAAAAAAGATTCCGTGGCCATCGGCAGTGAGAACAAAGCCACCACAGAAGCGCCTGTGAACGTACTCACGGACGCGGAAAAAGCGGATGGCTGGAAATTGCTGTTCAACGGCACCAGCCTTGATGGATGGCGCGTTTACAAGAACAAACCAACCAATACCTGGGGTGTGGCAGACGGTACCTTGCACTGCACCGGCAGCGAAACGGATAAAAGCGATATGCGCGGTGATCTTATCACCAGTGATCAGTTCGACAATTTTGAGCTGGAAGCAGACTGGAAGATCGCGCCGAAAGGCAACAGCGGTATCCTGTATCTCGTTACAGAAGAATTTGACGCACCGTATATGAGCGGTCCCGAATATCAACTGATCGACGATGTGAACTTCCCCGAAAAACTGGAAGACTGGCAGAAATCAGGCGCCAATTACGCGATGAACCCGCCTTCCAAACTGGCAGCCAAACCCGTTGGAGAATGGAACCATACCCGCATCGTGCTGAACAAGGGCCATGTAGAACACTGGCTGAATGGTGAGAAAGTAGTGGATACAGAGATGTGGACCGATGAGTGGAAGAAGCACAAAGCCACCGGTAAATGGAAAGATTACAAGGGTTATGGAGAAGCGAAGAAAGGCCATATCTGTCTGCAGGATCACGGCAGTGAAATATGGTTCAGGAATGTGAAGATCAAAGAACTCAAGAAGTAAGCATAAAAAAGGGATGTTCGTAACAGAACATCCCTTTTTGCTTTTCAGGAATTTTTAGAATCTTTTGCTGACCGCATCCCAGTTTACCACGTTCCAGAACGCTGCCAGGTATTCGGCACGGCGGTTCTGATATTTCAGGTAATAGGCATGCTCCCAAACATCCACGCCAAGAACGGGTTTGCCTTTTGCTTCAGCAACATCCATCAGCGGATTGTCCTGGTTAGGCGTAGAAGTGATCTCCAGTTTGCCGTCTTTTACGATCAGCCATGCCCAGCCTGAACCGAAGCGGGACACGCCGGCTGCATTAAACTTTTCTTTGAAAGCATCAAAAGAACCGAAAGTACTGTTGATCGCTTCCGCCAGCTTGCCGGAAGGAGCACCGCCGGCTTTGGGGGCCAGGCTTTCCCAGAAGAAGCTGTGGTTCCAGTGTCCGCCACCGTTGTTCCTTACAGCTGCACTGATGGAACCTGCTTTGGCCACCAGTTCTTCGAGTGTTTTGTGCTCATTCTCCGTACCAGCAATAGCCTTGTTCAGATTGTCAACATAAGCCTGATGGTGCTTACCATGATGTATTTCCATCGTCAGCTTGTCGAAATGCGGTTCCAGCGCATCGGAAGCGTAAGGCAATGCAGGAAGTGTAAAAGCCATATACAATTTTTTATGGGTTTATGAATTGTTTTTCAATCAGAAGATCAAATTTACAGTCTAATGTGTGAATTGTCAAACCCATTATCAGGTGTTAATGACGCTTGGATATATGGGTATTTCTTTTATATTTACATAAAGGTGTTATAACGGATACTTAGCATTTAAGTATATTCGTATAGTATTCATCGTTAGTTTTCACTATTGTTTGTTTAAAACATAAATATGCAGGACATGGGCACAGAACCACGCGATTCTCAGGATGCGCTGATATCGGAGAATGCGCATTTGAAGGGCCGGCTGAAGCATTTGGAGGCGATCATTGATAAGATGCCGGCAATGGTTTATACGTCCAACAACTCCAGAAAATCAGTCAACTGGTGCAACCGGAGTTTAACGGAAACGTTTGGCTATTCCCTCGAAGAGATACTTACCCTTGGCAGACAATTCTTCAAAGAGATCACACATCCGGACGATGCACCTATCCTCGACATTTCCCAGCAATCCTTCCGGGACAGGAAGCCGATCTTCGGTGGTATCCTGCGGGTGCGCAAGCGGGATCAGGAGGAATGGTTCTGGGTAGTAGGATTGGGCATTCCTTTCACATTCGATACGCAGGGGAATGTAGAGGATGTGATCTGCGTATTCCTCGATTTTACCAATGCGATAGATACCAGCAACCAGATCAGCGAAGCGCTGCGGGAAGTGCTGCGCCGCAGGAACGAAGATGTTTTGAACAAACTGACGGCAAGAGAGAAAGATATTTTCATACTCGCCGCCCGCGGTCACAACAACAAAGAGATAGCGGAAGAGCTCAACCTCAGTCGCTATACCGTAGAAACCCATCGTAAGAATATCCGTCTCAAATTAAAGGTCCGGAATACGCCGGAACTCGTAGCCCTGGCCAAACAGATCGGTTTGCAATAGCTGCAACAAATAATAGTTTTTTATTATTGATAATCAGAATACATATTTGGAATCCTAATTTGTAACAGTACTCAAACCCTTGAAAAAGCGTTGTTTTACCCATTAAAAAATACCCAAGCTTGGGTATTTTCCAGCGTTTCAAACTCCAGTAATTTAGTAGCCGGAATTTACAACGGAGTTCATTTCGATAGTTTTTTTTAGGTAACACTTATCACTATGATAACCGAAGAAAAGGCCTATGATATCCTGGCGCTGGATCATTCCGCCACACCTGAAGAGATCGCAATAAGGTACCAGGCATTAAAGGACCAGTATAAAAAAATCAAGGACGAAACGGAAGATCTGAAAACCCGGTTAGCCTATCAATTGAAACAGATTGAACTGGATGACGTGTTCATTTACCTCCGCAAGTGTCAAAAGATATAAATACAAGACAGTCATTCATTGTTTGTTCTCACCCTAGCCACAACAGTTCCGGTCTTACATCCGCATGTTTGGAAACCCTGCTGCCGTAATACATTACCATGATCTGTAGTGAAGGATTTTAGTTACATTTATGTTTAAATCCTTAAAATCCACTACACCATGGATAATGTTTTCCTTTATGTTCTTATTGGCTTCCTCGCCATCGTTGTACTTTCTTCTTTTGTAACGGTACAACAGGGTACCGTAGGCGTAACCACCATTTTCGGGAAATACAACCGGATCCTTTTCCCGGGACTTAATTTCAAGATCCCTCTTATCGAAAAGATATTCAAACGCATTTCCATCCAGAACCGTTCCGTGGAGCTGGAATTCCAGGCCATTACCATAGATCAGGCGAATGTGTACTTCAAGGCCATGCTGCTTTACTCCGTGCTGGACCAGGAAGAAGAGACGCTCAAGAACGTGGCGTTCAAATTCATGGACGAACGTAGTTTCATGCAGGCCCTCATCCGCACGATCGAAGGTTCCATCCGCGGATTCGTTGCCACCAAAAGGCAATCTGAAGTGCTGGGCCTCCGCCGGGACATCACCGAGCACGTAAAGGAGCAGATCGATGTAACGCTGGAGCAGTGGGGCTTTCATTTGCAGGACCTGCAGATGAACGATATTACATTCGATGATGCCATCATGCGTTCGATGGCGCAGGTGGTGGCTTCGAATAACCTCAAAGCCGCTGCAGAGAACGAAGGTCAGGCTTTGCTCATCACAAAAACCAAAGCAGCGGAAGCGGAAGGGAATGCGATCAAGATCGCGGCGGAAGCGGAAAGACAGGCCGCTCAATTGCGCGGGCAGGGTGTTGCGTTGTTCCGCGAGGAAGTAGCGAAAGGGATGACCATGGCAGCAAGGGAAATGCAGCAGGCGAACCTGGATACTTCCGTGATCCTCTTTTCTATGTGGGTGGAAGGGATCAAGCATTTCTCGGAGAATTCAAAAGGAAACGTGATCTTCCTGGATGGCTCTTCGGAAGGAATGGAAAGAACGATGAAAGAATTGATGAGCCTGCATCAATTGACACATGCCGGGCAACAGGAATCCGGTAAATAGTAAAAGCGGGAAGGATACTTCCCGCTTTTTATTTTCTTCTGGCCGCAAAAAAATCTTTCACCATCTTCAAACTCTCTTCCCCGCAAATCCCGCTTTCTACTTTGGTTTTCGGGTGAAAGGGCGTTTTGTCGCCTGTAACCCTGCGATAGCCGTTCTTCTCATCCGGCGCCGCATATACGATGCGCCCGATCTTGCTCCAGTAGAGCGCCCCCGCGCACATAACGCAAGGTTCCAGGGTCACGTACAGGGTGGCTTCCATGAGATATTTTGCGCCGAGGTAATTGAATGCCGCCGTTAACGCGATCATCTCCGCATGTGCTGTACAATCGTTCAGCATTTCAACCTGATTGAATCCTCTTCCGATGATCTGGCTGTTCATCACCACTACCGCACCGATTGGAACTTCTCCTTTCTCCTGCGCCTTGCGGGCCTCTTTCAGGGCCTGCTGCATGAAATATTCATCGTTCATGAAACCATGTTTATAAACTCATCTTCCGTCAATATCCTGATCGTATTGATCTTCTTGGCCTTCTCTAATTTGCTGCCTGCATCTTCGCCTACTACAAGATAGTTCAGCTTGCTGCTGACTCCGCTTAATAGCTTGCCGCCATGCTGCTCTACCATCGCCTCTGCATCACTGCGTTTTAGCTTGTTGAGCGTACCGGTGAAAAGGAAGGTTTGCCCGCTCAGCGTCCCCTCGGCCGACAGCCCCCCCCTGTTACTCCGGAGATTCAGTCCCAACGCCTCCAGCCGCTCCAGCATATGCAGATTGTCCGCATTGCTGAAGAACTGCTTCACGGAACCGGCCACCTTAGGCCCGATATCCTCCAACGCCAGCAACTGCTCTTCAGAAAATTGTGCCAGATCCAGCAAATGATCCACGGCATTTGCCAGCGTTTTGGCGGTGGTTTCTCCCACGTATCTTATACCCAGCCCAAAGATGAGCCGGTGCAAAAGCTGGCCGCGAGAGGCTTCTATGGCGGATTGCAGATTGGTGACGGACTTGGGCCCGAACCCTTCGAGCTGACCGATGGCGTTGAAGTCCAGCGTATAAATGCCGGGCACATCTTTCAGCAGTCCAAGCGTGTAGAATTTGCGCACATTGCTTTCACCCAGACTGCGGATATCCATCGCATCCTTGCTCACGAAGTGTATCATCCGCTCTACCACCTGCGCTTCGCAGTTGATGTTAACGCAGCGCCACACGCTTTCTCCTTCGGGTTTGAACAACGGATCGTGGCAAACAGGGCATACAGTGGGAAATACAATATCTTTCTCCTTTCCGTCGCGCAGGTCCGGCATGGATTTCACGATGTAGGGGATCACATCGCCGGCGCGCTCTACCAGCACAGTATCGCCGATCCTGAGGTCTTTTTCGCGGATCACGTCTTCGTTAAAAAGACTGATGGAACCTACCACTACGCCGCCGATGGGCACGGGATCGATCTTGGCGACGGGCGTGATGGAACCGGTGCGGCCCACCTGGAACTCCACGTTCCGCAATTTGCTGGTGGCCTGCCGTGCTTTAAACTTATAGGCGATGGCCCAGCGCGGGTGATGAGTGGTCATCCCCATTTTATCCTGCAACGCGTAATCATTCACCTTGATCACCATGCCGTCTATTTCGTAAGGCAGATCATCGCGTTTAGCTTCAAACTGCAGGCAGTAGTCGATCACCGCCTGGATGCCTTTCACCACTTTCATTTCTTTGGCGGGACTCCTGAACCCCAGGTTCCACAGCATATCCAGCGTGTTACTGTGCGTCTGGATAGCGGCGGGCTCGGCCTTATCGTCCTGCATGGTATGATAGCTCATGTTGTAGAGAAAGGCTTCCAGGCCGCGTTTGGCCACTTCATTCGGATCCACGATGCGCAATGAACCGGAGGCCGCATTGCGTGGATTGGCCAGTGGCGGCAGGTTTTCAGTAGCGCGCTGATCGTTGAGCTTTTTGAATGTTTTTTTGTTGATGAGCACTTCTCCCCGCAGTTCTATTTGTTGTATGCCGAAAGAGGAAAAGTTAGCGGATAAAGGAATGGAGCGGATCTGGCGGATATTGACCGTGATCTCGTCTCCCTGCACGCCGTCGCCACGCGTAGCGCCGCGGGAGAGGAGGTCATTCTCGTAGATCAGTGAAATACTGGCTCCGTCAAATTTCGGCTCGATGCAATATTCGATATCGGTCAACCCGGTCTGCTCCCGTGCTTTGCGATCCCAGTCAATCAGATCATCCGCATCGTAGGAATTCTCCAGGCTGAGCATGGGCACAAGATGCTGCACCGTGGGGAAGAGCTTTGTGAGGCCCTGCGCTACGCGCTGGGTGGGGGAATCCGGCGTTACCAGTTCAATATGCGCGGCTTCCAGCTTTTTCAAAGCACTGAACAACTGATCGTATTCCTGGTCGCTTAACACAGGATCATCCTGGATATAATAGCGCCAGTCGCTGTAGCGGATCACCTGCCGCAAGGCATCCGCAGCTTCCGCCGGGGATTGGGGGGATGTTCCGGCCAGCAGGGATTTGCCGAGGCGGGCCAGGTTTATTTCTGCTTCTTTTGTATACATCTTGGAAGGATATAAAGTCAAAACTCTGGCGTAAATTTAAACTTTAGTTGCAACGCGCGCACTGCGCTTTCTAAAATTCCTGCTATGAAACTTCGTTACTTCATCCTGCTCCTGTTGCTTGCCGCCTGTCATCCTAAAGAGAAAGTGGACCTGGTGGTGCATCATGCCGTGATCTACACGGCGGATTCCCTTTTCACCGTGGCGGAAGCCATGGCGGTGAAGGACGGAAAGATCTATGCCGTTGGTACCAATGACTTCATCCGCCGTTATGATGCGGACACTGTGATCGATGCGAAAGGAGCGGCTGTTTATCCCGGGTTCAATGATGCCCATGCGCATTTTGCCGGCTATGCCACTTCGTTGCTGCAGGTGGACCTGACCGGCACCAAAAGCTGGGACGAGGTACTGGAGCGCACGAAAGCTTTTGCAGCCACACATCCTTTTGCCTGGGTGCTGGGTCGCGGCTGGGATCAGAACAACTGGCCGGTGAAGGCGTTTCCGGATAAAGTGCGCCTGGACAGCCTTTTTCCCACCACGCCTGTATTCCTCGCACGGGTGGACGGCCATGCCGCCATCGTCAATCAGGCCGCACTGAGTACCGCCGGCGTAAAAGCCGGCTACACGCTCACCGGCGGCACCGTAGAAACGCGCAACGGACAACTCACCGGCATACTGGTAGACAATGCTGTCAGCCTCGTCGGCCGGAAGATCCCCGAACCCTCGCTGCAGGAAGCTGCTGCCGCCCTCATGGCCGCCCAGGCCAATTGTCTCGCTGCCGGCCTCACCAGCATTACCGATTGCGGCCTTTCCCGGGATGCGGTGCATTTACTTGATACCTTACAGCAGACGGGTAAGCTGCAACTGCGACTGAACATCATGCTCAGCGATAACGAAGAAAATATCCGGTGGTTGATAAAGAACGGGCCTGTGATCAAAGACCGGCTGCAGGTGCGGGCGATCAAGTTTTACGGGGATGGAGCGCTTGGATCGCGTGGGGCCTGCCTGCTCCGCGACTATACAGATAAGCACGGCTGGAAGGGATTCCTGCTGAAAGATCCGAAATATTTTGCAGAGAAAGCGGCTCTGCTGGCGGGAACAAACATCCAGATGTGCACGCATGCCATCGGGGATTCCGCTAACCGGGAAATACTTCGTGTATACGCCGCCGTGCTGAAAGGAAAGAATGACAAACGCTGGCGGATTGAACATGCGCAGGTTATCGATTCTGCGGATTTCCGTTATTTCGGGGAGAACAATATTGTGCCTTCCGTGCAGCCCACACATGCTACTTCCGATATGCACTGGGCGAAAGACCGTCTCGGAGAACAGCGTATAAGATACGCATATGCGTATAAGCAGTTACTTGATCAGAATGGCTGGATACCGCTGGGGACGGACTTCCCCGTAGAACATATCGATCCTTTGCTGACGTTCTATGCGGCGGTGGTGCGGAAGGATGTGGAGGGAGCACCGGGTGGAGGGTTTCAGCGGGAGAATGCATTGACAAGAGAAGAAACCCTGCGGGGAATGACCATCTGGCCTGCCCGTGCTTCTTTCGAAGAGCAGCGCAAGGGAAGCCTGGAACCCGGTAAGGTGGCGGATTTTGTGATGCTCGATCAGGATATCATGAAGGTGCCGGAAAACAGGATATTGTCCTTAAAAGTACGGGCGACTTTCATCGGCGGCAAGATGCTTTACAAGGGAAAATTTTAGCACAAAGCTCCGGATTAATCCCTATATTTATTATCGTTCCACGATTATGTTGTATGCACACCAAAAACATTAACACCCATCTCACCGAGATCAAAGACTACTTTAAAGCGGCTATTTCTGTGGATTGTGTGATATTCGGATTCGATGAAGATGAGTTGAAGGTATTGCTCATTGAATCAGATCTGAAAGAATTCAAGGGCAAATGGTCCCTGCTGGGAGATGTAGTACATCCGGATGAAGACCTTGAAACCGCGGCCTATCGCGTATTACGGGAGCGCACTGGTTTGGACGACGTATACATGGAGCAGGTTCAGGCCTTCGGCGCTATTAATCGCCACCCCGCCGGCAGAGTGATTACGATCGCTTATTATTCGCTTGTGAATGTACAGCACGTTGCGTTAAAGAAATACAGTAACGAGCTGCACTGGCACGCCATCAAAGACATCCGGCAGATGGCGTTCGATCACAAGGAAATACTGGGCACCTGTCTCGAGCGCCTCCAACACAAAGTAATCGAGCAGCCGGTAGGGTTCAATCTCCTGCCCAAGAAATTTTCGCTCCGGGAGTTGCAGAACCTTTACGAAGCCATCCTGGATGTGAAGCTGGACCGGCGTAACTTCCGCAAGAAATTCTTTGCCATGGATTACCTCATCGATCTGAATGAAGAAGAACAGGAAGTGCGGCACAGGCCTGCCAGGCTCTACAAGTTCAATCAGGAGAAATTCAACCAGCAGCATAAGAAAAGTCTGGGTTTTTGATAGGATTTTAACGCAGCCCGTTTTTTTATCGTTCCCCTAAACGCTTTTCCCACGGCAGTTCCATCTTCTGCAAACGTTTGCCATCACAGGTTTATGCTTTTGATATATTTTTCCGAAAGGCGGAAAAAAATTGTTTTTTAACAAAAATTTAAGTAAGATTGTGTAGAATATACACATTCGCATTGGGCAGGTATATTTTGGCAACTGTAGCCAGAAACCAAACATCTGAATCGTTCAACTTTTTTAAATCGCTGTGAGAAAACCCGTGACGTTCATCATCGCCATTCCGCCACTGTGGCTTTAAACATATTTATATATTGCGTTTTATCAATTCCACGTTATGAATTGCCGGATTTTCCTGTTCCCCGTAAAAAGGGCTGATGTAGAAAAGGACTGTATTTCTCATCAGCCCTCTTTTATTTTTATCAACAGGTAACGATTGTGATTGAAGAATTTCAAAGGAAAGATCATACTTCTTCAATTGATACGAATTCCCTCCCTCAACTCGCCACAGCCGCTATTTTCGTAACTTGCATTCCTTATGTACACACCAAAGCACAAGGTTCGAATAGTTACAGCGGCAGCGCTTTTCGATGGTCATGATGCGGCCATCAATATCATGCGCCGGATCATGCAGAGCACCGGCGCGGAAGTGATCCACCTCGGCCATAACCGCTCCGCAGCGGAGATCGTGGATTGCGCTATCCAGGAAGATGCACAGGGAATTGCGGTGACCTCCTACCAGGGGGGGCATATCGAGTTTTTCAAGTACATGTATGACCTGCTGAAAGAGAAAGGCTGCAGTCATATCCGCATTTTCGGCGGCGGCGGCGGTACGATCCTTCCCGCGGAGATCGAAGAATTGCAGGCGTATGGCATCACCCGAATCTATTCGCCGGATGATGGCAGAAAATATGGGCTTGGCGGGATGATCGAAGATGTGATCAAACAATGTGATTTTGCAACGGTGAAGAAAGGATCGTGGAAGCCGGATGTGGAGAAGCTGCATGAGAACGCCGCCCCGGAGATCGCCAAAGCGATCACCTACGCGGAGAACTATGCGCTCAACGGTCAGCTTACCGGGCTGAAGAAGAAAGAACACATCACGCCGGTATTGGGGATCACCGGTACGGGCGGTGCAGGGAAAAGCAGCGTAACGGACGAACTGGTGCGCCGCTTCCTCAACGAGTACAACAACAAAACCATTGCCGTCATTTCTGTGGACCCTTCCAAGAAAAAGACAGGCGGCGCGCTGCTGGGGGACCGCATCCGGATGAACAGCATCCATCATCCCCGCGCCTATATGCGCTCACTCGCCACGCGGGAAAGCGATAAAGCCATCAGTCTGCATATCCAGGAAGCGATCGATATCTGCAAAGCCGCAGGCTTCGACTTCATTATCCTGGAAACCTCCGGCATCGGCCAGAGCGATACCGCCATCGTAGATTACTGCGACGTCTCCCTTTACGTGATGACCCCGGAATATGGCGCCGCATCACAGCTGGAAAAGATCAACATGCTGGACTATGCGGATGTGATCGCGATCAATAAATTCGATAAAGCCGGTGCGCTGGATGCCCTGCATGACGTGCGCAAACAATACAAACGCAATAACAGCCTCTGGGATGCGAAAGATGAAGACCTGCCCGTTGTAGGCACCATCGCTTCCCAGTTCAATGACCCCGGTGTGAACCAGCTGTTCGCACGACTGATGCACCGCATCGTAGAGAAAACAGGCGTGCATTTCGGAGAGGACAAACCGGATAAACCGATATACGAGACCTCCACCAAATCCCTCATCATCCCGCCCGCCCGTGTGCGTTACCTGGCTGAAATAGCCACCAGCATTGAAGAGTACGGCAACTGGGTGAATGAGCAATGTACGCTTGCCACGCAGTGGTATCAGGTGGAGGGGGTACTGAAAACCCCCGGCCTGCAACACCCTGCCGAACTGCAGGAGATCAGCCGGCATTTGGAAAAACAGCTGCACCCGGACTGTAAAACCCTCCTCCTCCAATGGCCCGCCCTTCAGGAAAAATACAAGGCCGATCACTATGCCTTCCAGGTGCGGGATAAAGTGATCAAACTACCGCTCTATACGGAAAGCCTTTCCCACTCGCGCATCCCGAAGATCTCGCTGCCGCAGTACAAGGACTGGGGAGATATTCTCCACTGGCAGCTGACGGAGAACGTGCCGGGAGAATTCCCTTATGCATCCGGGGTGTTCCCGCTCAAACGGGAAGGGGAAGACCCTACGCGGATGTTCGCCGGTGAAGGCGGCCCGGAGCGCACGAACAAGCGTTTCCACTATGTGTCTGTGGACCAGCCTGCCAAGCGCCTGTCCACGGCATTCGACAGCGTTACGTTGTATGGCGAGGATCCGGCTTATCGCCCGGACATCTATGGAAAGATCGGCAACTCCGGCGTCAGCATCGCCACGGTGGACGACGCGAAGAAACTTTACAGCGGCTTCGATCTTTGCGATCCGAAAACTTCCGTGTCCATGACCATTAATGGTCCCGCCCCGATCCTGCTGGCTTTCTTCATGAACGCCGCCATCGACCAGGAATGCGAGAAATACATTACGCAACACGGTATGTGGGATCAGGTGGATGCGATCATCAAAAAGAAGTTCAAAGATCATCCGCTGCCGCATTACAATGGGGACCTGCCGCATGGGAACGATGGCCTGGGGCTCCGCCTGCTGGGTATTTCCGGCAGCGATGTACTGGAACCGGAAGTGTATAAGAAACTGAAGGCACATGCCCTGAGTACCGTGCGCGGTACCGTACAGGCGGATATTTTGAAGGAAGACCAGGCGCAGAACACCTGCATCTTCTCCACAGAGTTTGCGCTGAAACTGATGGGCGATGTGCAGGAATATTTCATCAAAAAGAAAGTACGGAATTTTTATTCCGTGAGCATTTCAGGATACCACATCGCGGAAGCGGGCGCTAATCCGATCACACAACTGGCATTCACGCTGGCTAACGGATTTACGTATGTGGAGTATTATCTGAGTCGCGGTATGCACATCGATGATTTCGCTCCCAACCTTTCTTTCTTTTTCAGCAATGGGATGGATCCGGAATACGCGGTGATCGGTCGCGTTGCGCGCCGCATCTGGGCCAAGGCCATCAAATACAAGTACAAAGGCAACGACCGTTCGCAGAAACTGAAATATCATATTCAAACATCCGGCCGCAGCCTGCATGCGCAGGAGATCGACTTCAACGACATTCGCACCACGCTGCAGGCCCTGTACGCCATTTACGACAACTGCAATTCCCTGCACACCAACGCTTATGATGAAGCTATCACCACGCCTACGGAAGAAAGCGTGCGCAGGGCTATGGCCATACAGCTCATCATCAACCGCGAGCTCGGAACCGCCAAAAATGAGAATCCCATACAGGGCAGTTTCTTTATCGAAGATTTGACGGACCTGGTGGAAGAGGCCGTGCTGGCGGAATTTAACCGTATCACGGAGCGCGGCGGCGTGTTGGGCGCCATGGAAAGGATGTATCAGCGGAACAAGATACAGGAAGAAAGCCTGTATTATGAATCGCTCAAACATTCCGGAGCGTTCCCCATTATCGGCGTAAATACCTTCCTGAACAAGAACGGTTCTCCCACGGTCATTCCTGCGGAAGTGATCCGCTCCACGAAGGAAGAAAAGGAATTCCAGATCAATACATTGCAGGCTTTTGAAGAGCGGCATGCGGATCAGAGCGCAACCATGCTCAAGCGCCTGCAGGAAACAGCCGTGCAGAACGGGAACCTTTTTGAAGCATTGATGGAAACTGTGAAATACTGCTCCCTTGGGCAGATTACACATGCTTTATATGAAGTGGGGGGACAGTACAGGAGAAATATGTAATTTCCCTTTCTATGGCCGCATCAACCTATCAACAGCGCATTCAGGAATTTAAAAAGGAGTTGGCACAAACGGAGGGACACCTGAGGAATCTCAGTGTGGCGCGTATTGTGTGCTTTATCGGTATTCTCTTTTTCGGATATCAATATCTCTCCGGCGGATTTGAATGGACCTGGCTCGTTTTCTGTGGCGTGCTGGCCGCAGCTTTCGTGATCTCGCTGGTGTTCTATCAGCGGGGGAAAGATAAACAGGCGTTGCTGGAAAAACTCCTGTCCCTGAATGAAAAAGAGTGGAAGGCGGTAACAGAGGATGTCATTGCATTTGAGGATGGAGAGGCGTTTATGGATGACCAGCACAATTTCTCCGGCGACCTGGATGTGTTCGGTCCCGCTTCATTGTTCCAGTCCCTCAACCGCACCGGCACTGTGAGCGGCGGTCAGCATCTGGCCGAAAGCCTGCAACAGCCGATGCAGGACGTAAGGGATATCCGTGAAGTACAGGAAGCGGTAAAGACGCTTGCTTCGCAGATCGATTTCAGACAGCATTTTATGGCGCATGCGCAGCTGGCGCAGGAAGGGAAAGACGATGTGAAAGAGCTCCGGCAGTGGCTGGACGCGCCGATGGATTTCCTCCATCGCCGTAACCTGCGGCTGGTCAGCTGGATATGTCCTTTATTGGTCTGTCTCGCTATCGTTTACTATGCTGTTTCCGGCAACTATGCGGTGATGTTGCTCTGCCTGATGATCAACTGGATCATCCTGCTGATGACTGCGCGGAAAGTATTGGCCGTTCACAACCTTTTATCCAATAAAGAGAAACTGCTGAAGAAATTTGCCGTTTTGCTGCAGATGATCAAACAGCTGTCCCGGGGAGAAGGCAGTTGGCTGCAACGGCAGCAGCAGACGGCCGCGGAGGCGGACAAAGCCCTGCATCAGCTGGCAAGGATCAGCAATCAGCTGGACCAGCGCCTGAACCTGCTTGTAGGGATTGTGCTGAACTCGATCATTCTGTACGATCTGCATTGCGTGTTCCGGCTGGAGCGCTGGAAAGCGAAATACCGTCATCGTTTGAACGAATGGATCGATACGATCGCGCGGCAGGAAACAGTGAATAGTCTGGCTACCTTCGCCTATAACCATCCCGCCTATACGTACCCGGTATTCCGGGAAAAGCCGGGGGTAACGGGAACGGCTATAGGGCATCCTCTCATCCCGTCGTCCCAATGCGTCACCAACGATTGCAGCATCGGTAACGGCGATCAGTTCCTTATCATCACCGGCTCCAACATGTCTGGCAAAAGCACTTTCCTGCGCAGTGTGAGCGTGAACTGGCTGCTGGCGATGACCGGTGCGCCTGTGTGTGCGGCGGAATTCAGCTGCAGCCCCTTGCGGATCATGACTTCCATGCGCATCAAAGATTCCATCGCCCGGCATACTTCCTATTTTCAGGCCGAGTTGCTGCGCCTGCAACATATCATACAGGTGCTGAAAAGCGGGCAGCAGGTATTCATTATCCTCGACGAGATCTTGAAAGGTACCAACTCTGAAGACAAGCTGGCCGGATCGCGGGAACTGATCCGGCATTTCCTCCAATACAACTGTACCGGCATGATTGCCACACACGATCTTGACCTCGGCGCACTGGAGGCTGAATATCCGCAGCAGATCCGGAATTACTGCTTTGAAAGCAGCCTGGATAACGGCTGTTTACACTTCGACTACCGCATGCGGCCCGGCATTGCGCGCAACAAGAACGCCACCTTCCTCATGAAGCAGATGGAGATTATTTAAAAATTTGGAATTACTAATAAAATTAGTATTTTTACTAAAATTATTAGTGTTCCATGACACTTCCATTTGAAGACACACCTCCTGAAAACCCCTACTATAAAGGAAGAGGCGCACAACTCAATCCGAAGAACAAATACCTGGCGCAGGAATATGCGCAGGAACACCCTGAAGGTATCGATGAGTGGTGGCAGGCGGATGTGCCCACGCAGGTGATCGAAGAGCGGGCGAAAACGCTGGTGAACAAGGTGGACAGCCCGGATGTAGGGATGTGGTTCTCCATGAACCCTTATCAGGGATGTGAGCACGGCTGCGTCTATTGCTATGCCCGCAACTCGCATCAATACTGGGGTTTCAGCGCAGGGCTGGATTTCGAGCGCAAGATCGTGGCCAAGATCAATGCGCCGGAATTGCTGCGGAAATTCCTGAACAACAAGAACTGGACGCCCAAGCCGTTGTCGCTTTCCGGGAATACCGACTGCTATCAGCCCCTCGAGCGCAAAATGTGGCTGACGCGGCAGTTGCTGGAAGTGGCCTGGGAGTATAAGCAACCGGTAGGCATTATCACGAAGAACGCCCTCATCCTGCGGGATAAATACATCCTGCAGAAAATGGCCGAACATCAGCTGGTATGCGTGTATGTATCGCTGACTACCTTGCAGGAAGACCTCCGTCAGAAAATGGAACCCCGCACCACCACCGCCCAGCAGCGCCTGCGGATCATGCGGGAGCTGACGGACCTGGGGATCCCCGTGGGAGTGATGACCGCACCCCTGATCCCCGGCCTCAACGATCACGAAGTGCCCCGCCTGCTGGAAGCGGCCTCAGACCATGGCGCGCGTTCGGCCGGCTATACTGTAGTACGACTGAACGACGCTGTGAAGATCATCTTCAATGACTGGCTGTACAAGAACTTCCCGGATCGCGCAGATAAAGTATGGCACCTCATCGAAAGCCTGCATGGCGGACAGGTGAACGACAGCCGTTTTGGGAAACGGATGCGGGGAGAAGGGAATTTTGCAGAGATGATCCGGCAGCAGTTCAAAGTGCAGACCAAACGATTGGGAATGAACCAGGAGAAATTCGAATTCAACACCTCCCTGTTCCAGCGCCCACAGAGCCAGTTGCGCCTCTTTTGACAAAGCGGTAAGATAAAATGTTGAACGATCTTCGTCCTGAAATGCACTGCAGATCGATGTGTTTTGGCGCGGACAGTGCAAGGGCACAACGCTTTTTGAATGAATGAAACCTACTATCAGAAAGGGTTTGAAGACGTTGCAAGAAGTTTCCGGAAGGAAACAATTTTTTAATAAAAAAAATTGCGTGCGGAAAAAAATAAGATTTACCTTTGTATTCAAAATCAAATCAAAAAGGAATGTCACGCAATTGTACATATAAGCTGAAGGTCTCAAAGCGCATGCAGAAGCAGGCGGCGGGACAATTGCGGGCATGTTATAACTGGAGCTGACAAGCAAAGAGCTATCAAAAGATATAACAAAAAGGTCCCGCAGATAAGATGCGGGACCTTTTTCTTTGTGCTGATGAAGAAAGATATGTTTGATACACTGTCTGTAGAGCGATGCAAGGCAAATGCGTCAGGGGAAAGGTATGCGTTACCGCCCCGGCGGAGAAGGTATGTTATGATGTAAACGAAGGTTTAACGTTATTATATAGCCCGGTCCGCTGAAATGCGCGCCGGGCTTTTTTTATAGCCGGTGTGGAAAAAAGAGGGAATGAACATCTGTATATAACCGGTAAGCGCTTTTGTGAAAGAGTGATTACCCCCAAAAAACAAGAGCAATGAGAAACGTAGTACAATTCGTAAGAGAGGCCCTGATCAACAATTTCCGGGAACTGGACCGCTGGTTCCAGCAGGATGTGGTGTTGCTGCACTACAAACCATCGAAGGAACAATGGAGTATACGCGAGGTATTGGAACACATCAGTCTTACCAACTACTTCCTGTTACTCACCATCAACAAAAGCACGCGCAGAGCATTGGAGCGCAAGCTGGACGGGCTCATTATCATGCCGTCGAAGGATTATGAGGAAAAGTTCCGGCAAATAGAAGTGGTGAGCAGCAAATCCTTCGGCTGGGTGAACCCGGCACATCTGGAGCCCTCAGGCACCAGAGATATGGCAGAGGTAAGAACATTGCTCAAGCAACAGTTTGCACAATGCATGTATAATCTCAGCCTGCTCAAGAACGGAGAAGGAAGACTGGTGCATACGATGATGACGGTGAACGATCTTGGCAAGCTGGATATCTATCAATATATCTTTTTCCTCACACGGCATATTGAAAGACATCTGGCGCAAATGCGGGAACTGCGCGAACAATTTGAAGAAAGCGCAGTGCTGCTTGGAGTCGATTAGATACGAAACGGTAAAGGGTTAATCCCCTGCCCGCTCCGGTCAATCGGGGCGGGTTTTTTTATGAACATTAAAAAATACAAAAATGAAAAAGAACCATAAACCATCTGATCATATTGAACGGTTCAACCGCTTTGCGGCGTTGTCCGTGAACTACAATGTACGGTATGATGGGCAGTACGACAGCGAAGGCGGACGTTTTTTGAAAGCGCTCCTCGTGTACGCCACAACGCCGCGGAAAAGAAAACGTAAAACAGGTCCGGCCAAAGCGCCGCAATGACCTGTATCACAGAACATTTAATTCGCTCAGATGGAAAATAATTCCTCACAACCTGTTATTATCTTATCCGGACAGTGTGCTCATCATCGAAGACGCGGAGAACATCATTTTGATCGCGCAATATGAATTCAGACCGCTGTCTGAACAGAAAGCAGCACTGCTTTCCAGCCACCTGGGATACGAAACGCCCGTGAACAGGGTGATGAGCCTCGCGGAGATTACACATCAACATGAAAGGACATTCGAGAAAGAAAATGTGCGGATCGGGTTTAGGGTCCATTGCACAAATTGACACAACAACATGGCAAAGTTAAAACTAAGGGGGAAAGACCTCCGTCACATAGGATACCCGGAAGGACCGGTGATCAGTGTAGCCATCACCGTTATGGAACAGCATTACAGGCATCATTCGCTGGAAGCGGCACTGGCATTGCTGGAACGTATCCTGCAGGAGCCGGCCGCATACCGGGAAGAAGAACATCTCGGCAGAATCGCGGAGAAGCTGATCGTGGAGCCTTCCACCGAGATCGCATTGCGTGAGGCACCGATGGATTATGCGGTGTACGGCAAAGCATTTATCGATGACGGCGCGCTTCGCCAGATGGATAACGCTATGCGGCTGCCGGTTACCGCCGCCGGTGCGCTGATGCCGGATGCGCATCAGGGATATGGATTGCCGATAGGCGGGGTACTGGCAGTGCGGAACGCCGTAATCCCATATGGTGTAGGCGTGGATATCGGTTGCCGGATGTGCCTGAGTATCCTCGATATTCCACAGGAACAGCTGGAAAAGAACGCCTCCATGTTCAAACGGGAACTGATCGCGGGAACCGTGTTCGGCGCAGGTGCTGAATGGAAGCCGCGGCTGGAAGACGAAGTACTGGAAAACCCATTGTTCGGGGAGATCGGTTTACTGAAGTATCTGCACGGAAAGGCGGCGGCTCAGTTGAGCACCTCGGGTTCAGGGAACCATTTCGTGGAATGGGGATGGGTAGATGTTGCGGATAATTGGGAGGTGTTGCCGCGAGGGCGCTACCTTGGGTTATTGTCGCACTCCGGCTCCCGTGGCCTCGGAGCGCAGATAGCAGGGCATTATACGAAGATTGCGCAGGAACTGTGCCCGTTGCCGCAGGCAGTGCGGCATCTTGCCTGGCTGGATCTTGTTAGTGAAGCGGGACAGGAATACTGGCAGGCGATGAACCTCGCGGGAGATTACGCATCCGCATGCCACCGGCAGATACACAGGCGGCTGATCAAAGCCGTTGGAGGTCAGCTGATGGCCAGGGTAGAGAACCATCATAATTTTGCGTGGAAGGAAATGCACAATGGAGAAGAACTGATCGTGCACCGGAAAGGTGCTACACCTGCGGGTGCAGGGGTGATGGGTGTGATCCCCGGTTCCATGACTGCACCGGGATTCATCGTTCGGGGCCGGGGTGAGCAGGCATCGCTTCATTCCGCTGCTCACGGAGCGGGGCGGCAGATGAGCCGGACCAAAGCCACGCAATCTTTTACCGGGCATTTGCTATCCAAGATACTCGCCGAGCACAAGGTGAAACTGATCGGAGGCGGACTGGATGAAGCACCGGGCGCATACAAGGATATCGAAACTGTGATGGCGGCCCAAACCGCACTCGTGGATGTGATCGGGAAGTTTTATCCGAAGATCGTGCGGATGGCAGAGAGCGGCGAGCCGCGGGAAGATTAAAAAAGGCTCCGTGTGATGCGGAGCCTTTCCTTATTTCAGAAATTTATCTTCGTACACTTTCCGGATCCCTTCTTCCAGCGGGATCGTGGCTTTCCAGCCCAGGGTGTGTAGTTTTGAAACATCCATCAGCTTACGGGGAGTACCATCCGGCTTGGTACTGTCAAACTGCAATTCCCCTTCATATCCTACGATCTTTTTGATCATACGCGCCAGGTCTGCAATACTGATGTCTTCACCCACACCGATGTTCACGAATCCCGGCTCATTATAGGTTTGCATGAGGAAAAAGCAGGCGTCGGCCATATCATCCGCATGCAGGAATTCGCGGAGTGGTGTGCCGGTTCCCCAGATGGTAACGGCGGGCTCTCCATTAAGTTTGGCCTCATGAAACTTCCGCAGCAGGGCCGGAAGCACATGGGATTTTTGCAGATCATAGTTGTCGTTAGGCCCATAGAGGTTCGTGGGCATCACGGAGATGAAATTAGCGCCATATTGAGAACGGTAGGCATCACAGAGTTTGATGCCGGCTATTTTTGCGATGGCGTATGGTTCGTTGGTAGGCTCCAGTAGTCCCGTCAGCAGGTATTCTTCTTTCAGGGGCTGTGGAGCGAGTTTGGGATAGATGCAGGAAGAGCCGAGGAACAACAATTTTTTGACCCCTTGTGCGTAGGCCTGATGGATCACATTGCTCTGGATCATCAGGTTGTCGTAGAGGAATTCCGCTCTGTAGGTATTGTTGGCCACGATGCCGCCCACTTTTGCGGCCGCCAGGAAAACGTAATCCGGGCGCTCGCGTTGGAAAAAGGCTGTGGCGGCGGATTGATCGCGGAGGTCGAGTTCATCGGAAGTGCTGGTGACAATGTTGTGAAAACCGGCTTTCTCCAGTCTTCTTTTGATGGCGGAGCCCACCATCCCTCTGTGTCCCGCTATATATATCTTTTCGTGTTGCTGCATACCCTATTCAAACTGGTTCAAAACTTTATACCCGGCGTCCTTCAATAACTTTTCTCTTTTGAAAAGTTCGATATCAGCCGCTACCATTTCCTTCACGAGCCTGGCAAGATCATACTCCGGCTGCCAACCCAGCTGTTTGCGGGCTTTTGTGGGATCGCCGATCAGCAGGTCCACTTCTGTGGGTCTGAAGTAACGGGGATCAACGGCCACTACCTCCTGACCCGGTTTCAGCGGATAGGCGGGATTGGTGCTTGTTTTTACGATCCCTTTTTCCGTTGCGCCCGATCCTGTGAACTCAAGCTCCACGCCCGTTTCTGCAAAGCTCAGCCGGATAAAGTCCCGTACTGTATTAGTAATGCCGGTGGCAATCACGTAATCCTCTGGCTTCTCCTGTTGCAGCATGAGCCACATCGCTTTTACATAATCTTTGGCATGTCCCCAATCGCGCTTCGCATCCAGGTTACCCATAAAGAGTTTGTCCTGCATACCCAGCGCGATCTTTGCCACGCCGCGGGTGATCTTGCGGGTTACGAAGGTTTCTCCGCGCAGGGGGCTCTCATGATTGAAGAGGATACCGTTGCAGGCGAACATATTATAGGCTTCCCGGTAGTTCACGGTGATCCAGTAGGCGTACATTTTAGCCACCGCGTAAGGAGACCGTGGATAGAAGGGGGTTTTCTCTGACTGGGGGATCTCCTGCACCATGCCGTACAGCTCGGAAGTAGAGGCCTGGTAGACCCGCGTTTTTTGGGTCAGTCCTAACAGCCGTACCGCTTCGAGGATGCGGAGTGTGCCTATACCGTCAACATCCGCCGTATATTCCGGCGTTTCAAAGCTTACCTGTACGTGGCTCATGGCGCCGAGGTTGTAGATCTCGTCAGGTTGCACTTCCTGAATGATGCGGATAATATTGGCGGAGTCGGAAAGATCGCCGTAATGAAGTTTCAGATGAACATTCTGCTCATGCGGATCCTGATAAAGGTGGTCGATCCTGTCCGTATTAAAAAGCGAGGTCCGGCGTTTGATACCATGTACCTCGTACCCTTTTTTCAGCAGTAACTCTGTTAAATATGCACCATCCTGGCCTGTAATACCTGTGATTAATGCTTTTTTCATTGATGGCATGATTTAATCCCGGCAAAAATAGCATTTAAAAGCATCCGGGGTAGAAAAAACGCCCCGGGTCAGCGGGGCGTTCCGGATAAGATCAAACGCGGATATATATTTTTTTTCTGTCCATCCACCAACCTAATAGCCAGAACAGTAATACATGGAAGATGGCAAAAAGCAAAGAGCCCGGATAATCGCCAAAAGCCGGCTGGAAAACATGGGAATAAAACCAGCTGTAGAAACCTTCATGCTTTTCGCCCAGGCGGATGAGGCCGTAAGTTTTAACGAGCACACCGGACATTACAAAGATGAAAAGCGGATTTTTGCCGAACACTTCAAAGAAATAAGTACCCTTGCGCCAGCCTTTCATTTCGATCAGATAGATGAAAACAGACAGCAACAGCGTGGCTATGCCAACCGTATACAGTACATAGGAGCTTGTCCAGATTTTCTTGTTGATCGGGAAAACAGTACCCCAGAGGAGGCCCAGTACGATAAATATGCTTCCGCCGATCACCAGCTTCATCAACATAGTGGGAGATTGCCGGTTCTGTTGTACAAAACGGCCCACGAGGTAACCGAAGATCACATTGCCTATTGCCGGCAGTGTGCTCAGCAGACCCTCCGGATCAAACGCTACGCCTTCGCCATGGTACATGTGATTTTCACCGAGGATCATTTTGTCGATATCCGTTCCAAGGTATCCTGCCAGGCTGTAGGGATCGCTTCCTCCGAAGAAACCGAGTATGCCCCAGTAGCCGAACAGCAGCACGATAGCGGCAATGAGGGCTCCCTTCGGCCTGAGGTAATGTATCAGCAGGGCACCAATGCCATAGCAAAGGGCGATGCGCTGTAACACACCGAGGATACGGAGTTTGTCGAACCCTTTGAATACGAGGTCTCCTGCCTCATTGTATTTCACAAAGGGGAAGGCGTTCAGGAAAAGGCCGATCAGGAAGATGAGCAGGGTGCGCTTGAATATTTTACCGAGTACGGCGGCGTTGCCCAGCGCATCGTATTTCTTCATGGCAAAGCTCATGGCATTGCCGACCGCGAAAAGGAAAAAAGGGAATACAAGGTCTGTGGGCGTGCATCCGTCCCATTTGGCGTGCCGGAAAGGTGCGTACACGTAACCCCAGCTGCCCGGGTTGTTCACAAGGATCATACCGGCAACGGTAAGCCCGCGGAAAACGTCCAGGGATAGAAAACGTTGATTCTGGTTCATATTGGCATGGGTTTGTCTTAAAGATAAGGACATCTTCGGAGTATCCTGCCGTTATTCGCTCAGCTCCAGCCAGCGCATTCCTTTTTCATCCAGCAGCTGTATTACTTCCCCGATGCGAACGGAGGCTTTCTCCAGCTGATCGTAGGGGAGGCTGCCGGAGGCCAGTTGTTCGTCCAGCATTTTCTTCTCATGCTCCAGTGATTCGATGTCCTTTTCCAGTTGCTCCAGTTCACGTTTTTCTTTGAAGGACATTTTGCGGGTTTTGTTTTCCGCAATTGACATTTCTTTGGCCGCGGGTTCGGGTGCTTTTATTTTCTCCTGGTCTCTTTCCCATTCGCGGTATTGGGTATAGTTGCCGGGGAAATCCCTCACCACCCCGTCCCCTTCAAACACAAAAAGGTGATCTACCAGCTTGTCCATAAAATACCGGTCGTGACTGACGATGACGATACACCCCTGATAGGTCTGGAGGAAATCTTCCAGAATGCTGAGGGTCGGGAGGTCGAGGTCATTCGTCGGTTCGTCCAGTACCAGGAAGTTGGGATTGCGGAAAAGGATGGAAAGCAGGTGCAGACGGCGTTTTTCGCCTCCGCTCAATTTGGAGATGAAAGTATATTGTTTTTCCGGGGGAAAGAGGAAGAGTTGGAGGAACTGTGCTGCGCTTACTTTGGTGCCATCCGCCAGCGGGAAATTTTCGGCGATGTTCTTCACGAACTCGATCACCCGCATATCTTCTTTCACCTCCAGTCCCTGCTGCGAATAATTACCGAAAACAACGGTATCGCCTATATTGATCTTGCCGGAATCTGCATTTTCCGTACCCAGCAGGAGGTTGAGGAAGGTAGATTTCCCTACGCCGTTCCTGCCTACAACGCCTATGCGTTCTCCTTTTTTGAAGGTATAGTCGAACCCTTTGAGGATGGCCAGATCGCCGTAGGATTTATAAACTTTCTTGAGTTCCAATATCTTGCCGCCCAGGCGGGTCATTTTTACGTTCAGCTCCAGCTGTTGTTGTTCAATGCGTTTGGCGGCCTTTTCCTTCACGTCATAGAAAGCGTCGATCCGGGATTTGGCTTTGGTGGTGCGGGCTTTGGGCTGTTTACGCATCCATTCCAGCTCTTTACGGTAGAGATTGCGGGCCTTTTCCGTGCTGGCTTTTTCGGATTCTTCGCGGGCAGCCTTCTTTTCGAGGTAGTTTTCGTAATCGCCTTTGTAGATATATAGTTCGCCTCCATCCAATTCCATGATCTCGTTACAGACACTGTCCAGGAAATACCGGTCGTGCGTCACCAGCAGAAGGGTTACGTTTTCCTGGTCCAGGTAATTCTCCAGCCACTCGATCATGCCTACATCCAGGTGGTTGGTAGGCTCGTCCATGATGAGGAGCGTATGTTTGTGCTCAAACCCTATGTCAATCAATACCTTGGCCAATGCCACGCGTTTCTGTTGCCCGCCGGAGAGGGTGCCTACCGGTTGATCCAGGTGGTGGATATTGAGTTTACCGAGGACCTGCTTCACTTTGGAATCGAAATGCCAGGCATTCAGCTCGTCCATTTTGGCGATGGCGGCTGTAAGGGCATGGGCATCCGGTTCCGCATCGTTATCGGTGAGGTGTTCATATTCCTTGATAGCGTTGAGCACGGGATGATCGTGATCGAAGATATTTTCGAGGACGGATTGCTGCGGGTTGAACTGAGAGGATTGTTCCAGCATCACGACCGTAACGTCCTTGTGTATCCATACTTTACCGGCTTCTTCATGTTCTTTCCCGCAAAGTATCTTGAGGAGGGTAGATTTACCGGTGCCATTGAGGGCCACCAGGGCTATTTTATCGCCTTCTTCAATGTGAAATGAGATATTCTCGAAAAGGGGCTTTTCGCCGTACGACTTCGTCAGCCCTTCCACCGTTACGTAATGCATGATGCGAAGGTAGTTGTTTTACGAAAAATGTGTTTTTTCAATTATTTTTTCGTATATTCATAAAAGAAATGTATCAGCAGCAGTACTATGAAATACTTTCAGGGCTAGTATTTTAGATGAGCAGAACACCTATTGATCAAAACATCTGGAAAACCATCTTCATATAAATTTTTTAAAGATAATAATGAGTGAAGCGTGATGCAGATTACGTGAAGCTTCCTGTGATATTCGAAAGGCTGTGTATGGGAAGGAGGATTTACTTCATTCCATGATCCGCCCTTGCGGTACGGCCTTTATCCATGTATGGAGTCTTTTGTTTGGCCCCTGTTTCCGTAAGATAAAACGCCCCCGGAATTCCGGGGGCGTTCGTATTAAAAGTCATAGTAGAACTGTCGGAAGGTGCTTCGCAATCCGAGGGAGAAGATGAACTCGCGTTTTGTTTCCTGCGTGTTTTTCTCCTGCCGTGCGGCGGCGGAGGCTTCGATGCGGAGGTTATTCTTTGGATTCAATACAAAGGCGATGGTACCCTGTCCGTAGAGGAAGTCGGTTTTGAGGCCCTGGCTGATCTTGTTATTGTATTCCTGGTAGCGGGTATCGTAGGATTTGAAGATGTCTCCTCCGTAATTTATCTCATTGTTCGGATCAAGACCATATTGGGCGTACGTTAATTGTCCCCGTACATACCAGCGCCTGTACGTATAGGATGCAATACCCAATACTTCTTTGAAATTAGAGCCCATAGGGTGGGCGAGGGACTGATTGTAATGGGCGTAGTTGGCCTGGCCGTTCCTGTACGAATACGTGTACGGGCGTACGATGTTCAGTTCTCCCTGCAGGTCCAGCTTTGGGACCTTGAAGAGATCGAAAGAGCGGAACCCTATTTGTGTGGACCACTTGTTAGCCCACCATCCCTTACCGCCAAAGAATTCCTTGAACTTGAACTCATCCAGTACAAACTGGCCGTAAGCGGTGAATTTTGGGAAGAATTTGTATTTGATGTTCATGCCTACAACGGCATTGTCTGAAGAACCTGAAGAAAATTCAGCAGGACGAAGGAATATGATTGGGTTCATATATGTCCAGTCGAAACCTCTTTTGTGACCCAAAGTGTCTGTGTCTGGCCAGATAACGGCATCGAAAAGACCGATGGTCAGTTTTTTAGTGGCATTCCAATCGAGGAAATGAAAAACGCCCCATTTTTTATTATAGCCAAGGTCAAGATAGGCCTGGCTGAAGGATTTGTCGGACAGATCCATAAACTGAGCCCACATTGAGGTATATTGGAATTGGCCAAGGGTACCTGTGATCTTCAGATATGGGTAACTGAAGCCGATATCCGAAAGTATCAAAGAGCGATATCCGTCTCCGATGGAATTGGTGCCGTAACCCAGTGTAAAATTCAAGTATTTACTGGGCGTGTACGACAACAGGGCATTGACATATGCAAAGTCATATGATTTACCGATAGTGCTGATCTTGGGTTCGCCCTGGCCCGGGATTACTCTGCGGCGGGCCACAAAACTATCAAGATAAACAGGGAAAACACCTTGATTTTCGTAAAAAGAGGTTTCAAAATAGAAATTCTTTCCGATGTTGGCCTGTACACGTGCCCCACGAGTGTTCAGCCAAAGGTTCTTGCCCCGATTACTCTTGCCTATTTGAAAGTCAGGCAGGAAATCAATGAATACGTTGTAATCCGGTTCATGGAATTCAAAAAGATGCTCCCTGAAGAGTTTGCGGTATATCCAGCTTCGTTTGTCGGAAGCGGGATTGACGTACATCGCACTGGTGTCTTCATGCAAGATCGTTTTAAGCGCGGTATGTTGATTATTGGAATCCAGATAAAGCGCCCTGATATTCTGTGCATGATAAGGAGCGATCACAGGTTGTCTTTCCTGCGCAAAAGAGGGAATAGCTAACAGCAATGCTGCCACTATTCGGATGAATTGCTTCATTCGAAAATAGTTTGGTCATAGAATGGCAAAAATTATGCCTTGTAAATGCGCAAATATGCCCGCCTGGCCAACCCTCATCGGCTAGATAGTACGTTTGGGCAGGTCTTTAAACAATTTATAGGTTAATTTACTTTCCGGGGAAAGGATAACCCATATCGTCAAAAAAATAATCTTGACATCCACCCACATATTTTTATGTTGGTTGTACCAGATCTCCAGCGCTCCTTTATAAGGAGCGATCACGGTTTCATAGAACTCATGGGGGGGCATCTGTGAATTCGAGATCAGAGATTCCTCATCCCGAAAAACAACAGAGCCTATGCCGGTTATGCCTGGTTTGGAATCATAGACTTTGTAGCGAAGGTTCTCCGGATAAGCATTGAATGTTCTGTCAACCAGTGGCCTGGGGCCTACCAGACTCATATCACCTTTTAATACATTGATGATCTGCGGAAGCTCATTGATCTTGGTCTTTCTGAGGAACTTCCCCATGGGCAGCAGCCTCGGATCATTCCGGAGCGTGATCGTGCCTGTGCCCATATTGGGACTATTTTTAAGCATAGTCGCAAACTTTATGATATCGAAGTATTTGTTTTTATATCCTATCCTACGCTGATAATAAAATATATATCCTTCTCCTGTACATTTTAACAGGATAGCGATAGGGATAAAAAGAGGCAATAGTATCAATAAAACAACAAGGGCTGCAATAATGTCCAGGATTCGCTTACAACTGTTATACATAATGAGTACAATTACATTTTTTGATCCAGGTTCAGCCCGGTTTCGATATGCTGAAAGTTGGGGATAACACCTTGCATGAGTGCAACCAATTCTTCCTTGGTGGCATCTTTGCTGAAAAGAGAATCAAGCTTGTCAATCAACGATGTAAGCTCAGCCCTGTTCTTTCGCGGTGCGTTTTTGATCAAACCAAGATTCTTGTAACTGTCGAGATCAACTATTTCATCAGGGGTATAGAATTCCTCATATAGTTTTTCTCCCGATGTATTGCTTGAAAACAGGAATAAGGGGTATCGTCCGCCGGCCGGATCATAATTCGCCGCCTTCTCCCGTCCTTCTTCTTCTGAATGACAAATGTCAGGTGACAGACCCATTTGTTCCAGTAAAGTGAGCGCGATCTCGGAAAAGAGGATCATATCTTTTTCTTCATCTAATTTCGGAAAGAAGATATCACCGCTCTTGCCGAGGATACATGAAAGCAGGCATATTTCTCCGGATTCCTGGGGGGATACGAAGTAGCGTCTTACATCGTTGGGGCAAGACAGCGGCTGGCGTTTAGCAAACCTGTCCATAAATCCGGCAAGGAGGCTGCCGTTTGAAAAAGCCACATTGGCAAACCTGGCAGTAGTGATTGGGATGTTTTCCGAATAAGAGAGGATGACATCTTCCATCAGCTTTTTGCTGGCACCCATTACATTTACGGGGTTAGCTGCCTTGTCTGTTGATACACAAAAAAAATGTTTTGGGGGGGATAACAATAACTGGTCCAGCAGTTTTTTCGCCAACAGGACGTTATTATTAACCATCGCCTCGATGGAAAAAATATCTTTCTCACTTCTCACGTGTTTGTGTGCGGCAAAGTTGGCAACGATATCAAACGGACCTTCTTTTTTCAGTATCTTATCAAATACTGCATCCCCGAAATTGATTGGATAAGTTCTAAAATCGGGAGGGATGGGGAGCCCTGTCGAACTTCTGCAATCTCGTACGAGCTCCGTCAATCCGTTTTCGTTGATGTCGATAGCGATTAATTGCGCAGGGCGGAATCTCAGCAAGGCTTTGATAAAAGACGAGCCGATAGTACCGGCGCCTCCAATGACCAATACTTTCTTATTCCTGATTTCCAGGTCAAGCGTGTGTTTGTTATTTTCTATATCTTCTGTCAACAGGCTTGACCGGCGTTTAATTACATGTTCTTTAATGAAAGCATCCAGATAAAAAGAGTTATTTGTCATTGTCGGTGCATTTTAATAGTAGATAAGAATTCAAGGATATTTATCTCGGGAGACCAATTTAAATCTTTTCTTGCTTTCGCATCAAGAAAAGTAAGGGTGGAGGAGATTTTTTCAATGCTTGCGCCTATGGAGTTTCTCAGGCCAAGTTTGTTTAATGTTGTTGAAAATCTGCCGAGCCATGTAGCATATGTTTTGTTTAGCGACAACAGGATGCTTCCATCGACAGCTTTCAGAATGGCAGTTTCGATCTCATTGAAGGTAGGATGATAATTACAACAAAGGTTGTAAGCTCCGGAGGGTTGTTTACCCAAGGTGGGAATAAACCGGGCTACTTCTTCTGCGATCACAACGCTTTTGCGAGCATCATTATCCCTGATATGCACATATTTACCCTTTTTTATTGCCTGCATAAGATGGCCAAGATTGCCAGGCGGATCATCACCTGCCACCAGCGGCAAGCGGAGGTGATAGTAGTTAACCTGGTGTTCTTTGCACCACCTGCCGACGATATCTTCGCTCTTGATCTTGCTGATGGCATAGGAAGAATTGCCCGCCAGGGGAGTTGTTTCATCGATATTCTCTCCGGCATCCCTGCCGTACACTGCTACGGAACTGATATAAATGAAACATGTTGGAGGTTGATCCAGCCTTTCAAGGCTTTCTATCAAATGTTGGGTACCGATACAGTTTGTAGAAATAAATGCAGCGTCCGATTTAGGGGATCGCTGCATGATATGTGCTCTGCCGGCTGCATGTATGATGGTTTGGAAAGGGGTTTTGCCAAGTGTTGGAATATCCTCCGACAGATCGCACTGAACATAAGAGGGGCCTTCTGAATCGGCTCTCCTGTTCCTGACAATACAGGTAACATCGTGCTGCTCCCTGGTCAATTCATCCAGTATATATCTTCCTAAAAAGCCAGAACCACCTGTGACTAAGAATTTCATGCGCATTTATTTTGACTTCAGGAAGGAGTGCTCTCCTCAAAAAGCATGTTTATTTTTTCGGCAAACGCTACGGCAAGCTCTTTTCGTGAGAATTTATGTCGATGAGCTGCAACATTCGATGCATATTGCTTATAAAGCGTTTGATCATTCGAAAGGGCAATGATAAACTGGAATATTTCATCTTGATCTTCGCTTCTGAACTGCCGGCCAAGTTGCAATTCCCCCACCATATCCCCGGCTTCGCTGACAGGAGTGATCACAATGGGGAGCCCGGCACCGATATACTCGAATACCTTTACCGGCATTGAATGTATGCTTATTTGATCGTTGGTACGGAACGACACGCCCATGTGCGCCCTGTTGACGTGCTGCGCGATTACTTCCAGCGGTAGCTGGCCGAGGTAAGAAAGGTTTCTACAGGTGGTGTCCCTGAGCATATGATCTTTACTTCCTTCACCAATAGCAACGATCCTGATATCAGGCGCTTCAGATTCGAGATAGGCAGCAAGGGAAAGTAACAGTTCGATATCCTGGAAACGGCCGATATTACCATGAAAAATGATAGTGAATTGAGGAGCCTTGGTCAGGCCCGGAAGGAATCCTTCACTGTACCCGTTTGGAATATAGAGGACCTCTTTTTTTGCGAGGAGGCTTATTTTTTTTACCAATTCCGGTGTAACAGTGGCAACTATGTTCGCATTTTTCACCAGCTGTTTCTCAAAGGATTTCAATATTCGCCCGATGAGGCTGGTTTCCCTCATCAATCCTGATTCGAAGAAGACATCCGGATATTTATCCCGCAGATCCAGTATGTATTTCATTTTGCGCAGCCTGCATGCAAAGGAGGCCAGAAGGATTGTGAAAAACGGAGGGGATGATAAATAAACAACCTTCCTCCGGGAAAATAGAATCCTTATAAAGAATTCTGCCCCCAGCAATATTTCCTTAAATATCCGGACGATATTGGAATCGGCATTCGAACCAGGTTTAAACCAGGCTTTTCTGTAACGAGTATTGTCGGCCGGTTTGGGTACCCCTTCCGCATAAACGATACGCAATTGAAGACCGGGAATTTGTTGCAACTGCTCGATAACAGGCCGCATCCTTACAACTCCCGCCTTTTGAACGGGATGTATATAGTCGCAATAAATAGCCAATTCCTGCTTCATCTGTTAACCGGGTTGATATTTAACCTTGAAACTTGCGTAAAGTATCCGCTATGTGCGCAATTTGCTCGTCTGCCAGTTCTGGGAAAATAGGTAATGAAAGGATCTGATCCTGGTACTTGGTGGCAATGGGGAAATCGCCGGGTTGATAACCGAGATACTGATATGCTTTCATATTAGGCAGCGCTGTAGGATAGTGAATAGCTGTTTCAACCCCGTTATCCCGGAGCAGCTTCATCACTTCATCCCGCTGCTTGCAGCGGATCACATACAGGTGAAAGGTATGTTTGGAATTCGGGCGCACTTCAGGTAAAGTGATCCAGGGGATATTACTCAAATGTTGTTGATAGGAGGCAGCCCTGCTGATGCGCTTTTCGGTCCATTCAAGGATATAAGGCAGTTTGGCGGAAAGGATAGCTGCCTGCAAGCCATCAAGCCGGCTGTTGATCCCTTCTATCTGGTGTTGATGTTTTTTCAATGCTCCGTGCCTGGCAAACATCTTGACTTTTTCGGCGAGACTATCATCGTTTGTGATAACGCAGCCCGCATCTCCATATGCTCCAAGGTTCTTGCCCGGATAAAAACTGAATGATGCTGCGAGGCCCATCGTACCGGCTCTTTTTCCTTTGTATTCTGAAAAATGGGATTGCGCGCAGTCCTCAATAACAGGTATGTTATATTTGTTTGCCACTTGCATGATGGCATCCATTTCGCAGACCTGGCCGTGAAGATGTACCGGAATTATAGCTTTTGTACGGGGAGAAATTACCTTCTCAATATCTTTTTCACTGATGGAATAGAATACCGGATCGATATCTATGAATACCGGCCGGGCTCCTGTTTGACTGATCGTTTCTGATGAAGATATCCAGCTATTAGCAACTGTTATCACCTCATCCCCTGCACCTATCCCGAGCATCTTCATGAGAATATAAAGCGAATCGGTTCCATTGGCTACACTGATGCAATGTTTTACACCGTAAAGCGAGGCAAACTGTTGTTCAAAATTCTCAACATGCTTACCTCCAATAAAGGAAGTTTCTTCTATCACTTGTGCAATAGCGTTGTCAATATCTTTCCTGATACTCTGATATTGCTTTTTTAGGTCTACAAATGGAACATACATAGCGTTGAGTGAATTAAAGTGTTTTCAATAGTTTTGCCGGGTTGCCGGCGTAAATACCAGCTTTAACAATATCTTTTGTTACAACCGAACCTGCTCCTATAACAACATTATCGCAAATGGAGACAGGCAGGATGGTAGCATTAGATCCGATGGAAACATTATTCCCGATGTTGGTGGACTTCCAAAGTGCTTTATTCCCCCTGGCGGGGCCACCATGTAAGAAGAGATCATTGATGAACATAACGCCGTGCCCAATGAAGCAGGAATCGCCGATTTTCACCAGTTCGCATATGAAAGCATGGGATTGTATCTTACAGCTTTTGCCGATAGTGACATCTTTTTGAACTTCCACAAACGGGCCGATAAATGTATTGTCACCTATTTCACAACCGTATACATTAGAAGGTTCAACAATCACGACATTCTCTCCGGCGGTTACATTTACAATACCTATGGTTTTTAACGTAAAAGCCATTATTCGATATTTACAGCTTTGGAATAGATTTTATCAATGATCTCCACTGTTTTAAGACCCTCAAAGAAATTTGTTGAAATACTACCATTATTGGTGAGTACTTCAACAAGGTTTTCATAAACCTTGTCATGATTAGACATAGAGCCTACATAAGTGCCATAATTGTTGGCTTTGTTTCCAGCAGGGAGGTCTTTGATTTCAATACCTTCTATAGATTGGTATTCGAGTTCATTTAGATACTGTCCGCCGATCTTGACGGTACCTTTTTCACCAAAGAGCGTGAGAGAACCCTCCATATTTTTCGCATAGCTATTCACCGTGTAGTTGATAGTACCGATAGCTTTATTGTGGAACTCCAGAATCACAACCCCTGTATCTTCAAATTCTATGATACCTTTATGAAGATAGTTTCCTGTAAATGCCTGCACATTCTTGATGTCGCCAACCAGCCAGTAAAGGAGGTCTATGAAATGACTGAATTGTGTATAGAGTGTACCTCCGTCAAGGTCTTTGGTTCCTTTCCAGGAGTTCGCATAATAATCGTTGTTCCGGTTCCAGAAGCAGCTTAATTGTACGTTTACGATCCTGCCCAATTTTCCCTCATCGATGATAGATTTTACGGCTTCTACAGGAGGGTTAAAGCGGTTTTGCTTGATCGCAAAAAGCCGTCTGTTGGTTTTTTCAGCAGCCTTGATCATTTCACCGCAGTCATGCACAGACGTGGCCAGCGGTTTTTCGCAAAGCACATGATGGCCTGCCTGCAATGCCTGAATAGCATGTTTTGCGTGAAGCCCATTAGGGGTACAGATGCTTACGACGTCAATATCCTTTCCCTGCTCCAGTAATGCTTCTATGGAGTTGTATGCCTTGGAGTTAAATTTAGATGCGAAGGCGGCAGCTTTTTCCTTATCTGTGTCGCATACAGCTTGCAGTATACCATTGTTCTGAATATGTTCTGCGTGACGTTGCCCGATACGCCCACATCCGATAAGGGCAAATTTCAATTTAGACATAGCTTTATTTATGTAAGAAATTTTTCTTCCGAAGATATTGTTGAATGCTCTTAGCCAGTTTAAAAATGCCAAATGCATTAGGGTAGTCCCGGAATGTTTTATTTTTTGCTTGTAGGATCTGGTCAAATTCGTTCTTGGACATCTTTAATTTCTTGGTAAGGTACTCTATATCATTACCGATGGTTTGAGGATCATAAGGAGGATGTTTAAGTTCTTCCAATGCATCTTCTCTTGTGATCTGACCCGAGAGGATAAGATTTGAGAGATGTGCACGCCGTTTATCGATATTAAATTTATGAGGCAGGTAGTAGGATTGCACGATCCTTGTATAGACGGACTCGTGGTGCTTGCCCCCATAGTTCTGCCATCCAAGTTGCTCTGCAAGCGTTTTTTGCGCCTCCGTTTTGTTGAACTCGATATAATTGAGGATGGATATGAACTGAATTTTGCGTGCGAATGTATAATAGAGTAGCTTATAGAAGGAAAAATGCGGATATCGCTTCAGGGAACCTTTGCTGAAAACGCGGTGAACCGAGCGAATGTATTTCCAGTCGATATGACCATAAGCCCAGGCATGTGGCATGATCGATTCCGTCCGGAAATTCATGCCGTTCATGATATATTTGATATTGTATTTTACTGCTATTTGGTACAGCAACGCAAAAATTGCATGATCTGTAGGTATTTCCACATCCGGGGTGGCGGATTTAAGATAGGATATTTGCAATTCCCGGAACTCTTCCCAGTCTATCACATATGTGTACAGTTCTATCCCGAGTTTTTTCAATACTTTTTCAATATTGGACACGGCCAATTCGCTGTTCCAGCCGTTATCAAAATGTACGGCCAGGGGACGCAGGCCGAGCTCCTTGCATTTGTAAGCGACATAAGTACTGTCTGTTCCACCGCTTACACCAACAATACAGTCGTACTCGTTTCCTTTTCCCGCTTCTTTTATTTTCTCGATGATCTTTTGCAGCTTTTCCTCTCCATTCTCACTTTCAAGCCTTGCATTCAGCTTCGTATAATAGTCATAATAGTGATTTGAGATGCCCTGTTCGTCAAAAAAAATATCCGGATCACTGGTGTCCATCACTGTTTTAGTACAAATTCTGTATTCTTTTTCCATACACAATTATAAAAATAACTTTTTTAAATCAGCAGAAGTCGGGTAATTAATCAAAACAGCTTTGTGTTTACCGTGGAAAACAAACATACTGCCGGCCGCTACTGCAGAGGCTCCTGCTGTTTTTACCGCCTCTCTGAGATCTGTCAGATTACCTGCTCCTCCACAGGCCACAACCGGAATGGTGATCTGGGAGGCAAGTTTTGAGATAATATCCAGATCATACCCGGTCATAGTACCATCTTTTTCTATACTGTTCACCAGTAACTCCCCCGCACCCAGGTCTTCCATCTTCTTTGCAAATTCAATGGCTTCCAGTTTACTATTTTTTTTCCCGTTCTCTATATATACTTCGTATTTCCCCCAGAAGCTTTTTTTTACGTCCATGGAGATAACGATCGTTGAGGCGCCAAATTCCCTGGAAGCTTCCGCAACGAGGCTGGGTTGAAGAACGGCGGCCCTGTTCAGTGAAACTTTTTCTATACCAAGTTGCAGGATAGTCCTGATCTGGTCCATCGAAGATATTCCTCCTCCGTAACAAACGGGCATGAAGCATTCGCTGGCAATTTCTTTGATGATGTCGAGATCTGGACCAGCCGGATTATTGTAAGCATCTATATCCAGGAAGATCAGTTCATCTACTTCCTTGTCATTGAAGATTTTAACAGCGTTTATCGGGTCGCCAATGTATATGTTATCCTTGAATTTAACTGATTTGTACAGCCCGGACCTTTTATACAGGAGTACGGGAATTACCCTGAAGCTCGACATAGATTAAAAGTTTTCAATGAAATTTTGCAGCAGTTTCATGCCATACCGATGGCTTTTTTCCGGATGAAACTGAACACCAGCCATATTGTCCCTCTCAAGACCTGAAACAAACTCAAATCCGTTATATTTTCCGTACAGCGTTGAGTCGGCCGGGGTGTCTTTAATGTGGTAGGAATGAACATAATAAAACCTGGGATCTTCGAACATATTGTTGAATATTTTTGAAGAAGGCAGGCTGCGTGTATCTGCCCAGTTCATGTGGGGAACTTTCAGGCCCTCTGCCTGGTTGAAGCGGACAAGTTCTGCATTGAACCATCCAAGACCCGGTTCAGTACCTTCATCGCTTTTTTGGCACATCAGCTGCATACCCAGACAAATGCCAAGAACAGGGGTTTTTTCTTCTAAAATTTTTATTCTCAATGTGTTAATGAGGTTCAATTCCTTCAGGTTTTTCATACCAGCATCAAATGAGCCTACTCCGGGGAGTATTAATTTGGATGCTTCTTTGATCGTGGCAATATCAGAGGTAATGACAGAGCGCACGCCAATCTTTTTCAGCATGTTTTGTATTGACCCTAAATTACCAAGACCATAGTTGATGATCACTATCATATAAAAGGGAATATATAAACATATAATAATATATATGCCTGTTAAGGCACCGTAAACACACGCGCAAGTTACAGAAAACGAATTGGTTTTAATCGATCAATTAAGCGTAAAAAATAATATGAAAAGAGAATACCGACAATAGTGATCGGGTGGAACAAAGTAACAATCCCGCCACTGTTAACCCAGGAGAAGAAGGCGAAAACGTAATATACGATAAGTACAGATCCCTTTGATAACTTGTTGTTAATCATAGATTTTGTTATCGCATTTTCCATTCGCCCCATGATGTACCCTCCCAATACCGCAAAAACGGGAATACCCACTAGGCCCATAGCCAACAACCCTTCCACGTATGAAGTACAGGTAATGTTCCAGCGGCCGGAATTCACCTCGTCAACCAGGGTAGGATAGAAGAGTGCAGTCACTCCGGTGGTGAATTCATACTTATACGCGGTGTCACTGTATTTAGCTACCCCAAAGAACAAGAAGATCAGACCACTGCCTAAGAACTGGGCGAGTGTAAGTGGATAGTTGAAATCAACCGGTCCGGCCCTGTAAAGATCCCATGCTTTCCAGGGAGCTTCGGCAGTGAGTACAAATGCCCTTCGGAGCACATAATCGAGGATACCCCAAAAAGACCTGTCGGCGATGAACGAGTCGAACAGGTAGGAAGAAACGAAAATCAATGTAAGACCGGGGATTAGTAACGCAATGGCAGTTATTGCGGTGCGTTGTTTCCACAATAAAGGAATGACTCCGCACGTCAAAATCAATATTCCTGTGGCCTTTGATCCAAAGGATAGTCCTATGGCAATGCAAAAGATCGAAGATGATAGAAAATATCGATCTATCATCAGCTTTCGAGAGAATTTCCGGATATTATAGTATTCTAAACATATTCGGGCAAAGAGGGAAGGAACGAGGTATTTGGTAAGGATGGCCATGACGAACCCAAAATACCCCATCTGTGTGCGGAAATCTCCTTTTTCGATTTGGCCGGTAAGTACCTGGTACCCTTTAAAGGGAACCATTGAAATAAATACAAGGATGCCCAGCGTGTAGGTGATCCGTTTTCTTATAAGCAATGATCGATGAATATCAAATTCGACCGGAATATCCTGTTCATGTTTCAGTATTTTTTTTTTCCTGGAGGTGATGAGATATGTGGTCCAGAATATCAGCAGGTAGGCAAAGTAAGGATATACCGAATTGTTATGGTAGCCACCCATTTCTCCATCCTCGATCAGGAACAGGCCTACGAGGGGAAAGATAAGCGTTGCAATCAATAAAAGCCTAAACATGAGGAATTAGTTTACGCCACTTGAACCAAGGCATTGGGTATATCTTTATGGCCATTATCCAGGTGATAATGAACAGCAGACCGTAGGAAATGGAGGCAGAAAGCGCAGCACCGTGTATACCGCTTACCTTCGTCAGATAGTAGCAAATAGGAATATTGGTGAGTGCAATGATTAGTGTCGAAATAGAAAGCAGGTAAGTTTTTTCAGCGTAAAAAATATAATTGGTCACAACCAGATACATGCCGTTAAAGCCAAAAGCGATGAAGAGCAAATAAATATGGCGGGATGCGTCCTGGAATTTTTCGCCGATGAAAAATTTGAATATTAAAGGGGTGGAGAGGCAGCACGCCATTACGATCAATGCAATACCAATGAAGAATAAATAACTATATCGTACTGTACTGATATTGATGGCGTCATCCTTCTTACTCAATCTGGAGAATAGCCAGGGTAGATATGCGGTATTGAATGACATCGTGAGGACATTTAAAACGGATGCGATTTGATAAGCTACAGTGTAAATACCAGTCTGTTCTATACCTAACACTTCTTTTACAATAAGCCTGTCTACTATACCAATGAAAAGACCACCAATAGAATGAGGGATCAGAGGAAGGCTGAATTGCAGGGCATGCTTGAGGCTTTTTATATCCGGTTTCAAAGTTACTCTTTCATTTCCAAAGAGAATAATTAGTGCAAAGACGGAAAAGGCCCCCCATGCGATCAGCCACCCGTATATTCTTCCCTGCCATCCCATATTGCAATACACAACCATCACGTAGCTGAGCATAAAATTTACAAAAGCAGATGATATCTGGAATACACCATAAGTAACAGGCTTAAGTCGTACCTGCCAAATAGCTAACTGTATAAACATAATGTATTGACAGAAGCTCAATAGTATGGCTAAAACCAGGAAGGTTCTTGGAATATCTGTAAGCCGCTCCAGTGCCCCTGAGAATAGGATGCATAAGAAGCTGATGATAACTGTGGAGCAAACCAGTATAACAATGCAATTCCCAACGTATTTCGTGAAAGTAAATTTTTCGGGGGAATAATAAGCCCTGCTGACGGCGCCATTTAAACTGAGGCCTACGAAAGGGCCTGCAAATGTCACCATAATTGTCAACATAGACAATATACCATATTGCCCCTGATCCAGATGATTGGTCAATATGGGTAGCATCAGGTATGGAATACCGGCGCTCAATACATTGGCAATAGAGTAAAGTAGTGTATTCTTAAATAGCGACGGGCTTAAGGAAAGACGCATTATCCAACCTGTTTTAATGTCGTTTTCATAAAACGGGAAAAATTTTCTTCCCAATTATCATCAAATATCTTGTTAAAAGGAATAGCATCGGCATCAATGGTTGTATTTAGGTACTTGTCCAACGTAGCGATCAGGTTATCCAGTTCAACAATTGGGATTAGATTGAAATCATTCGCGATAATATCATAAAATTTGTTTTTAAAGAGAAAGACTGGCTTTTTCATTGCCAGTGTTTCAAATACGGTAGTGGAATATTCACTGATAACAATATCGCTCTCAATGATGTCATCGATTACGGAAGGAACGGTTGATACCATAATCTGGCTGGTAACAACAACAGGGTATATTTCTTTCACCTTTTCCCTTTCGGAAGGATGGCATCTGAATTTTAGTGAATAACGATTGGCTTTACACCAGTCTGCCAGTAGTTCCAAGAGCTGGTTAACACTTTCAGGCTGCCCGCCTGAACTCAAACAGAGGACTCGGGTAGCTCTTTCATAAAGATTTTTTTTCTCCGGGATGCTTCTTCTTTTCATTTCCAGGAAAGGATTGCCAATACTGACGCGTTTGAATGGGACGTGCACACTGTCTGAAAAATAGGGCCCGAATGTAAGCAAATAGTCGGGCAGGTGACTCTTCAACATGGAGTTCTCCTGATATACCGCACCAAAGTTATATGCTAAGTGAAAATTGTTGATCAATCCATGCTGCGGTTCCACTATCGGAATGTTCTTGTCTCTGGCTGCCAGCAAGACGCCAAGCTTATTCCCATAACAAGCATCTTCCAGAAAAATCACGGAAGGAGAAAAACGGGAGAAAATACGATTATATAATTTCCTAGCCATACGCGCTTCTGCCAGTCTTTTTTCAGCAAACGTGGAAAGGTATAAACGAAATGAAGGCGAAACAGAGCCAGGGGGAAGCGCATGTTCCACCTCTTTCAGCAGTCGGTCAATGACGTTTTTATCCTTGGTAGTTATTTTATATTTCAGTAAACCCGCGAGCTTTGAAAGAAAGACTGGGAAAGTTGAATAAGTAACATGAGGAGCTACCCGGGGGGTACTGACTGTAAATTGATGCATATCCTCTATGAAAAGACAAGCATCAAACCCAATTTTTTGTGCAAAACTGTCATGAAGTACGTTACTGACGGTCCCATCCTCATTTCTCTGATTGACAACCCCGGTTGAAACGAAGATATATTTTATATCCTGACGTGATTTACGATTACGTAGATATGTAAGCGGGCTCTTGAACAGAGAATAGCAGATATCCGATAGTCCCACAAGTATCTTCCTGATCTGTTGCTTTTTTGAAAGATGATGTGCGTTAACAAGGTCGTTACTGACATAAACAAGCTGAAATAGAACTTTGTAACGGATGAGATGCCAGATGTTAACAGCATCGTCCGTATAAAAATTGGCAAGGTTAAGATTTCCCTCCAGGGTTAACGCAGGGCTTTTTTTGTTATTCGATTTCATAATCCTGATTGAAAATATTAAATACTCGTCCAGCCACCATCCACTACAAGATTATGTCCGGTAATATAAGCGGAATCATCTGACAAAAGAAATGCGATGGCAGGTGAGATATCCCCGGGCGTGCCCAGTCTTCTCAAGGGAACCTTTCTGGTATAATTTTGAACAAAAGATTCTGCCTGATGATCAAATATTCCTCCCGGGGAAACGCAATTGACACGTACATTGAATGGTCCATAATATGCAGCCAGGTATCTGGAGAAGTTGATAAGCCCTCCTTTAATAGCTGCATATGCAGGAGGTGTGGTCATGGTCGTGCCTTCGTAAATAGTAAAGTCAGGGCCTACCATTCCGTAAATGGAAGCCATGCTTATAAGGGAGCCGGATCCTTGTTTTTTCATCTGTTCCAGGATGATCTTGGAGCAGATGAAATAACCATTCAGATGCATGTCTACATTCTTTCTCCATGATTCAAGCGGAGTATCTTCCAGCTTATTCCCCCAATCGCTGGTTCTGGGGTAGGCATTGTTTACCCATCCATCTACTCTTCCAAACTCCTTTATCAAAGTGTCAACAAGTCCCTGTATGCTTGATTCCGAGCCAATGTCCAGAGATCGGCTGTGCGGATCATCCCCATCCTGTTTAATATCTGCGGATATAACAATAGCTCCTTTTGAACGCAAATAGGAAACAATTTCCTTTCCCAGTAATCCGGCGCCACCGGTAACAACAATTATTTTCCCCTCTAAAGTTCGCATATAGTTAGTGGTTAGTTTATTTTTTAATCCTCAGAATCGCCCAGTTCATTAACATGCCACCGGAAATCTGAAGCTTTTTCGCATTGCTGTCAACGGTATATGTTCCCAGGCCTTTTCCTTCGTAGCTAAAGTCTATTTCAGGATTAAAAGGGATAAAGGACACATTTGATGCCAGATTCTCCAGCCATCTGTGTACAGTGCGGGCTGAATAGGTATTGTAATCATATGCATTGCCCTGGCTGCCACTCTCTCTTGTCAGATCATAGACCTGCGAATAAACGTCTACATCATGGTCAATATTGAACAGGGAGCTAATGTAAATAACACCTCCGGGTTTGGTGATCCGTATTAGCTGCTGAAGGGCCTTCTCAGGTTCCTTTAACCAAGAGAGCGCCTGCCAGCAACAGACCAGGTCAAATGAATCATCTTGCAGACTATTCAGACTATATATGTTATCCAGAAAAAAACTGTATCGATCTCCCTGAAGCAATTCTTTTGCTATTTCCAGGGCATTTTCCTGGAAATCCACCAGGCAAAAAGAACCATTCGCGAAGATTTCTGAAAGATGATAGCTTAATGTACCTCCCCCGCAGGCGATATCAGCGATACTCAATTGCCCTTTTTTCAGATCCGGATCAAGCTTTTCGAGAAGGGATTCCAGGAACTTCTGTTGCTCGGTCTTTGCGATGGACTTACGATAGTAAGTGGCCGTCATCCTGGAATCCATTGTCAGTGCTTTTTGATACTTATCTTTGGACATATAGTCAAAGGTTTAATTGTGTTTTCTGAAGACTGGCTGAACAATGTGACCGTTTATGTAGGACTCCACTCCATTTTCCAATGCTAATTTAAATGTTTTTAGCGCTTTGGAGGCAGCATTTAATGTTAATTGCAGTTCATCTTTCTTATGGGCGAAGGAGATAGCAACATATGGCATTATCACGCCTTGTTTGATCATTTCCTGCAGAAAAACCGTTCGAAGAGGAAGGGAGTGATTCCCTTCATGGTCTTTCGTGGCAAAAACCGGAGAACAAGGGTAGCCGGACAGGGAGAAATGGTTTTGGATGCCGAGATCTGTTGCGATCTCATTCATGCCATCGATCAGTTTTTGACCATAATCCCAGATATGCGTTATCACCTGATCCCGCTGTATAATTTCTATAGTTTTAATAAATGCTCCTAATGCACTCATTTCCGCGCCATGCGTTGTGGAGGTAAGGAACACCCGCTCAGCGCCTTTGGTAAGGATGCTTCCAAGTTCCATGATCTCACGTTTGCCAACGAGTGCAGCAACGGCCATGCCATTGGCCATTGCTTTTCCGAAGGTGGCGAGATCAGGAGTTATACCGTAGTATTTTTGAGCACCCTGCAAATGCCAGCGAAAGCCGGTGATCATTTCATCCAGGATAAAAACTGTGCCGTTCTCGCGGCACGTTTTCTGAACGTTCTGGAGAAAATCATCTGAGGGTGGGGCAGAGGTTGCAGCCTCCAGCATTACCGCAGCTATTTCCCCTGGATACTCATCGAATAACCGTTGCAGGGATGAATGATCGTTATAATGGAACTTGAGTGTAAGCTGACGTATCTCTTCCGGTACTCCTTTGTTCATGACAGTGGAGCCAATAAACCAATCATCAAATGAGAAGAATGGGTGCTCATGCGGTACAGCAATGTATTTCCTGCCGGTATACGCCCTTGCGAGCTTTACGGCAGCCGTGGTCACTGTTGATCCATGTTTGGCAAATTTCACCATTTCGGCCGACGGCACTATTTCGGATAGCAGCTCTGCTGCTTTTAATTCCGTCATTGAGGCTCTGGTTAAATTGTTCCCTTTTAATAATTCCTGATGGGCAGCATCCGCTATTTCCTTATTTCCATACCCGATATTTACTGAACGGAGCCCCATCCCATAGTCAAGATATTTTGAATTATCTGGGGAGAAGACGTAGGCTCCTTCGCCACGTTCGAGTATAGAAGGCGTGTTTGACGGAAATTGATCGTCCCCGCGGGAGTAAGTATGTGCTCCTCCCGGGATAACTGCGTGTAATCTACGTTGATAATCAGCGTTCATTTCCAATGATTTTTTCGATTTGTATTATTTTTTTTTCCAGATAATATTCCGCGAGGATCCAGTCTGATATTTCATCTATCTCAAGCCCCTGGCTTGGTTCCAGCAGATAACCCCTTGTTTTTTCAGAATAGAAACTTTTGTTTAAAAGGAAACGGTCCCACCGTACAATATAGAACCCTCCCGAAGGAGTGATCTGACGGGGGAAATGCTGCCTTCCGACTAACGCCATTTCCCGGATATTCCTGCTAATATCAGAGAGATAAGGCCCATCATCCTGCATAAGTGAGCGATGTGGCATAACTTCTTTTACTGCAATGATCCCATCATCTTCCGGATGCATTTCAAGTGTTTCAACTGCCTGCAAAAGATTGGAAGCGTGTACAAAAGGCGAGGTAGGTTCCAATAGCCCGATGTACTTGAATTTCAATCCCTGATTTTCAGCAATTTCCATGGCATGCAATGCAACATCCACAGAAGAAGCATTGTCTCCAGCCAAATGGGCCGGTCTGATGAACGGAACTTCCGCGCCATATTCTTTCGCAATAAGGGCGTATTGCTGACTGTCGGTAGAACACCATATCTTTCCGCAAACACTTGCATGTTGAGCGGCCTTGATCCTGTAAGCAAGCAGTGGATAGCTACCCAGCTTCCGGATGTTCTTGTTTGGAATTCCTTTGGAGCCGGCACGCGCGGCTACCAGCCATAGTATGTCATCCATAGTTGTCATAATGAAGTAATAATAGTTGTTGTAACGAAATAATAAAGAAGAATCAAAAAATTATGTGCTTAATGTCTTCTTGCGCTTTATAATAGTCCTGGGTTTTACCAATATCAAGCCAATACCCGAGGATCGGATAGGAAACGATCTTCTGCCCGTTCCCGATCAGTTTGTCCATCAGGTCAGTTATATCAAAAGCCCCTTCCACGGGGATCAATTTTAACAGCTTTTTCTTTATCAGGTAAATCCCTGCGTTCGAATAGAAAGTATACCGGGGTTTTTCTTTAAGGGAAGTGACCCTGTTGTCATTTTCGACTTCCATAATGGCATAGGGTACATCAACCGTATATACTGTAGCTGCAACGGCCATGTCAGCGCCGGAGGCAATGAAGGTTGTATAAAAGTCCTTGAAGTCGATATTCGTCAGAAGATCAGAGTTCATGATCAGGATATCTTCCTTATCAAACTGCCCGATCAGTTTGGCTGATCCGATGGTACCCATTGGTTGGTCTTCCTTTACATAACTAATGTTGACCTGTCTGGAATTTCCATTGCCAAAGTACTCCTCCAGCATATGCCCGAGGTAATTAATGCTAATGTAGATATGCTCCACGCCAAATTTAACAAGCCTTTCAATATTATGTTCGATGATCGGCTTGTCACCAACTTTTAGCAGCGGCTTGGGGCAGTTCGCTGTGAGCGGCATAAGCCGTTTGCCCCTGCCACCAGCCATCAGGATAACATCTACCGGTAGAAGGGAGGCTTTGAGCCGCAGATTAAGTATGTCTATGACCCGATATTCTTCGTCAATGATCGGGATTATCTTCAGGTTGCGGTTTTTATACGATTCCAGGTCCTCCAGGGTGTATTCTCCCTTTCGTATGAAAACCGGACTGGGCTCAATAAAACTCAACAGGGACTCACTAAACCCCAACCCTTTAATGAATCCACGGCGCAGGTCACCATCTGTCAGTGAACCTATCAGCTTGTCGTCCTGGTCAACAACAAATAATATGGCGTCCGCCGCAAGCGTGTTTAATTTGAGCAGCGCATCTTTAGCGCTTTCCTTTTCAAGGATTAGGTGTTTACGAAATTCCATTTAATCTATATCTAGAGATTTAACTATTTGACAAGCTTCTATATAGCGAACTCCTGCCGTTGTTCCGCAAAATGAGCCAATACCCTGATACTTCTTTTATGTTCTCATAAATATGATCCTGCCTGCGGAAGAGCCTTAAATTTATTTTTGATTATGCGGATCTTAAGTTTTTCAGGATATTTCTTCGGCTCCTAATGCCCAACTTCCCCCTTTCAATATTTCCGGCACGCTCTCCTATTTACCGCTCTTCCTCTAAACATTACCGTCATTTTTGTTCTAAGTAACCGCTGGAAAGAGGGTGATTAAAAATGCCCTTATATATGATCAAAGGTCATGAAATCGCTTCTTTAATACTTCATCAGAAACCCCCTGTTTCAGTACGGTGATAATTTCCTCTGAAGCGTTCTTCGTTCCATACGGATTCTCAATATGCCGTAATTTTTCGACAAATTCAGGGCTAAATGCTGTATTCAATGCCGATTTTATACCTGCATAATCCGAGAGGCAGTCTATAACACTTTCAGCCTTAATGCGTCCTTTTTGACGGTCGCCGATATTTATTGTCGCTTTTTTGAAAGAAGGAACTTCGATTATTCCACTGGAGGAGTTTCCAACAACGGCATCCACATGTTGCAGTGCTGACAAATACCTCAATTGCCCCAGTGATGGAAACGCCACGCAGGAATCCTGATTCCGCCGAACGAATTCATCGATCATCTGATTGACGATCCGGCCGTCTGTGTCTGCATTTGCTTTTGTGAATATTACCTTCACATCTTCCAACTCTTCCAAAACGGATAGAAGTTCACCGAACTGCTCGGCGGCGGATGCTGATTCCAATGTTACAGGATGGAAGGTGACCAACAGGTTTTTTTCCCCTAACGGAAATGAAATACTGGCTTCAAATTCTTTTCGGTTCATTAGTTTGAGCCGGTTGATATTTTCAATACCGAGGGCCCCCACATTGTAAACCGTTTCAGGTTGTTCTCCCAATTGTATAACTCTTCGCCTGTATGTTTCTGTTGAAGTAAAGTGTAAGTGAGACATTTTAGTGACCGAGTGTCTGATTGCTTCATCAATGACACCTTCAGTAGTTTCACCGCCGTGGCAGTGCGCGATAGGGATGCGGCTCACCATCGCACTTGCTGCCGCTGCCAAAATTTCAAATCGATCCCCTAATAGTAGCACCATATCCGGCTTGAGTTCATTGAATGCTTCAGAGAAGCTGATCATTCCAAGCCCCACACTTTTGCTAATGCCAACAACAGTGTCTGATGAAAGCAGGATCTCCACTTTTTTGTCTATCCTGAAACCATCTGCTTCAATACTTTTGTAGGTCAGCCCGAACTCTGGAGAAAGATGCATGCCGGTAACCAGCAACTGAAGTTCCATGTCCGGGTCTTCGTGCAGTCGTTTGATAGTCCAGTAAAGCAGGCCGTACTCAGCTCTTGTGCCCGTAACCACACATACCTTTTTCACATTCATAGAGATATGATTTCATCTTCCATAAAATCGCGGCCGGCAATGCGGCCTATTACATTATCCCATTCCATGGGGCTGATCCCTGTGGCAGGTCTTTTGACAGTAAGGTTTTCGTCGCTGAATATTTCTCCCTTTTGTACAGGTCTCCTCGCGACAATACTTTTTCTTACTATACTGAGGTTCTTCGCTTCCGAGGGTGACATGCCTTTATTTTCATGACCGAGTGCCAATGATATATTTCTTATGGCTTGTGTCATGGCAATGAGTTCAGATGGTTCCAATGAAGCTTTGTGGTCAGGCCCTTCCATATTTTTGTCCAGCGTAAAGTGCTTTTCAATAAGAACAGCACCTAATGCCACGGCCGCAACTGGCACCTCAATCCCCAAAGTATGATCAGAATAACCGACTTTAACGCCCAGCTCTTTTCCAATTTTGTTCATGGCTAGCAGGTTCACATCCTGCATAGGGGTTGGATATTCCGTATTACAGTGAAGAATTGTAATATTTTCCCGTGTGGCTCCGGCCTCTAACAGAATGTTTAACGCCTGCCGTATCTCTTCCAGGGTAGACATGCCGGTTGACATTACCAGTTCCGGGAAAGCTTTTGCCATCTTCCGGAGGTAAGGTAGGTTGGTAATTTCCCCCGACGGCATTTTTCCCAGGCGGACGCCCAGGCCGGCAACCAGGTCAATGCTTTCCAGGTCGAACGGGGTGGACAGGAACCGGATGCCCTTTAACGTGCAATACTCGATCAGTTCAATATGGTTTTTTTCGCTTAGCTCAAGTTTCCTTAACATTTCCAACTGCCCCCCACCGGCTCCCATGGATTCTTGCTGATAAGCAGCCTTGGCGGCGAACTTGCTGGCGAGATTCTCTGCTTTGAAAGTCTGGAATTTTACATAGTCTGCACCGGCAGTAACGGCCACATCAACAAGTTTTTTGGCATTTTCAATATTTCCATTGTGATTGACACCTGCCTCCGCAATAATAATCACCTTATTCATATGATATAATTTAATGCTGTAGCGAGATTTCCTGGTATATAAACCGGGAAGCCTTTCCAGCTAATTTGAATTTTTATCTGCACGTACATTATTTAAACCTGACGCTGCTGGGCAAATTTACCACGCGTGCCTCCAGCCATATTGCGTTTGAAAGCGGGCTGGTTTGGCAGTTTTCATACATCGGGAGCCGATTCATGAGCTGCCAGATGGGTCTGGTCATTACCTGGTGCTCATTAGAATAAGTAAGGAACGACGTTTTTCTGACTTCATCGGGAAAGATGATGGTGTTTAGCCAGAAATTTGCGACGGCATCTTTTATTTCCCATACGAACGATACATCGGTCGATTCAAACAGTCCTTTATAGAGGACTGCCAGCTCCCGTTTGTTTTCAATAAAACCCGACAGCTGCTCCAATTGTGCGCAGGCTAGCGCTGCATTAAGATTTGGAAGCCGGTAGTTATAGCCAACTGCATCGTGAACGAACTCCCATTGATGAGGTATTTTGGCTGTGGTAGACAGATGCTTAGCCAATTTCGCAATTTTCTCATCGTTCGTGATAATCGCTCCGCCGCTTCCGCTGGTAACTGTCTTGTTCCCATTAAAGCTGAACGTTCCCATTAATCCGAAGGTACCTGTATGTTTGTTCTTGTAGTAGCTCCCCAGTGACTCAGCAGCATCTTCCACCAATTGAATATTGTATTGTGAACAAATGTCAGCAATTTCATCAATGCGTAAAGGAAAACCGAAAGTATGCATAGGCAGGCATGCTGCAATATGTCGGTTAGTTTGCTTATTCATGCAGCGGCCATCTGCACCCATATATGTATGTTCTTGCAGGAAAGCGCGCAGTGCAGTGGGGGATAGCCCCATCGTATCTTTATCTACATCAATGAAAACAGGAATACCACCGGCATGGCTAATGGCATTGGCTGTTGCAACAAAAGTAAGTGGCTGTGTTAACACTTCGCAATTCCTTTGAACACCCGCGACCAGTAGTGCAAGATGCAATGCTGTGGTGCCATTTACTGTCGCGATGGCATATTTGGCGCCGGTTATGGAAGCCATCATTTCCTCAAACCGGGTTACATACTTACCAATCGAAGAAACGAAGGTGGAATCGATGGTTTCCGTAAGGTATTTTTTCTCATTCCCCCCAAAATAAGGTTCGTGCAAAAAAATATTGCCTGTCTCTGTTTTAAAGGTTTCCCTTATGAACCGGACAATTGCTTCAGGTTGTATTGGCTTCTCTGCCATTGTCGCTTTTTTATTTACGCTGTGAGGAACGCTTGCTTCCATCTCTTAATTTATTAAACCGTGTTGAAATGTTATAGCCTTGCATCCACCAGGGATCTGTCCAAAAAGGACTTCGTATCGAAAATGACTGCTTTCTGGCCGTATTTAAGCATCTTATAATCCAGGTGTTTGAACTCTTCATGCGCCACTGCTAAAATGATGGTGTCGTACTTCTGGTTTAATTCCTCTTGTAATGCAACACCATATTCTTCCTCTACTTTTTCTTTTTGAGCGTGCGGATCATAAATATCAACTACCAGACCAAATTGAATAAGCTCCTTGTAAATATCGATCACGCGTGAGTTCCTGATATCCGGACAATTTTCCTTAAATGTTATCCCGAGAATAAGCGCCCTCGCTCCATCGATCTTATGTCCTTTTTTGATCATTAGTTTGATCACCTTGTTGGCAATGAACATACCCATGTTGTCATTTACCCTTCGTCCGGACAAAATAACCTGTGGATGATAGCCTAATGATTCGGCTTTGTGCGCAAGGTAATATGGATCAACACCAATACAATGACCGCCTACCAATCCGGGTTTGAACTTCAGGAAATTCCATTTTGTTGACGCAGCGTCCAGTACATCGTTCGTATCTATATTCATCCTGTCAAATATCAGGGAAAGCTCATTTACAAAACTGATGTTAAGGTCCCTCTGGGCATTCTCAATTGCTTTGGAAGCTTCTGCCACCTTTATTGATGATGCCTTGTGGGTGCCTGCAGTGATAATACTTTTGTACAGGGAATCGATAGCATCGGCGATCTCCGGAGTGGATCCGGAAGTGACTTTCCTGATCTTTGTAAGCGTGTTTACCTTATCTCCAGGGTTGATCCTTTCAGGAGAATATCCGCAATAGAAATCATGATTGAATTTGAGGCCGGATGTTTTTTCCAGCACTGGAACACAATCTTCTTCTGTGCAACCGGGGTAGACGGTAGATTCGTATATCACGATGTCGCCTTTCTTCAGAACAGTCCCGATCATGGCTGTTGCTTTCAGGAGAAGACCGAGATTAGGGGCTTTAAACTGGTCGATAGGCGTAGGTACCGTAATGATATAAATATTGCAGTCCTTCAAATCCTCAAGATGTGAGGAAAGGGAAAGATTCTTTGAGACAAGCACTTCATTCAAATCATCCACATCTGCTTCTTTCGTGTGATCTTCGCCTTTTCTCAGTTCTTCGATTCGATTTTTGTTGATGTCAAATCCCAGCACTTGATATTGTCTCCCAAATTCAATAGCCAGAGGTAAGCCAACATATCCAAGACCGATGATTGCAATTTTGTTTGGGGATGGCATGCTGATTAATTTTTTAGTATTAGGACATTATGTTTTTATAACCTTTTCTAATGATCAATCCCCCCAGTGCGAGAATAGCGCCCAGAACTCCTCCTCCTATGATACCCATTGTTTTGCTTTTCTTTTCTTTCTTTAATGGCAGTATGGGAACGTCCACTATTTGAATAATAGGTGTTTCCTGTGCCATTGTCATTCTGCTCACTTCGAGGTTTTTTACCACCTCTGCATACATGGTTTGCAGCACTATTTTATCCCTGGTGATCAGCTCTGTATTTACCCTGGCGACATTTTTCGCCGGATTAAGGTTCATATCCATCGAATTTGCTGCAGAGTATGTCTTCTTGTTTAACAGTGCTTCAATAGAATCTGCTTTTTCCTGCAGTTTGTCAACATTGGTTTTTGACCGCTTTGTTTTCGTTTGCACGTAAAAGTCTGTGGCTTCTTTTACCAGTGTTTCAGTAAAGGACTTGGAGAAATTTTCATTTTCAGAAGTGCATGAAACGGCAATGAAGCTTAGTTTTTTATCCGGCTTTGTGACATTTAGGTTCTTACCGAGAATATCCAGGTAGAGTGCATTCAATACGCTGTCCTGAAGGAGGGAGAAGGAGCTGCGTACCGCATTGGTCGGGAAGTTAATATCTTTCAGTATGGGCTCCTTGTCCCATTTTTTTCTCAGGGAGTTGATGTCGATGTAGAGATTGGCAAGGCTTGTCTCCTTTCCATTGATGACAATAGAAGACAGTAGGGTTCTTTCCACCATGAGCCGTGATTTTAAGAACTCCATGATATTATCTCCGGAAAAGACGCCGCTACCAGAAGCGCCACCAATGTCAATTCCAAATTGGCTGGCCAACCCTGCGTACATGCCAAGTGAGCTGGGTTTGCTATCTTCGAGTACAAAAGTCAACTCGCCGACATACTTTGGTTTCTGGAGAAAAATGTAAGTGAAACCCGCCATTGCGCCGATTATGCAAAATAGCAGGATGATCTTCCATTTCCGCATCAGATAAACAATCCAATTCTGAATCTTTATGATCAGGTCTTTCAGCGAAATTTCATCGCTATAACTCGATTGGACTGAATTTTTATCCTCCATGAATATGAATTGTTTATTAAACTGCTATTTTATTTTGTCAAGAACAGTCACTATGATAAGGGCCAATGACGCAATGCCTGTAGTGATGCCTAAAGCTTCCTGGCTGGTCAGACCCTTGCCTTCTTTTTTGGCGGGTACATAAATCTCAGCGCCTGGCCTTACTTTAGGATAGCTGTTAAAGAACAGTATCTTCCTGGTGCTTTTCACTTCCCCATTTGCATAAACAATATAGCTTCTGCGTTTCAGTGCGCTGCCTGTGAATCCTCCCGCCCCCCGTATGTAATCTCTGAAAGAAGTGCCTTTGTCAAAGCGCACCTTTTTAGGGAAATAAACTTCTCCGAACAGCTGAATGGTTTGCAATTTCTTCGGAATTTTAATGACGTCCCCTTCTTCCAGCATGAGATCATACTTGGACCCAGGTTTTGCTATGATCTCACGAAGGTTGATCCCCAGCAGTTGTTCTTTCCTGCCAACGACGCTTTGCAGTTTGCCTTTGTTGGTACTGTCTTTCAGTTTGTTGTAGAATATTTGCAGTTTACTGTCTAATAATGCGCTGTCTGAAGCATTGATGAATGTTTTCCTGAGCAGAACGGCTCCTTCGGCATATGCTTCTGGTCTCAATCCGCCAGCCCTTTTCATCAGGTCGGATATTTTTTCGCGCTTTGAGTTGATAGTGTAGGAACCGGGATAGACTACTTCTCCGTCAATGGAAACGGATACCTGTTCCAGGTAGGTTGGGGATTTCCGCACTACCACCTCGTCAAATGGCTGCAGCGCGTATCCAGCCATTGTGCTCAGGTCTGCTGCAATATCAAACTGTGCGACAATGGATGTTGTACTGTCCGCCGGGTTATACTCCTTCCCACGGATTCTGCGGGAGATCTCTACCCGTTTGAGAGAAGCCGCATCCTTCAAACCGCCGGCCATCAGGATAAGATCTTCCAGGTGAAGGCTGTCTGAATAATTAAAGTACCCGGGTGTGTTCACTTCTCCGGTGATCTTCACTTTGTAATCTTCGCGCAGGTGCAGTTTGGAATAGATCACAACACTGTCTTCCCGCTGCAGGGCCAGTGTTTGCTTCCCGGAAACAACATCCTGCACGTTAAAGTTAATGCTGCCCGGTGTAAAATCGTTGTTCAGGCGGAAAATAATACCCCGCTGCAGGGATGCATCTTCCTTCACCCCGTCTGCCCGTTTAATCAGGTCTGTAAGCGTCATATGATTTTCCAGTGCGTATTCACCCGGATGGAACACAGCACCTGTAATGGAAACCCTGTTTGCAAAACGGTTTAGTACAGAATCAACGAAAAAGCGATCGCCGGAATGCAGCTTGAAGCTGGATACCTGATCCGCCGGGATATTGATCATTTCCCTTTCTTTATTGTTGATGCGTGAGGCACGCAGAACATTCCGGAAAGAGATGTCCGTATAGCCTCCCGCAAAATCGATGATATTCTGTAAGGTTTCGTTTTCCCGGGCCTCAAAGATCGCCGGGCGCTTCACCTGTCCCGTCAATTCAATACGGGTTTTATAAGGGTTCACTTTTACGATATCCTGATCCTGAAGTACAATATTGTTTGTGAGGTCCCCATTAGTCAGGAAATCATACAGGTCAAAACGAACAACAGGTTGCCCGTTGCGAATTACCTGGATGTCCCGGAAAGAACCATTCTCATTAGGTCCGCCGGAAACGTAAAGGGCATTGGCAACAGTGGCCAAGGAGGGGAGACTGTAAGTACCTGGTCGGTCGATCTCTCCGATTAGCACTACTTTGATAGTGCGAATAGTACCCAGGGATACCTGCACAAAGGTGTTGCCGGATTTGATACCACCGTAAATGGTAGCGAGCTGTTTGGTGATCCGGTTTTTGGCTTCTTCCATTGTAAGTCCGTTCACATAAACAGGGCCTAAGAATGGAATGCGCACATAACCTTCCGGAGATACTTTCAGTTTATGTTGTACTTCCGAATATCCATAAACATCGATAACCACTTCGTCTCCTGCTGCGAGGCGGTAGTTGGGTGGTGTGGCCATGCGAAGATTGGGCTCAAAGGTGAGGTTCTTATTGCTGAAAAGCTCGGCACCGAATATCCTCATCTTCCTTCTTTCCGCCGCGGTCATCGGTTGAATATCCCGGGCGGAGGTTACTTCGTCAACGGAACGCTCTACGGCTTCCGGCTGTGAATGCTGGCCGGCTAATTCTTTATCCAGATTCAGAGCCCGCATCCTCTCCTTCAGTTTGATCGCTTCTGCCGGAGAAATGCCTTTTTGTTGAGCATAAGAATCTATCTGGTCAATCGAGACCCTGTTCCGTTTCATCTCCGCCACCAACTGCCGTATCTGCTCATCGGAAAGTTCGTCCACTTTCATTTGCTGTGCCTGGCTGCGTGATATCGAAGGCACCTGTGCAAACGTACACACCCCCACCCACAAGAATATTTGAACTAACAGTAGTTTCTTCATGTAATGTTCAGATAAAAGCTTCTCGAATATTTTCCGCCATATCCGCAAACTCCCTGCCATTCATGGGGTCTACGAAAAAGGATCGGCAAATTTATTAAAAATAACATATAAATGTTACCGGATTGAAAATCAGGTCACCCGGCCCTGAAAAAACTTTTTCCAAAATTACAATCCAAACCCCGTCTTTCCTCGTATATACCCGATACTGTTTATCTATTTCTGTCATATACACTTCTTCAAACATTTGTTTTTAATAATATGCAATCATAGTTAAACATTATAACCCGGTTAACCAGTACAACCCAACAGATGAAAGACCATTTCCTATCCATATGCTAACAGTTGATTATTAAATCGTTAAATCATTTTGTAATAGACGCGACAACGGAAAAAATTCAAGGAAATTGTTTGGAGTAACGTCTTATTTTGTTTAAATTAGTACAACAAAAATTAAACAATATGTCATCCGCTGAATTTAACACCCTATTGCTCAGCAATGCTGACTTCCTAAAGCCTTTCGCCATTACGTTGACCAAAGACGCCGAATCGGCGAAAGATCTTTACCAGGAAACGATGTTCAGAGCACTGTCCAACCAGGAAAAGTACCTCGCAGGAACCAATATCCGCGCCTGGCTATACACGATCATGCGCAACATTTTTATCAACAATTACCGGAGAAAAGCTAAACAACATCTTTGCTTCGACAATTCTACGAATGACTTCCTGCTCAATTCCCAACAAGTAATCATCGGCAATCAGGCGGAAAGTGAGCTGCGGGTGAAAGACATACAGACCTCCGTTCACAACCTGCCAGTCATTTTTAAAAAACCTTTTATCCTGTACCTGGATGGTTTCAAGTATTTCGAAATCGCTGAAATACTGGAAGAACCGCTCGGTACAATTAAAAGTCGCATCCATTTTGCCCGTAAAATGTTGAAAGCCCAGGTAGCCCGCTATTAATTACTACTATCCGCTGACCCAGGATACTCTCCATCAAAATTGATATTCCACACCCGCCCACACAACATGCTCCCGGCCCTTAACCCCCGGACAGCTGATGCAGGAAACCCTTTGCCCAAAATTCACTCACTACCGGTAAAATTCACAAAACTTGCATTAAATTTATGTGAACTATCCGGCGCGACATGTCACTAATACCCGTCATACTGGTGAACGAACGGGATGAACCCGTTGGAACCATGGAAAAGCTTGAGGCACATCAGAAAGGACTGCTGCATCGCGCATTTTCCGTATTCATCATAAATTCCAAAGGCCAAATGCTCCTTCAGCAACGGGCTCTGGATAAATACCATTCTGGCGGCCTTTGGACTAACACCTGCTGCAGTCATCCCCTGCCGGGAGAAGATGTGCCCTTCGCAGCGCATCGCCGATTACAGGAGGAAATGGGGTTCGACTGCCCGCTGGAAACGATCTTCAGCTTCACCTACCGCGCAGAATTAAATAACGGTCTTACGGAAAATGAGTTCGATCACGTATTGGCCGGCACCTATGATGGAGCAGTACTACCGGATGCCACCGAAGTACAATCCTACCGGTTTGTTCCGCTGGAGGAGATCCGCCAGCTCCTCGTCAAAGAACCCACCTCCTTCACACACTGGTTTCACCTGGCTTTCCCCAAAGTGGCGGCGTTCCTTGAGCAGCAGACGCTCCCGGCCTGAGATACCAGCAGAACTTTGTTTTCGAAGCAATCACACACATTGTCTGAGTATATCAAAGCAATCTCAATAGCAGGGATTACATGCATTGCTTTTCAATGAATTAATAAGCAGCATTACGCCAGCTGCCAAACCAGGCTAACACAAACGGGGGATAGTTTAGCCCTCTTCCTTCTGTTAATTTTGAGAAATGTTTCGAGATGCAGTATAACCTATACCTGCCCCTCTTTAACCCATCCTACCAGAAATTCCGGCAAATTTTTCGACCGCATCCATGAATGGAAGTCAGCGAAAGGGATTTGTACAAGGCATTGTTTTATTATTTAACCGGCACCTTTTTATGCGCAGCTGTCTTAAAGTCGCCAATGCGGCTATCGTCTTTTACTTATGTATGCTTACCGGACTTTCCGCCCGTGCCCAGGCGGATACCACGTATACCATTGTCGTAATCGGTTCCTCCACCGCAGAAGGCTATGGCATCACACCATATGACAGTGCCTGGGTGGGGCGGTTCACTCACTACATGTCTGCTATCAGCAATGGACGTATTATAGTAAAGAACCTCGCCAAAGGCGGATACGGCTCCTACCAGCTGTGCCCTACCGGCTTTGAGCCCAAAACCCGGCCCTGGCCGGATGAAGCGCGTAATATAACAAAGGCCCTCAGCTTCAGGCCGGATGCGATCATCGTCAATCTCCCATCCAACGACGCCGCGTCAGGATACACGGTGGCAGAGCAGCAGGCGAACTTTCGCATGATCACGCTGGCGGCAGCCGACAGGAATACGCCCATATGGGTAACTACCACCCAGCCCCGTACGAACAATTATAATCTGCCGCGGGAGCCGTTGATGGTGATGAAGAACTGGCTGATGGCCACTTACGGCGATAAATGCATCAACTTCTGGGACCCCTTCGCGAACCCGGATGGTACTATTATCCCAATGTACGAACAGGGAGACGGCATCCATCTCAATAAAATGTCCCACCGGATGCTGCTGGACAAAGTAGTGGCAAAGTCGCTGCAGGATACCATCCGCAAAGGTCCCGTAAAAGTACTGAGCGCATCTGTGGAACAACAGCCGGCTGCAGAGCTGTTACGCTGGAGTACCGCGTCCGAAAGGTACATCGACAGCTTCAGGATCGAGCGGAGCGCGGATTCCCTGAACTGGAGCGAGATCGGAAGAACAAGAGCCACGGGGACTACCGTTCAGCAGCATGCTTATACCTTTCTGGATCCGGCACGGCAAACGCAGCCGGTTTATTACCGCGTGAAAGCGAAAGACTCCCTCAACCGCATATTCCTTGTAAGCGCCGGAAAGTTTGTGAGGGCCGTATCGGTTTATGCCCTGAACCAGTTCACCGGTAAGCTGCTGCAAGACGGGAAGGTGCAGCTGGACTGGAGTACGACTACAGAAAAACTGACGGTGAAGTTTACCGTCGAGCGCAGCCAGGATTCCGTAGCCTGGACCGCTATCGGCGACATACAGGCCCGGGGAACTGCGGCCAGTTACAGCTTTACCGATCACACCATCCTGCCGGTATTCGGCTTTTACAGGTTAAGGATGGAAGATATAGACGGACAGTTCACCTATACACCGGGTGTGCGCGTGATCAGCCTGATCACTGCATTGCCGAATGATCCTGCCGGGAGAACTACCGTATACGCCTATCCGAATCCATCCACTTCCGGGCTTTGGTTGAAAGGGTTATCTCCCGGAGCGCACCAGGTGCAGGTGTTTGATATGAACGGGAGGCTGATGCATGAAGAGAAGCAATATCGCCATACGGAGATTAAAGTGGCGCCCTGGGTGCAGGGGTCTTACTTCATTGTGGTGGATCAGGGGAAATGCAGGATCACTTTTCAGAAGCTATAGATGATCTGCGGAAACGTTCGCAGGCTTCCTTGATATAAACGATGAAATCGTATTGGGAGGCTTCTGTCGCAAACCGGTAATCAGGTTTGTAACGATTGATGAACAGTTGCAGGCTGTCGCCGTCGAGCCCGGTATATTTTGCGATCAGGTCAGGCGTGAAGCGCTGGTCGATAAACTGATCATGCTCAAAGTTGATCAGTCTTTTTTTGAAAGTCAGCGATCGTTTGTTATTGGCAAAGGAAAGCGCTTTGTACAGCTTGTTTATATTTACGCCTATTCCCAGAGGGGTGATCATCACCACTTCCCGGAATTTCGGGCGCCGGAAGTTGAAAGCTTTTCCATATTCTTCGCGGAGTTCCAGTGAATCTTTGATGTGATTGCGCTTCAGCACTTCTACGCCCTTGAGTGTGATGATCTGCGGGTGGAGGTAAAGTTGTGGTGGAATGCTGCCGGCCCTGCCGCTGTACGGGATATAGCCGATGGCGGTGAACAGGATCGTATCTCCCGGTCGGGCGGTGATATCATAAACACCTTCATTATTGGATATCGTGATGTGTCTGGAACGGATGTTCTGAATGGATACGCCGGGCAGTGAGAGGGAATCCTGCCCCAACACCCGGCCATGCACAACGGATTGCGCCTGGGAGCAGAGCGCAGATAGGCAGAGGCATGATATAAGGAAGAATATCCTGAACATGGTGTATGAGATTCAAGATATCCTGTTTTTTATTAAGGAAAAGTTAAATAAGGGTGGGTTAACCCAGTTGTAAATGCCGGCCTTCCATTGTCACCTGGAAACGGATTTCCGCTTTCAGTGCCTTAAAGACTTTTACAATGGTATCGATGGTTGCACTATTGGTACTGCTTTCCAGCTTGGATATCTGTGCTTTGCGAACGCCCACCAACCGTCCAAGTTCTTCCTGCGTGAGATTACGTTCCTGGCGTGCTTTTTTGATCATATGGCCCAGTACTTCCATCCTGAGTTCGTATTCATATGCGTCCCTTTCTTTCGTTCCACGTTTTCCGATGAACGCATCTTTCATTTCATCGAGGGAAAAAGTTTTCAGTTTTGTTTTTGCCATTACGGGTTGTTTTTATCTGAGAAATAGAGCCTTCTGACCTTTTCGGCTGCATCGATCTCCTTTAATGGAATTTTGTCTGTTTTCTTAATGAAGCCATGTACTGCTACTACCAGTGTTTCTTCTTTGTCTGTTCTATCCCAGAAGGCAAGCAGGCGATATTGAAGATTTGCATATTTCGTTCTAAACTCCCAGATGTTATCATTTATTTTTTTGAATAACCGGGGATCATTTGTTTGTTCAGCAAGGTCGATATGATAGAGTATCTTCTGAACGGCTTTACGGTCAATCTTTTTAAAGAAAACAGGAACCTGCTCGAGAAATATCGTCCTGAAATACCTGATTATCTCCTTGCTCATAAGCAAAGATAAAAGAAGTTTCCAAATTTGGAAACTTTTAATCATTCAAAACTTATCCTTCTCCGCCTTCAACGCCCGCACCATCTCTCCGAAATTCATACTCTTCGACATGGCATTCACGGTTGCGGCAATGCGTTTGGCGCGGGTTTGATCGGTTTTGGCACTTCCGATCCAGTTGGAGAAATACCTTCGGTGGCCGGGGGGAAGGGAGAAGAAGAATTTTTTGGCCCGGGGCTCATCATCCAGGCAGGCCATCAGATCTGCGTCCAGTATATATTCTTCCGTATCCGGCTCCAGCTGCACTTTTACGGAGGCGCCCTGTTTCTTGCCGATCGCTTTGCGCATGGTGGCATTGATGGCCATGATGAAATCTCCTTCACCCATCGGAATCAGTGCTGTCTGTTTGATGGGATGGTTGTCCAGCAGTCCTTTTACCCGGAACGATTTCTTCTGGCCGGGCATCAGTTTATCGGCAATATCGGAAGGTACTTCGATGATGGTCCAACCGGTCTTTTCACCTTGTTCGCCCAGCTTTTTCAGGATTGCAGTAAACTTGATCATCATGCCCGGATTTGATGGCCGTAAATTAGTAAAAAACCATATTACAGATGATGTAAAAGAAAAGGGCAGGACCATCGTCCTACCCTTGTAACGGTTGCAGGTTGTCTATCTTCTTCGGTTGATCAGTCAGATTCTTTTGAGGATGACAAGAACTTGCCGTTTGTGTCAAAGTACAAGTCTTCCTTACTGGTGCCCACTTCATATTTCACGTTGCCGGCGGCGTCTGTGATCTTCGCGGTTTCCTTGATGGAAGCGCCTTTGTAGTGTTTTTTTACATAGTCCATTACACCCGCGGGCAGTTCGGATGCTTTGATCGCTGCTTCTGTTTCCTTGAGATTGCCTTGTGCATCGTATACGGCGGACATTTTCTTTCCGTTCTGCACAAAGGAGGCTTCAAAGCCTTCTTTCTCTTTTTCCCATTTTACTTTGGAAGATCCGGGGAACGCTTTTGTAAAAGCGGCTTTTGCCGCGGCGGGAGGCGTATCCTGTTTTTGTTTGATGATAAAGGCGAAGCCGCTGGTAGTGAGGAGCAGTACAGCTGCCAGCAAGGTCAAATGACGTTTCATGGATTTTGTTTTAAAATGATGAAATATTTATGATTCAAAATTGATACCTGATTCTGTGGAAATTCTGTTTTCTCAAAGCCCGCTCTCGAACTGCATTTTGTCTTCCGGCTTCCTGCCGTTCCGGCCAAACCGGTAGCTCACGCCAAGATATACGATCCGGGCATCCCGTTTGGTAAAGGATACCTGGTGCATATAAGTTGTGCTGATCTCGCTTTTCTGACGCATGGTGTTCAACAGATCGGAGGCGGTGAGGGTGATGGACATCTTTTTGTTCCACACATCCTGCCGGATGCCGGCGTTCAGCACGAATGACGGAAATATTTTGCCCTGCGGCGTGGGCCTGCCGGAGCGATAATTGGTGCTGATCTGGCAATGGGTGTTGCCGGTAAGGGCGAAATTACCGGTGAAACCGGCGTTCATGGCTACGATAGATTTCCGGTTCTGGTACCCGAGGCCGGCCGCATTGATCTCATTATAGAAAAAGCTGGTGCTGAAATTGCCGGAGAAGAATTTCCCGGTTTTCACGGTAACGATCAACTCAAGGCCACCGGACTGGTCGCTGGACAGGTTCTGGTTGGTGGTCAATAGTACACTATCGTTCAGGGGAACGGTCACCGGGGTGAAGCCATGCTGTTTGTATCGATAAAAAAGACCCGGCACAAAAGTGACCACTTTGTTCTGCCACTTATATCCGAACTCAAAGGAGTGAATTATCTCCGGCAACAAAGCAGGATTCCCTGCGCGGACATTGTATGGATCCTGGTATTCGGGGAAAGGATTGAGCTCGTCCCCTTCCGGCCGGTGTACACGGCGGCTATAGTTCAGTTGCAGCTCACCTTTGGATAATTTATAGGCAAGATGCAGAGTCGGATATATCCTGAAATAATCATTGCGGATGGTAGAATCTTTCGTGACGAGATGCCCTTTAATGAGCACTTCCTCTGCACGCAGGCCGAATTGAAAACTGAAATTCCGGATGCTTTGTTCGTAAATGCCATAAAGTGCATGGATGGCATCTTTGTAAAGAAAGCGGTTCGTCTTCATAACATCCTTTACAAACTGATGGGAGGCAGGATCCATGTATTCTCCGTAGAAATCGAAATCCTGCTGCGTAAAAGACCCTGCGTACCCTGCTTCCAACTTTGCGTCTTCAGACAGCGGATTGGTATAATCAAGCGTAATGTGCTGCTGGTTGTCGCCCTGCCTGATCAGGGTGTTGTCATAGGTGATCCCCGGGGAAGGGAAGTGATAGATATTTTGATAGCGGTTATCTTCCTGCTCCCGGGATCTGGATGATTGCATTTCCAGGCGAAGGGAGTGTTCTTCTTTCGGGAAGTTGTGCTGCCAGTATACAGTGGCATCTGATTCCCGCTGCCATTCGGGATCGAAGCGTACACGGTCGTAGCCCGATGTTGGGGAATGGTCGGGATTGGAGAAAAGTTTTTGGACGAGGTCTTTCTTTTCCTGCCTGCGGTACGTGAAGTTGCCGGAGATCCCGAAACTGTTGCGGCTGTTCGGCGTATAGTCCAACCCGATAGTACCCAGATGGGAAAGTGGCCGTGCAATAGAATGGCCTTCTTCCCTGTAATAGCTGCGGATGGAATGATTCAGGGAATCGAGATATTCCCGGTCCACATTATTATACCGCTTGCGGCCGTCCTGGCGGATGCCGTAGCTGCCGAAGATGTTGAGTTTGCCGGGTTTGTAGTTCAGGAATACATTGCTGTTCACGCGGTCGTTATTCCCCGCACTGGCGGTGATGGCGCCGTTCAATCCCATCTTCGCATTCTTTTTCAGCACGATGTTGATGATACCTGAAGTGCCATCTGGTTTATATTTGGCGGAAGGGTTGGTGATCACTTCTATCCGTTCGATGGAATTGGCCGGTAACTGCTGTAACACCTCGGCCCTGGATTTTCCCATGAGCGGCGACGGTCTGCCATTGATCAGGATGATGACGCCGGAAGAACCCCGCAGGCTTACCTGTCCGTCAATGTCCACTTCCACGGACGGTATGTTCTTCAATACATCGCTGGCTGCTCCGCTCACGGCCGTCAGGTCCTGGGAAACATCGTACACCTTTCTGTCGATCCCAACATTGAGCAGGGCCTTTTTTCCGGTGACAACTACTTCCTGCATGTTGGTGGAAGAAGTGCTGAGGTCTACATTCCCCACATCAAGTTTTTGGCGGGAGGAGCTGATGATCACTGGCATAAGGGTTCTGTCATATCCCACGAAACGGAAGCGTAGTATATATTTACCGGCAGGGATGTTGGATATGAGGAACCGTCCTTTGGTATTAGACATTACGCCGGATACAAGGGAGCTGTCCGTTTCCTTCAATACTTCCACGGTGGTGAATTCCACGGGGGCTTTGGAGGATTTGTCGCGCACAACGCCAGAAACGGCGGCTCCGGACTTTTGTGCAAAAGAATGTAGCGGAATGGTCAGGAGGCTGATAGCAATGATTCGTCTGAGGGACATGAACGGTTGAATTTGGCGCAACAAACCTAGGGGGCGAATCTGTAGAAAATCGGGAGCGATTAAAAAGTAACAGTGAAAACATGCAAGCCATGCTCAAACCGGTATTGTACGGTAAAGTTGTAGAGCGTGCATATCTTCCGGACGATCTCCAGCCCGAGGCCCATTCCTTTGCCATCTGCATTCCCTTTCCGGAAGCGCTGGAACAGGTAGAGGGGATTGAGGGGCGAGGGGGCGCCGGTATTGGCAACTTCCAGCTGTTGTGCAGCAAAACGGATATGGATGCTGCCGTTCTCGATGTTATGACGAATGGCATTGGATATCAGGTTGCTGACGAGCGTATCCGCCAGGGCTTTGTTCATGACCACCGGCTGAGGCGCATCTTTTTCAATTGTCAGCCGGATATTTTTTTGCAGGATGGCATCTTCATACTGATCCTGTATCATCATCAATATCTCGTCGATCGCTACCGGTTGTTTATCAGGAAACTGATGATTCTCAATACCGGCCAGCAGGGTGAGTGACCGGTTGAGCCAGCTCATGCGCATGCTGGCCTGTTCCATCACATGTATCAATGCCGCCTGCTCACTGTCCAGCGCGGAGGTTTGCAGCAGCAGCTCCAGCTTGCTCTGGAAAACAGCCAGCGGGGTCTGCATTTCATGGGAAGCATTCTCTGCAAATTCCTTCTGGCTGACGTACGCCAGCCGGTCCTTTTCCGCCAGCCGGGTGATGGCATTATTCAGGTCGTTGAACTCTGTGATATTACTCTGCGACAGCACGATGGGTTCATGATCTTCCACACGGTAGGTCCGTAGCTTGTCCAGCGTATGATAGAAAGGTACCCATATCCGCCGGGAAAGGTTCCGGTTGATCAACAACAGGCCGCCGAGCAGCAGCAGGCAGAGCACTACCTGCACGATGAGAATCCCTTCCACCAGGTTCTCGTAATCCAGCAGAGAGTTGCTGACCACGAGCTCATAAGATTGTCCGTTGACAGAGATACCGGTGCGGAGATGATGTTGCGGGATCACTTCGCGGGAAAGCGTGTCGTAAGTCTCGGAAGTATAGAAGCTGTCTTTCAGCGGCCGGGTGTTTGTAGGCGTGATGCGGATGTTGCGGTCGAGGATCTGCCAGTTGATGGCATCCGGATGACGGTTGAGGCTCCGTATCACTTCCGCTTTGGTGAAGAGCAGCTTTTCTTCCACTTCTTCCTTCACCAGTATTTTCAGGATAAAGTACAGCAGGGGGGTGGCGAGTAACAATACCGCCAGCGAAAGCAGGAAATAACTGCTGATGGTTCTGCGTAATAATCTCATCAGGCTTCGAATTTATAACCCATGCCGTAGATAGTCTTGATGTAATCCGTGCATCCCGCAGCGGTCAGTTTCTTTTTAAGGTTCTTGATATGGGAGTAGAGAAAATCAAACTTGTCGTATATCTCTACATTTTCTCCCGACAAATGCTCGGCCAGCGCATTGCGGGATATCACCCTGTTCCGGTTGGATATGAGATACAGCAACAGATCATATTCCCGGCGGGTCAGATCGATCTTCTGATCGTTCACCTGCACAGTTTTACCCGTTACGTCAATGTTCAGTTCATTTATCTCTACCACCCGGCTGCCGTTGAACTGCCGTCGCCTTATCAGTGCGGCGATCCTGGCGCTGAGTTCGGACATATGAAAGGGTTTGGAAAGATAATCATCGGCTCCCAGGTTCAGCCCTTCTATCCGGTCGTTGATCGAATTCCTGGCGGAGATGATGATCACGCCGTCCGCTTTCCGGTTGCGTTTCAGGAATTCCAGTACCCGCAGGCCGTTGCCGTCCGGCAGACCGATATCGAGCAGAATACAATCGTAATCATACAAAGCCGTTTTATCCACCGCGCTATTAAAATCATAGGCCGTTTCACAGAGATAATTTTCTGTGCTGAGATAACTGACAATGCTTTTGCTCAGTTCAAGTTCGTCTTCCACAATGAGTACTTTCATGACATACAAATCAAACACCTGATTCTGGAGATTTTCTGAAGGGCGGTACCGCTGCAATAATAGGGATAATTGGGTAATAATGCTCCCTGTTGCACAAGCGGCAACAGGGAGCATGATCTTACCGGTCCTTCCACACCTGCAGCAACACGGAAAGAATGATCAGGCCCATTCCCGCAAAGAAGGCTCCTGTCAGCTGATGCCCTTCCTCAAAGAAGAACACTGCCAGAATGATGCTGTACACCGGCTCCAGGTTACAGCTCAGGCTTACAGTGAATGCGGGAATGCTGCGTAATGCCTGTACCATAAGGAAGTACATCCCGATGGTGCAGAATAGCGACAGTAACAGCAGATACAGCGCATCCTCCCCCGAAGGCACCCACGTTTCCGCAGGGCTCACGAGGCAATAGAAAGGGAGGAGTAAGGAGAAGCCGAGCCATCCGCCGAGTATTTCATGGTGAATGATCGTGTGGCTGTCGTAATACCGCGTCAGCCGTTCGTTCGCAATGGTGTAGAAAGCGCCGGTGAGGGAAGACAGCAGGCCGAAGATGATCCCGGTCCTGTACCGCGTATCAAAATGAAAGATCAGCGCAATACCGCAGAGGGTAAGCCCGCTGAGCAACAGTTCACTGATGGAAATGTGCTTCCGGTTGATCAGTGGCGCCAGTACAGCAGTAAAGAAGCCAACCGTTGAAAAACAGACCACACCAATGGAAATGTTCGAATACCGGATACTGGCGTAGAAGAACATCCAGAACAGTGCCAGCAACAGACCTGTAGTACCGATGCGGAGGAATGCGGGGAAGGAAACGTTCGTTTTCCTGCCCGAAAAATACCCGAACAGCAACAGGATCAGTGCAGAGAAGAGCAGACGGTACCAGACCAGCAGACCTTCGTTCAGGGAAATGAGTTTACCGAATATACCGGTGAACCCGCCAAGGAAAATGGAGAGATGCAATTGGATATATGCCTTTTTCATGTATAGTCATAGCAATTTGGCCGTGAGTAGAAATAGATGAGTAAAAAGAAAGGACACAGGCCAAAGCGGCATGACTTCCCGTTAAGCCGGGCAGGCAGGCTTTTTTATGAATAGGTGATACGGCCTGTTCCTAGTGCTTTACGGCAGGAGGGGGAAGCGGAACGGCCAGGTAGATGTATGTTGAACGGAAATCCATGAATACAAGGTAGGGAATTTTTATTTTTTTGCTGATTTTAAATACGTGCTGATCAACTCCAGCCCTTCTTCATCCACGATGGTCGTTCCTAACAGCGGCATCTCTTTTTGCGACATCATCTGCAGGATCTTTTCTCCTTTCTTCAACGCCTCATGCCCATATCGCAGATCAAGATGCGCTTTGGCACAATATCCCGCAGGATTGTGGCAATGGCCGCAATTTACATCCAGATAGGCCAGGGCGCGCTGTTCGAGGGGGAGGGAAGCGTTGCGCCAGTCAGGAAGTGTGGAGAAAGCGGATGGATCGGCGGGTTGCAGAATACCGGCTGTTTGGAGATAGTTGAGTTGAGGGAAGGTTTGTCCATTCCTCGTAATGTTGATGTTCAGATTGCGGATAGCAGGGCCTATGGGGGTGAGGGATTTATTGGTGTTGTGACAGCTCGCGCATTCACGGCCATTGGGAACATGATAGGTGATGCTTTGTCTGTGACCGCTTTGATCTGTCCAGTCCACAGGCTCGTTCACGCCACCGCCGGTGAGCACTGCTTCTGTTTGTTCTTTGTTCCACACATAGGTTCCCGCCTGCCATCCTGTTGAGGCTTTCACCAGCACTCTCGTTTCGATCAGCCTTTTCCCTTTAGCGGTATCCCGTTTGTCGTTGAAGTAATACAACGTTTTCACGAGGATAGTTCCCTCCGGGAAATCAGGCAGACCTTCACTGACAGCTTTCAGCCTGTATCCCGGAGGAACTTTGATCAGTCGCTGCTTCTCTGCATGATCGGTGAACAATCCGGCGGAAAGTTCATATGGTTGAAACCCGTTACCTGGCAGGAGACAGGAAGGATTGCCCAGGAAGATATGATAATCGGAGAGCTTATCCGGCATAACATGATCATTGTAAGCCGAAGTACAGGTAATGATGACGATCGCGATGAGCAGGATGATTTTTGTTGACATGATCATTCGTATTTGAACGTTATCCCCAAACCCCTGTAGCAGCAGCCTTTCTGGCATATTCGGAAAAGTCCGTCGGCTTTCTGCCCAACGCCTGCTGAACGCCGTCGGTGATACTTTCGTTGCGGCCATCCAGCACTTCCGTGAAGAGATAGGTGATCAGCGAGATCACTTCATCTGGTACCTCGTATTCGGTAAGTACTGCGGCATAGGCTTCCATAGGAATCTGCTCATATTGCACCGGTTTTCCAGCCGCCCTCGAGATCTCTTCCACAGCTTCCTGAAAGGTGAGCAGGCGAGGGCCGGTTACTTCGTAAACCTTACTGTTGTGCCCTTCCTCCGTCAATGCCGCCACTACTACATCGGCAATATCATCTGCATCTACAAATGGTTCGCCTACTTTTCCCACAGGAAGTGATACATAGCCTGCCTGCACCTGCTCCACGAAAGTGCCTTCATCAAAATTCTGACAGAACCAGCTGGCTCTTACAATCGTCCATTCCATACCGGCATGTATCACGATCGATTCGCATAATTGCGCTTCTTTCTCACCGCGACCGGATAGTAACACCAGTTTCCGGACACCCTGTTTCTTTGCAAGCGCAGAAAACTCCCGGATGGCGTTTTCTGCACCGGGAGCGGCGATATCCGGCTGATAAGTAATGTAAACAGCGTCAACATGCTGAAGCACCGGTGCCCAGGTAGAGCGGTCCGTCCAGTCGAAAGAAGGCTGAGAAGAGCGGGAGACGCCTTTGGCCGGTAAACCCAGTTTGGTAAGCTTGTTCAGCACGCGTTTGCCGGTTTTGCCATTTGCGCCTAATATGAGGATGTTGTTCATAGTGTTGAATTTTAAACCAAAATTAGATGCACGGGATGGCGGAAAATAGAACAAAACCGACAGGAGGGGTAAGTCGCTGGAAACTTTAGAGAATTCGCTCTATCTTTCGCATCTAACCAAGATTTTCTTCGCTTATGCGCTTCCTGTCCTTCATCGGAACACTGCTGCTGTTTTCTGTTTGCCATGCGCAATCGCCGGTACGGCTTGTGGATCATGTTCATCCGCTTGCCGGAACGGAAACCAGCCGCTGGTTTTTCTTCAATACAGCCTGTCGCCCGTTTGGCATGGTTAATTTGTCGCCAGACACCCGCACCGGCGGCGACTGGAACAACGGATACCTCTATGGCGACAGCAAGATCCGGTGCTTCAGCCATATTCATTGCTGGCAGTTGTATGGAGTGGCCGTATTGCCATTTACAGGTGCGCCAAAGGGAGAACAGGGAATGGATGCTTATCAGTCCGATTTCAGTCATAGTGAGGAACAGGTCAAAGCAGGCTATTACAACGTGATGCTGAAGACCTATAACGTGAAAGCAGAACTGACCTCCGGCAAGCGTGTAGGCATGCACCGTTATACCTTCCCGAAGGATTCGGTACGAGGCGTTTATTTTGATCTTGGTGCAACCTTAATGGATAAGATACAATCCGCACAGTTGCGAAGAGTAAATGATCGGGAGCTGGAGGGAAGTGTGACCATGGCTGCTACCAGCCGCAGGCCCAAGCCATTCACGGTATATTTCATCGCACAGTTTTCCGATCCTGTCCGGTCCCTGGGAAAATGGCGGAACGGTCGTCAGGTGCAGGAAACCGGAGACACGCTTTCCGGACCCAACACCGGGGCCTGGGTGAATTTTTCCCCTTCCGGAAAGCCATTGCTGATGAAAGTAGCACTGTCCTATACAAGTTTGGCCGGAGCGCGACTGAACATGCGCACCGAAGTTCCGCATTGGGATTTTGACCGGGTAGTGAACGAATCTCGGGACGAGTGGGATCGCTATCTGGGGAGGATAGAAGTGCATACCTCTAACCTTCAGGCTAAACAACGTTTCTATACCGATTTGTGGCATGCACTTCTCGGACGGCGGGATATCAGCGATGTGGATGGTTCGTATTGCGACAACACAGGCGCTGCTTCGAAGATCAGGAAAACCGGGCTGGACCGGCACGGCAATCCTTATCCGCATTATAATTTCGATGCACTTTGGGGTGCGCAATGGAATTTATCCCTGCTGTGGGGCCTCTCATACCCGGAGATCACCAACGGGTTCTGCAACACGCTGCTGGACGTCTATCGCAACGGCGGCCTCATTCCGCGAGGGCCTTCCGGCGGGAATTACACCTTCGTGATGCTCGGCGATCCTGCTGCAACATTCATGGCTTCCGCCTACCATTACAATATCCGGAACTGGGATGTGAACCTGGCCTGGGAAGGGTTAAAGAAAAATGCCTATCCCGGTGGGATCCGTGACCATGCAGGTTATGAGCATGACATGGAGCATCCCTCCGGCGGTGGCATGACCTATTATGTGAAGAATGGCTATGTGCCCGAAGGGGTGAAAGGCGGAGGAGCGCACAAGGACGGTGCCTCCATGACGCTTGAGTATGCGTACCAGGACTGGTGCCTCGCGCAGCTCGCATTTTCATTGGGTAAAAAGGAAGATGCCCGTGTGTTCACAGAGCGGAGTAGGAACTACAGGAATTTGTGGGATAAGGATGTGCGCTTCATGCGCCCGCGCAACCTGGATGGAACCTGGTTAAAAAATTTCATCCCCATCGGCTTCAACAAAGAATTTAACACCAAAGGCTTTTGCGAATCCAATAGTATGATATATACGTACTACGTTCCCCAGGACCCGCAGGGGCTTATTGAGCTGTGTGGCGGTAACGAAGCGTTTTGTACCCGCCTTGACACACAATTCGTGAAAGCATCCGGCCAGAACTTTGTGGTGCCGCACGGTTTGCACGGTACGGCATGGGCGGATTTTGAGAATCAACCCGCGCTTGGTATGCCGTGGCTGTTCAATTTTGCGGGCAAACCCTGGCTGTCGCAGAAGTGGGTGCGTACGATTAAAGACGCTGTTTTCAGTCATACCGATCCTAAGGATGGTTATCATGGAGATGAAGACCAGGGCCAGCTGGGAGCCTTTGGGGCACTGATGGCCATCGGGTTGTTCGACTTTCAGGGCGGTGCGGCACAGAAACCTGGCTGGCAGATCACCGCGCCGATGTTTGACAGCGTGACCATTCATCTGAATAAAGATTACTATCCCGGAAAAACTTTCCGGATAAAGACCACCGGTCAGAAGAACAACGCCTTCTATATCCAATCCGCAAAACTCAACGGAAAAGCCTGGAACCATTACTGGCTGCGGCATGAGGACCTCGTTAAGGGAGGCATGCTAACGCTGGGGTTAGGGGATACGCCGAACCTGCGTTGGGGGAATGGAGGACTTTAACGCTTCAATTTCTTTTTGTTGCTGGATTAAATACAGTGTTAATTCCTCAATTTTTTCCAGCAATTTTTTATTCATTTCCCCCAAATCATGGCCTTCTTTTTCAACAACCTCCGCTGAGGGGATGCCTGGCAAATGCTTATTGGAGATAATATAAGTTTCCAGTTCTTTCAAAGAGGACAGCTGATAGCCCTGCTGAAAAACGTAGTCAGGCCAGCCGGTGGCGGTTACTTTTACTTTCTGGGCCGTTACTGTCCCGGCTACGGCCAGTTTGGATTGCGGGTTGGGGGTGCCTATGCCGATATTGCCATTGCCCCCATAGGGGTTGAGCAGGATATGAGAGTTACTTTGCCCGGCAATCATGTAAATATCTTTCCCTCCGTTGGAAAGAAGATCGGTAGCAATCTCTGCAATCCCCACATCGCCCTTTGTAAATACAATCGCACTGGAATTGCTGGCGCCATAATTGGAAGCATCCAGGTAGAGCGGATTTCTGCCGCCAATCAATATATTGGAAGCATATGGGCTTTTGATGCGGAGATACCCGGAAAACAACGCGGAACCATTTAGCTGCAATGCGGACAAGCCGTCATCAGTAGCATTGTTGATAAGGGTGCGGCCATCTGTGGTAATAGTTGAACCTTTGAGGCGCATTTGTTTAAAAGTCGAAGTATTTCTGTCGAATGCATGGATCGTACCTCTTTCAGCACTGGCATCGTAGTATATTTCGACACCTGTTCCGGTTGTTGGTGTGTTGCTGACTCCGGTGATCTGTATCGTGTTGCTGGTAGTGCGGTTTCTGTCTGTAACGCTTTGGAGTGTTTCCTGGCTATAGGTTGACAGAACGAATGATAGCAGACAGATGCCTGTGAAGAGCGTTTTTTTCATATGTATAGATTTGGGGGAAAATAGGCATTATCAGAGAATCCTGCAAAAAAAACCCTGATCACCGCAGCAATCAGGGCCCATCAATTTGCAGCGCTTCTGTTTAACTTCTTTCGTTGTTTACGATAGTGATCCCGAAAATTTTGTTGCTTCGGACGCCTGATGTGAAGTAAGGTCGCGCGGCGTCAAATGCTGCCATGCTTTCCGGATCATTATTCATTAAAAAGAAAACTTCCCCATTACTGAGATCTTTTAGAATAACACCATGTTTGGAAGTGATCACTTCTGCAGAAGCGATGCTCCGAATGCCGGTAATCCGGCTGCCTGGTATGCTGGAAATGAGCACATCCCTGCTGTCGTTGTTGATACGTAATCCGATCAGTTCATCATCTGTTTCAACATGCACACTTCCTTTTAGCAAGTCCCCGCCGGTTACTTTGGCGGCGGCGGTCATGCTGTCTTTATCGGGGGTGGCTTCACTTGTTTGCTTTTTGCACGAGAATAACGCTACAATAGCGGCAATGCCTATAGCGATCCCAGGCAGTATCATCTGCCTGCGCAGGACTGAATTTCTTGTTTTCATCTTTTTGAATTTAATTTGATTGAGAATTAAGGTCTATATGTCTGCAAATTGATGTATGGACTACGGCCTCCCGATTCCTCGGGAGGTTTTCTTATTGATGAAAACAAAAGTAAAGTAAATATTCCAAAATGTAAAATAAACTTTACAAAAAGTCGTATAAAATTGTCATTTTAAGGGTTGTTCTTTTCGCTATTCTTCCTGTTCTCCTCCCGTGCCTGCGCAATGTCGTATTCCAGTTCAGGATCATATAAATCCTTTTGTATGGCCAATTGTTTGAACTTCACACGCTTTTCATATTGCAACTGCGCTGCGGTATCAATCTCGATACTTTTCATCATTTCCGTACTATCGTAGCTCATATTGAACTGTTGTCCAGACGGATAATCCATCAATTGCTTTAACACGGCATATTGCGGCCATATGCTTTCGCCTGACTGGTTCAGCTGCACCATCGAAGTATGGAGCGAAATAGCCGCCTGCATACTGGCGATACGCCGTACGCATACTTTCGCCCGGCCGCGCAGTATCTTCTTTCAGTACATCCATCTGCTGCAACCTCAGCAACAGGCGATAGAACAATTTGCTCACATTGGTGATCAGTTCGATCTTGCTGCTGTCAACGCCCTGCCGGGCTGCTTTTAAGTTGAGTGGTGCTACTTTAGCGGTGTATAGGAGACTTGGGATGAAAATGGCCTGTGTAACCCCACACGCGGTGTGGAAGTATTGACAACACTGGTTTTACCGATGTTTCAACGCCATTGCAGTGGGTTGATTTTCTATATCGTCCTGTATAAAAGCAAAAACCCGTAAACGATCTGCATGGCAGTGTCTACGGGTTTTTAGTGGTAGCCTCGTCAAGAATCGAACTTGAATCTGGAGCTTCGGAAACTCTTATACTATCCATTGTACTACGAGGCCACTACCTTTCGAAGGACTGCAAAACTAACTTAATTTACCAATTCCCGAAACAATCCGGCAATAATTTTATAAAGTTCCGATGTTGCTCTTGAATATCCGCACGGCAATGGCCAGCAGGATCACCCCGAAGAACTTCCGCACCACCATCAATCCCGCCTTTCCCAATATCCGCTCGATCCAGCTCAGGGAACGCAGCACGATGTAAATGATCAGGAGGTTCACAAGGATCCCGGCCAGGATGTTGTAATCCCCGAAATCCGCCTTGAGGGACATGATGGTTGTTAGCGTACCCGATCCCGCTATGAGCGGGAAAGCGATCGGCACCAGGCTCCCGGTTTTGGCATCATTGTCGCTCTTGAAAAACTCAATACCGAGGATCATTTCCAGCCCGATGATGAAGATCACAATGGAGCCGGCTACGGCAAAAGACTGCAGGTCCACGCTCATCAGCTTGAGGAAAGATTCTCCTACCAGCAGGAACACGACCATCAGCACGCCTGACGCCAGCGTGGCCTTTACCGCATTGATCTCCCCGATCTTTTCCTTCAGCGACAGCAAAATGGGAATGGATCCCAGAATATCGATCACGGCAAAGAGAGTAAATCCAACGGTAATGATCTGGTCGATGCTAAACATATAGCAGATTTTTTGCAAAAGTAGGGTATTCTTTTTCGCCCATGATGGTTAGCTCGGCTAAAAATATTTAATTTGTCGCTTATTTATAACGGAAACGGCTGATTCAACGAACATTAAACGCCCTGGTATGCAAGAAGATATCATTATTCAGATCAGTAATAAGATCAAGGAAAAGCGCAAATCCAAAGGGATCACTGTGCAGGAACTGGCGGACAAGGCAGAGGTGAGCAAAGGGTTGATCTCCCAGATCGAGAATAACCGCACGGTGCCTTCCCTGCTGGTTTTGGTGAATATTATCCGCGCCCTCAACCTGGATATGAACGAGTTCTTTAACGACATCAACCAGCATAAACAATCCGCCAGGGTGGTGATCAAAAAGAAAGACGAGTACCAGGCTTTTGAGAAGGAGAACGCGAAAGGATTCCTCTACAAAAGAGTGCTCACCCGCAACATCAAAGGTGGGCCTACGGACATCGTGCTGCTGGAACTCAAGCAGGGCGCCCGCCGTAGCCAGATCGTAAAAACGGACGCTTACGAGTATAAGTATGTGATCAAAGGCACGGTGGAATATCTCATCAACAATGAAAAATACATCCTGGAAACCGGCGATTCCATCTTCTTTGACGGCCGCCTCGGTCATAAACCCTCGAATATCGGTCCGGATGATGCGCTGTTACTGGTCGTCTACTTCTTTCAGGATACAGAAAAATAAATAATGGGCAGCCGGCAGCCGTTCCCTGGCCCGGCCCCCGTTGTGTCACTCACTTCATCGATCTGCACGCTGACCGGCAGTTGATCCCCCTTTTCCCCCGCTTTATAAAAATTTAACATCCCCCTTCCATAAAAAATGTTTAATTTTACTACTCAATTATTAGCATTTATAAACAATTCGACATGTCTATATCCACCCGATCTTTCACCGTAAATGGCAGAGAATACACGCCCCCGGCCCGTCCCGTGGTGGTGATCTGCCTGGATGGCTCTGCTGATGAGTACCTGGACGCTACCATGGCGCGCGACCGTATGCCTAACCTGAAAAAAATGGTACTGGCCGGTTATCGCGGCATGGTAAGGGGCGCTTTGCCTTCCTTCACGAACGTGAACAACTCCTCCATCGTTACCGGTGTAACGCCCGCCGTGCATGGCATCTGCGGTAACTTTTTCTATGATACCCATCGCAAGGAAGAAGTGATGATGAACTCGGCCGAATATCTCCGCTCAGAAACTATCCTGGCTGCAGCCGCCAACGCCGGCCGCAAAGTAGCGGTGGTGACTGCCAAAGAGAAACTGCGAGACATCCTCAGCCATCGGCTCAAAGGCATTGCTTTCTCCGCAGAAAAGGCCAACCAGGCCCAGGAAGCCACACATGGCATCGGGAATGTGGAAACCGAGCTCGGTCTTATTACACCGGCCATTTACAGTGCAGACGCAAGTCTCTTCGTGCTGCGCGCAGGCGTAGCACTGATCGAAAAAGGACTGGCGGATTTCCTCTACCTCTCGCTCACTGATTACATGCAACATACCTACGCCCCCGAAGACGAGCCATCACTGGCCTTCTACGAGGCGATCGATCATGAGTTCGGCCGCCTGCTGGCGCAGGGAGCGGTGATCGGCGCTACGGCGGATCATGGCATGAATGCCAAGCAGAAAGCAGACGGTTCCCCTAATGTATTGTTCATCGAAACAATGCTGACGGAGCAGTTTGGTAAAGGGTTCCGTGTGATCTGCCCCATCACCGATCCTTATGTGAAACACCACGGCGCCCTCGGCTCTTACGTGGCGGTGCATTTGCCGGAAGGTGTGGAAGAAGAGGCAGTGAGCAGCTGGTTACAGCAACAGCCTGGCATCACGGAAGTGCATAACAAGGCAATGGCCGTACATTTGCTGGAGCAGCCGGAAGACCGGATCGCGGACCTGGTGGTACTAAGCGCCCGGGACGTGGTAGTAGGCCGCACGCCCGCCCATCACGATCTCAGTGCGCTGGATTCAGGACTGCGTTCGCATGGCGGCCGTTATGAAGAAATGGTGCCGCTGCTGATCTCTCATCCGCTTACAACTGCTTACAAAAGCAAAGCTGCCGGCGATCCGCGCAATTTTGATGTATTCGATTTTACCGTTAACGGTACTCACCATAATTAAGTACTGCCCATGCCAGAAACGATTGTTCCTGCAAAAGCCATTGCCCTTACGGGTTACGTGGCAGGCCAGCCGGTAAGATCCGGCGCCTTGCTGGAAGTGAAAAGTCCTTATAACGGCCGTATAGCCGGCACCGTTACCCTGGCGGACCGCTCCCATACGGAGGCTGCGATTGTAGCCGGCTTGCAGGGTGGTCCCCGGCTGTCCCGCTACGACCGTTTTGCAATACTGGACAAAACCCGCCAGTTGCTGGAAGCCCGTAAGGAAGAATTTGCCCGCCTGATCATGTCAGAATCAGGTCTTTGTATGCGCGAAACCCGCTATGAAGTAGGGCGTGCAAGGGATGTCCTGCATTTTGCCGCACTGGAGGCCCTGAAAGATGACGGACAGGTTTTTTCCTGCGATATATCTCCGCAGGGGAAGGCCCGTAAGATATTCACACTCCGGGAGCCGCTGTCACTCGCGGTGGCCATCACGCCGTTCAATCACCCGCTAAACCAGGTGGCGCACAAGATTGCGCCGGCTATTGCAACGGGTACACCGGTGATCCTGAAGCCCTCAGAGAAAACGCCGTTAACCGCCATCCGCCTCGTAGAGCTGCTGTATGAAGCCGGATTGCCTCATTATATGCTGAGTGTGCTATTGGGCCCCACTGCAGAAGTGGCGGAAGTATTGGTGCAGGACCCGCGCGTAGAGCTGGTATCTTTTACCGGCAGCGTAGCAGTCGGCAAGCACATCGCCAAACAGGCGGGATACAAAAAAGTGATTCTCGAGCTTGGCGGCAACGATCCGTTGATCGTACTGGAAGATGCGGATATGGATCTGGCGGTAACTCTTGCTGCTGAAGGCTCCTACCGGAACTCCGGGCAGCGTTGTACGGCGGTGAAACGCATCCTGGTGCAGGAAAGCATTCACGACGCATTTGTGCAGAAGCTGGTAGAAAGAACGAAAGAATATACCTGCGGCGATCCCTCGAGCGATGAAACCCGTGTTGGTACTGTGATTGATGAGCCTGCGGCTATATATCTTGAAGACGTGGTAAAGAAAGCAGTGGCGCAGGGAGCGAAAGTATTGTATGGCGGCGGTCGTAACGGTGCACAGATGGAGCCGACGGTGATCGTGGATGTGCCGCGCGATGCGCAAATGGTAGTGCAGGAATCATTCGGCCCGCTGGCGCCCGTCATGAAAGTAAAAGACCTGGACGATGCCATACAACTGGCCAATAGTACGGCTTTCGGACTGTCATCCGGTATCGTTACAAAAGATATGGAAAAAGCGATCCATGCGGTTAAACATTTGCGCATGGGTACGGTGAACATTAACGAAGTACCGGGCTATCGCATTGAGAGCTCTCCATTCGGAGGGATCAAAGATTCGGGGCTTGGTATCAAGGAAGGCGTGATCGAGGCAATGAAATGCTTCACCTACGTAAAAACATTTTCGCTGCCCTGGTAGTGGCAGTGCCACTCTTTTTGTTTGCGTACGAGAAAGGCCCCGGTGGAAACCGGGGCCTTTTAGATGTGAATAATTCCACATTATGAAATCTAGCTTATTGCCTTTTCTGTTTGCATGATCTCGCCGATCGCCTGCACAAGCGCTTTCACATCTTCCGGAAAGATCTGCCCGATATTACCGATGCGGAAAGCATTGGTTTTGCTCAGTTTGCCAGGATAGATCACGAAATTCCTGTCACTGAGCGAGCGGTAGAATGTTTCAAAATGAAAACCGGGATCATCCGGGTAAAGGAAAGAAGTGATGATATGCCCCTGTATCTCCGGGCGAAGGTATTGTTTAAATCCCAGTGCGGCCATCCCGCTATCCAGTACGGATTTATTGGTACGGTATCTTTTCTCCCGCGCCGGAATGCCGCCTTCTTCCCGCAGCTCCATCAAAGCCTGACGGAATGCCATCATGCTCAGCGTAGGTGGCGTGAACCGGAACTGGCCGCTGGCTTCAAGACCATGCCATTGCTCATACAGGTCCAGGCTAAGGCTGCGCGCCTGCCCCTTTGTTTTCTCCAGCGCATCCCTTTGCGCAATGATGAATGCAAAGCCCGGAATGCCCTCAATACATTTGTTGGAAGAGGAAACGAGGAACTGGATATGGCATGCGGGGATGTTGATGTCCACCCCGCCGAAGCTGCTCATGGCGTCCACGATAAAAGTTTTGCCCGATGCCGCACAGATAGTGCCGATCTCCTGTATGGGATTGAAAAGTCCGGTAGTGGTCTCGGAATGTATGCACGCCACGTGCGTGATGTGCGGATGCGCTGCCAGGTATTGTTGTACCGCAGCAGGATCAGTGATGGTATCTTCTTCAAACCGCAATACTTCATGTTGCAACCGATGAACAACGGCCATCTTTACGATACGTTCGCCATAAGCGCCGTTGCAGAGTATCAGAAGATGATCGTTGGCTCCAACAGCGCTGCTGATCACACTTTCCACGCCGAAAGTACCGGAGCCCTGCATAATCACGGTTTCATAGCCTGTTTCTTTGGAAACATGGCCGAGCTGCAGCAACTCATCGCGGATGAACCGGATGGTACTGATAAACGCCTCATCGCGGGAACCCATATCTTCCAGCGCCGCTTCCTTCACCGTCCGGGAAGTGGTGAGCGGTCCCGGTGTGAATAACAATTTCTTCATAGTTTATTGATGTAAAGTGAATTTTCTGGTATGTCTATCGTTTCCTCTTCCTTTTGTTGCCACAATTTATGGAGACCGTATTTTTTATTGAAGAACAATACGGACAGCAGCAATAAAGCGAGGCAAGCAAAGCACAACACATAGCTGAACTGCATCAGCACCCGGCTCCAGCGGAGGTCTTTCATGAAGAACTCGCGATACAGCAGCAGGGCCACGCTGCCGAGGTAGCCGGTGGCATCGCAGGCATAAACAAAGAAGCCTGCGTTGGCTTTCATTTTGAACAACCCGATCAGTCGCTCGAAAATAGCGATCTGGATAGGGATGTAAGCGAGGAACAACCCGGTGCCAAGCAACAGCATCCAGGCATAGGGACCGATCCACTGGTGACTGAATGCGAAGGTGCTGATGCCCGTCAGCCCAATGCCAATGGCGAGGATCCCCTGTGTGGCCCAAAGCCCGCGGATGTTGCTGCGGATAATGGACAGAGAGCCTACGCAGATCACGACGATCACCGTGCTGATCAGTTCTGTCTGTGACAGGATGGTTTTGTCCCAATGCCCCGCCGCTATTTCATTCCATATCTCCACGGAAAAATTATCCCTGAAATCGCGCATGGTAGTCAGCAGGCAGTAGATCAGCAGGATGCAGAGGAGGCCGGGGCCGTACATCCGGATGATGTTCTTTTTATCCTGCCCGTTCATCGGCTGACGTTCCGCACGTAATAATTTATCGGTTTCGGTAGGTGCGGGGATAACGGACAGCATCCATACGAAAAAGCAGAACAAAGGGAGGAAGAGGAGGCCGATGGTGAAGGGCATCCAGAATTCGCTGATACCCGGGAAAAGCTCATGTATTTCCAGGTAAATGGTTTTGAGAATGCCGGAAGCGGCGATAATGCTGATGCTAAGACCTATGCTGATAACCTCCGTGAACCGGCGGCCTTCCAGGAAGCTGAAGATCACACCCCACACCATTCCGAGGGGAAGGCCGTTCAGGAAGAGGAACAGGAAGTTGTAGGGATAGGGTACAACACCAAATCCCAGCAGGGCGATTTCGGCGAAAAGGATAAGGCCGATGATCAGTGGAATACGCCTGGATGGCTTCAGCTCGGAAATCACTTTGATGCCGATGAATTTGGAGAGCATATAGCCCATCACCTGTGCAATGATCAGCACAGTTTTATATCCCAGTCCAAATAACTGGAGATGCGCATATAATCCGGTGTTAAAAGGTTTCCGGAAAGCATACATACAGAAGTAAGTGCCAAAGGAAGCGATGAGACACCAGGTAATAAAAAAAATCCCCGTATGATGCTGTAGCCGTTTTGTGAACATGAGTGCCTGGTTGTTTAGTATTGCAAACCTGGTTGACTATGCTGTGTTTAATATTTGTAAATTATGAAAAAACTTTCCAATCCCAAATTTTTACCGATTATTTTTTCGTTATCTACTATTAAATGCAGTATTAAAGCCAACTTAAAACATCCCGACGAAGGTCGGGAGTTTAATAATACTAAATATTTTTAGTGTGTTAAGGAATCATTACTTTAATATTTCTATACCATTAATTTAGTTTTTCTTAACATTCCGGTCATATCATCCGCTCACATTTGTGTTGCTAATCGCTTAATCTCTTCTCTATGCAACACATTTTACAACCTAACTACAGGGCGGCGTTCCTTTGGCTCGCCCTGCTCTTTGCATGTGCATCCTTTGCGCAGGCCCAAAATCAGATCGCAGGTAAAGTATTGTCGGACGACAAACAACCGATCCCCGGCGCTTCCGTGAAGATCAAAGGATCTTTCAACGGAACGGTATCTGACGGAGAAGGTAAATTTACCCTCAAAGCCGCTGCCAACGCAATACTGCAGGTGACCTCGATCGGCTTTTCTTCACTCGAAGTGCCGGTGGACGGCCGTTCCGAGATCACCATTGTGCTGCAGCAGGACAAGAAGAACCTGGGAGAAGTGGTGGTAACGGCATTGGGCATACGAAAGGATAAGAAAGCGTTGGGATATTCCGTGCAGGAAGTGAAAGGCACAGACCTCGTGAAAGCCCGTGAACCGAACCCTATTAATGGTCTTGTTGGTAAAGTAGCGGGTCTTACCGTAGGTACGTCCCCGGAACTGCTGGCAGCGCCGCAATTATTGCTCCGTGGCAGCAAGATCGGGCTCTTCGTAGTGGATGGCGTGCCCATCAATTCCGACACCTGGAACATTTCCCCTGATGACATTGAAAGTTACACGGTGCTGAAAGGCGCTACCGCTTCGGCACTTTATGGATCACGCGGACTGAACGGCGCGATCATGATCACCACCAAACGGGGCTCGAAAGACAAACGCGGGTTCTCCGTGGAATTCAATTCCAGCACGATGTTCGATAAAGGCTTCAATGCCATTCCCAAAGTGCAGGATGAATATGGCCCCGGCGACCATGGTAAATATGCCTTCAAAGACGGCCGTGGCGGCGGTACCAATGATGGTGATTATGATGTATGGGGACCGAAGTTCGAAGGCCAGCTGATCCCGCAGTACGATAGTCCGGTGGATCCCACAACCGGTGAGCGCAAAGCCACACCCTGGATCTCCCGAGGCAAGAACAACCTCAAACGCTTTCTGCAAACAGGTTTGCTGAGCACGAACAACCTCTCCGTAGCAGCGAGAGGAGATAATTATGATCTGCGTTTTTCCCTTTCTCATTCTTATCAGCGCAGTATCATCCCCAATAACCAACTCAACATCACCAACTTCAACATCTCTGCAGGATATAACCTCTCCAACAGGTTGCGGCTGGATGGTTACCTGAACTATAACCGTCAGTATACGCCCAACTTTTCTGATGTACAGTATGGCCCCAACAGTCTTATCTACAACATCGTGATCTGGACCGGGGCGGACTGGAATGTGGATGACATGCGGAATTACTGGCAGCCGGGCAAGGAAGGCATCCAGTCCATATTTGCGGAATACCAGCGTTATACCAACCCCTGGTTCCAGGTGATGGAGTGGAAGCGCGGGCATTATAAAACAGACGTGAACGGCTATATGAAGCTGACCTACAAGCTTACCGAAAACCTGGATGTGATGGCCCGTTCACAGGTTACCTCCTATGATCTTTTCCGGAATGAAAAACTGCCTTTCTCTGCACACCCTTACGGCCGCGAAGCCGGGATGGGCGATTACCGGGAAGATAAACGCAACATGTTCGAGAATAATACCGATGTGCTCTTCACCTATCACAACGATAATATTGCACGCAACATCGGGTTGAGGGCTTCGCTGGGCGGCAATATGCGGGCGTTCAACTATAACTCCAGCTTCACTACAACAGATTACCTGAATGTTCCCGGCTGGTATGCTTTCGCGAACTCCCTGAACCCTCTGCGCGCTACAAACTTCCGGTCGGACATGCTGGTACTGAGCGGTTACGGGTATGTGGACCTTACCATGAGCAAATACGCTACCTTGTCTCTGACCGGCCGGTATGATAAATTGAGCACCTTGCCGAAAGGGAACAACATCTATTTCTATCCTTCCGTTTCCCTCAGCACAGTGGTATCTGATTATGTGAAACTGCCGGAAGTTATCACCATGCTCAAGTTCAGAGGTTCTTACGCCAATGTGAAAGGCGGATTGACGATGGCTACCATCGGCGCAACGCCGCAGGCTTCTTATCCGGTGGGCTATGGTACCGAATATCAGTCGTCTTACGACGGGCCGTCGTTTGAGAACTCCGCCGGTTATGATGTGCGCCCGATGTACGACAGCAAAGTAGGTGCGATATATTCCAGAACCATCGCCAATCCTGAGCTGAAGCCCTTCTCCAGTACCGCATATGAGACCGGTATGGATCTTCGGTTATTTAAAAATCGTTTAGGTATTGATGTTACCTATTTCGTAACGAAGGATGGCCCCCGTATCTATAATTTCCCGATCGTGGATGCTACGGGCTACGACCGGTACCTGGTAAATGGTGTGGTAACCCGCAAGAAAGGATGGGAGCTGGCCCTTACCGGCAGTCCGCTGCGCAGGGCTTCCGGCCTGAACTGGGATGTGATGGTGAACTGGTCTACTTTCAAGGAAAAATATGTTGAATTCTATCCCGGTGTGAATACACTGAACACGTTTTTCAAGATCGGGGACCGAGTGGATGGCGTATACGGATCCACATTCGTGAAAACGCCGGACGGCCAGCTGATCAACGATGCCAGCGGTCGCCCCATCAAAACACCGATGAGCAAATTCCTCGGTTATGCCAATCCTGATTGGGTATGGGCCGTGAACAACACCTTCCGTTACCGGGACTTCAGCTTCAGCTTCCAGTTTGACGGGCGCGTGGGTGGAAATATGATCAACTACATCCAGCAGCAGACCTATCGCGGCGGCCGTCACATCAATACCGTGCAGGGTGCTATGGGTGAGGCCCGTTACAACGATTACAAAGGCATCAAATCCTGGAAGGGTGATGGTGTGGTGATCAGCAATGGTGTGGGCATCCAGTATGACAATAACGGGAACGTGACCAACTATAAAGATCTGCAATATGCGCCTAATACTACGAAAACATATTTGCAGGACTACATCAGCTTTTACTACAATACTAATGAAGCGAACCTTATCAGCAAAACATTCATGAAACTGCGGGAAGTAGTGATCGGGTATAACCTGCCGCAGCATCTGCTGGCGCGCACGTTCATCCGGCAGGCGAATATTTCGTTCGTAGGGAGAAATCTCCTCTACTTCGCGAAATATAAAGATCTGGACATCGATCAATACGCCGGCGACCAGGGCTCTTCCGGCCTGCAATCTCCTGCCACCCGCCGTTATGGAGTAAACCTCAATGTTACATTCTGATAAATCTTACTGAAATGAAAGCTATCAAAATATTATTGCTTGCCGCTGTGATCGGTTTTGCGGCCGCCAGTTGCAACAAGCAGTTCACGGATGATGAAGTGAACCAGAACAAGCCACAACAGGTACCTCCGGGCCTGGTATTGACGGGCATCCTTTCCAACCTCAACATCAACGCGCCGTGGAGTGATGTGATGCGGTGGAACCAGTTTGATGCCTGTAACTATAACTATTATGGCGATCAGCGCTATGACTGGAAAGGGGCGAAATCCAATGACTACTATACACTGCTGAACGTGCTCAAAATGGAGCAGGAGGCCACCCGCCTCGGCGGCGCCAAAGTGAACCCTTATGCGGCGATCGGCAAATTCCTCAAAGCTTTCCTCTTTTACCGCATGACCGTAATGGTGGGTGACCTGCCCATGACGGAGGCGTTGATGGGCAAAGCCAATCTTTACCCGAAGTATGATGATCAAAAGGCGATCTTCCTGCAGACCATCAAGTGGCTGGATGAGGCGAATGCAGATTTCGGGCAGTTGATCAATAGTCCGGATAAAAGCAACACCAGCGTAGGCCAAATATTGACCAACGACTATTATTTCGGCAACAGTCTGCCTGCATGGCAACGCACGGTGAATACGTTCCGCCTGCGTGTACTGATCACTTTGAGCGCTAAGGATGTTGACACGGAATTGAGGCTGGCGCAGCAATTCAGCGATGTGATCGGCAATCCGGCCAAATATCCTTTGATGGAGAGTAATCAGCAGGATTTTCAGTACACCTACAATAACATCAACAAATATCCCATCAATCCGGATAACCTTGGTAACGATGCTACCCGCTACAATATGTCCGCCACCTATCTGAACAACCTGGTGACGCTGAATGACCCGAGGGTGTTCAAAACTGCGGAGCCGGCCACGGAGCAGCTGAACAAGTATGGCAAGCAGCCGGATAATATCACGGCTTATGTTGGCGCAGAATCAGGGGAAAGTCTGGATAATATGTCGTCTAAGATGTCGAATGTGGATACGGCGGTATATTCCCTTCGCAGCCGCAGCCGCTACTATTCCGGATATGCGCCGGAACCGGGTGTGCTGATCGGGTATCCGGAGCTGTGCTTCAATATCGCTGAAGCGATCAACCGTAAATGGATCAGCGGTAACGCGGAAGACTGGTACAAGAAAGGGATCAAAGCTTCTCTGACTTTCTACGGCATACCGGTGGATGCGGCAGGGATTGTTGTGAAAACCTACAAAGGCACTAACTATACCATTCCTTTTGATTTCGAGAAGGTATATTATCAGCAGACCGCTGTGAAATACCAGGGCGATAATGCCAACGGACTGAACCAGATATTGCTGCAAAAATACCTGGCTTTCTTCCAGGGATCTGATTTTGAGGCGTATCTGAACTGGCGGAGGACGGGCGTGCCGAAATTCAGCACCGGGCCGGGTACAGGCAACAACGGGAAGATACCGTTAAGGTTCAAATACCCGGATAGTCATCGCGCTTCCAATGAAAGTAACTGGACGGCTGCTTTGCAGAAACAGTTTGGAACGAACGTAGATGATATCAATGCGAAGATGTGGCTGGTAAAGTAGAAGAAAAAGCCGGGCGTTTGGAATGCGTCCGGCTTTTTTTATGTATCAGATGTTTATCCCTTTTACTTCCCATCCGTTCCCGTTCCTGTGGAGATGCACCACCCTGCCGTATTCCACACGAATGTCGTAGGATTCGTTCAGCGGCGTGCGGGTTACATGTGCGAGGATGGAACGTATCACGCCTCCATGCGTAACAATCGCGCTGTCCTGCTGTTGCCGGATGATCTCTTCAAAAGCCGTTACACTGCGGTCATACAACTGGGTATAGCTTTCTCCGTTCGGCATGGGATCGGTGAGATAATCCGCCATCCAGTTTTTGGGCGTGGTATCTGCGATCTCCGACCAGGGAAGCATTTCCCAGTCCCCGAAATTTACCTCCCGCAAACGTTCATCTGTCCGGAAGCCCGGCCCAAAGAGGACGTCGGCCAGTTTACTGCAGCGTTGTAAAGGGCTGGCGGTTACAGAGAATATTTTTTCCGGCAGCACGTTGCGAATGCGTGCGGCCTCTTCCATGAAAGTAGGTGCAAGATCAAGGTCGGCGAATCCGTAACAGGTGCCGTAGGTAATATCCGGTGTGGTGTGCCTTATCAGAAAGATGTCCATATTGAAGGCGCAAATATACCACTCTTTCCACTATTGACGGGCCCCCTGGAGGCTCAACGCCCTGAATTTCCCCTGTAAACCTTCAGGCGCAGGAAAAATATGCGGATGGAAAAGGTGGGCGAGCACAGTTACACCGTTCACAAGGGTACTGGCGCTGGGTTGCGTGAAGAGGTCGTAATCGGCGAGGTATACTTCGTTGTTGCGTACAGCCTGTAACTGATCCCATCCCGGCACCCTCGTCACCAGGTGTAATTCAGCCGCCGAACGCTCCGTCAGGAAACCGCAGGGGGCGATTACGAGCACTTCGGGATCGTATCTGCGGATCTTCTCCCAGGGGGTAACGATGGAATCGCCTGCCGGGTTGGAAAGCATATCTACGCCACCTGCGTAAGCCACCTGGTAAGGGATCCAGTGACCACAGTTGTACACGGGCGCCATCCATTCCATGATCATCACCCGCCGCAAGGGTGCGCGATGCGCCCGCAACCGGTCTACAATGCTATCCAGCTGCTTTTGCAGCCCGGCGAGGTAACGATAGGCCGCTTCTTCGTGACCGAGCGCGGTGCCGATGGTGATGGCGCAGTTGAAAACATCCTGCAGGTTATTGGGACTGAGGCTGACGAGCTGCGGTTGTTTGGCGAGTTTATACACTGCCTGCTGCGTACAATGTGTATCAATCTGGCAAACCTCGCATACATCCTGCGTGAAGATCACGTCCGGGGCGATGTTGGCCAGCAGCTCCTCATCCACATAATACAAACTCTTGCCCTGCGCTTTGGAAGCGGAAAAAATACGGTCGATCTCCTCGCTGCTGTAGTTGTTCCCTTCCAGCACACAACGCACCACGCGGGATTTCTCGGCCAGCGCCAGTGGCGGGCATTCGAAAGTGATGCCTTGCAACAGATGCTGAAGACCCATGTCGTAGATCATTTGTGTGGCGGCGGGAAGGAAGGAGCAGGCGATCATATGTGATGTTTTAAAAGCAGCGGCGCAATGAATACGCCGCTGCGGGAAAGTATCAATGAACGGAAAGGGCGGGTATCTTCCTTTCCATGAATTCAAACAAACCGAAGAAAATAGCGCTGTACACGAGGTTGGATAAGAGTACGTTCTTCATGAAGGGTAACCCCATCGTATAACATTTCAGCAACCCCTGCCAGTCTTTCGTATAGTGCTGACCGGTAGTCGGGTCGATGTTGGTGGGACTCATCCATGTTCCGAAATCCGCCAGCAACCAATGTACAACGGCGGCTGCCACACATGCGATCAGGATGTTACCGATCCGCACCTTCCGGATCACCAGATGCCCGATGAGCACCGTAGCGGCAAAACCAAGGTAGGTCCAGTACCAGCCGCTGAACAGGATACCGGTTGCGTATTTCGCGTAAACAGTCTGCATCATAATCACGTCACTAAGAAAGAGTGTGAGCAGCGGGAATACATAGCTTTTCCACTTATCCGCAAAGTAAGCGCCGCCAAAAAGGGCCATGGCGCCTACCGGCGTGAAATTGGAGAAGGGAGTGATCCTGCCTGCCGCCGTGATCCGCAGCGCGCCCGCTACCATGATGAACAGCAGGAGTACAAAAAAGCGCGGCTGCAAATTTTTAATGGACATCGATATAGCGTTTTACATGTTTACAATTGGAAAGATATCCCTGCCTGCATGGTGAAGCCGAGCACAGAGTATCCATATATTTCCCAGTATTTCGTGTTATTGGTGATGTTGTTCGCATTGAAGAACAGACGGCCCTTTCCGGACAGGCGGTATTCCGCATACATATCCCAAATGGTATAAGGGTCCAGCGGTTTGTTTACGCCCGTCCATGCGCCGGGTGCAAAGTAAAGGTCGTTGCGGGTGCCGATATGGCGGATATTGGTGCCTACAAATACTTTGGGCAGTACCTGGTAGCCGATGTTCAAACCGGCAGAATGATTAGGTCTGCGGATGAGGTTGTCATACGTTGTGTCCTTGCCTGCCGCCGCCTGGGTGGTCACTTTTCCTTCTACATAAGCGTAGAAGAGTTTTACGCTGAGACCTTTTGCGGGATGCAGCCCTAGTTCCACTTCGAGCCCTTTGTCGTTCTGCTTGTTGAAGTTGAGATATTTGTTGTTGATATAAGCGATCACATCTTTCATATCCCGCCTGAACCCTACCACACGCAGATCCAGCTTGTCTTTCAGCAGTGATGTTTCCACACCGGCCTCGTAGCTGTTGGTTTTTTCCGGCTTCAGATCGGGATTGCCCCAGATGCTGTACAGTGCGGTAAGCGTGGGCGCCTTGAACCCGGAGGAGATGTTCACAAAAAGTTTCACTTTGTCTGCGATGAGATAAGAGGGGTTGATGCTGTAAGTGAAGTTATTGCCATACCTGGAATGCAGTGTGTAACGCCCGCCCAGCTCAAAACTGAAGCCATGAAGGTTCTTGATGAAGAGGGAGGCATACGGACTGGTATTGTATTGGGAGCGGATGCCGTAAGGATTGCTGAAGCTGGTGTCCAGCAGTTCGGATTTGCGGTATTCCACGCCGGCCAGTACCTGCAGCCATTTGTTGAGATCGTAGTGGCCGTACATTTCCCCGAAGTAAGAGCGGCCGTCCAGCTCCGTCAATCCCCAGTCGGATTCATCCCTGCGGGTCACTTTCTGGTAGCCGAAATTGGCATGCACCTGTCCTTTGCCCAGCTCATACAGACTGCGGAAGCCGGTATGCAGGAGATTGGATTGGTTGTTATTCCTGATCGCGTCCTGGAAAGGGCCTGCATCGTACTTGCTTTTGTAATCCGTGTACATGAGGAAGGGCTGGATGCGGAAGTGTTCCGTAGCCTGTATCCCTACATTGGCCATAAAGGCGTTTGTTTTCAACCCGTCTTTGTCGAATTTCGGATTCACGGCGTTTTCAGGCGGCGCGGCTTCGGAGATGCCGTCTGTTTCAAAGTGTGTAAAGCTCACGTTGTAGTCTACGTTCTCCTGTTGACCCCGCAGGCCGAGGGACCCCTTGAGGCTGCGGTTACTGCCCCAGGTAAGGTTCCCGAATGCATTAACAGGTTTGCCGCTTCCTTTTTTGGTGATGATGTTGATCACACCGGCGATCGCATCCGCGCCATAAAGGGTGGATTGTGTGCCGCGAAGTATTTCAATGCGCTCTACTTCATCGATCGGCATCAGTCGCAGGTCGATGGCATTGCCGGTAAGACCGGTGGCGTCCGCCACAGGGATACCGTCCATCAGGATGGTGGTATACTGGGAGGTGGCACCGCGGAAGTAGAGTTCTTTGTTCTTGCCGGGATTGGAGCCTGCACCGTTGATCACGATGCCGGCCTGTTCATTCAGTACGTCTGTGATAGTGCGACCGGTATTCCGTTCGATCTGCTCGCGACTGATTACGGTGAGCACTTTACCGGTCTCACTGGCTTTTTTAGCGAATTTGGTGGCGGTGACCACTACGGTGTTCAGTTGTGAAACGCGCGCGGAATCCTGCGCGAAGCCTGCCTGAGCGATGGCCAGCAGGCCGATAGTAAGCGTTGTGTAGCTTTTCTTCATCTTTAAAAAATGGTTGAATGATCGGTTACCCGCATTGGACAGAAGGAAGAATGGAATGCCGGAATGCCTGCAATCACACGCTCTGCCTTTCACCCGAAAGCGAGATAGTTTGATGGTATGCGGCAGGTCTTCTGGCTTTCCCGCTTCCCTGGGTCCCTTCCCATTCCGCGTGGCGGAACAGTGGTTGTAGTACCCTGAGAAACGTCCCGGCAAGCGCCGGGAGCGGGATTACAGCTACGGGGATAGCTCCGGATTTGCACCGGATTCCCTATTAATGCCTGTGGACAGTATGATCTGCCCCGGGCAACCGTTTACCGGGGGCAAACCTACGCATATTTTATGTAAATACGGCCTTAATCGGTTATCTTGTAGCTATGAGCATCAAACCAAAACTGGGGCCGTTTGACCTTACGATGATTGTGGTAGGACTTGTGATTGGTATGGGGATCTTCCGGACGCCTGTCAATGTTGCGAAAGAGACCGGTTCTCCGCTTTTGTTCTTTATGGTTTGGGTGCTGGGAGGGCTGGTGACTTTGTGCGGTGCGCTGACGTACGCCGAGATCGGGTCGAGGTATCCTGTGGCCGGGGGATTTTACAAAGTGTTGTCGTACGGCTTTCATCCGGCTTATGCTTTTATGATCAACTGGACCCTCGTGATCTCCAATGCAGCTTCCATTGCGGCGGTTTGCATTGTAGGTGCGGAATACATCGGACCCGTGCTGCTGCCGGAGACCCTGCAGCACGAAGGCGGCCGCAAGGCCATCGCGATCGGCGCTATCGTGATCTTGTACATCGTCAATATGCTGGGGATCAGGATGAGCGCCAGCTGGCAGAATGTGCTCACCGTATTCAAGATCACGCTGGTATTGTTGCTTTGCCTCGCCGCATTCAGCAATCATATCGCCCCGGTGGCGGAAGGGCCTGTAGCGGAAGTGAGCCACAGCTGGGCCTACATCTTCGGGGCGGCTCTTGTGCCGGTGTTCTTTACCTATGGCGGTTATCAGCAAACCATCAATTTCGGCAGCGATGTGCGGGAGCCCGCGCGTAACATGCCGAAAGCAATTTTCTTCGGCATCACAATCATCCTGCTATTGTATCTGACAGTGAACTATGCATATGTAAAAGTGATCGGGTTTGAGCAGCTGAAGAATACGGATGCTCTGGCCGCGAGGATGGCGGCAGTGTTCTTCGGTGAATATGGATTCCGGATCACATCCGTATTGCTATTCCTGTCAGTGCTGGGCTATGCTAACGTTAACCTGCTTTCCAATCCCCGCATGTATTACGCCATGGCGGAAGACGGAGTATTGCCTTCCGTGTTCAAACGGGTGAACGGCAGAACGCAGGTGCAGGAAGTAGCGTTGACGGTGTTTGCTTTGCTGATTGTGGGGATGTTATATTTTCTGAGCAATTTCCGCAACATTATCCAGTACGTGATGTTGTTTGATTCAATAGGGCTGGCATCCGCCGCCGCCACGATCTTTGTGCTGCGCCGGAAAACAGCGGATCTTGATGCAACGGGCATTTACAAGATGAAATTATATCCGCTGATACCATTGTTCTTCATCACGGTATACCTTTTTGTGACCGTGAATATTTTCATCAGTGACTGGAAGCAGGCACTGAGCGGGATGGGCTGGTTTGTGGCGGGATTGCCTATTTATCTTTTCATGAAACGAACCGTTCGGTGACCATCCCGGATAGTTATGTACCTTGCGCGAGGTTTACGCTTATGGATCTATCTTTTATAATTAATGAACTGGGGGAGGAGAGAGAGCATTACTTCAACGCAATAGCACCCCCCATCGTGCAGAGCAGCAATTTTGCCTTTGACTCGGTTGCCGGTATGCGGGAGCTGTTGCTGGATGAGTACAAAGGATTCCTGTATTCGAGAGGGAACAATCCTACGATCGACATTCTACGGAAGAAGCTGGCCGCGCTGGATGGCGCGGAAGATGCGCTGGTATTCGGAAGCGGGGCCGCCGCTATTTTTGCCGCCGTATTGTCCCAGGTAAAGCAGGGAGACCATGTGATCTGTGTAAGAGAACCTTATAGCTGGGCCCGTCAGCTATTCGAGAATATCCTGTCGCGGTTCGGCGTGCAAACCACTTTTGTGGACGGCACGCAAACGGCCAACTTTGAGAAAGCGCTGCAACCCAACACCAGCCTCATTTACCTGGAATCGCCCAATTCCCTGACCTTTGAGCTCCAGGATATAGCCGCCGTTACCGCGCTCGCAAAGAGCAGGAACATCGTTACCATTATCGATAACAGCTATTGCACGCCCTTGTATCAGCAACCGCATCTGATGGGTGTTGATCTTTGCATCCAGTCCGCCACCAAGTTCATCAGCGGCCACAGCGATACAGTGGCTGGTGTGTTGACCGGCAGCCGGGAGAAGATCAAAAAGATATTCGCTTCTGAACTGCTCAATATCGGCAGCGGTATTGCCCCTTTCAATGCCTGGCTTTTGCTGCGCGGCCTGCGCACGCTGGAGATCCGCCTGCAGCGGAGCGCGGAAAGTACCCGCACTGTGGTGGACCGGCTCCGTCAGCATCCGCTGATAGAAAAAATATACTTCCCCCTGGCCCCCGATTTTCCGCAGTATGAACTCGCCCGCCGGCAAATGAAAGGTGCGGCCGGATTGTTCACCATTCAGCTGAAAGCGGATACCCGGGAACAGGTGGAGCGTTTTTGCAATTCCCTGCAACACTTTCTGATGGCCGTTTCATGGGGGGGACATGAGTCTCTGGCTTTCCCCGCCTGCGCTTCCATTCCCGCAGAAGATTTCGATCCCGGTATTTCAAAACACCGGATGGTACGCCTCTACGTTGGACTGGAAGATGCCGGTTACCTGATCAGCGACCTGGAGCAGGCGCTGGAGAAGATGAAAGGATAAGGTATCATTTTACATGCAATAAAAAAGCGCTGCGGATCAGTCCTGCAGCGCTTTTCATTATCTCTTTCCTGTCATCATCCCGGCATGCGGCTGATGTACTTGTCCATCTCTTTGATCTGTCCCACGATCTGTGCAGTGGTGGGTTTCTGTGCTTTCGCCCGGCGGAAATAATCCTTTGCAGCTTTAAAATCCCGGCGGCTCATGGCAATGGAGCAAAGCGTGAGCAATGCGGCCGCTGTGTTTTCTTTATCCGGCAGACCGGCTTTCAGGGCTTTTTTCAGGTTCACATCGGCAGTTTTGATATCATTTTTCTGATAAGCGATCGTGCCGAGCTGGAAGAATTGCATGCCTTCATATTCTTTCATGGGACTGCCGGACTTGATGCTTTGTTTTACCGCGGCTTCAGCCTTGTCCAGGTCCTGGTTATACATGGCCAGGTTGCTTTGCATGAAATAGTATACGGAGCGGATGGGTTTGTATAACAGTTTCGGGAATTTGATGCCGTTCATGATCGCCATGGCGGTTTCCACATCTCCGGCTTCTACAGCTTCCTGTACCAGGCGCATAGGGCCGAACAGGAAATGGGTAACGATACAGATAACGGCCAGTACCAGCAGAATAGCCGCTTCCCACCATCCAAATGCGATGCCGAGCGCGATACCACCGGCCAGAAGTACCAGGCCGAGGGGGAGGCGGTATTTGATAAATAAGTTAAATGCTTTCATCGGTGATTTTCTAAAGAAGGGCAAAGATACAACAAGAAAAAAGGAAAAAACGGGGCAAATCACCCTGTTTTTTCCTTTTTTATACGATGGTGCCTAAGGGGGCTATCTTCTGCTGAAAGAATAAACTACATACGCTGTTTTGCCTTCATATGTTACGGGCGCCCGCCAAACCATGGAAGCATTGTTTGCAGAAGCCAGTTCCATGCGGTAACCTTCGGTAACGTTCTTGGCTTTTACCCCGGTCAGCAATTCCTTGAACTGGATCATGATCACACCGCCCTGGTTGAGCACGGAATATACGATGTTCTGCGTGCCGGGCGTACAGCCGGTGGCGGTAGAACTGATGGAGTAGGAACCATAATTGTTGGAAGGAAGGTTCCAGGTACTGCCTTCAAGGCATTTATACGGAATGTCGGAAAAAACTGTGGTCACTTTAGCATTGGAAGGCAAACCATCGAAGGTTACGGTGTTCAGTACCCATTTCCCTCTTACCTGTTTGTCCATACTGGCCGCTGTAACAGTGCCTTTCTGCGATGCGCAGGCGCTCAGCAGCAGGGAAGCTACCCCAAAGACTGTTAAAAGGCGGATCAATTGTTTTGTCATTTTTTGGATGTTTTGATGCATAGGTAACAAATTTCCGGCCAAAAGTGTTGGAACGGGTACAAAAAGAGGGGCACGCAATCGTGTGTCCTTTTTTATTCCTTCCGGCAGAGTTTTCCGTTTTATTAAAATCTTTTTCCCGATTGCGTAAATCCCTCACCCCCGCATTCCCTTTCTTTGCAGGATGGTCCCTGACCATCTGATAAAGAAGCCATTGCACATGAAAGTATTTTTCCGGAGTATACATCTCTACCTGAGCCTGGCCGCAGGTCTCGTGATACTGGTCACCTGTTTTACCGGCGCTGTGCTGGTGTTTGAAGAAGAGCTGAATCACGCGTTCCATCATGACCGTTATTATGTGAAACCGGAAGCGGAGTTGCTTTCCGTGACACGGCTTGTGCAGGGACTGCAGGAGAAGGTACCCGGCGCCAGTGTGAGCGCGGTGAGGTTGTATAAAGACCCTGAACGTTCGGCGGAGCTGACGTTCTCACAGGAAAGCCCACGGAGCAAAGAGGGCCGGCAGAAACCCAAAGAAGCCGCCGGCAAACAGGCGGGAAAGAAAGCTTATGTGAATCCCTATACCGGTAAAGTGATTGAGATATACGTGTACCAGGATACCTTCTTCTACACCATGTTTGCGCTGCACCGCTGGTTGCTTGGCGGCGCCACGGGCAAGCTGATCGTTGGTATCTGCACGCTGGTGTTCCTGTTCATCCTTATCACCGGCATCATCCTCTGGTGGCCGAAAACCCGCAATATCCTTGTCCAGCGGCTGAAGGTGAAATGGAATGCAGGCTGGAAGCGGCTGAATCATGACCTGCACATCGTGCTGGGCTTTTATACCGCCATCTTCCTGTTTATCTTCGCTTTTACAGGACTGGCCTGGTCGTTCGAATGGTTCAATAACGGTATCTATAAAGTCACCAACTCCTCCCCCAAAGGCACTCCGCCACCCGCCTCGCAATATGTGGCGGATGCGCAACGCGTGGGGTTTGACGTTGTTTATCAGGTGGCCGCGGGCCGGGTGCCCGATGCGCATTACTATAGTATCGCTGCGCCGAGGGATTCCGCCGGCGTTTTCACAGTGAGCCTGCTGCCGTTCAGCGCCGCTCATGAAAGCGCTACAGACAACATTTTCGTAGATCAGTATACCGGGCAGATATTGAAGGTTCAGCAGTTTGGAGACAGGAACCTGGGCCAAAGAGTCAGAAGCACATTCCGGCCTGTGCATACCAGCGCCATCTTTGGGTTGCCTTCCAAGATCATCGGCCTGATCACCTGCCTGCTCGGTGTGACCTTCCCCGTTACAGGCCTCATCATGTGGATACAGCGGCTGAAAAAGAAAGGCAGGGCGAAAAAGAATAAAGCCAGGATCGCTGCGGCAGCAGTAGCAGTATAAATTTACAAGCCGGTTAAAAGCAGATCTTAGGCAGAGGGCCACCCTTTCAGGCGGCCCTTTTCCTGGTTTATTAGGGTTATCAGGGAATTTATCGGTTTTCCAATGATTGACCAGCACATAAATCCTCCAGCAATAACCCGGGAGGGCCTTCTTCAGCGCCCGATATAACCGGAAGCAACATCTCTCCCTGCCCGGTGACCAGCCACCGGATATTCAGCTCCTCAAAATGCTCGGCAATATCTTCCAGTATATCCACACTTGGCTTGGCGCCCTGAATGCGGAACAGACGGGCCACCTTTTCACAGCTGCTGTATTGCATAATGCGGCAGAAAGCAGTTGTACTTAACTGTTTATGCTGCAAATAGGATTTCAGTCTTTTTGCAATTGGCTCCATGTCAATTACGGCTTTCAATGAGAAGAGTATAAAATGGTACCTGAAGGGTGAATCGAAATGAAAAAATATTTTTTAACGCCTGATTCACCCTTTTGGGGTGTAAATACACTCTTATTGTATAGAGCACGGATAATTTCAGCCATCATCAAGGCACAGTTTGGAAAGATGTAAAAGTTACAGTGGTACCGGTTAAGGAAGTATTCGCACTGTTCAGGGTCGTCTGGCAGCGCTTCTTCCGGCCTTTCGTTTTTCCGTCTGTATGATGCTCCAGGATGGAAAAAGGAAACAGCCGGATGGAAGTACAGCATTTTAGTCGGCCTTTCATCGTCCATACCCCAACACCGGATATAACCAACCATATGCAGTCCTTTAAGACCGCATGACAAACAACTCCTCAAATCAAGTTTCCGGAAGTACCCGCCCGTATACAGGAACGGAGGCAGCACGGTGCGGTACGCACAACCGGATTTAAAAATAGTCTCATGTCTAATGTATGCATATACCGGAGGGTGAAGTCTTTCACCCTTCTTCTTTTCATGGTATTTATCCTATTTTACCGGATTTTAATGTGATTTTACCTTTCGTTAAAAAAGCAGTCACTTTTTTGTATTTTAACTGAAGACTTCAGCGAACGCTGCAGAAATCCGTTTTGATAAGCAATATTTTACACTTCCACGTATTGATCCAATGTCTTTCTTACAGTAGAATAATCCATTATAAACATTATATCATCCATTTATCAGGAATAACGGGTGGTTTACTTTTAACAGATTTAGCTCAATGACGGCGTACCGAAGCAGGTTGACTTATTACGTAACGCTGTGTGTGGATTAAAACAATGATTGACAAAATAAAGATAACAATTCCCTTCTGCAGGATACTATGCACCGGAATTGCAGCCATGACCGTTATACTGGCCACAGGCTGCGGTACGCGTCATCCGGTTGATTTCAGTACCGAAGTAAAACCCATTCTCAATAAACATTGCATCAGCTGCCATGGCGGCGTAAAGCAAAGCGGCGGTTTCAGTGTGCTGTTCCGGGAAGAAGCACTTGGTAAAACCAAAAGTGGCCATCCGGCTATCATTCCCGGCGATCCGGAGCGGAGTGAGTTCATTCGCCGGCTGCACAGCAAAGATCCCAAGGAACGTATGCCTTACAAGAACCCGCCGTTGAACAAAGAGGAGATAGACATCCTCACCCGCTGGGTGAAACAAGGCGCAAAATGGGGAGAACACTGGGCTTACGTGTCGCCGAAGCAACCGGCGCCGGGGAAAGGAATTGATGTGTATGTTGATGAAAAGCTGAAAGAAGAGCACCTCAAACCCGCTCCCGAGGCGGACAAGCTGACGCTCTTGCGTCGTGTCAGCTTTGATTTGACCGGCTTGCCGCCATCCGATAAGATGATCGCTGCATTTGTAGCCGATCAAAGTGAAAAGGCTTACGAAAGGGTAGTGGATAGTCTGCTGGCCTCTTCGCATTACGGTGAGCGATGGGCGGCTGCGTGGCTCGACCTGGCGCGGTTTGCAGACTCCAAGGGTTATGAACGCGATACGAAGCGGGAGTTCTGGCGGTACAGGGACTGGGTGATCAGGGCTTTCAATAATGATATGCCCTATGACCGGTTCGTTACCGAACAGCTGGCCGGGGACTTGTTGCCTGAACCTACTAACGACCAGATAATCGCCACCGCCTTCCACCGCAATACAATGAGTAATGATGAGGGAGGAACGGAAGATGAGGAATTCCGCACCGCTGCAATTATAGATCGCGTCAATACCACGATGGAAGTTTTTCAGGGCACTACCATCGCCTGTGTACAATGCCACAGCCACCCCTACGATCCCTTCCGTTTCGAGGACTACTACAAGCTGATGGCTTTCCTCAACAACACCCGGGATGAAGATACTTACGGCGAACATCCCAGACTTCGTTTATACGACAGCGTTGGCCTCCGGCGTGTGGATACAGTGATCAGCTGGATCCGTCAGCATGGCAACACCACTGCTGAGAACAATACAAAAAATTTCCTTCGCACCCTCGAGCCCAAGATACATGCACATGATTGCGACAGCTATATCAACGGGGAACTGGCAGATACCAAATTCCTGGGAATCCGCCATGGCGGTAGTTGCCGGCTGAAACAAACGCCGCTCAACAACCGCAATCACCTGCTGATGATGTACTGGACCGGGAAAGACGGTGGTTCTATAGAGATCAGACTCGACAGCCTGAAAGGCCCTGCCATCGGGAAACAGGCGCTGCCGCAGGGCCGCAGGGTACTGGATATTCCTATTCAGCCCGTCCCCGGCCGCCATCACCTGTTCTTTATCTTCCGTAACAGCAGCCTTGGGCCGCTGGAATCTGTTTGCGGGGTAGAGTGGTTTGCGCTGCGGGAGGATTTGCCGGGGAAAGGGCTTCCTGGCTATAAGCCGGTGGAAACTGCTTTCCTGAACGTTGTGAACAACAATCCCGAAAGTGTTCCCGTGATGGTAGAGAACCCGGCCGAGATGTTCCGGCCTACCCGGACTTTCGAAAGAGGGAACTGGATGGTGAAAGGGAAACTCGTTACGCCCGATGTACCGGCTTCACTGAACCACTTCCCCGCCAATGCGCCGCGGAATCGCCTCGGGCTGGCAGCGTGGCTGGTGGACAAACAGAATCCGCTGACGGCGCGCGTGATGGTCAATCGTTTCTGGGAGCAGCTTTTCGGGATAGGGATTGTGGAAACGCAGGAGGATTTCGGGTCTCAGGGATTCCTTCCATCGCATCCCGCATTGCTGGATTATCTCGCTTACCGCTTTATGTATGATGACCGCTGGAGCATGAAATCACTGTTGAAAGAGATCGTCATGTCCGCCGCGTACCGCAGGGACTCTCACAATACGCCGGAATTACAACAGAAAGACCCGGCCAACCGTTTCTTCGCCCGCGGGCCGCGTTTCCGGCTTACGGCAGAAGAAGTGAGGGATCAGGCGCTGGTAGTGGGTGGCCTGCTCAGCCAGAAACTGTATGGTCCCAGCGTGATGCCCTATCAGCCGGAAGGTATCTGGCAGACAGTGTGGAGCGGGGAATACTGGAAGCTGTCGGAAGGAGGAGACCAATACCGGCGCGCCGTGTATACGTACATCAAACGTACCAGCCCTTATCCTTCCATTATCACATTCGACGGTTCCAGCCGGGAAGTATGTCTTCAGCGCAGGATCCGCACGAACACGCCATTACAGGCACTCGTTACGCTGAATGATCCCGCATTTGTAGAAGCTGCAAGGAGTTTGGCGGGTCGCATGAAAGCCGTTGGCGGGAACGATGCAAAAGCGTGTATCCGTTCGGGTTATAAGACCGCGATGTTGAAAGACATCACGCCGGGCAAGCTTGATATACTGGAGAAGCTATATAATGAGGCCCTGGGGAAATTCAGGAAGGAGCCGGAGAAAGCGAAGGCTTTCCTGCAGGCGAAAGAGAACATACAAGAGAATCCGCATCTCGCTGCCTTAACAGTGGTGGCGAATGCCATTATGAACCTGGATGAGTTCCTGTCTAAATCCTAGCGATATGTCAGAGAAACTGATACATGAAGCCAATGAACAAGCTGCGCGGTTCTTTTCCCGGCGGCACTTTTTGAGGGACTGCATCGGCGGTTTGGGCGCCACTGCGCTGGGTACCATGCTGGGAGGATGCAATTTGTTCTCCCGTAGCGGGGACGGATTGCCGCAAAGCCTGAACCCGCTGGCGCCACATGCACCGCAGTTCCCGGCCCGGGCGAAGAACGTTATTTACCTGCATATGGCCGGAGCGCCTTCACAGCTGGAGATGTTCGATTATAAACCGGAACTCCAGAAACTGCATAACCAGCTCTGCCCGCAGTCCTTACTCGAAGGCAAGAAGTTTGCATTCATCCGTGGTGTGCCCAAGATGCTGGGACCGCAGGCAGAATTCAAACAGCATGGGCAAAGCGGCGCATGGGTATCTGATCATCTTCCGCATTTCGCCAGTCTGGTGGATGAAGTGAGCTTCCTGAAAGCGGTGCAGACAGACCAATTCAACCATGGTCCGGCGCAACTCTTCATGCATACCGGGAGCGCGCGGTTAGGGAGGCCCAGCATCGGAGCGTGGGTAACATACGGACTCGGTACTGAGAACAGCAACCTGCCTGGTTTTGTGGTGCTTACTTCCGGGGGAAAAACGCCGGATGCGGGAAAGAGCGTGTGGGGAAGCGGGTTCCTGCCTTCCGTTTACCAGGGTGTACAATGCCGTTCTAAAGGAGATCCGGTACTGTTCCTCACCGACCCGAATGGAATGGACCGCGATCTGCGCTATCAATCCATTCATGCCATCAATGAAGTGAATAAACAGGAATACGAGACGTTCAAAGACCCCGAGATATTATCCCGCATCTCGCAATACGAACTTGCATACAAAATGCAGATATCCGTACCGGGCGTGATGGATATTGCCGATGAGCCCGAATACATTCACCAGTTGTATGGAACGCAACCGGGGAAGGAATCCTTCGCCAACAACTGCCTGCTGGCCCGCAAACTTGTAGAGAAGGGCGTGCGCTTTGTACAGTTGTTCGACTGGGGATGGGATGCGCACGGAACGGATGAGGGACTTTCCATCGATTACGGCCTGCGCAACAAATGCCGCGAAATAGACCGCCCCATGAGCGCCCTTCTCCTCGATCTGAAACAGCGGGGCCTGCTGGATGAAACCCTCGTGGTTTGGGGCGGTGAGTTCGGCAGAACACCTATGCAGGAGAACCGCGACGGGAAAGAAATGCCGTTCATGGGCCGGGATCATCACGTGGAAGCCTTTACCATGTGGATGGCCGGTGGCGGTATCCGCAAAGGCTTTACCTGGGGAGAAACAGACGAGATCGGCTTCGGTGCGGTAAAAGGAAAAGTTGCAGTGCACGATATTCACGCTACCATGCTGCAACAACTCGGTTTTGACCACGAAAAATTAACCTATCACTTCCAGGGCCGCCCGTTCAGACTAACGGATGTTGGTGGTCATGTCATCAATGAAATCATCAGCTAAACCTATGCAACTGGACAGAAGGAATTTCCTCCGGCAATCCGCCGTATTAGGCGCATCTGCGCTATTCCCCGTATTGCCTGCCTTCAGCAGGAATGCCCCCGCCGCTCCCGGCTTCAAACTCCTGGTAATGGCTACCGACTGGGGTTTCAATGGTACCCGGGATGAACTCTGCAAACGTGTGAAAGAAGCCGGATACGATGGTATAGAAACCTGGTGGACGGGAGATGCGGCCGCACAGGATGCACTATTCAACGCATTGGCCAAATACAACCTGGAAGTAGGCTTCCTCTGTGGAGGTAACGGAAGCGACTACACGAAACATGCCGCCGCTTTTGAAGATGCGGTGAAAGGCGCAACCGGTCAGCAACGTAAACGTCCGCAGTATATCAACTGTCATTCCGGGAAGGATTATTTTTCATTTGAACAGAACTGCAAGCTCATCGATATAACCACCCGCATTTCACAACAAACCGGTATTCCGATCTATCATGAAACGCATCGTTCCCGCATGCTTTTTGCGGCGCATATAACCCGGCGTTTCATAGAAGCCATGCCGGCACTTCGTTTGACACTGGACATTTCTCACTGGTGCAATGTGCATGAATCGCTTTTACAGGATCAGGCGGAAACAGTGTCGATGGCGCTGGCGCGTGCAGGGCACATCCATGCGCGCATCGGTCATCCGGAAGGGCCGCAGGTGAATGATCCCCGGGCGCCGGAATGGGAAGGGGCGGTGAAAGCGCATTTTGCATGGTGGGATGAAATTGCTAAGCAGAAACAGGCGAAAGGAGAGGTGATGACAGTATTGACAGAGTTTGGTCCGATCGATTACATGCCCGCGTTACCTTATACCCGCCAACCGGTCGCCAATCAGTGGGACATCAACGTGCATATGATGAAACTTTTAAAATCGCGATACGGTAAGTGATGACAGACATGATATTGCAGGCGCAGCAGGGAAGCTGGAGTTTGTTCATCGGCCGCTTCCACCCTTTACTGGTGCATCTTCCGATCGGTATGCTCATCATCGCGTTCATCCTGGAATGGATGAGCCGGCACCGTCGGCTTGCTTTTCTGGCACCATCCGTATTGCCCGTACTGATCTTTGGATCACTCTCGGCCATCGCCTCCTGCATCGCCGGATACCTGCTGTCTCTCACAGGTGGTTATGACGAAAGCGCATTGGCCCTGCACATGTGGCTCGGTATAGCCGTTGCCGTTATCTCTGTATTGCTGTGTGTACTAAAACGCTATACTGTTTTCAGGAAAGGATGGTTGCCGGTTTCTGCGCTGATGGTACTGTTACTCTCTGCCGCAGGGCATTTTGGAGGAAATCTCACACATGGCGAGGATTATCTCACTGCGGCCATGCCCTTCGGCAACGCTAAAAAGTCTTCCCCCTCATCCACTATCACTAACATTGAAGAAGCAAAAGTATATGAACAACTGGTAAAGCCCATTCTTGAACAGAAATGCTATGGCTGTCATAACGAACAGAAACTGAAAGGCGGCCTGCGGCTGGACAGCCTCACGCATATCCGGAGAGGCGGTGAACATGGGCCGGTATTGAAAGACAGTATTCCGGAAGCCAGCGAACTGTACAAAAGGCTGATCCTTTCAGATAATGACGACAGGCGAATGCCACCCAAAGGGAAACCGCAATTAAGCCCGCAACAGGTGGAGATCATCTACTGGTGGATCGCGCAGGGCGCTTCCGCTACTGCTACTGTGAAGGAACTGCACAAGTCGCCCCGCATACAACTGGTGTTGGAATCCCTTCAACCTTCCGCGGGACCGGGAAATAATCCCTTCGTTCCGCAAATGGACGCGAAGGCCGCTTCTGCGAAAGATATCGCCGCATTGGAAGGGACCGGCGTAAAAGTGATGCCGGTTGCTGCCGACAATAACTATCTGATGGTAAATGCCGTAAATGCAGCGTCCTTCGGGAACAGGGAAGCCGCATTGCTCCTGCCGCTGAAGTCCCAGATCGTATGGCTGAAATTGTCCGGCACCAAAGCGGGAGATTCCGCGCTGGCAGTTATTGGAAAGATGCCGCAGCTTACGAGACTGCAGCTGGAGAACACGGCGGTTACAGATGCAGGGCTCCCTGCGCTGGCGGATTGCAGGCAATTGAAATACCTCAACCTCACGGGCACTCGTGTCACCGACAAAGGTCTTGTGACCCTGCAGAAGAATAAAGCGTTGCGGGAACTCTTCATATACAAAACAGGCATAACGGCTGAAGCGATCGGTAAGATGGGGAAATTGATGCCGGACCTGAAAATTGACACCGGCGGGTATCAGATGCCTACACTGGTAACGGATACAACGGTGTACCGGAAAGCGAAATCCTGATTGTTTGCATAGCCGGAGACGACATATTACCCGAATACAAAAGGGGCTGTCCTTGCTTTTTGGACGGCCCCTTTCATATTTAAACCATAACTTTTACGCCTTCTTCTGTTGCGGTCTTCCATGCCACTTACGCTTACTCTTCTTCTTCCCCGCTATCTGTTGTGAGGAGGATTGCCGCATATTCGCCACGGGTGCCGGTTTTTCTACCGGCACTTCACCCGGTGGGAAAGGATGTTCTTCCACTACCGGGATCGTTTGTGCGATCAGTTTGGTGATATCTTTTACATACGCTCTTTCTTCCAGATCGCAGAAAGAGAGTGCAACACCGCTTGCGCCCCCGCGTCCGGTACGGCCGATCCGGTGTACGTAGGTTTCCGGGACGTTAGGGATCTCGTAATTGATCACATGGGACAGATTATCTACGTCAATCCCGCGGGCAGCGATGTCTGTTGCCACCAGCACACGGATGGCGCCGGCTTTGAAGTCGGTTAAAGCCCGCTGACGGGCGTTCTGGGACTTATCTCCATGTATGGCGTTGGCGCGCACCTGCGCCTTATTCAGTTCTTTCGCTACACGGTCTGCACCATGTTTGGTTCTCGTGAACACCAATGCACTCGTGATCTGCGGATCCCTCAACACATGGATCAACAACGACCGCTTCGAACCCTTGTCCACATAATACAACCGCTGCTCTACTTTTTCCGCAGTGGAAGAAACGGGTGTTACCGCTACTTTCACGGGATCGGTCAGGATGGCATTCGCCAGATGCGCGATCTCGGCGGGCATGGTGGCCGAAAAGAACAGGGTTTGCCTTTTCTCCGGCAGTTTGGTGATCACGCGTTTCACATCATGGATGAAACCCATATCCAGCATACGGTCCGCCTCATCGAGCACGAACTGTTCCACATAACGCAGGTTCACATGTCCCTGTTGCCAGAGGTCCAGCAGGCGGCCGGGTGTGGCGATCAGGATGTCTGTTCCCTGTTTCAGCGACTGTATCTGCGTTTGCGCGGATACGCCTCCGAAGATCACCAGGTGTTTGATACCGGTATGCGCGCCATAGTCCCGGAAATTATCGGCGATCTGGATCGCGAGTTCGCGGGTAGGCGTGAGGATGAGGGTTTTGATATGCCGGTTGGGCATCTGCTCCGATTGCTTCTGCCTGTACAGCAGTTGCAGGATGGGAATGGCGAACGCGGCGGTTTTGCCGGTACCTGTCTGTGAACAGGCCAGCAGGTCTTTCTTGCCCAACACCACCGGAATGGCCTGGGACTGGATAGGCGTGGGCGCAGTGTAGCCCTGTGTTTCAAGCGCACGCAAAATGGGCGCAATGAGACTTAATTTCTCGAATGACAATATGTTTGTTTTTAGTTAAAATGATGCTAACAATCCTGACCTGCAAAAGAGAAGGATGGTTAGATTGTATATCCACACATCATTTTATGTAAACCTGACTGCGAAGGGAAATGTCCTTATCTGCGGAGAGGGGATATAAAAATCGGGGCAAAGATACGGCAATCTTCTGAAATCATCAAACTGTCCGGAATGAACGCGGGGTAAGGGCGGTTTTTTTCTTGAAGAAATTGTTAAAATGCGCGGGCTCCTGGAAACCAAGACAGTAACCGATCTCCGACACATTCCAGTCGGTATGCTTCAACAGCGTTTTCGCTTCCTGTACAATACGCTCCGCGATCAGCGCTGACGTGGATTTTCCCGTGGTATCCTTCAGTGCTTTGTTAAGATGATTCACATGGATGGATAATTGCGTGGCAAAATCAACGGCCGTGCGGAGGTTCACCTGCTGTACAGGGGATTCAATCGGGAATTGCCTTTCCAGCAGATCGGTAAAAAGGGAAGAAATACGGCTGGACGCGTTGTGGGATACAGTAGCCGGATTGAACGGCTGCATTTTCATACCGATATGGACCAGCTCAATGGTATAGAGTTTCAACAGATCGAACTTATAGGGGTAGTCGGAATGGAGCTCTTTCATCATTTTCTCAAATATCTCCTGAACCGGTGGTACCTGATCATCCGGCAAAAAAAGGAGCGGCTGGCCGCCGGGTCTGAAAACGGGATAGTCCAGTACCTTCACGGGATGGAAGAAAGCATCGGTGAAAATGCAGAAGAAACCGTCCTGTTCGTCGGATAACTGTTCGCATTGGTAGGGGACCTGCGGGTTAGTGAACAATAGGGCGTGCTTTTCCACCTCGATGGTCTTGTCCGCATAAAAAAAGCGGTTCTGCCCGGTGATGAAGGTGATCTTGTAAAAATCCTTACGGCTGTAAGGCAATGGCTGAGCATGTGCACCTGCGAACGCTTTTCTTTCAAACACATTGAAATGGCCCGTCTCCCGCTGCAGGTTAGCCGGAACCGCGAGTTGTTTGGCGCGATAGAATTCTTCCAGCGATTGCGTCTTTTCCATATTTCAAATGTACGGAATTCGCAAGTTCCGGATATCAGGGATGGGCTTCTATGAAACAGAACGCCCGTCTTTCAGACCAGTAATATTTATCCGGGAACGTCACAAACCCGACGTGCCCGCCGGTTTCCGGAGTTTCCAGGTAGAAGTGCGGGTTGTTGCCGGCTTCCCGGTAGGGAAAACTTCCCGCGCCGAGGAAAGGATCGTCCTGCGCATTGATCAGCAGGGCCGGTATGTGGATGTTTTCGAGATACTGTTTGGAACTGCATTTGGCCCAATATTCTTCCGCATCCCTGAAACCATGCATGGGCGCGGTGTAGCGGTCGTCGAACTGTTTGAAGTTGCGGATGGAGGAAAAATCTTCCAATGAAATGAGGCCGGGATATTGTTTGGCTTTGACCGCCAGCTTTTCGCCAAGAGAGCGGATGAAGCGGCGCATGTAGATGAAATTGTGCTTCTTCTCCAGTTCTTTCGAACTGTCTTTCAGATCACAGGGAACGGAGATCGCAACGGCGGAACGCAGGACCGGCGCGATATTGCTGCCTTGTTCGCCCAGGTATTTCAGCATTACGTTACCACCCAGTGAAAACCCTACAAAATGGATCTGATCATATTTCCCGGAAGCTGTTACATATCCGGTCACGGTGTGCAAATCACCGGTTTCACCGCTGTGATAGAAACGAAGGGCTTTGTTGCTTTCTCCGCTGCAGCCGCGGAAATTCATGGAAACGGTATCGTAACCGCCTTCATTGAAGATATGCACCATTCCTGTAACATACTGGCGGTGAGAATTACCTTCGAGTCCGTGTAAAATGATCACCAGCCGCCTGCTGCCGGTATAACTGAAATCGAGGTCGAGGAAATCCTGGTCGGGAGTGGATATGCGCTCCCGTGTGTAACGGACTGGCCGTAACTTTCTGAAAAGTGTGGGAAAGATGGTCAGCAGATGCCGGTTCCGCAGGAGAAAAGGGGCCTTATAATCCGTGACGCTCAATACCGGCATATCTTCAATTTTTGGGAGCAAAGATACGCCGGTTTGAACTTCTATAAACCTGCCGGTACCATGGTGAACATCCACTTTACCGGATTATGCCAGTTCGGTCCTTCCAGCCTGCCGACTGGTACTTTCACCAGCACCGTGTTCCAGCCTTTCTTCAGATGGAGTAGCGTAGGCGCACGATATTCATACCCTTCATCCACCAGTGGTATCTCTGCGTCCCCTTTTTCTCCACCCCGTTTCCATACCGGCGGCGCAACAGGGATGCCGTTCAGCCAGATGGCGCTTTGTTTGTCGTCCCAGGCCCCCTTGGGCGGGGAGTCCGTATTGGGTGAGCGGGAGAAGTTGTTGAACCCGATCCAGTAGCCCGCGGTCTTTTCCCTATCGCTCCAGATCTTTGTGGTGGCATACCAGGTGGTGTTGGGATGAGGGTCCTTCAATAATCCCCCTACCCCCGGCGCCCACCAATGCCGCAGGATCACGGTGCCGCCAATGGCTTCCATCGCAGGTTTCAGCTGATCTTTACTTTTCTCCGGCTCAAACGTACGGGCGAGATCGCCATTGTTGTTATATGGACCAAAGAGTTGCCAGCGGATGCCGGACTGTTTTACATAAGGAAAGGGCAGCCTGGAAAAATAACGTTGCTGATGTGCCAGCAAACGTTGTTCGAACGCGGCGAAAGCTTTGGCTTTTTCCGTACCGGGCGCACCAATGTTGGCAGTCCATCCATCCAACCCGCCACCGCACCATGCTTTTTCGGCAAAGGCCAGCAGTCCGGGATAAACGGGGTTCATGCGAAAGAGATCCTGCTCATCCGCTACCTTGCGGTCGTGCCAGAGGCAAAGAATACCTCCTTTCACATTCCGGTCTTCTTCCATGCTGTCCCCGAGTTTGCGAAAGAAAATGGTGACCACGCTTTCCAGCGGGTCCATATGATTGAGATAGAGATGCCGGGAATCAATGTAAGTAAGCGTGGTGTCTTTCACGCCTTCGTATCCCCAGAGCTGCCGGATGGTAAGCGGACCAACATTCCCGCCAGGGCTCCAGCCGATGGTTTGTTTGCCGAGCTGATGCACCAGCGCCGTCATTTCCGGGAGGAACTGCCTGTTGCGGATGTGTACTTCGTCTCCGCCGATATGCAGATAAGGGACGTCGTAAGTGGCGCAGAATTCCCGGATGATATTTTGCATGATCGTTACACCGGTATCGGATTGCATATCCGTACCCATCGCTCTTTTGAAGGCGGCGCTATGGCCGGGCATATCAATTTCCGGGATGAGGGTGATATAACGGTCACGGCAATACGTTATCAATTCTTTCAGTTCTGCTTCACTGTAGCATTTACCTTTCTGCCGGATCATGTATTCCGGGCGGGTCAATTGCGGGTATTGTTTCACTGCCAGCCTCCAGGCAATATCTTCCGTGATGTGAAAGTGAAAGATGTTGTATTTGTAGCGGGCCATGATATCGATCTGTTGTTTGAGCGTTGCTATCGACTGGTAATTCCGGCCGGCATCCACCATGTAGCCTCTCCACGAAAATGCCGGATGATCATCGATATGGCAGGAAGGTATTTTCCCTTTCGCATCGATCAGCTGCAGCAGCGTTTGTATACCGTAAAAGATGCCTTTGATATCCCGGGCGTTCAGCAGCACTTGTTCCGGGGTAACATCCAGCCGGTATGCTTCATCAGACCGTCCATCCGCCTGTCGCCCGATCACAATGGATGATTTCGTTCTTTTATCGTTCATCTGCAGTGTATACCCGTTCTCCCGCAACAGTTGCTGCAGGCGGAGACCTTCCTTCCGGAAAGCGGTATCTGTAAGAGTGATCGTTCTGCATTTCTGCAGGTCAAAGGCCCCTTTGCCCAACGAAACCTTCTTCGGCTGAGGGATCAGCGACAATTGGCCCTGAACGTTCAGGGCAGTGATGCATAACAGTAAGAGCAGCCATCTTTTCATGGAAGCGGATTATAATTTGACGTGGATGGGAATGAACATGATTTTGGCATAATTATCCTTTTCATACAATACACCTACTGATCTGCGGCCCAGTGGTACGATGTCGGAATAGGCTGCGCTGCCGGCCTCTACGAGGTAACTCTGTGCCCAGGTGCTTCCGTCATCTTTACTGATGCGCAGCGTAAGCTTTTCCCTTCGCCGGGGATCGGCGGCGTTGCAGAATGCCAGGATGTTCCCTTTCTTCCGATGCCGCAGGGTAAGGATCGAGCCTTCACAAACAGGATCAGGGAGCCGGGGATCGAAATAGGTGGTATCCCAATGAACACCGCCATTTCCGCTGACTGCCACGATCCTTTCCCTCACATCTCCTTTCTGATTGCGGATATTCATCATCAGCCGGTTCCCGGACAATTCGGCGGCCGTGGCTTCATTTCCGCCGGGAGTGCGCACGTCTTCGCTCAGGCGAAAAGTTTTTCCGTGATCATCTGTGTAAAAGCCATGGGCGCGGTAATCGGAGAATTGTGGCTGGAGGTCGCCGGCAGAATGGTTAGCCGCGACGAATATCCGGCCTTTGTATCGGCCCTTCGCGAATTGCATGGCATGCCCGGGCGTGTTGGCGTAGCTGCGCCAGTCTTCCGGGAAATTGTAAGGCTGCTGCCGCGGGCGGTGCGTTTGCGCGGTAATGTTCACGGGATCGGACCAGGTGTTGCCATCGTCTGTGGAAGTTTTGTACCACACTTCCCGCAATCCATTACCTTTCTTTACTTCGCTTTCGTGGTTGTTACCGGTGTTGTAGAACAGGAAGATACGGCCGCGGGGCCAGGCCGGGTCTGTGAGATCAACAACGGGCGCAGGGTTCCCGGCTTGCAGGTGGTTGTAGTCCACGATGGTCTGTTGGGGGGCCCAGGTTTTTCCGCCATCCGCACTTCGTTTCATGACAATGTTGATGTCCCCGAAATCGCCGGCGTTATTCACTCTTCCTTCGCAGAAAGCGAGCAGGTCGCCATCGGGCAGGCGGATGACAGCGGGAATGCGATAGCTTTTGTGGCCATCTTTACCGGCTTCAAACACAGGCACGGCGGACTGTTGAGCGAAAGCGCGCTGTGAACAGCAAAGTGCAAGCAGAAGGAATAATTTTTTTATCATGATGTTTGCAGATGTTCGTTTAATAATTGCATACAATACCATTCCTGCCGGGGCAAATGGAACGGGCCTTTATAGAGATTGCCTTTGGCCGTTTGCGCCACCGTTCCGTCACGGTGAAGATAACCCATCCATTCGCCATTTTCCTTATCATGGAAATGATCGTAGGCATAATCATGCACCATCCGGTGCCATCGTGCGTATTTTTCATCGCCGGTCATAATATAGGCCAGCAGCGTGGCGATGATCGTTTCGTTGTGCGGCCACCAGAACTTCATATCCTGCCAGTATTCCTGCACGGGTTTGTTGCATACATCCCGGTAGTAGAGGATGCCGCCGTATTGTTGATCCCATCCGCGCTCCCACATATAGTCCAGCATCTGGCAGCCCAGCCGGATGAGGTGTGGGTCGTTGCCACGGTAATGAGCCTCGTGCAGGATGAACCATGCGCCTTCGATGGCATGCCCGGGATTGAGCGTACGCCCGTCGATGTGATCGATGATGCTTCCATCCGGCGCAACGGTTTCCATCACACAACGAATATCATGTTTTACAAAATCCTGTTCGATCTCATGGATCCATGTACTGATCCACTCATCACAACGTGTATCCCCGATCGTGGCGCGCAGCTGTTGCGCGGTGTTGATCATGATCATGGGAACGCCGATCCCCTTGGCCGGCCGCGTCCCCGTGTATTTTGCGGGTAACAGTCCCGGCGTGGTGGCGTAATGGATGCACTGCCCGAACAATTCCCTGGAGAAGTCCGCAATGCGTTCATCTCCGCTGGCCTTGGCGTAAGCAGCGGCGGCGATAACGGTGAACGTTTCGGAGAAAAAATAACGGCGCTTGCGGATCGGTTGCCCGTCCCGGGTGACGTGAAAGAACATCCTTCCGTCTGTATCAAAACAATATTTGCGAAGGAAGTCGATGCCGGAAGCTGCACCCTGCAACCATTCTTTTTCCGGCGCAACGGTGTTATACAAGGTGGCCAGCAGCTAGGCGGCGCGGCCCTGTATCCATACTGCTTTGTCATCGTCTATCAGCGAACCGTCCCGGTCACGCATCAGCAGATAGCCGCCGTATTCTTTGTCGATACTGCGGGGAAACCAGAAGGGAAGCGTGTCTTCCAGCAATTGCCGCCGGTAGAGATCGCGCAGCTGCACGAGCGCTTCTTTTGAATAATGCATATCGGATCAGTTTTTATAAATCGTTAATCCTGAGATATTTTTTTGCCTGCCTCCGGCAAGACTGAAAAGATACCCGCATACCGCGCAGCTCACCAGGCCGGTAAGCGCATACAGCAGCAGATTGGCATGGGTATGGCGATAAATGAAGTACTGGAAGAACCCTCCCGCCACAAGTCCTGCCACCGCGCCGAAAGCATTCGCCCTGCGGGAGAAGATGCCCAGTACGAACAATCCCGCGATGCCGCCGGTGAAAAGCCCGAGGATAGTGTTGAACTGATCCCAGAGGGAAACGATGCCGGTATCGGCCATCACCAACGCGATGCCGGTGCCGAAAATACCCACTGCCAGCGTGGCGATCCTTGCGGCGAGGAGATAGTTCTTCTCACTTTTCCCGGGAAGATATTTGCGGTAGAGGTCGTTCACAAAAACGGTGGAAACAGCATTAACGCTGCCGTTTAAACTACCCATCGCGGCGGCGAAGATGGCAGTGATCACCAGCCCGGAAACGCCCGCGGGGAGCTCGCTCACAATGTACCAGGGGAAGATGGTGTCCTGTGCATCGAGGGCAATGTTTACCTTCTCCGGATGCTGCTGGTAGAAGAGATACAACAAGGTACCAAGACTGAAAAAAAGGATCGTGGACGGCAGGGTGAGCCAGGCTCCCAGCCGGAGGCTGTTGGCGGCGGTTTTTTCATCTTTGGTGGTGAGATAGCGTTGTACCACGGTCTGGTCAGTACCATACACGGTAAGGTTCAATGCCAGCCCTCCGATGAGCACTACCCATAACGTAGGAGAAGAAAGATCGAAATGAAGATCGATGAGTTTGAGCTTGCCATTTGCTGCCAGGTTCTGCCATACATTGTGTGTGTTCAGATGAAGCGGCAGCAGGATCAGGGACAGCAGTGCACCACCGAGGAGGATGATCACCTGCACCACTTCCGTCCAGATAACGGCTTCCACACCACCCAGCACCGTGTAGAAAATGCTCACTCCGCCCATGATGAGGATGCTTGTAGCAACTGGGATGCCGGTTACGACGGATAAAGCAATGCTCGGCAGCAGCAGCACAATTCCCATCCGCCCGAGTTGCAGCAGGATGAACAGCAGCGATGCCAGCAACCGGGATGGATAGCTGAAACGTTTTTCGAGGTATTCGTAAGCGGATGTTACGTTGAGCTTTCGGTAAAACGGAATGAAGAAGCGGATCACCAGCGGCATCACCATGATGATGGTCATCAGCAGGATGAAATACGTCCAGTTGGTGGCGTACGTTTTTGCGGGGATACCGATGAAGGTGATCGCGCTTAGTTTCGCGCCGAAGATACTAAGACCGGTAGCCCATCCGGGAATCTTCTGCCCGCCGCGGAAATAGTCGTTGGTAGACTCCTGGTGGCGGGAAGTCCATATACCGATGCCGATCATCAGCAACAGGTACAGCACGAGCACTGCATAATCTTTCCACGAGAAATACTGCCGGTGGTCGATGCTGCCTTTCAACACATCCGGTGTGCGTACACCGGGCCTGATCTCGCCGCTGGGAAGGAAGATATCATTGCCCCATCTCACCGCTGTGGTGGTCACGGGAGTGGGAAAAGGAAGGGTGCCGATGTTCTTCCAGGCGCCGGTAACGGTGTTGAAGAGATAGATATCCCGGCTAAAACCGGCGTGGTGGTTGAGCAGCGCCAGTTTCTCCGTTTGCAGCCGTTCTTTCTCCGCTATTTTGTCCGCCTTCGCGATCGCTGCATTATAACCTTCGATCTTTGAGAATACCGTTCCCTTATCTCCTCCGATCAGCAGGATGTAAGTGGCGCCGGTGGAAATGCCGGTGCCTGCGGAAAGCGCTGGTACCGGCTGTTTGTCGTCGGATATGGAAGAGAGTTGTTTCCATCGGCTCGTTTTCGGATCAAAAACGAACGTGCTGTTGTGCAAAGTGCTGATGCCGGAGGCGGTGCGGGCTCTGCCGCCGAAGAGATAGATGCAGGGGTATTCCCCGTTGGATTGCGCTACAACCACTGCGTGGGAGACCGCCTGCGGAAGATCCGGCAGCTGCTTCCAGGCAGCGCCGGAAGAAAGGTCCAGCGCATAGAACGTTTGCAGCGTATGATCTGTTGTTTCTCCTCCGGCGAGGTACACCGTATTCCCCTGGATAGCGGCTGCAGCGTTGGTGAGGGGGTGTGGGAGTGAGGGCATTGTGCGGATGCGGACTTCCTGATGTTCGGCATCCCATTGCAACAGGAAAACATGGTCGCTGAGGCCCCCTTCATTTTCTCCGCCCATGCAAAGCACGCCATCCGGCGTGGTCACACTGGCAGCGTAGGCGAGCGGGAACGGGAGATGGAAGAACTTGCCAGTCCATCCGCCATTCTTTCGCCATACATATACCTCGTCATGATATTTTTTATGCCCTCCCTCCCAGGGCATGCCATCAGGAAAATTGGCGCCGCCACCGGTCAGCAGCACGTCTCCATGTATGCCCGCCACTGCTCCTGCGAGGCCCGGCTGCGGGGTATTTCCGGTGGATGGTATTTGGGCGGCTACGGACCAGCTGATATGGTTATTGACCTGCTCTTGCGCTCCAAGCCGGGAAAAGGAAAGCATGGTAAAGAGGAATGTGAGTATGATGAATGGATTGGATCGCATTACCTGGAACAATATGATGAGAAGTTAAGCGCTGATACATCCTTTGTAAACGCCTCGAATTGCGCGGGATTCATATTGGTAACCGGCGGACGGAATTCTCCGCAATCCAGGCCGGCTATTTTCATATAGGCTTTACCGGTAGCGATGCCGCCGTATTTTCCCAGCAACCGGATCATGTCGATAGATTGCTGCTGCAATGCACGGGCTTCTGTCAGCTGTCCGGCATGGTAAGCATCTATTAAACGATGATACAGGGGGGCGGCATAGTTGAAAGTGCTGCCTACAGCGCCTTTGGCGCCGATACTTAAAGCGGGCAACATGTTCTCGTCCCTTCCCCATAGCATGTCGTAATGCCCGTTTTGAAAATGGAGGCAGGAGAGGAAGTCCATGAAATCTTCATGGGTGTATTTCACGCCAGCAAAGTTGCAGCACCTGTCATGTACTGCTTCCAGCAGATCGATCATATTATATCCAACGCCGGTGAGCACGGGGATGTGATAGTAGTAGAAAGGCATTTCCGGCACGGCGTCCGCTATCGAAATACACATCTCCGCCAGCATTTTGACGGAAGCTGGTTTGAAGTAAAAAGGAGCGGTGAACGCTACTGCGTATAATCCGGATTCCTGCGCATGCCGGGCCAGCCCGATGCATTCCTGTATACTGGTGCCGCCCAGCAGGGTGATCACTTTGAAGTCACGGTCATCCCCTGCGGCTTGCGCCCATGCTTCCGCTACCTGTTTCCGTTCGTTGATGGTGAGGGAAACCCCTTCCCCCGTGGATCCGCAGATAAATGCGCCGCTCACGCCATTTGTTTTCAATAAGGTGTAATAAGCGGGTATCAATGAAAGATGCAGGCTGCCGTCTTTGTGCATGGGTGTGAATGGTGCCGCGATCAGGCCCGTCAAATGTTCGATCTTCATATGTTGAGTTTGGTCTTTTGAATGTTGGGAAATACCCGGTGACAAGAATATCCCCGGCCGCATTGGATACGCTAATACATACTTAGTAGCCGAAGGTTTGTTTTAACAAGGGATCGGAATTAAGCATGCCAAGAGATATGGGTAAGAGTAATTTGTAAGACAGATTGATGTTGAGATATGCCGGGTTGATGGCGTTGTATACGTAAGTGTCCCCGGCTCTGCGCAGCGCCCACCAGCGTTTCCCCTCTCCGATGAACTCCCGCAGGTATTCATCGAGAATGGCGTTCATGTTGGCGTCGATACTTCCGTTCACGTACTGCGTATATCCGGGACCGTAAGCGCGCTGGCGGATGAGATTGATTTCAGCAACCGGGCTACCGCCCAGTTTGGTATTGGCTTCTGCCAGTAACAGGAGCACATCTGCTAACCGGTAGATCGGATAATCCGTATCCATCAGCTGCACGCCCGCATCTACCCGGCCAATGAACTTTGTCAGCAACACCGCCGCCACCGGAAACCCGGTCTGGTTGCGATACATGATACGGAAAGAGGGACGGATGCGTTGATCTTTCGGATCGTTGAGTTTATTGATCATCGCCTGGCTCATACCGATGCGACTGGCTCCACCCACCAGCGGATAAGCCGCTGCCACGGATTGTTGTTGCGGCGTACCGGCGTCCAGCAGTAACGTGCCTGCTTGTGTGGTATTCACCAGGAAGCTGCCGAACATCCCTATGGTCGCCTGATCTTTCTCATAGCTGACGGCAAAAATGATCTCTTTGTTATTCGCTTTTTTGGTTGGGTCGAAGATATCCTGATAATTCGTTTGAAGCCCCAGAGCCGGCAATGCCTTCACTTCTTCCAAAGCGGTTTTGGCCGTTGTAAAATCCACTGTTCCTCCACCCATATGCGTGCCGGACCAGATGTAGACATCGCCTTTCAGCGTCAGCGTTGCCGGTCTGTTCCAGGTAACGTGTTTCCCTGCAGGAAGGGCATTGCTGGTACCGAAGAGCGTGAGGGACTGTTCAATGTCTGCTTTGATCAGCTTCATTACATCCTCTTTAGGAGAACGTGCTTTGTAAAGCGCGCTGAGGTTGCCGACCGTTTCCACCGGTTCGGTAGAGACCGGCACATCTCCCCATGTGCGCAGCATGGTGTAGTACACGTATGCCCGGAGACCGTACATCTCCGCGAGATATTGATTGCGCTTGCTTTCATCGATGTTGGATTTCGGAAAGAGTTTGATGACATTATTGATACGGTCGATCAGGCCGTAGAAGCCCGCCCAGTTGGCAGCCGGAGCATTAGCCTGGCTGAAGTTATGACTCCAGTATTGTTTTAATCCGCCATCTTCCGATTCTGTATACAAACCATCCGCCCAGATGTCTGAACGTACTTCACCGAAGATGAAAAAATTGCTGTTGAGACTGCGGAAGGCGGTATACGCGCCGTAATACAGTGTGAGTGCCACATTAGGGTCCGTCAGTACACTTCCCCGGTCCAGCGAGGTTTGCGGCCTTACTTCTTCCAGCTGCTTCTGGCAGGAAAGTGTGCCGAGTAACAGCAGGAACAGACTTGCGCGGGATATCATTCGTTTGTTCATGATTTTGGATTTAAAAGGTTACGGATGCGCCAAAAGTGAGGGTTCTCGGCAGCGGGAAACGCCCCGCATCATTGCCGCCCACTTCCGGGAAGGTGCCGCTGTATTTCGTGAAGTACAGCAGGTTGGAGCCGGTGAGGGAAAGCTTCAGGCCCTTCACTTTGTTTTGTGTGGCCTGTTTCAGGAGACGCCCCGGCATTTCATATGCAAGGGTGATCTCGCGCACGGCGAGGTAATCGCCCTTCTCCCAGAAATTAGCCGGCGCCGTTGTGCCGCCGCCTGCATCCATGAAATAGTTACGGCCGTAGTTTGCCCAATAGTAGCGGGGAAGCGTGCCGTTGGGATTATCAGGGGACCAGGTTTTGGTAACATCCACCGGTCCGTTCTGAGAGCCCTGCACCTGCGACATACCACGCAGATACGTCTGGTTCAGTACGATGAATCCTAACGAATAATCAAACTGCGCAAACAGGCTAAACCCTCTCCACGAAGACGCCACGGAAAAGCCGCCCTGAATGGTGGGCGTTGTTCTGCCTACGTATACGAAGTCCTTTGAGTCCAGGGTATCGTTTTTGTCCACATCACGCCATTTCGCATCTCCCAATAGTTTGACCCGTTTATTCGTATAGGGTAGAAAGGAATTGTAGAGGTTGGCGCTTTTGTTGAGGTCATCCTGTGTTTTGTAGATGCCGTCATAGATCGGCGCATAGATTTCATCCAGCCCGATGCGATAGCCTTCCTGCAGACCGCCCACCCAGATCAGTTGTTTGGAGGCGGGATCCCATATTTGCACCGCACCCTGGCGGTTCCTTTCCAGGCCATTGTCCGGCAGCTTTCTGGCAAAGTTTTTCACCGTGAAGAAATTCGCGCTAAGATCCAGGCTGGGTTGATGATTGTTGGCAGGCCGAAGCACATTCGCCTTTACTTCCAGTTCCCATCCTTTGTTCTGCAATTGGCCGAGGTTGGTGGTATAGGTCGTGAAGCCGGTCCAGGCCGGAATATTGAGCGTAGTGATCTTGTCATACACATTCCGGATAAAGTAGTCTGCGATCACAGATACGCGGTTATCCAGCAAACCTACGTCCAGCCCGAAGTTCAGCGAACTGGTTCTTTCCCATTTCAGATCTGCGTTCGTGATCATGCCGGCGGTGAAGCCCGGATTCCCGTTGTAGATGCCTGTGCTGCTGTAAACAGGGATCGTGGCGAAATCGCTCAGCGGATCCATGCTGCCGTTCATGCCGTAGCTGATGCGCGGTTTCAGGCTGGAGATATAACGGCTGATGCCTGATCCTTTGAAGAAATCTTCATTGTGGAGGTTCCATCCCGCAGAAATACCGGGGAAGAATCCGTAGCGGTTGTTCGTAAGCCGGGAAGTACCGTCGTAGCGGAGGTTTACGTTGAAAAGATATTTATCCGCATAGCTGTAATTCACGCGACCGATAGCGGAGGCCAGGCGGTTCCAGCTGTTGAAGGCGGAGAAGGGAATACCCACTGCCGTGGTGGACGCGGAAAGCCAGGGGATATAGTCCGTAGCAGCATTGCTGGCAGAGCCGCCGTAACTGTAGTTGCGGCTTTCAAAGAACTCTCCGCCACCAAGTGCGGTAATGCTGTGTTTCCCGAAATCCTGTGTATACTGCAGGAAGCCGTTGTAAGAATACTGCGTCGTCTTCGAGTTGGAGAAGGAGGCATTCCTCGTACTGATGAGTGCGCCACCGGTACCGTTGATGTAAGCCTTGTTGAAACTCTCATCCGTACCATAGCGCATAAAGCCCGATGCGGAACCGAGGAATTTCAGCTGTGGCAGGATGTTGTATTCGAGCGTAAGACTGCCGGAGAAACGTTGTTCATTCGAGTTATTAAGAAACTTGTCCATGAAGTACTTTGGATTACCAAGCGTACCGCCGTCCACTCCCGGCAATTGTGCGCCTGTTACATCGTGCGTGAGCCGTACGGTGGGCGCCACTGCCCCAAAACGCTGGATGAGTCCGCCGGTAAGCCCGCCGCCTGCGTCTGCGGTGAGATAGGAAGGCGTGGTCTTTACGCTGTAGCCGGCGATGTTCAGCCCGATCTTCAGGTCCTTGCTTACATTCAATCCCCCGTTGAAGTTCAGGTTCATCCGGTTGAGGGAAGAACCGTTCACCATACCGATGTCTTTCACGGCGCCCAATCCCAAAGCAAAATTGCCCTGATCATTCGCGCCGGAGAAATTGACATAATGTTCCTGCAAAGTGCTTTGCTGGAGGATGAGGTCTTCCAGCGCCCGCTGGGAGATGGAACGGTAGAGGATACTATCCATTTGTCCCGCAACGAAAGGGTTCTTATCGATCAGCAAATGCCATTGCGGATCGTTGAGCAGGGTACGGTTGGCATTGGTGACCAGTTGCGTGGAGTATTTCCCGTCCGGGGCCGTCCAGCCGGAGTTCAATCCCCAGCCCCATGCGCCGGTGAGCTGGTTCTTTGTGTTCGTTTGTTCGCCCACGTTATTGTCCGCTACCGCAGCTTCATATCTGCTGGCCAGTCCGCGCCTGTTCCAGATGATGTAATCTTCGGCGGACATTAACGATACGGAATTCCTCCGGACGTAGTTATGGGCCACCCTGTACGTGTAATTCACCTGTGAGCGTCCCTTCTTTCCTTTTTTGGTGGTCACCAGTATCACACCATTGGATGCACGCGCGCCATAGATCGCTGCGGAAGCCGCATCTTTCAACACATCGATGCTTTCCACATCATCTGTATTGATACCATACAACGAAGTCACTACCACACCGTCCAGCACGATCAGCGGGCTGCCTGTTCCATTGTAGTTGGTGCCACCCCGGAAGACGATTGTTGGAGTGGCGCCCGGTTGTCCTGTGGTCTGTTGCACACGCAGGCCCGGCGCTGTACCCTGTAAGGCGGTGCCCACATTGGTGCGCGGAACGGATTTCAGTACGTTCTGATCTACCCGTGAAATGGAAGAGGTGAGTGTTTTACGGCTCTGTTGTCCATAACCTACCACCACTACTTCATTCAGTTTGGCAATGTCCGGTTCCAGGAAGATGTTGAGCGGAGCAGTGCCGGCGCGTACTTCCTGCGCCACAAAGCCGGTGAAGCGGATCACCAGAATGTCCGCAGCGGTTGCTTCAACAGAGAACTCACCGTTGGCATTGGATTGTGTGCCGCTGTTCGTCCCTTTTACCATCACGGTTACGCCGGGAAGCGGTTGTTTGTCCTCCGAGGAAACCACTTTCCCGGAGATTTTTCTGGATTGGCCCCAGGCTGCGGCCGAGAGAAGAAAGCAAGTCAGCAGAAGCCATACTTTCTTGTGCGTTGATCTCATGATAATGGAATTTTGGTTGCGTTTTTCAAAACGAATTATGTATTATGTATGACATAATAAAGATAAAAATAACTTCTCTGCATTTCCAAAAAAATTATTTATGGTCTGATAATCAATTTCCTATGAAAAGATGCCCGGACCTGGCCCGATTGTTTTCCCCAGTTTTTTCTATTTTTGAATTAAGTAGTACATAATATGACCCTTTCAGCGATTAAAGAAAGTCTGAAGTCGATAGACACCAGTTCGCTGGTGGACAAAGTAGAGGCGAACCTCGTAGAGCTGCTTCAGGAGCGGAAATTGAAGGTAGGTGACCAGATCCCTAAAGAAATGGAGCTGGCGGAAACGCTGGGCGTAAGCAGAACGGTAGTGCGGGAAGCCTTGCTGCGGCTGCGTATGATGGGACTGATCGATTCCCGTAAGAAGAAAGGTGCTGTGATCACCAGTCCGGATATCTTCGGCATCCTTGGTAAAAGCATGAATCCGCATGTGCTGGATCAGGATACATTAAAAGAGATATTCGAGATACGGCTGGTGCTGGAGATTGGAATGGCCGATTTTCTTTTCCACCGGATCAAAAAGGAAGATATTAAAGAGCTGCGGCGCATCGTGAGCAAGGAACCCCCGGCCACAGCGCACCATCTTTTCAACATCGAACACGAGATCGCTTTTCACGGCAAATTGTATGAGATCGCCGGGAATGAAACGTTAAAAAAATTCCAGAAAATGTTGTTGCCGGTATTCGATTACGTGCATAGCAGCGGCCTTCTGAAAAAACAGCCGGCATTGAAAACCTTCTTATCCCACAAGGGTTTGGTGGATATACTGGAGCATGGAACACCGGAAGAATTCCGCAATGGTATGCGGAAGCATCTGGAAAACCACTTTGCGCGGCTGTTTGAATAGTGTTTGCTTCCCCTGATTTTTTGAAGGAGACGAAAGCTGGTCTTCGTTATACTTTCCTTTTCTTCTTTTCAATATCCGGCAAAAGTCCTGTCAACAGCCCTATCAGCGGCAGATAGGCACATACCTGGTAAACATAACTGATACTGGTACTGTCTGCGAGCCTGCCCAGCAATGCAGATCCCACGCCCGCCATACCGAACGCAAATCCGAAGAACAATCCCGCTATCATGCCCACTTTCCCGGGTACTAACTCTTGTGCATATACGAGAATGGCGGAGAAAGCAGAGGAAAGGATCACCCCGATGAAAACGCTCAATATGGCTGTCCAGAAGAGGTTGGCATGCGGCATCAGCAATGCGAAGGGAGCTACACCGAGGATGGAGATCCAGATCACATATTTCCGCCCGATGCGGTCGCCTACCGGTCCGCCGATGAAAGTGCCGGCGGCAATGGCGAACAGGAAGATGAACAGGTATACCTGTGCGCTTTGCACGGAGATATGGAACTTGTCGATCAGGTAGAACGTGTAATAGCTGGTGAGGCTCGCCATGTAAAAGTATTTGGAGAAGATCAGCACAATCAGGATGCTCAGGGCGAAGGCCACTTTTCCTTTGGACAATCGCACCACTTCTGTTTGCAGTGCTTTCTTTTTCGGTTTGATGCGGTCTGTGTTCTGCAGGTACCATTTGCTGATGCGCAGCATCACGAAAATAGCCAGCAGGGCTATGAGTGAGAACCAGGCTACGTGCAGCTGGCCGAAGGGCACGATCACGGCGGCCGCAAGCAGGGGGCCGAGGGAGCTGCCGGTATTACCGCCTACCTGGAAGAGCGATTGCGCCATACCATGCCTGCCGCCGGATGCCATATAGGCCAGCCGGGAGGCTTCGGGATGGAACACTGCGGAACCCACGCCTACCAGCGCTACGGATAACAGCACGATCGCGAAATGATGTGCGAGGGAGAGGCAGATGAGCCCTGCGAGCGTAAATCCCATGCCGATGGCGAGGGAATAGGGCTGCGGGCGCTTGTCCGTGTACAAGCCCACCAGCGGCTGCAGGATGGAGGCGGAAAGCTGGAAGGTAAGCGTGATAAGACCTACCTGTGAGAAACTGAGGTGCAGGGAGTCCTTGACCAGCGGATAGATTGCAGGGATGAGGGACTGAATAGTATCGTTCAGCATGTGCGTGAAGCTGAGCGCGAGCAGTACGGAGAATATGGTCTTTTCAGCCAGGTTTTGCGCTTTTGCGGTTTCTTCTCCGGTAAGTACGGTTTCCATTGTTGTCAGATCATCAGATGTTTAAGAATAAAAAGATCACTTCGCATGCGTACTGATACGCGTGGCCCAGAGGAGCGCCTGTGCGGAGTCTTTATTTATAATGCTTTCCAGGAGCGATTTGTGGAGCTGCTGGCTTTCGATAAAGCTGCCGGTGTCCGCATACCGCTCTTTGAAAGATTGTTTGAGATGCGTGGCGATGGTTTTGTACAGATCTACCATTATGCTGTTCTGCGATGCTTCTGCAATGCTCGAGTGAAAATTGATATCGGCCTGCATGCAGGCATCTACATTATTCGCTTTGGCAAACTCCGCCCGCTGTTTCAGGAAGCCTTTCATTTTGACGATATCTTCTTTCGTACGGTGCAGGGCCGCTTTCTCCGCGATCTTTACTTCCAGCAGCAGCCGTACTTCATTCAGTTCCTGGAAGTGCGCCCGGTTGAGACGCTGCGCCAGCGGCTCGGAGAGCGGCTGCTGGGAAATGACGAAAGTCCCCAGCCCCTGTTGCACCCGCACGAGCCCGGCAGTAACCAGCAGCCGCACCGCTTCGCGCACGGTGGAACGGCCCACCCCGAACTGTAGCATCAGCTCAGGCTCCGTAGGCAATTGCGCACCAACGGGGTATTTGCCGGTACCGATCAGTTCCTGCAGCCTTCCGGCCACTTCATCAGCCAGGTTTCTGCGTTTCAGGGGAGTGGTGATTGTATTCATCATATCATCAGATGTTTGCAAAGGTAATGATTTTTTCATGCGGAGAAGGTGGTGCACTTTATTTTTATAATCCATATTTTTGTAGTCCGAAGTAATCAAATAAAAAAACTGTCCCATGGCATTACCTAAATTCATGATTGCTGACGATCCTGTCACAGACCCGGATAACGAGTATATTTTTCACACGGAGAAGCCCCGTTTCTTTGCGAAACGTGTAGAGGAAGATGAAGAGGTAGCGTATATCGACATTGTGGAAGAGATCGACAATGTGGATGAATACTTCTATGCAGAGCCCCAGAAGAAGCAGGAGCTGCTGGATGAGCTGGAAGAGTGGTATTATGCGTACATGGAATGGCTGGAAGAAGATGAAGAGGACGATGAGGACGAGGATGAATGATCATCCCGCCCGCCGTTCACTTGCCGCAGTATCCCAATGCCACGTAGATAAGGATGAATACGAGGATGGTTCCCAAACATCCGCCGCCTAGTTTCCTGGCGCCATATGCAGCGATCAGTGCCCTGAGGAATTTGTTCATGGACGAAATTTTGTATCAGTAATATACAACTATTTCAACACCGCAGGCGTGCTGCTTTTTCCACAGACCCGTTTGTTAATACCAGCACTTTACCTGCTTTCGTCCTATCTCCGCCATCCACCCAATACTATCGCCGGAAGTGCCTTTCACCTGCAGGAAAGCAGCCGAGGGCGTTAACAATCCTGTTGCTGTCAGCAGGATGTTTTTCAATCCGATCATCCGTAACAATTTTTTGCTCGTATCAGGGATTTACCTACATTTGTACTGTAATAATTAAAATTACAGTTTAAATCAGCATATTATTTCTCAACATATTCCAAAACTGATAAACATGAAAGTAGCATTGATCGGTGCCGGTTTTGTAGGTACTGCTGTTTTGAAGGAACTGGCCCGGCGTGGCCATGAAGTAAAAGTACTGGTACGTCACCCTGAAAAGGTAACCGTGACGGACCCGAAGATCACGGCTGTGAAAACGGATGTGTTCAATGATGCGGAGCTGAAGGCACAATTGAAAGGTGCAGACGCCGTGATCAGCGCTTATAATGCAGGGTGGACCAATCCTGATATCTACCCTGAGTTCATGAAAGGCGCTGAAGCCATCCTGCATGGTGTAAAGAAGGCAGGGATTAAGCGTTTGCTGATAGTGGGCGGCGCTGGTAGTCTTTATCTTCCTGATGGCACGCAAATCGTGGATGATCCTGCATTCCCGGAGGCATGGAAAGCAGGTGCACAGGCGGCCCGTGATTTTCTGAATGAGATCAGGCATGAACAGGAACTGGACTGGACGTTTTTAAGTCCCGCGGTGGAAATGCACCAGGGCACCTCCGGGGAGCGTAAGGGCACTTACAGAACAGGATTGGATCATCCGGTGTACAACCAGGAAGGGCGGAGTTTCATTTCCGTGGAAGATCTGTCTGTAGCGCTGGCGGATGAGCTGGAATATCCTCAACAGATTCGTCGTCGGTTTACAGTAGCGTATTGAATATGGTTTCCCGTCCACCTTGTGTGGGCGGGGAATTTCTATTTGCGTGAAAACATCCTGCTAAAATATTGTTGATCACCGGCTGCCTTCGTCAATCCTAACTACCGGCAACTGTTGCAGCAGGGCATCCTGTGGGCCCGTCATCGCAAATAAAAAAGAAGGGAATCCCAACTACTTTATTGTATTTTTAAACGATCACGGGTATTCCCTTAACCATGCACTATGCGAAAAAAATTATTCCTATTATTAGCCGGCATCAGTATGCTGTATGCCTGCAGTTCGTCAAAGCGAATGGAGCGATCCGCTCCAACAGCCGCGGGACCGAAGGCGGACGCCGAGTTTCGTGCGGCCTGGGTGGCCACGGTTGCAAATATTGACTGGCCTGGTAAGCGCGGGCTTTCCACGGAAGAGCAGCAACGCGAAGCCATCGCCCTGCTCGATTTCCTGCAGGCGAATCATTTCAACGCCGTCATTTTCCAGGTGCGGCCGCAGGCGGATGCCCTCTACCAAAGCAGCCTTGAGCCCTGGTCGTATTACCTGACCGGCGTACAGGGAAAAGCGCCGGATCCCTATTACGACCCGCTTGCCTTCTGGACCGAAGCGGCGCATGATCGCGGCCTGGAGCTGCATGTATGGCTCAATCCCTACCGCGCCCATCATGTAGTGGGCGGAGAAGTGACGGATAGCTCCATCGTAAAGCGCCGTCCTGAACTGGTGATGAAGCTTAAGGAAGGCTACTGGTGGTTCGATCCTTCCAAAAAAGGCACACAGGATCACGCTTCCGCGGTGGTGATGGATATTGTGAAGCGCTATGATATTGACGGTGTGCATTTTGATGACTATTTCTATCCTTATCCTTCTTATAACAACAACGAAGATTTTCCGGACGATGACAGCTGGAAGGAATATACCAGTCATGGTGGCAAATTGTCGAGAGGCGACTGGCGAAGGGCCAGCGTGAATCAGCTGATCGAGCGGTTGTACAAAGAGATCAAACAAACAAAACCGCATGTAAAATTCGGTTTGAGTCCCTTTGGCATGTACCGGCCCGGTTATCCGCCGTCTATTTCAGGGTTTGATCAGTATGCCGAGTTGTACGCGGATGCGAAACTGTGGTTGAACAAAGGCTGGATCGATTATTTTTCGCCGCAGTTATACTGGCCCATCAGCCGCATCTCGGCGAGTTTTCCCGTATTGCTGGGCTGGTGGAAAGATGAAAATACGATGGGGCGGCACTTGTGGCCGGGGATCAGTGTAGGAAGAGATACAACTGCTGCCAACACAATGGAAATAATGAACGAAGTGATGGTGTCCCGTGGCATACTCCCGAAAAGCAGCGGAGTGGTGCATTGGAATATCTCTTCGCTGACGAAGAACCCGAATATGGTCAAAGCACTTGTGGCAGGGCCTTACAAACAGCAGGCATTGGTGCCCGCCAGCCCCTGGCTGGATAACAGGGCGCCACAGATCCCTGTGGTGAAAACAGTGCAGGAAGGGGATGCATTGCGCGTGAGCTGGACGCATCCGGAAGAACAGGATGTTTTTCATTGGGTAGTGTATGCGCAATATGGTAAATCCTGGACCTACCATATCCTCAATCGCCGCGACAGATCCACTACCCTCCCGCTTTACGACGGCCGCAACCGCCTCACGCATCTCGCCGTTACGGCCGTAGACCGCACCGGGAACGAGAGCCATGTGCAGGAGTTGAAGAACGATATTCAACCATCGCTCACCATCGTGCCCCGCGCCGGATGGAAAGCAGAACCGGCAAGGCCCTACAAGCCACAGGTACCGGTCAGGATCACGATCCATCACGAAGGTACCCGCTTTGATTCCACCGGCGACGCCCCGAAACATATCCACAACGTGCAGGTCTGGGGCATGGGAAAAGATCGCAACTGGAGCGATATCCCTTATCATTTCCTGATCGCTCCGGATGGAACGATCTATGAAGGAAGGGATGTGATGACCACCGGGGAAACCGCTACGGAGTACGATCCCACGGGGCATCTGCTGATCACCTGCCTGGGGAACCTGGAGGAGCAGGAGGTACCGAAACAACAGCTGGACGCCCTCGTCCGCCTGATCGCTCATGTGAGCAGGAAGTACAACATCCCTTATGAAACGATCGCATCGCATAAAGATTATTCATCCAAAACGGATTGTCCGGGTAAGAACCTGTACAGGTACCTGCAGAACGGGTACATCAAAAGCCGGGTGAAAGATTTACTGAATTAACCGCTCCATCAATGTCAGTCAAAAGAATTTTCAACGTTTTAGCCGCCGGACTGCTGGCTGCTCCTGCTGCCGCGCAAACTGTCAGCATTCCTGTAGTGACGGCCAATAATTCCCTGGTTTTGCAGGTGGACAAGAACAAGGACCTGCACGTTATTTTCCTCGGCAGAAAACTCTCCGATGAGAACGAGTACAGCCTTATCCCCCGCATGTATAAACAGTCCAGCGACTACACCGGCCTGCTGAACTCTCCCATGACGCCCTCCGGCTCGCGCAACCTCGCAGAACCGGCGGTGACCGTTACCCATGCGGACGGGAATAATTCGCTGGACCTGAAGTATGTGCGCCACACCTCCACCAAAGTGAGTGATGACATCACGCTAACGGATATACTGTTGAAAGATCCGGTGTACGATTTTGAAGTACATCTGTTCTATAAATCCTATTTCCGGGAAGATGTAGTGGAGCAATGGTCTTCCATCCGGCATAAAGAGAAAGGGAATGTGATCCTCCAGAAATATGCTTCCGCGGGATTGCAGCTGAAAGCGGACAGTTACTGGTTACGGCAGTATCATGGTGACTGGGCTCAGGAGATGCAGCCCGAGGAGGCGCAGCTCACCCACGGCATCAAAACGCTGGATACCAAGCTCGGTACCCGCGCCAACCTGTTCCAGCCTTCCGTATTTATGATCTCGCTGAACAAGCCCGCGACGGAAGACGAAGGCAATGTATTGTATGGCGCCCTGGAATGGAGCGGGAATTTCAGGATCGACCTCGAGCTGGACCCGCAGGATAACCTCCGGATCATCGCCGGTATCAACAACTACGCATCGCCGTATACATTGCAGCCCAATGAAGAATTTGTTACGCCCGCATTCCTGTTCACTTTTTCAGACAAGGGCAAGGGAACGGCGAGCCGGCAATTGCATAACTGGGCGAGGGAACATAAACTGCTGGATGGTAAAGGCACGCGGCTTACGTTGCTCAACAACTGGGAAGCCACTTATTTCGATTTCAACGAAGAGAAACTGAAAGCCCTTTTCAGCGATGCAAAGAAACTGGGGGTGGACCTGTTCCTGCTGGATGATGGCTGGTTCGGTAACAAATACCCGCGGAACAATGATCGCGCGGGGCTGGGCGACTGGCAGGAGAACCGGAAGAAACTACCCAATGGTGTTGCCGCGCTCGTAAAAGAAGCGGAAGGGAACGAGGTGAAGTTCGGGATATGGCTCGAGCCGGAGATGGTCAACCCGAAAAGCGAGTTGTACGAAAAGCACCCGGATTGGGTGATCAAACAACCCAAACGGGAAGAATATTATTTCAGGAACCAGCTTGTGCTCGATCTGGGCAATCCCGCCGTACAACGGTTCGTATTTGATATCGTAGACAGCCTGTTCATCAAAAATCCGTCGCTGGCTTATATCAAGTGGGATTGCAATTCGGTGATCTACAACGCTTATTCCGCACATCTGAAGAACCAGTCGCATTTCTACATCGAGTATATGCGTGGGCTTTATAAGATATTGGAGAAGATCCGCGCGAAATACCCCAAAGTGCCCATGATGCTTTGTTCCGGCGGCGGCGGAAGGGTGGATTACGCTGCATTGCAATATTTCACGGAGTTCTGGCCGAGCGATAACACCGATCCGCTGGAACGCATATTCATGCAGTGGGAGTACTCCTATTTCTATCCTGCCATCAGTTCGTCCAATCACGTGACCGACTGGGGGAAGCAGCCGATCAAGTTCAGAACGGATGTAGCCATGATGGGGAAACTGGGATTTGATATTGTGGTGAGCAGGCTGGAGGAAAAAGACCTGCTGTATTGCCAGGAGGCCGTGAAGCATTATCAGTCCGTGAAAGGGATCATCTGGCAGGGTGATCAGTATCGTTTGTCGCATCCCCGTGAAAGCAGCGTTGCATCTATGTTGTACGTGAATGCGGAAAAGACGTCAGGCGTGATATTCAACTACCTGGTGAACAATCGTTATAAAGAAGGCAGCAAACTGCCCATCCGTTTGAAGGGACTGGATGCGGGAAAAAAATATACCATCCGGGAGATCAATCTTTATCCCGGCACCACCTCTACCATTGATGCGAACAAAAGCTACACCGGTGAATTCCTGATGAAGATCGGGTTTAACCCGGATGTGAACACGAAGAGAACGAGCGTGGTGCTGGTGGTGAACGAAGCGAAGTAAGCGCCGCCGCCTGTCCTTTTTTTAACATGCTTTTCTTGTAAAAACGGTACTTTTATTGGATGATAAGCAGTTCCCGTCAGGCGGGAAGCATTTCTTTATTGTAGCAATAATTCCTTTTAATGAGAAAGACATTTCTGCTTCTGGCAGGCATAGCGTTGCATGGCTCACTCGCAACGGCACAGGATATCGAATACCGTACCGGGAACAATAGCTGGAACCCGGATTCCCTCGGCAATCATCGTTTCATTGTACGGGTACCGGAAGGCAGCAAGGATGTAGCGCATGTGGTGATTCCCTGGCGGAGAAGGGATATGAAACCGGAGGAGAAACGCATCATTGTTGTGGATGCGAAAACAGGCCAGCGTGTGTTGAATGTGAAGCGGGGCAGGATCACCCGGGAATCCGGCGAACTTTTCTTTGAGCCGGTATCTGCGGCGGGAGATTACTACGTGTATTATCTGCCGTATAAGAATGAGGGCCGCTCCAATTACCCGAAGGGCGTATATCTGAAACCGGATACCACGACCTCAACAAAATGGCTGCTGACTATTGGCTGGGGAAATCAGCCCGATTCCAAAACTATTGCCTATGAATCCGTAGACGCATTCAACAGCTTCTACCCGATGGATTTTATCGCTACGGCAAAAGAGACCGAAGCGGCGGTAAAGGAACAAAAGGGATTTGTGGTTTTCCCGGAAGACCGGATGTTTCCCATCCGCATGAAATATGATCTGCCGATGCGTTGGGCGGGGAAAGACCGGCAGCCGGCATTCCGCGGTAGCGCTGCCCGTGGGGAATTTTATACTTACCAGTTAGGTATTTATGCCTTGCAACCGCTGAATGATGTGTCTCTCCGTTTTAGTGACCTGGTATCCGGTACCGGCAAAATTCCAGCTACCCGGATCACCTGCATCAATACCAACGGCACTACCTATGACGCCAAACCCTTCACCCAAAAGGTCCATGTTCCGCAGGGCGAAGTACAGGCCCTTTGGTGCGGCATTCAGATACCGGTGGAAACAAAGCCCGGCAGCTATTCCGGTCAGGTGACCGTTAAAACGCAGGAAGGCGGATCGCAGACGGTGCCTGTTACATTGGAAGTGGGAGAGCAGGTGGTGAAAGACGGCGGTATTGCCGAGCCCTGGAAACAGACCCGGCTGCAATGGTTGAACTCCACACTGGCACAGGAAAACAAAGTGATAGCACCATATACCCCATTGGTATTGCAGGGGAACAGCATCAGCCTCCTCGGCCGAAAACTCGCCCTGAACCGCGACGGGTTCCCGGCCCGGATACAAACCTTCTTCACGCCGGAGATGACTTCTATCGGAAAAACAACCAACAATGTGCTCGCAAAACCTGTGCAGCTGGTAGTGGAAGACAGCAGCGGAAAGAAAATGGACTGGCAGTACAAACCCCTGCAGTTCGTTACAAAAACAGCCGGCACCATAGCATGGCAAACCTCCGGAACAACAGCCGCATTGCAGATGGACGTACACGCATCCATAGAATTTGATGGCTTTATGTTCTATACTGTAAAGCTGACGGCCACCAAAGATGTGTCCCTGCAAGATGTACGGCTGGAGATACCCTTCTCCCCGAACGCTTCCAAATACATGATGGGGCTTGGGCAAAAAGGCGGTTACCGGCCGGAGCATTTCGACTGGAAATGGGACGTTGCCAAAAAGAACCAGGATGGCAGCTGGATCGGGAATGTAAACGCCGGTTTGCAATACGCACTCCGTGATGAAAAATACGTACGTCCACTCAACACTAACTTCTACCTGCAAAAACCGCTGCTCCTGCCTTCTTCCTGGGGGAATGAAGGAAAAGGTGGTATTCGCATTGAGGAAGGAAAAAACGAAGTGCTGGTGAATAACTACAGCGGAACAAGGACCATGAAGAAGGGCGATGTGCTGTACTACAATTTCACACTGCTGATCACGCCTTTCCATCCCATCAATACAGACTTCCAGTGGGCTACGCGCTTCTACCACAGCTACAAGCCCGTGGATACCGTGCTGGCGGCGGGCGCCACGGTGGTGAACATCCATCATGGTAAAGACATCAATCCCTGGATCAACTATCCTTTCATTGAGCATGCGAAAATGAAGCGGTACATTGATGAAGCGCATACAAAGGGATTGAAGGTGAAGATCTATAACACCGTTCGGGAGCTTTCCGATCGCGCTTACGAAACCTTCGCGATGCGCAGCCTCGGGCATGAAATTTACTCCACGGGTAAAGGGGGCGGCTTCAGCTGGCTCCAGGAACATGTGGGAGACGATTATATCGCTGCCTGGTTCGTGCCGGAAATAAAGGATGCAGCCATCGTGAACAGCGGGATGAGCCGCTGGCACAACTATTACGTGGAAGGGATGAACTGGCTGGTGAAGCATGTGGGGATCGATGGTATTTACCTGGATGACGTGGCATTTGACCGTATCACGATGAAGCGCATCAAACGGGTGCTCACGGAGGACGGACATCCCGGTATTATCGATCTGCATTCCGCCAATCAATACAATCCCAGCGATGGTTTCAATAACAGCGCCAATCTCTATATGGAGCATTTCCCGTATCTGAACCGTTTGTGGTTCGGAGAATATTTTGATTATGAAAAGAATGCGCCCGAATTTTTCCTCACTGAGGTGAGTGGCATTCCGTTCGGCCTGATGGGTGAAATGCTGGAAGGTGGCGGAAATCCCTGGCGCGGCATGATCTATGGCATGACGAATCGTATGCCCTGGTCAGAGAACGCAGACCCCCGCCCGATCTGGAAGGTATGGAGCGATTTTGGCATAACAGGCTCTCAGATGATTGGCTACTGGAGCGGGCATTGCCCCGTGAAAACGGATCATGAGAAAATACTGGCCACGGTATACAAAAAGAAAGGCGCTGCATTGCTTTCCATTGCCAGCTGGGCAGATGCGGATGTGGACGTGCAATTGCATATCGACTGGAAAGCGTTGGGAATAGATCCGCAGAAGGCGGTATTGAAGGCGCCGGGAGTACAGCGTTTCCAGGAAGAGCGGGTGTTTCGTATGGGAGAAAGTATTCCGGTTAAAAAAGGACAGGGCTGGCTGATCGTGATCAAAGGGAATGATTGATATTTAAATATTCAAAGGTCGAAGCCGGTGATGATGCCGCTTCGACCTTTTTACATACAATACCCCGCTATTGGAAAAGCTTCCATATTTTCATCTGGCGATTGGTTTGCGCCAGTACACGTGGTGATATGCCATCGTTATTCTCCACATCCGCATTCGCTCCATACTTCAGTAGAAAGCTGATCTGTTCTGTTTTCAATTTCCTTTTCACTGCATAGTAAAGCGCTGTATTTCCTTTCCGATCCCTGAAGTTCACATCAGCGCCGTTTTGCAGGAACCATTCCGCCACCTTATATTTTTTCCAGTTAAATGCAGCAAGGAACGGCGTTTCGCCGCCTGTTCCATCATCGATGCCTGCACCATGCTTTTTGAATAATGCGGCAGATTCCGGATCATCATACCACGCAATGGCGAACATGCAATGCTCCGGATTTGCGCCGTTCTTCAACAGATAACGGAAGAGGGTTTCATTCCTTCCGCGCGTATAGGCATACCATAAAGGTGTAGCGGGGAAAAATCCACATCCGGGATCAGGAACGCGATGAATGGCATTGATGTTCATCCCTTTTTTCATTAGCAATTTCAGGATAGACAGGCTGGTAGCGGATCTTTCGGCATTCCCGTTCACCGGAACGCCGCACAGGAAATGAAGCGCATTCTTTCCGTCGTCTTCCGCCCAGAGTATCCATTGTCCGTCTTTTTCCAGCATTTCCTTTACAGCGGGAAGGTCCAGCGTTTTGACCGCTTGAATGAACTTGTTCATAAGCGCAGGTTTTATGGCCTATTTAAATCTACAAAAAAAGCACGATTGAAACAGGATCCTTTCATGAGATGTAGCATGTATCTCCGGCCACGACGAGTGTTCATTTTTGAACACACCTTGTGCGTTACCGGACACTTTTACAGTTTGAATGATGGCTAGAAGTTTGGTTAATAACAGATTATGAAATGGAATGAAAATTCGGGGAATAAGCATCCACCTTCCTGTACATGATAATCTTTATCGCATGAATCTTCAGATCAAAACTGTACTTCGTCAATTATGGCGCCAGCGCTTATTCACGTTGTTGAATGTATTGGGACTGGCCATCAGCATCAGCGCATGTTGGGTCATCTACCGCATCGTCACGTATGAATTCAGCTATGACAGTCAGCTGCCGGAGAGGGCGCGTACCTATCGCCTGGTAACCGGCTTTATTTTCGATCAGAAGGAATCGTATAATGGTGGTGTTTCGGCGCCGCTTTATCACGGCATACGGGAACAAGTGACCGGTGTACAGCGGGTGGTGCCGGTATTTGGTCAGTGGGTCAATTCTGTGGAAGTACCCGGACAAGCGGCGATGGATGGACCAAGCGGTGTTGTGGCTACCGACTCCACTTATTTCGCCATGGTTCCATACAAATGGCTGGCGGGGAATGCAGCCACGGCATTGAGCGCACCGGAGAACCTGGTGCTGACCGAAAGCCGCGCAAGGAGCTATTTTGGCGGACTTGCTCCGGAAGCGGTCATTGGCAAGGTGCTTATGTATAACGGGAAGGAAAGGAAAACTGTTTCCGGTGTAGTGAAGGACCTTGATTACCCTACTGAATTCACGGCGAAGGAGTTCTTTGCGCTTCAGGATAAAGAATATGCACTGTCAGACTGGACGAACACCAATGGTTCGGACAAGGTGTACCTCCAGCTTGCGGCGCAGGTGGATACCGCGCGTGTGCTAACGCAGATCACCAGTATCTCCGGGCAGAAATGGGAACAGAATGCAAAGGAGACCAATATGCCGGTAATGGTCAAACATTGGTTTAAGTTGCTTCCGATGGCCGAATCCCATTTTTCCACCTATGTCGGCGAATATCAGGTACGGAAAGCGAGTAAGCCCGTTATGCATGGCCTGATTGCACTGGGCGCATTATTGATTGTTCTGGCCTGCATCAACTATATCAACCTGAGCACAGCCCAGATCCCGCAGCGGAGCAAGGGGATCGGTGTGCGCAAAATATTGGGAAGTAACAGAAGCTATCTGATCGGAAGTATATTGACCGAAACCTTCGTGATCGTGCTGCTGGCCGTCGGGCTTTCTTTCCCGCTGACCAGATTGGCTTATACATTCCTCGGGGATATCATACCCGAAGGCATGCATCAATATTCCAGCGGATGGGGGATACTGTATTTCCTTGCAGTATTACTGCTGGGTGTAACGCTATTGTCCGGCGGCTATCCTGCGTGGCTGGTCTCTAAAGTTAAACCGATCGGTATCATACAGGGACAGGGCGCATTGAATTCGGGCGGTAATAACCGGTTTGCTTTGCGCAAGGTGTTGATCGTATTCCAGTTCGTGATCGCGCAGGTGTTTATTGTTGGTGCATTCATCATGGGTGCGCAGTTGAACTATACCCTGAAGAAAGATATGGGATTTGACAAGGAGGCGGTGGTGTTGCTGAATATTCCGTGGGAGCTCCAGCGGAAAGAAGCGTATAAGAACAAACAGTTCACCCTCGCGGAAGAATTGAAGAAAGAATCCGGCATCAGTATGATCTCCGTGGGTCGTGAGCCCATGACCTCCAATATCAACTCCGGGATGTTCGAGTATCAGGGGGAGAATGGCCAGGAGCCGGTGAAACGCCAGGTGCATCGCAAGTGGGTGGATACGGCCTATATTCATCTGTATAACATGAAACTGATCGCAGGAAGGAATCTCCGCGTATCTGATACTACCAGTGAGTACGTTATCAATGAAGCCGCAGTGAAGGCATTCGGGTTCTCCTCGCCCCAGGAGGCACTGGGTAAGATCATCGGGCAAAGAACCAGCAAATACCCCATTGTAGGTGTGGTGAAGGATTTTCATATGGAGAACTTTCACACGACCATTGATCCTGCGGCGTTGATGGTGGATAAAAGCAATATGGGTACTGTCAATATAAAATTGAACGGTACTGATCCTGCAAAATGGCAACAGACGCTTAAAACCGTTGAACAAAAATGGAATGCTTTATATCCGGCCGGTACTTTCGGTTACAAGTTCTATGATCAGGCGCTGGAAGCGATGTACAAGCAGGAACGCAACCAGGCTAAGCTGGTCAACCTCGCCACCATCATCGCTATCGTGATCAGCTGTCTGGGTTTGTTCGGCCTGGCGGTGATGATCGCTTTTCAGCGGACGAGGGAGATCGGTATCCGCAAAGTGCTGGGTGCTACAGTAGCCGGTATCGTGCAAATGCTGATGTCTGATTTCATCAGGCTGATCATCATTGCGCTGTTGATCGCTTCTCCGATCGCCTGGTGGGGAATGGAGCGCTGGCTGCAGGACTTTGCCTACCGGATCAGGATCGAATGGTGGATGTTTGCGTTATCCGGATTGGTGGCGGTGATGATCGCGATGCTAACGGTGAGTTTCCAGGCGATCAAGGCCGCACTGGTGAACCCGGTGAAATCGTTGCGGACGGTGTGAAGATAATTTTCAGCTCTCCGCGCTGTATTGTTTGAGTAATGCGATGATGCGATTCCTCAGCCCAACCGATGTAATCGGGTTCTATGATGGCGCCCCGGTTGATCAACTGGCGGATAATATTGATATGCCCGCCCACGATAGCCCGGTGTAATCCGGGTAGATCCCCTTATCCAACAACCCTTCCACACCGGCTGCAATAAATACAACCCTCTATTCAATAACTGATTTCCCCCCTTTCGATAAATCGAAGTACTTCACAATCAGGAATAACAGAACTTACAGCGATGAACATCATTGTTTTCCCTTTTCTCAAACGAACGATGATCCACCTTTCATAAAACCGAATACCCCATCATCAGACATGAAAATATTGAGAACGATCAACTCGCTTATTGTTGTAACATCTGTGGCCATGGTGTTTATTATGTGCAGTAAAAGCAATAATGACGGGCCTCCCGGCAGTTTTGACCCCACCAGGTATTACATCGCCGGAACGCGTGTTGTGGGTTACAAAACCAATTATGCCATATTACTGAATGCAGATAAAGCATCCGCACTGTTGATAGTGGGTGGAAGTCTGACAGGGAATAGTACATATCTGTACAGCAACAATCATCTGAAAATTACAGATGCCATTTACGGGAACGCGGACCTGACCATCACCAATGATGCTATTTCCGATTATGCGACTTTGCCAGCAGAATCAAATGGGCTATCTCCTATGGTGGTGGGGCTTTGCCGCACCCGCGGGATCAAACAACGCGGAGAGCATGACGCCTAACGGAACTTTCAACGGGTTAGCAGGCGCGGGGAAGGCGTTTGCCACAACCGATGTCAATTCTATCAAGAACACATCCCGAAGGGCATCGGGATTGAAATAGAGATGTGGGATCTCAAATTATTGAGTATATATTTATCTTCAGTGAGCATGCCTTGTCATTTGGACACATGGTCCTGATCCAGGACAGTTTTTTCAAAGTACTGGATGTATATAAGGTAAGTGACAAAACGCAGGTATCATTACTGCACATCCCGGAGGCGGCAGTCGATTTTTTTGCCGGCACTTTCTCAAATGTAGAGAAGGAACTGATCAGGATCATCAGAGAAGATTTTGATACTAAAATAAAGATGGCCCCCGTTCCCGAGCTGCAAGACCAGGAGTGGAAAAAGCGTACGGGATTCCCGATAGGGATGGATGATAACGGAGCCCTGTTTTTCAATAAACAGAAAGCTGGTGAAATGATCACGTTAGACAAGCTGCCGGAAGCAACTGCACTGAAGACCTTACCGCAGACCGAATTTGCACTTACGCTTGAAACGCCACTTAGCGCTGGCAGGAATGCGGTCTATGCTTCGTCTTTTCTGTACGCGTGGGATAAGGTGAAGGAAATCATTAAGGCTCCGGTAAGAACGGATGAATCCAATTCCGCCGATTTTATCCATGTAACACGATCTATTTCATATCGCCATTCGCTCACACCAGCTGAATATACCGTTGATACCCGTATATCGAAAAGCGAGGTACAGGTAAAATCCTCTTTCAGCAAGATACTTCCCTTCAAAACAGGCTTACAGGAAGCTTTGCATCCTGTAAGCTTTGATGGGAAGCAGGTGGCAGCTTTCGGGATGTATCATTTTGATGAAAAGATTACAGATCAAATCAGGATATTACATTACCGGGACAGTGATCAGTTTATGCTACGGCTCAGCCCGTGGGATGTTCAACATGAGATCATGCTGGTAAAAGGGATCGGTGATTTTCGATGTTTGGCCGATGCGGTCAGCATCATGAATGCGCTCATCCCAAAGGGGGCACAGGAGCGGAAGAGCCCCAGGGATACATGGAAATACCGGATAAATGAGAACGATACAGTTTCCATACCCAGCCTGCGGTTCAATATAGAAACGAATTATGACAGTATAGAACGCCAGCGGTTTATGGCGGGAGATGTTCCCTGTTTTATTACCGAAGCGTATCAAAGAACTGGATTTTCACTGGATCAAAAAGGAGCAGCAGCAGAAAGCGAGTCCAGGATCGTGATGGCGATGGCTATGCCTCCGGGAGGTGGGGAAAGGAAAGAAGTACCCCCTCCTAAACAGATGATCTTTGATAAACCATTTGTTATTGTTTTAAAACGGACAGATAGTTCCAATCCCTATCTGGTAGTAAAGGTCACCAATGCCGAGCTACTGGTTCATCAGGTTTAATATCACTTCTACTTTAGTACCCACTACCGCTCCATTGCTTTGCAGGTCGGTTATTGTAATAGTGGCTTTTTCCTGCCGGTTAAAGAGTTTGATTCTCTCCCTGCTCACATCCATCCCGTATGACTTATGATGATGCGCTTTCTTTGAGGCCTCCCTGCCTATGCCATTGTCTTCAATTACATAGATCAATTGATGGTCTATGACCCTGATATCGATATTCAGTCTGCCATGATTGTCGGGCCGCTTCTTTATTCCATGCAGGATGGCATTTTCTACGTAAGGCTGTATGATCAGAGGCGGTACTTTGTAGACATCGGGGTCTATGTTATCATCAACGTTAATAGTGGCCGTAAACTTGTTCTCGTTCCTCAATTGCTCCAGCTCAATGTACAATTGCAGGGTTTCGATGTCCCGGCCGAGGGTAACGGCGCTTTGCATGGAACTGTCCAGCACACTGCGGATAAGCTTTGCAAACTTATTCAGATAAATAGCGGCGCGGTATTTATCATCATACTGTATCAATGCATCAATGCTGTTGATGCAATTGAAGATGAAATGCGGATTCATTTGTGCACGTAATGCCATTACTTTGGTGGTGGCGATTTGCTCTTTCATCCTGGATTCGTAACGGATGGTACGGATGCGCCATTGAAGAAGAGCGTAAATGATCCCTGCCAGTAACGCAATGCACAATGTCTTGAACCATACGGTTCCCCAGAAAGGACTGTCAATTACAATATCTATAAATGCGATGTTGTGGTTTGTTTCGGGAGCGGCATTCTTTACTTCAAACCTGTATTGACCGGGTCTCAGGTTGGTATAACTGGCATATGCCCTGTTGCCTGCGTTCACCCAGTCTTTATCTATTTTCGAGAGACGATAATAATATTTCGCGGATTCCACTCCGGAGAACAGCATGTTGGAGTATTCGATCGTTATAAAGTTCTCTTTGTAAGAAAGCTCCAGGGGTTTTTGTACGGCAAGGAAAGAATCCACCGGAACATATCTGTCAAATACTTTCAAACCGGTGATACTTATCCGCGACGTATCTGTTTGGGCTGCGGTCAGTTTCTTTGGGTCAAATGTGATTAATTCCGTGGTGGTCCAGGTGATCCATTTCCCTGACAGCATTTCGAGGATGCGCCGTCCGTAGGTAAAAGAAGCATTCAGCAATCCCTTTTGCGGCCGAAAGGTAGAAAGTTTGTTCTGTGCGGGTTCATATTTATAGATCGCGTAGTCTGAAGTGAACCATATATTTCCTTCTTCATCTGTTTTGGTGGCAAAAGCTGACGAAGGGGCTTCAGGTACTCTTTTGCGTAATGATGTAAAAGTTTTATGCTTTGTATCAAAGAAATACAGGCCGCCCGTCCCCATTGCCACGAGTATGGTATCGCCCCTATAAAGATTCATGTTGTGTATGAATGCAAAATGTTCCGAAGGAGGATAGCAGATCGTATCTTCAAAACACTGTTTTTGCATATTAAATTCCCGTAATCCGTTGGCCATTCCAACGATGCAAGCCCCGGAAGGTGCTATCAGCATCGATTCTACGGAAGAGAGCTTTGAAGGCCCGGCCGGCCGTTCGCCCTTAAAAGGAAGGAACTGCTGCAGTTTTTTGTTCCATACCACCACTTTTCCGCTGTGTAACCCAAATGCAAGATTGCCCTCATGATCACGTACAATAACGCGAACGGTCATGTTTTCAAATTCCGGGGGACGAATGGTTTTAAGAGATAATGTTGCGGGATCAATGATGTGTAACAGACCATACTGGCAGCCTGCCCAGATATTTCCATCGTCGTTTTGCATAAAGCTCCAGACCTGATTTTTGGCATATACATCCTGAAAAAGAAATTTCTTTTTTAGATGAAAACCAGCGTCATATACGCTGATACCATCTCCCCAGTATCCCACATACAAATCGCCGTTCCTGGCCTGAAAAGCGCTCTCCATTTCTGTTGAGGATACGGATTGCGGTTGTGAGAGAGAATCGTTCAGCGGAGTGAAGTATTGATGGTTGGGATTGAAAATACTGATACCCTTGTCTGACCCTACCCAGATATTTTCCTCCCTGTCCTGGAATAAAGTGAATATGTCGTGATTGTATTGAAGTGATAAGGCGTTGCCCGGCCAGCGCGCCACATGGGTGAAACTACTGTCTGCAAACCGGTACTGCAATAGTCCGCCGTAGGAAGTGGCGATCCAAAGATTACCGTGATTGTCATCCAGAAAATCATTCACTGAAGCATAGGGTAAGGATTTGCCGGTGTAGTTCTTTATAATTTCGTCTATATCGTAACGATATAATTTTCTTGAGAACAGGTTGTACCTGAATATGTAATGTGACCAGGTGATGATCCAGAAATTTCCATGGTGATCTATCCGGAAATTGCGGCAGGTATTGAGTTTACTTTCGTAAAAAGGGGAAGGGAAAACGTTATTGCCAAGAAATGATTTTAATGTGTTCCTTGCCTGGCTGTATTGGGTACTGTACACTTTTTTCTGCTTCAGATCAAACAAAAAAAGGTACTGATCCGGAACTGCTACCCATACTTCTTCATGTATCTTATCATGTATAAAGATGGCAAAATCCGGATCGGGTTTATCGGGAATTGTAACCAAAGCCAGCCCCTGCGCCACGTTGCCGTTGTTGTTCACATTCCTTGTAAGGAGCAGCTGAAATTGCATTTTATTACCTCGCTGATCCATAAAGATTTCCGCTCCGCTGTCTTTCTTCCATTCATTTTGAACAGGCATCAGGGAAGTCTTGTTGGTGTAATAGTTCCACGCCTTCATCCGTGTACCGTCTGTATACACTATCCTGTTTTGAGCAATATCAGTAAATATACTTCCGACATATAAAGGCTCGGTTGCAATATTACCGGTGTCTGTACAGTTTATAAACCGCACTCCGTCGTATCGCTGCAAACCTTTATCGGTGCCGATCCATATATAGCCTTTTTTATCCTGTGCGATAGAACCGATCTTGTTGCCGATCAGGCCATTGGTATTATCAAGATTGCGAAAAATATAGTTAACGGTCGGTCTGAGTGTGATCCTGGGGGTAACAACATCCTGTGCCTGTATCGTAGTACATACAAGCAGGCAATACAAGGATGATATCAACCGATAATGGTACCGCAATTATCAAATTTAATATAAAAAACCCAGCGGCATATCGATGGTGCGCTTATCAGGGCGTTTTTCTGAAGGTGATATTCCCCGGCCCTTTTGCACCCGGGGATATCAATTTCAATTTTAGCAGGATGCGTTCCTGCTCCTGCCACGCATATTGCTGCGGCGAAGGTTTTGCCAATGCCGCTTTTTTTTCGGGGATTTTTGAGAGCAGATGTGAAAGCAAACCGTTAAAATGGCTATCACCCATAGTGGTGTGGTATGTTGCATCATTGTATGTATTGTTGGCGTATGGAGATGTAACGGACCATCCCTTCCGGATAATGCAGCTTTGTGTTGAGCTGTTTTACCTGGTTGTAGTAGTAGATGGCGGAACCGGGGATTGTGTATTCATACTCCTGCCCGATTTTTATAAGTACCTGTTTCTGGCTGTCCTTCGGGTTGATGGAAGGTTAGGCAGAACATGGTTTGCTGTTGATCAGCAAAGGGATCAATAGCAGCGGCAGAAAGTTGCGTAATGATCTTTTTATCATAGTGTTGATCTTCTAAAAGAGTACGTCATCTTCCAAAACCCGCCAGCTGCCTTCCGCTATTTCTCCTTCCAGTTCCTGACGATCCCAGCCGCAGTATCCGATAAACAGCCTGATATCTTTTTCCGTGATTGTTCCATTGTTCATGTGCATTACTGCTGACTTAAAATCCCCGCCCACGCAGATACTCCCGGTTACCGGAATTCCACCGTTTATCAGATCAGGCCGTTGATGAATGAAGAAAAGATGTTCCCGGTCCACAGGTCCGCCGTCGTATAATGGAAAAGGAGGGCTGTTCCTGAATTCTTCCAGTTCGTTGAATTTCCGGGGGAAAGGTTTGTTGACAACAAACCCCATGGCGCCGTTTTCGTTATGTTCCGTGATGAAAATAACGACCTTCTCAAAGAAGGTTTCATCCAGAAGGGGAGTGCTGTTTATAAATAGCCCGGCATTCATCATGCGTAAAGGTAGTAAAAAGGATAAGGAGTGTGCTTTTGCCTGTTTAGTGATTTTATGTTAGCTATTTGATGGCTTTATTGTAATTTATTACTAACCTCTTTTTCGGACCAACCTCGCAAGACACGCAATTTGTAACGAAAATTATCCTTTTATTCCAGGAAGATTTTGACGATAACAATTTTAAAAACATACTGTGAAAGATTGAGAACATGTTAATCCAGGCGACGGTATTATGATGAAGTTCCAAAGGAAGTTTGCGGGTTCACCAGGGATTTCTAAAAGGTGTTTCAATCAAAATAGATAACATGAGCATCCGGTTTATTTATTCGATGGAGAATAGATGGGTAGCGGGACTGGGTTGAGCGAAAAAAATAAATCATTAAAAGCAATCCGTGATGCGGCCTTGTAGTTCAAAAAATTTGTCTCGATTTAGTCTTTATTTTAACTAATTGTCCTGATTTATTATTAATTTGTCTCGATTTTACATTATTTGACCCCGATTTGATGTATTTTTGTCTCGATACGATAATTCAATTCGTCCTCATATAACATATTAATTTATTTAATATGAATAAAAAATCTAACAACCTCAAAGAAATACTTAAAAGTTTAGCCGAATTACCGGGAGGGGCATCTATTGAAGATTTGAAAAACTCCACTGGCATAAAGACCAGCGAAAAAACCATATTTAGGTATGTAAAAAATCTTGTCGAACAAGGCAATGTTATAGTGAAAGGTAAAGGAAGAGCTACCCGTTATTTTTTACAAAAAATTACGGAAGCTGTACAAAGTGATCATTGGGATCTGCCCTTATCAAATAAAAGCAAGGAAATCATTAATTATCTTTCCACACCAACCGGAAACAGACCAGCGCAGAAATACAATACCGAATTTTTGTTGCGCTATAAACCAAACAGAGACAATTTTCTTAATGACAAGCAACGGATGAGATTAGCTCAAATAGGCTCTACCCCGATGCCGAACCAACCTGCCGGCACTTACGTAAAGAAAATCCTTCACCGTCTTTTGATCGATCTCTCATGGAATTCCAGCCGTCTTGAAGGAAATACCTACTCCTTGCTCGACACCGAACGGCTATTATCCGTCGGCCAATTCGCCAGTGACAAGTCTGCATTAGAAGCACAAATGATATTAAACCATAAAGACGCTATTGAATTTCTTGTGCAGTCCGGAGATGAAATAGGATTTAATCGGTACACTATTACAAACCTCCATGCCATGCTGTCTAATAACCTCTTACCTGATCCTGCGGCATCCGGTAGATTAAGGACTTTTGGCGTCGGAATTCATCAATCTGCCTATATTCCGCTATCTATCCCGCAGCAAATTGAAGAAATGTTTGAGCTGATGTTAGAGAAGGTAGATTCAATTAAGGATCCATTTGAGCAAACGTTCTTCATAATGGTTCATTTGCCTTACCTCCAGCCATTTGATGATGTAAATAAACGTGTATCCCGATTAGCCGCCAATATCTCTCTAAATAAGAAAAATCTGTCCCCATTATCCTTCATTGATGTACCCAATGAGATGTATATAAAAGGATTGTTAGGGATATATGAGCTTAATGATGCAAGCCTTCTAAGGGATGTATTTATGTGGGCTTACGAGCGCTCAGCTTCCCGTTATGCGATTGTAAGGCAGACCCTGGGAGAACCCAATCCATTCCGGCTTAAATATAGAGAGGCCATCAAGACATTAATTTCTTCCATATTGCGGAATGCTTTAACTAAAAGCCAGGCTGATGCTCTCATTAAGGGGAAAGCAGACGAGTTGCCTACAGAAGATCAGGCGCAATTTATCGAAGCTGTGGAGACCGAACTGTTGACGCTGCACGAGGGTAACTTTGCAAGGTATTGGGTAACACCATCTGAGTTTAAGCGATGGATCAATGTGTGGAAATTGAAGTAAGAAAACATGGCGGGAACCCTTCCATCAAAAATGCCTGAACGAAAGCTGTATCAGTTTATTACGATTTGGGAAATAAGCATTATCGAACCGAAAAAACAACAACACTATTTTCAGCCGTATTATAAGACAGCTGGTGTTTTGGCCGGATTGAGAAACAAAAAAAGCCAGCAATTTTGCTGACTTTTCGTGTCTTGTAGCCCGGACAAGAATCGAACTTGTATCTAAAGTTTAGGAAACTTCTATTCTATCCATTGAACTACCGGGCCATGCCGCTGTAAGCGGGAGGGCAAAAATAAGCGTTTTTAGCAAATTTCCTGAAATTTTATGCGTAGATACGCTCTACAGCGTCCCGGTACTTTTCCAGGATCACCCTGCGCTTGAGTTTCAGAGTAGGGGTCATCTCTCCGCCATTCACGGTCCATTCGTGAGGCATCAATTCGAATTTTTTCACCTGCTCGATGTGGTTGAAATACTGGTTATACTTCTCCACAGCGTGTTTGTAGAGCTCCCTCACCGCAGGGTTCCTCAGCCCGTCCTGGTGATTCGGGAACGGAACGCTATGTTCCCGCGCCCAGGTTTCCAGGTTTTGAAAATTGGGTACAATAAGGGCGCCGGTGAATTTACGGTCGGCGCCTACTACCATGATCTGTTCGATGTATGGGGACTCCTTGAACTTGTTCTCGATGGGTTGCGGCGCAACGAATTTGCCGCCGGAGGTTTTGAAGAGTTCTTTTTTGCGATCCGTGATCTTGAGGAATTTGTTTTGCACGAGCATCCCGATATCCCCGGTGTGAAACCAGTCGTCGGTGATCGCATCGGCTGTAAGGTCCGGGCGTTTGTAATAGCCGATAGTCACATTGGCCCCCTTGCACAAAATCTCCCCGTCATCCGCCAGCTTTACCTCCACCCCGGATACAACAGGTCCCACGGTGCCGAACATACGATCTTTTACACTGATCCTGTTCACGCTGATCACAGGAGATGTTTCGGTCAGTCCGTACCCTTCCAGCACTGCAATCCCGGCGGCGGTGAATATCCGCAGTAACCTGATCTGGCAGGCGGCCGCGCCGGTGACGATGCATTGAAGGTTGCCGCCCAGTGCTTCGCGCCATTTGCTGAAAACGAGGCGGTTGGCGATGGCCAGCTGCAGCTTGTAGCCAGGGTTCTGGCGGGTATTGATCTCGTATTGTTTGGCGAGGTCGAGCGCCCAGAAGAATATCCGCCTACGGAAGCCGCTTAGCAGGGAACCGTGCGCAATGATCTTTTCATAGACTTTCTCCAGCAGTCGGGGTACAGTGGTGAAAATGCCGGGCTTTACTTCCTGCAGGTTATCGGAAATGGCCTCCATGCTTTCGGCGTAATATACGGGCACGCCGGCGGTGAAATAAAGATAGGTAACCATGCGCTCGAAGATATGATTGAGCGGAAGGAAGCTCAACGCCCGGGACTGTTCGCTGACAGGCAGATAAGGCAGGCAGCCGGTAACGTTGCTCATGATATTGGCATGACTGAGCATTACGCCCTTGGGGATGCCGGTGGTACCCGATGTGTAAATGATCGTAACGAGCTGTTCGGGGAGTATGCTGTTCCTGATGGCGGTAACGCGGGCCTCGTCTTCCGGGCGGGCCAGGGCGGAAATTTCGCTCCAGTGGCGGACGCCTTCGATCTTTTCGAAAGAATAGATCTCGCGAACGGTGGTGAAATGATCGCGGAAGGGTTTTATCTTCCGGTACATCTCTGCATTATCAATGAAGAGGATACGGGCTTCCGAATCATTGAGCACATATTCCAGTTCCTGCTCGCTGATGGTGGGATAGATGGGAACAAGCACCGCGCCGATCTGCTGGCAGGCGAGGTCGGTCAGTATCCATTCCGGCCGGTTCAGGCTGATGATGGCAATTTTATCCTGTTGTTCGGGAACAGGCGGTTTGTTGCCCAGGCCCAATTGCAGTAATCCCGCGCTGAAGCGCCGGGTGATCTCTGCTGTTTCAGCGGTGCTGTACTTCCTCCACGCGCCGTTCTCCTTAGCGGCCATCATGTCTGGCCGGGGATAACGTTGCATCTGATGCGCTATTACATCAAATAACCTGGCGGGGTGCTGCATGACTATGAAAGTTTACTGTGACCGTTGCTGTTGTTCCTGCCGCAGCCGTTCATATTCGCGGTTAACGTCGCCGAGCGTGTCTCTGTGAAAAGCATGGTAGTAGTTGAATGCCAGTCCCAGTCCCCAGCCGATCATCGGCCAAACGGGCCAGGGCACGCCATTTTGATGTTTGTTTGTCAGCAGCCAGATGATCCAGAGGAAACCATTGACGATCAGGTAAACCATCAGGTGTGAGCGGAAACGCGCTCTGGATTTTGCGATGCGCCAAAGGCGTTCATCTCTTTGTTGATTCGCTTCCATGAAAAATATTTTAAACCCGGAGGTGTTTTAAATATAACTAAAAAAATCCTATTTCGCCAGGATCTCGAAATGGATGTTCACGATGGAATTGATCAACTTGTCCTGCAACGATTTATCCGCTCTGTACGTCATCCCCCATTGTGTACGGTCGATATTGAAATCGGCTTCTGCATTTATTTTTTCATTGCTGATAGTGATCCTGGCGGGAAAAGTGATATTCTTGGTGGTATTCTTGAGGGTAAGATTGCCTTTGATCATATGGGTGGCGTCTTTCAGCATTACCTCTTCCTTGCCGGAAGGCTGGTAGCGGCTCACTTCCGTGATCTGGAACCTGGCCACCGGAAAATTGGCGGCGTCAAAGAAATTTTCTCCTCGCAGCTCTTCTTCCAGTTTCTTTTTCATGTCGGGCTGATTGGCGAGATCGAGGTTGGTAAGACTGGTGATGTCGATGGTGAACTCCCCGCCCGTCAACGTACTGTCTTTCACAAACAACTGCCCGTCCTTGAAATGAAAGGTGCCTTTATGTTCACCGGTGGGTTTGGTGCCGATCCAGTACAATATGCTGGCGGAAGTATCCAGATGACGGGGATGCCCGTTCTCCGGAGACTTCACTGCCTGCGCTTCGGTTACTGCCGCTTTATCTGCTTTGGGGGCCTGTTGACAGGCAACACCCATCACGATAAAAAAAAGGATCATTGCCTTGCTCTGCATATTGTAGTGCTTTGTTTTAATCCATATACGTCCTGTTGCCGACCCATACAAACCGCTTCACGACAAACTCCTGGTTGGTAAAACTCGCGTTGCCCGCGGGATTGCCGCCCGTAACATGCAGGTCTGAAAAGGCAGCATGCTGGTTGACCCAGATGAATCCGGTAAAGTTGAAAGATACGGGTGTAAAAACGCTGTTCATAGCGTCTGCGATCTTTTCTTTCACCGCATCATCCGTTGTGTAAGCACCGCATGTGATGGCGCCGTGGTGGGCCGCCATCTGGCGTGCCAGCGCTATGGAATGGTCGGTATCTTTGGTTTTGATGAGCAGGATAACGGGACCGAACAGTTCTTTTTCAAAGATGCCGGTATCGTTTGCGCCTACCTGCAGAACGGTGGGTGAGTAGGTTCTTGCTCCTGCAAACTCTTCATTCACCACCGGAGCCCCACTCAGCAATACTTTGCCGCCGGCATGCTGTGCGTCTTTTACGCGTTGCACGGTGGCATCGTTCTGTACGGCGCCCAGCGTGCCTGCACCCATCTTGGGATTATTCACGAGCGCTATAATAGCGTCCCTGAATTTTGCGGCAACTTCATCAAAGCTCAGTTTACCGCCAGGCGTTCCCACGCCGGATTCAGGGATGAAGAAATTCTGCGGCGCCGTGCACATCTGGCCAGAGTAAAGGCTCACGGAGAATGCAAGATTGTTAAGCACGGCATCGATATCTTTTACGGAATCAAGGATCACGGAGTTGACGCCGGCTTTCTCCGTGAACACGGTCTTCCCGATGGTGGCGAGCGACTCTACATAATTACCGAAACTGCTGCTGCCGGTATAGTCGATCAGCGCTATATCCGGATGTTCGCAGAGTTCTTTGGTGATGAGGTGTTCGCTGCTGTCTGCTGCGAGCTGGCAGGTGTAGGGGTCCTGCCCGTTCTCTTCAAGCACCTGTTGAATAGCAGCTACCACGATCGCGATCGGCAGCACTGCTTTGGGATGCGGCTTAACGATCACGGGATTGCCGGTGATCAGGTCCGCATAGATGCCGGGTAAAGAGTTCCATACCGGGAAGGTGCTGCAGCCTATAACAAGCCCGAGCCCGCGCGGAATGGCACGAAAGGTTTTTTCCAGCTTTACACTCACCTTGCCCATGGGCTTTTCCCAAACCTGGTGTTCCGGGAAATGCTGCAATTGCTGGTATCCCATGGCAATGGCTTCGAGGGCACGATCGTTCGCATGCGGACCGCTGGCCTGGAAGCTCATGATAAAGCTTTGACCGGTAGTATGCATGGTGGCATGCGCGATCTCAAAGAAATGATCTTTTATCTTTTCGAGCGTTTCCGTGAGGATGCCGGCCCGTTCTGCGGCTGACAGCTGCGCCCAGCGGTTGCCTGCGCGCCTGCCGGCTTTCACCAGCTCGTCTGTGGCAATCACCGGATAGGTGATACCCAGCGGTTGTTGCGTATAGGGAGATACTTCTTCCCCTGCCCATCCTGCGATCACTTTCTGCTTCAACCTTGAGAAAGGCTGGTTCAGCAAGCTTTTGAAGGCTGTTTCGCCTTTTGCCGGAGCCTCTTCTCCGTAAGCTTTCGGGTGTTCAGGATACTGGGCATAAAAAGTTCTTTCGTGGTTGGCTTTTACCGCGTTGTCGATAATGTTTTGGTGTTTTGCGATCAACATAAACGTATGGTTTATAAACGTGAAAAGTAAAAATAGGGGTAAAAGCTTTCCGCTTACTTTATCACGGCCAGTTTACCGGTATTGTAAAACTCATCTGCCCGCAGTTTCAAAGGGTTTTTCCGTTGATAGGCAGAAAAGGCATTGTACTCGGCCTTATGAAGATTGGTCCAGGCCTTGTAATCCGCCTGATTTGCCACGGGGCCAAAGATCCATTGATTATATGCTTCGAACATTCCTTCTTTCAGCAGTTTGCGCTGAAAATCAAAAAGGGCGTAAGGATACTTTTCGCTGAATGCGTTATACCAGCTGAGGATAAAACGTGTCCGCAACATAATGAGCGATTCCGGTTCTATGCCGGTAGTCACTACGCTGATCTGCTGGGCCATCACACTCTTATAGGCATCCATAAACCCGGACGCCGCCTGGCTGCTGCTTTTGCGGCTTTTCCGGTCGGAGTTCTCCACAGGCACGCTGTTGAAGATGGCCGGATCGTCAAAAAGTTTCTTATAGCATTCCAGTACTACATCCCTGATCTCCGCCGTGCGGGTGGTATAACTCTCGAGATTGATGAAGGTTTCACCGTAAAGGATCGCCCAGATAGGCTCCTTGGTCCACAGATAACTGCGGGTGGCGTTATAGTAATTGCCCGGGAAATTGGGATCTGTCTCAATCCCTTTCACCCACTGCCGCAGGGCGGCATCGAAATTCTTCATGTTCTGGAGCAGCTCTCCGTAATCATTGTAAAGCTCCCCGCTGTTGGGAAACTTCTTCAATCCCCGGGTATACAGCCTTTCCGCGCCTTTCCAGTCCTGCTTCGCCTGGAAAATGTTTCCGGCGATCTGCAGCAGCTGTACGTCTGCTTCTTTCTTGTCCACCAACGGGGAGATCACGGTATAAGCCCGGTTGATATCCCCTTTCAGGTAATATGCAAACGCCAGGTCCCGCTTCAGATTGATATCGTCAGGTGCCGTCTGGATCGCCTGGTTCAGCACCAGGATCGCATTGGCATGATCGCCGGTCCGCATAAAATTGCGGGCGGTTCTCTCCAGTTCCTTGTTATCCTGCGCTACTGCCCATTGTACAGCAAGCATCCCCGCCAGCATAAGGGACCATCTTTTAATAGCCTTTTGCCATTCCATCGTTCAATGCGTTTTATGTAAATGTAAGAAAAAAGCGTTGACCCCGGATCAAGGCGGGGCCAACGTTTGCGATAATAAGATCAGATCAGGTGGGTCAGCAGGCCGTCGCGCAGCTTGGGTTCAAACCAGGTGGATTTGGGGGGCATCACGTTGCCGCTGTCTGCAATGTCAAACAATTGCCGGATGGTCACGGGATACAGGGCAAAAGCCACCTGCATCTCTCCGCTGTCCACCCGTTTTACCAGCTCCTCCAGTCCGCGGATGCCGCCTACGAAGTCGATGCGCTTATCGGTCCTGGGATCTTCGATGCCCAGGTGTTTGGCCAATACATTCTGCTGCAGGATGGTAACGTCCAGCACACCGATAGGATCGGATGTATAAGTGCCTTCACGCGCTACCAGCCGGTACCAGGTACCGCCGAGGTACATGCTGAACTCATGGAGCATGGAGGGTTTCAGCGGATGGTGACCGATCGCTTCCACGGTGAAATCATATTCCAGGCGGGAGAGGAAGTCTTCCCTGCTATGTCCGTTAAGGTCTTTTACGAGGCGGTTGTAGTCCAGGATGGCAAGCTGACTGGCCGGGAAAATGGTGGTGAGGAAGTAGTTCAGGTTAGCATGATTGTGAATGTCTTCCCCTGAAGCCTTTTGCACCAGCGCCGCGGAAGCCGCCCGGTGATGGCCGTCTGCAATGTAAGTAGCAGGTACTTTCTCTTCAAACAGTGCCGTGATCCGGTTGCCGGTGGCTGCTTCGTTGATCACCCAGATGGTATGGGAGATCCCGTCGTTTGCCACGAAATCATATACGGGGGCATGATGCTCCTGCCATTGGTCGATGAGGGCATTCACCTCGGGCACGTCGTTGTAAGCCAGGAACACGTTGCCGGACTGTGCGCGGGTGCTGGTGATATGATTGATGCGGTCGAGTTCTTTATCAGGACGGGTGAATTCATGTTTTTTGATAATGCCTTTGTTGTAATCATCAATCGCGGAAATGCAAACCAGGCCGGTCTGGGAACGCCCGTTCATCACCAGTTTATAGATATAGTAACAGGGATGTTCTTCATGGAGGAGCGTGCCCTCGTCCCGCAGTTTTTGCAGGTTCTCCGCAGCTTTCTCGTATACGGCCTCGCTGTGTACATCCGTTCCTTCCGGCAGGTCTATCTCCGATTTGGATACGTGGTAGAAGGAATGAGGATTGCCGGCCGCTTCGGCTTTCGCCTCCGCGGAGTTCAGTACATCATAAGGCCTTGCGGCTACTTCTTTGGCCAACGCCGGCTGCGGACGCAATGCCCGGAAAGGTCTGATAATTGCCATGATCTTGTGTTTGCTTTAGAGCGGTAAAAATAAGGAGGAGTAAGAAAAAAGGGCCGGAAATTTTCCAGCCCTTCATATATAATATTTTGCTATGCCTTATGCCTTCTTCAGGGAGAAGAACTTCATGGCTTCTACCATGGCCTCTACGCTTTCGAGGGGAAGGGCATTGTAAAGGGAAGCGCGGAATCCGCCGGAGAGGCGATGGCCTTTGATACCCACGATGTCTTCTTTCTTGCAGAATTTCAGGAACTCTTCTTCCAGCTCAGGTTTGTCGATGGTAAAGGTAACGTTCATCCTGCTCCGGTCTTCTTTCAGGACATTACCGCGGAAGAGCGGGTTGTGATCGATCTCATCGTAGAGCAGTGCGGCCTTTTTGTTATTGATCTTCTCGATGGCCGCCGGCCCGCCCTGGCCTTTCAGCCAGCGGAGGGTGAGCATGGAGATATATACGGCAAATACGGGCGGGGTATTGAGCATGGACCCGTTTTCGATATGCAACCGGTAATCGAGGATGCTCGGGATCTTGCGGGTCACCTTACCCAACATGCTCTTCCTTACCGCTACCATCGTTGCACCCGCGGCGCCCATGTTCTTTTGAACACCAGCGTAGATGAGGGCGTAGCGGTTGTAGTCGAGCTGACGGCTGAGGATGTCGCTACTCATATCCGCGATCAGTGGTACGTCTGTTTCAGGCGTGGTATGCCACTGTGTACCGTAAATGGTATTATTGGTAGTAATGTGCAGGTATTTGGCCTGGGGCGGAACCATGTACTGTTTGGGGATGTGATTGTAGTTACTGTCCTTTGAACTGGCGATCACATCTACATAACCGAACAATTTGGCTTCCTTGATAGCTTTGTTGGACCACACGCCGGTATCGATATAGGCAGCCGTTTCTCCGCTGTCCAGCAGGTTCATCGGTACCTGCATGAACTGGGTAGTGGCGCCGCCATGAAGAAACAGCACTTCATAGTCATCCTCCAGCTGCATGAGCTCTTTGGCAAGACTGCGCGCCTCTTCCATCACGGCTACAAAAGGCTCCGTGCGGTGGCCTATCTCAAGGATAGACATTCCGGTACCGTCAAAGTCGATCAGCGCCTTGCTGGCTTTGTACAGCACTTCATTCGGTAATACAGAAGGACCTGCATTAAAATTGTGCACCTTCATGTTGCGATCTAAATTGAATACGTTTTCTTGTTCCACTTTCTATGGCTTTTCGAAGGAATTGGTAAAAAATTCGCGGTTTGAAATAAAGAACCGGAGGATTGGCTAGTGTAGGACAGGTTAAAAAAGAATAGATAGAGCGCCAAAGATAATCTTTCTTTTGTTAATTCTCAGTGGTCTCGGCCAAATATTTTACCGTGCCGCCACAGGCTGTCCAGCTGTCGCAATGTCTGTTGTTCCTCCGTAGGAAATTCATGTGCAGAAAGAGAATGCAGCGGCGGTTGCCCGGCATTCACCCAGGCGGTATACCAGCATGCGGCCACTGCTGCGACAGACCCGCGCATCCTTCTTTCCACCATGTCTCCCAACAGGCGTTGGTAAGCTTTCGTGTAAGCTGATGAATACCCCCTCACCACCCGGCCTCCCCGGAACTCGTAAGCGTATCGCCCGTCCCCGGGAAAGCGGAGGCTCAGCTGCTTTTCAAGCTTCAGCACAGAATCCGCTGCCAGCGCGCTTCCAGTGATCACCTGCCAGATGAATCCGCGGAGGTCTTTGATGTAGGCCGTTTTACCTACCCAGTAATCAAAGCTGGCGTCCGCGAGCAATTCCGGGATACGGGATTCCCACAGTCCGTGGATCCCGTGCTGCCCCGTCAGCTGTCCGTTGTGATTGGAGCAGGCGTGCAGGGGAACGTGGGCGTCCGCCATGTAATGCCCGAGTTCGGCGGACAGGCGCAGGATGCCTGCTGCGTCCGCTTCCCGGAAAGCATTCGTGAGGCGGGCCATCATCCGTTCCAGGTGCCAGGGAAGTATGCCGTAGCGTTGCAGGGTATCGGCGGAATATCGCTCGAGGGCTTGCGGCCAGGAACGGGGAAGCGTTGGGAAAGGGGGCTGACCGTACCGGTCGACGTCAATGTAATGCCGGGCCCCCTCGGCCGGAAGCATATATCTTCGTTTATCCGGCGCCGTTGCCTGACGAGTGATGTAGTCGATAGCAGGCTTGTAAAACACCATCATTTCCGGCGGAAGGGCAAAAACAGCCAGACGGTTGATGCGTTCGTGAGCGAAAAAGCCCCAGGAACGGGCGGAAGGAATGGCCAGCAGCAGAAAGGCCGGTAGCAGCAGCACGCTGCGGAACAATGGATGCATGGGTCAAAAACAATTAACGGGTTACAAATAATAAAATATCAGTTGCAATATCGGCATAAAAATCCATCGCCCATCATCCTTCTCCCGTTGGTGCCTCTTTATGATGTTCGGTGATATGCGTCACCCCGCCGGACACGGCAAACTTCATCGCTTCACCGGCGGAAACGTTCGTCAGCGGCCGTACTTTCTCTTTTTTCACCATGAACACCTTGCCCGTGATGGCATAAGCATGCGGTACATACACTGCCATATAGCCTGTGAGCCCGAGACTGGTAACATCCTCCTGTGTGATGAAGCCCATCTCCCAAACATCTTCTCCATATACATTCACCAGTACGGGATGATCGAATTTCTTCTTTTCTCCCACGAAGGCATCGAAAACGTCTTTTACGGAAGAATAGATGTATTTAATAAAAGGAGTGCGCTCCAGGATGTGATCGAACATGTCCAGCAGCCTGCCGATGATAAAGGAGGAGCTGAGGTAGCCCACCAGCACGATCCCGATCAGCACGATCGCGAAACCTACTCCCTTGTATTTCAGGAAGTTCAGCGGGTGATGCTCCGGGATCAGGTCGCGGGGAAGGAGATTGTCGATCGAAACAAACCCCCAGTACAGAGTGAAAGCGGTGATCCCGATCGGCGCGAGGATCAGGAGGCCCTGGAAAAAATAGCGTAAAAGGCGGGAAAACAGCACCTTAAACCTCATTTTTGGAGACATGCGACATGGTGTTGAGAGGGCAAAGGTACAAGATTAATGCGGTCTCACCGGTAAAATCACCCCCTTTGGCCCGCTCATCATAAAATCTAAAAAAACACTACTGGAAACTTTGGCAGTTTAAATAGTTTCCATAGTTTTGTCCGTGTATTTAAAACCCGACAGCGTTTTTTAATCAATGGAAGTTCAGGAACGAATATTGGATACTGCGTTCAACCTATTCAGGCAATACGGTACGCGGTCCATCACGATGGATGATATAGCAGTGCGGATGGGCATCTCTAAAAAGACTCTGTACGCACATTTTGCGGATAAGAGCGACCTGGTGCTGAACGTGATGAGCCGGCATCTGAAGCTGATGGAAGATCAATGCATAGAAGGGCGCAATAACAGCCGGGATGCGATCGAGGAACTGTTCCTGGTGATGAAGATGCTGGAAGAGAAGCTGCGGAATATGAACCCGGTGGCCATGATGGACCTGCAGAAATTCCATGCTAAAGCCTTCCAGCTGTTTGAGACCCACCGGAAAGTGTTCCTCCTGCAAACGATCCGGGAGAACCTGGAACGGGGAATCCGGGAAGGGCTGTATCGCCCGGATCTGGACCTGGACATTCTCAGTCATTTCCGGGTGGCGTCTTCGATGTTCTGCTTCCAGCCTGAGCTCTTCCCGATGAACGGCTACGATATGACACGGGTGCAGCGGGTACTGCTGGAGCATTTCCTTTACGGGGTAGTAACAGAAAAAGGATACCAGGAGATAGAAAGATACAAGACCAAAGATCACCCGAAATAAACACAGAGAACTATGCAGTTTAAATGGAAGCTCATCGCTTTAACAGGCGTTATGATGCAATTATTAACCTACGCTAATGCTCAGCAATCTTCACCGCCGCAGGCCGTGATACGCTTTTCCGCTCAGGAAGCCGTGCAATATGCGCTGGCAAACCAGTACACCGTCCGCAATGCAAAGATGGATGAGTTGCAGACGATCGCGAGAAATAAAGAAGTAAGCGGACTGGCGCTCCCGCAGGTTTCTGCCAACGGCAGTTTCCAGGACAATCCCATCATTCAGAAACAACTGATCGATGCCTCCAACTTCGATCCTACGGTGCCCAAAGGCACGCTGGTCCCTTTTGCCTTCGGCCTGAAATACAATGCAGTCGGGAATGTGGATGTGAACCAGGTATTGTTTGACCCCAGCGTACTGGTGGCCCTGCAGGCCCGCAAAACGCTGGAAGAGCTTGCCCGTAAGGGAGTACAGAAATCCGAGATCGATGTGAAGGAAGCCGTATACAAGGCTTACTACAATGTGGTGGCGGCGGATAAGGCATATGGGATACTCCAGGAGAATATCATGCGGCTCCGCAGAACCCTCGCGGAAATCAAAGAGATCTACAAGAACGGGCTGGTGGAAAAGCTGGATGTGGACAGGCTTTCCGTACAGGTGAACAACCTGCAGTCAGAAGAGGTGCGCATCCGTAACCTCCGCGAACTGGGGATGGCGGCGCTGAAATTCCAGATGGGGATGCCGATCAGACAACAGCTTGAATTGACGGATACGCTTAGTAACGCAGCTTTAACGGCCGAAATACAAACAGAGGATCAGTTCAATTATATGAACCGCATCGAGTATCAACTGGTGGATGCGCAAAAAAGAGCGAATGAATATAACCTGAAAAGATACCGGATGCAGGGCTTTCCTTCCCTGAATGCATTTGCGCAGGGCGGAGCGTCCAGGCAGAGCAATAATTTCGATTTCCTCAAGCAGCAGCTGTGGTATGGCTACGTTTCCTGGGGCCTCCGCCTCAATGTACCCATCTTTAGCGGCATGCAGCGCAGAAGAAGAGTGGATCAGGCGATGATCGATGTGAAGAAATCCCTGCTGAGCATGGAAAATCTGCAGCACGGCATCGATCTGCAACAATCCCAGGCAGCTACCAATCTTCGCAACAACCTCAGCACCCTGCAGAATGAAGAGGCAAATATGACACTGGCAAAGGAAGTGTATGAAACAACAAATGTCAAATACCGCGAAGGGGTTGGCTCCAGCCTGGAAATGATCACGGCAGAAACCTCCCTGCTGACGGCCCAGAACAACTATTTCACAGCGTTGTTCAATGTGCTGGTAGCGCGGGTGGATTATCTCAAAGCATACGGAAAACTCTAAACCATTCACTTTATCATCCGCCTTAAAATCTATCATACTATGACCAAAAGATATTTTATACTTCCGCTGATCACCGTGATCCTGGCTGCCTGCGGCGGAGAAAACCCGACCGCCAAACTCCAGCGGCTGAAACAGGAAAAAGCAAAGCTGGAACAGGAGATCACGACCCTGGAGAAGGCTACGAAGAAAACGGACTCCGTGAAGATGAAAACCGTGACTATCGCCGCTATTGCAGACACCGTATTCGAGCACTACATCGATATTCAGGGGAATGTGGACGCCCGTGAGAACGTGAACGTTTCCGCACAGATGCCGGGTATCATCAAGGCCATCTATGTGAAGGAAGGCCAGCATGTTTCAAAAGGACAGGCCCTCGCGCAGGTGGACGATCAGGTGATGCGTTCCGGCGTGGCAGAGCTGCAAACGCAGATCGACCTGGCAACAACATTATTCAAAAAACAGGAAAACCTCTGGAAACAACAGATCGGTTCCGAAGTACAGTACCTGAATGCAAAATCCCAGAAAGAAGCGCTGGAAAGGAAAATGGCCACACTGAAGGATCAGCTGGCACAAACCCGCATCATCTCTCCTATTGATGGCACGGTTGATGCGGTGATTGCCAAGATCGGCGATAACGCAGCGCCCGGCATGGCTTCTTTCAGGGTAGTGAACGGCAATGACCTCCGCGTTGTGGCCAACATCGCAGAATCCTTCGCCGGTAAAGTAAAAACAGGAGATGAAGTGCTCCTGAGCTTCCCGGACATCCAGAAGGAAATGCGTACGCGCATCGGATTCGCCGCAAAAGTGATCGATCCGGTGAGCCGTACCATCAAAGTAGAGATCCCGCTGAAAGCTGCCGCAGATCTTCATCCGAACATGGTGGCGCAGCTGCGGATCGTGGACTATAGAGCAAAAGATGCAGTAGTAGTACCCGTGAGCGTGATCCAGTACTCACTCGGCAAACCTTATGTGCTTACCGTGAAGGACCAGGGCGGCAGGTTGCAGGCGAGCCGCAGGAATGTGGAGATCGGCCGTACTTATAACGACAGAGCCGAGATCAGATCGGGCCTGCAGAACGGTGAAAAGATCATTACTTCCGGCTTCCAGGGCGTGAACGACAATGATATGGTGAAACTGTAATGGCATTGTGCTATCCACCTAAAAAAATTACCCGATGAAGGACTTAGAAAAAGAATTTAAACTCACCAGCTGGGCCATTGATAATAAGGTGAGCATTTATGTAGCCACCATTATCATTGCATTGGCGGGTATACTCAGCTATAGAGCCCTGCCAAAGGAACAGTTCCCGGAAGTGGTGTTTCCGCAATTCTACATCAGCACCATTTACCCCGGCACTTCGCCGGAGGACATGGAAACGCTCATCACCAAACCGTTGGAGAAAAAACTGAAGGCCATCTCCGGCGTAAAAAGGATCAAGAGTAACTCCATTCAGGATTATTCCGCAATCAGTATTGAATTCAATGCGGGGGAGAATATTGAGGCAGCCCGTCAGCAGGTAAGGGAGAAAGTAGATGAAGCGAAGAGCGACCTGCCATCCGACCTGAAGAACGATCCCCAGATCATAAAGGTAGATGTAAGTCAGATACCGATCATGAACGTGAATATGAGTGGCGATTTTGACTTGCAGACGCTGAAGAAGTATGCGGACGAAATGAAAGACCGCATTGAATCCCTCACCGAAATCACCCGTGTAGATATAGTAGGGGCCTTGAAAAGGGAGATTCAGATCAATCTTGATAAATACAAGATGGATGCGGCAAGAATCAGTTTTGAGGATGTAATGGGCGCAGTGGTTGGAGAGAATATTACAATTTCCGGCGGTCTTGTTTCCATGGACGGACAAAAACGTTCATTAAGCGTTAAGGGTGAGTACAAAGACCCTCAGAAGATACAGGATATTGTGGTTCGCGGCTCTTCCGGTGCCGTGGTGTATCTTCGGGACATTGCGGAAGTAAAGGATGGATTTGAAGAACAGGAAAGCTATGCCCGCCTGAATGGCAAAAGCGTGATTACCTTGAATGTCATCAAACGCAGCGGTCAGAACCTGATCGATGCATCGGACAAGATCGTAAAGATCGTGGACGACATGAAGAAGACATATCTTCCAAAAGGTCTGGATGTGATCATTACGGCGGATCAGTCCGACTCAACCCGCGTAACACTGCACGATCTGATCAATACCATTATCATTGGCTTCATTCTGGTAACCGTGGTATTGATGTTCTTCATGGGGGCTGTGAACGCAATTTTCGTGGCATTATCCGTGCCGATCTCTATGTTCATCGCCTTTCTCGTGCTGCCGGCTTTTCACTTTACGCTCAATATGATGGTGCTCTTCTCGTTCCTGCTCGCATTGGGGATCGTAGTGGACGATGCCATTGTGGTGATCGAGAACGTGCACCGTATATTCTACGAGCGAAAGGATCTTGGTATTGTGAAAGCAGCAAAGATTGCCGCCGGGGAAGTGTTCCTGCCTGTACTGTCAGGTACGCTCACGGTGTTGGCTCCATTCGTGCCATTGTTGTTCTGGCCGGGTGTGATCGGGAAGTTCATGTACTTCCTGCCCGTAACATTGATAGTCACTTTGATCGCTTCACTGGTGGTGGCATATATCATCAACCCGGTGTTTGCCGTGGATTTCATGGACAGGCATGAGGGGGAAAATCATCCGAAGCCGAAGTGGGACCGGAAATTTACTATCCTTAGCCTGGTTTTTCTGCTGGTTACCCTGATCGGTTATAGTGGCAGCAGAGGAGCCGGTAACCTGGCGATCTTTATCTACCTTATGATCGTATTGGAACGTTTCTGGCTGGGTGGTGTGGCACGCAAGTTCCAGCATAATTTCTGGCCCCGTGTGCAGAACCGCTATAGACGTATCTTGAGCTGGTGTGTAGTAGGATGGCGCCCTGTAGGGATATTGTTGGGTACTTTCGGCCTGCTGGTGTTCAGTATTATGCTCACCATGATTCGTAATCCTAAAGTGGTATTCTTCCCTCAGGCCGACCCGAACTTTATTTATGCGTACATCGAACTGCCGATTGGTACAGACCAGAAAGTGACAGATTCCATTACACATGTTATTGAGAATCGTATTACCAAGGTTGTAGGTGGCGTGCAGAACCCGCTTGTAAAGTCTATCATATCCAATGTGGCAGTTGGTGCGGGCGATCCCAGCCAGATGGACATGAGTGTAAGTTCTAATAAAGGCAAGGTAACAGTGGCTTTCGTGGAATTTGCCAAACGTAACGGGAAATCTACGGTTGACTACCTGGATAAGATCCGTAGTGCAGTAAAGGGTATTCCCGGGGCGGATATTTCCGTGGAACAGGAACAAGGTGGCCCTCCCACAGGTAAACCGATCAATATTGAAATTTCCGGAGACGATTTCAGTCTGCTTGCCAATACTTCAGATCGTTTAAAACGTTACCTCGATAGCCTGCAGATCGGTGGAGTGGAGGAACTGAAGAGTGACTTCCAGAGCAACAAACCGGAGATCGTGGTATCTATAGATCGTGAAAGGGCAAACAGGGAAGGAATATCTACCAAGCAGATCGGTGGTGCGTTACGTACCGCGTTGTTTGGTACGGAGATATCCAAGTTCCGCGACCCTGAAGATGATTACCCGATCATGGTTCGTCTGAAACAAGATCAGCGCAATAACATCAACACACTGATGAATCTGAACCTGACTTATCGCGATATGAATATGGGTGGACAGATCAGGCAGGTACCGCTCAGCGCTGTAGCTGATATACGTTATTCCAACACATATGCCGGTATCAAGCATATTGAGGAAAAGCGCGTGGTGACGCTCTATTCCAACGTCCTTACCGGTTTTAATGCGAATGAGGTAGTAGCGGCGATCAATGCAGCAGTGGCTGATTTTGCTCCGCCGGATGGCATCGCCGTTAAAATGACCGGTGAACAGGAGGATCAGGCGGAAACGATGAACTTCCTCGGTTTGGCGATGCTTGGCGCTTTTGGTCTGATCTTTATGATCATGGTAACGCAGTTCAACTCCGTGGGTCGCCCGCTGGTGATCTTCCTCGAGATCCTTTTCAGTATCATCGGGGTATTCCTGGGCTTCTCGATCTTTGGAATGAGTATCTCCATTGTGATGACGGGCGTAGGTATTATGGCGCTCGCCGGTATCGTGGTGCGGAATGGTATCGTACTCGTGGAGTTCACAGATCTGCTGGTGAAGCAGGGTGTTCCTGTTCATGAAGCAGTAGTGGAGGCCGGCAAAACCCGTATGACCCCTGTATTGCTGACCGCTATCGCCGCCGTGCTCGGTCTGATACCGCTGGCAGTAGGATTGAATATCGACTTCTGGAAACTCTTCGACGAGTTCAACCCGCACATCTTCTTCGGTGGTGATAACGTGGCCTTCTGGGGACCGCTGGCATGGACGATGGTGTTCGGCCTCATTTTCGCCACCTTCCTCACGCTGATCCTCGTGCCGGTGATGTACAGCATGAACAAGCGTAGCATTGATATACTGGATCACTACGGATGGCCGCGTGGCTTGAAATACGTACCGTTCCTGGTACTGACCCTCAAGCTGCTCTCGAAGAAAGAGACCATCCGCAAACTCCATGACCTGCAATACGAATCACCCCGTCCGTACAACTTCTTCAATGGCCATGCCGATGAGGAAGATATGGAACAGGCGAAATCCGTTGAAGGCATTATGATGAATTAATGAATTGAAAAAAGAAACTGTTTTCTATAGTAATAATCACAGAGCAAACAGTGTAACAGTTGTAGGTTAACTAGATGCCGTCCTGATTCCTCGGGACGGCTTTTTTTATGATGATCCGTTCCTTATCTTGGGACACTAAGCAGATACTTATGCGCCTCCTCTTCCTTCTATTACTTTCCGCTACCTGCGCCTACGCGCAGGAGAATACCCGCTTCACAGACGCCCGCTCGCTGATGATCACAGGTAAGGGACTGCCAACAGATCCGGTCTACGTGCGGCTGGACAGTATCCAGACCCTTCCGCTGACGCCTGCGGTGAAGGGGTTGAGTAAACACAGCGCCGGCATTGCGGTGCTGTTCGAAACCAATTCTACGTATATCCGTGCCCGATGGACGCTGAAAAACGGACTGTACTATGCGAACATCACACCCATCGGGCATAGCGGGCTGGACCTTTATGCCCGCCGGAATGGCCGCTGGCAGTGGGTAGGGGTGGGCCGCCCGGGTGACAAGACCATTCAGAACGAGCAGGTGATCATCTCCAATATGGATACCACGCTCAAACAGTTCCTGCTATATCTGCCTACCTATAATCAACTTACCTCGCTGGAGATCGGCGTGGCGCCGGATGCACTGATGCGGAAACCGGTAAAAGCCGCTATCGATACCACGAAAAAGGTGGTGATGTATGGCTCGAGCATCCTGCAGGGTGCGTCGGCGAGCCGCCCCGGTATGGCGTATCCTGCGATTATCAGTCGCCGTACCGGCTGGGACGTAGTGAACCTGGGTTTTAGCGGGAACGGCAGGATGGAATTCCCTGTGGCCGAATTGCTGGCAACGATGCCCGCATCCTGCTTCGTGCTGGATTGTATCCCTAACCCCTCGCCTGCAGAGATCAGGGAACGCGCTTATCCGTTCATCAAACATCTGTTGACGAAACGTCCCGAAGTGCCTGTTTTGCTGATTGAGACTGTGATACGGGAGAACGGGTATTGGGATCAGAAAGTGGGAGAGGATACGAAACTGAAGAACGATGCTATCAGGGACGCCTATACGAAATTGAAAGCGGAAGGCTTCAAACGGCTGTATTATCTGCCGGCTACGGACCTGGTGGGGCATGATCATGAAGCCACTGCGGACGGCGTGCATCTTTCCGACCTCGGGTTCATGCGGCAGGCGGAAATAGTGCTGCCCATCCTGCAAAAACTCATGAAGAAATCCTCCTCCAAATAACCTTTTACTTAATTTGCCAAACATACAAAAACGAGATAACCTATGCTGAAGAATCACGAGATCGACTACCGCATTCACGGGGAGGAGATGCAGATCGTAGAAATAGAATTGGATCCGCAGGAGAGCGCTGTAGCGGAAAGCGGCGCCTTTATGATGATGGACCAGGAAATAAAGATGGAAACCCTTTTCGGAGACGGCTCAGGGCAGCAGGGCTTCCTGGGCAAGCTGATGTCTGCCGGCAAGCGCCTGATCACAGGAGAAAGCCTGTTCATCACGGCATTTACCAATGTTGGTCAGGGTAAGAAACGGGTAAGCTTTGCGGCGCCTTATCCGGGCAAGATCATTCCGATGGATCTGAACCTGTTGGGCGGGAAAGTGATCTGCCAGAAGGATGCCTTCCTTTGCGCTGCCCGCGGCGTAACCGTAGGTGTTGAGTTCCAGCGGCGACTGGGCACCGGTATCTTCGGCGGGGAAGGGTTTATTATGCAGAAACTGGAAGGAGACGGGCTCGCCTTTGTTCACGCAGGAGGTCTGGTGATAGAAAGGGAACTGCAGCCCGGAGAAGTGCTGAAGGTGGATACAGGTTGTGTGGTAGCCTATACCCAACAGGTGGATTTTGATATCGAATTCATCCGGGGCATCCGGAATATGGTGTTCGGCGGAGAGGGCCTTTTCTTTGCCACGCTCCGGGGCCCGGGTAAGGTCTGGTTGCAAAGCCTGCCTATCAGCCGCCTGGCCAGCCGGTTAATAGCCTATGGTACCGGTCCGCGCAAGGAAGAAGGGAGCATCCTGGGTGGTCTGGGGAACCTGCTGGACGGGGACGGACGTTAAGAACTGCCGTGGCTGTACCCCGGTTCTGAAAAAAAATGCCGCCATTCGTCCATTTTTGCAAATAATTAACGAAGAGATTGCTACTATTGTCTTAATATTGCCTGGAGGCTTAACCAGATACACCGGATTATTTTGTATATTAGAGTCTGAAAAAGCGGCTGGCACTGTGTGGGTGCCACTACAGTTTTCACTGGCGCAGATGTAAGGCCATTATCCTGGTGCTATGAATAAGATTGAAAACTTACTCATGTAAAGTTCAGGTGAATCCCAGGCAAGAAAATAATTTCCCAGGTCTTCAACGGTAGCCCTGAAAGCATGCCAAAAACGCAATTGTGACTGGTTTGCCAAGGTTCAAGGATGATCATCCGGTTAACCAACTACCTTAAATTCCTGTCGAGACAGCGAAAAGATCAATTATTAAAATTCACGCGAAAAAATTGTAATGCACGCGTCACTCGATTATCTTTGCTGTCCTGAGAAAAAAATGTGAGAGAAAACAACTAAAATTCAGTATTAAGACGGAAGCCGGTATTATTTTTGAAAAGAAAAAACCAGACAGAGTATCCCGACGTTATGCGGGACACAACCACCGGCACCACTCTAATAAAAAGACCTAAACAAGTAGGTGAATTTCATTTTTATGAAATCATTGAAAATTGCTTCAAACACGCTTAATCAAGTAAGATGAACTTTGAGAGAAACGAACGCCCCCGAAAGTATTCTCCTGGCTACAGAGACCAACAAGAACCCAATCAGGACCAGGAAGGCGGTTATTCCAAGAAACCCGATTTTGGCAAAGACGAAGACCGTCCTTTTACGCCTCGCAATGAAGGCGGCGGGTATTCCTCACGCGAAGGTGGCTACAGACCGCGCAACGAAGGCGGATATGGTGGCTCCCGCGGCGGAGATGGACCTAATTTTAACCGTGAAGGCGCTTACAACCGCGAAGGCGGTGGTTACACTCCCCGTAATGAAGGTGGCGGCTATCGCGATCGTGATGGCGGTTACAACCGTGATCGCGGGGAAGGTGGCGGCTACGACCGTGGCAGCGGTGGTGGTGGATATGACCGCGGCGGTGGCGGTGGTTACCGCGACCGTGATGGCGGTGGCTATAACCGTGGCAGCGGTGGTGGTGGATATGACCGCGGCGGTGGTGGAGGATATGACCGTGGTGGTGGATACGACCGCGGTGGCGGCGGATATGATCGCGGCGGCGGTGGTGGTGGTTACAACCGCGGTGGCGGTGGTGGCGGCTACGATCGTGGCGGCGGTGGTGGATATGATCGCGGCGGTGGCGGCGGTAGCTACAACCGTGGTGGTGGTGGCGGCGGCTTCAATCGCGGTGGCGGCGGTGGTGGATACAACCGCGGCGGCGGCGGTTACAACCGTGGCGGCCAGCAAGGCCGTAGCCAGGGTGGCCCGAGAGGTGGCGCACGTCCGCCCAAACCGGATAACAAGATCTATTTTATCGCCCTGCTGCCTACAGCGGAGGTAGGTAAAGAAATCATCAAGATCAAACAGGATTTTGCCGAACAATTTGGTCCCGTTTACGCACTGAAAGTGCTTCCGCATATTACCCTGCAAGTGCCTTTCACCGCAGATCCCAGCCTCGAAAGAGCTTTCTGCGAAGAACTGACAGAGTTTGCCAAAACACAGGCTCCTTTTGAAGTAACGCTGAACGGCTTCGGCACCTTCCCGAATAAACAGAACCGTGTGCTCTTCATCAATGTTGAAAAGAGCGAAACCATGAGCGCAATGCACCGTCAACTGATCAACTTCCTGCGTAAGGAGTTTGGATTCAGTACCATGCTGGCCCGCACCGGTTTCACACCGCACGTGACGGTTGCCTTCAAAGACCTGGAAGATGCCGTATTTGAAAAGGCATGGCCGGAATACGAAAACAAAGAGTATACGGCTTCCTTTAAAGTGAATAACCTCTACTTCCTCCGCCACAATGGCAAATCATGGGAAGTGCTGCAGAAATGCAAGCTGGGAGGAGCATAAAACAGGAATGTTCTCTACATAATAAATCCGGACGACTGTAAAAAGTGTCCGGATTTTTTTTGGAAAAGAAGAAGGTCAGCGGCTCACCGTATATACACCTTTCCGTTCTTCCGTGATCTTCACGTTGGCAGCTACCATGATCACGTTCAGCACTTCCTGCAGCCGGGGATTGTCGAAACCGCTGGCATAGAAATCGATGTTGAGCAGGGAACTGTCCGCCACTACAAACTTCACATTGAAATAATCTTCCAGCGTATGCAGTGTTTTATATAGCGGAACATGGTTGAACACAAGGTGATTCTCTTTCCATGCAAGGAAGTTGGGATCCGCTTCCTTCACGGCTTGCGGTGCCTTATCGTGTTGCAGGATAGCGCCGCTGCCTGCAGAGAGCACAAGCGCGTCCTGCGTGTGCCGTGAACCGGAGAATGCTACAGTGCCGGTTACCACACGCAACTGTACTGGTTTGTTTTCGTAAGCTTTGATCACAAAAGAGGTGCCCAGTACTTTCGTATGGGAAGTGCCTGCATCAACCGTGAAAGGATGGTCAGCATTCGGCTGCACGTCAAAAAAAGCTTCTCCCTTTAGTTTGAGCGTGCGATGTTTAGAAGCAAAACCCTCGTCATAACGGATCTCGCTGTTCCGGTTCAGGAACACCCTGCTGCCATCCGGCAGCGTGATCTCTTTCTTGTCATTATCCGCTGTAACGACAGTGGTACTGCTATTTTGCCGCAGTAACGTGAAAACAAGACCGGCGACAGCAATCACTACGATAGCGGCAGCAGCGAGGCGCCAGGTATTCCGGCGTTTGACAACGACGCGCAGGGGTGAGGGGGCTGTCATCTTCTCCTGGAACCGCTCCCAGTTGGATGCTATGTCAGGTTCAGGCATGTTGTCGTAAGCGTTTGCCGTCAGGTCCCAGGTCTGCCGCATGGCTTCGTAGTATGCCCGGTTTGCGGGAGCTTCCTGCAACCAGGCTTCCAGCTCCGCTTTTTCAGCGGCAGTGAGCCCTCCTGCTATTTCCCGGGCAATCAGTGCGTCTATATGATCGTTGTTGAACATCTCTACAAATTACAGTTGTGGTGGATGATAGCGTTCTATTCCAGGTATTCTTTCAATGAAACACGTAATTTCTTTAAAGCCGTGATCATCTGGTTCTCTACCGTTTTCACGGAGATCTGCAATGCCTGCGCGATCTCTTTATAGCTCATTTCTTCGTATCGGCTCAGCACAAACACTTCCCGGCATTTTTCCGGCAGCTGATTGATGGCCTGCTGTATCTTCGCTTTAGTTTCTTTCAGATGCACTACCGGCGCGGGTCCGGGCAGCTCTTCCTGTGTAGGCCCTATCTCCAGGTGCGGTCCGCCCCGGCGTTTGTGCTTGTCAATATGATCCAGTGCCATGTTGACTGCTGCGCGATGCAGGTATGCTTTGAAATAAACTTCGTTCAGCTGCTCCCGGCGGTTCCATATTTTGATAAATACTTCCTGTGCAAGGTCTTCCGCCGTAGCCATGTCAGGAATCAACCGGTAAATGGATTTGCATACCAGTGGGAAATAGGTTTTAAAGAGCGCTTCCATGAACTGGTGCTCATCTTCCTGCAAAAGGCTTTGTAACCGGGCATTTTCGGGCATAGTGCAAAAATAACCTTTACTGTGATTCACAGTGCGTATAGGCATGCCTGATGCAGGAGGTGACAGTGTTGCGGCAGCTTTCATGTACAAATTGTTCCTATTATAGTTTGATGATTTGACCGGACCCTCCTACAGTGGTGTTCAACGTAGCAGGTGATCCCCTGAACCGCACGTTGCCACTCCCGGCAATGCGTACCTCCAGGCGGTCGGTCACCCAGATGGACTGATCTCCGCTTCCGTTAATGGTGATGCGTGCATTGCCGGTTTTCAATCCTTCTCCCGAAACATTCCCGCTTCCATTGATGTTAGCAATATACTCCCGGCTGAAACCTTCCACGAGCACACTTCCGGAGCCGTTCATATTCATTTTCACTTCGTTGGCGTCCACCTTGAACTGCGCATCCGCACTGCCGTTACATTCGTAGCTGAATTGCGTGGTACGGATCGTGTCTTTACCGGTGATGGAGCCCGAACCGGAAAAGATGATGCGGCGGAACTGCGGACTTTGCACATATACATGAATGACCTTGAAATGCCGGAGATTCACATGTTTGCGGATGTTCAGATAAAGGGTGGTGCCGGATACGGAGGTTTCCACTACGTGCATCACGTTGTCTTCCGCCTCTACGGTCAGGGGAGCTTCCGGGCCTTGCCGGATGTGGACTTCAAAGGGTCCCTCCACCGTCAGCTCCTCAAAACGGGCTACCGTGCGCTCTTCCCTGATAACCCGACCGGAACCCGATACATTCTCTTTGGTGCATCCGCTGAGGATCATACCAAAAATGGCCAGCAGGCAAAGCAGCAAACCCGCGCCCAGCCCGCTGTAAGTGATCATGGCTTCTTGTTTTACCGTCAGTTTCATAGTGATCTGTTTTTAAGGGATCAGCCACCATGGTGACTTCCCTCATATGACGGCAAAAAGGGCGGGTACCCCCAGAAACCTGCATAAAAAAAGCCAGCCTCCGACTTGCATCGGAGACCGGCTCGATTAACCCCTATGAAAACCAACTATTGCGCTAATTTGATTTCGCCGAGATCGGTGGATTTACCGTCTGCTACCTTCACATCTGTGATGGTCGCAGCCTTATAAGGTTCCTTGGCATCGATCACCACCGTGTATGTACCGGCTTTGGCATTCGTAAAGGCGAATGCACCCTGTGATACGGCCGTTTTTAATGTGTCTGTACCGGTAATGGCCCAGGCTTCTCTTGCGCCGTCAGGCGGAATGACTTTGCCGGTGATGGATCCGCCTTCGAAGGATTTGAAGGCAAAGGCGCCGAACGTCAGGGCTGCCACTGCTAACAGGCTCAGTTTCGTCCTTTTCATAGCATACAATTTTAAAAGGTTTAATAATAAAGAATGGTTCAGGTAGTGTTTGCTCGATATAAAACTTTTTCAGGTGTATGTTTTTGAATCAGGTCTGTGAAGAAAAAAATTACAATTACCATGCCACAACAATGTCAATCAATCATTTAACATTTCTTTATAAAACCTTTAACAATAAGGGTTTGCAGCGATTGTTGTTTTCACATTTTCGTATATACGTTACTGTTATAATATTTAAACCCTTGTCTGTAGCGGTTTCCGGAAAAGTAACCGTAACATGATTTTCCCGCAGTCCTATCAGGTCACAAATATTTTGCCAAACATAACAGCAGTAAGGGTTTCAGCCGATGTATCTCTTTCGTGGCCTGCGTTTACGCGATTTTTGTGTAAAAGTCTACTAACTTTGTGTACTTTTGTGATCAGGCAAACCGGAAAAGTTAACGGCCGATTCCCTAATTTTACGGGCCTATATATTTTAATAATAAAGCATTCACCAAATGTCCAATAAATCCATCCAGCAACTCGAAGACGTTGTTATAAAATTTGCAGGCGATAGTGGCGACGGGATGCAATTGACCGGTACCCAGTTTTCCAATAATACCGCGCTGATCGGCAACGATCTGAGCACTTTCCCGGATTTCCCCGCCGAGATCCGCGCCCCGCAGGGCACTTTGCCCGGCGTGAGCGGCTTCCAGCTCCATTTCTCTTCCAACCGCATATTTACCCCGGGCGATGCCTGTGACGTGCTGGTAGCCATGAACGCCGCCGCTCTCAAGGCCAATCTGAAGGGACTCAAAAAGGGAGGAATCATCATCGCCAATACAGACGGCTTTGATGCCAAGAACCTCCGCCTTGCCAATTACCCGGATGGGGTGAATCCCCTGGAGGACGGTTCCCTGGCAGATTACCAGCTCCATACCATGGACGTGACGAAAATGACCCGGGAGGCCCTGAAAGATATCAACATGGGGATGAAGGAAAAGGACCGGGCCAAGAACATGTTCGTACTGGGCTTCCTGTACTGGCTGTATGACCGGGACATGGAAAGCACAGTGAACTTCCTCACCGATAAATTCGGGAAGAAGCCGGAAATACTGGACAGCAACCTGAAGGTGCTCAAAGCAGGATACAATTTCGCCGATACGGTGGAAGCCTTCACCACTCGCTTCAAAGTGGAAAAGGCCCGCATGGAGCCCGGCACCTACCGTAGCATCACCGGGAATACTGCTTTGTCATACGGTCTCATCGCGGCTTCCCAGAAAGCCAACCTGCCGGTGTTCCTGGGTACCTATCCCATCACCCCGGCTTCTGACATTCTCCATGAATTGAGCCGGTATAAGAATTTCGGCATCCGGACTTTCCAGGCGGAAGACGAGATCGCGGGCATCACAGCTGCTATTGGCGCTTCTTATGGGGGACACATGGGGGTAACCACCACCTCTGGTCCGGGTATGGCGCTGAAAGGCGAAGCGATGGGCCTGGCAGTGATGCTGGAGATACCATTACTGATCATTGATATTCAACGCGGTGGCCCGTCTACCGGCCTCCCTACCAAAACCGAGCAATCAGATCTTCTGCAGGCTTATTACGGCCGTAACGGGGAATGTCCGATGCCGGTGATAGCAGCAGCTACGCCTTCGGATTGCTTTAACGGCATTTATGAAGCTTTCCGGATCGCTATTCAGCACATGACCCCGGTGATCTTCCTCAGCGACGGTTATATCGCCAACGGCGCGGAGCCCTGGCGTTTCCCGAAGAGCGCTGATCTACCTCCGATAGCGGTGAAATTCAAAGAGGGGCTGGACGAAGGAGAAGACCAGTTCCTGCCCTATCAGCGGGATGAGAACCTGGTGCGTCCCTGGGCGGTACCGGGCACACCGGGACTGGAGCATCGCATCGGCGGGCTGGAAAAGCAGAACATCACCGGTAATGTGAGCTATGACCCCGAGAATCACCAGCTGATGGTGAAGATCCGCCAGGAAAAAGTTGACAGGATCGCGGAGCATATTCCGCTGCAAAAGATAGAAGTAGGACCGGAAAAAGGAAAAGTGCTGGTACTGGGCTGGGGCTCTACCTATGGCGCTATCAAGAGCGCAGTGCTGGAACTGCTCGGTGAAGGCCATCAGGTTGCGCACGCGCACCTGCGGCATTTGCGTCCTTTCCCGAAGAACCTCGCCGAGATCCTCCACAGCTTTGACCATGTGCTGATCCCCGAGATCAACAATGGCCAACTGATCAAAATCATCCGCGATCAATTCCTGATCAATGCACAGGGATATAACAAGATCATGGGAGTACCCATTACCAAAGGGGAACTCGTAGCCAGGATCAGGGAATTACTCTAGCCCCGGCAATTTATACGGTAACCGGCACGTTTAGGTATGGATACGCGCAGTGCATGATTTTCGTATATTGCTCTGCCTATACATTGACCTGACTAAAATGCCATGTACAGAAACCGAAGAATTTTTCTCCTGCTGATATGTGCCATCATCCCTTGCTTTACCGCGTACAAGGCGGCAGCGCAGAATTACGTTTATGAGATCCGTTATGCCAACAGCCCTGTGGGTACACTGGAAGTGAAGCAGGAAGTCAGCGGGGCTCACCGCCGTATCTTTATCAGCAGCCGCGTACAGATGAAACTGTTTTCCCGCATGGATACGGATATCAAAACAGAATATCTGCACAATGTGCTGGAAAAGGCCCGCGCGGTGCGTTTGGGCGGCAAGTCTGCCGAGAATAAAGAAACAGTTACAGAGCGGGCGCAAAAGGGGTATGTAGTGATACGCAAAGGAGAAGAAGCCACGCTGAAGCAAACGCAGATATCCTATTGCGTAGGAGACCTCTATTTCTCGGAACCTAAAGACATCAGGGAAGTATATTCGGAAACCCTCGGCCAGTTCCTGCCTATCAAACAGCTGGAGGATAAGCGCTATGAGCTCTCCATGCCGGATGGCAAGCGTAATATGTACCGTTACGAGAAAGGGCGGTTAACGGATGTGGAGGTGAATCATCAGCTGGGTAAAGCGTATTTCCGCCTGATTGCGGAAAAGTAAAAGGGACGCTGTCTGCCGCGCCCCTTCTGCATATCATCGTTCTACAACTTTCTCTATGATCTGTCCTGTTTTCTTGTCCTTCAGGATCAGTTTGGTACTGCCGTAGTGCGTCATTTCCTCCTTGATGAGATAGAATTGCTCATTATAACTATGCAGCGCCTTCTCTTTACCCACACCTTCTTTCCCGCGCCAGATATCCAGTTTCACGGGCTCCCAGAGTTTGGAAGCAGCGGAGCGGTAAGCCGCATCCAGGATGGCGTTCACTACATAGCCGTCGTAGAAGGTTTCCTGTGGCGCGCGGCCGGCCTCTACGGCATTGAACATATCGGCGAACATATGATTATAGCCCAGCTCATTCAGCTCATCGCCAACAGGGAATAGCCAGCCGGTATTACTTTCTGCCTTCTCTGCCACGTAATCAGCACCTTTGCCGGTGGTGAACATGTCAAACCCGGTGCGCAGGAAACTGTTAAGCCAGATAGTGCCTTCAGAACCCATCACCTCGTCCCGGAGATCAAGGCCGCCGCGGAAGGTCCAGCTGACCTCGAACTGCCCGATAGCGCCGTTCTCGTATTTGACCAGACCAATGGCATGGTCTTCTGCATCAATGGGCTTCACCTGTGTATCTGCCCAGCACATCACTTCGATTGGTTTAATATCCTTGCCGATAAAGCTACGGCCGATCTCTACGCAATGGCATCCCAGATCGAGGATACAGCCGCCGCCGGCCTGTTCTTTGTCCCAGAACCATTCGCTATGCGGACCAGGATGCGTTTCGCGGGATTTGGCCCACAGGATGCGGCCAAGAGCGCCGCTTTTCACGCTTTGCAGGGCTTTCAGGAATTTAGGTGTGTATACCAGGTCCTCCAAATAACCATTGAAGATGCCTGCCTTTTCCACGGCTTCCAGCATACGCTTTGCCTCCTCGGCATTACGGCCGAGCGGCTTGGTGCACATTACGGCTTTACCGGCCTTGCAACAGGCCATTACAGCGGCCTCGTGGAGGTTGTTGGGAAGGGAGATGCAGACCATATCCACTTCCGGATGATTGATCGCTTCTTCCATATGGGTGGTCCAATGTGAACAGTGATAATCCTGCGCAAATTTTTTAGCGCTTTCTTCGCGGCGGGAATAGATGCTCACGATCTTGTCCCGGCTTCTTTGTCCCTGTAAGGAATCTGCATAGAATCGCCCGATGAAACCGGATCCCAGCATTGCAATTTTAGCCATGGTAACGTTTATTTTAAGTTTGTATTTGTTTGCCGGTCACGGAAAGCGAGCGCGAAGTAAAGCATTACAACGACGGCGATGTATACCGGTACCATCCATATCTGTTGCCATTCCCGCACTCCATTCAGCGTGAAGAAATCCGCCACTCTGCCGGAGAACAATGTACCGATCACCATGCCCAGTCCGTAAGTCGCAAAGGTAAAAAGCCCCTGGGCCGCGCTTTTGATCTTTTCTCCCGCTTTGTTTTCCGTATACATGTATCCTGTTACAAAGAAAAAATCATAACATACGCCATGCAGAATGATGCCCGCATAGAGCATCCACAGGTGATCCCCGCTGTTGCCGTAAGCAAAAAAGATATAGCGTACCACCCATGCCGTCATCCCCAGTAACAACATCTTCTTTACGCCTATCCGGCCCAGCAGCAAAGGAATGGCGAGGATGAACAGTGCCTCTGAAAGCTGTCCCAGTATCATCTTGCCTGCCGCATTTTTCATGCCGGCTTCATTCAGGAAGAGGTTCGCGAAGCCATAGTAAAAGCTTAGGGGGATGCAGATGAGCACGGCAGAGATAAAGAAAACGAGATAAGACCGGTCCCTGAACAGCACGAACGCTTCCGTGCCGAGCGCCTGCGAAGCGGATACATCGCTTTTGGCCTGTGGGGGTGTATCGGGCAGCGAGAAAAAGCTGAAGAATGCCAGTATGCTGGAAGCGCCCGCAGCGATATCGAATGTGTAGGCTGTTTTTTCGATGGAAAGATAACCGATCAGCAATCCTGCCACGATCCATCCGATCGTTCCAAACATCCTGATCGCCGGGAATGTTCTGCCGGGATCGCTCAGATGCCGGAATGCAATGCTGTTGCTAAGCGCGATGGTAGGCATGTACAAGAGCGAATAAAAAAGTACGACGCCGATGAATACATACGTGTTGGAAGTGATGGTAGTAAGATATAACGTTGCCGCCCCTACGAGATGCAGCACGCCCATGATCTTTTGCGCTGAGAAATACCGGTCCGCGATCATACCTACAAAGAAGGGCGAGATCATGGTGGCGACGGCCAGTGCCATATAGGCGTAGCTTACCTGCGATCCCGTAGCATGCAGGTTGGTAACCATGTACGTGTTGGCGGATACATACCAGGCTCCCCAGATGAAATACTCGAGGAACATCATGAAAGACAATTGCAGTCGGGTGTTAGGATTCACGTGGAAAAGGGTTTTGATCTTTCAAGATAATGAAAACCCCCCGAGGCTGCAATCCCTTCTTTAACCTTTGATCAATTGACCATAATATTTACAAACCGGTCTCAACCCGCACTCCCCGCATTTGGGGCTCCGGGCAAGGCAAACGTACCGCCCATGCAGGATGAGCCAGTGATGGGCAATGTGTACCTTTTCGACGGGAATGTATTTCAGGAGCTGCTGTTCGGTCTGCAAAGGCGTTTTAGCATTGGTTGTGAGCCCTAACCTCGCGGATACACGAAAAACATGCGTATCCACGGCCATATTGGGTTGCTGGTGTACCACACTGGTGATCACATTGGCGGTTTTGCGGCCCACGCCGGGCAGCTTTACCAGCTCCGGCACGGTAGCAGGGATCTCGCCCTGGAAATCCTCCATGACCATATTGGCCATGCCGATGAGATGTTTCGTTTTATTGTTGGGATAACTGATGCTTCTGATCAGCGGGAACAGTTCATCGAAGGTAGCTTTGCTGAGCGCAGGAACGTCAGGATACTTCTCGAAAATGGCCGGGGTGGTCATGTTGACCCGTTTATCCGTGCATTGGGCGGACAAAATAACGGCTACCAGCAACTGGTAAGGATTGTCGTAGATCAGCTCGGTTTCGGCATTGGGGGCATGTTGCTCGAAATAGTCGATCACGTATTGGAATCGTTCTTTCTTCGTCATGCCTGTAAAAATACTAAAACCTACTCTTCTTCTTCCGTGTTGTTAGCGTAGTCAAAAATAGCTATAAGCGTACTCGTGCGCGGCGCATATTGCACCGTGTTTAACGCCTGCAGTGTTTGCAAATGCAAACGTTCTTCTTCCAACGCTAATTCCTTGTTTTCCGGCATATGCGTGGTTTTTCCTTCCGGTTCGGTTACGGCATAGTTGGTAGGAGTAGAAACAGGGAGTGTAGAATTGCTCATGCGACTGTTAGTTTAAATGGAATTAAATATGGAATGCTCATACGTTAAGGTCTGAATCGTCTGTTCAAGATTACTGTCCAAGATTAACACATAGATAACGGCGAATGGCGGGCTGGTATTGTCAATTTACCCCATTTTTTTAGAAAATGCAACTTTTTAACAATGCCCTGAAGCGGAATGGGGTATATTTTAATTGGCTTTGGGACGGGATTCGGGCACGATAAAGAGGTCTTCCTCTTCTTTTTTCATGCGGTATTGCTCACGGGCGAATTTTTCGAGCTTTTCGGGGCTGGACAGCAGTTCGTACTGGTCCTGGCGGGCGCGGTCTATTTCCTGGCGGTAAAAGGCCTTCTGGCTTTCCAGCTGGTTCACTTCTGTATAGAGCTGGTATTGGGAGAGGATATTATGGCGGTCCAGGAAAAGCAGCCAGACAAAGAAGAATACCCCGCAAACGATGTATTTGTTGCGGAGGAAAGCAGGCACCCTGAATCGCTTCTTCATTTCCATATAAAACCGGTGGGGGGTAGATATCCGGGTACTGGAAGACCAGCACCCGGAATGATTTGTATTGACCACTAAAAGTAAACGCGGTGGTACGGTAAATTATTTCTTACCAAATTTAATAGAATTTTTCGGATAAAAAGCGCTGCTGTCTAACAGCTCTTCGATCCTCAATAACTGGTTGTATTTCGCCATACGGTCTGTGCGGCTGGCAGATCCGGTTTTGATCTGTCCGCAATTCAGGGCCACCGCCAGGTCAGCGATGGTGGTATCTTCCGTTTCCCCGGAGCGGTGGCTCATGATGGAGGTATAACCTGCTTTCTGGGCCATGCTCACCGCATTGATGGTTTCGGTGATGGTACCGATCTGGTTCACTTTTACGAGGATGCTGTTGGCGATGTTTTGATCGATGCCTTGTTTCAGCCGTTTTACGTTGGTCACAAACAGGTCGTCACCCACGAGCTGTACATTGGCGCCGATGGCGTCTGTAAGCTTTTTCCAGCCGTTCCAGTCATCTTCCGCCATCCCGTCTTCGATGGACACGATGGGGTATTTTTTGCACCATTCTGCCCAGTAGGCCACCATTTCATCGCTGGAGATGATCTTCTGGGAGCTTTTATAGAATTTGTACGTGTTGTCTTTCTCGTTATACATCTCGCTGCTGGCCGCATCCAGGGCGATCGCGATCTGGGAACCGGGTTTGTAACCGGCCGCCTCGATAGCCTGAAGCACAGTTTCGATGGCTTCTTCGTTGCTCTGGATCTCGGGAGCAAAACCGCCTTCGTCACCTACGTTGGTGCTGTAGCCTTTTTTCTTCAATACGGACTTCAAATGATGGAAAATTTCCACACCCCAGCGGAGGCCGTCAGAGAAGGTGTCAGCCCCTACGGGGATGATCATGAACTCCTGGAAGTCGATCTTATTATCCGCATGCACGCCGCCGTTCACGATGTTCATGAGGGGCAGGGGCAGGGTGGTGGCATTTACGCCGCCGAGGTAGCGGTACAGGGGCAGACCGAAGGCTTCGGCAGCCGCTTTGGCCACGGCCATGCTCACGGCCAGTGTGGCGTTGGCGCCCAGTTTGTTTTTGTTTTCAGTACCGTCCAGGTCGATGAGCAGTTTGTCCACACCCGCCTGGTCGCTGATATCCCATCCGATCAGTTCATCGGCGATCACTTCATTCACATTGGTGACTGCCTTGATCACGCCTTTGCCGAGATACTTGCCTTTGTCACCGTCCCGCAGCTCTACTGCTTCGTGTTTGCCGGTAGATGCGCCGGAAGGCACTGCGGCCCTGCCTACGTGGCCGTCTTCTGTGGTTACGTCAACCTCTACGGTAGGGTTACCGCGACTGTCTAAAATCTGTCTGGCATGGATCTCTGAAATGATACTCATGGGTAAAAATTTTATTGTTAATCGTTGTGTGCAAAGGTCAGTTCCCTGAACACGTCTTCCAGTGACTGCGAATTGCTGTGCAAAGAAAGGATGTTCCGGTTATTTATCAAAGCAAATTGAAGGAGGTTTTTGCGTACGGTTTCCGCATCGGCCGTATACAATCGCCAGGTGTGCCCTTCAGCCGCCACAGCGCGTGTTACGCCGGGTAGCTGCTCCAGTTCCGCCACGGTGGCGGCTTCTCCGAAAGTGACCTGGATGTAGGCCCCGGCTCCCTTTTGCAGGGCGCTGATGCTGTCGTCTGCAATGATAGCGCCCTTGTGGATAATGATCACGCGGCTGCACATGGCCTCCACTTCCTGCATGATATGGGTGGAAAGCATCACGGTCTTGTCTTTCCCCAGTTCCCTGATCAGTCCGCGTATCTCCGCCAGCTGGTTGGGATCGAGGCCGGAGGTAGGTTCATCGAGGATGAGCACTTCCGGGTTGTGAAGCAGGGCCTGTGCCAGGCCCACCCTTTGTTTGTAGCCTTTGGACAGGGCGCCGATCTTTTTGTGCTGCTCCGGTGTAAGGCCGGTGAGGCTGATCATTTCGCGGATCCTTTGCTGTGAGGGCTTTCCGAGGTTGTGCATGCCTGCCATAAACTCCAGAAACTCCCGCACGTACATGTCCGGGTACAGCGGATTCGCTTCCGGCAGATACCCTACACGCTTTCGCACTTCCATAGGCTGTTTCACCACATCGTATCCGCAAACGCTCACCTGCCCCGCACTTGGTGGAAGATAGCCGGTAATGATCTTCATGGTAGTGGATTTGCCGGCTCCGTTAGGCCCCAGAAAGCCGACGATCTCGCCTTTCTGCAGCTCGAAAGAGATGCTGTCCACTGCTTTTTGCTGACCATACAGCTTAGAGAGTTGCGAAATGAGGATAGACATGGTATTTTTTGCGGAGACTAAATTAATTCAAAAAAGCTAAACCCCCAGCCCCGAAAGGATTTTTTAACTTATTCCGTTTCTTCGCCCGGCCACCCATAAACGTATAACCATTACATTTGCAGGATGAACAGGAGAATGCTTGCTTTATTGCTTTTGTTGCCACAACTGACACAGGCACAGCAATTGCCCGAGAAACAATACCCGAAAGGCTATTTCAGGAACCCGCTCAACATCCCGATAGTACTGGCCGGAAACTTCGGTGAACTTCGCCCGAACCATTTTCATTCCGGGCTGGACCTTAAAACGGAGCAGCGGGAGAACCTGCCGGTGCATGCGGCGGCGGAAGGGTATGTGAGTCGCGTTGGGATATCGCATACCGGTTTCGGGAACGTATTGTACGTTACTCACCCGAACGGCTATACGACTGTGTACGCGCACCTGAACCGGTTTTATCCTTTGGTGGAAGCGTATGTGAAGCGTAAGCAGTATGAGCAGGAGAGCTGGGCTTCCGATATTGTTCTGCCGCAAGGGCTCTTTCCGGTGAAGAAAGGGGAATTCATTGCCTGGAGCGGGAATACAGGCGGTTCCGCCGGTCCGCACCTGCACTTCGAGATCAGGGATACCCGCACGGAGAAACCCCTCAACCCCATGCTCTTCGGTTTTGACATACCGGATTCCCGTGCCCCGGAAATACAGCGTATCGTGATCTACGACCGTAACAGGAGCCTGTATGAGCAAAGCCCCATCGTGGTGCCGGTGAAACGGAGCAAGGACGGTGGTTTTGTAGCAACGCGCCCGGTCGTGAAAGTGACGACGGATAAAGTGGGCCTGGGGGTGAGTGCGCTGGATCGCCAAAGCAATTCCATGAACCCTAACGGCGTGTATGAAGGATTGGTGATGGAACAGGGAAAGATCGACTGCGGATTTCAACTGGATAATATCGGATACGATGAAACGCGCTATCTGAACGCACACATCGATTACAAAATGAAAAAGAGCGGCGGCCCCTACGTACAGTTGCTTTTTGCCCTGCCCGGCAATGCACTGGAAATTTATCATAACGTGAACGGCAACGGCATTATCGATCTGTCTGACAAACAGCCGCATCCCCTTACCATTCGCGTAACGGACGCCTACGGCAACGGTACCAATGTGGATATAACGCTGCAGCAGGATGGTAACAATCCCGCTCCGCCAACATGCGCCAACACCATGTATGCCGAGTCCCGGAATATTTTCGAGAACAACCAGGTGGAGTTCTTCCTGGAGGAGGGATCACTGTACGACAAGATATGCTTCCGGTACGAAGAAACCCCTAACCCCACCGCCTACTCGAACACCTACCGCCTCCACACCCCGCTGGTACCGGTCCAGTTCCCCTTCAGCCTTCGCATCAGGCCATCGCGCAGCATTCCCGAAGGCTTGAAAGATAAAGTGGTAATGGTACGGAATGGCCAGGGAGAAAGCTTCTCCGCTACCACGCTTGAAGATGGCTGGTACAAGGGCACTTTCCGTGACTTCGGGGATTTTCATCTCATTATTGACAATGTAGCGCCGAAGATCACGCCGCTGGGAGCATTGAAACCCGGCGCCAACCTGTCCAGACTCGGCAGGATCGCTTTTGCGATGAGTGATGCAAGCGGCATCAAATCCTACCGTGCGGAACTGGACGGCAAATGGCTGATGTTCTCCCGGAGAAGCAATGTGCTGACTTATACGTTCGACGAACATTGTCCTCCGGGCAATCACACGCTAAAGCTGACAGTAACGGATATCGCGGATAACGAATCGACTTATACACTGACGTTTAAAAGATAGCAAGCACATGATGCACCTGAAAGAGGGAGACAAAGCACCGGCATTCAAAGCGAAGGATCAGCAGGGTAAAACCGTGTCACTGGCGGATTTCAAAGGTAAGCGGGTGATCCTGTATTTTTATCCGCATGACGATACACCCACCTGCACCACGCAGGCCTGCAATCTCCGGGATAACTACAGCGCGTTGCTGAAGAAGGGATATATAGTGATTGGGGTGAGTGAAGATAATGAGAAGAGCCACAAAAAATTTTCCGATAAATTCAATCTCCCCTTCCCGATACTGGTGGATGAAGATCACAAACTGCTCGAAGCTTACGGCGTATGGGGTGAGAAAACCTTTATGGGGCGTACGTTTGACGGTACCCATCGTACCACTTTCCTAATCGATGAAAAAGGAAAGATCGCACATATCATTTACCGGCCAAAGAACAAGGCCCACGCGGAAGAGATACTGGCGCTCTGGGAAGGAGCATAAAAAAAGGCGTCATCTTCAAATGACGCCTTTTTTTTATCTGTTGATGTTGATTATCGTTTCTGACGCTGTTTACGGAAAACCTGACCGGTTTTGAACTTGTTACCTTCAGGGCTGCCTACACGGTCCATCGCGCAACGGAAACCTACGGTGTTAGTAGCCATGTTTTCCTGCATGTAACGACGGGTGCCGGGTGAAAGCCAGTAAGGACGGTCATTCCAGCTACCGCCTTTTACTACGCGGGCTTTGTCGTTAACGAGAGAAGTAACGCCGTAGCCATATTCCACCAGGGAGAGAGAGTCACCATCGAGGTAGTTAATCACGTCCCCTTTCTGATAGTTGAGGCGGCTGGCGGATTCTTCATCCGTTACATTGCGCATTTTGAGCGCACCCAGACTGTCTTTTTCAAACTCTTTCTGAGCGTTCTGGTAAACTGTCTGGAATTTGTTACCGCGGAAGTAGTTGAAGTCGTCGCCGTCAATGGTGGTCAACGGTCTGTATACATCCTGCACCCACTCGCTCACGTTACCGGACATGTTATAGATACCGAAAGTATTCGGGAAGTAAGAGCGTACGGGAGCGGGGATAGAAGCCCGGTCGTTCAGGCCGCCGGCCATACCCATGTTGTCACCGGAACCGCGTTTGAAGTTCGCCAGGAACTGACCTTGCCAGTTACCGCGGCGGATATCGCGGAGGCCGCTGTTATTGGTACCCCATGCGTAAACCTGCTTGTTCATGATCAGCTCTTCACCGCGTTTGCCTTCTTTCTTGGAAGGGCTGGGATTCTGACCAATGTATCCGAGCGCTGCGTATTCCCATTCCGCTTCTGTAGGCAGGCGGTAGTTGGGTAGCATGATACCGTCTTCAAATTGCACGCCACGGGGAGAACCGTCCGCATTGCGGAACTGTTTCTTCATGCCTTTGGACATCTTGCCCGGTGTACCTTCATAAAGGCCGGCCAGATAAGATTTAGTATCGAAAGTATTGTCGTCTGCCTGGTTCATGATATCCGCTTTGGATAACAGCCCGGCATCCATCAGTAATTTCTCGTTCACACGGTTGGAGCGCCATTTGGCATAATCCGTTGCCTGTTTCCAGTTTACACCTACCACCGGGTAGTCGTTATAGGCAGGGTGACGGAAGTAATATTCCACCAGCGGTTCGTTGTAGGCCAGTTCACTACGCCATACCAGCGTGTCCGGCAGGGCGTTACGGTAAACGTCCGGGAAAGACTCGCCATATACGCGGTTCAGCCAGTAGAGATATTCCCGGTAGTTCACGTTGGATACTTCATTCTCGTCTATATAGAAGGAAGATACGGTAATGCGGCGGGGAATGTTATTCCAGTCCATCATCACATCCTGCTCGGTAGCGCCCATGGCGAAGGTACCGCCCTGAACAAATACGAGACCCGGTCCGGTGAACTGGTCTTTATTTTTGGCAACGGAAAAACCGCCCATTTTCGGGTCGTTATAAGCCCATCCTGTGGCGGACGAAGCTTGTTTCTTCTTTCCAAAAAGCCCACCGTTCTTACAGGCCGACATGGATAATAACACGCCGGTGCCTACAATCAAGGATAAGGAGGTTAATCTGCGCATGCGAAAACAGCTTTTGATCGATACAATTATAGGTAATCAAATAGTAAACGCAAATGTAATCTTTTTTATTTTATAGCAAAAATAATTAATCTATAAACAGATGCGTTTAATAGGGGTATTTCATTTAGGTACAAGGGCTTGGGCATCCCTGTGAAATTCCCGGGAGATACATTAGGTTTGTAATAAATATAAAATCCGCCCGCCCGTATGCGCCGCCTTCGCCCTGTTCTTTGTGGATTGATCTGCCTGTTTTGCGGACTGGCAAGGGTTTCCGGCCAAAGGACCTACGCCCCCCGGTCGGTTTTGGCGGACGGTTCCTGGTACAAGATCTCCGTGCCGGCTCCTGGGGTTTACAAGATCGATCTGCCCCTGCTGAATGCTATGGGTATTTCCACAGCCAGCCTGCCCTCCGGTTCTATCCGGCTTTTTGGGAATGGCGGGGCGATGCTGCCGGAAGATAACGCCACGCTGCGGCAGGACGATCTTCGCCAGAACGCCATTACGGTAGTGGACGGCGGGGACGGGATATTGAATGGCAATGACTATATCCTCTTCTATTCCGAAGGTCCCCATACCTGGCAGTACACCTCCGGAGGATATCGCCATACTTTCAACCTGTATGCAGATTCCGTTTGTTATTTCCTGAATATTGCGCCCGGTGGGCTCCGCATGGCGCAGGACAATGCAACGCCCGCTCCCAATACGCAGATCACGGCATACGATTTCCACACTTTCTACGAAAAAGACCTTTTCAATATCCTTTCCGGAGGGAAACGCTGGTTCGGAGAGGAATTCAGTACCGATCCCGGTGGCAGCCCGGAACGAACTTTCAATATTCCTGTTCCGGCGGCAGGACTAACGGAAATGAATATCCGGTTTGCCGCGGCTGCCAGAAGTACCGGCAGTTCCCGCTTTGATGTGCTGGTGAATAACACCCTGGCCCAAAGCCTCTATCCTTCCCCGGTGAACGGCAACATCTTTGACATCTATGCAAGCCAGGTCGAAGGCTGGTTCCCGGCTTCCGGCGGAGCCAATATCACAGTGAAGTTCCAGCAGGCAAACGCTTCCGCAAAAGGATGGCTGGATTACCTCGAAGTACAGGGCCGGAGCACACTCACGATGCCCGCGCGCGGAGCCCTGCCGTTCCGGGATGCGCGGAGCACAGGTGTGGGAAAAACAGGAGAGTTCCTGCTTACTAACGCCAACGCACAAACGCAGGTATGGGATGTGACCGACCCCGCGCAGCCCGTGAGTGTACGCACTTCCCTGACCGGTAATACCCTGCGTTTTACCCGGGATTGCAATGTGCTGCGGGAATATGTGGCGTTTGCAGCGGATGATCTGCCCAAACCCACGTTCACCGGGCCGGTGGCGAATCAGAACCTGCATGGCCTGGGTAAAGCGGAGATGCTGATCATTACTGCCAACGGTATGCAGGCTGCAGCAGCGCAGCTGGCGGCATTTCATGGGGATCAGGCAAAAGTGGTGCTGATGCAGGATATTTATAACGAGTTTGCGTCCGGGAATGCGGACCCCTCGGCCCTCAGAGACTTTGTAAAAATGCAGCGCGATCGTTATGGCCTGAAATATCTGCTGCTCTTCGGCCGCGCCTCCTACGATTACAAAAACCGTCTGAAAGACAATACCAATCTGGTGCCTACGTGGCAAAGCAATATCTCCCTCCACGGGATCAATACGTATATGTCCGACGACTATTTCGGTTTCCTGGACGATACGGATGATATCAACAGCAATCCTTTGCTGGACGTGGCTATCGGACGATTGCCCGTGAAGAATGCCGCGGAGGCCGCCGCGGTAGTGGACAAGATCCGGAATTACAATACTCCGGCCGCCTTTGGTTCCTGGCGCAATGAAATGACCTTCGTTGCGGATGATGAAGATAATAACCTTCACCTGGATGATGCCGAGAAAGTAAGCGGCATTATCCTTCAGGAGCAACCGCAATATAATGTCAGCAAGCTCTACCTCGACGCATATCCACAGATTTCCGGTTCCGGTGGCAGTCGTTATCCCGCGGTGAATGAAGCCATCAATAATCGCATGAACACCGGCACACTGGTATGGAACTATACCGGGCATGGTAGTTCCTCGCGGCTGGCAGAGGAGGCGGTGCTGGAGGAGGCTTCCCTGGATGCCTGGAATAACGCCACCCGCCTGCCTTTGATGGTGACCGCCACTTGCGATTTCGCACCTTTCGATAATCCTGCCTACATTTCACTCGGTGAAAAGCTCATCCTGCGGGAGAAAGGCGGTGCGATTGCGTTGATGACCACTACGAGGGCGGTATTCGCTGCTTCCAACCTCGTGCTCAATTCCAATTATTTCCGCCTTGCATTCCGCCCCGGCGCAGGAGGAAAAATGCCTACGCTCGGTGAGGGCGCCATGCAGGCAAAGAATGATACCTACGCAAACTTCGGGGATGTGATCAATAACCGGAAGTTCCAGCTGCTTGGTGATCCTGCATTGCCGCTGGCCTATCCGAAATGGCACGTATACACGGATTCCATCAACGGCCAGCCCGTCAGCGACATGGATACGCTGAAAGCCCTCGGTCGTTATACGATCGCCGGCAGTGTACGGGACGCGGCAGGAACGGTCAGAGCCGGCTACAACGGTCAGGTACAGATTCGTGTTTTTGACAAACCGGTGGCGCGGAGCACCCGGGGCAACGATCCCACGAGCAGGATCGTGTCTTTCTTCCAGCAGGACCGGCTGCTCTTCAAAGGCAGCCAAACCGTTCAGAATGGCCGCTTCCGTTATACGTTTGTAGTACCTAAAGACATCGCCACTACCGCGGGAAAAGGAAAGCTCAGTTATTATGTGCAAAACGAAACCGAAGATGGTGGCGGATCCTACAGCCAGGTAGCCGTAAGCGGTACTGCGGATCGCATACCTGAAGATAAGACCGGCCCGCTGATCAAAGCCTGGATGAACGATGAGCGGTTCACAGATGGTGGTATCACCAACGAAAATCCCATGCTGCTCGTGTATCTTCGGGATGAGAACGGGATCAATGCCACCGGTAATGGCATCGGTCATGATATCATTGCCGTGATGAGCGACAGTTCCCGCTTTTATGTCATGAATGACTATTATGAAACAACACCCGGCGATTTCCGGGAAGGCAGGGTGCGTTTCCCGCTGGCCGGCTTACCACCGGGAAAACATACTTTTATCATCCGCGCCTGGGATACCTATAATAATTCTTCCACCGTTAACATTACGTTTACGGTTGTCCCCAAAGCCACGCCAGTCGTGGAGAAAGTGTACAATTACCCGAATCCTTTCCGCTATCAGACGCGTTTTGTATTTTCCCACAATCAGCAAGGCACTGATCTTGATGTGGTTATACGTATCTTTGCAGCCACAGGGCAGTATGTACGTACGATAAGGAGCACAATAAATGCAGGAACAGGCCGTTTAGATGGCATTCCGTGGGACGGAACAGCCGACTCGGGAACAAGACTGACCCCTGGCATCTACTTTTATCAAATCGCAGTAAAGGCAAGAGAGGGCAAAGAAAAGATACTTGGAGGCAAGCTAATATTATTATAAATTACGTATTATTAAATATGAAAATTTGAAATAATTATGCCATGTGTTCCGGGTTTCTTGGAGTGTATTTTATAAATTAAACATTATTTTTACATTTAAGCTAACTAAACAAAAAATTGCATGTTTTCAAGGATAACGACAGCTGTGGCTTGCATTTCTTCCCTGTTCCTATGTCAGACCGTTTTTGCGCAGATAGGTACCCCGCAATTGGATGGGAGGATGAATGCAGTTAACACTGCTGTTCCTTTTTTGCGCATCTCTCCGGATGCGAGAAGCGGTGCAATGGGTGATGCGGGTGTTGCTTTGTCGCCGGATGCCAACTCTGTTTACTGGAACATTTCCAAACTTCCGTTTGCTCAAAAGAAATCCGCGGTAGCGGTTACTTATACACCCTGGCTGAAAGAACTGGTGAACGATGTTTTCCTTGCGCAGCTGGCCGGGTATACACATCTGAACGAGAATGAAGCCATTGGAGGTTCTCTTCGTTATTTTTCATTGGGAGATATCCAGTTCACAGATATCAACGGTACGCTGCAGGGGAATTTCCGTCCCCGTGAATTTGCGATAGACGCCGGTTACGCCCGCAAGCTGAGTGACCATTGGTCCCTGGGGGTGGCTTTGCGTTATATTCACTCCAGCCTCGCTTCGGGCCTTACCCCGGAAAATCAGCCGATTCGTCCCGGACGGGCGGTAGCAGCGGACTTCACCGGCTTTTACACCAAAGATTTTGAAAAGGATAACGGTACGGTCAACAACTGGAGTTTCGGCTTCGCTTTTACCAATATCGGTACCAAAATATCCTACACCCAGTCTGCGCAGAAGGATTTTCTGCCGATGAACCTGGGTATCGGTACCGCCTATACTTTTGGTCTTGACGAATACAACAAGCTGACCCTGGCGCTGGATATCAACAAACTCCTCGTGCCTACTCCCAAATCAGACAGTACTTATCCTGATAAAAGCGTACTGGAAGGGATCTTCTCTTCCTTCGGCGACGCACCGGGCGGTTTCAAGGAAGAGCTGCATGAGCTGATGTACTCCGTTGGTGCGGAATACTGGTATAATAACCAGTTTGCCGTACGTGCCGGTTATTTCAACGAGCACAAGACCAAGGGCAACCGCAAGTATTTTACAGCGGGCATAGGCGTGAAGTACGACATCTTCGGGCTGAACTTCTCCTACCTGGTACCTTCCGGCACCGGGATACAAAGGAATCCGCTGTCGAACACCCTGCGCTTCACGCTGACGTTCGACCTGTCGCGGGATGATAAATAGAATAGTATCTTTGCCATAATCATCAATAAATCCTCCATACAAACGGAGGATTTGTTATTTTACGCACCATCGCAACAATATCTTATTTATATCATGACCAGATTAAGGATTGGATTAGGAGTGGATTTTCATCAGTTGGTGCCGGAAAGGGATTTCTGGCTGGGCGGAGTTCTCGTGCCACACTACAAGGGGGCGTTGGGGCACAGTGACGCAGATGTGCTGTTACATGCTATCTGCGATGCCATGCTCGGGGCCGCCGCTTTGGGAGACATTGGCACGCATTTTCCGGATACAGATGCGGCTTATAAGAACATCGACAGCAAACTGCTGTTGAACCGCAGCCGTGAACTGATCGCGGAAAAAGGATATTCCGTCGTGAATGTGGACGCCACGCTCTGCCTGCAGGCGCCCAAGATCAAGCCCTATGTTCCGCAGATGCAGGAAGTGATCGCGCGATTGCTGGGTGTTACTACGGAAGAAGTTTCCATCAAGGCCACCACCACGGAAAAATTGGGGTTCGTAGGTCGCGAGGAAGGAGTGGTGGCGTATGCCACCGTATTGCTGGAAAAGCAGTAACCGTTTATTTATAACTGTTTACCTTTGTTCAATGGCTGAAATTAAAGTTAAGATCATTAACCGTTCGGAAAATCCGTTACCGACGTATGCAACAGACCTTGCCGCCGGTATGGACCTGCGCGCCAACCTGGAGACCGCTGTCACCCTGCAGCCCATGGAACGTACTCTCGTTCCTACCGGACTTTTTATGGAACTCCCGGCAGGCTTTGAGGCCCAGATCCGCCCCCGTAGCGGGCTGGCGATCAAACAGGGACTTACCCTGCTGAATACGCCTGGCACGATAGATGCGGATTACCGGGGAGAGATCAAGATCATCATGATCAACCTTTCTACCGAACCGCAAACCATACAGCATGGAGAACGTATCGCGCAAATGGTGGTAGCACCCTTTGTGCAGGTGACACTGGAAGAAGTGGTGGAGCTGACGGACACGGAAAGAGGAAGCGGTGGTTTCGGGCATACGGGAAAATCCTGAAAATGCGTTTAGTCGTAACCGTTATAACTGTTGCAGCCGGCCTGTTAGCCGCAGCCTGCGGGAGCACAAAGAAAACAGCTTCCGTGCCCGGCCCCGTGCAGCAACAGGTGCTGGAACAGCGGGCAGACAGCTTTTTCTTCGCCGCCCAGCGATCCAAGATTCTCGGGGATTACAAAACGGCTATCACGCAATACTCTGATTACATTCGCCTCAACAGAAATAATCCCACCGCTTACTACGAGCTTGGACGGCTGTTCCTGGAAGTCCGTAATCCCGCTTATGCCCTGGGTTTCGCCCGGAGGGCAGCGGCGATGGACACTTCTAATAAATGGTTCCAGATGTCGCTCGCAGACGCCTTTGCCGTGAACGAGATGTTTGACAGTGCGGCGGCGGTGTATGACGGATTGTGCCGGAAGTATCCGCAGGACGACGACCTCCTTTTCAATAAAGGCACTGCGCTCGCCAAGGGACGGCACTATGCGGAAGCGCTCGCCGTATTTGATACCCTCGAAACCCGGACGGGGCCGATTGAAGAACTGATCTATCAGCGGCAACGCATCTTCCTTAAATTAGACATGGTGGATCACGCCGCCGCGGAGATCCGCAAGCTGATCCGCCAGGAGCCTGGAGAACTGCGCTACTGGGGTATGCTGGCGGAAACATACGAATCTGCCAACCGCATCACGGAAGCAAAGGCCGTGTATGATACGATCCTGAAACAGGACCCTTATCATCCCCGTGCGCTGATCGCCATCGCGAACCTGGAAAAGAAAAACGGTGACGAAGCCCGCTACCGCGCTCATATGATGCAGGCCTTCCGCAACCCGGACTATAGCATTGACGAAAAGATATCGTTCGTATATCCTTATCTCCGCATGCTGGAAACCGATACCACCAAACGCGAGGAAGGGCTGATGCTGGCCCGGCTCATCGTTGAAACCCATCCGCATGAGGCCAAAGCGTACGCATTGAGGGCGGATATGTTCTCCCAGGCTGATCAACCGGATAGTGCGCTGGTCAATTACAGGGAATCCATCCGTCTTGATTCCACCCGATTCAGTGTATGGTATCAGATGATGTGGATCTATTCCCGTATGGATCAGCCGGATTCGTTGCTTCGTATAAGCGATCACGTTATCCAGCAGTTCCCGAAGGAATTCATGGGATACTACTTCAACGGCCTAGCTAATTATTTTAAACAACGGCATGATGCTGCCATCCAGTCGCTCAACACCGCACTTTCCATCGGCGCGGAAAAAAGATTCATGGCGGATGTGTATGCCCTCCTCGGAGATACCTACCACGCCAGTGGACTGCACAGCCGGAGCGACAGCAGTTATGATATGGCCCTCAGCCTCCGGCCGGGAGATCATATTGTGATGAACAACTACAGTTACTATCTTTCCATACGAGGCGAAAAGCTGGAAAAAGCGGAAAAAATGAGCCGCCGTTCCCTGGAGCTGAAGCCCGATAGCCCCACCTACATGGATACTTACGCCTGGATCCTCTTCCGGCTTGGTAAGTACCAGCAGGCAAGGGACTGGATGGAGAAAGCCCTGCAGCACCCCGAGGCGCAGCAGGATCCCGATGTGCTGGAGCATTACGGAGACATCCTCTTCAATCTCAACGAAAAGGATAAAGCCGTACAGTACTGGCAATTGGCAAAAGCAAAAGGCGCCACATCCCGCGGCCTGGCCCGGAAAATAGCGGAGAAGCGCTATATCAAAAGCCACGACCGTTAAAGCAGGCAGGGCGGAAATCAAAAACATTACAAGTACATGAAGCAGAAAGCAATACTACAGATCGTTGCATGTTTGGTAAGCCTGGCATTGTTCTCCTGCCGTTCTACCAAGATAGTCCGTGCCACGTTCCCTTCGGACACCACTGCCAGGAACAGGGATTCCATGAGCAGGGAAAAAGAAGCGGAACTGGCAAAAAGCATACTGCAAAAAATAAATTCCAACCGTATCCCCTTCAAAACCTTTTCTGCTGAGCTGAAAATGGACTATGAAGATGACAAGGGGAAAAAGATGAATAACCTGGGCGTGAACATCCGCATGCAATACGATAGTATCATCTGGATCCGCATCGGTGGTCCGCTGAATGTGGAAGGCGCACGGGTGTTGATCACGAAAGACAGCATCAAGATCGTGAACCGGCTGGAAGGTACGGTAACTCTCCGGAACGTGAATGAAGGGCAGGAACTGCTCAAGCTCAAGATGGACCTGAAAACCCTGCAGGACCTCATCCTCGGGAATGCCGTATTCTTGTCTGACTCCATCTCCAATATCGTTACCACACAATCCGTGATCTCATTTGCATCCCAACAGGAAGGACTGATCAGCCTTTTCAACATTTTTGCCGATGATTATGTGGTACAGCAGTGCAAGATCGCGGATAAGGATAGTACGGCGCCTAATTCCCGTGTGGTGGAACTCACCTACGGCGATCACCGCTTGGTGGATGGCCGCAAAATATCCTATCAGCGCAAGATCTATGTAGAAGAAAAGAATGTGGTGAAAGTAGCGCTGAACTTCAGGAAGATGGTCTTCAATGAGGAGGAAAGTTATCCTTTCCCCATACCATCCCGGTATACGAAACAGTGATCCGCTGTCCGTCAACAATTTCGTAGTATATTTAACGTTATAATCATCATTAAATAGCAATATGGTGCAACTGAAGAAGTTTATCCCTGTTTTGTTGCTGGCCCTCATACTTACGCCTGCTTTGCTGCATGCGCAGAATCAGCCCACCCGGGAAGAACTTGAGCGTAGGAAAAAGGAACTGCAAAGAGAGATGGATGAAGCCCAGGCCATGCTGAAGGAGACGAAAAAATCCAGTAAGGAAAGCCTGGCTCAGTTACGTGCACTCCGTAACAAGATAGACGTGCGCAGCCGCATGATCCGCAATATCAATGAAGAGATCAATTTCATCAATGGAGATATCAATACTGCGCTGCGGGATGTGAAAACCCTGCAAAAAGACCTCGATACCCTCAAGGAACAATACGCACAGCTTATCGTAGCCGCCTACAAGAACCGCAGCTCTTACGCGATGTTGAACTTCGTGTTCTCGGCAGACAGCTTCAATGAAGCTATCCGGCGTTATCAATACCTCAAGCAATACCGTGAATTCCGTCGCCGTCAGGCGGATAATATCCTGGAAACACAGGAACAGCTAAGGCTGAAAGTAAAGAACCTGGAAGATCAGCGTACCAAACGTTCCGACGCTTTGGAGTCGGAGCAGGAAGAAAGGGCCACACTGGAAAAGGATCGCAAGGAAAAGGATGAAGTGGTGACCAAGCTGAAAGGACGGGAGCATGAACTGCTCGCGGACATTAATCAGAAGAAAAAAGATCAGAAGAAAGTACAGGACGCTATCCGTGCCGTGATCCGCAAGGAGATCGAAGATGCGCGCAGGAAGGCGGAAGCGGAAGAACTTGCGCGGAAGAAAGCCCTCGAGGCAGAACGCAAACGCAGGGAAGAAGAGCGCAAACGCGCCATCGCCGCTGCTAATGAAGCAAAGAACAATCACAATAATGCCACGGCGGCCGCAACACCGCCCCCGGTGGAAAAACCGGAGCCCGCCAAACCGGAAAGAACGGAACCGGCCAAACACTCCCGCGTGATCAATGTGCTGGAAGCATCGCCGGAAGCGGTGGCACTGTCAGAGAACTTTGAAGCCAACCGGGGAAAGATCCCCTGGCCCGTGGAATCCGGTATGATCATCTCTTATTTCGGCGTGCAGAAGAATGCGGATATGGAACGGATCACGGAAGAGAATGACGGTATCGTTTTCGGAACACGCAAAGGCGGGAACGTAAAGGCCGTGTTCGATGGAGAGATACGGAAAGTGTTCTCCGTACCAGGCGCCGGTTATGTAGTGATGATCCGGCATGGACAGTATTTCACGAACTATGTGGGGCTGCAATCCGTGAGCGTGAAGTCCGGGGACAAGGTCAGAACCGGCCAGGTGATCGGTACGGCCAGAACGAATGAAGAAGAAAGCGCCGGTGTGGTGGAGTTACAGGTTTATAAGGGACAGACCCTGCAGAACGCGAACCTTTGGATCAGGAACCGATAAAAGAAAAAGAGAGGCCGACGCCTCTCTTTTTTTATACTTTTTCCGCTGCCATCTGCAGTACGTTATCGTACAAAGCTTCGTATTGCGGGATAATATTATCGATATGAAAACGGGCGGCCTGCTCCAGTGCCCCCTTGCGCAGGCGTGCCAGCAGCTTTTCATCCCGGAGGATGCTGATGGCATGTGCGGCCATCCGGTCTACATCCCCAACCGCATTGCTAAAGCCCGTCACACCGTCTATGTTGATCTCCGGGAGACCACCGGCGTTGGAAGACAGTACCGGCACCTGTGAGGCCATCGCTTCCAGTGCGGCAAGACCAAAGCTCTCATATTCCGAAGGCAGAATGAACAGATCGCTGATAGACATCACATCTTCCAGCTGTTCCTGTTTGCCCACAAAACGGATATCATCGCAAAGCCCCAGCTCGCGGCACATGCATTCGATCATCGGCCGGTCCGGTCCGTCGCCCACCAGCAGCAGTTTTGCCGGCATCGCATCCCTCACCTGTTTGAACACTTTTACCACATCCGGCACCCGCTTTACCTTACGGAAATTGGAAACATGTAGTAATATTTTCTCGTTGTTCGGCGCAATGGCCTGGCGGAAATGCGGCAGGTCGCGGCGCGCAAAGCGGGCGGTATCCACGAAGTTGTAGATCACGGAGATCTCTTTTTCAATGGGGAACGACTTGTAGGTCTCTTCCCGGAGATTATTGGAAACCGCCGTGATGGCGCTGGATTCGTTGATGGAGAAAGTCACGACGGGAGCATAGGTTTTATCCTTGCCCACAAGCGTGATGTCCGTTCCGTGAAGGGTGGTGATGAAGGGGATATGCCGGCCCTGCTTGGCAACGATCTGTTGCGCCATATAGGCCGTGGACGCGTGCGGGATGGCGTAGTGCACATGCAGCAGGTCCAGTTTCTGGTTCAGGATCACATCCACCATCGTACTGCTCAGAGCGCTTTCGTAGGGCGGAAAATCGAACAGCGGATAAGTGGGAACCTGTACCTCGTGATAATAAATATTGGCGTGGAACGCGTTTAACCGCACTGGTTGCTGATAGGTGATGAAATGAACCATGTGACCTTTATCCGCCAGTGCCTTTCCGAGTTCTGTAGCCAGCACACCGCTACCACCGTAGGTAGGGTAGCATACAATTCCAATGCGCATTCCTTGAGGGTTTTATGAGCTGCTAAGGTAAGCCAATTTACATTTATGGCGGAATGAGCTCTGTCATCCCATCTTCATTTGGGGTTGACAGGTGAATTAGTTAGCTTTAGCCCCAAATCTATATCGCGATATGAGAAAGCCTTTATTGCTGTGGATTGCCTGCTGCACCGTGCAACTATCCTGGGCGCAGCAGGATGATTCCCTGACCATCCGCCGACTTTCAGATGAAATATTAACAAATGGTAAAGCTTATGACGACCTGCATACGCTCACCAAAACCGTAGGCGCCCGTTTGTCCGGTTCCTCTCAGATGGTGAAAGCCGAAGCCTGGGGAATGACGGCTTTGAAAGCCGCCGGGGCAGACAAGGTATACGAGCAGGAATGTAAAGTGCCGCATTGGGTAAGAGGAGAAAAGGAACAGGCACGCATCATCAGCATGCGCCGCGATTTTGTACCGCCTTTGAATGTAGCCGCCCTGGGCAATTCCGTAGGTACCGGTCCGAAAGGGATCACCGCACCGGTGATAGAGATCCGTTCTTTCGAAGAACTGGAGCTGAAGAAAGAAGAGATCAAAGGGAAGATCGTGTTCTATAACTATCCTTTCAACCCCACTTTTGTTAAAACCTTCCGCTCTTATGGCGATGCTGTACGTTTCCGCGGAGCCGGTCCAAGCAGAGCTGCCAAATATGGTGCGCTGGCGGTGATCCTGCGTTCCATGAGCCATAGCACGGATAATCATCCGCATACCGGGTCCACCCGCTATAACGACTCCTTTCCGAAGATAGCCGCAGTAGCGATCGGGTTGAAAGATGCGGACCGTTTGAGCCAGCGGATCAAAAATGATCCGGGGATGAAGGTGTTCCTCCGCACCACTTGCAAAATGCTGGAAGACACCATCGGGCATAACATCATCGGCGAACTGCGCGGCAGCGAATTTCCGAACGAATACATCACCGTAGGCGGCCACCTGGATTCCTGGGATCTTGCGGAAGGTGCGCATGACGATGGCGCCGGTTGTGTGCAGTCCATAGAGGTCATCCGTACATTCAAAGCACTGGGCATCCGCCCGAAACGCACTATTCGTGTGGTGTTGTTCGCGAACGAAGAGAACGGTTTGCGGGGCGGTCTTAAATATGCAGAAGAAGCGAAAGCAAAGAACGAAAAACATTTGTTCGCGCTGGAAAGCGATGCCGGGGGCTTTACACCGCGAGGGTTCACGATGGATATGGATGCTGCCAAACGCAGCAGGATACAAAGCTGGGCGCCGCTCTTCCTGCCTTATGGAATATATGATTTCAGCGAAACCGGTGGTGGCGCGGATATCGGGCCGTTGCACAGCCAGCTGGGCACCCCTGTGGCTGAACTTTCTCCCGACTCCCAGCGTTATTTTGATATTCATCATGCAGCATCCGATGTATTCGAGAATGTGAACAAACGTGAACTGGAACTGGGCGCGGTGGGCATGAGTGCATTGATCTACCTGATTGATAAATACGGCTTATAATCATCATTATGAAACGATTTGTAATACTTGTAGTTGGCATTATCGTAGCCATACTGCTTATTTTCTTCCTGTACCGCTATTACTTTGTTTTCGGCCGCGGAACCAAGGCCGGGGAATTGAATTTCTTTGTGCAGAAAGGATATATCTGGAAAACCTATGAGGGAAAACTCATTCAGAGTGGTTTTAAACCACAGAACCTGGGGGGCGTGCAATCCAACGAGTTCCAGTTTTCCGTTACCGATGAGAGGGTAGCCAGGCAATTGATGAGCGCCAGTGGCAAATCCCTGGAGCTGCATTATAAAGAATATCTCGGCGCGCTGCCCTGGAGGGGGTACAGTACGTTTATCGTAGACAGTGTTATTTCCGTAACGGATCCCAATACGGGACAAAAGATGCCGTTCTGAGAAAGATGAAGATACAAGAGCCGGTCTGCCATGCAGGCCGGTTTTTTTATTATAGCAGCTACCTGGGTGTTATTCTGTTCTTAAACTTTTGGCGGGGTTCGTCAATGCAACTTTGATGCTTTGGAAGCTCACTGTCAGGATAGTGATAAGCAAAGCTCCGGTAGCTGCGGCTGCAAAGATCCACCAGGTCATGTCTGCCCGGTATGTGAAGTTCGACAGCCATTGCTGAAGAAAGTAGTAAGACACTGGCACGGCGATCAGGCATGCAAGGATCACCAGCAGCACAAAATCCTTACAAAGCAATCGCCACAGGTTGAAAACAGAGGCCCCCAGTATTTTCCGTATCCCGATCTCTTTTGTGCGTTGCTCTGCCATAAAAGAGGCGAGGCCAAAAAGCCCGAGGCAGGAAATAAGAACAGCCAGTATCGCGAAGAGTCCTGCGAGCTTGCCTGTTCGTTCTTCCGCAGCAAATTTCAGCGCATACTCCTGGTCTACAAATTTATAATCGAATGGAGCGGTGGGGATCAGTTTTTTGAAAGCGGCTTCAATCGTTGGTAAGGCTTGGCTGGCGCTTACTCCTGGCTTGATCCTGATGTTGATATTGTCCACAGTTCCATTGGGTGCTTTGATGAAAAAGAGGGTGGGTTCAACGGGTTCATAGGGCGACTCCATCACCATGTCCCGCACTACGCCGAGAATGGTGAACCGGGCGGGATCCGCGTCCCTGAATTTCCAGGTGATCGTTCTGCCTACCGGATTTTGAATATCCATATATTTTGCGGCGGATTCATTGATTATTACGCCCGATGAATCTGTAGGGAATTTCCGGGAGAAATCACGTCCGGCTATCACCCGCCATCCAACAGTGTTTCCGTGATCAAATGTAACAGCAAGGGTGCCAAAGCTTTTGTTCATCCCCGGCTTCATGCCTTCCCACTCCATCCCGTTGTTGCCGGAAGCCAGCTCCGTCATGGCGCCCATGGATTGCGACATGTCTGCCACTACGCTGGTCTTTATGAATTCATCCCGCAGCAGGTTGTATTTGCCGTAGAAATCCGGGGATTTCATGCGCAGCGTGATCAATCCTTCCCGCGTATAACCAACCGGCCGGTCTTTTGCAAACTGTATCTGGCGGTATACGATGATGGTGCTGCAGATCAGGATCACGGAAACGGTGAATTGCGCAACCACCAGGGCTTTGCGTGGAACAATGGCTAGTCGTCCGGCACTGAAGGTCCCTTTCAGGGCTTTAAATGGTTGAAATGAGGACAGGAAAAGTGCAGGATAGCTGCCTGCCAATACTCCCGTAACAAAAATAAAACAGAGGCCTGCGATCCAGAAGTAAGGATTCCCCCAAGGCATCGCGATGGCTTTTCCGGCAAGGGCATTGAACCAGGGGAGCAGGGCAAAAGTGAGGAGTGTGGCCAGTGCAAAGGCAAGAGATACGATGAGGAGGGATTCTGCGAAGAACTGGTACATCAGTTGTCCGCGCATGGAGCCCACCGCCTTGCGGATGCCCACTTCCTTCGCGCGGTTTCCCGCCCGCGCTGTGCTGAGGTTCATGAAATTGATGCAGGCAAGCAACAGCACAAACACCCCGATCACGCCCACAAGCCATACCTGGCGCACCGGGCTGTTATCTGCTACGCCTTTTTGAAAGTTGCTGTACAGATGCCACCGGCTCATTGGCTGAAGAAAGACCTGTGGATGAAGCGCTGTACGCGCTTTAAAGTCTTTCGCGGCTGTAAGCTCCACGTCCCTTATATGCGCATTCACTTTGTCGAAATCGGTGTAAGGCTGTATCTCCGCGTAGATCCGTAAAAAATGGTTACCCCATTCGTTGATCGCACGTTCTTTCACCCATTTGTTGCCGGAGACCCACAGTTCCCAGGGAGAGAAGAAATTTGCCTCATGAAAACGGGTATTGCGTGGAAGATCTTCATACACACCGGTCACTTTTACATTCGTTTTGTTATTGATCCGGATCAACTGACCGGTAGGATCTGCATCTCCGAAAAGCGCCCGGGCGGTAGAAGAGGAGAGTATGATGGAATAAGGATCCCGGAGGGCGGTCATTGTTCCGCGGATCATCTTCAATGTGAACATCTCCGTTCCTGCTTCTTCCATGTACATGCCTTTTGCCGGGATATTCTTTTCCTCTGTTGAAAGGATATGATCCTGTATGCCCGTTGCCAGGACCAGGTACTTGAAATCATCCTGGTAGCCGGCTTTTAGCGCGGTGGCCAATGGATACGACTGGCTGGTGTTGATGCCCGACCTGCCATTTTCGGTTTCACCGGACATCACTTGTGCGATGCTGTCATAATGCTGATGGTATTTGTTGAAGGATAGCTCATCCCATATCCACAAGCCATTGAGCATCACAACGGCCATACCGGCTGCGAGGCCGCCGATGTTGATGAAAGTAGTCAGCTTGTTCTTGACAAGATTGCGAATCGCGACCAGGAGATAATTGCGGAACATGGCGGTTGAGGTTTGGATAAGTACCCGCGCTAAAAAATATGCCAATTCCGGACCGGTTGGCAGCCAATCGCTTGTGTAATTTTATTTTAAAAAGATGTCCGTTTTCGCGACAGCGGCCGTCCGTTTTTGGCGGATCATTGCGCGTATAGCAGGAAGATCGCGGGACGCTTGTGAAAGTCGGGATCCGTTTGCTTCTTCCACGCAGCCACCGTTTGCGTGCGGATGTATTCCGCTGGGCCGGTGAGGTCTGCTGCCACGCAGAGCAGGGTTTGATCTTTGCAGTGGGAGAGGATGTCTTTCAATAATTGATTATTCCGGTAAGGCGCTTCTATGAAAAGCTGCGTTTGCGCTTTGCGGGCGGAGACTGCTTCCAGTTCTTTGATCGCTTTGGCGCGTTCGGGGGGCTTTACGGGAAGGTATCCTACAAACTGGAAATTCTGCCCGTTCATTCCGGATGCCATGAGGGCCAGCAGCATGGAGTTAGGGCCCACCAGCGGTATAACGGTAGCGCTTATACGATGCGCGGTTTGCACCACCAGCTGGCCGGGATCGGCGATGGCGGGGCAACCGGCTTCACTGATCACACCGATGGATTGGCCTTCCAGCAAAAGTTTCCGTGCCAGGGAAAGGTCCGGGGCCTGGTGTTCGTTCATGGGCAGGAGCTGCAGCGAATCGATGTCGATGCTTTTATCCAGCGCTTTCAGGAACCGGCGGGCAGTGCGTTCGTTCTCTACGTAAAAGATACGGAGCTGCCGCACGGTATCCGTGATATAGGGCGGCAATGAGAACAACGCGTCCGCACTGAGTACCGTGGGGATCAGGTAGACTTTACCGGGCTGGGGCATCTGGCAGCTTTTGTTGTTGTAAGTGAATGGTAGCGGCAATCACAGCATAGCAGGGAGCCAGTATCCATCCCAGGATCGGGATGAACATCAGCAGGTAGAACACAATCCCGTTCCCGATGGCCATACCCTTGTGCCGCCCGATGTACACGATGCTTTGCTGCATGCTCCACTGTTTGCGTTCAAAACTATAATCCATCATCGAGAAACCGAAATAATAACACTCCACCAGGAGCGCGATCATCGGCGTAAGCCAGCCCAATACGGGGATGAAGGCCAGAATAGCGATGATAAGCATGAATACGGTTTGGTACAACAGGTTGCGGAAAGACAGCCGGATGCCACGTGCCACGTCTTTCAGCAACTGGGAAAAGCTGAAAGGGAATTCCTTGTTTTGTATGATCGTTTCCGTTTTCTCCGACAAATAAGTGAAGATAGGAGAGCCTACGATCAGGAAAAGGTATTTGAAAAAGGAAAAGTACATGAGCAGGAACACCATCCGCACCGCGAATCCCACCAGCAAAAAGAGGAAGTTCACCCAGCTGTTCTCCAGTTCTCCGATCCATTTTTTGAGCGCGAAAAGGTTCAGCACATAGTCGATAAACACGCCGGAATAGTCCCAGACAAAGTAAATACCCACCACAAATAGTACGCAGTAAATGATGCCCGGGATAATGATCCACTTCCACAGACGGTGCTGTGAAATAAACTGATGTGCTTTGCCGTAAGATTGTAGTGCACCCAATACTTCTCTTAATGAAAACAAAGGTTTTATTTTTTTGAATGACAGAATAAGCAAGGTAGTGGGCGTAAACCAGGAACAATGAATGTAACGAACGTAAATTAATAATATTTTGCAGCATGGTTAAACTACTTCCTGCATTTTATGAACAAAAAGACGTGCTGAAAGTCGCGAAACAGTTACTAGGCAAGTTGCTGGTAACAGAGATAGACGGTATCCGCACATCCGGGCGCATCACGGAAACGGAGGCCTATGAAGGGAGTACGGACAAAGCATCACATGCCTGGAATAACCGCCGCACGGCGCGTACGGAGATCATATATGCCTCCGGCGGGGTTGCTTATGTGTATCTCTGTTATGGCATCCATCATCTGTTCAATGTGGTTACCAATGCGAAAGACGTGCCGCACGCGGTGCTCGTACGGGGTCTTGAACCGGTGGAAGGAATTGACCATATGTTGGCCCGGTGTGGGAAAAAGCGGCTGGACACTACGTTGAGCGCGGGGCCGGGGAGTTTGTCCAAAGCCCTCGGCATCACAACCCAACTCACCGGCGAAAGCCTCCTCGGCAACAAAATATGGATCGAAGATGCTCCGCTTGTGAAGCCGTCGGACATTGTAGCGGGAACGCGCGTGGGAGTAGCCTATGCAGGCGATCACGCCTATTGGCCATACCGCTTTTCAATCAGGGGGAATAAATGGGTGAGTAAGGGCAAAGGGCTCGCCGCAACCGGATATTAGAATTTCGGACAGAGTGTTTTGTACTTGCTCTTGTCGTTCTTCGTGGTGATGTAAATCACGGAAATTTCCATACCCCCGCGGTAATTGGATGCGGGTTTCAGGGTAGATACGTTCAGGTCATAGCTCAGGCCCACTTTGAAGCTGCCGAACTCCATCCCTACATATGGATTGATAGCGTCTTTCAGACGATACCAGGAACCGATATAAAAAGTAGTAGGAGCATCCGGCATGTCGTTCAGCAGGAAGCCGTAAGCCGCACCAAAAGTGGTTTCCGTGGCCTGGTTCTGCCGCATGTAGTGCGCACTGAAGTGGATGCGGTTGCTGCCGTTCACCGGGAAAGAGCCACCACCGTGAACGGTATAACGATAGCTAAGCCGGTTATTATCGTTGTTCATGAATGTTTCCGTGGGCTGCGTGAAGTGGTAGTAGGATACACCGGCGTAGATATTGGACGATTCGCCTACCAGCCCGCTATACAACAGGCCTACGTTGTAATCCATATAAGAGATGGAAACGTTGGTGATGTTCTCTCCGCTGGGCAAAGAGGGATCATAGCCGTTGTCCCCGATCTGCTGCTCAAAAATAAGTTTGCTCTGATCCACCCGCTTATTCACAAATGCCGCCTGCACACCCAGGCCGAGCGTATGGTTCCCTTCCATGTCAAGCCCCTTGTGGTAGGCAGTGCTCAGCGCTACATAGTTGGAATTCAGGGCGCCGCCCCCTGTTTTATCATACAAAGCCAGTATCCCTACTCCCCAGGTATCCGTATAAGAGATCTTGTTCTTCAGAATGCCGAAGTCGGCGGACAAAGTGCCGGTGATATACGGAGAAGCGATGCTGCGCCATTGGGAACGGTAGTTGCCGGCCAAACGAAGGTCGCCGGAGAAATAGCCCGTAAATGCAGGATTCAATGTGAGCGGTGACGCAAAGAATTGCGTAAAGTGCGGGTCCTGCGCTTTAACAGGACTGAAGGCATAAAGTACTATGGTTAATAGGAGTAAAGCTTTTTTCATCACGTCATCGGTTAAAGCATATAGGGACACTATATAATGTGAAGGTACAAAATACAATTCATATTTCAAATTAAATCTATATAACGAAAACCGGTCGTCATAAAGAATCTAAAATGTGCGTCGGAGCAAGGTTCAGGCGGCGTCAGATTCGGTCGATGTACTAATAACGTTTCCGGCCAGGGATTATTGGACGGATGCTGATAATAAAGCGGATCATCAACCGGATTTGTTACTGCTGCATCTTGGTCCCGAAAGCAAGGTCGCCGGCATCCCCCAGTCCGGGTACGATATACCCTTTAGCCGTCAGCTCGTCATCGATATCCCCGGCCCAGATACTGATATTGGCATCTGCGTTCCGCTGCACATACTCGATCCCTATCGTGCAGGCAATAGCAGTAACGATATGAATATGAGCGGGTTTGCCGAATTCGATAAGATGATCGATGGTTTTTACGAGGGAAGCGCCGGTGGCGAGCATGGGATCGGAAATGATCAGCACCTTCTCGTCCAGGGGCGGACAGGAAACATATTCCAGGCTGATCTCGAAGGAGCCGTCCCGGTTGTGTTTGCGGTACGCGGAAATGTAGGCATGATCGGCTTTATCGAAATAGTTAACGAGCCCCTGATGCAGCGCCAGCCCTGCCCGAAGGATGGTGCCCAACACCGGCTGGTGGCGGATCACCCCGCAATTAGCCGTTCCGAGGGGTGTTTGCACTTCCCGCTCGGTGTAAGTAAGGGTTTTGCTGATCTCATATGCGGCCACTTCCCCAAACCTTTCCAGGTTCCGCCGGAAGCGCATCCTGTCCGTCTGGATCTCCGCATCCCTGATCTCGCTCATCCACTCGCTTACCAGCGAATTCGTTTCACTTAAATTGATAATCATAGCCCTGGCTATTTAGCGAGGGGCAAAATAGTACTTTTTCAATTAGGAACGATGAATTATGAAGGAGGAACGGCTGTTACAGCTTATTTCTTCGCAATCCCCTCCCGGATCACTTTGGCCTTTTTCAGCAGTTGCAGATATTCTGCCCGGTAACCTTCCGGATCCTCACCTCTGGCAGAGGCTGCCAAACGGATGGCGTCTTCCCAGGAGGACCGGCCGCTGAAAGCGCTGTTACGGAGCAGCATACCAAACTCTGCTACGGAAGCGGCTAAACGAAAATCTTCCGGGCATTCCTCTATTTTCCTGGCTCCGGACCGCAGTACTTTTTCGACCAGCCTGCTCTTTTTACCATTTGGTTCCTTGTAGCGCATTTTTACCGTCAATACTTCACCATCAAAGGTTCCGGGCTCCGGGGTGGGTGTGTTGGGCTGGTATTTCAGGGGGTCTGTTGTTCCTGTGACGGGAGATGTAACGCCTGCCGGCACGATCTCGTACAACGCCGTTACGGTATGGCCGGCTCCCATGTCCCCGGCATCTTTCCTGTCGTCATTGAAATCCGCATCATTCAGCAGCCTGTTCTCATAGCCTATTAACCGGTACGACTGTACGATCTTCGGGTTGAACTCCACCTGCAGTTTTACGTCTTTTGCAATGGTGAAGAGGGTTCCGCCGAATTCTGTAACAAAGGTCCGGCGGGCCTCTTCGAAGTTGTCAATATAGGCATAGTTTCCGTTTCCCTTGTCAGCAAGGGTTTCGAGGTGATTGTCTTTGTAATTCCCCATACCAAATCCCAGTACGGAAAGAAATACGCCTTTCTCCCGCTGCGCTTCCACCAGTTTCGCGAGGTCGCCGTCACTATGCACTCCCACATTGAAATCGCCGTCTGTAGCCAGTATCACGCGGTTGTTGCCTTCTTTGATGAAATGCTCCAACGCTGTCTGGTAGGCCAGTTGAATGCCGGCGCCTCCGGCTGTGGAACCGCCGGCGGACAGCTGTTCCAGCGCTTCCGTGATCTTCATTTTTTCCCGCCCGGAAGTGGAAGGCAGCACCAGTCCCGCCGCCCCCGCATACACCACGATCGCCACCCGGTCCTGGGGCCGCAATTGCTGCACCAGGGCCTTAAAAGCCTGTTTCACCAGCGGCAGCCTGTTCTCCTGGTTCATGGAGCCGGACACGTCGATGAGGAACACAAGGTTGGATGCAGGCAGTTTGTCTGTAGGCACTTTCTTCCCCTGTATCCCGATGCGCACCAGCTGATGCTGCGTGTTCCACGGGCAGATGGCGAGGTCGGTATGAATGGCCACCGGATCGTTGTTGACCGGTGCAGGGTAAACATAATCGAAATAATTGATCAGCTCTTCCACCCGCACAGCATCCGCCGGCGGAAGGTAGCCGCTGTTCAGCATCTTGCGCACAACGGAATAGGAAGCCCGGTCCACATCCGCGGAAAAGGTGCTCAGCGGTCGCTGGCGGGCGGGATGGAAGGCATTCTCGTTGATGGTATTGAACTCGTCTGTATTATAGTCCGCCCGGGGCATAGGTGCCGGCATCGCAGCGCGGCCTTCATAGGCCACAGAAGCCGCGGTAAGGGACTTCTTCAACCGGGGTGCGTATCCCGTTACCACCACTTCATTCAGTGCAGCCTTAACCGGTGTCATTTTTATTTCGAAAGCAGCATCCTTCGGGGAGAACCGCCGGGCAAGGGTTTCGTAGCCGATACATTGAACTTCTATGGTAAAGGAGTCAGCCGGCATTTTGAACATGAATTTCCCCGCCATATCTGTGACCATCTTTTGCAGCGGACTTTTAACGGTCACGATAATACCGGGCAACGGATGGCCGCTTTGCGCATCCAATACGTGTCCGGTAGTGGTTTTAGAGGATTGGGCGAACCCTGCTGCTGTCAGCAGGGCACTGAGGGCCAGGAGGAAGAGCTTTTTCATGGTGCTGGGTTTGGTTCCGGGAGGAGGATGCAACAGCTACTAGGTATTCCATAAAAATTTTTTCCATCCCTGTATCTTTGCAAAAATTTTCGGTATGGTCTATAACGTTATCGGTTTAATGTCAGGCAGTTCGCTGGACGGATTGGATATTGCTTTTGTGGAGCTCAGCGAGGTGCGGGGGCAATGGACCTATATCATTCATGCCGCCGAATGCACAGCATATGAAACCGAATGGAAAGAGAACCTCCGGGATGCCGTAACACTGAATGCCAGGGATTATCACCTGTTGCATACTGCTTATGGACATTATGTGGGGCGCAGGGTGAAGGATTTCATCCAGCGCCACCACCTGGAACACCGGGTACATTTCATCGCATCCCATGGCCATACTACTTTTCATATGCCCGAACGCGGTACCACGGCGCAACTGGGAGATGGCGCCGCTATCGCCGCCGTAACCGGTCTTCCCGTGATCAGTGACCTCCGCGCGATGGATGTGGCTTTGGGTGGACAAGGCGCGCCTATCGTGCCGATCGGTGAGAAATTATTGTTCCCCGGATATACTTACTGGTTAAACCTGGGCGGTATCGCCAATCTTTCCGCCAAAGCGGGGGATGTCTACAGGGCATTTGATGTTTGTCCTGCCAACCGTGTACTGGACGCGCTGGCTGCAGCGCTGGGCAAACCTTACGATGAGGATGGCGCGCTGGCGGCAGGTGGAGTAACAGATGCGGCACTGCTGGAAGCGCTGAACAATCAGCCTTATTATCAGCAACGTTTTCCCAAATCGCTCGCGAATGATTTCGGTGCAGATGTTATCATTCCATTGATCGGGCAATACAAACTGTCTGTGCAGGGTAAGCTGCGCACTTATACAGAGCATATCGTGCAGCAGGTGAAACTGGCGGTGGAAGCCGTTCCAGCGGATAGTGATGAAGAACGTAAATTGCTGGTCACGGGTGGCGGCGCTTTCAATAAATTCCTCATCCGGCAGCTCCAAACGATCCTCGCTCCGCTCCACATCACCGTTGTAGTGCCGGATGCGGAAACGGCCGCATACAAGGAAGCCCTCGTGATGGCGCTGATCGGAGCATTACGCTGGCGGCAGCAGCCGAACGTTCTGAGCTCCGTAACGGGCGCTACGCGGGACAGTGTGAACGGGGCTTTATGGTTGGGAGAAGGCTAGGCGATAAGAGGAGTGAAAGTAAAAGTATCGCCATTGAACAGACCTTTGTCACTCAACTTCAGATGCGGAATCACCAGCAGCGCCATAAACGACAAGGTCATGAAAGGCGCATCCAGCGTGCTCCCCAGCGCTTTGGCCGCTTTGTCCAGCGTACTGTAGCGTTGCGCTGTGAGATATCCGTCCTCCGCGCTCATCAATCCTGCCACCGGCAGCGGTAATACTTCGCTGCCAGAATCACTTGTTACGCAGATGCCGCCCTGGCATTGGATCAGCTGATTAATGGCTTCGCAGATATTTTCATCTTCTACGCCAACGGCAATGATGTTATGGCTGTCATGCGCCACTGTGGAGGCGATGGCGCCGTATTTCAATCCGAAGTTCCTAATGAACCCCTTCGCCACCGGCGCTTCTGTATACCGGTTCACCACCACTACCTTCAGGATATCGTTTACCGTATCGCTGTGCAATGCGCCGTTCTGCACTATCATCGTGGCTTGCAGGCTGTTAGTGATGAGTTGCCCTTCCAGTGCTTCGATCACCTGCACGGCAGCAGTTGTGCCACTGGCGGGAATGCGGATATCTTCGGTTGTTTTGGGGCGGCAGTGAAAGTGATTGACGGGGATGATGGGGGTTGACGGGAGGAGGGTTTTGCCTACAGCCGCCACGCGGATGCCGTTGATATAGGTTTCCAGTACGTTGAAGTTCTCCAGGTCATCTACAATGATGAAATCGGCGGGATCGCCCGGTTGCAGTAAGCCGACGGGCATCATGTAATGTTTGACGGGGTTGATGCATGCGGCCAGCAATATGTTGTAGAGGTCGAAACCCTTGGCCAGCGCGCGCTTTACAAGCAGGTTGATGTGCCCTTCCACGAGATTGTCCGGGTGTTTGTCGTCACTGCAGAACATGACCTGTTGCGGGTGAGATTGGAGTAGCGGGGCGAGGGCTTCAAAGTTTCTTGCAGCGCTGCCCTCGCGGATGAGGATGTGCATGCCATGCTGTAACTTATCCAGTGCTTCTTCCAGCGTAAAGCATTCGTGATCTGTACTGATGCCGGCAGCAATGTAAGCTGCAGCTTCTTTACCCCGGAGGCCGGGCGCATGGCCGTCTACCGGTTTCCCGATCGCTTTGGCGGCGGCTATCTTGGCCATAACAGCGGTATCCTGTTGCAGTACGCCCGGATAATTCATCATTTCCGAGAGGTAATAAATATCCGGTCTTTGTAACAATGCCGCTACATCTTCCGCATCGATGGCGGCGCCGGCTGTTTCAAAGATAGTGGCCGGCACGCAGGAAGGCGCTCCGAAACAGCATTTGAACGGCGTCTGTTTTCCGTTCTCCAGCATGTATGTTACGCCTTCTACTCCCAGCACGTTCGCAATCTCGTGCGGATCCGAGATGGTGCCTACCGTACCGTGCACCACCGCCAGCCGCGCAAATTCCGAAGGTACCAGCATGGCGCTTTCGATGTGTACGTGTGCGTCTATGAAGCCCGGGAGGATATAGCGGGAAGGCACATCTCCTTCGATCGGCGCTACCTGGCTGATACAGCCGTTCTCTATGGTCAGTTCGGCGGGATAGGTCATGCGGCGGGAAATGTCCACGAAGTGCCCGGAGATCTTCAATCGGTTCATAAGTGTAAAACTCGGCAAAAAATGGTTAATTCTTTATCAGCCCTGTTAAAGAATCCCTAAAGGATTTTGCCATTATTATTAAAAAGATACATTTGTATACTAAACTCAAAATCTTAAAAATCTTTTTATGAAACAATTACGGATGTTAGCCCTGTCCCTCGCACTGGTGGGTGCAGCAGTGAGCGTAAAAGCACAGACGCTGGACGAGGTCGTGAGCAAGCATATCAGCGCGTTAGGCGGAGCCGATAAACTCAAGAGCTTAAAATCACAGGTGATGGAAGGTAAGATGCATTTGCAGGGGATGGAACTGCCTTTTAAATCCATTATTATTCAGAATAAAGGGATGCGCGTAGAATTTGAAGTGATGGGCACCAAAAATATACAGGTGGCTACTACCACCGGTGGCTGGAATTTCCTTCCCGTACAACAGCAGACAGAGCCGGTGGACGCTAATCCCGATGATATAAAAGACATCTCACAGGAAGTGGACCTCGCAGGCGAACTGTTTGATTATAAAACGAAAGGCAGCACTGCGGAACTCATTGGCAAGGAAACGATCGAAGGACAGGAGCTTTACAAGATCAAACTGACACGCAAGGACGCTTCCGTTTCCAGCTATTACCTGGATGCGAAAACTTACTATATCGCAAAAAGGGTTTCTCCTAAAACTATTCAGGGCCAGGAAGTAGAGATCACTGAAAACCTTACCGACTACAAGAAAACAAGCGATGGTTTCGTGTATGCGTCACAGGTAGAGCAGCAGCCGATGGGGATAAAGATGAGCTTTGAAAAAGTGCAGTATAACGGACCGGTGGATGAAAAGGTATTCGAGAAACCTGCCAAAAAATAATCTGTATCATGGATTTAAAAAAAGCCGAAACGGACAGTTTCGGCTTTTTTTATGGATATCTGCGAAGCATTTCTTCTGCTTCCTTTTTGATCCGCGCCGCGAGATGCGCGGGCTGCATCACTTTCACTCTTCCTCCGGCAGCCAGCAGCAGCATGATCAATTCATGATTGACCACTAAACGTAATCCTATCCTGCATTCCTGTTCATCGTCTTTCAGGATCACCTGGGAAGAGTGCAGCGGTTGTGTTTTTACATATTTTCCCTGCAACGGTGTATAGGATAATACGATGTCTTCCGGTTCTTCTTCTGATACGGTGATACCGATCGCATGCCGGAAATAGGAAGCGTCGTCAAAATTCTTTTCATCGAAATGCTGGTTGGTGGGCCATAGTTGTACGATACGGTCCAGCGCAAACGTCAACATTGTGCCGCCTTTCACTTTCTGGCTTTTCCCGATGAGATAGAAACGGTGGTTGTATTCCCGGAGATGATAAGGCTCCACCCAATGTTCCTTGGGTTCGTTGCGGTCAAAACTCTGGTAGGCGATGCGGATCACTTCGAGCTGTTTGATAGCGTCCACAATCTCCGGGATCATTTCTGCGCCTTTATACTGGTTACCAAGGCTGAAACGGATCAGTCCCTGGTTTTCCAGCTCTTTCCGGTTCATTTTCAGGCTGGCTGCGATCTTCAGTATCGTATCCTCAAATCGTTGTATAACAGGCACACTCCGGAACTGTTCCAGTATGCCGATTGCCACCTCCAGTCCCTGCAGGTCCGCTTCGTCAATAGGATTGTTATTGATGGAATAGCCATCATCTTCATACGTGTAAGCCCTCGTACTGCGGTCATATTTGATCGGCGCAAAGTAATTCAGCTCCGGATCGTTGCGCATGTCCTCCAGGTCTTTCTGAATGGTACGCACGCCAATGGATTTATCCAGTTTGCCGGACACGAATTCCACCAGGTCTTCCAGGGCAGGCCTGGGAAGGCGTTTGTTGCGCAAACGTTCGTCTATCCAGCGATAACGGGAAAGGGCATCTTTATTCTTAGGCATGTCACCGTTTTTTACGGGAATAAAAATAAAACAATTTTACTACGCAGATCCCCTGCGCAATCCCATGAGATCTTTGTATCGTCATTAACACGAATGCTATGAGACGGAGCTTGCGAAGTTCCATCCTGCCTGTAAAAGATCAAACTATTAAAAGATGAAACGGATTTCAGTAAATAGCACAACATTCCAGGAAGCAACAGCCATCAAGATAGGACAGATCATCCTGGATGACTCTCATTACCTGACCTGCTGGGGTTACCTGGAAACGGAACAAGGCTGGCGCAAATGCGATTTTGTGACGAATTACGATGTGTTGAATACTATGCTCCGTGCCATCGAGGATAAAAGCGAAGCAGTACAGATGGCCATTGTGCAGAAGCTGGAAACCATGGAGAATATTCCGGAAATGATTGATTTTGAGGCACAACTGGGCACCCCCGTGATATTCGACAATCTCCGTTTTGAACTGGCCCGTCCTCAAATGCAGCCAGGCAATGAATGGACGGATTATGGCAGCGACAGTTGTTATTTTATCCGCGAGGCGGCGCCCTGCACCTCCGCGGAAGCTTACCAGCTTCGCATCCGGCAGTGTATGCACACCCTCTATACGAACTATGAACTCTACCTGGGTTACCTGGAACTGGAATTCGACGAGCGTTCTGCCCGCCAGCAGGCCGATCTGGAAGATGACATGAAATATACCCTTGCCTATTACGCCTGGAAACAGGCATCCGGTCGCTGACCCCTGTCCTGCAGCGGCCCCGATTCCCTTTTTGTTAACCTCTCCTCCCGCCACATTAAACAATTGTTAAAAAACGATAAGCTCCCCTTTGGGGGCTTATCTTCCCTAAAAAAAACAGAAAAAAAATCCTTAAAGTCTATAAAATTTGTAGGAAATTGTTATTTTTGGTTTTCGTAAACAGGTGATATATGAGTTTAAGGTTAGGGGACACAGCGCCCAATTTCAAAGCTAAGACGACTGCAGGAGAAATTGATTTCTACAATTACCTTGGCGACAGCTGGGGCGTATTGTTTTCACATCCTGCTGATTTTACACCCGTTTGTACCACAGAGTTGGGTAAAACCGCACTGTTGAACAACGAGTTTACCAAACGCAACGTGAAAGTGCTGGCGTTGAGCGTGGATCCGCTGGACAAGCATACCAGCTGGATCAATGACATCAATGAGACCCAGCATTGCGAAGTAACATTTCCGATTATCGCCGATGAAGATAAAACGGTGGCTAACCTTTACGGGATGATCCATCCGAATGCTTCTGAAACTTTCACCGTACGTTCCCTGTTCGTGATCGGACCGGACAAGAAAGTAAAATTGACGATCACTTATCCGGCTTCTACCGGCAGGAATTTTCACGAAGTACTGCGCGTGATCGATTCACTGCAGCTGACTGCCAATTACAGTGTAGCCACACCGGCTGACTGGAAAGATGGCGAGGATGTGATCGTAACATCAGCTGTAAAAACAGAAGATATCCCGGCTAAATTCCCGAAAGGGCACAAGATCATCAAACCTTATCTCAGAACCACGCCTCAGCCGAACAAATAAGGCGGCGTGCTACAGATAGTGTCATCTGATCTCAACGGGTAATGAAAAAGCAAGAGCACTCCCGCCTACTGTGGAGTAGAAAATAATACAGGAGTTGAAAGACACTCCTTATCGTTTTTTTTAATGGTTGGTTTTTGATTTTACGAAACGGGGATTTTTCCCCGTTTTTTTATTGCCGTTTAGGCTGTAAAAAAAGCCGCAAACCATAGTGGCTTGCGGCGCATCGCAATATAATGATGATAACAGCCTCTTTTATTTGATCTTCCTTCTTTCTTCGATCATCCCGTTAAATCCTTCCGCGCCTACATTCTCTGAAATAGTAGTGGCGTCCATCAGCACGCGGCCATTGGCCAGCATTACACGGTCTGTAGTACGACCGATGATGCCGGTATTGATGTAGGCAAGAGCTTTGGAGAGCGCGTTTTCCAGCGGATCACCGAAGTCGCGTGTGGGATCATCGTATCCAACCATGTCCGGCGGAAATCCGGCGAAATAATTCCCTTCTCCGTTGGAGTTCACGCTGGTGAACTGGCTCATGTATACCGTGAATTTGTCGATCCCTATCCCGAAGAAGCCCACGGGTTTACCATAAGTGTTGTTATTCCCGGAGCCGGTGCTGGCAGCTACCAGTTTTACGTTGAGATAAGGTTTCAGCGCGTTGATGGTCAGCTCGCTGGCGGATGCCGTGCTGCCGCTCACGATGAACACCACATTCCGGATATTGTCCCCCAGCGATCCTTTCTTTTCGAATGTAATGGTATTGCCTTTCTCCGTGTAATCGAGGTCAGCGTACGTTAACGCCCTTCCGTTCTGGTAAACCTGCTGGTTATTGGCATCGAGGTAGGGAATGGACTTCAGGATGGGAGCATTCCCGTTTTGCAGCAGGTTGTTAAAGAGTTCTTTGTACATCACTTTCCCGCTCAGAGTGGACGGGCCGATGAGGTTACAGAGGTATTGTGCGGTTTGCACATAGCCGCCGCCGTTATAACGGAGGTCGATCACCAGGTTGTTGACGCCGGCATTTTTGAAATCAGTGAAAGCTTTATCCAGCGTAGGTTGTGCGTTTGACAAGCGGGAGAACCTGGCGAGGTTCACATATCCTGTGATATTGATGCCGTTGGCCGGGAATATCTTGTAGGTATAAACGGGGTCATTGGTGTAGGTGCCTTTATTAAGGTTGGCCGTGAGATTGGTTCCGTCCGGCTTGCGCAGGGTAAGGTTGAGCGTGCTGCCGGCCAGTGCAGCGTTCAGCGTAGCGGCATCAGTGGATGCGGTGGCACCGTTCACTGTCAGTACCTTGCATCCCCGGGTTATGCCGGCCTGATCAGAGGTGGAGCCTTTTTCCACCAGGCGCACGTATACAGCGCTGGAATTCACGATCACCAAACCCAGCCCAAAATCATTGCCCTGCCCTTCCAGGTCCACGGAACCCTTGATCCCGCGTGCGGCATTGCCTTTTTCCACGAACGAATATTTCGGGCGGCTGGCGCCGGCTACATATTCATAAGGCTGGCTGGTAGTAGGATTGATCTTGTATTGGGAGATCTTGTAGAGTTCGGCCTGAAGACTGGTAAAATCATCCGTCCCGGCATAGGAGCGGGGATTAAAGGTTGTGATATCCGGAATGGCATCATACCAGAGATAAGTTTCCCTGGCATAGAGATACAAAGAATCCAGGCTCAGCTCCAGGCGGGTGCCTGTAGTGGGAGTTGGATTGGGGTCCGGATTATTTTTGGAGTCTTTCTTGCAAGCAGGTAAAGAAGCAGCGATTACAATGCTGATAATGGCGATCCTGAGCTTTCTCATAGATACAAAACGGTTTACTTTGAAAAGTTACGTTAATTCAATCAAATTAAAGCCGGCTTGCCGACGAGTTCCTAAAATATAACGATAGCTACCCTTTCCCTGTATTCAGACAGGTTTAGTCGTCAAAGGTTTAATAACACTTTGCAGCTACGAAAAAAAAATGATCAGGGGTTGTTTCAGGATGGTTGTTTATGCTTGCGGAGCTGTTGCAGCAGAGCTTGCATATCCTTGGGCAATGGGGCTTCCAGTAAGAGTTCCGTCCCTTTTTCGTCCCTGAACTTCAGCTGAAAGGCATGCAGGCCGAGCCGGTTCAGCAATGGCTTTTCTTCTTCCGTGAATTTCCCCAGTTTGAATTTCTTTTTGATAGACGACAAGAGCACAGGGTCTTTACGGCCGTACAGCTCATCCACTACCACCGGGTGCCCCAGGTGTTTCATATGCACCCGGATCTGGTGTGTACGACCGGTATGGATGCGGAGTTTCAGCAGGCTGTACAATCCGAAAGCTTCCAGCACTTCATAATCCGTAAGGGATGGCCGGCCTTTTGCATTGGTCACCATTTTGCCCTTTTGTACGGGATGCTCCATGATCGGTGCATTCACGGAACCGGTGGGATGAACGGGTTCTCCGCTCACGAGGCCGAGGTAATATTTCTCCACGTTACGGGATTCGAAAAGCCGGGAAAGGTATTTGTGGGCGGCTTCGTGTTTGGCGAACACAATGATACCGCTCGTGTCCCGGTCCAGGCGATGTACGGTGAATACCTGCCCATAGCGTTGTTTCAACAGGGTAGATGCGGCTTTGAGCGTATCATCGTGCCGGTCCGGGATACTGAGCAGGCCGGATGGTTTGTTGAGGGCGATGAGATCATCGTTCTCGAATATAATGAGTTGTTCTAAGCGCATCCTTTTATTTGAAATGTTTGAGCAGGATCACTTCCTTGTCTGTAAGGAAGCGCCATTTACCGCGATTGATGTTCTTTTTGGTAAGACCGGCGTACATTACACGGTCCAGCTTTTCCACCTGGTAGCCGAGGTGTTCGAAGATGCGGCGGACGATGCGGTTCTTGCCGCTGTGGATCTCGATACCGATCTGTTTTTTGTCTTTATTGTCCACATACCCCAACGCATCAACGAAAGCGGGACCGTCTTCGAGGGTGAGGCCGGCCACGATCTGTTCAAAGTCGTTTTTGGTGAGGGCTTTATCCAGTTCTACGTGGTAGATCTTTTTGATATTGTGTTTAGGATGGGCCAGTTTCTGTGCCAGTTCACCATCATTGGTGAGCAGCAGGAGGCCGGAGGTATTGCGGTCCAGGCGGCCTACCGGGAAGAGTCTTTCTTCCGCTGCGTCTTCTATCAGTTCCATAACGGTCTGGCGCCCTTCGGGGTCATCTGTTGTGGTGATGTAGCCTTTGGGCTTGTTCAGCAGCACATACACGAGGTTCTTCTGCAGGTAGATGCGTTTGTCGTTCAGTTTCACGGCGTCCTTGCCGGTCACTTTGAATGCGGGTGCGAGTATCTTCTCTCCGTTCACGGTCACCTGTCCTTCTTTGATATAGTCCACTGCTTTACGGCGGCTGCAGATACCACAATGTGAAATGAATTTGTTCAGCGGCATTTCGTTCCCTTCTGCTACTTCCTCCTTCGGTTCTACAGCAATGCGTTTGCGGGTGGATTTGGGTTTGGCGGGTTTGTCCCCATGTACTTCCGCTTTGCGGACACTCTTTTTCGGACGCCCCTCGTCGTTTCGTTTATCAAATTTTTTCTTCGGGCGATGTTCGTCTTCTTTTGCGAAGCGCTTCTTTTCCCCGTCGAATTTTCTTACTGGTTTATCTTCGTCTGCTCTCCTGAAGCTTCTTTTCTCCCCGTCGAATTTTCTTACTGGTTTATCATCGTCTGCTCTCCTGAAGCTTCTTTTCTCCCCATCGAATTTCCTTACTGGTTTATCATCGCCTTCTTTCCTGAAGCTTCTTTTCTCCCCATCTTCCCTGTCAAACCGTTTTTTAAAACGATCCTCTTCTCCATCGCGTTTCGGGCGGCGGTCAAAGGAGGGTTTGCCGGAAGGTTTGCTTTGTTGATTTTCTTTGAAAGGTGTAAACCCTTTTTTGGCGGGTCTGCTTTTTTTCATGTTATTGGTTTAAAGTTGCTGCATTCCTGCAGTAATGATTTTATGCTTTATTGGCAAGCTGGCCGCAGGCAGCATCGATATCTTTCCCGCGGCTGCGGCGCAAACGCGCATTCACTCTATGTTTTCCGAGATATTCCATGAAAGCTTCCGTGGTATTTTCATCCGGTTTCTGGAAACGGGCATTATCGATCGGATTGTATTCGATAATGTTCACCAGGTCCACCGGTACCTGGCGGTAGATTTTGATCAGCTCGTCTGCATCCTTTGCGGAATCGTTGAAATCTTTGAAGAGGATGTATTCAAAGGATATCTCGTTCTGTGTGGCTTTGTAGAAATGATTCAGCGCTTCCACCAGTACTTTCAGGTTGTTGGTCTCATTGATCGGCATGATCTCGCTGCGTTTTTTGTCATTCGCAGCGTGCAGGGAAAGTGCGAGGTTGAATTTGACCTGGTCGTCTCCCAGCTGGTGGATCATTTTGGCTACGCCGGCGGTGGATACCGTGATGCGCTTGGGGCTCATGGCCAGCCCTTCCGGGGAAGTGATCCGCTCGATCGATTTCAGCACATTTTTGTAGTTCAGCAGTGGTTCACCCATACCCATGTACACAATATTGGTCAGCTTTTTACCGGATTGTTCGAGTGCCTGCTTGTTAATGAGCGCTACTTCGTCAAAGATCTCATCGAATTCGAGGTTTCTTTTCCGTTCCATATATCCTGTTGCACAGAACTTGCAGCTGAGGCTGCAGCCCACCTGGGAAGACACGCAAGCCGTCTGCCGCGTGGCGGTGGGGATCAGCACACCTTCCACCTGATGGCCGTCGTGCAGGCGGAAACGGCTTTTGATCGTTCCGTCTGTGCTATGCTGGGTGGTATCTATGCGGATGGAGGGCAGGGAGAAGTTTTCTTCCAGGGCAGCCCGTAGGGGCTTGCTCAGGTTGGTCATCGATTCAAAATCCGGGGCTTGTTTCAGCCACAGCCATTCATACACCTGTTTGGCCCTGAAGGGCTTTTCGCCCATATTGGCAAACACTTCCTGTATCTGGGACAGGCTGAGATGCCGTATGTTCTGCTTCCTCGTCATCCGGCAAAGGTACATCAGTATTTCGGATTTGGGATTGTGAGCGATGTGGTAATCCCGAATAGTTGCAATAAATTCGCAACTTTAACAAGATCACATGCAAGCAGCTTATATCGTAGATGCCGTTCGCAGCCCGATAGGCCGCTATGGCGGCGCATTGAAGACCGTTCGCCCGGATGACCTGCTGGCCCTGATGTTGCGTTCATTGTTGCAGCGGAATCCGGGACTGGACCCCTCGGCCATAGAAGACGTCATCGCAGGCGCAACCAACCAGGCCGGAGAAGACAACCGCGATGTAGCCCGCATGGCCGTATTGCTGGCCGGTCTCCCCGTTTCCGTGGCCGGGAATACCGTGAACCGCCTTTGTGCTTCCGGTCTCCAGGCCATTATGGACGCGGCCCGCGCGGTGATGTGCGGAGAAGGGGATGTGTACATAGCCGGCGGTGTGGAAAGCATGACCCGCGCACCTTTGGTGATGCCCAAGGCCGAGGGGGCTTTCAGCCGTAATACCGAGATATACGATTCCACGATCGGCTGGCGCTTTACCAACAAGCAGCTGGCAGAGCTTTACTATCCCTTTTCTATGGGCGAAACCGCCGAGAATGTGGCGAGGGAATGGAAGATCAGTCGGGAGGACCAGGACCTTTTCGCCTTCCATAGTCAGCGGAAGTACAAAGAGGCTCACCTCGCAGGGCGCTGGAACGACGAGATCATTCCCGTAGAGATCACGCCCAACAAGGAAGAACAGGTGATCTTCTCTAAAGACGAGCAACCTCGGGATACCTTCCTGGAAAAACTTGCCGGCCTCAAACCAGCCTTCATGAAAGGAGGCTCCGTCACCGCAGGCAATTCCGCCGGTATCAACGACGGCGCCTCTGCAGTGCTCATCGTCTCTGAAAGCGCGCTGAAACGCTTTTCCCTCCAACCCATCGCCATGATACGGTCGATGGCTGTGGCGGGTGTGGATCCTGCTATCATGGGCATCGGTCCCGTTCCGGCCACCACCAAGGCTTTGCAAAGGGCGGGAATCAAAGCGGCGGACCTGGATGTGATCGAGCTTAATGAAGCCTTTGCCGTGCAGGCCCTGGCTTGTATCCGGGATCTGCAGCTGGATCCGGAAAAAATCAATTTCAACGGCGGCTCCATCGCCATCGGGCATCCGCTCGGCTGCAGTGGCGCCCGCATCACCACCACCCTGATGCACGAGATGAAACGCCGTAACAATGCGCGTTTCGGACTGGCTACCATGTGTGTGGGCGTAGGACAGGGCGCGGCGATCGTGTTTGAGAAAATAGCATAATGAAGAGATCCAATTACGCTCTCGGCTTTTCCATGGCGCTCATCGGCGCCATTATGTTCTCGGCCAAGGCGATCTATGTAAAACTCGTATACCGTACGGAATCCATCGATGCCATCTCTATGCTGGCACTGCGGATGTTGTTTTCTCTTCCTTTCTACCTGTTGACGGCCTGGCTGATATCCCGCCGGCCTGACAATGTAAAACTGACGCGCAAACAGTGGGGATGGATACTGGTATTGGGCCTGCTGGGGTACTACCTGAGCAGCCTCTTCGACTTTATGGGCCTGGCGTATATTTCCGCAGGTCTGGAGCGTCTCATTCTTTTCCTGTATCCTACTTTTGCCCTCCTGATCGGAGCGGCAGCTTTCCGGAAAAAGATCACGAAAGTGCAATGGATCGCGCTGGTGATCGCTTACCTGGGAATGGTGGCGGCTTTTACAGGGGATGTGCGGCAGCAGTGGAACCCCGGTGTGGTGACCGGCAGCCTGCTGGTGTTAGGTTGCGCCGTCACGTATGCTTTTTATATCGTAGGCGGTGGGGAGATCATTCCGCGTATCGGGTCCATGAAATTTACCGCGTATGCGTTGACAGTAGCGGCTGTGGCGATCTTTCTCCAGTATTTCGTCAAACATGGAGCCACTATCCGGCATTTTTCCGGGCATACTTACTGGCTTTGCTTCCAGATGGCCATTGTATCTACCGTGATCCCTACTTTTCTGACCAGTGAAGGGATCCGGAAGATCGGTGCGGGAAATGCGGCCATCATCACAAGTGTGGGACCGGTGGCCACTATTCTGCAGGCATACCTCTTTCTTGATGAGCCCATCACCCTGCCGCAACTGGCAGGGACGGCGCTGGTACTCGTCGGTGTGTTACTGATCGGGAAAAGCGGCAAACAGGCGACTATAAAAAACGAGCGGTAGACATTACATCCCACCGCCCGTTCATGGCAAGCAAAAAAAGGGTACTCACAAACAAATCTGCTTCTCCGTCATCATCTTCCGGAGATTGATCAGGCCATATCTCATACGGCCCAATGCAGTATTGATGCTCACTTGTGTGAGGTCGGCTATCTCTTTGAAGCTCAATTCCGCGTAATGACGCAGGATGATCACTTCCCGCTGCTCTTCCGGCAAGAGGTCCAGCATCCTCCGAACGCTGTTGTGGCTCTGCCGGGTCATCATCTTTTCTTCCGCACTACTGTCACTGAACCCGAGCACATTGAAAATGTCCTTGTCGTCACTGGTCTTTATCAGCGGTGTTCTCTTGATCTTTCTGAAATGGTCCACGCACAGGTTATGTGCGATGCGCATGGCCCAGGGAAGGAATTTGCCTTTTTCCGTATATCGTTCTGCACGGATCGTATCAATAATCTTGATGAAAGTATCCTGAAAGATATCTTCCGCCAGAAAAGTGTCTTTTACGAGCAATACGATAGAGGTAAAAAGTTTGTCCTTGTGCCGGTATACCAGTTCTTCCAGGGCTGAAGCGTGCCCCTTCTTGAAGAGGGTGATTAATTGTTCGTCATTCAATTTGTACATTACTTGCATAAACATCTACCAATAGCGGTGAATTAATAGTACGGACTCAACAGTCAGTAGGTTGTTTGATAGTGTAAAGTTTATGCTATAATGCGCGCTTTTATTTGTTATGAATTTTGGCCGAGTATTAGGTATAAGATCCGGTTGCTGCAAATATAAAGGAATAGTTCAATAAAACAACACCCCGAAAATTAAATTTGATGTTAACGATATACGCAGGATGCGGCTTCCCGGATTTTCAACGGGATACGATCCTGAATCCTTAAATTTGTGTTCCTATGTGCGCAAAAGTCAAAACAAAGGAAATAACCGTTGAACGTGAACCTGTTAGCTCTCCTGATCACATTTTTATCAAAGGTGCCAGGGTACACAATCTCAAGGATGTCAGCGTTTCCATTCCAAGGAATAAATTAGTGGTGGTGACCGGGGTCAGTGGCTCCGGAAAATCCAGTCTCACGATGGATACCCTGTACGAGGAAGGCCAGCGCCGCTATGCGGAAAGCCTCAGCGCCTACGCCCGCCAGTTCCTCATGCGGATGAACAAGCCGGACGTGGATTATATCAAAGGTATTTGTCCCGCTATCGCCATCGAACAGAAAGTGATCACCCGCACACCGCGATCCACCGTCGGTTCCATGACAGAGCTGTACGACTATCTCCGTCTGCTCTATGCCCGCGCGGGGCGCACCTATTCCCCCATTTCCGGGCAGCTGGTGAAAAAACACGAAGTGAGCGATGTGGTGGATTATATCACCCGCCTGCCACAGGGCAGCAAGGTGCAGATACTTGTCCCCTTCCGCCAGCATGCCAACCGTAAACCGCTGGAGGAACTGAACATCCTGATGCAGAAAGGGTTTTCCCGCCTGTACATCGATGGAGGTCTGGTGCGGATCGAGGAACTGCTGGAACAGAAAGCCCCCAAAGTAGCAGCATCTGCTTATGTATTAATAGATCGCATTGTGGTGAAGGATTTCGGGGAAGATGACAAACACCGGATCGCGGATTCTATCCAGACTGCCTTCTACGAGAGCGAAGGGGATTGCCATCTGGAGGTGGACGGCAAAATAGCCGCCCATTTTTCTAACCGGTTTGAGCTGGACGGGATGCAGTTCGAAGAACCGGTGCCTAACCTGTTCTCCTTTAACAACCCATACGGTGCTTGTCCCACCTGTGAAGGTTTCGGACAGGTGCTCGGCATCGATGCGGACCTGGTGATACCGGACAAACGTCTGAGTGTGTTCGAGGGCGCTATTGCGCCCTGGCGGGGAGAGAAAATGGGGGAGTACAAAGATGCGCTTGTACGGGCGGCCCGTAAGTTCAATTTCCCGGTACATAAACCGATCTCCGACCTTACGGATGAGCAGATAAAGCTGCTATGGACGGGCAATGAACATTTTTACGGCCTCAACGAGTTCTTCAAAATGGTAGAGCAGAATCTCTACAAAGTGCAGTACCGGGTGTTGCAGGCCCGCTATCGTGGAAGAACAACCTGTACTACCTGTAACGGTGCCCGTCTCCGCAAAGAGGCCCTGTACGTGAAGGTCGGCGGTGTCAGCATTGCGGAGCTGGTGGAGATGCCCGTGGAGAAACTGAAAATATGGTTTGACGATCTGAAGCTGGATGAATACCAGCAACAGGTGGCCAAACGGATCATGATAGAAGTGCATCATCGTCTGAAAACATTACTGGATGTAGGGTTGGGGTACCTTACCCTGAACCGCGTGGCCAATACGCTGAGTGGCGGGGAAAGTCAACGTATCCAGCTGACGCGCACATTGGGCAGTAACCTGACCAATTCCCTCTACATCCTCGATGAACCAAGCATCGGGCTCCATGCAAGGGATACCAATCGGCTGATCCGCGTACTGCACGAGCTGCGGGACCTCGGCAATACGGTTGTGGTGGTGGAGCACGATGAACAACTGATGGAACAGGCGGATTACATCATCGATATGGGACCGCTGGCCAGTCATCTCGGTGGAGAAGTGGTATTCGCAGGCACCTATCCTGAAATATTAAAAGACGGGAAAAGCCTTACCGGCAAATACCTTAGCGGGCACCTCCGTATCGATCCGCCCGCGCATCTGCGCAAATGGAAGCGCTCCATCGTGCTCGAAGGCTGCCGCCAGCATAACCTCAAAAACATCGATGTGGAATTCCCGCTGGGTGTGCTCACCGTGGTAAGCGGGGTGTCCGGCTCCGGGAAAACTACACTGGTGAAGCAGATACTCTATCCTGCGCTGATGAAGCTCAAGGGCGAGTACACGGATCGCGTGGGCCAGCATCGCACTATGAAAGGCGACCTCGATCATATCACACAGATCGAAATGGTGGACCAGAACCCGATCGGTAAGTCCTCCCGCTCCAATCCTGTGACTTACATCAAGGCCTATGACGAGATCCGCGATCTCTTCTCCAAACAGCCGCTGAGCAAGATGCGCGGTTTCCAGCCCAAACATTTTTCTTTCAACGTAGATGGCGGCCGATGTGATGCCTGCAAAGGAGAAGGCGAAGTGATCGTGGAAATGCAGTTCCTCGCAGACGTACATCTGACCTGCGAAAGCTGCGGCGGTAAACGGTTCAAGGACGAAGTGCTGGAGGTGACCTACAAGGGGAAGAATATTTACGAAATACTTGAGCTGGGAGTGGATGAGGCCATCGAATTTTTCAAGGATGAAAAAGATGTGGTGAGCAAGATCAAGCCTTTAAGTGATGTGGGATTGGGGTACGTGAAGCTGGGGCAGTCGTCAGACACGCTCAGCGGCGGGGAGGCACAGCGTGTGAAGCTCGCATCTTTCCTTGGTAAGGGGAAAGCGCAGGGGCACATCCTGTTCATCTTCGACGAACCCACCACCGGTCTGCATTTTCATGATATCAAAAAACTGTTGAACTCCTTCAACGCGCTGATCGATCAGGGGCATTCCGTGCTTGTGATCGAGCATAACCTGGATGTGATCCGGTCTGCGGACTGGTTGATAGACCTCGGGCCGGAAGGGGGCGAAGGGGGAGGGAGTCTCCTTTACGCCGGTGTTCCGGAAGGATTGAAGAAAGTGAAAGAAAGTTATACCGGAAAGTTCCTATAAAGCAAAAAGCCAGGTGAAAGCCTGGCTTTTTCAATATCTGGAAAGAACGATTATCGTAACCGGTCCAGGGACTTGATCAGTTTTTGGTCTTTGTAGATCCCTCTTGCCGCGAGGAATAAGCACACCAGCATCACAATGGGCAGGAAGGCCGGGAAGAGGAAAGTGGCCTGCATGTTGGAAGCGCCTTCGTTGATCAGCTTGTTCGCCGTATCCTGTACCTTGAAATAGATCAGGAGCAGGATGCTGATCACCAGCAGAATATTCACCACCGTCAACCGGAACTGCAAGGGACGTTTCTTGTAGAGGAAAATGGTCACGAGGGCCAGTATGGTGCTCAGCATCAGCAGGATGAAGATCAGGTAACTGGATGTAGCAGTGAAGTACTGGTTACCGGCCACGTTCCCTTTGGTGAACCTGGCGCTCCAAAGGTTGAATTCCCCCATGGCGCCTCCGGCTATGGCGGCAAGTAACAAGAACAGGCTCTGGATGCGTTGTATCATGATATTTGTGCATGTTTAACACCGTAAAAGTAAATAATTATTGCGAACCTACACGAACGTAATAGACCCGGTTCCTTCGATACTTCGTATATTGCACGCCCAATAACAATCTTATATGGCAAAGAAATTGAACAAACAGGATGCGCTTGATTATCATGCAAAAGGACGCCCCGGTAAGATAGAAGTAATACCTACAAAAGACACCAAAACCCAGTGGGACCTGTCCCTGGCCTACTCTCCCGGCGTAGCCGAACCCTGCAAGGAAATAGCCCGCGATGTGGAAAATGTTTACAAATACACCGCCAAAGGAAACCTCGTGGCCGTGATCAGCAACGGCACCGCCGTACTGGGCCTGGGAGATATTGGCCCTGAAGCGGGAAAACCCGTGATGGAAGGGAAAGGCGTGTTGTTCAAAATATTTGCTGACATTGATGTATTTGATATTGAACTGAATACAAAGGATGTAGATGAATTTGTGCGGGTGGTGAAAGCGATGGAGCCCACTTTCGGCGGTATCAACCTGGAAGATGTCAAAAGTCCGGAATGCTTCGCGATCGAAGAAAGACTGCGCAAGGAGCTGAAGATCCCCGTTATGCACGACGATCAGCATGGTACCGCCATTATCTCCAGTGCCGCTTTGCTGAATGCGCTGGAGCTGGTAAAAAAGAAGATCGAGAAAGTAAGGTTCGTGGTGAACGGCGCAGGAGCCGCTGCCATGGCTTGTGTACGATTATATGCTTCGCTCGGCGCAAAACCGGAGAACTTCATCCTGTTTGATAAAGACGGTGTACTGAACAAACAGCGGACGGACCTGGATGAAATGAAACAGCAGTTCGCCACCAGCTCAAAGGTCACTACGCTGGAAGAAGCCCTCAAAGGCGCGGATGTGTTCGTGGGCCTGTCTGTCGGTAATGTGGTGACGGCGGAGATGGTGAAAAGCATGGCCAAACATCCCATCGTATTCGCGATGGCTAACCCTGACCCCGAGATCCCCTGGGAAACCGCCATCAACGCCAGAAAAGACGTGATCATGGCTACCGGTCGCTCGGATTATCCCAACCAGGTGAACAACGTACTCGGCTTCCCTTACATCTTCAGAGGAGCGCTGGATGTACGGGCCACACAGATTAACGAAGCCATGAAACTTGCCGCCGTGCACGCGTTGGCGGACCTGGCCAAATCTCCTGTACCTGATATTGTGAACATGGCCTACAACGAGCGCAACCTCGTGTTCGGCCCTAATTATATCATTCCCAAACCCCTGGACCCCCGCCTGCTCAGCACCGTGGCCCCGGCCGTAGCGAAAGCAGCGATGGACAGTGGTGTGGCGCATGCGCCGATCACCGACTGGGACGCTTACCGTGAAGTGCTCAATAATCGTCTCGGTCTTGACAACCAGCTCTTCCGCGTGATCGGCTCCAAGGCCCGGAAAGACCCGCGCCGCGTAGTGTTTGCGGAAGCGGACAATATCAAGATACTGAAAGCCGCACAGGTGGTGAATGACGAGAACATCGCCATACCCATTCTGCTCGGTAACGAAAAACGCATCCGCGATCTCATGGAGGAGAACAGTATCGAGATCGATGACGTGGTTATCATCGATCCCAAAAGCGATGAGATGGCAGAGAAGCGCCATCATTTTGGAGAGCTGTTCTTCAAAAAGCGCCAGCGTAAAGGCTTTAACCTGTATGAAGCCAAGAAGATCATGCGCGAACGCAACTATTTCGGTTGCATGATGGTGGAAACCGGTGAAGCGGACGCATTGATTTCCGGCCTCACCCGCAAATACCCTGATACCATCCGTCCTGCCCTGCAGGTGATCGGTATGGAAGAAGGTGTGAAGAGAGTAGCGGGGATGTATATCATCAACACTAAACGCGGCCCCCTCTTCCTCGCAGACACTACCGTCAACTTCAACCCCACGGCCGAAGAACTGGCGGATATCACATTGCTGGTGGCCAAAGAAGTACGCCAGTTCAATATCACACCGCGCATCGCCATGGTGTCTTATTCCAACTTCGGTTCCAGTCCTACCCCGGAAGCCCAGCTGGTAAGCACCGCCCGCGAGATCGTGAAAAAGAAAGACCCGGCCCTCGTGGTGGATGGCGAGATACAGGCAGCGATGGCGTTCAACAAGGAAATACTGAAAGATAACTACCCCTTTTCCGAACTGATTGAAGGGGATGTGAACACCCTCATCTTCCCCAACCTTGCTGCGGGCAATGTGGCGTATAACCTGCTGCAGGAAGTGGCGGGCTTTGATTCCATCGGTCCCATTTTGCTCGGCATGAAAAAACCGGTGCATATCCTGCAACTTGGTTCCACCGTGCGGCAGATCGTGAACGTAGTGTTGATCGCTGTAGTGGATGCGCAAACGAAATGCTGCAAGGATGTAGAGAAGAACGGGAAGAAGAAATAATGCAAATCCCTTATTTATGAAAAGAATACTGCTAACGATGCTGATCTGCGGTTTTTCCTGTACCGCTTTTTGTCAGGCAAACGCCAAACCGGAAACCATTCGGGAATTGATGAAGCTTTCCGGCGCGGGGAATCTTGGTGAAACATTTGCGAAGAATATGCTGAAAGCGTTTAAGGATATTTATCCGAATGTAGAAACCTCCGTCTGGGATGAATTTGCGAAAGAGATCAAAGGAGAGGAAATGGTGAACTTGGTCATTCCTATCTACGCGAAGTATTTTACGGAAGAGGATATGAAAGATATGATCGCTTTCTACAAAAGCCCTGTCGGTAAAAAGCTCGTGGAAAAACAACCGCTGATCGTGCAGGAAAGCATGCAGGCCGGTCAGGTACTGGGCCGGGAGATCGGGGAGCGGGTCACAAAGAAACTTCAGGAGAAAGGGCTGATCAAAACCAACTGACGGATAATTTGTAAATTTCAGGATGCAATCCATCTCCCGAAAGAAAATATTCTTCCCGCTCAATCCGGCTTTCAGGAAATACCTGAAGCTCTATGAGCGGGAAGTTCCTTTACCGGTCTCTTACGAGGAGCTGAAGTATTACGAGTACGGCATTCCTGTATATGACAAGCTCGGGAAAGACACGCTCTGGGAAACGGTGTTCTACCCGCAAAGCATGGTAGGCCCCCTCCATGCCGGACTCAAACGCATCTACTCCATCCTCAAGGCCGGCGGCGACCAGACCGCAGAAGAACACCTCCACGTGGAGCGCATCGATTACTGTACCTTTGGCAACTCGCATCCTTTCCGCATCAAGATCGTCAATAACTACAACGAAGTATACGATTACTACTACATCAAGATAGCGGATGCATCCCGCATCTATGGCCTGGAACTGGAGCATATCCTGTCACCCTACTGGATGAACTTCCTGGTAGACGGGAACACGCTGGTGGAAGAGCATATCGCGGGTGTGCCGGGAGACCAGTTTGCGAAGGATTATATGGACCGGCCGGAATTCAATCCGAAACGTATTGCCAAGGAGTTCGTGAAGTTCAACGAACGCTGCTTTGTGCGCCTGCTGGGCGATATGCGCTCTTATAATTTTGTTTTCGATATCACGCCTGACTTTGATGATGTGCAGTTCCGCATTCGGGCTATCGACTTCGATCAGCAATTTTATGAAGGCAAGAAAACCTTATATATGCCGCAGTTCTTCAAAGAGAACCGTGTGTTCGTGGAGCTTGCCATGAAACATCTCAACGCGGAAGTGGTGAAGCAATACCAGCAGGAAGAACGTTCCCTCATTGCGCGGCGTATGAAAGTGCAGCGTCACCGTATCAAAGACCTCCGGGATGTGATCATGACGGATCGTGTATCCTTCCCCGAAAAGATCGGCCAGCTGGGCGAAGAGCTGGCACAACATTATCATGATCCGGTATTTGCCCGATGCCGCACGATGGGCGAGATCATCGAACGCAGCCTGAAACGGTTGCTGGTAAGCAGTCTTCGATAAATAAGTTTAACGGTGGTCCGAATTGATTTTCCAGTATCTTTGATGAATCATGGAGTTTAAGTTTTTTTACCATTTCGGCAGATTCCTGCTGATGCTCAAAGGCATGTTCTCCCGTCCGGAGAACATGCGGATGTACTGGAAAGAATTTATGCATCAATGTGTGGAGATCGGCGTAGGGTCGTTCGGGATAGTACTGATCATTTCTCTCTTCCTCGGGGCGGTAACAACCGTGCAAACGGCCTATCAGCTGGTAAGCGGACTCATTCCCAAATCCACCATTGCGCAGATCGTTCGGGATACCATGATCATCGAACTTGCGCCTACCATGGTATGTATCGTGCTGGGCGGTGTGGTAGGTTCCAAGATCGCTTCCGAACTGGGTAATATGCGCATCTCCGAACAGATCGATGCGCAGGAGATCATGGGCATCAATACCAAAGCATATCTCATCCTCCCCAAAATACTGGCAGCATTGGTGACGATCCCCTGCCTGGTGGTGCTGGCGGCATTCCTCGGCATCTGGGGTGGTATGGAAGCCGGCAAGCTGAGCGGTATCATCTCTCATGAAGAATTCATGCAGGGCCTCCGCTCTTCCTTCGACGGATACAATGTTTTCTTCGCCCTGAGCAAATCATACACCTATTCGTTCATCATTTCCAGCATTCCCGCTTACTATGGCTACAATGTCAGAGGCGGCGCGCTGGAGATCGGCCGCGCCAGTACAACGGCCGTAGTAGTCAGCTGTATCCTGATCCTGTTCGCAGACTACATCCTGGCGGCATTGCTGCTGTAATATTCAAAATGAGAAGACGGACCTTATGATAGAATTGATCAATATTCGCAAAAGCTTCGGGGAAAAAGTGATTCTGCAGGACGTTTCCGCCAATATGGAGGCCGGGAAAACCAACCTCATCATCGGCGCCAGCGGAAGCGGGAAAACCGTACTGATGAAATGTATGGTGGGACTGATCAATGTAGACAGCGGAAAGATATTGTACAATGGACAGGATTTTACGGCGATGGATGACAAGGAAAAGAAACCCATCCGCCAGGAGATCGGGATGCTTTTCCAGGGTTCCGCCCTGTTTGACAGTATGACGGTGGAACAGAATGTGATGTTCCCGCTGGATATGTTTTCCAAAGGCAGCTATAAAGAGAAGAAAAGAAGGGTGCAGGAGTGCCTGGACAGGGTGAATCTCAAAGATGCCAACAATAAATACCCGGCCGAGATCAGCGGCGGGATGAAAAAAAGGGTAGGCATCGCCCGGGCGATCGTGCTCAACCCGAAATATCTTTTTGTGGATGAACCCAACTCCGGCCTCGATCCGCAGACTTCCCTCGTGATCGACAAACTGATCAAGGAACTGACCGTGGAATACAACATCACCACCGTGGTCAATACCCACGATATGAACACCGTTATGGAAAGCGGGGACCATATCATTTATATGCATCAGGGCCTTAAACAGTGGGAAGGCAGCAATAAAGACATCGTTTTTGCCAAAGACCAGAAGCTGAACGACTTTATTTTCGCCTCCGAATTCTTCAAGGAAATCAAGGAAATGCGGCAGAGCGAGCTGTTCCAGGACCAATCCTGGCGAACAAAAAAAGAGGGGGAAGAGGACACAAAAAGTTAATACCTTTTCTTTTTAGTCTTTATCCGTTATTTTTGCCCCACCTTTTAGCCAGGGAACATTAAAATAATCATAATAAAACAAGCGCGATGAGTGTTTTAGTAAATAAGCATAGCAAAGTGATCGTGCAGGGATTTACCGGTACTGAAGGTACTTTCCATGCCACCCAGATGATCGAATACGGTACCAATGTGGTAGGCGGCGTAACGCCCGGCAAGGGCGGTTCCAAACACCTGGAGCGTCCGGTGTTCAACACTGTGGCGGATGCCGTAAGGGCAACCGGTGCAGATGTATCTATCATCTTCGTACCCCCGGCATTTGCTGCGGACGCCATCATGGAAGCTACCGACGCAGGCATCGAACTGGTGGTTTGTATCACGGAAGGTATTCCTGTGCAGGATATGGTAAAAGCCAAAAACTACCTGCAATCTCATAACACCCGCCTGATCGGCCCGAACTGTCCGGGTGTGATCACCGCCGGCGAAGCGAAAGTAGGTATCATGCCCGGCTTTATATTCAAACCCGGTCGCGTGGGCATCGTTTCCAAATCCGGTACCCTCACCTACGAAGCGGCTGACCAGGTAGTGAAAGCGGGCCTGGGTGTTTCCACCGCTATCGGTATCGGTGGCGACCCGATCATCGGTACCCCCACCCGTGAAGCGGTGGAACTGCTGATGAATGATCCTGAAACAGACGCCATCATCATGATCGGTGAGATCGGTGGCAGCATGGAAGCAGAAGCTGCAGAATGGATCAAAGCCAATCCGCACAAACCTGTTGTAGGATTTATCGCCGGTCAAACAGCGCCTGCCGGCCGTCGTATGGGGCACGCCGGTGCGATCATCGGCGGTGCGGATGATACGGCTGCTGCAAAAATGAAGATCATGCGCGCCTGCGGCGTACATGTGGTAGACAGTCCTGCCGACATCGGAAAGAAAATGGCCGAAGTATTAAGCAAAAAAGGCGTTCCTGCCTGATCATAAGATATGCTGACAGAAGATCCCCGTTGCTGTAAAAAGTAACGGGGATTTTTTATGGATTCCGTTGAATCGTTGCATCCTGCCGTTAAATATCCCTTTATGCGTTTTATCCTTACCCTTCTTTCCCTGTTCACTTTTTTAAACGCTTTCAGCCAGTATAATTACAAGGAACAATGGGCCAAAATAGATCCGGATGCTGGCTTAGCCGGAATGAACGTTGTGGTGGAATAGCTACCTTTGTGCCGGTTTATGCAAACGTACGATTACATCATTATCGGGCAGGGGATTGCCGGCACTATGCTGGCATTACGCCTGCAAAAAGCCGGACAACGGGTACTAATATACGATGATGCCCGTCCGAACAGCGCTTCCCGCGTGGCCTCGGGCATTATCAACCCGGTGTCAGGCCGTAGGTTCGAACTGGCATGGCTATACGAAACCATTTTCCCTTTTGCCGAAACGGTTTACCGCGAGATAGAACAGGAGCTGAACATACAATGCTTCTATCCGCGGCAGATCTACAACATCTGGCCCTCGCCGCAGATGCGGCACGCGTTTGAAACAACCGCCAGTCCGTATATGACCGCCGCTGCCGATGCCCCGCAGTGGGACACCTTTTTCCATCAACCCTATGGCGCAGGCTATGTACAGGGCGCCAACGTGCAACTGCATACACTCCTGCCTGCATGCAGAAAGGCGCTGACGGTAAGAGAGGAACGCTTTGCAGCCACGGCACTGGAATTGAAAGAGGATGGTGTGCAGTACGGGGACGTTCGTGCGAAAGGGGTGATATTTTGTGAAGGGGTGGAGAGTCCTGCCAATCCTTACTTTACAAAACTTAAATTCCTTCCCAACAAAGGCGAGGCGCTGACCATCCGGTGCCCGCAACTGCAAACTTCCATGATCGTCAAGAAAGGGATCACGCTGGTGCCGCTGGGCACGGACACCTACTGGGCCGGCGCCACCTTCTCCTGGGATTATACAGATGCCTTACCCACAGCCGCGGCCAGAGCCTCTCTCGAAGAAAACCTGCGGCAATTGCTGAAATGCCCGTTTGATGTGACAGACCACCTTGCGGCTGTCCGGCCATCGGGGCCGGACAGGCGACCCCTTGCAGGTCTGCATCCGAAATACCCACAGGTGGGCATCTTCAATGGCATGGGCTCCAAAGGCTGTTCCATCGCTCCCTGGGCGGCGGAGCAATTTACCCGTCACCTCCTGGAAGCCGCGCCCCTGCCGCCTGAAATAGACATTAGACGGTTTTTTAATGCTTTACGGTAGTATTTCAGGCGCTCATATCTTATCTTTGACCTCCTTTATCAAAAGAAAAGCATAAAATGTACAGATCGCATACATGTGGGGAATTGCGCCTGGAGCATGCCGGGCAGCCTGTGACACTGGCGGGATGGGTACAGACCGTCCGCAAGTTTGGAAGTATTACGTTCATTGACCTGCGCGACCGTTACGGCATCACGCAGCTGTTACTGGGGGAGAACCTCAATGCCCAGCTGGACAAGCAGCCCCTGGGCCGCGAATTCGTATTGCAGGTAAAAGGAACCGTTACGGAAAGGACAAGTAAGAATAAGAATATCCCCACCGGCGATATCGAAATCACCGTGTCAGAATTTGCAGTACTGAACAGCTCTAAAACACCTCCTTTTACCATTCAGGACGATTCGGATGGCGGCGATGAACTGCGCATGAAATTCCGCTACCTCGATCTGCGCCGGAACATCGTGAAGCAAAACCTGGAACTTCGCTACCGCGTAAACCGCGCGGCGCGTAACTTCCTGGACAGCCGCGGATTCATGGAGATCGAAACGCCTTACCTCATCAAATCCACTCCTGAAGGGGCGCGCGACTTCGTAGTACCAAGCCGCATGAACCCCAACCAGTTCTACGCACTGCCGCAATCCCCGCAAACCTTCAAGCAATTGCTGATGGTAAGTGGATATGACCGGTATTACCAGATCGTGAAATGCTTCCGGGATGAGGATCTGCGGGCAGACCGCCAGCCGGAGTTCACGCAGATCGATTGTGAAATGAGTTTCGTAAACCAGGAAGATGTGCTGCACAACTTTGAAGAGATGACCAAACATATCTTCAAAGAGATCAAAGGAATCACTTTCGATGAACCCTTCCCCCGTATGACCTGGGAAGATGCCATGAAATATTACGGTAACGATAAGCCCGATATCCGTTTTGAAATGAAACTCGCAGATCTCGGTGAGTGCGCCAGGGGTAAGGGTTTTAAGGTGTTTGACGATGCGGAACTGGTAGTAGGGATCAGTGCGGCAGGATGCAGCGAATACACCCGCAAGCAGCTGGATGAACTGACGGATTGGGTGAAACGCCCGCAGATAGGCATGAACGGACTGGTATACATTAAGTATAATACAGACGGGTCACTGAAAAGCTCTATCGACAAGTTCTTCGATGAGGCATCCCTGAAGGTCTTTGCAGATGCCTGCAAAGCACAGCCCGGAGATCTCATCCTGATCCTCGCCGGTAAAGAAGAACGCACCCGCAAGGCCATGAGCGAACTTCGCCTGGAAATGGGTGAGCGCCTCGGCCTCCGGAACAAAGATGTGTACAAACCATTGTGGGTAGTGGATTTCCCGCTTTTTGAATATGCAGAGGAAGATAACCGCTGGGTAGCCCGTCACCATCCCTTCACCGCACCCAAACCGGAACACATCCACCTCATGGGCGATGTGAGCCATTACGCGAAGATCAAGGCCAATGCATATGATATCGTACTGAACGGCACGGAAGTAGGCGGCGGCTCTATCCGCATCTTCCAGCGCGATCTGCAGGAAAAGATGTTCGAAGCGCTGGGTATGAGCAAAGAAGAAGCGCTGCACAAATTCGGCTTCCTGCTGGGCGCTTTCGAATATGGCGCGCCTCCGCATGGTGGTATCGCTTTCGGGTTCGACCGTCTTTGCTCGCTCCTCGGCGGCAGCGAAACGATCCGCGATTTCATCGCCTTCCCGAAGAACAACTCCGGCCGAGATGTGATGCTGGATGCGCCTTCCGAGATCGATCAGGCGCAGCTGGACGAATTGAAGATCTCTCTCGTGAAATAGTTCTGACAGTATACACTGATAAACGCTGCGGCTCACATGGATCGCAGCGTTTTTTTATGCACATCGGGTGAAAATAATATCGAAAAAATGTTAAATTATTGTCTATTAACATATAAATTACATTTAATGTGTCTGCTTTGATGTAATATTGCCGTGTGAAGTCCCGATACCTGTGCCGATCGATCATCTAAATCAAAGGCATGCTGTTAACACAAAAAAGAAACCTGCTGCTTTGCGGACTGCTGGCATCCGGCCTGGTCGTGAACGCACAGCGCACACCCCAAAAGTATCTCCGGCAATACGAACCGGTTGCCACAGACCTCATGAAAGAAACAGGGATCCCTGCCAGCGTGATACTCGGAGTGGCCATGCTGGAATCCGGCATGGGTACCAGCAAGAACGCGCGGCTGTTGCGCAATCACTTCGGGATCGTGGGCAGGAATAATCTGGCCAAACGGGGCAGCTACCGCTCCCGATACAAAGAATACCAGACGGACACAGCCTCTTATCGTCATTTCGTGAAGCTCATCCAGAAGCGGAAATGGTATCCTGATATGAAAGGGAGCAGCCAGTACAGTGAATGGCTGAAGATGCTGAATCATTCCAAATACTCTTCCGCCGGTCAAACCTGGGTGAAACGCGTAACCTCCATGATCAGACGGTATAAATTATATGAGCTGGATGATGATTTAAATCTCGCAAAGCAATAGATTTGCATCCGTTTTACAGCGGCATGACTACGGGAACGCGTATACGTCGGCCGTTGTGACAATATGCCGACTTATGTCTTCCGGAAACAAACATCCCTTCCCGTTCCTCATTACTCTGGGCACTTTGCTCTGCCTGACCGGGCTTTCGCTTGTCAGCAATACTTTTTCGTTTGGCAGCTTTACCTTCCGTCAGCTGGACATTCTGGCGAACCTGCGACCGGCTCCGGCGGATACCGTGGAGATACAGGAAGTGGCGGCAGAGCCAGCCCCCATTGTGGCCGTGGATTCGGTGAAAAGCGCGGGGCCAAAGGATTTCAAATCCTACACCGGCATCCTGGATTATGGTCCAAACGTGAAAGGACAGGGAGCGGGCATGCAGTATTTCATGCAGGCGCTCAAAGCCCTCAAGTCAGGGCACCGGAAGAAAGTCCGCATTGCCTATTTCGGGGACTCCATGATCGAAGGCGACCTCATCACACAAGACCTTCGCGACAGCCTCCAGACCTATTTCGGAGGAACCGGTGTTGGATACGTGCCGGCCACCTCTGTAGTGGCGGGCTTCCGCACCACCATCGGGCATACTTTTTCTCCCAACTGGACGGATTACAACTTCCGCAATGAACCGCCCGCCGGTACGGAACTGGGCATCTCCGGCCACGCATTCATCCCTGCCCCGCAAGGCTGGGTACGTTATCAACCGGTGAAACGCCGCCGCCTGGACCGCTTTGAAGAAGTAAGCCTGCTGTACGGCACCGGTGACGGAGATATAAAAGTGAATGATCAGCAACTACGGCTGGCAGGGCAGCATGAGCTGAATCTGAGTCCGGTTATAACGGACACCACTACACGCTCACTTACCCTGCAGTTCAGCAAACCGCTGCCTTTTTACGGCGTTTGCTTTGAAAGTCCCGCCGGTGTGTTCCTCGATAATTTTTCTTTCCGCGGCATCAGCGGCATAGAGCTCGGCAAACTGCGCACCAGCATGTGGAAGGAGGTACAATCCCTCCGCCCCTACGATCTCATTGTACTGCATTACGGCGCCAACGTTCTTTTCTCGCCGGAGAATACCCGCCTGGACTGGTACGAACGCCCGATGGAGAAAGTGGTGGACACCCTCCGCCGGCTGTTCCCGCAAACTTCCTTCCTGATCATCGGCACAGCGGATAAAGCTTACAAGAAAAAAGGCCGGTACGTAACTGCGCCCGGGGTAAAAGCGCTGCTGAAGATCCAGCATGATTTTGCGGAAGAGCACGGCATGGCTTACTGGAACCTCTTTTCCGCCATGGGTGGGGACGGCGCTATGGCGCGGTGGGTAGAAGGAGATGTGGCCATGGCCAACAAGGATTATACGCATTTCAATTTCCGCGGGGCTTCTAAAGTAGCGTCCCTGCTTTATAAAGCGATCATGCATGAATATGAGCAGGCAAGTCTTTAGAAAGATATTACTGATGGTAGCGATAGTTGCCGGAAGTGGACCTGCTTCCGCGCAAAAACATTTTCTCCATAACGATACCAGCCTGTATCGCTTCTTTGAAGCTTTGCAACAGGCGGATAAGGAAGTGGTCAGCATCCTCCACCTCGGGGATTCTCACGTGCAGGCGGGCTTTCTGCCGGAGGCTGCTGCCGGCAGGTTCAAAGCGAAGTTCGGCAGCGCCGGAACAGGATGGGCATTCCCTTATCATCTGGCCGGTACGAATGGTCCGGATACCTATAAATGGAGCAGCCCTGTAAGATGGGAAGGGGACCGGGTGGTAGATCGCTATCAGAGCGGGTTTCCGGGACCGGGTGGTATTCTTATCAAAACGCAGGCGCCCAATCCCGCTTTGGTACTTACCACCAAAGAGCCTTTCAATGACATCACGTATTGGTATGCGGATCCGTCATCTTCGATGCAGACCGGCTTTGTGCGGATGGAAGCAGGAGACACCACCGCGGTACGTCTGGAACCTGCAGGCAAAATCTTCTACGGTACGGTGGTGAAGAACGGCCATCCCGGTATCCTGTACCACGGCATCGGTGTGAACGGCGCGCAGCTCATGCATTTCAACAAAGACGAGGCTACTCTTTCCACCCTGATGAATGAACTGCACCCGAAGCTGGTGATCCTTTCCTTCGGCACCAACGAAGCCTTCGGCGGTGTATCGGCAGTGCCGTTCCGGCAGGAAATGGAGAAGGCGGTGGAACGGATACGCAACGTCCTTCCGGATGCCTGTATCCTCTTCACTACCCCGCCCTCAGGCATGTTGAAGAAACAGCAGATCCCTTACCGCAGGAAAGGCAGCCGGAAAACACATTACCACCTGCGTTACGTGAAGCATCCACAGGTAGAGGTGATCCGCGCGGAAATGATCCGCTACTGCCGGGAGAAAGGGCTGGCGTATTGGGATTTCCATGAAGCCATGAAGGCAGACCGGCGGTTTGCCCATGGCTGGAGCACAGATCATGTACATTTTAACGCAAACGGCTATACGTTACAGGGTACTTTATTGTACGAGGCTGTCGCCGCTGCTTTTGAAACGTATCAACATATAACCCGTTAGCACCTATGTCTTTTTTAGAGAACCTGCAGGAGCAGTTGTTGTATAACAAGGATGAGGCCATCGTTTTCAACAGCGCCTTCTTCCTGTATTTTTTTACCGCTTTCCTGGCCTGTTATCAGCTGGTGCGGAAGAGTGCGCGCGGGCGGGTGTGGGTGTTCACACTGTTCTCCCTTTATTTTTTCTACAAAGCGTGCAATGAGTATGTGCTGTTGGTCATACTCTCGGCGATCGTGGACTTTTACCTGAGCAACCGGATTTACCGCGAGAAGCGGGAGGGCCGGCGGAAAGCGCTGCTTTGGCTGAGTGTGCTGATCAACATCGGCATGCTCTTCTACTTCAAATACACAAACTTCTTCATCGGCATCCTCAACGATATCGGGGCGGGGCATATCCACCCGGTCAATATCCTCCTCCCCATCGGTATTTCGTTCTACACTTTCGAGAACCTCAGCTACACGATCGATGTGTACCGGCGGGAGATCAGACCTGTGGACAATTTCATGGATTATCTCTTCTTTCTGTCGTTCTTCCCGAAGCTGATGATGGGCCCTATCGTGCGGGCGGCGGACTTCATTCCGCAGATCCGGCAACCGTATGTGATCAGCAGCGAAGACGTGGGGAAAGGGATGTTCCTTATCCTGGGCGGACTTTTCAAGAAAGTGGTGATCTCGGATTTCATCTACCAGAATTTCGTGCAGTATATTTTCGATGACCCATCCCGGCACACCGGCATTGAATGTCTCTTTGGTGTGTATGCCTACGCGCTGGTGATCTATTGCGATTTCTCCGGCTATTCAGATATGGCCATCGGTATTGCGCGCTGGGTGGGGTTCAGGATACCGCCTAACTTCAACAAACCTTACCAGAGCAGTTCCATCACGGAGTTCTGGCGCAGGTGGCATATCTCCCTTTCGTCCTGGTTGCGGGATTACGTGTACATTCCGCTGGGAGGCAATCGCCATGGGAAGTTCCGGCAATATATCAACCTGATGCTCACCATGCTCATCGGCGGTTTCTGGCACGGAGCGAGCTGGAAATTCATTTTCTGGGGCGGCGTGCATGGTGGTGCACTGGCGCTCGACAAGCTGTACAAGCGCAAACAACCCGCTGCGGGCTGGCGGAAACTGACCGGCATCCTGTTCACTTTCCACCTGGTATGTTTCTGCTGGATCTTTTTCAATGCGCCCACTTTTGAAAGCGCGTGGATGCTGATCCACCAGATCGTGTATGACTTCCAGGGACATCTGTTCGGACAATTAATCGGCGCTTATCCGCAGGTATTTGTGCTGCTGGGAATCGGCTTCCTCCTGCATTTCCTGCCCGCAGCTGCGGAACACCGGCTGGAACTACGTCTCAATCGCCTCCCCTGGTGGGGCGGCGTGGCGGTGATGGTGCTGTTCATCTGGTTCCTGAACCAGGTCAAAACCCAGCAACCCATGATCCCGATCTACTTTCAGTTCTGAAATCTGACGCATATGCAATTTTTTGTTCATGCGTATGCGTAATCCTGATAATAAGTAACTACCTTTGCGACCTAACTTTTGTCATTCAAAGTATAATTTATGCGTACTGTTACACTGAGGAGGGTAGTGATCACCGGAATGGGAGCCATCACACCGATCGGTAATGATGTAAACACGTTCTGGAATAATATGAAAGCCGGAATGAGCGGCGCGGGCCCTATTACAAAGTTCGATACTACAGAATTCAAGACTAAATTCGCCTGTGAGCTGAAAGGGCTGGACATTGAGGCGTTCATTGAAAAGAAGGAAGCCCGTAAGATGGACACCTTCACGCAATATGCCATGATTGCGGCCCAGGAAGCGATCCGGAACAGCGGCGTGAACCTGGAAAAGATCGACCGCAGCCGCTTCGGCGTGATCTGGGCCTCCGGTAACGGTGGTATGCAAACGTTCGAAGACCAGATCGTAGAGTTTACACAAGCCAATTTTGTTCCTAAGTTCAGTCCGTTCTTCATCCCCCGCCTGATCTCCGACATCGCGGCGGGTCAGATCGCCATTAAATATGGCCTGATGGGTATCAACTATTGTACAGTATCTGCCTGCGCGTCTTCCAACAGTGCACTGGTAGATGCTTTCAACTACGTCCGCCTCGGTAAGGCTAACATGATCATTGCCGGTGGTTCCGAAGCACCTGTAACACGCGCAGGGATCGCGGGTTTCAATGCCCTCAAGGCTTTGTCCACCCGCAACGATGACGCAGTGCATGCTTCCCGTCCGTTTGACAAAGACCGGGATGGTTTCGTAATGGGTGAAGGTGCGGGCGCCATCATCCTGGAAGACTACGAGCATGCCATTGCCCGTGGCGCTACGATCTACGGTGAAATGGTGGGCGGCGCCATGAGTTGCGATGCTTACCACCTCACTGCTACCCATCCGGAAGGCCTCGGCGCACAGCTGGGTATGAAGGAAGCGCTGGCGGATGCCGGGCTTTCCCTCACCGATGTGGATTACATCAATGCACACGCCACTTCCACGCCGCTGGGTGATATCAGCGAGCTGAAAGCGATCCAAAACCTCTTTGGCGATCACGCTTCCAAACTCAATGTGAGCGCCACCAAATCCATGACCGGCCACCTTCTCGGCGCTGCCGGTGCGATTGAGGCCATCGCCTGTATCAAAGCCATTCAGGACGACGTTGTGCCACCCACTATCAATACTGCCGAGCCGGGAGAAGACATCCCGTCCGGCCTCAACCTCACCATCGGCAAGGCGCAACCACGCACAATCAACGTAGCTATCAGTAATACGTTCGGTTTCGGCGGTCACAACGCCATCGCAGCATTTGCAAAATTCAGGGGATAAGCATATTCCGCACAATATTCACCGGGATGGAAGCGCCTGCTTTCATCCCGGTTTTTTTATGCAGCCGGCTGCATATCGCTGCGCAACCGCCGTTGTGTCACTCCCTTCAGCGGCCGTTTTTCATTCTTTATTTTTCATTCATTCGTGAAAAGCGTAGTTTAGTATTTTGAATTTTGTGTTCGGGAACTATATGGCAAAGCAAAAGCAAAAAACCACAGAAAGACCCGCTCCGGAGGCTTTAAACGAGGAACAGATCGAGGTGTTTGGCGCCCGGGAGCATAATCTTAAAAACCTGGATATCAGGATCCCCAAGAACAGCCTGGTAGTGATCACAGGTATCAGCGGGAGCGGCAAATCGTCGCTGGCATTCGATACCATTTATGCGGAAGGGCAACGCCGTTATATGGAAAGCTTCTCCGCTTATGCCCGCCAGTTCATCGGGGATATGGAGAGGCCGGATGTGGACAAGATCACGGGGCTTTCGCCGGTGATCTCTATCGAACAGAAAACTACCAACAAAAATCCCCGGTCTACCGTAGGTACGATCACCGAGATATACGATTTCCTCAGGCTGCTGTATGCCCGCGTTGGCATCGCCTATTCCTACAACACGGGCAAACCCATGACCCGCTTTTCGGAAGAAGAGATACTGGCGCATATCTTCTCCCATTTCCCGAAGAAAAAACTCGCGATCCTCGCACCGCTCGTCCGTGGCCGTAAGGGGCATTACCGCGAACTTTTTGAACAGGTGCGCAAACAGGGATACCTGAAAGTACGTGTGGACGGGGAGGTGATGGACCTGAAAGAGCGTATGCAGGTGGACCGTTACAAGATACATGACATTGAACTGGTGATAGACCGCGTACAGGTGCAGGAAGACGCCCGTGTGCGCATCAGCCAGAGCGTGCAGAAAGCGCTGGCCATGGGGAAGGGACTGATGTTCGTGATGGACCATGATTCCGGAAAACTCTCACAATACAGCCGTCAGCTGATGTGCGAGGATACCGGTATCTCTTACGAAGAACCCTCGCCCAACACTTTCTCTTTCAACTCGCCATACGGCGCCTGCCCGCGGTGTAAAGGTCTTGGCACCATCTACCAGATCAACATGGAGGAAGTGCTGCCGGACCGCAGCAAATCCCTCAATGAAGGGGGGCTTGTTCCGCTCGGAGAAGCGAGGGATAGTTTTACATTCAAACAGGTTCAGCAACTCGCTAAAAAATATAAATTCTCCTTATCCGCTCCCATTGAGAAGATCCCTGAAAAAGCCCTGAACGTACTGCTTTTCGGGGATGAGAACGGGAAGCTGGAAGTGGATATGGGATTTGAAGAGAACGGCACTGAAATGTACGCGACGGAGTATGAAGGAGTCGTGAATATGGTGCGGCGTTATTTCAATGACACTTCGTCGGATGCGGTGAGGTCCTGGGCCGAGGGGTTCATGCAACTCTCCACCTGCCCGGAGTGCAACGGCGCCCGGCTGAAAAAGGAAAGCCTGATGTTCAGGGTGGATGGGCAGAATATCTCCGAACTGGGAGAAATGAACCTCAGCAAACTGGCGGTATGGTTTTCCGATATCGAGAAAAGACTGGATAAAAAACAGAACGTCATCGCGAAGGATATCCTGAAAGAGATCCGCGAACGGCTTGGCTTTCTGCTGGATGTAGGATTGACCTACCTCACGCTGAACCGCGCCACGCGCACCCTCAGCGGAGGAGAGTCCCAGCGCATCCGTCTGGCTACGCAGATCGGTTCTCAACTGATGGGCATCACCTACATCCTGGATGAGCCCAGCATCGGATTGCATCAGCGGGATAACATGCGCCTCATCGAAGCACTGCGCAACCTGAAAACAATGGGGAATACGGTGATCGTAGTGGAGCATGATAAAGACATCATGCTGCATGCAGATCATCTTATTGATATTGGTCCGGGCGCAGGCATTCACGGCGGCAGCGTGGTAGCGCAGGGCACTCCCGATGAAATGCTCAAACTGGATACGGCCACAGCAGGGTATCTTAACGGTATCCGCGAAATACCTGTGCCCACCCAACGCCGCAAAGGTAACGACAAGTTCCTGGAGCTGAAAGGCGCTACAGGCAACAATCTCAAGAATGTGACGCTCAAACTGCCCTTGGGTACTTTCATTTGTGTGACCGGCGTTTCCGGAAGCGGAAAATCTACCCTCATCAATGAAACACTGTACCCGATCCTGTCCAAACATGCGTACGACTCCAAAATGGTGCCCATGCCTTATAAGAGCATCAAGGGACTGGAGGAGATCGATAAGGTCATAGAAATAGATCAGTCGCCTATTGGCCGCACACCGAGGAGCAACCCTGCCACCTATTGCGGGTTCTTCACCGAGATCCGCCAGCTGTTTGCTGCAGTGCCGGAAGCCAAAATCCGTGGTTACAACGCAGGCCGTTTTTCTTTCAATGTAAAAGGCGGTCGATGCGATGTATGCGAAGGTGCAGGCGTAAGGGTGATCGAGATGAATTTCCTGCCGGATGTATATGTGCACTGTGAAAAATGTAACGGCCGCCGTTACAACCGGGAAACCCTCGAGATCCGGTATAAAGGCAAATCCATTTCCGATGTGCTGGATATGACGGTGGAAGAAGCGGTAGACTTCTTCCAGGCGGTGCCTTATCTTTACCGCAAGATCAAAACCCTGCAGGATGTAGGGTTGGGATATATCACCCTCGGGCAGTCCGCCGTTACCCTTTCCGGGGGCGAGGCGCAGCGGGTGAAGGTGGCCACGGAACTGTCCAAAAAAGATACCGGCAAAACCATTTACATCCTGGACGAACCTACAACCGGTCTGCATTTCCAGGACATCCAGCTGTTGCTCAACGTACTGAACAAACTGGTGGAACGCGGCAATACCGTGCTGGTGATAGAGCATAACCTCGATGTGGTGAAAGTGGCGGATTATGTGGTGGACCTCGGGCCGGAAGGCGGAGACGGGGGCGGACAGATACTTTGCACCGGCACTCCGGAAGAAGTGAGCCAGTGTAAAGAAAGCCACACGGCCATATTTTTGAAAAAGGAACTGAAGAAATAGGCGACATGCCAACGAAGTATTTATGATGAAATATCTTTTGCTGACAGCCTGCCTCCTCGCTGGTATCATTGCCTGCAACGATGACACAAAAGTTTGTGACGTAGATGTGCGGACGCCCGTGCGCGTGCATTTCACGGACACGCTGCCGAACGGCATATCAAAGGATACGACGATGCCCAAGGTGACCCTCTATGCGCTGGGCAAAGACAGCATTTACAGGAAACAAACCGGGCTGAACGGTCTGCAGTTCACGCTGGATCGCACGGCAGACAGCAGCCGCTATTACTTCCAGACAGATTCTACCCGTATCGCGGATACTTTAACCTTCCGCTATCACCGCCAGCCGCATTTCATATCCGCCGGTTGCGGTGTTGTCATGTATTTTAACCTGGATACGGTTTTTTCTACCAACAATGTGGTAACAGGTGTGCAAGTGAATAAATCGCAAGTAACAACAGGCAATGAAACGCATATTATCCTTCTTTTTTAGCGCTCTGCTGGCTCTTCCGGCTATTACCCGCGCCCAGTCCGCTAAAAAGGATTCTGTGCGGGAAGTGACGGTGGCTGTTCCTGCGGGTATTTCACTCGGGGTGGACCTCAGCCGCTTTGCCATCAGGTATTTCCAGCCATACCGTACAGATGCCACCATCAACCTGGATGCGCGTTTTATGGACAGGTTCTATTTTGCTTCGGATATCAGCTATAACAACACGTCCCACCGGGATGAGAATTACAGGTACCGCAGCAGTGGTATGTCCGCTACGTTGGGTGTGAATTACAACTTTCTGAAGAAGAATGTACCCCGGGAGAATTTTATTATTTACGGCGGTCTTCGCTACGGGCTTGCCTTTTTTAATTACGAGATCCCGGAGTACCGTATCTATAGTGATTATTGGGGCAATGTAAGGGGGAATTTCCCAAGCACTTCCCAGCTTGCGCACTGGATGGAAATGACGGTAGGGATCAAAGTGGAAGTGTTGAAGAATTTCTATCTCGGGTGGAGCCTGCACGAGCGGATACTGCTCAATGGAGGTCTTGCCAAAAAAGATTTCCCGCCATTGATCATTCCCGGTTTCGGGAAAGGGTATAAACGCAGCGCTTTTGATGTACAATATTCCGTATCCTACCTGTTCCCGATCTGGAAGGTGAAACAGGTAGTACGGCTTTAAAAAAGAAGGATGTATCACCTGATACATCCTTCTTTTTTTATCTTATCTGTATGAACCGCCTCCGCGTCCGCCGCGGTCATATCCTCCGCCACCTCCGCGATCATATCCGCCTCCGCCACTTCCGCGATCGTATCCACCTCCGCCGCCTCCACGGTCATATCCACCACCTCCGCCACCGCGGTTAAAACCTCCACCACCACGGTCAAACCCGCCACGACCGCCTCCGCCGCCACGGTTGAACCCGCCGCGGCCACCACCACCGCCGAACTGCGGCCGTTGCTGCCTTCTCTCTATGCCCCACAGATGACCTTCCCGGTGACGGATCAGGTTACGGGTATCCGTTGTGAATTTACCCCAGGCAAAACCGGCTCCAACGGGTTTGTTGCGAAGGTCACCGATAAAGTAGTGGAAAGGCAATTGCTGGGCAAATTCCGCCAGTTGCTCATCTTCAGAAAGCAAAGCATCTTCCCGGCTGATGAGTCCGTCTTCCCGGTTCCAGATATCGTTTGTAACAATGTCGCGGATCATACTGAGGCTGGATTTCCGTACTTCTTTCCCGAACTCATGGAGTTGCTGGAGGAATTCGGTCAGATCCTCGGCCTGTTTTACGATCACGGCAGGGTCGTTGCAGACATAGAACACGCTGCCCCAGTTGCCGGCATTGTCCACATCCAGCACCCAGTAGTTACCGTAGCCGTCTCCGGCTACACGGATGGATTTGGGGATGAGGTTGGATATCTCAAACTCTCTTGCACTGTCAAACAGCACAGCGTCCAGTCCAAAGAACAGGAAACCGCTGCTGAATTCGAGCAATTCCCGGATATGATCCGGAATCTGCCGGGTACGCAGCTGCTTTGCGATATAATCGATCTCTTCGCCGGTTAATCCGGGCATCAGCTCTACACTATACTCTTCTTTGTTAAGTGTGTAATACTTTTCATCCAGCATTAATTTCAGCTGGGCCAGGGGAGATTTATTCACTGGAAACTTTTTTTATTATGGTCTGATCATTTCAATATGTGGTATCCCATCCTCCAGGTACATTTCACTGCTTTTTACAAAACCCAGTGACTCGTAAAACTGCTGCAGGTATAGTTGCGCACCTAATTTTATGGGTATTTTACCCCATTCCGCCTGCAAGGCCCCGATGGAAACGGCCATCAATATACGACCAATTCCGGTTCTTCTTGCAAAAGATGCGGTAAGTACCCTTCCAATGGATGCCAGGTCGAATTTAACGCCCGGCGCGAACAGGCGTGTATAAGCTGCCAGTCCGTCCGCGGTAACGCCCATCACATGCAGGGCCTGCTGGTCCGCATTGTCAATATCCTGGTACACACATTGCTGCTCTACCACAAATACTTCGCTCCGGAGGCGTAATACCTGGTAGAGTTCTTCCAGGGTCAGCGCGTCAAATTTCTTTATGCTCCACTTGATATCCATGCCGTCATTTTGATGTCCGCAGCAACTTTATGATAAATTTACAAAGCGCGGGGTTTGATTTATGAAAGAGGATGCCGAAATTGGTACCCGGAAACCACCTTGTAAAAATACACAAAGCAATATGCTTCCTTTTTTGTCGCTGGAGCACATTACTGTGCGGAACCTTGATAAAACCTTGTTCCGTGGCCTCACCTGGCATATCCGCAGTGGTGAGCACTGGGCCATTACCGGTAATAGCGGCTCTGGCAAAACAAGCCTCCTCCATACAATCCTCGGCAAAAATAATGTGATCGACGGCAGTATCCATCATTATTTTTATGATCGTTACCGGGAAACGCATGAAATTGCCGATCCGTATTTCAATTATCGCCGTCTGATAGCCATGGTAGGGCATCACCACGATTTCCGCAATTTATCGCATACCGCGGATTTTTATTACCAGCAGCGTTTCAACAGTGCGGATGCTTCCGATGCCCCCACAGTGGAGGCTTACCTGGAAGGCCGGGGAGAAGACCCCCTGCTTGCGCCCCTGAACATCGGAGGGCTGATGAAAAAGGAGCTGATCAAGCTTTCCAACGGAGAAACCCGGCGGGTGATGGTGGCGCACGCTTTGTTGCAACGGCCGGCGCTCCTGCTGCTGGATAACCCGTTCATCGGGCTGGATGTGCAATCCCGGCAAGCCTTTCACGGCATCGTGGACCATGTGGCCGCCTCCGGCACTACCGTAGTGCTCGTTACCGCACCCACGGAGATCCCGGAAAGCATCACCCATGTTTTGTGCCTGGAGGACGGGCGGGTGACGGGGACGTTCAGCCGCGAGGGGTTTCTCGCTCAGCATCGCCCTGAAGAACGCCGCGGCATACACATCAACCCGCAACTGCTGGCGGAACTAACAGCGGACGCCATCCCCGGCACTTTCGATACCATCGTGCAGATGGAAGATATTCACGTGCAATATGGAGAGAACGTTATCCTCGACGGCATTCAGTGGGCGATCCGGCCGAATGAGCAATGGGCACTGCTCGGACCTAACGGGTCAGGGAAGTCCACCCTCCTGAGCCTTATCAATGCGGACAATCCGCAATCCTATGCCAATAAGATCACTTTGTTCGACCGGCGAAGAGGCAGCGGGGAAAGTATCTGGGATATCAAGCGCCGCATCGGCTTCGTATCCCCCGAGCTGCATCAGTATTTTTCTTCTACTGCTACCTGCCTCCAGGTGACCGGTTCAGGCTTCTTCGATACCATCGGCTACGTGCACGCCTGTACGCAGGAGCAACTGAAAAAAGCCCGCGGCTGGATGCAATTGCTGGAGATCGATCAATATGCGGACGAACCGTTTAAAAAAGTACCCGCCAGCGTGCAGCGCCTCGTGCTGCTGGCCCGCGCCCTGGTGAAGAACCCACCCCTGCTGATCTTTGACGAACCCTGCCAGGGATTGGACACGCATCAGAAAGATCACTTCAAACAGGTGATAGAAGCGCTTTGCAGACACATGCCCGTTACCCTCATCTATGTTACACACTACGAAGAAGAATTACCCGAAAGTGTGAGCCGTTTTTTGAGAATACGCAATGGGAAAATGATATAAATCAATACCTTTAACCCATCCAAAAAAAACCTCATTTATGCACCTGAACAATCGGCCCCTGATCTTAGGCTGTCTGTTAATCTGCGCAGCGATCGCTGCATCCCTCAGTGCCTGTAAGACCAAAGCGAAAGTCGTTAATCCCGCTTTTGCCAAGTACATCGAGGCCTATACCACCGGCATCATCTCCAAACAAAGTGCTGTACGCATACAGCTTGCGGGGGATGTGAACGTGACACATGCCAAAGATGAACTACTGGAAGAAGGCGTGTTCTCTTTCTCCCCGTCCATTAAGGGGAAAGCGGTATGGGTAGATGCCACTACGCTGGAATTCAGACCGGATCAGAACCTGGAGCCGGGCCGGAAATACAGCGCGAAATTCAAACTGGGGAAAGTGATGAACGTTCCGGGTGAACTGAAAACTTTCGAGTTTGATTTTCAGGTGATGAAGCCTTCGTTTGATGTGGAATTGTTCGGATTGAAATCCGCTAATAACAGCAAGGATCGTATGAGCTTCTCCGGCGTGGTGCGCACTGCAGATGCGGAAGATGTACAGGCCGTGGAAAAACTGATCACTACCCGCTATGATGGCGGAACGCCCAATATCACCTGGCAGCATGATGTGGCCAATCGTACCTATAAATTCACGATCAATAATATTACACGTAAATCTACGGCATCGAAACTGGAAGTCAGCTGGGACGGTAAGCCCATCGGCTCTGATGTGCATGATACCAGAACAGTGGATGTGCCTGCCATCGGGGATTTCAAGGTGCTGGACATCAAGCCGATGTACGATCCCGAAGAATATGTGCTGGTGCAGTTCTCCAGCCCGTTGAACGCCGGCCAGAGCCTGGACGGCCTCATCGGCATCAGCGGTCAGAGCGATCTGAAATATACCGTAGAAGGAAGTGAAATAAGGGTATACGCCGGAGACAAGCTGGAAGGGAACTATACCGTAGTGGTGAATGAAGGGGTGATGAGCATGTTCGATGAACGGCTGGAAAAATCATTCACCGGCAGCGTAAGCTTCGAGAACCGCCTGCCTTCCGTGAGCATCCCCGGTAAAGGCGTGATCATGCCGCAAAGTGGAAAACTGGTGATGCCTTTTGAAGCGGTGGGGCTGCGTGCTGTGGACGTAGTGGTAGTGAAGATCTACGAGAACAACATCCCGCAATACCTGCAAAAGAACAGCCTGGATGGCAGCGAGGAATTACGGCGTGTAGCCAGCCCCGTAGCCCGGAAGACGATCTATCTTGATCAGGACAAATCCATCAACCTGCATCGTCGCACCCGCTTCAATCTCGATCTGGAAGACCTGGTGAAAACCGAACCGGGCGCTATTTACCGCGTTACCATCGGCTTCCGCAAGGAATATAAATTGTATTCCTGCAAGGGCAAGGAAGGAAATAAAGAAGAAACGGGTGAGAGCAGCGAGGATGACTATTACGGAGAAGCGATCGATCAGGACGATGCGTTCTGGCGGCGCTATGACAGCTACTATCCCTACGGTTACAGCTGGTCGGAGCGCGAAGATCCCTGCACCAACTCCTACTACAATAAGAATCGCTGGGCCTCCCGCAATATCATCTCGTCCAACATCGGCCTGATCGCCAAGCGTGGCAATGATAACAGCATGGTGGTAGCGGTAACGGATATACGGGATGCCAAACCCCTGACCGGCGTGGAGTTGCAGCTGCTCGATTATCAGCAGCAGGTGATCTTCTCTACCAAAAGCGATGGGGACGGTTTCGCCAAATTTGAACTGAAACGTAAGCCCTACCTGCTGATCGCGCGTCGCGACAAAGAAAGAGGTTATCTCAAACTGGATGACGGAAGCTCCCTCCCGTTGAGCCGCTTTGATGTGAAAGGGGAAGAAGTACAGCAGGGGATCAAAGGGTTTTTATACGGAGAGCGCGGTGTATGGCGGCCCGGCGACTCCCTCTACCTCACGTTCATCCTCGAAGACAAGGAAGGCAAACTCCCCCCGAACCATCCGGTGATCCTGGAGCTCTACAACCCGAAAGGCCAGCTTTACAAACGGATCAATCAACATGAATCTCTAAACGGTTTTTATAATTTCCAGACCCTCACAGACCCCGAAGCGCCCACCGGCAGCTGGCTGGCGAAAGTGAAAGTAGGCGGCGCGGAATTCAGGAGGAACCTGCGCATTGAGACCGTAAAACCCAACCGCCTGAAAGTAAAACTGGATTTCGGCGATAAAACCGCATTGATCAAAGATGCCAATCCCAGAGGCGTACTTTCTGCCGCATGGCTCTTCGGCGCCACGGCACAGAGCCTGAAAGCCAAAGTGGACGTATCGCTCAGCTCACAGGCTTCCACTTTCCCTAAAATGGAAGGATATCATTTCGATGATCCGGTGAAACGATTCAGCACAGAAAGCAAAACGATCTTCGACGGTGCATTGAGCGATAACGGAACGGCCAATGTAACGGCGGATATACCTGTTGGAGAGAAGGCGCCGGGCATGTTGAAAGCAAATTTTGAGGTGAAGGTGTTTGAACCCGGCGGGGATTTCAGTATCGATCATTTCTCGATGCCGTACCACGTTTTCGATTCTTATGTGGGGGTAAGAGCGCCGGAAGGTGACCGGCTGACCGGGATGCTGCCTACGGACAAAACGCATGAAGTAAGTATCGTGAACATCGACCCGAACGGCCAGCTGATCGGCGGTACAAGGGATGTGGAAGTGGAGTTCTATAAAGTAAGATGGCGCTGGTGGTGGGATGAAAGCGATAACTATTACAGCAATTTCACGGAAGATAATTATAATCAGCTGTTGCAGAAAAAGACCGTAACCCTGCACAATGGTAAGGGCACCTGGCCAATGCTCATCCGTCAGCCGGAATGGGGGCGTTACCTGATTCGGGTGAAAGACCTGAAGAGCGGGCACGTCACCGGGCAATCCGTGTATATCGACTGGCCTGCTTACGCGGAACGCCTGCAAAAAGAGAATCCTGCGGAAGCCGCCATGCTCGTTTTTACTTCCAACAAAACCAAATACACAGTGGGAGAGGATGTTGTGCTGACCATTCCCAGCAGCGAAGGCGGTCGTGGCCTGGTAAGCATTGAATCCGGCAGTAAAGTGTTGAAAACCTACTGGATTGAAACACAGAAAGGGCAGACTGTTTACCGTTTCAAAGCAGAAAAGGAAATGGCGCCGAATATATACGTGAACGTTAGTTTGCTGCAGCCGCATGCCCAAACCGCCAACGATCTGCCCATCCGGATGTACGGAACTATTCCTGTGCTGGTGGAAGATCCTAATACGATCCTCAAACCACAGATCAATCTGCCTGCCACGCTCCGTCCGGAAACGAATGCTTCCATCACCGTATCTGAAGCAGGCGGTAAAGCCATGACCTATACCATCGCACTGGTGGATGAAGGTTTGCTGGATCTCACCCGCTTCAAAACCCCCGATCCCCACAACTCCTTCTATGCCCGCGAAGCCCTCGGCGTAAAAACCTGGGATCTTTTCGATTATGTGATCGGCGCATGGGGAGCAGACCTGGAGCGGATCCTGAGCATCGGTGGCGACGAAGGTCTGAACCGGAACGCCAGCGCCGCCAAAGCCAACCGTTTTAAACCGGTGGTGAAGTTCATGGGCCCCTTTGCTCTGAAGAAAGGAGAGAAACGTACGCATGACTTCAAACTGCCGCCTTACATCGGTTCCGTGAAAGCGATGGTGGTAGCCGGACAAGAGGGTGCTTACGGTTTTGCAGATAAAACGGCCGCGGTGAAGAAACCGCTCATGCTGCTCGCTACGGTGCCGAGGGTGTTGGGCCCGGGTGAAACCATCCAGCTGCCGGTCACGGTATTTGGCCTGGAGCCGCAGGTAAAGAACGCCAGCGTGACCCTCGCATCCAACAACTACTTTGAAGTGGTGGGCGAATCTACCAAACAGGTGAGCTTCCCGAAACCGGGTGAGCAAATGGTATACTTCGATGTAAAAATCCGTCCGAACATCGGGATCGGTAAATTCAAGATAGTGGCCACCAGCGGCAAGGAACGCGCGGAAGAGAATGTAGAGCTCGATGTGCGCAACCCGAACCCCTACATGACCAATGTGATGGAGCAGACCCTCGAGCCCGGCGCCTCCTGGAACACCGCCTTCAAAGCCGTAGGCATGACGGGTACGAACAGCGGCGTGCTGGAAGTGTCCACCATCCCCGCGCTCAACCTTGGCAAACGCCTGGAATATCTCGTACAATATCCGCACGGTTGCGTAGAGCAAGTCACTTCTTCCGTTTTCCCGCAGCTCTTCCTGACGCAGGTCATGGACGTAAGCCCCAAACAGACGGCGGATATAGAACGCAATATCAAAGCGGGTGTGAACCGGCTCAAGGGCTTCCAGCTCACGGATGGCGGTCTTGGCTACTGGCCGGGCGCAAACGCTTCCGATGAATGGGGCACCAGCTACGCCGGGCATTTTATGCTGGAAGCACAGGCGCTGGGATATGCCATGCCACCGGGTTTCCTCGATCAATGGAAAAAATATCAACGCAATAAAGCCGTAAGCTGGGCGCCGAGCAGTTATAACTTCTATGGAGGCGATATCGTACAGGCGTACCGGTTATATCTCCTGGCTTTGGCTAAAACTCCGGAACTGGGTGCCATGAACAGGCTGAAGGAGTTCCAGTATCTGAGCATACCCGCCAAATGGCGGCTGGCAGCGGCTTATAAGCTGGCCGGACAAACGGAAGCAGCCAATGCCCTGATCAAAGGGTTGAATACTAACGTGCAGCCATATACGCAATTAGGCGGTACTTTCGGTTCTGATCTGCGGGACAAAGCGATGATCCTCGAAACCCTCACCCTCATGAACCAACGCGCCACGGCCAATGAACTCGTTCGGCAGATAGCGGTGCAATTGGGCAAGGAGACCTGGTACAGCACACAAACCACGGCCTATTCGCTTATCGCCATCGCGAAGTTCTGCGGTGTGAACAAACCCGGGGGCAAAATGACGTATACCTATCACCTGAACGGCGCTTCCGGTAACATCAGCAGTGCATCCTATGTATCGCAGGTGCCTGTGACGTTCAACGGCACGGATGGGAATGTTTCTCTCCAGAATAAAGGGCAGAATGTACTGTATGTACGCCTGATCCTGAAAGGACAGCCGGAAGCGGGCCAGAACCCGTATGCGGACAATAACCCGGATGTGCTCGGCATGCAGGTGCAATACGCCAACCGGAAAGGTCAGCCGCTCAATCCCGATCAGCTGAAGCAGGGAACGGATTTTGTAGCGACCGTAACGCTGAAAAATCCCGGTAAACGCGGGTATTATGAACAAATGGCACTTACGCAGGTATTCCCCTCCGGATGGGAGATCATTAACACCCGGCTCATGGGTAACGACAGTACCTTGCGCTCTTCACCTTACACCTATCGCGATATCCGGGACGACCGGGTGTACACGTACTTCAATCTCGAAGAGAGCCGTACCGTTACTTACCAGGTATTGCTGAATGCTGCGTATCTTGGCCGGTATTATCTCCCCGCGGTGTCCTGCGAGGCAATGTATGACAACAGTATTCACGCCTTCGCCCCGGGCAAGTGGGTGGAAGTGATAAAATAAAACAGATAAAAGAATAACCCGGAGCGGACTGCCAGCAGTCCGCTCCTTCGCTTTAGCATATGTGGCAGCGCATCAAACAATGGGTGGTAAAAAGGAAATGGCGGTTGATGATACTCGCAGTGTTGCTCGTGTGGTATTATTTCCTGCTGCCGAAAAAACTATTTAAAGCTCCTACGTCTTTCGTGATCGAAGACAGTAAAGGGGAATTGCTCAACGCGGCCATTGCGGCGGACGGCCAGTGGCGCTTTCCGGCGGATAAGCAGGTGCCGGACAAGTTCGCGAAATGCATCACCGCTTATGAGGATAAACGCTTCTACTACCATTGGGGCATTGATCCCGTTGCCACCGGCCGCGCTGTCAAGCAGAACCTTACCGGGGGAAAGGTCGTAAGTGGAGCGAGCACCATCACCATGCAGGTGATCCGTCTCTACCGGAACAAGCCGCGCACATTCTGGCAGAAAACAGTGGAAATGGTGCTGGCCACACGGCTTGAGTTTTCCTATTCAAAGAAAGAAATACTGGCCCTGTACGCAGGGAATGCGCCGTTCGGCGGGAATGTAGTAGGACTGGAAGCCGCCTCCTGGCGCTATTACGGCCGTAAACCCGATCAGCTTTCCTGGGCGGAAACCGCTACCCTGGCCGTATTGCCGAACAGTCCCGCTTTGATACATCCCGGTCGGAACCGGCAAACGTTGATGGATAAACGAAATTCGCTGCTGAAGAAACTCTGGAAGAATGGTACGATCGATAGTGCAACCTGTGCATTGTCCTGTGTTGAACCGCTTCCGGACAAACCTCATGCACTCCCCGAAATGGCGCCGCATCTCCTCGGCCGTTTTCGTCTGGATTACCAGCGGCAGCAGATCGCAGTATCCACACGGCTGCGCACAACCCTCAGCGGGGAATTGCAACAGAATGTGAACGATATCCTGTACCGGCATCACCAGCAATTGAAAGCCAACGGCATCAACAATGCCGCGGCGCTGGTGCTGGATGTGGAAACGGGGCATTCGCTGGCGTATGTGGGCAATGTGTATGATCCCGCCGATCCGGAAGTGGAGAGTTTTGTGGATATCATCCAGGCGCCGAGGAGTCCGGGCAGTACGTTGAAACCCTTGCTCTACGCGGGTATGCTCAATGACGGACTGCTGCTGCCGCATGCATTGCTCCCGGATGTGCCTACGCAGATTGCGGGTTACATGCCGCAGAATTTTGATCAGCGTTTTGACGGCGCAGTGCCTGCATCCAGGGCCTTATCGCGTTCCCTGAATGTTCCGGCGGTGAAGATGTTACAACAGTACCGGTCGGAAAGGTTTCTTGTGCTGTTGAAGAAACTCGGCATCACCACCATGAACAAACCGGCCACGCATTACGGCCTTTCCATGATATTGGGCGGCGGGGAAACAACGCTCTGGGAACTGGCGGGCGTGTATGCCAGCCTGGCCCGCACCCTGTTGCACCTGGAGCAGTATAACGGAAAGTATGACGGGGACGATTATCATGCGCCCGGCTATCGGCCGGACGAGACCATCCAGTCGAAATACACGCCTTCGAAATACGGCATCCTGGACGCCGGTGCCGTGTGGTATGCGTTTCAGGCGATGGAAGAAGTGATGCGTCCGGGTGAGGAGTTCATCTGGCAGCATTTTTCCTCCTCGAAGCGCATTGCCTGGAAAACGGGAACCAGCTTCGGTTTTAGGGATGGATGGGCCATAGGTGTTACACCGCAGCATGTGGTAGGCGTTTGGGTAGGAAATGCGGATGGGGAAGGAAGACCAGGACTGACAGGTGTTTCCACTGCTGCACCGATCATGTTCGATATTTTTCGTTTACTCAATACCGTGGGTGCCTTTGATGCGCCGCCGGGAAAATTGCGGAAGATCGCCGTTTGTCACCAAAGCGGGTTCAGGGCCGGAGAATATTGCATCGAGCGGGATTCGCTGGATGTGCCGGAGGCAGGTCTCCGGTCCCCGGTCTGTCCCTATCATCAACTGATCCATCTCGACGCCGGCGGGCAATACCGCGTAACAGCGGATTGTGAATCCCCGCAGCTGATGCAGCACAAGCCATGGTTCGTGCTGCCGCCCGCTATGGAGCATTTTTATAAGGCCAGCCATAGTTATATACCCTTACCGCCTTTCAAACCGGGATGTAATATCGTGGAGCAGGGCCGGTCTATGGAACTGATCTATCCCAAGCCCGGAGCGAGGATCTACATACCTGTGGAGATAGATGGTTCGTTGGGACAAACGGTGTTTAAAGCGACGCACCGCCAGCAGGGGGCCAGCATCTTCTGGCACCTCGATAATCAGTTCGTAGGCACTACCACGGATTTTCACCAGATGCCGCTGCGGCCTTCGCCGGGCAGGCATACGCTCACGATCGTGGATGATGATGGAGAGCAGATACAATTGCCGTTCGAAATATTAGGCGGGGAAAAGAAACATCAGTAACCGTATTTCTCTTTCCAGAGTGCTTTCAGGTATTTGCGCAGCTCATCTTCCCTCGGGTTCTTTCCGGGATCATAGAACTTTGTGCCGCTCAGCTCTTTCGGGAGATATTCCTGTGCGGAGAAGTTGTTCTCGAAATCATGCGAGTAGGTATATCCTTTCCCGTAATCCAGCTGTTTCATCAGTTTGGTAGGGGCGTTCCGGATGTGTAAAGGCACGGAGAGGTCTCCGGTTTGCGAAACGGCGGCCTGTGCGTTATTGATAGCTGCGTATGCGGCGTTGCTTTTGGGGGAGGAGGCCAGGTAGGTAGCGCATTGGGAAAGGATGATCCGCGCTTCCGGGTGCCCGATCAGGTTGACCGCCTGAAAACAGCTCGTGGCCAGCAACAGCGCGTTGGGATTGGCATTACCGATATCTTCCGAAGCCAGTATCACCATCCTTCGCGCAATGAACTTCACATCTTCTCCACCGGCCAGCATGCGTGCGAGCCAGTATACAGCGCCGTTGGGATCGCTGCCACGCATGGATTTGATGAAAGCGGAAATGATATCGTAATGCTGCTCCCCGCTTTTGTCGTAGATCGCTACCCGCTGTTGCGCGATCTCCATCACTTTTTCATTCGTGATCACGATGGGGTGCTCTTCCTGCAAGGTGTCTACCACCAGCTCAAACAGGTTGAGCAGTTTACGGGCGTCGCCTCCGGAAATATTGTATAACGCTTCTGTTTCCTCCAGTTCGATGGTTTTTTCCGCCAGCCATTCATCTTTCACCATGGCCTGCTTCAGCAGCAGCTGCAATTCCGCTTCACCAAGTGCTTTGAGCACATACACCTGGCAACGGGAGAGCAAGGCCGCATTCACCTCAAAAGAAGGATTCTCCGTAGTGGCGCCGATGAGAGTGATGATCCCTTTTTCCACGGCTCCCAATAGGGCATCCTGCTGGGATTTATTGAAACGGTGGATCTCGTCTATGAAAAGCACGGCATGCCGGTGTTTGGCAAGGTCGATCACTTCGCGGATATCTTTTACCCCGGAAGAAATGGCGCTAAGGGTATAGAAAGGTACCTGCAGGGTATGTGCAATGATGTTGGCGATGGTGGTTTTACCTACGCCGGGTGGTCCCCACAGGATCATGGAGGGTACTTTGCCCTGCTGGATAGCTTTTTGAAGGATACTACCCTTGCCGGTCAGATGTTCCTGCCCTACAAGGTCATCCAGGGATGCGGGTCTAAGACGTTCGGCCAATGGTGCGCGCATGATCTCATGTTTTACTGTTCATCCAGGAAGTGATCCTGATCCCTTAGTGCCTTCTCCATTTTCCACCTGCGCAGGTAGCCAATGGAAAGGACGCTGTTGACGAGCACGGCCAGACCATGTATGGACAAGATCACGGCGGCAAACTTCAGCATTGATCCCATAAGCGCCGTGGCAGCAACCTGGTCAGAAGACATTCCGTTCTGTTTTGCGATCTGCTGCAGGGTTCCCGGAGAGATGCTGGCCATTATGATGCCGTTCAGCAGGATCATGGCAGCATAAATGATGCTCAGCACTGTCATGATCGTGAGCAGATGCGGCCCCCTCGGCCCCCAAACCTCTTCCCGCTGCTCCAGACTCCTTTGCAACTGGGTGCAAAGGTAATTGTGATGAAGTGTGGTGGCCAGCAGGACCAGCGTGAAGATCATTTGCGGCTGCATCATCGGAGACATCATCATGCCCATCAGTATCAGCAGCAGCAATAACCCGCAGGAGAACAGGTTGAAATAAGAAAGCACCCGGAAAAGGCTAAAGCGAAAACCCATAAGCTACAATCGTTTATCCCTGCAAACCTACGAATTATCTCCGCTCCCGGAAAAGAGAATTACAAAAGCTGCCATGTGCGACGCAACGGCGGCACTATAGCGGACAACCGCCGGCCCCCTCATTTCCTTTATTTATCAACCCCGGATGACGGTAAATGCAGAAACTTCGATAAATTTAAGCCTCTAAACCTGAAGCTTATGTACATACAAAACCCCGCCGGAAAATGGATGGCGGCTGGCGCGATCCTGGCTATCTGCGCTGCAGGCCCTGCCATAGCCCAATCCAAAAAAATACCGGCATTCGATATTTCTTCTATAGACCGAAATCTGAAGCCCTGCGCGGACTTCGACGGTTTTTCCAACGAAAACTGGAAAAAAGCCAACCCAATTCCCGGCACGGAAAGCAAATGGGGCGCCTTCGGCATTCTTGACAAGGAGAACAAGGAAGTGCGGATCAAAGGGATCATCACGGAGATCGCCAAACGCAGCGGCCTCGCGAAAGGCACGGAAGAACAGCAGATCGCGGACTATTATGTATCCTTCCTTGACACCACAACCATCGAGAAAAGAGACATCACGCCACTGAAGCCGTATCTGGACAAGATCAACGCCATCCGCACGCTGGCCGACTGGGCCCGGGTATGCGGAGAGCTGCAGGAAATAGGTGTTAACACCTGGGCAGGCTTTGCCGTAGCAGCCGATGCGCGGGACAGTAAGATGAATGCCGTGTATGGCGGCCAGGATGGTTTGAGCCTCGGTGAACGCAGCTACTATGATCGCCAGGATGAAGCCACGCAGAAAGTGCGGGAAGAATTTGTGAAACATATTGATAAAATGTTCACCATGGCGGGTTTCAAAGAGAAGAACCCGGGTAAGACCATTCTCGATTTCGAAATGTCCATCGCCAAATTGCAGTTAACCAATGTGGAACTGCGCGATCCCGTTAAGACGTATAACAAAATAGGCTTCGGCGAATTGAGTATGCTTGCGCCGGACTTTGACTGGAATACATTTGCCGCCCGGCAGGGCATCAGAACGGATACGGTGATCCTGCAGAACAAAGCATATCTCAGTAACGGGAACAAAGTGATCAAAGCCACGCCCATTGAAACGCTGAAGACGTACACCCGCTTCCAGCTGCTCACCACCTTCGCCGGTTATCTGCCCAAACGCTTCGACGATGAAAACTTCCATTTCTTTGGTACAGTAGTGACCGGCCGAAAAGTGCAACGCCCCCGCATAGACCGCGCGATCCGCTCTACGGATGCTGTACTGGGCATGCCTTTGGGCAAACTTTTCGTGAAGAAATACTTCCCCGAATCCAGTAAACAGAAGGTTTCCGAGATGATCGAGAACGTAAGGGCCGTGTATGGGGAGCGGATCGACAAGCTTAGCTGGATGAGCGCTACTACTAAGCAGATGGCACACAAGAAACTGGCTGCTTTTACTTATAAGATCGGCTATCCTGATAAATGGAAAGATTATTCTACTATCGATATTCAGAAAGGCAGGCTGGTGGAGAACATCATAAGTGCCGCCAAATATCACACAAATGAGCGCACCAAAAAGATCGGCAAAGCCGTGGATAAGTCCGAATGGTTGATGACACCGCAGACCGTAAATGCTTATTACTACCCGCTCAACAACGAAGTGGTATTCCCCGCCGGCATCCTGCAACCGCCGTTCTTCAACCCGGATGCGGATGATGCCGTGAACTATGGTGGCATCATCGCCGTGATCGGTCATGAATTCACGCATGGTTTCGATGATCAGGGTTCACAATTTGATGCGGAAGGGAATCTGAAGAACTGGTGGACGGCGGATGACCGCAAAAACTTTGAAGCGCTGGCCAAAAAATACATCGATTATTTCAGCAGCCTGGAACCCTTACCGGGCTTCAAGATCAACGGCGCTCTCACTATCGGGGAGAACATCGCGGACCTGGGAGGTCTTACCCTCGCGTATCACGCACTGGAGAAATCCCTCAAAGGCAAACCAACACCCGCCCCGATAGACGGCTTTACCTGGAAACAACGTTTCTTCCTCGGCTGGGCACAGGTATGGCATGCCAATATCACGGATGCCGGACTGCGGAACCAGATACAAACAGATTCGCATAGTCCTGCCCGTTACCGCATTAATGGCCCGCTGCCGCATATGGAGGAGTTTGCGGATGCCTGGAGTTGCGGCGCTGACAGCAAAATGGTATTGCCGGCCGCACAGCGTGTTGTGATCTGGTGATTTTTTTGCGTATTTCTACGCTTTTCCCGCAATCATTAATGATAGAACTTTGAGACAGCAGCCAAAAATATTCCGTTAACTGAAACACCTTCTTACTGTACTACTTACCGATCCGGCTGCTTTGCCGGCCAATCCACCGTTGTAACCCCAAACATCACAGGCGCCGGTGCAGGTAATTTCTCCTGTACCGGTCGCCGGCGGTGGCCCGCTTCTTCTGATCAAATAGTATCAGCAACCGTCAATTATCTGGCAATCTGTTTCACCGCCTTTTAGGATATTGTACAAAATTCCACCTGTATGTTCTCTCTTCAAGGCAAGAAAACAGCCGTCCTCGCCTGTGGCCTGCTTTTTGGCAGTCTGACCGGCATCGCGCAGCAACCGGATCAACTTTGGGGCAAATCAGCAGAAGCCGGTACCAGTGAAAAAACAAAATGGTTCAGGGAAGCGAAGTTCGGACTGTTCCTGCATTGGGGACCTTACGCCCATTTTGCCGGTGAAATACGCGGCAAACGGTATTATGGAATATCGGAATGGATCATGAACCGGGATAAGACCCCCGCGGCCGAATACGCCCGGCTGGCGGCGGATTTTAATCCCACGGAATTCAATGCGGAAGAGTGGGTGGATATCGCGAGAGCCGCCGGCGTGAAATATATCGTGTTAACCGCCAAGCACCACGATGGCTTTGCCATGTTCGATTCAAAAGTTTCCGATTTCACCATTGTAAAAGCCACCCCCTATAAAAAAGATCCGATCAAAGCACTGGCAGCGGCTTGCAAGAAAGCCGGCATCAAACTGGGATTTTATTATTCGCAGTTCCAGGACTGGCACGAACCCAATGGCGGCGGCAATGGCTGGGACTTTGACAACAAGAAGAAAGATTACAGTGCTTACTATCGCGGAAAATCCCTCCCGCAGATCACAGAGCTGCTGAGCAATTACGGCGATCTTGGCATCATCTGGTTCGATACGCCGGGGAATATGAGCAAGGAAGAATCCGGGGCTTTCCTGGAGAAAGTACATCAGCTGCAACCGGATTGTTTAGTGAGCAGTCGCGTTGGCAATGGGCTGGGCGACTTCAAAGACTTCGGTGATGGTGAAGTACCGCCCGGTATCGTGAAAGGCGCCTGGGAAGCCATTTTCACGCATAACGATTCCTGGGGCTACAGCGCTTTTGACCAGAACTTCAAAAGTCCGAAGGAAATCATCCGGCTGCTTGCTGATGTTGCTTCCAAAGGCGGAAATCTGATGATGAATATCGGGCCGATGGGGAATGGAAAATTCCCCGCACAGTCTGAAAAATATTTTCGCACCACCGGCGAATGGTTGAAACAGAACGGCGAAGGCATCTATCAAACTTCCTATGCCCCCATTCCGCCGCAGCCCTGGGGCGTGATGACCCACAAACCCGGAAAGCTGTACCTGCATGTATTCGATCGCCCGCATAATGGTAAACTCCTCATCCCTGCATTCACTGCCAAAGCCGTGAAAGCCTACACCCTGGCGGGAAAGAAAGCGCTGCCCGTACAGCAGCAGGGGAAAGATGTTTGGATCAGCCTTCCCGCCGTACTGCCGGATGAACGCAATACCGTGATCACCGTGGAATACAATGGCGCCCTGGAAGAACAGAACGCAGTGCCGATGGTGGTGAGCGCGCAATATGAACGGACGATATTACCGGCCCAGAGCGCCGTGCTTAACGGCAACGCACAAACGAAAAAAATGACGCACAGCTATTATTTCGGAGACTGGAAGCATGCCGTTTGTATCGGGAACCTGCAGGACCCTGCCGATGTGATTAGCTACCGGCTTCGTTTCACTGATCCGGGGGATTACAAGGTATACCTGAATTACACGGCAGACAGTACCAATGCCGGTCGCGAGGGGGTGTTGGAGTTAGGGCCCGCCGCAAAGGAAGCAAAGCAATATCCTTTCCAGGTGTTATTCACCGGCCGGCACGACACGCATAAACCACTGCTGTTCCTCGATCAGGCAATGGCCGTTATCAGCGTCGCCACGCCCGGGGAATGGACGCTGAAGCTCCGGCCGTTAAAGAGCGGCGGCGAGCTGTTTAAATTACAGCAGATCGTGGTGGAGCCGGTGCGGTGACCACTTCCTGTTCTGTACTATGGGTATAATCTACAATACAACCGCCGGAGGATAAGGGGCGGCGTCATTTCCGGGAACGAATAAATTTTAATGCAAACGATTGCATTTATCCGTTATTTTACGTATCTTTTCTTCCAATGAATTAAAACCTAACTAGAGTGAAACGTTTGTACTAAATCGGGACAAATGTTTTAACCTCCATTATTCTCATTGCTGAAATTAAACAACACGTTATGAAATCTTTGGTACCCAAAATCCGAAGGCTATGCCTGCGTACCCTTATGGTATGTATTCCTTCCCTGATCCACGCGCAAACTCCCCGCACCGTCACCGGAAAAGTCACCGATCCCGCAGGAGGGGCGCTGATTGGTGTATCGATCGCTGTAAAAGGAACGGCCATCGGCACCACAACGGATGCTTCCGGTCAGTACAAGATCACCCTGCCAGATGGGAAAGGCACACTGATCGTGTCTTTCCTCGGTTACCTGAAACAGGAAATACCTGTTACCGGCAACAGGCACAATGTTGTGCTGAAGGAGGATCCGCGTGCGCTGGAAGAAGTGGTGGTAGTAGGTTATGGCACGCAAAAACGCACGGACGTAACAGGTTCGATCTCTTCCATCAGCTCGAAAAAGATCCAGGAAGTACCGGTATCCAATGCCGCGGCTGCGCTTCAGGGCCGTGTGGCGGGCGTGCTGGTGGACAAAGGCGGCAATCGCCCCGGTGACGGCGTACGCGTGCAGATACGCGGCCGGCGTTCCTTTTCCGCTTCCAATGATCCGCTATATGTAGTGGATGGTATTCCCATCGATGCCACGATCAACGACCTGGACCCGGACGATATTGAAACGATGGAAGTACTGAAAGATGCTTCCGCAGCGGCTATCTACGGTTCCCGGGGCGCGAACGGCGTGGTGATCATCACTACCAGACGCGGGAAAGCCGGTAAGATCAACGTGCGCTACAGCGGATACCTGGGCAGGGATGAAGCGATCAAAGTGGAACAGCGGATGAATGCAGCGGAGTTTGTGGAATACAGGCGCGAGGCGAAGCGGATGCAGTATCCGGACAAGTACCCGGCCGGCTCCTTCACATTTGCTGATGATATCCGGCTTTTCGGTGAATATGCCAGCGATTATTACACGCTGGAGAATCTGAAAGCAGCCTGGGCCGGCGGCACTTATGATCCTTCCAAACTGCAGAGCACAGACTGGAGTTCTTTTGCGCTGCGGAAAGGCGCTTCACAGGATCATCATATTAGTGTAACGGCCGGGAATGAAATGACGAAAGTGCTCTTTTCCACGGGCTATCAGCGGCAGACAGGGATTATATACGGGCAGGATTTCCTGCGTTGGGATGCCCGCCTTACCGTTGATCAGCAGATCACGAAAGGGATTAAGATCGGGATGGTAAATTATTTTTCACACTCCCGCCAGCAATATGGCAGCAACCTTTTCGAGAATTCCGCTACCTCCAACCCGGTGTCCCCGGCCTACGATTCACTGGGCATCCCCATCGCCATTCCTTCCAACGACACGCAGGTGTTCAGCATCCTGTACGATCGCGAAGGCATCACGCGCGAACGCCGCAGAAGCCGCTACCTTGGCAGCTTTTACGGAGAAGTGAAACTACCGTTGAATTTCCGCTATCGCCTGAATGTAGGCATCGACTTTGCTCCTTACCGCGAAGGTGAATTCCAGTCAGCCGCCAGTACGCCGCGCAAAATGGGCACCAGCTGGGGACGCGTATCTAACGAAGATCGCTTCAACTATAATGTACAAAACCTGCTCTACTGGAACAGCGATTTTTCCAAAATACATAACATCGGCCTGACCCTGTTGCAGGAAGTACAAGGTTACAGAACGGAAACCTCCGAGATCAGGGCCAGCGATTTCCCCTACGAACACCAGAAATGGTTTAACCTCGCCACGGCGGTAACCACGGAAGCAATGTCCAGCCGCCTCACCCAACGCCAGCTGGCGTCTTTCATGGGCAGGGTAAACTATAGCTACGCCGGGAAATATCTGCTCACCGCTTCATTGCGTGCGGATGGTTCTTCTGTACTGGCAGAAGGACATAAATGGGCTTACTTCCCGTCGCTGGCACTGGCCTGGCGTTTGAGCGAAGAGAAATTCCTCAAGGGGAACAACATCGTGAATGACCTGAAACTTCGCCTGGGATGGGGTAAAACAGGTAATGCCGCGGTAGGCGCATATGGTACGAAAGGCGCCCTTGCCCTTACACGCTATGTATGGAACAACAGCGGGAAAGACCAGGTGGCGAATGGTTTCAGACCGGATGTTATTCCTAACCCTGATCTGTCCTGGGAAAACACCGCCACCTATAACGCTGGCCTGGAGTTCGGATTATTCAAAGGTCGCATTGGCGGTACATTGGAGCTCTACCGCCAGCGCACCACCAATCTGCTCCTGAACCGTCAGCTGCCGCGGGCTTCCGGCTTTGACGATATTACCCAGAACGTAGGTGTTACCATGAACAAAGGTTTGGAGGTGACGCTCAATACGGTGAATATCGATAAACGTGACTTCCGCTGGACGACGGATATCACCTTTACTTCCAATCGCGAGCAGATCGTAGAACTGTACAACGGAGCAAAAGACGATATCGGGAACAGCTGGTTCATCGGGCAGCCGATCTCTGTGATCTACCGGCAAAGAGCGATCGGCATCTGGCAGAATACACGGGAAGACATCGACCTGCTCACAAAATACAATACCAACGGAGGTACCAAGTTCGCACCCGGTAAAATAAAGATCGATGATATCAACAGCGATGGAAAGATCAATGAGCAGGACCGTGTGATCCTCGGCTCGCAAACCCCGAGGTGGATTGGAAGCATCAGCAATACATTTACGTACAAGGGATGGGATCTGTCATTTTTCCTCATCACCCGCCAGCGGTATGTGTTGGAAAACAATCTGGGACTGAGTTTTCAGGGCCGGTACAACACCGCTAAAGTAGATTACTGGACACCCGATAACCCTAATGGCCGGTACCCTCGCCCCAACGGTGGCCTGGAAGGTCCGGAATATATCACTTCCATGTACGTGGAAGATGCTTCGCATGTGCGGCTCAGGAATGTGAGCATCGGATACAAACTGCCCGCCAAACTGACGCGAAAAGCAGGGATCTCCGGTTTCAGGGTGTATGCCACCGGCACGAACCTGTATGTATGGGCTCCGCACTTCACCGGAACAGATCCCGAAGTGTTCAACGACGACAATAGCCGCCCCGTGAGATCCCCGTCTGTGCGGTCTTTCATCCTTGGTGTAAATGTGGAATTCTAATCTAAAAAAACAGTCATGACAAACAAGATCATTCTTCTCATATTTTGCTGTTCGCTGCTTGGCGTCACGTCCTGCAAAAATTACCTGCGTGAAGACCTGGTGAGCGGTGTCAGCTACGATTATTACAATACCGAAGAAGGAATGGAATCCGCCGTGAATTCCGTGTATTCAGAATTACGCACGCCGATAGGAACAGAACAGGTATTCTCTCTTTCCGAATATGGCACGGATGCATACACGGAAGCAGAAGACGGCAGCAACCGGCAGTTCAATCAATATTCCACGCTGTTGAACGCGTCCGCCGGTTTCCTGCGCGATATATGGAACTCCTACTATCGCGGTATCAATGGCGCTAACCTGTGTATCGATCTCATTCCGAAAGTGAGAGGTACGAGGATATATGCCACAGAAGCAGGAAAAAATAAAAGGATCGGAGAGATGCGTTTCCTACGGGCTTATTACTATTTCATGCTGGTGCAAACCTTCGGCAAAGTGCCGCTGGTAACGAAAGGGAACCTGGAAGTGAAAACGGATTTCAAACGCTCGTCCGTAGCAGACATCTACCGTCAGATCATCTCCGATCTGCGTTATGCCGGCTCCGTACTGGAAACGAGCTACGCCACCGAAGGCGGTCGTGCTACACAAGGCGCCGCCATGCATTTACTGAGTAAAGTATACCTCACCCGGGCCAGCGCGGTGACCGATCAGCGCGGACAGCAAACAACAGATCTGGACAGCGCCGCTTACTACGCAGAGCAGGTGATCGGCAGCAAGGTGTTCACGCTGGAGACCGATTATGGCACCATTTTTAAACCCGGTAATGAAAGGAACAAGGAAGTGATCTTTGCGGTGATGTTCAGCAAAACTCCCATTAACAACGGAAATGGCAACCAGAATCATCTGTTCTTCCTGGCCGTATATGAAAAGATCGGCGGGATGGTGCGTGACCTGGCCAACGGTCGTGCTTACCGCAGGCTTCGCCCCACAGATTATCTGCTGGACGTATACAACAGGAAGATCGACTCCCGGTTTTACAAGAGTTACAAGATGACCTATTTCTGCAACAGTACCAGCAATGTTCCCAAATGGGATGCCGCCAGCGCGCCGCGCCCTGACCTGGCAGGTAAGCCCAAATTCGGTTTGGGCGACACGGCAGGATATGTAACGTTGAATAAAGGGCTCACACAGGCTGAGATCAACAAACGACCCTACAGCTTTTATCCCCGTGAACTGCACACTGACGCGATTTATCCCACTCTCAACAAGTACATCGACCCCGGACGTGCGGACCTCAGCGCCACACAGGGTGTGCGCGATTTTGTAGTGATGCGTTTCGGGGAAACTTACCTGCTCGCGGCAGAGGCATACGCCCGCAAAGGACAATACCAGAAAGCCGCTGATCTCGTGAATGTGATCCGCAAAAGGGCCGCATGGAAAGAAGGAGAGGTGAAGACGAAAGAATTTTATACGGTAGAAGGCGGATCCACAGCGGATATCACTAAGAGCACAGAAACGGAAATGCAGGTGGCGGCTGCAGATATTTCCGCTAATGTGGTGGATTTCTTCCTCGATGAACGCGCCCGGGAGATGAACGGCGAAATGTGGCGCTGGTTCGATCTGGTACGGAGCGAACGCCTGGTAGACCGTGTAAAGAAATACAACCGGCTTGCTTCCAATATCCGGGATTTTCATAAACTGCGGCCTATCCCGCAGACGCACATCGATCTGCTGAGCAATCCGGGCCCGCTCTCCGAAGAACAGAATGAAGGTTACTATTAGGAGGCGCTGCCCTTTAGTCGCAGTGGCCCGGGTCGTATGACCCGGGCTTTTTTGTCGTGGTAAGCATGATATATAAAAAAATATGATTTAGATTCCTCTGCTTTTGGAAAGTTGCAAATAATTCCTATTTTTGCAGCCCTGCAAGCGTAGGTGAGGTGCCTGAGTGGCCGAAAGGAACGGTTTGCTAAACCGTCGTACGGGTAACACTGTACCGAGGGTTCGAATCCCTCCCTCACCGCACAACGAAGTAGTTAGAGATAGCTATGAATGTTTGAAGGCTCGGGATGTAGCGTAGCCCGGTTATCGCGCCTGGTTTGGGACCAGGAGGTCGCAAGTTCGAATCTTGCCATCCCGACAAAAATTTATTAAAGCTTCCAAGGAATTGGAAGCTTTTTTATTTTGGTGCTTTTTCATCGCGTCCCGATTGCAATCGGGAAGGTTGTAAGTTCGAATCCTGCCATCCTGATTTAAAATTAAAACCCGCTTACACAACGGATTTTGGCGATCGAATTATCATTCAAACACATTTCTATGTTTAGCATAACTATATTCCGGTAGACATTTCAATGGTTCGAACTCTAAAAATTTCTTTTAGTAAATTGCGAAAATAACATAGACGCATTAGCCGAAAACTGTGAGCGTAATGAATGTTTTAATACCTTTACATTGTAGTGAAGATATCTTCATACATATTACTGATAGCTATCCTGTTCCTTTCCGTAGGGCCGGGAGTTGCTGCGCTATTACCCAAGCAGGCACCGCTAAAAGAATGTTGTTGTGGAGGAAATTGTGAACCTGTCTCCCGGAATCAAGAGCAAAAAAAAGAATCTGATAAGCCAAATTCTTCACGCGATCATACCTGCAATCCTTTTCAAACCTGCGATGGTTGTGTCGGTTACACAGTCGAGCCAATCGCAACATTTTTTCTGCTTGTCATATTCCCATCTAAGGAACGACTGATACCGCCAGTCGTTAATTTATCTACTCAATTCATATCTGACTTCTGGCATCCTCCTAAGATTGGTTAATATTATTGTCCTTTATGTACATGTGCTTATGCTGTTGCTCTGCTTCAGCAAGTATTAATATTAATCTCAATTAATAAGAAAGATGAAGTCATCCTATATTAAATTCCTTATCTTATCAATCTGCATCAGTCCAATATTCCATCAAACAGCAATTGCGCAGGTTACTTCAACACCCGTAAAAGATACTACCATTACGCTAAAAGTTGCAGGTATTACATGTAGCGGCGATCTGCCTATTATTGTAAAAAGAGTAAAGGAAGAAAAGGGTATTGTGGACTGTTCGGCTACTTCCAAGGCTGCTGCTGTTACTATATTTCAGGTTAAATATACCCCGGCAATTATTACTTACGACCAAATAGTTAAAGCCGTACAGGATGCGCCAGGCTGCGATTATCCAAACGAAAGGCCATACAAGGTCAGGAAGAAACACTAATGAATAATTGTTGAAAGGTACTTCCCGCAGTTGGTAAAACTGCGGGGTTCCTTGTTTAATATTACGGCAATGAAACTGTTCGCCAGTATAATACTTTTATTTGTCAATATCCATGTACTATCTGCTCAGATATTGAAAGGGAAAGTTACCGATGAATCAAACAAGCCACTTAAAGGAGCTGTTATTTATTGGTTAGATTCAACTGTTAGTACTCTTTCCAATGAACATGGAATGTTTAATATCCCGATAAGAAAGGGAACAATATTGATAGCTACTCTTACGGGGTATAATTCGGATACAATCAATATCAATAACGAAACAATAGTAAACTTCAAGTTGCAGCTTTCAAGACAATTAAGTGAGGTAGAGGTTCAGGGAGAAAGAAAAGGGCAATATATTTCCACTATTAACCCAATTAAGACGGAAGTAATTTCTTCTGCCGAATTAAAGAAAGGGGCTTGCTGTGACCTGGCAGGCTGCTTCAATACAAATGGTTCTGTTCAACCTGCGACAACGAATGTTGTTACAAATGCTCAGGAACTAAGAGTTTTGGGATTAAGTGGTGTATATAACCAGGTTCTACTTGATGGCTTTCCTATGATACAAGGTTTAAGCTATACTTATGGTATTAGTAATATTCCGGGGCCATTGGTAGATAACATATATGTTTCCAAAGGAGCAAACTCTGTGATTCAGGGGTATGAAAGTATTACCGGACAAATAAATGTAGAAACAAAAGAACCAGACAAAACAAATAAACTCTTTCTGAATGGTTATTTAAATACTTTTTGGGAAAAGCAGTTTAATGGTATCGTTACCCAGAGAAAAAAAAGATGGAGTAATCTGTTAGCATTTCATACCGTTCAGCCTTCTAATAGATTTGACAGAGATGGAGATAATTTTTTGGATCTCCCCCTTACAACACGATACGAAGTAATGGATAAATTGAAGTTTGGCAATGAAACAGATTTTGGCTTTACATTCAAAACAGGCTTCCGAATAGTAAATGAAAAACGAATTGGAGGTCAATTAAACTACATCCCTTATGAAGACAAAGGAAGCACAAAAGTGTATGGTCAGTTCATAAAATATACACAGCCGGAATTGTGGATAAAAGCAGCATACCGGTTTGATGAAGACAAGAGAATTGTTTTGTTTACCGCTGGCTTTTATCAACAGCAAAATTCATGGTTTGGTGCAACCAACTATAAAGCGCATCAAAGTACCTTAAATACTTCTTTGCAATTTGAATGGAATTATAAACCAGAAAGCAGCCTTAAAACTGGTATCAGTTTCCGATATTTTAATCTGAATGAAGATATCTTATTCTCCCAAAATTTACTGAACCACACTTATGCAGGAGATTATATCAAATTGGAATACGTGCCTGGAGTTTTTGCAGAGAACACTATGTATTTCGATAATGATAAATTTACCTGGATAGCGGGAGCACGGATGGACCACCATAACAAATTTGGAACCTACTTTACCCCCAGAACATTGTTAAAATACAGCCCTGCAAAAAAGACTTCCATTCGAGGGTCAATAGGACTAGGATGGCGTACTGTTAATATTTTCAGTGAGAATATAAACTTACTGGCAAGTCAACGGGACATTATCTTTACAGAAACCCTACAACCAGAAAGAGCCGTGAATTTCGGGTTTAATTTTACACAGAGCTTTTCATGGGATCATGTGGAGGGTACGTTTACCGCAGACTTTTACAGAACACAGTTTCAGAACCAGATTTTTCCTGACTATAATGTTAGTTCTACTAATGTATATATTTCTAATTTTACCGGCACATCTGTAAGCAACGGGCTTCAGGCAGAAATTAGCTTAACCTTCTATAAACGTGTTGAGTTGAAAACAACTTATAACTACCTTGATGTTTTCAGACAGAAAGATGGCAAAAAACAAATACTGCCGTTTAATCCAGCACATAAAATCTTAAATGCCCTTTCCTATAAGCCGCTTAACAATAAATGGCACTTTGATGTGAACATCCAATGGTTTGATAGACAGCAATTGCCCAATACAATGAATAATCCGGTCGAATACCAAAGACCATCTGAATCGGAGCCATACGCTATGGTAAATGCTCAATTTACCTATAATTTAAAACGGTTTGAAGTGTATGTAGGTTGCGAGAATATTTTTGATTTTAGGCAGAAGCAGCCTATTATTGGTTGGCAAGATCCTTTCGGGCCTTATTTTGATGTTTCATCTGTTTGGGGACCCACACGAGGAAGGGAGGGATATGTGGGGCTGCGATTTAACCTGACCAGATAAGTAGGCCAAGGGATAATCAAAAAAGGGAAGACTTTAAAAGCCTTCCCTTAAATCATTAATAAACTGGTTCGAAATATGTCCAGTCATCCCGACAGAAATTTAAAAAAGCTTCCAGGAAATTGGAAGCTTTTTTATTTTAGTGTGCAACGAGCCGTTGAATAGCCTCTCTGGCTCGCTGGTTATCCGGGTTCAGCAATAGCGTTCTCCTGTACATGAGTATTGCCGCTTCTTTCTTTCCCGTTTTTTCCAATACTTCTCCATAGCTATTAAAAGGCGGCGATTTTTGCGGCTCCAGAAATGTCAACAATTTAAGCATTTCCAACGCCTGCTCATGATATCCAGTGAAAAGGAACTCGTGTGCAATAAAATCCATTTGTCCGCCACTAAATTGATAATGCGCAGTATCGCTTCTCAGTTCATGGAAGCGGCTGGCGGCGAAATCGGCGCCGCGGGTTACCAGGTCTTTAGCATAGGTTTCCGCCAGCGATTTTTTCAACACCAGCATCGGGGTATTATCCAGTATATGCATCACATTCACACCATTGGCATGTAATCCGAAACTGGCAGTATTATCAAGCATAATCACGGTATGGCGGCGGGTAATATTCCTTAAGAAAATAGTGCTGCCGCCAGGCCGGAATCCTGAATGGTAGACGATCTTGCCGGCAGATGAATCGGCCATGATCATCCAGCCTAATCCAATATAGGTTCTACCTGCAGAAGAATTGACATAGGCAGGTTCTCCGTTATTGAGCCTGGTCGGTGTAAAGGCTTCAGTCTGCGTGGCCTGGCTCAGTAATTTCCCTGAATAAAGCGCCTGGTCAAAAAGGAGAAGGTCTTGCGTGGTACTTACAACCAGCCCCGGTCCTTGCATTCCCCCGGCAACTTGTAGAAACCATTTACCATCCCTTGTTGTATTCGAAGGGATCAGGTTTGAGGAAAAGTGATTGGCCAGATCGTAATTCCCGGTCAGGTTCTTATCATTTAGCGGAGCCAATCGGCTGTTGATATGTGTGTTATACATTCGAGCAGGCTTCCAGACGTATTTGGTCAGGTAATCTTCAAATGACAAGCCTGAGATCCTCTCTACCAGCAGGGCCAATAATCCCATACCAGGACTGGAATAATTCCACTTCTCTCCCGGTTTGAAAAGCAATTTGCGAGAGGCTTTCAGAATTGGAATGATGTCTGCATTTTTGATGATCCTGTTGGAGTCCTGCTTAATGTAAGAATCAAAAAGTTCAAAATCCGGCAAACCGGAAGTATGCGATAAGAGTTGCCGGATCGTGATCTCCGGGAAAGGGAAATCCGGCAGATATTTCACCAGGGGAGCATCAAGCTTCAACCTGCCACGTTCCTTTAACTGAAGTACGGCTACGGAGGTAAACAGTTTGCTGATGGAGGCCAGGTCAAAAACGGAGGCGTCGTTATTCAACGTTTCGTTCTCCAGATTTGCGTATCCGAAGGATTTCCTGTAGACCGGTTTTCCCTGTTCGGCTATCAGCACATTCCCATTGATCTGTTTGTCTTTGTATAGAGCAGTAAAGAAGCTATCTATGCGTCCGGTAGCATCTTGGGCGATAGTATGAGAGGGCAAACTTGTTAGTCCAAAGATGGCGATGGCGAATCCCCAATGGGATATGTTGAAAGTATTGTTGGGCATAAAGTATAGTAATAAGTTCCTCCTGTCGGGCTAAAGTCATACCAAATCCCTATAAATTTATTATTACATGGTAATACATAAGTATAATTTTTTAAGTGTTCGGTATTGATACAATGGTGTTCGATATTGCAAAAGGTTGTCTAGTCACGTTCGTGCTTCACTTGCAGCGCACACAAAACTCCTTTACAGTCATGTGCGGGTATCGTTGAAATAGAAAAACATCAACAAGACATAATGATTAAGCAGATGGCCTGAATTGTATAAAATATGTCATTTGAGCCATCACGGATTCGTCCTACTTTTGTAATATGGCAAGGACGAAAAAGAAGCTGATAGTGGCTGTACCCATGCCGGGGATCTTCCTGCTTGATATAGCCGGCCCTTGTGATGTGTTTGCTGCGGCCGACAAAATACTGGATGGTAACGGTGGATACGAGATACTGCTTGCATCACCGGTGAGTACGAAAAAGATACCTACTAAAAGTAGTGTGGAACTACACTGCCCGGTTACCGTAACGGCAATCACGCAACCAGTCGATACACTGATCATAGGTGGATTCTCCATGCCACTGCTGGAAAAGGGAGCGCGTTTTTTTCAATGGCTGAAAAACATTTATCCGAAGGTCAACCGCATCTGTTCTGTTTGCGTAGGCGCTTATGCCCTGGCGGAAGCAGGCATCCTGGACGGGAAACAGGCTACCACACATTGGGAATACAGTCGGCAATTTCAACAACGTTACCCCGGGGTGAAGGTTGATACCGATCCTTTCTTTATCCGCGATGCCAATGTATATACTTCGGGAGGTGTTTCCTCCGGGATCGATCTGGCGCTTGCATTGGTGGAAGAAGACCATGGCCGGGAAGTGGCATTGCAAATTGCGCGCAAGCTGATATTACAGTTGAAACGGCCGGGGTATCAGGCGCAGTTCAGCAGATTACTTGAAATTCATCGCCTGGAAAATTCCATCGGCGGAAAATTATATACCTGGATGATCCGGCACCTGGAAGAAGAGTTGAGTATAGAGCACCTGGCCCGGCACAGCAATATGAGCGTGCGCAATTTCACCCGGGTGTTTCTGAAAGAGACGGGCGTTACGCCTGCCAAATTTGTAGAAAAAGTACGAGTTGAAGTAGCACGCCGTTATTTGGAAGACAGCGACCTGAGTATAGATCAGATCGCAGAAAAATGCGGACTGGGCGGGTTGATCTCGATGCGGCGCACATTCATCCGCCACATGAATGTGTCTCCCAGTGATTACCGCCGCTCATTCAGGGTTTCGCTACAGGAAATAGAAGATTAACTTAAAATATATTGTTATGAAAGTAGCTATTAACGGATTCGGACGTATAGGCAGGATGACCTTAAGAGTGTTGCTGAACAAAAAAGGCGTGGAAGTAATTGCCATCAATGACCTTACAGACAGTAAACTGTTGGCGCATCTTTTTAAGTATGATACCTCGCATGGGAAGTTTGCCGGTACGGTAGAATTGCAGGATCAGTATATTGTAGTGAATGATCAAAAGATCTTATTGTTGAGTGAGCGCGCACCGGAAAAATTACCGTGGAAGGATCTGCAGATAGATGTGGTGATTGAATCAACCGGCCGTTTTACGCAGAAAGAAGGGGCGCAGTTACACATAACTGCAGGCGCGAAAAAAGTATTGATCACTGCACCTGCTACCGGTAATGTGAAAACGATCGTAATGGGTGTGAATAACGATCAGATCACAGAAGCGGATGAAATACTTTCTACTGCCTCATGCACGACCAACTGTATAGCCCCCGTATTATACCTGCTCGATAAGGAATATGGCATTGAATCGGGTTTTATGAGCACCGTGCATGCATTTACCATGGACCAGATGCTGCAGGACGGGCCGCATAAAGATTTCAGAAGGGCACGGGCTGCCACGCAATCCATCATTCCCACCAGCACCGGCGCTGCAAAGGCAATTGGTGACGTGTTACCCGGACTGAAAGGAAAGATGGATGGCTTTTCATATCGTGTGCCTGTGATCGATGGTTCAATAGCTGATATGTCACTGAACCTGGTGAAGCGTGCATCCGCCGGAGAGATCAATGAATTTCTGAAACATCATGCTGAAACCACATTAAAAGGCGTATTGGAGTATACGGAAGAGCCATTTGTCTCGGCTGACATACTGGGCAATACCCACTCATCTATAGTTGACGGTACGTTAACCCGTTCCATTGACAAACTGGTAAAAATTGTGTCGTGGTACGATAATGAAGTAGGCATTTCGAACAGGATCGCCGAATTAACGGTTAAACTGGCAGGTAAAGTGAATAGCCTGATAGAGGCCTGATACAAGCACACGACCAGGCCCGGGGAACCAATCCGGAAAGCAATGTTTATTACTGCTTATGCAGCCAGTAGGTTGAAGCGGCGTCATGTACAACAAGCTGCCTGCCATCTTTTTCAAACTCAAGAAAAAAACCAAACCGCACATTGCGGAATGCGTGATCAGACAAGGCCTCCAGTGAAATTTGCTGTCCTTTTACTTCAAGCGCCAACCCGCCATTAATAACTGAGCTGGTGAGCTGTAGACCGTTATCTCCGGCATAAGTTCCGGCAAATGCCTGTAACTGTTGTTTTGTGAGTGTTATTGCAATAAAGGTAGGTATGGTGCAGGGTTCCCTGAAGCATATCTTAAACACGTCATCGAGAATATTATCTTTGGGGTAGACTTCTCCACTCGTACAGTACCCAATTGCCAGCTTGTTTTCGGGATAATATTGAAGAGAAGATGCAAATCCTTCCGTTTTGCCGTTATGCCCGTACCCTTTGTGCAGACTGTCTCCGAAAGAAAACATGCCCCAGCCGTACCCATTCTTTTCGATCTGTGTCATACGGGCTAGGCTGGCCTTGGTTATGCATTCCCCGTTAAAAATGGCATTGATAAATTTGCACATGTCCTGCGGCGTGGAGATCATTGCGCCTGCTCCGGAAAAATTGTCGAGGTATACCGCTTTTTCCGCTTGCCACTGATTGTCAGCGTATTTATAGGAAACGGCTTCTTTGCCCTGAAAACCTGCGTGGTTGCCATAATAGGTATTTTGCAGCCCCAGCTTATGAACGATCCGTTCCTGTACAATTTCCTTATATGGCTTATGGTATATATTTTCCAATATATAACCCAGCAGCAGGAAGTTGGAGTTATTATAATCTGCTTTTGTGCCAGGAGCAAAATCCGGCGGCTGGTTGCGGATAAAGGCCAGCAATTGTTCATGTGTTTGCGGCTGATATTTCCAGTTGTCGAAGTTTGTGCTCATGGCAGTGAAATTCGCCAACCCGCTTCGGTGGCCAAGCATATCTGCAATCGTAATTTTACCTGCATTCGGCAGGCCGGGGAAGAACTTGCTTAATGTATCTTCAAGAGATATTTTTTTCTCGTCAATCAGCTCGTATATCATGATCGCAGTAAATACCTTTGTAATGGAGCCAATACGGTAAGTAGTGGTTGGCGTTTGATCTTTGCCGAAAGAACGTTGGTAAATAAGCTTCCCGTTTTGAGCAATGGCGATACTGCCGATAGCCAGCTTTTGGGCCGAAAGGACATTAAATAAGCTGTCGAGTTTTACACGGTCGATGCTTTGAGCAAAGCTATTAATTGAAATAGCAAGAGTAAATAATGCGATCAATAGCCTTTTCATATATATGAGGTTAGACGTTTATACAAGATACGTCAGGAAAGGGAGAATTCCAGTGTCTCGATGAATTTGACATGGGCTTGAAGAACTGACAAAGTTATTGATATAACGAGGGGTTGATGAGAATTATTTACTAGTAATAGAGGAATAAGTTTCTGGTAAAGAATTGCGCGAAAAACAGCGCCTTTACATCCTTATTAAAGTATTTATTGATTTAACAGAGGGGCATGATGTGTAGGAGTTTTACCCTTTTGTTCTTTAGCCGCTGCCCAAAACGCATTTAAAGCAGTATTATCCTCCATCATCTGCTTAAGCCTTTCCATTGGAGACTTAGAAAGCCAGATTTTAAGCTGTAGTTGTTTTATATGAGCGGGCGTATCGGTCATGTTTCAAGGAGATTAAAAGTATTTAGGTTAAGTTTGTTAATCCATGTTTTAATATAATCCCAATCCAGATTTTCGAACGAAGCCAGATTCCTGATATCTTCCATTTGTATTGCAGACTGTAAAGTCTGGACCCCATATGAGTTTAGAAATCAGAAGATCTTCAGGTGAAACGGCATAGACAACATGTCCGTAAAAATCTATCTGCACTTTTCTACCGAACTCCATTTGTCTAAATGGATCAGGTTTCAAAACAACAAAATCCGCTTTAAAACCAGATGCATGATCAATAATGTTAAACATGCTTCGGCGATTTATTGCGTCTTGTATGGCATCTTTATCATAGTAATACCCATCTCCAAAATTTGCAATAAAGCGATCGATGTCTTTAGATTCAATTTGTTTTATGAAGTCAAAATCCCTCGTTGCTCTTGGAACAATGTATAAACTCATCGCCACACTACCTGAAAGCATATATGGAATATTGCTATTATTTTTTCAAAAAAGGAAACCATACAGATTACAAATTAGGGATACTTCATGTGCGAAGCAGATTTTAGAATAAATTAATTATTTATGATTTATATTATTTTTATATAATTATCATTTTTGAATTAAATCTGCAATGAAAAAATTCGAAACTTGTCGCGTTCCTCCCAACTCCCCTTTCATCTTATCTTTGAAAGGCAAATAAATACCTGCAACTTTTCCCCAATAGCTGCATTATATATATCATAATGGACAGTAATGAAGAACAAATACTGATCGAGCAGGCCAAAACTGACAATGGATGTTTTGTAAAGCTGTACGAATTGCACTATCGGAAGATTTTCGGCTATGTTTTTAGAAGAACACTCAATATTGAGTTAACAAAGGATATCGTTTCGGAAACATTTATCAAAGCTTACCAAAACATTCACCGCTTTCGATATAGAAATGCACCTTTTTCCTCATGGCTCTACCGCATTGCAGGAAATGAAACTAATATGTATTTCAGAAGAAGGAAGGCTTATTTAGCTTCGCTGGATCATTTGAAAGAATTTTCGTACCTGGAGGCAGCAGACCCTTTGGAGATAAATGAGACCGAAAATCGATTACAGCAACATAAAGATTTTATAGCAGTCCAAAACAACTTAGAAAAGCTTGATTATAAATATCAGGAAGTGATTGCGTTAAGATTTTTTGAGAATAAAAGCATAAAAGAAATTGCTGAGATTGTAAACAAGAATGACAACACCGTTAAATCTCTTTTGTCAAGGGGGATTGATAAGCTTAGGAAAATGTTTTGAATTATTGCCACCTGATTGTATCAATTGCATTTTCATTAAAATCGCACACAAATGGAAAAAGATGAGTTTGAAAATAAATTAGAAAAGATGCAGAAGCCTGATGCAGGCAGTGATGAGCATTACCTTCAGCTAAAGCTCACTTTGTTAAATGCAAGGAAGTCCGCAAGAATAGGGATCGCGTTTGTGATAGTACCCTGCGTTTTTCTGTCCTTTATTTTTTTGAAATACGTATTGCATCTGCAACTCCCTTTATTTACGAAAGTGGAAGACTGGATGTCGGATAAGAATAACAGCGTTTTTGTTAAGGTGCTCATCCCTTTATTACTGATGGGAACACCGTTAATTGCTTTCGTTATGAATGCACTCGCAATCTTGCATTTTGATTTCAATAAACTGAAAAAGGAACTGTTGGTTACTATAAAACTGAAATGGCTTAATATCACGATACTTGTGATCAGCGTCGCTATCCTCTTGTGTTTTTTGCTTTATGCAGTAGGCGAGAATTTTTAAAGCAGGTTCACTGGCGGTTAAGGTATTCCTCCAATATAGCATTGAACAGAACCGGTTGCTCCATCATGGGAGCGTGCCCGCATTTATCAATCCACTGTAATGTAGAACCGGGGATTAGCCGGTGGAAGTTTTCAGCAACATCCGGGGGTGTTATCCTGTCATTTTTCCCCCATATAATAAGTGTAGGAACTTTAATTTCTTTGCACTGATCGCCGATATAATTCCGTTGTGTAGCTTTAGCCATCTTAATTACGGAAAGGCATTTACGCGGATTGGTTGTTATGGCGAATATCTCCCTGATTAAGGAATCGGTTGCTATAGCAGGGTCGTAAAACGTATATTCTACTCTTTCTTTTATGTATTGTAAATTGCCTCGTTTGGGATATGTTGTACTTATGTTGGTTTCATATAAACCTGAACTGCCCGTCAGGATTAAATTCCGGATTCTTATTGCATGTTTGTGCGCATACCTTGCTGCCAGGTGGCCACCCAGAGAATTACCGATTAATATAACATCCTGAAGATTTAGTTGGTCGATCCAATGTTCAAGGTGCCCGAGCAGAAAGTCAAGTGCCTTTTCTCCTGTATATCTTTCTATTGGCAGGGAAGGGATCAGTATTCTGTATTGCTCGTGGAAGTGTGATACAACGGAGGTCCAATTACTAAGGCTTCCCATTAACCCATGCAATAGCACCATAGGCCTGCCATTTCCTTTTTCATAATAAGGGAAATCTGAACTTAACATAACTTCTTTTTTGATGGAGATCAAAAATAGAAGAGTCGTTTGTTGATATTCGTGATCTCAATCACAAATAGATCGGGCTTCATTCATTAAGGACAATCTGGCCCTGCTTAACGTTTCTCTGCTTAAGTTAAGGTATTTGGCAAGTTCGGTGAGGGAGAAGGATTGTAATAGATAGGGATATTGATCAAGTATATGCCTGTATCGGGATACAGGGTTTTTCATTGACAGAAGGTGTATATGCGCCATTTGTCTTCTTATTACGGCATGCGCCAATTTTGCACCCAGTTGCAGTAATTGATGATTGGCGAAATAGATTTTGTTAAACTGGCTGTTATCAAGACAAATAACGGTAGAATCCTGTACTGCTTCAACATTATAGCCACACAACCGTTTTTGCAGGTAGTTGTCAAAATTGCAAAGCACATCATTTTGAATACACAGATCCACGATTCTTTCGCCGGCTTCTTCATCAATATAGCAATACTTTAGTGCTCCGGAAATAACAAAGGCAGAGAATCTTGGCAGGGAATCAGCTTCGTACAGCCGCTCTCCTTTTTTAAGACTTCTTACACTTGAAACTGCCATCAACTGGTTTTGGCTTTCCTCATTCAGTTGTTCGTGTTGCCGGGCAATTATCCCGTAAAACTGTTTTATCATGATATTTTAAGCTTTATCGATCTCCTCTCTCAAAATTGTAGCACTGTAAATTAGCGGTTTTAGCGGTAACTATTTGATGAAAGGTATCATATTTATCCACGAAGAAGGCTACATTCATATAGGCTTAGATTGTATTAGCGACCAAACAACCAGAGACAGGTTAGCGGTAGTAGCGATCTGCTTTTGAATAATCATTGAGTGATGAAAGAACAAAAATTACGGATATGACAGACATTGAACTGAAAACAGTATTCCAGCAAGTTGAAGATGAACTCAATAAGGCTTATGAAAGAAATGATGTAAGAAAAGTCGCAGCACTTCTTTCCGACAGATGGATCATTCTTGAATCTTCAACAGGTTTGTCTGATAAAGAACAATTTATCAGGGCAATGGAAGATGGCAGGCTGGTTCAAACGAAAATGGTAAAGGAAGTGCAGGAAGTAAAACTATTTGATAATTTTGCCATTGTAATTTCAAAAGGAAGAAACGAAGGCCGGCATTTGGGTATTCCTTACAATTCGGAGCAATGGGTAACAAACGTTTATGTAAAGGAAGAAACGAATTGGATTTGTGTAATGACACAGGAAGTTCCGGCAGATTGTAACAATCAATGAGAGGGTTGATCAGGGTTAAGGACTCCCGCCCCTGTCCTAAGATGTAATGGTCACTGCTTGTCCTGACAATAAGCAATGAGTAGATAAAAAACAATCTTATATATTCAAGTAAAATATTATTTTGTTCGTAAACTTACGATTGCAAGTTATTATACGAAATTCAGGCAAATATCTCATTCATTTTTCAGGGCTATAACGGGATTGGCAAGGGCAGTCTGCACACATTTAAAGCTAACGGTAAATATGGCGATAAGCAAGGTTATGGCACCAGCCAGCGCAAACGCCCACCAGCTCAGGTTAGTACGGTAGGCATAACTTTGTAAAAAGCTGTTTAAGCCATACCATGCTACAGGAAGGGCAATGACAACGGCAACCAGCACCAGTATTAAAAAGTCTTTTGACACCAGGGCAACAATTTGTGGTACACTCGCACCCAGTACCTTACGCACACCAATTTCTTTTACTTTGCTTTCAGCGGTAAAGGTTACCAAGCCAAACAAACCAAGGCATGATATCAATATGGTTACTATGGCAAAACAGTTAAACAACTGGCCCACATGCGTATCACTTTTGTATAAATTATCAAACTGACTGTCTAAAAAAGCGTAATCGAAAGCATAGTCAACGTTATATTTTTTCCACACGCTTTCGGCGGCAACCAAAGCACGCGTAGCATCAGTACTTGTGGTTCTTATATACATTTTCTCCTGTGAGTATTTATCGTATTGCATCAAAAGGGGGAATATCTTCTGATGCATGTCCTGGAAGTGAAAATCTTTTACCACCCCTGCAATTACTCCTTTAATCCCGTGAAAAGTAAACCGCTTGCCTATTACAGGTTCTTTGATCCCGGTTGCTTTAATTGCTGTTTCATTTAATATAAAGTTGGTACTGTCGGCAGGCGAACCGGTAAAGCCATTCCCTTCTACCAGCTGTATGCCCATGACCTGCAAAAAATTCCTCTCTACCGGCATCTGGATAATAGTTAGTGATTGCTGATCAGCCGTTTTACCGTCCCAATCTACATCGGTACTGGCCGAACTGTTATTGATGATATCAGCACCAGATACTGTCACGCCTAGTATGCCTGGTTGCTTCATCAGTTCAGCCGCCGCCACATCATAATGCCCTTTAATATTGTGCATTGGGAAGCTAAAAACATTTTGTTTGTTGTAACCCAGGTTTTTCTCCCGTATATACTTCAATTGTTTTCCAATAATGATGGTACTTGTAACAAGCATAACGGAAAAGCCAAACTGCACAACCACCAATACTTTCCGAAAACTGCCTTTACTTCCAATACCGCTTAGCTTACCTTTCATTGCTTCCAGTGGCTTGAACGACGATAGTATTACGGCCGGGTAAATACCCGCCAGCAACAATGTAATCAGCAGGGTAAGGCCATATACAGAAAGTACGTCACGTGACCAGGGCCTGAAAATAATATTCTTACCTGAAATATCATTGTATAAAGGCACTACAAGATAAATAATGACCGTTGCCAGGGCAAGTGCTATGAAAAATGTAAGCAACGATTCGCTCAAAAACTGGATAAATAACTCCACTTTGCCTGCACCAACAATTTTTCGAAGGCTGATTTCTTTACTGCGTTTCACTGCTCGTGCGGTAATAAGGTTTACATAATTTATGCAGGCTATCAATAGAACAATTACAGCTACTATAAAAAACATCCGGACAACCATCATGCCCTGCTCCTTGCCATCTAAATTGTATAAGTGTATTTTGGTAAGTGGGCTAAGCAGGTAGGCAAGATTTTTATTAGCCGGTATATCATAGTTGCGGCGATGTACCGTACTCATTTTTTTTGCCGCCAGAGCTGGACTGGATTCGGGTTTTAGCAATACATACGTATTGTAACTATATTGATCCCAGTTGGCGTTAAGGGCTTTAAAGTAGTGTGTAGTATCATATTCCTGTTCCAGCTGCTGAAAATTAAAAATGATGTTGTAATGTATAGATGAATTGAGGGGCATATCCTTCATTACCCCTGTTACATTGTATATTTTTTTGTCGTCACCTTTCAATAGTTTTCCTACAGGTTCTTCATCGCCAAAAAATTTTTTTGCTGTTGTTTCAGATAATATTATGGAATACGCATCTGTAAAAGGGTATTGGGGGTTGCCTTTAGTCAGCGGGTAGGTAAACATGCTGAAAAAAGAGGCGTCAGCCAGGCAACTATGCCGTTCAGTGATTTTTTTTCCATTGTATTCAAATACTGAAACGCTCCAGTTATCCCGTATGCGGCAGGCATCCTCCACCTCAGGTACTTCCTTCTTTGCATACACTGCAATAGGCGCTGGCGTACTGTTCCAGATATGTTGGTCATCAAATTTAGGTGCCAGCTTATAAATGTTCGCTGCATTTATATTAAAGCGGTCATAGCTCAACTCATCGTTTACCCAATATAACAGCAGTATACTTACCGCTAAGCTTAGGGCAAGGCCGGTAATGTTGATAAACGAATACTTTATATTGTTATGCAAGCTGCGAAGAGCCGTTTTGAGGTAACTCTGTAACATAACGACGATTATAGGTATTAATCCTCCATGACGCTCTTAAATCATACAATATGCCAATATAATATCAACTTATATTTTATTGATAACCAAATTATTGTGTCTTCCAGAATAATGAAATAATGTTCAGTTTCGTACATAAGATGTCCATTAATGAACATGGTGTCTCGTCCTATTATACAATTTATACAATAGAGTTTTTTTGGGGGTTTACACCTAAGTTTGTGCTGCGTCTCATTATCAGTGGAATATTCTATGTTGAAAGGTAAACAATTAAAAGAGCTGCTGTGAAGATCATACAGGCCACCCGGCGAGATGTGGATATTATTTACAACCTTTTTCAAGAGGTCATTGCAATGCAGGAGGGAAATGACTATAAAGTCTGGAAGGAAATAGATAAATCCTGGATCGAAAGGGATATAGAGAATAAACTCCAATACAAAATGCTGCAGGGAACGCAGCTACTGGGTATCTTTAGCGTTCAGTACAGCGACCCTTTAATATGGGGGAACAGGGATCAGAACAATGCTGTTTATCTGCACAGGATACTGGCGAACCCCGTATTTAGAGGTCAGCGTTTATTTGAAAAAGTGTTAAGCAAGGCCCGGCGACTTGCCCGACAACGCAACCTTGAGTTTATCAGGATGGATACATGGTCGGATAATACAAAACTTATCGGCTATTATCAATCATTTGGTTTTAAGATTACAGGACATCATATAACAGCAGACACTGCTGCACTTCCCGTCCAAAACCGGAATCTGAGTGTGGTGCTTTTGGAAATGAAGTTGGTATAAACAGCCCCCTTTGTTTTGATTATAACCGTGACTGAGGATGATGGGATATTATTCGCATTGAGTATAATCCAAACACACTATTCCTGTATCATAGTGCCTGACATCCCGGAGGGTTAAGCCGGATGGATTTATATCCTCTGTAAAAAGCTTCCTGCCGCCGGATGTTAGTATTGGACAAAGGAAGAGACGGTATTCATCTATTAGGGTTGCTTTCATCAGAGTTTGTGCAAGCGATATACTTGCCCATAATACGATGTTTTTTCCCGGTAACGATTTAAGCTGTTTGATATTCGAAATAACGTCGCCTTTTGCGATCTCCGCATCAGGCCATTTGCCCCAGGGAGCGTTTGTGAGCGTATTGGAAACGACTACTTTCTTCGATCTGTTCATCCTGTCGGCCAGTACTTCCTGATCTGCGGGCCTGTCTGGCCAGAGTTGAACAAATTGTTCATATGTTTTGCGGCCCAGTAATATGGTATCAATGGTTTCGAGAAACTTTAACTGATCGGCCTCGGCGTACGTCTTGCGAACGAGGTTGGCAAAGAAGTCCAGCTGCCCTTTTCTATCAGAAACATAACCGTCCAGCGATATCCATTCTGATAAAATAATCTTTCTCATGATGGTTAAGGATTTAGAAGGTGGTGGCTGTATCAAATGTATTATACAAATGTCATCCGGTGGCAGGGGAGTTTGGACTTTATGATGGGGCGATCGGGACAGGGTTAGTTATCGATAGCGGCAAAAACTTTCCACGCCCGGAGACCTCCGGGCGTGGATCCGATACCTCAAGTGTTACTACAGCCTGAATTGATAACCGGCATGCAGCACAAGCGCGCCGGTGTTGTTCTTCCCGTTCGCGCTGTTCTTTTGTATGTTGATCAGTCCATAGTTACCACCGGCTTCGAATATCAAACTTCCGCCTGACAATTTGTAGCCGATGCCCACATGACCGGAGACGCCGGTATTGAAGCGATGCAGTTCTCCGGTTATATTTTCTTTTTTATCGAAGGATTGCGGATCGGCGCCTGCGGGTTGGGTTTGCTGCGGATCCAGGTAGATCATACTGGTGCCGCTGGTGACATTCTCTGCATGCAGGAGGAAGCTGACGAAAGGCCCTGCGGCTATATACGGCAACCATCTTTTCCCCTGTGTGAAATAATACTTCGCCAGCACCGGTAATATCAGGTAGTTAAGCCTTGCCTTGCTGTCATAATTGGCATACAGATAAGGAGGGGCCTGGCCTGGAGGAAACCTGGGTGCCATTTCCGGGGGAACCGTAAATGCCTGTGCTCCGTTCTTTTTGCCGCCCTGCGATGCATACTCGAGCTGCGGTTGAAGGGAAAACACTTTAGAAAGATGAAACTCTACATGCGCGGCAGCATCAGGGCCAAGGCGCGAACCATATCCCTGGCTCACCGGATTGCCGGAGCTGCCGGAAGTCAGGTTAGGGACACTCAAACCGGCTTTCAGACCCAGATCTACGGGCGTTTGGGCTATACTTGTTACACTCATAAGGAGCAGGAGAACAATTCCTGGATACATGTATTTTCTCATGGCTTTCGTTTTGCGGTGAAGAGCGCAGGGGTAAAATATATCCTGTCATACGAGCTTTGGTCGGGTATTGGATAGTCAATCTGGCTGGACCCCGTTGCTTCTACTATAAATCTACTCTTTTTTCATAGCATGCGGGTATTTCCGGGAAAATAGGAGGCCATGCATAAAGGGGCTTCTTATCTTGTTAATCAATAGCATTGATAAATCTCTCCATTTCCTGCATGGTGCCCACCGTGATGCGGGACCATCTTCCTTGTTCTTCATAGATCCTGGTGCCCAGGATGTTGTTGCTTTTCAGCTGGGCGAAGAAATCTTTTTTATAGTTCGCGAGAGAGAAATAGAGGAAGTTGGAGGAGGAGGGGATGTAAGGAATTTTCAAACGTTCGAATTGTGAAGTGGTATATTTTTTTGCTTTTTCGATGAGGGTCCTGGTATCGTTTACGAAGGTGGTGTCTTTAAGAGAGGCCAGTGCCGCTGCGGTGGAGATCACGCTGATGGCGCCGTTGGGCCAGGATTGCAGCTGGCTGAGCTGTACGATCGTGTCCGCATGCGCCAGGGCATAACCCACCCTCGCCCCGGCAAGCCCGTATATTTTCGAGAACGTTTTCACCACAACGAGGTTCTTGTTCTCTATGGCCAGGTCGCACAACGAAGGCTGGTCCGTAAAATCGATATAAGCCTCATCTACCAGTACCAATGTTTTTTGGGTGGCCTCCTGTATGAACTTCACGAGGGCATCCCGGTTGCAAATGGCGCCGGTGGGGTTGTTGGGATTGCAGAGGTAGATCAGCCGGGTGTCAGATCTGATCGCGTTCAGCATGGCCGGGAGATCGTACTGCTTGTTGGCCATAACGGGAACGGCTATCTTTTTGAGTCCCAGTCTTTCCGCAACCACTGTCCAGTAATCGTAAGTGGGATTGGCCATGAGGAAGCTGCCTTCCTGCAGGGCGGCGAACCGTGCGGTGAGGTCCAACAGCTCTGTGGAACCGGCAGCGAGCAGGATATTGTCGTTATTGATCCTGTACTTTTGTGCAAGGGTGGTGATGAGCTCTGAAGGCAGCTCCCAGTTATAACGGTTGGTGATATTGGCAACGTTGGCGATGGCGGTTTTGGCCATGGGTGAGGGACCGTAGGGATTTTCATTGGAGCGGAGCCGGATGGGGCCGCCGGGCATGCCATCCCTGAAAAGGCCGGGCACAGGAGCGGCGAGCGTTTCCAGCGGGGCAACGCCTATAGCGGCTACCCCAAGTCCCAATTGCTTCAGCCAGTTCCTTCTGTTCGTATGCATATGTTCGCTTTGTAAACATTGAAGTTAATCTATCGATTGCAGAAGGGATGTTAAAAATTATAAACGGTTAATTACCAGTTTTATATTCAGCAATCTGATCCAGTAGTTCCATGGACTTTATCACTGGCGGTTTGCAGCGTGTTCGCGGACCGGTTGAAAAAATCACATGATCCCAAAAAGTAAATTTTTTTGGGTTAAAGCAGGTTTTTATATTTGTAACCAAATGGTTTCTTTATTATTAAAATATTGCGTATGCAGGCAAACAATGTTTATCGTGTTGAAGCGCAAATGCTGATCAGGCGGCCGGCGGCACAGGTTTTTGAGGCATTCATCGACCCGGAAATTACCCGGAACTTCTGGTTCACCAAGGGTACGGGCAGGCTGGAAGTGGGAAAAACGGTGACCTGGGAATGGGAGATGTACCATGTTTCTTCAAAGGTGGTTACAAGGGAGATCGTACCGCATAGCAAGATCAGCATTGATTGGGGAGAGCCGGCCACGAAGGTGGATTTTAATTTTGAAGCACTGAGCGAAGGAACCACTTACGTAGTGATCCATCATTACGGTTTCCCCGAAACGGGAGATGCGCTGGTGAACATTATCAAGGATTCCACCGGCGGGTTCACTACGGTGCTGGATGGCCTGAAAGCCTACCTGGAGCACAACCTCCGCCTGAACCTGATAGGGGACAAGTTTGCGAAAGGGAAATAACCGTTTACCCGTCAATTTCGATGTCGTACCGGCCCAGCAGGCCGGGAAGGCCGGCAAGAGAGAACCTGGCTTTTTTGATCCGGTTTGTGGCGGGATCAATGGAGAAGTTGAAAGCGGTGCGGAAGTCCGCCTTCTCCAGTATGGTTTGTTCGAATGTAGCGCCCGCCAGGTCGCAATGATCAAATACGGCGCCACTGAGGTCGCATTCGGTAAAGTCTGCTTCGTGCAGCTGCACATTTTTGAATACGATCTTCCCCAGCTTTAACTGATAAAAAGATGCGCTGGATAAATTACATTGTTCAACAGCGATGGCAAACCCGAACCGGCTGCACTGATCAAACCGGAGGCCCAGCATTTTACAATCCCTGAACTGTACGCTCTGGAAAAAAGTAGTGTTTTTGAACCGGGCAAGGCTCAGGTTACAGCCGGAAAAGGTACAGTCTATGAATTTCGTATCGGAGAGGTCTGCCTGGGAAAGATCGCAGTTGATAAAAGTGCATTGCTCGTATTCTCCCTTCTCCGGCGGAGTAAGGGTAAAATCGATTTTATCGAACGAATGATCTGCCTGGTAGTGGGGCTCCATGGGATCTGTTAGCTGCTTTGTTTTCTCACATATTTTGTCAGGATAACGATCACCTGTCCTTCAATCCTGCCTTCGATCTGCTCCGTGTTCTCTTCCACCAGCCGGATATTCTTCACTACTGTTCCCATTTTGGCGTTCAGCGTACTGCCTTTCACATCCAGTGATTTGATCAGTACCACACTGTCTCCGTTCTGGAGCACATTTCCATTGCAATCTTTGTGCAGGTCTACAGAAGCATCGTTATCATGATCTCCGGTGGCTTTTGCCCAGGCGAGGGTTTCATCGGAGAGGTATACCATGTCCAGCAGGTCTGTTGCCCAGCTTTCATTCCGCAGGCGCTGCAGCATCCGCCAGGCCACTACCTGTACGCCGGGCACCTCACTCCAGATGGCTTCGGATAAACCGCTCCAGTGAGCGTTGTCCAGCTCCGCTTTTTTGTCAACCTGCATCTGGCAGGTGTTGCAGATATAGATGCAATTGTCTGCATCATTGCTGCTTTGCGGTTGTACTTCGTATAGTTTCAATGTATCGCCGGACTGGCATAATTCGCACTTGCCGTTGCTTCTTGCTTGCAGTTGTTCCTCCAGTTTCATGGCGGCGAAGGTACAATTTTTTATGGAGAGGGCTTAGTGTTCCCCGAGGCGGTTGCTTTCTTCTATTTCGCGGGAGCGGCGGGTACTTTTTATGCCTTTGCTGAAACGATAGCTGAAGGAAATGGTGGCATTCCGGGTGTCGTGCGTGCGCGAGTTGAAACCGGTGATCCCCTGGAGCCCTGTCAGGTTCTGGCGGTCCACACGCGTGTAGAGGATGTCCCGGAAGCCGAGTGTGATCGCCCCCTTGTCCCTCAGTATCTTTTTACTGATACCGCAGTGGATATACCAGGTGCCGGCCTGTATGTATTGCGTGTAGGCCTGGGGACTGGTATATCCTGTCACTGCTTCTGCATCCCAACCTTTACCGAGCTGGAACTGGTGAGTGCCGGAAATGTTCCAGCTGCCGCCGCGCACGGTCTGCCGGGGATTGTAAAAGGAAGTATAGGAGTAGATGACGGCCGGACTGGCAGTCCACCATTTTGCAGGATGCAGTGTACCATCCAGCGAAAACCCGAGGATATGCTTCTGCCCGATGTTATCCGGGCGGCGATAAAGGATGTGGTCGCGCACAACGATCGTTTCGTTGATGCCATTCACGATCTGGTTAAAGAACAATGTGGCGGTGAAGTTACTTTGGAAGATGTAACTCAGTTCCAAATTATTGGAGAGCTGTGGGCGAAGCAGGGGATTGCCTTCCCGGTAGGTATAACGGTCCTGCATGATGGCAAAGGGATTCAGGTCTGTATAATCCGGCCGGTCGATGCGCCTGCTGTAGGAAAGATGCAGGAGGTGTTCGTTTTTGTTATCCAGTTTGTAGGCAAGGAACAGGGAGGGGAAGAGATCGGTATAGCGTCGGGAGAAGGAGGTATCTCCACTGCCTTCCGAAATAGTCTGTTCCAGCCGTAAACCTGTCTGGAACGAGAATTTCCGGTAAGATGTGCTGAAGTTGACGTAAGCGGCGTGAATGTTCTCGCGGTAACGGAAACGGTTCAGGGATGTATCCATCTGTCCGTCAGAAGCCATGAAATAAGCGCCTGTACTATTCTTTCCCGCGAAGCTGGATTTGTAGCCCGCTTCCAGCCGGGTATCTTTCGTGAAGGGGTGTGTGTAATCCATTTTCACGGAATAGATATCCGTGGAAGAAGGAAGGTCTGCATCCAACATTTCCGTATGTTGCCCGATGCTGTTGCGGTTGCGCATGGAGAGCGCAAGACCGTATTGGATGTAATCGAGATCGGCCGTGAGTTCCCTTCCGCTGCTGTCGTAAGTATGACGATAGCTCATGCTGAAAGTGGTATTGCGGATGGTGCTCTTCATATTGCTGCTGCCGGTGAGGAGGGAATCTGCATCCTGCCCGCTATAGGTTTGCCTGCCTGAGAGGTCTTTCTTCTCCGTGAGCGCCCGGTGCAGCCGGCTGAAAGCAATGCCCAGCGTGGTTTTTGTCGTGGCGAAGAAATCGACGCCGAGCTTACCCATCGTACGATTATTGGGAGTAACGGAATAGGTATGCTGCTGCACGGATTGCAGGGAGCCTTTATCGGTAACAGGATAGTACCGGTTGCTTTTGGCGTCGTATAGCCCGGCTCCGTTGAAATTGGTGGCGTTGCCGTAGATATTGATGCGGTTATAACGAAGATTGAAATTCCCGATCTGCGCAATACGTGTATAAACGCCCTGTGTGTTATCGGAAACGATGCTGCCGTTGAAGCCTTTCGTTTTTGTTTTTTTCAGCCGGATATTGATGATGCCGCCATTTCCGGCGGCATCATATTTGGCGGAAGGATTAGGCATGATCTCTACTTTATCCAGCATCCCGGCAGGAAGCGAGCGCAGGTAATTGGCGAGGTCGCTGCCCTGGAGATACAAAGGCTTGTCATCCACATATATGGTAATGCTTTGTTTTCCTTTCAGGATGATATTATCGTTATCCACCTGGATGCCCGGCGCCCGCTCCAGCACTTCCAGCGCGTTGCTGCCGGCATTGGTGATGAAAGCGTCCACATTGATCACGGTTCTGTCTATCTTCCGCTCTATGGGTGGCTTCCTGCCGGTGATCACCACTTCCCGGATATTGACTTTCATGGCAGCGGAATCTTTTGATTGTGCGAAAGAAATGGCCGGGAGTAAAATGAAGGAAAGTAAAAGAGTGCGGATCATGGGAATGAGCATTTGTTCCGCAAATGAACGGTATAAAGGCCGTCGCACTGCGGGAATTCGCCTGATGACAGCCGCAGGAGGGGATACAACCGTTTACGCGGTAAAAGCGGAGAGATATGTCGAAAGCCGGTCAAAACCGGTCGTTCGTCGAAATAAAACCGGAGAAATGCATTTATCCTTAATTTACAGTATGGTGCGGAGCTTCTATATCGCCAATAACCGGCTGCTGACGCATATCCTCTTCTGGATGGCTTATCTGCTGGTGTATACGGGCGTACATGCGGATGGGGAAGATGGACTACGGGTCTATTTCGGGGATGAAGTGCAACGTCTTCCCGGCGCCCTGCTCACGGCCTACGTGAACCTGTACCTGTTGTTCCCGCTCTTTTTTGCGAAGAAGAAATATATCAGCTACGGCGTACTGGCGGTGATGCTGCTATTCCTGGCATCGCTGCTGAACCGGGTATTGAGCGAATGGATATTTGAGCCGATGTTCTTCCCGGACACCACACATGTTGATCCTATTTTCGTCTGGTATATGCTGTTGAAAGGGATGCTCTGGTATCTCAGCCCCGTGCTGTTGCTGACGCTCGTGATCAGGATATACCAGCAATCTTTCCGGCAGGAGCAGGTATACCAGGAAACGGTGAAAGAAAAACTCAGCGCCGAACTGAACTTCCTGAAAGCGCAGGTACATCCGCATTTCCTGTTCAATACGCTGAATAACCTGTATGCGCTTACATTGCGATCATCGCCCGCCGCCCCCAGAGTGGTACTGAAATTATCCGAGCTGATGAGTTATATGCTGTACGACTCCCAGGCCGTCAGCACCCTGCTCACCAAAGAGATCCGTCACATAGAGAATTATATCGAACTGGAAAAGATCCGCTACAACAATCGCCTCGATGTTTCCCTGAATGTTTCCGGGGAGGTAACGCATCAGCGAATCGCGCCGCTGTTGCTGATCCCTTTTGTGGAGAACGCTTTCAAACATGGTGTAAGTCATGAAACGGATAGCGTTTGGGTGACGATCGATATAAAAGTAAAGGAAGGCTGGCTGAACGTGAAAGTGGAGAATAGCTGTACGGACGGTCCTCTTCCGGATAACAGGTCCGAAGAAAAGAACGGCATCGGTCTGCAGAATGTGATCAAACGGCTGAACCTCCTCTACCCGGATGCTCATCAGCTGACGCTTGGCAAAGAACCCGGCCGGTATATTGTGGACCTGAAAATAAAAATAACCGGATAATGCAGAAGATCAGATGTTTGGTGGTAGATGACGAGCCGCTGGCCGCAGATGTACTGGAAAATTATATCGGGCAGCTGGACAGTCTCACGCTGGCCGGTAAATGTTACAATGCGCTCGATGCGCTGCTCTTTTTGCAGCAGCATAAAGTGGATCTGTTGTTCCTCGACATACAAATGCCGAAGCTCACCGGCATCGATTTCCTGAAAACCCTCCCCCAACGCCCCAAAGTGATCCTCACCACGGCCTACAGGGATTATGCCCTCGAGGGATTTGAGCTGAATGTGCTGGACTATCTGCTGAAACCCGTTCCCTTCGAACGTTTTCTGGCTGCGATCAATAAATACCACGCTGCAAGAGAAGTGCAGCCGGCGTTGCCATCCATGCTGATCCATCCGCAACAGGATGCTTTCATCTACCTGAAGGCGGACAAGAAAATGGTGAAGGTTTTTTTAAGGGACATCCTCTACATCGAAAGTCTCAAGGATTATGTAAAGGTTAAAACACGCGGGAAAGAGATCGTTACTTACCAGCGTATCACCTACCTGGAGGAGAAACTGCCGGATGAGCAGTTCCTGCGCATACATCGCTCTTACATTGTGGCGATCGACAAAATACAATCGTTCAACAGTGTTTTCATTGAAGTAGGCGGACAGGAACTTGCGATCGGCCGTCAATATCGCCCTGCGGTCATGAAAATGCTGGGAGTGCAGGAGTAGCTGCCGGTAAAATGTCGCATACTTCCCTGTGATTGTCGCTTTTCCACCCTGCATTTGCGATGGGTAGCGGGTAGCTTTGTTAAAAAAAAGATGGCGCAGATCAATGCTTATTTAATGTTCAACGGTAATTGCCGTGAAGTGATGACTTTTTATAAGGAGTGCTTTGGCGGGGAACTGACGATGTTGCCGGTCGGGGATTCACCCATGAAAGATCAGTGGCCGGCGGCGATGCAGGATCATATCCTGCATGCGATGCTGGTGAAAGACGGCCTGGTATTATCAGCCTCCGATGTGTCACAGCAGGAAGGAAAACCGGAAAAGGGAAACATGCTTTGTCTTTCCCTCAATTGTCAAACCGAAGAAGAGCTGCACACCTGTTTTAAGAATCTTTCCGCAGGAGGAACGGTTACCCGTCCGATACACGATTTCTTTGCCGGGAAGATCGCGGCGCTGACGGACAAGTTCGGATTCGACTGGATATTCCACTATGGGAAAGACGGGGAGTAAGTAAAAAGTCCGGGATATTTGATAGATTGCTCCCCTGAACAGGATGTTTTATGCATAATAACAAGGGAGAGATCAGATCTGTGAATGTTACCCGGTATGTAACGCCCTTACGCGAAGGCGGTTCTCTGCCTGCGATCGCGGAGGCGGATGATAATTTTTTGTACGTGCTCAAATTCCGCGGAGCGGGTCAGGGCGTGAAGGCGCTGATCGCCGAACTGATCGGCGGTGAGATTGCCCGTACTGCGGGATTGAAAGTACCGGAGATCGTATTTGCGAACCTCAACCCCGCATTCGGACGAACAGAACCGGATGAAGAGATACAGGACCTGCTGAAAGCCAGTGAGGGCCTTAACCTTGCATTACATTACCTGTCAGGGGCCATCACCTTTGACCCCACTACCACTACCGTTGATCCGGAGCTGGCGTCCCACATTGTGTGGCTGGATTGCCTGCTGACGAATGTGGACCGTACCGCAAAGAACACCAATATGCTCATGTGGCATCGTGAACTATGGCTGATAGATCACGGGGCCTCTTTGTATTTCCATCATTCCTGGCAGAACTGGGAAGCACAGTCCACCCGCCCGTTCATACAGGTAAAGGATCATGTGCTGCTGCCGCAGGCCACACAGATGAAAGCAGCAGATGCGGCGCTCCGCGCTGTGCTCACGCCGGAACGCATCCGCGCTATTGTGGAGCTGGTGCCGGATGAGTGGCTGCTCGCCAATGAACATGTGCAATCCGCCCGGGAAGCAAGAGAGGTGTATGCAGGATTCCTCATCTCCCGTATGGCCGCATCTGAAGTATTTGTAAAAGAAGCGCAACATGCAAGAGAAGTACTTATTTGAATATGCCGTTTTGCGTATTGTGCCGCAAGTGGAACGCGAAGAATTTCTCAACGTGGGCGTGATCCTTTATTGCCGGCAGCAGAAATTCCTGCAGGTGATGTACCGGCTGGATGAAGCAAGGCTTCGGGCTTTTTCCGACAAGGTGGATATGGAGGAGCTCAAAGATTATCTCTGCGCTTTTGAAAAGATCAGCAAAGGTGGTACTGATGGCGGCCCTATCGGCAAGCTGGATATTGCTTCCCGTTTCCGCTGGCTTACTGCCACCCGCAGCACTATCGTGCAAACATCCCGCGTGCATCCGGGTCTTTGCGAAGATGCACAGGAAACCCTCGCACGATTGTTTCAGCAACTGGTGCTGTAATTCACAACTGCCCCAGCAGCGCTGCTGCCTCCTGGTGTTTCGGGTTCAGGCGGAGTGCTTTTTCAAGATGCAGGCGTGCATTTTTCTTATCCTTCAGCAGATAATAACATTTACCGATATAGTAATCAGTTTTCCGGTAGGCGAGCCAGTGCGCGTCCTCACTTACATCCTGTGAGAGCATGACGAAGCGTTGCAGGCATTCCATCCCTTCTTTGACTTTATAGTTGTTGTCCGCGGCAAACACGCCCATGTCATAATAAATGTCGATGTTCCTGTATCCGCTCTTGTAAGGCCGCGAGGCCATATCCCGGCTTTTTTCCAGGTACGTCCATGCTTTCGCTTTATCGTCCTTTAAAAGTTCAGTGGCCATGAAACTGTAGCAGGCAGCGAGGTTCGGAGGACCAAGGTCTGTCTGCATTTCGTCTTTCCATATCTTCGCGATCGCTTTTTCAATGTATGCTTTTGACCTTTCTTTCAACCCCAGCCGGTTGTAATGCATCCCGAACTGCATCATATTCCATCCTTTCATACGGTCACTTTCAAAATAATCCAATACTTTGATCAGGCCGGCTGTGTCTTTATTGGCAATGGCCAGCTGTGCGAACCGGTTATAGAAACCGGGCGTTTTAGCGGGTGGCATTTGATAGGCGTTCCCGATCCGTTGCGATACAGCCTGTAATTCCTCCGCTGCGTTTTGGGTATGACCCGTTTCGAGATAGGGATCGTATAGCTGATAGATATGCTCAAATGCAGGCTGGATGGCAAATGTAAGGATATTGGTATGATTGACGCCCGGGAGACTGTCCCGGTGAAAATAGAACTTCGTACTGTCCAGTTCCTTTATCTTTTGTTCGATTTCTTTCGCGTAGCCCTGCCGCCGCGGCATATCGTGTTCGCCAACGGCCACATAATAAAAGGTTGTTCTTTTGCGATAGAAATCTTTCGCATCGGAACTGATATGGAACGGCGGTTCCTCAGGGTTCACTTTTTCCGGCGCCAGCAAAACATATCCGCTGAAGATATCCCATTCGTGCAGGAAGAGGTAGTTGGCGTAGCTCGCGGCATAGGAATGACCGATATAGGTTCTGAAAGCGGTGGTATTATATCGCTGCTCCACAGCAGGAATGATCTCTTTTTTGAGACTGTTCACGAAGTTTCGCCCGGTAGGGGTCAGCTGTCCGGTCCGATAACTATACCCGATCCGGTCCATATTTGCCTGGATGTGAACGGTGATGGTATTAGGGAAGGAGTAATTTGCCCTGCGGAAATACTCTACCTGTGCGGCTACGTAATCCCCGTCCAGCATGCCGTAGCCGAAGCTGTAAAGCACAGGAAGTTTTTGACCGGCATCCCATCCTTCCGGCGTGGTGACGGAGTAATAGACGGTATCTGAAAGGCAGGCGGAGTATAGTTTTTCTGAAGTTTTGTGTTGTGCAAAACCGTATCCGGCGCAGCAAAGGAACAGTAGTATAGTCAGGCTTTGTTTCATGGTATTTCCTTGTAAATACAAAGAACCATTATTCAGCGATGGGCGAATTGTACTTTTCAGCCAATTTATGACCGGGAAATAAACTGAAAGATCAGTTGCTCATCCGCCAGCTTTGCGATCGTATTGTAGAATTTTGACGGATTGGCGCCGGTCATTTTCCGGTACATCCTGATAAAATAGGACTGATCGTAGAAGTTGCTCTGGTAGCCGATCTCGGTTAGTTTTTTGAATTGATCGCTGTGAAGCTTGTTATTGAGAGAGTCCCTGAACCGCGCGATCTTCCGGAAAGTTACGGGTGGAATGCCCAAATGTTGTACGAACAATCTGTTAAACGAACGGGTGCTGATACAAAGCCCTCGTGCCACAGCCTCCACGGTATGCTCTTCAGAAAAATCCGTCAGCAGGCGAATGGCCTCCTCGAGCAGCGGCGCTTCGGGGAAGGGAGTGTATCTCTGGCGCAGGAACTTTTCAAGGATGCACATCCTGGCGGCATTGTCCGCAGTTCCGAAGAAGGCTTTCAGGAATGCTGCGTCTTCCCATGCTGTAAATAGCTGGGAAGCATCCGGCGCTATTTCACCTATTGGCAGGGATATGAAATAGTTGAGCCCCAGTGGCCGGAAAACGATCGTTATCTTATCCAGCCGGCCCTTCAATACTGCTTGCAGGGGAAAGTCGTACCGGCCCTGCAGGATCATCAGGGGAGGATAGCTGTGGTCTCCGCGGACGGTGACGAAGTTGTCGCCGATCTCGCAAACTGCATGCCGGTGTATGTTCAGTGACTGATGGATGTTGGGAAAGGAATAATAAGCCTGCTCAAAGCCGTCATCATCCGAGCGAAGGAAATAGCAATAAGCAATATGCTGTCTGAGCACAGGATCCTCCGGGTAAAAAGTCGCGATCTGCATAAAAAGCCCTCCCACGCGTAAAATTAGGGATTCAGTTTAGTAACTTGACAAAAAAAGAAATGATGAAATCGGTAGCCAACGCGGATCACTATACCTGGGGCGCACAATGTGACGGATGACATCTGCTGCAATCGGAAGGGCTCAGTGTGATATTCTGCTCCGTGATGTGCTGCAGCGTTTCCGCGTCAAACCCCGTTTCTTTGAGTAAACCGATTATTTTTGCGGACGTATGTTCAAAAGATCGCTCTCCTTCATTTTCTGCCTCTTCTTTTTTACGACCGCCCGAAGCCAGCAACTGACTGCATTTGCAGACAGCGTTCGTATCGCGCACCGGATACCGGCGCTGGGATTCGCGGTATTGTCCGCAGATTCCGTGTTTGAAATGCATATGCTGGGATACCGGAAAGCGGGTGATAACACTCCGGTGCAACTGGAAGACAAGTTTCGCATCGGCTCCAATACCAAAGCCATTACCGGTATGCTGGCGGCGTTGCTGGTGAAGGAAGGGAAATTAGGATGGGATACGCCCTTCTTTTCCCTTTTTCCGGAGCTGAAAGCCTGCAGTAAAAAAGTGTATCATGATATGACGCTGCTACAGCTGCTTACTTTCCGCAACCCCATGATCCCTTACACCTACAGCAATGCACAGCCCCGGGAAGATCAGTTTAGGGGAGACCCGGCCGCACAACGATACCAGTTCACCGCCTGGCTGCTGCAACAGCCGCCTAATCCTTCCACGGACGAACTCAAATTGTCCAACGCCGGTTTCATTGCCGCGGGATTGATGCTGGAAAAGGCTTCCGGGAAAACTTACGAGCAACTGGTAAAAGCCCTCGGCCGGAAGATCGGCGCGGAATTCGGGTTTGGCAGTCCTAATGCTACAGACGCATCGCAACCCTGGGGCCATAACAGCCGGCTGGAACCGGAGCCGCCTTCCCGGAATATCAAACTGGAGTGGTTGCAGGCGGCGGGCAACATTCACGTGAGCCTGCCGGATTATACAAAATTCATGCAGTGGCAGTTGAAGGGATTGCAGGGGAAAGCGAGAGAGCTGAGGGGGGAGGAGTTCGCATTCCTGCATTACGGGTTACCCCGTTTCGCCGTGGGGTGGTTCTGGGAGAAAGATGCAACAGGCCGTTATGTGTCCACCAATACAGGGAATCCCGGGACCTTTATTACGGAAGTTTTCGTGATGAAAGACCTCAACAGGGCGGTTATCTTCTTTACAAATGCACAAACGGAGAATACCTACAAAGGACTGAAAGTGTTACTGGAAGCAGTGAAGAAACAGTATGGGCTATAATCCCGGGAAAGACAGGAAAACCGTAAATTCGATAAAATTACCTTTATGGCATTCAATGAAAAAATGGCCGATCGCGTAAGGGAATTGATCGTTGCCGCTGAAAAGCAGGTGGAAGAGAAGAAGATGTTTGCAGGATTGTGCTTTATGGTCAACGACAAAATGTGCGTAGGTGTGCAGAAAGATACGATCATGATACGCTTTGATCCTGCACTTGCAGAAGAGATACAGGAAAAGGAAGGCGTACGTCCGATGGTACACAACGGGAGAGCCATGCCCGGGTTTGTATACGTGGATGAAGACGTACTGAAAACAAAGAAGCAGCTGGAATATTGGGTACAACGTGCACTGGAGTATAACAAGATTGCAAAACCATCCAAAAAGAAGAAAAAATAAAATGAAGCGGCAGAGCATTTTTTTACTGGCAGCATGCTGTGGGATCATGGCCTGCAACCAGTCCGGCGTAAAAAAGAATGGAACAACGGATAGCAGTGCCACGCAGGCGAAACAGGATACCGCACTGGACGTGAAGGTAGTCTGGAAGAAACTGTTCCCCGGAAGTGAAATGAACGACCGGCAGGAGATCGTGTGGGAACCGCAGGATGCTGAACTGGACAGTGTGCCCGTTTCTGCTGACGGCAAGTGTTACACCATCGTTGATTCCATCTACTACTTCCGTAACAACCACAATGCGGCGGTACTATTTGCCACGTACGAAAAAGACGACCGGCAACAGCGTACGGACTGCCACGTTTGTGCACCGATGTTCAGCTATGCCGTCTACCGCCGGAATGATGCGCAGGGCTGGGAAGAGGTGAGTTCGCAGAAACAGTTCGTGAAGCTGGGTGCTTTCGGGCAGGCGAACAGAGTGCGGTTTGAACAGGTGGGGAAAGACCGGTATGCATTCAATCTCAGCGGATCGTATATGGGGCAGGGGATTATCGAATCCTGGCTTCAGTTTTTTGACCCCGAAGCCAAAGCGTACCTTTCTCTCCGGCAAACGGAAACGGTGGATAACACAGGGTTTTATATCGAAGGGGATAAAAGGGCCTTTGCTTTCAAATGGAGTTACGCTTTCATCCCGTCTGATAAATCCTATTGGGATGTTTCCCTGAAAACAGATGGTACCCGGCCTGACAAGAACGGCAATATCAAACCGGTGAAAACAGAAGAAACCCTTCACTTCAACGAACAGAAGCGGGAATATGCCATAGAATAACAGCATCATGCGGAAAAGAAAATTCTGGAGACGGGTACTATGGTCGGTTGTGACGATATTGGTATTGTTGAACGCCTTCGTATACTACCATGCCTACAAGTTCACCCACTACACTGATACCACTGAAGCCAAAACAGATCCACATACTTTATCCCTCCGGTAAACTGAAAACGATCCTCCTGGGCGTCAGCAACCCTCGTCCCGTGAATCGCCGGAAGCCCGCGGAACCATTTGAGACCGTTCAATTGCAAAGCAGTGTGCGCATCGAAGGCTGGTACATCAAAGCCGCCAATGCCAAAGGCACGGTGATCATATTTCACGGGTATGGCGGTGAGAAGTCTTCCATGCTGGAGAAATCGGACGAATTCCTTTCTCTCGGTTATAATACTTTGCTGATGGACTTCATGGGCTCCGGCGGGTCAGAAGGTAATGCCACCACCATCGGCTACAAAGAAGCACAGGATGTGAAGGCGGCGTACGACTATATTGCTTCCAAAGGGGAAGAGAACATCTTTCTGTTCGGTACCTCACTGGGTGCGGCCGCTGTTCTGAAAAGTCTGCACGATTATCCGCTTCATCCCAAAGCGATTCTGATAGAATGCCCTTTCGGTTCATTGTACCGGGCTGCCGGAGCGAGGTTGCGGGCCGTGGGAGCGCCGGTGTTTCCGGAAGCGGGGCATGTTAATTATCTCGTTCATTACCGCGAGGAATGGCGTGCGGCCATCGCGCAGTTCATGCAACAGGCGGTCCAATAAAAAAGGCCCGGACAAACCGGGCCACTGGTGATGATAGAATGTCAACGAATGATTTTGTCTTAAACTGAATTGGGGCCTTCTCACAACCGGGATGGAAAACCGGTTGGCCCGAGCTGAATTGGGATAGTTACCAGTTAAATCGGAGTTTTTTCACTTCAATCTGGCCATGAGCCAATACGGAGCAAAGAGCGGCTATTTTCCCGGCAAGCATTTGAACGACTTCAAATAAAATTTGTATGGATTAAAAAATCCGGTCAAAGGGTCCCTTGTCCTTTTTTACGGTATTGGAGGGGAGACAGCTTATATTTTTCCTTGAATTTGTTGGAGAAGTGCGCAACATCAGAGAATCCGAGGTCATGGGCGATCTCGCTGATCGGCTGGCTGGTGGTGCTTACGAGGTGCTCGCCACGGGTTAGTTTGATATCCAGGATATAGCCGCTTGGCGTAAAATGGGTATTGGCCTTGAATTGTTGTTCGAATGTGGTGAGGTTCATCCCGGCCAGTTTGGCCAGCTTGCGGATCGATATTTTTCTGAACGGATCCAATTCGATGAAATGGATGACCTTTTGAATGGCCTCCTGGTACTGATGTGTTTTTGAAACCGGCAGATTGGCCCTGTTGGCCAGTTTAGTGTAGAAGGAAACCAGCAGCAGATCGATGTAAGCCTGGTAGAATAGTTCGAGGGCTTTCCCTTCATACCTGCATTTTCGAAGGATAGAGATATTGCGCAGGTCATCCGGGTTAAGATCCAGCGGCTCCACACGTTCCCCTTGCATTTCCCATTCATGCTTCTTCTTATAGATCTCCCCAAACTGCGTATGCGCTGCCTGGAACCGGGCCAGATAGGCGGTGGAGATAGAAAAGTACACCGCTTCGTAATGCTTCTCCGAAAACCGGGCGGTGTTCAGTAATGCAGGCGGAACATAATAAAGACTGAATTTCCCTTGTTCCAGTTTCAGCTCAACAGGCTCCGGGCCTTGCAGGGAACAGGGAATGGTGCCTTTCATGCCGCAGTACAACGCTGCCAGCGGGAGACTGGTGACGGGATATAATGTAATGGGTTCCTTTATCACAAAATCCAGCCATCCGGCCACCCAATCGGGACCGGCATGCGCTCCATTCCCGCTACCGGTGATCTCCTGTGTGAAGAAGCAACCGAACGGCCCTTTCGTAAATTCAACGGTGGCGCCGTATATACTGCTGCGGGAAAACTCAGCAGGCAATTCATGAGCGGTGATGGTTCCGGACTTCATTTCATCCGGAACCCTGAATTTCATTGTGGCTGCGCTATCTGCCGATTGCATAGGTTCATTGCTTTATGGGTTGCAGTAAGCTCAGGGTGTATCTGGTTCTAAGATGCGTGTGCACATTCCCCTTCCTTCAGGTGAAGCAGGATAGTCGTTGACATTCGCTGTTATATCTCTTCCGTAATTTAATGAATTTTTTCACACGGCCATCTGAAATGCCTCACAACAGGTATTGACCGCCAACGGGCTCTATCGGAGAAGGCAATGGCTCATGATCGAGCATCTCCAGCAGGTTGATCTCGATTGTGCGGGAAATACTGTCCAGCGGCAGTGACATGGGGTTTTGATCAAAGGGGTTCAAAATGCTGAGACCGTTCTGATGGGTGACATGGAATACAAAACCCACGGCCCATCCGAATACTACAGACCAATAACCGATGGATTCCGACAGCATCAGGGTGCTGAGGATCACATAAAACCAGATGAACACCCGCGTGAAAAAGAGGTAACCGGGCGGGAATACTGTGTTGCGGATCCGTTCGGATTTGCCCATATTATCGCAGTGATTCACCAGCAGGCTGTTCAGTTCCCGGAAGCAGAACCCGTCAATAGCACCCTGTTCGCGGAGGAGCTGTATATCCGCTGCCTGTATGTTAAGGATGGCGTTAGGTATGTTTCTGCTTCCGATAACTTCTTCGGCTTCTTTTTTGCTGAGATAGCCTTCATAATACGTGTCCCCGGTCTTGCGCAAATTGGCTTTGAGTGCATAAATAAAGGCAATATGCCGGAAGATCATCCGTCGCGCGATATGCGGCGTTTCGCCGGCTACCGCGGTATCGCAATAATGCAAAAGCCCCCTCGCCCAGGAACGCGCATCATTCACCAGCGCTCCCCAGATCTTACGCCCCTCCCACCAGCGGTCATACGCCTGGTTGTTGTTGAACCCGATGAAAAAAGCCAGTGCGGTACCTAACACCGCCGATATACTAACGGGAATGGATATATGCTGTTTCAGCCAGTAAGTGTCTGCCACGAATGCCAGTGAACAAACCAGGATGATCATCAGATCCAGCTTCCAGGTCATGCGGAATATCTGTACCAGCGATATCTTGTCGCGAAGGAGCATACAAAGGGGTTTAATATGGTATCCGGTAACACTGAATTAAGGTAAGATTTCCGCAGCAAATGAAAAATAAATACTTTCAGGATCAAAGGACACAGCGCAGATTCATCTCTTCGCGATCGGGAACCGGCGAAAACAGCCGTAGTGCAAAATTAAACGGGTATCCTCGCCAAAAAAATTTAACTTGATGGAAACCTCATTGTTATGGATCAACGTATCATTCGTCTTTTTGATGAATACACCCATGCACCGCTCCGGCGGGAGGAATTCATCCGGCGCCTGGTGCAGCTCACCGGCACCATGACGGCCGCCATGGCAGTATTGCCAATGCTGGAATCCAATTACGTGCAGGCGGCCCCTGACCCTGATCTGATCGAGGAGATCATCACTTATCCCGGTCAGAATATTACGATGAAAGGCTATTTCGTTCGTTCAAAAGCAGCGGGCAAAAAGGGAGGCGTAGTGGTGATCCACGAAAACCGCGGCCTTACGCCGTATATCAAAGATGTGACCCGTCGTGTAGCCAAAGCCGGGTATCTTGCACTGGCGCCGGACGCATTGTCGGTATTCGGCGGAACGCCCGCCAATGAAGATGAGGCGCGTGGACTCTTCACCAAACTCGATACATCGCAAAACCTGCAGAACTTCCTCAAGGCATTCGATTATATCACCGGCCGGCACGAATGCAATGGTAAAACAGGATGTGTGGGCTTTTGCTGGGGCGGCGGCATCGTGAACGATCTGGCAGTGAATGATCCCAGACTGAATGCAGCTGTTGCCTTTTATGGCAGGCAGCCTGCGGCGGAAGATGTGAAAAAGATCCGCGCTGCGGTGCAATTGCATTACGGTGGCCTGGACGAGCGCATCAATGCGGGTATCCCTGCATATGAAGCGGCGCTCAAAGCAGCCGGTGTGAAATACGAGCTGTACATCTACGAAGGCGCGCAACATGCTTTTCATAACAACACCTCTTCAGCCCGCTACAATGAAGCGGCTGCAAAACTTGCATGGGAAAGGACTTTGAAGTTGTTCAGGGAGCATCTGGGGTAGCGGCCCCTCGCCGGTTCCAGTAAGCCGTCAGCCCCACGATTGTACAACCGATGATGAACATATGGATGAGCACGCCCGTGATCACACCGCTTGTGGAGAATTTCAACGGCGGCACCCGGGTAAGGGGCAGCACCACGAAGTTCATCATCAGCCAGACAAATATACCGTACAGGCAGCCGGTGATCAGCTTGTTGCCACGCAGGAACCAGAAACGCGGATACAGGATAAAGAAAACGGCGCTCCAGGTCAGCGCGATCAGAAAGTGCAGAAAAATCCCGAAAAGAATAATACCCGCTCCCCCGTTGTAGGCATCACTACCCAGCAAAGCACTGGCGATGTACCTGAATAGCTTATCCGGTGCTATACCGGAACGGGCATACGCATGAATGATCGCTGCGGCGCCGTCCAGTAAACTAACGATAAGACCGGTCAACAGTACAGCGGTTATAACGCTTTCCTGGCGCGTGTTACCTTGAGGAGCGGGTGCATGTTCCATACAATATGGAAGGTTTGCGAAAGAGATTTAGATTTTGGTTGATGTCTTGATGACTCTCTCAATTTACTGATTCTTTCTGTAAACCCGCGTCATTTTTTTGTTTGATTATTTTGTCCGGGCATGATAAGTCCGGATCACCTGCATGATCTTGTCGAAGATGGCGGTATTCTCATACACCCCGCGGAAGTCCATGGAATGCGGACCGTAAGCGAACACAGGTACCATGATGCCGCTGTGGCCGCCGGAAGAGAACCGGCCTTCCACAAAACCTTTGCTGATATCTCCTCCCAACAGACTTAATCCGCCGGTCTCATGATCCGCGGTTACGATCACGAGGGTTTCACCATTTGAATCCGCAAAGCGCATGGCCTCACCGATCGCTTTGTCGAAATCCAGCATTTCCGTGGTCAGGTAAGGGACGGAGTTCTTATGTCCGCCGTGGTCGATCTGCGCGCCTTCGGCCATAATGAAAGAGCCCTGTTTGTTGGCGGAGAGCGTTTTGAAAGTACGTTGGAGCGCGCGGGTGAGGAATTCTTCGCGTCCCTCCAGCATGGAGAGTTCCGCGGAATCCGCCAGCACCAGGTATTTCCGGCTGCGGATAGTGTCCAGGGCGGATAATTGGGTAGAGAAGCGATAACCTTTGGACACGATCCTGTGCTGTAACGCTGCATCGAAATAATGCGTGCCACCGCCGATCATGATGCTGACAGGACTGTTCTCAAAATCCGCTGCAATGGCTTTCATTTCCCCGCGTTCTTTGTTATGTGCGTAAAACGCCGCCGGTGTGGCATCCGTGATGTTGCCGGCGCTGATCAGTGCAGACTCCAGTCCCATCGGTGCTATCAGATCCGGAATAGCAGGCAGTTGCACGCCCGTGGCATCCACGCCTATGAAGCGGTTGTTGGTTTTCTTTCCGCTGGCCATAGCCGTGGCGCCCGCCGCGGAATCCGTGATATAGCCGTTAGCGGGAGATGTTTTGGAAAATCCGATGTTGAGGAATTGCAGGAGGTTGAGTTGCCCGAAGTTGGCGGTGTAACCTGCGTGTATCTGCGCAAGTCCCATCCCGTCGCCAATCAGCAGAATCACATGTTTTACTTTCGAACGCTGATCGTTATTCCGGTATACGGGTTGATATAATGCATACGGGGCGGAAGAGCGATACTGCGCACCATAGCGGTTTTGCAGGTAGTCCGCCAGTGAATCGATCTTGTCTGTGTTCAAATAATCCACACCCAGACCAATCATCGTTTTCCAGGCATTGCTTTCATCCGGCGTAGCCCAGAAGCGGATCTTCCTGTGCAGGTGATGCACGGAATCCACCACGGCCTGCAGCTTCTCCCTGTCTTCTTTCGGCAGTGTGCCTTTGCCGTTCCATCTCGAATAACCCTGGAAGCTGGCGCTGAATAGCGGAATGCGGACCAGTTGTTCCGGAGTGTATCTAACGGTGGGCAGGCCGTCGAAGAGGATGTAGGAAGGGTATTGCTGCCAGGTGTCTGCAGGAGGACGGTTACCACTGATCACGATCTGTACGTTCGGGTGGGAGGTGATGTCAGGGAAGGAAGTGAGTTGGCGGACGAGGGCTTTCATCGTCGGTTCACCGGCTGTTTTAAAATCGATCAGCAGTTGCAGCGACTGAAAAGATTTGAAGAAGATGCCTTTCTTCTCCCGGATGGCCTGCTGCAGCGGTTCCAGGTAGAGGGAGCGCAAGGTGCGGCTGCTCTCGATGTCTGCAGCATTATGGGCTACATATAACTCGCCGTTCCTTTCGAATACATCTGCTTCAATGGAACCGAAGTTCCGTCCAAATGCCTGTGTGAAAGGATTCTTTTGCAGATAATCGTTATGCGAATGGGCGTTGGCCGTTGTATACTCTTTTGGCTGCGCTATGCCTGGCAAAGAGAGCGCCAGCAGGCAAAGCAGCGGAAATATATATCGTGTCATGACTTAAAAATAGAGAACTCCCGGCAGTACCGGGAGTTCTGTGCAAAAAACTTATTGTTAAATGTTCATTATTTCCATCCCACATTCTGTTTCACCACCCCGGCACTGTTGTCGATCTCGCTTTGCGGCACGGGCCATACGTTGGCACCGCTGGCGCCGGGAGCCGGAACGCATAGTTGCCGGCGTTAGTGTTGAGTGCGGTGTTGATGGAAAGGCAGGGGTTTTAAAAAAAAATACCGGGCTGCAGGAGCCCGGTACCAAATACTTTGCAAGGATCGGTTACATGGCAGCGAGTTGCACTTTCTGTTGCAGTTCTATCACGCTGTCCCGGAAACTGTTATCGGTATCCATCAGGTCTTTAACGGTTTGGCAGGAATGGATCACGGTGGTGTGATCGCGACCGCCGAAGTGTTCGCCGATGGTCTTGAGTGAATTCTTGGTAAAGCTTTTGGCCAGGTACATCGTGATCTGGCGGGCCTGTACGATCTCGCGTTTGCGGGTTTTCTGCAGCAGCTTGTCATACGGCACATCGAAATATTCGCAGACCATCTTCTGGATGCTTTCGATGGTGATCTCCTTGGAAGAAGTTTTCACGAAGGATTTCAGTACACGTTTGGCCAGTTCCAGGTCAATATCTTTCCGGTTGAGGGAAGACTGTGCCAGGAGGGAGATCAATGCGCCTTCCAGTTCCCGGACGTTGCTCTGTATATTATAGGCAACATACTTTACAACTTCCTTGGGCATCTCCAGACCGTCGTTCCGCATCTTCATTTCCAATATCTCCATACGGGTCTCGAAGTCGGGCATCTGAATGTCCGCACTGAGGCCCCAGCGGAAACGGCTTAACAGGCGTTCCTGCACACCGTCCAGATCCTTCGGCGGTTTGTCAGACGTAAGGATCAGTTGTTTACCGCTCTGGTGGAGATGATTGAAGATCGCGAAGAAGGCGTCCTGTGATTTCTCGGCGCGGGCAAAGAACTGGATATCGTCTACGATCAACACATCGATCAATTGATAGAAATGTATGAAATCGTTGATGATATTATTCTTGGAGTGATCGATGAACTGATTGATAAATTTTTCGGCACTTACATATAATACAGCCTTATTCGGGCTTTGCCGTTTTACTTCATTGCCGATAGCCTGTGCGAGGTGGGTTTTACCCAAACCTACACCGCCGTAGATCACGAGCGGGTTGAAGGAAGTACCGCCCGGCTTGTCAGACACGGTTTTGCCGGCCCTGCGGGCTACACGGTTACAATCTCCTTCTATAAAGGATTCAAAGGTGTAGTTATGGTTTAGCTGGGAATCAATCTGCACGCGCTTAATGCCCGGTATCACGAAGGGGTTCTTCACCGGGTTCTGTATCGTTAGCGGAAAATCAACTTCACTGTCCTTTTGCGGCTTCGTAAACTGCGTAGGCATATTCACAGTTTTAGGATGCTGGTGGGGAGTGCCGTTTTCAACAACGATCCTGTATTCAAGCCTGGCTTCCTTTCCTAGTTCCCGTTTGATCGTTTTACCTAATAACCCTACATAATGCTCTTCCAGGTATTCATAGAAAAACTGACTCGGTACCTGGATGGTTAAAACATTGTTTTCAAGCTTTACGGGTTTTATCGGTTCAAACCATGTTTTGAATGGCTGCCATTCCACTATATCCCTGATTATATTCAGACACCTTTCCCAAACTTGTTCGCAAGTTTTATTCATTTAGATAAAAAAAATTAATTCGTGTTTATAATTTGGGTGTTCTCGAATACAAATTCCTCAATACGGGCAGTTGAAGAATTTTTTGACAGGATGACGAATATCTGTAGAAAATGTTGAAAAAAAAAATAAATCTGCCCTTGTTTAATTTCAAACAATTACAGAATGTCTCATCCTCTTTATTCAAGTAACTATCGGCTAAAACACCCGTTTAGCCTGCAATTCCATCACAATGAAAAGTGTTAAACCGTACAAGCATGATTAACAAGTAATTTGTAAAACTGTTTACTGGTTTGCATAAAAAAGACCAGCATCACAGGTAAAATAACATTGCTCATGTCCAGCTTTACAAACCTAATACCGGGGGCATTCGTTGGTTATATTCATGTATCACTTTTTTGGAAACTGCGCTCAGTCATTCTCAAATTCCGTGCAAATTTATGATATGGTTTGGAAAAAAGTAGAATAACTTGTGCAAAAGTAATTCAGCGCCCGTACATTGAAAAACTTATCTTTCTTATCTTTGGCGCAATTGTAATTTTAAACTATTATTTATGAGTTTTGAAATAACCGGAAAGCTGATTGTGAAGTACAATACGGTTCAGCGCAGTGAATCCTTCAAGACCCGGGAGTTTGTGATTGAGAAGACCGATGATATCAATGGCCGGGTGATCACGAACTATATCAAGTTCCAGTCCGTACAGGATCGCACGAGCATTGTTGACCGTCACGCGGAAGGAGAAATGGTTAAAGTTTATTTTAATATAAAAGGTACACGCTGGGAGAAAGATGGCAAAGTGAATTACATCACCAACCTGGATGCATGGCGTATGGAAAGCATGATGCAGGCACAACCGGGAGCCGACCGTCAGCCTGATTACAACACTTCCCAGGAAACCCCTTTCAGCGGCGGCGCTAACAGCGGAGACGATCTTCCGTTCTAGAACTGCTGACAAGATATGTGAAAGCCCCGGTGATGAAGCCGGGGCTTTTTATATGTCGATTATTCGTAATTAAACAATGTTGTAGGATAAATACCTCACCACATGGCTTACCAGATCTCCCTCAAACTGCTTCCCAAAGATGCAGCTCATCAACGCACCATCCTCACGCACGCCGCATCCGCACTGGGCGTGAAACCCCCGGCCATCAGCGGCTTCAACCTCCTCAAAAGATCCATCGACGCAAGATCAAAGCAGGTCTGTTACATGCTCACCCTCGAAGTGTTCGTCAACGAACCTTACCAGCCCGCTGCAACTCCTGCCTTCCGTTATGATACACTCCGGCCTGACGCCGCAAGGGTGATCGTGATCGGGGCGGGACCGGCAGGATTGTTCGCTGCATTGCGGTTGATAGAGCTGGGCCTGCAACCCATCGTGCTGGAAAGAGGGAAGGATGTACGCGCCCGCCGCCGCGATCTGGCCGCACTGAACAAAACTGGCATCGTGAACCCTGAATCCAATTACTGCTTCGGAGAAGGAGGGGCCGGTACCTATTCAGACGGTAAATTATATACACGCTCCAACAAACGCGGCAGCATCCAGCGCATCCTGCAGATCTTCCGGCAGTTCGGCGCGGAAGAGGATATCCTGACCGATGCACATCCGCATATCGGTACCAACAAACTGCCGCATATCATTACCGCCATGCGGGAACAAGTGATACACAGTGGCGGTGAAGTGCATTTTGAACAGAAGGTGACAGCACTGGTTAAGGAAGGCGACAGGATACGTGGGGTGCGAACGGCACAGGGTGAAACCTGGAACGCGGATCATGTGATCCTTGCCACAGGACACTCTGCCCGCGACATCTTTGAAATGCTCCACACACAGAACATCCTGATCGAAGCCAAACCTTTTGCCCTCGGTGTTCGTGTGGAACATCCACAAACACTGATCGACAGCGCGCAGTATCATTGTGCGCTCCGTGGCGATTATCTCCCGCCGGCCAGCTATAGCCTGGTGGAACAGGTGGATGGACGCGGTGTGTTCTCGTTCTGTATGTGCCCGGGTGGCATCATCGCTCCGGCTGCCACAGCGCCGGGTGAACTGGTCGTGAATGGCTGGTCGCCTTCCAAACGCAACAACCCTTACGCCAACTCCGGTATGGTGGTAACGGTAGATGAAACGGACTTTGCACCTTTCGCGGAACAGGGTCCGCTCGCAGCGATGTATTATCAGCAGGCGGTAGAACGTGCGGCCTATCAGGCCGGCGGCGGACAGTTTGTGGCGCCCGCGCAGCGTATGACAGATTTTGTAAAAGGGAAGGTCTCCGCTTCCCTGCCTGACTGCTCTTACATTCCCGGTGTGCGCAGTACCGATCTTCGCCATGTATTGCCTTACGCCGTACATAGCAGGCTGGGTGAGGCTTTCAAAGCTTTCGGCAGGAAGATCAGAGGGTATTATACGGAAGATGCGATACTCGTGGCTACCGAATCCCGCACATCATCTCCTGTGCGGATACCGAGAGATGCGCACAGTCTCATGCATCCGCAGCTGACCGGTTTGTATCCTTGTGGTGAGGGGGCAGGTTATGCCGGAGGTATCGTTTCAGCGGCCATGGATGGTGAAAGGGTGGCAGAAGCGATCGCAGCCCGCAGCTGAAAATACGCATTCGTCCATCGAATCTTGTCGTTGGTGTATTATTATGAAAATCTTATATGAATTCTTTGGCCCCGATGTACAGATGATGTAATTTGACACCGTCAATCACTGTTATGAACGTACTTGAACTGCAAAACCTGCAAAAGCACTATGCAACGCACAAAGCTGTAGATGACATCAGCTTCTCGATCCCTAAAGGCAGCATTTTTGGTTTACTGGGACCCAATGGCGCAGGCAAAACCACCCTGCTCCGCATGATCACAGGGATCTTCTATCCCGATGGCGGAAATATCATCTTCGATGGCAGACGCTTTGATCCGCAGAACGATATCCGCTTTATCGGGTACATGCCGGAAGAACGCGGTTTGTATAAGAAGATGCGGGTAGGGGAACAAGCGCTCTACCTGGCGCAGCTGAAAGGACTCAGCAGGAAGGAGGCACAGGAGAAACTGAAATACTGGTTCCAGAAATTCGAGATCACTTCGTGGACGCACAAGAAAGTGGAAGAGCTGAGTAAAGGCATGCAACAAAAGGTGCAATTCATTTCCACCATCATGCATCAACCCAAACTGCTTATCCTCGATGAACCTTTCTCCGGTCTGGACCCGATCAACTCACAGCTGATCCAGGACGAAATATTCGAAATGGCCCGCAACGGCACTACCGTTATCTTCTCCACACACCGGATGGAACAGGTGGAAGAGATCTGCGACCATATCGTACTGGTGAACAAAGGGAAGAAGGTGCTGGACGGCGCAGTGAAACAGATCAAGCAGGACTTCAAGGAACATCTCTTCCGCATCGGGCTGGATTCCCAGCCGAACCCCGCACAAATGGCCACGCATCATTTCACGATCATCCGGCAGCAGGAGAAAGCATACACCGTGAAGCTGAACGACCAGAGCAGAACGAATGATATCCTTTCCCACTTTATCCATCATGGCATCCAGGTGAATTATTTCGAAGAAATATTACCTACGATCAATGAAGTATTTATCACACAAGTAAAGAATACCGGTTTCGATAATTGATCAACGTACCTGTACCTGAACAAGCATAATCCTTTTTTATGAACAAGATATGGATCATCATTAAAAGAGAATACCTCACCCGTGTAAGAAAGAGGTCTTTTGTGATCTTCACCCTGTTGTTACCCGTGCTTTTTGTGGGGATGGTCTTCGTCCCTTTCTGGATCGCTGGAACAGGGGATAATGAGAAAGTGGCCGTAATTGACGAAAGCAAATATTTTGAAGGGAAACTGGCAGACGGCGGCGGTGTGCATTACAAGTTCCTTCAGGCAAAGGTGGATACTTTAAAGAATACTTACCCGGATCTCGGGTATACCGGCCTGCTGCACATCCCTGCGATGGATATCAACCGTCCCACCAGCATTGTCTACTACAGCAAAGGGCAGATGAACGTGATGCTGAAGAGCAATATGGAACGCAGGCTGAGCACAGTGATCGAAGACCTGCGGATGGAGGCGGCGGGAATTGACAAAGGGAAGCTGGAAAGTATCCGGACGGAAGTTGACATTATCAACCTTTCCGGGAAAGAAGAAAAGAAGGGCAGTGCAGGCCTGGCTTATGTAGTGGGTTATGCCGCAGGGTTCCTGGTATATATTATCCTCCTGATCTTCGGCACCATGGTGATGCGGGGCGTGATGGAAGAAAAGATGAACCGCGTGGCGGAAGTGATGGTGTCCAGCGTAAAACCCTTCCAGCTGATGATGGGAAAGATCGTGGGAATTGCAGGCGTGGGTCTGACGCAGTTCATCATCTGGAGCGTACTGATCATCGGTTTGTATACTTTATTACCCCTGTTGCTCGGACCGGAAATGGTACAGGCCGCAGCCTCCCAACAGGCAGCGTCCAACGCCAACAATGCCGCGGCGGTGGAAATGATCAACAAGATGAATTTCGTGCGGGACAGTGTGAACTGGTCGCTCGTGTTGAGCTGTTTTGTTTTTTACTTCCTGGGCGGTTACCTGTTTTACTCCGCGCTGTTCGCTGCTGTGGGTAGCCTGGTGAATGAAGATCCCAACGAGGCGCAATCGCTCACCTTCCCGATCACACTGCCGGTGATCATCTCCATCTTTATCATGATGGCCGCAGTGCGTAACCCGAACAGCCAGCTGGCGGTATGGGGCAGCATCATTCCGTTCACTTCACCCGTGGTGATGATGGCGCGTATACCTTACGGAGTGCCGGGCACGGTGCCCTTCTGGCAGCTGGGATTGTCAGTAGTAGTGCTGATCGCAGGATTCCTGGGAACCACCTGGGCGGCGGCGAAGATTTATCGCACGGGGATATTGTTGTATGGCAAGAAGGTAACGTTGAAAGAAGCGGTGAGATGGCTGACAAGAAAAAGCTGATCTATAGGAAAGCCGGAGCAACAAGCTCCGGTTTTTTTATTCTCCTAACCGCTTACGCACCAGTTCAAACTCATCCCAGATATCATGCAGTACCTGTGCGGCGGGTTTGATATCCCTGATAAGGGCAGATACCTGGCCTATTTCGAGTTCTCCTTCATCGAGGTTGCCTTCAAACATCCCTTTCTTTGCGCGCCCTCGCCCCAGCAAGTCCTGTAAAGCTTCCGGCGTTGCTCCTTCCAGTTCAGCCTTGCGTACCGCTTCAAAGAACGCGTTCTTCAATAAACGAACAGGCGTGAGTTTCTTCAGCGAAAGCATGGTATCTCCTTCGTCCGCTTGTACCACGGCTTCCTTGAAATGCAGATGGGAGGAGGCTTCTGGCGTGGCTACAAACCGGCTGCCAACCTGTACACCGGAGGCGCCCAGTGCAAAAGCTGCTGCCATGGCTCTTCCGGAGCCTATGCCGCCGGCAGCGATCACGGGGATGGTTACTGCGTCTGATACAGCAGGAACCAGCACCATCGTGGTGGTTTCTTCGCGTCCGTTATGACCGCCTGCTTCAAACCCTTCGGCTACTACCGCATCCACGCCGGCTTCCTGGCTTTTGACCGCAAATTTCGAACTGGATACAACGTGTACTACGGTAATGCCTTGCTGTTTTAGTGTAGGCGTCCAGGTTTTGGGGTTGCCTGCGGAGGTGAACACAATGCGCACGCCTTCTTCGAGGATCACCTGCATATGCTTGTCGATATCCGGGTACATGAGTGGTACGTTTACGCCGAAAGGCTGTGTGGTGGCCTGTTTACACTTTTGAATGTGTTCGCGGAGCACTTCCGGGTACATGCTGCCGGAGCCGATAAGGCCCAGTCCGCCTGCATTGCTGACTGCGCTGGCCAAACGCCAGCCGCTGGCCCATACCATGCCGGCCTGCACAATCGGGTATTGGATATGGAAAAGACGGGTAACACCGTTACTGAATGCAGCCATGTACGAAAGATTGATTACAAAGCGGCAATTTAACGATAAAACGTTCAACCCAGATCAATCTCTGTATTATCGCCGATGTTGAGGCTCTGGCTCAGCCCGCGGATATTGGCGTCGCTGCCGATGAGAGAGGATTTTAGCACTACCTCGTACAGGTTGCTGAAAGATCCGATGATAGAATCTTTGACGATGGAATAACTGACAACGGTATTATCACCGATAGCCACATTCGGTCCGATGATACTGTTCTTGATATTGCAGCCCTCACCGATGCTTACGGGCGGAATGATGATGGTATTTTCATACGGCAGCACCGGGTTGGTGGCCAGTTTGTATTTCTTCAGTAATGTGGCGTTGGTTTCCAGCAGGGTGTCTTTCCTGCCGCAATCGAACCAGTTGCTCACTTTGAAGGCATTCAGCTGCACCCCCGTCCCGATCATGCATTCAAGCGCGTCGGTAAGCTGGAACTCGTCGTGGGAACGGATCTGGCGCTGGATATTGTCTTCCAGGCACTGATACATCTGTGCTGTTTCACGGATCTTGTAAAGGCCCACCAGCGCGAGGTTGGACTTCGGTATCTGCGGTTTTTCGATCACGCGGGTAATTACATTCGCCTCATTGATCTCCGCTACGCCGAAGTTGCGGGGATCGTCCACTTTCTTCACACCCAGCAGGGAATGAGGGGCATTGATCACTTCCTGGAAATCGCATTCCACAATGGTATCACCCAATACGATCAGCACTTCATCATTCTTCACCACATCGCGTGTAAGCAGGATGGCATGCCCTGTACCCTCACGGGCATTCTGCTGCACAAAATGCGTAGTAAGGTTGGGATACTTCTTTTCCACATAATGCTGGATCTTTTCACCGAGATAACCAACCACGAATACGAACTCGCGGATGCCTGCATCTACCAGCTGATCAACGATGATGCTCAGGATGGTACGGCCTGCCAGCGGAATGAGTGCTTTGGGTTGCGTATATGTATGTGGCCGCAGCTTGGTTCCTGCTCCTGCGACTGGAATGATTGCCTTCATGTAGTGTGTTTAGTGATGGGCACTAATTGCGGGCAAATTACGGAATCAATCAGTAATAATGAACTTCTATTTACATTATGATTTTTTTATATGAATTTGCCGTTCTTATTTATGGGGAAGATGATTAATTTTGCGTCTTAAAATTTCCTTCCATGCAAAGAGACCAGCAGATATTTGATATCATTGGCCAGGAACTTGAAAGACAGCGCCATGGCATTGAGCTGATAGCTTCGGAGAACTTCACGAGCCTGCAGGTGATGCAGGCCATGGGCAATGTAATGACCAACAAGTACGCAGAGGGCTACCCCGGCCGCCGCTATTACGGAGGCTGCGAGATTGTGGACCTGAGCGAACAGCTGGCTATTGATCGTGCCAAAGCGATGTTCGGAGCTGCTTACGCCAATGTGCAGCCGCATTCCGGCGCACAGGCCAATGCCGCAGTGATGCTGGCCATCCTGCAGCCTGGTGACAAGATACTGGGCCTGGATCTGAGCATGGGCGGCCACCTCACCCACGGCTCTTCCGTAAACTTCTCCGGGAAACTTTACCAGCCGTTCTTCTACGGTGTGAATAAAGAGACCGGCCTCGTAGAATACGATAAAATGGAGGAAGTGGCTTTACAGGAAAAACCGAAACTGATCATCTGCGGGGCATCCGCATATAGCCGCGACTGGGATTACAAACGTATCCGCGAGATCGCAGACAAGGTTGGAGCTTTCGTAATGGCGGATATCGCACACCCTGCGGGGCTGATCGCGAAAGGACTGCTGAATTCTCCCTTCGCGCATTGCCATTTCGTTACCACTACCACCCATAAAACCCTTCGCGGCCCCCGTGGCGGCATGATCCTGATGGGACAGGATTTCGAAAATCCCTTTGGACTGAAAACCCCGAAAGGCGAGGTGCGCATGATGAGCTCCCTGATTGACACGGCTGTTTTCCCCGGCCAGCAGGGAGGCCCCCTCGAACATGTGATCGCAGCGAAAGCAGTGTCTTTCTTCGAAGTGCTCTCCAATGATTATGATGTTTATGCCCGCCAGATCATCCGCAATGCGCAGGCGATGGCTAAAGCATACCTGGAGAAAGGCTACCAGATCGTTTCCGGCGGAACAGACAACCACCTCCTGCTTATCGACCTGCGGAACAAGAATATCAGCGGTAAGAAAGCAGAACAGGTGCTCGTGAAAGCAGATATCACGGTGAACAAGAATATGGTGCCGTTCGATGATAAATCACCTTTCATCACTTCCGGTATCCGCGTAGGTGTGCCGGCGATTACTACCCGCGGACTGAAAGAAGAGCATATGCCGCAGATCGTGGAGTGGATGGACAGGTTGCTGACGGATGCAGACAATGAAGCGTTGATCGCGAAGGTGCGTGGGGAAGTGAATGAGTTTATGAAGCAGTTCCCGTTGTATCCGGAGTTGGGATAGGTTGATAATGAAATTTGAATGATAGAAAGGCCAGTCTGCAGGACTGGCCTTTTTTATTTTGTCTGGTTTTGTAATTCTTCCAATAATAATTTGCTGTTCTCTTTCACGAGGTCTTTGATCTCGTTGGGGGAGAGAAATTCGCCGTATTTCCTGGAAATGGACCTGACTTTGGATATAATTTCATAATCAAAATCCCTCAATACGATCTGAAAATGAAGTTCTGTACTATAAGATGTGCTTTTCAGGTTTCGCAGAAAAGCAGTCATGGTGATCTCCGAAAATCTGTCTACATCTGACAATCTATCAAAAAAAATATCAGCATCTCTTTTATCTTCAATCGATGAAGCGCTATATCCGGATTCAGCGAAAAGAACCTCGCTATTGGGATTGTCAAATAGCCCGGAAAATTTTTCGTAAGTAGTTAAATATTCATCAAATAAATATTGCAGGGAATTTTGCCAAAGCGTGATTAATCCCTTTCGCGATTTTCTGATCTTTCCCTCCACCGGCTTCAAAGACCGCTTCAACAACTCCAGCTCCTTATCAAAATCATCCGCTTCCTCAACAGATTCCCCTTTTGCTGCTTTGATACTCACTTTGAGGCTCCAGGCCAGCTGCTCTCCGATATATTCCACAAACGCCTCCAGATCCCCGGTATCCGCCTGGTTCAAAGCGAACAAATAATTCTTTTTATCGTTCGATTTAATAATAACGGGCGGGAGATTGTTTTTTAATAAAACATAATTCATCATCAGCCGTGAAATCCTGCCATTCCCGTCGTCAAAAGGATGGATCAGTACAAAGCGATAATGGAATAATGCCGCCAAAGCAGCGGGATGTAGCTCCTTTTTTTCTTCTTCTGCCCTGAACCACTCCATCAACTCGCCCATTTTTATCGGTGTTTCGGCAGGAGAAGCGTAATGAAATATCTCTCCGTTCTGCAATCGCACAGAGTTTGGGAATTGTTTATAATCGCCTACTTTGATTTCCCTGCGCGTGGGTTGACCATTATTTGTGATGGCATCTTTCCAGAATGGGCGTACGAGCAGTATCTTATTGAGATTTTTTATGTCGGCTTCCGTAATGGGCGTTTCTTTTTTGGCGGCCAGCTCCCTGATGAAATTGAAAGCAACATCATGTGCCTTCATTTCTTCGTATTCACGGAGATCATGATTGCCGGTGGTTTTGTCGAACAACAACAATAACTCCGTTTCTCCATAGGTCAACGTATTGCCCTCGATGTGATTGGAGTTAAAATTGAACTCCAGTCGAAATTTTTTATCCAGCAAACGCTGATACTCCTCTTTCATCGGAAGAAGACGTTGCAGTTCTTCGGTCAGGAGATCAATTTTGCGGATACTATTGGCCATATGACCCAAATATAAAGATTATTTCGCCAGCTTCAATTCCATCGCCTGCTGGTTCCTGAACACACTCACCTGCATGCTTTGCTTCCAGGCATGTTCCTGGTACTTCGAGAGAAAATCCTTCACATTCCTGATCTTCGCCGCTTCCACAGCGATCACCACATCGCCTGTTCTGAAACCCGCTTTGTAGGCTTCGCTGCCTTCGGGTACTTTCACGAGATAAGCGCCTTGCTCATCCGGCATCCCAGTGGCAGAACGCTCTCCCAATCCTTCAATGTTCTTGACCGTAGCGCCTTTCCAGTTCATAACGGTACCGGCTGTTGTTTTTTGCGCGTACAGTTCTTTCGGCAACGGTATGGGCGCAGCCTTTGCTTTGAGTGAAGATACCCTTGTGCCGAATGCATCCATGGGGAAGTTTTTGAACCCGGTGGCGAGGGCTTTGCTGGCGGACTTTACGCGATAATCGCCGGCACTGAAGTGGATGAATTGCGGATCGCCGTACAGGGAGTGCCGGTCTGTGTTGTTCACCTGCGCTGCGTGCAGGGCTGCTTCATCGGGGAAGAAATTATAATCCACTTCCTGCCCCCATACTTTGACCTGTATCGGTTTGTAAGCTGCCGTCACAATATTATGCCGGAAAATATCTCCGCTGTTCCTGAACCATACATGGGGATGGAAGGAGTTGTTGATCATGATGTTATTTTCCACCGTGCGGAAGAAGCCTTCCCGCAGCTTGAGACCGCCGTTAAGGCAAACATTGTTATAGATGTGATAATTGGAAGAACCGTCGTCCAGGTCAATATCCCATCCATGATCACAGCGGAACCTGTTGTTCCGCAATACGGTGGTGGCAACGGCATCAAGGGTAACGATGGACGGGTTGGCGATGGTAATACTGTCCATGATCCGCCGGTTGGGGTGCCAGTAACGATCGCGGCCCCAGGAGTTGAATGCGCCGTGGTCGCCCGTTTCCAGCACGGTATTGTAAACGTCGTTGTATTCGATGACATGTCCGCCCCAGGTGCCCTCACTTACGTTGATGCCTGCACGCGGTACGTTATGGATGGTGTTGTGGGATACAAGGATGTTCATGGCCATGGAGATCTGCACGCCGGCGGATTGCTTCTCGGTCTCCCCGGAATACTGGATGAGATTGTCGCTGGCGCTGCAGGAAGATGGATAGTTATCATTACGGGGACCTTTCGTGTAGTCCATCTCGTTATATGGTACGAATTTATTGTACTCGAAAGCGGGGGAGCGCACGGCATCCGGATTGCCTACGAAAGCGATACCGCTGGCGCCGGCTTTATAAATAAGGTTACTGTCCACCCGCACATTCCGGTTATAGTTGCTGAGGAACACGGCATTACCGCCCGGTTCGTAGAATACACAATTGCTGACGGCGCAACGTTCCGCTCCGTCCAGCAGCAATGTGCCACCGCGGTAGATGGTCCAATCACTGCGCAACAGTGGTTCTTTGGTGAGCATGAAGGTTCGGGCGGTTCCTTCAAAACGGAGATTCCGCAGCGTAATATCTTTCACCGGGTTTTCCGCTGTTCCTTTGAGCACGATCAATTCGTTCAGCACGGCATAACTGACCCTGGCCGGTTGGGTGTTCCCGGCGGGCATATAGTACAGCATATGTTCCTCCGCATCAAAATACCATTCATGCGGGGCATCCAGTTCTTCTTTCACATTTTCCACGAACCGGTATTCCGGATGCAATCCCATCTGGCGGTTGTTCTGCCAGCCCCCTTCAAGAATGGCTTCTCCCTTTTCATCCACCCCCGTGATCCGGTAATGATAGCCGCCCCATTCCGCACGATGCAATGCATGCACGATGGTGCCTGCAGGATGTTTCCAGGTGCGGATACGGGTGGGGGAGAGCGCGTCTTTGGCAGTACCATGATAGAAACGCGCAGAAGAATCGTAATTAGGATAACGGGCGGGTATCTGCTGCTCGCCATCTACGAAAAGCCGGTCCATCGTTTGGACGGAAGATGGAACGCGGGTGCACAGGATGTTGCGGGAGGAGGGTTTCCAGTTCACCTGCAATGGTCTTGCCCCGCTGATGGTAACGGCTTCGCCGGGCCAGGCGCTGATCTCCAGCGAATGATCTTCCGGTGTAAGTATCAGGGTGCTGTCAGGATAATACACGCCTCGCCGTAACACCACCCTGATCTCTCTCGCCTTTCCCTGCGCCCGCGCCTGCCGCCAGAGTGCCTGCGCACGATGCAGACTCGCTACCGGCCGCTCTTTGGTGCCGTTGTTACGGTCACTGCCCGAAGGGGATATATAAATACGGCAGGATTGTCCCATCACCGGCAGAGCCATGGCAACAATGAAACAGCAGCAAGAGATCCATTTCAGCATATTATGTAGATGTTGTCCGCCTAAATTAACCTCTTCCTGCTAACCGGAACGGTACTATTTGCTCAAATCCTTCCAGAAAAATTTGGAGAATTGAAAAATTGATCTACTTTTGTAGTGTACTATATCACTAATACACTAACGCATGATATCCCTTCATCAACTTACATTTCATTACCGGAAAGACAGTCCGGTGCTGGAGAAGGTGGATATGAACCTCCGGCCGGGCCGCATCTATGGCCTGTTGGGAAGGAATGGCGCCGGTAAAAGCAGTCTGCTCTATAATATCTGTGGCCTGCTTTTTCCCCAGGCAGGAGACTGCCAGGTACTCGGGCATACGCCCTCCCGTCGCAGTCCCGCTTTCCTGCAGCAGGTATACCTTCTGCCGGAAATATTCCAGCCGCCGGACGTGCATGTACGCGAATACCTTCACCTTTACGCTCCTTTCTATCCCGCATTTGACCAACAGGCCTTTTACCGGCATATGCAGGCGCTGGAGATACCCGAAACACAAAGCCTCCAGGCGCTCAGTCATGGCCAGCAGAAGAAAGTGCTCATCGCGTTCGCACTGGCTACCCGCTCAAAGGTGTTGCTGATGGACGAACCGACCAACGGGCTGGACATTCCTTCCAAACGCCAGTTCCGCAAAGTGATCGCCGGCTGCCTGGAGGAAGATCAATGCATGATCATCAGTACGCATCAGGTGAAGGACCTCGACAGCCTGATCGATGAAGTGCTGGTACTGGAGGATCATCACATCATCCTTCATGAACCTGTTACCCGCATCACGGAAAAGCTCAGCTTCCGCCAGGTGATGAGCCTCGAGGAAACAGAGGCCCCGCTCTATAGTGAAGGTGCGCTGAAGGGGTACGCTGTAGTGGCTGTGAATCACCGGGCAGAACATTCCCGCCTGGATATGGAGATGTTCTTCAATGCCCTGATGGTAGAAAAAGAAAAGATACTTCCCTTGTTTAACCAATAAAATATAAACCGATGCAGTTCTCCTTCCGTCGTTTTTCGCATCTGCTCAGATTGCAGTTTGTCACCAACCGCAAAATATACCTCCTGGGAATATTAGCGATAGCGGGCATTCTGCTCTGCGTGATGTTGTACAATGTTTTTATGAGCGAAAAAGGATTTACGTATGATCAGCAGCAGATGTATTTTGCAATAGGCCTTATATTGACCTCCGTTGTTTTTGTATCGTTTGTTTTCCGCCAATACGGAGGAAAAAGCCAGCGGACGCAGTCGATATTATTGCCGGTGAGCAACCTGGAAGTATTAGCAGTAGCCATGCTGCAAAGCTGCATCCTTTTCCCGCTGGTTTTTACGGGGATCTTCCTCTGCTGTTCCTGGCTGGCGAATCAGGCGGATGTGCATATGATGGAACATTTCAACCTCTATTATTCCCTGGATGATAAAGACCTGCCGGGATTTTTCGCTGCGCACTTCCTCGTATTGTCCATTGCGTTGCTCTGCGCCGTCTGGTTCCGCAGGTATACGTTTGTTAAGACGGCCGCATTGATATGCCTGATATTTGTGGGTATCGGTGTACTGAACAATGTCTTCAGCCGGATGATCGTCGGAAATGCACAGCCCGCGGACTTTTCATCTGTTGAAATATTGAAGAGGAAGGATCAGCAGATGGTAAAGACCTTTATGCTGACAGGGGACTCTCCCTTCTCTTCCCTGCACTTTGATGGTAAAACAGTGGAAGGGCTCAGGATGCAGTATTCTTATGTTGTCCGCCTTCCCGTGAGCCAGTCCATTCCTTTCCTCGTTTTTTTTGCATTGACCCCGTTTTTTTTCCTTTTCCTGACCTGGTTGAAGCTGCAGGAGCAGGAACTATAATATAAACAGCGCAAATCATGGAATTCAACAATACACAGGCTATTTACCTCCAGATCGCGGATCATGTATGCGACCAGGTGCAATTACAGCACTGGCCGCCGGAGGGCAAAGTGCCGTCTGTAAGGGAACTGGCGGTAACGCTCGAAGTAAATCCCAACACCGTCATGCGTTCTTACGACTATCTCCAGCAGCAGGGTATTATCTATACCAAACGGGGGCTCGGATATTATGTGAGTGAGGACGCGATCCGCAAGATAACAGCCCTCCGCCGGGAACAGTTCCTGCAGGAAGAACTGCCGCAGTTCTTCAAAAAAATGTTCCTCCTAAGTATTGAACTGGATGAGCTGAAAGCACGATTTGAGAAGTTCAAATCACGGCAATCCAAAGTCTAATTATTTTTAAAACGATCGCCATAATGAAAACAAGTAATAAACTGTTGATCGCTTTCTTTTTATTGATCCCGCTGGGCTTGTTGATCTTTAATGTACTGCTGAAAATGCAGTATGTGAAAGGGAACCTGGTGTACGAGGAATATTCGCCGGAGGAAACAACGATCCCGCTGAAGCCCTTTCAACATGTGGTGTACGAAGGGCGTATGGTGACGGACAGTCTGAAGGTCACGACGCTATGGGTCGGCAAGTCCATGCATATTCATCAGGGGCAGGACTATAAAATGAAGCTATTGACAAGGGTCGCCCCCTTCCTGCGGTATGAGCAGCGCGGAGATACATTGTTTATTCACTACAGGAATGTAAAAACAAAGCTTTTTGACAAGAGCACCATCTTTGATTATACACCGCTGAACCTGTATGTGCCTGCCATTGCTTCTGTGACCGCACAATATGGAGAGATCAATATCGATCGCCTGGAACAGGCTGCGCCGCTTACTTTACATCTCCGTGATCTCGGCGCTACGCTGGATAGCGTGAAAACGTCGCTATTACAACTGCATGCAGGAGCCAGCAGGGTAAAGTTCACCGGGAACGTTACGTTGGATACACTGGCCTACCGGGTAACCGGCATGAGCACACTGGATTTCGAAAAGCCCGTTCGGATAGGAACGCTTTCTCCGGAGATGATGGACAGTACGGTGAGGATTGGAATAGCGGGGCCTGCGAAGGAGCTTCAGGGGCTTATCAAATAGTTTTAGCTAGTCTCACTTATAAGTTAAACCCGTTCCGATGTCTATCGGAACGGGTTTGTTTTTTTAAAATTGTGTGGCGAGATAGGCCATCGTACCACAGCCGATCTCCAGTGCATTTTCATCGATGTCGAACACAGGCGTGTGCACGCCGGCGGTGATGCCTCTTGCCTTGTTGCCGGTGCCGAGCCGGAAGAAGCAGGCCGGGATCACCTGTGAATAGAATGCGAAATCTTCCGCACCCATCCGTAGTTCCGTGTCTTCCACATTTGCTTTTCCCATGTATTCCTCTGCAAGTGTACGTGCAGTGGCTGTAATGGCTTCATTGTTGTAGAGCGTTGGATATCCCACCAGGATGTCCATATCGATCTCTCCGCCCATTGCATGTACAAGCTCTGTGGCCTGCTTGCGGATCAGTTCATGCGCTTTGAAACGCCAGGTTTCATCCATTGCACGGAAAGTGCCCATCAGCTTCACTTCACTGGGGATCACGTTGGTAGTGAATCCGCCGTTGAAGGCGCAGATAGATAATACGGAGGGGGAGAAGGGATCGTTATTCCGGCTGATGATCTGCTGGAGGCTTACCACCAGGTGGGAGGCGATGAGAATGGTATCTGTTGTGAGATGTGGTGCAGCGGCATGTCCGCCTTTGCCTTTCACGGTGATGTAGATCTCATCTGCGCTGGCCATATATTTCCCTGCGCGGAAGCCGAGTTTGCCGGTTTCCAGGGCAGGGAGCACATGGAGGCCGAGGATGGCCTGCGGCCTGGGGTTTTCCAGTGCGCCGTCTTTGATCATCAGGCTGGCGCCGCCGGGATGTTTTTCTTCTCCGGGCTGGAACAGTATCTTGATTGTGCCTTCAAATTCATCCCGTACCTGTTGCAATATGCGTGCGGCGCCGAGTACAACGGTGGTATGTACATCGTGCCCGCAGGCATGCATCACGCCCGGGTTCTGAGATCTGTAAGACACTTCGTTGGCTTCCTGGATGGGCAGGGCATCGATGTCCGCCCGCAGGGCAATGATTTTCTTTTCCGGATTTTTTCCTTTGATGAGGGCTACGATGCCGGTTCCGGCAACGTGTGGGGTGTAGGAAATACCATATTCATCGAGCCTGGCCTGCAGGAACCGGGACGTTTCATATTCCTGAAAAGACAGCTCCGGATGGGAGTGTAAATGGTGTCTGCAAGCTATAAGGTCCGGGGCATATTCACGGGCCAGGGATTGTATCCGTTGCTTCATTCTGATTCTTTTTCCGGTGTTACATTGATGATGGCCGGCACTACAAATACGCCGCTGGGAAACAGGCCGGATAATTTGTCCCGCAATTCGGAGGCTTCTTCCCGGGTCCTGAAATCGCCGATCCGTACTTTGAAATAAGGTGCCTGGAAGTCCAGGTAACTGCGGTATTCCGGGAACTGCTGCATCACTTTCGCTTTTGCATCGTTGGCTTCGTTGCGTTTGTTGGTGGTGATCACCTGCACGCGGAAGCCCGGCTGGTTGCGGATAGCAAGGGAATTGATATAGATCTGTTTTTTGATCAGGATGTCTATCCGGCTGTCTTTTGCCACGATAACGTTCCCGGTAGTATTGTCCTGCGCCCGCAGTGTTACGGCGGTCAACATCAGGATAAATAAACAGCCTGTTCTGAGCATCATATAAAAATCGTTTGTTTTCAAAATCTGCATGGTACCTGCCATTTATTGCAGGGCGGCAGCCGCCTGTTTCATGATCTCTACGCTTGCACTGGCCCCTATGCGGGTGGCGCCTGCGGCAATCAGCTCCTGCGCAAAGGCAAAGGTACGAATCCCTCCGGAAGCCTTGATCTGTATATTGGCGGGCAGATGTTTTCGCATGAGGGCCACCGCTTCCACACTGGCGCCTTTTTCCGCATAGCCTGTAGAGGTTTTCACAAAATCCACCCCATACCTGGCGTACAGCTCACAACATCTGATGATCTCTTCCTCCAATAATATGCCACTTTCAATGATGACCTTGATCAACCGTTGCCGGTTGCGGACCAGCGGCATGATGGTGGCAATTTCTTTTTCGAGGTAAGTCCAGTCCCCATTGCGGATAGCCAGGATATTAACCACCATATCCACCTCATCGGCTTCATCAATGATGGTCAGCACGGTTTCGGCCACTTTGGCCTCTATGGCGGAATATCCGAAAGGAAAACCTGTAACGGTGGCTACTTTGGTTGGTGTGCCGCCTACAAAGGTTTTGGCAATTTTTACAAAAGGCGGAGGAACGCAAACGGCCGCAAAATCATATTCCACGGCTTCCATGCAGCATTTTTTTATATCCTCCAGGGTAGTGGTAGGTTTCAGGATGGTATGGTCTATGTAACGGGAAAACATGATCAATTACGAATTGTCAATTACGAATTACGAATGGTGGATGGCTTTTTCAATGTTGTCTGGATGGCGCCGATGATTTTAAGCAATTCTTCATTATCCATCAAAAAAGATGTTGCCATGCGTTCGGATAGGATATTGCTGTCTTTCAAAAGGCGCAGCCAGTATTTACATTCCCTTGCCTCTCTGTAAGCGATAGAAAGTTTTGCTTTGAAATCCTTCTTTGAAGATCCGCCAACGGCCTCTTCAACATTAGCGCCAATAGAAGTACCCGCGCGCAACAGCTGCAAAAACAAAGGCTTATGCTGATTATCTTCTTTTAGTCAATATTGAAACAACTTCACGATCCGCAAAGAAAAATGATAGCTTTTCTCCAAAAGAACATTTTGTTTCAAAGGCTAACAAAATAATTATCAATGACGACTTACGAATTGTCAATTACGAATTTCCTCAACTTAATAACTATTTAATTATTCATTCGTAATTCGTAATTGACAATTCGTAATTGACTCAAAGGTCTTTACCGTGGCAGTTCTTGAATTTCTTGCCGCTTCCACAAGGGCAGGGATCATTACGACCTACTTTCGGGCCTACGCGCACCGGCTCGGAACGTACGGGCTCCTCCACAGGTGCATATTCCTGTTGACGCTGACCGCCGCCGTTACCATTCTCAAATTCCTGGTGAGAGGCGCGCATCCGGCTCATATCCGTTTTTTCTTCATGACCTTCGGTGATCTGTTCATTTTCTCCCTGGCTGCCGGGAATACCACATTTGCAGAGGAAGGAAACGATCTCCTTGCTGGTTTCCGTGTTCATTTGCCTGAACAGCTCAAACGCTTCGAACTTGTAGATCAGCAAGGGGTCTTTCTGCTCGTATACGGCGCTTTGTACGGATTGTTTCAGGTCATCCATGGCGCGCAGGTGTTCTTTCCAGGCTTCATCGATCAAAGCGAGGGTGATGCTGCGTTCCAGGGCGGCTGTTGTTTCGCGGCCTTCGGTGTCCACTACTTTCTTCAGCGGCGCCAGCACGTTGATGCCTTTTTTGCCGTCTGTGAAAGGAATGGAGATGTTTTCGATCTGATGACCCTGTTCTTTATAAATATTCTGGATCACGGGCAGGGTGGCGTTCGTTACTTCCGCCGTTCTGCGGTGATAGTTGGCGGTGGCTTCTGCATATAACTTCTCCGCTACTTCCTGCACATTGCCTTTGTGTAACTCTTCTTCGGTAACCGTTGTGTCGATCGCGAAGTTCAGGATCGCATCCAGTTTGAATGCTTCATAGTCGCCGTTCTCCCGTTGGGTGGTAACGATGTTCTCGGCCACTTCATAGAAGGAATTGTCGATGTCGATGGCGAGGCGTTCTCCGAAGAGGGCGTGGTTACGTTTGGAGTAGATCACGCTACGCTGCTTGTTCATGACGTCATCATATTCCAGCAGCCGTTTACGGATACCGAAGTTATTTTCTTCCACTTTCTTCTGTGCTCTTTCGATGGAGCGGGTGATCATGCTGTGCTGGATCACTTCCCCTTCCTTGTAGCCCATACGGTCCATCAGCGCAGCGATACGGTCGGAACCGAACATACGCATCAGGTCGTCTTCGAGGGACACGAAGAACTGGGAAGTGCCGGGATCGCCCTGGCGGCCGGCACGACCACGCAGCTGACGGTCCACACGGCGGCTTTCGTGACGTTCTGTGCCGATGATGGCCAGACCGCCGGCTTCTTTCACGCCGGGACCGAGCTTGATGTCTGTACCACGGCCGGCCATGTTGGTGGCGATGGTCACGGCGCCGGCCAGACCTGCTTCCGCAACGATCTGTGCTTCACGGGCATGCTGTTTAGCGTTGAGTACGTTATGCGGGACCTTTTCGAAAGTGAGCATTTTGCTCAGCAATTCGGAAACTTCTACGGAGGTAGTACCTACCAGCACCGGGCGTCCGGCAGTTTTCATGCCCTTGATCTCCTCGATTACCGCTTTGAATTTGTCGCGTTTGGTTTTGTATACAAGGTCTTCCGCATCTTTCCTTACAATAGGAAGGTTGGTGGGAATGGTCACTACGTCCAGTTTGTAGATCTCCCAGAACTCACCGGCTTCGGTAACGGCCGTACCGGTCATACCTGCCAGCTTGTGATACATCCTGAAGTAGTTCTGCAGGGTAATGGTGGCGAAGGTTTGGGTAGCGGCTTCCACTTTCACGTTTTCTTTGGCTTCGATCGCCTGGTGGAGACCATCGGAATAGCGGCGTCCTTCGAGGATACGGCCGGTCTGTTCATCCACGATCTTCACTTTCCCATCCATCACTACGTATTCCACATCTTTGTCAAACAGCGTATAGGCTTTGAGGAGCTGTTGTACGGAGTGGATACGTTCGGATTTGATCGCGAAATCCTGCAGCAGCTGGTCTTTCCTGGCCAGCCGTTCTTCCGCTGACAGATCCTGCTTTTCCAGTTCTGCGATCTCTGATCCTACATCGGGCATCAGGAAGAAGTTAGGATCTTCACCTGCACCGGTGATCAGGGCGATACCTTTTTCCGTCAGGTCTACGCTGTTGTTCTTTTCGTCGATGTGGAAGTAAAGTCCTTCATCCACTTTCGGCATTTCGCGTTGCTGATCCGCGATATAATAATTTTCCGCTTTTTGCTGGAGTACTTTGATCCCTGGTTCGCTGAGGTATTTAATGGTAGCGCTGTTCTTGGGAAGGCCGCGCCAGGCGCGCATCAGGGAGAGACCACCGGTTTTGGGGTCATCTTTTCCTTCCGCGATGAGTCGTTTCGCTTCAATAAGGTAGCCGTTCACCACTTTGCGTTGCTCTTCCACAAGGCGCTGGATGCGGGGTTTCAGAGCATGGAACTCCTGCTCGTCACCGCGGGGGATGGGGCCTGAGATGATCAGCGGCGTACGCGCATCGTCGATCAATACACTATCCACCTCATCCACCATGGCGAAATGGTGTTTACGTTGTACCATTTCTTCGGGGCTGTGCACCATGTTATCACGGAGGTAGTCAAAGCCGAATTCGTTATTGGTACCGTAGGTAATGTCCGCCTGATAAGCTGCACGGCGTTCCGGGGAGTGCGGCTGATGTTTGTCGATGCAATCCACGGTGATACCGAGGAATTCAAAGAGAGGCCCGTTCCATTCGGAGTCACGGCGTGCCAGGTAGTCGTTCACGGTCACGATATGCACCCCTTCGCCCGCGAGGGCGTTGAGGTAGGCAGGGAGGGTGGAAACGAGGGTTTTACCTTCACCTGTGGCCATTTCCGATATCTTGCCCTGGTGGAGCACATTACCACCGATGAGCTGCACATCGTAGTGTATCATGTTCCAGGTTACCTCGGTGCCGCCTGCGATCCAGGAATTATTCCAGGCCACTTTGTCACCTTCAATGCGGAGATAGTCTTTTTTAACTGCCAGCTGACGGTCGAGTTCTGTGGCGCTGGCAGTGATCACGGGGCTTTCAGAGAGGCGGCGGGCGGTTTCCTTTACAACGGCAAAGGCTTCCGGCAGCAGCTGGTTCAATATTTCCTCGATCTTTTTATCACGGTCCTTGATGAGTTTATCAATATCCCGGTAAGTAAGATCTTTTATGTTCACGTCCTCTTCCTGTTCGGCACTGGCTTTTTTAGCGGCGATATCCCGGTCCATATCGGCCAGGTATTCCTTAATACGGGCGCGGAGTTCCTGCGTTTTCCGGCGCAGGTCATCGATAGGCAGGGATGAAAGTTTTTCGTACGCCTCATTGATCTGCTTCACAATGGGGAGGATCAGCCGGATGTCTCGTTCTGACTTGTTTCCTCCAAAAAGCTTTGTTAAAAAACCTAGCATGTTAAAATTTCGATTAATGATAAATATAACCTTGTACCAGACGGAGTTTTATGTCAAATATTACGCCCGGATCAAGGTTGTGCCAAGGTGGCAGGAACGGTCCTTTTTTTACCGAGGCTCGTAAAATTAGGAATTTTTGGGGGATCGTGCGGATAAAATGATGCCAAATAGCAGTCAGAACTGAAAAAAACAGGGCCGCCAGGAAAGGCAGCCCGTTCTTTCTAGTAAATCAATCAAAATCTAACGCTTATGAGTAAAATGGTCGGTCGTTGATGGAATTTCATAAATAGGGCGGTGATAACACCGCCCGTTAATAAAGAGTAGCATTTCCCTTAAAAGGATGAATTATTTATCGAGTAGTTCTGCAATTTTTTTCTCCAGTTCTGCCCCGCGGAGGTCTTTGGCGATGATAACGCCTTTCTCATCCAGCAGGAAAGTGGCCGGTATAGATCTGATATTATACAGTTGTGCAATATCTGATTGCCAGAATTTCAGGTCGGATACGTGATTCCAGATGAGGCCGTCTTTTTTGATCGCCTCTTTCCACTTATCCCCTTCGCCTTCCCTGTCGAGAGAAACGCCGATGATGTTGAAGCCCTTACTGTTGTATTTGTTGTAGATCCGTACCACGTTGGGGTTTTCGGCACGACAGGGACCGCACCAGCTGGCCCAGAAATCGATCATCGTGATCTTGCCCTTCTTCACTACTTCCGCCAGGCTTTTTACACCCCCTTCCGGCGTAGCGGCCTTGAAATCCGGCGCTTTCCGGCCCGGCTCAACCGCGGTCATCTGGTCAATACGGGTCCGCACTTTCTTACCGAATTCGCTTTTCTTCACGTCATCCGTGAATTGCTTGTAGATCGCTTCCTGATCTTTCGCCAGCATGTATCCCAGGGGGATGTTCAGCAGATAGGCGGATACCACGGAATTCGTATTGTTGTTCAGGAAATCCTTCCGCTGGCTTTCCATCTGCATGCGCAGCTCGCCCATTTTCTTCTGGATGGAACTTTCCGCTTCCTCATACTGCTGATAAGCTTTCTGGGCAGCGCCTCCGGCTATTTTCAGTTCTTTGGGATCACCCGTGATGGTGGTAGTGCCGCTTTCAAGGAAGAACATTTTCGGGCGCGCACCTTCTACCGCCACTGCGTAAGGATAAGGTTCCGAAATGTTACCGGTGAAACTGAATGTGCCGTTCTGAATGGTCTTATTGGCCAGCGTATCGGCTTTTATACCGCCAACTATCTTGAGCAGATAAACTTTCCTGCCTTCTGCTTCTGCCAGTTTCCCGTTGACGGTGTATTGTTGCGCATGAGCCTGTGTGGCGGCCATGACGGTGAGCGCTGCGACAGCGATCAGATTTTTGGTATTCATTTTTATGGTGTTTTTTATTTTTTTCATTAGCGGCGGCGGTATGTTACGTCCACGATCCTGCCGAATCCGTTGTATTCTTTGGTTAGTACCAGAGCCCCGTTCACGGTGGGTACATCATACAAACGCATGGTTCCCTGCTCCGCCGCAGGTTTTGCCGGGGCGTAGGTACAAACGATGAGGGAGTTCTCCAGTTTGACATATTTGGATATACCGCCGAAGTTGTGACATTTAAGCAGGGAGATTTTTTCCGTTCCCATGTCCAGCATCAGCTTACTGCTTTTGTTGAACATATCGTACTCATATATTTTGCTGCCCACATTGTAGAACACGTATCCGAACTGGTTGCTGACGGCGAACTGCTCTGCCTTATCCACATCCGTTCCCTGGATCGCATCGTAGAATGTTTGTGTAATACCGGATGCAACGTTCATGCGATAGAGATAGGTTTTACCGTCTGTATCGTCTTTGAGAATAGCAAACACATCGTTGTTGCTGTAACGGGTATTGGCCATGAAGAGCATACGGCGACCGGTGGTATAGCTGAAAAGCTTGGTGGCGGGGTCCTGCAGCGTATAGCTGTAGGTCTGCCCTGTTTTATAGCCAACGAACCTCTTTCCTGTGGCGTCATAGTACAGGATGTTGCCGGCGAAAAGATCAGAGAAACCGATGAAAGGAGCGGGTTTGAATTTTACATTTTCGGCCTGTACGATATTGATGGGCAGCGTATATCCTCCTCCGCCGCTTATGAAATTCTGGTAGTATATCTCATCGTCCGTTACCAGTACATGCTCTGCGGATCCATAGTTGGTGATAAATTGCGGAGCGAAGCCCGGAGGCATATTGCCCACCATTTCGTACTTGATATCATTGGTAGGCTGCCAGAGGAAAGTTTCGCCGTGAATACTGTTAGTGCCCGTTCCTGCGCTCAGGTAGATGCCTACTCCCTGGTTCTTGGTGGCGAAGGAGACATGCCGTGGATTCTTTTGCGGCGGCAGGGCGCTGCCTACCTGTTTTAGCACATCGATATAGGTCCTTTCCGTGGTTGCATCCAGCTTGGAGATCATATCCAGCCGCGCATCTGTATTTACGTCTGAATAGACGAGCCAGCCTTCATAGATGGTGGACTTTACCGTCAGCCGGAAAGTTTTGCTCCATTGTACGCCGGTAGCTTTGTCTTTCACACGGTAGGACATCGTGAAGCCAGCATTTGGTTTCAGGGTAACCTTGTAGCTGAGGTTCCGTGAACCGGCTACTTCAATCCTTTTTGCATCCGGGAATACCCGGTCCTTTTCATCCAGAATGGCCACCCATTCATACAGGTATTTACTGGTGTCATTTGATGCATCCTGTGTGAAGTTGAGTACGGGATTTATTTTCAGGGTGTCCAGCGCCAGTATGGTGTACTCGCTGTTAATGCCGTCGATACCCACTTCATTGATCGCCTGGTAATCGTAATTCCCCTTGTCTTTATAGCAACCGCTTGCCAGCAGTGTGGCAGCGAGGAGTGCCGTATATGGAAGATGTTTTTTTCTTTTCATGTCTGAAAATTTGCTTGTATGGATTTTATTGTGCACCGGCGCCCATGACCATCGGTAGACCATTTTCGTCCATGATCACGTTACCGGCGGCGGCCTGGTCGTTCAGATATTTTTGCGTGAATTTCCCCAGGTAAGTTTGCTTTGGAATGGTCAGCAGGGACGGATCGTTGAAGTTGGCCAATGGCTCGCCGGCCAGCTCGGAGATGAATATGATCTTCCTGCGGCTGAAATTACCGAGCATGTAGTCCCACCAGGCCTTTGGTTTTGCCAGCACATCGCTTACCTGAATGGTGTAGCGGATGAGGCTGACCTTTTGTTTGGTGGATGTGTTGATGATCTCGTCCGCCAGCTTTGTGTTGAAATTTTCATTTTCCAGCAACTCCAGTTGCAGCTGCACGGTATCCGTCAGCATGTTTGCCGTGCGGTGAAAGGTGATGGGCAGCAGGAACGAATTGGCTTTTGCTGGAATGATGTAAGTCTCCTGCAGGGCTTCATAATGTACGCCGGCTTTGGCGCTGGAACGATCGGCCACTGCTCTGACCCTGAAAGCTCTGTCCTTATCGCTCAACGGTCCCATAGTACGCACCAGTAGTTTGAAAGTAGTGTCCTTCACGGAAGCGGCCGCGTAAGCGAAGGTGATCTTTGAACTGTCTGTTTTCGTGAGATCGCTGGTGCTGACCGTCATGCTAAAGTATACGCTGTTCGGCCCGCTGTAGGTAGCCAGTTCTTTTGTACAGCTCCCGAGGGCGAGGGCGCCGGAGCTGACGAGTATATATAAGAGAATCTTTTTCATAATAGTAGCGCGATTTAGTTCCTGTAAGCCAGTTCACTGTCAGGAATAGGTAATACATATTTGGCCGGCGTCATGCTTACGTTGCCGGAAGCAGCAGAGCCGTTGGGAATGGAAGTGTTGTTGGTGCGTTTGTAATAGAAGAACAACTGTCCTTCCCCGAAGAATTCTTTCATGTATTCTTTCCGGATCTCGGTGACCACTGCGGCATTGGCCGCAAGATCCACCAGACCTCTTGCTTTGCGGACGGTGTTGAGATAATCCAGCGCCTTGGTGGTATTGGTCTCACATTCGGCAGCGATGTAATAGAATTCCGTTTTGCGCATGAGGGGCAGCAGGAAACGGTAGTTCTTGTCTTTATTAATAATGTCTGAGTACTTGTAGTAGCATTTGTAGGTCACGGCATTATTGTCGGGAACGCGCCAGAATATGGATTTGTAGCGGTAATCGTTCTCGTTGCTTTCATACAGTGAGCTAAGCCGGGTGGCCTGGGATGTGAGGAGGCCAGCTTCGGGAACTACCGGAGAGAAGTACTTGTTATACATTTCGTATAACCTTGAATCAAACTGTCCGAAGATGAGTTCGGTAGAAAAAACCTTGTCCGGGTTCACATTGTCGGTGACGTTGTTCACATTCACAAAAGGGAACCATTTTTCTATATCGGGCAGCACGGCAGTGGTTACGGCAAGGGCGCCTGCTTTGTCTTCGCGGTATAGCAGCGCGCGGGCTTTCAGTAGTTCTACCGCATAATAGTTCATGGCCATGTTACGGAAGCGGAACTTGTTGGAACCATTACCGGGTGCGGCGGAGAACAAGGGGCCGGAAGAGATCACCGGATCTGAAGCGGCCAGCAGGGTTTCTGCATCATTGATGTCCTGCATTACCTTGTTCATGTAATCGTTGGCGGGAAGGAAAGGCTGGTATTCGATGGTATAATGATCGTAATAGGGAATGGATTTGGCGGTGGAATCGGCGGATTTATAGATCGGACCGAAAAGCCGCAGCAGATCGAAGTGCAGAAAGGCGCGGAGACCGAGGGCCTGGCCTTTCAGGAGCTTGTAGCTCATCTCGCTGCCAAACACGCTTTTTTTAGTTTCGATCATATACAGCATCCGGTTGAGGTTGCTGATGTTGCGGTACAATCCTTTCCAGGCGTTATCCACTTTTGATTTCATCTTGCTGTCGCCATAACTGTAACTGCTTACAACCTGCGCATAGTGATTGGTGACAGATGTATTATATCGTTGGGCAAGGAGCTCGAGCATTTCCATACTTAGCTGCGCGCCATACAGGCTTTCCGAGCAGAGATCCAGGTAAACGCCGTTGAGCGCGGTATAAAACCCGTCTTCTGTATTGTAGATCTGATCTTCGATCGTTCTGTCTTTCGGCTTCACATCCAGCCATTTATTGCAGGATGCAGCAAGCAGGGCGAGCGAGAGCAGGAGCGTGATATATGTCAGTTGTTTTTTCATGTCGTTAGATATTGATGGTTAGAAGCCTGCGCTGAGGGAGAAAGAAACGGAGCGGGAGAATGGATAGTCGATCCCTCTTTCGCTTTTGATCGTGGACAGGCGGAAGATGTCATTCATATAGGCACTGAGGGTAATATAGGCCAGACCCAGTTTCCGGAGCTGATCGTTGTTCCACTCGTATCCGATGCGGAAGCTTTCGCCGGTGAGGATATTTTCCTTTTGCACGAAGCGGGAAGACGCGGGCGTAACATCGGTGGAGCTGATGTTCTTGAAGGTGGTGACGTCTCCCGGTTTCTGCCAGCGGTCGTACAGCGCGCGTTTATCCTGATTCACTTTCAGGCCATCCATGCTGATATTTTCCACTTTGTTCCACAGCGCTGTATTAAATACATCGCCACCGAGGCGGTACCGCAGGTACGCACTTGCGCTGAAACCATGGTAGGTAAAGGTGTTGCCGATTACGCCTTCGATATTCGGCCGCCGGTCGCCTACCACCACTTCATCATCATAACTGTGTTTGAAAGTGAGTGAACCGTCTTTACGGATGAACACTTCCTGCCCGGTAGAAGGGTCGATGCCCGCGGAGCGCACGGCCCAGATGGCGGTAGTGCTGCTGCCGTCCTTGTATCGCTCGAGGTTTTTGGAAATGTTGTTTTTGTTGAACGCATCCAGCCTGTTGCCGAGGTCTTCGAAAGTGGATACGGTTTTTCTGGCGTTCAGGCTCACCGTCCACACAATCCGCTGCTGCGGCCGGTAAACGGGTCTTACTGCGATATTACCATAGAATCCTTTATCCACCTGGCCGCCGAGGTTGGTGGTATAGGTAGAAAGACCCACGGAGGAGGGAACATTGATGTCCATCACAAGCGGGTTGGTGATATTATTGAAGACGTCGAAGGAGAAGGAGAGGCGGTTATTCAGCAGGGTAGCGTCTATGCCCACGTTACGGTCCAGTTTCTTTTGCCATTGCAGGTCCGGATTACCTGCATCCTGGATAACAGCGCCGAGGTTGAAGAAATTGTACAGCGCGGTGTTGTAGGAGTAAGTGGTGAAGTTGATGTAAGAGGCTACGTTCTGGTTACCCGGTTTGCCTACGCTGCCTCTCAGCCGGAGAATATTGATCCAGCGTTGTTGCCGGATGAATGATTCGTTCTGCAGGTTCCAGGCGAGGCCGAGGGACCAGGAGTTGCTGGAGCGGCGGTTAGCGCCGAACACGCTGCTACCGTCTATCCTGAAGCTGGCGTCTACGGCAAAACGGCGATCATACAAATATCCCGCGTTAACCAGGAAGCTGTTAGAGCGGATCGTTTGTTCATTATAAAGCGGCCGGCCGAACTCTTCGTAGCCGGTGGCATAGTTGGGGGATTCAAAGCCCTGGATCGGGAACCCCTGCGCGATGTATCGTTCTCTTTCCGCCCGGCTCTGCCGCAGCTGCCATTGTGCCACGCCGTTGATATTGTGTTTGCCGAAATCCTTTCCATAGATCAGGGAGAGATCGCCGCTGAGCCCGAACTGGTTCGTCGTCATCTTTTTGTAGGCTCCTTTTTTCAGAAATTCCGTGCTCAGGAAAATGGAATTTTCACCGGGGATGAATATCTCGTTTTGCGTGGTCGTTTTGTTGGCCTGCATGCGCCCGCGGAAGAGGAGGCTTGGCATAAAACGGTATTCCGCCTGGAAATTGTTGATGATCTCGGTATAATCGGTCCGGTTCTTTCCATTCAGATGAGCATCCCACAGCGGGTTGGTCACATAGTAACTGCCAAAACCCGTACCGCCGTAGCTGCTGACTTCAAGATAGCGGAGGATGTTGCCGGTGGAGTCCGTTTTCCGGAAATACGGATTGGCTTCAGCGTAGTCGGAGAAGGAGCCGTAGGGCGACTCTGTGGCGGTGCTGAAGTTGATAAAGAGTTTGTTGGACACGTTCCATTTGCCTTTGCGGTAGATCAGGTCCACATTCCCTCCACCCACGGTTTTCCCGGAACCTTTCATGACGCCGTTCACACGGTTGAAGCTGGCGCCCACACCATAACGCATCTGATCGTCCCCGCCGTCTGCATAAAGATTGTGCGCGGTGCTGTAGCCCATGCGCAACGGTGCGCTCAGCCAGTAGGTGTTCACGCCGCGTTTCACTTCGGCGAGGTGTGAGTTGTAAAGGGAATCCAGCCGCAACTGGGAATCCTGGTATATTTCAAACCTGGAGTTCAGTTTGTATCTGCCGGCCAGCCGTTCGAATTCCAGTTTCTCCGCAGCGTTCATCATGTTATAATCACTGAGGTCGGGGAATTCTATGCGGTTGTCTGTATTATAAGATATGCGCAGCGAGCCGGGCTTGGGTTTTTTGGTTTCGATCACCACTACTCCGTTAGAGGCCCTTGACCCATAGATCGCTGTGGAAGAGGCGTCTCTCAGTACCGTAATGGATTCTACGCGGTTGATGTTCATATCTACCACCGTTTGCAGGCTTACTTCAAAACCGTCCATGATGAAGAGCGGCTGGTTGGCGTTGGAGCCGAACTGGTCGCGGAGTGTGATGGTGGCGGTTTTTCCGCGGATCTCCATATCCGGGAGCGCATTCGGGTTAGAGCCCTGGAGATTGTTTTCCAGTACAGCGAATGCGGGGTCGAGGGTTTTAAGGCTCTGGATTACGTTCTGGTTACCGATCTGCTTGAGCTCTTTGGCATTATAAGTGGCGGTTGCGCCGGTGAAGCTTTCTTTCTTCCGCTCAAATATCCCGGTCACCACCACTTCCTTTATCTTTTCCACGTCTTCCTCCAGCGTGATATCGAGCGTGCCGACTATCCCGCCTTTCGCCATTTTCTCATCGATCGTTATTTCTTTTGTTTTATAACCGATATAGCTGACCACCAGTACTTCTTTGGAAGATATGGCAATGGCGTAGCGGCCGCCTGTACCGGTGGCTGCTCCCCTGTTGGTACCCTTCACCCGCAGTGTGATGCCCGGGATCTTTTGGATCTCCCCGTTGTTGCCGCGCAGGGATACGTGTCCAACGAGGGAGAAAGGTCTTTGCTGCTGCAGGGGATTGACAGGAGTAACAACCGTCATCGTGGTGGCTGCTCCCATTTTCTTCAGGATCACCTGGTTCCCGATCACCTTCACGCTGGCATGCCCTTCGAAGATCTTGTCCAGCACTTCTTTCAGGGATGTTGCCTTTGCATGGATGCTGACCATTTGCGACTTGTTCAATTCCGTGCCGTCATATACGAAATTGAGCGCGGTCTGTTTTTCGATGTCTGACAGCACATTGGAGAGTGGCTTGTTCCTTGCTTTCACCGTCACTTTCCGGTTGAGAGCGAAGGTATCCTGCGAGACTGCAGGCCGGGCGGATAGCATGAGGGCGATGAGCAGCCCGCATGCTATTCCACACCAGGAGGGATGGTTGGTTCTGTGAAATCTCATTAACATAGTAAAAGCGAATTTTAGAATTTGGTCAGTTACAGTTCTGATTTTGTATTTGTATGAATGATTCAGCGGATATAGATCGTGTCTCCGCGTTTTTCGAAGCGATAGTTATAGAGCGCATTGAGCGTTTCCAATATCTCATCGATGGTTTTATGGCTAAAGTTGGCATTGAGTTTCTGTGTCTTTCTGGCATCGTTTTCCAGGATGACTCTCACCTGGTAATGTTCTGACAGTACAGCGCAAACCTCCTCCATCGGAGTGTCCCGGAAATACAGCTCCCTCGTTCTCCAGGCCAGCTGGTTGTAATCCACATCAGCATCCATGCCGAGCTGCCCCGTCTTTTTGTGGAAAGACGCGCCGCTGCCGGCTTTCAGCCGAATAGGCGAAGCCGTGGAAGTATTGCTGCCGAAAGCTACTTCGCCGCTCAGCACATAGAGTTTGATCTCTTCCTGTCCGCTGGCGAGGTTGAAAGCCGTGCCCAGTACGGATACTTTCGTGTCTCCCGCCGTTACGGCAAAGGGATGTACAGCACTGGCCTGTACTTCAAAGAAGGCGGTACCGGAATCGAGGAACACCTGGCGGGAACGACTGCCGAAAGCGGCCGGGTAACGCAGGCTGGAATGCTTGTTCAGGATCACTTTTGAGCCGTCGGATAGCAGGAGCGAGTCGATCCGGGAAGTAGTGGTAAAGGTGTTGTAACGCACCTGCGTGGGACGCAGGAGCCACCAGGCAAGTGCGGCTGCGGCAATAGTGGCGGCGGCTGCGGAATACCTCCACCAGCGCTTGTTGCGCGGCAGTGCTGCCACCGTAGCGGGATAATGCTGATGCAGCAATGCTGCGAATCTTTCTGTAGCCGCCGTAGCGTCTACTCCCTCATAAGTGGCGGCTGCGGCGGATTGCTCCCAGAGCATGCGCAGCTCTTCATAGAACGCTTTGTTGGCATCGCTCTTCTTAAGCCAGTTTTCGAATTCCGCTTTATGGACGGCATGATCCGGCTCGTCCAGATATCGGAGCACAATAGAATAATCGGTTGGCTGCATGTAGATTTTGATATTGGCTATAGTTGCTAAGACAAGCCAGGCCCGTTAAGCCCCCAAAAGGCAAATAAATTTTTTTTCGGTTCCTGGATGAGTACCAAATAATGGAGAGATGACGTGCAAAAGAGTAGCGGGTACTATATATAATTAAATACCGCCCATAAGGAACAATAAGATCTTCAGCCTGGCTGTAGGTGTAAGCTTGTATTCGTCGTCGTTCAATAAAGAATTTCTTAACTGCCTTAACGCAATGGTCATCTGGTTTTCGACGGTTTTTACGGAAAGGTTCAGTTGTTCCGCGATCTGCTGATTCCGGAGCCCTTCAAAGCGGCTCAGTTTAAAGATGCGTTTGCATTGTGCAGGCAGGGCTTCGATGGCTTTATGGATATTTTCCCGCAGCTCCTGTTCTTCAATGAAATTGCAGAGATAGCTCTCTTCCTGGAGATTTTGCAGGGTCTCATGATGATGACGCTGCATTTTTTCCCGCTGGAAGTGATTCATGACCCGGTTGATCACGGCCCGGAAAAGGTAGCTTTTCAATGCCGCAGGATGTTCCAGCTGGAAATCCTTTTCCCATATCCTCAAAAAAACATCCTGGATCACCTCTTCCGCCTGAACTTTGTCACCCAGGTATTTGAAGGCGGTGGCATACAGAAGCGGGAAATACTGGCGGTAAACCTCCGCAAATGTCTCCGGGTCCCGCGCTTTTAGCGCACGGAGAGCTTCTTCCGTATGTAAATAACCACTCATCAGCAAAAAAAGTACAGTGGGGCCGCCAAGGCTTCAGGTCAATTTAAGGATAAAACCGTTAAATTAACGGGGTCAGAACGATCCTGGATGATAAACTGTTCACTTTCCGGCTAAAAGCCGTCATAAAAAGATAAAAATATGTAAATACTTTTTATAAATTTAAAGGTTTTAAATACACTGTTGAATATTTTACAAAATCACGTCTATGAAGCAGATACAGCCTAAAAAGCTCTTTTACACCAGTTGTCTTTCATTAATAGTGACAGCCATGACCTTTGCTATCCGTGCGGAAATCATGCCGCTATGGGGAAAGGATTTTACATTATCGAATGAGCAGGTAGGCCTGATCGCAGGTACGGCTTTCTGGGGCTTTACGCTTGCCCAGATCATCGGCGGGCCTTTGATCGATGTTATCGGAATGAAAAAGATATTGTACGTGGCCTTCTTCGGGCATATTGCCGGGGTATTGATCACCATCACTTCCGTAAGTTTCTGGCCGTTGTTCATAGGCACGCTGCTGATAGGGATCGCGAACGGAAGTGTGGAAGCAGCTTGTAATCCACTGGTGGCCACTATTTACTCCGGGGAAAAAACCAAAATGCTGAACCGCTTCCATATGTGGTTTCCCGGCGGGATTGTAATAGGGGGACTAATTTCCTTCCTGGTGATTGAACAATTACATATGTCATGGCAATGGCTGATGGGTATTCTGCTCGTTCCTGCCCTGCTGTACGGTATCCTGTTCTTCTCTGTAAAATTCCCGGAAACAGAACGCGTTTCTTCCGGCGTTTCCTATAAAGCGATGCTGAAAGCCTGTGTAGGTCCGCTGTTTCTGTTTATGGTGCTGTGTATGTTACTGACGGCTTCCACAGAGCTGGGAACAGGGCAATGGATCAGTACTTTGCTGGGTCAGGTAGGTGTACCGGCCATTTTGCTCCTTGTATTCATTAACGGTATTATGGCGATCGGCCGGTTGTTTGCAGGGCCTGTAGTGCATCGTCTGAATCCCGCCGGAATGCTGCTTTGCTCCGCCATCTTTGCTACCATCGGTCTTTACTGGCTGAGCATTGCAACAGGATATGTAACATTTGCCGCTGCTTTCGTATTTGCCATCGGCGTATGCTACTTCTGGCCTACTATGCTGGGTTTTGTTTCCGAATATATTCCCAAAACCGGCGCCATTGGCCTGAATATCATGGGCGGAGCCGGGATGTTATCTGTTTCTATCATTTTGCCTTTTATGGGAAGCTGGTACGACAGTAATAAGGCAAAAGCGCTGCAAGCCGGAGCTGATGCCGCCGCTGCAGAATTGCAGGCCGGCCGGGACACCCTCACCACCGTGGCTATCATGCCGATCGTATTAATCGTTGCCTTTATATTCCTCTTTTTGAAATTCAGGAATAAAGCCAAAGAAGAGCTGGTACAGGCGGCGTAATTGTTGATTCGTAATTGATTAAGGTAATTGAAACATACTATGAACAGGAAATTAAGAATGGGCATGATCGGAGGTGGTAAAGACGCCTTCATCGGAGCTATCCACCGCATCGCGGCCAATATGGACGGATTGATCGAACTGAAAGCAGGGGCGCTGAGCATCAACCCGGAAATCGCGAAGGATTCAGGGCAGTCGCTCTTCCTGGAGCCGGACCGCATCTACACCGATTTCAAAGCAATGTTGGAGAAAGAAGCGGCCATGCCTGCGGATAAGAGACTGGATTTTATAACGATCGTTACTCCCAACTTCGCACACTTTGAACCCGCCATGATGGCGCTCGATAAGGGCTTTCACGTAGTGATCGAAAAGCCGATCACCTTTACCCTCGACGAAGCGAAACAGCTGAAAGCTAAAGTAGAACAAACCGGCCTCACCCTGCTGCTCACGCACACCTATACCGGCTACCCGATGGTGAAACAGGCCCGGCAGATGGTGAAGAACGGACTGCTCGGCAAGATTCGCAAAGTATGGGTGGAATACCCGCAGGGCTGGCTTAGCAAACTCAGCGAGCGCGAAGGCAATGCCCAGGCTGCCTGGCGTACGGATCCCAAACGGTCAGGGAAAAGCGGCTGTATGGGAGATATTGGTACCCATGCCGCTAATCTTGCAGAGTATATTTCCGGCCAGAAAATCGATAAATTGTGTGCCGATCTGAATATCATGGTGGAAGGAAGGATGCTGGACGATGACGGCGCTGTATTGCTTCGCTTCGATAACGGTGCTGCAGGTGTGCTGATGGCTTCCCAGGTGGCGGCGGGTGAAGAGAATGCGCTGAAGATCCGCATCTATGGCGAGAAAGGTGGCCTCGAATGGGCGCAACAGGAGCCGAACACTTTGCTGGTGAAGTGGCTGGATAAACCTACCGAGATCCTCCGTGCAGGTGGCGGTAATCCGCATCTCAGCAGCTATGCCACGCATAACTGCCGCACTCCGGGCGGTCATCCGGAAGGATACCTGGAGGCATTCGGCAACCTCTACCGCAACTTCGCCCTTACCCTTCAGGCGAAGATCGATGGTACTACGCCGGCGCCGGAGGCACTGGATTTCCCCGGGCCGGACGAAGGTATCCGCGGGATGGCATTCATCGACATGGTAGTGAAGTCTTCCGCCAGTGAACAAAAATGGACGAAATTCGAGATCTGAGTTTTTTAATGATAAGGAAACAGTAATTATGAGAACGATCAAAGGGCCAGGGATCTTCCTGGCGCAGTTCCTGGACGATAAAGCCCCCTTCAACAGCCTGGAGAGCATTTGTAAATGGGCGGCAGGATTGGGTTTCAAAGGGGTGCAGATACCCACCTGGGACCCTCGCTGTATAGACCTTCAGAAAGCCGCAGAAAGTAAAACCTACGCGGATGAAATAAAAGGGATCGTACAATCTGCCGGGATGGAGATCACAGAACTTTCCACACACCTGCAGGGACAACTCGTAGCCACGCATCCCGCATATAATGAACTGTTCGACGGCTTTGCACCGGAAGCACTGCGTGGTAACGCCAAAGCACGTACGGAATGGGCCGTGAACCAGCTGAAATACGCCGCCAAAGCCAGCCGTAACCTGGGCCTTAATGCACACGCTACTTTCAGTGGCGCACTGCTCTGGCATACGGTATATCCCTGGCCGCAACGGCCGGCAGGGCTCGTGGAAACCGGCTTCAAAGAACTGGCCGGCCGCTGGCTGCCCATCCTCAACGAAATGGATGCCAACGGCATCGATCTTTGTTATGAGATACATCCGGGTGAAGACCTGCATGACGGCGCCAGTTATGAGCAGTTCCTCGAAGCGACCAATAATCACGCCCGGGCCTGTCTCCTTTACGATCCCAGCCACTTTGTGCTGCAATGCCTGGATTATCTGTCTTACATCGATATTTACCACGAGAGGATTAAGATGTTCCATGTGAAAGACGCGGAATTCAATCCCACCGGCCGCTCCGGCGTATACGGCGGTTACCAGTCCTGGATCAACCGCCCCGGCAGGTTCCGTTCCCTTGGAGACGGACAGGTGAATTTCAAAGCCGTGTTCAGCAAGCTCACACAGTATGATTATGCAGGATGGGCTGTGATGGAATGGGAATGCTGCATGAAACATCCGGAAGACGGCGCCCGCGAAGGTGCTCCGTTTATCAAAGATCACATCATCCGTGTAACGGAAAAAGCGTTTGATGATTTTGCCGGTACAGGTGCGGATGAAAATCTGAACAGACGGATACTCGGTTTATAATTTTTTTAAGATTGCTAAAACGATTTCTCAATTATATTAAACACAAAAAAATGAAGAAGACAATATGGGGGCCGATATGTATCAGTGCGGCCGTTGTACTGCTGGCAGCTTGCGGCGGTGGTGACAAGAAAGCAGAGCAAAAATCCGAACAAAAATCCGAGACGCCTGCTGTGAAAGACAATTCTATGGTGACCAGCGTAGCCGGAAAAGGCAAAGAGCTGATCGCGTCAAAGGATTGCAAAACCTGCCATACCGAGGAGACCAAACTGGTAGGGCCCGCTTTCAAGGAAATTGCGGCAAAGTATCCGGCCAGCGACGAGAATATCGAATTACTGGCAGGCAAAGTGATCAAAGGCGGCGCCGGTAACTGGGGTGAAGTGCCCATGGCTCCTCACGCCGATATCCCGAAAGACGATGCCAAAGAAATGGTGAAATACATCCTTTCCGTTGGAAAATAAACTGAAAAAGACATTTTAAAATTCACACGGTAAAACAACAACAACAGATGAAACGTCTTATCATGTCCACATTGCTGCTCGGCTTCCTTTCAGGTGCCACAGCTACTTACGCCCAAAGCGGTCCTTCCCTCTCCAAGAAAGAAAAGAAAGAAGGCTGGAAATTGCTGTTCGATGGCAAAACCACTAACGGATGGCGTGGTTATCTGAAACAGGACGCTCCCGGTGCCTGGAAGGTACAGGACGGTGCGCTTTTCCTCGATACAGATGCTAAAAAAGCCGGCGCTTCCGGTGGCGACCTTATTACGGCTGATGAGTATGAGAACTACGAACTGGAACTGGAATGGAAGATATCCGAAGGCGGTAACAGCGGCATCATCTTCAGCGTGCACGAAGATCCCAAGTTCCGCGCTACCTACGCCACCGGTCCTGAAATGCAGGTGCTGGACGATGCCAGGCATTCAGACGGAAAGATCCATAAACACAATTCCGGTGATCTGTATGATCTGATCGCTTCTCCGGCCCGCTACGCAAAACCGGTAGGAGAGTGGAACACTGCGAAGATCATCAAGAAAAACAACAAGCTGACCCTCATCTTCAATGGTCAAAAAACCGCTGAAACTACTATGGGTACAGACGAATGGAAGAAACTGGTAGGCGAAAGCAAGTTCAAAACCTGGGAAGGCTTCGGCGCTTACGCCAAAGGCCATATCGCCCTGCAGGACCATGGTGATAAAGTTTGGTACCGCAATATCAAGATCCGCCAATTATAGTAACAGTATATGACCTGGAAAAAATACTTCCTCCTGCTGCTCGTACTGAGCGTTGCCATCGGCGCTTATGCTTTCAAAAAAGCAAAGCCCCGCATCCTCGTTTTCACTAAAACCGCAGCCTTCCGCCACGACGCTATTCCCGCCGGGAAACTGGCGATCATGAAGCTCGGCGCTGAAAACGGATTTGATGTGGATACAACAGAAGATGCTTCCCTCTTCACAGAGAAGAATCTGAAGAAATACAAAACCATTGTATTCCTCAGCACCACCGGCAACATACTCAATGATGAACAGCAGGCCGCCATGGAATCGTATATCCATAAGGGTGGCGGTTTCGTGGGGATTCATGCGGCAACGGATACGGAATACGACTGGCCCTGGTACAACCAGCTGGTAGGCGCGTATTTCCTCAGCCATCCGCAACAACAAACCGCTACCCTGCGGGTGGTGGACCGCAATCATCCCGCTACCCGGCATCTGGACTCTACCTGGATACGGAGAGACGAATGGTATAATTTCAAGAGCATCGTTCCCGGCCTGCATGTACTGATCAAAATAGATGAAAGCACGTATAAAGGCGGAAAGAACGGGGACGATCACCCGATGAGCTGGTACCGTGAGTTTGACGGAGGCCGCATGTTCTATACCGAACTGGGGCATACCAAAGAGTCCTACCAGGAAGAAGCTTTTCTGAAACATGTGCTCGGCGGGATCGAATACGCAATGGGAAGGAAGAAATGAGCGGCAGGACATCAAATATTTTTCGTAGAGACGCAGCAGCCTGCGTCTCTACGAGCTTTAACAACCGCCACGTTTACATTCATTACAAATAACCACTAATGAAACAACTTTTTATTATCCTGATCCTCGGCGCAATGGGCCTCACCATTGCCAGTTGCAGCAAATCGCGCACTGGCAACCCCAAAGTGCTGGTGTTCACCAAAACTGCAGGGTTCCGCCACAGCTCTATCTCCGCAGGTATCAAAGCCATTGAGCAACTGGGTAAAACAAACGGCTTTGATGTAGATACTACCGAAGATGCCGGCCGTTTTACAGAAGATTCCCTGCAGCAATATGCCGCTGTGATCTTCCTCAATACCACCGGTGATGTGCTGAACAACCGCCAGGAAGCCGACTTTGAACGCTATATTCAGGCAGGCGGTGGTTTTGTGGGCATTCATGCGGCAACGGATACGGAATACGACTGGCCCTGGTACGGAAAGCTGGTAGGCGCCTACTTCAGCAATCATCCGGAAGGTACTGCCAAAGCCAAACTCATCGTAAAAGATAAAAGCCATCCCTCCACGCAACAACTCCCGGCTACCTGGGAGCACACAGATGAATGGTACAATTTCAAGAACGTGAGCAAAGACACAAAAGTGCTCATGACCGTGGATGAGAGCTCTTACAAAGGCGGTAGCATGGGGAACGATCATCCGATCAGCTGGTATCACAATTATGACGGAGGCCGCGCATTCTATACCGAACTCGGTCACACGGAAGAATCCTATACCGAACAGCCTTTTCTTCAACATATTCTTGGCGGTATCCAGTATGCTATCGGCAAGAACCTGCTGCTGGATTACTCGAAGGCCACATCACAACGTGTTCCGGATGAAGACCGCTTCACTAAACAGGTATTGAGCAGCGGCAGCTTCTTTGAACCAACGGAAATGACCATCCTGCCCAATCTCGATGTTCTCGTGGCACAACGCCGCGGAGAGATCATGTTCTATAACAACACCACCAAAACGCTTTCCCAGGTGGGCTTCCTGAACGTCTACCACAAAACGGACGTGCCCAAAGTGAATGCGGAAGAAGGAGTGATGGGGCTTGCAGCCGATCCCAATTTTGAAAAAAACAACTACATCTATATTTTCTATTCACCCATCGATACATCCGTGAACCGGCTGAGCCGCTTTGTTTTCAAGGATAACAAAGTAGTGCCGGAAAGCGAGAAAATCATCCTGCAATTTTATTCCCAGCGCCAGATCTGTTGCCACACCGGCGGCTCTATCGCGTTTGGTCCGGATGGTCTGCTCTACCTTTCCACCGGTGATAACACCACGCCTTTCGACGAGCCCAATCAGCCTTATGTCAGCAAAGGCTACGGCCCCACGGATGACCGTCCGGGTCACCTGCAATACGATGGACGCAGAACTTCTTCCAATACGAACGATCTTCGCGGAAAGGTCCTGCGCATCCGCCTGAAAGCAGACGGCAGCTACGAAATCCCTGATGGCAACCTCTTCCAGAAATCTGATAAGACCAAACCGGAGATCTATGTAATGGGTACCCGCAACCCTTACCGTATTTCCATCGACCGTAAAACGAATTACCTGTATTGGGGTGAAGTAGGACCGGATGCGCCCAAAGACGACTCCACCCGCGGCCCCATGGGTTACGACGAGGTGAACCAGGCGAAGAAAGCGGGCTACTATGGCTATCCGCTGTTCATTGCCAATAACAAACCATATCGGGCCTATAATTACGAAACAGGAGAATCCGGTCCGTATTTCGATCCGGCAAAACCCGTGAACAATTCCCGCAACAATACCGGCCTTGTAAACCTGCCCCCCGCGCAGCCTGCATTCATCTGGTACCCTTACGGCAAATCGGAAGAGTTCCCGCTGGTGGGCAGCGGTGGACGGAATGCGGAAGCCGGACCGGTGTACTATAGCGAGTACTATCCGAAAACGACCCGCTTCCCGGATTATTATAACGGCAAGCTGTTCATTTACGACTGGATACGCGGCTGGATCATGGCCGTGACGATGGATAAGGACGGTAATTATCAGAAGATGGAACGCTTTATGCCCGGTACAAGATTCAATGCGCCGATCGATATGGAAATGGGTCCTGACGGATGTTTATACGTACTGGAATACGGGAACGGATGGTTCAGCAAGAACCCTGACGCAGCGCTCTCCCGCATCGACTATAACGGCGGCAACCGCGCGCCGAAAACAGGATTGAAGGTGGATAAACTCACCGGCGCCCTCCCCTTCAAAGTCAAACTGACCGCTGAAGGCGCTAAAGATCCGGATGGTGATCCCATCACTTTCATCTGGAATTTTGGAAACGGCGTGAAGGCGGAAACCAAAGAACCTTCCATAGAACATACATTCACTGTTCCCGGCGAATATCCGGTATTTGTGGATGTGTATGACGATAAAGGCGCCAGTGTGAGGAGCAAAATGATCAATGTATACGCCGGTAACGAAACGCCGAACGTTTCGATCGATCTTATCGGCAACAAGATGTTCTATTTCCCCGGCAAACCGGTGAAATACGCCGTATCCGTTACCGATAAGGAAGACGGTAGTACGGCGACCGGAACCCTCGACCCAACGAACATCTATATCAAGGCCATGTATATGGAGGGGCGCGACAAGGCGGCCTTGCCGCAAGGGCACCAGATTATCTCCGGCGCCATCGCAGGAAAGAACATCATGGAAAGCTCCGATTGCAAGACCTGCCACAAACCCAACGAGAAATCCATCGGTCCGAGTTTCATGGAGGTAGCCGGCAAGTACAAGGATGATCCTAAATCCCCGCAATACCTCGCGGAAAAGATCATCCGTGGCGGCGGCGGTGTATGGGGCGAAACAGCCATGTCCGCCCACCCCGGTATTTCCATCGGGGAGGCGAAACAGATCGTGGAATATATTTTCTCGCTGGCAGGCGGCGCCAAACAGGAACCTTCATTACCGATTACAGGTTCCGTGGATCCGTCCGTAGGGAACGAAGTGAAAGACCGCGGGGTGTTCTATCTCGTGGCAAGTTATACGGATAAAGGCGGCCCGGGCATCCGGCCGATCACCGGCGCGGCAAACGCAGAGTTGCGCAATCCCAAAATACAGGCGGAAAGCTATAAGCTGTCGGACGGCATGGCCACCGTGGAAACCAATGGCATGAAACTCCTGATCCCTACGGCTAACTCCTGGGCGGCGTATAAGGATCTGGACCTGGCGGAAGTGAGCGGCATTGAGCTGACCTACTTCGTGCAGGAAACTCTGCAGCACGGATACACCGTGTCCGCGCACCTGGATAGTCCTCAGGGACAGGAACTGGGCAGGGCAGCCATGGGCGCAGGTGCTGTGAAAGAAATCGCTGCAACAGCCACTATCCGGTTCCCGGCGCTCTCAGGGAATGAGAAGCATACACTCTACCTCGTGTTCAAAGCAGAAGATCCTGCAGAGAAAACACAGGTAGGGATCGATTTCCTGAAACTCTTAGCGAAATAAGTGAACGGATACGCATAAAAAAAAAGAGGCCCCCCGGGCCTCTTTTTTTTATCATAGCAGATACTAAAAAGATCATCCTATCTTCATCATCTTCTTCCGCATTTTCTTCGCCTTTTTTTGACTGGCATGCACAAAATTGATCAGCAGTACCACAATCACGATGAACAACCCAAAGAACTCCCGCGTTTCCTCGATCCAGGGCTTGGTCGCTTTCATGGTCTCCGCAATGTTTTCCGCATGATGGTCCGTCATCCAGCTTAACACGCCGTCTTTGGCGAAAAAGAGATAAATGGCATAGCCCAGGCACACCAGTATCCAGAAAAGGTACCAGCCCCGGTAATATTTGCGAATGGCCGCCAGTGCGCAGAAAACGGCGGGATAAAGGTAGATCGGCATCCATATGTAAGGGTCCGGATCATTCCACTGAAGCGCCGCGAACAGCACAAATAATACACAAAAAATAACGTTGAAGATCTTCATGATAAAAAAATGAAAATGAATCAGGTAAATTAGTTAAACTTACATAAAAATTACTATACAAACAGCAGTTATCATAGCCCGAAACTTTTTTGAAAAAAAAGGGTGAGAAAGTTTGGGGTGTTAAAATATTGTTATAATTTTAGAACAGAAGGACAACAAGCATCATAAACGACAATGCATGAGGAACATCTACATCTGACCGGTTATCCAATAAACATATTTTTGCCTTTATAAATTCCACCATATGAACAGGCATATTTGTTGTAATACAGCCTGATATGGATAACCGACGCGTATTCTTCTCAGCAAAATCGTTTTTTCAGAAAGAAATGTTAAATTTTCACACCTTTAGGTGAGCGTTGAACAATTTTTAATGCTTATATTGCATACGAAACATGGTACATGAAAACAACCCGGTACCATGAAAATGTTACCCCGTAAGATATTGGAGCTTTGCTCTGAAGTTTTCCTGGTTACTAATCAGGTTTTAGAATGGCGGAAGGAGAGGCACTTGTTGCCTCTCTTTTATTTTATCCATACCCTATTCCTTTGAAAATTATTATTTTAGCCTCATGGGATATGCGTACGACGAGCCAAAGATTTCTGCCCGGTTATACCAGATCATCCATCGCCATGCTTCAGACAAAGTCATGCAATGGATAGCGACACGCCTCAACGCCTGGCGGGAACAACATGCCATGCAGCAGTTCAACCTGGCATTTTCCGCTGCCCCGCGCTTTGTGGGCCGTGATGAGGTTACCTTAACCCCGGAAGAAACAGCCGCTCTTCAGCCTTTTACCGTGAACGGCTACACGCTGGATCGCCTGTTTCGCGTCTGGTGGCTGTTACAGCTGCCCATCGGCCAACAGGAAAAATATGTCTCCTCCATCGAGAACCTCTTCCATGCCGCAGAGATGAATGAACAAGTGGCCCTGTATGGCGCCCTGCCACTGCTGGCCTTTCCTGAAGCCTGGAAGCTCCGCACCGCGGAAGGTATCCGCTCCAACATCGGGGTGGTACTGGAAGCGATCATGCTACGGAACCCTTATCCCGCGGCGCAACTGGATGAACCCGCCTGGAACCAGCTGGTACTGAAGGCTTTCTTTACCGAGAAACCGGTGCATCTGATAACCGGATTGGATCAGCGGGCAAATCCCACACTGGCAAGGATACTCTGCGATTACGCACATGAACGCAGAGCCGCCGGGAGAACGGTGCATCCGATGTTGTGGCGACTGGTAGGGCCTTTCATCAATGAAAATAACTTTGCGGATATTGAACGGACCTGGCATTCGGAATATCATGCGGACCGGGAAGCCGCTGCTCTGGCCTGTTCCATGTCCGCCTACCCGCCCGCGAAGGCCCTTTTGGCCCAACGCCCTGAAATGGGAACGGATATTACGACCGGCAAATTAACCTGGGACACGGTAGCCGCACGCCTCAACGGCGCACAAATGGCCCATTGATGCTATTGTGTGGAATTGCCCTTATTATTAATTTAAACTCAATTGTAATCTGAATTTATATGTGTTGCAGTGCTCAGCTGACGGAAAAAGATCTTACCCCCCAATCCTTTCATCCTGCTTACCTGGACGCCATTAAAGGCATGCGTTTCTTTGACCCGCATGTGCATATGACCTCCCGTACCACAGACGATTATCAGGCGATGGCCGATGCAGGCGTGGTAGCAATCATCGAACCTGCTTTCTGGCTTGGCCAGCCGCGTACCGGTGTGGATACCTTCCGGGATTATTACAGCAGCCTTGTAGGATGGGAGCGTTTCCGTTCCTCTCAGTTCGGGATCAAACATTACTGTACCATCGGGCTTAATTCCAAAGAAGCCAATAATGAAAAGCTCAGCGAACAGGTCATGGAGATATTGCCGCTGTTCATCTATAAAGAAGGAGTTGTAGGTGTAGGCGAGATCGGGTTTGATGATCAGACCGCGCTGGAAGAAAAATATTATCGCGCACAGCTGCAACTGGCCAAGGATGCAGGTTTGCCGGTGCAGATACACACTCCGCACCGCGATAAGAAGCAGGGGACGCAGCGTAGTATGGACATTGCCATCGAAATGGGACTGGATCCCTACATGGTGATTGTGGATCACAACAATGAAGAAACCGTGAAAGAAGTACTGGACCGTGGTTTCTGGGCCGCATTCACGATCTATCCCTTTACCAAGATGGGAAATGAAAGGATGGTAGAGGTCGTGAAACAATACGGTACGGAAAGAGTGATGGTGAACTCCGCGGCAGACTGGGGCATCAGCGATCCGCTCGCCGTGCCCAAAACAGCGGCCCTGATGCTGGAGCGCGGCATCAGCAAAGCAGATGTGGAACTGGTGACCTATCGCAACGCCATCACTGCATTTGCACAAAGCGGCCAGATCAATGAAGCAGATTTTGATACTGTACAGGAAATAGACCAAAGTCTCAAGTTCAATGGCAGCACCGTTTTACGCGGTGGCCAACAGCCCAGACCCAATAAGCAATCCACTATTATCCGGTAGTTACAAAAAATAACCATTTCTTCCAGCTTGAAAACCTGCACAAAAAGTGAACTATATCCTTACCAAACTGACCGGCTACCTGCGGCTGATGCGGCCGGCTAACATATTGACCGCTATCACCGATATCCTGGCCGGTATTGCCATCACCGGTTTCCTGGCATCCGGCATGCCTGACGTTCAGGCTGCCCTGCAGATTGTTTGCCTGGCCATTGCTACTATCGGGTTGTATGGCGGCGGCGTGGTTTTCAATGATGTGTTCGATGCTTCCCTCGATAAAACAGAACGCCCGGAACGCCCTATTCCCAGTGGTGTGATCTCCCGCACGGAAGCGGTGGTGTTGGGAGTATATCTTCTGTTACTCGGCATCCTGGCCGCTTTTACAATCAGCGAACAATCCGGCTTCATCGCCATTGCTACAGCATTGGCTGCGCTCGTTTATAATCGCTGGGGCAAACATCATGCACTGGCAGGCCCGCTGAACATGGGGCTTTGCAGGGGACTGAACCTGTTGCTGGGCATGAGCATCCTGCCGGATGGCCCCTTGCGCCACGGATGGCTGGGATTGGTACCGGTATTGTACATTGCAGCGATCACGATGATCAGTCGGGATGAAGTGCACGGCGGCAAAACCCGCACCCTGCGGATCGCTGCGCTGGGGTACGGTGTCGTCTACACGATCATTTTCGTGCATGCAGGATGGAATCACCGCATACTGGAAGTATTGCCTTTTCTCCTCATCTTCGTCTGGCTCATCATGCAACCGCTCGTCCGCGCCATGAAAGATCCCATTGGTCCCAATATCGGGAAAGCGGTAAAGGGCGGGATCATCGGGTTGATAGCCATGAACGCCGCCTGGACGGCCGCTTTTGCGCCTTTTCCCTATGCATTGCTGGTACTCGCTTTTCTCCCTTTATCCATGCTGCTCTCCAGAGCTTTTGCAGTCACCTGACCGCTGGCCATTTTTAACAATTTATTCCGCCCCATTATTCCCCTTTTTTGTACATTTAACCGCTTAAAAATTCACAGATACCGGGCAGGAAGATGGCTACGTCGTACATACAGCAATCGTTTAACATTCAGTTCGAATACAAGGTCTTTTTTACGGAAAAGTTATTCGACCCTTCAAATCCCTGTTTCGCAGACTTCCTCAGATCGCGGGCAGAGAAAGATATCCGCAAGAAATTATTATTCATTGTAGACGATGGTGTTACCAAACATCACGAATATCTGCAGGAACAGATCTCCATATACTGCGAACAGCTGGAGCATTTTGAACTGGTAAGCGATATCGTGATCGTACCCGGCGGCGAAGCCGCCAAGAATGATCTGCAGCTGTTCCATTGGCTCGTGAACGCCATCGATGAACATGCCATCGATCGTCATTCCTACGTGATCGGCATCGGCGGCGGTTCTGTACTGGATCTTGTAGGGTATGTGGCCGCGGTAAGCCATCGCGGGGTAAAACATATCCGCATCCCCACCACCGTTCTCTCACAGAACGACTCCGGAGTAGGTGTGAAGAACGGGATCAATTTCCATGGCAAGAAAAATTTCCTGGGCACTTTTGCGCCACCGTCAGCCGTGTTCAACGACGCGCATTTTTTACAAACGCTGGATGAACGCGATTGGCGCTCAGGTATGATAGAAGCCGTGAAAGTAGCGCTGATCCGGGATGCCGGGTTCTTTGACTGGATGGAAGCACATGGGCAGCAACTTTCACAGGGAGAACCACAAAGTCTGCAATATCTGATCCGCCGTTGTGCGGAACTGCATATGGCGCATATCGGCGGAGCCGGCGACCCTTTCGAGAGCGGCTCTTCCCGTCCGCTCGACTTCGGCCACTGGAGCGCACACAAGCTGGAGCAACTGACGGACTTTGAACTGCGGCATGGCGAGGCTGTGTCTATCGGGATCGCGCTGGATAGCGTGTACTCCTGGCTTACAGGGCTCCTCGATGAGCCATCGCTCGAACGTATCATTCAACTCATCAAACAGCTGCGGCTGCCCTTATACCATCCATTGCTGGAAATAGAAGATGATCAGTCTCCCATCCTGGCCGGTCTCGAAGAGTTCCGGGAACACCTCGGAGGAAGGCTTACCATCTCCCTGCTCCGCGCCATCGGCCAGGGACAGGAAGTGCATTCCATAGACCCCGCCATCCTGCGCAAAGCCACAGGAATGCTGCGGGACAAATGGTAGTGCCGCCGCCGTTACCCCGTTATACTGTCAGAATAATCCAAATTAACCATGCATACTTCATACGGACAGCTCACGTATTGTACCAACATTCATGCAGGGGAAAGCTGGAAAGAACATTTTGCCCAGTTGCAGCAGCACATCCCCGCCGTTAAGGCCCAGGTAGGTGCCGGAGCGGCTTTTGGCATCGGTTTGCGGTTAAGCAACCTCGCCAGCCTGGAACTCTCCAAAGAAACGGCGCTGGAAGAATTTCGGCAGTGGCTGAAGGCAAACGATTGCTACGTGTTCACGATGAACGGCTTTCCTTATGGCGGCTTTCACGGAGAACGGGTGAAAGATCAGGTGCATGTGCCGGACTGGGCTACTGCGGAAAGAACAGCCTATACCATCCGCCTCTTCCGCATCCTTGCAGCACTGCTGCCTGAAGGCATGGAAGGCGGCGTTTCCACTTCCCCTTTATCCTACAAGCATTGGCATCGTTGTGAAGAGGAACATAAATCCGTGATGGAAAGCGCCACGCTTAACATGTTACTGGTAGTGGAACAGCTGATCCACATTCACCGGAATGGCGGGCCGCTCCTGCATCTGGATGTGGAGCCTGAGCCGGATGGCATGCTGGAGAATTCGAAGGAGTATATCGACTGGTATTTTCAACATCTGTTACCTGCGGGTGTGATCATGCTGGGCGATAAATTCGGGATAAGCGAAGAAGAAGCCATCCTTGCCATCAAACAGCATGTGCAGCTCTGTTACGATGTATGCCACTTTGCCGTGTCTTACGAAGATCCGCTGGTGGTGCTGGAGCGCTTGCATTATTTCGGATTGAAGGTAGGGAAAGTGCAGATCAGCGCGGCTTTGAAAGGGGTTTTTCCGAAAGAAGGATCGCGGGAGGCCGTCATCGCTGCGTTCCGTGAGTTCAATGAATCTACTTACCTCCACCAGGTGATCGCACGTACATCGGAGGATAAAAAAATACATTACCCGGATCTGCCGCCGGCGCTGGAGGACGCGCACAACCCGGATGTGGAGGAATGGCGAGCGCATTTTCATGTGCCTGTTTTTGTGCAGGACTTCGGGGTGCTGCGCTCCACAAGGGATGATATTGTGCGGGTGCTGGCACTGCAAACGTCTAAACCCTTTACCCGGCATCTCGAAATAGAAACGTATACCTGGGAGGTTTTGCCGCAGGGATTGAAGCAGGAGATCAGCGCTTCTATTGCAAGAGAAATAAAGTGGGTACTTCAACAGTTGGAATTATCCGTATAGCGCGCTAGCTTTGAAGCGTTTTGTAATGGAGATCGATATCTATCTATGAGAAAGACTGTCGTAATAGACGTTGTTGGTTTGTCATCATCCCTGATAGGCACACACACACCTTTCCTGGCGGCTTATGCAAAGCGGCATCACGCTACCGTGATCGCGCCCATGCTGCCGGCGGTGACCACTGCCGTGCAATCTACTTACGTGACCGGCCAATGGCCCAGTGAACACGGGGTTGTAGGGAATGGCTGGTATGATCGTGAAGATTGTGAGATCAAATTCTGGAAACAATCGAATAAGCTCGTTCAGGCGGAAAAGGTCTGGGAACGGGCAAAGCAGATGCAGCCGGACCTTACCTGCTCAAAAATGTTCTGGTGGTACAACATGTATTCCAGTGCAGACTTCTCCGTTACACCCCGCCCGCAATATTTGTCAGACGGCCGCAAGATGCCGGATTGCTATAGTCATCCTGCTTCGCTGCGCGACCGGTTGCAGCAGGAGCTCGGGCAGTTCCCGCTCTTCCAGTTCTGGGGGCCGGGCGCCAATATCCGTTCCACACAATGGATTGCGGACGCTTCCATGCTCACGGATAACTGGTACGACCCTTCACTCACGCTCATCTACCTGCCGCATCTTGATTATTGTTTGCAGAAGTTCGGCCATGACTATACGAAAATAGCGCCCGAACTGCGGGCGATCGATAAAGTATGTCAGCAGCTGATCGAATTTTACGAAAAGAAAGGATGCGAGATCATCCTCCTGTCTGAATACGGCATTACGAATGTGCAGCAGCCGATCCACGTCAACCGCATTTTCCGCGAAGCGGGATTGCTGGCAGTGCGGGAGGAGCGGGGACTTGAACTCCTGGATGCGGGAGCTTCCAAAGCCTTTGCGGTGGCGGATCACCAGATTGCGCATATTTACGTGAATGACGCCCACGTTTACAAGAAGGTCCGCGACCTGGTAGAGAATATACCGGGCGTACATTGGGTGCTGGACCGGGATGGCAAGCGGGCTTATCACCTGCAGCATGAAAGGAGCGGGGACTTTGTACTGGTGGCAGATCCGCAGAGCTGGTTCACTTATTATTACTGGCTGGATGATAAACGTGCACCGGATTTTGCCCGTATCGTAGATATTCATCGCAAACCGGGATACGATCCCGTTGAAATGTTCCTCAACCCCGAAGACCCCTTCGTAAAGCTGAAAGTCATCGGCAAAGTACTGAAGAAGAAACTCGGCTTCCGTTACCTGATGGACGTGATCCCGCTGGATGCCACGCTGATCAAAGGTTCTCACGGGCGCATCGCCGAGGATCCGAAAGATCACCCGGTACTGATCACTACCCAGCCCGTGAAATCCAATGTAATTGCGCCGGATGTACATGATATCATCCTGCAGCATCTGGATGTGCATTGAATAAGTTCCCACACACATAATTATGAAGCGTTCACTAAAAAAAAAGACATCCCGAAGAGTCGGGATGTCGGTTGAAAAACAGTGAACAATGAAATAGTCGCTGACTATCTCAAAATCTTTATTTCAAGGTTTTTATCTTGATGCTGCGGAAGCTTACGGCGTTTCCGTGGTCCTGCAGCAGAATGTGACCTTTCGGTGCGAGGCCGAAGTCTTCATACTTTTGGTATTTGCTTCTGGCCACGAGGGCTTTAAAGATATTATCGCCACGCACATAGCTCACCACTTTATGCCCGTTCAGCCAGTGTTCCACGCGGTTATCCGGGTACACTACCAGGCGGCCGTGGTTCCATTCCCCGATCTTTTTGTGGGAATTCCCGAACCGGTAAGCCGGGATCAGGTCATACAGGGAACCGAGTTTGCGGTTACCTGCCGCGCCCAGTTTAGCATCGGGATGCTTGTCATCGTCCAGTATCTGGAATTCCAGTCCAATTGCAGAACCTGTGTTGTTTTCCTTTTCCGTAACAAAGTATTTCACGCCACTGTTGGCTCCTTCCGTCAACTTGAAATCAAACTCCAGGTCAAAGGCGGAAAATTCTTCATCCGTTACAATATCGCCGCCGTTGGTAGATTCTTTACCGTCAGCCGGTGCTACGTTCAGCGTACCATCCATGATGGTCCAGCCTTTAGTAGGGAAGGCCGGTTTGTAAGCCCCGCGCCATCCTTTGGAGGTAGCGCCATCCCACAGCAGGCGTACGCCGTTCTTTTTTTCCTGGCCTGACAGGTTGTTCGGGATATTATTCACCACATAGATCGTATCATACGGTGAATACTGCGATGTAGAAGGATTTTCCAGGATGCGGATATTCTTCCAGCGGATCGATTTGCCCACATCTTCCTGCCGTTTACCGATGCCATGCACCTGCAGGGCAATGAAGCCGCTGGGCAGTTCTGCATCTATCACATGCGCCGCCGCTATACCGTTGATCCAGGTACGCAGCTCAGATCCGCGGCACTCGATGCGGTATTTGTTCCAGTCATGCGCTTTGTAGGCCTTTTGCGCTACAGGGTTCAGATCCAGCGGATAGAACCATCCCCGGCGGCCTTCTTCATAGATACCACCGCTCCAGCGGCGTTCAGACGGATCAATTTCCATCTGGTATCCGAAAACGCGCCCGTTGTTGTATTCCTGTTTACTCTGGCTGCGGAACTGGATGCCGGAGTTAAAATCCTGGTCCAGCTTGAATTCCAGCTCCAGGATAAAATCCCCGTAATCCTTCTCCGTGGCCAGAAAAGAATTGGGTTCCGCCAGTACGGTGGTACCAATGATCTCTCCATTCTTCACGTCATACTTTGCTTTACCATTGAGCTGTTTCCAGCCTTTCAGATCTTTGCCGTTGAAAAGGTTCTGCCATTTGCCGCCCTGAGCGTAGGTAGCTGTCATCCATAGCAATCCGCAACCAAGTAGGATATACTTCTTCATGGAAGTTGTTTTGTATCAGTAAAGCCGCCGTTTGCAATACGGGCGCTTTGCATCTGCTGCTTTTCTTTTTTAAAATTGACCGATTTGCGCACGCTGCCCGCCGCGTCGCCCCGAGGTTTTGTCGCATAATGACCCTCAGACGGGAAACAAGATAGAGATAATCACCGAATTTTGCAATCGTTTGCAATAATCTTCTTTTTCCGGTTTCCCTTCAAGGCGATGGCCGGGTGCTGCTGCAAGTGCTCTCATCCTTTCATGGCATAGTCCTGTCGTTGGTTGCACGATTTCCGCCTGCAAGATACTGGAATTCTGCTTTGGTGGGTATACCTTTCATCCCAAAATGAACATATTTAGGCAATTATACATATATGATCAGGATCAGGAGAAATATCGGGAGCCGGATTTCCTATTTATATGGCCATTACTTACCTTTGCAGCCGAAAACAAAAGGGCGGTTGCCTTTTCATATAAACCATTTATATAATATGTCTGGACAGCTTAAAGAAGTTCGTAACCGTATTAAATCCATCCAGTCTACCCAGCAGATCACCAAAGCCATGAAAATGGTGAGTGCTGCCAAGTTGCGCCGTGCGCAGGATGCCATTGTTCAAATGCGTCCTTATGCCGAGCAGCTCCAGGAAATGCTGCAGAACATCGTCAGCAACACTGAAGGCGACATCGATATGGCGCTGGCTGCCAACCGCCAGGTAGAGAAGGTACTGATCGTAGCGATCACATCCGATCGTGGATTGTGCGGGGCCTATAACTCCAACATCATCAAGCTGGCTAAACAGACCATTCGTGAAAAATATGCTGCCCAGTTTGCCGCCGGTCATGTTGAAGTGTTGCCGATCGGTAAGAAAGCCTACGAGCATTTTTCAAAGAACGGCTACAAGGTGAACGACCAGTTCTGGCATCTGTTTGCCGGCCTGTCCTTTGACAACGTAAAAGCCGCTGCCGCCGTGGCACTGGAAGGCTTTATCAAAGGCGCGTACGATGCGGTGGATATTATATATAGTGAATTCAAAAATGCCGCTACCCAGCGTTTCAAAGTAGAGCAGTTCCTGCCCATCGCAAAGGTGGAGCGTAAAGAAGGTGATAAAGCTCACAAAGCGGATTACATCTTTGAACCCGAAAAGGCTACCCTGATCGCGGAACTGATGCCCAAGATACTCAACACCCAGTTCTTCAAAGCTGTGCTGGATGCGCACGCTTCCGAACATGGCGCTCGTATGACGGCGATGGACAAGGCTTCCGAGAACGCCGGCGAACTGCTTCGCAACCTGAAGATCGAATACAACCGTGCCCGCCAGGCGGCCATTACTACGGAGCTGACCGAGATCGTGAGTGGTGCGGCGGCTTTGATGGGTTGATCTTATACACAAATAATCAACAGCAGTTTTTTTATATTTCTGAAAGAATGTCAAAGGTCTTATTTTCGGCCTTTGACATTTTTGTTATAGCACCGGGGCCAACGGCTCCGGCCAAATTGAAAGCCATGGAAATCTCCCAGCTTATCCCGCATGTAGAAGCACTGATCTTTGCTGCAGACCGCCCGCTCCCGGTAGCGGATATCGTGGAGCTGCTTAACAATGCCCTGGCCTTCCTGGAAGACCGCGCTACGCAGGAACAGGTGCAAGCCGCCATTGAAGCCATACAGGAAAAATATAATTCCGAATTCTATGCTTTCAGCGTACGGCAGAGCGGAGGTGGATACCAGTTTCTCACAAAGAAAGATTACTATCAGACTGTGGCGCAACTGAATGGGGAGAAATTCCTCAAACGCTTGTCCACCGCAGCGCTCGAAACACTTGCCATCATTGCCTACAAACAGCCGATCTCCAAGGGAGAGATCGAGCATATCAGGGGCGTGAGCACGGATTACTCCATCACCAAACTGCTGGAAAAAGAGCTCATTGTGATCTCCGGCCGTAGCGAAGAGCTGCCCGGAAAGCCTTTGCTGTATTCCACTTCAAAGGCTTTTATGGATTACTTCGGGCTGAATTCCCCGGCGGATCTGCCGAAGCTGAAAGAGGTGTTTGAAGAGGACTTTGTGCCACCTACGCAACTGACATTGACGGAAGTGGAGGATGAAGGGCATTTGGTGGTTTCGGAGAACGGAGAGTTGACGGAAACAACCACGATCATCATGGAAGATGAGGAATCGGAAGAACATGTTACCGGAGATGTTAATGAACAAGGGCCTGAAGCTGGGGTGGAAACGTTTGCGGACGTTAACGAAAAGGAGGAGGAACCGGAGGACGTGCATGGTCCGGATGATGAGGAAGATGAAGACGACGATGAAGATGATGATGAGGAAGATGACGATGAAGAAGAAGATGAAGATGATGATGATAACGAGGATGATGACGAGGATGATGATGACGAAGACGATGATGAAGACTTTGATCAATACAGCGGAGATGAGGATGACGATGATGATGAGAAGCCTGAGAAATAAAATTGCAGCACTGCCTCGCGGCGGTGCTTTTATTTTACACATCTCACAATTGTTAATGAATGTATTTATGAATGTTAATAAGTGTAAAAAATTGTATAAGCATTAATTTTTATTCTATTTTTCTGCCTTTAAATAGACATTTAAATGCAGTTGAAATCAGTATCTGTCAACAACCTATCCCTCGCTTATTACGAACAGAACGAAGACGCAGATCACACCATTTTTTTTGTTCACGGCAATTCCGCTTCCGGGAAAGCGTGGGCCAAACAATTTCAGGGCAGTCATCTTTTACCTTACAGGTTAATTGCCTTCGATCTTCCTGCACACGGTCAATCTGATCCGCTTAATGGTTCTGCGTTTAACTACAGCTTTCCTGACCTTGGTAAAGTTTTGCATGATGCCGTGAAAGTGCTGAGCGGGAATAAACCATATATCCTCGCAGGCGTTTCTATCGGCACCAATATCGTAACGGAATCGGTGGCGCATGGCTTAACACCTGCCGGTGTAGTGCTGGTAGGGGCTTGCGTATTGGGCGGTGAATACACCGTGGAAAAAGTGACACATGACGATCCTTTGATCGGAATAGGTTTTTCAGATAAGATATCGGAGGACGATCTGAAAGCATATTCGAAACTTGGATTTGATTCTGTGGATGGGGATGACTGGAAAGCTTTTGAAACAGATTTCCGTAAAGTGAAGGATGGCTTCAGAGGGAAAATGGCTACCAGCTTCATGTCGGGGGACTACAACGATGAAGTGAAACTATTGCGGGAACAGCCTGCGTTGTTGCTGGTGATCTTCGGGGAGAATGAACGTGTTTGCCGGATCGATTACCTGGATGATGCGCGGTTGAATCTGTGGAAAGGACAAATATACAAGATCCCTGCGGCAGGGCATTTTGTGCAAACGGACCAGCCCCTGGTCTTTAACAAGATGGTGGCCGCTTTCGCGGGAGACGTGTTTAAATGACACGGTTCCTGATGGCATAGGAAACCAGCTCCATCGCATTACGCGCGTTACATTTTTCCATCATATTGCGGCGGTGATTGATCACGGTGTATTCGCTGATGTATAATTTATCGGCGATCTCCTTGCTGGTCAACCCCTCTGCCATATGCAACAGCAATTCTTTCTGGCGCCTGCTGAAAAGCGCATCTTCTTTGTGGATATGATAGACCTTCTTCTCCACAGCTTCCCCGGAAGCCAGCACGGCGCCTTCGGAAACTTTCTCCACTAATTGTATCACGATATCCCCATTCGTATAGTGATTCACGTTAGTGATCACGCCAAAGCTTAATAAAGGATTACCGGCCGCGTCTGACTTCACAAAACAGTTGCGTTGCAGGAGGTTTACATACTCGCCGGATTTTGCCTTGATCTGCATGTTATAACTGAAAACATAATTCGGATGTTCCGCAGGCGGAATCTTTTTGAGCACTTCCAGCCGGTCCGGGAAAATATCCTCGTTGAAAAGGCGCAGGTGATCCTTCTGGTATTTTTGGAGTGTGAGGTCGAGGCCGCCCTGTTCCCAATATTTCGAATCATACCCCATCATCAGCTTCATGGATTTGGATATCATCAGGTATTTGCCGGATGTATAATCCAGCAGATATATCCAGGGAACACTATGGCTGAAAGCATCGTGAATGGTTTCATTGAGTGCCATAATGCGCTCGAGGCCTGCGGTGGCCAATTGCTCGGGACCGAAGGCTTGTTCCTTCATGTAGTTGATATAACTCATCCAGGAAACAGCCGCTTTATTCCTGATCATAGGTGATAATTTAGGAGATTGCCGATGGTATGAAAACCCGTTCTGAAAGTACTCATTCTTTTGTCATTCCAAAGTTAAAAAAGGCAAGAAGTTGCTATTGCCGGCCGGCCGGCAGCAGGATAATTTTGTAGAAACAAAATGACCAGCTGACGGGCAGACGATACCATTGCCGTCAAGGTTGCCTTCTATTTATGTACTGGAAGCATAATGCTTTCCCCAAAGTTCGCTCAAATGAAGTATCGGCGATACGGGATTTTTCCCGGTATGTGGCTGGCAGGATTTGCCGTCCTGCTTTCTTTTGCCTGCTCCAAAGAAAATGGAAAAGGGCCGGAGGCGGGAACGCCGGGTAAGGATTCGGGATATGTGGTGGTATACACCGTTACCGGAATGACTGACAGCATCAATATCTCAACTCCCAATAATGTACTGGGGAAAATAAAACCGGGATTGGCGGACAAGGCCGGAACTCCTGCGTATGGCGCTTCATGGGCGCTTTCATTTAAATACCCCGTTGGCGATATCGTCATCAATGCTGCTTCTACGAATAATACAAACAGATCTGCACAGGCAACGGTAAAAAAGAATGATACGATCTATATCGCATTGAATTATGCTTATGTGGATGCGGAAAAGGACAATTATTTTATTGAATACGATTTGGTGCGGACAGAGAATAATGTCAGATACCCGGCCACACACGAAAGAATAAAACTGGATCCTTTAAAAAGCAGGTGGCGCTTCTCACTCAATACACCTAATTATCCGAATACACAAAGCTGTTCAGCGCCAAACCCTGCGCTTTTCTACGACGGCATCAGGCTGATACCGGATATTATAACGGTACCCTCCACCAGCAAAACTTTTATATGGAAACGCGGCAATATGCAGGCGTTGCCTGCCGTGGCCACTTACAGGAATGCTCAGGGCTTTTCCTACGATCCGGTCATAGCTCTTGGGCATACCGGCGATTGCGATATCAACATCAATGATTTTGGCATGACCTGCCACACGGTTTATAATGGATCACTTTCATCGATATGGATAACGAATGTAACAGTGGTTGAAAATCTTGGCCTGGAAAAAAGAGGGTATTATGAGGGCGGCTTCCAGGCACATTTATACAAGTTTACCCTGGGAGTTGCCAAACCGGTGGAAATAGATGTAACCGGCAGGTTTAAAGCGCCGATGGGCGGGCATGATTAACGTAAAAAATATTCGTTTTATGAAGCTGGATTCTTTTTTTAAAGTGTTGTCAGCGGCCATGTTGCTTGTTGCCTGTGCAAAGCCGAAGGACGATAACGCCAGTGTAAATACAGGGAATTATACGATCTGGGCAAAAAGCGACCTGGGCTTCGGAAAGATCAGCGTTTACATTGATAATGCCTTTTCGGGTACGATCAGTCACTATCACGCACAGGGTATTACCTGCGGAAGCGGCGATGTCAACATTAAGAAAAGCGAAGGCACATATGCATTCAGCGCGAAAGGTGAAACCGGCGGGAACTGGAATGGAACGATCTCCTTTGAAAATGGGCAATGCAAAACGCTGGAGCTGACGGGAACCAATCCCGGAACATCCGGCTGCAATTATAATATGACCGGCACCTGGGTGCGGCAGAATGACGGAGGATGTACGAATTGCAGTGGTATGCAGATCGTTTTCTCCGGCGGGCAGGGCGTGATCCAGAATGTTTCATCGAATAATTCGCAGAAGTTTTATACCGGTCAGGTGAAGTGGAAGAATTTTAACCCGTCCAACTGCACGATGGATGACCTGTTCATGCCCAACCCGGCCTATAACAATGTACAAATCAGCTTTACCAACAGTACAACATTGAATATCGGATCCATCGTGTATAAGAAACAATAATAACGGTATGTATCAGACAATTCTAAACAGGATGATCAGGACGGTTTTATTTTTTGTTATCCTCCTGCCAGCGGGCAGAGCGTCCTGCCAGCATATTATCCATCGATATTACGATGAAAAGGAAGGGCCGAAAAATTGGTCGCAATGGATACCCGTTCTCGACAGAAACGAGAACAAGGTGCAGGTGAGCATTACCTTCGCCAGTCTCAGCCCGATCGGCTACGTTGATGATAAAAAAAAGATCCCGACATTCTTTTATAAGATTAGGAACAAATACAGCGAACCTGTTTCCGGTCGCATACTCTTTCGCTGCAGGAATACGGATGGGGATGAAATTGAAACGAACTGTATTATTTATAAGCTGGAACCCAACCAGGAGTACCTGAACGAACTTCAATCTTTACGAAATGTAGTCAGTGCCGGTGATTTCAGATTTGTTGAATTTGCCTCCGGGAATAAAAATTCCCCTCTTCTATCCTATACTGCGAGCGATTCCACCATTTTCAAGATCTACATGGCGGCAAAGCAATCGTCCATTGCAACAATGGCTGCATCTGCAAATGCATCGGGTACGGACAATACGGTGAAATATACCGGAAAGAATGAAGTGGTCATCCGTTCGGTGTTATCTAAAGTGAAAGGCTGGAAAACCAATTCCGGTATGGATGTAAAGGATGGGGTGCCTCCACAGGTGCCCATCACTTATGCCTGTCAGCGGGATCAATATGCTTACAGCGCTTTATTGTATGCCTGGGCGGCGGAAAGTTACTATCGCCTGGGTAAGGCCACCGAAGCCGGCAGTGCCGCGGACAAAGTGGGAGAGATGTACAACATTATCCTTGAATTATGTAAAGGCAGTATCGCGTTTGATGCCGGGAAATGCCAGACTATGGATCTCATTCCTTGTTCTTCAGGGGTAACGACAGCAGCAGTTACAGGTAGTTTATCATCACCCCCGTCTTCAGTGGAACGAAAAGAGGATTTCTCGAAAGAGAAGGAACTTTTCTCAGGATTGATACCGGTATTATCATCTCTCAGCACGGACAACTATGCGCAGCAGGCTACTTCCATTTCCGGCTTCATGGATAAGCTTTCAAGCTATTCAGACAATAACGCGGCTGTTGGCCCGATCGTCAATATCTGCATGAAACTGGCAGCATTAAGTGCGAAAGTGCAGGCAGAGGAAATAGCCGGAACGAATAACGGATTCCTGAGTGCTTTGTCGGCGGGAGGCGGGAGCAGCACGCCCGGCGCAAGACCGGCATTCAGTCTCGGTTATGGCCAGCAAAGCATTTATCAGCAGGACCTGGCAGTGAGAAATAGTATCAACGCATTTGCCGAACAGATGAACAGCTGGATCAATCCGGATGGGCCTACCAATAGCCAGCTGCGGAGAAAAACGAAGCTTGGAGAAGTGATCTATAATAGGAGTACGGACTATCGCGCGAAGTATGGATATACCGTGCAGGAATTCACAGACGCGATTAAGAATTTTGAATATCAGAAGCTGGACAAGATACTGGCGACCGGCTTCCCGGCAGATACAAAAGTGATACATGATAACCCTTCTACAGAAGTGCAATCAGGAGACTATTATGGATCGGATTACTATCTGAATGGTCTTCATTATGCATGTATTTACGGGAATGAATATGCTATCAAAAAGTTCCTGGAAAAAGGGTTAGATATCAATGGAGAAGCAAGGGGTTTCAAGGGATTCAACTGGTATACACAGGCATTAACGTGGTGCCGGCCCATAGATATTGCCATCCTGTTTCATCAGAGAAAGATCGTGGAACTGTTGTTGGCAGGGCACGCCGAAACGAGCCATAGAGGGATGGCATATTATGGCAACTATGGATCGGCATACAGCCTGGCAAAACAGCTTGGTTTTTTTGATCTGGCAAAGATGCTGGAATCCTATCCAAGATGATCAACTTAAATCAGTAACATGCGCACATACCTGGTCAGAACATTCATGGCATGTTTGGCACTGGCCGTCACGGTGATCATGTGTAATGTTTATATGCTAACAGGCCGTAATGGGCAGTTAATTGCAGAGTACAGCACGTATGTAAGTCCATCCGGAACAACCGACAGTTATTCATGGCTTTCGGTTGAAAAAATAGAAAATGGCAAAGCTACAGGTTCTTTCCATCTGGCGTTTTCCTGTGAACCCAATAACAGGATGATCAATGTGACAGATGGGATATTCAACAAGGCGCCCATCACACAGTAAGTTTTTATTCCCTTCATAATAGTTGTCGGAAACATTATTAGTCTATCAAATTTGTAGACAATAATAAAATTTACTAGCTTTGTTATGCTAAATGATTATTTTTAGCTACAGACATGACCACTTTATTGATCATCTGATGTTTCACCCCGCTTTTACCAACCATTATCAGTATTCGCATGACGGAGGGAATAGATACAGGAACATACTGGCAACAACTGAAAGAGGGCAACGCCGACGCCCTGTCTGCCTTGTACCGCTTGCATTACGTGGGTCTCATGAATTTTGGTGTAAAACTCGTTGGGGATAAAGACCTCGTGAATGATGCCATCACGGCGGTATTGCTGGAGTTATGGGATAAAAGGCTTCAGCTTCCGGTTGTATATAATGTGCGGGCGTACCTGATTACCTGCCTGCATCATCGCCTGCTGCTGGAGATCAGGCAGGAGAAGAAACGCAACGATACGCATCTTGCCGCCCACAAATGGTTGAACGGTAATGAAGACCCTCGCGAAGTATACCTGATCCGCCGCGAAACGGAACATCAGTTTGGAAGGCAGTTTGCGACGGCTTTCGAAAAACTTAGTGAGCGCCAGCAGCAGCTGTTACGCATGAAATTCGAGGAGAACTATGATTATGACAGGATAGCGGCGGCCTGCGGGATCACTAAAAGAACCGCTTACAACATCATTTACGATGCAATCCGCCAGCTGAAAGAAGAGCTGAAAGGCAATGCCGCCGTGCCGGCCACGGGGTCGCTGGCCCTGCTGGGAATGGTGCTGGCGCTCTGGATGGCGGAATTTTAAAAAAAAATCTCATTTCGATAGTAAATCCTTCCGGTAACGGACTCTATAGATAAAACGAGAGAATGAATTACCTCCGTTACCAGGCAGAAGATTTCATCATGGACGAATCCTTCCGGCAATATTGCTCCGGCACTGATCCGGTGGCAGTATCTTTCTGGGAGCAATGGCTGGCGGAGCATCCTGAGCGGAAAGAGTGGGTGCAGGCCGCAAAGGAACTATATCTGCAACTGAATGGCGGTAATGATGCTGCGCAGTTTTCAATGCACCTGGCCCGGTTCAACAAAGTGCTGGAGGAAAGGGGGATTCACACGCAGGTTCCCGCCCGGCCCCGCCGGATACACCGTGCGGTGAACGTAAAATGGTGGTCTGTTGCGGCGGCGGCACTTCTGGCGGGGATAGCTGTCATCTATTTTTACCGTTCTGCAAAAAAGACCGTAATTCCTGATATACTTGAAAAAGGGCTGGTCTATTCCAGCGATGCCGGCGAACGGAAATCCTTCCGCCTCCCTGACGGCTCCCGCGTGCAGCTCAATGCCGGAAGCACGCTTACCCTGGAAAAGAAATTCAATAAAACCGCACGGCATCTCGCGCTGCAAGGGGAAGCTTATTTCGATGTAACTCCCGATGCGTCAAAGCCCTTTGTACTCCAAACAGCTTCTATGGAGATCAGGGTACTGGGGACTGCATTTAATGTGAGAGCATATCCGGAGGATAAGATCAGCGAAACTTCCCTGATACGGGGACTGATAGAGGTGTCTGTAAAAGGCTCCTCACCCCATAAAGTCCTCCTGCACCCCTCCGAGAAACTGACCATTAACTCCCTTCCTCATACACCCGAACACAAAACTACTGCAACGCCGGTTCAATACCGTGTTGCTCCGCTGGTACCGCGTATGGTGGCAGACAGCTCACTGACCGAGACAGCCTGGATCAGCGACAAGCTCAGCTTTTCCGATGAAACGCTGGAAGAGATCGCCAGAAAACTCGAGCGATGGTATAAAGTGAAAATCAGCATTGAGCCGGGAAATATCGCTCAATACAGGTTCACCGGTACTTTCAGCAGAGAGAATGTGGACAGAGTGCTGGAGATCATGCAGGTATCAAGGGCATTTAATTTTAAATATGTCAGCGATCATCACATCCTGATCAGTAAATAAGAACAAAGAGGGAATGTTGACGCATTCCCCCTTGATTTAAAGTTGGAAACAGGTCTGTTTGGACGCGGATCCTGTTTCATTTTTAAAAACTATAAACCTGTACGAAAGTATGCAAAAAAACCAACTTCTATGTCGGGGGAAGGGATTCCCGTGGAGGCCGACCAATGTGTTTTTGATCATGAGACTTACAGCTTACTTCACACTCTTTACTTGCCTGCATGTTGCAGCCAACGGGTATTCACAGGATGCCCGCGTGAGTCTGAAACTCAATGGCGCATCGGTTCAGTCCCTTTTCAGGGCTATTGAGAAAAGAACATCCTATCGCTTCGTATACAGCAATGATATTATTCCTGAAGGCCTTAATGTGAGCATTGACGTGCAGAATACGGCGGTGTCTGAAGTGCTGGGTCATACGCTGGACCGCTTTAACCTTGATTTCCGGATGATGGACAAGGAGGTGATCGTGGTGGCGGATCGGGCAACTATTCGTACCATCGCCGCTATCCGCGGAAAAGTGGCAGATGCGAACGGGGCGCCGCTGGAAGGGGTGAGCATTACAATCAAAGGCGCCAGTGGCGGCGCTTTTTCAGATGCAGAAGGTAATTTTTCTATCAATATACCGGGCAAGACCGCTACGCTGGTGTTCAGTTATATTGGACTGGAAACACAGTTGGTACCGGTGCGGGCGGAACAGAAAGATCCCCTGCAGGTTATCATGAAAGGGGCGCGGCAGTTAAGCACGGTAACAGTAGTGAACACCGGTTACCAGGTGCTGAACAAAGAACGGGCCACCGGAGCATTCGGATATGTTAGCAGGGAACAGCTGGATAAACCCACTTCCAATATCGCCACCCGCATCATCGGAACCAATGCCGGTGTACAAGCGAAACTGGACGTAGACGGGAATCCTACTTTCGAGATACGCGGGCAGACCAGCCTGAATACTGTCGGCTCCGCCGCCGCACCACTGGTGATCGTAGACGGTTTCCCCATCCAGGGAGATTTCAGTTCCATCAACCCGAATGATGTGGAAAGCATCACCATCCTGAAAGACGCGGCTGCAGCTTCCATTTGGGGAGCACGCTCGGGCAACGGAGTGATTGTGGTGGTAACAAAGAACGCCCGGCGCGGTACGCCGCTGCGCGTGGAATTTTCCGCCTTCACAAAGATCGGCAGCAAGTTTGATCTGGATTACGTGAATCCCCTTGCTACATCGGCTGAAACAGTGGACTACGAGAAAAGGGCGTTCAACAAATGGAGCGCGCAGACCAACTCCGGCTCCCTTACCGGGAACGTGGGCAAATCCTGGTCTCTGGCAACGATGGCGATGAGCGAACAATATCTTGGTTTTATTACCGCCGCGCAAAGGGATGCTATCCTGGAGAAACTGAAAACACAAAGCAACAAACAGCAGATCAAAGACCTGCTGCTGGCTAACCCTGCTACGCAACAATACAATCTGAACATCTCCGGTTCTTCCGGCCGCATGAGTAATATACTTTCTCTGCTGTACGAAAGCAACCAAAGCAATTTCAAGGAAAGCCATGATAAAAAATACATGGCCAACCTGAAATCCATTGCCAATATCTTCCCCTGGCTGGATCTGCATTTTTCAAGCATGGTACAGTACAGGGATGTATGGAATAACGGCGTAAGTCTGCAGGACATCCAGAGCCTCTCGCCCTACGAACTCCTCAAGAACCCCGACGGGTCTCTGACCAACATCTATCAGTATTATACCCCCATCCTCGACAGGCTGGTGCCCACGCAGCTGTTCCCGTACAAGGACTGGACGTACAATCCTTTGCAGGAGATCGCGAACCGGGAGATCAGGACGAATTACCTGAACACCCGCCTGCAGGCAGGGCTTACTTTCAAACTGATGAAAGGTCTCGCTTTCGACAGCAAGGTGCAATACGAGCTGTTCAATACATCTGATAAACAGTTCAATAACGAGAATACTTTTTACGTCAGGAATATCATCAATACATCCACCTCCTGGAACCAGGCTACGAACGTGATGACGCCTAATCTTCCCAAAGGCGGCATACTGGCACAGTCCCGTTCCAAAACACAGTCCTGGAACTTTCGTAACCAGTTGAGTTTTTCCCGCCGTTTTGGAAAGGATCATGAAGTGAACGCTACCGCAGGTATGGAAGCGAACAACCGGGTGTTGGAAGGCTTCGCTAACCCGAATACTTACGGATATAATGATCAGACACTTTCTGTAGGGCTCTTCCCCAACGGTCCCGGTGGTACGTTCAAAACCATCCAGAACTGGCTGGGCAGTAATCAGACGTTCAATTACGTAAACTCCTTCAGCTATCGTACGGAAAGATTTTTATCCTATTTCGCAAACGCTGCATACACCTACCGTTACAAGTACACCTTATCCGCCAGCTATCGCACGGATGCGAGCAATATGATCGCGGATGATCCCAAGTACCGCTATTCTCCTTTCTGGTCCGTTGGCGGAGCCTGGCAACTGCATAAGGAAGAACTGCTCAAAAACATTTCCTGGCTTGGCCGCCTCAACCTGAGGGCCACTTACGGCTACAACGGGAATGTGGACCGTACAACCGCCTTCCAGCCGCTCATCGCTACCGGTGCTGCCGCTAATATCTACACCAATGAACAGACCGCAACGATCTCCAGCTTTGGTAATCCTACCCTGCGCTGGGAAAAAACCGGCACCTGGAACCTGGGCGTAGATTACAGTCTCTTCTCCAACCGGCTGTTCGGTAAAGTGGATGTGTACAACAAGAAAGGAAAAGACCTCATCGCGCAGCTGTCTATCCCCGCTGTAAACGGTACTACCTCGCAGAAACTCAACAATGCGGAGATGGTGAACCGTGGGGTGGAAATAGAGCTGGGCTCTGTAATGCCGATTTCCGGCAGGAATATCGTGTGGGAAGGAAATCTGAATTTTTCTTATAACCGGAACCGGATCACCCGGTTGTTTGTTGCCACCTATGCCGCTTCCACGCTTGTTGGTGGCGGATCCGGCGCTTATGTGGAAGGCGCAAACGCCACTTCGCTGTGGCGCTTTGAATACGCCGGTATTCAGAATACACAACCGATGGTGAAAGGGCCCAAAGGTACGATGTACGATTTCGGTGCCTTTACCCCCGGGGACGGAAGGGATTATCTGGTGAACACCGGTACTACAGTAGCGCCCTACACACTTGGTTTCATGAACGCCTTCAAGATCTACAACTTCGATCTTTCCTTTATCATCACCGGCAAATTCGGTCATGTGTTCCAGCGTCAGGCTTTCAACTATCCGCCTGTGTGGGGAGGCCGCGTGCTGCCGAACAGCAAGATCACGGAAGTGCTGAATGGCGATCCCAACAAGATCGTTCCGCTGCCGTATAATGATATAGAACCACGCTATTATTTCTGGGATCGCTTCCACCAATATCTCAGTTACCTGGTGGAGAACGCGTCACATGTCCGGATGCAGGAAGTGAACCTGTCCTACAGTCTGGGCAGGCGTACATTGTCCAGGATCAACTTCTCCCGTCTGCAACTGTTTGTGCAGGGGAACGACCTGTTTACAGTTTACGCCAATAAGGCCAAGGAAGACCCGGAATATCTCCGTGGCACGATGAAACCGAGACCGAAATTCACGTTCGGCCTTAAATGTGAACTTTAAAAATTATACGATGACAGCTACTTATAGATCATTCCTGAAATGGCCGCTGGCACTGATCATGCTGGCTTTCACTTCCTGCAGCAAATTCCTCGATGAACGTCCTTCCAAAACAACCGCACTGGAAGCGACCACCACCACGCAACTGGATGCGCTGTTGAATTCCTATTCCAGCTTTTATTCGGAAGGCAACAGAACCGTGATATTTGGCACAGATGATAATGGTTTTTCCTCCGATCTGTATAATGCCCGCCCCGGAACGTTTACCATGGCTGCAGTGGAATTCTCCCTGTGGGACATTCAGTACCTCCCGGAGGACACACGGGAGAATTTTTGGAGTGGCGAATACAAGAAGATCTTCACGGCCAACATGGTGTTGGGGTATGCGGACAAAGTGACCGGCACGCCGGAAGAAAAAGCGATCCTGAAAGCGGATGCGCATTTCATCAGAGCATATAGCTACTGGGTGCTGGCCAATACCTATTGCCTGCCCTATACTGCCGCTAATAAAGGTGAGATGGGCCTTCCCATCAAAACCAGTGTAAGCTTCGATCAACCATTGGCCCGCCAGCCACTGGAGGCGGTTTACAACCTTATCGAATCCGATCTGAAAGAGGCATTGAATATATCCTTACCGCTCGTACAAAATGGGAAAGCCCGTCACTGGAGAGCGAACAAGGCAGGTGTGAACGGTTTTGCCGCGCGGTATTATCTGCATCGGAATAACTATACGGAAGCGCTGAAATATGCAAATGCGGCTTTGAGCGAATACAGCCAGCTGGTGGATTACAATACGGAGATGAAATATGGGCGGGATGTGAGTGTGGTGATCAATCCGGGTACGCCTGCTTCGAAGAACGTGGTGTTGAAATTCCCGTATACGCACGATAACCAGAGTGATTTCACGGACATGTTAGGCTGGAAGGAGTTCCTTTATTTCCGGATGCTCTACCACGAATCCTGGTGGTATATCCCCAGCAAACAATTGCTGGATCTGTATGACAAAGATCACGATCTGCGTTATAAATATCATATGGTGCAGGGGTACTCCTATGATAGGGGCATAACCTCCCCGGCCTACGATTATCCCGGGTATGTCTTCTTTTTCAAAGACCGCCTGCCTTCCGGTCCCACTACAGCCGAAATGCTGCTCATCAAAGCAGAATGCCTCGCCCGAACGGGGAATGTTCCGGATGCTCTCGCTGCTGTGAACACACTCCGCGCAAAGCGCCTCACACCCGGCACCTGGGTGAATCTTGCTGCAACTACCAAAGAAGAAGCGGTGAAAACGATACTGGAAGAAAGAAGGCGCGAGCTGCCCTTCACCCAGCGCTGGTTCGATATCCGCAGATTTAACAACAACGATGATCCGAATGATGATGTAGTGTTGTCTAAAACATTCTATCCATATACGATCGCAAATGTTACCGCCACAGAACCGTTGAAAACTTATACTTTGCCAAAGGATTCAAGACGTTTTGCGGCACCCATTCCCAAAACGGAAATGATCACCAGCAATAATGAGATCCAGCAGAATACGTATTAATCCATCATTCTAAAACTTCCTTATATGCGTTTCAGATCAATCTTCATATGCCTGCTGCTGTTTTCCGGTGGCGTAATGGCGCAACTTTCCAAAAAAGAAACACAGGCAGACCCTGTAGAAGTGCAGCGTCTGAAAGTACAGGTGGAAAAGGATTTCAAGGACCTAAAAGCGCATACAGCGTACATTAAAGCCGCAGGTCTGGAAAGTCCGGAACTGAAAAAACAGTACGATGCATGGATCAAAAAGAACCCCTCTGTGGCAGAAATCCCTTACGCCTACGGAGAGGCCCTGACCAACCACGAATATCCCGAAGCCCGGGAGTACCTGCTGAAAACCGTCGCCATCAATCCGAAACAGGCGAAAGTGTACCAGATGCTGGCATTTGATGCAGAGCGCTGGGGGGATTTTGACAAAGGGAGGGAATACCTGAAAAAAGCTTCGGAAACCGATCCCGCCAGTCCGGATTACGCTTTCTATTACGCCAGTTCGCTGAAGGAAAAGGATTCCGCCCTGCATCATAAACTGATGCTCTCCATTCCCGAGAGGTTCCCGGGCACGGAACGGGGTGCGCAGGCTTTGTACTGGCTGGCTTTCCGTACGGAAGACCCGAAGGTGAAAACAGAAGTCTATGAACTTGCGAGGAAAAAGTACAATCCTGCCAAATCAGGCTGGACCTCCGGTACAATGAGCGGATACTATGATTTTCTGCTGCCTGATCAGCCGGGAAAGGCGCTGGAGCTGGCATCCGCACTGGTGAATGCTAAAGATACCATGCAGGATGCCGCTGCCTGGAAGAAGCGGGAAGAGATCGCGAAGGTGATCGTAGAAGGCCGCAGGCTGCAGGCTTCTCAAAAAAATCAACAGGCCTTTGATCTGTTGAATACGGTAGCGCCGTTGCGCTGGACCAGCACAGGGGCTGTACTCCTCCTCGAAAAATCAAAAGCGAATGCAGGAGCAGGAAACTATCGCGCTGCATACGATTCGCTCCTGTACGCTTACGCAATGGAACCTACGGATGAACTGAAGGGCAATATGCGAAAGTACGCAAACCGTCTTGGTAAGAAAGAAAAGGACATTGATCGGGACGTTTGGGAGCGTAGGAAAACCAGCGCCAAACCGGCCACCGTATTTTCCCTGAATAATTATATGAGCGCTGGAAAAACCACGCTGTCCGACCTCAAAGGGAAAGTGGTACTGGTGACCTACTGGTTTCCCGGTTGTGGGCCCTGCCGCGGGGAATTCCCGCATTTCGAAAATGTGGTGCGGAAATTCAGCAAAACCCAACTGGCCTATGTGGGCATCAACGTTGCGCCGGAGCAGGACGCTTATGTAGTGCCCTTCATGAAGCAGAGCGGCTATTCCTTTGTGCCGGTAAAAGACGAACCGGAGAAACGCGGGAATCTCGTTTCAAGGGGGCAACCGACGAATTATTTGCTGGACAAGGAAGGAAATATTGTGTTCGCGAATTTCAGAACGGATGAACGGAATGAAAGAACACTGGAGCTGATGATAAAAGAGTTACTGGATAAATAGAAAAAAGCCCCCGGATATGTTCCGGGGGCTTTTTTATAATGCCGCGATCACCGTCGCAAAAATATCGCTTAACGTCTGATCCGCCTGAGCGGCCACTGCAATGATCTCCTCGATGGATACCGGTTTGAGAAAATCCGGATCGCACTCATCCGTTACTACGGATACCGCCGCACAGGGCAATCCCACCTGATTGGCCACAATCACTTCCGGCACTGTGCTCATTCCCACTACATCCGCCCCGATCATCCGCAGGAAACGGTATTCCGCACGTGTTTCAAGATTTGGACCCATCACTGCCGCATATACGCCTTTGTGCATCCGGTTGCCGGAAGCGTGCTGCAGCTTGTCACTGAGAGCGGGGTCGTAGGGCCGGCTCATATCCGGGAAACGGGGCCCATATACGGGCGAATTCAATCCGCGTAAAGGATTCTCCGGTTGCAGGTTGATGTGATCTTCCAGCAGCACCAGTTCTCCCTTTTTGAAAGCGGGGTTCATGCTGCCCGCCGCATTGCTCAATAGCAGCTGCTGTATGCCCAGCGCTTTCAAGACGCGAATAGGGAAGGTGATCTGTTGCATCGTATAGCCTTCATAGTAATGAAAGCGTCCCTGCATGGCGATCACGGAAGTTGGGCCGATGTATCCGAATAACAGCTGCCCTTTGTGCGATTCCACGGTGGATTCCGGGAAATGCGGGATGTGCCCGTAAGGAATGCTTTTACGCACGTCCATGCGATGGATGAGCGCACCCAGCCCGGTGCCGAGTACAATGCCGGCCCGTGCGGCTTCAAAGCCCTGCTGTTGCAGGTATGCAGTTGTTTCGGAAATCTGTTGCTGTAAGATCATGCCGCAAACTTAGATCATTTCAGTTCCTTCACCTTAATATTCTTCCAGCGTACTTTGATGCCGCCGCCGGAGTGAATCTGCAACGCGATCTGCCCGTCTTTCGCCCCGATCTTCTCATCATTCAGCGTGATCATTTCCACACCGTTCAGGTAAGTGGCCACCTGGTTCCCTTTCACCACCACTTTCATCGTATTCCACTCGCCCATTTTCAGCACTTTCTCTTTTTCCGCATCAGGTTTTATCAGCCAGCCGCGACCATAAGATTCGTAGATGCCACCGGTGTGAAGCCCCGGAGGCGCCACCTCCGCCTGCCAGCCGGCAATCTTTGTTCCTTCGAGGGAGGAATGGAAGAATACGCCGCTATTGCCGTTGGCTTCCTGCTTGAAATCTACAGTCAGTTCAAAGTCTTTGAAGTGCTTGTCAGTGGCCAGGTAGCCATATTCTTTATCCGGACCGCTTTCACATACCAGTTCCCCTTTCTCTACATACCATTTCTCTGTACCGTGGATCTTCCAGCCGTCCAGGTTCTTGCCATTAAAGAGTTTTTGTTGTTTTTGCGCAAATGCAGTGCTGATAAAGAGGGAGCACAGCACCACCAGCATCGTGGATATTTTTTTCATACAGCATTGGTTTTTTTGATGCCGGTAAGATAGGGATTTCAAACCGGGCGTGCAATGTTCTCTTCTTTTTGCTGTAATAATACCCCGGCAAAGGCGATCAGCGTGCACAGTACATTGAACACGATGTGTACGGGATAGCTCATCCGGCCGAGGATGCCGCCGCAGGAACAGGGGATGTTGGTATAGAAGAAATATAACGTGAACATATATACGGAGAACAGCAGCATCAGGAATGCAGAGAGACAGAGCCCTGATTTTCGTGTAGCCGTGAACTGAAGTAACAGGGCGGTAATGCATTCCACGGTAAGCACGGAAGGGGCGATCAGCTTATTGCTGAAATTAGCCAGCAGTGGAGATTTGCTGATGTCCAGCAGGAATTTTCCGTAGTCCGTCGCTTTCATGATGGCGGCGTAAAGGAAAAGGATGGATAATGCATAGCAAATGCCTTGCAGGATGGAAGCTCTTTTCATGGTGTGCGAATGTTATAGATCAGGATATCGTTTTCATGTGAGATGTACAGGGTGTGATCCGCCGCATCGATATGCAGCAGTCCCTTCTTTTCATAAGGCGGCACACGCATACTGCCGGCATATGCGCCGCCCGGCAGCCTGTACACATCCAGCACGGGCCCGCCGGTTTCACTGTCTTTCGATAGAGCGGCGGACAATACATACAGATAATGCCCGTCTGCGGCGGCGGAAAGATTGATGAATGCGGATTTACTGGAGATGGAATAGGCTTTGCCCACGCGTACAACAGTATTCCGTGGCGGTGTTTTGTCGATGGTGGTGATGGTGGAGGTAGTATGGGTGGCCGGGTCCAGTTCAATGATCCCTGCGTTGTGCAGCGGGGTGAAGTAATATTTGCCGGTACTGGCATTCCGGGAGAAACCACCGTCCGCCATTATGCCGCGGTCATCAAAGCGGGGAAAGGAAAAGAGCTTTTGTGCCTGTTCGGGTTGATGGTAGTCGATCTTTTCAAGATGCACAACACCGGTGGCCGTGTCATAATGCTGGATCAGGAAATGCTGTTCCGTCTGGTAGCGACAGGCTTTCAGGAAAGGATGAGCATGTACATCCATACTGTCTGCCTGCTGCCCCGCTTTGAAGATATAGATCATTTTCCGGTTAGCGAGGAAGAAGCAGGCTGATGCAGCATCAACATCGATGGATGTGGGAATTTCGGAGAAGTAAGGACGGGTGTGCAGGAAGGTATCCAGGCGCCGGGAAGCGGGATCATAACGGAAAAGCGCACCTCTCGTCTGATCGAACGCATACACCTTGCCATCGGAGATGTTCATCTGGCTGACATATCCCGGAAAACGGATGGTGTCCGTTGCGGTAAGCTGAAAAGACCCGAAAGCACGGGGAATGCTGGTCATGATATGTTCCGTATCCGAATGCGGTACCAGTACCAGGAAAATGGAGGCGACTGCTGCAATGATCAGGGCAATTGCAATAAAGGCTTTTTTCATAGCGGGGCTGGATGAGGTAGCCGGCACGCGGGCCGGCTACCGGATGAAGGTACAGGTCAGTTAACGGGACAGATCCGCTGTTGGGGGCCCCATTCATAAATACCGCCGCCATCGGGCACGTATTTGCAGAAACTGGGTACCAGAAGGCAGCATTGGTAATCATCCGGACCTTGTGCGGCCTTCACCGCCACTGCGATGCATGCGCCAATAAAAAGGCTGCATCCGAGAAAGAAGAGTTTTCTTTTCATGATTGAGATTTTGGTGAGAGAATAAAAAGGGTTAAAAAAAGGGTTTAGATATTTGTTTCAATTAAGATAAAGGAATTTTGGACAGAAGACCATAACACTAAGGTGGGAAATGAAAACGCCGCAACAGGCTTACTGTTGCGGCGTTGCAGTATGTTTCGGAAAACGTTTATCTGGCTACGTTCACGGCTCTGCGTTCACGTATTACCGTTACCTTGATCTGGCCGGGATATTGCATTTCCGTTTGGATCTTGTTGGCGATCTCGAAGCTCAGGCGGTCTGCGTCGTTATCGGATACCTTGTCGCTTTCCACAATCACGCGCAGTTCGCGGCCTGCCTGGATAGCGTAGGCTTTTTCCACACCTTCGTAAGCCATGGCAAGGTTTTCCAGGTCTTTGATCCTTTGCAGATAGCTCTGCATGATCTCGCGGCGTGCGCCCGGGCGTGCGCCACTGATGGCATCACAAGCCTGTACGATGGGAGAGATCACATAAGCCATTTCCATTTCATCGTGGTGTGCGCCAATGGCGTTCACGATAGCAGGATGTTCGCCGTATTTCTCTGCGAGTTTGGCGCCCAGCAGTGCGTGGCTCAGTTCAGATTCCTCATCCGGTACCTTACCGATGTCATGCAGCAGACCTGCGCGTTTGGCGAGTTTGGGGTTCAGTCCCAGCTCGGCTGCCATCACGGCGCAAAGGTTCGCGGTTTCTTTGGAGTGCATCAGCAGGTTCTGGCCGTAAGAAGAGCGGAAACGCATCTTGCCTACCATCCTTACCAGCTCTTTGTGCAGGCCGTGGATGCCCAGTTCGATCACCGTACGTTCCCCGATCTCCATTACCTGTTCTTCCAGCTGACGTTTGGTTTTTTCCACTACTTCCTCGATGCGGGCAGGGTGGATACGGCCGTCCTGTACAAGGCGCTGAAGGCTCAAACGAGCGATCTCGCGGCGCAGGGGGTCGAAAGAAGAAAGTACGATCGCTTCCGGGGTATCGTCAACGATCAGGTCTACGCCTGTAGCCGCTTCAATGGCACGGATGTTACGGCCTTCACGACCGATGATCTGGCCCTTGATCTCATCGCTTTCCAGGTTGAACACCGTAATGGCGTTCTCGATGGTCTGCTCGGCAGCAGTACGCTGGATGGATTGTATGATGATCTTCTTGGCTTCTTTATTGGCTTTCAGCTTGGCATCTTCCACAATTTCCTGGATGTGGCTGAGGGCCTGTGTGCGGGCTTCCTCCTTCAGGCTTTCGATCAGCTGGTGACGCGCTTCTTCTGCAGTGAGCGCCGCTACTTTTTCAAGACGGCGGATATGCTCTTCCTGGTGCTTTTCCAGCTCGGAACGCTTGATGTTCACCAGTTCTATCTGGCGGGCCAGGTTCTCCTTGATCGCTTCGTTCTCCGTGACCTGTTTCTGTAATTGCTCGTTCTTCTGATTGAGGCTTTGCTCTTTTTGTTTGATGCGGTTCTCGGACTCTGCGAGCTTCTGGTTGCGCTGCATTACTTCTTTCTCGTGCTCGGACTTCATCTGGAGATATTTCTCCTTTGCTTCCAGCAGTTTGTCCTTTTTGAGGTTCTCGGCAGATAACTGCCCTTCCGTGATGATCCGTTTGGCTTGTTCTTCCGCCTCCTGGATCTTTATCTGCGTATTTTTAGAAAAGATAAGTTTTCCGAGTAGTATACCTAATGCCAGTGCAACAACTCCGGCCACAACAATCATTAAAGGTTCAGTCATATATCTGGATTTAAAAAATATTAATAAAAATATTCCCTGCTCATTTTTGGCGAACGAGCGGGAACTGACCCGCGAAAATAACAAAAAAAAGGGAGGAAAGCACGGATACCTTGTGAGAATGAATTATTTAGGGATTTTAATATGGGTTGATCCTTATTTGAGATGCTCATCGAGCAGATTGTCAAGATGTTGCAACTTCTCCAGGAGAAAGGGCGCCACACCCGCCTGTGCCTTGCCGCCGCTGGTGGCAGGGTGGGTGGCGTACATGATTAGGGCCATGGCAATGTAATCCTGTATATCCTTTCCGGCGTAAGCCGCTTTGAATTCTATAATCTTTTCATTCACTTCCTTCATCACGCGGCGTACGTCCTCTTCTTCTTCCGCCCGGATCTTGATCCGGTAGGTGCGGTCGGCAACTACAATATTAACGGGTATGAGCGGCTCCATATATAATGCTGTATTGGTGTTGGTGCAAATGTAATGAAAGCGGGCTCATGCATAGGGAATTTTTGCAAGAGAAAAAACGAAAATATTCGATAAAGCAGGATGAAATTTTAGTAAATTGATTTACTTTAGTTTACGTAATTGTGCATTTTTGATTCTATTTCTATCATATTGATAATCACTCATTCATGTGAAATCAAACAGTGGCGCAAACGAAAAAAATTGTTTTTTTATCTGAATTGTTTATTCCAAATTAAACTATATTTGCTCATGGTATCTGCTAGCAGTCAGGAAAATGGTGGCAAAAAACAAAGAAACTCCCAAAATCCTTTAGTAGAAGGCCTCTTTCTTTCTTACGAATCCGTACTTAAAATGAAAAAAATTTCATTTACAAAAAAGATTGAAATTGTAAAGAAGGGCATTTCCAAAGACCAACTGGCTTCCCTCAAGGAGATATTTGACCTGGAGTATTCAATGCTCAGTAAAATATTGGGGGTCACGGACAGGACACTCTACCTTAAAAAGGGAGAAGAGGTCTTTAATCAGAGTGTTAGCGACAGGATTATGGCGCTTGCGGAATTATACAGCTATGGGTATCGCCTGTTTAAAAGTAGAGGGCTATTCCATCACTGGATAAAAAGTACCAACAGGGCCTTGGGGGATGTGGCTCCTGTCTCCTTACTGGATACGCAGGTAGGGATGCAGGAAGTGAAGAATGAATTGCACAGGAAGGAATCGGGTATTTTTTAAACAGGAAATCAATTGACATGATTTTATATCACATTAGTACCGTGGAACGTAGCGGGAGCTTTGCTGGTGGCGGATCCAGCTTCGTATCAGGCAGATGGCATGATGCCGGGGATATGTGTATTTATGGCTGTTTGAGTAAGTCGCAGACGTTGGTGGAGTATGCTTATGGAGACAATCCCTTTGATCCTGCTATTTCGGAGCTTGATCTGGTATTTACTGTATTCGAAGTGCCGGACAGAAGTTTGAAGGAGTTCTTTGAAGTAGATCTGCCATCGGACTGGAGAACCTGGCCACGACCTGTGTCTGCCATGGCTTTCGGATCGGAGGCATTAAAGTTGACGGGGACGCTTTTGATATCCTATCCTTCAGTGGTTTACCCGGATGAACGCATTTACGTCATTAATGTCCGGCACCCGCTGATGAAAGTTGTAAAAGTCCTTGGAGTACAGAAAGCCTACCCCAGTAAGCTGATCTAGGAATTTAACAACGCAATACAACGATCAATCTCCTTAATATAATCGTTGATCTTTCCCCGCACTTCTTTCCGGAATGCGTCCTCTTCTTCGGGCAATCCGGTTCCCTGCGTCACTGTGGCGATCTTTGCGAGTTTGAGCTTCTCATCGAGGGAGGCAATGGTATCCTGTTGCTGCCGCAGTTCAGCCTGCCGCTGAAAAAGCTGCTCCCGCAGCACGGAATTGTCCGCCTGCGACTGTTGCAACTTCTTCAGCAGCAGCTGAAGCTTGTCTTCAATGCGTTGTATGTACTGTTCGATTTCCATTATTTCCGGATCTCGGCCTGTAACTGCGTTTCGAAAGCTTTCACGAGTTTGTTCATCAGCGCGTCCGTCTCCTGGTCCGTCAGTGTCTTTTGTTTATCCTGGAAGGTAAAACTCACTGCGTATGATTTCTTTCCAGCGCCGAGTTTTTCGCTTTCAAAAACGTCGAACAGGTTGATATGTTGCAGTAACGATGTTTTTACGGAACGGGCGGCTGCTTCCACTGCCGCAAAGTTAACCTGTTTATCCAGTACCAGCGCCAGGTCCCGGCGCACGGCAGGGAATTTCGGGATCTCTTCAAAGAAAGTATCCTTCACCTGCAACTGTTGCAGGATAAGGCTCCAGTTAAAATCAGCATACCATACCGGCTGTTTGAGGTCAAACACCTTCAGTTTCGCACTGCTCACCCCGCCCAGAACGGCGACGGTTTTACCATTCACGCTGATCTCGAAAGCGGGCTGCAAACCATGCACAGTGGCGGCGGTCATCCGTGGGGCGGGCAATGCCAGCAATTGCAGGATGTTCTGCACGAAGCCCTTCAGATAATAGAAGTCTACGGGTTGGGCTTTGTGCATCCAGTTCTCGGCCAGCTTTTGTCCGGTGAGGTAAAGTCCCAGGTGCTCGGTTTCGGGATACTGCCCGGCGGCTTCCCGCTGGTAGGTTTTGCCGAACTCGAAGAAAAGAAGATCGTCGTTCCGGCGGTTGAGGTTGTAGGCGATGCGCTCCAGTCCGGATTCGAGCATGGAGGGCCGCATCACGTCCAGTTCCGCGCTGAGGCTGTTGATCATCTTCACCAGGGTGTCCGCATCGAGGTGCTGGTAATATTGACTGTTGGTGATGGAATTGGTGAATATTTCGGAAAACCCGTTGCCGGCGAGGTATTCGGCGATCTTTTCCTTCGCCTTTTCCTTGTCGGGCAGGCTTTGTGTGGAGGGGGCGATGTTAATGAATGAAGGGATGGGGATGTTATCCAGCCCGTCTATCCGCATGACCTCTTCCACAATGTCCGCCGGTATCCGGATGTCGGTTTTATGCGGCGGAACGGCTATACGAAGATGGTCATCCTGTTCGGCAGTGATGGTGAAGCCAAGGCTGCAGAGGATGTTCTTCACTTTCCCGGGTGCATATTTGTGGCCGCTGAGGCGGTTGATGTATTCATAAGTGACATCGATCTGGTGTGCTGCTGCAGGTGAGGGATATGCATCGGTAACGCCGGAGGCCGGTTCCCCGTGGGCAAGTTCCCCGATGAGGGCGATGGCGCGTTCCAGGGCGAAGGGAGCGAGGCTGATATCCACGCCTTTCTCGAAACGTACTGCCGCATCCGTGCGGAGCCCGTGCCGGAGGGAGGTTCTGCGTACGCTCGTAGCATTGAAGCTGGCGCTTTCCAGGAAGATGTTGACGGTGCTGTCTTTTACGCCGGAGCCGATACCACCGAACACGCCGGCGATGCAAAGGCCATTCCCTTCTCCGTCGCAGATCATCAGGTCTTCTGCATCCAGCTTGCGTTCCCTGCCATCGAGGGTGAGGAAGGAGGTGCCGGTGGGAAGGTTCTGTATTATTACTTTTCCGCCTTTAATCTCGTTGGCATCAAAAGCATGCAACGGCTGGCCGGTTTCATGCAATACATAATTAGTGATGTCTACAATATTATTAATGGGCCGTACCCCGATGGCGGAGAGGCGATGCTGCATCCAGGCGGGGGAGGGACCAACTTTCACGCCGGTGATGGTTTGGCCGCAGTAACGTGGACAGGCCTCCGTATTCCTCACTTCCACGCCTGTCTGTAAAGGCTGTTTCGCGTGGGCGGTGGTGTTAATGCCGGGCTTGCGCACATGATAGATCTGCGTGCCTTCCCGGTTATTGAGGTAAGCGCAAACGTCCCGTGCCACGCCCATGTGGCTCATCGCATCCATATGATTGGGGGTGAGCCCGATCTCGAATATCCAGTCCTGCACAGGTTTGAACCATTCCCGGGCGGGAAGGCCGGGCTGCAGGGAAGAGTCGAGCACCATGATGCCGGCATGGCTGGTACCAAGACCAATCTCGTCTTCAGCACAGATCATACCCTGACTTTCTTCTCCGCGGATCTTTGCTTTCTTCATCGTCAGCGGTTCGCCGGAAGCAGGATAGATGGTGGCGCCGATGGGGGCTACCACTACTTTCTGTCCGGCCGCTACGTTCGGCGCTCCGCATACGATGTGCAATGGCTCGCCGTTGCCAACGTTAACGCGGGTAAGGCTCAGTTTATCTGCATTCGGGTGTTTTTCTACGCTCAGTACTTCGCCGATCACCAGCCCTTCCAGGCTGCCTTTCACGCTCTCGAACCGCTCCAGGCTCTCCACTTCCAGGCCTACGGCCGTGAGGATGACTGAAAGTTCCTCCGGTGTGGGTTTCACCGGCAAATAATCACATAACCAGTTATACGAAATTGTCATCGGATGTACGCGCAAAGCCTCATTGGGCCGTGCTTAATTTTTTAAGGATCAATAGTTTATGAAAAAAGGCAAGCTTCGTGTAGTCACGGATCATGCCGCGTAAAGTTAACAACTTCTGCCGTACGGATCGGGGGAATTTTACGCAAGGAAAATGTGGAAAATCTTTTTGCACAAAAAATGTGAATAATCGGACCTTTGTTTGGGATTTTCGTCGTTTTTGGTGGATAATCATATGAAAAACGGTGGATAACCCGGGTTAGGCTGTGGCATAACCTGTGCGGGGAACACGGAAAAATATAGTTTTGGAAGAAAAAGGTTTTAATGAAAAAATGCCGTTACCTTAGTTTTCCCGGCTAAAAAAAATTTACAATTTCTTAAAGATGGAAGAATGTGTTCGGATACTGTGCGGGCCTGTTTATGGAACATTCCATACCTCCCATTTCCTAAAACCTGTTGTAAATGCCAAAAACAGCCGAATCAGTTACCATTTTTCTTAACCTTATTAATGTTATTTTAATAAATGGATCTCAATCTTAAGAAAGACCGTAATACACGACGGAAGCCGGGTATAGATATCTCTACCATGGTGTATGGAAAAGTGCCACCCCAGGCTAAGGAGCTGGAAGAAGCTGTGCTGGGCGCACTCATGCTGGAAAAAGGGGCGTTCGATACGGTCGTAGAGATCCTGAAACCCGAATGTTTCTACGTGGAGGCGCATCAGCGCATCTTTGCGTCTATGCAGCGGCTGGCCGCGAAATCCATGCCGGTGGACATTCTGACAGTAGTGGAAGAGCTGAAATCTTCTGCCGAGCTGGAAATGGTAGGCGGACCTTTCTATGTGACGAGGCTGACCAATATGGTGGTATCCTCCGCCAACATCGAAGCCCACGCGCGCATCGTGCTGCAGAAGTTCATCCAGCGGGAACTGATCCGCATCTCCGGCGAGATCATCAGCGAAGCGTATGAAGATACGGCTGATGTATTTGATCTGCTGGATCAGGCGGAATCCAAACTCTTTGAAGTCACCAATAATCATCTTCGTAAAAATTACGATTCCATCGACCGTGTGCTGGTGAATACGATCAAACGGATCGAAGACCTGCGCAACAAAGGCGACGATATCACCGGTGTACCTTCCGGCTTCCCGACGCTGGACAAGATCACATACGGCTGGCAGCCTTCTGACCTGATTATCCTTGCAGCACGTCCATCCGTGGGTAAAACCGCGTTCGCGCTCAACCTCGCACGGAACGCGGCCCTGCACCCGAAGTTCCCGAAAGGTGCTGCGGTGTTCTCGCTGGAAATGTCCAGCGGACAGATCGTACAACGTATCCTGTCTGCCGAATCGGAAATCAAACTGGAAAAGATCACCCGGGGGAAACTCGAAGAGCATGAAATGCGCAAGCTGATGACGCATGGTATCGAAAGGCTCGCCAAGGCGCCCATCTTCATTGACGATACGCCCGGTCTTAACATCTTTGAGCTGCGCGCCAAATGCCGCAGGCTGGTACATAACCACGGCGTGGGCATCATCATCATCGACTATCTGCAATTAATGAGCGGCGCTAACGATGGCCGCAATACCAACCGTGAACAGGAGATCAGTAAGATCTCCCGCGACCTGAAAGGACTTGCCAAAGAGCTGCACGTACCGGTGATCGCGCTTTCCCAGTTAAGTCGTGATGTGGAAAAACGTAAAGACGGGAATAAGATGCCGCAGTTGAGCGACTTGCGCGAATCCGGCGCTATCGAGCAGGATGCGGACATGGTAATGTTCATCTATCGTCCTGAATACTACGAGATCACCACCAACGAAATGGGAGAATCCAACAAAGGAGAAACCCACGTGCGTATCGCGAAGCACCGTAACGGTCAGCTCGATACCGTGAAACTCCGCGCCGTACTGGAATTCCAGCGGTTTGAAGATGACGGGTATGTGGACGGGCCTCCGCAAACATCCAGCAGTCCGTTTGCAGGCATGAAAGGCCGCGGCACGGGCGGCGATCATGATGAGGCGAAGATCTTCATCCAGAAAGGTTCCAAGATGAATGACATGGATTTTGATGATGACGCATTCGGAGATGCGCCGTTTTAAGATATAGCTTATTGTACATCACTGGAAAGCCGGCGTCACACCTGAATGCCGGCTTTTTAATTTCTTGTTATCAATGACGAATGCCGGTTGTCATTCTCTACAAAGGCGACAGCAGCGCATTTGGTATTTTTGCAGGATTTTGGAGGAATACGAGCTATGAGAAAGATATACGATCGGTATAGATCACATTACAAAGATAATTTTCATCTGGCCTATCCGGTGGTGATCTCCCAGTTGGGGCATACGCTGGTGGCGCTGAGCGACAGTATCATTATCGGACATACCGGCAAAGTGCCGCTGGCAGCGGTTTCCCTTGGTAACAGCATATTCACCATTTTCATGGTAACGGGTATCGGCATGTCTTACGGCCTCACTCCGCTCATCGCGCAGGAGAATGGTCGTGGTAACCGCGCCCGATGCGGGCATCTGCTGGCGCATAGCTTCGTGATCAACATGCTCACGGGCATTTTGCTGTTTGGCGGCATTCTGCTGGTAGGGCATTATCTCACGCATCTCGGCCAGAGTGCGGATGTGGCGGCGCAGGCGAAAATATTCCTGCGCTACCTTGCTTTCTCCTTTATCCCGCTGATGTTGTTCCTGACGTTCAAACAGTTCGCGGAGGGCCTGGGGTTTACGCGCCAGGCGATGAACATCAGTATCATCGGTAATATTCTCAACGTGCTTCTTGGTATTACGCTGGTATACGGACTATTCGGGTTACCGCGCATGGGCGTGGCCGGTGTAGGTATTGCCACGTTCACAGACCGCCTGTTGATGGGGATCACCATGACCATATATGTGCTGCGTTCCCCACGTTTTAAAGCGTATTTACGGGAGTTCAACCTGAAAGCGATACAGGCGGCCACGCTCAAAAAGATCGCGGGATTGGGCACGCCTGTGGCCTTGCAATACATCTTTGAAGTGAGCGCTTTCAGTGGCGCTGCCATTATGGTAGGATGGATCGGTGCGGCGGAACTGGCGGCGCATCAGATCGCGATCAGCCTGGCGGCCATGACCTATATGATGGCCAGCGGAATTTCTGCAGCGGCAGGGATCAGAAGCGGCAATAATTTCGGGAAAGGGAATTTCACAGACCTGCGCCGTTCTGCCATCGCCAGCTATCACATGGTGCTGGTGCTGATGGGCGGGGCTGCGCTCCTGTTCCTGTTTGGGAACAGGCTGTTACCGGCTTTCTATATCAATGATCCTGCAGTGATCCATATTGCATCCGGCCTGTTACTGATCGCCGCATTCTTCCAGCTTTTTGACGGCACACAGGTGGTAGGGCTGGGGATTTTGCGTGGACTGGGAGATGTGAAAGTTCCCACGCTTATCACCATGCTGGCTTACTGGGGATTGGGGTTGCCGGTCGGGTACCTGCTGGGGAACCGGTTGGGGTTTGGGGTTGAGGGGATCTGGTGGGGCCTGTTGCTAGGCCTGTTGGGAGCCTCCATCCTGCTCTTCTTCCGCTTCCAGGCCATCACCCGCCGTTTGGAACAACAAGGTGAAATGCAGTAATTTTACGGGATGGAGTTACCGGTATTCTACGCAAAAGACCTTCAGCCCGGAGATGGCTTTTATACAATGGATGAACCCACATCCAAATATTGCATCCAGGTATTACGCAAGGAAAAAGGCGATGCGGTGCTGCTGGCGGATGGCAGAGGGTATCGCTATGAAGCCCGTATCACGGACGATCACCGGAAGAAGTGCGTAGTGCAGATACAAACATATGCCCTCACCCCCACGCCCGCTCCACAACTTCGTATAGCCATTGCCTTTACAAAGCATGCGCCCCGGATGGAATGGTTCCTGGAAAAGGCCGTGGAGATCGGTATACAGGAGATCATCCCGCTGGTCACCCATCGGACTGAAAAAGAAAAACTGAAGATGGAGCGACTGGAAAATATACTGGTATCTGCCATGCTGCAATCCCGGCAATGGTATCTGCCGCGGCTGACAGAACCGGAACCGTTCGAGAAACTGGTGAGCTGGCATGCAGGACAGCGTTTCATCGCACATTGCCTGCCGGAAAACAAATCCCATCTCCTGGATGCGATGCAGCCGGCTGTTGACACACTCCTGCTGGTAGGACCGGAAGGGGATTTCACGCCGGAAGAGGTTGCATTGGGGCTGCAAAACGGATTTAAACCCATATCATTGGGAAATACGCGCCTGCGAACGGAAACAGCGGGAGTGGTGGCCTGTACTCTAATGGCTGCCGTCAACAGGTGAGTCCTGCTGCTTTTTGAGTTGCGGTTCCCTCAGCTCAACGGGGGCTGACTTCTTCCGCATGCGCATGTTCAGCAGCTCCACACCGAAAGAAAATACCATCGCGAAATACACGTAGTTCTTCAGATGCAGGCTGTGCGCGGCCTCTGCGTCCCATCCTTCGATGATCAATATACCGCCGACCATAATCAGGAATGACAGGGCCAGCATTTTAAGTGTAGGATGTTTATGAATGAAATTGCTGATGGCCGGTGCGAACATGAACATCACGAACATGGCGATGATCACGGCAACGATCATGATCTCCACATGTTTTGCAAGGCCCACGGCAGTGATGATACTGTCGAATGAGAACACCATATCGATAAGGATGATCTGCCCGACTACATTCAGCAGCGTAGCGCCGCCCTTGCCGGCGGTTTGGGGAGTGGTTTCTTCTTCGCCTTCCAGTTTGTGATGTATTTCCAGCGTAGTTTTGATCAGGAGAAATAACCCGCCTGCCAGCATGATCAAATCCCTCAGGCTAAACCCCTTCCCGAACACCGTGAATAACGGATGCACCGCCCGCACGATATAACCGATGCACAACAGCAATATAACGCGAACGGCTATACCGGTGAACATCCAGATGCGTCGTGCCTGCAGCCGCTTGTGCTCCGGCAGCCGGTTCATGACAATGGACACGAAAATAACGTTGTCGATACCCAGCACCACTTCCATGATGGTAAGGGTAAGCAGGCTGATGAGAGCGTCAAGGGTCAGTAAGTCTTGCATATAAGGTGCTGGCTATTTGGAAGAAGAAGACAGTCCTGCACAGATCTTTTTCACAATGGCCGGGCCTTCATAAATGAATCCGGTATACACCTGTACGAGCGATGCACCGGCATCCAGTTTTTCCTGTGCGTCTGCCGCCGTGAAGATGCCGCCTACGGCAATGATGGGTATCTTGCCGCCGGAGCGCTGATGGATGTATCGGATCACTTCAGTGGCGCGTTGTTTCACCGGAAGCCCGCTCAAACCGCCCGCGCCTATTTGCTCCAGTGTTTCCTGGCTGGTCTGCAATCCGTTCCGGCTGATGGTGGTATTCGTTGCTACGATCCCCGCCAGTCCCGTTTCCTGTACGATCTCCACGATATCATCCAGTTGTTCATCCGTCAGGTCCGGTGCTATTTTCAGCAGGATGGGTTTGGGTCGGCTCTTTTGTGCGTTCAGTGTCTGCAAATGATGCAGCAATTGCTTTAACGGCTCTTTTTCCTGCAGGGCCCGCAGATTGGGGGTATTGGGAGAACTCACGTTCACAACGAAATAATCCACCCCGTCAAAGAGGGTATGAAAACATTTCTCATAATCGCTCACGGCATCTTCGTTAGGCGTGAGCTTGTTCTTCCCGATGTTCCCGCCAATGATGATATTGTTGGGCCGTTTCTGCAATCGCTTCGCAGCGGCACGGGCGCCTTCGTTATTGAACCCCATGCGGTTGATAAGCGCCTGATCTTCCGGAAGCCTGAAAAGGCGGGGTTGATCATTGCCCGGCTGCGGGAGCGGCGTAACAGTACCGATCTCCACGAACCCGAAGCCGAGATGGGCCAGTTCATCAAGGTATTTGGCGTCTTTGTCAAAGCCGGCGGCGAGCCCCACCGGGTTACGGAAAGTGAGTCCCCATAACTTGCGCTCCAGTCCGTTATTCCTGGGCTGGCAAAATGCATCGAGCATGTTCTTCCCAAAGGGGAGGGCGTTCACGATCTTTAGTCCACGCATGACGCCATGATGAATGCTTTCAGGAGGAAAGCCAAAAAGTATTTTCTTGATAAATCCGTACATGTGGGGCAAAGATATAAAAAAGCTAATTTTGCCCCCGTTACATCATGTTGGAACTCCGCTCCTTCGAAAGGATATTTAAAGAGCATCATGCCCACTGCCTTGCATTCGCCATTCATTATACGGGTGATCCGTATGAAGCGGAAGAAGTGGTGCAGCTTGTTTTCTCACAGCTTTGGGAGAAACGGGCGCATATTGTGATCACGGGATCGGAAAGGTCTTATCTTTTTACGGCTATCCGGAATACGGCCATCAGCCAGTGGCGCAAGCAGCAGGTAAGATCGGAAAAGGAAAATTCGTTTGGCAGGATGCAGGACGAGGAAGTACATATGTCCATGCAGGCCCGGGAACTGGAGGCCAAATTGCACCAGGCCCTGGAAAAGCTGCCGGAACGCTGCCGGGAGGTGTTTATCCTCAGCCGCAGGCAGCAATTGAAATACGCAGAGATCGCCAGCGTGATGAATATTTCGGTCAAAACCGTTGAGAATCAAATGGGGAAAGCACTTCGGATACTCCATGAAGAGCTGAGGGAGTACCTGAATTTGTTTTTGTAGGATAGGGGGACGGAAACATCGCACGCGTCCTCTTGTTGAAACTGATAACTTTACAACTGTTCATGAGCATTTTGCAACCTGATGAGGCGTTATATTCCCTGCTCTGCAAGTATCTGCTGAATGAAGCGGATACGGTGGAGCGGCAGTGGGTGGACTCCTGGAGGCAACAACACCCCGCCAACGAGGAAACCCTCTCGGCCATCCGCAAAATGCTGGAAGTGCCGCTGCCAGAGGTGGCATATCCCGGGCTGGATACCGAATCCAGCTGGCAGCGTCTCAAAATGCAGATTCAGCCTCCGTTCCGGCAACGGTATCTCTGGATGAAGATCGCCGCCGTGCTGGTGCTTGCGCTTGGAGTCACTTTATGGTTTACCCTGTGGCAGGCGTCACCGCAGGAACAAACTTTCGCCGGCGCCCAGCAGGCAAAACTCCCGGACGGCAGCCATGTGGCGATGGAAGGAAATGCACAGCTGAAGCTGCTGAAGGGTTTTGACAGATCAGGACGCACCGTGCATTTCTCCGGTAAAGCAGTATTCGATATTGCACAAAATGCGGAACATCCTTTTGTGATTGTGATGGGACATACGGAGGTAAAGGTATTGGGAACCCGTTTCCTCGTAGATTATCATCCGGAAGATAGCAGCCTTACCGTGCATGTGACCAGCGGAAAAATAATGGTCACCGATCTGCGGCAGGGCGACAGTGTGGTACTTTCCCAGGGGATGTTGTTGCATAGCGGGCACCAGCAGCCTTTTGTGGTAGCGGATTATGTGAAAGATATTACCCGCAGGCAACTGGTGTTTAATAATGTACCCCTGCAAAAAGTATTGCAAACCGTTGAAGCCGTGTACGGTGTGAAAGTGGAAGTGACAGATTCTATCGTGTTACAAAAAGCAGTGACAGCCAATTTTGAGAATGAGACCATTGATAATGTTCTGGCTTCCATCGCTTTTATGACCAATACGGAAACTTCTGCCGCCGGGCCGCAACGCTACACTATTCATTGACCTGATTGTATTAAAACCTTATAGCATGTCGTTGGCCAGGAAACTCCTGCCGGGATTGCTGTTGATATGCATCCCTCTGCAGGTTTTGGCGTGGAATTGGCGCACCAGGATCACCTTATCGTTAAAAGACCAACCCCTTTTTACTGCCTGCGAAAAAATTGAAAAAGCCTACGGTATTCATTTTTCTTATAGTCGCGATGTGGTGAAAATGAATCAGCGCGTCACCATAGACGCGAAGGAGATGTCTTTGCGCCGGGTGATGGAGATACTGTTCTCGGAGAACGGCATCCAGTATAAACGCATCGGGGACCAGCTGGTGCTGACTGTCAAACAAAGCAATACCCGCACCATCAGTGGTTTTGTGGAAGATGCCCGCTCCGGCGAAAAACTGATCGGCGCAACGGTCTATTCACCGCAGCAGCGCATCGGTACGGTCACCAATCAGTACGGATTCTACAGTCTGACCGTTCCCCGCGACAGTATCAGTCTGCTCGTTTCCTACACCGGCTACCTCTCCACGCCCGCCACGCTGAAAGACAAAGAGAACAGGCAGGTACATTTCAAACTAAATCCTTCCAACACCCTGCAGGAAGTGGAGATCACGGAGAATCTGCCGAAGCTCCAGGAGCAAACCCAGATGAGTAAAGTAAACCTGGCGGTGAGCCAGGTGAAAGCCATGCCCCGCATGCTCGGCGAGGAAGATGTGTTGCGCACGATACAGGCCATGCCCGGTGTAAGCGGTGGAACAGAAGGGTCCAGCAATATCCATGTGCGGGGCGGAAGCCCGGATCAAAACCTGATTCTGCTGGATGGCACACCGGTATATAATTCCTCGCATCTTTTCGGCATCTTCTCCGTTTTCAATCCGGATATCATCAAAAATGTAGATCTCTACAAAGGCGCATTCCCGGCCCGTTACGGAGGGAGGCTGTCGTCTGTGGTGGATATTTCGATGAAAGACGGGGATATGTACAATTACCATGGGGAAATATCCGTGGGACTGCTGGCCTCCCGCGGTATGCTGGAAGGCCCTATCGTAAAGGGAAAAACATCTTTCATCATTACCGGTCGCCGTACGTACGCGGACATGTTCCTGCAGGATGCCGCCCGGAACGGGATGAAGCTTGGGGACAAGGGCAGCCTCTGGGCGTATTTTTATGATGCCAACATCAAGGTCAATCATATTTTTTCCGACCGCGACCGGATCTACCTCAGCGCATACGGTGGGCAGGATAACATGAAGCTCACGCGGGACAAGCAGTTTGACAGCGTTGGTATAACGCCCAAACGTTATCATGAACAGATCAACTTCCGGCTCGGATGGGGTAACCAGGCATATTCGCTGCGTTGGAACCACATCTTCAATCCGCGGCTTTTCTCTAATCTTACCCTGAACTATTCGCAGTTTTATTTCCTTACCGATTACCGGTACAAATACGAAGCGCTCGACAGTATCCGGGAAAAGGACAATATGTTCGGCCGGTATTATTCCAAAGTGCATAATGCCGGCGGCAGGATCGATTTCGATTACCGTCCCAATCCCAGGCATGCCGTGCGTTTCGGGATGCAGGCCATATCGCACATTTTTCAACCGGGGATCACGCGCTTTAACAATGTTTCAGACGATCAGCTGTTAACGGATACCATGTACAACAATAGAACCTCCGCCGGGGTAGAGTTGTCGCTGTATATCGAAGATGACTGGCGGATAGGGGATTCCATGCATCTTAACCTGGGGGTGCATACTTCCGGGTTCCTGGTGCCGTCTTCCGCGTACATTTCTGTTCAGCCGAGGCTGGGCTTCCGGTACCTGTTGCCGCGGAAATGGGCTTTCAAGATATCTTATACCCAGATGACCCAGTACATCCACCTGTTATCCAACAGTGCTACTTTTTTGCCGACGGATCTTTGGGTAGCGGCTACCAACAAAGTGCCGCCGATGTTCTCTACGCAGGTGGCCATCGGTCTGGCCAAAACCTTCCAGGGAGAGCAATTTGAAATATCCCTCGAAGGATATAAGAAAACCATGCACAACGTGATCGAATATGTGGAAGCATCCGGCAACTTTCAATCCGCTACCAGTAACTGGGAGGACAATGTGATCATTGGCCGTGGCTGGAGCTATGGGGGAGAGCTGTTGCTGCAGAAAAAGAAAGGCAGCCTGCGGGGCTGGATCGGTTATACGCTGGCATGGTCTGAGCGGGCATTTCCCAATGTGAATCACGGCCGTGTTTTCCCCTACAAGTATGATCGCCGGCATGATATAGAGATCGTGCTCACGCAGCGTCTTGGGAAAAGGTGGGAGCTCTCTGCCCAGTGGGAATTCGCTACCGGTACGCCGCTCACCCTGCCCACAGCAAGCTACGAGCAGATCGTGGATGTTTCTCCCCATCTGCCTCCCAGCCGCCAGGACCCCTCGGAGGTAGACCTCGTAGGGGACCGCAACACGCTTCGGATGCAGAACACGCACCGGTTGGATATAGGTGCTACTTACACCGTGATACGCAGGAAAAGAAGGCATATGCTGAACCTCAGTTTTTACAACGTGTATAATCAGCAGAATCCTTTCTTCTATTACTATAAAAGGAACGGAGCGCAGCAGCGGGAACTGACGATGGTCAGCCTGCTGCCTATCCTGCCCAGCATTGCTTACGCCATAAGATTTTGATATGAGAAAGATCAGATGGATAATAGGGTCGCTATTGATACTAACGGCCTGCGAGAAGAAGGTGGACATTACTGTTCCGTATAGTGGTGATAAGATCGTGGTGAACAGTTTCGTGCAGCCGGACAGTACCGTCTATATCCGTGTTACCCGTTCACAACCGCCCGGGAGTAATGCCTTTCCCGAGGTACCTGACGCCACGGTCTCCCTCACTGCCTCCGGAATCCCGGTGCAAACGCAATGGCAGGTGATCGGGGGGCGAGGGTATTTCGTTTCCCGAACCCCCGCTGCGAAGGGAATGATGTACCGCATCCAGGTGTCCGCCGCCGGGCTGGATACGGTGTCCGCCTCCGATACCCTGCCCCGCGCACCTCTCCTGAAAGAAGCGTTTGCCCAGGCCGGAGGCAACAGGGTGAAGTTTGTGCTGAAAGACCTGCCCGGAAAGGATTTTTACCGGTTCCGCCTGTATGCCGCCGCTCCGGATAATAAAGAGCTGCCCCTGCGGCGGGAGTTGTTCCGCTTCGATCCTTCCTACAATAACAGCTTCACGGATGTGGCGACCGAAAATTTCCTGGAAACCGCGCTTGTCAGCGATGAGCGGTTCGATGGCCGGGAGATCACCATCGTGATGCAAACGCAGGACGTGAATATGAAAGACGAACATCTCATCCTGGAAGTCACAAGTCTTACCAACGCCTCCTGGCAATATCTCAAAACCCTCGAGCTCCAGACCGCCAACAAAGGTAACGCGCTCGTAGACCTGAGCCGTGTGTACACCAATGTGGTAAAGGGTTACGGCATCCTCGGCGGAGTGAATGCCGCCAATCTTTACATACAGATAAAATAAGCGCCAAATTCCTTAAATTTGGTCAACACCAAACAAAGGATGGATCATGCAGGAAGCATATATCGTGGCGGGGTTCAGAACTGCCGTCACCAAGTCGAAGAAGGGAGGTTTCCGCTTTTACAGGCCCGATGACCTCGCAGTGGACGTGATCACAGGATTGCTGCAATCAATACCGCAGCTGGACCCGCGCCGGGTGGATGATCTGATCGTTGGAAATGCCGTGCCGGAAGCCGAACAGGGCTTGCAGATCGGCCGGATGATCTCCGTACGTGCGCTGGGGATCGAAGTGCCGGGGATGACCGTGAACCGGTATTGCGCATCCGGCCTTGAAACTATTGCTATCGCTACTGCCAAGATACGGACCGGACAGGCGGACTGTATCATAGCCGGCGGAACGGAAAGCATGAGCCTCGTGCCTACCGTCGGCTGGAAAACAGTGCCCGCTTACAGTGTAGCCTCCACCACGCCTGATTATTACCTCAGCATGGGCCTCACCGCAGAGGCGGTGGCGAAGGAGTATTCCGTTAGCCGGGAAGATCAGGATCAGTTCTCGCTGCGCTCCCATCAGAGAGCACTCGAAGCCATCCGGAACGGGTATTTCAAACCGGGTATCCTCCCCATCCAGGTAGAAGAAGTTTATCTCAACGAAAAAGGCAGGAAGCAAACCCGCACCTTTACGGTGGATACGGACGAAGGTCCGCGTGCAGATACATCCATAGAGGCATTGGGAAAACTGAAGCCCGTATTTGCCGCAGGAGGAAGTGTTACCGCTGGTAACTCCTCTCAAACCAGTGACGGCGCTGCATTTGTAGTGGTGATGAGCGAGGCCATGGTGAAGGAGCTGAACCTTCAACCAGTCGGTCGCCTCGTAGCCTGCGCTGCTGCGGGAGTGCATCCCCGTATCATGGGCATCGGTCCCGTTGCCGCTGTGCCTAAAGCCCTGAAGCTGGCCGGTAAAACATTGCAGAACATCGACCTGATCGAGCTCAACGAAGCCTTCGCTTCCCAGTCCCTGGCCGTGATCCGCCAGCTGAATATGGACCCGGAAACCGTGAATATCAACGGAGGGGCCATCGCGTTAGGGCATCCGCTTGGGTGCACGGGCGCCAAACTCACCATCCAGCTGCTCAACGACATGCACCGGCTAAAAAAGAAGTACGGCATCGTAACCGCGTGTGTCGGCGGCGGACAGGGTATTGCAGGCGTCATTGAAAACCTGGCGTGACAGGTAATATTTTAGTTATCAGCTTGCTCCCAATATTCAGCCGCCGTTGTGTCACTCACTTCGGCGGCTTTTTCTTTACTCGATTCATATAAAATAATATAAATGAATTAAACTTTTTGCTAATTTGCTACAGGAAAACCGGCTATGGCTTCGTGTAGCCGTGCTCTTCCTGATTTTCATATTTATTGAACGTCTCAACCGTATCTCAGATGGACCGTAGAGAATTTTTTGCATTAGCCCCTTCCCGCAAAAAGACGGTGAAAGTGAACGTTGCCAGAACCGATACCGGCCTGAATCCTTATACAGGTACCTGGGGAACCGCGCAAGTAGTGCATTTGCTGAAGAGAACCATGTTTGGCGCTGTTCCGGCGGATGTAAGGCATTTTGAAGGTATGACGATGGATGCAGCAGTGGAAGAACTGTTACAGACCAATGTAAACATACCTGCTCCCCCGGTGAACAATTATAACACCGGCGGCTATACGGATCCCACCGGCGTTGCCCCGGGGGCGCCGTGGGTAACGGCCCCCGAAGGAGACAATATGCTTGACGACAAGCGGCGCTTCTCTTATAAAGCCTGGTGGACAGGTGTAATGCTCAACCAGGAACGGAACATGCATGAGAAACTTGTGCTTTTCTGGCATAATCATTTCGCAACAGAAACATACACCATCAAGGATGCGCGTTTCATGTACGCACATAATGTGATGCTGCGCCAGAACGCCATGGGCAACTTCAAAGCCCTCACCAAGGCTGTGACCCTGGATCCCGGTATGCTCGTATATCTCAATGGTTACCTGAATGAAAAGACCGCTGCGGATGAGAACTATGCCCGGGAGCTGATGGAGCTCTTCACCTGCGGGAAAGGACCGGATTCCCAATACACGGAGCTGGACGTACGTGCCGCTGCGCGCGTGCTTACGGGGTACAGAGTGGATAAAGTGAACATCAAATCTTACTTCGATCCCACAAAGCACGATATCAACAACAAGCAATTCTCCAGCTGGTTCTCCAATAAAGTGATCACCGGTAAAACCGGCGATATGGGTACTACGGAGCTGGATGATCTGCTGAATATCATTTTCCTGCAACAGGAAGTGGCAAAATTCATCTGCCGTAAATTCTACCAGTTCTTCATTTATTACGAAATAGACGCCGCCACGGAAGCCAACGTGATCACTCCGCTGGCAGACGTTTTCCGGAGCAATAACTATGAGGTCAAAGCCTTGCTGCGGGCGTTGTTTAAAAGCGAGCATTTTTACGACCCCCTCAACATGTCGTGCCTCATCAAAAGCCCGGTGGACTTCACCGTAGGCCTGTGCCGCGAGTATGGCGTACAATTCGCGCCGGCATCTGACTATGCCAAGGCATACGCCCAATGGAGGGCTTTACAGGCAGCCGCCAGTTCACAGCAACAAAATATCGGCGATCCGCCGAGTGTTTCCGGATGGGATGCCTATCATCTCGCGCCGCAGTTCCACGAGCTGTGGATCAATACCGATACCCTGCCCAAACGCAACATGCTCACGGATCTGATGATCAGCACCGGGTATACCTACGGCGGAGCAACGCTCAGCATAGATGCCATCGCTTTTGCGGATCGCCTTCCTAATCCTTCGGACCCCATCGCACTGATCAGGGATTCACTGGCCATCCTCTACCGTATGGATGTTTCGGATGCCACCAAAACTTTCCTGAAAGACAAGATACTCTTACAGGGCCAGCAACAGGATTACTACTGGACAACCGCCTGGAATGCCTACAAAGCAGATACAACCAATGCGATGAACAAGAACACTGTGCTGAAGCTGCTGAATCCGCTGTACAAATACATCATGAATCTTTCTGAATATCATTTAGCCTGATCATTGCTGAAAACCTAACCAAGATGAAACGTAGAGATTTCCTCAAATTCACCGCTCCCGCAGCCATCCTGCCATCGTTCATCAATGGCTTTTCCATCCAGGCTTTCGGGTCGTCTCCCTTGCTGGCAGCACTGGAAGGCGCTGCAACGGATAATGATCACGTGCTGGTGATGATCCAGCTGGTTGGCGGTAATGACGGACTGAACATGGTAATCCCGCTGGATCAGTACGGTAAGTACCAGGCTGCCCGCACCAATATCGCGATACCGGAAGGGAAAGTGTTGCGGCTGGCGGGACAAACCAAAACAGGTATCCATCCTTCCATGACGGGCATTCAGCAATTATATAACGATGGACACGTAGCGCTGATCCACAGCGTAGGGTATCCCTCTCCCAACTTCTCACATTTCCGCGCCACCGATATCTGGCTCACCGGCTCCGATGCCAATCAGGTACTGGCTACCGGGTGGACGGGGCGCTATCTGAACTACGATTATCCCAATTATCCCGTGGGCTATCCCAATGCGGATATGCCGGATCCGCTGGCTATCCAGATCGGTTCCATTGTATCGCCCGCTTTCCAGGGGCCTGCCGTGAATATGGGAATGGCCGTGACCAGCGCCACCAGCTTCTATAACCTGCTCGATGGCGTGGAAGATCCCGTGCCGAATACCAAGGCCGGCAAGGAACTCAAATACATCCGGCTCATTCAGCAACAGACCAATAAATTCGCGGATTCCATCAAAGCCGCTGCGGCAAGGGTGCCTAACCAGGGCGCTTATCCTGCCAATAACCACCTCGCGGATCAATTGAAGATCGTAGCGCGACTGGTGGCAGGCGGATTAAAAACGCGTGTATACATGGTGAGCATGGGCGGGTTTGATACACATGCCAGCCAGGTGAATGCCGGTGATACCACCACCGGGGAACATGCGGACCTGCTGGAGAAAGTATCCTCGGCCATCAAAGCCTTTGTGGACGACCTGAAAGGACTGAAGAAATCGCAACGCGTAGTAGGGATGACCTTCTCCGAGTTCGGCCGCCGCATCAAATCCAATGGCAGCACAGGCACCGACCATGGCGCTGCCGCTCCCATGATCGTATTCGGAGATTACGTGAACCAGCAGGTATTGGGTAATACGCCCACCCTGCCGGACAACGCGACCGTTGCAGATAACGTCCCGATGCAGTACGATTTTCGTTCCGTATATGCGTCCCTGTTAGAGCAGTGGTTCTGTGTGAAGAATGCAGACCTTAATTCCATCCTGCTGAACAACTACCAGAGCCTGCCGCTCGTGAACGGCCTGGCTTGCGGCGTGGTGACCAATCTGCCGGATATCAACAACGAGAATACGCTCATCACCAACTATCCCAACCCCTTCTCTTCCAAAACCGTTATCACCTACAAAACCCGCGGAGGACATACACTGCTCCAGGTGTTCGATACCATGGGCCGCCTGATCCGGTCGCTCGTGGATAAAGACCATGCGGCGGGTACTTATACCGTTACCTTTGACGGGGAGGCGCTGCCCAATGGTGTTTATTACGCCCGCCTCCAGAACGGCGTTACGCAGCAGGTGAGAACGATGATGAAGGTCCGTTAAGAGCCCGGGATATTAATAGTGCTGCAACATTGTTGCAAATAGTCGTTTTTTGCTACCTTTGTTCCGTGTATAGGAAGTATCTGCATAAAATACTAGCGGTCATCCTCCTGGGAGTATTTGCCATCAATACGGCCCCGAGGGAATTTATACACGAATTTGCAGGCCACCATGATACCGACGATGCCGTCTATTACCACGACGGGCCTATTGTTTCCACGCAACACCGTCACTGCGATTTCCTGCAGATAGCCATCGAACCATACGATATATTTGTTACTGCATATATAGCCCCCGTTCAGCAATTGAGCTGGGTGTTTTATCCCCTTCCCCTCACAGTGCTCGCCACGGCAGCCTGTTATAACCTCACGCCCAGGGCGCCTCCTGCAACAGCCGTATGAACCGTCTTTTATTGTAACGTGAACACAACGAACACGTGTGTTATGATTATTGGCAACAGGCCAATGTTTTATTGATTCTATATTATTCTGATATGCATTATCTGCGTGTATTTATACTCGGGCTTTGGAGCGCTATGCTGCTCGTTCTGCCCGCTGCTCAGGCAAGCGCCCATCCGGCGGATGGCGACTATTCCAACTCATTGTCCGGTAAGGTAGTGGACAAGGCAACACACACTCCTTTGCCCGGCGCTACCGTATACCTGCCTGACCTCCGCGTGGGAGCGGCGGCGGATGCCCAGGGAAACTATGTTATCAACAACCTGCCGAAAGGCAAATATGTGGTGGATGTTCATTATATCGGCTATGCCGCATATACCGCATCTGTCGCTATTTCCGGCACTACTAACCAGGATTTTGAACTCTCCGAAACACTGATAGAAAAGAATGAAGTAGTGATCACAGGAGCCAGTCTGGTTACCCTGGCCAAAAAAACACCTACGCCTATCAGCGTTATCCGTCGCGATTACCTGGATCAGAGCATCTCTACCAACATTATTGATGCTATCGCTAAAATACCCGGTGTTACGCAACTGGCCACCGGTCCCGCTATTTCAAAGCCATTTATTCGCGGGCTTGGCTATAACCGTGTGGTGGTGGTAGGCGATGGCGTTCGCCAGGAAGGGCAGCAGTGGGGAGATGAGCATGGTATTGAAGTGGATGATTATAACGTGAGCCGGATCGAAGTGCTGAAAGGCCCCGCTTCCCTGATCTACGGCTCCGATGCGCTGGCCGGTGTGGTGAACATTGTACCGCCTGCCCCGCTGCCGTTGGGCAAAATAAAGGGTAACCTGGAAGGCAACTATCAAACCAATGGCGGGCTGTTCGCCTATCATGCTGATATTGCCGGTAACAACAACGGGTTCAGCTGGGGGGCATATGTAACACGGAAGCAGGCGCATGACTACGAGAATAAATACGATGGTCATGTATTCAATTCCCGTTTCAACAACACCAACTTCGGCGCGAATATCGGTATCAATAAACAATGGGGATATTCTCACCTGAGCTTCACCTCTTTCAATCAGCATCTTGGACTGGTGGAAGGTAACCGGGACAGTCATGGTAATTTCCTGAAACAGGTCAATAACAACGGTACGGCAGATAAGGCCCCCGTTACCTCCGATGATAATACATCTTACAGTATGACGGTACCCAAACAACAGATCAATCACCAGAAGATCGTTTGGGACAACAGTCTGTATCTGCACAACGGCGGCCGCATCGGGCTTACATTAGGTTATCAGCTGAACCAGCGCCGGGAATACGGAAATGTGCTGGAACCGAATACCCCCGGCCTTTACCTTTATCTGCAAACATTCAACTATGGATTGAAATATTACCTGCCTGAAATGAACGGATGGCAAACCACCGTAGGAGTGAATGGTATGCAGCAGACCAATCAGAACAAAGGAGATGATTTCCTGATCCCTGCATATGATCTGTTCGACCTCGGTGCATTTGCCGTTACCAGCAAAACGTTCAACAAACTTACGCTCAGCGGCGGCCTGCGTTTCGATAACCGTTCTCTGAAATCCAAACCACTCTTCCTGGATGCGCAGGGTAAACCCGCTCCCAGTGGTGAAACGAAATTCGAATCGTTCAAGCGGGATTTCAGCAATGTATCCGGCAGCGTAGGACTTAGCTATGAAGCCAGCAATCGCGTAGTGCTCAAGCTGAATGCCGCGCGTGGGTTCCGTGCACCGAACATCGCTGAACTTTCCGCCAATGGCGTACACGAAGGCACGATCAAGTATGAATACGGTAACCAGGATCTGAAGCCGGAGATAAGCACGCAGGTGGATGCCGGTATCGACTTCAATACGCAGCACGTATCTATTACTGCCAACGTATTCTACAATCATATCAACAACTTCATTTTCTCCCGCAAGCTGTTCAATGCCGCCGGAAGGGATTCCATCCCGGCTGAGGATAACCCGGAAGGATTTGCGGCCTTCAAATACCAGCAGGCCAATGCACATTTGTATGGTGGGGAATTCATGATGGATATTCATCCCCATCCTATCGACTGGTTGCATTTTGAGAATACTTTTTCTTATGTAAGAGGGGTCGCTGCTAACGCTACCGACTCTACGAAATACCTGCCACGCATTCCTGCTGCCCGCTGGCTGTCTGAATTGAAAGGTAAGTTCAAGAAGGTAGGCAAAGGTCCATTGCAGAACGCATACGCAGGTGTGCAGATGGATCTGAACTTTGCGCAGAATGATGTTTTCTCCGCGTATGAAACAGAAACGGCCACTCCCGGTTACACGCTTTTCAATGCCGGTGTGGGCGCTGATTTCATGAACAGGAAGAACAGGAAATTATTTTCCCTGCATTTCATGGTGAATAACATTGCAGATGTTGCGTACCAGAATCACCTCAGCAGGTTGAAATATGCTCCTGTGAATGAAGCGACAGGCAGAGCCGGCGTATATAACGTCGGGCGGAATTTCAGTGTGAAACTGGCTATACCTATCGATTTCAAATAAATAACGCTTAATGGCTTAGAAGCTCTCCATGATCTCATGGGGAGCTTTTTTATTGTCCTCCCCGCCGTCTTTCGAATGTACAGCCTTGCCATTCTTTATTTTGAAGACGATGTGTTGCAGCAGGATGGAGGTGTCAGTGCCGGCTATCAGCAGTTGCGGTACAGGAATCTCTATGCGGCCGGAGTCCACCGCCCGTATATAATTGATCAGGCGTTTCCCCTGACGTGTGATATGAATCGTTTGTGTGCCCGCTCCGGAATTGGTGATGGCAGTAGTGATATCCGCTGCTTCGAATACGGCGCTGTCTCCTGCGGTACTGCCGCTGATCAGCCGGAAGGGGTGGGGCGATGCCGTGCCGGATGGCCGGGTTCCGGGATTTTTCCCGGTATGTGGGGTGGGAGATGGCTGACATCCGATGAGCAGCAATAGTATGAGTAAAAGTCTATGCACTTCAATCATTGGTTGGATGAGTAAAGCTATCGATTTCCTTCAAATATAAACTTATCATGTGTGCTTTGCTGGTACTTTTTTAACATCCACAAAGGTTTTGCCGCTCATAACTAAATCTGATTAGCAAAGGCAAGTCTGCCGACCATTCACATAAACAGGTGATGAAAAATTCGTCTTGAAAGGATATATTTGGGCGTTATAACTAAACGTTTCGGGAAGCCTTTTTTTACATGTTGGAACCACGTGCAAAGGGAGCGATCTCTTTAAAGGGTTCATTTGATCATTGAAATATAACATTACACAGATAAACGTACTAAAGATGATCTGACATACTGCTCAGATTTTGGATGAAAAGCAAAAAGGGCCGTCTTCACGGCCCTTGATAAAATAAGATCCACTTTAGTTTTTATCAATGTGAATGCCCTGCCGGATGCGGACGGGAGTGTTCACCATGCTTATGATCTGCATCCGGCAGGTGCGCCGTATCTTCGTCGTAGTAAACGAAGAAGTAGAGGTAAAGGGTGCGCGAAAAGCGCATCAGCCAGGGCTGGGCTACAGTCAGTATAACCCCGTTTACCCCAAGCCAGTAAATAATACTATTATCCCGCCATGATATGCCGAATATCAACCAGTACCAGATGAGGTTGAATACGGATAATGCTACGCTGAGCACATAGCTCACATAACCGGTGCCGAACCAGAACCCGGTTTCGAGTTCGAATTTCTGCCCGCATACGGGGCAGTGGTCGTGCATATCGAATATTTTCGAAAGACGCCAATGGAAAGGGTTTTTGGTACGATACATATGGCCCCTTCTGCATTTGGGGCACTTCATGGTCAATAGACTGAGGAAGTAGTTCGGTTTTTTCTTCGTCATCCCGCAAAGTTACGATTCTGCCGGTTATCAGGCGGGCGTTGTTTCCAATGTTTTCCGTTCGCCGATCTGCTGGCGCCACATAGCGTAGTACAGGCCTTTTTCGGCGAGGAGCTCGCGGTGTGTACCGGTTTCCACGATCCTGCCTTTTTCCAGTACAAAGATGCGGTCTGCATGCATGATGGTAGACAGGCGGTGTGCGATCATGACGGTGATATGTTCTTTGGTGGAGGTAACGTTCCTGACGGTTTGAGTGATTTCCTCTTCCGTGATGGAGTCCAGGGCCGAGGTGGCTTCATCGAACACCAGCAGCCGCGGCTGGCGCAGTAATGCGCGCGCGATGGACAAGCGTTGTTTCTCCCCGCCGGATATCTTGATCCCTCCTTCTCCGATTACCGTATCCACCCCTTTTTCCGCTCTGGCAAGCAGGCTGTAGCAGGAGGCGCGTTGCAGGGCGCTCATCAGCTCTTCTTCCGTGGCGCGGGGATTCACGAAAAGCAGGTTCTCTCGGATGGTGCCGGAAAAGAGCTGGGTATCCTGCGTCACAAACCCGATCTGGTGGCGCAATTCCTCGATATCTATACTGGATGCGTCCATGTTGTTGTACAGGATACGGCCTTCGCCGGGTTTATAAAGACCTACCAGCAGTTTTACAAGCGTTGTTTTACCACTCCCGGACGGGCCCACGAAGGCGACGGTTTCCCCCACATGTACCCTGAAGCTGATTTCTTCCAGTGCCTTGTTCAGGGCCGTCAGATGTTTGAAACCTACATTTTCAAAAGTGAGATCGCGGATCAGGGAGAGTTTCAATGGATCGGCAGGGGTTGCTTCCACCGGCGTTTGCATGATCTTCTGGAAGTTCGCCAGCGATACTTCCGCCTCGCGGTAGGCCAGGATGATATTGCCCAATTCCTGCAGAGGGCCGAACAGGAAGAAAGAGTAAAGCTGCAGGGTAAATATCTGGCCCAGCGTAGCTGTTTTATGATATACCAGGTATAGCAGTATGAAGAGGATGCTGGAACGCAGGAGGTTCACAAAAGTACCCTGCACGAACGCAATGGTGCGCACGCTGCGCACTTTCCGCAGCTCCAGCAACAATATCTTCATCGTATTGGAATTCAACCGCCTGATCTCCTGGTGGGTGAGACCCAGGCTTTTCACGAGCTCGATGTTCCGGAGAGATTCTGTGGTGGCGCCTGCCAGCATAGTGGTTTCTTTCACAATGCTCTTCTGGATGAACTTGATCTTTTTACTAAGCACATTCATGAGCCAGCCCAGCAGCAAACAGCCCCCGAAATAAACGAACACCAGCGACCAGTGCACACTGTAAGCGAAGATCATCACGAATACCACGCCTACCAGGGTCGTGAAGAGGATATTGATGAACTGGGTAATGAACTTCTCGCAATCCAGCCGCACTTTCTGCAATACCGCCAGTGTTTCCCCGGAGCGCTGGTCTTCGAACTCCTGGTAAGGCAGCCGCATGGAATGCCGCAACCCGTCCGTATACACTTTGGCGCCGAACTTCTGGATGATCACGTTCACAAAATAGTCCTGGAACGCTTTCGCGATCCTGGAGATCATGGCCACGCCAATGGATGCCAGCAGCAACATTACCACCCCGTAGAGGTACTCATGCTGCGAACGGGGTATCAGCGCTTCCCCGGTCTTACTGAAAGATTGCGGGTGCGATGCGAACCGATCCACGATCTTCCCGAAGATCCAGGGGTCCATCAGCGAGAACACCTGGTTCACGGTGGCCAGCAGCAACGCAAACACAATGAGCCATTTATAGTTTTTGAGGTAGTTGAGCAACACTTTCATAAGAACAAAGTTAGGGGAAAAAAGGGGCTGTAAAGATGTTGAAACATCAATTTTAGCTGTACTTATCACGGTATTTACGGCAAAAAAACCGTAATTTAATAGTAAGCGCCGGAAAGCAGTGTACCAGCATGTCATAAGCCTGAAAAATTGATACTATTCCCCCGATAGGCATACGCATCCGACCCGGCGTATCTCACACCACCCAAAACCGGTTACCGATGAAAACGTATGATGAAAAACACCTTAAAAATGTCGTGCTCATTGGCGCTGCCAAGAGCGGCAAAACAACGCTGGCCGAGGACATGTTGTTCGAGGCCGGCATCATATCCAAAAGGGGAACGGTGGAAGAGCGGAATACCGTTTCCGACTATCATGAAGTAGAATATGAACGGGGAAACTCCGTATATGCGACAACGTTACATACGGAGTGGAAGGATTACAAGATCAACATCATAGACACCCCGGGACTGGAGGATTTTGTGGGGGAGGTCATTTCTTCCATCCGCGTTTGCGATACGGCAGTAATGCTGCTGCATGCGTATAACGGGGTGGAAGTAGGTACTGAGCTGATATGGGATTATGTGGACCGTTATAGTAAGCCAACCATCCTGGCCATCAATCACCTGGATCATGAGAATGCCAACTATAACCAGGTGCTGGACCAGGCAAAATTTTTTTTCGGGCCGGCCGTTACCGTGATGCAGTATCCGGTGAACCAGGGGACCAGCTTCAATGCGATCATCGACCTGTTAAAAATGACCATGTACCGCTTCCCCGCGGGCGGCGGCAAACCGGAAAAACTGCCGATCCCTGACGAGGAGCGGGCGCAGGCGGACCGGCTGCATAATGAGCTGGTGGAGAAAGCTGCGGAGAATGATGACGCTCTTATGGAAATGTTCTTTGAAAAAGGCAGTCTGGATGAAGACGAACTGCGGCAGGGTCTGAAGATCGGGATGATGAAACACCAGGTATTCCCCGTGTTCTGCCTCAGCGCCCGCAACAATATGGGAAGCGGCCGGTTGATGGGGTTCATTGATAATGTGGCGCCGTCTGCCATAGAGATGCCTGCGGAACAAACGGAAGACGGGAAAACAATTCCCTGTGATCCGGCCGGGCCTACCTGTATTTTTGTGTTCAAAACCCTGCTGGAACCGCATATCGGAAAGTTGTCTTTTTTCAAGGTGATGAGTGGAGAAGTGAGAACGGGACATGAACTGTTCAACGAAAAAGGCAATACGGTAGAGCGCCTGAACCAGTTGTTCATTGCAGACGGCAGGAATCGTCAACCTGTGGAGCGCCTGCGTTCCGGCGATATCGGCTGTACGCTGAAACTGAAAAACACACTCACCAATCATACACTCAACGAGAAAAATTTTACCGCACAGGTTGATCCCATTCATTTCCCGCCGCCGAAAGTGCGCGTAGCCATTATTGCGAAAAATAAAGGAGATGATGAGAAACTGGGAGAGGTGTTGAACGAGATCCATATGGAAGATCCCACACTGGAAATAGAATACAACCGGGAGCTAAAGCAGGTGATCCTGCATGGGCAGGGCGACCTCCACCTCGCGGTCACAAAATGGCGGCTGGAGAACATCTACAACATGCAGGTGGAGTATCTGCCCGCCCGCATCCCCTATCGTGAAACCATTCAGAAACCGGCCATGGCGTCCTATCGTCATAAAAAACAATCCGGCGGTGCCGGCCAGTTCGGAGAGGTGTTCATGAAGATCGAGCCCTACTACGAAGGCATGCCGCCTTCCAAAGAATTCCCCGTCCGCGAAACGGAGGAGATCGAACTGAACTGGGGCGGAAAGCTGGTGTTCAACAATTGCATCGTGGGCGGCGCCATCGACGCCCGTTTCCTGCCATCGATCCTGAAAGGTGTGATGGAAAAAATGCAGGAAGGACCGCTAACGGGATCGTATGTACGAGATGTGCGCGTGAGCGTGTATGATGGCAAGATGCATCCGGTAGACAGTAACGATATCTCTTTCAAGATCGCCGGGATGATGGCTTTCCGCGAAGCATTCCATCAGGCCGCTCCACAACTCCTGGAGCCGGTATACGACCTGGAAGCAACCGCGCCGGATATGATGATGGGCGATATCATGAGCGAATTGCAAAGCCATCGCAGCGTAATCACGGGAATGGACTCCGGACATGCCAGCCAGGTGATCAAGGCTCGTACGCCGCAGGCGGAGCTGGACAAACTCTTTGCGGCCCTGCGGAATGTTACACAGGGGAAAGCAAAGGTAAGAGCCGTGTTTGCTGAATACGCGCCGGTTCCACCGGAAGTGCAGAAGAAGCTGAGCGAGGACTATAAGAAAACGGAACAGCCCAATGGTCAGCATTGAAACCGGCCCCATTCTTCCCGGTCCAGCGTTCTGAACTGAATAGCCTCCGCGAGATGTTCCGCAGTGATATGCCCGCTGCCGGACAAGTCAGCGATCGTGCGGCTGATCTTGAGGATACGGTCATAGGCGCGGGCGGAGAGGTGGAGGTGGTTCATGGCGGAGGCCAGTAATTGCCGGGATGTGGCCTCCAACGCACAATGATCACGCATTTCCCGGATGTTCATTTGTGCATTACAGCGTCCCGAGCGCGCCATTTGTATGGCCCTCGCAATCATTACCCTCTCCCGGACCATTTGACTGGATTCGCCCGTAGCAGCGGCAGCGGGGGACACCGGTGTAACTTCCACATGCAGATCGATCCGATCCATCAATGGCCCTGATACCCTGTTCAGATATTTTTGTACTACACCCGGCGCGCAGGTACAATTCTTCTCGGGATGATTGAAGTACCCGCAGGGGCAGGGATTCATAGAAGCGATGAGCATGAACCCTGCCGGAAAATCCAATGCTATCCGGGCGCGTGAAATGGTTACTTTTCTTTCTTCCATCGGCTGCCGCAGGACTTCCAGTACGGATCTTTTGTATTCCGGAAATTCATCGAGGAACAACACACCGTTATGCGCAAGTGATATTTCACCGGGCTGAGGAGGGTTTCCCCCTCCTACCAACGCCACATCGCTGATCGTATGGTGTGGTGCGCGAAAGGGCCGCTGTCCGGTCACACCCAGTTTTCCTGCTACGGAATGTATCTTGGTGGTCTCCAGTATTTCTTCCACATTCAATGGTGGAAGGATGGTGGGCAAACGCCGGGCGAGCATGGTTTTCCCCGCTCCGGGCGGGCCGATCAGGATGATATTATGCCCGCCTGCCGCAGCAATTTCCAGAGCCCGTTTAACAGGTTGCTGACCTTTGACTTCGGAAAGATCGATATCGAAATGATGAGGTGATGCGTATGAACCGGGAGAAGTGGTTTGCAATGGCGTACCTGTCAGGAATGCCAGTACTTCGTTGATGTGCCGTACGCCGTAAACTTCCAGATTATTCACCATCGCAGCTTCTGAGGCATTCTGTATGGGAAGGATCATTCCTTTGAACCCTTCTTTTGCGGCCTGTAACGCCATGGGGAGGGCGCCGCGTATGGGGCGGAGAGTGCCGTCCAGCGAGAGTTCGCCCATGATCACGAATTGTTCGGGAGGCAGAGTGTAATGGATCTGCCGTGAAGCGGCGAGAATGCCGATGGCAATGGGAAGATCGTAAGCCGCGCCCACCTTGCGGATATCCGCAGGCGCCATGTTCACTACGGTGCGGAGACGTGGCATTTTGAAACCGGTGTTCTTGATCACGGTTTCAATCCGGTATTCACTTTCCTTGACGGCATTATCGGGCAGGCCTACCAGACAGAATTTCGTTCCCTGGCCTACATTGACCTCTATCGTGATGGTGATTGCTTCCACGCCGTGCACGGCGCTTCCGAATATTTTGATGAGCATGGGACAAACAATGGTTCGCTCATCAAGTTACATCATTTCATATTCTCCAGCAATTCAATCACTTTTTCTTTTTTCAGGATGAGGAAGCCGATCTTTTCTTTTGCTATGCCGTCTTTCAGTTCATACGTGAATTGCAGATCGTCGTCGATCACTTCCGACTGAAAATATTTGAAGATGATCTGGTCTTCTCCCTGCAGTTCTTCCGCGATCTCGTAGAGGTGTGTGGACAAAATAAAAAGACAGTTGTGGTTTTGCAGCAATCCCCTGATCACGGCCAGTGAGCAGTTCTTGGCGTCTTCCACATTCGTACCCTTGAACATTTCATCGATCAGTATCAGCCAGTTCTTTTGATCGCTGATCTTGATGATGGTGTTCTTGATGCGTTGTACTTCGTTGTAGAAATAACTTTCTCCTTTAAAGATGTTGTCCTTCACATCGATGTTGCTCAGGATGCCATGGAAGAAGGTGAGCCGCATGGCCTGTGCCGGAACCCCCATCCCCAGGTGCGCCAGAAAAACGGCAATACCCACGGCCTTGATGAAAGTGGTTTTCCCGGCCATGTTGGCGCCTGTCAGGAAAATAAAATGACGGTGCGGATCCATGGCGATATCGTAAGCTACCGGCTCGGCGAGGATGAGGTGGTAGAGTTGTTGGATATCGATGTGCGGCTTTTGTTCTTCGGAGAAAACAGGGAATTGCAGAGAGAAATGCCGCATAGCCATCGCCATGCTGTGATAGGCATCCAGACGGGTGTAAAGTTCCGTCAGTTCCCAGAGCACTTTTTTATGTTTCCGCCGGATCAGCCGGTCGTACCGCAATATCTGCACAAAATTGAGTTTGCCGCGTTCATGCAGTTCCACGATATCCCGGAACTCCTGGTGTACGATCAACACTTTGGCCCTTTCGAGCATGGAGCGCAGGGTGAGCGGTGCGGAGGCGATATCAAAAGTTTGTGTGAGGTATCGGAAGCCGTTGATCAGGTTCAGCAGCTGATCGAAGGAAAATCTGATGAACCCGAAATCAGGTGCATAGATCGTTTTGGTAAGCACGGCGTTGATGTAAAGCGGAATACCCTCAGAGCTGGAGATCGGCTCGATCTCGGCGTCGAGATAGTTCTCCACTACCACGATGGTACCGTTGCTGATCATCGGTGGCCAGGCCTCGTCATGTTCCTGGAGGAATTGCAGGGTCTGCTGGCGTGCCTGGATAGCCGCGATGTCTTTCAGCGGCGTGCTGAACAGTGTGCGGAGATATTCCCTGCCTCCGGAGGTGGTGGTGAAGTCCAGTTTATGAAAGAGCGAATATTCATCGTCCCGGTTAAAGATGGATAGGTCGAGATAGGTTGTTTTGTCCAGCTCCATTCGCAGAATTTTTAGTGAATTTACAGTGTTCTGACGTAGATGCAGCATCCGGGAAATTCCATAAAGGATGTTACGCCTGGAATAACAGCCGTTGCCCGTTCTGCGTTTCGTTGAACGTTCCGTTTTCGTATGCCAGGTGTCCGTTCACGAAAGTATGTGTGATGGCGGCAGGGAAGGTGTGGCCTTCAAACGGGCTCCAGCCGCAGTGATAGTAAATGTTCTGTTTGTTGACGGTGATCTGTTGTTGCAGGTCCACGATCATGCAGTCTGCAAAATATCCTTCCCGCAGGTATCCTCTTTCCCGGATGCGGAAACAATCCGCCGGTGCATGGCTCATCTTCTGCACGAGTTTTTCGAGGGAGAAGCGGCCGGCTTTCACCTGTTCGAGCATCATGAGCAGACTGTGCTGCACGAGCGGCACGCCTGACGGTGCCTGCAGGTAAGGTTGTTGTTTTTCCTCCAGGGTATGGGGAGCGTGGTCTGTGGCGATGATATCCAGGCGATCGTCGAGGAGGCCCTGCCAGAGGGCTTCCCGGTTATGCGGGGCCTTGATGGCGGGATTGCATTTGATAAGATTGCCGTATTTCGTATAGTCGTCAGCGGTAAACCAAAGATGGTGTACACAAACTTCCGCGGTGATGCGTTTTTCTTTCAGGGGCAGCAGGTTGCCGAAAAGCTGTAATTCCTTTTCCGTGGAAATATGCAGGATATGCAGGCGGGAATTGTGCTTCTTGGCAAACTGCACGGCCACGAGGGAAGACTCAAAGCAGGCTTCTTCGTTGCGGATCAGCGGATGATCGGCGGCGGAGAGGGCATCACCTTTTTCCTGTTTGTATTTTTCCATATTGGCGCGGATGATCTTTTCATCTTCGCAATGTGTGGCGATCAGCAGTTCGGTTTCGGAGAAGATTTTTTCGAGGGTAAGATAATTATCCACCAGCATATTCCCGGTGGAGGAGCCCATGAATATCTTCACGCCGCAGACCCGGTCTTTTTTGGCATTGGTTTTCAGCACTTCTTCTGCGTTGTCGTTGGCTACGCCCATAAAAAAGGAGTAGTTGGCGAGGGAGCCCTGCGCAGCAATATCGTATTTGGCTTCCAGCCGTTCCTGTGTCACTGCTTCGGGCTTAGTGTTGGGCATCTCCATGAAACTGGTGGTGCCTCCGGCAACGGCGGCGCGGGCTTCGGAGCGGATGGTGGCTTTGTGGGTGAGGCCGGGTTCACGGAAATGCACCTGATCGTCAATCACGCCGGGGAGCAGAAATTTCCCTTCCCCATTGATCTCTTTCCCTTCTGCACTGATCTGTGGCGCTATCTTTTCGATCCTGCCCTGGCGGATCAGCACGTCCTGTACGGTAGTAATGCCTTCGTTTACAACGGATATATTTTTGATGAGGATATTTTGCATGTCGCAAAGGTAACAAACTTACCCTTGCAGATGGATGGAAAACACGAACATACGTGCGTTGAGCTGGTCGATCACGTTGGAATAACGCAGGTTCGGATCTTTTACATGCACATTATTCACGCCGTTGCTGATCTTGAATTCGGGCGTGAAGATGAAGCTGGGGAAGTAAAATTCAAAACCTGCACCGAGCTCAAACCCGTAGCTGGTTTTCCCGATCTTCACAAGATCTTCCGCGCGGCGGGCGGCTTTGTTAGAGGCAAGGTCATGATCCAGCTTCATTCCCGCAATCGTATATACGCGCATGTTACCGATACGGTCTGATTTGAATTTCAGCTGGAAGGGAAAGCTGACCATGATGGATTCTATTTTCTTTTCCGTATCCCGCGGCGGGTAATTTTCCCGGAAATAGAGGTTCTTGTTGGCGAACAACAGCTGTGGATTGAACCGGAAGTCGAAGCGGTTGCTAATGCGGACATTGGCAAGCAGACCGAGATTGAAACCGACGGTTTTCAGAGGTTCCGCCACGAGGATGGAATCCTGGTGCAGGAAAATATCAGAATGGGTCAACCGCATGTACGATTGATTGGCGGCGAGGGTGATACCGAAGTAATAGGGTTTCCGGTCATGCTCCTCCATGTTAAGATTGATATGTTGTGCGCCTGCTGATAAACTCAACAGGAGCAGAAAGGCTCCCGTCAGCGGGTAGCGCAGTAAATGGAACATATACCGAAAGTAAGCGTTTTGCATGTAACAGCCTGGAAGCCAACTTTATGTAAAATATCGCACATGGCCTGGCTCTGGGGGAATGCTTTTACGGAATTCGGCAGATAACAGTATGCTGCTTTATTGCGTGCGATCCATTTCCCAATCCAGGGCGTAATGTAGCGAAAATAAAAATTATATAACTGTTTGACGGGCGTCTTCGTGGGATTGGAGAACTCCAGAATCACCGCTTTGCCGCCCGGTTTCAGCACCCTGCACATTTCCGACAACCCTTTTTCCAGGTTCTCGAAGTTCCTGACCCCGAAAGCCGCCGTTATGGCATCAAACGTTGCATCCGGGAAACTTATTGTTTCGCTGTCGCCCTGCTGAAGGGTAATTTTATCGCTTAAACCGGCTTTGGCCACCTTTTCCCGGCCAATGGCCAGCATGCCTTCGGAGATATCGATGCCGGTCACTTTTTCGGGATGAAGCCTGCGCTGGGCCATGATGGCAAGGTCCCCTGTACCCGTGGCCACATCCAATATGGTAGCGGGTTTCAGTGGCTTTAGCAAATTGAGCGCCTTCTTCCGCCATGTCACATCAATACCCATACTCATGAAGTGGTTGAGGAAATCATATCGACTCGCAATATCATCGAACATATGGGCGATCTGCTCCTTCTTGCTTAATTTTGACCCTTCAAAAGGCACCACTTTCTGTACGTCTTTGCTTGCCATAGTGCCGCAAAGTTAATAGAATTAGTTGAGGGGCCGCAAATGGAAAATTATGGTGATCAAATCTGCTGAATACCTGATCAGTAATGTGGACTGGCAAAAATGCCCTAACCCCGACAAGCCTGAGTATGCCTTCATCGGCCGCTCGAACGTCGGCAAATCCAGCCTGATCAATATGCTTACGAATCACGACAAGCTCGCGAAAACCTCCGGAACTCCCGGCAAAACACAACTGATCAACCATTTTCTCATCAACGGGGAATGGTATATCGTGGATTTGCCGGGTTATGGCTTTGCGAAGGTCTCCCAAAGCCAGCGCCGCGGATGGGAGCAGATGATCGAGAACTATTTGCGGAAACGCTCCAACCTCGTGAATGTTTTCGTACTGATCGACAGCAGGCTTACGCCCCAGAAGATCGACATCGATTTTATCAATCAGCTGGGAGAATGGCATATCCCCTTCCAGATTGTATTTACGAAAGCAGACAAGAACACGCAGCTGGAAACGAGCCGGAATGTGAAGGCTTTCCTGAACAAACTGCGGGAAACCTGGGAATTCCTGCCGGCCAATTACGTGACCTCGACAGTGAAAAAAACAGGCAGAGATAAGATACTGGAGTTTATAGATGAGATGAACGGGCGGTTTCAGCGGATAGCATGAGGGAAAGGCTTCAACGGAAGGAGATCTATTGGGGGAAAAATCCCCTTTAACGGGCGGGGAGCCCGTTTTTACCTTTTATGCGGATGGCTTCCCTAGTTCACGATCTTGTTCGCGCAACTACTGCTGGCAAAGGCTTCCGGCTTGGCTTTGAAGGCAAAGCCCATACCGAGGATATAGCCCATGGCTTCCCGTAAGGCGAGGTTGCTTTTGAACTGGGGATTGGTATTGATGTCCGCATGCACTTCCATATCCACGTCATACTCCGTGAACAGGTCACACAGTTCGTATGCGATCTCAATACTTTTCGCCACTTCCACCAGCATCCTTTCCTTGATGGAATAAACGTCCCGCGTTTTTTCGTTGTGGATGAACATGAATCCACCGTGTCCTTCGCGGAGGAACACAATAACGGTGGCAAACTCCGTTTCAAGCCCTTTCACCTGGGAATCGGTGCCTATGCAAACCTTTAAACGGTAGCCAACGCCGGTCTCCCGGACAATGGCCTGCCGCACCTCCTCCTTGATGGGCAAATGAATGAGATCGCCATTGAATCTTCTCCATTTCATGGGTTCTGATTTTAAGAAATGAATACTAACGGTAACGGATATATGAATTATGCCTGTCTGTCGGGTCTTTGGCCGTTGGGGTTAACAGGATGTATGAAGTATGAACCGAATATACGAAAAATTACGGCTGTTGTCGTTAGGGGTGGGTTAAGTTTCGGGGTTGGGGAAAACGCGTGGATTAAAACTGGCCCGTGCTGAGCAATACCAGCGTGCAGGCCTCTTTGGCTTCGATGCCGTTCTCCGTGGCCAGTTGGGCCAGTTCCATATTTTCGGTACCCGGATTGAAAATGATCCGTTTCGGATGCAGGCTGAGGATGTAATCATAGTATTCAGGCTGCAGCGTAGGGTTGAGATATAACGATACCGTATCAACGTTTTCTGTATCCGGATGTTCGGTAATGATGGGCGTATCCGCCACCATACCCATTCTCTTGCCGATTGCGACTACAGGATGACCGTTTGCGCGCAGGCGGGTCACGGCCAGGAAGCTGTATCGTTCCGGATGGTCGGAAGCGCCGATAACAACTGTAAGTTTGGGCGTATTCATGTTGTAAAAGTAAGGAATTTCAGGATGAGGGGTCGGGGATGAAATGCCGGCTGTTGCCGATATTGGGAATTTCAGGACAAGCGGCTTGCGAAAACCTTCTCCTTGCCATATTTTAGCATCCTCTCAATACCGCTGCCATGAAAAAAACAGGATTGCTTCTTTTACTGCTGCTCCCCGCTTTACTGAAAGCCGCTCCCGGGCGGGATACGCTGCCGATGATACTGGCGGACCCCACCATATTCGCGGATAAAGGGCAGTATTATGTTTATGGAACGGATGGAGTGAATGCGGGCCTGGGGTTCAGGGTGTACACATCTACTGATCTTGTACACTGGACCGGTGGCGGATTTGCGCTGAAGAAAGGAGAATCCTTCGGGAACAAAGGATTTTGGGCGCCGCAGGTGTTTACGTACCGGCAGAAATATTATATGGCGTATACCGCCAACGAATCCATCGCTATTGCCGTGAGCGACCATCCTGCCGGGCCTTTCAGGCAAACGGTGATGCGGGCGCTCAGCGGGCAGACGAAGCAGATCGATCCCTTCGTGTTGTTTGACAAGGGGAAGATTTATCTCTACCATGTTCGTTTGGATAGCGGGAATAGGGTTTTTGTCGCGCAATTGAAAAATGATCTTTCCGATATCATCCCCGGTACCCTGCAGGAATGCATTGGCAGAGGTACCGGCTGGGAGAATACGGGCAATGTGCCATGGTCTGTAACGGAAGGCCCGACAGTGGTAAAGCGGAACGGGAAATACTACCTCTTCTATTCCTGCAATGATTTCAGAAGCAGGGATTATGCAGTGGGGATTGCCACGGGTAACAGTCCGACCGGCCCTTGGGAACGCGCGGAGAACAATCCTTTCATCAGCCGGAAGAATACCGGCGAGAACGGGTCCGGACATGGAGATGTATTACACACGGCAGACGGCAAATGGTATTACGTTTTTCATACGCATCACAGCGCGCAGCAGGTAGGGCCACGCAGAACGGTGATCATGCAACTGGACTGGAGCAACCTGCTGCCGGTAGCGCTGCCTGCCACTTTCCGCAAACTGTACATCTATCCTGATCAGAACAAATGATACTGCCTCCCCGGCATGTCGTTAACAATATTCCGCACGGCTTCCCGCAGCACCGGGTAACGGAATGTAAAGCCTGCCTGCGTGATGCGGGTAGGCACTACCCATCTGCTCTTCAATAATAATTCTGCTTCCGTTCCCAATAAAGCCGCACCGATTCTCAACATCCAGGGGTAAGCACGGAGACCGAAAACCATACCGGTCTCCTCACGGAGCGTCCGCATGAAAGCCTTGTTGGTGACAGGTTCAGGAGCACTGCAATTGTAGGTGCCGCTGCATTCGGGATGTTCATACAACCACTCCGTCATCCGCGCCACATCCGTGATATGTATCCAGCTGAAATACTGACGGCCGCTACCTTGTGCACCACCCAAACCGAATTTCACAAGGTTCAGGTAGGGGATCATCACGCTGCCCTGCCTGCCCAGTGTAATGGCAATGCGAAGCACCACCTTGCGCGTATGTGGCAAAGCAATATCATGGAAAGCTTCTTCCCAGCGTTTGCATACCTGCACGGAGAAATCATCTTCGATCTCGCCGCTGAACTCATCCATAGGCCGGTCTTCCGCGTGACGGTAAATGGTGGCGGAAGCAGCATTGATCCATAAAGCGGGCGGGGTTTTAAGCTGCTTTACAGCTTCACCGAGTACGCGGGTACTATTCACCCGGCTGGAGAAGATAGCGGCCTTATTCGCTTCTGTATAGCGGCAATTCACACTTTTACCGGCGAGATTGATGAGCAGATCGGCGCCCTCAAGGCTGGAAACCCATTCCCCGGTAGTGGTGCCGTCCCAGTACACTTCATGGGCCATTTTGGGTTGACGGGTGAGAACGATGACCGTGTTATCATCCCCGAAATATTCCATCAGTCCTTTCCCGATAAACCCGCTTCCCCCTGCGATCACGATCTTTTTATTTTTCATTGCATCATTATTTTGAACTTTCAGAAAATATTGAAATATATTGATTTGAAAAAAAATGAAAGTAACGAGTTAAAAGATTTAACGGATCACTTTCAGCAACGTGCTGTAAAACCAGTTCTCTTCGGATTTGATGAATGCGTTGAGGGCGGAATCCGTTTGCTGTGCGAACTTCTGGATATTCTGGATGGCTTCTTTGAAAGCTTTTACGTGTTTATCTTTCTGATCGCCTTCAACTTTATTCAGCTGCAGCAATACTTTGAGAATGGGATCGAGCTCCCGTTTTTTCCTTTCCCTGGCAATGGCGGTGCCTACTTTCCAGATATCTTTCTCGGCTATGAAGAATTCTTTCCGCTCACCGGGGACGAGCACTTTTTCCACGATCCCCCAGTTCATGAGCTCGCGCACATTCATATTGGCGTTGCCCCTGGAAATATCCAGTCCTTCCATGATCTCTTCCGCACTCATAGGGTCAGGGGAGATGAGGAGCAGGGCGTGGATCTGGGCCATAGTGCGGTTAACACCCCATTGCGCGCCTAACAATCCCCATGCCTGTATGAATTGTGCTTTGGCTTCTGACAATTTCATGCCTCAAAGCTATATAAAGTTTCCGAACTTTCAAAACTTATTGAAATTTAAGTGACTTACTTTCGGGAGCGCAACCCGATGCGGTTGCCTTCTGAGTCGAGGAATATAGCATGGTAACCGAGGTCGGTATCAGGGGAAACGGGTGTTTTATCGCGTTCAATGCGGCCGCCGGCGGCGGGTATCCTGGCCAGCACTTCCGTCAGATCATCCCCGCAATCCAGGTAAATAACGCATCCGCGCTGGCTGGGCAGGTAATCGGTTCCTTCCACGATAGCACCACTGGCACCGTTGTTGTCAAAAGCCAGCAATCCCAGCCGGTTGCCTTCCATCTGCAGTTCGCGGATCGCGATGTTGAGGATGGCGCTGTAAAATTCCCTGGCCCTGTTGAACTGCGAGACAGGGATCTCAAACCAGCTGATCGCATTTCTCGGCATGTGCATGTTCAATTGCATTTTGGGGGTACGCTATAAATTTAATCAATTTTGCCGTTTTGGGGAAGGGGTGAAATGCAAAAGAGGTTGTATCGTTTCGGATACAACCTCTTTTGCTTATAAAGTAAAGCCGGATTAAACCAGCATTGTTACCGGGTTTTCCATGAAACCTTTGAATGTTACAAGGAAGCGGGAGCCTACAGCGCCGTCTACGGTACGGTGGTCGCAGCTCATGGTCACTTTCATGATATTGGTGGTTTTGAACTGGCCGTTCTCTGCCACCACGGTTTCCTTGATGGCCCCTACTGCGAGGATGGCGGAATCCGGCGGGTTGATGATGGCAGTGAATTGTTCGATGCCCATCATGCCGAGGTTGGAAACAGTGAAAGTATTGCCGGTGTAGTCATTCGGCTGCAGTTTTTTGTTCTTGGCTTTGTCATTCAGCACTTTCGTTTCTGCTGCGATCTGGGAGAAGCTCTTCTGATCAGCAAAGCGAACTACCGGTACGATCAGGCCTTCATCTACTGCCACTGCGGAACCGATGTGGATGTGCTGGTTGTGGCGAATGAAGTCACCCATCCAGCTGCTGTTCACGTCCGGATGCAGGCGCAGGGCCATGGCAGCGGCTTTGATCACCATATCGTTGAAGGATACCTTCACGGGAGAAACTTTATTGATGGCCTCACGGGATTCGATCGCCTTATCCATATTGATCTCCATCGTAAGGTAGAAGTGTGGTGCGCTGAATTTGCTTTCCCCGAGGCGGCGTGCGATAGCTTTCCGCATTTGGGAAACCGGTGTATCCGTATGCCCTTCCTGGCCTGCAGGTGCAAACGCGGCCACCTGTGCGGCGGGAGCGCTGGCCACCGCCGGAGCAGCAGCAGGAGCGGCTTTGGAAGGAACAAAACTGTCAACATCTTTTTTAACGATCCGTCCGCCGTCGCCGCTACCGGTTACCTGGCGGATATCGATCCCCTTTTCTTCCGCCAGCTTTTTGGCGAGGGGAGAAGCTTTAACGCGACCGTTGGCATCTGCGGAAACCTCGGCAGCTGCCGGAGCAGATGTTGCTGCAGTAGCGGCGGATGCTGTGGCAGCGGCAGGAGTGGCCTGTCCGTTACCGGATTTTTCTGCGGCGAGGATCGCCTCTATGTTTGCTTCTTTCTTGCCTATGATAGCGATAATACCGTTCACTTTGGCTACATCGCCGGCGGGAACGCCGATGTAAAGCAGGGTACCGTCCACATAACCGATCACTTCCATCGTGGCCTTGTCGGTTTCTACTTCCGCCAGTACGTCGTCGCTTTTCACGGTATCACCCACCTGTTTATTCCAGGTGACGATCTTGCCTTCCGTCATGGTATCGCTGAGCAGCGGCATGCGGATCACGGTAGCGTCTTTGAGTGCTTTTTCCAGTGCAGCACTGTCAGCCGGAGCGGCCGCTGGTGCGACGGGAGCGGTTTCGGCTTTAGGGGCCGGAGCTGCTGCAGCCTGTGTTGCGCCGCCTGCCAGCAAGGGTTTGTAGTCCTCACCGGGTTTGCCAACGATGGCAATGATATCATTTACCTTAGCTGCTTTTCCCTTATCCACACCTACATATAGCAACGTTCCATCCGCATACGCCATCACCTCCATGGTGGCCTTGTCGGTCTCCACTTCCGCAATTACATCATCGGACTTTACGGTATCGCCTACCTTCTTGTGCCATTCCGCAATGACCCCTTCCGTCATCGTATCACTTAAAAGGGGCATTCTGATAACTTCTGCCATAGTGTTTCTTCGAAATTTTGCCCAAACCTACAAGTTTTTGCGCAAAAACGCAACGCATGCGGCGGGCGGGTGTTTAAAAAATGCACGTTACCCGGCCCGGGTAACGGTTTAGAAATCAAGTTCCATGTTCAATCTGTCTTTCAGCTCCTTCACAAGCGGGTACTTTTCGATCATGCGGGCAAACTGTTCCCTGCTGGAGAGCGGCGCGGGGCCGATATCCTTGTTCTGTTGCTGGCTTTCGTCCAGCAGCAGCGTAAGAACGAGCGCATTGTTCCGGAATTTTCCCTTGAAGAACTCAGATATTTCCAGCTTTTCTTCCTCCATAAAGCGGAACTGTACAATGTTCCGGCTGGTGATGCCAATCTCTTCGGGCGCGAGCAGGGATACCTGCGCCAGTTGCAGATTGCTCACAACGGTCATTTTATTGGCCTGCCGGAAGCGGTCTACGAATTCATCCCAATATACGGATAACGCCCCCGCTGTCAACGGGATAGCGTCGTTGATGACCGTGGAACCCTGCTGCTGTTTGGCGGCGAGGGCTTCTTTCATGGCGGCAAGACCGGTGAGCTTGGTGCCGGCTTTTCCCGCTGCAGGTGTGGCCGGAGTGGTTGGAGCGACGGCCGGTGCCGGCTTTTCAGCGGCGGGTGGAGGGGCTGCTGCCGGTTTTTGCACTGGCGGAGGTGCTTTCTCCACTTCTATGGTCAATTTCGGCGCTTGCGCTTCAATGGTCTTCGTAGTGGCGGGTTTCCCGTAGATCGGCTGTGGCAACGGAGCCCTCAGCCGTTGGGGACTTCCCTCAGGGACCAGGTTTTTTTTTACCACTTCCCCCGTCTGGTCATTACTCACCAGGTTCACGGCCTGCTGCAGGTAGCAAAGGCGGATCAGCGCCATTTCCACATGGAGGCGCTTGTTACGCGCCATGCGGTAACCGATCTCTGTTTCGTTCAGCAGATGGAGGGCGGTAACGAGGTACGCCGGGCTCACGCGGCCGCTCATCTGCCGGTAGCGGTCCTTCAGGTTAGCGCTTACCTCCATGAGGTGCAGTACTTTCTCTTCCTTGCACACGAGCAGGTTCCGCAGGAACTCCGCCCAGCCACCCAGGAAATTATCGCCTTCAAACCCTTTCTGCAGGATCTCGTCGAATATCAGCAGGGCGCCGGCTATATCCTGCGCCAGCACAGCGTCCATGACTTTGAAAAAATAATCGTAATCGAGGATGTTGAGATGCTCGAGCGTATTCTGATATGTGAGTTTACCCCCGGTAAAGCTTACGATCTTGTCCAGCGTACTGAGCGAATCCCGCATACAGCCGTCGGTTTTTTGCGCAATGAGGTGCAGGGCGTCCGGTTCGGCGCTCATGTGCTCTTTGGTCACAATTTCCTGGAGATGGTCTACCGTATCCTGTATGGTGATGCGCTTGAAATCAAATATCTGGCAACGGCTCAGGATGGTGGGCAATATTTTGTGCTTTTCCGTAGTGGCAAGGATGAAGATCGCGTAGGAGGGCGGTTCTTCCAGCGTTTTCAGGAAAGCGTTGAATGCCGAGGAGCTGAGCATGTGCACCTCATCTATGATATAGATCTTGTATTTACCGGCCTGTGGTGCAAAACGTACCTGGTCTACCAGCGTACGGATATCGTCCACGGAGTTATTGGAGGCCGCATCCAGTTCATGAATGTTGAATGAACTGCCTTCGTTGAAACTGCGGCAGGAATGACACTCGTTACAGGCCTCGCCATCCGGTTGCAGGTTCTCGCAGTTGATGGTTTTAGCCAGGATACGCGCACAGGTGGTTTTTCCCACGCCACGCGGACCGCAAAACAGGAAAGCATGCGCCAACTGGTTGTTGCGAATGGCATTCTTGAGCGTTGTTGTTATATGGGCTTGCCCAACTACCGTGGAGAAGTTCTGCGGACGGTACTTTCGGGCGGATACAATAAAATTTTCCATGATGGGAGTCACTCCTTTCCAAACACCGAAAGTAACGCAAAAAGTAAGAATTAAAAAGTAAAGATATTGGCAGGGATGACAGCATGCTGCTCCCGGTTCAACCTATTTAAAATTAGTACAATATAATTTTTATTTATGTATGTGGATGTTGTTCGCGATTGGGGATTGTTAGTTAAATTGGATGTATTAAAGTTCAATTGATTTGACCATACCTGGCGAAAACTACAAGATGTTCAGGGCGATCAACGATGCGCTGCCGGTTGGCATTTTTGTTCTGGACAGTAATCTGAGATGTATCTACATAAACCCCCGTTGCCAGCAGATCACCGGCTTGTCTCTCGAGCAAAGTGCGAATGATGGCTGGTTGCGCATTGTGCCGGAGGATGTGCGCAGCAATATTCTGGAAAAATGGCCGGAGGAGCTTCCTTATAGAGGAGAGATGCAGCTTATGCTGCCGGATCATTCTGTGATTTGGGTGAATGTGTTGGTGACGGCCTTTGAAGAAGACCCGGCATCCGGCTATCTGGGTACACTGGAGGACATAACAGAAAGGAAAGCAACGGAAGCCACCAGGTTGCGCAGGCTGCGGCGGGATAACCGGGACAAATCCCGGATACTCAATAGTATTACCAGTACCCTGCCTCTCATCATCTACAAAGTGAACGCCAAAGGTATTGTAACCTCTTCCATCGGCGCTGGTTTAAAGAGCTTTGGCTTTCATGATCACGAGATAGTAGGAAGAAACTTTTTTGAGATGTATCCGGAAACGGCGGACATCTTCCGCCGCGCGATGGCCGGAGAGGTGGTGAGGGATGTGAGCTCTTATATAATTGACGGGAAAGAAGCCTTTTTCCATAACAATGTTTTTCCTGATCCCAATAACAAAGGCGGCATCATCGGCTTCGTGCTGGATATCACCAGTGTGAGGCAGGCGGAAAGGGAACTGATGGAAACCAATGCAGATCTGCAGAAAGCGCGCCGCCGCCTGGAACGTGCCAATCTGTTGCTGGACGCCAGCCAGGACCTTAGCAAGGTAGGCGGATGGGAATACAATTTCAAAACCGGAAAGGCCTACGGTACCAAACAAATGTTTGCGATCTATGAGGTGCCGGAAGATTTTGTGGCTACCTACGATAATATGTTCGATTTCTATGAAGAAGACGAACGACGCATATTGAAAGAGAAGCTTGCAATAGCGCTGGAAACGCAGATGCCGGTCGTTTTTGAACAAAGACTGATCACGTACAAAAAGAACAGGAAATGGATCAGCGGCACTTTTCTGCCGATGGTGGAGAACGGACAGGTAATGATGATGCGAGGCGCTGTGATGGACATTACAAAAAGGAAGGAAGACGAGCTGGAGCTTGTGAAAGCGAAGAATACCGCGGAAGTGGCTGCACTGGCCAAGCAACAGTTCCTCTCCAACATGAGCCACGAGATCCGTACGCCTATAAATGCGATCATCGGGATGACGCACCTCCTTATCCAGGAGCAACCCAAACCTGAACAAAAGGAAATGCTGGAGGCGCTGAAATTTTCAGGAGACAACCTGCTGTCCCTGATCAACGACATCCTGGATTACAGCAAGATAGAGTCCGGCAAGATCGTGTTTGAAGAAGTGGATTTCAACCTGCGTGTTTTTTTGGACGGCATCCGTCAGTCGCACAACCTGCAGGCGGAAGAAAAGGGCATCCGGTTTGAGGTGAGGCTGGACGATACGTTGCCGTCCGTTATTGTAGGCGACTCAGTGCGGTTAGCACAGATATTGAACAATCTTATCAGCAATGCCGTAAAATTCACGCAAAAAGGATCCGTGGAGGTAAACATCCGGCAGTACAAGCAACAAGGCTCGGATGTGTGGATCGATTTTTCTGTGGCAGACACCGGCATCGGCATCGATCCTTCTGTTCACGATCATATCTTCGAAAGCTTTACTCAGGCAAGCGCCGATACCACGCGCCGGTTTGGCGGTACGGGCCTCGGGCTTGCGATCACCAAACGGCTTCTGCAGTTGCAGGATAGTGATATTTCGCTGGATAGTGCTCAGGGCAAGGGTTCTGTATTTTCCTTCCGCCTTGTATTCGGGATCAGCGCTCAACAGCATACAAAGAACTTTAGCAGCATCGTTACGCAGTATGATAGTCTGAAGGGCCATTCGGTACTGCTGGCAGAAGATAATGAAGTGAATGTACTGGTCGCCACCCGTTTTATGCAAAAATGGGAAATGGACATCGACCTTGCCAGTAACGGGCAGGAGGCCGTGAGCAAAGTATTGCAGCAACACTATGACATTGTATTGATGGACCTTCAGATGCCCGTAATGGATGGCTACGAAGCTTGCAGGCTGATAAGGGCCATGCCCGAGCCGCGATTCAAAGAGATTCCCATCATCGCGCTCACCGCATCTGCTATGGCGGAGATCAAAGGAAAGGTGATAGGGGCAGGGATGAATGATTATGTGACCAAGCCGTTCAATCCTGCTGAACTATATTCCCAGATCAGAAAATACCTTACCATATAAAAACAATACGGGCCGGTCTTGCAAAAGAACACCGGCCCGTATAATATGAATGGCTTTCGTTTATTCCCAGTATTTTCCGCCCTTCTTCATTTTCTCCAGTGTTTCCGAGTAGGTTTTCTTTTCGCCTTCCATCGCGAGATTTACGGCTTTTTCCTGCCATGTGATGGCTTCGCTTTGTTTGCCTGATTTATAGAGCAGGTTGGCGTAGGTATCAATGAAGGCAGGTACTTCCTTGTCCTTGAACGACCGTTTGCTCCACTGCAATGCCTGTTCCACACATTTCATATCATTGCATTTTTCGAAGATGGTCCATGCATATTGATTTAATTCTTCCGGAGAAGCCTTGTGGCCAAATTTCTTCATATATGCCACAATGTTCGCTACCGCATTATCCGCATCCTGCTTGAACATGAAATACTGCACTTTGGTTTTCAGGAGCATTTCTTCCACCATGCCCTTTTTGGCCATCTGCGGATATTTGGCGGAAACGGCTTTATCAATGGCTGTCCAGTCAGGAGCCGCGTCTTTCTTCATCAGGTTCGGGAATACTTCTTCCTGCGCTACGATGGCGGTCAGTTTCTTTTCCGCGGCGCCGGCGCCGAGTGTTTTATTCACTTTGTCCATATTATCCATGAACATCTGGAAGCCTTTATCCTTGCTGCTGTTGGTGAACTGGTTCACGAATTTCAGATTCTCTTCCGTGAACAGGTCCTTCTGCTGATCGAGGTAAAGTTTGGAGAAGGCAGCGGCATTTTTCTGATCGTATTTGGATTGTGCCATCATGGCGAGTTCCTTGATGAAAGCGGGATCTTTCCTGCCTTTATCATAGGCTGCAAGCTGTGTGTAGTATTGCTTTTCAGGCTTTAATGCATTTTCGAACCGGGTAACGAACTCCTTGGCGTCTGAACCGCCCACCAGTCTGTCTGCAATGCTGCCGTCCGGCGCAAAAACGAGGAAGGTCGGATAGGCGCGAACGCTGTACTTCTCTTCGAGCATCTTAGCATCATCGTACCATTTCTTCACTTCTTCATTATCCTTATCTGTTTTATCCATCTGCACTTTTACGTTGATGTACTTGCTGTTCATAAAAGTGCCTACCTCTTCAAGGGGAAAGATGTTGGCGGACATATACTTGCAGGGACCGCACCAGGTGGTGAAGCAATCCATGAAAATATATTTGTTCTCGGCCTTTGCTTTGGCCTGTACTTCGGCCCAGCTGAGGCCGTGTTCGAAATGCATGCCTTTGTCCTGCGCCATGGCAAACACAGGAAGCAGCAACAAAAGGAAGAATGCTTTTTTCATAATGGTCTGTATTAGTTTTTGATTGATCCGGGATTAAAGACGGATTAACGGTTCCCTAAATATAAAAGTTAGTTACGAAGAAAACGTAGCAGGCGGGAAAGTTTTTTACTAGATAAGTTTGTTGTTAATGCTGCATCAGCTCTGCCACATATTCCAGGTAGGCTTTCTTATGCAGTACGGTAACATCCGTATAATTCCCTACCGCACGGTGGGTGAGGCGGTAAAGATGGATGATCTCCTGCTGCTGCACCTCCAGATTGTGCAGGTACCGGTGATCTGCAGTGAGGAACTGCTGCACGTCCGGCGCAAAGGTTTCATCCACTTCTTTGGGGATGGAGGTATTATCGAGCATCTTTCGCAGGAGGGGTTTGAGTTGTTGTTCTTCCTCCTTGATGGCCCTGATCAGGCTTTCCAGGGTTTCTACTGTCATCTGGCCCGTGTTGTAGAGGAGTTGTACCTGGTAGATGACTTTGGTGGCCTGGGATTCCATTTCGGCGGTCATTTGCTGGTGGAGAATGACCGTATGGTGCAGTTCCCGGAGTTTTTCTCCATGGCCCTGTGCTTCCGCCTGCCGGAGATGATAATGGAATACAGTGGCATCCAGTTCGTTGAGCCAGGTTTCCTGGGCGGTTATTTCTTTTTCCAGTGCGGTGGCCAGTGAAACGGCTTCCGTTCGGGAATGTTTTTGATTGTCGAACTCGAAATGGCGGCTGTCAATCTGTTTGGCGGCGATCGCTTTCAGGATCTCCAGGTCGTTTTTATTCTGAAAGTACCGCTTGATCTTCTGGATCACGTCGTTATGGTAGAGCTCTGCGGCGGGTACGTTCGGTATGGCTGTGCTGCAGGTAACATGGCTCATGTCTGCAAAGGGCCGGTTCTTGTAGAAATCCGCGAATACGGAAGGGAAGAGATAGAGATTGTGCTGGGATTCGATGTTGCCGATGAAAGTAGCCGTGGGCTCGAATTCCCGGATATTGTTTTTCTCCGGAAAAGTTACGAAGTAATAATGCTTCGTCATTTCCAGCTGAAGGCCGGGCGCATCGTCAAACAGCTCCCAGGCGCCGGTGGTAATGAAAGGTGCTGCTATTGCCGCGCTTTTATACCGCGCTTCCCGTTCTTCATCGGAGGGGTGGGAGGCCCATTGATCTTTGTATTGTACGCGACTGTTGGTAACGGTGCTGAGATAAGCGTCTGAGATCACCGGCAGACCGTTGAGCATCTCCAGTTTGTTGAGGCGGGAAAGATAGTTGACCAGCGCGGTTTGCGCTTCGTAGAGATTTTGCAGGCAGACGTCTTTTTCCGCGGTTTGGGAGATGTGTTGGCAGCAGTGCATGAAACAATGCGCGCTCAGTTCCATCCTGCGCATGATGGAAATAGCGGCTTCGCTGCCGGCCACGGAAATGGCTACTGCGTCCGCATGAAATTCCATCTCACGGGAAAGCCCCATGTATTGCCGGTTGATGAGGCTGTAGAGCAGCCGCAGGATACCCTGAATGCCCTTTACGATCCAGGTGGTGACATGCGCCATAAGCGTGAATATCCACGAGAGTTTCGCCCACCTCGTCAAAGCGTTGCCATATCCTTCGTTCTCATACAGCATGTTGTAGATCGCCTTGTTCATGGTATATACATAGCTGCCCAGCTTCATGCTGCTTTGGGAAAAATGTCCGAACTCATGTGCCAGCACCATTTTCAACTCGCTCAGGCTGGCCGTGTTCACGAGTCCCAGCCCGATCTCGAGGTTTTTACGAACGGGCCAGATCATGCTCCAGAAACTGGAATGATAGCTGACGGCGGCATTCACATCCGGTACCACAAATACTTTACGGGGCATGGCCGTCTGTGTATCAATGCTTAACTGGCGAATAAAAGCGAAGAGACGGGGATGCTGTTCTTCGTATATCTGTATCCGGTAGGGATTCCCTTTGCCTGCCGGTGTAAAAAGGAATTTGACCAGGAAGATGAACACCATCACTCCCAGACCTATGATGCCTCCTCCTAATACGATGGTGAGGGCGGAGGGGGCAGACACGATAAGGGAGATGCCGCCTACAACGGATGTGGCAGCCAGTGCAAAAGCCGCCAGCAGCAACACAAGGTATATCAGGAAGAAAAGGAGAAGACTGGCAATCACCCTCCCTACCTGCTTTTTAAAGCTGGATGCCGGTTGCGTAAGTGCGGGAGGCACTTTTTCAGGATTCGGCGGGTAGTATGGGAGATGGTTCATAGATCAGGCATGGTTACGGCTGTTGCGCAGCAATATACGCTAATCCCCTTTTCAGGGCATCCCCCGTAAATGCTATGTCTAACTGATCATCGGGTGCGGTTTGAAAACCTGCTGCCGGTCAAAAAGATAACGGTAAGTGGTGAGTACGCGACTCCGGTATGAGCCGAGACTCTCCGCGATGTTGATCATCTTGGGATTGAAATCGCCGATCCACTGCATCTCATAATCAATATAGCGTTTGGAAGCCTGCACCACTTTGGCGCCTTCCACAATGAGGTAAGCATCCACTCCTTTTCCCTGGAACTCCGGTATCACGCCAAAGACGAGGCCGGTGAACTTCCGGCAGCTGCCGGTCAGTTTCAGCCACAGGAACTGTAATTTTTGCAACAACCCGAACTGGCCGTTCATATGTTTGAAGTACTGGTTCAGTTCCGGAAGGTTCAGCCAGCAGGCAATCGGCTCGTCCCTGTAATATACAAACCATACGATCTTCTCATCCATCACAGGTTTCATTTTCCGGAAAGTGAGCAGCGCCTGCTCCTTCGCAATTTCCTTCCCACCGCCATGACCTGCCCAGGCTTTGTTATAGATCGTCGTGAAATCCTGTGCGAACTTGTCAAGCTGATCTTTTCGTATATGCTTCGCCGTATAATTGGGGTCTTTCGTCAATGCGGCGTGCCGGGCATAGAACTTTTCCTGCAACCGCTTATGTACTGTCAATCCGAAACAGATCTGCTGAAAGAAGGTCTCGAACCCGTAGTTCTCGAAAAGGGTCTGGTAGTAGGGAGGATTGTAATTCATGCCGTAAGGCGGGTTCACATATCCCTTTACCTGCAATCCCCACCAGCGATCCCTGTCCCCGAAGTTGATCGGTCCGTCCATGGCGCCCATCCCCCTTTCTGCGAGCCAGTTGCGGGCTGTGTCGAAAAGCAGGTTGGCTGCAGCCTGGTCGTTAATGCAATCGAAGAAGCCAACCCCGCCTACAGGCTGTTCATCTCCTTTTGTTTTATATCGTTTGTTAACAAATGCGGCTATACGTCCGGTCAGTCTGCCACTGCTGTCTTTCATCACCCATCTTATACATTCGCCAAAACGGAAGGTCTTATTCTTTTCTTTGTCGAAGACTTCTTCGATATCCTTGTCCAGCGGCCTTATCCAGCCCTCTTTATCTTTGTTCAGCTGCACGTGCACGTCCAGGAATTGCCTGGCGGTTGCCGCATCGTTTACAATAAATAATTCCATCTCGGTCATTTGTACAAAAATAAATGTTAATCAGCTACGTTTAATAGGTCGTCATGAAATTGAGCACATGGCGAGACGCTCATCATCTGTTTATATTCGTTCAAATGGAATTACCCATCATCCGTCACAATTAACATTTCGTTTAGTATTCCGCGTATATTTTTATGGAAAAGAGGAAGATCTGCATCTCGGAAGGAAACCGAAAACAAGTTAACTGATCTGTATTTAGAGCTATTCAACCTTGATTCATACACACACTTGTAACCTATGTTAAAGAAAAAATGGTGGCTTATTGCCGTATTGCTGATCGTTTGCTGCGCTATACTCTATTATGTGTTTGCTAACAAACCCGCTGGTATAGACATTGTTGCCGAAGCAAAGAAAGGTGTTTTCAAAGATATTGTGGTGAGCCCCGGCGAGCTGATGGCGGAAAATACCGTTTATATCCAGGCTCCTTCCGGTCTCCAGTCCAACCAGATCTATGAAGATATCAAGATTCAGGACATGGTGGCGGAAGGCATCACCGTGAAAGAGGGCGATTACATTGCCACGCTGGACCCTGCGGTGGTCAATAAAAAGATCGGGGACATCCAGATGGATTTGGACAGAGCAGTGTCTACCCAGGCGCAAACTGCGCTGGACACTGCTTTGCAAATGCGGGAGGCCCGGGATAATATGACCAATCTTAGCTTCCAGATGGAACAAAAGCGCCTCGCCCTTCAGCTCAGCAAGTATGAGCCGCCTGCTACCATCCGCCAGGCGGAGATAGACCTGGAGAAGGCGCAGCGCGATCTCAAGCAGATGGCGGAGAATTACAAGATCAAACAAAGGCAGGCCGCCACCAAAATGGAACAGGCCGGGCGTGAGGTACAGCGGAGGCAGGAACAGCTGACCAGCCTGGAAGAGCTGCGCGGCAAATTCAAGATCACAGCGCCCAAGAACGGGCTGCTGGTATACATCATAGATTACAATGCCGGTGGTAAAAAGAAAGCAGGCTCCGCGATCCGTTCCTGGGATCCCAAGCTGGCCATGCTGCCTGACCTTTCCAGCATGCTCTCCAAAACTTATATCAACGAAGTAGACGTCAGCAAGATCAAAAAGGACCAGACCGTGACCATGGGACTGGACGCTTTCCCGGAAGTGAAGCTCACCGGCAAGGTTACCTCCGTGGCCAATATCGGCGAGAACCGTCCCGGCTCCAATGCGAAAGTGTTTGAAGTGATGATCAAGCTGGATAAAGTGGACTCCATCCTCAAACCCGGGATGACCACCTCCAATAACATCCTCATCAACCAGGTGCCGGACCGGCTGATCATTCCGCTGGAATCCGTATTCAGTGAGAAGGTTGGTGACAAGACGCACAGCTTCGTTTATCAACGCAGAGGCAACGCCATCGAGAAGCAGGAAGTGAAACTGGGACGCAGTAATGATGAGGAAGTGATCGTGGAACAGGGATTGGAACCCGGTGACAGGGTGTTGATGGCCGAGCCCGCTTCCGCGAAGAACAACAAGCTGAATCTCTTAAAAAAATAACCCCTAAAACCTGTTGCATGCGAAAGATATGGGGTACCCGTAACCTGAACAATCTCACCATTGCCCTGGATTCCCTGCTGGCGCACCGGCTGCGGTCTTTTCTCACCGCACTGGGGATCATTTTCGGGGTAGGCGCCGTGATAGCCATGCTGGCCATCGGTAAGGGCGCCAAGGAAGAGATCATGAACCAGATGAAACTGGTAGGGGTGAATAACATCGTGATTAAACCCGTTACGGAAGAGAAGAAAGATGAAGAAGAGAATAAGAAGAAAACGAACGGGAAAGCAGGAGAGGACAAGAAAAAGTTCTCCAAAGGACTGAGTCTGCAAGACGCACACAGTATCATCAAAATGGTACCAACCGTGGAAGCGATCAGCCCTGAAATGATCATTGAACATGACGTGATCTACAACGGAAAAAGCAAGCGGCTGAAAATGGTAGGTGTGGAGCCCGCTTTTTTCGAACTCAACAACATCGGCCTGTCCCAGGGCAAGATGTTCAATTCCACGCAGATGACCGGCGGTGAAGGCGTATGTGTCATTGGCGCGGGGGTGAAGCGGAAATTCTTTTTATCAGAAGACCCGCTGGGTAAAACCATCAAATGCGGTCAGCAATGGCTGAAAGTGATCGGTGTTACCGATGAAAAGCTGATCAGCAGCGCAACCAAGAGCAACCTGGGGATCAGGGATTACAACATGGATATCTATGTGCCTATCCAAACCACGCTTGTCCGCTATAAAAATCCGGCTATCCGTATCGAACACCGCAGCTGGTGGGAGGATGACGGCAGCGGCCAGGGAGACGGCGGTGGCAGTAATGCCATGCACCAGCTGGATCAACTGGTAGTGAAAGTGCGGCAACCGGAACAGCTTACGGCATCCGCAGGCATTATCAGCCGCATGCTGAAACGCAGGCACAGCGATGTAATGGACTTTGAAGTATCCATTCCCGAACAATTGCTGCAACAGCAACAGAAAACCAAAGATGTGTTCAATATCGTACTGAGCGCTATTGCCGGTATTTCACTGCTGGTAGGCGGCATCGGGATTATGAACATCATGCTGGCTTCCGTGCTGGAACGTACGAAAGAGATCGGTATACGGATGGCATTGGGGGCGCAGAAGAGAGACATCGTGATGCAGTTCCTCTTTGAAGCCGTACTGATCAGCCTTTGCGGCGGCATTATCGGCATCCTGCTGGGAGTGCTGGGGGCCTACCTGGTAGACAAGATCGCAGACATCAAGACCATCGTTTCCGCCATTTCTATCTTCTTATCTTTCTTGCTGGCTTCTTCCGTAGGATTGATCTTCGGTATCTCTCCCGCTAAAAAAGCAGCCAACCAGAATCCAATTGAATGTTTACGTCATGCCTAAAAAGAAATTCCTGATTGCCTGCCTTTGCGGCAGTCTGACCTATACGATATGCAGCGCGCAGCAATCCCTTGTGCTGAAGGATGTGATTGCAATGGCGCAGAAAAGTTCTCCTTCCTATTACAGAGCGCAGAGCCGGGCTTTGAACTCCCTGTACGCGTACCGGTATTACCGGTCCGGGCAGCTGCCGCAGCTGGTGCTCGATTTTAACAACAGGAGCAGTCCCTTCGGTGAAACCTCTCAGGTATTGCAGCCGGATGGGAAATACGCCTACCGCCGCGCCTATACGGCCAATACATTTGCGCGCCTCGGATTGCAGCAGATCGTTCCCCAGACAGGCGGTATGTTTGCGTTGAGAACAGACCTGGCCCGCGCGGATCAGTTCTCGCCCAGCAATATCCAGTATTTTTCCACGCCTTTTTCCATTTCGTATAACCAGCCTTCATTCATGTACAATCCCTACAAATGGGATCGCAAGATATCCCCGCTGTTATATGAAGAGAGCAGGCGGCAATACATCGAAGACCTGGAGCGGGTAGCGCTGGATGCATCGGATTATTTTTTCAGGGCTTTGTCCGCACAAACACAGGAAAAAATATTGCTGCTAAACGTAGAGAATACGGACACCTTATACAAGATATCGAAGGGACGTTTTGATCTGGGAAAGATAGCAGAGAACGAATTATTGCAGATCGAGCTGAGCCTGTTGAACGCGCGGAACTCACTGGAACAGGCCAGCTTGGATAAAGAGATCGCTTACCAGGACCTCAAGCGTTTTCTGAACATGCCGAAGGACACGAAAATCAGGGTAGGTCTCCCTGACCTTACGCCTTCTTTTGAAGTACCACTGGATAGAGCAGTTTCGGAAGCCGGCTCCAACCGCCAGCAGGTATTGGAGTTCCGTCGCAGGAGATTGCAGGCGGAGCAGGATGTGGCGCAGGCGAGAGGCAATAACGGTTATCAGTTCAATCTGAACGCAACACTGGGCCGCTCCAAAACAGACTCCACGCTGGCCGGGGTTTACAATGGAGGCGCCACGCAGCAGAATTTTTCCGTGGGCATGAGCATTCCCGTGATGGACTGGGGGCGTGCCCGCAATCGTGTACGGCAGGCAAAAGCCAACCGCGACTTACAGGAAATAGATATCCAGCAGGCGGAGCGCTCCTTTGAGCAGGAGATCTATCTGCAAACCCAGTTGTTCAACATTCAGAAGAAACTGCTGGCGAGTGCCGCCAAAGCGGATACCATCGCGCAGCTGCGCTATGAGATCACCAAGCAGCGTTATCTTATCGGCAAAATATCTATCACTGACCTGAACCTGGCGCAAACGGAAAAAGACCAGAACAGCCAGAATTATATCAACGCGCTGCGCTCGTACTGGAACGCTTACTACACCGTACGCAGGCTCACGTTGTATGATTTCGAAAAGAATGAAAAGATAAAATACGAGTTCGAGGAGAAGTAGTTTGATGCGGGAATGACCTTTAATGCCGGGTTTCCAGAGAAATCCGGCATTATTTTTTCTGTACCCTCTGTATGCGCTTTAACTGGATCGTGATCATCATCCTGACTTTTGTGATCGTCGTATTAGGCATCAAATCCTGCCGCGAACAGCGGGAGGCCGCCGGTGTATTGCGGGAGAACGAGCGTCTTGTGCGGGAGAACCGCGACCTGCGCAACAGCCTTACGATGAGTAACCGGAACGCCGAACAGATCGCGGACCGCAAAGACATGCAGCATCAGATGCAGGCGCAGTTTGTAGACCGGCGGGAATATTTCCGCCGCAACTGGAAACAGTATATCTCCGTCAATACGGGAGACTACCGGACAGGATTCCTCGGTGGTATTCACGACCTGCAGGTGACCGTGCGCAACCAGACGGAATATGAGCTGGACAATGCCGTGGTATTGGTGCAGTATCTGCGCAGTAATGGCAATGTTTTTAAAACGGAACAGTATACCGTGCACAATATTCCCGCCAAGGGCGCGCAGTCCGTGCAGGCGTCAGACAGCAGGAAAGGGGTGAAGGTGAACATCCGGCTGCTGAGCGTTACCAGCCAGCCGATGAATTTCTGCTGGTCCCACGACAAGCTTGCGCCACCGGGAAGCCGTGACCCCTGGGCCTGTGTGCCGGTCAAAAAATAACCTTACCGTTTGCTTTTCAGATCCACTTTCCCCACTTCCGTTCCATCGTCTTTCAGCATCACGAGGTGAAGTTCTTTCTCATCCGCCTTTACCTTGATCAGCGTACGGTTGCCGTCCCTCGGTCCGCCGCCGATCACGATGGGATAGGAATGCTGGCCCGGAACGGGAAGGTGTATACCAAAGGTGTGCGTGTGGCCGGCGAGGAAAAGGTCTATTTTATGCTCTTCGAAGACCGGTCCGAAATGCTTGCGGCATTCCATCGGTCCGTGCCAGTCGCCGGAATAATAATGCGGAATGTGCATCATCACCACGCGGAATTTCGCTTTCCTGAACTCCGGTGTTTTCACCACTTCCTTCAGCCACTGTGCCTGCATTTCCCGGTAGTGGTCAAAATCCACGATCCCGGCGTATACGGGGTGAGCATCTTCTTTGTCCTCGCCGGTATCCAGCACGGTCATGTGTACCGGCCCCCAGTTCATGGTGAAATAGTAAGGTCCGTCTACATAATCCGCCAGCTCCCGGCTGAACTTCCCGCGGGTTTCGTGGTTGCCGCGGGTGAAGATGAAGGGCTTTTCCGAAGCAAATGCGGTGGTGGCGGGCGTGAGCAGATGGTCGATGATCTGTTTCTCATCTTCCTGATAATCGAAGATGTCGCCGTTCATGAACACGAAATCGTAGGGATCCTTGTTCAGTCCCACCAGGTGCGGAATGCTTTCCGGGCGGTCATGCGTATCATTGAGCACCAGCCAGGACACCTCTTTGGGTTTGGCGGCCGGTGTGGTAAAACTGAATATTTCGCTGGCGATGGTTTCGCCGTAGGTTAGTTTGTAAGGTCTGAATTCCGCGATCTCTCTGGACAGCACTTTGTAATAGTAGGTGGTGGCGGGGCGGAGGTTTTCCACGCGGATGCGGTGAAGGCGGGTATTGGCGTTCACGAGACCGTTGGTGGTGTTATGGATTTTGCGGGTGAGGGCTTCTTTCGTTTCGCCGAGCTCCACCCAGCTGTAGCAGGGTTTGCCGGTCATCCACATGATGCACATGCTTTTGTCCGTCGGGCGTTGCAGATAGGGAGGGCAGAGGAAAGAATGAGTGCCGGGGGCTGTTTTCTTTTCCGGCAGTGCGGCTTCCGCGGCTACGGCCACGGGACTAAGACCGATGGCGCCGAGAAGGCTTGCTTTGGTGAGGGTGCCGAGAAAGTCCCGGCGGTCAAGGGATGGCTTATCCTGATGCATAAACAGTGGTTTTTAAGAGTAGCGCATAAAAATAATGGCCCATCCTTACATATTCTATCTTATTTTAAAAAATTAATATATTTGTAAACTTTTTTGACCGGACTGACGAAAATCACCCCAAATCATTCTCCGGGAATTTTGGGTTTTCAGGCTTCAATGATTACCTTTGCGCGAAATTTTGCGTAAAAAGCTTTAATTCCGTTTTCATAAACTTCTAAGAAATATGCCTAATACAGGTAAGATCAAACAAATCATCGGTCCCGTTGTGGACGTGCATTTTGAAGGAAAATTGCCCGAAATTTATAACGCCCTGGAACTGACCCGTGAGAACGGCCAGAAAGTGGTGCTGGAAGTACAGCAACACCTGGGGGAGGACAGCGTTCGTACCGTAGCGATGGACTCCACTGACGGTCTGGTTCGTGGCATGCCCGTTGTGGACAGAGGTTTTCCCATCAAAATGCCGATCGGTGATGCCATCAAAGGCCGTTTGTTCAACGTGGTAGGTGAGGCGATCGATGGTCTGGGTCAGGTGGATGCTACCAATGGTGCTCCGATCCACCGTCAGCCGCCCCGTTTTGAAGACCTTGCCACGGATACAGAAGTACTCTTCACCGGTATTAAAGTGATTGACCTGATCGAGCCGTATGCAAAAGGTGGTAAGATCGGTCTGTTTGGTGGTGCGGGTGTAGGTAAAACCGTATTGATCCAGGAACTGATCAACAATATTGCGAAAGGCCACGCCGGTCTTTCTGTATTTGCCGGTGTAGGGGAGCGTACACGTGAGGGGAATGACCTGATGCGTGAGATGATCGAGGCAGGTATTGTGAAATATGGCGAAAAATTCAAGGAATCCATGGAGCATGGCGGCTGGGATCTGGCTGCTGTGGACAGGAACGAACTGAAGGAGTCTCAGGCTACCTTCATCTTCGGCCAGATGAACGAACCCCCGGGAGCCCGTGCCCGTGTTGCCCTCTCCGGTCTGACCATGGCGGAATACTTCCGTGATGGCGACGGTACTGCAGGCGGCGGTCGCGATATCCTCTTTTTCGTAGACAACATCTTCCGTTTCACTCAGGCAGGTTCCGAAGTATCCGCGCTGTTGGGTCGTATGCCCTCTGCGGTAGGTTATCAGCCCACGCTGGCCACCGAGATGGGTCTGATGCAGGAGCGTATCACTTCCACCAAGAACGGTTCCATCACCTCTGTACAGGCGGTGTATGTGCCGGCGGATGACCTGACCGACCCGGCTCCGGCAACTACCTTCTCTCACCTGGATGCTACCACCGTATTGTCCCGTAAGATCTCCGATAAAGGTATCTATCCTGCGGTAGACCCGCTGGATTCCACCAGCCGTATCCTCAGCCCTTCCGTTGTGGGTGAGTCTCATTATAACTGCGCCCAACGCGTGAAAATGATCCTCCAGCGTTATAAAGAACTGCAGGACATCATCGCCATTCTGGGTATGGACGAGTTGAGCGACGAGGACAAACTGACCGTATCCCGCGCCCGTCGTGTAGAGCGTTTCCTCAGCCAGCCCTTCCATGTGGCCGAGCAGTTCACCGGTCTGAAAGGTGTACTGGTGCCGATCGAAGAGACCATCCGTGGTTTCAACATGATCATGGACGGAGAAGTGGACGAGTATCCTGAAGCAGCATTCAACCTGGTAGGAACCATCGATGACGCCATCGAAAAAGGCAAGAAACTGCTGGCTGCTGCACAATAAGCGCAGCGCGGGATGATCACAAACAAAACCAAGTAACATGTTATTGGAAATATTGACACCGGAAAGAAAGCTGTACGCAGGCGAAGTATATGGCATCCAGCTGCCGGGTGTGGACGGGTCTTTTGAAGTACTCGACCGCCACGCTCCGCTGATTGCCGCGCTGGGTAAGGGCAAAATGAAGGTGCTGAAAGATAAAAGCCATGCAGAGCATTTCACCATCGATGGCGGCTTTGTGGAAGTGTTGAACAACAAGGCCACTGTGCTGGTAGAGGGTGCTACTGCTATTGTGTAACAAAAGGCAGGCTTGAAAGAAACGGAAAGGCCGGGCAGCGATGCCTGGCTTTTTTATTGTCAGTTCAGTGTGGGGTCTATCGGGAAATTGGCCATCATGGCGAAATTGTGGCCCATGTTTTTAAGCGCTTCCTTCCATATTTCCTGTACATCGCCGGCAAACAGCAGGATGGGGCTTACCTGGGAAAGTATCCAGCTTTTTTCATTCAATTCTCCTTCCAGCTGCCCGCCGCTCCAGCCGGAGTAGCCGATGAAGAATTTAATCTTTTTCATATTCAGTCTGCGGGCATTGATGTGCGCCACCACGTTTTCAAAATTCCCTCCCCAGAATATTCCCGGGAACACTTCAAAGCCCCCTTCTATCAGCTCCGGCTGCTGGTGAATAAAATGAATGGTATCCATTTGCACCGGTCCCCCGAAGAAAACGGGAATGCCCGGGATCAACACATCAGGGATCAGCTCATCCAGCATTTGATCAAATGGCTTATTCACTACAAAACCGAAGCTCCCTTGTTCCTGGTGTTCGCAAAGCAGCACCACTGTGCGGGCAAAGTTCGGGTCTTTCAGGAACGGGTCCGCTATCAACAAAATTCCAGGTGTAAGTGCATCCATATCTCGTTTCCTTGAGTGCTAACCAAATTTAACCAAGAAAAGGCAAAAGAGACGTTATTTTTTAGGTAAGACGGGGAAATAAAAAAGGGACCTAGACAGATCCCTTACCATTTTATCAACCAAAATCTAAATCGCTTATGGAACGAATCCACGTCGATGTATGTAGAAAGTTTATTCGCTTTTTTATTTGTTATCTATTCAGTAGCAAATTTGATACCAGATAACAACACAAAGGTATGGAAATCGGTAACAACTACCACATAATTTCCCCGTTAAAATTACGTTAAAGTGATGTTTTTTAACAGGAAACAGTATGGATAAGGCTTTTCACGGTTTAATTTTGTATCACAGTTGCTATAGCAAATAGTTTGGAAGGGATGGATTTTCCCTATATTTATCGTTTCATAGAACCATAACATGCTGCCACTTAAGAAGATATTTCCTGTTATCATCGTTCTCATTACGCTATCCCTTTTGGGGATTATTTACATTCAATATAACTGGATACGAAATGCCGCGCACATCAAACGGGAACAGCAGGAGCAGCGCATGCAGAGCGTGCTGGATACAGTGGGCAGCGAAATGCAGGGCAGGTTGGGAGTTTCGCAATTGAAGTTCAAAGTGGACAGGAGTCCGAATGAAGGGAGTTCCAGCCGGCTGATTTTTGAACCCCGTAATGAAGCGATCACCCTGATTGCGCCTATCAGCGACCGTTTCAATACGGAAGAAGTATCTGCTCTTTTAAAGCGGGCCATGAAGGACCGCAAACTGGATACCACCTTCGAATTCGGGGTACTCAAAGGAGGTATGCCGAAAATCTATTCACCGCATTTCCTGGAAACGCTGCGCTCCGCAGAAAAAGATTCTGCTAATCTCCGCACTTTCATCACACTGCTTTCGGGTAACATTGTGACACCGCTTTCCGGTGAACTGTTTGTTCCGGAAACAGCTGAAACCCTTTTCGTGATTGTGCCGGAAAGCAATCTGCGCGCCCTTCGCAGCCTGAGCTGGATGATCCTGGGCAGCGTACTTTTCACCGTTATTATCATCGCGGCCTTCTTCCTGACCGTGCGTACCCTGCTCGGACAAAAAAAGCTGTCCGAGATCAAGAGCGATTTCATCAACAATATGACACATGAGCTGAAAACCCCGCTGGCAACCATTTCCCTCGCCATCGACGCTATCGGGAATGAGAAAGTGATGGAGAACCGGGAGAAGATCCGCTACTTCTCCGGCATCATCAAAGAAGAGAACCGGCGCATGAACAAACAGGTGGAATCTATTCTGCAGTCCGCTTTGCTGGAGAAAGAAGAGATCGCCCTCAACCTGCAGCCGCTGGATGTGCATCAGCTTATCACGCGTACTGTGGAGAACCTGCAATTGCAGCTGAACGCAAAGAATGGTAAAGTGCATTTACAACTGAATGCGCATCAGCCGATCATCAAGGCGGATGAAGTGCATTTCTCCAACCTCATCTTCAACCTGCTGGATAACGCCATCAAATACTCGAAAGATAACCTGGAGGTGCGCATCGCTACGAACAATACCCGGAGATATATCGTGATCTCGATCGCAGACAATGGGATTGGTATGAGCCGGGATACGGTTTCGCGCATCTTTGAAAAGTTCTATCGCGCGCATACCGGCAACGTGCATAACGTAAAAGGTTTCGGGTTGGGGCTTAGTTATGTGAAAGCCATTGTGGATGCGCATAAGGGAAAGATACGGGTAGAAAGTATCCTTGGGAAAGGGAGCCGCTTCACGCTGGAGTTTCCACAGGATTAACGGGCCGATCTGATTATCTTTGATCCATCAAAAGTACTATCGCAACGTCACATGCTGTCAGAAAAAGAATTGATACGATATAAGCATCCCATTGCCGTACCTGGTATGGGCGTCAATCTCCAGGAAAAACTGAAATCCGCCCGCATCCTCGTGATCGGGGCAGGAGGGCTGGGAAGCCCGGTGATCCAGTATCTCAGCGCAGCCGGAGCAGGCGTGATCGGTATTGCGGATTATGGTGTGATACTGGAAGAAGACCTCCACCGCCAGCCTCTTTACCAAATGCAGGACCTTCGCAAACACAAGGCAAAAATGGCCGCCAGCCGGCTCTTTGCCCTGAACCCCTGGAACAAGCATTACCCCTTTCTCCTACAGATCCGTCCGGATAACGTGGAACAGGTGATCAGCGGGTTTGATATCGTGATCGACTGCTCACAGCACCGCAGTACGCACCTCGTGGTGAATGATGCCTGCGTGTTGCTCGGCAAGCCGTTCGTAACAGGAGAAGTGCACAACTGGATCGCCTGGTGGGGCGGGTTCAACATGGGGCCTGATGCCGCTACTTACCGCTGTAATGAACTGATGATCGATGATTTCCGGAACTTTGATGCGGGTGCTATGGGAGCCACGCACGGCGCTACAGCCCTGCTGATGGTGAATGAGATCATCAAATACCTGGCCGGTGTACCCGGCCTTGCAGGCAAACTGCACACTTTCAATTACCTGCACCAGAAATTTGTAGTCACGGACCTGTCCGTGAACGCAGCCGGGATTGCTGAAGTAAAAGCCCGCGGACTGCTCAGTGCGGATGGATACGGGCTGGAGCTGGTGCCGGATGTGGAAGATTGAATGAATGCTGTACATCATTATCGGATACCTGCTGTTCCTGTTGCTGATTTACTTCATACAGGAGCGGTTCATTTTCAAACCGGAGAAGCTGCGGCCTGATTTCGAATTCAGGTACGATCAGCCTTTCGAGGAACTGTTCTTTGAAGTGGCGCCGGGGGTGAGGATCAACGGGCTGCATTTCAAGGTGGCGGTGCCTAAGGGGATCATCCTCTACTTTCACGGCAATACGCGCAGCATCAAGGGCTGGGGGAAATTTGCCCGGGATTTTACCCGTTATGGATATGATGTGCAGATGATCGATTACCGGGGATTCGGCAAAAGTACGGGTAAACGCAGTGAAGCGGATCTGCTGAAAGATGCGCAGTTTGTGTACGATACATTGCTGGCGGTGCATCCGGAAGATCACATCCTCGTATACGGTCGCAGTATCGGCAGCGGATTTGCCACCAAGCTGGCCAGCGATAATATGCCGCGGTACCTGTTGCTGGATGCGCCTTACTACAGTTTTGCGCGGGTGGTGAAGCGATTCCTCCCTATCCTGCCGCTGCGATGGGTGCTCCGTTATCATTTGCGTACAGATCTCTGGATCAGGAAAGTCAGATGCCATACGTACATTATCCATGGCACAAAAGACCGGCTGATCCCTATCCGGCACAGCGAACGGCTGCAACAACTGAATCCGCGCAGGATCACGCTGATACGCATTGAGGGAGGGCGGCACAATAATCTGCCTTCTTTCCCGGAATATCACGCTTTTATCAGAGATATCTTACAGGAATAAACAAGCGTACATGGAAAAGGATAGTATCCGGAAAAATCTGAAAAGAATAGCGATATGGGTGATCGGCATCTACCTGGTGGCCGGTCTGCTCTTGTATTTCCTGCAGGACAAGCTCCTCTTTCACCCGGAAGTATTGCCGGCCAACTATCAATATAAATTCGATATCCCTTTCCAGGAACTCCTGATCCCGGTCAATAAAAAAGTAAAGCTGAGTGCCGTGCTGTTCAAAACAGAAGGGCGCCCTCGTGGCATGGTGCTCTATTTTCACGGCAACATGCAGAACATCAACCGTTACGCACAATACATGCCCAACTTTACCCGCAACGGGTATGAAGTGCTGATCATGGACTACCGGGAATTTGGTAAAAGTACGGGGCGACTGACGGAAGCGGCCTTGTATGAAGATGCGCTGCTGATGTATAAAGTAGCCCGCAGCAATTATGCGCCCTGGCAGATCGTGGTATACGGAAAGTCATTGGGAACCGGTGTGGCGGCGGAGCTGGCCGCTGTAAGAGACTGCCGGCGGCTCATCCTTGAAACGCCCTACTATAGCCTGGAAGATGTGATCTCTTCTGTAGCGCCCATTTATCCATATAACGCACTGCTGAATTTCAAACTGCCCACGAACGAGTACCTGCCCAAAGTAATCGCGCCGGTGGCCATTTTTCATGGAACGGAGGATAACACGGTACCGTACGCTTCCGGGAAGAAACTGACAGAACTGTTCAAGAAAGGCGACCAGTTCATTACACTGGAAGGTGCGGGGCACAATAACCTGAACGACTATCCGCTGTACCATACCACACTGGATTCCCTGTTACAGCATTGATCATTTCAGTTCTTTCAGCAGCACCCGGTCATTGTCCGCCTTCAGTTCATGCGGGATGCCGAGTTTCAGCGCAAAGTTCTGCTCCTGGTGCCCTACCGGGAAATCGAATACTACGGGGTAATCATACTCTTTGACGATATTACGGATGATCTCGTATTCCGTTTGCCCGAACGGAGTGTCTGTATCCCGTTCTTCGGTAAAGGAACCCACCACCAGTCCTGCCAGTTTATTCAGCCAGCCGGCGCGTTTCAGGTTGTACATCATCCGGTCGATATTATAACGGTACTCTCCCACGTCTTCCAGCACGAGTATCTTGCCTTTTGTATCGATCTGGGAAGCGGAACCGCTGATGTTGGCCAACAGGGAAAGATTGCCGCCCACGAGCTGCCCTTTTGCTTTTCCGTTGCGATTCATGGCATGCGGAGAACAGTGATGGCGGCCGCGTTTGCCGGTGAGAACTTCCCGAAGGCTTTCCACATAAATGTTCTCGTGGGTGGCAGCCGTAATGCCGCTGCACATCAGGGAGTGTATGCTGGCAATGCCATAGCGCTGATGAACGTGCGCATGCAATGCGGTGATATCGCTGTAACCGCAGAGCCATTTGGGATGCTTGCGGAAACGGGAAAAATTGAGCTTGTCGAGGATGCAGATCATACCATATCCGCCGCGGCCGAAAATAATAGCTTTGATCTCCGGATCGTCCAGCATGTCCTGCAGTTCTTCCTGCCGCAGTTCGTCCGGCGCTGAAAAATTGTGAAAACTGGTGCCCACGGTGATACCCAGGTGCACCCGGAATCCCCACGACTCGATCACACCGGCAGCATATTCAGCGGCGTACTGCTCCATCTTGCTGCTGGAACAGGTGATGCCTATAAGGTCGCCTTTTTTAAGATAGGGCGGAATTTTGATCATTCTACAGCGCTTTAGTTTACCTTTGCCAATTAAAAAGTAAAAGTTAAAAATTAAATAAAAAAGGGACGTCCCCTTTTTGAGGCATCCAAAGTAAGCGATATTCGGATAACCGGCGATGTTTTTTTTATTTTAATTTTCGGCTTCGATTTATTGATACGCAATGAAACAATTCAACAGATACCTGGTTACTGCCGCATTACCTTACGCAAATGGTCCCGTGCATATCGGGCACCTGGCAGGCTGCTACCTGCCGGCCGATATTTATGTGCGGTACCTGCGCGCCAGGAAAACAGATGTAAAATTTATCTGCGGTACAGATGAGCACGGTGTTCCCATCACTATCAAGGCGATGCAGGAGAATGTAAGTCCGCAGGATATCGTGGACAAATACTATGCAGTGATAAAGGAAAGCTTTGCCTCGATGGGTATTTCCTTCGATATATTTTCCCGTACCTCCCGGCAGATCCACCATCAAACGGCTGCCGATTTCTTTAAGAAGATGTACGACGACGGACTTTTCGAAGAGAAGGAGTCCGAACAATATTTCGACGAGATCAAACAAGTGTTTCTGGCAGACCGGTATATCATCGGCACCTGCCCGAAATGCGGTAATGATAAGGCGTATGGCGACCAATGCGAACGCTGCGGCAGCTCCCTTAGTCCGGATGAGCTTATCAACCCCCGTTCCGCCCTCAGCGATGCCGTGCCGGTGAAAAGAAAAACCAAACACTGGTACATGCCGCTGCAAAACTATGAGCCCTGGCTGAAACAATACATCATTGAAGACCACAAGGAGTGGAAAAACAATGTGTACGGGCAGTGTAAAAGCTGGCTGGATAACGGGCTTCAGAGCAGGGCCATGACGCGGGACAGCAACTGGGGTATCAAAGTGCCGCTGAAAGACGCCGAAGGGAAAGTGCTGTATGTGTGGTTCGATGCGCCGATCGGGTATATTTCCGCTACCAAGGAACTTACGGAACAGTGGGCGGATTACTGGCGCAGGGAAGATACACGGCTGATCCACTTCATCGGGAAAGACAACATCGTATTTCACTGCATTATTTTCCCGGCCATGCTCAAGGCGCACGGCGGTTTTGTGTTGCCGGACAATGTGCCTGCCAACGAATTCCTCAACATCGAAGGGGAAAAAGTATCCACTTCCCGTAACTGGGCCGTGTGGGTGCATGATTACGTGAAGGATTTCCCCGACCAGCAGGATGTGCTGCGGTACGTGCTTTGCGCCACTGCGCCGGAAACGAAAGACAACGACTTCACCTGGAAAGATTTTCAGGACAGGAATAACAACGAACTGGTGGCCAACCTCGGCAACTTCGTGAACCGCACGATGGTGCTCATGCACAAGCTTTGCGGAGGAAAAGTGCCGCCCCTGCATGCGGCTGTAAAAGACGCAGCGGACGACGCCATCGTTGCCATGCTGCAGGAAGCGAAGCAAAAGATATCCGACTCGCTCGAGACCTTCCGCTTCCGTGACGCCCTGAGCGAGGTGATGAACGTTGCGCGTGAAGGGAACCGGTACCTGCAGGAAAAGCAACCCTGGATACTGGCCAAAACGCCGGAATTACAGGCGCAGCACCAACAGCTGATCGATAACTGCCTGCATATGTGTTTGCAACTGACCGCCAATCTGGCCATTTTCACCAATCCCTTCCTGCCTTTCACCTCACAGAAAATCTGCCACATGCTCAAGGTGGTAGACCGGATGCTGGAATGGGAGAATGCGGGCAGCATGAAGCTGGTGAGCGTAGGGTATTCCCTGCGTGCGCCGGAGCTGTTGTTTAAGAAAGTGGAGGATGAGCAGGTGAAAGCACAGGTAGATAAATTGCATGCGGGGTTGAAGCAGTCTGCGGCTGCACAGCAGCAGCCTGTGGCCCAGGAGGCGCCTCCGGTTGCCAAGCCCGAGATACAGTATGATGATTTTGCCAAACTGGACCTGAAAGTGGGCACGATCACCCATGCGGAGAAAGTGGAAAAAGCGGATAAACTGTTGAAGCTCACCGTGGATCTTGGTTACGAACAACGTACCGTGGTGTCCGGTATCGCCATGCATTATGCGCCCGAAGCCATCATCGGCCAACAGGTGACGCTTGTGGCCAATCTGGCGCCCCGCAAGATGCGTGGCATTGAAAGCCAGGGAATGATCCTGATGGCGGAAGATAAGAACGGGCGCCTGGTGTTTGTGAACCCGGCAGAGGCCGTAACGCCCGGGAGCGGCGTCAGCTGATGAATGAAAAAAATCGTGTTTATATAGCGAAACCCTGCGTTGGTCAAAAACATCGCAGGGTTTTTTGATTCCCGCATCGTGCAACCGCAAAAAGTACTAAATTCAATCACCAAAAGCTGGATAACATGCAAAGAAGGATCAACAAAATAGCGGTGCTCGGATCTGGTGTAATGGGCTCCAGGATTGCCTGTCACTTTGCCGGCATCGGCGTGAAAGTATTATTGCTGGACATTGCGCCGAAAGAACCCAATGATGCGGAAAAAGCGAAAGGACTTAGTGCAGATCATCCGGCCGTAAAGAACAGGATCGTGCGGGACGCATTGCAGGCGGCCATCAAATCCAATCCTTCCCCGCTTTTTACCAAAGCAGCTGCCAGTCATATTACCACCGGCAACTTTACAGACAATATGAAAGATATTGCTGATTGTGACTGGGTGATAGAAGTAGTGGTGGAAAACCTGGAGATCAAGCAGAAAGTGTTTGAGCAGGTGGAACAGTTCCGCAAACCCGGCACCCTCATCACATCGAACACTTCCGGCATCCCCATTCACCTGATGGCGGAAGGCCGGAGCGATGATTTCAAAAAGCACTTCTGCGGCACGCACTTCTTCAATCCTCCGCGCTACCTGCGTTTGCTCGAAATCATCCCCACGCCGTATACAGCCCCCTCCATCATAGACTTCCTCCTGCACTACGGCGACCTCTACCTGGGGAAAACAACCGTTCTCTGCAAGGATACACCCGCTTTCATCGCCAACCGCGTAGGCGTGTTCTCCATCATGGCCATTTTCCACATTATGCAGGAAATGGGCCTGGGAATTGATGAGATCGATGCGCTGACCGGTCCGGTGATCGGCCGCCCTAAATCCGCTACCTTCCGCACGGCGGACGTAGTGGGTATCGACACCCTTGTGAAAGTGGCGAAAGGCGTTGCGGAAAATTGTCCGGATGACGAAGCCCGCCACATCATGAACATCCCGCCGTTCCTGCAGAAAGTAGTGGAGAACAACTGGCTGGGAGACAAGACCGGTCAGGGTTTCTACAAGAAAACAAAAGGGGAAGGCGGAAAAGAGATACTTACGCTCAACCTTCAGACCATGGAATATGGTCCCAAACAAAAAGCGAAGTTCGCCAGCATTGAGGCCGCCAAACCCATTGAAGACCTCAGGCAACGTATTAAAGCGCTTGCGGCCGGTACGGATAAAGCCGGACAATTCTACCAGAACTTCCACGCATACCTGTTTTCGTATATCTCTCACCGTATCCCCGAGATCGCTGACGATCTCTATAAAGTGGACGATGCCATGAAAGCCGGTTTCGGCTGGGAGATCGGGGCTTTCGAAACCTGGGACCTGCTGGGTGTGGAGGCCGGTATGAAGACCGTTACAGAGAAAGGGCTCACCATCGCGCCCTGGGTCAACGATATGCTGGCCGCAGGCATAAAGCAATTCTACAAGATCGAGAAAGGGAAAAAATATTATTACGACCTCGCTACTAAAAACTATAAACCCATCCCCGGGGCGGACAGCTTTATCATCCTGGAGAATTACGCCGGGAATGTGGTATGGAAGAACAGCGCCTGCAATCTTTACGATATCGGGGACGGTATCCTCGAACTCGAATGGAAAACCAAGATGAATTCCATCGGTGGAGAAGTGCTCGAAGGTTTACACAAGGCGATTGACCGCGCGGAAAAAGATTACAGGGGACTTGTGATTGGCAACGATGGTGCCAATTTCTCTGCCGGCGCTAACGTAGGCATGATCTTCATGCTGGCCGCCGAACAGGAATATGACGAGCTGGATATGGCGGTGCGGTTGTTCCAGAAAAGCACCATGCGCATCCGTTATTCCTCCATTCCGGTAGTAGTGGCGCCGCATGCGCTTACGTTGGGCGGTGGCTGCGAGATGAGCCTGCATGCGGACAGTGTACAGGCTGCTGCGGAAACTTATATCGGTCTTGTTGAACTGGGAGTAGGATTGATACCCGGAGGCGGCGGCACCAAAGAGTTCACGCTGCGTGCTGCCGATGATTACCGGGAAGGACAGGTAGAGAATCCCATCCTGCAGGATCGTTTCCTCACCATTGCGCAGGCCAAAGTAGCCACGTCTGCGCAGGAGGCCTATGAGTTAGGGATTCTCCGTCATGGAACAGATGATATTAGCATGAACCTTAACCGCCGGATCGCGGATGCGAAAGAAAAAGCTATTGAGCTGGCGGAAGCGGGTTACACGAAACCTATCGAAAGAACGGACATCCGCGTGCTGGGGCGTTCCGCCATGGGCGCCATGCTCACCGGCATTAATGCCATGAAGTTCGGTAACTACATTTCCGAGCACGATGGAAAAATCGTGCAAAAGCTGGCGTATGTAATGTGCGGCGGTGATCTCACAGAGCCCGCCCTCGTCAGCGAACAATACCTGCTCGATCTCGAAAGGGAAGCTTTCCTCAGTCTTTGCGGCGAACGGAAAACCCTTGAAAGATTGCAAAGCGTATTGAAAACCGGTAAGCCTATCAGGAATTAATCATATATTGTATTTTAATTTAATTTAACCTTGGAAAACAATCAAATATTATCCCTGCACCAGGTCTCCAAAAATTACGGTCCTATTCAGGCATTGAAAGAAGTTTCCTTCGAAGTACCTGCTGGCAGCGTATTTGGCGTACTGGGACCCAACGGCAGCGGTAAAACAACTTTGCTGGGCATCATCATGGATGTGCTGAAAGCGAACAGTGGCACGTATCAATGGTTCGGGCAGCCCCCGCACCAGGATCAACGCAAACGGATCGGAACTTTGCTCGAAACACCTAACTTTTATCACTACTATTCTGCTATCAGGAACCTTGAGATCACCGCTGCCATTAAAGGACGTGGCACGGACGATATTGAACGGGTGCTCAAACTGACGGAGCTATGGGAACGGAAGGATTCGAAGTTCAGCACTTTCTCACTGGGTATGAAACAGCGCCTCGCGATCGCGAATGCATTGTTGGGGAACCCGGAAGTATTGCTGCTGGATGAGCCTACCAATGGCCTGGATCCCGCCGGTATCGCGGAGATCCGTGAGCTGATCCGTCAGCTTGGGCAACGGGGAACCACGGTGATCATGGCGAGCCACCTGCTGGATGAAGTGGAGAAAGTCTGCACCCACGTGGCGATCCTCAAGAAAGGCGTATTGCTGACTTCCGGACATGTAGATCAGGTGCTGGCCAATGAAGATATGATCGAGATCGGTGCGGCGGATCTGAGCAGGCTGGAAGGCGTGCTGAGCAGTCTGCCAGACGTCAAGTCCATCCGCCGGCACAACGGCAGCTTCCAGGTCATCTTCACCGAAGGGCGAACTGCGGAACAGCTGAACAGGCATTGTTTTGAACAGGGCATTACCCTGAATTACCTGGCCGTGAAACGCAAGAGCCTTGAGGCAAGGTTCATCGAGCTGACCAATTGATCTCTTTTACCCTTAACCGTATTATCGAAATGACACAAGTACTCAAGATAGAATGGCTCAAAGTAAAAGCCTACCGCACGTTCTGGATCCTCATCGGCCTGTTCACCGTTGCCGGTCCATTGTTGTGCATGGCTTACCAGAGCCTCAACCGGCAAGTGAGCAGCAAACTTCCTCTTTTCAAAGATCCCTTTGCTTTCCCGGAAGTTTATGAAACCACCGCCTGGCTGACCAGCTATATGACGCCGGTTATGGGCATCCTGCTGATCATCCTGCTGACCAACGAAAACAACTTCCGCACCATCCGCCAGAACATTATCGATGGCTGGAGCCGGGATCAGTTCATCCTCGCAAAATTCGGGGTGATGATCGGCATGGTGTTGTACATCACACTGCTGGTTGCGCTCACGGCATTCGTATTCGGCGCACAGTCCGGCGGAAGCCCTTCTGAAGGAACATCCATGATCCTTTTGTCTGCCCTGCAAAGCCTCACTTATCTTTCCATCGCTTTTTTCCTCGGCACCTTCATGAAACGCTCCGGTATTGCGATCGCGATCTATGTGTTTTATGCTTATGTGGGTGAGTTCATGATTGCCGCGCTGCTGGACTTCAAAGTGAAAACGCATTCCGGCGCTTTTCTGCCGATGGAATGTACGGACAGGCTTATCTCCGGCGGTTCCAAGATCATCCGCCAGCTTGCCAGCAGGGCAACGCCCCCGTCTAACACCGTATACGCTTTGACAGCCGTAGCTTACATCCTGATATTCTGCTATTTCAGCTGGCGCAAAATGAAGAAAGCGGATCTGTAACCGGTTTATCAAAATGTTAGATAAATTTGTTGTCAAAAGCTGAAGGTGAAAAAGGAAAAGCTCATATTGGTCACGAATGACGACGGTATAACGGCTCCGGGCATACGTACTTTGATAGAAGCGGTGAAGCCGCTGGGGAAGGTAGTAGTGGTGGCGCCGGACAGTCCGCAATCCGGCAAAGGACACGCCATCACGCTGGGCTTTCCGCTGCGGATGAACCAGGTAGATATTTTCGAAGGTATAGAAGCCTGGCAGTGTTCCGGTACGCCGGTAGATTGTGTGAAGCTGGCACGGGACAAGATACTGGATCAGCCGGCAGATTTGTGCGTGAGCGGCATCAATCATGGAGCAAATCATTCCATCAATATCATTTATTCCGGAACCATGTCTGCCGCTATGGAAGCCGCTATCGAAGGTATTCCATCCGTCGGCTTTTCTTATCTGAACTATGATTATGCAGCTGATCTGAGCATTTGCAAAGAAGTGGCGCATGATATCACCAAAAAGATGCTGACAACAAACCTGCCGCCGCATACGTTGTTCAACGTGAATATACCCAATGTTGACAGGAGAGCGTACAAAGGTATTCGTATCAGCCGGCAGGCGAATGCCAAATGGGTGGAAGAGTTCGATGAACGGCGGGACCCTACCGGCAAAAAGTACTACTGGCTCACAGGCGAGTTCAAGAACATGGATAACGGGGAAGATACCGATGTATGGGCGCTGGAGAACGGCTATACCGCTTTGGTGCCCGTACAGTTCGATCTGACCGATTTCCGGCTGAAGAGGAGACTGGAAGAGGAATGGCGCTTTTGACCCATAATCTGCGATCATGCTAAAACAAGATAAACTATCACTCGGCATCCTGCTCGGACTGCTGACCCCGGGAATCGCTTTCTTCCTGTATTACCTCGGCGTATTCATGCCCCGCGGCCAGCATCTCAACGAGTTCTTCCTCATGCTGAAGAACAACAAACAGGTATTGCCCAAACTGATCAGCATCTGCCTGCTGGCAAACGGGATCGTGTTTTACCTCTATACCCGCAAACGCCGCGACCTGACTGCCAGAGGCATTTTCCTCGTTACAATGTTGTATGCAATCGTTATCTTGCTGCTCAAAATCATCTAACCTTCAGTGAAATACTACATTATCGCCGGTGAAGCCTCCGGAGACCTCCATGGCAGTAATCTTATCAAACAGATCAAACAGCTGGACGATGCTGCGGATATCCGTTGCTGGGGCGGCGATATGATGGCGCAGGCCGGTGGTCATGTAGTAAAGCATTATAAGGAACTTGCCTTCATGGGTTTTGTGGAAGTGGTGATGAACCTCCGCACCATTTTCCGGAACCTGGACTGGTGTAAGAAAGATATTCTTGCATTTCAGCCGGATGCCCTTGTACTGATCGATTATCCCGGCTTCAATCTCCGCATTGCGGAATGGGCGAAACAGCAGGGGTTAAAAGTGATCTACTATATCAGTCCGCAGGTGTGGGCCTGGAAAGAAAGCCGGGTAAAGAAGATACGGGAGTGTGTGGATAAAATGCTTTGCATCCTGCCCTTTGAAAAAGAATTTTATCACAAGTGGAACTATGAAGCGGAGTATGTGGGCCATCCGTTGATAGAAGTGGTGAAAGCCGCCAGGGAAGCTCCCCCGGCCCCCCGCTTCTCAGACAAACCCATCATCGCCCTCCTCCCCGGAAGCCGCAGGCAGGAAGTAACAGAAAAATTGCCTGTCATGCTTTCCATGGCCCGGTATTTCCCCGAGTACCAGTTCGTGATGGCACAGGCGCCGAGTCTGGATGACAGCTTCATCCGCTCCTTTACGGACGCTTATCCGAACGTATCGGTCGTAAAAGGACAAACATATGCGTTACTGCTGCAAGCCTCCGCTGCGCTGGTTACCTCCGGCACGGCCACTCTGGAAACCGCGCTGTTCGGCGTTCCCGAGGTAGTGTGCTATAAAGGCAGCCCTATTTCCTATTTCTTCGCAAAACGACTTATCAAAGTAAAATATATCTCGCTCGTTAACCTCATCATGGACAAACCCGTGGTAAAAGAGCTCATCCAGCACGATCTCACCGAAGAAAACCTGCTGAAGGAACTGACCCTGATCCTGAAAGATGAAGCCCGCCGCGAACAAATGAAGGCTGATTATGCGGTGCTCTGGACGCTTCTCGGCGACGGTACTGCGTCCCGCAAGGCAGCGGAAGCGATCGTGGCAGCAGTGAATGGTTAATGCCGGATCAGCTTGATGATCAGCACAATGAGCGCGATCAGGAATAAGATGATGGAGATCCGGTTCATGCCGTGCATGAGCCTGGTATTGGTGTTCAGCGGCTCGTTCTTGTCCCGCTTCCGGATGTAGAGATATTGCAATATCTGACGCCAGATGCTTTTCATTACTGCAAATATCCGAATAAAATTAGTTTATTTTTACCCCGTATTACCACGCTTTACAGCTATGAGAAAATTATGGACAGGCTTGCTGCTGGCCGCTTTGCACGTTGCTGCCTATGGGCAGTCCGTACGCCCGCTGGCCAATGGATGGGAGTTTAGACGCACGGACGAAAATACCTGGAGAACCGCTACGGTCCCGGGAACAGTGCACACTGATCTGCTCGCTCATCAATTGATCCCGGATCCGTTCATGGACACCAATGAAAAAGGGGTGCAGTGGGTAGATAAAAAAGATTGGGAATACCGTTGCCGGTTCAGCGTTCCATCGGAAGAGCTCGCCAAAGATCAGCTGGCGTTGTGTTTTGAGGGACTGGACACCTATGCCGACGTGTACCTCAACGAAACGCTGATCCTCCGCGCAGGCAATATGTTCGTGGCGAAGGAAGTGCCCGTGAAAAAATACCTGCAGGCCGGAGAGAATCATCTTCGCATCCTGTTCCACAGTCCCATTGCGCAGGACATGCCCAAATTCCTGGCACAACGAATCATTTATCCCGCCGGTAACGACGCCAGCGATATTCCATTAAGCGTTTTCGCGCGGAAAGCGCCTTACCATTATGGATGGGATTGGGGGCCGAGACTGGTCACCAGTGGCATCTGGCGGCCGGTGCTCCTCAAGGCATGGAACAAAGTGAATCTGCTGGACAGCTGGATTCGCCAGCAACAGCTCAGCGATGCACAAGCTACGCTGGAAGCCATACTCACGCTGGATGTACAGACAGCCGGTACCTATCAGCTGCTGGTAAGAAGCGCTGCTAACGAGTTTGCTCCGCAACAGATCAGCAAAACCCTCCACCCCGGGCCCCAAACGATCCGCATCCCTTTCCTCATCAAAAAACCGCAACGCTGGTGGCCGAACGGACTGGGCATGCAGAAGCGCTACACCGTGGAAACAGTCGTGCTCAGCGGGAAAGATACCCTGCAGAAGCAAACGCAGCGGATCGGGTTGCGGACAGTGGAAGTGGTGAACAAGCCGGACAGTATGGGCACCAGCTTTTTCGTGAAAGTGAACGGTCGGCCCGTTTTCACGAAAGGAGCGAATTATATTCCGCAGGACAACTTCCTGCCGCGTGCTAACGGTGAACGATATACGAAATTATTCAACGACATGCAGGAAGCGCATTTCAACATGGTGCGTGTTTGGGGCGGCGGTATTTACGAAAACGACCAGTTCTACGATCTGGCGGACGAGCGAGGGATACTCGTTTGGCAGGATTTCATGTTTGCCTGTACGTTGTATCCCGGGGATGAGGGCTTCCTGCAACAGGTGAAGGAAGAGGCTGTGTATAATATCACACGGCTGCGGAATCACCCGTCACTCGCGCTCTGGTGCGGGAACAACGAGATCGCCGTGGCGATAAAGAACTGGGGCTGGAAAGACGGATATGCATATACGGATGAGCAATGGGCGAAAATGCAGCGGGATTACGATGTCCTGTTCAAGGACGTACTCGCAAATGCCGTGAAAACAACAGACCCTGACCGTTTTTATTTCCCGTCCTCACCCATCAGCAACTGGGGACGCGCGGAAGATTTTCGGCATGGCGACAACCACTACTGGGGCGTATGGCATGGTATGGAAGGATTTGAGTCCTTTGCCACGCACATTCCCCGTTTCATGAGCGAGTACGGTTTCCAGTCGTTCCCGGACATCCATACCGTCCGCCGTTTCGCCAATACTTCCCAGTGGAATATCAACTCCCTCACCATGCAATCTCATCAGAAAAGCATCACGCGCGGGAATGCAGCGATCAAAACTTACATGGAGCGTTATTACAAAGAGCCGAAGGATTTTCAGGCATTCCTTTACATGAGCCAGGTATTGCAGGCCGAAGGCATGAAAACAGGCATGGAAGCCCATCGCAGAGCAATGCCCTTTTGCATGGGAACACTGTACTGGCAGCTGAACGATTGCTGGCCCGGCCCCTCCTGGAGCGGGATCGACTATTACGGAAGATGGAAAGCCCTGCATTACTTTGTGAAGAAAGCGTTTAACCCGGTGTTGTTAAGCATGGTGAAGGAAAAAGAGAAAGTGGTGATCTGGCTGGTGAACGATGAATGGAAGGACGGGGATGTACAACTGCAGATGGAGCTGATGGATATGACAGGGAAAGTACGCTGGAGAGAAAGCAGGGCCATTCGCATGAAAGCCAACAACAGCACCGTCGCTTATAGTATTGACACCGCTGCCTTGCTGAAAGGAGCCGACGGTTCCGGGGTAATATTGTATTCCAAACTGGTAAAGAATAACCAGACTGTTACGGATAATGTCTTTTACTTTGTTCATCCCCGTCAGCTGCAACTGCCCAGGGTTGATATTTCGACGGATATTCAGCAGGCGGGAGATGGAACAGTGAACATCAGGCTGGAAGCCGGAGGACTTGCGCGGAATGTCTGCCTTTCTCTTGAAAATGATGATCAAAGCCATTTTTCAGATAATTATTTCGATCTTTTACCTGGCAGGGCAATCAATATACAGGTACGCACAAAACTGACCGCGGCGCAGGTAAAAGAGCAGTTGCGCATGTTACATCTGGCGGCTGTGTGTAAAGAATAAACAGTGACACTATGATAAAGAAGATCTTTTTAGCGGGATGTATGCTGGCTGTTACAGCCGCCCGCGCACAGAACGAACCCTATGTGAAAGAGAAAGACCCGCAGGTACTGCAAAAGCTGGAAGACTGGCAGGACTGGAAATTCGGGCTGATGATGCACTGGGGCACCTATTCCCAATGGGGCATCGTGGAATCCTGGAGCATCTGCCCGGAAGATGAAGGCTGGACGCAGCGGGAACCTTACGGCATTCCCTATTACGAATACCTGCAAAAGTACGAGGCGCTGGCCAATACCTTCAACCCTGTAAAATTCGATCCAGCCCGATGGGCTGCCGCTGCAAAGAAAGCGGGGATGAAGTACATGGTGTTCACTACCAAGCACCACGACGGCTTCAGCATGTTTGACACGAAACAGACCGATTATCGCATTACCGCTCCCAACGTGCCTTTTAGCAAAGACCCGCGGGCGGATGTGACCAAAGAGATATTCAATGCTTTCCGGAAGGAGGGGGTTCATATCGGCGCCTATTTTTCCAAACCGGACTGGCATTCCCAGAATTACTGGTGGTCTTATTTCCCGCCTAAAGACCGTAACCCGAATTATGATCTTGTGAAATATGCAGACCGCTGGAAAGCCTTTCAGCAGTTTACTTACAAACAGATCGAAGAGCTGATGAGCGGATATGGAAAGATAGACATCCTCTGGCTGGACGGCGGCTGGGTTAGGCCGCGGCACATGCAAACGAAGGAATCGCTTTCCTGGAGCAAGACCGAACCGCAGAACCAGGATATCAATATGCCGGCAATCGCCGGCATGGCCCGCCGGCACCAGCCCGGCCTGATCGTAGTAGATCGCAGTGTGCATGGTCCTTACGAGAACTATCGCACTCCCGAACAATCCATTCCGAATAAACCGCTGGATTATCCCTGGGAAACCTGTATGACCATGGCTAATTCCTGGTCCTATGTGCCGGATGATCACTATAAGTCCGTGAACAAGATCATACACAACCTGGTGGACATTGTGGCCAAGGGCGGGAACTACCTGCTGAATATCGGTCCTGGTCCGGATGGTACCTGGCACGAAGAGGCTTATCGCAAGCTGGACAGTATTGGTCAGTGGATGAACATCAACGGGGATGCGATCTACGGCACCCGCTCCATTGCGCCGTACAAGGATGGAAAGGTGTGCTTCACACAGAAAAAAGACGGCTCCGTATATGCGATCTATTTGCTGCAGGAAGGAGAATCCCTTCCCGCGGTGATCCGTTTTGCCGGTATCACTCCGGCCAAAAAAGCCGAGATCACGTTGTTGGGGGAGAAACAAAGTCTTTCGTGGAAACAGTCGGGTGATGCGGTGGAGGTGAAGATGCCTGCTGCTGCGTTGAAACGTGCGTGGAAATATGCGGTAGCATTAAGAATAAAGTAAGAGTGGTTTTTTTATTTGAAAACCCTTACCTTTGCGATCCTGTTACTATTTGCCCGATAGTATAACGGTAGTACGACAGACTCTGACTCTGTTTGTCTTGGTTCGAATCCAGGTCGGGCAACGAAACAGGGAAGTCGGCTTTAGCCGACTTCCCTGTTTTTATTGCCCCCAAACGTTCTAAATCAGGTTAGGGTAAGAACCGGTATGGAAGTCTCACAGTTAGCCGCTTAACGGTCCATACAGTTTGGATTGCCAAGTATCATTATCATCTATTGCAAGGAGGTATTCAACGATGCTGTCGGATCTTGCTGGTCCGGATTTGTGGAGTCTAAGATATTAGAATAAATATGCGATCCGGTATGGAAAATTCAGCCAAGCAGGAGGGTGAAGTTTTCAAGTAGTGAAAAATTGAGGCGCTTGGATGAGAGAGATTGTAATTTAGATTATATTAAAGCATAAATCGCGAAAGGGTAACCCATTATAGATAAAATTGTTTAGTAGTCAAACGGTGAATGTAATTATTGTTATATGTATATATGAAGTATGATTGTATTCGCTTCCAATTGTAAATTCCCATAATATTTAAGATCAAAGATTGTTTTCCCGTATTATTTAACCTCTAAAATAGGAAAAGATGAAGTCTAATTCCGGTATGAAAAATCCGCAACTTAAAAAGGTTTCCGGCGGTTTAAAATTGTTTGTGGCTTTTTGTTTTGTTGCTACATTTTTAGCCTGTACAAAGGAAAATTTGGTAACCCAAAATGAAGTTCCACTTAAAAATTCGTTGCAGTCGAAAGAAGTTGAACTGTTGAAAGTAGATAACTTTGGGGCATATCTCAGTTCACTTCCCCCAGAGCAAAAGACGATGGCTTTACTGGGCTATGCCAACGAGCAAAAACGTAATATTCTGCGACAAAATGAAGCAGGTTTAGACAAGCGAAGAATGAATAATAATGTGTCAAAATCTTCAACGAGCTCAAGTGCACCTTCGGAAATTGATGCTGTTGGCTATACTCCTTCAATTGATGTCGATAGCACCGGATCAGTTCGATGGACTGTTGTTGAGCATGTTTGGCAATGGTGGAAGGTTGAAGCTAGCGACAAGGTGTCCATCAGTGTTAAGGGTGATATAACAAATATTGAACATGAAGGAAGTCAGCTGGCCGGGGCTACCGTAATTGTATCATGGACTGAAGGTATTGTGCAAAAGCATTTCACGACTCATGTTGCAATCGTCAATGTTGAAGGTACCATTTCGGCAGGCATTTTCTCAGATAAAAAAAGCGGGATAGTTACCTTGAATGGACCTAAAACACGCATATAAAGCTTAACTGGTTATAGTTTAATGAATGAAAAACGCTAAGGTTATGGCTTCTTACAATTTATGAAGAAATATTTTACATTATTGGGTACGGCTGTAGTTGTTTTGCTCCTATTAATGACAATAGTGGCTTTTGCAGTTAATTTTAAGACGAAGAAATTTGAAATCAGAGAATATATAGGGAAAGTAACAGTTGAAATCCGGAGCAATGAACAACAAATTGATCAGATGATGGGAGGTATTACTATTCTCTTGAGTAAGAAATACATGTTGGAATATAACAGGTTAATTCGATCTTCGGATTGGGATAGTGTGTCTCAGAAAGCGATCACATATAAACCGGGTGATCCCGGATATATGGTTCTTCAAAATTATGCGGTGACTGATATGAGTACTGGAGTCTTAGTGCAATTTGACACTAATCTCGTCTCTCCCAAAGTTGTAGCCTGCATGCCTGCAGCTAAAAAAGACCGTGGCTTTATGCCAAATGGACAAAAGGAAATGGACCTTATAGCAAACGTTGTTTCGGGATTTACTTACAATAAGGATACTATCATTGATAAAGTGAATTATAAGGTTTTAACGTATAGTAAAAGGGAAAGGGTCAGGAACAGTGTTGTTTTAGAGAAAGGTGTAGCTTATCTTAATCCAGGTATGCGTGATTTTCCAATAAGAATAAGTCATCATTTGGATAGAAAGTATGGAGGGTGGGTGAATAGATTGGACTTATGGCTAAAAGATACAATATCCGGGCGGAACGAGAAGGTTGTGACTGCTTTGAAATTTTCTACCCACTTGACCCCAAAGGAGTCGAATGTAATGAGAAAACTCATTCCTATTGCTAAAGCATATTTGGATACAGCAAACCTTAGCCAACGTGTTTTTTGAAAACATTAAGCTTTCAGGGATATCAGACAATGCAAAATCCGAATATAATTTTGATGAGATAGTCCCTTAGTGTTTTGTTGACCCGGATGCGGAACTCCGTACCTCTGGGAGATTTGATGCGGTAGCCAACGGAAATGATGACATACTAGTTATAAGACATCACTGGTTTGTCAGAATTTGCAATTTGCACTTTTTGCAAATTGCTTTTTTCATTTAATTCTTTCTCGTTGAATATATTCTTAATGTGTCTGGAGATTACAGAGGGGGTCTCTGGAACAACTCCACCATTTGCGCTTGCGTAAGCCAAACCGTATCATTCCCCAACTTCACATCAATGGTAGTTTCCCCATCGGGTGTCTGATAGATAAATATATTTCCTGTTTTCATCATCCTAAAAATAAAGAATCGTGAAAAACGAAAATCACATCCATTCACATCTGTGCGAAATAAAATCAGAACAGTATCCTTAACTTTAACACATGAAAGAAGAATACTTCCCCCTGCCCCTCGTTAAAAACGAGGCTGAGCGCCGTTTCGAGCTCACATTGGACGGTCATACGGCCTTTATCGAATATAAGGAGCACCACAACAAGATCTGGCTGATCCATACAGAAAGCCCGGATGCCCTTGCAGGCAAAGGCATTGCAACCGCGTTGATCGAAAAAACGCTTGCATGGATCGAGGGGAATCATTATAAGCTTATCCCCATTTGCCCGATGGTAGTGGCTTACATCAAACGGCATCCTGAATGGAAGCGGATACTCGAAGAGCATGCCGCGGAATCATTCAAATAAATCCGATACCTATTTTCGTTTGGAGATATCGTTCACCCACTGCCCGAAGTTCAGGGACACACCGATGTTCAGGGATACGGGCTGGAAGTAGTCGTTGATATGATGCTGGCTGTAGGTTTCGTCATTGATTGGAACGGTGAACATCAATTGTGCATGCCATTTCACGTAGCGATATCCCACGCGTACGGTGAATGCGGGTTCAAAGAAGGGAACGGCTTTATTGCCCAGCTGCCGGAAATCGTCCCTGCGGGTAGTGTCGCCGGCAAAAGCTTTGCTGCCCATTTCCAGATCATAGAATTTTACAACGGAGAAGCGTGAAGAGAAAGCGGCTTCCACTACTTTGTGCGACAGGCCGAAGCTGGGTTGCAGGAAGAATTTGGAAAAACGGGTGCGCAGCAGGTAATCCTGGTTGGTGGCGGTGTTGGGAGCGTTACGGTATTCCCGGTCGAGGGTTTTAAAGCCACCGTTTCCATAGCCCGCGTATACGTCGAAAACGGCGCGGTGATCCGGACCAAGCGGTTTGAAGTAACCTACCGCGCCTTCTATCACTCCTCCACGGGCATACCTGTCTACAAACAGATCATTGCTTTTGTCGTCGCTGTTATAGAGGAAATTGCGATATACATATTGACCGTTCACCATCACTGCAATATTATCAGACACTGCATAAGCGGCCTGCCAGTTAGAGAGGGAGAGGTTGGCCTTGAATTCGTTCTTTTCTTTTAATAGCGGCGCATTCACCTGGTTGGGAACATAGATGTTCCGGCTGCAGGAAGTAAAAGCCAGTACAGGTAGTGCCATGAAAAGGAGGCGGATCGATCTCATATCGTCGGTTGTAGGTTTTCCTTCTGTGTTAAAGCATGGAAGATTCCCGCTGAATAAGTTCTACTTCGAATACGAAGTTTTTGGTGACTTTTATTTTTTCATCGTGATTGATCAGCTGCACAAGGGTTTCCACTGCTTTTTGCCCCATTCTGTACCCTGATTGTTCGATGGTGGAAAGGGAGGGACTGATGATGCGGGAGGAAAGATCGTTGGAATAGCCCACCACTTTCACCTGTTCCGGCACTTTCACGCCTTTGCGCCGGGCTTCCTGTATGAACGCCACGGCAGAGGTATCGTTGGCGGAGAACATGCCGTCCGGGATATTGTCCCCGGAGAGGATGTTGCGGGCTGCTTCTGTGGCGGCGTCCAGCGTCAGGTTGTGTACGTGTATGAGCGATTCATCGAACGGTATCTTGTGTTTGGCCAAGGCCGCCTTGTAGCCGGCAAGCCGCTGCTGGTACAGGTTACAGGTGAGCACCCCGGAAAAATGCGCAATGCGTCTGCATCCTTGCAGAATCAGGTGTTCCGTGGCCAGGTAACCGCCTTTGAAATCATCGCCGGTGATGGTATAGCCCGGAAAATCCTGTGGAACACGGTCATAAAATACCAGCGGGATGTTATTCTTGATGAAAGGGGAGAAGTGGTCGAAATTGATGGTGAACATCGAAGAAACAGCGAGCAGTCCGTCTACACGCAGGGAAAAGAAGGTATGCACCAGTTCTTTTTCCATCGCTACTGTTTCATCCGACTGTCCGATCACGATACTGAAACCATATTTGTGCGCTTCGTGCTGGATCCCGCTGATGGCCGTACTCTGGAAGTACATGCTGGTGCGGGGCACTATCAGGCCCAGGATGTTGGAGCGCTTCTTACGCAGGCTTGATGCGATCCAGTTAGGCACATAGCCCATTTCCGTGGCCATCTCCTGCACCTTTGTGCGGGTTTCCTCATTGATCAGGGGATTGTTCTGTAAAGCCCTCGATACCGTGGAAGCACTCAGGCCCAGCGCCTGCGCAATGTCATAGATGGTGATCTTGTTAGTATTCTGACGATCTTTCAATTTGAGGGTTCTGGTTTTATACAGGGCGATATTAAGAAAATTTATTCATAGGTGTACTTTTGTGCCCTATGAAACATCGTATCAGGAGAACTTACAGGATAGCGCGGTATGTGATCTACCGGGAAACACTGGTGGATAAACGGGATATGGCCTGGTCTTTCCTTGGGGCTTTTCTCGGTGTGGGACTGATTGGCTTTTTGAATCATTTCCTGTTACCGGTGCGGGATAACCTCTTTGTATTGGGCTCTTTCGGGGCATCGGCGGTGTTGATATACGGTCATACCCAAAGCCCGCTTGCCCAGCCGCGGAATGTAGTGGGCGGGCATGTGCTGAGCGCAATCGTGGGAGTGACCTTTTGCATGCTGATCCCCTGGCCGGACTGGGAATGGCTGGCCGGCGCGCTGGCGGTTTCCTGTTCCATCATTGTGATGCAGCTGACCAGAACCGTACATCCGCCGGGAGGCGCCACGGCATTGCTGGCGGTAGCGGGCTCCGCGAAAATCAGGGCGCTGGGCTACTGGTATGTGCTGTCCCCGGTGGCCAGCGGTGTTCTCCTGCTTTTGCTGATAGCTATTCTTGTCAATAATATTCCCGGTAACCGGGACTATCCGGCGGGCGGGAAATGGTGGTAAAGAAAAAAGGAGGCCGGTATGTACGGCCTCCTTTTTTTATGCAATGGTTTTCGTTATTTCGGGTCTAAGATCTTACTGATACGGTCAGCGAGGTCTTGCAGGTGATAACGGCTCATCGCGTCACCGCTGCCGGCAGCCGCCGCGCGGATATCGTTGCGCAGGGATGTCAGCTGTGCCCGGCCGAGACTGCTAACGTCTGATTTGGTCGGGTTCGGGAACATGGCAGCAAAAGACGCCGGGATGCCGGAAGGCAGCTCAGGGGCTTTCAGCAACGCGGACAGTCCGGCTACATATGACTTTTGCAGGTTACGTCGGTAGATATCGATCGGTTTGTGACTGTAGAGCTCACTGAAAACACCTTTCTTCAGATCGTTCATGAGATCCGCTGCAGTATAGGTATTACTCTGCTGCGCTTCTGCATTCAGCAGTTTGGTAAGCGTATTAGTGCTCAACAGACGGCCCAATACTGATTCCTGGCGGGCCAGCACTACTGAAGTGGCGTTCAGGTTGATGCGGGTCAGGATTTCCTTGTCCAGCAACCATTTAGGCGTAGTGAAGAGTTGCGCCATCAGGAACTGTACGGCTTCCTGCTGCATAGCTTTCGGTACTACTTCGTAGATCGCTCCGCTTTGCTCTACCGTCTTGGGTGTTTCGTAAATACCACCTACGTTTTTGGCCACATGGCCCATATAACGGCCGAACTGGGTCAATACCTCACCATACAACTCGGAGAGATTGGCATAGCCTTCGTTCTCCTGGCGTGTCCAGGCCATAAGGTTGGGCATGATGCGCTGGAGGTTCTTGATACCGTAAGCACTGGCCTTCATGGCGTTGTCACCGAGGTCTTCGTTCTGGGAACGCGGATCATCCGGGTTGGTTTCTGTACCGAACCAGAATTTCTTGTCCTGTAAGCGGGCGATGGTCCATTTGTTCAGTGTGCTTTTCTCGGTTTCAGGCGTGGTGCCGGGGATGATCTTGTAACCCCATTCGATCGCCCACTTGTCGTAATAGTTGATGCGTGGATAGAGATCGGCGCCGGTGATGCCGTCACCCGGCTGCGCCACGTAGTTGAAACGGGCGTAATCCATGATGGAAGCGGCATGGCCGTTCTTTTTCACCCATTCTTTGTTACGCAGCTTTTCCACCGGGTAGGTAGAGCTCGAGCCGAAGTTATGGCGCAGGCCGAGGGTATGCCCTACTTCATGGGAAGACACGAAGCGGATGAGCTCACCCATCAGTTCGTCGTCGAACTGCATTTTGCGGGCGCGTTCATCATTCGGGGAAGCCTGGATGAAGTACCAGTTGCGCAGGAGGCGCATGACGTTGTGATACCAGTTGATATGGCTTTCCAGGATCTCGCCGGAGCGGGGATCATGTACGTGCGGACCGCTGGCATTGGGCACTTCGGAAGGTTTGTATACGATCGCGGAATAGCGGGCGTCTTCCAGGCTCCAGGTAGAATCTTCTTCCCGGGTGGGCGCCATTTTAGCGTAGATTGCGTTTTTGAAACCGGCCTGCTCGAAAGCGGATTGCCAGTCGTTCACCCCCTGGATCAGGTATTTCCGCCATTTCACCGGGGTAGCCGGATCGATGTAGAAAACGATGGGTTTTTTAGGCTCCACCAGTTCGCCTTTGCGGAACTTGTCCATATCCTCCGGCTTGGGTTCCAGGCGCCAGCGGGTGATCATGATGAGCTTTTTCACGCCTTGCGGATCCGCATCGAAATCGGTTATACCGGTAGCGAAGAAGCCTACGCGTGGATCAAAGTAGCGAGGTTGCATGGGAACGGAGGGCAGCAGCACAAGGGAGCTGTTCAGTTCCATGGTCGCGAACCCGCCACCCATGGGGGGCATGCCGGGCATGGGGGAGCTGCCGCTTTTGGAATAGGTTTTCACCGTTTTAATCTCTACGTTCTCCGGGTAGGATTTCACATCCAGGATGTAGGATTTATCCGCCTGCGGCATTCCGAGTTTCAGGGCGGATTTCAGGCCGGCGTCGAAGAAGAGGATGTCGTTATCCCCGCTGATATAGTCGGTGAAATCGAGGATGGTACCGTCGTTGTTCTTCGAGTAACCTTTCACATCGAAAGAAGCCGCGATCGGCTGGATGTTGGAGTTCATCACCGAGTTGTACATCGGTTGAGTAGAATCCTTGGATCTTTCGGAGAAAGAAATGTTTTTGAGGAATATGCGGTTGTTCGGTCCTTTTTCAAAGCGGATCACGTTTTCGTTGATCTGGTCGCCCCCGAAACCGAACATACCCACGCGGGTGTCTGCCGGAGCTTTGGACATGCGGTTCACCACGAGGATGTCGCGCCCGATCAGTTTATCCGGGATTTCCACGAAGAACTTGTCGTCCTGCTTGTAAATATTGAACATTCCCGAATCGGATTTGGCTTTCGGGGTGATGAGTTCCGCGAATTTCTTGGGAGCGGGTTTAGGCGGCGGGCCGGGCATCACGGGCGGTTTAACGGTGGTGTCCTTCGCAGGCGTTGCTGAGGCGGCTGCAGGTGTAGGGCTCTTATCCTTTTTCTTTTTTTGTGCCTGAGAGGGAGTAGTGGCAATCAAGCAGGTTGCGCACACCACACCTGCCAGGGCAGCAGCAAATTTGCTCTGTAACTGCATGTGTTTTGTTGAGTTTTTGATTGGCTGTTTAAATTGACCCGTTAAAAACGGATTAGATTTCAGTTGCAGCAAAGAACGGGGAAACCGCTTATATCTGATCACAAAATCCATAAATGTGAAAAAAGACGTTAGGAACGGAAATAATTTGGGGTTAATTGTTAATCGGATGTAAAAACATCAGTTGTATTGACAACAATTGAGTACCGCGACAGCTGCGGCTGTAGGGTGAAAGCGGAGAATTAAAATTTCTGTTGGAACATTTGAAAATTTTCTTAAATTGTGCGTCCAACTTTGAAAAAAAATCAATCGATTCCGCATGACTTGATCGGCAAAGTTGGTAAGGACAGTAAGAAAAATATTATTTTTTTTGTTTATTTAAGTGTTTGCTCAATTAAGTGTGACGATGGAAATGCTCTATAGATGGAGCTTTGAAGCGAATGGTTAAATTTTTGGGTGACACTTGTTTTTTTGAGGAAGGCTTATAACTTTGCGAATCACTGGTTATAAGTCAATTATTTTGTGTGACTTGCGTTTGAAATTTCTAAATCTTTATTAACTAACAAACAAACAGTTTAATTTTTAACACTAAAATTCAATCAACATGGCTGAGACTAAAACAACTGTGACTGCAGCTGCTGCCAAAACTTCTTCTCATCAGGCAAAAAAGTCGTCCAACTTATTTGCTATCCTGGCTGTACCTATCTGTATTGCCATCGGTTACATTTTTTACATCTTTGTTTTAGGGAACGGAGCCAACTTCCAGGGCGGCAATCCTGAAAATCACCCAGTTGAGGCAGGTATCGGCAAATGGTTTGGTACCGTGCACAAAGGTGGTGCTATCGTACCGATCCTGATCTCTACCCTGTTGATCTGCCTGACCTTTGTGATCGAGCGCTTCCTGTACCTGGCTAAGGCGAAAGGCCGTTTCAGCGGTTCTGAGCTGGTACGTAAAGTACAGTATCACCTGGCCAACAAGAATGTAGACGCTGCTCTGGCTGAGTGCGACAAGCAGAAAGGTTCCGTAGGGAACGTACTGAAAGCCGGTCTGCGTAAATACAAAGAGATGATCGGTAACACAGAGCTGGATACCGAGCAAAAAATACTGACCATCAAGAACGAGATCGAAGAAACTACTGCGCTGGAACTGCCGATGATGGAAAAGAACCTGGTGTTCCTGTCCACCATCGCTTCTGTAGCTACCCTGCTCGGTCTGTTCGGTACGGTACTCGGGATGATCAAGGCGTTCTCCGCGATGTCCAACTCCGGTGCTCCTGACTCCGCCCAGTTGGCGCTCGGTATCTCTGAAGCCTTGATTAACACGGCTTTGGGTATCGGTACTTCCGCTATCGCCATCATCATGTACAACTACTTTACTACCAATATCGACAGCATCACTTACGCTATCGATGAGTCTGGTTTTACTTTAACACAATCTTTCGCTGCCAACCACAAATAATTTCGTAAATTATCTGTGGAATTAGCAGGAGATTGAATCTTATTAAGTGAACCAAAAAAAGGAGTAAAGATGCCAAAAGTAAAAATGCCCAGGAAAAGCACGCTCGTGGATATGACCGCGATGTGTGACGTGGCCTTCCTGTTGCTGACTTTCTTCATGCTGGCGACCAAGTTCAAGCCGGACGAGCCGGTGGCTGTGGTTACTCCGTCGTCTATTAACACGCAATTACTGCCTGATTCCTATGTGATACTACTGACAGTGGACAAGGATGGCAGGGTGTTTTTCAGCATGGACGGTCAGCCTAAAAGAAAGCAACTGATCGAAGACCTGAACACCAATTTTAAATTGGGCCTGGGAGACAAGGAAATAAAGAGTTTCATGGTGGGATCCAGCATCGGTGCGGATTTCAAGAACCTTAAACAGGTACTTGACATGAGTCCGGACGAGCGGAAAAAAACGAATATCGAAAAGGGTATTCCCCTGGATTCCGCGAATAATGAACTGGGTATCTGGATCGAGTACGCTCGTGCAGTTCAGGGCAATACCAACAAACTGAAGTATTGCATCAAGGCTGACAACGCTACGCCTTTTCCTGTGATCGATAAAGTGTTGAAGACTTTCAAGGATAAGAAGATCCAGAAACTGAACCTGGTGACCAACCTGGAGGCAGCTCCTCCCGGTTCCGCTGCCGCGATTTACCAGGCGCAGCACCAGGAATAGTAATTACAGCCTCGCTGTAATTACTTGTTGAAACAACAGTTAATAACACAAAAAACATTACTACCATGGCAGAAATGGATACCAGTAGTAAGGGCGGTGGTGGAAAGAAACACGGTGGTACGAAAAGTAAAAAGCTTTCTACCCGTGTGGACATGACACCGATGGTGGATCTGGGGTTCCTCCTGATCACCTTCTTCATGCTGACCACCACCATGTCTAAGCCCAAGACCATGGATCTTATGATGCCCAAGGATACAGAAAAGCAGGAAGAGCAGAACAAGGTAAAAGAAAGTACCGCACTGACCATCCTGTTGGGCAAAAAGAACCAGGTTTACTACTACGAAGGATTGGCGCAAGACCCCAGTGCTTCGAGCAATCCGGATTTCTTTAAAGCGACCACTTTTGCCAACACCGGCGGCATTCGCGATGTGATCATCAAGAAACGTGACGAGGTGGCAAAATTGCGGAACCATAAAGGAGAACCGGAAGATGTAGTGGTGATCATCAAAGCAGATAACGACGCTACTTATCAGAACTTTGTAGATTTATTGGATGAAATGGCAATTAACCGTATCCAGCGTTATGCTACGGTGGATATCAGCGACCAGGACAAGCAATGGATCAAATCTACTGAAGTCGCCAACGGCATCAAGTAGTTATGGAAAAAATTAATTTTTTGCATCCATCAATAAACATGTAACAATGGATTCAGCTAAAATTCTTAAGGCCGATTTTCTTGACATCCTGTTTGAAGACAGGAACAAGAGCTACGGTGCTTATGAGCTTCGGAAGAAGTACGACAAACGCGTGCGGAATTCCATCCTCGCTATGGCTGCTCTGGCGTTATTGATCGTTGGCAGCTATCTCATCTATATGAATTCGAGAGGCTCCAATAACGAGAAAAACACCAAGCCTGTGATTGAGGATATCAAGCTGGAGGACGTAAAGTTGCCGGACGATCCGAAAACACCGCCTCCGCCGCCTCCGCCGCCCGCACCACCACCGCCAGTGAAGCCTTCAGTGCAGTTCACGCCGCCGGTGATCAAGAAAGATGAGGAAGTAAAGGCAGAGGAAGAACTCGTGAAACTGGACGAGATCAAGGATAAAGCCATCTCTACCAAAACAGCAGAAGGTGATCCGAACGGTATCGATCCGGGATTGATCAACGACAGTAAGGGTACCGGTGTGGTAGAAGCACCGCCGCCGCCGCCGAAAGAAGAGATCTTCACTTTCGTGGAGCAACCTCCGACCTTCCCGGGTGGTGATGACGCCCTTAACAAGTTCCTGAACAACAACATCCGTTACCCGCACCTGGCAACAGAGAACGGTATTTCCGGTACAGTGTTCGTATCCTTTGTGGTAGACTCTGAAGGTAAGATCAAGGATGTGAAGACAGTAGGTGCACCCAAAGGTGGCGGCCTTGAAGAAGAGGCTGTCCGCGTGGTGAAGAAAATGCCGAACTGGAAGCCCGGTCGTCAGAACGGACGTTCCGTATCCGTGCAGTTCAACCTGCCGATCCGCTTTACACTGCAGGATCAGTAGTAGTCTCACGCTAGTAAGCATATCATTCCCCCGATGTTATCGTCGGGGGAATTTTTTATTTAATTTCGACCCATGATTGGAAAGTTAGGAGGGCACGATGATACCATTGTAGCCATAGCCACCGCGCCGGGCATTGGAGCCATTGCCGTGATCCGCCTGAGCGGTGCGAAAGCAGTGACGATAGCAGACAAACTTTTCCCTGGCAAGGACCTCACGCAGCAGTCCGGGCACACCATGCATTTTGGGGCCATGCATCATGCCGGGCGCGTCATCGATGAAGTGGTGGTGAGCCTGTATCGGGCGCCCAAATCTTACACCGGGGAAGATGTGGTAGAGATCTCCTGCCATGGTTCTCCCTACATCCAGCAGCAGGTCGTAGAAGCCTGCATCGCTACCGGCGCGCGCCTGGCGCGACCCGGAGAGTTTACCCAGCGGGCCTTTCTGAACGGCAAGCTGGACCTCACACAGGCGGAATCCGTAGCGGACCTTATCGCCAGTAATACCGCCGCTTCCCATCAAACTGCCATCCGGCAGATGCGTGGCGGGTTTTCCCGGGAACTGCAGGCATTGCGGGAACAATTGATCCGCTTTTCCGCTCTCATAGAACTGGAGCTGGATTTCAGCCAGGAGGATGTAGAATTTGCCGACCGTACCGCACTCTATCAACTGGTAGAAGCCGCCCTGACGGAAGTGCACCAGCTGATCCGCTCCTTCAAAGCCGGTAACGTGATCAAGAACGGCGTCAACACAGCGATTATTGGTCGCCCTAACGCCGGTAAATCCACGCTGCTGAACACCCTTCTCAACGAGAACCGCGCTATCGTCAGCGATATTGCCGGCACTACGCGGGACACGATCGAAGAAGTGCTCAACATCGGCGGCATCCTGTTCCGCCTCATTGACACAGCCGGCATACGCGAAAGCACAGACGCCATCGAAAGCATCGGCGTACAGAAGTCGCTGGAGAAAATGCGCGAAGCGGGCATCGTGCTTTACCTGTTCGATGTCAGCGAGCTTTCTGCGGACGAGGTGGCGCGGCAGGTGGAGGAGTTTGAGGGGGGAGGGATCCCTTATCTGCTTGTTGGGAATAAGACCGATGTGATGGGGGAGGAAGTTGCGCGGAAAAAATTCCATGCTTTTCCGGACGTTATCTTTATCGTTGCGAAAGGGGGCAATGGGGTGAGGGGGTTAAAGGATCAACTTGTGAGCCAGGTGATGGGCGGAGAGATCAACACGGAGAACACCATTATCACCAATGTGCGGCATTATGCGGCGTTGCAGGAGGTGTATAGCGCGCTGCAGGATGTGAAGAGAGGGATGGATGAGGGATTGCCGGGGGATCTATTGGCCCTTGACATTAGGAGGTGTTTGCATTATCTCGCGGATATTGCGGGAGAGGTGACGAATGAAGATCGGCTGGATTATATTTTTTCGAAGTTTTGTATCGGGAAGTAAACTGGCGTTGCGGCAACATTCCGACTTGATATCTACAATTTATATTTGCGCTACGTTAGTCAATAGCCCTTATTCCCAAGCTATGCCTGGATACATTTGAACTAAAGAACCCTCCACATTCAATTTTCTTCGAACAATTTTCACATTCATTAAGGTAAACATTTTTCCAATCAGAAATAGAGCGTCTTGAAAATTGCCAGATTTCTTCCGGGGTTACACATAACTGAGCATTGTATAGTGAGACGTTCATGCCGTGTTCAGACAAATAGGTCATTGCCTTTTTTAGATCCTCTCCGTACTCAACAGGATCAATCCAAAGTTTGTCAATGTTATGTGGTGTATAACCCTGGTTTTCTAATCCCATAAAGGCGATATGCTCGACAAATGGCAGATTTTTGTAAATGAATTTCGAAAGTTTCATAAGCCTTGGTAAGGTTGGCTTATGTAATACAATCCTTAATTCTATTCTTACATTATATCTTGCCAAATTGTATAGCCCTTTTATCGTCTGATCAAACGCGCCTTTTGCTTGTACTATATAGTCATGCATCAGGCTGAAATCTGAATATATGGGAATACCAAGCATTAGCTTTTCAAAAGACATTCTACCTAGTTTTCTGGCAATATTATTCCATGCGAATGTTCGGCCATTTGTCAGGCAATGTACTTCCGTTGCCGTTAAATGCTCTTGAATTTGCTCTAAAAGGTCGAAGAAACGAGCCCCCATTAAGGTAGGCTCCCCACCGGTTATGCCGATCTCCCGGCAATCTTTTGGTATCAAACGTATTAGTTGCGAATAGATACGGTAAAAATAGGAAGTATCCTCCCTGTCTTTGGGAGGTTGAGAGCACATCAAACAGTTGCTATTGCATCTTTCTGTAAATAAAAGAAAATTGTGTGTTGAATGGATTCTATATTGGGTATTGATGACACCATCGGGGTTAACGACAACTATATCTCCATTGGAAAGATGTTCAAATTCAGGTACCTCATAAACTCCTGTTTTACTTGTGAATCGATCGACACAGATGTTAGTCAGCACCGCGGCATATTGACTGACGTCATCCGGGAAACAGTCTTTCACTATTAAGATTTCGCCGTCATATTCAGGACTAAATGTAATTCTGCCCACAATTGGATCTTTAACTCCAAATGGTTTTCCTTTGGTTTTAAGTAACATCAGCTTTTATCAGTTATCCAGGTTCGGAAAATCTTTTCTATCCGTTTGTCTGCGTCCATTAATTCCACCAGATACCGGATGATCTCCATGTTTTTTTGACAGAATGAACTGGTAGGGCGGAATCCGTATTGTTCTCCTTGTGTAGCATAGTTATATACAGGGTCTGCACCACAGTAACTCTGAAATGCGCAATCACTACATCCGGCAAGCGATTCGTTGGTAAAGACGTCGGATATTTCGGTTGATTTCTCGCCATAAAAGATTTCATTGTAAGACGTTGTTCCCAGTGAGCCCAACAGAAAAGTAAAGTCTCTCATCTCTGCAAGCATTCTTGCTTCATCAGAAGCATATATCTTTCCGTCGTAGTTGAATACAATAACGCTATTTATAAGACCTGCTGGAGATTGTAGGTCCACGTAACCTACAGGGAATGGAGTCAGCATTTTCTTAAGAATAATACTGGCATAATCTTCTCTGATAAAATATCCGTTTATATTATGTTCAATTATCTTCGTAAGGGCCTTTTTATAAAATTCCAGAAACAACGAAGTGTCATACTTATTCTTTGCCGCCCCCCTTGTAGCAAAACCATATGGGCTTATTGGTCGTAAAAAGATGTTTCTAAAGCCAAGTTTCACGTATTCATCAACAATTTCTTCAGGATACAAAAGTGAAAGGTTGGTAGTAGTAAGGAGTGCAGAAACATTGTCTTCTCCCAATACCCTCCTGCATTTGATAATGCCGTTAAGAGCTAACTCATAGCTGTCTCCTTTGGGCTTATGCCGGTTATTGTTGTGGATAAAAGATGGGCCATCAAGGGAAGTCGAAATAAGGATATTGTTTTCCTTGAAATATAAAAGCATCTCATCCGTAAGCGGGGCGAGATTGGAGCAAACAACATAAGTGATTATCTTATTATGCTTAATTGCCGCTTGTTTTGCCCTGTTTACGGCATACTGAATGTTGTCGAATGCCAATAATGCTTCACCACCCTGAAATTCCATTGTGATATTTTTGCTAGGTGATTGCATCATAATGTCTATTCCCGCATCAATATGTTCCTTGCTCATATCGTACATATGTCGATCTGCTGTGACCCTTGATACTTGACAATAGTGACAGGTATGCTCGCATCGTAAGCTAATGACGAAAATATGAAGTGAGGTGAAGTTTTCCAGGAATGACTTCTTTGTCCTATAACGAGTCGATATCACATCAAGGAGATCCGGTACCGGTAAAGGTGAGATGAAAAAATTTGCAAGCAAATCACCATATAACTCCGGATCGTTTGACCAGGTGACTTTTTTTTCAATTATCCGAGCCGCTGTTCCGATAGGTACAACCAGGAAGTCGCCAATCTCATTTACCAGAATTTCCCTTTCGTTGGAGATTCTGAGGAATCTAAATGGGAGCAAATAATATTCTTTCGTAAGTATTTCACTATAATGATCAAGAGAAAGGAATTTACGAGTCTTCCTTTCAACTGGTGGAACCTTTTCAATCATTATTGAATATTTTTCGGATCAAATCCAACTGCATCTGAGATCTCGGTTTGAAGCTCTTCTTCTGTTTCGTAATGGGCGAACGCTTTTGCTACAATGAGCTCTCTAATTGTTTTAGTTTCCTGATTGACGATGTCCCGAAGTTTAAAATCGATTAACCCCTGCCGTATTTTTTTGAGCGTATCTTCCCAGTTTAAAGTCGTATCTGCTTCTTTTGATTGGATAATAACTTTGTATTCAGTTTCATTGCCGGAAATATCAACATCCAGGTCCCGGCAAAGCCAATAGAAACATTTGAAAACTACAGCCTCGTTATATAGTTCCCTGTCAATCACCAGATGCAACGCTTTTTCAATTACCTGGTACTTCATTTTTTTTTGTTTTTTATCGCAGTAAGTGTCTGCGCGTTAACGATGCCATCTGGTTTCAATTCATTCATTTCCTGGAATCTCATTACAATGCTTTCTGTCTGGTTGCCAAAATAGCCTGTGATTATTATATCCTTTTTTACTTTAACAAGTAACCTCTGGAGTTCTTCTACATCTTTTCCTTCACATCCTTTTTTTAGAATTCTTTCCCCTAAGATCATATTATTGGAATCTAAAGAAGAGGCCGATTTTTGATCGGCTCCAGTGTTAAGTGGCGAATTATTACCTGGTTTTGTATAAAGCGGTTGTATAGTAGTCGTTTTGTTTGAGGGATTTTTTTTTGGCGAACTGATAGCGGAGGATGATGGTGTGTAAGTTGAGGAGGGAGTAGGGGCATAGGTTCGTTGTGAACCGTAGGAAGATGAATAATGTGAGCTATGTGATCTATGTGAAGAATGTGAACTGTGAGATCTATGCATTAGCACCAGGCTATTCTCGGGATTGGCGATATTTAGCTTAAGTATCAATTTGGGCTTCAGAACATTCCTGTAAGATTCCGAGAAGTTTAAATCTTTGTTTTCATCAATTGAATGATGGCTGGCAGGTATGTCAGCTTTAACCTGTGAGAGCGTGCTAAAGGCAGCAGTTATTACAGCAAAGCTTTTTTTTGCGAGATTTAACAAACCAGTTTTTCCCTTGCTCATGATTAAATTTTTTGAAAGGTTGATAGAAGAGGGAAGCTGTAATTCAACAACTATATGGTTAAAATTTGGGGATATACTTAGGTCTTAAACTAATGAGCTTCAACACTGAAAATACACCAAATTATTTAGAATAAAAAACAACACATTTGTGTTATTTTATGCATATGAAATTACAATATGCTTAATCGACTTGCACACAAAAAGATGAGAGAGGCCACTATCTGACATTTGTTGATCGTGGGTCGCTGCGCTTTTATGCAGAAGATAAGGAAGGCAACGCAAGCCTTCGATGTATTATGGTGAAACGTTTGTTGAAACGTGTCTCTGGCGCATACATTATGATGATCTGCGGCGGTTGAAAATAGTGGAAAGGGTATCTTGACAAGATCCCCCAAAATCCTTGTACTAAATCAACTCATTTCCCTATCTTGGCACAAATCCCTCAACCATGAAGCGAACACACATCACCTATGCCGTCACCATCCTCGCAGTACTGACTTTATCATCCTGTGCCACCATCTTTTCCGGCTCGAAACACACTTTTGTCTTCAATACCAAGCCCGATGATGCAGCCGTGTCTGTGACGGACAAAACAGGCAAGACCATTTTCACCGGTCAAACGCCCACAAAAGTGCGACTGAAATCCGGAGCAGGGTATTTCTCACCAGCCCGTTATACCATCACATTCACCAAACCGGGTTACGTCACCCAAACCATACCGGTCGATTTCAAGATCAACGGCTGGTATTTTGGTAACATCTTCATTGGTGGCGCAGTGGGAATGCTCATTGTGGACCCGCTTACAGGAGGTATGTGGACGATAAAGGAATCCGCGAAGAATATCTACCGGCCGCTTCGCCAGGAAGGAGTGGCACTGCAGGTGATAGATATCAAGGATCTGAATGAAGCGCAGCAGCAGCACCTTGTTAAGGTTAAATAGGGCATACTGTAACAATTCAATGATTTAAAAAGATTCATCCACCAGGTCTCTGTTCAGCGCTGCTCCTGTGAACGTTCCACTGGCAACGGAACCGGACACGGACCGCCAGGGCGAAGTGTTATCGCCACAGGCGTACACTCCCTGCACGCTTGTTCGCTGGAACGTGTCTGTTTTCAATAATCCTTGTTCCGTGAGCTCGCAACCCAAAGCTTCCGGCAACGGACAATGTTGTGTTAATGCCGGCCTTGCATAGAGCGCCTGCAAAGTGTGTATGGAGCCATCAGTAAGCTCAAGACGTTCGATCTGTCCATTCACATGATGAATGAGGGAGACCGGTGTTGAGATGATGGAAATATGATGCTGCTGTAATTTGGCCTGCTGATCTGCGGTAAATGCTGCCGGTCCATTCGTAAAGATCGTCAGCTGTTTCGTCAGGTTATGGATCAGCTTGGCGAATTCATAACCATGATCGCCATTCCCGAGAATACCGGTGACGGTCTGTTTTATCTCATAACCGTGACAATAAGGGCAGTGAACCACGGAGATGCCCCAGCATTCGGCAAATCCCGGGATATCCGGAAACTGGTCCTTCAGGCCGGTGGCAAACACCAGCTTCTTCGTCCGGAAAGCCTCCCCGGTATCTGTCTGTACCGTAAAACCGTCATTGATTTTCGACGCATTTGTTACCAATGCCGACAGGAATTGAACGGTCTCGTATCGCATGACCTGTGCCCGGGCCGCCTGTGCAATTTCCGCGGGCGTATCGCCATCATGGGTGATAAAATTGTGGGAATGAGGTGTTTGCGCGTTGCAGGGCCGGCCACTGTCAATCACCAGCACCTGCCGGAGAGATCTTCCCAAAGCCATTGCGGCTGAAAGTCCTGCATAGCTCCCACCGATGATCACTACATCGAATTCGTTTCCGTTTATCATAGCTGCACATGTTTAGTGCCTGCAAAAATAGGGAATTTTATAAAAATGAAACAATGTTGCAAAAAAATCAGATAGTGCGCTATCGGATGATTGCATCCTGCTTTTCTTTGTAGAGCGCGGGAGTAGTGTCTTTGATCTTCCGAAAGGCTGCGTAGAAGGTTGATTTCGAATTATATCCCACTTCATATCCGATCGCTTCAAACGTAAGATGGCGGCTCTTTTCTATCAACCGGCAGGCTTCATTGATGCGGTATTCGTTGATGTAAGTGGAGAAACTTTTGCCCAGGTTATCATTCAGCAGTTGGGAGAGCTGATGCGGGGAAACATTGATCCTTTGCGCGAGGTCGTTCAGTTTGAGATTGGGATCCTTGTAGAGTTCATGGTCGCGGATCACTTTTTCGAGTTTTTCGATCCACAACCGCGCATCATTGTCTGCGATCTTCCGTTTCTCCGACCTTCCGGACGAGGCCGCGTTTTCATATCCGGCGCCGTATTGATAAAAGAAAAGCGTCAGGTAAAGTGTGAAGGAAAAAGCAACCGGACCGCTGATATATATGCCGTTCATGACCTCGAATATCGCCAGCAGATAGGCAATGAATACGAAGCAATTACCACCGTAGAGCACCAGCCAGAACTTTTCCTGGTCGTTCAGGTCCTTTGGTTTCGTAAGAAAAGTTTTCAGGAGATTTCGAAGCAAAATACCCGTCGCGATCACATAAACCATCCACTGCAGGTAGATGAGCCAGGCAATGACGCGGTTCCATAGCCATGGATGGGTTTCGTAGGGAAACAGGATGCCTGTCAATACCAGGATGCCGGCCTGCACACCCCATACCCATTTCCAGGAAGCCGGGGGCTGTGAAACTTTCTCTATAGCGGCGCGGAAGAAATAGTACATCGCGGGGCCGATGAAAAAGCAAGCGGACAGCCCGATCTGTTTGTATATATTCGGCAGCTGCGGATTGAAATAAAGGAAAACGGACTTGCCAACACGGATACTGAGCGCCAGCAGCAAAGTGGCCAACAGTATGGCTGACAGCGATCTTCTCTTCTTCCCGAAAAAGAGGTAAAAGCTCAGGATGATACCGTTAAACGCTCCCAGTGCGCTGACGAGGAATAATATTTGCTGACCGATGTTCATGTATGTGTATACCCTGTGAGGCTTGTGCCGGTTTTTTCAGATGAAATACAAACGAAAGGTAGAGAATTTTTCGCTTATACCCGGCACCTGCCCTCAGGGAATACGGCGCCTATTGCGGCGCAACGGCCGTCTGCAACGTTATTACCGGCCATACACCCGGTGTGGGAACGCTCACCCCCTTTGTTTTGCCGCGCTGCATGGCATCGGCCCCAAAATAATAGAGCGGCCATCCCTTGTAGGTCAGTTGCTTCTTCCCGTATACATCGATCACGGCAAAATCGGCGACGTTCAGTACGGATGGTATTTTCTTCAGGTCCGTTTCATAGATCGGCCAGGTAGCATTATTGGAGAAATCCTGCTTGGTGTAGTTATTCTTTTTGAACTTGTCGTTTTTGAACGAATACAACGTCCTTCCCCACGCATCGGTAAAGTATTGCACGATCTCTACGCCTTCCACATAAGTACTCGTATATTGCTTCCCGTTAAGCCCGATCAGCGGGCCGTTCATCAGCATGATGCAATAATCCGGTTTGGAAACATACCAGACGGTGCCTACATTCTCTCCCTTGGCGTCTCCGGGAGCGGCGTCGTTCTTATAGTAATACAGCGGCCATCCTTTGTAGGTGGTTTGTTTGGCGCCATCCGGACGGGTGATCGTGCCGAAATCCGCAGCGTCCAACCCTGCGGCTGCTCTCAGTGAAGAAACGTAGAATGGCGGCCAGATATCCTTGCATCCGCCGGTGCAAACGGAGATACCTGTGGTATCTTTCGTATAGAAGTACAGTGTTCGTCCCGAGCTGTCCGTCAGTACCTGTCCCAATGTAGCATTCGCCATCAGTTGCACGTTGTCGCCGGGTTGTTGGGGGGCCTGATCTTTTGAACAGGCCATGGTGAGGCATATGGCGGCGAGGGCCATATGGCTTTTCAGTTCTTTCAGCATGATAATAAGGTTATGTTGGTGGATACGGGAGCAGAAGGCAGCGGGTTGCCTGTCTTCCCAAAATTCTGGCGGAAGGATGTATATTCCCGGCTTTTAAATATCCACAGGATTATGAAACAACAACCTAACTACAACCAAAAACTAGCCCGCCTTCTCCGAATCGTCCGCCTGATCAGCAATTACACCCAGGCATACGTTGCCCGTAAACTCTTTATTAGCAATGCGGCCTACATCCTCATCGAATCCGGCCACACTACCCTTACCACCCGCCGCCTTGAAGCAGTGGCACAACTTTACAACATCCCGATCGAAGATCTTGTCAGCTGCAGCGCCACCAGGATCATCACACAGCTGCTCAGAGAACAGGGGATGGATGAAGTGAATTATTGCGAGGAAAGGATCGCGGCCCTGGAGAAAGATAATCAGCGGCTGTTAAAATTGCTGGAGATCTCCCTGCAAACGGCCAGTATCGAGTAAGGGCCGTGAAAAAAGATGAATACTATCCCGGAATGATTGCCTGGATTAAAATAATATAAAACCTATAGGATTAATATATTGACAATTGTCCTGAAAATTGTACGGAATGATACTATTTTTATGGACGAAGCATCGAGCTTACTACTAATCCATCATCATGACCACAAAGAAATATCTGACAAAAACAGCGATAGTATTCAGCATGTGTCTGCCGGGCAGCATTTCCCCCGCCACCGCGCAGCAGAAGCGGCCTAATATCATCTTCATCCTCGCGGATGACCTGGGGTACGGCGATCTGAGCGCCTATGGACAGCAGAAGTTCAGCACACCGAATATCGACCGGCTGGCCGAAGGCGGAAAGATGTTTTCACAATTCTATGCGGGCACTTCCGTTTGCGCGCCTTCCCGTTGTTCATTCATCTCCGGGAAACATACCGGGCATACCTATGTGCGCGGTAACAAGGAAATAAAACCCGAAGGCCAGCAACCTATTGCTGATTCCGTGATTACAGTGGCGGAAGTGCTGAAGGCTGCAGGTTATACCACGGGGGCTTTCGGCAAGTGGGGGCTGGGCCCCGTAGGATCGGAGGGAGACCCTGTACGCCAGGGTATCGACCGGTTCTATGGTTATAACTGCCAGCGGGAATCGCATCGCTATTATCCTTCCCATCTTTGGGATAATGACAAACGCGTAGAACTTACCGCCAACGGTAATCTTGAACATACCATACAATATGCGCCTGATCTGATCCAGCAACAGGCGATGAATTTCATGGAAGCAAATAAAGACCGGCCTTTCTTCATGTACCTCGCCTATACTTTACCGCATGCGGAACTGATTTCTCCGGACGACAGCCTCCTGCAACGTTTCAAAGGGAAGTTCCCGGAGAAACCTTATGCAGGAGGAGAATATGGTCCCGATCCGAAACGCGCCGGATATGTGTCCCAACCCTATCCCAGAGCCACTTTTGCAGCCATGGTCACTCGCCTGGATGCATATGTAGGGCAGGTGATGGCCAGGCTGAAGGAATTAGGACTGGATCAGAACACGCTTGTGATATTCACCAGCGATAATGGTCCGCATGCTGAAGGAGGAGCAGATCCCAGTTTCTTCAATAGCAGCGGAGGACTTAAAGGGATCAAGCGCGATCTCTATGAAGGCGGTATCAGGGTGCCTTTCATCGCGCGGTGGCCTGGTCATATCAAGGCCGGCACCACCAGCAATTTTGCCGGAGCTTTCTGGGACATGATGCCCACCTTTGCGGCGCTGGCGAATACGCAGGCACCGGCGAATATCGATGGTGTGTCCATCGTGCCGGAACTGACCGGCAACGAAAAACAGCCGCAACATCCTTTCCTGTATTGGGAATTTCATGAAGGCGGCGGAAGGCAGGCCGTTCGCAAAGGTAACTGGAAAGCCGTACGACTAAATGTGACGAAGGATTCCAATGCACCGCTGGAACTTTACGACCTGGCAAAAGACCCGAAAGAAACTACAAATATCGCAAGCCGTCATCCTGAAGTGGTAAAAGAGATGGAAGGCATCATGAAAAGAGAACACATAGAATCAACGATATTTCCGTTGATCACACAATAGTAAAAGGAGGGTCGAAAGACCCTTTTTTTATTGATTGATACCAGGAGCAGGATGTTTCATCACAGTTATGGATGACCTTCACCCGTAATGGCTAATTTTAACGATTATGAAACAACTCCTGATGTATTGCCTGTTCTTTTACAGCATCGCCGCCCACGCGCAGAAAGCCGTGTTGAAAGGGAATATCGCCCATTCCCCGAAAGACACGATGATGGTGGCATTGCTGACGGATCAGGTGATCGGGGATATGCAGACTTACCAGGTGATCCTTCGGCAGGGGAAATTCCGACTGGAATTGCCGCTCAATACATCCTGCTATTTTGCTGTTAGCGACAACCAGCACTACATTCATGGGTTGATGGAGCCCGGGGACAGCCTGGAGTTGTTTTACGATGCGCAGGATATTCCCGGAACATTACGCTTTGCAGGCAGCGGTGCTGAGAAATGCAATTACTACCAGTCATTTGCTCAACTGAAAAGTAATTTGAGAGAACGGGCGGAGTGGACGGATAGTTTGACAGACCTCCATTTAGCGCAGTTACGTATGATCCGCTCCGCCATGAGACCGGAGAGTTATAACCAGTTACGTGGACAACTGGAAGGTTTCCGGTTGAGTTTCAAATACAACGACCCGGCAATGCCATTACCTTCCTTCCATGACAGCCTTTCATATTCGTTCAACTATATCAACGCTGCCTATAACATCCTTTCCCAGCGGTATGCCAGCGAAGAGAACCTCATCACGAAGTATAAACAGCTCTCCCTGGTGCTTCCTGCAGCATTGCGCGTACCAGTGTTAACGATGTTTTTGTCCAACGACGTTAAAAAGTACAAAAGCAGTGATATGGATGCTGTGATCGAAAGCGTTTATGGCGCAAGCGGTCACGATGTTTACAAAAGATATATTCGGAAAAAACTGTTTGCAGCAAGAACTTTCAGGAAAGGCATACCTGCGCCGGATTTCGCATTGGAAAATGAGCGGGGGGAGGTGGTGGGGCTGGCAGATTTCCGTGGGAAAGTAGTATATATTGATTTCTGGTTTGAAGCTTGTGTGCCCTGTCAGGCGCTCCTTTCAAGGATACAGCCATTGAAGGAACGATTCAACAATGTTGTGTTCCTGTATGTTTCTGTGGATGACAGGAACGTGTGGAAGCGGGCATTAGTAAAAGTGCCGGGGTATCATCTTTATACAAATAACAAAGGACGGCAGCACCCGGTACTTAGTGCATATAACGTGAACGGCTATCCCACTACTTACATCATCGGGAAAGACGGGCATATTTTTAATGAAGCGCCATCCGGGTACCCGAACGAGTTGGCGAAGCAGTTGGAGGGGGCGTTGGGGGAATGAATTGACGAAAGTACTACAACCCCGGCTCCGCATAATACTGCAACGCTATCAGATCATTCGGTATCCCCTTGCCATTCCACGCCTTATGAATGGCGAGAGCCGCTCCCAACGCGGAAGCCTGCGCCATAGAGGCTGCATATACTTCCACTCCGCGGAACAAACCGGCCAGCATATTCATATAGATCGTATTCCGGCTAAACCCCCCGTCCACAAACACCCTGCTTACCGCGCCATTCCCCCATACCAGTCGTGTTGTATGATATTGCTGCACGGCGATATCGTACATCAGTTGATGATAGGCTTCTACATCGCTTGCAAAATCATGCAGATCCCTGGCGGCAAAACTCCCTGCCTCCCCCGGCCGTATCTCTGGGTCATAACGCATGGTGGGATATTTTGCTTCGGGTTCCCCGAAGTGTGTGGCAATGCGCTTCACCTCCCGCTCATGCTCGTATCCGGAGAAAAGCCGGGAAGCCTTCACGGGGCGACCTTCATAAGTCATATAACAGAGGCAGTCCTGCCGCAGCTCTTCGGCAGTGAGCGGCTCGTTGTTGAACGGGTTGAGACTGATGCACCAGGTGCCGGTGGACAGCAGTATGAAAGGCTCACGAAAACTTACGAGGTAAGGAATAAGCGCTGCGGAACTGTCATGAAGACCGGCGCCGGTCACATAATCTTTCTCTGCGAACACTTCGCCCGCGGACACAAGCCGGGGGAGCATCTCCAGCAATTGCTCCGCTCCCAGCCAGTGGTGGTAACGTTGGGAGGGGAAGTCCCACAAATTCGTATGACAACCGATACTGGTGATGTCCGTACAGGGAGTGCCGGTGAGGAGGTAACTCATGTATTGCGGCAGGTGCAGTACATAATGCAGCTGTTTAAAAACTTCCGGCTGTTGATATTTCAGCCGGTATAATTGCATGCCGGCGTTCAGGCTTCCCAGCACAGGGGATGCTGTTTGCAGGGAGAATGTATCCGCACCGCCATATTGTTGATAAAATCGTTCCTGCAATGCAGCCGGATATATTTTCAGGTAATTGTACAACGGTGTTAAAGGACGGCCTTCCGCATTGAGATATACGAGGCTGGCACCATAAGTAGAGAAATTGACGGCTTTGATCTCCACATCCTTTCTTTCCGAAATTTCGCGCAAAGAATCAAATACAAAACTGTGGAGACTTTCGAGGTCTTCGCAGGGATCGCCGTCTTCATCTGTGATCTCGCTGAACCGGACACTTCTTTCAAAGAAGATGTGATACTGCTCATCAAACAGGAACAGTTTCTTATTGGTCTTGCCAATATCGAATATCACAATAACAGGCGTTCTCGTCATAGTCCGGTAGCGATGGATGTAGTGCCTCTTTCTTTGATCAGTTGTGCGCGGACTTTCGCAGAGCGGTACAGTTCCAGTGGGCGTAACGCGCCACCGTTCAACAGCCTGGCTTCCGCCACCAGCGGGCGCACGTCCGTGCGGAATGCCTGTTGCAATATTTCCTGCGCGGTCACTACATCGTTCTGCAGCTGCGCCGCTTCGAGCCTGGTTCTGTCTACGAGGAGGGCCTGTGCATAAGCGATCATGATCGCTTCAACGGATTGCAGCAGGTCTTCCAGCGGGTCCTTCACGTTATGGGAAGCGTCGATCATCCAGCCCAGATCTGTAGCATGCTGCATGTCACGTGCATCCATACCTTCTACAAGTTCGTTAAAGATCAGGAAAAGTTGATAAGGTTTGATACTGCCTACTGTCAGATCATCATCGCCGTATTTGGAATCGTTGAAATGAAATCCGCCGAGCTTGCCTTCCATCAGTAACAGCGCCACGATCTGTTCAATGTTGGCATTGGGAAGATGATGCCCGAGGTCCACGAGGGTAAAGGCTTTGGGGCCGAGCTTGGAAGTGTAGAGCAATGATTGCCCCCAGTCGCCCACAGTGGTAGAATAGAAGTTGGGTTCAAATGCTTTGTATTCCACGAACATTTTCCAGTGTTCCGGCAATGCAGCGTAGATCTCCTGCAGCCCCTCGAGCGTGTACTGAAACGCTTTCCGGAAATTCAACTGGCCGGGAAAGCAGGAGCCGTCGGAGAGCCAGACGGTGAGTGAGTCCGATCCCAGCGCAATGCCATGTTGTATCACCTCAATGTTATGATCAACAGCCTGCCGCCGCACTGCCTTATCCACATGTTGCAACGAACCGAATTTATAGCTATGTGTTTGATGCGGCTGATCCTGGAAGGTGTTGGAGTTCATGGCATCGAAACGGAGTCCGTGTTGTGCTGCCAGCGTTTTGATATGCATAGCATCGGAAGGGATATCCCAGGGAATATGCAGGGAAACAGCACCGCTGGAACGATTCAGCCGGTGCAGGAGGCCGATGTCCTCAATTTTCTCTTCGAGATTGCGTGGTTCTCCACCTGAGGGAAAACGTCCGAAGCGGGTACCGCCGGTACCGAGCGCCCAGCTGGGAATGGCTACCTGGAAGGCTCGCAGCTTTTCCAGTGCTTCTGCCGTCTTCGGAACTTCGCCGGAAATATAGTCGAATGACCGCTGATGCGCAGCCATCAGCGAATGGTTGTGTGCCGCTATCTGCTGTTGTTCAATTTGCATCACATGGATTTTTAGGCCATATAAAATACTTCTTTTTATCGTACGAAAGCCATCGCAATTCCGCCGTCTACATTTAATACATTACCAGTGGCTTTGTTCAGCAACCCACCCACGAATGCGAAGCAGGCGTTGGCGATGTCCACAGGCAGAATAACCTCGTTCAGCAGGGTGCGCTTTGCGTAAAAAGCAGGGAGCTCTTCCACCGCAATACCATATGCTTTTGCCCGGCCTTCCGCCCATGCCCCTTCCCATATTTTGCTGTCGGATATAACGGCATCGGGGTTTACAACGTTCACGCGTATACGATCTTTTCCGAGCTCGGCGGCATTTAGCCGGCTCAGATGCAACTGTGCCGCTTTAGCAGAACCATAGGCGGCGTTGTTAGGGCCGGATACCAGTGCATTCTTGCTGACGATGTTGATCACGTCCCCGCCAAACCCCTGCAGTCGCATGATCTCCACGGCCGATTGCGTAACAAGGAACTGACCGCGCACCAGCACATCATAAAGAAGATCCCAGTCCTGCTCCGTATGTTCTTCGATGGATTTAGAAATGGAAAGACCAGCGCTGTTCACGATGATGTCCACACCGCTGAATGCGAGCGCCGTAGCCTGGAAAGTCTCACGGATGGTGGCGCTGTGCGTGACGTCGAGGAGGTGTGCGGTATAGGTGTCAGTCCCGTATCGCTGCGCAAAATCCGCTTTCGCCTGTTCCAGCCGCTGTGCGTCATTGTCGCAAAGCACTACCACGGCGCCTTCTTCCACAAATTTCTGTGCAATCGCTTTGCCGATCCCTCCCGCACTGCCGGTCACCAGCGCCACCCGCCCGGTAAGCGGCCGGGGTTTTGGCATTCGCTGTAGTTTCGCTTCCTCCAGCAGCCAGTATTCAATGTCAAAAGCTTCCTGTCTTGGAAGCGATACGTAGGCTGAAACGGACTCGGCGCCACGCATGACGTTGATGGCATTGATATAAAATTCCGCCGCTACCCTCGCCGTCTGTTTGTCTTTCGCGAAAGTGAACATCCCGACGCCCGGGTACAGGATCACGACGGGATTAGGATCACGCATGGCAGGACTATCCGCATGTTTGCACTGATCGTAATAATCTGCATACATCTTACGGTAATCCGCAAATTGCGTTTCAACCTTTTCCCGGGCAGCACGCAGGTCTTCAGCAGGGGAAAGGTCCAGCACAAGTGGGCTGATCTTCGTGCGCAGGAAATGATCCGGACAGCTGGTGCCCAGCGGTGCAAGGCGATCAAGATCGCGGGAGTTCACAAACTCCAGCACCCGTTCATCATCCGTGAAATGCCCGATCATTTTTGTTTGGGAAGAACAAAGTCCGCGTAACACAGGTGCGATCGCCGCCGCCTGCGCCAGTCGCTCCGCTTTCGGCAGCGCATTTATTTTGATCCCGCCAAAATGAGTGCCGGCATGTTGATGGAGGTACTCTGCACAACGTTCGATCACTTCCAGTGTGTTGATATAACTTTCATATGCTGTATCACCCCAGGTGAAAAGGCCATGGGAACCAAGCATAATGCCGCGTATGCCGGGATGCTCATCCAGGCACTGCCGCAGCTTCAGCCCGAGATCGAATCCCGGTCTTTGCCAGTCCACCCACCCAACTGTACCGTTGAATATTTCCGCCGTGATCTTTTTCCCGTCTTTGGAGGCCGCAATGGCAATGGCCGCATCGGGGTGCAGATGGTCGATATGTTTGAACGGAAGAAAGCCGTGTAATGTGGTATCGATAGAAGGGGCCTTTGATTGCAGATCGTAGATACAATGATTCAGCAATGCCACCATCTCATCTTCCTGCGCCAGCCCGCGATAAATATGTTTCAGCTGGTGCATTTTGTTCACATACAAAGCAGCCAGCCCGCTGCGTTTCAGGGTGCCGAGGTCGCCGCCGGAGCCCTTCACCCACATCACTTCCGTATCCGCTCCGGTTAACGGATCGGCGGCGATGGCTTTGCAGGAGGTATTACCACCGCCATAGTTGGTAAGGCGGAGATCGGCTCCGAGGAGGTTGGAGCGATAGATGAGGAGTGCTACTTCATCACCGGCCATGGACGCTGCTTTTGCGTCATCCCATAAGTAGCTTACATGCTTGAATTTGTTGTTCATCAACATACACGGTTATTTTTTACAAGCGGTCATTAGTCCAGCGAATTGCCATATCCCACCAGTACGACTGACAGGATAATGGTAGTAATGCCCACCAGTATGGTAGCATACGTTTTCCTGCTCACCCCCTTCCATTCTTTCAGTACAAAGCCCCACATGCTCGACACGAGGATAATAAAGGCCATATGCAGGATCCAGGAACTGGAAGCGTTTTCCAGCTTGCTTTCGCCCATGCCGTAAAAAAAGAACTGCAGGAACCAGGTGGTGCCGGCCATGGCGGAAAAGAGATAATTGGCCGCCAGCGGCGTTTTCCGGTTGGTGTAATCTCCAAAGGAGCGGTTACGGATGTTGAGCACTATGCACCAGAGGAGATTGGTGGTAAGGCCGCCCAGCATCACGATCACGAAGATCACGTTGTTCCGGAAGAGCGGATGGGTATTGTTGGCCACGGCAGCCCGCCCCATCGGTTCCCCGGCTGCAATGGCAAAGCTCATACAGGCGCTGAGGATGCCGGAAATGATCGCTACTGTCAATCCTTTTTTGAGATCAAATTCCCGGATGCTTTCCTGCTGCTTCTCCGCGGGGAGGTCTTTCTCCTTGTACATCCCGGCTTTGCCGCTGATCGCGATGCCGGCGAGGCAAACGGCTACGCCCAACAGTATGAACAAACCACGGTTGTGTTGCAGCATGGCCGAAAAATTATCCCCGCTGTTCGTAAAGAACTCTCTGTAAATGGGCGGTATGAGCGCTCCGAAGGCAGAGCAGAAACCCAGCGCCACCGCCATGCCGAGGGACATTCCGAGGTAGCGCATGGACAAGCCGAAGGTGAGTCCGCCTATTCCCCAAAGTACCCCCAGGAAATAGGTCCACCATAAAGTAGACGCGGGAGTATGCCGGATGATGTCCATAAAGCCCGGTACGGTGAGCCAGGCTGCAATGAACGGTACGATCAGCCAGGAGAACAATCCCCCCGTGATCCAGTAGCTTTCCCAATTCCAGCCTTTTACCTTTTTGTAAGGAATGTAGAAGCTGCCGCTGGCGAAACCGCCGATGAAATGGAAGAAAATGCCGAGGATTGCCTGCATGGTGGAATTTTAAAGGTTGATTAAAGATAAAATGCCGCCGTTTCCCAACTGTCATGCACTGTCATGCTTCCGGATTATTTTTACTATCTTGTTCGTTCCACGTTGCGACCATGAAACAACATCCGGTTTTCAAATATCTTCATATCGATGATTTCTCGGCCACGCCCAAATATTACCAGCTGGCCAATTCCATCATCAAAGCGATCTCTGACGGAAAGGTGCAGGAAGAGGATGTGTTGCCGTCTATCAATGAAGTGAGCTATGTGTTCGAGGTATCGCGGGATACGGCCGAAAAAGCCTACAAGTATCTCAAGGGACTGGGCATACTTGGTTCGGTGCCGGGGAAAGGATATTTCGTGAAGAAAACCGATCTCGGGCAACCCTTCAGGATACTGCTGCTGTTCAACAAATTGAGCGAGCACAAGAAGATCATATACGATTCTTTCGCTGCCCGGCTCGGAGAGCAGGCAGGTATCGATTTCTACATTTACAACAGCGATTTCGCATTGTTCCGCAAACTGCTTTCCCGCAACCTCGATGATTATACCCATGTGGTCATCCTTCCGCATTTCCGCGAACGGTGGGATACGGTGGATGAAGTGATCAACGCTATCCCGAAAGAGAAACTGGTCCTGCTGGACAAAAAACTCAAAGGAGTAACCGGCGAATATGGCGCCGTGTATGAGAATTTCCGGAAGGATGTGTATGAGGCGCTGGAACAGGCCAGGGATCGCCTGCAGCAGTATCAGACCATCAAGATCATCTTCCCGGCGCATTCTTATTACCCGGAAGAGATCCATGAGGGATTCCAGCAGTTCTGCCAGAACTATGCTTTTGCCAGTAAAGTGGTGCGGGATATCACGGAAGAAACCATCCGGCCCGGCGATGTATATGTCAATCTCCGGGAAAGCGACCTGGTAGCCCTGATAGAGAGGATCATCGCGATGGGACTGGTGATCGGTAAAGATGTGGGGATCGTTTCCTATAACGAAACGCCGCTGAAAAAACTCATCCTGAACGGACTGACCACTATCTCCACGGATTTCCGCGTGATGGGCGAAATGGCGGCGCAGCTGATCCTGGACGGCTCCCGCGCGCAAATAGAAGTACCGTTCTACCTGACCATGCGGGAATCTTTATAAATGTCATTTTGAAATTTATTTTTTGACAGGATGGGGCAGGATGGGATTCCGGCTGAAACAGGATATATTTAAACATGCAGCATCGCATTTGGATCATTCTCATCAGTTTTTTCATTGGTAACGACCTTCACGCACAGTTGAAGTGGCCTGCCATTACACCCACCGCAAAACCCTGGACGCGCTGGTGGTGGCAGGGAAGCGCAGTGAATAAAAAAGGGCTTACCGCGGCGATGGAGCAATACGCGAAGGCCGGTTTAGGCGGACTCGAGCTCACGCCGATCTATGGCGTGAAAGGATACGAACAACAGTTCATCCCTTTCCTCAGTCCAAAATGGATGGACATGCTGCAACATACCCTGCAGGAGGCGAAGCGGCTGCATCTTGGCATCGATATGGCTACCGGCACGGGTTGGCCATTCGGTGGTCCCTGGGTGACGGCGGAAGACGCGAGTAAATACATTGTCTGCAAAAAATATACGCTTCCGGCGGGTATGCAACTCAAAGAGCCGCTGGAGTACATGCAGGAACCTGTTCTCCGGTCGGCCAATCCGAAACCATTGCCGAAAGACCTCACCCTCAAAGACCCTGTTATTTCCAATCACGATCTTCAAACATTGGCGCTGGACCAGGTAAGGTTCCGCAGGCTTATTCCGCTTGTATCCCTCATTGCGATGGATGAACAGGGGAATTTCCGGGACGTTACGGATAAAGTAGACGCGAAGAGACTGCTTCAATGGACGCCGGAGCACCCGGTTACATTGTACGCGCTTTTCCAGGGCTGGCATGGGAAGATGGTGGAAAGAGCGGCGCCGGGCGGCGAAGGTCCGGCTATCGATCACTTCTCCCTGCAGGCTATCCGGCATTATCTCGGACATTTCGATACCGCTTTTGCAGGCCACGATCTTTCCGCATTGCGCAGCTTCTTCAACGATTCATATGAAGTGGATGATGCGCGTGGCCAGGCCGACTGGACGCCCGACCTCTTCGAAGCCTTCCGGCAGAAGCGCGGTTATGACCTTCGCGGGAAGCTGCCCGCGTTATTTGCAAAAGACAGTTCGGAAGAGCATATCCGCGTGTTGTATGATTACCGCATCACCATATCCGATCTGCTGCTGGAAAGATTCACCCGCGCCTGGCATTCCTGGGCGAAGAACAAGGGCAAGCTGGTCCGCAATCAAAGTCATGGTTCCCCTTCCAATATCCTCGATCTCTACGAAGCGGTAGATATACCGGAAACCGAAGGAACGGATGTGCTGCGTTTCAAATTCGCCACTTCCGCCGCACATGTGAGCGGCAAACCACTGGCTTCGGCAGAAGCAGCCACCTGGCTCGGTGAACATTTTCAATCCACACTCGGAGATGTGAAACAGGCGGTGGACAAATACTTTATCGGCGGAGTGAATCATATTTTCTTTCACGGCACCAACTATTCGCCACCGGATGCACCCTGGCCCGGATGGCTATTCTATGCCGCTGTACATTTCACACCCGTCAATCCGTTCTGGAAGGACTTTCCCACATTGAACGCTTACATCGCCCGCTGCCAGAGCTTTCTGCAAACAGGGCACAGCGATAATGACCTTCTCCTTTACTTTCCCTTCCACGATCGGAATAACCAGCCGGGAAAAGCGCTGCTGCATCATTTTGACGGGATGGAAGGCTTTGGCGGCAGTGCTTTCGAGCACGCAGGCAAGGAGTTATTGCAACAGGGTTATACCTTCGATCTTATCTCTGATCTGCAACTCGAGAACGCGCAGATGGAGCATAGCCTGATCCGCACCAAAGGAGGACATTACCGTGCCATCCTGCTGGCCGGGGTACAGTGCCTCCCCCTGCAAACCCTCCAAAAGCTCCGCGCCCTCGCCCGGGATGGCGCTGCCATTTTGATGTACAAAGGGCTGCCGCAGGATGTACCGGGATATTTCCGGTTGCAGGAACGCCGGGATACTTTTCAGCAGGTGTTATCCGGACTGAAAAATTCTCCGCATGTGCTTTCCGGCGATGACCTCTCCGGGATGCTCAACGCAGCGAAGTTGCGAAAGGAAAACCTGCAGGGACTACAGTTCGTGCGAAGGGCTGATGACAACGGGCATTATTACTTCATCTGTAATTCCGGTAAAGAGCGTGTGAAGGATTATTTTGAGTTGTCGGTTGAGGGGGCCTCCATCGCGATCTTCGATCCCATGCGCGAAAGAGCAGGACTTGCATTAATGAAGGGTGCCGCTGTATACCTCGATCTGGAACCGGGTGAAAGCTGTATACTGCAGGTTTCGGACAGGAAGCTGACGGGACCTTTGTTCCCTCACCCCACCGCCACCGGCGATCCGCAACCGGTCACCGGGAATTGGGAACTGCGTTTCCTGTCCGGCGGCTCCTCGCTTCCCCCGGCAGGCATTATCCGCAAGCCGGGGCCGTGGACGGAATCCGGCGCTGCCACGTTCTCCGGCACTGCGCAATATCGTATTCGGTTCAGGAAACCGGTGGGAGACGCGGAGGCCTGGGAGCTGAACCTGGGAACCGTGGGAGAAAGCGCGGAAGTATTCCTCAACGGGGAAAGGATGGGTACGCTGATCGGGCCGGTTTATAAACTGGATATTCCCGCCCGGGCGCTCAAACCGGAAAATGATCTGCGCATCGAGGTCACGAACGGCATGGCCAACCGGATCATTGATATGGATAAAAAAGGGATCCCCTGGAAGAAGTTCTACAATATCAATATGCCGGCGCGACTGGCAGAGAACCGCGGGGCGGACGGGCTGTTCACAGCCGCGGGGTGGACGCCGCGACTGTCCGGCCTCTGCGGGCCAGTGACGCTGACGCCCATAAATTTTATCAAACAAACATCCTTTCGCCAATGAGGTATATTTTGTGCCTGCTGCTAACGGTAACGACTATATCGGAATCTTTCGCCACAACGCGTAACAATCATGATTCCGTCTACATCTTCTGCTATTTCAAAGACAATGGTCAGGATGGCCTGCATTTAGCGTATAGCCATGATGGTTATAAATGGACCGCATTGAAAGGCGACAGTTCTTTTCTGCAACCTGCCTCCGGGAACGATAAGCTGATGCGTGATCCCTGTATTATACGCGGGGCGGACGGCTGGTTCCACATGGTCTGGACGGTCAGCTGGCGGGAACATGGTATCGGCTATGCGGCCTCCAAAGACCTTATCCATTGGACCCCGCAACAAACCATACCGGTCATGGCCCATGAGCCCACCGCACGGAATTGCTGGGCACCGGAGATCACTTATGACCGGAAGAAGAAAGAATACATGATCTACTGGGCTACCACTATTCCCGGCCGGTTTAAAGAGGGAGAGACTTCCGGCGACGACCAATACAATCATCGCCTGTACTACGTTACCACCCGGGATTTCAAGACCTTTAGCAAAACAGGGTTGCTGTATGATCAGGGATTTAACGTCATCGATGCCACCATTCAGCCTGTAGGAAAGGAGTATATCATGTTCCTGAAAGATGAGACCAGAACCCCTCCGCAGAAAAATATCCGCATCGCCCGCAGCGCCACCCTCACCGGCGGCTATGGGAAACCTTCCGGGCCCATTACAGGGAACTACTGGGCGGAGGGGCCTACGGTCTTACAGAAAGGAGATACGTCGATCGTTTATTTCGATAAATACACGCAACATCAATACGGCGCCGTAACATCCACTGATCTCAAAACCTGGACGGATGTATCCGCAAAGCTGGAAATGCCCCGGGGACTTCGTCATGGTACGGTATTCGTGATCAGCAAAGCCGAATTCGACCGGCTGACGCATTAAAGCTTTTCGTATCTTCATATTTTAGAATGATATGAAAACACTTGGACTTATCGGTGGCATCAGCTGGGTTTCAACGGCTGATTATTACAGGCTGATCAATGAAGGGATCAACGAAAAGCTGGGCGGACTTAATTTTTCCCGGTGTATCATCCATTCTTTTAACTACGCGGATATCAAGAAGAATAACGATGCGAACGACTGGGATACCACTTTCAGAATGCTCTCCGAAGCCGCGCTGCATTTGGAATCCAGCGGTGCCGAAGCGATCATCTTATGCGCCAATACCATGCATCTGATCGCGGACCGGCTGCAGGCAGTATTGCATGTTCCGCTGATCCATATCGCTACACCCACCGTAGCGGCTATAGAAAAAGCCGGCATGAAAAAAGTAGCCCTGTTAGGCACGAAATTCACGATGGAACAGGATTTCTTCAAGTCGAAACTTACGGAAAAAGGGATCACCACCATTATCCCGGAAGAGGGAGACCGGGCATTTATCCACCAGACTATTTTTGAAGAGCTGGGCAGGGGCCTGATCAGGGAAGCCACCAGGCAACGGTATCTCTCTATTATCGGGCAGCTGATCCGGGAAGGTGCGGAAGGTATCATCCTCGGCTGCACGGAAATCCCGTTACTCATCAAAGCGGCAGATGTGCCGGTTCCCGTTTTTGACACTACGCTGTTACATGCCAATGCGGCCGTGGCTTTCTCTTTGAACGAAAGCTAATGCGCCCTTAACCTTTTCATAATATTTACTTCACATTTTGTTTAAGGAGGTCTCGTATTATTGGGGCCTCTTTTGTTATGCTGTTTGTTCGAATACAAATCATAACCCCCAGAAAAGTACTCAAACCGAATTCGCTGTAACAATATCTCATGCTAAGAACAAAGGCCCGGTCTTTACCGGGCCTTTTAATTCAGAAGTTAGCAGGTAATCCTGCGTAATAACCGGACAGGAAGATCATTGATAAGTTCTGAACACTACCTTTTCCACTACAACACCCAGCTTTTTGAGCCCTCCGTTATCCGATCTGAATTTTTTATCGCCGGTGAACTGGTCGTACAGCTTAGGATCCCCGCTGTTCACCGCTTTGAAGAGGATGGATACGCCTTTCTTATCGATGGCCCCGCCTTCCCAGCTGTCCACGATGCCGCCGTTGGTCCACTCAAAACCATTCACACGGAAAGGTCGGGCATTTACCTTGTTCACCTTCTCGATCGGGTCGCCGGGCTTGATGCCGAAGGGGGACTTCCATTTGGAGTGCTCTTTGGAAAAGGTGATGCTCTTGCTGGAATCCGCCAGGAACACCACTTCCATTTCATCTTCCGTATCCGGGTACACCACCCAGGCTTTTCCGGCGGGGTTACCGTCGAGATCAGTAACATCGCGCAGCGCTATATTTTCTTTTCCGTAAAGCTGTTCCAGCTGATCCGGTTTGGTCATCTGGAATACGTTCCGTACTTCCCAGTTGCGGGTATCCGGTGCAGCGGCGGTGGGCGTTGCTGTAGTCGTTGTTGCTGTGGTCGTTGTGGCCGTTGCTGCATTGGTGGTGGTTGCAGTGGTAACAGCGCCAGGCTGGCTGGCTGGCGGCGCTACCATCACGGAGATCACTTTCGGGATCGCACCGATGCGGAGCAGTTCGGCTTTCTCATCCTGCAGCGTTTTGGTTTCCCCTTTGTATTTGTTCACGATATAAGTAGCCAGCGGGAAAACGTTGCCGGATTGCACATTCATCGCCCGCAGGTTGGTGATCAGCGTTTGACGGTTGCAATCACTGAACTGAAAGAGGAACTTCAGGGCCGCATCCAGCGCAGCGGGATCTTTCTTCAGGTCCATCATCGTTTTATCTATCTCCAGTCCGCCTGATCCGGTACGGCTCATCTGCTCTGTCACAAATACCAGCGCAGGATCATTCAGTTTCTGAAACTGTGTGGACATTTTACCAGAAATGTCCTCAATAGCTGATTCCGAAAGTTTCTGGGCATTCACGGCAAGCGGGAGGATAAACACGATCAATGAAAGTATCCGTTTCATGTATGATGGATTTAAGACAGCTGTATAACGTACAGCAGGATCACTAAATTATGCAATATTCCTTATTTGGGGTGCAAATTGCAGGCCAGTTTGCCGTTCCCGTATCACCGAAATTCCCTTTTTCGCAAATCAAATTTCCGATACGAGCAGGCTCCCGCACCCGTGCAGACTACTTTTGCCGCAATGCTTCACATTTAAACAATTACATATGAATCACAGATTATTTTGGATTGCGGGCCTGCTCATGTTCGCAAGCACACAGGTATTTGCGCATGCGCTGTGGATAGAGACCAGCCCCGCCGGCAAAAAAGGACAGGCGCAGGAGGTGCGCGTTTTCTGGGGGGAATATGCGGACAAGGATATTGCTCCGCTGGACAAATGGTTCTCCGATACACGATCTTATACACTCACACTCATTACACCTGATCGAAAGGAGATCCCCCTGCATTCCGCACCGGGGCAGGATCATTACAAAGCCTTCTTCACGCCCGAAACAGAAGGTGTTTATACCGTTGTGCTGAAACACACCGTGAAAGATCTCTACCACGGCAGCAAACTGGATTATCATGCCAGCGCTTCCGTGCTGGTAGGGAATGGCACAAGCGCAGCGGAGACTAATCCCAATAACATCAGCATCTATACCGTTACAAAACCTGCCTACAGGATACAGGAGAAGATCGTCCTGCAGGCCTTGCTGAATAAGCTTCCCGCGGGATCGAAAGAAGTAGAGGTGGTGGCGCCGAATGGCTGGGGAAAGAAATTGTGGACGGATAGTATAGGCAACGCAAGCTTTACGCCCTTGTGGCCCGGCCGTTACCTGATAGAACTGACCGATACAAAGAAGGAAACCGGTGATCATCACGGACAGCCTTTTCAGGCCGTATGGCGGTGCGCCACTTATTGCATTGAAGTAAAATGATGCATACCCGGCAAAAAAGAAGGTAAGTATCCCTGCAACAGGCTATTTCCGTAGCAGCGCAGTGGCGCACCAGAGTATCGGGGCCTGGCCGTGCATGTCGCCGGTGAGGCGTTTCCGGTCGAGGTAATATTGATGATCGTTCTTCATGTTCGTGCCTTCACAGACATCACTGATGTCCGCATCCGCATTCAGATAAGTGATCAGCTTCAGCCAGGCTTTGCGTGCAGCGGGACCATAGATATTTTTATCCAGCCAGCCATTCTTCACTCCCGTGATCATCGCAAAGGTGAACATGCCGGTGCAGGAGGTTTCCGGCCACGACTGCGGATCATCGATCAGTTGCCGCCACATGCCGTCTTCCGCCTGGTATTTCAGGAGAGAGGCCATCATGGTTTGATAGGCCTGCATGATGCGGGGTCTGTTGGGATTATCTTTCGGAACAGAACGGAGCAGTTCACTCATGCCCGCTGCCATCCAGCCGTTACCGCGGCCCCAGAAGAAAGGAGCATTGGGAGCGTGATAGAACAGGCCGTTTGGTTTTTGCAGTGAATCGAGGTAGAGGATCATTTCATTGGCAGCTTTATCGATATAACTTCGGTCGCCCGTAGCGCGATAAGCCTGGGATTGCAGCGCCGTGATCATGAACATATCATCGATCCAGAGCCGTGTATGCCAGCTGTAGCCTTTCTTGTAGTATTCCTCCGCAGCAGGCGTGGCACGTTTGCCCTCAGGCGGCCCCCACTGCTTATCCGCAATCCCTTTCCCGATGGCGAGATAGCGGGTGTCTTTTGTTTGCAGATACAGCTCCAGCGGTACTGAACCGAACACGGAGTAATCCACATGTTCCGCCGGCGGTATCATTTTCTGCTCTTCCCCGAAGAATGGTTCAAAGCGTGCGATCAACTGTTTCTTCAATTCCTCATTCCCGCTTTCTTTCGAGAAAGTGAGCGCACCATACCAGGCGCAGGTTTCAGGGTAGGTGATCACTTTCGGAAGACCCGGTTTGCCGAAGTTCGGATGCGGAGTAGCCACAAAACGATCGGCCACTCTTTTGCCAATCTCCTGTGGTGTGGATCCTTTGGGGAAATTGTGCAGGTCTCCGCCGTTCTTTTTTTGTGCCGTGGAACTGCCGCCCGTAAGCAGGCTCGCAGCCAGCAATAAGCTTGAAAGCGTTGTTGTTTTCATATCGTGAATGATGTATAGGAAAGATATGCAAACGATTGCATAAAACCTAGTCGTTTTGCGGAAAATTGTCCTGTCAATCCAATGACAATTACCAGCCATTCACTTTCCGACGCTGCTAACGATTTGTCATCTTTTCACAGCCGGGATAATATCCTGTCATATATTATTATTTTGTATGTTCGTAAGATCGAACTAAAGACCAACATCTGTCCACCGCATCTCATCATCTATCCGAGCACGTGACCCAGGCCTATGATGCGGCGCCATAGAAGACCTAAGCATACATTCATCATTTAACCAAAACCCGTATCAATGAAGAAAAAGCTACTCTTCATGCCCTTCGCGGCACTGTGCCTGTACGGTACTGCGTTGGCGCAAACGAAGCCGCCTTCCCAGAAGGATTACGGCATCCTCCACGTAAATGGAAGAAAAGCCCCACCCGCCGCCTCTGCCCGGCAGGCGAGAACGATCACCCCGGAAGTATTCGGGAAAGACCAGTACTACCTGGTGCAACTGTACGACATTCCGGATGAAGCCCGAAAATCGCAGCTGCTGCAACAGGGCATCGAGCTGCTGGAATATTTTCCGAACTATGCTTATTACGCCTGGTTCTCGAAGGATATTCCGCTGGAAAGCCTGGAACAACGGCAGATCAGAACGGTATTGCGGTTGGACAGCAGCCTGAAACTCTCGCCGGAACTATTAAGCGGCAATTACCCTGCTTACGCCCTGCATAACGGCGTGTTGCAACTGGACGTGACCGTTTTTGCCAAGGCGGATATGATCGCGGTGGCGGACCGGCTTTCCAAAGCAGGAATGTCTGTGAAGCCGCTGGAGCCGGGTTCCCGCATTCTGCATATCGGTGCGCCGGTCATGTTACTGCAGGCGCTCATAACCGAGCCGCAGGTGCAATACATCGCGCCTACGCCACCAGCGCCTACTCCGGAATTTGATCAGAATAATTTCGGCCGCTCCAATGTGATCAATAGCGGTTTCAATGGTCTTTCCTATAATGGGAAAGGGATTACCACCATGGTAAGAGAAAGCGACGGAGTGAATGATAATATCGATTTCGGCGGAAGATTGGATGTACGTACGGCAGAACCGGGAGACATTACCAGTCACGCTACCGGATGCGCCGACCGCCTCGGTAACGCGGGGAATACAGATCCCAGCAAGCGTTCCAACGCCTGGGGCGCCAATATCCTCTCCATGGGCGGCGGTAACCTCTTTACGATGTACGACGATCCTTCCCTCCGGCTGCGCATCGTGAACATGAGCTACGGATGGGGAACGGATGCGGGTTACAATGGAGAATCCAGCGACCACGACCGTTTGATGCGGACCCGCCCGGAAGCGATGCTGGTATATTCCTCCGGCAACAGCGGAACGGCTGTGACGAACGGTGGGAAATACAATGGGATCGCAGGATGGGGCAATCTGACGGGCAACCCCAAGCACGCCAAGAACCTGCTGGTAGTGAGCGGAACGAATTATGAAGATGTGTTCTATACCTGGACCTGCAGCGGACCTGCGTATGATGGTCGCGTTAAACCCGAACTCTCTATTGAAGGATCGGAAGGTACTTCCTTCGCGGCGCCGAAAGTAGCGGGTATCATGGCCGTGTTGTACGATGCTTTTAAAACAGAAACGGGCAGCGCAGCGGTCAGGTCCGGGTTGATCAAGGGCATTTTGATGAATACGGCGGACGATATCCACAATCCCGGTATCGATTTTAAAACGGGATATGGCCGTCCGAATGTACGCCGCGCTTACCAGGTGATCAAACAAAGACAGTTCCTGACGGACAGTCTCGCCAACCTCGGTACAAAAAACTTTACCATTCCCGTACCCGCAGGCGTGAAACAATTGCGTGTGATGTTATATTGGGCAGATTATGAAGCCGCCCCCGGTGCGGCAAAGGCATTGGTGAACGATCTCGATCTTCGTGTAACCGATCCTGGTAGTAACGTCACCCTACCGTGGGTACTGGATACTACCGCCAACCCGGTAAACCTAAACCTGCCGCCTACACGAAATGAAGATCACATCAATAATACGGAGCAGGTAACGATAGACGATCCCGTGGCCGGTAATTACACCGTGAACGTTTCCGGTTACCAGGTGCCACAGGGCGTACAGGAATTCTACATCGTATATGAGTTGGTGAAAGATGCGGTGTTGATGAGTTTCCCGATCGGCGGAGAATCGCTGGTACCGGGTGCGCAGGAATATATCCGCTGGGATGCTTACGGCAACACCAGTACGTTCGATCTCGAATACAGCACCAATGCGGGCGGCAGCTGGAATACCATCGCCACCGGTCTGGCCGCTGCTTCGAGGGCTTATAAATGGACCGTGCCCGCTACTGCAGCTAAATACCTTATTCGTGTAAAACGCGGAACGCAGGCGGATACTACCAAAACCTTCAACATTTTCCCTGTTCCGGCAAACCTCAAAGTAGACTGGGCTTGTGCGGACCAGATGCAGCTGCGCTGGAACAAAACCCCTCAAACCCAGGAGTACGAAGTTTTCCGCATGGGCGCCAAATACATGGAACCTGTCGGCCGAACTTCAGACACCGTGATGATGATCTCCGCAGATTCTTCCAAAGCAGAGTGGGTGGCGGTAAGAGCGATTGGCATCAACGGTGAAGAGGGTTTGCGGAGCAATGCGGTGCAGAAGGAGAAGGGGACCTATCGCTGTAACAGCCTTTATTCAGGCATCGCCCTGAACGTGCGAAGGGACAGCGCTTTACTGACAGGTTCCGTGAACCCGCATGGCCAGGCCATCACCAATCTGGCGATGGAATACGGCGCCACTACGGCTTACGGCTCACAGGTATCGATACCGGGCACTTACACCGGCGTAAATGACATCGCGGTGCAGCAGGATGTACCCATTGCGCTGACCGGCAGTGAAGCCTGGCATTTCCGTATAAAAGGAGAATTGAATGGAACGGTTGTTTATGGAGATGACCGTCTGTTTCAGGCAGCGCCTGGGTTCTCTCTGAAATTCACCGGCAGTGAAGCCGCCGTGCTCGGTTCCAATACACCGATCGATGGTGCTAAATCGCGTACGGTGGCTGTATGGGCGAAAGCGGATGCTTTCACCGACGGCGGCATTTTCTCCACCGGCGCTACCGGTACCACCTATACGGAATTCTCTTTCCGCACCATCCCCACGGATAATGTGTGGAGAGCGCAGTTCTGGAACAATAACAAAGACTTCACGCTGCCGAACAGCAAAGGGGAATGGCACCATTATGCGCTGACCTTCAACGGTACCAATGTAAGTTTCTACTACGACGGTGCATTGCAGTCCACCTGGGCCGCTGCGTTGAACACGAAGAATGGCAATTTCAATCTGGGTATATGGAACGGCAATAAATTCCAGGGCGAGATCGATGAGGTGAGTGTCTGGAATGCTGCACTCAGCGCGGATCAGGTGCGTAAACTCATGCATCATCACCTGAAAGGCAACGAACCGAACCTCGTGTATTACGCCAATTTCGACAACTTTGAAACAGAAAGCTATGAGCTGGTGAACCGTAAAGAGATCGTTACCAGCGGCACACCCGCCAAAGTGAAAACTTTCTTCCCGGCCGGTCCGGGTATGACCGCCACCGGTACGGAAAGCGCGTCGGGTCTTTCCCTCGCCAATGCATCCATTGCGTATAATGCGCAAAATGCGGCGCAGGTGGCCGTGAGCAATATCTCACTGGGGAACTATACCAATAAAGGTCTGCCCGGCACTTATACCGCACTCAGCAAGGGTTACTGGACCACGCACCGGTACGGTACCGGCAACCTGGGGATGAACATCACACTCAAGGTGGATCAGCCGCTGACGGGAATAACGCCGTCCAAGGTAATCCTGATGGGCAAAGACCCCTATTCCGCAGGCAAATGGCGTTTCATTGCGCTGGCGGCTTCACTGGACACAACCGCCGGAACGGTAACGTTCAATAACCTGAACGAATACACGCAATTACTGCCATTGTCGGTGGACTCCGCTTTCCTCACCAGCACGCAGGATTCCCTGCGGCTTACCGACGCCAGGACGGGTGTGACCACCGCGCCGGCCGTGTTCAGCCTTTCCGGGGTGAATATCGGAGACAGTGTGAAAGTGACCGCCCCTGCAGGTTACCTGGTTTCCCTGTGGGCAGACAGTGTTTATCGAAGCAGTCTGAGTTTTGCGCCGACAAGCGGACTGGTGAAAGATGTGAAGGTATACACCCGCTTCTCACCCGCTACTGCCGGCATCTACGCCGGAGATATACAGATGAGGGTCGGGGACTCCGTGATGACGAAGGTGGCTGTGAGGCAGCAGGGCGTAACGCCCGAAACATCGGCGGGCAAAGCCATGAGCTTCAGCGGTAATGCGGATTACCTGGAGATTGAGAACCTGAACTGGAAGCCCACGGAATTCACGATAGAATGGTGGCTCAAGGCCAGATCGTTCAAGAACTACAATCAGTCCATCGGTAACGGATGGGGTTCTTTCCTCGTGCATGCGGATGCCACCAAGGCCTATAACATAGGTGTTGCGAACAATGCTGCATCGAGGATGAAGATAGACAGTGCGTTCGCCGACCTGAACACCTGGCATCACTACGCCTATACGTTCAGCAATGGCGCCGCGAAGATCTATCGCGATGGCGTATTGATGGATTCAAAGACTGCATCCACCTATCCGCCCACCTGGTCCACTTTCCGCATCGGTTCTGCCGATGGCAATACGATCGACGGGGAAATGGAAGAGTTCAGGATGTGGAGCACTGCCAGAACACAGCAGGAGATCCGGGAGAACATGCACCTCACTTTGCAGGGCAATGAATCCGGATTGAAACTCTACCTGCAATTCCAGGATACCGAGAAAGGAGTGGCCGATCTTTCCAACAACGCGTACTCCGTGCGGAAAGGAGGGAGCCCGGTGAGAGTGAATTCCGCAGTACCGGTGGCAAGTGGTATCAGCCAGACGAAGACGATTAACGCTACCGGCTATACGTTGTTTGAAAAAACCAATATCGGGTTGAATTTCGATAATGGTACTACGCCGGACGGCGAAGTAGTGATCAGCAAACTGTCTGCCCCACCGGACGGAACAGTATCTCCCGCACCGCTTGGAGGCGTTTACTGGGTGATCAACAACTTCGGGAATAACAGGAATTACACCGGGTTGAAACAATTGCGGATCGACAGTCTGCATCAACTGGGCGACGATACCACGATGGGCGGTATTTACAGCGCCTATGGCCGCAGGTTCAATGATGTGGGGAACACCTGGACCCTCAAAGCCAAATCATCCGCTGTGCTGAATGATCAGCTGGTGTTCAGTCCGGATAGCGCCGCCGGATGGACCGCCACCGGCCAGTTCGTCCTCAATAAACTGGCTACTGCCGCACCGGACACGCTGGCGGGCACCGCCTTCCGGTTCAATGGAACGCCGGGCTACCTGGACGTTCAGAACCTTAACTGGAAGCCCACCTCCTTCACCATAGAGTGGTGGATCAAAGCCAATTCGGCGAAGAACTACAACCAGTCCATCGGTAACGGCTGGGGCTCCTTCCTCGTGCACGCAGGCAGCGGGAAGGATATGAGCATCGGGGTGGCTAACAACAGCAATTCCCGTATGAATGTACCCGGTGCCTTCAACGAGCCCGGCACCTGGCACCATTACGCCTATACGTTCAGCAACGGCGCTGCGAAGATCTACCGGGACGGGGTGCTGATAGACAGCCGGCCCGCCTCTGCCATGCCGCCGCAATGGAACAACTTCCGCATCGGCTCCAACGATGGAAATACGCTGGACGGGGACCTGGATGAATTCCGCATGTGGTCCGTTGCGAGAACGGAACAGGAGATCCGTGAAAACATGCATCATACCCTGCAGGGCAATGAAGCGGGATTGAAGCTTTACCTGCAATGCCATGGCGCGATGCCGGGCTACATCACGGATGTGACCGGTAATCATTACGTGATCTCCATCAACGGCAGTGTTGCTTCCGTGGCTTCAACGGTGCCTGTGGCTAAGGGTGTGAGCCAGACGCTCTCCGCGTCCGGAACGCTGAACTTCGATCAGGCCGGTTTACAGCTCGATATGGACAGTGCAGCTACCGTGATGGTCAGCCGTTTGAATACCCAGCCGGATGGCCCGTTGAATGCGCGTCCATACTGGATCGTGCATCAGTTCGACGGTGGCCGTCAACTGACCGCCCTGCGCCAGGTGAACCTTGCTGCACCCGATACTGCCTGGAACTATAACCTCCACCGCCGCAGCTTCAACGCCTTCGGCGACAGCTGGGATTCAGTGACCACTGCAGGTTTCAGGGACAGCGACCTGGTACGGTTCAGTATCGATACCGTATGGAAGGGGTCGCGGCAACTGGTAGTGACCACCAGTCCGAATGCCGCGCCGGAAACGGCCATCAACCAGCCGGTAAACCTGGCCTATTACGAGCTCGGAACCGATGTTTCCATTACCGCTACTGCTGCGGATACGGATGGATGGGTGAAGAAGGTGGAATTCTTTGCCGGCGCGGAAAAGATCGGTGAGGCCACCGCATCGCCTTACGCCATCACCTGGAAACCGGGAACAGATGGATCATTTGCGCTGCGAACCAGGGTAACGGATAATGCCGGGGCTTCCCGTTTATCCGACACCGTTGGCATCGTTGTATCAAAGCATACAGTGGGTGGCACTCCGCACAGCGCATTGGAAGAGGCGCTTCGGGGCGTATTGATATTCCCCAACCCCACGAGAGGCTGGGTGAACCTGATCATCCCGAATGTCGTTTACCGCACGGCCGTAGTACGGGTGCTCAGTACCAATGGTCTGGTCATCTACCAGCAGAACCTTTCGGAATCTGCTATGAAAGTGGTACACCGGATCGACCTGAGCGCGCAGCCGCCAGGGATCTACTTTGTACAATTGATTATTGCCAACAAAGCCGTAACAACCAAGGTTGTGAAGCTGTAAAGGCGATTGTGAAGAAAAAGGGGGAAAGTCGAAAGGCTTTCCCCCTTTTTGCATTCTGCGAAAAAGATTATTTTTATTCCTATATTTTCAACACCATGCGTTCATTTCTCTGCGCGATCCTCATCTGCATTACCGCTACTGCTTCCGCCCAGCAGTTCAAAAAAGGCGACCGGGTTTGCTTTGTTGGCAACAGTATTACCCACAACGGCGATTACTGGCATAACGTACAATTGTACTACGCCACCAGGTATCCGCAATTGAACGTGGAGTTCTACAACTGCGGCATTTCCGGTGATGTCACGGGTGGCATCCTGCGCCGGATGGATAGCGATATTCTCATTCACCGGCCCACCTGGGCAGTGATCATGATCGGGATGAACGATGTGAATCGCCCTTTATATGATGCAAAGCGGAAAGACGAGCCGGGTATTAAAGAGAAGCAGGAAGAAGCGCTCGCCGTTTACCGGCAGAATCTCGATAGTATCATCAGGGTTTTGCAGGGCAAGGGGGTGAAGGTCATCCTGCAAACGCCGTCTATCTATGATCAAACCTCAAAAATGGCCTCCAATAACCTCTTTGGCGTAAATGACGCTTTAAAGGTTTGCGCTGGTTATGTGAAAGAGTTTGCGGAAAAATATAAAACGCAGGTGGTGGATTACTGGACGATGCTCACCACGCTCAACGCCACGGTACAACAAACGGATTCTACCGCCACGCTGATCGGAACCGATCGGGTGCATCCCGGGGGCGTAGGGCATCTGCTGATGGCCCGGGAATTTCTGAAAACGATCAAATCCCCTGCTGTTGTAGCTAGTATTGTGGCAGATCAGAACACGAAGCTTAGTAAGGAAAAGAGTGCGCAATGCGATTTTGCGGATTTCATCCGAAAGGGCAGCGATGAGATCACATTCACCGCCACAGAAAAAGCCCTGCCATTCCCGATCCGCGACGATCAGGAAAAAGTGCCGGAGATGGTACCGTTTACGGATGAACTGAACCGTGAAATGCTCATTTTCAATTATCTCACGCCGGGATATTATACGCTGCAGATCGATACAGTAGAGATCGGAAGATATTTTTCAGGGGAGCTGCAAAGAGGCGTTAACCTCGCGATCATTGAAAAAGCACCGCAATACCAGCAGGCGCAGAAGGTGAGAGCCCTGTTGCAAAAGAGCTGGCAGTTCGAAGGCCAGATCCGCAACCTGCGGCTGATGGAGTATCGTCATCTTGCAAACGTGCCGGGGAAAGAGAACCTCGACAACGTCCGCAAGTATTACGATAAAGAACTGGCACAGAAACCGGACACCGACGGTCAGAAAAAGAACGTCAAACAATACCTCGAGAATAAACCTAAGGAAGCTGACCTGATGGCGAAATGGAAAAGCGTGCTGGATTCTTTGCCTATATTGAACAAGCCGGTGGCACACAAATATGTGCTGAAGAAAAGCTGATCCTATTCCCGGGCATCATTCACTTCTATCCAATACCCGTCAGGGTCCTGGAGGTAGATCTGTTTTACACCATCTACGCGAACGGTGAGCTTTTTCTTTTCTCCCGCCCAGTTGATGTATTCCAATCCTGCTTTGTCCAGTCTTTCAATAAAAGCTTCCACGGAAGGTACGCTGAAACAGATGTGGGTACCACGATCCCCTTCATGACGGGCTTTGGCGCCGGCAATAAGATGCAGGTGGCAGGCGGGTCCGATGGAGAACCAGGTATGCTTTCCATCGTGGAAGGGCTCGGGAATGGTGTCCAGCCCGAGGAGGTCCCGGTAAAAGGTGGTAGCTTTTGCGAGGTCCTGTACGCTCAATGCAATATGGTTCAACGGCGGCCGCAGTTTTTTTTGCGCGAAGACGGCCGTGGTGGCAAGCATGCAACAGCAGAGAAAGAGTATCTTTTTCATAACGATGTACAAGATACTATTTTTGAACCCTTTCTTTCAAAGCTTTCAGTTCTTTTTCCATTTCAATGAGATGAAGGGTGAGTTCTTCCACTTTCTTCAGCAGCGCCACGTTTATTTCCGCAACATCCATATCGTTCTTCTTTATTTCCGCTGCGGAGGGAATCCCGGGGAGATGTTTGTTTTGTTTGATGAATTGTTCTACTGCGCTTAATTTCATCGGCTTGTAATCTTCATCGAACACATAATCCGGCCAGGCGGTTTGCAGTTTCACTTTTATTTTTTCCGCGATCATGTTCCCGGCCACGGCGAGTTTATAGCCTTTGGAATCGTCCGTGCCGATGCCTACGTTGCCGTTTACGGAGAGCATATTGGCCCCTGCATTGGAGAATCCGCCCAGCGCCAGTCTGCCATTGGGATCGATAACAACAGGTAATGGAACTGCACTGGCCTGATGGGATTTGGAGACTATAAAGCGTGGCCTGATAAGCGAGGAAGATACTACGGCGGTGTTTGGATATTCCCATAATTCAAATGAATTGGGTTCTACACCGAATCCGCCGCCAACAGCAGCAGTCTGCACAGCCCAGCTGTAAGTGCCTCCGCCGGTTCCCCGGTTTTCCAGTATGAGTTGGCTCAGTAATGGGGTCTGATCATTGCCCGGATCAGCATTTACGATCAACATGTTTCTGCCTGCCACACTTCCGTTTACATGGAGTGTGGTAACCGGATTGTCGATTCCAATCCCCACTTTCCCGTCCTGCCGGAAAGTAGCGCCATTGATCTTGAAATACTTGTTGCTGTAGGAGCTCCAGATCAAATTGGTGTTTGTGTCCTGCGCCGCATTCCAGTGATTGAGATTCCCGGTAAAGATCGTCGTCTTGTTATTAAAAGAAAATGGCCCATCCTGCGCTTTCGCAAAAGAAGAGACAGCCATAAAAGCCATCAGGCTAACGAACACTTTTTTCATAAAATATAGAGATTTTAAAAACACAAAATACACCTCATTTCCGGTTATACAAAGGTGCCCGTTTAGGCAGTTGTAAAGGCACAATGAGGAGGATGGACATACAGAACGCCACACTGATCAGGATACTTTCCGTTACCACCAGACCTGCCTTTAACCGGTACGCTTCGTCTGTCATCACTAAAAAAGAATAGATCGATAAAAATAGCATGAACCCGCCGGCGGCCATCCTGACAATCGTATGCCGGATGAACAGGAGCAGGGAAAAGATCAATAGCATGATAAAGGCGAAAGGCGACTGCCAAAGCAATAGTATCGCGCAAATGATGAAAAAGATGCAGGGAAGGTAATGTCTGAACAGGGTCACTTTTTTCATGGTATTGGGATTAAGTACATGAAAGATAAGGTGTTCTGCCGGTTTTTCCTATAGTATCTTTATGATTATTTTTGTCGGGATGAATCCGCCGCCTATAAAAATAGTGCTTACAATTGGCTAATTTTGCGGCTCATTACTGTTAATGATTCTATATGGCAAACAGCATGTATGATTTTGGCATGATCGGCCTGGGCGTGATGGGAAGGAACCTTCTGCTCAATATGGCGGATCATGGATTTGCCGTGATCGGCTTTGATAAAGACACAGAAAAGGCGCAGGCCCTGGAATCCGCTGCCACAGCGGGGACCCGTGTAAAAGGTGTAGTGGCGCTCGCGGAAATGATCAGCCGGCTGGAACGTCCCCGCCGCGTGATGATGCTGGTGCCTGCCGGTCAGCCGGTAGATGATGTACTGGAGTCCCTCAAACCCTTGCTGGAACCGGGAGATATCGTCATAGACGGGGGGAATTCCCATTATACTGACACCCTCCGCCGTGTAACCGCTATGAAAGCCGCCGGTTTTCATTTCATGGGAGTAGGCGTCTCCGGAGGCGAACAGGGCGCCCGTACCGGTCCGAGCATCATGCCCGGAGGCGACCAGGAAGCATATACCCACGTAAAACCAATGCTGGAAGCTATTTCCGCCAAAGTGAACGGAGAACCCTGCGTGGCTTATCTGGGCAAGGGCGCGGCAGGCCACTATGTGAAAATGGTGCATAACGGCATCGAATATGCCATCATGCAGCTTATCAGCGAAAGCTATCGCCTGCTGAAGTCCGCCGGACTGGATAACGACCAGCTCCACCAAGTCTACAAGGAATGGAACGAAGGGCCCATGCAATCTTTCCTCCTGGAGATCACCGCAGATATCTTCCTGCAAAACGACGATAAATCCGGTCTGCGGCTCATAGACCTGATCTCGGACAAAGCCGGGTCAAAAGGCACTGGTAAATGGACCTCGCAAGATGCCATGGACCTCGCCGTGCCTGTTACCATTATCGATACGGCTGTTTCCATGCGCACAATTTCCGCTTACAAAGAAGAAAGGGTACAGGCATCCAAACTTTATAAAGAACCGCATCTTCCTATCCCGGCAGAAACGAAATTGTTCATTTCCCAGGTGAAAGAAGCCCTGCAATTCGCTACTATCATGTGCTACGCGCAGGGAATGGCGATGCTGCATACGGCTTCCTCCGCGCTGGACATGGATATTCCGCTGCCGGAAGCCGTAAAGGTATGGCGTGGCGGATGTATCATCCGGTCTGCCCTCCTCGGCACCTTCTACACCGCGCTCAAAGACGCGCCGGAACTGCCGAACCTGTTGCTGAACAATACAGTGGCCGGTCTGATCAGTGGGAAAGAACATAATATGCGGGCCGTAGTGGTACAGGCCGCCCAGGCGGGTTTACCGGCCGCAGGTTTCATGGCCGCACTCTCTTATTTCGATGCTTACCGCAGCGAAAAACTACCCACCAATCTGGTGCAGGCGCAAAGAGATTATTTCGGCGCGCATACTTATCAGCGTATAGACATGCCCGGTAGTTTCCATACCACCTGGCAACACCATTCATAATTTTTATCGTTTTTATGCAAAATCATAAACGTCCGCCAGCCTCCATCCTCTTCATTTTCGGCGGCAGCGGCGACCTGAACTACCGGAAGCTGACACCTGCTTTATACAATCTGTTCCTGGATGAATGGATGCCGGAGAAATTTGCCATCGTGGGGATTGGAAGATCGGAATACAGCGCGGAGGATTACCGCAGTCACCTGCAGGAAGGCATTCAGAATTTTTCCCGCAGAAAAGCCGAGCAGAACGGCCATTACCAGGAATTCTTCGATCACGTGAGCTATCTGCAGCTGGATGCGGGAGATCTTGCCGCATACCAGCGTATCGCGGATTGCGTGCAGGCGAAAGAAACGGAGTGGGGAACGCATCCCAACGTGATCTTCTACCTCGCCGTGGCGCCGCAACTGGTGCCTACGATCGCGCAGGAACTGGGAACACTCAACCTCTGTAAAGATAAAGGCACCACACGCATCGTGATCGAAAAACCCTTCGGCCACGATCTCGACAGCGCCCACGAACTCAACGCCCTCCTGAAAGGGCTCTTCGCGGAAGAGCAGATCTTTCGCATCGACCATTACCTCGGCAAGGAAACCGTACAGAACATCCTCGCCCTGCGTTTCGCCAACGCACTGTTCGAGCCGACCTGGAACCGTCACTATATCGACCACATCCAGATCACGGCTGCGGAAAGCGTGGGATTGGAAGGCCGGGGAGGCTATTATGAACATTCCGGCGCGCTGCGGGATATGGTACAGAACCACATCCTGCAGTTACTCTGCATGGTTGCGATGGAAGCGCCCGTTTCCTTCGATGCCAACGAGATCAGGAACAAAAAAGTGGATGTGCTCAACGCCATCCGTCCCATCCGCAAGGAAGATGTGCATGACAACGCCGTTCGCGGACAATATGCCGGCGGATGGATGAAAGGCAAACAGGTAGTAGGGTACCGGGAAGAAAAAGATGTGGATCCGGATTCCAACACCGAAACATACGCCGCCGTAAAATTCTATATCGATAACTGGCGCTGGGAAGGCGTGCCGTTCTATGTACGGACGGGCAAATTCATGCACCAGAAATCTACCCATATCACCATCCAGTTCAAACAGGCGCCCACTTTCGCTTTCCCTGCGGAAGCCGCGGAATCCTGGCGTCCGAACCGCCTGACCATCAGCATTCAACCGGAAATGGATATCCGTATCCGCTTCCAGGCCAAGCGCCCGGGCCAGACCATGACGCTCGATCCCGTTAACATGACCTTCAACTATGAAGGATCTGACGACCATACGCCGGAAGCTTATGAAACGCTGCTGCTGGACGTAATGGAAGGAGATGCCACGCTTTTCATGCGTGGCGACCAGGTGGAAGCGGCCTGGAAAGTGATCATGCCGATACTGGATACCTGGGAATCCCGGACTCCGCAGGATTTCCCGAACTATGTACCCGATTCATGGGGGCCGGAAGATGCAGACGCGCTGATCGCGCGGGATGGCCATTCCTGGATCAATCTCCTTACCGAGAAAGCAAAATAGCAGACATGCAATTACACCTCGCCAAAGATCCGCAGCAGCTGAGCGATAACCTCGCTGCATTCGTTAGTCAATATATACAGGACGTACTGCAACGGCAGGAGCGCTTCACGTTCGCACTCTCCGGCGGCAATACGCCCAAAGCCCTGTACGCCCTGCTGGCAAAAGAACCTTATCTCCAGATGATCGACTGGCACAGGGTGCATTTTTTCTGGGGAGATGAAAGGGCCGTTCCTTTTGAAGATGCCCGCAACAACGCCCGCATGGCTTATGATGTGCTGCTGGACAAAGTGAATGCTTTGCCGGAGAACATTCACGTTATGCGTACAGACATCGATCCGGAAGCTTCCGCTGCCGCTTACGAAAAGACCCTCCATCAATACTTTTCCGGGAAAGAAAATACATTCGACCTCGTACTGCTCGGTATGGGAGACGACGGGCATACCCTGTCGCTTTTTCCCGGCCTGCCCATTGTGCATGAAAAGAAAGCCTGGGTGAAAGCTTTCTGGCTGCAGGCGCAGGACATGTATCGTATCACGCTTACAGCGCCTGTCACTAATCGCGCTTCCTGCGTGGTGTTCATGGCCACGGGTGAAGGCAAGGCCCTCACCCTTCAGAGCGTCCTCAACGGCGCACCGGACCCTGACCGCTTCCCTTCCCAGCTGATCCGTCCCGAGAACGGCGAGCTGCACTGGTTTGTAGACGAAGCAGCGGCCAGCGCATTACATGGAAGATGATATTATTATCCAAAAAAAAGCCGTAAGCATTGCTTACGGCTTTTTACTTACTACTCACAACGTACCGATCATTTAACAGTTATAAACTTTGTCTGGGAGGTCATCGCCATCTCGTTCTTATCTGTACGCACATAAATACGAAGGCTGTACAGTTTTGACCCGGCCGGCAGTTTGGCCAGCTTGATGTTGATATTACCGGAATAAGTATTGGTGTTCGGGTAAGTAGCGGGCATCAACGCTGTGTTAACGCTGTTGTTGCCATTTGAAGCAGCGGCAGCTTCATTCCAGCTCGCAAAATGCACACTGTCCACCATTTTAGGCAAGCCGGTGGCTGGGGCATCGTACCAGGCATAATCCAGTGTACCCGGATTGGCTTTGGTGAGCGCGCCGCCAAAGGTCACCTGTATCACGTCGGTTGTTGCGAACGGACCCACCTGCCGGAGTAATCCCATGCTGGTGATCTCTATGGTAGGCAGCGCTTTTTCCAGTTCTTCCCTGACCAAATCATTGTTCTTTGTACAGGAAGTAAGTACAAAAAGCAGATATGCTGACAAACAAATTATCTTTTTCATACTGATATCAATAATGGATTAGAAAATATAGCGTACACCCAGTTGCATAGACCATGTGCTGGAAGCGCTGTAAAAATTCTGGAAAGGTGTGGTATACAATGCCCCGTTGTTGTTGTACTGCATACGATATACCGGCACACCGTTGGCGTCGTAGTTCCTGAATGCCAGCGGCTGGCTGGTAGTAACACCTTTCTGTATACCCCAGAACCTGTTCAGCAGGTTAGGCAGGTTGTTGATATCTGCCGTGAACTGAAGGGTATGTTTGGATTTGCCGGCTTTTAAATAGAACTCCTGTATGAAGCGTGCGGAGATGTCGTTATACCATTGCGTAATAGCGGCATTTCTTTCGGCATACTGACCACGGCGTTTGCTCAGGTAAGGTGAGTTGTTAATGAAACGCTCCAGTGCGGCCGCCTGTTGATCTGGTGTATAAGTATAAGTAACACCTCCAACGGTAGCGGAGTATTGTTCGAAAGTGAGATCGGAAGCTTTTTTCGGCACGAACATCAGATCCTGATTATTGCCATCACCGTTGAGGTCACCGTTCAGCCGGTAGGTAATATTGCTGGACGGAGCGCCCTGGTATACTAACGAAACAGTAGTAGCGGCGTGCTTCAGGTATTCAAAGCGGTAGGACAGGATGCTCACAATGCGATGACGCGCAACGGAGGAGGAAGGTTGCAATTCCAGGTCGTTGCTGGTACCTACAGTGGCATTGCCGTTCCATACGGAATAGGCCTGTGAGCCGGAGTTACCGGAGATATCCTTTGCCTTCGTATAAGTGTAGGCAATGAATCCGTAGAATCCTTTGGAGAAGGCTTTGGACAGCTGCGCGGTCATAGCGTAAGAATACCCTTTGTTGGTATTTTCCAGCACTACAGCTGAGCTGATGTTGGGATAGATATACCTGTCAGCACCGGCAGTAGATACATAACGGGGTCTGTTATCCGGACCGTTAGCCATGCCGGTAGGATCTTTCAGGTTGGCATTCCGCATGCGGATCGCGTTGATGTCTTTGGTGATCAATCCCTCGAGGGTAAAGCTGTAACCACGGCCCAGGTTCTTGTCGATGGCCACATCTGTTCTGAAGATCTGCGGGAATTTGAAATTAGGATCTATCAACACGATATTGCTCGGGATGGAAGTACCTGCTACCGGAGGGAACAGGTTGGCATATGCATCCACCCTGGGGTCGAATTTAATGTCATTCAGTTTGGAAGCCTCGTTGGCGTTATTGTTTTTCAGCGATACGCTGTTCTGATACATGCCGGAGTTGGTCGGCATATTGGTCAGCCATACGAACGGTGCAAGACCATTAAAGATGCCGGTGCTACCCCGGAGGATGAGGGATTTATCCCCCAGTACATCCCATCTGGCGCCGATACGCGGAGAGAGGGTAGTTCTGGAGTTAGGCCATTGACCGTTGTAGTGGGTCATATTCCCTTCTTTGTCAGGGAATGTGAGGGCGGTGATAGCCGGGTTTTCCAGTGCTTTCTCAATGTAGACCGGTCTTTCCGCTCTTAAACCCAGTGTTATTTTCAGATTGTTGTTCACTTTGATCTCATCCTGGAAATAAGCGGCGGCCAATCCGAATTTCAATTCTGCAGAGTAAACGGCTTTTTTGCCCGGAACCATAGAGTATGCATAAGCATAGTAAAGCGGCGTTTTCTCCGTCATGAAATCATTCAGGGAGTTGAAGATGTAATAGCTCTGCGCTCCCGGCATAAACATGTTACCTACCAGCTGGTATTCGTAAGATACGCCTGCAGTGAGGGTGTGTTTACCGGTGTAGTAGGTGAAGTTGTCCGTTGCACTGTATACCTTGTTGATAACATCGTTGTTATAGCTGTAAGGTTCATAACCAAAGCTCATGTAGTTGTGCGGAACTGTTGTGCCATCAAATATTTCCACGAAGGGGAAAGCTGCGCTGTTGGTAATACGGGTGTCCTGCACTTTGGTGGCCGTAAGCAGGAGGTTATTGGATATTTTGCCAAAGGTGCTGTTCAACTCCAGTGTACCTGTTTTTACGATATGTTTGAAACCGTATACGGAGTTGGAAAATACCATGGACTTATTGCTAAGGCGATTGTTGGGAAGCGAGGAGATGGCATTGCTTGTGCCAGGCAGTACAAATCCACCACCGCCAATAATAGAACCGGCATTGATAGAAGAAGGATCTTCATTGCTCACAAAATCGCTGTACCTGGCTGTCAGCTTATGGTGGTTGTTGATATTCCAGTCCACTTTAGCCAGGAACTTATAGTTTGATTTTGCTGCCGTCGGATAGTTGTCATAAGCGCCCGGATCATAACCATATCTGTCCTTCAGGAAGGTGGCCAGCTTAGCCATGGAATCAATAGGTGTGGAAGATACGTTGCCGGAGTTGGTGCTGCCGGTGGCCACGAAGTTGGTGATGCGGGAACCGGAGTTCACTTCATACTCTCCATTCACAAAGAAGAAGAGTTTGTTCTTAATGATAGGGCCGCCCAGACTGGCGCCGATGCTTTTCCGGGAAGAAGCGGTGGCCTCATCCAGTTTTACATCTCCTGCTTTACGTCCGTTGAAAGTTTGATCACGATAAAATCCGTACACAGTACCATGGAATTCATTGGTGCCGCTTTTAGTAACGGCGTTGATGCCGGCGCCTGTAAAGCCGGACTGGCGTACATCTACCGGAGCGATGTTTACAGACAGTTCGCTGAAAGCATCCAGGGAGATAGGAGAAGCGCCGCCACCTGGTAATGGATCGGTATTCAGGCCAAAGCTGTTGTTCAGATTGGCGCCATCCACTTTCAGATTGTTGTAATAACCACTTCTTCCGGCGAAGGAATTACTACCGTTGGATTGCGGCGTGAGCTTGGTCAGATCGGTGACGCTGCGGTTGAAAGATGGCAGTGTGGCAAGCTGGCGGGAATCAAACACGGTACTGGCACCGCTTTTTTCTGTAGCGCCTTTACGTTTTACACTGTTAACGGAGAACTCTTTCAGCGCTGTTACGCTTTCGTTCATCGTTACCACTACGTCGTAGGATTCACCCAGCATCACATGAAAACCCTCCACCAGCTGTGGTTTGTAGCCGATGAATTCTACTCTTAACTGGTAAGGGCCGCCTACGCGTACGCCGGTTAAGGTAAAGGAACCGTTTTTCATGGAGCGGTTTTGATAACGGGTGCCGGAAGGCTGATGCACCAGTGTTATACTGGCGCCTTCAACGCCCTTTCCTTCGGGCCCTTTGATAATGCCGGTCACAGAACCGGTGGTGACCTGCGCGGTCATTGCCATCGGTAATAAAAAAAGGCATAGCCAATAGCATAATGCTTTCTTCAGTAGCATAAAAAATTGCTTTTTAGATATGATGTATAGATAAAGTAGTGACTGTACGGGGCATAAACCCCGCATCAATTTTATAATCCGTAAATGATCATTGTCGTTATTTTACTTCAGTTCCGGCATTTTTGATTTTGGTAGTTGTCAGGCTACGGTAGCCGACAGATACAGGTAAAACAAGTGCCATTTCACAACCGTATTAGATTTGCATTAGATTCAGATGTAACGTTTTCACGAACGTCAGATAAATGCGTTTTTATTTGAAGATGCAAAGTAAATGAAGAAGAAGTGAGGATGGGTGACTTAAAAATCACCAAATAGTTATAAAAACATTAAGGATGTCAGATTCTTACATTTCATGCCGTAAAAGCACTGTAAACAGAGGGGATCAGGCTAAGGAAGGATCGCATTGATAGTGTCCGCGGCCAGCTGGCGGGTAGTCGCGGTGAGGTCTGCAATATCCTGGTAAGTGACAAGTCTTGCCAGTGTACTGTTCCGGTTAGCGATCATAATGGGGGTCTGCTGAAGTTCTTTGTACAGCAGCAATATCCTGTCCCGCGGTTCATACGTGCGGATGTTGGCGAGGATGGATTCGGTTTTATTCCAGCGGGAAACGATCCTGGCGAGGAACCATTCTACTACTTCAGGATCGTGTGTGGTGATATGGCTGAAGAATGCGGGACTATACGCTCTTAATTGAGTAATAACCAGTGGCTTGCAGAATTCGGAAAAACCGTGTTCTTTCAACACGTCCAGGTTGCCGAAGAATTCTCCGGGGGTGACCAGTTCATAGATGAATTCTTTTCACTTATCCGAAATACGCCCCAGTTTTACTGCGCCGCTGACGATCTCGTATATATCTGTGTATCGCTGTGTGGTGTCATATAACAACGCGCCTCTTTTCACTGAAAGCACTTTCACATGCGCCTTCAGATCCGGTACATTTTTTTGTACGAGATAGTTATATAAGCCGATTTCTTTGATAAGGGACATGACTATTCAACGTTGACAAATGCCAAATTATTAAAACTTGTACAAGGAAGCACTATTTTAACACTAAATAACACGATATGTCTTTTCTGACATTATTCGTAAATTATGACATGTAATAATTGATTCCTGTGGCAAAAATATTGATCTTATTCGCGCATCCCGCATTCGAACGTTCCCGTGTACATGCCAGCCTGCTTCGCGCTGCGAGGAGCCTGCAGGATGTGACCATTCATGACCTTTATCAGCAGTATCCTGATTTTGACGTGATACCGCGTCAGGAGCAGCCCTTGCTGGAGCAGCACGATATCATCATCTTTCAGCATCCTTTTTACTGGTACAGTGGTCCCGCCCTGCTCAAACAATGGATGGACCTGGTGCTGGAGCATGGATGGGCATACGGTAAAGAAGGCCTGGCGCTGAAAGGCAAATACCTCGGCAATGTGATCTCTACCGGCGGCCATGAAAGCGCTTACGGTCCGGATGGGCATCACGGATATCCCCTGAGAGAGTTCATGCTTCCCTTTGAGCAAACAGCGAGGCTCTGTCACATGCAATACCTGCCGCCATTCGTGGTACATGGCGCCCCGGACCTCACACAACAACAACTGAATGATTATACAGACGCTTATGTTCGCCTGATCAAAGGGTTACAGTCCGGATCTTATGACCTGCCGCAGGCACAGCGGACCTACTACCTGAATGCATTGGTAAGCCCGGCTGAGCCCAAACCATCACAAGGTTAGTGCATCGTTCGAAATTATTCGTAATTCGTAATTTGAAATTCGCAATTGATTAAGTTATGTCCAACGAATCCTTCTTTTACCAGGCACTCGTTTATCTCGCTACCATGGTGGTGTTCGTACCGCTGGCCAGGAAGCTCAACCTTGGGTCGGTATTGGGATACCTCATCGGCGGAATTATTATCGGTCCGGCTTTGTTCGGGTTCATAGGGCATGGGGGGCAGGACCTGATGCATTTTGCCGAATTCGGGGTGGTAATGATGTTATTCCTCATCGGCCTTGAGCTGGAACCTTCGCTGTTGTGGAAATTGCGCGCGCCCATTTTGGGGCTGGGCGGATTGCAGGTAACGGTAACGGCCATACTAATTTCCGGGCTCGCCATGTTGTTCGGCCTGCCGTTGAATGAATCCCTGATACTCGGTATGATCCTTTCCCTTTCTTCCACTGCCATCGTTTTACAGATCATGACGGAGAAAGGGCAGATGGGATCTGCTGCGGGACAAAGTACTTTTTCCGTATTGCTCTTTCAGGATATCGCTGTGATCCCGATGCTCGCCATTTTCCCGCTGCTGGCTCCTGCGGGATTGAGCAGTGCGCAGGTGGAGGATCATTCGTTGATCGCGCATGAGCCCGCCTGGGTGAAAACGTTGATCGTACTGGGTGCCGTATCTGCATTGGTGGCGGCGGGCCGTTTTGTGGTGAAGCCGCTGCTGCATATTGTAGCGCGTACAGGGTTGAGGGAGCTGTTCACGGCATCGGCGCTGTTGCTGGTAGTGGCCATTGCTGTGCTGATGACGCTCGTTGGCCTGAGTCCCGCCCTGGGCGCTTTCCTCGGAGGCGTGGTGCTGGCTAACAGCGAGTACCGGCATGAACTGGAAAGCGATATTGAGCCGTTCAAAGGCTTGTTGCTCGGATTGTTCTTCATAGGAGTGGGAGCGTCCATCGACTTTAAGCTGGTATTGGAACAGCCTTTGCTCATTCTGGGCCTGGTGCTGGGTATCATGGCCGCGAAGTTCGCGGTGTTGCTCGGGTTGGGACGGTTGTTCAAACTAAGCGGAGAACAGAACCTGTTGTTTGCATTCGCGTTACCACAGGTGGGAGAGTTTGCCTTCGTATTATTTTCCTTCTCCCTCCAATCGCATTTGCTTCCGCAGCATATCGTCAGTCTGATGATAGCGGTGGTGGCCATTAGCATGGCCCTTACGCCGCTTTTGTTACTGGCGCATGAAAAATGGGTACAGCCATACTTTGGCTGCACGGCAAAGCCACCGGAAAGGGAACCGGATAAGATCGAAGAGAAGAACCCGGTGATCATCGCAGGGTTCGATCATTTCGGTACCATCGTAGGAAGATTTCTAAGGGCGAGCGGTGTGCGCACAACCGTGCTGGATCTGGATTCCGACCGTGTGGATCTGCTCCGGAGAATGGGGCTGAAAGTATATTACGGGGATGCTTCCCGCATGGATATGCTGAAATCCGCCGGCGCGGAACAGGCGAAGATCATCGTAATCGCGATGGGAACGCCGGAAAAAAACCTGGAAGTAGTGGATGCCGTCAAGAAGCATTTCCCGCATCTGCAAATGCTGGTAAGGGCTACCGGCCTCACGGATGTTTTTGATCTGATGAACGCCGGCGTGCTGCATATTTACCGTGAAACGCTGGATACCTCTTTGCGCGTGGCCTCGGATGCCATGGAAATGCTGGGGCACCGCGCTTACCAGTCGCAGCGCGCAGCCCGTATGTTCCGCCGCTACGATGAACGCTCTATGAAAAGCCTTTCCGCTTATCGGGACGATAAGCAATATGTGAACGTGATGAAAGAACGGATCGAGGAATTACAGAAGCTCATACAGGCAGACGCCTATACGAATATGTTGATCCGGGACGCCGGATGGGACCGGGAAAATGCAGAAGAACGGAATTAATGGGGATTGCCCGAGTTGTTGTTCTGCCATTCCTTGCTTTCTTTCTCCAGGGCGGCCAGTTTTTTCTTGCCGTATGCCAACCGTGTGATCAGTACATATAACACGGGTACCGTGAAGATCGCCAGCAGGGTGGCGGCAAGCATACCGCCTACCACCGTAAACCCGATGTTCACGCGCGCAGCGGCGCCGGCTCCTTTGGCCAGCACCAACGGCATCACCCCGAGGATGAATGCGAAGGAAGTCATGAGAATGGGCCTGAAACGCAGGCTCACTGCTTCCAGCGTGGCCTGTATCAACGGCATGCCTTTATCCACACGCTCTTTACAGAACTCTACGATCAGGATGGCATTTTTCGCAGAGAGACCGATCAGCGTGATCAACCCGATCTGGGAATAAACACTATTAGCCTGTCCCGTTAGCCACAATGCAAGGATAGATCCAAACAGGGCTACCGGAACAGCTAACAGTACGGAGAATGGGACAGACCAACTTTCGTATAATGCAGTTAACAGGAGGAATACGAACAGGACAGACAACATGAAGATGAGCGTACTCTTGTTCCCTGCCTCAATTTCCTGGCGGGAGATATTCGTCCACTCATATCCGAAATTCGGCGGCAGTATTTCTTTTGCCAGCTGCTCCATCACCTTGATGCCATCCCCACTGCTGTACCCGGGATTGGTGCTGCCGCTGATTTCCACGGAACGGTAGAGATTGAAGTGATTGATCACCGGCGCGCCGGCCCCCAGCTTAGAACGCACGAGGGAAGCCAGTGGCACCATTTCTCCCCTCACATTGCGCACGAAGTAGGATTCCAGCGCATGAATATCTTTCCGGTAAGCGGTATCCGCCTGCATCACTACGCGCAGGCTTCGCCCGAATTTGGTAAAGTCGTTCACATAAGCGCCACCGAGGAAGGTTTGCAGGGCGCCAAATACATCACTTACAGGCACGCCCATCTGTTTACACCGTTCCCGGTCCACTTCCACATTGAACTCCGGCGTATTGGCGCTGAAGAAGGCGTAAGCCCGCGCAATTTCCGGCCGCTTGTTGGCGGCCATCAATAATTGTCCCATTACACGGCCGAACTCCATCAGGTCTGTACCCGATTTTTGTTCCAGTACGAAAGAGAAGCCGGTGGAGGTTCCAAGGCCGCGCAGGGTGGGGGCCGGCAGGGCAAACGCTGTGGCCTCTGTGATCTGCATCAGCTTACCTTGTATCCTTCCTACTACCTTGTCTATATTTTCTCCCCGGGCATATCTTACATCCCAGGGTTTGAGATTGATGAAATACGTAGCAGAGTTAGGTTTCACGGCATTGGCAATGAAGTTGATCCCCGTAACGCTGAAGAAGTGCTGCACGGCCGGATCCTGTAACAGAATGTTGTTGATCTTTTCCGCTACTACTTTTGTGCGCATGGAAGAAGATGCATCCGGCAGTTCCACCGCCAGGAACATCGCTCCCATATCTTCCTGCGGCACAAAGGTGGTGGGTACTTTCCTGAAGAGCATGAAAGCGGCGCCGAACAGGATGAGCAGTATGATGAGCACAAATGCTGTTTGCTTGATAGCGCGCCGTACACCGTTCCTGTATCGTTGGGTAAAGCGGGTGAACCATTGATTAAAACGGTAATGCAGTTTGTTCAGTCCCCGCGAATGACTATTTAGTTGTGATGGTCGCAGCATAATGGCACATAGTGCAGGCGTTAACGTTAGTGCGAGGAACGCAGATAGCAGCACCGAGAATGCAATGGTGAGTGCGAACTGCTGGTATAGTCGCCCACTTACGCCGGGGATGAAAGCTACCGGCACAAACACTGCTGCAAGGATCAATCCGATGGCAATTACCGGTGCCTGCACCTCTGTCATCGCCTTATACGTGGCGTTCAGGGGAGACATACCATTGGCATCGATGTGGTGCTGGACGGCCTCCACCACCACAATGGCGTCATCCACCACAATCCCGATGGCTAACACGAAACCGAACAGGGTCAGGGTATTGATAGAGAAGCCGAGCAGTTTAAAGAAGATGAATGTACCGATGATGGATACCGGGATCACGAGTACCGGCACCAGCGTAGCCCGCCAGCTCTGGAGGAAAAGATATACTACCAGTACTACCAGCGCCAGCGCCTCCATGAAGGTTTGTACTACTTCTTCGATGGATATCCGCACGAAGGAAACGGTTTCGAAAGGTACCAGCCATTGCACATCCGGGGGGAATGTTTTGGCCAGCTCCGCAAATCTTTTTTCCACGCGGTCTGCTACATCCAGCGCATTGGCGCCGGGGGCGAGGTAAATGGCCATCCCGGTGCCGGGCTTCCCGTCCGCCTTCGCGTCTACAGCGTAGGAGAAGGAGCCCAGTTCCTGCCGGGAGATATCCTTCAAACGTACGAGGGAACCGGTTTGGGCATTGGTGGAAACAATAATATCTCCAAACTCTTCCGCGCTGAGCAAACGCCCTTTCACTTTCACGGTGTATTCAAATGCCTGACTGTTGCGCGCGGGCGGGGAGCCGAGGATACCTGCAGGGGCCTGTGTGTTCTGTTCCTGGATGGCCCTTGCCACATCAGAGGCGGTGAGGTTTAATGACGACATCTTTTCCGGGTTCAGCCAGATGCGCATGCTGTAATCCTGCGAAAAGGCATTCACATCACCAACGCCTTCAATACGGGCGATCTCCGGTTTGATATAGATATTGAGATAGTTGTCGAGGAAGTTCTTATCGTGTGTGCTGTTCGGTGAGTTCAACGCCACCACCATCAGCATATCGTTCGAACGTTTCTTGGTAGTAACGCCTACCCTGCGCACATCATCCGGTACGGAGGGCAGCGCGAGGCTCACTCTGTTCTGTACGTCCAGCGCGGAAATATCCGGGTTGGTGCCGATGTTGAATGTTACGGTGATGCTCATGGAGCCATCGTTTGCACTCACAGATTGCAGGTACATGGCTCCGGGCGTACCGTTCACCTGGTTTTCAATGGGAGTGGTCACCGTTTCTTCCACGGTTGTGGAGTTGGCGCCGATATAGTTTGCTCTTACATCCACCACCGGCGGGGCAATATCCGGTAATTGTGCGATGGGCAGGGAGAACATGCAGATAGTGCCTACGATCACGAGGATGATCGCGATAACGATAGTCGTATTCTTCCGCTCGATGAATGTTTTTGAGATCATGCCGTCTATGGTTTAATGTTCACGGTATCCCCGGGCCTTACTTTCTGAATGCCATCTACTACCACCTTGTCTCCTTCTTTGAGTCCCGATTGGATAATGAGGAGGGAGTCCACCACCGGACCCCTTTCTATCGGCCGTATTTGCACGGCATTATGCTGATCCACCACATATGCTTTCACCTCTCCCAATATTTCCACAATAGCTTTGGCCGGTATGGCCAGTTGCGTTTGCGGGGTATTGTATTTTACCAGCACTACGGCAGACATGCCGGATTTTAGCAATCCATCTTTGTTGGGGAAGGATAGCCGTACTCTTACGGTACCGGTACGTGCATCCACGGTATTGTTGATCAGCAGCACTTTGCCTTCCTGGGAATAGGGCGCGCCATTGTCCTGCAGGATGAAATAATGCTGCTGCCGGTCGCCGGGATGATCCAGGTCTTTTTTGAACTCCGCGTATCTTTTTTGCGGAATGTCGATATCTGCGTAAACAGGATCTTCATTTACGAGGGTATTGATCACTGTTTGTCCGGCTGTAACGAGATCGCCTGTACGAATATTGGCGATGCCGATTTTCCCGTTCACCGGTGCGCGTAATACGGAGTGGTTGATGTCTGTTCCGGCGCGTTGCATGGCGGCCTTTGCGGCGGCTACGTTGGCTTCGGAAGTTTTAACGGCGGTGGTGGCCTGATCTACGGTTTGCCGGGAGATGGCGTCCTGCTTCAGGAGATTGCTGTACCGTTCCAGATCCCGCTGCCGCTGCGCGAGGTCTGCTTCGGCCTGCAGTACGGAGGCGCGACTCTGATCGTAGCTCGCCTGGCTGCGGCTTTTATCCACTTCGTACAATACTTGTCCCTGTTTTACGGAGCTCCCGTCTTTCGCGCGGATCGCTTCCAAAAAACCGGTAACATCAGATTTGATATCTACAATGTGATTCGCTGTGAGGGTGGCCGGGAAGCGTTCCCCTACCGTATAACCGGCAGGCTTTACTTCGTACACAGTGACCGTAGCACGGGGGAAGGCTCCCATCATTCCGGGTTTGGGCTTGCTGCCGCAGGCGCATAGCAGCAAACACACGGGTAAAGTGTAAATGCTCCTGGGGAGGTACATGGTAGTTATTTTGAATGATCGTTATTCCGCTTTAATCTTGCCCATCGCCTGATCCAGCGTTACTTTGCTGATCAGGGTGTTGAGCAGTGCGTTGATATAATCGCTTTGAGCCTGTTTCAGTTCACTGTCCGCCGATATTACATCCAGGCTGCTGGCCACGCCCTGTCCGAATTTCAGCAGCACCCGGTCATATATGCCCTGTGTGAGCGCCATGTTCTTTTCCTGTGTACGGAGGGAGGCTGCATTATTCAGATATTGTGTATATGCCTGGCGTACTTCCAGCTGTATCTGCCGGTCGAGGTTGGCCAGGGTGTTCTCGGATTGTTGCAAGGTGATGCGGGCCTGCTCCACCTGGTGATACCTTTCCGTACCTGTGAAGATCGGCCAGGCCAGGGTGAGCCCCAGGGCGGAGTAGCCGAACCCTGTTTTGTACAGGTCGGAGAAGGGAGTGGAGAACCAGTTCACGCCATAATTGATGAATGCGTTCAGGGAGGGGAGCACCTGCAGCCGCTTACTTTTCAGGTTAAGCCTGTTGAGGTCCGTTTGCACGCGCTGCATGCTATACTCCGGCCGGTCCTGCACCCGGTAGGCCTGACTGTCCGGTACTTCCTGCGCGGTAAAATTGCGTACCTGCTCCTGGAGGGTAAGCGTGTTCTGCAATGGCATGCCCATGCTGAACTTCAGCGCATCCAGCGCATACTGCCGCATGCGTCCCTGGTTGGCGCGTTGATTTTCCGCATTATTAAAGGAGACCTGTATACGGTCTACATCAATCCTTTCCGCCGTGCCTTCATCATACCTGGCACGGGTATCTTTTAATGTTTTCTGTAATTGCGCGATGTTGGCGTCTACCAGCCGGATGCTTTCTTCGCTGACCAGTACGTTGAAATAGGCTGTGCTCACCTGTACGCGGGCGTTGATGGCTACGCGCTCGAGGTCGCGGATGGAGAGCTCGTCGTATACCCGGGCGGCCTTGAGGCCGAGGAAATAGTCGCTGTTAAATACCGTCTGGTTCAGCTGACCGGAAACAGCGGAGGCGTATTTGGTGCCGAATTGTACGGGTATCTTATTGTTGGGATTATTAGCGAAGTCGGGGATCAGGGAGGTTTGGAGTTTGAGATTGTCTGTCAGGCTGCCGTTGATATTGGCATGCGGGAACAACTTTCCCGAACTTTCTTTGATCTTCTCCCGCGAAGCAACCCGGCTTAAACGGGCATTGCGTACATCGTTCTGATTGGCAAGTGCGTAACGGATACATTCATCCAGCGAAAAATTATAAGAACGGGCCGTATCCTGCTGTGCTCGTGCGGGGTAGATAACCGTTGTACCGGTAGTAACCAGCAGGATTATACGAATCACCATATGTGGGGGCCGGCATTTCATAAATTAACATTCTGGTGGATGTATTCGGTTAATAGACCGGAGAGATACAATTAGGAACAACTGTGATTCCTAAAATGTTCAGCGGGCTGGTTACCGTTTATGGAAAAAAACTGCCTGTGCATCTCCTTTCTAAACGAACTGCCATGGAAACAACCAAACTCTTACACTCAGAATTCATCGACATCTTATTCGATGACCGTAATAAGGACTATGGAGCATATGATCTGCGGCGCCGTTACAATAAACGTGTCCGTACCGCTGTGGCGGGTATGGCCGCCATCGTACTGCTAATAGTCGGCGGATATACGATCAGTACCAGATTAATGGCTTCCGGCAGGGAAACGCCGGAATTGAAACGGATCATTACGGAAACTAAGTTAATGGAAATTCCTGATGAAAAACCAGTTGTTCATACACCGCCGCCAAAAGTAGAGGCTCCGGCCCTGTCTAAACCGGAGATCAAATATGTAACCCCGAAGATCGAAAAGGATGATAAGGTGAATCCGGACGACGAACTGGTAAAGAATGATGATTTGAAGAAAAATGCCATCAGCACCAGGGACAACCTTAATGGAGACCCGAATGGCAGTGATAACGGGGTGCCGGAGGGGGTGACGGGAGGCAGCAATGTTGTGGAAGCACCGAAGGCAGTGGAAAAAGAGGTGATCCCGAGCTTTGTGGAGATCATGCCGGAATACCCGGGAGGCGAGGCGGCATTGATGAGATTCCTGCATGATAATATCCGGTATCCTCACGTGGCGTCTGAAAACGGGATCGAGGGAACCGTTACGATAAAGTTCGTGGTGCGGCAGGACGGAAAGGTCAGTGATCCCGAGATCGTAGGGGCCCAAAAAGGAGGGGGCCTGGAAGAAGAAGCCTTGAGAGTGATCCGCAAAATGCCGAAATGGAGGCCTGGCAAGCAAAACGGACGGGAAGTAGCCGTTTATTACAATCTTCCTATTCGATTTAAGCTGGATAATCAGAATTAATTTATGGAATCAGCAGACATGCTGCATCCTCCCAATGATATCTATAAGCAGTAGATGACGCTAAAATGTGGAATGATATGATCACTCCGGTTTCCACCGGGGTGATTTTTTTAAAGGAATCTCCTATATTTATGGATGCGCTATCCAACTTTAACCACCCTGCTCCTTTTGATCCTGCCGGGTATGGCCTTTACGCCGCCGGCAAAGAACCCTAAGCCCGTGGTGATCGCCTATGTAGGCGGGTTCCGCGGCCTCATCGCCGACCCGGGATCCATTGAAGTGGAAAAGCTGACGCACATCAACTACGCTTTCGTGAATGTGCAGCACGGGCAGGCCTGGCTGACCAACCTGGCCACGGATACCATCAACTTCCGAAACCTGAACGCCCTCCGGCAACGCAACCCCGATCTCCGGATACTGATCTCCATCGGAGGATGGTCCTGGAGTGAGAATTTTTCCGATGCCGTACTCACGGAAGAAAGCCGCCGCCTCTTTGCCGCCACTTCGGTGGATATCGTCCGCAAATACGGGCTGGACGGCGTGGATATCGACTGGGAATATCCCGGCGTGCCGGGAGAGGAAGGGAATATTTACCGGCCGGAAGACAAACAAAATTATACACTCATGTTCAAGGCACTGCGGGCGTCGCTGGACAGCCTGCAGCGGGAGACCGGTAAAAAATACCAGCTCACCACCGCCGTAGGCGGCGGCGCGTACTTCGTGCAGCATACGGAAATGGACAAGGCGCAGCAGTACCTGGACTATGTGAATATCATGAGCTACGACTACAAAACCAATCCCACCGGCATCGCCGGGCATCATACTAACCTTTACGGGTCTACGAAAGATACTGCTGAATCATCCGCCCATCACTCTGTGAACCTTTTCCTCGCTGCCGGCGTACCGGCAGAAAAGATCGTGATGGGAGCTGCGTTCTACGGTCGCGGCTGGACGATGCCCGATGGCGACAATAACGGCCTGAACCGCAAGGCGCTGAAAGGAGCCAGAGGCGGCGGGTTCACCCGGTTAAAGGACAGTCTCATGCAGCAGGGGTATGTGCGCCACTGGGACAAGCGCGCCCGTGCACCTTATCTCTTCCACCCCGTCAACAATATTTTCATCTCGTATGATGATGAACGTTCCATACGCGCCAAATGCCGCTATGTGAAAAAACACCGGCTGGCCGGTATCATGTTCTGGGAATATGCCAGCGACCCTAAAGGATACCTGCTGGAAGCCATCCGGAAATCAATTAAGAATTGACTACTGACTATATGCGTTTAACCTGTATTCTTTTTTTTGTCTCCGTAATGGCCAGGGCGCAGGACTTCCCCGCCGGCGGACTCCAATTGAAATGGGAAGTGGTGGAGAACGGCCACCAGGGTAAATCACAAACCCTGTCCACTTTCACGATCATCAATAAGACCAAACAGACCTTCCCTGCAACGGGCTGGACGATCTATTACAACTTCATCCGTTACGTAACGCCCGGAGCGGTAGCGCCCGGCATTGAAGCCGGCCATGTGAACGGCCATCTGTATACATTCAAGCCCTCAGCGGACTTTAAAGGGATTGCGCCCGGGGACTCCCTTCGGCTCAACCTCCTCTCCTCCGCATGGGTCACCTCCCACACAGACGCACCGGACGGTCCCTATATCGTTTGGCAGCGGGACCCCGGCAAAGGTTACGCCATCGCGGATTTTACGGTGGTTCCCTCCACCCGCCCGGAGCAGTTGCGGCGGAATGCGAATGATAAACACATCCAGACTACCACCGCCGATATCTACAAGCGCAACAGCGTGATCCGGGATATCCCTGTGGATCAGCTGCCGAAGATACTGCCCACGCCGCTCTCTTACGAAGAGAAACCCGGTGAGTTCAGACTGCATGCGCAGGCTGTTATCGGCGCCAACCCCGCATATCTCGGGGAGGCGAATTATCTGGCGGAACTGGCGGGCAAAATATTGGGCAGGCCGCTGAAAGTGACCACCAACGAGAACGAGGGCACTATCCGCCTGCGGAAAGCGGAAGGGAAGTTCGGGCCGGAAGCCTATACCCTGGGCGTCTCCGGAGATCACGTCTATATCTCGGCCTCGGGAGCGGAGGGTATCTTTTACGGGATACAATCGCTGTACCGCCTGATGGTTTTTCAGCAGGATAAAAAGTCGATCGTGATCCCCAATGTAACGGTGGAAGATGCGCCGCGCTTCGGGTACAGGGCTTTCATGCTGGATGTTTCGCGCAATTTCCAATCGAAGGCCGAAGTGCTGCGGGTACTGGACCTGATGGCGTTCTACAAGCTCAATGTGTTCCATTTTCATATGAGCGACGATGAAGGCTGGCGGATCGAGATACCGGGATTGCCGGAGCTAACGGAAGTGGGAGGCCGGAGAGGGCATACGGTGGATGAATTGACCGCCCTGCAACCGTCCTATGGATCCGGACCGGATGTGAATAACACCACGGGGTCAGGGTTCTACACAAAAGCGGATTACATCGAAATATTACGGTACGCCAAAGCCCGTCACATCAAAGTGATCCCGGAAGTAGAGATGCCCGGTCATGCCCGTGCCGCTATCAAGGCCATGGACGCCCGGTACGCGAAATTCATGAAGCAGGGCAACGCTGCGGCTGCGGCAGAGTTCCGTTTGAGCGACCCGGAAGATAAAAGCCAGTATCGTTCCGTGCAGGAATGGAAAGATAATGTGATCAATGTGGCATTGCCCTCCACGTATGCTTTCATCGAAAAAGTGGTGGATGGTCTGGCAGCCATACATGCAGAGGCCGGTGTGCCGCTGGAGATCATTCATATGGGCGGAGATGAAACGCCCGCGGGCGTTTGGGAGCAATCCCCCGCCTGCCGCCAGCTGATCGGGAAAAACGAAAAGGTGAAAGATGTGCATGATCTCTGGTATTATTTCTACGACAAGGTGGCGCAGATCGTCAACAAGCGCGGTCTGCAGATATATGGCTGGGAAGAGGCCGGCATGCGGAAGACGAAAAGAGACGGACAAACGGTGATGATCGCCAATCCTGATTTTGGGAACCGTCATTTCATGCTCGATGTATGGAACAATGTGATGGGGGGAGGGATGGAAGACCTGTCGTACCGTCTCGCAAACGCCGGATACAAAGTAGTGCTTTCCGGCGTGAGCAATTATTATTTCGACATGGCTTATGCGAAAGATTATTATGAGCCAGGCTTTTATTGGGGAGGATATGTGGATGTGGACAAGCCGTTCTACTTCATTCCCTTCGATTTGTACAAGAACGCGAAAGAGGATGGACAGGGCAACCCCCTGCCTCCCGGCACTTTCATCGGGAAAGACCGCCTGACCGAATACGGTGCGCAGAACATCCCCGGTATCCAGTCCGCTTTATGGGCCGAAACCGTGAAAACCCCTGCGCAGCTGGAATACCTCCTCCTGCCCAAACTCCTCGGCATGGCGGAAAGGGCCTGGGCTGCGGATCCGGCCTGGGCGCGGGAAAAGGACGAAGCAAAGGCCGCTTCCATGTATAACGAAGCCTGGAGCGTACTGGCCAACACGATCGGGAAAAGGGAACTTCGCCGGCTGGCGGTTTTCAACGGCGGATATCAATACCGCATTCCCACTCCCGGTGCGATCGTGGAAAATGGAAAAGTTTTGGCCAACGTACAACTTCCGGGGCTCGTTATCCGTTATACAACTGACGGGAAGGAACCAACCGCTAAAAGTGGCGTATATACGGAACCGATAGCGACGAAAGGAACTGTTCGGCTCAGGGTGTTCGACAGCGTGGGCAGAGGCAGCAGAACGGTTACCGTGCAACCATAGCCAGGTTTTATCGCAAAGCATAAAAAGGGAAGGAGCAAACAATAAGTTTGGCCCTTCCCTTTGTTTTTTATCTTTTGGTTAAAAATTTGTATTGTTGTTAAGGATCAATGGTTTCGATTGAAGCAACATCATAAAATAAGCATTATTGCAATCCTCGGCTGTTACCTTTTTTTGTTCTGTATCCCACAACAAACCTTTGCACAGAAGGATACCATCCCTCCGCAAAGCAAAAGGTGGTTCAAGAAGCTGAATGACTACGTAGACTCCCTGAAGAGCCGGCGTTATCGGGATTCCCTGCTGTCAAGGATCACCCATCACAACGAGCCGCCTCCGTCCACGGACGACAGTAGTATGATCAGGAGTGAGCAGAGTTTTTTGCCGCATGTCGGCAAAACGATACGGCATGTGAGCTATCGCAGGGTGAAGGTGTTCGGCCCCGGGAACATCAATGATACTACGTTCACCACTTCCATGAAACTGATCCACCTTGCCAACCGCCTGCATTTCGATTCGGAGGAATGGCTCATCCGGCAGTCGCTTTTCTTCCGGGAGCAGGACACGCTCAATGCTTATGAACTGGCGGATAACGAACGTTATCTCCGTAGCCGGCCTTTTATACAGGACGCCCGCATTGTGGTGACGGAAACCGGCAGCCCGGATTCGGTGGATATAACGGTCGTCACAAAAGACGTGTTCGAGTACGGCGCCGATCTTTCGGAGCTTAGTGCTAAATCCGTTTCGGCACGGATGTTCAACAACAATCTCTTCGGGGCGGGACAGGGTGTTATGTTCGGTTTCCGGTGGAACAACGCATTCAGCCGGCCCTGGGGTACGGAAGCGCGATACAGCAAATACAATATACTGGGGACTTTCATAGATGCCAGCATCGGATACACCACGCTCAATAACCAGATGCCGCTGGACTCGGGCGTGTATGAAGGGTCGTATTACCTGCAGGTGGACCGGCCATTGTTCCGTAACTCCACGAAGTTTGCAGGGGGCCTGGGGATATCCAGTAATTATTCCATCAATGTGTATGGCATGCCGGACAGTACTTTCCGGGATTACGGTTACAAGGTCATAGATGTGTGGACGGGTTACAACTTCCGCAACCGGTACGGTAAAGACGGGCGTTTCGATAACCGGCCTAACCTCGCTTTGCTCTTCCGGTACTATAACCTGCTGTTTGAGAACAGGCCCAAACAGGAGATCTACGTCAGAGATCCCATTTATAACGACCACCACTATTACCTCGGGCAGTTCCTCGTATTCAAGCAGGATTACTTCAAAGCCCATCAATTCTTCGGTTTCGGGCGCACGGAAGATATTCCCTACGGCTACTCCGCCGCACTCTCCGCAGGCTGGGAAAACTGGACCGGCCGAAAGCGTTTTTACACGGGCATTGAAGCGCAGAAATACTGGCATACCCACCTGAACGGGATACTGAGCATTGGTGCAGGGGTGGGGAGTTTCTGGCAGCAATGGGTATCTGAGGATATGGTCATTCGCGCCAACGCCAGCTATTACAGCAAACTCATGCGCCTCTGGAAAGGCCATTGGCGCCAGTTTGTAACGATCGATTACCTTGGTAATCCCAACAACTATTTCTACAGACCGTTGAACATCAATATGGAGTATGGTTTGTGGGGATTCAAACAAACAAAGATCAGCGGCTATCACCGGCTTAACCTTCGTTCCGAAACCGTCTTCTACAGCCCTTTGAAGATATATGGTTTCAAGTTCAATTTCTTCGGCTCCATACAGGCGTCGCAGGTCTCCTGGAAGGAAAGCTACCTCCTTGAAAATCCCGTATACACAGGCTATGGATTAGGTGTACGGGTGAAGAACGAAAACCTGCCGTTGAATACATTCAAACTGGGCGCCTATTACTACCCCGATGTACCGCCCGGCATGCGTAATTTCTATTTTGAAGTGACCACCATCGTCGATTTCCGGTTCGATGTATTTGCCATGAAGGCCCCCTCTTTCCTGCTTTTCCGTTAAACCCGCTGTGATTTCTGCACAAGCTTTATTAATTTAAGCGTTCAAATCCTTTTAAACCATGCCACGTTACATCGCTTTCTGTCTGTTCCTGTTCTGCTCTACATGGGCTTCCGGCCAGATCCGCCTTCCCAATGTGCTCTCCAGCAATATGGTCCTGCAACGCAACGCCACCGTTCAGTTATGGGGCTGGGCAAGTCCCGGCGAAAAGATCAAAGTGTTCATTCCCTGGAGCAACACAACGGATTCTGTGGTCACCACCCGCGATGCTACCTGGAACCTGAGCGTTAAAACACCCGCCGCGGGCGGTCCGTATACGATCACCCTGCAGAGCCGCAATATCATCAGGCTGGAAAACGTGCTGATCGGGGAAGTATGGGTTTGCAGCGGGCAGAGCAATATGGAATGGAGCGGAAATCACGGGTTGAAGGATATTAAAGCGGAATTGCCGGTTTGTGCCGATGCCAATATCCGTTTCTTTCAGATTCCTAAAACCACTGCTGCTTATCCGCAGGATGATTGTCCCGCCAAATGGACGGCCTGTGACTCCACGACTTTGAAGAGTTTTAGCGCTGTAGGGTATTTCTTCGGCAGACAATTAAAGAAAGAACTGAATGTACCGATCGGACTGATCAATACCAGCTGGGGCGGTACACCCGCGGAAGTCTGGACGCCCGCACCGGAAGTGGAGAATGATCCCGTGTTGAAGGAAGCAGCCACGAAACTTTCACCCAGCAGCGGCTGGCCCCACACGCCCGGAAATACCTACAATGCCATGATCGCGCCGCTTACGCGTTTTCGTATAGCCGGTGCCATATGGTACCAGGGCGAGAGCAATACCGGTACGGCAGGCACTTATACAAAACTCCTGACCACCATGATCGGCTCCTGGAGAAAAACCTGGCAGCAGGATTTTCCCTTTTACCTGGTGCAGATCGCGCCGTTCCGTTACGGACCCGGCACACTCAAGGGCGCTTTATTACGGGAAGCACAGACCGCCGTACTGACTTATCCACGTACGGGCATGACCGTTATAACGGATCTGGTGGACGATACTACCAATATCCATCCCCAGAACAAACATGACGTGGGCGCACGCCTTGCGAACCTGGCCCTGGCGGATACTTACGGGAAGCAGGGGATCATTTACCGGTACCCGTTGTATGAAAAGATGGAAAAGAAAGACGGCCGGATCATCGTATATTTTTCCCACGCGGAAGATGGTTTGAAGATCAGGGGAGATAAAGCAACCGCATTCTTCATTGCAGGAGCGGACCGGCAATTTGTACCAGCGGACGTGAAGGTGGACGGGAATAAAGTGATCGTTTCCGCGAAAGGCGTGAAACAACCGGAGGCTGTGCGTTTCGGCTTCGGGAATTCCGAGATCGGGAATCTCTTTAGCAAGTCCGGCTTACCCGCCGGACCTTTCCGGACAGACCACTGGGAGGAACAGTAGTTCATCCCGCTATTGAGCCGCCACCGGCGCCAGTTCCCGCTTTCTGTTAAGATAAGCTCTCACCGGCTCGTCAAAGTACCGCATCACGAGGTAACCGAAGGTGGTCAATATAAGTGTGCCGATAAAGACGATCGCGAAAAGCTGCCATCCGCCGGGTTTGTATTTGGCATAGTAGTTCCCGAAGGACCAGATGGCAACGATATGGGACATGTACAGCGGGTAAGAAAGCCTTCCCAGGAAAATGCAGCAGTCACGCACCTTTCCTTCCGCTGTGGCCCCTGCGCCCAGTGATACGATAAGAGGGAAAACAAATATCACAACGGCGGATTCTGCCGCCCAGTTCCAGGAAAAATAAGGGAAAACAAGCGTCAGCAACAGCAGGAAGGAAAGCGGAATATAACCGATCCGGGTTTTCCGTATCCATCCGAAACGATATACGGTGAGCCCTGCGAGGAAAGAAAAAGTCACCCGCGCAAAACCATCCATGATATTTACATCCGCCCAACCGCCGATCAGCGTGCCGGCGCGGTAAGCGGTGGCGCACAACCAGATCATCGCGAGACCGGCCAGTACCAGTGTGATCATCTTGTTCAGCCGGCATAACAAGAAAGCATACACGATATTGATCACATATTCCATGAACAGCGACCAGGAAGGAGAGTTCAGCGGAAGCAGGGCGCCCGCCCGTTCCGGCAGGCCCGCCATGGGAATGAGGAACAAAGAACAAATGAAGGTGACCACAATTAACAGCACGCCGTTTGCATAAGGATCTGTGTTGAACGGATCAAACAGGAAAGCGAACAGTCCGAGTACAGAACCCAATACCACCATAGGATGCAGGCGGATCAGCCGCGCCCGGAAGAAGGCTTTGAAACCCATTTGCGGGATACGCCCGTCGTAAGCATAGCCCATCACAAACCCCGAGAGGCAAAAGAAAAAATCAACCGCGAGAAACCCGTGCCCGATGGGATTCTCGCTATAGTTCAGCCAGATCAGCTCACAAAAATGAAAAACAACGATCGCCAGCGCCGCTGTGCCGCGGAGACCATCCAGCACGGCATAATGTGGTTTCTTTCCGCCCGTGAGCGGTATATACGTGGAAGTGTTCATACCGTTTCCGTTGAGCTGTAAAAAATAGTGAAATACCGTGCTGCTTGTATATGGAGGAGAAAATACAACGCTTTATGGGTAATTAAATATCGCTACTTTTGAGAGGATATTTGAACCTGCTAAAAATTCAGTTATGAAACTCCTCGCCCAATGCGCCCTCCTTTTCCTGTCACTGCAATTGCATGCGCAGCAGGATCCTCAGCGGCACCGCTTCATTACCACACTGATGCAGCGGATGACCATCGGTGAAAAGATCGGGCAGCTCAACCTGTTGACCAGCGATATGGATGTGACCGGCCCGTTCATGAAGGAGAATTATAAGCAGGATATCCTCAACGGCGCCTGCGGTGCTATTTTCAATGCTTATACGCCGCAGTACACCCGCAAGCTGCAGGATATGGCGATGCAGACCCGGCTGAAAATACCATTACTGTTCGGATACGATGTGATCCACGGGCATAAGACCATTTTCCCTATCCCGTTAGGAGAAGCCTGCACCTGGGATCTGGCGCTGCTGGAGAAAAGCGCCCGTATCGCTGCAGAAGAGGCGAGCGCCGATGGCCTGCACTGGACGTTCTCCCCGATGGTGGATATTGCGCGGGATCCGCGCTGGGGGCGTGTGGCCGAGGGGGTCGGGGAAGATACCTGGTATGGGGTGCAGGTGGCGAAAGCGAAGGTGCGCGGTTATCAGGGAACAGACCTTTCCACCCCCAACACCCTGCTCGCCTGCGTAAAGCACTTTGCCCTGTATGGTGCTATTGAAGCAGGAAGGGATTATAATACCGTGGATATGAGCCGCCGCCAGATGTACCAGTTCTATCTGCCGCCTTATAAAGCCGCCGTGGAAGCGGGTGTGGGTACTGTTATGACATCCTTCAATGAAGTGGATGGCATTCCTGCCACCGGCAACCACTGGCTGATGACGGAACTACTGCGGGAGGAGTGGGGCTTCAAAGGCTTTGTGGTAACGGATTATACCGCTATCAACGAAATGATCCCGCACGGGATCGTGAAGAATGAGTACGAAGCCGGCGCCCTTGCGCTGAAAGCCGGGGTGGACATGGATATGCAGGGAAGCGTATATGCCACGCAGCTGAAGAAACTGCTGGACGATAAAAAGATCACCCTGCAGGATATTGATCAGGCTGTATACCGCGTGCTCGAAGCGAAATACAAACTCGGTCTCTTCAAAGATCCTTACCGCGGGGCGGACAGTGCCCGCGCCAAAAAAGTGATCATGAGCACCACCAACCTGCAGGCCGCGCGCGAGATAGCACAGCGTTCTTTCGTACTGCTGAAAAATGAACAACAGCTGTTACCCTTGCGGAAAGGTACGAAAATCGCGCTCATCGGGCCATTGGCTAACGCGCAACGGGATATGATCGGGAACTGGTCCGCCGCAGGAGATTACAAACAAGCCTCCACACTGCTCGAAGCGCTGAAAAGCCGGCTGGGGGATATCGATTACGCACCGGGGGCCAATCTTTCAGATGACCGCGGTTTGTTGAAGAAACTGAACATCACGGATACCGGCCGTTCGGAAGATATGCGGAAGGAAGCGGTGGAAACAGCACGCAAGGCGGATGTGGTGATCCTTGCGCTGGGCGAATCGCAGGGTATGAGCGGGGAAGCGGCGAGCAGGTCCGATATAGGACTGCCGGCCAGTCAGCGGGCACTGCTGGAAGCGGTGTACAACACCGGGAAACCCGTTGTGCTGGTACTAATGAATGGCCGCCCACTGACGCTGGAATGGGAAGATGCCCACATACCGGCTATCCTTGAAACCTGGTTCCCGGGTACACAGGGAGGATATGCGATCGCGGATGTCCTGTTCGGGGATTACAATCCCGCCGGCAAGATCACGATGAGCTTCCCGCGAAATACCGGGCAGATCCCCATCTACTACAATCACAAGAACACCGGCCGGCCCCTCGATCCGAATAACAAATACACTTCCAAATACCTGGATGTAAGCAATGAGCCGCTCTATCCCTTTGGTTACGGTCTCAGCTACACGAAATTCACATACAATAATCTGCAGCTGGATAAGAAGAACATTCGCCCACAGGAAAAACTACGTGTATCCGTTACCGTTGAAAACGCCGGGGATTATGACGGGGAAGAAGTGGTACAGCTGTACATACAGGACGTAACCGCCAGCGTGAACCGCCCCGTGAAGGAACTGCGGAATTTCCGGAAGATCATGCTGAAGAAAGGGGAGCGACGGGAAGTGACCTTTGATATTTCGGTGAACGACCTGAAGTTCTATGACAAGAATATGAAGTATGTGGCGGAACCGGGCGCATTTAAAGTATTTGTGGGTACGAACAGCCGGGATGTGCTGGAAGGGGAATTTTCTCTGCTCCCCTAGAAATCTCCGGGAAATTGCACATCTTTAGGGATCAATTTGTCTACAGTATGAAGCAGCTACTCTTTGCCGGATGGTCCTTAGTGGCCCTGGCGTGCCCCGCATTTACCCAGGCGCAGGATATCCGGGACACCGCCCGTTTACAGCAAACGCTGAAGATGGATATCGCACCCGGACAAACGAAACTCGTATTACCGCAACCTTTCGAAGGCTATCGGATATTGTTGAAGGGAACAGACAGGCACCCGGTGATAGATACCAATGGCCTGATCACACGCCCTTTGAATGATGCAGTGGTACAATTATACCTTGTACTGCAAAAGCAGGCGGATGGCTCGGTACAGGAGTTGCCGAACATCGCGGTGACAGTGCCGGGGAAACCGGAGCGCAAAGGCAATCCCAAACCCTTCGTGATCCCTTCCCTCCGGGAATGGAACGGTGGTGAAGGAACATGGGTGCTCACGAAGAAGAGCCGCATCGTGATAGACCCCTCATCCCCCCAAGCCCTCCTCAAAGCAGCAGTCATCCTTCAGAAAGATATCAATACCCTCGGCACCAAACCCGCTATCGTCACCGGTAAACCCTCGGCCGGAGACATCTTCCTGACGCTGCATTGCACGGACCCCTCACTGGAAAAGGAAGGATACCTTTTTGATGTGAAAGACCACATCAACATCAGCGCCAATGCCTACGAAGGTCTTTTTGCCGGTACCCGCACGCTGATGCAGCTGCTGGCGCAGGGAAATATTCCACGGGGCCTTGCGCGCGACTATCCCAAATACGAAGTCCGCGGGTTTGTGCTGGATGCGGGCAGGAAATATTTCAGTATGGACTTCCTCCGGACTTACGTGCAGTTCATGTCTTACTACAAGATGAACGACTTCCATGTTCACCTGAACGATAACGCATTCAAGCAATTTTTCGGCGGTAACTGGGACAGTACCTATAGTGCATTCCGGCTGGAAAACGCTACCTATCCGGGTTTGACGGCAAAAGACGGGTCATACGGCAAAAAAGAGTTTATCGAACTGCAACAGATGGCAAAAGACTATGGCATCCGCATCATTCCCGAGATCGATGTGCCGGCGCATTCATTGGCCTTCACCAAAGCGGTACCGCAGATAGGTAGCAGGGATTACGGAAAAGATCATCTTGAATTGCACGATTCCCTTACTTACCGCGTAATAGAAAACGTATTTAAAGAATATCTGCAAGGCCCGAATCCTGTTTTCATCGGCGATGAAGTACATATCGGTACGGATGAATATGCCAAGAAGGAAGCGGAGCCTTTCCGCCGCTTTACAGATCATTTTATCCGCTATGTGGAAAGCTATGGTAAGAAAGTCCGCTTCTGGGGCTCACTGACACATGCCAAGGGTACCACGCCCGTGAGGAATACCGGTGTAACCATCAATGCATGGTATAACGGTTATGCGGACCCGAAAGAGATGATCAGCGAGGGATATGATATTATCTCCACGCCGGACGGCTGGTTGTACATCGTTCCTGCAGCCGGTTACTATTACGATTACCTCAACACAAAAATGTTGTATGGCAAATGGGAACCCAACCGCGTAGGCAACCAGGTGTTCGCTTTTGGCCATCCGAAGATCCGTGGCGGTTCCTTTGCGGTGTGGAATGATCATTATGGGAACGGCATCACAGCCTATGATGTGCATCATCGCGTATTTCCGGCTATGCAAACACTGGCGGAGAAAATGTGGGCCGGTACAGACGGGAATGTGCCTTACGACTCTTTCATGGTGAAAGGCACAAAACTGCTCACCGCACCCGGCATCCTGATGGGCGTGCTGCCGCATGATCTGCGATATCCTTTCCTGACCGCGGACGGGATCGTATCTAAACAAAACGTGACACTGAAAGATAAGGCGCTCAACCTGCAGGGCGCTTCCAGCTACGTGACGCTGCCATACGAAGAAGTAGGCTACAACTATACAGTGGAATTCGATATCAAACCTGCCGGCCAACAAAAACCGGGCGCTGTGCTGTTCTCTTCAGAACATGCTACCGTAAAGGTGATACAGGAAGGAACGGATAAGCTGGGTTTCTCTCGCGAGGGATATAATTATAATTTTAATTACAGCGTTCCGCCGGATGTGTGGACCCATATCAGGATCTCCGGTGATAAGAAAGGAACAACGCTGTATGTGAATGGCACCCTGCAGGATGACCTGAGAGGACATTTCCACACTTTCCCTAATCCGAAAGACAAGATGGCAAAAGTGGAAACGCTGTTGTTCCCCTTACGCTACGTAGGCAGCAAAACCAATGCTTTCAAAGGCGCCATCCGGAACCTGCAGGTGAAAATAGATCAGTAAAGCAGTTTGCGCAGAAGGTCCGGCTGCACGATGCGGATCCGTGTGCCTTGCATTTCTATCAGTTTTTCCGATTTGAAATCGCTGAGGGTGCGGATGAGGGATTCGGTGGCTGTACCTACGAACCGGGCGATGTCATCTCTCGATAATTCGATGAGCGCATCCGGCTGCTGCTCGAGGTGGAGTTTGTCGTGAATGGCCAGCAGTCCGTTGGCTACGCGCTTGCGGAGGGAATCGTAGGCCAGTTGCAGGAGGCGGTCTTCTTTCTCTTTTACTTCCATCGCAATGCGTTTGATGAAGGCGCGGGCGATGCTGATATCGTTCAGTAATTGTTCGAGGAATATTTCTTTCGGGATCTGTACAAGCTCCGTTTGGTCGAGGGCCTCGGCATTTTCTTCATAAGGCTTGTCTTCCAGCAGCGGAACGTAACCGAAGTAATCACCCTGACTGAAAAGATTGGTGATGTATTCCTTCCCGTCGTCATTCAGCCGGTATGCTTTGATCTTACCGCTTTTCACGTAATAGAGGAACTGCGGATGCTTGCCTTCGCGATATACCGGTTGTTTCTTGGTAAAGTTGACCACATCGTACGCATCCACGTCCAGATGCAGCAGTCCGGATGCCTGCCAGTCCTGCAGCAGTGATCCGATGGACTGTGTATGTGCCGCCGCGAATTTTTCCTGCAGGAATTGCTGTTTCTTCAACCGGGTTTCCACGGCGGTCAGCAGTTCCACATCTTCGAATGGTTTGGTGATATAATCGTCGGCCCCCATTTCCATCCCTTTCCGGAAATCGCTTCTGTCGGTTTTAGCCGTGAGGAAGATGAACGGGATATGTTCCGTTTCCGGATGTTTGCGCAGCATGTGAAGCACGCCATACCCGTCCAGGTCCGGCATCATGATATCGCACACGATCAGGTCCGGCATATGTTCTTTGGCCAGTTCTATGGCCTGCTTGCCGTTCTCCGCTTCCAGCGCGCGGTACCCGGCCAGGGTGAGCATTTCCGCAACATTTTCCCGGATGCCGGGATGATCGTCTACTACCAGGATGGTGGCCATCATTGTTTCAGAAGATTTGGAAAGTTGATGAATATGGTGGTGCCTTTGTTCAATTCGCTTTCAACCCGGATGCTTCCGTGGAGCATATCCACATACCGTTTTACGATATGCAGTCCGAGCCCGGTGCCCTGTATATTGGTCACGTTCCGGCCGCGGAAGAAACTGCTGAAGAGGTAGCCTTTGTCCTCATCCGGGATCCCCATCCCCTGGTCCGCTACAATAGCGTGGATGTGTCCGTCCTCTTCCCACAGTTTCCACGTGATGGCGGTACTGACGGGGGAGAATTTGGACGCATTGGTGAGGAGGTTCACGAAAATATGCTTCAGCAGGCGTTTGTCGGAAACCACCCGCAGGTCGGTCTGTACCTCCGGATGCAATGCCTGCCCGGTTTTCAGGAGGCCCTGCACTTCTTCGAGGGTTTCCGTGGCAAAGTTGTTCAGGGATATCTTTTCCGGGTGTACGTGTATTTTGCCTTCCTCGATGCGGCCGAGGGAGAGGAAGTCTTCCAGCAGTTCATTCAGGTGGATCACGGAATCCCGGATCTTCTGCACATGCTTTTCCCGCCGGGGCTGATCTTCCGTAGCCGGATATTTTCCGATCAACGCTGCGGAAGAAAGGATCGCGCTGAGCGGCGTACGGAACTCATGAGAGGCCATGGACACAAAGCGGGATTTGATCTCGCTCAGCTCCTTTTCCTTTTCCAGCGCATCTTTCAGCTCCCCTTGGGAAGCGGCCAGATGAGACAGGGCCAGTTCGAGGTTCGCGGTGCGTTTTTCCACTTCCCGTTCCAGCGCCTGGTTCAGCTCCTGCATGGTGCGGTAAAGCCGTTTGAGGAACAACACCAGCAGGGTAGAGCTGATCACGAGGATGAGGGAAAAAGAGTGTTCGATGAAAACCTCGAAAAGGTTCGGGTTCTTATGCGGCAGCGAAGCGATTACGATCACCAGCAGGGTACAGGCGATGCCCATGTAGCGGGTGGCCGCGTCTTTCTTGATGAAAATGGTCAACAGGATGGCCGTGATGAGGCCGCCGTCAAAGAAGTTGTAATCAGGCCGCCACACCAGCAGACATGCTGTTACCAGCATGATGAAGATGGAAATGATCAGTGTCTGCCGCTGGCCGAAATGGAACATATTTCGCTGTTATAAGAAAAGCAAAGCTACGAATTTTCCGGCCGCCCGGGAATGGTAGTGCTTTCCGTACTCAAAGACCCGCAGCGGCAGTTGTTATATCCGCATAGATCAGCCAGTCGAACAGTTCCGGCAGGCAAACAACCCTGTTCTGGAATTGATCTTTGGGGGACGCATACACTCCGATGGTTCTGAAATGTCCCTCCAGCGGGAGCTGTTGGGTGGACGTGAGAAAGAGCGGCATATGGGCTGCCTGGAGGAAATATTCGATGGTGCCTGGTACAGGCGGTTGCAGCTTGTTATCCGTCCGCATACTGTCGGTTACCTGATCAACGGCCCGGTAGGTTCCTACCCCGGTAGCAAACCCAATATTCGTATATTCCTTTCCGTAGTATTCAGTGAGATGGGCGCCCAATGTTTTGAATGCTTTTCCCACAGAAGGATGAAGACGCCCTACATGTCCATTGTGCGCCCACAGCATGATCTTCTGGCCCGGGTACAGCCTTTGGATGCGTTCCACATTCAATGCCATCATAGAGTCCCTTGTATTGATCATGCCCAGCCAGTCTTTATTGGAAAATTGCCGCAGCCCTGCCCGGATATTGGAGAAATACCAGCATGTTTCCTCCCATGCTGCAGCGGGTACCTGTGCGGGTTTTGGGGGTAATACGGCGGCAAGACTGTCTGCCAGCATCAGTGCCAGCTGCATGGCGGTGTGGATGGAATCCGAGCCCTCTCCGTCATAGGCCGTGAGCGTGTTGAAGACATTGGTCTTGTATTTTTCCTCAAAGGCCCTCAAAGCCCTTACATAACTGTCTATCTGCTGGTTGTCAAACCCGGCGAAGATAAGTTTGCGTGCATGTTTTTCGTTGTATTGCCGCATCCATTCTATCAGGTCCACCAGCTCCTGCACCTGCCATACGCCATGAAATTCGTCTTTGATGATCTGCTTTGGGTCACCTTTGCCGCTGAGTACGTATTGGTTGATCAGTTCGGCGCCATAGATCCCGTCTTCGATCGCGAAAATGGTATATCCCATTTCCGCTGCAAGGAATTCGAAGAGGCGATGTTTCATGGTGAAAAATTCATGGGTGCCGTGGGTGCCTTCTCCTACGCCCACGATGCTGGTGGAAAGAAGACCGGTTTTCAACGCCCCGAGGTCGCGGAAACCATTGCCGGCGGTAGTGGCGCTGAGCGGAATGGCTTCCTGCTGTACCAGTCCCGCCATGAGGCGGGTGACGTACTGGGCGTTGGCGCTGGAGACAAGCAGGCATAGCAGTGCCATTAACGAGAGGAATGTTCGTTTCATGATGAAGATATTTAGCGGGGAGATCAGATGCCGTGCTGCTCGCGGAAGAGGATGGACTGCCGCCTGGACAATGGTATTTTTGCCCCGTCGGTCAGCTCCAGCTGCAGCAGGTGTTGATTCAGCGTGCTGATATTTTTGATGTGTTCAAGATTGATGATATGTTTACGGCTGGCCCGGAAGAAATATTGCGGGTCCAGGCGTGGTTCCAGGGATTGCAGGCTTCTGGACAGCAGTGGGGAATGCCTGCCGAAGCAGATGCGCACATAATTGCCGGCGGATTCCAGCAGCCGTACTTCCGATAAGGGAACAAACCAGCAGCGCTCTCCGTCCTTTACAAATATTTTCTCATGTAGTCCCAGGTATGACTGGGATGTTTGCGAAACGGGCGCCGCCTGCAGTTTCATTTGCAGCCTTTCAAGACTTTCTTCCAGCCGTTTTTCCGTTACCGGTTTCAGCAGGTAGTCCAGCGCATTCACTTCAAAAGCACGGATGGCATAAGCGTCATAGGCGGTCGTGAAGATCACTTCCGGTACGGCGTCCAGTTGTTCCAATAGCGCAAAACCATTGGCCTCCGGCATTTCTATATCAAGAAATATCACCTGCGGTTGTAATTCCTGTATCAGCTGCAGGCCCTCCTGCACATTGGCTGCCTCGCCTGCGATGTGAACGGAAGGGAACTTTCCCAGCACAGACCGGAGGTCGTTCCGGGCCAGTCGCTCATCGTCTATGATCACTGCTGTTATCATGCTTTGGGTAATTTTACGGTAGCGTGTACGGTTTGCGGATCGGCATTTCGGATGGAAAAGGATGCTTCGTTACCGTACAAAAGTGATAATCGTTTAATCGTTCCCGTTATACCAAAACCATTTTGCAGGTTTTCGGTGGTGATCTGCCCGCTGTTTTCTACACGGATGAAACAATGCCCATGCTCATAACCGGCCCTGATACGGATATTCCCGCCGCTTGTTTTTTTCGATATACCATGTTTGATGGCGTTCTCCACAAGTGTTTGCAGCAGCATGGGTGGCATGGGTTGCGGGTAGATGGCGGGATCGATATCGTATTGTACCTGCAATCGCTCTTCAAACCTGATCTTTTCAATAGCCAGATAATGTTGTACCACTTCCAGTTCGCGCTCGAAAGATATCTGTTGTTGATGTTCCGCCAGTATGGCGCTTCTCAGTACGTCCGCGAGTTCACCTACTGCCTGTTGCGCCCGTTGGGGATTTTCTCCGATAAGGCTGCGGATGCTGCTGAGCGCGTTGAAAAGGAAATGAGGGTTCAGCTTCGTTTTCAGATTTTCCAGTTCGGCCTGCCGCAGGCGGTTCTCGGATTCAAGCTCCATGCGCTTGAACCGCCCCTGCAGGATCATAAAATAGATGATCAGCCATCCCCATATCACAAGATGCCAGAGGAACCAGGTGGCGAGGAAGAAAAGAGTGAGCACAGTGTCAGGGCCCAGTTTCTTATCAGCCGCTTTGGTAACGGAAGCATAAAAAGTTGCCCATCCACCGGAATCGAACACGGCAATGACAGTATAAGTGATCGTTATCAGCAGGGAAGTGACGAGCACACTTGCCCAGAGTTTCAGAAAGGCCGCTCCGAAACGATAGCGGATGAGCTGTTGCCTGCGCATGTATAAGTGCAGGAAATGGGTGAACACGATTCCTATGACGGCCTGCCGGTAATAATCCCAGTCCTGGAACACATCCGTTCTGAAGGCGAAGCCATCCATGCGGATATTATTCCAGAGATAGGTGAAGAAGAACCAGCCCAACACCTGGCATAGCCAATACCGGTAACGAACTTTCATGCGGCAAATCTAGGGCTTGCCCGTCAATGCCCGCACATGATTCTTGTCGAATGGAATTTTTCGGGATCGGATGGAAAATTTCGTTATTGAATGGATTCCACGGTTCTTTTTCACGGCGAAAACGATGATAATATCGTGTGATAGTGCTAAATTACGATCTCGCTTTAAACCCCTTCATTATGCAGCTGATCAACCGGTACCGGTGGGTGTTCGGATATCTTTGTACGATCGTTTGTTGCAGCGCCTGCTCCATGCTTCCCGAAAGAACGGCAATAGCCGATCATGATCTGCTCGCGGATTACAGATTCTATCCGCCCTGCGGCCATCCTTGCATAAGCGGCGATCTGTCTGGTAAAACGACCGGGTATTATTTCGTGTATGTGTTGCAGGATAGTTTGACAGTGAGGGATTGTGTCAGTACGGTGACGGAAGCACCCCGACCGGATTCTTTCCCGATGCGCTTTGGCCGGGACTTCCTGCTGGCGATGGAAGTACGGGAGGCGAAAAGGGAGTGGTTCTTTGAATTGCAGAATATGGAGGTGGTGGACAGTATGTTGCATATCCATCTGCGGGCGCATCATCGTTCGGATACCATGGTGGCCATGCCCCGTTATGCACTATCTGATAATTATGTATGGCGGGTGAACGGGCATAATACCAAGCTGATCAAGATATTCATCAGCAATGCCAATTACGCTTATGTGCCAGGGCCGCGCTGGAGTGGGATGCCGGTGAACTGGCGGCATGCGCACTGGAAAGAAACGCCGGCGAACTAAAAAAGTGCAGGTGACTGAAAAGAGACCCGCAGTACGTATTCGCATCATAGATTGATCATCTAATCTAAACCGCGTTATGAAAAAGCTTCTTGTTGCTGAGACGGCTTTTACAAACAGACACGGCGGGACGATCAATTGTTACGAATTGGTTAATAAGGTGTCAGTCATGATCAGAAGAGAATGCAGGTCTTACGGAAATGCAGGTAACTGAAGAGAAACCCGCTGGCCTTTTCCGCCCTTGCCGGCAGGAAAAGCATAAAACAATTGGTACTACGCTGCTGCGCTTTGGGGGTACCACTTTATGGATGGTAAGTGTGATCCTGAATTCTTTTGCAGTGACATCGACATCTGTCTGATATGGACGGACGCCTTATTGTTGCCCATGAAAATTTCGAGCAACAAAATAAGTCACTGCAAAAGACGATGGCGTTAAAAGTTTGTTAACCGATTATTGCAATGGGTTGAATCATGCAGATCACAAACATGTTTGCGCAATCAGGCCGATGCATAGCGAAAGCAGCGGAATTACACCCGCTATGCTTTTCGTGAACTTAACATTGAATCCGCCTTTCTCCCCATAATAATAGCTCTCCTTATACCTGTCATATTCGATAGGTGCGCCGAGATCTTTCATCATTTTAAGGAATTCATACAAAGTACGTTCGGAAATACGTAATCGTTTCGCAAGCTGCGACGGCTTGCCGGTACCTTTGATGCGGATCAGGTAATCAATGGTCTGTAGTCTTTCAAAATAACGCTTTGGCATTGGATCTACTGGGGGTTTAAGCTAAATTGGAATATTGGGTTTCTGTGTCTTTGATGTTTTATGAGCAGATAGTAGGTTAAGATGGTCACGGCGAATGCGGCGCAAATTGCGCGAGAAGTTTCATGTCCATGGCTTTCATTTTAGTGGGTAACGGCTGTCTATACTGCTATGCGTTAAGGTTCACTAACTAAATTAGCAAACGTCACTGCAATCAGATCACAGTAACGGCAGTGCTGCCCGTAAAAAGGGCAATCACCACATGCCTGCGCATACAATGATTGCCCGGATCAAAAGTTAACTTGGAGCGTAAATTCTGGATATATAGTCGAAAATGAATGACGATCGTTCTCATGACAATGTTACAATGATCAATCTTTCGAAAATGTTAATACAGTGTTAAAATAATGTCATTTCTATCGCTTTTTTATCCTGCTGATTCCCGGAAAAACAACAGCCGCGCATTTATTCAAATGCCGGCTGCCATATTAAGCTAAGTGGGAGTGCTGGTACCATAGCAGATTTCATATCTTTCATCATAGGTTCTTTCCTTCACTGTTAAGGAAAACAATGTTACGGCTAATTCCGATCTTTAAATGTTAATCAATTGTTAATTAGATTTTAGTTGTAGGAGGTACGTATGTGCTTGAAATAAACATATGCTCGTTCCCGTTAGTTAGGGAATACTGAAAATTCATTGTATTTTGAACATGGATGCAACTTATTGTATGATCTGTCGTCTATGTACTAAATGACCTTGTAACCATTACCTGTTAACTAAACGTTTTGAAAACACTGAAAGAAACCTGGCGATGGTTTGGCCCGGATGATCCTGTTACGTTGCAGGATATACGCCAAACCGGAGCTACAGGTATTGTGAATGCCCTCCACCATATTCCGCATGGAGATATCTGGCCGGTACAGGAGATTGCCCGGCGAAAACAGCTGATCGAATCCCGGGGGCTGACCTGGGACGTTGTGGAAAGTCTGAACGTCCATGAATCGATCAAAACACAAGGTGTCGACTTCAAACGATATATCGAACAGTACAAGCAAAGTCTCCAGAACCTCGCCTGTTGCGGGATCAATATTGTAACCTATAATTTCATGCCGGTACTGGAACCGGTGCGCACCAATATCCGCTACTGCCTTCCGGACGGCGCGCAGGCGCTTTATTTCGATCTGGCAGATTTCGCTATGTTCGATTGTTTTATATTGATGCGGGAAGGTGCGAAAAGGAGTTATCCGCCAGGTGTGATGAAAGAAGCGAATGCCCGATGGCAGCAATATACGGAAGAACGGAGGCAGGAGATAACAGATACGATACTGTTGGGCGTTCCGGGAGAGACGCGTCCCAGCGTTCAGGATATTCAGACCCGGCTACAGGCTTACCGCCACATCAGCCGGGAACAATTACGCCGTCACCTCATTGATTTCCTACACGAGATCTGCCCTTTGGCAGAATCCCTCGGCATCCGGCTCGCTCTCCACCCGGACGATCCCCCGTTCGATATACTCGGCCTCCCCCGCATCGCGAGTACCCGGGAAGACATCGCCCTGATCCTCAAAACAGTGGATAGTCCTGCCAACGGCATCTGCCTCTGCACAGGCGCCCTCGGCTCTACAGACCCTTTCCTCCCCGAAACTATCCTCCACCTCGCCGGTCAGCGCGTGCATTTCGTACATCTCCGCAATATCACCCGGCTGGAGAACAACAATTTCTACGAATCCAGCCACCTGGAAGGAGATGTGGATATGTTCAGCTTCCTCCGCAAACTCCACAACCTTCAGCGGTCTACTCCCTTCACGATCCCTTATCGCCCGGATCACGGGCACAGCATCCTCGACGATCAGCATAAAACCAGTCATCCCGGATACACCGCCATCGGACGGTTAAAAGGACTGGCGGAACTGCGCGGTTTGTTAATGGGCATTCACCGCTATGATATGGTGCGTTAAAATTGTGTAACGATTGGCGCAAATACTATAGGCTGCGGCATCCTGCTTTGACTAATTTGGTTGCGGATGTACACGGCTGAAGAACTCACATATTGTGCGCAACGGATCGCTTCGGAAGATTGCCAGCAATCTTACCGCCGTTTGTTCCATTGGTTCTACAAACCGTTGCAGCAATTCGCTGCGGCTATTGTACGTTCCCGTGAGCAGGCGGAGGAAATTGCCGCGGACGCGCTGGTGAACGTCTGGCGAAACCGCCGCCAGCTGCCGCAGATCGGGAATCTGCGGATATATCTCTACGTTTCCGCCCGCAACATCGCTCTGAACTATCTTAAAAAACAGCACCGGCAATCCACACTCAGTCTTGATGACATGATGGTGGAAATGGGACCGGTAGCTCTCAATCCGGAACAGTTGTTCATCTCGGCGGAAATGGTTAATCGTGTTCAGCTGGCAGTGCATCAGCTTCCGCCCCGCTGCAAGCTCATCTTCAAACTCATCCGCGAAGACGGGCTTAAATACAAGGAAGTGGCCAGCATCCTCGATATTTCCGTGAATACGATCGACAACCAGATGGCGATCGCTTTCCGCAGGATTAGCCAGGCCATTCACCTGCATACCGGCCCGGTGAAACAGGGCATGAAATGACCCCGTAAATTTTTTTACTGCTCCTTTAGTAGATTCTTCCCTCCCCGTTGTCCCTTTATATAAATGCGCCCTGAACAAGATATGCAGCAAGACCGGATATGGCAACTCATGAGCCGCAAAATGGCGGGTGAAGCTTCCGCGGAAGAACTGGAAGAACTGGAGCAGCTCCTGCGCCAACGGCCGGATGCACTTTTTACCATGGAGGTGATCAGTAGCATCTGGCAGCCGCAACAGCAGGGATCTTCAGATGCAGATGCCGCCTTTCATCAGCGATGGGGGCTTTTACAGGAAGAACCACCGCGTCAGCGCCGTTTATGGCCGCGCCTGGCCGCTGCCGCCGCCGTGTTGCTGCTGGCCGGAAGCTTTGCTTGGTGGCAATGGGGGCGGGAACTGCGGAAGGAAGCAGTGGTACAGAAAAGCGAAATATCCACCCGCAACGGATCCCGCAGTCGCATTAAACTGCCGGACGGCACCCTGGTACTGCTCAACAGTGGCAGCAGCCTGGTGTATGACGATGAAATGAACAAACAGAAAGTACGGCAGGTAGAAGTGATCGGGGAAGCCTATTTTGATGTGGCGAAAGATCCGGAAAGACCTTTTGTGATCAGGACGGAGAAACTGCATATCCACGTACTGGGCACTACTTTTAATGTCCGCGCCTACCCGGAAGACCGGTATGCGGAAGCTACACTGATCCGTGGCAGCATTGAAGTGATCCTGCCGGAACAATCCAACCGCAAGATATTATTGCAACCAAAACAAAAGCTGACAGTGTTTAACAAAGCCCGTGAAGGAAAACCGGCAACGCCGGAGCTGTTCACCGTTGCCGCCCTGGAACCTATACCGGTGGCGGATACGATGGTATTTGCCGAAACGGGATGGGTAGAGAACCGGCTTACATTCAGGAATGAGAGGTTTGAAGAGCTGGCGCAAAAAATGGAGCGCTGGTACAACGTAAAGTTTGAATTCGAAAAACCTGCGCTCAAAGAGTTCCGTCTCACGGGCGCGCTGGCGGGAGAATCCATGGAGCAGGCTTTGAAGGCCATGCAACTGATACATTCCTTCCATTACCGGTTAACCCGCAACAGTGTAATCATTTATTAACCAGGATCGCCACGGGGCAGTAAAATCAGTACGAGATGAGCAATACCACGTAAACGCTATCGCTATTGCAACAAAAAAGCGGAAGAAGCTGCAACTCCCTCCGCCGAATTGTTTCAATCAGCTGGCCGGCAGGATAGGCCGGCCCTATACCAATTGTTTAACTTAATTCAACAGTGAAATTATGAAAAAACCACGATTTCATGAGGAGAAAGCCTATGCCATGCAGTTTCCCGTATGGCTTGTTTTCTCCCGGAAACAACTCTTCCTACGCATGAGACTAACTTTCCTGATCGTTTTTGCCACCTGTATGAAAGTAAGCGCATCCCTGTACTCGCAGGATGTGAAGGTGACCCTCCGTCTGAAAGACGTGAGCATGGAAAAAGCGATTGAAGCGCTGGAAAAGAAATCCAGCCTGCGTTTCCTCTACAGCGAAAAAACGTTGCCGGCGGAAAAGAGAGTGACACTGGATGTAAAAGAAATGCCGGCGCAGGAGGTGTTGAAGGAAATATTATCGAACACCCCGCTTTATTTTAAGGAGATGAGCCCGAAGCTGATCGTGATAGCGCCAACGGGTGTGGAGGTGCTGGACAGGAAGATCAGGGGTAAAGTGGTGAATGCCAAAGGGGAAGCGCTCCCCGGTGTAACAGTGAAAGTGGAAGGAACCGCCAATGGTACGGTTACCAACGGAGAAGGGGTATATGAACTTAATGCACCAGATCAGGCAAAACTGGTGTTCACTTTTATCGGCTATCTGCCGAAAACGATACCGGTCAATGGCCGCAACCAGGTAGATGTAATGATGGATGAGGATACGAAAGGACTGAATGAAGTGGTGGTGGTAGGATATGGTACGCAGAAACGTGCGCATATCACCGGCGCAGTGAGCGCCATCAGTGGAAAAGATATTTCGAATGTCCCGGTCTCCAATATCTCGAATGCCCTGGCTGGCCGCCTCAGCGGGCTTTTTGCCTACAGCCCCAGCGGTATTCCCGGAGTAAGCTCACCTATCCTGATCCGCGGCGTCACTACACTGGATCGTAATGCAAACGGCCCTACCTATGTAATTGACGGGATCGTGCGAAGCAAAACCGATTTTGACGCGATCGATCCGAATGATATTGAAAGTATTTCTGTACTGAAGGACGCCGCCGCAGCAGCTGTGTATGGCTCGAGGGGCGGGAACGGTGTGTTGATGGTGACCACCAAACGCGGCGGCAACCAGGCCCCGAAATTCAACTACTCCGCCTATGCGGGAACGCTTCGGCCTACCCGTGTGCCGGAACGCCTCAGCAGCTATCAGCAGGCCATTTACCGGAATGATGGTCTCCGTACCCAGAACATCCCTACTTCCGACCCCCGCTGGTACACGGATGATGAACTGGAAGTTTTCCGTTCCGGAAAGATCAATACGGACTGGTTCAAACTGGTGCAGAAAGATCCGAAGATCACCCAGCATAACCTCAGCGTGAACGGCGGCGGAGACAATATCCGTTATTTCCTTTCGCTCGGCTATTATAATGAAAGCGGGGTATTTGATCACATCGACTACAACCGCTACAATCTGCGCTCTAATGTGGATGTGAAGCTGACGAAGGATCTGCAGTTAGGCATGAACCTGGAAGGCAACCTCCGCAACGAGCAACGCCCGTATTGGCCCTGGGATGGAGACAATGCGGAAATGAAGGACTTCTACCGCGGCATCCTCAACCAGCCGCCGATGAGTCCGGCTTATGTGAACGGCAAGCCGGACGGTACGCTGTATCATTGGCATGCCAAGGAAGTGATCGATCATGGCGGATATCTGAAAAAAGATCAGTCCCTGCTAAACGGACAGCTGAAACTTACCTACACCGCTCCTTTCGTGAAAGGATTGAGCGCGGAGGTCAGCTATAATTACAACCGCAAAGGAGCGCTGACCAAAACCAAATACACGAGCTATACACTGTACACACATCAGCTGACCGGCGCACATTCGCATGTGGTGGGCGACCAGGTGGTGAGCTCCAAAATAGCCGCACAGCTGCCGAACAACTTCCTGCAGCGTGCCTATGGTCAGTCAATGGCCTATACCTTCAACGCCAGCGTCCGGTATAACAACAAGTTCGGCAAGCACGGGATTTCGTTGATGGCGTTGTACGAACAGTATGAAGGGTATAATGATAATTTTAATGCAAAAGGAGAAAGACCTTTGTCCGCCGTGATCGACGAGCTGTTCATTACAGACAGTGACCCGAAGTACCGTTCCATGGATGGCAGTGCCAGTGAAGAAGGGCGCGCAGCCTGGATCGGCAGGGCCAGTTATGAGTATGCGGACAAATACCTGCTCGAAGCCAGCTTCCGTTATGATGCATCCAGTGTATTCTCCCCGAAGAACCGCTGGGGATTCTTCCCTTCCATTTCAGCCGGCTGGCGCATTTCAGAAGAGCCGTTCATCAAGGATAACATTCCTGCCATCAGCAACCTGAAGCTACGCGCCTCTTATGGTCAGCTGGGGAACGATGGGGCTGGTACTTTGTCACAATGGTACTCCAGCTTCAGGAAAGGAACCAATGTCGTTTTCGGCGATGTGACCAATACCATTTATCCTATCCGCTATCCCAATCCCGATATCACCTGGGAAACCGTTGCCATTACAGACGCAGGGGTGGAGCTGGGATTGTGGAAAGGATTGCTGGATGTGGAAGCGGGATACTTCTTCAAGCAAACCAGGAATATCCTTACCCCCAGCCCCATTGTAGTCCCGGGCTCCTTCGGGATAGATCTGGCACAGGCCAATACTTCGCAGGTAAATGCGCAAGGGGTGGAGATCTCCCTGCGGCATAACAACAAAGTAGGGCAGGTTACGTACTACGCCGGCGTAAATATGAGCTATAGCAGGAACAAGGTGGTGAAGTTCAATGAAGCGCCTAATGCACCGTATGTGGATATTCGTACAGGCAAGCCCGTTAACTACATCAAAGGTTTCTGGTCTTCCGGCATCGCCAGGAACGCGGATGATCTGAAAGACCAGCCCAAATACGGTTCAGCCGCGTTTGAGGAAGGGGATATTCTTTTCAAAGATATCAGCGGTCCGAATGGCAAGCCCGATGGTGTGGTGAACGATTGGGACAGGGATGTGTTGAGCCTCAAGAGCATCGATCCCAATGTGATCTTCGGTATCACCGGCGGTATTACCTGGAAAGGGCTGGATATGAACCTCCTCTTCCAGGGAGTCACCAGCAGAACCATCATGTTCCCCAACCGGGATCAATGGGGAGAACAGGCAACATTGAGCTTCTGGGCAGACCATTGGACGCCGGAGCATCGCAATGCCCCGTACCCCAAAATCAGCGGGCAGAATGGAACGCAAGGACCGGCATCGTCTTTCTGGCTGCGGGATGGCAGTTACGTGCGCCTGAAGTTCATCGAGATCGGGTATTCCCTGCCGAAGAACTGGCTGAACCGCGTGAAACTGGATCGCTGCCGCTTCTATATCTCCGGTAACAACCTCTTTACCTGGGACAAGATCAAGCTGTACGATCCGGAATTCCAGACAGATTTCGGGGCATTCCAGTACCCCATCATGAAGAGTATGAACATTGGTGTAAATCTTGGCTTCTAAAAACTGACAATCATGAAAGGAAAAATATGGCTATCCGCCCTTGCATTGACAGCTGTTTGTACATTCAGTTGCAGCAGGGTGCTGGAAAAAAGAGATCTCAGCGCTATCCAGGAGAAAGACGTGTGGCAGGATATGCAACTGATGACGGCTTTTGTGAATAACATCTATACAGATATACCCGCCTGGAATTCCGGCGTTGCAGGATGGTCGGATGAACATCCTTCCCGCCCGGCTTTCCTCACCGGCACAATGAGTCCGGATAACAACCCGCTCTGGTACTGGCCTTACACGAGTATCCGCAAGATGAATACTTTCCTCCTGAACACAACGAACAACACTTTCCTTCCGCTGGACCTCGGGGCACGGTTAACCGGAGAAGTGAAGTTCCTACGGGCTTTTCAATACTTCGAAATGGTAAAACGTTTCGGCGGCGTACCCATCATCACCAAACCGCAATCGCTGGATGAAGATGTATATGTGCCGCGCAATAAAACAAGCGAATGCATCGCTTTTATTTTGAAAGATCTGGATGATGCTATCGCCGCTTTGCCGAATACTTATGGTACAGCTGACAGGGGACGTGCTACCAAAGGCGCTGCCATGGCCTTCAAAGGGAGAGTGTTGTTGTACTATGCCAGCCCGCAGTTCAATCCCGGTAACATCATAGACCGCTGGCAGCAGGCATACGACGCCAATAAAGCAGCAAAAGACACATTGGAAAAGTATGGTGCCGGCCTGTACGACGATTACCGTAATCTCTTCCTGGACGAAATGAACAAGGAAGTGATATTCGCGATCCGTTTCACTTCTCCCGGCAGAACGCAAAACCGTGATGCCTGCGTACGGCCGATCTCCGTATCCCTCAACTGTACGGGATCCGACAAACCAACACAGGAGCTGGTAGACGCTTACCCATTAAATAATGGCCAGGACCCTGATCCCAACACCCCCCGCGAACAGCTGTGGACCAACCGGGACGCACGCTTTGCAGGCACTATTGTATACAACGGCGACACCTATTTCAACCGCGTTCAATGGACGTACAAGAACTCCGGCATAGACGCCTACGGCTCTGCGAACGGCACACCCACCGGTTACTATTCCCGCAAGGCGATCAATGAATCGCTCTCCGCCGCGGAAGCCGGAGCGTCTGGCACGGATTTCATCGAATTGCGCTTTGCGGAAGTATTGATGAACCTTGCAGAAGCCGCTAATGAACTCGGCAAAACGGATGAAGCGCTCACATGGTTGAAACTGATCCGCCAGCGCGCGAAGATCACACCGGGTGGTGATGGCAATTATGGACTGGCAGCAGGCATGAGTGTGGCAGATATGCGGACCCGCATCGTGAAAGAGCGGTTCGTGGAATTTTCCTTTGAGCAGAAAAGGTTCTGGGACCTCAGAAGATGGCGTTTGCTCGTGCCCATGCTGAACGGCAGGAAACGCCATGCATATGTTGGAACGAAGGTATCCGACAATCCCGTCAGGTTCACTTATGAACTGCTGGAAACAGATACACAGGGAAGTCTCGTGGTCACCGATAATGTTTATTTCGCTCCCATCAGTCGCGATGAATTAAGGAAGAATCCAAAGATGCAACAGACGAAAGGATGGGAAGACGGAGCCTTTGATCCTTTGCAATAAACCTTCACCTTTCATCCATTGTTCACAGCCCTTAACAAAAAATGGTGGCTCTCGGCACAAAAGATATATAACTTGTAATCATGAAATATTTTACGCTACTTTTTGTTGGTTGCTTTATGACAATGGCAGCCTCTGCCCAGCAGAAGGACTGGTTGCTGGATAATACCGGCTACAACGCCGCCGTGAAAGAATCAGGTAAAGAGATCACTTTAAGCAACGGGCTTGTCAGCCGCAGCTTCAGCATCACGTCCAATGCCGTGTGCACAGACTTCCGGAATCTTACCAGCGGCGAACAATTGTTACGCGCTGTAAAACCCGAAGCCCGCATCACCGTCAACGGAAAAGAATACAACATCGGCGGCCTGGGCGGACAGCAGCAACAGGCTTACCTGCTGCCGGAATGGCTGCCCGGTATGAAAAGCAGCGACAACGATTTTCAATACGTTTCCCATACCGTAACGCCGATTGCGCCTTACGTGCATTGGCAGCCCAGGCTCTGGGCCACCAATCGCCGCCAGCCTTCCGGGAAAACGCTCACATTCACCTATGCGGCAAAAGCATTACCAGGCATCGGGGTGAAAGTACATTATGAGTTATACGATGGGATTCCGTTGCTGTGCAAATGGCTGAGCGTGGAGAACAGGTCCGGCAACGATTTCAAGTTGGATCAGGTGGTGAACGAAGTACTGGGCGCGGTAGAAGAGGAGTCTGCCGTAGTGGGTGCAACGGATCAGATGAAAGTGCCGCACGGCATTTATATCGAAAGCAATTACGCGTTCAACAACGCCATGAAAGCCCGCCTCAGCGATCAGACCACGCACTGGAAGGCAGACAGTTCCTATCGCTCACAGGTGAACTACGATTATCTGACCCCCTGCCTGCTGGAAGTCTATCCCGACCACGGCATTCACATCAACATAGCAACCGGTACAACTTTTAAATCCATCCGTACATACGAATTATTGCTGGATGGCTACGACCGGGAACGGAACGGCCTCGCGCAACGCGCCATGTACCGCACCATCGCTCCCTGGACCACGCAGAATCCCATCTTCATGCACCTCGTAGCCTCTTCGCCGGAGAAAGTAAGAACGGCTGTTGATCAATGCGCGGAAACCGGTTATGAAGGCGTGATCCTGAGCTTCGGCAGTGGATTGAATATGGAAGATACCAGTGCAGCCAATATCCGGAAGTTCAAAGAACTGGCGGATTATGCGCATGCAAAGAAAATATTGCTGGGTGGTTATTCCCTGTTCTCCAGCCGCCGTATCAGCGATGAAGACGATGTGATCGATCCGAAAACGGGGAAACCCGGCGGCGCCATGTTTGGTGGCCATGCGCCCTGCCTGGGCAGCAAATGGGGCATCGCTTACCTGCAAAAGATCAAATCCTTCATCCGGCAGACAGGATTTGACATATTTGAGAACGATGGCCCTTATCCCGGCGACGTCTGCGCCTCCACTACGCATCCCGGCCACAAGGGACTGGAAGATTCGCAATGGACACAGATGGAGCAGCAAAAGAAATTCTATCGCGATTTGAACGAAGAAGGCATTTACATCAATGCGCCGGACTGGTATTTCCTCGATGGCACGCACAAGATCGCACTGGGTTATCGCGAAGTGAACTTCTCGCTTCCCCGCGAGCAACAAACGATCCTCAACCGTCAGAATATCTTTGACGGTACCTGGGAAAAAATACCATCCATGGGTTGGGGATTTGTACCGTTGACGCAGTATCATGGCGGTGGCGCTGCTGCCACACTGGAACCGCTGAAAGACCATCTGCCTACGTACGAAAATCTCATGATGCAGTACTATGGCGGCGGCATTCAGGCCTGCTACCGCGGTCCCCGTTTGTACGACACAGATGAAACAAAAAACCTCGTCCGCAAAACCCTCAGCTGGTACAAAAAATACCGCAACATCGCGAATGCGGATGTCATCCACCTGCGCCGTGCCGATGGCCGCGACTGGGATGGTTTCCTGCATGCAGACCCGCACCAGCCTTATAAAGCCCTCGTGATGCTCTTCAACCCCCTCACCACAACGATCACCCGTGAGATCACGCTGCCCCTGTACTATACCGGTCTCAGCAGATCCGCTTCCATCCGCGTGCAGGAAGGCCCCGCAAAACAATACACGCTTGACAGGGGCTATAACGCAAAGGTAAAAGTAGAGATCCCGGGGCAAGGGTATACTTGGCTGGTGGTGGAAGGTGCCGCAAAATAGTAGCAGCCCCGGCCAAAATGCTACAAGCCGGTATCAAAGGCGTATCCTAACTTGGGGCAATGCATAAAACCGATACAATGAAACGTAACATTCTTTTGCTGGCACTGTCCACGTTGCTGGCCATCCAAACGTCTGCACAGGAAAAAAGACTCTTCTCTGAAACACCGGAGCAAAAAGAAAAACGGCTCGCCTGGTGGACGAACGACCGCTTCGGGATGTTTATCCACTGGGGCCTCTACGCCCTGCCTGCCCGTCACGAATGGGTGAAGAACCGGGAACGGATCACAGATTCCGCTTATCAGAAGTATTTCGACAACTTCAATCCGGACCTCTACGATCCTAAGGAATGGGCTAAAATGGCGAAAGCGGCGGGCATGAAATATGCCGTGATCACCACCAAACACCACGAAGGTTTTTGTCTTTTCGATTCCAAATACACGGATTATAAAGCGACCAATACGCCTATCAGAAAAGACCTGATCAAAGAATGGGTGGATGCTTTCCACGCGGAAGGTCTGAAGATCGGATTTTACTATTCGCTGATCGACTGGCATCATCCTGATTTCACGATCGACGGTACGCACTCCGCCCGTCCGAATAACGATGCGGATTATGAACAGCTGAACAAGAACCGCGATATGGCCAAATACCGCACCTATCTGCATAATCAGGTGCGCGAACTGCTGACCAATTACGGGAAGATAGATATCCTCTGGCTGGATTTCTCCTATCCCGGCAAACGCGGGAAAGATCATAACGACTGGAATTCCGTAGATCTTATTAAGATGGTGCGCAAGCTCCAGCCCGGTATCATCGTCAATGACCGGCTCGATCTGAAAGAATATGAAGATGGCGGCGACTTCGTAACGCCGGAGCAATACAAGGTAGCAGAGTGGCCCACGATCAACGGGAAAAGAGTTCCCTGGGAAACCTGCCAGACCTTCTCCGGTTCCTGGGGCTATTACCGCGATGAAACCAGCTGGAAAGACCTCAAACAATTGCTGGTACTGCTGATCGAATCCGTGAGCAAAGGAGGGAACCTGTTGCTGAATGTTGGTCCCACCGCCCGTGGTAAATTCGATGCCCGCGCGCAGAGCGCATTAAAAGGGATGGGCAGCTGGATGGAGTTGAACAGTCGCGCTATCTACGGCTGTACACAGGCGCCGGATAAGTACAAGCGCCCTGACAATACGCTGCTGACTTATAATCCCACCACCAAACGCCTGTATGTGCATCTCCTGGATTATCCCCTGCAGAACTTCACCCTGCCTGGTTACAAAGGCAGGATCAAATACGCGCAATTCCTGCATGACGGTTCGGAGATCCGTTTCAGTGCGCCTGCAGGGTATGGTCACAGAACCAATGGTTTGACCGAAAATGATCTCAACCTCAGCCTGCCCGTTATTAAACCCAATGTAGAGATACCGGTAATAGAGCTGATGCTTGCAGATTGATGAATACATTGAAATTTTTACAAAACACTACGTAGCTTTAAAGCACGTAGTGTTTTTAATTTTAAGCATATGGTAAGGAAGATCCTCGCCGGGGGCCTGCTGCTGGCAGCCGCGGCAATTGTCTACAGTTTTATCCCGGCCAAAGCGCCGAAACCGAATGTGGTGATCATTTTTATGGATGACATGGGGTATGGGGATCCCAACTGCTACGGCGGTGGTCCTTATCATACTCCCAACCTGGACCGGATGGCCGCACAGGGCATCCGTTTCACCCACTTCTATGCCGCACAGGCCGTATGTTCCGCATCCCGCGCAGGATTGCTGACGGGCTGCTATCCCAATCGCATCGGTATTCACGGGGCGCTCTGGCCTACGGCGCCCATTGCGTTGAATAATGAGGAAGAAACGATTGCAGAGATACTGAAAGATCAGGGCTACCGCACCGGTATGGTCGGGAAATGGCATCTGGGCAGCAGGCAGCCTTTCCTGCCTTTGCAGAACGGCTTTGATGAATATCTCGGTCTGCCGTATTCGAATGACATGTGGCCGGTGGATTACGATGGCAAACCCATCACCGATACCAATAACAGCCGTATCCATTATCCGCCGCTGCCGTTGATCGAAGGCAATAACCCCATCCGCATTATCAAAACGCTGGACGATCAGGCAGAGCTTACATCGATGTACACGCAGCGTGCCTGCAAATTCATCCGCGAGAACAAGAACAAACCTTTCTTCCTTTATCTCGCGCACAGCATGCCGCATGTGCCCATCGCGGTGTCGCCAAAATTCCGCAACAAAAGCGGCGCCGGGCTTTTCGGGGATCTGATGGAAGAGATCGATGCATCTGTGGGAGAAGTATTGCGCACGCTCGAAGAACAGGGTATCAGCAAGAACACCCTGGTGATCTTCACCAGCGACAACGGCCCCTGGCTGAATTTCGGGAATCATGCCGGCAATACCGGCGGGTTGCGGGAAGGGAAGGGTTGCAGTTTTGAAGGCGGACAAAGAGTGCCCTGTATCATGCGCTGGCCAGCGGAAATTCCCGCCGGCGTCACCAGCAACGAAGTAGCCTCCACTATTGACGTGCTGCCCACTGTAGCAGCCATTTGCGGCGCGAAACTGCCGAAGAAAAAGATCGATGGCCTGAACATTCTTCCCTTGCTGAAACGCGAGAAGGGCGCCAATCCCCGTGACTATTTCGTGTATTACTACGGCGTGAACAACCTCGAAGCCATCCGCAAAGGGAAATACAAACTCGTTTTTCCGCATAAAGGCCGCACCTACAAGAACAACCTTCCGGGATACGACGGCTACCCCGGCCCGCAACCCAATGTGGATGTACCGCTGGCACTATATGACCTCAGCCTGGATCCGGGAGAAACGCTGGATGTAAAAGCGAAATTCCCGGAAGTTGTAAAAGAACTTGATGCGCTCGCCGACCAGTACCGCAATACACTGGGCGACGATCTCCGGAAGATCAAAGGAACGGAAAGACGAGAGCCTGGCAAAGTGAAAAACTAAAATGTATCTTTATCGTGAACTAACTATATAACGATAATGATGAAGCGCAGTCTGTTGCTGGTAATTTTCGCGGGCATACTGTTGCCTGCCATGGCTCAAAAGAAAAAAGAGAAGGAAAAAGAACCCGAACGTCCGCAGTTGAATGATTCAGCATTGCTCACCCTTGTGCAGAAACGCACCTTTGAGTATTTCTGGTCCTTCGGGCACCCGGTATCCGGCCTTGCCCCTGAGCGCACCCGCACTCCCGAAGTGGTGACCACCGGTGGTTCCGGTTTCGGGGTGATGGCGATCCTTGTGGGAATTGAACGCGGGTTTATCACACGAGAGCAGGGACTGGAAAGATTGCTGAAGATCGTGAATTTCCTTTCCAAAGCCGAAAGCTATCATGGCATCTGGCCGCACTGGATGGATGGTGCCACTGGTAAAACCATCCCCTTCAGCCGGAAGGATGATGGAGCGGACCTTGTGGAAACGTCCTTTATGTTCCAGGGATTGCTCGCCGTTCGCCAGTATTTTAATAACGATGTGCCGAAGGAAAGAGAAATAAGAGGAAAGATCAACCGCCTCTGGAATGAAGCGGAATGGAACTGGTTCACCCGGGATGGACAGGATGTGCTCTACTGGCACTGGTCGCCGAACAACGGTTGGTCTATGAACCACCAGCTCCGCGGCTGGAATGAATGCCTGATCACCTACGTACTGGCAGCGTCTTCCACCAACTATGCTATTTCCCCGAGAGTGTATCATCAGGGATATGCGGTGAACAGCGTTTTTAAGAACAACCGGGAATACTTCGGGATCAAACTTCCCCTCGGCAACGAATACGGCGGTCCGCTCTTTTTTACGCATTACTCTTTCCTGGGGCTGGATCCGCGGGGACTGAAAGACAGGTACGCCGACTATTGGGAGCAGAACAGGAATCATACCCTCATCAACCGTCAATACTGTATTAATAATCCCAAACAATTCAAAGGCTATAGCGCGGATTGCTGGGGCCTCACTGCCAGCGATAATCACCAGGGCTACAGCGCGCATTCCCCCACCAATGATCTCGGGGTGATCACGCCCACCGGTGCCTTGTCCGCTTTCCCCTACACCCCGGAATACTCCATGCAGGCGCTGAAGTATTTCTACAATAAAGTAGGGGACCGGTTGTGGGGAGTATATGGTTTCTACGATGCGTTCAATGAAACCAAAGACTGGTTTGATAATCAATACCTCGCTATCGATGAGGGTCCGATCGTGGTGATGATCGAGAACTACCGCAGCGGATTGCTGTGGCGCCTGTTCATGAGCTGCCCGGAAATACAGGCGGGTCTCGGAAAACTGGGCTTTACAAGTCCTGCTATCCCCCAATAATCCAAAAATGCGAATACACTACTAATAAAGGTGAAAATAATGTTTAATTTAATGCAACCGATTGCATAACTTGTGAATACAAGATCAGACCTGTAAAAATAAGTGCCGACCCGAACAATGCAAACGTTTGCAAAACAGCTGTAGAATTTTTAACTTTTTGATATAATGTCCGCAGAGGGCACCACGTTATGAAAATCACCACGTACTTTTCATTAAGATCATGCTTCTGCTGCAATTCACGGGCGGTGCGGTTTGTAGATGCCGTACTTCCTGTGGATAGCGGGAGCGAAAGGTAAACACGCTACATGAAGAACATTATCTCCCTGACTTTATTCCTGACTACAGCATACATGGCCCATGGCCAGGACGGGAAACTCATACAGCGTGGTAACGGAGGGAAACTGCAATACGGTACATATGCCAACGAAGGAGAACGGGACGCTGTGAACAGGGTACCGGACTTTTCCCATGCCGGTTATCATGGCGGAGGAGTACCCTTACCGTTCGTGCCGGTCAAAAAGATATTGTCCCCTCAACCCGGGGATAACCAGCCTGCCATACAGGCCGCTATCGCGGAGGTGGAACGGCTTTCTCCCGATGCCAACGGCATCCGGGGTGCAGTACTGCTGAAAGCAGGTACCTACGAGCTGAACGGCCTGCTGACGATCTCCCAAAGCGGCGTGGTATTGCGCGGCGAAGGACGGGCTACCGTACTGCGGGACCTGGTGCCGGGGCAACACAACTTCATCCGCATAAAAGGTGCAGGCACGGGACATGGCGAGGTACCAGGCAGCCGGCAACCGGTCACTACTGCTTACGTTCCCACGGGAACGGTTACACTGGAAGTAAATAATGCCGCAGGTTTTCGGCCGGGCGACAGCGTAGTGATTGTGCGAAAGCCTAACCAGGCGTGGATAGACCTGCTGAATACAGCGCAATACGGATGGAAGGCGGAGTATTATGAAGTGGAATTTGAAAGAACGATTGTCAAAATAAATGGCAGCCAGCTCACCCTCAAAGAGCCAATTGTGGATCCTATAGAAGAGCGGTTTGGCGGAGGCTTTGTGTACAAGGCAAAACGCAGCGGGCGCATTCAACATTGCGGCGTGGAAAACATGGTACTGGAATCCGCCTACAAAACGGATACAAGCGAAGATCACGGTTGGAAAGCGGTGGCGTTGCAGCGTGTGGAGTATTGTTGGGTGAAGGGGGTAACGGCGAAATATTTCGGATATTCCTGTGTATCCATCGAACAGCAGTCGGTTTACAATACTATTGAAGATTGCGCCATGCTGGATCCCAAATCTGTCACCACCGGCGGTCGCAAATATTCTTTCGCGATAGAAGGCGGCTCTTCGTTCAACCTGTTCACCCGTTGTTTTACACGCGGCGGACGGCACGATCTGGTGACGGGGTCCAAAGTGCCGGGTCCGAATGTATTCCTGGACTGCTATTCCACGGATACTTATGCGGATATTGGTCCGCATCACCGCTGGGCCACCGGTCTGCTTTTTGACAATGTGTATGGCGGGCAGATCCGTGTGCAGAACCGCGGTGCCATGGGTACAGGGCATGGCTGGGCAGGTGCGCAGGTGATGTTCTGGAACAGTTATTCTTATAAGAGCGATTTTATGATCAGCAATGCGCCCGGTTCCCGGAACTGGGGCATCGGCTGCGCCGGTCAGCAACAGAGCGGGAACGGTTATTGGGAGAGCTGGGGACAAACAGTGCTGCCGCGTAGTTTGTATATACAGCAGTTGCAGGATCGTTTAGGCGTGGAGGCTGTAAAAAATGTGATCACCGCAGATCAGCAGAACGGCAATATCTGGAAGATATTGTCGGCATGGAAAGGAGAAGGACCTTTAACGGATCATAAAATGATAGTACAAAAGAATGGATAAGATGAAACGCATGACAATGCTGGTATTGCTGTGTGTACCGCTGTTCGTACAGGCGCAACAGGGAGATCCCCTGCTGCGGCTCTGGTATCAGCAGCCCGCGGCAAACTGGAATGAAGCGTTACCGATCGGGAACGGGCGCATCGGTGCTATGGTGTTCGGTACTGTGGAGGAAGAAAAACTGCAGCTCAATGAAGCTTTCCTGTGGAGCGGTGGCCCGAAGGACGGGAGCAATCCCGGCGCCAAAGCAGTATTGCCGAAAGTGCGGGAAGCATTGTGGAAAGGGGAATATATGAAGGCGGATAGTCTGAGCCGCCTGATGCTCGGACCTTATTCCGCCCGCTACCTCACCCTCGGCGACCTGCTGATCCGCCAGAACTCCCCGGCCGGGAAAGCAACACAATATGAAAGAGAACTCGATCTGAATACTGCTGTCGCTAAAACAAGATACGTATCTAACGGTATCGAATATACGAGAGAGGCTTTTGTCAGCTACCCGGATCAGCTGTTAGTGATCCGCTGGCACAGCAGCCAGGCCGGCGCCCTGAATTTTCACGCGGGGTTCAACAATCCCATGCCTGTAAAGCTTTCTGCGAAAGGCAATAATTACCTCGTGATGAGCGGGCAATGTCCTTCGTATGTACCGCATCGCCCATACGAAAAACGCCAGATAGAATATGATCCGAAGAACGGCATCCGGTATGAAGTGCATTTGCGGGTGCAGCTGAAGGACGGGAGCAGTCTGGCGGATGAGCGGGGATTGACGGTGAAGGGGGCTACGGAAGCGGTACTGCTGGTATCCATCGGCACCAGCTACAACGGTCCGTTTAAAAATCCCGCTACAGAAGGGAAAGACGCTGCCGCTGCCGCCGCAAAATATCTCGCACCGCCGAAAAGCTACGCTGCCCTTCTGCAGCAACACCTGAAAGATTATACATCGCTTTTCAACCGCGTGCAGCTGGATCTGGGGAATGACTCCCCGGCCCCCGGGGCCACAGACATCCGGCTGCTGGAATATACCCGCGCAAAAGGGAACCGTGATCCGCAGCTGACCACACTGCTATACCAGTACGGCCGCTACCTCATGATCGCAGGTTCGCGCAAAGGCGGTCCGGCTATGAACCTGCAGGGGATATGGAACGACAAGATGCAGCCGCCCTGGGGCTCGAACTACACGACCAACATCAACACAGAAATGAACTACTGGCCCGCTGAATCCGCGAATCTCAGCGAATGCGCGGCGCCGCTGTTCGAAATGATACAACAACTGGCCGAAAGCGGCCGTAAAACAGCCGCCGTGAACTACGGCATGAAAGGCTGGACGGCGCACCATAACTCCGATGTCTGGGCGCTGACCGCCCCCTCCGGCGGCTTCGACTGGCGTGATCCCAAAGGCGACCCACGCTGGGGTATCTGGCCTATGGCCGGAGCCTGGCTCTGCCGGCATCTCTGGGAGCATTATGCGTATACAGGTGACCGTAGTTTCCTGGAGAACACCGCATATCCGCTGATGAAGGGCGCCGCGGATTTTATGCTGGACTGGCTGGTGAAGAATCCGCAGGGGCAATGGGTGACGAACCCTTCCACTTCCCCGGAAAATAATTTCTATGTGGCCGGCAAACGTAACGGCAGCGTAAGCATCGCCTCCACGATGGACCTTTCCATCATACAGGACCTGTTCAATAATACGATACAGGCCGCCGCGGCGTTGAATAAGGATGCTGCGTACAGGAAGCGGCTGGAAGATGTATTATCGTGGTTATACCCCTTCCACGCCGGACGTTTCGGGCAATTGCAGGAATGGTACCTGGATTGGGACGATCCTAAGGACAGTCATCGTCACCTCTCACATTTATACGGACTATTCCCCGGTAATATCATCACCCCCACCAGCCAGCCACAACTGGCTGCCGCCGCCAAACGCAGCCTCCAGTTGCGCGGCGATGGCGGAACGGGATGGTCCAAAGCCTGGAAGATCAACTGGTGGGCACGTTTGCTGGACGGGGATCATGCATATACTATGCTGAACAAGCAACTCTTCCTGGCCACAGCGGATTCCGTGAGCGTGGCGGATAACAGCGGCGGCTCCTACGCGAACCTCTTCGATGCGCATCCGCCTTTCCAGATAGACGGCAACTTCGGCGTCACTTCCGGGATTACGGAAATGTTGCTCCAAAGTCACAATGGCGCCCTGCAGCTGTTACCGGCATTGCCTTCCGCATGGCCAAACGGCAGCGTGAAAGGATTGAAAGCGCGCGGCGGGTTTGAAGTGGACATCACATGGAAGAATGGCAAACTCACCAGTGCCACGATCCGCAGCACTATGAACAGCAATTGCAAAATTCGTACATACGTTGACGTTATAATTCCGACAACGGAAGGAAAGGGCGACAACCCATTCTATCAGCAGCCGATCCCGGTAAAAGCCGTGATCAATGACCGGGAGAAGTTACCGGAGCTGCCCGTACAGCGGACATTTGAATATAATATTCCTGTAAAAGCAGGCGGACAATACAAGATCGAAGCAAGATGAAGAAAGGGATCATAGCAGCAGGTATTTTAGCGCTCGGCCTCCAGGCGCATGCGCAGGTAAAAGGAGATGACGACGGCATTCTCATGCAGAAAGCCGCTGCGCGGGACAGCATCGCCATCGCTGATGCGGTGAACGGCTGGTGGACCGCATCCATGAAAGACCATGATAAAAGAATCGCCTGGTGGCGGGATGCGCGGTTCGGATGTTTCATCCACTGGGGCGTATACTCCGTGCCCGGCGGTGAATGGAAAGGGAAGAAAGTAGGCGGATATGCGGAACACCTGATGCGCAAGGAAACCATTCCCCGCGCGGAGTACGCGCAGCAGCTGATCAAACCTTTCAATCCCGTTGATTTCGATGCGGATGCCTGGGTGAAACTGATCAGGGCAGCCGGTATGAAATACCTGATCATCACGGCCAAGCATCACGATGGTGTGGCCATGTACCCCACAGCCATCGGTGATTTCAGTATCAAACAATCCAAATTCAGGCGCGATCCGATGATGGAGCTCAGCAATGCCTGCAAAAAATACGGCATCCGGTTCGGGTTTTATTATTCCCATGCTTTCGACTGGGAACATCCTGATGCGCCGGGCAATGACTGGGATTATGACAATCCGGGTGGCGACAAGAACCTGCATGGTGGCGGAAACTGGTTCAACCAGCATCCGGAACTGCTGCCCAAAGCCGTGAAATATGTGGATGAAAAATCCATTCCGCAGATCGTGGAGTTGCTGAAAAAATATCATCCGGATATTCTCTGGTTCGATACGCCGCACAAGCTGCCTTTGTCTGAGAACATCCGCATCCTCAAAGCGATCCGGGCTGTGGACAGGAATGTAGTGGTGAACGGACGCCTGGCGAGAAGCGCATCCATTTCCTTCGGAGATTATAAAAATACCGCGGACAGGCCCGCAGAATTCTATCCGGTAGACGGGGACTGGGAAGCTATTCCCACCACCAACGAATCGTACGGCTATTCCCGTTATGACAACAGCCACAAACCTCCCGTTTTCTTTATTCAGCTGATGGCAAAAGCCGCTTCCCGCGGCGGGAACCTGCTGATGAACATCGGTCCCATGGGCAACGGTCAGATCGACCCCAAAGACACCGCCATCCTGCACACCATCGGAGAATGGATGCAGCGGAACGGGGAAAGCATTTACGGCACGCACACCGCGCAAATGCCGTTGCAGAACTGGGGCGTAGTAACAGAAAAAGGGAAGAACAAATACCTGCATGTATTCAACTGGCCGAAAGACAGGCGGTTAATCGTGAACGGGACGGAAAAACTTCGCAATGCGCGCACATTAGTGGGAGGAAAGCCGCTGAAAGCAGAGAAGATCAGGGATCAGGAATGGCTGATCACGCTGCCCGCGCAGCCGCTGGACCCCTACAACAGCGTGATCGTGGTGGAGAGCGACCATGTAGACCTTGCTTCGATGCCTCGGGTATTGGGCACAAAGGATTATCCCAACAGGTTGCTGGCGTTTGACGCGGAGTTGCACGGTAAAGGGTTTTCTTTTGGAGACGGGAAAGAAGGCAAATATTATGTGCAGAACTGGACGAAGATGGATCAGTGGTTAAGCTGGAAACTGCGGGTGGAGGAGCCGGCCGCTTTCCGCGTGAGGATCAGGTATGCGGTGGATCAGCAGAAAGCCGCCAATAAATACCGGATCACTATCGGAGAGTATACCATGGATGTGAATGTGAAAGAAGTGAATGGGAAAGGAGAAAAAACAGTGTGGGACGATATACGGGGTATTTCCCTGCCCGCAGGGGATTACTCACTGGAAATTAAACCGCTCAACATCGCGGACGGTGAACTAATGAAACTGCTGGAAATATCATTAGTGCCCGTGAATAGTACTTTATAACATTTGTAACGTCTTCTGACAGCTGCTTATGCGACAACGCTTGCTCATATTATGTTTCCTGCTGGCTGCGCAACTCGCGCATGCCGGAGGAGAGGAATGGCTGAAAAAAGCGATCATAGCCCGCAAAGCGGATATACTCGCAAAAGCAGAATGGGCGCTTCAGCAGCAGCCGGTAACCGTGACAGCTTCATATTGCAACCGGAGCGCAGGCGGGCAGCATGATTTTTATTCCGAGGGGGATTACTGGTGGCCCAACCCCACACATCCCGATAGTCCTTATATCCAGCGGGACGGACAAACGAATCCAGAAAATTTTGTAGCGCACCGGCAGGCGATGGTACGTTTCAGCAGGGTAGTGGGAGACCTGACGGCGGCTTACGTGGCCAATGGTGACAAACGTTATCTGCAACATGCACTGAAACATATACATGCCTGGTTCGTTGATCCTGCTACCCGTATGAACCCGAACCTGCTATATGCCCAGGCTGTTAAAGGCCGCGCTACGGGACGGGGGATCGGTATCATCGATACGATCCATCTGCTGGAAGTGGCGCAGGCGTTGCGGATCATGGAAAAAACCGGCGCAATGCCCGCAGGAGAGCTGGCAGCCATCAAAGGATGGTTTACCGCTTACCTGAAATGGCTGACGGAGCACAAGTATGGTCAGGACGAAATGAAGGCCGCCAATAACCATGGTACTTGCTGGGTGATGCAGGTGGCCGCTTTTGCGAGCTTCCTGAAAGATCAGCATTGGCTGGATTTCTGTGTGAAACGTTATAAAGAAGTGTTGCTGCCCAATCAAATGGCTGAAGATGGCAGCTTCCCGCAGGAGCTGCGCAGAACGAAACCTTATGGTTACGCCCTCTTCAACCTGGACGCTATGGCAACGGTTTGCCAGATACTCAGCACGCCTAAAGAGGACCTCTGGAAATTTACAGCGGCCGCAGGAAAGAATGTCGGCCACGGGATCACTTATATGTATCCTTATGTGCAGGATAAGAACAAATGGCCTTTCGCGAAAGATGTGATGTATTGGGAGGAATGGCCAGTAGCGCATCCGTTCCTGTTGTTTGGCGCGGCGGCCTATGGTAACAGCAATTATTTTGAACTATGGAAGAAACTCCCGCATGATCCTCAGGTGGAAGAAGTACTGCGCAACCTGCCGGTACGGAACCCCGAGATATGGATGGTGCAACTTTGATCAGAACATAAAAAGATAATCATACAGCGTATTAACGATTACTGTAGACGTGGAATATGATAACGCCGGTCTCGTCTGAGCCGGCATCTTTTTTTATAGCAGATCATAATTCCTTCAACAGGTTCTGGGCTTTGTCATAATTCTGTGCATCTGTCGGGATCTTCATCAGCCAGTCACGACATGGATCTTTCTTCTTTTCTTTCAGATAGCTCAGCGCGATATAAAAAGCGCTTTCATATTTGAACACGGATTCTCCGTTGAAGATCGCTTCCAGATCCGGGCGGGCTTCGGCGGGTTTGTCGTTCTCGAGATAGGAAAGGCCGCGGTAATAGCGGGCATATGCATCTGCGGAATCGCGTTCCAACACTTTGGAGAGCAGACTGATAGCAGCAGTATATTGACGATGATTGAAATGATGTGCGGCTTGTTGCAGCAGGGAATCTGTAGTGGTACCACGTTCAGCCGGTGAAACCATTTCCTGCACGGCATATTGCTGATAAAGGTCCGGTTGCCAGGGCCCCCAGAAAAGCACGGCTGCAATAACCGCCGCCGCGGAAGCCGCTACCAGCATATATCGGCGGATAGGCGTTACTTTGGCGGGGGCTTTGTAGAAAACATGCCGGTGGCTTTGCAGCAGTTTTTCCAGTTCTTCCCTTTGCGGATCCGGTTGCAGAGAGCGATGGAGGCTGCCGGTCACTTCCATCCAATCCTGCACAGCCTCCCGCAGTGCGGGTTCTATCTGCATCCGGCTTTCAAACAAGGCCCTTTCAGCAGGCTCCATGTTCCCCGAAATATAGCGTTCTATTAATTCATGATCAATGTCGTTCATGTCAGTCCCCATTTTGAAAGGTTATCTTTAATAGCGCTGATCAGTGTGGCCATGCATTCGGATTTTTTCTTCCGGAGATATCCGTATGTTACCCCCAGCCTGCCGGCAATTTCCTCCTGCGACGTATCCGTCATCGAAAGCCGGATGATCTCCTGGCAGCGCTCCCCCATCTGGTTAAGCATCGCAAGGAAGAGGCGGGCTTTTTCGTTGTCTGCCCAGGTTTTTTCTGCATCCCGGAAACTGTCTTCGCCAACATTAAATTGCTCATCGAGGTCTTTTGTTACCCCTTTGCGCCCTTTTTTCTTCAGTTCATTGAGCCATTTGCGTTTGCAAACCATGAATAGAAAAGCTTCAAATGGACAACTGAGCTGAAGCCCCTTGTATTTAGCCTGGTTGTAAATATCGACGAGGGATTCCTGGAAAATATCCGCCGCGTCATCCGGTGTGCCGTTGTTCTCACAAACATAACGTTTCACTCTCGGGGCAAAGCGCCTGTAGATTTCGTCCACTATAATAGCGTCATTGTGCAGGAGGGCGTGGACGTAACGCTGGTCCGCATGTATGATTTGGGTAGGCATACGGTATTAAAGATATAAAATCCGGGGTAACAAACGAGGGCCTTTGTTTATCCTTAAAAAGAGATATATTCACTTACTCTTGCGAAGCGCTTCGCGAGGGTAAGTCCTAATACCTTTGTGATCATGTTGAAGCAACTACTGGCAGGCTGCCTGCTGTTCATGGCATTTATCAGGCCTGCTGCAGCGCAGCCGTTCCCCGCACACCCTGCTGAAGATTCCATCCACGCGGTCATAGATGTGATGCAGGACGAGAACAAGGCGGTATTGAAAGCGGGCTTGCGCCCGCTTCGGCAGATTGCCGGTGCACCTAATGCTTTTTACACTTACTTCTGGGAGTTCGGCGATGGCTCCTTCAGTTTCTCTTCACAGCCGGAGCACCGCTATCGTGATACCGGCACCTATGATATTCGTTTTTATGCTACCAACAATTATGATGACGGCAAAGCTCCTAAAGGCAAACCGCGCCGCATTAAGGTAAAGAAGACCATGTATGCTGCTGCGGACGGGCCGTCTAACTTCTTTCCCACATCTGATATGCTGGCCATGAAGATCAATCGTATGCCCCGGCCGGGAGAGGAAATGATCACGATCGTTGGTTACAGGCATCCGGGTGGCGTAAGTAACGTCAGTGGTTCGCTGCTGTTGTTCTATAATGAGAAACAATTTGCGAAAAAAAGTTTCGCATTGTCCGATGAACGGATGTATAACGGAGAAAGGAAATGCGGGATGGATTCCGTGTTGGCCTTTATTCAGAAAGAAGAGGGCTACCTCCCGCTGGCAGGCCCTTCCACAACAGCGGTTGCCGATCCTGTAAGGAAACATACTTTAACTGCCATGCTGGGGGAGAAAAAAGCCCTCTTCCGTGAGCAACACGCCTGGCGTGTGGAAAACCTCCACCCCGGAGAAGAGAAGTTCCTTTTCCTCTCCCTCGAAACAACCCCGGAAATGATCCGGGATACCAATGCTGTAGTGACGATCAGCGGCATGTTCATCCCCGATGATCCTGCATTGCCGGTAGCGCAATACAATCTGGATATGCAGATCGTGGCGTCCCATGACCCGAACCGGATGCAACTGAAGAACCGCCGGATGAACTACCGGCTCGTGAGCAAAAAGAAAGAACTCACCTACAAAGTACAATTCCAGAATACGGGTAAAGGTCCGGCCAGTAAGGTGGTCATCGGCGTTGGTGTGCCGCGTTCGCTGAACGGGCAAACGCTGGAGATACTGGATTACTCCCCCAAATGCGCCCTGTGCGAAGGCGCTTATACCGGGCAGAGCTGTCTTTCCAAACGCTATCTCGGTGTGGGTGACAGTATTTTTTTCGTGTTCAACAATATTTATCTCAAAGGCGTGCAGCAGGAAGGGGTGGAAGATCCGGACTCTACGAAAGGGTTTATCAAGTACAGGGTGAGGTTTGGAAAAGGGATGAAGAAGCTGCCTTTTAAAAGTCAGGCTGCGATCATATTCGACAAGAACGAACCCGTTATCACCAATCATTCCAGCGGACGTTTCAAACCGGGATTGTCTCCGGGGCTGATATTGGGATATGGTAAAGGGTTGGGTGGCGATGGTGTGCCACTGGGATCCATTGGCCTGAGCATTTCCGCGTTTTCACCTTATCGGCCTTATTTCCAGCCGGAAATTTATTTCAATGTGCACGAACGCAATAATTCACTTGTATTCTTCTCCCGCGAACAGCTGAGAGATACCACCGTCAACGGCGCAAAGTACCTGGTGAAGAGCCGGGCACTATATAACGAAGTGAACCGGATGAGTATGGATATAGTGCCGCTGCATCTGCGGTACAATGTTAAAAACTGGTTGGGTGTGGGTGCGGGGATGATGATGAGTGTGGTGGCTGCTGACAAACAGCAGGAACGGAAAGTGATCACCGTTTCACCCAGTCCGGATAACGGCACTACGCAGGATTTTGAACACCTCGCTGCCGTTGTGAAGAAAAGTTTCAGCGATACGGACGTGGCTTTATTCGCGGATATCAATATCGGAAAAGTACGGGCCGGACCGGCGCTGGGCATCCGCTTCCTGCAGTATCTCAAAGATTCGCAGCAACGGTTGTCCCTTTACGGCATCTGGAGATTTTAGCTATCTTTAAGAAGGCATAACGCCTTCTCCGCATGGTCCGATCCATCTACTTATGCTTCCTTCTCTTATACCTGCCGGTATTGCACAGCTATGCGCAACAGCTTCCAAAAGCATTGACGGAAAGATGCGCCGGATTACAACAGCAGGATAATCTTGAAGAATGGATATTTACAGGACTGGATTATGCGTCGGATAAACCGCTCGAGCGCCTGGACCTTCTGATGCAGATGCCCGCCCGCGCCTGGCGGCAGCCGAAAGATGAACACGAACGGGCCGCCTGGCTGGATATGCTCACGTATCAGGGTTATTACCAGATGTTTGCCGGCAATATCCTTCCATCCATTACTGCATATGAAGCTGCTTACCGCTATTATAATTCGGCGCCTGTAACGGGAACGGATATACTGGAATATATCCTCAAACCACTGGGAAATAATTACACCCGCCTCGGTGATTACGAAAGAGCCACCTATATTCACACGAAAAGTCTTGCCATTGCCCGCAGTGAGGGGAACGCAAGGCAGATTGCAGCCGCCTGCAGCAACCTGGCGGTGGCGTACCAGATGCAGGAGCGGTACGACAGTGCGTTGTGGTATGCTTCCGAAGGATTGCGATCTGCACCACAAGGCAGCAGTATTGCCGGCCTGCTGTTCTCCACGCTGGCGGATGTATACCTGAAAATGGGAAAAGCGGATACCGCTTCGGCCAACGCAGAACAGGCCGTGCGCCTGTTGAGGCGGCCATCGGTGTTGAAGGAGGAGAATGCCGGCTACTGGCTGGCTTCGACGTTGCAGGGCTCCGGCGATATTGCGTTTGCTCGTCACCGTTACCCCGATGCAGCCCGTTTTTTCGGAGAAGCATTGCAAACCATGAACACCTTCTACCCCGGCGCCCGCAAAAGAGAGAAAGCCCGGCTTCTGGAGAAAAGCGGGCGGGTAGCATTGCAGTTGCAGCAACCGGCAGATGATTTTGATAAGGCCCTCGCCCTCATGATCCCTCACCTCCCTTCCGGCTCCTGGCCCAAAGAAGAACAACTCTACGGCGAATTTACCCTCGCAGACGCCATAGAAGGAAAGGCGGACGCTCTCGTGCGCGAAGGGCGACTGAAGGAAGCCTTGCAAGGCTATCAGCTCATCTTTTCCATCGAACGTTCCCTCCGCCGCGAATTCTTCTCCCGCTCCACCCGCCTCCTCCACCAGAAACAAAACCGCCAGATGGCCGCAAAAGCCATGAACACGGCGTATGCTTTGTGGGAGCAGACGAGAGATACCGCCTATGCAGCCGCCATGCTGGATGTGATGGAAAAGAGCAAAGCACAGGTACTGTTCGAAGAGCAACAGTTCAACATACAGAACAGCCGCCTGCAGATGAAGGACAGTTTGCTGGACCGGCAAAAGCAGCTGCAGCAGGCGATGGCGTATTACGACCGGGAACAGGCGCTGCGGGGCCGTACTGCAAAAGATCAGCGTGAAGCGCTGGCGTATGAATTATCCCAGGTACAACTGCAGCTGAAAAAAAAATACCCCCGCTTTTTTGAAACTACCTCCTCTGCCCCCGCATTCCTCCCCACCTGCCCGGGGAAAGACTTACCCGGCGGATTAACCGTAAAAGATTTTTTCTGGGGAGGGGATTATCTGTATGTCATCGATTTTGACCGGAAGGGGATCACATCCGTCCGCCGCCTCCCGGACGCGGAAGAGAAACAGGCTTTCGTTCACGCATTTGTAGCGAAGTTTTTTCAGAAAGGTCCGCAGGCCATGCAAAATGCGCCGCAGGAATATTACCGCGATGCGTACAAGATATTCCAATGGTTATGGAACGACAGCCTCACTGCAAAAAAATATCTGCTCATACCAGACGGGGAACTTGGCTATATCCCCTTTGATGCGTTGCCTGTAAACCCGCGGTATCAGCGCGATGTGGGCAAATGGGCGTTTTTGGTCAAGGGGGCCGCAACAGGACTGGCTTATTCCATGCAAACATGGCTGCAACAGCAACAAGGGAATAAAGATACGCTGGCTGGTATGACGGGCTTCTTTATTTCCAAAGCAAAAGAAGGCGGAGAGTTGCCCGCCGTGCGGGAAGAGTACGAAGCGGTGAGCCGCCATGTACAAGGGCAATACTTCCGCAACGAAGCCGCCACCCTGACCGCTTTCCGCGAACAACTCGGCAGCACCGGTGTGCTGCATCTCAGCACACATGCATCTTTGCAGGGAGATCAACAGTTACCCGCCATTCAATTGTCGGACGGACCTTTCTTTTTGTTTGAGCTGTATGCCAGGAGGTTCCGGCCAGGCCTGGTGATGTTGAGCGCCTGCCGGACGGGACAAGGGATGCTGGCGGAAGGAGAAGGGGTGATCAGCCTTGCCCGCGAGTTCGCCGCCACAGGCGCTACCGGCATCGTAGCAGGACTCTGGAACGTGCACGATGCCACCGCCGCCCGCCTCACAGGCGATTTCTACGAGCAGCTGCCCGCAGCGGAAAGTCCCATGGCGGCATTACATGATGCAAAAATAAAATGGCTCGGAGAGGCCGGGCAGCAATTGAAACTCCCTTACTACTGGGCCTCCCTTACTTACATCGGACATCATCATCCTGTGATATTGGAAAAACCGGCAAAGCCGGGATGGATGCGGTGGTATATCCTGGCAGGAATCGTGGCATTACTGGCCGCGTTTGTCCGGATCCGCCGCAGATGATCATTTCGCAGGCAGGCAGAGGCCGGGGTATATCGTTTCTACCAGCTTGAACAGGATATTCCGTAGTATTTCCGTGTTCTCTTCTCCGATGATATCCGTATAAAATCCCTGTATCTCCCGCATGCAGCCGGAAACGTCTATCACCAGCTGTTTCCCCCTGTCGCTCAGGAAGATCACCGTTGCGCGGTTATCCGTTTCGTGTTTACGGGTATAGATATAGCCGTCTTTCTCCAGGCTCTTCACCACCTTGCTCATGGCCTGCTTGGTGATGCGCGCTTTCTTGGCAAGCTCATTATTAATGGTGCCTTCCTGGGGGATGTTGGCCAGCAGCGCCATATCTCCGATCTTGAATCCCTCGTAGCCCTTTTCCTGCAATTGCTCCGTTATCCGGGCGTCCAGGTCTTTTTTTATTATGCTTAGCATGCGGATCAAGGAACGATGTCTGTTCGCCATTACCTCTTCCAGCTTTTTATCTAAGGCAGCGTTCGTCATAAATAGGTCGTTTGTGTTGGTCGATGATCTCTAAAATAATAGTTCGTTTGTCATGCAAATTTAAATATTTTTCTTTTAAAGGTCAACTTATTTGTCTATTTGGTAAGCTTGGTTTACCTTTGCTTCCGTATTTACACAACACATACGAAAACACACTACAATGGAAACAGCAAATGCCAGTCCCAGAAAGGGAAAGCTCGTGGTACGGCTAATCTTCATCGTTATTCTCATTATAGCCGCCATTTTTGGCATCCGCAAATGGCTTTATGCCCGTAACCATGAAACGACGGACAATGCCCAGGTGGAAGGCCATGCCGCTCCCGTGATCGCACGGGTAGCCGGCTATGTAAAAAGCCTGCATGTGCAGGATTACGGCAATGTGAAACAGTTGGATACCCTGTTAACGATCGATGACGAGGAATACCGTATCGCTTTGCAACAGGCCGAAGCGGATTACCAGCAGGCCGTGGCCGACCTGGAATCTGCAAAGGCCGGCCAGACCAACGCAGGTGCGAATATCAAAGTGGCGGAAGCCAACGCGCAGGTGGCTCTTGTGCGGAAAGATAAAGCACTGGCTGATCTTCACCGCGATCAGAACCTCTTCAACGACCAGGCCATCACCAACCGCCAGCTGGATGACACCAAGGCGAACAGTCTCACTAACGACAAACAGTATCAGGCTGCACAGGACAATATCACCCTGGCCCGTTCCACAGTACAGGTGGCCGCAGCCAAGGTTTCCCAGGCAGAAGCTCTGGTAGCCAGCAGAAAAGCCCAGGTGGAGCAAATGAAGCTCAAACTGGGATACACGACCATTACAGCCAACATCTCCGGCCGTATCGGTAAGAAAAATATTGAGTCCGGCCAGTTTGTACAGGCAGGGCAGAGCCTTTTCACGATCGTAGATGAAGGAGGCTTTTATATTGTTGCGAATTTCAAGGAAACGCAATTATCGAATATTCACATGGGCCAGGAAGCTGAAATTTCTGTGGACGGATATGATGACATCCATCTGAAAGGAAAAGTAACGGCCATTTCCCGTGCAACGGGCGCTAAATCCTCCCTGCTGCCGCCAGACAACGCTACCGGTAACTTCGTGAAGATCGTGCAGCGTGTTCCTGTTAAAATATCCATTGATAATGTAGACCAATACCTCGACAAGCTCCGTGCAGGCCTGAGTGTAGAAGTGGCCTTAAAATACTAGTCATATGTCACCGAAACCGAAAGGATTCAAGAAGTGGATCATTGTGGCGACGGTCATTTCGGCTACCATGCTGGAGCTGATCGATACTACCATTGTGAATGTGGCCTTGTCACAGATCAGTGGTAACCTGGGTGCTACTATCGAGGATGCATCCTGGATCATCACCGCCTATGCGATCGCAAATGTGATCGTGATCCCGATGACGGGCTTCCTCGCCTCATACTTCGGCCGGAAGAACTACTATCTTGGATCCATCATCCTTTTCACCTTCTCTTCTTACATGTGCGGCATCTCCGGCTCGCTCTGGGAGCTGGTGGCATGGCGCTTCGTGCAGGGTGTGGGCGGCGGTGCGCTGCTTTCCACTTCGCAATCCATCCTCTTCGATACTTTTGAAATATCGGAAAGGCCCACTGCATCGGCGATCTTCGGGATGGGTGTAATCATCGGTCCCACCATCGGCCCTACCCTCGGTGGTATCATCGTGGATAACTTCCACTGGTCGCTCATCTTCGATATCAACGTACCGGTAGGCTTGATCGCAGCTTTCCTGGTATTCAATTATATCGATAAGCAGGAACATGAATACAATATCGACCGGAAAGCTATCAAGATCGATTATCTCGGCATTCTGTTGCTGATCATCTGGGTGGGCAGCCTGCAATACATATTGGAAAAAGGACAATCGGAAGACTGGTTTGCCGCGAAGCACATCGTGATATTGACCATTGCTGCCGTCGTCGCCTTTATTCTGTTTATATGGTGGGAATTGCGAACGGATGCGCCTGCAGTGAACCTGAGCGTGCTAAAGAACCGAACGTTGGCCATTACCACGCTGCTTACGTTCATCATGGGTTTGGGTATTTACTGTTCGATGTTTGTATATCCTGTGTGGATGCAGCGTATCATGAACTTTACGCCTACACTCACCGGGGAATCCCTTTTCCCGGGCGCCCTCATTGCGGCTTTTATGATGCCGCTCGTAGGTAAGGCCATTCAGCGCGGTGTTCCAACGAAGTACCTCATCACTACCGGCTTCATCCTTTTTGCATTCTTCTGTTTCTGGATGTCTACCGCCAGTCCCGAAGCAGGCATAGCCTTCTTCTTCGTACCGCTGCTGATCAGAGGTATTGGCGCTTCCATGCTGAGCGTTCCGCTGACGAACCAGGCGGTTTCCGGTTTGAAGCCAATGGAAATGCCGCAGGGGATCGCCATCAACAACATGTTGCGCCAGCTCGGAGGTTCCTTCGGGATTGCATTCATGAACACGTATGTGGCCACGCAATACGCCACGCACCGTGTGCAACTGTTGAACTATGTGACCACGGATAACCCGATGGCCGTTGAACGCGTTCAACAAATGGCCGGCACGCTGGCGGCTAAAGGTATGAACGCCATGCAGGCGCAACAGGCCGGGTTAGGCATGCTGGACGGTGTTGTTACAAAACAGGCATACATACTTACATACCTGGATGCATTCCGCATTGTAGGTATATTTTTCGTATGCGTGTTACCGTTAATGTTTTTTGTCAAGAAACGTAATATGAGCGCAGCGGCCATGAAAGAGGTGGCGGAAGGCGCACACTAATAAAATACAAATCGACAATGAAAAAGATATTCCTCATCATATTTACCACCTCCGTACTCGGCGCATCGGCACAGGATGTTCCGGGTGACCTGAAAACGCTGGTGCAGCAGTCATTCGATCACTACGCAAAGATCAAGGCAATGGAAACCCAGCAACGTATTGCTGCAGACCAGACGCAACTGGCAAAGGCCAACCGCCTGCCTTCTGTGAATGGCAGCGCCAACTATACGCATATTTACCCCGTGCCGAAAATTCAGCTGCCCGGCAGCGACTTCGTATTTCAACCCGCGCCCAGCGAGAACCTGAATGCCGGCGTTACAGCGCGGCAATTGTTGCTGGATTTCGGGAAAAGCGGCAGCCAGATCAGGCAAAGTGAAGCGGAGGCGAAATTGCTGGGAGTGCAAACCAATGAAGCGCGGGAACAGCTGGCCTACCAGGTGGCGAACATTTATCTCAACATCGCTTTCCTGAACAATAACATCAACGTACAGGATGCCAACATCAAATTGTTGGAAGAAACGGAGAAAATGGTGGAGAACAAACTCAAGCACGGGGACGCTATTGATCTCGATCTCCTTAATACCCGCGTGAAACTGGAATCCTATCGCAACAAGAAAGTGGATTATGTGAACGCCCTGCAAAAGCAACTGGCTGCCTTAGGTTATTTCACCGGAGACACACTTAAAGATTCCATCCGCGCGGGATTCAACTGGCCCGCTACCGGTGTGCTGCAGGATACCGCATTCTCCGGTAATTCCGCCATGAAAACGGCACTGGAGAAAGAGAAAGTAGCCGAGCAGGGTGTGCAGTCCGCTAAAACACAATACAAGCCATCCCTTTTCCTCGATGCGGGTACCGGTTTCAAGAACGGTTACCTGCCCGATGTGACCATGCCAAAATTTAATTACAATGCCGGTGTGACCTTCAGTGTGCCGATCTATAACGGCAGGAAGCTGCGCACACAGGAGCATATAGCCGCTAAACAGGTAGAAATAGCCAAATGGAATACGCAGGATGTAAAAGATAATATCCGGAAGGAAGTAACGCAACAGCAGTCAGACGTTGCCGCGAGCCGGGAAAGGCTGCAAACGGCGGAAGTACTGCTGCAACAGGCGGAGCGCGCACTGCAGCTTGCGCAGAGCCGATATAAGAACGGGGTGATCACTTATTTGGATATGCAGAACGCGCAGACGTCCCTGCTGGAAGCGCAGTTATCTAAAATTCAATATCAATATCAGTTATCGATATCAAGTCTGGCCTTATTACAATTGAATGGCAACGAGTTCTGGAGATAGGATTTGTTGTTTTCGTAGTGTGTGTTAAACGAAGCCCGGCACTTTTGCGCCGGGCTTATTTAATTATCAGTTATTTCATTCCGCCTGCAATACCCATCTCGAGCCCCCTCAACTCCGCGAGCCCTCGCAACCGCCCGATGGCACTATACCCCGGGTTGGTCTTCTTATGAAGGTCGTCCAGCATCTGATGCCCGTGATCCGGGCGCATCGGGATAGAGATATTTCGTTTATTCATTACAGTTAGGATGTTCTTCACTACGCCGTACATGTCCACATCGCCTTCCAGGTGGTTGGCTTCGTAGAAATTCCCCTGTGCATCCCGTTTGGTGGCGCGGAGGTGGATGAAGTGGATGTGGTCTCCGAGACGTTCCACCATGCCCGGCAGGTCATTGTCTTCCCGCACACCATATGAGCCGGTGCAGAAGCAAAGGCCGTTAGCCGGGGAAGGCGCCGTGGCAAGGAGTTCTTTGGCGTCCTGCTCTGTGCTCACCACGCGGGGAAGGCCCAGGATCGGGAACGGAGGATCATCCGGGTGGATGGCCAGTTTAATGCCTGTTTCCTCGGCTACAGGTACGATCTGCTGCAGGAAATAGAACAGATGCAGCTTCAGCTTGATGGCATCCACGTCCTTATACTTATCGAGCGCAGCCTGGAACTGATCCAGCGTGAAACTTTCCTCGGATCCTGGCAAACCTGCGATGATATTGCGTTGGAGAAGGGCTTTCTCCTCATCCGTCATACTGTCGAACTGCTCTTTGGCGCGGGATATCTCGGCCTCGGGATAATCATTTTCCGCACCGGGCCTTTGTAACATAAAAAGATCAAAGGCCATGAACTGTGCTTTATCGAACCGCAGCGCTTTGGAACCATCTTCCACGGTATAGGCGAGGTCCGTGCGGGTCCAGTCCAGCACCGGCATAAAATTATACGTGACCGTGTAAACGCCGCAGGCGGCGAGGTTACGGAGACTTTGCTGGTAATTTTTGATATATTCCTTGAAGCGGCCGGTTTGTGTTTTGATATCCTCATGCACCGGCACGCTTTCCACCACGGACCAGGTAAGGCCGGCGGCTTCAATTTCCTGTTTACGCTTCAGAATCTCTTCTTTCGTCCAGATAACACCGTTGGGGATATGATGTAATGCAGTAACGATCCCCGTAGCGCCCGCCTGCCGGATGTCTGCCAGGCTTACCGGGTCTTTGGGACCGAACCAGCGCCAGGTCTGTTCCATTCTCAACATACTCAAGACTGTTTTTTAGTTTCTCAAAAATAGAATCTAAAGCGGGATATGCAAATTATGAGCGGTAAATATCCAATCGATTGAAAAAAATAGTGGGCTTTTCGATTAACACAATAATAACATCCATCACATTCGTATGTGTAGGGCCGGTTTTGATCAGTGCGCCTGCTTTCTCAAAGAAATGATAGGCATCATTATTCTCCAGGAATGGCAGCGGATCCGGGCCTTTTCGCATAACCTCCGCGTTCACGAAAGCTCCCGCGGCATCTGTAGGTCCGTCAATCCCATCCGTTCCCGCAGCCAGCAAAGTGATGTGTGGCGCATCTTTCAGCAGTATCCCCGCGGCGAGGGCGAGTTCCTGGTTTCGTCCCCCCAACCCCGCGCCCCTCACCGTTACGGTGGTTTCTCCGCCCGATAACAGGCAGGCAGGATAAGGGCCGGACCAGCCCAATGCGCGGCGGGCAAGGGATTGCCCGAGTTCGCGGGCTTCCCCGATGGCGGTGTTCGTTAGTATCTGCGTATGATAGCCAAGTGATTCCGCTTTTGTTCTCGCGGCTTCCAGGGCTGTCTGATTGTTGGCTGCGAGGGTGTAGTGCGTGTTGCGGAGGGAGGGGGCGTTGGGTTTAGGGGTTTCAGGGATCGCTCCCGCCAAACCCTGCTCCAGGTGATGTAACAAACCTTCCGGCAACTGTGGGAGGAGTGTGTATTTTTCAAGGACGGCCCATGCGTCCGCAAAAGTAGAGGCGTCCGCCACCGTAGGCCCGGAGCCGATCACCGCCGGATCGTTGCCGGGAACATCGGACAGGATGATGGTGTACAAAGCGGCCGGGAAAAATGCCGCAGCCAGCTGTCCGCCTTTGATGCCGGAAAGATGTTTGCGCACGGTATTCATTTCGCGGATATCGGCGCCGCTTTTCAGCAGCTTCTCAAAAAGCCGTTGCACCTCCTCTAACGTAGAACCGGCTGGAACATCGGCCATCAGGGCAGAAGCGCCGCCGGACAGGAGGAAGATCACAATATCTTCTTCCCGCACTCCTTTTGCCATTTCCAGTAGTGTGGCGGATGCCAGCAGGCTGTTCGCATCCGGCACAGGATGCCCGGCTGTAATCTGTTGTATTTTCTGTAATGCTGCGGTACTATTGCGGGAAGTGATAACGAATCCCGCAGTAAGCTGTTCACCCAGTATTTTTTCGGCGCCGAGGGCCATGTCAGCAGAAGCTTTCCCTGCGCCAATAACGTAAATGCGGGAGGTGCCGGGTATGAATCCGGCGACACGTCCGCCGATCACCAGTTCCCCGTTAACCCATGCCATCTGCTCGTTCATGAACCGGGATGGCTGCACGGCTGCCACGGCTTCGTGAAAAAGCAGCATAGCCTGCTTCGCGGCGTTATCCATCGTGACGGGCTTTGCGGGCCTGTTTACGCGCCTGCTTGCGATCCATTTTAGCTTCCAGATGTTCTTTCTTCTGCATTTGCCAGTCGTTCCACTTTTTGAACTGCGCAGGGGTCAACACATTTTTGAAACGATGGCTGCGCTCGGTGTCAAGGTTCTGTATGAGATGCATCCGCTGGCGTGCAGTGAGGCTGCTGTCCCGTCTCGCGACATCGCGGCGGCGGGCGATATCTTCATTGATGGAAAAGATCTGTTTATTTTGCTCACGGGTAAGTCCCAGCTGTCGTCCCAGCTTGTCGCTCATCTTATCCGCTTTTTTGGAAGCGCCCCATTTTTCTTTCTTCACAACAGCGGGCTGTTCCTGTGCCGTTGTGGTCAATGTCATGAGCGTCAGTGCGATTGGGCATATCCATCCGTATAAGAACCGGGTCCTCATTTTCATAACAGTCAGATTAAAGTGTTTTTGCAGCAATGGTCATTTATACCGCTTATAAAATTTATACTAAAATAGTACCTGATGCGATCAATGATTTACTAAATTTAACACTTGTTGCTGTAATACCGGCATATTCTGATGCTAAACCTGTTTGCCGGCAATATCCTTATCAGCCATCATCTAATGCTTAAAAAAACCAAACATGAAATCAAATCCGTTACCTGCCGGAGTTTTGCCGGTTAACGAGAGCAAGTACCGCTGTCTCTCCAGGATAACGCGTTTACGGTACAAAGCCGTATACGGAGTTATCGGGTGCATGTTGGCCGGCTTTACAGCCGTTGCCCAGGAAACCTATCCCGTGAATGGGGTGGCAGAGCCGAAGGAGGCCTGCTATGCGTTTACCCACGCTACTATCGTAAAAGACGCTCAAACTACTCTGCAGGATGCCACACTGGTGATCCGCAACGGAAAGATCGTTGCAGCAGGAGCTTCAGCAGCTGTCCCCAAAGATGCTGTAGTGATCGATTGTAAAGGGAAGTACATCTATCCTTCCTTCGTGGATATTTACAGCGATTATGGCATGCCTGCCATTCAGCGCCGGACGTTCGGTGGCTTCGGTGGCGGTACCGGGCCGCAGTTCATCTCTGCTACAAAAGGAGCGTATGGATGGAATCAGGCTGTCAAAAGCGAGGTAAATGCCGCGCAACTCTACAATGCGGATGAAGCAAAAGCGAAAGGTCTTCGTGAACAAGGCTTTGGCATTGTGCTGACTCACCAGAACGATGGCATCGCCCGCGGAACGGGTGCGCTGGTAAGCCTTGCTTCGGAAAAAGAAAATAAAACAATCATCACCGAAAAAGTATCGGCCAACTATTCTTTTGATAAAGGCTCCTCCACCCAGGATTATCCCAGTTCTCTCATGGGTGTGATCGCCCTGCTTCGCCAGCAATACCTGGATGCCCAGTGGTATAAAACGAAACCGGCTGCCGAAGGCATTAACCTGAGCCTTCAGGCATGGAATGACAATCAGCCGCTGGTGCAGATTTTTGACGCGAATGATAAATGGAATGCTGTGCGGGCGGATAAGATCGGGGATGAGTTCGGGGTGCAGTACATCATCAAGGGCGGTGGTAATGAATACCAGCGCATTCCTGAAATGGTGGCCACAAAAGCAGCATTTATCCTCCCGTTGAACTTTCCGCAGGCAATGGATGTGGAAGATCCGAACGACGCACGCTTTGTAGCGCTCGCCGATATGCAGAACTGGGAACTGGCCCCCTCGGAGCCAGGCGCCTTCGAAAAAGCCAATATCACTTTCGCCCTCACAACGGCGGACCTCCGGGATGTAAAATCCTTCCTGGCCAACGTGCGCAAGGCGATTGAATATGGACTGACGGAGCAGCGGGCTCTGGAAGCTCTCACCAAAACTCCGGCTACACTGATTAAGTCGTACGACAAAATAGGCAGCCTGGACGCCGGCAAACTCGCCAACTTCCTCATCACATCCGGCCCCGTTTTCCAGGAGAACACCACTCTCCTCCAGAACTGGGTGCAGGGCAATAAATATGTGCTGAAGGAAGAAGGGTGGAATGATATTCGCGGTACGTATGCCCTGCAGTTAAAGGGCGCTACCTATCCGGTAGAGATCAAAGGTACGTCCGCTGCGCCTTCCCTGTCTTACCTCGGGAAAGATACCGTGGCCGGTAAAATAGAAGTGGACGGAAAATTGATCAAACTTTCTGTTCCCCTGACCAAAGACGGAAAACAACAACTCCGCCTCAGCGGCGTGATCGGCTCGGACAACAAATGGAGCGGCTCCGGTGTGGACGAGAAAGGGAATTATGGTAACTGGACGGCCTCACTCACCAAAGCTTTCACGCCGAAAGTTGATTCCGCAAAGAAGAAAGAACCGCTGCAGCTGGGCAAACTCTACTATCCGCTTTCAGGATATGGATTTGAAACCATGCCGAAACAGGAAGATATCCTGATCCGCAACGCTACAGTGTGGACGAACGAGAAAGAAGGCAAACTGGAAGGAACGGATGTACTGATCCGCAACGGGAAGATCATGCAGATCGGGAAAGGACTTGCTGCCGGAAACGCCCGCGTAGTGGATGGTACCGGCAAACATCTCACGCCGGGGATTCTGGATGAGCACTCGCATATCGCCATTTCCCGTGGTGTGAATGAAGGCACACAATCTGTTACTTCTGAAGTTCGTATAGGCGATGTAGTGAATCCTGATGATGTGAATATTTACCGCCAGCTGAGTGGCGGGGTTACATCATCCCATCTCCTCCACGGTTCAGCCAACACGATCGGCGGTCAAAGCCAGCTGATCAAGCTGGGCTGGGGCGTTAATGCGGAAGATATGAAATTCAGGAACTGGGATGGTTTTATCAAATTCGCTTTGGGTGAGAACGTGAAACAATCCAACTGGGGCGACCGGCAGCGTATACGCTTCCCGCAAACCCGTATGGGCGTGGAGCAGGTACTGGTGGATGCATTCACACGGGCGAAAGATTATGAAAAGGCCGGTCCGGGTAAGCGCCGCGACCTGGAGCTGGATGCGCTCGTAGAAATCATGAACAAAAAACGTTTCATCACCTGTCACTCTTACGTACAGAGCGAGATCAACATGTTGATGAAAGTGGCGGAACGCTTTGATTTCAGGATCAACACCTTTACGCACATCCTGGAGGGCTATAAAGTAGCGGATAAAATGAAGGCCCATGGGGCGGGGGCGTCTACCTTCGCCGACTGGTGGGCATACAAGATGGAGGTGCAGGATGCCATTCCGCAGAACGCCACTATCATGCAGCGTGTAGGCCTTACCGTAGCCATCAATTCCGATGATGCTGAAATGGCCCGCCGTTTGAATCAGGAGGCAGCCAAGAGCGTGAAATACGGCGGTATGGCGGAAGAGGATGCATTGAAAATGGTGACCCTCAATCCCGCAAAGCTCCTGCATGTGTCTGACCGCATCGGCAGTATCAAAGCCGGTAAGGATGCAGACCTCGTGCTCTGGAGTGATAACCCGCTGAGCATCTACGCAAAAGCGGAGAAAACGATCGTGGACGGTATCGTGTATTTTGACCGGGAAAAAGATCTGGAGCTGCGCGCGCGTATTGCATCAGAACGCAATCGCCTGATCGGGAAGATGCTGGGTGAGAAAAAGAGAGGAATGCCCACGCAAAGACCGGTTCCCAGCCGTGAAGAGATCTATCACTGTGAAGACCTGCAGGGTGGCCACCAGCATTCCGTGCTGGAAGATGCCCGCCAGGAAATAAAGTAACCTGTAAATCACGTTCAAATGAAAAGAATATTCAGCTATATACTTGGATTGACCGCCTGTGCCACGCAGCTGCATGCGCAGGAAACAGTATATCCTGCCAAGCCGCAGAAGGGCCTGATCTACCTGAAGAACGCCACCATTCACGTGGGAAATGGTCAGGTGATCAGCAATGGCACTATCGGTTTCAACAACGGGAAGATCATTGCCGTTGGAAATAACGTCGCCATCCCGGCGGATGATGTAAAGGTATTTGATGTTCAGGGGCAGCATGTCTATCCCGGCCTCATTGCGCCTGACAGTGATCTCGGTCTTACAGAAGTGGAAAGCGTTCGCGCTACGAACGATTATTCGGAAGTAGGGGAGATCAATCCTTCCGTACGTTCCATCATTTCTTACAATACAGATTCCAAAGTGATCGGCACTTTGCGCACCAATGGGATACTGCTGGCACAGGTGGTGCCGCAGGGCGGCCTCCTGAGCGGCAGCTCTTCCGTAGTGCAGCTGGATGCCTGGAACTGGGAAGATGCCGCTTACAAAGCAGATAACGGAATTCATTTCTATATGCCCCGCCTGATGCCCCGTGGTAATCCCTTTGGAGCGCCGTCCGCCGGTCCGGCTACGGATGCTGTAAAAGTCGCCATGGCACAGATCGAAGGTGTGAGAACGTTTTTCCGGGAAGCCAAAGGATACCTGCAGGAAACCAAGCATACTGCCACTAACCTGAAGTACGAGGCGATAAAAGGGCTGTTCGATCGCAGTCAGAAACTGTTCATTCACTGCGATCTGGTGAAAGAGCTGGTAGTAGCCACAGACATTGCGAAAGAATTCAATTTCGACGTCGTGATCGTAGGCGGAACGGATGCCTGGCTGATCACGGATGTACTGAAACAACAGAACATTCCCGTGATCCTTAACCAGCCGCACAGCCTTCCCGTTATGCAGGATGATGATGTGGATCAACCCTATAAAACTGCGGCACAGCTGCAGAAAGCGGGCATCCTCTTCTGTATCAGCAACGATGGTTTCTGGCAGCAGCGTAATGTGCCCTTTAATGCTGGAACTGCTGCGGCTTATGGTCTTGGAAAGGAAGAAGCGTTAAGCGCCATTACCCTGAATGCAGCTAAAATACTGGGGGTCGGGGACAAGACCGGTTCACTGGAAGTAGGGAAGGATGCCAACATTGTGGTGAGCACCGGGGATATCCTGGATATGAAATCCAGCGTGATCACCCGCGCTTACATACAAGGGCGTGAAGTGAGCCTGGAGGATAAACACAAACAGTTGTACGAACGGTACAAGTACAAATACGGTTTGAACTGATGATGTTCTGCTGATGCGAGAGGCGGTTTTCTGATCGGAAACCGCCTCTTGTTATTGGATGCCTAAGCCTGTGCTTTATAATGCTGAAGGTTTAATTTTTCCACCTTCGGCCTTAGTTGTTCAAGATCATAAGCTATCTGGAGGTTCATCCATATTTCGGCGGATCCGCCGAAAACCTTACTGATCCGGAGGCTCATTTCGGGGGAAATATCGGCATGCCCGTTCAGGACATTGGATAGTGCCGGGCGCGTTACTTTCAGCAGTGCTGCTGCTTCTGTAACGGTTAATCCATGCTCTTTGATCACGTCATCACGGAATATCAGACCGGGATGTGTGAGGGTCATTTTGCGCCTCATGTGGTGTGGGTTTATATAAAAAATTTAATGATAATCAACGTAGTTAACATCAAATACATGGCCATTCTCGAACCGGAATACGATCCTCCGGTTGCCGGAGACCGTCAGGCTCCAGTAGCCATTCAGCATCCCTTTTAATGGATGGAGTTTCCATCCCATGAATACTGCAAGATCTTCAGGTACTTTATTGACCTGGTCCAATACAGCCAACATATGCCTGATCTTGTTGAGTGATTCTGCAGGGAGTTTACTGCTGTCATTGTCTTGCCAAAGTAATTTCAGCGGCTTGCTTCTGAACCCTTTTATCATACGCTTGTACTTTTAGGGCCGCCTTATTGCTTGTATTGTGTAAAGTTACGGGTTACAAACTGGACGACCAAATTTTTAATTTATTTTTCAATCCTTACATGAAAGAGTTAAAACCTGCATAAAAAGGTGAACGGATATTATTCCTCCTGACATACCCTTGTCACACTCCGCCCGCACATTTGTACTAAAAAGATGCAAATGAAGATCACCACCACCCGCCTGTTCGGTCTTCCGGAAATCACGCCGGAAGAGGTGTACCATCTCCTCGGCCGCCCGAACTTCCACACATTCGACAATAACAGCACCCGCAGCTATATGAAGCACCACCTGCCAGGCGCCATCCATCTGGATCCCGGGGACTATTCCGCCGGCGATCTGCCGAACGACAAACAGGCCACACTGGTGTTCTATTGTTCCGATCCCTTATGCGGGGCCGGTCCTTATGCCGCAAAAAGAGCCAGGAATATGGGTTTTGAGCAAGTGTTCGTGATGCCCTGCGGCATTACAGGATGGCTGAAAAAAGGGTTTCCGGTGGAGCAGGAAATAAAGAACGGCGCAGCCTGAGGATCGAAAGCCTGCAGCTGCGCCGTTGTATGGAAATGAAAGAGGGTGTTACACCACCTTCACGAGGATATAATTTTTCTTCCCTTTCTGGAAGAGGATATTCTTACCAATGATCAATGCGGCCTGATCTACCTTCTGGTCTATGCTGGTGATTTTAGCGCCGTTCATGCTTACGCCGCCGCCCTGTATGGTTTTGCGGGCCTCACCCTTACTGGGGAAAACACCGGTATCCGCGAGGAAGCTGACCACGTCTTTGCCTGCGGAGAGCTCTGTTTCCGCTACTTCAAACTGTGGTACCCCGGCCATAACTTTCAGGAGCTGATCTTCGGAAAGCGACCGCAGCACATCGATGGAGGCGTTGCCGAAGAGGATCTGGGAAGTCTTGATCGCAAATTCGTATTCTTCCGCGCCGTGAATGAAAGTGGTGACTTCCTGCGCCAGCTTTTTCTGCAACACGCGCCTGCCCGGATCCTGACGATGTTCTGTGATGAGGGCGTCAATGGTGGTTTCATCGAGGAAGGTGAAGATGCGGGTATAACTTTCGGCGTCTTCATCGCTCGCGTTCAGCCAGAATTGATAGAATTCGTAGGGGGTGGTCTTTTTAGGATCCAGCCAGATGTTGCCCTTCTCGGATTTACCGAATTTGGTGCCGTCTGCTTTTTTGATAAGCGGACAGGTGAAAGCGAAAGCCTCGCCGCCGCTCATTCTGCGCACCAGCTCCGTGCCGGTCACAATATTCCCCCATTGGTCCGAGCCGCCCATCTGCAGTTTGCACTGCTTGTGATGATAAAGATGATAGAAATCGTATCCCTGTATCATCTGGTAGGAAAACTCCGTGAAGGAGATGCCACTATCACCTTCCAGTCTTTTCTTCACAGAATCCTTGGCCATCATATAATTCACGGTGATGTGCTTTCCTACATCCCGTATGAAATTCAAAAAGCTGATCCCTTTGAACCAGTCGTAATTGTTCACCATTTCCGCTGCATTCGGCTTTGCGGGATCAAAATCCAGGAACCGCTCCAGCTGTACCTTGATGCAGCGCTGGTTATGCAGCAGCGTTTCTTCATCCAGCATTTTCCGTTCTTCCGCTTTGAACGACGGATCGCCAACCATGCCCGTAGCGCCGCCCACAAGGGCCAGGGGCTTATGCCCTGCCTTTTGCAGATGCACCAGCAGCATGATGGGTACAAGATTCCCTACATGCAGGGAGTCCGCCGTAGGGTCAAAACCCACATAACCGGTGGTCATTTCCTTTTGCAGCTGTTCTTCCGTGCCCGGCTTGATATCCTGCACCATGCCCCGCCATCTTAATTCCTTGATCAGATCCATGAAATGATGAAAAATTTTGTGCAAACCTACAATTTTCCGCGAATATCAGGGAACCGCGGCGTTCTACGCCTACATACGCGGTTTCCAGGGGATTTCCTCCACCTGCAGCTGATGTGCTGTGTATCTTGCCAATACGAATAAATAATCACTGAGGCGGTTCAGGTATTGTAACACCAACGGCTCTACGAACATCTCCTGCTCCTGCATGCCCACGCACAGCCGCTCCGCGCGGCGACACACGCAGCGGGCGATGTGGCATTGCGATACCAGTGGATGTCCGCCGGGAAGGATGAAATGTTTCATTTCCGGCAGTACTTCGTTCATGGCGTCAATCTTGTCTTCCAGCAATTTGATATCAGCGGAGCGGAGATCGGGGATCTTCATTTTACTGTCTTTGTCCGGGTCAGTAGCCAGCGATGCACCCACGGTGAAAAGCCGGTCCTGTATCTCCCTGATCAGCGTTCTCACCTCCGGCACCGTTATCTGGTCGTTCACAAGCCCCAGCCAGGAGTTCAGTTCGTCTACCGTGCCGTAAGTTTCGATCCGGAGATGATTTTTGGATACCTTGGTGCCGCCAATGAGGGACGTTTTGCCTTTATCGCCGGTCCTGGTATATATCTTGAGTGCCATAATGCAGGTTTTTACGAAGGTAAATAAAAGAAAAAAGGTAACAGTACGACTGTTACCTTTCTCAAGAGTCAGTATCAATATGCTTAGTGCGTCAGCACACCGGCTTTTTCGTTCTTACGATCGGATTCGATCAGGCCGTCACGCAGGCGGATAATACGTTTGGCATGATCCGCGATATCTTCTTCGTGTGTCACGAGTACAACGGTGTTCCCGGAGGCGTGGATATTGCCGAAGATATCCATGATCTCAATGGAGGTTTTGGTATCAAGGTTACCTGTCGGCTCATCGGCCAGGATGAGGGACGGATCGTTCACCAGGGCGCGGGCAATGGCCACACGCTGGCACTGGCCACCGGAAAGCTCGTTGGGTCTGTGTTTGTACCGGTCTCCCAGTCCTACCTTTTCCAGCATTGCCATTGCCTTTTCTTCCCGTTCTTTTTTGCCGATACCGCCGTAAATGAGGGGAACGGCCACATTTTCCAGTGCGGAAAGGCGGGGCATGAGGTTGAACTGCTGGAATACGAAACCGATCTCCTGGTTCCGGATACGGGCCAGCTCATTGTCTGCCATCCTGCTCACGTCATGCCCACTCAGCACATATTTGCCGCTGGTAGGCGTATCGAGGCAGCCGAGGATGTTCATCAGGGTGGATTTCCCCGAGCCGGAAGGGCCCATAAGGGCTACATATTCATTCCGGTGGATATCCAGGGTAACACCTTTCAGCACCGGCAGTTCGTTTTTGCCGATGAAATAGCTTTTACGGATAGAGTCCAGGTGGATAACAGACTGAGACATAATTATTTCTTGATTACTTTAGGGACACTGAAATAAGTTGCGGTATGGGCAGGAGCATTCTGTAATCCTTCTTCCCGGCTGATTCCGGGGAGCGCTTCATCATTCCGCAGTACGTTGGCATCTTTGGTCATATGCAGCAATGGTTTCACATGGGTGGTATCCAGTTCTCCCAACTTTTCTACAAAGGTGATCATCCGCTGCAGATCCTGCCGGATGCCTTCCCGCTCATCGTCGTTGAATTCCAGTCTGGACAGGGTTTCCAGCTGCCGGATCAATGCATCGTTCACTTCCATGAGTTCAAATTAACGAATTAAAGCTAATAAATTGTATCCATATGGATGATAATTGTGACTGACAGGCAAAATTAGGGATAAAAGGAAGGATTCCGGTGGTTGAAATACCGTGTCCCCAAACTTAAATTTCTTAAATTGCGCCCCGATATGGCTAAGGAAAAAGAAATTGTAGTGAGCGGCATCCGCTCTACCGGTATTTTACATCTTGGTAATTATTTTGGTGCCATCCGCAATTACATCCGGATGCAGGAAGAATATAACTGCTACTTCTTTGTGGCAGACTGGCATTCTCTTACCACGCACCCCGATCCGAAAGATCTTCGCGGGAATGTGTACCGGGTATTGGCGGAGAACATCGCTTCCGGCCTGGACCCGGAAAAGGTGACCCTCTATGTACAGAGCGATATTCCGGAGATCGCGGAGCTGTATCTTCTGCTTAACATGATGGCTTACAAAGGAGAGCTGGAGAAAGTGCCTACGTTCAAAGACAAAGTGCGTCAGAACCCCGATAACGTGAATGCCGGCCTGTTGACCTATCCTGTGCTGATGTCTGCGGACATTCTGATACAGCGGGCCGTGAAAGTGCCTGTGGGCAAGGATCAGGAGCAACACCTGGAAATGAGCCGCAACTTCGCGCAGCGTTTTAATAACCGCTACGGGTATCTTTTCCCTGAGCCGGTCGCTTTTAACTACGGTAGCGAACTGGTGCGGATCATGAGCCTGGACGGGAACGGGAAGATGAGTAAGAGCGAAAACGAAAACGCCACCCTTTACCTGAACGATTCCGATGATGCCATCCGGAACAAGGTCAGAAAAGCCAAAACAGACAGTGGTCCACAGGAACCCAACACGCCGAAACCTGATTATATCCAGAATCTTTTTACGCTCATGCGGCTGGTGTCTACACCGGATACCGTGCAGGCCTTTGAAGATGCTTATAATGGTTGCAGTATACGGTACGGCGATATGAAAAAGCAGCTGGCCGAGGATATGGTGGCATTCATCGCCCCTATCCGGGAGAATGCGGAAAGTATCCGGAACGATCAGGCTTACCTGAACCGGATTATGCGGACGGGTGCGGAAAAAGCGCGGGAAACTGCGGCACAGACTTTGCAGGAAGCCCGTAAACTGATGGGTATTAATTTTTATTGATTTTCTTATCTTGTTACATTATCCCCTCTTGCATGGCAAAAAATAAGATCAGGCACGTTGCAATAGCCGGCAATATTGGCGCAGGAAAAACTACGCTTACGGCCATGCTGGCCAAACATTACAAATGGACGGCCGAATTCGAGGATGTGGAACACAATCCTTACCTGAGCGATTTCTATGACGACATGCCCCGCTGGTCCTTCAACCTGCAGATCTACTTCCTGCACAGTCGCCTCAAGCAGCTCGTAGATATCCAGAACGGGAAGGAAACCGTGATACAGGACCGTACCATCTACGAAGACGCGCACATCTTCGCACCCAACCTGTACGAAATGGGATTGATGACCAAGCGGGATTTCGATAATTATTTCAACTTCTTCGAAACCCTCAAATCCATGGTAAAGCCACCGGACCTGTTGATCTACCTGCAGGCTTCCGTGCCTACGCTCGTGGCGCAGATACAGAAACGGGGAAGAGAGTACGAAGAAAATATTCGTTTGGACTATCTCAAACGGCTAAACGAATTCTATAATTCCTGGATCGAAAAATACAAGGACGGGCCCCTGCTCATCATTGATGTGGACAAGAATAAATTCCCGGACAGGGAAGAGGATCTGGGCGAAATTATTTCGCGGGTGGATTCCGAATTGTACGGATTGTTCTAAGACATTTTTTATAAGTGATATCTCCGGATTACATGATCAGATGTTCATAATCCGGAGATATTTTTTTTGGTGCGGATATGAATGCCGGATAATTTCGCACCGTTGTTTGTTCACCACAATATGAAGTACATGTTCTTAATTGTTTGTTGCCTGTGTGCACAATCGTTATCCGCGCAGTTTCCCCGTTTCCCGCTGGCAGAAGGTATTTCGGGTGTTTTCTCTGCTTTTACCCATCCGGCGCTTATGGCAGACCTGAAGCATCCGGCGGCAGGCATTTACACTGAACGGCGTTTTATGCTCCGGGAGCTGAGTGTTTTCGCACTCGGTGCGGGCATACCGTTTTCAAAGGGCGTCTTAGGCGTAAAATACTGGCAGACCGGTTACCGGGTCTTTCGGGAGCAGCTTATTGGTTTGGGATATTCGTTACCGTTAGGCGATCGCCTTAGAGCTGCTGTTTACCTGGATCACCAAAGCGCGCGGGCGCAGGGTTTCAGCCGGCGCGCGATGATCGGTGAGGCCGGGGTTTCGTGGCGGTTGACAGGGCGTTTCGGGGTGAGGGTGCACATCTTCAATCCCGCCGGCAGCGGAAATGGACGACCTCCTTTATGTTACAGCGCAGGCCTGCATTATTCCCTCTCGCCGCAATTCCTGGTGGATGCTGTCTGGGTGAAAGAAGAGGGAAAACCGGTATCCATTCAGGTCAGCGGACTTTACCGGCCTTTGAAGGATTGCTGGCTGCAGGGCGGCTTCGCATCACAACCCGTATGTCAATTTGCCGGCCTGGGTTTCAGGACGGGCGATATACGTATAGGTGTTTCCGGTAGTTACCATTTGAACCTCGGGATCACTCCCGGTATTGCAGTGGTATGGGGCAGAGAGTAAGCTATGTTCTTCTGTTGCTGTTTCCGTATAGCCTATATGCACAGGAAGAAGTACCGGCAGAGCAGGCTGCGCAGCTGGAGCAGATGTCTGAACAAGACCAGCCTGCGCTGGAGAATGACGAGTCGTTCCAGCAGCTGGAAATCTTTACCCGCAGGAAACTAAACCTGAACACAGCGGATGCTGCCTCTCTTCAATCCCTCGGCCTGTTAGATCCGCTGCGTATCGCACAATTGCTGGCTTACCGGCGAACGCTGGGGGCTTTGATCAGCATTTATGAACTGCAGGCGGTTCCGGGGTTTGATCTGCCGCTTATCCGGTCGCTGCTGCCCTTTGTAGACGCAGGAAACGCGCTGGAGCCATATTATACCTGGAAAGACTATCTCCGCAAAGGTCACCATACGCTGCTATTGCGCATGTCTCGCCCCATGGAAACGGCAAAAGGTTATTTGACGGATGATAGCGGAAGGGTGCATTATAATGGAAGTCCGGATAAAACCCTGCTCCGGTATCGCTACCGGTTCGGACGTTATGCCAGCTGGGGGCTGGTGATGGGAAAGGATGCAGGGGAAAAAGGATTTGATCACTATGCCATGCATTTGTTCCTGCAATTCCGTGGAAGGATCAGAACGCTTGCGCTTGGAGATTATACCGTGAATATGGGACAGGGGCTCATTCAGTGGCATGGGCTGGCGTTCGGGAAAGGAGGTGCGGTGATGCAGGTGAAGCGGGAGGGGGATGTGTTGAAGCCGTATGCCTCCGCAGGGGAATTTTATTTTTACCGGGGAGCAGGGGTTACCGGGGTGAGGGGGCGAACGGCGCTGACGGCATTCGTTTCCTGCCGCGCGCTGGATGCACGTGCGCCCGCAAAAGGAACAGATAGCCTGGAGCAGGGATCGCTTGTTACCACAGGGTATCACCGGACAGCGGCGGAGCTGGCCCTGCGCCACAACATCCTGCAATACTCCGCAGGAGCCGTTCTGAAACAACGGTTCACTGCCGGGCATATTGCCCTCAATATGATCGGGCACCGGTTTTCGGGATCGTTGCAGAAAGGAACCGCCCTATATCAAAGATATGCCTGGGAAGGCGATCGGCTTTTCAATGCCAGCGTTGATCATGCCTGGGGATGGCGCAACTTTCATTTCTTTGGAGAAACGGCTGTAGACCAGCAAGGAAAAATAGCGCTGGTGCAAGGTGTGTTGGCATCTCTGGCCGAGGGGGCGGATGTTGCATTGGTGTATCGCCGGCAGGATGCCGCCTATCAGGCATTGTACGGTAATGCTTTTGGAGAACGCAGCACTCCGGGCAATGAATCCGGAATGTATACCGCATTGTACCTCCGGTGGGGATCGCGCTGGCAGCTATCCGCTTACGCGGACGTGTTCCGCTTCCCCTGGCTGAAGTACCGGGTGAGTGCGCCTTCCGGCGGCCATGACCTGCTGCTGGCGCTCACCTGGCAACCGGATAAGGCCACTGAGTTGCATCTGCGGTATCATACGGAAAGTAAGCCGCAGGATGTTTCAGTATATCCTGCTCCGGAGCGGTACCCTGTTGCTGAGAAGCGGCAACAGCTGCGTTGCCAGTTAACATTACCGCTTTCCGGAGCCGTCAGCTGGAGGTGTCGGATGCAGTTCGCGGAGCAGGGTGGCCGGGAGGCCTGGCTGGCGCAGCAGCAGTGGCGGGCGAAGTGGCGACAGTGGCGGATTGTGGCGGGGTATACGAGGTTCGAGGTGGCGGAGGGGGATGTTTTTTATTTGTCGGGCGAGGGGTTTCCGGGAGACAATACATTGGCGCGATACGCGGGGAAGGGCTGGTCAACACAGGTTCAGGTACAATACCAGTTCTTTCGCTCCCTGACCCTGTGGTGCCGCTGGCAATTCACCATTTCGCCCGGCCGGGAAGGGATAGGCTCCGGATGGGAGGCTATTCAGGGGAACAAGAAGAATATAATACAGTTACAGCTGCAATGGATGTATTGATTTCATGATAAGTTTAATGTATTTGAGCCTCTGTATAAGTACCTGTTTAAAGGGCTGGCAAGCGTGGGATTGGGTAGAAATTAACTAGATAACTTTATTAACAAAAATTTTTTCGGACACCCATTTGAAGTTATCTAGTTGAAATTCATTCCATTATGAAATTGTCAAGTATCTGTTTTAACAGAAATTTAACGGACAAATTTTTGTGAAGTAAAAAAAATCTTAAATTACACGCATCATCCAAAATCAGAGGTAAAATCGCTATTCTCTTACCCATGATGAACCAGGTCAGTAAATTTTTATAATGCAGTGTATTCAGTAACCTATGTAACTGGTAGTTTATGTAGTAAAAGAGGTAAAAAATTTTTACCCGGAGATCAATCGTAATCCGGAGAAATTTTGATCTGACTATGTGCTGTACAGTGTACATAAAATTCAACTTCTAAATCAAAATCTACATCCAATATGACCTGACAACAAAACTAAATCATCATTCCGCCAATTTTTAGAATTTAAAGTTCATCATCCAAAATCTGAATCTTTTTTATGAAACAAGCTTTGCTGTTTTTCATCATGCTTATGGTGAGCGTCAGTCTGGCATTTGCACAACAACGCCGGGTGACAGGTAAAGTGACGGGAGACGATGGGTCTCCAATCGCCTTCGCCACTATCCAGATCAAAGGCACTACTTCGGGCACTACTGCCGACCAACAAGGGAACTTCTCCCTTTCCGTATCTGGAAATAATGTGATCCTCATCGTAAGAAGCGTGGGTTTCCAGGCAAAGGAAATTCCGCTCGGAAGCCAATCCAGTGTGGGTGTAACACTGGTTTCCGATTCCAAGAGCCTGCAGGAAGTGGTTGTAACTGCGTTAGGCGTGAACAGAACGAGAAAATCCCTCGGATACTCTGTACAGGAGATCAAATCAGACAAGATCACACAAACGAAGCAGGTGGACCTGAATACGGCCATCGCAGGTAAAGTGGCTGGCGTGCAGCTGCGCGGTGGTTCCGGTGCCAAATTCGGTACCACTTCCATCCGTTTGCGTGGTGTGAACAACCTTACCGGTGGTAACCCCATCTATGTGGTGGACGGTGTGATCACATCACCTACTACCATTAACCCTGATGACGTGGCTTCGCTCACCGTGCTGAAAGGCCCTTCCGCTACGGCTTTGTATGGCCAACGCGCTTCTGAAGGCGCCGTGGTGATCACGTCTAAGAAAAGCAATGGGTCGGGCATCGGTGTAGTACTGAATCACAGCACTACTTTCGAAAGAGTATACGTGCTGCCTAAATACCAGAATGAATATGGCGGCGGTAGCTCACAGACGTGGAATGTTTTTAATTTTGATCCCGCCCGTCACGACCCCGCACTGCAGGTACTGAACGGCGCCAAATATTACAACTACGAAGTGGATGAAAGCTGGGGCCCGCGTATGGATGGAACATTATATGCTCCCTGGTATGCGTGGGATAAAACGATCGGAACAGATGACTTCGGCAAGCTGAAACCCTTTGTACCACAAACGAATAACGTACGGGACTTCTTTGAAACAGGTATCGCCAACAATACCACCGTATCTTTCTCAAAGAACGGTGAAGGATACAGCAACCGCTTCTCCTTTACCAATCTCACCCGCAGCGGTGTGATCCCGAACTCCAAGCAACAGAAGAATTTCCTGAGCTATAATGGCGCAGTGGATCTTACACAGCAATTGACGTTCTCTACGAACATCAACTACGTGTACGAATATCTCTATAACGTGCCTCGTGAAGGATATAGCACCCAAACCACCGGCTCCTTCAACCAATGGTTCCACCGCGACCTTGAAATAGGAAAGCTGAAGCAATACTACAAACGCGCGGATGGTAGTTTCCGGAGCTGGAACATCGCCGGTCCTACCAACCCGACCGTGAAATATTGGGATAACCCGTATACGGAAGCATATGAGAACGTCCGGAATACTTATATCCAGACGGTGTATGGTAACATGACGCTGTCTTATAAGTTCCTCAATGGTTTCAAGGCTTCCGCAATCGGCCGTGCTACCTATTCCAATTCCAACGCGGACAGCCGCGTAGCTTCCTATACGCTGAACCCGCCTTCTTTCAGCACGAACGAAGACAAGAACACGGAAGTGAGCTATGTGGGAAGTCTGGAATACGACAGAACATTCAATGATTTCTCCTTCAAAGCCGGTGTATTTGGCGAGATTAACAAGCGGAAACGTTACCTGGTAACAGCTGCTACCGCCGGAGGTTTCATTGTTCCAAACGTGTATAACGTGAGCAATTCCCTCAACGAAAAAGTTGCTACCAACTTTATCTCTAACAGGCAAACGAACAGCCTGTATGGTTATGCAACGATCGGTTACCGGAATATGTTGTTCCTCGACGGATCTATCCGCAACGACATTTCCTCTACACTGCCTAAGAAGAATAACTCTTATATATACGGTAGCTTGTCCGGTGCATTTGTGTTCACCGAACTGTTCCAGAACAAGGATATCCTGAACTTCGGTAAGATACGCGCTTCCGTAGCACGACTGGGTACAGATGTGGATCCTTACAACGTGTTTGAGACCTTTGCATTGGGAACCAACTACACCAAACCTGTGGGCAGCGGAAACGTTATCTATTCCCGTCAGACCGTGCCGGACACCCGTCCGAACGATAATCTGCGCCCCGCATTGTCTACCAACTATGAGATCGGTACAGAATTGCAGTTCCTGAACAACCGCGCAAGGTTGGATGTGAACTATTTCTACCGCAGGAATATAGACCAGATCATCCCGATCACCATTCCAAGTTCTTCCGGTTACTCCGCTCAGCTGATCAACGCGGGTGAAATGACCAACAAGGGCTGGGAATTCACGGTTGGCGCAACACCGGTGAGAACAAAAGACTTCACCTGGGATATCGACTTCAACCTGGCTTTCATGCGCAACAAGGTAGTATCGCTCTACGGCGATCTTGACAACCAGCAGGTAAGCCTCGATGGTTCCAACCTTTCTTTCGGATTTGTGGGATCACCACGTGTTTCTCTGAACGCCAAGAGAGGACAATCTTACGGATTGATCCTTGGTGGCGGTTTTCAGCGGGATTCCGCATCCGGCAAGATTCTGGTGGATGACGACGGATACCCGCTCATGAAGAACCAGGTGGAACTGGGGTATGTAACACCTGACTGGACAGGCGGTGTTTCCTCCGGTTTGACTTACAAGAACTGGACCCTGAATTTCTCCCTGGACTTCCAGAAAGGCGGCCGTTTCGTATCCATCACCAAGATGTTCAATGCCGGTTCCGGTCTCGGTCTTGAAACAGTAGGCAATAATGATAAAGGCAAGCCGGTACGCGACCCGGTTGCCTCAGGTGGCGGCATCAAGCTGGATGCTTTGAATGCTACTACCCGCAAGCCGAACGAAGCTTATGCAGACACAAAAGATTTGTATGAGTCCTATCTCTTCTCCCTCTGGGAAAACTGGGTCTACGATGCGTCTTATGTAAAACTGCGTGAAGTAGCGATCGGTTACACATTGCCGCCTGCCATCTTCAAGAGAACACCCATCAAAGGTTTGAGTGTTTCCGTGATCGGTCAGAACCTCTGGCTGATACACAGCAAGGTGAAAGGGATCGATCCGTCAGAGCTGGAGTCCTCCTGGATCGAAGGTGGTCAGCTGCCCGGAACAAGATCTATCGGCTTTAATGTAAAAGTGAATTTCTAACAGCTAAACCGAAGAAGACATGAAACGCATCAAAATATATTTAACATCGGCGGTGATGCTGGGGATTGTACTCACTTCAGCCGTCTCCTGTAAAAAAGATTTCGGGAATATGAACGTCAATCCCAATACACCGAGTGTTCCCAGCACCAAGTTCCTTTTCGGCAGCGCGGTGATCACTTCCGGTGGGATTGTGAATGGCGCGGGCGGCCTGCTGTACGTGCAGCATATGTCCGAGTTCATTTATACGAACGAATCCCGTTATTTCAACCGGGAATACAGCTATAATGGTATCTATATCGGCCCGTTGATGGACCTCCAACGTATCATCCAGATGAATACGGACCCGGCCACCAAGGATACGAAGGCGGTAACGGATAATAGCCCGAATGCCAACCAGATCGGCCATACGCGGATATTGCGCGCGTTCCTGATGTTGGATATGACGGACAGGTGGGGAGATATTCCTTATACGCAGTCGTTGAAAGGAACCGATAATGTAAAACCCAAATTCGATCCACAGAAATCCATCTATGCCGATCTGTTGAAAGAGCTGAAAGAAGCACCGGCACAGATTACCCAGGCTATGCCAAATGATCCGTTGTTTGACGGGAACTGGCAACGCTGGAAGAGATGGGGTAACTCACTGCGTGCCATCGTAGCATTACGGATGGTAAAAACAGAAGATGCCGCTACCGCGCAGGCTGCTTTCCAGGAAGCCGTTGCGGCCGGTCTGATGCAAAGCAGTGACGACGACGCTACTTACAGCTACCTCGCACAACAGGCTTTCGAGAGTCCCTGGTATACTAACTACAGAAGCCGTTATGACTACGGGATCAGTAATACGATGGTGGACAAATTGCAGTCTATCAGCGATCCCCGTCTCCGGATCTTCGCCCGTTCCCCGAAGAACTTCCCCGGTACATACAGGGGGCTGCCTTATGGAAGGAACGTACAATATGTAACGGATGATTACAGTCTGCTGGGTACTACGCCGGCAGCGCAAAACTTCCCGATACTGTTCACCACATATGCCCAGATGTGCTTCACCATGGCCGAAGCGGCGATGAGAGGCTGGATTCCGGGTGGGGATGCTACGATGATCAGCTGGTATAATGAAGGGGTGAAGGCTTCCATCAAAAAATGGAATACACTGGCCAAAACAACGGTGGCGGCTGCGGATACTACCACTTATCTGGCTGGTACAGGCGTAGCTTTGCTTGCCACGCAAACGCAGGCGCAGAAGCTGGAGCTTATCCAGACGCAAAAATGGATCAACTTCTTTATGGGCAACGGTTACGAAGCCTGGGCTGAATGGCGCAGAACCGGTTACCCGGTATTGACGCCGGCCAGGGATGCCGTGAACGTTGGTGGTCAGATACCGCGGAGGCAATGCTATATCAGCACAGAAAGAGACCTGAATACTGATAACTATAAAGCGGCAGTTGCCGCACAAGGGCCCGATGAGCTGTCAACGCGCATCTGGTGGGATAAGCCTTAATATGAAATCTTCGATGATTTAGATTTTGATTGATACTGTACGAAGTATCGTCACCGGCCAGTCTCTTTTGGGACTGGCCTGCTTTTTAATCGTTGTCAACAAATAAGATTCTATTGCCATGTAAAAAAACAGCCTTCAAATGCGGAGGCTGTTTTTTATTTTTGTACCCAGCAAACCACATATAATGGAAAATCAAAATGAGCAACAGCAGCTGAATATTGAGCTGAGCGAAGAGATTGCAGACGGTACTTATGCCAATCTTGCCATTATTACCCACTCTCCGTCGGAGTTTGTGGTGGATTTTATCAATGTAATGCCCGGCATACCCAAAGCCCGGGTAAAATCAAGGATTATACTTACTCCACAGCACGCCAAACGCCTGATGAAGGCCCTGGTGGACAACATAAAGAAATACGAATCCGCACACGGTACCATCCAGGATCAGGAGCCGGTGACCATCCCGATGAACTTCGGCGGGCCTACCGCACAGGCTTAATTTTTTGTAATGGAGCAAGTTTTTTCCTACAATCATCTGCATGCATTCACGCAGGATGTTTTTATAAAGATCGGTTGTACGCCTGACCAGGCCAGCCTGGCAACCACTGTTCTACTGTCTGCAGACCTTCGCGGCATCGATTCTCACGGTGTGGCAAGGCTTTCCGGGTATATTCGCCTTTGGGAAGCCGGAAGGATCAATACAAAACCGGATATCCGCATCGTCCATGAAACGCTGAGTACGGCTGTGGTGGACGGTGACAGCGGTTTGGGGCTTGTTGTAGCGCCTTTTGCCATGCAGGTGGCAATCGATAAGGCAAAGCAGGCCGGCACAGGCTGGGTAAGCGTACGGCATTCCAATCACTTCGGCATTGCCGGTTATCACGCTATGATGGCTTTGCAACAGGATATGATCGGTATGGCGATGACCAATGCAAGTCCGCTTGTAGCGCCTACCTTTGCGACTGAGCGCATGTTAGGCACAAATCCAATCGCCGTAGCCATTCCGGCTGCAACGCAACCGCCGTTTGTAGCGGATTTTGCCACCACTACTGCTGCCAATGGCAAACTCGAGATACTGCAGCGGAAGCAGCAGGAAGCGCCGTTGGGCTGGATACAGGATAAGGACGGAGTTCCCAGTTCCAACCCTAACGAACTGAAGAACGGCGGGGCTTTGCTGCCTTTGGGCGGGGACCGCGAACATGGAAGTCATAAAGGGTATTGCCTGGGTGCAATAGTTGATATATTTTCGGCCGTGCTTTCCGGCGCCAATTATGGTCCCTGGGCGCCGCCTTTCGTGAGTTTCCTCCCGCTGCCGGCGGATCCCGTGGGAAAAGGGCTGGGCCATTTCTTCGGCGCTATGCGGGTGGATGCATTCCGGCCGGCGGACGAGTTCAAAACGCATATGGATACCTGGATCGGACGTTTCCGGAACGCCACGCCGGCAGAGGGACAGGAAAAAGTGCTGATACCGGGTGATCCTGAACGGGAAATGGAAGCGGCCCGGCGAAAAGAAGGTATTCCACTGCTGGAGCCGGTGGTAAAAGACCTCGAGTCCATAGCGATGAAATTTAAAATTGATTTTTAAGCAATATAAATACGAATGAAAGTCTTGAAATTTGGCGGGACCTCGGTTGGAAAACCGGAGCGTATGCATGCCGTAGCGAAGTTGATAACCGCGGATAACGATGCCAAGATTGTGGTATTGTCCGCTTTATCGGGCACCACCAATTCCCTGGTGGAGATCAGCCAGTCCCTTTCTGAAGGGAAAAAGGTACAGGCGAAGCAGCAGATCGACAAGCTGGAGGAGCATTACCGCGCTTTCTGCAAGGAGCTGGTGAAAGGAGCGGAGGGGCAGAAGAAAGCGTCTGCCATTGTAGATGAACATTTCGAGTTTCTGAACATCATCCTGAAGATATCTTTCAACGAAGCGCTGAATAAAGACATCCTCGCACAGGGCGAACTGCTCTCTACCAAACTCTTCTGCGCCTACCTGGAAGATGCAGGTATCAGGGCGGTGCTGTTATCTGCGCTGGATTTCATGAGCATAGACGAGTTTGAGGAGCCGGAGATACCGCGGATGAAAGTAAAACTGGGCGGTTTGATCGAACAGCAAAAAGGAGAAACGCTTTTTATCACGCAAGGATATATTTGCCGTAATGCCCGTGGAGAGATCGACAATCTGAAACGTGGGGGCAGTGACTATTCCGCATCTCTCATCGGCGCTGCGATCCGTGCGGAAGAAGTACAGATATGGACGGACATCGACGGAATGCATAATAACGATCCCCGGGTTGTAAAGAAAACGTTCCCGATCGAGCAGCTGTCTTTTGACGAAGCCGCGGAGCTGGCTTATTTCGGCGCCAAGATACTTCACCCGGCTTCTATCTGGCCTGCGCAACATTTCAATATCCCTGTGAAGCTGCTGAATACGATGCAGCCTGAGGCAAAGGGGACGATCATCACGGAAATGCCGAATGGTAACGGGGCGAAAGCAATTGCCGCCAAGGACGGTATCATCGCGATCAAAATCAAATCCAGCCGTATGCTGCTGGCTTATGGTTTCCTGCGGAAGATATTCGAGGTCTTCGAGAAATACCGCACACCGATCGATATGATCACTACTTCCGAAGTAGCAGTTTCCCTGACGATTGATGATCAGAAGAACCTGGATCAGATCCTGAAAGAATTGCAACCCTTTGGTACAGTAGAGCTGGATCACCACCAGACGATCGTTTCCATTGTAGGGAATGAAGTGGCGGCAACGCCTTCCATCCTGAAAAAACTGTTCGATGCCCTGAACGAAGTGCCTTTGCGGATGATCTCCTACGGTGGCAGCCGTCATAATATTTCCATCCTGGTGAACGGGCAGTATAAGGAAAAAACACTGCAGTTGCTGAACAAGGGATTGTTCGGGCTGGAATAGAACGATACTATCTTTTTGAAAGGGCTGGAGCTTTCGGGGCTTCAGCCTTTTTTATTTCCGGGGCCTCCCCGTCCTCAAAATACCCGATCTTACGCATATTGTATACATCCACTGAGCAGACCTTGAACTCCTCTGTCACTTTGCCTTCCATGATGTAGAAGCCGCCTTTCTGGAACGGGTACTGCCGCAGGCTGTCCGGGAAATGCACGGTATCCATGAACTCGCCGTTCTTGTCGAGGAAACACCCGAAACACATCGGTTCTCTTTTAACGGTGTACACATGTTTGAGACAAACGAAATAGCCGATGGTACGGATCGTTTTACCGAGGTGATCTTTGAAATCGGCTGCAGGCACATATGGGGCCAGATCATGCCGGAGCACTTCGAAAGGGGAATGGAGCGGGAAGCCGAGCAACTCGATCTCGTCAAACGCATCTTCATGCTGGTGATAGGTGAGGTGCGGGAGAGTCCAGTTCCGGGAGGGCTCGCGGAACAGCCGAGGAATGAGCTCTTCGGGAGATACGCCACGTAGCAGCGCCGGGCCCTTCCAAAGCAGTTCTTTTTTTGTATGGCCGGTGAAGTTAAACGCCCCGATGCGGATGAGTATCTCCAGTTGTTCCGGCGCCGGGCCTGCACGGTCTATAAAATCCTCCAATCCTCCAAAGGGCCCGTTTACACGGCGTTCTTCCAGTGTCCGCTTTATCCAGGCTTCTTCCAGTCTTTCTACATGAATGAATCCGGTGAATACATCGTTCCCTTTAATATTCGTATAGTAGTCACTGTTATTCATGCAGGGCGGGAAAAGTTGTACCCCGGTTTTTTGTAATTCCCGGAAATACAATTCACGGTTATAAAATCCGCCGAAGTTATTGATCACCGCCACCATGAACTCCGCCGGGAAATAGGTTTTGAGATAAAGGCTCTGATAGCTTTCCACTGCAAAGCTGGCGGAGTGGGCCTTTGAGAAGGAGAAATTGGCGAAACTGGCAATTTGTCGCCATACCTCCCTGCTAACGGCTTCCGGCCGCCCGAGCCGGGCACAGTTGCTGAAAAAAAGTTCCTGTATCTCTTCAAACTTTCCCTGTCCACGATATTTACCGGCCATTGCCCGGCGCAGGATATCCGCATCCGCCAGATCCATATCGGCGTAATGATGCGCTACCTTGATCACATCTTCCTGGTAGACCATCACCCCGAATGTTTCGCTGAGCAGGGATTCCATGATGGGATGAAGGTATTTTACTTCTTCCTGGTGATTAAAATTATACACGTATTGCCGCATCATGCCTGCCTGCGCCACTCCGGGCCGGATGATAGAGCTGGCAGCTACCAGCGTGATATAGTCCTCGCATTTCAGTTTCTTCAACAGCTGGCGCATCGCAGGGGATTCGATATAAAAGCAGCCGATCGTGTTGACATTTTTAAGTGCGCTGCGCACTTTTTCGTCTTCCATGAATTTTTTCACATCGTGGATATCGATCGTCTCGCCTTTGTTCTCACGGATGAGGTCCATGGAGTCCCGGATATGTCCGAGGCCGCGCTGGCTGAGGATGTCAAACTTGTGCAGCGAGATGGATTCCGCCATGTGCATGTCCAACTGGGTGGTAGAGAACCCTTTGGGCGGCATGTGCGTAGCGCAATACTGGTGGATGGGTGCTTCGCTGATCAGGATCCCGCCGGCGTGGATGCTGAGATGATTGGGGAAAGGCGTGCCCTCTTTGGAGAGGATACTGCCGAAGTGGAGGATCTGCTGATGGATGCTGTCATTTCCCAGCCTGATATCATACGGATGTTCCAGTATCTTGTCGATCTCCTGTTTGGGCAGGCCATATACCTTGCCCAGCTCACGCACCACGGCATTGGTCTGAAATGTGGTGACGGTGCCCAGCAGCGCCGTATGTTTTTCAGTGTATTTATCAAAGATGTATTTCGTGATCTCATCCCTGTTCTGCCAGGAAAAATCGATATCGAAATCCGGCGGTGACTGGCGATAGGGGTTGAGGAAACGCTCGAAGTAGAGGTCCAGTGCTATCGGGTCCACATTTGTGATCTGCAGGCAATAGGCCACAATGGAATTGGCGCCGCTTCCCCGCCCGACGTGAAAGAATCCCTGTTGCATGCTGTGACGGATAATATCCCAGGTGATCAGGAAATAAGCCATGAAATCCTGATCCTCTATGATCTGCAATTCCTTTTCGATCCGTTCCAGCGCTTCCCGGTTATTGTTGCCGTAGCGGTATTCCATTCCTTTCAGCGTTTCCTGCCGCAGCAGCGCCCGGTCTTCTGCAGCGCTGCCGGTAAACCATCGTTTGTTCCGGGATTTCTGCGGCCCCATTTTTATTTCGCAGGCTTCCATCACCTGCAGCGTATTTTTCACGATATGGGGATGTTCCCTGAAACATTCCAGCAGCGCGTGTGGAGGAATAAAACATTCGTCCACGCCCGCCACCTCATGTTCCGGCAGCTGGCTGATCAGTACGTTATTGTCCACTGCCCGCAATACCCTGTGCAGGGCCTGGTTTTCCGCGTCCTGGAAACTCAGGGGCTGTAATATCACCAGCTTATGCGCCCAATGCTTCGTGTCCAGCCGGAACAGTTTGTTGATCTCCCTCGGCCGCACGCCCATCAGCTCATGCTGCGCGAGCGCTGCCAACGGACGGCTCCCCCAGGCATAGATCACAAATGTCCGCGGAAGGTACGGGGCCGTTTCCGGGAAAGGTGCATCGCTGTGCAGATGCCGGGATAAGAAATGATGGATATGCAGCAGACCTTCAAGATCCTGCGCCAGCAGTACGTAACAGAAGCGGGAACCATTACGGCATTCCAGTCCCGCTATGGGCTTAATATCCGCCTCCCCGCAGGCTTTCACGAACTCCCATATATCCGTAGTGGCATTGATGTTGGTCAATGCGAGGGAGGTGATCCCGTGATATGCGGCCGTCTTTACCAGCTCCCTCGTGGGAATGGTGCCGTAGCGCAGACTGAACCAGGTTTTACAATTCAAATACATCGTTACAAAAATTATCTCCAGCCCGGATACCTCCGCCGAAGGATCATCGTTTTCCCGTCCGCCTCCTTCTCCACCGGTTTCTTCTCTTTCTGGAACGGGTTCAGTCGCTCTTCATACCGGTTGCCGCTGCTGCTGCCCCGCATGAGGTATTGCCAGCCGAACTGGCTTTTAATGCTGTCGATCGCCTGGTAGAGCGAGATCATTTCCTGCGTGTCATCGAAGAGGCTGATCTGGTAATTGCCGGATACGAGGTGACTGAAGCGCACGCCTATCAGTCGTATGAGCAGCCGGCGATCATACAGTTTGTTAAAAAGCTCTTTCACTTTCTCCAGCAGCACATGATCGCTGGACGTATAGGAAATGCTCATCTGTTTGGTGACGGTTTCAAAATCGGAGTAGCGGATCTTCACGGTCACGCATCCTGTCAAACGGTTCTGCTGTCGCAGCTCAAATCCGATCCGCTCGGTCATCCGTACCAGCTCGCTGTTGATAAATTGCAGGTCAATCGTATCGGCGCCGAAGGTGTTCTCGGTGGAAATGGACTTTTGTTCATGATAAGGGATCACCGGGGTTTCATCGATCCCGTTTGCTTTGTTCCATAATGCGATGCCGTTTTTACCCATCCAGGCTTCCAGCAAACCTACCGGCACTTCGCTCAGCGTGCGCACGGTTTCCACGCCGCGCCGCCGCAGCTGTGCAGCGGTTTCTTTGCCTACCATCGGGATCTTTTCAATGGGCATGGGTGCGAGGAAAACTTTCTCCTGCCCGAAGGGCACGGACAGCTGTCCATTTGGCTTGGCCTCATTGGTGGCCACTTTGGAGATCATTTTGTTGGAGGCCATCCCCAGGGAAACAGGCAGATGCGTTTCGCGGATGATTTTCTGCCGCAATTCGCTGGTCCATTTCATTGATCCGAAATATTTGTCCATTCCAGTCAGGTCCAGATAAAACTCATCGATGGATGATTTTTCGTATAGAGGGGCAGATTCGGAGATGATACCGGTAACGATCCGAGAAAATTTGCTGTATTCTTCCATATCGCCACTGCGGATGATCGCATGCGGACAAAGCCGCAATGCCATTTTCATCGGCATGGCGGAATGAATACCGAAAACGCGGGCTTCATAACTGCAGGCAGCTACCACGCCACGGTCGCTATACCCGCCCACGAGCAGCGGTTTGCCTTTCAGCCGGCTGTCCTTCAAACATTCCACAGATACAAAAAAACAATCCATATCGAAGTGCGCGATCGTTCGCTGTCCATTCAGCAGCATATACCTTTCTATTTATCTAAAATTACTAAATATTTTAGTATTACTAATGTTGTTAGTAAAAATTTTTAAACTTATCTGGCCCGATAACTGTAGTAATATATAGGTACACTAATCCTTTTGACGATGAAAACGGAGCCGTTTTATCTTGCCGATGACGCAATAAAATCCGGAGAGAAGAAGCAGACGGATTATGTGAAGGAAGTGCTCTTACTCGCACTCCTGATTGCGCCCATGGCTTATCTGGGTATTATCTGGAATCGTTTGCCCGAGATTATTCCTACGAATTTCCATTTGAACGGGGTGGCGGACCGGGTGGGGGACAAGCGGGAGTTCCTGTTGCTGATGATCTTCCTTTTCTTCACCAATGCATTGCTGTATTTCCTGTTCCGGTATATTCCCAAGCCGGTGGAGGAGAATGAGCCGCCGAAGGAGAATGCGGAGCATATACGGGCTTATTACCGTATCCGTTTCAGGATACATATCTATCTCGCTGTGTTTACGACGATTATTATCTATCTCGTGAGTGCGGGGAAGGAGATCTTCCTGGAAAAATGGGTATTCATCGGGGTGGGAATGCTGATCTCCGGCATTGGTCTTTTCCTGTGGCATCTGAAGCCCAACAACTTTGTGGGGGTGCGTACGCCCTGGACGTTGCAGGATGACAGGATATGGAAGGAAACACATGATATGGCCGGAAAATTGTGGCTGTTTGCCGGTATCGGGATCATTATTGCAGGCATGTTCCTGACCGTGCTCAGCGGGGTTTTCCTGTTCATGTTTGCTGCCGGGTTGCTGGCGGCGCTGCCCTACGTTTATTCATACAGATTATTCTATAAAACACGGGGTTAAATAAAAGGCAGGCTATCCGATAGAAAGAAAAAGGACAGGTTGGACCTGTCCTTTTTTATATCCGGAGTAAAACAGATCAGAACCATTTTCTGCCCAGTACTTCCCGGAAAGGCCAGGGAATGAGGAGCAGGATCAGCAGCAGGGCCAGGCCGAAGAAGATCAGCGCCAGCTTGTGTTTTTTTGCGTCTTCCGTTGTTTTTTTGATGCGGGCGCGACCGATATGCACCAGCGCGATCGCGAGGATGGCCATGGTAGTATGTTCAATGGTGAAGAACCGCAACGGCGTAACTTTCATGGCTGCGCCCATATCGCCGAGGGCTGTTTTAACGAGCGGACTGATAAAGAACAGGATCAGGCCCAGCAGGAACTGGATATCCAGGAAGATCATGAAGAACAATCCGGCTTTTGTGTCGGCGGAAGAATAGGGGGATTTGCTGCTAACGCCCTGCCATGCACGAATAAAAGCCCAGATGCCGGTCAGCAGGATCAGCCACCTTACCAATGAGTGAAGAAGCAACAATGTATTCATAGTATAATTGAGTTTTGTCCGGGGCAAAGATATGTGAAGATATATTTGGTAAATACAAAAAATATTTGCTAATTTTGTTAGCATTGTTGTACTAAATAATTTAGGGATGTCAACTGTTTGCCGTAACCTGAAGTATCTGCGTAAGCAAAAGGGCTGGACGCAGCAGGAATTTGCCGACCGTTTGAATATTAAGCGTTCTCTACTGGGAGCGTATGAAGAAGAACGGGCGGAGCCGCGCACGGAAGTACTGGAACAGGTCAGTGATATGTTTCGTGTATCCATTGACGATCTGTTGCGCCGTGATCTGAGTTCACAGAAGGAAAGTTTTCTCGAACGGCGGCGTCAGCAGAAGCTGGGAAGCAGCTCCCGTCAGAATGTGGTGTTCGTTCCGGTGAAAGCGGCGGCCGGTTATCTGGCGGGATTCAATGATGAGGAGTTCATCGAAGAGCTGAACGCCTTCACCCTGCCGATGCTGGGAGCCGGTAGTTACAGGGCTTTCGAGATCGCCGGAGACTCTATGCTGCCAACACCTTCGGGTTCCGTGGTGGTTTGCCACAAGGTGGATGGCTGGGACGATATCCGTAATAATGAAGCCTACATTGTAGTGACCAACCGGGAAGGTATCGTGTACAAACGCGTGCTGAAAAGCAACCGTTCCAAAAGCAAGGTTACCCTGGTATCCGATAATCCGCAATATGAACCTTATCCGGTGAGTATGGATGATGTGCTGGAGATCTGGCAGGCCGATGCAGTGATCCAGAAAATGGGCCAGCAACATCGCCTGAGCGTCAATCACCTGGCGGGTATGGTGAATCAGCTGCAGGAGCAGGTGAGCATGCTGAAAAAACAAATGAAGAACTGATCTTCTTTCCCATCTTATTATTTCGATCCTCTGTTGACCCGGTGCATTTGCCATAGCAGATGCAGATTCACTGTTGTTTGTACCCCGGATGCGTCATGATGGACGGGCATTGTTGAGAAGATGTCCGGATCATCGTACCGCGAATTCATTGCTTGTTTATCCCTGTACGTCCGGCGTGCAGCTTTCCTGCACTGCTGTTCTCCATTGTGGAGCCCCATACGTTCACAATACACGCGCATTCTCCCGCGTTATTGCAACGTAGCTTTCATCATTGTTTGTGTTTGTAACCAGGAATATTGGCATAGGTTGATTCAAACGTATGTCATATGCAAGGGAACAATTCATTGTTGAGCCCCCAGGTTAACCATTGATCACGCCGGGAGTTTTTGCTCCCGGTTTTTTTGTGTTTAGACTTTCAACACCCTCGTTCCGGCAATCACAAACACCACCGACGAAGGCTCGGGGTCCAGGGAGAATAATCCTGTGAACCGGCTGAATGCCGGCAATACCGCCGCCTCTTCCCCGAAATAAAAACAAGGCAGCTGCAGGCGCTGCCGCCCTAACCCCACCATCCGCACCCCGGGATGGATATGCCCGGAGAATATGTAGTGATCCGGGGGCAGGGAGGCCTTGTCTGCCGCATCATGCACAAAGTGGATGTTACGCAGATCAAGCGATGGGTACAGGTTGATCTGCAGGTCAGCATAGTGCGCAGGGCGCAGGATATCGTGGTTACCGATGATGAGCTCGAAGCGGATGTGAGGGAACTGCTGCCGCCACAGCTTGAAATACTGCACGTCATTGTTGGCGGAACTATGGAACATGTCTCCTACAACAATGATCTGCTGCGGATGATACCGGGTGATCAGCTGCTGCAATACAAAAAGGTCTTCCTGCACAATATTTGCCGGAACTGCAATGCCGGATTTCCGGAAGTGTGCGGACTTCCCCACATGGAGGTCTGCTACAATCAAAGCCTGCTCTTCCTCCCAATAGATCGCTCTTCCGGCGGACAATCGCCAGTGTTGTTCCCTGAAATGAAATGATATATCCTCCAAAGTCAATTGCGAATTTTAAATTATACAAACTCCTCACCGCTCCAGGATCATCTTTTTAATCCGGTCTTCCAGCTTCTCACTGGTGAGCTGCTCACGCAAACTGTCCACTTTGATCGGGAAGCAGAATGGCGTCAGCCGCTGCGGGAAAGTGATCACGATCCGGTTGTTGTAAATGCGCTCCATCGTTTCACGAAGGCGCGCTTCTTCCATCTGGTAAAAGAATGCTTCATTGAACGCCTGCCGCAGCAGGATGTTTTGCGGATCGTAATCGTGAAATACATTGAACAGTAAGGATGCCGACGACTGCAAATGCTTGTTGGCCTTGCTCTTCCCGGGGTATCCCTGGAAAATAAGTCCCGCTATCACCGCAATATCCCTGAATTTCCGCCGGGCCATTTCGGTGGCATTCACGCTGCTTTGCAGATCAATGGTAAGGTTTTCCGTGGAAAAGAGTTCCTGTACATTGGTATCATCCACCGGAATGGGTTGGTCGGAGAGCAGTTCGAAGCCATAATCATTCATGGCGATGGAGAAAGTAATGGGATGCCGCTGACTGATACGCCAGGCCAGTAATGCGGCCATCACTTCGTGAACCAGCCTTCCCTCGAACGGATATACGAAAAGATGAAACCCGTCGTCTGTCTGGATCTGTTCGATGAGCAGTTCATTTTCCTGCGGGATGTGAGACAGCAATTGCTGCAGCTCAAATAAAGGTTGCAGTACGATGATCTCCTCTTCCTGTGCGGTGCCGGCCATCGCTTCGTGAAATTTGCGCCGCAGCATTTTCCCGAGATTGGCGGAAAGCGGCATCCTGCCTCCGGCCCAGCTTGGTACGATGCTCTTCTTCGATTTGGATCTGCGCACTATCACGGTCATATCTTTGATCATCACAAATTCCAGCTGTTGCCCGCCCAAACTGAAGACGTCGCCGGGAGAAAGGCGGGAAATGAAATATTCTTCGATTACACCCACATATCCGCCGCTCATGAATCGTACTTTGAGCATGGCTTCACTCACGATGGTACCGATGTGTAAACGGTGCCGCATGGCCTGCTGCCGGCTCACGCAATGATAATGGTCGCCCACGAGATGCAGCTTCCGGAATTCATCATAGCTATGCAGCGCCTCTCCGCCGGTGGTAAGGAAAGCCAGCATCCACTGCCATTCTTCGGGAGTAAGGTCTTTATAACAGAAAGTCTTTGTCACTTCCTCCCATATCTCTTCCGCGTGGAACCCGTCTGATACCCCCAATGTCATAAGGTATTGCAGCAACACATCATACGCCAGCACCACGGGCATGCGGCTTTCTATCAAACCTTCTGCCATGGCGTCTTTCAACGCTGCTGCTTCCACCAGCTCAAGGGAATGGGTGGGAAGGAACCAGATGTTGCTCACGGCATCCGGGCGGTGACCGCTACGTCCCGCCCGTTGCAGGAACCGCGCAACGCCTTTGGGACTGCCCACCTGGATGACGGTATCAACGGGCCGGAAGTCCACACCGAGGTCAAGACTGGAGGTACATACAACGAGCTTCAACACGCCGGTATGCAGCGCTTCTTCCACCCAGATGCGTAATTCTGCATCTATGGAACCGTGATGCAGGGCGATAGCCCCGGCCAGTTCCGGCTCCGCTTTCAGTATCTGCTGGTACCATATTTCGGATTGCCCGCGGGTATTGGTGAAGAGGAGTGTAGTGTTACTGGCTTGTACAACGGGCAGTACTTTGTGCAGCAACCGCAGGCCCATATGTCCCGCCCAAGGGTATTTTTCGATCTCATCCGGCAACACGCAATGCACCGCTATCTTTTTCTGCACATCGGCTCTTACGATCACGGATTCCCGGGAAGTTGTGCCCGTCAATACTTCCAACGCTTCTTCAAGATTGCCGATGGTAGCGGAGATACCCCAGGTCTGCAAATGCGGATGCATACCGCGCAGGCGGCTCAGGGCCAGTTCTACCATCACTCCGCGTTTACTGCCGATGAGTTCATGCCATTCATCTATGACAACGGTATGGAGGCCTGCAAAACGTAAAGGATATTCTTTTTGGGCGAACAGGATGTGGATGGATTCGGGTGTGATGATGAGGATCTCCGGCATCTGCCGCTTTTGTTGCTCACGAACGCTGAGGCTGGTATCTCCGCTGCGGATCCCTACTTTCCAGGGCACCTGCAATTCCCGTAACGCTTCCTCCATAGCGCGGCCAATATCTTTAGCCAGTGCGCGCAGCGGCGTGACCCATAACAATTTCAACCCGTTGCCGGATCGCTTCCGGTAATCCGGCTGTTCGTTCATCCACCGTATCACCACACCAAGGAAAAGCGAAAATGTTTTCCCGAAACCGGTAGGGGCATTCACCAGGCCGGAACGGCCTTTGAGATAATGCTCCCAGGCCTCTTCCTGGAATGCGAACGGCTGCAATCCTTTGTCCGCCAGCCATTGCGCTACTGCTTGCCAGCCTCTTGTCTCTTTCATGCTGCATGAAATTAGGAAAATTTACCGCATGCACGAAAGATGTGCTGAAAGCCTGTACAGGAAGATGTAAGAAGATTATTTCGCGAGGATCAGGCGTACGCCAACGATCAGCAAAGCTCCCGCCAGTGCGAGGATGATGCCTTTGGGTTTCACCCTGCTGGATAAACCCGCACCCAGCTGCGCACCCATTACTACGCCGATGCCGATGGACAAAGCGATCTGCCATCCTTCCCAGAAACTGCCCTGGATCATATGCACAATCGTACCGGCGAGCGCCATCACGGCGAGGATAAAGTGCGAGGTGGCGGTAGCGATGTGGATCGGGAAGTTCAGCAGGCTGATCAGCGCCGGTACATGAATGATCCCGCCGCCGATACCGAGCAGACTGCTCACAAAGCCGACAAGGAAACTGATCAGGATGCCCGTGCGAATGTTGAATGAAAAATGATGTTCTTCACCGTTGCTCTCCGTTACGCAACGGTCCACACTGCGGCCGTTCAGTTTGCGGGAAGCATAAGCGCCCTGCTGCGGTTTAAGCATGAGGAAAACAGATACAACGATCAACAGTACGCCGAGGATAATATTGAAGATATGCCGGGAGATCACAGACGTCATCAATGCACCAATTACAGCGCCGGGAAGTGTGGCGAGCGCAAAGATCCACGCGGACTTAAAATCGATCCGTTTTTTGCGGGCATAAGCCACGGAACCGGAAGATGCATTCAGAAATACAACAGCCAGTGAAATACTGGTGAGCACATCCGGAGGCATATTCGGATACATCAGCAGCAGGAGCGGCATCAATATAAAGCCTCCGCCCGCTCCGATGAGGGTCCCAAACGTCCCGATAAAAAATCCCAGTCCAACTAATAACAATGCAGACAGCAGGTCCATGATCCTTGCGTATGATTTTCTCGTGAAATAGTCTGTTTATACACTTCCTCAATGCCTTCCGGTGGGAAGGGGAAAAGAATTAGGACGATTTTTTTTAATGTTGGTCGCTAATGATTGGTTTCTTTTCCTTAATCGTTCTTCCGGTATCAAGGATGTTTTGGTGGCCGGAGAGGCGTTTTTCCTGCCCGGTCAGGGTAAAGGTAGGGGGTTTCTTCAACACTAAATTTATAGACTAAGAGGGGGTTGTTCCGAGCAGTTTTTTCAGGTCATCCAGGGTGTTGATCTCGCTCACCGGCTTGTCTCTCCGCCAACGGTGAATCCTCGGGAAACGCAGTGCGATGCCGGATTTATGTCTCCCGGAAGCCGCAATTCCTTCAAAAGCGATCTCGAAAACGAGCTCGGGTTTTACCGTACGCACCGGCCCGAATTTTTCCAGCGCATTCTTTTTCACCCAGCTGTCCACCTCCGCGATCTCCTTGTCTGTAAGCCCGGAATAGGCCTTGGCAAAGGGTACCAGCTGGTCACCGTTCCATACGGCAAAAGTGTAATCTGTATAAAGATTGGAGCGGCGTCCATGACCTTTTTGCGCGTAGATCATCACAGCGTCTACAGTATAGGGGTCAATCTTCCATTTCCACCAGTCGCCCCGCCGCCGGCCCACCTGATAAGCAGAGCTGCATCTTTTCAAGATGATGCCTTCACTGCCGTTGTTCCGGGATTGTTCACGGAGGATGGCGAGCTGGTCCCATGCAGGGAATGGGATGATGGGCGAGAGTTTCAGGGCGGGTTGATGGATTTGTGCCACGAGGGATTCCAGCAAGCGGCGGCGTTCCTGCAGAGGCCATCCGCGAATGTCCTGCCCCTGCCACTCCAGCAGATCGTAACTGTGAAAGATTACGGGTGCTTCCTGTAATTGTTTTTTGGTGATTGTCTTTCTGCCGATGCGGGTCTGGAGCGCCTGGAACGGCAGGGGACGGTCCTGCTGCTGATCGTAGGCCAGTATTTCCCCGTCGATGGCGGTACCGTCCGGCAGGGCATGCAGCAGGGCGGTGAGTTCGGGGAACTTCTCCGTGATGAGCTCTTCTCCCCGCGACCAGATGAACAGCTGGCCGTTCCGTCGGATCATTTGTCCGCGTATGCCATCCCATTTCCATTCCGCCTGCCACTCTTCCGGCGCTCCCAGTCCGGCCGGCGGCGCTTCCAGCGCATAGGCGAGGAAGAAAGGATAAGGTTTTGAATCGTCTGTATTACTGTTCTCCTCATTCAGCAAGGCCTCCATTGTAGTCTGCCGCGGATCCCAGTTTCCGCTGATCATATGCGAAACCGTGGCGGGCGCTATCTGATAAGTTTTTGCGAGTGCGTTAACGATCATGCTCTGCGATACCCCGATGCGAAATCCTCCGGTGATCAGTTTGTTGAACACAAAACGTTCTGTGTGTTCCATCTGGTCCCAGGCACTGCGAATGAAGGTTTCCTTTTCCGCCTCCGTAGCTTTTTCAAGCCGGAGCAGGGATTCCAGCCAGTGATGCAAAGGTTGCGGCTGCGCTTTCGTTTCCGGCGGCGGCAGTAACAACGCAATGGTTTCGGCGAGATCACCCACGGTATGATAACATTCTTCGAACAACCATTCGGGTAGTTCCGCCATGGCGATGCTCCATTGTTTCAGTTGCGTGGAGTTCACCACCCGTTTGGGCCGGCGGCCGGTGAAGAGCGCGAGTACCCAGGGCCTGTCCTGCTCATTTGCCGTGGCGAAATAACGGCCGAGTGCATCCAGCTTTTCGTTGGTTTTGGTGCTTTGCGCCAGGGTGAATATGAGCCGGGAGAATTGTTGCATGTTACGCTGTTGTTTCTTCTTCTTCGTTACCGAAAGCAGTTTTCACCTCCTCCGCCTGCAGGCCGTTCTCCTGCAGATAGCGGGCCAGCACACTGCTGAAGCCATGTGTTACAAATACCTTTTCCGCGCCGGTATACCGGATAGTTTGCAGCAATCCCCGCCAGTCCGCATGATCCGATATCGCGAACCCTGCGTCTGCGTTATACCGGCGGGCATTCCCGCGTACCTGCATCCAGCCGCTGCATACACCGAGTGAATAGGGGGAGAAGCGCCGCATCCAGGCGGAATCCGCTGTGGAAGGTGGGGCAATAATGAGGCTTCCCCTGAAATGTTCCTTTGGCGTATCCGGTGTAATCAGTTCTACCGGCGGCAGCGGCCAGTTTTGCCGGAGGAGCACTTCGTGGGCGTTGTAGATGGCGCCGTGGACAAGGAACCGGGGCACAGCGTTGCGGAGGTTGTAGAGCAGCCTTTGGGCTTTACCCAGACTGTACGCTACTAATATGCTGTTCTTGCCGGATTGCTCATTTTCGTGTATCCATAACCGTATGTCATCCATGATCGCTGCCTGTGGTTTCCAGTGGTAGATGGGGAGGCCGAAAGTAGATTCGGTGATGAAGACCTGGCATTTCAGCGGCTCAAAAGCTCCGGAGATCCCGTCGTTCTCTGTTTTGTAATCCCCGCTCACCACCCATGTTTGACCCTGGTGCATAATCTTCACCTGTGCCGAGCCGATCATGTGGCCGGCGGGATGGAAGGAAACGGTGACGCCGTTGAAATGAAGGGTTTCGCCGTAAGGCAATCCCTGTGCACTAATGTCTTTCCCCAGCCGGAGCTGTAGCAGCGGCACACTGTCTTTCGTGCAGAGATAGTGCTGGTTGCCCCAGCGGGCGTGATCGGAATGGGCATGGGTGATCACTGCGCGGGGTACCGGTTTCCAGGGGTCGATATAAAAATCTCCGGCCGGGCAGTAAATGCCTCTTTCTGTGAAGGTGAGCACTGATTCCATGGCATATTAAAAATAGGATAAAACTCTATATTTGTGTCATGAAGCGTTCCTCGTCAGATGCTTACGATCTAACGAACAGGCGGGATGATCATGAGTTTGTTTTCAGAACGTACTATGCAAGGCTTTGCTACTATGCCGAGAAATTTTTGCCTGGCAAAGCGGAGGCGGAGGATGTGGTGCAGGATACTTTTGTGAAGATATTTTCCGCATCCAGAAGTTTCGGGCAGGAATCTGACAGAAAGCGCTATTTATATGCGATGGTCCGGAATGCCTGTCTCAACTATCTCCGACATAACAAAGTAGCGCAAAAGTTCGTTGCACATCAATCTCCCGGTGAAGCGGATCATGAGCACATCCTGCAATACATCATTGATGCAGAGGTAACGGCCGCCTTGTACAGCGCGGTAGCTGCCCTGCCGGAAGGGTGCCGGACGGTATTTGAGCTGGGGTACCTGGAGGGACTGTCTAACCAGGAGATCGCAGACCAGTTACAGGTTTCCATTAATACTGTTAAAACCCAAAAAGCGCGCGCACTACAGCTGCTGCGTCTTAAACTTACAGACCGGCTTTGGCTGGCACTTCTTTTCATCCTGGCCAGATAAGGCCTTTTTTCTTCTCCAGCGGCATTAGACTTTTTTTTCGATCCTTTTCACCCGTTTCTTCATGGAAGGTGTTATAGGGATAAGTGCATACATGGAACAACCGGATTTCATAACAGGGATTATTCTCCGTCATTTGCAGGGAGAACAGCAGGAGGGCGATCAGGAAGCCCTGCAGGCCTGGCTGGACGAAGACGTCCGGAACAGGGTGCTTTTGGATGAGCTGATGAATGAAGAGCAGCGCCTCCGGCGGCTAAATGCCTACCATGCCTATGAACAGGCCATCCCGGCTGCCTGGGAAATCGTAGCGTCCCGCAGTGGTCATCGTAACCGGAGCATGTTCTGGTGGGCGGCGGCAGCTGTTTTCGTGTTGGCATCGGCTACCGCTGTTCTGTTGATCCGGAAAGAGCATCGTACGCAACAGTCTGTACAGGAAGCATCCCTTGCGACTGTGCAACCGGGTACAGCCCGCGCGCAGCTGACACTGGCAAACGGGAAGGTGGTCACGCTGGACCCCTCCGCCCCGGACACCCTCCGGGAAACCGACGGCACCCCCATCCGGAACGCATCCGGAAGCCTTCATTACCAGCAACAGCACAGAACTGGTCCATCCAATGAGATCCTCTACAACACACTCACCACTCCCCGCGGAGGAACCTATGAGGTGCTGTTGCAGGACGGTAGTCGCGTTTGGCTCAATGCCGCATCTGCCCTGCGTTATCCGCTGCACTTTTCAGGGAAGGACCGCACCGTTTACCTCAGCGGAGAAGCTTATTTCCAGATCAATAAAGATGCAGAACATCCTTTCCACGTAGCGCTGGAGCGCCGGGGCACCATCGAAGTGCTGGGCACGGCATTCAATGTGATGGCTTATGATGATGAACAAACCGCCAGAACTACGCTGTTGGAAGGAAGTATCAGGATCGCCCATGGCGACCGGCAGCGATTGCTGCAACCGGGACAGCAGGCATTGACCAACAGCGAAAATGGCAGCCTGGAAGTTCTGCCCGGCGCAGATGTAGAGCAGGCAACCGCCTGGAAACGCGGGTTCTTCTATTTTGACAACGAGGATCTGCCGTATATCATGCGGCAATTATCCAGATGGTACGACGTGGATATCGTGTATGAAGGCGACAATACCGGCCAGCACTACCATGGTGCCATCCGCCGCCAGGCCCGTATTGAGCAGGTGTTGGAGAAGATAGCGCTGGTAGGTGGACTGAAATTCAGTATGGAAGGACGAAAGGTGATCATCCGGACACAATAGGAACGCATCATTATAAAATAATCAAAAACCGATCTTGATGGAGAAAGATCGCGGCCGCTTGCGGGCCGCAGTTCTCCATTGTTCAGGCGTCCAAAATCAAAATCGACATGAAACGATCAACCATTTTTCTAATCGCCTTACTGGGCTTGAGTATCAGTACCTATGCGCAGCAAATTACATTGAACACCAGAGATGCGCCGCTGTCGCGCGTATTGGAGGATATCCGCCAGCAGAGCGGGTTCTCCGTTTTTTATAATGCAGACCTGGTGAAAGCTGCCAACCGTATCACCATCCAGTTGAGCAAAGCAGAGCTGCGGGAAGCGCTGCGGCGCGTGCTGCAGGGCAGCCGCTTTACTTACCGCATCGAAGACAACACCATTTTCATCACCCCGATGAATCAGCCGGAAAATGTTGAGCAGCAGCCGTTCATTCTTTTGCGGGGAGCCGTAAAAGATAAAGAAAGCGGGACACCGCTGCCCGGTGCTACCGTTTATAATACAACCTTCAGGCGCGGCACGGTGACGGATTCAAAAGGACAGTTTATGATCAGTACACGTCCCGGAGACAATGTGACGGTATCTTACGCAGGGATGAATCCGCTTACTTTCAATATATCCAGGGGGACTAAGGAATTAAATGTCGAAATGACAAAAAGCAATACCAAGCTGGAAGAGCTGGTAGTGGTTGGATATTCGCAGAAGAAAGTCCCGGAACTGACGGGCGCCGTGCAGCGCATGTCCGGCGAAAAGCTGCGGGAAGGCGTTACTACCGTGAACGCACTGGCCATGCTCAAAGGGAAAGCCAGTGGCTTGTACATCACCGAAGCCGGCGGGGGCAGTGTGAGCAATCGCGGGCAGGTGGTAATGCGCGGCCAGGCCAGTCTTCCCGATGCCGGGAACACCAATTTCGGACCGTTGCTTGTAGTGGATGGTGTGATCTCCACCGCGGCGGACCTGCAGGACGTGGTGAACCCTAACGATATAGAAAGCATTACGATATTGAAGGATGCGGCTTCTACGGCTATTTATGGTTCCCGTGCGGCGCAGGGAGTGATCGTAGTCACCACCCGGCGCGGAACGGCAGGGAAGATCACCGTGGATCTCAGCCTGAAATATGGACAAACAAAGGATGACCGGCTGGTACGATTTATGAACACCGATGAGCTGACCACACATATCAACCGGCAAATGGAGGCGATGTACAAGGTAACGCCATCGCTGCAAACGAGGTATCCTGCCTTGCAGGATTTCTATAATACTGCACGCCCCTTTAAAGATGCCGATCTGCAACATTACCAGAACTGGGATAAAGTATTGTTCACAGACGGGCATCAAAATGATGTGAACCTTTCCGTATCCGGTGGCAATGACAAGACCCGCGTATATACGGCACTCAACTGGTATCGTGAAGATGGTACGTTGCTGGATGACCGGCTCGACCGTAAAGCGCTTCGCGTCAACATCGATCAACAGATCAGCCGGAAGCTCTCCGTTGGTCTCAATGCCAGCGCGATCATCGATAAATACACGGCCAGTACCAGCGAGAACCAGTATTACCTCTTCCAGCCCTGGGTATTGCCCACCTATGCTAACGGACAGCTGGCAGATTCCATTCCCAATTACTCCTTCCGCCCTTTGTCCACCCCGGTCACGCAGTGGTACGATAATCCCCTGTACTCACACAGCTACAATACCAGCATCCGTAAAATACAGAACTACCTTGGCTCTGTGATCCTGCGTTACAAGCTGTTTCCCTGGCTCACGCTGCAAAGCACCAATACTGCACAGCTGGGCAGCAACAATCTGAATTCCTATAAAGATCCACGCACATACCGTGGCCGCTATGACGGACCTGCCAGCAATCGCATTCGCGTGAACGGTTCCCTCAGCATTACGGACACTAAGAACACGTATTTTCTTACCTCCAACCAGGTCAGTTTTAACCGCACGTTCAACCAGCATCAGGTGAGTGCACTCGTTGGTCAGGAATACGGGCGCACGGAAGTGGAAAGCTTTGCAATGGACGTATACAACACCGCATATCCCGGTGAGCGGAACGTGGGAGCTTTCAATAATTTCGGCACCTGGATCAACATCCTCACAGGTACAACGCCAACGCCTACACGTGTAACACCGGTGAGCAAGGCTTCCTTTTCGCTATTTGGTGAAGCTGGGTATAACTACCGGCAGAAGTATTTCGCCTCTGCTTCCCTCCGTCGTGACGCGTCCACCAACTTTGGCCGCAACAACCGTTACGGTATATTTTATTCCGTCGGCGGTGGATGGCTGATCAGCAGTGAACCTTTCATGCAATCCGTGCACGCCGTTTCCAACCTGAAGCTGCGTGCCGCTACCGGCACCAGTGGGAGAGAGGCCGGTGCGGACTTCCTGAACTTCACTGTTTACCAGGATAACGTGCGTTACGATAACAGCAGCAATTTCGGATCCACCATCCAACGGTTGGGGAACGATGAGATCACCTGGGAAACCACCCATTCCACCAACGTTGGCCTCGACCTCAATCTCTGGAAACGCATCGACCTGAGCGTTGACTGGTATAAACGCCGCAGCGCAAACCTGATACAGGTAGCGCAATTACCCAGCTACATCGGTTTTCCGCAGCAGATACGGAACATCGCGGAGCTGACCAATACCGGCGTGGAGATCATGCTCTCCTCTGTGAATGTGCGGACGAAGAAAGGGTTTGAGTGGACAACAGATTTTAATATCAGTTTTAACCAGAACCGGTTGTCAAGGATCTTTGGCGATTCGCTGTTGGATAACTGGACGAGGAATTTTTACCGCTACAAAGGAGAAGACCTGAATGTGTTGAAAGCAATACCTTATGCCGGCGTGAATCCTGATAACGGGCGTCCGCTCTTTGAGAGGCAGATGCCGGACGGGAAAGTGATGCTGGTGGACAGTCTGCCGATTGTGCTGGCAGATGGTATCCGCAGTTTCAGAACAGTCGGTTCCGCTACGCCGAAGTTTTACGGCGGTATTACGAATACTTTCCGCTACAAGGGGGTATCGCTCAGTGTACTCATCAATTTCGTATATGGCAACAAGATCATGAACCGTTCAGTAGCCAACTTCCTGACCCCAACATCCTGGCAGAGCGGCTTCAATCTTGTGAAGCCGGATAAAAGCATCCGGCTTTGGCAGGGGCCGGGAGACAAGGACGCGAACTATCCTGATTTCTACGATCCGGCTTTTGCACAACGGGGTAGCACCAGTTTCAGCTCATCCCTCATGTACCAGGATGCCAGCTACCTGCGCTTCCGGAACATCCGCCTGGGATACGATATACCGGTTTCCCTGGTGAGGAAAGCGGGTATTAGCCGTCTCAATGTTTACATCAGTGCAGACAATCTTTTTGTGATCAAATCGAAGGAATTGTATGCTGCTGATCCCGAAGGCGCCCGTCTTGCTTCCACTGCCAACGATTACGCCGGTACGGGTGTGGCCAGTTCCATGCCGCGGCGTTTTCTCGCAGGTGTGAATGTTAGTTTTTAAAAACATCTAAATCAGGAATGAAATGAAATATAAATATTTGACAGCTGCGTTGGCAATATTGTTTGCGTGTGCTGCCTGCGATAAAAAACTGGATGAGCTGACGCCGCATAATGTCAACTTTGAAGACCGGCAGTTCTCCACTCCTGACGGCTTCATGAAAGCGACCACGGGTAACTACGCCACGCTGGGCGGCGCAACGGAATACAGTCCCAGCTATGTACTGGACGCCCTTTGGATGAACCTCGCCGAGTTCCGTGGGAATAATATCCGTGTGATTGATGCACCAAGTACCAATCAACTCAACAATGCCCGGGAACTGGATGCTTTCCTTTATAATAACTCCGCACTGAAAGACTACGGGAATTCGCATTGGTACTGGAGGGGAGCATACCGTGTATTGCTGGGCGTGAACCTCGTGCTGAAGCATGTGAAGGCAGATGAAACCAATGATGATATCCTGAATGCCAAAGGGGAAAACCTCTTCCTTCGCGCCGTTCTTTTTTTCGATCTTGTCCGCCTCTACGGCAGGCCTTATTATCAGTCGCCGGCTACTAATCCGGGCATCCCGCTGATCCTTGCGCCCATAACGGAATTGTCGGCCCGGCCACAACGGAACACGGTGCAGCAAACCTATGATCAGATCATCAAAGATTTGACGGAAGCAGCGCGGCTGATGAAGAAAAGACCGAACAACAGTTTTGCGAACCGGTATGCGGCGTATGCCTTACTCTCAAGGGTATATCTCTACATGGGTGGGAATACCACTGCCCCCGATGCGAATTTCAACCGTAAAGCGAAGGAATACGCAGACTCTGTGATCCTGAACGGTGGATATAATCTCTTGCAGGGACAGGCTTACGTGAATTATTACAACAGCGGCAACCAGGGCAATGCGGAAACGATCTGGGCGATCAATCATACCATCACGCAATCCATCCTCGCCCAGTCATTTATGTATCCAACGCTATCCGGCTACAATGGTGGATGGGCGCGGCCTTCCAAAGACCTCCTCGACCAGATACCCCCCACAGACCTCCGCCGGAACTTCTACAAACTGAACATCTATCCCGGTAACAATACCGATACACTGGCCTGCATCAAATATGGCATCAACTATACGGCTATCTATTCCAACTCGCCCGTGCATTACCTGCGCCTGGCAGAAATGTACCTGAACCGCGCGGAAGCAGCCGCAAAACTGGGGGAAACCACAAATGCACTGGCGGATCTGAATACCATCCGCATGCGCGCGGGTCTGCCGCAGGCTATTAACCTGGCCGGACCGGACCTCCTCACAGAGATTCTCCGCCAGCGCCGCATTGAGCTCGCGTTTGAAGGGCACAACAGTTTTGATTATTTTAGGAACGGCCTGGCGATGGTGCGGAACTACAGCTCTTTCAGCAGCGGTCCGCTCACCGTCAACGCCACCGACCCGAAAGTGGTGCTGCGGCTGCCGCAGGACGAGATCTCCTACAATCCGGATCTTAAACAAAACGACCAATAAATTTTATGAGAAAACATTTGATAGGACTATTCGTGTTGCTGGCCGGACAAGCTTCCGCCCAGCAGCCCTTCACCTTAAAAGGCACCGTAAAGGGTCTGCAAAACGGGGTACTCTATCTCTCCTACGAAGGCCCCGCCGCCAGGGTGAAAGACAGCGCAACGCTGCAAAACGGAACATTCCAGTTCTCCGGCAGGCTGAATATCCCTTCCGTGGGCTATTTGATGCTGAAGGAAGACACCCGCAACGAGAACAATTCAACGATGGTGGTACTGGAACCGGATGTAACAGCTGATGCACAGCTGGAATACGGGCAATTCAGGAAAGCAGTGTTCAAAGGCTCTCCCTTGAACCGGCAGTACATGGCCCTGAATGAGGAGAAGAGAAAAGTTGAGCAGAAGTATGCGAAGCAGCTGGATTCCCTGCGCACGGAGAAAGATCATGAGAAGAATGCGGCTATCCGCGAGCGGCTGGAACCCTTTTTCAAAGAATCTGCTCAGGTGGATATCGATTTCTTCAACAAGTACCCGCAATCTTTCATCACCCTCTTCTACCTGCGCTTTCATGTATCTTCATTGAGCCTGCAGGAGCAGGAAGGCTATTACAAACGGCTGGGTACGAAATGGCAGGAAACGGCCATGGGAAAGGAATTGAAGAAAGAGATCGAGAACCTTAGGGCAGGGTCGCCGGGCAGCTTGGCGAAAGTTTTTTCCGGGAAGGACATTAACGGACAACCGCTCAACCTCGCCGATTTTAAAGGGAAATATGTGCTGCTCGATTTCTGGGCCAGCTGGTGCGTACCTTGTAGAAAGGGAAATCCGCATCTGATCAGTTTATACAGGAAGTATAAGGACAGAGGGATTGAATTTATCAGCGTTTCAGACGATGATCGCAATCATGATGCCTGGAGAAAGGCGGTGGAAAAGGATGGGATAGGGATGTGGAAGCATATATTAAGAGGTCTGCGCTATGATCCTGAAAAGGGATTTGATAGAACGAATGACATCAGCGAGGGGTTCGGGATACATACCCTGCCTACGAAGATATTGATAGATCCGCAAGGTAAGATCATCGGGCGTTACAGCTCGGAAGAAGGGCCTTTGGATGAAATGCTTGCATCGATATTTAAATAAAAAAAGAGGCGTGAGCCTCTTTTTTTATAATACTGCGTTCATCTTGAGGTCCGCGCTATCGCCTTTCTGGATGATGTAAATATTTTTATTCTCGAAGTACGAGGGCGTGTGTTCTCCGTCCTTCAGGTATACTGGTTGGAAATTGAAGGTGGTGAATACCCTGTTCGAAGGTTTATTAACGTCTTTATTGAAATACAGGCCGTCCTGGGCGAGGAGGCGTACAAAATACCAGGTCAGCTCAAACCCTTTATACGCCATGTCCGAAGGCCGGGATTTGTATATGCGTTTGAATTGATCCGTGATGTAGCGGCTGTAGGCATCCGTTTTATCATTGTAGTAAGGAGACGAATAGTAGATGGTAACGCCGGCGAATTCTGGTTCTTTGAACTTCATCACATCCCATGTAGGCATGCCGAAAACATGCAGGGGGTAGGTGGTCTTCAGTGCAGCCAGCTTCCGGAGGATGGTTTTCGCACCGGGTTCGTCCAGGGCAGTGATGATGCAGAGATTGGGCCGGTCGGCCAGCAGGTATTGCGATAATTGTTGTTCGGTGGTGGCGTCGCTCCAGATCACTTCGCGTATCCGTACTTTTTTCTCGTAATACATTTTGTCATTGGCCGCTTTGATGTTATTGGCGATGGACGCTTCAAAAGCAGTAGCCCTTCTTACAATGAGAACAGTCTTGTTGGCAAATCCTTTCTGCGCATAATCATGGATGGCTTCCACGTGGGAACGCAGCGTACTGTTGCTGATCAGCAGGAAAGGATTATCGGAAACACCGCCATCATTCGGGAAGGTGGCGGATACGAAGTTGATCTCTTTTTGTTTGGCAAAATCGCTCAACGGCTTGAACTCCGGCGTGCCCACCGCTCCGATGATAAGATCGGTGTTATCCAGTTGATGGTTCCGGATCAGGGCTTGTACATCGGATTGTTTCGATTTATTGTCATATATCCGCACATTCATCCGGATGCCCTGTTTCCCGAGGGAGTCCAGTGCCAGTTGTACGCCTTCGTAAAACTCCAGTCCGGGCAATACATACCGCGGCATGGTGCGGCCGGGAATATCTGAAGAGGCGGCAAATACGGAATCGAGGTAGAACGGTGCGAATATCGCAACATTGTAACTGCTCCGTTTTACCTCTTTTGCAAAGGCCGGTACGTTGAACGGTGCTTTTACTTCGGGTTTCTTTTCTTCGGGTTTCTTCTCTTCTACCTTCGGTTTGGTAAGCACCGGCGGAGGTCCGTCCTTTTTAGAGGGCGTGCTCCGAAAAATGCCACAGGCCTGCAGCAGTATCAGACAAGATACCGTCAATACAAGGTTTGTAAATGTTCTCGATCGGTTCATATGGTGCCAGGGTTGCAAAAATCATTCCACGTAATTATTCCCATTCAATGGTAGCAGGGGGTTTGGAACTGATGTCATACACCACACGATTGATCCCTTTCACCTTGTTAATGATATCGTTCGAAACTTTTGCCAGGAACTCATAAGGAAGATGCGCCCAGTCGGCGGTCATTCCATCGGTAGATGTTACGGCGCGGAGGGCCACGGTGAATTCATACGTCCTTTCATCGCCCATAACGCCTACGCTCTGTACCGGCAGCAGGATGGTGCCTGCCTGCCATACCTGATTGTAAAGACCGGATTCCCGGAGGTTTTCAATATAGATCGCATCCGCTTCCTGCAGCAGGGCTACTTTTTCCGCGGTGATCTCACCGAGGATGCGGATGGCCAGGCCCGGACCGGGGAAAGGATGGCGGGTGAGGAAAATATCGCTGATACCGATCTCCCTGCCTACGCGGCGAACTTCATCTTTAAAAAGAAAGCGGAGCGGCTCTACCAGGCCCATGTTCATTTTTTCCGGCAAGCCGCCTACGTTGTGGTGGGATTTGATGGTGGCAGAGGGGCCGGCCACGGAAACGGATTCTATCACATCCGGGTAGATGGTGCCCTGCCCCAGGAACGCAATATCTTTCAGCTGCGTTGATTCCTGCTGAAACACCTCTATGAACAACCGCCCGATGATCTTGCGCTTTTCCTCCGGATCTTTTACGCCATTCAACTGACCATAGAAAAGATCCCGGGCATTCACGCCTTTTACATTGAGACCCATGTGTTTATAGGAATCCAGCACGGTCTCAAACTCATCTTTCCGCAGCAGACCATTGTCTACGAACACGCAATAGAGGTTCTGCCCGATGGCTTTGTGGATCAGCTCGGCAGCTACGGTGGAATCCACGCCGCCGCTCAGGGCCATTACTACTTTTTTATCACCTACCTGCTCTTTGACGCGGGCTACGGTTTCCTGTACGAATGCCGCAGGGGTCCACTCCTGGTGGATACCGCAGATATGTACGAGGAAGTTGCGGATGATCTGCTTGCCTTCAAGGGAGTGGGTCACTTCCGGATGGAACTGCAGGGCAAAAAGCGGGTGTTTGGTAAGGGTATGGCTTTTGAAAGCCGCTACCGGAATGTTTTCTGTATGTGCGATAGGCTGGAAGCCCTCGGGCAGGCGAACGATCGTGTCCGCATGGCTCATCCATACCTGGCTTTTCGGGGAAATATCGAACAGTAAAGGTTCTTCTTTGTCGCTATGCTCCATAAAAGCACGGCCATACTCGCGGGTGCTGCTTTTGGCCACTTCTCCGCCGAACACTTTGGCCATCAGCTGCGCGCCATAGCAAACACCCAGTACGGGTACTTTCTCTGCCATGGCGGAAATATCCACCACCGGGGCCTGCGGGTCATTTACGGAAAAAGGAGAACCGGAGAGGATAATGCCTTTAATACTGCTTTCCCAGCTAACGGGTTTTGTACATGGCTGTATTTCACAATAAACATTCAGTTCCCGGATGCTGCGTGCAATGAGCTGTGTATACTGGGAACCGAAATCGAGGATCAATATCTTTTCTGTCATGGTGGTGCAAAGATAGCGGAATTTCGCAATTGCGTTCGTAGCGGAATTCTTTGTATTTTCCACTTTAAAAATCCCAACCTCTAAACCCTTTTATGATGAAAACATACCTGAAATTATGCATGACAGCGCTTTTGCCGGTCACCGTACTTACCGCCTGCGATGATATCAGGGGCAGCGGACGTATGGTGAAAGAAGACCGTAACGTGGGAACATATACCCGTGTGGAAGTGTCCGGCGATATGGATGTTTATATCACGAAAGGCGGCGGAACTTCCGCCACGATAGAGGCGGAGGACAATATCATCCCGATGGTGGAGCTGATAAAGGAAGAGGGCGCCCTGAAAGTGCGTTATCGCCGGAATGTAAGCATCGGCCATCATAAAGAAATTAAAATATATCTGACCACGGAAACGTTGGAGGGAGTGGAAATGTCCGGTTCCGGCAACATAGCGCTGAAAAGCCATTTCACTGCTGCCAATCCCGTAGCGATAACGGTTTCCGGCAGCGGAAATATCAAAGGCAGCTTCACCGCCCCGAAGGTGAGCATGGAAGTGAGCGGCTCCGGGGATATTGACATAAAAGGAGAAACGCGCGAAGTGAAAGTGGAGATTACGGGCAGCGGGAGCTGCCGGGCGGAGGATCTCCTTTCGGAAACAACGGAGGTACAGATCACAGGCAGCGGAGATGCCAAAGTGCATGCCAGCAAGGAGCTTACCACCAATATCATGGGCTCTGGCAATGTATATTATAAAGGAGAGCCGCAGATCAGGAGCAGCAGAATGGGATCCGGTGAGGTGAAGAAGCTGTAGGGAACAAATTGAAAATCTTTTGTATGTTTACAGATTTTATTGGAACATCTGATACCTGATATGATTGCACAACCGAAGATATTAGTGGTATACTTTACACAAACCGGCCAGCTGCGGCGGATCATCGATCACGTAGTGGCTCCGTTGGAGGGTAAAGCAACAGTGGTGTACGAGGAGATCGTGCCGGTACAGCCTTTCCCTTTCCCATGGTCCAAGCAGGAATTCTTCGACGCCATGCCGGAAACAGTGCTGGGCAAACCCCGCAACATCATGCCCCTGAAAGTGAACCCCGATGAACATTTTGACCTGGTGATCATGGCTTATCAACCCTGGTTCCTGTCTCCCTCCCAGCCGGTGGCGGCGTTCCTGCAAAGCGAGGACGGCCGGAGGTTGTTGAAAGACAAGCCGGTGGTGACCCTCCTGGGATGCCGGAACATGTGGATCAACGCTCAGGAAAAGATGAAACGTTACCTGCAGCAGGCCGGCGCAAAACTGGTGGGAAACATTGTGCTGATGGATAAACATCCCAATCTTGTGTCTCTGATCACGATCCTTCGCTGGGCCACCAAAGGCAAAAAGGAGGCCTTCTTCGTTTTCCCGCCCGCAGGCGTGCAGGAGAAAGAGATCGTGGAGTCCGGCCGTTTTGCCGCACCCATCCAGGTGGCGCTGGAAAAAGGGAACTATGACCAACTACATGCACAACTGCTGGAGCTGGACAGTGTGGAGCTCAAACCCGGTCTCATTGTGCTGGAGCAAAGAGGAGTGAAACCTTTCCGCTTCTGGGCCAACTATATCAGCAAGAAAGGAGGCCCCGGCGATGTGAGCCGCCAGGGACGGGTTTCCATGTACCGCGCTATCCTGCTGCTGGCCATCCCCGTATTGTCTCCTTTCACAACCATCGCTTCGTGGCTGAAGCTGTTGCTGAGCAGGAAACAACTTGGCAAAGAAGTTGCTTATTACAAAGGAGTACATCTCCGTGAAGAATGATTCTGCGTAGATTTGTGGCAGGAATTTGCTAAAAAGCCTGTATTATTTTACCGCAACTGTACACTGGTGTTATTCGTTTATTCGTTCAAAATTTTATATTTACGCCCGCTTACACTGTCAAATCCTGCTCGGAAGCCTGCCAGCCGTTGCCGGTAGCGGATTTTCCTGCGAGAATTGAAAATGATAAAAGATATCGAAATAAATATTATCGGATGAAAGAAGTATATATTACGAGGCTCTCCAAATTTTTGCCGAATGAGCCGGTTGGGAATGAAGAAATGGAAAGCATCCTCGGAATGGTGGATGGGAAGCCTTCCCGGGCCAGGAACATGATCCTCGGGAATAATAAGATCAAGACGCGGTATTATGCACTGGACAAGGATGGACAGTCCACCCACACCAATGCTGAAATGACGGCAGAAGCTGTACGGGCCCTGTTTGATGACAAGTTTCCAATCGACCGGATGCAACTGCTGGCCTGCGGTACTACTTCGCCCGATCAGCTGCTTCCCAATCATGCCGCCATGGTACACGGCCTGCTGCAATGCCGGCCGGTGGAACTGATCGCTGCTACCGGGGCCTGCGCTGCCGGGATGCAGGCTTTCAAATACGCTTTCATGTCCGTAAAATGCGGAAATACCAATAATGCCGTGAGCACGGGTTCCGAGAAATTCTCCGCCTGGATGCTGGCACAGAAGTTTGAGCCGGAAACAGAGAACCTGAAAAACCTCGCAGAAAATCCGATCATCGCTTTTGAAAAAGACTTTTTAAGATGGATGCTCTCCGATGGCGCCAGCGCAGCCCTGTTCGAGGACAAACCGAACGAGAACGGGCTTTCCCTGCGGGTAGATTGGGTAGAGATCGCGTCTTATGCCAATAATCTTGAAACCTGTATGTATGCAGGCGCTATCAAGAACGGTGACGGTTCCACCAAAGGCTGGACGGACATGACGCCGGACGAATGGGCCGCCAACAGCGTGTTCTCCTTCAAACAGGATACCCGCCTGCTCGGCAAGAATATCGTTCCATCCGGTGCGCAGATGTGGAAAGAGCTGGTGGATAAATACAAGATCAATATCGATGAGATCACTTACTTCCTTCCGCACCTCTCTTCCGAATATTTCCGTTTCCGGATTGATGAGGAGATTGCGCGGCTGGGCGTGCACATCCCGCAGGAAAAATGGTTCACCAACCTCACCCGTGTGGGCAATGTAGGCACCGCTTCCCCTTATTTCATGCTGGAAGAACTGCTTAACCAGAACATGTTAAAGAAGGGAGACAAGATCGTGATGATGGTGCCGGAAAGTGCGCGGTTCTCATATGCATATGCGCATATCACGGTAGTTTGAGTCAATTACGAATGATCCAATTAATAATGCAGCAGGCCATTTAATTTAAGCGGTTCTGCTGCATTTCAGCAAATAGGAATCCTGTTAAAACTGCACACATGAAAAAAGATGAAGTTCCCCAGGATGGAGATAACCTGCATCATGGTACATTCAAACAATTATTCTATGCAGTGGACCCCTCCGGCGAATACGCCCCGGTATCCAGCATCGGCTGGGAACCGGAAAACGTGGCGCTCGGGCAAGCCTGGGAAGAGGTAGAGCAGCGCGTGAATGAGACACGCGACCGGGTATTGGCCGGGCAACTCAGTCCCATCGCGTATTACATGGAGAGAACTTTACTGGACCTGCCTTTGCTGGCAAGAAAGGCCGGTAAGTTCCAGTGGCAGGTGAAGCGGCATATGAAGCCGGCCGTATTTAAAAATCTGGGTGCCACCCTGCTGGCGCGTTATGCAGCGATATTTTCCATTCCTGCGGACGCGCTGCAGAAAGGGAAACTGGTACCATTCAAGCGACCCCAATAAACAGCTATCATGACAGCGTTCAATCACGTACAAACAGCGCACTGCGAGAGTGGCGTTATTTCCAATATGTTCCGCCATTACGGACTGCAGATCAGCGAGCCGATGGCCTTCGGCATCGGCGCCGGTATTTTCTTCGGGCATCTGCCGATGGTAAAAGTGAACGGCGTGCCCGGCACCACCTACCGCATCTGGCCCGGCGCTATTTTTTCAAGGGTTTGCAAACGGCTCGGCGTAAAGATGGAATCACACAAGTTCAGCAAACCGGAAAAAGCCATGCAGGCGCTGGATGATGTGATCGAAAAAGGAATACCGGTGGGGATGCTGAGCAGTGTGTATTATCTGCCTTATTTCCCGGAATCTTACCGCTTTCACTTCAATGCACACAACCTGGTAGTGTTCGGGAAGCAGGGAAGGGATTACCTTGTGAGTGATCCTGTGATGGACACCACCACTGTTATAGACCCTGAAAGTCTTGCTCAGGCCCGCTTTGCGAAAGGTTTTCCCGAACCTAAAGGCAAAATGTACTATCCCGTCAGTGTTCCGCAACAGGTGGATTTCGCTAAACCCATACAGGAAGGGATTAAGCAGGCTTGTTATTATATGCTCAAAATACCCATGCCGCAGTTTGGTGTGAAAGGCATCCGGTATCTCGCCAAACGGGTGAAGAAATACCCGGAGAAGGTGGGAGACCGCAGGGCAGGGCTTTACCTCGGCAATATCATCCGCATGCAGGAAGAGATCGGTACCGGTGGCGCCGGTTTCCGTTTTATGTACGCCGCTTTCCTGCAGGAAGCCGGGACTTTATTAAATAACAACGAACTCAAAGCGATCGGTAAGGAACTGACGGCTGTAGGGGACCTCTGGCGCAACTTTGCATTTTCCGCCGGGCGCGTTTGTAAGGCCCGTGCTGCGGACACCGTATCTTATAATGAACTGAGCAACATGCTGCTGCATATCGCGGATGAAGAAGAAAAAGTTTTCCGCCGGTTATCAAAAGTAAAATTCTGAGGCTTCCCTATGAACAGCATTGAAGTGAAGGATCTGCACAAAACCTACGCAGGGGCGCTCGTGCCAAGCCTGCAGGGACTTTCGTTCGCATTTCCGGAAGGGAGCATCGTGGGATTGCTGGGACCGAACGGCGCGGGAAAAACAACGACCATTTCTATTTTGTGTGGATTGGTGAAGGCAGACAGTGGAACGGTAAAAATATTCGATCTTCCGCAAGACGCCGCCCGGAGGGAAGCCGTGAAGCGCATCATCGGCATCGTGCCACAACAGATCGCATTGTTCCCGCAGCTGACGGCAATGGAGAACCTTACTTACTTCGGCAACCTTTACGGATTCAAAGGCGCTTCCCTGAAGCAAAAAATAACGAATTACCTCGAAGCGTTCGGCCTGGAAAAGGCGGCGCACAAGGAAGTGCGTAAGTTTTCCGGTGGTATGAAACGCCGGACGAATATCATTGCCGCCATTCTGCATGATCCGCAACTGCTGGTGCTGGATGAACCTACAGCGGGCGTGGATGTACAGTCGCGCAGCATGATCCTGCAATTCCTGCGGGAATACAATCGGCAGGGGAAAAGTGTGCTGTATACTTCCCATCTGCTGGAAGAAGCGCAGCAGATCTGCGAAGATATCGTGATCATTGATGAAGGAAAACTGATCATACAAGGCAGGCCGGAGGATATGATCCGTCAGCATGCAGACTGCCGTAACCTGGAAGAAGTGTTCCTGTTATACACAGGTCACGCAGTAAGAGATTAAAAGAAACATGTTAAGGCTCATTGCAACGATACGAAAAGAATGGCTCCTGCTGTTGCGGGATAAAGCGGGACTGGCATTGCTGTTTGTAATGCCGGTAGTGCTGATCACGGTGATGGCCGTTATCCAGGACGCGCCTTTCAAAGATTACCAGGAGATCAAATTCGATATTCTGACGGTGGATAACGATCACGGCCGGCTGGGCAGGCATATCCGGGAAGGATTGGGCGGCACGGGGCAATTCAACGTGATCGACACTCTGCAGGGCGCGCCCCTTACCGAAGCGCAGGCGCAGGAATTGATTGCCGACGGGACTTACAAGATATGCATCACCATTCCCAAAGGCGCTACAGGAGAGATTGTGAGCAATGCCAACAAGATCGTCAACGATATTTCAAAACGGATGGGCATTCCCGCGCAACTGCCGGTGAAGGCCATTGCATCGGACTCCCTGGCCGTTCAACTCTACTTCGACCCCGCCGCGAAGAAGGCCTTCAAAAGCGCCATCCGCCAGGCTCTGGATAATTTTCTCACGCAGGTGCAAACGGATCTGCTTTTGGAAAGGATACAAATGCAGTTGCGGAGCCGCGACAGTTCAGTGCATGATACCTTTCCCACGATCCGCCTGAAAGCTGTGGGCTTGCAGGAAACGATGATCGGCAAAGGAAAGCAGATCGATGTAATCTCCAATTCCGTACAGCACAACGTACCGGCCTGGAGCATTTTCGCGATGTTCTTCATCGTTATCCCCATTGCCGGAAATATGATCCGGGAAAGGGAAGACGGCAGCCTGGTGCGGTTGAAGCTGATCCCCGGTAATTATTTGTCCATACTCGCCGGAAAGCTGCTCTTTTTTGTAGGCATTTGCGTTGTACAGTTCTACCTCATGATCCTCGTTGGTCTTTTCGGTATGCCCCTATTGGGATTGCCCAAATTACAACTGGGAGTGGATCATCTGGCAGGGTTCATCACCGCGGTGAGTATAGGGATCACGGCCACGGCATATGGTATCCTGATCGGCACGCTGTTCAAAACGCCTAATCAGGCATTGAACTTCGGGGCTATTTCAATCGTGATACTCAGCGCCATCGGCGGTATCTGGATCCCGCTGGAAGTGATGCCTGAAAAAATACAGCTGATCGGCCGCTGCTCTCCTTTAAGCTGGGGGCTCGATGCGATCAACGACGTATACCTGCGCAACGGTAATATCCGGCTTATCTTACCGGACATCATCCGCCTGCTGGCCTGCGGTTTGCTGATGTTGGGGATAGCGGCAAGGGTGGAACAGCGAAGGATCAGCTAACACGATAAACATTTTCAAAACAACCTTAAAACAACTATTTTTACTCCTTTGGAATACGCCACGGACGAACATCCGGGACGTAGAAACCTACAACATTATGGAAGCATTAAAATTGAAACTGAAACAGCAGATCATTGAAGCGTTGAATTTGCAGGATACAAAGCCGGAGGACATTGATGACAATGCTCCGCTGTTTGGCGAAGGATTGGGACTTGACAGCATTGATTCCCTGGAATTGATGGTGCTGCTGGAAAGGCATTACCATATCAAGGTGGAAGACCCTCGTGAAGGCCGCAAGATCCTGCAATCCGTGCAAAGCATGGCAGAATTCATCCAAAGCAAACAACCGGCTTAAGCAACAAGGGCATGGCGGAACAGGTGTTTATTACGGGGATGGGGATGGTCACCGCCATTGGCAACAATGTGCAGGAGAACCTTCAGAGCTTGCGCCTGCAACGGAGCGGGCTCGGTTATACCCGCCATATCGATACCATTCACAAAGCCGTGCTGCCGGTGGCGGAAGTAACTGCTACCACGCAGGAACTGGCAGCCATGGCGGGTAAGGAAAATGTTCCCGGTTACTCCCGTACCACCCTGTTAGGCCTTGTGGCCATGCAGGAAGCCCTCCGGTCCGCCGGGATCAACGATGCCCGGGAAATGCCGGCCGCTTTTATCAACGCCTCCACCGTAGGGGGCATGTGCGATACGGAAAAAGTTTATTTCGATATCCTCGATCCCGAAAAGGACGGCGCATTCCTGCAGTTCATCGATACGCTGGATTGTGCCGACTGTACACAACGTATAGCCGACGACGTTGGTATCCGCGAATACGTCACCACCATCAGCACCGCATGTTCCTCCTCCGCCAATGCACTGATGTACGGAGCGCGCCTGATTCAACAAGGGCTCGTGCAACGGGCGGTATGCGGAGGAACGGAAGCCCTGACCCGGTTCACCATCAATGGTTTTAACTCGCTCAAGAATATCGATAAACAACCTTGCCGCCCCTTTGACCAGCAGCGTAACGGGCTTAACCTGGGAGAAGGCGCCGCTTATCTCGTGCTGGAAAGCGCCTCCCTCGTCCGTCAGCGCCAAAGCAAAGTGCTGGCCACACTCAGCGGATGGTGCAATACTAACGAAGCCTTTCACCCCACGGCCCCCTCACCCGAAGGAGATGGCGCCTATGAAGCGATGAAAGAAGCGCTGGCCATGAGCGGCAGAACAGCCGATGATGTGCAGTACGTGAACGTGCACGGTACCGCCACGTTGAATAATGACCTGTCCGAAGGCAAAGCGCTGGAACGCCTGTTCGGTGATAAAGTACCCCGATTCAGTTCCACCAAGCCTTTCACCGGACATACACTTGCTGCCGCCGGTGCCATCGAAGCGATCTTTTCGGTGCTGGCCATTCGCGGGCAGCTGATATTTCCCAATCTTCATTTCTCGGAGAAAATGGAAGAGCTGAACATTGTGCCGGAAACACAACTGATCACCGGCGTGCCGGTGCGGAACGTGATCTCCAATTCCTTTGGATTCGGTGGTAACAATGCTTCACTCGTGATCAGTCAATATGAAGGGTAAGTACTACATACAAGGAAGTGCCGCTATCTCTCCGCAGGAGAGCTTTTTCGGTTCATTCACGCCGCAAATGCCGGTGGTGGAAGGGCCGTTGAACCGCTTGCGGGCAAAGGAACCGGACTATAGCGGGTTCATCACGCCCAACAATCTGCGTCGCATGAGCCGCGTGCTCAAAATGGGACTGGTAGCTGCTTTGAAATGTTTGCAGAACAGCGATATCGCCATTCCCGATGCGATTGTTACAGGGACTGGTCGCGGCAGCCTGCAGGATACAGAGCGCTTCCTGCACAACATCCGGGATTACGCGGAAACCGCGCTCAACCCAACGCCCTTCATACAATCCACTTACAACTCCGTAAACGGGCTCATTGCTTTACAGCAGAAATGTACCCGGTATAACAACACTTTCGTGCATCGGGGTTTTTCTTTCGAACATGCGCTGCTGGATGGTATGATGCAGCTCGCCGAGGGCCGTGCGGACGTGGCACTGGTAGGAGCTTTCGATGAGATGACGGATGAGCATTTCTATATCAAGAGCAGGCTGGGGATGTGGAAAACAGCGCTCACGCAGCCGGCGGACCTGTTTACCAGCGGAACAACGGGGACGTTGTCGGGCGAGGGGGCCGCATTTTTTACGATCGGTACAACACCCGGAATTGCCCGTCTGGATGGCATCAGGATGGTTTACAAACCCTCGCGGCAGGAATTACACGCCGCCCTGGAAAGTTTCCTGGCCCAACATCGTGTAGCCGTTACCGATATTGACCTGCTGATTTCCGGTCAGAATGGAGATACGCGGTATGATCAATTTTATCAACAGTTAACCAGACAATTTTTCCCGCAAACAGCCGTGCAATATTTTAAACCACTTTGCGGCGAATATGAAACGGCGGGGGCGTTTGCCTTATGGATGGCCGTGCAAACCCTACAGGCGCAGGGCCTGCAGCATGTGCTCGTTTACAATCATTTCTTTGGGGAACAACATACGTTCTTCCTGTTAAGTGCTGTTTAAAATCAATTCGTAGTCTGGAAGCGCCCAAACGAACATTTCCGGTAAAACGTTCCCCCGGGCGAAATGAACGCCAGGCTCTTGCAGAAAATAGAAGAGCTTACGCTGTACATCATTGAACAGCAAAAGCAGATTTCCAGCCAGCAGACAGAGATACAGCAATTAAAAAGGAAGGTGGGGTTATGATTATTCCTTCACTTCTTTCCGCTGCCGCAGTTCAAATATCCTTTTGATGATCATGACGAGGATCAGTCCACCGGACACAGCAATCCAAACGGAAAGCGGTATTCCGAGCGCCTCATCGATGTCATGCCTGAGAGAAACAACAGTAACAATCAGGGAAAAGATCATCACCAGGCTCAACAATAGTCGCACATAGTTCTGATTTAAGTTATACATGGTTTGTACGTTGGCTTAACTGACAGATCGTTGATATAAATTTAGGGTATCCCGCTGCAAAAACGGTACCGTTCCTCATTTTATTACCCGGAACACTGGATATCGCATAAATCCGGGTTCGTTCCAGGGGGAATTGCGGTACACGAAGTTCAACTGGGCGGAAGCGCTTTTAGCAAAAGTGCTGTCCTGCAGGCGTTTCTGTTCCAGTTCTTTCTTCAGTCCGGGGTGTTGCTGCAGGAATTCCGCCGCCGTGTCTTCAAACACATAGCCGGAGTAACCCTCTTTCTGGCCGAGAATGGCGTCAAAGAAATTCCAGGCGAAGAAGGAGTCGCTGCCGGTGGGTTCCAGTGTTTCTATCAGGTAACGGTTGGCCTCCTGGTCCATCGGAATAAAATAATCTCCCTTGAGGAACTTGACAGACTGTTTGCTGGTGCTGACTTTTACGCCGTTATGCAGGTAATGTTTCTCGTAAGGGCGTTGCGGCGTCTGGTAATTTTCGATTTTGTAAACTTCCACTGTAATGGTAGTGTCGCGGAGGAATGGCCGCATTTTCACGCCATTGTTTTTCAACAGGTCAGTAACGGCCCACCATCCCTGTGGGATGATGTAAGCTTCCGGTTTACGCACGGGATCGCCGGGAGTGAAAGTGTTATATATTTTTATTTTTCGTTCGAAAGGTTTTGAACGATCGTAATATAATCGGGGTAAGCCTGAAATATCACTGGGTTTATAACCGGCGGTAAAGCCTTTGAAGGTATAATATTCGAATTGCTTCATATCCGGCGCCCAGCTCAGCGGGAACTCCGTTTGGGTTTTCACGCTGTTCTTTGTCTGTTCCCGCAATCTGCGGATTTCTTCACTGTGCTCGCTGGTGAAACGGATGAAACATTCCATTAACGCGTAAGTAGCTTTCACGCGCAGGGGATATGGCTTGAGCATATGTGTTTCCGGTACAAAACCGAAGGTATGGAAGAGGGTGGTGTAGCCGCTGGAATAGCGGGGACCGTCTGCAAAGGCCACCCATCCACTGTCCGGCGTATCACCAAAATGGTTCACATAGGGGATGAGATCGTAGCCTTTCTCTTTCATGAGGTTGTAGAGGCCTGGTTCAAAGGTTTTGTGCATGAACTCCCCCATCACGCCCCCGAGTTTATTGTACTCGGTGCAAAGCAGGGTCATAATATGCTGATAATCAGCTCCATTACTCACGTGGTTGTCGATGAACACATCCGGGTCTGTGAGGTGATAGATCTGCTGGAAGATCCTGGCATTGCGGGAGTCGCTTTTGATGAAATCCCGGTTCAGATCGAGGTTCTGGGCATTGCCTCGGGACCCGAACTCGGCGGGGCCGTTCTGGTCCACCCGGTAGAATGCGCTACGGTTGAGCGATCCGCCGATATTATACAACGGGATCACGGCCAGTACGATGTTGGAAGGCAGTTTTTTCTTTCCCTGCACGATATCCCGCAGGAGCATCATGCTGGCGTCTATGCCATCCGGTTCGCCGGGGTGGATGCCGTTATTGATGAGGAGGATGCGTTTGTTCTTTTTCCGGAGGCTTTCGAAATTGAAATCTTTATCGGGGGAGAGGATCACGAGATGCAGCGGATATCCGCTGTCGGTCGCCCCCATTTGCAGCATTTTCAACTGTGGATAGCGTTTTGCCAGCATTTGGTAATAAGCGATGCATTCCTGGTAGGTCACGGTCTCCTTCCCGCCGGTGCGTTCATATTTTGTAGTAAAATCCTGGCCGAGGAGGCCGGTTGTATAGCAGGTCAGCAGGAAAAGGCAAAGGATCTTTTGCATATAATGTTGATGATCAATTTATTGTATTGATTGGAGTAGTGTTGTAACGCGTAACAGGGTTTAAAAATAAGTAAAACTGCCGCCAAATAAAAAAAGCCCTTCCCAATGACGGGAAGAGCTGGTATCTTTTGCGCAACGGCTGTTAAGCCAGGGTGTTCACCTTTTTGGAGAGCTTGCTCTTCAGGTTAGCGGCCTTGTTCTTATGGATTACGTTGCGTTTAGCCAGTTTGTCGATCATAGAGATCACTTCCGGTAAATTCTCGGAAGCGGCTGCCTTGTCAGTCAGCTTTTTCAGGTCCCGGATGGCATTACGGGTGGTTTTACCGTAGTAACGGTTACGCTCATTACGCGCTCTGCTCTGACGTACGTCTTTTTTCGTTGCTTTATGGTTTGCCATTGTCTAAATTTCAAGTTTCGGAGGGCAAAGGTAAGTTTTATCTTTTTATAAACAAAAATAAAAAGCAGGTATTTCCCATCAAAAGGAAATAAGTCATCATTCAAAAATAATAAATAATTATTATATCTACAGTCTAAGATATCCATTTATAAATCCTAAAACAGCCACTGCAAATGCCTTAAAATCCCAAATCTTTAGCGATATTTGCAATCCCATATCTTGTTTTTCACAACATCATGGGAACAAGAGCATCAAAGACCAAGCTTAAATTTCGTTGTAAATGAAGGATTTTTCGTTTGTCACCAACTCACACCCGGCGTATATTGAATCGTTGTACCAGGAGTACCGTAAAGATCCGGCGAATGTGGACCCGGAATGGATCAAATTTTTTGAAGGATTCGACTTTGCGGTGAGCAATACTAACGGGAAAGCGGCAACCACCACGGGTACGGCCGCTACTTTGCCGGTGAGCAGCGAACAGCTTGTAAAAGAACTGGGTGTGTACCGCCTCATCCAGGCATACCGTAAAAAAGGTCACCTCGTGGCCAAAACCAATCCCATCCGCGAAAGGATGGACCGTCACGCCAATCTGGCCCTGAACTTCTTCGGACTCTCCGATGCAGACCTGCAAACAGAATTCTATGCCGGCCAGGTGATTGGTCTGGGTAGAACCACCCTGGAAAAGATCCGCCAGCATCTGCAGGAGGTGTACGCCTCTTCCGTAGGGCTGGAGTTCACCTATATCAATGATGCGGCAAAAGTGGAATGGCTGCAGAACGAGATGGAGACCACCATCCGCAAACCGTTGACCATCGACCAGAAAAAACGCATCCTGCAGAAACTCAATCAGGGTGTGATGTTCGAAAAGTTCCTCCACACTAAATATATCGGTCAGAAACGTTTTTCTTTGGAAGGCGGTGAAACGACTATTCCCGCACTGGACGCCATGATCAATGCTGCCGCTGAATACGGTGTGCAGGAAGCGGTGATCGGGATGGCCCACCGCGGCAGGCTCAATGTGCTGGCCAATATCCTGGGCAAAACCTACGAGCAGATCTTCTCTGAATTCGAAGGCACCGCCACGCCGGATACCACCATGGGCAGCGGCGATGTGAAGTATCACCTCGGTTTCCGTGCCAGCATTCATACGCCGGCGGGCAAGGAGGTGAATGTACAGCTCACGCCCAATCCGTCCCACCTGGAGGTGGTAGATCCTGTGGTAGTGGGCTTCGCCCGTAGTAAAGCGGACGTGATCTATAACAGCGACTATGACAAGATACTGCCCATCCTCATTCACGGGGATGCCGCTATCGCCGGTCAGGGCGTGGTATATGAAGTGGCGCAGATGAGCAAGCTGAAAGGCTACTACACCGGCGGTACCATGCACTTCGTGATCAACAACCAGATCGGGTTCACAACCGATTTTGAAGATGCTCGTTCTTCCGATTACTGTACCGGCGTAGCTTCCATCGTGCAGGCGCCCGTGTTCCATGTGAACGGGGACGATGCGGAAGTGGTGGTGAAGGTCGCGGAGATTGCCACCCGCTACCGGCAGGAATTCAATTCAGATATTTATATCGATATGGTATGCTACCGCAAGCACGGTCACAACGAAGGGGACGACCCGAAGTTCACCCAGCCGAAGCTCTATGCCATCATCGATCAGCATCCCAATCCCCGCGAAGTATATTCCAAACAGCTCATCGCACACGGCGATGTGGATGCCGCACTCGCGCAGGAAATGGAAAAAGCTTTCTGGGCCGACCTGCAGGAGCGCCTGGATGAAGTAAAACAGCATCCGCTTCCTTATAAATACCAGCAACCGGAGGTTTGGTGGCAGGAGTTGCGCAAGTCCACTCCGGAAGATTTTATCAAATCCCCAGACACATCTATTCCCGAACGGGAACTGAAAGAACTGTTCGATGCCATCATGGCCATTCCGCAAGGTTTCAAGCCGTTGCGCAAGGTGGAAAAACTGTTGCAGGAAAAGCAGAGGCTTTTCAGCGAACAAGGACTGCTGGACTGGTCTTCCGGGGAACTGCTGGCTTACAGCAGCCTCCTGAAACAAGGGCGGGACGTGCGTCTCAGCGGTCAGGATGTGAAACGGGGCACTTTCTCCCACCGTCACGCTGTATTGCGGAACGAAGAGACAGACGAGGAATACAGCCGCCTGAGCAGGCTTGGCGACAAGCAGGGGAAATTCCGGATCTATAATTCCCTGCTCAGTGAATTTGCCGTGCTGGGCTTTGAATATGGGTACTCTATCGCCAACCCCTACACGCTGACCATCTGGGAAGCGCAGTTCGGGGATTTCATGAACGGCGCCCAAACATTGATCGATCAGTTCATCACTTCTGCGGAAACCAAGTGGCAAAAGCAAAGCGGCCTTGTGATGCTGCTGCCGCACGGTTATGAAGGCCAGGGGCCGGAGCATTCCAGCGCCCGCCTGGAGCGTTTCCTGCAGCAGTGTGCCGAATACAATATCTTCATCACCAATTGTACCACGGCATCCAGCTTCTTCCATGCATTACGCCGTCAGCTGGCGTTGCCTTTCCGCAAACCGATGATCAACTTCTCGCCCAAGGCGAACCTGCGCCACGTGCGGAGCTACAGTCCCGTTACGGAATTTACGCAGGGCGGTTTCAGGGAAGTGCTGGACGATCCGTTCATCACGGACGCATCCCGTGTGAAGAAAGTATTGTTGTGCAGCGGCAAGATGTATTTTGACCTGAGCGAGAAGCAGATTAAAGAAGACCGGAAAGATGTGGCCATCGTTCGGCTCGAACAATTGTATCCTTTACCGATTGCGCAACTGGAAGCTATCCAGCAGAAATACAAGGGCGCTACCTGGTTCTGGGTACAGGAAGAACCTCTGAACATGGGCGCAGCCGGATTCCTGCAAATGAACCTGAAACAGTTCAATTATGGCGTTATCAGCCGTAACCCCAGTGCAGCCACCGCTACCGGCTATGCAAAAGTGCATGCACAGGAACAGCAGGAGATCATTGATACGGCTTTTAACATTTAAGCGAAGCATTCAACGTAAAAACTTAAAACAGGATGAAGGGTAAACGCTTAATTTTACGCTTCAAACTCGGAGGGTATAACACATGATAATTGAAATTAAAGTTCCTACGGTAGGAGAGTCAATCAGCGAGGTATCAATTGCAAAATGGCTGAAGAAAGACGGGGATGTTGTGCAGCAGGATGAAGTATTGTGCGAGATGGAATCCGAGAAAGCGACCTTTGAGCTGAACGCTGAAAAAGCCGGCGTACTGAAGATACTGGCTGCGGAAGGCGCCACACTGAAGATCGGTGACGTAGCCTGTACTATTGATACGGATGGCGCTGTTGCCAGCGCTCCGAAGGCAGCTGCGACGCCCGCGGCAACCCCGGAACCGGCTGCACCGGCAGCTGCTCCGCAGGCCCCTGCCGTGAACAAAGGCACGATAGATATTAAAGTCCCCACCGTAGGCGAGTCCATCAGTGAAGTGACCCTTATCAAATGGCTCCGGCAGACCGGCGATTACGTGGAGCGGGATGAGGTGCTCTGTGAGCTGGAATCCGAGAAAGCGACCTTTGAGCTGAATGCTGAGGAGGCTGGTGTGCTCAAAACTGTCGCGAAGGAAGGAGATACCCTCAAGGTCGGTGATGTGGCCTGCCAGATAGATACTGCTGCACTCCGTCCCGCAGGCAAGGCGCAGCCTGCTCCGCAGCAGTCCGCCACCAAACCCGCCGCAGCGCAGCCTGCGCAACAGGCTCCGGTAACGGCTATCCCGAATGATATCAAAGCAACCCCCGTTGCTGCCGCCGTGATCGCAGACAAGAAAGTGGACCCCGCTTCTATCAAAGGATCCGGTGTGCACGGTAAAATATTGAAAGACGATGTGTTTGCCGCCCTGGAGAATCCGGGTGTGGCTATTGGACACGAGCTGTTTGGCCGGAACGAAAGAAGAGAAAAAATGAGCAACCTGCGGAAAACGGTTTCCCGCAGACTGGTGGAAGCCAAGAACACCACCGCCATGCTTACTACCTTCAACGAGGTGGATATGACCAATATCATGGCCATCCGCAGCAAATACAAAGAAGTCTTCAAAACAGCGCACGGAGTGAACCTCGGCTTTATGAGTTTCTTTGCTAAAGCCTGTTGCTTCGCGCTACAGGAGTTCCCGGCCGTTAACGCATATATTGATGGGGAAGAGCTCGTGTACCACGACTTCTGCGATATCTCCATCGCCGTATCCGCTCCGAAAGGCCTGGTAGTACCGGTGATCCGGAATGCGGAAAGCCTCAGCATGGCGGATGTGGAGAAGAAAGTGCTGGAACTGGCCACCAAAGCCAGAGACAACAAATTATCCATGGAAGAGATGACCGGCGGTACGTTCACCATTACCAACGGCGGCGTATTCGGCTCCCTTATGAGCACACCAATCATCAATATCCCGCAATCCGCTATCCTCGGAATGCACAAGATACAGGAGCGCCCCATGGCCATCAACGGCCAGGTAGTGATCCGCCCCATGATGTATGTTGCGCTCAGCTACGATCACCGCATCATTGACGGACGGGAATCTGTGAGCTTCCTCGTACGGGTGAAGGAAATGCTGGAAAACCCCGAGCAGCTGCTGTTTGGGAAAGATCCGGTGAAGGCGTTGCTGAAAGTGTAATTTATAACTGTAACGTATATACGAAAGTGGCTGCTCCGGTTTTAGGAGCAGCCACTTTTTCTTTTTGCCGGCATCGTCAAAAAATAACATTCTTATCTTGTGATCTTAATAAGTTTGGTTAAAAAATAAGTAGTTCTAGTTTAAATCCATCAACAGCAAAAGCGTAAATAGATATAGATTTATGTAGCATTTGATTTATTGGGGCATTGTTCACAGACTAACCGCAAATCCAAAATCTAATTCATGAGAGAACTTACTTCTTAGCACAAACAGAAACCAAAAGCAACCAGAGACCGCCTTCTAACGAGAATTCCATCCTTACAAGCACGCGTTTACCCGCTGTAACATCTATGTTACGGACAGGCATTTGTGTGCACAGTTTTTTTCCGGCTCCACAGCCGGTACGGTACGCTATTTTTTAACATCAACCAACAGCAAATGAAAAAGCTTCATGGGGCCTTCCTATGCCTGTTCTTTTTCCTTTTCGGAAACCTGTATGCCCAAAATGTTCAGGTAGAAGGAACGGTAACAGACGCCGGCAAAGAACCACTTCCCGGAGTAACGATCCGGATCAAATCCACCAATCGCGGAACAGCAACAGACGCCAAAGGCAAATTTTCGATCAGTGTAACGCCTGGCGTTACACTTGAAGTCTCCTACATCGGGTATACCACCCAGTTATTCAAGATCACCAATCAGAAAACATTGAACGTTGTTATGGAGCCTACTAACAGCTCGCTCCAGGAAACTGTGGTGATCGGGTATCAGACGGTTACCCGTAAAAAAGCAACGGCGGCTATTTCGAGTATTTCAGGTAAGGAGCTGCAGAATCTTCCCTCTTCAGGTTTCGATCAACTGCTGCAAGGCCGTCTTTCCGGCGTGAACGTTCAAAACTTTACCGGAGAGCCCGGAGCCAGAAGTACGGTAATGGTACGTGGTAATTCGCTCGTTAACCGGGGATACGACCAATATAACGTGGTCAATGCTCCTTTATATGTGGTAGACGGTGTACCGCAACCGACGGAAAGTTACGTCAGTCCTGCTACCGGCACAGGTACTAACTATCTCGCAGGTATCAACCCGATAGACATTGAGACGGTTGACGTATTGAAAGATGCTTCTGCCGCAGCTATCTACGGCTCCCGTGCAGCAAATGGTGTAATCCTGATCACTACCAAGAAGGGCCGCTCGGGTGCTCCCCGTGTGAATGTTTCTTCCTATTTCGGTATTACTGAAAAACCGAAACTCAGGGATGTGGTATTGGGTGTATCAGAAAGACGGCAGAAAATGCAGATACTGGATGATCGTCTCAAGTATTCTGACAAGCAGCAATTACCTTATATGTTGACGGATAGTCTGAACCCTGCCTTTAATGGGAATACAGACTGGCAAAGCCTGTTCTATCGCGTCGGGATCATAAAGGATGTGGATATGAGCGTCAGTGGCGGCTCTCCTGATGGTACAACGTACCGTTTCAGTACCGGGTACTATGACGAACAGGGGGTTGTAAGGGGAACAGATTTTAAACGGTATTCCGCGCGTATAGATATCTCCAGCAGGGCATTGAACGGCAAACTGGATATACATCCGATCGTTTACTTTGCACGTACGGATCGGCATCGTGGAACAGGTGATCCTTCCAATCCCATTAATATATCAGCGGGTTCTATGCCTTCTTCCCTCTTCGCTTTAGACCCGAATAAGCGGGAAGCGCTTATCGGTACCTATAACGAGTCGCTGGATAATAACTTCAATACGAACTTTAACTTCAATCTGAACCTGGGGTTATATATCACAAAACATCTGAAGCTAACTTCGCAGAACTCCTTTATATATCTGACCAGCCGAAGGGATTACAACCGCCCGAACGCACTCACATCTCAGGCTGGTAACTATTCCAGCACATATGACGACAATGATCAGAATCTGCTTACTTCCAATTATCTCAGCTATTCCAACACATTTGGCCAACATAATCTGAGCTTGATCCTGGGGTCGGATGTGCAGTTTGATAAATTTCAAAGCACCCAGGCCAGCGGTTCCGGTGGTGTATCTGATCAGATCCAGGTAGTGCAGGGCTTCCGGAAGATCAATACAACAGCCGGCTCTGATTACCAGGCTTATGGCGTGTTGTCCTACTACGCCCGCCTGGCATACGACTACAAGGAAAGGTATCTTTTCTCTTTCAGCGCACGTAGCGACGGCTCTTCCCGTTTCGGAACGAACAGCAAATGGGGGTATTTCCCGTCTGCTTCTGTAGGCTGGCTGTTGTCCGAAGAAAAGTTCATGGACGTGCATCCTTTTACGTTGTTGAAATTGAGGGGTAGTCTTGGTACTTCGGGTAGCCTCCCCGGTTCCAACTATCTGCAATACAATTTGTACAAGGTAAACAACGGCGGATTTTACGGTAACGATGGCGCTACGTCCTATAATGGTATCACAGCCGTTACACCGGACTTTGTCAGTGGAGCAGCCCAAAAAGGCCTCAGCTGGGAGCGCACGCAGCAATGGAATGTGGGTGTGGACTTTGAGGTAGCGAAAGGTAGGATTTCCGGTGCGGTGGATTTGTACGATAAAGAGAGTTCTCTTCAACTCTTCAGTATCGTATTACCGATCACCTCAGGGTACGATAATGCACTCACTAACGCGATTGGCGTGCGGAACTCCGGTGTGGAATTGACCCTCTCGGCCTTCCCGCTGAATCCCAAGAACACCGTAAGATGGATGACCCGCCTAAACGTTTCTTTTAACAAGAATATGCTCACTTCGTTGCCGAATGGAGGAAGGGACATAGTGCTGCAAGGGGATCGCTTCGATAAATCGCATATCCTTTCCGTCGGAAAGCCTTTAAACGGATTCTATCTGTACAAGACACTTGGTGTATACAAAACAGATGACGATGTGCCCGGCGACAAATTCACCGGTCAGAAATTCCATAATGGTAACTATACTTATAAAGGTGGAGACTTCCATTTTGCTGATCTGGACGGTGATAATTTCATCGACATCTTTAATGACGGGATCAATCCTGATAAAATGCCGATCGGCGATCCCAACCCCAAGGTCACTGGCGGTTTCATCAATGATATCACCTGGAAGAATTTCAATCTGAATATCTTCTGCACTTTCACTTTTGGCCGTGATGTGCTAAATCTTTACCGCTCTGACCTCTTTACCAACTCACAGGACGGCAATGCGGTGGGCAATTTCGCACAGTATGCCACTCCTGATTTCAGCAAGATCAATATCTGGCGTAAACCCGGAGATGTGGCTGAATACGCAAAATATGACATCGGTACATATGGTTATTACTACACCTCCGCACAAACTTTTTTCCTGGAAAAAGGAGGATACTTCCGCGTCAAGAACATCACGCTCAGCTATAACTTTTCCCCACAAAAATTACGCAGGATGAAGATAGAGAGACTCCGGCTCTTTGGGGTAGTTGACAATCTAATTAGGTTCCAGCAGTCCAAATACCTGCCGGATGCAGAAGCAGTGAACCCCTATGGGGAGTATAACGGTAACGGATATCCAATACCGAAAAAATTCACCCTTGGCCTTGACATCAATTTTTAATCTGGAAAAGTTTTTGTTATGAAATTGCGTCAACATTTATTTTATATAGTCTTGATCCCGCTGGTCTTCCTGGCAGTATCATGCAGCAAAGTATTAAACCAGGAGCCTAAGAACTCCACTTACGCCGATAAGTTCTGGCAGAACAAACGCGACTGCGATGCGGCTACTGCAGGAAACTATGCCCTGCTCCGCTCGGCCCTCGCATCCCGCAACTGTTACTACATGTACGGCGATGCCGTAGCCAAGTTATACTTCGTGATCGATTACAACGGAGATGGTTTGGAAAATATCCAGAACGGCGATTACACTTTCCAGTACAACGTGAATGACTTTGCCAACTGGACGCGCTTTTTTAAAGTGATCACCATGTGCAATACCATCCTGGAGAGGGTGCCGAAAATTTCTGATGCTAACCTGGCACTGGATGTGACCAACCCCCAGCGGTACAAGAACCAGATCGTAGGGCAGGCGCTCTTCGTGCGGGCTTTCACCTATTTTTATATGACACGTATATGGGGAGATGTGCCGTTGGTGACAGAATATTATGATAACCCGCTTACTGCGCCGGAACTCCCAAGAAGCCCCAAAGCAGATGTGATGGCACAGATCGAAAAAGACTGTAAGCTGGCCGCCAGCTACCTCGATTGGGGCTATGCTTCTAATCCCGGGCAGGCAGTGGTTACCGCCAACAAAGGTTCTGTATACGCATTACTCGCGCATCTGTATATGTGGAGAGGTACTACCCTCAAAGCTTCATCTGGCGGCACAATTGATTTGAAGGATATCAACAGCGCAGATACCACTATTGATGCCATTGAAACGTATGGTGGATATAAGCTCACAGACACTGCGCAGTATTATAAAACATTCATCGGGCGCTCTTCCGAAGGGATATTTGAATTGAGCATGAGCCAGGATTATGAAGAAGGATCCGGCTCTTCCATCGGGATGCAGTTCCTGCGCGGTCAGCAGTACATTGCGTACGCCGGGGATTATGCCCGCATGGCGGTAAAACCGGATTATCTCTCCGAACATTTCCCGGATAACGATACAAACGATGTCCGTTATCGTAAGAACTTTGATTATGTCCTGTCTTCACGACCCTTGTGCCGTAAATACAGCAACGTTGTTTACCTCAATCCGGGAGAGAAACGCAGTCCTGTTCTCAGCAACAACATGATCATTTTCCGGTTGGCCGATATGAAGCTCCTCAAGGCAGAGATCGCCATCTACCGCAAGGAGTACAAGAAAGCGCTGGACGTGATCAACTTCTTCCGCGTTCGCAACAATACGGATCCCATTACGGATATGCCGTCTCCGGATGATCTGATGTACGACTATATCCTGGAAAGAGGAAAGGAACTGTACCTGGAAGGACATAACTTCTTTGACATTGTACGCACCAAAACCGGTAGTTATATGATCGGCTGGCTTACGGATCAGCGTTACGCCAAGGAAGGATTCTATTGGCCCATCGATCCACACCTGTTCAGGGGGAACAAATTCCTGACACAAACCCCCTACTGGCTGGGCAAACTCTAGATCCTTTTACTCACTTCAACGACAGTCAATTATGAAACACTTACCATATATATCATGCTTCCTCCTCTTACTGGCCTGCTTCGCAGCCTGTAAAAAGGAAAATTACAAGAACGACGGTGGCGTGCATGACCCGAACGTGAACATGACCACCTACGACTATCTCAAATCCAAACACGTCTTCGATTCGCTGGTCTACCTGATCGATAAAGCGGGCATGAAGGACGCGATCAACGGAGATGTCACTTTCTTCGCCACTACCAACTACGGGATCGAATCTTATCTGAAAACCAGAACGGCACGACTGGTACGGCAAACCGGCGATGAGAACGTAAAATTCACCATGGATAGCTTCACCGTAAAAGAGTTGAGGGATTCCATCCAGCTGTACATGATCAAAGGCAAGATCAACCGGCCGCAGATGACCCTGGACGGGCAGCTGTATGATTGTACGCTTGGCCCGATCCCCAACGTGAAGTTCCTGATCAAACTGGTCCGTAAGTACGATTATAGTGCTTACCTCAACTATGTGGACTATGTAAACTACGGGAAAGTGATCGGATCAAGGGATGATCTGGACCCGAACCCGGATCAGATCCCGCAGGCGGAGAGAGATATCAACTACCTCTGCCAGACGTCGGGCATCGTTACCACTACCGGCATTCTTCACGTCATGGACGGGCGAGCGCGGTTCATGTTCAATAATGAGTAACGCCCGTTTCATTCACCATTAATCTTTCAATCATGAAAAAGATCATATATCTCCTCCTCTCTGTCACAGCGCTGCTATACGCCTGTGAAAAGATCACGCCCGGCTTTCTGAGCGATCAGATGCGATATAAGGATAATGCGGTTTATTGTAAACGGGGTCTGCCCCTGGTCATGTCAGACCGCATCAATACGGATGAATCCACTCCGCCGGTTTCCTTCAAACTGATAAATTTCCGCGACAAAGCCACAGGAAAAGCCGCGCCGCCGGAGTTCAATACTGAATATGAAGTTGTAGTGTTCAAAGATGGACAATCCTTCAACGTGAATACGGATACTACGGTTGAAATACTGAACAAGAAAAGGGAAAAGAAGATGGTAAAACCGATGAGCTTTAATGAAGTCAGCGGCCAGTTCGTGTTCAACAAGGCTTCGGCGAACCTGCCCCTTGGTAATTATGCTTTCGACATCGAAGCTTCCAACGTAGCAGGAAAGAAGCTGTACAAAGATTTCGGCCAGGTAACGGTGGCGGACCCGGACCTCGATGACTATTTTACCGTTGAGGATAATGTGTCCAACGCCTTCAATGATGTGACAAACGTAGCCACTCCCATGAAGGTTCCAAAAATGACGCTGACCAAAGTATCCAATGCCGGTGCGCGTTTGATCCTCAAATTGTCTGACAAAAACGGTGTGGCTTTCAATCCGAAAGCAGGAGAGATCATCAAACGTGGCGACAGGCCAATATTTGAGAGATATGCCCGGTTCAATCCCGTGATCATAACAGATACAGCCATGATCTGCGACTTCGAGATTGCGCCGTTCCCGCTCACGGAATATGACGACGGATCCACTAACTGGCATCACCTGATGTATTATCGCATCCCGAGCAAGTTTGCGAAAGTAGACAACTTTCCGGCAACCCCCGGTTTCTCTGTGAATCCGCGTTTTGCATTCGTGTTGAAGCTGGAGGGAACCTATTTGTTAGAGATCAGATTTACAGATGTTACGAAGAAATAGCGTATAAGCGGAATTCCTGCTTTTCCTGGCGGGAAATTAAAACAAACTGATCGACTATACAAAGGCGCCCGGGTTTTCCCGTGGCGCCATTTTTTTATTGCTTTTCGAAAAGGATATCGTCCTCACCGTCTTTAAAATACATGTTGAATCCCTTCGCTCCCCTGATGAATCTGATCGGCGTCCAGAATTCCTGCATCACGAATTCCGTACCGGAAGTGAAGTACATGACCATCGGCTGCGTGCTGTTGTTGATGGTCAATGTCATTTTCCCATCCTGTTCCGCAATCGTAAAAGTGTCTGTCCTGAATTTGTACGATCCTGTGTATTGCTTCAATGTATCTGCCGGAACTGCGGCAAGTTTTTTTACGGTCTGCTTTGAAAAATAATCCCAGCCGTAAGCAAATGCAATGCTGCGTTTTACTTCATGAAGGAGGTTGAAGTTGTCCGAATTTACCATCAACACCATGCCGTAGCCACCATCCAGACTGCCATAGTATACGCTCCGGAATCCATCGTTCCCGCCGTTATGATTAAAATACTTCCCGTTTTCGGTATCGAAAACAAACACGCCCAATGCGGCGCTTTTGTCAATGAAAGGTGTCAGCCGGGTCTTTGTCATAGCCGGAGAAAGCACTTTGGATGATCTGCCTGCATAGGCCAGTTGTGTTTCAATGATGTATTTGCCGAGATCAGTAGGCGTAGTCCACAAACCGGCGGGCGCCATTTCAGGATAGATGTGGTATTTCCCTTTTATCGGCTGGCCGCTCTCCCGGTAGCCTGTAGCCAGCAAAGCCGCCTTGGATGCCGGTGCTGGCTGAGAGAATGTACTACCGGTCATGCCCAAAGGTCGTAAAACAGCTCTTGCCATATATTGATCATAAGGCATGCCGGTAGTTTCCGTAACGATCAGCTGCGTGATGAGCGTACCGCCACCGGAATACTCAAAACGTTTGCCAGGCGCAAATGCAGGCCTGACCTCGGGCGAATTAGCGGGCCGTTTGCCTTGCAGCATCTGTACGATGGTGGGAATGGTCTCCCCGGCCGCATACCCCCTGAATCCATGCACGGTAAGTCCGGCCATATGACTGAGCAGATGCGCGATCGTGATCTTCCCGGAATCCGCAGCGGGATGCCAGCTTTTCAGATATTTGTTGATATCCTCGTCCAGCCGCAACTTCCCCTCTTCAACAAGTTTGAGTACGCCCACCGCGTTGAGCGATTTGCTGATGGAAGCCGCCTGGAACATGGTTTCCGTGGTAACGGGCCGTTGTTCTTCCTGGTCCGCATACCCATACCCCCGCGCCCATTCCACCTTGTAATTGCGGATGATCGCAATGCTCAGGCCGCGCACGTTGTATTGCTTCATCCGGTCTGCCAGCTTCCCGGGAAGATCGGGCCCGTTCTCGAACCTGATCCAGCCCCGGAGGTTGTTTTCCACCAGCCGGATCTTTGCTTCGATGGAATCCGCATAACGGGGTTGTTTTACCTGTGCCTGCACGGCTGATGCGATGCAAAGCAGCAGGAGGATAGCGAGGTTTGATCTTGATAATGACATAATAAATGTTTTACAGAGAAAAGATACTGCAGGATCGTTTGGGGGATGGGAGCTTGTGCCGAAATAAAGCCGTTACGGTACGAAGCTGTTGAAAAATGGGATGGAAGAATGGAAGCGCGGAAGGCAAAACTTATCTTTGCGGGCATGACGCGTTGGGAAAATTACATGATCGCCGCAGAGAAGATCATTGGAGGATATGAGGGCCGCATGCCGTTGCATCATTATCTGAAAGCGTTCTTCAAAGAACATCCGCAAATGGGCAGTCGCGACCGGCGAAGGGTGCAGCAGCTGGTGTACCATTATTTCCGGTTAGGGCATTGGGGGAGCAGCAGGGAGCTGAGGGAAAGGGTGCTCACCGGTACTTTTCTCTGTGAGCAGTCGCCTGATGAGCTTCTGGCCTTCTTTCGACCGGAATGGAATGAGCAGATAGATGCTTCACCGGAAAAGAAACTTGCATTCATCGGCGGAGAATGGAATGCGGAAGAAATATTTCCTTTCCTGCGGCATCTTTCCAGAGGCATCGATCCGGATGCATTCGTGCAGGCGCACTTTCGTCAGCCGAAACTTTTCCTCCGCGCCCGGCCGGGGAAACTGCCGTCCATCGTGCAATCCCTGCAAACCGCCGGTGTTCCTTTCGAGCAGGCGGGAACAAATACCATCGCGCTGCCCAATGGCACAAAAACGGAAACTCTCCTGCCGGAGAAACGCTGGTATGAAGTGCAGGATCTTTCGTCCCAGGAGACCGGCCTCCGTTTCCACCCGAAGGCGGGTGAATATTGGTGGGACTGCTGCGCAGCCAGCGGCGGCAAATCCATCCTCCTCCACGATCTGCAACCGGATATCCATCTTTTTACCAGCGATATAAGGCCCGTCATCCTGGAAAACCTTCGCAAAAGATTTGCCGAAGCCGGTATCAGGGATTATACGGCCAGGGTCATCGATCTGGCCGCACCCATTGCGAACAACGCGCTCCCACGCCAAACATTCAACGGCATTATACTGGATGCGCCTTGCAGCGGCTCCGGCACCTGGGGACGCACACCGGAGAATCTTTATTATTTCAGGGAAGAGCAGATTGCGGAATACGCAGCCCTGCAGAAGAAGATCGCACGGAATGTAACGCCCCGCCTGCAACCGGGAGGTACATTTATTTATATCACCTGCTCCGTTTTCCGGGAAGAGAACGAAGAAGCAGTAGCATTCCTTGAAAAGGAATGTGGATTGAAGATCATGGAAAGCGGCATCATCAGTGGATATGAACGGAATGCGGATACGATGTTCGTGGCAGTGGGAAAGAAAATGGATTAGGGGAATTGGATTTTTATAATTACATTCAATGTATGGGAACCATACCCGTTTGTTCTAACCTTTAAATACCTCGTACCATGAAAACACTACTCCTTGTAAGTGCTTTGCTGGCATCGTTTTCGCCATTTCTTGGCCGGTTCACGCAAGGCCCTGTTTCCAAAACCTTCAAAGCTGCTTTTTACGAAGAAGACAGTACGGTATCCAACACGACTGTTGTACAGAATTACTACCGGATCTCATGTCCTAATAACCCTAATGCATATGGATGTGGAAGCTCCGGCTCCATTCCCTGCATTGCCGAGAAACCCTGCCCTGTCATTTCCCCTTTGAAGAAAATTCCCTGCCCGGGAGTAGGGAATGGTGAGTTTTGCGGCCAGGCTGATTCCGGAGAGGTATGTCCAAACCCGACTTCCTGCCCTAATCAGCTCACGCTGCACGATTGCCCGCTGTACCCAGGAGAAACCATGTGTGCATCCGGTGGGAGCGGTGTTGTCTGCTCTACGCCGAATAGCTGCCCACCGCCTCCTGTTGCACCTTCTGCTGCAAGAGAGTAATAAAAACTATATTTCCCCATCAACTGACCGTTCATGCTGAAAGCGCTGGGAGCTTCCCTGTTGTTGCTGATACTCGTTGCCTGCAATAACAACAGGTATATACTGCCTGTAAAAAGATCCGGAGGATCAGGCCGGTATCATATCAACATCGATTCCATCCGCATCCCCCTGCCGCCACATACGCTGCATCAATATTTTACCTTTTCCGTTACGGCGATAGACGGGGAGGATTTTTTTATCGGATACAATGCCGCAGATGTACAGCTCGATATTTTCAATCTCAGCCGGCAAACGTTCGTACGCCGGATCGCACTCACCGCACATCACTCATTTACGGATCTCGACAAAAAAGATCAGGATAAATCGAGAAGTGTGACGGATGTGCTGATGATCAACTTCGACAGCATATTCATCAATCTTGGTAACAAACGGCTCCTGCTGATCGATACAGCTTTCAACCGCAAACTGGATATCGAATTATCCTCTTTTCGCGGACATGAAAAAGGAAGATCTTACGGCATGCCGATCAGTTATTCACATAGCTTCAAAATGACCTGGTATGCATCGCAGCACAGCCTGCTGATGCACCAGGTTTTTAATGACCGTGCCCAGCCCGCCAGGAGACCGGCTTTTGTGCTCCTGAACCTGGTAGATACCAGCATCAAAAGCCTGCCGCTGTACTACAGTGATATCTTCTACGAACGGAAAGGGAATATGGGTATGCTGGGACAGATCAATGTTGGCGAACAACAGCAACAGGGGCATCTGACCTATAACTTCGCCTACGAATCCAACATCTATCAGTACAATGAGCGCACGCAATATGTGACGGTTTATGGAGGGAAAAGCAGCCTGAGCAGGAATATAGTGCAGCCCATGGGCGAGATCACGGAAGACGCGGAATGGCGTATTCACTTCATCGAGAATCCGCAATTCTTTCCCGTGCTCTACGATGCGCAACGGCATCTTTACTACCGGCTGCATCTCCGGGAGATCAACTACGAGAACGGAAAGTACTTTCATTCTGTGCTGGACAAAGCCCTGATCCTGATGGTTTTCAATGAAGCGTTCGAACTGGTCAATGAAACGATGCTGCCTGCAAACACCTACGCATCTTATTCCTGGTTCGTTACTTCAAAAGGACTGTACATTTCCCCCACCCATAGAAAGAATGAAAATGACGATGCTTCCGCATTAAGGTTTAATATTTTAAATATTCAGTTGTGAAATTCATTTACGCCTGCTGTGTGATATGCTGCCTTTTCGCCTGCCATAGGGCCAAAGAACGAAGCAAGGAAAAGGAAAGGCTGGATCTTTACCTGTCAGAGGTCTACCACACGAACCTCCACGATTATCCAAGATCGATAGTCATTCTTGTGTCCGGCGGTTGCGGGTCCTGCACGAAGAAAACCATCCGCTTTATCAGGAAGATGGCCCGGGATGAACGCTTCAACGGCTACACGAAGCTGCTCATCACACCACCGAATAATGCTTATGTAAAGGATTCAATCGGAGAGAGCACAGGTGTCCGGGTTATTATAGATGAGCATGAGAACCTGGACAAGTACGGAATAAACCTCCCCAAAAATTTATTCATGGAGTGCGCAAAAGGAGAGGTTGTATTCAGGGACTGGCTTTATCTTGAAAAAGTAGACAGTATTGCGTTAAAATATGGGATCACGTTGTAAAAGATCACCGCCGGATAATCCCTCCACCCAACACATCATCGCCTTCGTAGAAAACAGCTGATTGCCCGGGAGCGATACTCTTTACCTGCTCATAAAAATCCACCTTTACGATCCCGTCCGCTTCGTTGTACAGGTTGCCCGGCGTACCCTTATCCTTGTAGCGGATCTTCACTACGGATTCCATGCCTTCCGGGATATGATCGTATTTCACCATATTGATGCCGCCCACACGCATCTGGCTGCGTTGCAGTTCATGTTCTTCACCCAGTACCACGGTATTGGTTTCCGGGATAATTCCGGTCACATATATCGGCTTGCCAAGGGCAATATCCAGTCCCTTCCGCTGCCCGATGGTATAAAAAGGATATCCTTTATGCTTTCCCACAATGGTACCGTCAGCCAATACAAAATTGCCGCCGTTCACCTTTTCTTCCAGACCTTCCACCTTGCGTTTCAGAAAACCGCGATAATCATTGTCCGGCACAAAGCAGATCTCATAGCTTTCCGCTTTTTTGGCGAGTTCAGGGTATCCAAAATCAAAGGCCATCTGGCGGATCTCTGTTTTGCGATACCCGCCCAGCGGCAGCAGGGTGCGCTTGATCACATCCTGGTCCAGCCCCCAGAGCACATAACTCTGGTCTTTCGTATCGTCCACACCGCGACTGATCACACCTCGACCACTTTCCGTGCGCAGGCGGGCATAATGTCCTGTAGCGATGAATTCACAATCCATCGCATCCGCCCGTTTCATCAGGGCACGCCATTTAATATGGGTGTTGCACAGCACGCAGGGGTTGGGGGTGCGGCCGGCTATATATTCGTCCACGAAATTATTGATCACGAAATCCCCGAATTCATCCCGGATGTCGAGGATGAAATGCGGAAACCCATGGTGCACGGCAGCAGCGCGGGCATCGTTAAAGGAATCCAGGTTACAGCAACCGGTTTCCTTTTTAGAGGTGCCGGCGGACGAGTAATCCCAGGTCTTCATCGTAATACCCACTACTTCATAGCCTTGCTCATGCAGCATCAGGGCAGTAACGGTACTGTCTATCCCCCCGCTCATGGCTACCAGCACTTTTCCATGCTTGCTCATCTTCCATTCGATTAAGAGTGCAAAATTACTGAAATCCTGCTAGAAAGGCGGCACAGAGCCATAGATACTGGCGATAGGGGTATAGAGGTATTGCTCCTGCCGCTGCATAAAATCCAATCAAACAGCCATTTACAACGATTGATATACATTTTTCAAGCAAAATCTTTAGTAAAATGTCAAAAATCTGAAATGCTAATTATATATTTATTGGCGGATAAGCTATGTTATTTAATAAATTTCGCATGCATCTTTTGAGACTGAATAGGCAACACGTTATGAACAACCCCCGGTGGGGCATTACATCTGACTATTTTCAATACCCGGAGAAAATTCTGCAGTTCGGTACAGGCGTGCTTTTACGTGGACTGGTAGATTACCTGGTAGATAAAGCCAACAAAGAGAAGGTTTTTCAGGGACGGATCGTGATCGTAAAATCCACAGACGGAGATGCCGGCGCTTTTGCGTCACAGGACGGCCTTTTTACCACGCATATCAAGGGCGTTGCCCAAGGACAGCCGGTTGATCAGTACCTGGTGAACGCTTCCATTAGTCGTGTTTTGCAATCGAATGCAGATTGGGAAACCATTTTGGCTGCCGCGGTACAACCGGAACTGGAGATCATTATTTCCAATACCACCGAAGTAGGCATTCAATATGTGGAAGAAGATATTGCCGCGGGCGTTCCGGCCTCCTATCCCGGCAAACTCCTCGCCATCCTGTATGAACGATACCGCAAGTCCCTGCCCGGTTTTGTGATCATCCCCACGGAGCTGGTGGTAGATAATGGCAGACTGTTGAAAAGCACGGTATTACAGCTGGCGGCGTATAATAAACTGCCGGAGGAATTCATCCAGTGGATCAGCACCGCGAATCGGTTCTGCAGTTCGCTGGTAGACAGGATCGTACCGGGCAAACCCAAGAACCTCGCGGAATACTGGCAACAGGCGGGTTATGAAGATGAATTATGGATAGATGCGGAACCCTTCCTGCTTTGGGCGATAGAAGGCGATGCCGCCGTGGCGCAAAAGCTTTCTTTCCACCAGTCGGATGCCCGTATGCTGATAACGCCAAGCATCACGCCTTACCGCGAACAGAAACTGCGCATCCTGAATGGCAGCCACTCGGCAGCAGTGTGCCTCGGTTATTTGTCCGGGCTCAACACCGTATATGAATGCATGCAGGATCCTTGCATGAGCCGCTTCTTCCAAATGGTGGTGATGAAAGAGATACTTCCCACGCTGGAAGCCCTCGGCCCCCAAACCGCTACATTCGCTCAAGACGTCCTCGACCGCTTCGCCAATCCTTCCATTGAACATAAACTGATCAGCATCACTTTCCAGCAAAGCTCGAAAATGAACGCCCGCAACGTGCAAACACTCCTGCGCTACCACGAAGCCAAAGGTTTGCTGCCGGATATGCTCGTGCTGGGCTTCGCTGCCACACTCCTGTTCCTCAAACCCGCGAAAACGGAGAACGGCAGGTTCCAGGGCCAGCGGAAAGACGGCTTCTACGATATCACCGATGATAATGCCGCCATCTTCGCCGCCCACTGGGGACCGGTGAAGAAACAGGACTGGTCCGAACTCTCTGCCATGGTGCACAATATCTGCGCGGATGGCCGCCTCTGGGAAACGGACCTGAACAATATCCCCGGATTTGCAGATGCCGTAACGGATCATCTGGCCGGTATGCTGCAGACCGGCGTAAAAACGTACATTACGAATCAATCCAAGGTTTTATAAACTCGCCATGAAAACTTTTCTGTCGGAAGACTTCTTGCTCCAAACGGAGACGGCTAAACGATTATATTTCGATTTCGCAAAAGATATGCCGGTGATCGATTATCACAATCACCTGCCTCCTGACCAGATCGCTTCCAATCATACTTTTACCGGTATCACGGACATCTGGCTGAAAGGGGACCATTATAAATGGCGTGCCATGCGCGCCAATGGGGTCAGTGAAGACCTGATCACGGGAGATGCCGATGACTGGACCAAATTCAAGGTATGGGCGGAAACGGTGCCCTACACCATGCGTAATCCGCTCTACCACTGGACGCACATGGAACTGCGCAACCCTTTCGGTATCACAGAAGTGCTCAATGGCAGTAACGCCGCAAAGGTTTACGAAGCCTGCAATGCACAGATGCCGAAATACACCACCCAGGCGCTGCTGAAGCATTTCAACGTACACGCACTCTGCACCACGGATGATCCCTGCGATACGCTCGAACACCATCAGGCCATTCATCAGCAGGGGTTTGCCGTTAAAGTACTACCCACTTTCCGGCCGGATAAAGCCATGGCGGTGGAAGATCCCGCCGGTTTCAGGGCTTACCTGCAAAAGCTGGGCGCCGCAGCGGACGTGGATATCAACAGCTACAGTGCATTACTGCAGGCACTGAAGAAAAGACACGATTATTTTCATGCAAACGGTGGCCGGCTCTCTGACCACGGGCTTTCTTTCTTCCTGTATGCGGACTTTACAGAAGCCGCACTGGAAGCCGCTTTCAAAGAACTGATGGCGGGCAGGAAGCTGGATGAGGCCACTGCCGCCATGTTCAAATCCGCCACCCTCCATTTCATCTGCACCTGGAACCATGAAAAGGGCTGGGCGCAACAGTTCCACGCCGGCGCGATCCGTAATAACAACTCCCGTCTGCTGCTGCGCCTCGGTGCAGATGCGGGTGTGGATTCCATCGGCGACTGGCCGATGGCGGAAGCGATGAGCCGTTTCTTTGACCACCTGGACAAAGAAGGCAAACTCGCCAAAACCGTCGTATACAACCTGAACCCTTCCCACAATGAAGTGTATGCCACCATGGTGGGGAATTTCCAGGATGGCAGCGTGGCCGGCAAGATGCAGTTCGGTTCCGGCTGGTGGTTCCTGGATCAGAAGGATGGTATGGAAAAGCAGATGAACACGCTCAGCAACATGGGCCTGCTCAGCCGCTTTGTAGGCATGCTCACTGATTCCCGGAGCTTCCTGTCTTATTCCCGCCACGAATATTTCAGAAGAATATTGTGTAATTTGATCGGCAACGACGTGGAAAATGGAGAACTGCCCACCGATATTCCCTGGCTGGGCAAAATGGTGCAGGATATTTGTTATAACAACGCCAAAGCCTATTTTGATTTTTGATGCAACCGGTTTCTGTCATAACGTTTGGAGAATTATTATTACGCTTGTCCCCGGAATGGGCGCAGCACCGCGCAGCGATCTTTGTAGGCGGCGCAGAAGCTAATGTGGCTGCGGCTTTGGCGACATGGGGCAATAAAGTGGCTTATATCAGCAAGGCGCCGGATAACGGTTTGAGCCGCCAGGTGCTGCAGCAATTGCAGGAGACGGGGGTGTATACAGACAGGATGCTCTGGGGCGGCGATCGCATCGGAGCTTATTATCTCGCGCAGGGATCCGATCTGAAACATGCGGAAGTGGTGTATGATCGCAAGTATTCCAGCTTCAGCGAGATCAAGCCCGGTACGGTGGACTGGGATGCGTTGCTGGGCGATGCACAGTGGTTCCACTGGAGCGCTATCTCACCCGCACTCAATGCGGATGCCGCCGTGATCTGCAAGGAAGTGCTGGAAGCGGCCACCCGTAAGGGAATGACCATTTCCACCGATCTCAACTACCGGAGCAGGCTCTGGCAATACGGGCAAACACCGCTGCAGGTAATGCCTGCACTGGCAAAGTACTGTCACGTGATCATGGGGAACATCTGGGCGGCGAACACGATGCTGGGCATTCCTTTGAACCAGCAGGCGATTGCCGCAGATACGAAAGAGGTCTACCTGCAGGCTGCAAGGGATGCTGCGAATGTGATCATTGCGCAGTTCCCGGTTTGCGACCGCGTGGCGTTCACCTTCCGGTTTTCCGGCGCGCCTACGCATAATCTTTATTATGCCGTGTATTGGAAAGATGGTGAGCTGTTCGTATCCCGCCAGTATGAGACCAATGAAGTAGTAGACAGGGTAGGGAGCGGTGACAGCTTTATGGCGGGATTGATCCATGCTAACCTGAATGGATATACGAATCAGGAAACAGTTTCCTATGCTGCCGCTGCTGCTTATTCCAAATTATTCCAGGCCGGCGATTTTAACCTGACGGCCAGGGAACGGATCACACAATTAATGTAAAATGACACCTCATCCGGATATTGTATTAAAAACATTTGAAGCCACGAAAGTAGTACCGGTTTTCTATCATGATGATCCGGACACTTGTTGCGCGGTGATGAAAGCCTGCTATGACGGCGGGATACGGGTATTTGAATTCACCCATCGCGGTGCGCAGGCGCCGCAGAATTTTGCGAAGTTGCGGGATTTGAAGAATGCCTCTATGCCGGATCTCTATCTCGGTATCGGTACGATCAAGAATGCAGCGGATGCAAAAATGTATACGGACATGGGCGCCGATTTTATCGTCAGTCCCATTATTGATATAGCCACAGGCGACTATTGCCGGTCACAGCATATCCTGTGGGTGCCGGGTTGCATGACGCCTTCGGAGATTGCCGTTGCAGAGAAGAATGGCGCTCCGCTTGTAAAACTGTTCCCGGGCAGTACGCTGGGACCGGGCTTTGTAAAAGCCATCAAACCGCTGTTCCCCGCCATGCGCTTTATGCCCACCGGCGGTGTAGAGCCGGAACAGGCGAACCTGCAATCCTGGTTCGATGCAGGAGTGGTTTGCGTAGGTATGGGCTCCAATCTCCTTGGTAAATCCGTTATTGATAAAAAGGACTGGAAAGGGCTGGAAGGAAAAGTGGCGCAAACGTTTGCAATTATTGGAGCGTTGAAGTAACTTGACCATGCGGACTAATGTATTTATCTTAAACAATCAACTGAAATGAATTCCACTGTAATCGGCCGTTATCGCTGGCGCATTTGTGCTTTGTTGTTTTTTGCAACTACTATCAACTATATCGACCGCCAGGTGATCGGTTTGCTGAAACCTGTACTGGAAAAAGAATTTAGCTGGTCGGAGAGCCAGTATAGTGAAATCGTGATGGTGTTCTCGGCCTGTTACGCCATTGGCCTCCTTGGCTTTGGGCGTTTGGTGGACAAAATCGGCACAAAACTGGGTTATACGATCTCCATCGTTGTGTGGAGCATCGCTGCTATGGCGCACGCGCTGGCAAAATCCACCCTCGGCTTCGGCGCGGCGCGTGCGCTGCTGGGATTAGGCGAGGCCGGTAACTTTCCGGTAGCGATCAAATCCGTAGCGGAATGGTTCCCGAAAAAAGAACGCGCTTTCGCTACCGGGATATTCAACTCCGGTGCCAACATCGGCGCAGTGGCCGCTCCGGCAGTAGTACCCTGGCTGGCCTCTTCTTATGGCTGGCAGGAAGCTTTCATCTGGACTGGCGTGATCGGTTTTATATGGCTGATTTTCTGGCTGGTGATGTACGAACTGCCCGCAAGGCACAAGAAGCTCAGCAAAGCGGAATTCGATTATATCCACAGCGATCAGGAAGAAGCAACAGAGCCGCAGCGAAAAGTGCCCTGGGTAAAACTCTTTGGTATTCGCCAGACCTGGGCATTCGTGTTCGGTAAACTGTTGACAGACCCTATCTGGTGGTTCTTCCTTTTCTGGCTGCCTTCTTATTTCTCTACTACATTCAAACTGGATATCAAAAACCTGGGCCTGCCGCTAATCATCGTGTATACGGCTACTACACTGGGCAGCATTGGCGGCGGATATCTGTCGGGCTGGTTCATCAACCGCGGCTGGCCGGTGTTCAAAGCCAGGAAAACTGCGATGTTCATCTTTGCGATCTGCGTATTGCCGATCGTTACGGCAAGGTACACGGATAATATGTGGGTAGCTGTTGGATTGATCAGTCTTGCTGCCGCTGCGCACCAGGCATGGTCCGCCAACATCTTCACCACTGCGTCTGACATGTTCCCGAAATACGCATTAAGCTCTGTAGTAGGGATCGGCGGAATGGCCGGATCGGTAGGAGGTATGCTCTTCCCGATCGTGGTAGGAGCCTTGCTGGATCATTATAAAGCGCTGGGCAACATTGGTGCGGGATATAACATCCTCTTCCTGATCTGTGGGGTCATGTATCTGTTGGCATGGGTGATGATGCATCTGTTCGCACCCAAAATGGAACGGGTGAACATTGATGCGCCTGAACCTGCAACCGCTGCCGTTTAGTCATCAACCAATAATCCCGAGTAGTAAAAAAGCCTCCGCTGCAACGGAGGCTTTTTTACATGTAATATGTTCAGGCTCTCAGAGGCTGACCCCGCGTTTCCACGGAATGAAATCATCCTGCCGCAGTAATTCTGCTTTTGTGAATACTTCGCCGCTGGCTACTTTCACTACAAAATCCAGTACATCTTCTCCCATGGTCTCAATGCTCTTGGTGCCGCCGATGATGCTGCCTGTATCGATATCGATGATGTCCGGCATCCGCTGGGCGAGGCGACTGTTGGTGGAAAGCTTGATCACCGGCGCGATCGGGTTGCCGGTGGGCGTACCCAGGCCGGTAGTGAACAGCACAATGTTTGCACCGGAGCCAACTTCTGCGGAGGTGGATTCCACGTCGTTGCCGGGTGTACAAAGAAGGTTGAGACCGGGCCGCTTCACATATTCCGTATAATCCAGCACGTCCGTTACAGGAGAGTTACCTCCTTTCTTGGCAGCGCCGGCGGATTTGATGGCATCGGTGATGAGACCGTCCCTGATATTGCCGGGAGAGGGGTTCATGTAAAACCCTGACCCCACAGACTCCGCCTGATCCGAGTACGTCCGCATAATAGAAATAAACTTGTCCGCCGTCGAATTGTCCACGCAACGGTTGATCAGCTCCTGCTCCACGCCGCACAGCTCGGGGAATTCGGAAAGAATGGTGGTGCCGCCCAATGCTACCAGCAGATCGGAAGTATGACCGATGGCAGGATTGGCCGAGATCCCGGAAAACCCGTCTGACCCTCCGCACTCCAGCCCGATCACGATCTTCGAAAGCGGTGCAGGCCTGCGTCCTGTCTTGTTGGCTTCCGCCATCGCCAGGAAAGTTTCCCGGATGGCGGTAGACAGCATTTTGAATTCGGATTCGCTCGTCTGCTGCTCATATACCAGCACCGGTTTGTTGAAATCGGGGTTGAGTTTTTTCAGCGCCGCCTGCAGGATGGATACCTGTGCATGCTGGCAGCCGAGGCTCAGCACGGTAGCTCCCGCCACGTTCGGGTGGTGGATGTAACCGGCCAGCAGGGCGCAAAGCGCGTCGGAGTCCTGCCGCGTACCCCCGCAACCACCTTCGTGGATGAGGAATTTGATACCGTCGATATTCGGGAAGATCGAGTTTCGTTTAGTCGTATGTGTTACCTCTTCCGGCTGATAGCTACGGATGGCGTCCATATCGCCGTTCTTATAGAGGTTTACGAGGTCATTCACCTGCTCGTTATACACTTCCGCAGGCGCAAATCCCAGTCCTTTTTCAAAGGCGGCCCTGATCACCCCCACATTCCGGTTCTCGCAAAAGACCATCGGGATCACGAGCCAGTAATTGCGCGTGCCCACTTGCCCGTCTCCACGATGAAACCCGTTAAAAACAGCGTTTTTCCAACGGCTGATATCCGGTTGCTGCCACTGGAAACTGCCGTCTTTTTCGTGAAAGGAGTTGGCGTCGTGACGGAGATTGTTCACCGTGATGGGTTCGCCTTCCATAATGTCCTGGGTAGCCTTGCCTACCAATACGCCATACATCACGATGGGATCGCCGGTGTGAAGACCGGTGAGAGGGAATTTATGTTTAGCGGGAATGTTCTGCTTCAATTGGATGGTGGAGCCTTTGAACTGTATTTGCTTCCCAGCCGGCAGGTCCTGTAACGCCACCAGCACATTGTCATTCGGATGAATCTGAAGATACGTGTTCATGATCTGCAAAATAGCGCTTTTGCGCCGTAGCTTTTAATACTAAAATCTTGTTTTTTGATTGGATATTAACCAGTGCAAAGTTACGGACTATCGGCGGAGGATGTAGGTGGAACCTCCGCTCACGGTGATATTTGACGGTTTTATAGCAATTTTATGCAAACGTTTGCATTTTTCATGATTTCATATTACCTTTCCACAGATATTGTACATTTGATCACATCTTTTATCGCAGAAGTATCGTTTTAAAAACCATATGATGAGCACGTCTATAGAAACACGATATGCTGCCGGCCCGAAGGAAGCCAGATCATGGGATACCGAACAGGCGCGGGAGGCATTATTGATCCCTACTCTTTTTGAAGCAGACAGGGTGAAACTGGTGTACAGCCATTTCGACCGGTTTATCACCGGTGGCGCCATGCCTGTGAAACAACCCCTGAAGCTGGAAACCGTGGACCCGCTGAAAGCCGGCTATTTCCTGGAGCGCCGCGAGCTTGGCATCATCAACGCAGGGGGCGCCGGTACGGTCACTGTGGACGGTGAGGTGTTCGAGATCGGCTTCAAGGAAGCCCTTTACATCGGCAAAGGAAAACAGGAGGTGGTCTTTGCCAGCAAAAATGCCGGGGAGCCGGCCCGCTTTTACCTGAACTCCACCCCGGCGCATATGCATTACCCCACCCGCCGGATCACAAGGGCCGAAGCGGATGTGGTGACGCTGGGGGCGCAGGAAACTGCCAACCACCGTACCATCAACAAATTACTGGTGAACTCTGTGCTGCCCACCTGCCAGCTGCAGATGGGGATGACGGAACTGAAACCGGGCAACACCTGGAACACGATGCCCGCACATACCCACGATCGCCGCATGGAGGTCTATTTCTATTTTGAAGTGCCGCAGGGCCAGGCTGTCTGCCATTTCTGGGGACCGCCGCAGGAAACACGCCATATCTGGATGCAGAACAACCAGGCCGTGATCTCTCCTCCCTGGTCCATCCATGCAGGGTGCGGTACCAGCAATTATACCTTCATCTGGGGAATGGCAGGGGAAAACCTGGATTACGGAGATATGGACCATTGTGCGATCACGGATTTACGTTAACGACTACACGAAATTTTCCATGAAACGATTTTTTTTCTGCTGCATCATACCTGCAGCATCCATATTCACGGGGTATGCCCAGCAGAAGCCGGGCACTATTGAGTTGCAAAACCCTGCTCCGGCGGTATCCGGACTGGTAGAGCTGGATTATGCCGCAGTGGCAGCGAAGTGGAAGGCCCTCGGGCAAGGCGCTTTCCGGATCGTGCATAGCACCACGGGGAAGGAGGTTGGTTACCAGCTGCTCACGGAAGGAAGCGATCATCCGGTGAAGATACTGCTGGATGTACACCTCGCTCCGGGCAGCAAAATGACCGTTGTACTGAAAGAAGGAAAACCGGTCCCCCTGGTGAAAAGGACCTACGGCCGCTACGTTCCGGAACGGAAAGAAGATTTCGCCTGGGAGAATGACCGTATCGCCTTCCGGATGTACGGGAAAGCGCTGGAGTCTACGCCGAAGGAAAACGCCTATGGCGTGGACGTCTGGAACAAGCGTACGGATAAACTGGTGATCGATAAATGGTATAAACGGAACAATTACCACAAAGACGAAGGGGAAGGGCTGGATTACTACCATGTGGGCTACACGCTCGGAGCGGGCGGGATAGCGCCTTATGTGAAGGATTCACTCTGGTACTCGAAGAACTATACGAAGTACCGCATCATCGACAGTGGTGCATTACGCACTACTTTCGAACTGGGCTACGAACCCTGGGTGGTGGATGGCAGAAGCGTGAATGTGACCAAAACCATCTCCCTGGATGCCGGCGCCCAGCTGAGCAAAATGCAGATACAGTATTCCTGGGACGGGAATGAAAGCCTCCCAGTGGCTGTAGGCATCATCAAACGCCCCGAGCCCGGCACCATCTGGCTGCAGGAGCGATCCGGCATTATGGGCTACTGGGAACCGCAGCACGGGGTGGACGGTACAACCGGCACCGGCTGCATCCTTCTGAATCCCGTAAAGGAAATGAAAGTAACGAATGGCCATCTGCTGGCCGTTTCCGCTACAGACAAACAGAAAAGCATAACTTATTATACCGGCGCCGCCTGGGACAAAGCAGGACACATTACTCAGGCGGAGCAATGGTTCAAATATTTGCAAGACCAGGCACTGCTCCTGCAACAGCCGGTTAAAGTGATAATTTATTAGTCCTGATAAAAAAATAATGCCAGTCATGAAGGTATTGGATCTGTTTAGTTTACAAGGAAAGACCGCGCTGGTCACCGGTTGCAAAAGAGGAATAGGAAAGGCCATGGCTGTGGCTTTGGCGGAAGCGGGCGCAAACATCATAGGCGTATCCGCTTCCCTGGAATCAACCGGAAGCGAGGTGGAAAAAGCCGTGCAGGCCACCGGCCGGAAGTTCCATGCTTACCAGTGCGATTTTGGGAACCGGGAAGCATTGCATAATTTTATCAGAACGGTACAAAAGGATTTCCCGGTTATCGATATCCTGGTGAACAATGCAGGCACCATCATGCGTAAACCGGCGGCAGAACATCCGGATGAGTATTGGGATGAAGTGATCGCCATCAACCAGACTGCCCAGTTTATCCTTACCCGTGAGATCGGGAAAGGGATGCTGGAAAGAGGGAAGGGGAAAGTGATCTTCACCGCTTCGTTGCTGACCTTTCAGGGTGGTATCAATGTGCCCGGTTATGCAGCGAGCAAAGGCGCGGTAGGTCAGCTGACCAAGGCATTCGCCAATGAATGGGCCGCCCATGGCGTGAATGTGAATGCAATCGCACCCGGTTACATCTCCACCGACAATACTGCCGCTTTGCGCGCTGATGAAAAACGCAGTCAGAGCATCCTCGAGCGCATACCCGCATCCCGCTGGGGAGAGCCGGAAGATTTTATGGGTCCCGTTGTATTCCTGGCCTCCGACGCATCCAATTACATGCATGGTACCGTGATGACGGTAGATGGCGGTTGGATGGGCCGGTAAAAATCTAAAAAAAGTATGTCTACCCGTTCAGAAAAAACCATTGTCGATATCGCTGAAGAACTGGGGCTTTCCGTGTCCACCGTATCCCGTGCGCTGAATGACCATCCCAATATCAGTGTTAAAACGAAGGACCGCGTTAAAAAGATGGCCCGCAAGCTGGGATACCGCCCGAATGCGATGGCGGCCGGTTTGCGTAACAATAAAAGCAAAACGATCGGTCTGATCGTTCCGCGTATCTCCATGTTCTTCCCCGCCGCCATCAGTACCATCATCCAGAATAAACTGCATGAGTTCGGCTATAACGTGATCATCTGCCAGAGCAATGACTCCCTGGAGCTGGAGATCGAACTGGCCAATACGCTGTATTCCGCCAGGGTAGACGGTGTGGCAGTATCGGCTACGTTGTACACAACGGACTTTTCCCATTTTGATATCTTTAAGCAGAAGAATATTCCCCTGATCTTTTTTGACCGGACGCCGAAAGATTACAATGTGAAAGTGATCAAGGGCGATGATTTCCTGGGCGGCTTCCTCGCCACGGAACACCTGATCGAACAGGGCTGTAAAGACATTGTGCATATATCCGGCCCGCTCAGCTGCAATCTCTACAAGGAACGCCTCGCAGGTTACAAGGATGCGCTGCAGAAACACAAACTGCCTTTCAAAAAGAACCGCGTATTCTTTCATGAACTAACCCGCGAGAATGCCTGGCAGGCGGCGGAGCGGATATTTTCACAGAAACCTTACCCTGACGGCGTTTTTGCGACCAACGATACCACAGCTATCACTATCCTGGAGTATTGCCGCAAACATGGCATACAGGTGCCGCAGCAATGTAAGATCGTGGGATATTCTAATGATCCGCGTACGGAGATCATTACGCCGGCCATCACATCCGTGGACCAATATCCGGCCACCATGGGCGAAAGGATCGTGGCGGCGATGATGGACCTCATACAGGCCAGGCATCCGCCCGCTTACCGCCACTCTCAGGAAATTGTGCCGATTCAGCTGATAGAGCGGGAATCCAGTGTGGATGCGGGGAAACGAAAGAAGTAATTCCACAAATGAAACGTTATGAGAAAAATTGTCTTTTTATTACTGGCATGTGCCGTTACTAACGTAAACGCACAAACGAAACTTTCCCCGCAGAAAATGAAAGTCCTCGTGGAGGAAAGCCTTCAGTTCTCCGCCAGGCAATACCACCTCATGATGAGATCCCTGCCAGACTCTGTTTTCCCGCGTTCCACGAACAAAGACGGCAGCCTGATGACGGCAAAGTTCAACTGGTGGACGGCAGGGTTCTATCCCGGCTCCTGCTGGTACCTCTACGAATACACGAAAGACAAAACCTTCCGCACGGAGGCGCTCAAACGCCAGGAATTCCTGCTGCCGGACCAGTACCGGACCAATACGCACGATCTTGGCTTCCTTATGTACTGCAGCTTCGGCAATGGCTGGCGACTGGAGCATACGCCCGCTTTTAAGGAAGTATTGCTCACCAGCTCCCGCTCCCTCGCCACCCGCTTCAAACCAACCATCGGCGCGATCCGTTCCTGGGATCATTCCGGCTGGAAATGCCCGGTGATCATCGATAATATGATGAACCTGGAAATGCTCTGTTGGGCCACGAAGAACAGCGGCGATTCATCGTTCTGGAAAATTGCGGTAACGCACGCCAACACCACCATGAAAAACCATTACCGGAAAGATTACAGCTCTTTCCATGTAGTGGATTATGATACCATTACCGGTAAAGTACTGGCGCAGAAAACGCATCAGGGCTACTCAGATGCGTCCGCCTGGAGCCGCGGCCAGGCCTGGGGCCTCTATGGCTTTACCATGATGTACCGTGAAACAAAAGACCGCCGTTACCTGGATCAGGCACGGCACATTGCGGAGTTCATGCTAAACCATCCGCACATGCCGGCAGACCTGGTGCCTTATTATGATTTTGATGCGCCGGAGATCCCTAATGCGGTTCGTGACGCATCGGCGGCGGCTGTGATGAGCTCCGCTTTACTGGAACTGAGCAGATATACGGATAAAGAAGAAAGCAAACGTTACTGGAATGCCGGAGCGGATGCGCTGGCGAGCCTGGCGGGCCCTGCTTACCGCGCCAAAGAGGGTGTCAACAATAATTTTATCCTCCTGCACAGCACTGGTTCCATGCCCGGGAAATCTGAAATAGATGTGCCGTTGTCATATGCGGATTATTATTTCATCGAAGCGTTGCTGCGTTATAAGAAATGGTCATCCCGTTAATTTAACGCCATCCTTATACTTTATTAACATCCCCCTGACATTTTTTTGTTATTTTAGCCAGGAACCGAAAATGACTGGCGTATGATTCATTTACCAAATCTTATTGCGGACCTGGCTCTTATCCTGGGCTCAGCGGCTATTACCACACTGATCTTTAAAAAGTTGAAACAGCCGCTGGTGCTGGGGTACCTGATAGCAGGTATCCTGGTAGGACCGTACTTTGATTTGTTCCCGACAGTAAGGGAAGAAGGGAATATCCAGGTCTGGTCGGAGATCGGGGTGATATTCCTGTTGTTCAGTCTTGGTTTGGAATTCAGTTTCAAGAAATTGATGAAAGTAGGTGGATCGGCTTCCATCACGGCTTTGGTAGAGGTGGTTGTGATGTTGTTCCTCGGTTTTGCGACGGGCCAGTTATTGGGCTGGTCTATGATGGACAGTATTTTTCTGGGTGGTGTACTGTCTGTTTCGTCTACCACTATTATTATCCGCGCGTTTGAAGAGTTGGGTGTAAAGGGGCAGAAGTTCGCCGGCCTGGTGTTCGGGATATTGGTGGTAGAAGACCTTATCGCCATCGTATTGCTTGTGTTGTTATCCACATTGGCCGTGAGCCAGCAGTTTGCAGGCTCTGAAATGCTGATCTCTGTGGTGAAGCTTGTTTTCTTTCTCATCGTCTGGTTTATCGGCGGCATATTCTTTATCCCCACATTACTAAAGAAGACGAAATCGCTCATGAGTGAGGAAACCCTGCTGGTGACTTCGCTGGGATTATGTCTGCTGATGGTGGTGCTGGCTACACAGGTAGGTTTCTCCGCCGCGCTGGGCGCTTTCATCATGGGATCCATCCTTGCGGAAACAACACAGGCCGAGAAGATAGAACATCTTGTAAAATCCGTGAAAGATCTCTTCGGCGCGATCTTCTTCGTGTCCGTAGGGATGCTGATCGACCCGAAAATGTTGCAGCTGTATCTTGGCCCTGTATTACTGATCACCGCCATCACGCTCGTGGGTAAAACGTTGAGCACTACGCTGGGCGCCGTTTTATCCGGGCAACCGCTGAAGTCGTCCGTGCAGGCCGGTATGAGTCTTGCGCAGATCGGGGAGTTCTCTTTCATTATCGCTACATTGGGGCTCACGCTGAAAGTGACCAGCGATTTCCTGTACCCCATCGCCGTGGCCGTTTCCGCTGTCACCACCTTTACCACGCCTTATATGATCAAGGTGGCGGAGCCTTTCTATAACTGGGTGGATAAACGAATTCCGGAACGCTGGAAGAAAAGTCTTGCACGTTACAGCAGCGGTGCGCAGACCATTTCGCAGGCCAGCGACTGGCAGATTGTGTTAAAAGGATATATCACCAATACCGTTGTGTGTTCCGTATTGATCATTGCGATAGGAATGTTGTCGTCCCTGTACCTGCTGCCGCTGATCAATAATCTCATGGAGGGGCATTATGGTAAGATCATCACCGTAGTGATCACATTCCTCGTGATGATGCCCTTCCTGTGGGCGTTGACCGTGCGGCAGGTGGAGAGCACCGCTTTTGCTAATCTGAATGCGCAAAAGAAATACAAAGGGCCTTTGTGGTTGTTGCGTATTGCACGGATCGCGCTGGGGGTGTTCTATATCGGCTTCATGCTCGGCCGTTTCTTTTCCTTTGCAATAGCGCTTTCCGTAACCCTGTTACTGATTGTGGCATTGATCATTTTCTCACGGAAGATACAGGTGTTCTATGACAGGCTGGAAGCGCGGTTCTTCCGGAATTTCAATGCACGGGAAGCGGCGGCGGAAGCAAGGCCCGAAGCCTCGCTGGCGCCCTGGGATGCCCATCTGGCCACGTTTGACGTGCGCCCGGATTGGGAAGGCGTTGGAAGAACGTTGGAAGAATTGAGCCTGCGGGAACAGTATGGTGTGAATATTGCGCTGATAGAAAGAGGCGGAAAGCTGATCGCCATTCCTCCGAAAACCGAACGGTTGTATCCCGGAGATAAATTGCAGGTGATCGGCACAGATGAACAGATCAACATTTTCCGTCAATATATAGAACAAGGGCAGGCCGATACGCAACAAGGAAAAACGGCGGTAGAGCTGCGGAGATACGACGTGTTACCCGGCTCTGCGGTGTATCGCAAGAGCATCCGGCAATCCGGAATCCGCGAACAGGCCCGCAGCCTGGTGGTGGGGATCGAGCGGGCCGGGCAGCGCATCCTGAATCCTGTGTCGGACATGATACTGGAGGAAGGAGATGTGGTTTGGGTAGTAGGGAATCCTAAACGGGCGGCTGCGTTGTTCAGGGTAAAAGATGAAACACCACCGCAAATCGCGTGACAGATTTCACCATTAACGGTGAAGCCTGAATCCCGGCGGCCATTATTATTCGTACCTTTGGAACAGCGTTCGTTCTTTCACTATTTAAAACACAAGGGTATGAAAGTGATCTATCGCAAACTTGGCCGCGAAAAAGCTTTCGGTATGTCAGATAATGGCTGCAATACCATTGTTATCGACAGCCGCCTGCAGGGAAGGAAGCACCTGGAGGTAAGCATCCACGAAGCTTTGCATCTTTATTTCCCCGAAAAAAGTGAAACTTTTATTAAGAACACCGCCCGGAAACTGGCCAACGTTTTGTGGCGAATGAATTACCGGAGGGTGGATAATTCCCTGGGTATCTGATCCCCATTCTCCTTTTCCGGTCATATTGATAACCCACCTTCCTGTGCCTGTGGTTGAAATCGACCCCTTAAATACCGAATTTTAACCGTAATTTCCCATCTGACAGCCATTTCGGCAGCATAAACCTTGTAAAATCAGATCAGTACAGAAAACCACACCATGAAAGAAATGAAAGGGCAGGATATCAAGCGCTTATCCCTCAAAGATGTTGCCAGGATGGCCGGTGTTGCGCCCTCCACCGTTTCGTTCGTATTGAATGGGAAAGCCCGGCAGATGCGGATCAGCGAGGAGCTGGCCGCCAAAGTGATGGCGGTGGTGAAAAAAACGGGATATCAGCCACATTCTGTAGCGGTAAATCTGCGCACAGGACAATCCAAAACCCTCGGCCTCATGGTCGAAAGCATTTCCGGAAGTTTTTTTGCAGCACTGGCCCGGGTGATCGAAACAGAAGCAGATCGTTTCGGGTATAATATTGTGTACTGCAGCACAGAAAATAACGCGCAGAAAGGAAGTGAACTGATCCGCATGCTCAGCCGTCAGCAAGTAGATGGTTACCTGATCACGCCGGCCGCAGGTATGGAAAAGGATATCTTACAACTGGCCGCGCACAAACAGCCCGTTGTGTTAATGGACAGTTATTTTCCTGACGTTCCTGTACCCTATGTGCTGATCGACAATATCGGCGGTGTAAAACAGGGAATGCAGCATCTGGTAGATAAAGGTTACCAGAAGATCGGGTTTGTGACGGTGGACATGGAGCTGATACAGGTGCAGCAGCGTTTGCAGGGCTATAAGGATACGTTGCGCGACAATGGCATGGCCGTTCGCAATAAACAGATACTCAAACTCGCTTATAATGTACCGCGACAGGAAGCGGTGCAACAGATACAGGCCTTCATCAAAGCCAATAAAGGAATGGATGCCATGTTCTTTTCCACGAATTACCTCGGCATACTCGGCCTGGAAAGTATCTCCGGTCTCGGCCTGAAGATCCCGGATGATCTCGCCATGATCTGTTTTGATGACCATGATATTTTCCGTTTGTATCCTCCCGGTATCACCGTTGTGCAGCAGCCGGTGGAAGAGATCGCCAAAACAGCGATACATTTGCTCATGCATCAGCTGGATAAAGGCAAGAACTATTCGCGTAAAACGCAGGTGCAGTTACCGGGAAAATTTATTCTGCGGGGTTCGGTTTGATAAGTGTGAAAAATACTACTTCATCCAGTTATACTTTCCATGAAATACCCGGTGTGTTTTTCACGCAGCGCTACTGTTAATAGGATGATCGGGAAATAACCGCTCAAATAAAATTTTCCTGAAAAATTTTGATTGCCGCAAATAAATTATACATTTACATCAGGGTTATTTTCCGGCTCCCGGAAGGAGAAAGATCTGCGGATCTTTTTTTAAAGATGTAATGCAAAATCGATTTAGCATTACAGGTGCAGAGTATGCGGAAAAGCGCTGCAGGCAAGTATTTGAACAGGAGAAGGGCAGCAGCGGGAACCCGGGTTGATCCATGCCGGCGGTTAGTGAACGCTGTTATGACGACAAAATCATGTGAACAAAAAGATCAGGTGCAATACCCCGGCGCTTGAAATAACAGGAAAGATCAAAAAAACCAGATAGCATAATAAGCGAACTAAACGAAAACTAAACTTACAGAACCAGACCTGTTTGTATGCCATTCGCCAACACCATGCAACCGGGAAGATGTATACGCTAAAAGAGTGAAAATCCATTGGTTGATGCGCCGATTCCACGCTCTTCAACCATCATTATTCAAACTCAGTTCAAAATTTTTTCAACAATGAAAGATCAACACCGGTAATGCCATATTACCGACCAGGACTCCGCCTTTAAAACCATTTTGCTAAATCGATTTTGCCTGACTTTTCAGATGGTCAGCAGGGGAAGCTATGTGCCTTTAAAAAGTATCCCATCAATGCTGCATCATCATCTTAACACCATATAAAATGGACTGCGTCTCCAAATTATTAACCAAATCAATTCAATTGCAATGAAGAAAAGATCCACGTTTTTAAAGCGCGTGAGTTGGCTCGGCATGATGCTCTTGCTGACAGCCTCCCTTGCCTTCGCTCAAAACCGGACCATTAAAGGAAAGGTAGTAGACGCAAAGGATCGTTCGCCACTGCCGGGTGTAACCGTTAAACTAAAGGATACCAACACCGGTACGCAAACAACAACAGATGGCAGCTTCTCCATCACTGTTCCTGCTGCATCCGCCGTCCTGGAGTTTTCCTTCATCGGGTATGAAACGAAGGAAGTACCAGCCGGATCGGGCGGCAATCTGAACGTAGAGCTCAACCTCTCGTCCAGAACATTGAACGATGTGGTAGTGGTGGGGTACGGTACCCTGAAAAAAAGGGAGATCACTTCCGCCGTTACTTCTATTAAAGCGGAAGATTTCAACCAGGGCGGTACGCGCAATGCCATGGACCTGATCCAGGGTAAAGTGGCCGGCTTGAGCATTACCCGCACCAGCGGTAACAACCCGAACTCCGGCGCTTCCCTTCAGTTGAGAGGCGTTACGAGCCTGAACGGTTCCAACGGCCCGCTGATTGTCATAGACGGAATCCCGGGCGGTAACCTGGACCTCCTCACGCAAGACGATATCGCATCGATCGATGTACTGCGCGACGGTTCCGCAGCGGCGATCTACGGTACGCGCGGTAACGGCGGCGTGATCCTTGTCACCACCAAAAAAGGCCGGTCCGGCACGCCACAATTCAACTATTCCACCTACGTGCAAAGGGAAGCCATCGCCAAACGCCCGGATATCCTGAGCGCCGAAGAGTACAAGAGTCTGACCACACCGGTGAACAACCTCGGTGCGGATGTGGACCTGTACAGCATGCTCATCAACAAGAACAACACCAGTCATTATCACAATTTCTCCGCTACCGGCGGTACGGATAAATCCAATTACCGGGCCTCCATCTACTACAGCGATGCGGAAGGCATTGCCATCCGTAACAACCGCAAGCAATACGGCGGCCGTCTGAATATCAACCAGACGGGCTTGCAAGGTAAACTGACCCTGCAGCTCAATCTTGCCACCAACTTCAATAAAGCGGACCTGCTGGGCGGCAGCAGCGGCGACTTCGAACAAGCGGTGCAAAGGAATCCTACCGCACCGATCAAGAACCCGGACGGTACTTTCGTAGAAACAACCGCTTACAATAACTACAACCCCGTTGCGCGTTTGTCGCAGGAACTTTCCGAACGTGATCAGCAGACCACTTCCGGCGATGCCAAGGCAACCCTCGAAGTGATCAAAGGGCTGCGTATTTCCGCTTTTGGTGCATTGATGCGCAATAGCTGGAACGACCGTCAATACCGCGTAAGGGCGTCCCGTTCTTCCCAGAACGATTATCAGGGCGGTGGTTACGCGTACAAACGGAACGACCTCGTCAATAACCGCATTTTCGAATCCACCATCGATTATACCCGCACTTTCGCTATCGACCACGATGTGACCGTTCTCGGCGGATATAGCTACCAGTACGCTACCGGCGAGAACTTCAGCGCGAATAACGCCGGCTTCCTGACGGATGCCTTCCAGGACTGGAACCTGGGTAACGGAGTTTACCTCACACAGGGTAAAGCCGGTATGGGCAGCAACAAAGAAGACAATACACTGATCGCTTTCTTCGGAAGGGTGAACTATGCTTTCCGTAAGAAATACATTGCGCAGTTCATTCTGCGGCATGAAGGTTCATCCCGCTTCGGCGCCAACAACAAGTGGGGGAATTTCCCCGCTGCGTCACTCGGATGGTTGCTGAGTGAAGAGGATTTCGTGAAAAGGATACCCTTCATCAACGAGCTGAAATTACGTGGGGGCTTTGGCGTTACCGGTAACGACGGCTTCGGCAACTACCTGTCCCAGGTAATGCTGAGCACCGGCGGCACGTATCTTCAGAACGGCGTATGGTACCAGACCTACGGACCGTCCAAGAACCCGAACCCTGATCTGCGCTGGGAAAAGAAACAGGAATGGAATATCGGGGTGGACTTCTCCCTGTTCAACAACCGTCTCGGTGGTACGATCGACCTCTATAACCGCAGAACGGTAGACCTGGCCATCAACGCTACCGCGCAGCTCCCGCCCTTTGTAACGGAAAGCCTGTTCACCAACGTAGGTACAGTATCCAACAAAGGGGTGGAAGTGATCATCAACGCTATTCCCGTGCAAACCAAACAACTGACCTGGCGTACGGATGTAACGTTCAATAACCAGAATAACAAACTGGTATCGCTCTCTAACGGTAAATACAGCATCAACGTGATGGAATTCGGCGGCCTGCCTTCTCCGGGCGCACTGGGTAATGCTATCCGCATTGTGGAAGGTGGTTCCATCGGTAACTTCTACGGTAAACGTTTCGCAGGTTTTACTGACGATGGCAAATGGCTGTTCTACAAAAAAGATGGTTCCAAGGGGCAGGCGGCGGATATGACGGAAGAAGATAAAACCATCATCGGTAATGGTGTGCCGAAGTTTATGGCATCCTGGAGCAACAACGTCCGCTACAAGAATTTCGATCTCACCGTTTTCTTCCGCGGCAAGTTCGGTTATCAGCTGCTCAACCTGCAGGAACTGTATTTCGCCAACAAGAAATGGTTGCCGAATAACCTGCTGAAAAGCGCTACCACGAGGCATGCCAAGCTGGATGATGCACCGCAGTATTCCGATTACTATTTGGAGAACGGCAACTTCGTGAAGCTGGATAACATTACGCTGGGCTATAACTTCAAACTGAACACGCCTTATATCCGCAGCCTTCGGGTGTATGCCACCGGCCGCAACATGGCCACCTTCACCCGCTACTCCGGTCTCGATCCGGAACTGGAAGACAACGGGCTGACTACCGGGATAGACAGCAGGGGTTTCTATCCAAGAACCAGATCCTGGGCATTGGGACTTCAAATCGGATTCTAAAAGGCGTAAAAAATGAAAACAATGAAAAAAACATACATCACATTAGGCCTGGCAGCTGTGCTGGCAGGAATGAATGCCTGTACGAACCTGGACGAGAATGTGTACAGCCAGGTAAATGCAGACAAGTTCTACAACAACCGCCAGGAAGTAATGGCCGCTGTATTGCGTCCGTTCACCCACGCGAATGCCTGGGCCGCACCAACGGGACAGGTAGGTTACTGGAGGGTGAACGAACTGTCCGCCGATCAGCTGGCCTGGCCGCAAAAAGGCCGGCATGGCTATGACGGCGGAGACTGGATAAGATTGCACCAGCATACCTGGACGGTGGATGATCCCAATGCCTGGAATCCCTGGAGGCTTATGTTTTGGGGAATGGGTTTCTGTAACAATACCATTGCGGATCTGCAGAAGGTGGATTTTAAGAAGATCGGGATGACGGACCAGGATAAGGCCTCCATTATCGCCGAAACAAAGGTGTTACGTGCGTGGCATTATTTAAAATTGATGGATTTGTACGGAAATATTCCTATTATTACAACCGTAGGAGAACCCTTGAGTCCCCCTAACAAGCCCAGAGCAGAAGTTTGGGCTTTCATTGAGAAGGAGCTTAAAGATAACGTGGAGTTGCTGCAGCCCCTTGCACCAGCCATGGTAGGGCGGGTTTCCAAGGCCGGCGGATATGCGATGCTGGTAGAGTTGTATCTCAACGCGCAGGAATGGACCGGTACGCCCAAGTGGGATGAGTGTATCACGTATTGCGACAAGATCATCAATGGTGACGGCGGTTCTCTCAAAGGAACGGTTCCCGCGCTGGAAACGGATATTACAAAGCCGTTCAACAACGTGAACCACACTTCCCCGGAAAACCTTTTCCAGATTGCTTATGATTATACGGTGGGTAATTTCCGCTTCGGCTGGAACGGCGATCTCTGGCATTATAACCAGCGTTTCGCCTACAACGCCACTTTCGGGGGAAACAACGGTATCGTGGTGATCCCTACGGCGTTTGATGCTTTCGAGGACAAAGACCTCCGTAAATCAAACTGGTTGCTCATCGGGCTGCAATACAAACATCCCGCCATGCGTAACCCCAGTGATCCGGCAGATACCGTATTACGCGGTACAGAAGAATACAACGGCAAGCCACTGATATTCGTAAAGGAGATCCGCCGCAATTCAGAAGGAGAGACCGGTGAAGGAGGAATGACAAGGGGAGAGGAGAACAGCGGTGCGCGTTTTGCAAAATACCTGTCCGGGCCGCAAACAGATCCGAACTACTGGAATAATGATTTTGTGTTATATCGCCTTGCCGAGATTTACTATAACAAGGCAGAAGCGATCATGCGGAAAAATGGCAATGTAGCCACGCAACCTGCTGTGGATCTGGTGAATGCGGTGCGTAAACGGGCATTCAGCGCAGCGGACTGGCCGGCGAAAGCATACACAACGGCCACCCTTACGATGGATGAATTTTTGGCAGAACGGGGACGAGAGTTTATTTTTGAGGGGAAACGCAGATCAGATTTGATCCGTTTTGGTAAATTTACAACCAAAACGTGGTGGGATCATCCGGCGTCCAACAACGATAAGTGGAAGATATTCCCTATCCCCCGCAGGCAGATGGTAGCCAATCCCAGCCTGAAGCAAAATCCGGGTTATGTCGATTAACGATGTATTTATATAGTGCTTATCATACAAACAATAAAGAGTAGCATCTAACGGCTGGCCCATTCCTGGGCCGGCCCCTTTTCTTTTACAAAATCGATTTTGCAAAAAAACTATAGCTAAGAATATGAAAAAATTCGGATGGTGGATCATGGCCATGTGCATTGGGATACAACTACAGGCGCAGACGGTCCAGAAAGTAACAGACCCGGTAGAATGGGTGAACACATTAATGGGCACGGATTCAAAAGGCAGTCTTTCCAACGGGAATACTTATCCCGCTATTGCCTTGCCATGGGGCATGAACTTCTGGATGCCGCAGACCAATACCATCGGGAACGGCTGGGCTTATCAGTATAGCGCGGACAAGATCCGCGGTTTTAAACAAACCCATCAACCCTCTCCCTGGATCAACGACTACGGGCAGTTCGCCATCATGCCGGTAACGGGGCAGCTGAAATTCACACAGGATGCCCGCGCCAGCTGGTTCTCCCACAAAGCGGAGACAGCCAAGCCTTATTACTACAGCGTTTACCTCGCAGATGCGGATGTAACCACAGAAATCACTCCCACTGAAAGGGCCGCGCAGCTTCGTTTCACTTTCCCCCGCACAGACAGTGCATTTGTGGTAGTAGACGCATTCGATAAAGGTTCCTACATTAAGATCATTCCCGGAGAGAACAAGATCATCGGTTATACCACCCGCAATAGTGGCGGTGTTCCTGAGAACTTCAAAAATTATTTCGTCATCTATTCCGATAAACCGTTCACGGTAACGCATACCTGGAGTGGCGACCAGCTGGCAAAGAACAAGCTGGAAAATAAAGACGCCCATGTAGGCGCCGTGGTGGGATTTAAAACCGGTAAAGGCGAGCAGGTGCACTTCAGGGTGGCATCTTCTTTCATCAGCTTTGAACAGGCAGAACTGAACCTGCAGAGAGAGGTTGGGAAAGATGGTTTTGAGCAGACAAAACAGAAAGCAAAAGCCGGCTGGAATAAAGAACTCGGCCGCATGCTGGTGGAAGGCGGTACGGTAGATCAGGTGCGGACTTTCTATTCCTGCCTCTACCGCGTACTCCTGTTCCCCCGAAAATTCTATGAATACGACGCACAGCACAAGATTGTACACTACAGTCCCTATAACGGGAAAGTGGAAAGCGGTTACCTGTTCACCGATAACGGCTTCTGGGACACCTTCCGCGCCGTATTCCCCTTCTTTACGCTGATGTATCCGGAACTGAACGGGCATATCATGGAAGGTCTTGCAAATACTTACAAAGAAAGCGGCTGGCTGCCGGAATGGGCCAGTCCGGGCCACCGCGACTGTATGATCGGTTCCAATTCCGCTTCCCTGATCGCGGACTCCTATCTCAAAGGCATCCGCGGATATGATATCAATACCTTGTACGAAGCCATTCTGAAGAACACGGAGAACGAAGGTCCGCTCACTTCCGTTGGCCGCAAAGGTGTGAAATACTATAACGAGCTCGGCTATATCCCTTACGACGTGAAGATCAACGAAAATGCCGCCCGTACCCTGGAATATGCTTACGACGACTTTACCATTTACAAGCTCGCCAGGACGCTGAAACGCCCGCAGGCGGAGATAGACCGTTTTGCCAAACGCAGCCAGAACTATCGTAACCTGTTAGATCCGGAAACGAAACTGATGCGCGGAAAGAACGAGAACGGAAAGTTCCAGTCACCGTTCAATCCCGAAAAATGGGGAGACGCTTTCACCGAAGGCAACAGCTGGCATTACACCTGGTCCGTGTTCCACGACATCCGCGGCCTGGCCGGTCTGATGGGTGGCCGTGAGCAGTTCGTAAAAATGCTGGATTCTGTTTTCGCAATGCCGCCTACTTTCGATGAAAGCTATTACCGCGGCGTGATCCATGAGATCCGGGAAATGCAGATCGCCAATATGGGACAATATGCGCACGGCAACCAGCCGATCCAGCATATGATCTACCTGTACAACTATGCCGGCCAGCCCTGGAAAGCGCAATACTGGGTACGCCAGGTGATGAACAGGCTGTACCACGCCGGGGCGGATGGTTATTGCGGGGATGAGGATAACGGACAAACATCCGCGTGGTACGTGTTCTCCGCGATGGGATTCTATCCCGTTTGTCCGGGTACGGATCAATACGTACTGGGAGCCCCGTTGTTCCCGAAAATGACAGTAACGCTGCAGGACGGAAAGAAATTCGTGATCGAAGCGCAGGGTAACAGTGCCACGAACCTGTACACACAAAGCATCCTGCTTAACGGTAAGGTGCATACGAAAAACTGGATCAGTCATGAGGACATCCAAAAAGGAGGGCTGATGAAATTGGTGATGGGGGCTGCACCGGAGAGATCGAGAGGCACCGGGGAAGATGCTTTCCCTTATTCTTATTCTGACAAACGACAATAAACAGATAAAGATTCTGGAATAGTAGCGTCTCCTGACCGAGAATTGCTATTTCATTGTTCACTGTAGACATTACATCCCGATTCTTCGGGATGTACTTTTTTTGCGGCTACCTGGCAGGTTTGTTGCTCATGTAGAACACGATCTTTCCGCCGCTCATGATTTGTTCGTGTGTGAGGAAGCGTTGCTGCAAGGGTTTTCCGTTCAGCTCCACTTTTTTGACATAGACGTTCTTGTCACTTTGCCTCACCGTTTCCACCATAAAGGTTTTGCCATTCTCCAGCCGCAAAGTAGCGGATTGGATAGCAGGGCTGCCGAGCGCGTATTCCGTGCTGCCCGGGCAAACAGGATAGAAGCCCAGTGTACTGAATATATACCAGGCGCTCATCTGTCCGCAATCATCATTACCTCCCAGGCCATCCGGTGTGGGTTTGTACATCTTTTCGAGGATCATGCGCACCCGTTCCTGCGTTTTCCATGGGGCGTCCGTCCAGTTGTAGAGGTAAGCGGCGTGATGGGCGGGTTCATTACCGTGCACATAGTTGCCGATGATGCCATCCCGGGTGATATCTTCCGTTTCGGCAAAGAATGCGTCCGGCAGATGCATCGTAAAGAGCGAATCCAGATGCAAGGTGAACTGTTTCTTTCCACCCATCATCGTGATCATTTCTGCGGGATATTGCGGTACGTAGAGACTGTAGTTCCAGGCATTTCCCTCAATGAATCCCTGATCATGTGTGCTGAGCACGTCGAAGTCCGCGCGGAATTTGCCGTCGCTCATCTTCGGGCGCATGAAACCGGTGGCAGCGTCGTACACATTGCGGTAATTGAGGGAGCGTTTGATGAATTCATCGAAGAGGTCCGTGCGGCCGAGTTTTTTCGCTACCTGCGCAATGCACCAGTCGTCATACGCATATTCCAGCGTTTTTGAAACAGATGAACTGTTCTTATCCTCCGGTACATAGCCCAGCTGCATATAATATTCCAGTCCGTCATACTTCTTGTACCGTGCGGTAGCGGCGCAGGCTTCCAGGGCCTTCATCGCATCATATCCCTGTACATTGCTCTTGATGATCGCATCCGCAATCACCGATACGCTGTGATAGCCGATCATGCACCAGTTCTCGTTCGCATAATGGCTCCATACCGGCAGCATTTTGTGCACGCTCTGGTTGTAATGTTCCAGCATAGAACGCACCATGCCGGCGTTGCGGGCGGGTTGGATGATGTTGAAGAAAGGATGAAGGGCGCGATAAGTATCCCAGAGGGAGAAGGTGGTGTAGTTGGTGAACCCCTCGGCCCTGTGTTCCAATTGATCCAGCCCGCGATATTGGCCATCAACGTCCATATACGTGGTAGGACTGAGGAATGTGTGGTAAAGGGCGGTGTAGAAGTTGGTGAGGTCCTGTGGGTGGAGGGTTTTTACATCGATCCTGCTCAATTCCTTATTCCATTCCTCCTGTCCTTTGCGTTTCACCGCTTCAAAATCCCATCCGGGTATTTCCGCGCGCAGGTTGCGAAGAGCGCCTTCCGTGCTCACGGGGGACAGTGCGAATTTCACCTGAACCTTCTCCCCCGGCTGCGTAGCGAAGTCGAACCACGCCCGGATGTTGCGGCCCGCCATTTCGGGGAAATCCGTACGCTGGTCGAACTTCTTCCAGAAGCCGCGGTATACGTCGTTTGCGTAGTTCTGATGGCCGTAATGTTTAATGGGTTTGTTGAATGTCATCGCAAAGTACACCGTGCGGGTGCGGGCCCATCCGTTCGTTTGGCGGTAGCCGGTTACCAGGGTATCGTTCTCTACCCGAACGAACGTCCATACGTTTTTGTTGCCGTAGTTATAGATGCCCGCCATCAGGTCCAGGATAATGTGCGCATCGCCGGCTTGCGGGAATGTATACTGATGAAAGCCCACGCGGTTGGTGGCCGTGAGTTCCGCGAGGATGTTGTGATCATCGAGCTTTACTTTGTAATAGGCTGCCTCGGCGGTTTCGTTGGCATGTGAGAACCTGGACCGGTAGCCGCTTTCCGGTTTGTCTGCCGTGCCCGGATTCAGTTGCAGCGGGCCGGTGGTGGGCATGATGAGGAAATCGCCGAGGTCGGAATGGCCGGTACCGCTGAAATGCGTGTGGCTGAATCCAACAATGGTTTTGTCGTCATACTGATACCCTGCGCAATACTTGTAAACGTCCGGATTATACTTTCCGTTCATCTCGTAGGGGATCGTGTCTGTTTCCGGGCTGAGCTGCACCATGCCGAAGGGTACGGTAGCGCCCGGATAGGTATGTCCCATTTTTTGTGTGCCGATGATCGGTTGTACGTATTGTACCGGGTTTTGCGCGGGAAGCATGGCTGGAAACAATAGTAACAAAGGGAGGGAAAATTTTCTCATGCGGGTGAAATTGTTTTACGCCTCCAAAGTTAAATCGTTTCAGCTTAGCAAGGTTGCGGTGTTCAGGCGATTTTAGGGGTGAATAATAATGCAGTGCAGAAACAGTTTTTAAATCCTTTCGAGCACAATGTCCCGTAGTTCACGCAGCTCTGACATCCGGCCCAGAAGGCGGGATCGTGCGTGATATCGTCATACACCACCGGTTCAAATCCCAGTCGCGTGTTCAGTTTCATCACTGCGCTGCCGGTGGTGATGCTGAAGATTTTTGCCGAAGGGTACATGGCGCGTGAAAGGTTGAATACCTGTTGTTTAATGTTGGCGGCGATCCCTTTTTCCCGGAAGGCCGGGGAAACGATCAGGCCGCTATTGGAAACGAACGCACCGTTCTCCCACACTTCAATATAAGAGAAGCCTGCCCAGATACCCGCAGCGGTGATTGCGATCACGGCTTTACCCTGGAGGATCTTTGTGCGGATGCTTTCAGGAGAGCGGCGGGAGATACCCGTACCTCTCGCCCTGGCGGAAGCTTCCATTTCAGCGGCGATCTCTTCCGCATAGATGATGTCCGAAGCGGTAGCCGGGCGGATGATGATATTGTCGGCAGGAATGGTTCCCGGTATGATGGTTTCATTATCGGGGAGAGGGATGGTGTCTGTTCGGTCAGAAGAAGTTGCCATGTTTGAGTGATTTTATGGTAGAGGGAATCCAAAAGGCATTCCAGCATCGTGCAAAAAACTGTTAAAAGATGAGAAGTCTTGATGGTGGCTGATTTGGATCGCTGTCTCCGTTTCCCGGGAGGAAGAAAACCTATCATTTTAACAGGGTCTTTGCAAAATCTGCAAATTTTTTTTGCACAGGATACACCCTGTTCCTTATAAAAAAGCGTCTATAATAGTGACATCTGACCAAACTATGGATATTGATCAGGAACATATCAGGCAGTTATACCTGCAAAAACTGACAGACAGCCTCTCTGAAAAGGAAGAAGAGGAACTGGCGGAGGCCATGCACGATCCGCGCGTGCGCAAGATCTGCCGGGAGCTCGATGAATTATACAGTTCCCCCGAAATGCGGGAGCTACTGCGGGTGAAGCCCACCAGTTCCCGTTGGGACGAGCTGATGGAGCATGCTATCCGGAAGGCAGAGGAACCTGCCCCTTACCGGGGGATGGGGAAGTGGCTGGTGGCTGCCAGCGTGCTGATATTAGCCGGTGTTCTGACATACCACTTCGGGTTCCGGCAAAGCCGGTCATCCGGAGAAGGTCAGGCGCTTGCGGAAAAAGATGCGATCGGGAACTATGATATCCGGCTGAAACTGTATTCCGGAGATGAAGTGGCGCTGACGGGACCTCGCTCCAGGCAGACTGTGCTGGTGGGGGATGTTCAGCTTAATAATGACAACCGGGTATTGCGCTACCAGCAGCGGGAAGCTGGTGTGGGTAGATGGAACAGGCTGGAGGTGCCGGCGAAAATGGACTACAAGGTAGTACTCTCCGATGGTACCGAAGTATGGCTGAATGCATCCTCCAGTTTGCGCTTTCCCTTTTCTTTCCTTAATAACGTACGGGAAGTGGAGATCAGGGGGGAAGCCTACTTCCGGGTCACCAAAGATGCGGCCAGGCCGTTTGTGGTGAAGACGCCGGGGGGAGAGGTGAGCGTATTGGGTACTTCCTTCAATGTGAATACTTATGGGCCTGATAAAGTAGTGACCTCGCTGGTGGAAGGAAGCGTAAAAGCTGTATCCGGCGGGCGGGAAGTGTTGTTGCAACCGGGGCAGGAGGCTGTGCTCGAAATTGCCGGCGGAGAAATGACCGTACAGGAATTCGATCACCGCAAGGCTTTATCATGGATGGAAGGCATCTGTTATTTTGAAAATGCAGCCATGCCTGAGATCGCCGGGGTACTGGATCGATGGTACGATGTAAAAGTGGTGTATGATAATCCGGCTATCGCGGGTTATAAGTTTGATGTTAAGTTGAACAAAGCCAGACCATTATCCGAATTCCTGGAAGTGCTCAAGCTTGCCAAAGGTGTGAACTACAGACTGGCAGGCAATACGTTGCACCTGAACTGAAACTGGTAATTTATAAAACATTAATAACGCACAACTTATGCGAAACGTTGATTTGACAAACAGGATCCAATACATTATGCTGGAGGACAATCTCACCTGGGAGGAGATTGGTGACCGGGCTGGTGAGAACGGAGCGCATCTCCGGGAAGAGCTGATGGATAAACTGGAAGTGGTAAGTGAGTTGCTTGCCGTGATCGGTTATCGCATTGAAATTGTCCGTAATTCTGACCGTATTCGACAATAAAACCTAACCTGCAATTCTTGTTTTTTCTCCAATTTAGCTTCCCCTTGGCGGGCCATTGTTTTGTTACACCTCAAGCTCTCCATTAACCGATGATTAACATTTCTGCGCCCGCTCAACTGTTCTTTTTTCAGTAACTTCAATGAAAACATTCTGTTATCAAAGCGTACATGCCGAAGAGGTTGTGTAGCTTTGTGTACAGTTTGTTAATAAAATCCGCCATTATGAACGAGAATAAGAATCCAGGCGACCGGGAATTGAGCCCGGAGATATTCAAAAATTTGTTCTACAAGTTCCGTATGTCCTTGATCATAGAAGCTCACAGGATATTGCGTGACCCGTATGAAGCGGAGGAGGTTGTGCAGGAAACATTTACTGTATTGTGGGAGAAGAAGCACCTGAACCGGGTACCGCCTGAAGCTTATCGTAATTATTTATATTGTGCCGTGCGGAATAATTGTATGAGTCGTTTGCGTACGATGGAGATACAGAAACGGAAGAAAGACCGTTATGCGGAAAGCGCACCCCGGCAGGAAACGAGTGACAACGGCACATGGGAATTACGGGAAAGGATAAACGAAGCAGTGCAGCGTTTGCCGGAGCAGCGGAAATGGGCTTTTATCAAATCGCACCTGGATAATAAATCATACCGGCAAGTGGGAGAAGAGATGGGGCTGACTATGGAAACGGTACGTAGCCACGTGAAAATAGCATTGAAAAACCTCAGGGCCTTACTTTCAAACCTAAGATGAAGCATCCGTCAGGGATAAATAAAGAGCTTACGACAACACAACAGGATCCTATTCAAGATAGGATTTTGTTATCTGTATACATTGTATGATGCCCTTTTACCAGCCGTTTGTTTCCATCGCCTATTGGACCGGGTGAGCATGTCTGTCCGGATAACGATTATAGAATTCAAATTATGAGGCAAAATATTAAAGAAGGCAACAATGAGTGGCAACCCAAAGGCCTTGTATCCGTAGACGATTAAAATGCCTTATCATGTGCGTGTTCCTGTGTCACACCTTACATGCGCAGGTACCCCAGCGGAATAACCCTACCCTTACCTATTCCGGAAGAGTTTCTATTGGTAATCTTTTTAAGGCCATACAGCAGCAAATGGGATGGACGCTCACGTTTGAAAGTTCGCTTATCGACAAAGAGCGGAAGATAACCGTCAATTTCAGGAAGGCCGGTCTCAAGGAAGTGATGGACAAGATCACGGAGGGGATGCATATTGAATGGACGAAAGTCAATGATCAGATCGTGTTGTTTGAAGCGAGGGAAAGAAAAACGGATCAGGAGAACGGGATGACCATTACCGGTATCATTACAGACAAAGAAGGCAATCCGCTGCCGGGTGCAAGCGTAGTGGTGAGAGGAACGATGAAAGGAGCCAGTACCGGCACGGATGGCCGGTTCACGATAGAACATGTGATGCCGGAATCATGGCTGGTGGTGAGTTCGCTGGGATATGAAGGAACGCAGATGAAGCTTTCCGGGGAGCGGGTGTTGAAGATCCAGTTGTTGCCGGTGGCCACCGAGATGGAGGGCGTGACGATAGTATCTACCGGTTACCAGCGGCTTCCGCTGGAGCGGTCAACAGGGTCGTTTGCTTTTTTGGATAGCGGATTGGTGCAGCGGCGGGTGAGCACGAATATTCTGGACAGGCTGGAAGGGGTGACGAGTGGGTTGTTGAATTTTAGTGTGCCTTTGGCGGGGTCGATCAATAAAATGCCTTCCGTGATTCCGCAAGGATTCAACTTGAGAGGGATCAGTACTTTATCTCCCAATCAGGTGAATACGAATCCGCTCGTTGTGCTGGATAATTTTCCATACGAAGGTAATATCGGAAATATTAATCCTAATGATATCGAATCTATCACCGTATTGAAGGATGCGGCGGCTGCCAGCATTTGGGGCGCGCGAAGCGGTAATGGGGTGATTGTGCTCACGTCCAGGAAAGGGAGACTGAATCAGCGGATGAGCGTGAGTTTTAACGCGAACACGACCGTTGTAGGGAAGCAGAATATATTCTATGATCCTAATTACATGAGTGCAAAGGATTATATAGAGGTGGAAACGATTCTTTTTAATCAGGGATATTTTAATGGGGATATTAATAACAAGACCGGCTTTCCTCTGTTATCTCCTGTTGTAGAAATACTGGCCGCGAGGCAGGGAGGACAGATATCCGCAGATGAAGCCAATGCCCGGATTGATGCATTGAAGAATAATGACGTAAGAAAGGACTACGAAAAGTATTTTTACCGGAAGGGCATTAACCAGCAATATGCTTTGAGCGTGAACGGAGGTACCAATGATCTGACCTATTACCTTTCTGTCGGACATGACCGTAACCGGGAGAATGTTATTCAGAACAGCCAGCAGCGGACAACGATCACTTCTTACAATACCTATAAACCTATCAAGAATCTCGAATTATCCGCCTATATCAATTATTCAAGCAGTAATAGAACCAACCTGCCTAATGAGTTCAGGTATGGCAAAATTTCAGTTGGTGGAATCAAATATGGTGTACTTTACCCGTATGCGCGGTTGGCCGATGCCAATGGCAACGCGTTGTCCGTCGCGAAAGACTATCGTACAAGTTATGTAGATAGTGTGGAAAGACTTGGATTTATAGATTGGCGGTATCGCCCGCTTGACGAAGCCAGGAATTCGAATGAGCGGCTGGCTCTTCAGGATTTGGTGCTAAGGGCGGCGGTAAAGTACAAGTTCAGTCCCTTTCTAAATGCGGAAATTCAGTATCAGAATGAAAAGCAGACGATTGTTGTGAGGAGGCTCAGGGCTGAGGATACCTATTTTACAAAGGATCTGATCAACAGGTTTTCTTTGTATAACCCGGTTACACACGATTTTACTTATAATTTTCCAAGGGGCGATATTTTAACAACCGAAAATTACGATTGGTTGGCTAATAATTTCAGAACCAATCTTTACTATAACCAACGCTTCGGTGATCATGCCGTTACAGCTTTAGTAGGAGCTGAGGTGCGAGAGCTGTCCGCCGGAAGTCTGATCAAAAGTCTGGCGGGATATTCCGACCGGTTTGGCACAAGCGCTGGTAATTTGAATCTCAATGTTTTGTACCCTACCAATCCTTTTGGGGCTGCTAAGCTGAGTTCTGTCATGGGGATATCGTTAGATGGTAGTCAGGATGGGTTATTGAACAGGTTTGTATCCTACTATATGAATATTGGATACAATTACAAGAATAAATTAGATATCACAATAAGCGGCAGGAAGGATGGAACCAATTTGTTCGGAGTGGAAACAAATAAGAAAATAGTACCACTTTGGTCGTTTGGGCTTGGATGGAACGTGTGTCGTGAAGCATTCTATAAGGTTGACTGGCTTCCATATTTAAAGTTCCGAGCTTCATTTGGTTATAATGGGAATGTATATAATGGTTCTGCGTACGCTACGGGCATATACATTACGGAGCCACTAACTGGTTTACAGGCTATTACAAACGTTAGCCCCGCTAATGATAGGCTTCGATGGGAGAAAATAAAGATATTTAATGTGGCTGGAGATTTTGCTACAAAGCATTCCAGAATATCGGGTACGATTGAATATTTCAGAAAGTATGGAGTTGACTTAATCGAGCAAACGGCTCTTGCGCCACAGGTAGGATATAGTACAGCCTTAAAGAACTCGGCAAGTACCCTAACTCAAGGTTGGGATCTTATATTAACAGGAATTGTTTTGAAAGGTCAATTTAACTGGACTTCCAAAGCGCTTTTTAGCACGCTGAAAGATAAGGTAACATCGTATGAATTAAAGCCATCAAGCGCAAGCGTGATTTTAAGGGACTACACAGGCATACTATACATAGTTGGTAAACCGCTAAAAGGGATACTAAGCTATAGATGGGCCGGTTTGGACCCTACGAATGGCGATCCGCAAGGGTATCTGAATGGACAGGTAAGTAAGGATTATAAAGCTATCATCAATAATTTTAATCCGGACAGCCTCGTGTTTCATGGCTCTGCGTTGCCCACTTTTTATGGCTCTCTAAGGAACGAATTTGCTTATAGAGGATTTTCAGTTTCGTTTAATATTATATACAAGCTGGGCTACTATTTTCGAAGGCCAACTATTGACCTTAATTATCAAACCGTTTTATGGAATGGAATGAACAGTGACTATGAGAAACGATGGACAAAGCCCGGTGATGAACTTAAAACCAATGTCCCTTCCCTGATTTATCCAGGGAATAGTTATCGCAGTGACTTCTACAGATACTCGGAAGTACTGGTCGAAAAGGGTGACCATGTGAGATTACAGGACTTAAGGGTGGCCTATACTTTTAGCAATGCGAGAAAAACAGTAGTTCCAATGAAGAACCTACAGATTTATGCCTATCTGAATAATCTTGGGATCATATGGCGGGCAAACAAATATCATCTTGATCCGGATGTCTATCATCCAATGCCGCAGGGAGATCATTTTTTACCCAATCCTTTTTCATTAGCAGTCGGTATTCAGGCTAATTTTTAAATCAGATCCAATGAAACAACGTTTTATCTACCTGTTTATATTGATAGCATTAGCAAGTTGTGGTAAACAGAATGAATGGCTGGATGCCAAAAGAAAGTTGCAAGATGTTGAACCTAAATCACTAAAGGATTTTCAAGCTATCCTTGACAATTCCACAATGTTTACAAATTACCCCACTATTGGATTAAATGGAACCGATAATTATTACTACCCTAATGAAAGCATTAATTATATCTCAACAGTCGAGAAAAATGCTTACTTCTGGAACAAGGATATTTTTGAAGGGCAGATATCATATGACTATTATTCCAGTTACCTGATTATTGGTAACGCAAATATTGTGTTGGAAGGTTTGGGAAAGGTGGAAAGTACCACGGCAACCGCATCTGAATACAATAGTATAATGGGACAGGCACTCTTTTTCCGTTCCTTTATGTTCTATGAATTAGCAAATGCCTTTTGCAAACCCTTTGATAAGATAACCGCAGCTACAGATCTGGGTATATGCATTAGAACAAAGTCAGATGTGAATTATATAGAACCCCGATCGACGGTGGCACAAACTTATGATCGGATTATACGTGACCTGAAACAGGCTGCTCTATTGTTGCCAATCACACCAATGTATAAGACCCGTCCTTCCAAACCAGCGGCCTTCGCCTTGTTGTCTAAGACATACCTGCAGATGAATGACTTTATTGACGCAAAGAAGTACGTAGATTCGGCTTTTGCTTATTCCAGTAGTTTGATTGATTTCAACAGTTCTGCTATTTCCTCGTCCAGGCCATATAGATTTCCGGATTTTAGTACCGGGAATCCGGAAATTATATTTTATGCTACAGGGTTAGCAAGTACCGCATTTACACCAAATGAAATGAGTAACATGGCATACGTTGATACTTCTTTGTATAGCTCCTATGATAAGAATGACCTGAGGAATCAGTATTTTTATTCGGCTGATGTAACAGGGTATGCAAAATTTAGAGGAACATATACGGGAACGGATAGGATTTTTTCAGGATTGGCAACCAACGAACTTTACTTTATCAGATCAGAATGTAATGCAAGATTGAGTAACGCGGCAGCTGCAATCGATGATTTAAACAAAATACTTGTTAACAGGTTTGTGACAGGTACATACCGAAATTTTATAACGAATGATCCATATACTGCATTGGTGAAAATATTGGAAGAAAGGCGTAAGGAGTTTCCTTTTACAGGGCAGATAAGGTGGGCAGATTTAAGGAGGTTGAACAAGGAACCCGCATTTGCAAAGATGCTGACCAGGTTATATAAGAATGTTATTTATCCTCTGCGGCCGAATGATCCAAAGTATGTATATCCTTTTCCTCAAAGTGAGATTGATCTGGCCGGGCTTAAACAGAATGAGCGATAAAGAAACTCATTAATAATAACACAAGTGATAGATGAACTATCACTCGTTTTGAACAAATGTTCTAATGATATACACTAGTTATACATGTTCACAATTGTGCATCGATCTGCAGGGATAAAACTTCCAGTAGCATAACCGACATCCGCCTGAACAGTGCATACGTATGCGAGACTGAGATTGAGACAGGTCGGTGATGGTGCGACAGATGAAACCTGATAATTAAATGAGCTGGAAGAGGTACCCGCGACAATATAGTAAAGCTGAAAAGCCGCCTTAGACTTCGCATACACACTCACTGCACTCCCCAATACTGCTAACAGCAGCACCAATAATTTAATCTTTTTCATGAGAAAAGGTTTTTCCGGGTGGTTGAATAAAAGAAATAAAAGAAGAGGGAAAATAAAGGTGTGAACAGTTTTTTCTGCAGCAGGGATCACCGTAAACCCTTGGATGAATTGCCCTAGCCCACAGCCACCTTGTAATCAGCACGCATCCTCGTCAGAATGAGACCGATTGCATTGATTGCTATGAAAAACAAATTGAAGAAAAGATGTTGCGTCCAGGTCAGTCGGCCGATGACCCCTCCGCAGGAACATGGCCTTGTTCCATAATAATTGAGCTCAATCAAAACGATATATCCGGTGAATATCAACAGCAACCCCAGCGAAGCCCACAGACCCCATATCATCGTGCGCCGGAAGATCAACAGCCCGCCTATCAGAAATTCCAGCGCCGGTATACCAAATACAAGATACGGCGTGTACTTGTCGTCAAACGGCTGCGCATTCATCTGGAATTCGAAGTATTTGTAATCCGCCAGTTTACTGCCGGCGGCATATACGAACAGCAGGAATAAAAGCAGTACAATAACTTCCAGTGTCCACTTCCGGGCCATGGTATTAGCTTTTAGCGATAGTTAAAATGATTGTGGAAAGGATAACGGTACACTAACAATATCTCTCTATCTAATCTCTCATGCTGGAACAAAGTTACACAAACATATTTGAGTGAGCTGTTGCCGAATTGATAAGATTCTTTGCAGAAATTTTAACTGGCATTCCGGCTGAACCGTCTGAAATCGGTAGGGGATTGTTGGAAAAATAAATGAAATACACGCGTGAAACCCGCTGCAGACTCATATCCTACTTCCCATGCAATTTCATGAACGGGCAGTTCCGTCTCATACAGCAACCGCTTGGCGCGGCGCAAACGCTCTTCCTGTATATACTTCGTTAACCCCTGCTTGTATACCTGCTGGTATCCTCTCCGCAGTTGCGTGGGAAGGATGTTGAATCTGCCGGCCAGCTGCTGGATAGACAGTTTCTTGTCGATATTCTCCCGGATGTATTCCTTCACCATCCTGATCTTTTCATAATCCCGATGCTGCACATTGGGCTGCTCTTTCCTGTAATACACGCCTATTTCATCCATCGATTTAAAAAGCAGGTCCAGGATCAGCACTTGTCTTTTCAACCGCCATATCTCGCTGTGATGGTGCTGCTCATTGCGGTAGATATCCTCGATCAGCTGCTGGCAGATATTGTTGATACTACTCACATGGTCCTGATCAGGGTGTTCGATGATAAAAGCGGTTTCATCCTGCAGAAAAGCGGAAGGAGGATGAAAAAGGAGGAAGAATACACGGCTGTGGTCCGGACCTATCATCAGCATATGATGATCCGGTTGCAGGGAAAGCATGCTGTAGCTCTGCTCGTAAAGATGCAGCGTGTGCCCGTGCCCGGAATGGAGAACCGCCTTGCCTTTCAGATTATATAATATAACGGCGGATGCTTTAGGCAGCTTTATCGGCAGCGGTTCCTGCGGCGGCACCAGCATATCGTACATCCAGGCTGTATAATACTGATCGGAAAAATATCGGGTGATGAAATGGTTGACGGAATTACCCATACTGGTTGGACCGGTTTTCCGCAAAAGCAGCGGATCGAATGCTTCCGGGGTGTTATTTGAGCAATGGACATGGCTCCCCCGCGAAATACCGCTGGTCGTGCTCGTTGACATGGATATGGCATTTTAGTGGTTAGTAAACAGGCTTTAAGCTAGTTGGGCAAGGTATTAAGCTAGTTGGCTTTTTTTGATGTTGAAACATGAAAAGACTAACTACTGAAACAATACCGCAGTGGAATTTGTTGCGCTTTCCACAAAAAAGTTTGTGTAAGGGAATGAAAGAATGATTGTCATGGTATTGTCATGTTGATAAGGGTATTTGTTACCCCTATGCCTCCGCATCTGTGCAATACCATTAAAAAAATCACCTGTTTCCAGGTCGTGCAGGGAAGAATATTCATTCCGTGCTAATAATTTAGCAAACGAAGAATTTTGACTGTCACAGAATTTTCACTTTTGAAGAGGCGGTTAACGGTTAGAAAATGGACGCGGTATCTTGTGCCTGCAAACAGCATCATTATTGAAGTACAGGGCAGGTAGTATTATCCCGACATGAGCAAGTTGTTCCTGATCCCTGGCTTTCCATCGCTGTTCATTAACCAAAGTCAGCCGTAAAACGCTTTTATTGTTTCGATGTATAAGCTACATCCCTTTATTTAACATTCGTAATTGTTGATACGCTTCCACGTGACTGCAGACCATTGAGAAGAGACCATCGGGCGACTATCACAGCAGCTTTTCAGAAAAAATCCATGTAGCAGATCATTACCATGATCAGGCGAACTATTGTCTATATAATAAATATTAACTATCAACTGAAGTAAACAAAGATCTGGAACTGAACGAAAGCTACTCTTTATTGTTCTGAGGCCGGCGACTATCCCTCGCGGCCAGGCACTGCTTTTTCCGCTTTACGTTCTTCGGATGAAAACACCGGGGCTTCACAGCCCCGGTTTAAAACACTTTTAAAACATTTTGACGTACTATGAAAGATAAGCTTTCCATGCAATGGCATGGGGTAGGGGGACGTGCATCTTTTACCCTGTTTAGTGTGCTTTCCCTGCTCTGTACGGTAGGCCAGGCTTATGGTCAAAAAACGGAAGAGACGGTCGTACCCCGGCCGGTTGCGCAAGCCTTGCACAGCACTGATGATGGCCGCTACGGGCGTAAGTTGAAGACTGACGACAGCCTGCAGGTCAACAAAGCGTGCATGCTCCCTTTTGTGAACCTCCAGCAGATGCTGAAAGGAAATGTGAAAGGGGTACATGTACAGGAATCAACAGGCGAACCGGGTACAGAGCAGTTCATGTTCATCCGCGGCCTTTCCAATCCCCTGCTGAATCGCCGGGATGCCTACCAGGTACAACCCACGGTTTATCTGAATGGGATCCCCTTGTTGCAGGACAATACCCTGGTGTTCGACATTCAGCCTTATGATTTCAACCGCCTCGGCCCCGCCATCAATCTGCTTTCCATCGTAAATCCGGATAACATTAAGGAGATACAGGTGGGAAAAGATGCCGGTACTGCGGCCATCTTCGGGCCGCGCGGCGCCAACGGCGTGATCAACATCATCACCAAAAATGCCACTACCGGCAAAAGGAAAATAAGCATCAACAGCTATTTCGGTGTGGCGATGCATGATCCGGTGTATACTACCAACGGTCAATATGAAAACCGTTTCCGCCGGCAGTTCTATCAGAAATATGGAACAGCAGCGGACTCGCTGGCATATCCTGCCTATCTGCGGGATTCCGCCAATCAATTGTATTATGGTCCCGCTAACTGGAGCGATGTATACTACCAGAATACAACGGTCCATAATATTAACGCCAGTATCTCCGGTGGGTCCGAACGCGCGAACTTCCGGTTTTATGGAGACAAGACGCAAAGCAATGGTGTAGCGGGCGATACGCGGATGGATAAATACAATGCGTCCTTCCAGGTGAACATGTCGCCGCTGGAATGGCTGATGGCTTCCGCCATGATCAACGCTTCGCGCGTGGATCGCATCCCGGTGAAATCGCTCCGCGACCGTTTCGCTGAAACGGCTTACATACCGGATGTTACCGCTCCGCTTACGCCCGGTAAAACAGGCTATAGCCAGTATCTCTATGCCTTCAACAAATCCTTCGACAACAACCACCTGAATTCCGTACAGGGCATCTTCGCCCTCAGCGCAAAATTCAGGCAGTTCAAATACACCACCCGCCTCATTTACGATTACAACGAAAGCCTTCGCGATATCTTCTGGCCTTCTACCCTGATGGATGGTAACAACTATGTTTCCAATTATTTCGGGAACAACCAGCGTGTGGGCCTGGAGAACATCCTGGGCTACACCAGCGGAGTGGGTGAGAAAGGAACGCTGGGTATAGAACTGGGGCATTCTTTCCAGTCCGAATCTTACAAATATGACTACAGCCGTGCGTACAAAGGGGTAAGCGACCGGGTGAAGATGAACATTGTGGATATGACGGCCGGCGATAACCAGTACATGCCTTTGTACTATGGCAATCAGCTGACCTATCGTTTTACAGACGGGCAACGGCATCGCCTGATCTCTTTTTACGGCAATTTCAACTACAGTTATAACGATCTGTTCAAAGTAACGCTGTTGCTGCGTAACGATGGATCATCCTATATGCCGGTGCAATCCCGCTGGCTGTTCACGCCTACTGTAAGCGCGGATTGGAACCTGAAGAAACAGCTCCTGCCGGAAAGCAGGCTCCTCAACACCTGGCTCCTCCGTGCTTCCTGGGGAAGAATGGGCCGGCTGATCACGGATGACCGCTTCGGTGTAGGACCACATTATAAAGTGGACATGGGCTGGACCGGCCACACCACCGCTGCATCTTACAACGCATTCCCCGGCGTCAGCCGCCCCTATACTTACGGATGGGTAGGGGAAGATATGAGCTGGGCTTATACTGACGTGTTGAATGTGGGTATGGATGCATCTTTCCTGAACAACCGTCTTCGTATATCCGCGGACGTTTATTCCAAAGACGACCGGAATATGCTGCTCCCCATGCCTGTGATCGCGGAAACCGGTTACACCACCGCTTACCGCAATGGCATGGATATTAATAACAAAGGAGTGGAAGTGGCCATTTCCGCGGATGTTGTGCAAACCGGCAAATGGAAGTGGACGCCTTCTGTCAATCTCTCCTATAACAAGAACACACTGAAAGCCCTCCCCGGCGGCGCCCGCGAGTTCATCAGCGGAGACCGTAAACTGGTGGTAGGGGAAGCGGTGGACCGTTTCTGGGTATTGCAGAATGAGGGGATCTACACCACCGATGCCTCTGTTCCGATCAACCCCGCTACCAACCGGCCGATCACCTACAAAGGCATTGAACTGCGTGCAGGCGATCCCGTTTGGAAGGACGTGAACGGTGATAACACGATCAACGACAAGGATAAAGTATTGAAAGGTCACTTCATGCCTTCCGTTACCGGTGGCTTCAACAGTGCCCTGCAATACGGCCGTATCACCTTTGAGTACAACCTTTATTTCGCGCTCGGCCAGAAAGCGATCAATGAAGCCGCCGCCGCCCGATACGATTTCATCAACCGGGAAGGTAAATATGATATCAATTCCGTGAAGGAGATCACTTTCTGGGAAAAACAGCAGCACCTGAAGGAGTACCCGATCTACAATCCCTGGAGCGCGGTGATCCCTTATCGCCTGGATCAGGACCTGTTCCTGGAGAATGCTTCCTTCCTGAAACTGCGCTCTGTAACCCTGGGCTACGATCTGGCGCAAACCCGCTGGATACAACAGAAGGCCATGGGTATTACCCGCTGCTACCTCTATGTGGCCGGCACCAACCTGCTCACGTTCACGAAATACACTGGTCGCGATCCCGAGCTGGTAACATACAACGGATACGACAACGGTTATGCGTTGCCGATCCCGAAAACATTGATCGTAGGGTTGAAACTGGATTTTTAAACGATTGCTTATCTGTACTGTAACATGAATAAAATATTCCGTTCCGTTCCGAGAATAGCTGTGCTCATGGCGCTGACAGCCCTTCTCTTCAGCTGCAGCAAGATGCTGGATGTGAAGAGCACGCGCGTGAAGCCGGAAAAAGATAACTGGGGAGATGTGGAAGACACCCGCAATGCCCTCATTGGCGTGTATGGCCTCATGCGTGCTGCTTTGTGTGATAACGCCACCTTCTGGATGCAGGGGGAATTTCGCATGGGAGACTTCAAATCCGTGTCTCGCCCTGACCTCAGGGCGGTGATCGACAATAATCTGAATGCTTCCTACAAGCTGGTTCGGGATATCCACAGCTGGCGCCGTTTTTACGCGGTGATCAATGCCGCTAATCTGTTCATGGAAAAGGCAGGAGCTGTTCGGCAGAAAGACGCCTTTTACTCCGAACTGAATTACAAGATAGATATTGCGCAGATGCGTGCGATGCGGGCCTTTGTGTACTTCTACATGGTACGTGCATGGGGCGATGTGCCGCTGGTGGTGTCTTCCTTTGACGGTCAGTTCCCGCAGATCCGCAGGACCCGCCAGGATACGGTGCTGGCCTTCGCGGAGAAAGAACTCGTAGCGGCCGCGAAAGATCTGCCCTATACCTACAATGGCAGCGATCCCCAGCTGCCCGGTAATTATTATAATGAAGGAATCGGCCGCTGGGCAGGGACGCTGTTCAACAAGATCAGTGTATACGCTGTACTGGCGCACATTGCCGCCTGGCAGGAACATTATACGGATGTGATGGCCTATACCAAATTCATTATGGATAACTATCCGAAGGCCGGTATTTCCTTCACCAAAACCGCGGTGGAACTGACCCGCGCGAACGATGGTTTCTTCGGTAGGCGCGGCCCCAGCCAGATATTGAATTTCACATTCGACTACATGAGCCAGGAAGGTACCAACGCCGGGCACATTGAAGAATATACGCTCGCTAAACCCTTTATCAGCAAACTGGTACCGGATGTGTATGTGCCGAAAGATACGATCGTGAAGATATTTGATCAGACCGGTGATGAGCGCTTCAGTATAGATCCGAACACCGGTTATCCGCTCCGCGACTATTACTTCACCAGCTACGGCCAGAACATCCCGGTGTTCAGCAAAATCAAGATCGTGGAAAGCGGTACTTCTTCCGGCACTTTCCGCCTGTTCACCGGTACGCTGATGTTCACCCGGATGGAAGAGCTGGCCCTGCTGCGCGCCGAAGCCGCTATGCAAACAGGTGACCGGCCGGAAGCTGAACTGTGGATGGCGAACGTGATGAAGAGTCGTGGTATCGTGAACCCCTCTTTCCAGGGTAAGGACATGATCGACGAAATATTTGCCGAACGCCGCCGTGAGTTGATGGGAGAGGGCTGGCGCTTTTATGACAGGGTACGCTATCAGCGGATCAAAAAGAATGATACGAATTTCCTGGATCTAATCCGGAAAGGCGGTATCTACTGGCCGGTGGCAGAAGAAGTACTGGGGCAGAACGCCACACTCACACAAAATTCCTATTGGTTTAAATAACGGGAGATATGAACATGCAACAATTTTTTACAGGCAAACTGCTGCTGGTACTCACACTGGCGGGAATGCTGACAACGGGCTGCCGGAAGGACGGGGGATATTATGAATATACCAAATCCCGGAGCCAGGTTCCCGTGAATACGTATGATTACCTGAAAAGCCAGACGGGCATGTTTGATTCGATGGTAAAAGTGATCAACCGGCTGAGCCTGGAACGAACCGTCAAGAGCAACAAGCTGACCGTGCTGGCCGTGACCAACAGCAGCTTTGCTTCCGCGATCAAGAACCTGAACATCCTGCGGATGGAGAATAATCTCCAGCCGGTATACCTCGATAACATCGAGATCAACAACCTGGATACATTGCTCTGCCGCTACATCCTGCCGGGTGTTTTCCCTACGGACAGTCTGAAGAATGCGCCGGACGGCCGCCTTTTCTCCTGCCTGAAGTTCAACACCGGCATGAACATGATGCTCTTTTCCCAGTCCGCATCCGGTCTTTCCAAAGGAGGTCCGCAGTATATCACCTACAGCGATACGAAAGGTTCCTTCTACATCAGCAAATGGGCAAGAACGAATACGTCTTCCATGGACATGTTCACGCTCAATGGCGTAGTACACGTGATAGCGCCGGACCACGAGTTTGGTTTCAATGAATTTATTAGCCGTTTTAAAAATTGATTATCAACATGAGCAATGCACAGAAATTATATGGATGGTTGTTGCTGGCAGGTGCGGCGGGCGTTTTGAACTCCTGTATCAAAGTCCCGGCTGATGTGGATTTCCTCAGTTCCCAGGCTGCCTATACCAAAACAGTATATGAACCGGTACTGGGCCGTACCACCCTCTTTCCGGAGGACCAGGCCACCGTATTGTTCAATGCAGACAATTCCACCCTGCCCCTCACGTTCAGGATCATGAATTTCAGAGACGCCAGAGAGCAGGCCGCCACCATCTTCGATAAAACCTTTCCCGTACAGGTTTGGAAAGAAGCTTATAACGGAGATGAGAAAACGCGGGAAGAAGTGGAAAGGAAGCGGACCATCGAGCAGCACAAACTGTTTGAGGTACGCGAACACTCCGGTCAGTTTGTGATGTGGACGCCTACTACGCCGGAATACCTCAATGCCGTAAAAATGCAACCGGATGACGGGTATGTGTTTGATGTGGAGGTCTCCAACTCCGGCGGCTCGAAAATGATCCGCAACATGCACCTGAAACCCTTACGGCCACGCCCCTACGAACCTTCCTCCATGGACCCCGTGACCGGCAACCTCCTCGGCTACTCCAGCGTGCGCTCCATCGATGGGATGTATGACCTGAGCTCGGCTTTGCCGATCTACAGTTCTGACGTAGCCGTGGTGTTCTACAAGGAACCCAAACCAACCGGTAACACCCTGAGCTTCGAATTCCGCGATACCGCTTACCGCGCTATTGACCCGAAACTCTTCAGTGCTACCAAATGGGAAGAGCTGGTGCATCACTTCGGCCCTGCAAAATTCGAAAACAACCGCGTGGTGTTTGACGTGGCATATCCCATTCCGCTGGCCAAACGCCCCACACGTTACACGAACATCTTCGGGGACCGGGCCAGGCTGGAATTCGGATACGACCGTATCATGTACGGCATGAGCCGCGTGAAAGCGAGGATGACCTTCGAGTTTGCGATCTATGAGCCGGGTGACTGGAAAATAGTGTTCTGGTTCAAGGGAGCGAACCCAGATTTTAAAGATAACTGATCAAGATTAAAAAATAACGGGAATGTACAAATATACAATGATACCACGGATGCTTAGGTCCCTTGCAGCGCTGCTGACTGCGGTGTTGCTCAGCCATGCCGCCCTGGCGCAACAGAAGATGATCACCGTAAAAGGTGTTGTGCTGGAAAAAGGTACCAATATACCGCTGCCCGGTATTGCAATCTGGGCCGGTAATCCGCCGAAAGGGCTGGCTGTTACCGCCGGTGACGGTTCGTTCAGCGTAACAGTGGCAGACGGTACGGAACTCAGCTTTCGTTCCATCTCTTATGAACAATTAAAGATAAAAGCCAAAGAAGGCAGCGCCGTACGCATTCAGTTAAGCGTGAAAGAAAGCAAGCTGGATGAACAGGTGGTGATCGGTTATACGAAAAAGAAACGCGAAACGGTAACAGGCGCTACAACGGTGATCAGCGGCAAAGACTTGCAGGATGTACCGGTGGCGAACGTAATGGAACTGGTGCAGGGACGCGTGGCCGGTGTGAATATCCAGAACAATACGGGTGCGCCGGGTTACGCCGGTACCATCCAGATGCGCGGTCTTTCTACCCTCAGCATCACCGGGCAGGGAGACAATGCCTTCCTTTCTCCCACATCTCCGCTCTTCATTATCGACGGGGTGCAGGCGGATATGAACTCAAACTATGAATACGGCTTCCAGACGGCAGGTCCGGGCATCAACCCTCTCTCGCTGATCCCGCCGGAAGACATCGAGTCCATGCAATTCCTGAAAGATGCGCAGGCTACCGCGCAATACGGTTCCCGCGGTGCTTACGGGGTGATCATCCTCACCACCAAACGTGGTAAATCCGCTGTGCCCATCGTTTCCTACACCGGTAACTTCTTCGTGAACATCCCGCCGTCTCTCAGACCGGTGATCGGTGGTAACGAAGAACGCCGCCTCCGCATCTGGCAGGCTATGAACAATACGGATGCTCCCTATAAGTCCGCAGGCGATATCAACAACACGCCCTTCCTGGCAGACAGCCTGAACCCGTATTACAATCAGTCCACAGACTGGCAGGGTCTGTTCTATACCTATACCTATAACCAGACGCATAACGTGTCCGTTTCCGGGGGGGACGACAGGTTCAACTACAAAGCCAACCTCGGATACTACAATGAAAAAGGGATCGTGAAGAATACCGGCTTCGACCGTTATTCCCTCAGCACCAACTTCCAGTATAAACCATCCACCCGCCTGCGTGTGTTCTCGAATATCACCACCAGTCTTGGTATCAACAGCAAAGGCAGTGGTAACGGCCTGCAACAGACGGATGCCTCGGATGCTGGCCAGAATTCATCCCTCCTTCCGCCGCCATCATTCTATTCCGCCACCAATTCCGCTATTGCCGCATTGCGAACGGAAAACCTGAACAAAACAGCCAGGGTAGCCACCAGTCTGGAGATCGACTATGAACTGCTGACCGGCTTACATGCTACCAGCACCTTCAGCTTCGACAATACCACCGGCACGGAAAGCAACTTCCGCCCTGCCGCCATCAACGGTAACTTCTCTGGTGTATATTCCTATAACGACCGCAACAACAAACTGTACAACCGGAACAGCCTCTACTATTCAAAATCCTGGAAAGGCGATACGCACAACTTTGTGGTAACGGTGTTCAACGAACTGGCGCGCTCTACTTCCCAGGCGATGATCTATCAGCTGCAACGTACGCCCGGCGATAACCTGTATGGCCCCATCGGTTCAGACCCGTACTACAACCGCGGCGGTGTACTGCCCAACGCGAAAGACCTGCGGGAAGTATCCTTTGCCTTTGCGCCTTCCTACAACTACAAGCACAAATACGTGATCGATCTCTCCTTCCGCCGGGACGCCACTTCCCAGGCAGGCAGCAATACACCGTTCTCCAACAACCCGTCTGTGGGCCTGCGCTGGAACTTCTACAAGGAGAAAGCGCTGGAATCAAAGCCCTGGCTGGATTACGGCTCACTGCGCGCTACCTGGGGCCGTAACGTGGTGCCGCAAGGAAACATCTTTGATGCTTACGGTATTTATGACGACCGTGGCGGAAAACGCTACAACGAAGAACCGCAAAGCGGTATCGACTACGGGAACCTGCCCAATGCGAGCCTGAAACCGGTGAGCTCCACCCAATGGAACATCGGGTTTGAGACGGGGCTCTTCAAAGGCAAGCTGCAGGTGGAAGGCGATGTGTATGTGAAGTATGTGGACAATCTGCTGATGGAAATGGATCTGCCTTCCATTAACGGTTTCAAGAAAGTGAAGTCGGATGATGCGGCGCTGATGAACCAGGGCTTCGAGTGGATGATCACCTATCGCCCGCTGCCGAAGAACAGCGCTTTCACCTGGACCATCTCCTTCAACGGCGCCATGAACAAAGACATCCTGACCCGTTTGCCATATGGAAAACGCGAACTGTTGTTGCAGGATAATACAGACAAGAACCAGCGGATCCTCTACCGCGTAGGCCGCAACAGTCTCACGAACGTACTGTATCACAGTCGCGGTACCTTCCGTAACAACGCTGCCATACAGGTAGACCCTGCCACCGGCGTACCCATCGCCGTACAAACCGGCACCGGCTCCGATGCGCGCTTTACTTACATGGTGCCCGGTGATCCGCGCTGGACCGATGTGAACGGAGATTATATCATTAACGACCAGGATTTTGTATACGCAGGGAACTCCCAGCCGTTGTTCACCGGCGGTATGCAGAACTTCGTGCAATACAAACAGTATTCGCTCAACGTCAACTGTTCCTATACGCTGGTGCGTTCTATCCTGAACAACGCCATCGCGTCCCGCTTCCAGAACTTCGCCAATCCGCTGAAGAACTCTTCCATCGTACCGATCGAGGATTATGATTACTGGAAGAGCGTGAACAACGATGCGAAATACCCCAACCCCTACGATTACCGGAGATACGCCTATTACCTTCCTTACCGTTTCAACCAGACGCTGTTTGAAGAAGACGGTTCTTACTGGAAAGTAAATACCATCACGCTCTCCTATAACGTAGACCGGAAAAAACTCAAACGCATCGGTATCACCTCCGCACGTTTTTACATATCCGGGAACAACGTATTCATATTCCAGCGCTACACCGGTCCTAATGCCGAGAACGTGTCCGCGCTGGGCAGGGACCAGTCCAATGGCTATCCCATGCGCCGTTCTGTGAATGTGGGGATGAACGTACAGTTCTGATCGAAATAAACAAGCAAAAAAGAATTTAAAAATCGTGATATATGAAGAAGCATTTCGTTCTTGCTGCCGTGATGATGACGACGCTGTTCGCTGCCCCGGGCTGTAAAAAGTTCCTGGACACGGAATCGCCCGTCCGCGAATCCGGCGCCAGCTTCTGGAAGACCCGCACAGATGTGGAAAAGTTCGCCAATAACCTGTATGGCGAACTGGCAGACATCCTGCTGAATAACTCCTACTTCCTCCAGGCAGAGTTCCGCCTGGGCATCTACCGGCAGACGGGGGTGTACAGCCGCGACTATTTCCAGATGTTCCCGGTGAACGACATTAAGGGGATTATGAAGAGCACTTATTGGAACCAGTTCTTTCATTTCGACCGGCTGCCCGACTGGAACCCTTATTTCAAGATCATCCAGTCCGCCGCCATTCTCATAGACCGGTCCGCCACCATGCCTGATAACGAGCTCACGGCGCAGGAGAAAAAGCAGTATGCGGCTGAGGGGGTTTTTGTGCGCAACCTCTGTTACTTTATCATGGTGCGGTTGTATGGAGATGTGCCTTACTATACCCAGCCTTACTTCGCCGGTACTATTGGTCGTACCAATTTCATCCAGGTATTCAACAAATGTATCGCCGAGCTCGATCAGTATAAGAATGATCTGCCCTGGAGCTATGTGGATCCCAAGAAGCGCGCCGTTCGTCCCACAGTGGGTTCTATGTACGCTTTGATGATGCACATGAACATGTGGAATGCCGGCTTCGATGATCTGAACAAGGATAAGTATTACAATAACGCCATCCAGCTCTTTAATGACCTGGATTCCCGCAACAACGGCACCTATCGTTTGTTATCCACAGCTGAATTCAAACGCCTGTTCCGCGGAGGTTCCGAAGAAGGGCTGTTTGAGTTCACCCAGAACGTGAACTATGGTGAATTGCGCGGATTGGGTTATCAATACCTGAACGATAACGTGGTAAGGGGCGGTTATTCCAAACCCTATCTCTACCTCATGCGCAAGTTCCTCGAAAAAATGTATCCCTCCGGCGAATCAGACAAGCGGAAAGAGCTTTGGTTTGATGCCAACATGATGTCAGAAGGGAATGGAGAATATCTCAAATTCGCCGCCAACCGGGGAAGCGGTAGTGGTTACGATGGTGGTTTGATCGTGTTCCGTTATGCCGACCTCATTCTGCTCGCAGCGGAAGCTAACGCAGAAATGGGGCAGGACAAGAACGCAGAAGCCATCCGCCTGTTGAACATCATCCGCACCCGCGCTGAAGCGCCCCGCTACAGTGGTGTAACGCAGAAAGACCTGCAGGATGCAATCTACTGGGAACGTGCCAAGGAGTTGTTTGGAGAAGGGCATTACTTCTATGATCTCGTGCGTACCAAGCGGGTACTGAACAGTGAGTACTGCGCCAATCCCATCTCGCAATCCGCATTCCAGCGTGGTGCCTGGACCTGGCCCATCACGGAAGAGGCATTGAAGAATAACCCGCTCATGAGGCTGAATGAATACTGGCGTTAATACACGCTGTTATTGTAAAAAGATCAAAGAACAAGAACATGAAATGCATAATACGATACAGAAAACTGCTGATAGCCGGCCTGGTTGTCATGGGCCTGTTCGCTGCCTGTAAGAAAGACTATTACAAAGATTCCGGGCTCGCGAACGGAAGGTACGAAGGCTCCGTACTGGATTATCTGAAATCCAAGCCCTTTTTCTTCGATACCCTCGTGCAGGTCATAGACCTCGCCGGTATGTCCGATGTTTTCCAGAAAGAACAGATCACTTTCTTTGCACCTTCCAACATGTGCTTTGACAGTACGCTGATGTACACCAATCGCCTGCTCTATTCCGCGGGGAAAGATACGATCAGTAAACTGAGCCAGGTACCGAAAGACCTCTGGCGCAAAGTGCTCAGCCGGTATGTGTTCAAGGGCAAGAACCTGCTCAACGACTACCCCCAGCTCGATCCCAATTATTACGATACTTATCCCGGCCAGTTTTACCGCTCTTATGACGGCGCGCTGATGAACATCGGGGTGATCTACGGGAGCGCTGGTGGCGCACAGTATGCAGGGTACAGGCAGTTATTTCTTTCCTACACGCCTGACATTACTTTCAAGCCTTCGTTCTGGCGGAAAGCGCCTGTATCGTCCGTGAACATAGAACCGAGGAACGGGGCTGTTCACGTGCTGAATTTCACCAACCACTTCTTCGCCTTTGATATTAACGAATTCTACCAGCTGTGCGTGCAGTATGGTGTAGGGGAATAACTGGATACCAATCAATGATCAACTATGATGCATCTGCTAAAATATACAACAGGGATCATGCTGTGTGCCGTACTTGCCACAGCCTGTAACAAACCGGAAAAGGAATATCCCAACCCCTATCAGGGCGGGAAACCTACGCTGGGCGTAAAGTTCAGCCAGGAACTGCCTACTCCGCAGAATGGGGAAGTAGGGGATGTGGTGACTTACAAGGCCGAGGGATTGCTGCCGCACAAGGATGTGCTCAAATTCTATATGAACGGAGAACTTGCCCAGGTAGTGAGCGTTACGGACAAAGGGATCAGTATCAGAATCCCGCCGAATGCCAGCTCCGGCGGGTCGCTCATCAGTATCGGCGATCAGCTGTTCCCTGCACCCGTTTTCAGAGTAACCGGGAAGGTGAGCCTCGACCGGACCTTCCAGGCTGGGAAAGGTACTAACGGCTTCGTTTCCTCCGTGCTGGCCACCAGCAGGAACCGCTACCTGGTGATGGGAAGCTTTACTGAATACGGGAACGTAGGGATGAGTGATCCCTTATACGGCCTGATACTCACAGAAAAGAACGGCGCCTATGTGCCCGCCTTCAAAACAGACTCCGCTGTAGGCCGCAATGGTTCCATTACTGCAGCTGTGCAGCTGCCGGATGGTAAGTTCATCCTCGCCGGAAGCTTTTCACAATACGGCAGAAAGAGCGGTATCGCCAATATTACCCGTATTCATGAAGGCGGTTTGCTGGACTCTACCATCGTAAGGGTGATCCCCACAGACCCCGGCGGAGATCCGCATGATGGTGATCATACCGCGGAAGTGGATAACAGTTCACGGGATACCGTGCCTGTTTTCAACGGCGGCTTTAACGGCAGTGTCCGGCAGATTTTCCTGCAGGGAACTAAAGTGGTCTGCATCGGCAACCTCCTCAGTTACCGCCAGTATTATTATCCGAACTCTACAAGAAATAACCGGGCGGTGGATTACCGGAGTATCGGCAAGATCGCGCGGTTGACGCTGACAGGCGACCTGGATTCCACCTATCATTACGACCTCGTGAACCACCGCGGGAAAGATGGGCCCACCGGCTCACTCAATGACGGCGTACTGCTGCCGGACGGGAAGCTGTTGTTGGTAGGGGCATTCCGGTCATTCGATGGTGTAGCGGCCGGTAACATTGCAAGGCTCACAGCCGCAGGGGATGCGGATCCTGGCTTCAACGCAGGCTCCGGTGCGGACGATATCATCACGAACGTCTACTACAACAAGAATACCCGCAAACTCATCATTGCCGGCGCCTTCAAGAACTATAACGGCAAACCACGCCCCGGTCTCGCCATGATCAATGAAGACGGTTCGCTGGATGAGACTTTTGTGCCGGGAGCATTTGAAGAAGGCAGACCTTACTTCAGCGGCCAGCTGTCTGACGGCAAAGTGATCGTAACCGGTACTTTCCGTAAATACAGCGGAGTAACCCGCGAAGGATTCATGATCCTGAACCCGGATGGTAAGCTTGCACAGGGATATAATAATACCGGCCGCCTGAACGGCACCATCACCAGCATGATGGAATCTGTAACGGCAGAGGGAGAACCGGCCGTTATCCTGACCGGCTTTATTTCTTCATTTGACAATACAGGCCTGGGTGGCATCATGCGCATCGTGCTTTCAAAATAAACGTTAATAATCTACGACCATGAATAAAATCATTCCGCTTTTTTTGATGATGATGGTGATCGGACAAGTGGCCTGTAACAAAAAGGCAGAAAACGCGCTGGAGAATACCGAATACAAAAACGATCCGGGTAAATTGCCGGGCAAGCCCAAAGTATTATACCTGATCATAGACGGTGCGCGCGGTTTATCCGTACGGGACCTCAAACCGCCTACCATCTGGAAAATGCGCGACAGCGCCGTATATACCTGGAACGGGATCAGCGACTCCGCCATTGTAGATGGCGGTAACTGGGCCAATATGCTCGCGGGAGTAAGGGCCGTAAAACACGGCGTTAACGGTAATGATTACACGAACAGTAAACTCGATGTATATCCTTCCTTTTTCCAGCGCATCAAAGAAGCCAGTCCCGGTATGCGTACCGCTGCATTCTGTGCATCCGCGGACCTGAGTGCGAAGATCATCGGCGGGGGCGCTACCGAGAATAAACCCCTCGCCTCAGACGCCCTCGTAAAGGACGCCGTGATCGCCGAACTGAAAAAGGATGAAGCAACCGTAGTCATGGGCCAGTTCCATGGCGTAGCCACCGCCGGAGATCAATTCGGCTATGACGTTTCCAAACCGGAATATGCCAATGCCATTCTGCAGGTGGACGGCTTTGTGAAAGAGATCATGCAGGCCATGTACGCCCGCAAAACGTATGCGGACGAACGTTGGATGGTAGTGGTCTCCTCCAGCCGCGGCGGCACCTGGACGATGGACCCGGAAGACAGTACAGCCATGGGAAATCCGAAGATGAACACTTTCACCCTCTTCTTCAACAGCCGCTTCAACAGCAAAGTGATCGTAAAGCCCCAGGACCTGCGCGCTCCGTTTGAAGGCAAGGCCATCCGTTTCTATGGTGATGGTACCGGTGCCGCTGTAAGAGCACAATGTGTGGATGCCACCATTGGCGATGCCGGCAGCGGCTCGCTCACCGTGGAAATGAAAATGAAACTCAACAAGGGTTCTAATAATAACTACCAGTTCTCTTATCCTCCTTTCTTCAGCAAAACCGCTAACCGCTCCAACTCCACCATCGGCTGGGCCTTCTTCAAAAGCGGCGCCGGTACAAACCTTTTCCTGGCGGACGGCAATCTAAACATCCAGGTGGAATCGTTGAAAAATACGAATGATGGTAACTGGCACACCTATACGGCAGTGATCAACAGGAGCGGTAACACTTATTACGCCTCTCTCTTTATCGACGGGGAGAACAAGAAAACAAAAACGCTCACCTCTTCCATAGATATTACCAGTCCCGCGCCGTTAACGTTGGGCTTCAATCCTACCACCTTCGGCAATACCATAGACGGCTATATCGCGGACGTGAAGATATGGAACACAGCCATCCCAGATGAGATCATCAAACTCTGGGCGCCCAGGACCTATATCAATAAAGATCACATCTATTACGATAACCTGATCGGTTACTGGCCCTGCCTGGACGGGAGTGGCAACAGGCTGAAAGATTACAGCAAAACGAAAAAAGATATGTTGCTGCAGAACAACTATCAATGGACGGCTTTCTCTGACCTCAGCGATTACCTCTTCCCCAATGTGCAGGATGCCACCAAATACGTTCCCAACACCCTGGATATTCCATACCAGGTACTGGAATGGCTGAACATCAAAAGGGAAGACAGCTGGAAGCTGGATGGCCACAGCTGGCCCGCAGAATACCGTGATTTCCCCGTGTATGTAAACTAGGTCTTAAACAAAAAAGATAGAGCAAATGAAAATAACCGCTATCCACCGGATCTTTATAAGCGCAGCGCTGGCCGTTACAGCAATGGCCGCCTGCCGCAAGGATTACAGGTTTCAGGACGGATATTCCGGTCAGCCCAAGCTGGATACCGCCGGCATCAGCCAGCTGGACACCAATATGGCGAAGATAGACAGCAGCGGCTTTGCAGACGCACGCAAGTTCCCCGGCCTCGTTTCTGTAGTGGAACCGAGATTGAACAATGTAGAAGTGGAGCTGGACCTGAACTATAAAGTACCTTCTCCCGCTATCCGCATCAGCGTAGTGCCGGGCAACTGGATGAGTACCGGCCTCTACGCCGCTCCCGGAGAACTGGTGAAGATCGTGGTGCCGGATAACTCGGAAGGGTTGACGGTTCAGGTGGGCGCGCATACAGACAATGTATCCAACAAAACACCCATGCTGCGGCCGGGCGTGATCTACACCCGCAAACTCCTGCTGCCGGGCGTTAACTATGTACGCAATATCTACGGAGGAACCATTTACCTGATCCCCACCGGTCCCGCTAATAAAAAAGTCAAAGTGCTTTTCAGCAATGTGGTGAAGTCTCCGGACTTTGTATTGGGCCAGTCCAACGACCAGGCCTGGAAAGACGAATTGCGCCGCTCCAACGTGCCCGTGTTCGAGATGCGGGGCAAACGTTTGATCATCACCATGTATCGCAAGATCATGCTGTCCATGCTTGAAAAATTCAGCGCCGAAGCGGTGATGAAAAAATGGGACGAAGCGATTGAAAAGGATTATAACGAATGGTACGGTCTGTCTGACGATCCCGCTGATCCCCGCGACCAGGCGCCGGGCACGCCGCACCGGTTTGTACTGGATATCCAGATATCCCTTGGCAGCGGCCACAGCGGATATCCCTGCATGGCTTATATGGACTGGCATTCTGACTTCCTTGATACCGCAGTGATCAATAAAGGCGCCAGCTGGGGGCCCTTCCACGAGATCGGGCATAACCACCAGATGGGCAGTATCTGGAGCTGGAGCGGAGAAGACGCACTGGGCGAGGTGAGCAACAACCTGTTCGTATTCAAGATCGCGCAGCGCTTTGGCAGAAAACCATTAAGGATTTACCAGGAAGATTTTGTAGCGCCGGCACTCGCCTTTGCTGCAACGGTAGATCCCAACAAACGTTTTAAAACCGTTACAGATGTGTTCGGCCGGCTGGTGCCCTTTGTGCAATTGTTCCAGCGCTATGGATATGGTATGATGACGGAGCTCTGTAAAGCAGCCCGCCGGGAACCGCGCCTTTCTTACATCGATGAGGTGAAAAAGAATTTCTTCTTTGTACAGGCCAGTCTATACGCAAAAACCAACCTGAAGCCTTTCTTTGACCAGTGGGGGATTGTAGTATCGGAATCCGCCGTGGAACAAGTGAAGCATTTACCCTTGCTCACGGAGAAAGTATGGGAAAAGGATATCCGTTTGTAACAATTTTGATGGACCGATTTTAAACTGAAAATTGATGAAACTTGTAACTACATATCGTGGGTGGATAAGCGGGATCATGGTTGCTGCACTGCTGACGGGTGCCTGTAACAAAATACCGTTGGTGCCGTCGGAGAAGAACCCGGTGCCGCCCTTTTCAGACAACAGCAAAATACTGATGATAGTGGTAGACGGCGTGGCCGGAAAACAATTGGAAAGGGTGAATACACCAGAGATCAACGCGCTGAAACCAGGCAGCATATACAGTTATGAAGGAACGGCAGATACCGTTACTACAGACGGAGCATCATGGGCGTATATCATGACGGCCAATACCGTTGCTAATAATGAGACCCGGGACAGTTCGCTCACACCAAGGGTAGAACGCGGCAACCGTTACCCTTCTTTTATCAGCCGCGTTAAAACACAGAAAGCCCGCCCGTTCCGTGTGGTGACTGTAAGCCCCTGGGAAACGCTCAGCAAAACCTATTTCAAAGACGCAGATGTCAGGATCACGATCCCCAATAATAATGACGATGCCGTGCGGGATTCCGCCGTTGCCCGTATCAAAACAGACAGTGCGGACCTGTTGATCGCGCATTTCAATAATGCCAATATTGCCGGCAGATCCGGCGGATTCTATGCGGATTCCGCTGCCTATAAGAATGCACTGGAGAAATTTGATGGCTACGTGGGAGCGCTGGTAAAGTCCCTGAAAGAACGTCCGAATTTCGCGAAGGAAGACTGGCTGGTGATCATACAGTCCACACATGGTGGTCGCGGTAAAACCTACGGTTCCTATCTGGAGGAAGAGAAGAATACTTTTACCATGTATTACAACCCTTCCTTCAAGAGCAAAAAGATAAGCGCCACACTCGGCATCAAGTATGCCGTACGTATGAGCGGTACGGATGCCAGTGCAGTGAATGCGGTATTGACGGATAACAACGCGTATAACTTTGGGGATAAGGATAACTATACGGTAGAGTTGAAAATGCGGCATGCCGTAGCCGGAACCAGCGTCAATTACCCGGCATTTTTCTCCAAGCGGGCCTCTTTCGCCGCCGGCCAGGTGGGTTGGTGTTTCTTCCTCGAAGGAAACTTCTGGCAGATAAATTTAAGTAATACCGGCTCCACCAGCAATACACAGGCCGCCGGTACGCAGATCAATGATGGCAGATGGCACCAGCTGACCGCCGTATTCTATTCAGACACTACTGTAAAGCCTTTCAAACGGTATGTGAAAACCTATACAGACGGTGTGTATAATAAATCCGCTGATATCACCGCCCGCGGTAATATCAATACAACGGCTCCGCTTACGATCGGCGCTACCCTGCCTAACAATGGCGGGAATGCCAACCTATACCTGAGCGATATCCGTATCTGGAAGGATTCCCTTTCCAATAAAGTGATCAGCGATTATGCCTGTACAAATGTCATTGATCCGTCGCACCCCAACTACAAAGACCTCATCGGGTACTGGAAGTGTAACGAAGGAGGAGGGGACCGGTTTGTAAACAGGATTCCCGGCGCGCCTGATTTTCAGCTCCGCAATGGATTCAAATGGGATGTACTGAACTACCTGCTTCCCTGCGCCGGAACACCGGCTGGTGCGGCAGAGCCTCCTTATGCCAATGAAGTGTTCAGCCAGATCGCTTACTGGCTCAATATTCAGGTAGTGAATGAATGGGAAATGAATGGCCGTTTGTGGCTGGCGCAACTGTAGCTGCCTTATCGATAATTATTAAAAGATCGTTTTATGCGAAAAAAGATATTCAACTATATTCCCGGCAGCATGCTCCTGCTCGCAGCATACATCTTTGCAGCGCCTGCCTGTACCAAGGTGATGCCCGATAAACCACGCTATGATGAGGACAGCACCCGGCAACAATTCGGGAATGTGAAACTGAAGAAAAAGAAGATATTACTGATCGGTATAGACGGAGCCGTAAGCCAGATCACGCGGGATCTGAACCCTCCTGTGATAAAAGATCTGTTGCCGTCCAGTATTTATACCTTTAACGGACTGGCGGATACCGTTACTTCCGTAGCTACCGGCTGGGCTACAATGACCACCGGCGTCAGCTACCTCAACCATCAGATCAAAGACAGCTCGCTTATCCCCTCCACCGTTAAAGGAAGCCACGCGGATATCAAGTATTACGATAACTTCATCTCCATCATCAAAGCGGATGATATCGCTACCCGGGTAACCGTTATCACCACCTGGGATGATATGACCAGCTTCCTCCTGAATACGGCGGACAATGTGATCAATACCAGTCCGGCCAAAGGGGACGCCGGCGTTGAAGAAGCAGCCGTAGCCAGCCTGAGTAATGCCAATGCGGATATCCTCCTCGTGAATTTCAGTGCGCCGGCGGCAACCGGACAGGCGAACGGATTCAGCGCTAACAATACCGCATATACGAAATCTATCCTTGATACAGACGCCCGCATCGGCAAACTACTGACGGCCATGAAAGGCCGTAAAACCTTTGCGGATGAGGACTGGCTGGTGATTATACAATCCACGGGCGGAGGCAGCGGAAGTACGCTTGGTGGAAGAACGGTAGTGGCGAGGAATACCTTTTCCATCTATTACAGCCCCCGGCTGGTTTCACAGGAGGTTGTGAACAAGATCATGCCGAATGATTACGCCGTAAGGCTCTATGGTGGTCCCAACAACAACGTACGGGCCGAGAATGCGGACGGTGGTTTATATAATATCGGCAACGGCGCCCTTACCGTTGAAGCGAAAGTAAAGCTCAACAAGAACCCGGCCACTAACAACTATAACTACTCCTTCCCGCCCTTCATCAGTAAAACTGCTGCCCGTTCGGGCACTACCGCCGGATGGTCCATGTTCCGGAACGGTGATAAGATAAGCTGGTATGTGGCGGAAGGTAACAAGAAAGCGGAGGTCCCCACCACAAAAGCCATTTCCGATGGTAACTGGCACGTGATGACCGGCGTGGCTTACAAACAGGGGAGTGAATATGTTGCAACTTTCTATTTGGATGGAGAGAACAAAGTCACTGCCACTACCGTGGGTGCAACAGCAACCGCAGTATCCAATGCTCCCTTTACGATCGGCTATAACGAGAATCCCTTTGGCACACAGTATATTGATATGTACGTTGCTGATGTGCGTGTGTGGAACGTAGCACTTTCCGATGATGATATAAAGAACTGGGCGTATGCAACCGGTGATCTCAGCAAGCATCCGAAATATGCGAACCTGATCGGGTACTGGTCCTGCATGGATGGTAACGGCGGCACTTTCGCCGATATGAGTCCCTCGCAGAAAAACTTCACGCTCAAAGGGAACTATGCCTGGGATTTTATGGGCGATTTCTTTACACCGCCTTCCAATACACCGCCTACCCTGATAGATGTAGTGCCCGCTATTTACTACTGGATGGGTATTACGCTGGAAGGGAATAAAAAACCGGTCGGTAAAAACTGGCTGACCCTGAAAATTCAATAAGTAGAAAAGCAGCTATACACCATACAGCCTCACCAAAAGTGAGGCTGTTTTTTTATGCGGTAAAACGTTAAATATTAAAATTCACCTACATTTGTGTGTCCCCAAAAACGGACTATTTTATGAAGATCAGATGCATTTCTTTCCTGCTGCTGCTAACCGCTGTAGTTAGCACCACCGCAAGCGCGCAGGACATTAACCTCACCGGTGGCAAGATCGAAGCGTTGAAGGACATTGACACCTTCCATTGCGTGTTCGAGTATGACAAGCTTAATGTTGGCGATTTGGGCAAAGAAGCCAACTACATCAAAAAGAAGAGAGCCGATGCGGAGAAAAAGGAAGCAGGCGGCGGCGACAAATGGGAGCAGTCCTGGGTCAATGACCGCAAGGAGCATTATGAGCCCCGTTTCATCGAACTGTTCAACAAGTATTCAGAGAAACAGGCCGGTCATTTCCCGCACACCCGCTATCAGCTGGTGTTTAAAACCACTTTCATTGAGCCCGGTTACAACATCGGGATTTCCCGGAAAAGCGCAAAGATAGATGGCGACGTTTGGTTTGTGGATACACAGAACCCTGATAAACCCATTGCGAAATTCCGGATTGAAGATTCACCCGGTAATGGCTTGTTCGGTGATATGGCGGCAGGATTGAGGATTGCGGCGGCTTATGAGAAGGCCGGGAAAGAACTGGGAAAGTATATCAGGAAGAAATTGAAATAGCCGAAGGATAGCTTCGCTTTTGGGTAACGATGCCTGGTCCGCCAAAAAGTTGTACATTCATCTTCCTCTTCGTACTATTAAACAAAACCCTTTTTTATGAAAAGAATATCCTGCTTAGTCATTTTGTTGACAGTTGCCATAGGCGTTTTTGCGCAATCTTCCTGGAAGTCAGACAAAGCGCATTCCCAGCTAAAATTCGATGTGCAGCACATGGGGCTTGCCACTATTTCTGGGTCTTTCAAGGACTTTGAAGCGACGATCTCCGCCTCCAAACCCGATTTCAGCGACGGGGTGTTTACGCTCACCGCGCAAACCGGTTCTATCAACACCGGCATTGAGCAGCGGGATAATCACCTGAAAACCCCCGATTTCTTTGACGCACAGGCGCATCCTACGATCAGTTTCAAAAGCACTTCTCTTGTGAAAACCGGCGAGAACAAGTATAATGTCACCGGAGACCTTACCATGCATGGCGTTACCAAACCCGTGACCCTGGAGCTCTGGTACCGTGGCACCGTGGAGAATCCTGCAAGCAAAAAACTCACGGCAGGATTTCGTGTTACCGGTACCATCAAACGCACTGATTTTGGCCTCGCCGCCAAAATCCCCGGCAATATGCTGAGCGACGAGGTGGTTATTGCGGCTGACGGCGAGTTCGGGAAAATATAATTGTTAGAATTTTTGTACAATAAGACCCGCTACCACAGCGGGTCTTATTTTTTTGTTTATATTTAGTCTATAGAATTAGTGGGATATTGAAATAATCCCCGTATCTTTACAACCGTATTGGGCCGGAAAGCCATACCTCGTTTTTTAAGATCATTACCAACATTAAGAAAAGAAAATATGCGCAGTACTAACCGATATGCAGACTTACTGCCACTGAACCTGGATATCAGAAGCAGCAGACCCCTTGACAGAACACCCATCAAACCTGTTCAGGCCGGGTACACGCTTCCTTTATTCCACCTGTACAAAGAAGATTTTGTTGTGCTGTTCTCTTCCCCCGGGCGCGAAAGCAGTTACGTGGTGGGCAGTGAACTGCTGCATCAGCCGCTGGTGCTGGCTTTCTTTTCCATTCACTGGAACGATCGCAGTCTGTATTATCTGAAAGCGTTGCAAAGTTTGTATGCGGATATACAGGTCATGGGTGGTCAGTTGCTGGTAGTATCCGGGGACGGCCGGAAGGAGCTGGAGGCGTTGGTAGCTGAACACGGACTTACGTTTCCATTGGCTATTGACCGGAATTACCAGATCGCGGGGAGCGCAGGCATTTATGCAGATACCGATCCGCTCTGGAACAGGATCTCCGGTATTGAGGAAAATGCGCCTTTGCCGGCCATGTATGTGGTTGACCAGTTCCGGCGTATCACCTATGCATTCACAGATCATTACCTCAACCGCGCTGTTAACGTGCGCGAGCTGCTTACAGAAGTCTATACAGCAGGGCAGGCGCAGGCATTGAGCCGTGCGATCGCCTAGAGGTAAGGTTTCATTTCTTCATCAATCACCTTACGGAGGTCCATCAACCGCAGGGCGTATTTTTCCATATTCATTTCATCTTCCGTTTGCGGCGCCCATTTGGGGACGGGAACGGTTTGCCCCTGATCCTTGATGGCTGCGAAGACCATGACGCAATGTGTGGTCTTTTCTTTTTTCTCCTGCCGCGGATTGCCCGCATATACATGCAGGGAAATGTGCATGCTGGTATTGCCGGTGTAGATGATGGCAGCGGAGATCTCTACGAGGTCGCCAATGGCAATAGGCTTGTAGAAGCGGATGCCGCCCACATAAACGGTAACGCAGTATTGTCCGCTCCAGTTGGCCGCGCAGGTAAAGCCCGCCTGATCGATCCACTTCATCACGGAGCCGCCGTGTACTTTACCGCCGAAATTTACGTCCGAGGGTTCCGCCAGGAAACGCAGGGTAACGGTGTGCCGGGGAGTATTCATCTTGCTAAGGTTTTATTCTTTTCTTTCCGCCATTCCCAGGGTGCTTCCGGATGCACATCCTGCCACAATCCCAACCGCTCTCTGCGCGCTTTCTTTTCCGCTTCCGCCAGCACTTTGCTGTTGCTGTAGCGTTTGAAATGCCAGGCGTAACCTGCCTCAACGATCCTGAGGTTCAGGAGTTCACCATCGAGATAGATGTCTGCCACCACACGATCCCACTGATCCACATCCTGCTGCACGGCTTTCACCACCTTTCCAAAGCACAGGTCTGCCGTGAACTGTTTGGCTTTGTCGCCGAATGCCTGCCCTTTTTCCGGGCAGTCGATTCCATACAATCTGATCCGTATCTTTCTGCCGTTCACCAGCATTTCTATCGTGTCTCCATCTTTTACCGAGATTACTTTTCCGGTGTAAGTCTGTGCCAGAGCCGCAAAGGAGCACAGCAGGAGGAACAGCATCGTGCTAAAAATCCGCATAGGTTATGTTTCGCAAGTTTATGGATGCAATTAAAAGAAAAAAACACTTGTATAATCTGTGGGGTTTATTATTTTTATCTTTCTAATGCAAACGTTTGCATGATACGTTTACAGTTTTAAAAGCTCTTCAGATGAGACGAACATTTGGAAACATGACAAAAGCAGCACTACTGCTGCTGCTATTCCCGTTGTACACGCAGGCCCAGCTGGCCTCCAAAAAACAGATGCAACAACTGATCGATGAGAACATGCGGTTTGCCGTGAAGCAATACCAGGTGTTGAAAGACAGTACGCCGGCGGACAAGATGCCGCGTACCTTTCAGCGCGGCCGTTCTTTGTCGTCCGGAACGGACTGGTGGTGCAGCGGTTTTTATCCCGGCAGCCTCTGGTATATCTATGAATACACGAAAGACGCCGGTGTTCGCGCGGAAGCGGAGCGGAGGCTGAGCATCCAGGAAAAGGAAAAAAGATACACCGGCAACCACGATATCGGGTTCATGATCTTCTGTAGCTTCGGCACTGCTTACCGGATCACGGGAGATAAGAAATATAAGGATGTGATCGATACGGCGGCTATCTACCAGATCACCCGCTACCGGCCTGCTATTCATGCTATTCAGTCATGGAACAAAAGCAAGAATCTGAACTGTCCGGTGATCATTGACAACATGATGAACCTGGAACAATTGATGTGGGCGGCACAGAACGGCGGGAATCCCAAATTCCGCGAGATTGCCGTTACACATGCCAATACTACGCTGAAGAATCACTACCGTCCGGATCACAGCACGTTTCACATCGTGGATTACGACCTGAACACCGGCGGGATCATCAAAAAAGTGAACGGGCAGGGAGCGCACGATACTTCTGCCTGGAGCCGCGGGCAAGCGTGGGGGCTTTATGGTTTCACGATGATGTACCGGTTCACGAAAGACAAAATCTATCTGCAGCAGGCGCAGGATATTGCGTCATTCCTCCTGCATCATCCGAATCTGCCTGCGGACAAAATCCCTTACTGGGATTACAACGCACCGAAGATGCCAACCTCCAGGGATGCTTCTGCCGGCGCTATTATGGCGTCTGCTTTGCTGGAACTGGGCCAGTATGTGAATAAAAAAGACAGGAAGGAATATGTGGATGCAGCTACCGTGATGCTGCAATCCCTTTCTTCTGATGCTTACCGTGCGAAGCTGGGCGAGAACGGAGGCTTCCTGCTGAAATACAGTGTGGGTTCCTTCCTTTCCAACTCTGAAGTGGATGTACCGTTGACCTATGCGGATTATTATTTCCTCGAGGCTTTGGCCCGTTACAAAAAATGGTATCTCTGATGAAGAATGGCAACATTGAAAGAAGACGTTTCCTGAAATGGTCGTCCCTTTTAGGCGCCCTCGCGGCCATACCCGCTGCTCCCGTCCTGGCAGGCATCACACCGGAAGAAAGAACGGCACTGCCCAAACCGGGATCTGACCGGGAATACTGGGTATCCCTCATGCAGCGGATGGCACGGCCCATCCTCATGAACCTGAGCAAAGGCACGCTCAAACAGAACTGGGAAATGGAGTACGCGCTCTCCTGGGGAAATCGCGATAAATCCACCGCCTGGCTGGAAGCTCTCGGCCGGTTAGCCGCTGGTATTGCGCCCTGGCTGGCGCTGCCGGACGACGCTACTCCGGAAAGCAGGATCAGGCAGGAACTCCGCGGCCTCATGATGAAAAGTCTTGCCAATTGCGTAGACCCCTCGAACCCTGACTACTTCAACTGGCGCAAAGGCGGTCAACCCATTGTGGATGCGGCTTTCCTGGCCCACGGATTCCTCCGCGCGCCCAAAATGATGTGGGAGCCGCTGGATGCCGCTACCAAACAGCGTTTTGCAGAAGAATTCAAAAGCATGCGCCGCCTGGGTGGATTCAATAACAACTGGACCCTCTTCGCGGGCATCATCGAAACATTCCTTTACGCCACCGGCGAAGAATATAAAATGGACCGCATCGAGGAAGCACTGAAGAAAACAGATTCCTGGTACAAAGGCGATGGCCTTTATGGTGACGGGCCCGCGTTCCATTTCGATTACTACAATGGCTTCGTGATCCAGCCGATGTACCTGGATATTCTCAAAGTACTTTCCGCGAAAGAAGATAAATGGAAGAAGCAGTACGATATTGCATTGAAGCGCATGCAGCGGTACGCGGCTATTCTTGAACGGCAAATATCCCCGGAAGGCACGTATCCTGTCGTGGGACGGTCCAGTACCTACAGGGTAGGGGCTTTTCAGCCGCTGGCACAGCTGGCGTTTACGGATGAGCTTCCGAAGGAGGTGAGTCCTGCGCAGGTACGCTGTGCATTGACCGCGGTGATGAAAAGGCAGTTTGAGCATCCGGGCACTTTCTCCAAAGCAGGGTGGCTGACTTTGGGCGTGATTGGTCATCAGCCGGAGGTGGCGGACAGTTATTCCAACGCCGGCAGCATGTACCTCGCGTCCGTAGGGTTGTTACCGTTAGGGTTGCCCGCCAGTCATCCTTTCTGGTCAGCGCCGTTCACGGACTGGACCATGCGAAAGGCCTGGAGCGGCGGTAGTTTCGGCATAGATCACGCGATCGGCGTTTGACGTAATTAAAAAGAAAAAGATGTTATAAGGACGCGGCCACTCGTGCCGGCAGGATCTTTCTGTTGCCTGCGGTTTTCTTCTTCCGTCTTCCCCACCAGATATAAAACCCTGTAATGGGCAAACTGGCGCAGATGAGGCTGGCGAAGAACATGAGCATCTTGCCCGGCAGTCCGCCTATGGCCCCCACATGAATATCGTAATTCATGCGGTAGAGTTTTTCACCGCGGGAAGCGGAGGCGTATGTATTACCATAGAGGCCGCCGCCTTTCACCCGTTGCAGAGTGTATTGATCATAAAAACGGAACTCCCGTTTGTAGAAAGTGCCTTCGTCTGGGTTGAGGATGAGGGTGATGGGGTCTTTGGGCCGGAGCGCGAACTGGATCTGCGTGGAGCCGGTGGGGTGAGGGAATTCCTGCAATACCTGCGCCCATATTTTGTCTTCCGGCCGGGTGAGCGGCGGTGTGTTGGTGCGTGTAGTGTCTGAGAGGCCCCGCTCAAACTTCTCCAGAGTTTTGCCGCCGGTCGCGGTGAAGTACCACGACTTCGAGAACCATTCAAAGCCCCACACAAGCCCGGTTAAACCCAACACCAGTGCAATGAGCATCACATAGAATCCCAATACGTTGTGCAGATCGTAGTTGACCCGCTTTTTACCCGCGTCCCATTTGATCGAAAAGCTTTTCTTCCGGTTCTTTTTGTTCCATCTTTTTGGCCACCACATGATCAACCCTGTGATCAGCAGGATCACAAATATCAAAACTCCCGTAGCCACAATAGGTTGCCCGATCTTGCGGGGCAGCCATAAATTGAAATGGCCTTCAAGGATAATACGGAAGAAATCGTCTTTTAAAGTTTTCTTATGCAGGACGGTTCCGTTATAGGGATTGATATAGATGAGCGTGAAGCCGTTCTGTTTGTCCGTGTAAGTGGCGATGGCCGCTCTTTCCCGCGTGCCGTACACTACTGCGCCGATCTTGTTTGCAGCTGAAGTATCCTTTCCGAAAGCCTCCTGTGCAGCGATCGCTTTCAACTCAGAAGGCAACAGGAACGGACGTTCTTCGGCTTTCACGAAACGATAAGGCTGCGTGAGGTTGGAAAGCTCCTCCTGGAAAGCATAGATGCAACCCGTGATGCTGACAACAAACACAATGAGCCCGGATGACAGCCCCAGCCAAAGGTGCAGCCAGTCGTTGATCCTTCTGAACAGGGATTTGCCATTCTTTTTCTTCTTGATTTGCTGTTGGACAGGCATTTAGTTCCGCATTATTGGGGGCAAAGGAAACAAAGAAGCGGCACAGGCATTTGCCGGATCGGGAAAAAGATTTACGCGAAGAGGAAATTTTTAATAAAATGAAACAAAAAACCCTCACCCCTGCGTTTGCCGCTACGAGGTGCGGGTGTTCGGGCCGGACTATCAATAGTGCCTGTTATTTTTTTTGTTGTGCGCGCACGTAGTCCCGCAGGTAGCTGCATTTGCCAACGATCTCTTTGTAGAATTCCGTGTCTTTGTAGTCTTTGCTCAAAGCCGGGAAATAGGGATTCTCGTAAATGGCGGCCATATGCCATGAATGATCCTTATCGTCCGGCGGCAGGTGCTTTTGTGCGCAACGGGCGGCCATATAAAGACTGCGGGCTTTGAATTCCCTGTCATTGGAAGCTTCCGCCGCTTTCCGGTAATATTCTTCCGCACGATAACAGCCGAAATACTGTTTGCGGAAAGGGTTTGCATCATCTGAAGGGCTGTACCAGCTGGTGCTCGGGCGGTAGTCTACCGAAAAATGATAGCTATGGCCGTAATACGAAATGCTGAACAGGCCGGTTGCATACTCGTAATAAACTTTCGGGTCTGCCTTCCGGCCTTTCATTTTTTTCTCGAGTTCCACCATCCGTTGCGCGAACGCCATCTCGGAGATGCCTTTGGGTTGTGTGGTGTCGTTGCTTTCATAACCGTAATCTTCCAACTGATCGTTGAATACTTCGTTGGAATGGGCAAACTCGCCGCCGGAACGGCCGAACCACGCCACCGCCTGTTTAAAATCATGCTGCCTTGTACAATTCACGGCGATGGCTTCCGCAATATCTTCTGCGGACATCAATTGTTCGCAGAGGTAGCTTTCGAAAGGTGTTTTGCGTTTGGATCGTTTCAACTCATAAAGATGAAGCATTTGTTCTGTTTGCATGCTGTCCCGGATGAACCCGGTGGCGGACTCGGCGCCGTATCTGATCTGGTAGGCCGATACCTGGTCGCGTTTACAGTAGATGAGCGCTTTTCGTGCCATGTCCCCCTGTTTGCCATATCGCTCTGCGATCACATAATCCAGCAGGTTACGATACATGCGGGTGTAGAAGAGACTGTCCATATCTTCATCATTGCCGGGAGTGGAGCCATACCAGCCGTTCTTCTTCGATCCACCTGTTTTCTTGTCCAGCCACCGGAACGACTCCAGCAGTTTGCTTTCGAGATCGCTGTTGATGTGTGGCTGTTCATTCACCGATACCAGCAGTTTCACGATCTCCCACTGGTTCTGTATCACCGGCCGGTTGTTGCCCGATCTGGCGAGGTTCAGGCGTTTGTTGGCGCCTGCATAATCCTGCATCATAAAAGAAAGATAGGCCGATGAGATATGCCACAGGGCGGGTTCTTTCACTTTTCCGCCGGTAGCGAGACTATCCACCAGCGGTTGCAACGCCATAGGCATCCCTTTCCTGTTCTGCGCATCCGATCCGTATCCGTAAGTGTTGATGAATGCATCAAAGTAACGGTCTTCCAGTTTATTGATCTCGCGGGTCAGCAGTACTTCCAGCATGGGGGACTTCGGATCCAGGTGGTATACCTTCCGGAGCCCGTCCGGGTAAGGTTCTGCATTCCGGCAGGCGTACAGGGCCGCCACCGTACCTTTTTCATGATCGTTTGTACAGAGCCGCATCACATCTTCCTCCGCTGCGCCCGCCCAGCCTGTGTTCTGGAAAGCGAGTGTACGCTGGGAAGGTGCATTTTCGAAGATGCGGGAGAAAAGGTAAGCGCTTTGCGTTTTTTTGCCTGTGCGCATCAGGGCACCAGCTTTCAGGGCCAGTGCTTTATAATGGATCAGGGAAGTAGAGCGGATAGGCGCGGCGAGGGAATCGTAATAATGGATCGCCTGTTCAAAGTCTTTACTGTAGTGCATCATACGAGTCACCTGGAAAGCATATCTTTCCCGGATACGCTCGTCTTTACAGGCTTTGTACAGCTGGATGCCATTCTTCGCCAGCTTCTGCATCACCGGTGCATTCACTTCGGGCTCGTTCCAGGCTTTGCCTTCATCACCACCGGCATATGCTTCGCATTGCCTGGCGTACATCAGGTATCCCAGCGTTTCACGATCCCGGTTCCTGATAAAATATTGTGTGACCGTGTTCTTTTGAACGCTGTCCGGCGCCATGAGAGCCGCATTCTTTTCTATCGACTGATAAAGAGCGGCCATCTGTGCGCGACTGTAAGTATAAACGAATTCACGTATATCCTTCTCCGTTGTATTTCCCCGGAAGAAAGCCCCCCATTCCTCCAGGTTCAGCGCTTCTTCCGTGGGCGTTTCCATTCCATAGTAAATGGAGAGGCTGGTATAGAAGAACGGTTCAAACCCTTTCCTGTCCGTGAGATTAGGGTTGAAGAAGTTCACGTAATAATCGTAGGGGTCCGGTTCCGGGCCACAGGAGAAAACGTAAATAGTCTCGCCGAAAAAGAGGAGGAGGAAGCTACTCCAGAATATGGTAAATTTTTTCCAGTTCATGCGGGTTATACTTTCCGAGTGTCAATGAATCGAGATGATAGAAAATAATTGTAGGGTTAGCGGCCTGCCGTTGCCTGGAAAGGTAGCGGGCGGTTTGTTCGAGGAGTTCCGGGGAGCAGGACTCAAACCGGATCACATCGTTCTGCCGGAGCGTGTATCCGTTCAGGGTAGTATCCTTCAGCGCGGTATATAACCTTACGCCGTCGTGCCTGAACAGGGAGGTATTCTCCAGTTGCGTGATGTTCATATTCCGCAGGATGCCCGCGTAGGTTTTGTTCCGGAACAGCACGCTCCATTCAAACAAAGGCAAAGCCAGATCCAAAGATAAAGGATAATTGCGTATGCGGTTCCGGTTGGTGTACGCTTGCAGCGTTTCCATGTTAAGGATAGAATTATGGTCTCCCCATTTCCGGAGGTCGCCCATGTTGTAGCACATCAGCAGACCTTTGTCCGCAGGCGGTACGCCGCTGGACGCGAGATATTTGATCTGATGCATGCGAATGGTGACGGACAATTTTTTTCCTGCGAGGAACGGCTGGCGGCGCAGGGTTTCCAGGAAGGTGAAATAAGTATCTCTGCTGTTGCGGGTCCAGTCGCAATCTACCTGCACTTCTTTTACTTTATTCCCGCTGCAGCGCTGCTCGAGGAGCGTAGTGGTCCTTTGGGCGAGGAGGTTCGTCCATGCACTGTCTGTCCGTTGCCAGACTTCGTTCATCAGGAATACGACCGGTATGAACTCCAGGCTGTCAGGGAACGCTGCCCTTTGATCCAGCATGGCAACGGGAACGGCTGTACGTTTTTCCGCATCCCAGCTCACATCGAACATTTTCACGTAAAGTTTTTGGGTGCGGAGGGAGGAGAGGGTTTGTAGCTCCGAGGGGGTGGGCTGGTAGCGCTGCTTCCAGTAATAGAAAGCGCGGTTGATCCCGTGCGGGCGGTTACAGGCCGCAGAGAGCGTGAGCAGGAGGAAAAGTATGTATGACTTTTTGGGCATTAGGAGGGCAAAGATCGGGAAAATTGAGAGATGCGGGTTGAAAGGGGGCTGAGTGTGTTCCGTTTGTTGGACGGATATTTTTTGTTGATTTAATCAGGTTAAGAAGTTTTCCTTTCAGTCGATCAACACTGCATAGATATCCGTTTTGCTGTAAATGGACGGGTGTTTTCCGAGGCTGCGGATATTCTCAAAGCCTGCATGATGGAAGAGTTGACGGAGAACAGGGTGGCTGACGGGGTAGGGGACGTAGGGATTGGGAATATCCGTATCATATTCCACGATTAGTACCTGGCCGTTTTCTTTCAGTTGTTGTTTTAATTTGTGCAGGAAGGGGGCCTTTTCCTCCACGAAGTGCAGGGAGTTGGCCATTAGGATGCCATCCAGCGGAGGCATCGGCCAGTTGTCCTTTACAAAATCCAGTTGAACGGGAATGAATGCGGGGTTATGAAGTTTCACCGGGTATTGATCCACCGCGTAGATCTTGCTGGCGGGATGAAGCAGGGAGTACAACGCCTCCGTGAACAGACCTTTGCCGCAACCAAGGTCCGCCCAGGTACTGGGGCCGGAGGGTAGTGTATCGGTATTGATGAGCGTTATTGCTTCCTGAAGTTCCATATGATCGATTAAAGGTAAGTAAGTTCCTCTTAATACCGTTCTGGTTGTAAATCAACTCATATGCCTCCTTCATTGTTTTGAAGAATCTCAAAAAAAGATTTGCATCTATGATTTATTTGTGCTTATCTTTGCAATCCCAAAACGGAAGAGCTTCGGCTTGGAAGTGGTGGATGGATCGGTAGTTCAGTCGGTTAGAATGCCGCCCTGTCACGGCGGAGGTCGCGGGTTCGAGTCCCGTCCGGTCCGCAAGATTTTATAATAAGTCGCTGGTTTCCGGCGACTTATTTATTTTTGGTCTATAATGTTCATCATTATACCTTACGTGCCTTTGCTTATTCTTTCAGTTAATAGATTATAAAGTTATCTATTTGAAGAATCGCCTACACCACCAGACTTAATCGTTTTTGCGTCTTCATTGGCAGTTTATTGAAATTTATTCTGGACGTGCAATGTGTTCATCTCCACGATCAGTAGTCAACCATTTGAGATAACGCTCCTGTATAAACAGCTTCACGCTGGTCCGGTATGCCGGAGATGCAATAGTAGCATGATCGGCATAATCATACCTGAACTGAATGCCTGCATTGATTTTTTTCATGGCTGTATCCATTTTTGATGTACTCGTTAACATCGTTTCCGAGGATTGGGTTGGGCCAACGTTCAGTACATTTTTTCTTTGTGCTTTCCCTGCTGCCAATGCTGTTTGAATTGGCTTTTCTTGTAATTTAGTCAGACATAAGAACAGCATCATCCCAATAACAACACTTAAAAATGAAAGTATCTTCCATCATAAAAAGCAGTTCTGATCATCACAAAGTTTCGGTGAGTACAGATAATATTACCCGGCGTATCGAGATTGATCACAAATCATCCGGACAAGGTTCTTCCGTGAATGGCGGCGAATTATTGATGCTTTCCATAGCCACTTGCTTTTGTAACGATTTATATCGGGAAGCCAACAAGCGAAATATTGCCATTTCATCCATCGAAATAGAAGCTTCCGGAGAATTCAATGCGGAAGGTGAAAGCGGATATAATTTTACTTACAAAGCAAAAGTAACAGCTGATGTACCTCAGGATGAGATAGCAGAATTAATTGCGCATACAGATAAGGTTGCAGAAATACATAATACCTTAAGAAAAGGAGTATCCGTAGCATTAACAAAATAGCAGGATATCACAACCTCACCTTGTATTTCTCTATCACCCCGGGTAACAGATCAAAACGATAATGGATGTCATGCTTTTCTTCCAGGCGTTTTAGTTCGCAGGGTTTCGGCCGGTTATTGTTTTCAAATAACAACGCCAGTTCCTGCATATAATATTCATGCCCGCCCGGAATGCACAGGTCAATTGTTTTGGCGGGAGTTGTGCCGGCGTTCCAGAAAGTATGCACCAGCCCCCTCGGCCGCAGGTGCCATCCACCAGCCTCCACCTCCTTGACCGTATCGCCGGTCATAATAGTGACGGTACCCTCCAGTACCCGGCATATTTCATCCGTTTTTGCATGATAATGCGGTGGGGCCCCCAGCTCTCCGGGTTGAATAACGGTTTCCCACGCGCCAAGAAGCCTGGATGTATCCCCGCTGCTGAGCTTGAAGGTGAGCTGCATATCACCTACTATTCCTTTTTTGCCCTCTCCGGGAGGTATGTAAATGGTTGCCGGCTTCTGAAAGATATCATCGGATAAACCATAGCCTGCGAATGGTAATATTCCCGCACCGATGGAAAGGGCAGTGACACGTTGCAGTAATTGACGCCGGTTGATGGATGGCTGATACATAGATTTTTTTTACAAAATTATTTTTCCATCAAAACGGTGAATAGTACAAACGCGACATTTATTGCCGGGCATTGGCCTGCAGCCGTAAAGGTGTTGCATCCAGTTGTCCCTGAATGAGAGATGGTGTAACGCCGGCAAACTCCTTAAAATCCCTGAGAAAATGCATTTGGTCATAATACCCGCTGGAATGCGCTATCTCCGTCCAGCTTAAATGCGGTTGATGTTCCTTTAACTGGTATGCCCCGGAAAAGCGCACCAACCGGGCAAACAGCTTCGGCGGCAGCCCGATCCTTTCCATGCACTTCCTTTCAAACTGCCGGATGCTGAGGCAGGAAAGCGAGGCCACTTTTTCCATGCGCAGGTTCCCGCTATTGTCCATTAATTCCCTGATGGCATGGTCAAAAGGCAAAGCCGTTTTCAACCGCCCGATCCTGTTCAGCAGGAACGATTCTGCAATGTTCTTCATCTCCAGCCAGCTTTGCGCATATTGCAGCTTTTCATGTATCCTGTTGATCTCATTTCCGAATAACGCATAACTATCAACGTCCTCGTCAAACATGTGCTTCATGGGCATGCCCAGTAAACGGTACAATCCTCCCGGATGAAATATGATGGCCAGCATGAAATGATCTTTTCCAAGGTTGAGATGAACCCCGGTCAGTTGCGGCCCAACAGTGATACTGCCCGGTTTTTTGATGAAAGCATTGTTACCGTTCTTTCGGGTGTGTATCGGGTCATTAATGTAGAAGTAAATGTAATTTTGAGGCGTAGGCGGGAAGGGACATATGATATCTGGCCCTATACACCTGAGGTCAGCGCGAAAGATGAGGATGCGGTTGACAAAATCCTGCAACGCGGGATGTGGTTTGAATATTTGTTGTTCAGGCATTTCCGTCACTTTATTAACCGGAAATCCGCCCCGCTTGGCATGTTCCCGAACCAGTTCTTCGTTTGGGGCGATGTAAACACAGTAAATTTTATCGCCGGCAACATAACTGTACACATATTGAATGAAGGGCCAAAAAATATGCGTGTATGTTATCGATACATAAATATACAATTTATCATTGTATGCTTCGCTGCATGGTTTCCTTCATCTTTATCCATACCAGCACTCCGGAAAGGAATGTAACTAATCCTGCGATGTGAACAGCCCATACGAGTCCCAGAAAGTTGGCTACAATGCCAGACATCACAGCGCCTGCGGCATAACCGATATCTCTCCAGAAACGGTAAACACCGAGGGATGAAGCGCGCCAGGAAGGATGCGCCGCATCGCTTACAGCAGCCAGCAAAGCCGGATAAACCATGGCTGTGCCCAATCCCAACAGCACGGAGCCTGTTAATCCGGATGCGAGAGGAGGGAAGAACCTGAAGCCGATAACAATATGCCCCAGTACCTGCACAAACATTCCCCAAACGATCAATGGCTTTCTTCCTATGCGGTCCGCCAACGGTCCGGTTACAATCTGTCCCACGCCCCATACTACCGGATAAACCGCCTTGATCCAGCCTATACCTTCCAAACCAACTCCTGCCGAGAGGAACAGCAGCGGAAATACGCCCCAGGACATGCCATCGTTCAGATTATTGATCAAACCCGCCTGCGAAACAGCGAAAAGGTTCCTGTTCTTCAGGGTTGTTTCTCTGAAAACCCACATCAGATTTGGTTTATGCGTTTGCTCACCGGATGAGGTGGTTGCTATCAGTGCCGATTCCAGTTGAGCATGCCGGCGGGTGTCTTTGATGACAAGTATGGACAGTACCAATCCTGCAATCGCATAGAAAATGCCGATATAAAAAGGTTGAGGTCTTAATCCATATTGAGAAGCGAGATAGCCGGTGAGCAGGGCGGTAAGCCCAACAGCGCCATATCCGGCAGCTTCATTCAATCCCATGGCCAGCCCTCGTTTCTTTGGGCCAACAAGATCTATTTTCATATTCACAGTCATTGACCAGGCCAGCCCCTGACTTATTCCAAGCAATATATTGGCTGCAATGATCCAGTTCCATGTTGGTCCCCAGGCTAATAAAAAAGGTACCGGCAGGCCCGCAAACCAGCCAAGTACCAGTACCCGTTTCCGGGTGTACTTGTCGGCCAGCACTCCCGAAATAAGATTGGTAAAGGCTTTGACCACCCCAAAGGCAATGATGAAAGAAAATACGACAACGTCCGAACCTATTTTGAATTCCTCTGTACCTACCAATGGCACCACTGTCCTTTCCAGTCCCACCATACCACCTACCAGCATATTCACCAGCACCAGCAAAGTGAATTGCTTCCAGTTCTCTTTTAATCCTAACCTGATCTCCACTTATTTTTTTCAATTTTTAAATTCAACTATTTCTCTACAGGTAATCCTTTTAACTCCCAGTCAGGATAACCTTCATGCATCCTTGTGGCTTTGTAGCCTTTCTTCTTTAACATGGCAACTGCCTCATCTGCATACACACAAAAGGGACCACGGCAGTATGCAACGATCATTTTGTTTTTGGGCAGGTTCTTCAGATGCTTCCCCAGCTTGTCCACCGGCGCCGAGATGGCCCTGTGGATGTGCCCCCGGTTATATTCCTCTTCCGATCTTACATCCAGTAGTATCACCTCATTCTTTTCCAGCATTCTCACCAGCACGTCTGCATTAACGGCATCCATTTCCCCATACCCCCTTCTGAAATCCGATACTATCTTTTCCACTTCCGCATTATACGCCATGCCCAGTTCACGAAGGCCGGCCCATGCATTGAACACATTTTCACCGGCCAGGCTGTAGTGGATGAAGTTGCCGTTGCGCGTAATACTAACGAGCTTCGCATTTTTCAGGGTTTGCAAATGCTGCGAGGCGTTTGCGACGGACATACCGGTATAACGGGCTGTTTCCTCTACAGAAAATGGCCCTTGTGCCAACAGGTCTATGATCTCCAGGCGATGCGGGTTGCTCAATGCTTTCGTGACTTTCGACAGTTCCGCATATACCTTGTCTTTGAAATTTCTTTTATTCATAGCGTCACCTTATACAATTATTCCCGGGTTGGGTAGTGCTTATCCAGCCAGTCCACCTTGATGTTTTTGGGCAGGTCGAGCAATTTGGCCTTTTTAAATCCTGCTGCTGTTCCAGGGCGCGTTATGTTGTACGAATGCCGTATGGTAAAGCCCGGTCAGCACAACCAGGTACAGGATAAGATGTTTCATGAGGAATGCTTTCCGCAAAGATAGGATAATCTATTCAATAAATTAATTGAATAGTTGGAGCGCCGCGGAGTTGGCAGCAGTGATGAATCAGACGATAAAGCGACCCCTATTTCTCCCGTACCAGCTCCTCTACTACAATCCCTCTTTCCCGCACACGCAATGTCCCCTTTTCCCCAAACTCAAAAGTCAGATCCCGTTCCTTTGAGAAGAAAAGATGGGCGCTTTCAGGATACAGGATCATTGCACGTTCGCCGGTACCGAGGATCAGTTTCCCTTTTTCTTCCCTGACCATTAATCCCGGGTTTTGCGGGCCGTTGTATTTGCCGGCGTATTTACGCAAGGTGAGTGGCGACAGGGTGATCTCTTTTCTTTTGCTGATGTAAGCAGGGCCGTGGTCGAAACTGAGGATGCGGGCCATTTTCCAGACGCCTTTTTTCTGCAGCCACAGATGTGTGAACCGGGCGTGCCCGTCCAGGAATTCCGGCTGGTTGTTTTGTGTGATATAGAAATAATGCTCGCCGGAGATAATAGCGCCGTAAATGGAATCTCCTTTTTGCATCGGGTAAACGTGCACGGTGCCGGGTACGGCTTCTCTTCTCAAATGATAGCTGCTGTTGGCGCAAAGACCTTTCCTGATGGACTGGATCATGTTTTCGATCCCGAAGGTGGGACCTCCTTTGTCGTGGTAAAACTCTATATCATCGGCGAGGAATTGCTGCATGCCGGCCTGGTCGCACTGGTTGTAGGCTTTCCAGAAAAGACTGTCTTTCCCGAGGATAGCGGTGGTCAGATCAAAAGGTGTGGTTTGTGCTTTTGCATATTGCATACAGCAACAGGCAAGCAATAAAATGAACGCATATTTTTTCATGGCGGAAAAATTTAAATACTTGTAGAACCCCTCCGCACGAGTTTGGAGGGAATGATCACTTCCATGTCCGCGGTCTGCACAGGCTTCTTGTCCAGCAGCCTCATCAGCATAGCCGCGGCTTTCTGCCCCATTTCGTAAGCGGGTTGGGTGATGGTGGTGAGAGAAGGATGCAGCATGGCCGCAATTTCAAGATTGGAGAAGCATACTACTTTCACGTCCTGCGGGATGCGCAGGGACTCTTCGTTGCATGCCTGGTATACGACCGGTGCAAGTTTTTCAACGGAGGCCACAATGCCATCGGGCCGGTTGGGCTGTTGCAGGAGTTTTTTGACAGCCCGGATGTTCTGTTGCTGATCGGTGGTACAGGTTACAACATCTTTCTTCCCGATCCTCCATCCATATTCATGCATTGCTTTTTCATAACCCTTCAACCGGTCGTTGCTGATGGACAGTTTTTTTGACAACCCGAGGAAGGCAACCCGTCTGCAACCATTGTCTATCAGATGTTTTGTGGCTTTGTAGCCGCTTTCCATATCGTCTGTGATCACTCTGGCGGCTGGTACTTCTTTCAATACCCGGTCGAACAACACAATGGGCACATCCTGTTCTATCAGTTCATGAATATGCCCACCGGCATCGGTTTCACTGGAAACAGACATCAGTACGCCATCTACCCGGCCGCTCTGGAATTCCTTGAGAATGGCCTGTTCACTTTCAAAATCTTCGTGGGTGAGGCAGATCAGCACATGATAACCTTTTTCCTTCACGATTGACTCAATGCCGTTGATGGCAAGCGAAAAGAAGCTGTCTGCCACCTCGGGTATCACCACGCCAATGTTGCGGCTTTTCTTGCCGCGCAGGCTGCTGGCGTATGGATTAGGTTTGTAGTTGAGCTTTTCCGCCAGCTGCATGACCCGTTGTTTGGTGCTTTCACTGATCTCATAGCTGTCCCGTAACGCTTTGGAGATCGTTGATACGGACAGGTTGAGTTCGCGGGCGAGGGCTTTGATGTTCATCTGCTTCATAACGTTGATATGATTACGAAACCGGTTTCGTAAATAAAGGCGTTGCCATGCCATACAACTTCCTGAAAAATAGCCGAAATTATAGAACGATATACTTTGTTTCTCAAACTACAAAAAAATCGCCATGCGTACGCAACAAAATTCGTTTAAAGACAGCGAAATACATCCGCTGAACAGTCTGGATGAATGGGAAGAAGCCGTGCTGCAACGTTACCCGGATCCGGACAGTATAGCGAAGGACAGGTCGGCAGACCAATACCGCAACTATGAAACGCCCGAAAGGGATACTGTTCGCGAATTCTACCGGTTGAACCATACTTATCAGACCTACGACTTCGTACAGGAGAAAAGGGCTGCCTATCTGCAGTTCAATAAGAAAGAGATGCCGGTATGGGAAGCGTTTGACTTCCTGAACCAGTTGGTAGACGACTCCGACCCTGATACCGACCTCGATCAGTTCCAGCATCTCCTGCAGACGTCCGAAGCCATTCGTGCAGACGGGCACCCGGACTGGATGGTGCTAACGGGGTTGATGCACGATATGGGCAAAGTGCTTTGCCTTTTTGGAGAGCCGCAATGGGCGGTGGTGGGAGATACCTTCCCCGTAGGATGCGCTTATTCCGACAAGATCGTTTACCCTGAATTCTTCCGCAACAATCCCGATTTCAATAACCCGGTTTACCAGACGCCCACCGGCGTTTATGAACCCGGCTGCGGCCTGCGGAACGTGCATATGTCCTGGGGCCACGATGAATATATGTACCAGATGATGAAAGACTATCTGCCCGAGCAGGGACTGTATATGCTACGGTATCATTCCTTTTACGCCTGGCATCGGGAAGGGGCATATAGCGAACTGCTCGATGGCCACGACCGGGAAATGCTGCGCTGGGTGAAGCTTTTCAATCCTTATGACCTGTATTCAAAATGCCCTGTTCCGCCGGATTGGAAACAGTTGCGGTCTTATTATGAAGATCTGGTAGCAAAGTATCTGCCGGCCACGTTGAAGTTTTAAGCCGCCGCCGAAAACCTAAACCTTTCCACGCATTATGAACAAACTGCAGTTTGCTGACTACGTCGTTTTTTTTATTTATTTCATTGCTGTTGCCGCTTACGGGTACTATGTTTATCACAGGAAAAGGTCAGCCACTGCCAGTTCAAAGGATTTTTTTCTGGCCGAGGGTTCGCTGACCTGGTGGGCTATTGGGGCATCACTTATTGCGTCTAATATTTCTGCGGAGCATTTCATTGGGATGTCCGGCTCAGGGTTTGCACTGGGGTTGGCGATCTCCACCTACGAATGGATGGCTGCCGCCACCCTGTTAATTGTGGCGGTGGTGCTGATTCCTATTTACCTGCGGAACAAGATCTACACCATGCCCCAATTCCTTGCCAAAAGGTACAACGACAAGGTGAGCACCGTCATGGCCGTATTCTGGCTGCTGGTGTATGTGTTTGTGAACCTTACGTCTATCATCTACCTGGGTGCGCTGGCCATTACTTCCATCTCCACGCTGCCTTTTGCCTGGTGTATCGCCGGGTTAAGCGTGTTTGCGGTACTGGTGACGCTGGGAGGGATGAAAGTGATCGGTTATACAGATGTAGTGCAGGTGTTGGTATTGATCGTGGGAGGATTGATTACCACCGGCCTTGCGTTATCCCTGTTATCCGAGAAGTTCGGGTACGACGGGAATATCTTCAAGGGTCTTTGGGTGTTGCGAAAGGAAGCGCCTTCACATTTTCACATGATATTTGATAAGAGCAATCCCTACTACAAAGACCTCCCCGGTTTGTCCGTATTGATCGGCGGCATGTGGATCAATAACCTGGCCTACTGGGGATGCAATCAGTATATCACGCAACGCGCCCTGGGAGCCGATCTGAAAACTGCCCGCAGCGGGATCATCTTTGCGGCTTTCCTGAAGCTGCTTGTTCCCGTGATTGCCGTGTTGCCGGGCATCGTGATGTTTGTGCTGCATAAGAACGGGATGTTTCAACAGGAAATGGTGGACGCATCGGGAACCGTTAAACCCGATCATGCCTATCCTACCCTGATGAACCTCCTGCCGCCAGGCCTCAAAGGGGTTGCCTTTGCGGCGCTTACGGCGGCGATCGTTGCATCGCTCGCAGGGAAAGCCAACAGTATTTCCACGATCTTCTCATTGGATATCTACAAAAAATTCTTTCATAAAGATGCCGGCGAAAAACAGCTCGTGCGGGCCGGGAAATGGGCTGTGATCGTTTCCATGCTGATCGCTGCAATCGTTACACCGGCGCTTCGTTCCCTGGATCAGGCTTATCAGTTCATACAGGAGTATGTGGGATTTATTTCTCCCGGTGTATTGGCCATTTTCCTTCTCGGCTTTTTCTGGAAACGCACCACCGCTGCGGCCGCTCTTACAGGCACATTGCTCACCATTCCGGTGTCTGCAGTATTGAAATTTCTCCCGGTGTGGACCTATGGCGCTTTCCCGGATTTTCCTTTCCTTGACAGGATGTCCATCACCTTTGTGCTGATCGTTATCGTGATGATATGCATCAGCCTGCTGCAACCGAAAACCGTTGCCCGCCCGGTAATTGAAATAGACCGGTCCATGTTCCGGACCACGCCGGGTTTTATTGTGGCGGTGGTGATCATCATCGGTATACTGACTGCTTTGTACACTGTTTTCTGGTAAGGTCTACAGCCGGAAGAGCAAAGCGCAGATCACCCTGTCTTCAGACTTGACCAGATCCGGCCGCCAGTCCGGCGTAAGCGGTGTGGTGGAGTACCCGTCAGGAGAAGTTACGCCGCCCCGTCCCGCGAAGTAGGGAACATTGGAATGACGGTGCACATACTCGATACGAAAGAGCAGGCTCTGGTTTGGCATCCAGTCGAAGTTAGTGGAACAGTCCCAACCTTTGAACTGATCTCCCGGGTTGGCAGTAAAGGGAAAAGCTCCTTCTGTTTGGGTGGGGTTGTTGGGGTTAGGGAGTGCGCTGGCCTGGCCGCTGGGCAACAGTACGAGATAACGCCCGGGGTTGGTCATTACGCCTCCGCCCACCGTCCAGGCGAATTTGTTTTTGGCGAACCAGATGCGGTTATACACCATGGAGCTCAGAAAATATTGCGCAGGCCCGTCGGATGAACTGTTTTTAAACCCGCTCACACCGCCCCCTGTTTCAAAACCGAGATCACCTGTCAGGGAAAATGCCATTTTGCTGATGCCTGAAGATTTCGGGTTGTTATAATATCTGATCAGCATACTGTTATCAGAGTGGAACCGCTTTCTGGCCGGGATACCGCCGGCATCAGAACCGTAATAATCATTGGTGAGCAGTTTGAACCTGCTGCTGGGGTTCCAGGTAATGTTGAAACCAAGTCCGGGCATTTTATTGAACCTGCCATAGCTTTGCCAGCCGTTAATGATCCAGGGCTCTATTTTCAGGAACTTTGTGGGATAGATCTGGATGCGCACACCATTGAAGAACCAGGGCGTATTGTCAGAAGTAAAGGAAGCCTGGTACTCCCAGTTCTCTACCTGGTAGTAAGAGTTGAGGCCGATGTAGGACATGAACAATCCTGCGTCCACATTGATACCATACCATTTATCGAAATGATACCCCACATATGCTTCGCTCAGATAGCGATATACATCTGCCAGTTTATACTGGCCTCTGTAGGGGCTCAGGTCGTTTCTTGGAACAACAATGGAACGGGTGCCATATTGCAGCACCACTCTCGCCCTGGCATTGTTATACATAAAATCCCCGCCAAGGCTCAAATGGGAAAGTTGCACTTCGTTGTTGCGAGCGAGCGCGGTAGAGCCTATCACCGTGTTATCGTTCGGTTTATTGAAGGAATGGGTGTAGTTCACATCCAGCATGATGGTTGGGATGAAATATTTGCTGTGAAAAACGGAAGAGTCCCGGCGATCGCTTCCGTTCTGCCAGTTGGTTTCGATGCCGTCAAAGGGAACTTTTGGATCGGATGTGGTGGTTTGTGAGAATCCGGTAGCCGGAATCATTGCCAATAGAGCGGCCCATAAGCCGGAGTAGATTTGCTGCTTCATGTTTGTTCATTTGAAGATGGGGAGAATGGTGGCGTTGCTATATCTGATAACATACACCTGGTTTGGATAGTTGTTGATCCAGTATTGTGCCGTGCCGGGCGAAGGAGTGTTCCTTCATGCAGCCCATACGAAATGTGAATTGTAAATAATTGAATCGTAATAATTTATATCGATATGGACGATCGATGATAAAAGGTGCCTGTTGTGGAGAGGGGAAAGCGGATATCCCATTTCGGGAGGCTGTTTTCATTTTCTGCACGGTGCCGGCCGCCGGCAAAAAAATATTTGACGATTGAAATTATTGTATATATTTGCAGCCCTGAACAGGATATTTAACGGCTTAAAAGCCAGCCTGTAGCGAGGAGGATCGGTAGTTCAGTCGGTTAGAATGCCGCCCTGTCACGGCGGAGGTCGCGGGTTCGAGTCCCGTCCGGTCCGCACGTTTTTTCAGAGACCCGCGCCAAGCGCGGGTTTTCTTTTTTTAGTCGAGTTCCCTTTTGTTTTCAATGATCTTTACGGAGATTAACATATTCAATTTAAAGAACTTTCTATTAATTCCCAGCCATAATAAACATATTCTTCATTTTTTGCAGATCTTCAAATTGGGCTTCTAGGCTTTTTTGCATAGTTGCGATATTGCTTTTAGTCAATTTCAGTCCCACTAGTTTTTCATATAGTTTGTCAGAGAGATTTGTTTGCTGGGAGTGGGTTAAAGCGTTTAGATAATTCCTATAAGTAATCCCTTGGTAAAGTTCTATCTCAAATGCATTTCTTTTCTCTGCGTACTCTGTCATTAGAGAACTTAGTTCCTTTGATAGTTTTTGTGTTGCTTTGAAAAATGCAAGCAGGTTATTTTTTCTTCAGTTGGTTCAGCGTAAAACGATTTTACGAATGTCAGCCAAGCGATAATTAACCCTGGAACTCCAATTGCGATCTCCATAACATACTAATTGAGATTAAGGATTTTTCTTTTGATCTTCAATTAAGCGCAGGAATAAGTGAATTGTAGATAAATAACAATAGAACATCCATGAATGCCAGATGGGCTTATCATAGTCTGTTTTTTGGTGAGGATTATGGTGGCGGATGCCAAATGTATTTGCGATTTGAAATAGTTCATTTGTATCCTTACTTATAGGGAAGGAACTGATTTGTGGTTTCAGAAATTCAACCACATCGGCTAAATCCCTTAATGCATCCCTTCTTTCATCAACACCAGATTTTGCCCTTCTAAACTTCAACATCGCAGTTTGAACTCTTTGTTTTATGTTCTGTTCATCTGTTGTAGGCAGATCGGCCTTGAAAAGATTATCAAACCCTTCTTCAATATCCTCTAATATTTCGCCATCTACTGATAGCTCAACTTTTAAATATCTTTTAAGTAATGGATTTATTTCATTTCTAAACATCTTGTGACCAAGTTCATCATCCGCTTTATGTACATGAATTCCGCAGTCGCCATAACTATGGTAGTGGGACTCAGTGGGTTCAGAGCAACAATCATGAAGAAATTCGATAATAGTAAGAAGGTCTACATCAGAATAGCTCATGTATTTTTCATGCACCGGCCAAAGACCATTTTTCCCTATCTTTAAGAATATTGCCGTAGGAATGTCTTCGCCCAGGAGTCCACTGTACTCACCTGAATCTATACAGTAACCTCCAAAATATTTTTGGAAATATCCTTTGTTAACAAGTTCATTGTATTTTAACAGGAAGGCTTTTTTAAACATTTCTTCACCTAGAGCTTCTTTATTTGCGAAACCTTTCCGAATGCTGTAGTAGTCTCTTTCCCGCATCTATTAAAGTAATAAGTTAATGAAACAATTTTTATTCAGTGAGGCTTACTTTTCTCTTTAAATTTTTCAACCTTCACTTCTATATTTGAAAGTGATCGCTTCAGAATTTCAAAGTGCCTTGAAACTTGTTTTTTAATGCTATTTCCGTTGGACATTGCACTAGCCGCCCTAAATGCGTAGGTCAAGAAATTTTGGCCGCCCAGGTGGGTATGGGTTTCATGCAATTTCTTTACGAAAATCTTTTGCCCTTTCCCTTTATTCCCTTTTGCTCGTGAAATAGTTATCCTAATGCTAGATTTCATACGCCGATAATACCTTGAAATGCTTGATGATCTTATATAGCGTTTTGATCCATCAAACTCAAAACCAAGGTATTGAAGCTTTTTGGCGACTTCATGGGTATGTTGATGTCGTCCCTTTAGTACCCCATCTTCTCCAAGTTGGAAGACAACGATTTCCTCCTTTTCTTTTTGAATTGCCAATTTTAACTTGGCTATTTCAGAGTATAGTTCCTTTACTATTTCAAGGAAATCGGATGCTTTACATACTACCAATATATCATCGCAATATCTGCGATATAAAAATCTACCTTGAGATATGCCGCCAATTCTTCGGTCGTAATCTATCATGTAAATATTGGACAGTACTGCACTTATAGGAGAGCCTTGAGGTATACCTACTGAAGCTTGGTTAATTTTGATAGGGGAAGTAGGATGTGATCGAACTTTTCCTCTAAAATCTTCGATGCTACAAAATCGAGTAAGTTGGCCTTTCTTTAATTGCACCTTTGTTATTGATAAGGTATTAATTAATTCGTCCTTGTCAATATAGGCATACTTTGTCAGAGATTGATATAGCTTGAAATGGTCTTTGGGCAAACGATCCAAAGCAACTGTCTCATTTACATTTAGAGTTTCAAGCCATTTTTCTTTCAGAATGGTATGTTCTAAATTATCGAAAAATCCTTTTATGTCCAGTGCTATTGCTATACAATCACCTTGATTCTCAATGTATTTGAAGACATCTTCTGCAAAATCAATATTACTTTTATTCAAAGATCGGTATGCTAAGACATAATCAGTTAGGCCATACTTCTGTAATACCTGTTCATATTTTTCTTGTAGTGCAGAGGCATAAAATGAATAAACCAGAGAATCAAAATGAGCAGCATAACAAATTGGACGTTCTTTAATTTCCAACTTGCGTTTGTGCCGTTTTTTGTTATTCTTTAGCCTCTTAGTTTTTAGTACTATTCTAATGAAGGGAAGGAAACTGTGGGATTGGATGTTCTCGGGATTAAGAATGAAATTTTTGAATGCCTTTTTTCGGTCAGGGAACCAAACTCTATAGTCCAAGTGCAGGTAACTCTTTTTCTTATACTTCTTAGTATTTACATCGTAGAACTTAAGTTCCTTCTTGCAAAAGGAATCCCAATAATCTTCGTAATTCATAACGTATGTTTTTCAATACGAACCGCCAGAACCGGGGTGATTCTTTTGTGGCGATTCGTGCAAGTCCTTTCGGTCAAGCGAAGCATCAGATTACTCTGAGCCATTGAAGCTATATTTCACGCTAAACCCCCGTTGATGAACTTAATGAAAGCACTAGTTTCAGTATTCAAGCAATTGATGCTCTCCTTGCTACAAGTAATTGCAGCCCATCTCCAAGGGTACTTGGAAATGTTGAAGGAATGCATTATCTTTACAAGATACCTCAACAGTAACACTCTTCCCTTTACTCTACTTTTCAGCAAGAAAGGCAGACCTGAGCCATCAAATAATATACCAAACAGCCACAACCGTAATTTTGGCATATAGCCAAGAGCGTTGTCAGTGACAATTTTGCGCTTTCCCCTAAAAGATTCATATAGCATATTAATTGACACAGTGTATAGGTAAAGCTGACGCATATGGAAAGGTACTGGTCGCGTTTCTTCTCCTTTATGGTTTTCACATTGCCAACAAAGTACACATACTTGTTTGTGAGCCAAAGGAGAATCCAAGCACATTATGCAAAACAGTTTGAAGAGTAGCCAGTCCGGGCAACAGCGAGGCTTCTTTGTTGTAACTATTGGTATAATACTATATTTCATTATTTACTGATGGTTTTCTTAGGTGTCATTATAGCTAACTGTATATCGATGTGGAACGATTTCAACCTTTTTGCAGCATAGGTAATATTTTCTTTCTTATAATGAATTTAAGAGGGTATTTAAAATGGAACCCTCCATCAGAAAATGAATAATTAATTAATGCAAATTTTTGAGGTATGATACAAATTTCGCAGTTAGAACAAAAAGAAGTAATCAAAGGTTACGTTGCAAGATTTATTCACACATCTTCTATGACACTTGGATTTTGGGAGGTTGAAAAAGGTGCCGTATTGCCTGTACACAGCCATATTCACGAGCAGGTTACACAAGTGGAAGAAGGCGAATTTCAATTGACCGTTAACGGGGAAGCAAAGGTTTATACAAAGGGGATGGTGGCTGTAATACCACCCAACACTGAACACGGAGGCGTTGCACTCACAGACTGCAAACTCTTTGACATATTTAATCCTGTACGGGAAGACTATAAGAATTTATAAATGACAAAATACATAGTGATTGTTGCGCTTGGGGCGTTGAGTTATGGAATGTTATCTTCCTTTGCAAAAATCGCATATGGGCAAGGGTACACAGCTGGGAGATAACCTTTGCACAAGCTGGTATTTCTGCGTATACTTATTACCTGTCGGTTGAATACATACCTGCTGCATTTATCATTATAGGAACCATTTTAGCAGGAAATTTGCTGAACGCCAAAGATCTGAATTTTTCCATTTCAGGCATTAGCCTGGGAGTAGGTTCGGCTTTACTTTATACGCTATATGTTCTGTTTACAAGCAAGTTGGGCAATGATGTACCTATGTTTGAGAAAAGCGCATGGATGACGATTGTTTGTGATGTCGCAATCGCCCATTAGTATTGTCGGTTTTGCCCACCGTGGCATCGGAAACCGCTCGGTACATTTGTGAAACAAATCATTTAGCTATGCGAAAATTGATTATGAAAATGTCGATGTCGGTCGATGGTTTTGTAAGTGACGCTGAGGGCAAGAGCGATTGGGTCTTCAAAACAGGGGACAAGGAGTCAGCGGCCTGGAGCGTTGGGGTGATCCGGGAGGCCGGGTTAATTATTATGGGCAGGAAGTCGTTTGAGACCATGGCCCCTTACTGGCCTACCGCGACCGGGCCGTTTGCCGCACCGATGAACGAGATTCCCAAGGCCCTCTTTACAAGAAAAGGATTTAGAGGCATCGATTCTGTGCATACGACAACTTCCGAGCAGTCGTCCGCCGCCGCTTCCTGGGCCGGGGCGCGGGTCTTCGATGGCGATCTTGCCGAAGGGATCAGGGAACTCAAAGCCGGGTCAGGAAAACCGATCGTAGCATTAGGCGGCGCGGGATTTATGCAGAACCTCATTGCAACGGGTCTCATCGATGAGTACCACCTGGCCATTCATCCCGTTGCATTGGGATCGGGGCTGCCAATTTTCACCGGTCTTGAAATACCGCTTTACCTGAAGTTAGCGGATGTAAAGACTTTCCCGGGAGGAGTCATAGCAATGACTTACCGCGTGTAGGGTTTGAGTGTAATCCCTGCTCAGCCCGCAAGAAGGAGGCCAAAACGAATCCAAACCCGCTTGAAACGCAGTATTCAGGCGGACTTTTTAATTTCCCACAACAGGATGATATTGCCGACGATGTCACTTCGTTGAACCTGTGAGCAAACAAAGTTGAACCGCTGACCAAAATCAGATTTTTCATTGTTGATCACCTTTGTGTTGTCATTAAAAACACAAACAATGAAAAAAACAGTTCTTATTACCGGGCAACAACCGGAATCGGCAAAGCAACCGCCTTTGCATTCGGTAACAAAGGTTACAACATAGTATTCACCAGCCGCAATAAAACAAGAGGTGAAGCATTTTCCAAGGAATTACGTGATAAAGAGGTAGAAAATACTTTCCTCGAGCTGGATGTCACCAACGAAGAAGCCGTGAAATCTGTAGGAGAAAAAGCCGTTGCGAAATATGGAAAGCCGGATGCTTTGACCAAATTTATGGTCTCAGTTGTCAGCAATAAAGGACGTGCTGACGCCGGTAAAATGGAAGACTTTTTCGCTGCAGGGTATACCGGATCCAATTTGGTGGATGTGACGATTGCAACAGGCGATAAGATCATCAGTAATTATCTGCATAACCTGCCCCGACTTCCCATCGATTTTCCATTGGCGGATGAAATTGCATAATTTTCTTTAAGCTGATCGATGGAGGCTTGAAGAAAATTAATTAGGGACAAACCATCATAAGTATGATTTGTCCCTTTTTCTTTTCCTGCTATGAAGGATGAATAACCCCCTAACCCGTTAACTTACGTTTATACATAAACGTTATACTACGTGCGCCTTGAGGGTAAGCATCACCGGATATATTGCTACTGCTGTTTATTTTTTTTTGTTAATTAAAACGGCGTTTGATTGTAGATAGCTAAAACATTGTAACTTCGTCAACGCAAATGATTTTCCTTGTGATTGCAAGAATGGCAGCTGATTCTTTAGCTATTTTAAGGCAAGAAGGTTGTTTTCCTCAAATTTCATAACCAGTGCTCTGCGGTCTGAGTGGTTATTTTCTGTGTATTCAATTTTTTTTGTAAGTAAGTGCATCCTTCCCACAGGGATAAGGAGAGACGCTGTTTCATCGTATTGTTTTCAACGTAATTATTGAAGTTCAAAGCAAAATGATCGCCTGATTCAACAACAGGTGCAGAGGGTTTTTTGTACAGATCATCCCCACTGCATTTGTTATGACCGCTGCTGTGCCGGCCGGATGAATTCGTATGCCCGTTCCCGTTTATTGTTCACCTCATAAAATCCATGGATATGAAACAGACATGAAAGCGCTGATGACCGGATTAGCTGCTTAACACCATTTCAGAACTTAAAAGTAAGTACACCATGAAAACACACTTTGTATCTTATCACCCTCAAAAGCAATGGCCCAAGGGGCGCCGTGTAGCAACATCGCTGCACCGGGCGGAAGCATATGACTTTGTTATTCATCCCATGCAGGCTTACGGCAATCCTGATATTCCAATTCCCAAACAGGTTGTATTACTGCGGCCCGATCCTGCGGATCCTTCGGGGGACCAGCTTTTCCTGGATCACCTGCCTGTTCCGCGTGAAGCCTGGCGTTATGATCCGCTGGATCATATCATTAGCTGGAAAGGCGCTTTCGGGGGAGGGCATCTTCATTTTGACCGGCAGGGCCGTTCCATTACCGGGAACATTGGCGCAGAGCACACTTCCTGCTCCGTACAGGGAGGCGCAAGAGCGCAATTCAACTGTGCTGTGGCTCTTGATTGTGGTGTAAGTTATGATACTTCCGGTGGTAAAGTGATCGGCTTGTTATGGAACCCTTCTTCCGCTGCCTGGCAGAATGCCAGGTGGGTACAGAACCGGTTATTACTGACCTATACTGTTACCAACGGAAGTCCGATAGAACCGCCTTCCTTTACCTTTGAATTTGAGGACCTGGAAACGGGTGCAATCCCATGGGATCCCGGTATGGGTTCTTTTGCTGCAAGCATGCAACTGGGTATGAATAACGGGAAAATGGTATGGGATCTCACTTTTAAATCGAGTATCGAGCCGCCGGATGACGACGGGACTACAAAACCGACGGGGCCGGACAGCGTATATCCGTACTGGTTATCCGCGATAGAAGATGCTGCCGCGGCTACGATCAACGGTGCTATGGAAATTGATCAAACTGCTCCCAACGGCACGCTCATCGGTATGCAGGGAGTACGCAGTAACGGAATGATCAAAGGCTATTATCGCACTTCTGCCGATGCGGCGCCTTTTGGTATATTTAACGGACGCCTGGTGATTGGCGGGCAGCCCGTCGCTCGCTCTTTTGTATCAGGGAATGAACTGAACTGGAAAGGTCTTTCCGCTGCTTATCAGAAGAAAACAGGTTTGCCGGAGACCGGCAGGCTGCAGTTTGTGAAAGATGGTTCCGTTGGAAATCACCCGGCAGGGATAAAAGCCCGGCGTTTGAGCGGGGACACTGCTTTATATGCCATTGACGAACATAAAGAGCTGCATCCTGTTGTTCATCCGCAGGTTGTTGCCATGAAGCAGTCATTAGCGGACGGCAGCCTGAGTATATACGGTCTGCTGGCGATGAACCCTTTTGTACAACAGAACGGGCAATGGGGAGATGCTGTACAGGCAGCCGTGACCGGCAACCTGAGTGATATCATGAACAGTTGCATTCCGTCTGACCTCTGGGGGTTATTGTTCCCGGGGATGACTCAGCCTGCCCTGACCGGAGAACTGGCGGTGGTTGCCAATTCTCCTGTTCCCGGTGTAAGCGACCCCAAAGCCTGGTATTCCACACTGTCCACAGCAGTGCTCAGCCAGGGACTGGCCAATGGCTCTGACCAATACTGTAAGAACCTGAATGGGCCAAGGGCGGGAGAATGGTTGAAGCAACAGGTGAGTACATCCAAAGTATACTACGCCCATGGGCAATTACTATTCCAGTACAACTGGCAACAGCGTTTCCCCACCACCGCTGAATACCTGACAGATCAGATCAATAATGCGGGTACATATGCCACTACGATAGATGCACAGGTACAATCGTCTATTCAGGACATACGGGCTAATGTAGTGGCTGATCCTGCTTCAGAGCCGGATATGATCCCCAAACTGATCGCCGAGGTGCAGGCAGTGGGGCAATATGCGAAAACCAATAAGCTCTACTGGGCATTTGCTTACTACACCTATAACACAGCACCGGCCATATTGGCCAATATTGCGCTGCAGATGGGTATCAACACTGGTTCCAGTGACGGCACCACTTTATCACGCCTGTTCCAGCAAAATGTATCGGTGCTGACCGCGTTGGATCCTTCCGGGTATTTTGCGCAGCAGTATACCAATACCATCAACATTTTTCTGACTACCAATATCCTGCCGAGCATGTTCGGTTTCCTGCAGGATGCCAGCAGCTTCGATCTTATAAAGGCGTATCTGCAGGAGTTCGTCAACAACAACATCAACAGCGAGGATAAACAGATCGCACAGGCTGCCGCTCAGGTACAACAAATCCTGTCAGAAAGCGATGCGGATGAAATACTGCACAATTCTATAACCGCATTGCAATCCTTCTCGCAGGCGATCAATGATGCAATGGCCTTTCCTTTGGTGGCCAACCGGTTCGTGAAATGGTTCTCTGATACATATCCAAAGTTCAGTACCGCTGCCAGTGTTTTTGGCGGGCTGTTCATGGCCGGTGTAGGCGGTCTTGCGATCTTTAACCTCTTCTCACAATTCAAGTCATGGGATAAGCTGAACAATAAGGAAAAGGCGCAACTTATAACAGACACTACACAGCTGGGATTGCAGATCATATCAGCTATTGTGAAACGGGGTATAAGGGTATATGCCATTTTTAATGTGGACGGGATGAGCCGCTTCCAGCGGGTAGCCGCCATTAACAGGATCATTGCTACGGGCGAAGCAGAGAGCCTGGATACAGGACTGATGCGGATAGGCAATACCACGGCGCGCTGGCTGGGTGGCACAGAAGGCAGTGTAGCCAGAATTGCGGCTGCCAACGAAGGACTGGAAACGGCCGCTTTGCTGAACGGCGCTTCGGCGGGAGCAGAAGAAGCCGGATGGGTGGCAAAGGTACTCGGTAAAAACCTCGATGAATTCATCGCTACCCGCATTGGCCCTATATTTATACTGGCCGGTATTGGTTTTAGCCTTTATTCCATCATCACCGGTGATTCGGGCGTTGCACTGGCATCTGATATCGTCAATATTGTCGGGGGAGCATTGATGCTCTTTGCTACTATTGGCGAATGGGCGATTGCGGGTGGCCTGATTGCGGCGGAAGGCCTTATGGCTTCCATTATCGCGGTGGCGGGACCGCTGGCCATACTCGCAGCGCTGGCGGGTGTAGGGTTCATATTGTACCAGATGTTCCAGAAACCACCGGACCCTGTGGAACAGTTTGTGAATAATTATGCCAAACCTGCGGGATTCTATGTCGGTTCCACGGCGAGCAGCATCGATTATGCTACCAATTATCAGAACAAAGACGCCAATAACCTGCTGATGATCGGATTCTCATTGTCCGCGAACAGCAAAGCTTTATGCTGCAATAATGACGGCAGCATCGGCCTCGGGCAGGCGAAGGCGATGCCGGAATACATATGGCAGGCGGTAACGGATGGGTTGGGTATGAGCAGGATACTGACTATTCGCCAGCCGGATGCCAGCCAGCCTCCCATCACCGTGTTGCTGAGCCTGATGAGTGATAATACCATCAGCTTCCAGCCGCTGATGCCCCCACCGGCGCCTCCGCAAAAACAGGCCAGGCAGGCGAAGCAGGCCCGTAGTAGCGCGAACCCAGTAACCGTTGTTACGCAAACCTGGCTCAGCACGCCTAAAGGAGATGCCACAGTCACCAGCGACGGGAACAACCTGGTATCTATACCACTGATCTTCCAGCCGGTGTATCCTGATAAGGATGGTAACTATTCTCCTTCAAATGCCTCCGGTTATTTGTTACAAACAGGCAGTGGCGTCACTTACGACAAAAATAACAACACTACTTTTACGCTGGCTATGTCCGGCATGGCGCCGAATTACATGAAGATGGTGGATATGGATTTTATTCTGAACAGCACGCCATCCACGCAGCAAAGCTTCGGACCTGTCTTTGGCGTCATCGCCAGCACGCCGCTGCAATTCAGTACTACCGGCACGATCCCGGGGTTCCTGAACTTCGATAAGAATACCGGTGTATTCTCACCGAACGGTCAACAGGCCGCGCCTGCATCGAGCAATGCCTGCAGGATAGCCGCAACCAACAGTCTTGGATCGGCACAGATAGATTTTAACATCAAAATAGCAGCACCACAACAGATGCCTGCCGCATTACAGCCGGCCTGATCCACGGCAGTTTTTTGGAAGGGAGGGTATAAGCCCTCCCTTCTTTCCTTTCCCATTTCTTCACATACAAAACACCGAACCATTATGCCTACCTACCCCGAATATCAGCAGCAGTTTGCAAGGGACACCATCAACGCTATCAATAATGCGAGTATGCATGCAGAAGAAGGCGAAGTAATGGTGAGCACGGGCACTATTCAGCAACAGCTGGATGTATTGATCAATGCACTTCCTTATTACGGAGACAGTGCTATTGATAACCTCCATCGCGGTGCGCTGGCTAATTTACTGGAAACAAACCTGCCTAATAATTCCATAGTGGCGCATCCATCCGAATTCGGATTCGGGTATTCCGCCAGCTATTCCTATTCCGGATCGTATTCCGGCTATCGTGACGCTTTTTATAACGGTGTTGCACAAACAGCCGCCGCTGCGCGTGTTGCCAGCATTGTCAGCCGCGTGAACGGAAACCTGAATAGTAACTGGTGGGGAAATTATGGCGTGACTATATTGACTGATGCGGTCCGTCAAACGGTGTCCGTTTCGCTGGATACTTCCAAACTGACCAATGACCTCGCCAATTATAACAACAATTTTTTACCGGCGCTGACAGCGAGCTACGAGGGAGTGTTCCAGGCTGCTTACGGCCCCACGGCCGATGCATTGAACACCATTCTTTCAGGCGGCGAAGGTAATGTTGCTTACGCCACGCTGGAAGATGCCATTGCAACGGGACAGTTTACCGCGAATATTAACCAGGCTATTTCCGTGCCCGGCGACAGCGCCAATGCAGCCACCTGGTTCCTTTTCAACCTGTGGGTCACCTTACAGTCGCTGGGCTGCCCGGATGTGGATGGCGCCATCCGGCGGTTCATACAAACGGGACTGATCGTACCGGGACAGATAGGCCCCGTTAACTGGCAGAACGGTACTTACCGCAACTGGTATATCCCGCTGTCTGGTGCTGACGTGCTCTCTGTGGCTGCTGGCACGATCCGGGCGAATATGCCGGAAAAAGAAACGGTTTTTTACTCTCAAAGCCCTTTCGCGGTTACGATGAACGTTAGTGAATCCATCGGTTATTCCCAGAGCCTCTGTACCTGGGGCTCACTGAACTGGTACAAACCTTCGGACGGCAGCTGTTTCGGAGGAGATACGGGCATATTGATGGCAGACGGCACTGTGAAGCCGATCCGGAACATCAGCATCGGGGATATGGTGCAGTCGGATGGCGGACCACGCAGAGCGGTACTGATTGAAACACCCCGGCGGAATAAACGCCCCTTGTATCAATTGAACGGACTGCAGGTCTTCGCTACCGCCGCTCACCCCTTCAGAACCGCGCGTGCGAAAGGGCCTGCACGGGTGGCAATAGACAGTTGGGCGCTGATAGACGGCATTCCTACTATGACGGCCGCCGGTGTGGCAGCCATGAAAGCTGGCACTATACTCGCAGGGCGCAGTTTACAGGGGACGAAGGAAATAGTGGTGGATAAGATCACGGAGCATATTGCAGGTGATGAACATGATGATGACCTGGTGTATGACCTGGTGCTGGAACATTGGGAAAGGGACAATGCGGCCTATTTTGTGGGCGGGCCTGAAACTTTCCTTGCGGTAGATGCGGAAACTTCGGATCCCACCTTTGACGTGCCTACCGCCGCGGCTATTGTGCAGGCTATGGAAGTAGTGCTCCCTGCATGCAGGGAACGGCATATTGACCTCCCGGCGAAACTGCCGCACGCACTGGCTGGTCTGTCGCTGGAAGATCTGCCGGAGGCAGCACGACGGGGAGCTCCTGCTCTGCTGGCGGACAAACCGAAACGGCTGCGTATTCCGGGCCCTGATTTTTATATGCAAAATGGCGAATGGGATGTACATGCCTCTACCCTTGAATATCATCTCGTAAGGCAGTTTGGACGGATGCTGCGCCGGGAAACTGCTATGGGATGGTATACTGTTCCAGGCCATCCTTCTGCCGGGGACCATTTTACGATATCCGTGAACGATATAGAGCTGATCGGCGAGGCACCTTTGCCTGCCCATACACCGGTTGAAATCCACCTGCAATTGCGGGGGTGGTCCGTCTCCGGGGATCATGAGCAGCGCATTACGCTTCCGGAGCATGAACAACCTGTATGGCACCTCGTAACAGACCAGGTAGTCGATTTCGGGCGCCTGCCTTCAGCCGGGGAGCCTGCCACGCTGAGCGGTACCCTTCATACGTCAAATGGAATATGGGGGCAATTTCGTACGGTCGTTCCCGTTCAGCTGACACGGAAGTTGAGCGCAACGCCCTTCATTTATAATCCGGCCGGCAGGATCATCGGCAGAATACATCTTGACCTGCGGCGGGTCACACCCGGTGATCTGACACGGGAATCGCATTTGTCGGAACAATGGAAACTCCATCATGCCATGTCCATGGCTTCCATTCTGGGGCAGCAGCTGGGATACAGATTGCTGGCGCGGTTGATACAATAACGCTTCCGGAAAATCCCTATACTCCGCCCGGTCCGCAAAACGGGATAGCAGAAAAGCTATCCCGTTTTTAGTTTCCTTCTCTGGCAGGCAGGACATTATCATTTTGTTCTTCAACTCCTAATTTTCTTCAGAATTGTCTTTTAGTTTTGTTCCATCGGTCTTTCAAAATTCATTTTTCGGAACGCTGTTTTTTGCTGTTATTTGCTTTTAGAGCACTTTAGCCCGCGGGAACCGCAAGACTGACAGAAAGGGAACAGGCAGACTAATATCCATGTAACATTGTTTACTAATGGCAGTTAAAAAATGGTATACCGGCTTATTCTTTCTTCTTTGTGCAAACATTTCGTTCGCGCAGCATAAGGCTTCCCTGGATGACTATTTACAACAAGGGTTAACCAACAGCCCCCTGCTGAAAGACTATCAGAACCAGGTGCAAAGCAGTTATGTTGACAGTGCCAGGGTACGGGCTGTTTACAAACCACAGGTCACAGGTACGAGCCTCAATTCTTATGCACCGGTGATCCGGGGCTGGGGATACGATCAGGCTATTTCTAATGGTCAGCAGGTAAGCGCGCTGGTGGGTGTTAACAAAGCCATTGTAGGCCCGAAGAATCTCCGGAACCAGTTCGAGACTATCCACCTGCAAAGGCTCGGTATCGAGAATGCGGCGAAGATATCGGAACAGGACCTGAAACGGTCTATCACCGCTCAATACATTACTACCTATGGTGATTGGCAGCAACTGAGCTTTCTAACGGAAACCATTGCCATGCTGCAACGGGAGCAGCTGCTGTTAAAGACGTTGACAGAGCGCAATGTATACCGGCAAACAGATTATCTTACTTTCCTCGTAACGCTGCAACAGCAGGAGCTGGCGGTGAAGCAGGCGAATATCCAGTTTCAAAGCAATTATGCTACCCTCAACTATCTGTGTGGTATCACCGATACCGGAACCGTCGCCTTACAGGAACCGCCGGTGACCCTGGCCACGTTGCCTTCGGAAGAACATTCCGTTTTCTTTCAACAATATATGCTGGACAGTCTCAAGCTGGTAAATCAGCGCGCCACGCTTGATTTCAGTTATAAACCCAGGCTCAACGTGATTGCCGATGCAGGATATAATTCCTCTCTGGCAGATCTCCCTTATAAGAATTTTGGCACCAGCATCGGATTGGGCCTCGTTGTTCCCATCTACGACGGTAAACAGCGGAAACTGCTGCGCAATAAGATTGCCATTGCGGAGGATACGAGAGCGCACTACAGGTCATTTTTTTTAAAGCAGTTCAATCAACAGATCGCGCAGCTGATACAGCAGCTGAAAGCCACGCAGGAGCTGATATCAGATATTAATACACAGATCCGGTATTCGGATGGACTGATACAGGCGAACCGAAAGCTGCTGGTTACAGGAGATGCGCGTATTGCCGATTGGGTAATCGCCATCAACAATTATCTGTCGGCCAGGAACCTGCTCACGCAGAACACGGTGGCGCGCTGGCAGATCATTAATCAGATCAATTACTGGAACAGATAACCGACAGGGTATGGTAAGAAAAATATGCATTTACTGTATGATAGCCGGCGCTTACATCGCAACGGCACAGGCCTGCAAGAATGCTACCCCCGCCGCTGCGGATGATGCCGGTGCAGGCGATGTGCAGACGCCTGTTACCGTTACAGGTATTAGTCGGGATACAATGATGGCCTACACGGAACTGAACGCTACCTCGGCTTTTCTGCTCAAAAGCGTTGTGAAGTCTAACGCCAACGGGTATCTGAGAACACTGGATATTCATTTGGGTCAGAGCGTCAGCAAGGGACAGACGCTTTTCACTATCCGGACGAAAGAGGCGGAGAGCCTTGGCGGCACCATTAATTCACTGGATTCCACATTCCGCTTTTCCGGCACCAACAGCATCCACGCCAGTGAGAACGGATTTATCACGCAGCTGGATCATCAGCCCGGAGATTATGTGCAGGATGGCGAACCGCTGGCTACTATCAGCAACCGGAACAGTTTTGTTTTCCTGCTCAACATGCCCTACGAGCTGCGGCAGCAGGTCATGGACCGGAAGCAGGTAGAGGTGTTGATGCCGGATGGCGAAAAACTACAGGGCAGTATCAGTTCCGTAATGCCTTCGGTGGATGCGGCGGCGCAGACCCAGGGCGTTGTGATCAAAGTGAATGCCGGTCACGCCATTCCGGAGAACCTGGTAGCCAAAGTACGTATCCTGAAGGCCGCGAAAACCAATGCTGTATCCCTGCCCCGGTCTGCCGTTCTGACGGATGAAACGCAAAGCAATTTCTGGATCATGAAGATGATAGACAGCGTCACTGCCGTGAAAGTGCCGGTACAAAAAGGACTGGAAGCGAACGGACGGGTGGAGATCGTTTCACCGGTCTTATCGGATAAAGACAGGATATTGATCACGGGAAATTACGGACTGGCGGATACAGCAAAAGTAAAGGTCATGAATTAAGCCGCACATGAAATCATTCTTCGTTACATATAAGAACCCGCTTACGGTATTGATCGTTATGATTATCGCCGGAGGTATGTTTGCGTACAGCAGGATGCAGACGGCGCTGTTCCCCGAGATCACTTTCCCAAAGATTAAAGTGATCGCCGATGCGGGGCTGCAACCGGTGGACAAGATGATGGTGACCGTTACCAAACCCCTGGAGGATGCCATCAAACAGGTGCCTGACCTGCAGACGATACGCAGTACCACCAGTCGCGGCAGCTGTGAAATATCCGCATTCATGAACTGGAATGCGAACATCGACCTGAGCCTCCAGCGCATTCAGTCAAAGATCAGTGAGATCGGTAACCAGTTACCACCGGGTGTACAGCTCACGGTGGAGAAGATGAATCCATCGATCCTTCCGGTGATGGGCTATACCATCGAGAGCAATACCATGACGGCCATCGAAATGAAGCAGCTGGCTTTGTATACGATCAAGCCTTTCCTGTCGCAGGTGAGCGGTGTGAGCGAGGTGCGCGTGATCGGCGGTAAAACAAAGGAATACTGGCTGCAGCTGGATCTGCGTAAGATGAGCTCGTACGGTATTACGCCCGATGCCGTGAATAATGCACTGGCGCAAACCAATTTCATCCGCTCTAATGGCTATCTGTCCGATTACCGCTTTCTATACCTTACTACTACAGACGCCACTGTGCATACTTTGGATGACCTGCAGCATATCGTGATCCGGAATGATGGCAAGCGGATCGTAACAGTACAGGATATTGCCACCGTGGAAGTAAAGGAGGCGGTGGAATATATCCGGATCAACGCGAATGGCAAAGACGGCATCCTGATCGCCGTTATTAAACAGCCCAATGCCAACCTGGTGAGCCTTTCCGCCGAGATGGAGCAGAAAGTGGCGGCATTGCGGAAAACGTTGCCGAAGGGCGTCAGCATCAAACCTTACTATATCCAGGCGGACTTCGTGAACGATTCTATCCGCAGTGTGTCCGACAGTTTGTGGATAGGTCTTGCGCTGGCGATCGTAGTCGCCATCATTTTCCTCCGTTCCCTGAAAGCAAGCGCCACCATCCTCATCACCATTCCGGTAACGCTCCTGCTCACCCTGATCGTACTCTATGCGATGGGGTATACTTTCAACATTATGACGCTCGGTGCTCTGGCCGCAGCCATCGGCCTGATCATCGACGATGCCATTGTGGTGGTGGAGCAGATACACCGAACGCATGAGGAACACCCGGATGAGCCTACCGTTACATTGTTGCAGAAAGCCATCCATTACCTGCTGCCCGCCATGATCGGCTCATCTGTCAGCACTATTGTGATCTTCGTGCCGTTCGTATTGATGAGTGGCGTAGCCGGGGCTTATTTTAAAGTAATGACCGATACGATGATCATTACGCTGGTTTGTTCCTTTTTTGTAACCTGGATCGCGTTGCCGGTGATCTACCTGGTGCTGACGAAAGACAAACAGGGCAATACTTTCAAACATGCGGCTTCCCATGAGGTCAAAAGGAGGCGCTGGGTTTCTTTCTTCATCCTGCACCCCTGGATCAGTCTGCTCTTCGCGGCGTTGCTGGTGGCGTTGATCATCTTAATACTCCCCCGGTTACAAACCGGGTTCCTGCCGGAAATGGATGAAGGCAGCATTGTGCTGGATTACACTTCACCACCCGGTACCTCGCTGGAAGAAACAGACCGGATGTTGCGGGAGGTGGAGAAGATCATTCAGGCCACACCGGAGGTTTCCGCCTATTCGAGAAGGACGGGTACCCAAATGGGGTTCTTCATTACAGAGCCGAATACCGGCGACTATCTGATACAATTGAAAAAGCAGCGGAACAAAAGCACGGAAGAAGTGATCGCTGACATACGCCACCAGGTGGAAGCTTCACAGCCTTCCCTGCGTGTGGATTTCGGGCAGGTGATCGGGGATATGCTGGGAGACCTGATGACCTCGGTGCAGCCGGTGGAGGTGAAGATCTTTGGGGGAAGTCCGCAGCAACTGCGCGACCTGTCCCGGAAAGTGGCCGATGTGGTGAGAGGAGTGAAAGGCGCAGCGGATGTATTTGACGGGATCGTGATAGCGGGGCCTTCCGTGAACATAACACCGAACTATACCAGGCTGGCACAATTCGGTATTACGCCCGCCAGCCTGCAGGCACAGTTACAGAATTCATTGCAGGGAAGTATTGTGGGGAATATGATCGAACGCCAGCAGTTCACGACCAATATCAGGATGATCTACCCAAACAACCGGAAGATGAGTGTAACAGAGATCAACAACCTGCCCATATTCCTGCCGGATGGAAGACTGATCCCTATTTCATCGCTGGCTGCAGTAGCGGTGAATGCCGGCGATGCAGAGATCCGGAGGGAGAACCTTCAATCTATGGGGGTGGTAACGGCCCGGCTGGATAACCGGGACCTGGGAACGGTGATCCGGGAAATACAGCAGCAGGTGGCCGGCAGGGTCGCATTGCCTTCGGGATATCATGTTGAATATGGAGGAGCGTATGCGGACCAGCAACAGTCGTTTAAAGAATTGCTGACGATCCTGATCGCTGTGAGTCTGCTGGTATTTGGTGTGATCCTTTTCCTGTTCAGGGAATTTAAAGTGGCATTGCTCATCCTGATGATTGCTGTACTGGGGATATCAGGGAGCTATCTCGCGCTGTATCTCACCAATACGCCGCTGAATGTAGGCAGCTATATCGGCCTGATCATGATCGTAGGCATTATTGGAGAGAACGCCATTTTTACCTTCCTGCAATTCCGGGAAATGCTGCATACGAAGAATGTGGACGATGCGATCATTTATGCTATTTCAACGCGGTTAAGGCCCAAACTGATGACTGCCATCGGCGCCATCATCGCCTTGCTGCCTTTGGCTTTGGGGATCGGCGCAGGAGCACAGTTGCATCAGCCTCTGGCGATTGCCGTTATCGGCGGCTTTTTGATCGCGCTGCCGTTGTTGCTGATCGTGCTGCCTTCGATGTTAAGATTACTATATCATTCCAGTCATAAAGCACAAACAAATCATTAAATCCAACATCAAAATGAAACATCTGCTTTTCACCTGCAGCGCACTGACCATTGGTCTCATGACAGCAACAGGTGTGCATGCCCAGCAACATCAGTATCATGTTGCAAAAACTTTTCACATCGCCAGTACAGGGGGCTGGGATTACCTCGCCATCGGCCCCGCCAACAAACTCTACGTATCCCACGGCACGCAGGTCAATGTTCTGGATAAGCGTTCGGGTGATTCCATCGGCGTGATCCCCAATACCACCGGCGTACATGGTATCGCCTTTATCCCTTCCATGAACAGGGGCTACACCAGCAATGGTAAACTGAACAACGTGACCGTATTTGACCTCAAAACCCAGGCGGCGATCACGCAGATACCCACCAGCGAGAACCCGGATGCCATTATGTACGAGGAGTATTCCAAAAAAATCGTTACCTGTAACGGGCGCGGCAGGAATCTCTCTGTGATCGATCCTGCAACCAACAAGGTGACTATGACCATCGACGTGGGAGGAAAGCCGGAGACGGCAGTGAGCGACAATGCAGGAAAGGTGTACGTGAATATTGAAGACAAGAACGAGATAGCCGTTGTGGATATAGCAGCAGGAAAGGTGCTTCACCGCTGGCCGCTTTCCGCCGAAGGCCCTACAGGTCTGGCGATGGACGTTGCAAAGAAAAGACTGTTTGCCGGTTGCGAAAAACAGCTGGTGGTGCTCAATGCAGAAAACGGGAAAGAGGTCGCCAAACTGCCGATCGGTGCGGATTGCGACGGGGTAGCATTCGATAACAAAACGAAAACGATCTTTACCGCGAATGGGGAAGGAACGATCAGCGTTATCAAAGAAAAGAATGCAGATGCGTATAATGTGGTGCAAACGCTGAACACGAAGAAAGGCGCGCGCACCATTACGATCGATGATGAAACATCGCTGGTATATCTGCCTGTGGCGGAATTTAAAACAGGGCCATTCGAGGGCAAGCGTCCGCCGATGGTGCCCGGCACTTTCCAGGTATTGGTAGTGCAGTGATCATTTTCACAATCTCATGATCGCTTTGGTAACATGAATATGGCCAGCAGATAGCAGCAGCAGGCCAGAAGTATCACTACTTTGAATCCCAGCATCATCCCGAGTATCAGGGCCGTCACCGATCCTATCACGGTAAAGAACCCGTTTACGCCCCATGCCCAGGGGATGAATTCGGTGGACAGGGTGCTGACGGTTTTGATGCCCGTAGGGAAGGGCATACCCAGCAATATGCCCATCGGTGCCAGCAGCAACAGTGTGAGCACGATGCGCAACGCCAGCGGCCATGCGATGGTGGCGCTGAAAAGTGCGGGTGTCAGCAGGGAAGTAATGATCAGTACGGCAAGCAGGAGGGGCAGGTATTGCTTCGTCAACTTACTGCTCGTGATATCGAGTTTGTCGGTAAGGTAGGAACCTGCCCCGGTGAACAGCAGCAATCCGGCAATGATCACTGCGAATGTATATACTGGCTGACCAAGATATAAGGTGAATCGTTGTATGAAAGCGATCTCTATCATAATGAAACCCAGTCCCAGCGCCGCAAAGTAGCCGAGGTAGCGCCATTTGTGATCGAACGCCAGCCCGCTGCGGCTGTATCTGAACAGGGGGATGAGGATGAGCACGGCTGCCAGTACGATCGACTGCAGCAGGATGATGATGAGCGTCACTTCTGCGATCGGCTTGTTTTCCAGGGCCATTCTTGCAGCCTGGGGATTGTTCTGTGAAAAAACATCCTCAAAGCTGTGCCACCCGATATCCGACCATTTGGCCCGCTGGTTGAAAAAGGGTTTGTCGTCAGTAGCAGGTGCCACCTGGCTTTTGTAGCTGGCGTAGAATGCATCGATATCTTTCGTGTTCACGATCGTATCATATACATTATTCACCAGATCGCCGTCCGGCGCATAAAGTATTTCGAGGGGTTTGAGCATGGAATCCACTTTTTCCTTTTTTTGTGTCACGAAGGAATTCATATCATCAATTTCCGCTGGTGTGAAGGGCGATTTCTTCATAAGGAATCTTGCACTGAAGGAGGTTTTCCCTTCCCCTTTCGAGGGAGGGTGCCTGTATGCGTACAGGTGTTTGGAAAAATCCGTCACACCATGTGCTGCCAATACCTCGCGGGCTGTTGTGAACAGCCGGGGAAGCTGGGATTCCGGCCTTGTAAAAAATAATACGCCGTTATCGGTAAGATGATCGTAGTATTCGTTGAAAGCTTCCCTTGTAAGCACATAGTTTTCGGACAGGCTCAATGAGCCGGATGAAACAGCTGCATTGCTGATGGTATGTGCGGATACGATGAGATCGAATTTTTCCCTGCTGCGATTGACGTAACTTCTGCCTTCGGTTGTGATCAGTTCTACTTTGGGATGATTGAAAAGCCCTCCCCAGTAATCATTCATGGTGTGTTGTACGGTATGATTGATGATGGGATTGATGTCTATACTGATCACTTTCCGGGCATCCATCAGTAAGGCCTCCAGCGTCTGTTGCCCGCCGCCGCTTCCGATGTTCAATACAGAAGGATGTTTCAATACACGGTAAGGTATTGTTGTTTCATTAGCAGAGTCTGCGGCGTGCTGCTGAATGTATCGATCTATCCCCATACTGAGATCTTCAATGCCCGTGCCGGCAGTACCGCCATCAATCACGAAGCGCCTGGCACCCTGAACTTTTTTGGCAGGATTCGCTTTGGTTTCATACATCTCGATGAAAGAGAAGGCGTTCCACTTACTGAAGAGCAGCGCCCGGTTGGTAATGGCCCCTCTTTTGTTGCTGGTGATCCTGATCGGCAGGTAGCTGCTGGCAAAAAAGGAAGCGGCGAAAAGCAGGATGAAAGTGACCGCCGCCGCAATGCGGAAATTTTTTTGACCTGAAAATGCTATGGCGGCGGTTAGCCCAAGTGCTGCCGAGAATACGACCGAACCGCTTCCCCCCAGCCGGGGCATCACCCAAACGATGCACAGGCAGCCCAATGCAGCGCCTACAAGATCAAAGGCATACAAGCGGCTCATGTTCCGGGAGATGCGCGTGAATAATAACGACAGGATCAGTCCGGAAACGAAGAACGGCGCAGCGATCGTGATGTAGTACAAAGGCATGATGTACAGCTGATGGCTGTCCGTTGCCAGTGAAAAAGGATTGAAAGGTATCTTTTGCAGCAACCAGAATGAAAGGATTGTGGTAACAGTGAATAGTATGGAAAGCCTGGTCAGCGATCTGCTCAGGTCATCTTCCATTCTCAACTTCTTCCAGCTGGCCAGCACAACGCCTGCGGCGCCAAAGCCCAGCAGGGCGGTAGAGATCACCAGGAAACCAAAGTGATACCACAGGGATACACTCATGACCCTTGTTAAAGACAATTCCAGTAACAAGGTAGCGAGGGATATCAGGAAAATGCCAATGAAGTAATTCGGCTTGTTCATACTGCGCTTATTTTGGGGTGACAGACGATTCGGTCATGGCTGCGGGACATCAGCATTGTAGCGGTTGAACCGGGCTTCCAGCTTCCAGGAATTTTTCACTTTCCGCCATATGTGGAGATAGGCGCCGGTATTGCGAATGTGCTGCCCGGATAAATTATCATATTCCACCGTGTAGCGTCCGTATTCATAAGCCATGTCACCGGCCTCCGCCACTTGAATACGTAATGGAAAGCGGGTGAGTTGTTCATTCGAACGATCTTTTTTCAGATCGGCCAGCATCTGTTGTTCTTCCTTCGTTCGCTGCCTGCCGATGAACGGGTAGGGAAGTGCCGGATTGATGAGGATGAAACTGTCGGTGAATTGAAAGATCCGCTGTCCTTTGTTTTCTTTTTCAATGATCTCTTTTATCGCTTTAACCGAAGCAGCCTTCCCGTTGTTGGAAATCTGCGCTTCCGAACACAGCGGGAATACGAGGAAAAGCAAAAGCAGGATCGATGACCGGTGGAAGATGGGGAACGCCATAAATAGTGATAAATAGTCGTCTTCGAATGTAGAGAATTATCTAAAGCGCCTATTGTAAAAAGCCGACATAATCACAGTGTTTGTATGCTTTCGAGGATGCCTTTGAGGGTTTCCCGGCTCATCTCGGTGCCGGCATGCCGTTTGAAAACGGAAGGATTGCAGCCGGTAAATCGCAGAAAGTCTTTAATAAAATGCGATTGATCAAAATAACCGGCAGTGGTGATGATCTGCTCCAGCAAAAAATTTTCCCTGTTCAGCTGGTTGAGCACATAATTGAAGCGAACGATGCGCAGGTAAATTTTAGGATTGATACCCATCGTTTTGTTGAACCATCTTTGCAGTGTTCGTTCTGTGAGGAAGAATTGTTTCAGGATGTCTTCCACGGTGATATTGCCGTGCCGCTCTTCGATGGCGGCTATGATCTGCCGCATGCCGGTAACGTCATGCAGACCGTTGTGCAGTATTTGTAACAGCCACTCGTCAAATGCTTTCCCGATGGCGTCGATATCTTTTGCGGATTGCAGGGTGTGGTACAGGCGGGGATGGGAGATGTCTGTAAAGTAGTCGCGGAAAGTTTGCATGGAAAACCCGAACAGCGCATGACAACCCAGGGGCTTGAAGCTGATGGCAGCTACCCTGCAGGGGAAAACCTGTTGCACGGTACAGGCATTAGTGAAATGTCCCATCATGGCGATGGGCGGGATATTGAAAACCCCCTTGACCGGATGGTTCACTACTAGCTCACCCTGTAACACAGACCATAGGAACTGGTACCCCGTTACCGTAACATTCTGCACTGTGGTCGCTTCCTCCTGGTCGTACAGCACATAAGTATTTATATAAGGTTGCAGGGAAGTATCGGGCATTCCAAAAAGTAAGGGCATAAGGGGCCGGCTTTATTCTGCCTGAAATTACAACATTTTCTCACGGCAAGGTAAGCAACGCCCTCTCCCCCAGGCCCCAACAATCCCGCACCGGCTCTTCGTACCCCAGCATCGTACCGATGATGCTGTAGATATCTTCCGGCCGCTTCCCTGCCTGCCGCAGGTAGCGTATGGAAATGTCCCCGGCGGTTTTGGAGAGCTTCGCACCGTTCTGTGCGAGGAGCGTGTGATGATGGAAGGTGGTTTGGGGGAAGGGGTTCTTTTCCAGCAGGGTAGACAAATAAAGCTGGGCCAGTGTGGAGGGCCAGAGATCGGCGCCCCGCACGATCAGGTCCACATCAAAATACAGGTCGTCTGCTACGGAGGAAAGCTGGTAGGCGGGAAAACCGTCTTTTTTCCGCACTATGAACATTTGCATTTCCGGCGGAAGGAAGGCTTTTGTAAAATTGCCGCCCGGCGTTCGAACGGATAGTTCCCGGGAGGCGTCTGTAAACAGCCGCCAGCTAACATTTTCACGATCCAGTGGGATGCCCTTGCCCGCACACGTCCCCGGATACACGCCGTTCCCTCCGCCCCGGGCGATCTGTGCCCGGGAGCATTCACAGGCAAATACATGGCCACCCGTCTGTAGTTGCTGAAGGATGGCCCGGTACTGCGGCATCCGGTGCAGCTGCGAATATTCCCGTTCAAATGAGGTGATGTTTGCAGGGCCCTCATCCCAGGGGATGTTCAGGAAATGTAGTGTATCAAATATATCCTGTAAATAAGCGGGCTCCACCCGCTCCTGGTCCATATCATCGATCCGTAGCAGGATAGCAGCGCCTGTGCGCCTTGCCAGCGTTGCGGTGACAGCGAAGGACAGTATGTTGCCCGGATGCAGGAAACCACTGGGAGTGGGGGCGATCCTCGTTCTCCGGAAAGCCGGCATTTTTTCCATGATGGCACAAATATAGTGTTTGCAGGAGTTGCCGGGGTTAGGATCTCATTTTTCTCATGGTAGCGGAGGGCTTTTACTTGTCATGGCGACAACTCACCGGGTGGAAGTGGACTTCCGCTTCACCAGCAGGGATTTCAGTACAACATGCTCTGCAGTTCCGCCGGTGCTCTTTTTTTCGATCCGTTTGAACAGCTCCCGGGCAGCCGTTACCCCGATGTCAAAAGCCGGCTGGGTGATAGTAGTGAGCGATGGGTTCAGCAGGGAGGCCGTTTGCAGGTTGGAGAAACTGATGATCTTTACATCTTCCGGGATGCGCAGCTTTAATTGCTCGCACACGCTGTAGCAGATCACGGCCAGTTTTTCTATGGAAGCAAAAATACCGTCCGGCTTCTCGGTGGCCAGCATTTTTTTGATGCGCATAGAGTTTTCATCATGATCGTTGGTGCATTCCAGCACCAGAGGGGGCTGCTTCCCGGGGGAATCCTTCAGGGCGTCGAGGTACCCGTTCATCCGGAGCTGCCCGATGGAAATGTTCCGGGGCGCCTGCAGATAGGCGATCTTCCTGCAGCCTGCCGCCAGCAGGTGCTGTGTGGCGGTAACGCTGCTTTCGTAATTATCCGTGGTCACCTTCACGTTATCCATCGTTTCGCACACCCGGTCGAAGAATACGAGGGGGATGCCCTTATCGTTCAGTTCCAGTAAATGACTGTAATCGTCCTGCTCGCTGGATCTCGATAATAATATCCCGTCTACCCGGCCTTTCACCAGGGAATTAATAAAGGACACTTCCATGCTGTGATCCTCATGGGTAATGTACACAAGCATGTAATAGCCCTTTTCCTGCGTGATCTTTTCAATCCCGCTGATCACCAGCGAAAAGAAGTCGTTCACTATCTCAGGAATGACGATGGCAATTGTTTTCGTTTTTTGCCCCCTTAAACCACTCGCATTCGGATTGGGCTGGTAATTCAATTGCCTGGCCAGTGCGAACACCTTCGCCTTGGTTTCGGCACTTATCTCGTAACTGTCGCTTAGTGCCCGTGATACCGTGGAAATAGACAGGTTCAGCTCCTTTGCGAGATACTTGATATTGATCTTGTTCATGTCAAAACTCCCTCAGTCTGCCTTAAAAAGTACGATTTTTAATGATCATCTCCAATTTCAGTATGCAAATAACGGAAACGTTTCCGTAAAAAATTTCAATCGATTGCTGAAAAACCCGATTCTTTATTATAAGTTAGCGTTAGGATCGTTATGTATACATTCTACAACAACCAAAACGAAGATTTCCACGTCAATCTTTAAAACAGAACAACATGAATGCGGATGATTATTCCCTTTTTATGCCTGATCTCCGGTAGTATTTCCTGAACGGCGATATCTGCCCGGCATTTTCCTTCCTGAAACAGGAGGGAAAAGATGTTTTTTGCCTTGACAAGACAAGGATGCCTTGTGTGACTACACAAGACGGGTGTTTTTTGCACCGGTCGAAACTGATTTTGACTTAAAAAAGAATTTTTCTGCGTATGAAAAAATTTACAAAAAAACAGCTCTTCCTGCTATATCGATTTAGCCGAAGGAAGACGCTCGCAGCGATCCTTTACCTGAGCATAGGCGTGCCGGGAATCGCTGCTTTCGGCCAGAAGAAGGTCAGTCCTGAGCCGGAAGACACTACAGTAACAGTAACGGTGACAGATGCAGCGGATTATATCAATGTTTTCAACGGCCGCCAGCGCAGGCAGTTTGTAACCGGTGCCTTCTCCCAGATCACCGGCGCCAGTATCGAAAACAATCCCATCATCAACAACCGCAACAAAATGCAAGGACTCCTGCCGGGCCTGCTGGCCATGCAGCAGAACGGCGAACCGGGAGATGAAAGCGCTTCCATCTGGGTACGTGGAAAGCGTTCGCTCAACTCAAATGCACCTGTAGTGCTGGTGGATGGATTTGAGCGGAGTATGGACTTCCTCGATCCTAACGAAATTGAAACGATCACTGTATTGAAAGATGCCGCGGCTACCGCGCAATACGGGCTTCGCGGCGGCAACGGGATCATTCTCGTTACCACCAAACGCGGACAGGTAGGAAAAATCAAGGTATCCCTGAACGCACGCGCCGGGGTGAAAGCGCCTACCACTACGCCTAAACTGCTGAACTCCTATCAGTATGCTTTGCTTTATAATGAAGCATTGACGAACGATGGCGCTGCACCAAGGTACTCCGCAGCGGATCTGGATAAATATGAAAAGGCGAGCCGCGGGATCTATGAAGATAAACTCGATCCGTATCTCTATCCGAATATCAACTGGTACGACAAGTATGTGAACCGTTCTACCTGGCAACAACGCTACAGCCTGAATGTGGAAGGCGGTAACAAGTTCGCCCGCTACTTCGTTTCTGCCGGGTACACACGTAACAGTGGTTTGTATAAAGTGGACAAGGGTGCCAATACCTATAACACGAATGAAGATTTTAACATGTTCACCCTGCGTTCCAACGTGGATATCACGGTGAACAAGCGTTTGTCTGTTTTGCTGGACATCGGTGGCCGGCAGGAGCAGAGAACCTATCCGGGTTCCAGATCGGACGCGGCGCTCCGCCTGTTCCGCTCTTTATATAAAACACCTCCGAACGCTTTCCCGGAATTCACGCCGGATGGTCAGCTCGGTGGAACAAAAGACTATAAGGATAACCCGTACGGGCTCCTCAATAACCAGGGATATTCCCTGTATTATGTACGCAGTATGTATGCTACGCTGAAAGCGAAGCATGAGCTGGACTTCATTACCAAAGGGCTTTCCATTGCAGGAAGCGTTTCCTTTGACAGCTGGTACGATCAGAACACAGACCGCAGCAAAAACTTCAAAGTGTATGATCTGCGCCAGCCGAACGGAAATGTGGAATACCTTCCGAACGGCTCTATCAAATACGTGGAAACAGGCTCCAACACGCAAATGTCTTCCAGCGTAAGCTATCCTACTACCAAGCGGATATTCAATACAGATCTCTCCCTGAATTATCAGCGGGATTTTGGCCGTCATTCCGTGACCGCTTATGTGGCTACTGCAGAACGTATTATCGCTGATGAAGACAACGGGAATATTCCCCGGGCTTACCTCGGTGCCAATGGCCGCGTATCTTATGCTTATAACAAACGTTACCTGGCCGAGTTTAATTTCGGTTATCAGGGTTCCGAGCAATTGATCGCGAGTCAGAAATTTGGTTTCTTCCCTGCAGTATCCGCCGGATGGATACTCACAGAAGAGAATTTCCTCAAGAACAACAAATGGGTGAACTTCCTCAAGCTTCGCGGATCTTACGGCGTTGCAGGGAATGACGACCTGGGCGGATATTTCCTCTGGTACCAGCAATACGCCTCTTCCGGTGGTGTGAACTTCGGTTATACATCTCTCGGCTATACCGGTTGGAACGAAAAAGCATTTGCGATCGACAATGTGACCTGGGAAAAAGTCAGGAAAACGAATGTGGGTCTGGATGCAACGCTCTTCAAAAACAAGATCAACCTTACGTTCGATTATTTCAAAGAGAACAACAAGGATATCATGATCCAGCCTTTCCTGCCTTATATCATGGGTATCCGTTTCCCGAACTTCCCCATTGGAGTAGTGGAGAACAAAGGATTTGAAGCATCGCTCGGATATACGGACAAGATCGGGAAAGTTGAGTTCTCTATCACCGGCATGGTGGCGCAGGACAAGAACACCATCATTCAGCAGGGAGAGGAGAAACCGCGGTATCCTTACATGATGCGGACCGGCCGTTCACTGGATGCGATCTTCGGACTGGAGGCGCTGGGCCTTTTCCAGAATCAGGCAGAAATTGACGCCAGCCCGAAGCAAACCTTCGGTGTTGTAAAGCCCGGCGATATCAAATATAAAGATCAGAATGGCGATAACCAGATCGATGCATATGATGTAACGTATCTCGGCGAAGGCAAGCCCACCCTGAACTATGGCGGCGGTCTTGGATTGAAATATGCAGGATTTGACTTCAATATGCTGTTCACCGGCATGAGTGGGTCCAAGCAGACTATGACAGGGGAAGCTGTATGGGAATTCCACGATAATGGTACGGTACGTGATCATCACCTGGGCCGTTTCAATCCGAACGATGATAAAACCTGGGCAACCGCTACTTATCCGCGGCTTTCCCTCGCGAATAAAGTGAACAACCAGCGCACTTCCACTTACTGGCTCACAGATGGCGCATTCGTACGCCTGAAATCGATCGAGATCGGGTATACGTTGCCAAAGCATCTGCTTTCCCGTTTAAGAATGGAAAAGATCCGGTTATACCTCAATGGCTATAATCTCTTTACCTGGTCTTCCACCAGCCTGATGGATGTGGAAGCACGGTCCAGCCACTATGTGGTATATCCCATACAACGTATTATCAACGGAGGCGTAAACGTAACCTTCTAAACTCACTCGCAATGAAATCAATGAAAAAAAGACTGGCAGTTATATTTTCAGTGACTGCCGTGGCAGCCGGGGTGATATGCAGTTGCAAACGACCCCTGTACGTGGTACCGGTGGAATTCAAGTCCGCTGCGGATGTTTTTAGTGATTCAGCCCGCGCAGAATTCTTTATCAATAACGCATATACGGAAATGCCGGCGGACGTATCCAACAGCTACAACTGGATGGATGGGAACGCCATGCTGGCTTCCGCCTGCGACGAAGCGATGCATATCTCTACCAACAAAACGTCGCCTTCCGCACCGCAGCGCATGAGCGCGGGCAACTGGAACCCCTCCAACATGCGTTTTTACCGGTCAGACGACGGGGCTGGTAATATCGGCTCCTGGCTGAAATGGGGTGGCTATCACGGGAACAGGAAAGCCAATACGGCGCTGAAGAATCTCTACATGCTGCCTAATTCTGTGACCGACCGGTTCAAAAAGAGACTGCGGGGAGAGGCCATGTTCATCCGGGCTATGCAACACTGGTTCCTTTTCCAGAAATGGGGCGGTATCCCGATCGTGGATAAAGCCTTCGAAGCATCTGATAACGTACAGATCCCCAGGAATTCTGTGAGACAGGTGATAGACTTTATTGTGAAATCCTGTGACAGTGCCATCCTCCTGCTACCGGCAGACCCCTATTCCGAACCAAGTGAAGTAGGGCGCGCTGACCGCGGTTCCTGTATGGCGCTGAAATCAAAAGCCCTGCTTTATGCTGCCAGCCCGCTTTATAACCGCGTAGCTGACTCGCTTGTCTCCTACGGGAATGCGGATATTAACCGCTGGCAGGTTGCCGCCAAAGCCGCGCAGGATGTGGTGGATCTGGGATGGTACCGGTTGTACACCGCAACTTCTGCTCCCACCGGTCAGAAAAATTACCAGGAATTGTTTTACGCCTGGGGCGCCGGTAACAGCAACCGCGAATTCATCTTTGCCCGCCTGAGAACACCCAACCGCGATACGGAGAACGATAACTTCCCTGCCGGTTTCACCAACGCCAAAGGCGGTACCTGTCCCTCCCAGGACCTGGTAGATGCTTATGAAATGGACGATGGTACCGCTTTCAGCTGGAGCAATGCTGCGCAGGCCAAAGATCCTTATCTGAAGAGGGATCCCCGGTTCTATGCTTCCATCATCTACAACGGTGCGAAATATGCAAAGTTTGCCAACTCATCTAACTATACTTTCCAAACCTATACCGGTGGCGTGAATGCACAGGGACTGGCAAAAACAGAAACATCCTACTACCTGATGAAGTTCCTGGACTATGCGAATGTGAACCCGGTACAGGGATCCGGTTCTGCTTATCATAACTGGGCTTATTTCCGTTATGCGGAAGTGTTGCTCAACCTGGCTGAAGCGGGGAACGAGTTTGGTGGTCCAGGTTACGTAGTACCGGGCGCTACCAATGCGCTCACTCCGGTACAGGCGATTGACCTGGTAAGGGCAAGGGCTGGTATGCCAGGCGTACAGGCGAGCTTTACCAAAAGAGGTATTCCGCTGAACCAGGCAAACCTCCGAGAACTGATCCGCAACGAGCGCCGCATTGAGCTGGCATTTGAAGATCATCGTTACTACGACGTACGTCGCTGGATGATCATCGAACAGCTGCCGAAGTTTATCCGCGGTTGTGTGATCACGAAACAGACGAACGGGACCTTCACCTATGATCCGACCGTGAACGTGGAGAACAAAGTGTTTGAGACCAAACATTACTTCTTCCCGATCCCTGAAACGGAACTGATCAGAAATCCCAAAATGAAACAGAACCCGGGCTGGGGCCAGTAAAGCATCGGTTCACCTAATAAAATCGAAAAAGGATGAAAAAAATATTAACAATTATACTATCACTCTTCCTGGCCTTACCGCAGGTGTTTGCCCAGGGAGTGGGAGTGGCCACCGCAGGCCGGCAAATAACGGGCAGGATCGTAGATGCCAACGGTGATGGAATGATTGGCGCGAACGTTGTTGAAAAAGGAACCACCAATCGCGCAATTGCGGATTCCAAAGGGGAGTTCAAGATCACGCTGATCAAATCCAACAGCACGCTCGTTGTATCTTACATCGGCTACATCTCCCAGGAGGTGACCGTAAAAGGCAGTACAGTGAAGATCACACTGAATCCGGACGCTACAAAACTTGGTGACCTGGTGGTAGTGGGTTATGGTACACAGAAGAAAGCCAGCGTGGTGGGTGCGATCTCTCAGGTGAAATCAGAAGAATTACAACAGTCTTCCACACCAAACCTCACGAATGCCATTGCTGGCCGTGTTTCCGGTGTAATTACCATCATGGGCGCCGGTAAACCGGGTTCTGACAACGCGGAGATCTATGTGCGCGGGATGGCCACCACCAACACCACTGCACCACTGGTATTAGTGGATGGTATTGAACGGGAATGGCGGCAGATCGATCCGGTGGATATTGAAACCTTTTCCGTACTGAAAGATGCCTCTGCTACTGCAGTGTACGGGGTGCGCGGTGCGAATGGCGTGATCCTGATCACCACCAAACGCGGTAAAAAAGGAAGACCGGTACTGAGCATTGCCACGCAGGCAGCCATTCAGGAGGCGATCCGTACGCCTAAATACCTGGGCTCCTATGATTATGCCAGACTCAGGAATGAAGCATTGAAGAATGACGGCATGCCGCTGGAGTATACAAACAGCGATCTGGAACATTACAAACTGGGCGATTCTCCGTATACACATCCGGACAACGATCTGTATAAAGACTTTGTGCGAAAATATTCCTGGCAGCAAAATACCAACATCAACATAAGAGGAGGCAATGATATCATGGCGTATTTCATCTCTGCCAGCCATCTGCACCAGGAAGGTCTGTACAGGAATTTCCCGAATTCCAAATATGAGACCAACTCCAACTATGAAAGGTATAATTTCCGCTCTAACCTCGATTTCACCGTGACGCCCAGCCTGAAAATTGGTGTGGACCTCACCGGCAGACTGGAAGTGCGGAAGCAACCGAACTTCGGGGATGACCTGTTCGACAAGATACGCAGGCTGCCACCGAACTTTGCGCCTTATATCAATCCTGACGGCAGCATGGGCGGACGTTCTGATGAAACCCGCCTGGCTCCTTACGCTTTGCTTTCCCAGTTCGGTAACCGCAACCGTAATACCAATGTGCTGGAAGGCGCTTTCACGATCAATCAGAACCTTTCCAAACTGGTGGAAGGCCTTTCTTTCCGTTCTCTCATCGGGTTTAACAGTAACTATGAATCGAGGAGAGATATTTCGGAGAAGCCGGAGCTGTGGGAATACACCCGTTTCGGTAACTATATCCTGAATAAATCCGTTACAGACCTTTCCATTTCAACCGGTAAAGGTCCGGGTAGAAGAAGAATCTCTTTCGAGGGAGCCCTCAATTACAACCGTACCTTCGGCGATCATGCCGTTACCGGTATGGTGTTGTATCAGCAGAGCCAGTTCTTCGATGGTGGAAGTATTCCTACCGGGTATCTTGGCTGGGTAGGCCGCGCCACCTATGCTTACAAACAGAAATACCTGCTTGAAGTGAATGCCGGCTACAACGGTTCCAAACAATTCCAGGCCAATCGCCGTTTCGGTTTCTTCCCGGCGGTTTCACTGGGCTGGGTACCTTCAGAGGAACCTTTCTGGAAGAGCAATATCAAGTTCATCGACTACTTCAAACTGAGAGGTTCTTACGGCGAGATCGGGAACGACAAGATCGGGAACTTCGATTATTTGTACCAGCAAACCTATAATTACGCACCTGATGAAGACGGATGGAAATACATCTGGGGTGAGAACGCCTACTCCGAGCGCGGGTTGATAGAAGGGCAGCCGGGTAACAGCAACGTAACCTGGGAGCGTGCCAAGAAGGCAAACATCGGTTTTGACCTGCGGATGCTGCATAACAAGTTCACAGCTACCGTAGATGTTTTCTACGAAAAACGCCGCGATATCCTTGCCATCCCTTATTCCGTGCCGCTGCTCTTCGGGATGAACAATCCGCAGGGAACCACGAGAAAAGACGGTCAGGGGCTTCCGCCGGAGAACCTCGGCCGCGTAACCAACAAAGGAATCGACTTTGAACTGGGCTATAGCGATAAAATAGGTGCCGTGAGTTACTTCGTGAAAGGGAACTTTACTTTCGCCCGTAACGTGATCGAGAAAATAGATGAAGAAGGCAAACGCTATCCCTGGCAGAAAATAGAAGGAAAACAGATTGGCCAGCACTTCGGTCTTACCGCTGAACGCCTCTACCAGGTAGGTGATTTTGAAACAGAAACTGATGGCAGCCTGAAACTCGAAGGCGGCTTCCCCATCCTGAAAAAAGGTATCCCAATGCCTTCCTTTGGGGTGGTATATCCCGGTGATATCAAGTATAAGGACCTTAATGGCGACGGCATTATCGACAGCTATGATGTAGGTGCTATCGGTAAAGGAAAAGTACCGGAGTTCATCTATGGTATCAGCATGGGCGGCAGCTACAGGAACTTTGATCTCGCGGTGCTCTGGCAAGGGGCCGGTGGAGCGGATATGTATTTCAAAGAAGATGCCGTTTGGGAATTCTTTGCACTGGGTAAAGTGATGCAACATCACCTGGGCAGGTACAATCCGGATGATCCCTCTTCCTGGACAAATGCCACATATCCTCGCCTGCACAATGCAGAGAATCCTAACAACCACCAGAAATCCACTTACTGGCTCTACTCCCGGAATTACATAAGGCTGAAGAATGTGGAGCTTGCGTATAATCTGCCTAAATCCCTCTTATCCAGAACAAAGATCTCCAGCACAAAACTGTTCGTGAACGGTACCAACCTGCTCACCTGGGATCGTATGCTGAACTGGGATCCTGAATCAGGCAGCGAGGTTGGCAACTCCTATCCACAGTTACGGACCTGGAACATTGGTGTAAGGGTAACCTTGTAATTTTTTCTTAAAACGATTTATCATGAAGAGCTTGAAATACATACTTACCGTTCTCTCCGCCGCAACGCTGCTGGCCTGCCAGAAAGATGGCGCCGGTCTGCTGGATAAAGCGGAGTCAGGCGATCTGACGGAGGAAAGGGTATTCTCCAGTGCAAAATATACCAAGGAGTTCCTGACGGATATTTACCGCAGGATCCCTTACGGCTGGGATAACAACGTTTACCTGGATGCCGCCACCGACGACGGCGAATCCCGCCCCTGGTGGGGATGGGTGAACACCGTGCATGTAGGCGCTTACAATCCCACCAGCATGCCGGACAAGTTCAAACGCTGGGCAGATTACTACGCGGCTATCCGCGCCTGTAACCTCTTCATCAGCAAGATCGACAATGTGCCGCTGGACCCGGAACAATATATGAGCTCGGAAGATATCCGCACACGGATGAAATACGAAGCGGTGTGCCTCAGGGCTTATTATTACGCAGAACTGGTTCGCTGGTATGGCGGTGTGCCCATCATCACCAAAGTACTGGAACGCAATTCTCCGGAGCTCTACTCCAAACGCGCCAACCTGGATGAGATAAAAAAGTTCATCCTTGCGGAATGCGACACTGCCGCCGCTCACCTGCCGGCCCGTGAAACCGGTATCGATTACATGCGTGTTACAAGCGGTATTGCCAAAGCTATCAAAGCGCGCCTGCTGCTGCATCTGGCCAGCCCGTTGTTCAATGGTACCACCTCCGGTCCGCTGAGCCCCTGGTCATGGGGCAACTATGACGCCAACCGCTGGAAAGAAGCGGCGGATGCGGCTAAAAGTGTGATCGATCATAAAGACGAAGTAGGCGCGCCCGTTTACAGTCTCTATGTTAAAACAGAGCCGGATAATTTCTTCGGCGTTAAGAACTCTTACCCCGGCTCCGGCAAAGCCATGGGCTGGTATTACGTGTTCATCCTCCGCAAGAGCGATGAGATGATGCTCTGCTACGGCAAGAAGAACATGACCAATGAACTGGATAAATGGCAGCTGCCGGGCGCCATGCAGAAAGCCGGCGATGCTTCCTACACACTTCCTACTTATAACTATGCCGCCTGTTTCGAAACAAAAGATGGTGTACCGGTGTACCAGACAGATGATTACGGTGTACCGCTGCTGGATGGAAACGGTCAGTTTGTGGTGAACCCCTTGTCAGGGTTTGATCCGCAGAAACCGTACATCAACAGGGATTCCCGTTTTTATCATTCGCTCTGGTACAACGGCGCCATGTTCAGCAACGTTGTGTTTAGTCCCTGGAGGGCAGAGGATGGCTCCACGGGCCAGGAATTCCTGAACGGATACGCACATACCGGGCTTTTCCTCCGCAAGTTCATGGACCCGAAGAACATCTCTCTCAGCAACGGCGTAACCGGCCAAACCAATCACAACTTCCCGCTTTACCGCTTTGTGGAAATGCTGCTGAACTATGCGGAAGCGATCAACGAGTTCCTGCCTGACGGGGCGTCCCGCACGGAAGCCATCCAGGTGCTTGATCAGATCAGAGCACGGGCGGATATGCCCGGTGTGCAGGCAACTTTTACCAAGAACGGCTGGAATGTGAATGACCAGAAACAGCTGCGCAAATTCATCCGTAATGAGCGCAGGATCGAACTGGCCTTTGAAGAGCATCGTTTCTTCGACATCCGTCGCTGGCTGATCGGGGAGAAAACGCAGAAAGTGGTGTATGAGCACGATGTGCTCAAGAAAACGAACGGCGCCTTTGAATATAAGATCAAAGTGTGGGAAAGAAGGGTATTTGAATCGAAACACAATCTGCTGCCGCTGCCGCAATCCGAGGTGAACAATAACAAGAATATGCAGCAGAATCCCGGCTGGTAAAGGCCGAAATGGTAAAATAATTCATTAACTTAACCGGTTTTTTATATGAGAAAGATGTTTGTATTGCTCGTGTGCGCCCTGGTTGGATTGAGTAGCTGTGAAAAGTATGATTTTTACGCCAAATTTGTGCCGGAAGTACTATATTATGAGAAGGATAAAGTGGAGAACGCAGACTTTAAACAGACGACCCTGGCTGCCGGCGTTACGCAGTGGACGGTAAAAGCCCGCATAAGCGCGCCGATGAAGTTGAAAGAAATAAAATTGTACAGGATCGCCGGCGGAAAAGAAGACCTGGTGACCACTTATAACGATCTCCGCTTAACGCCGAACGTTTTCAATCTTGTTGCCGCATGGGACAAGATCACCGCGGAAACGACTGTTAAGATCGTGGCAACAGATAACGATAACAGGGTAACAGCCCGGAATTTCATCATTAAAGTCACCCCCTGAGCACTGGCATATCTTTTAAAAACAGTCATAAAAATTCAAATCAGAGCAAGACATGAAGAAAGTTTTCTGTTTCCTGGCGGCCTGCGTCATATTACCTGCCGCAGGGTTCTCCCAAAAGCTGAACACACTGTCGTCCAAGGAAAAAAAGCAGGGGTGGACGCTTCTTTTTGACGGTACCAGCACCAATGGCTGGACTACCACAGGCGGCAAACCGGTGCCCGCCGGATGGGAAGTGAAAGACGGTATTCTCACGGTGAAGAAAGGTGCCAAAGGCGGAGACATTATCACAGCCGGTGAATATTCCGATTTCGATTTCTCCATCGATTATAACATCACGCCGGGCTGCAACAGCGGGATCAAATATTTTTTCACGAAGTATGAGAAAGGCGGGAACCTGGGCATGGAGTACCAGATACTGGACGATGCGCTGGCAGAAGACAATAAGCTGGAAAATCACCGTACCGGTTCATTTTATGATGTGATGCCGCCGAATGACGATGCAAAGAAAACCAACCCTCCGGGCCAATGGAACACAGTTCGTATCGTGTCCAAAGGAAAGAAAGTGGAACACTGGCTGAACGGGAAGAAGATCCTCGAATTCACCCGGGGCGATCAGGCTTACACTGCTGCCGTAGCAAAGAGCAAGTTTGCTAAAGCCGAGCCGGCTTTCGGTACCGTGGAGAAAGGCCACATCCTCTTGCAGGATCATGGTGGAGAAGTATCTTTCAGAAACATCAAGATCAAAACATTATAATAAACCATTCAATTCGCATCAGCGCATGGAAAAGAGAAGAGACTTTATCAAAAAGATCGCGCTCAGCTCCGCAGGAGTTGCTATAGGCGGGTCTGCCCTCGCATGGGACGCAAAAAGCTACCGGAGGATCATCGGGGCCAATAACCTGATCCGCGTGGCTACTATCGGTGTGAATGGCCGTGGACACAGCATGTCCGGCACATTCGCGAAACAGAAAGACACAGAAGTAGCCACTATCTGTGATGTGGACAGCCGCGCGATCCCTAAAGCCATCAAGGCCGTAATGGATGCCGGTCAATCCAGCACACCGAAGTCGGAGAAAGATCTGCGTAAAGTGCTCGCAGATAAATCCATCGATGCTTTCTACACTGCCACACCGGACCACTGGCACGCACCACTCACTATCATGGGCTGCCAGGCAGGCAAGCACGTGTATGTGGAGAAACCGCTGAGCCACAACCCCAAAGAAGGGGAAATGGCCGTAGCCGCCGCAAGGAAATATAATCGCGTTGTGCAAATGGGCGCCCAGCGCCGTTCTGCACCGGTACTTACACAGGGTATCAAAGAATTGCACAACGGTATTATCGGTCGTGTGTATTTCGCGAAAGCCTGGTATACCAATACCCGTAAATCCAATGTTCTGAAACCGGGTACGGTGCCCGACTGGCTGGATTATGATCTTTGGCAGGGCCCCGCTCCGCGTGTTCCCTACAAAGATGGCCTGATCCACTACAACTGGCACTGGTTCTGGCATTGGGGCACCGGTGAAGCGCTCAATAACGGTACACACGAAGTGGACGTAGCCCGCTGGGGCCTGGGTGTGGATTTCCCCACCCGCGTAAGCTCCGTAGGGGGGCGTTATCAGTTCCAGGACGACTGGCAAACACCAGACACGCAGATCGTGACGATGGATTATCCCGGCCGCGTTTCCCTCATGTGGGAGAACAGAAGCTCCAACGGTCGTAAGATCGAAGGTGCGGACCGCGGTGTGATCTTCTACGGCGAGAAAGGAAGTCTGGATACCGGTGGCGACAACTACAAGGTATACGACCTCCAGGGTAAGCTTGTGAAAGATGTGAAATCCCTCACCCAGGAAAGCGAACTGGACGGCCGCAATACCGCCAGCCCAAGCCTCGGTCTGGACAACCTGCACGTGGCGGACTTCCTGGATGCCATCCGTAATAACCGCCGCCCGAACTGCGACGTGGAACTCGGGCACAAGAGCGTAGTGGCAATGCAGCTGGGTAATATCTCCTGGCGCGTAGGCCGCGATCTGAAGATCGACCCCAGGAATGGTCATATACTCGGCGATGTGGATGCGGCTAAATTGTGGAGCCGTACCTACGAAAAAGGCTGGGAACCCAAGATCTGATGCTAAGAGCTGTTGAGTTGAGTTGATTCCCCTGGCTGCAGACGCAAGCGGCCGGGGGATTTTTTTATGAGTTGACGGAAAGATGCAGTAACCCCTATAGCATTTTTTGCCCTGATCCGCATAAATCTTAAATTGCTCCTATGGAAACACTTGAAAAAGCATCGGCGTACTATGCCCGTAGCATGGATGCGGCCGATCCGCTGGCCCGGTTCAAGGAGCAGTTTTATTTCCCACAGCATCAGGGGAAAGACGGCATTTATTTTTGCGGCAATTCCCTCGGCCTGCAAACCAAAAGCACACCCGCCGCGATACAACAGGAGCTGGAGGACTGGCAGACGATGGCGGTGGAAGGGTATTTCAGGGCGAGGGATCCCTGGCTCTACTATCAATACAATTTCTGCAAACCGCTCTCTGCTATTATGGGCTGCCGGGAGGAAGAAGTAACGGTCATGAATACACTCACCGTGAACCTGCATCTCGCATTGCAAAGTTTCTATCGTCCCGACAAACAACGTTTCCGCATCATCATGGAGGCCGGTGCTTTCCCCTCGGACCAATACGCCCTGGAAACCGTCGTGAAGCTCCACGGCCTGAACCCGGATGATGCCATTATCGAAATACATCCCCGATCCGGAGAAAAACTCCTGGAAACTGCCACCATACTGGAAACCATCCACCACTACCGGGATTCGCTCGCCCTCGTGTTGATGGGCGGGATCAATTATTATACCGGCCAGTTCTACGATATGCCCGCTATCACGGCAGCCGCGCACGAAGCAGGTGCTTATGCGGGCTGGGACCTCGCACATGTGGCGGGGAACATACCGGTAAAGCTCCACGACTGGAACGTGGATTTTGCCGTATGGTGTTCCTACAAATACCTGAATGGCGGACCCGGTGCGGTGGGAGGGTTCTATGTGCACGAGCGTTTCGGTAACGACGCCGCTGTTCCACGCCTGGCCGGCTGGTGGGGAAATGATGAGAAAACCCGCTTCAAAATGGAGAAAGGGTTTATTCCCCGGAAAGGCGCGGCAGGCTGGCAGATCAGCACTGCGCAGGTGTTCAACATGGCCGCGCTGAAAGCTTCGCTGGTGTTGTTTGAAGAAGCGGGCATCACTACTTTGCGGCAGAAAAGCGTGCAACTTACCGGTTACCTCGAATCCCTGTTACAGCAGCTCCGGCTGCCGTTCGAGGTGATCACGCCCGGAGATCCGCAGCAAAGGGGCGCGCAGCTTTCACTTTTCTTCCCGGAAAACGGGAAAAACATCCACGCAAAAATGATGGAACAGGGCATTATCTGCGATTACAGGGAGCCCGGAGTGATACGTCTCGCACCTGCGCCGCTCTACTGTTCATTCTCAGATGTATATCGCTTTTATGAAGTCCTGAAAAATTTCTGACGATGCAGCAAACACCCAAAAACTGGCTGGCATTGGGAGATTCCTACACCGTTGGTGAAGGTGTGCCCCTGTATGAAAGCTATCCCTATCAAACCCTGCAACGCCTGCGTGCAAGAGGAATGGCGTTCCAGGCGCCGGAGATCATTGCCAGAACGGCCTGGACGAGCCACGAGCTGATCGCGCAGCTGGAAAGAACGACTTTGTTGCCCGTATACGATTACGTGAGCCTCCTCATCGGTGTGAACAATCAGTATCGTGGCATGGAGGAAGACGGATACGAAAGCACCTTCGAATGGCTGGCTGATAAAGCGCTCACGCTTACGGAAGGTCTGATCGACAGGATCATCGTTATCAGTATTCCGGATTGGGGCGTAACGCCTTTTGCCGGCGACAGGAATGCAGCGGAGATCGCCGCTGCCATCGACCGGCATAATGCCATCAACCGCAGGATAAGCGAACAGAAAGGATTCCATTACCTTGATATCACCCCGCACTACCGGCAAACCGGCGGCCTTCCCGAAAACGTGGTGGAAGACCAGCTGCATCCCTCAGGAAAGATATACGAAAACTGGGCGGAAAACCTGGATAGGTTTTTCAGATGAAAAAACACTAGCTTTGCACCCCCTGTGCCTTTAATTGCCCCTTTGGGTCGGTAGACAGGGTTTACTATCTTTATGAGAGTGTACTTTAACCTTTTTAAAACTGTTTATGCAATTTCTGGATTTTGAAAAACCGATTGCGGATCTGTACGAACAATTGGAAAAGCTGAAGGAGAACGGTGAAAAGTCCGGGGTGGATGTTTCCGCCACCGCAAAAGAGTACGAACAAAAAATCAATGACACAAAACAACAGGTCTATAACAATCTCTCCAGCTGGCAGAAAGTACAACTGAGCCGTCATCCTGACCGTCCGTATACACTGGAATATATCGAACGCATGACCACCAACTTCGTGGAATTACATGGGGACAGGAATGTGAAGGATGACAAGGCGATGGTAGGCGGATTTGCGGAGCTGGATGGAGAAACCATCATGTTCATCGGGCAGCAGAAAGGGATCAACACCAAGATGCGGCAGATACGCAACTTCGGGATGGCCAATCCGGAAGGTTACCGGAAAGCGCTCCGGCTCATGAAGCTCGCAGAACGGTTCAACAAACCCATCGTTACGCTCATCGATACACCCGGTGCTTATCCCGGTCTGGAAGCGGAAGAGCGCGGCCAGGGTGAAGCCATCGCACGTAATCTTTTCGAAATGGTGAAGCTTCGTGTGCCCGTGATCTGCATCATCATCGGGGAAGGCGCATCCGGCGGAGCTTTGGGCATTGGTATCGGGGATCGCATCTTTATGCTGGAAAACAGCTGGTATACGGTTATCTCTCCCGAGAACTGCTCCACCATCCTCTGGCGCAGCTGGAACTTCAAGGAGAAAGCAGCGGAAGAGCTCAAGCTCACTTCCGGATATATGAGCCAGTTCGGGCTGGTGGATGGCGTGATCAAAGAACCCTTGGGCGGCGCGCACTCCAATCACGAAGACGCCGCGGCCATCGTGAAAGAAACGATCAAGTCTGCCCTCGCAGCATTAAAAAAGATCGATCCGGATACCCGCATTGAGCAACGGATAGACAAATTTTCGAATATGGGCTTTTTTGAAGAACGCTGAATAAATTAATGCGCTTTTATTGCAGGAAACGATCCAAATTTCCATCTTTGCATTTTTGATATGTTACAGGAACAACTGAGAGGCACCGGCGTAGCACTGGTAACGCCTTTTACTGCGCAGGAAGCGATTGACTGGACAAGCCTCGAGCGGCTGATCGATCACGTGATCGGTGGTGGTGTGGATTATGTGGTAACACTGGGCACTACCGGTGAAACCCCCACTTTGTCCTCCGACGAGAAACTGGACCTTATCCGATTCACTTTCGAAAAGGTGAACAAACGGGTGCCGGTAGTAGTAGGGATCGGTGATTACAATACGCAGGATGTTGTAAAGCGGCTGGAAAAATGCCCGCTGGACGAAGCCGCTGCCGTGCTGAGCGTTGCGCCTTACTACAGCAAACCCTCGCAGGAAGGCATCTTCCAGCATTATAAAGCCATTGCGGCTGCATCTCCCAAACCCATTATCCTCTACAACGTACCCGGTCGCACAGGCCGTAATATGACGGCGGAAACCACCCTGCGCCTCGCGCATGAAGTGGGCAATATCATCGCCATGAAAGAAGCGTCAGGGGATATGGTGCAGTGTATGAAGATCGTGCGGGATAAACCGAAGGACTTCCTCGTGATCAGCGGGGATGATGCCGTAGCCCTGCCGCAGCTGGCCTGTGGTATGGATGGCGTGATATCAGTAGCGGCCAATTACTTCGCAAAGGATTTTTCAGGGATGGTGAAAGCGGCGCTGAATGGCGATTTCATAGAAGCCAACCGCCTGCATTACAAAATGCTCGAAGGATTCGACCTGATGTTTGAAGAGAACAACCCGGCAGGGATCAAGGCGTTCCTGCATTACAACGGGATCGTGGAGAATACGTTCCGCCTGCCTGTAGTGCCGGTGAGTGAAGGGTTGGGTAGACGAATTGAGCAATATTTGAAAAAGTATTGATTGTTAATAAACTATATATTTATAGGAAAAGGGTGTATTGGTCGATACACCCTTTTTTATTCGAGCATCATTGCCGGCAATGATGCTTTCTGTTTGTTTGCTCCCTTCTGGAATGCTTGATACTTTATATATAATACTTAATATATTTTATTTTTAAGGAGTAAATAGCTGTTAAACGAATAAAACAATACGATTCCTGATCCAGGAAACGAGTTTTTCTAAAGCACTTTTTCCTGATATTTTGGACCTTATGCCTCTATAACAATCATTTTAATGAAGTGCCCTTTTAATCATTTTATTTAAAATTTGCCTCACAATTAATGAAAAAGACTACTTTTATTCACGATGATAATTTGACCCAATATACGACCCATTGAACCAGAAGCGGAGATGCTGCCTACGTAACAATCCAACCGTTAAATTGCTCATATGAAAAATTTTACCTTTGCCTTTTTGAGCATTTTTTGTATTTCCTCTTGCATAAAAGAGCGGGTTTCTCAATCCCCTGATGTTCCTTCCTCTTTAAAGAATGTGGATTTCCCCAGATCTATGCATGCTGACTACACAACAGGGAAGTTGACAATCGTATATGAGAGCGGTAAAAAAATAGTAAAAGACATACCACCTCCTAAAACATCATCTGGAACACGAATTACAGAGCAAGGGCAGGAAATAACTGATTTAACAATCGTAGAACAAATCGAGATTCCTGATTTGTAAATTACCTATAAGCTATCTTTATAACTGACTGGGAACGGATGTAGAGCATTGCCCATCCTAAGCAACGCGATTGAAACATTGTTATTAACTTTCAAATTGCCCTGTATGAAAAGACTCGCTTTCATTCTCTTTTGTATTTTCTGTATCATCTCGTGCAGGAAGGAACATTTTACTGATTCTCTAAATAAGCCGGCTACTCTAAAAAATGTCGACTTTGTAAAATCCGTAAACTCCGATTATGTAACGGGAAAATTGACAATTGTGTATGAAAGCGGTAAAAAGGTTATAAAAGATCTACCTAAAGATACATTACCCCATCGTAAAACATTAAATGGATCATGGCCTACAGGGTCAGCAAAAGCTTTATTAGGAGCAGAATACGAGGACTACATAGAATTTTCTGATCCAATGGTGGATTATAATGGTGATGAATATGCGGGCGCGGCCGGAACAATTTTAAATGTGCAGATTGGATGTAGAGTACTGAGAGACCAGGATACCAAAATGATTACAGGAGTGCAGGGGTTTTACGGCTACGTTGTGCCGCCAATCTCAGAATATATTGCAGCTGATGGACAAGTTGCAACTCGAACAGCCAGCATGATTGGTTTAACTGGATGGGGAGCACCTTTACCAGGTTCGCCGATATTCATTAGCTGGCATGGATGGGTTAATGTTGTATATACCTGGTCAAGTGGGCCCGTATTTACCAGGCAATATGAACGTACAGGCACAAAAATGGTATATTGAATGTAACGTTGCAAAGGAAATAAACAACCTGTTGCCAGTCGGTATAGTTTACTGCTAAACAGATCGTATGAAAAAAAAAGTCACAAAGGGATATATCTTCACAAAAAAGATAGACGGGGATTCTCTCGATCATGAATCCTTTATTGACACAATTGTAGTATTAAAAGAAAATGCGCTTCAACATAATGTAATCCTGAATGATAAAGATATTGCAACAGCTATTGGCATAACAGAAGTGCAGTTTGAGGACTATCTAAAGAATGAAGGCGCACCAAAAGAGCTATTTGTATTATTACGCTCAACTTTTAAGGACCACTTAAAAGATGAAGTTTATAAAGTAGAATTTAATGTAAAGCTCCCGGACCCTTTTTTTGATCAGCTTATAAGAAAACTGGATAAAAAAAAATGATTTATTATTTTTTCCAGCCAAATCGCATAAATGCAAAAAACTGTTCTTGAAGGGCTAAAAGCCGGATTGTGGAATATTTATAAAGTATTGATAATCGTAAAAAAGCCGCGAAGAAGCGGCTTTTTTACGTAAATAGATGGATGATCCTGCTTAGAAAGCAACCCCAACCGTAATCCCCGCCCCGCGAATACCTGCAAACGGCATATCTATCTTCGCCCGCACCCCATCATTCTGCACATCTGCCGTAATGTTCTTTTTACTTCCGATCGATATAAGCGACTCAATATCGTTCTTCAGATCGACCTTTTGCTGAGGCGTCAGATCGCTGAGGTTGGTAAGCCCGTCCACATTCCCGTTCAGGTTACCATAGTGGCCGCCGACGATAAAAATATCGAGAATCACGCGTTTGAACAGGAGGGATTGCACTCCGAGGATAATCCCGCCTCCGATGCCATTGCTCTTGCCTTTCAGCGGCACAAGCCGCTTCCCGGCAGGCATATCGAAATCATATGGGAAATCATAACTGAAGGACGCATAACGGCCATAAAGCCCCGCATAGAACCCCCTCGCCCCAGGCTTCCTCCCGGTGTAGAAACGCACCTCCGCCGTGATGGCGTTACAGCTCATCTGCAGTTTGTCCAGCTGATCCTTCGTGTCGGATTCAAGCGCATCCGCCACCGGTTTGAGCAGCGCCGTTTTAGTGACGAAAGTCTGCGGCATGTACCGGTAACCCAGGGATGCGGAGATTTTGCGCGTAAGCAGGCGCTCGTACGTGAGGCTATAGTTGTTCAGCAGAATGGAAGAAAGATTGGTTTTGACAATGTTCTTCAGGTAAGGCTGGTCCCTGCGGGACGTTTGCCGGTCCGGCCGGGTACTGTCTGATGATGTGATTTGTGCTGTTGTACGCAGGCCAATGCATAAGGATGCCATCAGGAACAAAGCTGCTCTTTTAGTCATAGGTACATAAAATTTAATGTGTAAAGATATGCCCGTGAAATGGTTTCTGCAATAGCTAGAAATAACTAAAAATGGAGCTAGACAAGATAAGTGGTGCCTTCGAGTGCCAGTTCAGTATGCGGGAAGATAGGGAGTGTTTCGTCCAGGAAGGGTTGAAGATCGGCGTATTTGGAAGAGAAGTGCCCGATCAGGAGACGCCTGGCACCAGCTTTATCAGCCAGGGTGGCCGCCTGCACGGAAGTGCTGTGGAAGCGGTCGGCAGCCCGCTGCTGAAGGTTGTGGAGATAGGTGGTCTCGTGGTAAACGAGATCGGCGCCCTGTATGTGCGGGATGAGGTCTTCATCGTAAATGGTATCCGCGCAGTACACGTATCGCCTGGCCGTTGCGGGCGGGAGGGTGACCCAGTCATTGCGCACGATGGTCCCGTCTTTCCGCTCATAATCGGCCCCATCCTGCAGCCGGGAGAAGTAGGCGGCGGGGATTTCGTAGGCACGTGCCTGTTCAGGGATCACTTTCCGTTTCTTTCGCTGCATGGAAAAGGAGAAGCCATAGCAGGGGATGCGGTGCCGGGTAGAGAAATAATGTACTTCCATATCCCTTTCCGAGAGCAGGAGGCCAGTTTTATCGGGCAGCAGGGCATGGAACTGCATATCGAACCGCAGAACGGTGGCGGCCGTACGTAGTTGCATTTGGATGATCTCCTCCAGTTCGGGCGGACCATAGATGGATAAAGGGTCTGTACGGCCGAGGAGGCTGAGGCTGTTCAGCAGACCGATCAGCCCGAAATAATGATCCCCGTGCAGATGGCTGATGAAGATATGCCGGATCTTGCTCCGTTTCACTTTGTAAAAAGCCAGCTGCATCTGGGTGCCTTCGCCGCAATCCACGAGCATCAGCTGCTCGTTATACGTGATCACCTGGGAAGTGGGGTGCCTGTCCGGGGTAGGTATGGCTGAATTATTGCCTAGGATCGTTACTGCGAACATATATGGATCAATTACGAATTGTCTACTCCTCCTCCTTGTCCAGCTCCCGCTCGAAATCTTCCATCATCACCATATCAATCGCTTCCGATTCGGTAGGCACTACATTTTGCATGTCGGGGTAGGCAGTGATAAGCCGGGTGGTTAAAGTTGTGTTAAGGTGGGCAACGGCCGCAGAGAGTCCGCGTTCATACTGGCGGTTATATACTGTAAAAATGGCTCTCAATCCGCGCTCATCCGCAGATCCGAGGGAATCCAGCGCCAGTACAAGGTTCTTCTCTTCCAGGTCCTGCAGGTGTTCCAGCGCTTCTTCCAGCAGTACTGCCATTTTAGCATCCAGCGTTGTTTCTTCCAGCCGGAAAATCACTAATTTTTCTTTGGTATCAATTTTGAATTGCATATAGCTGGATGTTATTTTTTTAACATTTTAAAAAAAGGACAAGTAAGAAAGGAACCTGTCCGTAAAAGATCCTTGCCTGAAGTATCGCACACATACAAAACATCCTTCTTCTCGTAAGTATATTTACAAACAAGGCCCTTCAACGCAAAAGTAAATCTTAACCAATAATGTACAAGGATAAAAACTAAATCCAAATTTATTTGGTAATATTGTATAAGCAAGCCCCCGTAAGGGTTTAACAAAAAATTATCTACAATGGATCAGAATTTTTCACCGCAAGTAAAGGAGATCATTTCATTTAGCAGGGAGGAGGCTTTACGCTTGGGGAATGATTTCATCGGTACGGAACACCTGCTGCTCGGCATTATTCGTGAAGGTGAGGGAACGGCTGTTAAGATCCTGCAAGCTTTGAACGTAGATCTTTATGAGCTGCGAAAAGAAGTGGAACTGGCTATAAAAGACAAGACGGGAAAGAACATTGCGAATATCAACAGTTTGCCGCTTACCCGCCAGGCTGAGAAAGTTATCCGTGTGACCGTACTGGAAGCCAAGGCGCTCAAAAGTCCCACCGTGGAAACAGAGCACCTCATGCTCTCCATCCTGAAGAATAAAGAAAACGTATGTACTCAAATCCTTCAACAGTTTGACGTGGACTACGATACCTTCAAAAACGAATTGGGCTTCGTAAAATCTGCCGATCCGAAAGCAGAATTCGATGACCCGGGAGAAGAGGAGTTTGAAGACGAACGTAAGAGTTATGCTTCCAAAGCGAAGCAAACGAATACCAAGTCTAAAACCCCCGTACTCGACAATTTTGGCCGCGATATCACCAAGCTCGCTGAAAGCGGCAGCCTGGACCCCATCGTAGGCCGTGAGCAGGAAATAGAACGCGTTTCGCAGATCTTATCCCGCCGTAAAAAGAACAATCCCATCCTCATCGGTGAGCCCGGCGTAGGTAAAACCGCTATCGTGGAAGGCCTGGCCCTCCGTATTGTGCAACGCAAGGTATCCCGCGTGTTGTTCGATAAGAGGGTGGTGAGCCTTGACCTCGCCGCACTGGTAGCCGGAACCAAATACCGTGGCCAGTTTGAGGAAAGGATGAAAGCCATCATGAATGAGCTCGAGAAGAACAGGGATGTGATCCTGTTCATCGATGAGATACATACCATCGTAGGCGCCGGTGGCGCTTCCGGCTCGCTGGACGCTTCCAACATCTTCAAACCCGCTCTGGCACGCGGTGAGCTCCAATGCATCGGTGCTTCCACGCTGGACGAGTACAGGATGTATATCGAAAAGGACGGCGCCCTCGACCGCCGGTTCCAAAAAGTAATGGTAGATCCTCCCACCGTGGAAGAAACCATACAGATACTCAATAACATCAAACCGCGCTACGAAGAATATCACAACGTAAGCTACACCGACGACGCCATCGATGCCTGCGTGAAGCTGAGCGACCGCTATATGACGGACCGCCTGCTGCCCGATAAGGCCATCGACGTGCTCGATGAAGTGGGCGCACGCGTGCACCTCAAGAATATCAACGTTCCGCAGAATATCCTCGATCTGGAAAAACAGATCGAAGACATCAAGCAGGAAAAGAATAAGGTCGTGAAGAGCCAGCGCTTCGAAGAAGCCGCCGCCCTCCGCGATACCGAAAAGAAACTCGGGGAAGACCTCGAAAAGGCCAAAGCCGTTTGGGAAGAAGAAGTGAAACACAAACGCTACCCGATCGATGAAGAAGCGATCGCGGAAGTGGTGAGCATGATGACCGGCATCCCGGTGAAACGGATGGTACAGGCTGAGAATGAAAAGCTGCGCCGTATGGGTGAAGACCTGAAAGGCGCCGTGGTAGGGCAGGATGAGGCGATTAGCAAAGTCACCAAAGCCATTCAGCGTAACCGCGTAGGGTTGAAAGATCCGAAGAAACCGATCGGTACCTTCATCTTCCTCGGCCCCACCGGTGTAGGTAAAACCGAGCTGGCCAAAGCGCTCGCCCGCTACATGTTCGATTCGGAAGATGCGCTCATCCGCATAGACATGAGCGAATACATGGAGAAATTCTCTGTAAGCCGCCTCATTGGTGCGCCTCCGGGATATGTAGGTTACGAAGAAGGTGGTCAGCTTACCGAAAAAGTGCGCCGCAAACCCTACTCCGTGATCCTGCTGGATGAGATCGAAAAAGCACATCCGGATATCTACAATATCCTGCTGCAGGTGCTCGATGATGGTATCCTCACCGATGGCCTGGGCCGTAAGGTGGACTTCAAAAACACACTCATCATCATGACCTCCAACATCGGGGTGCGTCAGTTGAAAGACTTCGGTGCCGGTGTTGGTTTCACCACCAGCTCAAGGCAGATATCGGAAGAAGAGAATACCAAGGCCGTGATCGAAAAGGCCCTGAAACGTACGTTCTCTCCTGAGTTCCTGAACCGTATCGACGACGTGATCATCTTCAACACACTGTCCAAGGAACATATCTTCACCATCATCGACATTACGATGAAAGGAGTGCTCGCACGCCTGCAGAACCTGGGCTTCAGCCTGGAACTGACGGACGAGGCGAAAGGGTTCCTGGCCGAGAAAGGATATGATCAGCAGTTCGGCGCCCGCCCGCTGCACAGGGCCATCCAGAAATACCTGGAAGATCCGTTGGCAGAGGAAATCCTCAACATGAACATTCATAATGGGGATATATTGATCGCGGACCTCGACAAGGAAAACCAGAAACTGGTATTTTCCCTGAAGAATCCTTCCAAAAGCAAATCGGAAAAATCAGAAGCCTAAAAACTTCGGATCATAAATTAGCAAGTCCCGCAGCATACGCTGCGGGACTTTTTTTATTCGCAATACGTTGTTCCCCAGTTCCTTCTCCTTCCATCTACATAAATTATATCTTATTAATATTAAATAAATAAAAAAGATTATAAATATTATGTATTAATCAATTTTTATATGTAATATTGTGTGACCTTGGTTGGCAGATATTTTAAAACGAGAGAGTTATCAATGCAGTGCGACAGTGAATGGACTTCAGGCCAATGTTATCGTCATTTGAACTGTAAATCTTTAATAAAAAATAACGTGTATTCTCTTTAACCTATTTCCTATGAAAAAGTTTCTACGTATTGCCAGTATGGTCCTGGCAACGCTGTTGTTCTTCTCCTACGACAGTCTTAAAGCACAGGTAAAGATAGGGGGTAACCCTGCGGTGGTTGACCCTGACGCGATCCTCGAACTGGAAAGCAACCGCAAAGGTTTATTGCTGCCCCGTTTGAACGATGCCGGGTTCACTGCCCTGAAGGCCGCCAACCCCACGCAGGGTATGGTGATCTACTATACAGGAGCCACAGCGCCGGGGGCGGGTTTTTATCTGAAAACAGGTCCCGCTATCACAGACTGGGTAAAGATGGCGAGTGATGGCGGCGCTAACGGTGCGTGGACGCTGAATGGTAACTCCAACGCAGCAGTGGGCAGCTTCCTGGGTACGCCCGTTGGAACGAATGTGCCCCTTGTGCTGAAGGCTGCGGGACAAACCGGTCTGACCGTAGGAGTGGATGGTAAGCTGGTGATTCCTTACGCAAATGTGGATGTAGCGGCGCCTGCCCTGAATGAAGTGTTGTTGATCGAAGCGGATGGTACGCTGAGAAGAAAGAGCCTGGATTTGACTTCGGTGAAAACATTGAATGGTTTACAGGGCGATGTGGTGATCGAAAAAGATCCGGATGATAATCAAAATAATTTTTCCATCGCTGTTGACGCTGTGAACAAAAAGATACTCATCAAAACGCCGGTGATGACGGGCGGCGCTACACAGGAATATGGTTTCATGAAACTGGATGACTGGAAAAAATTACAGGCGATCACTTCTACGGATGGGTTCACGGTGGCAGCACTGCTGACAGGCGGCACACAGGACCCGAACGGTGGCAAGTTCACGTATGACGCTGTTTCCGGCAAATGGTCGCTCAGCCTGAATGAAGCAACAGAAACTGCACCCGGCCTGATCACTACCGGTGCGCAAACGCTTGCAGGGAACAAAACCTTCAAAGCGGCTCTGACCACAGTAGATGGAGACCTGGTAGTAAAGAATGACGCCTATCCCGGAACCGGGAATGTTACGCTGGATGGCAAACTGAAAATAGGAGACGCCGTGGATGCACCCGCTCCTGCGGCCGGTACTACTTATGAAGTAATGGTGCGTGATGCCACTGAAGTGAAGAAGGTAACGATCCCCAGCTGGAAACTCTCTACCAGTGCTATCGCCAGCATCACTACGCCCGCCGGTACCGTAACAGGTAATGCAGCGGCAGGCGATCTGCAGTTTGCTACCGGTACAACGGGTACAGACTTCGCCATTGCGAACTCCCCGAACAAGATCACTTTCAACATACCTGATGCGAGCGCTACCGCACGCGGTCTTATGACGATCAACGACCAGACCTTTGAAGGGAACAAGACCTTTAACAAACAGGTGACCGTAGGTTCCGGTGTAGCGGCTAACTCCAACCTGAACATCAATGGTTCCGTGGGTGTGAATTTCCGTGAAGTGGCCAACGGGGTTACGCTGGGTGCGAATGACTATATCGTGCTGATCAAGACCGGCGCCGGCGACGTAAGCATCTCGCTCCCCGATGCTACCACCTGCAGCGGAAGGGTCTATATTATAAAGAGGATCCCGCAGGGCGTTGCCGTTCCGGCGGATGAAACTACCAGCGTGATCGTGAACACCAGTGCAGGACAAACGATCAACGGCGTATCTAATACAAAGATCACCGTACCGCATACTTCCATTACCCTGATGTCAGACGGTACCAACTGGCAAATGCTGAGCAGAGGTCCCGGCTTATAATAACTGATTCACTGGAACGGTTATACGAAAATGATAACCGTTCCAGTATAATCTAAATGCAAGCAAATGACGTTCCTGTATATCAAGAAGATGTTTCGTTTGAAAACAGTGTTGATGCTGATGGGTTGCGGTCTTGCTGCTTTGCCGTCCAATGCGCAACTGAAGCTTGGGGGATCTCCCGAGGCTGCGCGCGGGGACGCTGTGCTGGAATTAGGATCGCAACGAAAAGGTTTATTGCTGCCACGGATCACCAATGCTGCACTGACATCCAATCCGCTGGATACTTCCACAAAAGGGATGATGATATTCAATGTGGATGATAACAACCTCTACATAAAAAAACAAAACGGCGTTGCAGGTTGGAACAAAGTGGCGGACTTTTCCAACTTCGGGCTGGGCAATCTTTCCGATGCGGCCTATGTTGGTATTCCCGCTGCCAATCAATTGCTCCGCTTCAGCGGTACCAAATGGGAGAACTGGACGCACAATTTCCTCACCACCGCGCAAACGGTGACGCTTACCGGGGATGTAACGGGCAGCGCGCTTCTTTCCGGCAACATTCCCACAACATTATCGAATACCGGCGTTACTGCAGGCATTTATCCCAAAGTGACGGTAGATACCAAAGGACGCGTAACGGCGGGTAGTGCACTGGCAGCCGGAGATATTCCGGCAGGTTCGGGGTACTATATTCAGAACCAGAATGCCGTGGTACAAACGGGAGACTATCGTATTGGCGGTACCGGAGCGGCGGCAAATGTTACTATCACCTCCATGACGGCGGGCAGTGTATTATTTGCCGGCACAGGCGGAGCGGTGGCGCAGAAAAATGCACAGCTGTTCTGGGACAATACCGCCAATGAACTGGGGATTGGTACCACAAATCCGGCAGCCAGACTGGATGTGAACGGGAGCTTCAAACTGGGCGCCACCGGAACGCCGCTGGGCAATATCATTAAAACCAATTTTTCCGTTAACGTAGCCGGTGGATTTGATTATAACACTGCCAAAAGTATTACTTACAACTTTCCTGCGGGGATCTCCCTTTCCGGAACAGAGAGTATTATTCTGAATCCCAGGGCAGACCTTCCCGTTGGTGTGGGTATAGGCTGGGCACGGGTGACGAATGCGGCTACCCGCGAGATCACGATCAATTTTACCAACAGTGGAGCCATTAAAACTATTGGTACGATAGCTTTCGATGTTACTATCATCCAACTATGACACCATAACCCATGCGTTCAACCCTCATCACCATATCACTCCTGATCCTCGCCGCACTCCCGCTCGCAGCGCAACAGGGCGTCTATATCGCCCCGGGCACGCGCGTGCAAATAGCGCCCGGCGAAACAATGGGGATCTATGGAAATATGGTGAACAATGGAGTGTTGGGCAGTGGTGACAAAGCCGTGGTCCAGTTCTATGGAAAAACATGGAATAACGGTAACGGGGCTACGCTGCCGGACGAAAGCGTGAGCGGGTTCAATGGCAAAGGAGGGATATTCCGGTTCTCCGGCAATAATCCACTGTATGGCAACCTCGGCGCACAGCAACTTTACGGCGGCTACAGCGTTGTAACCCATACCGGCGCCACTTTCCCCAACCTGGAAGTAAACAACCGCCTCGGCATCCTTCTTTCGGACCTCAGCGATCTGAAAGTCCGCAATAACCTCAACTTTTCAACCGGTCATCTTTTCCTCAACGGCTGGAACCTGGTGGTAGGCGACGGCAATCCGGGTACCATCACCGGTTACAGCGAACAATCGTTTGTAGTGACCGGCACCACCATCGCCGGTGGGTTTTTATACCGGGAACAGATCGGTGGCGCCTCGGGTAAAGTGGTGTTCCCCATCGGCACTTCGCCAGCCACCTATGCGCCTGCGGCCGTTGAGTTTGCGGGGACGGCAGATGATTTCAGGGCGAGGGTGTTTGACAGTGTATACCAGTTCGCCATTTCCGGCCTGGTGAACAAACTGGATTTCACGAACAAAACCTGGAATGTGGCACGGGGGAAAAACAGCAACGCAGAAACAAAACTGACCCTGCAACATATGGACGCGGATGAGGGGCGCGACTATAGCGCATTTCGTGCAACCAGCTACGTAACGCGTTTCCTGAACAATACCTGGGATTATTTGGATCCCCCGGAAAGCCTGCCCATGCCGGGTAATCTTACTACCACCAATACACTGAAGAACGCCACCATGCACTTCCGGCTGTTCAGAGACGGCTTGTCTAACAACGAATACTTTACGAAGGCCTCTGTGTTGTATGGCCCGTATGCACCTGCTGCTTTTATTTATTTCAATGCCTGGCGCCTGTCAGAAAACTTCGCACAACTGGAATGGTCCGTTTCGCGTGAGCTGAACAATGACCATTTTGAGATCGAGCGACGTTTTGATAAGGACACCGGCTTTACCAAAGTGGGCGAGATGCCCTCCCAGGCGCCTAACGGCAATTCCAATATCCGCCTGGATTATCGCTATCCAGATCCTAATAGCTATGACGGTTGGACGTACTACCGCATCAAAGCCGTTTCAAAGAATGGCCGCGTAAGCTACTCAGAGATCAAAGCCGTGCCGCCCTTCCTGCGGGTGGATGTATGGCCGAACCCCAACAAAGGCCAGTTCCAGGTGAGGATACGCGGGGAAAGAACGGAGCTGATCATGCAGATCGTGAATACCGCAGGCCAGGTACTGAATCAGTACATGGTAAAAGGGGAAGCTACCATCAGGGTCACTGGTCTTGCCAAAGGCACCTATATACTCGCCTTCTTCGATCAAACAACCAACCGCCTTATGCGCACGCATAAAGTGATCGTTATCGACCGGCCGTAAACACCCGACCCCGAATTCTCTTTGATTTTTCCCGGATTTGCGGCATTTTTGCAATGGTAATCATACATCGCGATCACCTGCACACTCAAAACCCGGATGTGAAAAAGATCATCATTACAATAGACGGTTATTCTTCCTGCGGAAAGAGTACGCTGGCAAAGCAACTGGCAGCAAAGCTGAACTATCTGTATATAGACAGTGGTGCCATGTATCGTGCCATTACCCTCTATTTCATTCAACAGCGTGTGGAATGGAATGATTCGGTACAGGTGAAAAATGCACTGGAGAATATTTCCCTCGAATTCATCCATAACCAGATCTCCGGTCAAAGCGATATGTTCCTCAACGGAGAGAATGTGGAACAAATGATCCGGGAAATGCTGGTAGCAGAAAGAGTGAGTGAAGTGGCGGCCATCCGTGAAGTGCGCGAATTTGCAGTGGCACAGCAACAAAAGATGGGTGCGCAAAAAGGGATCGTGATGGATGGAAGAGATATCGGCACCGTGGTGTTCCCGCATGCAGAGCTGAAAATATTCATGACCGCAGATCCCGCTATCAGAGTGGAACGCAGGTTCAAAGAACTGTACGCAAAGAATCCCAATATCACGCTCCACGAAGTGAAAGAAAACCTCGAACTCCGGGATTATATCGATGCCAACCGGGAAATAAGCCCGCTCAGAAAGGCAGAAGATGCCATTATACTGGACAATAGCCAGTTAAATCTCCAGGAACAGCTGGATCTTGTCATGCAATGGGTAGAAGATGCGATCATGGCACATTCTTCTTGAAAAATTTTTGTATATCAAAAAAACGTTATTACCTTTGGAATAATTACCTCATCCTCCGAAATTCCTGCATTTTATGGTCTTGGCCCGTATTCCGTTCATTGGACGAGATGGCGTTTTGCCAAGTGATCTGTAGACCGGATTGACACATACCTGGAAAAAAACCTGAATTTTGTTGCAAATCATTGATTGATAGAGGCTACCGGATGGCGCTGTGCGGATCCTGTAACTTTTATCGCAGCAAGACGGCGGTTTTAAGTGATGTCCATATAAAGGCTTTTAGGCCATATCCGGACTATATCCAGGCAAAAGACCATGCTATTAACCGTATATAAACGAACTACGATATAATTATACATACCCTGCTAATGGCATGGGATGTTGTAAAAACGAAATGTGGAATGCGGTCGCATTAGTCGGCCCTATTTCATATTTTCAGTAGGTGTATTCGGTTAATAGGAAAGGGGCGAATTCTTTCGCCCCTTCGCTTTTTATTGATTCAAAATTTTTACCTTGTGAACACTGTTGCACCTATTTACCATGTTTTGTAAAGGCCTCATTCTTATGGTATCCCTGCATCTGGCTGCCTGGATGCAGCTCTCTGCCCAGGACTCCCTGCAGGTATATAAAAGTCTTGACTCCCTGAAAGCAATGCCGGACGATACCCTGAAAGTGAGCAGCCTGCTGGACAATGCATGGGGTTTCAACCGCTTTTTTGACAAGCACAACCAGGACAATGCTTTTATGCAGGAGGCCATCGCCGTATCCCAGCGGATACGGTATAAAAAGGGCCTGGCACGGGCGTACAACGATCTGGGAACCTCCAAACGGAACAGATCCCAATATATCCTCGCTGCCGATCTGCACGAACGGGCGCTCCATTATGCAGAGGAAGCTGACGACAAAATACTGATTGCCAGCTCGCTGAATAATATCGGTGTGGACTATCGTCGCCGGGACATGCTCCAGAAAGCATTTGAATTCCACTTCCGGGCATTGAAAGTGGCGGAAGAACTGAACGATGTCCGCAACATCACCATCGCTACCAACTCTATCGGCAATATCAAACTCTCCAACAAGCAGTATGACGACGCCATCGAAGCGTTCACCCGCAGTCTGCGCCTGGAGCAGCAAACGAAGAATGACCTCGGCGTTGCCATCAATCTCGGTAATCTCGGTTACGCATATGAGGGGCTCGATAAGCTGGACCTCGCTATCGAATATTACAAACGCTCATTGTCCGTTAACCAGAAGATCGGCAGTAATACCGGCATATCCATCTGCTACACCTGCCTGGGTACCGCTTATCAAAAGAAAAAAGACTATCACATTGCCATGGATTATTTGCAGAAAGCCCTGGCAGTGAATGATAAGGTGGATGACAAGATCCATGTGGCGGACAGCTATCTCAGCATCGGAAGGCTGCTGCTGGAAGAAGGGAAATACGAGGAGTCCCGCAAGTACACACAGATGGCCATAGACCTGGGATTAAGATGGGGGTTTAAGTCCGCACTCATGGACGGCTATAAGCTGATGGCGGACAATTACAAGCACACCCGGGATTTTAACCGTTCCATCGACAATACCAATCTTTCCCTCTTGTATAAAGACAGCATACTGGATGAAAAATCTTCCACAGAGTTTGCCCAGATGCAGGCCATGTATGAAGTACATCAGAAAGACAATCAGATCAAGCAACTACAGCAGGAGCAGGATATCAACCAGTTGCGCATCCGCCGTAACCTTGCGCTGGCCATTGCGCTGGCCGGTTTCCTGTTCATGCTCATCGTAGGCGGATTTTTCTATATCCGGCACCGCAACCTGCAGGCCAACCGGCAGACGTTGCAGCTGGAGCTGCGCTCCCTGCGGTCCCAGATGAATCCGCATTTCATTTTCAATTCGCTTAGTTCCATCCATCGTTATATCTGGAGCAACAACCAGGAAGAAGCATCCGACTATCTCACGAAATTCTCGAAACTGATGCGTATGATCCTGGATAATAGTCAGCATACTTTCATTCCGCTGAACAAAGAGCTGGAATCCCTTCGGCTGTACCTGGATCTTGAAGTGATGCGTTGCAACAATATCTTTGATTACAGCATCAAGGTAGCCGGGAATATCAATGAAGAGGAAGTGCTGATCCCGCCGATGATCATCCAGCCGTATGTAGAGAACGCCATCTGGCACGGACTTGTGCACCGGAAGGAAAAGGGGCAACTGGATATTTCTGTAACGCTGAGCGGCAGGGTGCTGGAGGTGATTGTTACAGACAACGGCATCGGGCGAAAGATGGCGATGGAGATCAAAGAAAAAAAGAACCGTATCCATCATTCCATGGGCATGAAAGTAACGGAAGGCCGCATTGCCCTCATCCGCAAGATCAACAATACGAAAGATGCCAACGTAGAAGTGCTTGATCTGCAGGATAACGGAGGCAGGGCAACCGGCACGCAGGTGAAGATTGTGTTGCCGGCCGAATTCTTGTTTTAATGCGTGGAGATCATCTCCTCTCAACCAAAATACCATTCCATGAACGAGATCAAAGCGATTATTGTTGATGACGAACAGCATTGTATTGACGCATTGCGGGCCATGCTGGAGAAAAAATGCCCGGAAGTGACCGTGCTGGCGGGTGTACACAGCGTGGAGGAGGCGCGGCAGACCATTGATGTATTGCAGCCGGACTTAGTGTTCCTGGATGTGGAAATGCCGCATCAGAACGGGTTTGAATTATTGAAACACTATGACCGGATTTCGTTCGATGTGATCTTTACCACAGCTTATGAACAATATGCGTTAAAAGCGATCAAGTTCAACGCCCTGGATTATCTCCTGAAACCTTTCAGCGTGCAGGAGCTTCAGGACGCTTTGCGTAAATTCCAGGAACGCCGCCAGCAGAAATCCGATTCCGCTATCGCACCGCTGGAAGTGTTCCTGCAGAACATGAAAATTTTACAGCAGACCAATAAGAAGATCGCGTTGCCTACCATCAACGGTCTTGTGTTCATGCCCGTGCAGAGCATCGTGCGCTGCGAATCCACCGGCAACTATACCCGCATCTTTTTTACGGATAAAAAGCAGCTGCTCGTGTCAAAACCATTGAAAGAATTCGAAGAACTGCTGACCGACGTGGATTTCTTTCGGGTACATAACTCCCATCTGATCAATCTGCAGCAGATGGAATCTTACATTCAGGGAGAGGGTGGTTTTGCGCTGATGAGCGATGGTGCGCAGGTAGAAGTGTCACGGCGGCGTAAAGCGGAGTTCTTAAAAAAAGCGATGCAATTCTAATGTCCGTTTCCCGATCTCCAAATTTACAGCCAATCTTACCACTTATTCGTCATACAGTACCGGATACTAAATCAGGGTTGCAGTTGTTTTACCTGGATTGTACTTTTATAACACAAAATGATTGTTATTAAACTGTTGTTTGTTAGAAAGTTTTTTCTCTGCATTACTAGCGTTTGATTAGCCCCAAAGGAAAAAGGCACCTTTCGGTGTCTTTTTTGTTAGCCAAAGGTCTCAATTGCTTCATGGATCTTATGTTCCAGCCCGTAAAAGGATAACAGCCTGCGGATCACGCCTTCTACGATGGCATCCGGACAGGAAGCGCCACTCGTCAGCAAGAGTGTAACGGAGGCTTTTTCCGGCAGATATCCCTTACTGTGCAATTCCTGGTGATGATGGAAATCCCAATGCAATACTTCCTCGCGGGAAAGCAGTTTTTCTTCAGAGGAGATGAAATAGGTGGGCAGCTTTTCTTCGCACAATTCCACCAGGTGAGAGGTGTTGGAGCTGTTGTACCCGCCTACCACTATCGCGAGATCAGCTTCGGTTTCGAGCATGCCGGTCACCGCCGTCTGGTTGTCGTTCGTAGCGTAGCAGAGCGTATCCCGTGTATCCGCGAATCTTTCCCCGATCTGATCGTCAGCCAGTTCATATTTCTCCTGTATGGCCTGGCGGATGTGATCTGCAATAGCCTGTGTTTCGGACGCGAGCATGGTGGTCTGGTTTACTACACCTACCCGCTGAAGGTGCTGAAGTACGTCAAATCCTTCGGAGTACTGACCTTTAAATTCATCATAGAACCCCTCGGCCGGTAACCTCCCTTTTATATAATCCGCCAGCCGGTGCGTCTGTTCCATATCCTTTACCACGATGGTTGGCGTATGCGAGCGGCTATGGGAGAAAGTGGCGCGGGTCTCCTCATGCTTCGGCTTCCCATGTACGATCACCGTGTATGCTTTCGCCCCGATCTGCTCCGCCTTGTTCCACACCCGCTCCACGAAAGGGCAGGTGGTGTTGTATTGCAACGGCGTGATCCCCTTTGCCTGCAGCTGCGCTTCAATCTCCAGCGTGGTGCCGAAGGCGGGAATGATCACGATATCGTCCGCCCGCAGATCGTTCCAGGGGATGAGCTGGCGTCCGGATGTATCCATGAGGAATTGCACCCCGCGCGCGAGCAGGTCGTTGTTCACCTGCGGGTTATGGATCATTTCGCTGAGCAGGAAGATCCGCTTCCCTTCGTTCTCATCTACCGTTTTAAATGCGATCTCGATCGCGTTCTCCACCCCGTAGCAAAACCCGAAATGCCGGGCCAGCTGGATGCGGAGCGGACCAAAATCAAGGAGGGTGGGCGTGAAGTCTTTTTTCATGCGATCCTGCTGCTTGCGCTTTTGCTTGATGGCGGAGATCAGCGGACTGCGGTATATAATGGGAACGTTGAATGTTTTCATGATGTCAAAAAAGGTCTGATGGTGCAAAGATAACAAGTTTCCGCCGGGCGGCGGTGTGACTTTTGATTGACAATCCGCCGGAAAGCGGCCGGTATTTTATCCGCATCCCGTCTTTTATTATGCGTATTGTATACGCTTTTTATGCAGGAGGCAGTATCTTCCTGCCATTAAAATTAATCATGAACAGATGAACAGACTTTGCAGCTACTCTTTTCTGCTGGCCATTGCCGCACTGGCGGTAGCGCCGGCGAAGGCCATGCAACGTGCGGCCGATTCCACGGTGGTAACGCTCTATAGTAACGGGTATGTATATCCGAAAACCGGCCGCGAAGGCGGGTATATCTCCCGTAGCGGGTTGACCGGCTGGAAGAGCGCGGACAGCTACACCAAAACCTTCTTTGCACTGGCCAAAGGCGGGAAATTGAACGTTTCGTTGTCGGTAAAGGCGGCGCAGGCGGCGAAGCTGAAGGTGACCCTGGGCAAGGAGTCCAAACAAATCACCATTCCCGCGTCCGTTGATTTTGTGAGCATTCCCGCAGGCAGCTTTACCGTGAAAGAGCCGGGTTACCATTTTGTGGAGATCAGAACAGCGGATGCAAAGGCCACTCAACTACCGGATATTACGGCAGTGATATTGAAAGGAGAAGCTGCGGAAGGTGCGCGGGCCAATACCAGCCAGTACAAGAGCGCACCGGCCACGCATTTATCCTATCCTTTCCCGAAAGATACCCTGGTAGAATGGTTCTATAACGAGATCTCCGTGCCTGAGGACGCACAACCGCTGCATGCATATTACATGGTAAACGGATGGAGTGGCGGGTACTTCGGTATCCAGATCAATTCGCCGGTAGAGCGGCGCGTACTGTTCTCCGTGTGGAGTTCGTATCATACGGACAATCCTAAGGAAATACCGGCAGATTATCGCGTAAAGCTGTTGGGTAAAGGGAAAGACGTGACCGTGAATGATTTTGGGAATGAGGGGTCAGGCGGACAAAGCTACTGGAAGTTCCCCTGGAAAGCGGAAACCACTTACAAGCTGTTGCTGCATGCAAAACCCTCGGGCGACAACACCACTTATTCCGCCTGGTTCTTTGATCCCGCAACCGGGAAATGGAAGTTCATGGCCACCTGGGAGAAACCTAAATCCGGCGGCAAATACTTATCCGGACTGTATTCTTTCGTGGAAAACTTTGGTGCGAACGGTGACGATCTTTTCAAAGCCCGTTATAATAACCAGTGGATCCGCACAGCCGGCGGCAAATGGATCGAGCTTACACAGGCACGCTTTTCCACCACGGCAGATGATGTGAAGCATCCGCGCTTCGATATCGGCAGTGGTACGGAAAAAGGATGGTTTTACATGTTCTCCGGCGGATTTCAGCAGGTAGGCACCACAAAGAAAGGAGACGTGATCAATCGCCCTGCCAACGGCGTTCCGCCTGCGGTGGACCTGGATCAGTTACCCAAAGAATAAAGAATCATGATATAAAATAAAAGCTCCGGTTCGCGCCGGAGCTTTTATTTTTTTACGCATTCCTGCAGAATGTTGTGCAGTTTGTTGAAGCTGATAGGTTTTTCAAGGAAAGCATCCGCGCCGGCATCCATCAGTATCTGTTCGGAACCCTTGAAAGCATCGCCGGTGGCCATGATCACGGGGATGTGCTTGAGCGAGTTTTTGTTCTTGAAATGAAGGAGCGCTTCTTTTCCATCCATCACCGGCATATGATAGTCAAGGATCACCACATCAGGCGTCTGTAATTCGGCCTGCCGGATCGCTTCCAGGCCGTTCACCGTCATGGTAACACTGCAGCCGAGCTGTTTGAGGTATTTGGACAGCAGGATGTTGTTCATGTCATTGTCATCCGCGATCAATACATGGATGTTGAAGAACTGTTGCGTCCCCTCGGGCGTATGTTCCTTTTTAACATCAGAAAGTTTCCCTTCCTGCAACGGTAACGTTACGGTGAATGTGGTATAATCTCCCGGAAGGCTCGTTACATTGATGTTCCCGCCCATAGACGCTACTTTGATGCGCGTGATGAACAGTCCCAGTCCCGTACCTTCCACGTGTTTGCTTTTATGGGTAACGAAAGGGTCGAAGATGATATCCTGTTTTTCCAGCGGGATCGCTTCTCCCGCATTGCTGACCTGCAGCTGCCAGAGATCGCCGGCGCCGCTGATATCTACGAGCACTTCCGTGTTCTTGTCCGCATACTTGATCGCATTGCTCAGCAGATTAGTGAGTACAACGTTGAGCTTGAGCGGGTCGCCCGTGATCACTTCCGGCATGAGCGTGATCTTCAGTCGCAGTACTATATCCCGGTACTGCGCGATCACATGGTGTATGCTGATGATCTGTTCAAAGAACGGCTGCACGAGGAATGCCTTGTCCTCCCGCTTTTCCAGCTTCCCGGATTCTATCTGCGCCATGTCCAGCACATTGTTGATGATGTTGCGGGCGCTTGTGCCGGCGGAGAGGAGATGGTCGGAAAGAGAGCCGATGTTCTGCAGATCCGGTTTGTGTTTCAGTTCGCGCTTGATCAGTTGCGTGGCCACGAGGATCGCATTCAGCGGTGTTCTCAGTTCATGCGTGATCTGATAGAGGAACACTCTTTTGAAATCGCTGCTGCGTACATAGTGACGGCCGGTGAAAATGATCAGCACCAGCAAACCGGCCATGGATATCCATTTGAAGAGATAACGCGATGTATGGTCCAGCTGGATGGGAACGTCCGGATTATAAAAGAAATGCGCTTCCAGTATGATCAGCGTAACGATGGCACAGCAGACGCAGAACCAGCGAAGTGCAGGCTTGTTGAACAGCAGGTAGGTGATGGCGATGAGGAAAATGATCATCAGCTGCAACACGAGAATTTCTCCTAATACCAGTCCGAAATAAAGCACGGAAGCGCATTGCAACAGGAAGATCGTCAGCGCGGCGGCAGTATGTTTCCGGAGATGGTTCAGCCAGAGAACGGAGAATGCGATCGCCGCATCCAGCAAGGCCGGGAGGAGTATGAGCAGTTGATGGGTGAAGAAATAGAAAATAATACCGGTTAGCAGCACGAGGCATCCCAATATCAGTCCCAGTGAGTTCACCAGGATGATGCTTTTCGTGGAAGCTTCGTCACGCATCCCTCCGGTGCCTGTTTTCAGGACAGCAGATACAGCAAACCGATGCCTTATTTTGGAGGTAACGGGTGACATGGAACAGGTCCGTTTTTGGATAATCGTAGTATCCTTGAAATTACGATACTTGTTCGTTAATCAGATGTTAACAACAGGCGGTCTCTTACTTCTCGTCGCTATACCGCTTCAGCCATTGTTTCTCTTCCTGTGTAAGGCTGTCGTATCCTTTTTCATTGATCTTGTCTAACAGCTCATCCAGTTTGGATGCATGTGCAGGCTCATTGTTGCGTACCACGCGAAGGGGTGATTTCCTGGGTTTGAATTTACGCACGGCGGGCTTTTCCCGGCGGGTGAAGAGGTTCCCTATGCGGTCGAACAGCCCGGCCAGCGGACCGCAGAGGTCTGTGCCCCGCTGAAGCGTACGAACGTAAATGAAGCCGAACAATGCGCCGGTGAGGTGATCCACCATTCCGCCGAAATTCCCGTCAGGGATAGAGAACAGGTCGATCAGGATCAACGCCATAGCGAGCCACTTGATGCGGATATTCAGGATAAAGAAAAGGGATATTTCCAGGTTGGGCATAAGTGTAGCGCTGGCTACAAGGAAGCACATCACCGCTCCGGAGGCACCGATGGCGGTATAGTCCACCCCACGGAATCCCGGCACCAGATTATTGGCCAGCACCAGCATGATCCCGCCGATGAGGCCGCTGATCAGGTAAAGCGGCAGTACGCGCCGGTCTCCCAGCTCGGAGCGGAACAGGTTGCCGAAGAAGAAAAAGATGAGCATGTTGCCCAGTACATGCAGTACGTTGATATGTGTGAAGATGGACGTAAGGAACCCCCAGGGTTTCTGCAATAATACAGCCGGCAATGTGTGCAGGGCCATATTCTCGTACAGGAACTGATGTACGGGAGCCAGCGAGCCGCCTGAGAAAAAAGAAAAAAGGCGGAGCAGGCCGAACATAAGAAAGATGACAATATTGATCACGATCAGCATCGTGACCATATTCCCCTGCCTGATCCAGGTGCGCAGGTCCGATTTGATGGAAGTTCCGTTCATACTGGAAAATTAAAGAAAATTGTTGATCAGTGAGGAAAGAGCCTTAGTAAATTATGATTAATTTTATATGTATTTCGTTCGTTTACATACTCTTTTTTGCTTAAATAAAATTGCCCGGGAGGGAGAATCTCCGTATCTTTGCCTCCCTTAAAACACTTTACTTAAAAGGAGGAAACAAATTTTGACTGAAAACAACATTATTAACGAACAAAACGCTGAACAACAGGCCCCGGCAGCTGAAACGGCTACGGCAGCAACAGCGACAACAAATGCACCTGTTACCACTGCTCATGACGATTTCGACTGGAGCGTGGACAAACGTAATGTATCTTCTTACAGCAAAGAAGAAAAAGCAAAGTATGACCAGACTTACGACAGCACTTTCAAGGTGATTGAGGAGAATGGTCTGCTTTCAGGCACTGTGGTTGGTCTTACTAAGACTGACGTAGTGATCAACATCGGTTTCAAATCCGATGGTCTTATTTCCCTCAACGAGTTCCGCGACCTGCAGGGTCTGAAGATCGGTGACGAGGTAGAAGTACTGGTGGTGGAAAAAGAAGACCGTGACGGTAACCTGCACCTGAGCCGCAAACAGGCTCGCATGCAACGTGCATGGGAACGTATCGTAGAAGTGTACAAAACCGGCGAAGTGGTTACTGGTACTGTTACCAGCAAAACCAAAGGCGGCCTGATCGTGGACGTTTACGGCATGGAAACCTTCCTGCCCGGTTCTCAGATCGACGTGAAACCGGTAACCGACTACGATCAGTTCGTGGGCAAAACAATGGAGTTCAAAGTGGTGAAAGTGAACGAAGCCATCCGCAACGCCGTTGTATCTCACAAAGCACTGATCGAAAGCGATATCGAACAACAAAGGGTGGATATCATCTCCAAACTGGAAAAAGGCCAGGTATTGGAAGGTACCATCAAGAATATCACCGATTTCGGTGCGTTCATCGACCTGGGTGGTCTCGACGGTCTGCTGTATATCACCGATATCAGCTGGGGTCGTATCTCCCATCCGAGCGAAGTACTCCAGATGGATCAGAAGATCAATGTGGTGGTACTGGACTTCGACGACGAGAAGAAACGTATCAGCCTCGGTTACAAGCAACTGACCCCGCATCCGTGGGATACTTTGCCTGCAACCATCACCGAAGGCGCAAAAGTAAAGGGCAAAGTAGTGAACATCGAAGATTACGGTGCATTCCTGGAAATCCTCCCCGGTGTGGAAGGTCTGGTGCACGTATCCGAGATCTCCTGGGCTTCTACCCCCATCAACGCGAAGGAATTCTTCAAGCTGGGCGAGGAGTACGAAGCAGTGGTAGTGACCCTGAGCAAAGACGAGCGTAAGATGAGCCTGTCTATCAAACAACTCACCGAAGATCCCTGGTCTACGATCGAAACCAAATTCCCGCTGGACAGCCGTCACAAAGGCATCGTGAAGAACATCACTCCTTATGGCGTATTCGTTGAGCTGGAAACAGGTATCGGTGGTATGATCCACATCTCCGACCTGAGCTGGATCAAACGCTTCAATCACCCGAGCGAATACACGAAAGTGGGCAACGAGATCGAAGTAGTGATCCTGGGTATCGACAAAGACAACCGTAAACTGAGCCTCGGTCACAAACAGATCGAAGAAGATCCCTGGAATACTTTCGAAACCATCTTCCCCATCGGTTCCATACACGAAGGTACCGTTGTGAAGAAAGATGAGAAAGGTGCTACCGTTCAGCTGCAATACGGTCTGGAAGCTTACGCTCCTGCCCGTCACCTGCGCACGGAAGATGAAAAACCGATCGCTGTTGAAGATGTGAAAGAATTCCAGATCATCGAATTCGATCGCAACGAAAAACGCATCCTGGTTTCTCACACCAAGGTTTGGGAACAAGCTAAAGCCGACGAGAAAGACGCTATCGTGAAAGAGAAACGCGCTGAAGCTGAAAAAACCCGCAAAACCGTGAAGAACATCCAGTCCAAGGTAGAGAAAGCTACCCTGGGTGATCTGGGCGCGCTGGCCGAACTGAGAGAAAAACTGAAGCAATCCGAAGGCGGCGAAGAAAAGAAAGCTGAGTAGTTGAAGGATTGATTTTAGAAAGATAAAGGTCCCCCGGTGATGAACCGGGGGATTTTTTTATTAGGATTATTTCAACACAACCCCTACTTTTGCAACCTATTTAGTCTATAAAAATAATAGGGTTATTGCCATGCGAAACATGTACCAACTGACCCTGCTTTTGCTTCTAGCCAACCTGACACTATATGCGCAAAGCAGGAAGATCTCCGGTAAGGTAACCGGAGAGAACAACCAGCCATTACCCGGCGTTTCCGTTTACATCAAAGGCACCGGAACAGGCACCGCCACCGCGGCCGACGGGAGTTACAGCCTCCAGGTTCCGGACACCGCCACATTACTCACCTTCTCCCAGATCGGGCTCGAAACGAAGGCCGTGCTCATCGGGGGACAAACTATCATCAACGTATCCCTGCATGCGGCAGACAAACAACTGCAGGAGGTAGTCGTAACCGCACTCGGCATCTCGCGCAGTAAAAAAGCGCTGGGATACGCCGTACAGGAAGTGCAGAGCGCTGAACTGCAAACACGGCCCACTAACGCACTGGGCGCACTGTCCGGCAAAGTAGCAGGTCTGCAGGTGATCACTTCCGGTGGTAACATGGGAGGCTCCAGCCGGGTATTGCTGCGGGGCATCAATTCCATCTCGGGGAACAACCAGCCGCTTTTCGTGATTGACGGGATTACGATCGATAATGCAGACCTGAACACGAAAAGTACAGTGAATGGTTCTGCAGGAAAGGACGTAGGGAACATGATACAGGACCTGAACCCGGATGACATCGAAAATGTAAGTGTGTTGAAAGGCCCGTCCGCAGCGGCTTTGTACGGCTCCCGCGCCGCTAACGGTGTGATCGTGATCACTACAAAGAAAGGACGCGCAGGTAAGATGTACGATGTAACCATCAATTCCGGCATCGAACTGGAACGCATCACGCGCCTGCCTAAACGCCAGAAACTGTATGGCGGCGGTAAAAGTAATACCTTCCAGGAAGCCGTGATCAACGGACAAACATACAAACTGGTGGATTATGGTATGGATGAAAGCTGGGGCCCGAAACTGGATGGAACACCGGTGCTGCACTGGTATAACCTCGATCCGGAATACGCGGATGATTACCTGAAACCCGCTCCCTGGGCTTATCCCAAGCATGATGTGACTTCTTTCTTCCGCACCGGCGTAGCCGCAACCAACAATATTGCTATCAGTGGCGGTGGCGAGAACCAGACGTTCCGGCTTTCTTATACAAACAGGACCGTGCAGGGCACCGTGCCGAACTCCAGTCTGCAACGTAACACCATCAACTTTTCCGGATCCTCCCGTTTTTCAAAACTGCTGGCCACCGCCAACTTTAACTACGTGAAAAACAGCAGCACCGGCCGTCCCTGGACGGGCGCTTCTAATCGCAACATCATGCTGGAGGCTTTTCAATGGGGACAGGTACAGGTAGATTATGATAAGCTTCGCGTGTATAAACGTCCCGATGGAACCCCTCGCGCCTGGAACCGCAACAGTTGGGAAAATACCACGGCCGGCAAAGCCACGAAGTATATCGACAATCCCTACTGGTCTGCCTACGAAAGCTATCTCGAAGAAAACCGGGACCGCTTCTACGGCAACATCGGCCTTTCCTATGACGTGAACAGCTGGCTGCAGCTCAGTTCCAAAGTGAATGCAGATATTTACAATTATCAATACCAGGACCGTATCGCAGTGTTCTCCCGCAGCCAGAGCAATTACACCGAGTATTCCAATACGTTCAACGAGTTCAACTACGAGTTTCTCGCCAGTGCCAACAAACGTTGGAAAGAATTTTCGCTGACTGCCTATGCAGGTGGCAATATCATGAACCAGAAACGCCGTATCTCCAACGCCGCCACACAGGGCGGCCTGATCATTCCCGGTTATTACAACCTGAAGAATGCCAACAGTGTGCTCAATGAATCCAACTGGTACCATAAAAGCATTTACTCCCTCTTCAGCAGCGTGTCCCTCGGATACAAGAATTTCCTGTATCTGGACGGAACCCTGCGGAATGACTGGAGCAGTACCTTGCCGCTGGACAAAAATTCGTTCGCTTATCCCTCCGTTTCCACCAGTATCATCCTCAGCGAACTGGCGCCTTTCAGGCAGGCGGACTGGCTGAACTTCCTGAAACTCAGGCTCGGCTGGGCGCAGGTGGGGAACGACACCGATCCTTACCAGCTGCAGCAAGCTTATGAAGCCACGCAGGCTTTCAACGGTAACCCCGGTTACAAACTGCCCTCCGTGCTGGCCAACAGGAATCTGAAACCGGAGATCACCAGCTCCTGGGAAACCGGTATCACGGTGAAAGCACTTAAAAATCGTGTGGGCCTCGACGTTACTTACTATAACAATAACAGCCGCAACCAGATCATCAACATACCGGTATCTACCGCGCTTGGCTATGAATCCAAATTCATCAATGCCGGCAAGATCAACAACAAAGGGGTGGAAGTGAACCTGAATGTTGTACCGGTTACCAATCAAAACTTTAACTGGGATGTGAACCTCAACTGGTCCCGGAACATTAACCGGGTAGTGCGTTTGACGGAAGGAGTGACCAGCTTCCCGCTCACGGACCCCTCTGGTTCGCTGGTGAATCTTGTGGCGAGAGAAGGAGCATCCTACGGGCAATTGCTGGGATATGATTTTGTGTACGACAAAGATGGAAATAAAGTGATCAATGCAAACGGTACTTACGTCCGTACAGAACAGCTCCGCTCCATCGGCAGTGTGTTGCCCGATTGGCAATTCGGGATACAGCAGCGGTTTACCTACAAACGCTTCGATGCAGGTGTGCTGGTGGATGGCCGCGTAGGCGGAAAGTTCTTCTCACAGACCTACAAGGTAGGTATGCAGGCAGGGATATTGGAACCCACGGCAGCCAATGGAATCCGCGAGAATGGTCTGAAGCTGGATGGTGTGAATGGAGATATCACTTTCAAAGCGGATGGTTCTTATACGGTGACGAATACAAAGGCAAATACTACAAGGGTTTCCGCATATGATTGGGCATATGGCTTTTCCAACGGTCCTACTACGCAGAGCATTTTTGACGGCACTTTTGTGAAACTCCGCGAAGTGACCGCAGGGTATACGATTCCTTTTGCGAAAACATCGGCGGTACGCCAGCTGCGTGTATCCGCTTATGGCCGTAATCTATGGAACATCTACCAGGCTACCCGTTTTGTGGATCCGGAGCTGACCAACAGCGGCGGTAACATCCAGGGAGTAGAAGGCGGTAACCTGCCGGTGCCGGTTACTTTTGGTGTGAACGTACAGGTGAAATTCTGATAAAACGAAGCAACATGAAAAAGCAACTTATTTTAATATATACGGTAACGTTAGCAGGGGCCCTTTCGCTGGTGTCCTGCAGCAACAAGAAATTTGAGGCGATCAATACCGATCCCAATCGCCCCAAAGAAGTATCCACCACCACTATCATTTCTGCTGCACAGAAACAGCTGATGGATAACATCCGTGGTTCCGCAGGCAGCCTGAGAAGTTCCATGCTGTTTGCGCAGTATTTCTCCGAGAACCAGTATACCAACGAATCCCGGTACGACCTGCCGCGGGCGAACTCGGATATTTACTGGGACAATGTTTACAAGGCACTGAACAACCTGGAGCAGATCATCCGCCTGAACACAGACCCCGCCACGAAAGCGAAAGTGACCGCAGGCGTAGGGCCGAATGAGAACCAGATCGCGATCGCGCGTATCCTGAAAGTTTACGCTTTCCTTTCTCTCACGGATGCTTTCGGCAATATTCCCTACAGCTCTTACGGCAATAATGATCCGGACTTCCAGGCGTTGAAACTCAATCCCGAGATATTGAAGCCGAAATACGCTTCCCAGGAGAAGATCTATACTGATCTGCTGAAAGAACTGAAGGAAGCAGCCGCCCAGCTGGTTCTCAGTGCCAATACCTTCGGCAACTTTGACGGTATTTACAAAGGCAAACCTGATCAATGGAAGAAATTCGCGAATTCCCTCCGCCTCCGCATTGCGATGCGTATCCGTGCAAAGGCGCCACAGCCGGCTAACACGAATATCCAGGAAGCTATTGCCGGTGGCCTGATTTCCGGTAACGAGGAGAATGCTGCGCTGAAATATGAAACGAAAGCGCCTAACGAAGCGCCTTTGTACCGCGCTACGGTGACGGAGAACCGCCGGGACTTTTCCGTATCGCATGTGCTGATTAATGTGCTGAAGGGGGAACTGGGACCGGTGACGGTGATGGATCCGCGGTTGAAGATCTATGCCCGTCCGAATAACAAAGGCGCGTATGTGGGCCAGCCTTACGGATTGTTACCCAGCCTTGCTTCTATTCTGAAGGCAGAAGATATTAGTCTGCCCGGCACCCTTGTGAATGCAGCGGACTTCAGCGAAACGCTGATGGAATACGCAGAAGTGAAATTCCTGCTGGCGGAATACAAGAACTGGGACCAGGATGAGTATATCGCAGGGGTGAGGGCGTCCCTGCAAAAGTGGGGTGTGGACAAGGTTTCAGAAGATAACTACATAAAGGCGCTGCCGGCTGCCACGCAGGAAACTGTGCTCTCTCAGAAATATCTTGCGTTGTATATGCAGGGAAATGAAGCCTGGGCAGAGATCAGGAGAACAGGGTATCCCAAATTCCTTGTAAAACCGGGAGATGTAGTGTGGCCTGATGCGCCGGTGACAGATTCCGAGCAGAAGAAATTCATCCTGCTGGCAGGGAAAGGATTACCGAAGCGCGTGTACTATCCCCAGAAAGAACAGGCCGTGAACCTGGAGAACTTTCAACAGGCGTTGGGAGAGCAGGGGAACGATGATATTGATACGAAAGTGTGGTGGAATAAGTAATGAAAGCGAGAAGGTCCCGGTACACACCGGGACCTTCTTTTATTAGAGTTGTGTCAAATATTGCTCATTGAAATCCAGCAGGGAATCCAGCTGCAGATCCGCCAGTCCGAACCGTTTATCGTTCCGTTTATGCGGTTCCGGTACTACCACCACTTTCATTCGCGCTGCCTTCGCCGCTATCATGCCGGTCACGGAGTCCTCAAAGGCCAGGCATTCGAGCGGACTGCTGTTCAGTTCCTGTGCGCAGGCCAGGTAAACGGCGGGGTGCGGTTTGCCATGAGGTTCAAACTCTGCAGATATTACGGCGTGAAAGGCTTCCCGGATGTGCAGGTGATCCAATACCGCGTCAATCAGGCGCATGGGAGAGGAGGAGGCGAGGCCTGTTTTGAAATTGTGTTGCCGGAAGAATTCAAGGATGTAGGAAAGCCCTTCCATCGCCTGTCCGTTCCGCAGGATGTGGGCGGTTACATTTTCTATGATCTCTTCTGTTACCTGTTCCGCGCTCTTGGCGTTCCATTTAAAGTAATTGTGCCAATAACTCACCACTTCCTTCGTTCTCAGGCCTGTAGTGTGGGATGTGAGCTCGGGGGTGAGCTCCACACCTACGGACGCGAACACTTCCCGCATCGCGAGGCCCCAAAGCGGCTCGGAGTCGATCAGCAGGCCGTCCATATCAAATATCACCGTATTGATCATAAGTCTGTTTTGCGCCGCAAAGGTAAGGAAATCAGCCAGATAACGCTGCCGCAGCTGCAGCGTGCGACGCAACGGCGGCCTGACAGCAGTACTGCAGCCGGGCCCCACCCTTTAGAAATTTTCTAATTTATCCCCCTGTTTTTTTTCAAAAAAAGTTTTGTGATTATTGATCCGGTCTCTATCTTTGTATTACTCTACAAATTCTATAGGAATATGGGTTATAAAGTATCGATGATGATGAACATGTGTATGTGCTGTTGGGAACACTCAACAGACTAGGAGGATTTCTACATATGAAATATCTGTTTTCAGAATCATACTGCGAGGCCTCCGACTTGAAACGGGGGTTTTGTTTTTTAGGCCTGTGCCACAAGTTATGCATACCAATTAATCACGAGCAATTCAATTATCATGCAAAGTTTCAGAACCGAACTGGAAAATCCGATCGTAGAAAGAGACATCATTGAACTGGAACAAAAGATCAGGCTGTTCCGGGAAGGCAAGATGCCGGAAGAGAAATTCCGCAGCCTCCGCCTGGCCAGGGGCGTTTACGGCCAGCGCCAGCAAGGCGTGCAGATGGTGCGCATCAAACTGCCTTATGGTAAAATGACTTTGCAGCAATGGAAACGTATTGCCGATATCTCCGACGAATATTCCACCGGTAACCTCCACCTCACCACCCGACAGGATATACAGATCCACTTCGTATCCCTTGACAGGACGCCTGAGCTCTGGTCTAAACTGGAACTGGACGATATCACGCTCCGCGAAGCCTGTGGTAATACGGTACGCAACATCACGGCATCCGATAAGGCCGGCATTGATCCGGAAGAGCCGTTCGATATTACGCCGTATGCGGATGCAGCCTTCCGTTATTTCCTCCGGAACCCGGTCTGCCAGGACATGGGCCGCAAGTTCAAGATCGCTTTTTCTTCCAGCGACCGGGATACGGCTTTTGCCTTTATGCATGACCTGGGCGTGATCCCCAAGCTGCGGATCGTGGACGGGAAGGAAGTGCGTGGCTTTAAAGTGCTGGTAGGCGGTGGTCTTGGTGCACAACCATACCTCGCTAAAACGGCTTTTGAGTTCCTGGAAGCGGATCAGCTGATCCCTTATATTGAAAGCGTGCTCCGCGTGTTTGACCGGTATGGTGAAAGAGCGAGCCGCCATAAAGCCCGTATGAAGTTCCTCATCCAGAAGATCGGGATGGAAGAATTTGAACGCCTCGTGAAAGAAGAATATAAAGCGCTCAAAAATAAAACCTATACGGTAGACTACGCCGCCTGGCAGGAGCCCGAACCTCCGGCCGCGAATGCAGCCTTGCCGGTCTTCACCATCCAGAACCCTCAACGCTTTGAGGCCTGGAGGAAAACAAATGTCTTCGAACAAAAACAGAAAGGTTTCTTTGGCGCATACATCCGCGTTCCGCTGGGCAACATCAGCTCCGTGGCATCCCGCAGCCTGCTGGAAAAGCTCCGGCTGGTGATAGCGGACGATGTACGCGTGACCGTGAACCAGGGTCTGCTGTTGAAATATATACATCCGGAAAGCCTGCCGTACATTTTCAGCCTGCTGGAAGCGGAAAAGCTGGACGCGCCCGGGTTTGACAGCATCGCGGATATTACAGCCTGTCCGGGTACGGATACCTGCAACCTCGGTATCTCCAGCAGCACCGGCATTGCCGCGGCACTGGAAAGCGTGATCCACGACGAGTTCCCTGACCTTATTTACAATAACGACATCAAAATAAAGATCAGCGGCTGTATGAACTCCTGCGGCCAGCACGGTCTTGCACATATCGGTTTCCACGGCTCTTCCCTGAAGAGCGGCGGGAAAGTGCTCCCGGCCCTGCAGGTATTGCTCGGCGGCGGCGTACTGAACGATGGCGCAGGCCGCGTTGCAGACAAAGTGCTGAAAGTGCCCAGTCGCCGTGGTCCGGATGTATTGCGCACCCTGCTCTACGACTATGAAGCCAATGCGCAAAAAGGAGAATTGTTCAATGACTATTACGACCGGCAAGGGGAAAAATACTTTTACGAACTGCTGAAACCTCTGGCGGACCTCAGCTCCATCAGGAATGATGATTTCATAGACTGGGGGCAGGCGGAATCTTTCTCCACCGCCATTGGCGTGGGCGAGTGCGCCAGCGTGATCATTGACCTGATCGCTACGCTGCTGTTTGAAGCGGAAGAGAAACTGGACTGGGCAACCCGCTCCTTTGCGGAGAATGCCTGGGCAGACGGGATCTATCACGCTTACTCCTGTTTCATTCAAACAGCGAAATCGCTGCTGCTGGATGAGAACGTGAGCTGTAACACCCAGCACGGGATCATCAGCGATTTCGACAAGCATTTTGTGGAAACCGGTCGCTTCCAGGTAGACAACTTCCGCAACCTGGTGCTGCAGATTAATCAGCACGAACCTACGGAAAGCTTTGCCAAACAATATTTTCAGCAGGCAAAAGCATTTTATGACAAGGCGCAGCAATACCGGACGGAAAAGCTGGACGCTAACGTAAACGCATAAACGATATCAATTTTTAAACTGTACGATCATGCAAACAATACAACCGAAAGTGACGCTGGTAGGCGCGGGTCCTGGTGACCCGGAACTGATCACTGTAAAAGGTCTGAAGGCAATTCAGAACGCCCGGGTGATCCTGTACGATGCTTTGTCCAACAACGAACTGCTGGAATATGCACCGCAGAACTGTCTCAAACGCTTTGTAGGCAAACGGGCCGGTATGCATGTTTACACCCAGGCGGAGATCAACCGCATGATCGTGCAATATGCGCTGACCTATGGCAGCGTGGTGCGCCTGAAAGGCGGTGATTCCTTTGTGTTCGGCCGCGGGCAGGAAGAGCTGGCCGCTGCGCAGCAATATGGAATTGAAACGGAAGTGATCCCGGGGGTGAGCAGCGCCATTTCCGTACCGGGGGTGAATAAGATCCCGGTGACGGCGCGCAATGTAAGTGAAGGGTTTTGGGTGATCACCGGCACTACGCAGGACGGTAAATTGTCCCGCGATCTGGAATTCGCCATCCAGGCGGATACCACCGTAGTGATTCTGATGGGTATGAGCAAGCTCGATGAGATTGCTGCCATATACGCCCGGTTGGGTAAAGGTCAGGTGCCGGCGGCTATCATCCAGAACGGTACCCTTCCTACCCAGAAGATCGGCGTGGGCGTGGCCTCCGAGCTGGGGAACTTTGCGCGGGAACAGGACCTTCGCAACCCCGCTATCATTGTGATCGGCGAGGTGGTACGCTTCCACGAAGCGTTCCAGAATCTGCAATCCAAACTGGCAGAAGATTATAAACTGGCGGTATAGCCGTAAACGAGGTGCGATATGGCGGAAAATCATTTATTCCCGGTGTTCTTTAAACTGGACCAGTTGCAGGTACTGGTGGTAGGTGGTGGAAACGTGGGCTGCGAGAAGGTGAACGCCATTCTGCAGAACAGTCCGGCCGCAAGGGTCACCGTTGTGGCTACCTGGTTTTCCCCCGAGCTGGAAACCCTCGCCTCCGGTTTTCCGAATGTAACGCTCGTGCAGAAAGCCTTTTCCTGCGGCGATCTGTTCGGGAAAGACCTGGTGATTGCGGCCACGGCTGACAAAGAGCTGAATGCCTGCATCTGGGAAAAGGCCAAAGCGAGCAAAGTATTGATCAATGTGGCGGATACCCCCGGGCTCTGCGATTTTTACCTCGGTTCCGTAGTACAGAAAGGCAGTTTGAAGATCGCTATTTCCACCAACGGTAAATCACCTACCATTGCCAAGCGCCTGAAAGAAGTGTTGAATGAGGTAGTGCCGGATACGCTGGAGCAGGTATTGCAGCATTTGCATGTGATCCGGGACAGGCTGAAGGGAGATTTTGCGGAAAAAGTGAAGAAGCTGAATGATCTGACGAGCGTGCTGGTAGGGAAGGAGCGATAAAGAAAGACAGATCGGGCCAATAAAAGTAAAAGGGTGAGCGGAATGCCGTTCACCCTTTTGTTTTTTTATCATCAGCCCTGCTGCTCGTAGAACAAGGCTTTTAATTCTCCTGCATCGGCCGGTTTCATTTTACCGCCGAGGATGAGTCGCAGCTGGCGGCGGCGCAGCGCGCCTTCGTACAATTTCTTCTCTTCTTCGGATTCCGCCACGATCTGTGGAACGGGCCTGGCTTTACCGTTGGGGTCCAGGGCCACGAAGGTCATAAAGGCTTCGTTGGATTTGTAACGGTATTGTAATACGGGATCTTCACCCCAAACCTTCATATGCACTTCCATGGAAGTATTGAACGCCCGGGTCACCTGGGCTTCGATGTGCACCACATTTCCCAGTTTGATAGGGGTTTCAAAGGAGATATTATCAACAGAAGCCGTCACAACCGGGGCCGCACAGTGTTTCATACAGGCCAGTGCAGCGGCGATGTCCATCCAGTACATCAGGCGGCCACCCATGAGATTGCCGAAGGTATTGGTATCGTTGGGGAGTACCAGCTCCGTCATTACCACGAGGGATTCTCCGGCCTTTTTTGGCGTCAAGGTCATATCGTAATGTATTTCAGGTCGCAAAATTACGGGAATGCGGGGACAATTCCCGGAGAATGTCCCGAGAGGGCCTGTGGTCAAGGGTTTCAAAAGGGGAAGAAAGTGCTGCCGGAAAAAATGGCTTGGGAGCGAGGCAAATTTGTGTAACTTTGCATGACCTTACGGAAGTAAATTACTTGACAGGAACACCAAACAAGTCCGGCTTCACTTCCTCACCAGGTCAGGTAAATTTTTCGGGAACTTAGTTTTTATGGCAAAATATATCTTCGTTACGGGAGGTGTTACTTCCTCATTGGGTAAAGGAATTATAGCAGCATCCCTCGCAAAACTATTGCAGGCACGCGGCTTTAAGGTGACAATTCAGAAATTCGATCCATATATCAATGTGGATCCCGGGACACTCAACCCCTACGAACATGGGGAATGTTACGTAACCGAAGATGGCGCCGAAACCGACCTGGACCTTGGTCACTATGAGCGTTTCCTCAACACACCTACTTCCCAGGCCAACAACGTGACCACCGGCCGTATTTATCAGACCGTGATCAACAAGGAGCGCGAAGGCGCTTACCTGGGAAAGACCGTGCAGGTGATCCCGCATATTACCGATGAAATCAAACGCCGCATCCTGCTGTTGGGTAAGGACGGCAAATACGATATTGTGATCACAGAGCTGGGCGGAACCGTAGGGGACATTGAATCTCTCCCTTATATTGAGGCGGTTCGCCAGTTGCAGTGGGAGCTGGGAGAAGAAGATTGTCTTGTTGTACACCTGACCCTCATTCCCTACCTGCGTGCGGCAAAAGAGTTGAAAACAAAGCCCACACAGCATTCTGTAAGACTCCTCAGCGAAAACGGCGTACATCCGGATATCATCGTTTGCCGTACGGAAGAACCGATGTACCGCGAGCTGAAAAAGAAGATCGCGCTGTTCTGTAATGTACAGGTAGACGCCGTGATAGAAGCCAATGACGTGGGTACCATCTACGAAGTGCCGCTGGAAATGATGCGTGAGAAGCTGGATGTGATCTGTCTGAAAAAGATGAATCTGCCCGTAGAGAAAGAGCCGGAATTGGTGAAATGGCGGGAATTTCTCGATAAACTGAAATATCCGAAATCCAAGGTAACGATCGGCCTGATTGGAAAGTATGTGGAATTGCAGGATGCGTACAAATCTATCCTCGAATCTTTTATACATGCCGGTGCAGTGAATGAATGCAAGGTGATCGTGCAGAATATCCACTCCGAGCACATCACTCCCGAAAATGTCTGCGAAAAGCTGAAGAACCTCGATGGTTTGCTTGTAGCACCTGGTTTCGGCCACCGTGGCATTGACGGAAAGATCACGGCCATTCAGTATGCCCGTGAGAACAATCTGCCGTTCTTCGGGATATGCCTGGGTATGCAGATGGCTGTTGTGGAATATGCCCGTAACGTGATAGGCCTCCGGGAAGCGCATTCCACCGAAATGAACCCGGAAACGCCTTACCCGGTGATCAACCTGATGGAAGAGCAGAAAAAGATCACAAAAATGGGCGGTACCATGCGCCTCGGCGCTTATGCCTGCGATCTGAAACCCGGTTCCCGCGCTTCAGCTATCTATGGCGGCGCTACCGCTATCAGCGAACGTCACCGCCATCGTTACGAGTTTAATAACGACTTCCTGGACCAGATGGAACAAGCCGGCCTCGTAGCTTCCGGTAAGAACCCGGAAACCGGCCTTGTGGAAATGATCGAACTGCCTTCCCATCCTTTCTTTATAGGCGGCCAGTTCCACCCCGAGCTGAAAAGCACGGTGGAAAGCCCGGCGCCCCTCTTCGTGAGCTTCATCGCCGCTGCCAAGAACTTTGCCGAGAACAAGAACGGTAAGGCCAAGCAGACAGAAGAGAAAGTTATACATGATTAATATTTTTTATATAGGGTAATGCCGGATGAATACTTTAACAATATTCATCCGGCAGAAATCGTACATCATACTCCCTTATATATTACCTTTGCTCCTTAAATTTTAATTTTCGACATGGACAGAAACTCGGTCATTGGTTTTGTGCTGCTGGGTGCTTTGCTGATAGGATATATTTTCTGGAATCAGCAGTCAGCTAACACCGCAAAACTGGAAAAGGCCCGTCAGGATTCCATTGCCAACCTGAATAAGCCAAAGGAAGAGCAGGCCAAACCTGCGGGTGATTCTACGCTGGCGCTGGATTCAACACGCCTGACCAACGAATACGGAACCTTCGCCAGTGCCGCTACCGGTACAGAGCAGCAACAGGTGCTGGAGAACAAGCTGGTAAAGATCACTTTCAGCAACAAAGGCGGCGAGCCCAGAACGGTGCAGCTGTTGAACTTCAAGACCTCTGAAGGGAAACCGCTCTTCCTGCAGCAGGGTTCCTTCAACCGCACCGGTCTGAAGATCCCGTTACCGAATAACCAAACGCTCAACACCTCCGATGTATATTTTACGCCTGGCGAAGTGAAGAAAGAAGCAGACGGCAGCCAGCGCATCAGCTACCGCCTCAATAACGGTCAGCCCGGTCAATACCTGGAGTATACCTATTCCCTGAAAGCAGACAGCTACCTGGTGGATTACACCATCAACATCGTAGGGATGCAGAACGTGTTGCCCAAAGGCAATATCAGCCTGCAATGGAATGCCCAGGCAGACCGCCAGGAGCATAACATGCAGCAGGAGCGCCTGAATAACCAGGTGCATTACCGCTTTTCCGATAAGGAACACGATTATTTCACCCTGCAACACCGCAGCCAGGAGAAACTGTCCAAACCCGTTGAATGGGTGAGCTTCAAGCAACAGTTCTTCAACATCACGCTGCTGGCGCGCAAGGAAAACTTTGCTTCCGCGGAGATCAACACCAAGATCCCCGAGAGCGGTAACATTGTAGGGCAGGAAATGACCACCCTCGCGATCCCTTATAACGGCGCCGCCGCCTACAGCTTCCCGATGGAGATCTATTATGGCCCCAACCATTACAAAACACTGAAGGCCATGGATGTGCAGCTGGAAAAGATCATTCCGCTGGGCTCCGGCATTTTTGCGTTCGTGAAATATGTGAACAAATGGATCATCATCCCGGTGTTCAACTTCCTCGGCAGTCTCACTTCCAACTACGGTCTCATCATCCTCCTGCTCACGATCTTCATCCGCCTGATCATCGCTCCGTTCACTTATCAGAGCTATGTTTCCGCCGCCAAGATGAAGGTGTTGAAGCCGGAACTGGATGAACTGCGCGCGAAATATAAAGACGATCAGCAGGCCTTCGGCATGGAACAAATGAAACTCTTCCGCAGCGCTGGTGTGAACCCGCTCGGAGGCTGTCTGCCGGCATTGCTCCAATTACCGATCCTCGTGGCGATGTACTCTTTCTTCCCATCCTCCATTGAGCTGCGGCAGGAAAGTTTCCTGTGGGCCAAGGATCTGTCCACCTACGATTCCATCTACAACTTTGGTTTTACCATCCCGTTATACGGTGATCACATCAGCCTGTTCACCATCCTGATGACCATCACCAGCCTTATCCTCGCCTTCTACAACCGTGGGATGGCCGATCAAAGCAACCCGGTGATGAAATACATGCCTTATGTATTCCCCGTCATGTTGCTGGGTATCTTTAACAGCATGGCTGCTGCGCTCACTTATTACTACTTCCTGAGTAACGTGATCAGTATTGTTCTGCAATGGGCGATCCAGAAATTTGTGATCAACCATGAAAAGATCCATGCGAAGATACAGGCGAACAAAGCAAAGCCGGCCAGCAAGTCCAAATGGGCAGAAAGACTGGAAGAAATGCAGAAGCGCCAACAGGACATGCAAAAACAACAGCGAAACAAAAAATAAAATAACACATACAGAGGCTCCACGAAAATGGAGCCTCTCTTTTTCAGGCAGACATGAGATTTGTATTATTGACAGGATTATTGCTGGCCGCTATCACCGGCTTCGCGCAACAGTATATCCCTTCTGCAGAACGGATCACGAACACGGTGCGGTATCTCGCATCAGACAAGCTGAAGGGGCGCGGTACAGGCGAAAAAGGCGGTGTTAAAGCGAGCCGTTACGTTGCAAAACAGTTTGCCGCATTGGGATTACGGCCCGGTAACAACGGCAGCTATTATCAGCCTTTTACCTTCAGCCGGGGAAAACATCTGAACCTTACCAGCAGGAATGTGATCGGCTTCCTTGATAACGGTGCCCCCTATACGATCATCATTGGTGCGCACTACGACCATCTGGGCCGCGCTACTCTGTTCGACGGGAAATACCCCGTCGGTCAGATACACAATGGTGCAGATGACAATGCATCCGGTGTGGCAGGACTGCTGGAACTGGCCCGGTATTACACACAGAACGGCGAGAAGGAACCCTTCAACTTCCTTTTCATTTCCTTCGGCGGAGAAGAGCTGGGCCTGCAAGGTTCGAAATATTACACGCAACATCCCGTTGATTCCCTGGCCAATGTGCATTTCATGCTGAACATGGATATGATCGGGCGTTACAATGCGCAGCGTGGCGTGGGTATTGGCGGCTATGGCAGCGCGCTGGAGTGGCCGGAAGTTTTCAAGGGCGTGCAGCAGGAGGGGATTAGATTTTTCACCGATCCGGCCGGCAAAGGCGGATCAGACCACCACAGTTTTTACATGGCCCGTGTGCCGGTATTGTTCTTCCATACAGGCGGTCACGATGATTACCACAAACCGACCGACGATGTGGAAAAGCTGGATGCAACCGCAGAAGCGGGAATATTGAAGATCGCCATCCAACTGATCAATAACGCGATGAAAGAACATAAACTGGATTATAAAGGGGAGCAGTAGATATGCTCTAACCATCCGTCTTTACTGAGATCGATTTTCACATCCGGCTGAATGCCTTTATTAGCAGCAGGGAGCATTTTGTTGTCATGGGATAAAACTAAAAAAGAAAAGCGTATGATGTTGTCATACGCTTTTCCTGCTAATTATCTTTTTTCACCGGCTTGGGCATCAACGCCTTTGGATCTTTGGGAGCGTTGGCCGGAGGGGTCGGTTCATCCTTTTTCTTTTCTTCCGCGGGTTTCTTTTCTTTTGCAGGCTCAACAGGTTCGCCGTAGTCCTTGAGGTCTACGGTCTGGTAGTCGCTGGCCGCGCCGTTCCCTACGTCTTCTGCTTCCGCGCCAGGCTGCACATTGGAATCGTAATTGAAGTACAGATCGTTGCGCATATTGGCGGGTGCAGGGAAAGTAGATTTTGGATCGATGCCGAGCGTTTTGTCCGCATACACTTTCTGGAAGAAGTACGCCCATATCGGGAGACCGGTGCTGGCCCCCTGGCCCAGAGCGGTACTGTTGAACCGGAGGTAGTTATTCTCACATCCAACCCATGCACCGGCCAGCAGCTGCGGTGTGTAACCGATGAACCATCCGTCCGTATTATCGTTCGTAGTACCTGTTTTACCGCCTATTTCGCCGGGAATATTGTATTTAAAACGCAGGCGGGCGCCGGTACCGCCGGTGGTGGTAACGCCCTGCATCATTTTCACCATGGTATATGCATCCGCTTCGCTGATCACTTCTTTTTTCTCCGGCACATATGTTTCGAGGATATTACCGTTGCGGTCTTCGATACGGGTGATATAGATCGGTTTAGTGATCACCCCTCTCGCCGGGAACATCGTATAGGCCCGCAACATCTCGTAGAGGGAGATCTCCGGCGTACCCAGCGCAATGGAGGGATAGGGCGGTATGTTGTAAGAGAATCCTATCTTGTTCTTCGCAAATTCGGCGAACGTTTTGGCGCCGATCTGTTTGATGATATAAACGCTTACCAGGTTGAGGGACTTGGCCAGCGCGCCTGCCATGGAGATGCTGCCGCCCACGGAGCCTTCCGAGTTACGGCTGATGGTCCAGTTGCCGATGGTCACCGGTTCATTAGGCAGTATAGTGTTCGGGTTCATGCCATTCATAAGGGCGAAGCAATAGAGAAAGGGTTTGAACGTAGAACCCACCTGGCGGGCGGTTTTTATCACGTGGTCGTTCTTAAAGTAACGGAAATCCGGTCCCCCTACCCAGGCCTTCACTTCGCCGCTTTCCGGATCCATGGCCATGAATCCGGTTTGCAGGATGGCACGCATGTATTTGATGGAATCCATCGGCGTCATCACCGTATCGATCTCGTTCTGTTCCGGATCTGTAAAGCTGCGCCAGGAGAATACGCGCATTTTAACAGGGGTATTGAACGCTTCTTTGATCTCTTCGTCTGTGGCCTCATCGTCTTTCATCTGTTTATACCGGTCTGATTCGCGGGTGAACTGATCCAGGTCTTTCTGCCATTTGTCCCAGACTTTTCCGGATTTGATGTTAGCCTGTTGGGAGAAAGATTTCTGTAGATCTTTCAGGTGATGGGCCACCGCTTCTTCCGCGTACAACTGCATGCGCGGATTGATGGTAGTATAGATCTTCAGACCGTCACGGTACAGGTTGTATTCCGTTCCGTCTGCTTTTTTATGGTTCTTGCACCAGGTTTTCAGCTCCCCGCGCAGTACCTCGCGGAAGTAGGGGGCGAGCCCTTTGTTGTGGTCCACTTTGTTGTACCGGAGTACGATGGGTCTGTTCCTGGCGGCTTCGCCTTCCGGCTTGGTGATAAATCCTTCATCGATCATGTTCTGGATCACGGTATTGCGCCGGTCCCTGGACATTTGCGGGTTCCTTCTGGGGTTATATTGCGTCACCCCTTTCAACATACCCACCAGCACGGCAGCTTCTTCGATGGACAGCTGGCTGGGGCTTTTACTGAAGAAAGTTCTGGCGCCATTCTCAATGCCATATACATTATCTCCGAAAGCCACCGTGTTCAGATATAGTGTGATGATCTCCTCTTTCGTGAAATTCCTTTCGAGTTTGATGGCGATCACCCACTCGGAAAGTTTCTGGAATGCCCGTACAAAACTATTGCGGGACCTTTCCTTTCCTTCCACATCCGCCTGCAGGTTAAGGGCCAGCTGTTGCGTGATGGTGCTGGATCCGCGTTTCTTGCCGATCAGCATATAGAAAGGAATGGCGATCGTGCCTTTGGCATCGATGCCGGAGTGGTCGTAGAATCTTTTATCTTCTGTAGCCAGCAGGGCATTGATCACATTTTTTGAAATATCCTTGTACTCTACGTTGGACCGGTCTACCTGGTAATATTTACCCATAATGGTGCCATCCTCCGCGATCACTTCAGATGCGAGGGCGGTACGAGGGTTTTCCAGATCTTCCATACTGGGCATATGGCCGATGATGCGGAAATTAATGAGCACCAGGAGGATCAGGAAGAGGACCAGCCCTCCGCCGAAGAGCCACCATAATATTTTTACGGATTTCTTCATATGTTAAAATGTGTGAAACAGTCTATCCATGCAAAATTATTCAAATTTCCCGGCATTGCAGGTATGAGGGAACCTCTTATCAGATCAAATATTATTCCGTAATGTAGTTATTCGTGAAGAATTTCTTGTAGCCTTCCAGGTCCTTGGTATTGTTCAGCAGGATGAAGTTATCCCTTGAAATGATAAAGAATTTATATTCAGTAGGTTTGATCCTCGGAACGATCACCGTGGCAGCTGATTTCGTGATCTCATCGAAATATTGCAGCGCTTTTTCTTCGTTAGGGAAGAGTCTGAAGATGATCATAACCTCGCTGGGTGTGAGCACAAAGCTGCTGGTTTCCACTTTATCTGCTGCATGTTTTTCCGAATTGTATTTGGAGAATTGCGCCAGTGCTTCATCCTGCAGTACTTTGGAAACGCGGTTGAAATACATGACCACAAAATGCGGATTGGCGCTTTTTTCGTCTCCCAGTTTGTAAGGTGTAACCGGCGGCGGAGGGGGCGGAGGCGCCACTGCCACGGAGTCTTTAGCTTTAGCGGCTGCATTGGCCAGGGAGTCTTTGAGCTGTGGCTGCGGATTCTGCCAGGGATAACGGATGGTGATATTCTCATCTACCCGTGCACCGCCGGAAGTATCCCGCGTGATCTGCAGCTGGCCAAGGTAATCCACGATCTGTTGCTTGCGGTTGAGCACATCTTTGATGGCCATGGCCTGTTTCAGAATGTTCTCTTCTCCCGGGTATTTCGCGATCACGGCATCTATAGCGGCTTTGCCCTGTTCTTCCGTGCCGGTTTTGATGATAGTCATGGCCGCGAGGAGATCGAACTTCGGCTGAAGGGAGTTATAGCCGAATGTGGAATCTGCCTGTTTTTTCAGTGTCAACACAGTGTCGTAACGTCCCGTGAGATAAGCGATGTAGGCGGAATCGTAAATGGCGCTGACAGCTTTCCGTTTTTCCTTGTCTTCATCTTTTGGTAAACCATATTGCAGGATGTTGGCATAATTCGTACCTGCAAACTGCGTCATCACCATTTGCTTGTAACGTGCAGCTTCCTGTGTATGATTGAGTTTGTTATGCCAAACATAGAGTGAATACAGTATTTCGGCTTTGTGCGGATTATTCGGGAACCGCTCCATCAGCGAATCGTAAGAGGCAATGGCATCGCGGGGATTATCCAGTTTGTCGGCGTACAGTTTGCCGAGATCGAACCAGGCCTTGATCTGTTTGTTATGAGATTCTTCCAGTTTCTCCGGCGTAACGGGCAGATGTTCGGCCAGTACTTTGGCATTGATGCTATCCGCCGGCAGGCGTTCTATAGCGGCGGTTACATTGTCCTGTGCGGGTGCTTCTCCTGTTGCGGGCTGTGTTTTCACACCACCGATGGGGCTGTTGGCACTGCGGCGCCAGTTATCCGCCAGCGGGCGATTGCCCCATCTGCGTTTGAATTCGCTGAATCCGCTGGCTTTGGCGGCGGCGTTGTAGAAATACCAGTCACCGCTTTCATCCGGTTTTCCGGTAAGCGGATTAACGGATCGTCCGTTATTGTTAAATGGCTGGAAGGCGTTGCCTGCCTCATTTTTATTATTCTTCGGTGCGGTTTTGGCGGTGCGGATGGCAGTTACCTGTTTGGCAAGTAACGCGTCCCGCTCCGCGGGTGGAAGGGCTGCAATTTTTTGCAGACTGTCTTCCTGGTGGATCAGCTGGATCTTAGAGGCTACTTCCGTCAGCACTTCTTTACGCGTGTTCACAATAGCGGCTTCCTCAAAGTCAGGCCCCATAATAGCCGCTGTGCTGTCATAAAAGCGTTGCGCGGTGAGGTAATCTTTCCGGGAGTAATGAATATCCGCAATCGCTTTGTAGGTCAGTGTTTTCTGCAGCATATTGGGGTTTTCCGTCTTTAACCCTTTCTGCAGAAATTCCAGGGCTTTCTCCGGGCGCTCATTGGCGCAGAGGGCAGCCATATTGTAATAGATCGCGTCCCGGAAGGGGATGAATTTTTCCTTGCGGAGCATGCTCTGAAGGGCGGCAAGACTTTCATCCAGTCCGCCTCCGTTGGCTTTCACGTTCAGTTTCGCGATCTGTACGCGGGCATTGAAATCCATTGTGGCGTCCGGTTTGAATGCGATCACATCCCGGAATGCTTCCATGGAAGAATCTGCTTTTCCCTGAGAGGCGTACAATTGGCCGAGTATATAGCTCATCCTTGCTTTCTCATCCCGGTTACCGCGACTTTTATCAATCGCTTCACGCAGGGGAGTGATCGTTTCCACGTACATTCCCTGTTTGTAGAAGCGATATGCCTGTAATTCCGCGAGCTGGCCGGTGAGGCGTTTCGGGAAGTAGGGGTCGCCTTCCAGGATGTTCAGGAGGGATTGTGCTTCGTCATGTTTTTTCTGTTCCAGGAAAACCCGGGCCTGCCAGAGAAAAGCATCGTTCCGGACGGCCCTGTGCCGGAAATTCCGGCTGAACCAGTTCTTTTCCTTTTCACGGGTGGCGATGGACATGCGGGAGTCCTCGCTGCGGCCCACAACGGTATTGTATTCCGATTTCTTTTTGGGTGCGAAGGTAGTATTGATATACTGGAAGGTATTATTGGCATTGTCCCAGTCGCCTTTATAATAATAGGCTTTGCCTACGAGGAAGTAACAATCATCGATCCAGCGGCCGCGGGGGTCGTGGATCTGTACGGCCACGGAGGCTTTCTGGATCACGGAATCCAGATCACTGGTGTTAAGGTTCAGTTTTTCTACGGTATAAGGGTAGAAAGGCAGGAACACATTGTAATTATCCTGACGCTGACGGTTGATACCTTTGAGCACCCCGTCCAGCTTGAGTTTTGCATGATAATAGTAATTGTAACGGGTCACGAGGTTCTGCACCAGCTTCCGTTTGATGGTAAAGGGCTTTTCGGCCATTTTCTCTGAAGGCGGGCGACGATCTTCCTGTTTCACAGGCTTCTGCGGCACCTGGTTTTGCCCAAATACTGCCTGTGCACCCGGGAACATCATCAAAAGCAAAATACAGGCGCGTATAAATAAGGATCTAGAACAATTCATGTAAAAGCCAGGGTCAATAAATCTAATATATTAACTATATAACCAATAACCGGAATAAATATTTTAAAGATAGGACAATTTTTTTCTTTCCCCCGGATTTACCCCCTTCCGGCAGGGTTCCCCACAATAGCCAAATTTGGCCATTGCCCTGATTGGCCGTTTGATGGAATTTTACATATGTGTTTGTGATAATTTTAAAATGAAAAAAACAGCATCCATCCTTTCAATAATCATTTTAACAGCTGTGATCAGCAGTTTTACTTCTTCATCCCAATCCCAATCAGGTTTTGGCCCCTGGCGAACGACTACCTGTTTCAAAGGACTTGATTATTCCGTAAAACGTGCGTCTTATAATGAATCTGCTAAAAAATATGAATGGTGGGTGAGGTTCAGGAATCGATACAAGGTGAATGCCTCTTTTGACTGCGTTTTGAAAGAGAGTACCGTGATTTCTGCAAAATGCACAGACAGGGTAACGGTAAGAGCCAATTCCGAGGGCGGCGGCATTTGGTTTCTTGTGGCGGATGCCAATGCAGTAAAAGTGTTTGTTGATGCTTTGCGTTTTGGAAAGGATGATTGGGGAACCAGATATGAACCTTGTGATAATTGACTTCAGAGTATTCCCGCTACTTCAAAAAATGTTTCCAGGCCGAATATCCCTTTTTTAGAACAAAATCTTTAGATATCATTTTATGAAAAAATCTCTATACTGGCTGGCATGCCTGCTTTTCCTAACAGCAACGCCTGTATTCGCCCAGAAGGATAATCCCTGCGATTTTCGCTGGGGGCCCTGGGAGTCTACATTGACCGGAGGTTCCGGAGGCGTGTTCTTCCGGGTGCAACACTCGAAGTGCGTGGATGGTGCTCCCTGTGGCTGGCCCAAGATAGACCTGCAGCACAGCTATCCCCGACAGGCCAATATCAGCATAAAACTGAAAGGTATCGACTGCAACGGTAAAACCATTGTTTCCTCTTTTTCCACCGGCGGTAATTATATCCCGGCTAATCAGATCTATCATTCCAGCGGTAACTGGCACGCATTCCAATCCGTTACCGAAGTAATAAGCGTTGATGTGCGATATGAGGACGGACAGGACAAAGTACAGGTGGTGATAGACAAGGAAAGCGGGGTCAATCAAACATTGATCAATGGCAGAACCCGAGAGCAGATCCGGCAGGATGAAGCACGAAAGGCCGCTGCCGAGAAAAGCGCCAGGGAAGAGAAGGAAAAAAAAGCCGCAAAACTTAAGGAAGAAGAGAAAAAGAAAGAAGAAGAGAAAAAGAAAGAGGAAAGCGATAAGGCGAAAAAAAGTAAAGATACCAAAACCACTGCCGATAAGAACAAAAGCACCACCAACACCAGTTCCGGTTACGTAGAAACGGACCACGACCGGGAAATGAGGTATCGCGCGGATGCCCAGCGGAAAAAGGATGAAGCGGAAGACAGAACGATGGGGACGGCCATGGGGATAGCGGGAGGAGCGATGTTGCTCGCCGGTGATCTGAATCTGAACAACAACGATAAGGATGATGAACTTACGATGTACCTGAAAGGTACGATCGGCGTTGGGTACCAGAACATCCCGGTTACGAATAACATGATCTATAACGGCAACAGTTATAAAAGCGCTCCGGAGGCAACCGGGCATTTCAGTGTGAATGCAGGTTTGTTGTTTGCAGCCCTGAACGACCGGATGGTAAGTTTACGTTTAAGCCCGTTCTTTACATGGGGTATGAACGCGTTCAGCTCCGGCACGTCCGGTACACATATCAATTATGGAACCGGGGCGGCGGTGGGAATAGGGCATCGGTTCAAGTTGCTCATTAAAGGAGAGTTTGCAAAACGGAGCGGTGATATGACCACCGATCATGCCGTGATCGCACTGGATGCAAAAGGAAGCGCCAGTTACAATTACCATACTTTGAAGTATGGACCAGGCCTCTATTTAGACTTCGGCGGCCATGATGCTTTTGCGGAATTATCTGCCTACCGTGAAAACCTTTCTTTCCTCCAGAACTCATCTGCAAACATCTTCTCTTATGAATTGAAATTATCCTACAGCCTGGTGGCATTTGCTGTTCAGTATGCACCGAATTACCCGATAGCGGGCGAGGTGAAATATCCCGGTGCTTACCAGAAAGAGAAGCAATCATTGGTGCTGTTGAGTTTGTACGCTCCTTTCAAGATTTTTTCAAAAGAGTAAAAATGATAAAGAATATTAGGAATATCGTCCTTAGCCTGCTACTGTTCCTCACCGCCTGCAGTGACGACGTTTATGTAGAAGGATTACAGCCCTCCGCCAAAAGCTATGCGATCAACAAAAGCGTACCGGTTACGCACGGGAACATCGCTACCTGTCAATTGCAGATAGAAGGAGACCCCTATTCCCTCAGCCTCCAGGTATCCCGCATGAAGATCGTAGCCGCCAATACCAGCTTTGCCGTGAATGATTCCGCACTTGTGGTCAGCTTGTATTCCACCCAATTACAGGTCGAAACAAAATCTAACGGCATTAACCGCTATGGCAGGAATGAGCTGATGAATGCCGGAGAAGCTTTCGCGAGTGCCGGTCCGCCATTACTGGCAGCTGTGAAAAAGCCGCCTTATACCGGTAGCTATACCGCCATGCAACAGTACCTCGTAGCCCGGCTTTCTTTTTCCATCGGCCAGGATGGTTATATCGCCTTCAAAACCACGAAGAACGGCCTTACCGGATACGGCTGGCTGCATGTAACGGTTGATGAAAAAAATATCGTGTTCGACCGGTATGGTTATCAGATGTTTGAGCAGATACGCGCCGGCCAGGAATAAGCGTGGAATAAAAAATCCCTAACCCCCAAAATAAAACAGGTCTTCCGCCGTTACGCAGAAGGCCTGTCCATTTTTCCGGCAGCAGGAAAACAAAGCGAAAAATAATGGCGCTAATTTTCAGAACTTTGAACTAATTTAGTTTTCCTATCTATAACTGAAATATCTAATTTGTAAAAAGACAAAATGCCGGCAGAGGATAAAAACAGCAAAGCCAGGAACCTGGACCGCCTGAATCATAAATACAGGCTGGTGATCATGAACGACGATACGTATGAGGAGGTGACCGCGTTCCGTTTGTCCCGCATGAGCGTATATGTAGCTCTCAGTACCCTCTTCGTACTGCTGGTAGCCATCACCGTTGCCACCGTTGTGTTCACGCCTTTACGGTATTACATTCCGGGGTATGGCGACCTGAAACAACGGAAAGAATTCCTTCAGCTCCGGATGCGTGCGGATTCGCTGGAACGCGCCATCACTACGCGGGATCTGTATCTTGACAATCTCAAGAACGTGATCGGCGGAAATATCAAGCTGGATACCAACATGCTCAAAGTACCAAAAGTGGATAACAGCACTTACTGAGATTTAATGGTATAATAATATATATTTAATATTTTTTTACTATCTTAGCAGGCACCTTAACTTAACCTTATCTTTAAAAACTGAAAACCTGAGAACCTATGTTTAACCAAGGCAAGAAAGGAGACAGCAAGGGCATTATGCCCGCGTCCAACATCAATCTCATTGGCAATGGCACCTCTATCCAGGGCGATATTGTATGCGAAGGAGATATCCGTATAGACGGGCAGGTGAACGGCCTCGTGTCTACCAAAGCAAAGATCGTTGTAGGACCGGAAGGAGAGATCACCGGTGACCTGGTATGCCAGAGTGCGGACATCCTGGGGAAAGTGACCGGTATCATCAAAGTGGATGATCTGTTGTTCCTCAAAGGCAACGCAGTGATCAAAGGCGATATTTATACCGTTCATTTTGAAATGGAGCCTACCGTGAAGTTCAATGGCCGCTGCTATATGGATCCGGCGGATGCTCCCGTGGCAGGTACTTCAGATAACCATTCGGATTCTAAACATGGAAGATCCCTCCTCCAGGAAGAAACCGTATAATCTGCTCCTGCGGTATGCAGGACTGGCTTTCCAGATGATTGCCGCCATCGGTGTGTCCCTGTGGCTGGGTTACCTGTTGGATCAATGGTTGGGCATGCGGTTCCCGCTGTTCATGATCATTTTTTCTTTACTGGCTTTAACCCTACTTTTGTGGCAGATCGTTAAAGATACCAGCAGGCATGACCGATAGATTTTTATTTTGGCTGGCAGCTATTTTTGCGCTGATCACTGCCGGCCTTTTTGTATTTCAGCATTGGCTTCAGCAAACATTAGGTGTACATTTTGAAGTGCTCGTGGGCGGTAACCTCGTTCTGGCACTTATAACCCTTGTGAGTTACACCCTGAACCGCAAAGGCATTGCGGCCGCCAACCCGAATGTGTTTGTGCGTTCCGTTTACGCATCTACCTTAACCAAACTAATGCTTTGCGTTGTGGGCATAGCCGTGTACGTGGTGATGAACCGCAGCCGGCTGAGCAAATCCACCATTTTTATCCTGATGTTCCTTTACTTCGTGTATACGGTGATGGAAACCATTCACCTGTACAAGGCCAGCATTAAACAAAAGAAATCCTGAAACGGTGAAGCAGGAAGCACCTTTACATGCATTGGCGAATTACCTGCCGGACGGTACGTTCGAGCAGGTGATCGAGTATATCACGGCGTTCAGGGTACATCTTACCATTACCCGTGAAAGGCAAAGTGTGCTCGGCGATTACCGGCATCCCTATGAAGGGAAAGGCCACCGCATCAGTATCAACGGCGGTCTCAATAAATATGCTTTCCTGTTGACCCTGTTGCACGAGATCGCTCACCTGGTGACGTTCATGAAATACAGTCATGGCGTATCTGCGCATGGAAAAGAATGGAAACAGGAATACGGGCGGATATTGAAGGAATTTGTGGGGAAAGGGTTTATGCCGGATGATGTGGAGACGGCCGTGCGGGACAGTCTGCATAACCCCGCCGCCAGTTCCTGTGCGGATGAGGACCTGATGCGGGTGTTGAAGCGGTATGACAGAAAAAAGGAAAATCATTACCTGGTGGAGCAGCTGCCACCCGGACAATTATTCAGAACCAAAGACGGACGGGTGTTCCGTAAAGGTGAACGCGTTCGCAAACGATACCGTTGCGAAGAAGTGCCTGGCAACCGGCTCTATCTTTTCAGTCCGGTTTACGAAGTGGAGCTGGTCACCGGATGATCTCCAGCTGATTCAGCTTTACCGACGTTCCCTGTCTCATCGAATGCGGGATCTCCGCGATCTGATCCGTATGCCGGATCAACTCCTCGATCTTTTCCCTCGGCGCATCAGACGTTACTCTGATATCATACCGGATATTACGGGCATGCGCCGGTTCCCCGCCCCAGTCGCCATTAATGACGATCTCCACCTGCCTGATATCTACCTGCCAGAGCGCAGCCTCCCGGTATAGATCATTGCAAAGGCTGGCCCCGATGGACATCATGAACAGTTCTTCTCCGCTGAAACCGATACCCATGCCCCCGGCCCTCGGCGTACGGTCAACCACCAGGCTGCGTGGGCCCGCCCATCCTGCCGCAGCACTGCTTTCGTGGATCGTTTTGATATGTACCTGCATAATATGTTTAATGTACGCAAAGTTGGGGGTATAAACAAAAAATGCCTCCCGGAGGAGGGAGGCACGTGTAAGGGTATAGGGAAAACTAGTCGAGGTTCACAATCCTGCCCCGTGGGAACTTCACCGTGTATTGCAGCTTCATTTTCTTTTCTTCCTTTGGTGATACGTTCATGTCCCAGGTCACCTGTTGCGTGTTTTCATCCAGTTTGGCGCCGGAGTATTCCACCCTGCTGATCTCGATCTCTTTCTGCACGGAGATGGGCAGCTGGTCTTCGATCACAATGCGGATGGGCTCGCGTTTGTTGTTCCTTACACTGATCTCCCAGTTGCGGATCACGGATTGTGTGCTGCCGAAGAAGGTGGCCTGCTTTGAGAAAGTTTTCTCGAGCGTACGGTTCAGCACGATGTTCTTGTCTTTCCCCAGCGATACGAACAGCGTATCGGAAGCGGTTTGCAGATTGAGTAATGATTTGCCGAGATAGGTGCCCTCAAAGTAAATGCTGGCTTCGCCTTCGAGTAGGTTCAGCTGCTCCCAGTCTGTAATGCCCGCCAGGAGATAAGCGGAAAGGTCCATTTTAGGTACGGCGTGGTATTCATAAGTGGTGGGTACTTCCATTTGTTGGATGGATACGGCATAAGGTTTACCGTCTGACGGAATCGTATAGGCGGTAGCGATATCGAAGTTCACGCTGGTGGTATGGAAGGTAGCATCCACCTGCAACGGAATATCTTCCCGTTGTTTGCGTTTGGAGGCCTGCACGCCTGCAACTTTTCCGGCAAGCATATTGACGGGCGGGGCAGCCATGTCAGCGGACGTTCCGTATCCTACCACCACTACTTCCTCCATCCGCTGCACATCCTGGTGCATGTAAACGTTCATAACATCGGTGTTGATATTCAATTTCTGCATGGTAAATCCTATAAGGGAGAACTCCAGTGTTTTGGCGTCCGGTGGAAGTTGCAGGCTGAACTCACCCCGCTCGTTGGTAATAGTGCCGATGCTCCGGTTGGGAATGCGGATGGAAGCGCCGTGTAACGGAGCGCCTGATTCATCCATGACTTTCCCGCGAACCTCTGTTCTGTCTTTACCGCCGCCAAAGTTTTTATCGTTGGCCATTTCCTGCAGGCTCCAGTAGGTTTTCATCCGCCAGGGCTGCAATTGTGGTTTGAGGCCGCTTTCAGCGGGGTTGCCGTTGGAGAGGCTCAACTTCACGTTCTTCCATTCTTCGCCGCATTGCTGGAATACATTGGCCTTGTAAGCCATTTCCATCGGCTGGTTGATACTTTCCACGCGCAGTTCGTAGCTGGGATACCAGCCGGCATTTTTAACGAGATAGCTGAGTGTAAGTTTACCGCTGATGCTTTCTTTGGAAGATACGGTGATGAGAAGATCGCTGGTGGAGCTGTCTTTGGCCGCCATCAGTGCATTTTGCTGCGCCTGCAGCTTGTCAATGCTTTCGGTGAGCATCCGGATACTTTTGTTGACGGTGAGTTGCTGCTCGAGCACTTCCGTGAGGCGGTTGCGCTGAAAGTCCATCGCTTCGCGGAGGTCTTGCGTTTTCAGGCCGGTATTGGTGCCGCGGATGTCCTGGTTCTTGCTCAGCATGGTTTCTTCCTGTGCAAGTACCTTGAGCCGGTTCTTTTCCTTTTGCAGCTGTTCTTCCAGTACGCTCTGCTGTTTTCTCAATTGCGTGATCTCATCTACCGGCTGCTGCCCGCGGAGATAATTCCGGTCCCTGGCCACGGAAAGGATGGTGAATGCGCCTTTCCCCTGTACCTGGATGCTTTTTTCTTCCAGCTCCGGCGATATCTGCTGGAACACCAGGGTAGTGGTGCCGGCGGGAATGGTGGTGGTGGCGGAACGTACGATCTGTGCGCCTTTCATAAAGACCGTCACTTTTTCGATGGAGGAACTGACGGTTTGTTTTTTCGTTTGTGCATGTACGTTATAAACGGTCAGCAGCGCCAGCAGGCAGAGATATCTTTTCATACAGGGGATTTTATCAGCAGGATGCGCTTTTTTCCTGCTTTCCATAAATCCCCTTTAAAATTTTTTCAGGAGAATGCGGTGGATTTAAGCCGTTGCTCACTTTCGGCCGTCCTGACAGCGATGCGTTCGTCTGTTTCCAGCCTGAGCATGGCCTTGCGTTCTTTTTTATGCATGATATAGGCATATTCATGTTGTTCCAGCAGATCGTCGTACGGGCCGCGGGGGGAGATGAGTTTGACGAAGACAGGTGCGGTTTCGATGGCGATAAACAGGAGCATGATGAACCAGTTGGCCCAGTAGATGGGTTGGCTTTTTTGGGTGAGGGTGCCAAGCGCATCCAGCCGGGAAGCAAGTCCGTCCAGACTATCACGGTTCAATTGCCGGATGCTCTGCGCGGTGGCAGTATCTACTTTTGCGAGTTCCGCACGGTATTGTGTGATGAGGGCGCCGTTACGGGCGCTAATGTCTGCCAGCACTGCGGCGGCGCTGTCTGCATCTGCTTTCTTGGCTTTATAGATAGGGCCGAGATTTTTCACCCGGGATCCGCCGGTACCGTCCGCTTCCTGCTGTGCGATGATCATAAGGGTATCCCGGTGCACAGCCTGGCGGCTGATCTCATCCTGCAACAACTGAATACGGCTTTTCAGTTCATTACCCTGCGCTACATATCGCTCTTTCACTTTATCTTCCTGCGCCTTGAACTTTTGTTGTTCCATGATCACAAGCTCGGCCTGAATCTCCTTGTTGAAAACCTGCAATTCCAGGGGTTTGGAGATCACTATCGCGATCAACACCGCCAATATGATCCGGGGCAGGGCCATCCACAATTCATCCAGGAAACGTTCCCGTTTTTTCATGCCGGATACGATGTAACGGTCCAGGTTAAAGATCATCAATCCCCACACCAACGCAAAAAGGATAGCGGCCCAGGGTTGCCGGAATACGGTCCACAGCGCATAACCGCCTGCCAGTGCGGCCATCAGGCCGGTAAAGAAAATAGTGGCGCCGATCCCGGCGTATTTGTTGTATTCGGAAGGTGCGCGTTTAAGCATCGGCAGATGTGCGCCGGAGCAGAGCAAAAAGAATTGGCGGATGCGGAACATGTGATATGAGTGTTAAAGGTTTAAGCCAATAACCGGATCATGTTGCCAGTAATAAGGATGGATGGTAAAGATACAAAAAAATGGGACCGTTTAAAGCGGCCCCATTCGTTTATCAATAACATTTTCTCCCTGTGATCAGGCGCTCACGGCTTTGTTCACCAATGCTGCGGCTTCACTCAGCAGGATGGCGGATTGTACTTTCAGTCCGCTTTCTTCGATGAGCTTTTTCGCTTCTTCCGCATTGGTACCCTGCAGGCGCACGATGATAGGTACCTGGATGGTGCCGATGGAATTGTAGGCATCGATCACACCCTGTGCCACCCTGTCGCAACGCACGATACCGCCAAAGATGTTAATGAGGATCGCCTTTACTTTAGGATCTTTCAGGATGATACGGAAACCCGCTTCCACAGTCTGTGCGTTAGCGGTGCCGCCTACGTCCAGGAAGTTGGCCGGCTCACCGCCACTGAGTTTGATCATGTCCATGGTGGCCATTGCCAGACCGGCGCCATTCACCATACAACCTACGTTACCGTCCAGTTTCACGAAGTTGAGGTTGTGTTTACCGGCTTCTACTTCGGTGGGATCCTCTTCAGTTACGTCGCGCAGCGCTACCAGGTCCGGGTGGCGCAGCAGGGCGTTGTCGTCCAGGTTCAGCTTGCAATCCACGGCAATGATCTTTTCATCGCTGGTTTTGAAGAGAGGGTTGATCTCCAGCATGGCGGCATCCAGTCCTACATATGCATTGTAGAGATGGGTAACGAACCGCACCATATTCTTAAAGGCTTCGCCGCTCAAACCGAAGTTGAAAGCGATCTTGCGGGCCTGGAACGGTTGCAGGGGGCCACCGGGGTGTACCCACTCTTTGAATATCTTGTCAGGTGTATTATGCGCTACTTCTTCAATGTCCATACCGCCTTCCGTGGAGTACATGATCACGTTCTGGCCTTTGGCGCGGTCCAGCAGGATGGAGAGATATAATTCCTTTATGGGGTTGGGGCCGGAATAATATACATCCTGCGCCACCAGCACTTTATTTACCACTTTACCGGCAGGGCCTGTTTGTATGGTCACCAGCGTACCGCCAAGGATATTGCCGGCAATGGTCTTAACATCTTCTGCATTTTTTCCTACCGCTACACCCCGTTGTTCCGTGCCAACGATCTTGCCTTTACCGCGGCCACCGGCGTGGATCTGTGCTTTCACAACGGCAAACTCGTTACCAAACTGCACTTTCAGTTGCTTGTAAGCTTCTGCAGCTGCTTCCGGCGTATCTACCGGTATACCTTCCTGCACCGGTACGTTATATTTTTTCAACAGTTCTTTCGCCTGGTACTCGTGTAAATTCATCGGTATTAAAATTTGGCCGCTAATTTAGGCAATTTATGTTTTATGCAGGGGAATTCTTTGGGAGAGGATTTTAATATGGTTTATAGGATTAACTTTGCCGGGCTAAATATCAGCTATGCTAGCACAGATCAACGAAGCAGCCGCATATATCCGGCAGTTCAGCAGGGAAGTTCCGCAGGCAGGTATCATCCTTGGCAGCGGCCTGGGAAACCTGGCAGGAGAGATCATGGACAGAACGGAGATCGCATATACCGATATCCCGCATTTTCCGCCGGCTACGGTAGACGGGCATTCCGGCAAACTGATCCTTGGGCGGCTCAAAGGCCAGCCTGTGGTAGCCATGGCGGGTCGTTTCCACTATTACGAAGGGCTGAGCATGCAGCAGGTGACCTTCCCCGTTCGCGTCATGAAAGCACTCGGCATCCACACCCTCCTGATCTCGAATGCAGCGGGCGGGATGAACAGGAATTTCAGGGTAGGGGACCTGATGATCATCACGGATCATATCAACCTCCAGCCGGAACATCCCCTGCGCGGGCGTAACGACAGTACCCTCGGCCCCCGGTTCCCTGACATGAGCGAACCGTACGCTAAACCCCTGGTAGCGAAAGCCCGGGCCATCGCCGCCGCTAAAGGCATATCTTTACATACGGGCGTATACGTGGGTGTACAGGGACCCACCTTCGAAACCCGCGCGGAATACAAGTTCATGCACATCATCGGTGGGGACGCCGTAGGCATGAGCACCGTTCCGGAAGTGATCGTGGCCATCCACAGCGGTCTCCGCGTGTTTGCCATGAGCGTGATCACGGACCTGGGTATACGGGATGAAGACAATGTGATCACACACGACGAGGTACTCGCCGCCGCCAAGGCAGCAGAACCACATTTAACATATATTTTCAGCGAATTGGTCCAACAATTGTAGCAAATTGCGGGCCCTACACGAATCATCAGAATGAGGCAATTCACGATCGTTCTTTTGCTGCTGGTATGCACCGGCACCGCCCTCCGGGCGCAAATCAATACCGGCCGCCTTCCTGTGCGCGGCGGCGGTGACGCCCGTATGCAGCGGGATACCACCAGGCATGAACACGAACCTGATACGCTCACCCTCCGCTTCCGCTACCTGGACGAACCGACGGATTTCATGCTGGACTCTTCAGTGTATGATTTTAACCTGAACTACCTCGGCGTACCCGCCAGTTACATGACCCTCGGCAACAACGGCAGCGCCGCCCGTAACATGATCTTCTCCCCACGCATGCAGCCAGGCTTCGATGCCGGTTTTCACGCATACGACATCTATGGTTTCAATCACCAAAACGCCCGTTTCTATAATACCAACAGACCTTATTCGGAACTGGGATACCTCATCGGCAGTAAACAGGAGCAGATGATCAATATCCTGCATACGCAGAACCGCGGACCGAAATTCAATTTCTCTTTCGCGTATCGAAAGATCAACTCGCCGGGATACTACAAGAACCAAAGCACCAACCACGATAATTACCGCTTCACAGTCAATTACAACAGCCAGAACAAACGCTATCATGTGCTGGTCAGTTATTACCTCAACAAACTGAACGGGGGCGAGAATGGCGGTATCACTGATCCTACGCTGTTGAAGGACCCTACGTATAATCAATTGCGCCTGATCCCCACCAATCTCGGCGGGCGCGATCCGCGTTCAGGCGGCAGCTCTTTCTTCAATACCAACATCGCAGTGAAGAGTGCATACCAGGAAGCGAGTTTCCTGTGGCGCCATCAGTACGACTGGGGTAAAGGTGATACCATACACGTGAACGATACCACCCAGTATTACAAATTTGATCCCGTGTTCCGGGTGGAGCATACGTTCACCTACACGCAGAACACTTACGAGTTCATCGACAGGCAGCCGGACTCCATCACGTATCCGCTGTATTACCATTTCAATATTAACACCCGGAGTCCGGATACGGTATTGACCCATCATCAGTGGCGCACGCTCACCAACGATCTTTCCCTTATCCAGTTCCCGCTGCGCGGCAATATGGCCCATTTCATCAGGCTGGGAGCGGGATTCGATAATGTGATCGGGGAATTCCTGAACAGTAGCATCACCTTCCAGAACCTGCGCCTGCACGGAGAATACCGGAACAAGACGAAGAATCAGAAATGGGACCTCTCGGCCAAAGGAGAATTCTACACCCTCGGCGAGAACGCAGGCGATTACCTGGTTGCCGCCAGCCTGAGCCGCTACCTGAACGATCAACTGGGGAATATCACGATCATGGCCATGAACGTGAACAAGGAACCGTCTTACGTATACCGGTATTTTGCCACCAATCACAACGCTATCTACAAGAACGACAATCTTGCAAAAGAGAACGTTTCGCAGCTGCAGTTCCGTGCGGACAATAAACGCCTGCAATACAACCTCGTTGTTAACTACTTCCTTTTCAACAAATACACCTATTTCAAAAGCTATTCGGAAAGTGATCAATTTACCGGGCTTTTCAACCTGCTCCAGGTGATCCTCCACAAGCAGATCGATATCAAAGGCTTTACCCTGCAGGGAGATGCGGCATATCAGCAGCTCGCCGGCAGTGCGCCCATACAGCTGCCCAATCTTTGGATACGGGCAAGACTGGCCTATAACGCCCGCCTTTTCAGGAACCTGAACCTTTTTACCGGCGTAGAAGGGAAGTACAATACGCCTTATTACGCGGATGATTATTCCCCCATGCTCGGGCAGTTCGTGTACCAAAACCAGCAAAACATTACGAATTACCCTGATATTGCGGCTTTTGTACATTTCAGGATCAAGAGCTTCACGGCTTACGTACGGGCTGAGAACCTGAATACCTTTGTATGGGATAAGAACTTCTATGCACCGTTATATCCCGGCAACAATTTCGCTTTCAGGGTGGGGCTGCGCTGGTGGTTCATCAACTAACAGCAAAAAATCGTAATTTTACGGCCGGAACCGTCACATGAAAAAATTGCTTACCATATGTTTTGCTGTGCTGTACACGCTGATAACCAGCGGGTTCACGGTGAACGTGCATTATTGCATGGGTGAGCGCGCGGGTATGGACCTCTATGGCGGACACAGTTCCAAAGGCTGCGGAAAATGCGGCATGCCAGTGAAGGGTGATTGCTGTAAGGACGAAGCCAAATTCGTTAAACTGGAGAATTCCCACCAGGCCGCGCAGGTGTTCGCGGTATTCAACGATACTTTCATCAGCGTGCCTGTTCTGCTGCAACCCCTCTGGTTACAGCCATTGGCAGCTACACAGGTACTAAATGTATGGGCGCCTTTGCACGCTCCGCCCTTGATAACCACAGCCCCGCTCTATCAACGTTACTGCACTTTCCTGATCTGATCCCTGATCTTTCGCTACAGGTTGTTTAAACCTGTCGGTAAACCGTTTTTTATACTTTAAAACAAGAAAGATCATGAAGACATTATTCTTAGCCCTTGCGTTAGTGACCGTTCAATTCTCCGCGCAGGCACAATATAAAAAAGCTACCCTTCAGGCTGCAGGTCTTACCTGCGCCATGTGTTCCAATGCTACTTACAAAGCGCTGAAAACGCTCCCGTTCATCGACCGGATCGATACAGACCTTAACAATACCACTTTCGTCCTCTATTTCAAGCCGAATTCCACCGTTAACCCGGACCAGATCAGCAACAAAGTGGAAGGCGCCGGATTTTCCGTAGCCAGATTGACCATCACGGTGGATTTCGACAAACTGAAGGTGGAGAATGACGCGCAAGTTGATTTTGGTGGACAAACATTGCATTTCATCAGCGTAAAGCCGCAGGTATTGCAGGGAGAGAAGGACATCACGCTGATCGACAAGCAGTTCGTTTCCGCCAAAGCATTCAAAAAATACAGCACGCAAACAAAGATGCATTGCTATGAAACGGGTACCGCCGCCGGCAAACGCATTTATCATGTCACCATTTAATCGCACTACATGAAGAAAATGCTAATGCTGTTCATGCTGTGCAGTGCCGCGACCTTTTCCGCGCAGGCGCAGGAGTTGTATGTGAACACCGAGCCCGCCAGCAATATGCCCGCCAATTCTATGGGCATCCGGTTGACCAACAAATTCTTTCACATGCAGCATGAAGGTCATACCGGTATGCGGTTTGAGCCGGAACTGATGTTCGGCTTGTCTAAAAAGCTGATGGTGCATACGATCGGTTATTTATCGAACAACATGCAAAGCAATATCCGGTTTGAAGGCGGTAGTATCTACGCCAAATACCGCTTTCTCTCGAAAGATGATGTACATACACATTTCCGGATGGCCGCCTATGTGAAAGGGTCCGCCATCGATAATCCTTATTACCCGGTGATAGACGGCGGGCACGATCACAACGCAAGGCCTTACCGGAATGATGAGCTGGACCTGGAAGGCACTACTTCAGGCGTGAGCGGCGGCATCATCGCTACACAGCTCATTCATAAGCTCGCTGTTTCCGGAACTGCAGGCTATAACCGGCTGATGCATAACATCAGGGATGAAATGCCCGGTTTCTTCTCCCGGAATATGCTGAATTACAGCCTGTCCGCCGGTTACCTCGTGCTGCCCGTAAAATACAAAAGCTATGAGCAAACTAACCTGAACGTATATGTGGAGTTGCTCGGCAAATCCAATATGGACGCGTATCGCCCGGGTTATTATATCGATGTGGCGCCGGCGATCCAGTTCATTTTTAACAGCACCACCCGCCTGGACTTTTCTTATCGCACACAAATGGTGGGGGATATGGCGCGGAATATGGACCGGAGTTTCCTGATAAGAATAGAGCATAATATTTTCAATCTCCGAAACAAATAGCCACATGGAAACAACAGCGTTATATATCAAGAATATGGTTTGTCCGCGTTGCATCAAGGCAGTGCGGCAGGTGCTGGAGCAGCATGGGCAGGATATTGTGGATGTAAGCCTGGGTAAAGCAGTGCTCAACACCTTTCCCGGGGCCGGGGAGCTGGATGCGATCGCGCGGGCGTTGGGGGACGAGGGGTTCATTCTGCTGGATGACCGCAAGCAACAGATCGTGGAAAGCATCAAGAATATCATCGTGGAAACTGTGCATTACGGGGACCTGGATGAGCTGAACCAGAACTTCTCCACCCTGCTTTCCGGGCGCCTGCAAAAGGACTATCACCTGCTGAGCAAACTGTTCTCCGAAGTAGAAAGCACTACCATTGAGCAATACATCATTCATCAGAAAATAGAGAAAGTAAAAGAGCTACTCGCTTACGGAGAACTCACCCTGAGCGAGATATCCTATAAGCTCGGCTACAGCAGCGTGGCACACCTTTCCGCACAGTTCAAGAAAGTGACCGGCCTTACACCCAGTCAGTTCAGGCAATTGAAGGAAGAAAAGCGTAAGCCGCTGGACAAGATATAAGCCTGTTACAGCAAAGGCCTCCGCATCACGGAGGCCTTTTTTACACCTGTCATTCTCTGAACAACGTCCCTTCAGGCGCTTTTGCATTTTGCGGCTGACTGCCCGCAATGGATTTGATATATCCCGTCAGCTGTGCGATCTGCTGATCACTCAATGCGCCTTTCCAGGCCCGCATTCCTTTCTCCGGCACACCATACTTGATAGTACGGAATATATCGTTCACATGGCCGCCATGCAGCCAGTGGTCATCTGTGAGGTTCGGCCCTACCAGCCCGCCGCCATCCGGGCCGTGACAAACGGTACATTTGGAAACGAATATCTTCCTTGCTTCCGCCAGATCCACTGCAGATGTGAGCAACGGCACATTGTTCTCATCGATCTGTACCGCATTTTTCGTTACTGTGGCAGGCGCTGCCACGGCGGTTTTGCGGGAGGATGCGGCGAACACAAGGATATAGGTGCCCATGGCGCTGATGAGGAAAATGAGGCTCCAGCCTTTCATCGGTATCCGTGTTCCGGTAAGAAAACGCAACACACGCAGCAATACAAATACCGTAAGAAATTCCACGGCCAGGGCAGACAGCATCAGCCAGAAAATAGTATCGGATAAGCCCTTCACGATGGAATGATCCTGTGCCTGCGCTCCATTGCTGTAAAGCATTGCTGTCATCAGCAAGAGCAGTGCGGCAGGAGGTTTCATCTTTTCCCGGAAGATATCCATCGCGCTGATGACCGTGTAGCCCAGGATCATGATCACGATCATCAGGCCAAAAGCCACCCCCAGCAACAGTAAAGCAACAGGATGGCTCAATTCAATGAAAGCATCGGCGTAAGAAGTGGCGGCAAGGAGAAGGTCGTACATGGTGTGGAATATTGTTTACGGAATCTACTTCAGCTTTTACAGATGCTGCCTGAGACAAGTCAAAGAGCGATATGATCTTTGTCAGGCCGCCCCTTAAATCCTGTAAATCATCCCCATAATTATATAACGTCCGGTTTTTTGAACCGGGTTAACTTTGCCCTTGTTAACAAATCAATCAGGCACCATGGGCAAGATCATCCTGCGAGCGCTCCGGTTTATCCGGTCGCTGTTCGTTAAAAAGAATTGTTGTAAGTAAAATCTGATATTATGAAACGGATCCTGACTTTGATCCTGTTGACAGGAGCTGTGCACCTCGCACAGGCACAGCACGAGCACCATATGCCTGCAAAGAAAGACACGATGCCGGAAATGCACCACGGGCATATGGGACACGAGATGAGCGGTATGACGAGCGCTTATTCAAAGAACCTTCCCATGAGCCGCAATGGCTCAGGTACCAGCTGGATGCCGGATAACAGCCCGATGTACATGTACATGACGCAGAAAGGCCGTACCTCCTTCATGCTGCACGGCAACGTTTTCCTGCGGTACACTTCCACCGATCTTACTGCCAGGGGTACCCGTGGTGATGCGAAGCTGGATGCCCCGAACTGGCTGATGGGGATGATGAATACACAGATAGGAAAGAAAGGTATGCTCAATACTACCGTGATGCTGAGCTTCGACCCCCTGACCATCGGCGGCTTCGGCTACCCGCTGCTGTTCCAGTCCGGAGAAACATGGAAAGGAAAGCCCCTGGTAGACCGTCAGCACCCGCACGATATGTTTGCCGCGGTAAGCGTTGGATATACCTATGCTATTAACAGGAATATGGACGTTTACGGCTACCTCGGCTATCCCGGCGAACCCGCCGTGAGCGCGCCGGCCTTCATGCACCGTGTTTCCGGCATGAACAACCCTGACGCTCCGCTCGGCCACCACTGGCAGGACGCTACCCACATCACGTTCGGCGTGGGAACGGTGGGGTTCCGCTATAAACAGGTGAAAGCAGAGTTCTCCAGCTTTACAGGCCGGGAGCCGGATGAAGACCGTTATAATTTCGACAAACCGCTGTTCGACAGCTATGCTTACCGGTTGAGCTACAATCCTTCCAAAGCCTGGGCCCTGCAATTCTCACAAGCCTTCGTGCACAGTCCCGAGTCTGCCGAACCGCAGGAAAACATCACCCGCACTACCGCCTCCGCCCTGCATACCGTACCATTGCACAGGCCGGGTAGTTTCATCGCTTCCGCAGCCGTTTGGGGCCTCAACAGTAAAAGCGACGGACATAAAGAGCATTCCTTCCTTGCGGAGAGCAATCTGCAATTGCAGAAGAATGCGATCTACGGCCGGTATGAGTTCGTAGAGAAATCCACCCACGAACTGCAACTGGAGCAACAATTCGGCGAAGCGAAATTCAACGTACATGCATTTACGTTAGGATATGCCCGTACGCTGGCGACTCTCTGGAAAACCAGTTTGTCCGTAGGGCTACAGGGCACGGTGAATGTGGAGGATAAAGCCCTGTATGGCATCTACGGGAAAAATCCCCTGAGCGCGCAGGCGTATCTGCGGATCAGCCCGGCTTTACATAGATAGCATTTTCTTAATGTGAATCTCCCGTTAAATTCAGCACGGTGTTTGCAAATAATCCTACATTAGCGAACGAAACTAGCTGATGACGCTGATGAATTATTTAACGAGCGCCTGGATATTACTGATTATCATAGCCATCGCCGCCTGCGGTCAGAAAAAAGGACAGCCACGGCAAACAGAGGTTGTACAGAACCTCCGGCAGCTGGATGAAGTGGTACCGGAGCAGATCAAAGAACGACTGGAATATATTGCGGGAAATGAAGGGATGATGGAAGACAGTATGCATGTGTTCCGTCTTTCCGCTCTGCAGAATATTTACAAGGAACATAGCGGGGCCGCACTTTGGTCTAAGAACGGCAAGCCCCATGCCGCTGCTGCTTCTATGCTGCAATGGATCAACACGGCGGATGAATACGGCCTGGTGCCGGAACATCTTCATGCACCCGCTTTGCAGACAGCACAACGTCAATTACAGGCAGATAAGAATGCCGGCCGGGATGCCGCATTGTGGGCGCGTATGGATGTGATGCTTACGGATGCTTTTTTCCGCATGGCTTCGCAGCTGCGTTACGGCGTAGCGCCGCGGGACAGTATTACGCTGCGCCCGGATTCCCTTTTCTCCGATACGGTACTGACGGGATATCTGCAACAGGCGTTACAGTCCGGGGACGTGTCCGCCGTTCTCCGGCAGCAGGAGCCTGTGCACGCAGGGTATCTCGCACTCAAAGAAGGGATCAGGCAGTATAAAGAGCAATACGGCGGCCGGCACTGGGATACGCTGCCGCAGAATTATACGGATACTCCGCAGTTCCACCGCCAGCTGGCAGTGCGTTTGGTGCAAAGTGGTCATCTTGATTCCACGAACAGCATACTAACGGATTCGGCCACACTAAAAAATGCCATCAAATCTTTCCAGAAGGAATTCAATATCTACCCTGATGGTGTGGCCGGCAAACGAACGATACAGGCTTTGAACCGCGAACCTGCCGACTGGCTGCTGCAGGCCGCCGTGAATATGGATCGCTGGCGGAAGCTGCCGGATAGTCTGCCCCATCGTTATCTTATGGTCAATATCCCTTCTTTCCGGCTGATCGTAATGGAGGAGCAGGATACCATGCTGGAATCCCGCGTGATTGTAGGTACACCCCATACCCGCACACCGCTGCTGAATGGTACGATGACCAATTTTGTATTGTACCCGTACTGGCGGGTGCCCTACAGCATCGTGTTCAAAGAAATGCTGCCGCAGATCAGGAAGAATGTGCATTATCTCGCCAGCAAGAACCTGGAGGTGGTGGATCATCAGGGGAACGTCGTGAACCCGGATTCCGTCAACTGGAACAAACTCAGTAAAACCTATTTCCCATACGTGCTCCGCCAGATGGATGGCCTGGATAATTCCCTCGGCGTGATGAAATTCAATTTCGCGAACAAATACAGCGTATATCTGCACGATACTAATACCCGTGGCTTGTTCAGTAACGCCAATCGTGCGCTGAGCCATGGTTGTGTACGTGTACAACAATGGGACAGCCTGGCCATGTATCTCGTCAGGGATGACCCCAAACCCGCCATCCGCGATACCGTGCATGCGTGGCTGCAGCGGGAGGAAAAGCATCAATACAATATCACCAGCCGTCTGCCGATCTATATCCGTTATTTCACCGCAGAGCTCCGCGGTGGCAGGATGCAGTTTTACGAAGATATTTACGGGGAGGATAAGGCGTTGATGGGGAAGTATTTCAGAAGGAAGTGAAACAGGGGGCTTAGTCTTGTTTCGCGCTCTTTTTCAATCCCCTCAACTCTTTCTCCAGCTCCTTCATCCGTTTGTCCATCTCAATGATATACAACATCTGCTCTTCAATCTTTTGCAGTAATCTTTTATTCATCTCCCCAAGATCATGCCCCTCTGCTTCTATCGTCTTCCCGGATGGAACGCCCGGCAGATGCTTGTTTTCGGCTACAAACTTCTCCACTTCCGGAATGGAAGGCAGCTTGTAATCCGTTTCAAATACATAATCCGGCCAGGGTGCCACGCTGTTCGTTACTTTTATTTTTTTAGCAGTGATGTCGCCGGCTACGGTGAGTTTGGCATCCGGGGTTTTGGTGCCGATGCCTACATTCCCGGTTTCCGTTACCATGAAAGCAAGGGCTGCGGAGTTGATGGAGAAAGGGTTTCCGACATACAGGCTCCAGTTATTTGTCATGGGAAGGAATTTGGTAACAGTAAGATCATTACCGGTTGCGCTTAACGGCAGCCAGGTGGTATTAAAATTGATGGAGCGGATTTTTATGTTGACGTACATCGGCTCTGTTTGAACACCTGCAACATTGGTCGCCCTGATTCTGAAGCGGGAGTTGCCGTAAATAGTGTTGCAATCTACTGTAAAAGCAAGCGTTCCGCCAGCTGAATATCCGTTGCTGTTAATTCTCCCCACTTCCCGCCAAAGGTCGGGATTATAGTGGGAGATACTGGCCAGATGTGTGGCTGCAGCTGCAATATTACCACGTGTATATGCGATGGATATTTCAAAGTATCCTGCAGCACTGGCGGCAATGGGGTCTACTTTCACAAATTCGATGTAATCCCCCACTGCATAGTTTGCAGGGAAGGTGACCGAGGTAACATACTCATAACTACTTTGAGCCTGAGCAGGGATCAGGTGGCTGCAACAAAACAGGAAAACGAGCACAAACATTCTTTTCATAAGTAAGGGGGATTTGAGTTAACGGTTTGAGGTCACAAAATACATAAAAACGATCATAAAAAACCCCCGGCTTTCACCGGGGGCTGTCACTTTTACGCGATGCTTTTAGGGTAAAAGCTCCGCCAGTTTCTTATGCAGCGCATCGCCTCTCAGGTCCCGCGCAATGATCTTTCCGCTGGGGTCCAGCAGGAAGTTCTGCGGAATGGAATTGATAGCATACAGTTGTGCTACCTCATTTTGCCAGTATTTGAGATCGGATACATGCGTCCACATGAGCTTGTCGTCGCTGATGGCTTTCAGCCATTTGTCGCGGGCATTAGGCTGATCGAGGGACACACCGAGGATTGTAAAGTTCTTATCCTTGAATTCATTGTAGGCTTTCACCACATGCGGGTTTTCTGCACGGCAGGGTCCGCACCAGCTTGCCCAGAAATCGATCAGTACATATTTTCCGCGGAAAGATGCAAGGGATACGGGTTTGCCGTCGGGGTCATTTTGTGTGAACTCCGGCGCCTGTTTACCGACAGCGAGCGCTTTGACCCTGTTAAGGCGTTCGGCGAATTTCACGCCATCCGCGCTTTTACGCACCTTCGATCCGAGCTTTGCAAAGATCGGCTCTATGACCTCCGGTTCCGGTTTAGCGCCGGCAATGGATTTCAGCAGGTCCAGAGACAGGTAGGATTTGGGATGTGCGTCGATAAATTGCTGGGAGAGCGCTTTTCGCTCTTCGCCAACAGCTTTGTATTTTTCGCCGAAGGCAACCTGGAAAGCGGAATCTTCCCGTTCTTTTTGCGGTTTGGCATAGTACTCAGCCATCAACGCTGTTTGCTTGTCGTTAACAGGCTTTAGCAAAGCTTCCAGCGCCACATTGTCTGCATTGGCCTGCCGGCCTTTCACCACAGCGTGGTTGAGGGAATCGGAGCTGGTGATGTTGATGGTGCCGGGCTCGAGGAAAATAGTCTTGGCATGCACCCTGGGCTTTGCTTCCCCCGGATCATAGGCGATGCGCAGGTAGGCTTTTACAGGATCTTTCACTTTGCCCTTGAAGGCGAAACTGCCGTTTGACAGTACAACGGAGTCTGATTCCATTTTGCCATCTATGACCTGCATCAGGTAGATCTTAGATGGGGCATTCAGATTTCCGATCTTGCCGGTAACGGTGTAAGGCTTTTGCGCGTACGTCAGCGCAGGCAGCAGCAATAGTGCCGGTAGGAGAGATGATGCTTTCATAATGATAACGCGTTTTATGGTTGGTTAGATGCAGGCGGAGCGCCTGGGGATAAATATATGTAAAAAAAGCGTCCCGCCAAAGCAGGCGGGACGTTTATGGATAAGCGGCAGGCTTATTATTTTTTGAGCTTCGCTTTCAGGGCTTTATCCAGCTCTTCGAGGAATTCTTCGGTGTAGAGGTAATGCTTACCATGTTCCACTTTGTTGCCGTGGATGCAAACGGCGAGGTCTTTCGTCATCTTGCCGCTTTCAACGGTCTCGATACAAACCTGTTCCAGGGCGTGACAGAAGTTGATCAGTTCCTGGTTGTTATCCAGCTTGCCACGGAACTCCAGTCCGCGCGTCCATGCGAAGATGGAGGCGATGGGATTGGTGGAAGTGGGTTTGCCGGCCTGGTGGTCGCGGTAGTGGCGGGTTACGGTGCCGTGTGCCGCTTCTGCTTCCATGGTCTTGCCGTCCGGTGTTACGAGTGTGGAGGTCATCAGGCCGAGGGAGCCGAAGCCCTGGGCCACGGTATCAGACTGAACGTCACCGTCGTAGTTCTTGCAGGCCCACACGAAGTTGCCATGCCATTTGAGGGCGCTGGCCACCATGTCGTCGATCAGGCGGTGCTCATAGGTAAGTCCGGCTTTATCGAACTGCGCTTTGAACTCCTGCTGATACACTTCTTCAAAGATATCTTTGAAGCGGCCGTCGTATTTCTTGAGGATGGTGTTCTTGGTGCTGAGGTACAGCGGCCAGTTCTTGATGAGGGCCTGGTTGAAGCAGGCGCGGGCGAAACCGCGGATAGATTCATCCGTGTTATACATCGCCAGGGCTACCCCGTCGCCTTTGAACTGGTATACTTCATGTTCGATCACTTCTCCGTTCTCGCCTTCGAAACGGATAGTGAGCTTGCCTTTACCTTTGGTCACGAAATCGGTAGCACGATATTGGTCACCGAAAGCATGACGACCGATACAGATAGGCGCCGTCCAGTTCGGAACGAGACGCGGTACGTTCTTCATCACGATCGGCTCGCGGAATACAGTTCCATCAAGGATGTTACGGATGGTACCATTCGGAGACTTCCACATTTGTTTCAGGGAGAACTCCTTCACCCGTTGCTCATCCGGTGTGATGGTAGCGCATTTGATCCCAACGTTATATTGTTTGATCGCATTGGCGGCATCTATCGTCACCTGGTCATTGGTAGCATCGCGATGCTCCATGCCGAGGTCAAAATATTTAATATCTACATCCAGGTACGGAATGATAAGCTTGTCTTTGATGAACTTCCAGATGATCCGCGTCATTTCGTCGCCATCCAGCTCAACCACAGGGTTTGCTACTTTGATTTTTTGTGACATCGATTTGATATTTTTTTAATATATGCTGATAGTAAACACGAAATATACGAAGTCAATTATGATTTTCAAATTACGAATTACGGATATGTGTTTGATTGTTGAGGAGGCCTGGTTCCGGGGAAGTCCTGCTATCCTGACTCTTCCTGTCGTAATTCGTAATCAAATCACAGTTGCTTGATGATCTCATCCGCAAACTCACTGCATTTCACCAGGGTGGCGTCGTCCATCAGTTTGTAGAAATCGATCGTTACGCGTTTGCGCATGATGGCGGTGCTCAGGCCATGTACGATGATGTCCGCCGCTTCCCTCCAGCCCATATATTCCAGCATCATCACGCCGGAGAGGATCACGGAAGAGGGGTTCATGGTATCCGTATTGGCGAAGCGGGGAGCGGTGCCGTGGGTGGCTTCAAATACAGCGTGGCCGGTGGCATAGTTGATGTTCCCGCCCGGTGCGATGCCGATACCGCCAACAGCGGCTGCGAGGGCATCAGAGATATAATCGCCGTTCAGGTTCAGCGTGGCGATCACGGAAAAATCCTGTGGTGCGAGCAGGATCTGCTGCAGGAAGTTATCCGCGATCACATCATTGATGATGATCTTGTTGTGTGCCTGTGCTACTTTGATCTCGCGGTTGGCTTCTTCTTCGCCCTTTTCTTTCTTCGTTTTCTCCCATTGTTCCCAGGTATATACCTGTTCGCCAAACTCACGCACGGCCAGTTCATATCCCCAGTTCTTGAAGCCGCCTTCGGTGAACTTCATGATATTGCCTTTATGCACGAGGGTAACAGTGGGTCTTTTATGCTCGATCGCGTATTTGACAGCAGCGCGAACCAATCGCTCAGTGCCTTCCTTGGATACCGGTTTGATGCCAAGGGAGGAGGTTTCCGGGAAGCGGATCTTGTTTACGCCCAGCTCTTCCTGGAGGAACCTGAGGAGTTTATCAGCCTCCGGTGTGCCGTACATATATTCGATGCCGGCGTAGATATCTTCCGTATTCTCCCGGAAGATGACCATATCCACCTTTTCGGGGTGTTTAACGGGGGAGGGGACTTTATTAAACCAGCGAACAGGGCGTACGCAGGCATACAGGTCAAGCTCCTGGCGCATGGCCACATTCAGGGAGCGGATGCCGCCGCCTACCGGCGTGCTGAGCGGACCTTTGATGGATACCAGGTACTCCTTCAGCGCATCCAGCGTAACTTTGGGCAGCCATTCGCCTGTTTCGTTAAACGCCTTTTCCCCGGCCAGTACTTCTTTCCATTCGATTTTCCGCTCGCTGCCATATGCTTTCTCAACGGCTGCATCAAATACCCGTACGCTGGCGCGCCAGATATCCGGCCCGATGCCGTCTCCAATAATGAACGGAATTACAGGATGGGCAGGAACCTTGATCTGCCCGTTAATCATCTGAATTTTTTCTGCCGGCATATTGTTGTGTTATTATTTTATGAATTGACCGCAAAGGTAACATATTTGTTACTCGGGTAGGCGCTGCCGTTGTGATAATTACCTTAAATTAGAAGAACAATTATGTTGTTATGGAAGAACATATTGTTTCAATTTTGGATATAACCCCCGTCACGCACGACGTTAGAAGATTTACTATCGAAAAGCCCGCCGGTTACCGTTTTATCCCCGGTCAGGCTACGGATGTGGCTATTAACAAGCCCCGCTGGAAAGACCAGTTGCGTCCTTTTACCTTTACGGCGCTGAACGACTGGGATCATCTGGAGTTCACGATCAAGAGCTACGACGATCACGATGGGGTTACTCATCAGCTCGGACTGCTGAAGCCCGGGGACAGCCTCCTGATTCACGATGTATGGGGGGCTATCCATTACGAAGGAGAAGGTGTATTCATCGCAGGCGGCGCCGGTATCACCCCGTTCATTGCCATTTTCAGACAACTGCACAAGGAAGGGAAGATAGGCAACAACAAGCTGATCTTTTCCAATAAGACCCGCCAGGACATTATCCTGGAAGAGGAGTTCCGCAGTATGATGGGCGGGAATTTCATCAATACCCTTACCGATGAAGCCATTCCCGGTTACGATCACCATCTGGTGGATGAGGTGTACCTGCGGGACAAAGTGAAGGACTATCGCCAGCATTTCTATATCTGTGGCCCAGACCCCATGGTGGTTGCCGTGCAGGCTATTCTTAAAAAACTCGGTGGAACCTCCATCGTGGTAGAGATGTAAGCATTTTTACCGGCTTTTTCCCCGTTTTCACCGGTAAACGCCCTTGCCCTGCCTATCCTCTATTGTCCCCGATATGGCGCAGATGTAGATTTGTGTCATAAAATTTAAAAACAATAAAATTTATGGGCAGGTATAATCGTCAACAAACTGAAGGAGGTAACAATGGGCTTTGGGCCGGAGTGATCGTGCTGGTTATCGGCATCCTCTTTTTCCTGAACCGGCTGAACCTTCATCTTCCCCGCTGGATCTTTTCCTGGCAGGTGATCCTGATCGTGATAGGGCTGGTGCTGGGTATCCGTCGTCAGTTCCAGGGTGCTGCATGGTTCATTCTCGTACTCATCGGAGGTGTTTTCCTGGCGAATGATATGCTGGAGTTAAACTGGGATATCCGCCGGTTCCTGTGGCCGTCGATCCTCGTGATCGTAGGTGTTTACCTGATCGGCCGCTCGGCTTCCCGCAGGCATGAGTACCAGGCGTATATCCGTTCCAGTGACAGTACCAGCGATGATTACATTCAGGTTACGACCATCTTCAGCAGTACAGAAAAGACCATTTTATCCAAGAATTTCAAGGGCGGCAGCGTTAGCACCGTTTTTGGAGGAACAGAGCTGAATTTTATGAATGCGGATATACAGGGAGAAGCAGTATTGGATGTTTCCAGCACATTCGGAGGGATTGAGATCAGCGTTCCGTCCAGCTGGGAAGTGAAAATGGATGTCAACACCATATTCGGTGGTGTGGAAGACAAGCGTTTGGGGCAGGGTGTGCCGGTGCCGGGCAAGATTTTGTGGATCAAGGGATCCTGTATCTTCGGAGGGGTTGACCTGAAAAGTTACTAACCTCATCTATCTATCCATCCATCCTTATAAACACGAAAACCATAAAACATGTACTGGTTTGTTGCAAAGATCGTTTATCAGATCATCTGTGGAAAAGGGGAGCATATGCCCCAGTTCGATGAGCAATTACGGCTCATCAGTGCAGTGAACAAGCAGGAAGCCTGGAATAAGGCGCTTCAGATAGGTCAGCAGGAACAGTATGCATTCAGGAATCAGAAAGAGGAACTGGTAGAGTGGCGTTTCATCAATGTACCGGAACTTTACACGCTGGACGACCTGCGTGACGGCATGGAGCTGTACTCCCGCGTGGAAGAACCGGAAAATGCCGGCAGCTACGTTGCGCTGCTGCAGATGAAAGCCGCCCAGCTGCAATCCCAGAAGTCCTTTGAACTGAATGTATAAACCTGTAAACCACCCGCTTTGGCCACACATCTGCTGAAAGAGAAACCTTACCGCTGGACCTTCATTATCGGCTTCATCGTATTCGCCAACCTGCACGGGGTCATTCTGGATCATTGGTTGAACATGGATACGATGATCTCCGTGACAGACAGCCTCATTCACAACGTTTTCCTTTTCGTAGCCGTGGCTGCCATCACACAGATGCAAGCCTATTACCGCCCCGTTAAAGCGAAGTATGTGTATGTGGCGGTGCTTACGTTTGTGGTCAGCGCGATCTGGACATTGCTTGTGATATTTTCACTGAAGGCGATCTTTCACGAGCACACAGATTATATACAATGGTTGTCAGATACCGTGCCTGTTCGTTTTGCGTTAGGCTGGACGATGATCTCCGGGGCCGGTTTTATCAGCTTCTTCATGTATGAAATGGAAGAACAGCGGGAAGCGCTGGCGCGAAAAGAAGCGGCAGAAAAACTCGCGAAAGAAGCAGAGTTGTACAAACTCCGTCAGCAGCTGCAGCCGCATTTCCTGTTCAACAGCCTGAACTCCATCAACGCGCTGGTGACGCTCAGGCCTGAAGAGGCCCGGCAGATGATCCAGAAGCTCAGTGACTTCCTGAGGGGTACCCTCAAGAAAGAAGATCATCTCTGGATACCGTTAAAAGAAGAATTACAATATTTGCAGCTATACCTGGATATCGAAAAAGTACGTTTCAGACATCGTTTATCCACTACCGTTAGTCAGACGGAAGCGACTGACAAAATGCAGATCCCGCCGATGTTGTTACAGCCGGTGGTGGAAAACGCCATTAAGTTCGGATTGTACGATACAACGGAAGCGATCAGCATCGATATCAGGGCATGGCAGGAAGATGGCCTGCTCATCGTGTCCGTTTCCAACCCGTTCGATCCCCGCTTACAGCAGCAGCCTTATCAGGGAACAGGGTTTGGGCTGAACTCCATCCGCAGGCGGCTCTATCTGCTGTTTGCCCGGCAGGACCTCCTGGAAACACATATCCGGGAGCATATTTTTACCACCGTGATCAAAGTACCGCAACTCCATGATAAAGACAATATTGATAGATGATGAACCGCTGGCCAGGGAGCTGGTAAGGGAATACCTGCAATCACATCCGCAGATCAGCATCGTAGCTGAATGTAATGATGGTTTTGAAGGATTGAAAGCCATACAGCAGCATCAACCCGATCTGCTGTTCCTCGATATCCAGATGCCGAAGATCAATGGATTCGAGATGCTGGAGCTGGTGGACAGGATACCGAATGTGATCTTTACCACCGCTTTTGAAGAATACGCTATTCGCGCCTTTGAGGTGAATGCGGTGGATTACCTGCTGAAACCCTTTTCCCGTGAACGTTTCGATAAAGCGCTGCAAAAAATGCTGGAGCGGAGAACGGAAGTAACGCCTGAACTGCTGGATACTGCCGCACGTGAAATGCCCATGCAGCACAACCGGGTGGTGGTGAAAACCGGCGGGAAGATCAAGATTATACCGGTGCAGGATATTCATTACCTGGAGGCCGCGGACGATTATGTGAAGATCGTTACACAGGAGGGCCCTTTTCTGAAGAATAAGACCATGACCTTTTTTGAGAAGATGCTGGACCCGCAGCAGTTTATCCGCGTGCATCGTTCCTACATCCTGAACGTTAGCCAGATCACGCGCCTGGAGCCTTATGAGAAAGAAAGCTATCTCGCCATTTTACGGGACGGGAGCAAAATACTCGTCAGCAAAACAGGATATCCCAAGCTGAAGGAGGTGTTAGGACTATGATGGATCAAACAGCTTTTTGAGTTTTTCTTTTTTCAGGATCTTCTGTCCCTGTTCGCCAAACGCGATCACCTTATCGCCTACACGCGCTTCAAACCGGCAGATGATCTCATGCCCGTTGATCTCCTTCACCGTGGCAATGAAATATACCTGGCTGCCTTCCACGGCCGGCGCCACATGTTGTATGCTGATCATGGTGCCGATGCCTTCTTCGTCCGTTTCCTTCATTTCCAGCACAAACAGCCGGCAACACCATTCGGCATCGCGGGCCAGCGCGAATGTGGCGTAAACAGGATGTACGAGCCCATTGTCAAAGGCTGCGCAATCTTCTTTGCGCACGCTGCGCCGGAATGTTTTCGTGTCCCCGGGTTTGAAGATGTGGAGCATGTGATCAGTTTTTATTGTACCACCAATACGGGAATATGTACATAGTGGCGAACGTAGTTAACGGTTTCGCCATAGATCCAGTCTTTGATACCGGTATGCCCGTGCCCGCCCAGCACGAGGAGGTCCGCCTGTTCCAGCTTCACCAGCCGCACGATCTCTTTGGCGCGGTGCCGGTAGCCCAGTACGCCTTTGGCCTGGATGTTCCGGGTATGCAGCAGGGCAAGATAGGTATCCAGTTGTTCCTGATCCTTGCGGCTTTCAAAATCATCCGCTTCTTTCCCGAAATACCGGGCTGGCGCACTTTCCACGATATGGATGAGGATGTATGCTGTATCAGGGGTGCCCTGGGCGAGGGCATTGGCGATGATCTTCTCGTCATGCTGGGAAAAATCCAGCGCCATCGCTATCCGCTTGTATACCGGTGTTTCCAGGCTGCCGAGCGTGATCTGTGTGGGGTGCATGCGGGCGGAGCCTTTCTGACGGTAGCGGCTGAGGAAAGGATAGATGATCGTGATCACGAGCAGGGCAATAAAAGCCAGTCCTGCCAGGAGAATGAGGCCATCCACCCAGATGCTTTTGCTTTCGCTGATAAAGCTGCCGGCTTCTGCGTATACCATCCTGATGTTAAGGTAGATCAAAACTCCGGAAATAAGCCATGCGGCAATTTTTGTTAACGGTTTGATGGCGAAATTCCCCATCGTCTGTTTATCACTCACAAAGTGGATCAGTGGGATGATGGCGAAGCCCAGCTGCAGGCTCAGCAATACCTGGCTGAACACCAGCAGCTGGCCTATCTTTTGTTCGCCTGCCAGCAGGATCACCAGCAGGGCGGGAACAATGGCCACCAGCCGGGTGATCAGTCGCCGCAGCCAGGGATTGATACGGAGCCGGAGATAGCCTTCCATCACGATTTGTCCGGCCAGTGTACCCGTTACGGTAGAGCTCTGACCGGCCGCGATCAGTGCCACCGCGAACAGAATGGGCGCGAGTTTGCCGCCGAGCAAAGGCTCCAGCATGCGGTGCGCTTCATGCAGGTCCGCGATCCCTGTATGACCCGTCTTGAAGAAAACAGCCGCGGCCAGGATCAGGATAGCGGCATTCACGAGGAACGCCAGGTTCAACGCGATGGTCGTATCCAGGAAATTGACCTTCAATGCATGCCGGATACCTGCATCCGTTTTACGGATCTTGCGTGTTTGTACCAGTGCTGAATGCAGATAAAGATTATGCGGCATTACCGTAGCGCCGATAATACCGATAGCAATATACAAGGCAGTATCATCCGGCAGGGATGGTACAAAACCTTTCACTACTTCCGCCATATGCGGTTTGGCCAGTACGAGTTGTATGAAGAATGAGGTGCCCACGATTGCTACCAGCGCAATAATGAAAGCCTCCATTTTGCGTATGCCATACCGTTGTAACAACAGTAGCAGGAAGGTATCCAGCACCGTCAGTGAAACGCCCCACATCAAAGGCAGTCCTGTCAACAGCTGTATCCCGATCGCCATACCGAGCACTTCCGCAAGGTCCGTAGCGGCGATGGCTATTTCGGCGAGGATATAGAGAATGAAATTGACAGGAGCGGGATAGGTTTCCCGGTTGGCCTGCGCAAGGTCGCGCCCGCGCACGATCCCCAGTCTTGCGCTGAGACTTTGTAACAGCAGCGCCATCAGGTTGCTCATCAGCAATACCCATATCAGCGTGTATCCGTATTGGCTGCCGCCGGCTAAGTCTGTAGCCCAGTTGCCGGGATCCATATATCCGACGCTGACGAGATAGGCGGGGCCAAAGAAAGCCAATATCCTTCGCCAGCGCGGTTTGTGCCGGGATGTGGTATCTATGCTCTGATGTACTTCGCTTAATGAAGCGGTATGTTCCTGCAATCTCATCTGTACTTATAATGATTTCACCATGATACTTTTCGATACCTGCTCGCTGATTGTAAAAGCGGGCTGATTGCGGATCTTGATCTCCACTGAATTGTCAAACTCATATCGTTCGATGATATCGATCTGTGTGCCGAGTTTGATGCCTTTTGCATGGAGGAATTGGAGCAGCGAAGAGGATTGATCGGATACGCCGGCCACTTCCAGACGGCGGGCCGTGGCTTTGTCGAGAGACACCAGCTGCCGTGTTTTACTGATCCTTCCCTGTGCGTCCGGGATCGGGTCGCCATGCGGGTCTGTGGTAGGATTGCCCAGGAACTCACTCAGGCGGTTGATAAGCTTTTCGCTTCGCACATGTTCCAGCTCCTCAGCGATCTCATGCACTTCATTCCAGCTGAATGCCAGCTTGTCCACCAGGAAACATTCCCACAGCCGGTGGCGGCGAACGATCTGCAGGGCCATTTTGCGCCCTTCGTGCGTGAGGCTGATCCCCTGGTATTTTTCATAGTCGATCAGCTTTTTCTCCTTCAGTTTTTTCGCCATATCCGTCACCGATGCCGGTTTCGTGTCCAGCTCATAAGCAATGGCATTGGTACTCACCACGTTCGTACCTTCCTGCAGCTTGTAAATGGACTTGATATAATTCTCTTCCGCGACCGTCAAATTCATGGTATCTAAAATATTATTTAGACAAATCTAAATAATAAATTTGAAAATGCTAAAGAACTGGGAGAAATATCAAATTATTTTTAGATTGCCGTTCAATTACAGCAAAATATGCGCAAATTCCTACTCCTGACACTCATGGCTGGCCTGCTGGCAGCCTGCAAGAACAAGCCTAAAAAGATCGATGATGAGGACAAGGTGCTCACTTTTGCTGATTTCAAAGCGTTCTTTCCTGCTACCGCTCTGAGTTACAAGCTGAGCGCGGACTCATTCAAACGCCGTATCCCGGATACCTTTGCCCTGAAAGCCAAAGTAGTGAAGCAATTCCTCCCTGACACGCTGGCGAAAGGTGTTTTCGCTGAGCGGCCCCGGTACTTCCCGCGGGCTTATTTCAAAACGGACGGCATGCAGTATTTCATTGTGGAAGGTACGGGCAAAGCCGGCAGCGCTGCCTGGTTGTGCCTGTTTGACAAGCAGGGCGCTTTCCTGCGGCGGCACCTCGTGGCCAGGAATCTTCCCGGCAGCAATGTGCGGGCAGGGGTGGTGATCGACAATAAGCTCAATATTAAGGTGACAACGGAAACGCAGCGGGCACCCGGACAAATATCCACCCGCGAGGATGTTTATGGTGTGAACCCTGATGGTACGCTGGCGTTGATACTTACTAACTCTAACGAACCAACGAATCTCGGTGTGTATAATCCCATCGATACCCTGCCGCGCAAGCACAAGTTCTCCGGGAACTACAGCGCAGGAGAGCAGAATCTCGTGTCTATCCGCGACGGGGAAACGGCGCGGGAGTTCCAGTTCTTTGTCCATTTTTCCCGGGATAAGGGCGCCTGTTCCGGCGAAGTGGATGGCACAGGGCGTTTCACGGGGGCTAATACCGGGCAGTACCGCGACAAACGATCCAATTGCATCATTGATTTCAGGTTTGGCGCTGGAAAGGTGACCATTACCGAAACGGGTTGCGGGGCTTATCGCGGGATCAAATGTTTCTTTGAAGGTACTTACGTTAAAAAGAAAAAATAACGCGTATGAAACGAGTAACCGGCATTGGCGGTGTGTTCTTCAAATGCGAGGATCCCGCTAAAATGAATGAATGGTATGGCCGTCATTTGGGCATGCCCGTGACCGAATGGGGCGCTTCTTTCGTGTCCCGCAGCCTTGAAGATCCGCAGAAGGCTTGTCGCACGCAATGGTGTGCATTCGAAAAAGGCACTGATTATTTTCAGCCGAGCGGGAAGCCGTTCATGTTCAATTACCGGGTGGAGAACCTGGTGGAGTTGCTGAAAGTGTTGAAGGACGAGGGGGTAGAGGTAGTTGGGGAGATACAGGAATATGAGTACGGAAAGTTCGGGTGGATCATGGATCCGGAAGGGAATAAGATAGAATTGTGGGAGCCGGCGGAAGAGAGTATATAACTACTACGGCTATACGTTCCTTTGAATAATGTTCAGGAAGCTGACCCGGCTGATAAAGCGTGCGCCCAGCGACGCAAGGTGATGCGTATGCACCTGGCAGTCCACGATCGCCAGTTCTTCCCGGTATTGTTTTACGAAAGTGATAAAGGCGGCTTTGGATGCATTGCTGACCAGCGAGAACATGCTTTCCCCGAAAAAGCACTTTCCCAGTTTTAAACCATACAATCCGCCCACCAGTTTATCTTCCTGCCAGCATTCTACTGACATCGCATATCCTGCGCGGTGCAGGCGTTTATATGCATCGATCATATCCCTGGTGATCCAGGTGCCCGCTTGTCCCTCCCGGGGAACCGTTCTGCAGTTATTGATCACGGCGCTGAAATCCTCGTTGACGGATATACGAAAATCTCCTTTGCGCAGCACCTGTTTCATGCTGTGGGAAACTTTCAGTTCATCCGGGAAGAGCACGAACCGTGGATCAGGAGACCACCACAGGATGGGCCTTCTGTTGTACCAGGGGAAGATTCCCGAGCGATAGGCAAGCAGCAGTCTTTCTTCCATCAGATCTCCGCCGATGGCGAGGAGGCCATCGGGTTCCGCCATGGAGAGCGGCGGAAAAAAGAGTTCGTTGTTGAGATAATAATGGGGCATTCAGTAAGCGACAGTTTCTTCCAGGGTGGCGCTGATCCCTCTGTCCAGCAGAGCTTCGCACATTGGTCGGAGGTCTGTGTAATCACCCTGTTTTACCGCATATTTCCCTTTGTAGTGGATGAGGAGGGCGCATTGTTCCGCCTGCTCTTCCGTATGGCCGCAGACTTCCATAAGCGACTGTATCACCCAGTCGAAAGTATTTACCTCATCATTCCAGACCACTAAACTAAAGGGAGATTGCTCGTCTGTTTCAACCAGCACATCTTCCTTTTCTTTAACGGACACGCCCGTTCCCATATAACCCATGATCGGTGAGAATGTTTCCACAAAGTTACATTTTTTTGGGAATGCCGTGGGGTTTGGCAGAATGGTTGTAAATTGACGGATATGAAAGGATTGGTTTTATTAATGGAGATGAGTTTACCCCTGAAAGATCCGGTACCCATTTTTTCACTGGTATTATTTATTATCCTGTTGGCGCCCATTATCCTGCGGAAGTTCAGGATACCGAGTATCATCGGGCTGATACTGGCAGGGATGGCGATAGGGGACCATGGGTTCAGGGTGATAGAGAAAGGCAGCATCGATCTGTTCGGGAAGGCCGGTTTGCTGTATATCATGTTCCTGGCCGGATTGGAGCTGGATATGACGGAGTTCAGGAAAAACCGGCACCGGAGCCTCGTTTTCGGGATGTTCACTTTCTTCATTCCGCTTGTGTTGGGCTACCTGCTCTGTACCTATGTGCTGCATTTTTCTTTGATGGCTTCCCTGCTGATCTCCAGCATGTTTGCCACTCATACGCTGGTCGCTTATCCGTTGGCCAGCCGGCTCGGGATCAGTAAGAATGAAGCGGTGACGGTGGCAGTAGGGGGTACGATCATCACAGATACAGCAGTATTGTTGATATTGGCGATCATTACAGGGGCAGAGGCCGGTAATCTGAATACGGCCTTCTGGTTACAGTTGAGTATATCGCTGGCTATTTTTACAGTAGTGGTGATATGGGGATTCCCGGCCATCGGCAGATGGTTTTTCAGAAAGATCAAGGACGATAAGACTTCTCACTTCATATTTGTATTGGCGCTCGTATTCCTGGCTGCCTTCCTTGCGGAACTGGCTGGTGTGGAAGCGATCATTGGTGCGTTTTTGGCAGGATTGGCATTGAATCAGCTGATACCACATACTTCTCCGCTGATGAACAGGATAGAATTTGTTGGAAACGCTCTTTTCATTCCTTTCTTCCTGATCAGTGTAGGCATGATCGTAGATCTGCGTGTATTGCTGAAAGGACCGGAAGCCCTGATCATAGCGGGTTCCCTCACTGCCATGGCGCTCGTCAGCAAGTGGCTGGCGGCATTCTTCACCCAACTGTCCTTTGGCTATACTGCCACGCAACGCAATGTGATCTTTGGTTTGAGCAGCGCCCACGCAGCGGCTACCATTGCCGTAGTGCTCATCGGTTACAACATGGGCATCATCAGTGTGAATGTTCTGAACGGAACTATCGTGCTGATATTGATCACCTGTATGGTGGGTTCATTCGTGACCGAAAGCGCAGGACGCAAACTGGCGGTTGTAGAAGCTGAGAAGAAACCGGAAATGGCGGGCGGTCCGGAACGCATCCTTGTGCCGATTGCCAATCCGGAGAAAATGGAATTGCTGATCGATTTTGCATTAATGGTGAAAGAGCCGGGGAACAATGTGCCGGTGCATCCGCTCGTAGTAGTGCAGGACGATGAGGAGGCGAGAGAAAAGATATTCATCAGTAACAAGATGATGGAGAAAGTAGTGATCCATGCCGCGGCATCCGAAAGCAATGTGCAGGTAGTAACGCGTGTAGATCTTAACGTTACAGATGGTATTTCACGCGCGGTGAAGGAATTACTCATCTCCGATGTGATCCTCGGCTGGAGCGACAAGAACAGCGCTACCGACAGGCTCTTCGGCACGATCTTCGGAACTACTACGGACAATGTGCTGCAAAGCGTCTGGGAGACCGTTTACATCTGTCATTTTATCAATCCCTTAAACACTACCAAAAAACTGGTATTGGTCCTGCCCAGAAATACCGAATACGAACTTGGCTTTGAACACTATCTGCAAAAGACCATTCTGCTGGCCAAACAGGCAGGTGCGAGATTGGTGGTATATGCCGGCCGCAAAACCCAGGCAGCTGTACAACACATTATCACAGAAGCTAAATCCAGCGTGGAGTTAACGTTTAAAGACCTCGAAAACCTTGAAGACTTCCTTGTGCTGGCCCGCAACATTTCCCGCGATGATCTGCTGGCAGTAGTATCCGCACGGAAAGGCACACTATCGTACCAACCTTACATGGAAAGTGTACCCGCGAGAATGGGTCGTCATTTCAAGGAGAATAACGTCATCCTGATCTATCCCGAACAACGCACTACGGAAAACAGCGAGCCGGGCATGCAGGAAGGAGATATCACGCTCATGCCTATACAGGAGCAGTTAAGGAACATCAACAAGATCGGAAAAGCAGTGAAACGCATATTCAAAAGCGGCGGTAAGCAGGAGGCGGGGGGAGGAGAAGAGTAGGGATGAAAAATATTTTGAACAAAATTTTTTTGAAATAAAAATCTCTATATATTTGCAGCCTCTTACAACAGGAAGGGAGTTTAGCTCAGTTGGTTCAGAGCATTCCGACATAAGTCGGAAGGGTCGGTAAGAAAGAGCAAAAAAATATTGGGAGTTTAGCTCAGTTGGTTCAGAGCATTCCGACATAAGTCGG
>JAFIGY010000010.1 GCA_017849435.1 Chitinophaga niabensis
CTGAAAGGCGATATGAAATCTCCCATTCTCTGCTTCGTGGGGCCTCCCGGTATCGGGAAAACCTCGCTGGGCCGCTCTATCGCCAATGCGATCGGCCGCAAATATGCGAGGCTTAGTCTTGGTGGCCTGCACGATGAAAGCGAGATCCGCGGGCACCGCAAAACCTATATCGGTGCGATGGCGGGCCGCATCCTGCAAACCATCCGTAAAGTGAAATCCTCCAACCCGGTGATGATCCTCGATGAGATCGACAAGATCGGGAATGATTTCCGTGGAGATCCGGCTTCCGCTTTGCTGGAAGTACTGGACCCGGAACAGAACAGCACTTTCTACGATAACTACCTCGAGCTGGAATATGATCTCAGCAAGGTATTGTTCATCGCTACCGCCAATAACATCAGCGCTGTGCCTATGGCGCTCCGGGACCGCCTGGAGATCATTGACCTGAGCGGTTATTCCATCGAAGAAAAAGTGGAGATCGCCAAACGCCACCTGATCCCCAAGCAGAAGGAAGCACATGGCCTGAAAGATCAGAAATTTACTTTCTCCAATAAAGTGATCGAAAAAGTGATCACGGATTACACCCGCGAAAGTGGCGTGCGCGAGCTGGACCGCCAGCTGGCGGCTATTATGCGCTCACTCGCCAAGGACGTGGCCCTGGGCGTAAAACAGAAAGATGTTGTTTTGGAAGAAAGAGTGGCGAAAGCGCTGGGCAGGCAGAAGTACAGCAACGAGAATTATAAAACCGGTAATCCGTCCGGTGTAGCGGTAGGCCTGGCCTGGACCTATGTGGGCGGGGATATCCTCTTTATAGAATCCAGTCTCAGCGACGGCAAAGGCGAGTTTAAGCTTACCGGGAACCTGGGGAATGTGATGAAAGAATCTGCTGTTACGGCTTTGAGCTACCTGCAAACTGTTGCGGGGCAATACAAGATCGATCCGAAAGCGTTCCAGCAGAAGAACGTGCATATTCACGTTCCGGAGGGCGCCGTACCCAAAGACGGGCCAAGTGCCGGCATTACCATGCTGACCGCATTAGCATCCGCCTACACCGGCCGACGGGTAAAACCTTATCTGGCGATGACGGGCGAGATCACCCTGCGTGGACAGGTACTACCAGTGGGAGGGATCAAAGAAAAGATCCTGGCTGCCAAACGCGCCGGCATCAAGGAGATCATCCTCTGCTGGCAGAATGAGAAAGATATTCAGGACATTAATCCCGATTATATCAAAGGATTAAAGTTCCATTATGTAAAAGAAATGAACCAAGTGCTGGAAACAGCGTTATTAAAGAGATAGGAAACAAGGTCCGCTATTCCTGGCAGATGTTGTCACCACAAGTTCACTTTATCAAGTGAGCGCATGTTGATTGTTTAAGGGTTTGAATAAGGCCATCCGGAAGGGTGGCTTTATTCTTTTAATTTGTACCTTACCGTTTTAAAACCGTTGTTATCCGTAGCTGGCTTATCTTCTTCCTGCTGATCCCTTTTTCCACCGTTCATGCGCAGGTGCTGGGCGGAAAAAATACTTTTTCCTTCCTGGAACTTCCCGCATCCCCACAACTCACTGCCCTCGGTGGTATGAACATCAGCCAGCAAAACAATGATCTGTCCCTAGCCCTGCAAAACCCTGCTCTGCTGCGGTCTTCCATGCATACGCAGCTGCAGGTGAATTACGCCGGGTATTTTGCCGGCGTGAAATACACCCATTTTGCAATGGCTTACCATGTGGGTTCTCTGCAAACAACGTTCGCTACCAGCCTGCAATATGTTGGTTATGGAGAAGTAACGCATACGGATGCCGCCGGTAATGTATTGGGAACTTTCCGGCCGGGGGATTTCGCCTGGCAGGTCAGTGCTTCCCGGAAATACCTGGAAAAATGGTACTATGGCCTCAGTGTAAAATATATCCGTTCCCGTTATATGCAATACCGTGCCACCGGTATCGGAACGGATGTGGGGATCGCTTTTCAGGACACTGCCAGGGGATGGCAGGCGGGGTTGATGGCGAAGAATATGGGTTCCCAGTTCACTTCTTACGGGGCAGAAAAGGAACCCTTGCCCTTCGACCTCCAAATAGGCATCTCCAAACGCCTTGCCCATTTGCCCCTGCAATTATCCGCCACACTCCATCATATTTACCAGTTCGATATCCGCTATGCCGATCCTGCTTACGAAGAAGGAACCATCATCGGGAATGGAGATACGATCCGCACCCGTGGCGGCGCCGGGGATAAGATATTCCGGCATTTTGTGCTGGCAGCGCAGTTCGAGGTAGGGAGGTATGTGGAGCTGACGGCGGCTTATAATCACCTGCGGCGGAGGGAGCTGTCCCTCCTCAACCAGCAAGGCCTCGGAGGGTTCTCCTTCGGCATCGGCGTGATCGTGCAGAAGATACAGCTTCGTTTTGCGCGATCCTGGTACCAGCGGGCGGTGGCATTCAATCATCTTGGCATCAGTCTGCCCTTGAATCAATGGACGGGATTCGGTAAATTTGGAGACCGCCTCGGCTGGAAGCCGGACGGAGGGCAATAATCCCTGTACTGTACAAACGGAAAAAAACAATATATGCAGCCTATTATTTCTATCAGAAATCTTCACAAAAACTACGGCGACAAACAGGTCCTGAAAGGAATCAACCTGGACGTGTATCCCGGGCAGATCATCGGTTACATCGGGCCCAACGGCGCCGGCAAATCTACAACAGTAAAGATACTCATCGGGCTGCTGGGAGATTTTGGGGGAGAGGTCAGCATCCTCGGCCACGACCTCCGCGAAAATACCCTCACCATCAAAGGACTGGTGGGATATGTGCCTGAGAACGCCGAAATCTACGAAGTGCTCACGCCGATGGAATACCTCTCTTTCACAGGCAAGCTCTATGGAATGGAGGAGTCCCTCATCGAAGAACGCGCCACGCGCATGCTGGATGCCTTCGGTTTGCTGGAGAATAAAGACCAGCGCATGGATACCTTTTCCAAAGGGATGCGTCAGAAGGTGCTCATTACATCCGGCCTCATGCACAACCCGCAGATCGTGGTGCTGGATGAACCGTTATCCGGTCTGGATGCCAATGCAGTGATCATCGTAAAAGAAATACTGTCGCTGCTGAAAAAAGAAGGGAAAACGATCTTCTATTGCTCTCATATGATGGATGTGGTGGAAAAGGTATCCGACCGGATCGTGTTGATCAATGAAGGGAGTATTGTAGCGGACGGTACTTTCGAACAGCTGAAGCAGTCCGAAGGAGACACCCTGGAAAAAATATTCGCGAACCTCACCGGCAGGCAGAACCTTTCCGGCGTAGCGGATGCTTTTATTCATGCATTGGGAAAATAAGTACGAACGATGAACAAGATCTATATCGCGCTGATCGCGCTTTTTAACCCGCTCTGGAAACGGCTGGGCGTGAATACGGAGCAGCTGCGGGCTATCCTTGAAGTAAAGCTGAAGATGGACGACCGCAGGCCCAATGCCTACACGCAGATGCAGCAGAATAAAAGCAAGAAAGAACAGCGGTTCGGTTCCTGGGCCATCGTGCTGGTGTCCCTGTTGATGGGCTTCTTTTACCTGATCGTTTTTTCTGTGGGCGGCGGCTACCTCCTGCAGCTGTTCATCTGGTTCACGATCTTCATGGTGATGACGTCCATCACGCTGATCTCTGATTTCACAAATGTGCTGATCGACGTACGGGATAATTACGTGATCCTGCCTAAACCGGTGAACGATAAAACAGTGGTGGTATCCCGCATCCTGCACATCATGGTGCACATTTCCAAGGTAGTGCTACCCATGTCTGTCCCTGCGTTCGGTTTCATCCTCATCACGGTTGGCGTGGCGGCCGCTGCCTGGTTCGCGCTGCTGGTACTGTTGCTCAGTATCTTCTGCGTTTTCCTGATCAACGCCGTGTACCTGTTGGCGTTGAAACTGACCACCCCGCAACGTTTCAAGGAAATACTCAATTACGTTCAGATATCTTTTTCCATCCTCGTATTCGCCATCTATTACCTCGCTCCCAAATTGCTGCAGAAAGCGCAGCTGGAAGGAGTGAACCTGGCGGATTATCCATGGCTCTCCGTAGTGCCTACTTATTGGTTTGCTGCTTCGTGGGCGGCAGTAGCGGAAGGCCAGTTTACAGGGCTGGCCTGGGGTTACATCTTCCTGTCTGTTTTAGTGCCGTTCATTTGTTTGTGGCTGGTGGTGAAGGTGTTTGCGCCGAGTTTTAATAAGAAGTTGGGGATGCTGAGTGGTAGCGGGCCGGAGGGGCCGTCGAAAGAAATGAAAAAAGCGGAGGCCATAAAACCGGTCAGCGGCAAACAGCCGCTGTACAAGCGTTTTTCAAAACTGATCACACGGGGAACATACGAAGAGCTGTCATTCGAGCTGGTATGGCTGATCACCGGCAGGAGCCGGGAGTTCAAGCTGAAGGTATACCCTTCTCTCGCCTACGTGCTGGTGTACTTTGTGTATTTCCTTTTTGGTAAAGGGAATGGTGCGGATGCCTGGAGAAAACTTCCGCAATCGAATATGTTCCTGTTCCTTATCTACAGCAGCAGTCTCGCCTTTATAACAGCGATCAGTAACCTGGTGTACTCTGACAAGTTCAAAGCGGCCTGGGTGTACTATGCGGCGCCGGTGCAAACACCCGGACAATTACTCATGGGGGCTTTCAAAGCAGCGCTGGTGAAGTTCTTCCTGCCTTTCTACCTGTTCATTGCCGTTTTCTGCCTGTATATCTGGGGCTGGAGAGTGATGCCGGACCTGTTGCTGGGACTGCTGAACGTGATTCTGATCAACCTGCTGTTTGCCTTTATTTACCTGCGGAAGCTGCCATTTTCTGCAGAGCTGAATGTGAAGCAGGGGACGGGTAATTTCATCAAAGCCATGATGATCCTGATCATCCCGGGACTGATGGGGGTAGCGCATTATTTTATAGCAGGATATATCTGGCTGGTATTGCTCTTCGGGCTGCTGACAATGGCCGCGTTATACATACTCTATCCAAAATACCGGGAAACGGCCTGGGCGCGTGTGGAGATATAACTGTTTACGTTATCACGATAAAAAAAGCATGGATCAGAGGTCCATGCTTTTTTATTTTAATCGAGTAATTGTCTTTTATACAGCTGGATGGTGTTCTCCAGACCAAAGTAAATAGCGTCGCAGACGAGCGCGTGGCCGATGGAGACTTCTTTCAGTTGCGGGATGTGCAGCTTGAAGAAGCGAAGATTTTCCAGGTTGAGGTCGTGGCCGGCGTTTAGTTCAAGACCGATGGAGGACGCCTCTTTGGCCGTGTTCTTGTAATCGTTGAACAGGCGCAGGTTTTGAGGCTGGGTACGCGCATTCGTATATTCTTTCGCGTAAGGTCCGGTATATAATTCGATCCGGTCAGCGCCTGCGGATTTTGCGCCGGCTACTTTGCTGATCTCCGGGTTCAGGAAGATGGATACACGGATGCCTGCTTTTTTCAGCGTAGAAATTACATCTTTCAGGAAAGACTGGTATTGAATGGTGTCCCAGCCGGTATTGGAGGTCAGCACCCCCGGCGGATCCGGAACGAGCGTGCATTGATGCGGCTTTACATCCAGCACCAGGTCCATAAAATCCTGGGAAGGATATCCTTCAATGTTGAATTCCGTGGTCACAACGGGTTTCAGGTCCCGTACATCCTGGTAACGGATATGCCGTTCATCCGGTCTCGGATGTACGGTAATGCCGTCTGCCCCGAAACGTTCGCAATCTTTCGCTACCTGTATGATATCCGGGAGATTGCCTCCGCGGGCGTTGCGCAGGGTAGCAAACTTGTTGATATTAATACTCAGCTTGGTCATTCCGCAAAATTACGGTATTGCTTTATAATATCATCAGCAGCTTTACAGCGAGGCCGATAAAGATAGATGCGGAGAAGCTCATGAGTGTGCCGATCAGGATATATTCCGTTTCCTTCCTGTTCTCATTATCCTTCAGATCGTTGAAGCGAAGGATGGATTTTGCCGCGATGAGGAACCCGATGCCTTCATAATGTTCAGTAACGATGAAGGTCAATACCAATACTCTTTCGAATATACCGATCCATTTACCGGCCTCACTGAGGGATATCCTGCCGTTGCTCAGCCTGGAATCTGCTACCTGATCCCGCCAGCGGCGCGTGGAGAAGCCCAGTATAAAGGCTGTTGGCCAGATGACGGCGGCATAGCCCAGCAGCACGGTCCAGAATATTGTATTCTGCCACAAAGCGGTGAAAAAAGGAATGATCATCTCCCGGTTACCGGTCACCTGTATCCATAATATCACCAACACCAGCAAGTGCAAACCCTGATCAATCAGGAAGTTCCTGGCATTGTCTTTCTGGTACAGTTTCCATAGATCGATAAAAAAATGGGTAACCACCACCGTTACCGGTGCCAGCCATTGTTGCCACGAGCCTGTGAAAAGATAGATCAGCGCACCATGTAGCAGGCAATGCAGGTAAAGATGAATGGACGCTGTCTTGTAGCGGCGTTTATGCTGTATGAAACGGGTGGTTTGGAGGCCGAAATCACCGATAAGATGGGCGCACAGCCATTTGATCAGTAATAGCATGAGATATGGTTTTAAATGGATGAAATATGCTGCTCAAAACGATGCAGGATCATGGTGATCACATTCCAGCCGGCTGCCTGCAGGCGTTGATGCACGGCGGGTTGACGGATCTTCAGCTTTTCAGCCGTTTGTGCCTGGGTGAGCCCGTTCAGTTGCTCCAGTATGGCTTCCGCCTGCAGGGAACTCCAGCGTTCCATGAGGTAGGACAATACCTGGCTGTGAATTTCCCATTCCCGGTTAAGCACAAGGTCAGGCGTGACGATAGACACCAGGGCATTCTTTTTCTTCAGTTCATCAAGGTAAGGCCCGGAATGCTGGAAAGCAGAACCGTCAGAGGTGACCACATTTTTGGCGGTAAAGGAAATGTCTCCCGTACCAATGGCCAGGCGGGCCTTGAAATCTTCCTTACGCAGCCATGCCAGTATGATAAGGCTGCATTGCAACGCCAGCGCAGGTTTGTTTGTCAATACTGCCTGGAAGCTGTCTCCCCGGTACTGCTCCGCTCTGAAGCTCTCTTCCTGCTCCTTCGCTGCCATGAATGCCTTTTCCAGTATCTGCTGCAAGTGCCTGCGGCGGGTAGCTTTCAGCAGAGAAGACTGGATGATGTCACCGGTTATAACGGCCGCCTGTTTTTTCATGTATCACAAATATAAGGCTTTAACCTTATAATGTACCATTATAAGCCTATAGACTTATATTCCTATATTATAAGCCTGTAACCTTATAATGTATAGTTATAAGCCTACAGGCTTATAATGAGAAAAGCAGTCCGACCGGACTGCTTTTCAAGAGATTCGTATATACTTTCCTGTTAGTAAACAGGTAGCTGTTAATAGCGGTAATATTCTGGTTTGAAAGGACCTTCAACGGGAATGCCGAGATAAGAGGATTGTTTATCAGTCAGCACATCCAGTTCCACACCGATCTTTTTCAGGTGGAGACGGGCCACTTTCTCATCCAGGTGCTTGGGCAGCACATACACCTTGTTCTCATATTTCTCTGTGTTGGTCCACAGTTCGAGCTGGGCAAGGGTTTGGTTGGTGAAAGAGTTACTCATCACGAAAGAGGGGTGGCCGGTGGCGCAACCCAGGTTTACGAGACGGCCTTCCGCCAGCAGGATGATGTCTTTACCATCGATCGTATATTTATCTACCTGCGGTTTGATCTCCACTTTGGTATGGCCATAGTTGGTGTTCAGCCAGGCAACATCGATCTCGATATCGAAGTGACCGATGTTACATACGATAGCCTTGTCTTTCATCCCTTTGAAATGTTCGCCGGTGATGATATCGCGGCAACCGGTGGTAGTAACGATGATATCCGCTTCTTTCACGGCATCCGCCATCTTTTTCACTTCGTAACCTTCCATAGCGGCCTGCAATGCGCAGATCGGGTCAATTTCAGTAACGATCACGCGGGCGCCTGCACCTGCCAGTGATTCCGCGGAACCTTTACCCACATCGCCAAAACCAGCTACAACCGCTACTTTACCGGCAATCATCACGTCAGTAGCGCGGCGGATAGCGTCCACACAGGATTCGCGGCAACCGTACTTGTTGTCAAACTTGGATTTGGTAACAGAGTCGTTGATATTGATAGCCGGCATGGGGAGCGTACCGTTCTTCATCCTTTCGTAGAGACGGTGTACGCCGGTAGTGGTTTCTTCGCTAAGACCCTTGATATGACGGATTAGTTCAGGGTAAGTATCCAGCACCATATTGGTCAGGTCGCCGCCATCATCCAGGATCATGTTCAGGGGACGGTCTTCGCTGCCGAAGAACAGGGTCTGTTCAATGCACCAGTTAAACTCTTCTTCGTTCATCCCTTTCCAGGCGTATACCGGGACGCCGGCAGCTGCGATGGCAGCAGCGGCATGATCTTGCGTAGAAAAGATGTTGCAGGAGCTCCATTTAACCTCTGCGCCAAGGGCCACCAGGGTTTCGATCAGCACGGCAGTCTGAATGGTCATATGAAGACAGCCGGCGATGCGGGCGCCTTTCAGGGGTTGGGACTTACCATATTCTTCCCGTAAAGCCATCAAGCCCGGCATTTCAGCTTCCGCCAGTTCTATTTCCTTCCGGCCCCACGCAGCCAAAGACATATCCTTAACCTTGTACTTGAGGCTTAAATCAATCTTGGATTTCGCAATTATGGACATTTTCAGGTAATTTTTTGCAAATCTACCTTTATTTTAACTTTTTACGCAATGCTTTCTCTTTAACATATCTACATTAAAATGAATTCCTTCCGACCCCAATCCTTATTTTTTATACATAGATAATTTAGTATAATTATTATTTGTTTTAATATTATAAATAATATAAATTTGCTAATTGATGAACTGTATTACCAGGTGATTACATATTAATATTCTGAGTCATTAATTTAGATAAGCACCTGATACTGAAGAATTTAAGAGAGGAGGAAGCGTGGAATACCCCTGCGTTTTTACCGCTGCAGTTAATATCCATCCGGCAGTATTCGATCCGGGATATAACGTCAACCGAGAGAAACATAGTATGGATATAAAGAAATTTTAAACTATTATGTTAGTCCTATCCTGTCCTAAGAAATCCCGTACCGCCAACGGTAAAAAAAAACATCGCCTTTGGACGCTGGCCGCGACCGTGTTTTTCTTATTCCTGGTAACCGCTGTACGCGCGCAGGTACCATCGGTCGTTATTAACCCCACTGGCGGAGGTGTTGGTCAGAATGACCTCCGGATCACTATTACAGACAGCAGTGTGCTGGTGACCCGCAACGGGGTGGACCAATACAACTTGAACCCTACCTTCCCCAAGGAGGACCATGGATTAAGGACTTATTTCATCCTGGAGCCAAAGTTCAATACACTTTACGAAAAGACGCCCAAGTATGTGAAAGCCTGCGAAATATCCGGTGTGCATGGCACCGGTGCGCCGGCAGATCCCTGGAAAGTGGTGACGTTGAGCACTTTTAAGAACGCCAATAATGCCACCTATAATGTTTCCACGGTATATACTTATGTAGCCGGTAACTCGTACTACCTCATCGATTATTTTGTCAGCTCCAACGAGCAAATGATATCGGGAAATTCAGGCGGCGCCTATTTCCTGCACATCTACCTTTCCGAGCATACCTGGATGGATGGCGCCGATTGTGGCAGGGGGTATGACGGTCAGCCCATTTCCAATGCCACAGAACCTTACCATGTATATATTAACCCCGGTACAATATTCAATATCCCGCAGCTGGTTGGAACCGTGAAAAGCAGCGGGGACTGCAGCGGTGGTTTATCCGGCGTTCATCTTTTCAAAACAAACGGCGGCTTCACTTCCTATTATGCCGGTCCGCCCGGAAACCGCGACGTTAAAATAACACCCGGTTATCGTCTGCAATCCATTACCAATACGCTCGCCCAGGATCAGGGTATAGCTGTGCATAAAGCGATCGAGATACCAGCCGCCAACCCCGGAGAGATATGGCATATCACAAAACGCTTTGCCGTAGGGTTCAATCAGGCGGATATAACGAACCTTACGGTGATCGATCCCCCGTTGCCGCTGGATTATGTGACGCCGCCGCAATATGATCCGATCCCGTTCAACAAAGCCATTGTGGAATTGTCGGCCGCCGCTACATCCGGACTGGAAGGCAATAATACCCATGAGATAGAAGGGTTAACCCTGCGTGTCAGCGGTGGTTATTTCAATCTTCCGCAGGTAGTGAGGGTGAAAGTGAGCACTACCGGAACCGGTACAGGGCATGCTGTGCCCGGTACGGACTACGAAGTGTTGTATCAGAATGTGATCATTCCTGCCGGATATTATTCCAATACACATTTGCCGCTCAAGAATATTTTGATCAAAGGGAACACCAACCTTGAGCCGGACAGAACCCTCAAAGTGGACCTTATGCCGGATTGTTCCCCGCATCTGCAATTGGGGGCGATCACATCATCTATTTATACGATCATCGACGATGATGATAATAAGATATTTATAGAACCTGCGCAGTCAACGATCGAGGAAGGGAAAAGCATGAAAGTGAAAGTGAAGATGACTGGTGTGCCACTTCCAGGTGACCTGGTTGTTTCCCTCGCGAAAACGGGCGGGGATGCAGAGGATTCGGATCATAGTCCGATTCCGCCGAGCCTGACCATTCCCGCCGGACAGCATGAAGCGGAGTTTGATTTCGAAGCGATAGGGGACCGTATCCTGGAGCCGCTGGAAGAAAGCGTGGAGATCACTGCCACTGCCGTGATCATGGGAGTGACCAAAATCAGCGTAACCACCATCAGGATCATCGATACTACACAGAACAATCCTGCCAACAAGGTTATCACTTTTAATTCTCCCTCAGCCCTGGAAGGTACCACCGCCGTGATCACAGCCAGTTTGCCCGATGGAATTACCACTGAGCCGCCGATCGTAATCTCCGTGGATCCGTTGTGGAATGATCCTGCAACAACTGCCATTCCGGAAGACTTCAGCAATACATTCCCCGCTACGATCACCATCGGGAGATTTGGGTCTTCTGCCTCTTTTAATATGGATGTAGCGCAAACCACCGTGATCAAGCCGATGCGGACGCTTCATTTCACAGGCCATGTGGCCGCCAATCCAACGTTTGTCGTTAACCCGGCGAAAATAGACATCATCAGCAATGTGGCGGACAAGAATATAACAATCGTGTTTGATGATGTGAGTGTGATGGAAGGAACTTTTGGGGTGAGAGGTACGGTGAAATTGCCGCCGGGTCATTGGGCGGGATATAGTTTTGATATCCCGTTGTTCAGGGATCCGTCTTCTACGGCAGATGATAATGATTACGCGGCGCCGGCCGATTTTAAAGTGACCTTCAATGAAGGTGATACGGAACAATATTTCTATGTGGATATCCTGGATGATCAGTGGCTGGAATTGCAGGAATCATTGATCATCGGGGGCACCTTCGCCGGATTCACCGTGCATCCCGGTACATTGCTGATCGATGATTTTAACAGTACGGTGGATGACTACCGGAGATTCTTCCTGGAATCGGATTTCACGGAAGTGACCGAGGGCTCGTCCATCACCATGAAAGTAAGATTGTGGCCGGATACATATTCCTCCGTTCCGATCGTGATATCTCTCTCGGCTGGTCCCGGCAGCTCCGCAGGCATAACGGCGGATGATTACGAAATGCCGGCAACCGTAACGATCCCTGTCGGTGCAACAGAAGCAACTTTTCAGCTGAAGGCGAAAAGGGATAACCTGATAGAAGGGGATGAGATACTGGAAGTAAAGGCTGATGCCGATATATTCGGATTCGCATCTTCCCAGTCCCTGCCCATCACTATCAAAGACGGCGGCTCAACCAACATCAGTTTCTCAGCTACGCAAACGGATATCCTTGAAGGTAACTCTATAACGGTAACGGCTAAACTCGATATTGGAACTGCTCCGGTGGATATCCCAATTGTGATAAGCCGGCAAGCAGGCTCCACTGCAGATGACGATGATTTCACAGCATCGCCCGCTACGGTAGTGATCAAGGCCGGAGAATCGTCAGCAACCTTTACGCTCACCGCCAATACAGACCAGGTACTGGAGAGAACAGAAGTGCTCCTGCTGGGAGGTACAGCCACCGGCTATACAATTAATGGACTTAGTTTCAATATCCTGGACGCTACGGGGTTGGTATCTGCCAACAAGGACATCACGCTTTCTCCGGCTTCCCCGACAGTTACGGAAGGAAGTAGTGTGAAGGTTTGGGTAAGCCTTCCGGCTGGTATTACTACTTCCGAAGAGCTGACCATACAACTCGGCCGTGGTGCTAATACAGTGGCCTCCCTGTTGCCCGCCGAATATAGCTTCCCGGCATCCGTGAAAATTCCGGTGAATGGCAGTAAAGTATCGTTCGATCTGGTGGCGAATACGGATAATGTGATTGAACCGGATGAGCAACTGGAAATTGTTGCGAATGCGACCATATTTGATGAGCCGAAATCAGCCTCAACAGTAGTAACGATAAAGGATGCCACTGGCACACCTGCTAACCGCACCATTGCAGTGACCGGCCCCGCTTCTGTCACAGAAGGCAGCTCGGTGACCATCCGTTTCAGTCTTCCCGGCAACATCACCACCGCAGATCCCATCATAATCAGCCTGGCAATCGCCGCCACCTCCACAGCCGGTCCCGCAGACTTCACCGGCGGTATCCCCGCCACGGTAACGATCCCGGCCAATGGTCATTATGTGGATCTGGTGCTTTCTGCCAAAGTGGACGGCATCATCGAACCGACAGAGAAACTGATCCTGATCCCCTCGGCCCCCGGCTTCACTTTCGACAAGAACGTGGACCTGGATGTGATCGATAATGATATGACCGGTGCCGGTATCGCACTGAGCTGCAGCCCCTCCACCATCACGGAAGGACAAACAGCTACGATCACGGCTACATTGCAGGGCGGCCTCACCGCCGGCAGCGATATCATCGTGGTATTATCC
>JAFIGY010000011.1 GCA_017849435.1 Chitinophaga niabensis
CACATTGCCCAGGTGGTCTTTGAGGAAGTAATCATAGATCATCTGCACGGGCTGGGCCGGGGTCCGGGAATAGTCCGCCCGGATGCGGCCTTCCTCATGGGCGATCAGCTGCAGCCGGTTGTTCTCGTAGACCAGGCCGCCCAGATAGTCGGTCACCGTGGTCCTGGCCGGGCTTGTGGTGAGGTCTTCGACCGTCTTTTGCAGCTTGTTACCGGCGGCGTCATAGGTATAAGTGATCGTGCCCCTGCCGGTGATGGTGATCTGCTCGGGCAGGTTCAGGTGGTTATAGGTGATGGAAGTGATCTGCTTGTTCTCGTCTTGGGTCAGGTTACCATTGGCATCGTAGGCATAATCCACCGTTGCAGCCGGGTTCAGGTCTTTGAAGTCCCCCAGCACGGAGGCAGGGTCGTTGAAGCCGTCGGTGACCTGTTGGAGCTGGTTGCTGAAGGGCTGGCCGGTTTTGGTGTAGCTGTAGGCCAGGTCATCGATCTGGGCGCTGCTCATCCCTTTGAGGCCCCACTGCTGCATCCTTTTGATGTTGCCGTTGGCGTCATAGGCACTGTTGGGATCCGTGCCGTCGCCCATCTTCACGTTGTAGTTGACGCCGGCGCTCTGATCCCAGCCGCTGCCGGATCGCTGCGTAAAATCCGCCTGCAGCAGCCGGTTGGCGCCGTCATAGCCGAAACCATAAGCCCGGCTCACCGGATTGTTGAACCCTTTCCATTTGATCCCTGCAATATTACCGTTATAGGCCTTGTTGCTGAAGCCATGGTCATAGCTCAGTTCCTGGCCGAAGAAGTGACCGCTGCCATCACCGGCGTAATCCCTGTTGATCCCCCGCAGCCAGCCACGGATGTTATATTCGTAGGTCAGGCTTTCCAGCGTACTGCCGTCGGCTCTTTTGAAGGTCCTGCTCTGCAGCTGGCCGAGTGGATCATACGTGTTGGTGGCGATGGTGCGCCGGGTGGCCGGATCATCGTTGAGCTGTTTGGTCACTGTGAGCACCCTTCCGGCAGGGTCGTAGCCTGTCATCGTCAGTACCCGGGTCTGAGGCGTTTGACTGCTGTACAGGTTCTGATGGTAAAGGTAGCTGCTCAGCAGCCTGCCGCTAAAATCGTAAAGGTGCGTGATCACATCTTCCCCGCCGCTGTTGTTATCACTGAGCACCTGCTGCACCCGCCCTTTTGCATCATACCAGGTGGTGGTGACCAGCCAGGGCCCGGAAGCGCCCAGCACTTTCACTTTGGTGCCGGTCACCAGCCCCTGGGTCTGGTTGCCGGTAGCCACCAGCTCCGCATATTCATTGGCGCCCGCCTGTGGCTTGGAGAAATAGGCGGACTTCGGGTCTTTTTTGCCCGCATAGTTGTACGTGTCGTAATAAGTATAGGTCAGCGGTTCCAGGCTGGCCGTGTTCAGGCCGGGCAGCGGGTTGCTGGCGTAAATGGTCTCGGTGCTGATGGTGGCGGAGGCATTCAGCGCTGTTTCCATCTCACCGGTGCCACTGTCGAAGCCATCGGTGAATTCGATGCTGTTTTTCGCCGTGTAGACCGGCCGGCCGTCATGCCAGGCGGCGACCAGGTCGGCGGGGGCGGGGATGGTGTAGGTGATCGTTTGGGTGGAGGTGACCCCGTTCATATCTGCCTGCAGCTGAACACGGTTCTGGCCGGTCGTATAAAGACCCGTCATCGTCGGGCGGTTCAGCCCGTCATAAAAAGTGACCAGCCATTTGCCCTGGGTGCGCAGATTTCCGTCCTGGGTGAACACCAGCCGGTCCCGCACATCATAGACCATTTCTACCGGTGCTGCGCCCGGTACCTGTTTGAGGATCATCCTCCGGCGGGCATCGTACTCATAACGGAAGCAAAGCTCCTGGCGGAAACTGCTGTCCGCCAGGTTCCAGCCGTTGCCGGCCAGCGTGGCTACTGCCTTGGGCGGTAGTACGTATCGCAGGTTGCCCAGATCATCGTACACGTAATAGGTGCACAGCCAGCCGGTATGATCAGCGCCTGCCGTGGCGGACAGCTGTACTTTCTTCAGGATCACCTGGCCTTCCTTGTCTTTATACTCCGCTACGTTGTTACCAGATTCATCCGTCGTAACGTGCTTATACAGCTCTCCGGCAGCGTAGATGCCGGAAGTCGAAGGATAGCTGCCGGCAGTGAAAGCGATGCTCCAGATACGCACTGCGTCTGCCGTCGTGTTGGTAAGATACTGCTGGCCGATGCCCCGCCCGCTGCCCGCCCAGCTATTGCCGGCAGCCATCACTTTCTCCACCCGGTTCAGTGGGGAAGTTTCAAACTGCGTCTCGCTGTAGTACACCTGCTCTCCCGTATACTGGGGCTGCCCCTGCATGAAGGTGGCCTGTTCCCCGAAGGGGTTCGGTTTGAATGCACCGTTGCCGGCCGGCGAAACGTAGGGCAGATATTTATACGGCTCCCGTCCGAAAGCATCATAAATAACAGGGGTCACCACATCCAGCTTGTTATCCGGGGACAGTCCTTTGCTCACCGTTTGTATCGGCCTGCCCAGCCCGTCGAAGTATTGAGTGGTCTGTCTGACGTCTTTCACATCCGTATGCAATAACACGGCCGCAGGGTCTGTCAGTGGCTTGGAGGGCTCCCAGGTGCGGAGGTAGTTTACTTTGGAAGTCGCAGGATAAATGGCGGGAACAGGCTGCACCGTACGCGTGGGCGATGGAACTGCACTACCTTCCGGCTTCTGCTGCGCATAGATGGTCATGGGCAAAAGAAACAATACCCATGAAAAAGAAAAATATCTGGTAAATATTTTGTTTTGCATATCGCAACATTAAATGAGATAATAACTGCAACTAACGGATAGTATAACCATACCCACTTTGCAACGTGAAAGTATAATTGGTGGCCGGGGCTCCCGGGGCGGGAGATGTTCTTTCCGACAAGAAAGTATTCGATTTAAGAACTGTACTCGAGCCCCTGGTGCTAAATAATTCAAAAGCTTCTGTTACAGTATTATCAGGGGTAGTTGTTGTTGTGATCTTAATATGAACTATTGGCCCTTCCGACAGTGTAACGGGAATGGTGCAGTCGGTATCACTATAGAACCTTACAACAACATCTCCTTTGGTAGTCGTTTGCGTTTGAACAATATTCTCATATTTTAACTTTGCATATACAGGTGGAAAGCACCGGCCATTTGCATTGGCATAAGTTTGTCCATTAAGATTGACGTCATTGTTCGCTTTTTGATCTGCATCCGCCTGGCTGATATCGGAGGTATATTTCCCTGCCGGCACAACATATACTACCCTTTCTCCAATTTGATCCCCAACACAATTGCTCTTGACAAACATTCCTGATTTTGGCAAATTGTAGTACACTTCACAAACGCCATAAGTATTTGCGTAAGACTGACCATTCAGATTAATATCATCCTGCGCTTTTTGATCCGCATCCGCCTGGCTAACAGTAGAAGAATAACGGCCTGCAGGAACAGTGTAGGTTACCGTGGAACCATGCCCGACAGTACAATTATTACGCGTGAAAGATTGGTTTCTGATAGTATTGACATATAAGGGCTCAATCGTTGTCTGATACTGATAGTCGAATTGCCGGAGAATATTGTTGTCATTCCCCCTGATTACCTTCAGGCGGCCATAAGTATCATACTCATAATAAGTAATTCTGCCGGTAGCGTCTGTTTCGCTTGAAACTCCAATAAGAGGCCGATAAGTGTAGGTCTGTACCAAAGCCTGCGGCAGGTTTGTCCGCAATTTGTTCAACTCTGCCCTGATCTCCGCTTCTGTATAGGAAGCGGCACTATCAAGCTTTACCTGATCAACGAACTGGGAAGCCGTTGCATAGTCACTCCCTATGATCTTCGCCACAGGATACTTTGAATCATAACCCCAGATATAAACTTCTTTTACATCATTAGTTTTAGATCGCTGTAATATATTTCCCCTGCTGTCATATTGATCAAACTTAAGGTATTCCTTATAGGAATTATCTTTTACGATACTCCCGCTTCCGACTGTCGATTCCGAAAAATTGAGAATCGGCGCATCAGCTTCCACTTTCAAAACGCCATCCGGAACAGGCAATCCAGGTTTGTAAGCATAAAAATTTGAGGCGACTAGCCGTTTTGCGGTTCCATCCAAATTTGCTTTGTATATACTCTTTTCAACAATGGTATTCACCAGATTAACATCCTGTAATTTCCTGACCCCGGCAGAAAGATTATCCGCAGTTCCCAGCCCGACATAATTAAAAGGATACTTGTAATTCGTAATATGCACCTCTCCGTTACTGTTTGTAACTTTCTCACTGGCAATCATATTGGCGAATGTATAAGCATAATCCGATGTCACTTTAATCTCATTCCCTGAGATTGCATCATAATCTGTTACACTCTTTTTCTTTAATAGAATATCACTTTTTGTAATCTTGTAGGTTGCATAGTTAAACACGGAATTGATACCAGTGAGCGTATATAAATCGTAAACAGGCGTAGCTGTATTTGCTGCTCCAAATTCATTGGAAAAGGTAAAAGGCATAATCTTCAACCCCGTAAACACTTCCGCTACCGGGGAAAAAACTGGTACATAATACTCATAGTTCTCCTTCTGCACCGGAGTAAACGAACCCGATACTGTACCTTTATAGACTGTTTTTTCCAATAAGCAGGGCTTGTTCCAATAATGATAAGTAGGGATATAATAAGCCGGGAACCTTGGTGTAACTGTAGTTTGGTGATAGCTATAATTCTGCGTTGTAGGATAAACACCGATCCCCGGATCCTGGTTGAGCAAACCGAATTTATAGGTAACCTTCCCCTCCCCGTAATCTTCCGTCACCTCGTTATACCAACCATCATTCGGTTGAGAAAGTGCCTCTGACAATGCTTCCGGCAACACTGAACTTTGCGTCGTTCTTCTAAGACTAACAACATTCGCTCCACCTCCACACCAAAAAAGGCTCAGGTCAACGTTCTCGCTCATGTAGAACTTCGGATTAGCAGGGTCAAACGCACGATTACCTTTTCCATAATAATATCTCCTGGTAATGGCAGTACCCTTTACAGCATCATCGCTTGTAATACTATATATCCTGAACCCACCTCCATTTCTGTTCCCCGGATAGTCATCCACAGCATACTGATTAGGCTCGTAAACGAAACTCTGTGTACCGCCCGTTGGGTAGGTAATCTTTTTAAGCATACCTGCATCAGAAATGTTAATGGCTTTTTTATCCTGCCCCTGAAAATTCATGTACAACCATAAGGGTGGAGGACCGCAGCCAGGTGTAGGGTTGCCATCAGGATCCGTTATATTTAAAAAGGGGTTAATTCCTTCCCGCCAATACCCCAGACTATCATATGGCAGGGCGTATCTGAACCCCTTACCCGATTCTTTAATATAATATCCAAACCCATCGTAATTATCAAAACTCCATTCTCTTGAAGTGTAGTCGAAGACATACTTTTCCACTGCCACATTATCCACACCCGCTATCGAGACCGACTCCAAAAAAATATTGCTTCCATATTGGCTATAGGAGAAAGATACTTTTTTTAATTGGCTGCCATTCTTTCCTGTAACGGAAATCGCGCTAATGGTTCCATTGCCATTACGGGTCACAGTCACCTGCTCGTTCGGTGTTGTAATCCCTGAAAGTACCTTGGTTTCATAGTTGGTTATAGATCCCAATTGCTCCCTTCCCAGATTATCAGATGTGGGATAACAAACGGGGCCTCCCTGCGACCGCGAGCAATTATCAAGAAACATTCCTTCCGTCAGCGTTCTGCTATAACCAGGCATTCCTTCCCTTGATTCTGTAATTGACTGATATTGAAAATTGATCTTTCTGTTAAACAAAGTAGTGATCTCGCTCATCATCCATGCAGAACTGTATTTCCTGTAAGCCCCGTCCACATATACCTGCAAATTCTCTCTATTCTGATCATTCTCCCCAAGTTTATACTGTATTCCATTTCTGTCAGTCAGGCTAAAAGTATTGATCGTTCCGCTATTCAACGTGTAATCGATCTTCGGCAGGGCCCCATTGTCCAATACAGTCGTTACACGATTCAGCCTGTCAGTAATAATAAAATTACCACTTTGATCAGGCAGACCAATCGTGAACATATCATATTCCCCATCGAGATAATCGTATTGTGATGCGGCAACAGCGGGAACATCCCCGCCAGGTCTCAGGTTCAAATATCTTGCGAGGTACCGGTCACGATCATATAAAGAAGTAAACCCACTCAGATAGCTTCCAATGGTAGTCCCGCCAGGCATGTTGTTCATATCTGGCATGGTAGACGCCTCATCTACCCTCCCATGCATCGTTCTTGTCACCCTATACCCCGGGTTCAACACCCATCCCAACCCGACGTCTCCACTGGTCTGTTTATACTTTATTCCAGAAGCGTGATAGGACAATCCAATGGGAATACTCACACCATCCAGCTCTATCGTATAAAAATTGATATTGATCTCAGGTAAGCCATTGTATAGCGATACCTTGTAATTGATAAATTTCTCAAACTCCCTGGAACGCGGAGACGGGGGCACAATCGTGTTAAAGTTATCCGACTGGGCAGAGGAAAGATTTATTGCCAGGCAATGAATGAGTAAAACCATCCATGCACTTCTCAGAAGTCTTCTCAGGTTAATTTCCATACAATATTTTCTCTTTTGAATATTTTAAAAGACATGCTAATAGTCATCAGGAACGAAGGTTAACAGTCCTGATGGTATGTCATACTACATCTATAATAGTGGAACGTTATAACAACAAGCCTCCTCAAACGGGGATACGGGGACGGGTAATTTTTTCATGGCACAGGGTATTGTTCTGCACTAAGGTAAATATTGTTTATGAATACTACTAGCGTGAGCATAAAATTTAACCCGGAAATAAACCTTAGGCTTTGCCCTCGACAAAAAAGGCCACCCCGGTCACCCGGAGCAGCCCTTTATACAGACAAAAAACTTCCTTAGTAAATCTTGTTCAGCGCATCCACATAAGCATGCACACTCGCATTCACGATATCCGTGGAATACCCGAACCCATAGTATGATTTCCCGTTATGCCGCACGCGCATGTTCACTTTGCTCACATCTGTGCTGCCGCCATGCATCGCCTGAATGCTGAATTCATCCAGATCGATATTATCGGGGATGATCTCGTGGATGGCGTTGATCGTGGCGTTCACAGGACCGTTCCCGGCCGCGCTCGCCTCTTTCTCTTCTCCATTCACCCGCAGTTTTACAGTGGCCATCGGGCGGAGGGGATCTCCGCACACCACCTGTAACAAAGTCACCTTGATCGCTTTGTCGTCATAGTGATTCGCATCCCCGTCACCCATCAGCACCAGCAGATCGTGGTCGGTGATCTCTTTCTTATTGTCTGCCATTTCCAGGAAACGGCTGTATACTTCATCGAGGTTGATCTTGTCGATCTTGTAGCCCAGCCTTTCAAGGTGATGCTTGAGCGCATGGCGACCGCTTCTCGCTGTGAGGATGATGGAGTTGGACTGTATACCGATATCCTCGGGGTTGAGTATCTCATAGTTCTCACGATGTTTCAACACACCATCCTGGTGAATACCGGAACTGTGCGCAAACGCGTTGCGACCCACGATCGCCTTGTTCGGTTGTACCGGCATGCGCATCATGTTGGAAACGAGATTGCTGATCTCATAGATGCGTTTGCTGTTGATGCCGGTCGTATAGCCGAGGGCGTGATGCGTTTTCAGGATCATCGCCACTTCTTCGAGGGAAGTGTTCCCGGCGCGTTCGCCGATACCGTTGATGGTACATTCCACCTGGCGGGCGCCGTTGGCCACGCCGGCGATGGTGTTGGCAGTGGCAAGACCGAGATCATTATGACAGTGTACGGAAATAATGGCTTTGTCGATATTGGACACATGATCCACGAGATACTTAATCTTGGCGCCGTACTGTTCAGGAAGACAATATCCGTTCGTATCCGGGATATTCACCACCGTAGCGCCGGCGGCGATCACTGCTTCAACCATGCGGGCAAGGTATTCGTTATCCGCGCGACCGGCGTCTTCCGCATAAAACTCCACATCATCTACAAACTTGCGGGCGTATTTCACCGCTTCCACCGCACGTTCCAGTATCTGCTCCCGGGTGCTGTTGAATTTGTATTTGATGTGCATATCTGAAGAACCGATACCGGTATGAATCCGCTTGCGTTTCGCAAATTTCAACGCGGCAGCGGCAGCATCAATATCGGCGGTGTTAGCGCGGGTGAGTGCGCAGATTACCGGTTCGGAAACAGCTTTGGAGATTTCCACAACGCTTTGGAAGTCGCCGGGACTGGAGATAGGAAATCCGGCTTCAATAACATCCACTCCCAGCGCTTCCAGCTCTTTGGCCACAATAATTTTTTCTACAGTGGTCAGCTGGCAGCCCGGCACTTGTTCGCCGTCGCGCAGGGTGGTATCAAAAACGTAAACGCGATTGTTATTCATGGTCAGTAAGATTAGTTAAGGTTTTCCAGTACTTTGGCGCCCATGGCGTCTGTTCCGAGTATAAAATCGTTGGCAGTGTGTTTGTTGGCAATATCCATTGTGCGGTAACCCTGGCGCAGGGTAACATCCACTGCGCGGATCACGCGTTGTGATTCCTCTTTGAGGCCAAAGGAAATGTCCAGCAGCAGCGCTGCGGACAGGATGGAGGCCAGCGGATTGGCGATGCCCTTCCCCGCAATATCGTGCGCGGACCCGTGGATGGGTTCATAAAACCCTACGGCATCTCCTACGGACGCGGAGGCTAACATTCCCATTGATCCTGCGATCTGGGAAGCCTCGTCCGTCAGTATATCACCGAACAGGTTGCCCGTCAGCACCACGTCAAAGCGTTTCGGGTCCTTGATCAGCTGCATGGCGGCATTGTCGATGAACATATGTTCCGTTTCCACGTCCGGGTATTCTTTCGCCACTTCCTGCACCACTTCCCTCCACAGGCGGGAAGCTTCGAGCACATTGGCCTTATCCACAGAGCAAAGCCGTTTCCGCCGTGTGCGGGCCGCTTCATAGGCTTTGCGGGCGATGCGCTCAACTTCATAGCGATGGTAGATCATGAGATCGGACGCGGAGGAACGGTCGTCACTCCTCTTCTTCTCCCCGAAATACACGTCCCCGGTGAGTTCACGGAAGAACAGGATATCCGCGCCCTGCAGGATCTCCGGCTTGATGCTGGAAGCATGCAGCAGATCGTCAAACAGTTTGATGGGGCGAAGGTTGGCATAGAGGCCGAGTTCCTTGCGGATCTTCAGCAAGCCTTGTTCCGGCCGCACTTTCAGTGTGGGATCGTTGTCATATTTAGCATGGCCGATAGCACCGAACAGGATCGCGTCGCTTTTGCGGGCTTTGTCCAGCGTGGCATCCGGCAGCGGCTCCCCAGTGGCTTCAATCGCCACATGCCCCATGATCCCCTCATCAAATGAAAAGGTATGCTTATAATTGGCCGCGATCGTTTCCAGCACTTTCTTCCCCCAGGCGGTTACTTCCTGCCCAATCCCGTCTCCGGGTATTACGAGTATTTTCTTTGTGACTCCCATGGAGTGATTTAAGGATGATATACTAAAATTGTAAGGCCGCATGCTACAGGGAAGGATGGCACAGGTAATTCCCTATATTTGTATTCCCTTTCGCTTTATACCTTCAAATCTAATTGACACATTTTAAACCGCAGATCGTTAAATTTGTCATTATTACGATTCGCAACCGATCCCTATTGCTATCAACTTATTAAGGATCAATAATTTACAACTTTGTAACAACGATGTCCAACACGCAGAACGATGCATTATTCATATTGATAAAAACGCTCACAAAGGCAGAAAAACGCAATTTTCAGCTGGCTTTTAACCGGGACAATACCAAAGAGGACGTGCTGTTCATTCAGCTGTTCCAGGCTTTGGACAAAATGAAGGAATATGACGAGGAGCAGATACTGAAACGGGTCCCGGACATCAAGAAACAGCAGTTAAGCAATGTGAAGGCCCATCTCTACAAGCATTTGCTCACCACTTTGCGCCTTTTGTACAAGACCAAGGACCCACTGATAGACCTGCGGGAGCAACTGGATTACGCCCGGGTGCTTTACAATAAAGGTTTATACAACCAGAGCCTCAAGATACTCGCCAAAGCCAAAGTGAGCGCACGGGAGCAGGAGGAAGTGGTATTGTATTTCGAGGTGGTGGAATTTGAGAAACTGATCGAATCAAGACATATCACCCGCAGCCTGGATAACCGCGCCGAAGAGCTCAGCGACGAGTCCAGGCTCATTAACGAACGACTGAACAACGTCAGCAAACTCTCCACCCTGGCGCTCCGCATGTATGGCATGTACCTCAAACTCGGCCACGTGCGGGACGAGAAGGATTCCCACATGCTGAAAAGCTTCTTCGAGACCAATCTCCCTACCCTCCCGCTGCAGGGGATGAGCTTTTACGAGCGCATCTACCTGTACCAGGCATATTGCTGGTATTACTACATCCTCCAGGACTTTGTGATGTATTACCGCTATACGCAGAAGTGGGTGGACCTTTTCACGGAGTATCCCTCATTGAAGGACACCGATATGGACCTTTATATCAAAGCCCTCCATAACCTGCTCACGGCACATTTCCACACCATGAACCACGACCGCTTCACGGAAGTGCTTTGTGAAATGGAACGGTTCATCCACGAAAAGGAAGAAGTGCTGAACGAGAATACCCGCACCTCCGCTTTCGTTTACCTCTATACCGGCAAGATCAACCGGCACTTCCTGGACGGCACTTTTTCCGAAGGGCTGAAGCTGGTGGCCGAAGTGGAAGAAAAGATCTCCGAACACCAACTCACTGTGGATCAGCACCGGGTACTCGTGTTCTACTACAAAATCGCGTGCCTGTATTTCGGCAGCGGGGATAATAACAATGCCATCGTTTACCTCAACAAGATCATCCACCTGCGCATTGGCAACCTGCGGGCCGATATCCAGTGTTTTGCAAGGATCCTCCACCTGATCGCGCATTACGAGCTGGAGAACTACAGCCTCGTGGAATACCTCATCAAATCCGTTTACCACTTCATTGCCAAGAACAAAGACCTGAGCCTGGTGATGGAGGAGATCCTCAAATTCCTGCGCAAGAATATGTACGCCAACCCGAAGGCATTGCGTACCGCATTCATCGATCTGAAGGAAAAACTGGAACACGTTGCCAGGAATCCTTACGAACGCAGGAGCTACCTGTATCTTGATATTGTCTCCTGGCTGGAAAGCAAGATTGACGGGATTCCGGTGCAAACGGTGATCCGGAAAAAGTTCCTGGACAAGGTGCCGCGGATATAGATTTTTATATCTTTAATATGTGCCAAAAATCTAACAAATTTTACATTTCTATCATACCATAAACCTGTACAGGCCTGTGCAAAAGTCCGGATCGCACACCCCTGCTATCTCTTCAAAACTGCCCCTACTTTTTTCCACACCTGTTAGCAACTTTTGGGGGTAACACCTTACCCTGATCATTACATTTGCAATAGTTCTTGACTTCGTTGTATCGGCTTCTATCGTATAAAACGTGTGAATTAAAAGGGAATCGTGTGGAACTCACGAGCAGACGCGCTACTGTGATCCCCTACCCCGTTAAGAGCGGTGCCATATGCCGGATTCTTCTGACGCCACTGCGGATCATTCCGTGGGAAGGCCCACCCGGCAAGGGAATAGCCAGGAGACCTGCCAATACAATGTATTTGTCAAAACCTTCGCGATTCAAGGTTATGGCGAGTGTCCCTACTGCATCACTAACAGGATAGTCGTCCCCAGTCCCCACCGCGATTCATAGCATGAAACAACCTGTATTCAATTAACAGACACTGTTAACCATATAAATATTTTTTAATGAGTAACGAGAACGAGATTCTATTGAAAGACAACAAGGACCGGTTTGTGCTCCTGCCGATCAATTATCCCGCTATCTGGGAACATTACAAGCGGCATGAAGCCAGTTTCTGGACGGCAGAAGAGATCGATCTGTCCGGGGACCTGAAAGACTGGGCCGGTCTGAATGACGGAGAGCGCCATTTCATTTCCCATGTACTGGCATTCTTTGCGGCGTCTGACGGGATTGTGAACGAGAACCTGGCTGTGAACTTCATGAGCGAAGTACAGATCCCGGAAGCCCGTTGTTTTTACGGTTTCCAGATCATGATGGAGAATATCCACTCTGAAACATATGCCCTGCTGATCGATACTTATGTGAAAGACCCGATCGAAAAAGACCGTCTCTTCCACGCCATTGATACGGTACCGGCTGTGAAAAAGAAAGCCGAATGGGCTTTGCGCTGGATAGAGAACGGAACTTTTGCACAACGCCTGGTGGCATTTGCAGCCGTGGAAGGTATCTTCTTCAGCGGCAGCTTCTGCTCCATCTTCTGGCTGAAGAAACGCGGCCTGATGCCGGGGCTTACCTTCTCCAATGAACTGATCAGTCGCGATGAAGGTCTCCACTGCGAGTTTGCCTGCCTGCTCTATTCCATGCTGCAGGGCAAACTGAGCGAAGCGGAAGTGCACGAGATCATCGGCGATGCCGTAGCCATTGAGAAAGAGTTTATCACAAATGCCCTGCCGGCTGCGCTGATAGGGATGAATGCCGATCTGATGAAGCAGTATATCGAGTTTGTGGCGGACCGCTGGTTGGGAGAGCTGGGTTGTAAGAAGATGTTCAACGCCACCAACCCCTTCGATTTCATGGAAATGATCTCCCTGCAGGGCAAGACCAATTTCTTCGAAAAACGGGTGGGTGATTACCAAAAGGCCGGTGTAATGGGCGGCAAGGAAGCCCAGACCTTCAGCCTCGATGAAGATTTCTAGAATAAAGATCGATAATAATACACCTCCATATATTTTTCACCCATTAAATTCATTACACTATGTTCGTTATAAAAAGAGACGGCAGAAAGGAGTCTGTCAAATTCGACAAGATTACGGCAAGGGTAGAAAAGCTGTGTTACGGACTGGCGCCGGAATACGTAGATGCAATAGATGTAGCGAAGAAAGTGATTCAGGGATTGTATGATGGCGTTACCACCACCGAGCTGGACAATCTGGCTGCGGAGACCGCCGCATCCCTTACCACCAAGCACCCCGACTACGCGCAGCTGGCTTCCCGCATTGCGGTGAGCAATCTGCATAAGAATACCATCAAGTCGTTTTCCCAAACGATGAAGAAACTGTACGAGTACATCGATCCGAAAACCGGCAAACCTGCCGGCCTGCTCAGCGATGAAGTGTGGGAGATCATTCATAAGAATGCCGACATCCTCGATTCCACCATCATCTACGACCGCGACTTCGCCTTCGATTACTTCGGCTTCAAGACCCTTGAGCGCTCCTACCTCCTGAAAGTGGACGGCAAGATCGCCGAGCGCCCGCAGCATATGTTCATGCGCGTGGCGGTAGGTATTCATAAAGAAGACATCGATTCCGCCATCAAGACCTACAACCTGATGAGCGAACGCTGGTTCACACATGCCACTCCTACCCTGTTCAATGCCGGCACTCCCAAACCGCAGATGAGCAGCTGCTTCCTGCTCACTATGCAGGGAGACAGCATCGATGGTATCTACGATACACTGAAACAGACCGCCAAGATCTCCCAGAGCGCCGGCGGCATCGGTTTGAGCATTCACAATATCCGCGCTACCGGTTCCTACATCAGCGGCACCAATGGTACTTCCAACGGTATCATCCCCATGCTGCGCGTGTTCAATGATACCGCCCGTTATGTGGATCAGGGCGGCGGCAAGCGCAAAGGCGCCTTTGCCATCTACCTGGAACCCTGGCATGCCGATGTGTTTGAGTTCCTGGACCTCCGCAAGAATCACGGCAAGGAAGAGCTCCGCGCCCGCGACCTGTTCTATGCCCTCTGGGTACCGGACCTGTTCATGAAACGCGTGGAGAGCAACGGCGAATGGAACCTGTTTTGTCCGCATGAAGCACCCGGACTGGCAGACTGCTGGGGCGAAGCATTTGAAAAACTTTACGAACAATACGAGAAAGAAGGCCGCGCCCGCAAGACCGTGAAGGCCCAGGACCTCTGGTTCGCCATCCTCGATGCACAGATCGAGACCGGCACGCCGTACCTGCTGTATAAAGATTCCGCCAACCGCAAATCCAACCAGCAGAATCTCGGTACCATCAAGAGTTCCAACCTCTGCACCGAGATCATCGAATATACGTCCCCGGATGAGGTGGCCGTGTGCAACCTCGCATCCCTGGCGCTTCCCCGTTTCGTGATCGATGGTAAATTCGATCATCAGCGGCTGTTTGAGGTAACTTATCAGGCTACCCTCAACCTGAACAAGATCATCGATCAGAACTATTACCCGGTAGAAGAAGCCCGCCGCAGCAACCTGCGTCACCGTCCTATTGGTCTTGGTGTGCAAGGCCTTGCCGACACCTTCTTCCTGCTTCGCCATCCGTTCGAAAGCGCCGCTGCGCAGCAACTGAACAAGGATATCTTCGAAACCATCTACTTTGCTTCCCTCACCGCTTCCAAAGACCTGGCAGCGAAAGACGGCGCATATGCATCCTACGAAGGTTCTCCGGTGTCCAAAGGCATCCTCCAGTATGACATGTGGGACGTAACGCCTTCCAACCGCTGGGATTGGACCACGCTGAAAGCCGAGATCAAAAAGCATGGTATCCGCAACTCCTTGTTGCTGGCACCCATGCCTACCGCTTCCACTTCCCAGATCCTGGGCAATAACGAGTGCTTTGAGCCGTATACATCCAATATCTACACCCGTCGCGTACTCAGCGGAGAGTTTGTGGTAGTGAACAAACACCTGCTGAAAGACCTCGTAGAGCTGGGGCTGTGGGATAATGACATGAAGAACAAGATCATCGCGGCCAATGGTTCCATCCAGCAGATCAGCGAGATCCCGTCCAATATCAAGGAATTGTATAAAACTGTCTGGGAGATCAAACAACGTACAATCATCGACATGGCGGCCGACCGCGGGGCGTTCATCTGCCAGTCCCAGTCCCTCAACCTGTTCGTAGATACCCCGTCTGCGTCCAAACTTACCTCCATGCACTTCTATGCCTGGAAGAAAGGGTTGAAGACCGGTATGTACTATCTGCGTACACAGGCTGCCACACAGGCCGTTCAGTTCACCGTAGAGAAACAGGGTGGCCAGAACATGGTGCCGGTGATAGCACAGAGTTCCTCTTCCGATGTAGAAGAACTGGGCGTGCCCGAAGGGGCGGTTTGCACCATGGAAGAAGGGTGTGTGACCTGCAGTGCGTGATGATGAGAGGGGTTTTAGGCCCGAGGACTTTTAACAAGTCAACTTTAGATACTACGAGGCCTGGAAGTTGGAACTTCCAGGCCTTTTTTATGTTTTATGGAATGGAGGGAGGGGAAGGATTTTTTGAATAGATTTTAAAATGGCGTTTTAACGGCAATGGAGAACCCCTTCTTTCCAGTAAAAGGTGATATCCCCGGTGAGGTTGATCTGGTCTATAAACTCCTGTAAGGGCTTGTGACGATATAATTTACCGCGGAGCTGCGTGGCGGCGGCTTTAGGGTTATCGATCACCAGTTTCGTATCAAACCATCTTTCCAGCATTTCCGCGATGGCGGTGACCGGCGCATCGTTAAAGTAGTGGATACCCTGGCGCCAGCTGAGGGTGGTAGTGGCGTCGAAGTTCCTGATCACGGCGGGTTGTCCCTGTCTGGCCACGACTTCTTTCCCTGGTTGTAGTATTTCCTTATCTACCTGCACTTTCCCGCTCACCAATGAAGTGATCATTTGGCCAGCCGTATAGGTATTCACGTTAAATTCTGTTCCGAGGACTTTTACATCTCCCTGGGAAGTATGCACAATAAACGGGCGGTCTGCCAGCTTTTTCACATCAAAATAGGCTTCCCCCTGATCGATGTACACATCCCTGCTTTCCTTGCCGAATGCGAAGGGGAAGCGGAATTTGGTGGTGCTGTTCAGCCATACGATTGTTCCGTCAGAGAGCTCGATCTGGTAATCCAGTCGGGCCGGGACCGTGAGGGTATTCCAGCTGGTAGATTCCTCATTGCCCGAGAATTGCAGACGGCGGTTGGTATTGTTCAGGTTCGTGGTGCCGGCGGTCAGTTGCTGGAGGCCGGAATCCTGCAGGGCGAGCACCTTGCCGTTTGCCAGGGTGAGGGTAGCGCTTCCTTTTTGCTGCGTGGCCTCCGTCTGTGCCAGCGGAACCGGCGGGAGGCGGTGATTGTTCAGGAGGAAGAAGGAAATTGCGACGGTGATCACAACGGCCGCAGCTGTGCCGATCATCCAGCGGCGCCGGGTGCCGGAGAGGCGTTCTTCCCGGACGAAAACGTCTTCCAGTCCGGCTTCGGGGTCAAATTTTTCCAGGTAGTTTTGCGCATCCGGAAGGGGGGTGGACTGGATCTCTTCCCGCATTTGTCTTGCTGCTTCATCTGTTTCCAGTATTTCCTTTAATGCGTTCTCTTCATCGGGGTTGAGGTTTCCGAAGAGTTCCTTTACCAGGAGGGTTCGTATATATAACGGGTCATTGTGTTGTTTATCCAGCATATGCAACAAATAGTATATAATTTAAGATGCACATTAACAAAGTAAGGGTGAAAATCTCACAAAACAAATCCATTTGGCCGTGTGAATATTGAAAAATTTCAAAATCCGCCGGATAGCAAATCAGCAAAAAAGGGTGAATGAAATTGCTTAAATTCCTTAAAATTCTCTTAACAACAATATTCACAATAAATTCCCGGTTATTATAATACAATCCAATACCATCCTGCATTTCGAGATTTGTATTCTTTCACGCGTTAACAAGAATTTAACGATGATTTAATTGATTTTTTACAAAATTTACGATCACAATCAAGCACATTTTGCTTACGGAAACCAATCGTACACCGTTTATTTTATCCTTCGTTTTTTCTCCCGCTCTTTAGCTTTTGCCAACAACATACTATCAGAATACACATGTTGAATGTGAACGAGTTTATGCAAGACGACAAGCTTATATTAACTGAACTGCACAATGGTAATGTGGAAGCATTCAAGGAAGCCTACAAGAAGTATTATGTAGAGATGTTCCAGTTTGCCTACAGCTATCTGAGATCCAGCAATGACGCCGAGGATGTGGTGCAGGATTGTTTTGCGATGTTGCTGCATAAGCCACAGCTTTGGAAGAACATCGCGGATCTCCGCGGATATATGTTCCGGATGGTGCAGAATCAGTGCTTGTACCAGATCCGTACCAAAAAGTCCTTTTTCAAAAAGGAAGAAGCCTATCAATATTATGAGCAGGCCGCACCGGAACTCGATTATATTCCGGAAGAAGTGACTCCTCCGCGGCAGGAAGACCGGAAAGAAGACCTCCATTGGATATTTTCGGTACTATCCCCCAAGCGCAAACGGGCGTTGGAGCTGGTATACCTGGAGCGGAAATCGTATGAAAAAGCGGCGGCGGAGATGGGGATCAGTAAGGATAGTATTAAAACGCATTTGCGCCTGGCAAAATTGAGTGTAAGAGGGTTGATCGGGGCGTTGGTGTTGTGGGGAATGATGGTGGTTTGGGGGTGAGGGTTTTTTGGGGAGGCAGGATTGTAAATGAGCTTTGATGATGAGGAAGGTTGGGAAGTGGAGTTATGATAAGCAGGATTACAAATGTACTTTGACGATGAGAGGAGAGGTTGGAAAGTGGAGTTATGGCAAGCAGGATTGTAAATGAGCTTAAATGATGAGGAAAGTTGGGAAGTGGAGTTATGGCAAGCAGGGTTCCAAATGAGCTTTGATGATAAGGAAGGTTGGGGAGTGAGGTTATGGCAAGCAGGAAGTACATAGACGTTTTCGGGGCGTGAGGCTCCACATGATGTAAGTTTTTTCGTTCTTTAAGCATATAGTGAATTGTTTAAATGACTGTTCGAGATTATTCTGTGATTAATTTATTTGTAGATTGAAATCACTAGCTGATAGCTGAGGCAGTTACTGCAGATATTGAAGAACCAAAATCAATATGTTTAATAATTGGATGGAAAAGCTTTTGCCCGTTAGGGTGAGAGGTGCTTCCTATTTAGCTGAAGGAGGCAATTAATTTAGAATAATGTACCTATACTGAATAACGACTAACAACGTAACTTCTAACGACTAACTCAAGCTTTTATGCAAAAGTTCTACTGGCTTTCTACAAGGCGGGGTGGATGGATATTGTTCATTTCTCTCATACTCTCATTGCAATCGAGAGCATATACGCAGGATAGCGCACAAATTACCATACATGTAACGAATACATCGATAGAGACCGTTTTCAAACAGATTGAGAAGCAAACGGGGCTCACATTTTATTACGCCAAACCTACTTTGGATGGGGATCAGCCGGTTTCCGTGGACTTGCGGGGGGTAGGATTGACTACTGCATTGAATGCGATTTTGAAGGGGAAAAATGTGGGCTGGGTGGTGAGGGATCGGGCGGTGGTGTTAAATAGGAAGGTTTTAACGAATGACAATAAACTTGATAGCGTACCAAGAGTGAATGTCTCAGGACAAGTGACTGATCCCAAGGGAAACCCAATCGCTGGGGCTACTATTTCCCTGAAGGGACAAAGTCGCGGACAAAGCGCTGATAATCTTGGGCGATTTCAGTTTGCCAATATCCCCGCGAACTCTTCAATTCTTGTATCCTCAATTGGATATGAGTCTAAGCAAATAAAATTATCAGGAGAAACTACAATACGCATTCAACTAGATACTCTGGTGCGAGAAATTAAAGGTGTAGAAATTGTCTCAACAGGGTACCAAATGATATCAAAGGAAAAAGCCACAGGCTCTTTTGTAAAAATAGAAAACGACCTTCTTAATCGAAGGACTAGTACAGGCATACTCGATCGATTAGATGGGATAACAAGTGGTCTAATATTTAACAGGAATAAGCAAGCTGGAAATGGAAATGAAGCAAATATCCAAATTCGAGGACGTAGTACAATTTTCGCTAATGCAGAACCGCTAATAGTACTGGACAATTTTCCATTCGAAGGTGATATTAATGATATAAATCCAAACGATATTCTATCTATTACAATCCTTAAGGATGCTGCTGCAGCTAGCATATGGGGAGTACGGGCAAGTAATGGAGTAATAGTAATTACATCAAAAACAGGCTCCCTTAATCACACACCTAAAATATCATTCAACACAAATTTGACTATTGGAAATAAACCCAACCTATACTACCAACCTCAACTCTCATCTAGTGATTTCTTAGAAGTTGAAAAATTCCTATACAACAAAGGCGCATATGACTTCTATCTAACATCCCCATCATTCTCCTATTATCCACTTTCCCCTGCAATAGAAATCATGGATAAAAAGAAGAAAAAACAAATATCAGAAGACGATGCTACAAAGTTACTTAATGACCTAAGTTCCATTGATGTAAGAAAAAATTACGAAAAATACTTTCTTCAAAAATCGATCAGTCAGCAATATTCTATCAGCCTTAGTGGCGGTGGAATAAATAATCGATATTATTTATCCGGTGGATATGACAAAAATAGAGCTACCCAAATTGGAAACAACTTTGAAAGATTCACCTTCAATGCTAACAATACAAACTATCTTCTTGAAAAAAAATTTGAACTATTTACAAAAATATTCTTTGCATCTACAAATCGTAAAAGTTCTACCGGATATAGTCCCAAATATCCTTATGAAAGAATAATTGATAATGAGGGTAACCCGTTACCAGTGGTTGCCGAACAACGATTAAGTTATATTGACACAGCTGGAAATGGCAAGTTGCTTGATTGGGGTTACTACCCATTAAATGAAAGAGTCCCTAGAAGTATAAATAAAACTACTGACTTTCGCCTTGATCTAGGCATTTCCTATACAATAATAAAAGAGTTAAAAGCGGCTATACTGTTTCAATATGGGAAAACAATAATGGATGGGAATAGTTCCTTTGATCAAAACTCCTATCTTGCAAGAAATCTTATCAATAGATATACAGCGATAAATTATACTACGGGGACTCTACTGAGAGGAATTCCTCTTGGGGGTATAGAAACCAAAACAACGGAAAATTTACAATCAAACTATGCTAGAGCTCAACTCAGTTATGAAAATCAATTCAAAGGTTATCATTCAATTAGTCTCCTTGCCGGAGCAGAAATTAGAGATGCCAAAGGACAGAGCTCATCACAATTACAATATGGTTACGACCCCAAAACAGCTACCGCCGCTCAAATTGATTATTTCAAAGACTATACATTGTACGATCTCGGATATACCTCAAGAATTCCTTATAGTTTCACGCAATCGGGTTCTACCGATAGATTTAGGTCGCTATTTATAAATGGTGCTTACACATTTGACAATAAAATCACAATCTCAGGTAGTGCAAGAAGTGATGAATCCAATTTATTCGGTGTAGATGCAAACAAAAAGCGTATACCGTTGTGGTCTATCGGAGGAAGTTGGGAGATCAACAAAGAGGGATTCTACAACAGCAGTTTACTACCATTTCTAAAGGTAAGAATATCTAATGGTTATAATGGAAATATAGATCGTACATTATCTGCATTTATCACTGCTTCTACTACCTCACAAGTTAACATTTATAGCCTACCAATAGCAGTAGTGATTAATCCTCCAAACCCGCAGTTAAGATGGGAGAAAGTTCGAATAACTAATTTTGGGGTTGATTTTGGATCAAAAAATAATATTATTACCGGTTCATTTGAGTTTTATATTAAGTCTGGAAAAGATCTGATTGGGAACTCACCATTAGCTCCTCAAACAGGGATTATACAGTTTAAAGGAAATACCGCTAATATGCGAACTAAAGGAGTAGATGTAATATTAAATACAACGAATATCAATCGTCATTTGGTATGGTCTACCAATTTTCTGCTAAGTTATGTAACAGATAAGATTACAAAATACCTAGTAAAGCAGGGTTCTAACAGCAACTATATCCAGCAAAATTTCTCCAATCCGCTGGAGGGGAAGCCATATTCTGCAATCTTTAGTTACAGATGGGCAGGACTTGACACTTTAGGAAGACCGCAGTCCCTTCTGGACGGGAAGATAACAACCAATTATTCAGCTGTAGTTAATTCCACAAATGTTAATGAGTTAGTATATATGGGGCCGGCAAGCCCCATGCTATTTGGCTCATTAAGGAACAATTTTGTATACAAAGGGGTTGATTTCTCATTTAACATTACCTATAAACTCGGGTACTTTTTTAGAAGACAGTCTTTAAACTATTCTAGTTTATTTAACGGTGTCTACCAGCAGGCAGATTTCTCAAAGCGTTGGATGCAACGTGGCGATGAGATAAGAACTAATGTTCCAAGCATGTACTATTACCCGGATGGCACACGAGAAGATATTTATAACTATTCAGACATTTTGGTCGAAAAAGGTGATCACATTCGTTTGCAAGACATTCAATTAGGCTATGCTCTTCCAAGTAAGCTGATCAAAAAGGGAACTGTGAAAGGGGCTAGAATCTATTTCTATGCAAGTAATATAGGGATTATTTGGCGAGCAAATAAATATCGAATTGACCCGGATGCAAACGCTCCAGGTACTTTCCCGACACCAGCAACATTTTCTTTCGGGATAAACGTTAATCTCTAAATATAGTGATGTGATCATTGAATCAACAGGATTTTTCCCTAATTAAAAAGTATTCAGATTAAACCAAAAAAATGAAGAAACATAAATACCTCATATTATATTGGATAATACTAATTATGGAGGGGGCCATAGGTTGTCAAAAAGGCGTGATGGACGACAAGCCGAACACAAATATCGTTGTCCCTTCATCTATTGATGATATTCAAAAAATATTAGACAATACTGCCGTTTTAAACAACTATCCACTTTCTCTTAGGCAATTGGGTGCCGACGAATACTATTTTACATTCTCCGGTTGGCAAAAATTGATTAGATCAAGTGAGAAAAATGCGCATATTTGGGCAAAGGATATTTACAATGGAGAACGAAATATTCCAGATTGGAATGATGGGTTTAAAGGCATATATTACGCTAATGTCGCATTGGAATCATTAAACAATATTCCAACAGGGAGAATTGGAACCGATTGGAATCGCTTAAAAGGATCTGCATTGTTTTATAGGGCATATCATTATTTTAACCTCTTGCTTACCTTCACATTACCTTTTGATAAAAAGACTGCTTCTACTGATCTAGGACTGCCAATTCGGGCCAAAGCGGATATTAACGAGATAATTCAACGTTCAAGTATTCAACAAACTTATAACTTTATACTAAATGATCTAAAAGGAGCAATTGAATTACTCCCAACGACCATTGACCCGCTATACCAGAACCGACCTTCAAAGGTTGCCTGCTTCGCATTATTATCAAGAATCTATCTCTCAATCTTTGACTATGAAAATGCTGAAAACTATGCAGACAAGACCCTCGGCATCTACAATACTCTTATAGATTACAACTCGTTAAGCACATCTACATTCAGACCTTTCTCGAACAATAATCCAGAATTATTACTTTGGGGCATTTCAAATGGATATAGTTCAATGAACAATGGGCAAATTCAGCTAAATACCAACATAGACACCCTGCTGATTAAACTATATGAACCAAATGACCTAAGGAAAGGAGTTTATTTCAATAAAAATAGTTTTGGAGACTACAACATTAAGAGTGGCTATCAAGGAACATACCTCCAGCCCTTCGCGGGAATAGCCACAGACGAAATATATTTAATAAAATCGGAATGTCTAGCTCGGAGAAGGGAAACATTACTATCGTTGAACATGTTGAATACTTTGCTAGAGAAGAGGTACAAATCTGGAACATTTGTTCGCATAACCGCTACTACCCCAGAAGAAGCACTCAGTAAGATTCTCCTTGAAAGAAGAAAGGAGCTAGTATGGCGGGGACTTAGATGGCTTGACCTTAGAAGACTAAATAAAGAGGGAGCCAATATAACTATCCAAAGAATGTTAAATGGAGAAATCTTTACGTTGTCTCCAAATTCGTTAAGATACGCCTTCCCAATACCTGAAGATGAGATAGCATTATCTGGTATCGAACAAAATAGTCGATAATCCTACTGCCTTTAGGTGTAAAAATGCCCTAAACACAGTTAAGGTATTATTACATAAAGTGAGTCATTCTGCTAAAGATTCAGTTTGAGTCTGTCTCCAAAGATAATAGATAGTTGTGCAAGTGTCTGATTCCAGAAGTCGACTGACTTATTCTACTTTGCACAGATATTCTCTTGAACTAGGAATAAGAGTTTCATTAAGGCGTCTTCCGACCGGAAGGGGCCTTTTGATTTTGTTACAGCTCGTAGCTGCCGGTGGAAGCCTTCGATGATATTGGTAGTGTGTATAATCCTGCATATATCTTTGTTGTATTGGAAATAGCTACTTAAATGTGGCCAGTTCTTTCTCCAGGATTCTATGACTTTGGGGTAGCGACGGCCCCAGTTGGCCTAGATTACGCTCTACCTGCTCAACAGTCGAAGCCCGGTAGACACCTTGCAAATCCTTCATAAAGGGCTTGACACCGTTGTAAGACAGGTATTTTTGACTATTACGGATCTGGTGAACAAAGCAAAACTGCACTTCTGTCTGGGGAAAATACCTTCCACTGCATCTGCAAACCCCTGAAGATTGCCGATACAAGCTATAAACATGTCTTCCCCGGTTCGGTTAACACCTGAAGCCAGAATTTAGCATCCTCATTTTCTCCGATATACATTCTCAGCAGTTCTTTATAACCCTCCTGATTGATTGAGGTCTATAATGTAGTAAACAGCACTGCTGATAACACGGCCCTCATAACGTACCTTGTAGCAGATAGCATCCAGCCGCACGAAGAGGTAGATCCTTTCCAGTGGCCGGTCGCACCATTCCTGAATCAGGGGAAGTATTTTATCAGTGATGCGGCTGATAGTAGCCGTGTACACTTCAACCCCGTACATGTCCATCAAATAATCACGGGTATCGCTATAGCTGGCTCCCTGGTATATAATGCGATAATTTGCTAGTCAAGATCGCGACACCGAGGGTCTTATGGCGTTTGGGGAATCAACTCCGGCTCAAATGTCCCGTTGTGTCTATGGGTGGGTAATATCCACAAAGCCAATAGAGGTCTTTACCTGTTTGCGACCTTTACCGTATTTTATGTTGGCGTCATCATCTTCCTCGATATGAACTTCCAGCTTGCCTTTCAATGCCCCTTCCAGGAACTCTTTCAACAATGACATAAGCACTCCATCCTTCCCCAGCAGGCTGTCTCCTTCCTTCAAACGGCTCACTGCCGACTTCTTAAATGCTTCGAAATCGAAATGCTGTTTGTTCATAGAGTCAGTTTAAAGTTAAGCAACTTTTATCTGATACACTTTTGGTAGTAGTCTCACAGTTTATTCTATTTATTCCATTTTTTGACATAAAAAAACACAACTGTGATTGAAACACAATCACAACAAATCCGGTGTTAAAACATACAACAAAAATCTATTTCATAAGTAAAATAAAATCGGTTCACCCCTTTTTCAAATAAAATATCTTATTAGTAGGTAGTATCTAACAATATATAATAGAAAAAAAGCAAACTAATCTACTTACTTACAATTCCCAATAATTATGTTCTTGATCATTTATTTTCTTGAAAAGAAATGGCTTATTTTGTTTGCAAGCCTAAATATAATCCAGTTCACGTCCTTCGGTCAAACATTTTCTCACAAATCGTCAGAAAGGCAAAATAAGAATAAATTATTGAAACCAATAACATATGAGGGCAATAGAAGTTACGAAACCGACAACATATCAGATAAAAATTCTGAGTATCCAGATTTTTCAATTCATGGAAAAATAACAGGAATTAAAAACCATGTACAGAATGTAACACTATCAGTTTTCAATCAATACTTTCGATCCCGGCATAAATTAGACGCAATTGATGTTAAAAAAACGGTAGAACGAGGTAGATTCTTGACATCATACAGTGGTATCACCAATGGACTCGCGTACATGATCCTTCAATTTGACAGCCTCAACATTGATCAACTCTATGGGTTCTTCTTAGTGGAAAAGAAAGATAACATTTTGATCGATATCAACAAGGACAACATCCAATTTTCTGGCGAAGGTGCTGATAAATACAATTGTCAAATAGAATTAAACAAATGCTCATATGATGATTTAAGTTCGGAATTCAAATCAATAGATAAAAAAATAGACTATTCAAACACATACCAAAGATTAGCACGGCAAAGTGAGATTCTTGATTCGATTGATGCTTTAAAAAAAAACGTAATAAAAAAATACTCCTTTAGATTATCCCCAGATATACGAAACATTCTAATCGCTGACGCCTATGCTAAAAACAAGATGGAGCTTTTTCGATATTTTTTACTATCGTCTACAACAGAGAAAAGCGAGCGAGAGATGCTGTTTAAGTTCTACCAAAATTACATTAAGCCTCTTCCGGAGGACACTACCAACAGTTCGTTACTTCATAGGTCAGCTCTGTACACCGACTATCTCTTCCAGCTACGACGTATAAAGTTTATTTTAGAAAATAAATATGTCGAAAATGGAGCCAGATTAGTTGATATTAACCCAACTTTCGAAAATTTCTTCGCTTTCATCAATACTCACTATGGAGGTCCTTTAAAAGATAAGTTAATTGCAACTCTCTTCTCTGAATCCTATACGCTAGGTCAATTTAAAGGAGCCGACACCTTCTCTTTTAAGGCTATACACTCAATGAAATACGAGCCGTATAAAAAAATTGTCGAAGATATTTCCCATTCTAAAACCAGAGGCGCTAAGGCTTTCAATTTTGAATTGATCGATTCTACTGGGAAAACAATACAACTGAGTGACTTCCGTGGAAAAGTCATAGTTGTCGATTTCTGGTTTACAGGATGCAAAGCGTGCATAGATCTGGCTAAAAATATGTTGCCTGTATATAAGCATTTTCAAGACAAATCAGATGTAGTATTCGTGAGTATTAGTGTCGATGAAAAAATTAACAGATGGAAACAAAGCCTAAAATCTGGTATATATACCCATCTGGAAAATATTGTGTTATATACGAATGGGCTCGGTATCAAACATCCGCTAGTGAGATTCTATCAACTAATTGGTTTCCCTCAACTAATGCTCATCGATAAAGAAGGAAAAATTTTAGATTCCAATCCAGTTGTTCCCACAGCTTGGAAGGGTAGCGAAAACGAATTAATTGATACTATTGAAAGTTATCTTAAAGCCCAAGTGCTTCATAAACAGAAATAACTTACTCCTATCTCATAATAGCATACGCCAAAGTAGATTAGTAGGAAATGGTACCATTTCTACTCGAAAGCTCTCAAACAAAACACGCATTCATCATGCAATATTGTACATAATCAGATACCTATCCCACTGCAAAATTCCAACTGATGACATTTAGCTATCACCACAAACCTCATAGGTACAATAAGGATTGTATGAGTTCTCCACTCATTTACCACAGTTGTAAGATGGATTATATTTTACATAGTTATCATTCCTCCGCTTGATATAGTTAGCTACTCCCCAAAGGTGGGACAGGGGTTTTGCAATTTAAGAAACTATCGGGCTTTGAACAAAAGTATGGCCGTAATAACTGTCGCCCGGAAAAGCGGTGGCGCTGATGACGGCCATGCTCTTGTTCAAAGCAGTTCCCGACAGGGGTTTTGACGGATTATACCCCAGATATAATTCTATCGCTTTTTTGTAACCCAGTGACTGATGAAGTCTTTTTTCATTGTAGAACAAAAAGAACCGGCGCAAACCCTTTAGCAGGTTGAGAACCGTGTACATACTTGTAGATGTACAGATGCTCGTGTTTGACGGTACGCCACAGCCGTTCGATGAAAATATTATCCAGCGCCCTTCCTTTTCCGTCCATTGAAATCCTGATCCCGTGCCGCTTTGCAGCCGCAATATACACATCGGACGTGAACTGACTGCCCTGGTCTGAATTGATGATCTGCGGTGATCCGTAATGGCCGACGGCATCTTCCACAATATCGGCGCACCATTCCGCCGACATTTGATTATTGATTCCCCATCCCACGATAAGCCGGGAATAGATATCGATGATGGCGCACAGGTACGCGAAGCTGTCTTTCATTGGCACATAAGTGATATCTATACTCCATACCTGGTTCGGTTCCGTTACCTTCAATCCGGTTAGCAGATAAGGATATTTTAAAGCGATAGGATCGGGCCGTGTGGTCCGTGGCTTACAGTACACCGTTTTCCATCCGACCAGCTGCATTAGCCTGCGAATGCGCTTGACGTTGACGCGGTAGCCCAGTTCTGCCAAAGTGCGGCGCAGGTGTTTGACACCAAAGAAAGGGGTTTGCATGTACTGTTCATCCAGGATACGCATGATATCCAGGTTCTCCCTGCTCTCTCCCGTGGGCTTGTAATAGACCGTGCTGCGGTTGATAACATACAGCTTGCATTGTGTGGCGATAGAAAGCGTGTGATGGTTGCAATCCAGGAGTGCCAGCCGCTGTTTCATTGGAATTGTTGCAATTTTTTTAAGCTGCATGTTCTCCAATGTGAGCTGGCCGATCACGGCCTGCTGTTCCTCGATGATGCTTTGGCGGTTGTCGATCAGGTCGATCTTTCCTTTGATAAAAAGGGTCGGTGCATTGTCGCGTATTACATTACGCCAAAGGTTAACCTGGGTTTTGTTGATGCCATTGGCCTTCGCAATGGCTTCTGCGGTATGCTGCATGGAAATGGCCTGCAGCGCGACTTTGGCCTTGAACTCTGCGGTGTACGTTCTCTTAGGTGTTTTTTTTCATTTGTACGTGGTGGTTAGTAAGTTATACTGTCATCGCCTGTCCGATTTTTGGGGAGCATAATATAGTGTGATCTCGGAAAAGTAGTCTCGGAAATAGCCGTTCTAAAACCCATCAAGAGGCCTAATCAAAAGTTCTTTATTTTCCTTTAACAAGGTCATACGCGATGTACTAAAAGAAAGAGGAGACTAGTAAATACTAGTCTCCAGTTTCTTCTATTGAAATAGATTGAAGTCCCCTTCATTAAGGAACATAAACCTTGTTAGCTTCAATCCCAGTAGCTTGTGTACCAGCAGGAAGTGTTTGTGCGTCACTGTTGATCTGATACAGGCAGAACGGGTTCACAGCATCTAAGCATTTGGTCGGATCATAAGATGGACCAAGTTTCACGAAGCTACCATCGGCTTGTTTAATGTAATAGTTCGGGGCAAATACTGTGGCGGCAGCTGCTGCACCAACACCCAGCAATACTGCTAATGCAGACAATTTGATCTTTTTCATGGCTAAATTGTTTTAAGAAAAAATGTATCCACCATTATTTTAGCAGGCTTAGGTGATTTTTCCTGCATTCAATGCGCATTTGAATAACTTTAAACTCTTTATCCAATTACCAACTTACTATTCTGGCGATTTCTTCTTGAGCAAATGGCAGTAATTCCGAGAATGGTAATTACCAAGTTCACGATAAAATGCTGGCTCCAGCTCATGTGTCTAAATAAACCTGCACATGCACAAGGCCGTTTATCGAATGTATTTGCTAGAACTAATCCTGTATATATGGTGAATGTGAACATCAAGAACGTAGCACTGTATAACCCCACCCACCGAGTTTTAGGTATAATCAATATTATTAAAACAATAATTTCAGCAAAAAGTACTCCCCACATCAAGACTTTAATAAATCTATGATCAATTGGTTGGGCTGACATCGCACGTTGAAAAAAACCAAAATCAATTACTTTATCTGCCGCTGTATAAGCAAATAAAAGAGTCATTAAAATAACGACTGTTTGATAAAATGCATTTTTAAATCCCATTTTTGAAATTTTTAATACAATTCCAATACTGTCTTAACTTAATATGGAGAACTCTGTCTCAATAATGCTGTATATTATAATAGTGGTCATTACGTAACATTTTGAAAATAGTTTTTAAGCAAAAAACTATCCTATGTAATGCGATTCTAAGTACGTAAATACTTTTCAGGGGTACCTATGGACATGTAAGAATTCCTTCTTGCCTAAAGCTAAATGCTCCTTCTAACATTAGAGTTCTACAAACTATCTACCGATTCATAAGATAGATTACCTTCGATATTGACTTCTCAAAAATAGAACGTGTAACTGCAACTTGCATGCAGTCACGTAAAATTTATTGTGATTTTCTTTACTACAAATTTAATCATCGCATTAATTCGAATTCATGCAGTCCGATAGACAGCTTGCAACGTTATATAACTTTATTTCATTGACTTTGTTAAAAATTTGTCAACTAAACCATAATATGTAAAACTACAATAAGAACTCGCTAAGTAACCTAAATAATTCCTCAAATCCGTAAGTCAGTTACTAATAGGTTAATACCTTTTTCACTCATATATTCCAAGCTTGATTTGGTTATTGCCCTTTTATTTTGCAAAACTTCTACCCCCTCAACCGCCCGCCTCAACGCCTTCTCCCCCAAACTCCCCTCCACAAAACGCCTATACCCTCTCCCAGAGCTCACAAAAATAGTCGCCGGTATACTCCCCTGCCAACGGGGATCTATCTTGTTTGCATACCTGTTGGCATTAGGCTCATCCAACCAAAGAACGGTGGATTCTATTTTATACTTTTTCACAAATCGCCTGATCTTCTCAGGATAAGCATCCCCAAGATCAAGGCTGATAAAAATGAATTTCACTCGCCTGCCTTTCATCTCCCGGGCAACCTTCACAAAATACGGCATCTCCTCAACACAAGGCCCACACCAGGTCGCCCAGAGATTGACCACCAAAGCAGTATCGGGATTATACAGCCATCGGTCTAAATCATCTGCTTTGATGCGGATGATCTCTTGGGCGGAAGCACCTCGCCCAAGCAATACGAATCCAAAGATGCAAATCAGAATCTTTCTCATAATAAGCACGAACAATATGAATTCCATCAAAACCTACTGTTCCATATAGCTCCTTCCATTAAGGCTCACTACTGCCCATATTCATTCTGATCAAAAAAGTTTACTCCTTTTAAAACGTTTGTCCTCGATCCATTTAAATAATACTACTCCCCTATTTTCACCTGTATCATGGTAAGCTTTCGCAGATCAGCACTTATTCTAATTACCTCTCCTAACAACAATGCCGCAATAGTGCAGTTCTTCACAAAAAATGCCCCCCTCCCCAATATGCTATATTCATTCTGCATGTTCCCGTCCCTAAAATCCGTATCACTAAAAAAATGCCCAATTACCTGTAGCTTATAGACATCCAACACAACCCTCCCTCAAGGAATAACTAAGGAATGAAGCCCCCTCCACCCCAGGCTTTCAAAAATCTCAAAACGGATCCACATCATCAAACCCCCAGTCCCCCAGCAACTCTGTTCTCCGATCGCCCCCTAACCCCGGGGAACCATAATGCCCCGCCAATGTCTTCTGCCGCATAGCTTCATAAATGCTCACCGCGCAAGCCACGGAAATATTCAACGACCGGATAATCCCCATCATCGGAATCAGGAAGTTCCCATCCGCCAAAGCCCTGATCTCATCACTCACCCCTTTCTGCTCATTCCCAAAGATCAGCGCAACGGAACCGGAAAAATCAATATCATATAAGCTTACCGCATCTGAGGATAGGTGCGTGGTGTAAATTTTATCGAAACGCGTCCGAAGGGCTTTGAACAACTCATTCACATCGGTATACTGGTGTACGGTAAGCCATTTAGCCGCGCTGGACGAGCTTTTAGCACCCCATCTCTTGTGTCTGGGGGCTTTCGTCATCAACACATATATGTCCTGGATACCAACAGCATCACAGGTGCGCAATACGGCTGAAATGTTGTGTGGGTCTTCCACATTCTCCAATACCACAGTCAGGTTACCCTGTCGTCTGTTTACTACGGTTAAAAGCCGGTCTCTCCGTTCTGGTGTCATAATTCCAAATGATATTTATAGTAAAAAGAAGTTTTCTCTTATTCACCCTTACTCAAATTTCTACCATGGCAATTCGCTGTTCTCCCTGTCTCCCATCATCTCCAATTCCATTCCTTTCGGTAAAAATATACTCCACATCTGTTATACATTTCTTCGCTCACTCGTCCCATCCTCTCTACTATTCTTCCTTCAAAAATCTCCCGTTTTGTATAAAAACACATGTTATTCGGTAATACGCATCTTCTCTCCCATTCATCTCACTTTGCCTCCACCACGATTCCAATCCCTTACACGCCGCTCCATCCCCACATATTCCATCTTGCTTCCGTTCAGCAAAAGGTATTCTGGCTTGCTCACACGGGACTTCTCACCAATTCATTTCACGTTATCCTAATCGCTACCCTAAGCATCTGCCATTCTCACACCAAACACATGCTATCCGGTAACACACATCTTCTCTCCCATTCATCTCACTTTGCCCCAACCACGATCCAACCCCTTACGTGCCACTCCATTCCCACATATTCCATCTTGCTTCCGTTCAGCAAAACGTATTCCGGCTTACTCACACAGGCTTCTTCCAATTCATTTCAAGCTACCCTAAAATCCGCCATTCCGACACCAAACACAGCTGGCCGGTAACACACATCTTCTCTCCCATTCATCTCACTTTGCCCCAACCACGACTCCAATCCTTTGTGTGTCCCTCATCTCCACATATCCCTCCGATTTCCATTCGGAAAACATATTCTGACTTCCTGCACGGATCTCCTCGCCAAATTCATTTGGCTTTGCCTTAACCACTTCCTCCCAATCCGCCCCACCCATACCAAACACATTCCACCCGACAACATCCACCTTGCCTCCCATCCATTTCGTTTTGCTTAAACCACGATTCCTCTCCCGCATAAGCACAAACATAACCCCATATCCATCCCTCCCGTTCAGCAAAAAGATATTCCGTGCTCGTTTCCTCACCAATTCACTTCACGTTGTCCTAACCACAGCTTCCCAAAATCCTCCCCTTCCACTCCACAACACGATCTTCCTTCCCATGTATCGAACCTCACCTCAATCAAAATTCCTCTTCTCCACACAGGCATCCGCATATACGTATATCCTAGCCAAAACATATTCTGTCATATCTACACGCCCCTCTTTTCATTCCTCCCAACCTCAACCAATACTTCCCTAAACCCTCGCTTCAACATAAAGTATTATTCTACCCCGCACCCTTATCCACTAACTTCTCTTCGCCCCAATCATAATCCCCTTCCGCATAAAACACCTTTTCCATTCATTTCCCTTCAACCGCATTTCTTTTCTTACTCCCACGATATCCCAATGGTACTCCTTCCTCCCTATCGTTCCAAACACATCCCTGCCGCGAGACATTCCCCTCAACGCTCCTCCCCCTCAAAATTACCAGAAATTACCTTCAAGCCTCACGATTTACTATCTTTAACGGGATATCCTATGAAACCTGGCGCCTATGCTAGATTTTCGGGGATGCAGGAAGGAATCTGACAACAGGTATGCAGGAAATCGATTTCCCCTCATTCTACAAGCATAGATAAAATGGAATGAGGAATACCTATGCTCAGGAATTCAATTGCAGGGAAGCAGCAGGAAACAAAAAAGGGAAAGGAAACATACCCCTCTCCCGCCAAACAACATGCACATCCCTGCACGCAGGAAAAAAGGGAAACCATCCCTCATTCCGGCACGACTTTGGAAGCAACCACCATTCCCGGGTCCCGAAAACACGGATAAACCAGGCCAACGTTCCCACAGCTGAGGATCTCCTGACAAAATAAAGGATACCTAAGCCCATGAGAACCTCCTAAAAACCAAACAATTAACAGATGAAAGTAAAAAAGGTACTGAAGATCACCGGCATCTCCCTCCTCACCCTGATCGCACTGCTGATCGCGATCCCTTACCTGTTCAAAGGCCAGATCATGGCGAAGATCAAAACGGAACTGAACAAGAACCTGAATGCCAAAGTCGATTTTAAAGACGTGGATATCAGCCTCTTCCGCAGATTTCCGAGGCTCGCGGTGGGACTCGAGGAATTACAGATCCTCGGCATAAAGCAGTTCGAAAACGATACCCTGCTGGCAGTAAAACGCCTGGATCTCGCCATGGACCTGATGAGCGCCATCAGGGGCAAGAAGCTCGAAGTCTACAACGTAGTGCTCCAACATCCACGCATATACGCCATCGTGGACGAAGCAGGCCACCCGAACTGGGATATCACCAAACCGGATACCACCACGTCAACCACAGCCAAACCCGATACCGCGAAAAGCGATTTCTCCCTCGATCTTCAGCAATACAGCATCGAAAACGCTACGGTAAAGTACGTCGACCGTCAGGCAAATACCTCCCTGATAATCGAACAACTGAACCATAAAGGGAAAGGAGATTTCTCACAAGATAAATTCACCTTACAGACCTCCACGAACGCAGGCGCTCTCAGCTTCGCGAGCGGTTTCATTCCCTATCTGCTCAACACCAGAGTAGAGATTCTGGCAGACATCAGCGTCGATAACAAAACCAACACCTACTCCTTCAAAACGGATAATATATCCATCAACAATCTGAAGCTTTCCACCGAAGGCTTCGTGCAGTTAGTGAACGACAGCAGTTATAAGATGGACGTGAAGTTTGCTGCACCATCCACAGATTTCAAGGACGTCCTCTCCCTCGTGCCAACCATCTACTCACAGGATTTCGCCAACATCAAAACCAGCGGCAATGCCACGCTGAACGGCTTTGTGAAAGGCACCTACACCCCGCAGCAGATCCCGGCATACGGCGTGCATCTCGATGTAAAGAACGGCTTCTTCCAATATCCTGATCTTCCTAAACCCGTGAAGAATATTCAACTGGCCGTCAATGTCAACAACCCTGACGGCGTACCGGACCATACCGTGATCGATGTACCGCAGGCGCACCTTGAAATGGATGCCACTCCGGTAGACCTCCGGATGTTGATAAAGACCCCGGTATCCGATCTTTATCTCGATGCCGCCGCCAAAGGCAAGCTGGACCTCAGCAAAGTGGCCCAGTTCGTAAAGCTCGAGAAAGGCACACAGTTGAGTGGCTTGCTGGATGCGGATATCAAGGCAAAAGGCAACATGAGCGCGATTGAAAAACAGCAATATGAAAAATTCGATGCATCCGGCAAACTGGCGGTGAACAACCTGCTCTATAGCAGCAAGGATTACCCGGACGGCGTGAAGGTATCTTCCCTCCTCATGCAGTTCAACCCGAAAAACGTAGCAGTACAGGATTTCAAAGGACAATACCTTGGCACGAACTTCTCCGCCACCGGCGAAGTGAACAATCTGTTGGCATATGTATTGAAGAACGATGCCCTGAATGGCAGACTGGCCCTGAAAGCGGATCAGATCAATCTCGATAAATGGATGGCGACGGGCAACACTTCATCTTCCCCATCCAAACCCGCAGATACCGCTACCAGTGCTCCTTTTGCGGTACCCAACAACCTCGATTTCACCATCCAGGCGCAGGCAGATAAAGTGCATTACGATAAAGTAGACCTCTCCCAGCTTTCCGGCACCCTCCTGATCCGCGATCAGACCATCACCCTGAACGATGTAAAAGGAAACGCGCTGCAGGGCAACATGAAGATCGATGGCACGTACTCCACCAAACAAAGTAAACAGCATCCCGATATCAGTCTTGCCTACGATGTAAAGGAACTGGATGTACAACAAACTTTCAAAGCCTTCAACACCGTTCAAAAACTGATGCCGATCGCGCAATTCCTGAGCGGAAAAATGAGTTCGCAGATGACGATCAAAGGTCGGCTGGGCAAGGACATGACGCCCGATCTTAGCACACTCTCCGGCGATGGCAATCTCTTCCTGATCGAAGGTTTCCTGAAAAAGTTCGCTCCACTGGATCAGCTCGCCAACCAGCTGAATGTATCCGCGCTGCAGGACATATCCGTTCGCGATATCAAGAACTACTTCGCCTTCCAGAATGGTCGCATGACGGTCAATCCCTTCCGCGTCAAGCTCGCAAACATGAACATGCTCATCTCCGGCTCGCACGGCTTTGATCAGAGTATGGATTACACCATGCAACTCGCGTTACCCAGAAGCTTACTCGGACAAAAAGGAAACTCGCTCATCAACAACCTCGTTTCCCAGGCCAATAACAAAGGCATCCCTGTTCAGCTCGGAGACTCCGTACACCTGAACGTACTAATGGGTGGCAGCATCCTGAAACCTTCCGTTAAAACGGATCTGAAAGAAGTAGCCGCCAAAACGGCCAATAACCTGAAAGATCAGGCCACTGCGCTTGTGAAGAACGAAGTAGACACCATCAAACATACGGTGAAAGATTCCCTGCAGGCTGTGAAGAAAGAAGCGCTATCAGCAGCGAAAGATGAATTGAAAAAACAACTGCTCGGTAATAAAGACAGTGCGCAATCCGGTAAAACCCTCCAGGATGCCGGTAAATCCGCTGAAAAAACGCTCAACAACACGCTGAAAGGTTTGTTGAACCGGCGCAAAAACACCGCAGCAGATTCAACAAAACAGTAAACTTATTTGTAATAAGAACGTGGTATAGCTTTAGTATGCCACGTTCTTATGAACAGCATCCTGCATAGCCCCTTTTGTAACGCCAGTTTGCTGGTAGGCTTACTCTTCCTCTTTATGGGTTTCATGATCCGGAAGTACCCGCCGCGCAACATGAAAACATGGTACGGTTACCGTACTTTCCTCTCCACCATTAACGAGCAAACCTGGCACGAAGCCAACCAATACGCCGCTTACGTCTCCCGCTGCATGGCCTATGCCCTCATCCCTTTTGGGCTGCTAATGGCCCTGCTCTTCGATGCACAAACGGACACTTTCCTCTATCTCACGATCAGCCCCGTTATCTTCTGCGTACTATTGCTCACCGGGTTAACGGAGTGGCATCTGCTGCAGGAGTTTGATGAAGATGGGAACAGGAAGATGAAGGCTGATAAAAAAGATCTGCGGAAACGATGATCGCATCACCCCTTTCTCCTTAATACCAAAACCGCCGGCACCGGCCGCTGTCCTTCCTTATCCGAAGGCTTAATCGTATTCATATGATTCACATACAACGCGGATGATCCGCCACCATCGAGATTGAGCGCTTCCACACAATGAATATCCGTGAATATCTTCGCCATTTGCGGGAAAGTAGCGCCTTCCGCCACGCCCTTATTCCTTCCCTCTATCACGAGGATGATTACCTTCCGATCTGCCGTATAACCGATGGCCGTTCGTGGATGAAACTCCCGAATACTACCGCCCATCCGCTCTTCCATACTCGTGATGTGAGGCTGACCATTCTGCACCAGCACAGGCCCTCCACCCACGGCCTCCTTCATCTTCCAGCGATGTGCTCCCCGTTTACCCGGTTCGTGATAAACGGTGTCAGTACCTTGTATTTCCGGCGTTACCGGCTTGTCGTATGCGTAGGGCCGGTTCTTCTTTCCTACATTATATACCCATGCAACATCCGGCTGCCTGCGACGATTAATCCCAAATGCACCTCGGGTAGCGTATACAGTGCGTTTATTCACTACCGTACCCTGCGGGTTAACAGCCAGTACTTTTCCCTCATGCATCACGATGTTCAGATTACCGTTGGTAGCAAAAGAAAAGAAAGTGGTATTCACCACTGCCAGTGCGGATCTGCCCTCAATGCTGTCATATTGCGCAGGCGTGTATCGCTTACCGTTACCCACGCGGGTAACCAGTTCCAGTTGCGGATCTTTAAGGTCCACTTCCAGGTAGAAGGCCCGGAATGGCTTACCATCGAGGGAATCGGTGGTTTCATACACCTTCGCGCCGGCAGGAAGGCCCTGATTGTGTATATCTGACGAGTGCCAGCGAAGCTGTGCAAAAGCAAGGGATGGCAACAAGGCCAATAGCGATAGTATCCGTTTCATAAGGGCCTAAAATAAAAAAAGTCCCGCAGCATGCTGCGGGACCTCTGTTTTTTCATTGTTATTTTCTTCCGCTGAAGATATGTTTTTCGGCGTGATAGGAAGAACGCACCAGCGGTCCGGCTTCCACATAATCCAGTCCCATGCCGTAACCGATCTCGCGCAGTTCAGCAAACTCATCCGGATGCACGAAGCGGATCACCGGGAGATGTTTGGGAGTGGGTTGGAGATACTGACCGAGGGTCACTACATCGCAACCATTATCGCGCAGGTCCTGCATGGCCTGTACCACTTCTTCTTTCGTTTCGCCCAAACCCAGCATGATACCGCTCTTCGTGCGCATACCGCCTTCTTTCAGATGACGGATCACTTCGAGGCTGCGGTGATATTTAGCCTGGATGCGTACCTGTTTGGTCAGGCGCTCTACGGTTTCCAGGTTGTGGGAAACTACCTCGGGAGCAGCATCTATTACACGTTGGAGATTTTCCCAGATGCCCCGGAAATCAGGGATCAGGGTTTCCATGGTGGTCCCGGGGTTCAACGCACGCACGGCTTTGATGGTATTGGCCCAGATGATGGAGCCCCCGTCCTTCAGCTCATCCCGGTCCACAGACGTAATCACGGCATGCTTCACCTTCATCAGGTAAATAGCTTCCGCCACCCGCTGCGGTTCATCCCAGTCCACAGCTTCCGGCCTGCCGGTAGCTACGGCACAGAAGCCACAGCTGCGGGTACAGATATTACCGAGGATCATGAAAGTGGCCGTGCCGGCTCCCCAGCACTCACCCATGTTCGGGCAGTTTCCGCTTTCACAAATGGTGTGTAATTTATGGGTATCTACAAGGTTCCTGACCTGTCTGTAGTTCTCTCCAATTGGCAGTTTTACGCGAAGCCAGTCCGGCTTTTTCACTCTTTGCGCAGCCGGCTCGGCTGCAATTACGGGTAATTCTTGCATCGCAAATCCTTTCTTTAATTGTGCAAAGTTACTTATTCCAGCGTTTCCCGAGCTGTAATCCTACATAAGCATTGAAAAAGAATGACTTACCGTCCTGATCCACCATGATCTTCACCTTTTTGGTGTAATATTCGGCATTAATCCCTACTTCAAGGGCGGAAATGATGTCGTTAAAACGGGCCCAGTCGAACCGGAAGCCCAGTTTGGCATGTAACCCCGGGTCAAGCGTAAGCTCGTTCCAGCCTTTGGAAAAGCCGCCGGCGCCATAGATCAGGTCGCGGTTCAGGAAATCATCCCGGATCGCATCGGAATATTTCACTACGCGGCGCTGGTTGGGATCGCCGGTATCATTCATCAGATCGAGATAATAAGGCTTGATCAATCCGAAAGCAACTCCACCATAGTAGATAGCATTCACTTCTACCCCGTTCTTGTTCCCTTTCCCACCGATCAGCCGTTTCTGGCCTACGCCAAGCTTGGCCTGGTAAAAGTTATTCATTTTCCCATATACAAAAGGCGTGGTGCTGATGCCAAAACCCTGTCCTACCGGGATGACACGCGAAGCACGGTCCTGCTTGGGATCTTTTTTCTCAGAGAATTCCAGCTGAAAATAATTCACGAAAGTGGCGTTCTTGCGATAACCCAGTTCCAGAAAACCGGTCCAGCCGTCCGTATTCAGGCGCGCACCCATGGAGAATTCGCGGGTATACAGATTATCGCCTTCTTCTATTTCCCTGAACAATGAGATCTTCCTTAACTTCTTCTGTTCTTTTTCCTCCCGTTTTTGCTGCCGGCTGTTATTCTGGGCATAGAGCATAGAGGAAGCCAGCAAGAGTAATAAGAGTACGTGTAATTTTTTCACCTGTTGTGCGATTATAGTAATTAAACGCCTGATTACGTTTTATGTTTTATTCCTATACAAACATACACAAATTTGTTGGTAGTTGACTGGCATCCTGGTGTACCTTTGTATCGGACGATTTACTAAAAATACGCTTATTTTACACGCAAAATAAAAGACAATGCAAACAGCAGCGATCCTCTATAATGGCGAACTGAGAACCATGGCAACGCACCTCCGTTCCGGAACAGTCATAGAAACAGATGCGCCGGTAGATAACAATGGAAAAGGAGAGCGCTTTTCTCCCAGCGACCTGGTAGCCACGGCACTCGGGTCCTGCATGCTCACCATCATGGGCATCAAGGCGCGGGACAAAGGCTGGAATATCGATGGCACCAAAGTGAGCGTGGAAAAGGTCATGGGCACTGAACCCCGCCGCATCACCGGCGTGAACATACAGTTTGATTTTCCGGCAGGCCATGGTTTGGACGAGAAAGACCGGAAGATCCTTGAAAATGTAGCTTATACCTGTCCCGTTGCGGAAAGCATCCACCCGGATATTAAACAGAACGTACAGTTCAACTGGTAGTATCCCGCAGTAAGCTAATACCGATGCCGCATTCAAGGCATCGTTTCGTCTCACAGTAATATTGTTTCAGCTGCAACAGGCTTTGGGAATCCGTCGCAGTTGCAGCTGTTACTGCCACTTCCCCCCATCCCCGGATGACATGGTTATCTTCCGCCGGCAGCGCCTGCAGGAACCGGAGCGCGCGCGTGCTATACTGCGGCAGGCCCATATGGTGGCCGTACAGGTACAATAGCGGGATCACGGCATTGATGAGGATATGATGCACAGTGGCAGTGCCAATCCCTGTTGTACGCACAGACGGGATGTCAAACCGGTAATGCAGCTCCCAATACGGTGACGGCTCAACGAAGAAAAGTTGTTCCAGCGTTGCGAGCGCTTCCACCTCCAACAACCTCGAAAAAAGATGCGGCATACTGTGCAGCAGGGCTGCGAAACAGGCAATGCGCATGGTGGGGAAAGCGGAGGGCCGCATGCGCAACCACTGCCAGCTATGTGCAGGCATGGACTCCAGCCGGTACTTATGCTGCAGGAAACGATATTCATCCTGGAGGTCCCGGGGATAGGGGTCTGTAAAGTTTCCGGACAGCATGCCCGCCTGGCCGAACAGCAAAGCTTCCAGCCGCCGGAGATCAAGCCGCTGGCGCACCAGCAGCATAAAAGGTATACTCTGCACCAGCTGCACGAAAGCCTCCGTATTCACAGGCATGCCAAAACCCTGCGCCATGGCGCGAAAGCAGACCTCTTCCCAGTTGAAACGGTTCTGCTGCAACCAGTTCATCAATATCCCTGTCTTCCTTTCCAGTCTTTCTTCCAGCAACCGGCTTTTCCAATTCGGCCATACTTCCGCCGGTACCCGCGGCAGCAAAGGCACACAGGGCACAAAGGCCGCCTGCTCCCGCAACTGCGCATATCGCTGCAGCAGCATCTTGGGGATACGATGCTGCAACTCCAGGCAGGGCAGGTCTTTCATCGGCACATCTTCTTCAAACACCACATGCAGGATCACATTGTCGTACCGCGGATTGCGGTGATGACCATGCTTCCGCCAGTCGGAGGAACGGTAATGCAGCTCTACATTCCCCACCCATTCTATCCGCCCGATGCGGATGTGCGCAGCGGTGAAATCCGGACCGGCGTGGCGGTTCAGTGTACCGGGATGAAAGATGGTAACCGGCTCGCCGGTGGTGGTGACGAGGTGCTGGTGGTTGAACAAACCGGATTGCCAGATATGCTGCAGCAATCCTTCGGAGAACAATGGGTTAACAGACATAAAATACTATTACAAAGCGTTAATAAATTACTGCTTTTTTTGTAAAAAATCGAAAATATACCGGCGTATTTGGAAATCTCGTCTTTCTGCCATTACCTTTGCGCACAGTTCTTAAACATCGCTTATCCAGAAAGGCTGAGGGTACTGGCCCTGCGAAGCCTTAGCAACCAATTCTGCCGGCAGGTAGAAAAAAGGTGCTAATTCCGGCCCCGTTGATACGGGGGAAGATAAGTTGGCAGAGATATTACATTGCATCATCATATTGCGAAAGCTCTTCCAACTCCGGAAGAGCTTTTTTTATGCCCGCACCTCAGGGAATAAGCGTATCTTTTTGAACCAAACCTGTTTACAGTGACCGTAACGGCTCGTTCGTTTCGTAAAACAATGATCAACCATGAAACCATCTACACAACTGATCCACAGCATCCCGGTAGATGAACTCACCGGCGCCATTTCCGTGCCTATCTACCAAACGTCAACGTTTGTGCAGGAAAGCCCGGGGATCAACAAGGGATTTGAATTTTCGCGGGCTAACAATCCCACGCGAAAAGTGCTGGAAGACCTTATCTGCAGCCTGGAGGAGGGCTACGCCGGTTTTGCCTTCGCCAGTGGTATGGCGGCTATCGACGCGGTGCTGAAACTGCTGAAGTCCGGGGACGAGATCATGGCGGTGGAAGATACCTATGGTGGCATCTTCCAGATATTCAACCACATGTTCGAACGTTTCGGCATCAAGGTGAATTTTGTGGATACCAGCGATATCGACAAAGTGCTGGAGCGCATCACGCCCAAAACGAAGATCATCTGGCTGGAATCACCCACCAATCCCACCCTGAAGATCTCGGACATCAAATCCGTGAGCAAGATCGCCAAGCAGCACAACATCCTGCTGGTAGTGGATAATACCTTCTCCACCCCTCTCCTGCTCAAACCGATCACCCTCGGTGCGGATATCGTGATCAACAGCGCGTCCAAGTACCTCGCAGGGCATACGGACGTGATAGCAGGACTCGTAGTGGTAAATAACAAGGTATTGGCGGATCAGATGAAGTTCAACCAGAACATCTCCGGCAGCATCCTCAGTCCCTTCGAGGCCTGGCTGACGATCCGCGGCATTGAAACACTGCCGGTACGAATGGAAAAACACTGTGCCAACGCCATGCTCGTGGCCAACTGGCTGACTGAACATCCTGCGGTAGACAAAGTATTCTATCCCGGCCTGCCCACGCACAAGAACCATCACATCGCCCGCAAACAGCAAAAGGCATTCGGCGGTATGGTGAGCTTCTCGCTGAAGGAAGACCAGATCAAGAATGCCATCCGCATCGTGAACACTACCAAGCTGTTCAAACTCGCGGAAAGCTTCGGCGGGGTGAAAAGTATGCTCAACCATCCCGTTACCATGACGCACCGGAATATCCCGGAAGACTTCCGCAGGAAAGCAGGATTGCAGGACTCCTGCATCCGCCTGTCCATCGGCATCGAAGAAGCGGAAGATCTGATCAATGACCTGAAACAGGCGCTGGACAAGCTAAGCCAGCCCATCGGCAAACAAATTACTGTACTACAATAAATATGGAACAAAAGAACATCAATCTCGGCATTTTCGGCTTTGGCTGTGTTGGCCAGGGGCTTTACGAAGTGCTGAACAGGACGAAAGGCATCAACGCCCGGATCAAGAAGATTTGTATCAAAGACCCTAACAAGGCCCGTCCTATTGATATGAGCTATTTCACGACGGATGCCGACGAGATACTGAACGACCCTACCATCGATGTGGTAGTGGAACTCATCAACGATACAGAAGCCGCTTACAACATCGTAAGCACAGCCCTCCGAAACGGGAAAGCGGTAGTGAGCGCCAGCAAACGCATGATAGCGGAGAACCTGCCGGCATTGTACCAGTTGCAGGTAGAGAACAAGGTCCCCTTCCTCTACGAAGCCTCCAGCTGCGCCAGCATCCCCATCATCCGGAACCTGGAAGAATATTACGATAACGACCTGCTCAACGCAGTGGAAGGTATCTGTAACGGCTCTACGAATTATATCCTCACCAAGATATTCGAAGACAACCTGAGCTTTGACACAGCCCTGCAACAGGCCAAGGACCTGGGTTTCGCGGAAACCGATCCCACGCTGGACGTGGAAGGCTTCGATCCCAAATTCAAGATCGTGATCCTGCTGCTGCACGCCTTCGGCACGTTCGTAAAACCGGAAGAAGTGTTCAACTTCGGCATCAATCATCTGAACGACTTCGATATACAGTTCGCCCGTCAGCGGAACTGCACCATCAAGCTGATCGGCAACTGCCGCCGCCAGAACGGCCACGTGAACGCCTATGTGCTCCCGCATCTCATCCGCGAGCACAACCTGCTGTACGATGTGTACAATGAATACAACGGTATTCTGCTGGAAAGCGCCTTTACGGATAAACAGTTCTTTGTGGGCAAGGGGGCCGGTGGTACCGCTACCGGAAGCGCCGTACTGAGCGATATCTCCGCGCTGCTGTACAACTACCGCTATGAATACAAAAAGATCAAACAATCCAACCAGCCATCATTCACGAACGATGTGCAGTTGAAAGTATACCTGCGGTATAAGACCCCTGACCAGGTGGACCTCACAGAATTCTACAATATCTCGGAGAAATACGAATCACCCACCTATCGCTACGTGGTAGGCACTATCAATCTGCAGAAATTGAAAGATGCGGACTGGCTGAAGAATAAAGATGTGAACCTGCTCGTACTGGAACAATAAACGAAAAGAGGAAAGCACAGCGCTTTCCTCTTTTACTTTTTATGATTGATCGTTACACTACTTCTTTGCAAACACGAATTTCGTTTCGTATTCATCGGTGATGGTGGTTCCGTTGATCACTCTTTCATTTTTCGTCTTCTCCACCGCAATCTGGTTCCATTCGTTATAAGTATAGGTCCTGGTATTACGCTCCCTTAATGCGGTTCCGTTGAAGGTTTCTTCTACCAGCACATTATTGGCGCTCAGTTTTTGCAACTCTTCCGGCCCCTGTATCCACATCAGGTTGTCGTTAAACAACTTGTTCATGTTGGTTTTATTATCATAGGTCAGCTTCGTGGTTACAGTTAATTGCTCCGGCTGACCAGGTATGATACTATAACGATCGATTTTTGTAACGTTATCGTTCTCCCAGGTCGCGCGGTAGATGCTAGTGTAAGTCGAATGGATGGACTTCAATTCTGACACTTTACCCTGCGCATTGTATATCACCGTATCGCTGTAGATAAGCACCCAATCCTGCAGCCCGCCGGTTCTCCCGAAATGATCGACACGGGCAACGCGGTCGTTGAGATAAAGGACAGAAACGGATGCCTTTGGCGTAGGATCCGCGCTGTTAGATTCCATCACCTTTGTGAGTTTACCGGATTCATAAACAGGCTGGATGGTGTAGAAATAAGGAATGTTTCCGTTCATACCATGCCCGTTGATTTCTTTCAGTTTGTTGTCTGTATTATATTTCAGATTTGAGGTATCGCCATCTTCAATAATCTGGCTGAGATACCATTCTTCTTTGCCGGCAGGGGTGTCATTTTTCTTACAGGCAGTAAAGATCAGGGAAAGGGCAGCAATGCCCAGTGCGAGTTGTTTCATGGGTCCGATATATTTTGTTTTTAGTTCCAGAGCTTGTATTCAAAAGTCGTCGTGAAGCTGTCTTTGGTATTGTTCGCTACATCTTCGTCTGTTGTAAGGGATTTTATCATGAGGCCTTTTGCATCATATGTATATTCTACTGAACTGCGATAAATGGTGGTGTTCGTTGGTTTCTTCACCCATTCTTCTTTCAGGAGCGTACCGGTGCTGAGGAAGAAGAAGGCTTCCCGCCCGTAACAAAAGAGGATATTGCCTTTGATGGTTTGCTGGAAGCCCGGTTTCGCGTCATAAACATAGCTGTGCACTTCTCTCAGTTGTTCCTGATCCTGGTTCACTTCGTACTTTTCTGCTTTAACGATGTTGCTTCCGTCCCAGGTAACCTTGTACACTTCACTGCGTACCGGGCCGAAAAATTTATGTACTTCAGAAAGCTTTCCCTGCTGATATACCAGTGAATCATGATCCGTTATCCCCCATCCGCTTCCGCCAAAACCATAGTAATTGATCCGTGCCATTAGCTCTCCGTTATAATCGAAAGACCGGTCCACACGGGTTTCTCCGCCGAGGAATACTTTCAGCCGGGCCACCTTTCCGCCGGTATACTCCGCATCCGTAGAATCAATATGCAAAGCGCCGTTGTAAACATTATGCTCGTTGATCTGCCTGACAGTTTTATCAGGATTGTACACGAAGTTGGTGGTATCTCCGTCTGAAATGGTGCGGGAGACCACATAAGCTCCCTGGGGAGCATCATCTTTCTTATCGCTTTTGCTGCAGGCAGCCAAAAGGCATAGAAGGGCCGTCAGGCCGGGAAGCGCTTTTTTCATAGTATATGGTATGATCTAAAAGGACTGCAAAGGGTTTTCTGTGTGTGGCAACAGGTTTTTCACAGGTCAACGTTCTGCATCACCGGCGCAAATATAATAATTTTTTTATAATGTATAGAAAATTATAATCTTGATAAACGTTCGGCCACCTGGCTGATCGGAAGCCCCATCACATTATAGAAACATCCGTTGATGCGGTCAATGCCGATCGCGCCGATCCACTCCTGGATGGCATATGCCCCCGCTTTGTCAAAGGGTTGATAGTGGTCTACATAATAGGCGATCTGTTCGGGTTCAAGCGGTTTGAAATGCACTTCCGTGGTTTGGGAAAAAGCTTCTTCCTTTCCTTCATGCAGTATCACTACCCCGGTGATCACCTGGTGTATCTTCCCGCTCAAAGCGCCGAGGATGCGGATCGCGTCGGCACGGTCTGTCGGTTTGCCGATAATGGTATCATCCAGCACTACTACCGTGTCTGCTGCGAGCACTACTTCTCCGGCTTCATAAAGGTGCGCTACGGCCAGGGCTTTCTGTCGCGCGATATGCACCGGTATTTCCGGTATGGGCATACCGGCGGGAAAAGTTTCTTCCGCATCACTTACTTTCACCTGGAAAGGAATGCCTGCCTGCTCGAGCAACTGCCGCCTGCGCGGGGATTGCGAAGCGAGTATCACGGGTTTGCCTACGTACATTATAACATGATTTTGAAAAAGATCATGGAAAGGATGCCGGTCAACATCACGATCTTGATCCAGGTACTGATTTTGTGGTATTGTTCAGGCAGGTAAGCCCGCTGTAACGGCCGCTGCACAAAAACCGTCAGGGGCCCGAACACGCATAGCAGGATGTAAGCTGCGGCAATATACCAGCCTTTGAGGCCGGTCAGTATCATGATCAGCAACAGCAGAGCCTGCAGGATGATGATCAGCAGCATGGTGAACCGTTTTGCTTTTTTCACGCCCCATACGATCGGGATCGTGCGGCAGCCATCTTTACTGTCCCCGATCATGTCTTCCATATCTTTCACGATCTCCCGGATCATGGACAGCAGGAAGGCAAACAGGGCATACACCCCGATGATCTTGATAAGCTTACGACCCTCCGGAGACATGATAGCTTCGAAGCTTTCATAGATCTGGCGCTCATAAAACCCTACCACCACCACGCTCAAAGCCGTCAGCAGAGAGATCACCACATTCCCGATGAGCACCTGCCGTTTGAAGGAAGTGGAATAGAACCAGAGCAGGAGGGTACAGAACACCTGCACAAACCCCAGGTAGAACTGCCCGATCTGAAAAGCCACCACAAAACCGATGGAGACCCCGGTCATGTTGAGAATGGTATGCCAGGCCATCGCCCAGCGGCGATTGATGATCTTGTCCACCACCATCTTCTCCGGCTTGTTCACCAGGTCTATATTGATATCGAAATAATCATTGATGATATATCCACCGGCGGCTACCAGCACCGTGGAAAAAGAAAGCATGCAAAAATGCAGGAAAGACAGGGATGGTTCCGCTCCATTGTTACGCAGCACGGGCGCCACAACGCAATATTGCAGCAAAAACTGCGTCAGCGCGATGTAGATCAGGTTAGGATACCTCACCAATTTGAAAAAAGCTGCGAAAAGCCGCATGGTCAATTACGAATTACGAATGATGAATTAAAAGCAATGATCACGAGCTGCAAGTTACGAATTACCGGTTCTCCACCTGATCATGTAGTGAACCAATCGTAATTCGTAATTTACTTCGATGCAATCCCTTCGTCCAACAGCCAGTCGTTGTTGAGCTTCAGTACCTTCTCGATCACATCTCTGGCACAGCCCTGCCCACCTGCTACCGGCGAAATGTACTTTGAGATGCTCTTGATCTCGGGAGCCGCGTCAGCGGGACAAACCGGCAATCCGCATTGCTGCATCGCCCGGTAGTCCGGAATATCGTCTCCCATGAACAGAATCTCCTCCCAGCGCAGGTCGTGCTCCAGCACATAATCTTCCAGCTTCTCCTGTTTGTCGCGAATACCAGTGTATACATCATAGATCCCCAGTCCGTTCAGGCGGGTCACCACGCTTTCAGAGCGGCCGCCGGAAATAACAGCTACCCGGTAGCCCTTCTTCACCGCCAGCTGCAACGCATACCCGTCCCGGATGCTCATCCTGCGGCTTTGTTCGCCATCAGGGAGCAATTGCACCATACCGTCTGTGAGCACACCATCCACGTCAAATATGAACGTGCGGATGTGTTTGAATTGTTCCAATACGTTCATGGATATATTTTCTCGTCAGTGCGCAAAAATATCTGTTAATAGTGATATAGCCAATCATTTTTGACCACCGTGGTGGAACTGCCAGATACTTTCAGACAAGAGCGGATAAAGTTGTTCCATGGAAGGATAATGCGTGAGGATAGAGGTATGCAGGGCCATCGTTTTTTCATCATGCCGGAGGGCGGGACCGGTTTGTACGGCTTCGGGCGGGAACTTTTCCAGTCGATCGAAAGTTTCCCGGATGAGGGGGGCCAGCAGGGAAAAGTCCCTTCCCTCCTGTTCGCAATAGAACTTGGCGAGCGTTAACATATGATTGGTGAAGTTATTGCAGAAAACGGCCGCCAGGTGCATCTGTAATCGCTGTGCCGAGTCCATGACCGCGATGGTGGAAGAAATGCTCTGCGCCAGCGCATGCAACCGGCGATACACCTCATCATTCGCCGCCTCGAGGATCAGGGGGATGGAAGGATAGCTCCGGATCTCCTTCCGCAGGCTTTGCAGGGGATACATCACCCCGGTGTTGACCGATATCCGGGAAATGGCCGCCATCGGCACTGCCCCCGCCGTATGCACCACAATCCGCCGGCCCAGCCGCAACTGGTCATTCAGTTCCGCAATCACGTCGTCGCTCACGGCCAGCAGGTATACATCCGCCTCCATATAAATATCCAGCAGGTCATCCGTATAATTCGCTCCCAGCCATTCCGCCAGCTCCCGGGCATGCTCCTTCTGCCTGCTAATCACCTGTTTTACCTGGTGGCCATGCAGTTTCATCAGGTGTCCGAAGCAATGCGCCACATTACCCGCGCCTATAATAACTATGTCCATGTTCGTATTTTTTTGTCCTAAAGGCAGTTCCTGACCGCCAAATCCATGCCAGCGGCCGGGTAAAAATATATGAAAAAAGCTAATCCGGCATTGCCCCCTATAAATCAACTATTTACCGGATACTATTTTTTATATCAACCTACTTTTATATACTTGCACAATTCGGATTTGTAACTTTTACATAAATCCGTGCGTAATCATAGTAATAAAAGCAGGCATTCATGGCTAAAAATCTCGTAATTGTTGAGTCCCCGGCAAAGGCAAAAACGATCGAAAAAATATTAGGAAAAGATTTTGAGGTTAAATCCTGTTTTGGGCATATCCGTGATCTTGAAAAGGACGACATGGGTATTGATATCCAGAACAATTTTAAACCCAAATATATAATACCGGAGGATAAGGAAAAGGTTGTAAAGGAGTTGAAAAAAATGGCGAAGGATTCCGACGAGGTTTGGCTGGCAACGGATGAGGACCGCGAAGGGGAAGCCATATCCTGGCATCTTTGCGAAGTGCTCGGCCTGGACCCCAAATCCACTAAACGCATTGTTTTTCACGAGATTACCAAGCCCGCCATAGAAAAAGCCGTAGAAACGCCCCGCCTGCTGGACATGAACCTCGTCAATGCCCAGCAAGCCCGCCGGATACTCGACCGCATTGTAGGTTTTGAGCTTTCTCCGGTATTATGGCGGAAGATGAGCATGCGCAATTCCCTTTCTGCCGGCCGCGTGCAATCCGTAGCCGTGCGACTGATCGTGGAGCGCGAGCGCGAGATCAATGCTTTTGCTCCTACCAGCAGCTTCAAAGTAGAGGCGTTTTTCCTGGCCAGGGACATTCAGGGGAGAACGATCACTTTCAAGGCCGAGGGGCCTTCCCGGTTCAAGACCGCGGAAGATGCAGAGAAGTTCCTGCAACAGTGTATCGGTGCCGCCTATACGGTAAAAGACATCCAGGTGAAACCGGGCAAGAAATCCCCGGCCGCACCTTTCACCACTTCCACCCTGCAGCAGGAAGCCAGCCGCAAGCTGGGTTACAGCGTTTCCAAAACAATGCTGCTGGCGCAGAAGCTGTATGAAAGCGGACAGATCACCTACATGCGTACAGACTCTGTGAACCTCTCCGATACTGCCATGGCAGATATCAGCAAAGCCATCCATAAAAATTACGGCGAACGCTATTTTCAGTCCCGCAAATACAAGAACAAGAATGAAAACGCACAGGAAGCGCACGAAGCCATCCGCCCCACCTACATGGAAAATTCCACGGTGGATGACTCCGATCTCAAACGCCTGTACGAACTGATCTGGAAGCGGACCATCGCCAGCCAGATGAGTGATGCGGAACTGGAAAAAACGATTGCGAAGATCGATATTTCTACCAACCACGAAGAGCTGACCGCCAGCGGTGAAGTGCTGAAATTCGACGGCTTCCTGAAAATATATATGGAAGGCCGGGACGATGAAGATGTGGCGGATGATGATGAACAACAGGAAGGCGTGCTGCCGCCGTTGACGGTGAAACAGGCGCTGGAACTGAAGGAAATGAAAGCTACCGAACGTTTTACCCGTCCCGCTCCGCGTTATACAGAGGCCAGCCTTGTAAAGAAACTCGAAGAACTGGGCATCGGCCGCCCATCTACCTATGCGCCTACCATCACCACCATTCAGAAACGCGGATACGTGGAGAAGCGCGATAAAGAAGGCGTGAAAAGGGATTTCCGCATCCTTATTCTGAAAAAGGACCAGCTCACCAAACATACCGAACAGGAAAACACCGGCGCAGAAAAGGCCAAACTCTTCCCGACGGACCTGGGCATGCTGGTGACCGATTTCCTTAAACAGTATTTCGATCAGGTGATGGATTACGGCTTCACCGCGCAGATAGAAGAAGAGTTCGACGAGATCGCCAATGGCAAGAAGCTCTGGAACAAAATGTTGCACGACTTCTACGACCCCTTCCATCAGAATGTGGAAGTGACACTGGAAAAGGCAGACCGGGTGAAAGGCGAGCGCCTGCTGGGAACTGACCCCTCGTCCGGCAAACCCGTTGTAGCCCGCATGGGTCGCTTCGGCCCTATGGTGCAGATCGGCAGCGTGGAAGACGAAGAAAAACCACGCTTCGCCAAACTGAAACAAACCCAAAGCATCGAGACCATCTCCATGGAAGAAGCCATGGACCTCTTCCGCCTCCCCCGCAACCTTGGCCTCTTCGAAGGCACGGACGTAACGGTGAACATCGGCAGATTCGGTCCCTATGCACAGCACGATAAAAAGTTCTATGCCCTCAAAAAGGAAATGGACCCCTACACCGTGGAACTCGACGAAGTAGCGCCGCTGATCGTGGAAAAACGCGCCGCGAAAGATGAACGTACCATCAAGGTGTTCGAGAAAGAAAAGATACAGGTACTGAAAGGTCCTTATGGCCCCTACCTGAAAGTAGGCCTGCGGAACTACAAGATCCCGAAAGAAAAGATCGATACCGCCGCGGACCTGACGGTAGAAGAAGCCAAAGCCATCATAGAGGAAGCGAAAGCCAATCCGCCTAAGAAGAAAGCGCCGCCGCGCAAAAAGAAAGCGGAATAAACCTGAAAGCGGATGGCAGTAAAGGAAGATAACGATTAAATTGTATAATTACAAGGGTTCATTTACAAACCACAATTCGTAAATTGAAACCAGGAAACTAATACCATTACGCCATTGCATGAGACCAGGGAAATAAACGCACTCTTTCATCTGCTGGATGATCCGGACCAGGAAGTATTCGATACCGTGGCCAGCAAGATATTGCTGTTCGGGAAAGACATCATTCCCAACCTGGAGCATCTGTGGGAAACAACATATGATGAATCCATTCAGGAAAGGATAGAACTGCTCATTCACCGGGTACATTACCAGGATTTGCAGGAGGCTGTACGCATATGGGCGAACAAAGGCGCGCAGGAACTGTTACAGGGCGCCATCCTCGCGGCCAGGTACCAGTATCCGGACCTGGTGGCGACTCAGATCCATACCGAAATAGATCGCATCAAACGCAACATATGGCTGGAGCTGAACAACTATCTCACGCCGCTGGAACAGATCAATGTGCTGAACAGCATGATCTATAATTATTTCGGACTGAAGGGAGAGGAAGTGTCTTACCAGCGCAAGAACCAGTTCTTCGTTAACCAGGTGATAGAGGGCAAGAAAGGCAATCCCATTACGAACGGGATCATTTATCAGGCGCTCTGCGCCATGCTGGACCTGCCCGTATATGCCGTGAACATCCCCCGGCAATTCATCCTGGCTTATTTCGATACGTTCTACGATTTTACGGAGCCTGCGGATCCGGGAGATTACCGTATTCTTTTCTTCATTGATCCTATACAGGGACAGATCTACACACAGCAGGATGTGGAGACCTATTTCAAGCGCGTGAATGTACCGCCGTTGCCTGCTTATTACAAGCCGCAGAGCAATCAGCGGATCATCCAGTTCCTTTTCGAGGAGATGGCCAAATGTTTTAGGAATGAAAAGGAACAATACAAGTATGACGAACTGATCAATCTTTCACAGATACTCGAATAAAAAAAGCCGCTTAGTGATAAGCGGCTTTTTTTATTTATCGTTGTGGCTTGTAGTACTGCATCGCTTCCGGCATCAGTTTCTGCAGCTGCGCAATCCGGCGTTCGTCGCTCGGGTGCGTGCTGAGGAGTTCCGGGGGCTTGCCGCCGCCGGAGTTAGCGGCCATGCGGCTCCAGAAAGGAATAGCTTCCTGCGGATTGTAACCTGCCATCGCCATGAAGATCACACCGAGGTGATCCGCTTCCAGCTCGTTCTGACGGCCATAAGCCATCAGACCCAGCGGGCCGCCGATGTTGAAGGCCTGCATGAAGATGTTCTGGGCCTGGGGGTTCCGGTTCAGCGCAACAGCGCCGGCCACCTGGATCCCTTGCGCCACCAAACCCTGACTCATCCGCTCGTTACCGTGGCGCGCAATCGCGTGGGCTATTTCATGCCCCATCACGCAGGCCAGTGCGGTCTCGTTCTGCGTAACCGGCAACAAACCGGTATATACCACTACCTTACCGCCCGGCATGCACCAGGCATTCACTTGTTTATCGTTTACCAGGTTGAATTCCCATTGATAATTCTCCACTTCTTTCGAGAGATTGTTCTGCGCCATGTATGCTGTAACGGCAGCGGATATACGTCGTCCTACCCGTTGCACCATCTCTGCATCCTTACTGCCTGCAGGGGAAACAGATTTGTTCTGGGAAAGGAAAGTCCTGTATTCCTGCAGTGCCATGGACTGCATCGTGCTCTCGGGGATGAGGTTTAACTGGCTTCTGCCGGTAATAGGTACCCGTGTACAGGCATATAATAATCCTGCACTGGCTACAAATAACAACGCATTTTTTTTCATTGGTTAAAATTTTACCACTTTCTTCTACACAGTGCAATCGCTATGCCGGAATTGAAGAGAAAGATTTTATTCGTTGCCCTCTTTGTTCTTGCGGTTCTTGAACAGGGGCACTTTGGACTCGTTGCCTGTCAACAGTCGCGCGATGTTCTTCTGGTGCGTCAGCACCACCATCAATGCAACAGCGATCGCGAAGATCCGGTAAAAAACTTCCTTCTCCCGGAAAATGAAAAGGATCAGCACCGGGAACGCAATGCTTGCAATAATGGAACTCAGCGAAACATAGCGGGTGAGGAAAAGGATCATGAGGAAAACACCTACGCAGCAAAGCGCTACCAGCGGCTGAATAGCGAGCACCATCCCGAAGAGGGTGGCAATCCCTTTACCGCCCCGGAAACCGGCCCAGATGGGGAAAATATGGCCTACTACAGCAGCGAGGCCAAGCCCGATCTGCAGGTTCACCAGTTGTGTAAGATTATCCGGATTATCGTACAGTGGAACAAGATAGGAAAGTCTTACTGCAAGTATCCCCTTCACCATATCCACTACCATCACAAATGTTCCGGCTTTGGGCCCGAGCACACGGAAGGTATTGGTGGCACCGGCATTACCGGAACCATATTCGCGGATATCGATCCCGAAAACTCCTTTACTCACCCATACAGAAGTGGCAAAAGAGCCTATCAGGTAGGCACCTATAAGAAGCAATAGTTCAGTCATCACAATAAGTTAGATACTAAGATAGCAAATATACTGTTAAAAACAATACAAAATTGACAGCAAAGATAATACAATTACTCTAAAATCAGCAATTAAGATATGCAATTTTTTCAACATCAACCGCGGGTAAAGGATAGTGCCAGCCAGTGTTCCCGCTCCGCCTTCCGCACAGGATGCAGATTCTGCTCCATGGCGGCTTTCAGGATAACGGGTTCGTCTTCCTGCAATATACCACTCAAAATCAACAATCCGTCTTTTTTCAGGATCCTTTTCATCTGTGCCATATTGGTTAACAGGATATTACGGTTGATATTGGCCAGCAACACATCATACTGTTCATTCTCCATCGCCTCAAGGTTGTCTGCCCGCCAGATGCGCACCACGCGCGCACTGTTGGCTACGGCGTTTTCGGCGGCGTTATCCACCGCCCAGGTATCATTGTCAATGGCATCAGCCCGCGCGGCGCCCATTTTATCCGCCAGGATGGCCAGGATGCCGGTGCCGGTACCGAAATCAAATACCCGTTTCCCCTCAATGCCCGCCTCTTCCATCAGCTTGATCACGGAATAGGTGGTAGCATGATGACCGGTGCCGAATGACATTTTAGGCGTGATGATAATCTCGTGCAGCACTTTCCCTTGCAGGGACGCATGAAAACCAGCCCGGATACCACAGAAATCATCTACCAGTACGGGTTGAAAATTACTTTCCCAAACGGCATTCCAGTTGGCCTGCGCAATGATCTCTTTCGTATAATCGAGACCGTAGTCTGCGAGCATGCCGCGTAAAACAGTTTCATCAAAAGAAGTGGTTGGAACATAGGCTACCAGGGCATCGGCAGTTTCTTCAAATCCTTCATAGCCGGCATCTGCCAACCGGGCCACCAGAATATCCCTGAGATCTGATGGCGCTGCTACGGTGATCGCAACGTGTGACATGGCCGCAAGATAACTACAAATTCTTCAGCGCCAATGCTCAAATGCCGATTTTAAAAACTCCTTTGCCGGAACGGGCGATGATATTATATTTGAAAAATAAAAATATAACCTATCTTATGAAAAAACTTCTCTCCCTGGCCGCAGCCATGGCCTTTTGCGTTTGCGCGGGTGCGCAGACGATCGTTAAACCGTTCGACATTCCGCTGAAGGATTCTATTTTTTACCAGGTATCTTCCGCTGTACTGATCATCGACAAACAGGATGTGGAAGATTATTTCAAGGGACTGGATACGATCCTTACCCAGCGAAAATTCTCCAAAGAGGTGTACCGGAACATCCAGTTCGCCCACCTGAATGCAGAAGAGGTACAACGGCATTACGGTATGGCCAGCAGGTTCTGGAGCGCTTCCAGGAATAATCCGCTGCAATACAATACAGATCGCATCTCGCTTTTCTGGAACGATGGCGAATCCATTCTCCTGCCGTACCTGGACGAGATACTGCCGGAATTACTGGAAGGCGGCAAGATACAGGTGGTGGATCGCAGTACAGGCAAGCGGGTGCAGCAATACCAGATGGATTATGAGAATGTGGACAACAAGACTTTCAAAATATTCAGATTCGTGAAAGGCAAGATTATCTGGCGGGAAAGCGAGGTGTTTCTGGAACAGATGACGCACGTGAAATCATAAAAACAAAGAACGCTGCAAGGTTGCAGCGTTCTTTGTTTTATACGGATCTTTAACAGGCTTATTGCTCGTCAAACACCGGGCCTTCAATAGGGCCGCCGTTCTGCTCGGATTGAGGAGGACGGTTGTGATGACGTTCACCTCCGCGCTCGCCGCGATCTCCGCGATCTCCTCTCCTTTCGCCACCGCGACGATCACCACGATCTCCACGATCACCTCGACGTTCGCCACGATCTCCGCGGTCTCCACGCTCTTCGCGCTCAGGTCTTTCCACATATCCTTCCGGTTTGGGCATGAGCACCTTGCGGCTCAGTTTGAATTTACCGGTCTTGGGATCTGTACCCACCAGTTTCACTTTCACTTTCTCGCCTTCGCTCAATACACCATCCATGTTTTCCAGGCGTTTCCAGGATACTTCGGAGATATGCAGCAAACCTTGTTTACCAGGCAGGAATTCCACGAACGCACCATAAGGCATTACGCTCTTCACGGTGGATTCGTACACCTCGCCCACTTCCGGAACGGCTACGATGCCTTTGATCCAGGTGAGGGCTTTATCCAGACCTTCTTTCTGTGCGGAGAAGATGCTCACTTCACCGGTCTGTCCAACTTCTTCGATATTGATAGTGGTACCGGTTTCACGCTGTATCTCCTGGATCACTTTACCACCCGGTCCGATCACCGCGCCAATGAATTCGCGGTCAATGATCAGTTTTTCCATGCGCGGTGCATGCGGTTTCGGTTCAGGACGGGCGGAGCCGACGCAGTTGTACATCGCATCCAGGATGTGGAGACGACCCTGACGGGCCTGTGCCAGCGCCTTCCGCATGATGTCCATGCTGAGGCCGTCTACCTTGATATCCATTTGCACGCCGCAAATACCTTCACGGGTACCGGTTACTTTAAAGTCCATATCTCCCAGGTGGTCTTCATCCCCGAGGATGTCGCTCAATACAGCCCATTTACCGTCGCCGGCGCGGGAAATCAATCCCATAGCAATACCGGAAACGTGTTTGGGAATGGGAACGCCTGCGTCCATCAATGCCAGGGAGCCCGCGCAAACGGTAGCCATGGAAGAGGAACCGTTGGATTCCAGGATGTCGGACACTACACGTACCGTATAGGCGTAATCGTTACCCGGCATCATCTGCCTCAGGGAGCGCATGGCCAGGTTACCGTGTCCCACTTCGCGACGGCCGGGGCCGCGCATCATTTTCACTTCACCGGTGGAGAAGGGCGGGAAATTATAGTGCAGGATAAATTTTACGTAGTTGGAAGTAGCGGCGCTTTCGATCAGCAGCTCATCATCCGGTGTACCAAGGGTAACGGTGGTGAGGGACTGGGTTTCACCGCGGGTGAACAGGGCAGAACCGTGCGGCGAAGGCAGCAGGTCTGTTTCCATGCTCAGGGGACGTACCTGGTCCAGTACACGGCCATCCAGACGGATGCTCTCATCCAGGATCATGTTACGAACGGTTTCTTTTTCCAGGTCATGGAAATAATCGCCTACCAGTGCGGCATCATCTTCCGGCAGTTCACCGAGATGCGCCACCAGTTCATCTTCTATCTTGCCGAAAGCATCACCACGCTCGTGTTTGCCAAGCGCCGCACGGGAAACTTCCAGGATGCGCTGTTTGGCAAATGCTGCGATCTTTGCTTTCAATTCTTCGTTCTGATGCGGTTTGGCGTATTCGCGTTTAGCGGGGTTACCAATGAGTGCACGCAGTTCTTCCTGTGCTTTTACCTGCACGCGGATCGCTTCGTGCGCCAGCTCGATTGCCCTGATCAGGTCTTCTTCCTGGCACTCCTTGCTTTCACCTTCCACCATCATGATGTTCTTCTGCGTAGCGGCTACAATGTAGTCCATGTCCGCATTCGCCAGCTGGCTACGGGTAGGGTTGATAACAAACTCACCGTTCACACGCGCGATGCGCACTTCGGAGATGATCTCCTGGATGGGCACATCGGAAACGGCCAGTGCCGCCGAAGCTGCAAGTGCCGCCAGCGCGTCCGGCAGTACTTCCGTATCGGAGGAAACGAGGGTCACCAGCACCTGTACATCGCAGAGATAATCGTCGGGGAACAGGGGACGGAGGGCACGGTCGATCAACCGGGAAATGAGCACTTCATAGTCGCTCAGTTTGCCTTCGCGTTTAAAAAAAGAGCCGGGTATACGGCCGGCTGAAGCAAATTTTTCCTGATAATCTACCGTAAGGGGGAAAAAAGACTGCCCTTCCTTGGGCTCCCTGTTAGCCACCACGGTAGCCAGCAAAATACAGTTGCCCAGGCGCACAGTCACCGCACCATCAGCCTGACGGGCCAGTTTGCCGGTTTCTATAGTCACCTCGCGGCCTCCGCCTATATCAAATTTAACCGAAGTAGGTGTGAGATTCATACTAAAGTGAGGATTAATAAGGTACACATACAAAAAAACTATTCCCAACTAAAAAAGTTGGGAATAGCGCTATAAATAGTTTCAGATTACTTTCTGATTCCTAACTTCTCGATCAGGGCGCGATAACCGGAGAGGTTGGTTTTGGAGAGGTAAGACAGCAAACGCTTCCTTTGTCCTACCATTTTCATCAGACCACGGTGTGTGGAGAAGTCTTTATGATTTTCTTTCAGGTGACCGGAAATGCTGTTGATACGCTCTGTCAGCAGGGCGATCTGCGCTTCCACAGAACCGGTATTCTTCTCGCTACCACCGAATTCTTTGAAAATATTCGCTTTCTTTTCTACAGTTAAGTAAGACATCTTAGATAAAATAAATAATTTTTTTACTCGCTATTTTTCCGGTGCAAAGGTAAGTAGTAATATTCCAAGTTCCAAATAGAATTCGGACACCCGGGAGTGGTTCCCTTTATACTGAAAATAAATGCTTTAAATATTAAACAAAATTAATCGCCGCATTATCGGTCACCTGTCCGTTCTCCGTGCGCAGTACCCGGGATGGGAATTTTTGCAGCACGATGTAATCGTGGGTAGCCATGATGAGCGCCGTACCGTCTTCCCGGCAGATACGGAACAGGAGTTGCATGATACCGTCGGAGGTCTCGGGGTCCAGGTTACCGGTAGGTTCATCCGCCAGGATCAGTTTGGGGGAATTGAGCAGGGCCCGCGCAATGTCCACACGCTGCTGCTCGCCCCCGGACAGCTCATAAGGCATTTTAAAGCCTTTGGTGGCCAATCCGACTTTCTCCAGTACATCGTTGATCTTATCTTCGATCTGCTTTTGATCCTGCCAGCCAGTGGCCTTGAGCGCAAATTTCAGGTTATCATGTACATTCCGGTCCGTCAGTAACTGGAAATCCTGGAACACCACCCCCAGGTTACGGCGGAGGTAAGGCACCTTTTTCCAGTCCATTTTTTTGAGATCAAACCCTACTACCTGCCCTGTACCTTCCCTCAGGGAAAGATCTCCGTATAAAGTCTTCAGCAGGCTCGATTTGCCGGTACCCGTTTTCCCGATCAGGTACACGAACTCTCCCCTGTTGACCGTGATATTTACATCCGATAAGATCAGAGAATTGCCCTGGTATACATTAACATTCGTCAGTTGAACTATGGGTTGGTCCACCATTTATTTCCTTTTTAAAAACCAAAAATAACCAATTAGTTGCAAGTGATACCATCCTTGTGTAACTAAAAAAATAGTTTGAAAACTAAAAGGATAGTTATATATTTGAACATGACTACTTTGTCCTTTCTCCCGCTGAACAGCGTATATACCCTGACCGGGAAAACGACCGTTACGACGAGCGTTCAGCCGGATGTTCCTGCGGTAAACGCCGGAAGCGCGTGAAGATATACAATAATTTCAGCGGCGCCATTCGTACATCCCCGCAGGCAAAAGACCTATTGAAAGCGGTCGAACGGTGGGAGAAAAGCCTGTCTCCGGGGCAGCAGGCACCTGATTTTGCGGTGACGGACATGAATGGAATATGAAACTGAATTATAAAAACAGATGTAACATGAAAACGCTGACAAAAGCAGAAGAGCAGATCATGCAGGTGTTGTGGAAACTGGGGCCTTCTTTTGTAAAAGATATCATTGACGAAATGCCGGAACCCCGACCGCACTACAATACGGTATCCACACTGGTGAAGATACTGGTGGACAAGGGTTTTGTAGATTACAAGGCATACGGCAAGAGCCATCAGTATTTCGCGATCGTCTCCAAAGAGGCTTACAGCCACAAGACCGTCAGGAACCTGGTATCCGGCTACTTTGAAGGCTCATTCAGCAACATGGTCTCTTTCTTCGTGAAAGAAAAAGACATGAGCGTGTCTGACCTGGAGAAACTGCTGGAACAGATCAAGAAAGCCAAAAATGCTGAAAAATGACACCGTTGCTCGCTTATCTCGTAAAAGTGATCATTTGCTCCGGCATCCTGTATGCCTACTATCATATTGCTTTGCGCAACAACCGCTTTCATCAGTGGAACCGCTATTATCTGCTGCTTTGCACGATGCTTAGCCTCGTAGTGCCGCTGCTGCGCATCCCGTTACCTAAAGGCGCCATCAGTGAGCAGGCCGGTTCGATCTACGTATATACGAGCCAGGTAGTCACGCTGCGGGAACAGGTGCTGACCTCTTCCCGATCCGTTCCGTTTACAAACTTCGACTGGATCACAGTCTGCTACTGTGCTGTAAGCCTGGTTCTGCTGATCTTCGCAGGAATTGGCTATGGAAAGATACTTCGGCTCGTCCGCCGCAGCCAGGTGGAATATGTAAAACCTTACTGGCTGGTACTGTCCGAACAAATCATACAGCCGTTCTCCTTTTTCAAATACATTTTCTGGAACAGGGATTCGTATACCGGCACAGCGGAAAACCGCCAGGTGCTCCGGCACGAGATCGTGCATCTGCAGGAAAATCACAGCAGTGACAAACTATTCATGGAGATTGTAACAGCGCTTTGCTGGATCAATCCGTTCTTTCATCTGATCAAACGGGAGCTGGCGCTGGTGCATGAGTTTATTGCAGATAAAAAAGCGGCGATGCAGGGGAACGTGGCTGATTACGCGCAAACCATCCTTCAGATGGCCCTGCAAACAAACCGAAACTTTAAGCTGGCCAACCACTTTTCCCATCACCCCATCAAACGCAGGATACTCATGCTTACACAATCCCGCAGGCTCCGCTTCAGTTACCTGCGCCGGTTGCTCATCTTCCCGGTAGCTTTGCTGATCTTCAGTTCGCTGGCGTTTGTAGTAGCAGAGGAAAGGATCGGGCAGGAAGTGAGGATGGTAGTATATGCACCAACCCCTCGCCCCAAGGCTGATCTATCAACATTTCATCCTCCTGCAAACAAGGAAATATTCACTTTTGTAGAAGAACCTCCTAAATTCCCCGGCGGCGATCACGCGCTGATGGCTTATCTGAACAGGACGATCCACTACCCCCCGGAAGCCATGGAGCGCGGCATTTCAGGAACTTTATTCGTGAGCTTCGTCATAGATAATAACGGGAAGCTGCAGGATGCTAAAATCGTCGGGAAGCGCAAAGGAGGCGGTTTAGAAGAAGAGGCGCTGCGCGTTGTGGAGAGCATGCCCGACTGGATACCCGGTAAGCAGAACGGAAAACAGGTGAATGTGCAGTTCAATCTTCCCATCCGCTTTACGCTTATAGCGCAATCTGAGCCCGGGAAAGTGGAAACGCCCGTTACGCTCAGCGCTGCTGAGATGCCCGCTTTCCCCGGAGGGAACGAGGAGTTGAACAAATACCTCGCCCGTACGATCCGGTATCCGGGCGCAGCCCTGAACGACAGACTACAGGGCAATGTATCCGTATCATTCATCATCCGGGAAGACGGCAGCATTAACGATATACAGGTTACCAGCCAGCCCATTGGCGGCGGGTTGGAAGAGGAGGCGATACGTATTGTAAGTAAGATGCCCCACTGGAAGCCCGGCGTGAAAAACGGGCAGCCGATCAGTGTGCGCTATCATCTTCCGATCGCATTCCGGATCAGCGAATAACTATCCTGCGTATTCAAATGTGCCGTGCCCGCTCTTCACCGTTACTTTCTTCTCCTGACTTTCTGTAATACGGCCCACCACTTTCGCATCGATGTTGTAGGTCTGGCTGATACGAATGATATCCTCCGCAATCTGTTCCGGTACATAGAGTTCCATCCTGTGCCCCATATTGAACACCTGGTACATTTCCTTCCAGTTGGTTCCGGACTGTTCATGGATCAGTGCGAACAAAGGGGGAACGGGGAAGAGGTTATCCTTGATCACATGCAGTTTGTCGATGAAATGCAGCACTTTGGTTTGCGCGCCGCCGCTGCAATGCACCATCCCGTGCACCTGCGGGCGAAATTGTTCCAGTACCTGCCTGATCACAGGCGCGTAGGTGCGGGTAGGTGACAGCACCAGTTTTCCGGCTGTGATCTTTCCCACACCGGGGATATCAACCAGGTCCGTGAGTGCTTTTTTCCCGCTGAAAACGAGTTCCTGCGGAATGTTGGGGTCGTAGGTTTCAGGGTATTGTTGTGCGATGGTTTTATTGAATACATCGTGGCGGGCGGAAGTAAGACCGTTGCTGCCCATGCCGCCGTTATATTCGCGTTCGTAGGAGGCCTGGCCGTAGGAGGCCAGTCCCACGATCACATCTCCTGCGCTGATGCGGTCATTGGAAATCACGTCTGTGCGTTTCATTCGGCAGGTAACGGTGGAGTCTACAATGATCGTGCGGACGAGGTCCCCTACATCCGCCGTTTCCCCACCTGTCGAATAGATCCCGATCCCATAGCTGCGCAGTTCTTCGAGTATCTCTTCCGTTCCGTTGATGATCGCCGCGATCACCTCTCCCGGCACCAGGTTCTTATTTCTCCCGATGGTAGAAGACAGCAGGATATTATCCGTGGCGCCCACGCAGAGCAGATCATCCGTGTTCATGATAATGGCATCCTGCGCGATCCCGCGCCAAACGCCAAGATCGCCGGTTTCCTTCCAGTAGGCGTAAGCCAGGGAAGATTTGGTACCGGCCCCGTCCGCGTGCATAATATTGCACCATTCGGCATCTCCGCCCAGTATATCCGGGATGATCTTGCAAAAAGCCCTGGGGAAAAGCCCCTTATCGATATTACGGATGGCGTTGTGCACATCTTCCTTTCCGGCGGAAACGCCTCTTTTGGCGTAAAGGTTTTGATCCACGATACAAGTTTATGAAAGTGCAAAAGTAAAAGATTCTGCGCATAACCGGGCATCCGCCGCTTTGGAATCCGGCCAAAACATTTAGATTTGCACGGCGTTTTCGAAAACACGATTACCCAGCGATGCAGGTTCACAGAGATTTACAACAATTACCCGTCTTCCGGAATGCCGTGATCACGATCGGCACCTTCGATGGTGTGCATACCGGCCACCAGCATATCCTGCGGCAGCTAGAGGAAGCGGCGGCAGCCTGCCAGGGCGAGATCGTTATCATCACTTTCAATCCGCATCCCCGGGAAGTGCTCGCTCCTCATGACAAGACCGTCCATCTGCTGACCACGCTGGATGAAAAGATCGGACTGCTGGAGCAATGGGGCATCGATCATCTGGTGGTGGTCCCCTTTACCAAAGCTTTCTCCGAACTATCCGCCACCGCCTATCTCGAAGATTTCCTGATCAGCACCTTCCGGCCACATACCATCATCATCGGCTATGATCATCGTTTCGGGCATAACCGCGAAGGCGGACTGGAACTACTGGAAGCCGAGCAGCAGAAATACGGTTTCCGGTTGCTGGAGATCCCTCAACAGATCGTGCACCATCTCACCGTCAGCTCTACAAAGATCAGGAAAAGCCTGCAGGATGGCGAGATACAGCTGGCCAACGAACTACTGGGCTACCCTTACTTCGTGAACGGAACGGTAGTGCATGGCGACAAAATGGGCCGGCAACTGGGCTTTCCCACCGCCAACATTGCACTGAACGACCACCGCAAGCTTATCCCCGCAGAAGGGGTTTATGCCGTGACCGTGGAAACGGGCGGGCAACGGCTGAAGGGCGCGCTCAATATCGGTACAAGACCCACGTTCAATGGAAGAGAGTTAAGGGTGGAGGTGTTTATCCTGGATTTCGACGAAGATATCTACGGCGAACCCATCAAAGTATCTTTCCTGGAATATATCCGTGCAGACCGGAAATTCGATTCCGTAGCTGCATTGGTGGAACAAATGCATGAAGACGTGAAAAAAGCGCGGGCGCTCATGGCCTGAGCATACGGAACAGCATCTCCTTCATCAATTCCCCATCTTCATTCCCGCTGTCGTTAATACCGATACTCCGCAGATTATACTCGTGCAACAGAAGCAATGCCCGCTCTGCGCCATCCGGACCGAATTTGCGGGCCGCGGCCATATAATCTTTTACAAAAAAAGGATGTACGCCCAGCGCCGAAGCCATTTCCTTTTCCCCACCTTTTACGCCGAACAGCAGGTTGATCTTTGCGAAATAATTATAAAGCGCCGGGATCACCATCTGAATGGGTGCGGCTTTGGGGTTGGCGGAAAAATACTGCACAATGCGCATTACCTTCCCCATATCCTGCTGCCCCAGGGCATTCTGCAATTCAAATACATTGTACTCCTTGCTGATCCCCACATATTTTTCGATATCGCTTTCATCGATCTTTTTGCCTTCCGGCAGGTTCACCAACAATTTATCGATCTCATTGGCGATGCGGGAAAGATCGTTCCCGATGTGATCCGCCAGCAGGATGCAGGCTTTCTCAGAGATGGCGAGCCCTTTGCTGCGTACGTATGCTTCGGCCCAGGAAGGCAACTGGTTATCGTACAGCTTCTTGGTGGAAAGGATCACGCCCTTGTCTTTGATGAGCTTAGCCATCTTGCTGCGGCCGTCTATTTTACCCTGTTTGTGGGCCACCACAAAGACGGTGGACTCCAGGGGCTTGTCGATATAAGCTTCCAGCCTGAGGAGGTCCCGCATCGCCTGTGCTTCCTTGAGTATCACCACCTGCCGGTCGGCGAACATGGGATAGCGGCGGCAGGCATTGATCACGGTAGCCCAGTCCGTATCCTTCCCGTAGAGGACGGTGAGGTTAAACCCTTTATCCGCCTCACTGAGCAGATGATGCTCCGCATAATCCACCACCTGGTCAATAAAAAAATCCTCCTCTCCCTCCAGCCAGTAAAGCGGCCGGAACTTATTGCTCTTCCAATCTTTTATAATATCCTGGTATTCCATCTTCCTTTATTTATCCTACCAACGCCACTTCTTCCTTACTGATCAGGGGCAGGCCCTTGAAACGCAGCAGGAGCTGGGCAACGGTCAATACATCCTTCTGACAATATTCCGCGATCCTTTTCACATCCCCCTCCTGCCAGAACACCTTGCCCACCATACTCCCGTCAATATCGTCCTTCGGCGTGGGAATACCCAGCACCGCGGCCAGCAGCTTCAGCGAGGTATAGTTCCTGAACTCCCCGAAGCGCCAGATCTGCATTGTATCCAGCACCGGCATTTCCCAGGGCTTGAAATTATTCAATTGCAGGGAAGGCGGTAAAAGCAGGCCATTGATCAGTGCGCGGCGGCAAATATAGGGAATATCGAACTCGCGGATATTATGACCGGCGAACTGGAAACGGGGATGCTTCCGAAAAAATTTGTCCACCAGGTCCAGAAACCCGCTCAATAACATTTTCTCGTCATCTCCATAAAAAGACTTGATACGCAATTGATAATGACCACCTTCCGTATGAAAAAAACCTACAGAGACACAAACCACCCGGCCAAACTCCGCATACAGACCCGCCTTTTCCGAAAAGTCTTCCGCGCCGTTCTCAGATTCTGGCGCAATTTTTGTATTTTTTTCCAACCAGAGTGCCTGCAGTTCATCCGGCAGGTGATCGAAGGAGGACGTAAGCGGAGTAGTTTCAATGTCCAGCAATAATAACTGATCGAGAGCAACGTTATTGAGCACAGCCAAAAAAGTTTAGGACAGTAAGTTAAATAATTTTGGACGTTTCGGTTTTTTAGTAAAAATTTTACCCATATAAACAATCTAAAAATAAAACGACATCACTATGGCGGAAAACACTTTCAATACTGGTACGCCCAGTACTTCCGGACCTGAAAAACCAAAAAGCAACAAGAACGGATTGATCTACGGCATTCTCATTGCCGCCCTGGTGGGTACCTGGGGTTACATGTTCTACGATAAAAGCCGCACCAGCAAAGAACTGGTGGTAAAAGAAAACCAGATAGACACGCTCGCCAGCTCCCGTAACGAATTGCAATCAGAATATGAAGCCGCGCAGGCCCGCCTGGATGACCTCATCTCCCAGAACAGCCGCATGGACAGCCTCGTGAAAACGAAGGACAAGGAAATTGCCGATATGAAAGGCCGGATCAAGAGCATCCTGGGCAACAAGAATGCCACTTCTGCGGAACTGGCAGAAGCCCGCAAGCTGATCGAACAATTGAAAGCCAATACGGAAAATTACAAGCAGACGATCGAAAGACTGGAAGGCGAAAAGATTGTGATCACCCAACAGCGTGATGTAGCCCGCAAGGAACGCGACTCCGTTGTAGTGGTGAAAGACAGCCTGCACAAAAAGGTAGATCTGGGTTCCGTGTTGCACGCTTCCAATATCAAGCTCACCCCCATCAAAGTAAAACGCAACGGCAAGGAAATTGAGACCTCCAAAGCCAAACGTACGGACATGATGCGGGTTTCCTTTGATGTAGATAACCGTATTGCTACTTCCGGCGACAAGGAAGTATATGTGGCCATCACAGCGCCCGACGGAGCCCCCCTGGCCGTAGAAGCCCTCGGCAGCGGCCGTTTCACCCTGCACGACGGTACGGAAAAACTGTACACCGTGAAGAAAACGGTAACCTACACCACCGGCGACAATATTCCGGTGAGCATGGACTGGAAACAGAATTCCGACTTTAAACCCGGTGACTACTCCGTGGAAATTTACCAGGACGGTTACAAAATCGGGGCAGGAAAAGTACACCTGAGAAAAGGCGGTATCTTTTAAACCGTTTACAAGAACAATCCAACATTCATAACAGACAAAGCGGCGCGACGTGGATCGTGCCGCTTTTTTTTATTTCTTTGTACCTCTCAAGATTGTTAAAGATTGGTTATTGAAATAAAAATATATATAAAAATAAAATAAATTTAATTTTCTTTGCGAGGAATTTGAAAACCGCCACCCGGTAATGCATGAATGGATAAAAATTGTTACCAGCGCGGCTGCGTACAGCGAGAATCTGTTAACTTTTTTGCTTTTTTCGCCCTGAAGGCTGGATTTATTTTATGGCTCCAATCGATAATACTTATGACATGGCAAACACGAATAAGGTAGTTTATGTAATCGATGATGATGAGATTTTCCACTTTATTGTTAAGAAGATGTTCGGTTTACAGGGCTGGAAGAATGTACGGGTGAATTCTTTTTTATCGGCCGAAGATGCAATTGAAGACCTGAGTTCTTTTGCTTCGCAACATCTTCCCTGCCTGATCATTCTGGATATGAATATGCAGCGGATGAACGGATGGGATTTTATTGAAGCTTTTCGTGGGATCAAGAGCCGTTTGGGGCAGCCGGTACCGATCATTATGTGTTCTTCTTCGATGAACATACAGGATATGGAGAAAGTAAAGCGTACGCCGGAGCTGATGGCTTATATCACCAAACCGCTGGACAAGATCAAAATGAAAGTGATTGAAGAATACCTCTGATACGCTCACACGAGCGGATAATACCCAAAAAAGTACCCAATAAAAAAGAGCGCAGTGACTACTGCGCTCTTTCATTTTATGTTAGCTGTTATGCTGTTACTTCTTCTCCGTACATCTCCGTCCGCAGCGCCTTTACGCGCTCATCTTCCAGGTACTCATCAAATGTGGTGAGGCGGTCGATAATGCCACCGGGCGTGATCTCGATGATGCGATTGGCCACGGATTGCATGAAGGTATGGTCATGCGTGGTGAAGAGCACGATGCCTTTAAAGTCTTTTGTGCTTTCGTTGAAGGACTGGATGGATTCCAGGTCAAGGTGGTTGGTCGGTTCATCGAGGATCACTACGTTGGGATCCTGCAACATCATCCGGGAGATCATGCAGCGCACTTTCTCACCACCGCTGAGCACGGAAGTTTTCTTCATGATCTCGTCGCCGCTGAAGAGCATCTTTCCGAGGAATCCGCGGAGGAAGGGTTCGTCCACATCCGTTACGTGCGGTGGTACAAACTGCCGCAGCCAGTCCATGAGATTATAATCTCCGGTGAAAAATTCCGCGTTATCATCAGGGAGGTATGCTTTGGTGATGGTGGTTCCCCATTCGAGTTTACCGCTATCCGCCTGTTGATCACCGTTAATGATATCGAAGAAGGTGCTCAGGGCCAGGTGGTCCTTGGAAAGGAACGCGATCTTATCGCCCTTGTTCACGGAGAAGGTTACATCGCTGAAAAGTTTGCGGCCATCCACGCTCTTCTCCAGTTTTTCGACGTTCAGTATCTGATTCCCTACTTCGCGGAGTTGTTTGAAGATGATGCCGGGGTATTTGCGGCTGGAAGGCTCGATGTCTTCGATCACCAGCTTCTCGAGGGCTTTCTTACGGGAGGTTGCCTGCTTGGATTTGGAAGCATTGGCGCTGAAACGCGCAATGAAGTCCAGCAGGTCTTTCCGCTTCTCTTCCATCTTCTTATTCTTGTCGCTGATCTGCCTTGCGATCAACTGGCTGGATTCGTACCAGAAGGAGTAGTTACCGGTGAAGATCTTGATCTTGGTACGGTCTACGTCCGCCACGTGCGTACACACGGCATCGAGGAAGTGACGGTCGTGGCTCACAACGATCACAATATTTTCATAATCTGCCAGGAAGTTCTCCAGCCAGCCGATGGTTTCCACATCCAGGTGGTTGGTAGGCTCATCCAGCAGCAGGATATCCGGGTTACCGAACAGTGCCTGTGCCAGCAATACGCGCACTTTGAGCGCACCGCTCAGGTCTTTCATCAGCGTAGCATGCAGGTCTTCCTTCACACCGAGATCTCCCAGCAGCACACCGGCATCGCTTTCAGCCGTGTATCCGCCCATTTCGCCGTATTCCGCTTCCAGTTCTCCTGCGCGCATACCGTCCTCTTCCGTAAAATCTTCTTTTGCATATATGGCATCCCGTTCGTGCGCGATCTCCCAGAGCTTTTTATTACCCATCAGCACGGTGTTCAGCACCGTCATCTCATCGAACTCATAGTGGTTCTGTTTCAGTACGGACATCCGTTCGCCGGGGGTGATCTCCACCGTGCCTTTGTTCGGTTCAATTTCACCGGAAAGTATCTTCAGGAAAGTGGATTTACCTGCACCGTTGGCGCCGATAACGCCATAGCAGTTCCCTTTGGTGAAGTTCAGGTTTACTTCATCGAACAGTACTCTTTTGCCGAAAGAAAGCGTGACATTTTTAACACTGATCATTGCTGGCTGTTGAAATTTTGAAGCCGCAAAGTTATGAAATAACCCGGATATTTCGTTGTTTCCTTTCATATAGGCTTTCAACCTTATTGAACAATTTTCCGATATGTAGCGTTATCAATTACAACCAAAAACCCTTTTATGATACATCATCTTGCCAAATACTGGTGGCTGTTCGTGCTCCGCGGCGTGATGGCCGTGATCTTTGCCCTGCTGGCCTTCATCTGGCCTGCCATTACCCTCTCCGTCCTCGTCGTGTTCCTTGGCGCCTATCTCTTTGTGGACGGGCTTTTTACGCTCGTATACGGGTTCCAGGTCCTTAAAAAGGACAGCCATTGGTGGGTATTGGTGCTGGAAGGGTTGCTGGGTATGGCTGCGGGCATGGTTGCCTTGTTCATGCCTGCTATTACAGCCGTTTTTCTCGTCACTCTCATAGCAATATGGGCGGTGGTCACGGGTATACTGGAGATCATCCTTGCTATCCGGCTGCGGAAAGAGATCACGAATGAGTGGATGCTGGCGATCGCGGGGGTGTTCTCGGTGATCTTCGGGATATTACTGATTGCCCAGCCGATTGCCGGAGTAGTGGTAATAGCGTGGTGGTTAGGGATTTATGCGCTGTTCTTCGGGGTGTTCCTGGTATCAGTGGGGTTAAGGTTGAAGAAGATAAAGCCTGCTATTTAGTTGTGTCAAAGAAATCCAGGAAATAGTCTTTAGCTACCCATATCGCCTTTTTATCGCCGCCCAACGTGTATTCCCAATCGAGGCAATGCGCCATTTCTTCCATGATGGCCAGTTGCAGTAAACGATTGTATTCCGGGTAAATGAACAAGCCCTGCAAATTGCCGGATGAAAAGGAAGTTCCTGCCTCCATGAATTGCTGGCGGGTTATGTTGTACGCGTCATCCAGGTAAAGATAAGCTTCTACCAGCGCGGCAGTGTCCCGTGAGGCAATTGCCTGGCTTTTTTTGATCAATCCCTGAAACAGGGAGGCGCTTTTAAAAAAGTACTTCGGGCATTTATAGGAAAGCAGCTCCTTGAAACAATAAGAAGCAAAAACTGTATCGTGTTTATGGAACAATGCGCTGATGCCCGCTCCCAGCAGTTCCGTGTAGCTGGATCTGCTCTTCGCCAACCGTTTCAGGAATTGTTGTTTCTCTTTATGATCAAAATCGTAAAGCCGCATATAGGAGGTAAAAACGAATAGTCCTTCTATATCAGGAACAATTCTACCTGCATTTAATGTTTTAAAGAGGAACGACCCGGCATCGCTTTCCTTCATCCTTTGCCTGAATGCTTCGTTGCTGATCACCCGGGTACCTCGCTGGTATTCCTTGTGATCGTAATAATAAATCACAGAATCGATCTTCCCCTTCATCTCTCCCCAATCTGTTTTGTTGCCGTTGGAAGGCCGTGCATAATCGCATGACACTTGTTTAAAAACGGACACGAAATTTTCATCCATATACTTATCCGTCAGGCACTTTATGTACTCATAAGCCTCTTGCGTGCGGGCTTCCCGGAAGTTCTCCCTGCGCTCCCTGTCCCGCTCCCTTGAAGCCGTATAACTTTGCAGTGCTGCGCCAAAATCCCGGATGCTTTGGTCAACGCTTTGTTTCGGCCCTGCTCCGATCTGGCTCTCCGCATATGTTTTAGTGCGCTGTAACTGCGCCATGGCATCGGTTTGATTTGCATTGGGACCCGGCTGGCTGTTAACCGGGTTATTTGCGGCTGTTGCCGTTTTGGTTTCTTTTCCCGCCTGGTTGATAATCCTGCTTTGATATTGCGCAATGCTATGTCCTTTGCAATTGGGTTTCTGCGCACGGGCTATTTCCTCGTGCTGTGGCTTACATCCTTTTGTCGTACAGGCTTCCATCCTCATCAAACGGCAGAGTTCCTGGAAATCACAGACACAGGGCGATTTATAGGATTCTCCCAGTTGTTTCTCCACCAGTACAATCCTGAAAAAATCTTTCGCAAATTCATTGGGCACGATCGTCTTATCCAATTCCGACCAGCCTCCCTTTGATTTAGGCTGTAGCTCCAGGCCGGTGGAGTAAAGCATGCCGTTGCTGGCATAGATCACCATCCCGATGATCGTTTTCTCCGACAAGTTCCTGATCACATAGTTATCCCCGCTGGCATTACGATCGTAAAACACACCGACGTCATTACAATTATTCGAACAGGGCGGAGATACGATCTTGCCATCAGGGTGCTGCGCGGAAAGCGCATAGCTGATCATCAGCAAAACGAGTAGTGTAGACAGATACTTCATGAGCTTCACTTTAGCATGGTAAAAATAAACCGCCGGGCTCAAAAGCAGTATAGCCATATTTGGCTATCAACCATCATAAAAAAGGAGCGCGATGCGCTCCTTTTTTATGACCAGATTCGGTGAGGATTATTTATTGATCCCTTCCAGGTACAGGAAGAACCCGTACTGCAAGGCTACATCCTTTATTGCTTTGAACCTGCCGGAAGCACCGCCGTGGCCGGCTTCCATATTGGTTTTGAGCAGCAGGAGGTTGTTATCTGTTTTCAACTCCCGCAATTTCGCCACCCATTTCGCAGGCTCAAAGTATTGCACCTGAGAATCGTGCAGGCCGGTGGTGACGAGCATATTGGGATAGGCTTTTGCGGTAACGTTGTCGTAGGGGGAATAGGATTTCATGTATTCGTAAGAATCCTTGTTCTTGGGATTCCCCCACTCATCAAACTCACCGGTGGTCAGCGGAATGCTCTCATCCAGCATAGTGGTCACCACATCCACGAAAGGCACGCCAGCCACCACTCCTTTCCAGAGATCGGGACGCATGTTCACTACGGCACCCATCAGCAATCCGCCGGCGCTGCCACCCATGGCGTAAAGATGTTCTTTGCTGGTATATTTTTGCGCGATCAGGTAGTCTGCACAATCGATAAAGTCGGTGAATGTATTTTTCTTCTTGAACATCTTTCCATCTTCATACCATTGCCGGCCCATTTCCTGTCCCCCGCGGATATGCGCGATGGCATAGCAGAACCCGCGGTCGAGGAGGCTGATGCGGTTAGACGAGAAGGTGGGTTCCGTAGAGTTGCCGTAAGAACCGTAGCCATAGAGCAGCAGCGGTTGTTTGCCATTCTTCTCGAAGCCTTTCCTGTACACGAGCGAAATGGGCACCAGCGTGCCGTCTGTGACCTTTGCCATCAGGCGTTCGGTCACATAGTTCTTCGGATCGTATCCGCCTACCACTTCCTGTTGTTTCTTCAACTCCTTCTGCTTCGTTTCCATGTTGTAGTCGTACGTGGAATTAGGCGTTGTGAGCGAAGTATAGGCATAGCGCAATACTTTGGTATTCATTTCCGGGTTCACGGAAACAGACGCCACGTAAGCCGGTTCGCCGAAATCCAGGTAATGTTCCTGTTTATTGGTGGTGTTGATGATACGGATCTGGGAGAGACCGTTCTTCCTTTCGCTGAGCACAAGATAATCGGTGAACACATCGATGCCGGAGAGCAATACATCCGGGCGGTGTGCGATCACTTCTTTCCAGTTCTCCCGGGAAGTCTTGTCCAGCGGAGATTCCATCAACCGGAAATTCTTTGCTTCCCAGTTGGTGACAATATAGAACTTATCGCCACGATGATCGATATCGTACAACATATCCTTTTCCCTCGGATGGAACACGCGGAAAGTGCCGTCCGGCGTATCTGCGTCCAGGATCCGGTATTCGGAGGAAAGGGTGCTGCCGCTGCCGATCACGAGGAACTTCCGGGATTTGGTTTTGTATACGTATGTGTTGTACGTTTCATCCTTTTCGAAGAAAATTTCCTTATCCGCTTTCGCATCTTCACCCAGTTTGTGTTTCAGGATGCGTTCGGAGCGAAGGGTGTTTTCATTCTTCCGGGTATAGAAGAGTGTTTTGTTATCGTTGGCCCAGGTGGAACCACCGATAGTGTTGGTGATCACGTCTTTCAGCAGTTCACCTGTTTCGAGGTTCTTGACGTAAATAGTGTATTTGCGGCGGCTGACGGTATCTACCCCGTAGGCCAGGAGTTTATTGTCCTCGCTCACGTTGAGGCCGGTAGCCTGGAAGTAGGCATGCCCTTTGGCGAGGTCGTTCACGTTCAGCAGTACTTCTTCGGGCGAGGAGTCGCTGCCCTTTTTGCGGCAATAGATCGGGTATTCTTTTCCTTCTTCAAAACGGGTATAATAGAGATAGCCATTCTCGAAATATGGTACGCTTTCATCTTTCTCCTTGATACGTCCTTTCATTTCCTCGTAGAGCTTCTCGCGCATATCTTTGATGGGGGACAGCATCGTGTCGAGGTACTTGTTCTCTGCGTTGAGGTAATCGATCACTTTTGGATTGTCCCGTTCATTGAGCCAGTAGTAGTTATCAATACGGGTATCTCCGTTCGCGGTCAGTTCTTTTTTGATCTTCTCCACAGTGGGAGGCTTCACATTTATCATCGGCTGCTTTTTTTCTGTGGTATTGCACGCCAGCAGGGTAACGGCGGCGAGCAAGGGGATAGTTGTGTGTTTCATCATATTGCAGGTTTAGGATAAATAATAAATATAACGATTAATGCGATGCGGTTGGCTTCATCCGCATCTTCTCCGCATCCCACTCGATAATTTGCTTCTTAAAATGACTGGCATTCACGGCCAGCGCAGGGCCTGCGGCACGCAATCCAAAGGAAGCATCTTCCACTACCGGTTTACCGTTGCGGACCGCTTCAAAGAAATTCACGAAGTGATCATAGCGGTCGTCATACCCTGAAGGTGCGCGGTACACGGACTCCTCCGGCTTCGCCTCCACCCTGTCCGCTGCGGTATACTTTGCATTGTATTGTTTCACGAACGCCTGCTGCTGCGCCTCCGTAAAAGTGTTATATGTATCCCATCCTCCGTAACCCGGTGCTACCGGCACTTTGTGCCGCTTCACCCGGAAATCGTTCCAGCCCAGCTCCAGCACGCCTTCTGTACCGATCAGCCGGGTGTATTCCCCTCCGCCGCCGCCGTCCGCGAAATTCACGCGGAGGTTCATCTGGAAGGCCGGATGCTCTTTGGTGGCCGGGTAGTCGAAAATAGCGGTCATCACATCCGGCACATCCCTGCCGTCTTTCCATTGTACCAGGTTGCCGCTGGCGAAAATGCGGGAAGGGCCTTTGGAACCGATCATAAAGTGCAGGCCTGAAATAAGATGCACGAAGAGATCACCGGGAACACCTGTGCCATATGCCTGGTAATTGCGCCAGCGGAAGAAGCGGAGGGGATCGAAGGGGGCCGAGCGGGGATCTTTGACTGTATCTTTCAGGAAAGTAGCGTAGTCAATCGTTTTGGCCGAGGCATCCGGGGGGATGGAATATTGCCATGCGCCGAGGGCGCTGTGCCGGTCTATCTTCGCCTCTACAAAGTTCAGCTGGCCGATGTCTCCCGCCAGGTAACGTTTGCGCGCTTCGGCCAATGCCACGCTGCTCACACGCTGACTGCCCACCTGCAATACTTTTTTCGTACGCTGCTGTGCGGCGATCACCTGATGGCCCTCTTCTATCTGTTGTACCATCGGCTTCTCACAGTATACTGCTTTTCCTTTTTCCATAGCAGCAATGGAGATCGTATCATGCCAGTGATCCGGCGTTGCTACGATCACGGCGTCTATATCTTTCCGTTCCAGTATTTCCCGGTAATCACGGGTGGTGAATACCTGGTTACCGTATACAGCTTTTGCTTTTTCAAGATGACCGTCATACAGATCGGCCACCGCTACCAGTTCAACGCCCGGTACACGAATGGCGGTGCTCACATCGCCAAAGCCCATGATGCCCATACCGATGCCGGCTATACGAATTTTGTCATTGGAGCTGACAGGTTTATTCACAGGAATGATATGCTGCTGCGCCGGATCTGCAGCGAGGCCGCTGAGGGAGCCTGCGCTTACAAGCGCCGCAGCGCTTCCTAACTGTTTGAGGAATTTTCTACGGGAATTATCAGACATGTTTCCAGTTTTAAGAAAAGAGATCGGGTTTCGAAACAAGATAATACATAATCTTCGGGCCTACAAGATACACCTGCATGAAACGGAACAAAAAAGGGCCATCCGTAAAAGATGGCCCTTATCGTATGTACACAATACTGTTATATCAATCTTCAGTGCCAAATCCTGCCGCGATGAATTCTCTGTTCAGGCGGGCAATATTCGCGAGAGAAATGCCTTTCGGACATTCCGCTTCACAGGCGCCGGTGTTGGTACAGCTGCCAAATCCTTCCTTATCCATCTGCGCCACCATATCCAGCGCGCGCTCCTTTCGCTCGGGGCCACCCTGCGGCAGCAATGCCAGCTGGGAAACCTTTGCAGAAGTGAACAGCATGGCGGAAGAGTTCTTACAGGCGGCTACGCAGGCGCCGCAACCGATACAGGCCGCAGCAGCAAAAGCCATATCCGCATCGTGCTTGTCGATGGGGATGGCGTTTGCATCCACTGCATTACCGGTGTTCACGGAAATATATCCACCGGCCTGCATGATACGGTCAAAAGCGGAACGGTCTACCGTAAGGTCTTTGATCACGGGGAAAGCCGCTGCACGCCAGGGTTCTACCACAATGGTATCCCCATCGTTGTAGGCACGCATGTGCAGCTGGCAGGTAGTGGTTTCTTCCCAGGGACCGTGTGCACGGCCGTTGATATACATAGAGCACATGCCACAGATACCTTCACGGCAATCGTGGTCAAATGCGATCGGTTCTTTGCCTTCGTTGATCAAACGCTCATTCAGCACATCAAACATCTCCAGGAAAGACATGTCCTCGGATACATCTGAAACCTGGTAGGCTTCAAACCGGCCTTTGTCTTGCGAATTCTGCTGGCGCCAAACTTGTAGTGTGAGCTTCATAATTATAAATCTTAATCGTGATGGTAAAGCGGATTCCTTATTTGTAGCTGCGGGAACTTGGATGAACAACTTCGAAGTTCAGCGCTTCCTTATGCAGTTCGTAGCTGCTGGGACCTTTGTATTCCCAGGCGCCCACGAAAGAAAATTGCTGGTCGTCACGCTTGGCTTCCCCGTCTTCCGTTTGTGATTCCTCGCGGAAGTGACCGCCACAGGATTCTCTTCTCTGCAGTGCGTCCATACACATCAGTTCGCCGAGCTCCAGGAAGTCTGCAACGCGACCGGCTTTTTCCAGTTCGGGATTAAACTCATGCTGTTTGCCGGGGATACGTACATCTCTCCAGAATTCAGCGCGGAGGACCTGTATTTCTTTGATAGCTTCCTGCAATCCTTTTTCATTCCGCGCCATACCGCATTTATCCCACATGATCTTGCCGAGGGCTTTGTGGAAATGGTCTACGGAGTGTTTACCCTGTATGCCCATGAGTTTATCGAGCTGTTCCTGCACGCCCTTTTCTGTTTCCACGAATGCGGGGTGGTCCAGGGGAATGGGTTTGGTATGGATCTCGTCTGCCAGGTAGTTACCGACGGTGTAAGGGATCACGAAATATCCGTCCGCGAGGCCCTGCATCAGTGCGGAAGCGCCGAGGCGGTTGGCACCGTGATCGGAGAAATTGGCTTCCCCGAGGGCGTAAAGGCCCGGTACGGTGGTCATTAGCTCGTAATCCACCCAAAGGCCGCCCATGGTGTAGTGCACCGCGGGGTAGATGCGCATCGGGGTTTCGTAAGGATTTTCGCCGGTGATCTTGGCGTACATGTCGAAGAGGTTCCCGTATTTCTCGGCCACTACTCCTTTACCCAGTTTGATCACTTCTTCCTGAACGGCATGATCGTCCCCTTTCTTGCTCGCTTCGATCTTGCCGTAACGCACGATGGCGTCTGCAAAATCGAGATATACGGCCATTTTGGAGGCGCCCACACCATAGCCCTCATCACATCTTTCCTTAGCAGCGCGGGAAGCTACGTCGCGGGGAACGAGGTTACCGAAGGCAGGATACCTTCTTTCCAGGTAATAGTCCCTTTCTTCTTCGGGTATATCGGTGGCTTTACGGTTATCGTCTTTTTTCTTAGGCACCCAGATGCGGCCGTCGTTCCGGAGGGATTCGGACATCAGGGTGAGTTTGCTCTGATGATCGCCTGAAACGGGGATACAGGTGGGGTGGATCTGTGTAAAGCAGGGGTTACCGAAGAAAGCGCCACGTTTGTGAGCTTTCCAGGCGGCCGTTACATTGGATCCCATGGCGTTGGTGGACAGGAAGAACACGTTACCATAACCGCCGCTGCAAAGCAATACGGCATGGCCGAAGTGTCTTTCCAGTTTGCCGCTCACCAGATCGCGGGCAATGATGCCGCGGGCCTTGCCGTCTACTTTCACGATGTCCAGCATTTCATGGCGGCTGTACATTTTAACGTTGCCGAGTGCAACCTGGCGCTGCAGGGCGGAATAAGCACCGAGCAGGAGCTGCTGGCCAGTCTGACCTGCGGCATAGAAAGTACGCTGTACCTGCGTACCACCGAAAGAACGGTTGCTGAGCAGTCCACCATATTCACGGGCGAAAGGTACGCCCTGTGCCACGCACTGATCAATGATGGCGGCGCTCACTTCCGCGAGGCGGTAAACGTTGCCTTCCCGGGCGCGGTAATCGCCACCTTTTACGGTATCGTAGAAGAGACGGAAAACGGAATCCCCGTCGTTCTGGTAGTTCTTGGCGGCATTGATCCCTCCCTGCGCAGCGATACTGTGCGCACGGCGGGCACTATCCTGAAAACAAAACGCTTTTACTTTATAGCCCAGCTCTGCCAGTGAAGCAGCGGCGGAGGCGCCGGCAAGACCGGTACCTACAACGATCACTTCCAGCTTCCGTTTGTTGGCCGGGTTCACCAGCTTTACGGTGCTTTTATAATTGCTCCACTTTGTTTCCAGCGGGCCGGCAGGAATTTTTGCGTTTAACATATATCCTTGCTTTATCAGATTTGTTTAATGTAAATAACAACGGGGATCGCAGCAAAACCAACAGGAATAAGGATACCGAAAATCCAAACCCCGATGAAATGGATGATACCGTTGTACTTTTTGTGATTCAGGCCAAAGGTCTGGCAGGCGCTTTTGAAGCCATGCACAAGGTGGAACGATAATGCGATCATCCCGATCACATACAGCGCCACGATCCATAATTCCCTGAAAGCGAACCAAACGCTCTCATAGAGATTGCCGATCTCCTTGCCACCGTCGTAGGATATGGTGTTAAGGTTGCCGAAGTGCATGCTCCACCAGAACTGTGACAGGTGGATCACAATGAAAATAAAGAGGATGCTGCCCATGATGGCCATCTGGCGGCTGAACCAGGAAGAGGTGGTGTTCCCCTTCGGCCTAACGGCATACTTCACCGGGCGGGCAGCCCTGTTGCGGATAGTGAGCTGAATAGCAATTACAGCATGGAGAAGGATCACAATCTTCAGCCCCCAGGCGATGAACTGGATCAGACCGTTATGCCCCATGAAGGCCGCGTAAGTATTGAAGGCTTCTCCATTGTCTTCTTTCAACAATGCGATATTACCGGCCAGGTGCACAATCACGAATGAGCACAGGAACAAACCGGTAGCGCCTACCAGCAATTTTTTACCGATAGAGGTATTAAAGAATTGCGACCATTTCATAAGATACGTTCTAAGCTTCCTTTAGTATGAATAAATAAGTGAAATGTCGGGCAAATTTAAAACATGAAAAATTAAAACCAAATGATATTTATCACGAAAAAGCCTTATTCAAGGCGGCGCATCATCCAGTTATCCACCAGGTTGAACAGGTGTTGGGGCAGGAAGGTCCGCCATTTCGGCTCTTCCATGAAATGCACATAATGGTCCAGCCGGGCCCGTTCAAACTCTTCCCTGGTCTGCAAAGGCGTATTCAGGATCACTATCCATCCGCCTTCATCGCGGATATCGTCCCACCATTCTTCGTAATAGCAGTCGTCCGAAGAATAGAAATTGAGCACATTTTCAGCGATCAGGATGAACTTGTAGACCCCTTGCGTGATCAGGTGATCCATGATATCCCGCTTGAGGGTCATGATGTTGTTCTCCACGGCATCGTTCCATTCGCCGATCAATTCGATGATGGCGTAATTGAACTGATAGTCCGCAAAGAGGATCTTCATGTAGAGGTTCGGCGCCCCGAAATCATCCCATTGCGGATGGATGTAATAATTGTAAACGGTATTGGTATACTCGAACTCACTATACTCACGTCCATAGAACGGCGATTGCTCGTCTTCCTCCGCAGTGTACAGATGCCGCCAGTTATAGAATGGTTCTATGTCGTGCATGATCAGAATATGCTTATGGAAAGCAATTTAGGATTTTTTTTATTTCCTGCTTTCCACGGCTCTCTTCACGCTGCCAAACTCCAGCAGCAGCTCTTTGGCCGCGGCATAATCCGTCATCTGCAACTGTTCCATCACCATCTTCACACCACGATCTACCAGCTTTTCATTACTCAGCTGCATATTCACCATCTTGTTATCCTCTACCCTGCCCAGCTGGATCATGACGGTGGTAGAGATCATGTTCAGCACGAGTTTTTGTGCGGTACCGCTTTTCATGCGGGTGCTGCCGGTCACGAACTCGGGGCCTACCACCACTTCCACCGGGTAATCCGCATGTTCGGATACGGGGGAACCGGGATTGCAGCTGATGCTGCCGGTGATGATCCCGTGTGCCTGGCAGGCTTTCAGCGCGCCGATCACATAAGGCGTGGTGCCGCTGGCTGCGATGCCGATCACCACATCCTTGTCGCTGATGTTCCATTGCTGAAGATCCCTCCACCCCTGGTCCACATCATCTTCCGCATTTTCCACCGCCCGGCGGATAGCGGAATCCCCTCCCGCTATCAACCCTACTACCAGTCCCTGCGGAACCCCGTACGTAGGCGGGCATTCGGAAGCGTCCAATATGCCCAGGCGTCCGCTGGTACCTGCGCCCATGTAAAAAAGCCTTCCCCCGGCCAGCATTTTATCTGCGATGGCGGCGGTAAGGCGACTGATCTGCGGAATAGCTTTCTCCACGGCTCCGGGAACGGTTTGATCTTCCCGGTTAATATTGGTCAGCACTTCCTGGATGCTCATTTTTTCCAGGTGCCGGTAATGGCTGGCTTGTTCTGTAATTCTTGTAAAGGTCATACGAGGGTCTGTTCTTAGTCTTCTTCGTGAAACACTGTAAGCCCGTCCATGGGGTTCTTCAATATCCGGCCCAGCTGTAATTCATACAGGTGGCACAATTCTTCCAGGATATCACGGAAATGCCAGGCAACGCTTCCTGCGAAATGCAGCGGTACCGTCCAGCTTTCACTGTATTTGTAAAGGTGGTTAAAAAAGAATTCATTGAGGCCGTCTTCGAGGATATTCTCGATCATATAATGCCCTCTGTTCTCGGCGAGGAAGGGGGTGAATGATGCGAGGTAGCGGTTGGGAAGCGGCTTACGGTAAACGTTCTCCAGTATCTGATCTTTCGTGATGTCGAACTTCTGTTCGAAACGGAAACGCATTTCATCGTCGAAAGTATGGTAGAGATAGTACTGGATAACTTTCTTCCCGAGGAATGCGCCGCTGCCTTCGTCTCCGAGGATGAAGCCCAGGCCGGGATTGTTCTTGACGATATCTTTTCCGTCGTAATAACAGGAATTGGAACCGGTGCCGAGAATGCTGGCCACGCCTTTCTCGTGGCCGCAGAGTCCGCGTGCCGCCGCCATCAGGTCGTGGCTCACTTCGATCTTCGCATGCGGCCATACGGCGTGCAGACTTTTGAATACGAGTTTTACGTTCTGCTCGTTCCCGCATCCGGTGCCGTAATAGTACACGGCGTCCGGCACGGCGTCGCCCAGCTGTGGTAATAATTCCTTTCGTATGAGTTCTTCGATCTGTACGCTGGTGAGGAAATACGGGCTCATTCCCTGGGTGAAAAGGGTTTTGCGCGTATTACCGCTCATCAGGCACCACTCCGTTTTTGTTGATCCGCTATCCGCTACCAGCTTGACTTTAGAAGACATTTGCGATCGTTTATGAAATTAAAGAATGGATATAGATGTTTTGATGACGAATACACTATTTTTGTCACAAGTTAAGCAAAAGGGTTTTTCCCGTCAACGTTTTAAATATTCATATGTCGGAGAACAGGAAGTTAAAAGTATTCTTGCCTTTGTTATTTGCCATAGTGCTTGCGCTGGGCATGTATCTCGGGCACAAGATGCCGGCCGCACGCAATAGCGATTCTACCATTTTTTTTGCCAACAGACAGGGAGCTCTGCAACAGGTGATGAACCTGCTGAAGTTCAGGTATGTGGATACGCTGAACATGGGGGATGTACAGGAAGAAGCCATAGAGGGTCTGCTCAGTCATCTCGATCCGCATTCCATCTATATTCCGCCGGCCAATGTACAGGCGGTGAATGAGGATCTCGACGGAAATTTCGAGGGCATCGGCGTGGAGTTCAATATCATCCGTGATACCGTGAACATCCTCAACGTGGTATCCGGCGGTCCTTCCGATGCCGCGGGGGTATTGACCGGGGACAAGATACTGCGGGTGAATGACAGCGTTAAAGTGGCGGGCAAGGGCATTACCAACGACCGGATACGCAAGCTGCTGAGGGGGCCACGTAACTCCACCGTTAAAGCCACCCTGCTCCGTGGCAACCGGCAACTGGATGTGACCATCAAAAGAGGGATCATTCCCCTGTACAGTATCGATGCCAGCTACATGACCGCGCCCGGCATCGGTTATATCAAGATCAGCAAGTTCGCCGCCACCACATATACGGAATTCATGGAAGCTGTGCGCAAGCTGCAGAAACAGGGAATGGAGAAACTGGTGATCGACCTGCGGCAGAATGGAGGCGGTTTGCTGGATGCGGCTACCCGTATTGCGGATGAACTGCTGGATGGGAATAAGCTGATCGCGTACACGCAGGGTAAAAGCTATCCGCGGCAGGACTATAAATGCAGTCGCCCCGGCATATTTGAGAAAGGGGCATTGACGATACTGACGGACGAGGGAACCGCTTCCGCCAGCGAAGTACTGGCCGGCGCGGTGCAGGACTGGGACCGTGGAGAGATCATTGGCCGGCGGAGCTTCGGGAAAGGGCTTGTGCAGGAACCGTTTGACCTGAACAACGGCGGCACTTTAAGACTCACCATCGCCCGCTATTATCTTCCCTCCGGCAGAAGCATCCAGAAGAGCTACCAAAACGGCCGTGAGGCGTACGACGAAGATATTGCCAACCGCTACACCCATGGCGAGTTCCTGAACCGGGACAGCATCCATCCCGTGGATACGTCCATGAAATATAAAACAGCCGCAGGAAAGGTTGTTTACGGCGGTGGCGGCATTATGCCTGACATCTTCGTACCCTTTGATACCACCCGCTATTCCAACCTGCTCACCAACCTGTACACAAAGAATGCGTTCGGGGATTTTGTTTATTCCTATTATACTTCCCATGCCGATGCATTCAGGCAGTATAAGGATCCGGGCACATTCAACAGGCAATTCACGGTAGATAATGCGCTGGTCAATACTTTCAGGTTGCATGCCGTTAACAACGGTATTGACATGAGCAAGATGAATGCAAAAGATGAAGAAGAGATCAAAACGCGTCTGAAAGCCCTCTTTGCAAGGCAGCTCTGGCGAAGCGAAGGGTTCTACCTCGTCAGCAATGGCAGCGATCCGGTGATACAGCGGGCAGTAGAGGAACTGAAGAAGATGAAATAATAATAAAAAGGCAAACAGCGATCCACTGTTTGCCTTTTTGATATATAGCATGATTGAACTCAACCTTCCTCTCCTCTTCTCAACCTCGCCCGGTCATCTTCATAATCCCGTTTCAGATCCCGGAGTTCCTGTGCCAGCTCTCTTCTGGCGGTTTTCTTTTCCCGGGGACTGTTATATGTTCTTCCCTCGAAATCCTTTTTCCGTTCCTCACAGCTGCGGTTATATTCCTCTTCCAGGTCTTTCAGTTCCATTTCCCGGCTTACTTTTTCATTGAGTGTATTCATTTTGCCGGTCAGGGAGGCCATTTTCTTTTCCATGTCGCCGAGGGTGGAGGGGTCTTTGATCACATTCTTCACTACTTCCATCATATCTGTGAGCACCGACCTGAACTGCTTTTGCAGGGATTGGGAGAGTTCCACCCCATTGAGCTCTATTTTAGTGGCGTCAAATTTTGAAAAGGCAGTCAGGAGGCTGTCCCGCTGCTGTTGTGATAAAACAGCCAGACTTTTCAGGTTGGTCCCGGGAAAAGTGAACCGGTTGTTATGCTGTTGTGCAATGGCGGCAATACAGGTGCCGCCCAGGAAGAGCAGGATGATCAGGAATTTCCGCATGGTTCTGAAGATTGAGTGATATCGCGTAAATGACAATTGCTATGCCAAAAAAAAGTCCTTCCGATTTTCACCGGAAGGACCCATATACTTTTGCAAAAGGATATTAGTGTTTGTGAGTGCTGTCAGCGTGAGCAGCGGCAGAGTCACCAGCAACTTTTACAGTGGAGTCACCAGCTACGTGAACGGAAGAATCCGGAGCCGGAGCCTGGTTCAGCGTGTTGCTGTCTTTAGTAACAGTCGTAGAATCGGTAGTTTTGGAAGAGCTGTTGTTGCAAGCTACGAACATACCGGTAGCGATAGCTAATACGAATAATTTTTTCATTTGATTTTAATTTTTTAAATCGGCGCAAAGTTATGTGAAATTCCTTTTATACAAAAAAAATTTTCATACTTCAGTCCGGGTTCATTTCTTCCGGAAGAAAATTCTGACCGGAACTCCCTGAAAATTGAAGTTTTCCCGCAATTTATTCTCCAGGTAATTCCTGTAAGGTGTTTTGATATCATCCGGCAAATTGGCGAAAAAGGCGAATGCCGGTGTTTGTGTGGGCAGCTGGGTCACGTACTTGATCTTGATAGCCGTACCCCGTACCACCGGCGGGCGGAAAGCGTCGATGGCTTTCAGCATCACCTCGTTCAGTTGGGAAGTAGCTACTTTGCGCTGCCGGTTCTCATACACTTCCAGTGCCGTTTCCACAGCCTTGAATATTCGCTGCTTTTCGATCACGGAGCCGAAAATAATAGGCACATCCGTGAACGGTGCGAGACGTTGTTTCAGTTCCTTCTCGTAATCACGTGCCGTATTGGTCTCTTTCTCCACCAGATCCCACTTATTGACCAGTATGACGATGCCCTTACCTTTGCGGGCGGCCAGACTGAAAATGCTCAGGTCCTGCGCGGTAATCCCTTTTTCCGCGTCCAGCAGCAACAGGCAGATATCCGCCTCGTCCAGCGCTTTGATGGCGCGGATCACGGAATAGAACTCCAGATCCTCATGCACCTTGCTTTTCCGGCGGATACCAGCGGTATCGATGAGGATGAAGTCTTTCTGAAAGAGTTTATAATGCGTGTGAATGGTGTCTCTCGTAGTACCGGCAATATCGGAAACGATGTTACGCTCCTCCCCGATCAATGCATTCAGGAGGGAGGACTTGCCAACATTAGGCTGCCCGATAATGGCAATCTTGGGAATATTGTTCTCCCCCGGCGTGGCCTGCTCATCTTCCGGTATCTGCGCCGCCACCTGGTCCAGCAACTCCCCCGTTCCGCTTCCGCTCATGGAGGAGAGGAAGAAAATATGCTCGAAGCCCAGGCTGTAAAATTCTGCGGCCTCCAGCTGACGTTCGTGATTATCTACTTTATTCACGACCAGGTACACGGGTTTGCTGGAGCGACGCAGCAGGTCCGCCACATCCGCATCCAGATCAGTGATACCGGTCGTTACATCGCACATGAAGATCAGCAGGTTGGCTTCTTCCATGGCCACTTTCACCTGTTTGCGGATCTCGCGTTCGAACACATCATCGCTTTTCGCCACAAATCCGCCTGTATCGATCACGTTGAAGGTTTTCCCATTCCAGTCGGCAATTCCGTATTGCCGGTCGCGGGTAACGCCGCTCACATCGTCTACAATGGCCTTCCGTTGCTCGAGCAAACGGTTGAACAGAGTAGATTTGCCTACGTTCGGGCGCCCCACAATTGCTACTGTAAAACCAGGCATTTGATGTTATTTTTAGTTATTCTTAAATCAATCCGTATTCCCGCAGGTACGTATCATTATCCCGCCACTTATCGCGCACTTTCACATGCAGTTCGAGGAACACTTTGCGGTCCAGGAACTTTTCGATGTCCTGCCGCGCACGGGAGCCGATCTCGCGGATGGATTTCCCTCTTTCACCGAGGATGATCCCTTTCTGCGTTTCGCGGGTCACCACGATATCCGCGGATATTTTGGTGAGTGTGTGTTTTTCCTGGAACTGCGTAACTACCACAGCCGTATGGTAGGGTATTTCTTCTTCGAAAAGGTGAAAGATCTGTTCACGGATCAGTTCTGCCACGAAGAAGCGGGTGGACCTGTCCGTCAGCGTATCTTCCGGATAGAAGGGCTCGCTTTCCGGCAGCAGGGCGATGATCTGTTGCATCAACACATTCAGGCCTTTTTTCTGCAAAGCGGAAACGGGGACTATTGCTTTCGCTTTCCCCCAGGCTTTACAACGTTCCAGCAGTTCTTCCAGCGCAGGTTTCTCCAGCGTGTCCATTTTGTTTACCACCAGTAACGCGTTGGCTTTCAGCTTCAGGGAATCGAACAGCGCCAGGCATTCTTCTGTGTTGTCTCTTGCATCCATGAGTAACAGCGCCACATCCGCATCTTCCAGCGCGGAACGTACGGCACCCATCATTTTTTCATGCAGCTTGTACTTCGGGTCAATAATACCCGGTGTATCCGAAAACACCACCTGGTAGCCCGGTTCCGTGAGAATGCCTGTGATGCGGTGGCGGGTGGTTTGCACTTTGGGAGACACGATCGCCAGCTTCTCGCCCAACAATGCGTTGAGCAGCGTGCTTTTACCGGCATTCGGTTTCCCGAAGATGTTCACAAACCCGGCACGGTGTGTATGTTGTTTTTCTGCCACGGATGCAATTTAACCAAATAAAAAAAGCCGAATTAGCTTCGGCTTTTAATGTGTTAGAAGTGAGAAGGGATTTCCTTCTTTTCACGCTTTGTAGCGAGGAGAGGATTCGAACCCCTGACCTTCGGGTTATGAGCCCGACGAGCTACCTCTGCTCTACCTCGCAATGTGGGTGCAAAGGTAAGGTAATTTTCCACGCTACCAAATCTTTTTCATTTTTTTATCGAAAAAGAAGTGGGTATCTGCTTGAAAAACAATGCCTGCAAAGCATTTCAGGGGGTCGATAATTATTTCCGCGCTACTGCGTGCACTGTTCAGAACGGTAGTTCATCAGCAGGTTGTTCCGCCGTCACGGCCACATTCTCCGATGACTCTCCACCACCTTTGTATCCTCCGGCCAGCAGTTTCAGACTGGTGACGCGGAGCTTCAGGGATACGGCCGGCGCACCATCGCTATTCCGGTAGAGCTCTACGAACGGCGTGCCTTCCACAAACACATAAGTGCCTTGTAACAGGAACGGCCCTACGGAGTTGGGCGCCCACATGGCGCAATCCGCCCAGGTGGTACGCTCCTGCTGCACACCTTTTGCATCTTTGAAGCGCTCGTTGTGTGCTACGGTGAAGTTGAGTACGGATTTCCCGTTCACGGTCTGTTGCACGGCATTTTTGCCGAGATGGCCGATGATTTGAAGTTTGATCATTGATAAACGATTGTTTGGTTAACAAATAAAAATTCAATTTGTGATCGCTGATGAAAACGGAAGTGTTGGATTAACATACTGAAGATACATAAAATTCCTGCGCAAAAAATTTTTTGCGCTTTTTTCCATGCGGCTGTCTACCTTTGCAACAGAAACTCGGATGAGCGGCCACGTACGCCGCCACCTTTTTTCACCTCGGGGTGCCTTACTATCAGGCTGAGATCAAACCCGTTGAACCTGGACCAGGTAATGCTGGTTAGGAAAGGTAAGCGAAATACTCCTTACCTCTTATTCCGATAGTTGAACAGTCGCGGTAAACAGACTGTTACACCGGTATTCCCGGGCGTCGAACATATTGAGATATTGATAAAACACAAACAGATGAAAAAGATGTTGTTTTTCGTGCTGTTCTGCATGCCTGTGCTTGTGCAGGCGCAGACAGTGATCACCGGAAGTGTGCGGGATAAAAATTCCGGACAGCCGCTGGAAGGAGCGACCGTGACCGTTCTCCATGGCGCCAGTACTTATGCGGATGTGAGAGGACAATACCGCGTCGCAGTTCCCGGTAACAGTACCTATACCGTGCAGGTAAGCTTTCTGGGTTACACAAGCCTGCAGCATACGGTAAAGATCAGTGCCCGGGAGACGGCGTTGGATTTTAGCCTCGAGGAGACGGGCCTGTTCGTGAAACCCGTGGAAATCACCAGTCTCCGTGCAGGCAAAAACGCACCGTTCACTAAGTCGGAACTGAATAAGGAAGATATCGAAAAACAGAACCTCGGCCAGGACCTTCCCCTGCTGCTGAACCAGCTGCCATCCGTAGTCACCAGTTCCGATGCGGGAGCAGGCGTAGGATACACCGGACTACGCGTACGCGGAACAGACATCACCCGTATCAACGTTACGGTGAATGGCATCCCCATCAACGATGCAGAATCACAGGGGACTTTCTTTGTGAACATGCCGGATTTCGCCTCTTCCGTCAGCAGCATCCAGCTGCAACGCGGTGTGGGCACTTCCACCAACGGAGCCGGCGCTTTTGGCGCTACACTGAATCTCGCCACCAATCAGTTCAACGACAAACCTTATGGGGATATCGACAACAGCTATGGATCCTTCAACACCTGGAAACATACCGTAAAAGCGGGTTCCGGATTGATCAACGGTCATTTCACAATCAACGCCAGGTTGTCCAAAATATCCTCCAGCGGATACATCGACCGGGCTTTCTCTGATCTCCGCTCCTTCTATACTTCGGCGGCCTATATCTCCAAAAAAACAGCCATCCGGCTGAATGTTTTTTCCGGCAAGGAAAAAACCTACCAGGCCTGGAACGGCATTACCAAAGCCACACTCGATACCAACAGGACTTATAATCCCAGCGGCACGGAAAAGCCCGGCACCCCTTACGATAACGAAACAGACAATTATCAACAGGATCACTACCAGCTGTTCTTCAATCATTCCATCAACAATCGTCTTAACTTCAACATCGCCCTGCATTACACCCGTGGCCGCGGCTATTACGAGAACTATAAGAAAAAGCAGGCGTACAAAGACTATGGGGTGAAGGAACCGGTGTACAACGGGGACACCCTTCACATCACCGACCTTATCCGGCAGCTGTGGCTGGACAATTACTTCTACGGCGCTATCTTTTCCCTGAATCATGAAGCCGGCAAACTCAACTGGAGTGCAGGAGGCGGCTGGAACCGCTACGAAGGCAACCACTATGGAAAAGTCATCTGGGCGGACAAAGGCGGTTTCGACAAGGATTATCGCTGGTATAAGCTCGATGCGCTCAAAACAGATGCGAATATCTACTGGAAGGGGGAGCTAACGGTAACGGATAAACTTAAAATATTTGCCGATGTACAATACCGGCATGTCGATTATGCGTTGAATGGTTTCCGCAATAACCCGGACCTGAAGCCGCATAACCGTTATGACTTCTTCAATCCCAAAGGCGGCCTTACTTTCCGGCTGAACGACCGGCAACATGTGTATGCGTCTTATGCCGTGGGTAATAAAGAGCCCAACCGGGACGACTTTGAAGCGGGCGTACAGCAGATGCCCAAGCCGGAAACACTACGGAACCTGGAAGCCGGGTACGTGTTGAACGGGCGCAGGGGCGGCCTGCAGGCGAATGTTTATTACATGAATTACCGAAACCAACTGGTGCTTACCGGCAGGATCAACGATGTAGGTGCATATACCAGAACCAATATCCCGAAAAGCTACCGCCTGGGGATTGAGCTGGACGGGCATTACAACCTGCTCTCCCGGCTTACCCTGGCGGGTAACATTACATGGAGCCGCAACCGTCTCTCCGATTACACCGAGTACCTGGATGACTGGGATAATGGCGGGCAAAAGCCGGTGACACACAAAGAGGCAGATATTTCTTTCTCCCCGGAGATCGTGGGAGGATATACGATTACCTATAAGCCTATAGCGGGCCTTACGGTCGACTGGCTGGGCAAATACGTGAGCCGCCAGTTCCTCGATAACAGTTCCGACAGCCGGCGAAGCCTCGATCCATTCCTCGTGAACAATGTGCGCTTCAATTACCTCGTACCGCAGCAATTCTTCCGCGAACTGGGTTTACAGCTCTCCCTCAACAACGTGTTCAACAAACGATATGAACCCAACGGCTATACGTATGGTTACGTGGAAGGCGGAGTGGTGAAAGCGGAGAATAATTACTTCCCGATGGCAGGATTCAATTTTATGGCGGGGGTAAGGATAGGGTTGTGATGATACAGGATTCTGGAAGTGACGAACAAGTTTTAATTGCCGGTATGCGCTATTTTTATTAAAATGCAAAGTGTTATACCTCTTTTGAAAAGTTCTTCATTTCCAAAATTGTTTGATGACCCAGCAAAAAAACCTGGCAAAGCATACTGTTGCAGCCGAACGATTATTCAAAGATATTTCCTGCCTGATAGAACAAGGAAAAAAACTTCTTGCGCTGACCATCAACAGCGAACTCACGATACTTTACTGGAGGATTGGGAAGGCTATCCGGCTTGAAATATTAAAACATGAACGTGCCCGGTACGGAGAGCAAATTGTTGCGACAGTGTCGCAACAATTGACAATGGCCTATGGAAAAGGCTTTACAAAGTCTGCTCTCAACCGAATGGTCAACTTCCATCAACTTTTCCCCGAGGAGCACAAAATTGCGACACTGTCGCATCAATTGAGCTGGAGTCACTTTGTGGAGCTCATAACAGTTGAAGATCCACTAAAGCGGGAATATTACCTGGAACTGGCCCGGAAAGAAAACTGGAGTATCCGCGTTTTGAGAGAGCGAATGGAGAGTATGCTGTATGAGCGAACAGCTCTTTCCAAAAGACCAGAGGAGCTGATCAAAAAAGAACTCGACCTGCTCAAAACAGCCGGAACGGTTTCTCACGACCTCGTTTTCCGTGATCCGTATGTGCTTGATTTCCTTGGTTTGCAGGACACTTATAATGAGCAGGACATGGAATCAGCTATTGTCCGGCAGCTGCAACAATTCATCATCGAGCTTGGTACAGATTTCGCCTTCCTGGCGAGACAGAAAAGGATCATTATTGATAATGAGGACTTTAAAATCGATCTGCTCTTTTACCATCGTGGCCTGAGAAGACTGGTTGCGATAGATCTGAAGCTGGGCAAATTCAAAGCTGCCTATAAAGGTCAGATGGAGTTGTATCTCCGATGGCTGGACAAATATGAACGAAGAGAAGGAGAAGAAAATCCTATTGGACTGATCTTATGCAGCGAAAAGAAACAAGAGCAGATCGAGTTGCTGGAGCTCAACAAGGGGCATCTCCGCGTAGCGGAATACATGACACAGCTCCCTCCCAAGGAATTGCTGGTTGAAAAGCTGAATCATGCCATTGAAATGGCCCAAAGTAATTCGATTCCCGTTAACGCCCTCACTTCACCAATGCCTCAATAGCCTCGTGTACCTTCCCGAAGGGAAACCCTTTCAGCACCGCCTCCATCTGTTCCTTCACTGTCTTATTACAAAGGTTGCCGATACTGCCTTCGTGGGTATGATGTAATTCGGTATCAGGTTTAAAACGCCCCTGTTCGATGTCCAGTCCTACCTGCTTGTAAGCCTCGCGGAAGGGGATTCCTTCCAGCACCAGCCTGTTCACTACTTCCACGCTGAAGAGGTATTGATATTTTTCGTCCTCGAGGATGTTATCCTTGATGCGGATATTCTCCAGCATCAGTTTGCTCATGCGGATGCAGCTGCGCAGCGTTTCAAATGCGGGGAAGAGATTCTCTTTCAGCAGTTGCAGGTCCCGGTGGTAACCGGATGGCAGATTCACGGTCATCATCGCGATCTCATTGGGGAGCGCCTGTAATTTGTTGCAATGTGAGCGGATCAGCTCCCATACGTCCGGGTTCTTTTTATGCGGCATGATGCTGGAACCGGTGGTCAGTTCATCCGGAAAGCTGATAAAGCCGAAATTCTGGTTCATGAACAAACAGGCGTCCATGGCCATTTTGGAAAGCGTAGCCGCAATGCCGGCCAGGGCAAAGGCTACCAACTTTTCCGTTTTACCACGCCCCATCTGCGCATAGACTACATTGTAGTGCAACGATTCAAAGCCCAGCAGCCGGGTGGTCATTTCCCTGTTCAGCGGGAAGGAGGAGCCGTAGCCCGCGGCGGAACCAAGAGGATTCTTATTCACCACCTTATAAGCGCCCTGCAACATAATAAGATCGTCCACCAGGCTTTCCGCATAAGCGCCAAACCACAATCCGAAAGAAGAGGGCATGGCGATCTGGAGATGTGTATAGCCGGGCAGTAATTTATCTTTATAGGCTTCGCTTTGCGTTTGCAGCAATTCAAAAAGGGATGCCGTTTCCTTCACGATGGATTCCAGTTCACTGCGAAGGAACAACTTCAGATCCACCAAAACCTGGTCGTTGCGTGAACGGCCGCTGTGGATCTTCTTCCCGGACTCTCCCAGGCGGCGGGTGAGTAATAGCTCCACCTGTGAGTGGATATCCTCCACACCATCCTCCAGTTTAAAATTCCCTTCCTGTATTTCGTGATAGATGTTTTTCAATTCTTTTTGCAGCGCGGTAAGGTCCTCTTTCTCCAGCAATCCCACGGATGCCAGCATGGTGATGTGCGCCAGTGAGCCTTGCACATCAAATGGTGCAAGATAGGCATCCATCTCCCGGTCGCGGCCCACGGTGAACTGCTCTACCGCCGCCAATGCTGTTTTATCTTTCTGCCAAAGTTTCATCTGTGAATAATTTAAAAATCATATTTCCCGAAGATCCGCTCCCTGATATCCGGCCATTCTTCCTTCAATATGCTGTAGAATACGGAATTCCGTAACCAGCCCGTCCAGGTGATCATATGATGGCGCAGGATGCCTTCTTCCTTGCAACCAATGGCCAGCATGGCATTCCTCGATTTGGTGTTGCGCTCATCCGTTTTCAGCTCCACCCTGTTCAGGTCCATTATTTCAAATGCATATTGGAGCATTGCATACTTCATGGCACGATTGAGGCCCGTACGCTGGTAGGATGGATGAAGCCATGAATAACCGATCTCTATCCGCTTATGGTCTTTCACCCAGCCCGCAAAACGGGTACTACCGGCGACTTTCCCTGTTTCCTTATCGATCACTACAAATGGAATAGCCGTTCCCTGCTCCCGTTCCCGGAATGCAACGTCCATATACTTTTCCAGCTCCTCACGGTTACGGATACACGTTACTCCTTTTTCCCATAAAGACGGCTCCAGTGCTACTTCCAGCAGCGTATCAGTGTCTGACAGCTGCAGGGGGCGGAGCAGTACACGTTTGTTTTCCAGAACAGGTTGCATATACATCAGTTTATGCCATTCACGATAGACAGCAAGTTAATGTAAGTATCGATACCCTGACGGATCTCTTCCAGGTAAATAAATTCATCGGCCGTATGCGAACGGGCGGAATCGCCGGGGCCCACCTTCACGGAAGTGGCGGGAATAAGGGCCTGGTCCGAAGTCGTTGGCGAGCCATACAGTTGTTTTCCGAGGCGCAGACCAGCCAGCACAAGCGGATGTTCTTTCGGGATGAAAGAAGGGCGCATGCGCATGGAACGGGGTTGAACATCGCAATGCACATTGGTACGGATCACTTCCAGCAATTCTTCGAGTGTATATTGATCCGTTGCCCGAACATCTACTACGAAAGAGCATTCGGCGGGCACAACGTTGTGCGCCTTGTTGGAAGTCTGCACAACGGTCACGCTCATTTTCACCGGTCCGAGCGTATCGGATACCTTCGGGAAACGATAGGTCCGGAACCAGTTGATATCGTCCATCGCTTTATACAATGCATTTTCCCCTTCATCCCGCGCGGCGTGACCGGCTTTGCCATGCGCCACACAATCCAGTACCATCAAACCTTTCTCCGCTATGGCAAGATCTGTTTTCGTAGGTTCGCCCACGATAGCGAGGCTCACCGGAGGCATTATGGGAAGAACTTTTTCAATACCGTTCACTCCGCTGATCTCCTCTTCCGCGCTGGCGGCGAACATGATATTGTAAGGCAAACCTTCCGCTTCATAAAAATGCAGGAAAGCCGCGATCAGGCTCACCAGGCAGCCACCGGCATCATTGCTGCCAAGGCCATACAGTTTCCCGTCCTCAACAACGGGTTCAAAAGGATCGCGGGTATATTGCAGGTTGGGTTTAACAGTATCGTGATGGGAATTCAGGAGGATACCGGGTTTTGCCGGATCAAAATGTTTATTCACCGCCCAGATGTTGTTCAGATGCTGCCGGGCATCTACTCCCCTCTCCGTCAGGAAACGGAGCAGGATCGCGGCCGTGCCTTGTTCTTCCTTACTGAAAGAAGGCGTGGCGATCAGTTCTTTTAAAAGCTGTACTGCATCTTCATAGCGTTCATCGATAGTCATAAATCTAACGTATTAAGGTGCCCGCCACATCTTCCGTTGTATTCCGCTGCATATCATTCGCGTGGCCGATCAGCACTTCTTTCACACCGCTCTCGATAGCGGCAAAAGCATTCTCCAGTTTAGGCAGAATCCCTTCCGTCAGTACCCCCTCTTCCAGCAACCGCTGATAACTGCTGCGGGTGATCAGGTTGATGACGGAATCATCGTTGGAAGCGTCCTGCAATACTCCCTTCTTCTCGAAACAATAGATGAGGCGGACGGGATAGTGCGCGGATAAAGCGATGGCGAGCGAAGCTGCTATCGTATCCGCATTGGTGTTCAATATCTGCCCTTTGCCATCATGCGTCAACGGGGAGAACACAGGAGTAAGACCCGCGTCCAGCAGGAGTTTTACGGGAGCGGTCTGTACATCGGCCGTTGCAATATCCCCAACAAAACCATAATCGATCTCCTTCACCGGGCGTTTGGAAGCAGGGATGATGTTCGCATCTGCACCGGTAAGACCAATGGCGTTACAACCCCGGGCCTGTAATTTCGCAACGATCTGTTTATTCACCAAACCGCCATACACCATCGTCACCACATCAATCGTTTCTGCGTCCGTGATCCGGCGGCCGTTCACATATTTCGATTCAATCCCCAGCTTGTCCCCGATCCGCGTAGCGATCTTTCCGCCGCCGTGGATCAGTATCTTCTTCCCCGGAACTCCTGCAAGATCCGTGAGAAATTGTTCCAGCAGCGCGGGATTATCGATCACATTGCCACCTACCTTGATCACGTACACCATATGCTAACCTTTTTGTCCTTTCAAAATTTCGCTTAACACCGCCTGCGCTGCCCATATGCGGTTCCCGGCCTGCGGGATCACGATGGACTGCGGGCCGTCCAGCACCTCGTCAGCGATCACCACGTTCCTTCTTACGGGCAGACAGTGCATAACGGAAGCGTGATTCGTGTTCTTCAGCTTGTCGTTCGTCACCATCCAGCTTTCATCTTTACAGGTGATGCGGCCATAGTCGTTGTAAGACGACCAGTTCTTGACATACACAAAATCCGCGCCCTCCAAGGCTTTGTCCTGATCATGGATCACCGGCGCTTTGCCGCTGAATTTCGGGTCCAGCTCATATCCTTCAGGATGGGTAATCACAAAATCCACTTCGCCCCAGGCATTCATCCATTGCGCGAACGAGTTTGGAACCGCCTGCGGGAGCGCGCGTACGTGCGGGGCCCAGGTCATCACCACTTTCGGTTTGCGCGGCTGCTGCCAGCGTTCTTTGATCGTGATCACGTCCGTGAGACTTTGCAACGGATGCAGGGTGGCGCTTTCCAGGCTTACCACCGGCACGCCGGCGTATTTAATGAACTGGTTGATATATTTTTCTGTATAGTCTTCTTCCTTGTCTTTCAAACCGGGGAAAGTACGGATGGCGAGGATGTTGAAATACTGTCCCATCACCGCTGCGGCCTCTCTCACGTGTTCAGACGTGTTGCCGCTCATCACCACACCATCGTTCATTTCCAGCGCCCATCCTTCCTTGTCGATATTGAACACCACTACTTCCATGCCGAGGTTCCTGGCCGCCACCTGCGTACTTAACCGGGTACGCAGACTGGGGTTGAGAAATATCATGCCGAGGGTTTTATGCTCGCCAAGTCCTTTGTCTTTGAAAGGATGCTCTTTGTAGGTCAATGCAATGTCCACGATACGCGGGACACTGGGAACGTCCTCCACGGAAATAAATTGCTTCATTTTAGTTCGCTAATGCCTGTTTGAATGCGGTTAAAAAGTGGTCTGCCTGATCTTTCTGCAGCACCAGTGAAGGCAGCAGCCGGATCACGTTTGGCTTCGCTTCCCCGGTGAAGATCTTATGTGTGAATAATAACTCTTTCCTGATATGTGCCAGCGCTTCGGGCAGCTCGATGCCGATCATCAAACCCACTCCTCTTACTTCTTTCACCTGCGGGATTTTGCGCAGTTCTTCCATGAGGTAGTTTCCCACTTTTTCTGCATTGGCGATGAGATTTTCTTTTTCGATCACTTCCAGCACCGCCAATGCTGCTGCGCAGGCGAGGTGGTTGCCTCCGAAGGTAGTGCCCAGCATACCATATACCGGCTTAAATTTCGGGGCGATAATGATGCCGCCGACCGGGAAACCGTTGCCCATCCCTTTGGCCATAGTGTAGATATCTGCCTGAACGCCTGCATGGTCGTGAGAGAAGAACTTCCCACTCCGGCCGTATCCGCATTGCACAGAATCCGCAATGAACACGGCATTGTGCGCATCGCAAAGGCTTCTGATCTTTTGCAGGAAGGGCGCGGATGCTACGTTGATGCCCCCTACTCCCTGAATTCCCTCGATGATCACGGAAGAGATCTCATGCTGCTGAAATGCGGCTTCCAGCGCCTGCTGATCTTCCCAGGGCAGGAAAATCACATTGTCCGTTTCGTTCACCGGTGCCACGATCTTAGGATTGTCCGTAGCGGCTACGGCGAGGGACGTACGGCCGTGGAACGATTTTCTGAAGGCAATGACCTTTTTCCGGCCGTTGTAGAAAGACGCGAGTTTGAGGGCGTTCTCATTGGCTTCCGCACCGGAGTTTACGAGGAACAGCTGGTAATCTTCCCTGCCGGATAATTTCCCGAGCTTTTCCGCCAGCTGCTGTTGCAGCGGAATATGAATGGAATTAGAGTAGAACCCTACTTTGCCCAGCTGATCCGTCAGCCGTTGCAGGTAATGCGGATGCGTGTGCCCGATGGAGATCACGGCGTGACCGCCATACAGGTCTAAGTATTGCTGACCCTGATCGTCCCAAACATAAGAACCCTGGGCTTTTGTAATGGTGATATCATTAACCGGATATACGTCGAATAATTTCATGATCGAAATAATAGAATGGTAAAAGATGAATTAGAACACGATGGATTTGAGCTTCAACCCGGCTGTTTCATCCAGCCCCAGTACCAGGTTCATGTTCTGTACTGCTTGTCCTGATGCACCTTTCAGCAAATTATCCTCAATGGAATGGATCACCAGCCTGTCATCCACTTTCTCCAGCTGGATCAGGCATTTGTTGGTGTTCACCACCTGTTTGAGATCGATCTGCCGGTCACTCACATGCGTAAAAGGATGGCCGTTGTAATAATCTGCATACAACTTGTAGGCCTCTTCCGGCGTCAATGCACATTCCAGGTAAGAAGTGATCCAGATACCGCGCGGATAGTCGCCGCGCACGGGCACAAGGTTGAGCGCTCCTGAATAGGCAGGCTGCAACGCCTGCAAGGTTCGTCGGATCTCCTTCAGATGCTGGTGTGTGAGTACTTTATAAGTAGAAATGTTATTCGCTCTCCAGGTAAAATGGGTGGTGGACTGAAGACTTTGCCCTGCGCCGGTGGATCCAGTGATACCGGTAGAGTGCACCTCTTTCAGCAAACCCGCCTTCGCGAGCGGCAGGAGGCCGAGCTGAATGGCAGTGGCAAAGCAGCCGGGATTGGCGACATGCTTCGCTTTCCGGATCGCTTCCCGGTTATACTCCGGTAACCCATATACGAAATCTACGTTCTCGCCTAAACGAAAATCCTGGCTCAGATCGATGATATGAATATGTGCGGGAATGGGTGTGCTTTCGAGGAACTTGCGGGATTCGCCATGTCCGAGGCAAAGGAAGAGCACATCCACGTTTTCGTCGATGTTCGCTGAAAAGGCAAGCGCCGTTTCCCCCAGCAGGTCGCCGTGAACAGCATGCAGGGGATTCCCGGCATTACTGCGGCTGTGCACGAATGCCAGCTCCACATCCGGATGATGCAATAGCAACCGGATAGCTTCACCACCGGTATATCCGGCCCCGCCAATGATCCCTGCCTTGAATTTCTTTTGCATAGCGCTTATTTGTTTTCTTCGTTCACCTGGTGCCAGATCATCGTTTGATTACCGAAGATCTTGGAGAAACCGCGTACATCTTCACCGCTCCAGCCCTGATTCATTTCTCCGTACTTACCAAACTTGCTGCTCATCAGGTCGTAGGCGGATTCAATGCCGGTCACCTGGAAGCGGTAAGGCAGCAGTGTTACGAACACTTTACCGGTCACGTGCTGCTGGCTGTTCTCGAGGAAAGCCTCGATGTCCCGCATCACGGGGTCGAGGATCTGGCCTTCATGCAGCCAGTTCCCGTAAAACTGTGCCAGCTGGTCTTTCCAGCTCAGCTGCCATTTGGTGAGCACATGTTTTTCCAGCGCATGATGCGCTTTCAGGATCACCATGGGCGCGGCAGCTTCAAAGCCAACCCGCCCCTTAATACCGATGATCGTATCGCCCACATGCACATCCCTTCCAATGGCGAAGCCGCCGGCAATTGTCTGAAGATACGCGATCGCCTCCGCGGGATGGCTGAATTTCTTATCATTTACACCGAGCAGTTCGCCTTTCTCAAAGCTGAGCTGCACCTGCTCAGGTTGTTGCTTCGTGAGTTGTGTAGGGAAAGCCTCTTCCGGCAGCATGCCATTGGAGGTGAGGGTTTCCTTTCCTCCTACGGAGGTACCCCAGATCCCTTTGTTGATGGAGTACATCGCTTTCTCAAAATTCACCTGTACCCCTTTGGATTGCAGGTAAGCGATCTCCTGCTCCCGGCTCAGTTTCATATCACGGATGGGCGTGATAATCTCTACGCCGGGGATCATGATGTGAAAGATCATATCAAACCGCACCTGGTCGTTCCCTGCACCGGTACTGCCATGTGCAACGGCATCGGCCCCTACTTCTTTCACATACTCCGCAATGGCCATTGCCTGGCTCATACGCTCGGCGCTTACGCTGAGGGGATAAGTATTGTTCTTCAGCACGTTCCCGAATATCAGGTAGCGGATCACCTTGTCGTAATAAGAGCGAACTGCATCTACCGTCTTGTGACTTTTCACACCCAGACTGTAGGCGCGTTTCTCGATCTCCTGCAGTTCTTCCGCAGTAAATCCGCCCGTGTTCACGATCACGGAATGCACTTCATAACCTTTTTCTTCTGAGAGGTATTTTACACAATAAGACGTGTCAAGTCCACCGCTGAAACCCAGTACTACTTTTTTATTCATTAGTTATTCGTAATTCGTAATTAATAATTCGTAATTGTTATAGCCATCCAAAGAAGAATCTCCTCTTGCTGGAGCCGGCAGCGCCACCACCACCGTTCTTCCGGGCTGACTTCAGCAATACATATTTCTTGAAACGCAACCACCTTTCAAACAGGGAAAAATTGCCCTTAAATCTACGCCTCTTCCGGGTACGTTGTGTGTTACCATTTGATGACGGTGCAACGGCAGCGGCGACCTTGTTTTTCTCCTGCGCTTCTTTTTCCTTCTCCACGGGATCATACAGCATGGCGGTACAGAGACAGTTCTTCCTGTTCTTGCTCATCAGCACTTCAAAGTTCACACAGCTCTGGCAGCCTTTCCAGAATTCGTCATCATCCGTCAGTTCGGAATAGGTCACCGGCTCGTAGCCCAGATCAGAGTTGATCTTCATCACAGCGAGGCCGGTGGTAAGACCAAATATCTTGGCATCCGGGTATTTCTTCCGGGAAAGCTCGAATATCTTTTCCTTGATCGATTTTGCAACGCCGTGGCCCCTGAATTCAGGGTTCACGATGAGACCTGAATTGGCCACGAATTTCTCATGGCCCCATGCCTCGATGTAGCAAAAACCCACCCATTCGCCTGTTTTGGTGAGCGCGATCACGGCCTTGCCCTCTTCCATTTTGTGGGACACATAGTCAGGTGACCGTTTGGCGATGCCGGTGCCACGGGCTTTTGCCGAAGCCTCCATCTCATCTGTGATGGTTTTGGCATATTGCCTATCGTCGGCCGTAGCGACCCGAACGATGATATCTTTGTTTTCCAACTTGTTAAAATTGAAAATGAAAATCAATAAGTTAATATGATGTAGCCCGTTTCCGGGGAAAACCCATGAGGGGGATCATGGTGCGATAGCGGGTATGGTTACGGCGCTATCAAATACGAGGTCGTCGGGAGAGATATCTAAAGACAGGAAACCCAATAGCATAAACACCTTCCTCAAAAGAAGGATGATAAGCAGAGATGTTGGTATGGGTTGCGATGTATTCCAACTTCAGTTCAACATTAAATTGTTATAAAAATTGCCTTTTTACTAAAGTATCGGCAAAGTTATAACATATTTATTTATGTAGATCAAATTTTTTTTAACTGGAACGTAAAGGGAGGAACCCGGTCCCTCCCTTTACAGTTCGTTATTAGCCGGGATTAGAACACCCCTATTTCAGCCGCGGCCGCCCTGCTGTCTTTTTCATCAGCCGGGGCAATGGCCACCAACCTGAAATAGCGTGCGGACGCTGGTTTTACAAGTTTCACCGTTTGTTTGACGGGGTTGTTCAGGATGTTGGCAAAACTCCCTTTGGCCACGGGCTCTCCCCATTGCTGGCCGTCCTGGCTCAGGTAGAAGGCGTAGGTGTAAATGATCCCGCCGTTTTTCCGGGGCGTATAGCTGAAGCCGTTAATGCTGATCGTTTTCCCCATATCCACCTGGATCTCATGCGGATAGCTCCCACCCTGGTTCTGCCAGCTGCTTTGAAAATCTCCGTCTATCGCCTTTTCTCCGTCTCCGCTGCTGGTTTTCAGGGCTTTCCAGCCGGAGGGGGCCAGGTCGAAAGCCGCGGTCACCGTGGCGCCGGACTTCCTGCCTTCTTCAATAAAAGCCTTTGCCTTTACAGTGCCGCTCTGCGGGAAGGAAAAAGCAGTACCGGTGTACCGGGCGGATCTTGTTGTGGGTTCGCTACCGTCCAGCGTATAAAATATCTCCGGGTCGGCGGAGGGGCAGGTGATGCTCACCATACCGTCTTTACTGCGTTTGATCACCGGATCAGCCAGGCGGTCCGGAGCTTTGAATACCTTCACTTCGCTGATAACAGGACTGGCCTTCGCATCCAGGATATCTACCCGGATGCTTTGTGTTGTAGTGTTGGGCAGCCGAAGAATGCGCTTATAACCGATGGTGGTTTCCTTTGCAATCTCCCTCCATTCTTTCCCTTCCTGCACGCTCACGGTGAAGGCTTTCACCCGTTGCCCCAGCGCAATGAACTCCTGCAGTTCCAGTCTGTTGAACGTTACGGGTTTTACGAAACTGAGGGTGAAGGAACCTTGCAATTGCCCTTCGCCGGTAGCCCAGTAGGTATTGGGATTCCCGTCCGCCAGATATACCGCGCTGGTGAGCATGCTGTTCTGGCGGGTATTGGTAGCGGATATCCTCGCCTTTACCGCCAGGTTGCTCTTGAAATCCGCATCGAGGGCCTTTCTGAACTCCATCAAACGAAGGGAATCATTCTTGTGGATGCGGCCGCGGCGATCCACCGGCACGTTCAGGAGGAGATTGGCATTACGGCCAACGGAAGCGTAATAGATATCCAGCAGCCAGGGCAGCGTTTTCACTTTATCGTCCGTAGCGGCGCTGTAAAACCAACCCGGACGAATGGAAACATCCGCCTCACCCGGTACCCAGTCCACTCCGTCTTCCTGTCCTTTATTTAAAATATCCTGTATTCCATGCATACCCGGAGCAAAGTCTTTCCGGTTCAGCGTGCTCCAGTTGGTAACACCTGCAAAACCGTTCTCATTCCCGATCCAGCGGCAACCGGGACCGGCATCGCTGAAGAAGATCACGTTGGGATGATATTGCAGAACAGTTTTATGAAAGAGATCCCAGTCATATACCTGCTTCTTACCATTCGGCCCTTCCCCGTTGGCGCCATCAAACCATTGTTCGAATACGTCACCGTATTTGGTGTGCACTTCTTTCAACTGGTTAGCAAACACCTGGTTGTAATCAGGAGTTCCGTAGGCGGGATGATTGCGGTCCCAGGGAGAAAGATATACGCCGAAGAGCAGACCATATTCCTTGCAGGCAGCGGAAAGCTCGGCCAGCACATCACCTTTACCGTTCTTCCATGCGCTTTCCCGAACGGTGTGTTTGCTGTAGGCGCTTGGCCAAAGGCAGAAGCCGTCGTGGTGTTTAGCAGTGATGATAATGCCTTTCATTCCCGCGAGTTTGGCCGTACGGGCCCATTGCCGGGCATCGAGCTCGGTGGGATTGAACACTTTCGGATCCTCATCCCCATGCCCCCACTCTTTATCCGTAAAAGTATTCGGCCCGAAGTGAATGAACATGTAATACTCCAGCTGCTGCCATTTCAATTGTGCAGCAGAAGGCAATGCGCCGTAAGGTTTGATCTCGGGCTGTGCCCAGGCCTGGTGACAGCCGAAGAGCAACAGGAATAAAGCAATTTTTTTCATGCGGTTATAATTGCAGACGTGTATCCATAAAAATAGTATACGGTTGTTCATTAGTGAAGGATTGCTAATATCATGATAAAGAATGGTAAAATACTATGTTCAAATCCTTGCTAAAACAGGCCCCCTCTATCACAGGAATGTCACAATTCCCGGAATGCCTTTGCTTTTCATGATATTAAACTCCTACATTTAAAGCCTTTAACGTACAACTCAACACTTATGAATAAGCACTTGCATCGTAGAAAATTCATCAGGAACAGCGTGGCTGCGGGCGTTGGCCTGTCGCTGATGAATGCACCGGCCCGGCTATTTGCGGCGGAAAAGAAAGATAAAGTAAGAGTGGGCCTCATCGGCGTGGGTGCGCGCGGGATTGACCACCTGGACCTCTGCCTCCGGCGCAGCGATGTGGATGTGATCGCCATTGCGGACCCGGATGCGGATTACGCTATTCCCAAATGCCGCGAGCTGATCCAGAAGCATTACGGCGCCAAAAAGAAAGTGGCAGAATATACCAAGGGGCCCCACGACTACCTCAACCTGCTTAAACGAACCGATATTGATGCCGTGATCATCGCTTCCCCCTGGGAGTGGCATACCGTACAGGCCGTAGCCGCCATGAAAGCCGGCAAAACGCCTGCCGTAGAGGTTTGTGGCGCTTCCGATATCCAGGAGTGCTGGGAACTGGTGAATACTTCCGAAGCTACCGGCATCCAGGTGTTTGCAATGGAGAACGTGTGCTATCGCCGGGATGTGCTGGCAGTGCTCAACATGGCACGCCAGGGGCTCTTCGGCGAACTGCTGCATCTGCATGGCGGCTACCAGCATGATCTGCGCGCTGTGAAGTTCAACGACGGCAAGCAATTATATGGCGGCGGCGTGGAGTTCGGCGAGAAAGGTTTGTCCGAAGCCAAATGGCGCACCAACCATTCCGTGCACCGGAACGGCGACCTCTATCCTACCCACGGTCTGGGTCCGATCAATAACATGATCAACATCAACCGCGGCAACCGCCTGATGTCCCTCACATCGGTGGCCACCAAATCCCGCGGTTTGCATAAATACATCGTGGAGCATCCGCAGGGAGGCCCCAATCATCCGAACGCGAAAGTAGAGTTCAGGCTGGGAGACATCGTGAGCACGCTCATCAAAGCGAACAACGGCGAAACGATCCTCCTTTCCCATGATACGAACCTGCCGCGGCCGTATTCGTTGAATTTCAGGGTACAGGGCACGAACGGTTTATGGATGGACGATTTTGATTCTATCCATATCGAAGGCAAGAGCAAGGCGCACAGCTGGGAGAAAGCCGGAGAGCCGAACCAACCCGACAGCTATATGGGCAAATACGATCACCCCCTGTGGAAACGTTACGCCAATGACGCCGCCGGCGCGGGTCACGGAGGAATGGACTGGTACGTGATCAATTCTTTCATTGAAGCGATCAAGCGTGGAACGGATTATCAGCTGGATGTGTACGACCTGGCTACCATGTACGCGATCACGCCGCTGAGCGAGCAATCCATCCAGGAAGGAGGTACCGTGCAGTATATCCCGGACTTCACCAGGGGCCGCTGGATCAACCGCAAACCGATCTTTGGACTGAACGAAGAATATTAGTCAAAAAAAAGAGCGATGACCTGAGGTCATCGCTCTTTTACTGTTGTACCATCTTCAATCGATGTTACATATACATCGGGTATCTGCCCGAAACGTTCCTTATAACGGGATTGCACAAACGAAACAAATCCTTCCACCTGATCCTGCTTTACCAGGTTAATTGTGCATCCTCCAAAACCGCCGCCCATCATGCGCGCGCCGGCTACTTCCTCCCGCTCTTTTGCCAGGTCCGCCAGAAAATCCAGCTCCATACAGCTCACTTCATATAATTTGCTGAGACCGTCATGAGAGGCGTACATCAGTTTTCCGGCTTCCTTCAGTTCGTTCTTTTGCAGATGTGCGCAGGCCAGCTGCACCCGTTCATTTTCCTGTGTCACGTACAGGCAGCGGTCGTAGACCTTTGCCGGTAGTTTGTCCTTATGCTGCTCCACCTGCGCCGGCGTTACATCGCGGAGACTGTGAATACCGGGATAAAACTGTTGCAAAATCTTTACACCTTCCTCGCACTGCGCTCGGCGGACGTTGTATTCCGAGGAAGCGAGCGAATGATGCACCATCGAATTCACCAGTACGATCTTATAGTCTTTCGAGAACTCGAAGGGGAAGTATTGGAATTCCAGGCTGCGGCAATCCAATAGCATCACGCGGTCTTTTTTCCCGTGCAGATTGGCGAACTGATCCATGATCCCGCATTTCACGCCGGGGAAGTGGTGTTCTGCCAGCTGGCCGATTTTCGCCATTTGCATGCGGGTGAGCCCGAGGTGGAGGAGATGATCCAACCCAACGGCCAAACCTCCTTCCACTGCTGCGGAACTGCTCATGCCCGCTCCGATGGGAATGTCTCCCGTGATCACACAATCGAACCCCTTGACCGCATGCCCCAACTGTTGCAGCTCGTGCACTACACCCAGCAGATAATTGATCCAACCTTGTGCGGGCTGTATGTTTTTAAGGGAGAAAGAGACTTTTTCATGGTTGAAAAGTGCATAGGCGTTGCAGGTATCCGTGCCGTTGAGGGCAATGGCGTAGATGATTTTTTTATCAATAGCGGCGGGTAAAACGAAACCTTCGTTATAGTCGGTATGTTCACCAATGAGATTGATCCTTCCGGGCGAGCTGACGATTATCGGTTCCTTTCCGAAAAGCTTGTGGAATTGCTCCTTTACTTGCGCGATCATTTAAGCGTATTTTTTACACCTATAAAAATATAAACAAAAGTGGATTTTCCACTTCCTGCTCCGGAAAAATTTTCCGGCACACAGAATGTCGGTTTTCTACAATAAAGCGATCCGCTTTCATCCTAACTTTATCCCGGATAGGAAGTTGCCCCGAAATCTCGCGCAGGTAGCCATTTTCATGCAAAGTCCCAAACATTCATGCTAAATCACAACATACAATGAAAAGAGCAATTATTCCTGTTGCCGTCATGACGCTGATGGCCGCATCCGCCGAATGCCAGACGATGCCTCCAGCCAATACAATATCCGGCTTCCGCGTTACCATCAACGGTTTCACCTGCAATCGTGAAACATGGGATGATGCGCTGGAACGGGACGGGAAGCGGGACGAGGTGTTCCTGCTCTGCAAGACCTTTATTATGAAGAACACCAGCGGGAAACCGGAAGTAGTAGGCACCCACACCGTCAGATCACTGGTAATGGGTGATGTGAACAACCGGGCCCCCGAGGAACGCCGGGCACAGGCCGGCACTGCAGACCTAAGAGCCGGCGGCATCAAAACGGGTGATAATGTGCCTTCCAACACACCCTGGGTGAGAACCGCCCGCATTTCCAAGAACTGCCTTCCCCTGCTGGTGTACGAAGGCCTCCTTTCCTCCGCTTCCAATGGCTATATACAAGTGATGCCCACCATATGGGAATGGGACGGGAATGAAGACTTTCTGAATAAAATGATGACGGCCCTGAACAAACCTATCATTGACATCGTCAACCTGGCCGCAGGGAACGATCCCATCAGGCGGATGGTGGCCACCAGGGGAAATGAATACGCTAATCTTGCTTCCGTGCTGCTGATGCAGCGGGAAGGGCCGGGTAACAATGTATATGTAGAGAGAAACGTATTCGGCGATCCTAAAGACCGCCCTATCGGCATGCAACTGAATCCTGTACTGAACCAGTTCTTCTATAATCCTGTGGGTTTGTCGCTGAACTACGAACAGGCTTCCCGTCTGGCGGAATCCGACATGGGTTACGGAAAGGGCGTTTTCGGCATGCAGTTCAGGGATCACGACGAGCTGAAAGGTGATTATACGGTTTACATACAGGTAGAGAAGATCCCGATCGATGGCCAGCCCATCATGCAGCCTCCTTATGTTCCGGATGCGATTGCGCCCAACAAACTTTATACGATATCCAACAGAAACGCATCCTATCAAAACAAGCTCGTGCAACAGAACTCCCAGGCGGAACTTCAGCTACTCGCTCCCAGAAACGCCCGGGAAGAATATTGGCGTATCAGGAAAACGGGGGACGGGTTCTACATCTTTACGAATGAAGCAAGCGGATTGAATCTGGACATAAAGCCATCTGTTGCCCCAATACTCTTGCCGCAAAACGGGAAGAATAGCCAACAATGGAAGCTGGTACTACAGGCAGACGGCAGCTTTGCCATCGCCAACCGGGAACAGGGAGGTCATTTTATCCGCGTTGTTGAACCTGGTTCCCGCGTTTTTCAATCTAATTCTCCTTTTCTACTTGGAAATGCGCCTATGCTGGTGGATGAATATATCTGGCGGTTCACAGAGGTGAGATAGTTCGTTTATCCTTTCATTTTTAATCCTTACATACATGAAAAAGCTTTTATCGCTCTTCATCCTGGCCATGCTTTTGTCCGCCGCTTCCGCACAACGCAGGCTGGCTTTCCGTCCTGCCACGCACGGTTTTCACTTCCCCAACAGCTTTCATAGTTCGGTGAAAGTAGCAGGGGATAACAGGGAAGCCTTCAGAACAGACGGTCTATGTGGCGGTATGGTACTAGCAGCGTTCAACTACTTCAGGTACCGTGTGCCCATCCCGGCTTTCGGACCTGATGATATGACTTATGATGTATCCGTGCAGGTGCCTGCTATCGCCACCAGTACTACCAGTCCGCTGATCGATTATATCTTTCACAGCCAGATCGCCACTTTCCAGAATGTGAGCGCTATTTCGTTTTCCCCTGCTTTCAAACCGGATTACAGCGCAGAATACAACAAAGTAAAAGCACGCATCGACCGGGGCGAATACCTGATACTGGGGTTGCAGATGCGTCCCGGGCAGAGTGGTTTCGGCCACCAGGTACTCGCATACGGATACAATGATGCCACGAAGGAAGTGTACATCTATGACCCGAATTTCCCGGACAAGGAGATCTGCATCTGTGCAGCGGTTGAAAACAATCAACCGGTGATCGTACTGAAGTGTGAAGGCAATGTTGTGGAAAGCAGATACAAAGCCATGTTTGAACAGCAGGAACTTTTTGTCAACCGTATTTCCGACAGAACAACTTATGATATGACGGACAATGTTGTCCGGAACCTAAACTTCGCCGTACGCCCTCCCAACATCACCCGGGCTACTGTCGCCACCGCCTCAAACGTGGATCTGGAGCGGGTACTGCCTTTTAATGCGGTGTACGAATTCATGAACGTGCAGAACAACAAGATGGTAGAAGTGGAAGATGCCCTCTTCTCGAAAGGCAATAAAGTACAGCAATATGCCAATTACGAGCAGAAAGAAGCCTGCGACGGGCATAATCAGAAATGGATGGTGATCCCTGCGGGACAAAGAAGCGGGAAGAATGTGTACTATATCATCAATTTCGGCTTCCGGAAATATCTTCAGGCCGGGAACCGTGTGACGGTGGAGCCCGGTAATGATCAAAATAACCAGCTTTGGGTACTGGAACTCAACAATAACCGGGATGCCGTTTTCATCAAATCATTTGCGTCCGGTCAATATCTGCAGGTTCCTGCCACGAGGGCCAATGACGGGGAATGGATGGAATTAGGCAACTTCACAGGATCCGGCAATCAATTGTTCATGCCTTCCCGTTATACAGGTTATAGTAATGTAGGGGGTTATCGGCCGGGTAGCTTCCGTACTATCCAGCCACAATACAACAATAACAAAAGTGTGATCATCACCAACGCGTCGCCGGCTGATGCCACATCTATTGTATTGAATGATCTGCAACCCGGAGCTGCCCATGGAAGATGGCAATTTGCGGATGCTGGTCGTGGTTACTTCAAGATCACTTCACCACTGGGTAGTGGCAAGTGCATAGACGTACGCGGAACAGAAGCCGGTAACGGCAGCGGTCTTGAAAGCTGGTATTGCGCCGATCAGCAGGACAAACAGAAGTGGTTGATCTTCCCTTCCGTTCGGGAGCCGGGGTATTTCATGATCTTCAACAAGATCAGCGGCCGTTGTATGGAAGTAGCGGGCGGGGCGGTGAATGACAATGGGGTGAGGGTGCAGACGTATTTATTTCATGACGGGAATAATCAGAAGTGGCGGCTGGGGGATGTGAGGTGAGATTAAATGTAGTGTGCATGGCGTCTGAGAATCACACAAACAACATAAGGGGCTGTCCTTGCTTTTTGGACAGCCCCTTTGTAGTTCAATCAATGAAGACCCTCGCGGTTTACCGAGCTTTAATGGCTTTTCATTAACTTAACAACCATCCGTTAAGTTTAAAAAATTCTTCAAAATCATGCCGGAATGAGGCTAAATCAAAATCCCTTATCCCTTTCATTGACCTAATTATGTCCAAAGAGTTTAAGATGTCATGAATTAACAATGGTTTAATCGCAGTTGCCTTTAAATACTCTTGATAATTCAGCCTAAGCTCATAAGTCAAACTCTTTGCTTCACGCTCAACCTGAACACCTTGATGTATATAAATCGAACTATCTTTTTGATAACTAGGTTTTCGGGGTTTGAAAAAGTTTTCAAAGCCAGCACTCATACAAAACAAGCCTATATACAGAACTTCAAGATCACCACCATAAGACCTGCGGTAAAAAAAATCTTTCATTTGTTTATCACATGATACCAGAAAATTAAACTTACTCTCTATATCAACAGAGAACTCCTCGATCAAGTAAATAATCATATCTATCTAAAAATTTTATTCCCAGGTGGTAGTTTACCATTCTGAAAAAAATATCCATAAATTAAAAATTTCTCCATTGCTTTTATTTGTAATTGACTCCCGGCAGCAATAGGAGCAAATCTTACATTTGACGTCTCCCCATAAAAGTGTAGCGTGGTAAAATGGAAATTTCGGGGCACCTAATTAATAACGTTTAGGACTATATCTTCCCATCTTTGATGAGTGTCAACCTGTATGGTCGGGAATGAATCTACCTTCTGGTGCCACCTTAGAAAATCCATGGGAGATCGGTAGCCCAGTGATTTATGTGGACGTTGATTATTGTATATCCACATCCATGCTGTAGCCATGATCTGTGCTTCTTTCAGCCTGGTGAACTGATAAGCATCCAGGACTTCTTCCCGGAAAATCCGCCTCAAAGTCAATTTTCACACCCTCTATATTACCCTTCATGGCATAATTTAAAATTGCTGTTGCATATCCCTTCTTTATTGTTTCATCTATTATACCATTTGTTCTATGCAAACTTTCAATGATAGTTTCCGCGTTCCTGTAGCCTTTCAGGAAATCATAACCCATTTTTTCCGTAGAAGAAATACTATTCCTCCGTATACATGTGTCTCCGTGAAGGTCTTCTAAATCGTTATTATTACTCGAAGGTGACAATTTTACTATGTTTAATTACACTATTAAATTCATCACTTAACCAAAATCGATTGTCAGTCATATTATACTTTGACTCTTCCTCGCTCCATCTCTGACTAGAACGAAGACGAAAACATTCATCGCGGAGTCGTTTTTTTACTGTTTCAAATGATTCGAAATGAATTAGTCCCCAGGGCGAGTATTTTATGATATTTAGTGGTGACGAAATTGTATCTCTAAAGCAGAAAAAATAGTTGCCATTGTAGGTTTTCCCCGAAGCAAATGAATTGCTTTCAAATTTCGCATTCAAATTATCCGTTATAACTAGTACAACTGCCCTTAGATAATTAGGAGAATAGATGATTGAGTCTATGAAGATACTTGTATGGTTATCAAATTCATTTTTTGCAACAAAGGGATCAATGTTATTATCAACCATTTTTCTTAAGGTACTCCCCAAATAAACACTATCCTTTTGATACAGATCTTTCGATATTTTTTTTGATGGCCGATCAACTTCAGCACAAGACGACATGCTAAAATAAATGCATGTTATTATAATTACTTTCCGTTGGAGCCAAATCATTATCTTACCCATTTTCCATTTACAAGTTTATATGTCCCTTCCTCCAAGTTAGATATATCATTAAAGAAGGAAAGAATACTATGGGACCCCGCATGTGCACCTTTAAGGGAATTTTCTCGATACTTATTGTTATCTCCATTTACTAGCCCCTCCTTATCATCGATACCAGCCTGTTTCTGATTAGCCAAGAAGCCAAATTCCATTAAATTCCAATTATCAGCATGATTGTATTGCTCTGTATGTACTTTTGCTTCTGCTTTTAGATGCCCTGCCTGATAAGGATCAAAATCAAAAACGCTTATTCTTAGGCCGTTTGATTTTTCAGGATTAGCCTTTGCCCACTCGATTATCCCTTTAACAAATCCCTTCGAGTATGCCCCTCCCATACTATGGCTAACTACTTTCAGGCTTTCAGTTATGGCACCTCCCGAACGCTGAAGACTTGATACAATCTCCTCCGCATGCAAAAGACCGTATGTATAACCAGCATCCGATCTAAGTTCGGGTGATAGATTATTCAAATTACCCGATCCGCCCATAGCACCGTCTATATATTGTAGCTTCATATCAATCAAATGATTATCATTAAATTGTGTCATTATTCCTTTATCAAATTCCCTATATACATTTCCATATATCTGCTGAGTCCTCCATCCTCCTAAACCTTTCTCAGACCTAAGACCGACAGCCTCTCTTGTATAGCCACGCCAATAATCTGGTTTCCCACCAGCCCCTGTATGCATGCCATTAATAAATATCACTAAGTTTCCATCAGGATCGATAGCATTGAGAGGCGTATTGAACGCATAGTTATAAGGAGACCAGTTTAGATATAAATCTGATTTACCATCAGGGACATGCCACCTCCCAATCTGCTGATCATACATCCTGGCACCATAGTCATACCACTCCAGTCCGCTACCATTGCTGAACTCTTGGTTCTGTAGCTCTTTGCCGTTGTAACGATATTTGTTTTCCAGGCTACCCGCAGCCTTGGAACTGATCCCAGCCATCGTCAACCCAAATGGATAATAATGCGTCTCCTCCAACACCGGCCCCGGATTCGTCAGCACAGTCACATTGTCAAAGAACACATCCTGCGGAGTTTCATTGCTGGTGTAAACATACAGGAAACCGCTCTTCTTCATTACCATCTTATCCTGTGCCAGTGTCTGCAATTGATCCGGCTGTGCCTGCACCTGTTTAACACCACTGTTTTCTTCTACTAATTTAAACTGATCGTCGAACAACACAAAATTCAGGTAGGCTTTCGGGCGCTTCGCCTGGTTGCCGTGTCCTGGCTCTTTCTGTTTGAGCCGCTGGTATTCGTTGCCGTAAAAGCGTTCAGTAAATGGAGAGGCATTGCTGCCACCACCATGTACCCCACCGGATTGGTCATGAGAACTCTTCCCAAAAGTACTTGCCAACGCCCTGGCCATATCTCCCACAGTGGTACCCTTTCTGCTACTACCCAATCCAACAGATTTGTAAAATGCCTTAGTTCCTATCCGGATAGTATCCCCCGCCATCACACGCAAAACAATGGAGGGGCCGATCTTTTTATCAGGATGGTTGCCATTAAGTTTTGCCACATATTCGTTATTACCAGATGACGCTGTGGTCGCGTCCTGCGGATAACCTGCAGGCCGGGCCACGCGGCTGGCGTCAATATTACTGAATAACGCATTTTCCGTGGCCGCTCGGAGTACTTCCATCGTAGCCAGGTACAGGTTCTGACTGGTTCCTTCGGTAAGCACTGTACGTACATTACCTAAATGATCTTTGATAAAATAATCATAGGTATATCCCAATGGCTGCACAGTATAGTTCAACCGAATTCGGCCTTCCTCGTGCCCAACCAGTTGAAGGTTATCATTTTCATATACCAGCCCTTCATTATAATCCGTTGTAGTTACTTTTACCTGCGTACCAGTCTGATCTGTAACAATCTTGCGGCGTTTGATACCCGTCGCATCATAAATATATCTGATGGTTCCTTTGCCTGTAATATCAATCTGTTGCGGTAGATTTAAATGGTTATAGGTAATGTTGCCAATACCTTTATTTTCATCCTTGATCATATTCCCATTAACATCATAGCTATATTCTATTTCCTGCTGTACAAGCTCTTTAAAATCTCCTAGTGAAGGGTTACTGTTGTTTCCGCCATCATTGACCGACTGTAACTTATTACTGGGTTTACTATTATATTTATTGACATATGACAGATCATCGATTTTTCCACTCACTCCCACACCAATAACACCCCATTGTTGCATCCGCTGGATATTGCCGTTGGCATCGTAAGCACTGGCCACATTGCCTCCATTGCTACCCATAATCACGTCAAAGTTGATCAGCACATTCTTCCCCCAGTTACCATTTTTCTCCGTAAAGTCGGCTTTCAAAAGGCGATTAGCCGGATCGTAGCTATAACCATACGCCCGCTGGGTAGGATCATTAAAAGCTTTCCATTTGATACCAGCAATATTGCCACTAAGCTGGGTAGCGTCGAAGCCAAAGTCATAGCTGAGTTCCTGACCAAAGAAATGGCCGCTTCCCCCATTCGCATAAAGTTTATTGATTCCCTCCAGCCAACCTCGTATATTATAGTCATAATCGAGGCTCTCTAATACACTACCATCGCTTCGCTTAAAAGTTTTTTTCTTCAGCCGCCCCAACGCATCATAATCGTTGGAAGCGATATCCACTACACTTCCATTCTCTCCCAGTTTTTTCCGCACCTTCACCAACCGGCCGCCATGATCATACTCCAGCATTGTCAACTGCCTGATCTCCGGTGTTGCCTCACTGCGCGGATTGCGCCATACAGACAGTTTGCTGAGCAGCTGACCATTGAAATTATACAGATTCGAAGTGATGTCCTCTCCCCCGGTAGCATTGTCTGCCACCGTTTGCAAAATTCGGCCCTTGGCATCATAATAGGTAGATGTTACCAACCAACGATCATTGTTACCATTACCTTCCAATACCCGTACTTTAGCGCCGGTAATTGCTCCTTTAGTCTGCTGGCTTATCGGTAGAATATCCGTATACGGCGTTCCACTGTAGGGAATACCACTTAAGAAAGCCGGCTGCGAAGCTTTCTGTCCCTCATAATCATATGTATCGTAATGGGTATATACCAACGGCTCCAGTTTGGTTTCATCCAGGCCTGACAAAGGGCTGCTGGCGTAGATCATCTCTGTAGTTAGTGTGGCAGCGGCATTCAGTTCTGTTTCAAACTCACTGGTACCACTGTCAAAGCCATATTCGAAAACAATCTCCTGTGCCGCCTTATAGACAGAACGACCATCATGATTATTTGCCGTCAGGCTCACTGGCGGATGAATGATTTGGGTAATCGTGCGAGCCGGAGTAGCTGTTTGCAACAAACCGCGCAAAGTGGCCGCGGATTGAGAAGTTGTGTACAAGGCTGTCATAACCGCCCTGTTTTGCTCATCATAAAAAGTGGTCAGCCATTTACCCATGGCAGCTAACTTGCCATCCTGTGACAACACTAACCGGTCTCGGGTATCATAAACCATTTCTACAGGAGCAGCGCCAGGTATTTGTTTTGTGATCATCCGGTGACGATAATCATACACATATCGGAAGCAAAGTTCGGATCTAACACCAGCATCTGCCAGACTCCAATTATTGCTCATCAACACCTCCTCTACTGCCTTCGGCGGGATAACATAGCGTAGGTCCCCCAAGTCGTCATACACATAATAAGTACACAACCAGCCTGTATGCCCAGGGCCTGGATTCGCTGCTATTTGCACTTTCTTCAGGATCATCTGTCCTTCTATGTTCTTAAACTCCTCCACCTTATGTCCCATCTCATCTTCTGTCACGTTCTTGTACAATTGTCCGGCTGCATAATCAACCGGGCGTGCAGTCGGATAATCATTTGCATCCACGCCAATATCCCAGATTTTCACCGCATCATCGGTTGTATTGAGCAGGTATGCATTCGTGACACCCTTTCCGGCCCCCGTCCAGCTGTTGCCAGGAGCTAATGTCTTGTTTATCCGGTTGAGTGGCGATCCTTCGAATACTGTTTCTCTATAAAACACACTCTCGCCCGGATATTGTCCTTGCGCAAATGCAGCCTGTTCCATAAATGGTGAGAGTCTGAAATTACCCGACCCAGCCACTGCATAAGGGAGATACTTATACTGTTCTCTTCCAAATGCATCATATACAATTGGAGTCACAAGGTCTCGTCCGTCAAAAGCAATCCCCTTGTTCACTGTCTGCAGCGGACGCCCTAAACCGTCAAAATATTGTGTAACGCGTTTGGCATCGACAATGCTGGTGCTTGCACTTACTGCCAAGGGATCTGTAAACGGTTTTGAGGGTTCCCAATTGCGGATATAGCTTACGTTTGCTCCGGATGGATATGCGGCCGGGGCCGGGCGGGCAGTTGCACCTGGACGTATACTTCCGTTGGGAGTTTGACCATGGGCAACACAATATATGGTGGTGAACATTATGCAAACCGTTAATAATCTCCGGTAAACTATTTGGGTAACTTGATTCATTTTGATTCTGTGTTAAACTTTCCGTCAAAAATTTTGATGGTATTGTCTCTGGGCGTTACTGCCCGATAATCGTTCCTGTATTATCGGCATAGAACACATAGCTGCCACTCACTGGTACCTGGAAGCTGATAATGCTTCCGGAAGAAACCCGGATAAACGTATTGGGATCCGCCGGCGTAGTATAATAATACTTTATCTCCGGACCGGTGTAATATGGAGAAGGCACAAAACGGATATCAAAAGTAGTTCCTACTGGAACGTTCATTTGATTCGTATAAATATTAGAAGTGGATACTACCGGGAACCCGCCGCTTTCCATTAGGAACCCTCCATTATAAAGTTCCAGATTTGTATTGGGCGATTCCATACTCCCGGGAGGTACATATGTTTGAAGGGAGATGTTTATTCGTTGGGACGTGGGGCCGCAGGCCTGTGGCAGTATCGCTGTGGCATTACCGGGAAGCTCGTAGAAATTGTTATTGAGATGCCAGCTGGCAGTATTTCCGGCAAGTGAATATTCCAGTTGTTTGACGATCTGGTTTTCATTGTTCCTGATCGTTTTGAGCCGCCCCGCATTATCGTATTCATAAAACTCTTTTCTTCCGTTACGGTCTGTTTTGCTGATCAGACCAATCAGGGGTTTATATGTAAAGGTGGCAACATTTACTTTGTTATTGTTTGCGGCACTTCTCAAACCTGATATCCTCCCGTTAATGTCGCCCTCATCATAACTACCGCTGATAGGTTGTGAAGTGCCTGGGTTCACAATAGTATTGACATCGGCATATGTCATCCCCACAATTTCAGAAACCGGGTACTGTCCGTCATAAGCCCATACATACGATTTGACAATCTGATCTCGTGTGGTCAACTGAAGCGGGTTAACCCGTTGGTCGTATTGATCGAATGTTACCTCATTTTCCAATGCCCCTCCGTTATATGACTTCATCACGGACGAAAGTGCAATAAAACCTGTGCCCACTGAGAATGTTGAATAGTTATTCCTCGTTTTGGACAGTTCCCTGTTATTCGTAATATTTTTTATAGTCTCTTCGATAACCGGGCTAAGCATGTTCTTTACTACCATGGTGCTGCACACTGGTTCGCTGGTAAAGTCGTAAGAATACTTTAACCCTTTCTCAATAGTCTCGCCCTTACTATTCACTGTTGTTATTCTTGAGGGCTGAAGGTACCCGTTGTTATCATAGGAATAACTGTTACTGATCGTCATATTCGAATTTCCGTTAAACCATTTCTCTTCTTCCTGGTCCAGTAACAGTTTACCAACGGGGATACCATACTCACCACTTTTGTAGATCTCAGGAGGTGTTAACGCACCTGAAAACGTAGCTAAATCATTATATACACCACCCGAAGCGGTCGGTTGAGGCCCTGATACAACCTGATAGATTGTTTTCAGAAAGGAATAAGCCACACGAACCTGTAAGGAACGGATGTAAGGCTTGTAAGAATACTTCTTCTGATGAAACAGTTTCAACTCACAACTATCATATCTGTATTCCGATTCTGATTTCAGCATTCCCATCAATCCATTGGTGTGCTGCCAGGGAATATTTGTCCCATCTATCAAACTTGTTGTGTGCATCAGCTCAAGCGGAGGGATACCGTTGATCAGATTGAAAGCTCCCGGCCTATAATACTCATACTCTTTTTTCCCGGTAGATGCTCCAAAATCCTGTTGATACTCGGTCACCTTTGTATAATAAATAGGCGCTCCATTGGGATAAGCATAGTTCAGGTGAGAAGCGGGGGTAAGTGTTTTCTTGGATTCTGTAGCAATCAGTTTCAAACATCCATAACTGTTGCTGCAATTTGACTGGCTGGTAATATATCCGACATATTGCTCATAACTAAATGCATCAAACCCTCGCTTAAGGTCATCGTAGATGGCAGCTGGTTTGTTAAGTGCAATCCCCATCCCATCTTGCAACTCACCGTACTTATATACCTTCCTCCAGGCTGGTACCGTTTCATTTATGCCATCAAAATAGCTAATGCACCTCACTCTCAAACCACCTCCTACTCTGGGAATAGCATCTTTATTAGGTTGATCGTCATTAAAAATAGTAACCTTCTCATTGTACTTATTAGGCTCCAGCTCAAAATCAGTATAACCTCCGGTAGGATAAACAATTCGATGCAATGTTCCAAATGTCATATATTCCGCATCCGGAACTTCCGCAGTCTGATCGCCCCCTACCGAAAAAACATAATTTGCGGAAATTTCGGTACAACTTGTTGGAAAACGCGACATGTGTTTCTCCACAAGATCAGATTGACGGGGAACATTGCTCGCGTAATCAGCCGGATAGCCAGAAACCTCAGTAGTCTTGCTGTTGCGATACCCCCATGCATCCTGTCCGATCAAATGGTTACCGAACGCAACCTTATTTTTATATACGAATCTGTAAATATCGCTTCCGTTGACCTGAACATCGTCCAAATACGCTGTGCCAGCATAGTTCTCGCCATTGAACATCTTGGCTCCCTGCGAATATATAGGAGCTGTCAGGCTCTGGTTAAATACGATGGTCTTTACAGCATTATTGAATTTATCCCGTACAACGATATCGGTCAATCTCTCTATACCAGAAAACTCTACAGCACCTCCTTCAAAAGTTATTTTTGACAGTGAAATTCCTAAAATAGAAGATGTTGGCAGGAATCCGCCCTGATTTACGCTATAGACCTTATCTACCAATTGATTTTGGTTATCCAGGTAGGGTAAATGGAACTTTTTTTGACCATCCCCAAAATTCTCCATGTATTTTGGTGATGAGAGTGCATAAAAAGGAAGATTTGCCAACAAACTATAGTACTCATCATAGGTCGATGCCGGCACTTTATCACCGCGGAAAAGATTCAGTGCACAGTCTGTTGCGCTTGGCCACTCGAAATTTATTTCCATGGAATGATAGTACTCAATAAAATCAGTCGCTTTTTTATAAAGCGTCTGTGGGCGCAAAACGTATTCAAAGCCGATCTGGGCGGTTTTAGTAACATTCTCGATCTTCTTGCACTTCCAGGCAGTACGAATAGTGTTGCCAGGATATTGTGTTCCTTCCGTGTATTCTATTCCCCTAAGATGCCTGTCAGAAAGGGATCCGGCGCCGGTTTCGCCAAAATAGTATACTGCTCCGTCTGTATCTGTAATGATAAACTGCCCGTTTTCGTATTTAATTTTGATATTGTCATAAGGAACAGGTACAATATCCACTACATTGCCCACATCGTCTTTCTGAAAATAAAACGACCCGGCCTTATTCAGCAACTGATAAGAGAATTTATCCGGCTGCCCGTCAACTGCACCTGTAGCCAGTAGATATTCTTCTCTCGAAATAAAATCACTTGTAGTGATCTTAAAAGGATAGCCGTTAGCACCAGGATTGCTAGTGTAATAGGATTTTAACTTGGAATTGTTGTAATACCCGGTCGGAGAAAAATCATCCAGCCCATTCACCATTCTGGTTATCTGCAATTCACAATTTAACGTCCACCCCAGGCCAACCCTGGTTGCCTGTTCATTGATCTTGAAACCTCCGGCATGGTAGTTAATGCCGATCGGTAAAACCAGGCCTCCTGTCTTAATCTCATGAAAAGGGATATTTATATTAGGCACCCCGGTATTCAGATCTACCGGGTAATTCACAATTTTGGTCAAAGCAGCTGCCTCCGGCGTTACAGGCACTATTTGTTGATATTGGCCTGCTGCGCCCAGATTCGCGAGCATAATAATAAGTATAAGGATTTTTTTCATATCAGCAATTTTGGATGTTTCAGATATCGGCGGGAAAAAGAAATCAAATTGGGTCCAGGTTTAGGGATATTTGCTTACCAGATCCAGTAATTTTATAAACAGGTCAAAAATTTATCGGGCTCCCTGATACGAAGACAATTGGCTGTCCAAATATGAAAGAAAAGTAACGATTGGGTCGATACACAACTAGGGATACAATGCGTTCGCTTCATAGAGAGATAAAAATGTACTTCTTATAAAATAATGGGTTACAGACTTTCTACGAATAAAAGTAGAGATATTTCTCAAGAAAAAAAAGCCCCCCGCAGAAATTCTGCGGGGGGCTCTACAAGATAATTTCTATTTCATCATCACGCCGGCAACCCCTTCTTATGCCCCGCGTAAGCAAAATACAGGATATACAAATAACAAGGGATCATGATCACATAAGGCAACTGCCGGTCGCCCCCCAGTTTACCCACAAATGCACCATACACAAGGGGAATCAGCGCCCCACCTGCAATACCCATGATCAACAACGCGGATCCCGTTTTCGTAAACTTCCCGAGCTTGTTAATCGCCAGCGGCCAGATGCCAGGCCACATCAGGGAATGCGCAAAGCTGAGCAGGATGATGAATGCGATGGAAACATTCCCGTGTGTAGTGAGTGCTCCGATCGTGAAGACCATACCCAAAGTTGCGCAAATGATCAAACCGGTTTTCTGGGAAAGATACTTCGGTACCGCCACTACGCCGATGATATAACCGATGGTGAAGGCCACGAGGCACCAGATGCTGAGGTGGCTGGCTACGTCTTTAGCAAGACCGGTATACTCACCATACAGCGCCAGCGTATCGATCGCCAGTACTTCCACCCCCACATATACGAAAATGCAAAGCACGCCCAACAACAGGTAAGGTGCCTGCATGATAGACGTTCTTCCATAAGGATCAACACCGGTGTCCGTCTCATCTTCCTGTGTGATCTCCGGCAAGTGTGCTTTTCTCACGAATACCGCCAGTAACAGCAGCACCACAGCCATAATGGCGTATGGCATGATCAGGCGGGAAGCCAGGAGATCCAGCTCTGCTTCTTTGGCTGCGCCACTCAGGGAATCAATTTTTTTGGAGATCTGCTCTGTATCGTTGAAGAGCAGGTTCGCCAGCAAAAGGATACCTGTCATCCCTGCGATCTTGTTACAGATACCCATGATGCTAATTCTTTTAGCAGCGCTTTCAATGGGACCGATGATCGTTACATAAGGATTGGATGCGGTTTGCAACAGGGCAAGACCGGTTCCCTGTGTGAAAAGTCCCACGAGGAACAGCGGGTAAGAACGCATCTGAGCCGCCGGAATAAAGATCACGGAGCCCACTGCAATCGTTAGCAATCCAAGGGACATCCCCTTCGGATACCCTATCTTCTTGAGGATCACCGATGAAGGGATCGCCATTACGAAGTAGGAAATGTAAAAGGCAAAGGTAACGAGATACGCCACCACGTCGCTAAGCTCGCAAGCCTGCTTCAAAAAGGGTATCAATACGGAATTCAGCCAGGTAACGAAGCCGAAAATAAAGAATAGCGTGGCAATAATGACCATTGCCTGTTTGTAGTTACCGCGGGGAGCGGCCACTGTAACGGTTTTATCTGTCATGAGCAGCTGGTTGATTGTTCAAGAATTGCACGAACATAAACAAGAAATCTCATATTTTTCAAACATTTTAGCTAAAACGTTTGAGCAATAATAGAAATTAGGGGTTTTGTCGTATCTTTTTGCTGTTTGTCAAAAAAATATTTATACATTTAGAGCCAAAATTTATCAAATCTTAGCAGGTATATGTCTCAGCAAAATAAGCAAGGTACCCATCCCACGTTTTTTGTACTGATCCTCGTTTTCTTCTTCTGGGGATTTCTGGCTGCCTCTAACAGCATCTTCATTCCATTCTGCAAATCGCACTTCAACCTTACGCAGCTGGAATCGCAATTGATCGATTTTGCCTTCTACAGCGCCTACTTCATCGGATCGCTGATCCTCTATCTGATGTCGGCCGCAAGGAAGGTGGATATCCTGAACAAGATCGGGTATAAGAAAGGAATTATCTATGGCCTGCTGATCTCCGTTTTGGGGGCAGGACTGATGATCCCCTGCGTGAATAAGGAAAAGGTGGTGCCGATCAGCGAGACTGTAAAGGATATCACGTCCTTCCAGCATGATCAACAACTGGAGACATCTGACCATGCGCTCAAAATCAAAAAAGAAAAGAACGACTACCTCCTGTTCGTAAACGACAAGGGGCAGGCGGACAAATACATCAACGATGCACAACTGGCGCAGGCCATGAATGTGCAGGCATTTGCACACGATGATGAGCACAAAGCCTACATCGGTCGATTTAACGCCGCCAACATCACCAGCGTAGTGAATGTATTAGGCACCAACCATCAGCAGACGGTGACCTTCGGCTATTTCGCCCTGATACTGCTGGCATTATTCGTGGTAGCGCTGGGTTTCTCCCTGCAACAGACCGCTGCCAATCCATTCGCCGTATTGCTGGGCGATCCGGCTAAAGGCTCCCACCGCTTGAACCTCGCCGGAGGTATCAACTCTTTCGGTACCACGATCGGACCTGTGGTAGTAAGTATGCTGCTGTTCGGAAACATCAAGGGCGCGAATATCAGCACCGATATCAGCAAGATCAATACGCTGTATATCCTGCTCATCGTTCTCTTCCTCGTGGCAGCAGGCATTTTCGCGGTCACCAAGATGCCTAAAGAGACCAGTGACGAGCAGTTCGAGTCTCCTTCCAAAGCGAGCCGTACGCTCATTGCTATTACACTCATGTTTATCCTGATATTGCTCGGGTATTACTTCCAATATGAACTGCCGTTCTTCATTGCCGGCATCATCGGCATCCTCGCGATCCTTTTCTACGCTAAGATTGCTTCACAGCGGAACGGAGAAGGCTGGGGCGCGATGAAATATCCGCAACTGGTGCTGGGCATGCTGGCGATATTCGTATATGTGGGCGTGGAAGTGACCATTGCCAGCAATATGGGCGCTCTGCTGAAACTGCCGGGCTTCCTCACCATCAAAGGGTTGTCTGAATCCGAACTGGATCCTTATGTATCCCTCTTCTGGGGCAGCCTGATGATTGGCCGGTGGACAGGCGCGATCAGCGTATTCAACGTTTCACAGGCTACCCGTAAGATACTGAGCGTGATTGTACCATTTATTGCTTATGGCGTGGTACTGGGCGTGAACGTGATCAAAGGCAACGATGTGAGCGGCCTCTACCCTTACGCTATCTGCATCGTTATACAAATCATTGGTTTCCTGGCCGGCCAGGATAAACCGGCTACCACCCTGATGATCTTCGGTTTGCTGGGCGTAGTGTTCATGACCGTGGGTTTGCTCACTACCGGTTACGTGGCTACTTTCGCCTTCGTGAGCGGCGGCCTCTTCTGTTCCGTGATGTGGCCCTGTATCTTCTCTTTGTCCATCGCGGGATTAGGGAAATATACGGGACAGGGTTCTTCCTTCCTGATCATGATGATCCTCGGAGGTGCGCTGATACCGCCGGTTCAGGGTGGTCTTGCTGATATCCCGTCCATCGGTATCCACATGTCTTACATCATTCCGGTTATCTGTTTTGCTTATTTAGCATTTTTTGCATTTCGCGTTAAATCAATCTTAAAATCCCAAGGTATAGACTATGAGTCAGCAATTAGCGGTGGGCATTGATATTGGAGGTACTAATACTGTATTTGGAATTGTAGACCGTCGCGGTAATATCTTATGCGAGGGTTCCATGTCAACCAAAGCTCATGAAGAAGTAACACTGTATCTGGCCGAGTTACACCAGCATTTATCAAAACTGATAGACCAGGTAGGCGGTTCAGCAAACATCAAAGGCATCGGCGTAGGAGCGCCTAACGGAAACTACTACACGGGTAACATTGAATATGCACCCAATCTGCGCTGGAAAGGCGTGATCCCGTTAGCCAATATGCTGCAGGACCTTTTCGGTCTGCCCACATTATTGACGAATGACGCCAATGCAGCAGCGATCGGCGAAATGACCTACGGCGCGGCGCGTGGCATGAAGGACTTTATCATGATCACGCTCGGGACGGGTGTCGGTAGCGGTATTGTAGCAAACGGACAGTTGATCTACGGTCACGACGGCTTTGCCGGAGAACTGGGCCACATCATCGTGATCCCTGACGGGCGCCTCCATCCCGGTACCGGCATGCGTGGCTCGCTGGAGTCCTATGCATCCGCAACGGGCGTCACCAATACGGCAATGGAATTCCTCACCAATCGCCCGGATGACGCGAGCGTTCTGCGCAAATACAAGCAGGAAGAGATCAGCTCCAAAGTGATCTATGAAGCAGCGATCCAGGGCGACAAGCTCGCGTTGGAGATCTATGAATACACCGGCAAAGTACTGGGCGAAGCCCTGGCAAATTTCGTGATGTTCAGCAGTCCGGAAGCCATCATCCTCTTCGGCGGCCTCACCAAAGCCGGCGATCTGATCATGCGCCCTGTTCGCCAGCACATGGAAAAAAATCTTTTGCCGATCTTCCAGAATAAGGTGAAATTGATATTCTCGGAGCTGAAGGAAAACGACGCCGCCATTCTCGGCGCCAGCGCTTTGGCTTGGGAAATGAAAGATTAATCACAGTGAACATTCAGATATGAACAGCAGGAGGAACTTTCTGAAAACAGCCGCCCTGGGCGCCGCCGTTCTCTCGCTGGACGGGCCTTCGGCCATGGCACAGCAATCCCGCAAAAGCAGCGGGAAAGGGCAGAAACCGATCGTGGTCTCTACCTGGGACTTCGGCATTGCCGCTAACAAAGCGGCCTGGGAAGTGCTGAAAAAGAACGGTCGTGCCCTCGATGCCGTAGAAGCCGGTGTACGTGTGCCGGAAGCGGATCCCAATAATCATACTGTGGGTTATAGCGGGTACCCCGATCGTGACGGTCGCGTTACGCTCGATGCCTGCATTATGGACGAACTCGGGAATTGCGGTTCCGTAGCGGCTTTGGAGCACATCGTGCATCCCATTTCCGTAGCACGGAAAGTGATGGAAAAAACACCGCATGTGATGCTGGTGGGAGATGGCGCTTTACAATTCGCGCTGGAAAATGGTTTCAGGAAAGAGAACCTCCTCACCCCCGAGTCCGAAAAAGCCTGGAAGGAGTGGCTGAAGAAAGCGGAATACAAACCTGTGATCAATATTGAAAACAAATCCTACGAGAGCAAAGGCACCACAGCGTTCAATCCGCTGCATCTGCCCGGGAATGTTTACAATCATGATACGATCGGCATGGTAGCGCTCGATGCCCAGGGAAACCTGTCCGGCGCCTGCACTACCAGCGGCATGGCTTTCAAAATGCACGGCCGGGTTGGTGATTCACCGATCATCGGAGCAGGATTGTATGTAGATAATGAAGTGGGCGCGGCCACCGCGACCGGCGTAGGCGAAGAAGTGATCCGTGTAGTGGGAAGCTTCCTGGTAGTGGAATTGATGCGGCAGGGGTATTCTCCCGAAGCCGCCTGCAAAGAAGCCGTCATGCGTATTATCAAGAAAAAACCTGAAAAGGCGAAAGAGATCCAGATCGGTTTTCTCGCCCTCAATAAAAAAGGTGAGCACGGCGCATTCTGCCTCCAGCAAGGATTCAGCTACGCTGTTACCACCGGGGATTCCCCGGCACAGGAACGCCTCATACAAGGCAAACACTACTTTTAGACAATTACGAATTGGCAATTGAATACGATTATCCTCGAAATATGCGCCACCTCTATCGCTTCCTGCCTTGCCGCGCAGGAAGGCGGCGCCGACCGCATTGAACTCTGCGATAATCTCCTGGAAGGCGGTACCACTCCCAGTTACGCCATGATAGCCATGGCGCGGAAAAGCGTACGCATCGCGCTCTACCCGATCATTCGTCCGCGGGGAGGTGATTTTTTATATGACGATACCGAGTTTGCATTGATGAAAAAAGATATCGAGGTCTGCAAGCAGCTCGGATGTGATGGCGTAGTGATCGGTCTCCTCACCCCAACGGGCAAAATAGACATCCTCCGCACCAAAGAACTGGTGAACCTCGCCTGGCCCCTCGGCGTTACTTTCCACCGCGCGTTCGATATGACGGACGATCCCTTTGAAGCCCTCGAAGCCATAATCGAAACAGGCTGCGAACGCATCCTCACCTCCGGCCAGCAAAACACCGCCCCCGAAGGCGCCACGCTCATTGCGCAACTGGTGGAAAAGGCAGACGGCCGCATCGCCATCATGGCCGGCTCCGGTGTGCGCGAACATACCGTGAGCGAACTCGCAAAAACCTCCCGCGCCCGGGAATACCACACCACCGCCAAAGCTTATATCGACAGCCGCATGCAATACCGCAATCCCCATGTGAGTATGGGCGGCATCCCCGGCGTTCCCGAATACGGCATCGCCGTTACACAGGCAGCGCAGGTGAAACACATCCGCGAGCAGGCGGAAGCTGCATTAAATGCCGGTTAATATTTAAAAATACTAAACAAAGTATAGTATATATTCACTACTTTTATCCACACTGGATAAGTGGGAGGCTATTTCCTTGCACACACATTAAATAAATTTTAAATTGGACAAAACATGAAAAAGACGGGCATTCTCGCCGTACTATTGCTTTGTTGTTTTGCGGTGAACGCGCAGGTGAAAGGGGTGAAACATGTGATCCTCATTGGAATGGACGGGTTGGGTGCGTACGCCATGGAGAAAGCGGACAATCCGAATATGAAACAGCTGATGGCCGGAGGTTCCTGGTCCCTCAAAGCCCGCAGTGTACTCCCGTCTTCCAGCGCCGTGAACTGGGCGTCTATGACGATGGGCGCAGGGCCGGAACTGCACGGGTTCACGGAATGGGGCAGCAAAACGCCGGAAGTGGAGCCACGGGAGCTGGATCAATACGGCCTCTTCCCTTCCATCTTCACCCTGCTGCGCCAGCAGAAACCGGCCGCAGAAATGGGTGTGATCTATAGCTGGGGCGGTATCGGTTATCTGTTCCCTAAACAGGCGGTGAATAAAGACCTTCCGTGTAAGAACGACACCGCTACTACGGAAGCCTCTGTCAATTATATCAAAGAGAAGAAACCGGACTTCCTGTTCATTCACTTCGATGAACCGGATGGCGTGGGACATAATATCGGGCACAACATCCCGGCTTATTACGAACAGGTGCACAAGAACGATATCCTGCTCGGGAGAATATTGCAGGCGGTGAAAGATGCAGGCATTTGGGATAATACCGTGATCATCCTCAGCGCAGATCATGGCGGTATCAACAAGGGCCACGGCGGCAAAACGATGGTGGAAATGCAGATACCCTGGATCGTGTGCGGCAAAGGCGTAAAAAAGAACAATGAAGTGAAAGAAAGTATCGTGACGTACGATACCGCCGCAACGATCGCCTATATCTTCGGGTTGCAAACGCCCAGGGTATGGACCGGCCGGCCGGTGAAAGAGATATTCGCGAAATAAGGAGTTTCCGGATAATGCGGGGAAGGATGCGTATTCTCAAATAAAACATTGACCTTTATCCATATTATCCGGAAATTTTAATCTCTGACTATGCAGCGATCCTTATTGATTCTGACGCTAACGTTCATCTGCCACATCCCGTTGCAGGCGCAAATACACGGGCAGGTGATCAAGGTATTGAGCTATAACATCCATCACGCTGAAAATATGAAGGGGCAGCTGGACATTCAGGGGATCGCCAACATCATCCTGGCTACTAATCCGGACCTCGTAGCGTTGCAGGAAGTGGACAGCTCCACCAATCGCGTGAACAAAGCCAACCAGTTGAAAGAACTCGCAGAAGTGACCGGCATGTATATTTATTTTGGTAAAGCGATGGATTATGACAGCGGCGGCTTCGGTAACGGCATCCTTTCCAAATTCCCGATAGAAAAGAGCTACAGCGTTCCGCTGCCCGCCAAAGGCGCTAACAGCGAGCCGCGCTGCGCAGCCGTGGTAACAGTAAAGCTTCCCGGCGACAGCCTCCTGCAATTTGCCAGTGCCCACCTGGATCACCTGGAAGATCCGGCGGACCGCATCGCGCAATCTCAACTCCTGATCAAACATTTCACGCAGCAACCCATGCCGCTGATACTGGCAGGGGATTTCAACGCCCAACCTCTTTCTAAAGAAATAGCCCTGCTCAAAGGCTCCTTTACCGACGCTACGGAAAAACTGGGCCATACGTGGCCGTCCGACAAACCAACGCAGAAACTGGACTATATCTGGTTGCACAACAAAATGCAATGGCATGTGGTGAATGCCACAGTACTGGCGGAAACAGTGGCCTCAGATCACCGGCCGGTGATTGCGGAGCTGCTGCTGAAGTGAACATTAAAAAATTCCATCCAACTAAAACGTTTTAGCGATCCATTTTTCTTATTTTAGCTTTTCCTAATCCTCCGTGCAACGCGAAAGGATTCTTAAAATCTACAGTGAATGAAAAAATGGATGGTCATGCTGGCGCTCGGGCTGGCATCTGCTGCACAGGCTCAGCAAACAAATTATGCTGAAAAAGTAAATCCCTTTATCGGCACCGGCGGCCACGGCCACACCTATCCCGGTCCCAGCCTGCCTTTCGGGATGGTACAGCTGAGTCCGGATACCCGCCTCAAAGGCTGGGACGGCTGCTCCGGCTATCATTACACCGATTCCATCATGTACGGCTTTTCTCATACCCATCTTAGCGGTACGGGCATTGAAGACTACTGTGATGTGCTGCTGATGCCCGTAACCGGTACGCCTTCCTGGCACAACGAATCCTACGCCTCCCCTTTCTCGCACCGGAACGAACAGGCCCATGCCGGGTTCTACAGTGTGAAGCTGGACAAATACAACATCCGCGCATCCCTCACCGCCACCAAACGGGTAGGGCTGCATAAATATGAATTCCCCGCTACGGCAAAGGAAGGACATGTGCTTCTGGACCTGTATCACCGCGACATCGTGATCAATTCCAGCCTCAGGGTGGTGAACGACAGCACCGTTATCGGCATGCGCCGCTCTACCTCCTGGGCCAAAGACCAGGTGCTGTATTTCGCGATGAAATTCTCCCGCTCTTTCAAATCCCACCACGTGGCGCTCGCCGATATGGACAAGGGCGCGCTGCAGCAGGCGGAAGGCCGTAACATCAAAGCTTATTTCACTTTCGATGTACAGCAGCCGCTGTATGTGAAAGTCGCGATATCCGGCGTAAGCGAAGAAGGTGCGATGAAAAACCTCGATGCCGAAATGCCCGGTCTCAATTTCGATCAAACGCTCGCGGACGCGAAGGCCGCATGGAATAAGGAATTAGGGAAGATCGAAGTGAAAGGTGGTACATCGGATGAACAAACTATTTTCTACAGCGCCCTTTATCATGCCTGCCTCAATCCGAACCTGTATATGGATGTAGATGGACAATATCGCGGAACGGATCAGAAGATACACAGGGCTGAGGGGTTTGAAAACCACAGCGTTTTTTCTCTTTGGGATACGCATCGGGCACTGCATCCGCTGATGACCATCATCAATCAGCATAAAACGAACGACTGGATCAATACCTTCCTTGTACAATACAAATACGGCGGTATGCTTCCTGTGTGGGAACTCAGCGCCAATGAGACTTTCTGCATGATCGGTTATCATTCCGTACCGGTGATCGTGGATGCCTGGCAGAAAGGGATCCGCGGCTATGATGGTAAATATGCACTGGAAGCCATGCGCAACTATGCGGAAGGAGAACGATTTGGTATGCAGGCGTATATCCGTCAGGGTTACCTCAGCATGGATACACAGCCGGAATCCGTTTCCCGTACGCTGGAATATGCGTATGACGACTGGTGCATTGCGCAGATGGCCAAAATGCTCGGGCAGGAAGAAGTATACCACCGCTATATGAAACGTGCGCAATCCTACAAGAACATCTTTGATGCATCCACCGGCTTCATGCGCGGAAAGATCGGTGGACGCTGGATGAGCCCTTTCGACCCTACGGAAGTGAACAATTTCTTTACCGAAGCCAACTCCTGGCAATACAGCTTTGCGGCACAACAGGACGTCAGCGGATTGATCAAATTGCAAGGCGGTACGGAGAAATTCATCAACAAACTGAATCATCTTTTTACAACAGAAGACAAGTTATCGGGCCGTCACCAGTCAGACATCACTGGTCTCATTGGGCAATATGCACATGGCAACGAACCCAGTCATCACATCGTTTACCTGTTCAACTACGCCGGCCAGCCCTGGCGTACGCAGGAACTGATCCATGAGATCATGAACACCATGTATCACAATGCGCCGGACGGTTTAAGCGGGAATGAAGATTGCGGACAGATGAGCGCATGGTACGTGATGAGCGCGATGGGTATCTATCCTGTTACTCCCGGAGACGGAAGATATGCATTGGGTACACCGGTATTTGATGAAGTGAAGATCCATCTGGAAAATGGAAAAACATTCGTCATTCATGCGCGGAACAAAACGAAAGACAACTTCTATGTACAGGGACTGAACATCAACGGGAAACCCTCACCGAACTCCTGGATCAATCATGAAACGCTGATGCAGGGCGGAAATATGGAATTTGTGATGAGCTATAAACCGAACAAGACATGGGCCGCTTCCGGCACGGCCATGCCACACAGCGCTATCAGCAGCGATCAGATCGTGCCGGTACCATATGTAATAGCGGACGCGGACCGTTTCAAACAATCTATGCGCGTTGCTTTGAAGGCGGTTGAACCGGGTGTAACCATTTACTACACCCTGAACGGCGCCACGCCGGACAGTAAATCCATCAAATACACACAGTCGTTCTCACTCACGAGAACGGCTACACTAAAAGCCGTGGCCTATAAGAACGGTGTATACAGCCAGATCGTGCAAACGCCTTTCTACCTCATCCCTACGGACAAAACGATCAAAGTATTGTCGAAGATACATCCGCAGTTCGAAGCCGGCGGCCCCGATGCGTTGATTGACGGGATCCGCGGGCAGTCGGATTTCCGGCTGGGCGCCTGGCAAAGTCATTACCCCGGCAACCTCGAAGCCATCGTAGACCTGAAAGCTGCCCGCCATCTCAAAAAACTGGGTCTTAGCGTACTGCAGGACCTGGGTGTTTGGATCTGGTATCCCACACAGGTGGAGTTCTTCACTTCCGATGACGGGCAAAATTTCAAATCTGCCGGTGTAGTGAAGAACACGTTCTCTGACCGGGAATACGGCAGTTTCACACAGGTGCTGAGTCTTCCCGTAAACCTGACCACCCGCTATATAAAGGTAGTGGCACTCACGCACGGTACTATTCCAGACTGGCATCCCGGCAAAGGTGAGCCCTGTCATATTTTTGCCGATGAAATCATAATTGAGTAGTATTTTCCGGTAGCTAAACTGATAACATGACCATACACAGACTATTCCTGATGGCTGCCTGTTTTGCCATGATTAGCCTTGCATCCTGCACGGAAACAGGTCCCGCCTCCACGGCGCCCAAAGCCAAAGTGAGCCTGATCCCTCTACCGGCAAAGCTTTCGGAAACGGAAGACTCCTTCCTGCTGGATAAACAAACCATCCTCGTGGCCACTGCACCGGAGGATAAGCAAACTGCGGCATTGTTCAACGCTTACTTTAAGGAACTGAGCGGATATGCGCTGAAGGTGGAAGACAAAGGTGAACACAATGCCATCATATTCCAAAGTCTGCCCAAAGACCAGCCCGGTCTTCCTGAATCTTACCAGATGAAAGTGAAAAAAGACCTCATCACCATTCATGGGGACGATGCGGCCGGTACTTTCTACGGCATGCAAACCCTCCTCCAGCTGCTCCCTGTACAAAAAGCAAACGCTTTCTGGATAGCGGGTGTGGATATCTCCGACCAGCCCCGTTTCCCTTATCGTGGGCTGCATCTGGATGTAGGCAGACATTTCTTTCCGGTCGAATTCATCAAGAAATATATCGACCTGCTGGCCATGCACAAGATGAACACCTTCCACTGGCACCTCACGGAAGACCAGGGATGGCGCATCGAGATCAAAAAATATCCGAAGCTGCAGGAGATCGCTTCACGGCGGAAAGAGTCCATGGTTGGCCATTACAACGATCAGAAATTCGACGGCAAGCCTTACGGCGGTTTCTATACACAGGAACAGATCAGGGATGTTGTGAAATACGCCACTGAGCGCCATGTGACCGTGATCCCCGAGATTGAAATGCCTGGTCATTCCCTGGCTGCGCTTACAGCTTACCCTTACCTCGGCTGCACCGGCGGTCCTTACCAGGTAGGTACCAAATGGGGGGTGTTCGATGATGTATACTGCGCAGGCAATGATTCCGTATTCACCTTCCTGCAGGATGTACTGGACGAAGTGATGATCCTCTTTCCCGGCAAATACATTCATATCGGCGGAGATGAATGTCCGAAAGTACGCTGGGAAAAATGTCCGAAATGCCAGCAGCGGATGAGAACGGAAGGATTGAAAGATGCGCATGCGCTCCAGAGCTACTTCATCCAGCGTATTGAGAAATACCTGAACAGCAAAGGCCGGCAGATCATCGGCTGGGATGAGATACTGGAAGGAGGGCTGGCGCCGAATGCCACCGTGATGAGCTGGAGAGGCATTGAAGGCGGCGTGGCTGCAGCCAAACAACATCATGATGTGATCATGACGCCCGGCGGTTACCTCTATTTCGATCATTACCAGTCGCAGGGCAAGAACGAACCCATCGCCATCGGTGGATTCACGCCGGTGAGCAAAGTATACAGCTACGAACCTGTTCCGCAGGAACTGGGTAAAGATGAGGCAAAATACATCCGCGGAGCGCAGGCCAATGTGTGGACGGAATACATCAAAAACCCTGAGCACGTGGAATACATGGTCTACCCCCGCGCTACCGCCCTCGCAGAAGTGCTGTGGACGCCGGCGGACAAACGGAATTATGATAATTTCCTCGAACGCCTGAAATCCCACCTCCCCCGCCTGGAGCTCAAAGGCGTAAATTACGCAAAGCATGTGTTTGAAGTACGCGGCATAGTGGAAAGTGACAATAAAGGCGGTGTACAGGTAAAGCTGGATAGTAAACTCGATGGCGGAAAGATCACTTATACGCTGGACAGCAGCGCACCTACTGCCAAATCCACGCCTTATACCACCCCCATTCCCGTGCAGAAGACCGGCATGATCCGCGCTGCCGTTTTCCAGGGTGAACAGCAATATGGTAACGAGTTTCAACAGGCGTTCCACTTCCACAAAGCGATGGGCAAAAACATCACGCTCGCCAAACCACCTCATCAGAACTACAACCCGGGTAGTCCGTTTGCGCTCGTGAACGGCATCGAAGGGGTGAAAGAATTCTCTGACAATCAATGGACCGGTTACAGCGGCGGGAACCTCGAGGCCGTGATCGATCTGGGAGATTCAACGGTGATCAGTACGGTGGGCCTGAATACGCTCAGTAATAAAGACCAGTGGATCTATCCGCCCAAACAGGTGACTTTCTTTGTTTCCCGGGATGGGAAGCAATACAAGGAAGTTTACAAACAAACCGAGATCGGCGGCAATGGTATTATCCGGCTACGGCACGGACTGACCGATGTGAAAGGGCGGTATGTAAAGGTGGTGGTGCAGAATTGGGGGAATATTCCCACTGGGGCGCCCGGAGCAGGTAATCCGGCCTGGTTGTTCGTGGATGAGATATTTGTGAACTGATATTTTTCAATATCCATAAGAAGCCCTCCGCTTATACACGGAGGGCTTTATTTTTTTGCCGGTTCGGCAGCTGGTAAGTTGTGCCTGTTGGCATACAGGCGAAATCTCCCATCCCGGGCATCTTCCCTGCCTCTTCCGGGGGCTTCGCCTTTGATCGTAGAAATCATGCCAAATAAAAACCGGCACGCGAAGTACCGGTCTGTAACCTATTCCGTTTGTTTGCTATTTTATATTTATACTCACATTTTTTTGCTGATCCACAAAGTCCACTTTGCATCAAACTTATACCATTCGCCTTTCGGGCCTTCCCATTTCCATTCAGGCACTTCGCTGAAATTCTTTCCATCGTCTGCCGTCCACCACAATTTTCCTTCCCCGATCTTCAGCCATTTTCCGTCTTTATCCGGCCACATGCCATCGTCCACCATCGTCCATTTCTTCCCATCCGCGCTCCACCAGAGTTTCGCATTCTTGTCAAGTTTATACCAGCAGGTCTTATCCTCTTTCTTCCCTTCCCATATGCCGGTTTTCACCTTCATCCAGGGTACATCATACGTTATGATATGACCTGCGGGCGAGGCGGCCAGGGTTACAACAAAGCCTGTTGCCGGCATCAGGAAGGCGACTGACGCTATCAGGAACATTTTTTTCATCCGTAATTGTGTTTTGATTGTTAGCCGCATGTGTAGTAATAGTAGTAATAACTACGGCGGTAAAAAGATTTTGGATTTAGCATTTAGCAAATCTCATTGCAATCGATTTAAAATTTTGATGATATATTAATTTTCCATACCTGTAGGGTGCTTTAATTGTAAATCATAAATTTTTTCCAACAATCCCTACATTTTATTTAATTTTCGGGCTCGTTTTTAAAAACGCATTTAAAATACCTGAACAATGACCATCAATCACCAGGAAATTGAACTGATAGACAGTTTTGAGCAGATTTCCGTGGACATCCACCCGACAGCCAAAGAGGGTTCAAAAGCGGTAGCACAGGAAATTGCGTCGCTTATCCGCGAGAAACAGGCTGCCAATGAGCCGGCTGTACTCGGCCTTGCCACCGGATCCACTCCCAAGTACCTCTATGCCGAGCTTGTACGCCTTCACAAAGAGGAAGGTCTCAGCTTTAAGAACGTGGTAACCTTTAACCTTGATGAGTATTACCCGATTGAACCGGACGCCCTGCAGAGCTACAACCGGTTTATGAAGGAACAATTGTTCAATCACATCGACATTCCTGAAGGGAACTATCATATCCCTGACGGCACCGTACCCAAAGAACAGATCAAAGCCCATGCGGAAGCGTATGAGCGTAAAATAGAAGAAGCCGGCGGCATCGATATCCAGATCCTCGGGATCGGGAACAACGGGCATATCGGTTTTAACGAGCCGGGCTCCAACGTCAACTCCCACACCCGCCTGGTAACGCTGGATAATTCCACCCGTCTCGCCAACGCCTACGAGTTCTCCAATATGAGCGCCGTTCCCCGCCTGGCGGTGACCATGGGCATCAACACCATTATGAAAGCCAAAAGGGTGATCCTGCTGGCCTGGGGGCAGCACAAGGCCAAGATCGTGCGGAGGTCCGTAGAAGGCCACAGCACAGACCAGGTGCCGGCTTCCCTCCTGCAACAGCACAGGAATTGCAAGTTTGTGGTAGATGAGCAGGCGGCAGCGGAACTTACGCGGTACAAGGAGCCCTGGCTTACAGGGGACTGCGAATGGACGCCGAAGCTGATCCGCAAGGCAGTGACGGGTCTGGCCCTGAAGCTGGATAAGCCCATCCTCATGCTTACGGACAAGGACTATAACAACAACGGTCTCAACGACCTCATCGTACAATATGGTTCCGCCTACGAGCTCAACATCAAAGAGTTCAACGCCATCCGTGATACCATCACCGGCTGGCCCGGCGGCAAACCCGGTGCGCAGCTTCCAAAACATCCCGAGCGTTCGCAGCCCGAGAAGAAGCGCGTACTCATCTTCTCCCCGCACCCGGATGACGATATCATCTCCATGGGCGGCACCTTCATCCGCCTGCACGAGCAGGGTCATGATGTGCACGTAGCCTACCAGACCTCCGGCAACATTGCGGTAACGGACGAGTTTGTGCTCCGTTTCATCGACTTCACCGTAGGTTTTGAAGGGATGTTTGATATAGACAGAAGCAAGAGCTCCCAGATACTGGAAGATGCAAAAGCATTCATCCAGATCAAAAAGCCCAGCCAACGCGACACTCCGGAGATCCGCGCCATTAAAGGCCTCATCCGCCGTTGCGAAGCAAAAGCCACCTGCCGCTATGTAGGTATCGGCGACGAGAATGCGCACTTCCAGAACCTGCCTTTCTATGAGACCGGTCTTGTAGAAAAGAAACCCATGGGCCCGGAAGACGTACAACTCACCGTAGACCTGCTGCGCAAACTCAAGCCCCACCAGGTTTTCTGCGCCGGCGACCTCGCAGACCCGCATGGCACACACAAAGTTTGCCTGGATATTATCTTTGCCGCCCTCGAGATCGTGAAGAACGACGACTGGGCAAAGGATTGCTGGGTATGGCTCTACAAAGGCGCATGGCAGGAATGGGACATCCACGAAATTGAAATGGCTGTGCCCATGAGTCCTGACCAGGTGATGCAAAAACGCCTCGGCATCTTCATTCACCAAAGCCAGAAAGACGTTGTTCCCTTCCAGGGTACGGACGCCCGCGAGTTCTGGCAACGTGCGGAAGAGCGCAACGCCAATACGGCCGAGCTATACGACCGCCTCGGTCTGCAGAAATATGCCGCTATGGAAGCCTTCGTGCGCTATCACTTCTAAAAGCTCACTTTTATAGCTATACGTAAAAGGGTCCGGGTACAACCGGGCCCTTTTGCATTATTTCCTTACCTTTGAGCGCATATGAGCGTTACCCTCCTCATAGGACTGATCATCGGGTTGTTCGCAGGCAGCCTGGGCAGCTATCTCTTCCTCCGCAAATATTACATCCCTCTTCATCAGGCACAGCAGGACCTCGCACAGCGGCTCACCCGGCAGCAGGTGAATGATGAATACGTGGTACGGGATATGTACGACAACACGCTGTACACCCTGCGCGAGAAGGAACAGGAGGTGCAGGCCAAAACAGAAGAGATCATCCGGCTGAATAAGCAACTGGCCGCCATGATCGCAGAAAAGGACAAGCTGAACGAAAAACTGGCGGACTTCAGGCAGGAACTGGAGAAGATGCACGAGCACAACCGGGAACAGTTCCGCAATCTCGCCACGGATATCCTCAAAGAGAAAAGCCGGGATTTCGTGGAAACGAATAAAACTACGCTCGATCATCTGCTCTCGCCGTTAAAGACCGATATCGGACAATTCAAAAAAACGATCGAGGATACACGAAAAGAAGATATCCAGGACCTTACTTCCCTCAAAAAAGAGATCGCTTCCCTCCGGCAATTGAACACTCAGCTGAGCGAAGATGCGCAACGCCTCGCAGGAGCTTTGAAATCCGACGTGAAAGTGCAGGGCAACTGGGGAGAAGACCGGCTGCGGCTCATCCTGGAGGCCGAGGGATTACAGCAATATGTTGATTTTACCAGCGAAGCGGTACACCGGGATACGGAAGAGGAACGAAATCGCCGCCCTGACATCATTCTCCGCCTCCCGGACGGCAAACATCTGGTGATCGACAGCAAGGTTTCATTGAATGCCTATGTGGCTTATTTCAACGCCAATGAGCCTGAAGAGAAGAAAGCACATATAAAACAGCTGGTGCGGAATATCCAGGATCATATTGATACCCTTTCCGCCAGAAACTATCATTCTCTCGCGAACCTGCATACACCGGATTTCGTGTTCCTGTTTATGCACTTTGAATCCGCCCTTACCCTCGCACTGAATGAAAATCCGGATATCTTCAATCGCGCGCTGAAAAAGAAGATCGTGCTGATCACACCTTCCACGCTGGTGGCCACTTTCAAGATCGTAAGGCTGCTGTGGCAGAACGAAAACAGGGTGAAGAATGTGGAAGAGATCTTCCGCCAGTGCGGGTTGTTGTATGATAAATTCGTTGCTTTCCTCGACGAGATGAACAAAGTAGGCAATAATCTGCGTCAGGCAGGCAATGCTTTTGACGATGCGATGAAGCGGCTGAAAGACGGAAAGCGGAAAAACGATACGATCATCGGGAAATTCGAGATGATAAAAAATCTGGATGCGAAGGTGTCCAAAAGCCTGCCGGACAATGTTATAACGGAAATGGATATACTTTTTCCGGAAGATGATGTGAGAGGAAGTATTACATGACAACAACTGACGAAATCCGGTGGATTACCCTTCCTTCAGGAAAATTCATTAAATGCGCATACACTACTTCCAGCACGTTCCCTTTGAAGGCCCTGCCTGTATTGCAGACTGGGCAAAGGCCCAGGGCCATGAACAAAGTTTCACGCGCTGGTATGAACACCCTCACCCCCCCGCCCCCTCCCAAACCGATATGCTCGTGATCATGGGCGGTCCAATGGGTGTTTACGAAGAAGATAAATACCCCTGGCTGGCCGCTGAAAAAGCGTACATCCGCTCCTGCATCGATGCCGGAAAACCTGTCCTCGGCATTTGTCTTGGCGCACAACTGATCGCCTCGGTCCTCGGCGCCCGCGTCTACCCCAACGATCAGAAAGAGATCGGGTGGTTCCCCGTGCAATTCCATGCAGACATCGCCCCCTCTCCTACCACCGTTCTCCACTGGCACGGCGATACGTTCGATCTCCCGGAAAATGCGCAACATCTCGCGGAAACACCCGTCTGCCGCAATCAGGCCTATATATACCGGGAAAAGGTGATCGGGATGCAGTTTCATTTCGAGATCACTATGGATGCATTGGAAGGCATGATCCGTCACTGCGGCCATGAGCTTATACCAGCCGCCTGCGTGCAATCCGCCGCAGATATCCGCGCCGGTGCGCATCATATTGCTCATACCAACGAGCTGATGTTCAGACTGCTGGACAGGTTGGAGAAATTGGTTTAATTTAGTGGTATGCAGATACGACTACTGATCATCGGCGGAGGGCCTATTGGCCTGGCTTGCGCACTGGCGGCGCAAAAAGAGGGGATCGAATACCTGATCATCGAAAAAGGTTGCCTTGTGAACTCCCTGTACCGGTATCCCGGTAATATGACTTTCTTCTCTACCAGCGAAAGACTGGAGATCGGCGGGGTCCCGTTTGTGTCTAACAATGCCAAACCAACACGGCCGGAGGCTTTGGAATATTACCGCAGGGTCGCGGTATCCGGACATATCAACATCCGGCTATTTGAGAAAGCAGAAAAGATCAGTCCTAACGGGAAAGGCTACACGGTTATCACCGATAAGCAGATCTACACGGCGGAAAACATCATCATTGCCACCGGTTTTTACGATATCCCCAATCTGCTGAACATTCCGGGGGAAACCCTGCCTAAGGTCACACACTATTACAAAGACCCGCATTTCTATGCCACACAGCGCGTGATCGTGATCGGCGCGAACAATTCTTCCGTGGATGCGGCGCTCGAGACTTATCGCAAAGGCGCGGAAGTGACGATGGTGATCCGTGGGGAAGCGATCGGCAAACGGGTGAAATACTGGGTAAAACCCGATATCGAGAACCGGATCAAGGAAGGCAGCATCAAAGCCTATTTCGGATCAACGTTAACGGCTATACGGGAATCGGAAGTGGATATCCTCACGCCGGAGGGACCGCTGACGATCCCGAATGATTTCGTGATCGCGGCCACGGGATATCAGCCGGACTTTCACTTCCTGGAAAAAACGGGGATTCAATTATCCACCGATGGGGAGCGGGCGCCCACCTACGATCCGGATACCATGGAAACCAATCTTCCCGGCATTTACCTCGCAGGCGTGATTTGCGGCGGGATGAATACGCATGTGTGGTTTATCGAGAATTCGAGGGGGCATGCGGAAAAGATCATCCAACATATCAAAGCTAAATAATGTTCACCTCCCGCTCCAGCGTTACACCGAACTTCTCTTTCACGCTCTCCACCACTTTCCACGACAATTCCACGATCTCCTCTCCTTTCGCGTGTCCGTAATTGACGAGCACCAGCGCCTGTTTGGCGTGCACGCCCGCATCTCCGTTCCGGTATCCTTTCCAGCCGCACTGCTCTATCAGCCAGCCTGCGGCGAGCTTGTAGCGGTTGTGCGGCAGCGGGTAAGCCACTATTTCGGAGAAGGCTGCTTTTAATGATTCATATTTCTCCAGCGTGACTTCCGGGTTTTTGAAAAAGCTGCCGGCGTTCCCGATCTCCGCGGGGTTAGGGAGTTTGGAGGAACGAATATGGATCACCGCATCGCTGATACTGCGGATGGAAAGTTCTTTCACGCCCATGCGTTCCAGCTCCTGTCCGATGGCGCCATAGCTGGTGTTAAAATGCGGCTGTTTGTTCAGCCGGTATATCACACTCAGGATCGTAAACTGATCTTTATACTGATGTTTGAATACGCTTTCCCGGTATCCGAATTCACAGGCCCCATTATTAAACCTCACGGACGCGAGGTCCTTCATATGCAGGGCTTCCAGTTCATAAAAAGCATCCTTGATCTCCACACCATATGCTCCGATATTCTGCATGGGGCTTGCACCTACATTTCCCGGAATGAGGGAGAGGTTTTCCAGTCCGGCCAGTCCCTGTTCAATACAATGCATCACAAACCCGTGCCAGTTCTCGCCCGCACCTGCTTCCACGTACACATGATCCGCATCTTCCTTCACAACGTTCATCCCTTTGATCCCGTTCTTCAATACCAATCCGTCAAAATCCTTCGTGAACAGCACATTGCTGCCGCCGCCCAGTATCATCCTGGGAGTATGCCGCCATTGGGGATCTTCCAGTATTTCCTTCAATGCATCTGCTGAATCGAACGAAGCAAAATAACGGGCCGTAGCGTCAATGCCGAAAGTATTGAACGGCCGGAGTGAAACATTTTCTATAACCCTCATATTGAAGTATTCAAATGACCTATCTTTAATAACGGAACAAATATAGTTAACTATAAAATGTCACGAACAGCAATTGTGATCGGAGGGTCGGGCCTGACAGGGCATGAACTATTACTGGCATTATTGCGGGACGAAGATTACAGCACTGTGAAGGTGTTGGTACGCAAACCTTTGGAATTACAACACCCGAAGCTCCGGCAGCTTACACTCTCCTTCGGCGATGAAAATGCACTTCGCAACGCCTTGCAGGGGGATGTGGTGCTCTGCTGCATCGGCACTACCATCAAAAAAGCCGGCAGCCGGGCGGCATTCCGGGAAGTTGACAGGGATATCCCTATCCGGTGCGGCACAATAGCGCATCAGAACGGCGTCCCGCAGTTTGTGCTAATGTCCTCCGTGGGCGCCCATCCCGGTTCTTCCAATTTTTACCTGCGCACCAAGGGAGAAGCAGAGGCAGGTTTACAAGCGATCGGTTTTTCTTCCTTATCCATCCTCCGTCCGTCTTTCCTGCTCGGCAAACGGAAGGAAGCGCGTTTCGGGGAAAAGGTAGTGGAATTATTCACCCCTTTGATGCGGTTGCTATGCAGGGGCGCATGGCGGAAATACCGGCCGGTAAAGGCAGAGACGGTAGCCGGTGCCATGTTGGTAATGGCAAAGCGCGCACAACCGGGGATGCATATTGTGGAGGGATTCGATGACTAACGGTATGGACTATACGCAGTCAACGTCCGGTGTGATCACTATAGAGCGGAATTGTTTTTCGATCAGCAGCTGGGAAAAATATTCTTTCAGCATTTGTTTCACCTGCGTAATCTTTTTTGTATCGCGGGGTAATTTGATGAGCATTTCCTGTAAATAGAACCCTCTCACCCGGCTCACCACCGGTGCTGCAGGTCCTACCAACTGTGCTCCTAACAACGGTTTCAGCCAATTGCCCAGTATCAGCGCCGCCTGTTCAACGGTGGGCTGTTTTTTATGTCGAAGCGTGATCTTGAGGAGACGGAAAAAAGGCGGATAACCGAATTGCTCCCGCTCCGCGATCTCCCGGTGATACATCGCTTTATAATCATGATCTGTCACGAATTGTAAAACCGGATGCCGGGTATTGTTGGCTTGTATGATCACTTTTCCCTGTCCTTCTTTTCTTCCGGAGCGGCCGCTTACCTGCTCCATCAGCTGGAAGGCGCGCTCATTCACGCGAAAGTCCGGGAAGCTCAGCAGGCTGTCCGCACTCAGGACCCCTACCAGGTTCACGTTCTCGAAATCCAGTCCTTTCACCACCATCTGCGTTCCCACCAGTATATCAATCTCGCGCTGTTCCAGCAACTGAATCATCTTGTTATGACTGTCCTTACTGCGGATTGCATCCATATCCATCCGCGCAATGCGGGCGGTTGGAAATAACTGTTGCAGGTCTTCCTCAATCTTCTCTGTCCCGAAGTTCTTCGGCACCAGCGTTTGACTGCCGCAGGCGGCGCAGGTATAGATATAAGGATAACGCGTTCCGCAATAGTGACAATGGAGCTTATCCTGATGCTTGTGATAGGTAAGCGACACATCGCACTGCTGGCAGTTCGGGATCCATCCGCAGGTGGTGCAAAGCAGGAAAGGCGCATATCCGCGCCGGTTCTGGAAGAGGATCACCTGTTTACCCTGTTGCAGGGATTGATGGATATGATCGCGCAATACAGAAGTAAAATTATTCACCACCTCCTTTAAAGCCGCTTCCTTCTTGAGGTCTACGATCTCAATAGCCGGCATGGCAATGCCGCCGAAACGTTCCTGCAGTTCTGCCAGTCCATATTTTCCCTGCTGCGCGTTGAAATAGGATTCCAGCGAAGGAGTAGCGGAACCCAGCAACACTTTCGCCTTGAAAAGGCTGGCATAGTAGATCGCCGCATCCCTGGCGTGGTAGCGGGGTGCGGGGTCCTGCTGTTTGAAAGAGGCATCATGCTCTTCGTCAAGGATGATCAGGCCCAGGTCGCGGAACGGCAACAACAGGCTGGACCTCGCGCCCAGTACTATCCTGATCTCCCCGTTCTTTACCTTGTTCCAAATCTCCACCCTTTCATTATTCGAGAACCGGGAATGATAAATGCCGATCTGCCCTCCGAAATGTTTCTGCAACCGCCGGATGATCTGCGCCGTCAGCGCAATCTCCGGGAGCAGGTAAAGTACCTGTTTGCCGGCAGCCAGACTTTCCTCCATCAGTTTCACATATAACTGCGTTTTACCGCTGGAGGTAACGCCGTGTAGCAGGGTCACCTGCTTTTCCTTAAAACATTCCCTGACGGCGGCGAGGGCCGTTTCCTGGGCCGGGCTCAGGTCAAAATCCACCAGTATTTCCGCTTTGCCACGGGGAATGCGGTCTACCGTACGTTTATCGATCTGCAATATCTGTTTATCCACCAGTCCTTTCAACTGCGCCGGCGATGCGCCGGATTTCTTCAACAGTTCGCTCTGGATCACATCTCCCTGTGTTTTCTGGAAATGCAGATATGCCAGCAGCAGTTCCAGCTGCTTGGGCGCGCGGGCGAGCTCATCGAAGAGCGGAGCCAGCTGATCATCATTTTCATAAACAGGGTTCAGCAGAATATAATTTTCTTTTTTCTCGCGATAAGCTTCCCGGAGTTCTTCATACACCAGGCAAACCTTCAGCTCGATGAGCTTTTTGATCACGGAATAAACATCAGACTTATCCAGGATCAGCTGTACTTCCCCGATGCGGAGCTCTTTGCGGATGTGGAGAGCTTCTGCCACGAGGTATTCATGGTCATCCAGCATGGTAAAGTCTTCCCCGAAAGCATCGTTATACAACAATACCGTTTCGCTGGACAGTTTAAGATGGGCCGGCAATGCAGCATTCAGCACATCGCCTTCGTTACACATGTAATATTGCGCGATCCACTCCCAGAAAGCCAGCTGTGTGGGGTACACCACCGGTTCCTTGTCCAGCAGATCCATCACCGGCTTGGTCTTATATGCTGCCGGCGGCTGATCGTGCAGCGATTTCACGATACCCGCATACTTCTTCTGCCGTCCCAGCTGTACCGCCACACGACTTCCTACCTGTATGACGCCCTCCATTTCAGGCGGCACCGCATACGTGTAGTTCCTGGGCAGGGCCAGGGGTAATATGACATCGGCAAATTTCATATTGCTTGTAAAACGGGGTAGTCACGATACTTCCGCAACTCTTCCTCCATCATCTGTCTCACCTGTTTTTTCAGTTGCGGCACATCCTCCATCGTCATCCCTGTTACCGGTACCGGCGGCAGAAAAACAACGCGGCAGGGGCCGGGATTGAGGGAAAGGAATTTTATTTTGGCGAGCCGGGCGCGATTATCCACATACAATACCGGCCGGATGGGTGTTTGTGTTTCTATCGCCAGCCGGAATGCCCCACTGTGAAAAGGCAGTAGCGGCTGTTCCGTTTCATTGGTAGTACCTTCCGGGAAGATCAGCAAAGATACATTTTGCTTAATCATATATAACATATCCCGCATGCTTTGCGCCCGTCCCTTTGCGCTTTTCCGGTCCACCGGCACTACAGAACGGCTGTAGATCAGTCCGAATAACGGTACTTTGGACAATTCGACTTTGCCGAGGGGACGGAACGGGAGCGGCATAACCTTCACTGCCAGGGCGGCGTCCAGGTAAGACGAGTGATTGGCCAGGTAGATGCAGGGATCGTTGGTACGGGGGGATTTCCAGGTTCGTTTCACGATAATACCAACAGCCGGGAACCACACATGCGCCCAAAAGCGGAGGAAATAAAAAACGATGTTTCCTCCCCGCACTTTCCCCAGGAAAGACACCAGCACGATCGGCGGCAGTATCAGGAACATGATCGCCAGCCAGATAATCAGTGCATAAAGGCTGTAGAGCGCCTGCAAACATTTCGATATCACCTGCATAAAAGCCGAAAGATACAGAATTATGGGAATATCGTACCTTTGCCCTCCTTATGACACGGGCAAAATCAGTAGCATTTCATACGCTTGGCTGCAAGCTGAACTTTTCAGAAACCTCCACCATCAGCAGGTTACTGGAAAAGGAGGGGTTCGTTAAAAAAGATTTTGACGAAGCGGCTGATGTGTACGTGATCAACACTTGTTCCGTTACGGATAATGCGGACAAGGAATGCCGGCAGCTGGTGCGCCGCATCCAGCGCCGCGCACCGGAAAGCCTGGTGGTGATCACCGGTTGCTACGCCCAGCTGAAACCCAGGGAGATCGCGGAGATCCCGGGAGTGGACCTCGTATTGGGCGCTGCTGAAAAGTTCAACATTGCCGATCACATCCGGGAGCTCGCCAAAGGCGACAGTGCAAAAATCTGCTCCTGCGATATTGAAGAGGTGCATACTTTCCATGCCTCCTATTCCATGAACGATCGTACCCGTACTTTCCTGAAAGTACAGGACGGCTGTGATTACAACTGTTCCTTCTGCACCATCCCGATGGCGCGGGGGATCAGCAGAAGCGACAGCATCACCAATGTACTCGGTCATGCCCGAACCCTTGCTGCCAGCGGGGTGAAAGAAATAGTGCTCACCGGGGTGAACCTGGGAGACTTTGGGAAAGGGTTCGAAGGCGGCAAGAAAAAAGAAGAATCTTTTTACGAACTAATACAGGAACTGGATCAGGTAGAAGGAATCGAACGGTATCGCATTTCCTCCATCGAACCTAATCTGCTAACCAACGATATCATTGAATTCGTAGCCAACAGCCGCCGGTTCATGCCGCATTTCCATATTCCCTTGCAGAGTGGCAGTAACGAGATCCTCGGCCTGATGCGCCGTCGCTATCGCCGGGAGCTGTATGCAGAAAAAGTAGCCGCCATCAGGCAATTCATGCCACATGCCAGCATAGGAGTGGATGTGATCGTTGGTTTCCCGTCCGAAAGCGATGAACACTTCAAAGAAACCTATGATTTTCTGCATGGCCTGGATGTTTCCTACCTGCACGTATTCACCTATTCCGAAAGGGCCAATACGCATGCATTGAGCATCGAGCCTGTAGTGCCGGTTCATTTGCGGCACGAGCGGAACAAAATGTTGCGGAATCTGAGCCATAAGAAAATGCAATATTTCACGGAACAACATACCGGTCAAATACGGAAAGTGCTGTTTGAATCACATGAGAAAGAAGGGATGATGGAAGGGTATACGGATAACTATATCCGGGTGACCACGCCATTCCGGGCGGAATGGGGGAACCGGGTGGTGGATTGGGAATTGAGATAGGAATGGGGTTTCCATTAATTCTGAAAAATTATTTGGCGAAATAAAAATAGTTTATACCTTTGCAATCCGATCAAACGGAAAGGGAGTTTAGCTCAGTTGGTTCAGAGCATTCCGACATAAGTCGGAAGGGTCGGTAAGAAAGAGCAAAAAAAATATTGGGAGTTTAGCTCAGTTGGTTCAGAGCATTCCGACATAAGTCGGAAGGGTCGGTAAGAAAGAGCAAAAAAAATATTGGGAGTTTAGCTCAGTTGGTTCAGAGCATTCCGACATAAGTCG
>JAFIGY010000012.1 GCA_017849435.1 Chitinophaga niabensis
GCTGCCCGGTCTTGAACTGCTTCAAAAATTCATCTGATAAATAATCTTCTGGCTTCATTGTCTGTGTAAAATTTAAAATTAAAAAAATCGGAGCGACGAACTCCAATTTTCTAGGTTTACACAGTTTATGTTATAGTGTCACCGACAGCTACGAGCTATGACCAAATCAAAAGGCGCCTTCCAGTCGGAAGACGCCCTGATGAAACTCTTGTTCTTGGTGCAGGAGAATATCTGTGCAAAGTGGAACAAACCTGTTCACAACTGGAATCAGACACTTGCACAACTATCTATTATCTTTGGAGACAGACTCAAACTGAATCTTTAACATCCTGACACACTTTATGTAATACTACCTATTTAACTCCGTCCAGAGATATCTACAACCTTTCCGAAGTAGTCTCCATCGTTTTCCCATTCACCTGCACCTTCAACTTCCCGGGTTTCGCAGAACGCACCTTCCACATCGTCACCATCCCGTTTTCCCACCTGCAATCCACCACATAACCACCCCGTGCCCTCAATCCCCTGAAAGATCCATTCTTCCACGATGCAGGAATAGCCGGCAGTAATTGAATAACGCCTGCATGGCTTTGCAGCAGCATTTCAGGAATAGCTCCGGTGATCCCGAAGTTGCCGTCCATCTGGAAAGGAGGATGTGTGGCGAAGAGGTTCGGCAGCATATTGAATTGCAACAAACCACGGATCATGATGCCGGCTTTTTCCCCATCGCCAAGCCGCGCCCACAAGGCGCAACGCCAGGGCCAGGTCCAGGAACGCCTGCTGTCGCCAACGGTGGATGCCACAGTGAAAGGCGTGTTCGCGTTGGCGCCGTAATTCCCGCTCCTGCTTCGCAGTGAAATTTCAGCGGCAGTTGCTAAAGCGGGGGTTTGAATGCGATTGATCTGCCGGCCGGGGTATACTGCGAAGAGATGAGAAGTGTGCCTGTGCTGGTCATTCGGATCGTCGCGATCTGCCTGCCATTCCTGCAATTGCCCCCATTTACCGATCTTGTTGGGAGCAAGCGCTTTTTGCATGGCGGCTACTTTTCGCTGATATGCAGTATCTATCCCGAGCGCGGCTGCGGCATCGAGGTAGTTTTGGAAAAGGTCCCACACCAGCTGCTGGTCATGCATTACGCCATCTTCTCTGGGACCATGTTCCGGCGACCATCCGTTGGGGACCATAAGGGCGCCGTCGGGCATTTTCTTCAGACGGTCTTCCCAGAATTGACAGATCTCTTTTAAAACAGGATATCCTGTTTTACGGAGGTACGCATCATCCCGCGTGAATGCCCAATGTTCAAATATATGCTGCGCATACCAGGCACTCGCGGGGATATTCCATTCCCAGCCGTTGCCGCCAAAAATACTTTGGCTGGTGCGCGCCGTCCAGCCCCGGACGTTCTCTCCAAAAGCCTTTCTGCTGGCTATTCTGCAGGGCTCCTGCTGGGCAACGATATAATCGATGAGCGGAAGGTGGCATTCGGAAAGGTTCGTGGACTCCGCGCCCCAGTAATTCATCTGGATATTGATATTGTTATGGTAATCGCTCGCCCAGGCAGGTGTATTGCTGTTGTTCCAAAGCCCCTGCAGATTGGCGGGCAAACCGCCGGGACGGGAGGAGCTGACCAGCAGGTAGCGCCCGTACTGGAATACCAGCTCTTCGAGATCGGGATCTGTTTCTCCCGACTGGTATTTTTTCAGGCGCTGATCGGTGGGTAACTGCGCCTGTGCCATGGGAGATGTGCCGATATCGATGGAAGCAGCCTGCATCAGCGTAGATACATCTTTTACATGCCGCTCCTTTATTTTGTCGTAGTTGGTGTTCTGTAAGGATACTTCTTCCTGCCGGATCAGCGTCATCGGATCTTTGCCCCTCCAGCCGGAAGCGTAGTCGGGGTAATAGTTCGTATGTGCGAAGAGGTAAAGGGTGAGGGTGCTGCAGTTCTCAAAAACCAATGCACTGTCCGCTGCCACAACCTTTCCATCGGTGTATACGGCCTTGATTTTCGCGGCGTACTTCAAACTGTTCGGCATTTCACCGGAAAAAGACAGGGTATTGTCCGCGGCAACAGCCCGTGCGCCCTGCGCGGAGTTAAGCGTGATCCTGCCGGAAAGCGCTTTCTTTTTGCCGGCACTGTATCTGAATACGATCACCTGATCCGGATAGCTGGCAAAAGCCGTACGGGTGAATGCAACGCCATTGCTCTGGAAGGAAGTGGTGTGGATACCTTGTTGAATGTCCAATGCACGCACATATTTTTCAACTTCCCCGATCTGCCGGAAAGTGATTTCAAATTCTCCGAAGTTACGGTATGATCCAAACCCGCGATCTCCCGTCTTGTATTCCCCGTCCCAGTTATTATCGCCGGACCACAGGCTTTGTTCGTTGAATTGTACCCGCTCTTTTTCCGCACCGCCGTATAACATGGCGCCTATCCGCCCGTTGCCAACAGGCAGGGCTTCTGCATCCCACTTTGTTGCGGGCTGCTGGTACCATAACCTGGCAGGTGGTTCTTTAGCGGATGGGTTACCGGCCTGGGAGGCTTCTGGTGCTAATATCAAAAGGAGTAGCGCAAAAGAATAGATCCTGAACTGTTGTATCATACCTGTATTTTGCTGTAAAAGTGGAATCATCATGGCGCAATGAAGATAGAGTCTTTCCAACGGCAAAAGGAATCGGGATTTACTATTCTTTGATACTTTATTGACATAAATGACAGACAAAAAGAAAGGGGAAATAAAATTTGGATATTCTACGAGATATTCGTAGATTTACGACACGATCGTATTTATGAGATGCTTTATCGGATTATTCATAGGGATTATAGCATGGGGATTATCAGCTACAGCACAGTCCGGGTTCAGTGTTAAAGGAAAAGTGCAGGACGAGAAAGGGCATCCGCTTCCCTTTGCCAGCGCCTTCCTCAATCAGACCACGATGGGGGACAGAACAACGGAAGCCGGGGATTTCACCATCCGGCGCGTGCCTGCAGGTAAATACGAGATGATCGTTTCCTATCTTGGCTACGAGCCTGTTGTGATTCCGATAACGGTGGCAGGCGATGTTTCCGGTGTGGTGGTAACGATGAAGGCAAAACCGGGCGTACTGAAGGAAGTGGTGATACGGCGGAACCCGGAACGGGAGAAATGGATGCGGACTTTTAAGGAAGTATTTATCGGGATGGGCGTTAATGCGGATAAGTGCAGGATATTGAATGACGAGCTGATCAACCTGGAATATGATGCTGCCAAAAACACGCTCACTGCCAGTTCAGATGATTTCATCGTTGTGGATAACAATGCATTGGGTTACCGCGTAAAGTTTCTGCTGATGAACTTTCTTTATGATATGCGATCCGGATATTCGGTATACTACGGCAATCCGCTGTTTGAACTGATGAAACCCCGGAACAGGAAAGAAGAAGCGCGGTGGATCAAAAAGCGGGAAAAAGCCTATCATGGTTCTACCATGCATTTCTACCGGAGCCTGATCCATAAAAAACTGGAGGAGGATGGATTTGAAGTGAGGAAGCTGGTGCGGAAAGAACGGCAGCGGGGCTTTGTACCGCCGGAAACCCTGGGGGATTCCGCCGCAGTGGCGAAGATACAGAAACCGGAAATGTTTTCACGGTATGTCAGTTATCTGTTTAACGAAAAACTGCCTTACGACAGCATATTTTATAAGAATGACAGCAGCTACGTGATGCGGTTCAAAGATTTTCTCCACGTAATATATACGAAAGAGAAAGAAGAAAAGAGATATGCGGAATATATCCGGCACGACCGCAGCGGAAAAACAATCCAGCAGACGTCGCTCCTGAGATTGCTGGCGCCGGAAGTACGGCTGGATATCAATGGCAACGTGGAATCCCCGATGGACGTGATCGTAGAGCAATACTGGGGATGGGAGAAAATGGCAGATATGCTGCCGCTGGATTATAAACTATAATAACTACAATACAATTATATCAATATGGAAAAGCTTACCAAACAGGAGGAAATTGCGATGCAGGCGATCTGGAAGATCGGGAAGGGTTTTGTGAAAGATTTCCTCGAAGCCCACGCTTCCCCCAAACCACCCTATACTACGCTGGCCTCCACCATCAAGAACCTGGAAAAGAAAGGGTATGTGGACGCCCGTAAAATGGGGAACATTTATGAATACACGCCTACCATCGGGGAAGCGGAATATAAAAAGAAGTTCATGAACGGATTCGTGAAGGATTACTTCGAGAATTCCTACAAGGAACTGGTCACCTTCTTTGCGAGGGATAAGAAGATCAGTCCGGATGAATTGAAAGAGATCATCGATATGATAGAAAAGAAGAAATAAAGCGTTTATACATTCCACAATTTTAGGATCTGCTGCACATTTACTAACGAACACAAATCAACGGCATGTCTGAACTATTCGTATACCTCATCAAAGCAAACATTGCGCTGTGCCTGTTCTATCTGGCCTATCGCCTCGGCCTGCGCAGGCTTACGTTCTATACACTTAACCGTTTCTTCCTGCTTTCGGGCATCGTATTTTCATCGCTTTTTCCGTTGATCGATGTGAATGATCTTGTACGAAAGAATGAAACTCTGGAGCAGAAGGTGATATTGTATGTGCCGGATTTCCAGGCCTGGCAACCTGCTGTACAAAAAGCCTTCACCGTGTGGAGCTTTATGGAATGGGTGTTCTGGGCAGGCGTAGCCGTGATGGCCCTGCGTTTGCTGACACAGCTGGTATCCCTTTTCCATCTGCATAAGGACACGCATCCGGCTGATCTGCTGGACCGCCGGGTAAGACTGATGGGCGGGTCGCTGAATCCCTTCTCTTTTTTCCGGAACATCTATGTAAATCCTTCGCTGCACACATCGGAAGAATTGAAAGCGATCGTACAGCATGAATCCATCCACGTCAAAGAATGGCACTCTGCGGATGTGCTGATGGGGGAGATCAATAATGTCTTCTATTGGTTCAATCCCGGTGCCTGGCTGATGAAAACGGCCATCAAAGAGAACCTGGAGTTTCTGACTGACCGTGCCATGGTACGTAGCGGGGCGGATATAAAAGCTTATCAATATAGCCTTGTACAGGTAACAGCGGCACAGTATACTGCCGGTATCGCCAACAACTTTAATTTCTCTCATCTTAAAAACCGCATCAGAATGATGAACAAAAAAAGATCGTCCCGCGTGAATATCTACCGCTATGGGGTATTGGGATGCATCGTATGCGGGGTCCTTTTATCCCTGAACTATACCAAAGCAGGCACGGTAGTGCACCATGTGGTGAAGGAAGTGAAAAGCGTACTGGTTCCGGTACCCGTGGATACGATCACACCTGCTCCCGCTCCTGCTCCTGCTCCTGTCAGCAGGAAAACAGCAGTGATCGTTGCAGATAAAGCAGCCACTGTTAATAGTAAAGAAAAAGCAATAACAGGAAAGGCCAGTGGTCTGAGGATCATCTATTCCGGCACTGCCAGCACAGGAAAGGAGGAAACCGTAACGGTTACCGGGGATGAGATTACGCAGGAACTGGATAAGGCGCCTGTAGTGGAATCTCCTGTAGCCGGCACTTTTACTGCCAGCAAGATGGAGGTACGGATAGGCGGATACCAATGCAAAATGTGCAATCCGGATGGTAGCAACCATCGCCCCCTGATCATTGTGAACGGTAAAAAACTCGATGCAGATGTTGAGTTGCAAAGTGTAGACCCCAACAAGATAGAAAGCATTACTATATTGAAGGATGCGCATGCTACCCATTTATACGGAGACGACGGAAAGCATGGCGTTATTGTTATCACTACGAAGAAGTCCGCCAAAACCGAACCGGGAAAGGACGCGCTGGAAGAAGTGACGGTGACTGGTTATCCGGTGAATAAAGGAACAGTTGCATTCAGTCAAAAGACAACAACGGAAAATCTCCGGCTGGAAGGGACCATAACGGGATATCCTGTTAGTAAACCTGTTGCGGTTGCCGGGCAGAAGCTGGTAACAGGGGAAGCAAAGCTGAGTGTGGTAACGGTTAAGGGATATCCTTCAAAAAATATCGGTACATTAAATACCACAACGGCAGATGCAAAGCTAAATGAAGTAGTGGTGTTGGGATATCCTGCAGCAAAAGCCGGAACCATAACAGGTACAACGTCAGCCAGAGCGGTGCAGGTATCCGATGTAAAGCCGGATGAAGTGACGATCACTGGCAGCGGACGGAAAACGAACGATAAATCCCTCAACCCGAAGTCAGCTATAGCCGTGAAAGTATTCCCCAATCCTACCGGTGGCGTATTCACCTTTACACTCTTCCTGGAGAAAGCAGGGAAAGGATATGCGGAAGTAACTGATATGAACGGGAAACCGATATATCAAAAGTCACTCACCGGCCTTGCAGGCACTATCAACGAGCGGATCGATCTGAGCAATTACCCGGCGGGAACGTACATCCTGACGGTTTCAAAAGATGATGGCTCGAAGCTGACTTCTAAGATCGTTAAGAGTAAATAGTTCTCCATTCTAAAATGAAATATAATATATGGATAGCTGCACACCGGCTATCCATTTTTCATGAATGGCGGTTGCTCTTCGCGCAGCGGAAACCGAGGTTGGATAGTCCGGATGTAGGTGTGGTCTTCATCCTGGCAGACACCCTGTAGCCACGGCAGTATTCGTCGCTGCACATGAACGAGCCGCCGCGGATCACGCGTTTGGGAGAATTAGGCTCAGCAGGGTCGTTCGGGGTGTTGGAGCCCTGTGGGTTGTGTACGCCGGACTTCTCCCTGCTGTACCAGGTATTATCGTACCAGTCCGCCGTCCATTCCCATACGTTGCCTGCCATGTCGTACAGCTTGTAACCATTAGCGGGAAAGGATTTTACGGGGGCGGTATTGTAGAATCCATCGGTTTGGGTATTCTCGTAAGGGAAATGGCCATTCCAGATATTTGCTTTGGCTTTCCCGATCTGCGGAGGCTCAGCGCCCCAGGGGAAAGGCTGTTCGTTCAGACCTCCCCGGGCGGCGTACTCCCATTCAGCTTCCGTAGGCAGCCGTTTGCCGGCCCATTTGGCGTATGCCTGCGCATCGTCCCAGGAGATCTGCACCACGGGATAATGTTCTTTACCATCGATATTGCTGCCGGGCCCTTCGGGATGCCGCCAGTCCGCCCCCCGCTCAAAACTCCACCATTGGCTCACGTCGTTGAGATCAACAGGACCTTTGGTGGGTACGAACACCAGCGAGCCGGGTAACAGCATGAGGCTGTCCGGTTCAGGGGATCCGGGAGGCATGGATTGCATCAGTTCTTCTTTTGACACGGGCTTTTCCGCCGTTGTCACATATCCTGTGGCCTGCACAAAAGCAGCGAATTCGGCATTGGTCACTTCATGCTCATCGATCCAGAAAGAATCGATTTTCACCAGGTGTTTCGGATATTCATCGGGCATACCGGTATCATCATCCGCGCCCATCCGGAATTCTCCGGCCGGGACCAGTACCATGGGATTGAGGGTTTGGACGGCCGGGGGAATGGTATCCTGCCCTGAATGCTGTTCCGGCGCATTACAGGCCGCCACGGCCGCTGTGAGCGCAAATACAAGGAAAAGTGGCTGTTTCATGTCAGTTGCAAAGGTACATCCGGGGATTGTGAAATTGTTAAATTGTTGCGGGTGCATGGAAATATCAGGGAGCACTGTATATTGCTGATCATAACCCGTAAACGGATACTGCATGTCCTTCACGCGTGGCGATTTCGGTTCGGATTTCAAATGGGGAGTGGTGATCTCCGCTTTCCAGAATGAAGGTGCATATGATGCGCATGGTAAAGGTATGTCCATCTGGGACGCATTCTCCATGCGCAAAGGCAAGATCAAAGACAAAACCCACGCCAGAACTGCCTGTAACTTTTACGAACTGTACCAGGAAGACATCCTGCTGGCAAAGCAGATGGGCTTCGGTATTTTTCGTTTCTCCATTGCCTGGCCCCGTATCCTGCCCAATGGCACCGGCACGGTGAACCAGGCGGGGATCGATTTTTATCATCGTGTCATAGACGCCTGTCTGGAAGCCGGTCTGGAGCCGTATATCACACTCTATCACTGGGATCTTCCACAGGCGCTGGAACATAAAGGAGGATGGTGCCACCGGGGAACCGTTTTCGCTTTCGAGAATTTCGCCCAGATCTGTACCCGCGCCTATGGCCACAAGGTCCGCAACTGGATTATCCTCAACGAACCCTTCGGCTTCACCTCCCTCGGATATATGCTCGGTGTACACGCCCCCGGAAAATTCGGCCTTTCCTACTTTCTTCCTGCAGTGCACCATGTTGCGCTGGCGCAGGCGGAGGGAGGGAGAGTGGTACGGGCGGAGGTGCCGCAGGCCAGGATCGGCACTACGTATTCCTGTTCGCATATCATTCCGTATACGCAGAATGAGCAGGACAAACAAGCCGCCCGCCGCGCAGATGCGCTTTTCAACCGGCTTTTCATAGAACCGGCGCTGGGCCTCGGTTATCCTACCGAAGCATTCCCGCTCCTGCAACGCATTGAACGCCGGTACGCGCTCTGGCGGGATTGGGACAAGCTTCCTTTCGATTTCGATTTCATCGGCATACAGAATTATTTTCCCCTCGTAGTACGATATAATGCCTTTATGCCTTACCTGAGGGTCTCTGAAGTGAAGGCGCGATACCGCAATGTGCCGCTCACCTCGCTGGGATGGGAGATCAGCGGAGAAGGCATGTACAACATCCTGCGGCAGTTTGCAGCATACGATGGCGTGAAAGAGATCATGGTCACCGAAAGCGGGGCCGCTTTCGAGGACGTTTTGCGGGAAGGCGTGGTGGATGATCAGCAACGGATCGCTTACTTCAACGAATACCTCGGGGCCGTACTCAAAGCAAAACGTGCAGGCGTTCCCGTTACCGGATATTTCGCATGGACCTTAATGGATAATTTCGAATGGGCGGAAGGATATAAAGCCCGGTTCGGACTGGTACATGTGGATTTTGAAACGCAGCAACGTACCATGAAGGCTTCCGGTCACTGGTTCCGGCAGTTGTTGATGAATCCGGCGGGCAAAAGAAGATCAGTTTTGGGGGAGAATGTATAAAGGTTCAAGTGTGATGCTGACCGTTACTTTTACCCGCCGGACCGTTAATATTCCTTTTGCTTGAAGAACCAGTTATCACGCAGCGAAAGATGCAGCACTACATTCAGATAGTTCTCCCTGATCAATCCCGCGCCGGAAGTGCCGCGCTGCCCGCCTTCCAGGCCCAGATAATACCGCAGGTGCCCTGTTCTGCTCGGCAATGAAGTGCCGACGCTTACGCCAAGATCATTGATCGTTTGGCCCTTCACCTGGATATAACCGGTATGGTAGCTGAGCCCTGCCTGTATAGACAGCCCTTCCACTTTCTGGTTGAAATAGTATTTGTAAAAAGAGTATTCCATCCCGCCCGCGAAGCGCTGTGAATTCACGTAACGGTAATCCTGTTTGTTGTCGTTGGTGCCCTGCCAGTTCTGTTGCCGGTAATCCGCCACCCAGGTGATCTTTCCGTTGGTGAGCGAAAGTCCGCCGCCCCATTGTTCCGGAAGAGTGTAATCCCTCGAACTCCGGTCTTCCTGGAACAGCACCGTTTCACCGGCCGAGCGGATGGAGAAGTTTTCTTCGGAAGAAAGCTGCGTGCGCAAGCGGTAAGTAAGTCCGGCGCCCACTTCCCATTCACCGATATGCCGGTTGTATTGCAGGCCGGTAGTGAAATTGAAGTTCTTCAGAAATCGCTTTTGTTGTGTATAGATGTCGCTACTCGTGCCGGTGCTGCCCAAACTGTCCACCGTAGTCACAGGTCCGAACAGGAAAGCGGAGGAGATGCCGAGAGAGAGATGTTTGCCGAGTTGTATGGCATTGGAAAGATAAAGCCGGTTGATACCGCCTGTTCCTTCTACCGCGTTGCGGATACCGGTGCTCGTTCCTTCCACAAATTTCGTGTTCAGCAGTTTATAATCGACACGGCTATACGGCATCAGCCCCACACTGATGCCCCAGTATTTACTCGCCTTGAAACCCATCGAGATGCGTTTGAAGTTGAAGTCTCCGGCGGACTGGTTGAGGTTTGTACCATTGTATTGCAGGCTCTTGCCTGCCAGGGAAGCCTCAAAGAAGAAGGTCTCCATCGGCAAACGGCTATAGGATGCAGGGTTCAGTTCATTGAGATAGCTGATGGAAGGCCGTGCAATGCCGGCGCTGCCCATCCCGAAATTGCGGCTGTAATCCTTTTCTTCCAGATCGCCGATGCCGAAGGAAGAGTAAAGAGAGTTCACGCCCTTTTGCGCCGGCGCTTGTGACGCGGCCAGCAATAAACAACACCCGATCGTAAATTTTCGCATCACGGTTTATTGGTATAAGAGGTAATAGATCCTGAGTTGTGCGCGGTGTGTGGAATTCTTTCCATCACCGATCACCAGCCGGTTCAACTGCGTATGATAGTCGCCCCTGGTGGGCATGAGCATCAGACCGCGATAATTGTAAACATCTGTGGTGATCATGGCCTTGCAGTAATCGGTCACATCGTAACTGTAACGTGTGTTCTCCGGATTCAGCCAGTCGATCTGCAGATTGCCGTACTGTATACCGGTAGCGGAAGAAGCAAGCGTGTCTCCCGCAGCTACCTGGTTTTTGCCATCGGCAAGTCCCAGTGCAAGCTTTGCCGGCATGCCGTAATCGCGGTAGCTGCCGGTGATGGGCCTCAACACGAGTTCGGCTTTGATAACGCGGCCGTATCGCCCGAGTTCCAGCAGGGAGGACAGTCCCGGAAAATCCAGCCGGGTGGCTACGCCGGTAAGTGCCTGCAGGAAACCGCGGTTGTCAATGGCAGTGCTGGGAAGGCCCGTGTATCCCGATGGTAGTTTCTCCAGCGGTGTGCCCGTGCGGTCGCTTGTCACCGCATTGAATTGCAATTCGGGAGCACTGAGCTGAAAATCGAAATACTTTTCTTCTATTTCATGTGTGGAGATATGATAGTGCAGTCTGATGTAAAGGGTACTGTCTTTCGCTTCAAATCCGAATACCGCGCTGTTGCTGTTCCCACGGATGCTAAGGCCTTTGAAGTACTCCTGGAAAAGATCGTCGCCGGATACTTCCTGCGCCCTGTTCTTCAGCAGATCGAACAGTTCTTTTCCTTTCGTGTCGTTGATGCGCAGATGCAACCAGTCGCCTGCATGTGGTTTGATCCATACCGGCTGATCGGCGATGGGATCGGAGATAACGGGAAAGTACTGATGATTGTAAAAAGCGGTGTAGTTATCCGGCAACGCCAGTTTCCGGGACAGTTGATAAAGTTGAAGGCGCTGTGGGGAGAGGGTGTCCCCGTAATAATAACCATTGGGTTTGATGATCAGCTCTATCGAATCATATACAGCACGGTCTTCCGGGATACGGTTCGCCGGCAGGCCGGCCCTGAAGTAACTGTGTGCCTGTATTTTCCCGAAATAAGGATCAGTATACACACCTGCAAGCGCCACGCCGGTGCCGGAAGTGAGTACGGAATCGATCTTTACCGTACGCATCCGGATGGTGAGTGTATCCAGTAAGGTGTATTGTACGTTGCCGCCATCCACAGTGTTATCGTAACTGAAGCCACTCTTTTCGCAGGCTGTAAGGCTTAGCAGGGCAATGAATCCAATCAGGCCCGTCCGTATCATGAAGCAATGGTTTGATATCTGCATAGCTGCGCAATGATAAAAAGGAAGGAATCCTTGCATCGGGAGGAATATGCCAATGCGGAATATTTATCGATGAGTATCACGATATGGTCGCCGGTTGCCATTTTAGGCATTGCAGGCGCTTTCGGGCGTCAAAGGACAAAAGGAGTGGATTGGCAGATGAAAAATGAATATTCGTCCGTTCACACCGCGCATCCGTCTATTTTATATTACCCATAACAGTTACCCGGATAATTTTGGCAGTGTCAAAAAAAATATTGTATGCGGAAAGCAAGAAACTATTGCTGGATACTTGCAGGCCTGCTGGCCGGCTGTACCAAAAGCGGAACATCCACGAATGACAACAACGGGAACTGGGTTACGATGTCGGAATTTGCGAACAAGCCCCGTTCGGAAGCGGTGGCCTTCACGATCGGAGACACTACGTACATCGGTACAGGGTACGATGGCGAGAAGAATCTGCGTGATTTTTTGAAATACAACAACAATGGCTGGAGCCAGATAGCGGACCTTCCTGCGGATGCGGCTGCACGCAGCAGCGCCGTGGCGATGGTGATCGGAGGTAAAGGATATGTGGGAACAGGTTTTGACGGGAATTATCGCCTGGATGATTTCTGGCAGTATGATCCTGCAACAGGCAGCTGGTTGCGCAGGAAATCGCTGACAAGCCCCAATCCCTCTATCAGTCTGGCCCGCCGCGATGCGGTGGCCTTTGCAGTGAAGGGCAAAGGATACATTGCCACCGGTAACGACGGAGGTGCGCTCAAAGATGTTTGGCAGTATGATCCGGGGAGCGACAGCTGGACGGAGAAGAAAACATTCGGCGGTTCCAAGCGTACCGAGGCGGTGGCGTTTGTGATCGGAGACAGCGCTTATATCGCTACCGGCACTAACAATGGGGAATTGAAAAATGATTTCTGGGTATATAATCCGGATAAGGATGACTGGACGGAGAAACGTAAGATCGCGAATGTGAGCGATGAGGATTATGATAATGATTACGATATCGTACGCAGTAATGCCATTGCATTTGTGATGAATAACAAGGCATATGTGGCTACGGGAAGCAAAGGGGGCCTTGCGCAGGATTGCTGGGAATACAATCCCGTCACGGACCTCTGGAAAAAGAAGCAGGATTTCAAAGGTGTTGCGCGAACCGGTGCGGTTGGTTTTACACTGAAAGGGCAAGGCTACCTCGGCCTCGGGCGCACTGCCAGCCTCCAGTTGGATAACCTCTTCCGTTTCGATCCGGATGCAACGTATAACAAGAATGACTAAAAAATTCCATCGCTGGGTTGTACGAACCGCATGGCCGGTGGCAATGTGTGCGCTGCTTTTTTTTTCCTGTCATCAGCGAACGAAGAACGGCAAAGCATTGCTCCGGCTGATGCCGGTTCAAACCCCTCACGGCTGGGCGTATCGCATCACCCTGAATGAACAACCATTGTTTTATCAGGAGTATATTCCCGCCGTCTCCGGCTACCACAGTTTCAGGAGTAAGGAAGATGCCATGCGCACCGGTTCACTGGTGATGCACAAACTGCGATATGGGCTCACACCTACAGTGAATTTGCATGAGCTGGACAGCCTGCGGGTTCTGCCCTGATGCAGCGATAATTTTAACACTTAGTTAAGAACGGGAACAATGCTTTTAACACTTGGTTAAGATACTTGTGATGTATGTTTACCACCGATTCGCCCTATGACTAGTTTCAGGAACATATTCAGGAACAGGCTTGTGATCATATGTATGCACATTGTTGCATGGATCTGTCTTTTCCTGCTGCCGTTCTTCGTCTACCGCATCCAGGTGCAGGATCATTCTTTCATCATCAGGGAAACGATCAACACGCTGTTCATTATCGGCTTGTTCTACCTGAATGTATACGTGCTGATCCCGCGTTTCTTCACATTGAAGCGCATTGGTATATACATCGTGTACGTATTGCTCGCGATCATTTTCATAGCCGCACAACAGGCGATAGTGGAGTATCGTTTTATGGTATACCGGATGAGTGACCGGCATCATATGATCAGCATGGCCGGCGGCCCCATGAATGTTACATATACAGTACCGGCCATGAAAACGGCAGCTGTCCCGGCGATGAGCATGGTAGCGTTTTCCAATGGTGCGGGTGGAATGACTATGGCGACAAGACTTCCGGATTCGCTGATGCCGCCCATGCCCCGGCATTTGTGGCGGAAGCGGTTGTATCAGGACTGGCGCAATCAGCGCCCCCGTACGGACGGCTTTTTCAAAGACAGTCTGGTGCGGGGAGTAACGGCAGTGCGGCCTTTTGAAGACAGCATCTTCCTGTGGCATTTCTTTTTTCCCGAAGTACTGCGTAAATCCGCCACGTTCGCGTTATTGATACTGTTCATGAGCGGATTCATCAAAATAGGATGGGAGTGGTTCAGGAGCGAGAAACAGCGGGAAGCCCTCAAGGTAGCGAACCTGAATGCAGAGCTGAAATATCTCAAATCGCAGATCAATCCGCATTTCCTTTTCAATAGCCTGAATACGATCTATTCCCTCGCGCACCGGCGTTCCCCGGAAACGGAACACGCCCTTGTAAAGCTGTCCAATATCATGCGGTATATGATCTACCAGAGTAATGAAGATAAAGTGGAACTGAACAAAGAGTTGCGTTACCTGCAGGATTATATCGACATACAACGGTTACGCATGACGCGTAACATTCCCGTGGCGTTTGATATAGAAGGAGATCCCGCAGGCCTGGAAATTGCGCCCATGCTGCTGATCCCGTTCGTGGAAAATGCATTCAAACATGGGATCAGCTACAACGAACGCGCATTTATCAGCGTTCGCCTGGATATTAGTAAAAGTGGTATCTTGCACTTAGTAGTACGCAACAGCCTTTTTAAACAGCGCGTTTCCGAGAAAGGCGGGGTAGGATTGACAAATGTGCTCAAGCGATTGAGCCTGTTATATACAGATGCACATACTATCACTGTCAGAGAGCATGGAGATGAATTTATTGCTGACCTTAAAATTGCGCTGAAACATGATGAATTGTTTAGCTCTTGATGATGAGCCGCTGGCGCTGGAGATCATCGAAGATTTCGCCCGGAAGGCACCGTTTCCCATGCATGTCAAAACGTTCGAGAATGCCGCCCTCGCCCTCCGCTATTTGCAGGAAGAGCCGGTGGACCTCTTGTTCCTCGACATTAAAATGCCGGATATCACCGGCATTCAATTCCTCAAATCGCTCAAACATCCGCCCATGGTTATCTTTACAACGGCGTATGAAGAGTTTGCGATCGACGGGTTCGAGCTGGATGTGGTGGATTATCTGCTCAAGCCCATTCCTTTCGAACGTTTCCTGAAAGCCGTAGTGAAGGCGCAGGAACATTTGCCGGTGACGCAACAGAATGATTACATCTTCGTGAAAACAGAATACAAGATCATCAAGATCAATCTTGAAGATATCCTTTACATCGAAGCATTGAAAGATTATATCAAGATCTATACACACAATCAACCGGTGCTGACACTGAAAAGCCTTAAAGCTTTTGAAAGCCGCCTGCCGAAAGACAAATTCATCCGCGTACACCGTTCCTATTTAGTAGCGATGAACAAGATCAACTCCGTAGAACGGAACACGGTCATGATCGCCAATCAACCCATTCCGATCAGCGAAGGATACCGGGATAAGTTTTACGACGTGATCACAAAATATTCCTGAAAAAGAATAGATGATACATTGCATCATCTATTCTTCTCTTCCTCAAGATATTCTGCCAGCAATTGCGTGGCGGGCACGATGCGGATATTGCCATGGATGTCGCCCACAACCATATCCAGGCCAAGTTTGGCGTTGGTTTCCACCAGCTGGCGAATGCTTTTCCTGATGGCCATCAGGATGTCGTAAGCTTCCTGGCTCATGCGCGGTGTTGTTTCTTCCATAACTTCCCATGTTTTGGTGATGAATTGCCAGATATCGTGCTGATGAACTTCCGTGATATATCCTTTGTGTCCTTCAGCGATCAATACTGAATTTTTATTGGTATTGTCAAAAACAAACCATTTGTCAACAGTTGGAGTATACAATGAGGTAAAATGATCTGCGCTGCGATGATATCTTCTTCTGATCACGTCTTCCGGAATGTGATGCCCGCCTTTGGCCACACGGCTCCTGACCCGTTCCATCGCAGCCTCGGGAGAAGGCAGCCAGAAGTAGCAGAGCGTTACAGTATATCCTGCTTTCTTCGCTCTAGCTATGAGGGAAACGTAGCTCCTGGTAGATAATGTGGTTTCAAAAGCAAAATCTTCTCCCTGTTGCATGAGTTCATCTATCCGTTTCAACATCAACCTTCCCGCTTCTATCGCTACTTTTTCAGGACTGAAGGGAGACAATCCCACAGCGATGCTATCGGCATTTACAAATTCCCTGCAGTGCAGTAATTCAGGGAGAACAACAAATGAAGTGGTGGTTTTTCCGGCGCCATTACAGCCCGCAACAATGTACATCTTAGGCATATCAGTTTTTTATTCAGGTTAACAATATGATATGCGAAAATAAAAAAAACCGGTACACAAAAGCACCGGTTTAAAAAATTGAAAGCGATCGTGTCAAATCAATTCCTTCAGTTTCTCCACCACCTTGTCCACTTCTGCTTTTGTATTGTCCCGGGAGAAAGAAAAACGTACCGCTACTTTATTCGGATCGTTGTTGATGGCGCGGATCACGTGAGAACCTGCATCCGCACCGGAGGTACACGCGCTGCCGCCGGAAGCGCAGATGCCGTTGATATCGAGGTTGAAGAGCAGCATTTCGCTTTTCTCCGATTTCGGGAAGGATGCGTTTAATACGGTGTACAAACTACGACCGAAAAGATCACCGTTGAAGCCAACGCCGGGAATATGTTTTTGCAACTGTTCCGCCATATACATGCGGAGGTCGTTGATGTATTTGCTGTGTTCTTCGAAATGTTCCGTAGCCAGTTCGAGGGCCTTGGCAAAACCGATGATACCGTAAAGATTTTCTGTTCCCGCACGCATGTTGCGTTCCTGCGCACCGCCTTTCACATAAGGTGTGATCTTCACGTTCTCGTTGATGTAAAGAATGCCCACGCCTTTCGGACCGTGGAATTTATGTCCTGCCCCGTTAATGAAATGCACCGGTGTGTTGCGGAGGTCGAAGGGATAGTGCCCTACCGTCTGAACGGTATCAGAATGGAAGATGGCGTCATATTCCTTACAAAGATTACCTACTGCATGCAGGTCCAGCAGGTTACCGATCTCGTTGTTCGCATGCATGAGCGTTACGAGGCTCCTTTCACCGGAGTTGGCTAACAGGCTGCGCAGGTCGTCCATATCCACATGCCCGTTCGGCAGCAGTTTCACCCAGGATAGCCGGATGTTTTCCTTGCAATGGGCATCTTCAACGGTATGCAGGGTAGCATGGTGTTCGACGGAAGAACTGATAATGTGACGGCATCCGAGATCGTGAATGGCGGCATGAATAGCGGTATTGCTGCTTTCTGTTCCGCCGGATGTGAAGAAAATCTCACCGGGGTGGGCGTTCAGTATCTTCGCTACGGTTTTGCGTGCATTTTCTATACCCAGCCTGGACTCCCGCCCGTAAGAGTAGATGGAAGACGGGTTGCCGAACTTTTCGGTCATGTATGGCAGCATGGTGTCCAGTACGGCTTTGTCAAGCGGCGTGGTAGCTGCGTTGTCAAAATAGATTCTTTCCAAGGTAGTGGTGGTTTTTGATTAAAAGCGTAACAAAGTTAAACAATTACGAATTACGAATTACGGATTACGAATGAATGAAATATGATTTGAGCGGAAAATGATGAATGTGTGAGGGTTATGAATGAGAATCCTCATAAAAAAAATTACGAATTGCAGGTCGCCCCACAATTCGTAATTCGTAATTGCCCGCAAGTGCGTGCAGACTATATAAACTCTTTAATATCCTGCATGATCTTCCGCGCAATGTTGTCCGCCGTGGTTTCATTCCGGCTTTCTGCATAAATGCGGATGATGGGCTCGGTATTAGAAGTACGGAGATGCACCCAGTCCTTATCAAACTCGATCTTCAGTCCATCTTCCGTATTCAGCGGCTGATTTTTGTACTTGCCGCGGATCTTTTCGAAGATCATCTTTACATCGATTCCTTTATCCAGCTCGATCTTGTTCTTGGAAATGAAATAATCCGGGTAAGCGTTGCGGAGGGCTTTCATTTTCTTCTTGCTTTTGGCCAGATGGCTGAGGAATAATCCGATCCCGATCAGTGCATCCCTGCCGTAATGCAGGTCCGGCACAATGATACCGCCGTTCCCTTCACCGCCGATCACCGCGTTCACGGCTTTCATCTTGTTCACCACATTCACTTCGCCAACCGCGGAGGGGAAGTATTCCCCGCCGTTCTTCAGCGTAACGTCTTTCAGCGCCTGTGTGGAGCTGAGATTGGAAACGGTATTCCCTTTCCGGTGTTTGAGCACATAATCGGCTACGGCCACCAGGGTATATTCTTCCCCGAACATGCTGCCATCCTCGCATACGAAGCAGAGGCGGTCCACATCCGGATCTACGGCGATACCGAAATCCGCTTCGGATTTATTCACTTCATTGGAAAGCGCCGTCAGGTTTTCCGGCAGTGGTTCCGGGTTGTGAGCGAATTTGCCGTTCACTTCCCCAAAGAGCACGGTAACATCTTTCACGCCCAGCGCTTTCAGCAGGGCCGGTACGTAAATGGCGCCGGTGGAGTTCACGGCATCCACTACTACTTTGAAGTTGCCGGCCTTGATCGCTGCTTTATCCACCAACGGATAATTCACCACCAGGTCGATGTGCTTCTGCAGATAAGAATCGTCTTTGCGATAAGTGCCCAGTTTGGAAACATCCGCAAATACAAAATCTTCTTTGTCGGCAATCTCCAGCACTGCTGCGCCGTCTGCCCCGGAAATGAATTCGCCTGCTGCGTTCAGCAGTTTCAGCGCGTTCCACTCCCTGGGATTATGACTGGCGGTGAGGATGATACCACCTGCCGCCTGTTCCAGCTTCACTGCTACCTCTACCGTAGGAGTCGTGCTGAGGTCGAGGTCCACCACATCGATACCCAAACCGTTCAATGTGGATACCACCAGGTTTTTCACCATCTCGCCGGAAATGCGTCCATCCCTGCCAATCACTACTTTCTTGTTTTCGGCATTCTGCCGCAACAACCACGTACCATAAGCAGCGGAGAATTTCACAACATCTAACGGAGAAAGTCCCTCTCCGGGTTTACCGCCGATTGTTCCACGAATGCCAGAAATTGATTTAATCAGTGCCACAATTGTTGGATTTTTTTAGGAAGGCAAAGATAATCGATTAGAAATTTAAACGCCCTGTTAATTTGACCGCGCGAATGTTCAACCGCTTCATAATGGCAATTAGACTATATTTGCAGCTACGTATAAAATTTTAAAGAAATATAATGAGTCATATTTGGTCGCGCATTCCCAGATACATCAGGTATATCTTTCTGCAAACCTTGTACCTTTTTTGTTTTCTGGTGTTTTTCAGACTGATCTTTTATTTCTTCTTTTTTTCCAGTACTACAAAGGACGGCGGTGTGATTGCCAGGGCCTGGTACCTGGGCCTGAAGTTTGACATGCGCCTCGCCCTGATCCTCATGATACCGGTCGGGCTGACGGCAGTGCTTGCGCGGGACCGTTTCTTCGGCACCGGCCTGTTGCGCAAAATCAATTTCGGATATTTATTTCTTATCTATTTGTTATTGATGATCTTTTATGTGGTGGATCTCGGGCATTACAGCTACCTCGGTCTCCGCATAGACCCCTCCATCACCCGTTTCCTCGCGTCCGGCGAAAGGGCTACCAACGCCCGGATGATGTGGGAAAGTTACCCGGTGGTATGGGGCCTCCTCGGCATGGTGCTCCTTTTGATCGCCCTCCGGTACGGATACCGCTACATTTACCGCCGCTACGCCCGCCAGGAAGGCATCGCCATCCGGCCCTGGGGCTATGCCGGGTGGATCATCACGCTGGTGATCCTCTTCGCCGGAGGCATCTACGGCAATTTCGCCTATTTCCCGCTCCGCTGGAGCCAGGCAATGTTCACCCGGGATAACGGCATCACCAGTCTGGCCCTGAATCCCGTACTGTATTTCGCTTCTAATTTCTCCGTACAAAGCGATACGTTCGATGAAGAGGCCACCCGTCAGCATTATACGCGCATCGCGGACTATCTGCAGGTGGACAAGCCGGACGCGAAACAGCTCAGCTTCGTACGCACCACGCCCGGAGATTCCTCCAAACCCCGGCAAAACGTGATCATCGTGATGATGGAATCCGGGGGCGCGGCCATGATGAGCATGTTCAACAATCCCATGCAGGCCACGCCCAATCTGAAGGCGCTGGCGGACAAGGGGGTGTTGTTCGAGAACTTCTACGTGCCCGCCATGAGCACCGCCCGCTCGGTGTTTGCCATCACTACCGGCCTGCCCGATGTAGCGCGGGACAAGACCGCCTCCCGGCATCCCGGCATCGTGGATCAGCGCGTGGTGATGGATCAGTTTGCCGGATACGAGAAATACTATCTCCTCGGCGGTAACACCAACTGGGCCAATATCCGCGCAATCTTCACCAATAATGTGGACGGGATACAGATCTTCGAGGAAGGATATTTCCGCGCGCCGAAAGCAGACGTATGGGGGGTATCGGATTTTGACCTGATCACGGAATCAGATGAGATATTCAAAAAGGCGCATGATCGTAAACAGCCGTTCATCGCTTTCCTGCAAACGGCGGACAATCATGAGCCGTATACAACCACCAGCGGAGCCGGGGATTTCAAAAAGGCCACGGAAAAAGAGGTGGATATGAAGCAGCTGAAGGCCGCGGGATTTGTGAATATCGATCAGTATAATGCATTGCGGTACCTGGACTATAACATCGGCTATCTCATGAAGCGGGCCGCGGGTTCAGGGTACCTGAACAATACCATCTTCGTTTTCTTCGGAGATCATAGCGCCCGCCTCGATCCCTTCCGCTTCATGCCCCTGCCGGAGTATGATATGTCCACCTACGTAGTGCATGTTCCCTGCATCATTTACAATCCCAAACAGCTTGCGCCGCAACGGGTCAGCCATGTCGGCAGCCTCGTGGATATTTACCCCACCGTGGCAAAACTCACCGGTATCCCGTTCAGGAACTATACCATGGGCATCGATTTGATGGACACTACGCGCGGGAACAACCGCTACGCCTTCATCCAGTATGCCAAGAACCTCAACTGGTGCATGGGCCTTATCAGCGATCAGTATCTGTATGAGATAGACACTAAAACCAATGCCACCGCTCTTTACAACCTCCAGGGCGATCCGTTGAAAGACGTAAGGCTCCAGTATCCGGAAGTATCAAAGGATTTGGATAACTTAACACGCGGGTTTTACGAAAGCACCCGATATTTGATGTTCAATAACAAGAAGTCGAGATAAAGAATGGAAGTAACGAAACAATGGTTCAAAGACTGGTTCAATTCTCCTTACTACCACCTGTTATACAGTAACCGGGATGAGAAGGAAGCGGCTGCTTTTATTGACAAACTGGTGGAATATCTGCATCCCGCGCCCGGCGCTTATATGTTGGATGTAGCCTGTGGAAAGGGCCGGCATGCGAAATACCTCGCCGATAAAGGCTTCAACGTCACCGGCATTGACCTTTCCGAAGAAAGCATCGCCGCTGCCCGTAAACTGGAGAATGACCATCTCAGCTTCTTCCAGCACGATATGCGCCTGCCTTTCCGGATCAACTATTTCGACCTCGTATTCAACTTCTTTACCAGCTTCGGTTATTTCGAAACCCGTCATGAGAACGAGAATGCACTCCGCACGCTGGCCCATTCCCTTCGCCCCGGCGGCCGCCTTGTGCTCGATTATCTCAACAGCGCCTACGTGACTGCTCACCTGGTAGAAGACGAAGTGAAGGAAAAAGACGATGTGGTGTTCGATATCCGCCGCGAAATGGCGGACGGTAAATTCCTCAAGCAGATCAATATCCTCGATAAAAAACAGCTGATACGCGCTACCTATACGGAAAGTGTGAGCGCCTTCACCCGGGCTGATTTTGAAGCGATGTTCGCTTTGCAGGGATTAGTGATGACCGATGTTTTCGGGGATTATCATTTCAACAACTTCGATGAGCAGCATTCCCCGCGGCTGATCCTCATCGCGCAAAAACCACAAGGCTAATGGAAAATCTCCTGACCTGGGACCTGAAGCTTTTCTTTTACATCAACGGACGCTGGAACAACAGTTTCCTGGATTTTCTGTTGCCCTGGATGCGGGAGCCTTATTTCTGGGCGCCTCTCTACCTGTACCTGGCAGTATTTGTCATATATAATTTCAAATGGCGCGGATTCTTCTGGATCGCTTTTTTCATCATCACCTTCGCCCTTACGGACCAGGCGAGCATGTTCATCAAGGATGCCGTAGGCCGCCTGCGGCCCTGCCGGGATCCGCTGTTGGCGCAATACGTACGGGTGCTGGTGTACTATTGCCCGCAGAGTGGGAGTTTCACCTCCTCCCATGCGGCTAACCATTTTGGCCTGGCGATGTTTTCTTTCTTAACTTTAAGGCCGCATGTAGGCAAATGGGCCCTGTTGTTCTTCCTCTGGGCCGGAGTGATCGCCTATTCCCAGGTATATGTGGGCGTGCATTACCCGCTGGACGTACTGGGAGGAGCAGTGCTGGGCATGATAATGGGCACTTTGAGCGGAGGGTTTTTTCAAAGAAGGATCAGACTGGAACTGGAACAAACAACATGAATCTTACATACCTGATACTTATACTGGCCGCCACTGTCGGCGGAGGCATGATTCCCATGCTGTTCAAAAGGATACACCCCAGCCTGCCGATCTACCTGCTGGCATTTACGGGAGCTTTTCTCTTTGGCATCACCATCATGCACCTGCTGCCGGAAGTTTACCATGAACTCGGGCATTCCGCGGGCATCTATGTGGTGTTGGGCTTCTTCCTGCAGGTTTTCCTGCAGCAGCTCAGCCACGGGATGGAACACGGGCATACACATCTGCCGGGCACCGGCCATCATCATGTAGCCGTATTCCCGCTGCTTTTTGGATTATCCATTCATGCTTTTATGGAAGGGATCCCGCTGGGATTTCATTATGACGACAAGTCCGCGCTGCCTTCCCTCATGCTGGGGGTGATGGCGCATAAAGTGCCCGAAGCACTCACGCTGATCACCGTGATGATGCATGCGCATCAAAGCAGGGCGCAGTTGTGGAGGATACTCGTCATTTTTTCGCTGGTTACGCCGCTTTCCGCTATCCTTGCAGCGCAACTGGGGCAGGAGTTCCATATCGTCACCCATTCGCTGGTATACCTGGTGGCACTGGTAGTAGGCGCCTTCCTGCATATTTCCACCACCATATTTTACGAAAGCGGCACCAAACACCACGAGCTCAGCCGCAAAAAAGTGCTGGCCATTGCAGTGGGGCTCGGGCTGGCATTTGTCACACTGATATTTGAATAATTTTTTATTTTTAGGCTCATATTATGGAAGTCGTCATTATCCTCGTCCTTATTTTGCTCAACGGTATCTTCTCAATGGCGGAGATAGCCTTGGTTTCCGCACGAAAAGTGCGGCTCGAGAATGCAGCCAGGCAAGGGGACGAAAAAGCCAAGTCGGCACTCAAACTATCCAGTACTCCGGATACATTCCTTTCCACCGTTCAGATAGGCATTACGCTGATCGGTATTTTGACAGGTTTGTACTCCGGCGAACAGCTCAAATCAGACGTGCAGGCGTTCTTAAGCAAGATCCCTGCAGTGGCCGGCTACAGCAGCGGGCTGGCTACAGCAATCATCGTTATTGCTGTTACCTATTTTACCCTCGTGCTGGGTGAACTGCTCCCGAAACGCATCGGGCTTACTTACCCGGAAGGCATCGCCAAACTGGTGGCACAGCCCATGCACTTCCTGTCCCGCCTCACCTTCCCTTTTGTATGGTTGTTAAGTCGGTCCACACACGTGCTGGTAAAGTTGTTGGGTCTCAAACGCCGGTCAGACAGTAATGTGACGGAAGAGGAGATCAAAGCCATCATCAATGAGGGCACCACCTCCGGCGCCATCGAGGAAACCGAGCAGGAGATCATTGAAAGAGTGTTTCACCTTGGAGACCGGAATATCACCTCGCTGATGACCCATCGGACAGACATCGTGTGGCTGGATGTGGTAGAGGGCCCGGAAACCTTCAAGGAAAAGATCAAGGCCGCCCCGCACTCCGTATATCCTGTGTGCAGCGGACAAATAGATCATATCAAGGGGATCATTAATATCAAAGACCTCTACGCTGCCGGCAATCAGGCTATACTGGCGGAAGTCATGAAAAAGCCTCTTTTTATCCCGGAAAACAACTCTGCCTACCAGGTACTTGAAAAGTTCAAGGAAACCCAGATACATGCCGCATTCATCGTGGATGAATATGGTACCTTTCTCGGCATGATCACCCTGAATGACATCCTGGAGGCCATCGTAGGGGAGATGCCCGAAATAGGGGAGGATGATTATGATATGGTGAAACGGGAAGACGGCAGTTATCTCGTAGACGCCCAGATTCCCTTCTACGACTTCCTCAGCGAATTTGACATGGAAGACCTCATGGTAGAATATGAACAGGAATTCGACACCCTGGCCGGCTTTATCCTCCATCACCTGGAACATATACCCCATACCGGCGAAAAACTGGAATGGAAGGATTTTACCTTCGAGATCGTAGACATGGATGCCCACCGTATCGATAAAATATTGGTGACGCCCCCTCAGAATATTGGAGAAGAATAATACATTTACATCCGAAAACGCTGCCCGGGCTACGCTGGCGGCGTTTCCTGTGTGAATAGTGTTATAGCACGATTATTGAACGGCACTAATGAACAATACCAAATTTTATAAGGATATTAGAAAAAATCCATCTTTATACTAATTTTGGGCTCTTTTTTACATAAACAAATAATTTAATTTAAGATAATGGTCGTACTAGGTAGTAAGGCGCTTTCTCTGGAAGAAGTGCACCGGGTATTGTTTGAGGGGGAAGAGCTGGTATTGGACGAGTCCGCCATCCAGAATGTAAAAGATAACTTTGCATTCCTTAAAACTTTCGCTGCCAAAAAACTTATTTACGGTATCAATACCGGCTTTGGTCCCATGGCACAGTATCGGATCAATGAAGAAGATACGCATCAGTTACAATACAATCTCATCCGCAGTCATAGTTCCGGCGCCGGCAAATGCCTGGCACCGATCCTTACCAAAAGTCTCATGATCGCCAGGCTCAGCAGTTTTATGCAGGGCTTTTCCGGCGTGCATCCCGATATGGCCTTTCTGCTCCGCGATATGATCAATCACAACATCCACCCCTGTGTATATGAACATGGTGGTGTGGGTGCCAGCGGAGACCTGGTACAGCTGGCCCATCTGGCGCATGCGCTGATCGGGGAAGGAAACGTGATGTATGAAGAGAAGGTGCGTCCGGCTGCGGAAGTGTTCGCTCAACTCGGTCTCAAACCGATAGAAGTGCATGTGCGCGAAGGGCTTGCCGTGATCAACGGTACCTCCGCCATGACGGGCATTGCGCTGGTGAATATCATAGAAGCCCGCAAGCTGCTGATCTGGAGCTGCGCGCTCTCAGCCCTCATCAATGAAGTGGTGGAAGCGTTTGACGATCATCTCAGTTATGAGCTCAACGTCGTGAAAAAACACACCGGCCAGAACAAGATCGCAGAAATAATGCGCGGCATGCTGAAAGGCAGCCATATGATCCGTCACAGGCCCGATCATCTTTATAAAGAACTGGAAGAAGAGATATTCAAAGACAAAGTGCAGGAATATTATTCCCTGCGTTGCGTCCCCCAGATACTCGGCCCCATCTATGATACGCTCACCCACGCAGAAACCGTGGTAGTAGGCGAACTCAATTCCGTGAGTGACAACCCGGTAGTGGATCATCGCCACCAGAATGTGTATCATGGTGGTAATTTCCATGGGGATTATATCTCCCTCGAAATGGACAAGGTGAAGATCGCCATGACCAAATTATCCATGCTTAGCGAACGCCAGCTCAACTACCTGCTGAACGACAAGCTCAACCACAAGTTCCCGCCGTTCATGAACCTCGGCAAACTCGGTTTTAACTTCGGTATGCAGGGTGTACAGTTCACCGCTACTTCCACCGTGGCGGAGAATCAGACGCTGAGCTTCCCCATGTACGTACACAGCATCCCCAATAATAATGACAACCAGGATATTGTAAGCATGGGCTGCAACGCCGCGCAGATGACCTACAAAGTGATTGAAAATACCTTTGAAGTGCTCAGTGTACAGGTGATGACCCTGCTGCAGGCCATTGATTACCTGGAATGCCAGGACCGCCTCGCCGGATTCTCCGGGAAAATCTACCAGGACATCCGTGCTATTTTCCCTAAATTTATTGAAGACGCTCCCCGTTATGCCGACGTGCAGAGGATCAAAACCTACCTGATGCGGAATGAGCCTGCGGGCGTAGAGCGGATCGTGGAAAAGAGACAAACATCATCCGTTCAGTAACGGCTAAACGAATAGCAAGAAATCATATGAAATGCGCATTGGTAACAGGAGGCTCCCGCGGTATCGGGAGGGCAGTATGCATCAGGCTGGCAGAACAGGGATATCATATCCTGATCAATTATAAAGGGAACGCCGCTGCAGCCGGCGAAACCCTCGAGGCCGTACGCACAAAAGGCGCCGACGGAACTCTCCTCCGCTTCGATGTGGGCAACCCCGAAGAAGTACAGGAAGTGCTCGGCGGATGGATTGAAACGAATAAAGACAAACAGATAGAAGTACTGGTGAATAATGCCGGTATCCGGGAAGACATGATGATGTTCCAGATGAGCACCGATAAATGGAAAAGCGTGCTGGAAGCGAGTCTTGACGGCTTCTTCCACGTCACCAAACAAGTGCTCACCGGCATGCTCCTCAAGCGTTACGGAAGAATCATCAACATGGTATCCCTTTCCGGCCTCAAAGGCACCCCCGGCCAGGTGAACTACAGCGCCGCCAAGGCGGGCCTCATCGGGGCTACCAAAGCGCTGGCGCAGGAAGTGGCCAAACGCAATGTGACCGTGAACGCCATTGCGCCGGGATTTATCAGAACAGACATGACGGAAGGATTGCCTGAGAAAGAGCTGGCGGCCATGGTGCCCATGCAGCGTTTTGGAACGGCGGAAGAAGTGGCCGAAGCAGTGGCTTTCTTCGCTTCCAGAGGAGCATCCTATATTACGGGAGAGGTGCTGAACATCAACGGCGGCCTTTACTCCTGATCCAATTTAAATGCAGCACATGAACAGAGTAGTGATCACAGGCATAGGTATTTACTCCTGCATCGGTAAAAACCTGGAGGAGGTGCGGGAGTCCCTGTTCCAGGGACGTTCCGGCATTGTGTTGGACCCGGCGCGTAAGGAGTTCGGTTACCGTTCCGGTCTTACCGGCCATGTAACCCGCCCGGAGCTGAAGGGATTGCTGGACCGGCGGTCCAGGCTCATGATGCCCGAGCAGGCAGAATTTGCTTTTATGTCCACCCGCGAAGCCCTTGCAAGCGCCCGGATGGACTCTGACTATATCGAATCCAGGGAGATCGGCCTGCTGTTCGGGAACGATAGCTCCGCCAAACCCGTCATAGAAGCGACGGACATCATCCGCGAGAAGAAAGATACCATGCTGGTGGGCTCCGGTTCTGTATTTCAGACCATGAACTCCACCGTGAATATGAACCTGGCCACCATTTTCAAACTCAAAGGCGTGAATTTCAGCGTCAGCGCGGCTTGTGCCAGCGGTTCACACGCCATCGGCCTGGGGTACATGTTCATTCGCAATGGTCTTCAGGATGCCGTGATCTGTGGCGGTGCTCAGGAGGTGAACATTTATGCCATGGGGAACTTTGACGCCATCGCCGCTTTCTCCGTCAGAGAAAATGATCCTGTTAAAGCTTCCCGCCCCTTTGACCGGGACCGGGACGGCCTGGTGCCCAGTGGTGGTGCAGCTACCGTGATCCTCGAAAGTCTTGAATCCGCTCAGCGCCGCGGCGCTCCCATTTTGGGCGAAGTGCTCGGGTACGGGTTTTCCAGTAATGGCGCGCACATCTCCAATCCCAGTGTGGATGGGCCTGTGCGTTCCCTCGAAATGGCGCTCCGGGAATCCGGTCTGCAGGCGAAAGATATCGGCTATATCAACGCGCATGCCACCTCCACGCCCGCCGGCGATGCCAGCGAAGCCAGGGCCCTGCATGCCATCTTCGGGGATGCGGGCACGCCCGTGAGCTCCACCAAAGGCATGACCGGTCATGAATGCTGGATGGCAGGCGCCAGTGAGATTGTGTATTCCATGCTGATGATGCAGCATGACTTTATCGCGCCGAACATCAATTTTGAGCATCCGGACGAGGATTCTGCCAAATTAAATATCGTATCAAGTACTATTAATAAGAACTTTAATATATTTTTGTCTAATTCTTTTGGCTTTGGGGGAACTAACTCCTCTCTCGTGGTCAGAAAATGGCAATAGAACGGAAACGGTGCATCACGATACGGGATTTTATATAATTTTGCCGAAGCGCCCCTTGAAGGATAAAAGGGAGAAGCGCTGGTATTGCTAATCAACCTATATCTGGAACACACTATTTATGGAAATTAACGAGATCATCAAAAAAACGAATGCTTTCCTGGCCGAGGAATTTGAAGTGGCACCGGAGAGCATAACCCCCGGGGCCGATTTGAAGGCCACGCTGGAGCTGGACAGCCTGGACTATATTGACCTGGTAGTGGCCATCGAGAATAATTTCGGGTTCAAGGTTAAACCCGAGGATTTTCAGGGCATCGTTACCTTTCAGGACTTCTATGATTATGTAATAGCCCGTGTTAAACAAAAAGAACTGGTATAATGCCTTCCTGGCAGGGTAAGTCCAAAGGGAATAAGCTGGGGTACAGGATCTTTATTGGCGTTTTGCGATATGGAGGAGTGCGGCCGGCTTATTTTCTCCTGGGATTTGTCACTTGCTACTACTGTCTCTTCTCTTATCGCTCTTCCCGGTCCATTTTTCTGTATTTTCACCGTAAAATAGGTTACGGCCGCATCCGTTCCCTCGTCAATGTTTACCGTAACTATTACGTTTTCGGGCAAACGTTGATCGACAAGATCGTGGTGATGGCCGGCATACCCAACCGTTTCAGCTTTCAGTTCGATGGCGAGGAACGCCTGCATCAGGTGGTTTCCGGCGGTAAAGGAGGTATTTTGCTGAGTGCGCACCTGGGAAACTGGGAAGTGGCGGGGCATTTGTTCACCCGTTTGCAAACGCGTATCAACATTGTGATGTTTGATGGAGAACATCAGCGCATCAAAAATTACCTGGAAGGGATAACGGGCGGAAGGAATGTGAACGTCATTGTTTTAAAGGACGATTTATCGCATATTTACGCCATTCACGACGCCTTGAGCAAGCAGGAACTGGTTTGTATGCATGCGGACAGGTTCATGGGCGGGAACAAAACGGCGGAAGTGCCTTTCCTTGGTGAGGCGGCGCGTTTCCCCATTGGCCCCTTCCTGCTGGCATCCACATTCCGGGTGCCGGTTTCGTTTGTTTTTGCCTTCAAGGAAACTGCCAGCCATTATCACCTGTATGCCACGGAACCGAAGATCTATCCGGGCGCCAAACAGGGAGGGCTGGAACAATCCATGCAGGATTTTGTACAGGTGATGGAAGAAAAAGTGAAGCAGTATCCGTTGCAATGGTTTAATTATTACGATTTTTGGTCGAAAGACAATGATAATATTTAAAAGATCATGATCAATCAGGAAGATATCACGGCATACATCCCACAACGCCCGCCCATCGTAATGATCAGCCGGCTGCTGGAAGCAGGGGAGAAGAACATCCGCACCGGGCTTGACATCGCTGCGGATAACGTGTTTGTGGAAGATGGCAGGTTCATGCCGCCCGGACTGGTAGAGAATATCGCCCAAACGGCCGCCGCAAGGATCGGTTATCTGGCTAAACTGAACAATACGCCGGTGCCGCTGGGTTTCATCGGCGCTATTCAAAACCTGGAGATCATTGAGCTGCCCGCAGCGGAAACCAGCGTGGAAACGGAGATCGTTATCGAACACGAAGTGTTCAACGCCACCGTGGTAAAAGGCACCGTGAAACAGAACGGCAGGGTAATGGCACAATGCGACATGAAAATTTTTGTATCCCAAAATAAATAGACAACATGAAAATCAAACAACTCGTAATGCCCCTGCTGGCATTGTTCTTCAGCGCATCTGCTGTAAATGCGCAAACGGTGAAAGACCTGTTCAACAAGGAAACCAAGCTTACCTATCTGGGTCTCGACTTCACCAAAGCCCGCATCATCGGTGACGCCGGCGCCAATACAGACGATATTGTGGAACGCCAGTACGCCAATATCAATCAGAAAGTGGTAAACGAAACCAAGAAATTCGACGTGGCAGGTGCTTTCGACCGGGATGAAGTGTCAACATCCATCGGTGAAGTGAACAAACGCAACAGCAAGATCGATAAAGACAAGATCAAGTCCGACGATTCCGAAGATTACCAGAAACTCAAACCGGAAGATATCGCCACCCTTGTAAAAGGTTTCAATTTCGACGGTAAAACCGGTCTGGGTGTACTCTTCGTAGTAGAAGGCTTTAACAAAACAAAAAAAGAGATCTCCGTATACGCCACCGTTGTGGATATGAAAGCAAAGAAAGTATTGATCACCGACCGTGTCACCGGCGGCCTGGGCATGGCGTTCGGTTACACCAACGTATACCTGACCGGTGTGAAGAAAGTGATCGACGCTATCGAGAAAAAGAAATACAAAGAGTGGAAATCCCAGTACGGCGGATAATTGATCAACAGAATAAAATTTTACATGCAACCTGTATTGAGCGAAAGTGTAGCGGTAGTTATCCGGTTTAATGAGGCAGATCCATTGGGAATAGTATGGCATGGCCATTATGTCCGTTATTTTGAAGACGGCCGGGAGGCTTTCGGCAGCAAATACAGGTTGCGTTATCTGGATATTTTTGAACAGGGATACACGGTACCGGTGGTGAATGTGGAATGCAATTATAAACGCCCGCTCCGCTATGGAGATACGGTACTGATCGAAACACGTTACGTGCATACCGAAGCTGCCAAGATCAGGTTCGAATATACCCTGTACAATGCGGACACCCGGGATGTGGTTTGTACCGGCTCTTCCGTTCAGGTGTTCCTGGATAAAGAAGGATCTATGTTACAACTGACCGTTCCCCCTTTCTTTGCGGAATGGAAAAAACAGTGGGGATTGATATGATGGAGGTATTTGTAGCTGCGGATAACATCGTTTCTCCGTTGGGGGCAGATACCCGTACGAACTTTGAACGCGTACGCAACGGGGACAGTGGCATCAGCCGCCGCCCCGAAGGTTACTATGCCGCCGCCATACCCGATGAAGCGTTTGGGGAATGGACGTCGGCTACTAACCTAAATGACTATACGAAATTCGAGCAACTCCTGATACTTAGTATACAGGATGCGCTTTCCCGAACCAGCATCAGCCTGCGGCATCCCCGTACGGCTTTTATTGTTTCCACTACCAAAGGCAATATCGCCCTGCTGGAACAAGGGCTGGCTTTAGATCCGCGGCCGTTGCAGCTTTTTGCGACAGCGGAAAAAACAGCCGCGCATTTTGGTACGGCCGCCAAACCGGTGGTGGTCAGCAATGCCTGTATCTCTGGTCTGCTGGCTATTCTCATTGGGCAGCGGATGATCCGCTCCGGACAGTTTGACCATGCGGTGGTGTGTGGAGCGGATGTGATAACGCAGTTCGTGTTATCCGGCTTCCAGTCGTTCCAGGCCGTCAGCGACGAACCCTGCAAGCCCTTTGATGCCAACAGAAAAGGCATCACGCTGGGAGAGGGTGCCGCCACGGTGGTTTTAACAAAGGACAGCACATTGTTGCCAGGGAGCTCCGGGATCCTGCTCGGAGAAGGCGCTTCCAGCAATGATGCCAATCATATTTCAGGCCCCTCCCGCACCGGAGCCGAGCTGTCGTCCGCCATCAACCGGGCCCTGCAGCAAAGCCGCCTCCGGCCGGAAGAGATGGGCTTCGTATCGGCGCATGGCACCGCTACGCTGTACAACGACGAAATGGAAGCCAAAGCCTTCCACTTGTCGGGTTTGCAGCAGATACCCGTGAACAGCCTGAAAGGGTATTACGGTCACACCCTTGGTGCGGCCGGCCTGATCGAAGCGATCATCGGCATGAAAGCCATGCAGGAAGAAGTGGTGATCCCCACTGCCGGTTTTGAATCATCCGGGGTCAGCCAGCCTTTGATGGTGAGCAGTCAGTTAGAGCAAAGGCCCATGCAGCATTACCTCAAAACCACTTCCGGTTTCGGGGGATGCAATGCCGCCATGGTGTTCAGTAAAGTGCAATTGTAAATCATTTAAAAAAGCAGATCGCAGATGAACTTTTTTACCAAGGAAACGAAAACCGCATTACAGGCCAAAGAACAGGCGCTGTGGCTGGCATTTGCGCCCATTGCATTCCAGGCGTCCAAAGCACTCCGTGATCTGGGTATCCTGCAGGTGGTGGCAGACAGCGGCACCCAGGGTGTTACGCTCGAAGATATACTGGAGAAGGTGAAACTCTCCCGCTATTCCGCCAGAGTGTTGCTGGAAGCTGGTTTGGGTCTGGAAATGCTGATCGTGAACGATAAAAGGTACACCCTCACCAAAACAGGATATTTCATTTTGAGCGATACGCTGACCCGGATCAATATGGACTTCTCGCACGATGTATGCTATAAAGCTATGTATCACCTGCAGGACAGCCTCATGGAAGGTAAGCCCCGCGGGCTGCAGGAACTGGGACCTTGGGAAACCATTTATCAGGGACTTTCCATCCTGAACGAACCGGCACGTACCAGCTGGTTCAATTTCGATCATTACTATTCCGATCTCGCTTTTCCCAATGTACTGCCCATCGTGTTCGAACATCAACCGAAATCCCTGCTGGATATCGGCGGCAACACGGGCAAATGGTCCATGGCCTGCACCAAATACGATCCTGAAGTGCATGTTACTATTATGGACCTGCCGGTACAGGTCAATGTAGCGCGCAAGAATATTGAAGCGGCCGGCTTGCAGGACCGCGTTTCCTTCTTCGAGACCAATATCCTCGACGAAAGCCTGCCTTTCGCGAAAGGGTGTGACGTGATCTGGATGAGCCAGTTCCTGGATTGCTTCTCCGAAGCGGAGATCATCAGCATCCTGCGCCGCTGCAGGGAAGCGCTCAACGACGGCGGCAGCATCTTCATCCTGGAACCTTTCTGGGACAAACAGCAATTCAAATCCGCCGCTTTCTGCCTGCAGCAGACATCCCTCTATTTCACCGCCATCGCCAACGGCAACAGCCAGATGTATCATACGGATGATTTCTTCCGCTGCGTTCGTGCCGCCGGTCTGGAAGTAGTGAAAGAACATGAAGTGGGATTGAATTACACTTTATTAAGATGTACTAAAGCATAAGAAACCTCAAAAACATCAAGATATGCAAACTGAAAAAGTGGATGTACTCGTTATCGGCGCCGGTCCCTCCGGATCAGTGGCCGCATCCATTATCAATAAGGCCGGCTATTCCGTGAAAGTGGTGGAAAAAATGAAATTCCCCCGCTTCGTGATCGGGGAGAGCCTGTTGCCGCGCTGCATGGACGCCCTTACAGAAGCGGGTTTCATTGATGCAGTGTCCGAAAAGGGATTCCAGAAGAAATTCGGGGCCAAGTTCGTGAAGAACGGCAAGGTATGTGACTTCACTTTCGAAGAGCAGCATACGCCCGGCTGGACCTGGACCTGGCAGGTACCGCGTGCGGATTTCGATAAAACACTTGCGGACACCGTGCAGAAAATGGGCGTACCCGTAGAGTATGAAACAACCGTAACAGATATTAAATTCTCCGGCTCCGATTCCGTTACCACCGTGGAAGATATTCACGGCAATAAAAAACAGATCGAAGCACGTTTTATAGTGGATGGAAGCGGTTATGGCCGCGTGATCCCGAAACTTTTCGGGCTGGACAAACCTTCCGTGCTGCAACCGCGGAAAGCGCTCTTTGCGCATACGCAGGACGTCCGCCGTTCCCTCGCCGACGAACCCAACCGCATCACCGCGGTCGTTCACCAGAAGGGCGTCTGGATCTGGATCATCCCTTTCTCTACCGGCGTCACTTCCGTAGGCTTTGTTGGGGATCATACTTTCCACGACCAATACAAAGGCACACAGGAAGAACAGTTCCGTGCCATGCTGGAGGCGGAGCCACACACCCGCGAGCGTTTCCGGGACGTGCAGTTCGTATTCGAACCCAGAGTGCTGGAAGCGTGGTCGGCTACCACGGATAAGTTTTATGGTGAGGGGTTTGTGCTCACCGGCAACGTCACCGAATTTCTGGACCCGATCTTCTCATCCGGCGTAACTTTGGCTACCGTTTCCAGCCAGACGGCGGCGAAGCTGGTGATCAGGAAATTACAGGGCGAGGCGGTGGATTGGGAAAAAGATTACATGGAACCCACCATGCAGGGCGTGAACGTTTTCCGTTCTTATGTAATGGCCTGGTATGAAGGTACTTTGGATACGATCTTCTTCTCGAAGAACCCGGATCCGGTGATCAAACAGCAGATATGCTCCGTATTGGCAGGATATGTGTGGGATCAAAGCAATCCTTATGTGAAAAATCATGAGGAGGCACTCAAGCGCCTGGCGCGTTTGATCGAACTGACAGAAAAACTGAATCCGACGGTTGAATAACGTGAACGCATATATTACATCCAGCTGTGTCATCCGTAACAATACGGTGATAAAGAACGGTCAAAGTATCCTGGAAGCACCGGGAACTGTGCTGCCGGAATTCCTGCGCAGCCTGTACGACCGTTTCAGCGGACAGTACCCGAAGTTCCACAAGATGGACCTGCTCAGCAAACTGGGTTGGGCCGCGGTGGAGATACTGCTGCAGAACATGCCGTTGGAAGGCTATGCGCCGGAAGATACCGGCGTGGTACTGGCTAACACCAGCAGCAGTCTGGATACGGATGAGCGTTACTATGAAACCGTGAGCGAGATCGCCAGTCCGGCTTTGTTCGTTTACACCCTCCCCAACATCGTGATCGGGGAGATCAGTATTCGGCACAGACTGAAAGGGGAGAACGCATTTTTTATAGCGGAAGGGTTTGATATTCCCTTCATCACCGGTTATGTGCAGCAACTGTTGGATACCGGCGCGGTACAGGCCTGCATTTGCGGCTGGCTGGAGCAGTACCACGACCAGTACGAAGCGGCGCTGTACCTGGTGGAAAAGCAGGAGCGCGGGATGGCAAAGCCGTTGAGCGCGGCAGAAATTCAAAAATTGTATTGAATCATATATGGAAAAGTTGATGGAAGATCTGAAAGAGCAGATCATTCGACAATTGAATTTGCAGGAAGTGAAACCGGAAGATATCGGCAATGATCAGCCGCTGTTCAAGGAAGGGCTGGGCCTCGATTCGATCGATGCTTTGGAGCTGATCGTATTGCTGCAACAATATCATAATGTACGTATCGCCAACCCGGAAGACGGCCCGAATATTTTTTATTCCATACGTACCATGGCGGAATACATCACTGCGCAACAAAACAAAACTGCATGAGCGGAAATGTATGGATAGCAGGCGGCGGCGTGATCTGCGGCATAGGCGATAACCTGGCGGCCTGCCTGGAAGCATTTGAAAAGATGCAACCAGGCATGGGCACCATGCAGCACCTGCATTCCGTGCATGCGCCAACATTTCCGGTAGCGGAAGTGAAGGCGGATAACACCACGCTCGCTGCGAGGGCAGGAATGCCCGAACACTGGAGCAGAACGGCTTTGCTGAGCATGATCGCCGCCCGGGAAGCATGGGATAGCACAGGGTTGCAGGCATTGTCCAAATACCGGGCAGGGCTTGTATCTGCTAACACCGTAGGCGGGATGGACAAAACGGAAGGCTTTATGGAAGCATTCCTGGAAAACAATACCAAAGGCCGCCTGCGGGATGTGGTGCATCATGAATGCGGCAGTGTAACGGAACTGGTGGCAGACGCCCTCGGCATCCGGCATCATGTTTCCACCATCAGCACCGCCTGTTCATCCGCAGCCAACGCCCTTATGTACGGCGCCCGTATGATCCGCAACGGCCTGCTGGATGTGGTGATAGCTGGAGGAACAGATTCCCTCACCCGCTTCACCCTCAACGGGTTCAACACGCTGATGATCCTGGACCAGCAGCCCTGCCGTCCATTCGATGACACCCGCACCGGGCTGAATCTGGGCGAGGGCGCGGGTTACGTTGTGCTGGTATCAGACGAGGCAGCGAAAGACATACAACCCTGGTGCCGGCTGAGCGGCTTCGCCAATGCGAATGATGCCTATCATCAAACAGCATCGTCACCGGAAGGCATCGGGAATTATAAAGCCATGAAAGGCGCATTGGACATGAGCGGATTGCAGCCGGCCGATATCGGTTACATCAACCTGCACGGCACCGGTACGCAGAATAACGACAGCTCGGAAGGATTGGCCATTGAAAGACTGTTTGCACCGGTATTTCCGCCGATGAGCTCTACCAAGAGCTTCACCGGGCACACCCTCGGTGCAAGCGGCGGGATCGAGGCCGTGTTTGCTGCATATGGTCTGAAAGAAGGCATCATTTATCCGAATGCGCGTTTCACCACGCAGATGAAAGAAGTGCCCTTTGCACCGGCTGTTGCTTTCTCCCGCGGGAATGCATTCCGGCATGTGATGTCCAATTCATTCGGGTTTGGCGGGAATTGTTCCAGCCTGGTTTTTTCAAAGTAGCTATTTATGAAGGCATATATTCAAGGCACCGGTTGTGTATCCCCGCAGGATAGCAGCGTATTTCCGGCCACCATTCGGGAGTATGAGGGCAGCCGTATGCTGGTGGCGGACCCGGATTACCGGCAGTGGATCGATGTGAAGCAGATCCGGCGCATGGGGCGCGTGATCAAGATGGGAGTGGCCGCTTCTCATATCAGTTTGCAGGATGCCGGTGTTGCCATGCCGGACGCTATCATCATGGGCACTGCCTACGGATGCCTGGCAGATACCGGCGTGTTCCTCAATAAGCTGGTGACGCAGAAAGAAGATATGCTTACACCTACCGCATTTATTCAAAGTACCCACAATACCGTAGGCGGACAGATCGCGTTGCTGCTCGGGTGCCACGCCTACAATAACACCTTCGTGCATGGCGCTTTTTCAGTAGAACATGCGTTGCTGGACAGTTTGATGTTCCTGGGGGAGGACCCTTCCCGCAAGGTGCTCACCGGTGCCGTAGATGAGATCACCGACTACAGTCATACCATCCTTTCCCGGTTTGGCCTGTACAAGCACACAAAGAACACCGGACTGCTGCAGTCCCGCACCACCGGCACCATCGCCGGAGAAGGCAGCGCTTTCTTCGTGCTCGGTGCGGAAAAGGATGCGCAATCCAAAGCAGAACTTACCGCCGTGGAAATGCTGTACAAACCTGCATCTGCGGAAGAAGTGCGCACACATTTGGAAGCATTCTTAAAACGCCATGGAGATGTTGATCTGCTGATTACCGGCAGAAATGGCGATGTGAAAGACGATGCCGTTTACGGAACGATAGAGGACGCCCTCTTCCCCCAACACCCTGTCGCCGCATTCAAGCACTTGTGCGGAGAATACCCCACCGCCTCCGCCTTCGCGATATGGCTCGGCACCCTCGCCCTGCAGAACCGGGAGATGCCCGCCGCGGCTATGTTCAAAGGCGCATCGCCCGCAAACCTCAAAAAAATACTGATCTGGAATCATCAACATACAACGCATCATTCTTTTATTCTTTTAACGGCATGTTGAAGTACCCCGTCATACAGATCACCTGCTGGGCCGCATTTATGGCCCTGCTCGCCGTGAATCAATGGTGGACGCCGGTTTCCATATGGCTGTTCCTGCTGGTGGTGGGGATGTATCTGGGATTTACCGCCTGGGGCGCCATCTTCGTCAATTCCAATTTTTATATCAATGTATTATGCAGGGCGGACGGTGGAGAGAAGGCTGTAGCGATTTCTTTCGACGACGGACCCGCCGCCGGTAATACCCCGCAGATATTATCGATACTGCAGCAGCACCAGGTGCCGGCTGCTTTTTTTTGTATAGGGCATCGCGTGGAAGCGCATCCGGACTTACTGAAACGGATATACGAAGAAGGGCATCTTATCGGGAATCATTCCTATTCCCATCACGCGCTCTTCGATCTCTTCCCCGCACGCAAAATGGCGAACGATCTCGGCAAAGCCGATGCAGCCATCGCTGCGGCCATACAGGTAAAGCCCAAACTCTTCCGCCCGCCGTACGGGGTCACCAATCCCATGCTGGCAAAGGCGATCAAAGAAAATAATTACATCCCGGTAGGCTGGAGCATCCGCTCGATGGATACCGTGCAGCGGGATGAAAAAGCGCTACTGGCAAAAGTGACGAAGAACGTGCGGCCGGGAGACATCTTCCTGTTTCACGATACCGGCGCCGCCACTGCAAAAATATTACCCGGCCTGATCAGGTACCTGCGGGAGCAGGGATTTGCGATCAGACGGATCGATCAACTATTAAATGTACCGGCTTATGCGTAGATGGATCATGGCAGGCTGCTGCCTGCTGGCTTTAAACGCCGCGGCGCAAACAGGTTTCAAACCTGTGGGTAACCTGGAAGCCTTCAAACAGCAGTTTGCAAAAGCTGCGCAGAATACGCAATCCATAAAAAGCGATTTTGTGCAGGAGAAGAACCTGAACATGCTCTCTGAAAAGATCGTGAGCAAAGGGAAATTCTGGTTCAAGAAGGAGAATAAGGTGCGGATGGAATACCTTAGCCCTACGCACTATCTGATGATCGTGAACGGGAAGTCTTTCCGCATCAAGGATTCCCGCAGCGACAGAAGCATTGCCGCCAGCGGGAACAAGCTGTTCGAACAGATCAGCAAGATCACCGCGGATTGCGTGCAGGGGAATGTATTGGGGAATAAGGACTTTACCACCAAAGTACAGGAGAATACGCAGTACTATCTCCTGCAAATGACGCCGGTGACCAAGGGCCTGAAGGATTTTTTCGCGTCCATCGAACTGCTGGTGGACAAGAAAGACCTCTCTGTGGTAAAGATCACCATGCATGAGCCCTCCGGCGATGATACCATGATCAGCTTTACACAGAAAGAAATGAACGTGAATATACCGGATGAGACTTTTGCGCTTAAATAGCTGGCTGCTGCTGACCTGCCTGCTGGCCTCCTGCGGCTCTGCTTACCGCTCTCTGCAGCGCACCGGCGGAGATGCGGCCTGCATCAAACGTTTTCAGCCGCAGTTCACAGGGTCGGTATTGTATAATACGCAGGTGGAAGTGCTGAACCACCACTTCAGCGGCCTCCTTGTATTCAAGCCGATGCCGGACAGCAGCATGCGTGTAGTGTTCATGACGGAAACGGGCGTCAAGTTCTTCGATTTCGCATTCGGGAAAGACGGCTCGTTCACCAAACATTACATGCTGCCGAAAATGGACAGGAAGGCTGTCGTGAAAACGCTGAAGAAGGATTTTGAAATGGTACTGATGCGGCAGGACCCCGCAACGGCAGAAGCTTTTATGAAGGACGACCTCCGGTACACCGCGTTCAAACTGAAGAAAGGGAAGATCTATTATATCACGGACAAGGATTGCAGGGCGCTGCTCCGGGTAGAGAACGGCTCCGGCCGCAAACCCGTAGTGGAAGCCTGGCTCACCGCTTACCGGAATGGTGTGCCGGATTCTATCCTGATACAGCATAAAGTCGTAAAATTTAATATTTCATCACAACGCGTGGAAAAATAATGTTAGAAGGAAAATTCTATACGATCGTTGCACAAACGCAACCGGATGCGCAAACTGTTCACACTACTATCGCGTGGAACGCCGCCCATCCTGTTTTTGGTGGTCATTTCCCCGATCAGCCGGTAGTACCGGGTGTTTGCATGATGCAAACCATCCAGGAGCTGCTCTCCGGCGCTGTGGGCAGGAAATTGCTGGTAGAAAAAGCCGCGAACATGAAATTCCTGAATATGATCGACCCGCGGCAGGCGCCGCAGGTTACCGTTGAAATCACGTACACGGAAGTGGAAGGCGCATTCAGGGCGAATGCCGTGATTAAACACGAAGCCATCACCTTCCTGAAATTCCAGGGATTGTTCAGATAATGACACCGCAAGCTACATACGATGCACAATTTGAAGCCCGCAAAGTTTGCGTGCTGATACCCACGTACAATAACGCCGGTACGCTGGGGAACGTTTTGCGCGATGTGCTGGCCTACACCCGGCACGTGATTGTGGTGAGCGACGGCGCTACGGACCATACCGCGGAGGTATTGGCGCAGTTCCCGGAAGTTGCGGTAGTGGCTTATTCGCCCAACCGCGGGAAAGGTATCGCCCTGCGCCGGGGTTTCCGGTATGCCACAGAGCAGGGATATGATTACGCGATCACGATGGATGCGGACGGGCAGCATTTTGCATCAGACATCCCGGTGTTCCTCGAAAAGCTGGAAACCGAGCCTGACGCCATTTTCATCGGCGCGCGCAACCTGCAGCAGGAGAACATGCCGGGCAAGAACACGTTTGCCAACAAGTTCTCCAACTTCTGGTTCTATGTGGAAACAGGATTGAAAGGACCGGATACACAATCCGGCTACCGCCTCTATCCCCTCCACGCCATGAAGGGAATGCGGTTCTCCTGTACGAAGTATGAATTTGAGATTGAAGTGCTGGTGAAATGTTCCTGGAGAGGGATTAAGATCGAATGGATACCGGTGCAGGTCTATTACCCGCCGGCGGAAGAACGCGTATCGCACTTCCGGCCCTTCCGCGATTTTTCCCGCATCAGTGTGTTGAACACCGTATTGGTGACCATCGCATTTGCGTATATCCATCCCCGTAATTTCATCCGCTTTATCTTTTCCAAAGGCGGTTTGAAGCAACTGCTCCGGGAATATTTGATGAGCCCGGAAGAAAGCAACGGCCGGAAAGCCCTGTCCGTCGGTTTCGGCGTGTTCATGGGAATCGTGCCGCTATGGGGCTTTCAAATGCTCGTGGCCCTGGTGACCGCGGCATTGCTGAAACTGAATAAAGGTCTCGTGTTCATCGCAGCCAATATCAGCATTCCTCCCATGATCCCGCTGATCATTTACATGAGTTTTGTAACGGGGCGGCTATATGTGAAACAGGATGCTACCTGGCTGCTTTTCAAAAAAGATATCACTCTCGCGTCCATACAGCAGAACCTCTTGCAATATATCAGCGGAAGTATTACGCTCGCGATCATTGCAGGATTGCTGGCGGGAGGGATCACATATGTGTTGTTGCAGGTGTTCCGCAGGAAACGCCTGGTGGCAGATTAACAATTATAACATTCAATGGGAACTTTTTTTATATCGATCTACAACTTTTTCGACCAGCGTAAATCGCTTTTATGGCTGCTTACGCTCGGGAGTTTCGTGCTGTTCGGATGGCTGGCTTTACAGGTAAAACTGGAAGAAGATATCACCCGTGTATTGCCGCAGGATAAAAAGATCGGTCAACTGCAACAGTTCCTTCAGAATTCAAAGTTTGCGGATAAGCTGGTGGTGATGCTGAACCAGCGGGATACGCTGGCGGAAGGTCAGCCGGACAGCCTGGTGGCATTGGCAGCACAGTTCACGGCAGGACTCGAAGCCCCGTCCATCAAATCAAACATCAAACTCGTGCAGGCGCAGCAGGATGATGCCCTGCTCATGAACCTTATGCATGCTGTGCAGGACCATCTGCCGGTATTCCTCGAAGAAAAGGATTACGCCGCGATCGATACCATGATTGCGCCGGAGAAAATAAAACAAACCCTGGCCTCCAACTATAACGTGCTGATCTCTCCGGCCGGTATGGTGCTGAAGAAGATGATCCAGTCGGACCCCGTGGGCATCTCCTGGCTGGGGGTTAAAAAATTGCAGCAATTGCAGGTGGATGATCGGTTTGAGCTGTATGAAGGATATGTGATGAGCAAAGATCACCGTCATCTGCTGATGTTCATCACGCCTTTACATTCTCCGAATGAAACAGGGAAGAACAAGGCCTTCCTTTCAGGACTGGATGCCCTGACGGACACCCTGCAGGCACAACATCCCGGCAGCGAGGTCAGCTACTTCGGCGCTACGGCGGTAGCGGCGGGCAATGCGGCGCAGCTCCGGCAGGATACGCTTTTTACACAGGGCGTTACCATCGTTCTCCTCATCGTATTCATCGCATTGTTCTTCCGCAGGAAGCGTGCGCCGCTGCTGATCATGTTGCCGGTGGTGTTCGGTGCCGTGTTTTCGCTGGCTTTTGTATTTCTTATACAGCGCAGCATTTCCGTGATCGCGCTGGGAGCGGGCTGTGTGGTGCTGGGCGTTGCGGTGAACTATTCCCTGCACGTGTTCAATCACTACCGGCATTTGCCGGATATGCGGCAGGTGATCCGCGACCTGGCTATGCCCATGACCTTAGGCAGCTTCACCACCATCGGCGGTTTCCTCTGCCTCCAATTCGTAAAATCCCCGATGTTGCAGGATGTGGGACTTTTCGCGGCTTTCAGTCTCATCGGCGCATCGTTGTTCTCACTGATCGTGCTGCCACATATGATCCGGCTGCCGCAGGAAAAAGGGCAGGTGGCGCATCATAACTGGGTGGATAAAATATCCGGCTGGCGGCTGGAAAAGAACAAATACCTCGTATACGGCATCCTCGTGTTAACGGTGGTGTTCTTCTTCACGATGCAGAACGTGACGTTCGAGAGCGATATGATGCGGATGAATTTTATGTCGGGGAAACTGCAACGGGCGGAGCAACAGCTGAATAACCTGAACGCCTATACGGCACAGTCCGTGTACATGGTTTCTGACGGGAAGGACCTGAATGCCGCGCTCGAAAGCAGGGAACAGGCGGATACTATTTTGCGCGGACTGGTGAACAGCGGGGCGATTAAAAAGATTTCGGGGACGAGGGGGTTATTGCTTTCCGAAGCAGAACAGGCCAAACGCATTGCGCGCTGGAAAGCTTACTGGACACCGGAGAAACAGCAGTGGTTGTTGCAGGCGCTCCGGGTGGAAGGCCTGGCTTATAAATTCAAACCCGCAGCTTTTGATCCCTTTGAAACGCTGATAAAGAAAGAATTCTCCCCGGTTTCCCCGGAGCAGTCGGAATTATTGCAGGCGAACCTGATCAATGATTTCATTACCCCGAAAACAGTAGTAAGCCTGCTGAAAGTGGATCCATCCCGGAAGCAGGAGGTTTACGCTGCACTGGAGCATCAACCGCACACGGCGGTGTTTGACAAGCAGTATACCGCTAACCGGATGGCGGAGATTATCCGGGATGAGTTCAACACTATCGCATGGATGACCTCCCTGCTGGTATTTGCCGCGCTGCTGCTGTCATACGGAAGAATAGAACTGGCGCTTATCACCTTTATTCCCATGCTGATCAGCTGGGTATGGATCCTTGGTATCATGGGCCTGTTCGGTATCCCTTTCAATATCGTCAATATCATTCTCTCCACCTTCATTTTCGGTTTGGGGGATGATTACAGTATTTTTACGATGGATGGGCTCTTGCAGGAATATCGCTCCGGAGGGGAGCATCTGCCGTCCTTCAAATCATCCATCCTCTTTTCCGCTATTACCACCATACTCGGCCTCGGTGTGCTGATCTTCGCCAAACACCCTTCCCTGCGCTCGATAGCGCTGGTATCCGTGATCGGTATCAGTTGTGTGGTGCTGACCTCGCAGGTGCTGATCCCTTTATTCTTCAACTGGCTTATCACCAACCGCGTGAAGAAAGGCCGCGCTCCCTGGACCCTCACAGGCTGGGCCCTTTCCACTTTCGCCTTCGCTTACTTTACCATGGGCGCGGTATTGCTGACGATTGCCGGTGTGATCCTCATCAAACTTAATCCTTTCAATATCGAGAAGGGCAAGAAAGCCTATCACTGGCTGCTTTCCAAATTCACCTGGAGCCTCCTCCATATCATGGGGAATGTGAAGAAGCAGACGTTGAATCCGGAGGGCGAGGATTTCTCCAAACCGGCTGTCGTGATCAGCAACCACCAGTCGTTCCTCGATATCCTCATGTCCACCGCCATGCATCCCAATGTGATATTGCTGACGAACGAATGGGTATACCGCTCGCCGGTGTTCGGTTATGTGGTGCGGATGGCGGATTATTACCCGGTGAAGGACGGCGCGGAAGGTAGTATCGAAAAGCTCCGCAGCCGTGTGGAACAAGGATATTCCATTGTGGTGTACCCGGAAGGAACCCGTTCTCCGGACGCGAGCATCAGGCGCTTTCATAAAGGCGCTTTCTACCTCGCAGAAGAAATGGGGCTCGATATTTTGCCGGTGGTGATTCACGGTACCGCCTATACGATGTCTAAAGGAGATTTTCTGTTGAAGGACGGCACCCTCACCCTCAAATTCCTTCCCCGCATCCGCCCGGAAGACAAACGGTGGGGAGATAACTACAGCGCGCGCACCAAACTGGTCAGCAGATATTTCAAACAGGAATACGAGCAGCTGCGGCAGGAAATAGAGGTGCCCAAATATTACCGGGAACAATTGATCTACAATTACCTCTATAAAGGCCCTGTACTGGAATGGTACATGCGCGTGAAAACGGCCATGGAAAAGAACTACGCGCTCTTCGATCAGCTGTTGCCGAAGAAGGGGAAGATCATGGACATCGGCTGTGGCTACGGATTCATGAGCTATATGCTGCAGTTCCTTTCTCCGGAACGGGAGATACTGGGCGTGGATTATGATGAGGAGAAGATCGCAGTGGCGCAGGAGGGATATCTCCGCGGGGAAAACCTCCGCTTTGAAGCGGCGGATATTTCAAAGTACACGTTGCAGCATCAGGATGCCTTCGTTATGCTGGACGTGCTGCATTACCTGCAGCCGGAAGCCCGGGAACAGCTGTTGCAGCAATGCATCAGCAAACTCAACCCCGGTGGCGTGATCATTGTACGAGACGGGGATATGGATATGAGCAAACGGCACGAACGAACCAGGCTGACCGAGCTGTTCAGTACAAAACTGCTCGGCTTTAATAAAACGGATAATAAACCATTGTCATACTTTTCTTCCGCCGCTATCCGCACAATTGTTGAACGCAATGGTGCGAGGATGGAGCAGATCGATAACACGAAGTATACCTCAAATGTCATTTTCATCATCAAACATTCATTCAGTGAGCAATACGCATAATTACGATGTGATCATTATAGGCAGCGGTCTTGGCGGCCTGTCTTGCGGAGCGATCCTCAGCAAGAATGGTTACAAAGTGTGCGTGCTCGAAAAGAACAAGCAATTGGGCGGATGCCTGCAGACTTTCAGCAGGGATAAAACGATTTTCGATTCGGGTGTGCATTATGTAGGCGGACTGGCGGAAGGCCAGAACCTCTATCAGGTGTTCAAATACCTCGGCATCATGGACAAGCTGAATCTTAAACGGCTGGACGCGGATTGCTTCGACCGGATCGCTTTTAACGGAGATCCAAGGGAATACAAAATGGCACAAGGTTACGAAGCTTTTGTGCAAGGCCTCCTGCAGGATTTTCCGGGCGAAGAGAAAGCGCTCCGGGAATATTGCCGGATGTTGCAGTATATCTGCGAAAAGTTCCCATTGTACAATCTCCGCATGGGCGGCTACGATGAAAAGGAAGCCGTACTGGGCATTGATGCAGCCGAGTTCATTGACAGTCTCACTTCCAATAAGCGCCTTACACAGGTACTGGCGGCCAACAATACGCTGTATGCCGGCGTGGAAGGCAAAACCCCGATGTATGTACATGCGCTCGTGCTGAACAGCTATATCGAAAGCTCCTGGAAATGCGTGAACGGCGGTTCCCAGATAGGGAAGTGGCTTGCCCGTGTGATCATGGAGAATGGCGGCACCCTGTTAAAACACAAGGAAGTAAAGCATATCGTGGCGGAGGGTCATGATGTGAAATACGTGGAAACCGCAAAGGGAGAACGTTTTACAGCGAAGCAGTTCATCTCCAATGTACATCCTTCCAATACGCTCGATATGCTGGAAGGCGATTCCATCCGCCATGCTTACAGGGCGCGTATCAAAGGGCTGGAGAATTCCAATTCCACATTGATGCTGAATGCCGTGCTCAAGCCGGGATATTTCCCGCATATGAACTACAATTATTATTATCACGATATAGACGATGTTTGGGGCGGTCACGTATACACAGACGACACCTGGCCGGCGAACTATTCGATGTTCATTTCACCGAACCCGAAGGATCATCATTTTGCCAATGCACTGTCTATCATGGCGTATATGAACATTAAAGAAGTGGAACCCTGGAAAGATACATTCAATACGGTGTCAAACGAGGCGAGTCGTGGTGCGGATTATGAAGCCTTCAAAAAAGCCAAGGCAGAGCGCCTGCTGGATGTGGTAGAGAAGCGCTTCCCGGTATTGCGGCAGTGTATCCAGAGCTATTACGTAGCCACGCCGCTTTCTTTCCGGGATTACATCGGTACATACGACGGGGCTATGTACGGTATATTGAAAGATAGTACCAACCCTTTGCGCACTTTCATCTCTGCCCGTACAAAACTCTCGAACCTGTTCCTTACCGGGCAGAACCTGAACATGCACGGCATACTGGGTGTGAGCATGAGTGCGGTGGTTACCTGCGGCGAGTTACTGGGTATGGAAAAATTATTGCACGATATCAAGAAAGCATAATATGGTGAGCGGAAAGAAAATATGGAGAAGGATATGGAAAGGTTTTTTGTATACGATCGGTTTCTTCGTATTGCTGTTGATCGGCCTCTTCATTTATTTGTACAGCGTAGCGCGGATGTCGCCGCCGGAGATCGCGGATAAAAGCAGCCTGCAATGGCAGCGCACACCGCTGAATGCTACCGCCTTTACGCTGGGAAACAACTGGTTCCGCAAAAGCCGGAGCGGGCTGTACGAGATGTATGTGGAAGGAAAGCCTTTCGAACGGGGCGTCGTTTACGGTAAACTGGCGGAGGAACTGGTACAGCGGCAGGAAGATCATTTTACGGAGCAGATTAGCAGGATGATCCCTTCCCGTACCTATCAGCATTTTCTGAAATACCTCATCGGATGGTTTAACCGGAATATGGACAAGAATGTGCCGGAGGAATACAAGGAAGAGATCTACGGGGTGTCCTTCGCCGCTTCCGAAAAATATACATTCATCGGTTCCAATTATCAGCGGATCATGAATTACCACGCCGCCCACGATATCGGCCATGCTTTGCAAAATCTTGCGCTGGTGGGTTGTACCTCTTTCGGCACCTGGAACGGGCGCTCGGAAGACAGTAGCCTGATCATCGGGCGGAATTTCGATTTTTATGTGGGAGATAAATTTGCGGAAGATAAGATCGTAGCCTTTTATAAACCTGATCAGGGCTATCGTTTCATGACGATCATCTGGGGGGGATTTACAGGTGTTGTGTCCGGCATGAACGATCAGGGGCTGACCGTTACGATCAACGCCGCAAAATCCGGCATCCCTTCAGGATCGGCTACGCCGGTGTCTCTCGTGGCGCGGGAAATACTGCAATACGCCAGAAATATCGATGAAGCGTACAAGATCGCGGAACGGAGAAAGATGTTCGTATCTGAATCTTTCCTGATCGGCTCTGCCAGCGATAATCGTGCGGCCATCATCGAGAAAACGCCGGAGACCCTGGCGCTCTATGATCCAAAGAGCGACGAGATCTCCTGCGCCAACCATTTCCAGAGCAAATCGCTCGGCGCCTCAGCCCCCAACCAGGAACAGCTGGCAGGCAGCGCTTCCCCCTATCGTTACGAACGTTTGCAGGAATTGCTGCACCGCAACGGGAAGAATACCGTCGCTAAAACGGTGGCTATTCTCCGGGATCAGAAGGGACTCAGGGATGCGGACATCGGCATGGGGAACGAGAAAGCCCTCAACCAGCTGATCGCTCACCACTCCATCGTTTTCCAACCCCAACAACTCAAAGTATGGATATCCACCGCCCCCTGGCAGCTGGGCGAATTCGTGGCCTATGACCTGAAAAAGGTTTTCGCGATGAACGGACTCAAAACAGATCACGAAATCTGCGACAGCGCCGCCATCATTCCGGCCGATACCTTCCTGCTGACCGAAAATTACCGGCGGTTCAGGGATTTCCGTACGCTGAAAGCCGCCGTGATGGATAAACGACCCGTAGACGTACAACGCATGGTGGCGGACAATCCGCAGTACTACCATGCGTATGTGCTGGCAGGTGATTATCTTTATGATCATCATTCTTACGAAGAAGCGAGAAAGTATTACCAGCAGGCACTAACGAAAGAGATCGCCACGAAAGGAGAGAAGGAACATGTGGAGAAACAGATCAGGAAGATAGCGGAGCAATTGAAGCCATAAATGAAAGGCATCGGAACAGATATTATCGAAGTGGACCGCATTGCCACCAAAATAGATAAGGGGCAGGGTTTCCGCGAGCTGGTGTTCACACCCGCGGAGATCGTCTATTGTGAAAAACAGGCGAACAAATACGAGAGCTATGCTGCCCGCTTTGCCGCCAAGGAAGCTTTCCTGAAAGCGCTGGGCACCGGATGGGGCGGAAGCGGCATTCATTTTAACGAGATCGAGATCAGGAATAACGAAGCCGGCAAACCGGAGATACATCTCATCGGCAATGCGGAAGGAATGCCCGCGCTGCAGGAGATCACACAGATCTTCGTTTCCCTCTCACACGTGCGTTCCGTTGCCATGGCCACTGTGGTGATCCTCTAAACAAAGCTTATGTACATACCCGATATAGAATTGCAATCCGCCGCAGCTATTAAACAGTTCCAGGAAAAGGAACTGCAGCATCTGCTGGGCTACCTGCGGCAGTTTTCCCCGTTTTACAAGGAATGGTTTGCGAAACATGATGTGCAAACCGACCAGTTGCGTACGATCGAAGATCTTCGCCGCATCCCTGCCGTAGGAAAGGAAGACCTGCAACAGCGGAACTGGGATTTCCTTTGCGTGGATAAAAGCAAGATCGCGGAATACACCACTACCTCCGGTACTTTGGGCAAACCGGTGATCATTCCGTTGACGGAAAAAGATCTCGAACGCCTCACTTATAACGAATACATTTCCTTCAGCTGCGCCGGTGGCACCGATGAAGATATTTTTCAACTGATGCTTACGCTGGACAGGCAGTTTATGGCCGGGATGGCTTACTATTCCGGGATCAGGAAGCTGGGGGCGGGTGTGCTGCGCGTGGGGCCGGGGGTGCCTTCCCTGCAGTGGGAGAACATCCGCCGCATTCAGCCGACCACCATCGTAGCCGTGCCTTCTTTCATCCTGAAACTCATCGCTTTCGCAGAAGAGCATGGCATCGATATCAATGCCTCTTCTGTTAAAAAAGCCGTGTGCATCGGGGAGAATATCCGGAATGTGGATTTTTCATTGAACATACTGGGGAAGAAGATCACAGATAAATGGAATATACAATTGTTCTCCACTTACGCATCCACCGAAATGCAGACAGCGTTCACGGAATGCAGGGCCGGCAAAGGCGGTCACCATCACCCGGAGCTGCTGATCGTGGAGCTGCTGGATGAGCAGGACCAGCCGGTACCGCCGGGCACGCCGGGGGAGGTGACCATCACCACATTGGGTGTGGAAGCCATACCCCTGCTGCGGTATAAGACGGGCGATATCTGCCAGTACTTTTCAGAACCCTGTGCCTGCGGCCGCCAAACCATTCGCCTGTCCCCCGTGATCGGACGGAGAAGACAAATGATCAAATACAAAGGCACCACGCTTTATCCGCCCGCACTATACGATCTGTTAAGCGGAATGGAAGATGTGAAGGAATTTGTAGTGGAAGTTTTTTCCAACGAGATCGGCACGGATGAAATATTGCTGCATCTACACCCTGTGGAAGAATCCGAGGATGTGGACCGCCGGATCAAATCTTACCTGCAGGCTGCACTCCGCGTGATACCGCAGGTGAGGTACGGCAGTATGCAGGACATCCTGAAGATGCAGTTCCCCGAAGGTAGCCGTAAACCTGTCAAATTTGTGGATAATCGCTAGAAGTGGAAGCTGGCGCTGGCTTTAGGATTGTCGATCTTCGTGCTCTGCCGCCTGTCGTTAACGATCACATGGATCATATGGCTCTGCGATTCATGCTCGGCGTACAAGATATCATTGTCGATATCCAGCTGCTTTACCACAGGGATCCCTGCTGATTCGAGGAAACACCAGGCCGCATCTTCCTCGATGCGGTAACCGAGATAATGCAACGGTGCCGCTTTCCCGTCTGTTCTGATATGCAGATGCTGACCGATGTACTTCGCCAGCAGACTGTCCACCAGTTTCCGGTCTTTAGGTTTCATGATATCCAGTGATACATGATATTGCCTGTTAAGCGACTTCTCCAGATCGTCTGTAAAAATACGGCAGCTCACTTCCAGCGTTTTCCGGGAGGCGTTATGCCGGATCTCCGTCACACTCAGGTAAAAGGGATGCACCACACTCACCCACAACGGCAGCAACCATTTGCATAATAATACACCCATTGGCCCTCAAAAATTTTATTTTTTAACTTGTCTTGTTTATAATTGGCGAATTTACAAAAATCCATGCCATGCAGGAGTTCGGTTTATATTTCCAGGAAGGATGGCAGCATATCGCCGATATCAAAGGGTATGATCATATCCTGTTCATCCTGGCGCTGTGTGTGATGTACCAGTGGAAAGACTGGAGAAAACTGCTGGTGCTGGTAACAGCCTTCACCATCGGGCATTCCATCACACTGGCCCTGAGCGTGTTGCAGGTGATCCGCATCCCTTCCGCCTGGATCGAATTCCTCATCCCGGTCACCATCGTGATCACGGCATTGAGCAATGTAGGACGCAGAAGTCAGCCCGCCGCTAACCTGCAACTGAATTATTTTTTCGCTCTTTTCTTCGGACTGATCCATGGACTGGGCTTTTCCAACTACCTGAAAAGCATGCTCGGTTCCCAGGCCAACATTGTGGAACCTTTGCTGGCGTTCAATCTCGGGCTGGAATTCGGGCAACTGCTGATTGTGTCAGTATATCTACTGCTCAGCCTGGGGATCGCCTGGTGGAAGAAAATACCGCGGCCGGACTGGATTATGTTCGTTTCAGCCGCTATATTTGGCGTTGCGTTTATTATGTGTCTTGAAAGGATGTGGATACTGATCCACCCCTGATTATATCAAATCTGAATCGCTTATGAGGCAAAAATTGCTGTGTTGCCTGCTCCTGGCAGCACCTATGCTATTAAAAGCACAGAACAATCCTGGCTCCAACCACGGCAACCGTTTTGAGCAGCTTTCCTATCTCCTCGCGGATCCGAACATGTACCGCTCTGCATCGGGGGTACCCGGACCAAAATACTGGCAGCAACGGGCGGATTACGAGATTGCCGCCGAGATTGATGAGGCCAGGCAAAAGCTGACCGGCTCCGAAACGATCACGTATTACAACAATTCTCCCGATCCGCTGACCTACATCTGGTTACAGCTGGATGAGAATGAGCACGATCCGAAAAGCGACAACAACAGCTTTAACGGAAGCAGGATGACGGACAGGATGACGAGCCGCAGCATCAACGGTATTCTCGGCATCGAGCCCGGGCATGGGGTAAACATCGTGAAAGTGACGGACGCATCGGGGAAAGCGCTGTCGTATACTATCAACCAGACCATGATGCGCATCGATCTGCCAAAGACGATGATGCCGGGTGAGAAGATCCGTTTGAATGTGGACTGGTGGTATAACATCCCCAGCCGCCAAACGCTGGGTGGCCGCGGCGGGTATGAATATTTTAAGGAAGACGACAACTACCTCTATACCATCACCCAATGGTATCCGCGCCTGGCAGTTTATTCTGATTTCCAGGGCTGGCAGAACAAACAGTTTACTGGTCGCGGTGAATTTGCCCTCACCTTCGGGAACTTCAAAGTAAAAATGACCGTGCCCGCGGATCACGTAGTGGGTGCTACCGGCGAATGCCGCAACTATAAAGAAATGCTGACGCCTGCACAATTCCAGCGCTGGCAGCAGGCGCAGACCTCCGCGCAGCCGATGGAGATCGTTACCCTGCAGGAAGCAAAGGAAGCAATGAAAAACAAATCCGGTGCTAAAAAGACCTGGGTGTACGAAGCAGAAAATGTACGGGATTTCGCCTGGGTGTCTTCCCGCCGCCTCGTATGGGATGCGATGGCTGTGAATGTGGAAGGAAAGAAAACCATGGCGATGAGTTATTACGGCCAGGAAGCATATCCTATCTATCGCCGTTATTCTACCAAAGCCGTGGCGCATACAGTGAAGGTCTATTCAAAACATACTATTCCTTATCCTTACCCGGTGGCCATTTCCGTGGAAGCAGCCAATGGGATGGAATATCCGATGATCTGCTTCAACTATGGCCGTGCTGAAAAAGACGGCACCTATTCCGAAGCCACGAAGTACGGAGCGATCAGCGTGATCATTCACGAAGTAGGGCATAACTTTTTCCCAATGATCGTGAACTCCGATGAAAGGCAATGGACATGGATGGACGAGGGGTTGAATACTTTCTGTCAGTTCATGGCAGAGCAGGAGTGGGATAACAATTATCCTTCCCAGCGTGGCCCCGCGCATCGCATTGTGGACTATATGAAGCTCCCGAAAGATCAGCTGGAACCGATTATGACCAATTCCGAGAACATTGTGCAGTTTGGCCCAAATGCCTACGCCAAACCGGCCACCGCGCTCAATATCCTGCGGGAAACCGTGATGGGCCGGGAACTGTTTGACTATGCTTTCAAGGAGTATGCTCGCCGCTGGGCATTCAAACACCCTACACCCTCCGATTTCTTCCGTACCATGGAAGACGCTTCAGCCGTGGATCTGGACTGGTTCTGGAGAGGATGGTTCTTCGGCACCGAGCCGGTGGATATTTCCATCGATACCGTGAAGTGGTACAGGATGGATACAAAAGAGCCTGCCATTGCCAACAAACAGGCTGAAAGCCTTGCAGAACGGAATGGTACACATATTGCAAAAACGCGCAACCTGCAGCAGGGGGTAAAGTTTGCGGTAGAGCAGGATACCAGCCTGCAGGATTTCTACAACAAATGGGACCGCTACGCCATCACGCCTGAGCAGACGGATGCTTTCAAACGTTTCCAGGATTCATTGACGGTGGATGAAAAGCGTTTGTACGAAAGCAAAAAGAATTTCTACGAAGTGTCGTTCTCCAATGTGGGAGGGAATGTGATGCCCATCATCCTGGAATGGACCTTTGCAGATGGTACAAAAGAAACAGATCGTATCTCCGCCTATATCTGGCGGCATAATGAGTATAAAGTGACCAAGGTTTTCGCGAAAGACAAGCAGGTAGTATCCCTGCACCTGGATCCCCTCCGGGAAACGGCGGATATCGATGAAACCAACAACTACTGGCCTCGCCAGGCCGTTCCGTCCAAATTTGAGTTGTTCAGGATGGAGACGCCCGTTCGCGGAACTTCCACCGGTGGCAACCCGATGCAGAAGGCACGTCAGTAGGCCGGCAGCTTTAAAAAGAAAAACCGGTGCGGTATCAGAGCCGCACCGGTTTTTTTATGTCATTTCTTATCGTCCCGTTTCTCCCGTAATTTCTTATCCCGCCCGGCTTCTCTCAACGCCTTTGCCAGCAACCATTCCAGCTGCCCGTTCACACTCCGGAATTCGTCCGCGGCCCATCGTTCTAATGCCTCGTAGGCTGCCGCATCTATCCGCAATACAAATGATTTTTTTTCCCTGGGAGCCATGTTCAGTTCCTATTGGTATAAAGTTCCGGTATTCAGCACAGGCGTGGCGGCTTTTTCGCCGCAAAGCACCACCATCAGGTTACTCACCATAGCGGCTTTACGCTCTTCGTCCAGCGTAACGATCTGTTTTTTGGATAATTGCTCCAGCGCCATCTCCACCATGCCTACCGCGCCTTCCACGATCTTGGAACGGGCAGCTACAATGGCGGTGGCCTGTTGGCGTTGCAACATGGCGCCGGCGATCTCCGGTGCATAGGCGAGGTGACTGATACGCGCTTCTTTTACGACGATGCCCGCCGCATGCAACCGCTCGTTCAACTCCTGCTCCAGTAACTCGTTCACTTTCTCTCCACCGTCGCGTAGGGTGACCTCCGCAGTTTCGTCTTCCAGACGGTCATACGGACAAGTGGTGGCCAGGTGCCGTACCGCTGCTTCACTTTGTATCTGTACATATTGCTGATAGCCTTCCACTTCAAACGCCGCCTTGTAAGTATCGCTCACCTGCCACACGATCACCGCCGCAATCTCGATCGGGTTGCCCATCTTGTCATTCACCTTCAGCGTTTGCCCGTTGAGGTTATTGGCGCGAAGGGAAATGTTCTGTGACCGGTAAAGCGGGTTCACCCATAAAAGACCATTCTGTTTCACACTCCCCACATACATGCCAAAGAAAGTAAGCACCCGTGAATGGTTCGGATTCACGATCATGATCCCCTTGGAAAGAAAAATGAAGATGATGAAGAGCGCAATGCCGAGGATGGTCCAGCTGCCAGGATCATGCGCAGCAGCCTGGATAATACAATAAACAGCACCCACAAAAGAGAAAATGCTTAGTACAAATGCGAGGTAGCCCGACATAGGCCTGATAATCTTTTCCATAAAACGGAATATTTTAGAATGATATCAATTTGATATCAAATTTAATCACCCTTTTTCATATAACGAAATCAATTTTTAAAGACTTTGTGTACTTCTTACATGAAGAAATATTTTAAAATTGCTTGTTGAAAAAGTTTTAATTTTAATGAGAATGACTATTTTCATTTCCAGTTTTAGCAGAAACAAGACACGTTAGAAGAGATATTACAGCGTTAGCACAACCAGGCGCAACAGCCTTTTATCAACCCGGATCTTTTATGTACAATAGCTATTCCGACGAGCAATTGTTATCCCGTTTGAAGAATGACGACATCACGGCGTTCAATACCATTTATGAACGCTACAGTCGTCCTTTATACCTGTATATCCTCAGTAAAACAGATCGCGGGGAAACCAGCAAGGATGTGTTGCAGGACCTGTTCGCCACGCTTTGGGAGAAACGTAATACCCTCGACATACAACGCTCTCTCCGGTCCTACCTCTACCAGTCCGTCCGCTACAAAATCATCGATCTCTACCGGAAAGACGCCACCTATCGCAAATACCTCCAGCAACTGATCGAGCACTTCGATGCGCAACCGCATAATGTCTCAGAAACATACGACTACAAAACCAAGGCCCACGAAGTATTTGAAGCTATCAACCTGTTGCCCGCCCGCATGAAGGAGATCTTCATGCTCAGTCGATTCGAGAACCTCAGCATAGAGCAGATCGCCCTGAAGCTGGACCTCTCCCAGCAAACGGTGAAGAACCAGATCACCAAAGCCCTGAAGATATTACGTACCCATTACACCCAAACAGACCTGCTGCTGGTTGCCGTCATCCTTTCTATTTTATAGTTCCCGGCTTATTTTAATTACAGGTTCATTATCAGGCTGTTCCAAAACCAGTTATATTTTTTTATAACCGGATGGTACTTTTTTGATCCCGGCACGACTCCCTTCTATATCACCAAAAATTACGGTAGTGGATATTGAACAGATCAAAAAAGTACTGGAGCGTTATACGCAGGGCAGGTGCACCCCGGAGGAAAGCCGGATTATTGAACAGTGGTTTGCCAGTATTAACCAGCATCGTTCCGCGATGATCGAAGATGATTTTCTCAAGGAACAGCTGGAAGAAGTGAGATTGCGCATTCATGAACAGATCGGCACCCCTGAGGCAGAACCTCCCATCGCCCGCCGGAACATCCGCCGCACCTGGCTGTATACGGGTATTGCTGCCATGCTCGCGGGCATCATAGCCTTTGCCTTATTTTACAAACCCGTGCCAACTGCTCCTGTTGCCGGCCCGGCCCGGCTGGCCGCAAAATCCCCGGAAGTGAAAACGAACAAGGTGGTCCGGAACGGTTATGTGGAAATATCCACTACCAAAGGATCCACGGAGAAAGTAGTGCTGGCGGACGGATCTACCATCATTGTGAACGCATCTTCCCGCCTGCGCTATCCGGAGAAATTTTCAGGGAACACCCGCAGTATCTACCTGGAAGAAGGGGAAGCTTTCTTCAAAGTGGCCAGCGATCCCGCCCGCGCCTTTGTGGTGCATAGCGGGGATATCGCCACCACAGCGCTCGGCACTTCTTTCAACATCAGGGCCTATGCACGTGAGAACCGCATTACCGTAGCGCTGCTCACGGGTAAAGTGAAAGTGGATCACCTGGATAAGCAACGCAGCACACCGGTGATCCTGTTGCCGAGCGAACAGCTGAGCTACGACCGGCAGTCCCTGAGCATGGCCAAAACCACCTTCGGCAAAGCGGACGACATCGTGGGATGGAAACACGGCTTCCTCGTATTCAAAGACGCTTCTTACGATGAAGTGATGGGAGAGATCGAGAACAGGTACGATGTAACAGTGATCAACGAAAGCGAGAAAACAACGTGGAAGTATACCGGCTTCTTTAAAGATGAAAACCTGCAGGATATCATAGAAACCATTTGTCTGACCAAAAACATCAGCTACACGATCAAGAACGACACAATTTTCCTTAAAAGCAAAAACTAGATGTATGAAAAAAAGCCTACGCCTTCTTTCCCTGGCCTGGCTTGCATTGGCCTTCACACTGGCGGCTCCTTACACCGCCAGTGCTCACGCCGAGTCGCAGGACACCAGGAACATCAGTATCACGATCCAGGTAAAGAACAAGAACATGGAGGACGTGTTTACTGAGATTTCGTCTAAAACGGGCCTTAGTTTCCATTACGACAAATCCGATCTGAATCTCAAGAAGAAGATCAATCTGAACTGCGTGAAGCTGCCTGTGGATGAGGTGCTTCAACAGCTGACAGAACAAACCGGACTGAAATTTACAAGAAAAAATGATAAGATCATAGTAAACAAGGAGCAGCATAACGGATCTTTAACATCGGTTACCCTGATGAACGGCGCCACACTGGCGGACAAAGAGATTCGCGGTACCGTGAAGGACAGTAAAGGAACGCCGCTGCCCGGCGTAACCGTAGTTATCAAGAATACGAATCGCGGTGCACAAACGGGCCCAAACGGAACCTATGTGCTCAATGCCAACACCGGCGATATCCTCGTCTTCCGTTTTTTGGGGTTTACCACCCAGGAGGTGGCCGTGGGCAGCGGTAATGTATACGACGTTACCTTGCAGGAGAACGCACAATCCCTTAGCGAATTTGTGGTAACAGCACTGGGTATCGAAAAGAAGTCCAAAGAGCTGACCTACTCCACACAACAATTGAACAGCAGCGATCTCAGCCGCGTGAAAGATGCGAACGTGATCAACAGTCTCGCCGGTAAAGCCGCAGGCGTGACCATCAGCAGAAGCGCATCCGGCCTGGGCGGTACTGCCCGCGTGATCATGCGGGGTAACAAATCCACCCGTGAGAACCAGCCGCTGTATGTGATAGATGGTGTGCCGATGGCGAACTTTTCTCCTTCTCAACCGGTGAACTCCTTCGGCCAGTCTTCAGACATCCAGAGCGGCGCAGGAAGGGATGGTGGTGACGGGATATCCAATATCAACCCGGACGATATCGAAACGATCAATATCCTGAAAGGTGCATCCGCCGCGGCTTTGTACGGAAGCCAGGCCGCCAACGGCGTGATCGTGATCACTACCAAGAGAGGCCGTGCCGGCAGAACGCGCATCGATTTTTCGTCTGACATGACCTTCGAATCCGCTATGCTGAAACCGAAATTACAGTATCGCTATCTGCAAACACCGCCGCCGGATCCCAACAATCCCGGTACCGGTCCCGGTGACAACCAAAGCTGGGGTCCTAAAGGCAGTGCGAAAGATCATGTGAAAGACTTCTTCAATACCGGTGCCACCTATACGAACAGCATAGCGCTGAGCGGTGGCAACGAAATCGCGCAGTCTTATTTCTCCTATTCCAATACCAGCAGCAAAGGCATCATGCCCACCAGCAAATTCAACCGGCATACCCTCAACTTCCGCCAGACGCTGAAACTGCTGAACGATAAACTAACCGCGGATGCAAATATCACCGTACTGGTGCAGAATGCCCGCAACCGCCCGGGCGTAGGGTTTTACTTCAACCCGCTGACCGGTCTTTACCTGCTGCCGAGAGGGATCGATTTTGGCAAGTACAAAACGTACGAGTATTTCTCCAAATCCCGTAATGCGTATCTGCAGGATTGGTGGAATATTAATGACGATAAAGGATGGAGCGGCGATCCTGATCAACAGAACCCTTACTGGATCCTGAACAGGAATCAGCGGGATGAAAGAAGGAATCGCGGTATCGCTTCCCTCTCCCTCAAATATCAACTGCTCGACTGGTTAAATGTGCAGGCACGCGGCAGCTTTGATAAGAGTTATGACGAATACGAGCTGAAAGCTTATGCCAGCACACAAAGTACCGTAGCGCCCGCTAATGGCCGCTATACCCTCGAAAGGGAATTCAATACACAACTGTATGGCGATCTGATCTTCTCCGCCAATAAAAAGCTCAGCCAGCAACTGAACCTGGCTGCAACGCTCGGTGCGAGTATCACAGATCTGAAGGCGAGGGAACGCACGTTGCATGATGTGAACTGGAACTCCAATCCGGGTTTGGTGTATGCTAACAAATTCCAGCTGACCAATATCGATCCTGCGGGATTGACGTTGTTGCAGGGAATGGACCGTAAGCAAACGCAGGCCGTTTTTGCCAGCGCACAACTTGGCTTCAAAGATTTCCTTTTCCTGGATCTGACCGGGCGTAACGACTGGTCCAGCACGCTCGCCTTTACGCCTTCCATGAAAGGCGGCTATTTCTATTACTCTGCCGGCGTGACTGCTGTGCTCAGCGAAATGTTCAAATTCCCCGAAGCCATCAACTTCGCAAAAGTGCGCTTCTCTTACGCAAGAGTAGGGAACGACATCGCTGCTTACAATTCCAAACCTGCTGATTTCACGCTGCGCATCGTGGGTGGCCGTACTGAATTGCTGACCAATACCAGTGCACCTTATCCCGGTACATACCTGCAACCGGAAGACAACCGTTCCATCGAAGGCGGCCTGGATGTACGTTTCCTGAACGATCGCCTGTCCCTGGACCTCACTTTTTACAAGAACAACAACTTCCGGCAGTATATGGAGATCCCCGCGCCTTCCGGCAGTGAATACCTGTCTTATTTCGTGAACCTTGGCAACATCCAGAACAAAGGGGTGGAGGCCATGCTCACCGCGGTGCCGGTAAAAACAAAGGCGGTTACCTGGACCTCCAACATCAATTTCGCCGCCAATCAGAACCGCGTCATCAAGCTGTCTGACAGCAAGTTTGCCGGTGCAGACCCCACCAGCCGCTTCCAGCTCACACAATTCGGTTCCAATATGTACGGCTCTTTCATCCAGGAAGGCGGATCATGGGGCGATATTTATACCAACCGCACGCTTCGCCGCAATGCGCAAGGCGCCCTCATCCTGAACGATGCCGGCGACGCACCGGCAGACAGTGCAGGTACCGGTTTTTATGTAGTGGGTAATCCCAATCCCAAATTCACACTGGGATGGAACAACACGATCGACTATAAGAACTTCTCCCTCAGCTTCCTCATCGACGGCCGCTTTGGCGGTAAAGTAATGAGCATGACGCAGGCCGTACTGGACGGATATGGTGTAAGTGAAGCCAGCGCGCAGGCGCGTGATAATGGCGGTGTAAGTGTGAATGCCGTGTATCAGGACGGGAAGCCTTTCACCGGAAAGCTGGATGCCAAGAAATACTATCAGTCTATCGGCGGTCGCGCCGGCGTGGGAGAAATGTATATGTACAGTGCCACCAACGTTCGTTTGCGTGAACTGGCCATCAGCTATAAGATACCAGTGAAGTCAAAACGTATCCGGAACCTCCAGGTAGGCGTGATCGGGCGTAATCTTTTCTTCTTCAAGAATGATGCACCGTTTGATCCCGAAGTAAGTGCCGGTGGTGATAACCGCCTGCAAGGGATCGATATTTTCGGTCAGCCTGCCACCCGCAGCATCGGTGCAAGTCTGAAAGTAGGGCTTTAATACAGCGGTTGATGAAAAGTATTGACAACAAAAAAATTAGCAAGATGAGAACATTCAAATACATGCTCGCCTTTACCGGTATCAGCGCCATGTTGTTGCTGCATGCCTGTACGAAGGATTTCGAGCGTATTAATACAAATCCCTACGGGTTGAGTCAGGAGGAACTGAAAACGGACTTCAAGCTGATAGGTGAACCTTTCAAACAGATACAGATGAGTATCTATGCCGTATCGCCGGGATGGGTGATGCAGATACAACAGAACCTGATGGGCGATGTATTCTCCGGATACATGGGCGCTCCCGGCCCGTTCGGTAACTTCGGCAATAACAACACCACTTATAACCTTACCGATGGCTGGAACGTAGCGATGTGGGGATGCGCATACGGCTCCTACCCGGATGCGCCGAACGTGTCCGTAATGCCTATCGCAAGACGCATCGAGAAGCTGGCAGGTAATGAGTTCCGGGACTTCAAAGCCTGGATGCTCATCCTCAAAGTACTTACCATGCACCGCATCAGCGATGTATACGGTCCGATCATCTATACCAAGTACGGTATCATCAATCCCGACAAGAGCATCGATTACGACTCGCAGAAAGATGCTTACTACGCATTCTTCAGGGACCTGGATACAGCCGTGACCATTCTCACTCCACTGATGAACTCTCCGCTTAAACCCTTCCAGCGTTTTGACCTTACGTACGACGGTTCTTACAAGGCCTGGCTGAAACTCGCCAACACCCTGCGTTTGCGCCTCGCTATCAGGATATCGAAGGTGGATCCCGCGAAAGCCAGGCTGGAAGGGGAAACGGCGCTTGCCAATGCGGGCGGACTGCTGGCTGTTACCGGGGATGATGCCCGTGTGAATATTGCGCCGCTGACGCATCCGTATAACGATTTCAGCGGGAGCTGGAATGATATCAGGATGGGGGCTCCCATGGAATCTCTCCTCACCGGGTATAATGATCCGCGGATCGAGAAGTATTTCCAGCCTTCGGAAGCCGTGCCTGGCGCTTACAAAGGTGTTCGTACCGGTATTGCGCTGCCTTCCAAGCTGTATGCGGATTATTCAAAGCTGGCGGTATTTGAAAGCAAAGTGCAATTGATGACTGCGGCGGAAGCCTGGTTCCTGAAAGCGGAAGCGGCATTATGGGGATGGGCGAACGCCGGGGATGCGGCAGGGAATTATGCGAAAGGGATTGAAGTATCCTTCACCCAGAACAAAGTAGATCCTGTCAAACTCGCACCCTACCTGGCAGATAATACCAGCAAGGCAAAACCATATGTTGATACTAAAAATGCAGTGAATAATGTAGCGGCCGGAGATTCCTATCTGAGCACCATCACAATCAAATGGAATGAAGGCGATGCTTTCGAGAGAAAACTGGAACGGATCATTACACAGAAATGGATCGCGACGTATCCTGACGGACAGGAAGCCTGGAGCGAATTCCGCCGCACCGGCTATCCGAAACTATTCCCGGTAGTAGTGAATAACAGCGGTGGCAAGATACCGACGAACCTGTTTGTGCGGAGGATCAATTTCGTGAATACAGAATATTCCACTAATCCAAAAGGCGTGGAAAGAGCCATTACTTTACTAGGTGGACTTGATAACGGGGGAACCCGACTCTGGTGGGACAAGCCATAAGCAACATAGACATAGCTCATCAAACAATGACCGGGGCCGTATTTTATATACGGCCCTTTGTTTATGCTTCCTTGAGCCGTAATTCGTTCTTGTATTCCTTGGGTGTTTTGCCCACGATCTCTTTGAAGAAACGGTTGAAGTTGGAAAGGTTCTTGAACCCGCAGGAATACGCGATCTCCGCGATAGACCAGTCCTCTTCGGTAAGTCGCTTGCAGGCATGTCCGATGCGTACTTCGTTCAGGAACTGCACGAATGATTTCTTCGTACGGTTCTTGAAGAAGCGGCAGAAGGATTGCGGGGAAAGGTTGGTGATACTGGCCACATCCTGCAGGGAGATCTCTTTGGAGAAGTTGTTCATCACGTATTTGAACACCTCGTCAATCTTGTGATTGTCCTTTACATTGTAGGCATGCGAATAACCGGTGCTGGCCAGGTAATAGCAGTCCTTCGTTTCAGACAGTGTTTTGAGTATCTGCAACAGCGCAATGATCCGGTCCAGCCCTTCCTTCCTGGGGAGGGAGAGTATCTCGCTTTTCAGCTGCTCCTGTGTGTTGCCGATGATCTTCATGCCGCGTTGCGCGCGGTGGAAAAGATCGGAAAGGGCCTTGGTTTCCGGCAGGCCGTAGAACTTGTCCCCAAAGATATCCTTCGGGAAATAGATCACCACCGAACGCGCCTTGAGCGATTCATCGTTTTTGTGATAAGCTTCCTCATTATACCATACGTGCGGTATGTTGGGACCCAGAAAAACCATATCGCCCACATCAAAGCTCTCGATGCTGTCGCCCACGATGCGCTTGCCCTGACTTTCGGTAACATACACCAGTTCACATTCGGGATGGAAATGGAAGGGCGTATTGAAATAAGGATCACATCGCTCTATGATAGTGATCTGGTTGTCGGCAAAGGCTCCCACTTTTATAAGAATGGGTTTCATATTTGCTTCCTGGTTGTTTTAGTCCTATGAAAAAGCTGGCTGTCTGATACCGCCATTTTGAATTCTATTTTGCCAAATTATTAAATTTTGGTTAAAAAAATATAAGTCGGCGGGAATATCTTGGTAGGAAAAAGAAAAATTCCGGAATAACTTGTAGGTAGTCCTGAGGAGGGCCTTAACTTATCTTGCCGCGGATGCAGCTATTAATAGAAAGAATTGCCCGTTATAATGACCAGTTGGCCTTTCGCCAGTTGTTCCTGCATTTCTGTGACCGGTTGATCCATTTTGCCGGTACTTTTTTATCCTCACGGGAAGAGGCCGAGGAAGCCGTGTCTGATGTGTTCATCAAACTCTGGCAGCACCGGGAAAAGTTGCCTGAAATTGCCAATCTCCAAACCTATCTGTATAAAGCCGTAAAAAATACCGCACTGAACTATCAGGCCAGGATAAAGCATATTTATACAGATATTGATCATATCAGCGTGAAAATCAATGCTCAGGCGCCCTCTCCCGAAGAAGCCCTGATCAGCCGGGAAAACCTTCAGCAAATAGAACAGGCTGTCAACCGGTTACCGCCCCGCTGCAAGCTCATTTTTAAGCTGGTGAAAGAGGATAATCTCAGCTATCGTGAGGTAGCCGATATATTGGATATCTCCATGAACACCGTGAACGTACAGATGAGCATCGCCCTGAGGAAACTCGGCAAAGCGATCGACCTTAGTCATCCCCCTTCATTTTATCTCTCGAAAAAATAATTGAAAAAAAAACGACAGGGACTTAACTGGATCCGCACAAAATCCTGTCTTATTAATTAATTGCTGGAGTTATACTAACATCACCGCATGGAACAAGAACAACGACTATGGGAACTGCTGGCCATGCAACATTCCGGGGAACTGAATGAACTGGAACTGGAGGAGCTGGAAAGATTGAAGAATGTTTTCCCGGATGCTGTAAAACAGTTCAATATACTTAATACATTGTCTTTTAATGCGGAAAAGCTGTCAGCCCGGCGTAAAGAGCAGCTGATGGACGGAATCCTGATGGCGGCGGGGGACGCAGAAATCGAAGCACCTCCCGGGAAGCCCCGGAAGGGAACACTCATCGCATTATTATTGATCGTATTGGCGATAGGGCCGGCGGTGGGATGGTGGTTGCTATCGGCGAGGAGATCGGGCAGCGGGCAGCAGGAGTGGAGCACTATTCAGGTTCGGAAAGGGTCCCGGTCAAAGGTGACGCTGCCTGACGGCACCGTTGTTTTCCTGAATGCCGGCAGCACATTATCTTATCCGAATGATTTCACCAATGCCGTCAGAGAAGTGAAATTAAGCGGGGAAGGATATTTTAAAGTGGTGACGATGGCAGAGCATCCATTTGTTGTTTATACACCAGCGCTCGATATCAGCGTACTCGGCACTGAATTTAATGTTCGGGCTTACCAGGACGAACAGCAAACGGAAGCCGTGCTTATTTCCGGCAAGGTAGAAGTGATCCTGAAAGACAAAGAACAGCGACGCTTCACCCTTAGTCCCCAGCAGAAAGTGCTGGTGTCGAACGAGATCAGGGAGACCACCGCTGCAGATACTGTCATGAAATTAAAGCCTGCCGCAAAACCCCTGATCGCTGTGGAAAAGGTTCTACAGGACGCCAAAGACAGCTCCTTTGTAGAAACGGCGTGGGTGGAAAATAAATTTGCATTCAGGAATGAATCCTTTGAAGTATTGGCGCAGCGTATGGAAAGGTGGTATGATGTAGTGATCGAGTTTAAGAACGATGCCTTGCGGAGCACCAACTTTACAGGCAGCGTGGATAACGAATCATTACCGGAATTGCTGAAGATACTGCAGGAAACCAAACGGTTCAATTATACAATATCATCCAACAAAGTCATTTTTTATTAACCAAAATTGAAACTGAACAATGAATCGCATTACCACGTCCATTTCCGGCTTCACCTGAAGAAAATAATCTGACTGAAATGTAAACGGGAAATGCTGCTACATTCCCCGTTCGTCAAGTAAACAGGAAATCTTACTGCTTGAGATTTCAGAGATTTCCTATTGTCCAAACTTAACGCTCTAAATTATGAAATTATTTACAAAGCAACGAGCTGCCCGCAGGCGGCTGTTTCAACTATTCCTGGTTATGAAATTAAGCATACTGATGTTGCTGGCGTTCCTCCAGGTACATGCCGGTGCATACTCCCAGAAGCGGGCAAGCCTGAAAGTGGAGAATGTCTCGCTGGGACAGGTTTTGGAACAAATCGAAAGCAAGTTCTCCTTCCGTTTTTTCTTTAATAATGATGAATTGCTGAACAAACCTCCGGTGACCGTTCAGCTTTCGAATGCAACGCTTCCGGAGATGCTTGGTGCGGTGCTGGTGAACACCCGGCTGGATTTCAAAATACTGGACGACCGGCTGGTGATCATCGCTCCGCGAACGGAAATAAAGGAAGATAAACAAATAACCGGGCAGGTGAAAGACAAGAAGGGCAACTCTATCCCTGGAGCTTCTGTTCAAATCAAAGGTACTTCCAGGGGAGTCACTACTGATGGCCAGGGACGCTTTAACCTGAAAGTGCCGGGCGATGCCGTGCTCGTGATTTCGGGCATCGGTTTTAAAAGGCTTGAGGCGGCAGTGGCGGGCAGAACAAGCTTCGACATTGTGCTGGAAGATGATATTGCAGGTCTGCAGGAGGTGTTGGTAGTAGGTTATGGTACGCAGAGAAAAGTAAATGCAACGGGAGCGGTGGATCAGGTGTCTGCCAAAGTGCTGGAAAGCCGGCCGCTTTCCAATTTGGGGCAAGGTCTGCAGGGCCTGATCCCCAATCTCAATATCAACCTGAACAACGGAGCTCCCGGTAAGGGCGCCACCTTTAATATCCGTGGTACCACTTCGCTGAATGGAGGCGGCCCGCTGGTATTAGTAGACGGGGTACAGATGGACCCGAACCTGATCAATCCGGCAGATGTGGAAAGCGTGACAGTATTGAAAGATGCCGCCTCAGCCGCCATCTATGGCGTACGTGGCGCTTTTGGCGTGATATTGATCACCACAAAGAAACCCCAGAAGAATTCCGGCATCCATCTGAACTACACTACTTCCTATACACTTACCAGGCCCACCCGGATGCCCAAATATCTCAACGGCCCGGATTATCTGAATATGCATCGGGAAGCAGATCGAAATGGAAGCATCAGTGGCGGTCAAACCGCTTCGGCCCCGTTCTCGGCACTGGATTCAACAAACACGGCAAATTATTTTAAGGATCCCGCTAATAACCTCCCTGTATACGTTGATCCGGCCAACCCTTCCAAATACAGGTATGTGGGCAATACGGACTGGATCAGGGTATTGTATCCGGGATGGGCGCCGATGATGGATCATAACATCTCTCTCAGCGGAGGAGAAGGTAAAACCGCCTATGTGGCTAATCTCGGCTATATGCAGCAGAAAGGGCTCCTGAAACCGGCAAATCAGGACTACCGGCGTTATAACATGGCGCTGAAGCTGAACACGGCTGCAACAGAGTGGATGGATCTGAACCTGCGGATGAACCTCAACCGCTTCGAATTGAATACTCCGAACGGTACCCAGTTTGTAGATGACAGAGTTACTGATTGGGCATGGATTCCTACAGACCTTCGCCCGTTAATGCCCGTATATCATCCGGATGGGCATTATTCCGGGCAGGGGAGCTGGACAAACATGATCGCGGTAATCGATCAGAACGGCAGGGTGAGGAATTCAGCAAATGATCTTTGGCTTACGGGAGGCATTGTATTAAAACCATTCAAAAATGTGAGACTGGTGGGTGATTATACTTTTAACACCTATTCCTATAATGGAACCAGTCATTATAAAGCATTCAACGAATATGGCGCAAACGGTGTTCTGCTGGGCACTTATCCCTGGACTACCCCAAGTCGCCTCCGGGAAACAAACAGCAACGACCAGTACCAGGCGCTCAACTATTATGCAGAGTACGAAAATACTTTCGCAAGAAAACATTATGTAAAAGTAATGCTGGGATATAACCAGGAGTTGAAGCAGAATAAATCATTCAACGTAACCACCAAAAACCTGGTGGACCCCTCACTCCCCAGCCTCACGCCGAATAACGACGACCGCCCGGCCGTAGGCGCATCCGCCGGTGAATGGGCGCTGACAGGTACTTTCTTCCGCCTGAATTATGTTTTTAACGATAAATACCTGCTGGAAGTGAACGGCCGCTATGATGGTACTTCCAGATTCCCCAGAGGGAAACGTTATACCTTCCTGCCGTCTGTATCCGCAGGCTGGCGTATTTCACAGGAAGGATTCTTTGATCCGCTGAAAAAACATATCAGCGAATTGAAGCTGAGAGGGTCCTATGGTACCCTGGGCAATCAGGCACTGAGCTCGAACTATCCTTATCTGGCGCTGCTTCCTACTGGAACGGTAGGGCATGTGTTTAACAGCCAGACGGGAGTGTATGTAGGCACACCCGGACTGGTAAGCCCGGATTTTACCTGGGAGAAAGTCACCAGTATAGACGGCGGCCTGGATATGGTGATGCTTAGAGACCGTTTTAGTGTGAGCTTCGACTGGTATCAGCGCACGACATCCGGGATGGTTCGTCCTTCCGCCTCTCTGCCTGCAGTGTTAGGCACTTCGGCTCCGCAACGCAATTCTGCTGATCTGAGAACGAAAGGATGGGAATTGAGCCTCAACTGGAAAGACCAGCTTAAAAATGACTTCGGCTACAGCGTAAAACTTGTAATGTCTGATTACTCCACCCGCATTACCAAGTATGATGGCAATCCGCAGAAATTGCTCAGTGATTATTACGCAGGTGCAAATTACAATGACATCTGGGGGTTTGTAACAGATGGCTTCTTTTCTACCGACGCGGAAGCTGCTGCTACAGATCAGAGCCAGATCTGGGGTGGCAAATGGATGGCAGGGGATATCCGGTTTAAAGATCTCGACGGGAACAAACGGATAGATTTTGGTAAGAATACGGCGGACAGTTCCGGGGACCGGAGGGTGATCGGTAACTCTACCCCCCGCTACCAGTTCGGGCTGAGCCTCGATTTTAATTACAAGGGGTTTGATCTTTCCATCTTCATGCAGGGGACATTGAAACGGCAGGTGATGCTGGGTGGTTCCTATTTCTGGGGCTTTACCGATGAATGGTCCGTTCCCATGATCTATCATAAAGATTACTGGACGCCCCAGAATACAAACGCCTATTATCCGCGTATCCGTTTTGGCGGTGGCGGAAATTATCAGACACAAACGAAGTACCTGCAGAACGCCGCATACGGAAGGATGAAACAGATCACCATCGGGTATTCTCTGCCGAAGCATCTCCTGCAGCGCGCCAGGATTCAAAGGTTGAGGGTATATGTGACAGGACAAAACCTCTTTGAGATCACCAAACTGCACAAGGCATTTGATCCTGAATTGCTCGATGCCACTACTTACCCGCTGAACAGAGCTGTGTCATTCGGCCTGCAGATAGGGTTATGATTTTTTAACCAATCAATTAATGCACATGAGAACGAAGTTCCTTTTTTATATAACCTGCATCGGCCTACTGATCACAGCATCCTGCAAGCGGGAGGATTTCCTGGACCGCTTTCCGCTTGATGGCATCAGTGAGCCTACTTTCTTCAAGAACGAAAATGATCTCAAGCTGTATTGCAATCGCTTCTATGCATCTCTGCCTGTGCAGGGTGCTTTTGATGATGAGAATTCTGACAATATGGTGCCAAGGAACGTCAACAGCTTCCTGGCAGGAACATATATCGTTCCGGTAACAGATGGCAGCTGGAACTGGACGAATGAAAGAGGTGTGAACTATTTCCTGCAACGTTATCAGCGGGCTGCGGTCAGCGATGATGTCAAGAGTAAATATGCAGGGGAGATAAGATTTTTCCGCGCATATTTTTACTGGCGTAAAGTGGTGCGTTACGGAGATGTTCCCTGGCTGAGCAAAGATCTCAACGAGAAATCCCCGGAGCTATATGCACCCAGGGATCCCCATAAGAAAGTAATGGATTCCGTGCTGGCAGATCTCGATTTTGCGATCGCTAATCTGAAAGATCCGGCTAATTCCGATAAAGACAGGATCAATAAAGACATAGCACTCGCCCTGAAAGCCCGCGTATGCTTGTGGGAAGGGACTTTTCGGAAGTATCATGCGCTGGGGGATGAGGGAAAATATTTGCAGGAGGCAGCTAATGCGGCCGGAGCACTCATTACTTCGCAACATTATGATGTATATACAACCGGGAATCCCTCCAAAGATTATTACAACCTGTTTTTGCAGGAGGAACTGAGCGGAAACAAGGAAGCAATCATGCCGAAACGATATCTGAAAGATGTATTGATGCATAACCTTACAAGGCAAATGAATGACCGCTGGCCCAGTTTCAGCAAGGATTTTGTACGCTCTTTCCTTTGCAGGGACGGATTACCGATTGCTTTAAGCCCGCTTTATAAGGGAGATGATTCGCTCGATGCGGAGCGTATAAACCGCGATCCCCGCTTTATACAGATCATCGCCACCAGGGGATATGTCAATACCAATAACACGGATGGATCTAAAGACACCATCACGCTGCCGCGCCTTTCATCCTCCACTACGGGTTATGGACTGATAAAATTTAAAAGCCCTGACCCCGCGCAGAATAATGCCAATCAATCCACCCTCGATCTGTTTATTTTCCGTTACGCGGAAACGCTCCTGATCTATGCAGAAGCAAAAGCAGAAATGGGGCAGGCAGATCAGGATGTGATTAATAAAACGATCAACAAGCTGAGAGACAGGGTAGGAATGCAGAGAATGGATATCACGACCCTGGTAAAGGACCCGAACTCTCCATTCCCAGCCCTTACGGTATTGCTGGATGAGATTCGCCGGGAGAGAAGGGTAGAGCTTGCCGGTGATGGGATGAGGATGGATGATCTGCTGCGCTGGAGAGCCGGCAAACTGATCGAGAACGCTGAAACAATCCTCGGCATGAAGCTGCACCCTAATGTAAAAGCGCAATACCCGCCGAGCCAGGTGAATAATATTGTGCTGGACGCAAACGGGTATATTCGTACTTATACCAATATTATATCCAGGGTATGGAACGATAAAATGTACCGTTATCCGCTGCCAACGCAGGAGACTACACTAAACCCCGCTTTACTGCCGCAGAACCCCGGATGGTAAGACAGATGGGAAGGAAAAAGAAAAGAAAGGCTTCGGTCTTTCTTTTCTTTTTTTATTTTCAGGATATTTCACTACCTTGTTAGAGGCTAAATCGATTAAGCAGCCACACCTATAAAAGCCATATGAAGGGTATATCAATCAAAGATATTGCAAAACAGGCCGGCGTGTCTCCCACGACCGTCTCATTTGTACTCAACGGCAAAGCCAAAGAAAAGCGGATCAGCGACCAGGTCAGTAAAAAGATACTGAAACTGGCAGCTAAGCTCAAATATAAACCCAACCAGCTGGCCAGGGGCCTGCGCACGGGGAAGACCAAAACCATCGGCCTTATCGTGGAGGATATTGCCAACCATTTCTTCGCCAATGTGGCCAAGATCGTGGAGGAGGAGGCGGATAAGTTCGGGTACAAGGTGCTCTATGGCAGCACGGAAGACAGCCAGGTAAAAGCCAAAGGGTTGTTGGAAGTACTCGAGTACCGCCAGGTGGATGGGTATATTATTACGCCCACTCCCAATCTGGATAAAGAAATAGAACAGCTCCGGCACGCCCGGAAGCCAATGGTGCTGATGGACCGCTATCTGCCGCAGATACCTACCAATTATGTAATGGTGAACAATTTCCAGGGAGCATTCGATGCGGCGGAATATCTGCTGAAAATGGGATATGGAAAGATCGCAGTGGTGACCATCACATCCGAGCAGATACAAATGAAAGAACGCCTGAATGGATTCTCCGCCGCTATGAAAACACACAAGGCCCCCTTCCCCCGTAAAATGCTGAAAAAGATCCCGTTCACCGCTACCAAAGAAGAGGCCGTGAGCCAGATCAAGGCGTTTATCAAAGACATCCCCGGCCTGGACGCTATATTCTTCACCACCAACTACCTCGGCATCTACGGCATTGAAAGCCTGAAAGAACTCGGGTTGAAGATCGGGAAGGATATCGCCGTGATCAGCTTTGATGATCACGACCTGTTCCGGCTACATACTCCCGGTATCACTTGCGTGGCGCAACCCATTCACGACATCGCCCGTAACCTGATTCAGGTACTGATGAACGAGCTGAGCCAGAATAACCATCAGATCAACCAGGTGGTATTGCCCGCTACGCTCGTGAAGCGGGAAAGCTGTACTAAAAGTGTCAGTTTGACACTTGAAAAATAGACAGTTTTTACGATGGTTTTTTCGCCCGGTATAATACTATTTTGGACGAGTGTGATCGAGTTTTAACAATTTGCTAAAAAAAATGCGCCCGCACTTGTTTTTTAAAAAAAACTTATCTAGGTTTGAATTACAAAATCTGGTCGGGCACAGTGAACGAATTATGCTAACTAATCGGTGAACAATATAAAGGTCAGACATGAGCAAGGAACCCGGGGGTTCTTTTTTTTAACAGAGATCGCTAAAACGTTTTAGTAAAAAGACAGAACATTCCTTTTCCATCGAAATTTATTTCCAGGTAGCAAAGGTTTCAATCCGTTATTAATGGTCCGTCTGCTCAAGAGGTAGTAAAAGCTATTCACGTTAAAACAAAACAAGACATCCAAAATCTAAGATCCGGAAAACAGGTTTACGTTTCCGAAGAACAAGTTTACGTTTCCACGCTGCAGGGAATTTTGCAGTAATTACATCGGCTTTTTTTATGCCTGAAATGAATTGTATGCGCCGGCATGGTGAGTGCCATGGGTGTATGCATTCCCAGCTATAGTTTATTTAATCTAAAACAGTGAACAATGAAAAGATCGCTATTACTAGTGCTCCTTAGCCTATTTTGGTGCAGTGCAACGCTGCTGGGCCAGGAGAAAAAATCCATCAGGGGTGTTGTGCGGGATAACGCCGGGATTGGACTACCGGGTGCTACTGTAGTGGAAAAAGGGACAACCAACATGGCCTTTACCCAAACAGACGGGTCTTTTACCATTAAAGTGTCCCCCAACAGTACCCTGATGGTTTCCTATATAGGATACACCAACAAGATCATTGAATTAAAAGGACAGACAGACCTCAACATCGTGCTCGAACTCTCCTCCGGGGAACTGAAAGAGTTTGTGGTAACATCCCTCGGTATCAACCGTCAGCAAAGATCGCTGGGATATTCCGTGAGCACGATAAAAGGAGAGGACCTTACCAAAGCGGGTGCTCCCAATTTCGCTACCGCCCTTTACGGCAAGGCGCCCGGCATCAGGATCGCCGCCACGCCCGGAGGTGCTACCAGCGCTACCAATATCACCATCCGCGGTATCAACTCCATCACCGGTAAGAACCAACCGCTCATCGTGCTGGACGGTGTTCCCATCCGCGATGGCGAAGTGAACAATAACAACTATTGGGGTGATCAGCGTGTAAGAGGTAATGGCCTGCTGGACCTGAACCCGGAAGACATCGAAAGCATTTCCGTGCTGAAGGGCGCCTCCGCTGCAGCTTTGTATGGTTCGGAAGCGGTGAACGGCGTGATGCTGGTGACCACGAAGAAAGGGAAAGGGAAGTTGAATGTAGATGCAAGCGCATTCAGCAGCTGGGACGATGTAGCGTTCCTGCCCCGCTACCAGAACGTAAGAGGTCCGGGTGCCCCGCTGCACGTCAGCAACGGCGGTCAGGCGGCAGATGGATTCGTTTACCAGGACTTTAGCGGAACAGGTGTGAAAGACACCAGAGGCGTGGGTAACTTCACCATCAACTTCGGCCCCAAATTCGACGGTAAACCCACTCTTGCCTGGGATGGAAAGATCAGACCTTACGAAGCCCAGAAAGGTAATTACAAAGCCCTTTTCAGAACCGCACAGAACTCAGCTGTAACAGTGGCCGTTGCACAGGGGAACGAGTTTTCCAATATGCGTCTCTCCCTTACCCGCCAGGATAATCAGGGGGTAAGCATCGGATCCAACAACGCGAAAAATATAGCCAACCTGAATGCTACCATGCGGTTGTCCAAAAAATTCACGACGGATGTAGTGATCAATTATATCAACCAGCATACCGGTAACCGGCCTTACTCCATTGACAGAATGATCAACAACTTCACCGGTATGATGGGACGGTTTGACAATGCTGCCTGGTACCTCGACAAATACAAGACCAGCAGGGGATACCGTTATGTAACAGGCACCAACCAGAGCCTTACACCGGATGAGAATATCAAATGGCCCGGCTTCAGGGGAGATATTGCGGACTATGTATGGAGGGTAAAAGAATACCGTTCCGATGAGAACAGCAACCGCGTGATCGGCAACCTGACCAATACCTGGCAGATCATCAACGACCTGACTTTACGCGCCAGGATCGCTTCGGACTTTACTTCCATGAAAACCGAGAATAAGAACTCCACCGAAGTGCCGCTGGCCTTTGGTAATTCAGGGGCCTTTGGCATGGAGTCGTACCAAAACACCATCGTGTATGGTGATGCTTTGCTGACCTATACCAAAAAACTGAATGAGAATTTTGACATGAGCGTGATGGCAGGGTACACCGCCAGCAAGCAGCAGGAGTTCTATACCAGTCGCAGTACAAACGGAGGCCTCAGCACAGAGAACCTTTTCGACATCGCCGCTTCCGTGAACACTGCCAACAGCGACTCCCGCAGAAGCTCACTCGTGAAAGATGCATTCATCGGTACCCTGCATGCCGCCTACAAGAACTACCTCTTTGTGGAAGGTACGTTGCGGAGGGACAGAACATCTACCATGAACCCGAAGAATAACAGCTTCCTGTATCCTTCCGTGAATGCCGGCTTTGTATTTTCAGATGCTTTCCATCTCCCGGAAGTTATCAGCTATGGCAAACTGCGGGCATCCTGGGGTATTGTGGGTAACTACCCTGATCTGTACAGTGCTAACATCGCTTACAGCCAGAATACACTGGGCGTACAGGCAGTGGGCGGCCAGCCGGTACTCTATACCACGCTGCCTTCCAGTTTTGGTAACGACGCTATCAAGCCTGAACAAAAACATGAGATAGAGCTGGGACTTGAAGCCAGGTTCCTGCGTGACCGTATCAGTCTTGATGTTGCCTATTACAACGCGCAGATACGTGATCAGATATTACCGTTGACGATCCCGGCTACTTCCGGCGCCACTTCCGTTTTAACCAACATTGGTACGCTGCGGAATCAGGGGATCGAAGTAGCGCTCTCCGGTACGCCGCTTAAATCAAAGAATATCGACTGGCGGGTGACGCTCAACGGTGCCTGGAATAAGAACGTAGTGGAAAAACTATCCACCGGATCCACCGAACTGCTGCACGCGGATTATGATGGTAACGCCGCACAGCTGCGGTCCGTTGTAGGTCAGCCGATGGGTGATTTCTACGCACACCCTGTAGCGACCAATGCTAAAGGCGAAGCTATTGTAGGAGATGATGGTTTGTACAAACTGGACGACAAGATGGTGAAAGTAGGGAATGCAATGCCGAAACTGACCGGCGGTTTGATCAACAGCTTCCGTTACAAATCATTCAACCTGGATGTAGTGATGGATTTCCGCCTGGGTGGCTACATCATGCCTACCGGTATCAACTGGATGATCAGCCGCGGCTTGCTCGAAGAGAGCCTGAATTATATGGACAAAGCGCACGGCGGTATCAGCTATTACCTGGATTCAAAAGGCAAAGGTGTACAGACAACAGCGGCACAGGGTCCTAACGGTGAGAAAGTGTTTGAAGATGGTATGTTGATGAAAGGAGTGAAAGCAGATGGTTCCGTAAACACCAACGTGATCTCGCAGGCATACTACTACTGGAATACTTATAACTGGGGCGGACCGCAGTACAGCTCTTCCCGGTATGAACTGTATATCCAGAAGAATTCTTATGTAAAAATGAGAGAGATCTCCCTTGGCTACAACCTGCCGGATTTCATTACGAAGAAGATAGGCGCCAAACAGCTGCAACTCTCCGTATTCGGCCGCAACCTGTTCTATATCTACAGAACGCTGAAAGACCTGGATGCAGAACAAACCACCGCGGGCTCAAGATGGTTCCAGACGCTGACGAATGCCGGCACGAACCCTTCCACCCGTACCATGGGCGTTATGCTGAGAGCTCATTTCTAACATCTCATTCAAGAATCACAACATCATTATTATGAAGAAGATATTATTCATGCTGGTTGCACTACCGGTACTCTATACTTCCTGTAAAAAGTCCGATTTCGCAGACAGCTATGCAGATCCGTCCAAGATATCCGTTACAACAGTGGAAAAGCAATACACGGGCTTTCTGAACGCTAACCGGGACTATGTGCTGCCTTCCTACTGGAACTATTTCGTTGTGCTGAGAACAAGCCTTAACCGCTGGACGCAGTCGGTAGGATGGGAGAACGCCCTTCAGCAGTATATACCGCCCGCCTCAGGTGTAAGCGACCGCTGGAACAACTTTTTCAGTTTTGTAGCGCAGTTCCGCGAGCTGGAGAATGTGTTTAACAAACAGGCCGCAGCAGATCAGGCAGACAGGCGCATTTACATGATCACCGCGTTGATCTACTTCTACGATCATACAGAGAAAGTAGTGGACCTCCACGGAGGCATTCCCTGGGCAGATGCCGGCAAACTGAGCGCGAATGGCGGTAATTATGGCAAGTCCCTTCCCAAATACGACGATGCCGCCGCTATTTATACAAAGATGCTGGATGATCTGAAAGGATTTGCCGATGAGTTAAGTACAGCCAACACGAAATCCGGTATCCTGACCGGTTTCAAGACACAGGATATCATCAACAAAGGCAGCATCACCGCATGGCAGAAATATTGCAACTCCCTTCGTTTGCGCATGCTCACGAGAGTATCCGGAGTAGCTGCCTTCCAGGCGAGAGTAAATGCAGAGATCGCTGCTATTGTAGGGAATCCGGCAAAATATCCTGTTGTATCCGCCAATAGTGAAAATATCCAGATCAATGTATTCAACCTGAGCACGGATATCAATGCAAAAGGTTTCAAATCAGGTCTGGAAGACTGGAATGGTAACATTGCCGGCAAAGTGATGATCGATCATATGAAAACGAATGGTGATCCGAGGCTGAGGGCCGTATTTGAGCCCGGGGCCAATGCTCCCGCAGGTGTTTATAACGGACTGGACCAGATGTCGGATGCCGCTACGCAGAACGCATTGATCGCCGGAGGTACCATCGCCATCTACAATCGCTCCACTTTAAGCCGCAATCAGTATTTCCCCGGTGTGCTGATCAACGCTGCGGAAGTGAGCTTCTTACTGTCCGAATACTATCTGAATGCCAATAATATGACCGCAGCCAAAGCCGCTTATGTGGCCGGTATCAAACAATCCGTGGAGTACTACTATCTGCTAAGGACAGTAAGTAACGACAATACATCAGGTACGCTCATCCCTACCAATGATGTGGAGGTGAATGCTTATATCGCCAGCCCTGCCGTGAACTGGGACCTGGCACTCACCAACGCGGCGAAGCTAAACCTGATTGGCACACAAAAGTGGCTGCACTATAACGTGATACAGCCACTCGAAAACTGGGCGGAACTCCGGCGTCTGCGCGCTCCGGTGTTGAACTTCCCGCCTGACAACTCCAGTGTGCAAACACTGCCGCCGTCAAGGTGGTTGTATCCTGCCAGCGAACAGACTTACAATACAGACAATTACAATACGGTGAAGGCTGCTGACAAGCTTACCACCAAACTTTTCTGGGACGTGAGGTAAGGACACGTTCAAGATTGGAGATAAAACTCCGGCCTCCTCAGGGAGGCCGGAGTTTTTTATTATGATGGTATTTTCCTGTTTTCCTACATTATTTTATCGTGTTTTAAGAAAAAGTTACCGGAACGTTAAAGAAATTGAAATTTTTTCTTTGCCCGTTTGATAAGATTATCTAAGTTGCGTCCGTTCGTTTTTTCAGGAGCAAACTTGTGTGTGTCGAGTGAAAATGTCGTGCATGGAGTCACAGGTTTTTTTATTGGCAGTATGCTAAAACGTTTTACTGCTGGTATGGAAGCCGTGTCGTGAAAATGAGAAGCGTGTAGTGATATCACAGGTTTTTTAAAGGATAATCCGCTAAAACGTTTTACCTCCTGCTTCCGGAACAACGAAGAATGAAACCATTGCTGACTCAGGAGTAATATTTCCTTTCTGTTAGCCGGAAAAATTCGTACCCATTATTATCAGCCAACGTATGTAGGCCGCAGCTATCAACCGCTGACGGCATGAAATTGTATTGCCTGGCGCGCGGACAGTGACGCAGCGCCAACAGTATAGGATCAATTGTTCTCATTCACGTCAAAAACTTAAAATCTAAGGAAGCTATGCGAAGAATTCTGCTTCTCACCACGTTGCTCACCTTTTGCTTTGCACCCTTCTCCCGGGCGCAGGTGAAAAAAGTGGTTACCGGTACGGTAAAGGATGCCAACGGCACCCTGCTCCCTGGTGTGACCGTAAAGGAAAAAGGTACGATGAACGGCGCTATGACAGCTGCTGACGGCTCTTTCAAGATCAGTGTACAACCCTCCGCCACACTGGTATTCTCATTCATGGGCTACCTGCCCCAGGAGGCCATCGCCGGTAACGATCCTTTGATGATCGTGCTGAAAGAAGATGCGAAGAATCTCAATGAAGTGGTGGTAACCGCACTCGGTATCAAACGGGAAGCCCGTAAACTGGGCTATGCGATGACGGAGCTGAAAGGTTCGGAAGTGGCTAAGACCAACTCCATCAACCCGGTAGCGGCCCTGCAGGGTAAAGTAGCAGGGGTGGACATTTCCGGCGCCGCAGGTGGTCCCCAGGCGGCTAACCGCATTGTGCTCCGCGGTGCGAAATCCCTCAACGGAAAGGATCAGCCGATCTTCATCATCGATGGGGTGATCTTTGAAAATGACAAATCAGATGATGCGGTGAACTTCGGGAATGTGCTCAAAAACTTCAACCCGGATGAGTTTGAAAGCGTATCCGTATTGAAAGGCGCTGCAGCTACTGCATTGTATGGCTCCCGGGCCATCAACGGCGCTATCCTCATCACCACCAAAAAAGGAACGATCCGCAAAGGGATCGGGGTGGATGTAAGTCAAACCGTACAATTTGAAAAAGTATACCGCGGTCCGATTGACCTGCAAAACGTTTACGGCGCTGGTACCACCGGTGTTTTCAACAAAGACGGCGATGGTAAAGACGTTGTGCAATGGACGGCCAATAACTATGGCCCGAAAATGCTGGGACAGATGGCCAAGCTCCCGAACGGCGAGTTTGCACCTTACAGCCCGCAGCCGAACAACGCGCTGGATGGATACCAGCTTGGCAAATACATGAATACGAATGTAGCGGTAGAAGCGGGAACGGATAAAGCGAACTTCCGTTTTTCGTACTCTCATCTGGATAACAACAGCGTGATGCCGAACAACAGGTTCTTCCGGAATTCCTTCTCCCTCAAATCTTCCGCGGTGATCTCCAAATGGCTCTCCGCCGATGGAGGTTTCACCTACGCTTTCAGCAACACCCTCAATCCGACGCGCCAGGGTGGTGACTATACGAATCAGAACATCGGCCGTAAATGGATCTATGTTTTCCCCCGTAACTACGATCCCGCTTATTGGAGCGCCCGCTACCTCGGTGGCCTGGGAAGAAAGGATCCCGGCGGAAACCTGCTGAACGACATCCTGCCCACCAACCCCGGTGCCGATTATTGGTTCACGCTGAACCACGACCGCTGGGAACGCAAGGAACGCCTCATGATGGCCAACATGTCTTTGAACGCTACGGCTACCGACTGGCTGAAATTTGTGCTGCGCGGTAACTTCAGCAACGAACAGAACTCCGATGATCGCCGCGAACTCGGCTGGGATATCAACTTCGGCGGTTCCCGCGGATTGTATGCGCTCTCCGGCACCAACCAGACGCAATATACTTTCACCGGCATGGCCATGTTCACGCCCAAGCTCCGGAACCCTGACTTCACCTTCAGCGCCAACCTCGGCGCGGAAACCTGGAACTCCGGCATCGGTAACCAGTACAGTGCCAGAACGAGCGGCGGGCTGAGGATCCCGGGCCAGTTCACCATCACCAACAGCATCGGAACGGTGGACGCGAGCAACAACAAGATTCTCAAGCGCAAACAAATCAACTCCGTTTTCGGAAGCGCCAGTCTTGCTTACAAAAATGCCTTCTTCCTGGATGTAACCGGAAGGAATGACTGGTCTTCGGCTTTGATGTACCCCTCGGGTGTAGGGACTTATTCCTACTTCTATCCCTCCGTGAGCGGTGCGTGGGAGTTCACGGAAACCTTCAAGGGCAGCCTTCCTTCCGCTATTTCCTATGGTAAGCTCCGTGCATCTTACGCAGTAGTGGGCGCGGATATCGATCCATATGAGCTGAACACCGGCTACCAGATGGAACAATTATGGAACGGCGCTTCTATTACCAATATGCCGTTGTATTACATCTATAACAAAGACACTTATCCGAATCCGAATATGAAGCCTTCCATGGCTTATTCTACCGAGTTCGGGGCCGATGTAAGGTTTCTGAACAACCGGTTGGGAGTTGATGTGGCGGTATACAGCACGGATATTAAGAACCAGCCGCTGAAGCTGGATGTGGCGCAGGAATCCGGCGTGGCAAAGAAACTCATCAATGCAGGCCGGTTCCGCAACCGTGGTATCGAGATCGCTATTAATGGCCGCCCGGTTGAAAGGAAGGACTTCCAGTGGGATGTGACGCTGAACGGCAGCCGTAACGTGAATAAGATCGTTGCACTCGCTCCCGGCATCAATACTTATGAGATGGGCAGTGATCAGGACGTGAAAGTGATCGCGAAAGTAGGGCAGTCTTACGGTGTGCTGACTACCAACTACGGCTATACGAGATACATTTCCGCAGATCCTGCCAAGAACGGAAAACCGGTCATCCAGAGTTCTGCTTCCTATCCTTTCCAGTTCAAACGCGGTTTTGCGGAAGTGGGCAACATCACGCCTGACTTCAATCTGGGCCTGAACAACAACTTCAGCTATAAGAACTGGACACTCGGATTCCTCATCCAGGCGCGCATCGGTGGAGACATCTTCTCTGCTTCCCATCAGTATGGGACCGGTCGTGGCTCTATCGCCGGCACACTGCCTGGTCGTGATGCGGAAAGCGGTGGCCTCAAATGGAACGATGGCGGCCGTGAACGCAATGACGGCATGATCCCGGATGGCATATTTGCCGATGGAACCAAAGTGAAGGGTCCCGATGGTGTTACCCGCGACGTAGGCGGGCTCAGCTATCGCGAAGCATACGACAAAGGGTTCGTAAATCCGCTTTCTCCTTACAACTATTACAACATGATCGGCGACTGGGGTGTGGGTATTCGTGAAGCATCCATCTTTGACGCATCTTATGTGGCACTTCGGGAGGTTTCTCTCGGTTATAACTTCCCCACCCGCATGGTGCAACGCTGGAAACTGACCAAAGCGCGTGTGATGCTGGTGGGCCGTAATCTTGGCTATCTGTATAACAACCTCCCGGATCATATTAACCCGGAAGGTTTGCGTAACAACGCAACCAGCGCTTTCTCCGAGTATGGCGGTGCGCCTTTCGTGCGTAACATGGCAGTAACGGTACAACTTGGTTTCTAACAACAAAAAAGGAAGAAGATGAATCTCAAAAATAAACTGGGTATCGGCGTAATTGCCATGGCAACACTGGCCAGCGCCTGTACCAAAGATTTTGCAAGTAAGAATACAGATCCGGAGGTTTCCCAGAACCTGCCGCCCGAGTTTATGATCACTACTTCCCAAAAGGGAATGGTGGACCGGGATTATGAATGGTTCTACGACAGTTACCAGTACCTGATGCGCTGGATGCAATTCACGGTGGCTTACGCTGACGGGAACGCCGCCGGTATGTACGGAGCACAAAACACGAACGGATATTACAATGCTTTCTATACAACCATCGGCCGTAACCTGGTGGAGATTGAAAGGATCGTGAAGAATAAGCCTGCCGCAGAGCGTGGACAATACCGCAACCTCGTGGCTATTGCCCGGGTGCATAAAGTGTTCGCCGCTTTCCGCGTAACGGACGTGAACGGTTCCATTCCTTATACGGAAGCGCTAAATGCCAGGGAAGACGGTAATTTCACCCCCGTATATGATGATCAGGAAAAACTGTTCGCACAGTTTGATCTGGAACTGAAAGGCGCAGTGGATTCCCTGCTGAAGCCTGCTACAGATCAACGCAGCTACAAAGGCTATGATATTTTCACTTACAATGGTGATGCCACCCAATGGGTGAAAGCTGCAAATGTGCTGCGCCTGAAAATAGCCATGCGCCTGATGAAGCGGAACCCAGGCAAGGTGAAGGCCATTGCGCAGGAAGTATTAGCCAGTCCGGCCGGTCTTTTTACCGGTAACGGAGACGAATGGAAGTTTGTTTCCAGTGCGGATAACTTCGCGCGCGGCGGTAACTGGAATGCACAGGGAAGCGCCAGCAGGGGAGGAAAGAACCTGATCGATTTTATGTATGACAATGCCGATCCCCGTTTGCCGCTGTTCTTCAAAAAGAACGAGATGACGCAGGCGAATTTCAACAGGCTGAAGAACGGAGGCGCTTTCCCGGCTACTGCAGTATATAATCCCCGCCAGTACGTTGGACTGCCTGCCAGTCCGGATGCGCGTAATAATCCTGCTACCATCAACCTGTTCGGGGTGAAAAAATATAACATCACAGAAGATGGTAAAGTGGTATCCTTGTCCGTAGACACCCTGTCGCAATTCCAGAACAGGCTTTTCGACCTTAGCTCTGACGGGAATGGTTCCGGAAGATATACGCAACCCATGCTCACTTACGCAGAGCAATGCTTTATACTGGCAGAACTGGCCTTGCGCGGAATGATCGGGGAAGATGCGGAAGGATGGTACAAAAAGGGCGTGATCGCTTCTGTTGATGCTTATAGCACGATGGCAGCCGCAGCGCAGACAGTAGGTTATGCACCGGCAGATCCCAACACCGTATCTGCATACCTGTTACAACCGAAGATCGCGTTCACCGGAACGAATGAAGAAAAGATGGAGAAGATCGGTATACAGAATTTCCTGAACCACTTCAAATCTCCCTGGGAAGCATGGGGTTCCTGGAAACGTCTCGGATATCCCAAAGAAGGCGGTATACTGCCGCTTGAAGTGGTGGTGATCGATGGTAACAAACCGGAGATCCCTCGCCGCTGGGAGCTTCCACAACCTCATTTGAGCAATCAGGCCAATTACAACAAAGCAATAACAGACATGCAGGCAGGCGGCGAATATGGCGCGCCCAATCAGCTGACCGGCCGCGTGTGGTGGGATAAGAAATAGGGTGAAGCATGCTTATGGAAAAAGAAAAACTCCGGGAAAACCCGGAGTTTTTTATTGGTCCAAAACGTTCGTGAAAATTTAATGCAAAAGATTCTTGATCTCGTTCAGCTTCAACAACGCTTCCACGGGCGTTAACCGGTTAATATCCACATGCTCCAGCTTTTCCCGTATATCCGAAAACGTTGCACTATGCGCATCAAAAATACTTAGCTGTACTTTCTGCGGCGCTGCAGTGATCCGGTCCAATGGCGCTTCAATATGCTGGCTTTCCAGTTGTGATAGTATCTCGTTGGCCCGCTGGATAAGCTGCGGCGGCATGCCGGCGATCTTCGCGACATGAATACCAAAACTATGGCGGCTCCCGCCCGGAGCCAGTTTGCGCAGGAAGATGATCTTGTTGCCCACTTCCTTGTTCGTGATATGAAAATTCCTCACCCGTCCATGTTTATTCTCGAGTTCGTTCAGTTCATGATAGTGCGTGGCGAAGAGGGTTTTGGGCCGGTGCGGCGTCATGTCATGCAGATATTCCACAATACTCCAGGCGATGGAAATCCCGTCGTAGGTGCTGGTACCGCGACCGATCTCATCGAGGATGATCAGGCTGCGGGAGGTCAGGTTGTTGATGATGCTCGCCGTTTCATTCATCTCCACCATGAAAGTACTTTCACCACCGCTGAGGTTATCGGAAGCGCCCACGCGGGTAAATATCTTGTCCGTTAACCCGATCTCTGCAGAAGAAGCAGGCACGAAGCTGCCCATGTGCGCCATCAGTGTGATCAGTGCGGTTTGCCGCAGGAGGGCGGATTTACCGCTCATGTTGGGACCGGTGAGGATGATCACCTGTTGTTCATCCTGATGCAACAACAGGTCGTTCGTAACATAGGTTTCCCCGGTTGGCAATCCCTGCTCGATGACGGGATGACGGCCTTCCCTGATATCGATATGATGAGAGTCATTGATCTGCGGGCGCCGGTATTTGAACTGTACGGCGTTATGCGCAAAGCAGAGAAGGCAGTCCAGGCGCGCCAATGCCTGCGCGTTCCGCTGTACCGGCTGGATGTATTCCTGCAGGTGCAACAGCAGCGCATCATACAACTGCATTTCCAGCGCCAGTATCTTTTCTTCCGCGCCGGTGATCTTTTCTTCGTATTCCTTCAATTCCGGCGTGATGTATCTTTCCGCGTTGGCCAGCGTTTGTTTGCGGATCCAGTTGGCGGGCACTTTGTTCTTGTGGGTGTTGGTCACCTCGAGATAATACCCGAACACGTTGTTGAAAGCCACTTTCAGCGAAGGGATCCCGGTGGCCTCGGATTCCTGTTGCTGGATGCGCAGGAGATATTCTTTTCCGGAGGAGGCGATGGCCCGCAGATCGTCCAGTTCTGTATGCACACCCTCGCGGATCATACCACCTTTGTTGGCTTGTACGGGAGGATTGTCGGCTATTTCAGCCAATATTTTATCGAGGATAGGCTGGCAGGGGTCCAGTTGCTCCTCCAGGTTGCGAAGATGCGCGTTGTCTGTCGTTTCCAGCAGTTGTTTGATAGCGGTCACTTCCTGCAGGGCACGGGCCAGCTGCATCACTTCCCGCGGGTTGATTTTTTTCAGCGGGATTTTGGATACCAGTCGCTCGAGGTCTCCCACTGCTTTGAGATGCTGTTGCAGCCCGCGGGTACGGTCTGCATCGCGGATGAGGCTCTCCACGGCGTCCAGCCGTTCGTTGATCCGTTGTATATCCCGCAACGGGAAAACGATCCAGCGTTTCAGCAGGCGTGCGCCCATGGGGGAGAGGGTATTGTCCAGCGTGCCGAGGAGCGAACGCCCCTGCTCCACCGTACTTTGCAGCAGTTCCAGGTTGCGGATCGTGAAACGGTCCATCCAAAGGAAATCATCCTGATCGATGCGCTGCATATTGGTGATATGCTGCAGATTGGGATGCTCGGTGTCTTTGAGATAGTGCATGGTAGCACCTGCCGCGATGATAGCATCTGTCAGTTCCTCCACACCAAACCCTTTCAGGGAATGGGTCTCGAAATGTTTATGCAGGATCTCCCGGGCGTAGGTGGCTGTAAAGATCCATTCCTCCAGTGTATACGTATAAAAGCGGGAACCGAAGGTTTGCCGGAAATGCTTCTGCTGTTGCTTTGCAAAGATCACTTCAGCAGGGCGAAAGCTTTGCAGGAGCTTATCGACATATTCCAGACTGCCCTGTGCCACAAAGAACTCTCCCGTGGAAATGTCGAGGAAGGCCACACCGGTATGCTCCTGCCCGAAATGCACGGCCGCCAGGAAGTTATTGGTGCTGTTTTCCAGGAGTTTATCGTTCACCGCTACGCCCGGCGTTACCATTTCGGTCACGCCGCGTTTTACGATGCCTTTCACGGTCTTGGGGTCTTCCAGCTGATCGCAGATGGCTACACGATGGCCGGCCTTTACGAGCTTGTGAAGGTAACTGTCCAGGGAATGATGAGGAAAGCCTGCCAGATCAACATAAGATGCGCTGCCATTGGCCCTTTTCGTGAGCACGATGCCCAGTACGCGGGAAGCGATCACCGCATCTTCATTGAAGGTCTCATAAAAATCCCCCACCCTGAACAACAGCACGGCATCCGGGTACCGGGCCTTGATCGCCTTGTGTTGCGTCATAAGGGGTGTTTCTTCCGATTTACTTTTCGCCATGCGGCAAATATAAAAAACAGTTGGCAGTCATTGACAGGCTTCAACTATCTTTGCAGGATGCGCAAGTTAAACATGCAGGAGCTGGGCCGGAAAACGGTCGCGGAGTTTAAGGCGGCTGACAAAACGCCGCTGGTGCTTGTTCTGGACAATGTGCGGAGCATGCACAACGTGGGATCTGTGTTCAGGACCGCCGACGCTTTCCTGTTACAGGGCATCGTGTTATGCGGATATACGCCCGTGCCGCCGCATCGCGACATTCAAAAGACCGCGCTCGGCGCCACGGAAACCGTGGAATGGCAATATTACACCACCACCCTCGAAGCGGTGGAGGCCCTGCGGAAAGAAGGGTATACTGTGATGGCCATCGAACAGGCGGAAAGGAGTGTGATGCTGGACCGGTTTTCTCCCGCTGCAACGCCGCTGGCACTGGTTTTCGGGAATGAAGTGAGCGGGGTGGATGCCGAAGTGATGAAACTGGCGGATGGATGTATAGAGATACCACAGTCCGGCATGAAACATTCGCTGAATATTTCCGTGAGCGCCGGCATCGTTGTATGGGACCTTTTCACCAAACTCAAATCTCAAAACTAATCTGCCTGTCATGCCCTCCACCACTATCCGGAACTATCTTTCGCTCGTAAAGTTCAGTCATACCATCTTCGCGATGCCATTCGCCATGATCGGTTTTTTTCTGGCGGTTTCCTGGGCGGGGCATACGTTCGACTGGACGAAGCTCCTGCTCGTAGTGCTTTGTATGGTGTTCGCCCGTAGCGCTGCCATGGCATTCAACCGCTGGCTGGATGCGGAGTTCGACAAAAAGAACCCGCGTACCGCAAAACGGGAGATACCGGCCGGGATCATTTCTTCTTCCAATGCCCTGTACTTTGTGATCGGTAACGCGTTGCTGTTCATGGCCACTGCCTGGTTCATCAACCGCGTATGCTTCTTTTTATCGCCGGTGGCATTGCTGGTGGTGTTGGGATACAGTTATACCAAGCGCTTTACCGCCCTTTGTCACCTGGTGTTGGGCGTAGGGCTTTCACTGGCGCCCATCGGGGCTTTTCTGGCGGTTACCGGATATTTTGCCCTGTTGCCCGTATTGTTAAGTGTGATGGTGCTCTGCTGGGTTTCGGGTTTTGACATTATTTATGCTTTGCAGGACGAGGAGTTTGATCGTTCCCAGCAACTGCATTCCATCCCGGCCTGGCTGGGAAAGACCGGCGGGTTAAGGTTTTCCGAGGCGCTGCACCTGGTAGCAGCGGGTTTGGCTATTGCCATTGGGCTTATCGGCGGTTTGCACTGGTTGTACTGGATAGGAGCCGGGATTTTTATACTAATGCTCTTCCTGCAACACCGCCTCGTAAAACCGGACGACCTTTCCCGCGTGAACCTCGCTTTTATGACCACCAACGGGATCGCCAGCGTGGTATTCGCCCTGTTCGCGATCGCTGACCTGCTGATCCTGAAATAAATAATCGTCTGCATGCCAAGGATCCTTGCTATCGACTATGGGAAAAAACGCACCGGACTGGCGGTGACCGATCCGCTGAAGATCATTGCCAGCGGACTCGGTACCATTCCTTCCCATGAACTCATACCCTTCCTCCGGAAATATTTTGCGGCTGAAGCGGTAGAGCTCGTGCTTATCGGCCTGCCCCGCAACCTGGATGGCAGCGCCACCGATGCCACTGCGCTGGTGGAAGAGTGTATCCGTATCCTGCAAAAAAATTTCCCGGATATGCCACTGAAGAAGGTCGATGAGCGGTTCACTTCCAAAATAGCTTTCCAGAGTATGCTGGACAGTGGTCTGAAGAAGAAAGACCGTCAGAACAAAGGACTGGTAGACGAGATCAGTGCCACCATCCTGCTCCAGGAATACCTGCATCACACAGGAGGTTGACCCTCAACCCGAAAATCCCTACTTTTGCATTCTAATTCCATTAACAAATACAATGATATTATCAATCGTAGCCTATGGCAGCCAGGTATTGAGGGAAGTAGGTCAGGATATTACGCCCGACTATCCCAATCTGCAAACCTTCATCGATAACATGTGGGAAACCATGTACGCCTCCAGCGGGGTGGGACTGGCCGCGCCGCAGGTGAACAAACCCATCCGCCTTTTTGTGGTGGACAGCGAGCAGATCATCAACAATCTCGAAGAAGACGAAAAAGATGCCTATCCCGGCGATCATGGTATTAAACAGGTATTTATCAACGCAAGGATCATAGATACGGAGGGAGATGAATGGGCTTATACCGAAGGCTGCCTCAGCATTCCCAAGATCCGGGAAGATGTGTACCGCCCTGAAAAGGTGCGGATCCGCTATCTTGATGAAAACTTCAAACAACACGAACGCACTTTCCATGGGATCACCGCCCGGGTGATCTTCCACGAATATGACCACATTGAAGGCAAATTGTTCATAGATTACCTCAAGCCCCTGAAAAAACGCATGTTGAAAAGCCGCCTGGACGATATTTCCAAAGGAAAGATCAAAGTGGATTACAAGATGAGTTTCTCTAAGTAATTAGAAAAAATAATTATGCCTTAAAATTTCATATTGTAAAAATTTTCATTATTTTAGTGACACTATTTATACCGATCCTTGGGAACTGCAAACACATACACGGAAGCTGAACTGGTACAGGGTCTCAAGGCCCGTGATCAGCAGGTCTTCAGCTATTTGTATGATCACTACTCTCCGGCCCTTTACGGGGTGGTTCTCAAAGTCCTCAATGAAGAAAATGCTGCAAGCGATGTGCTGCAGGAAGTATTTCTGAAAATATGGCGGGGTATTGAAAGATATGACATGGAAAAAGGGCGTCTCTTCACCTGGATGCTCAACATCGCCCGTAACACCGCCATTGATTCTCTCCGTTCCAAAGCGCATAAACTGGATCAGAAAATCCAGGAGCTGGGTAATGACGTATATCAACATACAAGTCAGTTAACGGTTCATCCCTCTGTGGATCATCTTGGTCTCACCAAGGTGTTGGAAAAACTCAGCAAAGAACAACGGATCATTATTGACCTTGCCTACTATAAAGGCTGCACCCAGGAAGAAATCGCCAGGGTGCTGGACATTCCTTTGGGTACGGTGAAAACCAGGATGCGCAATGCCATCATTCAATTAAGGAGCATACTAAAACAGGTATAGCAATTGGACGTACAACGTTACATATCATCCGGCATCATTGAAAGCTACGTGGCGGGCCTCGCTACGGACCTGGAGGTCCGCGAGCTGCAGGCTGCGATAGCGCAATCTCCGGAAGTAAAGGCTGCCGCGGATGCCGTGCAGCTGGATATGGAACGTTATGTGCAGTTCTTCTCCGTTGCACCGCCGCCTGCCGTGAAAGAACGCCTTTTCCAGCTGCTGGATCAGGAGGGCGGAGAAGCGGTTATACCCGCCGGCGCAGATGAAACTGCTCCCGCTTACGCCCTACCGGAGGAAGAACCGGCGAAAGCGGCATCTCCTGCACGCATATGGCGATTCGTAGCGGCTGCGGCGATCCTTGGCCTTATTGCCAGCGTAGCGTTCAACGTGATCTATTTCAACAGCACCAACGAGTGGAAAGATAAATACCAGGCCCTGCTCACGGAACAAAATAAAATGGTGGCGCAAAACGACGCTTCACAGGCGCGTTTGCAACATGCAGAAGGCATGCTGCAACAGATGCGGAACCCCGATATGAAAATGGTGAGGATGTACACGGCTTCCAAAGAACGTCCCAACCTGCTGGCTACCGTTTACTGGAACACGAAGTCGAAAGAAGTGATGCTGACTGTCAACAACCTGCCGGAACCCGCACCGGATAGGCAATACCAGCTGTGGGCCATTGTGAACGGCGTACCGGTGGATGCAGGCGTGTTTGATATGGGAGACATCGCCAAAGGATTCCAGAAAATGAAAACCTTCGAAGGCAATCCCCAGATGTTTGCCGTTACCCTCGAAAAGAAAGGCGGTAATCCCACTCCCACACTTACGCAGATGTACCTTGCCGGGAAGGTTTCCAGCTGATAGCATCCCGTTAAAATTCTGTTAGAATATATTCCCGGCGCGGGGGATGGCCCGAAATCCTTATTTTTGCCGGATGCGTAAAGTCCTGCTACTGTTATTCTTTTTGCCCTGCATTCCTGCACTGGCGCAAGATACTGCACGTTATAAAGGAATGACCATTAACCTGGATGAAGTTGTCGTAAAGGCAAAGCGTATAGGCTTTGACGTGAATGGGTTTATCAAAAGGGTGGAAGAAGACACCACTTTTTACCGCGCTTTCAAGAATCTTCGTTTTATCGGTTTTACAGCCGATAACGACATCCGCATTACGGATAAGAAAGGGGGCAATACCATTGCTTCCCTCAAAAGCCATACACGGCAGATCATGAACGGCAGCTGCCGTCACATGGAAGTGCTGGATGAAAAAACGAGCGGTAATTTCTACACACGCAAAGGGGATTATAACTATTACACTGCAGAGTTGTACGCCAACCTGTTCTTCACAAAAGGCACGGTGTGCGGGGAAGACGACGGGAAGCACAAAGGCAGTCTGGCCCGTCATAAATCACAACTCAAACAACTCATCTTCAATCCCGGCAAACCTATTTCCGGCGTTCCTGTGGTGGGTAACAAAGTAGCCATTTTCGACCGGGACCTGATGCGGTATTATGATTTTTCCATTACGTCCGATAAATACGCCGATACGGACTGTTATGTGTTCAGCGCCATTGTTCGTAAGAACCTGGGCAGCATAGACCGTGCGGAAGTAGTGATCGATGAACTGATCACCTATTTCGATAAAGAAACGATGGAAATCGTCGGGCGTAATTATTCGCTTTCCTACAGAACCATCCTGTTTGATTTTAATGTGCGGATGAATGTGCAGATGACCAAGTTCGGCGATCTGCTGCTACCGGCGCTGATCACTTATAGCGGTACCTGGAATGTGCCGTTCAAGAAACGGGAAACCGCAATTTTTACGGCGAAGTTCTCTGATTTCGGGAAGTGAGTTATCGGATCAGGGTAACGGTTCCCTGCTTCCTGTAATATTTATTCTTCAGTTCATCCACATATTCCACGATCCACACATAAGTGCCTGCGGGCGCCGTTTCCCCGTTGTTTTTTCCGTTCCACGCCACGCCGGGGTTCGTTGTATAGAACATGAATTCACCCCAGCGATTGTAGATACTGAGCTTGTATTTTGCGATGAGGCATCGGTACTTCGGCCGGAACACGTCATTGACGCCGTCTCCATTGGGTGTAAAGGCGGTGGGGAAGAAGAGCGTGCAATTGCAATCCTGGTAACGTACTTCAATGGAAGCCGTAGCGCGATTGCAGACATTGCGTGCTACAATGGCATAAATACCAGGTTGTGTAACGAGGTAGGTAGGGGTGGAGGTACTATCCTGCCACTTGTAATTCGAGCCGGCCCCACGCGGTATAAGGGTGAGGGTTTCGCCGATGCAAAGTGTGGTATCCAGGCCGAGGATCACCCGCAGGCTATCCTGGAAATCCACCCGGATGGTATCTGATTCCACACACCGGCCGATCTGTACTCTTACGTAGTAATAACCTGAACTGTCCACATGATACGTAGCCTGATCTGATCCATCCTGCCATAAATAACTGCCAGTTCCATGATCCGCATTCAGCACCAGGAAATTCGGATAGCAAAGCGTAGTATCGTTCCCGAGGTTGATCTTTTGCAGGCGACTGTATCTTACCCCGATTGTATCCACTACATCGCAGATCCCGTTGATGGTCACAAAAACTGAATAGTCCCCGGCGCGATTGACGTTGATACTGGGCGTCCTCGCCCCGGTATTCCACACATACCGCGTCGCCTCCGGCCGCGCTGCATTAAGTATCACGGATTCCCCCGCACAAAGCAGCGTGTCCGGCCCCAGGCTGAAAGGGTAAGCAGGGCCTCTGAAATTGATCGTAACCTGACTTGTATACACGCCACAACCCGCCACAGTAGCCCGTACCCAGTAAGGGCCGCCTGGTCCGCGCGCAACAATAGTGGGCGTGGTTTCCCCGGTACTCCACACATAGGTGGCATTCTGCGCGGTGGCATCGAGTGTGAGCATTTCCCCGGTGCAGAGCGTGCGATCCGGTCCCAGATTGATCTTCGGGATGGGAGAATAGAACACGTTCACGGAATCGGGTTCCATGCAACCGTTGATGGCTACGTGATAGGTGGCCATCTGGGAAACGAGGAAAGTATTCGTTCCGGGCACAGTGTCCTGAAGGTAATACCAGGTGTAGGTAGCGCCGGGAATATTGGGGGCTGTGATAGTGGTGGTACTGTTCTCGCAAAGGGTGAGGTCAGGACCGAGGTCTACACCCCGGGGCGCTACAATGGTGATGTTCGAAGTGGTGATATCTTCTATGCCATTCCGGTAAGTTTTCAATGTGACGGTGTAGGTACCGGGTGTGCGGTAGATATGATAAGCGCCGCGGATGAGTTTGGACGAATCTTCCGGAAGTAACGGCGGACTAACAAAGTACCATTTCACAGAATCGATCCCTCTTATATCATCCGTGATAGTGAATTTTACCGTATCATTCAGGCAGGTAGTATTATACTTGAAACTGGTCAGAAAAAAACGGGTGGGAGCGCCGGTGGCTATTGAACGCAGGGGAGCCATCAGCACCATCATCAGCAGGCAAAAGGTAACGCCGGCAAGGTTTTTCTTTGGAGCCATGTTGCCGCGAAATTAGCGGAAATATTGATATGTAGATTGTTTTTAATAAAATAATTAATGTGGATTTAAAGCGGATCACTCCTCATCTTTCCGCTTGTATCTCCGCCATTTTTCCAGCACTCCGGCAAAATCTTCGGGCAGTTCGCTTTCGAAGAGCATGGGCTTGCGGGTACGGGGATGGATGAAGCCCAGGGTTTGGGCATGCAGGGCGTGCCGGGGCATGAGCTGGAAGCAGTTTTCCACGAACTGTTTGTATTTCGCGAATACAGTGCCTTTTACGATACGATCGCCGCCATAGGTATCGTCATTGAACAGGGGATGCCCGATGTGCTGCATGTGCACGCGGATCTGGTGGGTGCGGCCCGTCTCCAGCCGGCAGGCGATGAGGGTAACGTAATTGAAGCGCTCGAGCACTTCGTAGTGGGTGATCGCTTCTTTGCCATGCTCACCGTCAGGATAGGCGTCCATGATCTTACGGAAACGCTGGTGGCGGCCCACATGCGCTACCACGGTACCTTCCGTTTCCTCAAAATCCCCCCACACCAGTGCGAGGTAGCGGCGTTCTACGGTATGATCGAAAAATTGTTTTGCAAGGTCTGTCATAGCCTTTTCCGACTTGGCGATGACGAGGAGGCCGCTGGTATTCTTGTCGATCCGGTGTACCAGCCCGAAGCGGGGGATTACGGGCTCGGCAGGATTCACTTTGTCGTCTCCGAGATAGTAAGCGAGACCGTTCACGAGGGTACCGGTGTAATTCCCGCAACCGGGATGCACTACTATGCCGGCAGGTTTGTTGACCACCATAACGTCTTCATCCTCATACACAATGTTAAGAGGAATGTTTTCCGGCTTTACCTCCGTGCTTTCGGGGTTTTTGGTGGAATACACGATGAGCCGGTCCAGCGGACGCACCTTGTAATTGGATTTTACAGGTTTGTCGTTCACCAGTACCATGCCCGCTTCAATGGCCTGCTGCACCTTGTTGCGGGTAGCGCCTTCGATACGGTTCTGGATGAATTTGTCGATCCGCAACGGTTCCTGCCCTTTGTCTACTATGAGGTTCACTCTTTCGTATATCTCCTCGCTGCCTTCGCCGTTTTCCAGTTCGTCTTCCAGCTCCGGTAAATGCTCGCTCATCGGTAAAAATTTTTGCAAAGATAGCTTATAGTTATCTTTGCAGGCGAATGAAACAGCAGATCAGCGTGAAGGATTTAGGGGAGATCCCCTACCAGGAGGCCTGGGACTATCAGGAGGCCCTATTACAGCACCATGTGCAGTGGAAGATCGCGCAGCGGGACGGAACTGCGGAGAATACTGCGGCAACGGCACACCACCTGCTTTTTTGCGAGCATCCGCCGGTGTATACGCTCGGGAAAAGCGGTCATATGGAGCATCTCCTCGTGAATAACCGGGAATTGCAGGAAAAAGGGATCGCTTTTGTGCAGACCAACCGGGGTGGGGATATTACTTTCCATGGACCCGGACAGATCGTAGGGTACCCGATCATAGACCTGGAGCGATTCTTCACAGATATCGGTAAATACTTACGCTTTCTCGAAGAAGTGATCATCCGCACCCTGGCGGATTACGGGGTGCAGGGGGCTCGTTCCAAAGGGGAAACCGGGGTATGGATAGAACCGGAGAACCCACTGCGCGCACGGAAGATCTGCGCCATGGGCGTACGTTGCAGCCGCTGGGTGACCATGCACGGGTTTGCCATCAACGTCAATACCGATCTTGATTACTTCAACTATATCGTTCCCTGTGGGATTGCAGACAAGCAGGTGACCTCCTTACAGAAAGAGACCGGGCGTATGGTGCCATTGGAAGAAGTGAAAGGCAGGATACTGCATCACTTCGCGACCGTATTTGAAGCTGAAATGATCGCTCAGGAACGGTAGTTCAGAGGGATGTAGAAGTTCCACTTCTCGAGCAGTTTCCCATCCTCATAAATCTCGAAATTAAACCAGCCTGCATGCAGGAAGATGGCTTTTTCCAGGATCAGGAAAGGCTCCTGCACCTGTTCCACTTCAAAGAGGAAAACGCCGCTGGGCTCATAGAATTTAATGTGGTATTTTTTTCTGGGAGCATCCGGCAGCTTGATGTTCACATTGCCGTCAGCGGTGGTATATACGTAATTGGATGGCTTCCAGGGTTCTGTAGTCGTCTTGCCGGAGGGGGCCAGATTGGCAATGTCGGAAGCGCTGAGCTTGGTGTCAGCATTGATCGTGGAATCAGGTACTGCCAGTACGGTTTTGCTGTACATGTACTTGTTATTGGAAAAAAGAATGAAAAGACGGTAGTAGTTCGTTCCCGGGAGCGGCTTATTGTCAAGGTAGGCATTGCGGATCTCTTTCGGGTTTGCGGCGTAGCCGATGGTGGTAAAGTTCAGCACACTGTCCAGCGACCGCTGAATACCAATCTGAACGGTGTTCGGGAAACCGGATATCCAGTCCAGCTGTATCCTCCCCGTTTTGATCAGTGCGGAAAATTCCGGCAATACGGGTGGTGTATATTCCTGCGCTTTCACGGCGCCCATGCTGGCCATAAAGATCACTACAGCAATAAAAAATCTTGCGATCTGCTTCATACAGTACATCCGGAACACTTAAAGTTGGCAAAAATACAAATATACATGTTGACTTGTTAAAATCTCCCAAATATCATACCCCACTGGGTAATGTTGTTTTTACCCGGCGGATAAACGGGAAAAAATACGGAACTTTACAAGGAAGCCGCAGGTATGAACGATGATACCACGCGCACGGCCAGCCGAACCCAGCCGGAGCCGTTGTATACAAACGGCAATGGTCATGACGGACATCATGAAGAAGGGTTTATCACCAGGTATATTTTCAGTACAGATCATAAAATGATCTCACGGCAATACCTGATCACGGGTATGGTATGGGCTTTTATCGGTGGTCTTTTCTCTGTGCTTTTCCGTTTACAATTAGGGTTCCCCGATTCCACCTTTCCCTGGCTGGAGAGTGTGCTGGGCCACTGGGGAGAAGGCGGGCGCATTTCTCCTGAGGCTTATTACGCCATGGTTACCATGCATGGCACCATTCTGATCTTCTTTGTGCTCACCGCGGGTTTGAGCGGTACATTTTCCAATTTACTGATCCCCTTGCAGGTAGGTGCGCGCGATATGGCTTCGCCTTTTCTGAACATGCTCAGCTACTGGGTATTCTTTCTCGCAAGTATTGTGATGATGTGTTCCCTGTTCGTGCAAACGGGGCCTGCTTCCGGTGGCTGGACGTCCTATCCGCCACTTAGCGCGCTGGGCGATGCTTCCATCGGTTCAAAGATTGGAATGGATCTTTGGCTGGCGAGTATGGCCTTGTTTGTAGTGTCGCAATTGCTGGCCGGTATCAATTATATTTCCACGATCCTGAACATGCGTACCAAAGGGATGTCTATGAACCGGTTGCCGCTGACCATGTGGGCTTTCCTGTTTACGGCCATCCTCGGCATCCTGTCATTTCCCGTACTGCTCGCGGGTTTTGTGTTATTGTTATTGGACCGGCATGGAGGTACGAGTTTCTATCTGAATACTTTGTTCGTGGCCGGTAAAGCCTTGCCGAATGAAGGTGGGAGCGCCATTCTCTACCAGCATCTGTTCTGGTTCCTGGGGCATCCGGAGGTGTACATTGTGATCCTGCCGGCGATGGGCATTGTATCGGAAGTACTGGCCGTCAATTCCCGCAAACCGATATTCGGATATCTTGCCATGGTCGGCTCCCTGTTCGCGATCACAGCGCTGTCTTTCCTCGTTTGGGCTCATCATATGTTTGTTGCGGGCATCAATCCTTTCCTTGCATCCTTCTTTGTATTGCTGACCCTGTTGATAGCGGTCCCCTCGGCCATCAAAGTCTTCAACTGGCTCACGACTATCTGGCGCGGGAACATCCGCTTCACGCCCGCAGCACTTTTCAGCATCGGCTTCGTCAGTACGTTCATATCGGGTGGGCTCACCGGTATCTGGCTCGGTAATTCCGCGATCGATATGCACCTGCACGATACGTATTTCGTGATCGCACATTTTCATCTTGTAATGGGTGTATCCGCCGTATTGGGCATGTTCGCAGGCATTTATCACTGGTTCCCCAAATTATATGGCCGGATGATGAACCGTACACTGGGGTATGTGCATTTCTGGATCACGCTGGTGGGCGCATATCTCATCTTTTGGCCGATGCATTATGAAGGATTGGCGGGAATGCCGCGCCGGTACTACGATTTCGGGCAGTGGGCTTCTTTTAGTCAATTCGCCGGATTGAACCAGCTGATCAGCATAACTGCCATCGTGGTATTCGGTGTGCAGATATTATTCCTCATCAATTTCTTTTACAGCATTTTCAAAGGGAGGAAAGTAACGTCCACCAACCCCTGGTCCGCCAACACCCTCGAATGGACCACGCCCATCAAACCCGGGCATGGCAACTGGCCGGGCGAGATACCGGAAGTTTTCCGCTGGCCGTATGATTATGGAAAGAACGGGCATGAATTCATTCCGCAAACAGTGCCCTTGTCCCCGGAAGAAAAAGAAAAGTTAGCTGCCGCCGAGAAGAGAGGCGTTTCCCTGTAAGCCGCCGGAATGCAGGAGCAGGAGGTGGCTGCCGGGAGGGAAGAAATTCTTTGCCAGCAATTGTTGCACGGCGTACATCATCTTGCCGGTGTAAGCGCGATCCAGCGGGATACCCGTCTGCCCGAGAAAATCCTGCATGAATGCGATCAATGCCGGGCTGATCCTGCCGAAGCCGCCTTCGTGAAAATCGTGGAGGAGCTGCCAGTGTGCAGGTGGTATAACGTTAAGCATGTCTTCAATTTCGGTATTCAGCGAATAAGCGCCCTTCAATGCGGAGATACCGATCACCTGTTGTTGTGTGCTGTTGATCAGTCCTGCCATTGTGGTACCCGTGCCCACGGCGCAAATGATGTGTGTGAAGGAAGAGGTGTCCGTGAGGGAAAGTATCTCTTCGCAACCTTTGATGCCGAGAGCATTGTGGCCGCCTTCGGGGATAATGTAAGCGGTGTTGCCGGGGGATTTCAATATGTCTTTCAGATCTGCATGTCCATCTTTAATATTCCGATATTCCTCCCGGCTGACAAACATCAGCTGCATACCCAGCTGCAAAGCGTCCTGCAGCGTTGTGCTGAGTTGTTGCGGTCTTTCTCCGCGGATGATACCGGTGCAGGGTTTCCCGATCATTTTGCAGGCTGCGGCCGTGGCGTGGATGTGGTTGGACCATGCGCCGCCGAAGGTCACGATAGGTTTGTTGCCGGCCGCTTCAAGGTTGTATTTCAGCTTGAACCATTTATTGCCGGATACAAGCGGATGGATACGATCCAAACGCAACATGGCTGCCTGCGTATTTGCGGGCAGCCATGTAGTATGAAAAGGTTGCAATATGTGCTCAGTTGAAAAGTGCATTCCGCAAGTTAATGCTTTGTTTGCCTTTCAGCCCAAAGCTTACCTGCAATTGCTGATCGCCGCCGGCGTCGAAGTACTGAAGGCTGATCTTGTGGAAGCCCTGGCGTAAGGGTACGAGCCCTGTTTTCTCTGTTGGGGCATGTTCTCCATCATTATCTACCACCACTTCTCCGTCGATGGAAAGCACCGAACCATCGTCTGAATTGGTTTTGAACTCGTACAATCCGTCTGTGTCCACTTTGATATAACCTTCATAGTGCACGCCGAAGGTGGGTTTTGCAATAAAGGGGCGAATGTCGAACACCGGCAGAACGCCCGTGGTGTCAGCCTTTCCTCCGCTCACATTTTTTGCGCGGGTGAAGGTGCTGTAATATGCCTGGAACTTCACGCCCTTGTTCACCGGGTTCACCGCTTGTGCCGGTTTATAACTCTTACGGGTATACGTATTACTGAAAACGCTGCTCTTTTTATCGCCGGCCGTGATCACGATGTATTTCAGCGTGATCGTCTGATTTGCTGCGGGGGACACGGCAAAAGGCTGGGTATACAGCGTGCTGCTGACGGTGGGTTCCGATCCGTCCAGTGTATAACGGATGGTAGCGTTTGCAACAGGAGGCTGCAGATGTACCTGTGCGCTGCCGGACGAGAGTACCATATCTTCAGCGCCCGCCGCTTCCGGGATGCGGAAGTTCACGCCGCGTGCTTCCAGCATGGCGAGGGCTCTGGGAAGGCGGGCAGTGAAGGAAGCGAAGTTCTTTTTGGAGGCCGGGCTCCAGGTGATCTCCGCCAGCGCAAGTGCGCGGGGATAGGTCATATAGTCCACATACGGAGCATCCGCGATGTATTCCGTCCACACATTCCCCTGTACGCCTTTGATATAAGCCTGTTCCGATGCGTTCAGCGAAGCGGGGTAGGGTTCGTAGCTGTAGACTTTTTCCAGCGGAAGGTATCCACCGATGGCGAGTGGTTCCGTGGCGGAATTGCCCTGGTAATAATCGAGATAGAGATAGGTGTTCGGCGTCATGATCACATCATGTTTCTGTTTGGCTGCTGCTATCCCGCCGCTTTCGCCCCGCCAGCTCATCACCGTGGCGTCTGGGGCGAGACCGCCTTCCAGTATCTCATCCCAGCCGATGATTTTTTTGCCTTTGCTGTTCAGGAATTTCTCCATGCGCTGTATAAAATAGCTTTGCAGTTCATGTTCATCTTTCAGTCCGAGCGCTTTCATGCGGGCCTGGCATTTCGGGCAGGTCTTCCAGCGGTCCTTCGGGCATTCGTCTCCGCCGATATGCACATACTGGCCCGGGAAGAGCGGCAGTACTTCATCCAGCACATCTTCCAGGAAGCGGAACACTTCATCATTGCCGGCGCAGTATACCTCTTTGTAAACGCCCCATTTGGTGCCTGTTTCATATGGACCGCCTGTGCAGCCCAGTTGAGGATAGGCTGCCAGCGCAGCCAGCGCATGACCGGGCATTTCTATTTCCGGGATCACCGTGATGAAGCGTTCGGCAGCATAGCGCACTACTTCCTTCACTTCTTCCTGTGTGTAATAGCCGCCATAGGGTTTGCCGTCATATTGCGGGCCACGACCGATGACCGTTTGTTTCCGTTGGGAAGCGATGCTTTGCAGTTTCGGATATTTTTTGATCTCAATGCGCCAGCCCTGGTCCTCCGTCAGATGCCAGTGGAAGCGGTTGAGCTTGTAATGCGCCATGGCGTCGATGAATTGTTTGATGTAGGAGACCGGGAAGAAGTGGCGGCCTACGTCCAGCATCAGCCCGCGGTATGCGAAGCGCGGCTCGTCTTTGATGGAGACTGCGGGTATAGGGATCCTGTTGCCGGTAGCTGCGGGAGGCAGCAGTTGTTCCAGGGTTTGTACACCATAGAAGAGGCCGGCAGCGCGGCCTTGCAGAACGATCTTGTTCCTTGTCGCCGTCAGCTGGTAGCCTTCGGCAGGAAGCATTGCATCTTCAGAGAAAACCAGCGTGCTGTTATGCAGGTTGCCTTGTTCCAGTTCCATGCCATAATTGGCTTTCAGGAAAGTATTGAAAAGTGCTGCGGCTTTGGCAGCGCTTTCTCCGTTAGTGAAATATTTCATCTGCGGTGTGATCATCACATGGCCATCCAGTGTTTGCATGGACTGCGGGGCGGGGATCACAGATGGCGGGAGCACTTCTATTTTCACCGGCTTTGCGGCCACGCGGGTGTGGTGGCGTTTTTTCTGTGCGGCGGCGGTTAAAAAGAGTAGCGCTGCGAAAGTAGACAGGAGCGTTTTTTTCATATGTAAAGCGTACTTGTGTTTGATGAGCATGATGGTATCCGGAGCGATAAAATTATAAGCAATTTTTTACGTCTTAAAATTGGCCCGGTGAAAAATAAACCTTAGTTTCGTATAACATTGTTCGTTAGCATTATTTCTATCCATCTCTTTGCGATTTCCTTTGGCTATAAGTTTGTAAATCATTGATCACCGGTTTCGTCCGGCATTGTTAAGCATTTTATCAAGCGTTCATTTTTTCTGACTGGAAAAGATACGCAATCATTGTTAATATTTTAAAACGTTTATGTATGATGACAAAAGACAGCAATGTAGAACAATTGATTGAGTTCGCCCGGTACATGCGGGAGCATGGAACAAAGGAAGAACTGCTCGAACCCTGGAAAATGATGGGGGCAGTGGATGAAGATGGGAACTTTATCCCTCCTTACGATATATTACCGGAGTTGATGGCAACCATGGAACCATCGTTGATCACGGCAGCGCGGGAGCAGGGGCTTTTTTGATTGTTAACCCATCTCTTTGTTATGTATAATGTCAGACCCAGCCTTATCATAGGGTTTCATGGTTGTGATGAGCATGTAGCAGATAGTTTGTTGCTGCAACCGGATGTTATCAGGATTAGCCGGAATCCCTATGATTGGTTAGGGCATGGGATGTATTTCTGGGAGAACAGTTTGGAACGTGCTCTGATATGGGCAAGAGAAAAGGAGGAGCGTGGAGAGATACAAAAAGCAGCTGTAGTAGGGGCTGTGATTAATCCTGGTTATTGTTTCGACTTGCTGGACGCAACGTATATCCGGGCATTAATTGAATATTATCGAATGATGTCTGCCTTTCATGAAAGGTATTCATTGCCATTGCTGAGGAATAAAAGCCCACGAGGTACTGACCACCCGGATAGGGTGCTGAGATTCCTTGATTGTAATTTACTCGAATATGTACATAAGACGACATTTGCGAAATGGAAAAGAGAGATGATCAACAAAGGGATTTCCGGGGTGAGGGTGTTTGATTCTACAAGGGCGGTTTTTCGGGAAGGAGATCCGATATATGAAGGAGCCGGATTTTATGAGAAAAGCCATATTCAGGTTTGTGTACGAAATCCAAATTGCATCCTGGGGTTTTTCAGGCCCCGGAAAGAACAAGATTATTTACGATACCTGGAGACAGTTATTCAAACATCCGGCTCCGATCCCTGTCTTATCCATTCAACCCACCCTTGCCGCGATACAACTTAACAGGTTTATCGAGCTTCAGTTCGAGTACGGTCATATACTCATCCTGCACATTAGCGGGTACATTGATGTAAATCAGCCCGGGGACAGGGCTCCAGGAGATCTTGCCTACAATTTTGTGCGTAAGTTTGGCACCATTCCCCACAACGGTAATGTCCTGTATCTTGTTATCCAGTCCTTTGACCATGACCTGCCCGCTTACTTTGCCCGGCAGGAACAGGAAGAGGGAAGTAGAATCTTTTGACAAAGTTGTAGGGCCATAGAAATGTCCCTGTGGGATTCCGCCCATTGTGCCAAAGATCGCTTTCTCATGTTTCTTGTTCCACTTGCCCAACTCTTTCAGCACATGCACTTCTTCGTCCGGAATGGTACCATCTGCACGCGGCCCGATATCCAGCAGCATATTGCCACCATTGCTGATCGCATCGGCGAAGATGGTGATGATTTCGTAGGGTGTTTTCCAGTTAGTGTCCTGCGGCTGGTAGCCCCAGTTGTTATTGATGGTCATGCACAGTTCCCACCAGTGGAAATGCGGTCTTACCACAGGGAAGTTCTGTTCCGGCGTATCGTAATCACCGTAACCCGTGAGGCGTCCGTTGATGATCGTATGGGGATTAAAGTCCGTCAGCATTTTACGCACTTTCACAGCTTCCCATTCATCGGCACTGCGTTCCCAGTCGCCATCAAACCACCACAGGTCCGGGTTGTAAAGCTTCATCACCTCCGCCATCTGGCCCTGGAAGAATTGCCGGAACCTGGCCCAGCGCTGCGGCTGATCGGCAATCTTGTACCGGCTGCTGTCTTTCAGGAATCCCGGATAATCCGGTGAGCTCCAGTCCAGCAGCGAAAAGTAAGCACCCGCTTTGATATGATTCCTGCGGAGAGCATCGTAGAAGGGCTTGAGCACATCTCTTTTGGCCGGTGTGCTTTTGGCGGTGCTGAGCTTGTTAAACTTCGTATCCCAAAGAGCTACGCCATCATGGTGTTTGGTAGTGATCACGGCATAACGGGCGCCGGATTCCTTTATGAGGTCCGCCCAGGCCTGTGGGTCATACTTGTCCGCCGTAAATCCTTTCAATTGGGACATGTAGTCCGGGTAGGATATCTTCTTGTTGTGAAAACTCCAGCTCTCGTCAATCCCCTTTACGGCATAAATGCCCCAGTGGATGAAAATGCCCAGCCTGGCGTCTGCAAACCATTGCATTTTTGACTGGATCTCTTCCGGATTGGTTTTCTGCTGCGCTTGCGCCGGTTGCATAAAATGCAATGCCATCGCTCCTGCCACTACGATTCTTTTCATCATCATTCTATTTTTAAAGTATAATTACACTGTAGACGTTATGGGGTAAACAGCCACAATAATAAAAAAATAAAAGCCCGGAAAAAATTTAATGCCTAAATTTAGCCCCCGATATTATTTCGACTGAAAATTATAAACTAATATCAGCAGATGCAACCGACATTATTGATCCTGGCAGCAGGCATGGCCAGCCGTTACGGCAGCCTGAAGCAGATCCAGCAGTTTGGCCCCAGCGGAGAAACGATCATTGATTATTCCATCTACGACGCCATCCGCGCGGGTTTTGGAAAGATCGTATTCATCATCCGTGAGAACTTTGCAGAAGAATTCAAGGAAATATTTGAGCCTAAGCTGAAAGGACGGGTGAAAACCGACTACGTATTCCAGGATATGAGCGCCTTTGTGAACGGACATGCCGTTCCCGCAGACCGTACCAAGCCCTGGGGGACCGCCCACGCGGTACTTTGCGCCAAAGACGCCATCAACGAGCCTTTTGCTGTGATCAATGCGGACGATTTCTACGGCCGTGATGCCTTTGAGAAAATGGCCGCTTTCCTGAAAACCGACTGCCAGCCGGATAAATACAGTGTTGTAGGATACGAGCTGGGAAAAACCATCAGCGAGTATGGTTCTGTTTCCCGCGGCGTCTGCGAAGTGAACGGCAGCGGTAACCTGGCCGGTATCACGGAAAGGACCAAGATCTATGTGGATAATAATAAAATTGTATACGAGGAGGGGGATCAAAAAATGGAGCTGAGCCCGAAAACCAATGTGTCCATGAACTTCTGGGGTTTTGCACCTTCTGTGTTCCCCATCAGCGAGAAGATGTTCGATCGGTTCCTGGATAAGAATATCAGCAACCCGAAATCCGAATTCTTTATCCCGATCGTGGTAGACCAGTTTATTTCCGGCGGCCTTGGTGAAGTGAAGGTGATCCCCACCAGTTCTCAATGGTTTGGCGTGACCTACAAGGAAGATGCGCCTGGTGTACAGCAGAGCCTGTCCACACTGGTAAATCAAGGCGAATACCCGAATAATCTCTGGAAATAAATGGCGAATACGGACATTATCCATGCTTTTGGACTGAATCCCGCGGAATATGAAATGCAGAAATTCGGCAGCGGGCATATCAACAATACTTTCCTTTTGAGCGGCCGGAGCGGCGAGAAGTACGTTCTTCAGAAGATCAATACCTATGTTTTCAAGGAGCCGGAGGTAATAGCCCGTAATCAGCGGCTGGCGGCCAACTATCTTGCAAAACATCATCCCGGTTACCTCTTTATCACACCCATTCCTACCGTGAACGGAGAGGAGCTGTATCATCATGAAGAAGAATACTGGAGAATGATCCCTTTCATTCCCGATTCTACTACCGTGGATCAGGCGGACTCACCCAAACAGGCCTACGAAGCGGCCAAACAGTTCGGGAAGATGGCGCGTTATTTTCACGGCATTGATCTGCGGGAATTCAAGCCCACGATTCCCAATTTCCACAACCTGACCCTGCGGTATTCCGCCTTCCAGGAGGCGATCCGCCATGCAAAGGAAGAAAGGAAGCAATTTGCGGAAGGCCTGATTGAACAATGCCTACGGTACTCGGATATTGCGGTGACCTTTGAAACACTGAAAACGAACCCGCAGTTCAGCGACCGGTTGATGCATCACGATACTAAGATCAACAATGTATTGCTGCGCAAAGATACATTCGAAGGCATCTGTGTATGCGATCTCGATACCCTCATGCCCGGCAAGATCATCTCTGACCTCGGAGATATGGTGCGCACGTATGTGTGCCCGGTTTCTGAAGAGGAGCGTGATTTCAGCCAGATCAGCGTGCGGGAGGAATATTTTGAAGCATTGATGAAAGGATATTTATCCGAAGTAGGCAGCACCCTCTCCAAAACAGAGCAGGAGCACCTCTTTTATGCCGGCAAGTTCATGATCTACATGCAGGGTATCCGTTTCCTCACGGATTACCTGAATGGCGATGTATACTACCCGATCAAATATCCCGAACACAACTATAACCGCGCAAAGAATCAGTTGGTGCTGTTGGAGCGTTTGATAGAGAAAGAAGAGAAGCTGCAACGCGTGATTGACGCCTGTTTGCAGTAGTAAGAAGATATTTTAGCCACGAAAGGCCCCGGGAACGGGGCTTTTTTGTTTTGATACAAACCACGGCAAAGGATATATTCTTAGATTTTATTCAATCAATAAACCGCTTTTTTCGATATTTTAAAAAATTGCCTTTTGGTTTGATTTTTCTCAAAATATTTGTGTCGATATTGTTTTTTATTTCACGGACCAATACATTTGTATTGATAACAAAAAATCAACAATACCTCCATGTGGGTAAATAAAGACAATAACAAGATCAATCACATCGTGCCACAGCTCAACTGGGCTATTACGCTCGTCGTGATCGTCGTTGTCATTATCAGCCACCAGTCTTTTGGAGGATAACCTAGCGTGTATAACGACAACTGAAAATAAAACGCCTTCCTCCAACAGGAAGGCTTTTTTTATGTGCAAATTTCAATTATATGTATAGCTATTACAACGAAAACACGATTCTTTACTTTGATGGGGCTTTCCAGAAAGCCACAGAAACCAAAATTGATCTGTACGGTCAGTCGCTGCATTACGGATACGCCGTATTTGAAGGTATCCGCGCTTACAAAACCGCATCCGGAGAGGTGAAAATATTTAAGGCGAAAGAACATTTCGACCGTTTCAAGCGTTCCTGCGAACTGATACACATCCCTTATAAATACAACAACGAGGAGCTGATCGCCGCTTGCTATAAAGTGCTGGAAATGAACAATATGGAGGAGGCTTACATCCGCCCTTTGGTTTTCTGCCCACCCAACATGACCCTGAAAGCCGCGCAGGACACGCATATCCTGATCTGCGCTTGGGAATGGGGCGCTTACCTCGGTGAGAAGCTGCTCCGCGTTATGCTGTCTTCCTACCAACGCCCTAACCCGAAAGGTTTCCAAATCGAATCCAAAACTGCCGGCCTGTACGTGAATTCCATCCTGGCCTCACAGGAAGCCAAGCAGAAAGGGTATGACGAAGCGCTCCTGCTGGATATCAACGGTTTTGTAGCAGAAGGCCCGGGCTCCAACGTTTTCTACGAAAAAGACGGTAAGATCTATACACCGGCTCCGGGCAACATCCTGGCAGGCATCACCCGTGCCACAGTGATCGAGATCTGCGGCGAGCTGGGTATTCCCCTGATCGAAAAGCAAATTACAGTAGAAGAACTGAAAGAAGCAGACGCCGTCTTCTACTGCGGTACCGCCGCGGAGATCGTGGGATGGGACTCCCTGGACGGACAAGGCTTCCGCAAGCCCTGGGCCTCCTCTCTCGGAAAGGTCATTCAACAGGCTTACAAAGCCAAAGTACTGGAGAAAGAATTCAAACGCGAGGCTATTCCGGCCTGAGTTTGATAAGATAGCAGGGTGGCAGGCCAGGCTATCGGCGGGCCGCCACCCTTTTTTTAGCTTTGAATGGCGTAACCGCGATACCCCCAGGCCCTCCACCATAGCGGATTTTGGTCGCCGTACACCACTTTTGAAGACCGGGAACTCGTAAATTATAGGTTTGAATTTGCGTTGCGCCGGAAATAACTTGAGCGATAATTGGACATTCAGCTTATCAGCATCCGGAAATAACAGCTACAGCATATGGAGTTAAATAAATACAGCAAAACGATCACGCAGGATCCTACGCAACCCGCCGCGCAGGCCATGTTGTACGGGATCGGATTAACAGAGGAAGACCTGAAAAAAGCACAGGTTGGTATTGCAAGTATGGGTTACGATGGTAACACCTGCAATATGCATCTCAATGATCTCGCCAAAGAGGTTAAAAAAGGCGTTTGGGCCAACAACCTTGTGGGCCTTATTTTCAACACCATCGGCGTCAGCGACGGTATCAGCAATGGAACCGACGGTATGCGCTACTCCCTCGTCAGCCGCGATCTGATTGCGGACTCCATTGAAGCCGTTTGTGGCGCGCAGTATTACGACGGATTGATCACGGTTCCCGGCTGCGACAAGAACATGCCTGGCTCCCTCATGGCCATGGGCCGCCTCAACCGCCCGTCCATCATGGTCTACGGCGGAACCATCGCCCCGGGCAAATACAAGGGACAGGACCTCAACATTATCTCCGCCTTCGAAGCCCTCGGCCAAAAAATCGCCGGAACGCTCGAAGAAGCCGATTTCAAAGGGATCGTGCAGCATTCCTGCCCCGGCGCCGGCGCCTGCGGCGGTATGTACACAGCCAACACCATGAGCTCCGCTATCGAAGCCCTGGGCATGAGTCTCCCTTACAGCTCATCCAACCCCGCTCTGAGCAGGGAAAAACAGGAGGAGTGCCTCTCCGCGGGCAAATACATCCGCCTGCTGCTCGAAAAAGATATTAAGCCGAAGGACATCATGACCTTTGAAGCATTCGAAAATGCAATCACGGTGATCATGGCCCTCGGCGGCAGTACCAATGCTGTACTGCATTTTATTGCCATCGCTAAATCCGTGGGCGTGAACATCACCATGGAAGATTTTCAGCGCCTGAGCGATAAAACCCCACTGCTGGCTGATCTCAAGCCTAGCGGTAAATACCTGATGGAGGATCTTCACAACATCGGCGGCGTGCCGCTGGTGATGAAGTATCTCCTGAAGAAAGGCATGATACACGGCCATTGCCTTACGGTGACCGGCAAAACGATCGCCGAGAACCTGGAGTCTGTTCCCGACATCGACTTTATCACGCAAAGGATCATCGCTCCGCTGGAGCAGCCGCTCAAACCGAACGGTCACATCCAGATTCTTTACGGCAACCTTGCAGAGCTGGGTTCCGTGGCCAAGATCACTGGCAAAGAAGGAGAGCGTTTCACCGGTCCCGCCCGCGTGTTCGACGGTGAATTTGAACTGATCGCGGGGATACAATCCGGCCGTGTAAAATCCGGGGACGTAGTGGTGATCCGTTACGTAGGCCCCAAGGGAGGCCCGGGTATGCCGGAAATGCTGAAGCCCACTTCCGCTATCATGGGCGTGGGATTAGGCAAGAGCGTGGCATTGATCACGGACGGCCGCTTCTCCGGTGGCACACACGGTTTCGTGGTCGGTCACATCGCCCCGGAAGCATTTGAAGGCGGTAACATCGCGCTGGTGAAGGATGACGATGTGATTGAAATAGACGCGGTGAACAATATCATCAAAGTGCACCTCTCTGACGAAGAGCTCGCAGCCCGCAGGGCCGCATGGCAGCAACCGGCATTGAAGGCAACGAAAGGAATATTATTCAAGTACGCAAAACATGTAAAAAATGCAACAGAAGGATGTGTTACCGATGAAGACTGAGGAGTCTGACAAGCGGGCCACTGCTGCCCATGCCGAGATTATCACCGGTGCGGAAGCCGTGATCCGGTCACTGATTGCAGAAGGCGTGGATACCATCTTTGGTTATCCCGGCGGCGCCATTATGCCCATTTATGATGCCCTGTACGATTTTCAGGATCAGGTCCATCATATCCTGGTCCGTCACGAGCAGGGTGCAACGCATGCTGCTCAGGGCTATGCAAGGGCAAATGGCAGAGTGGGCGTGGCTTTCGCTACCTCCGGTCCCGGCGCCACCAATCTCGTTACCGGTCTTGCCGATGCGCATATGGACTCTACGCCCATCGTCTGCATCACCGGTCAGGTAGCCGCTTCCCTGTTGGGTACGGATGCTTTCCAGGAGACGGATGTAATTGGTATCACCATGCCTATCACCAAATGGAACATCCAGGTTACAAAGGCGGAAGATATTCCCGGCGCTATTGCCAAAGCTTTCTATATCGCCCGCAGCGGCCGTCCCGGCCCTGTGCTGGTAGACATTACCAAGAATGCACAGTTCGGTAAACTGGACTTTCAATATAAAGCCTGCGAATACATCCGCAGTTACCAACCTGTTCCGCAATTGAAGGAAGAACCTTTACAGGCGGCTGCAGCGCTGATCAACAGCGCAAAGAAACCTTACATCCTTTGCGGTCACGGTGTGCTGATCGCCGGTGCGGAAAAAGCATTGCTGGCTGTGGCCGAGAAAGCGCAGATTCCGGTGGCCTCCACGCTGTTAGGGCTTTCCGCCGTACCGGTGGATCATCCCTGCTACGTAGGTTATCTGGGCATGCACGGCAACTACAGCCCGAACATCAATACGAATGAATGCGATGTGCTGATCGCTGTGGGGATGCGGTTTGACGATCGTATCACCGGGGACGTGAGTACCTATGCCCGTCAGGCGAAAGTGATCCACATCGAAATAGATAAGGCCGAGATCAACAAGATCATCCCGGCAGATGTAGCCATACATGCGGATGCGAAACAGGCGCTGGAAGCCCTGTTGCCGCTGGTGAACGCTGCTGGGCACAAGGAGTGGATGCAGTCATTCAAAGAGCTGGATAAGCTCGAAGACCAGAAAGTGCGTGAGCGGGAACTCTTCCCGAAAGAAGGCATGCTGAAAATGGCGGAAGTGATCCGTGTGATCTCCGAGCAAACAGAAGGCAAGGCCATTCTTGTGACCGACGTAGGTCAACATCAGATGGTAGCATCCCGCTACTACCGTTTCAAAGATCCGAACACCAATATCACCAGCGGTGGCATGGGCACAATGGGATTCTCTTTGCCTGCGGCTATGGGTGCGAAAGTAGGTGCTCCTGAACGGGAAGTAGTGGCGATCATCGGGGACGGCTGTTTCCAGATGACGCTGCAGGAACTGGGCACTATTTATCAATCCGAGATCGGTGTGAAGATCGTGATCCTGAATAACAACTTCCTGGGTATGGTGCGCCAGTGGCAGCAACTGTTCTTCGACAAACGTTATTCATCTACCGAAATGGTCAACCCGGATTTCGTACAGATCGCAAAAGGATTCTACGTTCCGGGCCGCAAGATCACCGAACGTTCAGAACTGGAAGGCGCGGTAAAAGAAATGCTGGACACCAAAGGCGCCTATCTGCTGGAGGTAGTGGTAGAACAGGAAGACAACGTATTCCCGATGGTGCCGGCCGGCGCTCCGATCACCTCGATCCGCCTTGAGTAACCGTTCATTTTTTAACTGAATCAACATGCAAAAAGAATTTACCGTAACCGTGTACACGGAAGACAGGATCGGGATCACGAACAGGATCTCGGTGATCTTCACGCGCCGGGGCATCAATATCACCAGCCTTACTACCGCAGAAACAGAAATATCCGGTGTATACAAGTTCATCATCACTGTGTTGTCTGAAAAAGAGCGGCTGGAAAAGGTGGTAGGGCAGATCGAAAAACTCATCGAGATACATCGCGCATTTGTGCATGAAGAAGATGAAGTGGTGTACCAGGAGCTGGCGCTGTACAAGATATCTACCAAAAGTCTGCACAACGGGGATATCGAGAAGATCATCCGGGATAACAATGCCCGCATCCTCACCATCACGGCAGATTATTTTGTGCTCGAGAAAACCGGCCATCAGCAGGAGCTCATCGCGATGCTCAAGAAGCTGGAACCATACGGCCTTATAGAATATTCTAAAAGCGGCCGCGTAGCGATCGTGAAATGGAGCCGCCGTTTCCATGAGCATCTGAAGGATCTTTCGCTGATAGAAGCGGATAATCTGAAAGACTGATACGGCACGATCAATTTATACAACCTGATACTTTAAAACTTTTTAAAAAACACGATCAAAACATGGCAACTATCAATTTTGGCGGGGTTCTGGAAGACGTAGTAACCAGAGAAGAATTCCCCATGGACAAAGCAAGGGAAGTGCTAAAGAATGAAACAATCGCGATCATCGGTTATGGCGTTCAAGGGCCTGGCCAGGCGTTGAACCTGAAAGACAACGGTTTTAACGTGATCATCGGTCAGCGTAAAAATTCCAAAACATGGGATAAAGCCGTAGCAGACGGTTGGGTACCGGGTCAGACTTTGTTCGAGATCGAAGAAGCTGCACAGAAAGGTACGATCATCCAATACCTGCTGTCTGATGCAGGCCAGATCACACTGTGGCCTACACTGAAGCCTTTCCTCACCAAAGGTAAAGCCCTGTATTTTTCTCACGGTTTTGGTATCACTTATAAAGAACAGACCAATATCATTCCGCCCGCTGATGTGGACGTGATCCTGGTGGCTCCCAAAGGTTCCGGTACTTCCCTCCGCAGGCTGTTTCTCGCTGGTCAGGGCCTGAACTCCAGCTTCGCCATCTTCCAGGACGCTACCGGCAAAGCCCGTGAAAGAGTGATCGCACTGGGTATTGGCGTAGGCTCCGGCTACCTGTTTGAAACAGATTTCAAGAAAGAAGTATACTCCGATCTTACCGGCGAACGTGGTACGCTCATGGGCGCTATCCAGGGAATCTTCGCCGCCCAGTACCAGACGCTGCGCAGCAACGGTCACTCTCCTTCTGAAGCGTTCAACGAAACCGTGGAAGAACTGACCCAATCCCTGATGCCGCTGGTAGCAGAGAACGGTATGGACTGGATGTATGCTAACTGCTCCACTACCGCACAACGTGGTGCGCTCGACTGGTGGAAGAAATTCAAAGACGCTACCCAGCCTGTGTTCGATGAACTGTATGCGAGCGTAGCAGCAGGTAAGGAAGCGAAACGTTCTATCGACTCCAACGGTCAGGTGGATTACCGCGACAAACTGAACAAGGAGCTGGAAGAACTGCGTAACAGCGAAATGTGGCAGGCAGGTGCAGCTGTAAGAAAACTGCGCCCCGGCAAATAATAAAACAACAATTGTAAAAAGTAAAAGATGAGAAACAGAACAGGATATGGTTGCGGCGGCGTATGGTTCATTCGTTGCAGGACCCTTATCTGATCGTTCCAATTTTCATTTTTTACTTTTTACTTTGATATATGTCTGAACTTGCAAGTGCTATAGATGCACGGCTGATAAAAGATGCAGCCGAAAGGTTACAACCCGTTATAACACGTACCCCACTCACTTACAACGCCAATCTCTCCCGGCGTTATCACTGCGAAGTATATCTGAAAAGAGAAGATATGCAGGTAGTCCGCTCTTACAAATTACGCGGAGCTTACAACCTGATGAGCAGTCTTGATAAAGATCGTTTAGCCAACGGCGTTACCTGTGCCAGCGCCGGAAATCATGCCCAGGGCTTTGCTTACTCCTGCAAAAAACTCGATGTAAAGGGCGTGGTGTTCATGCCTATCATCACACCCAAACAGAAAGTGAACCAGGTAAAAATGTTCGGTGGAGATAACATCGAGATCAGGCTGACAGGAGATACGTTTGATGATTGCTCGATGGAAGCGCAGGCTTATACACGCGATCACCGGATGACCTTCATTCCGCCTTTCGATGATCCGAAGATCATTGAAGGTCAGGGTACGGTAGCGGTGGAAATTTTGGAAGAACAATCTGATATCGATTATTTATTTGTACCTGTGGGCGGCGGCGGCCTGGCATCCGGCGTGGGGTCCTACTTCCGCGCGGTGAGCCCGCATACCCGCATCATTGGCCTGGAGCCTGAAGGTGCCCCCTCGATGCTGCGCGCACTGGAAAACGGCAGTCCGGTCACTTTACCGGAAATCGATCGGTTTGTGGATGGCGCGGCGGTAAAAAGGGTAGGAGAGCTCACTTACAGCATCTGTAAAGATGTGCTGAGCGGCATGAGCCTGGTGCCGGAAGGACGGATATGTTCCACCATCCTGAAACTGTATAACGAAGACGCGATTGTGGTGGAGCCTGCGGGCGCACTGTCCATCGCTGCACTGGAAGATTTTGCGGAAGAGATCCGCGGTAAGAAAGTGGTTTGTGTGGTAAGCGGCAGTAACAATGATATCGACCGGATGCAGGAGATCAGGGAACGGTCGCTGTTATACGAAGGACTGAAGCATTATTTCATCGTACGTTTCGCCCAACGGCCCGGTGCCTTAAAGGAATTCGTAAACCACGTACTGGGCCCGAATGACGATATCACCCGCTTCGAGTTTATCCAGAAACATAACAAGGAAACTGGCCCCGCCCTCGTAGGGATCGAATTGAAGAACCGGGAAGATTATGATGTGCTGCTTGCCAATATGCGGCAGTATCATGTGCATTATACAGAACTGAACAAAGACGATAATCTTTTCGGTTACCTCGTGTGATAATTCGTAATTGATTAACTTGCTATATGCTGAGTTACTGGGAAAAGCAAAGCCTGTTGCATTACGACTGCATCCTGTTGGGAAGCGGCATCGTGGGGCTGTCTGCAGCTGTCAGCATTAAAGAACGTTATCCGGACAAGCGCCTGCTGGTGCTGGAGCGGGGTTTGCTGCCCACCGGCGCCAGTACCCGGAATGCAGGATTCGCCTGCATCGGGAGCCTTACCGAGATATTGGATGACCTCGAGAGCATGTCCGCCGATGACGTGCGGGCATTAGTGGAGATGCGGTGCAAAGGGCTCCGGCGGTTGAGGGCGCGCATCGGGGACGCGCGCATGCAGTACCGGGAGAACGGAAGTTATGAACTGCTGGATGCGGAAGAATCCCTCGCCCTTCAACACCTTCACACTACCAACGAACTCCTCGCCCCCATACTCCCCGGCCCCGCATTCACGATCGAAACCCGGATGCCCTCAGCCTTCGGATTTCCCGAAGAAAAAGTAAAAGCCATCATCCGCAATAATTTTGAAGGAGAACTCCACACGGGCATGATGATGCGCAGTCTTATCGACCTCGCCCTCGAAAAAGGCATTGAGATCAAAACCGGTTGCGAGGTAAAGGCGTTTGAAGAAAATGGAGGGGGCGTGCGGGTGAGGGTGCAACATCCGTATCAGCAGGAATCAGTCACCTTTTCCGCCCCTCAGCTCGTTATCTGCACCAACGCCTTCACCCGGCAGCTGCTGCCGGAACTGGATGTTACGCCGGGGAGGGGACAGGTGTTGATCACTTCGCCTGTCAGGGAACTGCCGTTCAGGGGCATCTATCATTTCAATAAAGGATACTATTACTTCCGCGAGATCGACGGCCGTGTGCTCTTCGGCGGCGGCCGCAACCTTGATTTCTCCGGGGAAGCCACCACCAGCTTCGCTTTGAATGAGCGCATTCAGCACGATCTGGAAGAGAAACTCCGCACACTCATCCTTCCCCATCATTCCTTCACTATTGAAGACCGCTGGACAGGCATTATGGGCTTCGGTAAAACAAAACGTCCCATCGTACAGGCTTTTTCGGATCGTATATATATTGCCGTTAGAATGGGTGGCATGGGCGTGGCTATCGGTTCCGAAGTAGGGAGCATGCTGGCGGAGATACTCCGCGACTAAAGAAAAATCGCAAAAGGTAATACTGGATTAACGGCGACTTGTAACCGCCGTTCGCAATCATTATATTTATCCATTATCAAATTCCTACGGATGAAAAAGCGTATCCTTATCCTTCTGTTATTTTCCTGCCAGTTCGCCATCGCGCAACAGCCCTTGCAGTTATGGTATAAACAGCCCGCCCGCAGATGGGAAGAGGCCCTGCCTGTAGGGAACGGCCGCATCGGGGCCATGGTGTATGGCCGGCCGGACAAAGAAATCCTGCAGGTGAACGAACAAAGCCTGTGGGCCGGCAAAAAGTTCAATGACGCCAATCCCAATGCCTACAAAGTACTGGATACTATCCGGCAATTGCTTTTCGCCGGAAAGAATGAACAGGCGCTGGCCATCGCGCAAACGAATTTTATTGCGGTGGATGATAACAATTCCACCCGTCCCGCCCGCAGTTTCCGGTCCAACCAGACCCTCATGAATGTACACATCGATCAGCCATTTGACGCGTATACAGATTATACCCGCAAACTGGATCTCGATAAAGGAATCGTGACCACGCACTACAAAGTCAATGGCGTGGCCTATCAGCAGGAAGTACTGGCCTCCGCGCCGGATAATATCCTGGTAATACGGATCAGTGCCGATAAACCCGGCTCTATCAACGCCCTCCTTTCCCTCGACCGCCCCAATCCCAAGGATACGGCCTCCCGGCTGACAGATTGTACCGTAACGGCTCAGGGGAACAATCAACTGGTACTTAACGGACAGATCAACGACAGGAACGGGAAAGAGGACCGGGGGCCGGAGGGAATGCACATGCGTTTCGCAGGCATGCTGCATGCCGTTCCGCAGGGAGGCAGCATCAGTGCCAAACAGGGACAGTTACAGGTGAGGAACGCAACCGCCGTCACTATTTATGTGCAAGGCGCCACGAATTATAATGCACAGCAACAGGATATAGACGAAGGAGCTGCCATTGCATTGAACAAATGCCGGAAGTTCCTGCAATCCGCCATCACCAAGAGTTTCGCCCAGATCAGCACCGGACACCTGAAAGATTTTGAGCCGGTGATGAAAAGAGTGCGCCTGCAGATCAACGAGGAAGAAGCGGATAATATTCCCACAGATGAACGCCTGCAACAGGTGAAAGCTGGTGAGGAAGATGCGCATCTCATCGCATTGTATTTCCAATACGGAAGATACCTGCTGTTGTCCAGTTCCCGCAAGCCCGGTGTACTGCCGGCCAACCTTCAGGGTATCTGGAACCAGCACATCGATGCGCCATGGAATGCGGATTTCCACACGAACATCAACCTGCAAATGAACTACTGGCCTGCGGAAGTCACGAATCTTTCCTTCACCACCGCGCCGCTGTTCGATTTCATTGACAGGATACGCCCCGAAGGCCGTATTACCGCAAAGAAAATGTACAACGCCCGCGGATGGGTCATACATCACTGTACGGATGCTTTCGGCAAAACCGGTGTACAGAACGGCGCGGGCTGGGGTACTTTTCCCATGGCCGCCAGCTGGATGTGCCTGCATTTCTGGGAACATTATGCTTTTACACAGGATATGGACTTCCTGCGGAACAAAGCATACCCGGTGATGAAAGAACATGCTTTGTTCGTGGAAGATTTTTTGGTGAAAAGTCCGGAGGGCTACCTGGTCACTTCACCAGCCAGCTCTCCTGAAAATACTTTCATCCATCCCGTTACCCGCAAACCTACCGGTCTTACTTATGGTGCTACGATGGACAACCAGATATTGCGGGAGTTCCTCGGGAAATGTATTGCAGCCGCACAGGCACTGAAAACCGATGCTGCGGAGATACAGCGCTGGCAGTCCATTCTCGCACAACTACCGCCCACGCGGACGGGCAAAGATGGCCGCATACTGGAATGGATCGATGAATATGAAGAAGCAGAACCCGGTCACCGTCATATTTCACATCTGTTCGGTTTGCATCCCGGTACGCAGATCACGGAACAAACGCCTTCGCTGTTTGAAGGCGCTTTGAAAACACTCACCGGTCGTTTGAGCAGAGGCGGCGGCCACACCGGCTGGAGCCGTGCCTGGATCATCAATTTCTATGCAAGACTGAAACAGGCGGATAGTGTGCGGAACCACCTGCAGGCCCTTTTTGCCAAATCCACATTACCCAATCTTTTTGATAATCACCCGCCTTTCCAGATAGACGGGAACTTTGGCGGAACGGCAGGGATTGCAGAAGCGCTGCTGCAAAGCCACGGCGATTATATAGAGGTGCTCCCCGCACTGCCCGCTGCATGGTCTGAAGGCAGTGTAACCGGCCTCTGTGCCCGTGGCGGCTTTCAGCTGGATATCGTCTGGAAAAACGGAACATTGTCCGCATTAAAAGTGCGTTCCACTGCAGGGCGTAACATCGTTCTTAAATACAAACAACATTTATTACCGTTGAGCCTGGAGAAAGGAAAAGAGATGGTTGTACCGGTTCAGCAATTGCTATAAAACCACGTCGCATGAAGTATGTAAAGTCGCTCTTATGGCTGCTGCTGCCATTTACCCTGAAAGCCCAGCAGTACAAGCCCACCTGGGAATCCCTTGACAGCCGCCCGGTTCCCGCCTGGTTCGAAAATGCTAAATTCGGGATATTCATTCACTGGGGCGTTTATTCCGTTCCCGCCTGGGCGCCGAAAGGAACTTATTCCGAATGGTATCAATATTCACTGAATGGGAAGCCTGCACCCGGAAAGAGCAATCCCACATACGAACATCATAAGAAAGTATATGGGGAGGATTTCTCCTATTACCGGTTCGCCGATTTTTTTAAAGCCGAAGATTTTGATCCGGATGCCTGGGCCGGACTTTTTGAAAAGTCCGGCGCAAAGTACGTTGTGCTCACCTCCAAACATCACGATGGATTTGCGCTCTGGCCCAGCAAAGAAGCCAGCGGGGCTTTCGGGAAACCCTGGAATGCTGTGGACGCCGGTCCCAAACGCGATCTCCTCGGTGATCTTACTGCTGCTGTCCGCAAAACAAGCGTAAAGATGGGCTTCTATTATTCTCTTTATGAATGGTATAATCCGGATTATATGGCGAAACGTTACAGCCAGTACGTGAACGATCATATGCTCCCGCAACTGAAGGACCTCGTGAACCGCTACCAGCCGGATATCATCTGGCCTGATGGTGAATGGGAACAGTCAGACAGCCTGTGGAGATCGAAGGAATTCCTGACCTGGTTGTTCAACGAGTCGCCGGTAAAAGACAAAGTAGCGGTGAATGACCGTTGGGGAAAGGGTATCCGCAAAAAACACGGGGGCTACTACACGACAGAATATGAAGTGGGCGCGGATTTCAGGCGACCCTGGGAAGAATGCCGGGGGATGGGATTTTCTTTCGGATATAACAGGAATGAAGACATTGAAGACTATAACAGCACACAGGCGCTCATTTATCTGCTGCTGGATATCGTAAGTAACGGCGGCAACCTGCTGCTCGACATCGGTCCGGATGCGCATGGCAAAATACCGCCCGTTATGCAGGAGCGTTTGCTGGAGATCGGTAAATGGCTGGATGTGAACGGAGAAGCGATTTACAACACGCGCCGCTGGAAAAACCCGGTGCAATGGTCGGAAGGGCGTCGGGACTGGAAACCTAAACCCGGCATGGTCAGCGGCGAAGCGATGCTGAAACAGACCGTGGTGCCCGAACCGGGATACGCGGTGAAAGAGCTGTTCTTTACCACCGCCGGCAAGAATCTCTATGCCATCAGTCCGAAGCTGCCGGAAGGAAAGTTCCTGATCAAAGGCATCACGCCCTCGGCCAATACCACCGTGCAGATGCTGGGCCTGAAACAGCCATTGCTATTCCGGAAGGTAAAAGACGGTATAGAGGTGACCGTGCCCAAGCTGTCTCTCCGTGAAATGCCCTGTCTGCATGCCTTTACATTCAAGATCACCAATGCCGGTTAACGGGTGCCAACAAATTTAAAGGGTACATTTTACATTTAAGAATAGTTTGCTATCTTGAAACGTTATTCAATTCACCACGTTAACACGTATTACTGATCAAAATGGGCAATAAAAGTTTACTTGTCTGGGACTATGTTGTGTTCCTCTTTTACTTTGTGATCGTAGCCGGTTATGGCTATTATATTTATCGCAGAAAGAAGAAAGCTACTGCGGACACAAAGGATTTCTTTCTGGCAGAAGGATCCCTTACCTGGTGGGCCATTGGTGCATCCCTGATCGCTTCCAACATATCGGCGGAGCAGTTCATCGGGATGTCAGGCTCCGGCTTCAAAATGGGACTGGCCATTTCCACGTATGAATGGATGGCAGCTGCTACTTTGCTGGTAGTGGCCATTTTCTTCCTTCCCATCTATCTGAAGAACAAGATCTACACCATGCCGCAGTTCCTGCTGCAACGGTACGACAGCCGGGTTAGTACGACCATGGCGGTATTCTGGCTGTTGCTGTATGTATTCGTGAACCTGACCTCCATCCTCTACCTTGGTGCACTGGCGGTACAAACCATTTCCGGTTACAGTTTCAATACCTGTATCATCGGTCTGGCTGTTTTTGCCGTGTTCATTACATTGGGTGGGATGAAAGTGATCGGTTATACGGATGTGATCCAGGTGTTCTTCCTGGTGCTGGGAGGTTTGGCTACTACGTACCTTGCCCTGAACCTGGTGTCGGAACATTTCGGTGGCGGCAGCATGTGGCATGGTATCGGGATGTTGCGGAAAAACGCGCCGGAGCATTTCCATATGATCTTCGACAGTTCCAATGAACATTATAAAGAGTTACCCGGATTGGCTGTGCTGATCGGCGGTATGTGGATCGTGAACCTGAGCTATTGGGGATGTAATCAGTACATCACACAAAGAGCGCTGGGCGCCGATCTCAAAACGGCCCGGAATGGTTTGCTGTTCGCAGGTTTCCTGAAACTGCTGATGCCGGTGATCGTGGTGTTGCCGGGTATTGCAGCGTATGTACTGTACAAGAACGGCATGTTCCAGCAGGAGATGCAGGATGCGGCAGGTAATCTTAAACCGGACCATGCGTATCCCGTACTGCTGAACCTGTTGCCTGAGGGCCTCAAAGGTTTGTCCTTCGCCGCACTCACGGCTGCGATCGTAGCCTCCCTTGCCGGTAAGGCCAACAGTATTGCTACCATCTTCACATTGGATATCTACAAACATTTCATCAAAAAAGATGCTTCCGAGCAGGATCAGGTGAAAGTAGGCCGTATCACGATCATCGTGGCGATCATCATCGGAGCGCTGGTAGCGCCTGCGCTGAAAAGCCTGGATCAGGGCTTTCAGTACATACAGGAGTATACCGGTTTCATTTCTCCCGGTGTGTTCGCCATCTTTATCCTCGGCTTCTTCTGGAAACGGACGACTGCCAATGCCGCCCTCATAGGAGCGATACTGGCTATTCCTCTGTCTGTTCTCCTGAAATTTACCATGCCCGCATTGCCGTTCATTAACCGCATGGGATGGGTATTCGTGATCATCGTGGCCATCATGGTGCTGATCAGCCTGCTGGATCCGAAAAGCAAAAACAATCCCAAAGGATTGGAGATCGACACTTCTATGTTCAGGCTTAATACAGGGTTTGCTGTGGGCGCCATTATCATTTGTGGTATCCTGGCGGCTTTGTACACGGTGTTCTGGTAATATTTGATTATTAATTGTCAATTATCTTCTTTCTGTTAACAACAGGGGGAGATAATTTTGGCAATTTATAAAGCATCTTTGTTCTATGCTGATCGGTTATGATATAGGTTCCTCGTCTGTTAAAGCGGCGTTACTGGATGCCGCCACGGGCCGTTGCCTGGCTACAGCTACCGGTTCCGATACGGAACTGGCGATACAGGTGCCGCAGCCCGGATGGGCGGAGCAGGATCCGGAAATGTGGTGGCAGGAAGTGATCAGGGCTACACATGCCCTCCACCGCCAACACCCTTTCAACCCCGCAGACATCCAGGCCATCGGGATCGCATACCAGATGCATGGTTTGGTGTGTGTGGACAAGGACCAGCAGGTGCTTCGGCCTTCTATCATCTGGTGCGACAGTCGGGCCGTAGCCACCGGAGACGCCGCTGCCGCCGCATTGGGAGAAGATTATACTTTACAACATTTGCTCAATTCCCCCGGTAATTTCACCGCCTCCAAACTCCGTTGGGTGCAGCAGCATGAACCGGCTGTGTATGACAGGATCCGGCATATCATGCTGCCTGGTGATTTTATTGCCATGCGCCTCACCGGCGTTCCCGCTACCACGCGCTCCGGTCTCTCGGAAGGCATCTTCTGGGATTTCAGGGAACAACGGTTGTCGGGCCCGCTGCTTCATCATTACCAGATCGATCCGCAACTGCTGGCGCCACTGGTGCCTACATTCGGTGAGCAGGGGCGTGTAACGGAGCAAGCCGCCGCCTTGCTGGGATTACGTGTAGGCATTCCCGTTACCTATCGCGCCGGGGATCAGCCCAACAATGCATTTTCCCTCAATGTGCTGCAACCCGGTGAAGCAGCTGCTACGGCCGGTACATCCGGGGTAGTATACGCTGTACATGACGCGGTGACTTACGACAGGGAAAGCAGGGTGAACACCTTTATTCACGTCAATCAAACGGAAAAGGACATACGAAACGGCGTGCTCATGTGCCTGAACGGTACCGGCATCCTGAACAGCTGGCTGCGCAACATTACTGGCGGAATGGCTTACGACCGGATGAACGAACTGGCGGCTCAGGCCCCGGTAGGTGCAGCCGGATTGCAGATATTCCCCTTTGGGAACGGCGCGGAACGGATACTGGCCAACAGGCAGCCAGGCGCAAGGATGGAAGGGCTGGCCTTCAGCGTGCATCAACAACCGCACGTGCTGCGTGCCGCACAGGAAGGTATCGTATATGCGTTAACGTATGGGCTCGATATCATGCGTGAAATGGGACTGCGGATAGAACGCGTGCGGGCGGGCAAAGCGAATATGTTCCTCAGCCCGCTTTTCCGGGAAGCTTTTGCAAATACCGCAGGGGTGACAGTGGAACTGTACAATACAGACGGCGCACTGGGAGCCGCCCGTGCCGCAGGTGTTGGCGCGGGGTATTATCCCCGGATGCAGGATGCCTTCATTGGCATGGAATGCCTGACTACCATCGAACCGCAGCAGGATCTGCGGTCTGCTTACGGAGAAGCATACACGAAATGGAAAGAGCGTTTGCTGCATATACTTGAATCCTAAAAAAATCTGTCTCATGAATATTATTACAGGTAACAGAACTTATTTCCCTACCGTAGGGAAGATCACTTATGAAGGGCTGCAATCAGACAATCCGCTGGCTTATAAGTGGTACGATGAAACCAAAGTGATCAACGGGAAGCCGCTGAAAGAACTGTTCCGCTTCGCGGTATGCTACTGGCATACCTTCTGCGGTACGGGCGGAGATCCTTTTGGTCCGGGTACGAAAGCTTTCCCCTGGCTGACGGCAAAGGATCCCGTGCAGCAGGCGAAAGACAAGATGGACGCCGCTTTCGAGTTCATCACCAAACTGGGGGTACCTTACTATTGCTTCCACGACATCGACCTCATTGATGAAGGCAGCAACCTGCTGCAATATGAAAGCCACCTGCAGCAGATCGTGGAGTACGCGAAGGAGAAACAGCAGGCCAGCGGCGTGAAGCTCCTCTGGGGCACCGCCAACGTGTTCAGCAACCCGCGTTATATGAATGGTGCATCCACCAATCCTGATTTCTCTGTGGTGGCCTATGCCGGCACACAGGTGAAGAATGCGCTGGACGCTACCATTGCGCTGGGCGGAGAGAACTATGTGTTCTGGGGAGGCCGCGAAGGATACATGACCCTGCTTAACACCCATATGAAACGCGAGCTGGATCATCTGGCCCGTTTCCTCGGCATGGCACGGGACTATGCGCGCAAGCAGGGCTTCAAGGGTGTGTTCTTTATCGAACCTAAACCCTGTGAACCTACCAAACATCAATACGACTACGATAGCGCCACCGTGATCGGATTTCTGCGGGAATACGGTCTCGATAAGGACTTTAAACTGAATATTGAAGTGAATCATGCCACCCTGGCCGGTCATACTTTCCAGCATGAACTGCAGGTTGCGGCCGATGCAGGTATGCTTGGCAGCATCGATGCCAATCGCGGAGACTACCAGAACGGATGGGATACCGATCAATTCCCCATGAACCTGAACGAACTGGTGGAAACCATGCTCGTGATCCTCGAATCCGGCGGATTTGCAGGTGGTGGTGTGAATTTTGACGCCAAAGCACGCCGCAATTCCACAGACCTTGAAGATATCTTCCACGCACATATCGGTGGAATGGACGCTTTTGCCCGCGCAGCGATTGTGGCGGACCGGATATTGCGGGAGTCTCCCTACCGGAAGTTCCGCACGGACCGTTACGCGTCTTTCGACGGTGGTCAGGGTAAGGCATTTGAAGAAGGAAAGCTGAAGCTCGAAGACCTCAGAGCTTTTGCGCTGGCAAGCGGTGAGCCGAAGCAGATCAGCGGCAGGCAGGAATGGCTCGAGAACATCATTAACCAGTATATCTAGTATGGCCTTTAGCATCACACACTACGAGGAGAATGGTTTTTCCGTGATCGCGCTGAAAGATGGAGCAGGAACCAGTATATCCGTGATCCCGGCATTCGGAGCACTGCTGCATGCATTCGAGATAGACCACCAGGGCGGGCGGCTCAATGTGATAGACAGTTATGCAAGCGCGGAGGCGTTCAGGGCGGAAGTGACGGAGAGTTTCAAAGGTGTAAAGCTGAGCCCCTTTGCCTGCCGCATCAAAGATGCAGCGTACAACTGGCAGCAGCATGATCTCCGTATCCGCAAATCACCGATCCACGGTCTTTTATACGATCAGACTTTTGACGTGATCCGTGAGGAAGCCGATACAACACAGGCGCTTATTGCCCTGCAACATCATTACAAAGGCACGGATCCCGGTTATCCCTTCCCGTATACCTGTCATGTACAGTATCGCCTGCTGGCAGGCAGCACGCTGGAGGTAACCACTACCATTACCAATCATCATGATCATACCATCCCCGTGATGGACGGGTGGCATCCTTATTTTGCCACGGGTACGGAAGTGGACCGCCTGGAACTGCAATTCTATTCCAAAGAGATCGTGGAATTCGACCGGCAGCTTATTCCCACCGGGCAGGTATTGCCCTATCGCGAATTTGAGCAGACCAGGAGCATGGCAGGGGTTGAGCTGGACAACTCCTTTCTCCTGGATTTCAATCAGCCCGCCCCTTTATGCACGCTGCATGACCCGGTGAAGGGCGTTCGTGTGGAGTTCTACCCGGATGAAAAATACCCGGTACTGCAGGTCTACACCCCGCCGCACCGCCGCAGCATTGCCATCGAGAACCTGACCGGCGCGCCGGATGCCTTTAACAACGGCATCGGACTGGTGAAGGTTCCCGCGGCACAAAGCGTTGATTTTACCACGACTATACGCGTAAAGAACGCACATTGACGGCTTGCATACTTGTTTGGCACAAACTTTGAATTTTAGTTCCCGACCCCCTAATTGTTCACATTTTAAAGCATGACGAAATGGATATCCTGATGATCAAGGACAGGTGGAACGAGATCAAAGAGAAGCTGAAAAACATGTTTGCCGATCTTACCGATACCGATCTGTCTTACGAACAGGGAAAAGATGACCGCCTGATCGGGCAGATCCAGATCAGGCTGGGTAAATCCCGCGACGAAGTGATCGCCCTCATCCGTTCTCTCTGACACACATTTTGTAAAAACAGTGACCGTTCCTGAAGCGATGCACATTGCTTCAGGAATGGTATTTTTAGGATACCTTTAACATCCGCTTTTGATAGAAAGCGCGCAGCCTTAACTATTTTGGCATATAATTGTTAAAAGTGATATGAATTCCTGTAGATTGTTCCTGGCTCCTGTTGTTGCCTGCCTCCTGGTGGGGGCTTTCTCCGGCAAAGTACAAGCGCAAAATGAAACGCCTGTCATTGTTCGCGGTAAGATCTCCGATCCTGAAAAGAAGATCGTTTTATATCCCGCTACCATCCGTAACAAGAATACGGGTGCCCGGGTATTTTCCGATCAGGGAGGATATTACCGGATCGGTGCCAGAAAAGGCGATGAGATATTGATCTCCTTCATCGGTTATGTGCCTGACAGCTTTCATGTTGCCAGTGTAATAGGAGAGGAGGTGCATGATGCCCGCCTGATGCAGAAAGAACGTTTTCTGCCCAGCGTGGAAGTTTCCGGCAAATGGAATCGCTACCAGCTGGATTCCCTCGCCCGGTATGAAGAGTTCAAACCGTTCCTGGAAACGAAAAGCCATACACTGGTGAATACGGAAAAAAAGACCACGCCGGGTTTCGGATTAACATTCAGTCCATTTACCAGCTATTCCAAAAAGCAGACAGATCTGAAGAAATTCAAGAAATTATATGTGGAATACGAACGGCAGGCTTATATCGATTATCGTTATTCCAAGGCTTTTGTTGCCCGTGTGACGGGTCTTAGCGGAGATTCTCTCCTGCAATTTGTTGGCAAATACACGCCGGGCTATGAAATGCTGCGGAATATGAACAATGAAACGCTGATCATGTGGACTTCCGTGAGGGCCGTACAGTGGCGCCGGGACCCGAAAGTTACGATGAAGCCGGAGGAATGATCCCGGTTTTTGATGTTAGTTATACACCTTCACCATATACACAAACTCTTCCAGTTTCTTCAGCTGATCTACGCGGTTAAGCCCGGTCAGCTGGTTCTTCTGTTTCAGGTCCTTGCGGGAAAACTTATCTCTCGGCAATTCATCCAGCAGGCGTTTGAGGTGTCCTGCTTTCACGGCAAATGCGATACCGTCTGAAGAGGTCTGGCGGCCGGAAATGATACCGATCACTTCTCCGTTATTATCGAGGAGAGGGGCGCCGCTGTTGCCCGGTCTAACGGGAATGGACACCTGGTATTTGAGGGTATCTCCGTTAAAGCCGGTTTGGGCGCTGATATATCCTTTGCCATATTCAATCTCGTCCCGCGGGAAGCCCATGCTGAACACCTCTTCACCGGAGTGAATAGATTGCTGCTTCAGGGAGTAGGGGAGCGCAGCGGAGCGGAAAGTGGAATCTGCGATGCGGAGTACGGCCAGGTCGCTGGATACGTCTTCGAAAACGCTGACAGCTTTGAAGGCTTCGCCTTTATTATTCTGGATATAGATAGAATCGGCGCCGGCTACTACATGATAATTGGTGACCATGTATCCGTTACGGGAGATGGCGAAACAGGTGCCGCCATAGGTTCCCGGGTTGCTGGGGCCTTTGTTGTTGCTTTTGATATCGCGGATGAGGGCGTTCTGGGAGCGCTGGATGTTGTTCAGCACCCGTCTTACATCCTCATACTGGGCGGTGGAAGAATTTTTGGCGGCTTTTTGCATCACGGCAATGGTAGCCAGGGATGTCAGCAGTGCGATACAGGCGGCAGCAGCCAGGTTCAGCCAGGTGCGGCGGATGCTCAGGTTGCGGATAGAGGCGGAGGGCTGAGGGATCTCCGCTTTTGCGTGAATGGCGTCCATCCTGCGCTGGAAGTCTTTTCTCCGGCCATGCGCACGAAACTCCTGCAACAGTTGCTGATGTTCGGTCACCTGTTGGTCTATTGCGGGGTCGTTCCGGCGAAGAGCTTCAAAAGCCTCCCGCTCGGGAACGCTCATTTCTCCATCGAGGTAGCGCTCTATTTCCTGTATCAAATGTATATCGTTCATCACAATGGCCTCCTCCGGGCCTTTTTATTTTTGTGCAAAGAATAGTTTCTTTAGTCGCATCAGACATTTATACTTCTGATTCTTGGCGTTCTCGGCATTGGTATACCCGAAACGCTCCGCAATCTCCTGCATGTTCTTGCGGTGGATATAATAATCTTCGAGGATGGTTTTGCAGGGTTCCCCTATTTTGGCCATGGAAGCCTCCATCTTTTTGAACTGCTGATCCTTCTCCTCATGTGCCTCCAGGGTGTCTTCCACGGCGGTCGTCTCTTCCACTTCCTCGTTAATAGGCCCCTGCCAGCTATTTCCCTGCAGCTTTTTCAGCCACAGGCGGCGGCATACGGCATACAGGAAAGTTTTTAAGCGGGATGACAGGATGAAATCCCCTTCCTGCACCTTTTCATACAACACGATCATCGCTTCCTGGAAAATATCCCTGGCATCGTCTGTTGATCCATTGTTCTGCAGGACCATTCTGGCAACCATTGGAAAATTCTCTAAGTAGATGGTTTCCAGAGACTTATCGTCATTGGCAGCCAATCCCTGCAGTAGTTCCTGATCCCTTTCTATGTGCAAAAGATTATTCACTTATTAATACGGTTAACGACTTTTAGTAACCCAAAGTACCAAAAAAAAAATTTTAAAAAACCAGGGTTACCTTTTATGTATTCCCGGAATAAAGTATAAATCTCATTTCAAAAAAACCTTAAAACGTTAAAAATGAAAAAAGTTGGTATCCTGGCTCTCGCCCTCGGCATGTTCGTAGCAGCTTGTAACAGCGCTGGCACTAAATCCGCTGAAGATTCTGCCAAAAAAGCTGACAGCGCTATCAACGCCGCTGCTCCTGCTCATGATTCTACCACTCACGTAGCTGGTGACTCTACCGCTCACGTAGCTGGTGATTCTACGCACAAAGCTGATTCTACCAAACACTAATAATCGGCAAGCAAATAAAAGGATATTTGAATCCGGTCCCGCCCTCAGGGCGGGACTTTTTTTTACTTGCTATAGCAGGGAATAACGCATTTTGATGCCGGTATCTTATCTGGGGAGATAGTTTTTTGAATATTTTCTATTATGAATGATTATTTGTTAGATGATATATAAATTTTAGCGTCCCTGTTTGAGAAATTGAAATCCTGATTTATTTTTGTTCTATCAACAACAAGCAAACAACAGCAATGCAACAGCGAGCCTTTGGTTACTTTTATGGTTTTTACTTTTTCTGGTACCAGGAATAGGAGGTTCGTTTTGCTAGCAGTTTAAAAATATCACTAACAAAAGGGCCTCCTGAAAAGGGGGCCCTTCCTTTTCAAATGAAATCTGATCAACAAATATGTCACAAAAGAGCTTTAGCCTGTACTTTTTTTACTTTTTCTTTTATCGTAAAGGAACAGGGACTCTTTTGCAGTAACAGTTTATCATAAACGAACTAAAAAAGGGTCCCGGCTCACGGGGCCCTTTTTTAATTACGGATGAAAAAATAAAACGTAGTTCACCATCATTCTTAATTCGTAATTGATTCATATGCATATCGCGATTCAAGGTTTTGAAGGAAGTTTTCACCAGGTGGCTGCCCGGAATTATTTCGGCAAACAGATCAGTATCGAGGCTTGTGCCTCTTTCCCTGAACTGGTGCGGAAGGTAAAGGCAGGTGGTACGGTAGATGCAGGTCTGATGGCCATCGAAAATTCCATTGCCGGCAGCATTCTGCCCAATTACAGTCTGCTGAAGAACTCTGGTCTGCATGTGATCGGAGAAGTATACTTACAGATCAACCAGCACCTGATGGTGTTGCCGGGGCAGACCATCGAAGATATCCGGGAAGTGCATTCCCATCCGATGGCGCTCCTGCAATGCACGGATTTCCTGGAGCAGTACCCCCATATCAAACTGGTGGAAACAGAAGATACGGCCCTCAGTGCAAAACATGTGCGCCAGAAGAAACTGAAGGCAACGGCGGCGATTGCGGGGAAGCTGGCGGCGGAGATATTCGAGCTGGATATCATCGCTCCCAACATTCACACCGCCAAGAACAATTACACCCGTTTCCTGGCTGTTTCCCGTAATGGTATGAAAACGCCGGAAGATGCCAACAAATCTTCCGTATATTTCCAGACATCCAACGAGAAGGGAAGCCTGGCCAGGGTACTCACTCAGATCGCTGCGGAAGGGATCAACCTGAGCAAGATCCAGAGTTTTCCCATCCCGGCAAAGGAATGGAATTATTATTTCCACGCGGATATGGAATTTGAATCACCGGATCATTTCCACCGCGTGCTGGAAAAGATATCCCCGCTCACCGAACACCTGACGGTGTTGGGCATTTACAGGAAAGGCAAAACGCACTCTTGATATAATATTTTAAAACGATGCAAGCACAGGTAGCCAAAAGATTGCAACATACAGAGGAGTACTACTTCTCCCGCAAGCTCCGCGAGATCGACGAGATGAACAAAGCGGGCGCGAATGTGATCAACCTGGGGATCGGGAGCCCTGACCTTCCGCCCCACCCGTCCGTAACGGCAGCCCTCACCGAGCATGCCGCACGGCCTGACACACACGCCTACCAGGGCTACAAAGGCATCCCCGCCCTCCGGCAGGCGATCGCTGACTGGTACAAACGCTTCTATCATGTACCCCTGCATCCCGATACGGAAGTGCTGCCGCTCATCGGTTCCAAGGAAGGTATCATGCACATCTGCATGACCTTTCTACAGGAAGGGGACGAGGCCCTCATCCCGGATCCGGGCTACCCTACCTACCGCTCTGCCGTACAGCTCAGCGGAGCCACACCTGTTACCTATTCCCTCGAAGCAGGCAATAACTGGCAGCCGAACCTCGCCGCCCTGGAGCAGCGCGACCTGAGCAAAGTGAAGCTTATGTGGGTGAACTACCCGCACATGCCCACCGGCGCCCAGGCAAAAGCCGGTACGTTCGAAGCGCTGGTAGCCTTTGCGAAAAAACATAACATCCTGCTTTGCCACGATAATCCCTACAGCTTCATCCTCAACGATCATCCCGCCAGCCTCATGGCTACGCCGGGAGTGATGGAGGTAGCGCTGGAACTGAACTCGCTGAGCAAGAGCGGCAATATGGCCGGATGGCGTGTAGGCATGCTCGTTGGTAAGGCGGCTTTCCTGGACGAAGTACTGCGCTTCAAAAGCAATATGGACTCCGGCATGTTCCAGCCTGTACAAATGGCAGCCGTGGCGGCTTTGAACCTCGGCCCGGAATGGTATGCGGAACTGAACACCATCTACAGCGGCCGGCGCAGGAAAGTGTTCGAACTGCTGAACCTGCTCGGATGCAGCTACGATCCTGCACAGGTAGGCATGTTCGTGTGGGCGAAGATACCCGAAGGGTACGCGGACGGGTTTGCGGTGAGTGACGAAGTGTTGCAGAAAGCCCATGTGTTCATCACACCGGGCAGCATCTTCGGTACTAACGGTAACGGATATATCAGAGTGAGCCTTTGCCGGGATGAAAAGGTATTTGCAGAAGCGATCGCCCGGGTAAAACAATCCATTCAGCATCCCCAAACTGTTTAATCATATGATAGTAACCGTAGTAGGCGTTGGATTGATAGGTGGCTCACTGGCCATCAGCCTCAAAGAAAAAGGCGTGGCTAACCGGATCATCGGCGTGGATCACAATGAGGAGAACCTGCGGAAGGCAAAGGAATTGAAGATCATTGATGAAGGTTCCAGCCTCGAGGACGCCATGACCCGCAGCGAGCTCATCATACTGGCCATCCCGGTGGATGCCGTGCTGAAGACGCTGCCCTCCATTCTGGACAAGGTGGAGAATGGCCGCGTGATCATGGATGTAGGATCCACCAAGCAAAAAATATTGCAGCTCGTTGCCGGTCATCCCAAAAGAGGCCGTTTTGTGGCCGCCCACCCGATGGCCGGCACGGAATACTCCGGGCCGGAAGCTGCCATACAGAACCTCTTTTCGCAAAAGACCATGGTGCTCTGTGATGTGAAGAACAGTGACGAGGACGCGCTGGAAATGGTGGAGGGTATTGTGGATCAACTGAACATGCGCACGGTATACATGAATGCGGAAGAACATGATCTGCATACGGCATATGTTTCACACATCTCGCACATCACTTCTTTCGCCCTGGCGCTTACAGTGTTGAAAAAGGAAAAAGAACAGGGCCGCATCTTTGAACTGGCCAGCGGTGGTTTTGAATCTACCGTGCGACTGGCCAAAAGCTCGCCGGATACCTGGGTGCCCATCTTTCGGGATAACCGCAACAATGTGCTGGACGTACTGGATGAACACATCCATCAACTGCAACAGATGCGTAAATTACTGGAAGACGAGGATTACGAAACATTCTACAAACTGATCCAAAAAAGTAACAAGATCAGGAAGATCCTGAAATAAACCACAATTCGTTAACTTAATACGTCACAAATACAATGGAACAGATCTTAGCAAAAACAAAATTCGCCGATCCGGCTTCTGACAAAAAGCCGCTCATCATCTCAGGCCCCTGCTCCGCAGAAACGGAAGAGCAGGTGTTGGCTACGGCCCTGGCCCTCGCAAAAACAGGAAAGGTGGACGTGCTTCGCGCCGGCATCTGGAAACCCCGTACCCGTCCCGGTTCTTTTGAAGGCATTGGTGCAAAAGGGTTACCCTGGCTGCAGAAAGCCAAAGAACTCACCGGCATGCCCACTACCGTGGAAGTAGCTACTGCCAAGCAGGTGGAAGATGCGCTGCATTTTGGGGTAGACATCCTCTGGATTGGCGCACGTACTACCGTGAACCCTTTCTCCGTGCAGGATGTGGCAGATGCCCTGAAAGGCGTGAAAATACCGGTGCTGATCAAGAACCCGATCAATCCTGATCTGGAGCTCTGGATTGGCGCAGTGGAACGCATCCAGAAAGCAGGCATCGAGAAAGTAGGTCTTATCCACCGCGGCTTCTCCAGCTACGGCAATACGGAATACCGCAACGCGCCGATGTGGCACCTGGCCATCGAGCTGAAACGCCGTCATCCTGAATTACCGATGATCTGCGATCCGAGCCATATCAGCGGTCGTCGTGACATCCTGCTGAACGTTGCACAGGAAGCGATTGACCTCGATTACGATGGTCTGATGCTCGAAACGCATGTTGATCCGGACAATGCCTGGAGCGATGCCAAACAACAGATCACACCGGAAAAATTTGGCGAACTGCTTGATCATATCACCTGGAGGCACGAGCGTACGGATCAGAAGGAATTCAATACCGCACTGGAAAAACTCCGTAACCAGATCAACGGTATCGACGACGAAATCCTGCAACTGCTGGGCAATCGCATGAAGATCGCCGAAAAGATCGGTCAATATAAAAAAGACAATAACATCACTATCCTGCAAACCAACCGCTGGAACGAGATACTGGACAGAGGCATCAAAGCGGGCGAGAAACTGGGGCTCACCAAGGATTTCATCCTGAAATACTTTGATGCGGTGCACCTGGAGTCCATCAACCGTCAGAACAAAGTGATGAATAACGAATAAGCCATTTTTTCAGTACATATGATCACACAAATGCACCAGTTCCAGCAGGCCAGCACCCGGTATTACCTCGGTGAAAAACTGGCGAACCTTGGCCACTACGTAAATAAAGACCGCACCATCCTCCTGGTGGATGAGAATGTGGACAAGCATTACGCAGATCAGTTACAGGGCTGGAAAAAACTGGTAGTGCCGGATGGGGAAGAGCACAAGAACATGGAGGTGATGGAACAGATCATCGACGGACTGATAGAGCTGGAGGCAGACCGCAAAACCATGCTGGTAGGTATTGGTGGCGGTATGTTGACGGATATCACCGGCTTTGCGGCCAGCATTTACATGCGTGGTATTCCTTTCGGTTTTGTGCCGACTACGTTGCTGGCACAGGTAGACGCTTCCATCGGCGGCAAGAACGGCGTGAGCCACGGTATGCACAAGAATATGCTGGGCACCATCCGTCAGCCCGAATTCATCCTCTTCGATTACGCCCTTCCGCTGACCATGCCGGAAAGCGAGTGGTGTAACGGGTTTGCAGAAATCATCAAATATGCCTGCATTTACGATGCAAGCTTGTTTGCATACCTGGAGGAGAATAAAGAAAAAGCGCTGGCGCAGGATGTAAGCGTATTGCAATATCTCGTGGAGCGTTCTGTGGATATCAAAACGAAATTCGTACTGGAAGATGAATTTGAAAGCGGTGTACGGCGATGGCTGAATTTCGGCCATACGCTGGGGCATGCAGTGGAAAAGCTGGAGAACATTGCACACGGGAAAGCGGTGGCCATCGGAATGGTAGCAGCTGCTAAGATCTCCGAAAAAATAATCAAGCTGCCATCCGAACAAACCAACCGCCTGATCCGTTTGATCAATGATTACCATTTGCCGGTGACCATGACGTCAGACAGGAATGAAGTGTTTAACATTTTCAGGCTGGACAAAAAGCGCGAAAGGGACAGTATCCATTTCGTGCTGCTGACAGAGATCGGTAAAGCTACCACGCAACCCATCCCGCTGGATGAGCTGAAACAAATTTTACAAGAATTGTGAATTCAATAAAGATGCAAGTTATCGTATCACCTGCTGTCATCAGAGGCTCCGTTACGGCCAATCCCTCCAAGAGCGCGATGCAACGTGCGGTAGCGGCGGCTTTGATGGCAAAGGGGACCACTATCATCCATAATCCCGGCCTGAGCAATGACTGTATCGCTGCGCTCGAAGTGGCAGAGAACCTTGGCGCAATGGTAAAACGGGAGGGTAATGACATCCTCATCACCGGTAAGGGCGTGCAGCCTTTTTACGATGAGATCAACTGCGGAGAATCCGGCTTGGGTATCCGCATGTTCACACCCATCGCCGCACTGGCCGAACAACCGATCACGATCAATGGTCATGGGAGCCTGGTAACACGCCCCATGCATTTCTTCGAGGAAGTACTGCCGCAACTGGGGGTACAGATCAAGAGTCAGGGTGGTAAACTGCCGCTGGAGATCAAAGGTCCCCTGCAGGCCAGGAACATCACGATAGACGGTTCACTTTCCTCCCAATTCCTGACCGGCCTGCTCATGGCTTTTGGCGCGGTGGCAGAAAAAGCGTCCATCACGGTAAAGGACCTGAAAAGCAAACCTTATATCGCCCTTACGTTACAGCTCATGGAACTTTTCGGGGTGAAAGTAAGGCAGGAGAATTTTGAAGTGTTCCATTTCGAAAAGAAACAGGCGTACAAACCGGTGGAGTATACCGTGGAAGGCGACTGGAGCGGAGCGGCTTTTCTGCTTGTAGCGGCAGCCATTGCGGGTAAAGCGGAAGTGCATCATCTGAACACGCATTCCGCACAGTCGGATAAAGCGATCATGGAAGCGCTGGAAAAGGCCGGTGCTGAAATATTGCCTGGTATGTTCACGATCATCGTGGGCAAGAGCGATCTGAAGGCGTTTGAAATGGACGCTACGGATTGCCCTGACCTGTTCCCGCCATTGGTAGCGCTTGCCGCCAACTGTAAAGGGGTTACGAAGATCAAAGGCGTAAGCCGCCTGGCGCATAAGGAAAGCGACCGCGGTATTACCCTGCAGCAGGAGTTTGGAAAAATGGGGATCCGTATTGAACTGGATGGTGATGAGATGCGGATACATGGCGGAACTGGCATCAAAGGTACCGAAGTGTATTCCCACAACGATCACCGCATTGCGATGGCTTGTGCAGTAGCGGCTTTGACGGCAGACGGACCGGTAACTATTGAAAATGCCGAAGCGATCAACAAGTCCTACCCCGAATTTTACGACCACCTGGAGCAACTGGGCGGTAAGGTAGAACGGATCGGTCTGGCACATTCATCAGAAAAATAACAGTATGAACAGTTTTGGGAGAATATTCAGGGTCAATGTTTTTGGGGAATCGCATGGAGAAAGTGTAGGCGTGAATATCGACGGGGTGCCGGCGGGCATTCCGTTGAAGCAGGAAGATTTTCTGCCGGACCTGGAACGCCGGAAAGCCGGTGCTAAAGGGACTACGCCCCGCAAGGAAGAAGACCTGCCTTTCCTGAAATCCGGTGTGTTCAACGATCATACCACCGGTGCGCCCATCACGATCTTTTTTGAGAACAACAATACCCGCAGTGCGGACTATGCTAAGCTCCGCGAATTCCCCCGCCCCGGGCATGCCGATTTTGTAGCCACGCAAAAGTTCGGCGGGTTTGAAGATTACCGCGGCGGCGGCCACTTCAGCGGCCGTTTGACGCTCAATCTCGTAGCGGCGGGCGTGATCGCGAAAAAGATATTGGGGGATAAGATACAGGTGAAAGCCTCGCTCAAAGAAGTGGGTGGTTATGCTGATCCTGAAGAAGGGCTGGCAGCCGCTATCGCCGCGAAAGATTCTGTAGGCGGTATTGTAGAATGTACGGTAGATGGATTGCCGATCGGATTGGGAGAACCTTTCTTTGATTCCGTGGAATCCAATATCGCGCACGCTGCCTTTGCCATCCCGGCTATTAAAGGCGTTGAGTTCGGCGCCGGTTTTGCCGCCGCAAAAATGAAAGGACTCGAACACAACGATCCGATCATCGACGCCAGCGGAAAAACCGCTACCAATAACGCCGGCGGGGTAGTAGGCGGCATCACCAACGGGAACCAGCTGGTGTTCCGTGTGGCGGTGAAACCTACATCCAGCACGCCTAAAGAGCAACAAACATTGAATGTGGCGAGCGGGAAAGTGGAAACATTTTCTGTGAAAGGTCGCCATGACCTTTGTATAGCCCTGCGTGTACCGGTAGTGCTGGAAGCTATTACTGCCATGGTATTGGCCGATTTCATGCTGCTGGAAATGAGGGCACCGAGGGTGTGGAAGTAGTTGGCCGAACCTATTTTGCATAAAAAAAAGTGATCCTTGAGAAAGGATCACTTTTTTTTATGTCCGGTAAAGAATTTATTGCTGTGTGGCAGGTACAATCTCCAGTAACTCCACATCAAACACCAGTGTGCTGCCCGGTGTGATCTTCGCACCAGCCTGGCGATCGCCATAAGCCAGTTCGGCGGGGATGAAGAGTTTCCATTTGGAACCGACGGGCATCAGCTGGAGGGCTTCCGTCCAGCCTTTGATCACACCGGTGATCGGTAAAGTGATGGGTTCGCCGCGGTCTATGGAACTGTCGAAGGTAGTACCATCGATCAGCATGCCGTGGTAATGTACTTTTACTTTATCCTGCAGGGTAGGCTTGGGGCCGATTCCTTCCTTGATCACCTGGTATTGCAGTCCGCTTGGCAGCGTTACCACACCCGGTTTGGTTTTGTTTTTGGCGAGGAATTGTTCTCCTGCGGCTTTGTTCTTTGCGGCTTTTTCCGCTTTGATCTTCTGCAAATATTGACTTACGCTCATAGTTCCTTGTTCTGCGGTGATGAGGGGCTTTTTACCGGAGTATTGATCCTGGATGGCGGCAAAGAGCAGTTTCATGTTCAGGGTATCCAGGCCCTGGCTTTTGAGCATCTGGCCGAGGTCGTTCCCGATCGCGTAGCTTACGGAATCCAGGGTGGTGTGTAAAGTTTTAGCCGGAGCCGGTGCGGCCTTGGTTTTTTTCTGGCTATAGGCGGTGTGTAGGGTCAGCATCCCGAGGGCGCTGATAAACAGGCATTTTTTAAGCATAGAACGGATTTCTGAAAAATTAGAACTGCAATATAGTAACATTATTCAATCCGGGTCCACATTTCGCTGATCGGGTCGCCTTTGGAGCTTTTGCCGCTATGGTGCCACTGTTTGCCGGTTACTTTGCCGTCGAATATGAGGCTCATACCCACCCGCGTACTGTCCCGCGAGAAGAAGCCAATCGTTTCTGTATACTTCCCGTTTTTGAAGGTGTAGGTTCCGCCCCCTGTCCCGAAGAACTCTTTCGTTTCCGTATTGATCGCCGCCCATTGGAAACGGGTACCGGAAAGGATCTTGAGGGTTTTACGCGGACCGGGCTTCATGGGTTGCATTTCCCCGTTGTTTTCCCTGGCCGTGATGCGCCAGGTACCTGCTAATGGAGTTGTGCCTTCGTCCATCCGTTGCCAGTAGCTTGTTATGCCGTTGCAGGAGATGTTGAGTTTGTTTTTGTTCACCTTATAGCTGCAGGTATTCGTGCTGCCCACCTGCATTTTGTCCGCCGTGTTGAATTCAATCGTTTCCGTCAGTTTACCTGCATCGGCGGAGAGTTTTCCGCCGAGGGTGTACATGAATCGTTTATTGACATCATCGAACATGGTTTGCATAAAATACCCGTCTTCGATGATCCTGACGGTTTGTGGATTGGCCCCCGCGGGAACCAGCTGCCAGGCGCCGGTGAGCTCCTTCTGTGCAAAACTGAATTGCGATAGCAGCAGGAGGAGGGTGGAAAATAAAAGTTTCATATGCGTATAGTTTAGCGTGGTGGAATCAGATCAGGGTATGACCGGCAGGATGATCTGCGACGGATGCGCCGCATCGTGATAGATCCTGATATTGGCCTTGATAAAGTCTTTGTTCTCCGCATGATAAATATCCAGGAACTGTTGCGGGTTCCGGTCTGCCAGCGGGAACCAGCTGCTTTGTATCTGTATCATAAGGCGGTGGCCTTTTTTGAAAGTATGCGCCACATCCGGCAGGGTGAACTTCACTTTCGCCGGTTGGCCGGGCACGAAGGGGACCGGTTTTTCAAAACTGTTGCGGAATTTTCCGCGCATGATCTCGCCGCGCACCAGCATCTGATAGCCCCCCATCGGGTAAGCGACGGAGTTGTAGCGGCGATGTGCAGTGGCTGTCGCAGCATCCCCGTAGCTGAAATCATCCGGGAACACATCGATCAGTTTCACTACAAAATCAGCGTCTGTGGTGCTGGAGCTCACTACCAGGTCTGCGGTAACGGGACCAGCCAGCGTGCAATCATCCTGCAGCACTTCCGTCTGGAATACCAGTACATCCGGTCTTCTGGCGGCAAACCGCTGATCGTCCGTCATATAGCTGATGGTGCGGGTATGGTGTACATCTTCCGTGTAGGGCACCGGTTTGGCAGGATCGCTGGTATATTCGGAGAAGGAATTTCCTGCTGCAGGTTTCGCAATACTAAGACCACCTTTCTCATGCAGGTAAAGAGAACGGGGTTGTACATCAGCCGGAGGCCAGGAGGGAAGCTTTTTCCAGTCGTTTTCACCGGTAAAGAAAACGGTGGCTTCTGCGATGTCAGGTGCCTGGCCTTTGCCTTTCAGGTGATAATCGAAGAAGGGTATCTCTATATTTTGCTGATACCAGTCCGCCGTGTTACTGCCGAAGCGTACATTACCAAGGTAGGTACCATCCGGTGAAGCCCATTGCCCATGATACCAGGGGCCCATCACGATCCGGTTGTCTGTTCCTTTGTTTTGCGATTCAATGGCTTTGTAGGTATTCCATGCGCCGAAGCAGTCTTCCGCATCGAAGGTACCGCCTACCACTAACATTGCCGGCTGTACGTTTTTCAGGAAGTTGCGGATGTTCCGCGCTTTCCACCAGGTGTCATAGTTGGGATGCGCATAAAGGTCTTTCCAGAAAGCGATGCTGTCTCCCATCAGTTGCGCGATGTGCCGGAGAGAACCGGCTTCGAGATAGAATTTGTAATTGTCCTTTGAAGGGTAATTAAAATCGGAAGGTCCAACGGTGGTGGGTTTGGGACGGGGTTTCCCGAAACCGCTGTAGAATGCGAAAGCATCCATGATAAAGAACGCGCCATTGTGATGGAAATCGTCTCCCATGAACCAGTCGGTCACCGGGGCCTGAGGGCTCACGGCTTTCAGCGCGGGATGCCCGCTCAGGGCCGCCATGGTGGAATAGAAGCCGGGATAGGAAATGCCGAACACACCGGCCTTCCCGTTATTGCCTTCTACATTCTTCACCAGCCAGTCGATCGTGTCATAGGTATCGCTTGCTTCATCAATATCTTTATTCGTTTTTTTATCCGGATTGAAAGGACGCACGTTCACGAACTCACCTTCGCTCATCCATCTGCCGCGCACATCCTGTATCACGATGATGTAGCCTTCGCGGAGATAATGATTGACATACCGGGTATAAAAAGGCACGAATTTGTTTTCCCCGTAGGGCGCGGCAGAATAGGGCGTGCGCGTCATGAGGATGGGATGTTTTTCCGTGCGGTCTGTTGGCGTATAAACAGCCGTAAACAGCCGTGTACCGTCCCGCATGGGTATCATGACTTCTTTTTTGGTATAATGCTCCCGTATCCAGAGTGAATCAGCATTGATCTGAGCGTAAGCGCCAAGCGTGGCAAGCAGGATGAGCGACAGGAATAGTCCTTTTTTCATGTCTTTTTGTTAATGAGGTTTTCAGGATAAATATAAGCGATCTGTCGCAGATGGCGAGATTTTGGCTATCTTCCCTTTAAAATAACTGTCCATGGCAAGACCCTCTCCACAGGAATACGGCGAATATTACCACCGTTACATCAGCCTCGTACCGGAAAATGACATCGCATCGGCTTTTACCAGCCAGACAGCAGTAGTGCTCGAATTCCTGGATCATCTCCCCGAAAAGAAACTGAACTACGCCTATGCTCCGGGAAAATGGACGATCAAACAGGTGTTGCAACATATCATAGATGCGGAAAGGATCTTCGCTTACCGTGCGTTGCGCTTTGCCCGCCTTGATGAAACGCCGTTGCCGGGTTTCGAAGAGAATGATTATGCTGAAGTGGCCAACGTGGAGCATCGGAAATGGACGGACATGATCGAAGAATTCCAGATGGTCCGCAGTGCATCCGAGCATCTGTTCCTTTCACTGGATGAAGATGAATTACTCCGTAGCGGAACGGCCAGCAATACCCGGATGAGTGTGCGCAGCCTGGGTTATGTGATTATTGGACACAGCTTGCATCACATGCGTATTGTGAAGGAGAGGTATTTGTAAAGCAGGATATAACCACTGTGATATTTTTTCGTCTAAAACCGCTTATCTTCACTTAAAGTATCCCGTACTATAAAATCGAGAAGCAGCATTTACCGGTTGTTAACCCGTGATCTGCATGTATAATGTTATCTAATCAGTTATGAAAAATTGTTTAACCACCATCTCGTGTAGAAGATTTACCGATGCAGGGCCTGCCTTGTTTTTCATCTGCTTGTTTGGTGTATTTGTAAGTTGTCAGAAAGGAGATGCCGGATCCGGGAAACCCCAAAAAACATTTCTGGATTCGGCCAAAACCTGGTTCGCGGAAAGTAAAGCTGCCAGGGACCTGACTGGAACTGTTGATTGGACCAACGCCAGTATTATCTGGAGAAAAAATGGGAAAAAGTATCTTGAGGTTCCTGTCATGACGGAAGGTCAGATTCAGGCAAGGATCAGCAATTCGGATGGCTATCGACAGGCAGTAACAAAGAACAGCATGTGTACCTATTCCAAACTCCTGATGTATTGGGATGGAGGTAGTTTTAAATACTTTGTGATGAGGGTCTCAGAAGATGCATCGTCAGGAGCCGATGTTTCCAAAGTGAGCTTTGCCAAACTACCCGCTGGGTTTACAGGATATATACACTACACCGATATCAAGGGAAGTCTATATGAGGGTTATGGCTACAAAGGAGGAAGAGTAACACAACGGATACGAAAGCCACTGCCTCGGGAATCAGAAAATGCCAGGCTTGAATGTATTACTGTCACTACTGATTATTATCAACAGGTTTGTATTGGAGACAAGTGTTCCGAATGGACTTATCTTTATTCAACTACTACTGTCACTTGTATTTCTACCCCTGATCAGGCATCAGACCGGCCCTATGATCCGGATGCGCCCGGGGATTGTTTTGAATGTGGAGGAGGAAGTACTACTGTGACCACTACATCCACGCCATATATAGTACAGGATATCTTTACCAGTGATCTGGTATCCCCGTGCTTTATTAACGTCATGCATAACGTAAATCAAGGAGGATTACAGAACAGTATTACTAAAATACTTTGTGATATTTTCGATAAACCGGGGAACTTGCACATACGATTTGGGGAAGATAGTCTGTCCAGTGGAATTGACGGGACTACTGATGTGAATAGCATAACTAGTGGTACTGGTCCTACCCAGTGGTATATGGATGTTACGCTGAACAAAAAATTAATTACGCAGTTTGGCGCCTCGAAGGAATATGTAGCGGCTACTATACTTCATGAGATACTTCATGCATACTTCATGGCAACATCAGCGAACAAACAGAAGTATATTGACATCGACCACAATAACATGGGACTTTTTTATATTGATAAAATGGCAGATGGTTTGCAGGAAATCTATTCCACTTTATCAAGAGACGATGCAGTGGCGCTTGCATGGGGAGGGGTACATGAGTCATATTCCTGGTCCAGGCTTGTGGTAGATGCACCGGCGGAAGCAAACAGAATTCTGCAAGCAAATAATGATTATAAAAACGGAATTTCCGGAACAAAATGCAAATAATATGAAAAACCTTATTCGCTGCCTGGTATTTGTAATGTTTATACTCACTCCCTCTTTGTCAGTGGGACAGCAGTTAAGTGGCAAGGACGGACTATTTAAACTATTATCGGATGCATTCAGGGCGCCACGGGAAATGCCCAGTTGTACAACATTTGCCGGTGCGGTAGTGGTATCGGTAAAGAACAATGCAATTGATGCCAATTTAGTCTACTCTGCCAATTTTCCAGAACCACTTAAAAGGGAGGTGAAACGCTGTCTTGAAAAAATAAATAAAAAAGACTTTGCAAGTAAATATTTTGGTTTGAAGAATAGTGCTTCTTTCTGTTTTCTGTTGCCGATCATTATGTTTCCTTTTGGGAATTGCGAACATCAGGAAGTTCCTATGAAGGAATTCATATCTCTGGTTAGTGATGGCTTCAATATTGAGATAAAAAAACCTGTTTACAATGTGAAGCCGCTGATTTTTTCCCATAGTGAACCAAGGCCATAGAACGGAACGTGTAGTGAGATCAACATTCCTCTTTATTACCCAATCACCCCGACAAATTACAAAAAGGGCTGGCTTTAGGGCCAGCCCTTTCCTTTCTTTATAGGATCTTCATCAAAATATAAAAATCCCTCCTCCGCCACCTCGTCCCCCGTCAATCCTGCGGCTGGACTTTCCTTTCGCACCAAACTTGCTGATGTTATAGGTGAAGGTGAGCATAAAGTACTGCTCCACAATGTCCGTCTGGTAATCATCAATGTACAGTTCTGTGATGCTGCGGCGAACACTCGTGTTCTGGCGAAGCAGATCATATGCGGAAAGCTTCACCTGCGCGTGCTTGTCCTTGAAGAAATCATAAGCCAGTCCCATGTTCCATAACATCACGCCTTTCTTGAAGCCGGGAGAGGTGCGACTGTTATAGCTATAGGCCACATCATTATCCCAGGAGAAATTTCCGGGCCAGTAAACAGTGGTGCCAAGGTTGGCGCGATGGGTGTAATAACTGCTTTGAAGGCCCGTGGAAGGCGTATTTTTTACGTCGTTATAAGATGTGCGGTAAGAGAAGCCCAGGTCGAACAATTCTTTATAGGCATAGCTAAAGTTGAAGGAGGGGGCCAGCATCCACGTCATGCTCAGATTCTTGCGCAGCGTAGTGTCTCCTTTGGGATTGCCCATCGTGGAATAGTTGTAGCTCCTGTTGGCGTTGGCAAAAAGACCGCCATTCGCCCGCCATTGATAGTCTTTTGCTTTCTTGCTCTTGCTGATGCTCAGATTGGCATTCATAGAATAAGTACCGCCAACGTTCACATATTGCGTGGTTTGCCCGCCCTGTGCGTTCACTTTGGTGACAGTGGTGATGCGGTTCAGTACCGGTGAAATACCGATGCCGGAAAATATACCGAAACCTGTCATCGCAAAACGGTCGTATCCGAGGCGGAAGTTCTGGGAGAAAGAAGGCTTCAGGTCCGGGTTGCCGATACGTTCGTTCAGCGTATTGGTGTTATCACGGAGCGGTTGCAGCTGATCCAAGGTGGGTTGCTGCATGTAACCGCTGTAGTTGAAGGAAAGATTACCATTGTTCTTCAGCCGGTAAGAGACACGGGAATTGGGTTGAAAGTTTGTCTGGTATTGCCGTAAAGTAGTATTGGTCGTATAAATGTGATTATCGAGCACATTCAGGTTCAACCCGCCGCCGAGGGTAGCGTTCCATTTTTTGTTCTTGCTGTTGTAATTGAACGTGATGCTGGGCAGCTGAGAAACATTGGTTGTTCTGAACTTATTGGTATAAGTACTGTCCAGCTCCGTATAATCCTTTGTAGCAGGATCGTAATTGAACGTTCTGCGTTCCGCACGGTTGATGCTGTAATTGAACGTATAGTTCAGGTTCATTTTCCAGGTTTTGCTCAGCGGTTCAACATAAGAGAAGAAGACGCGGTAAGTCTCCGTTTTGTTGTCTGAAGTATTGCGCTGGTTGGTGCTTACGGCGGAATCCACCATTTCGTTCTTATAGAAGTCGCGGTCAGAGAGGTTGAAGGCGTACCCGTTCTGTTCGCTATAAGAATTGGAGAAATTGAAGCCAATGCTTCTGCCTTTCTTGTTCAGCATCCTGGTGAGGGCGATCCCGTTGCTGAAATTATTGCGTTTACCGTTGGACCGGTTCGCGGTTTTGTTCGTATTGACGAGCAACCCGTTCTCGTCCCGGGTAGACTCGTTGCCGGTGGTGTTCGAGCTTTGGTTGGTGTGTTCGAAGGCAGGGTTGATGTTCAGTTGGGTGAGGGAGTCCAGCGCGATATCAAAACCGAAGTTCACACGATGGCTGGCATTGTTGTTGTATCCTTCGCGTGTACCGAGGATGGTGCTGTTATCGATCAGCCGTTTGCGGTTGTTCACGGTACGAAAGCGGGCATCTGTATTGTTAAAGAAATAGCTGTTATTCACGCTTACATCCGTTCCCCATTGGTCGTTATAGTTATAACCGGCCATCGTAGCGGTACGGACGCCTTCTCCACCTCCGCTGAAGGAAATGCCGTTTACAGACATGGCACCATCTGATGAAACCGACATCGACATTCCGCCTTTTCTTTCGGCGGCAGATGCCAGTTCACTCATCGTGAACGACATTTTGTTCAGGTTGTTGGAAGACGATAAGATGCTCAATTGCCTTGATTTATTGAAAGCATTCAACATGCCGCTCAGCTCAAAGCGTTGATCCGTACCGCCGCCGGCTGACAGTTTCCCGAACAGTCCTCTCTTCTTGTCTTCTTTCAGCGTCAGGTTGATGGTTCTGTCTTCCCCATCTTTCTGTATGCCCATTTTCGCTTCCTGCTTGGTTTTGGTATCTACCACCTGCACTTTGTCGATGATATTGGTAGGCAGATGTTTGGTAGCCAGTTTGGGGTCTCCGCTGAAGAATTCCTTGCCATCCACCAGTATCCTCGTCACTTTTTTACCATTCACGGTAATATTCCCTTCATCGTCAATATCCACGCCCGGCAGTTTCTTCAGCAGGTCTTCCACCACGGCATTGGGTTTGGTTTTGAAGGAGGAGGCATTGAACTCGATGGTATCCGAGCGAATGGCTACCGGCGGCCGGTTTCCGGCAACTTCAAAAGTATTCAGCTCTTTGGCGGTTGGTGCGAGGATGATCCTGCCTATATCCGTGGGGCGGTCGGTACCGAGGGTGCGGATATAAGTTTTGTAGCCGGTATAGGAAACGAGCAAACGCACGGGCTTGTTGGCGGGGAGACCTGTTAATTTGAACTCACCCTGCCTGTTGGTAAGGGTATAGGTGATCAGGCTGCTGTCTTTACTATCCTGAACAGTCACCGTAGCCATTTCAAGGTGTTCTTTGGACGAGGAGTCAGCCACGGTGCCTCTCAGCTCGGTTTTCTGCTGTGCCCGGGAATACAGGCTCAGTAAGATGAATAAAGAGAAAATTACAATTCGTTTCATTGGCGGAATTTGGTTTGTGGAGCAAAATACGAAATGTTCGTAGAAAAACGAATTTAGTAGTTATTTCTGTTATGAAAGGATGAAATAAGGGGATGAAAGGAATCGGACCGGTATTTTTCTTGTCGAGGATATCTGACAGGGATAATATATAAAAAAAGCAGCGGCCCGGGAAGGCCGCTGCGTATATACATCTACGTTATAAAAGATCAGGCTTCAGCTTCTGCGTAAGCGCTGGCAGGTTCGCAGGTGCAGATCAGGTTCCGGTCACCGAAGGTGTTGTTCACACGGCTTACAGACGGCCAGAATTTGTTCAGCTTCACATATTCCAGCGGGAAAGCTGCCTGCTGGCGGGTATATGGACGGGTCCATTCATCCGCCGTGATCACAGCCTGTGTATGCGGAGCATGTTTCAGTACGTTATCTGCCTTGTCAGCTTTTCCTTCTTCGATAGCGCGTATCTCTTCACGGATGGCCAGCAATGCATCGCAGAAACGGTCCAGTTCCGCTTTATCCTCAGATTCCGTCGGCTCGATCATGATGGTGCCCGGTACCGGGAAGCTCAGGGTAGGAGCGTGGAAACCGTAGTCCATCAAACGTTTGGCCACATCTTCCGCTTCTACTCCGGCAGTTTGTTTGAACGGACGGAGGTCCACAATGAATTCGTGGGCGCAGGTACCGCTCACGCCGGTGTAAAGGATATCGTAAGCCTTGTCCAGCCTTGCCTTCATATAGTTGGCGTTAAGGATGGCATATTCAGTAGCCTTGCGTACGCCGTCGCGGCCCAGCATGCGGATGTAAGCATAGGAGATCAGCAGGATGCTCGCACTGCCATAAGGCGCTGCGGATACTGCGTGCGCCTGCCTGCTGCCGTTATTGGAAGCCTGCAATGCCACATGGGAAGGAAGGAAAGGAGCGAGGTGTTTGGCCGCGCAGATGGGGCCCATGCCGGGACCACCGCCGCCGTGCGGAATGGCGAATGTTTTGTGCAGGTTCAGATGGCAAACGTCCGCACCGATGAGTCCGGGTGCGGTCAATCCAACCTGTGCGTTCATATTCGCACCATCCATATATACCTGTCCGCCGTTCTCATGGATGATGTTGCAGATGTCTTTCACACTTTCCTCATACACTCCGTAGGTAGAAGGATAGGTGATCATCACACCGGCCAGGTTATCTTTATATTGTTCTGCTTTCGCTTTCAGGTCTGCCACATCGATATAACCATTCTCCAGCGCTTTCACGATCACCACTTTGTAACCCACCATCACTGCGCTGGCAGGGTTGGTGCCGTGTGCGGAAATAGGGATGAGGATCACGTTGCGATGCCCTTCCCCACGGCTTTCATGATATCCCCGGATGGTCAGCAACCCTGCGTATTCGCCCTGTGCGCCGGAGTTCGGCTGCAGGCTGCAGGCGTCAAACGCGGTGATCCTGCAGAGGTATTCGCCCAGCTCTTTCACCATCTGTTGATAGCCGCCTGTTTGGGTGAGCGGCGCGAAGGGATGCATCTTGCTCCAGTGGTTCCAGCTCAGGGGGATCATTTCAGAAGCCGCGTTCAGCTTCATGGTGCAGGACCCGAGGGAGATCATGGAGGTATTGAGTGAAAGGTCTTTATTCTCGAGCATTTTGATATACCGCATCATTTCCGTTTCGCTGTGATGGGTGTTGAACACCGGATGCAGCAGGTAAGCAGAAGTGCGTTGCAATGCAGCAGGGACGCCACTGGAAGCCTTCAATACTTCTGCTTCGGTGATGCTGCCCGCGCCGAAAACAGCGAGAATGGTGTTCACATCGGCCAGGGAAGTGGTTTCGTCAAGGGAGATACCCAGCTGTTGTGCATTAATCTGGCGGAAGTTGATGCCGGCAGTCTGCGCTTTCGCGTGGATCGCCTGGGCGTCCGCTTCGATGGTGATCGTATCGAAATGATGGGTGTTGCGCAGTTTGATACCCGCTGCTTTCAGCTTGCCGGCGAGGGCAGACGTGAGCAGGGTGGTTTTCAGGGCGATGTTTTTCAGCCCCTCCGGCCCATGGTACACTGCATACATTGCAGCCATATTGGCCAGCAGCGCTTGTGCGGTACAGATATTGGAAGTCGCTTTTTCACGTTTGATATGCTGTTCGCGGGTTTGCAGCGCCATACGCAATGCGCGCTGATTCTGCGCATCGATGCTCACACCGATGATACGGCCGGGGATGGCGCGTTTGAACTCATCTTTAGTAGCAAAGAAAGCGGCATGCGGGCCTCCGAAGCCTAATGGTACCCCGAAGCGCTGCGCGTTGCCTACAGCGGCATCTGCGCCCAGTTCTCCCGGAGGCGTGAGGAGGGTGAGTGCCAGCAGATCGGTAGCCATGGCTACGTATGCGCCGGCGGCATGTACTTTCTCAATGAATGCGCGATAGTCCGCAACGCTTCCTTCGGCATCAGGATATTGCACCAATGCACCGAAGTATTCGGAGGTGATCGCTGCGGTCGCAAAATCGCCGGTCACCACTTCGATGTGCAGGGGTTGTGCGCGGGTAAGCACTACATCTTTCGTTTGCGGGAACAGCCGTTCGTCGATGAAGAACTTGCCGCGGGTGATATGATCGTGATCTTTGTTCAGGGCATTGAAGAACATGGTCATCGCTTCCGCAGCCGCGGTGGCTTCATCCAGCAGGGAGGCGTTGGCAATGGGCAGGTCGGTGAGATCGCTCACCATGGTCTGGAAATTCAGCAGGCTTTCGAGGCGGCCCTGGGAGATCTCCGCCTGGTACGGCGTGTACTGGGTATACCATCCCGGGTTCTCGAAAATGTTCCGCAAGATCACACTGGGCGTGATGGTATCGTAGTAACCCTGACCAATATAATTTTTGAATACTTTGTTCTGTAAGGAGATATCTTTCAGCTGGCTCAGATAGTCAAACTCGCTGACAGCTTCGGGAATGTCCAGATCATCTTTCATGCGAATGGCCGCAGGCACCGTTTTCCCTATCAGTTCATCTAATGAGCCAATGCCGATCTTTTTAAGCATTTCGCCCGTCTCCGCTTCATTAGGACCAATGTGGCGTCCCTTGAAGGAATGTTTAAATGCATCCAAAATATTCATAATGTAAGCAGGTATTTAAGAAAAGAATGCGCAAAGCTATGATGTTTTTCAGCAATGGCCAAACCTCCACGCCAGTAGGGAAATTGCGCTGATATTCACCCGGAAGAATGCAAGGGAATTGTCATGGAATTTTCATCTTGGGGAATTGAACTACTTTTGCGAAAATTTACGGCAATGTCTGATATACTCTCCGACTGGGAGAAGAAAGCGAAAGAGCAGCAGAAATCGTACAAACAGTTCCTGCAAAAGATGCAAACCAAAAAAGGGAAAGGAGCGGAACGCCATCTGCCGGACCTGCATGAGGAGGCTTTTTCAAAGATCGATTGCCTGCAGTGCGCCGGTTGCTGCAAAACGATCAGCCCCCGTTTCAAAACCCCGGATATCAAACGCGTCTCCAAACACCTCAACCTCCGGGAATCTGTTTTCATCGAAACTTACCTGCGCCTGGATGAAGACGGGGATTATGTCGTGAAACGCAGTCCCTGCCCCTTTCTCGGCACGGATAACTACTGCAGCATCTATGAAGTGCGGCCGGGGGATTGCCGGAATTATCCGTATACCGACAGTGATGAATTTTTCAAAAGACCGAATACGACGTTGCTGAATTCCACGATTTGTCCCGCTGTTTATTACGTGCTGGAGCGGTTAAAGGGGATGATCACGCCTTGAGATCCAGCTTGCGCATGGCGGGGGAAATGAGATAAGTGGTGATCACCACGCCCAGCGTCATGCATCCGCCAAAGACCACGGAAGTCACCGGCCCCATGATTTTCGCCGCCACACCGCTTTCGAAGGAGCCCAGCTCATTGGAGGAACCGATGAAAATGGAACTTACGGAAGATACCCGTCCGCGCATGTCGTCAGGGGTTTTCAACTGGAGGATGGTCTGCCGGATGATCACGCTGATACCGTCCAGCATGCCGCTGGCGAACAAGGCAGCGATGGAAAGGATAAAGTTCTCAGACAGGCCGAAGAGGATGATGCTTAGCCCGAAGCCAAATACGGCTGCGAGGAGTTTCATTCCCGGCCGGGTAACGATGGGCTTGTAGGCCAGCGTGACGAGCGTAAGGAAAGAACCTACCGCCGGAGCGGCACGCATCATCCCGAACCCCGCCGGACCAACATGCAGGATGTCATTCGCATAGATGGTCATCATGGCTACAGAGCCGCCGAACAATACCGCAAACATGTCCAGCGCCATCGCATTCAGCAGTACCTTGGTATCCCACACAAAACGGATCCCCTTGAGCAGCCGTTCCTTCACGGTTTCCCCGATCTCCCTGTAATGAACAGGCTTCACGCTGATCTGCAGGATACAGCACAGCGCGATGAGCACAAAACCGATGACGAGGAGCATGGACCAGTGTACGCCCAGCCAGGCAATGCATAGCCCGCCCAGGGCCGGTCCCGCAATAGCGCCGATCTGCCAGGCGGAAGTGCTCCAGGTGGTAGCGTTGGCGTAAAGTTCTCGGGGAACGAGGAGGGAGAGGAGCGTGAAGTTGGACGGACTGGTGAAGGCCCGGATAATCCCGCCGCAGAACACGAAGAAGTAGATCAGCAGTACGATGGTATTGGTAGGGATCCCTGTGGTGAGGGTGTCCCAGGTTAGCAGGAAAAGCCCTGCCCCGGTAAAAAGATAACTGACGATGCATTTCAGCACCATTCCTCTTTTTTCATATTTATCCACGATATTGCCCGCAAAGAGCGCGAGGCCAACGGCCGGGAAGAATTCGGCGAGACCGATAAGCCCGAGGTTGAGGGGGTTTCTGGTAAGCACATATACTTTCCACTCTACTATGGAAAACTGCATGGCAAGCGCAAAGATCAGGGCAAAACGGATGACCAGGAAATATTTGAATTCTCTATACCGTAACGATGCATAAGGATCGTTCTTTGGAAGTGCAACGTCGTCCAATCTGATAGTTTTATGGCTGCTCAAAAATAAAATATATCCGTCATCCTCACGCATCAACTTTTTATCATTTTGTATCGTGCGGATGCTTATTTTTATGACTTGTAAAATTCCATTAATGTATGAAACTAGGTAATCTATTATTGTTAGGCACATTACTGTCGTTCTCCGTTTGCAGGGCAGCGGGTCCGGACGAAGACGCCCCCCAGGCCGTGAAAGTAAAACTGCAGCTGGTGACGGACAAGATATTGTCCCCCGTTGGACTCGCTGTTCCCGGTGATGGCTCCAACCGGCAGTTCATTGTGCAGAAGGAAGGGAAGGTTTGGGTGATACAGAACGGCCAGCTCCTGCCCACACCGTTCATCGATGTCAGCAACAAGCTGGTGAAGATCAACCCCGCTTACGACGAACGCGGCCTGCTGGGCATGGCTTTTCATCCCCAGTTCAAAAGCAATGGCAAATTTTATCTCTACTACAGCGCTCCGGTGCCGAACCCCGGTAAGAATTTGAACCACAAGAGTGTAGTAGCGGAATTCAAGGTGAACAAAGCCTCCGACAATACAGCCAGTCCGGCTACCGAAAAGGTGGTGATGGAATTTGACCAGCCGGAGTCCAACCATAACGGGGGGGACCTTCATTTTGGTGCTGACGGGTACCTGTATATCGCTACCGGTGACGGTGGCGGCGGTGGTGACAAGCACGGCACTATCGGTAATGGGCAGGACCTTGGTACCGTACTCGGCAAGATCCTTCGTATAGACGTGAACGCTACTCCTTACCGCATTCCGAAAGACAATCCTTTCGTGGGCAAAGAGGGTGCGCGCGGCGAGATCTGGGCCTATGGCCTCCGCAACCCCTGGCGTGTTTCCTTCGACAAAGTGACGAAGAAACTTTGGGCCGGGGATGTAGGGCAGAACAAGTATGAGGAAGTGGATATCATCACCAAAGGCGGCAACTACGGCTGGAGGATCATGGAAGGCTATCACGATTTCAACGTGCCTCCGGGAACTGATAAAAGCAAGCTCATCGAACCCATACACGAATATGACCATGACCTCGGTATCAGCATCACCGGCGGCTATGTATACCGTGGTAAAGCGCTGCCGTTCCTGCAAGGGAAGTATGTTTTCGGGGACTACAACGGGAAATCCTGGGTGCTCGAACAAAACGGCAGCAAATGGGTACGGAGAGACCTGGTGTTCGAGAACCGTCCTGAAGGAAGCGTGCAGATCCTCAGCTGGGGGCAGGATGAAGCCGGTGAGCTTTACATGCTGATCAGCATTCCTGTTTCCAATGGTTTCAAAGGCGGCGTATACAAGCTGGTGAAACCGTAACCAATTATCAATTACGAATTACGAATGGCAATTAGGTTGTTTCAGTGGTCGGTAATTGATGTGGCTTTTTGAGCACGGTATTTGCAACGCTTTAATAATAGTAATGTTTTGTTAAAATGCCCTGTCAGCAGGGGAAATAAGCTTATATTTGGTATTCTGGATTGCGGGGTTTTTCGTAATTCGTCATTTGAAATTCGTAATTGATTTTATGAGGATAAAACTGAAAGTGATCATCCCGGTATTGTTGATCAGCATATCGGCCGGAATATTCGCATTTGCAAAGATTGGCGGGAAAGGTGTTCCTCCGGGAAGATATGAGGCGATCATGGCCCTCGTGGGACAAATTCTGAAAGAAGGGCATTATCAACCCAAACCTATAGATGATGCATTCTCGAAGGAAGTGTTCAAAAAATACCTGAAGAGCCTTGACGGGGAGAAGAAATTCTTCATGAAGAGCGATATCGAAGCTTTGAAGCCACTGGAAACCCATGTTGACGATGAGCTGAACGGCGCTCCCCTGGAGCTTTTTGCCAAAACCAACGAGATCATCCGCAAACGTATCACGGAAGCGGCTGCCATCTATCCCGCGATCCTGGACAAACCTTTCGACTTTACCAAAGAAGAGAAGATCGTGATCGATCCGGAAACAACGGACTGGCCGGCGGACAATGCAGCTCGTACGGAAGCCTGGCGCAAAAGCCTGAAGTACCGCACGCTTGAGAAATATGCCGAGCTGCTGGAACAACGGGATAAAGACAAGAATAACAAAACAGATGCTGCGCTGGAGATCGAAGCCCGGGCCAGGGTAAAGAAGATCTATGATCGCTATTTTGACCGGTTGAAGAACCGTTCCAGGGACGATGACCGTTTTTCCCAATATGTGAACGCCATCACCACCACTATGGACCCGCACACGGATTACATGCCGCCGGTAGAGAAACGCTCTTTCCAGGAACAGATGGCCGGCAAGTTCTTCGGGATCGGGGCACAGCTGAAGGAAGATGAAGGCCGTATCAAGATCGTAAGCATCGTACCGGGCAGCCCCAGCTGGAAGCAGGGGACGCTGAAGGTAGATGATGTGATCCTGAAAGTAGGCGAAGGCGCGAAAGAGCCGGTGGATGTTGGTGGTTATGCGGTGGAAGACGCCGTAACACTGATCCGCGGTAACAAAGGCACCGAAGTACGGCTCACCGTGAAGAGTGTGGACGGAACCACCAAAACAGTGTCCCTCACCCGCGATGAGATCAAGCTGGAAGAAACCTTTGCCAAATCAGGCATCATCAACAATGGTCAGCATAAAGTAGGATATATTTATCTGCCGGAGTTCTATGCGGACTTCAACGACCGCCAGGGCGCCTTTTCTTATGACGACGTAGCGGAAGAGATCAGGAAACTCAAAGCGGAAAAAGTAGACGGTATCATCCTCGACCTCCGTTTCAATGGCGGCGGCTCTTTGCCGGATGTGATCAAGATGGCCGGTCTCTTCATACCCGAAGGAACCATCGTACAGGTGCGTTCCCGCGGCGGTGAAGTACAACAGCAAAAAGATCGCGACAAGAGCGTACAGTATGACGGGCCGCTGGCTATCATGGTGAACGAGTTCAGCGCATCCGCATCAGAGATCATGGCCGCAGCCATGCAGGATTATAAACGCGCCGTGATCATCGGCAGTCCTTCCACTTTCGGGAAAGGAACCGTGCAACGTCTGCTGGAGCTGGATAATTTTGTACGCAGCGACTACGGCGGCAGCCTCGGTGCGCTCAAACTGACCGTACAGAAATTCTATCGCGCCAGCGGCGGATCTACCCAGTTGAAAGGCGTAGAATCCGATGTGGTGCTGCCTTCACCTTATTATGAAGTAGGGGAACGGAAAGATGAAGACGCGCTGAAGTGGGACGTGGTCCCCAAAGCGGATTACGCCGTTTGGCAGGACCCTGTGGATGTGGCAACACTGAAGGCTAACAGCGCAAAGCGTATAGCCAACAATGAAGCATTTAAGATCATCAACGAGAATATCGCCACCCTGAAAAAACTGGATGCACAGAAGACGTACCCGCTGGATATTGCTTCTTACAAGGCTGATCAGAAGCGGAACACTGCAACGCTCAAACGTTACGATGCGGTGAACGACAAGGTAAAAGACATCAACATTACCAGCCTGAAAGTAGACCTTGCCAAGATACAGGGCGATACCGTGAAGATCGCGCGTAATAAGGACTGGCTGAAGGCCCGTACCAAAGATCCTTACCTGAGTGAAGCTGTGAATGTGATGAACGATCTTATTATGCAGTCGTATCCGAAGTTGAAGAATAACTACGGCGCGAATGTAAAAGATAAATAAAAGAAAAGGGTAAGACGAACATCTTACCCTTTTTTATGCACTTCTATATCGATCACTTTCTTTGCTTTCTTCACTTTCATTTTCTCCGGAATACTGGCCAGTATTTCTTTTTTGAACGCTTCTATCACTGCCTGCTTGATAAAGTAGCGATGCGTAACGAGGCTGATCTCGCGTACCGGTTCCGGCGCCTTGAAGAAGCGGACCATGTTCATCTGCCGGGCGCTGAGGTCCTGGAGGGAAAGCTCCGGCAGTATTGTGTATCCTTCATTCAATTCCACCATGCGCTTGAGAGTTTCCACACTGCCGGTATTGTATTCCAGGTTCTTGAATTCTCCCATGCTGAATTTATCCCGGCAGATATTGAGCACCTGGTTACGCATGCAGTGGCCTTCATTCAGCAACCAGATATCTTTCGTATCCAAATCGTCCGGCAGGATCACTTTCTTGTCGAAAAGCTTGTTGCTTTTAGCGGCGAATATCACGAAGGTTTCATAAAAAAGCGGATGTTCTTCCAAATGTGTATTGTGCAGCGGAGTGGCCAGCAGCGCGCAATCCAGTTGTTCCTGCCTCAGTAGTTGAATGATCTGTTCCGTGGAGTATTCCCAGACTTCCAGTTTTACTTTCGGGTATTTCTTCATGAATGCCGTCAATACCCTTGGCAGAAGGTAAGGTGCAAGGGTGGGGATGATCCCTACTTTCAGGGTACCCTGCACTTCCTTCTTCTGATCCGCAATGATCTCCCGGATGCGGGCGTTCTCCTTCAGTATCACCCGGGCCTGTGCGATAACGGCGGCCCCGATCTCCGTGGGAACTACCGGTAATTTGCTTCTGTCGAATATCTTTACACCCAGCTCATCTTCCAGTTTCTGTATCTGCATGCTGAGCGTGGGTTGTGTTACGAAACATTTTTCCGCCGCTGTTACAAAGCTTCTGTGGGTATCTACCGCTACTACATATTCGAGTTGTACCGTGGTCATAATCACGCAAAATTAGCGATTAAATGAAGGAAATAGCAGCGTGTATCATTGGACCGGCAGGATGGGTGCGTAAAATGTGGATTAAAAAGCACAGCGTGTTCGCAAACGAACACCTGTCTTTCAAAACCGGACGATTTTAACCGGTCTTTCCTTTGTAAATAATTGATTAACAGTGTTGTTTGATCCGGCATTTACTTTGGAGCACACTAAAAGCCTAAATTATCGACATGCTTAAAAACTATTTACGCCTCTCCTTCCGCAACCTGGCAAAACATAAAAAGCACGCGCTGATCAACATCACCGGCCTTTCTATTGGCATGGCGGTAATGATCATTATCGGCTTGTGGATATACGATGAATTATCGTATAACCGGTCTTTCGAGCATTATGACCGCATTGTGCAGATCATGCAGCATCAGACGTTTGATGGCAAGGTGGGTACACAGCGCGCTGTTCCTTATCCTTTAGGAGCGGAATTGAAAGACAAATACGGAAGTGACTTCAAATACATTTCCATGAGTTCATGGTTTGGCGGGCATGTACTAATGGCGGGCGAGAACAAAGTGTTACAGAGCGGCGCCTACATGGAACCTTCCTTCCCGGAGATGTTCTCGCTGAAAATGCTCAAAGGTACGCGGGACGGACTGCAGGACCCGCATTCGATCCTGCTGTCAGAAACGGCTGCAAAGGCCTGTTTCGGTGGGGATGATCCAATGGGCAGGCTCATCCGGATCGACAATAAATTTGATGTGAAAGTAACGGGTGTTTATAAAGACCTGCCGGATAATTCCGATTTCGAGTCACTGTCTTTCATCTCATCGTGGAAGATGTATATCGATGCAAGAATTGCGGAAGAAGGGATCAATGCCTGGCGGAGCAATGCTTTCCAGGCTTATGCCATGCTGGCGGACCATGCGGATGTGAACAAAGTATCCGCGAAGATCAGAGACGTGAAGCTTTCTAAAATAACGCCGGTGGAGCGGCCGCTCAAACCGGCAGTATTCGTGTACCCGATGAGCAAATGGCACCTCTACAACGAATGGAAGGATGGTGTGAATGTTGGCGGCCGAATCAAATACGTGTGGTTATTCGGTATTATCGGCGTATTTGTGCTGCTGCTTGCCTGCATCAATTTCATGAACCTTAGTACCGCCCGTTCTGAAAAGCGCGCAAGGGAAGTGGGTATCCGCAAGGCGGTGGGTTCCCTGCATCAGCAGCTGATCCTGCAGTTCTTCATTGAATCTTTCGTGATGGCCGCTTTGGCTTTTCTGTTGGCGATCCTTCTTGTGCAGGTGGCATTGCCATTCTTTAATGGTATGGCGGATAAGAAGATGGCTATTTTATGGGGGAATCCCGTTTTCTGGCTGCTGGGCATCGTATTCAGTCTTGTTACGGGGTTCATCGCGGGAAGCTATCCTGCATTTTACCTGTCTTCTTTCCAGCCTGTGAAAGTATTGAAAGGTACATTCAAAGCCGGGCGGCTGGCGGCTATTCCCCGGAAAGCACTGGTGGTGATGCAGTTCACGGTCTCTGTGATCCTGATCATCGGCACAGTAGTGGTTTTCCGGCAGATACGTTATGCGCAGGAACGTCCTATGGGATATGATCAGAACGGGTTGATACTGATGCGGGTTACCCAGGAGGGATTGTATAAACATTATGATGCACTGCGGGATGAAATGCTTCGGACGGGTGTAGTGGCTGAGATGTCGCAATCATCCAGTGCTCCCATCAATCTTACGGCTATTAATAATGGATATGATTGGGAAGGGAAACCGGCGGATATAATGGGTAACCTGGGCACCGTAGCCGTTTCTCACGACTTCGGAAAATCTATGGGATGGCAGTTCAGGGAAGGACGTGATTTTTCCCGTGAATATGCCACTGACTCCTCGGCCGTTATCCTCAACGAAGCCGCCGCCAAATTCATGGGCCTGAAAAACCCCGTCGGCAAGATCCTCCGCTGCGACGGCCGTCCCTATCATATCATCGGCGTGGTGAAAGACATGGTCGCGGAATCGCCTTATAACCCCGTGTTCAGAACAGTATATATGCTGGATTACGGATGGGAAGCTTTCCTGAACATCCGTATTGCGCCCACAGCCAGCACGACGGTTGCATTGGAAAAAATCGAAAAGGTGATGAAGAAATATGATCCTTCCGCTCCCTTCGATTACCGCTTTGTGGACAAGCTGTATGCGGACAAATTCGGGAATGAGCAAAAGGTAGGGAAGCTGGCCGGCAGCTTCGCCATCCTCGCTATTTTCATCAGCTGCCTCGGGCTCTTTGGCATGGCCTCCTTTGTGGCGGAACAACGCACCAAGGAGATCGGTATCCGGAAGGTATTGGGTGCGTCCGTGTTGCATCTGTGGGGTATGCTGTCAAGAGAATTTGTGCTGTTGGTGCTGATCTCCTGCGCGATTGCGATACCGTTGGCGGGGTATTTCCTTCAACGGTGGCTGGAGAATTATGAATACCATACGGAAGTGGCCTGGTGGATCTACCTGGCGGCAGGCACCGGTGCATTGCTGATCACCTTGTGCACGGTGAGTTACCAATCCATTAGAGCAGCGCTCCTGAACCCTGTCAGAAGCCTGCGTTCAGAATAAAAACAAAGGGCCGCTCTGTCTAAGGGCGGCCCTTTGTACTATAAAGAATCTTTTAGAATACCCTGTACCGGTACTTGATCTTGTCAACATTCAGCATCAATTCCCTCATGTTGATGGAAGATTGTATTTCCTGTACGGCTTCGTTCTTCAGGTTACGGAATTCCGCCTGTTTGGCCTCAACGATGCCTTTATCGGTTAAACCGTTATCCTGTGCGAGCCGCAGGGAATGGTTCACTTTGTTGTAATAGGAGTCCAGCAGACTGAAATACTCGTTGTACAGGTTCTCGAACCGTTTTACCTGCAGCACGAGGTCTTCCAGCTGGTTATTCGCTTCCTTCAGGTTCGGGTTATCTTTCAGAAGGGTTTCGTAATCAATTTTCCGGCCCTTCGTGTATTTCTCTTCAAGTTTCTGGAAGAAATCCACCACTTTCTCTTTCCGGAAATCGATAAAATAATCATTCAGCGATTCTGCAATGGTTTTGTTTCCCCGTGGCGGCAGCGGCATTTTCAAAACGGTAGCGGTAAACTTGAGGTGATCGTACATATTGTCCTGCAACAGGGAAAGCTGATCCTTGTTGAAGTTCAGCCCGAACTCGAACTTCTGGTTCGCATCGTTCAGGGCGGTATAGTAGATCACGTATTTGTTCAGTTCCTTTTCGAAATCCTGTAACAGCTTATGATTGATTGCCTTATTGCTCTGGCTCACACTGTGCAGGAAGTTCATCACAGAACTGGCGATGGCCAGCGGTGGCGTGAGGGAGGTGAAGCTTTTGAAGATCGGGCTGTTGATGATGGATTTGGTAGATTCCACCAGTTTGGTGTTCCGTTCGTTCTTGTCTGATTTCCCCTTGAGAATGATCTTTTCCACGAGTTCCACCACGCGGTCACTCAACGAGAAGCCGAGTTCCTTGCTTTCAGGGTTGTTAAGCGAGGTGATGAAAACATCGAGGTTGCTGGTAGTGGTCCTCGACTTGAGGTCGATGATCTTTTTGTTCAGCAGATAGTAGGTTTCGGATGCCTGGATCAGGTTATTCTTGATCAGATCGTACTTCGTGATATTGTCAAATTCCCTGCCGAGGGATAATTGTTCGATCGCTTTCGCATTCTGTTTATCACTGTCCGTTACTTTTTGAAGTTCGTCCAGGATCTTTTTGATAGTCGTGTCAGCCGTACGCACCTGCGGAGGCTTGATCTCCGGGTCCTGCGCACTGGCTGTCATCATCATAAAGCCTGTCACCCAAAATGGCATCATCCATCTGAATAGCTTGAGCATGCTTGATTGTCCTTTTATGTTAAGAAAACCTTTAGAAAATATAATGCCAAAAAAGTATCAAGAGACAAAGATAACAAATAATTCTACTGCATAAAAGTAAGAATTGTAAAAGGCTCTCAGACATTAAAGGAGTATTTTTATACCTTTGCAGCCTAAAGTACCCTTTATTCATGCTGAATAACAAAAAGGTAGTGGTCGTATTACCTGCTTATAATGCTGCTTTAACGCTGGAAAAAACCTATCTCGAAATACCGATGGATGTGGTGGATGAAGTGGTGCTGGTAGACGATGCGAGCAAAGACGATACCGTGGGAGTGGGCCGGAAGCTCGGGATCAGGCATATTATCCGGCATGATGCCAACAAAGGCTATGGCGGCAATCAGAAATCCTGCTATAACAAGGCCCTCGAACTGGGTGCGGACATTGTGATCATGGTACATCCTGATTATCAATATACACCAAAGCTGATCCTCGCTATGAGCAGTATCATCGCCAATGATGTGTACCCCGTGGTACTCGGCTCGCGGATCCTTGGTAAAGGCGCGCTGAAGGGAGGGATGCCCTTGTATAAATACATCTTCAACCGTTTCCTGACCCTTTCCCAGAATGTGCTCATCGGTCAGAAACTCAGTGAATATCATACCGGCTACCGCGCATTTTCCGCGGACGTTTTGCGCAATATCAAATACATGGCCAATAGCGATGATTTCATCTTTGACAATGAGATGATATCGCAGATATTCATGAAAGGATATGATATTGCGGAAGTGACTTGTCCCACCAAATACTTCGAAGAAGCTTCCAGCATCAATTTCAAGCGCAGTAGCGTATACGGACTGGGTGTATTGCGGGTTTCCCTGCAGCACCGCTTGCAGAAATGGGGTTGGATCAAGGCAAAAATCTATTAATCGTGAGTTTCGGGCATCAGGCGGCATTGGCGAAAAAGTTCATCCGGTATTATTTCACGGCCGGCAACCGGCATGATGTGCATTCGCCGTTTGTGTACGCGTTGCTGGAGGAGGTGCTGAACAGGCGGGAGGCGCTGCCTGCGTATGCACCGGTGGAAGCCTTGCGCAAACAACTGTTGCAAAGCGATGAGGTGCTGGAGGTGACCGACCTGGGGGCGGGGTCGCTGATGAGTGCTACGAACAGGCGGAGGGTGAAGGATATTGTACGTCACGCTGCAAAGCCACCGAAGTTCGGCCAGTTGTTTTACCGGCTTGTCCGATACCTTAATGCTGCTACCGTACTGGAACTCGGCACGTCGATGGGCCTTTCCACAGCTTATATGGCCTCTGCCGGCGCTGCTGTGCATACCATAGAAGGATGTCCCAATATTGCAGAACGGGCGGCGAAGAATTTTGCTTCCCTCGGATTGCAGAACATTCATCCATACACCGGTAATTTTGATACGGTACTCCCCGGTATCCTGAACAGCATACCGGCCCCCGATCTTGTTTACATTGACGGGAACCATCGGGAGGAACCCACCGTGCAGTATTTCCACGAATGTTTGAAAAAGATCAACACGTCCGCAGTACTCATTTTTGATGATGTTCACTGGACGGAAGGTATGGAACGCGCCTGGGAAACCATCAAGGCACATCCTTCCGTTACGCTCAGCATTGATCTCTTCTTTATCGGGCTGGTGTTTTTCCGTCCGGAATTCAAAGAGAAACAGCATTTTGTCCTGAAATTCTGATATACTATTTATATTTAATATATTTGCGATGGAATGATCCCTCGCCCTATGAAAACCTTCCTGCCGCTGATGGCCCTCTTCCTCACGCAAAGCCTGTACGCCCAGCCGAAGAACCTGCATTTCGACAATGTATCGTTTTCCGACAAACTGGCGGTTGCGGAATGGATGGTGGAGTACGACAGCGTTGCCTGGCGCATGTCGGAGCTGGTAACGAGGGCTACCTGGGACGAGTTGGCGAGGATGGGCAGGGAGTGGTTTTGCTACAAGGGGGACGACAGTATCTGGCATGGGATTTACGGGAAATACAAAGACGGTAAATATGATCTCGTGATCCACTACATCCTGGGCGCCAACGACACGATCGATGTCAGCTGTACCAGTCCCGATACCGCCAGGCTCAGTGCCATATCCCGTGCCATCCGCACCGCCTACCGGGAAGCAACGCCCATCCTCGGTGGTTCCTCCGCCAAAATGAACAAATTCGTTCGCGTGAACGACAACCGCTCGATCTCCGTATGGCTGATGCCCGCCCTGCAATCGCTGGATGTAGCGCTATATGGCGGGGAATTCTTTTACCGGTTCAATACCACCGGGGACCTGTTACTGGAACGAAGTGAGTATTATCAGGGCAATTTCAAGGGGCTTCGGCTGGGGAAATTGCGGGAAGTGCAGTTGAATTATGAAGACACGGAGACGCCTACCCTCGGCGCTGTTTATTTCGCCCTCAAATACCGGAGCAGGTTTTCCGGCATCCGGATCAATACCAGGGCCGGCACCAGCCTGTTTGCTTTCAGCCAGGTGAAAGGATACTATTGGCTGCATGCGGATAAATTGAAAGCGAATCCGTAAATTACTGCCCTGTAAACAGTAATTGTTCCGCCATGAGATACCTGTTCTGCTTCCTGTTGTTCGCTGTTCCTTTGATGGCCTCGGCACAGGACTTCGAAGCCCGTGAATTCCACCGCGAAGGGGACATTCTGCCCTATCGTATCCTGTATCCGGAGAATTATGATCCTCACAAGCATTATCCTCTGATCCTGTTCATGCATGGAGCGGGAGAAAGAGGGAATGATAATTTTTCGCAACTGAAACATGGCAGCCAGCTGTTCCTGCGGGACAGCATCCGGAAAAAGTATCCTGCGATCGTTGTATTCCCGCAATGCCCGCTCAATAACACCTGGGCCACACTCAGCGTGGAACGGGATGTTCCGCGGGACAGTACCGGGCGCCCTGATTACTCCCGTATAAAGTTCCTGCCGGATAACAAGCCCACCGTGCCTTCGAAGCTCCTGCATCAATTAATGGACAGCCTTGTTGCCTCCGGCTCGGTTGATACCCGACGGATTTATGTAGGTGGTCTTTCCATGGGCGGAATGGGTACTTTCGACATCCTGGCCCGTTTCCCGAAACGCTTTGCCGCCGCCTTCCCGATCTGTGGCGCCGGGAATGAGCAAAAGACCAGCCGGTATGCCAAAACCACCGCGCTCTGGATCTTTCACGGAACGGACGATAAAATAGTGCCGCCCACATCGTCCCGTCTTTTCTACAAGCGCCTCCAGCGCGAAGGAGCCGATGTGCGGTACAGTGAATACCCCGGTGTTGGGCACAATAGCTGGGAAAATGCTTTTGCGGAACCGGAGCTTCTGCATTGGCTGTTCTCCCATCGACTTAAAAATTAGCAGCAAAATCAAACCATTCATCTAATCCCACCTGTTTATGCAAAAAATCTACGCTCTCCTGCTGGCATGTGCGCTCGCGTTACCTGCCATTGCCCAGCAGAAAAAAGACTTAACGCCTGCCGACTACGGTAAATGGCAGACCCTGGCAAATGCGGTACTGTCAGACAATGGCGAATGGATCGCTTATGTGATCACCGTGCAGGAAGACAACGACAGCCTGTATGTGGTGGATCGCCAGACCAATAAGCGTTACGTATTGGAATTTGGCAGTAATCCCCGGTTTTCGAAAGACGGCCGCTGGATCGCTTACAACATCGGTCTGCCTTATAAAGAAGCGGAGAAGCTTCGCGAACAGAAAATGCCAGTCGCTTATAAGATGGGCCTGCTCAACCTCGCCACTGGTAAGAAAGAAGTGATCAAAGATGTGAGCAGCTTCGATTTTTCCCGCAACGGCAGGTTCCTGGTAGTGAACCTTACACCTCCTAAAGAGAATAAGGACAAAGGATCTGTGATCCTGCTGCGCAACCTTGCAGACAGCAGCACCCGTACCATCGGGAATGTAACCGCGTACGACTTTAACAGGAAAAGCGATTACCTGGCGTATATCGTAGAGTCCGCTAACCAGGCCGGTAATACTGTGGAGCTCTTCAACCTGAGTACATACAGTGTAAAGGTACTGGCCAGCGATACCTGCAAATTCACTAAGCTTACCTGGTCCAAGGAAGGGGATGGGCTTGCATTCTTTAAAACGATCAAAAATGATAGTTACGAAGAAGAGAATGCACAGGTATATGTATATGCGCCGGTTTACAAGAATCCTTCACTTTCTGTACTGGACCCGGAGAAACAACCCGGCTTCCCGAAGGGGATGCGTATCAATACCGCTTCCGGCCTGCGTTTGAACGAAAGTGTGACAGCCGCGTTCTTCAGCATCAAAAGCTGGACGGAGAAACCCAAAAAAGGCGGAAAGGATTCCACCGCGGTAAAGACAGATACCTCCAAAGCGGTGGTGGCCAAAACGGATACGACCAAAAAAACAATGCCACCGGCCGCACCGAAGAAAGAAGAGAAATTGGCTGCTGTGGACATCTGGCACTGGAAGGACGCTGAGATCCAACCCCGCCAGAAGATCACTTACATGACGGATAAGGAACAAAGTTATTTGTCCTCATGGACCCTTGCCGACAAACGTTTTTCCCGTCTCGCGCCGGACAGCACACCCGTTGTGATCAGCAGCGGAAATTACAGCAAGTATGTACTCGTTAGCACGGACAAGAAGTACCGGCCCGCATTCAAGGAAGATTACGGGGACGTTTACCTCGTGAACGTCTTCACCGGTGAAAAGAAATTGTTCGGTGAAAAGATGTTGCTGGGTTTCGGAAGTACTCCGGTACTTTCCCCGGACAGTAAATATGTTTATTACTATAATGATAAACATTGGATGGCCTATAATACCGCCACCGGCGTAACCGTGAACCTCACCAAAGACCTGCCGGTAACGTTCGAGAATTACAAAGACGATCATCCGGCTGTTAAACCTCCGTTTGGATTCGGAGGCTGGACCAAAGGGGACAAGGAATTCCTGGTGTATGACGAGTTTGACGTATGGGCGCTGAAGCCGGATGGCAAAGGTGCGCGTAAGTTGACGGAAGGCAGGAAAGACGAGATCGTGAACAGGGTGCGGATTATGGATATGGAAGAAGATTATCTCGATGACAGCAAGCCGATCTATATCAGCCTTTATGGCGATAAGAGCAAGTATTTCGGCTTTGGGAAGGTGGAGAAAGGTAAATTCAGCCAGTTGCGTTATGAGAATAACAGCCTGGCTGTGCTCAACAAAGCGAAAGATGCTGATGTGTTCAGTTTTATGCGGAGCGACTTTGACCGTTCACCGGAGTTGTATGTTACGGCGGGTTTTCAGGGAGAGCAAAAGCTGGTGACCACCAACCCGCAGCAGAAAGATTACAAATGGGGCAGGAGTGAGCTGATCACCTATACTAACCGGAAAGGGAAGAAAATGCAGGGCGCCCTGTTTTATCCCGCCGACTATCAGCCCGGAAAACAATATCCGATGATCGTGTATATCTATGAGATCCTCTCCAATACCGTACACGGATATGTGCCGCCCTCCCAGCGCAGTCCCTATAACACGACGAATTTCACAACGGGCGGTTATTTCATTTTCCGGCCGGATATTGTATATGATATTAATGATCCTGGCATGAGCGCTGTGGATTGTGTGGTGCCGGCAGTGGAAGAAGTACTGAAAACCGGTATGGTGGATAAGAACAAGGTAGGGCTTATGGGGCATAGCTGGGGGGCTTACCAGACCTCGTTCATCATTACCCAGACCGACGTTTTCAAGGCCGCTTGTGCAGGTGCGCCGCTCACTAACCTGATCAGCATGTCACTGGCTATCTACTGGAACGCCGGTATTCCTGACCAAAAGATCTTCGAAACCAGCCAGGGTCGTTTTGACGGTCCCTGGTATGACCGGATGCAGGAACACATGCGCAACTCTCCGATCTATGCGGCGCAGAACATCAAAGCTCCGCTGTTGGTAGCTTTTGGGGATAAGGACGGAGCTGTGGACTGGCATCAGGGGATTGAGATGTATGGTACGATGAGGCGGATGGAGAAACCGCATGTCATGCTGGTATATGCGGATGAGAATCACGGTCTGGTAAAGAAAGAGAACCAGATCGATTATCAGAAGCGCCAGCGGGAATGGTTTGATCATTATTTATTAGGCAAACCCGCTCCCAAATGGATTACAGAGGGTGTTTCCTATGTGGAAAAGATGAAGGAGCAGGAGAAGGAAGCGAAAGGGAACTAGCTGGTGAAAGTCTTTATAGCAGCGGGGATGTATCGTTTTTTGATACATCCCCGCTTTTTTTGTCCGCTTTTGAGACAAAGTGTCCGGTTTTGAAAAATGCATTTTTGAGGTTGCCGGTCATCCCCTGTTGAGGGCGATACCCCCTCAGCCCCCAAATCCCTCTCATCCCCCCGAAACCCCTCACCACAAAGCGCCTCCACAAACTGTCCGCTATCTGTCCGCTTTCGGAACACCCCCGGAAATGCCCGTCGTTCCTACTTATTCGCTTGACCCCCGGCGCATCCCGCACTAATTTTACATCATCAAACACAAACAAAATTTTTAAAAATCTTATAAAACAAATTATCATGAAAAAGTTAATCGCCATCCTCGCCGTTATTTTTACCTGTTCCGCTACCGCAGCGTTTGCAGACAGTAACCGGATCGTTGACAATGCTATTGTAAAGGAAAATTTCAACCGCGCGTTCAAAGGCGTTGCAAATGCTTCCTGGTATGAAACAAAAGACGGTTATGCCGTTAAGTTCTCCATGAATTCATCCGATGTGATCGCGTATTTTGACAAGAGTGGGAAGCTGCAGGTAACATCCCGTCGCATTAACGACGCTGCCCTGCCGCTGGACGTGATGAAGTCTTTATTCAAAGAATATCCTGATCAGGATATCCGCAACGTAGTGGAACTGACCACCGATACTGATACCCTCTATGTGATCATGCTCGAAAGCAAAACGAAATGGACTAGCCTGAGAGTGTCTGCCAACGGGGATATCCGTGTAATGGAATCACTGAAGAAAGCATAAAGATATTCCGCCATTCTAAAAAAGGGCTGCCTAAAAAGGCGGCCCTTTTTGTATTTGTTGTTCATGCTCAGACAGCCCCCTGCGTTTGAAAAAATCCTATTATTGCAGCTGTAAAAATGTTTGTTAACCTAAAACTTTCTCATGGCCCAACGTAAGAAACAGGTCATTTTGCCGGATGAAACCATTATGAACAGGATTTATGTGATCCGCGGGCAAAAAGTAATGCTGGACAGGGATCTGGCGGAACTGTATGGTGTGGAAACAAAAGCGCTGAAGCAGGCGGTACGCAGGAATAAGGGTCGTTTCCCGGAAGATTTTATGTTTGAGATGAGCAAAGATGAATTCGAAAATTGGAGGTCACAATTTGTGACCTCCAATTTAGACCGCATGGGCTTGCGTTACACGCCATTCTGTTTTACAGAACAAGGCCTGACAATGCTTTCATGCGTTCTAAACAGCGAAAGAGCCATTGCTGTTAATATTCAGATCATCCGGATATTCACCCGCATGCGTGAAATGCTGTCTGCACACAAGGATGTTCTGCTGCAACTCGAGCAGCTGGAAAGGAGGATAACCGGGCATGACAAGGATATTCAGCAGGTATTGGAATGTATCAAGAGTTTGTTGAATCCTGAACAGCCGCCGAGAGTGATAATCGGGTTTAAACGGAACGATTAAAAAAGGCCGCCTCTGAACGGGAGTGCGGCCTTTTGATCTATTTGATCGCCTGCATGGCGGAGCGTGCAGCGTTGATCGTGAATTCAATGTCTTCCTGCGTCAGTGCCTGGCAAACGAACCAGCTTTCAAAAGCGGAAGGCGGAAGATAAACGCCTCTTTCCAGCATCGCGTGGAAGAACCGTTTGAATAACTCATTATTGGCACCGGATGCCGCTGTGAAATCGATGATCGGATATTCCGCAAAATGTACGCTCATCATGGACCCGATATGATTCACCTGGTACACAATGCCTGCGGCGCCGAATGTTTCACGAAGACCGGCCACCAGCCGGTTCGTCTTTTCTTCCAGCTGGGTATAGATGGCAGGATGTTCCTGCAATGTTTTCAGCAAAGTATACCCTGCTATCATTGCGACGGGGTTGCCGCTCAAAGTGCCTGCCTGGTATACCTTTCCGGCCGGAGCGATGTGCTCCATGATCTCGCGTCTGCCGGCAAAAGCGCCTACCGGCATACCGCCGCCGATGATCTTGCCGAAGGTAACGAGGTCAGCCCTGATGCCGAACAGCTCCTGTGCGCCGCCTCTGGCAAGCCGGAAGCCGGTCATCACTTCATCCATGATAAAGAGGATGCCATGTGTATCGCAAAGGGTGCGCAGCCCTTCCAGGAAGCCCGGTTGCGGCAGGATGCAGCCCATGTTGCCTGCCACCGGTTCCACGATAATCGCGGCGATCTGATCGGGGTGTTCGGCGATCAATTGTTCTACGGCGGGGAGGTTATTGTAGGGAGCGCTGAGAGTATCATCGGCCACTGCGGCGGTCACGCCGGGAACAGCCTGTATACCCAGGGTGGCAACGCCACTTCCGGCGCTGACAAGGAAGGAATCCGCATGACCGTGGTAATTCCCTTCAAACTTGATCACCTTATTACGGCCGGTGAAGCCCCTGGCCAGACGGAGTGCGCTCATACAGGCTTCTGTGCCGGAGTTCACCATCCTCACCATGTCGATGTTCGGCACCATGCTTACGATCAGCTCTGCCACCTCTACTTCCAGTTTGGTAGGAGCACCGAAGGATGTGGAGTAAGTGGCATATTCCTGTATGGCCTTTACCACAGGCTCATACGCATGTCCCAGGATCATCGGGCCCCAGGAATTGATATAGTCGATGTAACGGTTACCGTCTTCATCGTACAGGTAAGCGCCCTTGGCATGCTGCATGAAAACGGGTGTGCCGCCAACACTCCGGAATGCACGTACAGGAGAGTTCACGCCGCCGGGGATCACTTTCCCGGCCTGTTCGAATAATGCTTTGCTTTTTGTATACATGCCGTCAGTTTTTTATTGGTTCAGCAACCGCACTGCGTCTTTCGCGAAATAGGTGGCGATCAGGTCCGTGCCCGCCCGTCTGATGCTGGTCAGACTTTCGATAATGGCTTTCTCTTCATTCAGCCATCCCATCTTTGCAGCAGCCTTGATGAGCGCATATTCTCCGCTGACGTGATATGCACTAACGGGAACGGTTACACTATCTTTGATCAGCCGTATGATATCGAGGTAAGCCATGGCGGGTTTCACCATCACGATGTCTGCTCCTTCTTCCACATCCATGAGCGTTTCTTTCAGCGCTTCGCGGGCATTGGAGAAATCCATCTGGTATGTTTTCTTGTCGCCGAAACCGGGTGCTGAATCCAGCGCATCGCGGAAGGGGCCGTAGAAGCAGCTGGCATATTTGGCGCTATAGGCCATAATGCCGGTTTTGGTAAAGTTGTTATCCTCCAGTGCTTCACGGATAGCAAGGATACGGCCGTCCATCATATCACTGGGAGCTACAAAATCCGCACCAGCCTGTGCGTGGCTTACGCTCATTTCCGCCAGTACGTTCACGGTGGCATCATTCACGATCTCTTCGCCTTCCACGATGCCGTCATGGCCATAGGAGGAGAAAGGATCGAGGGCCACATCCGTCATCACTACCATACCGGGCACGGTGTCTTTTACGGCTTTGATGGCGCGTTGCATGAGTCCGTTGGGGTTGAGGGCTTCCGTGCCCTTGTTATCTTTCAGCTCATCCGCACATTTCACGAACAGCAGTACGCTTTTGATCCCCAGGCCCCATAACTCTTTCGCTTCCTGTACCATAAGGTCCAGGGTATAACGGAAGTAACCGGGCATGGAGGAGATCTCTTCTTTTACACCCTTTCCTTCCATCACGAACAACGGCGCAATGAAATTCGCCGGCGTGAGTATGGTTTCCGCCACCATCGCGCGGATGGCAGGGGTGTTGCGCAATATCCTGTTTCTTCTGATCATCGCTATCAATTATAAAAGTTAAGAATCTTTACGATACCCATTCACGGGGCTTCAGATATTCCAGCAGTTTTGCCTCTTCGCTGCCGGGTGCCGGATGGTAATCGTACTCCCAGCGTGCTTTTGCAGGCAGGCTCATGAGGATGGACTCGATACGGCCGTTGGTTTTGAGCCCGAACAAAGTGCCTCTGTCGTGAATGAGATTGAACTCCACATAACGGCCACGCCTATACTCCTGCCAGTGTACATGGGCATCGGTATACGGAATATCTTTCCGCCTGGCCACGATGGGAAGGTAGGAGGGAAGGAACGCTTTCCCGTTCGCGAACTGGAATGCCAGCAGGGCTTCCGCACTGCGGTTCGCATCGGCGCGAAGGTAATCGTAAAATATTCCCCCGATGCCGCGCGCTTCGTTGTTCCGGTGTTTGTTCACGAAATATTCATCGCAGTGTTGCTTGTATTTTGGATAGAGCTCGCTGCCGAAGGGGTCGCAGGCCGCTTTGAAGGTCCGGTGAAAGTGCTGCCCGTCTTCTTCGAAGATGTAGTAAGGCGTAAGGTCTGCCCCGCCCCCAAACCAGCTGTCCACGATCCGCCCGTCTTCCCCGTACAATTCAAAATACCGGAAATTGGCGTGAACGGTAGGTACAAAAGGATTGACAGGATGGATCACCAGCGAGATGCCGGCTGCGAGAAAACTGCTGTCTCCGGCTACATTGAATTGCTGTGCCATCACCGCCGGCAGTGTACCGTGCACCACGGAAGTGTTAACACCCCCTTTCTGGAATATGTTACCGTCCGCTATCACGCGGGTGATACCGCCTCCGCCGCCTTGTCTTTCCCAGCGGTCTTCCCGGAACTTCGCTTTCCCGTCCATGTCTTCAACAGCCTGGCAAATCTCGTTCTGCAGGGCATGAATGAACGGAATGAACTGGTCTTTGATACTCATGGTGTAAAACTCTTTACAGCTTCCACAAAGGCTTTGGCATGATCCACCGGGATATTCGGGAGAATGCCGTGGCCCAGGTTTGCAATATAACGCTGCGGACCGAAAGCACGGATCATCCGGTGAACGGATGATGTGATCTCGGGAATGGGACGCATCAGCTGCGCCGGATCAAAATTACCCTGCAGTGTTACGTTCGGACCGGCGAACTGGCGGGCCAGCGTGGGTTTGATGCACCAGTCGAGCCCCAGGCCATTGGCCCCTGTAGCGGCCATTTCCTCCAGCGCAAACCAGGCGCCTTTCGCGAACACGATCACGGGGCATACTTCCTTTAAAGCTGCCACGATGCGGCGGATATATTGCAAAGAGAATGTTTCAAAATCTTCCGGACTTAACAGGCCGCCCCAGGAATCAAAGATCTGCACCACGTCCGCCCCCGCTTCCACCTGTGCTTTCAGGTAGGCGATGGTGGTATCCGTGATACGATTGAGCAGCTCATGCGCTACGGCCGGTTGCTGGTAACAAAACATTTTAGCCTCATCGAAAGTTTTGGAGCCTTTCCCTTGTACCATATAACAGAGCAGGGTCCAGGGAGCGCCGGCAAAACCGATGAGGGGCACCCGGCCGGCCAGGGTTTGTTTAGTGAGGCGGAGAGCATCCATGACGTAATGCAGGCGGTCTTTCACATCCGGCACTACGATGCGGCTGAGGTCCGCTGCGGTTTTAACAGGCTGGGGCAGGAGGGGGCCGAGTTTCTCTACCAGCTGTACTTCCATGCCCATGGCCTGGGGTACCACGAGAATATCTGAAAAGATGATCGCGGCGTCCACACCCACCTGATCAACCGGCATTACCGTGATTTCGGTGGCCAGTTCAGGGGTCTGGCAGCGTTCGAAAAATGAATATTTATCGCGCAGTTTGATGTAATCGGGAAGGAATCGTCCGGCCTGGCGCATCATCCATACCGGCGGGCGGGGAACCTCAGCTCCCTGCAAAGCTTTTAACAACAGATCGTTCTTTAGTCCGCTCATGCTTAGCAATTGATATTGTCAAAGTAAAAAATAGCTGTTTGTACCAGCAGTTCCACAGAGGGTTCCGGGCTGGTGATCACCCGGTTGCCGGTTAGTTCCCCGAGCGCTGCCGCCGTTGTTTGCCCGATGGCGAAACAAACAGTATGGGCCGCGGGGGTATTCGAAGAGAAGAAGCTCCGGGCGCTGCTTGGACTTAAGAACAGCAGGCCATCGTAAGTTCCTTTCAATGCTGCGGGTGTTTCCACGGTTTCGTACACTACGATCTCTTCCACGGCGATGTGCTGTTCCCGCAGGAGGTTCGGCAGTTCATTCCGGCGGATGTTACCGCAGATAAAGGTAACGGTGGAAGTATTGCGGTCTGCAATGATGCGTTCCGCCAATTCTTTTGAACTGGCGGCGGTGCCTGCTATCCGGGTGCGGCTCATATGCTCTTCCACAGCCAGCTTCGTTGCCCCCTGGAGGCAATACACCCTGCGGTCGTCCGCCGGCTCCGCGTTCCAGTCGTATGGCAATATCTTCGTCATGATCTTTACGGCATTGGGGCTGGAAAACACGATAGTGCCGCCTTTTGCGGCCAGGTTCATTATCTGCTGCACGATTTCCGGCGTGGTTACCGGCCGGATGTCAATAAAAGCCTGTTCGGATATGAGGATATCGTGTTCCGCGGCTTTCCGGATCAGCTCCTGTGCCAGCGGCCGGGTGCTTAATATGCGAAATTTATTTTTGGGCATGTCTGATCTCTTCTATCACGGCATCCCCGCCTTGTGCCAGTATTTCCCGGGCGGCCCTGACGCCGAGTCCTGCCGCTTCCGCAGCGGGTAACCGGTGCTCCACGGTGAATGACCGGCTGCCGTTGAGGCTGCAGAGGTTCCCTTCAAAATAAAGGATACCATCCTGCACGTAAGCGTAAGCACTGATGGGAGTGGTGCATCCGCCCAGCAGGGTACGGAGGAATTCCCGTTCTATGGCCGTGCAGGCGGCGGTTTCGGGATGGTTCAGCGGGGCGAGGGCTTCCCGGCAGAAAGTATCATGTTCCCGGCAGGCGGCCACAATGGCGCCCTGTGCCGGCGCCGGCAGCATCCATTCAAGGATAACGGACTTTTCGGGTCTTACCCGAATGCGTTCGAGCCCTGCCGCCGCAAAGATGGCTGCATCCCAATTTTCCGCCGCAAGCTTTTGCAGACGGGTATTCACATTGCCGCGCAGGTTATGCAGCTTGTGATGCGGGTAACGCCGCAGCCACTGCGCTTTTCTGCGGATGCTGCTGGTAGCGATATTGGCGATATATGCAGGATCATTCAGGAAGCGGGTATCTTCTTTATAAACGAGCAGGTCCTTCACCGGCCCGCGTTCCAGCACGGCGGCATTAACGAGGCCCTGGGGCAGTTGGGTGGGCACGTCTTTGAAAGAATGAACGGCCACGTCTATACGATTACTGAGTATGGCAGCATCGAGACTTTTAGTGAAAATGCCCTGTACCCCTATTTCGTAAAGGGGCGTAACAAGGTCGATGTCGCCGTCGCTTTTGATGGGAACGAGTTCGGTGGAGTGCCCCTGTGCTGTTAAAAGATCCCTGACCAGGGTAGCCTGCCATAGCGCCAGCTGGCTGTCCCGGGTACCTATCCTGATGACTTTGTCCATTGTTTATTCCTGATTAGCGCCGGCCTCAAAGATGTCGTTGATCATGGCGATGTATTGATCGCCTTTCTCCGCATCCTTGCGCACTTTGCCGGCCATAAGATTGATCATTTTCTGGATGATGCGGGAAGAAACTTCCTCGATATCTTCCAGCTTATAGTGTGCGCCGTTCTTTTGTTCTTTTATTTCACGGGCATGAATCTCTGCCAGTTTCTCTTTCACGGCCTTCAGTACCACTGCATGTTTGCGCATCTTGAACCAGTAGAGGAACTCTTCCATGTGCTCTTCGATGATGGCCATCGCTTTGGGCACTTCGTTGAGGCGCATCTGCAGCGTTTCATCCTGTACTTTGCTGAGCTCGTCCACGTTCACCACTTCCACATGCGGCAGCTGACGTACTTCGGGGGCTACGTTGAAAGGAATGGAAAGATCGATCACCAGCCTGGGGTGAGTGCCTTCCAGGTGAGCGGGAAGGATGGTGGGCTGGGGGGCGTTGGTGGCCACCAGGATCACGTCCGCGGTTTTCAGGGCGTTGTCCATCTCCTCGTACGGCACATATTGGAGACCGTGATGACCGGCAAACTCTTCCGCTGTGGCGGTGGTGCGGTTGATGAGGGTGATGTTCTTCAGGCCGAGGTATTCCATGGCGTTTTTGCAGGTGTTACGGCCTATTTTGCCTACACCGAGCAACACGATCTTTTTGTTATGTATGTCCGGCACCTTCTTTTCCAGCAGGCGCACAGCGGCAAAAGCCACGGATACTGTGCCGGAGCTGAGGGCGGTTTCGTTCTTGATGAGCTTGGATACCTGGAGCACGCTGTTCACCAGCCTTTCGAGGAAAGTTCCGATACAGCCTTCCGCTTTTGCAAATTTGGCAGCACTTTTGATCTGACCAATCACCTCGTAGTCGCCGAGGATTTGGGAATCAAGACCGGAGCCTACGTGGTAGAGATGACGTACGGCGGTTTCGCCGGATTTATGATAGGCAAGTTCTCCGAGGGTTTGCAGGTTGCCGTTGGAAGCATTGCTGAGCAGACGTTTCAATAACCCTGCATCCGGTGCAAAACCGTATATCTCGGTTCGATTGCAGGTAGAGAGCACAAAAAGATCATCCATGCCTGCCGTTCTGGCTTCATGGAGCAGTTGCTGGTATTGGTCCTGGTTAATGGCAAATTGTCCCCGGATCGCAGCGTCAGTTTTCTTATAGTTGATCCCAACGATATGAAAATGTGATATGTCTTTAGGCTGATTGACCTGCATGTTATTCTAAAAAGCTTCCGGTTGCAAAAATACTGGCATACGCTTCAAAACCGCGCCTGAGGCTGTCACCAGTGTGTCATTTCTACCCATGGTGCGCCGTGTTCGGAAAAAATGATTTTGATCAGTTTTCATGCGAGGCGTTATACGGCGGCGTTTATGCGGGACAATACAACGAAATGATAACGGAAAGCAGACCGGATCAATGATCACGGTCAGTCTGATTCTAACAATTTGATGACAGTGTATATCATAATACGGATGAAAAGCGTTTACTTTTGCAACAATTTTTGAGATCTATGATCGTAAAACCAGATACAGCTATCGTATTGATGAACCTGGGATCGCCGGATTCCACGGCGGTGCCGGACGTGAAGAAATATTTACTGGAATTCCTGATGGACAAACGGGTGATCGACTATCCATGGCCGCTGCGGAAATTCCTGGTAGCGGGCATTATCGTGCCGAAGCGGGCGGAGAAGAGTGCGGAAGCGTATCGCAGTATATGGTGGGAAGACGGTTCGCCGCTCATTGTGCTGACGAAACAATTACAAAAGGCCCTGCAACATGATCTGGAGATACCCGTAGAGATCATGATGCGGTACGGGAACCCTTCTCCCACGGCCACTTTCGACAAAATACAGAAAGAACATCCCCAGGTGAAGGAGGTGATTCTCCTGCCGCTCTATCCGCATTACGCCATGAGCAGCTATGAGACCGCCGTGGAATATGCCAGGGTGGCCCATCATAAAAAACGTTACCCTTTTGAACTCAAAGTGGTGGCTCCCTACTACCACCGCGAAGAATACATCGACGCCCTGGCTGAAAGTATGCGCCCGTATGTGGAGCAGGATTTCGATTACCTGTTGTTCAGCTATCACGGGGTACCGGTAAGGCATATACGAAAAGGAGACCTCACTGGTACACACTGTCTGAAGGTGAATGACTGCTGCCATGTGGCCTCAAAAGCGCACTCGCAATGCTACCGTCACCAGGTGATCACTACCTCGGAACTGGTCGCGGAAAAACTGGGCATTCCGAAAAGCAAATGGGGCGTGTCTTTCCAGTCGCGGCTCGGAAAAGAGGAATGGATCCGGCCTTACACGGCAGAACGTTTCACGCAGCTGCCGAAAGAAGGCAGGAAGAAATTACTGGTGGCTTGTCCCGCTTTTGTATCCGACTGCCTGGAAACATTGGAGGAGATCGGCGTGGAAGGGAAACATTCCTTCATCAGCAGCGGGGGCGACAGTTTTACGATGATCCCCTGTCTGAATACGCATCCTTTATGGGTGAAAGCGATCGGTGCCCTGTGTAACGAAGAAATGGCGGCGGTTTAATTTTTCTCCCCGGGTTTCCGCTTTTTTCTTTAAATTCCATCAGTAAAAATCCCATCACTGATGATCTTGGCCGTTCTAAAAGAAAAAGCAGGAGAAAACAGGGTATCACTCGTTCCGGAAGTCATTAAACAGTTGGTGCAGCAAAAGGTGGAAGTATGGGTGGAGCCAGGTGCAGGAGCCGCAGCGTTCTACACCGATGAAGCCTACCAGGAAGCGGGGGCTCAGCTGCGATCGCGTGGGGATATTTTACAACAGGCGGACCTGCTGCTCAGCATCCGCCCGCCCGACCAGGAGGACTGGCAGCTGACCCGTAAAGGCCGGATCTGGATGGGCATTTATCAACCTCTTTACAACCCTGCCCTGATGCAGCAATGGGCTGCCAGGGAACTCACCGTATTCAGTCTGGATACCATTCCCCGCACCACCCGCGCGCAAAGCATGGACGTGCTCAGCTCCCAGGCCAATATTGCCGGATATAAGGCTGTTCTGCTGGCGGCGTATACCTATAGTCGTTATTTCCCCATGTTCATGACTGCTGCGGGCAGTATCCCGCCCGCCAAAGTATTGATATTGGGTGCCGGTGTGGCCGGATTGCAGGCTATTGCCACCGCCCGCCGCCTCGGTGCCGTGGTGGAAGTGTTTGATACACGTCCGGCGGTGAAAGAGGAAGTGATGAGCCTCGGCGCGCGGTTCGTGGAAGTGGAAGGCGCTGCAGACGCCTCAAAGGCCGGCGGTTATGCTGTGGAGCAATCCGCGGATTATCAGCAGAAACAGGAAGCGAAGATCGCGGAAAGCGCCGCCAAGGCGGATATTGTGATCACTACCGCACAGATACCGGGGAAACCCGCACCCATACTGATCTCTGCTGCCATGATCGAAAACATGCGGAAAGGTTCCGTGATCATCGATCTGGCGGCTGCCACCGGCGGAAACACAAGTGTGACAAAGAACGGAGCCACCGTTGTGCATAACGGCGTTACCATCATCGGGAATTCCGACCTGGCGGGAGAAGCCCCCGCCGATGCCAGCAAGCTGTATGCCCGCAACGTATTGAATTTCCTGAAACTGATCATCAATAAAGACGGCAACATCGAGCTGAACTTCAACGATGACCTGGTGAAAGGTACCTGCATCACCCATCAGGGAGCCATTGTGAATGAACGGGTGAAACAGTTGCAGCCTGCTGCTGTATCCTGATCTCTCAAAAAATAACGAACGATATATGAACGCAGTACTGGATTTTTTACAACTGCATATAGAGATGGTGTACATCGTGATACTATCGATATTCCTCGGCATTGAAGTGATCTCGAGGGTGCCGTCTGTGTTACATACTCCGTTGATGAGCGGCGCTAATGCCATACATGGTGTGGTGATCATCGGCGCCATCATTGTGATGGGGAAAGCGGAAGCGGATAATTACCTGGCCCTGATACTGGGGTTCCTGGCCGTGATCCTCGGTACGCTGAACGTGGTGGGCGGTTTTGTGGTGACGGACAGGATGCTGGAAATGTTCAAAAAGAAGAAATGATAAATAGCGCAATATGCAAGCAAGTCTTTTGTCCATCGCTTACCTGATCGGCTCTGTTACTTTTATTATCGGATTAAAGATGCTCAGTCATCCTGCCTCTGCGCGCAGAGGCAACCTGGTGGCTGCGGCGGGGATGTTCATCGCTATCGCAGGTACCATTTTCCTGTATGAGGAAGGTGGAGAGCGGTTGCATAATTACGGATGGATATTCGGCGGATTGCTCATCGGTGGAATCATCGGTGTGATGGCGGCACGAAAGGTGAAGATGACGGCTATGCCGGAAATGGTGAGTATGTTCAACGGGATGGGCGGCGCCTGCGCCATGCTGATCTCGATCGTGGAGTTCAATCATTTGACGCACCAGTTGCCGCTGGTACAGGAGTTGACGCGCGCTATCACGAATATTTCCTCCTTTCAGCAACTGGGCCTGCAATTGGCACATATGGACACCGGCGTGGCGGGTAAACTGCTCATTATCCTGCTCGGATTGATCATCGGCACCGTTTCCTTTGCCGGTAGTATCATCGCATGGGGAAAACTGAACGGGCGCATAAAGGATTTTGCCTTTAACGGTCAGCATATCGTCAATCTCGTGGTGCTGGCCGTGATCGTGGGACTGGCCATCTATCTTGTGGCCAGCATCAATAACAGTTTCCTTCCAGGGGCACTGGATGGGGAGCTGGTGAACGTAAAGCCCGCTATCAAAATATGCTTTTATCTCATCCTCGCTTTATCCGTTACTTACGGCATCCTGTTCGTGATGCCCATCGGAGGCGCGGATATGCCGGTAGTGATCTCCCTGTTGAACTCGTTTACCGGTGTGGCGGCGGCCTGTGGCGGATTCCTGTATAATAACCCAGTGATGCTCACCGGTGGTATCCTCGTAGGTTCTGCAGGTACAATCCTTACCATCCTCATGTGCAAGGCCATGAACCGCTCTTTGAAGAATGTGCTGATCGGATCTTTCGGTGGACAAAAAACAGGCGGAGCTGCCAAAGAGCAGGGTAATTACAAAGAGGTCAGTCTTTCTGACGCCGCCGTGGTATTACGTTATGCCCATAAAGTGATGATCGTGCCGGGATATGGACTGGCTGTAGCGCAGGCGCAGCATGTGTGTCATGAACTGGAAAAATTGCTGGAAGAAAAAGGTGTGGAAGTGAATTACGCGATCCATCCGGTAGCAGGACGTATGCCCGGGCATATGAACGTATTGCTGGCGGAAGCGGATGTGCCATATGAGAAGCTGCTGGAAATGGAACAGGCCAATGCAGAATTCCCTACTACAGATGCCGTACTCATTCTCGGCGCGAACGATGTGGTGAACCCTGCTGCCAGGAATGATCCTGCAAGCCCCATTTACGGTATGCCGATCCTGGAAGTAGAGAACGCCAAGATGGTGATCGTGAATAAACGTAGTATGAAACCCGGTTACGCCGGTATCGAGAACGAACTTTTCTTTCAACCCAAAACTTCCATGTTGTTTGGAGACGCCAAAGCCGTATTGCAACAGCTTGTAGCGGAAGTGAAGACGGTATAAAACAGTACCTTTGCGTAAAATCAGCAAACTTGCCATCTTTACCAAAGGCTTTCACAGATACATTGCATAACCTGCCCGGTTTCCGTGAGGAAGCTTTTCTACAGGTGCATGCTTCCCCTGAACGTATTACTTCCATCCGGCTGCAACCGCAGAAGATACAGGATGTTTCACGGCTTTTTCCGGGAGTGACAACAACACCTGTTCCCTGGAACTCCTACGGTTATTATCTTTCAGAAAGACCTTCCTTTACCTTCGATCCGTATTTTCATGCCGGCGCCTATTATGTGCAGGAAGCCTCTTCCATGTTCCTGCAGGAAGCGGTGCGGCAAACAACAGACTTGCAGCAGCCTTTGAAAGCGCTGGACCTCTGCGCCGCACCGGGAGGGAAGAGCACTTTGCTGCAAGGCATGCTTCATCCTCAAAGCATACTCGTTGCCAATGAAGTGATCAAAAGCCGCGCAAATCTGCTGGCAGACAATATCACCCGCTGGGGTGCGGAGAATGTAATAGTCACCAATAATGATCCCCGGGACTTTGCACGGCTGGAAGATTATTTCGATCTAATGGTGGTGGACGCTCCCTGCTCCGGCTCAGGGTTGTTTCGCCGAGATCCGGAGGCCGTAACGGAATGGTCGTACGAGAACGTGATCCTTTGTAGCCAGCGACAGCAGCGGATACTGGCGGATGCATTGCCTGCGCTGAAACCAGGCGGCGTGCTGATCTATTCCACCTGCTCTTACGCCCGTGAAGAGGACGAACAGATCATGGAGTGGTTAATGGACCATTTTGAAATGGAAAATCTATCGCTGACTATCGATCCTTCCTGGCATATCATTACTACTATCACCGAACAGCATAAGGCCGCGGGATACCGGTTCTACCCGGATCAGCTGAAGGGAGAGGGGTTCTTTATCGCCTGTTTCCGTAAAAAGGGAACAGCACATCCGCCTAAGAAAATAAAACAGCAGATCACGCTTGTTCCGCAGCGGGAAATAGCGCGCATCCGGCCCTGGTTGAAAGATGCGGAAGGACATATGATGATGGAACATCAGGGAGAAGTGATCCTGCTGACACCGCAGACAGCGGAGGAACTGCCGCTTTTGCAAAAAAACCTGTATCTCCGGAAAGCGGGCGTAAAAGCAGGTCAGCTGACGACGAAAGAACTGGTGCCCGATCATCAGCTCGCACTCAGCACCTGCGTGGCGGAAGACCTGCCTGCTATTTCGCTCACACTGGATCAGGCTTTGCATTATCTTCGCAAGGATGAACTGCAATCGGGAACAGACAGGAAAGGCTGGACGCTGATACGTTACAATGGCATGAATCTTGGGTGGGCGAAGGTGCTGCAGAACAGGATGAACAATTATTATCCGAAGGAAATGCGCATCCTGAAAGACGTATGAAAAATAGGATGCACAACGGTTGCGGTGCAGCAACAAAAATTGTTTTTTGCCGTTTTTCAATAAATGAAAATTCGTTTTTAACACATATATTCGTTCCCTTAAAGTATAAGAAATTATGTTAAAGTCAGTTTTGATGGGTGTTTTGATGGCCGGTACAATAAGGGTAGCCGCACAGGATACGCTGATGGTACAGGGCAGCGCACCTGATCTTTATTTGATGCATACGGTGAGGAAGGGAGAAACCTGGTACAGCCTTGGCCGTGCCTATGGCCTGAGCCCGAAAGAGATTGCGGCGAAGAACAAGATGCAAATGGATCAGGGGCTTGCATTGGGGAAAGAGATCACCATCCCGCTTGGTAAAAATAACTTTGTGCAGGATGGGGAAGGGCATGTGGGCAATGGATTCCGGCCTGTGTATCATCAGGTACTGGAGAAAGAAACGCTTTACCGCATTTCAGTGAAATATGGCAAAGTGCCGCTGGATAATGTGCGGCATTGGAATAATTTTTCAGGTGATGGTGTGAAGAAGGATGCACTGCTGATCGTGGGGTATGTGAAAGGCACTGGTCAATCCACCATCCCGGCATCTACTGTTATTCCGCCCGCACCGGTGCAGCCACCGCCAACGGTGACAAAGCAGGAGCTTCCCACACTCCCCAAAACAGACACACCTGCACCGAAATCACAGCCTTCCGAACCGGAGAAGAAACAAACGCCCCCGCCCCCTCCACCGACGGAAACCAGTGTGGGCCGTACGCCGGCCATTCCGGAAGGAGGGTTCGAGCAACTGTACATGCAGCAAACTGCCAACAGCAAACATGTCGCAACGGAGAAAGGTCCGGGTACCTGGTTCAGAAGCAATGCCGTATCCGGTTCCGGAAAATATTATGCGCTGCATAATACCGCACCGCGCGGCACGATCGTAAAGGTGACGAATCCGCTGAACGGTAAATTCATTTATGCCAAAGTGCTGGATGCCATTCCACAGCTGAAAGCGAACGCCAACCTGATCATCAAGCTCAGTGATGCCGCGCAGGAGGCGCTGGGGACACGTGAAGCAAGATTTTATTGTGAGTTAAGTTACGATGAGAAATAAATGAAAAAGGGAGCACTTCAAAAAGCTCCCTTTCATTTTTTAATCCCGCCAGCCCCGCAAAAATTCCTCTATCCCCATTTTCTTTTTTCCCTCCAATTGCACTTCCGCCAGATCAATGTATCCGCCTGTTACCGCGAACTTCAGGAAGGTTTTGTGATCTGTGTGCAAAGATCCCGGCGCATGTGTATGTTGCGTGGGCTCCTTCTGCGCTTTGAATATTTTCAGGGTTTTATCTTTCAGTAAGGTGAATGCAGTGGGGTACGGGCTTAATCCACGGATGCGGTTGTAAACCACGTCCATCGGCGCTTCCCAGTCTATCCTGCAATCTTCCTTGAATATCTTGGGCGCATGTTTCAACGAATCCACCGGAACGTTCTGCTGGGGAAGACCATTGATATCGCCCATTTCAAGGGCCCTAACGGTTTTAACCAATACTTCCGCGCCGGCCTGCATTAAAGCATCATGCAGTTCTCCGGCGGTTTCATCCGCGCGCACCGGTACTTCCGCGGTGAAGAGGATGTTACCGGTGTCAATTTCGTGTTGCAGTTTGAAAGTAGTGACGCCGGAAACCGTTTCGCCGTTGATAATAGCCCAGTTGATGGGAGCGGCGCCCCGGTATTGCGGCAGCAGTGAAGCATGCACATTGATGGTGCCGAGCGGAGGCATATTCCATACCACTTCCGGCAGCATGCGGAAAGCCACTACCACCTGCAGATCAGCTTTGAAGGAACGGAGTTCTTCCAGGAAGGAGGGGTTTTTCAGTTTCTCCGGTTGTAACACAGGGATCTGTTTGCTGACGGCATATTGTTTCACTGCACTTTGATGCAGTTGTAATCCCCTGCCTGCCGGCTTATCCGGAGCCGTAACCACTGCCACTACATTGTACCCGTGCTGTACAAGTGCATCCAGCGATGCAACAGCAAAGTCGGGCGTTCCCATAAAAATGATCCTCATGTGATGCTGAATTTCGAATAGCAAATGTATTCAATTTGCGGCGGGATCTGCCTGGAAGTCTTTATACAGCAGATATTTCTTCCGGATATGCCTGAACGTGGTCAGGTCTTTTTCCCAGCTCCTGCGGATATCCTGCTCGGATGTACCGGCTTTGATCTGTGCCATCAATTCCTTGTTGCCGGCGAGTTTGTTGAAAAAGGCATTGAAGAATTTATCTTTTTCAGGATACAGTTTGTATGCATTCAATATCCAGTCCAGCCGCATCTTCCCATTCAATGTTTCATGGGAAAGATCATATCCGTAGCAGATTTGATCTTTCAACACCGGCTCTTTGGCGCCGGGCATACTATGCGGTGTGAAAGAGAACAGTTCCTTCGGCAGGGCCGGATGTCCGTATACCTGGAAAGGCTTGTCGGTGCCGCGTCCCAGGCTGAACACCGTTCCTTCGAAAAGGCAGGTGGAAGGATAGAGCCAGATGGCTGTCATGTTGGGAAGATTGGGAGAGGGTTTGACGGGTAGCTGGTAACGTACGCGATGGTCGTAGTTTTCACAGGGGATCACCGTAAGGTCGCAATGGAGCCTTTTCGCCAGCCATCTTTCCCCGTTCAGCATCTTCGCATATTCTCCCACCGTCATCCCATGTACGACAGGAATAGGCTGCATTCCCACGAAAGAACGGAAAGCCGTGTCCAGAACGGGGCCGTCTACATAATGCCCGTTGGGATTCGGCCGGTCCAGTACGATCAATGGTTTGTGATACTCCGCGGCGGATTCCATCAGTTCCTGCAGAGAAGAGATATACGTATAGAAGCGGGTACCCACATCCTGTATATCAAAAACAAGCACATCCACATCCGCCAGGTCTGTAGCATCTGCTTTGCGGTGTTTGCCATAGAGGGAGATGATAGGCAGACCGGTGTTTTCATCAGTGCTGTTACCGAGCTTTTCGCCGGCATCTGCCTTTCCCCGGAAACCGTGTTCGGGACTGAATATCTTCACGATCTTCACTCCGCGGTGCAACAGGGAATCCACCAGGTGCACAGTACCGATGGTGGCGGTCTGATTCACCAGCAAAGCCACGCGCCTGCCTTGCAGTTGCGGCAGATAAGCCGTTGTACGTTGGGCGCCGGTGATCACTTTGTTTTGTGAAAAAACAGGAAGGATGAAGACAAATTGTAGTAGGAGTGCTAATCTGAACATATCTACAAAATAATGTACCGGGCCCGGAAATCAAAAACAAAATCTGTACCTTCACCTTCTATTATCTCATTTTAAAATTTTTATATGCAACAAGTAAAGACCGGAGATACCGTAAGGGTGCACTATCACGGCCGCCTGGAAAACGGGAGCACCTTTGATTCCTCCGAGGGCAGAGCGCCGTTGGAATTCAAGGTAGGAGCCGGGATGGTGATCAAGGGTTTCGACAATGGTGTGCTGGATATGACCGTGGGAGAGAAAAGGACCCTGAACATCCCTGTGGAGGAAGCTTACGGTCCCAAGAGCGAAGAGTTGATCATGGACTTCCCCAAAGCCAACATGCCGGCGGATCTGAATCCGGAAATAGGCATGGAGCTTCAGATGAGCAACCCGCAGGGCCAGGTGTTCCCGGTGAAAGTAGCTGCTATCAGTGCTGAATTCATCACGCTGGACGCCAATCATCCCCTTGCCGGCGAACCGCTGATATTCGATATCGAACTCGTAGAGATCGTTTAATAACCTTTTGTCTGAAAGAAAAAGTAAAGGACCTGCCGCACGGGTTTTTTACTTTTTCTTTTTTACTTTTATGCCAATGGATAAGAATTACGTGTACTCCGTTACGGAGCGCTTTCTGCGCTATGTACAGATCGATACGCAATCAGACCCGCTGAGTCATACTTTCCCTTCCACAGCAAAGCAAAAAGACCTGGCCAGACTGCTCGTCCGCGAGCTCCATGAGATCGGTATCACAGATGCCGCGATGGATGATCACGGATACGTATATGCCACCATCCCCGCCACCAGCAGCAAAGCGGTGCCGGTGATCTGCCTTTGCGCACATATGGACACGGCGTCCGATTGCAGCGGAGCCAACGTCAAACCCATTCTCCATAAGGCTTACGACGGCAGCGACATCGTACTGCCCGATGATCCCGCACAGGTGATCCGCGTGGCAGAACATCCCTACCTGGCCGATAAAAAAGGAGACGATATTATCACCGCCAGCGGCTGGACCTTGCTGGGCGCGGATAATAAAGCCGGTGTGGCGGAGATCATGGATGCAGCACAATATTTGCTACAACATCCGGAAGTGCCGCATGGCAGGATCCGTATCCTCTTCACACCCGATGAAGAAGTGGGACGCGGCGTGCAGCATGTGGACATGGAGCGGCTTGGCGCACAGTTCGGCTATACGATGGACGGCGGCGAGCTCGGCTCTCTCGAGGATGAAACTTTCTCTGCGGATGGCGTGAACATCACCATTCACGGGATCAGCGTACATCCGGGCGTGGCAAAGGACAAGCTGGTGAGTGCTATCAAGATCGCAGCGGAAATTGTGGAGGCGTTGCCGAAGGACATCCTCTCCCCCGAAACCACTGCAGACCGCCAGGGTTTCATTCACCCGGTACGTATAGAAGGTATTGTGGAGAAAGCGGAGATCGATTTCATCATCCGGGATTTCACCACGAAAGAACTGGAAGCGCATGAATTCTATCTCCGCAAAGTCATGGAAAGTACGCTCAAACGCCATCCCGGCGCCACGGCTACTTTCCGGGTAACGGAACAGTATCGTAACATGAAAGAAGTGCTCGATCAGCATCCGCAGGTAGTGGCTTGTGCAGAAGAAGCGATCCGCCGCGCAGGGATCAGGCCGCTGCGGATGAGCATACGTGGCGGAACAGACGGATCCAGGCTGTCTTTCATGGGATTGCCCTGCCCGAATATTTTCACCGGTGAAATGGCGCTGCACAGTAAACATGAGTATGTGAGCGTACAGGATATGCAGAAAGCTGTAGACACGATCATACAGCTGGTGCAGGTCTGGGAAGAGCGGAGTTAATAATATTTTACCGCGAAATCCGTTTTTATTATTACTTTAAGCCCTTGTACAAGGTTAAAATTTAATACATGTTGCCAGGACTCGTTACGTTTTTACAGGATTCCCTTTTACTCCCGAAAGCCGATACAGTAGCTGCCGGAGCGCATGCTACCGCAGCGGTGCAGGAGATCAAACTGTGGGACATGATCGTGAAAGGCGGTCCCCTGATGATCCCGCTGGGTATTCTTTCCGTGATCGCTGTATATGTGTTTGTGGAAAGATTCATCACCATCTCCAGGGCGGGTAAGCTGGAAGATAACTTTATGCCCATGATCCGCGATCACATTACCTCCGGTAATATCAATGCGGCCCGTTCCCTGTCAAAGAACACAAACAGCCCCATTGCGAGGATCATCGACAAAGGCATACAACGCATCGGCAAACCGATCGACAACATTGAAAAATCTATGGAGAATGTAGGCAAGCTGGAGATTTACAAGATGGAGAAGAACCTGGTGATACTGGCCATCGTTGCAGGTATTGCGCCGATGTTCGGCTTCCTGGGCACTATCGCGGGGATGATCCAGACCTTCTTTAACATCTCCCAGACTTCCGATATTACCCTTAGCACAATTGCGGGCGGTATCTACGTGAAAATGGTGACCTCTGCAGCAGGTTTGATCATCGGCCTGATCGCGTATGTGGGTTACAGTTATCTCAATGCCCAGATCGATAAAGTGATCAACAAGATGGAAGGGGTTTCTGCTGAATTCATTGACGTACTGCAGGAACCAACGAAATGAATGACGAATTGACAATTAATTCGTAATTCTTAATTCTTAATTCGTAATTGAATCATAAGCCATGAATTTGCGGAGACGAAAAAAAGGTAATGCGGAAATGCATAGCAGCGCGTTGAACGACATTCTGTTCATCCTGCTGCTGTTCTTCCTCATCGTGTCGTCCCTGGCCAATCCCAACGTCATCAAACTGATGTTGCCGAAAGCCAAAAGCAATACCAAAGCAAAACAGACCGTAGTGGTGAGCATCGATAAAGGCCAGCAGTTTTATGTGGGGACGAACAAAGTGAATTTCGAGAACCTGAAACAGGCGCTGGTACCTAAGTTGGGCCATGAAGCGGTGGATCCTACCATTGTGATCAATGCGGAAGAGACCGTACCGATCGGGGTGGTGGTGAGTGTTATGCAGATCGCGCGGGAGCTGGGAGCCAAAACGGTGTTGGGCACTGCCAATCCGCAGTCAGCTGCGGCGAAGAAATAAACTGGTTGGTAAAACAATCGATAACTGCATTCATGCGTGGATGCAGTTATTTTTTTATCGCCCTTACCATCCGGTCTTTCCCGAACATGTCCTGCTTCAGCCTCACCTCCTCAAAGCCTTTCCCAATAAGCATCTCCGTTACTTCTTTCCCCAACGCTTCATTGATCTCGAAATACAGTTTGCCGCCTGCTTCCAGTTTTTCCAGCGCCAGCACTGCGATCCGCTTGTAAAACAGCAGCGGGTCCTGATCCGGAACGAACAATGCAATGGATGGCTCAAAGGTGGTTACCTGTTGTTGCATGCTGGTGCGCTCGCTTTCACGGATGTACGGTGGGTTGCTGACGATAATGTTGAGAGAAGGCAATACTTTGGAGGTATCCGGTGAAAGTACGTCCTGGTGCAGGAACCGGACCGGCGTATGTTGCAATGCGGCGTTCTGCTTCGCAATGCCTAATGCGGAAAGACTGATATCCATCGCCCAGATATCTGCCGCATGCCATTGCTGCTTCAGTGCGATGGGGATACAGCCGCTGCCGGTACCGACATCCAGCAGGCGCCAGGCGGGTTTGGACGGATGATCGAGCAATATCCACTCCACGAGTTCTTCCGTCTCCGGGCGGGGAATGAGCACATGTTCGTTCACGAGCAGCTCTATACCATAGAACCAGCTTTTGCCGGTGATGTATTGAACGGGCCTGTGCGCCAGCAGTGCTGCAAGGGCTTGCTGGTAACGGGTTTCCTGGTCCGCCGAAAGTTCCATGTCCTTGTGCACCACCCGGTCCAGTTTGCCGAGGCCGGTGATATGTTCCATCACAAGGTGCGCTACGTTAGCGGCTTCCCGATTATCATAAACAGGGCGGATGTGATGCACCAGGCCCGCAAATGCAGCTTGAATCGTCATATACTTGAATGAACAGCAAGAATTCCCCGCTGAAAACGATATTTTTGTGCAAACTTATTATTTCATACGCATTCATGAACAGTCTCCCACATGAAATTTTTATGCAACGTTGCCTGGAATTATCTCTGACGGGAGAAGGGCATGTTGCGCCTAACCCGATGGTGGGAGCAGTATTGGTACATGAAGGGAAGATCATCGGGGAAGGATATCACCGTTTGTACGGGCAGGCGCATGCGGAAGTGAATTGCGTGAACAGCGTGCCGGAGAACCTGCAGCGGTTCATTCCTCATGCCACCATGTACGTGAGCCTGGAACCCTGCTCCCACTACGGAAAAACGCCGCCCTGTGCAGACCTCATCATCGCGCGCAGGATACCGCGGGTGGTGATCGGTTGTGTGGATACTTTCTCGGCCGTCTCCGGCCGCGGGATCCGCCGCCTGCAGGAAGCGCGGGTGGAAGTAACCACCGGTGTGCTGGAAAAGGAATGCAGGACCATCAACCGCCGTTTTTTCACTTTTCATGAACAACAGCGGCCTTATATCATCCTGAAATGGGCGCAATCGTCCGACGGATACATGGCCCCTCCGGATGGACGGCCGGTCAGGATATCGCATCCATATACAGATCGACTGGTACATCGGTGGCGCAGCCGGGAAGCAGGTATCCTCATCGGCACCCATACCGCATTGCAAGATAATCCCCGCCTCACTACGCGGCTATGGCCGGGGAAGCACCCGGTAAGACTGGTGATCGACCGGCATCTGCGCATTCCGGTAGATTTTCACCTGCATGATACCGAAGCGCCCACGCTTTTTTTTACGGAGCGGACGGGAGGAGACAAAACGGTTACGCTGGACTTCAGCCGGAATATCCTGCCACAGCTGCTCTCCGAGCTTCACGCGCGCAACATACAAAGCGTGATTGTGGAAGGAGGAAGGCATTTGCTGGAGCAGTTCATAGAAAGCGGTTTGTGGGACGAAGCCCGTGTGATCACCGGCGAACACCCACTGCATGACGGTTTGCGCGCTCCTGTTCTGCCCAATGCATCATTGCAGGAAAGCTTCCGCGTGCATCATGATGAGATCGCGGTATTTCAGCATTAAATGGAAAAATGGAAGTTTATTATACGATAGAAAAGAGAGCGGTAGCGGAATTCAAAGACAGGGGGAGTAAGTTCCTCGCCTATGCTTATCCCGTCAAATCTGCTGAACAGGTGAAAGAATGCCTGCAGGAAGTGAAGAAAGAACATCCTAAAGCCACACATCATTGCTATGCCTACCGCCTTGGGACGAACGGCCTGCAATACAGGGCTGTGGATGACGGGGAACCCTCCGGTTCGGCCGGCAAGCCGATCCTCGGGCAGATCGACAGTAAGCAGCTGACCGATGTGCTGGTGGTAGTAGTGCGTTATTTTGGTGGTACGTTGCTGGGAGTACCCGGACTGATCAACGCTTACAAAATGTCCTGCGCGCTGGTGTTACAGTTGATACCGGCGGTGCAGAAGAATGTGGAAGTGCGTTATCAGCTGGTGTTCGATTATACCATCCTGAATGATGTGATGATAGCGATTAAGCAGAACAATTGTACTGTATTGAAGCAGGATATCCAGCTTTTCTGCAATATGGAGATCGGTATTCCCAAAGCTAGTCTGGACCTGTGTTTGCTCCGGCTGAAAGATATTTACAATCTTGATATCAAGGCGTTGAAGTGAGTTTTATTTAACCCCGACGGCCTTCAGCGAAATCCCGAATAATTGCAGTGCGATCGGCTCCAGGTGTTTTTCATCACCGCTCAGATGGATCGTGCGATGATAATGTTCCAGGTTGCCACCCGGTTTCAGGGCAGCGGCGGGGGAGGAGCTTTCCAGTTCGTAGAATCTGCCGAGCTGGGGAAGGTTTTCTCCGGGCGGGCCATCGTTGTAGGCGTTGATGACGTCTCCGGTGAAGGGGTTTTCCCGCACGTCCCAGGATGAATTGACGTATCGCTGTTTGCCGGCGGGCAGCGAGAACTGTACGATCGTCAATACATGATGTTCTGCATCGTAGCTGCCCAGGTAGTTGTAAACAAAATCCTGCGGTAACCCTATCTTGCTGCGGTGGCCGGCATCTGCCTTGAAGTAAACAACCTTTTCGTTTACCCGTAACCGTTCCTCCGGCACTTTCCCGAAATAACGATTATTCACCGGTTGTTTTCCCGGTCCGCCGTTGCGGATGGGAATGATGACCGTATTTTGCGCTGATGCGGGGAACATGCCCAGCATCCACACCGAAGGCATGCCGAAAGCCGTATCCCATTTGTGTTTGCCGGTGTTGGTAATACGGTTACAGGAATGGTAGGCTACGGCCTCCACTTTTTTAGGAAGATCCAGGCCAAGGTAATTGCCGATATCCCGCCGCGCGATGAGCGTTACTGTGCGGGTGACCTTGATGTTGAAGGTGTTCCCTTTGTGATTGGTAAGCGCCATATCCCGTTCGAAGATAACGGATGCGCGGGTGGATGATTTGACGGGGAAGGGTTCTGTATCCAGCGGTGCCGGAACCTGCCAGTGCACCAGGTCGAAAGAATCGCCCGGCGCAAAATAAAAGCTGTTCCGGCTGCCTTCCGGCCCGATCCAGAACCGGTCTTCCCCGCCATAAGCATTGATATGCGGCTGCGGTTTCCCGTCTGCAATAAGATCATGATTCAGCCAGCCCAGGCTGCGTCCTGCATCCCCGTTCACTGTGCTCGTCATTACCCGGCCCTGCCATGCAGGTGCCAGCGCAATGGCGGCTTTGCTGGTACTGTCTTTCAACAGTATTGTTTCCGTGTGCTCTTTCAGGAATGCCACATCCGCCCCAAAGTTTTCAGGTCTGGATACGGTTGCAGGGCCGTTTCCCGGCTGCGTCCCTTGCTGTTGCCGTTGTTTTTGCTGACCACAGGCGGCCAGAAAGAGGGCGCTGCAGAGAACGAATCTTTTCATGATATGGCTGAATAAAGCTCGAATAATTCACAATGATAAAGAAATTACGGCTTTAACAGCGGCATGAAATAGCCTCCTACTACAGAACGTGCGCGGAACCCGACGGATTTTCCGTTCGTTGTTTCGTGCCAGTCGCTGAGCGGAATGCGGCTGGGTCCTTCTGTAGCGAATTTATGAACGGGTGCGATCAGTGCCTGGAATTGTTGTTTGTCCCGGGCCATGGTGGCGGTCCACAGTATCCAGTCAGATTTTGTATAAGTCTTCCGGCTGTCCAGCGGGAGGCCGAAGGGTTGCTGTTGGCTGAGGTAATAGCGGATCTCTTTGTCTGCTACAGAAGACGGGAAGATATCCAGTTTCAGCACTTCGTCCCATACCAAATTGTACTTCTGGCTCCAGGTGCCTTTTTTATCGAACGTGAGACTGTAATGATCGCCGTCTGCGGCCATTGCCACCCATTTTGCGGCCATGTCTTTCGCCGTTTTACGGTATCTGGCGGCAATATCCTGCTTGCCCAGCATGCCTGCCAGTTTGCCGTATGCCGCAAGGCCGAGGATCGCTTTTACGGACAGGTTGGTGTTGCGGGCGAGGTGGCCGGCAAAATCATCCGTGCACAACTGGTTAGCAGGATCGAACCCTGCGAATTCCAGATAGCTGGTCCATTGTGTCAGCGTATTCCAGTGTTTGGCAGCAAATTGTGCATTCCCTTCCGCCTGCGCAATAGCAGCCGTCAGCAGCAGCATGTTGCCGCTTTCTTCCACCGGCATGTCTTCTCCGTAAGTTTGACCATTCGCCTGAGGGTAGGTACCTGCGTCGTGCGCAGCAAAAGGTTTGGTCCATTTACCGCTTTCGGAAAAATGGAAGATCGGTTCCAGCATACCTTTCAGCAAGGTTGGATTGTAAACGAGGAAAAGCGGGGCGGAAGGATAGGTTACATCAACAGTACCGATGAAACCACCGCTGAAGTTCTCTTTGGAAAAGAATAACAGTGTACCGTCAGGTCCCGCTACGGTCTTATGCGCGGCAATTGCCTGGCGGAATGCGATGATGCCGAGGTCTGTATATTGCTGCCCGCCGGCTTTCATCATTTTGGCCGCAAAGTCGGCGTCAAAAGCGGCGCAGTCTGCCATAATCTTCTCGTAACCGGCATTAGCATCTTCCAGCATTTTCTCTGCGGTCATGGCTGGGTTCTTTCGCCACCAGGCACGCAAGGGCTGATTGAAATACATCACACTGAAAAGATCGTCATAGGCGAGGATCGCGTAACGTGATGCCCTTTGCCTGCCTACTTTGCCGAGATCCCAGGTAGTGGCCATCAGCAAAGGCTCTTTGGACGTGGTGTTAGACAGGCCGTCTGCTGTCTGGAGGCGGCCGGAACCGGAAAAGCCCTGCACAGTTTCTTTTTCGCCGGCAATGCTGTTTTGCGCCTTTTGAGCATCGGGCGTGGCCGTATAAAAATATCCCCAGTCGATACGCACATCGTCCCCTTTGGTAGCCAGTACTTTTTGGGCATTGGTACCGCATTGCTGGATATTGAGGCGACCTGAACGGTAACTCCTTGCGGTGATCTCCTGATCCGCATTGTTAACGGCGATGAGCGTACTGGCGCCTAACAGCAGTTCCACATTGTGCAACTGGTTATCGGTAGCGGCTACACGAAAAGTAACATAAGAAGCCGGCCGGGCCAGGATATCCAATTGTTTAGGTAACAGTGGAGAAGTGAACGCGACTTCCAGGTTTACCGGTCCGCAGGAGAAGTTATACGTGGTTTGCGTGGCGGTCATGGAGCGTTTTACCTGCGTGGCGGCAGTAGACGTTTCTTCCGTGCTGCCGAGGAAGCGGTAAGTTTTCCCGTCTACCCGTATGAGCCCCAGCAGCGGATGCGGTTTCCCGGTCCAGTGACGGGTCTGGCCGGAGGCAAGAGTGTCAGAGAAAGACCAGATGCTGAAATAAGGGTTGTGAACCACCAGGGGGTAAGCGGGTGCCTGGAAAGATTGTGCCTGCGCGGAAAATGCGGCTGTGAGGCAGCCCAATAAGGCAGTGAAAAAGATTGTCAGACGATACATACGTGGATTGAGTTTTAATTGATAATCAAAATAGGAAAAAGGGCGCAGGAATAAAAGTATTTTTTACGCTTAATTGGAAAGGGTTGATTTTTAAGCGATGAATGGAAAAAATATTTGCTGATTTCAAACTCTTTCCTATTTTTGCAATCCCAAAACGGGAAAGGCGGAAGTAGCTCATTTGGTAGAGCACGACCTTGCCAAGGTCGGGGTGGCCGGTTCGAGCCCGGTCTTCCGCTCAAAAAAAGAAAAAGCCTGGTTGTTTCAACCGGGCTTTTTTGTGGGTTGAGGGTACCATTGCAGTAGAATAACGTGCTGTTGCAGAGAGAACTAACCGCATCCAATGCATAAAAAAAGCCGCACCATTGCAGTGCGGCTCGTATATCTTTTCGGGAAGGATTATTTGTATTTCGGTTCGTACAGTGTGCTTTCCGGTACTTCCACTTTTGGCTTCCCTTTATAACGATGTTCGAACAGTTTGTAGCAACCACCCAGCACAAAAGCCAGAATACAGGCCAATTTCACGTAAAAGAGAAAGCGGGAGGAAGACACCCAGTCACGGGTAAAATCATTTGTATTTTCAACTGTATGCTCCATAATTATTTTTTTCGCAGGGCAAACTTACAAAGTAAATCGGCAATGTCCAAATATGTAGATAAAATCTATACCTCCGCCGGATTCATTTTTTTTCCGGGGTCAACTCACTGAACCGGCGCCGGTTCAGGAAATAATAACGCCATATCATGATCCCGTGGAACACGCCTTTGAGATCGTAGAGGCGTTTGCGGGGGTAAGCATCGTGGAGATGTTTTTCTTCTTTTCTGCGCCAGCGGTAGTAATCGCGGTAAGCGCGGAAAATAGCGAGCATGTCTTTCGGTTTACCCGAGACCAGGCTTTTGAAGGCGGCCAGCAGGTCCAGGAAGTGCCGTTGGGAGAGGATGATCCATTGTTCATCAAAATGCAGGTTCTTGCACAACATGATGAGGTTGTTGCGGAAGTTGAGGTACAACTTCCGGGGATTGCCTTGCGGGAGGCTGCCTCCGCCTACATGATAAACAACGGATCGCGGGCAGTAAACAATCCGGTAGCCGGCCCGCTGCAGGCGCCAGCAAAGGTCCACTTCCTCCATATGCGCAAAGAAATACGGGTCAAAGCCGCCCACTTCAAAGAAGCATTCCGAACGGATGAAAAGTGCAGCACCGCTGGCCCAGAAGATATCCTGGGTATCGTTGTATTGTCCGTCATCTGTTTCGGTGGTGTAGAGTATGCGGCCGCGACAGAAGGTGTAGCCAAGAATATCCATCCATCCGCCCGCTGCACCTGCGTATTCAAAATCCTGCCGGTCGTGGTAAGCCCGAAGCTTGGGCTGGCAGGCTGCAATGAGCTGATCCTCCTGCATCCGTGTGATCACCGGCATGATCCAGTCCGGTTCCACTTCCACATCCTGGTTCAGCAAAACGAAGATATCCGCCTTTACATGTTGCAGTGCTTCATTATACCCTCCGGCAAAGCCGCTGTTGGTCGCATTCCGGATGATCTTCACCTGGGGAAAGGCCGCCTGTACGAAAGCAACGCTGTCATCCGTGGAAGCATTGTCTGCCACGTAGATATCCAGATTGCCGTACGCCGAAGCACATACGGAAGGGAGAAAGCGTTCGAGGAAAGCTTTTCCGTTCCAGTTCAGAATAACTACGGCTACCGAGGGCAATACAGGCAAAAGTGGTCCGTTTAATGCGTGATAAATTATTTTTAGCGTTGCAAATATGCAACAAAGCCTTCGAATATTATTAATTTAGTTGATAGTTAACAGTCGGTTAGCTATCGCTTATTTAAATCGCCGATGTTTAGACAGTATTTTGGCTGGAGGTTCGTACTTGTTGCAGTGGCGGCCGTCATTATTGTGACGACCATCTGGTTTGTGAACAACCTGTCCGAGAAGATCCAGCATGAAGAAACGAAGAAAGTAGCTACCTGGGTAGAGGCCTACCGGGAGCTGCTGCAAGCCCCGCCCGATGCGAACCTTAACCTGGCTGTTGAGATCATTACCACCAATACGACCATTCCCATGATCCTGACCGACGATCGTGGGGCGATCATTGACAACCGGAACCTGGATTCTGTAAAGGTAGCTTCCGATCCGGCTTACCTGCACGGTCAGCTGGGGGCGTTCAAGAAACAGCATCCGCCTTTTATCATGGCCATCGATGCCAAATCCAACAATTACATTTATTATGGGGATTCGCTGATCCTGAAACAGGTACGATATTATCCTTATATCCAGTTGATCGTTGTAACATTGTTTATCGGCGTTGTGCTATTTGCCCTGTCTACCACCAACAGGGCTACGCAAAACCTGCTATGGGTGGGGATGGCCAAGGAAACGGCACATCAGCTGGGCACACCGTTGTCATCTATCGAGGCCTGGCTGGAGATCCTGCGTGAGCGGGAGGAGAATGTGCCGTTGGTGAATGAGCTGGTGAAGGATGTGGACCGGTTGAAGCTGATCACGGATCGTTTTTCCAAGATCGGGAGTGTACCTAGTCTCGAGGAGCGTAACCTGGTTTCGCAGATCGAGAATATGGTGGCTTACATCCGGAAGCGCGCCCCGCAGAAAGTGATCTTTACGATGAAAACGACCGAGCAGGAAGTGCCCGCCATGATCTCGCCGCCTTTGTTCGACTGGGTAGTGGAGAATCTGCTGAAGAATGCGCTGGATGCCATGGAAGGGAAAGGGGAGATCACCGTAACGATCGAGAATCATTCCGCGCATATTACGGTGGATATTTCCGATACGGGAAAGGGGATTCCTAAAGCGCATCACGACAAAATTTTCCACCCCGGTTTCAGCACTAAGAAAAGAGGCTGGGGATTGGGGCTTTCCCTTGCCAAACGGATCATTCAGGACTATCATAAAGGGCGCTTGTCCGTAAAATGGACAGAGGTAAACAAGGGTACTACCTTCAGGATCTGGTTAAGGAAATGAAAATATATTTGCTTATTTTCAAAAAGGATTTATTTTTGCACACCCAAATAAGCCGCGGAGGTGGCGAAATTGGTAGACGCGCTACTTTGAGGTGGTAGTGCCTGAAAGGGCTTGGGAGTTCGAATCTCCTCCTCCGCACAGAGCAATAAAAAAAGAGGCCACTGGTCTCTTTTTTTATTGCTAATAAACTGGTATTTAACAGCTTGCAGAAGCTACAAGGCGGCAGAACGGAACACCCTCACCCCAACGCTCCCTACCAACACCCCATACACCCCCATCCTACAAAAATATACCCATTCCCAGTCCGGCATCCGCTCATAAAAAACACGCCCTGTCTGAAAAGGAAGCCATGACGGCCATGTATATGTTTTGAATATTTCCGCAATGACGTTCTCCACGAACAGGCAGAGGATGAAAACCGCAATGCCGTCGCGAAGGTTTCTGCAGATCAGGGTGATTGTAAATGCTATTAGCAGAAAGTAGCAGGAGGTGAAAAATACCTGCATTACTTTGACAGGCAGGGAGGCACTGTATAGTTGAAAGGACGGCGAAGCAGCGTGATAACAGACAATACTCACGATAAAGTAGAGGGCTGCGCAGAAAGCTGCATGGAGTAGGATCAGCAATAGTTTAGAGTGATAGTAAGATCGCCGGGTATATCCGTTGCAAAGCAGTTTGGCCGTATAGCCCAGTGTGAATTCCCGGCTGGTATTGACGATAAAGATCAGGGGGAATACGGAAAAGGGTAGCGTGGAGAAGTGATCGTTCACGATCTTTTCAAAAAGGAGGGTAGTACCTTTCCCGGGAAGAAGCAGAGGTAATCCAATCGCGTACAGCAGGTAGAAAGCTGTTACACAAATGGAGAAAAGGTTCATTTGCCTGCTCCATTCGATCCGGCAGATATTGGGTGCGTTTTTCATCATATGGCAGTGGTGGTGGTATAATGCCGGTATGCGGTTTCAATATTGGGATACAATGCCAGTAATCCCTGTTGCGGAGTAGATGCCATGATCTTGCCGTTCCGCATGAAGGCAAAATGGGTACAGCACTTTTCAAGATGTTCCGTGATGTGGCTGGTCACCAGGATGGTTTTGTGTCGTTCCCGCCATGTTTTAACGATATCCGCAAAGCGGACAACGCCTTCCATATCGATACCGTTGGTAGGTTCATCCAGCAATAGCAGGGGACTGTCCCGCAGGAGCATGCAGGCAATATCCAGCTGCTTTTTCATACCGGTGGAATAATCGCGGTAGGGTTGATGGATGAAGCTTTGCATATCCAGCTGTGTGATGACGGCTTGCAGCTTCGCCTCCCCGATGCAATGATACCGCATGATCAGCTGCAGATTCCTGTACCCTGAAAACCCTGGCAGGAACGATTGCCCGTCTATCATGGCGGAAATGGAATAGCCGGGTATAGCGGTATGATCGATCGTGCCGGCGTCCGGATAGCTCAATCCCGCTATCACTTTCATCAGCGTGGTTTTGCCGCAGCCATTCGGACCGATCAGGCCCCAGCATTCACCAGGTCGTAATGTAAGGGAAACGTCGTCCAGCGCTGTTGTTGCTTTAAACCGTTTGGTAATATGTCGTATAGTGATCATCAGGGTAACATGCTAAGGAGGCGGGTGTAACGGGAAGTGCCAAACGAAGATCCGGCACTTCCTGATTTTACAATTGAATTTTCAATACAATGAGGAGTGGTAACCGTTGGCATCCGCGTGGGAATCACACCAGGCGATGGCGCCGATCAGCGTACCGAGCTTGCAGGCTCTCCCGACGAAATCCGACACGACGCACCAGAAATGGCAGCCGCCGGTACAGCGTTCATCGAATGCATGCATCACGCTCCCTATGCATTCAAACCTCCCTTCCCGCAGTTCGGTTCCTGCCTTCCGGGGTTCGAACGGCTGCTGATGCTGCAGCAACACGGGTTTTGTCTTTGCCAGTTCATTCCGCTCCATCTTAAACTGGTAGGAGATGCCGGATCTGAACAGGGTGGCGGTGATCGTGCCGCTGAACCCGTCTGCTTCTTTTCGCAGCAGGTGATTGTCCTGATAGCAGATGTAATAAGTGCCATAGAGCGGGTAAGCCAGTATCACGCCTTTGACGGCGCCGTTCTCCATCACCGGCAGGTAGATGGTGGTCAGCTCCTGTTGCGCGACCGGATTGTAGCGGGTTTCAAAGCCGGTCCTCAGGAGATCGATGCGGGCCACCTCGGCCCCATACTCCCTTTTGAACGCTTCAAACTCCCTGCTCCCGAGGAAAGCAGAGACCTCCGGACTAACAGCCGGTGTTTCCGGCGCGACTTCCTTCTCGCATCCGATGATCATAACAGTGACAATGAATGAGATCGAAAAAAATAATTGCTTCATGATGTTTGATTGGTGGGATAAACAAATGGGTTAACACCAACCCGGATCCGGAAGGAATGTTCTCCGGAGAACAGCTGCCCTCCGGCAGAATGCCTGCCGGACCCGGGGTCTGAGAAAAAAATGATGCCTGAAAAGGCGGAGCCCTGTTTTGCATAATCGTATGGTATTTAAATGAGCGAATCATGATGATCTGTTTTATCACAGGCAATAACAAGCCTTGACGCATACACGAGGTATGCATGTGAAGGATACAAGAACCGGCCAGGAATAGCTGGTCCGTTTGATGCTTGCGAATTCCTATGCTATGAGCGTTCGTTGTTAACAAACCACTGACAATGTAAAAGTAGCCAGGAACGGGCATCTGGCGTGAAAAAAAGAGCGACAATATCTCGGAATGAGAAGAGAGAATCTCCGAATTACGCATGGTTCGCCAAAATCACACCAGCGTGGCCAGGCACCAAAAAACTGCTAACTTTACACTGCGTAGATACACGGCGTCATGCCTTGTGATCTTTACTTTAATCATGTGAACTATGGGAACTTCAATCACTTGTCCGAATTGCAAACACCAATTTGTTATGGAGGACGCCGTTGCCGCAGATATCGAACGGGAAATGCGCGGCAAAATGGAAACGGAATGGCGGAAAAGAATGGATGCCCTCCAGTTGCAAAAGAATGAAATGGAACAACAACGCCAGCAGATCATCCAGGATCGCCAGCGCCAGGAGGAAGAGCTTAACAAACGCCTGCAGTCGGAGAAGATCAAACTGCAGGAAAGCCTGTCCGAAAATATCCGCAGGAACGTGACCGCCGATTTCGAGAACCAGCTCCGCCTTATGCGCGAAACCCAGCGCGAGAATGAAGAGAAACTGAAAGAAGCCCGGCAGAAAGAACTGGATTTCCTCCGGAAAGCCCAGGAACTCCAATCCCGGGAGCAGGAACTGGAACTGGACCTGCAAAAACGCCTCATTGATGAACGCAACCGCCTGCAGGAACAGGTGCGCAAGGAGGAAGCGGAACGCAGCAGCCTCAAAGAAACAGAATACCAGATGCGCCTCCGGGAAATGGAAAAACAATTGGAAGACCAGCGCCGCCTCGCAGAAGAAATGAAACGCAAAGCGGAACAGGGATCAATGCAGTTACAGGGCGAAGTACAGGAGCTGGCGCTGGAAGAAATGCTGCACAGCGCCTTCCCCTTCGATGTCATCGAAGAAGTAGGCAAAGGCGTGCGGGGCGCGGATTGTATCCAGATCGTGCGGAACCAGTTCGGGCAGGAATGCGGGAAAATCATCTATGAAAGCAAACGCACGAAGGATTTCTCCCGTGAATGGATCGAAAAACTCAAGGCAGACCTCCGCAGTCAGGGCGCAGATATCGCCGTACTGGTCACGCAAACGATGCCGAAGGATATGGAACGGTTCGGAGAAAAGGAAGGGATCTGGATCTGTACTTTTCATGAAGTAAAAGGACTCACCTACGTGCTGCGCGATGCGATCCTCAAAGTATACAACGCCACCAAACGACAGGAAAATAAAGGAGACAAGATGCACCTGCTGTATCATTACCTCACCAGCGGCGAATTTGCTGAGCAGTGGAGCGCCATCCGGGAAGGATTCCGAGCGATGAAAACCAGTATCCAGAAAGAAAGGGAAGCGATGGAAAAACTCTGGAAAGCCCGCGAAAAGCAACTGGAGAAGGTGCTGCTCAACGCCGCGCACATCAAAGGCTCCATTGAAGGGATCGCAGGAAACGATTCAGTAGATCTTCAACTGCTGGACGATACCGTGGAATCTTTATTGCCGCCGCCAAACGGACACGGGGAGGATTGATTATAAATTTTTTTTATGTACTTTTATCGCCATGCAAAACCAGGCTTATCAATCCATCATCTTTGATCTCGGCGCCGTGCTCGTAGACTGGAATCCCCGTTATCTCTACCGAAAAATTTTCCGTACGCCGGAAGAAACCGAATTCTTTCTGCAGCATATCTGCACGCCGGATTGGAATGAAGAACAGGATGCGGGCAGAAGCCTGGTGGATGGAACAGAATTGCTGATCATACGGTATCCCGACTATGAAGCGCCCATTCGCGCCTTTTACGGCAGATGGAAGGAAATGCTCGGCGGACCTATCGAAGAGACAGTGAATATCCTGCAGCAATTGAAAGAAAGCGGTCGTTATAAACTCTACGCCCTCACCAACTGGTCGAATGAAACATTTCCCATTGCGTTAATGGAATACCGTTTTTTACAATGGTTTGATGGAATAGTGGTATCCGGAAAAGAAAGGATACGCAAACCGGAACCTGATTTTTATCAGTTATTGCTCGACCGTTACGATGTGAATAAGGCACATACGCTCTTTATTGATGATAATTTGCGAAATGTGAAGGCGGCGGAATCCATGGGAATAGAATCGATCCATTTTCAGTCGTCACAACAACTTAAAACAGCATTAGAACAACGTGGTATCCTTAACTGATCATCCTTTACCCATATCTTCTGCATAGCGCAAACATTTCTAACTACCTTCATATCTTCGGAATAATCCATGTAAAACCTTTACCATAAAGGGTTCGTTTTAACATTTCGTTGGCGCGATTTTAACTTTTCTTCTGTAAACCGGCAGTAACATTCCCCCGTCTATACCGTTCAACAATTACAGGACCCGGTTGTGCATCCACACGGACTGCATCGCCGGCTTGTTTTTTTAACAAGTGAAAAAAATATACACATATGAAGAGAACAGGATTTTTTTTAAGCACACTTGCCATCGGCGCCCTGCTGGTCAGCAGTTGCAGAAAGGAGCCGTTGAAAGACATGACAGATGAGGAATCCCGCATCTACATCACAAACTACGATACGCAGGTTAATTTCTCTACTTATAAGACATTCAGTATTGTTGATTCCGTTGCAGTGATCAGCAATCGTGATTCGGCAAAGAAAGAACTGACCGCTTACGATGTGAAACTGCTGGCCAGTCTCACCGCTTCCATGCAGGCGAGAGGGTATACACTGGTGGACAGAGGCGCCAAACCGGACCTCGCACTGAACGTGAGCCGTATCGATAACACCTATAGTTCCATCGGTTACAATCCGGGTTACTGGAGCGGATGGCCCGGCTATTGGGACACCGGTTACTGGGGCTATCCGGGTTGGGGCTACTGGTTCCCGTCTTATTACACTGTGTTCCGCTACAAGGAAAAATCGGTGGCCATCGATATGATTGATCTGAAAAATGCGCCGAAAGACGGCAGCAAGATCACAGCCGTATGGAACGCAATGTTGCGTGGCACCGGCGTGTGGAATAGCGATAACATCGATGCAATGGTGAAAGCGGTGTTTGATCAGAGCCAGTATCTGAAAGCATCCGTGAACTGATTTGACAGGACTAGTTAAAAATTATGAACATGAAAAGTATTAAAGCATTTATATTGATATTGATCGGCTCGATGGGTGTACATACCGCCTTCGCGCAAACCACCCGCCCGCCGGTTTCCATTACCCTGAACTATTCTATCGCGCAGCCTCTGGGTTCTCTGAGCGACTATGCAAAGAACACCAGTTTCCGCGGCTGGATGGCGGGATTCAATTATTCCATTAACGACCGCCTGAGCGTGGGTGCCAAAGTAGGATTTTCCGATTTCTATGAAAGAGTGCCGAGAGCGGTATACCCGGGAAAGGGAGAAGATATTTCAGCGGTGCAGACGCGCACTTTACAGACCATCCCCGTTCTTGCCACCGTGCAGTATAATCTGACCGGGCCGGAATCCGCCGTGATCCCCTATGTAGGCGCAGGCATCGGTACGGCCAATCTGAACTATGAGAAATATTGGGGCGAGTTTGTGGAAAAGCAGAATAAATGGGCATTCCAGGTGAGCCCGGAAGCAGGTATCAACATACCGCTCGGAAAATACTCACCGGTGATGCTGAACGCGAATTTGCAGTACAACTATGCACCGTACAAATACAATGAGATCAGCAACTTTAATTCCATACAGGCGAACATTGGAGTAAAGTTCCATATCCAATAACCTGGTTGACCATTCAGGGAAACAGTGAGAGTGGCAGGGGCCGTCGATTCGACGGCCCCTGATGTTTTTAGTCCTGGTGGAAGAAACCGGGAGAGTATTTTTCACGGATCTTTCCATCCGTATCCTTATACACGTAAAAAGCTTCCAGTTGCAGTTTAGGATGCTCCCTGATGAATTGAAGACCTGCGTCCACGCCGAGGATGATCAGCGCGTTATCGAAAGCGTCCGCAGTGATGCCATCCGGCGCGCATACGGTCACGGAAATGATATTGTTGTGCAGGGCTTCGCCGGTGCGGGGATCGATAGTATGCGCGAAGCGGATGCCGCCTTCATCGAAGAAACGCTGGTAGTTGCCGCTGGTGGCCACGGCCCTGTTCTTTAGCCGGATGGTAGCCAGTTCCGGTCTGCCATCTGAGGAGGAGTCTGCCGGTGGTCGTTCGATGCCGATGGACCAGGGCATTCCCTGCGTGTTCACGCCGGAGGACACCAGTTCTCCGCCTACGTCCACCAGGAAATTATGAATGCCTTTCCTGTGCAGGAAATTCCCTACCACATCAGACGTAAATCCCTGGGCAATACCATTGCAGTCGATCTCCACACCGTCTTTCTTTTTCAACAGGTATTTTACGCGCACCGTCAGCAGCCGGTAATCCACGAGCGGTAATATGCGCCGGATCTCCTCAACCGAAGGCCTCCTGTTATGCCGCACCACGCCAAAGCCCCAGAGATCCACCAACGGCTTTACCGTAATATCGAACAACCCGTTTGTAATACGGCTTACCTCCAGTGATTTTTTCACCACCGTATACATATACGGATCCATTACGATCTTATCGCCTTTGTTGAAACGGTTAATCAGGGAACCGGGCAGATAAAGGGACATAGACCGGTCGATCTCCCGGAAAAGCCTTTCCACTTCCGGTTGCAGGGAGGTGGTATCGTTACTGAGATATTTGACGATATAGTAAGTCCCCTGCGCCTTCCCCTGGAAAGTCACCAGAGATTGAGCGGAAGCACTAACGGAAATGCATATACTAAGAAGAATGAGCCAGCCTTTCATGCGTACAAAATAGGAAATATAGTGATCAGAAAAAAGCATTGAGGCCGGTGATGTCCATACCGGTGATGAGCAAATGCACTTCATGGGTACCTTCGTAGGTGATCACGCTTTCGAGGTTCATCAGGTGCCGCATGATCGGGTATTCGCCGGAGATGCCCATGGCGCCGAGTATCTGCCGGGCTTCCCGGGCAATGTGTGCGGCGGTTTCGCAGGCGTTCCGCTTGGCCATGGAGATTTGTTCGGGTGTGGCTTTTCCTTCGTTCCGCAATACCCCCAGCCGCCAGTTCATCAGTTGTGCCTTGGTGATCTCTGTGATCATTTCCGCCAGCTTCTTTTGTGTCAGCTGGAATCCCGCAATGGGTTTTCCGAATTGCACACGCTCTTTGGCGTAGCGGAGGGCGGTATCGTAACAATCCATCGCCGCGCCGATAGCGCCCCAGGCAATGCCGTAGCGGGCGGAGGAAAGGCAGGAGAGCGGTGCTTTCAAACCTTTCGCTTCGGGCAGTATATTCGTTTTAGGCACCCGCACGTCATCCAGCACCAGTTCCCCTGTGGCGCTGGCACGGAGGCTCCATTTGTCTTTGGTCTCCGGTGTGGAAAAACCTTCCATTCCACGCTCCACCATTACGCCACGGATTTTGCCCTCAGGATCCCGCGCCCATACGAGTGCGATGTCGGCAAAGGGGGCGTTGGATATCCACATCTTGGCGCCGTTCAGACGGATGTAGTCGCCGTCATCATCAAAATAGGTGAGCATACCGGCAGGGTTGGAACCGAAATCTGGTTCTGTTAACCCGAAACAGCCCATCAATTCTCCGGTCGCGAGTTTGGGCAGCCAGCGTTTTTTCTGTTCTTCACTGCCGAAAGTATAGATCGGATGCATGACGAGCGAACCCTGCACGGATGCCGTGGAACGAATGCCGCTGTCCCCGCGCTCGAGCTCCTGCATCATGAGTCCATACGCAATATAATCCAGCCCTCCGCCGCCATAGCTGACAGGAATAGTGGGACCAAAACAGCCGAGCCTGCCTAGTTCCGGGATCACCTGTGAAGGAAAAACGGCGCGCTGGCAATGATCGTCAATGATAGGAGAGAGGAATTGTTTTACCCATTGTCGCACCGCGTCGCGTACCATTTTGTGCTCTTCGGTCAGCAATTCGTCTGTCAGAAAATAATCGGGTGACTGGAACAGGTCTTGGTGCATGGGAAACATTTTACAAGCGCTCCGGAACAGCCGGACAACTTCCGCTCAATTTACGGAATTACCCAGAAGTTACTACCTTCGGGGCTGCAAATCTGAGCTTATGGCTAAACTGTTACCTGCACTGCTGTTGGCAGCATTCCTGGCTTTCGTGGTCGCCGGATTTTCTACGAAGAATGCGCTAAAGCTGACTACGGGAGCAGATACTTCCGCGGCTAAGGAGAGACCCCTCATCAAGCAATACTGGATGGTATTCCTGAAAAAAGGTATTGTAACGGAGCAAAATGAAGCCGCTGATTCCATCGTTCAGGCAAAACACATGGCCAATATCCGGCAGCTGGCGGATGAAGGGAAAATGGTGGTGGCAGGACCATTCGGCGGGAATGATGAGCTGCGGGGAATTTTTATTATGGATTGTAAAGACAGCCTCGAAGTGGCGAGCCTCCTGCGTGCGGACGCTGCCATTGCAACAGGCAGGCTCACTTTCGAAATAAGGCCCTGGTGGACCGCAAAGAATTGTTTATTTAAGTAGATATCCTGCCATTTCCTGTTGGTAACCCTCTGCCACAACACGTGCATCCTCCGCAAATCTTTCGTCGTTGCCTGCATAGATCACCGCACGGCTCGCATTCACCAGCAAACCCACATCCTGGTTCATTCCTTTTTCCGTGATCTCTTTCAGGCTGCCGCCCTGTGCGCCCACACCCGGCACGAGGAAGAAATGGTTCGGGATCACTTTGCGGATATCCGCTACTGCGCTGGCCTGCGTAGCACCCACTACGAACATCATATTGTCCGGCGTACCCCAGGAAGCGGTAGTGCGCATCACTTTCTCGTACAGGAATTCCCCACCTACCTTCTGCTGCTGGAAATCCTGGCTGCCTGCATTGGAAGTGAGTCCCAGCACGATCGCCCATTTCTCGCTGAACCCGAGGAAAGGCTCCACACTGTCCCGCCCCATATAAGGTGCCACCGTTACGGAATCAAAGCCATAGGTTTCAAAGAAGGTTTTGGCATAATAGGCGGAAGTATTACCGATGTCGCCACGCTTGGCATCCGCGATGGTGAAGATCTCTTTGGGAATATATTCGACAGTCCGTTGCAGGCTCTCCCAGCCGCGGATACCCTGGCACTCGTAAAAGGCAGTGTTGATCTTGTAGGCAACACAAAGGTCTTTCGTAGCGTCAATAATGGCCTTGTTAAAGGCAAATATCGGGTCGGGGAGGGAAAGCAGGTGTTTGGGGATCTTGTGTATGTCTGTATCCAGTCCGATACATAAATAAGATTGCCTGTCCCTGATAAGCTGCACCAATTCCTGTCTGTTCATAATGTAATTTGCAATTAGGGACGAATTTCCTCCATTTTTGTCAAAACATCATTTTGATTTTCCAAAATAAGTGCTTAATTTTTGGCTCGTCCACGTTTATCGAAAAACTGGTATTTCCATGAAACGTTATGTTGCTTTTTTTATCTTCTGCCTTTCCATCTTCTCTTTTCTGCAATCGAATGCACAAAAGCAGAAAATACCTGCTCTTGGCGTTTGTACTTCGTATGAGAATGACAGCGTGTTAAAAGCTGCCGGATTTGTATATCTCGAGGAAGGCGCCCGCAAATTATTTGCCCCTTCGGTGAGTGATTCTGCATTTCGGGGGTATGTAGCCCGCATCCGCCGGATGAAGCTCAAACTGGAAACCTGCAATCTCTTTCTGCCGCGAACAATGCGTGTAACCGGCCCTGAAGCGGATGAAAAGGCGATCCTGGGATATGTGGATACGCTGATGCAACGCGCAAAAATTGCCGGGGTGAAGATCATCATTTTCGGCAGCGCTGATTCCCGCAAGCTGATAGCCGGGCAGGACCCGAAAAAGGCAATGCAGGAGCTCATCGCTATTTCCCGCAAAATGGCGGAAGTCGCCAAAAAATATGACCGCATCATTGCGATGGAGAATCTGAACACGACGGAGGATAATTTCATCAATACGCTGGAGATCGTTACCGGGATCGCGAAGGCGGTGGATCATCCAAATTTCCGCATCACGGCGGACCTCTATCATATGCAGAAGGATGGGGAAGACCCGAATCATATCCTGGCAGCGGGACCTTACCTGGTACATTGCCATATTGCGGAAAAAGAAGGCCGCAGGGCGCCGGGAACGAGCAGGGAAGATTTCAGGCCTTATTTCGCAGCGATGAAGAAAGTGCATTACAAGGGCAGGATCATGTTTGAATGCGGCTGGAAGAATATGGGAGAGGAGGCGAGGCCCGCTTACAATTATCTCCTTGGACAACTCGAAGAAATATACCGTTAACACTTAAACCAGAACTATAAAACGCTTTAAAATGACTGAACCTACAAAGAACCGCCGCGAGTTCCTGAAACTCTCCATGATGGGAGGCGCCGGTGTTGCGCTCTCAGCGATGGGAATGCCTGCCAGCAGCTATGCACGCATCCTCGGTGCGAATGACAGGGTGAATGTGGGCGTGGTGGGGTTCTCCGACCGCTATCGCCAGGCGCTGATGCCCAGCTTCCTTAAGCATCACAAGGAACTGAATTTTGATATCATTGCAGTATCCGACATCTGGAGCCGCCGCCGCGAAGAAGCGAAAGGCGTACTGGAAGGAAAACTGGGCCACAGCATTAAAACCTGTGTGAACAACGATGAGCTTTACAGGATCAAAGACCTGGATGCGGTGATGATTGCTACGGCGGATTTTCAGCACGCTTTTCATACTACGGAAGCGGTGCGCAACAAAAAAGATGTGTATTGTGAGAAACCTTTCGCGGAAACGATGGAAGATGCACGTACCGCGCTTAAAGCCGTAAAGGAATCCAAAAGAGTGTTCCAGGTAGGTACGCAACGCCGCAGTGGCGCCAGCTATCATGCCGCCGCTAATTTCATCAAACAAGGGAAGTTCGGTAATATCACGATGGTGGAGATGACCTGGAACGTCAACCAGCCCGGCCGCTGGCGCAGACCAGACCTGGTGAAATCCATCCGGGAATCCGATGTGGACTGGAACCGCTTCCTCTGCAGCCGTCCTAAAGACAAATGGGATCCGCGCAAATACCTCGAATTCCGCCTCTTCTGGCCCTACTCTTCCGGAATTTTCGGTCAGTGGATGACGCATCAGATCGATACCGTACACTGGTTCACCGGCCTGAAACATCCGCGCAGTGCGGTAGCTAACGGCGGTATCTATCAATGGAAAGATGGCAGGACCAATGCAGACACCCTCACTGCTGTACTGGATTACGGTCCCGATAATGATCCCACCTCCGGCTTCCAGGTTGTGTACAGCTCCCGCTTCCACAATTCTGCGGGCGGTACCAAGGAACTGTATTTTTCAAATGGCGGGATGATCGATATGAGCACTAACAAGATCAGTCCTACCGGCGGTCTTAAAGAAAGAGAAGCGGCTGAAATGGGCATGAAGGCTAATCTGCTGCCGGAAATGACCCTCGCCCAGGCGGGTGCCGTGGAAACCAGCGCCAACACCGGCGGTGATGATACTACCGTAGCGCACGTGCGTAACTGGATGGAATGTGTGCGGAAACAGGATGTGAATACCAATGCGCCGATAGAAGCGGCTTATTCTCACTCCATTGCCCTGATCATGGGTACGGCGGCATACCGCACCGGCATGAAAGCGACGTTTGACGAAGCGAAGCAGGATGTGATGGTAGGAGGGAAGGTGTTTACATTGTAATGCCCATGCGCTGTGTTTTTCGATAAAAAAAGAGCGGACCGTTGGTGGTCCGCTCTTTTTTATTTCCTTTCCCGTCGCTTCTCCATTTCCGCGGCGATTCTCAACCCATGGTCTTCTCCTTGTTCCTTCAAATGATCCACTACACTAAAATAATCGTGGTCCTGTTTGTTCTGACTCAGTTTGAAGCGGGTGTCAATCCTGTCGAGGCTCATCTCAAAACCGAGGATGGCCTTGAGATTATTCTGTAATTCTTTTTCCGGGATATCACTGATATCTACCGGTTGACGGGAGCCGGCTTCATATCGTTTCATCAGGCGGGTGAGGGATTGCACCAGCTCTTCTTCTGCGAGGATGCGTAATGTTCCGTACACATGTACGGCGATATAGTTCCAGGTCGGGATCTTGTCTTTCGCGTACCAGGAGGAAGAAATATAGGCATGCGGGTCCATGAACACGGCCATGAAAGTCTGGCCGGATACGAAGGTTTCCGCCTGGTCGTTCGCCTTTGCGATATGGCCGCGCAGCACGAATTCTCCAGGCTTTTTCTCCTCCAGCTCTACCGGGAGGTGTGTACCCAATGGTAATCCGTCTTTGATGCTCACCAGCAGGGCAAAACTGTGCTGGCGGAGAAATGCGGCAATGGTGTCCCAGTCTTTTTCCTGGTGAAGTTTAGGAGCGTACATAGGGCGATAATGATAAAGATTTAAACAATGATCTCCACGATCTTCGTGGGAGCCATGTTGGCATTGCGCATCGCGATGCTGCGGGCGGTGGCGCCGGCAAAATCAGAGAAGGCCCGTTTCGTTACGGCGTCGTTGCCGGTCATAGCAGGAACGCCTTCATCACCGCCTTCGCGGATGCTCTGCACCAGCGGAATTTGTCCAAGGAAAGGAATCTCCAGTTCTTCCGCCAGGCGTTTGCCGCCTTCTTTGCCGAAGATGTAATATTTGTTCTGCGGGAGTTCCGCCGGCGTAAAATAAGCCATGTTCTCCACGAGGCCGAGGATCGGTACTTTGATCTGCGGACTGCTGAACATGCTGATCCCTTTCTTGGCATCGGCGAGCGCTACGTCCTGCGGAGTAGTCACGATCACGGCGCCGGTAACAGGCACTGTTTGTACCAGTGTCAGATGAATGTCACCTGTACCCGGGGGCATATCGATCACGAGGTAATCCAGCTCATCCCAGTATACATCGCTTACAAATTGTTTGAGGGCGCTGCTGGCCATGGGACCGCGCCATACGATTGCCTGTCTTTCATCTACAAGCAAGCCGATCGACATGAATTTAATGCCGAACTTTTCCATTGGCACGATCATGCCTTTCCCTTCCACATTCACCATCATCGGTCTTTCTCCGCGCACGCCGAACATAATGGGCACGGAAGGACCGTAGATATCCGCATCCATCAGTCCCACTTTGGCGCCATCCTGCGCCAGCGCCAGTGCGAGATTGGCGGCCACGGTGGATTTACCCACGCCTCCTTTGCCGGAGGCTACCATGATAATATTTTTCACATTCGGAAGGAGGGCCTTACCGTCTTTCCGGTTGGAGCTTACGTTGGCCGTCATCTTCACTTCCACCTCCGCGTCTTTGCTCACCAGGTGAACGATTGCGTTCACGCAGGCGTTCCGGATCATGTCCTTCAGCGGGCAGGCGGGTGTAGTGAGCACTACGGTGAATTTTACTTTATTGCCGTCGATCTCGATATCCCTGACCATATTCAGCGTCACCAGATCCTTCCCCAGATCGGGTTCTTCCACGTTGGACAGGGCTTCGAGCACCTTTTCTTTTGTGATCATAAATTGATGTTAAAATTGTTTCCAATCTGCAAAGTTAACCTAAAAAGAGGTTTAATTTGTTCGTTTTATATTCGTGTTTCCGACAGGTAACATTTATCTTAGTAGCTGCATGCGTAAGAAACTGATTATATTTTTGTCCCTGATATTCCTGCCGTTTTTGTTGAAGGCGCAGATCCAGGCATTCAAAGACAGCATTATACAGATATCCGGTATTACGATGACTGCCGACAGTCTGCGTGCCATTCCCGCAGTGAGCATCCTGGTGAAAGGACAGCACCGCGGAACCATCTCCAATACCCAGGGGGTGTTCTCCATCGTCGCTTTCAAAGGCGATACCCTTACCTTCAGCGCTGTCGGCTTCCGCAAGAAAGACTACAAGATACCCGCCACGCTTAAAGGGAACGCTTATTCCATGATACAGCTGATGACCGAGGATACCGTCTTCCTTTCCGAGACCATCATCCGTCCCTATCCCACCAAACGTGAATTTGAAAAGGCTTTTGTGAGTATGGATATTCCTGACGATATGTACGAGGTAGCGCGAAAGAACAACGAATCTGCGAAGATCCGCGCCCTGGCCCGCTCTATCCCCATTGATGCAGGCGGAGCTTATAATGTGTTCATGCAGAAACAGCAGCAATCCCTTTACTACGCCGGTCAAATGCCCCCGCAGAATATCTTCAATCCGCTCGCCTGGGCACAGTTCATAGAGGCCTGGAAACGAGGCGACTTCAAGCGAAAGGATTAACGGCGCTTTTCCTTAAATTGCCGCATCATTCACCAAAAAATACCCTTATGCAGAAAATAGCGGTGATCGGTGCCGGCACCATGGGAAACGGTATTGCACACGTATTTGCACAGAACGGATTTGCCGTTCACCTCATTGACGTTTCACAACAGGCGCTGGATAAAGCGCTGGCTACTATCAGCAGGAACCTGGACCGGCAATTGGCTAAACAGGCCATCACGGAAGAAGATAAACAACAAACACTTCATCATCTCCATACTTTTACCAGTCTTGCCGCCGGGGTGCAGGACGTGCAGCTGGTAGTGGAAGCCGCTACGGAGAACGCCGACCTCAAGCTGAAGATTTTCCGGGAGCTGGATGAACATACCCATGCAGATGTGATTCTTGCTACCAACACCTCCTCCATTTCCATCACAAAGATCGCCGCTGCCACAAAGAAGCCGGGCAAAGTGATCGGTATGCATTTCATGAATCCCGTACCGGTTATGAAACTTGTGGAGATCATCAACGGATACGCCACCGAAAAGGCTGTTACAGAGGAGATCACTAATCTCTCCGTACAGCTGGGTAAAGTTCCCTGCGTGGTCAACGATTATCCCGGGTTTATTGCCAACCGCATCCTGATGCCGATGATCAATGAAGCTGTCTACGCGCTGTATGAGAATGTGGCCGGTGTGCAGGAGATCGATACCGTTATGAAGCTGGGCATGGCCCATCCGATGGGCCCATTGCAGCTGGCGGATTTCATCGGGCTTGATGTGTGCCTTTTCATTCTGCAGGTATTATATGATGGATTCGGTAACCAGAAGTATGCACCCTGCCCGTTGCTGGTGAATATGGTAACAGCCGGATTTCTCGGTGCAAAGAGCGGTGAGGGCTTCTATCAATATACGGCCGGCAGCAAAGAGCTGATCGTAAGTTCCCGCTTTTTCTAAGTGTAAGTGCCTTTTTTATCCCGCATATTTTTCGCGATATTCCTTTGGCGTTAATCCCACGATCTTCCGGAACACCTGCCGGAAGGCCTTCGCATCTTCATATCCCGCATGCATCATCACGCCGGTGATATTCTCCTGCTTTTGTTCGAGCAGTTTTTTGGCCGCTTCAACGCGGATGCGTTGCAGATATTCAATAGGCGTAACGCCGGTGGCAATTTTGAAACGACGGATGAAATTGCGCCGGCTTACGGGCAGGTCCCGGATCACTTCTTCCACCGTTACCCGGTCTCTGTAGCGATGCTCCATGCGCAGCTGCGCTTCTGACACCAGTTCATCCTGATGTTGACGGGAAGGCATCCAGTCCGCGAAATAAGATTGCTTCCCGCGATCCATGTCAATCGCGAACGTTTTGGCTATTCTCACCGCTATTGGCCGCTGGCAGTATTTTTCGATGAGGTGCAGCAGGAGGTGGAAGGTGGAGGTGGCGCCGCCGCTGGTATAGATACCCTGATCGTCCGTTACAACAGCCTGCGGCTGTACCTTTATCAGCGGGAACGCGCTGGCAAGATCATGCGTGGCGGTTACATGCGTAGTGGCCCGTTTATGATCCAGTAATCCGCTTGCTGCCAGCAAAAAAGCGCCGGTGCAGAAACTGCCCACTTCCGCGCCCTGCCGGTGTTGTTGTTGCAGCCAGGGAAGGAATGCCGCATTTTCTTTTACGTAAGCGGGAATATCACCGGAGAGGAAAGCCGGGATCAGGATGAGGTCCGACTGCGGTGCCTGGCGCAGCGGAACAGGTGTATAAGTACCGAGAAAAACATCCGGTTGCGCTTTTTCATCGATCGTTACTACACGGATCTCGAAAAAAGGCTTGCTGCCGGCTTCCCGGTAATAGTCGTTTACGGTCTGGAACACATCCAGCACCGCGACAACGCTGAGTGGTCTGTACTTTTGGGTCAGCAGTATGGATAACTTCTTCATAATACGAAAATGGGGAAAGCAAGATACTGCTTTTGTCGCAAATGCCCCCTCAAATTGACGAGTTTAGCCATTGGCATATCAGCCATGGCAGGGTAATTTCGTGGAGGACCGGGGATGCTGATGGGCCAGGATCCCGCCGGCACGTATGTTTTATAATTTGAGGAGGTATCCGTATGGGCACGGATACCTTTCTTTTTTATTGCTTGTGTTCCTGTATTTTACCAAACTCATACCCGCAATAAGCGCAGTGTGTAAATCCCGCCTGCCGCGCTCCCTTCGTACTGCACCCGGGACAATCCTTTCCGCCTGAATGGCCAGAATGCGGGGCATCTTCCGGCGAAGGCGGCAATTTCAACTTGTTGATAATGTTCTGTGGTTTGTTACTTTCTTTCGGCATAATGATCCTTTGTTGCTGCTGCTAAATACAATTCTTCTAATAATCTGTGCGACTACACAGTACCTTATCTTAAATTTATATAAATATAACAAATTTTTTTAAAATGAAAATACCCTTCAAAATCGTGACGGAGCGGAAAGATAAAAAAACAAACATCGTCATCTAACCGTAAAAATCAAAAATGAAGATTGGGTATCCTGAAAAATTAAAAGATATTTAATCATGTGTTAAACCCGGCCCTGTGTGCAACCTATTTTGAAACAGACCTTACCCGTAGAGAGACGCGTTACATCCTGACTATCACCTTTAAAAGAAAATATCCACCTATTTAGATTTAGAACATCCAATCAATCATCATCTGTTATGAAACGACTATTGCTACTCTTTTTCGTGGCATGTAACGTCATGTTCACGCCCCTCCACGCGCAGTTTTCCCTGGCGAAACAAAATGCGGACGATCCTTCCCTGCCACAGTGGGTGAAGCTGATGTACGCGGAGAACCCTAACGTCTGGGAGGTAGACAAAGCCTATGAAGCTTTCTACCGAACGCGACCGTTCGAAAAGAACTACTACACCCAGTATTACAAACACTGGCGGGCGTACGTAGAGAAGTTCACGGACGACAAAGGGTTGATCGTCTATCCCACCAACAAAATGCTGACGCAAAAAGAATCCGCCATCCATGCGCAGCAGCGCAACCGCGGCAACGCGCGCGTGATGCAGGTCACGGGCATTGCGAACTGGACGTTTGCGGGACCGATGGAAACACATTTCATCAACGAGGGCGGTACACCCAATACCAACAAACCTGCGTCCTGGCATGCGAATGTCTATTCTTTCGACCGCTCCCTGTCCAACCCGCTGGTGGCCTATTGCGGCACCGAAGCGGGCGGGGTGTACAAAACAACGGACAAAGGACAAAGCTGGACCTACGTTACACATGATCTCAATGTGGTGACCGTGAAAACGATCAGGGTGCATCCTACAGATGCGAATACCTTTTTCTTCGGATCAAGCGGCAACCTCTACAAAAGCACCGATGCCGGGAGCACCTACACCACGGTGGCAACCGGTATGGGAGAAGTGAGGGACATCAATTTCATCGGCACTTCCGGTAATATGCTGGTAGCGGCGCAGAACGGTATCTATCGTTCCACGAACAGCGGCAGTTCTTTCACGCAGGTGATGACGGGCAGTGCATGGAACGTAACGTCCAAAGCCAATGATTCCGCAACGATCTTTGCGCTGGTGTACAGCTCTACGCTGAAGCTGACGCAGTTCTACAAATCCACGGATGCGGGTCTTACCTTCACGCTCAAGAACACGGGCTGGTTCGTGCCGCAGGCGGGAGAAGATAACAATGGCGGCCGGATCGCAGTTACCCCCGCGGATAACAACAAAGTGTATGCGTTACTGGTAGGTAGCGCTGCAAGCCCTTCCACCCGCGGATTTAACGGCTTTATCGGCACATACGTAAGCAGCGACGCAGGGGAAACCTGGAGCCTGCCACAGGGTTACCTCGGCGGCCCTTATGTGACCACCGCCAACCCTGACGGTACCTGGCAACGGCCGAACCTCATGAACTTTTCCGGGGACAACGGCACTTACAACCAGATACTCTACAATACCTACATCGCCGCCTCTACACTGGATGCCAACAAGATCATCATCGGTGGTTTGAGCACCTGGCGTTCTGATAACGGCGCATCGGGTTACAAACCTGTGGGTGGATACGTAGGGAATATCAGTCTCATTCACCCGGATGTGCAAACCATCAAGATATATAATACGGGAGCCACTACAGAAGAAACCTGGCTGACGACGGACGGCGGCATTAACTATTCCACGGACCTTTTCACGAGCAGCAATCATGTGGCGCTGAACTACGGCATTTATGCGGGCGAGTTCTGGGGCTTTGGTCAGGGTTGGAATGATGATGTGATGGTGGGTGGAAAATACCACACCGGCAACGGCGGTTATTTTGAAGCGTATCCTGACAGGAAGTTCCTCCGCCTTGGCGGTGGTGAAGCGCCTACCGGGTACGTCAATCCGGCAGAGAACCGCAAAACCTATTTCTCCGATGTGAACGGCCGCGTCCTGCCGCTGACAATGCAGGGCTCCCTCGGCAACTTCGCCATGAACCTCGATCCTAACGAAAGCTATGGCGCGGTGGAAAGCTCCACACTGGCTTTTGATCCCAGATGTTACAACACCGTATTCACCGGTTTCGAGAACAAGATATATAAAAGCACCGATGGTGGCAGCAACTTCAGCGTATTGTATACTTTTGGTGCAACCGCTACGGATAAAGTAAGGTGGATCGAAATATCCCGCGTGACCCCGGATGTAATATTCGCTTTCCAGATGGTGGGCAGTGGCGGAAAGCTGTGGAAGAGCACGGATGCGGGCGTTACCTGGGCGGAAATAACACTGCCGCTGGCCAACCAGCAGCGGATGTCTTTCACGCTCAGCGGCAACAGCGTAAATGAATTGTGGATCGCATACCGCTACGGTACTTCCGGGAATCGCGTATACCGCACTACCAATGGCGGTACCAGCTGGACCAACCTCACCACCACGGATACGAATGATGAGCTTCGTGGCATCGTACATCAACTGGGCACACAGGGCGGTGTATATCTCTTCACAAAAAGCAAAGGCATTTTCTATCGCAATGATTCCCTGAATGCATGGACGCCTTATGGAAACGGCATTACCGTGATCTTTGACCACACCAAGAGCATCCCTTTCTACCGCGACGAAAAACTGCGGGCCGCAAGCTATGGCACCGGCATCTGGGAAACGCCCTTCTATCAACCATCCGCGCCGATGGCGCAGATGACGGTGGACAAGCGCAGCGCGGATTGTAATGCGTTTGAACTGTCCGTATTCAAATTCTCGAGCTACTCCGTGAACCAGGCAGGTGCCACTTTTGCATGGTCGTTCCCCGGCGGATCACCCGCCACTTCTGACAAAGTGAACCCGGTGGTGACCTACTCCACGCCGGGCAACTATTCCGTTACCCTCAAAGTGACGAACCCGAACGGAGATACCAGTACGCAGACGTATAATAACTTCATCACGGTATCCGGGAATTGCAACTTCCTGCTGCGCACACCGGAGAATCCGCTGAATGCAGCTGCCGGACTGAATTACAATTATTACGAAGGCACCTGGACGGCGCTCCCGGATTTCCCCACGCTAATACCGGTAAAAAGCGGTACAGTGAATACACCGGACCTCAGTCCACAGAACCGCAGCGATAATTTTGGGTTTGAGTTCAAAGGTTATGTGAATGTGCCGTCAGATGGTTATTACACTTTCTACCTGAATTCCGACGACGGCAGCCGCCTGTACATCGGCAGTACGCTGGTGGTGGATCACGACGGGCTGCACAGCGCTTCCGAGAAATCGGGTGTAATAGGACTGAAAGCCGGGAAGCATGCCATCACCATCCGGTATTTCCAAAGCACCGGCGCGCAAAGCCTCAACGTCAGCTATGAAGGACCGGGTGTGAGCAAACAGGCCATTCCTGCCGCCGCTTACTACCGCGATATGGCGGTGCCTGCATGTAGCACGCCGGGAGCGATCAGCAAAACCGGCTGGACGATCCGTTATGTGGATAGCGAGGAGACGGTGGGTGAGGGGGCGAATAACGGTCGTGCTATTCACGCCATAGACGGCAATAACAGCACGTTCTGGCATTCCAAATGGTACGGCGGCAGCGACCCAATGCCGCATGAAATACAGATCGATCTGGCATCCTCCTACACCCTGAGCAGCCTTAAATATCTGCCGCGGCAGGATGGCGGAACGAATGGTATCATCGCCAACTACGAGATCTATGTGAGTGATGATCCTGCCAACTGGGGAACAGCCGTGGCTACCGGCACTTTCGCCACAGGCACCACGGAAAAAACGATCACTTTCACGGCGAAGAACGGCCGGTATGTGCGTCTGCGCGCATTGTCTTCCAATGCGAACCCGTTTGCTTCTGCTGCCGAGATCGGATTGGTGGGCTGTCCCATCACTACCACCTGCAGCGCCACCGGCACCATCCTGCGTGAACAGTGGAGCAACCAGAGCAATGTGAATCTCGCAACGTTTGACTTTACGCAAATACCTTCGGTGATCAGCCAGCCGACCATCTTTGAAGGTCCCACCAATATTGCGGACAATTATGTAAGCCGGATGAGAGGCTACCTCTGCGTGCCGCAAACCGGTAACTATACATTCTGGATCGCGAGTGACGATGACAGCGAGCTGTATCTGAGTACGGATGATAACCCGGCAAATAAAGTACGCATCGCGTATGTAACAGGTTATACTGCAGTACAGCAATGGACGAAATACGCCAGTCAGCAATCTTCTCCCGTTGCATTGGTGGCCGGTAAACGCTATTACATCGAAGCCATTCACCGGGAAGGCGGCGGTGGCGATAACCTCGCCGTTGGCTGGCAACTGCCGGATGCCACCATGGAAAGGCCGATACCGGGCAACCGTTTGTCACCCGCCACGGTATTGCAGCCGTACATTAAGAAAGCCACAGGCGACGGCGTACAGGTATTCCCCACGCTGGTAAAACGCGGGCAATCCGTTCGCATCGTTTCCGGCAAGCTGGAAAACATCCTGCTGAAGCTTTACAACGTGGAAGGGAAAATGGTGTATACGGACAGGATGCAGGGAACAGGAGATGTGCCGACAGACAAGCTCACACCGGGCATGTATATCTACAACATCCGCACTGACCGGCAGATACTCAATGGCAAGATCATGATCACAGAATAAGGATCATTTTCTGATAAAGCGGACTGGAAAGCGCAAGGCTTTTTAGTCCGCTTTTTTATTTCTAAGCAGTATCTTCACCGCGTTTTAAAACAGTGTTCAATATGTTGATGAAATATATCGGCGCGATCGGCCTGGGTTTGATGAGTATCACCGCAGAGGCCCAGGTATCGATCATTCCGCAGCCGCAGGAGGTGAAGATGGGGCAGGGAGTATTCCGGATGAATGATCATACGGTGATCATGAGCGCCCGCGAGTTCCGCGATGTAGCGGTATTGTTCTCGGGGCAAACAGGTATCAGAATGATGAAGGACAAAGCGGTTGGAATGATACGCTTTACCAAACTGAATAAAGCATCGCTGGATACCAATGCATATATACTGCGTGTCAGGCCTTCCGGTGTTGAACTGCAGGCGAGCGGGGTACAGGGCGCGTTATACGGCATGCAATCCCTGTTGCAGCTGATACGTACCCAGCCTGATCCCAAAGTATTGCCGGTATTGGAGATACGGGACAGTCCCCGTTTCGCATATCGCGGTATGCACCTGGATGTATCCCGCCATTTCTTTCCTGTTCCTTTCATTCACAAGTTCATCGACCTGATGGCCTTGTACAAGATGAACACTTTTCACTGGCATCTGACGGATGGCGCCGGATGGCGGCTGGAGATCAAAAAGTATCCCAAACTTACACAACAGGCCGCCTGGCGTACGCATGCGTATTGCATGGACTGGTGGGCGAATGGCCGCAAATACCTCGAGGCCGGAAACCCTAACGCCTACGGCGGTTACTATACACAGGAAGAAGCGAAGGAGATCGTTCAGTACGCTGCCCGCCGCGGGATCACCGTGATCCCGGAAATTGAAATGCCGGGCCACTCGGAAGAAGTACTGGCAGCATATCCGCATTTGTCCTGCTCAGGGTTACCCTACCAGAGCTCGGAGTTCTGCCTGGGGAATGACAGCACTTTTACTTTCCTTGAAGATGTGTTGAATGAAGTGATTGCCATTTTTCCTTCGAAATATATTCATATCGGCGGAGATGAAGCCAGCAGGAAGGCCTGGAAGTCCTGCCCCAAATGCCAGCAGCGCATCCGCAACGAGCATCTGAAGAATGAGGACGAATTACAGAGTTATGGCATCCGCCGGATGGAGAAATACCTGACCGGCAAAAAAAGGAAATTGCTGGGATGGGATGAGATACTCGAAGGCGGCCTTGCCCCGGAAGCTACCGTGATGAGCTGGCGCGGGGAGAAAGGTGGTATCACTGCCGCAACGGAAGGGCATGATGTGATCATGACGCCCGGCGGTTACTGCTACTTTGATGCGTATCAGGCAGACCCTGCCACAGAACCCCCGGCCATCGGCGGCTTTCTGCCCCTCTCGAAAGTTTATGCCTACGAACCGGTGCCTGCGGAACTGGATACGGCGAAAGCCCGGCACATCCTCGGTGCGCAGGCAAATATCTGGACGGAATATATGCCTGCTACTTACCAGGTGGAATACATGGCTTTCCCGCGGATGCTCGCATTGTCAGAGGTATTGTGGTCGCGAAAGGAGCAGCGGAACTGGGATGATTTCAAAACACGTTTGCAAAAACATTATGGCATCCTGCAGCGGCTCAATGTGAACTATTACCGTCCTTCTTATCAGCTGCAGATTAAAACGCAGATCGACCAGCAACGGAAAACCACCCGCATTACGTTTGACAGTGAGCAGTACCAGCCGCAGATCCGCTATACATTGGATGGCAGCCGCCCTACCGCTGCATCCGCGCTTTACACGGGTCCCTTCGAGATCACCGGCTCCGCGAAAGTACAGGCGGCGATTTTCAAGGACACCGCGCTGCAAGGCAGACCCGCCGGTCTCCCTGTGGACTATCACAAAGCCATCGGCAAAAAAGTGACCTACAATGAACCCTGGAGCAGCAGTTATCCCGCGCAGAAAGAAGCAACCCTGGTCAACGGTTACCGTGGGTCACTGACCTATGGCGATGGCCAATGGCAGGGCTTCCTGGGGAAAGGGCTGGATGTTACCATCGATCTGGAACAGGAAGAAACGCTGACCAGTCTTTCCATCGGATTCATGCAACTCACCGGCCCGGGTGTATACATGCCGCCCTATGTGGAAGTATTGCTTTCCGCGGATGGACAGCATTTCGCGCCGGCACAGAAAGTGGAGAACGATATTCCGGCCAGTCACAGCAGGCTTGCGTTCAAGGACTTCATTTTTGACCTGAAAGGGCAAAAGGCGCGGTATGTTCGTGTGAAGGCGCCTACGCAGAAGGGCTTCCTCTTTACAGACGAGATCATCGTGTATTAGTGCTACCTTTGTAGCATGAACTATCATGCATTAGGCACTTCTTCTTTGCTGATCAGCGAGGTCGCGTTCGGCTGCATGTCCCTCGGGCAGGAAGATGACGCGAATGCAAAACTGATCCACCAGGCGATGGGGGCAGGTATCAATTATTTCGATACGGCGGACCTGTATGACAGAGGGCTGAATGAGATCACGCTGGGAAAGGCGCTGGAAGGCAGGCGGAACAAAGTGATCATCGCCACCAAGGTTGGGAATCAGTGGCGGGAAGACGGGAGCGGATGGGACTGGAATCCCCGCAAGCAATACATCCTCACAGCAGCAGAAGCAAGCCTGAAGCGCCTCCGCACGGATCACATCGATCTGTATCAACTGCATGGCGGCACGATAGAAGACCCCATCGATGAAACCATCGAGGCGTTTGAAAGATTGAAAGAACAGGGCAAGATCCGCTACTATGGCATTTCTTCCATCCGCCCCAATGTGATACGCGAATATGTGCGGCGTTCCAATATCGTGAGCGTAATGATGCAGTACAGCCTCCTCGACCGCAGGCCCGAAGTAAGCTGCCTGCCGCTGCTCCAGCAACACAAAATTGGTGTGCTGGCAAGAGGGAGCGTAGCGAAAGGCATGCTCGTCAATAAACCCGCTTCCGCTTATCTCAAATACACCGAAGCCGAAGTACAACACGCCAAAGAAGCAATAACAGCCGCTTCAGGACCACAACGCCTGCCAGCGCAAACCGCTTTGCAATATGTATTGATGCATCCCGCAATCACCGCGGCTGTAGTAGGTATCCGTACCGATCAACAGCTGGAGGAAGCCATTGCGCAAGTTCCGCGTCTGAATGAAGAGGAATACGAACAACTGACCGCTTCCATCCCCATACAGGACTACGACCAACACCGGTAGCTTTGTTAATCCTCATATAATATCCCGTTCATATTCCGTTAACATCGCCCTAATACCTTCGCATCCTGAAGGGAATTACCCGTATGAACAGTGAATACCGTTCCCTGCCGGATCGAGGCTGAACTATTGTCTAAATCTAAATCACTTAAACACGCTCAATAAGACTATATGCACAGAATTCTACGCATGCTGACAGGAGTATGCCTGCTATTGCCATCGATGGCATGGGCGCAGCAGATCAGAGGACTCGTTACAGATGACCGTAACACACCGTTACCGGGAGTGAGTGTAATGGTGAAAGATACCCGCCAGGGTACCGTTACAGATGCCAAAGGGCAATATTCCCTGCAAGTGACCGGCCATCAGAAAACATTATTGTTCAAATTCGTGGGCTTTGAGCCGAAGGAAGTATTGACAGGAGAAGGCGGTATCGTGAATGTAACGCTCTCCGTCAGCACCCGTCAATTATCTGATGTGGTGGTGACCGGTTATGGGAAATCCAGCAAACGGAATATCACGGGAGCTATCACCACGTTGAATCCTGCCGATTTCAATGCCGGGGTAATGACCTCGCCTGCGCAGTTGCTGCAGGGCAAGGTGGCCGGTTTGAATATTACCAAGAACGGTGACCCCAACAGTCAGCCCGCCGTGATTCTCAGAGGTCCCTCTACCCTGCGCGGTGGCGATGCGCAGGAACCTTTCTACGTGATCGACGGGGTGCCGGGCGCCTCCATCGATCTCGTTGCACCGGGAGATATCGTAAGCGTGGATGTATTGAAAGATGCATCTTCCACCGCTATCTACGGCGCCCGCGCCGCAAACGGTGTGATCATGATCACTACGCGGAAAGGACGCATCGGGCAGCCGCGACTGGCATACAATGCTTACATAGCAATGGAAGAGGTATCCAAACGAATCGATATGCTTACGGGCAATGAGTTACGCGATTACCTGAAGAAGAACGGGCAAACAGTGCCTGCGGAAAATAACGACAGTCTCGCGCAAACGAACTGGCAGAAGGAAGTGCAGCGGACAGGTATCTCGCACAATCATAACCTTTCCGTTACCGGCGGAACCGAAAGCACCACTTATGGCGCAAGCATGAACTATCTGAAGAATGAAGGCATTATCAAACACTCCTCCCTTGAAAGGATCATCCTGAAAGCGAACCTGGAACAGAAATTCTTTAAAGACCGCCTGAAACTGGGCATCGCGCTGGTGAACAGCAGCACTAAAAAGAACGATGTACCACAAAGCGCTTTGTTCGGTAACATGCTCACCTATATGCCTACGGTGAATATCAAAAGACCGAATGGAAGCTATACGGAGGATTTTAGTCGTGGTGGCTACCTCAACCCCGTATCCCTTCTCGAAAGCAACGTAGACTTCACCAAAACGAACCTCAACCTGGTGAATGCGCTGGCAGAGGTGCAGATATTACCAGGACTGCAATATACGCTGAGCATCTCCTCCCAGAACCAGCAATCGAACCGCAATGTGTATTACAACATCAACTCCGGCCTGGCACTCAATGCCAAAGGCCGTGCGGGACGGTCCACTTACGAAAACACCAAGAAGATCATCGAATCTTATTTCAATTACGACAAAACTTTCGGGCAGCACAATGTGAAAGTCCTTGCCGGTTATTCCTGGCAGGAAGATCATACCAATGACGGCTTTGGGGTCACCACGCAGGGTTTTGTAAGCGATGCGCTTTCTTACAATAACCTGTATGTGAGCAACCCGGGTGTGGTAGGGAATATCGCGTTTGATAATCCGGCCATCTCCACTTTGCGCCTGATCTCCTATTATGGACGTATCAATTATCAGTATGCGGATAAATACCTGTTGCAGGCATCCCTGCGTAACGACGGTTCTTCCGCGTTCGGCGCCAACAATCAATGGGGTTATTTCCCAGCGGTATCCGCCGGATGGCGCATCAGTCGTGAGAATTTCATGCGTAGCATTTCCTTCCTCGATGAACTGAAGCTGAGAGCGGGTTATGGCGTATCCGGTAACTCTGTGGGATTTGATGCCTTTACCGCTATTCTCCGTTATGGTTCCGTAGGCCGGTATTATTCCAACGGTGAACTGCTGACCGCCATTGGTGCCGTGCAAAATCCGAACCCTGACCTGAAATGGGAAAGCACGGCGATGACGAACATCGGGCTGGATTATTCCTTCCTGAAAGGCCGCATCTCCGGTAGCATTGATTACTACATCAAAAGAACTTCTGACCTGATCTGGGATCAGTATCCCGTTTCCACCACCCAGTATTTTGTACCGACCATCACCGCGAACGTGGGTACCATTAAGAATACGGGGATCGAGCTGGTGCTGAATGTGGTGCCGGTGCAGAACAGGAACATCACGTGGACCAGCACCCTCAACCTCGCGAATAACAAGAATGTGGTGGAATCCCTGTCCAACGACAAATTCACACTTTCTTCCATTCCCGTGGCTTACCTCGGTGGTAAAGGCCAGACAGGTAACTGGAGCCAGATTGTAAAAGAAGGGCTGCCCATCGGCACTTTCAATCTCTGGCATTATATGGGTAAGGACAAAGACGGCAAGAGCACGTTCCAGAAAGCGGACGGAACGGTGGTGAACACCCAACCATTGACCTCGGATTTCATGATCCCCGGAAATGCGCAACCCAGGCTTACTTTCGGCTGGAACAACAGTTTCACCATCCGGAGCTTTGATGTGAATTTCTTCCTGCGCGGTGTTACCGGCAACAAGATCCTGAACAACACGCTGGCGGCGTTGAACAATCCCGCAGATTCCAAGTACAACAATATCCCGCGCTTTACTACCGGTGAAGCCTATACGGACAATGTGGCCTATCTGACCTCCGACCGTTTCCTGGAGAATGGTTCTTACATCCGGCTGGACAACGCCACTATCGGTTATACGGTGAACACGCGGTCGTCTGCCATCAGCAAGTTGCGTTTCTATGTATCCGGCAATAACCTTTTTGTGATCACCAAATACACCGGTATTGACCCCGAGATCAATATCGGCGGGCTTACGCCGGGGATCGACAACCGGAATTTCTATCCGAAGACCCGTTCATTCATCTTCGGCGCCAACGTGATCTTTTAATCAGCATGAACTGTAGTATATGAAGCAGATAATCATTATCCATATCGTTCTTCTTACCATTTTAACAGCCGGTTGCAGAAAGCTGGATGTAACTGTAGAGTCCCAATACGTGGCGGATAACTTCCCCACGACGCCTGCCGCTTATGCAGCGGCTATCGGGCCTTTGTATACCCAGCTTTCTTCGAAGTACAGCATCGAGTATTTCCGTATGCAGGAGCTTTCCACTGATGAAGCCATCCTTCCCGCCCGGGACGGTAACTACGATGATGGCGGGCAATATCGCCAGCATCACCACCACACCTGGACGCCTGATCACACCAACGTGATAGATGTATGGCAATGGGGATTTGGCGGTATCAGCGCCTGCAACCGCCTGCTCAACCTCTTTTCCAATTCTCCCGAAAGTCCCGCCAAAGCACCGGCGCTGGCCGAAGTGAAAGCGATGCGGGCCTTGTTCTATTTCTTCATGCTGGACCTCTACGGGAATGTGCCGGTGATCGATACTTTCCCCGTAGTGAAATTGCCTGGCACACAGCCGCGTGCAAAGGTGTTCGAATTCATTGAGAAGGAACTGAAAGCTGTATTGCCGCAATTGCCGGCCAAGACGGCTACCAATGCAGCGGAATTGTATGGCCGTCCCACCAAAGCCATGGCCTATGCGCTTTTGCAGAAACTGTATATCAATGCTGCGGTTTACACCGGAACACCGCGCTATGCGGAATCCGTAGCCATGGCGGACAGTATCCTGAAAACGAATATGTACAGTCTGGATGCGAGCTTTGCCGCCGTATTCGCACCGGATAACGGGCCGCAAATCAAAGAAACGATCTTTGCCATCCCTTACGATGCGCTGTTGATCCCCGGCCACCAGATCACCCGGCACGGATTGCATCCTTTCCTTTGCCCCAAGTTTGGGGTGCCAACCAATATGAGCATTTCCATGAGCACCACGCCGGAGTTCTATGCACGCTTCAATCTGCCGAATGATTTCCGCACTACCACCTGGATTGTAGGCAAGCAATATAATTTCGACGGAACGCCGATCCTGATGCCGACAAAAACAAAAACCCTCGACGCAACATACCCTGGGCCTGATAAAGACACCATCTGGCAGGTGGAGATCACACCCAACCTGACCATGATCCCCGGTAAACCTTTTGACGTAGGAAACGATCTGCTGGCTAAGTGCAAGGGCATCCGCTCGTTGAAATATTACCCTGACAAAAACATCCTCGCTTCCCTGCGCAACAACGGGAACGATGTACCGGTGTTCCGGCTCGCAGATGTGATGCTGCTGAAAGCGGAAGCCATCCTGCGCGGCGCCGCTGCTACCATTGTGAACGGAGAACTGCAGACCACGGATGTGCTGGTAACGAAAGTGCGCCTGCGCGTAGGAGCGCCGCCTGCGGCCGGGATTACGCTGGATCAGCTGTTGGATGAAAGGGCGAGGGAGATGTATTGGGAATCCTGGAGGCGGAATGACCTCATCCGCTTCGGTCAGTTCGAGAAAGAATACCCGATACCCGGCGATGTGCTCACGATGAACAAAGATATTACCCGGAGGATATTCCCTGTTCCTTCAACGGAAAGGAAACTGAACCCGGGACTGGAACAAAATCCTGGATACCCACAATAAGCAACAGAACAACAACAGAACAGGGGCCGTATCTTACGGTCCCTTTTTGTATTCGAACAATGTCCGAATCCGGACAGCCCCTGTATCGAAAACGGACAAGATAATTATCCAATGATTTGATTATCAGTGTAATCTCCGGGCGGTATTTTATTTGCGTACTTTCCGCATAATCTTTCCCATATGTTCCGCAATTACCTGAAAACTGCCTGGCGCAACCTCCTCAAGAACAAGACATTTTCCATTCTTAATATTGCGGGCCTTGGTATTGGCATGGCCGCCTGTATTGTGATCATGTTATTCGTCCGTTATGAGAAGGCGTTTGACAGTCAGCATACGAAGCCCGTTTACCGCTTGTGCGAAGTGCAGAAATGGGAGGGGATGGTAGCGCCGCAGAACGTTGCGCTGAGTATGTACCCGATGGCTTCCACATTGAAGCAGGAGTTTCCGGAGATCAGGAATTTTGTGCGGGTGAATCAGAACCGCAATGTGGATCTGAACTATGAACATAAACGGATATTTGTGCCACAGGTGCTCCAGGTAGATTCTACATTCTTTCAGCTGTTCGATTACCAGTTGACGTATGGGGATGGGAAAACGGCGTTGATGAAACCGAACAGTCTTGTGCTTAGTGAAGAAACGGCTGAAAAATTATTCGGGAAAGAAAACCCTGTAGGAAAGATCATTACAAAAGAGGTAGGGGATACAACTGCGTTTACGGTAACCGCGGTGGTAAAAGTACCGAAGAACTCGCATCTGCAATTTGACGGACTTATATCTTTCAGTACCTATTACAGGCCAAGGTGGGATAGCAACTGGGGTGGCAACTGGCTGACCACTTACCTGGAACTTGCGCCGGGAACGAATGTAGCGGGATTGCAGCACAAGTTTCCTGCTTACCTGCAAAGGCATTTGGGAGCCGAAAGAGCGAAAGGGTTTGAGCTTTTCCTGCAGCCGCTGTCCGAAGTGCACGGCGGCTCTACGGACATCACGCATGATTACATGAACTACCAGAAGTTCAACAATCGCTATACTTATATTTTTTCCATGATCGCGCTGATCATCCTGATAATCGCCTGCATCAACTTCATGAACCTGTCCACAGCGCGGTCTGCGGAAAGGGCGCGGGAAGTGGGCATCCGGAAGTCCATCGGAGCGCACCGTTCGCAGCTGGCATGGCAGTTCATGGGAGAATCGGTGCTGCTGTCGCTGATCGCGCTGGTGGTAGCGGTATTGCTGGTGGAAGCAACGCTTCCGTGGGTAAGGAGCTTCAGCGACCGGCCTTTGCGGCTGCCTTTAACAGATGTGACCTCCCTGCTGATATTATTGGGAGGAACATTGTGTGTGGGCATACTGGCAGGTCTTTATCCCGCCGGGTTCCTTTCTTCCTTTGAACCGGTTAGAGTGCTGAAAGGCGCTATTACAACCGGCCGCAACAGGGGCGGCCTGCGGAATGCTTTGGTGGTAGTGCAGTTCACCGGTGCGATATTTCTTATCATCGGAACAGTATTTGCGTTGCGGCAATTACGTTTCATGGAAACAAAAGACCGTGGTTTTAATGGGGACCAGGTGATGCTCATTGGTCTTGACCGGGAAACAAACGCCCGCTTTGAGGCCATGAAACAGGATCTGACCGGTAATACGCTGATCTCAGGCGTTACCGCCTCCCAGCAAAGGCTGGGGAATAATATCCACCAGGGTGGTGTTGCGTTCCACGGGGAAGGGCCTGTTCGGGAAATGGCCAGCTCCGGTGTGGTGGTAGACAAGGATTATCTGCGTTTTTACAAAATACCGTTGGTGGCCGGTCAGAATTTTTCAACAGATGAATCCGGCAATACCCATGAATACATCATTAATGAAACGCTGGCGCGGAAATTACTGGAAGGAGAAAAGAAGAATGCGACCATGGAATCCCTCGTGGGAAAAATGTTTGGTTATGGCGGCATGGATTCCATCGGCCGGATCGTAGGTGTGGCGAAGGATTTCAATTTCAACACCCTGCACCATAAGATCGAGACCCTGCTGATGTTCAATCAGAAGAACTGGGGGTATAGCGAAATGTCTGTCCGCATCAGCGCTTCGAGGGCCAAAGAGGCGATCGCCCTTGTGGAATCTGTGTGGAACAAGCATGTTACCGGGCATCCGTTCAAATATACTTTCCTCGATGAGCATTTCAATGATATTTACCGCGCAGACCAGGAAGTGAGCCGCATCGTGGGCATTCTCGCCACACTGGCCATCATCGTTTCCTGCTTGGGCTTGTTTGGACTGGCATCCTTTGCAGCAGAGCGGAGGGTGAAAGAGATCGGTATTCGCAAAGTGCTGGGTGCTTCTGTACAAAATATCGTGACCATGCTGAGCAAGGATTTTGTAAAGCTGGTGATTATCGCCAATCTTATTGCCTGGCCCCTCGCATGGCTGGGTGTGAGCCGCTGGTTGCAGGATTTTGCCTACCGGATCGACGTGAGCTGGTGGGTATTTGCAGGGGCGGGATTAGTGGCCATTGTGATCGCTTTGTTCACGGTGAGCTTCCAGGCCGTGAGGGCAGGACTGGCTAATCCGGTGAACAGCCTCAAAGCGGATTAGAAGGTACTTTTGTAGCAGGGCTTTTATATCTTTATCTGCTATGAAAAGGATCCTCTTCGCCCTGCTGTGTTTTCATCTTACGGCCGCCGGTCAGTCCAGGCCGAATGTGATCTTCATCTACGCCGATGACCTCGGCCGCGGCATGCTTTCCTGTTACGGGCAAAAGATAGTCCCCACGCCGAACATCGACCGCCTCGCAAAGGAAGGCACCCGTTTTGAGCATGCGTATGGCGCGCATTTGTGCGCCCCCGCGCGGGCGAGCTTCCTCACCGGGTATAGCGATTGCCGGCCCGGTAAATGGAAAGTGACAGGTGGAGGGATCTATGAAGGCATTGCAAAAGGTACACGTACGGAGGAAGAAGTGGAGGAAAGCCTGAACAGGCAGATCGGCCGGGAACCGCAACAGGTATATCTGCCGCAGATTTTTAAGAAAGCAGGTTACATAACCGCCGAAATAGGCAAGCTGGAATGGGGATTTGCCACCACCCGCCGACAAATGCGCGAACATGGCTGGGATTATTACTATGGCTATCTTGATCATGTGATGTGCCACGGATTTTATCCTCCTTTTGTTTTTGAGAATGATCAGCTGATAAAGGTTCCGGGTAATACCCTTCCCAACAGCGGGAAAAGCCAGGAGCCGGAAACAGCGGCAGCTTATAAAGAGCGGTGGGACAGGAACGGGAAAGCTGTTTACTCCGAAGACCTCTTCCTGCAGAAGATCGTTCAGTTCATCCGTACCCATCAACGTCAGCCTTTTTTCCTTTATTATCCTTCCCAATTACCACATGGCCCTGTGTCTATTCCGGCAGTGGATCCGGTTTTTGCGCATAACGACAGTCTCACCGCTATCGAAAAGGAATACGCTTCCATGGTAAAACGCCTCGATGATCATGTGGGCATTATCCTGCATACTTTGGAAGAACTGGGGATCGCGAAGAATACCATCGTGGTTTTTTCTTCCGATAACGGGCACGAGATCTATTATTCCCTGAAAGGCAGAGTGGAGAAGCCTTATCGCAACATGCAAACAGGGCAGCTTTTCGATAATATCACTACGAAGTTCTACAGTACCATCGGCGGAGATGTTTTTGACGGTAACAACAGTATGGCGGGTTTGAAGAGAAGTAATTGGGAAGGAGGCGTGAGAGTGCCGCTGATCGTAAGATGGCCGGGGAAGACCCCTGCCGGAAAAGTAAGTCAGCAACTGGTGAGTAATTATGATTTTCTCAACACGATGGCGGATCTGCTGAAAGTGAAGGTGGATGAACAAAAAGACGGACAATCCTGGTTGCCGGTCTTACTGGGAAAAGGCGGTGGCGGAGGACATGCATATATTACCTATGGCTCTTATTTTGGACCGGCAATCGTAGATAAGGATGGCTGGAAACTCCGGTATATGGCGGCAAAGCAGCTGTACCAGTTGTATAATTTGAAGAATGATCCAAAGGAAGAGCATGACCTGGCTGCACAAAATCCCGGGAAAGCAGCTGCATTGCAGACACTGCTGCTGAAAGCCTGCGAAGGCAACCTGGAGAACGGCAGATACAACGATTGAAATGAAAGACAGTTGTTATACCCCGGAAAAATAATTCCGTTACCTTTATTTGATTCAATCGGCACACAACTATGAAAATGGAACAAACCATGCGCTGGTTCGGGCCCAACGACCCGGTGAGCCTCCGCGATATCCGTCAGGCTGGCTGCAGCGGCGTTGTGACGGCTTTGCATCACATTCCTGTCGGGGAGATATGGAGCATTGCGGAGATCCGCAGAAGAATCGCATTAGTGGAAGCGGAAGGCATGAGATGGTCGGTGGTGGAAAGTCTGCCTGTGCATGAGGACATCAAACAGCAAACCGGCCATTACCAACAATATATCGATCAGTATAAGCAAAGTCTGTATAACCTTGCTTACTGCGGCATTAAAACCGTTACGTATAATTTCATGCCGGTGCTGGACTGGATGCGCACAGATATCGCGTATACTATGCCAGACACCAGCCTGGCGCTTTATTTCGAGCGTTCGGCTTTTATTGCTTTTGATCTTTATCTCCTCCAACGCCCCGGTGCGGCAGCGGATTACACACCGGAGGAAATCACCAAAGCAGAACTTCGTTTGAAGTCAATGACCGACAGGCAGCGGAACACCCTTTATCACAATGCGCTGCTGGGCCTGCCGGGGAGTGATGAGCGTTTTACGAAAGAAGTAGTGCTGGCGGCTTTGGAAAAGTATGCGCACATCGATGCGGCCCGTCTCAAACAATATCTTTTTTATTTCCTGCAACAGATCATTCCCATGGCGGAAGAGCTGGGGATGAAGATGGCCATACATCCGGATGATCCGCCGTATCCTTTGCTGGGGTTACCCCGCATCGTGTGTACGGAAACGGATATACGGGAATTGCTGGAGGCCGCCCCCTCGCCCGCAAACGGCCTGTGTTTCTGCACCGGCTCCCTGGCCGTACGCCCGGATAATGACCTGCCGGGCATCGTCCGCAGATATGGCGATCATATCCACTTCATCCATCTGCGTAATATCCGTCGCGATGCAGAAGGGAATTTCTTCGAAGCAGATCATCTGGACGGTGATGTGAACATGTACGCCGTTGTAAAAGAGATCATCGCGCTGATGCAACGGAAGGGTATCTCCATTCCCATGCGTCCCGATCACGGCCACCAGATGCTGGACGACCTGCATAAACAAACTTATCCCGGGTATAGCGCCATCGGGCGGTTGAGGGGGCTCGCGGAAATCCGCGGCCTGGAGTATGGATTATCAGCTATGCAGTCATAAATCATTTTTATTTTTCTCATGACTTCTTCCAGATATTTTTCGTTGATCCTGATACTGGGCTCGCTCACGGCTTTAGGCCCGTTCACGATCGATATGTATTTGCCCGGTTTCCAGGCCATCGCCAAAGACCTGCATACAGATGTTTCGCAGGTGGGGCTGACGTTATCCAGCTATTTCATCGGCCTCGCAGGCGGACAATTGCTCTATGGCCCGTTGCTGGATCGTTTCGGCCGGAAGCCACCCTTGTTCGCAGGACTGTTTGTATACATCATCGCTTCGCTGGCCTGTGTATGGGCGCGCAGTGTGGAGAGCCTCATCGTGATACGGCTCATACAGGCGCTGGGGGGCTGTGCCGCTGCTGTGGCCGCCGTTGCCATGGTGCGTGATCTTTTTCCCGTGAGTGAAAGCGCCAAAGTATTCGCGTTGCTGATGCTGGTGGTGGGCGCTTCACCGATGGTGGCACCCACCGTAGGTGGTTACGTGACCAGTGCATTCGGCTGGCAGGCGGTGTTCATGATCCTTTGCGGGATGGGGGTATTGGTATTGCTGGCCAGTATCTTCTGGCTGCCGGCAAGTTACCGGCCGGATACATCGTTCTCCCTCAAACCCGCACCGATCATCCGTAATTTCCTGTCCGTCATCAAAGTGCCGCAGTTCTACACCTATACGATTGCCGGTGCGTTGGCCTTTGCGGGCCTTTTTGTGTATGTGGCCGGTTCTCCGAAAGTGTTCATGGATGGTTTTCATCTGAGCGACAGAACGTACGGCTGGATATTTGCCATGTTGTCCGTCGGTTTTATCGGTTCTAATCAGGTGAATACCCTGTTGCTGCGGAGATATACGAGCGAACAGATCATTCTGGCGGCGCTGGCCTGCCAGGTACTGATAGCAGCGTTCTTCCTGCTGGCTTCGATGAACGACTGGCTGGGATTGGGAGGATCGATTGCCGCGCTCTTCCCGTTTCTCTGTTGTGTGGGATTGATCAATCCCAATGCCGCTGCCTTGTCTATGGCGCCTTTCGAGAAAAATGCCGGAAGCGCGTCGTCATTGATGGGGGCTTTACAGTTAGGGATCGGGGCGCTGGCTTCAACGATGGTGGGTATCTTCAAAGCGGCGAACGCGGTGCCGATGGCTGCTACGATGGCTGCTACGGCAGCACTTGGACTGATCGTGCTACTGTTAGGCAGGCGGAACATTGTAACGGAAATAATGCCTAATTTCGGCCCCGAATAATATGAACAACCGCCAGAGTTTGAAGAAATGGCAGCTTTTCCTGTTGTCGTTCCGGGATGCATTCAGGGTGCTGACAGCCAATGATCCGCTGCGCATGGCCGGTGCTACGGCTTTTTTCACCACTTTCGCCCTTCCGGCCATGATGGTGATCATCCTGCAATTGCTGCGATTCTTCTCTACACCCCGGCATATCAGTCACCAGATTTTCCAGCAGATGGAACAGATTGTGGGACCGGAAGCGACCCGGGAGGTGATCCATACCCAAAAGGCTTTCCGGAGCATCGCCCAGAACTGGCTTATTGCGATTGCCGGATTTGTATTCCTGTTATTTGTGGCTACTACTTTGCTGAAAGTGATGACCAGCTCAGTGAATCAGCTGTGGAAGGTACGGCCGGCCACCTCGGGCAAGTTCAGGCAGGTGATGCTGTCCCGCCTGAGAGGCGTGCTGGTGATCCTCTTCACCGCCCTTCTTTTCATGATCGGCATCCTCGCGGATTCCGTGCAGGCGTACCTCGGGAAATATATCGCGGAATATCAGCCGGGACTGCTGCTTTACTATAACGGTGCTCTGCGTTACGTGATCTCCGTGTGTACGGTCACGTTATGGTTCGCCCTCGTCTTTTACCTTTTGCCGGATGGGCGGCCGCGCTGGAAGATCCTCGTCACCGGCGCTTTCGTCACCAGCGTTCTCTTTAATATCGGGAAGCTGATCCTTCGCTGGCTGCTGACCTACAACAATATCAACAACCTCTACGGCGCCTCCGCATCTATCGTGTTGCTGCTGCTGTTCGTTTTTTATGTGGCCATGATCTTTTACTACGGTGCTTCCTTTGCCGCCGTATGGGCTGAGGCTTGCGGCAAGCCGATCCAGCCGCTGCCGCATGCCATCAAATACCGCCTGTCCAATGTGGAGGAAGAAGAACAGCTGGCGCAGGATTTGAGGTGAATACCCTATGGGGCTTCCGGATATTATCATCGCAAAGATCAGGCAACAGGGCCCGCTTTCCTTTCATGATTTTATGGAGATGTGCCTCTATTATCCCGAACTTGGCTACTACACTTCCTCCCGCAATAGAACAGATTATTACACCAGTCCGCAGCTCAGTGAATTGTTCGGCATGGCCATCGGCCGCCAGCTGGAAGAGATGTGGCATTCCCTCGGGGAAGGGCCGTTTACCGTGGTGGAAGTGGGCGGGGGGACAGGGCTCCTCTGCAGCGACATTCTCGATTATCTCGCCCGTCATTCCGCCTGTTATGATCAGTTAACCTATTGCATCGTGGAGAAAAGCGCTGTTCCGAACAGAAATGTGCCGCCCGGCGTGCGCCTGTACACCTCGCTTTCCGCACTCCCGCCCGTCAGCGGTTGTATCTTTTCCAATGAACTGCTGGATAATTTGTCCGTGCACCGCGTAATAATGAAAGATCAGCTGATGGAAGTGTTCCTTGGGTATGAAGACGGGTTTTCGGAACTATTACAACCTGCTTCCCTGGCGTTACAGGAATACCTCACCACGTTAAACATCCGGTTGCCGGAAGATTTCCAGACCGAGATCAATCTTGATGCCTGTGCATGGATAGGGGACGTAGCGGAAGTGTTGAAACGCGGGTATGTGATGACGATCGATTACGGGGAGGAAACATCCCGGTTATACAGGGCGCGGAGGGGTGAGGGGACCCTGCTTTGCTATCACCGGAATGAAGTGAATGACAACCCTTATCAGTATATCGGTGAACAGGATATTACCGCGCATGTCAATTTTTCTGCATTGCACCATTGGGGCGGAAAGCACGGACTGCATTGCTGCGGGTTCACGGATCAGGCCCGTTTTCTGCAGGCGCTTGGGTGGAGGGAGCTTATTCAGCAGATGGATGTGAGGGGAGAAGATATTGTGCGGCTAGCCCGGAGGATCGCTTTTATGACGCATACCCTGTTGCTGGATATGGGTACAAAGCTTAAGATTTTGATCCAGCAGAAAGGACTAGCCGCACAACCATCATTATCAGGATTGAAAGGAGCGGCGATGCTCTGATCATTTATCAGTCATCTTCATCTTTTTCTTCTTTCTTCAAATTCACGAACGCGCTTCTGCGCGGAGCGGGCATCACGGACGATTCGCCGCGGATACCTTTCCAGATCACTTCATTCAGTTCAAGGTCCGGCACACGGTCTTCCCGCGCCAGGTCAAAGTTCGCGGAGCGGCGTGCGCTTTCATTCCATGCGGTATTGCGTTCGTTGATGTTCACATTCGCGGGGCGCGCCTTGAAGGGTGTATGGTCCGGTGTGGGCATGAAACATTCCCACATCGGCATAGCGGCGGCATCGTACTGGCTCATCGGCGGCAGACCGAGGATCAGCTCCATCGTGCGGAGCATGCCGGAAGTACCGTACATGGTGTGTACAAGTGTTTTCCGTTTTGTATACGGACTGATCACATAAGCCGTGGAGCGGTGTGCATCCACATGATCAGGGCCGTTCTGTGCATCGTCTTCTAATATGAAGATGGCGCTTTCTTTCCATACAGGGCTGTGGGAGATATGTTCGACCAACCGGCCTACTGCCAGATCGTTATCCGCCACGCAGGCGTAAGGTGAGTAAGCGCCTTTGTGCATGCCGCTGGTGTGGTCATTCCCCAGGCGGATGGTGTTGAAGCGGGGTAAAGTGTTTGCAGCCACGAGGGAGTCAAAATCATGCTGCCAGATAGATTGACGGTGTACATCCTGGATATTCATATCAAATGCAGGATAGCCGTTGCAGAAATTATGTTCCAGTGCTTTGATGGAAGCTTTGCTGCCGGAAGTGAACTCTCCGTATGAACGATAGCTTACACCGGCGCGTTGGCAGTAATCCCAGATGAAACCTTTCTTGGGATAAGCCACTTTACGGCTGCCTTCGTAGTCGTAGGTGCCACCACGGCCACCATAACTCGTAGGCCAGGTTTTCTCCACATAATCCGTTGCGTAAGCGGCCATGCTCCAGTTATGCCCGTCGGCACTCACTTCCGCATCTACATAAAAATTATCCAGCAACACAAATTCCTTTGCGATCGCATGCAGGTTAGGCGTGATCTTTTCGGGGAAGATGCACAGGCTGCTGTCTCCATTCCCTTCTTTGATATCTCCCAATACCTGATCGTAGGTACGGTTTTCTTTGATGATGTAGAATACGTATTTGATGGGAGAGGGATCGCCCTGTTTCTGCGGAATGGGATTGCCTGCCATGCCCGGCGCGAGTTTTTCACGCTCTTTGGAATAAGGCGTGTTCTCGTATACGAGCCTGGACCATGTGCCCAGCCTGGTTTCATCGGGTTCGTTGAAAATAGACAAGGTACCCTTGAACAGTCCAGCTATATATTGCACAGGTCTGTCTTTCCGTGTATTCGCCTCGTGTGAACCGCTTGCGTCTTTTTTGCTCACAGGGTTCGGTCCATCAGGATTGGCCATGGAAGTGAACCCTTTACCATTGGCCACCATCACTTTCTTCCCGAGCACCCGCACGCAGGTGGGATACCAGCCTGTCGGGATAAAGCCTTTGGAACGGCTCTTGCCGGGTTTCTCCACATCAAACACTGCGAGGCAGTTATTATCCGCATTGGCGATGTACAATGTTTTATTATCCGCGGAAAGGGCAAGGCCGTTTGTAGTGGAGCCTGCCGGCGCATCCGGGTAAAGCGCCGCGTTAAGCTTTTCGATCACTTTCCGGGAACGGGTATCGATCACGGATACAGAATTCTCATTCGCATTAGCTACATAGAGATAGCGGCCGTTGGAAGAAAGGATGAGTTCGTTGGGATGACTGTCCGTTTCGATCGTACCGGTAACAGCATCCTGTTTCGTATCAAATACAGCGATCTTATCGCCGCCCCAGAGCGAGATGAACAACTCCCGGCTGTCTTTGGACAGCAGGCAGGTGTAAGCTTCCGCGCCGAGTTCCACCCGTTTTATCACTTTATTCGTACGCAGGTCAACGATATAGAGCGAGTTGTTTTCCTTGGTAACCACATACAGTCTTTTTGCGGCATCATCAATGGCGATGCCGGTGGGACCGATCTTTTCCGGCCACGCCCTGCCCAGCCGGATGCTGTCGTTCAGCTGTAATTGTCCGCCGGCCACGCGGTATCTCCATATCACGTTATCGTTGCCGCCGGAAGCGTACAGGTATTGTTCGTCTTTACTGAAAGCCAGCCCCAGCCATGCTTTCGGAATCACTACTTCCTGCAGCAGTTGTTCAGATGCGGCGTCTATCAACTGGATGGTGTGTTTGCTCTGTCCGTTGTTGGTAACGGCGAGATATTTCCCCGAGCGGGAAAGCACCATGTTCAGCGGAAGATCTCCCAGTTGGAGGGAATGGCCTGCCGGCGTGAGGGACCAGCCATTCGGCAGTAAAATGCGTTGTGCAGTAGTGTCGGTTCTTTGCGCGCTTGCCTGCATGGCGGCAGCCATCGCAATACATAAGAGTATTCGCTTCATATTAGATGATCAGGCGCTAAAGATAATAGACCATCGAAGGAAACGTAGTGATGGATGGAAAGCTTAATGCGGATTTAACGTTTGCGCAGAAGCATTACAAAGAGGGATTGTTTCCTGAACGGTGCTGAGAACCATCTAAATACGTTATATTCGGAATAAGCAAAAAGCGCGTACGATGAAGTATGTCTGCTATTTTCTTTATCTTGGCTGGTATTGGGATTTCGATTTCGCCTGGTTCATTATCCGTCATGAGATAGCCGGAGAGCGCCGGTATGGGATTAATACCACGGGCACGGATCGCCTCTCCGATGTTAAGGAGAAGGATAGCCGGCAACACGCTACCATGTACGAACCGGTGAACTACTACTCCGCAGGATGGCTGTTTGATCGTTTGTTACCGCAGGATAAGGCCGCTGCCTTCCTGGACGTGGGCTGCGGAAAGGGCCGTACGCTGGCAATGGCGGCGGCATACGGTTTCCGGGATATTTATGGTATTGACCTGTCCCCTAAACTTTGTTCAGCGGCAGAACGCATTAAACGATCACTGCTTTCACAATATGGGGATGTCCATGTTCTCATTCAATGCATGGACGCCCGTTATTATGACGTTCCCGAAACGGTGGGCGTGATATTCCTTTTCAATCCCTTTGATGCAGTGGTAATGCAGGCACTGATCACGAAAGTGGAGGAGAGTCTCCACAGAAAGAATCGCCCGATGAAAATTCTGTATGCTAACCCTGAACAAAAATTATTGTGGCTGGAAGCCGGCTTTCATGAAACGGCTTCCTTTAAAGAACAGCACTATCTGAAGGGCTGCATCCTGGAGCGGTGGCCCCCTGTCCCCAGGGTGTAGCGCTTTTTCCCCAACATCCTCCACCCAAAACACTACCCGCCCGATTTTTTTAAGCCCCTTTTTGCAACCTTTCCTGCCCCCCGTCGTCTTTATGATGGAAGGAGCATTATTCCTGCTCCTGAAGTATTCCAGTTCAAAATAAAAACCTGCTTTCGTGACCATATTTCGGGTCCGCTTCCGAGCTTTGGGGCATCAACCGCATGCCCCACTGAATATTCGTCACGGAGAAAGGCCCTTACATGTAAATAAACCATCAGAGAGGTGTTTTCTGACCAGTTTTGATAAATAACGCTTATGACATCCAGCTGTATGCGAAAGATCATCCTGACCAATATATTGTTCCTTTGTGCCGCAACCGCCATCCATGCGCAAAGCACAGGCACGGGAAAGATCACGGTAAAGATTGCCGATGCCGCGGGCAATCCGCTCCCTTATGCCAGCGTAGCCGTACGCAAAGCTTCCGATACTTCATTGGTGAAAGGCCAGATGAGTGATGCGGATGGTAATTGCCTGTTTGATAAAGTGGCCTATGGCGCTTATTTCGTACAAGTTTCCCAGATGGGATACACCATGCAAAAAAGCGATGTGTTCCAGCTCAACGCTTCCAGTCAGCATGCGAACCTGAAAACACTGACCCTGCAAAGCGCTCCCAAAAGCCTGCAAACGGTGAATGTAACAGCGCAGAAACCTTACATAGAAAGGGCGGAAGGAAAAACAATCCTCAACGTGGAAAGCAGTGTGGCCGCAGCGGGCAATACGGTGCTGGATCTTTTACGGAGAGCGCCGGGGGTGACGGTGGATAAAGACGATAATCTGCTCATCAAAGGGAAGCAGGGCGTTACCGTTATGCTGGACGGTAAACTTACTTATCTCTCCAATGAAGCGCTGGCGGAACTGCTGAAAAGCATGTCCGCGGAAAATGTGTCCCAGATCGAGATCATTACCAGCCCCAGCGCGAAATATGACGCCGCCGGTACTTCAGGTATCATCAATATCAAAACCAAAAAAGGGCAGATGCTGGGCATGAACGGTACGGTGAATCTGAGTGCCGGTGGGGAGAAATATGGATTTTACAGTATGGGCCTGAGCCTGAACTGGCGCACCCGGCACTTTAACGTTTTCGGGAACCTCAATCATGGTGACCGGCAATTTTATGCTACCCGTAAACTGTATCGCAAAACCGGCGGAGATACGCCGCTGGACTTTGAACAGGGTATCTACCAGAAAGGTGATTTCATGAACCGGAGCTTCAAAGTGGGCATGGACTATTATATCACACCCAATCATACCGTTGGTGTGATGGTAAATGGCTACAGCAATGCTTTCTGGCGGGAACAGCCCAGTGCAACGAGCATCGCCAACAGGAACAGTAGTATCGATTCCATCCTCTATTCTGCTGTTTACGGGAACAACCGCTTCCGGAACACCAGCGTCAACCTGAATTACAAATTCAAGATCGATACGAGCGGTTCGGAACTGACGATGGATGCGGACTATGCAAAGTTTTACAACAGGATGTACACCACGTTGTTTGACAGCCTGACGGATGTGCATAGCGGAACAACCCGGAACCACAATGGTGTGAGAACATTACCGTACACGAACATCGAGATCAAAAGCGCGAAAGTAGACTGGGTGCAGACGCTGAATAAATCTACCAAAATAGAAGCAGGCCTGAAGGTCAGTTCCGTGAACACGGGTAACAATATGCAGTACGATTCGCTGCGGAATGGTGCGTATGAGCCGATACCTTCGCAATACGATCAGTTTATTTATAAGGAGGATATCCTGGCAGGTTATTTTTCTTACAAGAAACAGTTGAAGAAGATGGACTTCGTATTGGGGATGCGATTGGAGCAAACTACGTCAGACGGTAATTCCGTATCGCTCAACAATCGTGTAAAAAGGACCTATCTCGATTTCTTTCCCAATCTGTCCGCCGACTATAAATTCACAGAGAACAACAAACTGGGAATTGCTTATACCAAGCGCATCAACCGGCCCGGTTACGGCCAGCTCAACCCTTTCCTGTTCTTCCTCGATAAATACACATTCTTCCGGGGAAGTCCCTTCCTTATACCGGAGTATACGCACAATACTGAACTGACCTATACTTTCAAACAGAAGTATCTGGCCACACTCGGTTATAGCCAAACAAACAATGTGATCAACGAATATCTGTATATTGACAAAACCACAAAAGGTACTATCAGCACCAATCGCAACCTTGGTGTACAGCGAACCTATACCCTCAACCTCACGCTGCCTTTCGACCCGGTGAAGTGGTGGAACACCAGCAATAATGTGTCCATCTACTATAACAAATACAATATCCGGGATACCGTGAAGGATTTCAGTACGGAGAAACTTACCTGGAATTTCAACACTACCAATACATTCACCCTGCCGAAAGATATCAAGATCGAGCTGAGCGGCTGGTTCAATGCCCCGAATGTTTACGGTATATGGGTATCCAAAGCGATGTGGGCGATGAATGCGGGAGTGCAGAAAACAGTGCTGAACAAGAAAGGCACGGTGAAGCTCAACGTCAACGATATATTCAAATCGATCCGGTTCCAGGGTGTTGCTTCCTATAATGATGTATACCTGGCAGTGGACAATAAATGGGTGAACCGGTCCATTAACCTGTCGTTCAGCTATCGTTTCGGGAATACGAAGATAGAGGCTGCCCGGGAAAGGCAGACCGGCAATGTGGATGAATCCCGGCGTGCAGGGAATTAAAAAAATATGCGTGGTCACATGGATTTTTGACTTACCTTTCAGTTGCAGTCCATCATCCAATTCTTATGTTCCACGCTTCCCAGATAAAAGAACTGCAGCGCCGTATTGCTTTATACGACGATGAAGCTGCTTACCGGGAGCTTTTTATGATCTTCTACAAGCCTCTCCTCCGGTTTGGTCATTCTTTTGTACGTTCCCACGAGGTGGCCGAAGAGATTGTGTCTGATGTGTTCATACATATCTGGGAACGCCGTCAGCAGCTGGAAGAAATAGACAATCTCAAAGTATACCTTTACGTCAGCACCAGGAACCTCTCCCTGAAATATCTCCTCAAACACAGGAAACAATCCACCATCACGATCGATGAGCTTAGCGTGGAACCGGAAAGCAGGCAGGCAAACCCCGAAGAACTGCTGCTCACAGCGGAAATGCTTTCCCGTATTGAACAGGCCATCGCCGGGTTACCGCCCCGCTGCAAGCTTATCTTCAACCTCATCAAGAACGACGGCCTCCGGTACAAGGAAATAGCCGAAATACTGAACATCTCCGTTAAGACGATTGACAATCAATTAGCTATCGCCCTGTCAAAAATTGCCAAAACGTTGAATATCAACATTAAAAAAACGGTACGTTTTTAGCGGCCCCATTTCTCATAACGTATCCGGAAAAAAATTTCCGGCGGCTTTGGTAGATCGTCACAAAAAAAGGATCCTGAATAGGAAGAAGCCAATCACGTTATGATGATACATCGTATTTGGGAATTGATGGGACGAAAACTGGCCGGTGAAGCGTCACCGGAAGAGCTGCGGGAGCTGGAGGGCTTGTTGCGCGCCCATCCCGATCAGCATTTTCCGGCCGAAACGATCACCCGGTTGTGGGAACAGGCCCGCGCGACCTCGGCCGATGCGGAGTCCGCCGCTGCCCATGTGCGGCATATCCTGCGTATGCAGCAGAAGGGCATTCCCATCGGGCAGGTAACAGAAGATGATCATGTGGCGTATCTGCTCGAAGAGCATCCGAAGAGAAAAGTATACCGGTATATGTGGATGGCAGCAGCCGGACTGTTGTTGCTGACAGCGGCAGCATGGTGGTTGTTTCTTCTCCCGCAGGAAAACCAACACAAAGTACTGGCAGGCCGTAGTGCCGCGAATGAAGTATCTACCCGCAACGGCTCCAGGACCCGCATTCAGCTTCCGGATGGCACCCATGTATGGCTGAATGCCGGCAGCAAACTCTCCTACGATAAGAACTTTGGAAACGGACTCCGGGAAGTAACCCTCACCGGGGAAGCATTTTTTGACGTGGAAAAAGATGCGGAAGCACCTTTCATTATCCATACCGCCAAGATCGATGTGAAAGTGCTCGGCACCACTTTTAATATTAAGTCTTATCCAAATGACAGAACCACCGAAGCCACCCTTATCGGAGGCGTTATCGAAGCCTCGCTGCGGGACCGGCCGGATGAAAAGATCCGGTTACGCCCTTCGGAGAAAATCGTTGTGATCAATGAAACATCGTCTTTTGAACATCTGCCCGCAGGCAAAACCGCCCGGCAGCGGGCGGAAGCTCCGATCCTCAGCGTACAGCGGCTTACGTACTACAAACCGGAAAGCGATATCATCGTAGAAACCTCCTGGATCGACAATAAACTGGTATTCCGCGAAGAATCCTTTGCCGAACTGGCACTGCAAATGGAACGCTGGTACGGTGTGACGATACAATTCCGGAACAAGGCAATAAAAGAACTCAGGTTTACGGGAATATTTGAAAGTGAAACTATTCAACAAGCATTGAACGCCCTGAAAATGACAGCAGCTTTTAATTACAATATTCAGGGCAACGTTGTGATTATCGACCAATAATCTTTTTATCATGAAAAGCAGCTACAACAGCTCCTAGCTGCCTGAAGCAGAAGCGGGAAATGCGCTAACATTCCCCGCTGTGGCTAAGGTAGAAAACTTGTCCATGTTGCGAGCAGGGATACAAGTTTCCATTTATTAACCATTCAAGTTTAAATGTATGCAAAAATCGCTAACAGTTAGGGATGGATGTTCCCATGCGATCAAAAAAGTTCTACGAATTATGAAATTGACTACGTTGTTGATGTTGATCGGCGTGTTCTCAGTATCTGCTAACAAAGTAACCGGGCAGAACATCACATTGAAAATGCAGCAGGCAGAGATATCCCGGGTGCTGGCCGCTATCGAAAAGCAGGGCAGCTACCGCTTCCTGTACAACAATGCGCTGAAAGATATAAGAAAAAAAGTGAACATTGATGTAGCCAATTCCGGCCTTCCGGATGTAATGGACGATATCCTGCAGGGCACCGAACTCCGGTACAAGCTGATCGAGAACAATCTCGTGGTGATCCTTTCCAGCTCGGCACAACTGCAGGACATCAAAGTTACAGGTAAGGTGACGGACAAAAGCGGTGCTCCATTGCCAGGTGTAACGGTCGCTATTAAAGGCACTACCCGCGGTACTGTCACGGATGCGGGGGGCGTTTATACGCTTACAGTACCGGAGAAAAGTACACTGGTGGTGTCCATCATCGGTTACAGCAGGCAGGAAATTGCAGTGGACAGCCGCCCGGTGATCAATATCACCATGCAGGACGCTGTGAGTGAAATGGAACAGGTGGTGGTAGTGGGTTACGGCTCTCAAAGAAAAGTGGATGTAACAGGTTCTGTTGCGCAGCTCAAAGGAGAAGAAATATCCAAACAACCCGCTCCCAATCCCATCAGCTCCCTGCAGGGGAAAGTTGCAGGTGTGCAGATCACGAACAGCGGCGCCCCCGGCGCTTCCCCGCAGATCAGGATCAGGGGCGTTGGTTCTGTTTACGGCGGATCGAACCCGTTGTACGTTGTAGACGGCGTATGGTATAACGATATCAGCTTCCTCAATCCTGCCGACATTGAAAACATGAGCATACTGAAAGACGCTTCCAGCGAAGCGATCTATGGGGTGAGGGCAGCGAACGGGGTGGTGTTGATCACGACTAAAAAAGGGAAGGCCGGTCAACTGACGGTCAATTACAACGGTTTTGTGGGATATCAGAAAGTGACCAACCAGATCAAGATGGCGAATGCGAACGAATTCGCGATACTGGTCAACGAACTGAGCGCGCAGAACGGTGGTCAGCCGATATTGAATCCTGCTGATTACGGCAAGGGGACGGACTGGTATCACCAGGTGTTGCGGAATGCGCTGATCACCAATCACCAGATATCCATCAGCGGTGGCACGGAAAAATCCACCTATAACTTTTCGCTTGGTTATCTGAAACAGGACGGTATCGTGAAGAAGAATGACTTCACCCGTTATACCGCCAGGCTGCAAAATGATTTCCAGGTGTTCTCACCGCTGAAGCTCGGCTATACGATCACCGGGTCCGTGAATAATTCCCGCGATATCGATAACAATATCTTCCATCAGCTGTTTGCCGCAGCACCGGTAGTGCCGGTGTATTATGCAGACGGTTCCTATGGCGATCCCAGTGACTACAACCTCGGAGACGGCGCTAACTTCAATCCGCAGGTAACGCTCGACGTTTTTAATCAGCGTTCCAAGAACTACCGGTTAACCGGTAGCGCTTACGGCGATCTGCGCTTTGCCAAACATTTTGTTTTCCATACCAGCGTAGGCGGCGAATTCGGGCAGAACGAAGTACGCCGGTACCTGCCGGTTTACACGGCTACGCTGAAACAGCGCAATACCCAGAGCCTGCTCACCCGTACGCAGGGAGATGTGCGCAACTGGATCGTGGAAAATACGCTGACTTACGAGAACAGGTTCAGGGACCATAATGTAAAAGTACTGTTAGGCCAGTCCGCACAACGCTACCAGACCTACCAGATCACAGCCAGCGCTCCTAACGTACCGAACACCAGCGAAGGAGATATGTACCTCCGGCTGGGCAGCACAGCGGGCCGCAATGTAACCGATGAAGGGAACATCTTCACCATGGCGTCTTATTTCGGCCGGGTGAATTATTCGTATAAAGACCGGTATCTGCTGACCGCTTCTCTGCGTGCGGACGGATTCTCCATGTTCCAGGGAGATCACCTCTGGGGATACTTCCCATCCATCGGTGTGGGTTGGGTGATCTCGGAAGAAGATTTCATGAAAAACCAGCAGTTCTTCAACAATTTGAAACTGCGTGGGAGCTGGGGTAAAGTGGGGAATGCCACCGTGCCTTTCATTGTTTCCCAGTTGAAAGTGAGCCAGGATCCTTTCATGACGGCCATTTTCGGTGGCAGGGTGTATACCGGCGCGAGCATCAACTCTGTAGTACCACCCAGCACCTATTGGGAAGCCGGCGTGGGTACGGACATCGGGCTGGAAGCCGTTATGCTGGACAATCGTTTGAGTGCAGAGGTGGGTTACTATATCAAGAAAACAGAGAACGCCATTTTTGATGTGCCGATCCCGGCTTCCGTTGGTACAAGTTCCGGTGTGATCATCGCCAACCAGGCGGATTTCGAGAACCGGGGCGTTGAAATATCTCTCGGCTGGAAAGATAAGATCGGGAAGGATTTTTCCTATTCCATCAGCGGGAACATTGGCATCAATGATAACAAAGTATTGTCCGTTTCCTCCGGCGCCAACCCCATTTATGCAGGCGGCGCGGGCGCTACCGGCGGTTCATTAACCACACGTACCATTGTGGGGCGGCCTATCGGTGAATTCTATGGATACATTATAGACGGCGTTTTCCAGAGCGATGCAGAAGCGGCCGCTTCCGCACAGCCTACCGCCAAAGCGGGCGATTTCAAATACCGCGATATCAGCGGCCCGAAAGGTACGCCTGATGGGAAAATAGACGGTCTGGACCGTGTGCCTATCGGCAATCCCAATCCTAAATACGGCTACGGCATCAACACCAATTTCGCGTACAAACAATTTGACCTTACGCTGGATTTTCAGGGTGTGGCCGGTGTGGATATCTACAATGCCAATCTCGGATTGCGTTACGGCAACGAGAACTTTACGAAGGACTTTTTTGACAAGCGCTGGCATGGTCCCGGTACTTCCAATACTTATCCTTCCGCCAACATCGGCGGGCGGGATAACTATCTTCCCAATTCCTTCTTTGTGGAGAATGGCAGCTACTTCCGGATCAGGAACATACAGCTGGGATATACACTGCCGTCGTCTATTACCGACCGCTGGAAGATGAAAAAACTGCGCGCTTATGTGAATGCGCAGAATGCATTCAACTTTTTCCGTTACAGGGGATTTTCTCCTGAGGTGGGAGGAACGCCTACGAATGCGGGTATCGATACAAACGTATATCCGTTGTATGCAACGTACAATTTTGGTGTAAACGTCACCTTCTAACCCAAAATTTTTTAAAGATGAAACAGTTTACCAGATCGATATATAAAGCAGCCGGAGGAATGATGCTGGCTGCATTACTGGCAGCGGGGTGTACAAGCAGCTTCCTGGAAGTGCCGCCGCAGGGCCAGCAACCGGGGCAACAGTTCTGGAAGTCGGCGGATGATGCCGCAAAAGCGGTGAATGCGATGTATGCCAACCTGCACGAATGGAAACAGGTGGGCTTTGCTTCCATTGCCATTGAAAGTTTGGGTTCGGATGACGTGGAGAAAGGCAGTGATCTCAATGACGCCGCGTTCCTGAGCAAGTACCATGATTTCACGGTAGGACCAACAGAGGGACAGAATCTCGACTTCTGGAAGGGGCAATACCAGGAGATCAACTTCTGCAACCAGGTGCTGGACAATGTGCCGAACATCAATATGGACGCCAACCTGAAGAACCGGTACCTCGCCGAGGCCAAATTCATCCGCGCGTTTGCATATTTCCGGCTGGTGCGCGCTTATGGAGATGTGCCGCTGCGATTGCAGGTACCGAAAGGAGCGGAAGAATACAACCTCGCCAGAACTCCCAAAGCACAGGTATGGACCACCATCGAAAAAGACCTGGCAGACGCAGTGGCCGGGCTGCCGCCAAGCTACGGAGCGAATGATGTTGGTCGCGCTACAAAAGGCGCTGCGCTGGCGCTCAGCGCTAAGGTGGCCATGTATCAGCAGAAGTGGAACGATGTGCTGAATTATACCAACCAGGTGGCTACGCTGGGATACGATCTGTTCCCTAATTATGAAAAGATGTTCCGCATCGCGAATGAAAATTGCATTGAATCCGTTTTTGAGATCCAATGTCAGTTGATACCCGGTAATCCGGATGCCTCCAATTCCCAGTATTCGGAAGTGCAGGCCGTGCGCGGCGTTCCGGGCGGCGGATGGGGCTTTAACGTACCTTCCGCGGACCTGGCGAATAATGCGTATGAAACGGGTGATCCGCGAAGAGGGGCTACCATCATTTTCCGTGGGGAAACTACCGCGGAAGGGGATGTGATCCCGCCTTCCGTGCCCAATCCCATGTATAACAAGAAGTCATACGTGCCCTTCTCCCTGTTCGTCTCCGGCTACAAATCGGGCGCTGATCAGAACGTGCGGGTGATCCGTTTTGCGGAAGTATTGCTGATGAATGCAGAAGCGAACAATGAGCTGGGGAACACAGCGGATGCGCTGAAATCCCTCAACCGCGTACGCCTGCGCGCCCGCGGCGGTAACCCGAACATCCTGCCGGATGTGACCGTGACCGATAAAGCCCAGCTGCGCAACGCCATCTGGCGGGAAAGGAGAGTGGAGCTGGCCATGGAATTTGACCGCTTCTTTGACGTGATCCGCCAGGGCAGAGCCGCTGCTATCTTCGGCCCCAGAGGCTTCCAGGCGGGCAGGAATGAAATATGGCCTGTGCCGCAGAATGAAATTGATATCAGCGCGGGAAAACTGGTACAGAACCCGGGTTATTAATGTTTCAAAAAGATCATTATGAAAAAGACATCTCATACATATTGGCTCACCGGATGCCTGGCCTTTGCAACCGCCTGCATCCTGCTGTCATCCTGCTATAAAGAATTCGATCCCTCCAGCTATGCCCCCAAACTCTCCATCGGCGGATATACCAGCTCTAAGGAGATCGCACCTTCCAATCTCGTGGGCTACTGGTCGTTTGACGGGAGCCTGGTAGACAGCGTTTCGAAGACCGCCGGCACCAACACCGGCACCAGCTTTACTGCCGGCGTTAAAGGCCAGGCACTGCAAGGGGCGGATAAAGGATATGTGCTCTTCACACCGGGCACTTCCATCACCGGCCTGAAAAGCTTCACCATCACTTTTTGGGTGAACAGTCCGCAGAATACGAATGGTATTGTGGGGTTAGTGAATCTGGCGAATGCCAATTCTTTTTGGGGTAACTTCGACCTCTTCTTTGAGAACGGAGCCACGGCGGATAAAGCGGTGTTCAAAACGCACGTGAATAACAACGGGAAAGACGCATGGCTCGGTAACTATGATGTGCCGAAGATCTGGGGTATCTGGACGAGCTTTGCCGTAACTTATAACGGTGTGGATTCGTTCAAGGTATTTGTGAACGGGTCCCGGATCGCGGTCAGCAAACAAGCGGGCTATGGTCCGCTGGTGTTCAACAACGCCACGAAAATGGTGTTCGGCACGGTACAGTTCCAGACCACGCCAAGCCTTACTTCCGCCACCGGCAGCCAGCCCTGGGCGAGCTATCTCACCGGCGCGCTGGATGAAGTAAGGATCTACAATACTGCCCTGAGCGAATCAGATGTGAGTGCTCTGGTGAAGCTGGAGGGCAGAGGGAAATAGTAACAACAGATTGTCCATATAATGAAAAGAAAAATGCCTGCTTTGAAAGAACCCGATCAGCACCTCTCCTTTGCGGAGAGGTTGCTTATGGGTACATGCCTGTTATTGTGCTGTATCAGTTATACCAGCTGCGGAAAAGGGAGTAGCGGAACCAATCCGCCACCGGAACCGCCACCTTCTTTCAGTTTCGTCTCCCTGAAGGTGGACGGCGTATTCAGCGGATACAACTATTACGGCACCAGCGTGAACCCGGTATTGCGGTTCTCTTTTTCGGATAAGATCGATCGCAATTCGATTGCCTCCGCTTTTTCTTTCAGCAGCAAAGCAGGCACTGCCGTGACCTTTACCAGCACACTGGAGAATGGTGATAGTGCGGTGGTGTTGAAACCTTCGTCCCCGCTCGCTTTCCTCACACCCTACACGGTGTCGCTGGGCACGACGCTGACGTCGCAGAAAGGCGGTAAGCTGCAATCAGGTACCAGCCTCGGTTTGCTGACGCAGATAGACAGTACGGACAAATTTCCGGCGATATCGGATAATGATCTCCTGACGCTGGTGCAACGGCAGACGTTCAAATACTTCTGGGATTTCGGACACCCGGTGAGCGGGTTGGCGAGGGAAAGGAACACGTCCGGTGAAACGGTGACGTCCGGGGGCTCGGGGTTCGGGATCATGGCCATTGTGACCGGTGTGTCCAGGGGCTTTGTTTCCCGCGCAGATGGATTGGCACGCATGCAAAAGATCACGGGCTTCCTGAAAAATAATGCACAGAAATTCCACGGTGCTTTTCCGCATTGGCTGAACGGTACTACGGGAGCGGTGATCCCTTTTAGCCAGAAAGACGACGGGGCTGATCTTGTGGAGACTTCCTACCTTGTAGCCGGACTCCTCACCGCGCGCCAGTTCTTCAACGGCGCAGGTACGGACGAAACTGCTCTGCGGACGGATATCAATACGATCTGCAACGGTGTGGAATGGAGCTGGTTCAGGAAGAATAATGAGAATGTGCTCTACTGGCACTGGAGTCCTAATTATAACTGGGACATGAACCTGCCCATACGGGGATGGAACGAATGCCTCATTACTTACGTTCTGGCAGCGTCTTCCACCGCCTATTCCATTCCAAAGATCGTATACGATAATGGCTGGACGAAGAACGGTGCATTCAGGAACGGCAGCACGTACTATGGTATCCCCTTACCCCTCGGCCCCTCTTTAGGCGGACCGCTGTTCTTTGCACATTATTCTTTCCTGGGTATCAATCCCAATGGTCTTACCGATCAGTACGCGGATTACCAGGCACAGGTAGTGAATCATACGAAGATCAATTACGCTTACTGCGTGGCCAACCCGGCAAACAACTATGGCTACAGCGACGCCTGCTGGGGATTAACGGCCAGCGATATCGCGAACGGCTATACGGCGAGCTCCCCAACTAACGATGTAGGGGTGATCGCGCCAACGGCAGCATTGTCTTCCTTCCCCTACACACCTGCGGAATCCATGAAAGCACTTAAATTCTTTTATTACAAGCTTGGGGACAGGATATGGAAGGATTACGGGTTCACAGATGCCTTTTCCCTGAAAGACAGCTGGTTTGCAAGTTCGTTCCTGGCCATTGATCAGGGGCCTGTCATCGTGATGATCGAGAATTACCGCAGCGGGCTGATCTGGAATTTGCTGATGAGTTGCCCCGAAGTAAAAACAGGTATGCGCAATCTCGGTTTCCAAAGCGTTAATCTTAACTGAACACATGAAGCGAATCTTATTCGGCATATGGTTGCTGCTTACAGTGTTGCATACACAAGCGCAGCATACGTATTGCAACCCGATGAACCTGGATTACGGTTATTGCCCCATTCCCAACTTTACCACCTGGGGCAAACACCGTGCTACGGCTGATCCGGTGATCGTGAATTATAAAGGGGAATTCTATCTTTTTTCTACGAATCAATGGGGATACTGGTGGAGTAAGGATCTGACCGACTGGCATTTCATCTCCCGGAAATTCCTCAAGCCCTGGCATCATACGTATGACGAGCTTTGCGCGCCAGCGGTTTGGGTAATGGGCGATAGCCTGCTGGTGTTCGGTTCCACCTATACGAAGAACTTCCCCATCTGGATGAGCACCAATCCCAAAGCAAACCAATGGAAAGAAGCAGTGGATTCATTTGCGATCGGTGGATGGGATCCGGATTTTTTCCTGGATGATGATGGCAGGCTTTACATGTATAATGGCAGCAGCAACCGTTATCCGTTGTACGGTGTGGAAATAGACCGTAAAACCCTGTTGCCGGTCGGCACGAGAAAGGAGATGTATCTGCTGGAACAGGATCGCTACGGATGGCAGCGTTTCGGGGAGTATATGGATAATACCTTCCTTGATCCCTTTATAGAAGGTGCATGGATGACGAAACACAACGGAAAATATTATCTGCAATATGGCGCACCCGGCACGGAGTTCAGCGGATATGCAGATGGCGTGGTGGTAGGGGACAATCCCCTCGGACCTTTCAGGCCGCAGCCGCACAACCCCCTTTCTTACAAACCGGGCGGCTTCGCCCGTGGTGCCGGCCATGGCAGCACGTTTCAGGATAACGATGGGAAATGGTGGCATGTTTCCACCATGGTGATCTCCGTCAAGAATAACTTTGAACGCCGCCTCGGGCTTTGGCCCGCGGGCTTTGACAAAGACGGGGTGATGTATTGCAATACCGCTTTCGGGGATTATCCGCATGACCTGAAGCAGGGATTCACCGGCTGGATGCTGCTGAACTATAACAAACCGGTGAGTGTATCTTCCACATTAGGCGGATATCTTCCCAATTATGCTGTGGACGAGAATATTAAAACCTATTGGAGCGCCGCAACCGGTAACAGCGGAGAATGGATACAGACTGATCTGGGAGATGTGAGCACCGTCAATGCCATTCAGGTGAATTATGCTGATCAGGATGCGGAATTCATGGGCAAGCAGGAAGGTATTTATCATCAATACAAACTGTATCATTCGAAGGACGGGAAGAAATGGCAGCTGTTGGTGGATAAAAGCAGGAATAAAACGGATGTGCCACATGATTACATTGAGCTGCCGCAGCCGGTAGAAACCCGTTTCATCAGGCTGGAGAACATACACATGCCTACCGGAAAGTTCGCCGTCAGCGGATTGCGGGTGTTCGGCAAGGGGCATGGCGCAGTGCCCGATACGGTGAAGAATTTTTATGTACTGCGCACGGAGAAGGATAAACGAAGCGCGTGGCTGAAATGGCCGCCGGTGGATAATGCGTATGCTTATAACATTTACGTGGGCATCGCACCGGATAAACTATACAGCTGCATCATGGTGCACAGCCAGAACGATTATTATTTCAAGGGAATGGACAGCCATTTGCCTTATTACTTCTGTATTGAAGCAATCAATGAAAATGGCGTGTCCAAAAGAACAGCTGTGATGAAAGTGGAGTAAATGTTAGAATTTATACCCCACCGTCACCCGCAGGTTGCGGCCCGGTTCCGCCTGCCAGTAGTAATACGTAGCATAAGTAGCGCCGCTGTAGAGATAAGTATCCAGCAGATTGAAAACATTGGCCGATACCTGGAAATGATCTTTTTCCCAGGATACACCACCGTCCAGCTTGAAGTAATCCGGCAGGTCTTTTCTGTCGATATTGGAACCCCAGCTCCAGGTACTGCGATCGGCCATGTAAGTGAAGCCCCCGGAAACACCCAGTCCTTTCAGTACGCCTGCCGGCAGCTTGTAGTTCAGCCAGGTATTGGCGGTATGTTTCGCGAAGCCGGGAACAGGGGATCCGGCCTTGAGGGTTTTTGTTTCCTTCATGATCTTAGAATCTGTATAAGCATAATTAGCAATGAGGTTCAGTCCGCGTACGATCTCTCCACGGATATCCAGTTCAACGCCTTCGGTTCTGGTTTGCCCTAACTGAAGGGAAACATTATCGCCCGGGGCGCTCTCCGGATCAGGGGAAAGCTGGTTGTTCTTGGTGATACGGTATATGGCGGCCGTGGTATTCCAGCGGCCGTTCAGCCAGTCGCGCTTGATACCGAACTCCACATTATTACCGGTGATGGGCTTCACCGTTCCCCCGCCCCGCAATTTCCCCGTTTGCGGCACAAAGGACTGATCATATAATGCATATACCGATGTCTGCGCATCGATAGACACGCTTAGCCCGATCCGCGGCGTGAATTGCTTGTCTGATGTACTATTCCCGTAAGAGGACTCCTTTACGAAAGTATACCGGCCCGCAAGGGTCAGGCGGATACTGTTCTCCAGGAATCCCAGCTCATCCTGCAAATAAAGACCGGTGTAGGATTGATTGATGATATTGCCGGTGGCCCGCTGCCGCAGGCTCCTGTTGCGGTTGAAGACCGGCAGGCCGTTTGCCGGTTTGCCGTATACGGGATTGTTGGTGTTGAAATATCCGCCCACGGAATCAAGGTTGAAGCCCTGGTTCCAGTCAGCCATATATTCTTTTGCGCCTGCGTCGAGACCGGCCAGGATGCGGTGTTGCAGGGCTCCGCTGCGGATGTTGCCATTCACAAACAGTTGCCCGTATTTCCCTTCATTGGCGGCATCCCAGATCGTCACCCGGCGGATCATGGTGCCATCCGGGTTAACGGCGCCTGGCCACATGGAGCTGCCCTGTTGTTGATAGTTGAAGTAAGCGGCCTGTGCTGTCAGTTTCCAGTCTTCGTTAAAACGATGCTGCAAATGCGCCATCAGGCTGTGATCATCGATCGTGGTGGGATCGATGCCGGGCTCGGCTACTGTGAACTCCCGGGGCAATGCGGCGTAATCCTTGGCAGAGAAGGCGTAGTAAGTGCCCACATTGGACATCCTCACGTGTTGTAACACGTATTCAAGTGTGAGGATGGTTTGCGGATCGATCTTGTAGCTGATGACGGGAGCGATGCTGTAACGATTGTTGAATTCATAGTTCCGGAAGGAATTTTTCGTTTGTCCCATCAGGTTAAGGCGATATAACAGTTTGCCGGAAGGGCTCAGCTTCCCGTCCAGGTCCAGTGTACCGCGATAGAAGTCGTAGCTGCCGAGGGTAAGGGTGGCTTCTCCTTTGTGAATGCCCGTCGGTTTTTTGGTGACCACATTATAGATGCCACTGGGTTCGCCGTTGGACATCAGGAATCCTGCGGGACCTTTCACGAATTCCACATGATCCACAAAGCTCATGTCTTCCGTGAGCGGCCCCCAGGCGGAGGTCACGTTCATCCCGTTCCTGAATGCAGAAGCCCTTGACCCGCGCATGTTCACGCGGGTGTAGAGGTCGCCCCAGTGCTCCAGCCGCGTAGTGCCGCTGACGTTGCGGATAAGGCCATCGCTCATACTGGTGATCTGCTGATCTGCCAGTACTTTGCCCGTCACCACCTGGATGTTCTGCGGTACTTCCAGCAGGGGCGCGTCCAGCCGGAGGGTGGGAGAGGTAAGGGCTTCCTTGTAGGGGTTTTTCACCTTCCGGACGGTGAACTCCCGGAGGTTCACGCTGGAAGTGTTCAGTGTGATGGTCACGGTGGTGGTCTCGTTTTCCTTTACCGTCACGCTTTGCGTCACTTTCTCATATCCAAGGTAGGACGCTTCCAGTTCGTAAGCGCCCGGATGGAGCCCGCGGAAAGCGAAAGCGCCGTTCTCTTCCGTGATCATCGCATTCCGCGTGCCTTTCAGCACAACGGAGACCGCTGCAGCGGGTTGGCCGTCTGCTGTAATTACTTTCCCTTTCATGTGTCCCCGGCCTTTGTCGTTTTCCGCATATGATGGAACAACATTAAATATTAATAGTACGGAGGATAGGAAAAACAGGTGTAGTAGATGTTTTTTCAGCATGGTGAGCATTATCGTTTAAGAATATTTTAATTAAATTTTAATCTCGGGGAATTGCAGTGCAAATTAGGGGTCCGTGGGGTGAGGGGGTTTCTACAATCGGGAAATTGATTTACGCAATTGGGAAAAATGGCATTTATGCTAACTTGCGGCAAATTTTTTAATGAGAGACATCATTTCTTCCCTTCTCCCGCTGCCACACCCGCTCGTAATTCGCGGAAACATGATGTATTAAAAAAAACTGGAAAATGGTGATAAGAAAAAGACCGGTAATACAAATCCTGCTGATCATGGTATGTTCGATCGGACCGGCGGCTGCCTTGCAGGCGCAGGATAAGCTGACGCTACAGCAGGCGCTGCATACCGCCAGGAGCAACAACCCGTTCCTGAAACCGGAACGCCTGAATACCAGCCTCGCCCAGAGCGACCTGGTAACCGCCGGATTAAGGCCCAACCCGGTACTGAATAACCAGACCCTGCAGTTGATGCAGGACCAGTATTTCGCGGAAGGCACCAAAGCGCTCCACCCGAAGAACCGCCAGGTATGGTGGCAGCTGACGAAACAGTTCCAGCTGTCCGGCCAGCGCCGTTATAAAATGGAAGTGGCCCAACGGAACATTACGTTAACGGAAAAGAACTACAGTAACGCGGAACGCAATGTGCTCTTCGCCGCCGGCAACAAGTGGCTGGACGTATGGTACAACAAGGTAAACCTGAACCTGGTGCAGGATGCGAAGGCCAATATAGACAGTCTTGTCCGCACGCAGGAAGTGCGCCTGAAGAACCAGGTGATCAGCACCACAGAGCTGGCCCGCACACAGTTATTATCCGAGCAATACCAGCTTCAGCTGAACAATGCCCGCCAGAACTATAAGAACGAGATCCGGAACCTGCAATTGTTGCTTGGGAATGCAGACAGTGTGGGAATAGACGTGAATGACCCGGTGATCTCGCTGGAGCTGGTGCAGGAGATGGACAGCCTGATGCATGTATCTTTCAACCAGCGCCCGGATATGCAGGCTGCCAGAAGTAGTGTGGAAATGGCGGAAAGCAATATCAAACTCCAGCGTTCCCTCTCCAGACCCGTTCCCGAGCTGGGAGTGGTGTACAATCCCCAGAATACTGTTCGTTACATGGGCTTCTTCGGAACTATCGATCTGCCGCTGTTCAGCCGTAACCAGGGTGAGATCCGGAAGTCAAAGGTAACCCTGCAACAGTCCCGGGAAACGCTCTCGGCCCTCCAACAACAAGTTCAAACCGAGGTTCAAACCGCCTATGGCTCTTACCAACTGAACCGCCAGACCGTGGAAAAATACAGGGAAATCCTCTCCAAGGCCGAACAGGTACTGCAATCCGTGCGGTATGCCTATGTAAAAGGCGGTACCACTATCATCGACTTCCTCGATGCGCAGCGCACCTGGTTCGATACCCGGAAGATGTACTACGATGCCCTTTACAGCTATCGCAAAAGTTATATCGAATTGTTATTTGTCACCGGATTGATCAATCAATTATAAAATAGTTACGGATGAAAAGAATATTGACCCGCTTTTTAATTGCCAACATAGCATGGATAGCCGTATCCTGCGGATCGCACGAGCCGAAGAAAACGGTTTCCTCATCCGGTAAGCCGGTGGTGAAAGACAGTGGCCGGGTGGTGGTGTTTCCCGCGGACAGTATCACGCTGGCCTTTTTCAAAACAGAAGTGGTAACGAAGAGCGACCTCAATGCCGAGCTGTCCGTGCCGGCCAGGGTAGTAGCCACCATTGTGCATTCCAGGGAAAACCCGGAACAGAACCTTGTGCTGTTCGATAACCCGGACCTTACCGCCAACTACACCGAAATGCTGCAGCATATCATCAATATCCGCGAGAAAGGCGCCATCATTCAACAGAAGAAGGCCATCGTGAGTCAGAAGCAGATAGAACTCGAGCGCTATAAAGACCTCCTTGAACATGGTGCCGGCACCGGCAAGGATGTATCCGACGCTAAAACCGAGCTGCTCTCCGCGGAAACTGACAAAGCAGTAGCGCAAACCGATCTTGCCAACAGTAAAATGGCCATCATCGAGCATGAGGCCCGCCTCAAACTGGCCGGCTTCGATCCGCATGCGCTGGTACATGCCCCTGTCAACAAAGTATGGGTGATCTGCGACATCCCGGAGAGTCAGGTTGTTAAAGTGAAAGAGGGGTCAGATTGCAAACTGGAATTCACTTCTTTCCCCGGCGAAACCTTTGCCGGCACCATCGAAGATGTAGGCGAAGTGGTGGATAACGTAACGAGGATGGTGAAACTTCGTATAGGCGTGAAGGATGCATCCAGCAGGCTGCGGGCGGGAATGTTCGCCACCGTGCGGTTCGGCGTGAGCGAAGGGAACAGTCTTTCCGTTCCCAAGGCTGTGATGGTAACGGTACAAGGTAAGAACTATGTGTTCGTGAAAAAGAACGATACCACGTTTGAGCGCAGGGAAATACTCGCCGGTGCGCAAGTGAACAACCGCGTGATCGTGTACAGGGGATTGCAGGAAGCGGATGCGGTGGTGACGACCGGTACATTACAGTTGAAGGGCATTTCATTCGGTTACTAAAAAACATCCGTATGCTACAGGCACAAATTTTTATAGATAAAGACGATCTCATCGGCACACAGCCGTTGTACGAATACATTATGCGTTTCCTGCTGCAGCAAAATATCAAAGGCGCTACCATGTATCGCGGTATCATGGGCTTTGGCGCCAATCAGCAGATGAAGCGGCCGGATGAGATATTTTCCTTCGACGAGCCGCCTGTGATGATCACATTTATTGACGAGGATGCCGCCGTGCAGAACGCGTTGAAGAAACTGCGGGAAGAATACAAGGGAGGATTCATTATTACACATCACGTAGATCTATTTGAAGCATGATCCGCAACATACTTATCTTTTCATTACGTAACCGGTGGGCAGTGATCATTGCGGCCATCGTATTGTCTGCCCTGGGCTACTGGTGCTTCACCCAGCTGAAGATCGAAGCATATCCGGATATTGCGGATACCAATGTGATTATCGTGGCGCCTTATGAAGGGCGTGCAGCGGAAGAAGTGGAACAACAGGTGACGATCCCGATCGAACGGGCGTTGAACAACGTACCACGTGTGCTGGACAGGAGAAGCCGTACCATTTTCGGGCTGTCTGTAGTGCAGCTCACTTTTCAGGATGGTACGGACGATTATTTTGCACGGCAGCAGGTGATAGAAAGATTGTCTTCCCTCTCGCTGCCGGAAGGCGTAACGCCGCAACTGGCGCCGCTCACCACCGCTGTTGGAGAAATCTACCGCTATGTGGTGGAAGCCCCTCCCACGGTAACACCCATGGAACTGCGGGATTTGCAGGACTGGGTGATCCGCCCCGGTATCCTGCAGGTGCCCGGCATTGCCGACGTAACCACTTTCGGCGGACCGCTGAAACAGTTCCACATCCTCACATCGCCCGAAAAACTGCGTAAGTATAACCTGACCGTACAAACCGTGATAGATGCCGTGGGGAAGAACAACCTGAATACCGGCGGAAATGTGATAGAGCGTGGCGGGCAGGGTTTTGCCGTGCGTGGCCTCGGTGCAGTGAAATCAGAGCGGGACATCCAGCGCATCGTGCTGACCGCCGTGAACGGGGTACCGATCTATGTAAAAGACGTTGCTACCGTGGAGATCACGCCGCCGCCGCCTTCCGGCGTACTGGGTTATTCCGTGCCGGATGAAGGGATCGACAAAGTAGGTTCCCCGGAAGGGATCATCCTGCTGCGGCGTGGAGAGAACCCCAGTGAAGTGCTGAAGCTGCTGAAAAAGAAAATAGAAGACATCACCGCTACCCAACTGCCGGATGGGGTGAAGATGCGGGTACTGTACGACAGAAGCTTCCTTATCGATCATTCCCTCGAAACGGTGTCGCATACGCTCTTCATGGGTGTAAGCATTGTGGTGATCATCCTCATTTTCTTCCTCGGCAGCGTTCGTTCTGCATTGGTGGTGACCGCCACCATTCCATTCGCCTTGTTGTTTGCATTCATCCTGATGCGGCTCACCGGCATACCGGCCAACCTGCTTTCACTGGGCGCCATCGACTTCGGGATCATCGTGGATGGGGCCTGTGTAATGGCGGAACATCTCATCCGGAGATATCGCAATGCCACACCGCAGGAGAAGAAAGGAGGCATTGTGGGGATCACTTTGCTGGCTGCGCAGGAGGTAGGGCGGGAGATCTTCTTCTCCGTAACGATCATCATCCTCGCTTACACGCCTATCCTGCTGATGACGCGGGTGGAAGGCAAGCTGTTCTCGCCCATGGCGCTCACACTGGCTTTTGCCGTGATCGGTTCCATGATATGCGCCTTATCCCTCATCCCGGTATTGATCTCCTTCGCTTACAAAAAAGCGCTTTCCACGGATAAGCCGATGAAGGAACACAAGAATATTGTACTGGATTTCCTGGAGGGATTATATAAAAGATCACTCAACTTCTTCCTGCGTTTTCATAAACAAACCGTTATCATCACCGGGATCGCTATTTTGTTGATGATCGGATTGGGAGGTAAGCTGGGAACGGAGTTCCTGCCGGAGCTGGATGAAGGTTCCATCTTCATGCGTTCCTTCATGCCCGCAGGCATTACCATTCAGGAGAATGCGAAGATCGCACCGAAGATCCGCGAAGTGATCTCAAAATATCCCCCCGTCCGTTATGTGATCACACAAACCGGCCGTAATGACGATGGTACCGATCCTTTCCCCGCCAACCGCACGGAAATACTGGTGGGCCTCAAGGACTATAAATTATGGAGCGACACCATCTCCAAGAAAGAACTGGTGAAAAGGATACAGCAAGACCTCGAAAGGAATATCCCCGGCGCCTCCTTCAACTCCGGCCAGCCTATCATTGACCAGGTGATGGAAATCGTTACCGGCAGCGCGGCAGACCTTGCCATATCCGTTGTGGGAGACGATCTGGAATTCATGCGCCCGAAAGCCGACAGCATAGCAGCTATCGTAAAAGGCACTGAAGGTTCGGCCTCCGTGAACATCGAGCAGGAAGGGATGCAGGCACAGCTCGCGATCAATATCAACCGTGAAAATGCAGCCCGCTTCGGGATCAATGTAACGGACATTCAGGCCATGGTGGAAGCCGCCATCGGCGGTAAAGCCATTGGTACGTTATACGACGGCACCAAGCGGTACGACATCGTAATACGATATCTGCCCGAAAGCCGTAATACCATCGAAGCGATCAAAAACCTGCAGGTCCCCTCGGCCACCGGTGCCCTCATTCCCATGGAACAACTCGCGGACATACAATTCATCGACGGGCAAACGAATATCTACCGCATCGACGGCAAACGGATGGTGACCGTACGTACCAACGTGCGTGGCCGCGACCAGGGCTCATTTGTAGCCGAACTGCAGGAAAAGATCGGCAAACAGATCAAAGTGCCCAAGGGTTATGATATCATTTACGGAGGCCAGTATGAGAACCTCGAAAGGGCTGGCAAGCAGCTGTCGCTTACCATTCCGCTCACGATCGTTATCGTATTTGTATTCCTCTTCATGCTGTTTAAAAGCATGAAACATACGTTCGTGACCATGAGCTGTATACTGGTAGCCATGGCGGGAGGGATCGTGGCCTTGTTCATCCGTGGTTATCACTTCAACGTATCCGGCGGAGTGGGCTTTGTGTCGATCTTCGGGATATCGGTGATGGCAGGGGTGTTGCTCGTATCAGCCCTTAACCGCGAGATGTATCGTTCACCACTGACAGTTCGGGCAGCGGTGCAAAAGGTATCCGTAGATCAGTTCAAAGCCATCATGATGATGTTGATCGTGGCGATCATCGGTCTTGTGCCGGCCGCTATCAGCAGCGGCATCGGTTCCGATGTGCAACGCCCGCTCGCTACGGTGATCATCGGGGGATTGACCTTCACACTGCTGTTTACGCCGGTGGTGATACCACCGCTATATTACTGGCTGGAGAAAAGATCGGGACCACCCGCGCCGCCAGCGGATAAAGAAAAAGAACAGACGCCATGAGCGTCTGTTCTTTTTTTCATACATTTGATCATCGATCCGTCAATTGTTTAAACACCCAAAAAGAATGTCATGACCTGCAGTATCTTATGGGCAGCCCTCTTACTTCCCGCATTAACATTTGGTCAGCAAATCCGTTTTCCGCCAACCCCGGATGAAGATCCTGTAAAGGGATTGAATGAAAATTGCTTCCTGAGCGCGTACGGGCATCCAACGGAACAAGACCAGCAGCTGTTCATACAAACATTAAGGCCTTATGTTGACAGCATTGCAAAGGCCAACGCGCTGCCTCCCTCAGCCATTATGGCGATGACCATCCTGGAAAGCGGCTTCGGTTTCACCAGAACAGGTTACTACGCCAACAATCTTTTCGGGATCAAAGTCTTTACAACAGATACCGTTCAAGCTTTTGTACTGAAAGGGCAGCCGGATGAGAATAATGGAAAGAATATCCGGATCATCCGCAGAACCGACAAGGGACAGTTCATTTATGATGAAACAATCAGAACGGATAACCGATACATCAAATTCTCAACAAGACAGAATTGTGTTCGTTACCTGACCAATACCCTGCTGCAGAAACCCCGATACAAGCCGGCACAGGTTAAGTACCAGAACAATCTTAAAAAAGGAATGGATGAGCAGGAGGCGGCCCTCATATACGCTTATGACATTGCGCAGGCCGGGTACAACCATAAGGGAGGTGCCTATTACAGAAGCGCCATTGAAAAAGTGATCAAAAAATACAAAATATGAAGCGGGCATTTTACTTATGTATGATTAGCGCCGTATGGAGCGCAGTATGCTTCGGGCAAGGGAGCGGCCTGAAGGAAAAGTATCTCCGGGACAGCCTGACCATCATCGCCAAAAGAGTAGAAAACTCCATCATCAGGGCGAGGTACATGGAAGGAAAGCTAATTGCGATAACAGATACCATGAAAGACTGGACAGGGGTAAAAGTGTCGTTGTATGAGTACAAGTTCGGGGAGCATACGGCAAGGGTATACATGGCTAATGCGGATGCAAAGAAGATCGCTGCATGGATCATCACTGCCTGTGTTACCCTGACCAATAACCTGGCATACAAGGATAGCAGGCTGTTGATCGATAACATAAGATCTGCTTCAGGTGGACAGTTCCCTGTGAAAGGGATCGTTTATGAGGACGGCTTTCCTTATATTTTCAAAGATGGCGTAACGGTTAGCCTGTATAACACTACCACCAGTGACCTGAACCTGATCACAGATGCGAACATTAAGGAAACTAAAAAGTTCGGGAGGATCATCAGTACCACACGGCAGCAATACAACCGGATCTATCCGGATGTGAATACAAACGGCCACGAATGGAGAACGGTAGTTCGGAAGGAATATATCAGGGCGCTGAATTCAGACACCAATAACCTCATCACTGCCTGGGCGAAAGAGCATTTAAAATGAGCATCTGTTCTTATGCGGGAGAAGCGTCCTTTTCCCTTATCACCCTGTATTGTTCCGGCGAAACCTTCATGTACTTCTTGAACAGCCGGGAGAAATAATACGGATCATCATACCCGATCGCCGCACCGATATCCCGTATCCGGGTATCATTCCCATACAGCAGCTGGCAGGCTTTCTGTATCTTCAGATGAATAAAATAATCCAGCGGCGGCATACCCGTAGCTTTGCGGAACATCATCGAGAAATAGGAGGCGGATATATTATGCATCCGGGCAAAATCCTCCACCGTCAGCCGCTGATGCAGCTTCTGGCGCATATGCGAGATGGTGGCGGCGATAATATCCCTCGGCTTCTTCGCTTTCACATGATGATCGGTGAACAGAAAGGTGGCCACAAACTGGTAGAGACAGAAATTGGCGTTGCAGATATGTTCGCCGCTGAAACCCATCTCCAGGCTTTGATACATGGTTTCCCATACCCGGATGCCTTTTTCGTTGAACGGGATCCGCCGGGGGCCATCGTCTTCACCGATCTGCAAAGTTCGATTGAACATATTCATGTTCCTGCCGCTGAAGTGAACCCAGTAGATCGTCCACGGATCATCATCATCCGCGCCATACCGCATGTACCGCGTAGTTGCAGGTAGCAGGATGTACTCGTTGGGGCCTACTTCGTATCGTTTGTTGCCGATCACATACCAGCCTTTTCCCTGCAGGCAATATATAAGGATATTATCCGCACAACCCTGCCGCCGCTCGCGATAATGAAAGGCCGCCCGGGGGAAATAGCCGATGTGCGTGATGTACAACTGCGCAAGGAAAGGATTCGCCTGCAGGGCTTTCCTGTTCACCGCTTCCGGCAGGCTGATGAGCTTCTGCCCCGCAAACCCGTCCCGCCTTTTTTTAAGATGGTTCATGATTTGAATGTACAGCAAAAAATAATAGGATTGTCCATCATGATAATCGGATACACTATTTATTGTGAACGGAGGGCATCCTATTTTTATGTCCATTGCTCATCAATTCTTTTCCATGTTAAAAAAAAGCTTATTGAAACTTGCCTGTATATTGCTCAGCTGTCAGGCCTTCGCACAGATCCCGGTAACTACGCCGAAAGCGGCATTGAACGACTTTATGGCCCAGCGCTTCGGGATGTTCATTCACTGGGGGCCAGTAGCGCTCCGCGGTACGGAGATCGGCTGGAGCAGGGGAGGAGAAGTGCCAACGGGAGAATACGACAATTTATACAAGGAGTTCAATCCCGTGTTGTTCAATGCGGACCATTGGGTTAAGGCGGCCAGGGATGCGGGTATGAAATATCTGACCATCACCGCCAAGCATCATGATGGCTTTTGCCTGTGGCCTACCGCTCAAACGCCGTATAATATCATGGGCAGTCCTTTTAAACGTGATGTGGTGGGAGAGCTGGCCGCCGCCTGCCGCAAGAACGGGATAAAGTTTTGCATTTATTTTACGGTACTGGATTGGTATGATGCGGACTATAAAAACGACACACATAAGTTTGTTAATAAAATGAAAGCGGAGCTGAAGGAGCTGATCACGAAGTATCATCCTTACATGCTGTGGTTTGACGGGAACTGGGAAAAGCCCTGGACGAAAGAATATGGGGAAGAGATATACAATTATGTCAAATCCCTGGACCGGAACGTAGTGGTGAACAACAGGCTCGGAAAAGGCAAACATCCGGAACTGGGCAACGGAACAGTCGGCGATTACGCCACGCCGGAACAGGCGATCGGAGCGCTGAATGTGAAAGACCCCTGGGAGTCCTGCATCACCATTTGCAACCAATGGGCCTGGAAGCCGAACGATAAAATGAAATCGCTTCGCCAGTGTATAGAAACACTGGTAAAAGTAGCCGGCGGTGGCGGTAACCTGCTGTTCAATGTAGGTCCTATGTTGGACGGGCGTATGGAAGCCCGCCAGGTAGCACGGCTGAAGGAAATGGGGCAGTGGCTCAATAAATATGGTGAAAGCATTTACGGTACAATGGGTGGTCCCTTTGCGCCGGACAGTGCAATGGCAGCTACAAGAAAAGGGAATAAGCTGTACCTGCATGTTTTCAGCAAAGCCGGTCAAACAATCCATTTGCCGCAACTGGAACATCTGAAAGTGCAGAAAGCTTCATTCCTGAAAGGACAGCCCGTTTCCTTCCGTGAAGAAAAGGAAGGGATCGTGATCACGCTGCCTGCAGAGAAACCCGATTCCATCTGTTCCGTTATTGCCCTGGAACTGAATGGCAATGCGGAAACATTACCGCTGATAAAAAAATAGCCGGCGTTTTAACACATGTTTAACGCAGCCTTGTGAACGGATAACTTTTAAGATCACGTCAAACTGGTATTACTGAATTCCCGGGAAAGACATCATTATTGATTACCTGATCTTAAAATGTTCAACAATGAAAACGTTCATCATGTGCATAGCGCTCGCTGCCGTTACCATATCCGTGCAGGCGCAGGGTCCGAACCGTTCTTCCCGGAATGAAAAGAAAGCGCTCAGAAAAGAAGAACGCGCGGAAAAGATAGCATTAAAAGCATTGAACGGCGGGAATGTCAGCTACCAGGCAAAACAACAGTTCTTTACAGATTTCGGCGATCCCCGGGATGTACAATGGACCCGGACGGATTATTTCGACCAGGCGACATTTACGGATAAGGATAACAGGAAAAAGACGGCTTATTACGATGACGAAGCCAAACTGGTAGGCACCACCATGCGCACATCCTTTGAAGAGCTGCCACTGTCCGCCCAACACGAGATCGCCAGACATTATCAGCATTATGAAGATGCCCCCGTTATCTTCTATGACGACAACGAATTCAATGAAACCGATATGTTGCTGTACGGTACACAGTTTGACGATGAGGACAATTATTTCATCGAACTGAAAGACAAAAAAGACCGGCCGGTGGTATTGAAGGTGAGTATGGAAGGGAATGTAAGTTTCTTTGCGAATATCAAATAAGAGACGTTTTTTTGATGAGAGCGGGAAAACCCGGGTATTGTTGCCCGGGTTTTCCTGTTTATAAAAATGAAATAAAAAATAGTATTTTGACAGAAGAAAAAACACCACGTTTACATGAAACAAGCAAACACTTCCAGAAGAAAATTCCTCAGGAACGCGGCCGCCCTGTCTGCCGTATTTATCCTGCCCAGGCACGTTTTGGGCGGCAAGGGGTTTCTGGCCCCGAGTGACCGGATCAATATCGGGTTCATTGCCGCGGGGCATCAGGCTGCGGGGCTGCGTAGCAGTTTTCTGGCAACGAATGAAGTGGAGATTCTTGCAGTGGCGGATGTTTATAAACGTAAAGTGGATGAGTTCATCAAAGCGGTCAAAGAGAAACGGAGCGGAGCGGATTGTAAAGGGTATGAGGACTTCCGGGAGCTGTTGCAACGAAAAGATATTGATGCAGTAGTGATCTCCACCCCGGATCACTGGCATGCGCCCGCCACGGTGATGGCCGCTGCTGCCGGAAAGGATATTTACTGCGAGAAACCGCTTGCGCTCACCGTGAAAGAAAGCAGAGCGATGGTGGAGGCGGTCAGGAAACATAAACGCATGTTCCAGACCGGCAGCATGCAGCGTTCGGCACCGGAGTTCCGGCAGGGAGTGGAACTGATCCGCAATGGTTACATCGGGGATGTGAAGGAGATCAAAGTGAGCGTTGGTCCCGGTCCAAAACCCTTCGACCTGCAGGCGGAGCCGCTGCCGGCAGACCTCAACTGGGAATTCTGGCTTGGCCCGAACGATTACGTTCCTTATAACAACAAACTCAATCCCTATCCCAGCAATGCATTGTGGGCGGAATGGCGTTATTACAAAGGGCTTGGCGGCGGCTTTCAGGCTGACTGGGGAGCGCATATGTACGATATTGCACAATGGGCGCTGGATATGGACGGCTCCGGTCCCGTAGCCATCTATCCTCCCGATGGGAAAGATCATCCCTTCCTGACCTATACGTACGCTAATGGCGTTACCATGACCCAGCACGACATCGGCAGGAAGAACGTGGAATTCATCGGTACTAAAGGCAGTCTTGTGATCGAACGCGGCAGGCTGGAAACAACGCCCGCTGAGCTGAAAACCCGCGTGATCGGCGGGAATGAGAAGCGCGTGCATTTTAGTGATAATCATTATAAAGATTTCCTGAACGCCGTACGCAGCCGCTCCGGAAAAGTAGTGGCCGATGCAGAAACAGGACACAGAACCTCTTCCGTATGTGCACTCGGTAACATCGCATATGAACTGAACCGCCCGCTGAAGTGGGATCCGGCGAAAGAAAGGTTTTTGGGGGACAAGGAGGCGGATCAACTGTTGTTCAGGAAAATGAAGAAAGAATGGGCGGTATGAGGCGCATCATGATCATAACAGGGCTGCTGCTCTGCGCGGGATATCAATGTATCTCCGCGCAGGTAGCGGACTCCACGTTTGATATCTTCAACAGGCTTACAATACCCTTCACCACCAGCAAATCCTGGGATTATCCCTGTGCCGACTTTCAGCTCAACGGCCGTGCATGCAAGATCGTAAAACCCCGTACAGCTGCCGCAGGGCATCCCTGGATCTGGCGTGCAAGATTCTGGGGGCATGAACCGCAAACGGATATCGCGTTGCTGGAACGGGGGTTTCATGTAGTGTATTGCGATGTGGCAGAGCTCTTCGGGAATGATCAGGCGATTACGCTCTGGAACAGTTTCTATCAATACGTTCGCAAGGCCGGTCTTGCAGAAAAAGTCGTGATGGAAGGAATGAGCCGGGGAGCCGTGTATGTGTACAACTGGGCTGCGGTTAATCCAGATAAAGTGGCAGCGGTGTACGTGGATAATCCTGTGCTGGACCTGAAGAGCTGGCCCGGTGGAAAAGGGAAGGGCCCCGGGAGCAAAGAGAACTGGGAATTGTTCAGGAAAGATTTTGGTTTTATCACGGATTCCATCGCGTCACTGTCCGCCGTCAGCCCCATAGATAAAGTAGCGCAGATCGTGAAAGGCGGCTATCCCATGTTGCATCTTTGTGCTGATGCGGATGAAGTAGTGCCGCCGGGAGAAAATACCCTTCTCTTTGAAGAACGTGTAAAAGCGCTGAAAGGAAATATCACGGTGATCCATAAACCCGGTTTCAAACATCATCCGCACAGTTTGCCGGACCCGGCGCCGATTGTGGACTTTATACTTAAAGCGGTGTATCCGCCAAAGAAATAACCCATCAAGGATAGTTCGGTGTAGAAAAGATAAGACCGGTTCTTCCGGAATATCTAAATTGGTAGTCCAAATCTGTTTGTACCATGAACCGAACATTTATCTTATCACTGTTCCTTATGATCACTGCTTCAGGGTTGCGGGCACAAGTGACTTCTTTCTCAATTGACAGCAGCCTGTTCAAAAAAGAATTGTTGCCATCGCTGGACGTGATCTATAAAGATGATCAGTCCTACAGGTACACCGTAACGGAGCTGTACAAGAATAAAGCAGACAAGAAACAGACAGACAGTGTATGGAAGATCATCCGGGAGAAGGACAGTCTGAACCTGATCCAGGTGGAGCGGATATTAAATCAATATGGCTGGCTTGGGCCGCAGGATGTTGGTATGAATGGCAGCCAGGCTTTGTTCCTCGTGATCCAGCATGCAGATCTTGCAACGCAGCAGAAGTATCTGCCCATGATCCGGAAGGCAGAGAAAGAAGGGAAGATACTTTCCAGTAACCTCGCTATCCTCGAAGACCGCATTGCTATGCGGGAAGGGAAAAAGCAGCCTTACGGAAGCCAGATCATTGCCGATCGTGAAACAGGAGAGCAATACGTGTATCCTGTAGAGGATCCCGATAACCTGGACAAACGGCGCAGCGCCATGGGCCTGCAACCCATGAAGAAGTACTTTCCCCAATGGGACCTCGAGGCATATAAAAAGAAGCTTCCCGAAATAGTAGAAAAAGCCCGAAAACGAAACATCCATTAACAAGTTACTTTGTCATCAATTTAAAAGAACGGTTTTGCAGAACAGATTAAAACCCCGGATGGGAGCCGCAAAACAGGCTAAAAAAATGGAAGATCGTGTAGAAATATATCTATTGCTTATACTTTTTTAACTAAAGCGCAGAGATAGTTTTTTTCTTATAATTTTTGTTATACTTTTAAAATGCACTGTTGAAAGACTGATGACTGACTGAATTAAATAGCGTGTGTTACATAGCTACAGCAGCGTTCCATGTGATGAATTTATCAACCAAATTTTTTTAACGTTTTTTTCCAAATCTCAATTGAGGAACACCTTCCCGTACGCGTGTTTATGATTTTCGTGGGTTGAAGACGTTCATGTCTAAGGCTGTATACATCTGCTGCACCCTGGATCATTCCGGGCTGAAAGAAGTATGCCTCAACATTTCCTCCTTTGTTTTGCAATCGATTTTTTTTCACCAAAATCTATGCAGTGAATGCATGTATTACAGTCCTTCAAAATTAGTATGAGATTGGTAGTGGGCAGTATCGTACGATGAACAGTAAGACTCATCCTTTCCTTTATTCAATCCAAAATCATTTTCGTCTTGTAACTGGCATAAACTAGATTTTTTACCTTCAACTCTGTTGTACTATGAGACAGCTACGTAAGCTATCCAGCGGCTTTGTATTGCTATTTATGTTCATTTCCTTCTGTTTTATTTCCACACGATCTTCTGCGCAAAGCAAGGTTTCCGTTGTGGGCACCGTAAAGGATACATCAGGCATGCCGCTTCCCGGTGTAACGGTGGTGGCCTCTAACAACAAATCCCTGGGCACCGCAACGGACGTCAACGGGAAATTTGTATTGGATGTAAATCCCGGTACGGTATTATTATTCAAGTTTGTAGGGTATAAGGGAGATACGATAGCGATCACGGAACGTACCAAAACGGTGACCGTTATTATGAAACCCCTCGAGACCGTACTCACTGACGTGGTGGTAACAGCTTTCGGCAAAAAGCAGCTGAAGGAATCCGTAGTAGGATCGGTATCTACCATTAACGTGGAGAATCTGCGAACACCGTCCAGCAACCTTACCAATGCGCTGACCGGTCAGGTGGCCGGTATCATCGGCTTCCAGCAAAGCGGACAGCCGGGGCTGGACAACTCCAACTTCTTTATCCGCGGCGTTACCACATTCGGATACCGTCAGAATCCACTCATCCTGATAGATAACGTGGAGCTGACCACCAATGACCTCGCCCGTTTACAAGTGAACGATATCGCGAGCTTCTCGATATTAAAAGATGCGAGCGCTACCGCATTGTACGGGGCCAGAGGCGCGAACGGGGTGATCCTCGTGACTACCAAGGAAGGTAAGGTGGGAAAAACAAGCCTCAATTTCATTATAGAGAATTCCATCTCTAAGCCCACACAAACATTGAAGCTGGCAGATCCGGTTACGTATATGAAGTTGTACAACGAAGCCAGCACTACCCGCGATCCCTTGTCGCCCATCATATTTGATGCGGATAAGATATACAATACGCAACAGTCCATGAAAGGAGCACAGGGCAGCAATCCCTATGTATATCCTGCGGTGGACTGGCTGGATATGATGTTCAAGAAATCCAGCAATACGCAGAAGGCCAGCCTGAATGTAAGTGGCGGTGGAGATATCGCCCGCTTCCTTATCGCAGGGTCTTTCAGCAATGATAACGGTATGTTGAAAAGGAGTCCTGCCAACAACTTCAACAATAACGTGAACTTCAAGAACTATCAGCTGCGTTCCAACGTGAATGTCAAACTCACGAAAAGCACGGAGATGATAGTAAGGCTGTGGGGGAACTTCAACGATTATAACGGTCCCATCACCAACGATGCATCGTTCTCTTCCGATCTGTACAGTGCTGCCATGCATACCAGTCCTGTACTCTTCCCGGCCTATTTTCAGCCTGATTCTGCCAACCTCCTCACCCAGCATATCCTGTTCGGTAATTCCAGCATGGGAGGCAGCGACGGTTCAGGCGTAGGATACTCCAACCCTTATGCGCAGATGCTGAGAGGTTATAAGCGGTATTCTGAATCAAGGATGTCCGCCACACTGGAATTGCATCAGGATCTCGACTTCCTTGCACAGGGATTGAAGTTCCATGGTTTCTTCAATACCAACCGGTATTCTTATTTCGATAATACAATGGCCTATAACCCGTTCTACTATACGGTGTTTCCGGCAAACTATAACAGGGCCACCAACCAGTATACGCTCACATGGTTGAACTCCCTGCCCGGAGGGATTTTTCAGGGTAGTCCGGGTTCCGGCAACAACGGCGCGGCTACAGAGTACCTGAACTATACGCCGGGTAACAAAGACGCCAATACTTTTGTGCAGTTTCAGGCACAGCTGGAATACAGCAAGCAGCTGGGCGATCATGCCATTTCTGCGAACCTGATAGGTGTAAGGCAACAACGCCTGGTGGCCAATGGCATTGATCCTTCCACACAGAGGCCCAGCCTGCAATACTCCCTCCCTTACCGGAACCTTAATCTGGCAGGACGGATGAGCTATAACTACCGGAGTAAGTATTTCCTGGAAGGTAACTTCGGGTACAATGGTTCAGAGCGTTTCTCGCAGAATCACCGTTTCGGCTTTTTCCCCACCATCGGCGGTTCCTGGATAGTATCGAAGGAAAGGTTCTGGGACGGCGGTTTAAAGAACGTGGTAAGCTCGCTGAAGTTGCGGGCGAGTTACGGTCTTAGCGGGAATGACGATATCGGGCAGCAACGCTTCTTCTATTTGTCCGTCGTGGACCTTAATGCAGGCAATGGCGCTACATTCGGGCTCACTAACGGATACACCCGCAATGGTGTAAGGATCAACAACTACGAGAACAGGAACGTTACCTGGGAAACGGCCAGGATCTTCAATGCCGGTGTGGAAATGACCCTGCTGAAGGATTTTGATTTCATTGCGGAATACTGGACGCAGGACCGCCGTAACATCCTGATGGCGAGGAATATTCCTTCCAGTATGGGATTGGAAGCAAGTGTGCTGACGAACGTAGGAACCGTGAAAGTGCATGGTCTGGACCTTACAGCAAATTATAACAGAACGTTTTCCAGGAATTTCAGGGTGCAGTTCATGTCTAACTTCACCTATTCCAAAGGGGTGTACGGAGCGTTTGAAGAACCGCAGTATGCTGAGCCCTGGCGCTATGTTTCCGGCACCATGCTGAATCAGCAGTTCGGATACATCGCAGAAAGACTGTTCGTGGATGACAAGGAAGTGAACGCTTCTCCTTCCCAGATATTTGGCGGTAACCTTCCCAAAGGAGGCGATATCAAGTATCGCGATCTGAACGGGGATGGTCGTATTACCGTGGCCGACCGGGCTCCCATCGGGTATCCCACTGTGCCGCAGATCGTATATGGCTTCGGTTTTTCCATCAATTACAAGGGACTGGAGTTCAACACCCGCTTCCAGGGACAGTCAAGAGTTTCCCTCTTCATCGATCCGAGGTCTGTAAGTCCTTTTGTCATTCCTCCTTCTCCGCAGATACAAAGCCAGTCGCAGGTGCTGAAAGCATTTGCGGATAACCACTGGTCAGAAGAGAACCAGAACCTGTATGCACTCTACCCGAGGATGGGCGTTAGTTCACAGGCTATTGAGAATAACCTGCAACGCAGCACCTGGTGGATGCGCGATGGCAGTTTCCTGCGGCTGAAGACAGCGGAAATAGGCTATGCCCTGCCGCGTGAGATCATACGCAGATTTCATATGAAGTACTGCCGCATTTATGTGAACGGGATGAACCTTTTCAATATCACGAAGTTCAACCTTTGGGATCCTGAACTGGGTGGTAACGGATTCAGTTACCCCATTCAGAAAGTGTATAACATAGGCCTCAACATTAACCTGTAAACCGAAAGCAATATGAAAAACAGGATCAACAGCGTATTATATGCCATTGCTTTTTGCGGTGCACTGGTCACCACGCAAAGCTGTAAAAAATACCTCGATGTTACGCCGGAGAATGTAGGAACCATCGACTATGCTTTCCGGAACAGGAACGAAGCGGAGAACTATCTGTTCACCTGCTATAATAACCTGCAGGGCTTCTCCAATGTGGTGAACGATCCGGGCTTCACCACCTCGGGAGAGATCGTTTACCCGAATGATTTGTCTGAAAGACCGGTTTCCGATATCGGGTTTCAGCTGATCCGTGGCACCACGCAGAATATTTCCAATCCCGTATTGAATTACTGGGATGGACAGAACGGCGGCTCCAGCCTTTTCCAGGCCATCCGCCGCTGTAACATCATGTTGGAGAACATCAATAAACCGATCGATCTGACCCCGGATGAAAAAGCCCGCTGGATCGCGGAGGCAAAGTTCCTGAAGGCTTACTATCACTACTATCTGCTCAGGATGTACGGACCTGTTCCGATCTACAAGACCAACCAGAACATTACCGCCACGCTCGAAGAAATCCGGGTAAAACGCCAGCCGGTGGATTCTGTATTCAGCTACATCGTGCAATTGCTGGATGAAGCCTCGGCGGATCTGCCTCAGCAGATCGGCAACGTACAGCAGGAAATGGGAAGGATCACCCGGGCAATCGCGTTATCCGTGAAGGCGGAAGTGCTGGCCACACAGGCAAGCCCCTTATATAACGGCAACCCTGATTACGCTAAGGCCAAGAATAAAGACGGACAGGTATTGTTCTCTGCCACCGCAGATCCTGCAAAATGGAAGAAAGCGGCAGATGCCTGCAAAGCAGCCATTGATGAAGCAGTTGCCCAGAATGCAAAGCTGTATACATTCATACAACCGGCTAACCTGCCGGTGCTGGTGGACTCCCTGAAGAAGGTACTCACCATCCAGAGTGCGGTGACGGAAAAATGGGATCTGAATGCAGAGGTGATCTGGGCGCTCAACGGTAACTTTGGTTATCAGACTTTCTGTATTCCCCGCCTGACCGCTAAGTCAGTGGAGAACTCAACATCCGCTCCCAGCAGCTTTACGGTGCCTTTCGCCACTACAGACCTGTTCTATTCCAGGAACGGAGTTCCCATCAATGAAGATAAAACATGGGATTATAGCCATCGTTTCGATTTGCAGACCGGCGATAACCCCAATAAATATTACATCAAGAGCGGGTACGTTACCATCAAGAATAATTTCGCGCGTGAGCCGCGCTATTATGCCAATATCGGTTTTGACGGAGGAGTCTGGTATGGCAACGGGGTAACGGATCAGAATAACCCACTGTACATTGAAGCGAAAGGCCCTTCATCAAAAGCCGGTCCCAAGGATCGTGTGCGTATCAACATGCTGGCCATCTGGCCCAAGAAGCTTGTACATTACCAGACCGTTTTTGACAATGGCGTGCAGCAGACGTCCTATCGCCTGCCCCGCACCCGCCTGGCGGATCTGTATCTCCTGTATGCAGAGTGCCTGAATGAAGCGAGTGGACCCGGTTCTGAAGTGTATAAATACATTGATATGGTGCGGGACAGGGCCGGACTGAAAGGTGTGGTGGACTCCTGGGCGCAGTTCAGTAATGCACCGTCAAAACCTTCTACCAAAGACGGTCTGCGCGAGATCATTCATCGGGAACGGCGCATAGAACTTTGCTTTGAAGGAAAAGCAGGATGGGATCTGCGCAGATGGAAGGAAATGCTGACCGTGCTGGCTACGCCCGTGCAGGGATGGAGCATCTTCCAGCCAGGTAACAGCGCTTTCTATACACTGCAGACGTTGTTCATACCCGGACTTACGGTAAGGGATTACTTCTGGCCGCTGTCCGATGCCGCATTGTCCAACAATCTCAACCTCGTTCAAACGCTTTATTGGTAAAAGTTAAAATTCAGCGCTATGCACAAGATATTTGCTTTGTTAAAAATAGCTTTACTGGTGGCGGTAGTCACATCCTGCAGTAAAGTTGTCGATTACAACAAGCCTGTTTCGGAAGATCAGACCAAGCCGGGTGTTGTTTCCAATGTAAAGGTGAGCAACTTTAACGGAGGATCATTTATTACATACGACCTGCCGAAAACCGGAAATGTACTGTATGTAAAAGCCGATTATATCATCAATGATGTTACACAGAAATCAAGACAGACCAAATCCAGCTACTACAGCGATACGATCAAAGTGGAAGGGTTTGCGCAGAAAAAAGAATACGAAGTAAAACTCACAGCCGTTTCCCGTGCCAATATCGAATCCGATATCGTAACGGTAAAAGTACAGCCGGATACGCCGGTTTACCAGATCGTGGCCAGAACGATCAGAATGCAGTCTGATTTTGGTGGAGTAAACGTACAGGCGATCAATTTACTGAAGAAGGCGGTGGGCGTGATCCTGTTGTATAAACCGAATACGGAGCAGAAGTATGCGATCCGTCAGCAGAACTTCAGTGATTTTTCCGCCATCAGCTATTCTTCAAGAGGATTTGACACGCTGCCCAAGGCATTTGCTGTATACGTGACAGATCAGTGGGGGAATAATTCCGATACCGTCTATCAGTCCATCAGCCCATTGTATGAGATCAAGCTGGACAAAAGTAAATTCTTCAACAATGCTTTGCCAAGTGATACGAAGATCGGGTTTGGATGGGTAGTGCCCAATCTGTGGGATAACAACAATGGTACAGGCTGGCATACAGCACAGGAAAATATGCCGCTGCCCATTACCTGTACTTTCGGCATCGGGGTATCGGCAAAACTTAGCCGGTTCACGTTATTCGGCAGATCCGGGTACGAGTATGCCCACGGGAACCCGAAGGTGTTTGCGCTCTGGGGATCGAACGTTGCCGCTCCGGGAGATGCTGTGCTGCCTGTGTATGCGGACTTGGGAACAGTAGTAGGGGATTGGGTGAATATCGGGAATTTTGTATGGCCCGGTCCGCCCTCCGGCGCGCCGCCAACCGCTCCAACGGCAACAGATAAAGCAGTCTTCAACCAGGGCATGGAGTTCACGATTCCTTTCACAGCGCCCAAAGTCAGGTTTATAAGACTGGCGGTTTCCGAATCATGGTCAGGCGCCACTTTTGCGCACGCGATGGAGATCACGCTATATGGGAATACAAACTAACTAAATGCCTTTCAGTAAAAAGTGAATCATATGAAACAACGTATCATCATACTGTTCTTTATTTCATGCCTGGTATGGAGCTGCTCGAAGGATGACACGAAATACAAGAGCCTTTTGAACGGGAAAGAGGTCATATATCCCGGGCCGGTTAGCAATTTCAAAGCTTTCCAGGGAAACCTCCGTGCCATGCTCCAATGGAACCCCAGCCCGGATCCCAGCATTACCGGTTATGTGATCTACTGGAACAACGGCAGTGACTCCGTTGTGCTCAAAACCAAGGGTAACAATACGTCCGATATCGTTGCTACCACGATAAACGGAATAGGCGAATATGTGCAGAACTTCGTGCTGTATACTTTTGATGCGAACGGGAACAGGTCCATCGGGCAGTCCCTTTCCGGTGTGCGGATATACGGCCCGCTGTATGTCTCTTCCCTGGTGAACCGGTCTCTTAACTCCGGCAAACCGACGGTGGTGATGGGTGGAGGGAGCTATAAGCTGTTTTTCTCTCCTACGGATACGGCGCTGAACATCAACACGCGCCTGTCTTACACGGATAGTCAGAGCCAGCCTCGCATAGTGAACGTAGGCCCGAAAATGGACTCCACGATTCTGATGCAGGCGGCCAGCGGTACGAAGATAGCCGTGCGGTCTTCATACATACCCGTTCGAAATGCGATCGATACATTCAATGTAGCGTATACGGATACGATCGTGCTGCAGTAACGATAGGAAATGTAAAAGGAGCATTGAGGGAATACTTCAATGCTCCTTTTTTAATTTTTGGGAGGAGGTATCTATAACCCTGTCCAGACTAAATCTTCCCGCGCCGTTTATGAATAACACAAGCAACATCACCAGATAGTACAACGGTATCTCAAATCCATTATCGCCTGCCTCGAACCCATTATGCAGGTGCACGGTGCCAATAGCTACCAGCATCATGATCATCAGCGGTACTGCAATGATCCTTGTACCGAGCCCCGAAATCAGTAATACAACACCGAGTGCTTCTGTTGACGCAGTGAGGTAGGCATTGAATGCCGGGGCCGGTATCCCTGTTTCTCTGAACCAGGCTGTAACGCTGCCGATGTCCGCCCATTTTACGCGGGCTGTGGTATAGAAACCAAAAGCCAGCACAAGCCTTGTCAGCAAGAGGGGAATGTCTTTCAGTTTTTCCAGTGTGCGTACACTCCTGTAGTAATTCAACGTTGCCATTTGTTACACTTTTTTAAATCCAAGTACCAGCCCGCTTTTCAGGCCGCTACTGATAAATGTGGCAACCATCTCAAGGATGGATTTGTTGACCGCAATTCCGAGCGCTGCGCAGATGGTGCTTACCAGTTCTTTCGTATTTGCAGGTCCGGTCGCCAGTAACTGTAACAGGTCGGCCAGGGCAGGAGAAAGGTCCATGAACTGCACATTACCTGTATCCGGTTCGCGGAAAAGGATGAGGTGATAATCCCCTTCATCCGCCGCTTTTATCTTTTTCGCCTGCTTCAGATGCACGGGGTACCGAAAGCGCAGCAGGATATGCTCAGGGTTCAATACCAACGGATCCAGCAGCAGATCTCCGGAACGGGTAAATGCGGCGGGCTTATCTTCCATCATAAATAGCGCTGTTTCTGACCATTCCAGGCGGAGTAATTCTTCAAGGAAGGGATATTGTTTGAAAAGAGGATGTTGCACATCCGTCATATATTGATGCAGTTCCTCCGGCATTTGCCACACCTGGGGAGCCTGGCAGGGGTGATGGGTGAAGAAGTCGAGCACCAGCGCTTCCCATTCTCCTTCAGACAGCAGGTTGTGCGTAAGCGGATAAGCAGATTGCAGGATATCCGTTACGATGTTCAATACCAGCCTGCGATACTGGGAAACATGTTTGGTATGAATGCCGGGAATGTGACGATATGCGCCACTGCGACAGTAATTGGCTAATGCAGACTGATGGCGTTGTGTGGTTTCAAGTAACAACATATGGCACTTTTTTTAGGCTGGATGTTTTAATGGCTTGCAAACGTTCTATTTCCTGCTGCATTTCCTCCAGTTCCGGAATATTGAAATCCCTTTCCAGCAGAACAGGCACATCCCTGTTCAGTTTCTTTATCGCATAAGCAAAGAGGTCATAAACGGGATCGATGATAGGCTCTCCATGGGTGTCAATGATCAGGTCGTCGGCCACCTGCTCGTGACCTGCCATATGAATATAACGCACCCTTTTCATGGGCAGCTGATCGATGAAGGTGATGGCATTGTATTGATGGTTGAAGCTGTTCACATAGATGTTATTCACATCCAGTAACAGCTCGCAATCCGATTCTTCGAGTATGGCATTGATAAAGTCTGCTTCCGTCATTTCCGGCGCAACCGGCGTGTAATAGCTGACGATTTCCATTGCTATTTTCCTCTCGAGGAAATCCTGCACCGTCCGTATCCTCCGGGAGACGTGCCGCACTGCGTCCATGGTGAACGGGATAGGGAGCAGGTCGTATAAATGTGCGTTATCGCACCGGGAATAGCTAAGGTGCTCGGAGTAGAGCTGCGCATTGGTTTCCCGGAGAAAGTTCTTTACCCGTTTCAGGAAAGCGAGATCGAGGTCATCCGGACTGCCGATGGAGAGGGATAATCCGTGCGTGAACAGCGGATATCTTTCCAACGCGCGATGGAACAGCTTTTTCCAGTAGCCGCCGATGCCTATCCAGTTTTCCGGCGCTACTTCTATGAAATCAGGGCGAAGGGTTCCTTCGTCCAGCAGTGCTGCTGCAAAATCTTTTCTGAATCCGATACCAACCATGACTGGAAATTTTTAAATGAAATGAAAAGAGAGCAAGGCAGGCATGGGTAGCCTGCCTTGAGGGGATCAGTTACCTCCGGACTTGCCTTCTTTAGGTTTGCTTTTCATCTGCTTCTTCATATCCTTCTTCTTTTCCCCGCATTTTCCTTCACCGCACTTTCCTTCCTTCCCCTTTTTGGACATGGTAGAATCCATCTTCTTGCCCTTTTCCCCACACTTCAGCTCAATATGCCGGGCGTCTGTATGCCCGGCCATCAGGCGGGTTCTGACCGTTTCTCCGGAGCCGAGCGTGTTGAAATGGAATGGGTTGGCGGCATTAGCATTCAGTGCTGTTGCAGTGAACAGGGCCCCGGCTATCAGTGAACCGGCCATCAGGCTTTTCTTTTTGATTTCCATTGTTGTCAGGTTTTGGGTGAATAATAGATTTTACTGAATAGTCGGCATACCGCCGTTAACCTGACAGTGAAAGGGAGGATTTTTTTTATTTTTCTTCCAGATTGTTGAGGATCTTCTTTTTGAGGCCGGTTGTATCGGAAACCGGCAGTTTTTCAGGATGGGTATGATCCTTAAAGAAGAGCTTGTGGAGGAATCTGCTCTGCTTTTTATATTGGGTGCAGGCATCGCAAAAAAGCGTATGCATGAATAGTCTGGTTTTCTCAAGAGGTGTGAGCGTAAAATGAAGCTGCTTGTCGATCAGCTCCGTAGCTTTCCTGCAGGAAAGCATCAGTATGTGCATTAACTTCCTCATCGTTCTTTTTTAAACCAGTGTTTTTCCAGGCATTGACGTAACTGTAATTTGGCCCGGTGCAGGATCTGCCAGAAATTGGACGGTGAAAGCTGCAAATCCTGACAGATGTCCTTACTGTCTTTCTCCTCCAGGTATTTTAATTGTACGGCGGAGAACCAGTGGTCCGGTAATTTCTTCATGCATTGATCCAGTATATCCCTGAAAGCGGTGTTATCCAGGAGATGTGCTTCATCTATATGCCAGGGTTGGGGCCTGGCTTCTTTCCTCCAGCTTCCGTTATCGTCAAAGAAGCGCTCCGGTTCCGAATGCTTAACCGGGGAGGCGGCGTTCCGCATTTTTTTTCGATGATGGTCGATGATCTTGTGATTCAGAATAGAGAACAGCCAGGTGCCTGGATTGCTTTCTCCTTTGAATTTTCCGATAGATTGAAAAGCGGACAGGAAAGTTTCCTGCACAAGGTCCTCCGCCGTTGAATTGTTCTCAACGCGACGGCAGGCCCATGCAAACAGGCTGTCCGTATACAGTTCCACCCACGATTTGATGGTACTGTGAGGATCGTCCTTGATATTTCCGGATACCGGGCTCATGGATGCAATATACGCAAGAATCCGGGGCGGCTTTTCTTTTACCCCCTTTACCCCGGGAAGCTCACTTTACCCATGGATACATTCGGTATCCCGTTGCGCCCTGCACCAAAATTCACCGCGCCTCCGCAAAGTGTTTCGTTCGCGAGTACTGCAAACAGTACGGCTTCCTTTGCATCCGGATTAATATGAAGGTCTTTCGTGCTGTGGAAAGTACAGCCGGGGAGGAGTTCCCGGATGTTTTGCATCAGCAGGGGATTGTGCATGCCGCCGCCGCTGACATAGAACCGGAATCCCGCGCCGTTGTCGGTCACTGTTTTGATCGCTTCCGTGATGGTTTCTGCGGAGAAGCGGTTGAGCGTGGCCATGACGTCTTCCACGCTCAGGCCGGTGGTATTTGACCTTTGCTGTGCCTGGTGCAGGTGGGCGAGATTGAAGAGTTCCGGGCCGGTGGTTTTCGGAAAAGGTTGTGCAAAGAAAGGATGATCTTTCAACGCCGCCAGCAGGGCAGGATGTACACGGCCTTTGGAGGCGATCTCCGCGTGTTCGTCGAAATAACGGCCGGGAAAGTATTCCCGTGTGAGGGCGTCCATGAGCGTATTGCCGGATCCGGTATCGCTGCAGAACACCTCGTCCGCATTCAGACTGCCGGGCAGGAAGGTGAAGTTGGCGATACCGCCGATATTCAACATGATGCGGTTCTCTCCTTTTTTGGAGAAGATGAGGAAATCTCCGTAGGCCGCCAGCGGCGCTCCTTCTCCGCCTGCCGCCACATGTTTCTGCCGGAAATCGCTGAGCGTGATGATGCCGGTTTCGATAGCCATGTGATCTCCATCCCCGATCTGCAGGGTGGCGTTACTGAATTTTGCATGTTTGTGCAGGGATTTGGGTGCGTGAAAGATCGTTTGTCCGTGACTGGCGATCAGGTCTATTTCACCGGCCGGTCTCCGCCATTTTTCCAGGCAGGCCAGGATCATCTTCGCATGTTGTTGCGCTACCCATCCGTTGAGCAGGCATACTTTTTCCAGGTCTACCTGTCTTTTGGAAAAGACGCTGCTGATCTCCTGCTTGTAATCTTCGCCATAGGGCACTGTTTCGAACTCCAACAGGCTAATCCGTGTATCCATGCCCGTGCCGGAGAAACGGCATAATGCAACGTCAAGGCCATCCAGCGAAGTGCCGGACATCAGGCCGATGACGGTCCGCTCAGGGCGGTTGGCGATGGCATGCAGGCGGGAAATGTTCATATTCATATTTTGCACGGATTTAATTGTTTTTGCATACGTGGATGCATATATTTTCATGTATCTTAGTAAAAATATGCATTTTTTTGCGGTTTTGTATTGTTTTTTGCAGTAAATTGCTGCAAGACCAAAATCAGCAGGCATGCTTAAAAAAGAGCGGCAATCATTTATTCTACGTCAGGTGAATTTGCACAACAAGGTGTTGTCCGTTGATCTGAGCCAGCAAATGGAGGTTTCCGAGGATACTATCCGGAGGGATCTGAACGAGATGGCGAAGCAGGACAAACTGATCAAGGTACACGGCGGTGCCCTGTCCAAATCATTCCACCTTTCCATTGCATCTGACCACGTTTATGCATTAAGCAGCAAAAAACTCATTGCCATGAAAGCCTGCCGGCTGATCAAAGACGGAATGTTCGTACTCACTACCGGCGGCACCACTATCATAGAGCTGGCCAAATCATTGCCGCCCGAGCTTTCCGCCACTTTCATCACGGTGAGTTTACCCGCAGCTTACGAATATATTCACCATCCGAATATTGAAGTGATATTCATCGGTGACAAAATCTCCAAGAGCTCCCAGATCTCCATCGGGGGAGGCGTAGTATCAAAGATCAAGGGGATACGGGCAGACCTGTGTTTCCTCGGTACCAATGCCATTGACGTGAAGCACGGTATTACAGATAATGACTGGGATGTGGTAGAAGTGAAAAAAGCGATGGTGGAAGCATCCGACCGCATCGTTTCCCTCTCCATCACAGAAAAACTGAATACGGCGCAGCGCATCAAGGTGTGCGATATCACCCGCGTCAGCACCCTGGTAACAGAGCTGGACCCGGGAGATAAAATTTTAAAACCATATCGGGAGACCGGCATCGAAATTTTATGAGGCTTTTACAACCGGGACCACCGGGAGTTTCCAACCAGATTCAATTCATTTAAAACAACTGCAACATGAGAAAAACGTTATGGTTATGGCAGGACAGCCGGAAGTTCTTTTCCATTCTCCTGCCTGTGCAGCTTGTGTCTCTTCTCGCTCTGGCACAGGTTCGCATTTCCGGTAAAGTGACCGGATCGGATGGAAAGGGGCTTCCATCCATCGCAGTACAGGTACGCAACACTTCCAATGGCGCCTACACTGATCTAAACGGAGATTACACGATCAACGCCGCCCTGAAGGATGGCAGCTATGTGCTGAACTTCACCGGGGTGGGACTGAAGCCGCAGGAAAAACCGTTCCAGGTGAGCGGAAGTACGAAAACTTTTGCCTTCAATGTAAAAATGGAAGATGATGTGCTGGGTCTGAATGAAGTAGTGGTGACCGGTACCGCCGTTGCCACTTCCAAGAAAAAACTGGGCAACGCCATCTCCACCGTTTCCTCAAAAGATATTCAGTACAGTGCCGCCACGGGGATTGACGGGGCTTTGCAGGGCAAGGTGGCCGGTGCGCAGATCACGCAAAACTCGGGGAACCCCGCGGGCGGGATCAGCGTGCGGTTGAGGGGGCCGAGCACAATCGTGGGTTCTTCTGATCCGCTTTACATTGTGGATGGCGTGATCGTGAACAACGACTCCCGGCAGCTGATAGACCTGGGTGGTTATGCACAGAACCGCCTCGTGGATATCAACCCTGCGGATATTGACAGGATAGAAGTGATCAAAGGCGCCGCCGCCGCCGCTATCTACGGTTCCCGTGCCAACAACGGTGTGGTGCAGATCTTCACCAAGAGAGGAAAAACGGGCAAGCCGCAGATATCTTTCTCCACGCAGTTCAAAACCAACAGCATCCGGAAAAAACTGCCGTATAACCAGTATCCGTTCCGGTTCAATAATAATCTGCCGGATGATAAGTCGCAGACGGCGGTAACTAGATATGATTACCAGGATAAGATATTCAGCACCGGCATTGGTACGGATAATAACCTGTCCGTCTCTGGCGGTACGGAAACGACTAAATACTATGTGGCAGTTTCCAGCCTGTATAATGAAGGTATCATTAAGAATACCAACTTCAACAGGAACGGCCTTCGTGTGAATGTTTCCCAGAAGCTGAACAACATCTTCACGCTTTCCGCCGGCGCTAACTACACATTGAGCAACAGCCGCGAGATACCGAACGGAGGTATCAATGAAGCGTATGGAGCGCTCACGGGGTTTATCTTCAGCAATAACTATATCAACCCGGATAAAGACCCTGTTACCGGTTTGTATCCATCTACTGCGCCGATCTCCATCCTGAAAAGGACGAACCCGCTGGAAGCGATCAGCCGCTTTGATTTCCGCCAGAAAGTGAATCGCTTTATCGGTAACGTGCAATTGAATGCCAAGCCGATTGAAGGATTGAACATCGATTACATTTTCGGTCTGGATAATTACTCCCAGATCAGCACGGCCTATATTCCTCCCAAGAACACCACGCCAAGCTATGACAAAGGTTTGGCAGTAAGTGCGAATGCCACTGTGCTGCAAACGAACAATGACCTGAACATGAGCTATCGCAAAAAAGTGAACAACTGGCTGGAATCCACTACCGGCTTAGGAGGTACCATGCAATACGACAGAACATATGTGATTGGCGGAACGGCTCAGCAGCTGGGCGCATTTGGTCAGACCATCAACAACGGTACTATTGTGGCAACGGAATCCCGCATCGAAAGAACGATCCTCGGTGGATTCCTGCAACAAACCTTCGGTATCAGCGACAAGATATATGTGACCGGCGCGGCAAGGGTAGACGCTTCATCCGTATATGGTAAAGACAATCGCTGGCAGTTCTTCCCGAAAGTAAGCGGCTCTTATCTCATTTCCGAAGAGAAATTCTGGAAGGATTCCAAACTGGGAGACATCCTGCCTTCTCTGAAACTGCGTGCCGCATGGGGACAATCCGGTAACCTCACCGCCATCGGCGCCTATGACAGGCTCACCACTTATACACCGATCATCTACGGTGGCAGCGCCGGTTCCGTATCCCCCGTCAAGCTGGGCAACCCGGACATCAAACCGGAAAGACAAACGGAACTGGAGTTAGGTACAGATATCAGCCTGTTGAAAGACCGCCTGAGCATCGAATTCTCTTATTATAACAAAGATGTAAAGGACCTGATCCTCAACAGAACGCTGGCGCCCAGTACCGGCTTCAATAACCGCTACCTGAATATCGGCACTATGACGAACAAAGGTTTTGAAGTGATGATCAAGGGTGTGCCTATCCAGAATAAAAACCTTAGCTGGGTATCTACTTTCAGCTACACGCATAACACCAACGTGATCAACGGTGTGGAAGGCAATGGCATATTATCGTTCGCCGGTGGCTTCGGGCAGGTAGCGGCTGTGAATGGATATTCACTGGGAGCATTCTATAGCACATTCTTTGCGAGGAATCCCGATGGTTCCCTCCTGCTCACACCGGCAGGTCTGCCACAACGGGAGAAAGGCGTGCAGGGCCCGAACGGTACTTATACCGTAAAGCGCGATGCATCTGGTCAACCGAGCGGTTCCATCCTGAGTAGAGTGATTGGTGACCCGAATCCGAAACATGTACTGTCCTGGATCAACGAAGTGAGCTACAGGAAATTTAATTTCCGTATGCAGTGGGACGGTATGCTGGGATTTGATGTGTTCAACTTCACCCGCCGCGTGGGTGATAATGCCAACTACGGCGGTTTGAAAGGATATGAGGCTGAATTGAAAGGAGAAGTTCCGAAGGGAACCAGCGCCGCATTGTTCTCTGTATTCGAGAACTGGATCGAGAAAGGCAATTTCGTGAAACTGCGGGAACTGTCCGTGGCTTATACGATCACTCCCAAAGCCGGGAAGCTCCGCGATCTTCGATTGACGCTTTCCGGACGCAATCTGCTTTCTATAGACAAGTACAGCGGATATGATCCTGAAGTGAATGCGGCAGGGCAGGATAATGCAGTAAGAGGATTTGATTTCGTGGAAGTGCCTTTGCCCAGAACTTTCCTGTTGGGCCTGAACGTTAATTTCTAAACTATCGAACTATGAAGAAGAAATTCATCTATATATTTCTGACAGCGGCTGTTCTCACAGCGGGCGGTTGCAAACTGGATTATGTGAACCCGAACGGCCCGATAGACAGTCAGGTACTCACCACCCGGGAAGGTCTTATTTCATTGGCCGTGGGTATCAAGCAATACTATTCCACCTCCGGGGTACAAGTGCTGTCCACAGCTACCGGTACCACAGCACGTGAACTGAAAGGGGTGACGACATTTACAAACATCCTGGAGCTGGAAGCGGGAGGTACTGCGTTACCTACCTTTAACGGTAATGTGAACGGCCTCTGGAGCAACATGTTGCACACCATGGGAATGGCGGATGACCTGCTCAATAATGCACCCACAGTGCTTCCTAATGAGCCATCCATGCGTTCGGGCCTTATCATCTTTGGCAGTCTGTTCAAGGCGATGGCGATTGGCGGGCTGGCCACTGCATTTGAGCAGTTCCCCATTCAGACGGATAAAACCGGTCGTGCTGTTTTCGTAACCAGAACAGCCGGTTTGCAAGCCGCTGTAAAACTCCTGGATGATGCTGCCGCAGCGTTGGCCGCAACGCCTCCTTCTGATGAATTCAATTCCCGCGTATTAGGCAGCGATCTTGTATTGCTGGATTGTATCAACACTTTCCGCGCCCGCTATAACATGATGCTGGGCAAATACGCGGAATCACTGGCGGCCGCTAACGCCGTTAATCTGAATACGAAATCACAATACCTGTATAGCAGCCAGAGCCCTAACCCCATCCAGCAGCAAGTGCAGGTAGCAGCGAATTTCAAGCCCCGCGCCAACTTCGGTCTGCCTGCGGGTTTCGTGGACCCTGCGGATGGAAGGCTGGCCTTCTATCTCTCCACACCGGATGTGGTAGTAGGCGGCGAAACGCTGAAAACACTGAAAGGATTCTTTGACGATATCGCTAAATCCATTCCCATCTATCACCCGGATGAAGTGCGCCTGCTGAAGGCGGAAGCCATTATCCGCAGCGGTGGTGACCTGAATGCCGCCAAAACGCAGATAGATGCTGTGCGTACGCGGGCCGCCGGAGATCCCTTCGGTCTCAATCCCAACCTGTCCGCATACAGTGGCCCGGTTACAACGGACGCCCTGCTGCTGGAAGTCTACAAGCAACGCTGTATAAGCCTGTTCCTGCAAGGTCTTCGCCTGGAAGACAGCCGCCGCTTCGGCAGGCCTGCGCCTCCGGTGAATGTGAACCCGGTTCCCACAACATACGAGCGGAACAGGAATTTCTATCCTTACCCGGACCAGGAAAGACTGACAAATCCGAATACCCCGGCTGACCCGGCAATATAAACCTGCAGAAAGGAGGGTCGCATACGTATGCGACCCCCTTTCTTTTCAATGCTTAAGCGTAATGAAACATCTGTTTTACCTGTTCCTGGTCTGCGCAACCTCCCGGGTATCCGCGCAACAGGTACCGCTGACTGATCTGCAGCACCATAACATTGCGGTGATCAGTTATCACTACCGGCATGATGCCGTATTTGACAGCATCGCCCGGAAATATGCGCCCATCAGCCTGTTCAGGATATCTTCCCCGCAATGGAATGATCTCAACGACCGGCTCAAATATTACGATATCCTCATTTTCCTGTTATCCCCCCAAACGCATTCAGACGATGAGCTCGTCAAATTTATCAATGAAAGGAAGGGTATTGTAGTCAGGTCCGGTCAGGGGGAAGAAGACTCCCCGCAAAGCGCTTCCCTGGCCGCGCAACAGATATTCGGCGGCGGTAAAACGCGCCTGGGATATGCAGTGCCGCAGGCCGTGGGCATGCAAGCGGATTCGCTGGAGAAAATAGATCACATCATGGCTGAAGCCATTGCGGGCAAAGCTACTCCCGGCGGCGTTGTGCTGGTGGCGAAAGACGGGAAAGTGATCTTCGAAAAAGCATATGGCCATCTCACTTATAACGGCACCCGCGCCGTACGTACGGACGATCTCTATGATCTCGCTTCCGTGACCAAGATAGCGGCCACTACGCCCGCCATCATGAAATTGTATGATGATGGCAGACTTCGTTTAGACGATCCAGTGAGTAAGTACGTAGCCCGCACCCGCACGATCGCAGACAAGAAAGATATCCGCATCCGTGAAGCGTTGTTGCACGAAGCAGGATACACTCCTTACATCAAATATTTCGAAAAGCTGCAGCCCTCGGACCTCAGCACGGATTCCTCCGCGCAATACCCGGTGAAAGTGGCGGATAGATATTATTTGCGGGCGCATTATTTTGAAGATGTGATGTGGTCCACAACGCTGGCATCCCCGGTGCTCACGCGCGGAAAGTTCGTATACAGCGATATCAGCATGTATATGATGCGGGAAGTGATCGAAAAGATTGTGCACAGGCCGATGAACGAGTTCCTGACGGACTCCCTCTACCGCCCGCTCGGCTTGCAAACCACCGGCTTCCTGCCCCGCAACTGTTTTGACAGCTCCCGCATCGTACCCACCACAGAGAACGACAGCTGGTTCCGTACCATGCAGCTCCGCGGCTACGCACACGATCCGGGTGCAGCCATGGCTGGGGGCGTGAGCGGACATGCAGGTCTGTTCTCAGATGCCAACGATCTCGCCATCCTTTACCAGATGTTCCTGAACAAAGGTGTATACGGCGGGAAACGTTATTACAAACCTGCTACCATTGCCCTGTTCACTTCCAGGCAATCGAAAGTAAGCCCACGAGGACTGGGCTTTGACCGCCCGGACCCCTCGAAGCAATACCCCTCCCGGTTTGCCTCCGCGCAATCATTCGGGCATACAGGTTACACCGGCACTTTCGTTTGGGTAGATCCTGCCGTGAACCTTATCTGCATCGTGCTCACCAACCGCGTATACCCGGAGGTGATCGATAACGTGAACACGCTGCAACGTATGAATATTCGCGGCCGCATCCTCGACCAGGTATATCAATCGATCCGGCAAAAGCATTAATAATTATAAATGGGAACCAGAAGAGATTTTCTAAAAACAACAGCCATGATAGCCGGAGCCGGCACCGTACCCGGACTACCGGGATTCGCCAGCATCCCCGTACTCCCGAAAGGCAAAATGACCTTACGTTTCAAACCTTACACCTTATCCCTCAAACACGTATTTACCATCGCCACCAGCTCCCGTTCCACCACACCGGTGGTGCTTACGGAACTGGAGTTCAACGGGGTAACAGGTTACGGCGAAGCGTCCATGCCGCCTTACCTTGGGGAGTCCCACGACTCGGTGATGCAATTCCTGTCGAAAGTGGATCTGAGCCGTTTCAGCAGTCCCTTCGACATGGAGAATATCCTGCATTATGTAGATCAGACGGCGCCGGGCAACAAAGCCGCCAAAGCCGCGGTAGACATCGCATTGCACGATCTCACCGGTAAGCTCATGCAGCAGCCCTGGCACAGGATATGGGGATTTGACGCCACTAAAGTGCCGCCCACGTCTTTCACGATCGGCATTGATACCGCGGAAGTTGTGCGGCAAAAGGTGAAAGAAGCCGATGAATATCATATCTTGAAGGTCAAATTGGGCCGTGATACGGATAAAATGATGATCTCCACTATCCGGGAGGTCACAGATAAACCGATCTCTGTAGACGTGAACCAGGGCTGGAAAGACCGGCAGTTCGCGCTGGATATGGCCCATTGGCTGAAAGAGAAAGGCGTGGTGTTCATTGAACAGCCTATGCCCAAAGAGCAGATAGATGACAATGCCTGGCTCACGGAGCACAGCCCGCTTCCCACCATCGGAGACGAAGCGGTGCAGCGGCTGGATGATGTCCTGAAAGCGCACAAGGTCTACAGCGGCATCAATATCAAGCTGATGAAATCCACCGGCATGCGCGAAGCGCACAAAATGCTCGTGCTGGCAAGGGCGCTGGATATGAAAGTAATGGTAGGCTGCATGACGGAAACCTCCTGCGCCATCTCCGCAGCGGCGCAGCTTGCTACCATGGCGGATTGGGCGGACCTTGACGGAGCCTTGCTGATCAGCAATGATGTGTATAAGGGAACCCGCGTGGTGAAAGGTAATGTGGTGTTAAGTGAGTTACCCGGCATCGGTATAGAAAAAATCTAAAACAAGTCTAAAAGAATATGTCTCCAGTCCTGTTATTCACACTCGTTATCGCCTATTTCGTACTGTTACTGGTGGTAGCGTGGTTCACTTCCCGCAATGCGAACAACGATTCCTTCTTCATCGGCAACCGTGGCTCCAACTGGATGCTGGTGGCCTTCGGGATGATCGGCACTTCCCTGAGCGGAGTTACTTTCGTGAGTGTGCCCGGTACAGTGGGAATAGAATCATTCGCCTATTTCCAAATCATCATCGGCAACCTGATCGGGTATGCCGTGGTGGCATATGTACTGTTGCCGATCTATTACCGGATGAACCTGACGTCCATTTACAATTACCTGCAAACACGGCTGGGCTTTGCCTCTTACAAGGCGGGCGCATCGTTCTTCATCCTCTCCCGCATCCTCGGCGCCACGGCCAGGCTGTACCTGGTGGTGAACATCCTGCATGTTACCATCCTGAAGAACTTTGACCTTCCTTTCTGGGTAGGCGCTTTCGTGATCCTGTTGATGATATTGCTGTATACGTTTGAAGGCGGCGTGAAAACGATCGTGTGGACGGATACCCTGCAAACCGCCTGTATGCTCATCGGGCTGGTGGTATGCGTGGGATATATCCTAAGCCATCTGAACCTGAGCCTGGGTGATGGTGTGCAGGCGCTTGCGGAAAAAGGGTATTCCAAAATATTTTTCTTTGATCCGGAGAGCAAGTTGTTCTTCCTGAAACAGATTGTAGCGGGTGCGTTTATTTCTATTACGATGACGGGAATGGATCAGGAAATGATGCAGAAGAACATCAGCGTGAAAACATTGAAAGATTCACAGAAGAACATGATGACCTTTGCCACGATCTTCATGCTGGTGGTACTGCTGTTCCTCTTCCTCGGTGGCCTGCTGCATCTTTTTGCCGAAAGCAAGGGCATCGCCGCCCGGGGGGACAGCCTCTTCCCGACCATCGCGCTGAACTATATGCCCGCCGCGGTATCCATCATCTTTATCATCGCGCTGATCTCCGCTTTGTTCCCAAGTGCGGATGGAGCGATTACAGCGCTGACATCTTCTTTCTGTATCGATATTCTCGGCATTCAGCGAAATAAGAATCTCGATGATAAACAAAGGAAACGCATCCGCCAGATCGTGCATCTGTCTTTTGCCGCGCTTTTCCTCTTGTTTGTGATGATATTCAAATGGATGAACAATCCCAGCATGATCGGCCTGATCCTGAAGATCGCCGGTTATACCTACGGCCCGTTGCTGGGGCTCTTTGCCTTCGGCATCCTCACGAAACGCAGGGTGCTGGACTGGCTCGTGCCGTTTGTCGTGATACTGTCACCTGTCATCTGCTTCATACTGGACAAGTATCAGAAGCGAATTTTCGGTAACTTCCAGATAGGACTGGAGTTGCTTTTCATCAATGGATTGATCACCTTCCTGGGATTGATGCTGATCTCCCGGAAACAAGCCCCTCAACTATAAATCCGATCGAACATGAACCATGCAGCGAAAAAAGAATTCATAAGAATAACGGAGCAATCCTCCCGTTACCGGCACCTGGAAAAAATGAGCGTGCTGGAGATACTCAATCATATTAACGAAGAAGATACCGGTATTCCGGCGGCAGTGAGAAAAGCCATTCCTGCCATTGATGCGTTTGTACAGGCTGCGGCGGACAAGATGCTGGCCGGCGGCCGCCTGTTTTACCTGGGCGCTGGTACCAGCGGGCGGCTGGGTATACTTGATGCCTCGGAATGCCCGCCCACATATGGCGTGCCGCATGAGCTGGTGATAGGGCTGATTGCTGGTGGAGACAAAGCCATTCGCCGCGCTGTGGAGAATGCGGAAGATGATACCGTGCAGGGTTGGAAAGACCTGCAGCAATGGGATATTTCAGATAAAGACGTGGTGGTGGGCATTGCCGCAAGCGGTACCACACCTTACGTGATTGGAGCGCTGCGGGATTGCCGGAAGCATGGTATCCTCACGGCAAGCATTTCCTGCAATCCGGGGAGTCCTGTGGCCGGGGAGGCGGATTTTCCCATTGAAGTGATCGTGGGACCGGAATTCGTGACCGGCAGTACCCGGATGAAAAGCGGTACCGCACAAAAACTCGTGTTGAATATGATCTCCACCTCCCTCATGATACAGCTGGGACGTGTGGAGGATAACAAGATGGTGAACATGCAGCTCACCAATGAGAAGCTGGTGGACAGAGGGGTGAAAATGCTGATGGAACGGGCCGGCATCAGCGACTACGAAAAAGCGAAGGCATTGCTGATACAGCATGGATCTGTGAAAAAAGCGCTGGACGCGATCGGCTCCTGAAAAATATAAGATATGGAACAGGCTTTTAGCGCAATAAAACAACAACTGGCAGGCGATCTTTATTTTGGTGATGACGCGCTGAGCAAAACGGTGCTGATGGCATATGCCACCGATGCATCCGTATATCAGGAACATCCTTTAGGCGTAGCGCTTCCGAAGAACAGGGAAGATATCGCGCTGCTGGTGCGCTTTTGCAGAACGCATAACATTCCGCTCATCCCCCGCACAGCCGGTACTTCTTTGGCCGGTCAGGTAGTAGGGAAGGGGCTGGTGATGGATGTGTCCAGATATATGAACCGGATACTGGAAATCAATACGGCGGAAAAATGGGTGCGTGTGGAACCGGGGATAGAGCGGGATGTATTGAATGAATTATTGCTGCCACACGGACTTTTCTTCGGGCCGGAAACCTCTACTTCCAACCGTGCCATGATCGGCGGGATGATCGGGAATAATTCATGCGGACTGCATTCCATGGTATGGGGTACCACGCGTGATAACCTGCACTCCGTGCATGTGGTGTTGAGCGATGGGGAAGAAGCTGTTTTCGAAGCGGTGGACGATGTGCACAGGATGATGGACCGGCCCGGATTGGAAGGGAATGTCTATCGTTCGATCCACGCCCTTTTATCTGATGCAGAAAACCAGCAGGCGATCCGGGAAGGATACCCTGCAAAAGAAGTAAAACGCCGGAATACCGGTTATGCGCTGGATGCCTTGCTGGACAGCGCTCCTTACGGCGGAACCGGGAAATTCAACCTCTCCCGGCTGATCGCAGGTTCCGAGGGAACGCTCGCCTTCATCACGGAAGCGAAGCTGAAACTGATGGACCTTCCGCCGAAAGAGAACGGACTGGTATGCGTGCATTGCCACAGCCTGAAAGAATCGCTGCTGGTGAACCTCATAGCGGTCAAACATCCGGTGACCGCATCCGAACTGGTAGACAACGTGATCATGGGCTTCACCAAAGGTCATCACGAACAACAACAGAACCGCTTTTTCATAGAAGGGGACCCTGCCGCCGTTCTCATGGTGGAATTCATGTGCGATACGCCGGAAGCACTGCAACAGCAGACCGATGCTTTCATCAATGAAGTGAAGGCGGCCAATCTCGGATATGCATTCCCGTTATTACGCGGTACGGACATCAACAAAGCCTGGAACCTCCGTAAAGCAGGACTGGGCCTTTTGCGTAACATCAAGGGCGATGCGCAGCCGGTGAACCTGATCGAAGACTGTGCCGTGGCACCGGAGCATCTGCCGGAATACATTGCCGACCTGCAGGAAGTATTGCAATCCATGCAGCTGAAAGCATCTTACTATGCGCACGCCGGAGCCGGGGAGTTGCACGTAGAACCGATCATCAATCTGAAAAGCGATGAGGGGCGGCTTATTTTCCGTTCCCTGCTGGCTAAAACCGCTGCCATTGTCAGAAAGTACAAAGGCTCTTTGAGCGGCGAGCATGGAGACGGCCGCCTGCGTGGAGAGTTTATCCCTTTCATGCTGGGAGAGAAATGTTACGAACTTTGTAAATCGATCAAACGCATATACGATCCGGTGAACCTGTTCAATCCCGGAAAGGTGGTGGATACGCCGCCGATGGATGAGTCTTTCCGCTACAAGGAGCCCGCTAAAGGCCCGAAGATCAAAACCCATTTCGATTTTACGGAAGAAGGCGGCATCCTGCAACTGGCGGAGAAATGCTCCGGCTCCGGGGATTGCCGCAAAACGCACTTTGCCGGCGGCACCATGTGCCCCAGTTACATGGCTACCCGTTTTGAGAAAGATACCACCCGTGCACGCGCCAATGTGTTGCGGCAGTTTCTGGCACAGGATAATACAGCGCAGGCCTTCAATCACGAAGAGATCCATCATGCCATGGACCTCTGCCTTTCCTGCAAGGGCTGTAAAGCAGAATGTCCTTCCAGTGTGGATGTTTCCAAACTCAAGGCGGAGTACCTGCAACAGTATTACGATATTCACGGCACTCCGCTGAAAGCCCGAATGATAGGGGAGTTTCCTTTCCTGAGTAAACTGGCTTCCGGCGTGCCCTGGCTCTATAACTTCGCTTTTTCCAACAGCATGTTATCCGGTCTTCTGAAGAGGATGATGCACATGGCGCCGGAGCGTGAAGTGCCCGCGCTCCATGCACATACTTTGAAAAGCTGGTATCGCCGGTTCAGGAAAACGCAGGAAGGGAAGCCGTTCACAGGCAAGGTGTATTTCTTCTGCGATGAGTTCTCCAATTATAATGATGTAACGATCGGGATGCGATGTATTGAACTGCTGACCGCCCTTGGTTATGAAGTGATCATCCCGGAACATGTGGAGAGCGGCCGCACGCACTTGTCCAAAGGCCTCGTTAAACGCGCTAAGTCCATCGCACAGAAGAACATTGAACTATTGTCTTCCATTATCAACGATCCATATCCGCTTATTGGCATAGAACCCTCTGCCATCCTTACTTTCCGGGATGAGTATATCGATCTGTTGACAGGTGAGCTGAAAGAGAAAGCAAGGCGGCTGTCGGCCAAGGTGATGCTTTTTGAAGAGTTCATGGCTGCGGAGATAGACAGGGGGCGTATCCCGAAAGAACGCTTCCGGACGGATCATAAGAAAGTGATCATTCATGGTCATTGCCACCAAAAGGCACTCTCGTCCGTTGACTTCATTAAAAAGGTATTGTCCTGGCCCGCCAACTACGAAGCCTCCCTGATTGCTTCCGGTTGCTGCGGTATGGCGGGTTCTTTCGGGTTTGATAAAGAGCATTATGCCACCTCCATGAAGATCGGGGAACTGGTATTGTTCCCGGCTGTGAGAGCGCAGGGCCCGGATGTGATTGTGGCTGCGCCCGGCACAAGCTGCCGCCATCAGATCAAAGACGGTACGGGGCGGGAGGCATTGCATCCGGCAGAAGTACTATGGGAGGCCCTGGCCTGATTTTTTTTCCGTTTTTCATTTTCGCTTCATCTTCCGGTTCTAGTTTTGTTTTGACAATTCACATACAGTATTGAAAAACCTAAAACTGGAATTATGAAAACAAAAGGATTGATAGTAGCGGCATTATTATTCTCCGGCGGAGCGTTTGCGCAACAGGGCGTAACAGCAGGCAGCCGTGGCAGCGCCAGTGCTACTGTTACCAAAGACGGCGCTAAAATGAACGGACAGAACGCTTCTTCCACCAGTGCGCAATCACAGGCAGGGAATGCGCATGCGGGCGGGCAAACCTCCACGTCCCTCAACATCCAGTCACGCCCGGCGAATGCCGGCTCCAACGGGCAAACCTCCTCACCTGCAACAAACACCACTGCCACGCAACAGGGCGATGCAGCCTTAACGATGGAGATTCCTGACGTAGCGTCTATTGTGACCGATGCGCAGGAGACGGCCACAGGTACCGTTAGCAACGTGAAAGCACATGTAAAAACGCATGTGGAGAAAGGAGTGGAATCAACAGGCAAAATACTGAAAAACACCACCGGCAGCACGCTTAACAGCGCACTGAAGATCAATGCCGTTCCGGTAAAGATCAACACGCGGGTAGCAGGGGGCGCAGTGCTGGGGATTCACTAAATTTATAAAGACAGATTTTTGCCGTCACGCGGCAAAAATCTGTTATTTTTAACACGAATGGGAAGGCTTTTTACATACGGTTTCTTTCTTGTGCTGATGACGGCCATGACCATATCCCGGGCCGGATACGCCCGCGACGGGCACGATGCCGGTGTGTTCCTCCATGGTATGCGGGTAGCGGTGCCGTTGGATACCGTGCCTGCACAGAAAAAGCCACCGGCGGAAAAACCGCAGGACCTGCCCGATAACAGCATCCCGGACGTCATCAAGGAAGTACCTAAATCGAGACGCGTTATCAAGCCTGTTGCCATTCCGGCCCCATTGCCAGTGAAGCCTATCAGGATCATCAAACCGAAGATCATCAAACGTACCGTGGGCCTGATCGGGTAAAAGCAATCCGACAATGAGATACATATTGATATCATCCATCCTGTGGTTGAGCAGTACAACTGCACGCGCGCAAACAGACAGCGTGCAGACAGAGAAAAAGAAGACCACATTTACCATCGGCGCCACATATGCCAGTAACGCCAGCTATTATGGCCAGAAGGCGGCGGAACCGATGCCTTACGTAGCTTTAAGCGGATCGATCCGTTTTCCTGCCGGTATTTATTTCACCGGCACGGGTCTGCGGCTGCTGAATGATTCCGGCAGCGTAGTGTCTGCATCTGCTGCCGGTGCAGGCATCGCCTTCAATTTGGGGAAAAAGGTGACGGCGGACCTCAGCTACAGTCACACTTTCTATCCTTCCAATTCACCTTTCCTGCAGGCCGCTAATCCGGATAATGCCAGCGCTACCCTGAGCTATGAGTACTGGATGACCACCGGCATTAATGTGGATTATGCTTTCGGGAAACAGCAGGATGCCTTCGTAACCCTGAGCACCGAGAAGCAGATACATCTTGGCAGTTTTGCCAAAGGCAAAGACCTGGTCACGTTAACGCCTACACTGGAAGTAACAGGCGGTACACAGCATTTCTATGAAACATACGTGAAGGGTAAACGCTTCAGAGACAGCGTCCTCGGGCTGCCGCTGCCTTTGCCGCCCGGTCTGCCGGGAACCGGTACTACCACCACCCGTTCCAACACCAGCTTCGACCTGCTCTCCTGGAATTTCAAGGTGCCTTTGGCGTATAACCGGGCGCATTATATGATAGAAGCATCTTACCAGCTTTCTTTGCTGAGCGAAAAAGCGAGAACCGGTGCGGGAGATGTAAACTCATTCTTTAACTTTAGTATCTATTACCAGTTTTAACAGTATGCGGGTACTGATCATAGAAGACGAACGCGTGATGGCTGCCGAAATGGAGGCGTTTCTCCGAAAGGTCTATCAATGTGATCTTGCCTATACGGCCCGGCAGGGACTGGAGAAAATAGAAGAGAACGCATACGATTTTATTCTGCTGGACCTTGGGCTGCCGGATAAAGATGGGTTGCATCTGCTTCAGGAAGCGAAGAAGAATTGTCCCGATGCCGCCTGCATCATCCTCACAGCACGGGGGCAACTTGAAGACCGGATCCGCGGGCTGGACCTTGGCGCGGACGATTATCTGGCCAAGCCCTTTTCCCTGCTGGAGCTGCAATCCCGCATGCAGGCCATTTCAAGGCGGAAGTACGGACTGAAGGATGCGGTGATCCCGCTGGCGGACTTTCAGGTGGATCTTCAGAAAAGGATCGTGTATTTTGAAGCGGAAGAAATAGAATTGTCGCGGAAGGAATTTGATCTCCTGAGTTACCTGTTGCTGCACAAAAACCGTCCGTTAACGCGGATGCAGCTGAGCGAACATATTTGGGGGAATTACGCCGGGGATGATTATGATTCGAATTATATCGATGTGCATATCAAGAATATCCGGAAGAAATTATCCGCCTTTGCTTCCGTAGAATGGCTGCAAACCATCCGGAACGTAGGATATAAAGTAAAGATCTGAAGTGAAGCTTTTTACCAAACTGACACTTTTCATCACGCTGTCCAAACTGGCGATCGTATTGCTGTTTGTATCGCTCCTGCCTTTTCTGGTAGATCGCATTGCCTATCAGTACAACGATTACTATTTGCGGGAGCAAAAGAAGAAAGTGCTGGATGTGATCCGCCGGAATGGTATACAGGAGTATCTGCAGGGGGAAGAGACGTACGGCAGCTATACCATGCTTAAAGAGGAATACATTTCCCTTGAGCCGGCAGGCCCGACTGTACAGCGGGATACCATTGCTACATCGCGGAGACTGGTGGAAGGGGATACCCTCACCTACCGCGTTCTCAGTCATACCTTCGATTATCAGCAGAAGAGGTACATCCTCGAAGTAGGTAAGAAAACGGCCACTATCAGTCAATATAACAAGCCGCTGCAAAGAGTGGCTTTATCCGTATTGATCGGTCTTATCATCCTTACTGTACTGGCAGATCTGATTTACACCCGCCTGTTGCTGCGTCCCCTGAGCACGATCATTAAAACAAAACTCATCAACCCGCGCTTCCCTTTCCGCGATCCGCTTCCTCCCGTGAAAACGTCCACTACGGATTTTCGTTACCTGGATGATATGCTCATCGGGCTGATGGGCAAGATCAAGGCTGCGTTTGAGAAGGAAAGGGAGTTCACGGCCAACGCCTCCCATGAATTGATGACCCCTGTCGGCATCCTGCAGAACAAAATGGAAAACTTGTTGATAGACGAAGAGCTGGATGAGGTGCAGGAGAAGAAGATCATGGGGATGATGAAAACGCTGAACCGGCTCAAGAAGATCGTGCATTCGTTACTGTTAATCTCCCGGATCGAAAATGACCAGTTCCCGAAAACGGACACCTTTTCCCTGCAGGCATTGGTGGAAGAAGTGATGGAAGAACTGGAACACCGGCTGCAGGAAAAGCAATTGCGTTTTGCGATGGAAGTGCCTGCGGACGTTATGCTTTCCGGGTTCAACCACGATCTCGTTTTTCAACTGGTTTACAACCTGCTCAATAATGCCATCCGCTATAACCGCCCTGAAGGAGAAATATTTGTCAGCTGGCAGCCCCATCAGCTGATGATCAGAGATACCGGCACCGGCATACCACCTGAAGAACTGGATACGATCTTCAACCGGTTTAAAAAAGTGGAGAGGACGGAGAATGAGGGATATGGATTAGGACTTTCCATAGCCGCTACTATTGCGCAATATCATGATATCCGCATTGCAGTAAGCTCTGAAGTGGGGACGGGTACGACGTTTACGCTCATATGGCCGTACGCACTTAAAGCGGAACAGAGCGATCGCTGATCTTTGCCGGGAAACGCGCTTTGATCCGCTCCGGCACTGCATCCCGGTAACGGCTGGAACGCCCTTCGATGGTGAGTTTGCCGGCAGGGTCGAGGGTGATGAATGCGAAGAGCGGATCTGCGTAGTAATAAGCGCCGCCGGAGTAAACATAGCTGGCGCTGTTGATGATGAAATAGTGTACACCATTACGTTCTCCATGCCGGTCGTCATGATCATGACCCATGAAAACCGCTGCCACACGGGAATTTTTGCCTGCCTGTGCAGCCGCCAGGTTGGCTTCATCAAAAATGGTCAATATCTCATCTGCATTCCCGATCTCCTGGAAGTAATCGCTGAGGAATACCGGCTGATGCATGAAAACGATCACGGGATATTTCGCTGCAGCAAGGTCCTGCCTGAGCCAATCCAGCTGCGGACGGTCTGTAAAGCTGCGTTTGGGCGCGGGTAAGGGTCCCCAGTTGCTGCTGGCGTAGTCTTCCAGCGTATTGTCCTCTTTCCGCAGGAAATTCCGGTCCATGATTACAAAATGATATCCGTCGTGATCAAAGGAGTAGTAGGGTTTTTCCATACCCCATAACTGCATAATGGTGGTCTTGTCACAAACATCCATATCGTGATTGCCCAATACGTGATACTTCGGGCCTTTGAAGCGGTTCCATTCCGCCATGATCCCGTCTGATCCTTTAGGACGGCAGAAATCGCCGCACTGGATAATGAAATCCGGCGACACTTTCATCACCGCATCCATAAAAGCTTTCATACGCGGCTCTTCTCCCTTCCCGAACTGCAAATGATGCAGGTCTGTGATCAGGCCGAACCGTACTTTCTTTGCGCCTTTGGGGAGGCCGCTGGAAGGGATGGACCAGCTGCGGGTGCTGACAAGCAGCCCTGCGCCCGCCACGCCCAGCTGTTTGAGGAAGTTCCTGCGTTGTTGCATAAAACGTAGTTTGACAGGTGCAAAATTAAGCCCGGCCCATGAAAGGATCGGTAAAACTTTCTTTCCCGGTTTCCACCCGTCCTGCATACCGTTGTTCGAAATGCGCTGCTCCCTTTACCCGGATGCTAAAGTCATACCAGCCATAACTCCTGCCCAACGGGATCGTTATCACATCCTTGCCGTTCCGGGGGATGGTTTTTGAAAGGGATTTCTGCCCATAGGCCTTGTCATCGATCTGAACATCCAGGTTCGCGGTACCGGTATTATTCAGTTGCAGTACGATGTTACCGGCGGGATCGTAAGTACAGCCGATCTCCAGCGAAGGGTCATGGCTGTTTCCCCTGAAAGCACGATGAAAACCATTCGGCCCGTGCAGGTGAAGTTGATAGTCTCCTTTCACAAAAGATATACCGGGCCATGCATACGTGAGCGCATCCCCTGCACCAACGGCGAATGACCAGTTGCGGGAGATCTCCGCGGCGCCGTTCTCTTCTCTGAACGGAACAGGTGCGTATACTGTGAATGGCGAACCTGCAGAACGTTTGCCTGTAGCCATTCTGATCTCGAATGATCCTGTGCCCGCGTTCCATTTTCCATCCGCATGCAGTTCATATGGCAGTGCACAGGAAGGACGGATCCCTTTTTCCTGCCCTGCCATCAGGCCCTGTGGCGGTATTCCCTTACGCAAGGCTCCCAGCTGGCTTTCGGTGAGTTGTTGAAAACCGGAAGGGTCTTGTCTGAATTTGGCGTTATAGATATCCTGCACGTATTTATCGCGGTGCAGAAAAGGCATATTCCCCGGCTTTTTCCCGTCAAAGGGACTGAATGCTGATGTAAGATCGCCGCAGATCGTGCGCCGCCATTGACTGATATTATCTGTCCGGATATCTTTTCCGAATTTTTGACGCAGGAATGTTTCCAGGAACTGTAACGTGGACGTATGATCGAAGAGTTGCGAGCATACCTTACCGCCTCTGCTCCAGGGGGATGCGATGATCATCGGTACCCTGAACCCCAGGCCTATCGGTGCTTCCCGGGCCTGCTTCTTCGTGATGCCCTGCTTCAGTTCGTTGGCCAGCCGCACATGTTCCACCTCCGTTTCAATGCCGGCCGTGCATTTACCCGTGCCGGGTTTATTGTTGTCGGGGATGGAGAAAGGCGGTATGTGGTCGAAGTAGCCATCGTTCTCGTCGTAGGTGACAATGAAAATGGTTTTCTTCCAGACTTCCGGATTGCCGGTGAGGATATCCAGTATCTCGGACACATACCATGCGCCGTACCAGGGGGCGCTGGGGTGATCGGAGAAGTTCTGTGGTCCGGCTATCCAGGAGACGGTTGGCAGTTTGCTTTCGTGCACATCCTTCCGGAACTGATGGAGAATATCACCTTTGGGCACGGTCACTTCCCGTTGTTCGTTGCCATCCCGATAGGTGAGTTGTGTAACGGAACGGAAGGACGGATCGCCGCTGTTGATTGTGAAGGCCCGCTGGTGGAGGGATTTTTCTTTTGCGAAAAGTTGATCGAAGTTCGATTTGTTCCATTTGGAAAGCTCGGTGGTGGCGTTGTCCAGCGCTTCCTGCTTTTTAGCGATGTCGTTTTTTATTTTTTGTGCAGCTTCTTCTGATGATGGGCTGGCCTCCTGTAATTTGTTGATCTCTTCCGGCAGGGTATCTACCAGTTTCTGCAGACCTTGTACATAACGGGAAGAGAATTTCACCTGGTAAGGTGCGAAGAACTCCAGCAGATTGCAGCCGAAGTTGGCGAGCCAGGAGCGTTCTTCGCCTTTAAATCCGCCACCGCAGCTGATATCGTTCTGATAGAATTTCCAGGGGATGTGATGCTGTTCCAGCAGTTCGGGGAATGTGCCCCAGTTGAGTTTCCCGTAGCTGAAGTCATCGTTGCGGATGTTCGCTTTGGGCAGTCCGTTTTCCTCATTGGTGATCTTGCCCGTCCAGAAGAAGGAACGATTGGGCGTGGTGCTGGTCATACCGGAACAGAAATTCTGGTCGCATATCGTGAAAGCATCCGCCATGGCGTAATTGAAGGGAAGGTCCTGCCGCGTGTAATATCCCAGCGTCAGCGGCATGGCTGCGTATTGTTTGTTACCAGGCCTTTTTGCGATCAGCCATTGATCTGATTTTCCGGTGTTGTACGCATCCACCTGGCTGGCGCGCGAGTGGGGAAGGGAGCCCATCCAGGTGATCTTTGTATCCTTTATGTCCAGCCGGAAGGGGGCATAGGTTTCGCCTTTCTCATTCGTCTGGAACCAGACGGGCTTTTCATCCGGGAGCAGTATCGCCCTTGGATCGTTGAATCCGCGTACTCCCTGCAGAGTGCCGAAGCAATGGTCAAAAGAACGGTTCTCCTGCATCAGTATCACGATGTGTTCCGCATCCAGGAAAGTGCTGCCCGGTGCGGGATCGATGGCTGAAGCCCGCTGAATAGAAGCGGGAATGATGGAAGAAAGGCCGGCCGCACCGGAAAGAAGGATCGATTTTCGAAGGAATTCGCGTCTGGTGTCCATAATTTAAACGTGGTGTGCATGGTTCACCGGACAAAATAGTGAATTATGGGTGGGAGGGAGTGAAAAAGTGATCAGTGGTTCATATCGCCGGAAGAAGGAACCAGAACGTAGTACCGCTCCCGGGAGCGCTCTTGATGTGGATGACGGTTTGATGAAGGTCCAGTATCTTTTTCACGATCGCCAACCCCAGTCCCATGCCTTTATTCGTTCCTTCCACCTGCGGAAGCTGTTTGTACCGCTCAAAGATGAATGGTTGCTGTGATGCAGGGATACCGATCCCGTTATCAGATACCGCTATTTCCACAGTCGCAGGATTTGCGCGCAACATCACGTTGATCCGGCCGTTTTCCGCTGTAAATTTCAGCGCATTGTCCAGCAGGTTCTGGATCACTCTTTCCAGCAGCGCCACATCCGCAAATACCTGCGGAAGATGAGAAGGCGCTTCCAGTTGCAGCGACATGTTCTTGTTTTTCGCCAGTAACTGATATTTCAGCAGTACGTCGTTCACCAGTTCCCCGATGGCAACGGGTTCTTTCTGCGGAACGATCTGGTTGGCTTCCAGCTTGGAATATTCAAACAGCTGTTCCACCAGTCGCGCAAGGTTCTGTGAGCTGTCGTGGATGATACCAAGGTATTTACTTTGATCTGAAGCAGACACCTGGTCTTTCTTTATCAGCAGTGTTTCGATATATCCCTGCATAATAGCCAGCGGCGTACGCAGATCGTGGGATACATTTGCGATCAGTTCCTGTCGGAGGCGGTCGGTAGCCGTGATCTTTTCCATATTGGCTACAATGGTATCCGCCATTTCATTGAAGGTGGAAGTAAGCACGCCAAGGTTACCCTTGCCATGTCCTTCGATGCGCGCGGTGAGGTCTCCTTCCTTGAAACGGATCACAGTACCGGCAATCTGGCAAATGCTGTCCGTGATCAGGAAGAAGGTGATAATGCCCACCAGCAGGGCGATAATGAGGGTTGCGAAGAAGATGGTGGAGCCAAGACTGAAAAAGAAATTGCTTTTCAGGGCGCCCAGTACACCGGCTTGTTTTTCACTGGCCAGCACGGCGTAAACATAGCCGCTCAGCGCGCCGTTTTCCATAATGGGCGCCGCAGAGAAAATAGCTTTTTCATCCGGGTTCTTGGGATTGTCCCCGGCAATATAACGATGACCGCCTTCGCGGATGTATTGCTGCACGGCCTGCAGGTTTACTTCATTCTGTTTAACGGATTTGTCCGGCACCACAAAATCGATGATCTTACCCTGCTGATCCAGCAGATATACTTCCACACTCGGGTTGATGACCATGATGGAATGAATGATGTCATGTGTGACCAGCGTATCCGGCCGGCCGTTCTTCAGTGGTTGTGTGGATCGGGCAAGATGTGCTGCAATGTCGCCATACAATTGCTGATTCACTTCGTAGAAATATTTCTTCGATATAAAAGATGCCATGATCACATATGCGATCCCCAGCAGTATCAAAAGTGCGGTGAATACACCGGATATTTTCCAGAAGAGCAGATTGCCACGGATCGTTTTGATCGACATGTTGACAGCTTTTTTATAGTTCTTCATTGAACCGGTATCCTACACCCCAGGTAGTGAGGATGTACTGTGGTTCAGAGATATTCCTTTCGATCTTGCTGCGGAGCCGGTTGATGTGGGAGTTGACCGTGTGCTCATATCCTTCAAAATCATATCCCCATACCAGGTTCAACAAACGCCGGCGGCTATAGCTTTTACCGGGATTGGAAGCGAGCAGCGCCAACAGGTCAAACTCCCTGGGCGAAAGCTCTATCCGCGCATGGCTTAACGTCACTTTCCGTTTGTCGAGATCAATTTCCAGTTCCCCGAACTGCATGTGCAGCAGTGGTGTTGCTTTGTTTTCCGGCGGTAGTTCTTCTGTACGCCGGAAAATAACCTTTACGCGGGCAATGAATTCGCGGATGCTGAAGGGTTTGGTGAGGTAATCGTCCGCTCCGGTTTCAAGTCCCAGCACCTTATCGATCTCTTCCGATTTGGCGGATAGTATCATGACAGGCGTACTTCGGTCAGTTAACCTTACCTGCCGGCAGATCTCCATGCCGTTGATGCCGGGCAACATGATATCCAGGATGATCAGGCTGTATGGCTGTGTTTTGGCGGCAGCGAGCGCGTCCAGTCCATTCTGTACACTTGTTACGGCGCAGCCAAGATCGGTGAGGTGTATACTGAGCAACTCCACGATATTCGGATCGTCTTCTATGATCAATACCTGGTGAACGGGATTCATGACCGGAAAGGTCGGCAAAATATATTAACAGCGATGCACCGTGATACTTTTGTTATAATTCTGAGACTACAGCGGGATATCCATGTTGTTGCTTTGTTGTAATGACACCGATTTATCATCATTAAACCTCATACCATGCAACATTACAGCTACCTTCTCTGCGGTCTCGGCCTGTTGGCGATATTCCCATCCTGCAAGAAACACGAAATGCCGGACAGGATGAAAACCGTGAAAGTGGAAAATGTATTAATGGCAAAAAATCTTTCACAATCCGGCACTTTCATGGGAAGCGGAACGCCTCCGGTCATTTTCCCCGGCCAGGAGGTTAGTTTCAGCTTCTCCGCCGGTAAAGGCCAAACACTGGCTTTTGCGACCATGTATGGCTGGTCCAACGACCTGTTCTTTGCACCGGCGAACCCCGGTATTACTTTATTTAAACAGGATGGCACACCCATAGAAGGAGATGTATCAGATCAGATCCGCCTCTGGGACAATGGTACGCGTATTAATCAGCCGCCGGGGATGAATGTGAACCACCCCGGTATGCCGGATCATGCACCGGTGATGGAAGTGAACGGCAAAGATGCACAGGGTAATACTTATCTGCCTGCGCGGCAGTTAATGAAAGGAACGTTGAAATATGAAGGGAATTCAGTTTTCACTTTCACGATCCGGAACATCTCCGGCGGTACGATGAATGAAACGCCTTTCAGTCCGGGTGTTTGGACCGTCTCCAATATGCTGGGTGGCAACCTCCTCAGCCCTGCACCCATTTATGAAAGCGGCAAACCCACTGCCAACGGACTCACACCGCTGGCTGAAATGGGAGACAACGGCATGTTGTCAAAATACCTTTCAGACAATACAAAGATCTTCACCCCGCTTTCTCCTGTGCTGATCGTTGTATACAAAGGTGACGATAACCCGATCTTCAAAGCCGGAGAAAACGACCGTGGCAACGGACTGGCCAACCTTGCGCAGAAAGGGGACGCCACTGCACTGCAGGCTTATTTGATGCAACAGAAGAATGTCCGCCATGTGTATGTCGTGAAAGCGGATCAGACTACCGTATTGCTTCCCTTTATCGGAACGATGACCGGTGGCAGTGTGGTGCAGCAGATCGATTATAAGGAAGGAGACCGGATCACTTTCGCTACCATGTTCGGGTACTCGAACGACTGGTTCTATTCCTTCGGTACCGAGGGTATCATGGCTGGTACAACAGGAGATCAGACAGGTCTTGTTAAATTATTTGACGACGGCACGGCGGTAGATCAGTACCCGGGAGCAGGAAACAGCCAGGGGGCTTTTGGCGGGGCGCCGCAAACGCCGGAGAAGAACCCGATACAGGAAGTGAGCGTGGAGAAATATTCGGTGCCGATGGTGAAGGAGGTGATCAGGGTGACGTTGAGGTAGGACGAGAAGAGGAGGCCGGTTCTGTTTGAAACGGGAGCCGGCTTCTTTTTCATCAACAATCTCCTATCCACCAAAATTTTAATTAAATTCGGCTATACAACTCCAACCATATGGCCATAAAGATCATTAACGCCGTATTGATCCTGTTTGCTGTGTTCATGGGTTTCAAACAGGGATGGGCAATGTTAACCGGGAAACCGCAAATGCTGGAAATGTTCGGGAGGTGGGACTTTGGGAAGTCCGGGGTCATGGCCTTCGGGGCAGCAACGTTGCTGAGTGCCATATTGATCCTGTTTCCCAGAACATTCATCTGGGGAAATTTCCTGATGGCAGCGGGCATATTGCTGATCATCTGTTTGCACCTGGGGGACAGGGATCCGAAAGGTGTGGGCGTTGAGTTGCCTTTTTTCCTGCTCAACTGGGTGATCATCTATCTGCGTCATCCGTTTGCTGACGGCCACTAAACGAATAAACCATGAATACGGATAAACTTACGCACCCCGTGGTGAAAGCCGCGCTGGACGCCTGGCAGAAAGGAGACGCCGGCGCATGGCATGCTTTCTTCACCGCTGACGCTCAATTGTTCGATGATGGAAGCCCGAGGGATTTCTCCGCCTTCTCCAGGTCGGCTATCGGTCATGAGCGGTTTACGAGCATTGATAAAGTAGAAAACGATGGAAAGGACATCTACGGCCATTTTCACTCTGATCAATGGGGCGATTTCAAAACGTATTTCAAGTTCCATATCAATGCGGATGGAAAGATCAACCGCCTGGATATCGGGCAGGCTAATTATTGACACATGGAAAAAAGAATGATCGCATGAAATGGCTCATTGGACTGTTGACAAGTATTATTTTATTATCTGCCTGCAGCAAGCAGGGAGATACGCCGGTGCCGGTGGGGCAGGAGGCGAAGCTTCTGAATGTTGAATATGGCCCGTATCCCCGTAACAGGATGGATGTTTACCTTCCCGCCAATCGCAAAACAGATGCGCCTTTTGTGGTGCTCATCCATGGCGGAGCCTGGGTGGCAGGTAACAAGGAAGACTTTAAAGGCACGCAGGAATGGTTGCTGCAACTGGGCATCGGCAGCGTTTCCATGAACTATCGCTACGTGGACGCCAATACGCATTTTACAGAACTCATGGATGATGTGCACAAGGCCGTAAGCTATTGTGCAGGGAAGGCCGGAGCCTGGCAGATCAGGGATACACGATATATCCTTTGCGGCGCCAGCGCCGGGGCGCATATGGCGTTGCTATACGGATATCATTACGATACAGAGAAAAGGGCAGGAGGAATTATTTCCATGGTAGGACCAACGGATTTCACCAGCCCGGCCATGCTAAATAATGCCGTGACCGTTGGGCTTGCGCAGGCGGTCGGGTGGCTGGTGGGAGCGGCATACGCACCCGGTCAGCCGCTGGATGCGAAGTTTTCCGCTGCCAGCCCTGTGTACCAGGTCACGAATGTGCCCAGTCTGCTGATGTATGGCACAGTAGATAATCTCGTGTTATACAGCCAGGCGGAAATATTATCCACCAAACTGAAACAACTCAGCATCCCTTACAAGCTGGTTACCTTTCCCAACGAAGGCCATGATCTCGGGCTCAGTAAACCGGCGAACCTCTTGCTGGCACAAACAGAAATGCTGAACTGGATCAATCAATACGGTAAGTAAAACGTGTTTTCCGCGTATTCATTTTTTAGTGTGTACATTCATGGAAGCTGTCGCCTGCCGGATAGCTGAAGGAGTTCACCAGCTTCCAGCGCGCCTTGTACAACCCAAGGGCGGTGTTCTTGTACACAACAGTCCCGTTGATGTCCAATATCTGATCCGTTCTCCAGGTTTCGCCACCCTGTCCGTTTGCCTGTGCAATGATGGTCTGGTAACCGGCAGGACCTGAAGACACGGTTTTCACCGAGCTGATTGTCTTAATTAATGTAAACGTCCCTGTGCTCACATTGAACTTGTAAATGTGCCCTGAATTTGTGAGCCAGAGATCCGTGGTGCTGCCATATACAGGAAACAGGTCGTGCGCATTTCCCTGTGGCATGGTATAAGTGGCTTTGAGGGTCAGCTTCGGAGACCGGCAGCTGTTGTTGTAAGTAAATACCTTCAGCTTGTCCTTCCCGGCGGCATACAATTGCTGGCGGGCATGATCCCAAACCACGTTGTGCACATCTTCGAAAGGGATAGGGGCCGTTTGCGCGGATTGATCATTGATATAGGAATCAACGGTGAAGATCATCAGGTAACCGCCGGTAGTGGATGCCGTTACCACGTTCCCGTTAGGCAATAACTCCGCGGAATGCGTGTTGCCGCCGGCGTAATCATACCAGATCGCCTTCCTTGAAGAAACGTTGATCAATGCTACGCCGCCTCCGGAAGCCGTAGCAAGGATGTACTTGCCGTTGTACACCAGTTTGGCCTCGCTGAGATTAGAGAACCAGCCCTGGGCGCCGGAGCGGATCATGGCGTAGGAAGCCGTGGGCTTCCATTCCCAGGTAATGGCATTACCATTGGCAACGTCCACCATTATGATGCGGGCGTTCTTCTGGTCGCAGATAATGATTTCCTTAGGTGTGGCAGCAGCGTCCACAACAGCGGTTTCCGTACCGGGAGTAAGTTTCTCCGGAACTTGGGTGCTCTCCCGCTTGCAGGCCATAGCCAACAGCAGGGAAGAAGCCAGGAATAGTGATCTCATGGGTGATAGTTTTGTGTTGGAAGATAAAATGAGGTTTAAACGGGAATTAAGCTAATTTAACTAAATAAAGTTATTTTTTGTATCTTATTATTTCGATTTATAAAAATAATAATAATAAAATAATAAAATGAAACTAACTGTGAAACAAATCCTGCTTTTCCTCCTGCTTCCGGCTTTCGCATTTGCCCAAAAGGGAAAAGTGGACCATAAACTGGAAAAAGCATTGGAGGAAATGGTAAAAGGGTTCAACGGGAAGATCGGGGTGTATGTACAGCACCTCGAAACCGGGAGATATGCTTCCATTAACGGGGATTCGTTGTTCCCTACTGCCAGTATCGTAAAGGTGCCGATCCTTGTGGGATTGTTTTCCAAAATCGAAACCGGCGCACTGGGTTTCCACCAGCCAATGACCTACCGGGATTCGATCAGGTACGGCGGGTCAGGACTGATGCAGTTCTTCAAAGACAGCTCTGCCACGGAGGTAAGCATACTGGCGGCTTTGATGATGGCCTACAGCGATAACACCTCTTCGCTCTGGAACCAGGACCTGGCCGGAGGTGGGGAGCAGATCAACCGTTTGCTGGAACAATACGGATTAAAGGATACCCGCGTGAATTCCCGTACAAAAGGCCGGGAGGAGTTCCGGAAAATATACGGATGGGGGCAAACCACGCCGAGGGAAATGTCCACCCTGCTGGTAAAGATCCGCAGGGGAGAAGTGATCAGCAAAGGCGCGAGTGAAAGGATGTACCGGTTGATGACGAAAGGATATTACGATGAACAGGCTATTTCCCGGATACCGCCTTATGTGCAGGCTGCGGCCAAAACCGGATCGCTGAACGAATCCCGTTCGGAGCTGGTGCTGGTGAATGCGCCGCATGGCGATTATGTGTTCTATATCGGTACGAAAGATATCAAAGATCAACGCTGGACGCCCGATAATGAAGCAATCCAGCTGATCCGTAAAATATCGGCATACCTGTGGAAGCACTTTGAGCCACGTAACCCCTGGACCCCTTCCTACGACGTGATGCACTAATCAAATAAAGTTCCGAACACCCTGTCCCACAGCGACGAGCTGACGCCGAAACCTTTCTCTTCACTCTTGTAATGATGAAGATGATGATTCCGCCACAACGGTTTCATGAAGCGGAATGGCGGATTCCAGGCGTGAATGGCATAATGCAGGCTGCCATAAACGAGGTATCCCAGCAGAAAGCCGGGAAAGAAAGGGAAAGCCGCATACCCGATGAGCAGGTATTGTACCCCGAATATCAGAGATGCGAGGATCAGGCTGGGCACCGGTGGCATGAACAATCGCTGTTTGTCGCGGGGATACTCATGATGATTGCCGTGCAGGAGATAGATGATCTTTCGCAATGACGGATGATCGCTGACGAAATGAAAAACGAAGCGGTGCATGATATATTCAAAAAACGTCCACGATAAAAGCGCGCCGGCAAAAAGTAGCGCGATAACGCCGGGAGAGAAATGCAGCGCGGAACGGCTGTAATAAAGCATATACCCGATCAGGGGGGAGATACATGCCCCAGATGATGAGGGGATGGGTTTTGGTGAGCATTTCCAGGTACCGGCTTTCGAACAGCCGGGCCTGCCCCTTGTTCCTGATCTTATCAAATCGCATGGTCATGTTTTTTGCGGGGCCTGCTTTTTAGTAATCCCCTTACAGTGATGATCAACAGTAATATCAGCATGCAACAAAAATGCACGCTGTCTGTACCGGAACCAGCAATTTTCTCATGAACCGTAGGATATTGCCTCTGATCTGTGGTTTATACCTGGTCCAGACGGTGAATCAGCGCCTGGATGCCCTCTTTCTCCGTTTGTGTTCTGGCGAGTGTATAAGCCTGCTGTAAATTGTGCCGGGCCTTTTGCGGATCGATGGTTTTGTAAAGTTCCCCGAGCAGCAGAAAGTAAAAGTGATTATTCTCCAGCCGGAGTTTCTCCGCCTCTGTCACGGCTATCTCCGGCCCATCCGCCTTGTACAATGCGAAGGTGCGGTTCAGGGCCACGCCGGGGGAATAGTTGATCATTAATAACTGATTGTATAACTGCAGGATGTTTTCCCATTTTCCCGCCGTGTCTTCTTTCATGCAATGCCAGTAAGCGATCTGTGCCTCGAGGTGATAGGAACTTAGTTCGGTCCCCTCGGCCGAGCGGTCCAGGTAGTACATCCCCCGGCTGATCAGTTCCCGGTCCCACAGCGCTTCGTCCTGGTCTTCATACAACACCATCGCTTCCCTGCTGGTTTGGCGGGCGGAGAAGCGGGAGGCGTGAAAGCACATCAGTGCCACGAGGGCGTCGGTTTTAGGCAGATGGGTCCTTTCATATTCCGTCAGCATCAGGCAAAGCCGCAAAGCCTCCAGGCATAAGTCTTTCCGCAGGGTTTGGTTACTGGTGGTGGAATAATAACCTTCGCTGAAAAGCAGGTAGATGATGTGCAGCACATTGTTTAACCGTGCATCGATCTCGTTCTCCGGCGGCAATTCCATCTTTATTTTTTCTGTCCGCAGCTTTTCTTTCGCTCTGAACAATCGTTTGTTGATCGTTTCTTTACTGGTAAGGAAAGCTTCCGCGATCTCATCGATGCCGAAACCGCAAAGGACCCGTAACGCCAGCCCGATCTGCGCTTCGCTGGCAATGGCGGGATTGCAGACGGCAAAAAGCATTTGCAGCTGGCTGTCCCGGATATTCTGCAGGGAAAAATCCGGTTCGGGTGCGGTTGTTTCCTGTTGCGCGTGCAATGCCGGCATTACTTTTTGCGCATAGATCTTATCCCGCCTGAAATGATACAATGTCTTCTGTTTGGCCACCTTGTACAACCATGCAGTGGGATTGGGCGGAATGCCCTTCTCCCGCCAGGTTTCCGTGGCCTGAAGAAAAGTTTCGCTGACGATATCTTCCGCCGTTTCAATATGCTGCAGCCCGAAAAGGTTGCTGATGACGGCAACCATTTTCGAAAACTCCTGTTGGAAGAGATGCTGTAAGGGTGTGTGTTCTTTTTTCATAACCAGACGGATGCTTATCCAAAAACAGGCCGGATCTCCACGCTGCCATTCGCATCAATAGCGGGGCAGCCGTGCGCCAGCGTGGTGGCTTCTTCCAGGCTGTTCGCCTTTACCGTAATGAAGCTGCCCAGCCGCTCCCTGATCTCTACAAAGGGCCCATCCGTTATAACGCCACCGGCACTCAGAACCTTCCCATCCATCGCAAGGCGTATCCCGTTGCCGGCCAGTTTACCCTGCGCCGCAATGCCGCCCAGCCAGTCCTGCCACTTCTTTGTCAATGCCTGCATTTCTTCTTTTGTAGCCTGGCTGTAGTCGTAGCTGGGCTGGCGGAATAATAACACGAACTCTTTCATTTTTGCTGTTTTTAGGATGATTGAAAGTAGGAATAAAAAAAGAATTATACGGTTTGTTTGGCCGGTTGATACCATCCGGGTGTAGTGCGGAAAGCGATGTTCAGCCGGTTGTAGCTGTTGATGGTGATCACAGCCATGCTGAGATCGATCAGCTCTTCTTCGGAGAACTCCTTCAAAGTATTTTCATATACTTCTTCCGGCACATGGCCTCCGGTTATTTTCGTAACGGCTTCCGCCCATGCCAGTGCTGCGCGTTCGCGCGGCGTATAAAAAGGAGCGTCCCTCCAGGCGTCCAGTAAATAAAGGCGCTGTTCGGTTTCGCCGTTGGCGCGGAGGTCTTTGGAGTGCATATCCAGGCACATGGCGCAGCCGTTGATCTGTGACACCCGGAAATAGATCAGCTGCAGCAGCTGTTCTTCAAGAGAGGATTTGGAGAGATAGATTCCCAGGCCGTACACTGCCCTGGCAGCCGCTTGCCCCTGTGCGAAAAAATTCAGTCGTTGTTGCATGATGTGGATGATTTGAATGATAAATTTGAATAACACCCTAATAATGCACGACATGCACGCAATTGGACAGGTAGAAGGAATTTTTTTTGAAAAATTTTCAATTTATTGAAAACCAACTTGATAGGAGTTCGTAAAATCCATTTATAAAATATAGCAGATACAAAACACGTTTCCGGTACATAAAAACATCCATATATGAGAAAGCTGCCTGTCGTATGCTTAATAATGCTCCTTTGCTGCGCGTTCACATTTAACGGGCATGCACAAACGATCAAAGGCACCTGTGCCATTAAGAACGTGGAGACCGGTATTTATTTGCGCATCAAAGACGCGAATACCCGAAATGGTACCCCCCCCTCGTGGCCGGGCGCACGGATCAGCAGTACGGGTTCATCCCTGCGGGAGAGAAGAATGTCTATTTTATCCGGTTAAAGAACCGGGATTTGTATTTTACGCCTTCGGACAATAAAGGAACCGTGGATGCCCGCATTCTTTTCACAAAGAAAACAGGCTCCCGGTTGCAACAATGGACGCTCATAGAGCAGCATCCGGAGATGTAAGGTATTTATGCAGTTTTTGTCTCCGGTTTGCTCAATACTGCCAGCACATAAGCCCCTATTGCCATTACAAGGTCCCTTACTGCCACATCGAAATAGTGGCCGCCTATGATGAGCGTTAACGCAATGCATACCAGCCAGGCCGCTACGATGTATGCGCCGATAAGGGGCCTTACCAGTACAATGATACCGGCAATGATCTCAATAACCCCCACTACTTTCATTAGCTCCGCCGCTTCCAGTGGAAGCGCCCCTCTTATGGAAGACCCAATGTAAGCAGGCCAATCGGCCAACAGGTTGGTGAATTTGTCCAGGCCGGCCACAATAGGAACGATGCCATACGTAAGCCGAAGTAGATTCGTAATTTCACGGATATTTGCCATAACTTTCTGTTTTGATAAGATATTCTTTTGTCTATTAGAATAAATAAGCGGGAAAGGGTTACAAAAAACCGCGACTTTTTTAAAACCTTCTGAAACACCTATGGATACTATAACAAAAGAAGATCATGAGATCGTTAGCCGCGTATTGAACGGGGAAAAAAGATTGTTTGAACAATTGATCCGCCGGCATAATGCCAGCATGTACCGGATAGGGATGTCCATTCTGAACAATGAAACAGATGTGGAGGATGTGATGCAGACAGCCTACGTCAATGCCTATGAACACCTGAAAGGCTTTGAACACAGGGCGGCTTTTGGTACCTGGTTGAAGCGGATATTATTGAACGAATGTTTTATGCAGCTGAAACGCAGGAAGAGGACCGTTGGGGATGAAGCGCTCCTCGCCAGCCAGGCCGCCGCGAAAGAATCGCCGGTGAACCGGGTGATCAATAAAGAGTTTCGCGATATGCTGGAAAATACCTTGTTAACGGTGCCGGAGAAATACCGGGTCGTGTTTGTACTCCGCGAAATGGAAGACCTCAGCACGGAGGAAACAGCGGAGCTGCTGGACCTCTCGGTCTCCAATGTGAAAACAAGACTGAGCAGGGCCAAGGTGATGTTGCAGGAAAAGATCAGCAGTTATTATAAAAACGACACTGTCTTCCCCTTACATCTTTCGAATTGCGACAGGATCGTTTACCAGGTCATGAAACGGCTGGGTATTCCGGGCTGATCTCCTGCCTGAGGAAATTTACCCCTTCTTCCAAACCTATTTTATATCTTTGCCCTGTGCAAAAACAGAGCGCTTACATATTGCTGTTTCTCTTTCTCCTTCACAACACGGCTTTGAACCAGTTGTTAAAGCTGCCTGTGCTGGTTGCGCATTATCATGAGCATCAGCAGTGGGAGGCACATATCAGCATTTTTGAATTTCTCCGGATACATTATTGGGAGGATCAGAAAGTAGATAAATATCATGATGAGGACAGGGACCAGCAGCTCCCTTATAAGAGCATGGATGTCCAGGCCATTCAGCACCCATTCATTCCGCTGGCCAAATCCCTCACCCTCAAATCCACTTGTCAACCCATCCAAACCGCATACCCCATCGCAAAAGACAGTTTCCTGCCTGATCCCGCGCTGGACGCTCTCTTCAGACCTCCCCAATCCCGTATTGCATAATACTGGCAGATCGTTTCGCGATGGCCATCCGTGCATCCCTGCACTGATGTGGCCGTATTTCTCAATTTGAATGAATGAAAAGGTTATGTTAAACAACATCATCCGCTTTTCTGTGAAGAATAAGCTGATAATTGGATTATTTGTGCTGGCACTCATCGGATGGGGCGCTTTTGAAGTCACACGGCTGCCAATCGATGCCGTGCCGGATATTACGGACAACCAGGTGCAGGTGATCACCGTATCTCCTTCCCTCGGCGCTCCGGATGTGGAGCGACTCATCACTTTCCCCATCGAACAGGCCAGCAGCAACATTCCCGGCCTTAAACAAATCCGCAGCTTTTCCCGCTTCGGACTTTCGCTCGTAACGATTGTTTTCAGCGATGAAACGGACGTGTACTGGGCGCGGCAACAGGTAAGCGAACGCCTTCAGCAGGTGCAGCAGGATATTCCTGCCGGGGTGGGACAGCCTTTCATGGCGCCCGTGACCACCGGTTTGGGTGAGATCTATCAATATGTTCTCCGGCCGAAGCCCGGCTACGAAGGCAAATATGGCCCGATGGAACTGCGGACGTTGCAGGACTGGGTGGTGCGCCGGCAATTGCTGGGTACGCCCGGTGTGGCGGATGTAAGCAGTTTCGGGGGGCAGCTGAAGCAGTATGAGATTGCCGTGAAGCCGGAGCAGCTGAAGGCGCACAGTATCACCATCGCGGATGTATTTGACGCGCTGGGTAAGAATAATGAGAATACCGGCGGCGCCTATATCGAAAAAGGGCCGACGGTGCTTTATATCCGCAGTGAAGGTCTCACTGCAGACATGGGGGACATCGAAAAGATCGTGGTGAAAACGCTGGATAACGGCATTCCGCTGCTGATGCGCGATGTGGCTGAAGTGCGCTTCGGTGCAGCCACGCGTTATGGTGCAATGTGTTATAACGATAAAGGGGAAGTGGCCGGAGCGGTAGTGATGATGTTGAAGGGCGAGAACTCTTCGGCAGTGATCAAACGGGTGAAGAGCAAAGTGGCGGAGATACAGAAAGCGTTGCCGGAGGGCGTGGTGATCGAGCCTTTCCTCGATCGTACCAAAATGGTGAACCATGCTATCAGCACGGTACAAACCAATCTCATGGAAGGCGCACTCATCGTGGTATTTGTGCTGGTGTTCTTTTTGGGGAACCTGCGGGCGGGCCTGATCGTATCTTCCGTAATCCCATTGTCCATGCTCTTTGCCATCATCCTGATGAACAAATTCGGGGTAAGCGGAAACCTGATGAGCCTCGGCGCAATCGACTTCGGTTTGATCGTGGACGGAACGGTGATTGTGGTGGAAGCGATCCTGCATCGTTTTTCGCATTCCAGGCAATTTCAGAACATTGGTCTGATCACGCAACAGGAGATGGATACGGAAGTGAACAAATCTACCGGCAGCATGATCCGCTCGGCCGTGTTCAGCCAGATCATCATCCTCATTGTATATGTCCCCATTCTTTCGTTGCAGGGTATTGAAGGTAAAATGTTCAAACCGATGGCCTTCACCGTAGCATTCGCTATACTGGGCGCTTTCATCCTGTCCGTCACCTATGTACCGATGATGAGCGCGCTTTGCCTTAGTAAAAAGATCCGTCACAAAACCACATGGGCGGACCAGATGATGGCCTGGCTGGAAAGACGCTATCAGCCGCTGCTGAAGCGTTCGTTGAAATTGCCGGTACCGGTGATCGGTTCCACTTTGATGCTGTTTGTGATAGCGCTGTTTATGCTCGGAAGGATGGGCGGGGAGTTCATCCCGGAACTGGAAGAAGGGGACTTTGCCGTAGATACCCGCCTGCTGACAGGCAGCAACCTGCATACAACCATCAACGCCACGCAAAAAACAGCGGGTATCCTGCTGAAGAAGTTCCCCGAAGTGGAGAAAGTAGTCACAAAGATCGGCAGCGCGGAGATCCCTACAGACCCTATGCCCCTGGAGGCCAGTGATATGATGGTGATCCTGAAAGACAAAAAAGAATGGACTTCCGCCACAACCTTTGATGAACTGGCGGCGAAGATGAGCAACGAGCTGGCCGTAATACCGGGTGTGAGCGTGGGTTTCCAATACCCTGTGCAAATGCGTTTCAATGAACTGATGACGGGCGCGCGGCAGGATGTAGTGTGCAAGATCTTCGGGGAAGACCTCGATACCCTCGCCCAATACGCCCATCAGCTCGGCGAGGTGATCAAGACCGTCAACGGTGCGATCAACCTGTATGTGGAAACCGTGACGGGCATGCCGCAGGTGGTGATTCGCTACAACCGGGATGCGATGGCCAAATACGGCCTCAATGTGAGCGATATCAACCGCGTGGTGAATACGGCGTTTGCAGGTCAGAGTACCGGACTGGTATATGAAGGGGAAAAGCGGTTTGACATGGTTGTGCGTTTGGCCGGGGAGTCCCGCCAAAGCCTCTCAGATGTACAGAACCTGCTGGTGCTCACGAAACAGGGGACGCAGATACCGCTGCAGCTGGTAGCGGATATCTCCGAGATCGAAGGCCCTAACCAGATACAACGGGAAAACACCCGCAGGAGGATTATCGTGGGATTTAACGTGAGCGGCAGGGATGTACAGAGCATCGTAAAGGAATTGCAGCAGAAAGTATCACAGCAGATACGGCTGCCATTGGGCTATTCCGTTGTATATGGCGGCGCATTCGAGAACCTGACGGCCGCCAGGCAACGGTTATCGATTGTAGTGCCGGTGGCCTTGCTGCTGATCTTCCTGTTATTATATTTTGCTTTCAATTCCGTGAAGCAGGGATTGCTGATCTATACCGCCATTCCATTATCCGCCATAGGCGGTATTCTCGCATTATGGATGCGGGACATGCCTTTTAGTATATCCGCGGGCGTTGGATTCATCGCATTGTTCGGTGTGGCAGTGCTGAACGGGATACTACTGGTATCTGAATTTAACCGGTTGAAGAAAGAAGGATGGAACGATGTGGAACAGATCGTGGCACATGCCACCCGCTCCAAGCTGCGGGCGGTATTGATGACAGCACTGGTGCCTTCTTTAGGCTTCATTCCCATGGCCCTTAGTAACGGCGCCGGAGCGGAAGTGCAGAAACCATTGGCGACGGTGGTGATAGGCGGACTCATCATCTCCACGATGTTGACGCTCTTTGTGTTGCCGGTATTGTACATCCTCTTTGAAAAGGGTTTCCGGTATTTCAGGCTTCCCAGGGCACTGATGATCATCATCCTGCTGGCAGCGCCGGCGGCATTGCAGGCGCAGCAAAAGGTTACGCTGCCGGAAGCGATGGAAATGGCGATGAAGAACAACCTGTATATGCAGGCGTCCCGCACGGGAGAACAATACTACCGCGCGCTCCGGAAAAGCAGCCTGGATATCGACAAAGCGGCGCTGGGCTTTGAATATGGCAAGATCAATAGTCTTGCTAATGACACCCGTATCATGCTTTTCCAAAGCATACAATTCCCGACAGTCTACAAACACCAGCGGGATATCAACAATACGTATCTGAATATCAGTCAGCATACCACCCGTTTCAGGGAGCAGGTACTGAAAGCAGCAATAAAACAGGCTTTTTACGCTCTAACGGTGATGCACAAACGGGAGGAACTGTTGCTGGAAGCAGACAGCATCTATGCAACGTTCCTGCAAAAAGCCACCCTGCGCTTCCGGGTGGGAGATGCGGACACGCTGGAGAAATCCACTGCCGAAAACCAGCGTATCCAGATCGCGAACCAGCTGGTTATGCTGCGAACGGATTACGATGCGGAATTATCCCGGTTCCAGGCATTGCTGAACGCTTCTGCTCCGGTGATCCCCGCGGGTGACAGTATTCTCTACCTGTTGCAAACATTGCCTGACACCGGGTATGTGGATCGTACGCCTGCTATGGAACTGCAGCGGCAGGAAACATTGCTCGTCAGCCATCAGCACCGGCTGGAGAAGAGCCGTCTGCTGCCTTCACTGAGCCTTGGTTACAGTAATATGAGCATCATCGGTTATCAGAAGGCAGGCATTGACGAAAAATATTTTGATGGCAGCCATCGCTTCTCCGCGATGAGCATCGGGTTGGGGATACCTGTCTTCAGCACCGCGCAGCATGCGCGCATCAAAGCTTCCGGCTTACTGATGCAACAACGGCAGCAGGAACTTGCGGCCATGCACCAGCAGCTGGGCATGGAGCTCCTGAATGCGATACGCAGTTATCACCGCCATTATCAGTTATTGAACACGTATCAAACCATACTTCTGACGAATGCTTCCGCTGTTATCAGCAGCGCCGGCAAACGGCTGACCAGCGGGGAGATCGGGTATCTGGACTGGGTGATACTGGTAAACCAGGCATTGGACATGCGAAGCAGCTATTTTAATGTGGTGGATCAACTGAATCAATCCGCTTTCATGGTAGAGAAACTAAGCGGCATCAACTAATTATTTAAAGACAACAATCATGCGAAAAGCAGTATTTATCATATATGGCATCAGCACGATGCTACTGGCATGCAGGGAAAAGAAAACAGGGAGCGCGCAACAGCCGGAAACGCCCGCAACCAATAACGTACAATTGTCGCCCGAACAGGCTAAGAACGCAGGTATTGAACTGCACCGGGCGGAAATGCGGGATATGCAATCTGTAGTGAAGGTGAGCGGTACGGTGGATGTACCTCCGCAGAATATCGTGTCTGTCAGCATACCCTTGGGCGGATACCTGAAAAGCATGCGGTTGCTCCCGGGTATGCAGGTCAGTAAGGGACAGGTATTGGCGGTGCTGGAAGACCCGCAATATATTCAGCTGCAACAGGATTACCTCATGGCCAAAAGTAAACTGGTCTTCCTGGAGGCGGATTTCCGGCGGCAGAAAGAATTGAATGAAGCGAAGGCGAATAGCGACAAGGTGTTCCAACAGGTGAAAAGCGATTATCAAAGCCAGCAGGTATTGGTGAGATCGTTGAGCGAAAAACTGCAGCTGATCAATATTCAATCGGAACAGTTGAATGAAGGAAATATTTCGCGGAGCATCAGCATGCACGCTCCCATCAGCGGGTTTGTAGCGAAAGTGAACGTGAACGTGGGGAAATATGTAAGCCCCACCGATGTTCTGTTTGAACTGATCGATCCGGCGGATATCCATCTCAGCCTGATCGTTTTTGAAAAGGATGTAGTGAATCTTGCAAGTGGACAGAAAGTGACCTGCTACGCCAACAGCCGCCCGGAAGAAAAGTATACGGCCACCATCCATCTCATCAATCATAACATCAACGAAAACCGTTCCAGTGAGGTGCATTGTCATTTTGATAAGTACGACAAGAAGCTGTTGCCCGGCATGTTCATGAACGCGGAAATAGCCATCAACAATGCACATGTAATGGCAGTGCCCAATGACGCCTTGGTGCGCTGGGAGAACAAGAGCTACGTTTTTTTAGCGGAAGGGAAGAACAAATTCGTGATGACGCCGGTGGAGACAGGGCATACCGATAAAAACTATACGGAGATCAAAACGACGCTTCCCGATGCGGACATTGTCACTAAAAATGCGTATGCTTTGCTGATGAAAATGAAGAATGCCGCGGAAGATTGATCAGCGTGATTTGTAAGCCAGTAGGCGTAGTGCGTTGAACACCACTACCAGCGTGGAGCCCTCGTGCGCCATCACGGCGGGGCCTATGGATGCAATCCCGAGGATGGTGAGCGGGATCAGTACGGCTACCATACCCAGGCTGATCCAGAGGTTCTGCCGGATGATGCCCCTGGCCTTCCGGCTCAACCCGATGGCGAAAGGCAACAGCAGCAGCTTGTCGCCCATCAGGGCAATGTCCGCCGTTTCCAGCGCTACGTCTGAACCGGCGGCGCCCATGGCAATGCCTACCGTGCTGTTGGCCATGGCTGGTGCATCATTCACGCCATCGCCCACCATGGCTACTTTGCTTTCTTCTTCCTTCAGTTTCCGGATGGCGGTAACTTTCTGCTCCGGCAGGAGGTTCCCCCAGGCGTCTGTGATACCGATCTCTTTTGCCACGGCATCGGCTACTTTTTGATTGTCGCCGGTGAGCATGATCATTCGGCGTATACCGATAGATTTCAGTTCCTGCAGCGCCTGTTGCGCTTCTTCACGAGGTGTATCCATCACTGCGAGGATGCCTGCGTAAGCGCTCCCCAGCCGGATCACCATCGTGGTGTTGCCTTGTGATTCCAGTGCCTGTACCTTTGCGGCGAGTTCCGGCGTGGGTTTGACATCATCCAGCGCTTCGAAAAGAGAGAGATTGCCGATATATACGTCACCGTTATGCAGGGTAGCCTTGATCCCTTTTCCCAGCACGGCTTCGAGGTTTTGAGCCTGCGGGATGTCTGTTCCATTCCCGAGTTGCTGTTTGCCGTCCCGTACAATGGCTTTGGCCAGCGGATGATCGCTGAGGGCTTCCACGGCCACGGCCGTTTTCAGTAGCTCGTTCTCGGCGATGCCATTGAGGGAAATGATCTGCGTGAGTTTGGGGCGGCCTTCGGTGAGGGTGCCTGTTTTATCAAATGCCACGGCGGTGAGTGTACCCAGGTCTTCCAGCGGACGGCCGCCTTTGATCAGCACACCCATCTTTGCCGCCCTGGCAACGCCGCTGAGCACGGCGCTGGGTGTGGAGATGGCCAGTGCGCATGGACTGGCAGCCACGAGTACGGACATGGCGCGGTAGAAACTGCGGCTGAAAGGTTCATCCACTATAAGGAACGCGAAACATAGTAGTACTACCAGTATCAATACCGCCGGGACGAAGAATTTCTCGAATCTGTCTGTGAACTGCTGGGTGGGGGATTTCTGCGTCTGCGCCTCATTCACCATCTTCACCAGTCTTGAAATAGTGGAATCACTGGCCGGCCGGCTTACTTTCACTTCCAGCGAGCCATTTCCGTTGATGGTGCCGGAGAATACTTTGTAGCGCGCATCCAGTCTGTCTGATTTCCCCGGATCCATACCGGGATCGTCCACCGCTGTTTTATCCACCGGAACGCTTTCTCCCGTGATCGGCGCCTGATTCACGCTGCTGCTGCCGCTTACAACGATCCCATCCGCGGATATTTTGGTATTGGGCCTGATCACGATCACATCTCCCTGTTTCAACGCATCGATACTGACTTCTGTGACTTGCCCGTTTTGCTTCAGCAGTGCGGTTTTGGGCGCCAGCTCCGTTAACGCGGCAATGGATTTGCGTGCTTTTTCCATCGCAAAATGTTCGAGCGCGTGACCAAGACTAAAGAGGAAGAGCAGGAGCGCCCCCTCTTCCCACTGCCCCAATATAGCCGCTCCGATCGCTGCCACCAGCATGAGAAAATCGATCTCGAAACCCTCCCGCGCAATGATCGCCCCGATGGCCTCCCTGGCCGTGAAAAATCCGCCAAAGAAATACGCCCCGATGAACAGGCATAAAGGAATCCAATAGGGCAGCGCATGGATAAAGGAGAGCCCGTATCCCGTTCCCAGTAATGCGCCGCAAATAAGACTGAAGTATAATTCCGTGTTCCTGCCAAATATCCCGCCATGCTCGTGTTCATGATCATGCTCTTCTTTTTCTTCTTCCGTTGCGGGAATATGGATATTCTTTAAAAAAGTGAGGATATTCTCTTGACCTGTCACCTGCTGGTCAAATTCCACATGTACTACGCCGGTGGCCGCTACGGATGCATCCATCACGCCCTGCAACTGCTGTAATTGCCCTTCTATCAGCCGCGCATGCCGGGGCTGGCGGATGCCTTCCACGTTCGTGAGCAAATGGCCGTAGCGTTTGGAAACCTCCGCTCCCGCAGCCGTGGCGATGTTCTGCACCCGCTCCAGGCTGATCCGGTCCGGATCGTAATGGAAACACAATTTGGAGCCCTGATCTCCATCAGCCGGGATCACGTGCACTTTCTCGATACCGTCCCTGCCTTCCAGCATCGTGATGATGCGGTTCACACACTGGTCTTTTTCATCGGGGATCTCCGGGAGGAGTACATTGAGGTCTATCTTGATCTTTTTCATCTGTATGAATTTAAACAATTCAGGGCAAATACGGGAATGATGAAATTGTGTAAATTTTCATGATAATTGTATAACGGCAGGCAATGGATCCCATCGCAATTTTGTATGCAGGCTATGAGCGACTATAAAATTTACATAAAAGGAATGGTTTGTGAACGATGTATCCAGGCCGTGCGGAGCACATTACAGGAGCTGAAGATACCGGTCACGCATATCACCCTCGGGGAAGTGACAACGATAGCGGCGCTTTCTGCGCCGGACATGGCAGTCCTCGGTGAGCGGCTTGCCACGTTGGGCTTCTCCCTGCTGGAGAACAGGCAAACGAAGCTGGTACAGGAAGTAAAGGAGCTGGTGGAAAAGGTATATGCCGGCGATTATGATTTTCCGGCGGGATTTAAATTCTCCGATATTGTGGTGCACAGGCTTCACAGGGATTATAACACCGTGAGCAACATTTTCTCCGGGGTGGAAGGGCTCACGCTGGAAAGATATATCATGGAATACCGTATGGAAAAAGTAAAAGAGCTGCTTGTATATACAAACGATACCCTTGCGGACATCGCTTTTAAACTGGGTTTCAGCAGCGCGGCCCATTTATCCCGGCAATTCAAAACCCAAACCGGGTTGAACACTTCCCATTTCAAAGACATCCGGAAATCGAAATTATATACAATTCAACATAAATAGTGTAACGCCCACCCTTCCCCTTCGCTGTAGCTTTGTGAAAAATTACGGAATATGTCATCAGCTATAACGAAAGAATCTTTCCCTGTATTGGAAATGACCTGCGCGGCCTGTGCCATCAGCGTGGAATCGATCCTGAAATCGGTTCCGGGTGTAGAGAATGCAGGCGTGAACTTCGCCAACCAGAGCGCCTGGGTGGAATATGACCACACTGTAACAGTGGACACACTGCAGGGAGCGGTTCGTTCTATCGGGTACGACCTTGTGATCGACAAGGATAACCAGGAAGAAGTAAAAGAAGAAGCACAGCGGAGACATTATAGAGCAGTGAAACAAAGAACGATCTGGTCATCGGTCTTATCGTTGCCCATCGTCATTATTGGAATGTTCTTTATGAACATGCCCTATGGAAACTGGATTATGATGACACTGGCCACACCGGTCGTGTTCTTTTTCGGTCGCAGCTTTTTTGTAAATGCCTGGAAGCAGGCCCGGCACAGGAAAGCCAATATGGACACCCTCGTGGCACTAAGCACCGGCATCGCCTGGCTCTTCAGCGCCTTTAATACGATATACCCCGAATTCTGGCACCAGCGCGGCCTTCATCCGCATGTATACTTTGAAGCAGCCGCGGTGGTGATCGCTTTTATTTCATTGGGTAAACTGCTGGAAGAAAAAGCGAAATCCAACACCTCCTCCGCCATCAAAAAACTGATCGGCCTGCAACCCAAAACGGTATTGCTGATAGACGCCGCCGGTCATGTACAGGAAGTACCGATCGCCAGCGTGAAAGTGAATGATCTCCTCTTAGTGAAACCGGGTGAGAAAATACCGGTAGACGGTAGCGTGGCGGGCGGGGAATCTTATGTGGACGAGAGCATGATTACCGGGGAACCCGTGCCTGTGATCAAAAAGCAGGGAGATCATGTGTTCGCCGGAACGATCAACCAGAAAGGCAGCTTCCGGTTCCGTGCGGAAAAAGTAGGGGCGGATACCCTCTTATCCCAGATCATTAAAATGGTGCAGGAAGCGCAGGGTAGTAAGGCGCCTGTGCAGAAACTGGTGGATAAGATCGCAGGGATCTTCGTACCGGTAGTGATCGGGATCGCTATACTCACTTTCATTTCCTGGATGCTCTTCGGTGGCGACAATGCCTTCACGCACGCATTGCTGACCTCCGTGACCGTGCTGGTGATTGCCTGTCCCTGTGCATTGGGACTGGCCACACCTACAGCGATTATGGTGGGAGTGGGGAAAGGCGCGGAGAATAACATCCTCATCAAAGACGCGGAAAGCCTGGAACTGGCACATCAAACAAATGCCGTGATATTGGATAAGACCGGTACTATCACCGAAGGAAAACCCGTGGTGACGGATATTACATGGGCACAACAGGGAACGGACCATGCCACGCATTTGTCTGTATTGTATTCCCTGGAACGGCAATCAGAGCACCCGCTGGCCGAAGCGGTAACGGAACATCTCACGCAGCAGGGCGTAAAACCCGTCACGCTGCAGGGTTTTGAAAGCCTTACCGGTTTGGGGGTTGCAGGCGCTCTTCATCATCAATCTTATTACATCGGCAATAAAAAACTGATGCAACAACACGGCATCGCCATTGATCCGCAACTGGCAGCGCTGGCGGACAAATGGCAGGAAGAGGCTAAAACGGTCATCTACTTTGCCGGCGGGCAACAGTTATTGGCGGTGATCGCCATTGCGGACAAGATCAAGGAAACCTCCCGGCAGGCGATTGCAGCCCTGCAGAAAGATGGTATTGAAGTGTACATGCTGACGGGCGATAATGCGCATACTGCCGCGGCAGTGGCCAGAGCGGTGGGCATCCGGTCTTATAAAGCGGAAGTATTACCGTCTGACAAAGCGGCCTTTGTAAAAGAATTGCAGCAGAAAGGAAAAGTAGTAGCGATGGTGGGAGACGGTATCAACGATTCCCATGCATTGGCGCAGGCGGATGTAAGCATCGCGATGGGCAAGGGGTCTGATATCGCGATGGACGTGGCGAAAATGACGCTGATCACATCTGATCTGAACAGTATTCCCAAAGCGCTGAAATTATCCCGGAAAACGGTAAGCGCAATCCGCCAGAACCTTTTCTGGGCCTTTATCTACAATGTGATCGGTATACCCGTCGCGGCAGGTGTGCTCTTCCCGGTGAACGGGTTCCTGTTGGATCCGATGATCGCGGGCGCAGCCATGGCCCTCAGCTCCGTAAGTGTGGTGAGTAACAGTCTCCGGCTTAAAGCGGCTGCTTTATGATCGATACTTATATCTGGGGCACTGCCGCAGTGATACAGGAAACCAAAGATACGGTGACGGTGGTGTTTGATACCTACGGGGAAACATTCTCTTACAAACCCGGACAATTCATCCATCTCACGCTCAACATAGGAGGGGCGCCTGTCACCCGATCTTACTCGCTCAGTTCATCGCCCGAAGAAGATCTGCTCCCTTCCATCACGGTGAAAAAAATACCCGGAGGTACGATGAGCGGTTACATTGTAGAAAAGGCGGCAGTGATCAATACCTGGCAGGTGAGTGGTCCGCATGGCGGATTTACGTTACCGGAAGATATATACAATGTGAAACAGTTAGTACTGCTGGCCGGAGGAAGCGGCATCACGCCGCTTTTCTCCATCGCCCGCGCTTTTGTAAAACGTTTTCCCGAAGCGGCAGTCACACTGATCTACTCCAGCCGCTCCGAAGAAGAGATCATCTTCCGCGAGCAGATAGCGGACTGGGCGGGGAAAAATAAAGGGAACGTTCGCATCCACTACGCGCTTTCACAGGAGGAAAATACAACGGAATTAACGGGGGCCACGCTGAGCAGGGGGCGGATCAATAAGCTGGTGGCGCGGAAAGTCATTAAAACCACCACCACCGATCCACTCGATGATATTCATTATTTCATCTGCGGTCCTTCCGAACTCATGAAGATGCACCAGGAAATGCTAACGGCCCTGCAGGTGCCGGAAGAACGGATCTGCCTGGAATGGTTCGCACCGGAAGCCGGTTCACAGAATGCTGCGCTGCCGGAAGATAAACAGGAAGTATTACTGCATTTCTATGAACAAACCAACCTCCTCGAAGTAGACGCGGGAAAAAATATTCTTGCTGCCGCACTGGAAGAGAAAATACCCTTGCCCTTTTCCTGCAAAGCCGGTACCTGCGGTATATGCGCAGCCAGACTCATCTCCGGAAAGGTGACCATGCTGAACAACTTCGCGCTGCGGAAAACCGCGGTAGACGAGGGTTGGGTGCTGCTTTGCCAAAGTTATCCGTTGACGCCGGACGTTACCGTGGAAATTATATAAAGATCAAAAGCAATTGTGTAACAGGCAGGCAATCAACGGATCGTAATTTTACATCGTTGATCAGGCAAGCAAATTATCACTTAAAAAGATATACAAAATGGAAACAGTTCAATTTAAAACAAACATCAAATGTTCAGGTTGCATCGCTACCGTTACGCCGGTACTGAATGAATTGGCCGGACAGGATAACTGGGAAGTAGATCTGTTGAGTCCGGATAAAGTGCTGACCGTATCCACAGAGAACGCAAATGAAGCGCAGATAAAACAGGCCATAGAAAAGGCAGGCTATAAAGCAGAAGCATTAGCATAGGGTTTTAGTGTTTTATGAATACGGGCGGTCATGTACCGCCCGTATGCTTTAAGGACATTGATGCACCAATAAAATATAAACCTTCTACAAAATTATATAACATTTTATCCGGCTGCCGCCGTTATTTTTGTTACGCATGAAGAAACTCCTCACACTGATCATCGCCGTTCTCTACGTGGGAACATCCACCGGAGCCACTTTCCAGATGCACTACTGCATGGGAAAGCTGGTAGGGGTGGCGTTGTGGGAAGATGCTGCCGGTAAATGCGATAAATGCAAGGCAGGTCATCATAAAAAGGCCACCTGCCAGAAGCAATGCTGTAAGGATGCGCATAAGACCGTCAAATTGGAGAAAGACCAGAAGGTGGCTGAGAATGCCCTGAATATCGCACAGCATATGGCAGTAGCCGTGCCCGTTCCGGGAATTGAACTTCCCCGGGTACAGGTGGTAACCGTAGCGGAAGAACTGCCGCTCAGCAATGCTCCGCCGCGAAGCGGCAAGGTACATACCTACCTGTTGAATTGCACTTTCCTGATCTGAGCTTCCCCCCGAAAGGCGTACCATCCCCGGTTGCAGCCTGTTAACACCCGATCACACAATTTTTAAGCAAAAAATTTACGGTGTATGAAACTGAGCCAACGCTATGCGATTGTAATGGCCTGTATCGTCATCAAACAATAACACTTAAATCCTGTTTACAATGAAAAAAGTATTGTCTCTCCTGATCGCTATGATCGCTTTGTTCGGTATCACTAAAGTATCCGCTCAGGATAAAAAGACCGAAACTTTTAAAGTCTCCGGGAATTGCAACATGTGCAAAAAGCGTATCGAAAAAGCCGCTACGACAGATGGCGTGAGCAAAGCCGAATGGAATGTGAAAACGAAGATCATGACTGTGGCTTACGATGCTTCCAAAACCAGCAGCATCGCCATTCAGAAGAAAATAGCCGCCGTTGGGCATGATACGGAAAAAGAGCAGGCAACGGATGATGTATACAATAAACTGCCTGACTGCTGCCGCTATGATCGTAAAGGAGGCGCTGCACACGATCATCAACATAAATAACAGGCATGGTACATCGGATTATTGAATGGTCATTACGCAACCGGTTCATCGTGCTGGTGATGGGGGCTGCTTTGTTTGCCTGGGGCATCTTTGCGGTTAAGAAAAATCCCATCGACGCCATCCCCGATCTGTCTGAGAACCAGGTGATCGTATTCACGGAATGGATGGGACGGGGCCCGCAGCTGATAGAGGATCAGGTGACTTACCCGTTGGTGACCAACCTGCAGGGGCTGCCGCGCATCAAATATGTAAGAGGTTCTTCCATGTTCGGGATGAGTTTTATTTACGTGATCTTCAACGATGATGTAGATATCTATTGGGCGAGGGAGCGGGTGCTGGAAAGATTGAGCACGGTGTCAAGGACGCTGCCGACGGGCGTTACGCCACAATTGGGGCCGGATGGTACTGGTGTGGGGCATATCCTGTGGTATACGCTCGATGCACCGGGAATGGACCTGGGAGAGCAAAGGGCGTTGCAGGACTGGTACGTGAAGTTTGCGTTGCAGAATGTGGAAGGCGTGAGCGAGATTGCTTCTTTCGGCGGATTTCAGAAACAATACCAGATCACTGTGGATCCCAACAAGCTGCTATACTACCGGTTGTCCGTAGCGGAAGTGATCAATGCCATCCGCACCAATAACAACGAGTCCGGGGGCCGCAAGTTCGAGATCAGCGATATCGGGTATATCATCAAAACCTCCGGCTACCTGAAATCCGTAGAGGAGATCGGGAACATTGCGATCAAAACGCAGAACAGCATTCCCATAAAGGTGGCGGATATAGCGGCGGTGCAAATGACCGGGGAAACCCGGCTGGGTATATTTGACCAGGATGGCAAAGGAGAACGTGTAGGCGGGATCGTGGTGATGCGGTATGGAGAGAACGCGGACGCAGTGATTGACAAAGTGAAGGAGAAGATGAAGGAAGTAGCGAAAGGGTTCCCGGATGGTGTGAAGTTTGACATCGTCTATGACCGCGGAGAGCTGATCAAAGAATCCGTGGATTCCATCAAAAGCACGCTCATCGAGGAAATGATCGTAGTGTCTGTAGTGGTGATCATCTTCCTGTTTCACTGGCGCAGCGCCCTGAGCATCATCATCCAGATACCAATCACACTGGCCGCAAGTTTTATCCTGTTAAACGCATTCGGCATTTCCTCCAATATCATGTCACTCACCGGCATTGCCCTGGCGATTGGTGTAATTGTGGATAACGGGATTATTATGAGTGAAAACGCTTACAAGCACCTGTCAGAAAGGTACAGTGCGTGGCAGGAGCAACAGAAAAAATAAATACAATGCGTTGGTTTAGAAAAATATTCAGGAAGTCGCCCGACTGGATCTCGGAAGAGGAGCGGCTGAAGGTGATAGAACAATCCAGCAAACAGGTGTCCCGCGGCGTTTTCTTCGCCACGATCATCATCATCACTTCGTTCCTGCCCGTTTTCATGTTAACGGGACAAGAGGGAAAGCTGTTTCACCCACTCGCCTATACGAAAACATTTATCATGATCGTGGATGCGCTGCTGGTGATCACATTGGCGCCGGTGCTGATCTCTTTCTTCATGAAGGGGAAGTTCCGGCCGGATCATGACAACCCGGTGAACAGGGTGCTGGAGCGGGTATACGAGCCGATCATCAAAGGTGTGCTCAAATGGCGTAAGACCACCATCGCGATCAATGTGATTGCGCTGGTGATCACGGTGCCTCTGCTGAAAAGCCTGGGCAGCGAGTTCATGCCGCCGTTGGACGAACAGAGCATCCTGTTCATGCCGGTAACGCTGCCGGATATTTCCAATGCGGAAGCAAAGCGTATCCTCCAGGTGCAGGACAAGATCATCAAATCCGTACCGGAAGTGGATAAAGTACTGGGAAAGGCCGGTCGCGCCAGCACTGCAACGGACAACTCGCCGATCAGCATGATCGAGACCATCATCATGCTCAAGCCGAAATCCCAATGGCGGGAAGGCAAAACGAAGAAAGATATCATCAATGAGCTGGATGCCAAATTGCAGATACCGGGTGTGGTCAATGGCTGGACCCAGCCGATCATCAACCGTATCAACATGTTGGCTACCGGTATTCGTACGGACGTGGGCGTGAAGGTATACGGGCAAAGCCTGGATTCCATTGCCATCGTATCCGAACGTGTTAAAAAAGCGCTGGAAGGAACGCCGGGTGTGATGGACCTGTACGTGGAGCCGGTGACCGGGGGTAAGTACCTGGACATTCAGGTGAGGCGGGCGGATCTCTCCCGCTACGGTCTCAGTGTAGACGACGTGAACCAGACCGTAGAAACGGCGCTGGGTGGTGCTCCCGTGGGAAACACCATCGAAGGGCGCCAGCGGTTCTCCATCAGTGTGCGCCTGGCGCAGGACTACCGGAACAGCGTGGAGCGCATCAAACGCATCCCCCTCATGTCCGCTTCCATGGGAGAAGTGCCTTTATCGTCCGTAGCAGATGTGAAGTTCGTGGATGGCCCGCCCATGATCACTTCCGAGAACGCCATGCTCCGGGGCGCCGTACTGTTCAACGTGCGCGGGCGGGACCTCGGCAGCACCGTGAAAGAAGCGATCGGCAAGATGAGCCAGGCCAAAGGCGTTTTGCCTTCCGGTTATTACCTTGAATGGAGCGGGCAGTATGAGAACCTGATCCGCGGCCAGCAAACCCTCATGTGGATTGCGCCGGTGGTGCTGGTGATCATCTTCTTCTCCCTGTACTTCGCGTTCCATTCCATCCGCGAAGCCTTCCTCAGCCTGATCACCGTTCCCTTCGCACTGATCGGTGGGGCGTATATGATCTATTTCTGGGGAGTGAATCTCTCCGTGGCCGTAGCGGTAGGGTTTATCGCCTTGTTCGGGATAGCGGTGGAAACCGGGATCGTGATGGTGATCTATCTGAACGACGCCATGCAGCAACTGGTGAAACTGAAAGGCAATTCCGCCGGAACGATCACGAAAGAAGATCTCCGGCACTACGTGATCTATGGCGCGGCCAAGCGGCTAAGGCCCAAACTGATGACCGTATGCGTATCCCTCTTCGGCCTTGTGCCTGTATTGTGGGCTACCGGCGTAGGAACGGATGTGATGAAACCGATCGTATTACCGATGATCGGCGGGGTGTTGACTTCCTCCACCCATATTTTGCTGGTGACGCCGTTGATCTTTTTAATGTCGAAAGAGTATGAATTACGCAAATACGGAAAACTGGAGATTCATGAAGTACATCACTAGATATATCATCTTCTCATTATTGCTGCTGCCCGTTCAGCTGTGGGCGCAGGTAATGCCACTGGATACTATCCTGCAGCGGGTGGACAGGAATAATGTGTTGCTGCAATCTTATGGCCTGAAGGCGGAAAGTTTCAAATACAGCGCAGATGCCGCCACCGCCTGGATGGCGCCCATGGCGGGGATCGGTACTTTCATGACGCCTTACCCCGGCCAGGTGATCATGGATAACCGGGATCGCGGGAGCCTGATGCTGCAGCTGGAACAGGATATCCCCAATCCTGCCAAACTCAATGCCAAGAAGCGGTATATCGCTTCGCAGGGTAATATTGAACGGGCTGCCCGGGATGTTACGCTGAACGATCTGAAGGCGCAGGCGAAGCGCCTGTACTTTAACTGGCTGGTCGCGCGGCAGCGGATCCATGTGTTGCAGGAGAATGAGAAGATCATGCAAACGATGAAGAAGATCGAAGAAGTGCGGTATCCTTATAATCAATCGCAGTTAAGCGGTGTATTTAAAGCCAATGCGAAGATCGAGGATAACCGGAACATGATCCGCATGCAGGAAGGAACGATCGCCAAAGCAAGATCATGGCTGAACAGCCTGATGAATGCGCCGGGGAATGAGGTATTCGATATCGATACTACTTATCAGCCTGCATTTACGCCCGCAGCTTCCTATGATACCGCCGCGCTTTCCGCTGCAAGAAAAGATGTGTTTAAAATGGATCAAAGCATCCACTCCATGGAACTGAACATCGAGAGTATGAAGCGCGAGCGGAAGCCGGACTTCAGGATACGGTTCGATCATATGTATCCGCTGGATGCCATGATGCCAAAAGCTTTCAGCGCGATGGGCATGATCAGCATCCCCATCGTGCCCTGGTCTTCCAAAATGTACAGGTCCGGTATCAAAGCCATGCAATACGAGATACAGTCCATGCAAAAGGAAAGATCGGCCATGTTGCAGGAAACGCAGGGCATGCTGTATGGCATGCAGTACGAGATACAATCCATGCAAAAACGGATCTCGGCTATGGAAGAAAAGATCATCCCCGCGCTGCGGCAAACGCTGGATGCCAGTTTCCTGAATTATCAGGAGAACAAACTGGCGTTAAGCAATGTGATCGATTCCTGGGAAGCATTGACCATGATGCAGTCGAACGTGCTGGATGAAAAATTAAAACTCTATGAAATGATCGTGGATTATGAGAAGCAGTTATATCGTTAGCATATTGCTCGGGATGAGCGTTCTCCTGTTTGGAGCTGCCGCCTGCAAAAACAAGGGGGGCAGGGAAGCGCATGCGGAGCAGCTTTATACCTGTCCCATGCACCCGGAGATAGTTAAAGACAAACCGGGGAAATGCCCGATTTGCGGAATGGACCTGGTGTTGAAAGAAACGAATAAAGAATTGGTGGTAGACAGTAGTATCGCCGGGTTGACGCAGTCCGTGAATGCCCGGGTGGTAGCTGCCATTCCGGCTATAGCGCCCGCAGGCGGCAGCCGTATTCATGCCTCCGAAGTGAACGGGGTGATCACTTATGATACCCGCGATCAGGTGAGCATTGCGAGCAGGGTAGGCGGGCGTGTGGAAAAACTATGGATCAGGTACAACTATCAACCGGTCAAAAAAGGGCAACTGATCATGGAGATCTATTCCCCTGATCTTGCTGCCGCGCAGCAGGAACTCTTGTACGTGGCGCAAGGGGACGGTGATATGCTGCCGCGTGCGAAGGAACGTTTGCAGTTATTAGGGATGCAGCCCACGCAAATCAACCAGGTATTGCGCTCCGGCAAAATATTATACCGCGTACCCGTGTATAGCAGCAGCGATGGCTATATTCTGGAAAAGAGCGCAGCAACTTCCGTTACCACAACGGCCGCACCCGCTTCATCCGGTGGTGATGGCATGAGCAGTATGGAAGGAGGCGCTCCCGTTGCGGCGGCTGCGCCGGTTCCCGCGGCGCCGGCATCAACGCCGGTATTGCTTCGGGAAGGACAGTATGTTAGTGCCGGGCAATCCCTGTTCACGATTTACCGGGCTAACACCCTCGTGGCAGCATTCTCCTTCCCTCCCCAACTCGCTTCCGGCATCCAAAAAGGGCAGAAGTTGCTCTTCTATCTCACCACCGATAATAAAGCGATGCAAACAGGAACCATCGGCCTGATAGAGCCGGTGTTCCGCAACGGACAGAATTTTACGCTGGCAAGGGTGTACCTCGGCAACGGGCACTTCCGCGTGGGACAGCTCCTCACAGCCAGCATTTCCGTTATGTACACGGCAGGCTGGTGGCTGCCGAAGAAAGCAATATGGCGCCTCGGGAACAAGGCGGTTGTTTTCAAAAAAGAACAGGATGTATATACGCCGGTGGAAGTTTCAACCGGCGTGGAAGCAGGCGGCATGATACAGGTGCTGACGGATATCGGCAGTTGGAAAGTGGCTGCCAATGCGGCTTATCTCGTAGACAGCGAAAGCTTTATTAAAACAAGGTAGTTATGGAAAGGAAAAGATTTATCAGATCTGCAGTGATGATGGCGATAGCGCCGTCCCTGTTACTGGCGGCCTGCGGAGAGAAAGGCGGTAAGAAAGCGGCGGAGGCTCCGAAGCAAACCTTTACCTGCCCCATGCATCCGCAGATCGTGCAGGATAAGCCGGGCACCTGCCCGATATGCGGGATGGACCTGGTGCCTTTCGACAAGAATAACAAAGAAACCTCGCTGACACTGGGCGAAAGCCAGATCACTCTGGGCAATATCACTACGATGACGGTGGGAGGGGGCACGCTGCTGAATTATCGACAACTGAACGGCCGGCTGGCAACGGATCCGGAGAATACCTCCGTGATCTCCAGTCGCGTTGCAGGCCGCGTGGAAGCCTTGTACATCAGGGAGACCGGCGTACGCGTAAACAAAGGGCAGCCGTTGTACAAAATATATTCGGAACAGTTAGCCTCCCTGCAGCAGGAATACCTGCTGGTGGCGGCGCAGCTGAAGCAGTTCCCGGATGATGCCCGGTTCCGGCAGATAGAAAAAGCGGCGCGGCAAAAGCTGGCGTTGTATGATCAGTCGGATGCACAGATCAACCAGTTGCTGCAATCACAAAAGGTCAATCCCTATGTAACGTATTCCGCCACCACCGGCGGTATCGTATCGGAATTGTCTGTTTCAGAAGGACAGTATGTTTCGGAAGGCGGCGCGGTGATGCGGGTGGAAGACTACAGCCGGCTGTGGGTGGAAGCGGATGTATATCCTGCCGAAGCTTCCGCAGTGCATACCGGGCAAACGGTAAAAGTGCTCGTGGCCGGATGGGAAAATGATCCGCAAACTATGATCATCCGTTTCATCAACCCCGCATTGCAGAGCAACAGCCAGCTGATGCAGGTGAGAGGTACCATCCCGAATTCCGGGAGTCGCTGGCAGCCTGGTTTACAGGCCAACATCCTGTTGCCGGCACAACAGAAAGGCAATGTATTGAGCCTGCCGGTGGATGCCGTTATCCGGGACGGCAAAGGCATGCATGTATGGATCGAAACGGCGCGCGGGAAATTTGAGCCGCGTATGGTGGAAACCGGTATAGAGAATTTTGATGCGGTGGAGATCACGAAAGGATTGAAGGAAGGCGATAAAGTAGTGGTCACCGGTGCGTATCTGCTCTATTCCGAATTCATCCTCAAGAAAGGAGCAAACCCGATGGCGGGCATGGCAATGCCTACTTCGGGGAAAAAATGATGACCTGCGAAGAAATAACAGAAACTTTGCAATAATCATCTGTCATACTAAAAATACCATATGGAGAACCATCATCATCACCATGAACATCAACAGGAAGCCCCCTTGCAGCATAGAGAACATGATTCCACCGATGGTCACGATGAACATGCCGGGCATCATACCGAAGGTTTCCTGAAACGTTTCTGGATATGCCTGGCCGTTACAGTACCCGTGCTGTTGTTATCCCATATGATACAACAGTGGCTGGGATTTACATGGACCTTCCCGGGTGATCAATACCTGTTGCTGCTGGGAAGCAGTTTTATTTTTTTCTACGGCGGATGGCCCTTCCTCGTGGGGATGATCCGGGAGCTGAAATGGAAGAATCCCGGTATGATGACGCTGGTAGCGGTAGCCATCACTACGGCTTACATCTACAGCACCGCCGTGGTATTCGGGTTGAAGGGCATGGACTTCTTCTGGGAGCTGGCTACACTGATCGACATCATGTTACTGGGCCACTGGCTGGAGATGCGGTCGCAGATGGCGGCTTCGAAGGCTTTGGAATCCCTCGTGGCGCTACTCCCTGCCGTTGTGCATGTGGAACGTAACGGCGAGGTGACAGACATCCCTTTGAGGGCATTACAGAATAATGACGTCATCCTCGTTAAACCCGGAGAGAAAGTGCCGGCGGATGGTCTTATCCTTGAGGGCAGCTCGAATGTGAACGAAAGTATGCTGACGGGAGAAAGCATGCCGGTAAAGAAGGAGAAAGATGCGAAAGTGATCGGTGGATCGGTGAATGGAGATGGAGCATTAAAGGTACGTGTGACCGGCGCGGGGAACGACAGCTATCTGAACAAAGTGATTGATATGGTACGATCCGCACAGGGCGCCAAATCCAATACGCAGAACCTCGCGAATAAAGTGGCGAAATGGCTGACCATCATTTCCATCAGTGTGGGAGCCGTTACGTTTATCATCTGGCTGACGGCGGGAAAGGAACTGTCTTTTGCACTGGAACGGATGGTTACGGTGATGGTCACTTCCTGTCCGCATGCCCTTGGTGTAGCGATCCCACTGGTAGTGGCCATATCCACCTCCCTCTCCGCCATGCACGGTTTGCTGATCCGCAACCGCACGGCTTTTGAGAATGCCCGGAAACTCACCACCATCATATTCGATAAAACAGGCACCCTCACCAAAGGTTCCCATGAAGTGCAGCAGGTGATCCCCATCAGTACGCAGTTTTCTGTAGAGGATCTGCTACGTTATGCGGCGGCAGTGCAACAGAATTCCGAGCATCATATCGCCCATGGCGTGATGAGGAAATTGCGGGCGGAGGGACTCGAATTGTGGAAGTCCACGGATTTCCGGTATATGCAGGGGATTGGCGTATCAGGCATCGTGAACGGCAAACGGGTAGTGGCCGCAGGTCCTAATTATTTCAAACAGGAACAGAAAACAGCGCCGGCTATTCCGCCTGAAGTGGATCAATCTACAGATACCGTGAATTTTATATTGATCGATGATGTGCCCGTGGGAATTATCACGCTGGCGGACAGTATCCGGGAAACCGCTGCGGAAGCCATTGCCGCTTTGAAAGCGATGGGCATCCGGTCTTTTCTGCTCACCGGTGATAATGAACAGGTAGCGGCCGCTGTTGCCGGGAAACTTAATATGGACGGCTACCTCGCCAATGTTCTCCCCCACGAGAAACAAAACAAGGTAAAAGAATTTCAGGCGAAAGGAGAGATCGTAGCCATGACCGGCGACGGCGTGAACGATGCACCCGCGCTGGCACAGGCGGATGTGGGCATCGCTGTTGGTTCGGGAACGGATGTGGCGGCCGAAACGGCAGACATCATCCTCGTGAATTCCGATCCGAAGGATGTAGTGCAGATGATCGCTTTCGGCAGGGCTACCTACCGGAAAATGGTACAGAATCTTGCCTGGGCGGTGGGGTACAACGTGATCGCAATACCCCTGGCCGCAGGGGTCCTCTATCCCGCTTTCATGCTCAGTCCCGCCATGGGCGCCGTACTGATGAGCCTTAGCACCATTGTGGTGGCCATCAATGCAAAACTGCTTCAGGTAAAATGATATCTACTTCATCAAAAACAAGAAAAATGAAAAAAATCATCATCGGCGCACTCACCTTATCCGCCGTTACTTTTGCCGCATGCAACAGCGGTAACACCCAATCACAGGAAAAGCATGACAGCAGTGCGGTGCCCGCTCCCGGTACGGACGATAAGGCTCTGACGGAGATCACGCCGCAGTTCAAAGACGTGGATACCAAAGTAGCCGCTTCGTTTAAAACATTGGTGGATCATTATCTCCATATCAAGAATGCACTGGCTGCAGACAATGGCGCGGAAGCCGCCAGTGGCGGGAAAGCTATGGCACAGGCCATGGCGGGCATCGACAAGGCGCTGCTCACCGCCGATCAAAAGAAACGCTATGCGGAAAACGAAGATGATCTGAAAGAACATGCGGAGCATATTGGGGAAAATGCATCCAATATCGAACATCAACGCGAACATTTCGTGCAGATGAGCGAGGATATGTATGCGCTGGTAACAACATTCGGCGGCGGCCGCGTGCTCTACCACGATCATTGCCCGATGTACAACGAAAATAAAGGGGCATACTGGCTGAGTGAAGAGAAGGAGATGAAGAACCCATACATGGGCGCCAAAATGCCTGCCTGTGGTGTTGCAAAAGAAGTGATCAAATAATGCTGGCGAAACACTCCCCCGCGCGGTTTGCGGAGGAGTGTTCCCTTTCATCATGAAAAGCGTACTGCATGCGCATCCTCATAAATGTATTACTGGCCTTATTTGGAATATTTATTTTGATACAGTTCATCCGGCCTGCCAAAAATCAACATCGTCCGCCATTTCCGGACGATATTACCCGTTCTTATGCCATTCCACAGGAGGTGCAGACGATCCTCCAGCAGGCGTGCTACGACTGCCACAGCAACAATACCACCTATCCCTGGTACGCTGAAGTACAGCCCTTCGGCTGGTTCCTGGCGCATCATGTTGAGGATGGAAAGAAGGAGCTGAACTTCCATGAATACGCCGCTTATTCCGCCAGGCGGCAGCGGAACAAGCTGAAAAGAATGAAAGAGCAGATCCGGGAAGATAAAATGCCGCTGCAATCCTATACCTGGATGCATGCGAACGCAAAGCTGACGGAACAACAGAAAGCGGCTGTTTATCGTTGGATCGATGAAATACTGAATACCGGCGACAAAAAATAGGGCCGTTTTTTTGCATCGATCGTTCAATTTTAAGCTGTTTTTAAGGATTGACAGCTTTTTTTCCCGATTGCGTAAGTCTATTTCCGCATTGGATCATCATGGACGTAAAGGGCTGTAGAGATTTGTGCCATATTTCACATTTATGCACAAATTACTGTCGGGGTTGCCGTTCATGTTGCTGCCCATTATCGCCGCGGCGCAACGTCCGGCTGATTCATCCAAAATCCATTATCTGAAAGATGTCAGGATCAGAGGTTTCCGGACTGTACGGGGTACCGGCCATATGCCGGAAGAAAGCGACGGCGTGATCTACGCCGGCAAGAAAAGCGAAGTGATCATTGTGGACAGCCTGGACGCCAACAAGGCGATCAACAACACCCGCCAGATATTAGGCCGCATACCGGGACTGAACATTACAGAAACCGAAACCGGTGGTTTTACGGCCAATGGGATCGCTACACGCGGATTGAATCCCATCCAGAGTATTGAAATGAATACGCGGCAGAATGGATACAACATCTCCGCGGATATCTACGGCTATAACGAAGCCTACTACCTGCCTCCGATGGAAGCCGTAAGTCGCATCGAAATGGTGCGGGGAGCCGCTTCCCTTCAATTCGGGTCACAGTTCGGCGGCATGGTCAACTATGTGCTGAACAGCGCACCGGTCAACAGGCCTTTTGAGTTTTATACCTCGCAAACCGGTGGCAGCTTTGGTTTGTTCAGTACCTTCAACTCCTTTGCCGGAACAGTAGGGAAGTGGAGCTACTACAGCTATGTACAGTACCGCTCCCTTGATGGATACCGCCCGAATAGCCGGCAGCAGCAATTGTCAGCTTTCGGCAGACTGCAATACGAAGTGTCCAAAAAACTGAAGGCGGGCGTGGAATATTCACTCTTGCGCAATCGTATCAAAATGCCGGGAGGGCTGAACGATAGTATGTTTCATGCAGACCCTGCATCTTCCTTCCGTGCACGCAACTGGCTGAAAAGCCCCTGGAATGTGCTCACCGGTTATCTCGATTACAATATTTCTCCCGCTACTGCGCTCCATATCAAATCAACTTTCCTGTTCAGTCGCCGTGCGCTCGTATGGCGGAATGAGGAAGGCGGTCCCGGTGCGCTGGATATCATCGATCCCGCAACAGGTCATTATGTGAAGCGGGAAGTGCAGGATGAAGCAATGCATAGTACTACTACAGAAGCGCGACTGCTGCATGATTACCGGATAGGAACATTCCATAACACCCTCGCGGCAGGAATTCGTTACAGCTACGCCTGGTTTAAAAGACAGGGCGGCGGGCCGGGCACTACTGGCAGTGACTTCGATCTGCATACCAGTGGTCCCTATGAATACGCGCTCGATTTTACCACCGCCAATATCGCTCCCTTCGTTGAACATATTTTCAGGTTCAGCCGGAAACTCTCCATCACGCCAGGTTTCAGGCTGGAACATCTGCGTAGTACGGCGAAGGGATACATCACTGACAGTATAAAAGTGATGACAGATAACAGCAAATCGCGCACATTCCCTCTGTTTGGTATTGGAGCCGAATATAAGACAGGCCGGTATGCAGGCATATATGCCAACATCAGCCAGGCTTACCGCCCGGTGGACTATGCACAGCTGACCCCGATAGGCGTTACTTCAAAGATCGACCCGCAAATGAAGGATGCGTCCGGGTTTAATGCGGACCTGGGGTATAGGGGAACGATCAATAGCTTTCTGAACTTCGATCTGGGCCTGTTCTACCTGGCATACAATAAAAGGATCGGTACAGTATTGCGGACGGATGCTAACGGAGAAGAATATACGTACCGAACCAATGTGGCGAATAGTGTGCATAAAGGTATTGAGAGCTATGTGGAGCTGAATATCCTGAAATGGCTGCGCCCGCTTTCCAAACGGGGGATCAGCCTGTTTGACGCTTTCGGTTATACAGACGTACAATATACTTCCGGCCAGTTCCGGCACAACCGCGTGGAAGCAGCCGTGAAATATATCAACAGGGTTGGGCTCATTTATAACGACCGGCATTTTTCAGCTACCTTCCAGGTGAACAGCGTAGGCGATGCATACGGTGATGCTACCAACGCAAAGATCAGTGGAGACCCTGTGGCGGGGTATATCCCGGCTTATACGGTGATGGATCTGAGCGCCACCTATAAACTGGGGCGGTATGTTTTAAAAGCAGGCGTGAACAACCTGGCCAATAAAGCCTACTTCACCCGCAGAACGGATGAATACCCCGGTCCCGGCATTATTCCCTCAGACGGGAGAAGCTTTTACGCAGGAATAGCCGGGCGGTTCTGAGGATCACCTTTTACTTAAAATAACTTTTATACTGCAAAGGCTTTTTCCCGGTGATCAGCTTGAACATGTTGATGAAATGGGACAAGGTATTATATCCGCACTCAAAGCAGATCTCGGTGATGTTCAGGTCTGAATTGATCAGCAATTGACAGGCATGCCCTATTCTCAGCTCTGTGAGGAAGCGAATATACGTTTTACCGGTCCGGGCTTTGAAGTAACGGCAGAAGGAAGTGGTGGTCATATGCACCATGTCCGCAGCGTCTTCCAGTGTGAGTTTATCCCGGAAATGGCACTGTGTATATTCGATGAGCTCCCTCAACCGCTGGCTGTCATGCTGCACAGCCGCGCCATTGAAACCGGGTGTGGAGAGCAACAGATAGTCTCCGCTCTCCGCGATCATATTTAACACCTGCAGCAAAGTGAGCAACCGGTTCGCATGCGTTTGTTCAGGCAGGGTTTCCATCAGATGCGCCACTTTCCTGCAGGTGGCGCTGCCTACTTTCACGCCTTGCTGCGAGAGGGAGAGGAGATGAGCGATCTTTCTCATTTCCGGGAGTGCCAGTGTAGTACAGAGGATATCCTGTTTGAACAGCAATACGATGGCTTCGCCGGATCGCTTTTCCTCCTCGCCGATGAAAACGGTTTCATGACGGAACGAGTGCGGCAGGTTGGCGCCGATCAGTACTACATCGCCGCTCCGGAAGGGACCAATGTAATCGCCGATCAGCCATGTGCCGGAACTTTTTTTAATGAACAGTAATTCAAGTTCGGGATGATAGTGCCAGCTGTTGCGCATGCTTTTTCCTATATCCCTTCTCACAGTAAAGGAATACTCAGGTGAAGGAGCCACTTTTTTCAGCACTGCTTTCATAAAATATAACGTGGTAACAGCTGCCTAAAATAATGAATTTCTCTCAATCCTGCACCCGGATCATTGCCTTAATGACGGGGTTGCCGGGCGTAAGCAGGGTGCTGAAGACGGCTGCTGCATTTTCCAGGTCAATATGGTGTGTAATATAGCGGGATGGATCAGTATGCCCGTTTTCAATCGCATTGATGACATATTCAAAATCTTCCCGGGTGGCGTTTCTGCTGCACAGCAGCGTGGTTTCCCGTTTATGGAGTTCCGGGTGGCTGAACCGCAGCTCTTCTTTCTGCAACCCGATCAGTACATATCTCCCACCATGTGCCAGGTAATAGATGCCTTTGTTGATGGCGGATAAATTGCCCGTTGCATCAATGACAACAGAGGGCATGTTTCCCCCGGTGATCTCCCGGAGCACATCATCGTCTTCCGGATGCAACGTGAAAGGAATATGCAGCTGGTCTTTGCAGAATTGCAGCCGCTCCCTGTTCACATCCATGGCAATAACGATACCTCCTGCCAGCCGGGCAAACTCCATGGCGGCGATGCCGATGGGGCCGGCGCCAACCACCAGCACCTGTTCTCCCGGGCGAACGGCGGCTCTGCGGATGCCGTGGGCGCTGATGGACAAGGGTTCTACCAATGCGAGCTGATCGTCCTGCAAACTCCTGCCATGCACGAGGGAGGAAGAAGGCACCGAGATATATTCCATCATCCCGCCATCGGTATGTACACCAAAGACCTGTATGGATACACAGCAATTGGGTTTACCCGAGCGGCAGGCGATGCACTGTCCGCAACTGAAATACGGCAGGATGGTCACGGGTTCGTTCTTCGAAAAACCGGGCGCATTGTCCGCCTCCACCAGTTCACCGGCTAATTCATGGCCGAGTATTCTCGGATAAGAGAAGAAAGGCTGTGTGCCTTCAAAGGCATGTATATCGGTACCACAAATCCCTACCCGCCGGATCTTCACAATGGCATGATCTGCCTTTAACACGGGACGCTCCAGTGATCGCTGCTCCATTTGCCCGGGAGCAGTACATACGATTGCATTCATTTCATTTCCAGCTTTACACCAATCACTTTCCAGGAAGGCAGTTGCGCGGGTCTGCTGATCACGAGGGCGTCATCTTCCTGTTTCCATTGTACTTTATCCGGATACCCCAGCAATTTTACGGAGCTGATCTTTTTATCGTTCAGCCCGGCATTCCTGCCCAGCGACCTGATCCGGAATTCATTCCCGGGCGTATCGAGGAAGTAGGCATACAGGTTGCGGCCTTTGACCGTGAACCGGATATCTTCCGCGGTATATTTTATTTTACCTTCGTTAAAATGTCCTGCTTTCACTGCGGCGGCGCTGGCCGGTTTCTCCCCGAATATCTTCCAGGGGCGGCTGCCGTAAATGCCTTCTCCGTTCACCGCCATCCAGCTGCCAATCTCTTCGAGTGTTTGCAGCATATCCGGCTCAAGGTCCCCTTCGGGGGTTTGTACGATGTTGATGAGCAGGTTCCCGTTCTTGCTAACGATGTCTACCAGCATGCGAATAATATCCGTGGCGCTTTTGTAGGCCTGTCCGGTACGGTAATACCAGTCGCCGATGGAGGTATCGGTTTGCCAGGGGAACGGACTGATACTATCCTGTACGCCTCTTTCAAGGTCCTGCACCCACATGCCGTCTGATGATTGTTTGCAGGTATAAACAGCATCAAGCCGGCCCTTATGCTGAAGGATGTTGTCGTTGTAGTAATTGGCGAGCATGCTGCGACCTGTTTCGCCGAAAGGAAGCTGACTGTCGGAATACAGCAGATCAGGATGATAGGTTTCCACCAGTTCTTTTACAACATCGTACCATCTTTTCATCCATTCCGTATTTTTTGTCAGCCAGTTTTTATCATCCGGCGCTGCCGGTGTGTGGTAAAGGTCCGCGTAAGCGGGATCATGTCCGTCGTAGAACACGCCTTTCAGATCGCCTGCTTTATCGGCGCCGTGACTGGCCTGAAACCAGGTATAGCTGGCCGCAAGATGTTCGGATACGCCGAAACGCAGTCCCTGCTTCCGGGCAGCTTTCTGCCAAAGACCCACCACATCTTTACCCGGACCCATTTTCACAGCGTTCCATTTATGAATGCGGGAGTTCCAGAGAAAGAAGTTGTCGTGGTGACTCGCCATACTCACAAAATAGCGGGCTCCGGCTTTTTTATACAGGGCCATTAGTTTTTCCGGATCCCATTTCTCTGCTTTCCACAAGGGGATAATGTCTTTATAACCGAATTTGGAAGGATGACCGTAATGCGCGATGTGATACTTGTAGTCCGCGCTGCCTTCTTCATACATATGCCGTGCATACCAGTCGCCCATCCGCGGTACCGCCTGCGGCCCCCAATGCGCCCATATCCCGAACTTGGCGTCCCGGAACCAGTCGGGATAACGGTATTGTTTGAAAGATTCGTTCGAAGGCTGATAAGGTCCCTTTGTAACGGGCAATGATTGCGCGGAAAGCATGTTGCCGGAGAGCAATGCGATGAGCGCTGTCTGCAGGAAATAGTATCGTTTCATATGCGGATGATTCGGTATGAAAGTAGTACTATCACGAAGAATCCCCTATAGGCAAAATTGCCCTTTTATTACAGTTTATTGTCCTCAACATGCGGACTTGAATAGCTTTTTAGTGTAAATTAGAAGAAGATTCCTCTATCCCCATATATTGATCAACAAAACATTAACACTATGATGCTTGACTGGATCGCCTATCAGAAAGAAATAGCCGCCAGAACGGCGGAGATAGCCAGGGTAAATCCCGAGATCATTCGCGGATACCGCGGGCTTAGTGATGCCGGTAAGAGTACCGATCTGCTCGGACCCAAGGTCCGGGAGCTGATTGCGCTGGCAGTAGCCGTTACCCGTCAATGCGATGGTTGCATCACCACCCATACAGATGCCGCCATCAGGCATGGGGCAACGCGTGAGGAAATTGTTGAGGCGCTGGGAGTGGCCGTGGCTGTTAATGCCGGTGCCGCCCTGGTCTATTCCACCCGGGTCATGGATGCCTTCAGTGCCAGAACGACCGGCGGTTAACAGCTTTTGGCAAGAAAATTGCCTTTCCTTCATTATTAAAACTTCATAAACATGAAACACTTCGTTGTAGCAGCAGCACTGTTGTTAGCAGTAGCTCCGGCCTTTGCGCAAACGGCTCCTCCTGCCGCCCCCGCAAAACAGGCTCCGGCAAAAGCCCCAATGGTCAAAAGGCAGTTACCTCCCCCGGAAGAGAGAGCCATAAGTTATTCCAAAGAACTGAAGAACAAATTGACGCTCACCGATGACCAATACCAGAAAGTACTGGCAGTGAACACGGAATGTATCCGCCGGAAAGATGCATTGAGAGCAAGCGGAAAAACGGATTCACAAGGGTTTAAGGAAATATCCGCTTACCGCAAGCAACAATTCCAGACGATCCTTACCCCGGAACAACAGAAAAAACTGACAGATCTGAATGCTCAGGGAGGAAAACATAAGAAAGGAGATCAGGGCGACGCGGATCACTAGCAGAACGTGACACATAAAAGAAAAGCATGCCTCCAAAAAGTTAAACACTTTAGGAGGCATGCTTTTTATTAATCCACAACCGTTGATGGAGTGTGTTTTTCTACGATCAGGAATTCAAGGGAAGCCTTCCGCTTGATAAAACGAAGGCCGTATTGCCGCCGTAATTCCTTTTCCAATGCCGTAAAACTGGTGACCGGTATTTTAAAGAAATCGTATCCTTTTTTATCTGACGTTTTTGATTCTACGATCACCCCGAATTGCTCTTCAATAACAACCGCAAGTTCTGCAAGCGTTGCATTCAATGCCGTAAGTTGTGTATCCGCTTTCATATTATTGAAGTATTTGCCCGCGAAGTCGCCGGAGAGGGTTTTCCCGGTTACGATCGTTCTGTTTTTTTGTAATAGCAGCGTGTCGTCGGGGATCAGGGTATACACTGTAGTATCTATTTTCCGGGGAAAGATGTGGAGCCCTAATATAGTGGCAATACTCCTCATCAGCCTGCTTTTTGCTTCCTTGAGATGCACTTGCGCTGCGTAGTATTCCACGGATACTTTACTGTCTGCGATATGATCGCCGGAGGGATAGCAGATGTGGGTTTTCACGCCATCCCAAAGCGAAGCCAGGATGGTATGGAGGGATGCCTGATTGGCGAGATAGCGAACACTGTCTTCTCTGAAATCATAATCCATGGAATATTCCATCCCGGGTATACGATCCCTGGAAACAAGGAATCTTGGCACTGGTATGGGTGGGACAGATGATGAAACAGTTGCTTTTACAGGAGGTGTGTGATCTGCCGCCTTTCCGTGTAGCAGGATTTCGTCCAGCAGGGATGGGGTGACTTCCATGCCGTGCCCTGACCAGCAAATGGTTCCTGCCTGGTTGATGATGAAAGCATGTGGGATACCGCTTACACCAAACCTACGATGGGTTTCCCCATTCAGGTCTATTAGGAATTGATGTTTCAATCCTTTTTTTTGAACAAATTCCATTACGCCTGTCGAAGACTTATCCGTTAAAGCCAGAAACTCAAACTTGTTTCTGTACTTGTCAATGATGGCGTCGGTTTCCAGTAATCCCGCTACGCAGGGGCCGCACCAGGTAGCCCAGAAATCGAGGATAAGGAATTTGTTATTTGGAATGACGTAATTGATAGGATAGGATTGCTGAAATGTTACAGGAGGAGCCTGTGAACCGGTTTTTAATTCGTTTTGCGCGTTTATTATTAAGGCATGGGACAGGAATGTACCGAGAAGCAGGAGGGTTCTGAACATGTAGTGTGTTTTCATGCCGCAAATGTAAATGCCTGCTGCTGCCGGTTGTCTAAAAAGGGGGCAGTATACCCGGAAAAGTGACAAAACAAACGATCACCGGTGTAAAAGGAAAATTACACCAGAGATAACATAAACTTAAAAATGCCCCTCCGATAATTCGATTATTTTGCCGGCGCATTGAAACCGGAATTTTATGCAAAGTAGTGAGGAACGGCTTTTAATGGAACAGATCAGGAATGGCGATGAAAAAGCCTTTGAACGGTTTTTCAACGAGCACTGGCACCTGTTGTTCACATTTGCCCGGAAGCTCTTGAAATCATACGATGACGCGCAGGATGTGGTGCAGCTCGTTTGTATTTCGATCTGGGAAAGACGTGCGCAGCTGAACATTGAAGGTCCGTTGCAGGCATACCTCCTTCAGGCAGTGCGCTTTCAGTCACTCAAACGCCTGAAAGAGATCATGTCCAAACCGGAGAATCTGGATTTTGTACGGGAAAATTATCTGCCCGCGTTCAATGCGATCTGGGACAAGCTGGATCAGACCGACTTCTACCGGGAACTGGATGCCCGCCTGGGCCACCTTCCTCCCAAAACACGCGAGATCTTCCTCCTGAGCCGCCGTCACCATTTTTCCATCGCTGAAATTGCGGGAAAGCTCAACCTTTCCGAGAAAACCATCCGCAACCAGCTGCATATCGCGCTGAAAGAACTCCGCCATCATATCGCCCTGGCCATTATATTCAGCGATATCCTCTCCTGATATCAGTTAATAATTCCTTAACCTGCTTTTTCGGGACAACACCCTTCTCATGCGGTACATATATCCAGAGGACCGCTCACATGAACATACAACAACTAAGGAGTATCATCTCCCGTTACCTCGATGGTAAGGCCGATATGAAAGAAACCCGGCTCATCGAAGAATGGAGTAATGAAGCACTGGACGAAGCCAGGCAAGTCCCGGATACGGATCAGTTTGCAGACCGCAGGAAAGCAGTGCTGCTGCAATTACGGCAGGTAATGGAACCTGTCAGGGAAGCAAAACTGGTAAAACTCCGGAGAGCCCGTGCAATCGCTGCCGCCGGCATCGTGTTGCTGGGCGGTTCCCTCACCGCTTACCTTTACCGTTATCCCTTGCTGGATATGATCGATCCTGTGGAAGAGCAACGGGTTGTTGCACAGCAATATCAGGTGAGGGAAGTGAAGCTGCCGGACAGTTCAGTGGTGGTATTAAACGGCGGAGCGGAAATTGTTTATCCGAAAAGGTTCCGTGGGCCGGGACGTAATGTGCAGCTGAATGGGGAAGCATTCTTCCGCATCACTGCAGATCCACAGGCGGCCTTTGTTGTACATGCTTCGCATTTGCAGGTGAAAGTACTGGGCACCTCCTTTGTGGTGGCGGATGGTCCGGATGCAGATGCGGCGCGGGTGAGCGTTAAAACAGGAAAGGTAGCCGTCAGTACGCATGACCATGGTTTTGCGACTGCGCAGTTGTCCGCCGACCAGGAATTGATATTCAACAGAACGGATGGATCCGTACATATCGACCGGCATAAGGAAACAAATATGGGGTGGATCAACAAGCAGCTGGTATTCTCCGCATCTCCTTTATCCATTGTGATCGGGGAAATAGAAAGAACATTCAACGTACAGATCAGGCTGGCAGATCCCGCCATCGGCAAACAGTTGTTCACAGGAGCGTTTGAGGCGGAAGACAAAGTGCCGGACATCCTGAAGATCATCGCTGCTTCCTATGGATTGACCGTAGCGGAATCCGGGAAGGACGTCTTTATTATCAGGTAATCAAATCAACGACAAAGGCCCTGGCGGCAAAATCATTGTGAAACAATGGTAAGGGGCGTCGCTTTCTCAAAATAAAACAACGCAATGCATGAAAGTACATTTTTTACACGCATGTAAAATATGGGTGGTATTGATGATCTTGTTCACGGGAACGGCTACACGTGCTGGAGCGCAGGATGTTTCGCGGGACAGAAAGATCAGCATCACCTTTAAGAATGAAGGTATCGCCAGATGCCTGGAATTACTGCAACAGAAGGCAGGGGTTACCTTCTTTTATAATCCCGCGGAAATACAACCGCTTGACCGGAAGTACAATACGAATTTCGAGAACAAGCCCCTTGGCGACATCCTCCGGTATCTGCTGCAGGATACCGGCCTTGAATTCGAAACCGTGGATCAGAAAAAGATCGTGATCCGCAAAGCAAAGCCTAAACCACCGGCACAACAACGGCCGAAAACACGCACCGTGCGTGGAGCCGTTACGGACGCTAAAACCGGCAGACCGGTGAGTAAAGCAGAGATCATGGTGCAAAGCTCCGGCGCATTGGTAACAGCCGATGAACAAGGGAGATTTGCCGCCACGGTAAAAGACACGACGGATGTATTGGTGGTCTACTATCAGGGATACGCCACCCAGATGGTGAAAGCCGGGGATCATGAAACATTTGCGATCCGGTTGAAGCAGGACAGTAAAACGCTGGGCGGCGTTACCGTGGAAGCCCGCCGCCGTACCAATACGGAAGCGGCATTGCTGAACGACCGGAAGAATGCAGCGATCATCTCTGACGGGATCTCCGCGCAGAACATCGAAAAAACAGCGAGCATCACAACCACACAGGCACTGCAACGGGTTTCCGGGGTAACGATCACAGATGATAAATACGTGGCGATCCGCGGGCTGGGAGATCGTAGCGTAATCGGACAATTGAATGGCGTGCGGCTGGCCTCCTCCGATCCCGATCGCAGCACCATCCCCCTGGACCTGATCCCTGCCGGCCTGCTGGATAACATCACTGTGTTTAAAAGCACCACGCCGGATAAACCTGCCGATGCCTCAGCGGGCATTGTGGAACTGAAAACAAAATCCATCCCCGAAAAACAGGCATTGAGCATTACTGTACAGGCAGGGTTTAATACACAGGTAGGTTTTGGTGGAAAGGTGAACAGTTACTATAACAGTGAAACAGGCTTCCTCGGCCAGAAAGTCAAAACAAAAGGCCTGAGCCCCGAATTCCGCGAACTCTCCCGCCAGTACCCGGAGGGCCTCCAGGAGGTACAGCAAAAGATCGCGAATAGCCGGAACGACCCGGCCCTGCTCGCAGAAGCCAATCGCATCAACAACATCATGCATCAGTTTGACCCGGTGCTCACTACCCGCTACAAATCCGCTCCCCTGAACCAGATCTATTCCATCAGCTATGGCAATAATTTCTCCGTGTTCAAAAAACACCAGGTGGGTGTGATCGCCGCAGCGAACTATTACCGGAGAACAACGGATATCTATGGCGGTGACCTTACCCAGTGGAGCATCTATCAGGGAGTGTTGACCGGCAACCCGCAGGTGTACAGTCCGCGTATCATCCCGAACTATATCACACCGAACAATATTTTCCTGGGGAAGTACCTGCGGTATAAAGAAAACACCGGCACGGAAACGATGAACTATGGTTTCCTCGGCGGCCTTGCATATCGCTTTAACCCGCGGCACGAGATCAGTTTACAGTATTTGGGAAGTCGTGGTACGGAAACGAGGGCCAGCAATCTGTATGGCGCTTATGAATACACTGGTATGCCGGGTACGGTATCCAACATCGTCTACTCGCTGAAGCAGAGCTATCGCAGCCTGAACACCTTTAACCTGCAGGGAGAGCATAAGCTATTGCAGGGGGAGTATTCACCAAGGCTGAGCTACAACATGGCTTCTTCTTCCTCTGAACAGGATGATCCGGATTATCGTTTTGTGAACCTCGTGGATTACAGGCCGGTGAACGGCGGCGCTTACCTGAAGCCCTCTTCCGACCCGTTGGCAGCGCCGGACTATGTGTACTCTCCGAGTTTGTATTCACTGATGTCTGGCTACGTGAACGGTTATGGCCCGTACGGCATTATCCAGGCGGATCCAAATGGCCGCCGGTTCCGGCATCTGAAGGAAACGAACTATAACTACAAGGCGGATCTGGCCATTCCTTTCCGGGTGGGAAGTTTGAAACAGGAATTCAAAACAGGGGTGAATTACCTGCACCGCCGCCGGGAATTCACGGAGAACGTGCTTTTCCTTCCCGGCTCTAATTACACGGACAACAAGACCCTGCCATTGTATGAAGTAAACGGGAACCTGGATCGCCTGGTAGGGTACGATCGCATTGGTATGCGGCCTCCATCCGCTTATCCCGGTGAAGGGGCGCCCAGGATCGGTGGTTTTCTGTACAACACGCAGAAATCTCCGAATAACTACAAAGGGTATTATGAGACCCGTGCTTTCTATGGCATGCTGGACCTTCGTCTGGCAGAGAACCTGCGCCTCACCGGCGGCGCCCGCTTTGAGCTGACGGATATACAGGCAGCCGTGGATACATCCGGCGTATTCCTCGATCCGAACATCACCACGCCGGACAAGGATGGGAAGAAAGTGAACCTCGTTTTCACGGAACCCAACTCGATATACAAAACGGATTATACACCCTACTATTCCGCCAACCTTACGTATACGTTCAATAAAAAAATGAACTTCCGCCTGGGCTACAGCAATACCCTGGCACGTCCCGAGTTGCGTGAGCTGACGAACGTTTTTGATTTCGATCCGTTCCAGTTTGCACTGGTGGTAGGGAATCCGAAACTCCGTAACCAGACGACCACCAGCTATGACTTTCGCTGGGAATGGTTCCCCGCATCCGGAGAGGTGTTGTCTGCTTCCGTTTTTTATAAAGAGATCAACAACCAGTTAACGAAAGTCTATAAGCAGAATTCTCAGGGCCTGGATGCCCGTTTCCCGGAATTCCCTGCCATCGAATTCCAGAACGATCCCAATAAAGGCCGGGTGTATGGGATAGAATTGGAAGTAGTGAAGAACCTGGGCCTGTTGTGGTCTTCCCTGAAACGTTTCAACCTGGGATCGAACCTGCTGCTGGCGCAAAGCGAGATCAAAAAAACGAAAGAACGCATGATCGCTTCCCAGTCGATTGACCGCCGCGCACCTTCCAACAGCCCGCTTTTTGAACAGGCACCTTATTCCATCAACATATACCTGAATTACAACCACCCGCTGAATGGAACGGACATTACCGCCACTTTTAATATGGTAGGTGAAAGATTGATACAGGTAAACCTCGATGGTACGCCGGACCTCTACACGCGCCCAAACCCCGTGCTGGATATTGTGTTCAGCCAGCAACTTGTGAAACGGCTGCAATTGAAAGGATATGTAAAGAATATCCTCGATCAGCCACTGGAAGAAGTATATGCCAACCCGAACACCGGCGGTAAGTACTACGGACAGAAATATGTGCGGAGGAGCTATAAACGGGGGGCTGAGGTGATGGTAGGATTGACTTACTCTTTTTAATACGCTAATCAAAAGATATGAACCGCATCCTGTTTTATATTTTATCGTTCATACTGTTCACCGGCTGTGTAAAGAAAACTGATTTTTCTTATGACAACCGCGTGAACCCTAACGCCGATGCCGCTTCCAGCGTCCGCATCGTGAACTTCCGGGGAGCCACGGAACTGATGGTGAACGGCGAAAAGCTCACCGCTTTTGGGCTGCCCAACATAGAAGGTAATTATGACGAGTTCACGACCAGGGGCACGAGGTATTTTCCCGAGAATGGCCGCATGGGCCTGACCTACACCATTCCCCAGCAATTTGTAAATGTGCAGGGTTATGTAGATAGTATCCGGTTCGCCGCTTTCAGCCGGAAGATGTCGATCGGGTTGACCAGGCCGTTCAGGGCGAAAGACGATTTTAATCATCCTAACGACTACTACTATACGTTGTTGACGCCTAACACCGGAGGGTTTGCTGATACCCTCGTGGAGGTGCCGCGTTCCGTTTCGTCACCGGTCAATCCCCAGTACTTCAAAGTACGCCTGCTTAATCTTTCTTCCAATGATGATGTGATGTATGGCGCAATGGGGTTGACCCTGGCGGACGGTACGCCGGTAACCGGGATCGGCAATGTGGCGCCCGGTAAGTATTCCGGTTATGCTGAACTGCCTTTCGGTACATACCAGCTGCGCGTATTGACGGCGGATGGCCGGCAGGTACCGGGTGTGATAGGCGGCAGCGCTTTCCTGAATGTGCTCAACCCGAAAACGGGTACCCTACAGGTATCCGGCGGCAGGGCCAATCCGTTCACTACCGGGTTTGTTGATTCAAAACTGGTCTATGCTCCGGTCAAAACCTTTCAGCCAGGCGGTGTTTACACCATTGCCGTTGCATCTTATTACGGCTTCGAGTTCCCGACCGGCGGCGGTGCCGGTGGCGGTGAAACGGCCAATATGAATTTCAACAGCTTCCGCATTATCACCGACTACGAACCGCAGAATATCGCCTATGCCCGTTTGCAGGCAGTGAATGTAATCGAAGGAACAGAAATGAAGATAACCGTAGATGAACAACCGCTGAAGGATGTGCTGGCTTTTACAGCCTCCACGGAATATGAACGGTTGGTAACAGGAACGCATACACTGAAAGTAACGGACGGGAAAGGGAATACATTAGCAGAGAAGAGCTTCCAGCTTTCGCCAGGGGATAACCTGACGGCATGGGTGTACAAAACGAAAGCCGGAGAAACCGCCGTTTGCATGGCGGCCAATAACCTGAGCGGAATATTAAACAACGGAAAGATGGGGGACGACGGCACGTACAATTCCATCAAATGGGATTATCCCTTCTTCATCCGCTGCCTGAACTTCTGCCCGGAATTGCCGGAGGTGACTTTCACGCAGGACGATGGCCGTTCGTTCTATCAATATCCTGCTGCCACACAGCACATCCGGTATGGCGTTCCCGTTACAACATCTGCTTTCGCAGCCCTCGACGTCAATTTCTATGCATCCATCCTGGCTTATGCATCACAGCCCAACGTATTGCCCGGCGATTGGCTTCGGGAGATAAAGCCGCTGAAAAGCCAGGCCTTCATTGCCAATCCTGCGCTTTACAGGAACGGATTGCCCTTCAGCGAAGGAGGATATTATACCGTGGCATTAGTGGGCAATACAAAAGCCACGGCCAGGCTGATCGTCATCAAGCATAACAAATAGCACCGCATATGTACAACAGATTTATATTTTTTCTTGCACTGCTGGCCGTTTGCGGCGCTGGTTGCCGTAAAACGGACTATACAACCGTCAACGAACCTGCTTACATCCGGGTGTTCAATTGCCTGGACTATAAGATCACCGTTGATAACAAAGACGCACCGCAACCGTTCCTCACTTTCCTCGTAGACCCCGAGCTGGATGCAGAGGGTATTCCTGTGAAGGCTGCCATCACCGGGGATTTTCTTGATAAAAGGCTGGCCTGGTCCAGACCTTATCCGGATGCCGGCAATACCGCTGTTTTTCAAACGGAATATCCCGGTACGGCCAAGGTATTGGCAGGACCCATTCTGAATGGATACGACCTTTCCAGCTGGGCCCAGATATCTTCCGGCAAGCACCGCGTGATGTTCTTCAGCAGGCCGCTCAGTACCGTACCATTTTTCGATCTGGAAAAAGACTGGCGGAGATACAAACTGATCGATACCATACTCGATCTCCAGGCACAGGAAGTTTATACGATCCATGTGCTGGAACAGGAAGCGATCAACAAAACCCCCGGCATTTATGTGCGGAATGAAACCTTCGTGAAGCAGCCGATCTCCGATTCGCTGGTGTATGTGAATTTTTACAATCTCAGCTCCAAAGGGTTTTTCCGGTACGGAAAGATAGATCCGGAGAACAGGGCGAATGCTTATAATTTAAAGATCAGGGACACGATGAATGTATATGCGACTTTGGTAAAGTACAGCAGCACCGGGGAGATCAGCAAGATCCCCGGGTTTACCGGCAACCTGATGGGCTCCATGATCCGCTCGCAGGAACCTGTTGTGCAACCTTACTACAGCTTCCCGCTCTTCCCGGATACCAGCTCCAACAGGATATTTGCGGGGAAAGCCAACCAGGTATTCACTTTCCTGCTGCCCGGATATTCGCCGCTGAGCAATCCCTTCTGGCAGCTGGAAGAATCAGGCGGTTTATTCACAGAACTGAACATCGGGCCGCAACGCCCTGCTTTCGCCTTCTCCATCACGGCAGATATGAATACAGGCATGGTGGTAACAGGGCGGTCAGGGAAATATTCCAACCGCTCCTTTGCCACCGTTAATACCATAGAATACATCAACGGTAAATTTTTCCTCACCACTATTCAGCGGAAATATGAACCTCCTGTTTACTAAAAAACATACGATGCGATATTATACACGATCCGTCATCTTCCTGTTTGCCATCCTGCTTTTGGCAGGCTGTAGGAAAGACAATCTGACGCCGCCCGTAGACAAAACCACCACCCTTCGTTCCATGGGCGATTTTGTGCGGAATAACTACGATTTCTCCCTGCTGGCCGCCGCGCTGAAAAAGGCCAATCTGCTGGACAGTCTGAACCAGCCCGGTCCGTTCACTTTTCTGGCGCCGGACAATAAAGCGTTCAACGATATCGGGATACTCCAGCCGGAAGATTTCGATAAACTGAATACAGACAGCCTGCGGTTTGCGCTGAAATATCATGTCCTTTACGGCCGCACATATATTTCGGAATTCCCGCTGCAAATGGGAAGCAGGCTTCGCACGCTGGCGGGCGCTAATGCCATCGTCTCCATCAATAACATATTATTCCTTAACAGCACACCGCCCGAGAACAGGAATGCTTTTGTGAACGGATCGATGATCTACAAAGACGCCAGACGGAACGTGCCGTTGCTCAATGGTGTGGTACATGTGATCCGTAAGCCGTTGCGGTATGAGCCGGTAACGGTGCAGGAAATGTTGCAGGCAGATACGAGTCTTTCCCTCTTCGTACAGGCCATGAAGCAATTCAAACTTTGGGATGGATTAGGTGGAAAGGGGCCCTATACAATTTTTGTTCCCGGTAACAAAGTTTTCCGCAAGTACAAGCTGACAGCAGATAGCATCAGCCGTATGCAACCGGAAAAATTCGATGAGAGCGCGTTTGGCGTTTACCCGCTGAAGCTGGGGCCCAAAATGATCTTCTCTACGGATTGGGCGCAACTCAATTCGGATATGGGAGATGCCAGCACACTCGTACAGCTGGGGCGTTTCCAGCTGAAGCCCTCTGCCTATATGAACCAATGGACATTGCAGGACTTCTCGGAGATATCCGTGAACGAAGTGGGGAAGTATGCCGGGGTATACGGACCACGGTCCGTCCATTTCGCTGGCGGGTTACCGATAGGAGCAGATCATACCGCATCCAACGGAGTGGTGCATTTCATTGATGATCTGCTGTTGTATCCTCAATTGTTGAAAAAATAAAACTGATCACATGCGCATACGAATACTCGCATTCTGTATACTGGCAATAGTCGCCTGCCGCAAGCAGGATATTGCTCCATACCCGGTAGGGGAGCCGGTTCCATACGACGGTCCTGTTGCAGACCTCAAGGCCACATTGGAAAAATCTCCCTATACTTTATTCAAGGCTGCCTGGAAAAGAGCAGAGATGGATAAAAAACTGGCAAAAACCGGCGCCAATGCATTCACCTTGTTCATTCCGACGGACAAGGCTTTCGCAGACGGCGGCTGGACGCTGGACAAGATCAACCAGTCCGCCCCCGCGGACCTGGATACCCTGCTTTCTTACTACACCGTTAAAGGCCGTACCGCATCTGCGAGCCTTCCCGTATACAAAGGGAATATGGCGATAGGTACCCTGCTCAAGTCCGCTACCATCCCTAAATTTTCGAACACCGAGCTTTATAGTTACACGTTGTTTATCGGGGTGTATAAAGACAGTCTCTTTGTAAACGGCCGGCCTGTCAGTAAATGGGGAACCGCTGTGGAGGCTGCCAATGCCACCATCTATCCGCTGGATAAAATGGTGCCGATGCCGAAGATGGATATGCTGCAATACTTGTCGGCCGATCCGCGCTTTAGCCTTTACCTGGAAGCCAGCCGCCTGAATGACAGCGTTTACATGGATAACAGCTCCTGGAATACCGGCCGGAACAACGTGATGATGTTCACCCCCGCGCCTTATATGCGTGGGCAGTTCACCCTGTTCGCTCCCACCAATAACGCATTTCATAAGCAGGGGTTCTATACGGTGGATGATCTCCGGAAGTATCTCAGCCGCTCCCTCCCCCTTGGGTATCCCACTTACGACCAAAACTACTATTACGTGTATCCCGTCACTTCGCTGGATACGCTGTTGATGCCCAACCGGATGAATTTCTCCGGCGGTTCGATATTGTACAATTATTCCGGGGAAACATCCAATCCTGTTTATTTCACGAATGAGTTGCTCTCCAATCAGTATCTGAGCGGAATGCTCTTCCGGCCGGGCCGCAGGTACAGCGAACCACCGCTTTACCTGCCGCTGGAGTTTTCCAATAATAACGGCAGCGTGATGGTCCGCTCCTTTAAGTCAACGGCAAAACCCCTGCCATTGAAGGAGCAGGACATCCTGGTACTGAACGGCGTGATCCATGTAGTGGATGATGGATTATTCATTCAATAAAAAAGAACATGAAGAAGATATTCTACACAGGTATATGTATGCTGTTGATCATCGCCTGTAAAAAGGATGATAAGCCGGCAAACGATCCTTCGGAAACAAACCGTATCACTTATGTGGTGGCGGATAATCCTTTCAACTTTTCAATTTTCAATACGGCCATCCAACGCACCGGCCATACCCGGAAACTCTCGCAGGCAGGACCTTATACGGCGCTGGTGCCGGATAACAATGCCTTTGCGAAAGCAGGATATGGCACCAGTTTACAAATACTGAAGGAAAGCGCCTCCACGCTGAACAGTATGATCGATTATCACATCCTCAGCGGCGTATGGGAGCTGAATAAGCTGCCCTACGCTTTTAACCAGGAGATCAGGACGGATGCAGGCGCCAAAATGTATGTGACGCGCTGGGTGAAGAACAAAGATACCGTACTCACCGTGAACGGGAACCGCGTGCTGGTATATAACATGCCTGCGGGGAACGGTTTGATACAGGTCATGAATGCTGTATTGAAACCCTTACTGCACAACTACCTCACGGATGCCATCGCGGCCGATACCTCGCTCACCTTTCTGAACGTGGCATTCCAGCAGGCCGGCATGAAAGGCTTGCTGGCGGAAGCAGGGCCGTACACGATGTTCGCGCCTTCCAATAATGCTTTCCGCGCAATAGGGTTTCCGTCTGCGGACAGCATCAACAGAACGGACCCGGCCGTGCTCCGGAAGCTGCTGGATTACACTTTCTTCCCCGGCCGAAAGTTTATTTATGACTACATCCTCACCACAGATGCCACGGATATAAGCCAGCAGGCAATGCGCAATGGCAACAACATCATTATCCGGTTGAGAAAAGATGGTACAGGGTATACGGGCATCACCCTGCAGGGATCAGGGAACCTCAACACGATCAATATCGTGAAGGAGAATGTACTGGCGGGGAACGGCGTATTGCATATTGCGGACCAGATGCTGAAAGAGAACCAATAAAACCTATTAATGATGAAGCGAATTTTTTACCTCATACTTTTACTCGCAACCTTGCAGGTCAGGGCGCAGGAAACAAACGGTACGCTAAGCGGCAGGGTGACGGATGATAAAAAAGAAGTGCAGATCGGCGCTACTGTAATAGCCGTACATGAACCCTCCGGTACAAAGTACGGTACGGTAACGGATGCCACCGGCCGTTATTACCTGCCCGGCTTGCGGATCGGCGGGCCTTACCGCCTCACAGTATCCATGATGGGCATGGAAACACAGCAACGGGAACAGCTCACGATACGCCTGGGAGAGCCCTTGCAGCTGAACTTCCTGCTGACGGCCTCCGGGAAACAGCTCTCGGAAGTGGTGATCAAAGGAGCCAAAACAGCGCCGCAGGCGAATGTTTCCGGGGCGGGCCAAAACATCAGTCGTGTTCAGGTGGCGAATATGCCCACCGTTTCCCGCAGCATCCAGGATGTTACCCGCCTGGTACCGCAAGGCTCGAAGGACAATTCTTTCGCCGGTACCAACTTCCGGTATAACAACGTAACAATAGACGGCGCAGTCAATAACGATGCGATCGGCTTCAGCCCTTCGCTGGGCGGCATCACCGGCAGCTCCGGCATGCCGGGCTCCAGCACCCGCACCAATCCTGTGTCCCTCGACGCGATCGAGGATATGCAGGTATACCTTGCGCCCTTTGACGTAAAGATTGGGAATTTTACCGGCGGCAGCGTGAATGCCGTGACCCGTAGCGGTACGAATGTGGTAACGGGTTCCGTGTATGGATTCGGGCGGAATGCGGCGATTACGGGAAAGGGGGTGTCCGGTAAAATGAATGCGGATTTTTACGACTATCAGGCCGGAGCCCGCATCGGTTTTCCGATCATGAAGAATAAACTGTTCTTCTTTACCAATGAAGAGATCACCCGCAGGCAGGATCCCGCGCAACTGATGGCCGGTATGGCGGAAACAGCGGGCATACTGAGTGTAAAGGACGCGGAGGATATCCGGAATGCCACCATGGCGAGATATGGAAAGGATTTTGATCCGGGTACGGCAGGAGCGTATAATACCACTTCCCAATCCGTGAAATTCTTCAACCGCCTTGACTGGAACATCAACGACAGGAACCAGCTGTCTATCCGCAACAACACCATCCGCTCCAAAGCCGTGAATATGGACAGGGACCAGCAGGATTTCCGCTTCAGCAGCATGGCCTATGAGCAGGTGAATAACCAGAGCTCTACCGTACTGGAATTACGGTCCAGGTTGAACAACCGGTTATCTAACAGTTTCATTGCCGGCTACACGGCCGTGAACGATCGCCGCGATCCTTTCTCCAATCCGGCGCTTCCGCAGGTGCAGGTGATGGGGCGCACGCCGGGTACAACCATTTATTTCGGTACCGATCGTGAGGCATCCATCTTCAACATGAAACAACGTACCATCGAGATCACGGATAACTTTACGATCCGTAAAGGCAAACACACCATCCTCGCCGGCACGCACAACGAGCTGTACCAGATCGACTACGGTTTTGTGAACAGCTGGAACGGCCGTGTGGACTACCTGAACATAGAAGACTATATCGATAACAAACCTTATCGTGTAAGAGGGAGCTACAATTTTTCGAATAACGACCGGGATCATATACTGGCGCACCCGGAAGCGAAGTTCAACGTGAACATGCTCAGCCTCTATCTGCAGGATGAAATACAGATGACGGATAAACTAAAACTGATGCCGGGTTTGAGGGCGGATTATACCATGCTGCCCTCCAAACCTGCGCTGAGTGAGTTCACCCGCAACGCCCTCACGGATGATTATTTTGGTAACACGTATACCTATACACCGTTGAATCGTATTAACAACGATTACCTCAACCGTGTGCAACTCTCACCCAGACTGGGTTTCCGGTTCGACTGGAAAGGTGATCAAAGCCTCATCCTGCGGGGCGGTACCGGCATGTTCACCGGTCGTATCCCTTTCGCATGGCTGGCCTATGCTTATTACAACAACGGCATCAATTACGGTTCATTTGATCAGAAAGCCGATGCCAAAGTGTTTGTGCCCGGTTCCGATCCCTTGCGCCCCGGTCCGAACGGAATTGCGGATTTTATCAAAGACAATGGCGCAGATATTCATGGCCGGTACACCGGTAAAACACAGGCAGATGTGCTGGATAACGGTTTTGTAATGCCGCAGGTATGGCGCAGCAGTCTGGCGGTGGATTACACCACGCGGAACGGGTATAAATTCAGCCTCGAGGGGATCTTCACGAAAACGCTCAAAGATGTGATCTTCCGGCAGGTGAACATCAAAGACGATCCGCGCTATTATGGCTATGACACATCCCGCGGGCAGCCGGTTTTCGGCGGCACAGTGGATCCGCATTTCTCCAATGCTTACGAACTGGGGAACACCCGGAAAGGATACCGGTATAGCTTAACGGCAACGATTACACGTAATTTCCCTTTTGGTCTGAATGCTTCTGTAGCTTATACTTTCGGGGAATCCAAAGATGTATCCAACGGTATTCGTAACTCCATGGAGAGTAACTGGCAGCTGAATCAGGCATTGCATCCGAATAATCCGGACCTGGCCTGGTCCAATTTCGATATCCGGCATCGCATCGTATCGTCCTTGTATTGGAGAAAAATTTGGAATGACCGCTGGATCAGTAATATCAGTCTTTTTGCAACGGCACAGTCCGGCAGTCCCTATACCTATGGTATCGTCAATAACAGCATACAGGGCCTGCCCCAGCAGGTGAGCCTGTTGTACATCCCGCAGGCGGCAGAGGCAATCCGTTTCTTCCAGGATTACACCAACAAAGCCGGCCGCCTTGTTACAGCAACGGAGCAGGCGGATGCTTTCAACCGGTATGTGGATAACGATCAATACCTCCGTGGCAGAAGGGGACAGTTCACCGAGCGGAACACCGGCCGCACACCCTGGAATATACAGGCGGACCTGCATTTCGCACAGGAGTTCCATTTCCCCGGGAAGAATTTTATTACGTTAACGGTGGATGTGATCAATCTCACCGGGCAAAAGGCGTATTTCTCTCCCAACACGTTCAACTCTACTGCCAGCGTAGGTTTAACATCGGCGTTCCCCGCACGGCAAAACCCCGGCAATTATCCTGTTTATACGTATGACGATCCGGGAAAACCTTATTCCATTGACTTCTTCAGCTCACGGGCGCAGATGCAGATGGGGCTGCGGTATTCATTTTAATCAAATTGAATGATGATGAAGAAAATTATATACTTGATCCTCGCGCTGTTCGTAATAACAGCCGGTTGCAGGAAAGACGATAAAAAAGACCTGAAAGTGCCGCTGTCGGTAAAACACATCTGGCCAAACAGCGGAAAGGCCGGAACCATTGTGACTATCGAGGGGCGCGGTTTTAACAGGGACGTCAAAGTAAGTTTTTCCGGGGCGGATGCCACGGTGGTGGATGTGAAAGATACGGTGATGGTGGTATTGGCGCCGGAGAAAGGTACTACCGGAACGGTAACGGTTAAACTGGAGAATGAACAGGCGGGAGCGGGGAACTATACGTACCAGGACCTTACCATGAAAGGAGTGAGTCCGGGTAACGGTCCCGCCGGTACCAACGTGAGCATCCGGGGCGAAGGATTTTCCAGCCTTAAAGGTCCTGCCGCGGTGACCATAAACGGTATAGCCGCTACCGTTACCAGCCTGAACGATACCCTGCTGATCGCGGCCGTTCCTGCCAATGCAGGCAGCGGCCCTGTGAAAGTGACGGTGGACGGTAAATCCGTGACAGGACCGGGTTTCATTTTCCAGCAGATCAACAGCATCAAACCGCTCAAAGGGGGCAAAGGCACACGTGTTGTCATCACCGGGGAAGGGTTCCCGGCGGTGGCAGCGGATAATACCGTGGATGTGAACGGAACGTTGCTGAGCGTTGTAAGCGCCACGGGTACAGAGATTGTGGCGGATATAAAAAACGATGTGCGCACAGGACCTTTAAGCGTAACCATTAATGGACAGAAAACGGTTGGCCCCGTGTTCACCGTCATTCCTCCTCCGGTGTTGCAAACGGTGGCGCCTTTGAGTGGGCCGGCGGGGCAGGAGGTGACTATCTCCGGCAGCAATTTCAGCGGGTTGACGGACGAGAATGAAATATTGTTTAACGGTGTGAAAGCAACCATCAAAACCGTCGCGGAAAAGCAACTGGTGGTAACAGTACCTGCAGGCGCCGGAACCGGGAATATGAAAGTGACGGTGAATGGTCAAACCACGATGGGCCCCGTATTTAAGGAACAAAGCCTTGGTATCATGAAGCTGGCGCCTGACAATGGTTTGGAGGGAACAGAGGTGATTATCACCGGCGTTGGATTCAGCACAAATCTCACAGATAACCAGGTGACCATCAATGGTGCGCCCGTTACGGTGAAGAGTGCTGCGGCCACTACGTTGACCGTTACCTTACCAGCCGGTTTTACCACCGGCACGCTGGATGTACAGGTAGGCAGCCTTAAAGCCACCGGCCCTGTATTCAGGAAAGCAGGCGTGATCACATTGGCGGGAGGGCCCACTACAGGACTGTTCAGGTGGCCTGAGGGCATTACTGTCGATAGTCGCGGGAATATCTATGTAACAGATAACAACCAGTTATTGAAGTTCCTGCCAGATGGCACACAGGTTCCGTTCGTCGGTAATGCAGGCGGTACAGCGGGTTACAGGGATGCGAACGGAACAACCGCCATGCTGGAAGGACCACGTTCCCTGGCCATAGATGCACAGGACAATATCTACGTGGTGGATGGGGGTGCTCAACGCAGCTACGTGCGGAAGGTTACGCCGGCCGGTGATGTATCCACCGTTTGGTCCATATCCGGGCGGATCCCGGGTGGTCTTTGTGTGAGCAGGAGCGGTACACTGTATGTGTCGATGATGTACCAGGGTGTTTTCCGCGTTGAATCCAACGGCGCTACTACCCGCATTGGCAACGGATCCCAGTCCATTCCTTACCAGATGACCATAGATGCCAGTGGCGTCCTTTACTTCGGAGGTGGGGACTTTTACAGCCCGTACATCGCCAGGGTCAGCGAAACGGGCAGCTATAGCTACCTGGCAGGAGCGGTTTTCCAGGAAGGTTTTGCGGACGGACAGGGGAGCATGGCCCGGTTGGGCTCACCCATGGGCGTTGCGCTCGATCCTACAACCGGCAATATCTATTTTCATGATGACATGAACCGCGCCGTGCGGATGGTTACGCCCGGGGGTGAGGTGACCACCATTACCGGCGCTCAGGGAACTTTTATACCATTTAAAGGGGGTTATAAGGACGGTACGCTGAAAGAAGCATTATTCCAGCAGGCGCAGAACCTCTGTGTGGATAAAGATGGCAACATCTATCTCCTCGACGGCGGTAATAAGGCAATCCGGAAAATTGTTTTGAAATAGCGTAGTAAGTTCAGATTGAGCAAACGCAGGGCAGCATTCTTGCTGCCCTATTTTTTTGTAGCAGGGTGTAAGAAGGAAATAGTCAATATTGGATTAAAAATTACAAATATTGTTGTTTTTATTCAGCGGCGGCTTTTAGATATTTGAAGGTTCCTACATAATTACATATGAAAAGAAGCCTTACCATCCCCTTTTTGCTCATCACATTTTCATTATTCGTATACCACTGTACCGTTACCCGTAACAATAAGGTGGCCACCACCCCGGTTCCCGAGCAGCCTGCTCTCCCGAGGGATGCTGCCGGCAGGATCATTGTACGGACCAACCCCGATGGCACCTACCTTTCTCCGCAGGAAAGTCTCGGTTCCATTTATCTTCCTAAAGGATATCATCTGCAATTGGTTGCCAGCGAGCCGATGATCAAGGAGCCGGTAGCGATCGTATGGGATGGTAATGGCCGTATGTTCGTGTCAGAAATGCGTACCTATATGCAGGATGTGAACGGTACTAACGAAAATATTCCGGTATCAAGGATCACCCTGCTCGAAGATACCAACGGCGATGGCGTGATGGATAAAAGTACAGTGTATATCGACAGCCTCCTGCTTCCACGGATGATGCTTTGTGTGGGGAAGAAGCTTTTGGTGAGCGAAACTTACACGAACAATATCTGGGCGTATGAGGATGTAGACAATGATGGAAAAGCGGATAAAAAAGTGCAGGTGTTCGGTAACAGCACACGGCATACCGGTAATCTGGAACATCAACGCAGCGGACTGATCTGGAATATTGACAACCGTATCTATGTAACATATGAGAATCTCCGGTATCGTTATGCCAACAACAGGCTGACGGCGGATACGATGTTCACCGGCAGCGGTCAGTGGGGAGTAGGAAATGATGATTACGGAAGACTGTATTTTTCCTCGGCTGGCGGAGAAGTGCCGGCTTATGGCTTTCAGATCAATCCGTTCTATGGACGATATGATGTATCAGAACAACTCGATGAGGATTTTAATGCAGTCTGGCCTGTGATTGCCACACCCGATGTACAAGGCGGTAAGGTGAGGTTGCGGCCGGACAGCACTCTTAATCACTTCACAGGATGCTGTGGACAGTCCATTTTCAGAGGAACGGCTTTGCCGGACGATCTGAAGGGAGACCTCCTGATCTGTGAGCCGGTAGGACGTTTGATAAGAAGGGCCAAAGTCACCAGCCGTAACGGAGTAAAAGTATTAAAGAATGCCTATCAGCAGGAGGAGTTCATTGTTTCCACAGACATGAATTTCCGGCCGGTAAATACCACTACCGGTCCTGATGGCTGTTTATACATCGTTGACATGCACCGGGGGATCATCCAGGAAGGTAACTGGACGAGAGAAGGCAGTTATCTCCGGCCGGAGATATTAAAAAGAGGATTGGATAAGAATATCGGGCATGGAAGGATCTACCGGCTGGTGCACGATGGATTCAAACCCGGTCCGGTACCGGATATGCTCCGGCAGGGAACAGGAATGTTGGTTGGCTATTTATCGCATGCCAATGGATGGTGGAGGGATAATGCGCAGAAAGAGCTCATCCTGCGTGGCGATAAGTCAGTAGTACCTGCACTGCAGGAAATGGTCAGGGGGAATATGGGCCACCTGGGCCGGCTTCACGCCCTGTGGACCCTGGAGGGGTTGAACGCCATTGACCGGAACATATTGGAAGTTGCATTGAAAGACACCAGCGCACAGGTGCGGAAAGCAGCAGTAAACATCAGCGAGCAGTTCCTGAAACAGCAGGATGAAACCATGGTGAACCTGTTATCGGCCGTTGTGAACGATCCTGATGATGATGTGCAGGCACAGCTCGCCGCCTCTCTTGCTTATTATGAAGGCACCGGATCAAAGAAGCTGCTGGACAGGCTGATGGCCAATGCCGTCAACAAAAAGAGCCTGCAGGATATAGCAGGACTTGTAGGGAAGAACAGAAGCCAGCGATTGTATGGTATAAATCTAACCGGATTGGAGGATGAGGAAAAGAAGATCATTTTGAAAGGCAGGGAAACCTTTCAACAGGTTTGCGCTACCTGCCACGGTGACGATGGCAAGGGAATTTCGATAGGCGGAAACCCCATGCCCGCGCCTCCTTTGGTGAATTCCAAAAGAGCCGGTAACAGAGATGCGCTGGTGGGTATTTTGCTTCATGGATTAACCGGCCCGGTGAACGGAAAAACCTATTCGGATGTGATGGCCCCGCTGGGAGTTGCCAACAGCGATGAATGGATCGCCAATGTGCTCAGTTACGTGCATTACAGATTCAAACCCGGTAATAGCGGGTTTGCGCTAATAAGCCAGGAAGATGTAAAAAAGATCAGAGCGGCAACGCGTTCACGCACCGGTTTTTTCACGGTAGAGGAATTGGAAAATTGGGATGTTAAAACAATACCTGTAAAGAAAGAGACGGTAGTGCCCGTTGTAGCCAGGAAACGTGTGGAGACTGGCGCTAAACCAGGTAAACCAATCGTTGTGGAAGGGAAGATATTGCTCTCCCGGCAGGACTGTCACGCCTGTCATAAACCGGATGTAAAACTGGTAGGGCCGTCCTATAAATCCATTTTACAAAAGTATGGACGCTCGGATGCAAGTGTGAACGCACTTGCGGCTAAGGTAATAACCGGCGGATCGGGCAAGTGGGGGCAGGTTCCCATGACGCCGCATCCTGCGTTGAGTGTGGCGGATGCACGGAAGATTGTACGGTATATCCTGTCGTCAGCCGTAAATTAAAACGATTGTTGCAAAAGGTTTCTGAAGATGGTTACTTTTGTTCATGATCGAACAGGTAATATCATGAACCGTTTACAAAAGGAAAGCTTATCGAGGGTATTGCAAATACCGGTGGGCAGAGTAGAAGAACTGCTGGAAGTTTCGTTTAAGATCATATATTCCAGGAATGAAATGATCGATGCCCCGAGAGGCGTTTTTGACCGGCTGGGGTATATTATAGACGGGGCAGTAAGAACGTATCACGTGGCGGAGGATGGGCATGAGATAAGTTACCTTTTGCAGGTGAACGGAGATTTTCTGGGCGATTATGAAAGCTATATCACTGGTAAACCATCCAACCTGACGATTGAAGCCATCTTAAAAACGGAGGTCCTTTTTTTTGAACGGAAAGGAATGGAAGAACTGATAGAAAAGGATATATTCTGGCTGCACTTTTCGAAGAAAATATCGGATTTTGTATTCCTGGATGCCAAGCGGAGATTAGATGATCTGCTGTTCTATACACCGGAAGAGCGTTATAAAAGGCTGATGGACAAATCGCACGAACTCCTTCAAAAAATACCTCAAAAATATATATCCACTTACTTAGGTATAACGCCACAATCGCTGAGCCGGATCCGGCGCAGGATGTTGCATCAGCAGCAGGGAAACTGACTTTGCCACTGGAATTTGTTAACTTAAGTGAACACAGATCGCCCAATTGTTACCTAATTTTGCCATGAAAATCATGTATTATGAGCGTTGCAATTATAGGCGGAGGAATTGGCGGGCTGACCACCGCACTGGCGTTAAAAAAAGCAAATATTCCGTTTAAACTTTATGAAGCCGCGCCTGAGATCAAAGCGGTAGGGGCGGGGATCATCATGGCCAATAATGCGCTGCAGGTGCTTTGCCGCCTTGGCGTGCATCAGGAGATTTATAAAAAAGGCTGCCGTGTTGACGTGATCACAATCGCCAAATCCGACTTTTCCGCATTGTCAAAGGTTAATTTGAGCGGTTTTGAGAAGAAATACGGATTGCAGAACCATGCTATCCACAGGGCAGATCTGCATGAAATATTAGCCGATGCCGTCGGTCATGGTAACATGGAGATGAACAGGCGCCTGGATGGTATACAAAAATCGGATGGCGGTTACACGCTTTCTTTTGAAGACGGGTCGGTTGTTCTGGCTGATTACGTTATAGGTGCCGACGGCATAAAATCTCAGGTGAGGCAGCAGTTATTTTCAGGGAATGAATACCGCGATGCCCGGCAGATCTGCTGGCGGGGGGTATTAGACTTCCGCTTGCCGTCAAAATATAAGTATGAGGTTGTTGAAGCGTGGGGTAAAGGGAAGCGTTTTGGTTTTGCGCAGATAAGCGGGCATAGCGTTTACTGGTATTTATTGATCAATACCGAACTGGAGATAGCAGCAGCAGATATTGCGCTGTACGCGGAAGATTTCGATCCTTTGGCGAAAGAGATGATAAAGCAGACGCAGAAAGCATCCATCATCAGAACACCGCTGTATGATCTGAAACCCATAAAGGAATGGTCAAAGGAAAATGTTTGCCTGGTTGGTGACGCTGCTCATGCTACCACCCCAAATCTGGGGCAGGGAGCCTGCCAGGCGATTGAAGATGCTTATGTGCTGGGTGAGCTGGCGGGAAAATACCCGTTGCAGGAAGCATTTGAAAGGTATCCTGAAATAAGGAGGAAGAAAGCGCATTATGTAGTCAATACCAGCTGGACCTTTGGGAAGATAGCGCATTGGAAGAATCCGGTGGGCGTGGCATTGAGGGATTTTGCAATGAAACGTCTGACCCCCGAAAGTGTTAACCTCCGGCAAATGGACAAATTGTTCAGGCTCGATCAGATTTGAATCTATCGCGCCAGCACCCTTATGCCCCCCAAAAAAAATTTGCGATTTTTTACTATTCCCCCTCTCCGGGCGGAGCTAATTTTACGCACACCACAGGTTCCTCGGAATGGCATTTTCCGCATGACGAGGCGTAGAATGATGGGAATCCCAATGAGAACAATAGCAGTATGGTCCTTTTACCGCGTAAAAAGCCTGCAGATCGCACACAAATAATAGTTACTAAGCGGGCTCATCTATACCTGATATACCTGAGAAAAGCACTGATTTTCCTTTTGTGTTGCTATACAGTTGGCGCGGAGGGGCAGGACCTTGGCAACATAGGCCGGCAGCAGCCTTTTACTTTTCACGGCAGCGTGGGCGTCACAACCAACTTTTATACATCCAATGAACCGGTGAGTACGCAGCCGCCCTTTGCCTGGGGCTTATACGGAAATTTTACACCCACATTATACGGTATTGCCTTACCCTTCTCTTTCGTGATCAATCAATATAGCAACAGCTATACATCGCCCTTCACGCAATTCGGTATCAGTCCCTCTTATAAATGGATAAAGTTGCATCTGGGGTATCGTACCATGCAATTCTCTCCGCTGACATTTGACGGCCAGAGTTTCAGGGGCGCAGGTATTGAACTGACCCCGGGAAAGTTCCGTTTCGGAGCATTTTACGGGAAGCTGAACAAGGCCGTGAATGAAGATACCACCAGCGGCCGGTACGCTATGCCCCAATATTCCCGGAAAGCTTACGGGGTGAAGGCAGGTGTAGGCACGGAATCCACGCACTTCGATCTTATCTGGTTCCATGCGATAGATGACAGCAGCTCCGCAATGGTGATCAATAAATTGCAGAATGCCAGACCACAGGAAAATGCCGTGCTGGGAGCTTCACTCAGGATAGCATTCACCCGCCGGCTGATATGGACCGCGGATGTTGCGATTAGCGGTCTTACGCAGGACCTCGGAGCGGATAAGGTGAGTATAGACACTACCAGCAAACTGGTGGAGATGGCAGGTAAACTGTTCCCGTATAATGCCAGCAGCGTTGCCGCATGGGCGGGCCAAACCACGCTCGCACTTCATTTGAAACATATGAATACCACATTAGGGTACAGAAGGGTGGAGCCGGACTTTAAATCATTGGGTACTCCCTACATGCTCAACGACATCCAGATGCTGTCGCTTTCCAATACCCTGGCGCTGGCAAAAGGAAAGCTCAATATCAACACGCATCTCGCACAGCAACACAATAATCTGAACAGGAAACTCATGAGCGAGCTGGAAACCTTTACCGGCAACATCGGCGTGAACGCATTGCTCAGCCGGCATTTTAATCTGAATGTGAGTGCTTCCGGCTACACGATGCTGCAAAAAGACGGTACCGCGCATATCCGTGACTCGGCAAGGCTGGATCAGCAGATATTACAGCTTAGCCTCATGCCGGTCTATAATTTTATAAAAGGTACACAAACACACAGCATCAGCGGAAATATTAATTATTCGCTGTTGCATGACAGGAATGTGGTCACAGCACCTTCCAATGCCAGTAAGAACATGAGCGCTTCGCTTACCTATGGCTGGTATCTGACAGAAAGGTCATTGAATATGTCCCTCAGCGGACTCTATAATAATTATACGCAGGCCAACAACAGTTATTCTTCCGTGGGGATCAACCTGGGGGCCGGTGCGCAGATGCTGAAAGAGAAGAACCTTTCGCTGCAGGGCACGGTCGGATATCTTTTTAATCATTACACACTGGGAGAGGCAAAGGGGAATATCACTTTCTCGGCCAATGTGAACTATCATGTGAAACACCACAGCCTGGGGCTCTTTGCCAACTATGTTATCACGCCCGCCAATAAGATCATCAGTGCTATCAATAAGTTGCCGTATGCCGTTACCACCAATAACCTGGCCGGCGGGGTCTCCTACAACTACAGTTTTTAGCATGCTTAAAATACGTACGATGAAACGGTTGCTTCGTCATAAAGAAACAATTATCCTGCTGATAGCCATGCTGCTGTTCCGTAATGCTTACGGGCAGCAGCAGTATCCTGTTACCATCAACACCAGTATTATCCCGCCCATGAGCCCGTATTTCAACCAGATGCTGGCACAGTCCGGAGGAAGGCTGAATGTGCAGGTTATGAATAATTCGGTATCTGGCGCATCGGTACAGATAAAGATCGTAGGTAAAGTGGAATGTCTTTCTCCCACTCCTTTCAGTATATCACTGAATCCTTCTTTTGTACCCCAACGACCTATCACACTCGGGCCTATGCAGTCGATGGTACTGACCAACGACCTTTTGCAGCAGACCTTTGGTAATTTGAGCGAACACAACATTCTTTTCGACGGGATCACTTTGGCCGGACTTCGTGAAGGCGTGAACTATAAACTGCCGGAAGGGATGTACCGGCTGTGTTTTGTGGCCTATTCATATGATCCGTCCGGACAGGGAAGACCCTTGTCTGACCCCAACCTGGGATGTACCACGTTCAACGTCTGCTATAAAGCCGCTGCACCGCAGATCACACAGCCCGTGAATGGTATGGCGGTACAGGATGGTATAAGCACCATTCCGCCGGGCTCTCCCGTTATATTCGCGTGGACGCCTCCCAGCGCCACCTGTGGCATACTGCCGGGAGGAATCACCTATGACCTGGAGATAAAGGAAGTACTGTCCGGCCAAACGCCAACAGATGCCATCAATAACCCTTATGTGTTCCAGAAGAAAGCATTGCCCTCCTCCACATTTGTGCTGGATACCAATTTGTACAAACATATTTTGCAGACGGGCCGGCAATATGTGATGCGGGTGAAAGCAAACGGTATGCCCGCTTCCGGGATGGTGGAGATAGACAACCAGGGCTTCAGCCGCCCGGAAACTTTCCGGTATGGAACGCAGCAGCAGCCCGTGGATAAACCGGATAACCAGCCGCAGTCTGTAAGTCTGGCTGCCGGAGACTGTGGTATCAAACCACCTAAAAACACAACTCCCTACAATGGAAAAACAGAAGACCTGAACGAACAGGATCTGCAGATCGGTGATTTTAAACTGCATCCGCATAAAATAGAAAAGAAAGGCAGCACCTACAGCGGCGATGGTTATGTGATGTGGCAGCCTTTTGGACACGGGATAGCGCTGCGCGTCACTTTTGACAGTATCAGGATCAATACAGACAAGCAGGTGTATGAAGGACTGGTGAATACGACTACTGAGCCCACCACTTATACCTGGTCCCCGCTGACCAAAGCAGATAACCTCCTGCAGGCAGTAGGTATGGCTGATAACAAAACGATCTCCGACCTCAGAACACATATCAACTCCAGCGCCAAAATGATTGACCAGATACTGGGCAATGAGCCGGTGGATATGCCACTGGGCTGGACGCAGGAAGTAGACGGCACGCCGCTTACACTGGCTATTATGGGCATCAATTTTTCCCCCCGGGGCACCAATATGAACCTTGTGGCCAGCGTGGATATTCCTGAAGCGAACGGATGGCTGAGCATGGCCGGTACCAATTTCTGCATAGCACCTACCGGCGTTGTTGTCAGCAACGGAACCCTCTATCTGCCGAAAGACAGGGATATGAACCTTTTCAGCGGCGCCGACAACATCAACTTCAAATTCAAAGGCTGCAGCGCAGCAGATACCGCCAAAGGCACCTATCTGAATATAAAAAACGGCAAACTGGACAGGATCATGGCACGCGCAGAATTATCATTCCCGCAGAGCGTTCTTGTACCAGAGGATGATAAAGGAACCATCAAGGCCGGATCGGTAACAGCCGCTATCCAGTTCAGTTTTGTGAATTGGGACGACTGGATGGCAACCGTGAATATGCCACGCTTCCAGATCAAGGGAGTGAAGGGGTTGAGCTTCCAGCCTTCTGCCGTTTTCTACGATCACTCCGTGAAAAGCAATCCCGCGGGATTCAAATATCCTGCGCAGGCGGGCTCCCAGCCCGGCAATGCTTTTGAAGGGCTTTATATGCAACAACTGAAGGTGATGTTGCCGGAGGATTTTAAAACATTCAATCAGGGCACTGAACGTACTTCCTTTACCACAAGCGGCCTCATTATAGATGATAAAGGTTTGAGCGCGGATATCTCCGGCAATAATGTAATTGATATCAGCACCGGCAACCTTGGCGGATGGGCCTTTTCCCTGAGCAAGATCAACGTGGTAATGGTGCAGAGCACTTTTAAAAGCGGAACTATTTCCGGGCAGTTCCTGTTACCGGTCAGCAGCACCCGGCTTGATTACAGCGGGGATCTGCATGTGGATAAAGGGAGTGATTCCCTGCAATATGAATTTGTGATCAACCCGGCGGACAAGATGCAGTTTGAGCTGTGGAAAGCGGATGTGACGCTGAGCAAGAATTCCTCCTTCGAGGTGAAGCGGGATAATTATGGAACAGCAGTGTCAGCCATACTGAACGGCGGTATTGGTTTTAACCTGTCAGATGCACCTGCCATCAGGTTTGATGCGTTGCAGTTCGACAGTTTGGGTATTGCCAACAGGGACATGAAAACGAAGAAGGAGAAATTCTGGATCAGCGCCGGTACTTGGTCGTTTGCCGGGATGTCTTCCAAAAAATCCGGCGCGTTCGTGCCTTTTCAGGGAGAAGAGGCACCTTACTATGCACTGGGCGGCCCCCATGCCGGGTTCACGGAAGATGACATGAAGGAGCCGCCGGCAGGGGATAATTCGCAGGGAAAAGTGTCAGGATTTCCGGTAGCGATAAACGGAGCGATAGAACCCTTCATGGATGTTACCGATATGAGTAGCCTGAAAGCCGGCATCCGCCTTAAACTGAAAGTAGGATTAGGGTTCGGTGATCAGTCGGTAGTGAGCGCCGCTACCAGACTGTCAATTTACGGCTCGCTGGACGCGCATCTGCAGAATATGGCACCCAAGATAGCCCTGAAAGGACAGGTAGACCTGGATTCATTGCAACTGAACGGACTGGTGGGGCCGATAAAAGTAGAGGGTATGTTGACGTTCTACCGTCATGACCCCGTGTATGGAGATGGATTCAAAGGACATGTGTTCGCTGATTTCAAACTGGCGGCGCTGGATGCCACTGCGCAGTTCGGTAACGTGAATAATTACAATTACTGGTATATAGACGGCTCTGTTGCTTTTGGAAAAGTTGTACCGTTGGTAGCGATGGTAGGATTGAACGGATTCGGAGGCGGCGCTTACTACAATATGGTCATGCAGAACGATCCGCCTGACCCTGCTCATCTGGAGCCGAAGAGTAAAGCCAACGACCTTACGCCTGGCGCCTCTATATCCGGGATCAAATTCGTGCCTAAATCCGGGGGATTCGGATTGCGGGCAACCGTGCTGCTGGCATTGGTGGATCCCGCCGGGCCCAAAGCCATGAATGCCAAAGTAACGCTTACCGCAGAATTGTTGAATGGTGCATTCAACAGTGTGGCGTTGACCGGGGATGTGGCGGTGCTCACCAATCCACCCGGAAATGATAACGCCATTGTTACAGGGCATGTTGATATCTCTTACAATATTCCCAATAAGGATTTCAATTTCACCGGTAAACTGAAAGGCAAATTCACAACAGTGAAACTGGACGTTCCCTTCGGTATTCACAGCGGGCAGGACGGATGGTATATGAAAGTAGGGGATCCGGCCCCGGGTAAGGAGCGTGTAACGTTCACCCTGCTGGATATTCCCAACAACGGGCTTTACGAAGCTGTTGTGAAAGGCAGCGCTTATGTGGAAATGGGCTCGCTCGTGAACCCGCAATTGCCTGATCTGCCGGATGAGATCACCAGACTGGGGGTGCAGCGCAGTCCGCAGATCGTATCGCTGCTACAGGCATTGAACGACGCGCCGGGGTCAGGATTTGCGTTTGGTGCGCGGGTAGACGGCCGGCTGCATTTTCAGTTGGCATTCCTCTACGCAGATGGTAATGCCATCGTTGGATTTGATCTGGCGTTGAAAAAATTTGACCAGGATTTCAGTTGCGGTGGTCACAGCGCCGGTTGGAATAACTGGTATGCCACCGGTGAGTTGTATGCCTATCTTGGAATAGATATCGGTATTGAACTGGATGTATGGTTCTACCATGGCAAATGTCCCCTGTTGAAAACCGCTGTGGCGGCAGCATTAACAGGAGGGCTGCCTAACCCCACGTGGCTGGACGGATATGTGCAGGTGGATCAGGAGGTGCTCGGCGGGCTGGTGAGCGTGCATACCAGCGCGCATTTCACGATAGGGGACAAATGCTATCCCACGCCAGATCCCCTGCGGGATATCAGGATCATCAGTGATTGCGGGCCGGGAACGAAAGCTGATGTGGGAGCTTATCCTTATGCAGTGTCCAACGTCGGGTTTGATGAAAATCTTGATATCCATATACCGCCCACAGATAAAATGCCTTACGGGGAGATACGCACTTTCCGCTTTTATGTCAATTCCTTCACACTGCGCAATCGTAAAACAGGGCAGCTGGTGAGCAGCTATACACCGCAATATGAGAATGGGAATACATCTGTGATACTGAAGCGGGGAGAGATACTGGAGGGACATACACAGTATGATGTTTACCTGTCCTGTTCAATAAAACAATTCTATAATAACCGCTGGGGAGATCCTTATAACGATAAAGAAGGCAGCTACAAACCCATGCAGCAGGATACTACCTTCAGCTTTACCACAGGGGAGCAGCCGGCTGCCCTGATGGAGAACAGGATATCCTTTGTTTATCCGATAAAGAATCAGCGGTATGTGTTGAAAAATGAGTTCGGCGGAAAAGGGAGGATAACGATGGAAATGTGGCAGCGGAACCTGTTCCCGGATAATGGTAAAGGATTAGGTGCTACCCGTACTTACAACGCTTATTTCATACCCAAAGGCGGTGTGGATACGGTCAAGACCACTTTTGAAGTGAGTGAAGACGGCAGGAATATCGACTTCCCGTTACCACCCGCCCTGAAGAATAACACTGTTTACAGACTGGAGCTCTGGTCTGTTCCGAAATCTTCCCTGCTCGAAAAACAGCAGCTGGCATTTAACCGCGGGCAGCCTGCAGGAGCGGTAAGTACCACAACACAAATGAACAAGCGGAATGTAAGTGGGGTGGATGTGAACATCAGGGAGACCCGCGCCACCAATGTGGCCCTCCTGGAACAGCCGCACCCGGTCTATACACTTTATTTCCGTACCAGCCAGTTCAACACCTTTACGGATAAGATCAATGCATTCGGCGGCTGGAATGCCAGGGCCAGCGGGAACCAGATCAGGATTACAAATGATATGATAACGTCGGAACAATTTGATGCCTACGAGATAAAAGGATTCAGCGCGCCTAACGGTACTGCTTATCCACCGCTATTCTCACCGGTAATTAACTGGGATTCGCAACAGCAGAATGATAAATCCTTTGACGGAATATACGGCAATGTATTCGGTCTGGCCGCCTGGCAGGTGTACTTTAACCTGGGAGCGCCGGAGGTGAGGGACTGGTTACGTCCCGTTAAAACCCTGGACTGCAGCCAGTTCCCGTCTGATGCTCCATTGAGCGGGGAGGAAAGCGGGGAGATAAACGCGCGGTTCCTGGTGCATAACAGTGCTATTCAGATCAGTAAACCGGCCGGCAATGCAGGTAGCTATATGCAGGTGAATGCAGGTGGCTATACGATGCAGTTGCCCGCTGTAGCCAATGCCATGTATCAGACCTCAACGGGTATCCGCTTTAATACAATGGTCTGGAACCGGGAACAGTTCCTGCGGGAAGATTTCAACCTGCTGAAAAGCTTCGGGTACAGCGCCTGGTTACAGGCATCAGTGATACAGCAGCAGCTTGGCACGCAGGCGCGTAACGAACTCGAAAGCTGGACAAATAACATGTCCTTCCCAACAAATAGCCTTGGCGGATCCATTACCATGCCGTGGAACCGGTTTTATTACCTGTACAGTAACACCGCTGCCATGAACATGATCAATGCACTGAAAAATATGAGCTACACTACTTATCCCAAGGGAAGCAGGAATCTGCTTTTCCGCTACAACGCGGGCCTGATGAAAGGTAGCTCGGTTGTCAAACCATTTACGTTATAAAGAAGCCGCTATGTATCTGCGCAAACAAATATTCCTGCTTTTGACAGGCTTGCTGCCGGCTGGGGCCACGAGGGCGCAGCAAAGATCGATGGTGCCGTCTCCGCCTGTTTATAAGGCAGAGATAAGGGTGATAGCCAGGAGTTATGGAGATTCCATTGTACTACGCTGGGCGCCTACCACGGCGTGGGCATGGCAGAGCCTTAATTACACCGGGTACCTGATAGAACGTATTGATCTGTCACAGGCAGGCCATCCACAAAGGAAAGTGGTCACGGGCGCGCCGTTAAAACCCTTTACACTCGAGCAATTCCGAGCAGGCTTTAATAAAAATAACCTGAATGCGGCCATGGCCGCGCAGTGCCTCTATGGAAAGAACTTTAACACGAACCTGCGGCAAGGCGCAGGAGCCATCAAAGATCAGGCAGATGTGCTCACCAATCGTTATACCGTTAGTCTCCGTGTGGGGGACTACGACGCCGGGGTAGCGGCCGCACAGGCGCTTCGGTTTACAGACAAACAGGTGCAGAAGAACGGTGTGTACGTTTATCGCGTTTATCCCGCTGGTCCTGTAAAGCCGGCGCCGGTAGATACCGGTACCGTGTTAGTACAGAATACCGGTAAAGAAAAGTTGCCCAGGCCGCGATTGTCCGCCATTACGGGAGCAGACAAAATGAGTGAGCTGCATTGGAGCCGTAGCCAGGAGGGGCTTTTCAGTGCTTTCTATATTGAGCGCAGTGATGACGGTCGTAGTTTTACACAGTTGAATAAAACTCCTTTCCTTTCCGGTAAGCCGGATTCAGCACTGCTGAAAAAGGATAGTACCAAAGCAAAGGTGTTCGCTCTTTTGCAGCAACAGCACGTGTTCATAGACAGTCTGCCCCGGAACTATTATCCCTATGCCTATCGTATTCGCGGAGTGGATGCCTTTGCGGAATGGAGTGATTATTCCGATACACTGACGGTTGCCGGTCGCGATCTTACCCCGCCGGGCGCCCCCGTTCTGGAGATGCCCAGGTTCGTCAAAGGCCGCCAGATAAATGTCAAATGGAGTAAATCCATAAAGGAAGGAGACTTTAAAGGATACTATGTTACCCGTGCCCGTAAAATAGAAGGTCCTTATCTAACGTTGACGGATAAACTGCTGGCACCGGAAACTATTGCTTATACGGATGAACAGGCATATGAGCATGGCAGTAATTTTTATATGGTGGTAGCGGTGGATACGGCCGGAAACATCAGTTCCTCCCTTCCCGGTATGGGCATTGTGCCGGATAAGACGCCGCCGGCCGCTCCGGGAGGATTAACAGGGCGTGTTGAAAAGAACGGTATGGTACATCTTTCCTGGAACAGGAATAAAGAAGAAGATATAAAGGGGTATAAAGTATACTTCGCCAACAGCGCGGAAGATGTGTATGCCCAGGTGACCACTATGCCTTTGACAGATAGCGTTTTTACAGACAGTATTCCACTGCGTACGCTTACTAAGAACATCTGGTACAAGGTAGTAGCAGTGGATGAAAATGACAATAACTCTGCTTATTCTGCATCGCTGAAACTGCGCCGGCCGGATATTGTACCGCCGGTGCCGCCTCTTACACAGCAGGTGAATGTCGATTCCGCTGCGGTTAGGATTGCTTTTATTCAGAGCGCCAGCAATGACGTTGTACAGTATATCGTATACCGGAAAAAGGAGGCCGGCGACTGGGAACCCATTCAACATATAAAACATCATAACGACAGGGATACCTTTCAGATTACCGATATAACTGTTAAACCTTTCGTGAACTATCAGTACAGTGCGGTAGCGGTGGATGAAGACAGCCTGCAATCGGGCCGCTCATCCGCCGTATCAGCAATGATCCGCACCCGCCCGATACCGCCGCCGCTCCGTACGCTGACGGTGCAGTATGATGCAAAAAGCAGAACGGCTTTGTTGAAGTGGCAGCATAAAGATACCGGTGAGTACTTTTATGTGATCTATCGGGCGCAGGGAGAAGAACCCATGATGAAGTACCGTTCTGCAGACGCTTCCTCCGGTAGTTTTACAGATCTGCTTTCCGGGAAGAAAGGGCAGACCATCCGATATGCGGTGCAGGTGCAATACAGGGATGGGCGAGGGAGTTCAGGGGTGAGTGAGCCAGTGACGGTGCGGGTAGTGGATGAGTGATTATTTATTCGCTTATAAGGGTTTCAATTATTTTTAATCTGAAAGACGGGAGCTTTTTATCCAGTAGTAAAAAAGTTGAATCCTGTTTGTATGAGAATTTAAATGCGGGTGTTTGTTGGCCTGCTTTCTCCTTGTTCAGGCTGAATGACACGTAATTTATGATCGTATCTTTTTTAGCTGCTTTATGATAAATGGTTGGTGTTAGCACAAAAGAGGGCGGCAATGATTTTTGTGCCGATTCAAGGTACGGGTTTATTTCTTCTTCACTTAAGAACTGGCCGTTGTTAAAAGTGTAAACAATGGTTTGAGCAAATCCTTTCTGTAGCAACAATATCAGACATACCGTGATAAATCCCTTCATTTCTTAGTTTGATTTGAAGGTAAGGTACTTTTAATTAGATGAATGAGGGGTGCTGTATCTGGTGCTTCCTGCCTGTTAAAGAGAACCGGAACACGTCCAGCCACCGGTGGAAGATTGGCATATGCCGGATAAGATTTATCCAATTAACTGATCGGCTGATATTCGAGGATAAGAATGCCGTTGTCGATCGCACGCGCTTGTTTGAGTCCGAATTTCTTTAGTTCCCGGTTGTCGTCAAAAAGCCTCAACCCGCCTCCGATCGAGAGGGGATATACCATCAGCCGCAACTCGTCGATAAGATCGTGGTGAAGCAGGGCCTTAACGAGGGTACCGCTTCCATAAACAAGGATATCGCCACCATCGGTATTCTTCAGTGCCGCAACATCCTTAGCTACGTCGCGAAGGATATGGCTGTTGTTCCACTCCGCCTTTTGCAGGCTCCGGGATACAACATATTTCGGCATCCGGTTGATGGGGTTGACGAACCCATCGCCGGTTTGCCCGGGCCAGTACGCGGCAAACACTTCATATGTGGTTTTGCCCAACAGCAGGGCATCTACGCGGGAAAGCTCATCCATCTTGTACTTTCCTGCTTCCGGAGAGCTGTATGTAGATTGCCAGCCGCCATGAGGGTGAGGGGTTTCATCGCCGCCAGGCGCCTCGATAACACCATCGAGAGTGATGAATTCGGTAACGATAATTTTCCGCATAACTTTTTTTGTAAAGCTAGCGAGCCTTGTTTGATCAAACGGGGGGAGAAAAAGACATTCAATGGGGGCAGCTGCGTCGGATGGTTGAGGAAATGTTTCTATTGGTGATTAAAATAAAAGAGGCATCAATGTTAGTGATGCCTCTTAAAAGTGTATGTACCCGGGACGGGAGTCGAACCCGTACGGGCCTTGCAGCCCACAGGATTTTAAGTCCGGCGTGTCTACCAGTTCCACCACCCGGGTATCCTGTACTTTGTAAATTTAATCATTCACAAAGAACTTTAAACAAAAATTCCAAACCGCTTTGGACAGTTTGGAATCCCGTTATGGAGCGGAAGACCGGGCTCGAACCGGCCACCCCGACCTTGGCAAGGTCGTGCTCTACCAAATGAGCTACTTCCGCAGTTGAATAAGAACTTCCCTTTTTTCGTTGGGATTGCAAAGATAGGAATTGTTTTAAATCTGCAAAGTATTTTTTAAGTTATTGAAAAAATTCATAGGTGTAGCGCACCATACCTAATAGTTCTTTTCCTTTACCATAGCAGTCTTCCCGCAGCGGCAACCCTTTTGCATCGTAACTGTATTTCCATACGAGGTACTCACCGGTTTGTACATTTACAACGGTCATCTGTGAAAGCCGGCCGGCAGCGTCGTACTCAAAACTATAGTCTGGCAGCATGCGCTTGCGAACGGGATGGTAGCGCAGCACGTCGGTGAGACGGCCTTTGTCGTCATAATTGTAGTATACTCTCTGCCTTCCCGGCTGCATCTCCTGTACCACCCGCCCCCGCTCATCCGTCACGAATTGCACAACCGTGGAATCCGGGCCTCCCTTCCTGATCACCAGCTGTTTCAACCGCCCCGTAGTGTCATACACATACCGCCGCGTCTCATTCATCCGGAATTTATCCTCCCGCCCCCTGGACCCCGCCTGTATCTCCTCCAGCCATCCGCCCGCCGTATGGGTATATTGCATGGTATTGATGCTGTGTTCGGTACTGTCTACGGTTTTGATCATCCTGCCTCCGTTGTTGAAGGTGGAAGTAAGCACGGAATGCCCGCTCACCCGGCTTTGGGTAACTGCCTTCATCAGCCGGAAATTGACATTCATCCCTCTCACGCAGATGAAATCGTTATCGGTTTCCTGGTTGGCATCCAGGCTCTTCACATACTGTACGCTCACTTTGTTGGCCTTGAAAAGGGCCATGGTGGCTTCGGTTTGTGCGGTGTTGAAGATGTCCTGGTAATAATACTGCGCCTTCACAACGGAAAGCGTGAGAAGCAGCGGCGCGATAGTCAATAATATTCTTCGGATATACATATGGATAAACCCCCTGAAGGAGTACGCAAAAGTACTAACGTTCCAGGCAAATCAAAACGTATATCGGGGATTATAATTTATAAATATCTATCTTTAATTCCCGTAAACCTGCAAGTCCAGATCGTGAAAACACAACACCTCCGGAAAGACAAAACCTGCCTGAACTGTGGATATGAAGTGCCCGAGCGCTTCTGCTCGCATTGCGGACAGGAAAACGTGGAAACTAAAGAATCCTTCGGCCACCTGGTCGGCCATTTTTTTGCGGATATCACGCATTATGATTCTAAGTTCCTGCTCACGCTGAAATACCTGTTCACCCGCCCGGGATATCTTACCCAGCGATATGTAATGGGGCATCGGATGGATTACGTGAACCCGATCCGCCTGTATGTTTTCACTTCCTTTATTTTCTTCCTGCTGCTGGGCGCTATCGTGATGGAAGAACATGATCCATACGTACGTACCACTTTCAGAGAAGGGGGCCATGAAGTAGTAATGGTGGAAGGAAAAGTGCATCATGCCATGGATTCCTCTATCCATGCGTTACAGGATTCCATTACAAAAACGGATTCAAAGCAAAAAATAGAAACTTACGAAGCCACGATCAAAGACCTGGAGATCGGGAAACTGGCGGCTTCTCATGACCCGGACAGCCTGTCTATCCAGAAATATGATTCTATCCTTCAGACCATGCCGCCCAAATACCGCCACGGATTTTTCAAAAGGAAGATCATGATCCGTTACCTGAATATGCGGGCCAAATATGGGGAACGGGTGCAGGAAGTGATCGCGGAGAAAATAAAACATCACTACCCCAAACTCATGTTCCTTCTGTTGCCATTCTTCGCCCTGTTGCTGAGTTGGATCTTCCGGAGAAAAGACCTTTATTATGCAGATCATGCTATCTTCTCGATACACGTTCATACCTTCATTTTCCTGAGCACCACCGTGATCATGCTGATCAACTGGGGCCTGCACTGGGATAATATCTACTGGTATCTCATGCTGGTATTCTTCATCTATTTCGTACTGGCGGCAAAAAGGATGTACAGTAAAGGATGGATGAAAACGATCTGGCGATGCCTGTTCACGCTGCTGATGTATGGCTTTGGTACATTGATCGTGCTGTTGTTGTTCTTTATGATTATCTTAGTGTTCGCTTGATAACAAACCGAACGCCATGACCCCCGAATTCATCATCATACACCCGCAGGCAAGGCCGTACATTGCCCACGTACAGCTGAACCGGCCAAAGGAATTGAACGCCCTCAACCTGCAGCTCATGCAGGAACTGCGGGACGCGCTCAAGGCCCTGGACGAAGATGAAGCCGTGCGCGTGATTGTGCTGAGCGGGAACGATAAAGCCTTCGCCGCAGGAGCGGACATCAAACAGATGGCAGGCCGTACGGCGATGGATATGTATAATATCGATCAGTTCAGCACCTGGGACGCGATTAAGAAGATCAAAAAACCAGTGATCGCCGCAGTAAGCGGTTTTGCACTGGGCGGCGGCTGCGAACTGGCCATGCTCTGCGATATGATCGTGGCAGGCGAAACGGCACGCTTCGGTCAGCCGGAGATCAAAATAGGTGTAATGCCGGGTGCCGGCGGCACGCAGCGGCTCACCAGGGCTGTGGGTAAAGCGCTGGCAATGGAAATGGTGCTGACAGGGAAATTCATCACTGCGGAACAGGCGTTGCAGGTAGGACTGATCAACCGGGTGGTACCGGTGGAGTTGTATCTCGAGGAGGCTTTCCGCCTTGCGGCAGATATCGCACAGCTGAGCCCCCTTGCCGTGAAGATGGCCAAGGAATCCGTTTTGCGGGCTTTTGACAGCACGCTGGAAGAAGGGCTGCATTTTGAACGAAAGAACTTTTACCTGCTGTTTGCTTCGGATGATCAGAAAGAAGGCATGCAGGCATTCATGGAGAAACGTACTCCCGTGTTTACAGGGAAGTAACCATATAAATCAGCAAGATGAATCCTTTTGAACAATTACTGAAGAATAATAAAGTGTGGGCGGCGGAAAAGGTGCGGGAGGACAAGGATTTCTTCACCCGCCTGCAAAACCAGCAGGCGCCAAAGTTCTTGTGGATAGGATGTTCGGATAGTCGCGTGCCGGCCAATGAGATCACCAAAACGGATCCGGGCGAGATATTCGTGCATCGGAACGTGGCTAATATGGTGGTGCATACGGACCTGAACCTGTTAACCGTGCTGGAATATGCCGTGAACATTCTCAAGGTGGAACATGTGCTCGTGGTAGGCCACTATGGCTGCGGTGGGGTGAAAGCAGCGATCACTAACACCAGTTACGGCATCATCAATCCCTGGTTGCATCATATCAAAGATGTACACCGCTTCCACCGTGAGGAGATCGATTCGCTGGAAACGGAGGAGCTGCGGGTGGACCGGCTGACAGAGCTGAATGTGCAGGAGCAGGTGATGAACCTCGCCAAGTCGATCATTATCCAGGAAGCCTGGCACAAGGAACAGCGGCCACACCTGCATGGCTGGGTATATGGATTGAAAGACGGTCTGATCAATCCCGTTTTCCATATGGCGCCGGGCACACACATCGACCCGATATATGAGTTCGATATAAAACCATAACCATCATAACCATATCCGGATTGCAATGAAGCGAAACCTTGTTTGGGTGGCGATGAGCACCACATTGCTGCTATATGCCTGTCAACATCAGGCTGCCAGCCATGCGCAGCAGAAGCCGCCTGATTCCATGACGATGATACCCACAGATACTATGATCCACGTGACGGATACAACGGTAGTGCCTACACTGGTAGAATCCTGGACGTCCTACGAATCTTACAATGGGAAATATGCTGCGGATATACGTTTGCTGCAACTGCGTCCACTCAGAATCCGTCTGCGGGAATTACTGAAAGAGGAGGAAGAGGATTTTGTACAGCGTTATAAGGTAACTCCGCCTATCGAAATAGAATCCGGCATTCTGTTCAATGAAGGCTGCAAACCGCACAGCTGTACGGTAGACGAAGCCGCTCTGGCCATTGATATGAAACGGGATGTGATCTATGTGGGCATCGCCCGTGACCGCAATGTAAAGCTGTACGGGGAACGCGGCGATTCCGCCTACCCCGGGAAACTGCTGAAATGGATGGAGAAGTTTGAAGGGAGAAATTGAAAAAAAGACAACTTTGTTTAGATAAAATAAAAATGGACCGCCTGAAACGGTCCATTTTTATTGCAAATATGAATGTTTACTTGAATTTCGATTTCAATGCCTGCAACTTCGCCTGGAAATCATTCAGCGGCGCTTCTTTTGCCGGTTTGCTTTCCCTGCGTTCCCTCCGCTGTCCGCCGCCACCGGCCGGTTCATTCGTTTTCATGGAGAGGGAAATACGTTTCCTTGCAGTATCCACTTCCAGTACCGTTACCGTCACTTTCTGATTCAGCTTTACTGCCTCGTTGGGATTGCTGATGAATTTATTGGAAAGATGGGAGATATGCACCAGCCCGTCCTGCTTTACCCCGATGTCCACAAAAGCGCCGAAGGCCGTGATGTTGGTCACTACGCCGGGCAGCGTCATTCCGGGCCGAACGTCTTCCATGGTTTTGATCCCTTCGGCATATTCAAAGATCGCGATCTCGTCGCGGGGGTCGCGACTGGGTTTGGCGAGCTCCTTCAGGATGTCTTCCAGAGTGAGTTGCCCTACTTCTTCACTGATATATTCTTTCAGGTTGATGTGCCTGCGGAGATCATCTTTGCCCATCAGTTCCTGTACGCTGCAATGCTGACCGGTGGCCATGGCCTCTACTACGGCGTACCGCTCGGGGTGTACGGCGGAATTATCCAGTGGATTGTCGCCATTCTCAATGCGGAGGAAGCCCGCGCATTGCTCAAATGCTTTTTCTCCCAGCCGGGTTACTTTCTTCAGCTCCTTCCTGTTCCTGAAAGCGCCGTTCTCTTTGCGGTATTTGATGATGTTCTCCGCGAGGGAGGGGCCGAGGCCGGAAATATAAGCCAGCAGGTGCTTGGACGCGGTGTTGAGGTTTACGCCCACCATGTTCACGCAGCTCACTACTATACGGTCCAGGCTTTGTTTCAGATGGCTCTGGTTCACGTCATGCTGGTATTGCCCTACGCCGATGGATTTCGGGTCGATCTTCACGAGTTCTGCCAGCGGATCTATCAGCCGGCGGCCGATGGAAACGGCGCCACGTACGGTCACGTCGTGATCAGGGAATTCTTCTCTTGCCACTTCTGAAGCGGAGTATACGGAAGCGCCGCTTTCATTCACCATGAACACGTTCACTTTCTTCCCGAAATCGATCTTCTTCACGAACTCTTCTGTTTCACGTCCTGCAGTACCATTCCCCACGGCGATCGCCGCGATATCATATTTCTCCACCCATTTGCGTAACAGCTGTTCTGCGTCCTGAGCCTTGTAATTCTTTTCCAGCGGGAAAATCACATCATACTCCTGCATATTGCCCTGATTGTCCAGCGCCACGGTCTTACACCCGGTACGGTAACCCGGATCTATCGCGATCACCGCCTTCGGACCGAGTGGTGCGGCCAGCAATAACTGCCGCAGGTTCTCGGCAAATACTTCAATGGCTTCTGTATCCGCCTTCTCCTTGGCCGCTGCACGAAATTCGTTCTCCAGAGAAGGACGGAGCAGGCGCTTGTACGCATCGGCTGTGGCTTTGCTTACCTGTTCGCTGCTGGCATTGTTACCGGTCACGAATTGTTTGACGATAATGCTGTTCGCTTCTTCCTCATCAGGAGAGATATTCCCGAACAGGATACCTTCGGATTCCGCGCGGAGGATAGCCAGCACGCGGTGGGAGGGGATAGTATGCAGTTCTTCTTTAAAATCGAAATAATCTTTGTACTTCACACCTTCGGTTTCCTTACCCTCGATCACCTTGGATGTGAAAGTGGCGGTATGCGTGAAGAGCTTGCGGAGTTTATCACGCAGTTCCGCATTTTCGTTGATCCATTCGGCAATGATATCCCGCGCACCTTTGAGCGCCTCGTCTGCAGACGCGACCTGCTCGTTGAGGAAGGTTTTAGCGGCCTCCTCCGGCTGCGCATCCTGTTGTTCCAATATCAGTCTGGCCAATGGCTCCAGCCCTTTTTCAATGGCCACGGTAGCACGAGTCTTGCGCTTGGGTTTGTAGGGGAGGTACATATCCTCCAGTTCCGCCAGCACCCAGGTTGCTTCGAGTTTTCCCAGCAGCTCGGGGGTCATTTTCTCCTGCTCGGTAATAGTCTTGATAATGAATGCACGACGATCATCCACTTCCTCGTACCGCTTTTTCATATCCTCCACTTTGCCGATCTGCACCTCGTCCAGGCTGCCGGTCTGCTCTTTCCGGTAGCGGCTGATGAAGGGAACGGTAGAGCCTTCTGCCAGCAGGGACATGGTATTTTCTGCCTGCTTCATGGATATGTTAAGCTCCGCAGAAATGAGCGCCACGTGTTTCGGGTTCATATATGTTTTTCTTTATGAGATTTGCTAAGGCCGCAAAGAAAAGTAAAAAGTGAAAAATTAAAAATTAAAAATCTGCGATTTTTGCCAATATCAGATCGTTCGCCAATTTACCGAGTGAAGGATGCCTTTGCTAACTTACTATGTTTTTTGGTTAAAATCTTGTAAGGAAATGTTATCTTCCAAACTTAATATTGTTATTGTATCCATTTGGAATGACGATCACAATTCCTGTACATTACCACGTCTGAGTATTTAAAACAGTCAACCAACTTCTTGTAGGGCTATGGGATTAGCGTGCATCCATAATGAGCGGGAAATATTAGAACAGGTCGCAAACGGATGCCGGGAGGCATTCGGGAAGCTTTATTATGGGTACCTGAACCAGGCCAGTCGCATTGTTTATACGATCACGGGCTCCCGGGAACATACGGAGGAGATCATCCAGGAGTTGTTTGTTAAACTCTGGAAGAACCGGGAAAAACTGGCGGACATTGAACGGTTCAATGCCTATTTCTATATTCTCCTGCGTAATCATACGCTGAACTACCTCACCGGTATTGCGAGGGAAAGAAAGAAGCTGGACCAATATATCCGGGTGGCGTACACAGGCGGGGAGCAAAGTACGGATCCGTTACATGGCCGGCTGGATATATTAGACCAGGCGATCGATGCGCTGCCCGCACAACAGCGAACCGTTTTCCTGCTTCGGGCACAGGGATACCGGAACCCGGAGATCGCCACGCAAATGAACTTATCTGCTGACTCAGTCAAGAAATATAATCAGTTAGCCCTCAAATCCATTCATCGCTTTATGAAGGTCAGCACTACTGTTCTCTTCACCATGGCCGCCGCTCAATTTTTAAAATAATTCTTTCCGGCCATATCTCCTTTTTGCCGCTTTTATTGTCTTTATATCAGACAGCAGCATAAAGCTGCGGATATATGCAGGATGACCGGTTAAAATATCTGATGCAAAGGGCCGTGCAGGGCACTATGACCGCGGAAGAGCGGGAGGAGTGGCATGCCCGGCTCACAGGACCGGAGGGTCCGCAGGTGTATGACGCCTTGCATGAGATGTTGCCCGGCGAGGCCGAAATGCCGCCATTGTTCTCGGACAAACAGGCCGCCGCCCTGCTGGAACGTATTCATGAGAAAGCACAAGATATAAATGTTAACCCCGCCTCATTCAGGGTCAGGCTGAAACCACTCATTATCTGGCCTGCCGCCAGCATCATCCTGCTGCTGTCTGTGTTCTCCTATCGTTTCTTCACCGGAACGGGTGGCGCGAAGAACATGGCCGTTGCAGATAAAGTTGCAGGAGCTGCCGGGGAGCCGGTGAAAAGTGTAGTGCTGACCCTGTCTGACGGCAGCCGGGTTACGCTGGACAGTGCGGGCCGCGCTATTGAGCAAAAGGGAGCCCGTGCAGTGAATAACGGGAACGGAACGCTGGCCTATACCGGTAAGCAGGATGTTGACGGGGAGAATGAGCTTGTTTTTAATACACTGGCTACACCAAGGGGCAGATATTATAAGGTCATCCTTTCCGATGGTACAAAGGTATGGCTGAATGCAGCCTCCAACTTACATTACCCGACGCATTTCAGCGACAGCCTGCGCAGGGTGGAGCTGACGGGAGAAGCTTATTTTGAAGTGGCAGGGAATGCCGGCAGTCCTTTTGTAGTCAAAGCAGGCACCCAAACCATCACCGTACTCGGCACCGCCTTTAATGTGAAGGCCTATGAAGACGAATCCTATATCAAAACCACCCTCGTAGAAGGAAGTATCCTGCTGGACCCGCAGGATGGCGGGAATGCAAGACTGCTGAAACCGGGAGACCAGGCAACATTGGAAAATGGCCATCTGTCCATCAAAAAAACGGATGCAAAGGAAGACGTCGCCTGGATGTCCGACCTCTTCTATTTCTCAAATACGGATTTACAGGTAGTAGCACACCAGCTACAGCGATGGTATAACATTGATGTGGATTTTTCCTCCCTTCCGCCAGAAAAATTGTATGGCCAGCTGCCCAGGAGCACACCACTGTCGCAACTACTGAACGCAATAGAAAAAACAAGTAACATCAAATTTAAACTGACCGACAACCGGCTGTTCGTAGAAAAATAGCACCCGGTTCTATATCAACCATCATCATTCTTTACCAAGTAAAACTACATGTATGAAATTTCAACATGGCCGTTTCATGTGCCATTGGAGGCGTTATGTCTGTAGCCTGGCGTTTGCTTCCTTTTGCTTTTTGACAACGGCAGCATCCACGTTCTCTCAGCAGGTCAATCTTTCGGTGACCGATGCCCGGCTGGATCAGGTACTGGCGTCCATCAGGGCACAAACAGGTTATTCTTTCGTATTCGATGCACGGTTTATTAAAGATGCCAGACCCGTGACAGTGAACATCAAAGACGGTAACCTGGAAAGTGCGCTTCGGAAAGTATTCGAGAGCCAGCCATTCACTTTCGAGATCAACGACAAGATCGTGACCGTACTGTCTTCCCGGACGGCAGCGCCGGCGGCTGTTGTAACGCTGTCCGGAAAGATCGTGAGCCTGGATAATGAGCCCATTATCGGTGCTTCCGTGATCGTGCAGGGTTCTAATCCGAGGATCGGTACCAGCGCGGATGAATCAGGAAAATTCGTGCTTGCCGGCGTTCCCGAAAATGCTGTTATTTCGGTTTCTTCGATCGGCTTCAACACGCTTGTACTGCAACTGAACAACGGTGCGTTATCTGTACACAACAAGGAATTCAAGGGACAGCTGGTAAGGAGCAATCCGACGAACCTGCTGATCTCCCTACAGCCTTCCGCTTCACAGCTACAGGAGGTAAATGTAACGATCGGATATGGTACGCAGAAAAGGCGAGAGACCACAGCAGCCATTTCAAGTATCAATGTTTCGCAATTACAGAACAAACCCAGCGGTTCCATTGAAGGATTGCTGCAGGGGCTTGCTCCCGGATTGCTCGTGCAGAACAATTCAGGGATGCCGGGCGGAAGGAGCATGGTGCAGATAAGAGGTCTGGCTTCTTTCTCGAATTCCGCCAATTCAAATGTGGTGAGCACTCCCTTGTTTATCATCGATGGGGTGCCGTTGGAGCAGGATGTATTCAATCCCTCTGATCCACGTCAGGCCATCACCAGCGTGCTGGCTGGATTCAGCCCTTTTGACCTGGAATCCGTGGATGTACTGAAAGATGCATCCGCTACCGCCATATATGGATCGAGAGGCGCCAATGGTGTGATCATCATCAATACCAAGCGTGGCAGAATCGGTAAGCCGATTGTTACGCTCAATGCACAATACGGGTTGAGCTTTTATCCCTCCCTGCGCAAAACACTCGGGGGCAGAGCAGAGCGGAACTTCAAACTCGCGCTGTACGACCAGTACGGGGCGGCTAAAGTCGGTGGCGGAAGAACGGCTATACCCATCGAGCTGACGGACAGCCTCAATAGCTTTTATAACAATTCTACCGACTGGCAGAAGCTGTATTTCCGGGATGCGGACCTGAAGAATATCAACCTCGGTATCAGCGGTGCCACGGAGAATGCCAGCTACCGCCTGGGTATTGATTATTACAAGGAGAAAGGTATTGTACTCGGTTCAGGGTTCTCCAGGTTTTCCCTGACCTATAACGGGATATTCAAACCTACTTCCAGGCTCACTGTCACTGGTCGCGCCAACCTGAGCCAGACAGATGCCAGCCAGAAAAGAGGGGATACCTACAATGCGGCAGTGGTGGGAAATAACTTTTCCTCCTCCTTCCGCCCCGGCCCCAATAGCGGCTTCTTTGACGCCTTCCTCGAATCGTATAACAAAGGGGTGAACATAGACCTCACCCGGAGGGCATTGGCGCAGGTAGAGATCAGCTATGATGTCTTCAAATTCCTGAACATCACTTCCAGAGCCTCCGGTAACTATGAGTTCTACCGTACCCGCTCATTCGATCCTTCCGCCACGAGAAGCGATTTCAAAGCCGCGGCCTCCTACTACTCCCGGGAAAATGTCAACCTCCTGAATGAGAACATGATCAGGTTGTATCATACATTCCCTTCCAAACACTCATTTGACTTTGTAGTAGGGAATACCATCAACACCAGCGAGAACAACAACATATTCGGTTCCGCATTCGGTGGCCCGAGCGATGCGCAACAGGTGATACTGGGCTATCCGCAGGCAAACCTGAAACTGGAAACACACAACCTCAAGTACGGTCTGCTGTCCTACTACTCAAGGCTGTCTTACAATTTCGACAGAAAATATTTACTGCAGGCCTCCATCCGCGCGGACGGTTCGTCCAAATTCGGAAAGAACAATCAGTGGGGATATTTCCCGTCTGTTTCAGCAGGATGGGTGTTCACCGAAGAACCTTTTATCCGCCGGCAGATAGGTTCCTGGCTGAACTTCGGGAAGGTGAGGGTGAGTGCGGGGAAAACCGGCAGCCAGTATGACGACAATTACCTGGCGGTAGGGGCTTATGTTACCAAAAGTGGTGACAACGCCACTTATAACGGAGTACCCCTGTTAGCCCCCAACTATGGCGGAGCAAATGGTATCCCGTTGCCCAATCTGACCTGGCAAACGGCCAGGGATAAGGGTGTTGGGTTGGATCTTGAATTCCTCAACAGCCGGATCACCGCAGTGTTTGATTATTATGAGAAGAATACCGAAGGATTCCTGTTCCCGGATGCACTCAACGGAACGAGCGGTTACGCTACCCGCTATGTGAACAGCGGCGCTGTACGTAACTACGGATATGAAGGCAAGATCACAGGATTCTTTACCAAACCGACCAATAATTTTCAGTATTCCCTGACGCTCATCGGAGCTGTGAACCGCAACGAGCTTACCAAGCTGCCGGATTTCGGAAGAAGCGTATCCAGAAGCGGCTATAGCGTAGGGCAGCCTTATCTGCAGATCGGCCGGCCTCTTAACGGATTTTATTTGCTGAAGTATCTCGGGGTATACCCGGATGATGCTTCCGTGCCGGTGAACAAGTATACCGGTAAGCGGTTGTTCCCCAATACCAGCGGCTTTACATCACAGGATCCCTACCGCGGAGGTGACATCCGGTTGCTGGATGCCAATGGCGACGGGATGATTGGTGTGGGAGATAACTCAGACAGGGTGTATTGCGGTGATCCCAATCCCAAATTCACCGGAAGCCTGTTCCATAGCTTCAGCTACCGTTTCAAAAAGAATTCAGTAGTGCAGCTGGACCTGTTCTTCAACTACGCCCTCGGTAATAAAGTGTTCAACAAAGTACTGGCAGACCGTATCCGCGGCGTAAGCTGGACGGCCAGTGAGAACGTCAATTATCCCGGCGGACAAAAGAACCTGCTGGACGTTTCCGACCTGGATATCTGGACGCCGACTCACACGAATGCCAAATATCCCGCACTCAATCCCTGGAGGTATTACGGTTATTCCAGTTACGATTTTATCGGCAACTACGAAACGAATACCGACCTGTTCCTTGAAAAGGGAGGCTTTATACGGTTGAACAATATCAACCTCAGTTACGACTTCTCACCCTCCCTGCTGAACAGGATGAATGTCAGAAGACTTCGGGTGTACGCGGGGATGAGCAATGTATTCGTCCTCACGAAATATTCCGGCGTGGATCCTGAGAATGTGGATTCTTACGGGTATGATCTCGGTAATGGATACCCCATGCCCTACAAATTTAACTTTGGCTTTAACTTCGAATTCTGATCATATGAAGCTATTTAAACAGAAAAATAAACTTGCGTCTTTTGCATTGTTGTTTTTCATTTTGCTGTTTTCCTGCAAAAAAATACTCGACCCGACTATTATTGAACTGCCCACAGCGGAAAATGCGATCACCTCTGCCGCGGATGTGGAAAAAGGTGTTGCCGCTGCCTACCATTTTCTACGGGTGGTAGTGCCGGACAAGGCTTTCCTGATGGGAGACCTGCGGGCGGATGTGTTCTCCAGTTATTCGCAGAGCTCGAATGTAAGAGTGGAAACATGGATCGCGAATAATACGGCGAGAGACCTGCTCGCCAATGGTGGAGGGAACTGGAACCAGTTCTATACTGTGATCGCGCAATGCAACCTGCTGCTGGAAAAAATACCCGGCATCGCCGTTTATGACGATGCGATGAGGAGGCGGCATATCGGGGAAGCCAGCTTTATCCGCGCGCTTGCCTACTTCTACCTTGTACGCTTCTGGGGAGATGTTCCGATGAACCTTAAAAGCGTGGATATCGATAACCTTGCCCGTACTCCGCAGGCCGATGTTTTCAAACAGATCAAAGCGGATCTGGATGTTGCGATCGCCAACCTCGAATTGAAGTATGGAGATGGCAGCAAAGCGGTGAGAGCCAGCAAAGGCGCCGCCTGGGCTATTAAAGCGCATGTATTGGGCTGGCTGCAGGACTTTTCAGGTTGCGAGAAGCTCTGCGATAGTGTTATCACGAACGGGCCGTTCAGGCTTGTAACGGATACTACCAACCTCATCAGCATCTTCACAGGAAAGAGTGATGAAGGGATCTTTGAACTGAATTTTAACGCCACTGCAAGGGAAGTGCAAAAGAACCGCGTGTATAACAGAACCCTCGGCCGGCCGTGGTACAAAGATCAGTCAGACGGTGGTGGCGGCACCGACAAATTCATCCTTTCTCCCACCCGTTCGCAACTCAACGCTATGTTCACTCCCGGCGCCCGCGATGCCAGGCTCTTCACCTGGTTCATCAAAGAAACATACCTGCAGGGAGTGGCGGATGATCGTATCTTCCTGGGCAAATACAGAACGCTGCAGTTCCAGGGCGACACATCCTCTCAGAATATCAATGAATCCCACATTATTATCACACGGCTGGCAGATATCATGCTGCTGCGTGCGGAAGCGCTGGCCAACCCCGCTGTGGGCAGGTCCGGGGAAGCAATCGTGTTGCTGAACCAGGTAAGGGCGCGTGCATTTGCAAGCCCTTATACCGGCAACGGCAGCCTGCAGGATACGATCCTCATGGAGCGGAAAAAAGAACTGATCGGGGAAGGACAATATTTCTTTGACCTCGTGAGAACAAGGAAGCTGAACAAAGATTCAAGGATAACGCAGGGGGACTGGTATGAGAAAGGTGCCTGGCTGCTTCCGATTGATCAAAGCATTATTGCCAAAAGCAATTTTATGATCACCCAGAATGATTACTGGAAATAATGATTTTCTTATCGATAATGATATTGTATGCAGAAAACTATTTCATTAAAAACGACCGTCTTCCTGATCTCGATGGCTGTAGTGGCGATGACCGCATGCAGGAAGAATAACTATTATATAGACGGTGGATTGTCGCAGCAATCCGATGCGGAAAAGAATATGCCCGTTTATGATTTCCTGGCCAGCAGGCCCAATCATATGTTCGATTCGCTCGTGAAGATCATCGATCTTACCAACGCGAAGTCCGTTGTCAATCAACCGAACATCACTTTCTTCGCCGCACCTAACAGCGCCGTGCAACGCCTGCAGATGAATTACAATCCGGATGACCGGCAAACTCCACGGGCCCTGGCTGACATTGGAAAAGACACGCTCCTGAGCCTGTTGGGCAGGTTCATCATCACCGGTAACAAAATCACGCTTGAACAGGCGGTGAAAGACAAGCAGAAGTATTATCCGGCACTGAACGGGGACAGCCTCTTCCTCAACGGAAAAGGAGGAGGGATCAACGCCGGCAGTTCCATACAAACATCTGCCTTCTACCTCGAATATGTGCATATGAAGATCCCCGGGAAGGATTCCGTGCAATATACCGGAAGCTTCCAGACGCATAACCTGGTAACGTCCAATGCGGTGGTCCATGTGCTCACCTATGGATCCAGCTTTGCAGCCGGGCTGAAACAGAAATATTACAGATAATTTCAAACGCATTTGTCATGAAAATATTAACGACAATAAGAAGTGCAGGCTGGCTGGTTATGATCCTGTTCGCATTCTCCTGCAAGAAGGAGAATACGGATGGATTTTTAAGCCCGGCGCTCAAATATCCCAACCCCACGATGAAGATCGCCGTAGGTGCTTCGCTTATACAATCCGGTGCCATGATCACGGATGAATCCACCAAACCGCTGGTGTTCAGTATTGAAGCGATCCGTACGGAAGATGGCAAAGTAGCCACCCAGCTCATGGGATACAAGGTGGATACCTATTTCTGGAACGCGGAATATACCGGGAAGGAAAAAACGGTGGACGAACTGAACCAGAAAAGGACCAAAGTGAATCGCCCCGCGATCGATATCAATCCCGATAACGGTAACATCATCATCTATCCCGAAGCCACGGATACAACACTGCTGACGAAGGGGAAATACAGCCTTGATATCAGGGTGAAGAACAGCGCCGGAGAACGTGTTATCCAGAATGCCCTCAACATCGAGATCAGCTACGCACCGCCTTACAGCTACCGGTTCAGGGGCGTTGACGGTAACCTTACGGGCATTGATGTAACGTTCGACAGGCAGTCGAATACCGGTAACAAAATACTGGTATATGTATTGAAGAAAGACGGAACGCCGGTGGATCCGAAAAAGCTGCTCGGGTACGATTATTCCACCACGCCGGGTGTTACGGACCTGAAGGACTGGCATAACCTCGGCCTGAATAATCCTACCAAATACACCGAATTCCCGGACCATCTGGAACTGGAGATCGCCGGTTTCCCCCTGCCGTTCGTGGCCGGTGCGGTATTGCGGATCGATATGTACAACAACGGGGAAGTGAACGGGAAGTATTTCAATTACTGGTTTGATATGGCCATCCTCAAGGAAGGGGTATGGAAAGTGACGATCCAGCTGAAGTATAACTAGAAGTCTTCTTATGTATAACCCGGGGGGATGGTGCGAAAGCGCCTTCCCCCTTTTTCTTTTTCCCCCCTGCATTCCTTATTTTTACTTTTTAATTGATGAATACTATGCAGCCAGAACAAGCTTTTAGCCGGTTATTGCAAATTATGGACGATCTGCGGGAGAAATGCCCCTGGGACCGGAAACAAACCCTGCAATCCCTGCGGCAGCTCACCATCGAGGAGTTGTATGAACTGGCCGATGCCATTACGGAACAGGACTATAAAAGCATCCGTGAGGAGCTGGGAGACCTCTTGCTGCACATTGTGTTTTACGCCAAAATCGGCACGGAACAGCAGCAGTTCACCATCACCGATGTAATCACCGGTATCTGCGATAAACTGGTGGCGCGTCATCCGCATATTTACGGGGACGTGCAGGTGGCGGATGCGGAGGAAGTGAAACAGAACTGGGAAAAGCTGAAACTGAAAGAAGGGAAAGACTCCGTACTGAGCGGTGTTCCGGCCGCTTTGCCTGCGCTCGTAAAAGCCATGCGCCTGCAGGAAAAAGCGAAGCAGACCGGGTTTGAGTGGGAAACGAGAGAGCAGGTATGGGACAAAGTGGAGGAAGAACTGGGCGAGTTGAAGGAGGTAGTGGGGCAAGGGGATGCCAATGCCATCGAGGAAGAATTCGGTGATCTGCTCTTTTCACTGGTCAACTACAGCCGCTTCCTGAAGATAGATGCGGAGAATGCCCTGGAACGCACGAACAAAAAATTTATCCGCCGGTTCCGGCAAATGGAAACCCTGGCCGCCCAAAACGGAAAACGCCTGGATGAAATGAACCTCTCGGAAATGGACGGCCTGTGGAATAAAGTAAAGGAAGGCGAAAAACATGATGCTTGATATCAGGGAAATAAGACTGTTTATTCTCCGGAATGGCTACCTGCTGATCATTGCAGCCTGGCTGTTCACTTTTGCGTTCCTGTTCAATAATTACTGGAGCTATTATTCCTCTCCTCACGGCGTGCAACGTAGTCTGGAAAGCGATATTCAGAGCCGGCAGTCGTCTTTCAAAGACCTGGCCGCTGATACGGCGGTAGTGCATGGCCTCTTCAACGGCGGATATCCTGAATACGTACTGAATTCCATCTATCACGGCAATTATTTCGTTTTTGCCTGCGATACCACGGAACAGGGATATAAAATGGTGTTCTGGAGCACCAATTCCGTACAGCCTCCACTGTATGAGCCTTTACAGCCGGGCGCCTCCTTCCGCAAGCTCCCTAACGGCTATTACGTGATGCTCTGCCACCGGATCAAACCGGGGAAGTATCTCGTAGGATTGCTGCCGGTAAAGGAAGAATTCCTGATCAACAATGATTATCTCGGCAGCCAGTTTTACGGACGCCCCGCTATCGGAAAGGAATACAGTATCAACCTGCGCCCGCCGGGCCTGCCGGTGCTTACGGAGGAGGGACAGATCCTTTTTTATCTGCATTATAATCCGGCCAAGTCGGAAGCATCCCCAAGCCTGATGAGCGTGCTGCTCTTGACTGTCGGCTGTATCTGCGTGCTCATCTTCATCAACCTTTTTGCCTCGCTGATGGCGCGGAAGCTGTCCCCCCTCTGGGGATTCCTCTTCCTGTTCTGCGTGGTGCTGGGCTTCCGGGTATTGAGCTACGTGTATGCCTTTCCGTTGGATTTCAGCAGCCTCAATCTCTTCAAACCCACCATTTATGCGAAGGACGATATTTTCCGGTCACTGGGAGACCTGCTGCTGAACGTACTGCTGGCCTTCTGGCTGATCCTTTTCTTCCGGCAGCATGTGCGTACCATTCACCCGCCGGTGGTCCGCAAGAAATGGCAAAGCTGGCTGATCATCGGGGCGGCGGGACTGGTGATGTTCATCGTAGGACAGTTCCTGCTGGAGCTGATCCGCAGTCTCGTGATCGACTCCAAGATCTCTTACGACGTTACCAATTTCTTCAGCCTGAACGAATACAGCGTGATCGGCAGTATGAGCCTGGGTTTCATCGCCATCTCGTTCCTTTTCTTCTCCCAGATCGTGAACTACCTGCTGAACCAGCTCACAGATTTCCAATACCGCAGCAAGTATATCTCGCTCGTGCTGGTAGGCTTGCTCTGGCTGGCTTTCCGGCTGAAAGATCCGGAACTGAGCGCTTCTGTCATATTCATGTTCTGGCTGCTGGGATATGTGATATTGCTGGACCTGCTGGAGCTGCGTTTCAGCAAAGGCCCGGCCTCCCTGCCTTTCATCATGTGGATGCTCACGATGACCATCACTACCTCCGCCGCGCTCATCTATTATAACAACCAGAAAGAGCAGGAAACGCGTAAGCGGGTGGCCATGAACCTTTCCCAGCAACGGGATCCTTATCTCGAGACCCTGCTGACAGATGTGGGGGACCGGGTGGTGAGGGATCCCGTGGTCCGCCGGTTCTTTGAAGAACGCAGTCGCCCCTCCCGCCTTGACCTGGAGAAAGTGCTCGAGGATAAATATTTCTCCCGTTACCTGAACCGCTTCAATGTATCGTTCTATACTTTCGATGAAGAAGGCCAGGGATTGTTCAATACAGACTCCACCACCTTCAATGCCCTGCAGGGGCGCATTATGAGAGTCGGTAATTCGGCTGCGTCCCACGTGATGGGGAAGGACCTGTACTATGACGAACGGAGTTTTAATGACTATAGCTATATCGGGAAGAAGGAATTTACGGGGGCAGGAGATACCGTTATCGGCTATCTTTTTTACGAAGTGAGATCGGAACCGGAGATCGTGCGGCAGGATCGTCTCTATCCCGGCCTGCTCATCGAAAGCGGGATGCAGGCGCCGGGTTCGGAGTATACGGACCGCTATTCATATGCTGTATACGATAAAGGCATACTCGTGACCAATCACAATGCCTATCCTTTCAAAACAAAACTTTCACAACAGGAAATCCCCGGTGCGGATATCTCCTTTGATGAGAAAGATGGCTACTCCCTGCTCTACTACAAAGATCAGGGTAAGCTGGTGGTGGTCGTGAAACCGGCGCGGAACTTTTTAGAGTTCATCACACTGTTCGCCTACATGTTCTGTCTTTTCCTGCTCATCATCGCCATATACAGCCTGCTGGACCTGCTCATCAAGGCCCGCTTACGGATTGCCAATCTCCGTGATCTCCTCAAGCTCAGCATCCGCAACAAAGTGCAAAGCACCATCATTTTCACGGTCGTGTTTGCGTTCATCGCACTGGGATTAGCCACCATCCTGTTTTTCATCGGACGGTACCGCGCGCAGAACGCGGAAAAGCTTAGCAGAACAGTACATGATATTGCACAGGATTTTGAGAGCATTTTCTATCGTCAGCGGATGTTCGATGAAATGGATATGATCTATGATTCCATCTTCATCAACAACCTTTCACGCGGGGTCAGCGAGATTGCCACAGAGCATAATGTGGATGTGAATATTTATGACAAATACGGTAAGCTCCAGCTCACGGCGCAACCGCTGATGATCGAAAAAGGTCTGTTGTCAGAAGCCATGAACCCTGTGGCATTTTATCAGCTGTCTAAACTGAACAAGATACAGTTCATCCAGGAAGAGCAGATCGGGGAGATGAGATACATCAGCGGCTATATCCCGCTGCGGGATAAAGGAAATGTGTTCGCTTATCTCAACGTGCCGTATTTCGCTACACAAACGGAATTGAATCAGCAGATATCCACCTTCCTTGTCGCGCTGATCAACATCAACGCATTCATCTTCCTGATTGCCGGTTTATTGGTGTTGCTGATCTCCAACACCATCACGAAATCCTTCTCGCTGATCACTGATAAATTGCGGAATGTCAATCTCGGCCAGCATAACGATGAGATACAATGGGATAAGGACGATGAGATCGGGCTGTTGGTGAAAGAATATAACAAGATGGTGCAGAAGCTGGAGGTGAGCGCTACGATGCTCGCGAAAAGCGAGCGGGAAGGGGCTTGGCGGGAAATGGCGCGGCAGGTGGCGCATGAGATCAAAAACCCGCTGACGCCCATGAAACTGAGCATTCAGTACCTGCAGCGGGCCGTCGCCAACGATTCACCTGACGTGAAAGCGCTTTCCCGCAATGTGGCCAATACGTTGGTAGAACAGATCGAGCATTTGTCCAACATCGCATCAGACTTTGCCGCATTTGCCTACATCAGCGAGGGGAACAGCGAAGAATTCTCGCTGGGAGAAGTATTGCAATCCGTAACCGCGTTGTATATGAGCAGTCCGGAATGCCATATTTACTTTGAAAGGGAACAGAAGCCTTATTTCATCAACGCGGATAAAACGCAGATCAACCGCCTGTTCACGAACCTGCTGCAGAACGCCGTACAGGCGATCCCGGAGGGCAGGGAAGGGCATGTTGTGATCAGTATGAAAGATGAAGGAGAAGATCATGTGATCGTGGAAGTGATCGATAACGGGCATGGTATTCCGCCCGAAGTGCAACCGAAGATATTCGTGCCCAATTTTACCACTAAATCTTCCGGAACAGGCCTGGGCCTGGCGATGTGCAAGAACATCGCGGAGCAGGCAGGAGGGGAGATCTGGTTTAAAACCTCCCCGGGCACCGGTACCACTTTCTTTGTGAAACTACCTTTGGCGAAGGCATAAAAAAAGGAACGCAGCGGATGCGTTCCTTTTTCAAATATCGTGAGGTATTTATTTTCCGGCCACTACAAAGCTTTCCCGGATCTTCTCCAACAGTTTCGTTTCGATCATGCGTTGCGCGAGCAGGATCATATTGGAAAAGGCCCTCGCCCCTGAGATCCCGTGCCCGATGATCACCGGCTCCGCCACACCCAGTACAGGCGTACCGCCATACTGCTCAAAATCGAACCGGTCCACATACTCATCCCTGATATTCCTTCTCACTGCCATATCGTGGAAAGATTCCGCCATCTTCAGCACCACATTCCCGGTAAAACCTTCGCATACGATCACATCCGCCGTATCCTTCAGGATGTCCCTTCCTTCCACATTGCCAATGAAATTCAGCAGAGGATTGTCTTTCAGCAGGGAATAAGTGGCTTGTGCCAGCAGATTGCCCTTGCCTTCCTCTTCCCCGATGTTCAGCAATCCCACTTTAGGCTGCGTGGTACCCATGATGTAACGGGAGTAGAGAGAGCCGAGAATGGCGAACTGTACCAGGTTCTCCGGTTTGCAGTCCGCATTGATCCCTACGTCCAGCAGTAAGCCCTGGGAGCCGTTCTCCCGGGGTAAAACCGTTGAAATGGTAGGCCGTTGAACGCCTTCGATCAATTTGATGGAATAGATGGCACCCACCATCATGGCACCGGTATTGCCGGCACTGATGAAAGCATCGATCTTTTTGTTCTGAAGAAGATGAAAGCCGATAGAGATGGAAGAATGCGGCTTTTCTTTAAGCGCTTTGGTAGGATGTTCATTCATCCCGATAACCTGGGATGAATGAACAACTGAATATTTTGATGGGTCGAGCTGTGCATCAGCGAGCAGCGGCGACAGCGACTGCTCATCACCAATCAGCACGAGATGCACACCTGTTGCAACACTGTCTAAAAATAACTTTACTCCTTTTACTGCTTCTGCGGGGGCGTAATCACCGCCCATCATATCAAGCCCGATTCTCATGAACTGTATTTTGTCTGTTAGCTCGGGGGTAAAATTAGCAAAAATTATTATTTAGCAGCGGCTTGTTTTTCCAAAACAACTTTCCCTTTGTAGAATAATTTGTTCTCTACCCAGTGAGCACGGTGTCTCAGGTGCACTTCGCCGGTAGCGCTGTCTGTGCTTAAAGTGTCAGCAACTGCCTTGTAATGCGTTCTTCTCTTAGCTGATCTTTGTTGCGAGTGTCTGCGTTTAGGATTCGGCATCTTATTTAATTTTTAAATTGTCCTTTATTAATTGTCTCTGAATTTTTCCAATCCTTTCCAGATCGGGTTTGTTTTGTCGTCGGCCTGTTTGTTCATTTTTTCCAACATCTCCAGCACTTTAGGATCGCAACCGCTTTTACCGTTGCTGTCATCCGGGTGGATACGCTGCATCGGGATGCTCAGATTGATGAACTCGTAGATGAAATCCGCCACATTCAGGTGGGATTCCGTCCGCGAGATATACGTCACATCCGGATCTTCGTCCGTATTCAGCTCTTCCGGGTTCTCCACCAGCTTTACCACCTGGTTGAAATCATCCCAGAGTTGCATCTCGAATGGCTGGCCACATCGGTCGCAGATAACGGTCACCGTACCGCCTACCTCGAATTTCAGCAAAAAAAAGTTATTTTTCTTGTCAAATTGTAACTTTACGGTAGCGTTACAGTTCGAAAAATCCTGCTGGCCATAGTTTTCAAAAAAACTATCAGTGATCTGGTATTGGAATGTATGCACTCCGGGCGTCAGACCTACAAAAGCTATGTCAAATTCGCGGAGATGCTTCATATCTAAAACCTCACTTTTAGAGGGATGCAAAGGTAAACAAATATTTGCAAAAGCAAAAATTTACTAATTTTAGGGATTGTCACGCGAGTGTTATATATAAAAAAATATAAAAATATCAGCTGTTTGACGATAAAGGCTTTTGCCAAAATTCATATCTTCATATTCAGATGGAATAAACTATTGTTGAATGCCTTATGAAATCCTATAACGCGCCCTATTCCTCAAATGATATGCCACCCAAAGAAAGAATAGGCCGGATGAAAAAACGATCATTAAAGTCGCCCCCCTCTCCGTCAGAAGGGCTGCCGGACATATTCGCCCTGCCCATCGCCGTTTACCTCCAGAATACCAATGCCGGTGTACTCGTTTCCGATGAGCGCCATCGTTTTGTATGGGGTAATGATGTATTCATGGAATACTTCAATACCGGCCCTTATAAAGGCAACATCATCAACAAGGCCTTCCGGCCGATGATCGACTATTGCGCCACCCATCTCGTGGACCCTACAGCTTTTGAATTGAAAGTGAAAGAGTTGCGCAAACGGAAAAAGCCTTTCTTCGGTTGGGAACTGATCTTCAAAACCGGCCATATAAGGGAAATCAGCTATATACCCGTTTTTGACGGCGACCGCTTTGCCGGCAGCATCTGGCAGATCGTGGACGTAACCCGGAACCGCCAGTGGCAGGAAGAACTGAAACGGAATGAAGAAAAATACCGCGTGATCCTGGATAACCTGAACGCCGCCCTCTGCGAAACGGACCTGGAAGGGAATATCCTCAAGGTATATGAAAGCTTCTGCCGCCTCTCGGGCTATTCGGAGGAGGAACTGATCGGCCGCAACATCACGGATGTTTTTGTGCCGGAAGAGAACCGGGAATATGCCCGTAACCTCCGCCGCTACCGGGTGGAGAAGAAGGTGGCCCTGCTATATGACATGGAGATCGTACTGAAAGACGGCACCCGCAAATGGGTGCTCGCCAGCTCGGGAAATATCTACGACCGGGAAGGGAAGGCAGTTGGGGGAGTAGGGATTCATATGGATATCACCCCGCAGAAAGAACTGCAAAAAGAGCTGGAAAAGGCCAAACAGGAGGCCGAGGAGGCCCAGCGGACGCAAAAGGAGTTCCTGGCCAATATGAGCCACGAGATCCGCACCCCGCTCAACGCCATCATCGGGATGGCGCATCTGCTGGATGAAACGAACCTGGATGAAGAACAGAAGGAATACATTAAGATATTAAAACATTCGTCGGGCATCCTGCACGGCCTCATCACAGATATCCTCGATATCTCCAAGATCGAAGCAGGCAAGCAGGAAGTGCATCCGCGGGAATTTAACCTCCGGGAACTTATCCAGAGCATGAAACACACCTTCCAGCTGAAACTGGCGCAACGGCCTGTGCAGGTGACGGTGGAACTGGACAAACGCATCGATTCCCTCCTGATCGGGGACGATATGATTTTGAACCAGATACTCATGAATTTGTTAGGAAATGCAGAGAAGTTCACCAAAGAAGGAGAGATAGCAATCAAGGTGTACCTTGACAATATGCAGGGCAATACTCTCTGGCTCCGGTTCATGGTCTGCGACACCGGGATCGGTATACAGAAAGATAAACTGGAGCTGATCTTCCAGAACTACAAACAAGCGGAGAAAGACACCCGCGAAAGGTATGGCGGAACCGGGCTTGGACTGGCCATCGCCAAACAGCTTGTTGAATTGCAGGGCGGACAGATCAGTGTGGAGGAGGGACCGGATTACAGCACCTGTTTCTGCTTTAACCTCCCCTTCATCGATACCCGTAAACCACTCGCTCCCGGCGAAACGGAAATAGAGAACAAGTATGTAAAAATAGATTTCTCGCATGCGAAAGTGCTGGTGGTGGAGGATAATCCGATGAACCTCAAATACATCATCAGCCTGCTGGAAAAGTACCGGATTGATTACCAGTTGGCGACGAACGGACCGGACGCACTTTATTTCCTGGAGTCCCGGCAATACGACCTCGTGCTGATGGATATTCGTATACCCGGGATGGATGGTTTTGAGCTCGCCCGTAAGATACGGGAAGATGAAAGCCGGCCCAACGTGGCAACCCCGGTGATCGCTACCACGGCTGCGGCTATGCCCAGCACCATTACGCTGGCAAGGACCATCGGTATTACGGACATACTCACCAAGCCGTATACGCCGGATCAGTTACTGCAGGTATTGAACAAGTACCTGAATGAAGATGAAACCGAAATTATTATGGAAGTGCAAAATATAAGTGGTTACGAATTTCACCCCGGCCTCGATGTACGGTATCTCAATACCCTCTATGAAAGTAACATCGGGTACGCCATCGATCTGTTCGATATTTTTGTGTTGACGATCAGGGAGGAGATGAGCAAATTGCAGGCGGTAGCGGATAAGGGGGATTGGGAACAACTCAAGTTCCAGGTGCACAAGATCAAACCTAACTTTTCCATGGTGGGCCTCACCTGGATCACCGGCAAGATGGAAACGCTGGAAGCCTGCCTGCGCAAAGGAGAAGCGCTGGACAAAATACCGCAGATGCTTCGTGATATCATTGAAGAAGTAACCGGATTTTTCCCGACCATTGAAGCGGAACTGCGGAAGATGCAGGAGTTCGCCAGGGGAAAAGGGTAACGGATTACACACCGTTGAGGATTTCCTTCACATCGTTGTAATAACTTCCGCCGAACAGATTGACATGCACCAGCAGCGGATACAGCTGGCATAGCCCTATACGCTGTTGCCAGCCCGGCGCCAGCGGTCGTATGGCGTGATAGGTATAATAGAACCTGGTATCAAATCCTCCAAAGAGTCGTGTCATGGCCAGGTCCATTTCACGATGCCCGTAATAGACGGCAGGATCGAATATGCAGGCCCTGCCCTGCGCATTCACCATAAAGTTCCCGCTCCACAGATCGCCATGCAACAGCGATGGCGCCTCATCCGGGAACAGTTCCGGCAACCTTTTGCACAAAGCCTCCAGTTTTTCGAGCATGTTCTTTTCCATCCGGTGCGCGTCATAGGCCATTTTCACCAGCGGCATCAGGCGATTGAACGCGAAGAACACCGGCCAGCTGGTGTAAGGGGTATTATACTGTTTGATGGAACCGATATAATTGGCCGTACGTAACCCGAAAAAGGGTTGCGTCTGCTGATGGAGACGGGCCAGGGAAGCGGCGAAGTTTTCCCAGAAATCCGGAGCGGCTGTACCTTTTTCAACGTGCTCCATAACGAGGAAAGCCTGATGGCCGGCTGTACCGTGGCAAAGCGGCTTTGGAACATGGATAATATGGGTCTGACGCAACTCTTCCAGCCCTTCCCGTTCCCGGAAGAACATATCTGGAAAACGCCGGACATCATTGAGCTTCAGGAAAAAAGGGCCTTCGTTGGTTTCAATGCGCCAGGTTTCATTAATGTCTCCTCCATGTACGCGTTCGGCATGATTTATCAGTATTTTCACAGATAATTGGGCGGATAGCAGATCGGTCAGTTCCCGTTTTGTAATTTCATCAATCATGTTCCATCAAGTTAAAACAACAGATACACAAGACCCGGTAAGAAAGCAGTTGATATCGATCGCGATCAGTATCCTGGCCATCCTGGTCCTAAGCGGGATTTTCAGGGCAGGCGGCTGGCTGGCGGATATTTACTTCCACAGGTGGTATGTTTTCATCAGTACAGTATTGCGAAAAATATTCGGTAAGGTGTCGGTTAGCATAGGCGATGTAATATACATCGTCTGGGTAACAGTTGGTATGATTTTTTTGTTAAAGATCGTGTGGAGCCTTGTCAGTGGCCGGTGGGGGAGGATGCTTTACCTTTTGCTGAGCGGTATCCGCTCACTGCTCTGGCTTACGTTCATCTTCCTGCTTTTCTGGGGTGGTAACTATCAGCGCACATCGCAGGTGGCCGATCTGGGTTTTGATGTGAAGCAATATACGACGGCGGATCTTTACCTGTTGACAGATACGCTCGTAAAGCTCGCGAACCGCGACAGGGCCGCGATCGATACACAACATATCGATACCAGTGTGACGCATACGTTTGAACAGGCCGCGCAGGGATATGAACACGTTTCCATCGTATGGCCCGCTCTCCGCTATAAAGCGCCGTCCGTGAAATCTTCTCTTTTCGGGAAATACATGAATTACCTCGGTGTAACCGGCTATCTGAACCCCTTCACCAACGAAGCCCAGGTCAATACCACCGTTCCCGCATTCCTGCAGCCTTTTACCACCTGCCATGAGATAGCCCATCAGCTTGGGTTTGCGCCGGAGGAAGATGCGAATTTCGTCGGTTACCTGGTGGCGGGCAGAAGCGCGGATGCCCGTTTCCGTTATGCTGCCAATTACGAGATGTTGTTGTACAGTATACGACAACTGGCACGTCGGAATACATACCTGGCAAGACTTCTATGGGATAATACCATTCCGGCGGTGAGGGAAGACGTTCGTAGGATGCGGCTTTTCTACCAGCAATATGAAGGGCCGATCGATGATTATTCGGCGGTGTTGTACGACCAGTACCTGAAAGCGAACCGGCAGGCAAAAGGGATTCACAGCTACAGTGAAGTGGTGGGATGGTTGATGTCTTACTACCGGATCTAGTTCATCATCAGTACATTCACGCTGCGTTGCAGGATGTTGAAGGCGATCTCGGCCATCAGGTTCTCGCGGTCCAGCGTGGGATTCACTTCGGTGATTTCGAAGCAGCAGATCTTGCGGTGTTGCATGAACTTGGAAATAAGATCTTCCGCCTCCCTTTCCCGTAAACCGTTGCTGACGGGTGTTCCGGTGCCTTTGGAAATGGAAGCGTCCAGGCTGTCCACATCAAACGAAACATAGATATATTCGCAATCACTCAGGTAGCGAAAAACGCTGCGGGCAACGTTCTCCGCGCCTTTGCGCCGTACTTCGCTGGTGGTGATCACTTTCATGCCGTATTTCTTGATGAGGTGGTCTTCTTCCTTTTCATAATCACGGAGAGAGATGAACACAATGTCTTCCGGCAATACCTTGGGCGCGATTTTCCCGATGTTCTTGAGCTGATTCCACATCCTGACGGTATTATCGTCCAGCTCATGTACCCTGTGCTCTGCATTGTCTTCCGCAATAGCTGTGGCCAGCGGCATGCCATGCATGTTCCCGGAAGGCGTGGTGTAAGGTGTGTGCAGATCGGCATGCGCATCTATCCATATCACGCCCAGCTTGGCTTTGGGCCTGGCCATCTTCAAACCGGCAATGGTGGCGCCTGCAGTACTGTGATCGCCGGAAAGCACAACGGGGAACCAGTTAGCTTTGATGGTATCGCAAACACTCTTGCTCACGCGTTCGTACATCGTATAGGTGCCTTTAATACGCTTAGCGTAAGGGGACTCGATGGGTTCGAACAGGAGCTTGTTCTCCGTTTCAATTTCTTCTGTCGGGAAATGTACAAAGAAGTTACTCATAAAGTCGAGCGCCGCGATCTTGATGGCCTCCACACCCAGGCTGGCGCCACGGGTACCGGCTCCTATTTCGGATTTAACTTCGATGATCTTGATGTTCTTCATAAATTGTTTTGGTGTGAAACCACAGATACCGGCCAACAGGGTCTTCTAACGCGCCGGTACCAATTTGCAAAGGTAAGGTATCAACCGAGAATACTACGACTGATAACGATCCGCTGCACTTCTGAAGTGCCTTCATATATCTGCGTGATCTTGGCATCCCGCATAAGGCGCTCTACATGGTATTCCTTCACATATCCGTATCCTCCGTGCACCTGCACCGCTTCGGTGGTGACCCACATGGCGGTTTCGGAGGAGAACACCTTGGCCATAGAGCTACTCAGCGTATAGTCAAGATGGTTATCCTTCTCCCATGCCGCGCGGAGACAAAGCAGCCTGGCGGCTTCAATGCGGGTGGCCATATCCGCCAGTTTGAACTGGATCGCCTGATGCTGGCAGATCTCCTTACCGAAGGCTTTCCGCTCTTTCGAATATTTCAACGCCAGTTCGTAGGCGCCGCTTGCAATGCCGAGTGCCTGCGAAGCGATTCCGATGCGGCCGCCGGCAAGGGTTTTCATCGCAAATTTGAAACCGAAACCATCTTCGCCAATGCGGTTCTCTTTGGGCACTTTCACATCCTGGAACATGATGCTGTGTGTATCACTGCCGCGGATGCCGAGCTTGTTTTCCTTGGCGCCCACGGTTACACCCGGACTGTTCTTTTCGATGATAAGTGTGTTGATCCCTTTGCTGCCTTTTTCAGGATGGGTTTGCACCATCACAAGGTAAACGCTGGCGGAATTCCCGTTCGTGATCCAGTTCTTGGTGCCGTTCACGAGATAGTAATCGCCTTTGTCTTCCCCGGTAGTCCGCTGGGAAGTAGCGTCCGATCCCGCTTCCGGCTCGCTCAGCAGGAATGCGCCGATGATCTCGCCCTTGGCCAGCGGTACGAGGTATTTCTGTTTTTGTTCTTCTGTTCCAAAGGTTTCCAGTCCCCAGCACACGAGAGAATTGTTCACGCTCATCACCACGGATGCGGAAGCATCGATCTTGGAGATCTCTTCCATGGCCAGCACATAGGAGATCGTATCCAGTCCCGCGCCGCCGTACTTCGGATCTACCATCATACCCAGAAAGCCCAGTTCGCCCAGCTTCTTGACCTGTTCCGCGGGAAATTTCTGATGCTCATCCCTTTCTATCACCCCGGGCAACAGTTCGTTCACTGCAAAATCCCGGGCGGCCTTCCGGATCATCTCGTGTTCCTCTGTTAACTGAAAATGCATATCCAAATATTGTTTAGGTGTTTACAAACCTATCTTAAAATGAGGATGTAAAAAAATCGACCCTGTAGAATTTAATGGTATCGAGCAATTCCGGGAAATTCTTGAAAAATTTGCAGGAATGTAGGGGGATCAATGCGGCAATTCGCAAACCCGGATAGCGTGTAAATGGCAAAAGTCTATTACTTTTGTAGAATATGGCAGTGAATCTAACCGCTTATCAGCAGGTATTACAGGAGCTCGCTCCTTATCATGCGCGGCTGGTAGCAGTATCAAAAACCAAACCCGTAGCGGATATTGAAGAGCTGTACGGGGCCGGACAAAGGATATTCGGCGAGAATTACGTACAGGAACTGGCAGAGAAAGCATCCCTTTTGCCGAAAGACATACAATGGCATTTCATCGGCCATCTGCAAAGTAATAAGGTAAAATACATCGCCCCGTTCGTGAGCATGATCCACGGAATTGACAGCTTTAAGCTGCTGCAGGAGATCAATAAGCAGGCCGGAAAGCATAACCGGGTGATTGACTGTTTATTACAAATGCATATCGCCCGGGAGGAAACGAAGTTCGGCCTGGATGAAACGGAGTTGTTCGAGTTGCTGGAACGGCGATCCGAACTACCGAATATACGGATCACCGGATTGATGGGGATGGCCAGTAATACGGATGATGAAACGCTGATCTGTAAGGAGTTTCAGGGGTTGAAAACCTTACATGATACGGTGAAAGCCAGATACTTTACAGACACCGGTACTTTCCGGGAGCTATCCACCGGAATGAGCGGAGATTACAAACTGGCCCTGGCAGAGGGCAGCACACTGGTGCGGATCGGAAGCCTGCTGTTTGGAGCGAGGAACTATGCTTGAAAAAAAATATCAGATCATATGATGAGGAAATTGTTATTCGCGTCTCTGCTGGGACTTGCCGCCTGTGGCAGACCACATCCACAATTGGCAACCGGCCCATGGCAGGCGCATTTGTTGCGTGAAGACGGAGGCGACATCGTTTTTAATTTTGAATTACTGGACAGCGCCGGAAAAAAATCGATCCATATGCTGAACGCCGGAGAACGGATGCTGGTGGATGAAGTACGGCAGGAAGGGGACTCCGTTTTTATCCGCATGCCTTTCTTTGATTCCGAATTCAAAGCTGTATTGACGGGAGACGGGAGCCTGCAAGGGCGCTGGATCCGGCATCTGGCCGATAAAGATGCGAGCATCGGTTTCAAAGCGCTGCCCGGCATCCGTGAAAGGTTCAAAACCACTACCCCTCCGAAGTTCAACATCAGCGGACGCTGGCCCGCATGGTTCACCAACGCGGAAGGGAAGGACAGCAGTTTTGCGATCGGCGAATTCACACAACAGGGAAGTGAGGTGAGGGGAACTTTTCTCACTACCACCGGTGACTATCGCTATCTGCAAGGTGTAGTGGACGGGGATTCTCTCAAAATATCCACCTTCGACGGTTCACATGCTTATCTCTTCACCGCCCTGATCACCAGCGACAGCTCATTGAGTCACGGTACTTTCTACCAGGGAATCACGAATAAGGAAATATTTACTGCCCGGAAGGATAGCAGCGCAAAACTGCAGGATGCCACCACACTCGCTACCGTAAAGGAGAACGGCGCTTTGCTCGATTTTACTTTTCCTGATCTCAATGGCCGGAAGGTATCTGTCAGGGATGAACGTTTCCGTAATAAAGCAGTGATCGTACAGTTGTCCGGATCCTGGTGCCCTAACTGCATGGATGAAACCGCTTACCTGAGTGACTGGTACAAAAAGAATAAAAACCGCGGGGTGGAGATCATCATGCTCTGCTACGAACGCACACCTGATTTTGAAAAATCAAAGAAAGCGGTGAACAACTTCATCAAACGGTTTGATGTTACTTATCCGGTATTGATCACCGGTATTACACCTTCCGATCCACAGAAAGCCGAGAAAACACTGCCGCAGCTCACCGGTATCAAAGGCTTCCCGACTACGATCTATGTGGACAAGAGCGGGAAGGTGAAAGAAGTGCATACCGGGTTTAATGGACCAGGTACGGGAGAACATTATGAAGAATATAAACGCGCGTTCAATGCGTTGATGGATAAGTTGCTGTAGGGAGAATTTTTTTGCAGGAGAAGAGAGATGCGCGAGGTTGCATCTCTCTTTTTTATTTGTTCTGAAACCCTTTTCTGTAAAGAGTTTTGTGGAGTTCTTTCAAAAGTGTTATTATCAATTTGATTGAATTGTTTTTAATAACAACGCTCGCGAATGTTTGTGTTCTCTTTTGATTTATATTTGAAAAAGTGAAGGCTAGTTCACACAAGGTCTCACTAACCTGATCGTATTTAACATTGCTTTACTATGCATCGCATTAGACGTGAAAGGAGCAATGTTATTGGGTTGACAAAACAATCCAGTTTTATTCGATGGAGAATGAAACAAAAAAAACATCCAGGTTTAAAGTTACCCTGGATGTTCTTACAAGAGTTGTAAGTTTGATCACAAAACTTAAGAATCTTTTTGATTTATTTCACTGAGATTCTCGGGCCTGGGGTCTAGCCACCCTGGGCCTCTTTGTAAAAATACTTATTTTTTTAAAAATACTCCTGCCTAATTGAAACATTTGCCATCAATTTGATTCTGCATCTTCCTTTTCTCCGCTTAACTCCTTATTTTTCGCTATCAATCACCACGTTCATGAGAAAGATATTGTTATTCATCGCTTCAATCATCATCATTCTCCCGGCATATGCGCAGCAACAGTTTAAACCTGCCCTGAATGCTGCATCGGCAGGCTTTTCAGCAGAACGGCTGGCGCGGATCGACAGTTTTTTTAATGCTGCCGTGAAGAATGGTTATGCACCCAATGCGGTGACTTTCATTGCACGGAACGGACAGATCGTACATTACAAAGCCTTCGGTTATAGTAATCTTGAAAAGCATACACCGGCCCGAACAGACAATATCTTTCGCATCGCTTCGCAAACCAAACTGGTGACCACTATTGCATTGCTGATGTTGTATGAAGAAGGACGGCTGTTCCTGGAAGACCCTGTGGCAAAGTACCTTCCTGAATTCCGGAATGTACAGGTCCTGGTGAATTATGATAAAGCTACCGGGAGGATCGATACCCGGCCGCCTAAAACCCCCTTGACCATCCGCCACCTGCTATCCCATACGTCCGGCATTCCTTACTTCCATCCCTGCGACAGCCAGCTGGTAGGCAAGTCCCTGGTGTATCTCAGCGACCTGGAGGGGCTGACAACGGAGGAGCTGATAAAAAAAGTGGCCCTTCGCCCCCTGCTCCACGACCCGGGAGAGCAGTTCACCTATGGCTTCAATACAGACGTGGCCGGCCGGATCGTGGAAGTGATCTCCGGTAAAAGCCTGAAGGATTTCTTCGCGGAGCGGATATTTAAGCCGCTTGGCATGCAGGACACCTATTTCTATCTCCCGCGCGATAAAGCGTCCCGGCTGGTAGAACTTTACGCTAAACAAACGATGGAAAGCCCTATCACGCTCCATTCCAGCGAGTCCAACCGTAACTTCCCCGTTTCCGGGAAACAAACCTTGTTCCTCGGAGGAGCAGGGCTGGTCAGCACGGCGATAGATTACGCGAAGCTCTGTCAGCTCATCCTGAACGGCGGCGAGTTCAATCATGTGCGGCTGTTATCCCGGAAAACAGTGGATATGATGCGGAAGAACCAGATCGGTACGAACGAGGTATGGGACAGGAAAGACAAGTTCGGGTTGGGGTTGGAGATCATTACGGAAGACAGCCGGTATGGCGACCAGGCCACCCCCGGATCCCTCACCTGGGGCGGCGCTTATTGCTCCGAGTATACCATAGACCCTGCGGAAAAGCTGATCCTGCTGGTGTTCACGAACGTGTCACCTTATGCGTATTATGGAGAGTTTGTAAGGAAATTCAGGATACTGACATACCAGGCAATTACGAATTGATAATTATCACATCACCAGCCGCATTACACAATTCGTAATTGAATTAAAACTCATTCTTCCACATCATACTTTCTACCGGGCGGATGGTGCGGCCATTGTATTTGGCGTTGCCTTTCCGGTTGTAGAGCGTTTCGATCTCACCTTCCACTACAAAATAGATCAGTTGCCCGATAGGCATGCCTGCGTATATGCGTACGGGTTGTGCGCAGGAGATCTCGAGCGTCCAGGTATTACAGAAGCCTACATCCCCTTTGCCGGCGGTGGCGTGAATGTCTATACCGAGGCGGCCGGTGCTGGATTTGCCTTCCAAAAAAGGCACGTGGGCGTGGGTTTCCGTGTATTCATGTGTGACCCCGAGGTAGAGGGTGTTAGGCTGCAGCACAAAACCTTCTTCAGGTATCTCGAAATGTATGATCTCGTTATGTTTACGCGCGTCCAGAACCCTGTCGCGGTACGTGGCCAGGTATTTCCCCAGGTGTACGTCATAGGAATTGGTCCCCAGGTATTTGCGGTCATAAGGGCTGATCACGATAGTGCCCTTTTCAATTTCCTCCAATATCCTTTTATCAGACAAGATCATGATGTGGTTCGTTGTTTAGGTTAGGCCAGTTGGGTATTTCCCGTTAAATTCGCGTTTAATGCGGCGAATTTATGCCTTTAATACGTACGATACAAATAGATCAGGATACGAAGCTCGGAGTGTGGAAAATTGGTGAAGAAGAAACTTTTTTCAGGGCTGCGGTCTCCATTGAACCGGAAGTACACCACCCCCACAAGCGGCTCCAGCATTTTGCGGGACGTTTTCTGCTGGTGGAACTTTTCCCGGAACTGCCGGTGAACGAGATACGGATCATGAACAGCCGGAAACCCTATATTCCCGGAAATCCGTATTATTTTTCCATCTCGCATTGCGGGGATCACGCCGCCGCTATTGTCAGCAAAAGGGAACATGTGGGGATCGATATTGAGCAGATACAGCCCAAAGTGGGGAAGATTGCGCATAAGTTCCTGGCGTCGAGGGAAGCAGCGTTTATGTCGCCGCAACAAAAGCTGTCGCATCAAACGGTCTGCTGGTCGGCCAAGGAAGCAGTGTATAAGTGGTATGGACTGGGGGGGCTGGATTTCAGGGCCAATATGCAATTGCAGGCTTTTCCGTTTCAGACAACGGGAATGATCGTTTGTGACTTCCTGAAGGAGGATCGCATCGCCTGTCTCGATCTTCAATACCGGATTGACGACAGCCTGTGCCTGGTGTGGGTATCGGGAGAGAAAAAATAAAAGATAAAAGCAATCAAGATGAAATTATTCCTGTTGGGTTTTATGGGAGCCGGAAAATCTTATTGGGGCAGGCAGTTGGCAGCGCACTGGAATTTACCGTATTACGATCTGGACGATGTGATCACCGAACGGGAAGGCATGTCCGTAGCGGATATCTTTGCCAGTAAGGGGGAAGATCATTTCCGCAGGCGGGAAAGTGAGATCCTGCGCGAACTGGCATTGTCTAACAACGCATTCCTGATCTCCTGTGGTGGCGGAACGCCCTGTTTTTCCGATACCATGGATTTTATGAACAGTCATGGTATCACCATCTGGTTGAACCCCTCTATTCCCGTGATGGTGGAGCGTTTGCAGCGGAAGCAATCCAAACGCCCCCTGATCCAGGACCTCGCTACGGAAGATCTGGTGGCATTCACCGAGAAGAAATTAACGGAAAGACTGCCCTTTTATGAGCAAAGTCAGGTGATCATCAGTGACGATGAGATATCTTTGGAGACTTTTGAAAAAATGATCCGTCATGCATAAAACTTTTCTCGTATGGGCGGCGCTGTTAGGCGCTCTCGCCGTGGCGCTGGGCGCTTTTGGAGCGCATAAACTGAAGGAGCTCGTTCCGCCGGAATCCGTAAGTACGTTCCAGACCGGGGTTACCTATCATTTCTACCATGTATTTGCCCTGCTGGCTGTAGGGATTCTGTACGCACATATGCCTTCCTCTCAACTGGTATGGGCCGGTCGTTTCTTTCTGATCGGCATCCTGCTCTTCTCCGGATCCCTCTACATCATGGGCAGCCTGAATATGAGCGAGCATGTGGGATTACGCAAGCTCGGCATCGTTACACCCTTTGGCGGACTGGCCTTTATTGCCGGATGGGTGATGCTCCTGCTGGGGATACTCAAAAAATAACGGTTGCTTTGCGGCACGGGAGAAATGATTACATTTGAGCGCAGTACGCCGTTTTAAAAGGAATTACATGAGACTGACCGCTTTCTTCCTGATATTATCTGCCTTTACCGGCAGCATCCGCGCACAGGTGCAACACCCGCAGGAACCTAAACCTCCCTTCGATTATGTTTCGGAAGATGTAAAGTTCGTGAACGGGATAGACAACGTTACCCTCGCCGGTACGTTCACCCGCCCGAAAGGCAGCGGAAAATACCCTACGGTGATCCTTATCAGCGGATCCGGTCCGCAGAACCGGAACAGCGAGCTGATGGGCCAAAAACCCTTTCTCGTGATCGCGGATCATCTGACGAAAAATGGGATCGCGGTATTGCGGTATGATGACCGTGGAACGGCGGAATCCACCGGGAATATGGCTAAGGCGGATGTATCTGACTTCGCAAGGGATGTTCGCGCGGCCTTTTCGTATCTGAAGAAACGCAACGATGTGGACCCTAAGAAGATCGGGATAATGGGGCACAGCGAAGGCGGAATGATCGGACAGATCGTTGCCGCTGAAGAGCCTACCCTGGCCTTTTTTGTGTCGTTGGCCGGGCCGGGTGTGGATGGCGCCACCGTGATAATGAGCCAGGCGGAAGCATTGAACAGGCAGATGGGGGTGAACGACAGTGTGTTGACCATAAATCTGGGGCTGCAGCGCAAGCTGATGAACGCACTCGTGGAGGAACACAACCCGGATATGCTGAAAGCCAGACTGGGTAAGCTCCTCCAGGAAACCTACGAGAGCAAACCCGAGCTGAAACTGGCGGTAAAGGAAAATATATTTATTGAAAAGACCCGTGACGCACTGATGTCCCCGGAATACGTTTCCCTCATCCGTCACGATCCCAAAAAATATTTCCCCAGAATCAAATGTCCCGTGCTGGCCATCAACGGTAACAAAGACGTGCAGGTGATCAGCAGTATCAACCTCAAAGGCTGGAAGGAAGGCCTGAAGAACAATGTGACCATCAGCGAGAAAGACGGGCTGAACCACCTGTTCCAGCATTGTAAAACATGTACCGTTCCGGAGTACGGGCAATTATCAGAAACCATATCACCGGCCGTGCTCGATGAGATCACTGCGTGGATCAAGCAAAAGACCGGGCCGAGGAAATAATTTCCTGTATTGGCCGGGCATAGTTAATTTTGATTTCGATTATGGCAGGTAACAAACTGAAATCAGAAAAGAAAGAGCCTAAAAAGAAAAAGGAACAACCGTCTAACCCGGAAGTACTGAAGCCGGATAAAGAAGCGGATGTGCGGGTAAAGGAACTGGTGAAGGATGAGCGGACCCACAAAGTGCTGGGAGCTATATTTCTCCTGTTGTCCCTTTACTGCTTCATTGCGTTCACTTCTTACCTGTTCACCTGGGAAGAGGATCAGGATAAGGTGTTCCGTTACTCCTCCAGGGTTTTGTTCATGCCTGAAATAGAGGTGGACAATCTCCTGGGGAGGCTGGGGGCTTTCACTTCCCACTGGTTTTTCTACAAAGGGTTTGGGGTAGCATCCTATCTTTTCTCTTATTTCTTCTTTATCATAGGGATCAATTTTATTGTCGGCCGCCGCGTATTCCGCGTTTGGCGCAATATCAAATACATTCTCTTCGGTCTCCTGTTCATCAGCATGACGCTCTCTTTCCTGACCGCGAAATCGGCCTTCCCCTGGGGCGGAGCCATGGGGGACGCGCTCAATAAGTGGACTACCGGCTTCATCGGTAAAACAGGTACGGGACTATTGTTGATTTTAGCAGGGCTGTCCTGGATCATCTGGAAATTCAATGTCGATTTCAAATGGCCCGAGCGTAAACCGAAACCGGCCAGAACACCTGCTTTCACGCCGGCACCCGACGTGAAGGAAGAGGAAGAAGAAATGACGGAACCTGTATCGGCTGCAAAGAATAACAACATGCTGAAAGGGGATGGAGCGGTAACGGTGATCCCTCCGACGGACGAGGAGGCATTCGGTCATGAACTGCAGTTGATCGAAAAGGATGAGCCGGTAATGTTGAAACCCGAATCCGGCGTTACCTATATCCCGCCGGTGGTACATCCGCTAGTGGCGGAGCCTGAACCGGAGCTGGAAATGGAAATGCATGAAGAGGAGGAAGAAGAGATCATGCAACCAGCGCCGCCGCCTGTAAAGAAGCGAACCCCGGTGAATGAAGTGGCGCTCGAGATCAAGCCGGTGTATGAAGACCCTATAGAGGAAGAGGTGGAAGAGGTCAATACCCGGCGGGAGCCCGTACTGGCAGATCCCTATGAGCCCACGCTGGATCTGCGGGACTACAAATATCCTGCGCTGGACCTGCTGGAGAATCATGGATCAGATAAAATTGTGCAGGATGCTTCCGAACTGGAAAAGAACAAGAACCAGATCATCGATACGCTGAAGAATTACGATATATCCATCCAGAAGATCAGCGCCACCGTTGGGCCCACTGTAACCCTGTATGAGATCGTACCGGCGGCCGGGGTGCGTATCTCCCGTATCAAGAACCTGGAAGACGATATCGCACTGAGCCTTTCCGCATTGGGTATCCGTATTATCGCGCCGATCCCTGGTCGCGGTACCATCGGTATCGAAGTACCGAACGTCAAGAAAACCATCGTATCCCTGCGGAATATGCTGGCATCCGACAAGTTCCAGCACAGCCAGATGGATCTGCCCATCGCTATCGGGAAGAAGATCGATAACGAGAACTTTATCGCGGACCTGGCCAAAATGCCGCATCTGCTGATGGCGGGCGCTACTGGTCAGGGTAAATCCGTAGGCATCAATACCCTGCTGGTTTCGCTGTTGTATAAAAAGCACCCTTCGCAGCTAAAGTTCGTGCTGGTGGATCCGAAAAAGGTGGAGCTCTCGCTCTACAAGCTCATAGAAAAGCACTTCCTGGCTAAATTGCCCGGGGAAGAGGATGCCATCATCACAGACACCAAAAAGGTAGTGCATACGCTCAATGCCCTCTGCATAGAGATGGACCTGCGGTATGATCTGCTGAAAGAAGCCGGTACCCGTAATATCCGCGAGTATAATAATAAATTCACCCAGCGGAGGCTGAACCCCCAGAAAGGGCATCGCTACCTGCCGTTTATCGTGCTGGTGATCGACGAGTTTGCGGACCTGATCATGACCGCGGGCAAGGAAGTGGAAATGCCGATCGCGCGTCTGGCGCAGCTGGCGCGTGCCGTAGGCATTCACCTGATCATCGCCACCCAGCGTCCTTCCGTGAATATCATCACCGGTACTATTAAAGCCAACTTCCCCGCACGGATTGCCTTTAAAGTGTCGTCTAAAATAGACTCCCGTACGATCCTCGATATCGGCGGCGCCGAGCAGCTGATCGGGCAGGGGGATATGCTCATTTCCTTCAACGGGGAGCTGGTGCGCCTGCAGTGTGCCTTTGTAGATACGCCCGAAGTGGAAAGTGTGGCGGAATTCATCGGGGAACAGCGGGGATACCCGGATGCCTTCCTGCTGCCGGAATATATTGATGAGAAAGACCTGGAGGGTAAGGATTTCAGTCTTGCCGACCGTGACCCCCTCTTCGAAGAAGCCGCCCGGGTGATCGTGCAGAACCAGCAGGGTTCCACATCGCTCCTGCAACGGCGTATGAAACTTGGTTATAACCGTGCCGGCAGGTTGATGGACCAGCTGGAAGCGGCCGGGATCGTGGGCCCCAATATGGGTAGCAAGGCGCGGGAAGTGAATGTAAAAACAGAAGCGGATCTGGAGGAAATTCTTAATAGTATGTTATAATTTATCTGCATAGATCGATCCTGCTACACATTTACCCTAAAAAAACGAATTTTGCATTTCTTTAACCACGAAAGTTAAACGCATCGGCATAACATTTGTCTTATTTCCCGGTAACTGTAACACTTTAAAAATTATGATGATGAAGAAAACGGTACTTATAGGCCTGATCACATGCGGGATCGTTTGGAACGGAATGGCCCAGACCAAAGCCCCGATCGGTTCATTGGGTCAGAACGATCCGAAGGCTAAGGAGGTGCTGGATAACGTAAGCAAGAAGTTCAAATCCCTTAAATCTGTGATCGCCAATTTCATGTTGAAGGTAGAAGGCGCCAATAACAGCGTAACGGACTCCAAGAAAGGCGCCGTATATGTGAAGGGTACCAAATACAAGGTGATTATGGGCGACCAGGAGATTATCAGCGATAACAAAACATCCTGGACCTATGCTAAGGACGTGAACGAGGTCACCATTAACAATGTGGACCACAGCAGCAGCAGCATGACGCCTGCCAAGATCTTCACGAATTTCTATGACAAGGACTTCCTCTACCGCCTCACCGGCGAAAGCACAGAGAAAGGTAAAGTGCTCCAGAATATCGAACTGACGCCTACCGACAAGTCCAAAACCTTCTTCAAGGTGCTGGTGGATGTGGACAAAAAGACGCAGACCCTTGCCCGCATGAAGGTATTCGAAAAGAACGGCAACAAATACACCTATGAGATCAACAGTTTCCAGCCCAATGGCGCTGTGAGCGACGATCTCTTCACCTTCGACGCCAAAAAACATCCCGGCGTGGAAGTAGTAGACCTCCGATAGTCATGATTTACTCATATAGAACGGCTCCCTTTCAGGGGGCCGTTTTTACTATCTAAACTTTACTTTTTTTTGCTACATTTGCCAAGTTTTACTATAAAAATCAAGCAATATGGCATACGACGTAATCGTAATTGGTAGCGGCCCCGGTGGGTACGTGGCGGCTATCCGGGCTTCTCAACTGGGATTCAAAACAGCCGTAGTGGAAAGAGAGAATTTGGGCGGTATCTGTTTGAACTGGGGCTGTATCCCCACCAAAGCATTGTTGAAATCAGCACAGGTAGTAGAATACATCCAGCATTCCAAGGATTACGGCGTAACCGTGGGAGATGCGAGCGTGGATTTCGGCGCTGTGATCAAACGCAGCCGTGGTGCAGCTGATAAAATGAATAAAGGGGTGACCTTCCTCCTGAAAAAGAATAAAGTGGATGTGCTGACCGGCAACGGTACACTGAAAGCAAAAGGTCAGGTAGAAGTGACGGACAAAGACGGTAAAAAGACCGTTCACGAAGCCAAACATATCATCCTCGCTACCGGCGCACGTTCCCGTGAGCTGCCCAGCCTCAAGATCGATGGTAAGAAAGTGATCGGCTACCGTGATGCCATGGTGCTGCCGCAACAGCCCAAAAGCATGATTGTGGTAGGTTCCGGCGCTATCGGCGTGGAGTTTGCTTATTTCTACAGCACACTGGGCACCAAGGTGACCATCGTGGAATTCATGCCGCGCATCGTTCCGGTAGAAGATGAAGATATCTCCAAAGAACTGGAAAAGATCTACAAAAAGAAAGGCATCGAGATCATGACCAATGCCAGCGTAGAAGCAGTGGAAGCTAAAGGCTCCGGTGTGAAAGCGCGGGTAAAAACTGCTACCGGTGAAGTTTTCCTGGAAGCGGATGTGGTACTGAGTGCCGTGGGGATCACCGCCAACATCGAAAACCTCGGTCTGGAAGCGCTGGGCGTGAAAACAGACAAAGGCAAAGTGGTGGTAGATAAATATTACCAGACCAATGTACCGGGCATCTACGCCATCGGTGACATGGTGCCCGGCCAGGCACTGGCGCACGTGGCCTCGAAAGAAGGCATCATTGCGGTGGAAGCCATTGCGTACAACGAAAAGAAATACGCACACAAACCTACTCCGATCGACTACAACAACGTTCCCGGTTGTACTTATTGCTCTCCGGAGATCGCATCTGTAGGATATACCGAGAAACAGGCGAAAGAAGCCGGGTACGAAGTGAAAGTGGGCAAATTCCCCTTCAGCGCTTCCGGTAAAGCTACGGCAGCCGGCGCACCGGAAGGTTTCGTAAAAGTGATCTTCGATGCCAAATACGGTGAGTGGCTGGGCACACACATGATCGGCGCTAACGTAACCGAAGCAATTGTGCAGACGGTGACCGCACGTACCCTGGAGACTACCTACCAGGAAGTACTGAACAGCATCCACCCGCACCCGACAATGAGCGAATCTATAAAAGACGCCATCGAAGTGGCTTACGACGAAGCGATCCACCTGTAATAGAATACTTCCGTATAGCAAGCGGCGTTCAATGGAAATTGAACGCCGCTTTTTGTTTTACAGTTTGATGAATTTGCCGGTGAATACCCATTGGCCCCCTTCATATATTTGCGCCCAGTAATGCCCGGCAGGCAGGCCCGCTACCCCAACGTCCATCAGTATCCCGCTTAACACCACTCGCCGCAAAAGCCGCCCCTGTACATCCAGTATGCGTAATTCCCGCAGCTGCAGATCACGACTTAATATGAACAAGGTGCTGGTAACAGGGTTGGGGAACAGCAGAAAATTATCCCGCGTGAGCACTTGCACCGGTACCGGATCTGTGTACAGGAACCGGCCATCGGTTGTTTCCAGTTTTGCGCGGTAATAGATCACACCCTGCAATGGTCGTTCGTCCTGTTGCGTATATACGGTCGCGTTAGTAACCGGCGCTTGTCCGAGTGCAACATATTGCTGCCCTTCCCGCCGCTCCCAGGTAATGCCCTTCAGCTTGTAGGTACTGCCCAGCTTCAGCCCCAGTTGCACATGGCGACCGGCCGTTACATCCGCGGTAAAGGAGAGGATGTAGCATTGCAAACCCTGCAGATGGTAATCCATACCACGGCTCCGCAGCCCTTCCGTCCCATCCGGCAGCAGGGGGCTTACCGCGAAGTACGATGCGTTCGCCTGCTGCTTTTGCAATACAATGATTGTATCACGTTGTTGGATATACGAAGAAAGGTAAGGGCCGTTCTTCGCATACACCCTGTACCCTGATGCACCCGGGATACTGTTCCAGTAAAGCATGGCCGAATCCTTGCAGTCGAACCCCGCTTTCATGACCGGAAGGGGCGAGAGTGTGAAGGGGGCACTGAGAAAGCTTTGGGAGGGAGTTTCCATCTTCAGGATCGCCTTGCCGAACGTTTCCGGCGGCGTCCATTGGGAGCTGCCGCTTTCTATGGTGGTTGTGGTGGTAACGGGTTGCCAGGAAAGGCCGTTATCCAGGCTGAGCGAGATAGTACCGCTCCCGGTGATGCTGCTTTGCCAGCGGAGCGGGGTCGCCTTGCCGGTTTGGAGGGCGTCTCCGGCTGAGGGGTATTGCCAGTCGAAATATTGCACAGGAGTCAGCTGCCAGGCGAGATGGAATCGTTGTGCGGTGGTGGTGACCCGGTAGCCTTTAACGAAGATGGTGTAAGTGCCGGCAGCAGGCAGGCTGATCGTTACCTGCTCTACGTTGTTGAGACTGTCCCGGCCGTGACGGGCGCTCTTATTCAGCGAATCCGCCAGTGGTGCGGTACTTAACACCCATGGCTCATAGCGGTTGCCGGCTGCGTCCTGGAGCCAGAGGTCGAGGTCGTTCACCAGCGCACGCGCACTGTTCACCGCGGCAGGAGGGTCGGTGTAGCAGAGTGTGATTTTTGCCTGCGAAATACCGGAGGGAATATTTAAAGATTGCGTATATACATTTCCGTTAGTTACCGTTCCCTGCGAGAACCGTTGTTCGCGGATCGTTTGTACGGCCTGCCAGGCATTCAGTGCGCCAAAGCCGCTTTGAAAATCCACGCCGGGCGCACCGATATCGTCGGCACTGTTGATTAGTACTGCTTTCACCAATGAGGCCGGTGGCATCCGTTGCTGCAGGTTGCGGTAGCTTTCCTGTACAAGCAGACTTACGCCGGAAGCGAGAGCCGCTGCGCCGGAGGTGCCGTCTTCCCCATACGCTACAATTTCAGGTTTGACCCTGCCGTCATAAGCAGGGCCGCGGGAACTGAGCGCCGGAACTGCGTTAGCGCCGTCCGTACCGCCTACGGTGAGCAGGTTCTTGGCTTGCTTGAAAGTACCGGAAAGGTTCGCAAACCCAGTCAGTCCGTTATACAATCCGGACGCAGGCGCGGTGTTACCGATATTACCGGAAGAGAATACATGCAGCAAAGTATCTGTGGTATAGATCTGGTCGTCATACGCGGCGGCTTCCATGCCGTAGTAGTTTTCGATCCCTGTACCATAGGAGTGATTCTGTGTGTGAATACCATATTGCGAAAAATAAGCGGTCTCATCGGGCAACAGGCGCGAGAAATCGGAAGAACCCATCATGACACGCGGCGCAATACCCATTCCGGATGGCGCTGAATTACCGGCCCCGCCGATCAGGGTAGCCATGATGGTGGCATGTGGCGCAGTAGTGGCAGGAGCAAGCCGGGTGGGCAGATAGCGGAATTGCAGATCAACGTCCGTTGTATCAAAGAGCGTTTCTTTGAGCACAATACGCATGCCTTCCCCATGCAGATCGGGCAGGCGTTGCCGTACAGTAGTGATGCGGTTCAGCGTGGGATCGGCAGTATTGATCACGATCTCCGTTTTAGGGGTGCGGGGAATTTCTGCCTGCAATACGGCGTGCTGCGCCATCAACTGTTCCCAATCCCGCTTCGCCACCCGCACCCGTGCAATCTTTTCCGGAAGCTCCCAGCGTACAAGGCGCGCGATCGCAAAAGGTGTTGTATCCGTAACCTGTATCAGCAGGGTGATGCTGTCTTTTGTTTTCGTATGCTCCAGCTGATCCAGCAACTTGTCCGTCGCTTTCCAGTTGTTGTTGGCAGGCCAGATCTGTACGGTACTATCCGCCGGCGCCAGCTGAACGATGTGGTACAGCGGGCTTAAAGAACGGATAACCTGCAATCGATTTAATATTGTTGCTCCGGGATATCGTTTGAATTTTACGAGGTAAAGGGAAGATGCGCTGCGGTGTTTTGCAGAAATTCGTGTGGTATCTTTATAACGCCGTAAGATAGGGTCAGTTTGTGCAGATGCATGGAAAAAGGCCATGGTGGCCCAGGCGCAGAGGAACGAAAAGATAGCATAACGTGCGGGAAACAGGGTGCGCATAAACTAAAGCTATCAAATTTTTTTTATCATGAAAAAAATAGTATTATTGATAACAGAAAGAGCGAACCAAAATCATTAGACTGAGCACTTGTTTTCCAAACCTGTAACAGCAAATCCATAACCTGATATGATTAACCCGTAGACGCCCTGTGGCGCCGTATTTCAGTTTCCGCCAAGTAAACCGTTAAGGATACACTATGCATGAATACTTGCATAGGCATGAGCTTTGTTTTTATTTTTAAACCCAAAATCCAAAATCAGAGTGCTATGAAAAAGCAACACACAAAATCTATCCTTGTAAGTTTGTTAATGATGGCGGGTATCGCCATCACCGCCTGTCAAAAAGATGCGAACAAAACGGATACTCCGCCGGCAGTATCTGATCAGGTATTAGCACAGATCAAAGCACTGGGCTTTAGTACGCAAAATGTGCGTGCCTACAATGGCGGTTACCTGGTGGAGAATGATATTTTCATGGATCAGGCATCCCTGTCTGAAGCATCCACCACGCCCAATCTGCGTATTGCGGAAACAGAACAGTATCGTACCCGGAACCTGGTGAGCAATCTCCCCCGCCTGATTAAGATCAAGGTCGTAAACCTGGGCGCAGCATATGTTTCCGGTACTGACCTGGCTATTCAGCGCTACAATGCACTGGGCCTTGCTTTGACCTTTCAGCGTGTCAGCAGCGGTACGGCAGACATTACTATTCAGGGCTTCTACCAGGGGCCCAGCGGAGGATTCATTACTTTGGGTTCTTCCGGTTTCCCTACAAAGAACGGCAATCCCTACAACACCGTGAACATGAACACGCACCCGGATGCTTATGGCGCCAACCCCGATGTAAACTATGTTGGCTCTGTGATTCAGCATGAGCTGGGGCACTGCATCGGCTTCCGCCACACGGATTATATGAACCGCGCTTACAGTTGCGGCAGCGGAGGGAACGAGGGCTCCGGTACCATCGGCGCTATCCTGATCCCGGGCACGCCTTCCGGTCCGGATGCGGCTTCCTGGATGCTGGCATGCTCCAACGGCGGCAACCGTACTTTCAATGCGAATGATGTGATCGCATTGAATTATCTCTACTAGTTGATTGAATCCCCTCCACCGAAGCGGTAGCCGTAATCGGCTATCGCTTCTTCTTATTTTCGTAAATTGCCGTTTTGATTTACCAAAGCAATATATCATGAGGCAAGGTTTTACGAAGTATTTCCTGATAACAGCATTGTTCTTCCAGTATCTCTCCGCCAGCGCTACGGAAGGGATGTGGCTTCCCCAGCTATTGACGCAGCTGAATGAGAAAGAAATGAAAAGCATGGGTATGAAGATCAGTGCTGCAGATATCTATAACCTGAACAAAGGCAGCCTTAAAGACGCGATCGTGAGTTTCGGCGGTTTCTGCACGGGAGAGATCATCTCTTCGCAGGGCTTGCTCCTCACCAACCACCATTGCGGGTATGAATCCATACAAAAACATTCTTCGATCGATCATAATTACCTGGATAACGGCTTCTGGGCACGGAATCAGCAGGAGGAACTGCCCAACCCGGGCCTGACCGCCACTTTCATCGTCCGGATAGAAGAAGTGACGCCACAGGTACTGCAGGGCTTATATAGCGGTATGAGTGAAACGGAACGGCAGTCCGCTGTGGACAAGAATCTGGCCCGGATCAAGGACGGTTACAGGAAGGAAAGCTACCAGGAAGTGCTCATCAAACCTTTCTTTGAAGGCAACCGCTATTTTCTTTTCCTGACAGAAGTATACAAAGATGTACGGCTTGTGGGAACGCCGCCTTCTTCCATCGGCAAATTCGGTTCCGATACGGATAACTGGATGTGGCCACGGCATACGGGCGATTTCTCCATCTTCCGTGTATACGCCGGGAAAGACAATCGTCCCGCCGAGTATTCAAAAGACAATGTGCCGCTGAAACCGAAGTATTTTCTGCCGATCTCCCTGGACGGTATCGCCACCAATGATTTCACGATGGTGTTCGGTTTCCCTGGCCGCACAAATGAATACCTCCCCTCCGAAGCGATAAAGCTCACGGTAGAAAAGCAGGACCCCGCCAAGGTAAGCATGCGGGATGCGGCGCTGAAAGTGATCGATGGTTTCATGCGGAAGGATGAGCAGATCAAGATCCAATACGCCGCGAAATACGCGAGCACAGCCAACGCATGGAAAAAATGGATCGGGGAGATGCAGGGCATCCGGCAAACAGGAGGTATACAACGTAAACTGGCATATGAAGCGCGCTTCCGGCAACTGGCCCCTGCTTATGGCGGACTGCTGGATTCCCTGAACAGTTTGTACCAGACGCAGGCGCCTTACGCGGTAAGCAAGGATTATTATACGGAACTGACAAGGAACGTGGAGATGCTCAACTTCGCCAATGATCTGCTGACGATGATGCAGGACACCCGGCTGAAAGGGGAAGACCAGTTCAGCGACCTTCGAAAAAAATACCTGGATAAAGTAGCGCCTAAATACAGGAACTATAACAACGATGTGGACCGCGCAGTGGCCATTGCCCTGCTGGATATCTATTTCAGGGAAGTGCCTTCCCGCAGTATCGGAGGAGAAGCATACCAGGTCTGGATGGAGTCCAATAAAGACAGCAGGACCGCTACGGGTAAAATGTACGAGCTCTCCGCAATGACCTCATTCGGGAAACTGGAAGCATTCCTGAACCGTCCTTTTAAATCGGTGGAACAAGCCATATGGAAAGATCCGGGCTTGCGCATGATGATCGGGTTACGGAATGGATATGCAGACTTCATCAACAAACCATATGATTCCCTGCAACCGGATATCAACCGCCTGCAACGCCGGTATATGGAAGCGCAGATGACGGTGATGAAAGACAAACGTTTTTATCCGGATGCGAACAGCACGCTCAGGATCACTTACGGCAAAGTAGGCGGATATAGTCCCAGAGATGCCGTAGAATATGGCATTGCCACTACCCTTGAAGGGGTGATGGAAAAGTACAAACCCGGCGATTATGAATTTGATGTGCCGGAGAAATTGCGTACGTTACATGCAAATAAAGACTACGGCGCGTATGGTGTGAATGGTAAAATGCCCGTATGCTTTATCGCGTCCAACCATACTACAGGCGGCAATTCCGGCAGCCCCGCCCTGGATGCCTACGGAAACCTCATCGGTCTTAATTTCGACCGTACATGGGAAGGAACGATGAGCGATATCAATTATGATGCATCTATCTGTCGGAATATTATGGTAGATATCCGCTACGTATTGTTTATCGTGGACAAGTTTGCAGGAGCGGAACACCTGATCCGGGAACTGAAGCTTGTGCATCCGAAGCAGGCTGTGAAACCGCTGAAGAAAGCGGCCTAAGCCTGCTTGCATTCATATACGATGGAGCTGCATTTGTCAACATGCCGCCAGGCTTTCCAATAGGAGCGGAAGCCCTTCCATCCGCCTTTGATGAATCCTCCGCCCCCGGTCTTGTTCTTTTCACTAAGGAGGCTTACATAGAAGGCATCAAACACCATGGGATGTTTTTGTTGTATGCGCAGCTGGTGCTGCCGGAGAAGGATGTCCATAGCAGCGGGGGAGAAGTGGTACAGATGCCTGGGCACATCATATGCCGCCCAGTCGGAGCCATAGAGGTGTGCATCAGTTGAGGTATAGTTCGGTACTGCAATGAGGAGGGCGCCTCCCGGCTTGAGCAGGCGGTGGATCTGATCCAGGTAAGCATGCAGATTGTGCACATGCTCCAGCACATGCCACATCGTGATACAATCGAATTGTGCGGGAGGCAGGTTGAAAAGCTCCTCTACAGATTGTGTTTCCAGTTGATAAAGTTTGCGTGCGTTATCCCTGGCGCCGGCATCGGGCTCAAGGCCGGTCACCTGCCAGCCCAGTTGTTGCATGTAATGAAGAAAAGCGCCGGTGCCGCTGCCAATATCGAGCAGACTGCCCTGTTTCACGCCGGACGCGGATTTTACCCAGTTTTGTTTGGAACGCATGGTGATCTTGCGGACTGCATGATACAGCCGGTTGATCAGTCCCTCGCGGGTTTCAGTATGAGAAACGTATTCGGCGGATTGATAATACTGCCCGATGTGTGCGATATCCGGAACATCCTGTGTGAAACGGGCCGTACATACAGCACATTCCCAGATGTCGAAATTTTCTTTTGATACGGTATGATCCTTTGCGCTAAACTTCCTGCTGATCTGCCCGGATCCGCAAACCGGGCATTGTTGGTAATGGATACGACTCATATTGGTGTAAAAGCTGGCTGCAAGATAATCATTTTATAAGCCCTTGTATTCACCCCATACCTTCCGCAGTGTATCCGCGATCTCGCCAAGCGTGGCGTAATGCTCCACGGCCTCTACCACTGTGGGCATCAGGTTTTCGGATGTTTTCGCTTTGGCTTCCAGCGATGTGAGCAGGGCCTGTACTTTGTTATTATCCCTTCTGGCGCGAAGCGACCGGAGTTTTTCCGATTGCAGTTTGCGAATGTTGTCATCCACCCTGAATACTTCGGTCATCGGCTCTTCTTCCACTGCAAATTTGTTCACGCCTACGATGATCTTGTGCCCGGTCTCAATCTCCTGTTGGTATCTGTATGCGCTCTTCGCAATTTCATCCTGCACGAATCCCTGTTCAATGGCGCTCACAGCGCCTCCCATGGCGTCTATCTTCTCTATCAGTTCCCATGCGCGGGCTTCTACTTCCCTGGTAAGTGTTTCCACATAATAGGAGCCTGCAAGCGGATCTACCGTATCCCCGATACCACTTTCGAAACCGATGATCTGCTGCGTGCGCAGGGCGATGCGGGCGGATTCTTCGGTAGGGAGGGAAATGGCTTCATCGTATCCGTTGGTGTGGAGCGACTGGGTGCCGCCAAGTGTGGCGGCCAGCGTTTGCATGGCCACGCGTACAATGTTGTTATGCGGTTGCTGCGCGGTGAGTGTGCTGCCACCGGTTTGGGTGTGAAAGCGCAGCATCTGTGCCTTGGGATCGGTGGCGCCGAGGCTTTTGGTGATGTGCGCCCACATGTTGCGGGCAGCACGGAATTTGGCCACTTCTTCAAAGAGATGGTTGTGCGCATTGAAGAAGAAACTGAGACGTTTGGCAAATACGTTGATGTCCAGCCCTTTTTCCATAGCCGCTTTCAGATAGGCCTTCCCGTTAGCGAGCGTGAAAGCCAGCTCCTGTATGGCATTGGCGCCTGCTTCGCGAATGTGATAACCGCTGATGGAAATAGTGTTCCACTTTGGCACTTCGTGGCTGCAGTAATCAAAAATATCAGTGATCAACCGCATGGAAGGTTGCGGCGGATAGATGAAAGTACCGCGGGCGGCGTATTCCTTGAGGATGTCGTTCTGAATAGTGCCGGAGATCTTCTTCAGGTCCGCTCCCTGCTTCCTGGCCAGCGCAATGTACAGCGCCAGCAGGATATAGGCGGTAGCGTTGATGGTCATGGAGGTGGATACCTTTTCCAGTTCAATGCCGGAGAACAATATTTCCATATCCTCCAGCGAATCGATCGCCACACCAACTTTGCCCACTTCTCCTTCTGACATCGGATGATCGGAATCATAGCCGATCTGCGTGGGCAGATCAAAGGCAACGCTCAGCCCCATCACCCCCTGACTGAGCAGGTAATGATACCGTTTGTTGGATTCCTCAGCCGTGCTGAAACCTGCATACTGCCGCATTGTCCACAACCTGGCGCGATACATGGAAGCATGAATGCCTCTCGTGAAAGGGAATTCGCCTGGCAACTCGTTCATTGGCACGGGATTGGCGTACAACGGTTGTATCTCAATCCCCGAATCGGTGCTGATCTTCTTTTCCATATTCACAATGTTACTTTAAAAACGATAAATTGCGATAAAATTTGTTGCCTGGCTATGTTCACTTACCTGTTGCTGGCGCTTACGATCGGGTTGGCAGCGTTGAGCATTTACCTCTCTTTCCGTGCAAGCCGCAAACCATTCCCCGATGCGGTTTTTACCGGGATGTTAGCCTTCTCGCTGGGGCTTTTTATTTATCTCTACGGTACCTGGGTTTTCCTCAGTTTCTATTTGAAGTATGCTTTCGGTGTCCTTTTCCTGTTGCTGACACTGTATTTCATTTTGCGCCGGAAAGTCTCGGGGAAGGCGGGGAGGCGGTGGTACAAGGGATTACTGACAGGCATGCTCACGATATTGATCGTATTGTATTTCACAGGAACTACAGGGATACCACGCACAGTGGAACTGGATTTCCCACTCAGGAAAGGCCGTTATTTCGTGTTACAGGGCGGGAAGGGGTTGCCTACTAATTTCTTCCATTTCAGTCTCCGTGGAGCCATATATGCCATGGATATTGTGAAGCTGAACAGCTATGGAGGAAGGGCTTCAAAGATATTTTCAAGACGTCTCGAAGATTATGTTATTTACGGCGATACGGTGTATAGTCCCTGTAACGGCCGGGTGATCCGCGCCTACGACGGTAATCCGGATAACATTCCGCCCAGCATGGAGCGCGGGCCGAGGAACACGAACATGGTGCTCATAGAAACGGATGGCTTCTACGTTTTTCTCGGACATCTCAGGCAGAGAACCGTGATGGTAAAAGATGGAGATACTGTTACGAAAGGACAGCCGTTGGGCGAGGTGGGGAATTCCGGTTTCAGCGCAGAACCACACCTGCACATACAAGTACATGCGAAAGAGAAAGACAAGGTCTGGTATCTTTCCACGCCCTTATATATCCATTTTAACGGCAAAGGCTATCTGCTGAATGAGATGATAAAGAAAAAGGATACGTAGGTTATTTCATCAATTTCTTGGCTTCCGAGTTGATGATCTCAGCGGCGATGTCTGCCGGAGATTCCTTTTGCTGCAGGAAGAGCTCCAGTATCTGTTTGTTCAGTTCGATGGCAGGCGCATCCGGTGGCAGTTTCAGCGCGATCTGGTTAATGATGGAGATTGTCTGCTCCTTCACGGTCCTTACAGCTTCCCAGGCTTCGGGCGTCACATAGATCTGTTGGGATACATTATGATCATATTCCGATTTAATGCTGGATACCATCCCGATCTGCATGTCCAATACCGTAAACCCGGCCTGGTTCACGCGGCTGATCAGGTTTTGCGGCGCAATCCTTTCCACGAACAATACCATTCTTTCATAGGCCTGCAACTGCAACGGCAGCACTACACTCTTCGGGTCCGGCGTTGAGGGTGTTGTTGGGTCAACGGGCTTCTCCTCAGGCTTCCCGGACTTTTTTAGCGTGTCTTTTAAAGTCCAGATGACCAGTACTACCGCGCCGGCGATGAGTACAATGAACAGCAATTGCTGATTGGAAAGCATAATTCTAAGGATTTTAATGCTGCAAATATAATAGGAAATTATTATTTGTAAGTGAAATTAACGATAAAAGCAAAAAAATAGCGTTCCGCTTTTACACGAAACGCTATTCCGGTGAAGAATATTGGATGGAATCAGCATTCCGGCAGGCTGAGCGGGATATTCACCGCGAGGCCGCCGTCTGATGTTTCTTTGTACTTGGAATTCATATCCAGTGCGGTTTCCCACATGGTTTTCACAACAGCATCCAGCGAAACTTTCGCCAGTTCGGGATTGCTTTGCAGGGCCAGCTGGGAAGCCGTGATCGCTTTGATGGCGCCCATGGTGTTCCGTTCAATGCAGGGCACCTGCACAAGGCCACCGATGGGGTCGCAGGTAAGACCGAGGTGGTGTTCCATAGCGATCTCCGCGGCCATCAGTACCTGTCGCTGTGAACCGCCGAGGCATTCGGTAAGGGCTGCGGCAGCCATGGCGGAAGATACGCCTATCTCAGCCTGACAACCGCCCATGGCGGCGGAAATGGTGGCCTGCTTCTTGAAGATGCTGCCGATCTCGGAAGCGGTAAGCAGGAACTGGATGATCTTTTCCGGATGCAGACCATCGCAGAACGTGATGTAGTATTGTAATACGGCAGGGATCACGCCGGCGGCGCCATTGGTGGGGGCGGTCACCACACGCCCGAAAGAAGCGTTCTCTTCGTTCACGGCCAATGCAAAGCAACTCACCCAGTCCAGCGTATAAGAGAAATGCTGTCCGCCTGCACGGATGGCGTCTACCCAGGATGCATAATCGCTGTAAGTTCTGCCATGCAGTAATTTTTTGTTCAGCGATGCCGCGCGCCGGCCCACTTTCAGTCCTCCCGGAAGCTCGCCGGTAGTATGGCATCCCCTGTAAATACATTCCTGCATCACCTGCCATATCTTCAGCACGCCTTCTTTGGTAGCAGCTTCACTGCGCCAGGCCTGTTCATTTTCCAGCACTACTTCTGAAATGGAATATCCTGTTTTGATGCACCATTGCAACAGCTGCCGCGCGGTATCGACAGGGAAGGGCAGATCCACCTGGCTCCCTCCGCCGCTGGTTTCGCCTTCTTTCACCACAAACCCCCCACCTGTGGAATAGTAGGTAGCCGCCAGCTGTTCGCCGTTGCGAAGCGTAACGAGGAATGTGAGCGCGTTGGGATGGAAAGGGAGGGACTCCTCGAACAGGAAATCGATATCTTCCACCGGATCAAAATCGATCTCGAACCGTCCGTTTAATTGCAGCTTCCGGTCCCTGCGGATACCATCGATCTTGGAATTAATCCTGTTCACATCAAAGGTGACCGGATCATCTCCGGAAAGCCCTAACTGCACGGCGATATCGGTACCATGCCCGTGGCCTGTTTTAGCGAGAGAGCCGTAAAGCAATACGCTGAGTTGTATTACGTCAGGGAGTTTGCCCGCCATGTTCAGTTCATCCACGAACCGCATGGCAGCGCGCCAGGGGCCGAGGGTATGGGAACTGGAAGGGCCAACGCCGATCTTGAAAATATCAAATACGGAAATGCACTCGTGTGGCACAAAAAATCAGGTTTAGTCTGTAAAGTTAAGCGTTTCACGGCTTATCCCGCCAAACCTTTTCCCGGTAGTTCAAGTCGAGGGTATTAATAAGTTTTCGTTGTGGCGGAAGGAGGGAAATAAATAAAAATGGGCCGTGCAGGACGGCCCACTAAAAAATATTTCGGATGGGATCAGTAATAGAAGTCGTGCAGGGTGATCTCAAACACGAGTACCGAATTGGCGGGGATAGAGCCTGCAGCCCTGTTTCCGTAGCCGAGGGCTGAGGGGATGATCAACAGCACCTTACCACCTTTGGAGATCTTCCGTAGGCCGATCTGCCAGCCTTTTACCAGGTCTTCCAGCCGGAGGTCGCTCAGCGTTGTTTTTGTGCCACTGTCGAACTGCGTGCCGTTTAATAATTTACCGGTATAGGTGATATTCATCCTTTCATTCAATTTGATCGTGTCGTTGCTGATACCGTTCGCCAGTATTTTGTAACGAAGTACGCTGGTATCGTCTTTCATCACGCCGGTGAGACTGTTCTTTGAAATGTAATCCGTGATCAGTTGCTCATCGATGGCGGCCTGTTTCGCAGGGTCGAAAGGAGTATCGTTTTTCTTGTTACAGGCAGCGAAAACGGCGATCGCCAGCAGGCTCATCAGCCAGAAGTAGTGTCTCTTCATATGTTTGATTGAATGATAAGTTACGATATCATTTGAAATCGGTGAGGGTTACATCGCACATCAGGATGGCATTGGGAGGAACGAGGCCGGGAATGCCTTCCGGGCCAAAGGCCAGGCCGGAAGGGATGCACATGATGATCCTGCCTCCTTTGGTAATGAGCCGCAGACCGGTACGCCATCCGGCGATATGATCCTTGAGCCTGCGATCGTCGAAGGAAGTGGGAAGATTGTTGGAGGATTCGATTACCCGGTCTTCCTTCAGCAGCGAGCGGGTGTAGATCACCACCGGGATATTGTCGAGGCCGATGGTATCCCGTCCATTCCCTTTATCCATGATCTTGTAAACGAGGCCTGTAGGGTGTTGCACGAATCCGCTGTCGATCCCCTTGTACTTCAGATACCTCATTATCACGGTGTTATCCTGAACAAACTGTTCAAACACAGCGTCGGCAGAATCCTCTTTTTTAAGACAGCCGCTGAAAAGCAGTACCACGCTGCAAAGCATCCATCCTGTGTGAAAAAATCGTTTGATCATCATGCACAATTGGCAATTTTTCAAAAATACAATTGTTAAACGGCCGGAAAGGCGGAAAGTTACAATAAAAAATCCCGCCCGGGAATACCGGGCGGGAATGATATGATCTGGGTAACCGGATCGATTAATAGTCCATACCCATACCGTGGCCGCCCGGCATTGCGGGAGCAGCGGATTTAGGTTCGGGTTTGTCAGCGATCACGCATTCGGTGGTCAGCAGCATACCAGCGATGGATGCGGCGTTTTCCAGGGCGATGCGGGTCACTTTGGTAGGATCGATTACACCGGCGCTCAGCATTTTCTCGTAAGTTTCGGTACGGGCGTTGAAACCAAAGTCGCCTTTGCCTTCTTTCACCTTTTGTACTACGATAGAACCTTCGATGCCTGAGTTCTCGGTAATCTGGCGCAGGGGTTCTTCGATAGCGCGTTTAACGATCTGGATACCGGTTTGTTCGTCTTCGTTATCGCCTTTCAGCTTTTCGAGGGATTCGATAGCGCGGATGAAAGCAACGCCGCCGCCGGCAACGATACCTTCTTCCACTGCAGCGCGGGTTGCGTGCAGCGCGTCATCTACGCGATCTTTCTTCTCTTTCATTTCCACTTCGGTAGCGGCGCCTACATACAGTACGGCAACACCGCCGCTCAGTTTGGCCAGGCGCTCCTGCAGTTTTTCGCGGTCATAATCAGAAGTGGTTACTTCGATCTGCGCTTTGATCTGCCCGATGCGGGACTGGATGTCGGCTTTCTTGCCTTTACCGCCAACAACGGTGGTATTGTCTTTATCGATAGTGATGGATTCAGCGCGACCGAGATAAGTAAGGTCTGCATTTTCCAGTTTGAAGCCTTGTTCTTCGCTTACCACTACACCAGCGGTGAGGGTGGCGATGTCCTGCAGCATTTCCTTTCTTCTGTCACCGAAACCGGGAGCTTTTACGGCAGCCACTTTCAGGGTACCGCGAAGTTTGTTCAGCACGAGGGTGGCCAGTGCTTCACCTTCCAGGTCTTCCGCGATGATCAGGAGGGGAGCGCCTTGCTGGGCTACTTTCTCCAGAACGGGGAGAATATCTTTCATGGTGCTGATCTTCTTGTCGTAGATCAGGATGTAGGGGTTCTGTAATTCCACCTGCATCTTCTCGCTGTTCGTGATGAAGTAAGCAGAGAGATAGCCACGGTCGAACTGCATACCTTCTACCACTTCCACGGTAGTTTCGGTGCCTTTGGCTTCCTCAACGGTGATCACACCGTCTTTGGTTACTTTGCGCATCGCTTCGGCGATCAGTTTACCGATCTCGTTATCATTGTTAGCGGAGATAGCGGCTACCTGTTCGATCTTTTTGGTATCGTTCCCTACTTTTTCGGATTGTTTGGTAAGGCTGGCTACAACGGCTTTCACCGCTTTGTCGATACCGCGTTTCAGGTCCATCGGGTTAGCGCCGGCAGCTACGTTCTTCAGGCCTTCGCCGATGATGGCCTGAGCCAGTACGGTAGCGGTAGTGGTACCGTCACCTGCGATGTCAGCAGTTTTGGAAGCAACTTCCTTCACCATTTGGGCACCCATATTCTCGATCGGGTCTTCCAGTTCAATTTCTTTGGCTACGGTAACACCATCCTTGGTTACACCCGGTGCACCGAATTTTTTCTCGATCACCACGTTACGGCCTTTGGGACCGAGGGTTACTTTAACGGCATCCGCCAGGGTATCAACGCCTTTTTTCATTTTGTTGCGGGCGTCGGTGTTAAAGAATATTTGTTTTGCCATAATCGTATTTGTTTACTTGGTCGTTTTAGGAATTGATTTGAGGAGCGGATCAGATGACAGCCAGGATATCAGATTCGCGCATGATCAGGTAATCTTCACCTTCCAGGCTGATCTCGGTACCGGAGTATTTGCCATACAGTACTGTATCTCCTACCTTAACGCTGATCGGCTCGTCTTTTTTACCGGGGCCAGCAGCGATCACCGTACCACGTTGAGGTTTTTCTTTGGCAGTATCCGGAATGATGATGCCGCCTGCGGTTTTTTCTTCTGCTGCTGCGGGTTTTACGATCACCCTGTCCGCCAGAGGTTTAATACTTAATTTTTTGGCCATTGTGTAAAGTATTTGTTTTTCAGTTTTTAGAAAAAGGGAATAAAATCGGGTAAACCCCGGATTTCGTTGAACTTCGCCAACGAAGATTATGCCAACCGGCCGTTATGGCCAAATTAGCAGGAAGCAAAGATAAACAAATTGCTTGCGGACTGTCAAGAAATGACATTTTTTCATTTTTGGCTGTCATTTGGGAACAAATTTTTTAAAAATCGCTGTAAAACAGTAAATTTGCCGCCATTTTCCTAAGCATACAATGATCAGTAGAAGAAACATCCGGGTAAAAGTTATGCAAACGCTGTATGCCATGGACACCATGGAGCAGGGTACGGTGAAACCGGGCACTGCCACGAGTTTGCTGAATGAGAAACTGGACCAGACCTGTCAGATATTCACCTATTTGCTGTACAGCATGGCGCGGGTGGCCCAGTACGCCGAAACAGACGCCCAGGCGAGGGCTTCCAAGCATCTGCCAAGCGCGGAGGATCTGGTGGTGAGCACCAAGGTGGCAGGGAACGATTTTGTGTTCCAGGTGCTGGGGGACAAGGGGTTCCAGGTGAACATGGATACCTGGAAGCTTCGCCGGCTGGAAGATGTGGAACTGACCCGCAGGCTCTACAACCAGCTCACAGAAAGCGACATCTACAAAGCTTATATCGCTGATCCCGGCCGTAACAAGGCTTCCGAAAAACAGATCATTGAATATATTTATAAAGAGATCCTTGAGAAGAATGAATTATTCCGCCAGCATATGGAAGACGGCTTCCTGCATTGGGGGGATGACGAGGAGATGATGGGCATCCTGGTGGGGAATTACCTCTCCAAGCCGCAGCTGTTCAACTTCCTGCAGCTGATCAGCCGTGAGAAGCTGGAATATGCCAGGGAACTGCTGACTACGGTGCTCGACAAAAAGGAATACTGCCTGGAGCTCATCAGGCCCAAGCTGCAGAACTGGGATCCCGAGCGCATCGCCGCGGTGGATATGTTGCTGATGGAGATGGGCGTATGCGAATTCCTCTATTTCCCGACCATTCCCACCAAGGTGACGATCAACGAATATATCGACTTGGCAAAAGCCTACAGCACACCGCAGAGCGGCCAGTTCGTGAACGGCATCCTGGATAACATCCTGAAGGACCTGGTGCAGGAGAACCTGGTACAGAAAACAGACCGTACCCGGAAATAATGCGATCTAAAAGCTATTTTATCATATGAAAGCGCTCTTATACATCACGCTCGCAACAGGCATGGTCCTTACAGCCTGCCATACGCCGGCCAAAGAGCCCGGAAAGGCACAGCCTTCAGGCACCGCTGCCACCGTGGCCGATTCCGCAAATGGTGTATATCCCGAGATCACTTTTGAAAAGGAAAGCCATAACTTTGGGGACGTTGTGGCAGGAGAGGTGCTCGAATATTCCTTTAAATTCACGAACACCGGTAAGCGTGACCTCGTGATCAGCAAGGCGGAAGCCAGTTGCGGATGTACAGTGCCGGAATGGCCTAAAGAACCGATTAAACCGGGAGAAAGCAGGTACATGAAAGTGAAGTTCGATAGTAAAGGAAGACCGGAAGGCTATACGGAAAAAGAGATATTCGTGCACGCCAATACCAATCCGGCCATGATCAGCGGACCGAGGATACAGTGCAATATTGTGAGAAAATGATCTTTAAACATTTCAAATCAACAAACAACATACTACGATGTACAACTTATTAAATGTTCTTTTGATGACGCCGCAGCAAGGCGCCGGCGGTCAGGGTGGATTTGGCGGAATGGGTTCCCTGCTTTTCTTTGGAGGTATGATCCTGGTGATGTGGCTGTTCATGATTCGTCCGCAAACCAAGAAAGCCAAGCTGCAAAAGCAGTTCATCGATAACCTGAAAGAAGGCGACAAGATCGTTACCATTGCGGGTATCCATGGCAAGGTGAAGAAGATCAATGAGAATAACACTCTGCAGATCGAAGTGAGCCCCGGTACTTTCTTTACCGTGGAGCGTTCCGCTATCAGCATGGAATACACCAATGCCGTGAATAAACCGGCGGAAGAAGCAAAAAAATAAACCTGCGGGTTGAAAATAAAAAAAGGGGGTCCTGCAGAAGGGACCCTTTTTTGTTTTAATTTGTTCTTATGCAGATCATTGGTATTACAGGCGGCATCGGTTCCGGCAAGAGTACGGTGGCAAGGATTTTTGGATTGCTGGGTATACCGGTCTACTCCGCAGATGACGCCGCAAAGGAGATCATGGTGAAAGACCCGTTACTCATTCAGCAGATCAGGGAAACCTTCGGCCAGGAGGCTTACTTCCCTGACGGCGCCCTCAACCGCAGGTTCCTCTCCGATATCGTATTTTCCGATAAAACCCGCCTCGAACAACTCAACACCCTCGTCCACCCGGCCACTATCCGCGATTCAGAAGCCTGGGCCGCCCGCCAGCAGGCTCCTTACGTGATCAAGGAAGCCGCGCTGATGTTTGAAACGATCTCTTTTCATTATGTGGACAAAGTGATTGGGGTGTACGCCCCGCAGGCATTACGCATCCGGCGTGTAATGGAGCGGGATGGGGTAGACCGGAATGCAGTGCTGGCGCGAATGCACAAGCAACTGGATGAACAGATCAAAATGAAGCTGGCGGATTATATCATCTATAACGATGAGCAGCAGATGGTGATCCCGCAGGTGCTTGCGTTACATCGGCAGCTTTCCGCCTGAACATAAAAAAGGCCGCCCTGTACAGGCGGCCTGTTGGAAATATCTTCTTGTTTTATTGCAGTTTTCCCAACCATTCCTTCATCCGCTTCATTCCCTCCTCAATCCTCGGCATCCCCGTTGCATAGGAGATGCGCACGCATTGCGGCTGTTCAAAGGCAGCGCCGGATACCACACTCACATTGGCTTTGTGCAGCAGATACATGCAAAGGTCATCTGCATTTTGGATATGTGTTTCTTCATAAGATTTGCCGAAGAAACTGCTCACATTCGGGAACATGTAAAATGCGCCGTCCGGTTCATTGACCTGCAGGCCGGGTATGGCTTTGAGGGCATTGTAAATGAAAGCCCTGCGCTCACGGAATGCTGCCACCATCTCTCTGGCAGTATCAAGCTCTCCGCGCAAAGCCGTGATGGCACAGCGTTGGGTGATTGAGCAGGTGGCGGAAGTGAACTGGCTCTGGATCATATCGCAGGCTTTGGCAATCTCCAGCGGCGCGGCGAGATAGCCGAGGCGCCAGCCGGTCATGGCAAAGCCTTTACTGAGACCGTTGATGATGATCGTGCGGTCTTTCAGCGTGCCGAAAGTGGCGATGCTTTCATGTGGACCTACATAGTTGATGTATTCATAGATCTCGTCAGAGATGATGAATATCTGCGGATTTTTTTCGAATACGGCGGCGAGGGCTTCCAGCTCTTCCCTCGAATATACGGAACCGGTAGGGTTGCAGGGAGAGGAGAACATGAACAGCCGGGTTTTAGGCGTGATAGCCGCTTCCAGCTGCGCCGGGGTGATCTTGTAGTTTTGTTCGATGCCACAGGGTACGAATTTCACAACGCCCTGGCACAGCTTCACCAGTTCGGAATATGTGACCCAGTAAGGAGTGGGGATGATCACTTCATCACCGGGATTGACGATGCTCAGCACTGCATTGGCAATGCTTTGCTTGGCGCCGGTGGATACTACGATCTGCTCCGGGCTATAGTCCAGACCATTATCCCTTTTTAGTTTGTACGCCACAGCCTGCTTCAGGTCCGCATATCCGGCCACCGGCGTATAATGTGTGTACCCTTCATCGATGGCTTTCTTGGCCGCTTCACGGATGTGCACAGGTGTGTCAAAATCCGGTTCGCCGATGCTGAGGTCCACGATGTCGATCCCCTGCGCTTTCAGCTCCCGGCTGAGTTTCGCCATGCGGATGGTTTGCGGCACAGAGATGCGTGATAGTCTTTCTGCTAATTGCATGATGCTTGAATTTTTTTGGGTTGACCGCGGCAAACCTACTGCAAAAAGTTGGGAAATGGCTGTTGAAACGAAAAAAGGCAGACCTGCAGGTCTGCCTTTTTGATATCGGATCGGGAACAGATGTTATTGCGTTACTACTTTGATCGCCAGCTTCCTGTCGCCGGTCTCGGTTTTAAGTCCTACGAGAAACACCGTGTAAGCATAGCCTTGCAGCAGATTAGCATCCTGCAGGGTAGCGAGGGTGTTGCCGGTGGTAGCATCCTTTGCGGTAATGGTATTATTACCCGGTTCAAGGATGAGGAAGCTGTTATAACCACCTCCTGTGAAGTCCGCAAAATTCTGGGCGCCGGAAACTTTGTTGGCACCTACGTAGAAATCCACGTTATCCGTTCCCGGAGCGCTGTTGAAGAAGCGCGCGTTCGTTTTGCTCTGGGATACGTTGGAAAAATCTTCGTGGATCCTGTACACATTCACGGGAGATACACCGTAGAGAATGATCGTGTTGTATTGCAGTGTATCAAAAAAAGCGCTGGTGGATGCGAGGAGACTGTCTGATCCGGCTTTCTTGAAATCGAACGTGAGGTTTCCGGGTGTCAGCGCACTCCGGCCGGCCACGTTTCCAAAAGCATAAGGCTGATCGCTGGCTTTCTTGTTGTTCAGGTAAATGTCTGCAGAATAGCTTGTAGGCGCTGTGTTGACCAACGTAACGAGCGTATAAGGCTGTTGTGGCGTTGTAGTGTTCTTCAGGCAGGAGGTGAGTCCTGTTAAAGCCGCCGCTATTGCCAATACGGCCAGAAAACGATGTTTTTTTGTAACCATGCTCTCATGTTTTTTTATGGATAAACGATTGATTTACGGTTTTATTCCCGGTCATGCATCACTTTATAACGCCTGAGGTCCGGTTTGTATTTTTTTGGTCGCGCCCGCTCCGCCTCGTAAATGATCTCCCCTAATGCTTTCAGGAACGGCCGCCCTGTGGACTCAAAATCATATTTATCGTCCCCGATCACGCCATCGCTGTTCACGTACAGGGTGGCGGACAGCAGGAACTCGGTGCCGCTGGTGAAATCCGCAAAATAAGCCACATCTGTCAAAAAGCCATATGCCCATCCGGGTTTGTTGAATATCCTGAGCCCCGCAGGCATTTTCACCCCCGCATCCGCGCCTCCCATCAAATATTTTGTATAGTTATGATGAAATTCGGCCGTATCATAAGCCGGATGCCTGCTTTCCGTTGGTAGTTCCGACATGTACCGGTATAAGAACCGGTAGTCGTCTTCCGTTAAACGAAATGCCTGCAAAGATGTTACACTTTCCGGAAAAATTACGCTTTTGAGTATCTGATGCAGGTCTTGCAACAGCAACCGGTTCTTCGCAGAAAAGTCGAAAGGCCCGTTCACCAGCTGGCCGCCGGCATAGTGCGCCTGGCCCACTTTATCCTCTCTGGGCGCAAATTCGAGCCGGCTCACCTGATCCGGCTGGTTGTAGCGGACTTCCCCGTTCTTCAGGAACCGGACGGCGTTGGTGTGACGGTTGCTATCCGGCGGCAGGGCAATATCCAGCCGGTGGCGGATCTGGACGGAGGAGTAACCCTTTGCCCAAAGTGCCCTGTTGAATTCCTCCTGTCCGATAAACTCGTAGAGGCGGTTAAAGGCGTCGTTATCACTGACAAGGAATATTTTTTTAATGTAATGGGCCACGGACGGTTCTCCGTCTGTGGCGGAGCTGTCTGCGGAAACAGCCGTGGTGATCCCCGCCAGGCTGTCCGTATGCATCGGCGTATATTTATCCAGCCCCAGGCGGTTGAGCTTTTCCAGCGCCAGGAAGGCAGCAGGCATTTTCACGGTGGAAGCGGGGTAGAAGTAAACGTCCGGGGAAAGCCGCCAGGTGAAGTCCCGGAACACCGGCCGGTTGCGCGCGTCCCGGTCGATCCGGGTAAAGATCACCTGCACACGGTAAGCGGCCGGATCATTTATGACAGGTGCCAGACGGCTTGCATGGGCCTTCAGGAGCGAATCCAGGTAATCATCCGTAATTTTGTGCATGGAAGCAGAATTTATCGTCCTGGATGTTTGGCAGTTCGTAAAAAAAACCAATATTGCAGCTGCCGTAAAAAAACGGTAGATCATAGATAGAATTTTTTGACCAGAATCTCGCTCAAAACCAGTCAGATATTGAATTTTTATCTGTTTTGATCCGGGCTTTAATATATCAATTTAAATTCTATCTTTGCAACTCTAAAAAAATTTATATTAAACCCGAAACAAAATGCAACTAAAAGGACTGGTTAGATTTTTTGCTGTCGCACTGATCCTTATCTCTTTGTATCAATTGTCCTTCACGTTCGTGGTACGGAACTATGAGAAAAAGATAAAGACCGCCGCCGAAGCCTATGTGGCCGGCCAATATCTTACCGCTGAACAAAAGTATCCTGGCAACAAGGAAGCACAAACCCTGTACAGCGATACGATCACACAATTGGTTAAAGACAGGACGGAGCAGATGCTGGATAGCGCCAGTGGCAAGCAGATTCCGGGATGGTTTACCACCTATACCAAAGCAAAAGAAAAGCAACTGAACCTGGGTCTTGACCTGCAGGGCGGTATGAACGTGGTGTTGGAAGTAAGTGTGGAAGACGTTATACGCGCACTTTCCGGTCATTCCAAAGATGCTGCCTTCAATAAGGCCATCGAAAAGGCACGTGAAATGAAAAAGAACAGCCAGTCAGATTTCGTGACACTGTTCGGGGAAGCGTACAAACAGGAAGCACCCAATGGTAAGCTGTCTGCTATTTTTTCCAGCGCGCAACAGAAAGACATCACTTTTTCCAGCAGCAACGATCAGGTATTGAGCGTGATCCGCCGCGAAGCGAAAGTAGCCATCAAAAATACTTACAAGGTACTGCAGAACCGTATCGACAAGTTCGGGGTAGCGTCTCCTACCATCAACCTCGACGAGAACCGCGGAATCATCTCCGTGGAACTGGCGGGTGTGGATGATGCCGACCGTGTGCGGCACTACCTGCAGGCCAGTGCGAACCTGGAGTTCCGCGAAACTTACAAGAACGGGGAAGAATTCTTCGCAACCGTTTACCAGCCCATGAACGAAGCGCTTCGCATCGCATTGGGCGGCGCAGCAAAGAAAGATTCCGCTGCAGCCAAACATGATTCTGCCACTACTGCCGCTGCCAAACCCGCGGCTGCGGATTCTGCCGCCAGCCTTACGAGCTTGCTGGGCAAGGATTCCGGCGTTGCCAAAGGGGGAGATTCCACCAAGGCGCTGGAAAAACTGAAAGCAGAACAGGCTAAGCAGGACCCGCTGTATCCGGTGCTGATGCCGAACGTTGCACAGCAACAAAACGGGCAGCAAACGCTGGTGCCCTCTTCCGTACTGGGTTACATCTATCCTAAAGACACTGCTACTTTCCGCAGGTATCTTGAAATGCCGGCGGTGAAGGCTGTTCTGCCGAAGGACATCGTGTTCCTCTACGGACCTTCCAATAAAGAAGACCGTTCCCTGCCGCTGCAGGTATTTGGCGTGAAAGTCAATCCCGCCAACCCGCAGGCTAAGATCACCGGTGAAAGGGTTATAAGGGCGAAAGCCGACTTTGCACAGGATAACCACAAAGTGGAAGTATCCATGAGCATGGACCCGGCAGGTACCCGTGACTGGCGTAACCTTACCCGTGCACTGAAACCTGCCAATCCTGAAGATCCGCGTACATTCAACTACGTAGCCATCGTTCTGGATAACGTAGTATACACTGCACCTTCCATCAATACAGAGATCCCGAACGGTAACTCTTCCATCAGTGGTAGCTTTACTCTCGAAGAAGCCAACGACCTTGCGAACATCCTGATGTCCGGCCGTATGCCTGCTCCCGCGAAGATCGTACAGGAGCAGATCGTAGGACCTACCCTGGGTCAGGAATCCATCGCCGCGGGTGCCAAATCCTTCATCATCTCCTTTATTATTATCTTCGTTCTGATGCTGGTGTACTACAACACCGGTGGATGGATCGCCAATATCGCACTGATCCTCAACCTGCTCTTCACCGTAGGTATCCTTGCTTCCCTGGGCGCTACGCTCACGATGCCGGGTATCGCGGGTCTGGTACTGACCATTGGTATGGCTGTGGATACGAACGTAATTATCTTTGAAAGGATCAAGGATGAGCTTACACATGGCAAGAGCTATCAACAGGCGATCGAGGACGGTTATAAACGTTCTTATGCGCCGGTGCTGGATGGTCACATCACTTCCCTGCTCACCGCCTGCATCCTGTTCTACTTCGGTTTGGGCCCTGTACTGGGCTTCGCTACCACACAGATCATCGGTCTGTTACTGTCCCTGTTCTGCGGTATCCTCGTATCCCGTATGCTCACCGACTGGTGGACGAACAAGAAGCGTCACCTGAAATATTTCACACCACTCTCCCAGAAAGTGTTCAAGCATGCCAGCTACAACTTCGTGGGAATGCGTAAATATGCCTATATCATTTCCGGTATCGTATTGGTGCTGGGTGTAGGCTCTCTCTTCAACGGTTTCGATCATGGTGTGGACTTCAGCGGTGGCCGCAGCTATACCGTGCGTTTCGAGAAGAAAGTATCGAGAGAGGAAGTGCGTGAGAAGCTGAGCAAGATCTATGGTGCTGAAACCATCGTAAAAACCATCGGAGAAAGCAATCAGCTGAACATCACCACGCCGTACAAAATCGACGATAACTCCGATGCAGCAGCAGCCGATGTTAAGCAAAAACTGTACGAAGGGCTGAAAGGATATTACTCCGGGAATATCGACCTCAACACCTTCTCGTCCAAATACATTGCCGGTTACCAGACGGTGCTGCCGACTATCTCCGACGACCTGCGCGCCGGTGCGATCAAGGCGGTAATACTGTCCATTTTGGTGATCTTCCTGTATATCCTGCTGCGTTTCTCCAAATGGCAATATTCTATCGGTACCATCATTTCCCTGCTGCACGACGTATTGGTAACACTCGCTGTGTTCTCTTTCTGCCGCAGCTTTGTACCGTTCGCTCTGGAGATCGACCAGCACTTCATTGCGGCTATCCTTACCGTGGTTGGTTTCTCGATGAACGATACCGTGATCGTGTTTGACAGGATCCGTGAGTATTTCCGCACTACCAAGGGCGTAGATACTAAAACCGTGATCAACCGCGCGATCAACGACACCCTCAGCCGTACGATCATGACATCCACTACCGTGTTCCTCACCATCCTGATCCTCTTTATTTTCGGTGGTGAAGTAACCCGCGGATTCGCCTTCGCAATGCTGATCGGTGTGATCACCGGTACCTATTCTTCTATCTTCGTTGCTGCCCCCATCCTGGTGGACTTCGACAGGAAGAATACCCTCTCCAACGAAAGAGAATCTGTACCCGTACAGAAAGCACCGCCGTTAGTAAGCGGTAAATAATAATAGACCTTATCATGAAAAGGGCCGTTCCTCAGCAGGAACGGCCCTTTTCGCATTAAAAAAGCCTCCTTGTCGGGAGGCTTTTGTGAAATATCGATCATTTGCTTTTACACAGCAAAAGAACTGCCACATCCACAGCTGGAAGTTGCATTGGGATTCGTGAACGTAAATCCGCGCGCATCCAGCCCGTTCTTAAAATCGATCTCCATACCCAACAGGTATAAGCCGTGCGACTTCTTCATCACAACGGGAATGCCCGCTACCTCATACACTTCATCATCTTCCACCTTGGCGTCAAAGCCCAGCACATAAGAAAGCCCGGAACAGCCGCCACCTTTAACGCCTACACGCAGGTAATGCGTTGGATCAATGCCATCTTCCCGCCGGATACGCTCTAACTCCCGGATGGCGCCGGCAGTCAGGTTTATAGGTGCATTTGTAATCGTTTCCATGAATTGAACTGATTTATCTGGCAAATTTACGGAAAAATGCCAAATGTATGTTGTCACATGAATGTCAGTCACCGAGATATGAAATTTAATAGGCATACTTCGAAATTGTATGTAATTTGTTTGTCGGTGCCTAACCGTTTTTCTATGCAAAGACTTCTAAGCCTGGCCATCATTATTATTACTGGGATACAGCAAGCCGCCGCCCAGCAATTTGGGGGGAACCCGCCTTCACTGAAATGGCAGCAGATCAATACGGATACAGTAAGAGTGATCTTCCCCGCGGGAATGGATGCGCAGGGCAGGAGGGTAGCGGATGTTGTACGGTATATCAGCCGGAATAACCGGGGCTCCATCGGGCCGCAGCAGCGCAAGGTGAACATCGTGCTGCAGAATCAAACCCTGCAATCCAATGCCTACGTGCAGCTTGGGCCTTTCCGTTCAGAGTTCTTCCTTACCCCGCCGCCTTCGAGTAACGATGTGGGCGCGGTGAACTGGATTGACCAGCTGGCTGTGCACGAGTTCCGGCATGTGCTGCAGAACAATAACTTCCGGAAGGGCGTCAGCAAAGTATTCTATTACCTTATGGGGGAGCTTGGTCAGGCTGCGGTCACGAACATTGCCGTACCCAACTGGTTTTGGGAAGGAGATGCCGTGGTGATGGAAACCGCGCTCAGCAACCAGGGCAGAGGCCGGTTGCCGGCATTCTTCAACGATTTCAGGGCACTAACGCTGGCGGGTAAACGCTATTCCTTCATGCAGATCCGCAATGGTTCTTTCCGGAATTACATTCCGGACCACTATGCCACGGGCTACCTGATGACGAGCTATGGCCGCAGGCAATACGGACAAACATTCTGGAAAGATGTAACGGATGATGCCGTGCGCTACAAAGGATTGTTCTATCCCTTCTCCCAAAGCCTCAAACGCCGCACAGGCAGGAATGCTGCGGCTTTCTTCAAGGCCGCGCTGGCGGATTACAGCCGGGAATGGAAGCGCAAACAGCCGGCAGATACGCTTACACCAGCGAACGGATCGGTAGTGAACTACAAATACGTGTATGCAGCAGATAGCGGCAGCCTGATCGTTTCCAAACGCAGTTACAAAAAGCTCGCGGCTTTTTACGAAATGAGGGCAGACGGGCAGGAAAAGAAGATCACCACACCAGGCATCGGGTTTGACGATTACTTCAGTTACCGGAATGGACAGCTGTTGTGGACGGAAAGCCGGTATGATGTGCGATGGGGATGGAAAGAGTATTCAGTAGTGAGGGTCTTTGACCGCGCAACAGGCCGCCAGCGTACATTGCAGCATGAACGCCGTTGTTTCTCCCCGGATCTTTCTTTCGACGGACGTATGATCGTAGTGGCTACGGTTACACCTGCACAGCAATACCAGCTGAAAGTGCTCGATGCACAAACCGGCGCTGTGTTGCATGCCCTGCCTAACCCGGAGAACTGGTATTATACCTACCCGAAATTTACGCCGGACAATGCTTATATCATTAGCGCCGTGCGAGATCAGCAGGGAAGGATGGGCCTCATCCGGCAGGCAGTGAAAGATGGAACTGTTACAACGCTCGTCCCCTTTGGTATAGGTACGATCGGGATTTCTTCCGTCACGGCCGGCGATATCTATTTCACGGCGGCTTACGCGGATGTGGATAATGTATACGCGATCTCCTTTGACGGCGGGAGCATGCGGCAGATCACAGATCGTTCCAACGGGGTGCAGCATTTTGCTCTGCGGGGAGACAGGCTGGTGATGAGTGAGTTTATGGCTGAGGGATATAAACTGTTGCAACAACCCCTCACCCCCGGAACCCCTTTCGATCCGCTGGAAAACCACCACAGCGCGTGGTTGCAGCCTGAATTCGGGGAGGGCGGAAATATCCTCGGCAAAGTGCCGTCCGGTTCCTACACAATCCGGAAGTATCCGCAAACCACCCGCCTGCTTAACTTCCACAGCTGGCTGCCGGAGATCAGCGATCCGGACTACGGCCTCTTCCTGCATGGCGAGAATGTGCTCGGTACCATGCAAACGAACCTGGGCGTTCGCTACAATACGAATGAAAGCAGTCCGAGTATCAGCGGAAGCCTCCTGTATGGCGGGCTCTTTCCGTATATCCGGCTGGGCGGGGATTATCGGTTCGACCGTTATCTGTTCGTAAATGATACCATATCGCTGCAATGGAATGAACTGGATTGGTACGGCGGCCTGGGCCTGCCGCTCAACTTCACATCCGGCAAATATTACCGCTATCTTACCCTCAACGCCAACTATCACCAGGTGAACAGGGCCAACAGAAGCGGGTCCAAATACATTTTCAGGGACAGGGATTTTCAGTATATCGACCTGAATGCAACTTTTACCAATCAGCGTATCCGGGCAGTGCAGCATATCTTCTCCCATTTTGCACAAACCCTGCAGTTCCGCTATAACAAAGCCGTCAACAATGTACCGGCGGAACAGTATTATGGTCGCTTTGACCTTTACCTGCCGGGCTTTTCAGCCAATCACAGCCTGGTATTGCAAAGCGCTTTTCAGCAGGCGGATACCATGCGACGGTACTCCTTTACCGATAATTTCATCTATGCAAGAGGATATAGCAAACCTTTCTACGAACGCATCTGGAAGCTCGGCGTCAATTATCATTTCCCGATTTGTTATCCCGATTGGGGATTTGCGAATCTCTTGTTCTTCAACCGTCTCCGGGGAAATATTTTCTATGATCACAGTATGGCTTACAACTTCAGGGCGCGGCAGGATGTCACTTATGCATCCGTTGGCGGAGAAGTTTATTTTGATACGAAACTCGGGAATGTATTACCTTTTACATTTGGCATGCGGTACAGCCATCTCCTGAACACCAATCCCGGCGATCCTTTGCGGAAAGACCGTGTGGAAGTGATCGTGCCGTTGCAACAATTATTCAATTATTAATCGCTTTTACATGAGAACTGAAAACAAGCCTCCTTTCTATATCAAACTCAGCCATGTGCTGTTGAGCCTGGTATTGATCGTCATTATTCTGCGCACTACGAAAGATGTGCTGGCGCCCGTTGTATTCGGATTCCTGTTTGCGATCCTCCTGCTGCCGTTGGCGCAAGGGTTGGAGAAACTCCGCTTCCCGCGCGCATTGGCCGCTACCGTGTCTGTATTATTGTTTGTGCTGTTCATGTTGGGATTGTTGTATTTCATTTCCTGGCAAACATCTACTTTCCTTACGGATCTTCCCGGATTGGAGAAAAAATTGTCGCAGCAGGCGCAAGAGCTCACCGTCTGGATTCACGACAAGTTCAAGGTAGATTCCGATCAACAGATAGCCTGGATTAACGATATGGCCATGAAGAGCGTATCCAGTGTTTCCCAGTTTGCCATGAATGCGGTTTCTTCTGTTTCCTCCGTTCTCATCTTTCTTGTTTTCATTCCATTGTATACTTTCTTTCTGCTGTACTATCGCAGATTGCTGGTACGTTTTCTGACACGGCTTTTCAAAAAGGAATATGAGGAAGAAGTGCGGGAAGTGATCGCGCATGCGCGGGTGGTGGTGAAAAGCTATGTGGTAGGACTTTTCATCGAAATGGTGATTGTGGCTATATTGAATATCTCTGTTCTGCTGATATTGAATGTGAAATATGCCGTACTACTGGGTACATTGGGTGCTTTCCTGAATGTGATCCCTTATATCGGCATGATCACTACCATTATTATCACTCTGCTGGTCACGCTTACAACAGGCACGGCCAGTCTTGCCCTCTGGGCTGCCCTCGCATTGTTCGGTATTCATCTGCTGGATGCGAATGTGTTATTGCCGCGGATTGTGGGTTCGAAGGTGTCTATCAACGCGATGATCACCCTGTTAGGCGTGTTCATCGGCAGCCTCATCTGGGGCATTGCCGGTATGTTCATTTCCATTCCCGCGATGGCCCTGCTCAAGATCATTTTTGACAGGATACCGAATATGAAGCCCTGGGGATTATTGATGGGTTCAGGAGAATGAGGGTTAGTTGACAGTAACCTTCAGTTCAGGAGCACGATAGAACTTGTCCGCAGCATACTGGATCACGATGTTATTGAAGAAGAGCACTTCGCCTTTCTGGATCGTTTGTTTCAGGTGTTTGCTCCAGAGGGGAGATAATTTATCCGAGCGAAAGGAGTCCCCGGTGGATTCCGTGTAAACTTTCACTTCTTTTGTTTTTTCATCCTGCAGGGCTTCCCGCTGGTCATATGTAAAATCGAAAGACACTACAGGATAGGTTTTGTTATTGCCATCCCGTACTGTGAGTGCGGAGTCCAGCAGTTTTACCACTTCATTGCGGGGAAGGGTGTCACTGAGGAAGATGCCCCAGCTGGTGCGGAAATGCAGTGGTTTTGCTACAGCGGGTTTTTTGACGGCAGGCCTGGGTTTTGCCTGCGCCGTGGCGCCGAGCGCGCAACAGCAAAGTACAATAGTCGTATATAACAGCTTCTGCATCATAGGCAATAAAAAAGAATCGTCCGGTTACTAAACGCCGGACGATCCTGAAAATTATAACGATTTCAAACTTTCTTCGATCACCTGTATCCGCGCGATACAATCCGCCTGCTTGCGCCGTTCCGCTTCTACCGCTTCCGGCCTGGCATTCTGCACGAAGCGCTCGTTGGAGAGCTTTTTCTCCACAGACTGAAGGAAACCTTGCTGATATTCCAGGTCACGGAGCAACTGCTCTTTTTGTGTGGCGGTATCCACCTTGTTTTCGGTAACGATGTAGAACTTGTCTTTCTGCACTACCAAAGTGATAGCACCGGTCACCGGTTCTTTCGTATAGCTGATCACGTTAGCATTCACCTGTTTGGCCAGAATACTTTCGATCTTTTGGAAAGCGTTCTCGTGGCGGGTTTCGATATGCAGTGCGATGCTGTCTTTCGGTTTGATCTGGTTTTTGTTGCGCGCGTCACGGATAGCGGTGATCACTTCCTTGGCGAGTGCGCCTTCTGCCAGTATACCTTTGTGCGCGGCGGAGGGAGCGGCAAATTGCCGGATCACGAGATCATCTCCGGCTGCACGGTCGCGAAGCAAATGATAGATCTCTTCCGTTACAAACGGCATGAAAGGATGCAGCAGTTGTACCAGTCTTTCGTAAAATCCGATGGTCTTTTCGTACACACCCGCATCAATCGGCTGTTCAAAGCCCGGCTTGATCCATTCCAGGTACCAGCTGCAGAAATCGTCCCAGATAAGGCTGTAGATGGTTTTCAGGGCTTCGCTGAGGCGGAAGTCCCTGATCAGCTTCTCTACTTCTGCATGCGCCTCATTGAGGCGGTTTTCGAACCACTCTACTGCAAGCGTGGATACGGGAGCGCCGGTATTTTCAGCGGGTTTCCACATCTTCACCAGTTTGAGCGCATTCCACATCTTGTTGTTGAAGTTGCGGCCCTGCTCGCAGCTGGTGTCATCAAACAGAAGGTCGTTACCGGCGGGAGAGGAGATCATGATCCCAAACCGGACAGCATCTGCACCAAAACGTTCGATAAGCTCCAGCAGGTCGGGGGAATTGCCCAATTGCTTGCTCATCTTGCGACCGAGCTTGTCACGCACCATCCCGGTGAAATATACGTCGCTGAAAGGCTTTTCCTGTTTATATTCCAGGCCGGCCATGATCATGCGGGCCACCCAGAAGAAAATAATATCCTGTCCCGTTACAAGCACGGAAGTAGGATAATAATAGTTGATGTCCGCATTCCCCGGCTGACTGATGCCGTTGAACACCTCCATCGGCCAGAGCCAGGAGGAGAACCAGGTATCGAGGCAGTCTTCATCCTGGCGGAGGGACGGCACGGTTTTGCCGAACTGTTGGGTGTATTGCTGAAGGGCTTCTGCATGTGTCTCCGCCACCACAAATTGTCCGCTTTCATCATACCAGGCCGGGATCTGCTGTCCCCACCAAAGCTGACGGGAGATACACCAGTCCTTCACGTTCTCCATCCAATATTTGTAAGTAGCCAGGAAACGGTCGCCGGGATGGATCTTTACATCGCCGTTCACTACCGCATCCAGCGCGGGTTGTGCCATATCGGCCATTTTCACGAACCATTGTGTGGAAATGCGCGGTTCTACAACCGTATCGGGATTACGCTGGCTGTAACCGAGCCTTGTGGTGTATTCCTGTTCTTTTACGAGCAGTTCCTGTTCCTGCAACGCAGCGATCACTTTCTTCCGTGCGCGGAAACGATCCTCGCCAACGAATACCATGGCGGCAGCACTCAGCGTACCGTCGTCGTTCAGGGTGTCTACTACCTCGAGGTGGTGTTTGAGACCGAGGTTATAGTCGTTGATATCATGCGCCGGCGTTACTTTCAGCGCGCCGGTACCGAATTCCTTATCTACATAACTGTCGAAGATCACCGGCACCTTCCTGTTCACCAGGGGTACGATGGCAAAGTGTCCTTTCAAATGAGCGTAACGCTCATCTTCCGGGTTCACGCAAATAGCAGTATCGCCCATGATGGTCTCGGGTCGCTGGGTGGCGATGGTGATGTATTCGCCGGTAGCAGTTCCTGTGGCGTTCACAATGGCGTACTTTACATGATAGAGCTTGCCGTTGAGTTCCTTATATTCCACTTCCTCATCGCTGAGCGCGGTTTTGGCCTTGGGATCCCAGTTGATCATGCGGGCGCCGCGGTAAATAAGTCCTTTTTTGTAGAGGTCCACGAACACCCGGATCACCGCTTTGTAATAATGATCGTCCATGGTGAAGGTCACCCGGTCCCAATCCACAGAGCAGCCGAGTTTTTTGATCTGGTGGTAGATGATACCGCCATATTTATCTTTCCATTCGTAAGCATGCCGGAGGAACGCTTCGCGGGTCAGCTGGCTTTTCTCGATCCCTTTCTCTTCCTTCAGCATATTCACCACCTTGGATTCGGTGGCAATGGAAGCGTGGTCTGATCCCGGTACCCAGCAGGCGTTGAAACCGCTCATGCGGGCATGCCGTACGAGGATGTCCTGCACGGTTTCGTTGAGGGTATGGCCCATATGGAGCACACCGGTCACGTTCGGTGGAGGGATCACCACGGTAAAAGGGGGACGGTTATCCGGTACAGAGCGGAAATATTGCCTGTCAAGCCAGTATTGATACCATTTGTCTTCTGCCGAAGCAGGAATATAGTTCTTCGAAAGTTCCATCAATTTGTTTTATCAGGCTGCAAAAATAGAAAATCCTGCGAATCTCAGGCCATGGCGCGGATAGCTTCTATGGTACGGGCAACCATATCCGGACTGATATCCAGGTGCAGTACCATGCGTACCTGCGTTGGGGAGATGGCCATCACACGGATGCCTTCTTTGGCGAGGTAATCCCGGAAGGTGACCGGCGACCACGGATTTTTTACTTCGAAGATCAGGATATTGGTTTCCACGGGCAGCATGTGACCGATGAATTCCTTTTCCAGCAAGGCTGCAGCGATCTTTTTGGCGTGCTGATGGTCTTCGGCCAAACGGGATACATGATGTTCCAGCGCATAGATGCCGGTAGCGGCCATGTAACCGGCCTGCCGCATGCCGCCGCCGAACTTTTTGCGCACGCGGCGGGCTTCGCGGATAAAAGCGGCGGAGCCCATCAATACGGATCCTATGGGGCAGCCGAGACCTTTGTTAAGACAAACGGAAATGCTGTCAAAAGTGGCGCCGTATTGCGCGGGTGTTTGTCCGGTGGAGAGGAGAGCGTTGAACAGCCGCGCGCCGTCCAGATGAAGTTTCAGATGATGCCGGTTGCAGACGGCCCGTATCTTTTCGATCTCCTCCCAGTCGTAGCAGCAACCGCCGCCCCGGTTGGAAGTATTTTCCAGGCAAACGAGGGAGGTGCGGGCTTTATGCACGTCATCCGGGTTGATGGCTGCTTCCACATCCGTGGCGTTGATCATACCGCGGTCTCCTTCCAGGGCGCGTACCTGGGCGCCCGCATTGAATGCGATGCCGCCGCCTTCATAAATGTATACATGGGCGAGGGTGCTGCAGATCACCTCATCCCCGGGGAGCGTGTGCACCTTGATGGCGATCTGGTTGCTCATCGTGCCGGAAGGGCAGTAAAGGGCTGCCTCCATGCCAAAAAGTGCTGACATCATGGCTTCAAGTTTGTTCACGGTCGGGTCCTCGCCGAAAACGTCGTCTCCTGTGTCTGCCCGTTGCATGGCGTCCAGCATGCCTTTCGTGGGCCTGGTAAAAGTATCGCTTCTGTAGTCCATTGAAGAATTTGCAATGAGGATTAATATAAATTAGAGAAGATATTAATTTGAATATGATTATTTTCCAATTGTTAAAATTTAACTAAAGCCCCGGAAATAGGGACGAAAAGACTATTAAATTTCGTTTTTATAAAGTACTTTGTTAAGGCAAACAGGCATAGAGACTGTTGCTGAAAGGTGCGCAGCACTTGATAGTGAACACATAATGTAGATCTTAACCCGGTCATCGTAACCCATCTTTGGACCATATCGAAGTAATTTGGAAGAGTGGGGGATTAGCACGATCTTTGCAGGCTAATTTCGCAACCGTGTAAGATATCACATTTAAATGTTACAACAAAATTATCTTTTCGGCTGTTAATATATTCGTAAACCAATACTTTTAAAATATGAGGCAACTTAAAATTGCCACCCAGATCACCAATCGTGATTCGCAGGCGGTAGAAAAGTACCTGCAGGAAATCTCGAAGATCCCTTTGTTAACTCCAGAGGAAGAGACCATACTGGCCCAGCGCATTAAGATGGGGGACCAGCGGGCTCTTGAAAGATTAACTACAGGAAACCTTCGTTTCGTAGTTTCCGTTGCCAAACAGTATCAGCACCAGGGCTTAAGTCTCAGCGACCTCATCAATGAGGGCAATCTTGGCTTGATCAAAGCGGCTCAACGTTTCGACGAAACCAAAGGTTTTAAGTTCATCTCTTACGCTGTATGGTGGATCCGCCAGTCCATTTTACAGGCGCTCGCGGAACAAGGTCGTCTTGTTCGCCTGCCGCAGAACAAAATTGGCACTTATAACAAAGCAAACAAGGCTTATATGGCCTTCGAACAGGAGAATGAGCGTGAGCCTTCCACCGAAGAGCTGGCTGAGATCCTGGAGATGTCTGAATCGGAGATCAACAATATCTTCCAGAGCAATACCCGCCACATGTCCCTCGATGCACCAGTGCATGAAGCAGAGGACGTAGCGATGGGCGATCTGCTGGAAGGTGGGGATGTGACCGATGATGATGTGATGCAAGATTCATTGAGGGAAGAGATCCGTCGCGTGCTCAAATCCCTGAGCCCCCGCGAAGCGGAAATTGTGAACGCGTACTTTGGTCTGGATGGCGAAAATGGCGCAACCATTGAACAAATAGGACAGAAATACGATTTGACGAAAGAGCGTATCCGCCAAATCAAAGAAAGGGCCATCAAACGGCTGCAAAAAGCCCGCTACAGTGGTGCATTGAAATCCTATCTGGGATAATTGGTTTAAAAAAATCTTCGAATCTGGGATAAAGCATCCCGCCTGTGAAAAGGCGGGATGCTTTTTTTATGCCCTGTCAGTTATGAATTAAAATTTATGTGGAATTGATGATGGATGATCATTTTTGAGTTACGAATTAGAAATTAATAATTACGTTCCAGGGGTAGCAGAAGCCCGAACAGCTGGCTACCTTAGTGGTTATACGAAGACAATTCGTACATATTATTCTCAGACTCATTATTTTTGCAAAGCTTATGCGCAAGGCATCCATTACGCTGATCCTTACAGCTTTTCTGGGAACAGCCTGTGAAAAGCAGATCACCGTAAAGCTCCAGAACAGGGAAAATCTGTTGGTGGTGGAAGGGATGATTGAGGATGGACGTTTTCCCATGGTCACACTCAGCCGCAGCCTGAACTATTTTTCGAAGATCACACCTGACCAGTTGTTATCTTCGTTCGTTCACGGGGCGAAGATCACGGTATCCAACGGTATCCGCACGCACCAGCTGCGGGAATACAAAACAGACACCACCAATGGCATCGCGCTCTACTACTACACGGTAGATACGGCACAGATACAGACGGCTTTTGTCGGCGAGCGCGGCAGGAGCTACACACTGAAGGTGGAAGCCGAAGGCCAGACGCTGAATGCCATCACCACCATTCCGGAGTACCGTCTGAAACTGGATTCCGCCTGGTGGATGAAAGTGGAACAAGGAGATACCACGCGCACAAGGCTCATGGTGAAAGTAACGGCGCCGCCTGAAAGAGGTAATTATGTCAGGTATTTCACCGCAAGGAACAAGGAACGGTTTTTGCCGGGACTGAACTCGGTATTTGACGACCAGGTCGTAAGCGGTACAACATTCAGTGTGCCGCTGGATGCCGGTGTCGATAAAAATCAGAAGGTCGATTTCAATACGTATGGATTTTTTTACAGGGGTGATACCGTTACGATTAAATTCTGCAATATTGATCATAGTACCTATGATTTCTGGCGTACTTACGACTTCGCTTATACCAGTACCGGGAATCCCTTTTCCTCGCCTACCCGTATCCAGAGTAATGTACAGGGGGCGTTGGGTTATTGGGGCGGATACGGCGTAACTTACAGAACCATTATTATACCAAAATAAAATCAAAACCAACACAGTAAACAACAGCATGGAAAACAATTCAGCACAGGAACATGTGCATGTCCTGATCATCGGATCCGGGCCTGCAGGGTATACAGCAGCCATCTATGCCGCCCGCGCGAATCTGAAACCCGTTCTATACCAGGGCATCCAGCCCGGCGGCCAGCTTACCATCACTACAGAAGTTGAAAACTATCCCGGTTACCCGGAGGGTATCCAGGGACCGGAAATGATGGTGGATTTTGAAAAGCAGGCGAGTCGCATGGGAGCGGACATTCGCTACGGGATCGCTACCGCTGTCGACTTTTCTGCACAACCTTATAAAGTGACTATCGATGAAGAAAAAGTGATCACCGCTGACGCGATCATCATTGCCACAGGCGCTTCCGCCAAATGGCTGGGGCTGCCCTCCGAGCAACGGCTGAACGGTAGCGGAGTTTCCGCCTGTGCCGTGTGTGACGGTTTCTTTTTCCGTGGGAAGGAAGCAGCGATTGTGGGGGCAGGGGATACTGCTGCCGAAGAAGCGTTGTATCTTTCCAAGATTTGCTCCAACGTGCACATGCTCGTACGCCGGCATGAAATGAGAGCGTCCAAGGTGATGCAGGACCGGGTGTTGAAAACTTCCAACATCATGGTGTACTGGAATACAGAAACCCTGGAAGTAGTGGGAGAGAACAAAGTAGAAGGAGTGCGTATCCAGAATAACCAGACGCAGGAAGAAAAGGTGGTACCGATCAACGCATTCTTCGTTGCCATCGGCCACCAGCCTAATTCTGATATTTTCAAAGGTCAGCTGGAAATGGACGAACAGGGGTATATCAAAACCATTCCCGGCTCCTCCCGGACAAGCGTGGAAGGGGTGTTTGCCTGCGGAGACGTACAGGATAAGATCTATCGCCAGGCTGTAACGGCCGCCGGAAGCGGTTGTATGGCAGCACTGGATGCGGAACGATATCTTTCTGCCAAAGGACACTGATAATTCGTAATTGAATAAACTATGTTGACAGTTGCGCTGGAAGGATTGAAGTTTTTTGCCTATCACGGGTTCTATCCCGAAGAACAAGTGATCGGCAATTACTTCTTCCTGGATATCCGGGTGAACCTCCCCGAGCCGGAACATTTTTCCGCTCTTTCCGAATCCGTGAACTACGAATCGCTGTACAATATCGCCGAACAGACGATGCGGGTGCCGCAGCAGCTGCTGGAACAGGTGGTGCACGATATTAGTATGGAGATCAAACAGACCTTCCCCGTTATCAGTTATTCCCATGTTACCCTGCGAAAGCAATCCCCTCCTTTCGGCGGGGACGTTGCCAACTCTTTGGTGGCATTGGAAAAACAATATTGACCATTCCTCAATTTGTCTTCTGTTTACAGTAAAGAAGGTGTATTTTTGATAACCCTTAAATTCGTCCTATGCTTAAGAAAACCGTTCTTTTTTTCTTCGCCTGTCTGGCTGCATATTCCCTCCGGGCACAAACAGTGGATGAAATGGTAGCCCAGGCGCAATCCCTCGAAAAACAAATGAAGGAAGGCGAAGCCTTGCAGAAATACCGTGAAGTATTACAGGCTTCACCCGGGCATGTATACGCCCTCAACCAGGCGAGCCTGCTGTGCTCGCGGGAAGGCGCCCGCCAGAAGGACAGGACCGCGCGCCAGGAATTTTTCAACAACGCCAAAGTGTATGCTTTCGAAGCATTGAAGGTGGAACCGGAGAATGCAGAATCCAACTACGCGATGGCCATAGCCTGGGCACGTCTCGGGCAGATCTCGGGAGCGAAGGAAAAAGTAGCGGCGGCCAAAGAAAGTAAAAAGTATGTGGACCTTGCCATCAAATTCAAGCCGGATTATGCGGAAGCCTATCATGTACTGGGCAAGTGGAACTACGATCTGGCCAACCTCAGCACAATAGAAAAGGCAGCGGCCAGGGTGCTTTTCGGTGGGGTGCCTCCCGGCAATATCAATGATGCGATCACCAACTACGAGAAATGTCGGCAGCTGAAACCCTCTTACATCCTGGACTATTACGATCTTGCAAAAGCCTATAAACAGAATAACCAGGAAACCCTCGCCCTGGAAGTCCTCAATAAAGTATTGAAACTCCGCCCCATCTACCAGGACGATCCCGGGTACAAAGCAGATTGTAAAAAGATGATCGAGGAAATGCAGTAATCAATTGTCAATTATCAATTAATCACCTTCCCCATCCACTTCCTGCTCCGCAGATAGGTGCCCGCCATCAACAACATGAGAATCCAGTACACAAACTCGGAGCCCCAGGCCCAGTGCAGCGGACTCCGCCAGCGTTCGATCACAATGGTGCAGTAAACCATGTAAACGGTAACCGCCGCAAATTCAATCAGAAGGTTCACTCGTGTATTGCCCGTACCGGTCACACCGTTGAACACCACTGCCGCCACGGAAGACAGCAGGGTGACGAGCGTGCAGACCCGGATGGAAGGCAGCGCTTCCGTAATCATGGCGGTATCTGTAGTGTAAATGCGCAGCAGTTGATAGGGGAAAAGATTGATCAGCAGCGACACGCCCATTGCGCAGACGATCGCGAAACCGGCAATCTTCTTTACAATGGGAATCACGTCTGTTTCACGTCCCTGCCCGATCAGGTTGCTGACCATGGTATTGCAGGTGGAAGCCAGCGCCCAGGTGAAAATACCGAACAGCCCGAAGATGCTCCGCATCATATTGGAAATGGCCAGCTGCCGCTGCCCGAGATGTTCGATATAAATGAAGAACACCAGCCAGCTGCCGATACTGAAAAGGTATTGTACCACCAGCGGTGCGGAGATGGTCAGGATGTTGCGGATAGATGCCCAATCCGGCCGGAAACGCCTGAACAGGCTGAATTTTGCAGGAAATCCCAACCCGAACAACATCCCATATGCCACTATAAGCCCTACCCCCTCGGCAATGATGGACGCATAGGCCGCACCATTCAACCCAAGCGCGGGAAGCCCGGCTTTGCCGAAGATCAGGCAGTAGTCCAACGCTATATTTGTCGCTTCCTGGAAGAGGGAAGTGATGGCCAGCAGCCGCGTACGCCCGGTGCCGATGTACAGCGCATTACACAGCCCCATGATCATCAGGAACGGAAGTCCCCAGATACGGATACGGGTAAACGAAGTTGCCGCATCCCGGATATGCGGATCATGCAGGGTTTTCGCGAAGAAATAAGGCGCCAGTGCATAAGTGAGTAAAACAGCGCTGGCAGAAAAGGCTAACGACAGGAAAAATCCGTTGGAGAAATACCGCCCGATCCCTTCATAGTTCAATTCTCCGGCCCGCCGTGCGAAAAGCACCTGCAGTCCGTTATTCAATCCATAAGAGATCATGTACATCACCAGGTAATAAATACCGGCAATGCCGTTAACGGCAAAAGGGAACTCTCCCAGATGTCCAAGAAAAGCCGCATTGGTCATGTGATTGATCTGGGGAAGGATAAGCGCGAGGCAAATGGGCCCCGCAATGGCAATCACCTGTTTATTAGATAAATTTACTTGCATGGTACAGTGCGTAAAAATACACCCTTTCCGGATACGCCGCGCTTTCACCAATTTTGATTATTATTGTGCCTTACAATACTGAAATGCATGCCCGTGGCTTATACGATACAACCGACTTATGCGATAGATGACGCCACTTTGCTGGAAACGGACCTGACTACCTGCACCCTGCTGGTGCTGATAGGTGGCGGAACCTTCAGTTATGCCGTGCTGGCGCCTGCTACCCGCAAATTCCTCGCCCTGAAAAGCTATAGCTACCAGCCGAAAACCTTAGCCGTAGCAGATCTGGAGATGATCGAACATATCTTTGATGCGGATAAACTGCTCTTTACCGCTTTCAAAGAAGTGTTGCTGGCATTTGAATCGGCCGATAACACACTGGTTCCGGAGGCACTCTTCCGCTCACAGCTGAAAAAGGACTACCTCCACCTGGCACACCAGGAAAAGATACAGGAAGCGGTGCTGGCAGACAATCTCCCCGATCTCGGCATAGTGAACGTCTTCGCTACAGACAAAGATATTCTCGGTTTCCTGCGTAAGGAGTTTGCGTCCGACCGCGTAGTGCATGCACATTCGGCGCTGCTCAAGGCGTACCAGACGGATCAGGACATCTTCTTCTCCGATGGCGTGGTGTTTATCGAGATACATGCACAACAATTCACGATGACCATCTACACCGCAGGCAACCTGTTGATGCAGCAGCAATTCATCTACCGTAGCGGTCTGGATATTGTATATTATATCGTCAATTCCCTGCGCCAGCTGGAACTCAGCGAACAGCAGGCGAAGATCAGGCTGGGTGGAGCGCTCACGCAGGATTCGCAGGTCTACCAGGAGTTGTACCGGTTCCTGCCGCGGCTGGACTGGGTGCAGAAGCCGGAAGGCTTCCAGTATATTCCAAGGATGAACGACATTCCTGCGCATCATTTCCATAATCTCTATGCACTCGCCTTATGCGTATAATCGGCGGAACAATGGGAGGGAGGCGGATCAATCCGCCGGCAGACATGCCGCATACACGGCCCACCACAGATATTGCCAAAGGAGGGTTGTTCAATATCATCGAGAATAACCTGGATATCACATCACTGAAAACACTGGATATATTCGGGGGAACGGGCAGTATCAGCTATGAGCTGGCATCCCGTGGCGCAACGGATCAGACGATCGTGGAGAAAGATAATGCCATGGCTGATTTTATCAGCAGAACCGCGGCAACCCTCGGCATATCGCTCAAACTCGTTCGCATGGATGTGTTCCGGTTTCTGGAACAATGCGGGGAGCAGTTTGATCTCATTTTCGCGGGACCGCCCTACGCTTTAGGCGCGATCGATGATTTGCCGAAGATCATCTTTGAACGGCAGTTACTGAAACCGGAAGGATGGTTCGTGCTGGAGCATACGCCCCGCAACGACTACAAACAGTTTAGCTATTATCGTACCGAAAGGAATTACGGTACTACCATATTTTCGATATTCATTAACCGGGAGGAGCTGAGGAAACCCTTATCCGGACATTAATACCTTATCTCATGCAACGTATCTGCCTGTTTCCCGGTACTTTTGATCCCGTTACGCTTGGTCATACCGATATTATCGACCGGGCTCTGCCGCTTTTTGACGAACTCGTGATCGGCATCGGCATCAATTCCGGCAAAGTGCCTATGTTCAGCATCGAACAACGGGTGAGCTGGATCCAGGAAATTTATCATCATGAACCGAGGATCAAGGTGGCATCCTATGAAGGACTTACTGTCAATTTCTGCAAACAGATCAATGCCCGCTTCATTTTACGCGGTATCCGCTATGTGAGCGATTTTGAATATGAAAAGGCGATTGCCGATATTAACCGGAAGATGGAACATGAAGTGGAAACGATCTTCCTGACCTGTTCTCCGGAATTCTCCACCATCGCATCCACGCTCGTCCGTGATGTGATCCGGAATGGAGGAGACGCTGCGCAATTCCTGCCGGAGCCGGTGGCGAAAGATGTTAAGGCGATAAAAGTCTAGAAGGAAAAATAAATCGATAGTTCATGAAACCAATCTGGTTCTCCCTGGATATTTCGTTGGATCAGCTCAACGAAGACGGACAAAATACGATGGGTGCTTACCTCGGTATGGAGTTTACAGAGATCGGCCCGGATTATCTGCGTGCCATGATGCCGGTAGATCATCGTACGGTGCAGCCTTACCGCCTGTTGCATGGCGGTGCATCGGCCGCCCTGGCGGAAACAGTGGGCAGTGTGGCATCCGCGCTCATCATCGATCAGGAGAAATTCATCTGCGTGGGGCTGGAGATCAATGCCAATCATGTTCGCGGTGTGCGGGAAGGATATGTGCACGCCGTGGCAAAACCCTTGCACATCGGCAGCACTACACATGTGTGGGACATCCGCATCACGGATGATCATCATAAACTTGTCTGTGTAAGCCGCCTTACCGTCGCGATCCTCCCTAAGCGTTCTGCCTGACGGCCACCAGGTAATGCATCCGGGCGATCACTTCGTGATCCTGCACGGTAAATCCTGCTGCCGTCAACATGATCTTCACCTGTTCAATACCCAGCCGCAGTTTCTGGTAACTGCTGACTTTCTGTATCCATTGTCCGTTCACTTTTTCCTGCAACAGATCAAACACCCGCACGAATCCCGGAAAGTACTCCAGGAAACAGGTATGTATCCGTTCGTCATCCGCTCTGACAGGAATGAAACGTTCGTCATGTTTCAGTTCCGGGGTAAGATCGCGGAAAGACAATACCAGTTTGCCTCCTGACGAAAGCATTTGCTGCCATTCCCGAAAAAGCGAAGCGATCTGTTCTGCACTGTCCAGATGCGTGAGTGTGTCTCCCATGCAAACGATGAGTTCGGCCGGCATGGTATACTGGGCAGTATGGGTGAGATTGGCGAGGATCGTGCGAACGGGCATGCCTTTCACTCTGGCATTTAGTTCGGATAACAGGTGCTGGTTAAAGTCCACAGCGTAAACAGTAAAGCCGAGCCTGGCCAGTGAAACAGTCTGCAAACCATGCCCTGCGCCCAGATCAATTGCCACGGCATTTCCGGAAGGGATGACCTCCTTGCGCACGAAATAAGCCTCCTGTTCCTGCTGTTTAACGTCAAAGTTGCCGGTCATCCAGGCATAGAAAGCAGCCAGGTGATTGTCGTAATGGGATTGTACACTCATATATTATAAAGTATAACCTGCCTTGAGAACCACATCCGCGATATTCTGATAGGAATACTGCATGTATTTGCCAAGATTTTCAGGACGGATCCACTGAATATCCAGGATATCCTCTTCGATCTGCGGTACCGTCAGTTCGTTGCCGGTGAAGAACATCCGGTACCAATGGCTGTGTTTGAGGATCTTTTTCCCTTTCAGGGGATAGTAATGCCAGGTTTCGGTGAGCTTATGGCTCAGGGAAACTGCGTGTAATCCTGTTTCTTCCTGTACTTCCCGCAGGGCGCAGGCTTCCAGCGTTTCGCCATCGTCCAGCTTGCCTTTGGGCAGGTCCCACTTGCCACGGCGGAACATCAGCAATACTTCTCCGTGCGGGTTGGTGACCAGTCCGCCCGCCGCTTCATATATCGTAAAATGCGTCTTTACCTGCTCAAAAAGCGCTGCCGGATCAGGGTGGCGGAATATCGCCACAGGTAATTGCTGCTTGTCCAAAAGAGCAATGGTCTGTTCTATTTCTTCATCGTCAGGGGTAATCAGCGTGGCAGCGTCATCATAAGCTGTATTCACCGCGGTGTGCATGCCTGCTATCACGAGCGGCTTTTCATTGATGTATATATTAATGGGTTCCATCCTGCAAAAATAACCCTTTGCATTATTCAGATTCGTACTTTTGCGCCGTTATGAATAAAGTCAGCGAAAAACAGGTAGCGGAGAAACTGCTACAGATCCAGGCTGTGAAACTCAGTCCTGCCCAGCCTTTTACCTGGGCCTCCGGCTGGAAATCCCCGATCTACTGTGATAACCGCAAAGTGTTGTCATATCCCTACATCCGCGATTATATCAAATCCGAGCTTTGTAACACGGTATTTGAAACCTTCCCGGATGCAGCGGTGATTGCGGGCGTTGCAACGGCAGGGATCCCTCATGGCGCCATGGTGGCCGATCAGCTCAAACTGCCTTTTATCTATGTGCGTTCCAAACCGAAGGAGCATGGGATGGGTAACCAGATAGAAGGGGTGTTACAGCCCGGTCAGCCGGTGGTAGTGGTGGAAGATCTGATCTCCACCGGTAAGAGCAGCCTGGAAGCTGTGGAGGCCATCCGTGCGGCGGGTGGAGAAGTGATTGGTATGGTATCGATCTTCAACTATGGCTTTGATGTGGCAGTGAAAGCATTTGAGAGCGCAGGCGTTCCCTTCCGCTCGCTGAGCAATTACAACGCGCTGATAGAACTGGCAGTGGAAAAAGGACAGGTTTCTGCTGCAGAGCAGGAAACACTGCAGGCCTGGCGTACCGCTCCGGATACCTGGGGAAAATAAGGATACATTCAGAGTAATTCGTATATTGTACAGGATTAAAAAATCGTGCTATGCGTATCATTCAATTCATGCTTGTGCTTTTACTTTCTGCCGGTGGCGCTATGGCGCAACAGGTGGGTAAAAACACACTGGTGACGGCTAAAATCAAAGTGCCGACCGTTCAGTGCAATAAGTGTAAAGATGCTATCCAGCGTTATTTCCTGCGGGAAGAAGGAGTGAAATCCATGGTAGTGGATGTGAAGAAGAAAGAAGCGACGGTAAAGTATTATTCAGACCGTACCAATATCGAGAATATCAGAACGGCGATTGCCAATGTAGGATACGATGCGGACGATGTTACTGCCAACGAGGATTCCTACAAGCGTTTGCCGAAATGCTGCCAGAAACCTGAAGATGGTGGCGGGCCTCCTCCGAAAAAGAAAAACTAAGATATCCGAAGCCGCTCCGTACAGGAGCGGCTTTTTTGTTTATACGCAGTTCCCTGGAATAAGAACCCGCAAACGATCGCGGACCCCTTCGGAGGCAGGATAGTTCAGAAAAAGCTTAGCTTTTGCTTTGTTTCACATTTGATCGGGAAGGGAATGAAGATGCCTTTTTTGCCCACTTTGCAGTTCCCGGTGGCCTTGATCGTCACCTCCCTGCCGCTCACAGCGCTGAGCATATTCTTGAAAACATTGCCCATATCCACCTCCAGTTTTACGGGGAAATAGAAAGTATCCCGGGCCGGGATGTCTATAAGGGTATCCTGGAGGGAGTGACCCACTTTCCGGTCATCGAGGAAAAGATCGAATTCGGCGTCCTTCAGCCGGAGGGAAAAATTATTGGGGTTGAAATAGGCGAGCTCCATTTTCACCACACTTTTGGAAAACCCGACATCCCCCAGGTTAAAACTGGCTACCCGGAGAAACTCCAGATCTTTCATTTTTTCACAAGAACTGATCGAACCCCAGAGGAGGATCACCAGCAAACTCCATGGAAACCTTTTCATGAATGGCGGGATTTGAAAATTTCCCCAAACCTACAAAAACTCCCTCCAAATAGAAAGTTAAAGATCGATCATGGAAGGCTGGGAGCAACCCTTCTATTTGAAATTTTACTTTAAATAAAATCAGCCCAAAATCAGCCATTTTTTGAACTAATAACTTTAGTATTTTTGTTAACTTTTGTAATTCAGCTTGAAATTAGATTTTGCTAAAATTAATCGCATATTTTAATTGAATCTATGAACTGTTATTCAATAAATTATATTGTTACAACTATAGCTTAATATTTAAATTCAGGCAGCGGAAAATGATCGATTTTAACAGGATAAACTTCAAATTGTGACTATATGACAGAAAATGAAAATTCAAGAATATTATTAATTGAATCTCAATATTTTCCATCAATTTCATTTTATAAAACTTTAATTGGCGTTGATATATTAAAAATTGAGAAATATGAACACTACCAGAAGGTGAGTTTTCGCAATCGTTGTTACATTGCCGGACCGAATGGAATGATCCTTTTGAGTGTTCCCCTCTCGAAAGGAAAAAATCAGCGGACGATCATGAAGGAAGTCCGGATCAGTCATGCGGAAAACTGGCAGGCGCTTCATTGGAAGACCCTCACTTCCGCATACCGCCGTTCCCCCTGGTTCGAATATTTTGAAGGGGCGCTGGAAGACCTCTATACCCGGAAGTTTGATTTTCTGCTGGACTGGAACATGGCATGCCTGAACTGGGTGAACCAGGCGCTGGGGATATCGCCGGAGATCTCTTTCACGGCGGCGTTCGAGAAAAGTTATGAGCCGGAAGCGGGCATCCTCGACCAAAGGGACCTCATGATCCCCGGCCAGCTCCCCGCCACAACGCTCCCGGAGTATCAACAGGTTTTCGGGGAACGCACCGGATTTATCCCGAACCTTAGCATCCTTGACCTGTTATTTTGTGAAGGGAAGCGGAGCCTGGAACTATTGAAATGATAATGAAGGGGTTGTAGAAAGAATTTTATTCCTTTTTTACTTTAATTAATATAATGTAAATAATTATCTTACAGTAGATTATATTAATTCGTTTCCTTTTATAAAAAAGATCAAAAATTTTACGCCTTGCATTGGAACAAAATAGTAGATTTGCATCCGATTTTGCTGGTCAAACAACTTACGTAGGTGTGTTGTAAATTGTTATCAACTTAAAACCAGAAGTTACCAGCTCATTTACACGTAGTTTAAAATTTTACTAACTCTAAAATTCATTCACAGCGTTAAATGAACAACACCTACACGGACCTCGTTAACCAAACCTTCGAGTTTCCCCAGGAAGGTTTCGAAGTGAAGGATAACAACCTCGAGTTCAACGGTTTGGATCTGAGGGCATTGATCGACAAGTATGGAACGCCGTTCAAGTTGACCTATCTTCCCAAAATCGGGATGCAGGTGAACAGGGCCAAGAAAATGTTCCAGGATGCATTCAAGAAGAACAAATACGATGGCAAATACTATTATTGCTATTGTACAAAGAGTTCTCACTTCTCCTTTATTATGGAGGAGACCCTGAAACAAGGGGTGCATATTGAAACGTCTTTTGCGTACGATATAGACATTATCAACAAGCTGTACGAACGCAAAAAGATTACTAAGGAGACTTCGGTTATCTGTAATGGTTACAAGACCAAAACATATACCCGCAGCATCGCCAAACTGATCAACAGCGGATTCAATAACGTGATCCCGGTGCTGGATAATAAAGAGGAGCTGGAAGACTATGTCAAGTTCGTCCGTTCCAAAGAACCGGTAAAGCTGGGTATCCGCATCGCGGCAGAAGAGGAGCCGACATTTGATTTTTATACCTCCCGTTTGGGCATTGCCTCCAGGGACATCCTCGAGTTTTACGTGGATAAACTGAAAGGCAATCCGAAGTTCGAGCTGAAAATGCTGCACTTCTTTATGAACAAGGGGATCAAGGATGATATCTTCTACTGGAGCCAGTTCAACAAGGTGCTTAACCTGTACTGCCAGCTCAAGAAGATCTGTCCGGAACTGGAAAGCATCAACCTCGGCGGTGGCTTTCCGATCAAACACTCCCTTGGGTTCGACTACGATTACGCTTACATCGTGAACGAGATCGTGGCTAACATTAAGAGCGTTTGTAAAAAGAACAAGGTGCCGGTGCCGGATATTTATACCGAGTTCGGTTCCTTCACTGTAGGAGAGAGCGGCGCCGTGATCTACAGCGTACTGGGAGAAAAGCAGCAGAATGATCGGGAAGCCTGGTACATGATCGACAGTTCTTTTATTACAACTTTGCCGGATACCTGGGGGATCGGGGAGAAGTTCCTGATGCTGCCCATCAATAAATGGGACCAGGAATACCAGGAGGTGCATTTAGGAGGATTGACCTGTGACGGTTACGACTTCTACACCTCGGAAGAACACATCAATGCCGTGTTCCTTCCCAAGCTGACGAACGGAGAGCCGTTATATATCGGATTCTTCCATACCGGCGCCTACCAGGATCAGCTCAGCGGATACGGAGGCATCAAGCACTGCCTGATCCCTTCCCCGAAGCATGTGATCGTAGGCTACGACAAAAACGGACAATTAAAAGATTGGTTATATGCCAAGGAGCAAACCTCCCAAAGCATGTTAAAGATTTTGGGTTATTAAAAAAATGGGTTAGTAATCCACTTAAAAACCTCCCGGTTCTCCGGGAGGTTTCTTTTTTGTACAAAACAAACAGGCTCCCCGAAAAAGGAAAGCCTGTAATTTCATAGGATAGATCGATCCAACATTCATAGCAAGGGAAAAAGGGACACTAAGGTATAGAGAAGAAGTTGAGCTTCAGAGGTATAAAGGCAATAGGTTACGATAATCTGCTCAAGGTCAAAAATAGTTGTACTTACACCGATTGCAAAGACCAATTAGTTGTATCTTTTAATAACTTTTTAATAAAAAATGCGTTGCGACAATCCTCAAAATATATCGCTTCTTATTAAGTTGAATAAATAATTAATGTATGAAGTCCTTTTTACCGCTCCTCATTCTTTTAGCATCCACTTACGCAACTCCTGTATTGGCGCAGACTTCCACGGAGGATTCCGTAAAAAACACCATCAGTCAATTGTTTGAGGGCATGAGAAAGGGGGATAGTGCGATGGTAAAGGCTGTGCTCGCGGATAATGTGGTCTTTAACGGATTAACAAGGGATAAGAACAACGATCTGCAGGTTACCGCCAGCCAGGTTCAGCGCTTCCTCACAGCTGTAGGAACGCCTCACACGGACGTGTGGGATGAGCGGATCACATTCGATAAGGTATTGGTGGATGGTCCCCTCGCCAGTGTATGGACGCCGTACCGTTTTTACCTCGGGGACAAGTTCTCGCATTGCGGGGTGAATTCTTTTCAGTTGTACCGGTCCGCCCGGGGCTGGAAGATCTTCCATCTGGTCGATACCCGCAGAAAGGATCATTGTCTGTAACCTTCCCACAGCTTATTCCGCCCTGCCGCTTCCGTCCAGGTAATGAATAGCGGTATCGCATTGCTTCTCGATCTCTGAAAAGCAGGCGTCCAGTAACTCCGTATTGCCTTCCAAAAATTCGCTTTTGCCGGAGCGGGAGAGCCCCTTTACAAGCAGGAATTGCTTGGTGAGGTTTTGATTGATGAGGGCGGAGAATTGTTTTTGCTTCTCCAGCGCCCGCTGTTGTTCCAGCCGGGAAATGTTGCGGTAGTATACGCCCCAGACCCGCAGGCAAATGATCAGATAGCCGGCCATCAGGAACGGTGTGGCGAGGTACTTGTCCAGCGCTGAATAGGTAGCCGGCAGTGCTATGGGAATGTTACGGGTCTTCAGAAAGGCCACCACGGCCAGGTAGCAAAACAGCATGGAGCCCAGAGTAAGCGCTGTACGGAGGTTCACCACAAAGTATCCCAGCAGGCAGGCCATTAACCAGGGTATAGCATATAAGGGGGATAGATCGAGGTCGTTCATGAAAGAAGAAAACATCGGGACCAGCAAAGTATTGAGGGCCGCGATCGTGCCGGTCACGGCAATACTCGCGCCGTAGGTCATCAGCAGAGCGCAACTGACGAACACTGCAATATAGCATCCGATGATGATGAGGTTCGTGTAATCCTGCCGGAGCATCAGCACAAAGAAAAAGGGAACCAGCAGTATACAGTAGGAAAAAAGGAAATCGAAAAGCATTTTGATCCGGGCCTGGTCAAACGGTCCGGATGTTTTTCGTATAAGCTTCCCTGTTACCGCTCTCTCGGTACTCCGATAGATGCCGCCGGCGAAATCGCGCATGCTGTTAGATGCAGTTGACATGGGGTGCAAATACAGTTTGATTGTTTAGATAGCCAAGGTACTATGATCCGGTAACCTGTACATTCAACGTTAGTGGTAATTTATTGTTAGGAAATGATTAACGGCATTGTGCCTGAAAGGGCAGGGCAAAAAAAAGAGCCGCCCGAATGAGCAGCTCTTGTTACAACCTAACCCTATGCTATGCAACTGTAATTTCTTTTGCAGCTTCCTGTTTCGCTTCTTTTTTCGGAAGTGCGATCTTCAATACGCCGTTCTCATATTTTGCGTTGATCTTCTCAGCATCTACATTCTCGTCAAGGGTAAATGACCTGGAGAAAGAGCGTACGCTGAACTCGCGGCGGATCTGTTTTTCATTTTCTTCTTTGTGTTCAGTTTTCTTTTCAGAGCTGATGGTCAGGACTTTATCTTCAAGATTGATCCTGAAATCACCTTTCTCAAGACCGGGAGCCACCAGTTCCAGTGCATAAGCGTCTTTGGTTTCGCTGATGTTCACCGGTGCCTGTGTGCCGAAGAGGTCGGAGAAGGAGAAGTCCTTGTTGATCTTATGGCCAAAAAAATCATCCACGATGGAGTTCAGGGTTTTGGCGGGGTGCTGATTGAATCTTACGAGTGTCATGATCTTTATAATTTTTTAAGTGAAACCATTGTTTTTTTTCGGTTATGCCGGCTGTAGATCAAACCGGATACCAATGCCGGAAAAGTGAAATTTCGCCAGAAAAGCATCGAAATAATAAGACAGATTGTCTTATTTTGTAAATCAACAAAGACAAATTGTCTGTTTTTAATATTTATTGAAGTATCTCGATATATTATTAACTTTGCGAAAAAGATAAATTATGTATCCTGCAGAACTCGTGATGCCGATGAAGGCAGAACTGACAGATAATGGTTTTAAGGAAATGCTGACACCGGCAGAAGTGGATGATGTGCTGACCAAAGATGGCACCACCCTCGTAGTGATCAACTCCGTATGCGGCTGCTCTGCCGGTACTGCGCGTCCCGGTGTACTGATGGCGGTAGCTACCAGTGAAAAGAAACCCGACCGACTGACGACCAGCTTCGCCGGTTTTGATTCCGATGCGGTGAAACAGATCCGTACACATCTGTTGCCTTATCCTCCGTCATCTCCTTCCATTGCATTATTCAAAGATGGAAAGCTTGTACACTTTATTGAGCGCCATATGATTGAAGGGCGTTCCGCGCAACTGATCGCAACCAACCTGTTGGCTGCGTTCGATGAATACTGTTAATCAATTCGAATTACGATATGGGATCGAAAACGTGGAATTGCAGATGGCAAAGATGATGGAGATAAGAACCGTTATTCCCCACGTTAACCTTTAAATTAATTCGTAATTCGTAATTGATAATTCGTAATTGAAATATTACCTTGGTGGTTTGATTTTCCTTTTGATCTAAATTCGGCTTTGTTCATAGGAAAATTCGGATCACCATTTTTTTGGCCTATGTATCCTAATTTATATTACGCATTCAAGGATTTACTCGGGGTAGAGATACCGTTTTTAAAGGTGCTGCAGACGTTCGGTTTTTTTGTGGCCGTTGCTTTTCTTGCGGCGGCTTATGTGCTGACTTCGGAGTTGCGGCGGCGGGAGCGGCTGGGGCTGCTTTCCCCGGTGGAAGAGACGATGGTGACGGGGAAGCCCGCAGGGGTGAGTGATCTGCTGATCAGTGTAGTGATCGGTTTTATTCTCGGCTTCAAAATATTTGGTGTATTCAGTAATCAGGGGGACTGGAGGGATTATATCCTTTCCGCCCGCGGCAACGTGGTTGGCGGTATTCTGCTGGCGGCAGCCATGGCCGGATGGAAATATTATGCAAAGAAAAAACTGGCGCTGGATCAGCCAAAACAGGAGAAGGTAAAAGTATGGCCACACCAGCGGGTGCCGGATTTTACCATCATGGCTGCCGTAGCCGGATTGATTGGTGCAAAGGTGTTCCATAACCTTGAAAACTGGGGGGATTTTGTCAGGGATCCCTGGGGCTCTATCTTCTCCGCCAGCGGTCTGACCTTCTACGGCGGCTTGATCGTAGCGGCTTATGTGATTATCCGGTATGCCCGGAAAAAGAATATCAACTGGAAGCATCTGGTGGATAGTGCGGCGCCGGCTTTGATGCTGGCTTATGCGGTAGGGCGTATGGGATGCCAGTTTGCAGGAGACGGTGACTGGGGGATCAATAACAGCGCTTATGCTACAGCCCCTACCGGCAAAGTATACAAGATCGCTCCGGCGCAGTACAAGGAGATCATACAACGTGATTCCGTGTACTTCACACGGCAGTTCGGCAACCTGGACCATGTACCGCATCGCTACTATGAAAAGCCCGTTTCGCTGGGCTTTCTGCCGGACTGGTTCTTCGCCTACAGCTATCCGCACAATGTGGTGAATGATGGCATTCAGCTACAAGGATGCAACGGCGAATATTGCAGCGCATTGCCCATTGCCGTATATCCGACACCGTTATATGAGATCATTGTATGCGGACTATTCTTTATTATATTGATGGCTATCCGCCGGAAAGTGACCACACCTGGTGTGATGTTTGGTATTTATCTTATCCTGAACGGCCTGGAGCGATTCTTTGTAGAAAAGATCAGGGTAAATACAAAGTATGATATCTTTGGGTTTCACCCTACGCAGGCAGAGATCATTGCCAGCCTGTTGGTGATAGGAGGGACGGTACTGATTTGGTACGCCCGCAAAACGAACAACGTAAAAACTGTCTAGCAGCACCGATATGCAGCGCCACGCAAATCTGATACCATTATCGCACGAACATAAACGCCTGCTCTTTGTTTGCAGGTACATCAGGAAAGATGCGGCGCCTTACGAAGGATACTCATTGGAGGCACAGGCCAAACTGGAATATGTGGTGAAGATCTTCCAGGAAGTAATGGTACCACATATTCAGAAAGAGGACTATCTTTTTGAACAATGCCGCGGTCATTATAAAGAGATCGACGCCATGCTGGATGAACTGGAGGAAGAGCACCGCCTGATCTCCGGTATGTACAGCGCGCTCGTAGACAGTCAGGATGTGGAGAAGGACATGGATACCCTGGCTTGTAGTCTGGAGGCGCATATCCGCAAGGAAGAACGTGTGGTGTTTGAAAAGCTCCAGGAGATGCTGCCCGAAGTGATCGGGCGGATCGGTTTCGAGAATACATTATAAAACCTATACCGAATGAGAACATTAACCCTGATGGCTTCCATGTGGGCCATCGTATTTGCTGCGCATGCGCAGCGACCGGATACCAGCAGTCTGCACACCGAAGGTAATGCCGCAGCGGCCGGGGAAAAAGTACTTTCCCCAACCAATATCAAAAAGATCAGAGATTCCATTAACGCCACTTTTACGTACAAGACCGGCAGGGTTGAACTGGGGAAGGGCGCGGTGATGGAGGTGCCGAAAGGGTTCAAATACCTGGACCCGCAACAAAGCCATCGCCTGTTGGAAGAGATATGGGGGAATCCCAAAAGCTCCGGGACCGGGACCATGGGCATGCTGCTGCCGAAGAATTTAGGTCCTGCCAGCAACGGGTGTTGGGCCTTCAATATCGAGTTTGACGACATCGGTTATGTGAAGGACGAAGATGCCGACAAGATTGATTATAACGATCTGTTGAAGCAATTGCAAAAAGATATGCAGGAGACCAATGCGCGAAGGCTCAGTGAAGGTTATCCCCCGATAACGTTGATCAGATGGGCGGCAACGCCTTATTATGACAAAACGGAGAAAACGCTGCACTGGGCGAAGGAGCTGAAGTTCGGTATGGAGGATAATGACCATACACTGAACTATAATGTCAGGATCCTCGGCCGGAAAGGCGTGCTGTCTATGAACGCCATCGGTGGTATGGATGACCTGGTGACGATTAAAGAGAGCATCCCCGCCATCCTGAAGAGCACCACTTTTGAGAAGGGGCATGCGTATGCGGATTTTGATCCTAAAGCGGATCAGATCGCCGCGTGGACGGTAGGGGGCCTGGTGGCAGGCAAGGTGCTTGCCAAGGTGGGGTTCTTTGCCATCCTCGCCAAATTCGCGAAGTTCATTATCCTCGGTATTGGCGCGGCAGGCGCCGCCGTTTACAGGTTTATCACCGGGCGCAGGAGAAAAGAAGAAGAAGCTTTGCCGCAGCCGGAAGGGCCTGCGGACGGGGGAGAGCCGGAGCAACCGGTATCATGATCCTGAATATTGCATTTAATTATACAAAAAAACGCCGGGAGACTCCCGGCGTTTTTTTGTAACAAAATCTCCTGCCACACGTCTACTGTGGGAATTCATTCCGGTTTACCATGCTTTTTTTCTACATCATCAAAAGGAAAATACCAATCGTCCCCAAATAATTACCACTTGTGTAAAACTATGTACTATGCAAAGCATAATACCTACTTTTGCACTGTAGTTGTTAAAGAAAGGAACTATATAAAAACTAAATAAATCGTCAAAATCTACAAATCCGCCTTATATGAGAACAATTAAATTATTGATCCTGAGCGCCTTACTCGCAAGTAGCAGTCTGGTCCAGGCACAAACCCCCAAAGGAAAAATAAACGGAAACATTACCCGTAAAGACAGCAAACCGGTTGAGTTTGCTACAGTAACGCTCCTGAAAGCTAAAGACTCTTCCCTTGTAAAGGGGGCTGTCGCCACCGTAGAAGGGAAATATGAATTTGACGGGATCGCTGATGGAAAATACCTGGTAGCCGCTGTGAACCTGGGTTATCAGAAGAATTACAGCCAGCCGTTCATCCTGAATGGCAACCATATGAAAGTTCCGGCCATCGTATTAAGCGAAGGCACCCGTAACCTGAAAGAAGTGAATGTGACCGGCAAGCGTCCTTTCATTGAGCAGCGGGCGGACAAGATGGTCGTGAATGTGGAAAACAGTATTGTGGCTGCCGGTGGTACCGCACTGGAAGTGCTGCAACAATCTCCCGGTGTACAGGTAGATAAAGATGACAATATATCCATGCGTGGTAAAGGCGGTGTGATCATCATGATCGACGGCAAACCCACGAATATGAGTCCCCAGGACGTTGCCCAGCTGCTTAAAAATATGCCAAGTTCTAACGTAGATCAGATAGAGCTGATCACCAATCCTTCCGCCAAATACGATGCAGCGGGCAACGCCGGGATCATTAATATCAAGCTGAAGAAGAATCAGAACTTTGGTATGAACGGGAATGTTGGTATCGGTTATATCCAGGGGAAGCTGCCGAAAGCGAATACTGGTCTAAGTTTGAACTACCGCAACAAAGCTTTCAACGTCTATGGTTCTTATAATTACGGCTACAATCACAACTTTGAAGCATTGAACATCTTCAGGGATAATCAGGAGAAAAGCGGCCGTATTATATTTGATCAGCGGAATGATTTGCAGAAGGAATCAAATTTTCACGGCGGCAGGGCAGGCGTTGATTACTTCATCAACAAGAATCATACGGTGGGAGTGATGGCCAATCTGGAAAAGAATATCTGGTTCGGAGACAGTAACAGCCAAACCTGGATCGGGAATGGAGTAAGGATCGACTCCAGTCTGCATACCCGCACCAACAATACGATGGACAGGAACCGGCAGTCCTACAACTTCAACTATAGGGGCAAGTTGGATTCCACCGGGAAAGAGCTGAACGTTGATCTGGATTATTCCCGTAACTCCAGCAACCGCCCGAGCACCCTGTACTCCGCATATATGGATGCTACCGGCAAGATTTATTTCCGTGGAGATACTACCCGTAGCAATCAGCCTTCCGTTATCAACATCAAAACAGCGAAGATCGATTATACGCATCCGCTTAAAAATAATGCAAAACTGGAAGCTGGTCTGAAGTTCAGCTTTGTTGATTCCGACAATGATTCCCGTTACGATTCCCTGCGGAATGGACAATGGCAGTACGATGCCAATCGCTCGAATCACTTTCTCTACAAAGAAAATGTGAATGCGGCATACCTTAACTATAGCAGGCAGTTCAAGAAATTTGGTGTGCAGGCGGGTTTGCGTGCGGAACAGACGCATGTAAAAGGAAATTCCCTCACCCTGAACCGGATCAACGACACTACGTATCTGAACTTTTTCCCAAGTGTATTCCTGAGCTATAATGCGGATAAGAATAATCAATGGGGACTGTCCTACAGCCGCAGGATCCAGCGTCCGAGCTATGATGACCTGAATCCGTTCGAGTTCTACCTGGACCGCTATACGAAAGCCGGTGGTAATCCATACCTGCGCCCGCAGTATTCGAACAACTTTGAGCTTACGCATACGTTCAAATCCTTCCTTACCACCGCAATCGGGTACAATCATACAACAGATATGTTGTCCCGCGTGCTGGAAGGTGGGGTAGACCCGAAAACCGGCGACACCACGATTGTTGTGTACAAACAAATGAACGTTGCCAAGAGGGATAACTTCAACCTGAACATCTCAGCGCCCCTTCCGATCACGAAATGGTGGAGATCTTTCACATCCGTGTCTGCATTTTACAATGCTTTTGAAACGGTTGTGAATAAAGAGACGATCAAATTGTCTTCCGGTGGGTTCTTCGGGCAAACGCAGCATACATTCACTTTGCCTGCCAACTACACGGCAGAAGCTTCCTTCTTTTATACTTCTCCACAGGTAACACAGGAAGGGTTGTTTAAAATGAAAAGCATGTACGCGTTCAATATCGGCTTGCAAAAACAGATACTGAACAAAAGAGGCACGATCCGGGCGAATGTGAACGATGTGTTCGCCACCCAACGTTTCAGCGGTGATTATCACACTACCAATCGAACCGTGAAGCTGAGTAACAGCTGGGATAGCCGCCAGTACAGGATATCCTTCACCTACCGCTTCGGTAACTCCAATGTAAAAGAAGCCCGTAATCGCAAGACCGGGCTGGAAGACGAGCAAAGCCGGGTGAAGTGACAAACACGTACCTAATCATGTTTTAGGTATATAAGGATGGAGGAGCGCAACCTTTTATAGGTTGCGCTCTGTTTTTCAGCCAGTTATGGCGGTTCGACCTGTGTTTTCTTTTTATTTTTTACCTTCTCTGCAACCTTTTGACGCAAATGCCGTCCTTATAATGAGTTTATCAGCTAGACCTTTGGAAAAGATGCCTGTAACAGATAAGATCGTGGTGCGCTGCCGGAAGGGAGACGTGCGGGCATTTCGCGAACTCTACGATGCATATTCCAAAGCGATGTACAATATCTGTCTGAGGATGACGGGGCATACGAGCGATGCGGAAGATATTTTACAGGAGGCATTTGTACAGGTCTTTAAAAATCTGGAAAAGCTGTCGTCAGACACCAGTCTCACCGCCTGGATCAAGCGGATCGTGGTCAATCATTGTCTCAGTTACCTCCGTAAGAAGAAGATGTACTTTGAGGAAGTGGGGGATGAGACCGATGTGATGGAAGAAAGGGAGGTGGATGAATCAGAGCATTCGATGACGGTTTCTGCGGTGAAGGAGGCGATCAGCCAGTTACCGGACGGTTATCGCACAGTATTGAACCTGTATATTTTTGAAGAATACTCGCACCGTGAGATCGCATCTATGTTAGGCATATCCGAATCGACAGCCAAAACACAGTTCATGCGGGCCAAAGAAAAAGTGCGACAGCTGGTAAAACAAAATGCAAACATCAACAAATGAAGTTAGAAGACTTTATACATCAGCATCGGGAAGCCTTTGAAGAAGAAGGGCCGGGGCCGGGTGTTTGGGCGCAGCTGGAGCAGCAATTGCCAGTGAGCAAAAAAACGACCGTGGTGAGTATGATGGCGCGGCATTGGTGGAAAGCTGCTATCCTGGTAGCGCTGATCGTGAATGCGGGATTGTTGCTGAAGCATATGAACCGTTCGCATAACACCATGGTTGTGATCCCGGAAATGCAGGAGATGCAGATTTATTATACCACCCGGATAGAACAGAAACTGGATGAGCTGAAAAGCATACCTGTGGCGGAGTTAGGACTGGATAGTACCACCCGGAAGGAACTGGAGCTGCGGAATGATACTTACCGGATGCTGGAGAAAGAGCTGGCTAATAACCCCGGGAATGAACGGATACGCGCTGCAATTGTGCGGTATTATCAGATGAAGCTGGAGTTGCTGGACAGGATATTGTCCGAGCATGACAAACATAATAACAATGACACACCTTCAAATAAAAAAGATGTTATCTAAATCTACACTGATTGTATTACTGCTTGTTCCTTTCGTTGCGCTGGCCGAAAGAAGGAATCAGGAATACCGGATTCATATCACGAAGGAATTCAAGCTGAGCGGGGATTCCAAAGTGGCTGTCATTAATAAGTACGGGAAGATCGTGGTGAATATCTGGAACCGGCAGGAATGCAAGGCAGACATCGAGATCGTTGGTTTCGGGAAGAGCGATGAACAGGCCCGCAAGGTGGCAGAGATGGTAGAGATCAATGCCAGCGGCGATAACAATATCTCTTTTGAAACCCGGTATAATCCATCGGGCCGGAGGGGGCTGGATTCGAAGGAGTATGTGAATGTGAATTATACCATTTATGTGCCCCGTACGCTGAAGGCGATGGCGTTGCAGAATAATTTCGGGGACGTCCTCGCCCGCGAACTCCCTTTCTCCACCGACGTGGCCGTGAACTATGGTTTTTTTGATATCGGTGAAGCCGGCAAAAGCCTTCGCATCACGATGAATTATACAGACAAGGCCCGTATCAATAAAGCGAACGATCTGAACATAACGGCCAACTATTCCTCCCTGCGCTGTGAAGATGTGAATACCCTCCGCGTTACTTCCAATAACAGCAAATGTACTATTGGGAATGCGGATGATATAAAGCTTATTTCCAGCTATGATGATTACAAAGTATCTAACGTTAAGGATATTGAGTTTACTTCAAGTTATTCCGATCTGAAAACGGACGTATTAAAGAGCACAGGTACTTTTGCCCTTACCTACAGCAATCTGCTTGTTCGCCGGCTCTCGGATGATTTCAGGTTGATAGACATTCGCACTTCGTATACCGATGTGAAGATAGGGATCGCAGACAAAACCCCTTACCGCATCGCCGCCCGGCTAAGCTACGGTGACCTTAACACCAGGAACAAAGCCTTCAAGAACATTTCGAGTATCAAAAAAGGAAATAACCTCTCCTTTTCCGCCATGACTACCAATGCTACAGATGCTGCAGGGCTTATCAAGATCGCAGGCTCATACAGTGACGTAAAATTGGGGGGAGAATTTTAATAACCTGACCTAAAATCTGCATTATGCAATTCAAAAAAAGATGCCGGCAATTTGTATTGCCATTGTTACTAGGCCTGCTGGTGCTGGCTCCGGGTAAGAGCCAGGCGCAGCGCGAAACGATCAGTGGTAATGGAACGATCAAAAAGGAGAAGCGTGATATTTCCGGCTCCTTTCGCCAGATTGCCACATCCGGGAGTTTTAAGATATATATAAAACAGGGTGGCACGCATTCCGTTGAAGTTGAAGCGGATGAAAACCTGCTGCCTTACATCGAGACGGAAGTTAAAAACAATGCATTGAGTATCCACCCTAAAAAAGACTATAACATCAAGCCTTCTGCCAAGGCAACCATATATATTGCCCTGCCTCAGCTGGAGGCGGTGGCCGCCAGCGGCAGTTCGGCTATTTATTCACAGGGCAGCCTGAGCGGGGATAAGCTGGAAGTGGGGCTGAGTGGACAAACGGCTGTAGAACTGGTTGTACAGTATAGCAAACTGGAGGTAGCTGTTTCCGGATCCGGTAAGGTTAAACTGACGGGTAAGGCAGACAAGACCGAGATCGGTATCTCTGGTTCTGCGGATGTGACGGCGCCGGATATGGCAGTGCAGGACATGGAGATTGCTATTTCCGGCACAGGAAATGCGCATGTGAACGTGGAAAAAAGCTTGCAGGTGGCTATTTCCGGCAACGGGACCGTACGTTATAAAGGCACTCCCTCAAAAGTAGAGCAGTCTGTTTCCGGGCACGGGAAACTGGTTCAGGATAACAACAAATAAGTAAATGATCACACACGATCATATCACAACGTAAACTTGAGATAACGGGCGGGGTTTTGACCCCGCTTTTTTTTATTCGTTTTTATCCGTGAAGGATGTCGAAATATTTGAAATGTTCCAGCGGTTTATCTTTCACCTCTACAGCAATGACCCTGGCCCCGGAAGGTCCGTAATGGCACCAGTCAATGAATTCCTTCAGGGCTTCTTCCGAGCCCTCGGCTGCTATCCACACATGACCATCCGGCAGATTTTTGACAGCACCGCGGATGCCCATTTTATCCGCCACTGATTTAGCGGTGGCTCTGAAATATACTCCCTGTACTTTCCCTTTAACAACAATTTCCTTGTGCATCATAAAAAGGACCAATTAGCATTTGCAAAACTATAACAAAGAATCCTTTTACGGGGTTTTACCCCGCGGCAAAGTATTGCTGCAATTCCTCCATGCCTGAAGCAAGCGCAGTACTGCCGCCAGGGTAAAAGATAAAGAAGCGGGAAAAGCCGCTTTCCCGTTCCTCTACCTGGTGTACCTGTATATGTAAGCCTGGATGAAAGTAAAAGCACTCCGTAACGGCAGCAGAAGCGCCGTTACGCATGTGTTCCAGCTGGAAGCCTGCTTTTGTCAGCAGTGTGAAAACCGTCTGTGCGGCCGTTGGCTGCATTTTGCCATCCAGGTAGGATGGTTTTATGGAGACCCATTCCATATGAATCTGTAATGTTTGAATGAACGGATGTGAATTAATGGGTCGGGTAAGCGGGTAAGTAAGTGATGAATAAAAGCAAAAGAATAGGAGGGGCCGGGAGACGAACGCCCGACCCGATGTTCGGATATTGATACTGACTCTTGAAAAGGCTTGTGGTGAAAAAATGTTGACGGATACAGGCGCCGCGCCGCTCAGGCCGCGTGATTCGTGGCCGCATGGCCGGGTTGCACACCCTCGGGGTGAGCGGAGGCGTGCCTGGCCGGATGATAGAACAGGGTGTTGTCAGATGCCTGATCCAGTCCGAATGTAAACTCCCGTACCAGTTCATACCGGCTGCCTTCTGCGGGCCTTCTCATGAGGCTGAAGCTGTGGCAGTGAAAGCTGCGAACGAACATCCGGTTGGCAAAGTATGGCGCCAGTTGCTGGAATTGTTGCTGACTGATGGCCCGCGCCAGCGTAATGTGCGGTTTATAGGCATGCGCTTTCAGCTCAAAGGTCTGCAGGATCTTTTTATGCAGCTCTTCCACTGGTTTCGGATTGGCCACATTCACATAGAACATGTGCCGGGATTCACCGTGGCGGCAATGGTCGATGCGGGAAGTATAGATCGTAAAAGCAGACTGACCCGCAACGAGTGCTTCCAGCATCTGGATAAAATCCGCTTCATACCGCTCCGGGAAAGCCGACCGGAACAAGGAAATATGCGCTTGTGTAAAAGCACCGGGGAAGGGGCCCAACTCTTCCGCGATCAGGTGCTTGAACATATTCACATCCTGCACTGTCTGCGCATCCGGATGTATCACCAGCATGTAATCATACAATACTTCTTGTTCCATGTCAATTGTAATTATGTAACCATCAATTTGAAACTTTCGCTATCATTTACAGCAATAACAATAACGATCCTTTCATTCACAACACGAATATACTAACATTTTTGGAATTTACTAATAAAATTAGCAAAAATACTAAAAAAAATGGCCGGAGCTTTTACGTCCCCGGCCAGCGTTATGATTTAAAAACTTTGAATGATCGCCGTGAAATCGGCTGCTATCAGGGAAGCTCCTCCAATCAGTCCGCCGTCTACATCCGCGCAGGCAAATAATTCCCGGGCGTTGGAAGGCTTGGCGCTGCCGCCATACAGGATGGAAATACCCAGGGCCGCTTCGCGTCCGTACTTTTCTGCGATCTGCGCGCGGATAAATGCGTGCATATCCTGCGCCTGTTGTGCGCTGGCGGTTAGACCGGTACCGATAGCCCAGATGGGCTCATACGCGATCACCACATTTTTCAGCGCTGCAGCATCCAGGTGGAAAAGGCTTTCCTGCAATTGTTGCGCTACATAAGCATTCTGCGTTTCCGCTTTCCGCACTTCCAGCGGTTCACCGCAACAGAAGATCGGTTGAAGGCCATTGGCCAGTGCGAGGTCTATTTTCTTAGCCAGCTGCGCATTGGTCTCATGGAAGTATTCCCTGCGCTCGGAGTGGCCAAGGATCACGTAATCTGCGCCCACGGACTGCAGCATCTCTGCGGATATTTCCCCTGTATAGGCGCCGGATTTTTCACTGTAGCAGTTCTGTGCGGCCAGGCAGATGCCGGGATAGTTCCGGATCAGTTGTTTGACCTTCAGGAGATAGGGGAAGGGAGGGGCGATCACCACTACCTGATCCTCTGCTAATTTGATACCTGCGTTAACGATGTCATTCACCAGCTGTTCCCCCTGCGCGAGCGTAAGGTTCATTTTCCAGTTGGCAGCTACGATCTTCTTTCTCATATGGATTATTATTTCGGTTCTGTTTGAAGCGCGAAAAATACATAATTCCCGCAAGCTTTACCCCCGAAAAATATGTTCGAATATCTGTTTGTCTGCATTGGAAAAAGACCGGCCTTTCAATTCCATCCATGCCGCGGCATCCCGCATGGCTTCTTCCAGCCGGTAACGCTCCCTGTTTTGGCTGCCGCCCCAGCTGAAGGAGGGCACATACTTGGGCGGAAAATCGCTGCCGAATACATTACAGGAAACGCCAATGACGGTACCGGTGTTGAACATGGTGTTGATACCGCATCGGCTGTGATCACCCATTAAAACCCCGCATTTGTTGCCAGCCGGCCAGGCTTCTTCTTTGGCTTCCATCCATATACGCACTTCCTGGGCATTGTTCTTCATATTGGAGCAGGAGGTATTGGCACCCAGGTTGCACCATTCCCCGATGACTGCGTCACCCAGATAGCCGTCATGCCCTTTGTTGGAATGGTCGAACATCACGGAATTCTTGATCTCTCCGCCGGCTACACACCGGTTGCCGATAGAGGTGGCGCCGTAAATGCGCGTTCCCATTTTGAGCACAGCACCTTCACCCATTCCGAAGGGACCACGGATGAGGCAGCCTTCCATTACCTGTGCATCTTTCCCGATGTAGATCGGACCGGTGGTGGCATTCAGCATACTGCATTCAACAACAGCGCCGGGTTCTATAAATACCTGCGCTGCATTGAAAACCCGATTGGTTGCGGAAATGGGGGCAGAGGTACGGTCTTTGGTGAGCAGGGCAAAATCATCACGAATAGCCTGATCGTTATGCCATGTGATATGCCAGGGCCGGTCTATGCGTAGTATATCTCCTTCGAGATCAATGCGGGGCTGAGCGGAGGTGGCAAAAAAATCGTTGCCGTTAATGGCTTTTACGATAAGCCGGCCGTTGCTGTATAATTCCTGGCCTTTCTCCAGGTTTTTGATCGCCTTCAGCAACGGAGCAGAAGGCAATACATGTCCGTTCAGCAGAATCGTGGTATCGTTCTGCGGGGCTTTGGCCAGTGGGAATTTCTCCTGCAGGTAATCCATCGTGAAGTAGCTGATAGGAGAGGCTTGCAGCGCTTTTTCCCATTTTTCGCGGATAGTCAGCAGCCCTACTCTGAAAGCGGCCACGGGCCGGGTATGGGAGAATGGGAATAACTGATCGCGTTCTGGTGTGTCAAACAGGATGTAATGCGGGTTCATACCCGGCTAAAATAAAGAAATCCCGCCGATAATAACCGGCGGGACCCTCAAAATATTTACATACGGCTTATTTAGCGTCTTTCTTGTAACGTTTGTTGAATTTGTCGATACGACCAGCGGTATCAACCAGCACGTTCTTGCCAGTATAGAAAGGATGAGAAGTATTGGAGATCTCAAGCTTTACCAAAGGATACTCGTTACCGTCTTCCCATTTGATGGTCTCACGGGAAGGAGTGGTGGAACGGCTCAAAAAGCTATGTCCGTTAGACATATCTTTAAACACTACGAATCTATAATTTTCCGGATGAATTCCCTGTTTCATATCAATAAGTTAATAAATACAGAGCGCAAAGGTAATAGATATTTTTTAAACAGACAAGAAAATCTCTAGTTTTTCATATTCACATATTGCAGCGGGATACCCAGGTTCGCTTCCCGGCACTTCTGTATAACTTCCTGTAAATCATCTATTTTCTTTCCCGTTACCCGTACAATATCGTCCATAATGGCGGCCTGCACTTTCAGTCCCGCGTCTTTGATCAGCTTCACGATCTTTTTGGCATCCTCCTGTTTGATCCCGTTCCGGACAGGTATTTCTTTTTTGTACACTTTCCCGCTCTGGTAGGGTTCCTTGCTCTGGTCATAGATCGAAGCGTCAAGACCCTGGCGCATGGTGCGACTGATCAATACTTCTATGACCTGGTTCAGTTTCATATCGCTTTCCACCTCCAGTTTCAGGACCAGTTCTTTTTTATCAAGCTCAATGCTTACGTGAGATCCCTTGAAGTCGTAACGGCCGGTGATCTCCTTCTTGACGGTGTTAATGGCGTTGTCCAGGGTTTGTACGTCTATTTTGCTCACAATGTCGAAAGACGGCATAAACGGGTTTTTAATGATGAATAACGAGGAGCAAATATAAGAAAAAACCGCCACCGGTATCGGTAGCGGCCTGATGTTGATAGAATGGCGACGAATTGGTTAGCATGGACGGTTAAAGAGCAAGGCTTTAACGGTTTGTCCTGCTGGAATCACGATGCGTGCTCGCATCGATATGCAGGTTGTTTTTATTACCTTTTATTATAACGTTATCATCTTTAAGATATTGCTCATACTTCTTTTTTATATCATTTGTCTGCTTCACCCCGTTGATAAAAAGATCATTTCCTTTTTTCTCCACGGAGAATTCGCCATTGCGGTCGATGAGACGGTCATTTTCCATCCCCTGCAGCATTTCCCGGTATTTGATGTTGGTTTCCCGGGCTTTGGCAGCCTCTTTAAACGCTTTTTCCCGGTCCTTCATGGCCTGTTCCCTTTGACGTTGATCTACTTTAAGGGCCTCATCCCTTTCCTTCATGGATCTTTCCCTGGCGTGCTGCGTATCTCTCAGGACTTTATCCCTTTCCTTCATGTGTGTTCCTCTTGAGCGTTCGGCTTCTTTCATTGCAAGATCTCTGTTCCGCATGGCTTCCGTCCGCTCATGCCGGGCTTCCCCGGATGCTTTCTTCTGTTCGTCGTTCCACTTGTCTTCATGCTCCTTCATTTGCCTGCGATAGATATTCATCGTATGCTCCTGTTCTTTCTTTATTTTTTTCCAGTCGATCTTGTCGAAACTTTTCTTCATCTCGCTTTGCATCTTCTTCCAGTCCACATCTTTCATATGCTGTTTCATCTCTTCGCTGATCTTCTCCCACTGGATCTTGTTCATCTGATTCTGTACATCATGGTTCATCTTGTTCCAATCCACATTCTTCATGCTTTCAGCAATCTGTTTGTTCACTTTTTCCCAGTCTACTTTCTTCATGCTTTCTTCCATATCTGCACCCATCTTGTCCCAGTTCATGTTCTTCATGGCCTTCTCGGCCTGTTTCATGGCTTCATCCATCTGAGCTTTGTTGTAGTCAAAGTTGAAGGTTTTAAAGTATTGCTGTGCGTTCTGCATGCGGATATAATCTTCTTCCATCCGCTTACGGTCTGCTTCCGGCATTTCGGCAATGCTATTGTAAGATTTTTCCACGCCGTTTTCATCCCGGATGATAATCTTTTTGCCACGGGGAACGGTAGTGTCTCCATTGAAGCTGTAACTGTAGTTGATATTGACTGGCAGACTATTACTATGGTTATACCCGTAGCTGAAGTTAAAGGCGGGTGTGGGCGGAATAGGCGGAATAGGCGGAGTTGGCGGAACGGCTGGTACCGGTAGCGGCGCTGCTTCCGGCAGGGGAGCCGGTTCCGGTTTGGCGGCAGGTTGCGGCACTATGGAAGCCGGTGCAGGTAAAGGTTTGGGTGCTGCGGTGGGCGGAAGGGGAGCACTGGGTGGAGCTGGCGGCATGGGAATAGTATCGCAGGCGAGCAGTTCCGTTGTTTTTTTACGTTCTTTCTTTTCTGCTTTATGTCCCGGATTGAGCCAGGCAATGGAAACCATGCCGGTTACAATGATCAGTAAAGCAAGCAGGCGTTGGCTATAGTTGAGATTTTTCGTTTTCATTTCCATGATGCGTTTGATGCGATGAAATAAATGGTGTTTATCATCTGCAACCGCCATGGCCATCGGGTTCGCTGTTAACCGGTATTCTTCCAGCGCCACCAATGCTTTGGCATAATGCAGGGGCTGTACCGTTCCGGCAATCACCAGATCGTCACAGCAGTGTTCCCTTTCCAGCCGGATGTTCTTGGATATCCACCATACGAAAGGATTAAAGAAGAGGATTGTTTCAACAATGGATTGGAAGATATTCAACAGGTAATCATTGCGTTTGATATGTGCCAGTTCATGCAGGAGGATGGCCTCGAGCTGATCCGGACTAAGATTGTTGACCATAGCGGCCGGGAGCAGGATAACGGGACGAAGGAAACCGATCATCACGGGTACCTGCAGATGTTGGGAAATGAAGAGTTGTACTTTGCGGGTAACACCCATGTGTCCGGCAAGCTTTGCCAGGTGCTCATCCCAGGGCATACCCATGGAAGAGAGCCCCTGCCGGCGTATCTGACGCAACTGGGCGAGATCGAAGCACAGTTTGATGGTCATGATCGTTACACCAATGATATAGATGGCTACCAGGAATGGGAAGTAAACTTCCATACCCGGTATCGCTGTTTGCAGCCCGCTTTGCCTCGGCAGTTGTTCCGTTGCGGCAGCTACTGTTACCGGATCCCAGCTCATGGAGATATTACGGATAGCGCGTGCTTCCCGGGCCACGCTCAGCTGGCTGAAGAAAGTGGTCATAAACCATCCCGCAATCCCTGCAAGGGAAAGGAGAGACAAATGGTATTTGATGGCAGCAGCGGCCATGGGCCACATTTTCAGCACAATGCGAAGGCAGGCGAAAACAAGGAATGCCTGCCAGAAAGAGTGCAGTAACGTCCAGCCAAAGGCGCGGATCAGGTCAGTGGTAAAAGGATGCAACGAGGTCATGGTACAAACATTTTATTGTTGCTTTTTTTCCATTTCGTTCAGGTATTGACGTATCTGGTCCAGTTCTTTGCGGGAAGAACGATGGTGGCCCAGCGCCTGCATCACAAGTTGTGTGGCGGAACCATTGTACACGGTGTCGATCATCTTGTTCAGCAGTTGTTGTTGCGTCTTCTCCCGGGAAACGTTCGCCTCGTAAATATGCGTTTTGGCGCTGGCATCCCTTTTCAACAGACCTTTTTCGTGCATGATCTGCATGAGTTTGAGGGTAGTGGTGTAACCCGCTTCCTTGCTTTGCTCGAGTATTTCATGCACTTCCCGTACAGTGCTGGCCCCTCTTTCCCAGAGTATCCCCAATATTTCCAGTTCACTTTCCGTAGGCTTGATGTGCTTGTTCATGATGTGTATGTGTTACAATGATTCCTGTTGTACGAATATCTTCGTAAACAAATGTACGATAGTTTTCGTAATGACCAAATGCCGGGACGTTTTTTTATATGGATGGTGAGGAGGGAGGAGGAGCGGAAGCCTGTCTCAATTGCTTCGTGGTCTGTTTACTACCGTCATGACTCCATCCCGGCGCATCGAACAGGTAATGCCAGGCATCCCGCCAGCTCCGGGCTTTGCGGAGATCTTTCCAGATATCGATCCACTCATGGGTAGCGATCCTGAATGGATTGTAGGTATGGATGTTCCGGGTGAGGCCATATACAGGACGTTCTTCCTCGGGCTGAAAAGTACCGAACATGCGGTCCCAGATGATGAGCACACCGGCGTGGTTCTTGTCCAGGTACTGCAGATCGGATGCATGATGCACACGGTGATGGGAGGGAGTATTGAAAATAAACTCAACGGGGCGGGGCAGTTTGCGGATAGCCTCCGTATGGATCCAGAACTGGTAAATAAGGCTGATGGCCTGCATGGTCATCACCATCGCAGGATGGAAGCCAAGGAAGGGCATCCAGATCCAGAAAAGGAAGGTGCCGGTGAGGTTGCCGGTCCAGTTCTGCCGCAGGGCGGTGGCCAGGTTATATTTTTGAGAAGAATGATGTACTACATGGGAAGCCCAGAAGAAGCGGATGTTATGGCTGAAGCGGTGGAACCAGTAATAGGAGAAGTCATCGGCAAAAAAGCAGAGAACCCAAACCCACCACTGTCCCGGATCGAGGGTGAAGAGCCGGAATCGGTAAATGAAAGCGTATACGAGATAGATAATGCCTTTCGTGACCAGACCGACGGCTACGTTGCCCAGCCCCATCGCGATGCTGCTGAACGCATCTTTCGCTTCATAAAGATGGCGGTGATCCCACGCGGAGAAGATGACTTCCGCAAGCAGCAGCAGTACAAAACCCGGAATGGCAAAGTGGATGAGATCGGGCACGGGCAGTAGTAATTACGAATTACGAATGACAGATGATATTCTTCCTGCCAAAAGTTACTGATTTTATATGATACCACCCACAATTCGTAATTCGTAATTGACTCAGAACTTCCCTGCCTTGATCGTAAAATGGGCGGCGGGACCGCTTAGCTTTTGATCTGTGATACCCTGCGAGGAAGAACCCGTTACAAAACGGTAAGATCCGCCTATACCGATGCGCAGGTAGGAGGTAATGTTCATTTCAAAATTGACATGTGGTTCCGCAACGAAAAAGCCGCTGTAATCCTGTGTGGTGTTCTGATCGTATCCTTTATACCGCTCGTTCTTCATCACGCCGCCGCCGCCGATAAGGGCGCCCACGGCGGTATGGAAGAGTTTATTGGATTTGAAAGTGTATTCGGGTACAAAACCGGTATACCACATGTTCCAATACAGGGCCGGATCGGATGTATTGGTACGTGGTGCTTCGATATTGTTCACCAGCGCGTAGGCGCCTGCGCCCAGCATGAGTTTGCTGTTGAGCATAACACCGGCATATCCGCCCAGCAGCACGCCCATCTTGTCATCAAACGTGGTGAACTTGATAGTGGGAGCGCCGAATCCGCCTACCCGCACTCTTCCGTTGTTATGCAGACTTTCGATCTGCTGTTGCGCGAAGCCGCTGTGGGCGAGGAGCAGGGCAGCGGCGGCCAGGAATAATTTCGTCTTTCTCATATTACGCTGTCTTTATGATGTTTAACGAACAAGCTTACTCTTGATCTTTACACCGGAAGCACCGAACCATCCCAGTACACGGTTCTGGCTGGCGGGATTGGTATTCTGCAGGTTGGTTTCCACGTTCTCCAGTATCTTGGCGAAAAGGCCGCCGTTATCGAGCATGGATTGTACGTGCGTGAGGAAAGTATGGCTCTTCTTGGTAACGGACGCCAGGCGTACGATGACGGTTTCATTGAGCTGGTAAGGTCTTTGACCGTCTGTGATGCCTTCACTGATGGGGATAATGAACGCAACGCTGTCAGCGGTGTTTTCGTTAAATGCGCCGTCTATCGCAAATACATCGCGTACGCGATGGCTGAAGTCGTTACGATAGCTGCGGATCCAGTAATAGTCCGTAGCACCCGCGAGGTCTCTGCCGAAGAAGCGGGCGTAGTAGCCTTCTTTACCGCTCTGGGCATCTTCTTTCTTCTTGAACTCCAGCGTGATGGAATCTATTTCCGGTACGCGTTTGATGGTATCGATGGCTTCGAATACATCTGTTTTAAGCTCTACACGGAGTTTGTACGCATGGTTCAGCGTGCCGATGCTTTTGCCCGCACCAGGGTCATGGCTGTATACGCCGTTGGCGAAGGTGAACGGGTAAGTCTGCCCGTTGGTGAGATCGGTCAAAGTAATGATGGCGTCGCTTACAACAGGCGCGGGTTGCGTACTGGTGTAGGGAACGGTTTGGGTGAGCCGGATCTCCTGCCTGCCCGGCGCATCCGTGATCCAGGCATCTACCACGGTGTAGGTTTTGCCTTTCGGCACTTCCACGTCTATAACATCTTCACACGCCGTAAAAGCAACGGCAGCGGTGAATATGGCGAGTATGTTGACAATCCTTTTCATGCTTGCTGTGTTTAAAATTTGAAGTTGTAAGTGATACCGGGGATGATGGAGCCGATGATGGAAAGGCGTACGGCTTCTTTTTTGGAAGGATCATCCGGGTTCTGGCGGAAGTATACGGAGTAAGCGTTCCTGCGTGCGTATACATTGTAGAGGGAGAATACCCATTCCCCTTTCCAGCGTTTTGTTTGTTTGCCTTTCCAGGTAACGGAAAGATCGAGGCGGTGGAAGGGTTTCAGACGGAAGTTGTTGCGTTTCTCCGTGGTGTTGTAAGGAATGTCCCAATCCTGGTATTCCAGCCTGCTGTCCGCAAACGTGGCGGGTGTGCCGGAAGCGAATACCCAGTTGGCGCCCATGCTGATGCGTTTAGTGAATTCATGGTTCACCACGAGGTTCACATTATGGGTACGATCGTAACGATTGAGGAACCATTCGCCGTGGTTCAGTCCGGGGGTCTGGCGTTCCGTGCGGGAGAGCGTGTAGCTGAGCCAGCCTGTTGTGCGACCTACATCTTTTTTGGCATAGAGCTCGAGGCCGTATGCGCGGCCTTTGGAGGCGAGGAGGTCTCCTTCGAGGAACTCGTTGAGATACATGTTGGCATTGTCGATGAAGTCGAGCTGATCTTTCATGGACTTATAAAATACTTCCCCGGATATCTCAAACGTGCTCCCCGGCGCGCTGTAAAAATACCCGGCGGTTACCTGGTCCGTCACCTGCGGTTTCACGTTGTTCGTTACGGGCGTCCAGATATCGATGGGGGTGGGGGAAGCGGTAGTGGTCAGCTGATGCATGTATTGCGCAGAGCGGCTGTAAGCCACCTTTACCGCAGAAGTACTGTTCAACGCATAGCGTGCGGAAAGGCGGGGTTCCAGGAAGTAATAATCCCTGATGGTCTTGCCGGATGCAAAATCCTCCGTGCCGATAAAACGTTTGCGGATACCGGGTGTAGTGTCTGCATAATAATAAGCAGTGCTGTTGCCGAGGAACTGGAAGCCGGACAGGCGCACGCCGTACTGCACTCCGAACCGCTCACTGGCTTTCCACTCGTGATCCAGGTACAGCGCGGATTCCAGCGCATGTTTGTCTTTCAGCACGATCTGGCTTCCGCGGTTATCTTCAGAGGAAGTACCGGTGCCGGGTTTGAAAGTATAGTAAGTGGATTGCAGTCCGAAATGCAGGGTGTTATTGGAGTTCAGGTAATAGGTGAACGCAGGTTTAACACCGTAGTTGAGGATATTGGACGTCCATTTGAACCTTTGTTTGACACTTTCCTTCTCATCACTTTTGAATTCGAGGCTGTAGTCGTATTTGGTGTAATACGTGGTCAGGTTCAGGAAGAGGCGGTCATTGAAGATGTGGTTCCAGCGGATGGACGCGGTATTGTTCCCCCAGTTCATATTGGCGCGGTTGGCAAAACCGAATACGTCCCTGCCGAAATAGCCGCTTAGGAAGAGGGTATTGTTCTTGTTCAGCTTGAAGTTGGCCTTGGCGGTAAGATCGTAGAAGTACAGCTTGGTGTCTTTCATATCTCCACGCAGGAAGGGTTTCATCAGAATGTCCATATAGGATCGCCTGCCGGCGATGATGAAGGAGGATTGATCTTTTTTGATGGGCCCTTCAATGGCGAGGCGACTGAATATATTCCCGATGCCACCGGTGAGGCCTAAACGTTGATTGTTCCCGTCCTTCCCCCGGATGTCCAGCACGGAGGCTGTTCTTCCGCCAAATTCAGCCGGGAAGCCACCTTTGATCAGGTTGATATTCTTCACCGCGTCCGGATTGAATACGGAGAAGAAGCCGAGCATGTGGGTGGAGTTGTATACCGGTGCTTCGTCCATCAGAATGAGATTCTCATCGCCGTTGCCACCGCGTACGTTGAAGCTGGCGGCGCCCTCACCTACCGTGTTTACGCCGGGGAGGGTCTGAATGGCGCGGAGCACATCCACTTCACCCATCAGGGTGGGGAGTTTCCTTATCTCGGCCACATCCAGCTTGTTGAGACTGGTATTGAGCGTGTTGATGTTCTTTTCCTGCTGTTTGCTGGTGATCACAACTTCATTCAGCACCCGGTCCAATTGCGACAGGCGGATATCCTGCCGTTTGTTTGCCGTGAGGGCAACAGTCATCTTCAACGGTTTGTAACCGATATAAGAATACTGCAGTTCGTGCGTGCCTGCTGGAAGGGTGAGAGAATAAAAACCATATTCATTGGTGACGGTACCCGTAGCGGTACCCACTTTTCCGATCGAAATACCGATAAGGGATTCTCCGGATTGTTCATCTTTGACGTATCCACTGATCGTGTACCGTTGCTGTTGGGCTGATGATCTGTACGTTGCGAGGATGCACAAGCATAAGACCAGGAGCCGGTGTGCCATAGTTTTCATGTTGGTTCTCAGGTTTTTATATTTTTTGAGTGGAAATAGCGGCTGCGGACTGCAGTATTTGCGTTTTTCCGGTGATATGACGCATAAAAAGGGGGGTACCCCTATGGGAAGGGAATTAATTCGTCATGAACTGTTGAAAGGAGGGATTAACCTGACTTAAGTCATGTTTTTTCAGGTGGAAAATCTGCAATTTGATATGCTGGTTATTCCAGTAGTACACATTGATAGCCTAAACCACGTACGAACGTGATCACATGCTGTTCTTCCAGCTGCTGGCATACGATGCGTAATACTTTATCGCAGTCTTCCAGGTCAACGGTGCAGGCGGTTGTATTGAAATGCCTGGCGATGGCGGCTACAACAGTGTTTTTATCTTGCAGGGTATCGATGTTTGTTTTGAAGATGCCGATCATGTGCCTATTTTGAATAATTTCGCTGTAAAATTCGCATCCATCCACTTTTCTGACTTGTACGAAACGGATTATTATTTACACAAAACGGATTATTATGCCGCTGACCATCAGGAATGACCGAAAAGATGTACTGTTTCATACGGATGAAACGTATGATGCGGTGGATATCAATACCCCCAACCTCGTGGAACAGGAGCATCGCCTGAACTTTAAATTTGGCAGGGCTGTGTTCCGGGAGATGCATTTTGAGGGTTTTGTGCTTGGGCACGGCGAAGTGGCCGTGAATGAGCGGTTGCATGTGGAAAGCTCGGAACTTCATCAGCGGGTGGCCCTGCATTTTATGTTGCGCGGAGAGATCACCGCACATCTGAAGGGCATGTCCAACCAGTTTAAAACTTCTTCCCATCAGCATAATATCACTTACACCCCTGACGCCGTAGAGTCTCTCTGGGTGGAGCGTCAACCGAATATGGAAGTATTCGCGCTGAATTTTAGCTGCGACCGGTTCATGCAACTGGCGGTCAATAACGGGCCTGTGTTGAACAAGTATGCAGAGGACGTGGAGAATCAGCGGCCGGTATACCTTGCCCATGGTTACCAGATCACTCCCCGCATGTTCCAGGCCATTGAAGAGGTGCGTAGCTGCCAGTTTACAGGCGGGTTGAAAAAATTGTTCCTGCAATCCAAGGCGATAGAACTGCTGGCCCTGCAATGTGAACAGGTGGAATCGGAATCCCGTCGCAACCGCGTACTGCAGGTGGATAAGATATCCCGCACGGATGAAGAGAGAATTTATTATGCGCGGGACCTGTTACTGGCGAATGCGCAAGATCCCTTGTCCCTCAACGAACTCGCCAGAAAAGCGGGCCTTAATGAATTCAAATTGAAGAACGGCTTCAGGAAGGTGTTCGACAATACCGTTTTCGGCTATCTCAGCGATTACAGGCTGGATCAGGCCAAACAAATGATCCGGGAAGGAAAATTGTCTTTCACCGATATTGCCGATGAACTGGGATATTCTTCCCTGCAGCATTTCAGCAACGCTTTCCGCAAAAAGTACGGCATGAGTCCCCGTGAAGTAAAGACCTGTGGATATTAAAGGTATTCCTTACTGAAATCGGCCAGGGTGATGTTTTTCAGCATACGGAAGATCGTATTGTCTATTTCCCCGAAAAGCACGTCCAGCGCACCGTTGATCCTGGCACCCACTTCGCAGGAAGGGTTGGGGTCGTTCGGAGAGAAGCCGAACACATGATCGTTCTTGATCAGCCCGAATATCTCAGACATCCGGATGTCCTTCATCGGGCGCGCCAGGCGGCTGCCTCCGTTTTTGCCTTCCTTACTCTCTATCAGCCCCGCTTCCCGTAACGTGCCCAGCTCTTTCCGCACCAGTGCAGGATGGCTGTTCAACGAACCGGCTATGAGTTCGGAAGACAGCCACTCGTTTGGTCTGCTGCCCAGCAGTGTGAGGATGTGAACCGATATGGCGAATTTACTTTTGATCAATTCTGTAATATTTTGAATTACAGTACAAAGATACGGATAGCAGAGAGATTGACAAAATGAGAGCCCCAGGCAATAAAAAAGCCCGGGGTTCCCCGGGCTTTTTTATTGATGATATATTGCTTTACCGCAACATGGCGGTAGCTTTTGTACTTGCTGTGGTTACTCCGGCGGTTTGTTCAACTTTCACAGGCCGCTCTTTTTTGACCATTGCCGCTCCATTGCCGTGCAATTCCGCGAGGGTAGGCGCAATGACAAGAGAAACGATGGACATCAGTTTGATGAGGATGTTCATGGACGGTCCGGAGGTATCTTTGAAGGGATCCCCTACGGTGTCGCCGGTTACGGAAGCCTTGTGCGGATCAGATTTCTTGTAGAACACTTCTCCGTTGATCTCCACGCCTTTTTCAAAGGATTTCTTGGCATTATCCCAGGCGCCGCCGGCGTTGTTCTGGAACATACCCATCAGCACACCACTCACGGTAGCGCCGGCCAGGAAACCGCCGAGCACTTCGGGACCGAACACAAAGCCGATGATGAGTGGCGATGTGATGGCGATGGCGCCGGGCAGGAGCATTTTCTTAATAGATGCTTCGGTGGAGATGGCCACACATTTATCGTATTCCGGTTTGCCGGTGCCTTCCATGATACCGGGAATGGTCCGGAACTGGCGGCGCACTTCCTCTACCATGCTCATCGCGGCCTGACCTACCGCACGGATGGCCAGGGAAGAGAAGATGAAGGGAATCATCGCGCCTATGAAAAGACCTGCGAGCACGTCCGCTTTATAAATATTGATGCCATCCATTCTGTAATGGTTGGAATTCACTACGCCAACATAGGCTGCAAACAGCGCGAGGGCGGTCAGTGCAGCGGAAGCAATGGCAAACCCCTTACCCGTGGCCGCCGTGGTATTCCCTACGGCATCCAGGATATCGGTCTTTTCACGTACTTCTTTCGGCAATTCGCTCATTTCCGCAATACCACCGGCATTATCCGCGATAGGACCGAATGCATCGATCGCGAGCTGCATGGCAGTGGTGGCCATCATCCCCGCGGCTGCAATCGCCACACCATACAGACCTGCACAGGCAAAGGAACCGTAGATACCGGCTGCCAGCACGATGATCGGCAGCAGGGTGGATTCCATCCCGATAGCCAGACCACCGATGATGTTGGTAGCGTGACCGGTGGAAGACTGACGGATGATGGATTGCACGGGGCGTTTACCCATGGCCGTATAATATTCGGTGATGATGCTCATGAGCGTTCCTACCACCAGACCTACAATGATGGCTCCGAATACGCCGTTGCGGGTGAATTCATGGCCGCGGAGGGTCATGGTTTCAGGCAGTATCCAGTTCACGGCAAAGTAGCCGACAATGGCGGTGAGGATGATGGAACCCCAGTTGCCCATGTTGAGGGCGCGCTGTACGGCGCTGGTGTTGAGTCCTGCGTTCTCGCCGATCCTTACGAAGAAGGTACCGATGATAGATAATACGATACCGATCCCCGCGATGAACATGGGCAGCAGTACGGGAGCGAGTCCACCGAAATTATCATTGGAAGAGGATGTTTCCGCGCCGAGTACCATGGTAGCCAGTACAGTGGCAACATAAGAACCGAAAAGATCGGCTCCCATCCCGGCAACGTCTCCTACGTTATCTCCCACGTTATCCGCAATGGTGGCGGGGTTACGGGGATCGTCCTCAGGAATGCCGGCTTCCACCTTCCCTACAAGGTCAGCGCCTACGTCCGCTGCTTTGGTATAGATACCACCGCCTACACGGGCAAAAAGCGCGATGCTTTCCGCGCCCAGCGAAAAGCCGGTCAGCACTTCAATGGTTTTGATCATTTCAGCGGTATTGGCTTCCGCACCGAAATAGGATTTGAGGATGAGGAAAAGACCGCCCAGGCCCAGAACGGCCAGACCGGCAACGCCCATGCCCATTACAGACCCGCCGGTGAAGGAAACCTTCAGGGCTTTGGCCAGGCTGGTGCGGGCAGCGTGTGCAGTACGTACGTTGGCTTTGGTGGCTATTTTCATACCAATAAAACCTGCAGTAGCGGAGAAGATGGCGCCAATAACGAACGCCAGCGCGATCGTCCAGTCGGAATTATGATGGGAGTATCCCATATAACCCAACAGCAACGCGGCAATGATCACAAAATAGGTGAGGATCTTGTATTCTGCCTTGAGAAAGGCCATGGCGCCTTCCGCAATGTGTTTGGCAATTTCCGTCATCCTTTCGTTCCCTGCTTCCTGGCGGGAAACCCATGCACTCTGAATGGCTGTGAATAACAATGCTATCAGTCCAAATAGTGGAATAATGTAAACTATACTCATACTTATAAACTCCTTTAAAAAATTACAAGGTTGACGAAGATAATGTATTACAATTTATTTTGCTAGTACCTGCCCTTTTTGCGGAAAAATACTTAGAAATACAGCTCGAGCCAGGCTTTACCGAGGTATTCGGTGATGTCTCCGGCCGTGAGGGCTTCCTGGGAGAGGGTTTCCGCGGCTTTGTCTCCTGCAAGGCCGTGTAGCCACGCACCGAGGATAAGGGCGGCTTTAGAGGTATAGCCCTGGGCCAGCAGCGCTGTAAGGATACCTGTGAGTACATCCCCGCTGCCGCCGGTGGCCATGCCGGGATTGCCGGTGGAATTGAAATATACGGAGCCATCCGGACAAGCCATCGCACTGTAACGGCCTTTTAGCAGGATGTAGAGTTGCAGGGCGGCGGCTTTGGCGGAAAGCAGGGCCAGTCGCTCGAACTGGTCGCCGGTGACGCCGAAGAGACGTTCAAATTCTTTTGGATGAGGGGTGAGAATGGAATTTTTCGGCACCAAAGGCAGCAGGAAAGGGTAGGCGCTGATGATATTGAGGGCGTCCGCATCCAGTACCATAGGACCGGGGTAAAGGGTCAGCAGCTTTTCGAGGGCGCCGGCAGTGGCCGTTTCTGTACCGATGCCGGGGCCGATGCCAATGGCTGCGTAGTTCGGGGCCTGGCTGGTCCGGAATGCCTCATGGAAAGTGGTGGAGAACAAGGGTTGCTCTTCTGTTTCACACATCGCTTCGGGTACGGCCGTTTGTATGATCTCGTAACCGCAACGGGGAACATGTACGGTCAGGAGACCTACGCCTGCGTGCAGACAGGCTTTCGCAGAAAGCACGGCGGCGCCCATTTTACCATAACTGCCGGCTATGAGCAGCGCATGACCGTAAGTGCCCTTATGGGCAAAGGGTTGACGGGGCTGGTAGATGGTGTGGACGATAGATTTATCCACGAAATGATATTTCGTAGAGGCGTTGGTGATATATTCCGGATGCAGGCCGATAGGCAGGATCACGGTTTTTCCGGTGCGTTCCGCGTTTTCCGGCAGCATGAATGCGAGCTTGTGGCATTCAAAACTGAGAGTATAACTGGCATGTATACACGGAAATTGAAGAGATGGACCGTCTGCCATCATACCGGATGGTATATCGATGGACACGACGGTATGCTGGTGTCTGTTATCATTGATCTTGTGCAGGATGCCGGCCGTCCAGCCTTCCACTGGGCGGGAGAGGCCGGTGCCGAAGATGGCGTCTATAACGATCCCTTCCTTTCCCATGGCGGGAAAATCCACCAGGGAGTAGATGTGTTGAAGGGCGGGGAGGTGTTGCTGGTTGGAGGTATTGTCGGGTGAGGAGGTAGGCGAATGATGTACGAGATAGACCTGCACTTTATATTCCATCTTTAATAAAAACCGTGCGATGACCAGTCCATCGCCGCCATTGTTGCCCATTCCGCAAAAGATATAAAAGGGATGCTCCGCGCCAAAACGTGCTGTCAGCCATTGCGCACAGGCAGTCGCTGCCCGTTCCATCAGCTGCAGGCTGCTCACGGGTTCATGCCGGATCGTGTAAGCGTCCGCCTCACGGATCTGTTGTGCGGATAGTATTTTCATGGGCGTTGCGGTATAGGATAAATATAAAAATAAAATGAGGGTATGCCAAAACTGACATACCCTCGTCCCTTAATTTCCTTAGATCTTACTTGAAAGTAAACCTGGCAGAAACACCAACGATCTGCTCGCCGATGAAATCATGTCCGCCAGTGAAGTTGAAAAATGGCTTCAAGTCGGCACTGAGGTTAAGCGGAATCTGCTTGAACGTATATTCCACCCCGAAAATGCCGTCCAGGCCCGGCACGGCTGTTGTGCCATTGTTCCTGCGGTAGCCGTTATTGTCCCAGTAATAATCTCTCCAAAGACCAAGATGGGCGCCACCACCGGCGTACATATTCCACTCGGATTTGCCGAACACATTCCAGGTGTATTCATACAAACCGGTGAAAGTTACGTTGGAACCTGCGTCATCTCTGACGTCTCCGCCAAAATAGTGGTGAACGATGCCTTCAATTGCATGCGGCCCTTTGATGAAATGCTTTACGGTGAAACCTACGAGCCATGGATTGACTCTTACGCCGAGCGCAGTATTGTAATCGCCCGGAGAGCCACCGCCACGATAGTGATGAGCTACAGGTTTCTTACGTTGTGCATTCGCCTGAAAGGCCATCAAAGAAAGTACTCCGAAGAGCAACAAGATTCTTTTCATCTGTTAATATTTGGTTTGTTTAATTGTCAAAGACTCTTTTTGGAAAAAAGTTTCTTCTGCCCGAAAATATATCTTGCCGATACGGCGAACTGTGCGAGCTCGGAGGAGGTGGTAAAGTGGACGGCGGGTTTCCAGTCAAGACTCAGGTTAAGCGGAATGCCTGAGAACACGTAATTCAATCCTGCTATACCATCTACACCCGCAAGAAACTTGTTGGTGCCATCAATTTCCCTGCCGCCAATATGAGCGCCTCCGCCGGCATACCAGCTGAAACCCTTCACAGTCAGTGCTGACAGGTCCCAATGGTACTCGTACAAAGCCGTAAGGGATACTGTTCTGTTGTACAATGCGAAAATACCCTCAGCCGCTGAACGGTCTGTGATATAATATCGTCCGGTTACACCCAGTGGTAACCCCAGTCTTATGCCTGCTTCTATCTGCCCGGCTGTTTGTTGCGCTTTTACTTTGCCTATAAAGCCAAATACTGTGATAACAGCGATGATAGGATATTTCATCAGTCTCATGCGATTAGATGTTTGCAATAACGATGCCAAAGGTGTGCAGTAGGGGTATCCGGTGTTATAGGACTACACAAAAACGGTTATTGTGCATTTTTATTTTGAACGCGGGATAGCGTCTTTAAAAAAATAAATCCGGCTAAAGCGGCCAAAACAGACGCTAATATGACAGACATCACGGAAATCACCTGTATTTCTGCTTCATTGAAGGCCAAAGTGGCGATAAAAATACTCATCGTAAAACCGACGCCCGCGATCATGCCTACCCCCCACAGCTGTTTCCAGTTTGTTCCGGTGGGGAGGGAAGCCAGTTTCAATTTTACGGCGAGGAAACAGAGCAGGAATATCCCAAGGGGTTTGCCTAATACCAATCCGCATACAACCCCGAAACTGACGGAATGCGTGAAAGCATGCAACACGTCCGGGGGGAATTGTATCGCGGTATTAGCGAGCGCAAACACAGGCATGATGAGGAAATTCACGGGATCGTGAAGATTGTGCTCCAATGTATGGATCTTGTCCAGCGGAATGCAGAAAGCCAGCAATACACCGGCGATGGTAGCATGGATACCGGAATTGAAGATACAATACCAGAGCACGATACCGGGAATGAAATAGAATAGCAAACGCTTTACCTTCAGATAGTTGAACAGCAGCAGCAACGCGAAAATGCCGCCTCCAATATAGAGATAAACAGCATGCAGTTCATCCGTATAAAAAATAGCGATGGTGAGGATGGCGCCAAGATCATCTATGATGGCCAGGGCAGTCAGAAATATCTTGAGGCTCAATGGTACCCGGTTACCTAAAAGGGACAGAATGCCGAGCGAAAATGCAATATCTGTGGCCATCGGGATACCCCATCCATGATTAAAATCCGTTCCGGCGTTAAAAATCAGGAATATCAGTGCCGGGAACAACATGCCGCCAACAGCTGCCAGTACGGGCAGGAGGGACTTGCGCAGAGAAGCGAGCTCTCCAACGGTCAGCTCCCGCTTGATCTCCATTCCTACAAGAAAAAAGAACAGCGCCATGAAACCGTCGTTGATCCAGAGCAGCCAGGAGTTGGGGAGGTGCAGCCCTTTATACTCCAGGTGATGGCCACCGGAGGGATCAAAAAGCGTATTGAAGAAACCAATATATTGTTCCCTCCAGGGAGAATTGGCGAGGATCAGGGAAATAACGGTGCAAACGATGAGTACGATGCCAACGGCCCGACTATCCCGCAGAAATTGGAAGATCGGCGACAGTACGCTTGCTTTGATGTTCTTTCCCAGATTATTCATATGGATGATTTCGTGAAAACTATTATTGGCCCAGCAGCTCGTATTTCGATTTCGGTTTGCGGTGGATTTCCCATTTAAAACCTGGGAGACGTTTCTGCTCTTGCGGCATTTGCCGCAGCGGATACATAGTGCCCTCCGGTTCTTTGACAAACACAATCCGGTCCAGTTCCCCGTTCAGGAAATAGATATGCGTGGTGGCGGACAACAAACGGTTGGTGCTGATAAAGGCGCTGTCATTATCCTGCACATAATAAATATTCTCGGCATTCCCGTTCACATACATCGAATCCAGTTTTTCATCTCCAAAATATCCCATCATGGTATTGCCTTTGATCTGGTTGAACATCTCAGGCCCGACTTCATTGATGATGAATGCATTCTGATCCAGTAACATCCTGTCAGCCTTCTGGTTCTTCGTGAAAAGGAAGACGGTATCCCCGAAGAGCTGGTTCTTGTTGGCCCAGAGTACAGGATCTTTGTAGAGGCGGAAGATGGAATCCACGCCTGAATAATACAGGCTGTCTGCCACGCCTTGCAGGGAATCGGAATAGATTTTCACATGATTATACCCGATCACGAAACGCCTTTCCACCGAATCTTTTCCGCTGGCTCTGACGGCGGAATCCCTGGCCAGTGCGGCGCTATCCAGCTTTATCTTCACGATACCGGAGAAGAGTGTATCCGAAGCAACAAAGAAGGTATCTTTTTTGCCTTCCATGATTACCACCGGCTTTTGCGTGGCCAGCACAGTTTTGGTGTGCTGGTTCACCGTGCCATAGTTGGCGAGCACGGACATTTTCTGTGCGGTATCCCGCCAGACCATATTGCCGGTAGCGATGGAAATGCCTGTGGCTTTGTCTGTCTGTATCTCGTTGGCGGTAAAAGTATTGGTGCTGTCTTCAATAACAGGTCGTTTCCCAAAGTTGCCAAACCCGGTTTCGGTATGATAATAACCGGAGGTAACATACATGGTGGTCTTTCCATCGTTGATAGTGGTAGGAGCGAGGATAGTGGCGATCTTGGTGGCGGAATTATACTGCAGGGTATCTGTACCGAGCGTAAAGCCGGGATCCACGATCACTACATTCTTCTTGAAATAAACATCCTTTGTATCGGCGTAGTAAAAACCTTCCTGGCTGGTAAGTACGGATTTCCCGTTTACGAGTTTGCCGCCTTTGGTATACGTACCAATGCGGGTGTTCATATCGTAATTCAGTTCGGGGCTCGTGAGCACTACTTTGGTATCGGTCAGTTTGGCGTTGCCCGTAAGCGTTGCCAGGCGCGTGTTTCCCTGGTAAAGCAGGTAATCTGAATAGGTGTGGATACTGTCATCCTGGTTGATGTGTACATGTCCCCATGCTTCCACTTCGTTCTTCCTTTCGTTGAGATCGGCGCTGTCACAATAAAGGAAGCTGGTGCCCTGTTTGAAGATCACGTTGCCTTTGAAGCGGCGCCGGGCGGTACTGTCCTGGTTGATCCCCGTCAGTTTATCCGCATGCACCACATGGATGCGTTTGGAAGTATCTTCCTGGCTACGTTGCACGACGGGGGCCTGCGGATAGCTGCCGGAGGCCGCCCAAAGCGTTGTTGCACCTATTACGGATAACAGGAGGATGCCGTATGATGAATTTCTGAACATTTGATCTATTGTAATTGAGCCGTATCAGAAGGGATGGGCACTACTTTGTTCTTTTTGCCGAATACGCTCAGGTGTACATATCTCCAGGGATTGTAGCGGAGGTCTTCCAGCAGTTTGTTCAGGCTACCGGTAGTGTTCTGGAGATTGTTATACACTTTTTTATCGTTGATAAGCAATCCGAGCGAGCCTTCCCTGCTGTTTATCTTTCTTACGATATCATCCAGTGAGGTGACGGTTTTGTTGAATTTCAGCAGTGTGGAATCCAGCTTACCGTGAGCCAGGGCGCCGGATGCCTTGTCGAAATTGCCGAGTATGTTGGAAATTTTTTCGTTGTTGTTCTTCAGGTTGCCGGTCACGGATTCCAGGTTGTTGAAAGTGCCGGTGAGCTTACCGTTCTCTGCGAGCAGACCATTCACGGAATTAGTAACGCGGGTGAGATTGGCGAGTGTACCGTCCAGTCCCGCTATGGCGTGGCGCAGATGCGCTTTGGTAGTAGTATCGAAAATAGAATTGATGGTGAGCAGGAGGGAATCCACTGTGCTGAGGGTGCCTTCCAGTTTTTTCACGAGCGGGTTGAGCTGTTCCTTGAGAACGTCGGTGATAGATCCGTCCACGGCTGCATAAATGGTATCCTTGTTCTTGAGGAATTCATCCGTATTCCCGAAATCGATCTCCACTTTCTTTGTACCGAGCAGATCAGAACTGATACGGGCCACGGAATTCTTGGGGATCTCAATATTCTTGCTGAGCGACAGCGTCACGAGGATGCGGCCTGCGCGATGATCCATGATCTCCAGGCTTTGTACATTCCCCACCACAAGGCCATTCACCAGTACGGCATTGGAAGGGGCGAGGCCATTCACCTGCGTGTATACGGCATAGATAGTTTTTTTCGAAGGAAAAAGGCTCCTGCCCTTGAGGATATTAAACCCCATCACCAGCAGCACAATACCCAGGGCTGTGAGTACACCAACTTTTGTTTCATTAGATATTTTAAGCATCGAGATAAGTATGGTTCGTGCAAAAATAGATAAAAACAACGGTGCGGCAGTCGTAGGTAAACAGATTTAATGCAAATGACAGGTCAAAATAGCTACTGCTCTATGCGGACGCCGTTCTTGTAGGCGACCACGAAAGCGTCTTTAAATCCGAGTTTTTTCGCTTTATACAAGGCGGAGTGCGCTTCCGCTTCGGTGCGGAAGTTACCCAGCAGATATTTATGCATTTTCTTTTTTCCCTGTTTTATTTCTTCCCGTTCGATGGTACCGTTCAATTGCCGGAACATTTCATCACCACGGGCGTAGATCTTTTCCGTGGTCATCAGCTGCACCTTATAGTGGGAGGCACTGTTGTTTTCCCCGGCGTCGGTCTGGTTATTAACGGTCACGGGTATATTTTGAACAGATGCCTGATGGGCCGGAGGTTGAGCGGCAGGAGCGGGGGCTTCTGCAGGAGGAGCTGCTTTGTGGTTGCTGCCGGCGGATTTGTAAACCCTTTCCAGCTCATCTTTGTAGCGTTTTACCGCTTTGGCGATGCAGCTGGCCGTTTCATTCTGTCCATCCTGGGAATTCAGGTAGTTCTCTTCTTCCGGATTGCTGATAAAGCCCAGTTCCACGAGCACGCTGGGCATGGCTGTGGCGTGCAGCACCAGGATGCCTTTTTCATTACGCTGGCGGGCACCGCGACTGATGCGCCCTACTTTCGTGAATTCGTCTTCCACCAGTGTGGACAGGCGCAGGCTTTGATCGAAGTATACGTTCCTGAGGGTGTTGAGCATGATGATGGTCTCCGGATCGTTGGTATCCATCAGTTCCTTTGTTTCTTCAGAATTGGCATCCAGTACAATCACGGAGCTGTTGCGCAGGGATTCTGCCTTTGCGTTATTCTTGCTGGTGGCCCATACATACGTTTCCGTTCCCTGGGCAGGATTCGGGTATTTTTCGTAGATGGGTACCTGTTTGGTCTTTTTTCGTTTCTTTTTATCCCGGTATGTTACCGTTCTATGCCCTACGATACGGGTGAGTTCCGCTGCAGAGTTACAGTGGATGGAGATGAAGAGGTCTCCGTTCGCTTCATTGGCGATGGCGGCTTTGCGGTGTACATCGTCAAAGCGGTCGGTTTTCCGTGTATAAACGATCTTGACGTCCGGCAACGCATCTTCCAGTATTTTACCCAGTTTGAGTGCTACGGCCAGTGCAACGTCCTTTTCCTTAGAATACCTCCCCCTCGCTCCGGGATCGCTGCCACCATGACCCGGATCGATCACGATGGTGCGAATCGGTTTATCCTGAACCGGCAAAACCGGTGCAGTTTTTGCGTGAACAAACAAGGTATAGAGAAGGCCTATGCCCAATCCTGACAATAAAACTCTTTTCCAGCGCATGTCAACAATTTATTTTAATGGGTTGTATTAATTCCGCAAGGGTTCATATGAATTGTTCACCATAATTTTATACACTGTTGATGCGCCCCGGCACATCGTTCCTTTTCTCTGGTGTGCGCACCATGCAAATAATTTGTATAAAATCTTGTAGGTTTGTGCCCGCTTAACACATGAACCCTTTCTGCAAAAATAATTATAAAAACATTTTAAGGCGGCCGTTCCTGCCTTTGATCCTTCTTTTATTGACGGCGCTGCCTTTGCTAAAAGACGAATTTGCACGGGCATCTTCATATTCCTCCCGTCACTTTAACAAAACTTTCACAGATACCGTTCCGGTGCCGCATACCGTGAAATTCCCCACCCAGAAGGAACTTGAAGACTCCGCGCGCAAGCCGGCTTTCAAGCGGGGTAAAGATACGGTACCGCCGCTAAAAACGGTAGACTCCCTGAAAATGCATGACAGCACGACCGTTCAGGTGGATACGCTTCCGCATATCCGTGTGTCTAAAGACAGCTTAACGTCGCCGGTGTATTACAAGGCGCAGGATTCCATTGTGCTGCTGGTGCGGAAGAAAGAATTCCGTTTATATAAGAAGGCCGATGTAAAATATGAACAGACGCAGCTTACAGGGCAGACCATGGACTTCAACCAGGAAACAGGCATCCTCACTGCCCGCCAGGGACTTGACTCTACGGGGAAAGCTACGGAAAAGGCCGTGTTGAACGATGGTACTACTTCTTCCGAAATGGATTCCGTACGGTACAGCTTCAAATCGGCCAAGGCCATGATCTACCAGACCAGGGCGCAATATGGGGAGGGATTCATTAGCAGCCGGCAGGTGAAGAAGCAGCCGGATAATACCGTGTTCGGTTTCCGGAACGGGTACACCACCTGTAACCTGGATACGCCACACTTTGCGTTCAGGGCGAGGAAGATCAAGGTGATCCCGGATAAACTGATCGTGTCCGGCCCCGCCAACCTGGAGATCGAAGGCATTCCCACGCCGTTGTTCATACCTTTCGCCATTTTCCCCATCAGTCATGGCCAGCGTACAGGCCTGTTGCCGCCACAGTACGTGGTGAACCAGCAAAAGGGGATAGGCCTGGAGAATGGTGGTTATTATTTCGGGTTGGGAGAATACCTGGACCTGACCGTACGGGCGGACGTATATTCTTATGGCAGCTGGGGCTTTACCCTGAGTCCTACCTATCGAAAGCGGTACAAGTACAACGGCGGGATGAACATTGCATTTTCCAATTCCCGGTTCGGGGATCCGCAGGTGGCGTCTGATTACCGTAATTCAAGGGACTTCAGAGTGTCCTGGAGTCATAGTATGGACGGGAAGGCAAGGCCCGGTACCAACTTCAGCGCATCCGTGAATTTTGGTACCACCACCTTCAATCAATATAACGTCATCGACCCGGCATCAAGGCTCAATAATACCATGAGCTCTTCCATCAACTATTCCAAAAGCTGGGCCGGTAAACCATATAACCTCACGCTGGCGCTGAATCATGACCAGAACAATTCCACGCGTCAGGTCAATATCAACTTCCCCGACGGATCGTTCAACGTCAATACCATTTATCCATTTCAGGCAAAGGAGATGACAGGTACGCCACGTTGGTACGAAAAAATAGGTGTGAGCTATAACGTATTGCTGCGGAACAGTATCCACTTTACAGATAGTTCCTTCGGCCGTCCTACGATGTTTGACAAGCTGCAGGCAGGGATGCAGCACCAGATCCCCATTACGCTGTCCATTCCCGTAATGAGGAATCTGACCCTTTCGCCCAGCATTAACTATACGGAGAAATGGTACATCCGCAAGCAGGTGTTAAGCTGGAATTCCCGCCAGGAAAAACTGGATACCACTTTCACCAGCGGGTTCTTCAGAAGCAGCGCCATGTCTTCCGGTGCGTCGCTGGCAACGGCCATCTACGGGATGTTCAACTTTCGGAACAAGAACTCCAGGATACAGACCATCCGGCACGTCATGCGGCCCAATATCGGCTTCAGTTTTTCGCCGGACCTCGCCAGCAAAGATTATTATATGATCAACGTCGGCAAGGAAGGGCGACGGGAACGGTACTCTTATTTTGACGGGGCGCCCTTCGGCCCGTCTTCCTTCCAAACTTTTGCGGGCCTGACCTTTGGTCTTGACAATAACCTCGAAATGAAAGTGAAGTCCACCAAGGATACTTCCGGTGTGAAGAAGATCAAGCTCCTCGATGGTTTTGGAGTCAGCAGCAGTTATAACCTTGTGGCGGATTCCTTCAAGCTGAGCCCCTTTGCGCTGAACGCCCGTACCAACCTGTTCGATAAAGTGAATGTTTCCTTTGGGGGAACGCTCGATCCTTACCAGGTTGACAGCTTTGGTTACAAGATCAACAAGTATGTGTGGAACGGCGGAAAAAGTTTCAGCATCGGGCGTTTGACGCAGGCCAACATTGCTATCAGTACATCTTTCCAGAGTCAGGACAAGAAGAGCAAGGAAAAACAGAAGCAGAAGGATAAGCTTGCAGAAGAAAACGGACAAACGCCGGATGCACAATTGCAGGAACAAAAGCGGCAAATGGAAATGATGCGCGCCAACCCCGGTGATTATGTTGATTTCGATATTCCCTGGCGGCTGGACCTTTCTTACAGCCTCAACTACTCGCGAAGCCGTACGGCAGACCGGTTGCGGGATACTACCATTTTCACGCAATACCTCGGGTTCAGCGGGGATTTCAGTCTTACGCCCAAGTGGAAGATCATCATGACGAGCGGTTTCGACTTCCGGTTGAAACAGATATCGTATACAACGCTTACTATTTCCCGTGATCTGCATTGCTGGCAGATGAGCATTAACCTTGTACCTTTCGGCAGCTATCGCCAGTTCAGTATCACGATCAACCCGAAAGCCGGTATCCTGCGGGATCTGCGGATCAACCGAACGCGACAGTTCTTCGATTTGTAGCGGGCCGGCTATTCATGTTAAAACCACGCATTCGCCTGCTCATTTTTTTCAGACTCATCTACGGCAGGAGTGGGCGTAGGAGTGGTAGCGGAAGGAGTGATAATGTTTTTGCGGATAGCGCCTTCAACGAGAGCGCCTTCACGGATCTCCATGATCATGGCCGTTACGTCTCCTTTAATGCGGGCTTTGTCTGTAATAACGGCTTTGTTGGAAGCGTAGATATCACCGTAGACCCTGCCGTGCACGATAACGTCGGAAGCGTATACATGTCCGCGTATCTGCGCCTGCTCGCCGATAATAACGGTACCGGATGATCTTACATCGCCATTCACGTTGCCTTCAATACGGCCGGGGATAGAGGCTTCCACGGCGCCATTCACGGAGACTTCTGCGGGCAACACGAAGGTTTTTGCCCTGTTATACCATTTGAAGAATTTGATGATAGGCACGTTAGTGATTTGCGGTATTAGGTTCGCCATCAAAAATGGATATGATGGAGCTTGAATTTCCGAGGTCCAGTCCTACACTTCTTTGTGCTTTGTTATCTGAAATCCTCAATGAATTATAAAGATAGCCGATGCTGATGAGCTTTTCCGGCTCGGGGGCGATTTCCACCGGGAGGAAATTGCGGAATTCTTCGGTGAAGGCGTCTGTCAGTTCTTTATAATGTGCGCCTCCGCCCATGAGATAGATCTTTTCACAATTCTCATAATCAAGATCAGTAAAATAACTGCGCATCAATGGGGAGATGACTTCTTTGTAATACTGCGTCAGTACGGTTTTCCGTAATTCGCGCAGATCGATCCTTTTGCGGTTGGTAAAGATGGAACCTTTCATAAAGGCATCGTCCAGCTGATGTTCGTTCTTCATTTCCAAATAATGCTTCTGACTCAGTTCGCGGGTAAGGTTGTTGATGGCGTAGCGGATGCCGTGAGAGCTGAAGCAGGTACGATGAACAAGTCCGTCGCCTGTGGCCATGCCGCCTTCTACGGTACCGAATCCGAAGCTGACAGCGATAAAATTGTCCAGATTAGGATTGTTCGTCGTCTTCTTCAATCCAATGATGCCGCCTACGATCTCCGGGATCACTTCAAACTTTTCGATATCGAACATGGCTTTTTTAAAGGAGCCGGTATTGTTGAAGGTTTGTGTATCGTAATCCACCAGGAAGTGCCGTTTGCTGAGGAATTGTTCCGCGGCGGTTTTGTAAACATTGTAGGTGGAGAAAGGGAATCCCATTGTGATGGAGATCGGTTGTTGCACCCGGTCTACCGTGTTGAGCATTGCTGCTTTGAAAAGTATCTCGTAATCTTCTTCCTGCGGAGAGGCATTGGTGATCCTGCTTGCGTTAACGCCACCTCTTTTAGCAAGGTTGCCCACCAGGTACCATTTTTCATCCTTCTTGACCTTTAACCCGTTCAACAGGTCTTTAGAAGAATTTTCGTTGTTGCCGAATGCGGATTCAAATACGCTGGGAAATGCGATAGTCGAGATCTTCATATTACACGGTTTGGATAGGAGGTACGACTAATATATGTAATTATATTGACAAATACGGTGGGGTTGGGAGGTTATTTTATGATTAAGGAATGGTAAAGAAGGGATTTCGCTATCCGGGATCAATAAAAAAAGCGAAGCCGTTAAGACTTCGCTTCCAGGTGATCCGATCAGGATTCGACCTGAGACCTTCCCGCTAGGGGCGGGATGCGCTATCCGGGATCAATAAAAAAGCGAAGCCGTTAAGACTTCGCTTCCAAGTGATCCGATCAGGATTCGAACCTGAGACCTTCCCGCTAGGGGGCGGGATGCGCTATCCGGGATCAATAAA
>JAFIGY010000013.1 GCA_017849435.1 Chitinophaga niabensis
CCAAAGACAGGAAAGATCTTATGGTGGTTTTGCCGAGGGTGTTCACCTCTTCCCATTCCGAACAGAGAAGTTAAGCCCCTCATGGCCGATGGTACTGCACTATCATGCGGGAGAGTAGGTAACTGCCATATTTATTGAAAAGAGCCTTACTGAGTAAAATCGGTAAGGCTCTTTTGTTTTTATACCCCACCATCCCAGAACCCCATTCCCAAAAGAAATCACCCCAATCGCACTCCCCCCAACCTCAACAATATTCCCTTAATATTTAGTTAACCTAAAGTTTAATTAGTATTTATAAACTTTATTATAAAACGCTGTATATTTACACTAAACAATTGGCTGATATATTTAGTTAAGCTGAACTTTAGAACAGTGGATCCCGGACTGCAGTAATCACATCGCTACTCACATTCCATCTATTAAACCAGGTCAATATGCATTTAAAAAAGCTCATCGCACATTGTGTTTTCATGTGTTGCGCGCTCCTGTACTTCGGGAACGCATCCGCACAAAGCCGCATCAGCGGTACCGTTAAAAATACCGGTGGCGTCCTGCTCCCCGGCGTTTCTATTGCTATCAAAGGAACCAGTAAAGGCACCGTCACAGACAATAACGGCCGCTTTGTACTGGATACCAAAAAAGGAGACGTCCTCCTTGTCAGCTACCTCGGCTTCCTCTCGCAGGAAGTGCCTGCGGATGACAAACAGGAACTGGACCTTACCTTACACCAGAACGAAAAATCCCTCTCCGAAGTGGTCGTGACCGCATTAGGTATCAAAAGAGAGAAACAAGCGATCGGCTATGCCGTTCAGGAAGTGAAAGGATCAGAACTGGTAAAAGCGAGAGAGCCGAATGTGATCAACTCCCTGGCCGGTAAAGTATCCGGCCTCCGCATCGCCACCTCCACCAACCTTTTCGGCGATCCGGGTATCGCCCTGCGCGGTCGCGGTACGATCATCGTGATAGATGGTGTGGTCGTAAGATCGGACTCCTGGAACCTCAGCGCCGACGATATCGAAAGCTTCTCCGTCCTCAAAGGCCCCACCGCCGCCGCACTCTACGGATCACAAGGCATCAACGGCGCCATCCAGATCACTACCAAACGCGGATCCCGCAACAAACGCGGCTTCTCCGTGGAAGTGAATTCAAGTACACAGATACAGAATGGTTTTGTTGCAAGGCCCAAACTGCAAACGGAATATGGTCCGGGTTCCGATTTCCGCTACGCTTTCGTAGACGGTAAAGGAGGTGGGATCAATGACGCGGATTATGACATCTGGGGACCTCGTTTTGAAGGTCAGCCTATCACGCAATACGACAGCAAGGTAGACCCCTCCACCGGCAAACTCATCCCGCAACCATGGATCGCCAGAGGCACCAACAACCTCAATAACTTCCTGCAAAAAGGCATTCTCTCTTCCAACAACGTGGCCATCTCCGCGAATAATGATAAAGGCGATATCCGCTTTTCCCTTACACAGCTCTACCAGCGCGGGCTCGTTCCGAATACGAAACTGGGAAGCACGAACATGAACATGTCCGGCGGCCTCAATATCAGCAACAAACTGCGCCTGGAAACGAATATCAACTACAGCAAACAGTATACACCCAATTATCCCAACGTCAGCTACCAGCCCAGCAGCCCCATCTACACATTAATGATCTGGGGCGCGGCGGATTACGATGTGCGGGATCTGCGCAATTACTGGGTTCCCGGTAAGGAAGGCATTCAGCAACGCGCACCGGAAATATTTCAGTATACCAATCCTTATCTGTCAGCATACGAACAGCTGCGCGGTTACTACAAAGATGATATCTACGGATATGCAAAGCTGAAATACAATGTCACCAGCAACCTCGATATACATCTCCGCTCCAACATCAGCACCTTTACACTGAACCGCACGAACCGCTACCCGATCTCCGGATCCTGGCGGAATCAGGATGGCGGCTACTTTCTGAAAGGAGGGTATAATGAATCCTACGAACAATACTGGGAAAATAACACGGATGTATTGGCCACCTATACAAAGAACCTGAGCACGGATCTGTCCCTGAAAGCCTCTGCCGGCGCCAATCTTCGTACTACTAAATCCAACTACCTGTATGGCCACACGAATAACGGTCTGCTCGTACCGCAACTGTGGACAGTGCAGAACAGTGTGGATCCGCCCACAACAAGCACGAGCAAATCCCTGCGGCAGACGAAAAGCGTGTATGCCTATGCAGACCTGGATTATCGCCGCATGCTGTTCCTGAGCCTCACCGGTCGTATGGACCAGTCGTCTACCCTGCCGAAAGGCCACAACACCTATTTCTATCCCTCCGCTTCGTTGAGCGCGATCGTTACGGAAATGGCGAAATTCCCGCAGGCGATCTCCTTCTGGAAACTGCGCGCTTCGGTTGCGAAAGTGGGTAAGGATAACGATGATCCCTACAGCCTTTATCCCACATATTCTACCGGCGGCCGCTGGGACAATATGCCTTCCCTCTACTATGACGGTACACTCTATAATCCGAACATCCGTCCGGAGTTCAATACTTCCACAGAGTTCGGTACAGATATCCGTTTCCTCGATAACCGCATCGGGCTGGACCTGACCTATTTCCGCAACATAGAAGGCCCTTCTATCTTCTATCTGCCCTTATCCGGCACCAGCGGCGCCAGCTCTCTTCAGCGGAACGGTTTAACCTACCTGCGTAAGGGCGTGGAGATCGTGCTAACAGCATCGCCTATACGTACAAAGAATTTCAGCTGGGATGTGATGGTGAACTGGTCTATGCAACAACGCTACCTCAAGGAGATCTACGATACGCTGAAAGTCTACAGCCGCGTGAAGATCGGTGAGCGGACGGATAAAGTATATCTTACGGATTATCAGAAATCCCCGGACGGTCAGATCATTTTCAACGCAGCCAACGGCCGGCCGCTGTACAACAGCTACGTGACCATGCAGGGCTACAGCAACAACAAATGGATCGCGAGCCTGCAGAATACGGTGCGGTATAAGGATGTTACGCTGAGCTTCATGCTGGATGGCCGTTATGGCGGTGTGCTGGTGAATTACCTGAACCAGAAACAATGGCAGGCCGGTGCGCATCCGGAGTCCGCGAATGAATTCCGGCTGGCGGACTGGAACAACCGCAATACGGCGGGTTACAAGGGAACGAAGATCGGGGACGGTGTGGTGATCACCAGCGGAAGCCTCCAGGTAGACGGTGATGGCAACGTGGTGTCAGATACCCGCAAGTTTGCGTCGAACACAACACCGGTGAAATGGGAAAGCTACGCGAAAGCCTTCTATGGCAGCGACATTGCCAACCTCGTAGATAAAACCTATCTCAAACTGCGGGAGCTGTCCATTACTTATGCGGTTCCGCAACGCCTGCTGCAGCGCCAGAAACTTTTCAATTCGGCGTCTGTTTCCCTCGTAGGCAGAAACCTCTGGTATTGGGCGAAGGACAAGAAAGCACGGAACATCGATCTGGATCAGTGGACGAATTCGAGCACTGACCTGGAAACTCCGTCTGTAAAGAGCTATGGCCTGAACATAAATCTCGTTTTCTAATTAAAAAAATTGAACAGGATGAAACCGCTATATACGAAATGCATCACCGGTCTGTTGTCTGTTTTACTGCTGACAGCCGGATGTAAGAAGATCGATGATCTGCAGAAGAACCCGAACGCCTCCGGTCAGGGCAGCCCGAAATTGATATTGACGGGTATTCTGCTGGATACTTACCAGGGACCCTGGTCTTTTGCTCACCGCATGAACCAGTTCAACGTCCTCAACTTTAACTATTACGGGGATCAGTCGTACACCTGGGGTTCAGGAGATACCTACTTCGGTACGCTGCGCAATTTGGAACGCCTGGATCTCGAAGTGGGCAAACTCGGGGATAATCCCGTGAATGCCGGCTATAAAGCGATCGGTAAATTTGTGCGGGCGCTGCTGTATTCCCGCATGACGGAGCAAATGGGGGATCTGCCGCTGAAAGACGCGATGAAAGCGAAAGACGGGTTGTATTACCCGGCTTATGATGCGCAGAAAGATATCTACCTGCAATGTTTCAAATGGCTGGATGATGCGAATAACGATATGAAAACCCTGCTCGCCGCTAACCCGCTGCTGACAGTGGACGGCGATCCTTACTACGGAGGAAAGATCGCGAAATGGCAGAAGGCAGTGAATTCCCTCCGCCTCCGGCTGCTGATCAGCCTGAGCAAAAAGGAAGCGGATGCTGATCTGGGGATCAAACAACAATTTGCCACCATCATCGGCGATCCCGTAAAATATCCGCTCATTACGGATAATGTGGATAATCTTCAGATTAAATACAATGCATCGCAAAAAGATAATAACTATCCCATCTACCCTGATGAGTCCAGCTATTACGTGAACCGGGATATCCTCGGCGCTACCTGGGTGGATCTTCTCACCGCCCGGAAAGATCCGCGTATCTTCATCATCGCGTCTCCTGCACCCAACATTCCTAATGATCCGCTCAATCCTTTCGCACGTTACAAAGGTGCCAAAACAGGCGATCAGCAGAACACTATACAGGCGCAAACCAATGCCGGTCTGCATTGTTACCTCAAGCGCGACTACTGGCTGGCCAATGCTGTAGGGATCCCCTGCATTCAGCTGGGAGCAAGTGAAACGAACTTCAATATCGCGGAAGGGATCAACCGCGGCTGGGCGGCTGGTGATGCAGGCAGTCCCTACATCAAAGGGATCACTGCCAGTATGCAGTTTTATGGCGTAGCAGCAACAGATATCAATATTTATACCGCGCAGGCAATGATTACGTATGCAGGGAACAGTGCGGCAGGACTTGCACAGATACTAACGCAGAAGTATATGGCCTTTTTCGAGAACTCCGGGTACCAGGCGTATTTCAATTATCGCCGCACCGGCATCCCGACGTTCGATATCGGCCCTGCTAACGACAATGGCGGCAGGATACCTACCCGCTTCACATATCCCAACTCCGAATACCAGAACAACACGGCGAATGTGAAAGCCGCTGTACAAAAACAGTTTAACGGATCGGATACGAGGAATGATGTGTTGTGGATGATGCAGTAAATAAAAAAAATCGCGGTGCTGAAACACCGCGATTTTTTTTATCAGAATTCGAAGCTCGCCAGCTCTTCCGGCTTCACGGCGAACCGTTTCTTCAATGGAATATTCTTGATAGAGAGAACCGAAGGATCATCGTCTTCAAAATAAGCGATGAAGGGGATTCCGCGTTTCTCCGCGTATTTGTATTGTTTGTCCTGCCTGATGTCATCCGGGAATAGTTCCGCTACGATCCCTCTTTCCCGCACCTGCATCATATACCGGAAAACCTCCGGCAGCCTGTCTTCCCCGGGATAGAAAAACAGCACTTTCGTGGATTGCTGCGCTGTGGCGGGGAACAGCTGCAATTCTTCCATTACATCGTAAATACGGTCTACACCGAATGAGATCCCTACACCCGATATGTCCGGCAGTCCGAACAATCCTGTAAGGTCGTCATACCTGCCACCGCCGCCGATGCTGCCCATTTTTACGGCTGCCGGCGCTTTTACCTCAATGATAATGCCGGTGTAGTAGTTCAGGCCGCGGGCGAGGGTAAGGTCGATGACCGGTACGGAAGTGTAAGTGGTCAGTTTGTTCTCCAATACGCTGCGTAACTCAGCGATGCCGGTGCGGCCGGTTTCGGAGGAGGCCAGCAAAACGGAGAGCTGTTGTAGCTTTTCCTCGTTGGTGCCGCTGATGGCGATGAAATTCATCACGGTATCGATCTCGGCAAGTTGTAAGCCCCGGTCGGCGAGCTCCTGCCGCACACCGTCTTCCCCGATCTTGTCCAGCTTGTCGATAGAAATGGTGATGTCCATCAGGAGGTCTGTACGCCCCGTCAGTTCCGCGAGCCCTCCCAATATTTTGCGATTGTTCACGCGCATTTCGTATCCTTTCATCCCCAGGCGGCTCAGCGCGGTATCATAGATATTCAGCAGTTCGATCTCGTTGATAAGGGAATTGCTGCCCACTACATCGGCATCACACTGATAGAACTCGCGATAGCGGCCCCGTTGCGGCCTGTCCGCCCGCCAAACCGGTTGTATCTGGTATCTTTTGAAAGGGAATGCGAGCTCATGCTGGTTCATGACCACATAACGGGCGAAGGGAATAGTAAGGTCGTATTTGAGCGCCTTTTCACAGAGCAGCAGCCCCAGTTCGCGGTTATCTTTTGCCTGTTGGGCGCGACCGAAGATATCGCCGTTGTCCAGTATTTTAAAGATCAGTTTATCACCTTCTTCGCCGTACTTGCCCATCAGGGTGGAGGTATTCTCCATAGCAGGGGTTTCCAGCGGCTGAAAGCCGTACAGTTCAAATGTTTCGCGGATGGTTTGCAGGATGTAGTTCCGCTTGCGCACTACCGCCGGCCCGAAATCCCGGGTGCCTTTGGGGATGCTTGGTTTTGCCATTATCGTAAGAATGAAGTTTAAAGAATTTGATCAGCCTCGCACGATCCGTTCGCAGGCTTCGTAGATCAGGTTATACACCGGTTCAAACAGGGCGTCGTCGTACCAGGGATCCGGCACCGGCTGCTGATGTTCCAGCAACAATTGTACCTTATCCCGGTCTGCCGTACCACGGGCTTTATGCAGTACATCCCGGTAATTGTCCAGGTCCATCACATAAATCCTGTCAAAGCGGTCAAAATCCTCCGCCCTGAACTGCCTTCCCCGCAGCCCCGATATATCGATCCCATGTTTGTGGGCAACACGCACGGAGCGCGGGTCCGGGGGATCGCCCACATGCCAGTTGCCGGTTCCTGCCGAGTCTATTTCCCAGTCCAAATGCCTTTGTTCCGCCATATGCCGGAGAATCCCTTCTGCCAGAGGAGACCGACAGATGTTGCCCAGGCAGACCATCAATATTTTCTTCATAGCTGTTCTGAAAAGGTAAATACCTGGTTTCCAGCAGATTGTTCTTTCGGAAGCCTTTCCGGCACTGCTTTTAACCAGACCGCAAACCTACCGAATTTTCAGAGGATTGCATAACGCATTCCCTTGCAATTGCATATGTTAAAACTTTATAGTAATATGGAATCCGCGGGATTGTGCATCTCTAAAGCAGGTTAACAAATGAATAAAGTTTCAATAACCCGCTAAAAACAATTTTTTTTGTATACTTGTAACTTGCCGCCAATGCATCAGGAGTACGAAAACACGAACAAACGGATGAATACATCTTATCGCCCGCTGGGAGAATTGATACGGGGAATTTTCTTTATCGCCTTTGGTTTATATGCTTTCTTCTCTGAAAAGCTTGGCTTCCGCAAACCGGACCTCTCGCCTTGGGTGCTCTATTTTTTAGGCGGATTACTATGTGCGTATGGATTATTTCGTGTGTACAGGGGAATCAAACAACTTTTTTTTTGATCTGAATTTGTCACCATTAGACAGTGCGTATGTTTTTAAGCGTTAAAAACTGGTCGAGGATTTTATTCGCCACCCTGAGCACCATGATCGTAGCGTCCGCCTGTAATTCAGGCACAACGGGCAATGGGGAGGAAAAGGATACACCCACCAAAGGAGTTATTCATATTTCGGTAGATGAAACGTACAAGCCGCTCATCGATTCCGAGATCAAAGTATTTGAATCGTTATATCCGAAAACGAAGATCATCCCGGCATACAAGCCGGAAGCGGAATGTTTCAAGGACCTGTTCAACGACAGCGCCCGCCTGATCATCGTAACACGCGAGCTGAAAGAGGAAGAAAAAGAATATTTCAAGAAAGAACAGATTCGTCCGCAGAGCCTGAAACTCGCTACAGACGCGATCGCGCTGATCGTCAACCATGCCAACCCTGATTCTATCCTTACAATGGACCAGGTAAGGCAGATCATGAGCGGGCAATCAGACAAGCCCTGGCAGATCGTGTTTGACAACCAGAACTCAAGCACCGTGCGCTTCATACAGGATTCCATCAACAAAGGGAAACCTTTGCCAGCTTCCACGATGGCAGCAAAGACCAACCCGGAGGTGATCGATTATGTGACGAAGAATAAGAACGCCATCGGTGTGATAGGGGTGAACTGGATTTCCGATACCAATGATTCCACTGCTATCGAATTCACCAGCAGGGTGAGAACCGTGAAAGTACGTGCGGACGGTTATACCGAGTTCGTACAGCCGTACCAGTTTTATATCGGCATGAGATCTTATCCGCTCACACGCGGGATGTTCTATATTCTGAAAGAGCCTTATCAGGGGCTGGGCGCGGGGTTCGCCACTTTCCTCGGTGCCCAGGAAGGCCAACTGCTGATAGGCAAATTCAAATTATACCCGGCAAGGCTCAACATCGTCTTCCGGAATGCAACCTTGAAATAATATAAATACTGATAACACAACTAAAACCGGATTGCTCATGAACAGAAGGAACAGTTTATTTGTGGCCATGCTCTGTGTAGCCAATGGAGCGATGGCACAATCTGTGGATGATGGTCTGAAGGATTTGTACTACGGCAAATTCCAGACTGCAAAGCAGAATCTTGAAAAGGCCATAGCAGCCAAACCAACAGACGACCGTGCTTATTATTACCTCGGTATTGCGGAACTGGGACTGGAAAACAAAGATGCCGCCACTGCGGTATTTACCAAAGGTCTCGCTGCCGTTCCCAACTCTCCCTTGCTCACAGCCGGCTTAGGCCGCATCGCTCTGCTCAACGGGAAAGCCGCTGAAGCAAAACAGAAGTTTGATGCTGCCAGCACGGCAACGGAAGGTCGCGATGGCGATGTTGCCCGCGCTATTGCCGATGCCAACTCCGAGATCAAAGGTGGCGACCGCGGTTATGCGCTCACCATCATGGAGAAGCTGTTGAACAACGAAGGCCGTAAAAAGAAGCAGCAGTACACAGCCACTGCAGCTGATTATATCGAATTAGGCGACGCTTACCGCTTCCTGGGTGGTGAGAACGGCGGTAAAGCCATCAGCGCGTATGACAAAGCGCTGGAGCTGAACCCCAATAGTGCGGAAGCCGTAATGAAACAAGGGTTGGTGAACTATAACGCCCGTCTGCTGCAGCAGGCAGTGGCTGACTGGGCTAAAGCCACCAACATGGACGCGAACTACGCACCTGCTTACTTTGAACTGTACCAATTCTATGTAACACAGAAAAAAGAGCAGTTCTCCCTGCCCAATGCTGCAAAATACCTGCAGAAATATGTAGAGGTAGGCGATCCGTCTGACAAAGCAAAGAATGAATATTACCTCGCTGCCATCTCTTTCCTGTCAAAGGATTACGATGCGGCGATCACTAAATCCAAAGCACTGCTGGCTACCGCTAACGATGTTTACAAAGGTAAACTCACCCTGCTGGCCGCTGATGCGCATCTGCAGAAAGGGGACTCCATGGCAGCTAAACACCTGATGGACGACCGTGTGAAATCCATAGGAGAAAACAAGCTCGAAGCACTGGACTTCAAACTGCTGAGCGCCATCTATACCAAACTGAAACATGCAGATTCCGCTACCAACGCCGGTTACATGGCTAAAGCCGGAGAATACCTGGAAAAATACGCAGAAGTGGATACTGCTAAGGATGCCGATACTTACCGCAGGGTAGCCGAAGCGTTCAAAGACATGCGCAACTATCCGAAAGCAGCGTTGTGGTATGGCAAGGCAGCAACAACCAAAGATAACTCCAGTGCCATGACGGATCAATTTTATCAAGGGTTGTATGAGTACTACGGTGGTCAGTACGCAGAAGCAGATAAAACCTGGACGGACTTCACTGCCAAATACCCCACCCAAACCAACGGGTTCTATTGGAAAGGAATGAGCAATTTTGCAATAGACAACCAGGCGAAAGATGGTAAAGCGAAAGAACCTTTCGAGAAATATCTCTCCATGTTGAAGCCTGAAGATGAAGCAAGAGCAAAACGCTTCCTCGTCAACGCATACACTTATCTCATGCTGTACCATTACAACCATGAGGATAAGGTGAGCATGCAGCCTTATATGGACAAGCTGGGCACTATCGATCCTGCTAACGATGCGGTGCGCCAGGTGAAAGAATTCTATGAGTCTCAGGGCAAATCAGCCGCAGGCGGTAACAAAGCCGCAGCCAACAAAGGCACCAAATAATCCCTTCTGACAGTTTTTTATGTTGATATCAGGCAGCGGTTCCCGAACCGCTGCCTTTTTTATTCCGGCAGATTTAACTTTTCCTGCATTGTTTTTACCGAAAGAAATAAGTAAATTCAATTAAAGTGAGGTCCCTGTTTGCTCCCGATACCCCGCTCAATTGGCATGTTTTTTACAGCATGAACACATACCGGAGGCAAACGCACGAACCCCGGCATGTTTAACGGAATAAAACCAGAACCATGAACAAGCGTATCAGTACCGTAGCCGCGCTGCTTTTGCTGGCGAGCGGGGCAATGGCACAGTCAATAGAGGATGGCCTTAAGAAAATGTATTACGGCAAGTACGCCAGCGCAAAGCAGGATTTTGAAAAAGTGATCGCCGTCAGGCCATCCGATGACAGGGCATATTATTATCTGGGTATCGCAGAACTCGGACTGGAAAACAAACAAGGCGCTGCCGCCGCTTTCCATAAAGGATTACAGGCTGCGCCAACTTCTCCCCTGCTCACGGTAGGCATGGGGCGGATAGACCTGATGGAAGGCCGTGCTGCGGCTGCGCGGCAGAAGTTCGATGCCGCTACTACCGCTACGAAAGGAAAGAATGGCGAAGTGGCCCGCGCCATTGCGGATGCCAACACAGAAATAAAGGGTGGTGACAAGGGATATGCACTCACTACCATGCAGGTGTTGCTCAACAATGCCGGTACAGGTAAGAAGGGTGGATATACACCTACCGCCGCCGACTATATCGAATTGGGGGATGCCTACCGCGTACTTGGCGGGGAAAATGGCGGTAAAGCCCTTTCAGCCTATGACAAGGCGTTGGAACTGGAGGCCGGTAACGCCGAAGCCGTGATGAAGGAGGGACACGTGAACTACAACGCCAAATTACTGCAGCAGGCCGTGAACGACTATGCCAAAGCAGCTTCCCTCGACCCGAACTATGCTCCCGTATTCTACGAATTGTATCAATTCTACTACACCCCCCGGAAGGATCAGTTCTCGCTCCCCAAGGCCAAAGAATACCTGCAAAAATACCTCGCCCTCTCTGATCAGGCAGACAGAAGCAAGAATGAATACTACCTCGCTTCCATCATGTTCCTCGATAAAGACTACGATGGAGCGATCAGCAAAGCCAAAAGTGTGCTTCCACATGCGAACGATGCCTATAAAGCCAAGTTCGAACGCCTGATAGCGGATGCCTACCTGCAAAAAGGCGATTCCCTCAGCGCCAGAAAATCCGTTGATGATTACGTGGCCAAAGTAGGGGAAAGCAAACTGGAACCGCTGGACTTCAAACTGCTGAGCGAGATCTACGGTCGTATCAAATACCAGGATTCCGCCACACAGGCCAAAATAGACCAGAAAGCGCTGGGTTATCTTGAAAAGTATGCCACATCCGATACGCTGAAAGACCTGGACCGGTATGAAACCGTGGCCAGGGCATTTCAGAATGCCCGTGTATTCAACAAAGCCGCGGAATGGTATCAACGGTACCTGGATCTGAAGAAAGAGCAGAAAGAAAAACCGGCGGCGGTGGATTATTATAACATCGGCCTGAACTACTATCGTGCTTCCGCCGGCGTTACTACAGATACCAGTATGCTCACCAAAGCCGGGAACGCATTTGCCGATCTGTCCGCCAGCTACCCGGATCTCACCACCGGCTACTACTGGCGGGGGATGGCCGCGGCCGGTAAGGATGTAGAAGCCAAAAACGGTGTGGCGGCGCCTTTCTTCGAAAAGTATGTGAGCCTGGCGGAAGGAGATGCTGAAAAGAACAAAGTCGGCCTTATCAAGGCATACACCTACCTCATGGTATACGCCTATAATAAAGATGACAAAGCCAGCCTCCAGAAATACATGGATAAACTCAGCCCGCTTGATCCCAACAGTGAACCGATCAAACAAATCAAAGAAAATATGAACCGGCCCAGGAAGGGGGGCAGATAACTATGAATCAACAATTTATTAAGGCAGGTCCGGATTGTTAAACGGACCGGCTTTTTTATTAACCCTTTACACTCAACCATTTAGCGATATTGCGGGCAAAAGGAAACCCCGGAAACCCAACGATTCATATCTTATTATATTACATATACAAAAAAAAGATTAGATTTTCCGATATCGTCGATTTGAATTCTGCTTTACTTGCAGTATTTTTGCGCTTTCAGACAATATATATTGGGAAGCTTATGTTTTTTGCCTCTGATTTTTTGACAGCTAGTAACACTCCTTTCAGTTATTTCCCTATCATTTTACAACTGATTGCGGCACTGGGTTTTGTAGGAATTACCATGATTGCCACGCACTTTTTAGGTCCTAAACGTAAGACCAAAGACAAGCTGGTCAACTTTGAGAGTGGTATCGAGCAGATGGGGAACGCCCGTCAGCCGGTAGCCGTGAAATATTTCCTGACAGCGATATTGTTCGTGCTGTTTGATGTGGAGGTGATATTTTTCTACCCTTATGCAGTGAATTTCAAATCCCTCGGATGGGAAGGTTTTCTGGCCATGCTGGCCTTTGTAGCTTTTTTCATGGGCGGGTTCTTCTATATTGTGAAGAAAGGAGCGCTGCGCTGGGAAGATTAAGAATCGGAATTAAGTTAACTATTAATATAAATGCTCTCCGGATAAGACGGGGAGATAAGGAGGGTAAAGATTATGTCTCGTCCTGTTCAGTTCAATAGCAAGGTTAAGCTGGTAGAAATGCCGGAGGGTTATACCGGCGAAGGTTTTTTTGCAACATCTTTTGATAAGGTAATAGGCATGGCCCGCAAGAACTCCATCTGGCCTTTACCGTTTGCCACTTCCTGTTGCGGTATTGAATTCATGGCCACCATGGCCGCTCACTATGATCTTGCACGTTTCGGTTCCGAGCGTTTGGGGTTTACGCCCCGTCAATGTGATCTTTTAATGGTAATGGGCACCATCGCGAAAAAGATGGCGCCGGTGTTACGCCAGGTATACCTGCAGATGGCTGAGCCCCGCTGGGTGATCGCCGTGGGCGCCTGCGCCAGCAGCGGTGGTATTTTTGATACCTACTCCGTATTGCAGGGGATTGACCAGGTAATACCGGTGGACGTTTACGTGCCCGGATGCCCGCCCCGCCCGGAAGCAATCCTGGACGGTGTGATGCGCATCCAGGACCTGGTGGGACAGGAAAGCCTGCGCCGCCGCCACTCCGAGCGTTACCAGGAATTGATGAACTCCTACGGAATAGAATAGAAACGTTAATAGCTTATACATGTCTTTGACGAACGAGCACATAAAAAACAAGCTGACAGAGAAGTTTGGAGATGCACTGACCAGTTTCGAAGAATCCTTCGGCATCATGTCCTTTCACGCGCCGAAAGAACTCAACCTTAAAATCATGCAGTTCCTCTACGATGAAGAGGACCTGGCCTTCCGGTTCCTTTCCGACCTTACCGCGGTACATTACCCGCAGCAGCAAGGCGCGGAACTGGCTGTAGTTTATCACCTGCATAACATGGTGGCAAACGTGCGCCTGCGTTTCAAGGTATTTGCAGATATCAATACTCCGCAGGTGTTCACCGCCACCCGCCTGTTTGCAACAGCCAACTGGATGGAAAGGGAAACATACGATTTCTTTGGGGTGGACTTTGTAGGGCATCCCAACCTGGTACGCATCCTGAACGTGGATGAAATGGATTACTTCCCTTTGCGCAAGGAATTTCCGCTGGAAGACCAGTCGCGGATCGATAAAGACGATGAAATGTTTGGTCGCGGTGGCAGCATAGGGATCTGATAAACTAATAATTATGTCTGAGCAGCAACATATAAAATTACCGGACGGTTCCATAGAGAAGCAAACTACTACGCTTAACCTGGGACCTACGCACCCTGCCACACACGGCGTTTTCCAGAACGTGATGGAAATGGATGGCGAACGCATCGTGTCTACCGTGCCTACAGTGGGGTATATTCACCGTGCTTTTGAAAAGATCGCGGAACGCAGGCCTTATTACCAGATCACGCCGCTGACGGACCGCCTTAACTACTGCTCGGCACCCATCAACAATATCGGCTGGCATCTTACCGTGGAAAAACTGCTGGGCATCGAAACGCCCAAGCGGGTGGATTACCTCCGGGTGATCATCATGGAACTGGCCCGCATCACGGATCACCTGATCTGTAACTCCGTGATCGGTGTGGATAGCGGTGCTTTCACCGGCTTCCTGTACGTGATGCAATACCGTGAGCTGGTATATGAGATCTATGAAGAAGTGTGCGGCTCCCGCCTTACCACCAATATCGGCCGTGTGGGCGGTTTTGAACGTAATTTCAGCGAAACGGCTTTCCGTAAGATCGATAAATTCCTTGCCGAATACCCGGATGTACTGAAAGAGTTTGAAAAACTCTTCACCCGCAACCGCATTTTCATGGAACGTACGCAGGGCGTAGGCGCTATCTCCGCTGAAAGAGCGCTCAATTACGGCTTCACAGGTCCGAACCTGAGAGCAACCGGTGTGGATTATGATGTACGGGTGGCTAATCCTTACAGCTCTTATCAGGACTTCGATTTCTCCATCCCCGTAGGCACTACCGGCGATACATACGATCGCTTCCTGGTGCGTAATGCGGAAATGTGGCAAAGCCTCGGCATCATCCGCCAGGCGATGGAAAAGCTGAAAGACCTGCCGTCAGATGTATATCATGCCGATGTGCCTGCTTATTATCTGCCGGATAAAGATGACGTATATACGAAAATGGAAGCGCTTATCTATCACTTCAAGATCGTGATGGGCGAAGCGGATATATTACCGGGAGAATTGTACAATCCTGTAGAAGGCGCGAATGGCGAACTGGGCTTCTATCTCATCAGCGATGGCGGCCGTTCTCCGTATCGTCTGCATTTCCGCAGACCTTGCTTTATCTATTATCAGGCATATCCTGAACTGGTGCAGGGCGCCATGTTGAGTGACGCGATCATTTGTATGAGTTCATTGAACCTGATTGCGGGCGAGCTGGATGCCTAAGCACAGCCACCTTTTTTATTTGTGACCGATACCTTATGAAAACTGTGTATAGTCGAGTTCTTTGTTTTTTTATATGCATTGTGTCTTTCGTGCCTGTAAAGGCCCAAAGGGAGGGCTGGTCCGCTGACCTGATACCCTGTCGCAAAGGGGTTAAATGGGGATTTGCCGATAATAAGAAAAAACTCATCATCCCCCTGAAGTTTGATGATGCCATGCCTTTCGGGGAACAGCCCCCGCACCTGGACGTCAGGCCCCGCGCCGAACATGCATGGGTAAGGATCGGAAAGAAAGAGTATTGGATGGATGCAAAAGGCAGGCTGCTCAAGATTGTGCCGAATGACAATATGGAAGATCCGGGACTGGTAGCGGGTATGCTGGGAGAGGAGGATGATGCTGCCGTGCTGCGCCCGTATACTGCTGCAGGAGGATTGAAAGGTGTGGTAAGGAGGAAAGGAAGGGTGGTTGTGACAGATACGTTGCTGAAGGCTGCTTTTGAAGATGTGGAAATCATGCCGGATGATATGGAAAATGTGCGGGTGAAAATGAAAGGCAAGTGGGGTGTGGCATCATTGGAGCAGGAAGAATTCTATCTGGTACAACCGGTATATGACGAAGTGCAGCGGTTGAAAAAGAAGCAATATGAAGGAAGCATGCGCTTCTACAAAGTCAGGAAGGGGAATCAATGGGGAATTGCTTATTACCTCAGGGAAGCGAAAGTGCTGGTAGAGCCGCAGTACAAATCCATTCAACTGGCAGGAAGCAGTGATGGCGCCTTCCGGGTGGAGCATGAAGAAGGTGGATTTGACCTGATCGCGCACTCCATCTACGGTTATAAGATCACTAAGCAAGGTCCCTATGAGGAGATTGAAACGCAGCCTGTTCTCGGGCTGTTTGCCGTAAAAAAGAACGGGCGCTGGGGATTTATAGATGGAGAAGGGAATACGCTCACTCCCTGCATATTTGAAAACAAGAAGCAATTTTCGCGGGAAGGTGTTTGTGAAGTGACTTATAAGGGCAGAAAAGGATACATCAACAGTGTTGGAACAGAATTTTTTGAAGATTAATATAAAAGACGTTTAATAAATGGCCGTTCAATTTTCTGAAGAGAAGCTGAATAAAGTAAAAGAGATCATAGCGCGCTACCCGGAAGGGAAGCAGAAAAGCGCCTTGATTCCCGTGCTGCACCTGGCCCAGGAATCGTTCGGCGGCTGGCTGAGTGCGGAAACGATGGATTATGTGGCATCCCTGCTGCAGTTAACATCTATCGAAGTGTATGAAGTGGCTACTTTCTACTCTATGTATAACCTGAAGCCGGTAGGTAAATACCTCTTTGAAGTATGCCAGACCGGTCCCTGTATGTTGAGAGGTTCCGATGATATTATCGCTTACATCAGGGAGAAGCTGAACATTGGCGTGGGAGAAACAACGACGGATGGACTGTTCACCCTGAAAACGGTGGAATGTCTCGGCGCCTGCGGGTATGCACCGATGATGCAGCTCGGTAAGCACTTCAGGGAACATCTGACGAAGGCAAAGGTGGACGAGATCATTGCCGAATGCCGGAGAGAGGCGAATAATTAAGAAGAAAGAACATTCTATATCTATATAAAGCGAGACAATGGGACGTAAATTATTGTTAGATAAGGCGCATATAGAAGGTATCCGGTATTATGATGTTTACCGGAAGAACGGCGGCTATGCTGCTGCTGAAAAGGCCCTGAAGAGCATGAGCCCGGACCTGGTGACGGAAGAAGTGAAGAAGAGCGGTCTGCGTGGCCGCGGCGGCGCCGGTTTCCCTACCGGCCTGAAATGGAGCTTCCTCGCAAAACCGGAAGGAGTACCCCGTTACCTCGTTTGCAATGCGGATGAATCCGAACCGGGTACGTTCAAAGACCGTTACCTGATGGAGTTTCTCCCGCACCTGCTGATCGAGGGCCTCCTGATCTCCAGCTTCGCCCTCGGCGCAAACCGAACCTACATCTACATCCGCGGCGAATACGCCTGGATACCCGATATTCTTGAGGAAGCGATCCGCGAAGCCCATAAGAATGGCTGGCTGGGTAAGAACATTCAGGGTACCGGTTTTGACCTGGAGATCTATGTACAACGCGGCGCCGGCGCTTATATCTGTGGAGAGGAAACGGCACTGATCGAATCCCTGGAAGGTAAACGCGGCAACCCGCGCATCAAACCGCCGTTCCCGGCCGTGAAAGGATTGTGGCAATGCCCTACCGTGGTGAACAACGTGGAAACACTGGCGGCTGTAGTGCCGATCATCAATATCGGCGGCGATGAATATGTAAAGATCGGTATCGGCAAATCTACCGGTACAAAACTCATTTCCGCCTGCGGCAATATCAACAAGCCGGGCGTGTATGAGATCGATATGACCATCTCCGTGGAAGAATTTATTTATTCTGACGAATACTGCGGCGGCATCCCGAATGGTAAACGCCTGAAAGCCTGCATTCCCGGCGGTTCGTCCGTACCCATCCTGCCGGCCAACCTGTTGCTGAAAACAGCGAAAGGCGAGCCGCGTATGATGACCTACGAAAGCTTGAATGACGGCGGTTTTGCCACCGGTTCCATGATGGGTTCCGGCGGTTTTATCGTGTTTGATGAAGATCAATGTGTGGTACGCCACACGCTCAGCCTGGCACGTTTCTACCATCACGAAAGCTGCGGCCAGTGCAGCCCCTGCCGTGAAGGTACCGGCTGGATGGAGCGGGTGCTGAAGAACATCGAGAACGGTAAAGGGAAAATGAGCGATATAGACCTGCTGTGGGATATACAGCGCAAGATAGAAGGAAACACGATCTGTCCGCTCGGCGACGCAGCAGCATGGCCTGTTGCCGCAGCTATCCGGCATTTCCGTGACGAGTTTGAATGGCATGTGCGCAATCCGGAGGAAGCGCTGAAACGCAATTTCGGTCTGGCACATTATGCTGATCCCCTGCCCGTAGTTGCTGCAGCTGCGGTTTAAAAAATAATTCCAGAAACAATGGCGGAAGAAAAGAAATTATTTAAGGTTAAGATCGATAACATCACGGTGGAAGTAGAACCGGGCACCACCATTCTGAACGCTGCCCGCAAGATCGGCGGCGAAGTGGTACCCCCGGCCATGTGTTACTATTCCAAACTGCAGGGCAGCGGCGGTAAATGCCGTACCTGCCTGGTAAAAGTGACCAAAGGCTCCGAGGCGGACCCACGCCCGATGCCTAAGCTCGTGGCCAGCTGCCGCACTACCGTGATGGACGGAATGGAAGTGGCTAACATCACTTCCCCCGAAGTGCAGGATGCCCGTAAAGGCATCGTGGAGTTCCTGTTGCTGAACCACCCGCTGGACTGCCCCGTTTGCGACCAGGCAGGGGAATGCGACCTGCAGGACCTGAGCTACGAACACGGTGTATCCGCTACCCGTTACGAATTCAAAAGAAGGACTTTCGACAAGATCGATATCGGCGATCATATCAAACTGCATATGACACGCTGTATCCTCTGCTACCGCTGCGTGTTCACGGCAGATCAGCTTACCAACAAGCGCGAGCATGGTGTGCTGAACAGGGGAGAAGCTTCCGAGATCGGTACCTATATTCAGCAATCGCTGGACAATGACTTTATCGGTAACGTGATCGATGTTTGTCCCGTTGGCGCCCTTACTGACAGAACCGCCCGCTTTAAGAACCGTGTATGGTTCCTGAAACCGGTAGACGCTCATCGCAATTGCGACAAGTGTTGCGGTAAGACCGTACTGTGGATGCGCGGGGATGAAGTGTTCCGGGTGACGGCGCGGAAAGACAAATATGGCGAAGTAGAAGAGTTCATCTGTGATACCTGCCGTTTTGATAAGAAATCCGCGGCGGACTGGGTGATCGAAGGGCCAAGGGCTATCTCCCGCCACAGCGTAATCTCCCAGGGCCACTACGTAGGCGTGCACAAACCGCATGAAACCATCGCCAAAGTGATGGACGGCCGGTCGCCTAAACTGCTGATGGATATCCATAGCATCAGTGAGGTGAACCAGCCCGCGGTAGACCTGAGCAAGATTGACGGACCGGCACACTCGAATGATTTTCCTAAAAACAACAGTGTTCAATAGCGCGAGATATGACTGCACTCCACATAGTAATTGACTGGACTTTTGTAATTGAGAAATTGCTGCTCATATCGGCAGTACTGGGAATATCATTGCTCATTGCGATGTATTCCACCTGGGGAGAACGTAAAGTAGCGGCCTGGATCCAGGATCGCCGCGGCCCGAACCGCGCCGGCCCGATGGGCTTGCTGCAGCCGCTGGCAGATGGTGGTAAGTTGTTCTTTAAAGAAGAGATCATTCCTGCCACCGCCAACCGTTTCCTTTTCGTGCTGGGCCCTTCCATGGCCATGCTCACGGCCTGTCTTACCAGCGCGGTGATCCCCTGGGGCGATATGCTCACCATTGCCGGTAAAGAAGTCAGCCTGCAGATCGCGGATGTTAACATCGGCGTGCTCTGGATCATGGCGGTAGTAGGGATGGGCGTATACGGCATCATGATTGGCGGATGGGCGTCTAATAATAAGTTCTCACTGATGGCAGCCTGCCGTGGCGCATCGCAGGTGATCTCCTACGAACTGCCCATGGGCCTGGCCCTGATCGCACTGTTCATGATCAGCGGATCCCTCAGCCTGAAAGATATCGTGGAACAACAGCGCAATGGCGTATGGTTCGTATTACTCCAACCCATCGGCTTCCTCATCTTCCTGATCTGCGCTTTTGCAGAATGTAACCGTACCCCGTTTGACCTGCCGGAAGCAGAAAACGAACTGAACGGCGGTTACCACCTGGAATATTCTTCCATGAAACTGGGTTTCTATCTGTTTGCGGAATACATCAACATGTTCATCAGTTCCGCACTGATGTCTACCCTGTATTTCGGCGGATACAGCTTCCCGTATATGGACAGCCTGGGCCTGAGCCCGAACACATTGACCATCCTTGGCATTTGCGCGCTGTTCATCAAAACATTCATTTTTATATTCATTTTCATGTGGGTACGCTGGACCATCCCGCGTTTCCGCTATGACCAGCTGATGAAGCTCGGCTGGAAAGTGCTGATACCGTTAGCGCTGGTGAATATGCTGGCAACAGGCGCTGTGATCCTGTTCCGCCAGGGATAATTTTTTAACACTCGAAGAAACGTTTGATATGCAAACATTGACCAATAGGGCAAAGCAGGTAGACAGGAGGCCCATGACGTTCATGGAGAAGCTCTATTTGCCCGCCATTCTGAAAGGGATGGGTATCACGCTGTCGCATATATTCAAGAAGAAGGCAACGGTGAATTACCCGGAAGAAAAGCGACCCTTCAGCCCTGTATTCCGCGGGCTGCACATCCTGAACCGGGATGAGGAAGGACGGGAGCGCTGCACTGCCTGCGGATTGTGTGCGGTGGCTTGTCCCGCCGAAGCCATCACCATGGAAGCCGCCGAACGACTGCCGGGTGAAGAGCATCTCTACCGCGAGGAAAAATATGCCGCCCGTTACGAGATTAATATGCTGCGTTGCATTTTCTGCGGTTTTTGTGAAGAAGCCTGCCCGAAACAGGCCATCTACATGTCTGAAACCTTTGCTCCCGCTAACTATCAGCGGAAAGGGTTTATCTATGGTAAGGAAGATCTGTTGATCCCTGATCCCAAACATCCGATCACTGTAAAAAAGTAAAGAAGTGGGTATAGAACAGATAATTTTTATTGTGCTTTCAGCCATCGCCATTGCAGCCGCTCTCGGGGTTATTCTAAGCAAGAACCCGGTGAACAGCGTGCTGTGTATGATCACCTGTTTTGTAGCCATTGCGGGGCATTACATCATGCTTAATGCGCAATTCCTGTTTGTTGTGCACCTCATCGTGTACACCGGCGCTATCATGGTGTTATTCCTGTTCGTATTGATGATGATGAACCTCAACGCAGAGATCGAGCCGCAGAAAAGGAATTGGCTGAAATACGCCGGCGCCATCAGCGGCGGGGCCCTGTTGCTGGTACTCGTTGCTGCCCTGCGCGAAGCGAGCCTGCCGGCTATTCAAACCTCTTCTGCGTCAGACATCGGCCTCATCTCCAACCTCGGTAAAACATTATTCACCAGTTATGTAGTGCCTTTCGAGCTCAGCAGCGTATTGTTCCTGAGTGCCATGGTAGGCGCCGTAGTGATCGGTAAAAAATAAAAACCAATTTTCGACATGCCTGTTCAATATTACATCTTCCTGAGCATCGCCTTGTTCTGCATTGGCATTATGGGCGTGCTGATGCGCAGGAATGCGATCATCATTTTCATGTGCATTGAGCTGATGCTGAATGCCGTGAACCTGTTATTGGTAGCTTTCTCCAAGATGTGGGTGGATGCCGGCCGTATTGACGCCGCTTCCGCACAGCTCTTTGTATTCTTTGTAATGGTAGTGGCCGCGGCTGAAGTATCGGTAGGACTGGCCATCATTGTGATGATGTACCGCAATACACATTCCGTGGACATCAATATTCTCAGCAGACTGAAAAACTAAGGAATTTAAAAATAGTATAGATCGATGATACATCTTGTTTGGCTGGTACCGTTCTTACCGTTGTTAGGATTCCTGATCAATGGATTGGGCAGGAGGTATTTATCTAAATCGCTGACAGGCGTAATAGGTAGCGGCAGTGTGCTGGCGGCTTTTGTGATCAGCCTGCTTATTTTCTTTGAGGTACGCCAGCCCGGTTTTACGCCGCAGGTGGTATCCTTGTTCGACTTTATCAGTGTGGGTAGCCTGCATATTCCCTTTGCCTTCCAGGTAGATCAGCTCAGCGCTTTATTCCTGCTGATCATTACAGGGGTAGGTTCCCTCATCCACATTTATTCTACTTCCTACATGCATGAGGAAAGCAGTGAAGGCTTCGCGCGTTACTTCGCTTACCTCAACCTGTTTGTGTTCTCCATGCTCATCCTTGTGCTGGGCGCCAACTATGTGATGATGTTCATCGGATGGGAAGGCGTAGGGCTTTGCTCTTACCTGCTGATCGGCTTCTGGTTCAGGAATACGAGCTATAACAAGGCGGCTAATAAAGCCTTTATCATGAACAGGATCGGTGACCTCGGCTTTTTGCTGGGCATCTTCCTCATGATCTCCCAGTTTGGTTCCGTTACTTTCAGCGAGGTATTTACAAAGGTACCTTCCCTCGGAGAAGGCAGTGGCATCCTTTTCGCGATCGCCCTGCTGCTCTTCATCGGCGCCATGGGTAAATCCGCACAGATACCGCTGTACACCTGGCTGCCGGACGCGATGGCCGGTCCAACCCCGGTATCCGCCCTCATCCACGCCGCCACGATGGTGACCGCCGGTATTTATATGGTGGCCCGCAGCAATGTGATCTATACGCTGGCGCCCTGCATCCAGACGATCATTGTGGTGATAGGGCTGGGTACGGCTCTGCTGGCAGCTTCCATCGCGCTGAAGCAAAATGACATCAAGAAAGTACTGGCCTACTCCACCGTAAGCCAGCTGGGTTATATGTTCCTTGCACTGGGTACCGGCGCATACACCGCCGCCGTATTCCATGTGATGACGCACGCTTTCTTCAAAGCTCTGTTGTTCCTCGGTTCCGGTTCCGTGATCCATGCCATGGGCGGTGAGCAGGATATCCGGAAAATGGGAGGATTGAAGAAATGGATGCCCGTCACGAATATCACTTTCCTGATCGGATGTTTGGCTATTGCAGGGATACCGGGCTTCTCGGGTTTCTTCTCCAAAGATGAGATACTCGCAAGTGCCTGGGGTTTCAATAAGATTGTTTACATACTGGCATTGATCGGTGCATTGATGACCGCCTTCTATATGTTCCGGTTGTATTATATCACCTTCACCGGTACATTCCGCGGTACACATGAGCAGGAACATCATCTGCATGAAAGTCCCGCGGCCATTACCTTCCCGCTCATCATCCTCGCCATCCTTTCCGTGATCGGCGGTTATGTGGGCCTGCCGGAAGTGTTCGGCGCGCCGCATCTGCTGCATGAGTACCTCAGCCCCATATTCGCTCCATCTGCTCCGTATCTGCCTGCGCACGAACTGGAGCACAGTATGGAATGGATCCTGATGGGCCTCAGCTCCGGTCTCGTGATCATCACCATCTTCTTCGCCCGCAGTAAATTCATCCGGTACCAGGACAGTGGTGTGCCCAACACCGGTATCGCTAAAGTGCTGGAGAACAAATGGTATGTGGATGAACTGTATGACGCCGTGATCGTAAAACCGTTGATGGTGCTCAGCCGCTTCTTCGAGGATACCATTGAAAGGTCCGGCATCGATGCGCTGGTGAACGGTGTGGGCCGCGGTGTGAAATGGGGCAGCCGTCAGGTGCGCCTTGTGCAGAACGGCCAGGTGGGCTTTTACATCTTTGCCATGGTGATTGGTATGATCATTTTGTTTGTGATCAGTTTGTTTTTATAAATCAGTAGCGGATTAAGATAAAGATATGTTGACAGTATTACTCATATTGATTCCTTTGATAACAGGTCTGATCACGTTCGGACTGAAAGGTCCCGGTGCGAAAGTCATGAGCCTGTTGTCTTCACTCGCCACCCTCGTGATAGCCGTGATCGCCTGGCTGCAGTTCCAGACTGCGCCGGAAGCCCTGCGGTTCACGGAGAGCTGGATCCCTCAGCTGGGCAGCCAGTTCAATGTAGGATTGGATGGCATGGGCATGATGTTATGCCTGCTCACTGCTATCTCTTTTCCGCTCATCTTCATCACGGTCTTCAGGCGGGAGTATGACCGTCCGGGTGCTTTCTACGGACTGATGCTGTTGTCCCAGGCCGGGTTGATAGGCGTATTCACCGCTTATGACGCCCTGCTTTTCTATGCATTCTGGGAACTGGCGCTTATACCGGTGTACTTCCTCTGCTCCATGTGGGGTGGTGAAAGGGCCGTACCGGTTACCTTTAAGTTCTTCGTATATACTTTTACCGGCTCCCTGTTGATGCTGGTAGGGATCATCTACATCTATTTCCAGACACCGGATCATTCCTTCAGCTGGACCGCCTTTACTACCCTGCATTTGAGCTCCGGTGAACAATCCTGGCTCTTCTGGCTGTTCTTTGTGGCTTTCGCCATCAAGATGCCGGTATTCCCTTTCCACACCTGGCAGCCCGATACATACGAACAATCTCCCACCCCTGTAACCATGGTGCTGAGCGGTATCATGGTAAAGATGGGCCTCTTTGGCGTAGTGCGCTGGTTATTGCCGGTATTGCCCCAGGGCGCGTATATGTGGCAGGAAGCCGCCATCGTATTGTCTGTGATCGGGATCATCTACGCTTCCTGCATTGCCATCATGCAATCAGATCTGAAGCGCCTGATCGCTTATTCTTCCATCGCGCACATCGGCCTGATGAGCGCCGCCATCTTTGCCAATAATGAGCAAAGCCTGCAGGGTGTACAGGTGCAGATGTTCAACCACGGTATCAATATCATCGGGCTCTGGATGCTCGTAGAAGTGATCCAGGACCGCCTGAAGATCAAGGATATGAACGGACTCGGCGGTATTGCCACACATGCTCCGAAGCTGGCTGTCATGCTCGTGATCGTGAGCCTGGCTAACATTGCACTGCCGCTCACGAACGGGTTCATCGGGGAGTTTCTCATGTTCAGCGGATTGTTCCAGTATAATCCCTGGTTTGCGGCGGTAGCGGCCCTCGCCATCATCCTGGCGGCGGTGTATATGCTGAACATGCTGCAGAAAGTGATCTTCGGGGAATCCAATACGCTTACGGCATCCACAGTGGATCTGAAAGGAGGGGAGATGCTGGCCATTGCGCTGATAGCGGCGGTTATTTTCGTGCTCGGCGTTTATCCGAAACCGTTATTGGAGCTGGTGCATGGTACAACGGCGCTGGTGAATGCTACCGCATGGGTGAAATAATTTAAAAAAGAGATTCTGTAACGCTAAGATATGAACGCATTAATTACTACGGCTGTATTTGGGATTGTATTGATGTTCGTTGGACTGTTTGTGAAGAACAGGCAGCACATAAAATATTATGCTATCGCAGGCACCATCATCGCTTTTATTGCCAACTGGTACGACGCTCAGCTGGCAGGTGGCGGAACGGTGGTATTGCATGGCATGATAGAAGTGAGCCGTTTCTCCGTGCTCTTCAACGCCGTGGCTATTGCCAGCACTTTTCTCTATTTCGTGCTGTGCGGCAGTTCCTTTGAAAAGGTAGGGAACGATGTGGCGGATTATTTCGCCCTCATCTTTTTCATCCTTTCCGGTATTACCCTGACCGCTTCTTTCAGCAATCTGCTGATGCTGTTCCTGGCCATTGAGATACTGTCTATTCCGCAGTATATCCTCGCCGGGGCGGATAAGAAGAACCTGAAAAGCAATGAAGCTTCCCTGAAATATTTCCTGATGGGCTCCTTCACCACCGGCATCCTGCTGATGGGCATCGCGCTCATTTACGGTGCTACCGGCTCTTTCAGTCTGCGGGAGATGAGTCTTGGTACCGGCGATATTTCCCCGCTGGCATTGTGCGGTATCATCCTCACCGGTTTTGCGCTGGCATTCAAAGTATCTGCGGCACCGTTCCACTTCTGGACGCCGGATGTATATGACGGTTCACCTACCGTGTTTACAGCGTTCATGGCCACGGTGGTAAAAGCCGCCGGGTTTATTGCGTTCATGCGGTTGTTCCACGTGAGTTTTGCGGGAGGGAACCTCAGCCAGCACTGGCAGCTGATCATTGCGCTGATCACCGCTTCCACATTGCTGATCGGGAACTTCACTGCTGTGTTCCAACAGAGTGTAAAACGGATGCTGGCTTATTCCAGTATCGCGCAGGCCGGTTTCATGCTGTTCGCTATCGTAGCGCTCAACGAAACGGCTGCTCAGGGGATCATTCTTTATGCCGTGGCTTACAGTGTGGCTACCATCGGTATTTTCGCCATCCTGCTGAAACTGAAAGATTATACTTTCGACGGATATAACGGCCTCGCCCGCAGAGAACCTTTGCTGGCCCTGGTGAACACCATCTTCCTGCTCTCCCTTGCCGGCATCCCCTTAACCGCAGGCTTCTTCGCGAAATACTTCGTGCTGAGCGCGGCAGTACAGCAAGGCAACCTGTTGTGGCTGGTGATCCTGGCGGTATTATGCGCGGCTATCAGTGCCTACTACTATTTCCGGGTGATCATAGCCATGTATTTCAAATCCGGTGAAGCAGAAACCACCGAACCCATCACCACCGGCTTTAAAAGCGCACTGGTGATCGGTGCCGCAGTGATCATCCTGCTGGGCGTTTTCCCGAACCTGGTACTTCAGTTCCTGTAAAGGATCATACAAGATAAAAAAGAACCGTTGCCACTCCGGCAGCGGTTTTTTGTTTGTTTGCCTTTCATCCAGAACCCGTTTTTTGATAGCGGAATTACATTAACTTTACTACAACCGTAGTTATGCAAATCCGCGATATATATTTCCTTGCCCTTCGCTCCATCAGCGCCAATCGCTTGCGGACTATCCTCACCGTTGCCGTGATCGCTTTCGGTATCCTGGCGCTGGTAGGCATCCTCACTGCCATCGATGTGATGAAATACAAGATCTACAGCAGCTTTGCCAGCATGGGCGCCAACGGATTCTCTATCCGCAACCGGGAAATGATCATCCGGATGGGTGGGCCGGGCAATGCTACCCGTGGATCCTCCCATCAGAAATTGAAAGTCCGCAATTCCAACCGGAACAAGGTGATCAGCTATGACGATGCCATGAACTTCAAGAAGCGCTACAGCTTCCCGGCGCAAGTGGGCATCTCTTTCCGCGCCGGCGGGGGAATGACGGTGTATAAGGACGAGAAGAAAACCAACCCTACCGTACAGGTGGTGGGAGGGGATGAGAACTACCTGGAGCTCTCCAATTACGACCTTTCCATGGGCCGGAACTTTAATACGGCTGATATCGAATCCGGCCGCAATGTGGCCATCCTTGGGAACGATGTGGTGAAGAAGCTTTTCCCGGACCGCCCCTCCGATGCGTTGAATGCCAATGTGCGGGTAGGGAATGTGCGGTACAGGGTGATCGGTATTACGAAGCCCAAAGGCAGCAGCAATGTTTTCAGTGCAGATAATGTGGTGATCACAACGGTGACGAATACACGAAGAGTATTTAACCGCCCGAACGCTACATACCAGATCAATGTGAACGTAGATAATATTTCCAAGATAGACGCCGCCATCGGAGAGGCTACCGGCACATTCCGCATCGTCCGCAAGATGGCAGCAAATGAAGACAATAATTTCTATATCAGTCGCAGTGACAGTATCGCGGAAATGCTGTTCAGCAGTCTGGGTAAAGTTACACTGGCCGCTGCCGTGATTGGGTTTATTACATTGTTCGGTTCTGCCATTGGGTTGATGAACATCATGCTGGTATCCGTGGCGGAGCGTACCCGTGAAATAGGCGTGAGTAAAGCTTTGGGGGCCACGTCCTCCACCATCAAAAAGCAATTTATTGTAGAATCCATCCTGATCAGCGTTTCCGGCGGCGTACTGGGCGTGATCCTGGGGATGCTGGTCGGCAACTTCGTGTCTTTGCTGATGGGTACTACGTTCCTGGTACCATGGTTATGGATCACGGTGGGGATCGCATTATGCGCAACGGTTGGACTGATCTCTGGTATATACCCTGCGGTCAAGGCTTCGCGTCTTGATCCGATAGTGGCCTTACGTTATGAATAAAAGAGAAAGAGGGCGCCTCACTTTTTTGCAAACATAGGAGACGCCTTCTTTTTCTTATGGAAAGTATAACCCGTCCTTTTCAAGTAGCCTATTTACCTCACTATGAAGCATACACGTTATCTCCCTGTCCTGATCCTTTTTTTGTTTGCCCATAGTGCCCGTTCCCAGACAGTCAATTACATCCGCAGCTGGGAGCCGTCCAGACCACTGACCGATCCGGCCCTTGTGACAGCGAGCACTTCGGTGACCGAGGTGCGCCAGACCACCCGGTATTTCGACGGGCTGGGCAGGCCGCTGCAGACGGTGGCCAGACAGCTCTCCCCTTCGCAAAAAGACCTCATCACCCCCTTCGTCTATGATGCCTTCGGCCGCGAGACCATCCAATACCTGCCCTACGCCATCACCGGCAACGGGGGCTATCGC
>JAFIGY010000014.1 GCA_017849435.1 Chitinophaga niabensis
AATCCCCCTCTATTTCAATTTTCCATTCTCCGTTAGTGACCTTCCCGATGTAGTCGGGACGCTCTAGCCAACTGAGCTAATCCCCCCGCAGGGAACGGAGTGCAAATTTATACGCTTTTTGCAAAAAACAAAAAATAAAAATCCCTCACCCCAAAACCGCACACTCCCCCGTACGTTTCCGAACACATGTGACATTTTTAATACATCAATGGACTTGTCAACCAATCTACAGAAACATTGGTATAATTCATGTTCCCCTTCGCAAAACTGTATACCGTGTTTGGAAATATCTTTCGCATCGCCTTCCGCCAGTTGCTGCGCAACAAAACTTTTTCCCTGATCAATATCCTGGGCCTCGCTTTCGGCATGGCCGGCGCCGTATTCGTGATGCTCTGGATCAACCATGAGGTGAGCTATGATCGTTTTCATGGAAAGAATGACAGGCTGATGATGGCGTACAGCCGCGGAACGTTTGAAGGAAAGGTATACTGCTGGAACCAGACGGCAGTATCGCTCGGGCCGGCCCTGCAGCAATCTTTCCCGGAATTTGCGCATGTGGCACGGATAGATATGGGAAATGATTTCCTGCTGGACGCCGGAAATACCAGGCTGAAAGCAAACGGCATGCATGCGGACCCTGCATTTCTCAATATGGTGAATTTCCCGCTGCTGCAGGGCGACAAACACACGGCCCTGAATGGGGTGAATCAGGTGGTGATAACGGAGTCGCTTGCACGAAAACTCTTCGGCAACGGAAATGCACTGGATAAAATGATCCGCATCGGGAATAAGGAAGATGTGCTGGTAACGGGAGTGATGAAGGATCTCCCGCTTAACACCCTCTTCAATTTTGAATACATTCTGCCCTGGGCCTTCTTTAAAAAGAGTCCGGGTTATGATGATAACTCCTGGACCGGCAACAACTACAATACGCTCGTAGAACTGAAGCCCGGCGTATCCCGGGAAGCCCTGAACCGGAAGATTGTGAATTTTATCAACGAGCACGAGAAAGATGCGGCTACGGAACTGTTCCTGTACCCGTTGAGCGATATGCATCTCTACAACCGCTGGGTAGATGGCAGGGTGGCCGGCGGGCGTATTGAAATGGTAAAGCTGATGGGCATCATCGCGGGATTGATCCTGCTGATAGCCTGCATCAATTTTATGAACCTGAGTACTGCGGGCAGTGAGAAGCGTGCGAAGGAAGTGGGGGTACGCAAAACCATGGGCGCTATGAAATTCTCGCTGATCGGGCAGTTCCTGCTGGAATCGATCCTGACGGCCACTATTGCCGGTATCCTGGCATTCGCGTTGGTGTATGCAGGCTGGCATGCCTTCACGAGCCTTGTATTGCAACAACAGTTGAGCCTTCCGGAAACGAACGCCGCTTTCTGGTTAGCGGTGATCACGTTCATACTTATTACAGGAATACTGGCCGGTAGCTATCCGGCTTTTTACCTGTCGGCTTTCCGGCCGGTGAAAGTACTGAAAGGCGCCATGCAAAGCGCCGGGGCATTGATCACTCCTCGCAAGGTGCTGGTGGTGATACAGTTCTCGGTAGCCATGGTGCTGATCGTGAGCACACTCATCGTGCAACGGCAGGTGCGCTATGCGCAGCAACGGGATCCTGGTTATGAACGGCAGTTCCTGGCGTATCATTGGTTTTCACCCAACCTGAAGAAGAACTACGATCTGATAAAACAGGAATTGCTGAACACCGGCGCAGTAATGAACGTAAACAAAACCAGCGCCCCGATATCCAGCGCCTACAGCAATGCCTGGGCATTCTCCTGGCCCGGAAGCACGGAGGAAGACAAGCGGATGGTGTTTGACATGTATGCCACTGCAGAAGATTTCGCAGGAACGATGGGGGTAAAGATCCTTGCCGGCCGGGATATTGATGTATCAAAATTCCCGACCGACTCCACCGGCTGCCTGCTCAGTGAATCTGCGGTTAAAGCCATGCGCCTGAAAGACCCTCTCGGGCAGACCATTCGCAAGGATGAGGTGGATTGGCATGTAGTAGGTGTTTTCCGGGATTTCATATGGGGATCTCCATATGAAAATTTGCCCCCTATGTTCGTGAAGGGAGGGAAAGGCTGGTTTAATACGATCAACTTCCGCCTGAACCCCGATCGTCCGCTGGCAAAGAACCTCGCCACGATCGAAGGTGTCTTCAAAAAGTTTGAACCGGCATATCCTTTTGAACCAAAGTTCGTAGATGCGGACTATGCCCGGAAATTCAATACGCAGGAGCGTACGGCGCGGATAGCAGGACTCTTCGCCGCGCTGTCCGTCATATTATCCTGCCTCGGCCTGTTCGGCCTGGCCACTTTTATGGCGATCAACAAGACCAAGGAGATAAGCATCCGCAAGATACTCGGTGCCACAACCACCGGCATTACGATGATGTTGTCTAAAGATTTCCTGAAACTGGTACTGCTTGCTATTGCATTGGCAACCCCGCTCGCCTGGTGGGCCATGCATCGCTGGCTGGAGAACTTCAGCTACCGTATCAACCCGGAATGGGAGATGTTCGCTCTGGCCGGGCTCGGAATGATAGCCATTGCGCTGCTTTCTGTCGGTTTCCAGTCTGTTCGCGCCGCGCTCGCAAACCCCTCCGGAAGCCTGCGTGCAGATTGATCACAAAAAATCAGTACACAAAATTTGGTGAACTGATTTCTTCCCGTATATTTGTCTATATATTCTGTAGGATTAATAGAATAAATAATTTACCACCACAAACATAAAACCTGGTCTCTCATGAACATGCTGAATGGAATATCCATGCATAGGGTGGTATGCTCCTTTCCCTGAAAATATTATTGAAACCAACCATTATATCTTTCGTCAGGCTGCGGGAGAGGTGTGCGCCTTTGAATTACTTGGTGGTAAATTATCCGGCGCCGCGGTATCCCGCAACTGCCTGACACAAAGATAGCGTACATGCAACGGTATAGCACAAGAACATCATCGTGTAATTAGTCTATATTGATTGATCTGTAAAGCCTGGGGAATTCTTTCCCACAGGCTGTTTTTTTTATCTTTGTACAAGATGTACGATCTCATCCTCCATAATATTTCCCGACATGTGAGCCTCGATCCGCAGGAACAGGAACTTTTTTTGTCCGCCCTCAAACATCGCACGCTCCGCCGCAAGGAATTCCTCCTGCAGGAAGGTGAACGTTGCCGGCATGATCACTTCGTTATTAAAGGGAGCCTCCGCCAGTATGAAACAGATGAAGAAGGCCGTGATAACGTGATGCAGTTCGCTTTTGAAGACTGGTGGATAGGGGACTGGTACAGCATGCTAACGGGAACGCCTACTGTTTTTAATATCGATGCGCTGGAGGATACGGAAGTATTGATGATAGAGAAAACCCGGCTGGATGAACTTTTCCTGGAGATACCGAAACTGGAAAGATACTTCCGGATCATCATGCAGCATGCTTTCGTAGCGTTGCAACACAGGATACTTTTCCTGCAGAAATCTGCAGAAGAACGGTACGCAGATTTCTACAGTCGTTATGGCCATTTCGAACAACGTGTGGCGCAGCAGCACATTGCATCCTATCTCGGCATCTCCCGCGAAACCCTCAACCGGATCAAAAATAAACAGTGATAAATATCACAGGATGGCAGCCGTCTTCCTGCTCAACTTTGCGGTATAATCTTATCGCACATGTTACGTACAATTTTCACGACAGACAATAGCCGGGTGGGATTGATCCTCCGGCTGACGACAGGCCTGGTGCTTTTTCCTCACGGCGCGCAGAAAATGTTAGGCTGGTTCGGCGGACCGGGATTTTCCGGTGAGATGAAATACCTCACGCAAGACGCCGGTCTGCCCGCATTCATCTCCCTGCTGGTGATCCTCATTGAATTCTTTGGCGCACTGATGCTCATCACGGGCACAGGCACACGTATCGCCGCTTTTTGCGTGATCGTACTTTTCATGGGTATTATCTGGTATGTACATGGCAAAATGGGCTTTTTTATGAACTGGTTTGGTACGATGCCGGCCGGAACAGAAGGATATGAGTACCATTTGCTGGTGATCGGACTGGCCATTGCGGTATTGTTCACAGGAGGCGGAAGATGGTCCGCAGACGGACTGATCAGGCCCTCCTGATGCCTTTCAGGAGATTTTCTGTAAATTAAGCCCTGTTATATGAAGATCCTCATCATAGAAGACGAACAGGCGCTTAGCAAGAGCATCGCTGCCTACCTGGCCGCGGAGAATTACACCTGCGAGATAGCTGCCGATTGTAAAACGGCGCTGAACAGGATTGAAGCGTTCGATTACGATTGTATTCTGCTGGACATCTCCCTGCCGGACGGCAATGGTTTGCAGGTGCTCCAGGCACTGAAGGAAAATCAGAAAACAGAAGGGGTGATCATCATTTCCGCACGCGATTCCATTGACGACAGAATAAAAGGATTACAGCTGGGAGCGGATGATTATCTCACTAAACCTTTCCACCTTTCGGAGCTCAGCGCCCGCATTGCGGCCGTAATCCGCCGCCGCCGGTTCCTGGGCAGCACAACACTGGAAGCGGAAGGACTGGCGTTAGATACACAGGCCCGTTCCGTGAAAGTGAACCAGCAACCGGTAGATCTTACCCGTAAGGAGTATGACCTGCTGCTTTACCTTTTCACGAATCGCAACCGGGTGGTCTCCAAGCAGGCTATCGCGGAGCATTTGTCGGGGGACGGGGAAGGGCTTTTCGATAATTATGATTTCATCTACGCCCACATGAAGAACCTGAAAAAGAAATTGCTGCAGGCGGGCTGGAAGGATCATATAAGGGCAGTATATGGTATGGGCTATAAAATGGAAGTGCCATGAAATGTAACTCCACCAGTCCGCTGAAAAGATAAAAGATTGCAGATGAAACTGCTGAACAAAACGGTACAATATTATTTTTTGCTATCGGTGGTACTGCTGCTGGTAGCAGTTCCCGTTTTCTACGTAGTGCTAAAAAGGATTGTGATCGCGAATGTGGATGCGCGGCTGATCGCCACCAAAACCCAGCTTATCCCGCGTTTACAGGTATTGGAAGTCCCCCCGCCCAAGGGCTCCCCTCTTTTCAATAACGACATCAGCCTGGAAAGGGCCGTGCCTCATGGCGGAAGGGACTCACTGTATACATCGGATATGGTGGACAGTCTCTCGCGTCACCGCGGCACATATCGCCTGCTGACCTCACATATCGTGATTAACCAGGAAACCTATCGCCTCCAGATCAAATCTTCCCTCGCCAATCACGAAGCGCTCATTACCAGCATCATCATCCTGCAGGTATTGTTACTGATCTTCCTGCTGGCAGGATTGCTGCTGATCAATCGCAGCCTCGCCCGGAAAGTATGGAACCCGTTCTACAAAACGCTGCGTAAACTTCGTTCCTATAAAGTGGATGATACCGAGCCGCTGCAATTAGAAAGATCCGGGGTGAATGAGTTCGCAGAGCTGAACACTGCTGTGGAGCAACTGGCGGATCGTAGCCGGAAAGCGTATGTAGCACAGAAAGAATTCGCGGAAAATGCCTCGCACGAAATGCGCACGCCGCTCGCCATCTTCCAGGGTAAACTCGAGCTGTTGATGCAAACTTCCCCGCTCACGGAAGAGCAGGCGGCCCTTATCACAGACCTCGCTGCAGCCAGCCAGCGGATGGCAAGACTGAACAAAGGTCTTATCCTCCTCACCCGCATCCAGAACGGACAGTTCCCGGAAACGGAACCGGTGTCACTGCAAAAAATGGCGATTCATTTACTGGAACAATATCAACCACAGATAGAACAGAAAGAGATCGTACTGGAGCAGTATTGGGAACAGGATATTGTTATCAACAGCAACCCCACGCTGATTGAAGTGCTCCTCGGTAACCTGCTGGCCAACGCTATCCGACACAATCTCAAAGGTGGCAACATGATCGTTCGAATGACGGATCATACTTTTACCGTGCAGAACACGGGACAATTCTATGCGCTCAATCCGGACCGGCTTTTCAGGCGTTTTTCCAAAAGCAGTGCGGACGCGGAAAGTATGGGACTGGGACTGGAGATTGTGAAGAAGATCTGCGACCTGTACGGGTTTGAAGTGTCCTATTCCTATGATCATCCGCTGCACACCTTCCGCATCCTAATAAAAAGTTAAAACCTCCGCTCACATCCGCATTATTCAGAATGTATTCAGAATGCCGGCCCAATTTTAGGTCATCAAAACTGGATACTATGAACAAAAAATTCACAATCGCTGCCATTGCATTATTGGCAGTAGGCGTTGCCGGAGGATATGCTATCAGCGGAAAGATCGGTAAGCCCTACAACAGTATCCTGCAGGATAACGTCAAATCCCTCGTTCAAACTTCTTACACCGGCACCCCTTCCGGTCAGCCGGTTGATTTTGAAAAAGCAGCGGGTACGGCTGTTCCTTCTGTAGTACATATCAAAACTGTTGTAAAATTCAAACAAACGAATGCCGGTCGTGGTGGAGACAACCCTTTCGGCATGGATGACGACATCTTCCAGCGCTTCTTCGGTGGCGGTGGCGGGCGTCAGCTCCAGCGTCCGGATCAGAAAGCTTCCGGCTCCGGCGTGATCATCAGTGAAGATGGTTACATCGTTACCAATAATCACGTAGTGGATGGCGCCAACGAACTGACCGTAACGCTCAGCGACCGTAAGAATTATAAGGCCAAAGTGATCGGAACGGATCCAAACACAGACCTGGCGCTTATCAAGATCGATGCGAAGAACCTGCCGGTTATGCCGCTGGGTAATTCAGACGATGTAAGGCTGGGACAATGGGTGCTCGCTATCGGTTATCCGCTGGACCTTGACGTAACGGTTACGCAAGGGATCATCAGCGCCAAATCACGGAACATAGGTATCAACCGTCAGGCCGCCGCTCCCGTGGAATCATTCCTGCAGACGGACGCAGCCGTGAATCCCGGTAGCAGTGGCGGTGCATTAGTGAACACCAATGGAGAACTGATCGGTATCAATGCCGCTATCGCTTCTCCCACCGGCGCTTTTGCAGGGTATGCCTATTCCATCCCTTCCAACCTCATGAAAAAAGTGATCGGCGATATTATGAAATTCGGCACTGTGCAACGCGGATACCTTGGTATCAGCATGGCGCCCGAGAATCTGGATGATGCTGCGAAGAAAGAACTGGGCATCAATAACGATAGCAGAGGCGCATGGGTGGCAGACGTTGATCCTAACGGAGCCGCTGCGGAAGCGGGTATCCGGAAAGGAGATGCCATCACGAAGATCAACGACATGACCGTGAATTCAGGAGCGCAGCTTTCTGAACAGATCGCGCGGCAAAAGCCCGGCGACAAAGTAAGCCTCACCGTATTGAGCAATGGAAAGGAAAGCGTGGTGAATGTTACATTGAAAGGCAAGATGGGCAGAATGGCCAGCCAGCAGGCAGCGGCAGTAGAATCCCTGGGCGCTGACCTCTCCGCGCTCTCCCGGGAAGATGCAGCCAAACTGGGCCTCTCCGGCGGTGTGCAGGTAACGAACATTCGCGATGGTGTGCTCAGCGATCAGACCAATATGAAGCCGGGTTTCGTGATCACGAAGATCGGCGGGATACCGGTAAAGAACCTCGATGAGCTGAAAGACGCACTGAACAAGCAAAGCGGGAATTTCCAGATAGAAGGGACTTACCCCGGCAGCAGGAATATTTATTACTACGGCATTAACGACTTCAACAACTAAGGGGGATATAATGGCGACAAAGGCTTCTTCATTTCGGTGAAGGAGCCTTTTTTATTGGTCCCGGAAGATGCCTTCGATCACTTCCTTGAGCTCCCTGGGCTGGAGGGGTTTCTTTAAAAGGCGTATCACCAGCGGGTTAGCGTTCGTGCGGGAGATATCGCCGAAATCCAGGGACGAGGAGACCATAATGATGTAACACTGGTTCTTGATCTTCTGGGGGTAGGAATCAAAAGAACGGAGGAATTCGAAACCGTCCATTTCCGGCATCTGGATGTCCAGCAAAATAACGGTAGGAGGGATGTGGGGAAGGGTGATGTTACTGGAAAGGAATTCCAGGGCCTTGTTGGCATTGCTGAAGGCCAGGATGGTCCTGCTGATCTGCTGGATGGATATTAAACGTTCATGCAGTAACAGGTCGATGTCATTGTCATCTATCAATATGACGCGGAGGTCAGGAATCGAATTCATTTCTGTTGGGGATAGTAATTTCAAACTGGGTGCCCTCTCCGTAACGGGAATCTACGCCAATCGTGCCGCCTATTTTGTTCAATGCTTCTTTTACGATATACAGACCAATGCCGCTGCCGGGTTTGTTGTTATTCTTGGAACGGAAGAACATCTTGAAGATATTGCTGAGATGCTCGCTCAGAATACCGATACCGTTATCTTCTATCCTAAGGGTAGCCTTATGCGGCTCTACTTTCACGAACAGGTTCACCTGCGGGGAGGTCTCATCCGGTTTCTGGTATTTCACGGCATTCGATATCAGGTTGTTGACGATAACACTGATCCGGAAAAAATCGCCCTTGAAGGGTACCGGCTGGTCAATTTTTACGTTGAAATTGATGGTGGTGTTCTGATGTTTGAACGTATCGATACAATCATCGATCAATGCCGCAAAATCGATTTTCTCATATTCCAGATCAAGACGGGAATTGCGGTAATATTCGATGATCTTCTGGATAAAGCTGTCCAGCCGTGTAATGCAAACCTCGATCATGCCCATATATCCCTGCGGGTCCGCCATGCTGCCATCCAGCCGGCTCAAATTGATGATCCCCTGTACGCTCATCAGTGGTGCGCGAAGGTCGTGGGACGTGGAATAGATGAAGCGGTTCAGTTCATCGTTCGTTTTTTCCAGTTCCTGTACTTTCTCTTTGAGCTGTTTGCGGGCGGAGTAGATCTCGTAAGCATTGTTGATGGTGCGGAAGAGCTCATGTTCGTCCCATGGTTTCTTGATATAAGAGTAGATATGTCCCTTGTTGATGGCGTCTATGATATCTTCCACATCCGTATAACCGGTGAGCAGTATGCGGACGGGGTCCGGCAGCACTTCTTTTACTTCATGAAAGAATTCCACACCGGTGGTGACGGGCATTTTCTGATCCGCGATGATGATGTGCACCTCTATGCCTTTGAGCACCTGCATGCCTTCCGCGGCGGAATTGGCGGTGTAGATCTCATAACTCCGGCGGAAGTTGGCGCGGAACGCGTTGAGGTTATGTACTTCATCATCGATGTACAGGATTCTGATACGGTTATTTTTCATGTAGTCTTAATTAAATTAGGAATGCCCCGGAACACTCAGCGGTAAATATATAATAAATTCAGCTCCTTTGCCCGGTGCGGATTCCACTACTATTTTACCGTGATGTTTCTCGATAATACTGAAAACGATAGAAAGCCCCAGACCGGTACCTTCTCCCACATCTTTGGTGGTGAAGAACGGCTCGAAGATCTTCTCTTTCACTTTATCCGTCATACCTATACCCGAGTCCTTAATGCTAATGCTCACCTGCTGGCCCGGCAGCTGGCGGGTGGTAATGGTAATGGATTCATTGCCCTGCTCCGGTTTCATTTTAATGGCATTCAGCGCATTGTTGAGGATGTTGAGGAAAACCTGGTTCAGTTTGCCGGCATAGCATTCAATTTTGGGGAGATCTCCATAGTCGTAAATGACCTGCACATTTTTGGGGATGTTATTGCGTAACAGGACCATCGTAGAGTTGAGGCCCTCGTGGATGTCTATGGATTTAAGATCGCTTTCGTCAAGGCGGCTGAAGGTGCGGAGACCTTTTACGATCTCTGCGGTACGGTTGGCGCCGTCTTCAATGCCTTTGATCAGCGTGTCGATCTCGGTGTGCACGTAATCGATATCGATCTGTTTTTTATACTGCTCGATCTCTGCCAGCTGTTCCTGGATGTTACCATTGGCGCCGATGGATTCATACCGGCGCAACAGACTCTTGATATCTTCGAAGTCCAGCTTCAGCGGCTTGATATTGGAAGTAACGAAGTTGATAGGATTGTTGATCTCATGCGCGATACCGGCGGTCAGCTGACCGAGGGACGCCATCTTCTCGGCTTCCACCAGTTGTGTTTGTGCTTCTTTCAGGTTGGTAAGCGCTTTATTCAGCTCTTTGTTACTGCTTTGCAAAGCATCTGTTCTTTCCAGTACCTTGGCCTCGAGGATAGCGTTCTGCTCCCGTACCAGTTGTTCGTTCTCCTGTGAGATGCGGAGCGCGAGGGCCTGGGATTCCTCCTTTTCCTGCCGGTAGATATTGATCTTGTTGGCGAGCGCGAAGGACAGCAACGTTACTTCCGCCGCAGACCCGATCTGCAGGGCGTAGTAGGTAAAGTCGTTATACGGCAGCACATTGAAATTCCTCATCACAAAAATACATACGCTCGTCAGGAATATCCCCCACGCGATGAGGAAATACCTCGCGGGAACAAACCCTTTGGCCGCCACTTTGTATCCTACGAAGATGGCCAGCATGGAGGCACTCATGGCTGTCATCTGCGTCATCATGTTCCCGATGAAGAAGTTGCCGATGAGGGTAGGAATGAAACAAAGTATATACGCGACCGTTACACCGCTGAGGATGTTGTGCCCCAGCCGGTATTTCTCCCGTGTATGCAGGAAGGATTGTATGAAAAGCGCGGCTGTGATCCCGTTGAAGATAGGGATCAGCAGTGTGTCGTGCGTGGCCAGCCAGACGCTGTTGGGCCAGAGGAAGCGGAAAGTATATCCCTGCTGGGAGGCCTGCGTAAGCCCCACGCAGATGATATAGCTTACGTATATCAGATAGCTGGTATCGCGAACGGAGATGAAGATAAAGAGGTTGTACAGGGCCATTACGAGAATGATGCCGATATACAATCCGAAAATGAAATTACGTTCCGTGTTCTTCTTGCTCACGGCGGCTTCGGAGCCGAGATATACGGGCAGTTGCAGCTGTTCCCCGGCTTTCACCTTGAAATAGAACTGCCGGGTTTCGCCCTGGGGGATTTCCAGCGGAAAGATGTAGTTCTGGTGATCATACGGCCGCAACCGGTAAGGCTGGAACTCCCCGAGCCGGGTCTCCTTCATGCTGCCGTCCGGCTGTAATGCATACAGGGTGATGTCGTCTATGATCGGGTATTCCACTTCCAGCAGCAAGGGGCGCACGGTAGTGTTATTTGTGATGGAAAAGCGGGCCCATACGGTGAAGGGGGTGATCTGCAGGTTGGGTACATCCTGTTCGGATGCCACAAAATGCTGGTCCTTCATATCCGCAACCGTCAGCTTGCCCGTTTTGTCGATGAATAGTTCAAGATGCCGGCCGATTTGCATGAGTTTGGAACTATCGGAGAATGCAGCGGGGTCCGAGGCGAAGGAGGCGCTGCGCCAGAGTAATCCAAAAATGAATAGGACAAAAAGACGTATCGGCATCTGAAAATCGAAATTGTTCGTGAAGTTACGGCTGTTGTTTCAGCAAACATAACTGTTTTATTCCACCCATTGGGGAAGTCCAAGCTGATAATTTACCTCAAAGGACCCCTTGGGCCCGGTCTCCAGTCTTACCTGGTTCGGGTTCCGCCGCAGTTCACGGATGAGGTCCCGCTCCGAGGGGTCCGCACTGGCCACTTCATGTATATCTTTGATGATCATGGCGGTAGCGATGAGATCGTCTTTAGGATAATAGAAGGTCCCCTGATTCCCCAGCGAGGTATCGATTACAGCGCCAACCCTTTTGGCGCCACGGGTGGTGATAGGGGCACAAAGCACGTGTACATTGTCAACCGGCAATTGCGTCATCAGCGCCACGCACACCCTGCTGAGGATAAGGCTGCCGATGCCCATCCCCGCTACTTCCTTGGAATTCCACAATCCACAGATCTCCGCACTCCCGATCTTCACATCGGTATATATTTTCGGATCGTATTTGCCAATGGCCAGCTCTATCGGTAACGGCAGTACGCCGTCTGCCATTTGTATCCTCGAGCCGCCATACGTCTTGGTACCGGTCTCGTCCTCTACGATCACCACAACGGTATTCCTATGGTGAACCCAGTCCTGGTTGCCGGAAGTGATTTTATTGATCCCGAAATAGATCTGCAACAGCTTGCTGTGACCTTCATAGAAGCGCATGCAAGCTTCCGGATCATCCGGCGCAAAAAAAGCCCTTACATTTATCGATGCACTCATTGGTTGCTCTTTTTATTGATGGGGCATTTATTGAATGAGTTGATCAAAATCTACATAGTAACGGCCCGATGCGCTCAGCTGATCGAGCAGGATCCGCCTGCAGGTATCTGCCACCAGCGCTCCGCCCAGCATCACGGAAGACGCCAGCTGCGGCCAGGTGGAGATGGATTTACCAATCTCTCCCAGCGAATATTTCATCCTGGGACTCATATCTTTCATCCCGGCCATAGGCCCGAGGATGGGGATCTTCTCTTCGTTGGACAGGTGCTTCAGGGCCTTGATGTCTTTTATCTCCGGAATAAGGCCATGCAGCAGCGGGTAATCCGGTACCAGGTCAAAGCGTTCAATATCCAGCATACCCCTGTCGTTCGTATCCATTACAACAGGTATTTGCAGCGCCCTGGCTTTCTGACGGCTGAGTATCTTCACATCCACGCCGTCACACTCTTCCACCAGCACATCCAGCTTGCCGCCTTCCATGAAGAAGCGGTCCAGGTTCTCTTCCGTTGCCCCGTCTTCAAAGCATTTTATCTTTATATACGGATCCAGCTCCGCGATCTCCCGTGCAGCAACGATCACCTTGGGAACGCCCAGGTTATAAAGACCGGTCCGCAGCCGGTTGAGATTAGTCAGCTCCACGGTATCGAAATCCGCCAGCCGCAACTCACCGCCAATACGCTCCATTGCCAGGGTCAGTGCAATCGTTTGCCCGACGGACAACCCGATCACCCCGATCCTTTTTTGCTGTAACAACTCCCGCTCTTTAACCGTGATCTTGTGAAGGTTGCGCGAAGTGCGCAAGGCAACGAACTCCTGCTCATCCAGCAGATGTACCAGCTTTTCCGACCAGGGGTAATATACCCACACACCGTACGCTTCCAGGGATGTTTCACCAAGGTGTTCCGCAATGGCAGAACTGATCTCCGGTTCACTCAGCCTTCGGTCCGGATGCAGACCCTTTACCAACTCTTTCAATTGACATTCCAGTTCATCATACACACTGATCTCCGGATGTTCCTCCAATAATTGCAGCAGCGCTTCCTTGTTTTCCCTGAAACGATAAAAAACCGGGGAATAGGTCATGGATCCTTGCTTCGTCTGCCGTATGCGTTCCTGAATATTCATGCTGCCTCTATGCTTCATTTTACCGGGACTTTCAACATCCCCGCCGGAAGAGCGCATTTTTCTCTCTTCTTTTTACAGTCTGATTAAAATTTAAAAAAGATTCAAATACGTAGTTAAAACCGTTTCACCAGGGCTAACGGTTCAGTTATTGTTCGATCTTATATATAGTTAGTTAAAAAATAAGAACTCCCTCCTCCTCAGTCAGGCAGGTAAGCTAAATAATTCAACGTTCAATGGGGGATGGACGAGTGCCGGCCCTTGTTGCCGGCGAAGACAATACAGGGCTGCTTCCGGAGCTTTTAAAGCCGCGGCAGGCCTGCGCCTGCAGCCTGGGATAAATAGCTTCATCTTTTGAAAAAACGATTAAATATTCTACAACTACACATGAAAGTAAAAGTAAAATAGCAATTTATTTCAAATTAAACTATAATCTTTCGTATTATTTTAATGAAAGCACAAAAATAGCAATAACATCATATTGTGCTAGTTTATAATGTTTTGAAAAGTGTGATGTATCTTGGTGTAAAATTTGCGCGGAATTAAACCGCTATCTTTTAGATTTGTACACTTAATCCTACTTCATATGCATAAAAGAGAATTCCTCAAAGTGGCCGGCCTCGCAGGCCTCGCCGCTATGGCTGATCCGAAAGGATTATTTGCTGCTGAGGGGCATAAAACCCTGCTGGACGGGAAAGCACCCTTCACCCTGCCACCCCTTCCATATGCCACAGGCGCACTGGAACCGCATATCGACAAACTGACGATGGAGATCCACCACGACAAGCACCACGGTGCTTACGTGAAGAATCTGAACGACGCCCTGGCCAATTCTCCACTGGGAAGTCTCAGCCTGGAGCAGATACTCGCCCGCGTTACGGCCAAAGAAGCGGCTATCCGCAACAATGGCGGTGGCCACTACAACCACAGCCTGTTCTGGACCCTGCTGAGCCCTCAGAAAACAACACCTTCCGCAAAACTGAATAAAGCGATCACTACCGCTTTCGGAAGCTGGGACGATTTTCAGAAAAAATTCAGCGATGCAGCCAAAGGCGTTTTCGGTTCTGGCTGGGCATGGCTTATTGTAGGTACAGATGGCAAACTGGCAATCACCTCTACGCCTAATCAGGACAATCCCCTGATGAAAGAACTGGTGAAGGAAACAGGTACGCCTGTCCTCGGACTGGATGTTTGGGAACATGCCTATTATCTCAAGCACCAGAACAAACGCCCGGATTATATTGCGGCTTTCTGGAATGTGGTGAACTGGAACGAAGTGGAAAAGCGTTATGACGCAGCCATGAAGAGATAGTGCAGGAACGGGGTGTTGCTTTCACAGCTGCACCCTGTTCGCTTAATTCTTTCGTTTGAAGAACACAAACCCGTTCTTTTCCCCGATCACCTCCAGGTTGGGGTGAGCTTTGTACGGCGCACTATCCGTGATCCGGCAGATGAAGTAAGCGGGTTTGTCTATCCGGCCGTTCAGGAGCCATTCTTCTTTCCCTTTGTAGTATTCAGGATTGGCAGAAGGTTGTTTCCGGGTATAGTAAAGATGCGCGTAGCTGAAATACCCCAAAGGCATCACGTACACGTCTTTCCCAATAAATGACCGGAAGTAGTCGATAGCAGCACCTTGCGAGAAGCGCTCCACCTTGGGCACAAAATGCAGCACGGTCACCTGTATCATCAGGATGGTGCTGATGAAAAGGCATAACAGTCCCTGCCGTACCTTTTTATTGAAAAGCAACACACAACCCACGATCACCAATATCATATAAACAGCACCGTAGGCGGTTTCTCCGATGCTGAAAGGAACGTCTGCCTGCAGGTTGGCTTTCGCGAACTCGTCCCCGATGTGCATAATCAATTCATGCTTGTAAACGCCCACCAGCGGCAGCAATCCGATGGCCAGTCCCAATATGAGCCCGATCACGAGGATGATGGAGATGTTCCATTTCTTCAGCATGAACTTTCCTTCCACCAGGCGGTAGACCTGCAGCGCGGCGAGGTAACTCAACGGGAAGTAGCACAGGGAAGAGTAATGCACGATCTTGGTTTTCACAATGGAGAACAGGAGCAGCACTACCCAGAAGAGTATCCACATCCAGGTTCTGAAATCCCTTACTTCGTTGGGTTGTTGCAGGTAGATGGATTTGGTGCGGGCGGTCTGCAGATAGCTTAGCAGGAAGACGCTGGCCGGGAAACATCCGATCAGCAGCACGACCCAGTGATAGAAGAAAGGTCCGCCGTGGCCTGCATCCGGCGTGCTGAACAGGCGCCATTGATAGATCACGAATTCGTTCACGAACCACCAGCCATGCGCAATGATTTCATAGCCGAACCAAAGCGAGGTGGTAAGGAAGGCAAACAGCACGATCAGCAGGAGATGCAGCAGTTTGATGTAGATGCGGAATTTGTTATACACCCAGTACACCAGCAGTGCCAATACGGCGATGATGATGGCAGCGGGACCTTTAGTGAGCACCGCCAGGCCAAGGCAGATACCGCTGAAGATGGCTGCACGGGAAGGTTTCCCGGCATACCCGATACGATAAGCAAAGTAAACCGCCAGGAAAATGAAAAAATTGAAGGTTGGATCGATAATGCCGGATTTGAAATAGAAATGCGGCAGCCAGGAGCCGGCGTACACCAATGCCCACCAAAGCCCGAACTTTTCATCCACCTGTTTTTTGCCGATATGATAGAAGGTCAGCAACGTCACGATCCCGATCACCGCATTGGGAAAACGGGCAGCAAAATCATTCACCCCGAAAATATTCATGCTTGCGGCCTGCAGCCAGATGAACAGGGGCGGCTTTTCCCAGAAAGGCGCAAAATCGATCTGCACCTGCGAATAATTTCCGGTTACGATCATTTCCCGCGCGGCTTCGGCAAAATTGATCTCATCCCAGTCGAACAGGTGCACCGCACCAAGGAACGGAATGAATAACAGGGCTGCTATGATGGCTATCAACAGATATTTCATCAGGATGTACAGATTTTAGCTTCTCTCGTTACGTTGAAATAAGGAAGCGCTAAGTTCGCAAAAGAAACCGTAAAAATATGTAGTAATATACCGCCTGTCCGTTTATACGGCACTGGCAGGCGGACTAATAACGCTGTTATGCAGGGAACTGGTACCCGGTGTCTGACTTTTTTTATATTCGAACAACCAGTAAATGAGCGTGCTGCAACAGGTGCCGATAATGCTGCCCGCATACACGTCCGCGAAGAAATGCTGGCTGAGGTACAGCCTGGAGTGCGCGGTGGTCAGCCCGATAAGAAAAAGCAAAAGGCCTGCTTTTTTCCGGTTCCAGATCAGCGCGATGTAACAGCACATGGCAAAGGCTGTGGAAGTATGCCCGGAAGGGAAGCTCAGGCTGCTGTGCACACTGATCCAGCTCACGGTATGCAATATGGAAGTATCCGGGAAATAGGCGATGGGCCGGGGATCGTTGAAATAATGTTTGGCGCTTTGCACGATGAGCGTTACCAGTAACAGGGAAGATGCACCTATAAAGAAGAGGCGCCAGCGGCGCATACACAGAAAAACGGCCAGCAGCACGCCAAAAGCGGTACCATCTCCCAGATAAGTGCTGCCCGTTACGAGCACATCCGCTACAGGATTGTGCACGCCATTGACGGCGAGGAACAGTTGATCTTTCGTGTACAGGAGCAGCAATATGCCGCCCACGATCACCCACAGGAAGAAAGGAATAAAGAAATACCGGTTCTTTTGTATCAATGTTGCCAATGTCTTTAACATGTATCGTTCAGTTGTAGGTCCGTAAAATACAGCGCAGGCATCGTTTACGCGCTTATTTCATGTTTCGTGCGCCGCTTCCGTATATATTTCCTGGCATTCTGCCAGGCTCTGAAATAGAATTCCTTGTTGAACAGCTGGGAATCATTCATGGCTTTGTACACGAGGAACCCCGCAATGGGGAGCAGCACCGCATTGGCCAGCCACATCCCGCTCCAGGAGGCCATTACATCCTTTCTCGCCATCTTCTCGCCCAACATAAAGAATATGTTGAATATCACAAAGAATATAACGGCAAAGACCAATGGCGTACCCAATCCGCCTTTACGGATGATAGAGCCTAACGGTGCGCCGATCAGGAATAATACGATGCAGGCCGCCGCCAGTGAGAATTTCCGCTGCCACTCCACTTTGAAGAGCGAGATACGGCCGAAATTGTCCGCATAGTCTTTTGCTGTGGAATTCAAAGCACTTTCTGCGTCCCGTATACTGGATTCCGCCCGCTCCACCACATACCGCCGGGATTTCTCCGGAATGCTTTCATAAAAGGATTTTGTTTTCAAAGGCGGCGCAGCTGCCAGCCAGCCGGTATCTTTCCACTTGTAGAAGGGATAGCGGGTGGTCACATAGGCATTCACGGTACGTCCGTAAACGGAATCCACTTTTCTCAGGGAGTCCAGCGCGAGGTCCAGCTGCCGGACATTGAGCATTTGCTGGTTGCCGGCAAAAACGTCTGTCGGCAAGCGTTTGAGCGCAAGGTCTGTAAGGTCGAAAGGCTTTTTGTATTTCTTGAAACCCAATCGTATCAGTTCATTATTGCTGCTGCTGCGCATGCCTCCTTTATCCTCATATCGCCAGCCATTCTCCAATGTGAAATACAGGTACTTGTTATCAGGGGAAAGTTCCATCACCCCCTTTTCCGCCAGTATCAACCGTTCTTCCTTAACACCCTGTTGCCGTTCGTAGATGATCACCTGGTGAATGGTCTTGTTATCCGGATCTTTTTTGGCGACTTTGATCACGTATCCCTCGAGGTCTTTATAAAACACGCCCTGCTTGATATTGAATGCAGGCTTTGATTTCGTGATGTCGTACAACAGGGATTTGGCGCGCAGGTTGGCCACGGGAATCACATAGTTGGAGATCAGGAAGGCCATAACGGCCACGCCTGTTGAGAAGAACAGCAGCGGCTGCATGAAGCGTACCAGGGAAATACCGGCGGATTTGATCGCCACCAGTTCAAAACTTTCCCCGAGATTACCGAAGGTCATGATGGAGGACAGTAATACCGCCAACGGAAGGGCGAGCGGGATCAGCCCCACGCTCGTATATACCAGCAGTTCCACGATCACGGGTGTGTCCAGCCCCTTGCCCACCAGGTCGTCGATGTACTTCCATACAAACTGCATGATAAGTACGAAAAAGGTCACGAAAAAGGTAACCACAAAGGGTCCGAAGAAGGTTTTTATGATGAGTTTATCGAGTTTCTTCACAACCGGTGAATGAAAATAAAATTAAAAAATGTAAAACTAACTGATATTCAATATACTTTTATATCCTGAATGCACAAAGTTAACACGAATCGCGGTAGCTCGTAGCAGGTATCGTCTCAAAAAAGCGTTAATTTATTGAATATGGACAGGTATACGCTTCATTCCGCAGAGCAGCGGATCGTTATGGATGCGGACTGGTTGCTGGCCAAGAATCGCATTATTGAAAAGGTTTTTTATTTGTTCGGTGCGTTGCACGTGGCGATGGAAGGGGATGTGGGGGTGAGGGGTTTCCCTTTGCCCAATGCACAGTCCGCCAAAATATCCAAAGGTGAGCAATACCTTGGGCTGCCCTACGTGATCCTCGACTATCCCCGGCTGTTTGGCCGTGACAGCATCTTTGCCTGCCGCACTTTTTTCTGGTGGGGACGTTTTTTCAGCATCACACTGCACCTGGCGGGAGAGGCGCTGGAACAATACAAGTCTGCACTGGTACAGGCACAGGAAAGACTGGCAGCGGATCACTGGCACGTTTGTGTACAGGATGATCCCTGGCAGCATCACTTTGAAGCAGATAATTACCGCACCATCGCTTCGCTTACACCGGAACAGTGGGGAAGCCTGCTCCAAAAGCCATTTGTGAAGCTGGCAAAGCGGTACGACTTATCAGTCTGGGAAAAAATAATACCCTATGCGGTAGCCGGTTACGCATCGCTGCTGGGTATGCTGAAAGGGGAGGAACAGGTTTAGTTGCCGATACGGTGAAAGAGATCTTTGATCTGGTAGTCCCAAAGCTGACTCTGATCCGCCACTTCCTTCTTTTCTGCAAAATCCCTGATCACGAGTATGGTCATGTTCGTCACTTCAGATATCTGGATCCTGAATTCGAAGTATTCTCCTTTGGGAGCATGGAGCCAACGTAAACGTATAAACTCGTCTTCTTCCTGTTCCAGTACTTCTGCTTCTTCCGCCGATCCGTTCCAGGAAAAAGAGAAAACATTATCTCTGAAATCTACTTTATCTGCAAACCATTCCTGCAGGCCTGCCGGGGTGGATAGAAATTCATATAGGATACTTGGAGAGCACCGTACCGGATATTCTAACTCATATTGCACTTTCTTTGACATCGCTCAGTATAAATTAAATAATCAAAACCATCTGCCTGCAATTATAGAAAATTATTTATTCTATCAAAATAAATTTCCTGTTTTTTCGAACCGGTTAACTCCTTCATTTTCACGTGTGATTATATTTTGAAATATGATCTTTCTTGCTTATATATGCCCCGGTTCCTGGCAGTTTCGCCGAAAAGATACAATGATTACATGTGAAAAGAACGTCAGCTTTTGTGAAATAACTATAAGTCTTGCAAACATATCGACAACAATCGATTTAGCTTAAAAAGGTTTCAATAATAAGAAGTTTTTTTTGGGAGGTATCTAAAAAAAGTTATTTTTGTCTAGCATTCTTCTAAATTAACTTTTTTTTAACCTGTAACTGTTCCCGTGCTATGTCAATGCGCCAACTCAAAATCACGAAGTCGATCACCAATCGTGAGTCTCAGTCGTTAGAAAAGTACTTGCAGGAGATCGGCAAAGTGGATCTCATTACGCCGGAAGAAGAAGTGAACCTGGCTATCCGCATCAAACAGGGTGACCAGCGTGCTTTGGAGAAACTTACAAAAGCGAACCTGCGCTTTGTGGTTTCCGTTGCTAAACAATATCAGAACCAGGGCTTATCCCTCAGTGATCTGATCAACGAAGGCAACCTTGGCCTTATCAAAGCAGCCCAGCGTTTTGATGAAACCCGTGGTTTCAAGTTCATCTCCTATGCCGTTTGGTGGATTCGTCAATCTATCCTCCAGGCACTGGCAGAGCAATCCCGTATCGTACGTCTTCCGCTGAACAAAGTGGGCCTCTCCAACAAGATCAGCAAGGCATATTCCCAACTGGAACAGGAGTTTGAAAGGGAACCCTCTCCCGACGAGCTCGCCACCATCCTCGAGATCAATACAGAAGAAGTGGAAGCCACCCTCGGTGTGGCCGCCCGCCATGTATCCATGGATGCACCCTTTATTGACGGGGAAGACAATTCCCTTCTGGATGTGCTCGAAAATCCGAATGCTGTTAGCGCGGATGAAGAGCTGGATCATCATGATTCCCTCCGCCGCGAGATCGAACGTTCGCTCTCTACGCTCACCGACCGCCAGAAAGATGTGATCATGCTCTATTTCGGCATCGGTGTGGAACATCCCATGTCCCTCGAAGATATCGGTGAAAAATTTGGCCTCACCCGCGAAAGGGTGCGCCAGATCAAAGATAAAGCCATCACTAAGCTGCGTACTACCTCCCGGAGCAAGCTACTCCGCAACTACCTGGGAGGCTGATCTATACGAAAAGCTGTCTGAAGCATAAAAAAATTAAGAAGAGGCGCATACTTTGCGTCTCTTCTTGTTAAAAGAAACGCTATTTTTGCAGTCCGAATGGTGAATACGGTTATTCACCATTTTTTATTGGAATCATCAACATACAAACAACATGTTTGAATCATTATCGGAACGGCTCGAGTCGGCCTTCAAACAGCTGAAAGGGGAAGGACGCATTTCGGAGATCAATATCGCCACTACGGTGAAGGAGATTCGCAGGGCTTTGGTGGACGCGGACGTGAACTACAAGATAGCAAAGGAATTTACCGATAAAGTAAAGGATAAGGCCCTGGGCGAAAAGGTGATCACCGCCATTTCACCCGGCCAGCTCATGGTCAAGATCGTAAAGGATGAGTTGGCGGAGCTGATGGGGAATACGGAGGTGGAACTGGATCTGAAAACAACCAATCCTACCGTGATCCTGATTGCGGGGCTGCAGGGTTCCGGTAAGACCACCTTTTCCGGAAAGCTGGCCAATTTCCTCAAGACGAAGAAGAACAAGAAACCCTTGCTGGTGGCGGCGGACATTTACCGTCCTGCGGCGATCGACCAGTTGAAGGTGCTGGGCGGTCAGATAGATGTGGATGTTTACAGCGAGCCGGAGAACAAGAATGCCGTGCAGATTGCGGAGAATGCCGTGAAAGAGGCGAAAGCCAAAGGATATAATGTTGTGATCGTGGATACCGCCGGCCGTCTGGCTGTGGATGAGGCGATGATGACCGAGGTGGCCAATGTGAAAACTGCAGTGAAGCCGCAGGAAATCCTGTTCGTGGTGGACTCCATGACCGGTCAGGATGCGGTGAATACCGCCAAGGCCTTCAATGACCGGCTGGATTTCTCCGGGGTGGTGCTCACCAAGCTGGATGGCGATACCCGAGGTGGTGCGGCCCTCACCATCAAGTATACCGTACAGAAGCCCATCAAGTTCGTGAGCATGGGCGAAAAGCTGGATACGCTTGATGTATTCTATCCGGAACGTATGGCCCAGCGTATCCTCGGCATGGGTGATATCACCACCCTCGTAGAGCGGGCGCAGGAGCAGTTCAATGAAGAACAGGCCAAGAAGCTCGAGAAGAAGATCCGCCAGAACCAGTTCGATTTCGACGATTTCAAAGAACAGTTACAGCAGATCAAGAAGATGGGCAGCATCAAGGACCTGCTGGGCATGATCCCCGGTGTAGGCAAGGCTGTTAAGGACCTGGACATCAGCGACGACGCCTTCAAGGGCATCGAGGCGATGATCAATTCCATGACCCCCTCCGAAAGGGCCAACCCGGACCTGATAGACGGCAGTCGCCGTAAGCGGATCGCGAAAGGGGCCGGCAAAGAGATACAGGATGTGAACCAGTTCATGAAGCAGTTTGAGCAGATGCGGGGAATGATGAAGATGATGAACAAAATGCCGGGTGGCGCAAGGGGAATGAAGACGAGAGGGTAGGGGAATTAAGAATTATCAATTGCGAATGGAAGATCGGTGCGGATTCATTTGCCTGTTTTGTTGAAAATACCAATTCGTAATTTGTAAATTTTTATAAATCAATTCGTAATTCGTAATTCATAATTGTCAATTGAAAAAATTTGGGCATTTTGAATTTATGCGCTACATTTGCTCCCCCAATATAGAAACAAAATTTTTTAACCACTCGCAAAAAATAATTCGACTTATTTATGCCAGTAAAGATCAGATTACAGAGACACGGCGCGAAAAAGAGACCTTTTTACTTTATTGTTGTGGCAGACGCCCGCGCGCCCAGGGATGGTAAATTCATCCAGAAAATCGGTACCTACAATCCTTTGACCGTACCGGCTTCTATCAACATCGATACGCAGAAAGCGTTGCGCTGGCTGCAGAAAGGTGCACAACCTACCGATACTGTTAGAAGGATCCTTTCTTTCAAAGGTGTACTTTACCTGAAACACCTCCTGAGAGGGGTGAAGCTCGGCCTGTTCGATGAGCCTACGGCTTATACCAAATTCGAGCAATGGCAGGCAGATCACGAAGAAAAAGTGTCCGCCCGTCGTGAGCACCAGAAGAGAGCTGCCCGTACAGCTACGCCTGTTGTAAGAAAAGTAGAAGATGCTCCTGCCGCTCCTTCCGCTGAAGGCGAAGGTGGCGCTGAAGCATAATGTTTCACACATCATATTTCAAAAAGGGAAGATTTGTTCGCAAAGATTCCCTTTTTGCTTTTTAACCGGCATCCCATCATGGCCAATTACTTTCATATCGGGAAGCTCTCCGCTACTTATGGTACGGAGGGAGAACTGATCCTCCGGCACAGCCTGGGGAAGCGGACGGCATTGAAAGATGTAACGGCCGTATTCATCGAAGAGCGGAAGAACAGCTTCCTGCCTTTTTTTGTAGAAAAAGCCAAAGCCAAAGACCACGAGCATATCTATCTCAAGCTGGAAGGGGTGAATACCCGGGAGGAGGCGAGGAGACTGCTGCAGAAGGGGATCTACCTGGAGGAGAAGGACTTCAAAGGCCTGGCATCCGCGTCCGCCCCGCTGTCCCTTTTAGGCTACAAAGTGGAAGACAAACAGCAGGGGCCGCTTGGAGAGATCGAAGAGATCATCGAAATGCCGCTGCAGGTGCTGGCCAAGGTCACCTTCCGGGAGAAAGAACTGCTGCTGCCCCTGAATGAGCAAACCCTGCTGAAAGTGGACAAGAAGCAGCAGATCGTACACATTGAGCTGCCGGAAGGCTTGCTGGACGTATATTTGGACTAATCAAAACAATTCCTATGCGGATAGATATCATTACCGTATTGCCAGAACTGCTGGAAAGCCCTTTTGCGCATTCTATCATGAAACGCGCGCGGAGCAAGGGCTTACTGGAAGTGAACGTGCATCACCTCCGGCAGTACTCCAACCTGCGTCAGAACCAGGTGGACGACTATCAGTTCGGTGGCGGAGCAGGGATGGTGATGATGATAGAGCCGCTGGTGAATGCCATTGAGGCGCTGCAAAAGGAGATCACCTACGACGAGGTTATCTATCTGACCCCGGATGGCGCCACTTTCAACCAGAAAATGGCTAACCGGCTGTCCCTCAAAGGCAACCTGCTCCTGATCTGCGGACATTATAAGGGGATTGATGAGCGGGTGCGGGAACATTTTGTGACCATGGAGGTCTCCATCGGGGATTTTGTGCTGTCCGGCGGGGAGCTGGCCGCTGCCGTATTGGTAGATGCTATCGGGAGACTGTTGCCCGGAGTGCTCAATGATGAAACCTCCGCACTGTTCGATTCCTTCCAGGACAACCTCCTGGCTCCCCCGGTATATACCCGCCCGGAGGAGTTCCGGGGCTGGAAAGTGCCGGCTGTGCTCATGAGCGGGGATCACCGGAAGATCGAAGAATGGCGGCACGAGGAGGCGCTGAAAAGGACCCGGGAACGCCGCCCCGACCTGTTGAAACACGACTGACCTATTTATTTTTTTAAAAACCGGGAAAAGGTCTTGGTTTTTGGATATTCTTCCTTACCTTTGCCGTCCCATAAATAATTGAAAGATGAACGCAATTTCTTTTGTTCACGAGCAGCTGACTGCCAACAAGGAATATCCGAAGTTTAAAGCCGGTGACAATATCACCGTTAACTATAAGATTGTGGAAGGTAACAAGGAGCGTATCCAATCCTTCAAAGGGGATGTGGTAAAGATCCAGGGTACCGGTTTCACAGCTTCTTTCACTGTGCGTAAGATCTCCGACGGAGTAGGCGTGGAAAGGCTGTTCCCTTTATATTCTCCGAACATCGACTCTATTGTACTGAATAAAGTGGGTAAGGTTAGAAGGGCTAAGCTGTACTACCTGCGTGACCGTCAGGGTAAAGCTGCACGTATCAAGGAAAAAAGGGTTTAGTATAAATACAGGGAAATTAGTGATGACGGGGGCCCGGCGGGCTCCCGTTCTTGTTTTCTTAAAAGTTAATTAAAGTGCCTGTGGAAGATTGAAAAAGCCCGAATTAATATCTATCTTTGTTAGCTAAACATTATAAAAACTGAGAAATGACTGCAATTTTTGTTAAATCACCGCTTTTACTCTTCCAAGAACTCGGTATGACTGAACTGCTCCTGATCGCGCTGGTGGTATTGCTCCTGTTTGGTGGCAAAAAGATCCCTGAACTGATGCGTGGCCTGGGTAAAGGCATCCGTGAGTTCAAAGATGCGAAAGATAACGTGCGCCGTGAGGTAGAAGAAGGCATGAGAGATTCCGATACCAAGAGCAACAACTAAGAGAGTAGAGGACGTCCGATTTTTGTAGAGATCTCCCATTGTAAGATTTAAACTGGTTTGGGTTTGACTGAATTCAGCAGTATATCGTCTTTTCATGAGGCGTTGTATGCCGGAAAAACGACCTGCGAGTCCACAGTACGCATGTACCTTGACCGGATTGAGCAGTCCCGGCATCTCAATGCATACCTGGAAGTATTTACCGATGAAGCCCTTGAACAGGCGCGAGCGCTGGATGCACAGATATATCGCGGAGAGCGCCCGGGCCGGTTGGCCGGTGTGGTAGTGGGTATTAAGGATGTAATATGCTACAAAGGCCACGTTGTAACGGCGGCCTCGAAAATACTGGAGGGATTCACGTCCCTCTTTTCTGCTACGGCCGTGGAACGGCTCATCAGGGAAGGCGCCATCATCATCGGGCGCCTTAATTGTGATGAGTTCGCCATGGGTTCCACCAACGAGAATTCCGCATACGGGAAAGTATTGAACGCTTTGGACAATACCCGTGTGCCGGGAGGTTCCTCCGGTGGTTCCGCGGTGGCCGTGCAGGCAGGGCTTTGCCAGGTGAGTCTTGGCAGCGACACCGGCGGCTCCGTACGCCAGCCGGCCGATTTTTGTGGTATTGTAGGCTTGAAACCGACCTATGGCAGGATCTCCCGCCATGGGTTGATTGCATATGCCTCTTCTTTTGATCAGATCGGGATTTTTGGCGTGAATATTGCAGATGTGGCCTTGGTTCTACAAATCATGGCAGGACCGGACGCTTACGACAGTACCGCGTCCCAAAGTGAAGTCCCTGATTATCAAGCGTATCTCCGGCACAATAAAAACCGGAAATTTGCGTATTTAAAAGACGCTTTGCATCATGAAGGCCTCGATGCCGAGATGCGGGCGGGATACGAAAGCTTCTTTGAACAACTGAAATCCGAAGGTCACACCGTAGAAGGGGTGAATTTCGATTACCTGGACTATGTAGTGGCGGCCTATTATGTTCTGACCACGGCAGAAGCCTCCAGTAACCTGAGCCGGTTCGACGGGGTGAAGTACGGTTACCGTACTCCCGGGAAGAATTTGGACCTGACCGATTTTTACAAAAAAAGCCGGTCAGAAGGTTTTGGAAAAGAGGTAAAACGCCGTATTTTACTGGGCACTTTTGTACTGAGCGCGGGCTATTACGATGCTTATTACACCAAAGCCCAGCAGGTAAGAAGGCTGGTGGTGGAGAAGATGCAAAGCATCCTGGCGGAATATGACGCTATCCTGCTGCCTACGGTACCTTCCACGGCATTCCGGATCGGAGAGAAAATGGAAGATCCGATTGCCATGTATCTGGCCGACATTTATACCGTTTTGGCCAACCTGACCGGCGTACCGGCGATTTCAGTACCTTTGCACCGGCATTCAAACGGAATGCCTTACGGCGTACAGATCATCACGAAGGAGTTTGACGAAGGGAACTTGTTACAGATAGCACACAACATGTTGCAAGAGCAACAAGTAAACATAGTATAAAACAAACATCAGTGTATGACGAAAGTCTTTTTATTACTCTTATTACCGGCTTTGGGGGGAACGACGAGTGTTCTCGCTGCCAGTGATAAGGGCCCTAAGGAGATGGCCGTTTCCGTACAGGAAACGCCCGCCGATACCTCGGTGACCCTTAAGAGGACCGCTCACCTTCCCAAAGACACAGCGGTGCACGTTTCCGCTGCATCCGCAGCTGTGAAACAAGGTGCACAGACCATGCCCGCTACGCCCGTACGCAGCCCCAAGGTGTACGAGCAAATGGATAATCACTACATCTCCGGATATGTGAACGATTACGCTACCCGCTACAGCGAACACCTCGCAGTAATGGTGGATAAAGCGGCGCCTTATTTCGGCATGATAGAAAAGGTATTTACCGATCATGGCATTCCGGAAGAAATGAAATACCTGGCGGTGATCGAATCCGGTATGTCCTACAACGCCCGCTCCCGCGTTGGCGCCGTAGGGATGTGGCAATTCATGAGCGGTACCGCTAAGATCTTCGGCCTGAACGTAGGCAGAAAAGTGGATGAGCGTAAGGATTTCTACAAATCCACTGTGGCAGCTGCCAAATATCTCAACGAATTATACGAGCAGTTTGATGACTGGTTACTGGTGGTAGCCGCTTACAATTGCGGCGCCGGCGGTGTGCAACGCGCACAGAAGATCAGCGGAAGGAATGATTTCTGGGGTATCCAGTACTTCCTGCCCGCGGAATCCCGCAACCACGTGTACAAATTCATCGCTACCGGCTACATCCTCGATCGTTTCAACAACTTCTTCGGTGTGGGCGACAATTATGCAGTAGCCCCCGGTGCAAGGCTGAGCGCCGCTCCTGAGTTCAGGAAAGCCACTCCGCTGACGGACGAGGACCTGTATAATACCGTAGTGTTCAATATCAGCGGTAAATACCGGATGGAAGCGATCGCGAAGAAACTGTCCATAGAACCGAACGAACTGGAACGCCTGAACCCCGGGTTTGCACAGGCACTCGCCGGAGAAACCGGCAGCTATGATCTGCGCATCCCGAAAGAAAAAATGAAAACGTTCCAGTCCGAGAAAGAAGAGATACTGAAGGAATCCTTACAACTGACCCTGGACGACAAAGCTTCTACTGTGGATAAATCCCGTTTCCCTGCGCCTGTTAAACGGCCGGAAGTGAACGAGAACCCGAAGAAGAAAGAGATCGTGAAAAAGAAAGGGCATCATCACAGCAGCAAGCACAAGAGCAGGAAAGGAAAGGGAACAAAAAAGAAAAAGTGATCATTGCAAAATATGCAGAAAAAGAAAGAGGTCCGTCGCACGGGCCTCTTTCTTTTTTATGGCATCACTCTGTGTTGCGCTTTGGCATGACTGTAATGATGGATCGCATCCAGCAAGGGTCCTGTCATGAAAGTAGTGGCAAGGGCCATCAACACCAGCATAGCAAAGACCTGTGGGTTGAGGATGCCAAGGTCGTACCCGATGTTTAACACCACGAGTTCCATAAGGCCGCGGGTGTTCATGAGGGCGCCGATAGACAATGCCTCGGGCCAGGGCTGCCCTACCAGTCGCGCCGTAAGCGCAGATCCCGCAAATTTGCCGGAAACCGCCACCAGCATGATCGCTCCGAACACTGCCCAGAGTTGCGGATCGTTGAGTAAACCGATCTGTGTACGCAGGCCGGTAAAGGCAAAGAAGACAGGGAGCAGGATCAGCACGCTCACATCCTCCAGTTTATCTGTCAATATCTGCTTGATATTCGCTTCCGCCGGCATGATCACACCTGCGAGGAAAGCTCCGAACAACAAATGTATACCGATCAGTTCCGCCAGGTATCCTGCGATCAGGAGCACAAAGAAACCCAGCGCCACCTTGGTTTTCGTACCGTTCAATAATGCCATCCTCCTGCGTAGCCACGGCCGTATCACCATCAGCATGGCCAGCACAAACACCAGCGCCAGTGCAATGGTCATCAGCGCACTGAGGATCCCGCCGGCTTTAGCGATTGCTACTACCACGGCCAGGATACACCATGCAGTGATATCGTCCGCTGCGGCGCAGGTAATGGCCATCGTGCCCAACGGTGTGCCCGTCAATCCCCGCTCCTGCACAATCCGCGCCAGCACGGGAAAAGCGGTGATGCTCATGGCGATGCCCATAAACAGGGCGAAAGAAAGAAAACCGACGTTAGCCGGCGCGAACTGCCGGTAGGTGAAAAAGGCCAGGCAAACGCCCAGGAAGAACGGAATGATAATGCTCGCATGGCTGATCATCACGGCGTCTTGCGCCTTTTGCCTGATCTTGCTGATATCCAGCTCCATCCCTACGATAAACATGAAGAACGCCAGCCCGATCTGGCTGAGGAACTGCAGGTTGCCCAGTGAGCCTGTGGGGAAGATGGTCTTCATACCTTCCGGCCATATCCAGCCAAAGAGAGAGGGGCCGAGCACAATGCCGGCAATGATCTCGCCCACCACAGCAGGTTGCCTGACCAGTCGTGCTGCATACCCGAAGAGCCGCGATACACAAAGGATCAGGATGATCTGTAACAACAGCATACTCAGCGGTTGCTGCGCATGATGGGCTACTTCCGAAAGCATGCCACCGCCGGCGCCTGCAGGAGCTAAAGCACCGTCATGTTGCAGCAGCCGTTCTCCCTGTGCAATGATCAGCCAGATGAGCGCGGCAAATACGCCGATGATCAAAGGATAGAGCAAATGATTCTTTTTCATGATAAGCGAAACTTCTAATGCGAAATATACGAACTCCGCGCAATTCTAATTCGTAATTTTGAGGATATGAACACTGAGAAACTGCGCCTGGACAAGTACCTCTGGGCGATCCGCATATTCAAAACCCGCACGCAGGCGGCCGCTGCCTGTGATAGCGGAAAAGTAAAAATGAACGGTGCGGCCGTGAAGGCGGCCAGGACCGTTAATATCGGGGACCAGTATGAAGTAAAGACGGAAGCCAGGAAATGGAAGATAGAAGTGACCGGCTTGTTGGCTAACCGTCAGCAATATACGGAGGCCATCAAGTATTACCTGGACGTTACGCCTGAGGGCGATCAGCAGTTCAATCACCGGGTGGCTGCCAGCTTCCACACCGGTAAACGCCCCAGCAAGATCGGGCGGCCTACCAAAAAGGAACGCCGCGATCTGGATGATTTTATGCAGGAAGATTAAATTCTTATTATTTTCGCACATTCAATTTATTCGAAACAATGGCCAAGCAAAGCGATGTTCTCAGCGCCGATTTCCTGGTGAAAGTGGCGGAAGAGTTTGGTACACCGGTATATGTGTATCATGCAGAAAAGATCAAAATACAGTACGAAAAGCTACAAAAAGCCTTCAGTAAGGCGGATGCGCGTTTTTTCTATGCCTGCAAGGCCCTCACGAACATCAACGTGCTTCGGTATATCAATTCCATCGGATGCGGACTGGATACAGTATCCATTCAGGAAGTACAGCTGGGACTTAAAGCTGGTTTCGATCCGAAGAATATCCTGTTCACGCCCAATTGTGTGGACCTGCAGGAGATCATCGCCGCTAAAGACTACGGCGTCAATATCAACATCGACAATATTTCCATCCTCGAACAGTTCGGGAACAGGTTCGGCGGCAGCTATCCCATTTGCATCCGCCTCAACCCGCACATCATGGCCGGGGGGAACTTCAAGATATCTACCGGGCATGTGGACAGCAAATTCGGTATATCCATTCACCAACTGCGTCACATCGAGCGGATCGTGAAATCCACCAAGCTGAAAGTGACCGGGTTGCATATGCACACCGGGTCAGAGATCAAGGATGTGGATGTGTTTCTGCGCGGAGTAGAGATCATGTTTGAAATGACCGAACACTTCCCGGACCTCGAGTTCATTGATCTTGGCAGCGGGTTCAAGGTAGCTTACCAGCAGGGTGATCCTGAAACGGACATCGATTTGCTTGGTAAGAAACTCACCGATGCTTTCAATCATTTTGCGAAATCTTACAAACGTCCGTTACAGCTCTGGTTTGAGCCAGGGAAGTTCCTCGTGAGCCAGAGCGGGTACTTTGTGGTGAAAGCGAATGTGATCAAACAGACCACCGCCACTGTTTTTGTAGGCGTGAACTCCGGTTTCAACCACCTGATCCGACCCATGTTCTACGATGCTTTCCACCTCATCAAGAATATCTCCAATCCTAAAGGCACAGACCGCATCTACACAGTTGTAGGCAACATCTGCGAAACCGATACTTTCGGCTGGGACCGCAAGATCAATGAAGTGCGCGAGGGCGATTACCTCGTGTTCTACAATGCGGGTGCCTATGGTTTTGAAATGTCCAGCAACTTCAACTCCCGGCTCAAACCCGCGGAAGTGCTGGTAAAAGACGGCAAGGCCCACCTGATCCGCAAGCGGGATACGATCGACGACCTGCTGAAGAACCAGGTGGAAATCCCCCTTTAACGTATGACCGAGCTGATCGATACCCTCAGGGCCCAGGGCTATGAAGAGATGGGACGGTACAGCTTCCGGGAACTGATCATTCCGCTGCGCGAAGGCCTGAAGGCTCGCAACCGCTATGCACGGCTGTTGTGGCTCTTTTTTCTCCTTGGTGTGGCGGCCATTTTGCTATACTGGTTTTCTACAGATGCATTTGCATTCCTCCCCTTCTGCGGATGGTTGCTGGCCGGTATCCCTGCTACTTTTCTGCTGGTGCCTCTGCATGAAATGATCCACGGATGGATGTTCCGCAGGTATGGCGCCAAAGATGTGCGCTATGGCGTGATCTGGCGGTATTTCATGTTCTATGCCGTGGCCCACGCTTTTGTAGTTGGTTACCGGCAGTTCCGGTACATTGCCATGGCGCCTTTCGTAGTGATCTCCCTGCTGTGCGTTATCGGGTTCTGGTGGGTGCCGGCAAACGGGAAAGTGCTGTTGCTGGGACTTTACAGCTTTCATACCCTTTGCTGTGCCGGCGATTTCGGGCTTTGCGCCTATTTTGAGAAGTACCGCCACCGGCAGCCGGTGAGCTTTGACGATGCAGACGCCGGCATTTCCTATTTTTATGCCCTTCCGGACCCCGATCGCGTTTTGGATACGGAAAACCCCTAACTTTGCACATACCTCACACCTCAGTTATCCTGCACTGTCACCTGTCGCTTTATTTTTAGGGTTTTTTATGAAGATATTAACTGCACACCCGCGTTTATTCAGGGAAGATCATCAGATCGATAGTCATATTTCGTTCGTGCCCTTCATCCGCTTCGTGAAAGAGAAGGCCGCGCAAACGAAGGGAGCCCGTGCCGACTACTTTGCAGAGATCGCGCGGCACTTTGAGAGCAATCCGGAACTGTTGCAACCGCTGAGAGAAGATGCGGACATCACCCGGTTCCAGGAGTACCTGGACCTGCTGACAGCGACCGTTTTTCCCGTAACGATGGACGATTCAAAGGATATTTACGGGATAGGGGTTCCTTATCGCTTCGCGATATTCTACTATTCAGAACGTTTTAAACAAATATTCTCGAAAGACGGGGACGAGCTGGCGGCCGTGCCACAGGGCATTTCGGAGGAGAAAATGAAGAAGGATAAGCTGACCTGGTTGTACAAGCTGATCCTGGAACGTGTATACAATGTGCCGGTCAAATATGACAACGAGCTTATCCACAATGTCGTAAACCCCGAAACCGGGTTGGAGAAATACATTAAGGTCAATGTAGACGCTCGTTTTGTAGATGTAAAACCGAAAGGCGATCTGCCGCCGCTGAATTGCGATAACATTTGCTCCACGGATTTCAGGAAACAGAATCTGGCTGATCTGCAACGGATGCTCCCCCTGGAGCACTTTGCACTGGAGGGTTTTGTGATCTGGACTATCTCGGATGTGACGCAGGATCATGTGATCACGGGGATGAAGAATCTCGTGCTGAATATCCGAAAGGACAATGAAGCAAAAACGTATAGCCAGGCCCGTGAGTACCTTAAAACATTGATTGGTCGTGCTGACCTGAATGCGAACCTCATTCCGTTCCTCAAGGTCAATAACAAAAGCGTGCTGGAGCACAACTACGTATCGCAGAGCATCATCTTTTCCAGCGCCCGCCATGAAACAGAACGTGTGGCTATGTACGAGCAGCTGCAGGCGTATTTATCCGCCAACATGCAACCGCTCACCATTCAGCAGGTCACGCGGCAGACGGTGGAATTGTATCCTTTCCTGAAATATCTGCCGCTGCATGGTGTGAAGAGTTTCATTCTTTGCCCCATCCTGCATGAAGATAACCTGCTCGGTATGCTGGAACTGGCGGTGACGAATGGAGAGGCGCTGGACTGGGAGATACTCGGCCGCCTGCAACCTGTATACGCCGTGGGCTCCATGTTACTGCGCCGCAGTGTTGAATTGGCCAATGAGCGTATCAACGAAGTGATCAAAGATCAGTTCACAGCGCTGCAACCCGCGGTGGAGTGGAAGTTTGTAGAATCTGCCTGGGAATATCTTCACACGCCCAAAGCGCAGCAGAAAGATATCGGCAATATCCTTTTTGAAGAAGTATATCCTTTGTACGGTGCGGTGGATATCCGAAACTCGTCTGTAGAACGGGGCTCGGCCATCCGCGACGATCTCCGGGAACAGCTGCAGCTCATCCAGCAAACGTTTAAACGTATCAACGGAGACCTGCATCTGCCGTTGCTCGAGGAACTGTCTTATAAGAACAACCTCATGCTCAACAGTATGCAGGAGACCCTGTTTGCGGAGGATGAAGTGAAGATCAACGATTTCCTGGAACAGGAGATCGCGCCTACTTTCCGGCATCTTTACGACAGTGAAGTACATCTGAAGCCTTTCCTGAACGAGTACTTCGAGAAGATAGACAAGGCATCGGGGCATGTGTACCATCACCGCAGAGAGTATGAAGAATCGTTGCAGGAGATCAATTCCGCCATCAACAAATACCTCGAGAACGAAAAAGAAGAATTGCAGCGATCATTCCCCTGCTACTTTGAAAAATACAGAACGGATGGCGTGGAGTACAATGTTTACATTGGACAATCGATTTCGCCGGACCGTAAATTCGATATGATCTATCTTCGTAACCTGCGCCTGTGGCAGCTTTCATCGATGGCGGAGATCACGCGTATCACGCATGCGCTGGAACCTTTACTGAGGATACCCCTGCATACCACACAGCTCGTTCTGGCGCATAGTAACCCGATCGATATCAGTTTCCGGAAAGATGAAAGGCGGTTTGATGTGGAGGGGGCGTACAACATCCGTTACGAGATCATGAAAAAACGGATCGACAAAGTACGTATCCGTGAAACGAACGAAAGGCTCACACAGCCCGGCAAGATCGCGATCGTATATTCTTACATCAAGGAAGCGGATGAGTACCGGAAGTACATCGAATTCCTTCAGGACAGGCAGGTACTGTTGCCGGATGTGGAAATGCTGGACCTCGAAGAAGTGCAGGGTATCAGCGGCCTCAAAGCATTGCGGGTAGGCGTTAACCTTGATCATCAGAACTTGAAGCCGAGTGTAACGTAAGGCAACGTTTCCTCGTTGGAATGCCCAAGCTCTGCCGTAACGATCAACATATTCACCGGAGAGAAATAGAATCCGCCGCCGAAGCCATTGTGCCATTGGCGGGAATGTTCACCATCCACCCACACCCTTCCCACATCATTGAAAGCGATCAGCCCTACTGATCCGGGCAGGATGTAAGAAGTGAAATCGAACAGTTTCAACCGCATTTCCATATTGTTGTAAGCCATGCTGCGCCCGGCAAAGCGATTGTTCCGGAAGCCGCGAAGACCGCCCGTTCCACCGAGTGAGAGCGATTGAAAGAATTCCGGATTTCCCCAGGTGGTGCCACCGCCGAAACGCGCAACGAACACCAGGTTGGCCGGCAGTCCGAAAGAGGCGTAGATGCTCATATCCGTGCGGATCTGCGCGTAATTGTTGCTGTAGGTGTTCAATCCTGCGTTACCAGACAGCGTGGTGGTCCACAGGAGGCCACGGGTGGGCACGATATGGTTATCCCGTGTGTCAATATGCAACGTACCGTGAAGCCCTCCGTAAACCTTGTTTTGAAAGAGGAAGGCGGAATCCAGCTTGTTATCGGTGAAGTTCCTGAGATAGCGGCCCTTGTTATCCTCCGGTTCAAGGGTAACGGCGGTTATGGAAGGCCCGATGAAGACGCTCACCTGCTGCGTAAGGCGCTGACGTAGCGAAACTCCTGCTGAATAGAGATTGAAGCGACTGCGGTAATAACGTATACGCTTGTGCGTTACCGACTCGAATGCTGTTTCATTTCCATACCCAAAGAAATTCATGGTATTATGCGGGGCTTTGGCAAGCGCATTAACGATCAGATCGGCTTTGCCCACCGCCTCCTTGAACTGCCCTTCGTACCTGAACTGATAGGCTTTGGTGGCGAGGGAATGCAAGGCAGTAATGGTGTGCTTAACGGCGAAGGAGTCTTTCCGGAACCCCTGCCCAATGTATTGCCCGCCCACACCCAGTAATAATCCGTCATCCAGCGTATAGGCCGCCGCCAGCAGGGGCATGAGCTTGTTATATTTGTAGGCCGTGCGCTGATAGGCGATCACATTCTTGTTGGTGGAGAGTTTGAGCTTTTCGCGGCGACCGATGGCGAAGCTGTCTTTCCCGTTATCGAGATCATAAATGAAGATGCGTTTACCACCACCGCCACTGCTGCTGTCGATATACGTATCACCTTTCTTCCCGCCGATGAGCCGGATACGTATAGGCGTTCCCGTTTCCCCGCGGATAATGAACCGGTCTTCCCCGCCCAATCCATATACCGCGATCTGTTTGGTTTGTGCCGGATCAAATGTACGGTCGTAGAGGGTTTGTTCCAGTTCTCCTTTTTTACTGATCTTCCGGGCTTCCACATGTACTTTGCCACCCGGCAGACGGGTGATGGTGAACTGTTCGTTCTTTTTGGAGCCGGTGATATCCACGCCTTTGGCGAGGAAGCGGTAATATTTGAGGGCTTGTTGGGGGAGGATGTTCCGCCGGGCCTGCAAGGTGCTGATCATCATATCGCCCACCTGCCGGCGGATGGTATCCGGGAACTGCGCTACCGCGGCCTGTATCACACTGTCCGTCATAGCCGCCGCGAAAGCTTTGGATTGTTCCTGCCATTGCGCTTCACTCAACCCGTTGAGGAAGTTACGATCGAAGTAACGGGAGCTGAAATTGAACCCGTTAATGTCCGGGATCTTTTTCCGGAAACCCTGTATGGAAGGGAGCAGCCAGGGACGGCTCATCATCCGCGGCAATAATCCCTGATTGATAAAGAATGCCTGATCCCGGTCACGGGGAATAGGGAAGAAAGTTTTTGCTTTCTTATTCTTTTCCGCGTACCAGCGCCACTGATCTTCGTGGCGGTCCCAGTCAGCGATATACATATCGAGCAGGCGCGCCTGCAGCATGGCTTGCTGGTTCACCTGGTTATCGTTATCATCCAGCAGATGTTCCAGCAGTTTTTCCGTGTTATAGGTTTTGCTGGTGGTGACAGGTTCCCTTTCTTCGAGAAGATATACGCCATTGGCGAAGTCTTTCCGGTAAATGCCTAACGTGGTATCGTCTGCAAGATATACGAATTGCGGATGCGTATGCGGTACACCGGCGGCGGCGGCCAGCGCACTAACAGCGAGCGGCGCGTAAGGATTGGCCGCGGATATCTGGTCCTGCACTACTTCCCGGGCGAAGGTTTCCCGGAGCGCCTCGGGGATAGCTGTTAACGGCCATTTCCGGAGGGAGCGCAACACCCATTCGTTCTCAGATTTATCTTCCAGGCGAAGGGAGCGTGTTTGTTTGCCGCCGCCGCGTTTGATGATCTTCAGTCCGCCTTTGATCGTATCCAGGTCGATCGTTGGAAAGGTAAGCGGCGTGGCCCATACCTGCCGGTAATTGTCTCCCAGCAGAAAACGGTGAAGACCGTTCACCTTCGCGTATTGCGGATCAGGCGCCACGGTCATGGCCGGAGGCCGGGGTTCGGCAGCGTGTTGCTGCTGTTGCCGGCGGTATTCCGCGAGGTTCAGCAGTGTTTGTGAAAAGATCGGTTGCGCGGATTGATCATCATAAAAATTCAGCCGTACGGTTCCATTCTGCATGACCTCTATGACGCTGTAGCCATTGAGGTTGCTGGCGAACAGGGATTTCCGACCCTTTTTCACACGATTCTCCTTCGCTCCGGCACCACTCACAACATAATGCCTGGCCTGATCCCGGATCAGCTGCAGGGTATGGTCATGCCCGGAAACGAATACCACAGGCGCATCCGCCGGAATAGCCGACTCAATGCCCTTGATCATTTTGCGGTACAGGGGATGCGGAAGATCTTCCCGCGTGCCGAACACGCCGCGTACGAGCGGATACACCGATCCGATCACCGGTAGCGGCAGGTAAAGGTTCCGTTTGGCATCCGTGAGCGGAAAGATATGTTGTTTGAGCGTGTAATAACCGCCATGAATACCGTAGCTGCGTAAAGGATGGTGCGTAGCGAAAATCAGCAGCTTACCGGGGTTCAGTGCTGCAATTTCCCCGATAGCGGCGAGCACTTCATCTTCCGTTTTATAATCGCAGCCGGATTCGAGTCCTGGTTTTTTACCGGGATACAACCACCATTCACTGTCCATCACGATCAGGAGTACATCTGATCCTAAAGGGACTGCGATAGGGCCAGGGCACCCGTTCTTAGGTAGAAAGAGCACATTGGGAAGCAGGAGGGAATCGATGTATTGCTGCTGGTTGCGGATCTGCTGCCAGCCATCGGGTTTGTGCTTTGACCAGTCGTGATTGCCCGGAATGAAGATACCCTGCGCCGCCGTTCGCTTCACCAGGTTCACCTGGTAATCCAGGATTGATCTGGCTGTTTCATAACCGGGGTCGGATGCATCGGGTAACCCTAACGGATACACGTTATCGCCGAGAAAAAGTACCGTACTCCTGCCTTTATTCAGATCGACATACTTACGAACGGCATCCACCACGGTATTCCTGCCGTTATGCATCTCTCCGGCATCTCCTATCAGGATAATACGCTGCTGCACACTATCCGTTTGCGCCGCACAAAAAGCAGAGACGAATAAAGACGACAGGAGCGCGAAATATTTTAGCTGCATGGATTATGGCTGAGGTTGATATATAAATTTCAGAATGTCGGCGGTTTTATCTTCATTTCCTTCGTTGGAAATGTACATATCGCCGTTAGGGGCGAAGGCGATGCCTTCCGGTTGATTGAAGGTACGGCGGGGCAGATGATGGTATTCCTGCACTTTGCCGTTCATATCGGTGATCACCAGTAACTTATTAATGGAGCATACGATATACAATCTTTTTTCGATGGGATGGATGGCTACGCCGGAAGGGCGAAGGTCGTGGTTGAGTTCCGGTATTCCCGCCGCGCTGATCTGGTAAGCAGGTTGAGCAATGTACTTTTTGCTGTCCATCGGGAACGCATAAACGCTGGTTACGCCTTTCCCTTTATCCGCTTCACAATTCTTACAAATCACGAAGGTGGTGTTTTGGGAGGAGTCGTAATAGGCCGCTTCAAATTCGCGGCTCAGCCCGTCTTTTGGGAAATGATAAGGGGTGGAGGAGGTAGAGTCGGTAAAAAGATGATGTACGTGATAGAGCGTTCCATTACTTTTTAATACCAGCCAGTCCTTTCCCGTGAACAGCACTTCCTCATAATCGCCGTCTTTCCCGAATTTCCAGCTGGGGTAGGCCCGCTTTGTGCGGAGGCTGATCTGAAAAAGTTTTCCCTGTTCATCATTCATGGCAATGAAATGGTCTTCATCCCCATAATACACCAGTCCTGATATCTCCTGCATAGACTCTCTGACCCTGAACCGCTCCGGTTGATCCATCCGATAGCCTTTTGGGGAAGTATATTTCTTCTGCTGCCGTTCGCCGAGCGCCTGGCAGGAGATCAGGAAGATCAGCAGGCAATAAAGTTTGATCGCCTTCATAGGCTCTTCTTTAGCAGGTAAATTTAACGCAAAAAATGCCGTAATTTGGAAGAGAATTCTTCTCCCATAAATACAATATCCGATGGAAATAAGTTCAGTGATCACGGCCGCGCAGACTTATGTTACTACCCGGTTTGAGCAACATCCTGATCCCGTGCTGGTTTATCACAACCTCGTGCATACGCAGCAGGTGGTACAGGCCGCGGAGCAGATAGCGGCCTTTTACCGGCTCACGGAAGGCGACCAGCTGGTAGTGTTCCTGGCCGCCTGGTTCCATGATATCGGGTATCTGCAGGGAAGCCGGGGCAATCATGAGCAAACCGGTGCGGATGCGGCCCGCGTTTTTATCGGCGAGCAGCAGTTGCCGGAAAGCGTAGCGCAGGCGGTGGCCGACTGCATCCTTGCCACCCGTATCCCGCAAACACCAAAGAACCTGTTGGAGCAGATCGTATGTGATGCGGACCTCTTTCACCTCGGGAGCAGGGATTTTAACAAAAGGAACAAATTGCTGCGCGCGGAAATGGAGATGGCGACCGGGCAGGCGATATCCGGCGCGGAATGGACCAGAACGAGCATTGCATTCCTGGAATCGCATTACTACCATACCGCTTATTGTCAAACATTGCTGAAACAGCAGAAAGAGGAGAACCTCGCTAAATTGCGGACGAAGCTGGAGAAAAAGGAGAACGAAGCGTCGGAAGCTGCGATAGCAATAGCGAAGATGCCGAAAGTGAAAAAACCGGAAAGAGGCGTGGAAACGATGTTCCGCACTACCAGTACCAATCACATCCGGTTAAGCTCCATGGCGGATTCCAAGGCACACATTATGATCACGGTGAATTCTATCATCATATCCGTGTTGCTGAGCCTCCTGCTGCGCCGGTTGGAAGACTTCCCTAATTTTATCCTTCCTGCCGTCCTTTTTCTTACCACCAGTGTGGTCACTATCGTGTTCTCCGTACTCGCCACCCGCCCCAATATCACTACAGGCCGGTTCACGGATGAGGACATACGAAATAAGAAAGCCAACCTGCTTTTCTTCGGAAACTTTCACCAGATGTCGTATAAGGATTATGAAGAGGGGATGGAAACCATCATGAAGAATGGGGAATATCTCTATAGCAATATGATCCACGACATTTATAACCTCGGGGTAGTGCTCGGTCACAAGTACCGCCTGCTGCGGATCGCATATAATACTTTTATGTTCGGTATCATCGCGTCTGTTATTGCGTTTACGGTGGCCGCTATATTTTTTCCTATAAAAGGATAGGCTTGCAACATGACATCCTCCATGTTTTATGACCGTGACCTGAGCTGGCTTTCATTCAACTACCGCGTACTGATGATGGCGGCGGATGAAAACGTACCGCTATATGAACGTATCCGGTTCTTATCGATCTTCTCTTCCAACCTCGATGAATTTTTCCGTGTGCGCATGCCGGCGCTGTTGGCGTTGCGGCAGCTGGACGATACATCCGGAGGCGTTCTTGCCCGCGTACAGCAAACGGTGGCATCACAACTCGAAGCGTATGGAAAGATATTCACCGGCGATATTTTACCGGCGCTGGAGCGGGAAGGTATTCATCTTTACTATGGTGACCCTGTCCGGAAGGAACATGCATCCGCCATCCGCGACTATTTCCTGTCCATCGTATCCGGCTTCCTGCAACCTGTTCACATCCTGCTGGATCAGCCGGCGGAAACCTTCCTGGAGAACAACGCCCTTTACCTGATCGTTTGCTTTGCAGGCGATGCGCACGCGGTGGTGAACATCCCTTCCGCGCAGCTCCCGCGCTTCCTGCAGCTGCCGGATCAATGTATCATATTCCTCGATGACGTGATCCGGCATCATTTGCCGGATATTTTTCCCGGAAAGGAAGTGACCGGTTGTTTCAGCGTGAAAGTAACGCGGGATGCGGAAATAGCGGTAGATGAGTTCAGCGGGGAACTGTTGCAGAAAGTGGAAACGATGCTGGTACAGCGCGAACTGGGCCTGCCCACCCGTTTCCTGTACGACATGAAAATGCCGCAGGAGCTCGTGTTGCGCCTGGCCGCCTACTTCAGGGTGCTGCCGCAGGAGATGGTTACCGGTGGGCGGTACCATCACCTGAAGGACCTGGCGGATCTGCCCATGCCGGTAAAGAAATCTTCGTTCACCTATCCTCCCATGCCCCCCGCCCGGGTACGCCCCCTGGATGGGGAAACCCGCCTTTTGGATACCGTTCTGAAGGGAGACATGTTGCTACATGTTCCTTACCAGCATTACGACTATATCCTGCGCTATTTCAATGAAGCCGCAATAGACCCTGATGTACAGGAGATTTACGTCACGCTCTACCGGGTAGCATCCGGCTCGCAGATCGTGCATGCGCTCATGAGCGCAGCGCGTAACGGAAAGCAGGTAACGGTGATGGTAGAACTGAAAGCCCGGTTCGATGAAGCGAACAATGTAAGATGGGCTAAGCGGATGAAAGATACCGGTATAAAAATACTCTACAGCATCCCCGGGTTGAAGGTACATGCGAAAGTAGCATTGATCAAACGGAAGAGGGGGCGCAAGTGGGATCACGTAGGGCTGCTGGCCACCGGGAATTTTAATGAGAGCACCGCCCGGTTCTATACAGACCATGTGCTTCTCACCGCGCACAGCGGTATCACGCAGGAGCTGGAACTGCTTTTCATCTACATGCAAACAGGCATTGTGCCGGCAGCATACAATTTCATTCACTTCGAACATTTGCTGGTGGGGCAGTTCAACCTGATGGACCGCTTTACCGAAATGATCCGGCGGGAAGCGGAAAACGCCCGTGCAGGTTTCCCGGCCCGGATCGTTATCAAACTGAATAACCTTCAGGAAAAACAAATGATCAACGAGCTGTATACGGCGGCAGAAGCCGGTGTGGAGATAGACCTGATCGTACGGAGCATTTGTTGCATCCTGCCCCGGAAGAACATTCGCATTCGCCGGATCGTGGACCGTTACCTGGAACATGCCCGGGTATTCATTTTCCATAACCGGGGAGAAGAGGAAGTGTTCACGGGATCCGCAGACTGGATGGAGCGTAACCTCCATCGCAGGATAGAGGTTTGTTTTCCCATATATGACCCCGTATACGGGCAGCAGGTAAAAGATATTCTGGCTTTCCAGTTGGCGGATAACACAAATGCCGTAATATTGGATGAAGAAATCAACAACCTGCCGGCCGGAAAGCAGCCTGGTGAACGGGATGTTAATGCACAGCAGGCGATCTATGCTTATGTGCATCAACTTTAAGATACAGCAAGATGGCGAAAGCAATGTCCACAGAAAAATTTGTAAGGCTGGTGAATAACCGGCGGCGTTTTTCGCTGTTCCTGCTGTACAAATTACCCAGCGCGTGGCTGGCTGGCGTGCGGGTGCAGCAAATGAACAGGCAGACCTGCACCACGGTGGTGCCTTACCGCTGGTGGTCGCAGAACCCCTTCGGCTCCACTTACTTCGCCTGCCTGGCGATGGCGGCCGAAATGAGCTCGGGTCTTCACGCTATGGCGCACATCAGCGACGCCGGTATTCGTGTATCCATGCTCGTTACTGGCATGGAAGCACTTTTCTTCAAGAAGGCAAAAGGCAAAACCTGGTTCACCTGCGATGCGGGGGACCGCATCCGCGAAGCCATCGCCCATACCGTACGTACAGGCGAGCCTGTTACAAATACCTTTAACGTCACGGGTGTATCCGCGGATGGCACGGAGATTGCGCAATTCCTCATCACCTGGAGCTTCAAAAGCACTACCGGGAACAAGACATAAAAAAAGAGCATTATGAAGATTGCATTTCACGGGGCCGCCAGAACCGTTACCGGGTCCAAGCACCTCATCACCCTCAAGAACGGTAAGAAAATATTGCTGGACTGCGGCATGTATCAGGGTATGGGCAAAGATACCGTGCCCCTGAACCTCGATTTCGGGTTTGAACCTTCGGAAGTGGACGTAATGATCCTTTCCCATGCCCACATCGACCACTCCGGGCTTATTCCCAGGCTTTGCAAAATGGGCTACAAAGGGAAGATCTATTGCACCCGGGCTTCCCGCGATCTCACGGAAGTGCTCCTGCTGGATTCCGCGGAGATACAGGAAGATGATATCAAGTTTGTGAACAAGAAAAATGCCCGTGAAGGCAAACCATATGTTCAGCCGCTCTACACCATCGATGACGCTAAGCGCGCGGTGATGCAGTTACGTCCGGTTGAGTATGGAGAATGGTTTAAGATTGACGAAGATGTACAGGTGTTCTTTACTGATGCCGGCCACATCATCGGCAGTGCCTGCGTGCATCTGCGTATCACCGAAGCGGGCAGAACGCAGCAGGTTACTTTCAGTGGTGACCTTGGCCGCTACGGCGATCCCATCCTCAAATCACCGGAAGTATTCCCGCAGGCGGATTATATCATCATGGAATCCACTTACGGCAGCACGCTGCATGAGGCGCTTGCGCCTTCCGATGATGAGCTGTTGCGTTATATCCGCGAAACCTGCGTGGAGAAGAAAGGTAAGCTCATCATTCCAGCATTCAGCGTAGGCCGTACGCAGGAACTGCTCTATTCGCTCAACAACGCACAGCTGGCGGGCAAACTGCCGAAGGTGGACCTCTTTGTGGACAGCCCGCTTTCCATGGAAGCGACAGATGTGACCCGGCAGCACCCCGAGTGCTTTAATAAGAAATTGCAGAAGGTGCTGGAGGTGGATGACGATCCGTTCGGTTTCCCCGGGCTCCGTTACATCCGGTCTGTAGACGAATCCAAGCAGCTGAACTTCCGTAAAGAACCCTGCGTGATCATCTCCGCATCAGGTATGGCGGAAGCGGGACGTGTGAAGCATCATATCGCCAATAACATCGAAGACCCGAAAAATACGATTCTCATTGTTGGGTATTGTGAACCGGAATCTCTCGGCGGCCGGCTTATGAATGGCGCCAAAGAGGTATCTATCTACGGCGAAAGGCATGAAGTGAAAGCGCAGGTAGGCGTAATCCGCTCCATGAGCGCCCATGGCGATTATGAAGATATGAGCCAGTGGCTGGCCTGCCAGGATCCGAAAGCGGTTCAGCGTTTATTCCTTGTGCATGGCGAATACGAAGTACAGAAAATATTCCGCAACTGGTTGCTGAAGAAAGGTTTCCTTGACATCGAGATACCGGAGCGGCACAGCGAAACCGGCCTCGGTTAATCTTCCAGCAGGGGGAACCAGAGGTTGACCCTTGTGCCGCAGGCTTTGCCTGTGATATCTTTCAGATCCTCCATATCAAAAGAAGCATTCATATTGTACCGGCTGTTGTATAACTGCAGCCGGTCTTTTGTTATCTGGAGGCCCCGGGAAATGTGCTTCGGATGGCTCTGTAGTTTGAATGCGGTGGCGGCTTCCCGCCCGATACCATTATCTTCCACGATGCAATGGATCTTATCGTCTTCCCGGATGAATTCGATGCTGAGGAGGCCCTTTTCTTCCTTGTGCAACAGGCCATGCCAGATGGCATTCTCCACAAACGGCTGAATCACCATGGCGGGGATCTCTGTGAAATCCGCGTTCAGCAAGGGATCTATCTCAATGCGGTAATTGAACTGATCCGCCAGGCGCAGCTTTTCCAGTTCCATATAGTTTTCCAGCATTTCCGTTTCACGGCTGATGGATATGTTATTCAGCTGTGAATGGTCCAATACATTGCGGATCAGGCGGGCGAACCGGCCCAGGTATTCAAGCGCCTGCTCCGTTTCGTTCTTCATCATGAAGGTCTGAATGGAGTTGAGCGAGTTGAAGATGAAATGTGGATTCATCTGTGCCCGTAAAGCTTTCATTTCCAGCTGCGCCAACTCTTCGCGGAAGGCAGCCCGTTCTTTCGCCTCTTTCTTCACCAGGTGCACCCTGAACCGGAAGTATCCGTATATCAGCGCCAGCGCCACCAATATACACAAGGCCCTGAACCACCAGGTCTGCCAGAACGCCGGCAATATTTTGATCTTAAGTGTGGTGATATTGCGGGACGATAATCCTGCCATGTTCATGCTCTTTACCAAAAAGGTATAAGTGCCGGGCGGCAGATCCGTGTAACGGGCCACCAGCAGGTTTTCTGCCGGTATCCAGCCGTGATCTACCCCCATCAGCTGATAGGAATAGCGCAATTTTTCATCGTGGTATTGCAGGGATTTGAAAGCGATGCTGATGAAGTTCTGGTCGTGTTTCAATACCAGCGGTCTGTTGGAACCTACCACAGAGTCCACAATGACGGGTTGTTCCTGCATCCGGAAATCCGTGATCGTAACATCCGGCGGTGGCAGTTTTACCTGGAGCTGATCGGCGGAAAATGCAATGACGTGGTTGGATGCACCTACGAGCAGGTTGCTGTTGAGAAGAACGGCAATACGGCGGCGTGTACGCCGGCGATTGTCTATGATATCGTCATTCTGTATGAAAGCAGATAATTGCTGATCGGACACGCGAAGTTTATAGAACCCGAAAGGCGTGGTGAACCAGATATGCCGGTCGTCCGCCCGCCGCATACAAAGGATCCACTCATCAAAATGCGTATCGTCGATTTGCTGGGCCGCCCAGGTGTTGCGCAGGGGATTGTAGAAATAGATACCGTGCTCCGTTCCGGCCAGCAGGAGGCTGTCGTTATAACGCAATAACGCCGTGATGTTCTCTATGCGGTTGCCCTGGAACCGAAAGATCACCTTCTTTTCCACCCGTTCGGTTTTTTTATTGAACCGGAGGATGCCCCCGGAGCCGGAAGCGATCCAGAGAATGGAGTCCCCTTGCGGCACAATCTCCGTGACAGGCACGCTGTTTCCCGTGTGCGAAAGCAGTTGGGGGTATGTGCGGGCTTCGCCGGTAGAGGGGTTCCATCGCACCAATCCGTCTTTATACAAACCTACCCACACAAGCGTGTCGCTTTCGGGGAACATGGTCAGCACCGGCTGATCATTAAATGCAGGTACTTTTTGATGCACGAAGCTCTTGTGCACGGGATCAAAAACGGAGACGAACCCGTTCTCCTGCCCAACGAGTATCTTTCCGCACGGCAACTCTGCAAAACCCCATACCAGTCCTCTTGCCTCCGGGATACCGCTGTTACCCGGGCCGTGAGGATACAGGGCCTTGAGCTGCAATTGCCCGTCCAGCCAGGCAAACCCCGCTCCCCAATATCCAATATATGCGTCACCGTTAGATGCCACAAAAACGCCGGTCACTTCCGAACGCGGCAGTTGCAGGTCGGTTCCCGGAAAACGCGAGCGATGGTCGAGGCGGGAAAAGGAAAGGTTATGCAGGCTCATGATATTGATCCCGCGATCGGTGCCTACCCAGAGATGACCGTCCCGGTCGCTGAGCAGGCAATTGGATTCGTAGTTGTAATGCAGGCCCAGTTTGTCGGCATTATTACCAATGATATTGAGATCGAACCGGCCGGTGGCGGTGTTATACCGGTGCAGGCCGGTATGGTCCACGGTTACCCAAATGTTTCCCAGGACATCTTCGGTGATATCATTGGCTTTATCGAATGCGCCTTTTTGGTAAGTGAGCCCGAATTGTTTCAGATGATTGGAGGCGGGATCGAACGCATATACGATATTATCGCCACGGGAGGCGATCCACATATGTTGCCGGCTGTCTTCAAAAAGCCTGCGCGCACTGAAGGGAATGTTGAGCGCGGCTATGGCCTGTGGGTTGTTGTAACGGCTGTAGATCTCCTGGCGGTTGTTGCTGAGGATATACAATCCATCGTTGCCGCTGACCCAGAGGCGTCCTGCAGCATCTTCAGCCATGGCACTGTTCATTTGTAAGCGGATGCTGTCCGGTATCCCGGGGGCCCTGCGGAAGCGGTGGTAGCGCTCATCCAGCTGCAGCAATCCGGCGGAGGTGGTGGCCCATATGATCCCGTGATGATCCTGTTTGATAGTATGGCAACCGAGATCGCCCTGCATCTTCAGGGTGTTTTCCAGCGGAATGGTAGTGATATGGGCGGTAAGGGGGTCGTATACGCGGATGTTATCCGGCCCGCCGACCCATATCTTCCCGGAGCGGTCTTCATACAGGCAGAGATCGTCGTAAAATATGGAGCCCGGCAGACGGTCGAACCCGGTGATGGTGACGAGATGCTGACCGTCGTACCGTTGCAGGGCGGTGCCTGCGATCCAGATGAAGCCTTGTTTATCCTGCAGTATGGCGGATATATGATTGCCTTCAAGCCCATCCTCTAACCGGAAATGTTTAAAGGTATACGGATTGTTTTGCTGCTGCGCGGAGGCGGACAGCCAGATGATCAATACTGCACATAAACTGCAAAATCTGTAACGGCTCAAATATGCGGCGTCTTTTACTTGGCGACATTCAACTGGTAAGCAACCACGCGATTACCGTAGAATGTCGGTACATAAACAATTTTCTTTTTCAGATCATACCCGATATCCGCAGTCTGCAGCTTTTCAGCCTGCGTATCCAGTATTTTGGTGGCGGTGCCTGTTTTGGCATTTACATAAAATATTTCCCCCTGCCAGCACGAAACTACGAATTCGTCTCCTTTCACATGTTCAATGCCGTCTGTTCCTTTGTCAATCGTAGCCAGTTTCGTGAGTTTACCGTCTTTTTCCGCGCGGTACAGGCTGCCGGCATCCAGTACGAGCAGTCCGGAAGGCATGCAGAGCAGTCCGTTCGGCCCTCTCAGGCCGCTGTTGGCGCTATCCAGTACGGTCGTGATATTTCCTTTGTAGTAAACATGTACTTTTTTGCGTTTGGAATCGGAAACATATACGTTGCCTTTGGGGTCGGCGGCCACATCGTTGAGGTTCTGGGCCCCGTCGATCACATGGCGTTTAACGATCACGCCTTTGGCGATATCGATTTCCACCAATGCGTCCAGGTCGGCCACAAAGAGATGATCACCGGCAATGCCCATTCCTTTCGGGCAATTCATGCCTTCCACCCATTTCAGCTGGAGGACCTTGCCTTCCGGGGAGAGGCGGGAGATAAATCCCTGCCCGTCGCGCGCCCAGGGGGCGCCATCTATGCTGGAGGCATACAGCACATTCCTTTTGGCGTCCACATAAACAGATTCCGGCACCCGGAGCGTAGTGTCAGAGGTCCATTTCTTTTCCAGCGACGCCTGCTGGGCGAATGAAGCGGTGAATGGGGTGCATAGCAGACAGAGGATAGCAGATCTGAGTTTCATAACGTTTTGGATTAGACATTAAATTTAATAAATTTTGTACTTTAGTTTTAGCGAAGCAGACAGTGAACGGAGAAATATCAACCAGCATAACCGGAATAGGAAATAACACTAGCTTAATAAACGCCAGCAACTAAATTGTATATTTTTGAGGCATGATGAATGATGAGCTGATCAGACGCCACTTCAGGTGCATTGGGGAAGGAGGGGATATGCAGGCCTATGATGAGTTGTACAGGCTGCTTTGTGGCAGGCTGATACGCTTTTCTGCTGCTATCACCGGCTCTTTTCACCTGGCGGAGGAGATCGTTTCCGATGTCTTCATCATGATCTGGCAAAAACGGGAACAGTTAGCAGCAGTGGAAAATCCACTGGTATATTTATACGTCTGCACCCGCAACCGCTCTTTAAACACCCTTCAACAACACCGCAAACACCAGCATACCAGTCTTGACAGTCTGGACACCGATGCGCTGGCCATGAGCCCCGACCAGGAGCAGAGTATGATCTCGGCCGAGGTGGCCCAGCGGATCGAAGCCGCCATCCGCAGTTTGCCCGCCCGTTGCCAGCTGATATTCAGGCTGGTGAAGCAGGACGGCCTCAAATACAGGGAGGTGGCTGAATTGCTGAATATTTCATCCAAAACGGTAGACGCCCAGCTTACCATTGCGGTGAAAAAAGTGGCGGAGGCTATCCGGCTGAATATGCCTTCGGAGCTGGCCTGGTCATTTCTTTTTCGTTAGTAAAAATTTTTTTCAGATCCTTTAGGGAACTTTTGGGGTCAGCATTGTCCTTTAGGTATGATGCATGATCAGATCTGGACCCTGCTTGCCAGGAGGATGGCAAACGAACTGCTCCCTGAAGAGGAGGAGGAGCTGGAACGTTTATTACAGCAGCATCCGGACGCTTCTTATATCAAGGAGGTGATGATGCAGCCCTGGAACGACCGGCAGAAGCCTTTTGGGCCGGAAGAGGCGGATCAGGCACTGGAAAGGCATAAACTTCGCCTTGAATCCGCTATGGTGGCGGAAGAAGAACCGGAGGCGCCGTCTTCGGGCCGGAAGGTGAGAAGAATGGTTTTCCAGTTGACGGGGGTAGCTGCCGCGCTGGTCTTTGCTTTCTTTATAGGGCGTAAATGGTTTGCTGCGCCGAAGCCTGTGGCCGAGGAGGCCCGGCTCCAGCTGGTGACGCAAAAAGGTTCCCGCTCTCATATCAAACTGCCGGACGGTACGAGTGTATGGCTCAATGCCGGCAGCAAACTGGATTATCCGAAACAGTTCACCGGCAGGAAACGCGAGGTGACGCTGGAAGGTGAGGCTTTCTTCACCGTGGTGAAGGATGAGAACAGACCCTTTATGGTGCGTACGAAAGCATTCGCTGTTCGCGTACTGGGCACCGAGTTCAATGTGCGCGTTTATCCGCAGGAAGATATAGCCGTAGCTTCCCTTGTCACAGGGTCTGTGGAAGTGGTGCTGGATGAAAAGCAGAACCGGGTAGTGCGGTTAAGACCAAATGAAAAGCTGTCCATCTCCACACTGGAACAGCTTGTTACTACAACTACAGCAAAGGAAACGGTTGCCCTCAGGCAGCCTGTTAAATCGAGACTTACCGAAGTGCGGGACAGTGTGATCGCTGAAACGGCCTGGGTAGAAAATAAGCTGGCCTTTAAGAAAATGCCGCTGGAGAAAGTAGTGGCATTGATGGAACAATGGTACGGCGCGGATATTCGCTTTAAGAATGAAAACAAAAAACAATTAAGCTTTACGGCAGTTTTTGACAAGGAAAATCTCATCGATGCGTTGAAGGCGCTGGAATTGACCGGTACCTTCCATTTTATGCAGGACGCGGATGGGGTAATCTGGATCGAGTAACAGATTTCAATCACATATTAACATTTCAGCAATTTTAGCCGAAAAAAAACGGGAAATGTTCGCACCATTTCCCGCCATCAAAGTCGGTTAGTGACATTGCTATGCGTAAACATGTAACCAATTATCAATTAACCAACAACTCAAAGGTATGAAAAAAAGTACAGTGGTGAGTTGGCTTCCACCAGGGCGAAGCCTCAAAAAACTGTTAATTTTTATGAAGCTCTCCGCGATGTTAGTCTTTGTTGTATGTATGCAAGTGAGCGCAAGCGTGCGTTCCCAGCATACAGTTTCAGTAAAGATGTCCCGTACCAGTCTTGAAAAAGCATTCTCTCTCATCGAGCTGCAAACCAACTACCGCTTTGTGTTCAATGACGACAAACTGCCGGTTGCGCACAAGGTGACGTTGGATGCCAAAGACTGGCCCATCAAGAAAGTGCTCGAGCAAATGCTGGAGAAAACCAATCTGGACTATCGTTTCCTGTCCAACGACCTGATCGTTATCGCGCCCGCTGCAACGGTTGCAAAGGATATTGTGGCAAAAGGGAAGGTCGTGAATCCCGCCGGGGAAACGCTCCAGATGGTAAGCGTACGGTTGAAGAATACTACTATTGGGGTCTTTACCAATGAGAAAGGGGAATTTGAGTTGAAAGTACCCGAAGAAGGTACGCTCGTATTTTCTTACGTGGGATATGTTACACAGGAACAACCGGTGAGCCTGGGCGGTGCGATGAATGTGACCCTGCAGCCGAATGCCAATTCCATGGAAGAAGTAGTGGTGGTAGGTTATGGCATGCAACGCAAGATCAGCACTACCGGTGCGGTAGATCAGATCGCCGGCAAACAGCTGGCAGAACGTCCGATCTCTAATATATTCCAGGGATTACAGGGTGTAAGCCCCGGGTTGAACATTAACTATAAAGGCGGTGCACCCGGAACCACGCCGAGTATCAACATTCGTGGTGCGGGTTCTCTTTTTGGAGAAACTACTCCACTGATCATCATTGACGGTATTACCGCCGCTACGGATGACTTTTTCCGGCTGAACGCCAATGATATTGCCACCATCACCGTTTTGCGCGATGCGGCTTCCGCAGCCATCTACGGCGCCCGCGCCGCATTCGGCGTGATCCTGATCACTACCAAATCCGGTGAAGGCGGGGTGAAGCAAAAGGTAAGCTATAATAACTATTTCTCCAGCTCCAAGCCAACCGTGCTGCCTACACAGGTAACGGATCCTTACATTTTTTCAAGGGTATTGGAAACATCTACGAACAATACCCCCTGGACTTATGTGCACTTCTCCGATTATCAGTATCAGTGGGCAAAAGATCGTTCTGATGATCCTTCTATCGAAGATACCCGCATTGACCCAAGCGATCCAAACAAATGGATCTATATGGGTAATAACGACTGGAATCAGTTTTTCTTTAACAAGACCAGCAATTCCGCCAATCATACCGTTACGCTCAGCGGCAGCGGTGAAACAGGAAAAGGTAAACCCTTTGGTTACTTTTTGTCCGCCGACTATACGAAAGAGAATGGTTTGAACAAGCTGGCGAAGGATGACTGGAATCGTTATGGGTTGAGGGCGCGCATGAACTTCATGCCCATGAAGTGGTTGAAGGTGGATAACAACATGAATATCTATCAGATCAAATACGATGCGCCTTCCTATTCTATCACAGACCTTTATTATCTGTCTCCCATACAGGTGGCTAAAAACCCTGACGGAACCTGGGCGAATACGGATGCCGGCCGATTGGGCGCAAAGCTCACCAACGGCGGCCGGAACGTTACCACCCGCTTCGGTTTCCAGGATGTGGTAAGGGGTACGGCTACTTTCCTCGACGGCGATCTGCAGATCACCGGTAGCGCCAGCTTCAAACGTGAAATGTGGAAATACAATACGGATTACCGGAAATACCGTATCGGTTTCGGACCGAAAGATATCCGGGAAGAAGGCGGCAGCGGCTCCGTTTCTGTAAGGAACGGCAGCGTAAAGCATGATGTGTATGACCTGTATGCCAATTATACCAAGAAACTGGGCCGGGATCACGAGATCAAACTGCTGGCCGGGTTTAACCAGGAAGAATATATCTGGTCTTATGAACAGGCGAAGAAGGATGTGCTGATTACTTCCAGCCTGCCATATCTTTCACTGACCACCGGTACGCCCACCGTTGGTGCGGACTATACCACCTACGCACTGCGCGGCTATTTCGGACGTGTGAATTATACTTTCAAGAACCGGTATATCCTTGAAGCGAATGGCAGGTATGATGGTTCCTCCAGGTTCCTGCCGGCAAAACGCTGGGGCTTCTTCCCGTCTATCTCCGCCGCGTGGATAGCGAGCGAAGAACCTTTTATGAGGCAGTTCCAGCAGCTGTCCACACTCAAATTCAGAACATCTTACGGTGCATTGGGTAATCAGGTAACGAGCGACTTCAGAGGCATTCCAAGCATTCCCATCGGATCATCCTCCTACCTGATCAACAATCTTTTCCCGACCATCGCAACAGGTGCTCCGCTGCTGCCGGTAGATCCGCAGTCTTATACCTGGGAAAAGGTGAATACCTTCAACGTTGGTACGGATATCGGATTCCTTCAGGACAGGATACTGTTAGGGTTTGACATCTATTCCCGTAAAACGCTGGGTATGCTGGTGGCCGGCGCTTCCGTACCCGGTGTGCTGGGTACTTCCATTCCGCCTACCAACTCTGCCGATCTCAATACAAAAGGCTGGGAACTGTCCGTAGGTTACAAGAATGATTTCATTGTAGCCAACAAACCCTTTAGTTTCAGCTCCCGTTTCATTATTTCCGACTCCCGCACAACGGTGACAAAGTATGATAAGAATAAGCTTGGCCTGCTGAGCGACTACCGTGTGGGTCAGGAACTGGGAGAAGTATGGGGATTAGTGAGTGACGGCTACTTCAAGAATAAGGATGAGATCAAAGGACTGGATGAATCTGCCATCGTGCCCTGGGGCGCCCTGGAAATTGTGCCGGGCTGGCCTAAATATGTGGATCAGAACCATGATAACAAGATCAACAAAGGTAACGGCACTGCAAGCGATCCCGGAGATTACAAGATCATCGGCAACAAAAGTACCCGCTACCGTTATGGTCTGAACCTGGACTTCCAGTGGAACGGTATCGATCTTTCCATTTTCATGCAAGGTGTGGCAAAACGTGATTTCTATCCGAAACACTATCTCTTCTGGGGCCCTTACCAGCAGCCGTATGCCGGGATCTATCCCTGGAACCTGGACTTCTACCGTGGTGCATCTGAAACCGGAGCAGCGCGTGACAGACACTCCAAAGCTTACATCGCTGCCGGTCTTGCCGATGCCAACACCAATTCTTACTTCCCGGTATTGCAGTCATGGCTCGCAGATGCGAACTATGGAGCAGGTCTGGATATTCCGCAAACCAAGTACATGCTGAACGGCGCTTACCTGCGCTTCAAGAACGTGACGATCGGGTATACCCTGCCGGCATCTGTTTTGAAAAAAGCCAGGATCAGCCGTTTGAGAGTGTTCGTGACCGGCGAGAACCTTTACGAGTTCTCCTCCATCAAAAAATATTTTGATCCCGAAGCCATTGAAGACGGTTACGGTTGGGCTTATCCCTTCCAGAGAAAATATGCTTTCGGTATTAATCTTGATTTTTAAGATAAAAAAGATTTCAAGTGAAAAAGATCAATGCTCTACATATAGTGCTGGTTGTTATTGCGGGAATGATGGCGGCATCCTGCCAGAAGGATTTCATGGATCGCTACCCGCAGACTTCCATTCCACCTGATCTGTTTTTTAAAACAGAAGAAGACCTTAACCTGTATGTCACCGGTTTATTAAGCGTGACGGGCCGTGGCGCTTTCCTGGCTGATCAGGATACGGATGATAAAGCCACCACCGGCGCGATGGAAATTAAAAGTATGATGACGGGCTCGCCCACTTCCCAGACGCTGACAGGTGGCTGGAGCTGGTCCAGGTTGCGGAACATCAACTATTTCCTCGATAATTACAGCAAGGCGAATGTAACACAGGAAGTGAAAGATCACTATGCAGGTCTGGCGAGATATTACCGCGCACTTTTTTACATCGACAAAGTGCGAAGGTTCTCCAATGTGCCCTGGTATTCCACTACGCTTAACCCTGGCGACAGCGTGGCCCTTTACAAACCGAGGGATCCCCGCACACTCATCATGGACAGTGTAATGGCCGATCTGAACTTTGCGGTCGCTAAAGTAAAAGAATCCGTACCGGTGGGCACTCCGGGCAAATGGGTGGTGAAGCTTGCGTTGGCAAGGGCCGCTCTGTATGAAGGTACTTATCGTAAATATCACGATGAGCTGAGCCTGAAAAATACAGCTGATGCGTACCTGCAAACCGCTATAAAAACAGCGGATGATATCATGACCAATGGCCCGTTCCAGTTGTACAACACCGGTAACCCGGCTACTGACTATGCTACCTTGTTTAACAGCGCCAATTTGGTGAATAATAAGGAAGTGATGCTGGTGAATATTTATGATCAGGACCTGAAGAAGAGCGGCGGCAATAATGGTAATATTATCAACTATGAGCAATCGCCTTCCCGTGACCTCGTGCAGACTTACCTGATGAAGGACGGCAGTCGCTTTACCGATCAGCCCGGCTATCAGACCATGCTGTATGTGGATGAGTTCAGGAACCGTGATCCCCGTTTAAGCCAGACGATGATCTATCCGGGTTTGAAAATGGCGGTGAATCCCCCGGCTGTGGCTACGCTCTACATCCCGCGTCTCAACAAAAATTTCTCCGGTTATCATCAATTGAAAGGATATATCAACAGCACTGACTCTAAAGTGGTGGATGGTGTGGACTTCCCCGCCTGCCGTTATGCAGAGGTGCTGCTGATCTTCGCGGAAGCGAAAGCGGAATCAGGCGGCCTTGCCCAGGGAGACCTGGACAGGTCCATCAACCTCATCCGCCAACGCGCAGGTATACCTCCGCTGAACATGGCCGCCGCTAATGCTTCCATCGATCCCGTTCTGGCAGCGAAATACACGGATGTGACCGGTGCCAATACCGGCGTGATCCTGGAAATTCGCCGTGAGAGAAGAGTGGAACTGGCCATGGAAGGATATCGTTTTGATGACCTTATGCGGTGGCACGCTGCTAAAGCACTGGAGAAAATTCCGGAAGGCATGTACTTCCCCGGACTGGGAAAATATGATCTCAACGGAGATGGCGTGGAAGATATCATCCTGATCGATAAAAGCGCTTCCATCCCGCCGGCTGCTTCTCAGGAAACCAACTCACTTGGTGTGAAACTGGTGTATTACAAAGCGGGTAATTTTGGCGACGATGTAACGGTATACCTGAAGAACGGGAATTCCGGCGGTACGATTGTTACGGAGGTAAGGGCGCGTACTTTCAAAGATCCGCAATACTATTATCGTCCTGTTCCGTTCAACGAAGTAGTGCTCAATCCTAAACTTGCGCCGCAATTATTCGGCTGGCAATAATTTTATATGAACAGAAGAGATTTGTTGAAACAAAGTGGCTTGCTGCTGGCGGCCTCCACTATCGGAGGTCCCGCCGCGGCGGCTTTGAAGCCGACGCCTAAACGCGCACACATCACGGTAGCGCATATCACCGACGTGCATTTATCTACAGACGCGGCAGTAGCGGAACGGTTCCGTCAATGCCTGGCCGCGGTTAAAAAACACAAGGTGGATTTTATCCTCAATGGCGGGGATTCTATTATGGACGCTTCCTATAATGATGTGGTGCGCGATAAGGTGACCGGTCAATGGGCGGCATGGGATACCTGTATGGAGGACCTGAAAGGATACGAAGTGTTCAGCTGCATCGGGAATCATGATTGCTGGTGGGCGGCGCCTTCGAAGAGCGATGACATGTATGGAAAGGATTATGTGGTGAAAAGACTGAAAATTCCGGCACGCTATTACAGCTTTGACCGTAAAGGATGGCATTTCATTATCCTTGACGGGAACAATGAGAGGATATCGCTGGATGAAGCGCAATACAACTGGCTGGTAAACGATCTTGAAAAGTTACCGGCCAATACGCCCACACTGCTGATGTCCCACTTCCCGGTGTTTGGCGCCACGCCGATACTGGTGGGTGGTAACCATGCTGACAATAAAAAGCTGAAAGATCTTTTTTACAAGCATCGTGATAAAGTAAGAGTGATGTTAAGCGGACATAACCATTTGTATGATAAGATCCTGTATAATGGTGTTTGGTATTGCTGTAATGGCGCGATGAGCGGGTTCTGGTGGGGAAAAGGCGATAAAGAGTCCGCTGGTCCGGGTTACTACCTCGAAACACCGCCTGGCTTTGCGATCCTGAAGCTGTACCAGGATGGAACCCTGGAGAACGAGTACTATCCACATGCTTTTTAAAGAACAATAATCATCCAGCTTTGATCAAAAAAACATGAGTGAACGTGGGGAAAGGCGCTAACTTTATAGCAGATAAGCACCACCCACGTTTACTTATGGCTATTGAACGCAGAACATTCCTCCGCAACGCGGGGTTAACCGCAACAGGCATCCTCGGATACCGCATCGTCGCTTCAGGCAACCCTTTCACCCACAGCAGGCAGGCGGCGCCCCTTCTTCCCGCAGACAACAAACCCGATCCCAAATGGATCCAATCACTGTACCAGCGCGGGAAAACAACTACTTATTACAAAAGCAGGAACGAACTCCAATACATCGGCATGCCCGTAGGCGGCATTCTCTGTGGTACGTTGTACCTCGGTGGTGACGGCCGTTTGTGGCTCTGGGATATTTTCAACAGGAATCAGGAAGGGATAGAGCCCAAGGTCGTGAAATGGAACAGCGATGTGCTGGGAGAAGGAGCGAAGGTTCGTTCCCGCGACGGCGCCTGCTATATCGAACCTTCGAAAGATATCAGGCCGGTGGATCAGGGATTTGAACTGGAACTGCAATACAATGGCCAAACGATCCGTAAAAAACTGGCGGCGGATGACTGGAAGGAGATCACATTCGAAGCCACTTACCCGATCGCCACCATTCGCTACATCGATCCTGCAATACCTGTGGAGCTGGAGCTTGAAGCCTTTTCTCCGTTCATCCCCTTGCAGGAAGACGACTCCGGTTTGCCTGTGACGCTCTTTGCCTTCCGCATCAGGAACAGAACGAAGCAGCCGGTGAAAGCCACGCTCAAAGGCTGGCTGGAAAACAAGACCTGCCTCTATACTTTCGATCCCGTTAAGCAGGAGCGGGTGAATTCCATACAAACCGGTGCCCTGAAAGGAGCGCACCTGCAAATTCAGAGCAGGTTGGCAGCAGATGCTGATAAACTGAAGCAACAGCCGGATTACGGCGATCTTTTCATTGCCACACTTGACGGAGATACCAGCCGTGTGGAAGGAGAAAAAGGGATTGTTGCGCATTCTGCCACCATCAGACCTTCCGGCGTTGCGCAGAGCAGATTTGCGATCAGCTGGTACTTTCCCAACCTTCGCTTCCGTGAAATAAAAGATGAGGGCCGGTATTACAGCAGGCAATTTAAGAATGCGCAGGAAGTAGCGGATTATGCGTATCAGCATTATACCCGGTTGTACGACCTTACCCGGCGCTGGAAAAATACCTGGTACAACAGCACGCTGCCTTTCTGGTTCCTGGACCGTACTTTCCTGAACATCTCCACACTGGCCACTACTACCAGCCACCGCTTCACGTCAGGCAGGTTCTATGCATGGGAAGGTGTAGGCGCTTGTGCGGGTACGTGCACGCACGTATGGCAGTACGCCCAGGCTGTAGGGCGCCTCTTCCCCACACTGGAGCGGGATACGCGCGAGCGGACGGACCTCGGCATCGCATTGCAGGAAGATGGCGGTATCTGGTTCAGGGGCGAAGCGGATAAACGGCCCGCCATTGACGGCCAGGCCGGTACCGTGCTCCGCATCTACCGCGAACATACCATGACGCAGAATCCGGCATTTCTGCAGAAGAACTGGCCGCAGATCAGGAAAGCCGTGCAGTTCATCCTTCACCAGGACCGGAATGGCGACGGTATGGAAGACACACCGATGGAAAATACCCTCGATGCTGTTTGGGACGGCGAGATCGCGTGGATCGTGGGGTTATGTATCGCGGCTGTAAGAGCGGGGGAGCTGATGGCTGAGGAGGCCGGGGATACTGCTTTTGCCGCGCAGTGCAAAACATATGTCAGCATGGGCCGCATGAACATGGAGAGCAAACTGTTCAACGGAGAATATTTCATTCATCGCCCGGATGCGGTGAAGGGACGCAGTCATCTCGGATCGTACAACACCTGTCATATCGACCAGGTATATGGCCAGAGCTGGGCATTCCAGGCTGGTATAGGCCGGGTACTGGATAAAGCGAAAACGATATCCGCACTTAAAGCGTTGTGGAAATATAACTTCCTCGCAGATGTAGGGCCTTATATCAAAACCCACAAAGGCGGCCGGCCTTATGCGCTGGCGGGAGAAAGCGGGATGATCATGAACACCAATCCTAAAAACGAAGCCAAGCCTTATGGCGATAATGTCACCTGGCAGTTAGGGTATTTTCACGAATGCATGACCGGCTTCGAACACCAGGTAGCTTCGCATATGATGGCCGAAGGTATGACCGATGAAGCCCTTGCGCTCACCCGCGCTATACACGACCGCTATCATGCCGCCAAACGGAACCCCTTCAACGAAATAGAATGCAGTGATCACTATGCCCGCGCCATGGCGAGTTACGGCACCTTCATCAGCGCCTGTGGTTTTGAATATCATGGTCCGAAAGGATACATCGCCTTTGCGCCGAAAATGGGGGCGGATAATTTCAGGGCGGCTTTCACGGGGGCCGCGGGGTGGGGGAGTTATAGCCAGGCCTGCCGGAACGGAAAGCAGGAACATCAGTTACAGCTGGCTTATGGCTCCCTCCAGCTGCAAACGTTGAAACTACCGGCCCGTATAAAAGTGAAGAATGGGGTAGTCCGGCTGAATGGCAGACAGCTTTCGGCTACAGTACAGCAGGAAGATGATAGTGTGATGGTGCGGTTGAAGGAGCGGGTGAATATTGCGGAAGGAGGGGTGTTAACCGTGCAACTGGTCTGACCCGCTCAAATACTTTTCCAGTACCAGCTTCAATGCGGTGAACTCAATCGGTTTGATCACGTATTCGCTGGCCCCCTCGCGCAGGAATACATTCGCAGTTTCCGTGAAAGCATCTCCCGATGCGATGATTACGGGAATATGCTGAAGGGAAGGATCAGTTTTCAAATGTTGAAGCGTTTCGCGGCCGTTCATTTTCGGCATATGTGAATCCAGGATGATCAGGTCCGGGGCTTGTTCACGGGCAGCGTTAAGGCCCTCCAGCCCATTGCCGGCAGTCATCACCTGCATGCCGTTGCCCGCAAGGAAATTCTTCAGGATCGCCTGGTTCATCCTGTCATCCTCTATCACCAGCACGGTTTTACGAATATCATTTTCCGATGCCCGCCCATTTACAATCGGCTGCATCGTTTGTTCCCGGAGAGCGGTTATCGGGAAGGTAACGGTAAAGGTAGTGCCGGAGCCTTCTTTACAACTGACAGAGATATGCCCTCTAAGCAGTTTGGCGAAATGTTTGGAGATATACAACCCCAGCCCGGTGCCTTCTACAAAAGTATTTTTCTCGGATACGAAAGGCATGAAGATACGTTTCAGTTTTTCTTCCTCAATGCCACCACCCTGGTCTGTTATGCTGATCTGCCAGGTATCTTCCTGCGCGCTTGCCCGAATGTGGATGATCGTGTTCGGGCGGGTGAATTTGATGGCATTGGTCAGCAGATTGTTAATGATCTGGGAGAGTTTGGTTTCGTCCGTTATCACTTTTTCCGGCAGCCTTTCTTCAAATTTCAAATCGATATGTACGGATTTTGCACTGGCAACGTATTCGTAGATCCCGGCGATGTTCCGGAGCATGCTGCGGATGAGTACCTGCCGCCATTGCAAAGTATCCAGCTGCATGGCTTCTATCCGGGACAGCTCCAGTACATTGTTGATGATATCCTTCACATTGAAGCTGGCTACATACAAACTCTCGATCAGCTCCGGCAATGATTCCTTCAACGTACCTTTCTTTTGGTCCATCCGCATCAACTGCACGATCCCGAAAATGGCGTTCAGTGGATTCCTGATCTCATGACTGGTTTCCTGGAGGAAAACGCGCCTGGACTGATGCGCTTTCTCCAGCTCGGAAGTGCGGGTACGAAGCGTTCTCAACAGGTTGTTGTTCGCTCTCTGATAAAAGAGGATGCAAAGTGTGTTCATCGTCAAAATAAACAGAATGCAACACCAGCGCAGGAGAAAAGTAGTCGTATGCTGGAAGGTCAGTGGTTTGATCCATCCCGTGAAATAAAAGAACTCTATGATCAGCAGGCCGGCTATGGTCACTCCTAAACAAATGATGATAGAGCGGCGCTTTTTGTAGAGGAGGAATATTGCGCTGATCATAAAAAGAAGCACCAGCACTACTTCCACGGAAGCGCCCAGCAACACGCCAAAATACACAGCCCAGATCGCCTGCCAGGCAAGCATACTGATGCTGGCCGGTTCATACCATCTTTTTTTGTTCAGCCAGATAATGCCGAGAAAACCCAGGCTCTCCACCATGGATGGAATAAAGATGGAAAGCTGGCCGATAGCAAGATAGAGCGCCGCGCCCATCACAAAAGCAAGGACGGCCGTAGTCAGACTAAGAGAATTGATGATATGCACCCGTTGCTTCTGTTTGGAAGCAAGGCCTTCCGTACCGGTTGAAACAAGACGATAAAAAAGGGATGGCAATTTCATACAGATGGATGTTGAAAGTATATCCGTTACTGTTATACCTGGCTGGTTGGTCTTTTCTCATCGAAGAATTGTAAATGTAAGCATTAGAATTATCCGCTCAAAATGAGAGTGGTAGCACACAAACATGTTTGTGTGGTGTTTAACGGAGGAGGGTAGCAGTACCGGATTTGAAGAACGGGTTGCCCAGGTAGTCCACGGCTTTTACCTGCCAGACATAAACGCCGGAAGATTGCAGTACACCGTTGATCCGCCCGTCCCATCCTTCCCGGTCTTTCCGGCCGCTGTACACCAGCTGACCCCAGCGGTTGTAGACCATGAAGTATTCTATCTCCCTGATTCCCGCCGCTGTTGGTCGCAGCAGATCGTTTATGCCATCTCCGTTAGGAGTAAACGCTGTTGGCACAAATACCTGTGGAAGGGTATTGTAGACCTTCACAGAAAGGAATGCGGAATCCGCACATCCTGCTTCATTCTCTACCAGCACCTTGTACCGCAGGAGACCGGGAAAGGACTGGAATATTGCAACAGGATTGGCGATGAATGGCGATGACAGGCCGGTGGCCGGCGACCAGGTATAACGCAACCCGCCCGTAGCACTCAATTGCAACGGTTGCCCCGGCACAACCACTGTATCTCTTCCTGCATACGCATGGATCTGCGGCAACACCGCTATTATTATTGTATCCCTGGAGGGTTTGGGACAGCCTTTGGTATCGTAGGCGGTGAAGATGTAAGTGGACGTAGCCGGAGGGCGCACCACCGCATTCAGGGAAGGGATTGTGCTGCTACTGCCCGCCATTTGCCAGGTATAGGAACTGCCATCTGTTTCAGCGTGCAGGTTGGCGAAAGTATTGAAGCAAATAGTGGTATCCGGTCCGGCGGACACACGGGGATAAGGAACCGCGTTAACCGTAACGCTGCCGGTTGCCGTGCAGCGGCTGATGGAAGCGGTAACGGTATATGTGGTAGTGTTTGTTGTGGTGACGACAGGCTCCCTCACCCCGGGATCACTCAATCCCGCTACCGGCACCCAAACATACCGCAACCCGTTAGACACCGGCCGTAACCGGATGGGATCTCCCCGGCAGATGACAGTATCCGCCGGCATGGACAAGCTAACGCTGCCGACTGTACGAATTGTCACGGAGTCGCGATTCCGGCATCCATCGAGGTTGATATCTACGTAGTACTTCACATCCTGTGCAGGCGTAACCACCGGCGCGGCTGTATTGGTGCCTGTGATATCCCGGTTGGGTGACCAGGTGAAGACGCCGTTCCCTGCAGCATTGAGTTGCAGCCGGTCGGGCGGACAGATCAGCGTATCCCGGAAAGACAGCGTGATCGGCGGTTTGTCGATGATATCAAATGTTTTGAACAGCGTATCCTTGCAGCCCACTGTATTGTGCACGATCAGCCGCGCGGTTTTGCTGCCGCCGGAAGAATAAGCGTAGGAAGGATTCTGCAGGCTGGAGAAATCTGTCATCGTGGCCAGGTCGCCAAAATCCCAGTCCCAGTAATTCACCGTGCCAAACACGGAAATGCTCTCATCTGTGAACAATGCGGGTTTGTTGATGCAACCGCCGGTAACCGCAAAGTCCGGCCTGAACCCCGGGTACACCAGCACCTTGGAAGTAGTGGAATCCGGGCATTGCAGACCTCTGTTGGTGGCCAGTTTAATGGAGTAGGTGCCGGGTGTGGTGAACGTGTGATCCGCCACCGGGTTGGTGGAGCTGTATACAATGTTGCCTGCGCTGTTTTTGAATTCCCAGTAGTAAGCGGCGATCAGCGGACTGTTGGATTGATTGGCCAGCATGAGCTGTTGGGAGTTACCGCACAGCATGTATTCTGGCAACAGCGAGGCTGCGGCCACCGTACAACCGGTAATGTTGATCTGCAGGTCTTTTCGTTGTGTGGCAATGGCTACGCCGTTGCGGATCTCCTGTACGCAAACGGTTACAACATAGATGCCGGTTTCGGGCGCAATGCCGGAGATGAGCCCTGTATTAGGGTTGATGGTCACCCTGCCGCCGAGCGGCGCGCCGCCGCCATAGCCTGCTCCATAAGGTACGGAGGCATAGGGTGGCGGTACCGGGGGGCGACTGTTGTTACCGCCTGTTCCGCCGCCACTATAGCCTGTTGTCTGATAGGCCTCGCAGAAGGAATAACGAAGCTGGTCGCCGTCGGGATCTTCGGCCGCAAAGCTGTAGGAGAAAGGGTTCTGGGCGCATACCGTTACGAGGTCACTGCCAGTGAATCTCGCGCTGTTATTTTTCGGCGCAGTGGGAAGCGATTGGGTTCCGGGGATCTCTGCGGTGTAGGTGGCTCCGATCCTGCCATAACCGCTCACCAGGTTGTTGATCAGGTCCACGCGAAAGGTGACCTGGGACGTTAGTACATATCCGTCAGATGTTGCCGGCAGGGAAATATCAAAAATCCAGTATCCTACATAGTAGCATACAAAAGGTGCGCGGGTGATGCAGGGATCGTTGCTGGTGGCGCTGATCTGTTCTTCATTCGTGAGTGGAACGGCAATGTCTTTGACGCGTTCTCCTGTTGCTTTGTTGAAAATACTGATGTAGCAGGGATTATAGAACTGTCGGTTAGGGGTGCTGCAGCTTCTGAATTGCTTCAGGGTAACATGGTAATTGTACATCCCGTTGCTGGCGCCTGTGATCGTGTAAAACATTTCCCCGCCGGTGATATGATCGGCTCTGGCAGTCAGGAATGCTCCCAAGAATATAAGCACCAGGATGCGCTTCATGCAGATGGATTTGGCTGATCTGGGGATACGTAAGTGCCCGGTTAATGGTTGCTCGTTGCAGGATACTGTCAGGTTACATGATCCTTGTAAATGTAGCATTCCTTTGCATACGCCGCGCGGGATTTTTTACATGTATTTAATGTTTAATGCGATTGGAACTGCGTATGAAGGTTCTGCTGAAATTATCCATCCGGAATATTATTTTTGAGAGAAGACCCGCTTTTATTCTTTTTTGTATGACAAGCCTGAAACGCATATTGATTCTTTTGGCCTTCCTCGGTACATTCCGGGTGCAGGCGCAGAACCGTCCGAACATCGTGTTGTTCCTGGTGGACGACATGGGCTGGCAGGATACCAGCGAACCTTTCTGGACGCAACTAACGGAGCTGAATAAACGATATCATACGCCGAATATGGAACGCCTTGCCAAACGCGGCATGAAGTTCACAGATGCGTATGCCACGCCTGTTTGTACGCCCACGCGGGTGAGCCTGATGACGGGCATGAACGCCACGCGGCATAAGGTGACCAACTGGACGAACTACGAACGGGATCAGCGTTCTGATTATAAAGATTCCACGATGTTGCAGGAAGACTGGAACTGGAACGGACTAAGCCCTCTCCCCAACGTTCCCCACACCATCCATGCAACCCCGTTACCACAGGTGTTGAAGAATGCCGGCTATTACACCATCCACTGCGGCAAAGCGCACTATGCCTCCAACGGTACTCCCGGCGCGGATCCCCTGAACATGGGCTATGATGTGAACATAGCGGGCCATGCGGCAGGGCACCCGGCGAGCTATCTGCCGGAGAAGAAGTACGGGGCGGCCAGTGCTTCGCATGGGGTACCCGGACTCGAGGAATTTTACGGAACGGATGTGTTCCTCACCGAAGCCCTCACCCGCAAAGCCCTTGCAGCGCTTGTCAAGCCCGTGGCCGATAAAAAACCGTTCTTCCTCTATATGGCGCACTATGCCGTGCATGTGCCGCTGGAAGCGGATAAACGGTTTTATCAACGTTATATGGAGAAAGGTCTGGAACCGAATGAAGCGAAGTATGCAGCGCTTATCGAAGGAATGGATAAAAGTCTGGGAGATATTATGGATTACCTGGACCAGCATCAACTCACACAAAATACCGTCATCCTTTTCATGTCAGACAATGGCGGCCTGAGCCTGTCGCCTCCCCGCGCGAAACCCGCGCATACGCAGAACCTCCCGCTAAAGGCCGGTAAAGGTTCTGTATATGAAGGCGGCATCCGGGAACCGATGATCGTGAGCTGGCCGGGTGTGGTGAAAGCGGGCAGTGTAACGGCGCAACCCGTGATCATTGAAGATTTCTTTCCTACCCTGCTGGAAATGGCCGGTGTGAAGAAGCCCCGCATCCTGCAAAGAACAGATGGAAAAAGTTTTGTGCCGGTGCTGAAAGACGCCGCAGGGAAAGATACAACGAGGGTACTGGTATGGCATTATCCGCATCGCTGGACTCCGGGCGAAGGACCCGGCCTGCATTTTTTCTCCGCTGTCCGGAAAGGCAACTGGAAGCTGGTTTACAACCAGCGCACAGAGCGGGTATATCTGTATGATCTGAGAACAGATATCGGGGAGGAGCATGATCTGGCAACCAGCTATCCTGCCAAAGCCAAAGAGCTGGCCATGGCGTTAACAGCGTACCTGAAAGAGCGCGGTGAGAAGATGCCGTTGCATGAGCCTTCCGGAAAACCGGTAGCATGGCCGGATGCGACACTTTAACTGGCGGCAGGGAACAGGAGGCCGTGCAGCAGACCTACGAGCTCGGAGAATTTCTCGGGTTTGGAAATGAAATCATGTGCGCCCAGTTGCTTCGTTTCTTCGATGGTGCGGTTGTCTGATGCTGTGGAGTAAATGATCACGGGAATGTCTTTCAGTCGTTCCGTAGCCTTCACTTCCCGCAGGAATTGTACGCCGTTCATCATTGGCATGTTGAGGTCAAGGAAAATAAGATCGGGGAGAAGGGCCATGTCTTTCAGCTGCATGATACCTTCGTAACCATTCGGGGCGATGTTGCACACAATGGAATTGTCTATGAATGCCAGTGCAGAAGTGAATATCTCCTGATCATCCATATCATCATCTATCAACAATATTGTGGGTATACTAAACATAATTCAAATAGTAAAATAATTGCATGTATCGACGGTCGTGCTATTGTGCCAGGGTAACAAGCGAATGTCAAGATAGTCAATTTGTGCCATCCTTTCGTGTATTTTAGAAAAAATAAAAAGGAATTAGCAGTAAGATTGCATTCCGCTTGCTAAAAAGATATTATAATGAAACGATTACTCTTTGTTGCGCTGGCAGGGATGCTGATCCAGTCTGCATTTGCGCAGAAAAAGCCAAATGTGGTGATCATTTATGCCGATGATCTGGGATATGGGGACCTGAGTTGTTACGGGGCTACAAAAGTTCGGACCCCGAACATTGACCGGCTGGCGAAGGAAGGCGTCCGTTTTACAAACGGGCATTGTACTTCCGCCACCTGCACGCCTTCCCGTTACGCCCTCATCACAGGCCGCTATCCCTGGCGGCAGACCGGCACCGGCGTACTGCCGGGCGATGCGAAACTGATTGTGCCGATGGATAAGGGGTCTGTTGCTTCCATGATGAAGAAGGCCGGTTACCGGACCGCACAGGTGGGAAAATGGCATCTGGGACTGGGAGATGGAAAGGAGATCGACTGGAACGGTGAAGTGAAACCCTCGCCGAATGAGGTGGGATTCGATTATTCGTTTTGTTTTCCCGCTACAGCGGACCGTGTTCCAACGGTTTTTGTGGAAGATCACAAGGTATTGGGGTTGGACAGGAACGACCCGATCACCGTCAACTACAAACAAAAAGTGGGCGATGACCCTACCGGCAGGGAACATCCGGAATTACTGAAAATGCAATCGTCCCCAGGTCAGGGCCACGATAACACCATCGTGAACGGCATCGGTCGTATCGGTTATATGAAAGGTGGTCACAAGGCCCGCTGGACAGATGAAGAGCTTGCTTATGTGTTCACGGACCGCGCTGAGCAGTTCATCGAAGACAACCGTCAACGCCCTTTCTTCCTGTACTTCTGCCTGAGCGATATTCATGTGCCGCGGATGCCCGGTACTCCGTTCAAGGGTAAAAGCGGACTGGGATACAGGGGAGATGCGATCCTGCAGATGGACTGGACGGTGGGCCGTATTATGCAGAAGCTGAAAAGTCTTGGTTTGGATAAGAACACCCTCGTTCTTTTCACCAGCGACAATGGTCCAGTGCTGGACGATGGCTACCAGGATGAAGCGGTCACTCAGCTGAACGGTCACCAGCCCGCCGGCCCGCTCCGCGGCGGTAAATACAGCGCTTTCGAAGGTGGCACCCGCGTGCCTTTCATCGTAAGCTGGCCGGGCGCTGTCAAAGGCAACCAGACGTCGGATGCGCTTGTTTGCCAGATAGATCTCTTTGCTTCTTTTGCCAGGCTTACCGGTCAGCAACTGGCGGATGATGATGCGCCTGACAGCTTTGACGTAATGGATGCATTGCTCGGGAAATCCCCTAAAGGCCGCGCCTGGCTCATTCAGCAGGGAGGCCCTTTATCGCTCGTAAAAGGTGATCTGAAATACATCGTGCCGTCAAAAGGCCCGAAACTTCTTTCCGGTGTGAACATCGAATCCGGTCACGATCCGGAGCCGCAATTGTATGATCTGAAAAAAGATATCGGGGAGCAGCATAATATTGCAGCGCAATACCCGGAAAAAGTAAAAGCAATGGCAGACGAATTGCAGCGCCTGAAAGCTGCGGATAAAACCAGAAAATAAATCGACACATGCGTTACATCCTGTTCCTCTTCCTGATCATCGGTCATCTTCCTTCACAGGCACAACAAAAAGGGAAGCGGCCGAACATTGTGATCATCGTTTCAGATGACCACGCTTTTCAAGCCATCAGCGCTTATGGCGGCAAGCTGATGCAAACGCCCAACATCGACCGGCTGGCGAAAGAAGGCGGTATCTTTAACAAAGCCTACGTTACCAACTCCCTGTGCGGCCCGAGCCGCGCTACCATTCTCACGGGGAAGTACAGCCACAAGAACGGTTTCAAAGACAACCGCTCTTCTTTTGACGGCAGCCAGGATAACTTCGCCAAAAGATTGCAGGCCGGCGGTTACCAAACGGCATGGATCGGGAAATGGCACCTGGAAACAGAGCCGCAGGGGTTTGACTACTGGCAGGTATTGCCGGGGCAGGGTGCTTATTATAATCCCGACTTTCTCGTAGCCGGTAAAAAGATCCGGAAGGAAGGATATGTTACCAATCTCATTTCCGATGCTGCGGAACAATGGCTGGACGGGCGGGATGCCTCCAAACCCTTCTGCCTCGTGATCGGCCACAAGGCCACGCACCGCAACTGGCTGCCTGACACTACGGACCTTGGCCGTTTCGATAACAGCACATTCCCGCTGCCGGCCAACTTCTATGATACCTATGAAGGTCGCGCTGCCGCACAGCATCAGGATATGACCATCGCTAAAACCATGCAACTGGCATCCGATCTGAAGATGCTGCCTGACAGCGGTTTTCGCAAAGGTGAGTTTTCCCGCATGAATGCTGCACAGCGTGCGAAATTTGAAGCATATTACAAACCCATCATCGCAAAATTCCGCGCCGCGGGCCTGAAAGGGAACGCGCTTACGGAATGGAAATATCAACGCTACCTCAAAGATTACCTGAGCACTGCCGCTGCGCTGGACCGGAATATCGGTCGCATCCTTCATTACCTCGATGCACATCAGTTGAGCCGGAACACGCTGGTGATCTATCTTTCCGATCAGGGTTTTTATATGGGAGAGCACGGCTGGTTCGACAAGCGGTTTATGTATGAGGAGTCTTTCCGCACGCCGATGGTGATCCGCTATCCCGGTGTTGTGAAGCCCGGCAGCAGGATCAACGGTATGGTCATGAACCTGGATATTGCGCCCACCTGTCTGGAAGTGGCCGGAGTGCCTGTGCCCGGGGACGTTCAGGGGAAATCATTCCTTTCGCTGTTGAAGAATCCCTCCGGCAGTATCCGGAAATCCATGTACTATCACTACTATGAAATGGCCGAGCATTCCGTGTGGCCGCATTTCGGGATACGTACGCAGCAATATAAGCTCATCCGTTTTTACCAGGAAGGCGAAAAATGGGAGCTTTTCGATCTGCTAAAAGATCCTTCCGAGATGCATAATGTTTACGGGCAGAAAGGATACGAACAAATCACCGTTAAATTGAAGGAAGAACTGAAGGGATTGATCAGGGAGTATGAGGACGAGGAGGCGATGCAAATATTCAATAAAGAGATTTAGCTTAAAGGGCACTTCACGCGGAAGTGCCCTTTTTCTTTTTACCCCCAGCCGGATGTTCATCCGTTCCGCGCCGTAGATTAGAATTCTCTCATCTCAACATTAGAATCTTCTAATAACCAATGAAATAGGAAGAGATGCCCTAATTTAGCCCCAGATTGAGATTATGAACATTTTATTGATTGAAGACGAACCCCGTGTTGTAACGCTCATAAAGAAAGGATTGGAAGTTCATGAGCACCAGGTGACGGTCGCTTATGACGGGCAGGATGGATGCCACGCAGCGATGCAGCATGATTATGATCTGGTGATCCTGGATGTGTTATTGCCGTCGCTGAACGGACTGGAAGTATGTCAACGGATCAAGGCTTTTAAAAAAGGGTTGCCGGTATTGATGCTGACGGCGCTGGGCACCGTGCGGGACAAAGTGATGGGCTTCGAATGCGGAGCGGATGATTATATGCCCAAGCCCTTTCACCTCGATGAACTGCTGGCGCGCATCAAAGCCCTCGGCCGCAGGAGCCAGACCGTTTCCCCCACTGCCGTTTACCGGGTGGCGGACCTGGAAATGGACTGCTACAAACGAAGCGTGTCAAGGGGAGGGAAGGAGATCGTGCTGACCGTGAAAGAATTCGCGCTGCTGGAAGTACTGATCACGAACAAGAACCGCGTACTGTCAAGGGCCTTCATGGCGGAAACGGTATGGGGCATAGATTTCAACAGGGGAACCAATCTCATCGATGTATATATCAATTACCTGCGCGCAAAAATAGACAAAGGATTTTCCCACCCGTTGATACATACGGTTATCGGTGTGGGGTATGTATTGAAGGAACAATGAATATCGGAGTATGACGGTAAGGAACAGGTTGTCGCTGCAATTCACTTTCCTGTTTGCGGTGTTGCTTTTCATTCTGCTGGCAGGAATCTACTCGCTGGTAGAACGGAACCGACGGATCAATTTTTATGAAAAGCTGGACGACCGGGCTATGACAGTAGCACAATTCTATCTGGCGGAAGATAATTTGTCGGAAGAAGGTTTCATGGCAGTGCTGAAGAAGTATCCCCGCTCACTCAATCAGGAAGTGATCAGGATCTACAATCGTCGGTTTGAACCTGTTTTTATCCGGGAAGATTCCTTACGATGGAGTAAAGAAATATTGCAGCGGGCCGTGACGGAAAAGAAACTGCATTTCACCTGGCAGGGGCAGCAGGCTTCGGCGATCTATTATGTGGATAATTCGGGTGATTTCATCATCATCGCCACAGCGCTGGATGCAGCAGGCATGGAGAGCGTCCGGCAATTGGGATGGATCATGCTGGTGGCCTTCCTGGTATCGCTGCTGATCACTTACATGCTGGGCCGTATTTTCTCGAGGATGGCGTTAACACCCATTAACCGGGTGATCGCCAATGTGAAGATCATTCGGGCCACGAGCCTTGACAGCCGCCTGCAGGTCAGCAGCAGAAAGCATGATGAGATCGATGAACTCTGCGTGACCATCAACAATCTGCTGGAACATCTGGAACAGTCGTTCGAATCGCAGCGCGCTTTCATCGCCAACGCATCCCATGAACTGCGCACGCCCATAGCAGCCATCATGGGAGAAGCAGAGATCGCACTGTTGCAAAACAGGGATACGGAAGAGTATAAAGTCACGTTGCAGAATGTGGTGGAAGATTCGGCACGACTGACCAGCCTCATCAACAGTCTGCTGGAGCTGGCCCAGGCAAACATGGACAATAACGATTTGCAACTCATATGCATGAACGAACTCCTTTGGGAGGTTGTGGATGAATGGAGCAATGGCGGCAAATACCCGGTCAAGCTCATCTTCAGTTTCGGAACAGACGTAACGAAAGTGACGATGCCGGGTAACCGCCATTTGCTTTTTCTGGCGCTGGGCAATGTAGTGAAGAATGCGATCAAATTCTCCAACGGCGCTGCGGTACATTGTGAGTTGAACTATACCGGTAACCAGATCATCATCCTGATCAAAGATCAGGGCATCGGCATTCCCGCCGATGAAAAAGATAAAATATTCAGACCTTTTTACAGGAGCGCCAACGCCATCAGGTTTGACGGTTTCGGCATTGGCCTCTCTCTGACGGAAAAAATTATCCGTTTGCACAATGGCACGATTGAAGTACAATCGGAGCCCGGTGTTGGTACTACTTTCAGGTTTGTATTCCCCCGTTAATGCACATTAAATTTTTCTAACAGGTTTCTAACTGGTTCTCAACCTGCCTCTAAATATCCTCTAATAGGCCCCTCCTAGCTTTGCATTGATAAATAAAGACCTGTTAAAATCATTTTTATGCAATTGAAATCTATCTTTTTATGGATGGGCCTGATGATGCTCGCCGTTATTTCCCGCGCGCAGGAAAGGCTGGTCAAAGGCACCGTTACAGATTCCCTGTCAAAACAACCGCTGATCGGCGTGTCCGTTGCCGTAAAAGGCACAAAGACCGGCGTCGTTACAGATGTGAATGGCAACTATGCTGTTCAGGTGCCGGCACATGGAACGGCGCTTGTGTTTTCGTATGTGGGTTACAGTGATCAGGTGGTTGCACTTACATCGGGCAGCAATGTGGTGGATGTAACGCTTGCTGCGGCATCCAAATCCTTGTCTGGTGTGATCATCACGGGATACACCAGCCAGAGCAAGGCCAGAACTACCGGGGCTGTTACCAGTCTCCCCGTAGCGGTTACCACGCAGGCGCCGGTGGGATCATTTGACGTCATGCTGCAAGGGCGTGCTCCCGGATTGTACGTGGGAACGCCCACCGGTCAGCCCGGTGAGCCCGGCCGTGTTTCCATTCGCGGCCTCGGTTCCATTAACGGGGATGTGATGCCCCTGTACGTGGTAGATGGTGTGCCCATTGCCAATAATTCATTCGCAGCGTTGAACCCTGAAGATTTTGAAACGATCCACGTGCTGAAAGATGCAGCTTCCACTGCACAGTACGGTTCCCGTGCCGCCAACGGCGTGATTATGCTGACCACCAAAAAAGGGAAAGCATGGGAAGACGGGAAAGTGCGCGTGAATTATCGCGCCCAGTTCGGTGTATCTGCTGTCAACAGTTCCAAGTGGGACATGATGAATACATCGGAACGCCTTCGCTTTGAAGAGATATTACAGGATCCGGGATTGCCGGGATGGGCTTATTCCCGGAATAATCCGAATAAACTTGTAAATGGCACTTTGGTGCCTAAGACAACAGATGATTTTGCTTTCGGGGATCGTTACCTTGACAGTCTTCGCGCAATTAATACGGACTGGCGGAAGTACCTGCTGCGGCAGGGACACATGCAGTCGCATAACCTCAATTTGTCCGGCGGAAATGAAAACACCACCTTCTATCTGTCCGGCGCTTACTTTAAACAGGAGGGGATTGCGCTCAACTCCGGTCTTGAGCGATACAGTCTGCGTGCGAACATCCAGAACCGCGCCGGTCGTTTCCGGTCTACGCTGAACATGGGAATATCCTCTGCGGCTGTCAGGTATATACAGGATGAGGGTGTTGCGTCAGACGGAGGTGCGGCTACCGGTGGTGGTGGTATCACGGAAAAGAACCCGATCGCGGCTTTGTATTATGCGCTGCCTTATGAATCGCCTTATGGAATGCCCGGCCTTGGCCATTATGGGGCGAATGCACTGAATACATATGCCAATACCCTGAAGAAAGATAACCAGTTGAAAGGCGTGATGTCATTCAATGAAACAATACAGCTGAATGATGTTTTGCAATTGACAGGCACCGTTGGGATGGACTTTCAACAAACCACTGCTACCAACTATCTCAACCCCGATTCCTGGTACGGACAAATGGTGAGCAATGGTAACCAGGGTTCTTTGCAGAAGGGAGTGGCCAACCGACTGGGACTGGTAGCTACCGGCGGAGTGCGTTATAACAGGCAGTGGAAAAATGGTAATGAGATAGAAGCTAACCTGCTGGCGGAAGTGAACAAGATCAAAGGAGACGGCTTCGGGTTTACCGGATATGGTCTTGTTCCGGAGTTGCCGAAAACACCGGCGGGTATCACGCCCGGTTCGCCGGACAATAATTTCATTCCGGATATCTATGGGAATACTACGCCCAATCGTTTATTGATCTCACAGATCGCGTTGTTCCGGTATTCTCACGGTGACAGATACACGCTGTCTGCCAGCCTGCGCCGTGATGGCTCTTCGCAGGTGCCCGCGCAGAACCGGTATAAGTACTTTTACGCGTTGGGGGGCAGCTGGAATTTGCTGGCCGAGGAGTTCATGAAAGGCAGCCATGCTTTCAGCACATTGCGGCTGCGCGCCAGTTACGGTCTCACGGGTAATGCGGGCGGATTTACAAGCGACTATGGGTTCAGGACCTTATACGGACCTTCTTATTACAGCGGCCGCAAAGCGTTGATACCGCAAACGCCCGGTAATCCCGCTTATAACTGGGAGATGAACCGCATCGGTGATGTTGGGCTGGAGTTCGGTTTCTTCCGCAACCGCCTCCGTGGTGAAATAGATGTATATAACCGCGTGACGGAAGGATTGTTCGTTAACCGTAACCTCTCGCTCACCACCGGCTTCCCCGTAATGGCCGCCAATGCCGGCAAGGTACGGAACCGCGGTGTGGAACTGATGCTCGAAGGAGATGCGATCCGGCAAAAAGATCTGAAGCTGACGTTTGGTTTGAACCTCGCATATAACAAGAATAAAGTATTGAGCCTTGGTGAGGAAAAACAGCTCTTCACGGATGAAGCGACCATGAACCTCACAGGTCTTCCGCTGGGAAGCTTTTACGCCGTGCGCTGGAAGGGAGTGGACCCGCAGACCGGAGCGCCTGTTTATCTCGACAAAGATGGAAAGGAAACTAATGTCTATAGTACCGATGATGCAGTGCCTTTGAAAGCCACTTACGATCCTCCGTTGATCGGCGGTGTCACGACAAGTTTGACGTACAAACGCTTCGAGTTTTCCATGCTGGTGAGTTTCATCCGCGGTATGTATCGCCTGAACTACCCGAACCTGTATGCGCATTCCGGAAGCCCCAACTACCGCCAGTACAGCCAGTCGAAAGACATGCTCAACATCTGGCAGAAACCGGGAGATATCAGTGATTATCCCGGAGCACAGTATGCTACGCACTTTACCTCCCGCGATGTGATGAGCGCGGATTATGTAAAGCTCCGCAACATAACGGTCGGGTATAACATTCCCGTACCCCGTGGTATGACGAAAGCCATTCGCAACGCGAAAGTATTTGCAAGCGGACAAAACCTGTTGTCTATCATGAAATGGCGAGGGTTTGATCCGGAAGATGCCAATGATATCGCCCAGTATGAGTATCCCATGCCCCGCACCATTGCCGGTGGTATCAGTGTTTCATTCTAAAAACAAGACAAACCGCTTTTTATGATCCTTCCTACTTTCAAGAAACTGGCATTAGCGCTTGGCGCAATGACCATCATATACAGTGTTTCATCCTGCAATAAAATGCTGGACGTGAAACCGACCGACCAGGTGGATGGGAGTGAAATATTCAACTCCATCAGCACCGTAAACAAAGCCGTATTGGGCGTATATGCCGACTGGCAAACAGAATACATGCTCCGCATCGGATCCGTGATGGCAGACGAGTGCAGGATCGGCCTTAGGAACGCAGGTGTGAACGGTTCTGCGCAAAACCTTTTCAGATGGAGGTATGCCGCCGGCGATGCAGAGATCTCCGCACCCTGGGTCAATGCCTACCAGGTGATCAATCGTGCTAACAGGATACTGGAAGGCATTGACAAGGTTCCGGCTGATAACGAGGCCGACGTAAAAGCGCGCGCACAACTTAAAGGCGAGCTGCTGGCTATCCGTGCATTTGAACATTTCGAGCTTTACCGCGGCTTCAGTTTTTCCGGTGTTTATAACGCTGAAGCCTGGGCAGTGCCTTATGTTACGAGCACCGATATCAGCAATAAACCAGCCAGACCCACATCTGCAGCATTCTTCCAGGCGCTCGGCAAAGACATTGAAACCGCTGTGCCGTTAATGGAGAATGAAGATAATAAGGATGTTACAAGGATGAACATCCTCGCCCTATACGCCCTCCAGTCACGCGTAGCGCTCTACACCGGCAACTGGCAGACCGCCGTGGAAAGCGCCACCAGGGCGATCGGGAAAGTACCGCTGGCCGGCAGGGACGAGTTCCCCAATATCTGGACGGACCAGGGCAATGCGGAAGTGCTTTTCAGGCTCCGGAGAACGAACCAGAGCACCTTACGCCCCGGCGATATCTGGCGCAACGGCACATTGGGCATCTACTATTTTGCACCCTCCCTGAAATTGCTTGCCGCGTACGATCAGCAGAACGACGTCCGCTACGCCAGCTATTTTTATAATGATCCTTCCCTTGCCGCCGGCGGGCAGCTGACCGATGTGATCGGGAAATATGCCGGCACGCAGGGCGCCGTTAACCTGAACGATGTAAAAGTATTCCGCATCGCAGAGATGTACCTGATCCGTGCGGAAGCGTACCAGCACCTGGGCCGCCTTGAAGATGGCTCCGCGGATCTGAATATACTGCGAAGCGCCCGGATCAACGGATATGTGCCAAAGATTTACACCGATGGTGCAAAGCTGCTGAACGCTATACTCACGGAGCGTTTCCGGGAACTGCCCTTTGAAGGGCACCGCTACTTCGACCTGAAGCGGCTGGGTCTTCCCGTAACGCGCCTTGCTGCCGATCTGCAACAGGGCGATACCCAAACAGACCTGGCGTTTACGGATCAATATTACTATCTGCCTGTTCCGCAGGCAGAAACACTCGCTAACCCGAACATTAAACCCAATAACCAAGGTTGGTAGGCGCTCCGGATCTCCGGAGGGCAGATGAATAAAGCGGACGTCCACAGTCCGCGAGCATGCACCCTGAAGCGGATGACTTAACCGGTCATCCGCTTTTTATTTTCATATCAATTCCCTAAATTGAGGAAGTTTTGCAAACGTTTGCATAGTGTCGCGATTTTTACCACGTTCGTACCTATTTATTCATCTCAATCCTCATCCAATGAGAAAATTAATGCTACTCCTCGCACTGTTTGCCTTCTTTCACTCCCATCTGCAGGCCCAGGCCACGGAATATACGCTGATCATGGATCGCGTCCGGGCGGATCAGCAGGCCTCCGTTTCCGGGAATATCTCTTCCCTCGATAATGGCGTGACCACCAACCTGGCCTCCCTGCAGAATGACGGATCCTGGGCGGACATCAGCTATGCCTACAGTGCTACCTCCTACACTGCGGACACACATCTGGCCCGCGTGAAGAACTTTGCACTGGCGTATTCCCTGCCCACCAGCAGCTACTACAGCAACGACACGCTTTTTCAGGCGATCATTCAAAGCCTTGCATATTGGAACCAGGCCGATCCGCAAAGCTGGAACTGGTATCATAACCAGATATCCAATCCGCAGCGCCTCGGCGAGATCATGATCGTGCTGTATCCCGGTCCGCAATTGCTGCCGGATACGCTGAAGAATAAACTCCTCACCCAGATGAACCGTGGCAACCCCGCCGCGCAAACAGGTGCCAACAAACTGGATGTAGCTACCCACTTCATCTACCGCGCCTGCCTCACCGCCAACGCCAGCCTGATGCAAACGGGCGTTACAGAGGCTTTTAATCCTATTTCCTACACAACGGCGGAAGGTATTCAGCATGATCTTTCCTATCAGCAACATGGTGCTCAATTATACATTTTTGGTTACGGCTCCGTACTGGTGAGCGGCGAGATCAATATAGCCACTTACCTGCAAGGCACTTCCTACGCTCTTAGTGGAACGAAACTGACGCTGCTGGCGGATTTTGTGCGGAAGGGGTTCCTGGCGCCAATCCGCGGCCGGAACATCGATTTCAGCGTGAACGGTCGCAGTATCAGTCGTACCAACAATCTCAGTCAGGGTGGCATATGGGGACTGATCTCGAAGATGAAAGCGCTGGACAGCGCGAACAGTGCAGCATACGATCAGGCAATTGCCCGCCTGCGCGCGCAGCAACCACCTTCTTACATGATAACGCCCGGTCACACACAGTTCTGGCGTTCGGATTACACGGTACATCACCGGAGCAATTATTTCTTCGGGTTGAGGAATGTATCTACCCGTACGGCTAAATCGGAAAATGGGAATGGCGAGAACCTGAAAGGATATTATTTATCAGATGGCGCTACCAATACGATGGTAAGCGGACTGGAATACGATAACATCTTCCCGATATGGGACTGGAGCAGGATCCCCGGCACCACAGTCCCCTACATCACAACGTTCCCTTTGCGCACGGCCTGGGGCGTGAACATGGGCACTGCGGCTTTTGTTGGAGGCGCTTCGGATTCCCTGTACGGAGTTTCCACTTATGCCATGAATGATTACAGTACCACGGCAAAGAAATCGTGGTTCTTCTTCGATGATGAAGTAGTTTGTTTGGGCGCAGGGATCACCTCTACCGCTTCACAGGCGATCAATACCACCGTGGAGCAAAATCTGAAGAACGGCGCGGTGACGGTGTCTGCGAATGGCACGACAGACACGGTGGCTACAGGCTCCTATACCTACAACAACCTGAAATGGATATGGCACAATAACATCGGATATTATTTCCCGTCCGGCGGCAATCTCGCACTCAGCACGCAAACGCAAACAGGCAACTGGAAGAGCATCAACACCGGCGGCAGCACTACCAACATTACGAAGAATGTGTTCAAACTCTGGGTGGATCATGGAACACAACCTTCCAACGCGAGTTATGCCTACTATGTACTTCCCGGTAAAGCGCTGGCAGACGTGCAGCAGTACGACACTTCGGCCATCCGCATCCTTGCCAATACCAGCGCCGTACAGGCCGTTAAACATAAGGGTCTGAATATCCGGCAGATGGTGTTCTTCCAGGCAGGCACTTACACCTACGATTCCGTGACGATCACGGTGGATCATCCCTGTGCGATGATATTGAAGAATATCGGCAGTAGTAATGTGCAGGTGAGTATTGCAGATCCGGCGCAGGCTTTCAGCCAGATCAATGTTTACCTGACGCTGCCGGGCATTGATTCCGTGCGGTTGCTCTCCTGCTCCATGCCCACCGGTCCCTATGCAGGAAGCACCGTGGTATATACCGTGAACAGCACTACACCGGTCTATCGTCCGGAGGGTATCCTGCCTGTGGCGGATTCCTACGTTCGGGACGGCAGTTATGCGAATGATAACTATGGGGGACAAAGTATACTGACGGTGAAAGCAGACGGTACCGGCTATACGCGGGAGACCTTTCTGAAATTCGATCTTTCCGGTTTAACCGGCAGCTACGTAGCCGCGAAACTGCGCCTGACCATTTCCGGCGCCAATACGGACGCCGGCACCACCTCCTGGAACGTTCATTATCTCAGTAACGACAGCTGGACGGAGACAGGGCTTACCTGGAATAACAAACCGGCCACAGGCGCACTGCTGGCCACACAGCCAGGCCGTACCAGCGGCGTGGTGGAGTGGGATATCAGCCAGCAGGTGATCTCCGAGCTGGCAGGCGATAAAATACTTTCCCTCCGGGTGTCTTCTACTACTGCCGGCGCCAAAACAGATGCTTCCTTTTATTCCCGCGAAGCCAGCGTGCAGGCATCCGCACCGCGGCTGATCCTGGAAACTTCCCGCAGCACTACCGCCATTGCAGATGCATACGTACGCAACGGTACTTACGGAAATACCAACTACGGCTCCGTTACCTCGCTTGTGCTGAAGAAAGACGGGGACGGTTACGCGCGGGAAGCTTTCGTGAAGTTTGATGTAAGTAATGTACCGCCCTTAGCGGACACAGTGAAGATGCGGATCTATGTGAACTACGCGAATACAGATATTGCCACCACGGGCTGGTCGCTGTATTTCGTGAATAACGACAGCTGGACGGAGAGCGGCATCACCTGGAATAACATGCCTGTTACCACTTCTCTCATCGGTACCGTCACCGGAAAACCGGCGGGCAATTATATGGACTGGGATGTTACAGGTATCGCGCAAAGCGAACGTGCCGGCGATGGCATCTTATCGCTCAAATTAGTATCCACCACTACCGGCGCCAAAACAGACGGTTCCTTCAGTTCCCGGGAAACTGCCGACGATCTGCAAAAGCCCACTCTGATGGCTTATGCCGCCGGGGGGAATCCGCTGTTACTAAGCGCTGCGGCAAAGGAATTCACGACTCCCGTCAGCACCGTGAAATTATTTCCCAATCCGGTTTCCGGCATAATGACGATAGAAAGCAAAGTATCTTACGACAGAGCCGAACTGCGGGATGCGCGGGGCGGATTGATGCGGTCCGTTATGTTGAAGGATCAACAGAAATTTCAGATCGATATGACGGCTTTTCAGCAGGGCATCTATTTTTTGCACTTGTTTGGAAAAGACGGAGTGCGGGTGGAGAAGGTGGTGAAGGTGAAGTAAAGGAGGTTTAAGGGAGAGGGCTTTCCGGTATCGAACCGGGAAGCTCTTCCTTTTCTGCATATTCCGAAGGCGTTTTGCCGAACTGTTTCTTGAACTCCCTGCTGAAATATTTCCGGTCCGCATACCCTACCATGTACGCCACCTCATACACGGTATGCTCCCGCTTCCGGATCAGCATCGCGGCTTTTTTGAGGCGCAGGGATTTTACAAAGTCGTTGACGGACATATTGGTGACGGCTTTCAGCTTTCTGTACAACACCGGCTGGCTCATCGCCACCTTGCGGGACAACATCTCCACACCAAACGCCGGATCATCCATGTGCTCTTCCACCAATTGCATGACCTTTTGCAGGAAAGCAGCATCCACACTGTTTACCATCGTATCGTTCTCCGGCGGATTGAAATTGGTTTGCAGCTGCCGGCTGAACTTCTCCCGCATTTTTTCCCGCGCAGTGAGCAGGTTGCGGACGTGCAGTTCGAGGATTCTTGTGCTGAAGGGTTTGGTAAGATAAAGGTCCGCTCCGGTCTCCAGTCCGCTCACATAATCTGCCTGCGAGCTTTTGGCGGTAAGCAGTATTACGGGTATGTGGCTGGTACGCTCATCCGTTTTGAGCTGATGACAGAAAGCCAGTCCATCCATTTCCGGCATCATCACATCGCTGATCACGAGGTCGGGGATTTGTGTGGTGGCAACTTCCAGGCCCAACGCCCCATTCTCGCTTTCCATGATCTGATAAGCAGGTTGCAGGGTTTGTACAATGAGGCTGCGGAGCTCAGGATTGTCTTCCACAATCAGTATCGTAAATGACTGTCCACCGGCAGCCGTATCGCTGATGGCAACTGGCTGAACTGTTGCTGTGGACGTTGTTCCCAGACTTTCTGCAGCCTGATCTCCCAATATATGTTGCGTTCCTTCAAAGTGCGCTTTCCCCTGCAACAGGGTAACGGTGAAAGATGTTTTCCCTTCTTTGTCAGCAGATGCGGGTCTGCTTTCTGCCGTGATCGTCCCTTTATGCAGCTCCACGATATTCTTTGACAACGCCAGCCCGATGCCATAACCGGTGTTCTGCAATCCATGATCGGCTACCTGGAAGAAGTTAGTAAAGAGCTTATCCAGGTACTCCGGTGCAATGCCCCGCCCGTTATCTGTAACTGTTACCTTTACCGTTTTGCCTTCCTGTGCGGCATGCAATAATATTTGTCCGCCATCCGGGGTGAACTTGAAGGCATTGGTCAGCAGGTTGAAGAAAACTTTTCCCAGCTGCTCCCTGTCAAAATACAGGAAAGCATGATCCATGCTGTGAATGAAAGAAATGCTGATGTGCCGCTGCTGGGAGAGTTCTTCAAAAGTACGATAGACCTCCTGCAGGAAAGGGATAAGATCCTGTTCCGCCACCTGCATCCGGAGATGATGGGTTTCGGCTTTCCGGAAATCCATCAGTTCGCTGACCAGCCGCAGTAGCCGGTCTGCATTTTTCTTCATGCCGGCCAGCTGTTCACGCATGGGCGTGTTTTGTTTCAGCGTCTCCATCATCTTTTCTACCGGCGCCATCAGCAACGTAAGATGGGTGCGGATCTCGTGGGAGATATTGGTGAAAAAATTTAGTTTCACCTGGTGTAGCTCTTCTTCTTTTTTCAGTAAAGCGCGCAGGAAGAAAAAGCGGGTGACGAAAAAGAAAATGCCGGCCGCCAGTATCGCGTAAAGACAATAGGCCCACCAGGTGCGCCAGAAAGGAGGTAATATCTCTATGTTCAGCCGTACCGGCTCACTCCAGACGCCGTCATTATTAGCCCCCTTGACCTGAAAAGTATAAGATCCCGGTGGAAGATTCGTATAGGTGACGGCGTTATTGTTCGTTTCATTCCATGCACGGTCCGCCCCCTCGAGCTTGTAAGCATAGCGGTTCTTGTCGCTTTTGATATAGTTCAGCAATGCGTATTCAATCGTGAATACAGCCTGTTTGGGCGCAAAGCGGAGAGATTTTGTAAGACTGATATTCTGTTTGAGCAATCCGTCTTTCTGTGCAACGCCCACCGGTTCGTTGAACAGCCGCAGGCCGGTGAACACCATCGGTGCGGGATGGGTATTGGCGGCGATCTTGTCCGGATAAAAACTGGTGATGCCATTAAAACCGCCGAAGAAAAACTCGCCTTTACTGTCCCGCAGGAAAGAATTGTAATTGAAATTATTACCGGCGAGACCATCGCTGGTGGTATAGGTCTGGAAAGTGTTCCGGGCCGGGTCGAATTTAGCAAGACCATTATCCGTACTGATCCAGAGAAATTTCCGGTCGTCTTCCAGCAGGCCCATGACGTTGTTGTTGGGCAGGCCGTCTTTCTCTGTGAACAGTTTTGTGGTGCGGAGGTCGGGGGAATATTGCAGCAGGCCGCCATAATAGAGGCTGACCCAGATGTTGCCACCGGAATCTTCCTGGATCGTATTGATGTAAAGGTCTTTTCGCAGCCGCTGCAGGCTGTCGCCGGTCATCACATACAACCCGCCGATCCCTCCCACCCAAAGCCGGTGTTTGGAATCTTCCAGCAATGTGCGCACGGAGAGTGTGCTGCAAGGGCCGGCTAATGTAGAATCCGCTTCACTGGTCAGTTCCCTGCCTTTGCGATGGAACAGTTGCAGGCCCGCGCTGGTGCCCACCCAGAATCTGCCTCCGGCGGTTTCCTCCAACGCCGTCACCTCCAGTATAAAGGATGCCGTATTCTGTGGATCGAAGAGATATTTCCGGAATGTTCCTTTGCCGGGTTCGAGGAGGTTCAGTCCTCCGCCGTGCGTGCCTACCCAGATGTTTCGGTCGGCATCCTGGTAAACGACTTTCACGAGGTTGGAGCCGAGGCTGCCGGCATTTGTGGGGCTGTGTTTGTAATAGGTGTATTGATTGGTTTGCCGGTTGAGGTAATTCAATCCGCCTCCTTCCGTGCCGATCCAGAGATGGTGCTGCGGATCTTCCACAATATTGCTGATCACGTTATTGCTCAACCCGGTTCTGGTATCGCCGCTTTGTAAGGTGATAAAAGAGGTGGTGTAGGAATAGATCATATTCACCCCGCCGAAGTACGTACCGATCCAGATCGATCCGTTGTTGTCTTCAAAAAGACTGTGGATAGAATTCTGGCTCAGACTTTTTTTGCTGGAGGGATTGTATTGCCAGGCGCTGCTGGTTTTCGTTACCGGATCTATCACGTTCAGCCCTTCCTGTGTACCTACCCAAAGCTTGCCCGTCTTATCCAGCAGCACTTTCCGGATGTTGTCATTAATGATATAGGGATGGGTGTAGTTTGTAAAAGTGCCGGTGGCAGGATCGTACAGGCTGATGCCATTGGTTTGGGTACCGATCCAGAGACGGCCAAGATGATCCCCGGTAATAGTGGTGATGAAATTGCCCACGAGCCCTTTATCCTGGCGGAACACTTCATATTGCGCCGTATTGCCGGTCAGGACAACTTTCGTGAGACCATTGTTTGTTCCCAGCCAGAGGTTTCCTTTCACATCCTCGTACATACTGCGGATGCTATGCCCGGAAGTGCGGCCGTTCTGCCCCGGGAAGCGCACGAATTTTCTCCGCTGAGGGCCGTCTTCTACATATAGTCCGCTGGAGGTACCTACCCACATCCGTCCCCGGTGGTCTTCCAGCATACAATTGATGGCCCTGCTGCCGGGAGGAACAGGATCGAGTGTGATCCGGTCAAATACATCTTTCTCCGCATTATATTTATTGAGTCCGTTTGGAGAACCCGCCCAAAGCGCTTTTCCGGCATCCACGAAAAGGCAGTTCACCATGTAATCGAAAAGTCCTTCGTCGTTGATACCCCCTTTATATATTTTGAACCGCTGCCCGTCATACCGGTTCAGTCCATAACGGGTGCCATACCACATAAATCCCTGGCCGTCCTGTATAATAGATAATACCGAATTGTTGGAAAGACCATTCTCCACCGTCAGATGATTGAAGGCAACATTTTGTCCCGCACTTCTGAAAGAAGCCGTTAAACAGCACCATAAAAAGACCAGAAAAATTGCAGCCCCGCCCCGGTATCTCATGCTTAAATATAAGGAGTATGCTGGTTTTTTCAAAAAAATACCTGTTTATCATGATTGATTATCAATGAGATAGAGTGCGTTTATAAAATTCCCCCTATTCTTTTATAATTATCTCCCCCCGGTTTTGAATGAAATCACATAATTGCAGGAGCGACGTATGTATAAGACATAATTCCACCAAAATCACAGATATGCGATTGAAGAAATTTGCAGTTGAACACTCCCGTTATGCCTTACATTTTTTTTCGGGGACAATTTGGATGCTACTCTTTCCTGTTTTACTGTTCGCTCAGCAAAAGACCGTTACCGGTACTGTGAGCGACGAAAATGGAAATCCGCTGCCCGGTGTTTCCATCGGTGTGAAGGATCAGAAAACGGGGGTGAGCTCGGATGCTGCCGGTAAATTCAGTTTATCCATTCCGGCAGGTGCTACCCTCGTTTTTTCCTTCCTGGGTTTTGAAAGACGGGAGATCGTGGTGGGGAATCAGGCGGTGCTGACCGTTAAACTGAAAGAAAAAGCCGGCACGCTCAGCGACGTGGTAGTGATAGGATATGCCACCCAGCGGCGGAAAGACCTCACCGGCGCCGTAGGTAGCGTGAACATGAAGGATTTTGAAAAGGCGCCGATAAAATCCTTCGATGAAGCGCTGGCCGGAAGGGTCGCAGGTGTGGTAGTAGCGAGTAACGACGGGCAACCGGGTTCCGTGGCCAATATCGTTATCCGCGGCGCCGGCTCCATCACACAAGATAACTCCCCGTTATACGTGATAGACGGTTTCCCCTCCGAGAACTCTAACGCCAACGCGATCAGTCCTGCGGACATCGAATCCATCGATATCCTCAAAGACGCTTCCGCTACCGCCATCTACGGCGCCCGCGGCGCCAACGGGGTGATCCTGATCACTACCAAGAAAGGGAAACAAGGTCCGCCGACCGTCACTTACAATGGATATTATGGCTGGCAGAAGATACCTGAGAAGGAACAACTTATGGGCCCTTATGATTTCGTGAAGTACGTAGGCGAGCTTAATCCGGCGATAAGGGATTCCATTTACCTGAAAGGCGGCGTGAAACTGGATGACTACAGGAACGTCAAAGGGCTGGACATGCAGGATTATATCTACCAGACCGGCCAGAACCAGAATCATGATATTTCCGTACGCGGCGGGACCGACAAAACCCGGTATTCAATTTCCGGTAACTTCAATAATCAGAAAGGGATCATCGTCAACAGTGGTTTCAAACGTTATCAGGGAAGGTTTGTACTTGATCAGACGGTGAGCGACCGGCTCAAGGTGGGCGTAAACGCAAACTATGCCTACAGCGAAGCCTTCGGCCTCCCCGTATCCGCCACCAACTTCTACGCCTCGGCCACACCCCTGTATTCCGTGTGGGGATACCGGCCCACTACCAGTATTGCCGGGCGCGACAGTGCAGTGGATCTGCTGAACGAGTTTTACGATCCTACCAACGACATTGCCAACAACCAGGATTACCGGGTAAACCCGGTGCAGAATATCAAGAACCAGCTGACACTGATCAAAACCAACAGCCTTATCGCCAATGCGTATGCCGAGTATGCGATCACGAAGGAACTGAGTCTTCGTATTGTAGGCGGTATCACCAATATCAATGTAGAAACCGATATTTTCAATAATTCCAAAACGCAGTCCGGCAGCAAATGGAATTCCAACGGTGTGAACGGCAGCATCGGGTTTACCCCGTCGTCCGTCTGGCGCAGTGAGAACTCCCTGACCTATCGTAAAACCATTAACCGGGATCATCATCTCACAGCGCTCGGGGTGTTTGAGCTGCAAGGGAGCCGAAGTTCTGTCCGCCGATTCTCCGCCACGCAGGTACCGAATGAAGACATGGGACTGGATGCGATCGATCTGGCGCCGGCCGCTAATACCTCCCTCGTATCTTCTGCCTCCAGCTGGACGATGGCTTCTGCGCTGGCGCGTTTGAACTACGATTATAAATCAAAATACCTGTTCACAGCATCCCTTCGTGCAGATGGATCTTCCAAATTTGCGTCCGGTCATAAATGGGGGTATTTTCCTTCTGCGTCCGTTGCGTGGAGATTTAGCAGTGAGGAGTTCATGAAACAACTTCCCTTCGTTTCAGATGCAAAACTCAGAATTGGTTATGGTGCTTCCGGTAACAACCGGGTAGGGGACTTTGCTTACATGGCGCAACTGCAGATGACCAATCAGAACTACTGGTACTCCGCTGGTAACAATCCCCCGGCCATGGGTTCTGTGATCACCGCTGCGGCTAACAGGAACCTGAAATGGGAAACCAATGAGCAGACCAATATCGGGTTGGACCTGGCCTTTTTGCAAGACCGCCTCAGCCTCACCGTAGACGCTTACAAGCGTACCACCAAAGACCTTCTGTTGTTAGCCTCTCTGCCTTATATGCAGGGGATTGAAAGCTCTCAGGGCTACAAGAATGTGGGCAAGCTGCAGAACCAGGGGCTGGAGTTTTCACTGAATGCGTTGATCGTGCAGGGGAAGGGAAGAGCCTTTAACTGGAGCAGCAATTTCAACATCAGCTTCAATCAGAATAAGATATTATCACTCGCGGAAGGACAGGTATCTATCCTTTCCGGTTCCGGCACTTTCTTCAATACCACCTACTCCGGCCTCTTCCCGTATATTTCCGTGGTGGGCCGCCCGCTGGGAGAAATGTACGGACTGGTGTTTGACGGAGTGTACCAGTTTGCAGATTTCGATCTGCTGCCGAACGGTACCTATCTGCTCAAACCGAATATACCCACTAATGGTTCGGCCCGCGCCTCTATTCGTCCGGGTGATGTCAAATACAAAGATCTGAACGGAGATCTTCAGGTGAACAACCAGGATTACACGATCATCGGCAGTGGTCTTCCGAAACATACCGGCGGTTTTACCAATAACTTCAGCTGGAAGAATTTCGATCTGAACGTATTACTGCAATGGTCTTATGGTAATGACATCATCAATGCCAACCGCTACATATTTGAAGGAGGCGTGGTCACGAATCCCAACCTGAACCAGTTTGCCAGCTACGCCAACCGCTGGACGCCCGATAATCCCAGCAATACTATGTTCCGTGCAGGCGGTATGGGGAATGCGGCGTATTCTTCACGCGTAGTGGAAGATGGTTCTTATCTGAAACTGAGAACAGTGTCTCTCGGTTACAATGTGCCTGCCCGCGCGCTGAAACAGATCAAGGTGAAGAGTATCCGCGCATATGCTTCTGCACAGAACCTGTATACGTGGACGAAGTATTCCGGAAAAGATCCCGAAGTATCCGCCCGGAACACCAACCTCACACCGGGTTTCGACTATACGGCCTATCCACATTCCCTTTCCGTGGTACTGGGATTAAACGTAACATTCTGATCAACGAAAATTCTGCAACATGAAACGTATTGGCATATTTGCATGTGTGATGATAGCGGGACTTACTTCCTGCAAAAAATTCCTCGATACAAAACCTACCGATTTTTATACGCCTGAAACATACTATACTTCCGAAGGGCAGCTTCAGCAGGCGCTGAACGGCGCTTACAGTAACCTCATACGAAGTGAGCTGTACGGGCAGGTGATGGGATTCAACTTCACCACTACAACAGATGAGGTGATGTCTAACAGGGGAGCAGACGGCGACGCCCGCGGCCTCCGGTATAATTATGATGCGTCCCAGGCATATGTGGCCGGCATCTGGCGTTATTGCTACATGGGCATCAATAACCTGAACTCATTGCTGGATAATATCGGCAAACCGGTGATGGATGAAGGCAGGAGAAGCATTATCAAAGGGCAGGCCTTGTTCCTGCGCGGTTATTATTACTTCCTGCTGGCCAGCAACTATGGAGATGTTCCCCTGATCCTGCACTCACCTGCCATCAGCGATGTGAACGTTCCCGCTGCCGCCCAGAAAGATGTGTATGTGCAGATAGAAAAAGATATGAAAGCGGCGGAAGGATTGCTGGCGAATTATACACTGGCCAAACTGGGGTATAACGACGTGGTTACCCTTACGGCTGTGCAGGCTGTGCTGGCCCGTGTGTATCTCTACTGGGCCGGTTATCCCCTGAATGATATAAGTAAGTATCAGGATGTATTGACATATACCAATAAAGTAGTGAGCTCCGGTTTGCATGCGCTGAACCAGGATTATCGCCAGATCTTTATCAATCTTTGCAGGGATCAGTATGATGTGAAGGAGAATATCTGGGAACTAGGCTCTTACGGCGCCGCACCGGGCGTGGTGAATAAAACGGGCAATGATATCGGGAACTTTGTGGGGATCGCTTCCGGTTTAACGGCTGCGGATACCAGCTCTTATACCGGCGCAGCCTGGGTATGGGTGACGAAGAAACTGTTTGATGCATACGACGTAGATCCCGCCAACACGGCCACACCGTTGAAATCATCGCTGGATGTGAGGAGGGACTGGAACTGCGCCAACTATGTGTATGGCGGCTCCCCGCGTGTGAAGCAGGCCCGCACAAATGTTTGGCAGATGTGTGCGGGTAAGTTCAGAAGGGAGTATTGTCCCGGGTACATGCGTAACATCAACGGTGCTCAGGGAACCTATAATATTAACTGGCCGGTGATCCGTTATGCGGATGTATTGCTGATGCGTGCGGAAGCGGAGAACTTCCTGAACGGACCCGGTAATGCATATACGGATGTGAACCAGGTGCGGAAAAGAGGGTACGGCATTTTGTACGGGAACGTGGTGAAGTCTGTGACCATTACGAACCAGGGCTCCGGCTATACTACCGCACCGGTCATAACCATTAATGGAGGCGGAGGAAGCGGGGCCACAGCTACCGCCATTCTCACTACCGGCAAAGTGACGGGTATTTACCTCAACACTCCCGGTGCATTAACAGCGGGCTCCTATTATGCTTCAGCGCCGGTTGTGGTGATTGGTACGCCCTGGACCCCAGGCACCACTTACACTGCCAACGCGCAAGTGACCGTAGGCGGTAACCTGTACACCGTAACAACAGCCGGTACATCCACCACAACGGCACCTTCGCAAACATCCGGTGCATCCAGCGCGGCCGTGACCGGCGCGGTGTTCACTTATGCGGGGGTAGCTGCCACCGCCACTGCGGCCATCACCAGCGGTACGGAAGCGGACCTTCCGGCGAATCTTAGCAAAGACGTCTTTCAGCTGGCGATCCGCGATGAAAGGATGCGTGAATTATGTTTTGAAGCCTTGCGAAAAGCAGACCTGATCCGCTGGGGTAATTTCTATCAGGATATGCAGACGTTTGCTGCATGGGCATCTGCAAACGGCGCTGCGAACACTTCCACCGGTAATGCCAACGGATTGCAGGGGGTAATGAGCGCGCTGCCGCGGCATGTGTTTCTTCCTAAACCTACATATGAACTGAACCTGAATCACGCACTTGTACAAAATCCCGGTTGGTAAGCGGGGATCCAATAAACATTCAATATTACCTTATGAAACGATCACTTCTCATCATATCGGCTGTACTCGCGATCCTGATCTGCTCCTGCAATAAAAGGATGGATGTGGATGCGCCGTCTTTCTCCGTAAGTATTGATCCCGCACGCCGTGCTGTAGATACTTTTGTATACCGGCTCGGAGATACTACGCAGTTCTTATTTAGCGGAACGGCAGGCAATATCGCTTTTTACAGCGGTGAGCCCGGCAGGAAATATGAGAACAGGAACCGCGTTCTCAAACAGGGAGCCACTACATTGTCATTCTCCTCGAAAGCGGAGTGGGGCACGCAAACGAATACCCTGCAATTGCTGGCCATCAGCAAGTTGAATGTACTGGATTCCACCGCTGTAGTGAATGCTGCCTGGAAAGATATCACCTCCAGGGCTGCATTGGCCAATAGCGCTACTGTAGTGAATTCTGGTGCCATCGATCTGTCTGACCTCGTATCCGGAGAGAAAGACTCCCTCTACCTCGCATTCAAATACACCGGCGTAACGGGCTCTACCCAACGCACCTGGACGATCACAAATTACGTGGTGAACAATGTGCTGCCGGACCTGTCCTACACCCTCAGCTCCCTCGCTACGGACGCCAGCTACTGGACCCGGTACGGGAACGTATGGTCCCCCGCCAGCGCCAGATGGACGGCCAGCGCCACTTCTCTGACGCTCACAGGCGGTACCGCCACAGCTCCGTCCAATACCAGCTGGATCATCAGCCGGCCGATCTATGTAGGACAGATATCTCCGGACGTAAGCATCGGGGTGAAGAGCATCACAGACCCTGACAAGGCAGGATATGCCTACAAGTATACCGCCCCCGGCATCTACAAAGCCACCTTCGTTGCCTTCAATCACACCGTGGCCGCGGAAAAATCCATTGTAAAGGAACTTATCATCAAAGTCATACCATAAGCACAGATATGAAGCCATTATTTTTTAGCCTGTTGTTTGTCAGCCTGCTGGCTTTCAAAGAAGCCGGCACAGAACAGGATTTTGTCAGGGAGAATTTTTCTTATGCAAAGCAGCAGCTGGATCTGATGCTGAAGGATGCGGAAAGCCAGAAAAAACTATCGTTCCCCCGCACCATCAACGCCGGCGGGAAAATGGTGAGCACCAATATGTACGACTGGACGCCGGGATTCTTCCCCGGCAGCCTCTGGTACCTGTACGAATACACGAAAGACAAAACATTATCGGCAGAAGCCACTGCCTGGACGGAAAAGCTGGAGCCGCTGAAAACCTTTACCGGTCACCATGACCTCGGATTTATGATGTATTGCAGCTACGGCAATGCCTACCGGCTCACAGGCAATCCCGCTTACAGGAACGTTCTGATACAGGCGGCAAGATCGCTTTCCACCCGTTTTTCACCGGTCACCGGCAGTATCAAATCCTGGAACGTGTTCAAATCGTGGCACGGGAATACAACCTACAATTACCCTGTGATCGTAGATAATATGATGAACCTGGAGTTGCTGTTCTTCGCGTCCAAAGCCACAGGAGATACTTCCTTCCGGCATGTTGCCGTTACACATGCGCTCACTGCCATGAAGAATCAGGTACGCCCGGATTACAGCACTTATCATGTTGTTTGCTATGATACCGCCACCGGGAAAGTAGTGGGTCGCGAAACTGCGCAGGGATACGCGGATAATTCCACCTGGGCAAGAGGACAGGCATGGGCCATTTATGGATTTACGATGGTGTATCGCGAAACCAAAGACCCGCGGTTCCTCAAAACCGCGATGGGGTTGGCCGAATGGTATATCTATCACAAGAACCTCCCGGCTGATATGATCCCTTACTGGGATTTCAATGCTCTCGAACCCGGTTACACACCCGGTGAACGCTCCAATGCGCTGAAAGTAAAAGATAAACCCCGGGATGCTTCCGCTGCGGCCATCACCGCTTCCGCACTGCTTGAGCTGAGCGGATATGCCGGCATAAAAGGAAATGCATACAAGCAGGCGGCTGAGAAGATGCTGCATTCGTTAGGGAGTGCGGCTTACAGGGCGCCCGTGGGCAGTAACGGGAATTTCCTGCTGATGCACTGCGTGGGCAGCATACCGCACAACAGCGAGATCGATGTGCCATTGGTGTACGCGGATTATTATTACCTGGAGGCGTTGACGCGGTATAGGGACCTGCCGGGAAAGAAATGACGCTTGCTCAGGCCCCCAGCCACAACTTGAACGCCGGTACCTTCTCCCGGCTTACATAGATATCCTCGTCCCCACACCTCCTTAACTGCACCTTCAGTTTCCCGTTGAAGTGGTTTTCGATCTTTTCGATACTGTCTGCGGAGGAAATGTATTGCCGGTTGAGGCGGAAGAAATGTGCCGGGTCGAGGAGTTTTTCCAGCTCATCGAGGGATTCGTCGGTGAGGTGTTCTTTTCCGTCTATCGTTTGTACGAATACCTGTTTGTCCTGCGCACGGAAAAACGTGATGTCTTCCGTATGCAGACTTTCAAACCCGTCGTGCGTTTTCACCACCAGCCTTTTCTTCCAGGCTTTGGCAATAGGGATGTTATCCAGCAGGCGATTGATCTTTTCCTGCAGCGATCCTGCTCCCGTGGTGCGCGTGAATTTTTCGAATGCCTGCCGGAGTTCGGTTTGGTCAATGGGCTTCAGCAGATAGTCGATGCTGTTCACTTTGAATGCCTGTAAGGCGTATTCATCGTAGGCGGTAGTGAAGATGACCGGCGCGTTAACGGAGGTTTGACGGAAGATGTCAAAGCTGATACCATCTGCCAGTTGTATATCCATCAGTATGAGATCCGGGGAGGGATTGTTTTTCAGCCAGGTAACGGTGTCGGCTACACTTTCCAGCACCGCGAGGATGGTGCAGTCGGGTTGAATAGCCTGTATCAGCTGTGTGATCTGCCGGGCAGCGGCGGCCTCATCTTCTGCTATTAATATCTTCATCGGATAACAAAGGAATTTTAACAATGAATTGATCGGCCGTATCGGCTACCAGCACCGGTTTGCGGGTAATGTGCCGATAGCGTTGCTGCAGGTTGCCCAGCCCGATACCATTCGAACCGTCGATCGCTTTTTTTACCTGCAGGTTATTGGCCACACATACGTAATGATCTTCTGTATAAACCTTGATGTGTAAAGGTCTTGCGGTGGATATTTCGTTGTGCTTGATCGCATTTTCCACGAGCATCAGCAGGCTGTGGGTCATGATCTGCCCCGTTTCCGTCACCTCTATCCTGTAATGCAGTTTACCGGCAAAACGTTGCTGGCACACCAGCAGGAAGGCGTCCGTGACCTGCAGTTCCTTTTGGATATCTACCGTGTGCTGATCCGCATACTGCAAGGCATACCGGAATACTCTTGACAATTGTTGCACGAATGCTGCCGCTTTGTGCTGATCCTCATGAATGAGCGTGGTCAGCGTATTGAGCGCATTGAACAGAAAATGTGGGTTCACCTGATTCTTCAGGGTTTCGTATCGGCTGTCGCTAATGGCCTCTTGTAGTTCCTTCGCTTCGTCCACTCCTTTTTTCCATTGGTGGAGGAAATAACGCAGGGAAATGATCAGCGTGATGATCAGGGTGATAAGGATGGAAAAGGTGATGTTGATGATGTAATCTTCTTTCCGCACCTGTATATGGAAGAGCGGTGTAACGATGCGGATATAGGCATACATCAGTAATCCGCCGTACAGTGCAGAGAAAAGCAGGAAGAAGATAAAACTCCGGGTAGGATGGTTCTTCCAGTCGAAATACCTTTTCAGCAAGGCCTGCAGCGGCCACGTAAAGCTGAGCCACCCGAGTGTGGTGATCCCGAAGGAGAACAGCAGACTGGTTTTCCAGTTGCCGCTCCCGTTGAGGTATGCGTTCCCGTTCGCCATGAGATTGACGATCAGCACGATCCCGTATGCGAGGAGCAGGTGCCTGCCGTATCTGAGCAAAGTGGCTTTCCTGTTCATTTGAACGAATGTACTGGTTATTTTTCAAGAAAGGGTTCCGCCCATCCGGAATGACGGATGAGGATGAGGTATTGGAAATGCAGGGCAGCGGGGTCGTTCATGGTAACGCTGAAGCCGCGGGGCAAGGGGATTTCCGTATCCATAAAGCTGCTGTACCCTTTCACGAAAGGTCTGGCCTGCCGCATGTCAAACACGGTGATGCTGTTGGGTGATGTGATGGCTTTTAGCATTTGACTGCCTTTCACTTTCATGAGCATACCATCCTGACTGAAGATATCGGTTTGCAGGTATTGCCGGGTACCGGAGCGGTTGGGGATCATGCGCAATTTTTCTTTGGGGATGAAAGGGGGGAAAGGAATAGGGTTCATGGTGGCGTCCAGCATGAAGTCGCTTTCCGTGTAGACCAGGTTCATGGAAATGATATGATCCTTTAATGTGGGAATGGATTGTTGTAAGCGGCCGGCGAAAGCGTAGGTGTCGTTTACCCTGTCCTGAATAGTATGAAAGAATCCGAGGAAGCCGTAGGCCTTGTGCTGATCCAGCCGGAAGTTGTGGTACAGCGTGATGAAGTTATCCGTGAGTTGCTGTTCCCGCCCGGTTTTCAGGAAGTGTGCCCGAAGATTTTGTGCGAGATAGCGGAGGGCAGGATAATCATCGCCCAGCCAGTGCTGTTGCCGGTCTATTGCGGCAAGGAGTTCGCCGGATACGGTTGTGGCTGCCGGCAATCGTTTTTCCCAGCCTTTATGCCGCTGAAGGAGGGTGTTGAAATATTGAAGGGCGAGCGGCAATTGCTGGATTTTATCGATGCCGAGAATCGTGATACGATCGGAAAGCGGGAGGGAAAGGTTCCATTGGCGGATGTTTTGGAGTTTGCGGTAGAGGGCTTTGTTGCCCCATTGCAAGCCGGCCCTGACCCAGTAGTTGAATACCGTGTCCAGAAGTTTTTCATCGCCGTTTTGCAGATACCGGTTAAAGCACCATGCCTGGGCGGCATCGATCTCCATCACGTAGTGCCGTACCCCGGCGCGGGCGTGAAGGTATTGCAGCATGAGGAAGTCCAGCGTATGCGCTTTTTCATAGCCATGCACTTCTCCCATCAGGAATAATTGTTGCCGGGGAAAGCTGGTGTCAAACGAGAAAGGAACGGAAGCCTGTTCCCGCACCGGCCAGCTGTGCTGTTGGAGGTATTGCTGCAAGGCGGTGGAATCCTGCCCCCACAGCCCCCTCCCGATCAGCAAACTTACTAACACAAGGTAGATCGTCTTCATAAAAAGCATTTTTATAACGCTAAGTTGAAGTGTTTGCAGGAGCGTGGCAACGGTATGGCGACGAAGTGTAGAAAACCGGGCGTGAAGCATAAAAAAAGGCCGCTTTCAGAGAAAGCGGCCTTTTGTATTTCATGATATCTGACTATTATTTGCCCGTCAGGCCCAGATTATAGAGGGCTTTGATGTGCGCATCCGTCAAACAGGCTTTATAGACCCTTACTTCATCAATGCTGCCGGTCATCGGAGCAAAGGAAACGTCTGTATTCACCTGCTTTCCGGGAATGGTATTGTAGTTCCCGCCGATGATCACCTCGCTGGGCTCGAAGGATTTGAAGAAGTTGGTGCCCCTGTTCTGGTAAGCGGGTACGCCTACTTTCACGCCATCCGCCCATATCTGGAAGTTATTGGCCACGCCGTCATAAGTAATAACGAGATGAGTCCATTTATCCGCTCCGATCTTGGGCGACAGGAAAGGAAAGCTGCCGTTGGCCGTGTTCAGGTTATCCTGTGTACCGCCGTTGGTTGCGGTGAAAGTGGGGTGGATGGTGAGCTTTTCCAGTTCGGTGGCGGCATATTTGTTCGTTTCCAATACGAAATTGATGTTCCCGTTAAACACGCCCGGCCTCGCCAGCTGGAAAACCATCGTTTTCTTGGAGCCGTTGTTGAGTATCTGCACCCAGGCGCTGATGGTGAAGCTTTTCAGCGAATCCGTTTTGAACGCCGGGAGCTGAACAGGATAATACACATAACCGGCATTCAGACGCAGGGCCTTGCCACGCACACCTTTGTCGATATACGTATTCCCCGCGGTTCCGCCGGGAGTAGTGCCGCTGAAGGTTTCGTTCATGGTACCGTCAAATGACCAGTAAGCGATGAGGCTTTTCTGGAACACTTCATCCGAAGTGAGATATCCGTCTATCTTCCCGGCATAGGACTCCGGTGAAACGTCCGGCAGTTTATTCGGATTCCCGTCTTTTTTACATGATGCCAGCAGGATGGTGGCACAGAGAATATATACAGTGGTTGATCTCATAAACGTCATTTTTAATAGCCAAAGTTTTGCGTCAGCACGCCTTTGCTGATATCTATCTGTGTTTGCGGAATGGGCAGCAGTTCATGTTTCCCGGCTATAAAGTTCTTCCCGGCAGCCTGCATTACGCTGGCGGCGATGCCCCATCTTACCAGGTCAAAGAAACGTTCGTGTTCCAGTGCCAGCTCAATTCTCCTTTCATGGCGGATCGCATCCCGCAGTTGCTGCTGATCGGTAGTGGTCACTTTGGGAAGTATGGCGGGATTGCCTGCTCTGGCCCGTTGGCGCACCATTTCAAGTTTGGCCAGCGCCTCCGGTGCGTCGCCGGTCTCATTGGCGGCTTCTGCATACATGAGCACTACATCTGCATAACGCAGCAGCCGTACATTCATCCAGTAACTAAAATTGTCCAGCAGGGAACTCCGCATGGCAGGGTTGCTGAGTACTTTGTGATTGTACATCGGATTGGGTAACCCGGCTGGTACGGCTTCTCCATACACGGAGGTACCTCCGGCATACAAAATAGTTCTGCTCTTGCGTGGGTCGCCGGATTCGTAGGCGGCTTCCAGTAATGTGCTGGGTGTGTTGAATCCCCAGCCGAGGTTCCAGATGCCGGTGCCTCTTACACTTTGCACGCTGGCGTACTGGGAACCGTTCTTTCTCAGCTCGCTCAGTGTTGCAGTGGCCTGTACTTCAAAGAGGGATTCTTTGCTGTTCTCCCCGTCTTCCCCAAATATTTTGGTGTAAGGCGTGGAAAGATCGTATTGCAGGGAGGTGATCACCGCGTTGGCGGCATCTTTCGCCTGTGCCCATTTTTTCTCGGTCAGATACACTTTGGCGAGTAATCCGTTGGCCGCTCCTTTAGTAGCCCGGCCGATGAAACGCGCATCCCAGCTTAACGGGAGGTTTTCCGCTGCAAACCGCAGGTCAGATTCGATCAGCGCATAAATAGCATCCGGCTGGCTTTGCGGTACGTTGGACTGTGCGGCGGGATCATCAAACACTTTGTCGATCAACGGTACGCGACCGAAGAGACGTACGAGCATGAAGTAGCCATAGCCGCGGAGGAACTTCGCTTCTGCCTCTGCCTGTATCTTGGCGGCCTGCGGTGTGCCGGGATTGGGATCTTTTTGTATCTGCCACAGCACAATGTTGCATTTGTTGATCAGGTTGTAATGCCCTGCCCACAATGCATTGCACATACCGTTGGATGCGGTGATGGTAAAGTTATCCATTTGCAACGCTTCCGGTCCGTCTGAAGGCGTACTGCCTTTGTCTGAATCGTCGCTGCGGATGCAGGCTGAGGCGATGAACGGGAAAACGGTCACATCATAAGACCGCAGCGCGTCATATCCTGCAAAAATGAATTGATCATATGGTCCGGAACCTCCGGGGTAAGGGTACGTATTTTCCGTGTAAAGCCCCTGCGGCGCACGATCCAGGAAGCCTTTCCCGCAACCCGCCAGTAAAGCCAGGCAGATGATCGTCCAGCATGTTGTTTTCAGTATTTTCATCTTTATATCGATTTAAAGATTGCATTAAAAAGTCACGTTCACACCCAGCGTGTATACAGACGGGATGGGATAAACCCCATTGTCTGCCCCGGCACCCAGAATGGTGCTGATGGGCGCTTCGGGAGAATAACCGGTGGTCTTGCTGAAGGTGTACAGGTTCTGTCCGCTCGCAAAGATCCTGAATGCCTGTATCCCCGCGCGTTTGAGCAGGTTATGGTTCAGGTTGTAACCGATCTGCACGGTGCGGATGCGGAAATAGTCACCCGGCTCCAGGAAATAGCTGCTGAAGAGGTAGTTGTTACCGCGACTATTATCAAGTACAGGCTCTACGTTGCTGGTGCCGGGGCCGGACCATGCCTTCAGGCGGTTGGCCTCATAATTCAGCACTGCAAAGTTGGAAGTACGGCGTTGGGTATAAACGAAGTTGCCGGCTACGCCTTGTCCTTCAAGGATCACGTCAAAGTCCTTATACCGCAGGGAAACATTCATCCCAAAGCTGTAGTCAGGGAAGGGGGAACCGAGGTTGATCCTGTCTTTGGGCGTGATCTCTCCGTCCCCGTCCATATCTCTGTAAGCGATATCGCCCGGGAGGGAGTTGGACATTCTCGGCATTTTGTCGAGGTCTGCAGAGGATTGATAGATACCTGCCTGTTTGTATCCATAGAAATGACCGATGGATTCGCCGGTGATCGTTCTGTTAACGCCTCCGTTACCTGTCAGCAGGAAGTTGATGCTGTTGCCGATGGATTCCACCCTGTTCTTGTTATAGCTGAAGTTGGGAGAAACGCTGTAGCTGAAATCTTTCCCGATCTTGTCGTTCCATCCCAGGCTGATCTCTATACCTTTGTTGGTGATGGTACCGGCATTGGTAATGAAGGGATATCCGCCGGCTGCGCTGGGCAGGGTTACGGCTGTAATGATGTCTTTCGTTTTCCGGTTGTACAGATTAATCTCTGCGGAAAGCCGGTTGTGCAGCGCTTTAACATCCACTCCCACGTCAACGCCCCGTACTACTTCCCATTTCAGGTTCGGGTCCGGTACATAGGCCGGTTTTATGGATGTATAGATGTTGTTACCGAATACGCCGGTAGCGGCTGTAGAAAGCACAGGCAGGTAGATGTTGGAGCCGATGCCCTGGGCGCTTCCCACAGTGCCCCAGGAGCCGCGTATCTTCAGGAAGTCGATCGACTTTATATCCCGGAAGAAGTTCTCTTCACTGATCACCCAGCCTACGCCTACGCCACCGAAGTTGCCCCATCTGTTCTGCGGGCTTAGTTTGGATAAGCCGTCCCTCCGGTAAGAAACATTCAACAGGTATTTGTTGCTGTAAGCATAGCTCACTCGTCCAAGGAAGCCCATGGAAGCGTTTTCGTTACCGCCGCCGGTGAAGTTGCCCGGCATGGAAGGATCAACGATACCGATGTACCAGAATTCCGGGCTCCGTGGAATGTTCAGTGTAGTATCCGTGCGATGGCCGGAAAGATTGGTGCTGCTTTCGAAGATCGTTGTGAAACCTGCTACAGCACTGATCTTGTGCCGTTTGTTAAAAGTACTGTCAAAGGTGAGTGTATGATCCTGCTGGAATTTGCGGAACTCTTCCTGTTTCTGGTTCACGCCGGTTTTTACGTTCGTGTTATAGGTTCTGTCCGTTGGCGTATTGCCTTCCCCAAGGTTGATGAATGTAAAGGGAAGGGGCGTATAGCCGCGGGAGTTATTAAACCCAAGGTCTGTGTATATCACTGATCTCCATTTGAATTGCCGGAATAACCTCACTTCCCCGTACAGGCTGCCCACAATGCGGAAACCTTTGTTGACGGTGTTGCCATCGTTCTGATACAGTTTTGCCAGCGGATTGCTCACCTGCGCCCGCTGAAAGCTCGGCATGCTGTAATAGGTTTTTTCATCTTCCCGCGTTCCCACAATGGGAGCGGCCCAAAGGGCATTGTTCAGATCGGCGGCGGTATTGTCCAGTATCCAGTGGGAGCCGGTAACGTCCCCGCCTATCTTAATGTTGTCGTTAACCCGCAGTTCCTCGTTCAACCGTGCGATGAACCGCTGGTGACGGCCATTCCGCACTACGCCGTCCTGCGTGCTGTAGCCGACGTTGAAGAGGGTGGAACTTTTTTCGTTGCTGTTGGAGATATTCAGACTGTTGTTGTTCATGAATGCATCCCGCAGAATGAGCTTTTGCCAGTTGGTGTTGGCGGTGTAGTTTGTATAATCAAATGCCGGTGCATTGATATTGGCGAGCTGTGCATTGTAGAGTTTTTTGAACCCGGCGGCATCGGTCACGTCTATCAGGCGATTCACTTTCTGCAGGCTCACGGAGCTTTGAAATGTAACACGCGTCTGACCTTTCTGGGCTCTCCGGGTAGTGATCACGATCACGCCGTTCCCGCCGGTAAGCCCGAAAATAGCGATGGAGGAAGGATCCCTCAGCACTTCGATGCTTTCTATTTCGGAAGGACTGATATAATCGATATTCGTCTGAATCACCCCATCCACTACGTACAACGGGTTAGAGTTGTTGGTGCTGTTCACCCCGCGGATTCGCACGGTAGGCGCCGCACCGGGCGTACCGCTGTTCACCACGGTAAGACCGGCTACTTTGCCCTGCAGGGAGGAGATGGGATTGGTATTGGGCATCCGGGCGATTTCATCTCCTTTGATGGAAGACACGGAGCCGGTGAGGTCCCGCTTCTTCTGGGTGCCGTAGCCGATCACTACCACCTGTTCCAGGTCTTTGGAGGAGGCCGTGAGCGTGATGTTGATAGCCGTACGGCCATTCACGGATATTTCCTGCGCGGTGAACCCGATGGACGAAAATACCAGTATGGCATTGTCCGGCGCATTGATGGTATAGCTGCCATCCACACCGGATTGTGTGCCCCTGCTGGTGCCTTTAACGTGGATGGTTACGCCGGGAATGGGCTGGCCGGTTTCATCGGTCACCTTGCCGGTAATGGTAAGGTCTTCAACCGCCGCGTCTTTCTTCTTCAGCACTACCAGCTCATTATCCAGCAGCCGGTAGCCCAACGGTGTTTGCAGCAGCAGCCGGTCGAGCACCTGGGCCACTGTTTCGTCGTTGGCTTCTATCGAGACTTTCTCCAGACCCTTCAACAGCGCCTGGTTGTAAAGGAAACGATATCCTGATTTCTTTTCGATCTCGTTCAGTACTTTCTTAAGTTGTACTTCGCTCATACTGATGCTGATCTTCCTTTGTGAATAGCCGCTTGCAGAAACATGCAGACAGATGAGCAGAAAGAGCGTGGTAAGTTTCATCATCTTGATTAGATTTTGGATGGCCGGAAGGCGCAAAATCCCCAACCATTGTTGGCTTTTTTTCATAATTTTCCATTGACGTGTTAATGAATAGGAAATCCCTTTCACGAGGGGAACCGTAAATTTTCCGAAAGTTGACATCCACGGGGAATGTGTGCGCATTTCCCGTTTTTGTGACCATATGTTGGCAGTGGTTACGATGTATTCATGTGCAGCGTAATTTGTATCAATTTTTTAACGTGTGATCTCAATATGGTTTCCGTGGATTGTATAGGAAAAGTCCGCAGTGATCTGCAGCGCTTTTAATGCCTGTTCTATCGTCTCTTTCTCGAACTTCCCTGTAAAGCGAAGATGGGCGATGGCAGGATCGTTCAGCCTGATCTCCACGCCATACCAGCGCTCCATCTGCGTGGCCAGCTGGCTGAAGGAGATATCCTCGAACATCAGTTTATTATCTACCCAGGCCGTTTCCACCGGCGTTTGAGTATGGCCCGCATAATGCAGGGGCTTTACTTCCATTTGCAGTGCACGGGCGTCCTCTTTTACTTCCCTTTGCAATACGAGCTTTTCGTTGGCCCGGAGAACCACCGGGGCCATGGAACTGTTACTGACACTCACTTCCACACTTCCCCGGATAAGGGTAGTTTCCGTTGTGCTTTCATCGGGATAGGCGCGTACATTGAATGCAGTGCCGAGCACTTTCACGTTCATCTGTCCCGCATGAATGATAAAAGGCCGGGAAGCCTCTTTTTGTATATCGAAATAAGCTTCGCCGGTGAGGGTCACTTCCCGGGATGCGGCATGGAAAGCGGAGGGATAGCTCAACCGGCTGTCCGCATTGAGCCATACCACGGACCCGTCCGGCAAGAGGATGCGGGACCGTGTTCCTTTTTCCGTGTGTATCTCTTCGTTCGTACCGGCAGTATGAGGGCCTGTTCCGGCGGATCGTTGCGCCAACTGCCACCACCAGGCGCCTGCGGCCAGTAACAGCACCGCAGCAGCCATTCCGGCTATCCTCAGCAGCCGTACCTTGCGCCGGGCCGGCGGTATATCCCAGTCAACGCCTGCATTTCTCATCCTTTCCAGGTGATCTGCAAATGCCTGTTCCCTTTGGGCCATCGGTACCTCGGCCCGCTGATCCCAGAGGTCGGTGATGTGGCCTGCAGCATAGTGTGTTTCGGGATGGGACTGCAGTAATTTCTCCAGTTCGGCCAGCTCTTCTTGCGTGGCCTCCCCGGCGAGTTTTTTAGACAGCAGTTCCCAGATGGCATCTTGTGACATGCTACTAGGACAAAATTTTTTGGGAATACCCTTAGTGTGGGCAAAAATTATTTTTCTGCGCCCGATCCGGGGCGGAGCGGGAGGGAACGGTGGGATTCAAAACGGATGGTGTTAGCCAGTTTCCGGATGGCCATAGACATCTGGGCCTCCACTGTTTTCACGGAAAGGTCCAGCAGCTCGGCCACTTCCCGGTATTTGAGGCCATCTTCCTTCACCAGCTTGAAGATCATTTTGCAGCGGGGAGGCAGCTGGTTCACCGCAAAGCTCACCCTGTCATACATCTGCCGGGTGATCATCAGTTGTTCCGGATCGGCATACAGGCTGGATATCTCCACTGACAGTTCTTCCAGCTGAAAAGCGCGGTTCTTCCGGATCTTCTGGAGGTAGTTGAGGGAAAAATTTTTCGTGGATACATAGAGATAAAGCCGGAGATTGGCCACTCCGGATAATTGTTTCCGCTTCTCCCATACCCGGATGAACACATCCGAAACGATCTCTTCCGCCAGCTCATGGGATTTAATGTAGGAGTAGGCGAACTGATAAAGCCAGGGCTGGAAATGAAGATAGAGGCCCTTGTAGGCCTGCTGATCGTCCGCCGTGCAAAGCTGGTGCTGGAAGTTGGCAATATCTGTATCGGATAATTTCATCGTGGATCTCCGCTCCGAAGGTAGTGCAAATTGCCGGATTCCCTGCTATGCCCTGCGCATGAGGCGGTTGGCACGTGATACCAGTTCACCGGGGGTGAAGGGTTTTTTCAGATAATCATCCGCACCGAGATAGAATGCATATTGCATTGTTTTTTCATTGGTAACGGAAGAAACAACAATAACCGGTGTTTCCCGGTCGGTTTCCCGCTGTTTGAATTCATTGATCAGGTCCAGCCCGCTGGAGAAGGGCAGCATGATGTCCGTAAGGATCAGGTCAAAATGGTGTTGATTGAATTGATGCAATGCTTCCGTGCTGCCGGCAGCCAGTGTAACCTCGTGGCCCTGCCTGGTCAGTATCAGGCTGATGGCGCGTGCCATAAAAGCATCGTCTTCAATAACAAGTATCCGCTTCATACGTTCAATTTGGATTCAGAAAATAAAAACGCGGTTTTTACTGAAGAGAGATCAGATGTTCACTGCACTGCTCCAGGCATAGTGTACGGTTAAAAATATCTGAGGGTGGGTATTCGCTGCGTAAAGGTAGACATATTTCATGCCAAATAGCGTAGACGTTAATCAACATTAACAAGCGAGGCCGGATAGTTTCTTTCGAAGGAGATCTTTTTCCGCGGCGGATTGCGTGAGTTGCAATGCCGTTTCATAAGATGTTTTGGCCGCAGCCGGGTCAGTATTGGCGAAGATATCGCCCATCAGGGCGTGAAAGAGATAATTCCTGTTCCATTCCCGGATGCAGGAGGACTGGCTGATTTCGTTCAGCGTACGTGCGGCACCGTAGACTTTGAAGATCACGGTGAGCCTGTTCAGCAGCACGATGGAAGTGGGGTGGATGGAAACAAGCAGATCGTAGTACCGGAGGATGTTCTGCCAGTTGGTGGTTTCAAAGGACGGCGCCATGCAATGCTCATAAGCGATGGCGGCTTCTACATGATAGCTGCTGATCTCCTCCCCGAAAGCGGCCTTGTTGAGGAATTCATTTCCCTTGCCGATGAGATGCCGGTCCCAAAGGCTGCGGTCCTGCTGCGCCAGCAGCACGATTCCGCCGGTATCATCGATCCGGCTGTTGATCCGCGCAGCATGAAAACACATCAGCGCCATCGCGGCAAAAACTTCCGGGAGCCGTGTGTGCTGGCTGCCGCAAAGTAATCCGCAGAGGTACATGGCCTGCTCCAGCAGGTCTTTCCGGATGAGTTCATCTGTGTGGGTGGAGTTGTAGCCTTCGTTGAAAAGCAGGTAAATGGTGCGTAGTACGGCCGCTGTTCTGTCTTTGAGCAGCGCAGGGGGCGGGAATTCCGGTTTTACACGATGTTCCCGGAAGAATTCCTTCGTCCGGTAAAGCCGTTTGGACACGGCGTCTTCAGATGTAACAAAAGCTTTGGCGATCTCCGCGGTGGAGAAGCCGCAGAGTGTTTTCAGGATCAGCGTGATCTGGTTTTCCTCGGAAATACCGGTATGGCAACAGGCATACATCATCCGGAGCAGATCGTCCCGTATCTCATCTTCGTTCCATATTCTGTCCATCATGATGCTGAGGGTATATTCCGATTGCAGCAGCGTTCTTTCCGGATCGCTGAAATCAATGAGTGTGGAGAACTTGTTCCTGCGGAGGGTATCGACCGCTTTGTTCCTGGCGGCCCGCATCAGCCAGGCCGAGGGATTGTCAGGGATGCCTTTCAGAGACCAGGTGTGGAGGGCGTTGGCAAAAGTATCCTGCACAACGTCTTCAGATAATTGCAGGTTTTCCGTTCCAAATATTTTGGTCAATACAGCCACCATCTTTCCCGCTTCCCTGCGGAAAAGCTGATCGCCCAGTTTGTTGATATCGAATTGCGCATCCCGGTTCATAGAATTACCCGGATGGCAATTTACATCACCATCCGGGTTTTCCGGTTTTACATTTTCAGTTCTTTGATCTCCCGCACTTCTACCATGCCGTCATGCTCCAGCACCGGACATCCTTTGGATATCTCCACTGCTTCGTCCAGGCTGCCGGCCTTGCAGATAAGGTATCCGCCTACCATTTCCTTCCCTTCCATAAAAGGCCCGTCTGTTACTACTTTGCCAGTGCCTGCTACCTGTTTGCCCGTGTCTTTCAGGGGTTGCGCTCCTACCAGTTTGCCTTGCGCGGACAAGCCGCCCATCCATTGCATCCATTTCTGCATGTGTTCCTGCCATTTTTCGGGAGCATCCTGTAATGCTTCTTCCCGCATGTCTGCACCACCGCGGAACAGGAAAAGATATTCTGCCATATTGCTGCTTTTTTTTGGATTAAAATTAACGAATCGTGTTTATTTGCCGGCGTGTAAGGCCACGCGGTTGCCTTCCGTGTCAATAAGGAATGCCATGTAACCTATCTCTTCACTGATTTGGGTTTTGGGCATCACGATCTTGCCGCCTGCTTTTTCTACTTTGTCCAGCACGGTCTGGATGGACGGATTCGCGTTGAGGTATACGATGGCGCCGTCGGTGGAGGGTTTATGCATCTGGCTTTTCACCAGCGCGCCGGAAACCTTGCCATTCTGGGCTTCCATGTCATACGGGAAGAAAACCATTTCCATGCCCATCATTTCCTGCGTATGCATCTTGATGTCAAAGATATGTTCGTAAAATTTTTGGGCCCTCTTGGTGTCAGTGGCCGGGATCTCGAACCAATTCAGTGCGTTGGTTTTTTCAGATAATTTTTCCATGGTGTGTGATTTGAGGTGAGCAGATTGATGATCAGTTGTATTGCATCGCTTTTTGCGTGTAGTACTTTTTCAGGAAGGCGATCTGGCCGATGTCATAGCTTTCGTGCTGCGCGAGGAAGGCGATAGTGCCCTTGTTGGTTTGATCGCCGATGGGGTTTTTAAACGGAGTTTCCGCGGAAAGCTGCTCCGGTGTTACGGACTGAAAAGCTTCCTTCAACAAGTCCGCCGATTTGCTCCACTCCGCCTTTACACGCTCCAGAGAGGGAAGATGGTCAGCAGCATTGTAAGGCCTGAAATTTTCAAACAATCCTTCAAACGGATTTTTAGCGGGTTTACCGAGGCAGACCAGCGCCAGGTACCTGGCCCAGATGGTATGTGCCGCAATCCAGATGATGGGATTGTTATGGTCGCTCAGCCTTTCTCTTGCCTGGTGCTCGGTGAGCCCGTCCAGCGCATTGATGAAAAGGCGGTCATTAAGGCCGAAGATGAGCGATGCTGTACTTGTTGCGTTTGTCATCGTGTAAGGTTTTTAGCGTTGATATTTATACTTGTTGTACTGTAATGACGAACGATGGAGCAGTATTTGGACAGGGGTACTAACTTTTTTTTAAAAATACTGAAAAGCCCCGGGGGACCGACCGGTTCCCGGGGCTTTTAACATAAAAATAAGACGTTAGAATAGGATTAATGAAGAAGATCAAAGTTTTACCGCCTGTGTACTGCCATCGCGGACCGTGTACTTCGTTGACGGGCCGCCGTCTTTCTTAACAGTGATGAGCAATTTCCCGGCGGCTGTTCTTGCTACTTCCAGGTCAAAGGTTTGCCCGAATGCATGTATCCTGCGAAGCGCCATATTGTTCCAGCCTTCCGGCAAACGAGGGGTACAATCGAAAGCGTTGAGCCCGGCAGGGCGGATGCCAAAGAGTCCTTCTATATAGATACGGCAGTAGAGTCCGCTTTCGGCGGACAAATGCCGCTGGTTTCCTTCCGGATAAGCCTCCACCGGGTAAGGCACATGTTCGCCCAGCAGCCGGCGCCGGGAATAGTAGCGGATGAAGTCCATGGCTTTTTCCGTTTCACCTGCCTGCAATACTCCGCGTAGCGCGTAGAGGGTGGAACGGTCCCAGAAAGTTCCTTTCCCCGCTTCGGTGGCCAGCCCATCCGCAGTCCATAACCTCGGAGAGAAAAGCGCCTGTATGATCGCTGTCAGAAAAGGAGCAACTGATATGGGAACGGGTGGCGTCGGGCAACATACGAAAGGTAGGGAAAACAACCGTGCGAAAAACATCACATCGCCCGATGCTGTCGATCCCGTAACGCACCCAAAAGGATACTTTTTCGCCGCTCATTTCAATGTGGTCCGTGTGCGGAAGACGGTCTTTTACTTCCCAGCGGATGCTCCCGTCATCCTGGATCGTCCATCTGTCCTGTTGTACGGGTAATACCGTTTGTGCAAGAACGTTAGAGGTTCAGCATACTAACATCCATAGTAAATGTTTCATTTCATTGAATATTTAAGGATCAACCGCTAACGGGGAAAATGATGGGATAAGTAACAAGATATAGGAAAAAAAAGATAAATATCCCTGAAATTTTTATCTTCAGGATCATGAAGATGGACGATGGCAAATACGATCAGAACGGCCAACTGAGGAATGGTTCCTTTGCAGAACATTTCAAAGACGGAAGTATTGCCTGTGAAGGAAAGCATAAGGATGGGAACAAGACCGGTACCTGGAAATATTATCACAAGAACGGTCTGCTGCAAGCCATCGGTGAATACCTGGACGACGAGATAAAAGGGGAATGGAAATGGTATCGTGAGAACGGAAGGCTCATGCAAACCGGATCCTTCACGAACGGGAAAAAATCAGGCGTATGGAGGCGGTACCACAAGAACGGTAACCTGATGGACGAAGGAGGATACCTGGCAGATAAACGTATCGGCCGCTGGCATTATTACAATGAAAAAGGCGATCTGATCAAAACGACAGAATTCAAACCCAAAACGAAGTGATTATTTATCCGGATAGAACCGCAGATGTTCGAAAAGATAGTTCTCATGCTGTTTCAGTTTTTCGATCAACTGTTTCAACTCGCTCTCTTCCCATCTCTTCTGGAACATCTCATCATGTATCAGCACCACGATGTGATCTTTAGTAAAAGTTTTCCCGCTTTCCAGACGACTCTCTATCGCTTTCACCATCTGATCCACCGGTTGCACCGGTGCACCGGTAGCGGCGTTATGCTGCCATTCAATATCCCATCCGCATAATTTATAACCATTCTCTGCCAGCAGGTCTGCCGAAGAAGCACCACTGGTGCCATCATCCAGCTTACGCGTACCAATGCGCCAGATGTTCCGTCCGGGCAGGCGAACGATTTTGAACCGGAGGCCGAGGAGCTGTTCATTCAGCCGGATATCTGTCAATACCTTTTCCGGATTGCGATAGAACGCTTCGTATTTGTTTTCTGCATGCGTGAGACTGTGGTTGTAAGATTCCACAAAGGGATTTTGTTCATACATCTTGTAATAGATGCCCAGCCGTTTGCTTTTCTCCACATGTTCTCCAACGAGGAAGACGCTTATTTTCAAACGCTCCGCGAGCACTACACTGTCGATATGCTCACTACCGTTCAGCGGACCGTCGTCGAAAGAAAGATAGATGTATTTGACCGGCAGCGGTGTTTGGCTTTTGTCAGCGGGTGTGCCGAGGAGGGAAACACCCAGCGCGACAAACAGGATTTTTTGCAAGGCTGTGAACATATCTGTAACGGTTTGGTAAATGTTGCAACGGCGCAAATTTACTGAATTTACATGCTTCGCCCGTTTGGTATCAGTATGCCACCCGCAAACTGCAGGCCCATGGAAATGATTTGCCAGCATTGCCTCTAATATGCTTAACTTTAAAAAAAAGAAAATGGCAAGAGCATTTTTAGGCATGGGCCTTTTAGGATCGAATTTTGTAAAAGCGATGTTGGAAAAAGGGGAGGCAGTGCAGGTATGGAACCGGAATCCGGCAAAGGCGCAGGAATTACAGACATATGGTGCTAAAGCTTTTGCTTCCGTGACAGCAGCAGTAAAGGATGCAGATTATATACATCTTACATTGAAAGATGACGGCAGCGTCAATGAAGTGCTGGCTGCTGCGGCTCCCGGGTTGAAGCCCGGCGCTATGATCATCGATCACACCACTACATCGGCAGAGGGAGCTGTTGCGCGTACGAGGGAGTGGAAGGAAGCGGGGTTCACCTATCTGCATGCGCCCGTGTTCATGGGGCCGGCCAACGCGCGGGAAAGCAGCGGGTATATGCTGGTGTCCGGGGATCAGGAGGTGATTGCGCAAGTCAAACCATTGCTCGATAAAATGACCGGAAAAGTGATCAACTTCGGACCGGAAGAAGGGAAAGCTGCCGCTATGAAGCTGGTGGGGAACTGCTTCCTCGTTACCTTCACCGCAGGCCTTTCAGATACGCTTTCGCTTGGTAAATCATTACACGTTTCTCCGAAGGATATCGAGGCCCTGTTTGATATGTGGAACCCTGTACGGATGTTGCCAGCCCGTTTGCAACGGATGAGCAGCGGGGATTACAGTAAGCCTTCCTGGGAACTCAATATGGCGAGGAAGGACACACAACTGTTCATCAATTCCGTGAAGCAGGGGAATGGGACGCTGACGGTAGTACCGGCTATTGCCGCTGAGATGGATAAGTGGATTGAGAAGGGTTTTGGGAATAGTGACTGGACGGTGATTGCGAAGGATGCGGTGTAGGCGTTACCGTAGGGTACAATTATTCAGAAGTTTTTGAGATGTTTGTTTGTGGAAGTAATGCGATCGTGGCAGTTTGAGGGCGCATACACCCTTTTTCATGAAAGTAAAATATTGATATAATATATTTTATATATGGTGAATGCAGCTTTGTTAACAGTTGAGATATTTTCCGTATTTTAATATAGCTTATACTATCCTTTAACCCAAATATCCGGTATGAATGCGAACAAAAAGAAAGAGAAAACCAAGCCATATCTGGGCTCGCTGGTTTTGACAAACGAAACCCTTTCATTCAGCGGCGTAACCATCCAATTGCGTAATGTAACAAGATTTTCGATGCATGAGATTAAACGGCATCACAGAGTATCCCTTGGTTTACTTATCATATCTGCGGTACTATTCCTGTTATCATGGTCATGGAAGGGTTGGGGTTTTCTATCTTTCATCACAGCGCTGATCACGGGATACGGAATTTACGAGTATTTCCGCCCGAAATTGTATGGCCTCGTAATTGAATTGAGTTCTGCCTTTCATTACATATTAAGCAGTACGGATAAAGAAGGTATAGAAAAGGTATATGGGAGAATCAGCGAAGCCATGAGGAATCCAAAGCGCGTCAGTTTCGCAGCGGACTTTAAGCCGGACAAAATAATATTCGGCGACTATATTGCAGGGGATAAATACGAAGTCAACGATTCTAACATCGACAAGATGGGATCTTTTAATAGTAACTCATAAATGCAGCTATGAAGAAGAAAGACCAGGTCATGGGAGACAAAATAAATATTAGTCATTCAGCGATCGGGGCTGTTGGCAGAGGCGCCGTTAATCATGGCGATATTATTTCTACAACGGAAAGTTTTGATTTCAACGTGATTGCGGATGAACTCAGAAAGCTCAAAGATAAACTTTATTCCATGCCGAAGAGCGATGCGCAGATAGTAGCTTTGTCAGAAATTATTCAGGCTGAAGAAGCGGTGTCTGGAAAGGATGGTCATGCGTTGGTGAAACATTTAAAGAAATTGGGATTATGGGTATTGGATGTAGCGAGGGATATTGGCGTGAATGTTATTGCCAGTTTTATTGGAAAATGATGTATTGAAAAGGCGACGCAGATCATTTGAATCATAAAAAAAGCATCGATCATCATCGATGCTTTTTTCGTACCGCGTACGGGAGTCGAACCCGTCATTCCTCCGTGAAAGGGAGGCGTCTTAGCCGATTGACCAACGCGGCAATGGTTATTTTGGGATGGCAAAGGTAGTAGAATTCTTCACAAATCCAAAAATATTTATCTCCCCCGCTTTTTCTCCCGGTGCATATTTCCCCAGTCTGACATGCTGTTCAGCATATCTTCCGTGGACCGTCCCAGGGCCGTTAACTCGTATTCCACCCGGGGTGGTACCTCCGGGTATACGATCCGTTTCACCAGACCAGCTTCCTCCAGCTCCCGGAGCTGCGCCACCAGCATCCGCTCCGAAACACCGTCGATGGCTCTCCGCAGTTCATTATAGCGCATCTTCCCATCCATCAGATTAAACAGGATGGCAGGTTTCCATCGTCCGCTGATCACTGACAAAGTGTAAGCCATCCCGCAATTACGAAGGATAACGGATTCATTGAGGGCGTTGGTTGACTCCTGTTTTCGCATACTTACTTTTTTGTTAGTACTTAACAATTTCAGCTGTACCTGCAAATTTAATGCTTCCCTTCTACATTTGCCTTATGAAAAAGTTATCCAATCAAACAGTCCTGGTAACAGGCGGAAGTCGCGGTATAGGAGCGGCAATAGCAAAAAGGCTGGCGCGTGAAGGGGCAAACGTGGCCATTACTTATCATGCATCGCCGGAGAAAGCGGAAGCTGTAGTGGCAGAGATCCGGCAATCGGGGGTGAAGGCCCTCGCCCTGCAGGCCAATAGTGCAGACCCGGAAGCCCTCACCCGCGCGGTAGATCAGGCAGCCATGGAGCTGAACGGCCTCCACATCCTGGTGAACAATGCAGGCATTGCTTTTTATAAAGACGTACACGAACTCAGCCTGGAAGAATTCGACCTGATCTCTGCTGTGAACATCCGCGCGGTGTTTGCCGGCTCAAAGGCTGCGCTTCGGTACCTTCCGCGTGGCGGGCGTATCATCAACATCGGCAGTTGCCAGGCGGAGCGCATGCCGGGACCGGGCGGTACCTTATATGCCATGAGTAAAAGCGCATTGATCGGTCTTACCAAAGGAATGGCGAGGGACCTTGGCCCCAGGGGCATCACCGTCAACCTCGTTCACCCCGGCCCGGTGAATACGGATATGAATCCCGCCGATGGTCCACATTCGGATCACCAGCGATCATTGATGGCGTTGGATGAATTTGGGACGGGAGAGGATATAGCGGGACTCGTAGCCTATCTTGCCAGTGCGGAAAGCGCTTATATCACCGGTACGGGGATCGTGATGGACGGGGGAACCAATATCTGATCTACCGGCAGTGCAAGACCCCTTCTTTCCAGTAAAAATCAACCTGCCCGGTAGCGTTAAAATAATCGATGAATGTTTGCAGTGGCTGGTGGCGGTAAAGCTTGCCGCGAAGGGCAACTTTAGCCGCTGCCGGCTCATCTATCACCACCTGTATATCATACCAGCGGCCGATTATATCTGCGATCTCCTTTACGGTGGCCGATTGGAAATAATGAATGCCCTCGCGCCAGGAAAGGGTGGCTTCAGGATCGAAATGACGTTCTACGATAGGGGTGTTGGTGGCGGTAACGGCTTCCCGGCCAGGTTGCAGGGTCAGTTCATGGCTGCCGTTACGAATGGCTACCTTGCCCTGAACGAGGGAGGTGACCACCCTTGTAGCCGTGTAGGCGTTCACGTTAAATGCCGTTCCCAGCACCCGGATATCTGTTTGTCCTGCATGCACAATGAATGGACGGGTCGCGTCTTCTTTCACGGAAAGGTAAGCCTCGCCTTCAATGAACACTTCTCTTTGCGGTCCCTTGAATTTAAGCGGGAAGCGGATCTTGGATGCGCTGTTCAGCCATACTTCCGTGCCGTCCTCCAGCACGATCCGGTAATCCAGCCGGGTCGGAACGGTCAGCGTGTTCCAGCCGGACGTGCCACCGGCTGAGGCATTGAGCCGAAGTACCCGGTTGTTGTTCTGCAGACTGGCCTGTTGTGTGGAAACATCCTGCTGACCGGAATCATGGAGCGGGATCACATGACCGTCAGCCAGCTGCAGGGTGGCGGTATGGGCGGGGATGGATGCGGTAGTGGCCGGAGCGGTTGTGTCATGGCGGGACAGGAGCAGGTAAGCGCCTGTGGCAATGCTTCCCAATAGCAGCAATGCAGCAATGCGTCTGCGGCGACGGCGGGCATGATGTTGCACGAAAGCGTTCTGCAGGCGTCCGGATACATCCACCTTTTGAAGATACTGCTTCGCTTCGTCTATATCAGCGCTCCGGATGGCAGCACGCATGCGGCGGGCTTCCTCGCTTTCAGCAAGGATCGCGTCCAGCTCCTGCTGTTCCGCTTCGGTGATCAGGCCGTAATATTCCTTCACCAGTAATTCCCTGATGTGCAGTTCATGCTCCATATCTGAATATAAGATACTTTATTGACCCCTGTAGGGTGAATGCTGTGGAAAAAAGAGGTCACGGCGTTAACAGGTTTTTAACTACACCGCTCGCTTTTTTATTCAAAATTGCAACCCTATCCTGAATCGTCATTGCAATTTTCTCTCTGATGCCTGCACACTGTATGCAGATATGATATTGATGTTTTAACAAGACACGATATTTTTCTCATGGACGACCAAAGTATTTTAACAGCATTGAGAAATGGCGGGCAGGATGCCTTCGACCAATTGTATGCACAATACTTCCGGCAACTTTTCTCCTTCGCGCACGCCATGCTCGGCAGTGTGCAGGATGCGGAAGATGTAGTGCAGGAGCGGTTCATCTTCCTGCTGGGCCGGCCGCATATCTGGAAAAGGGTTACCGAGCTTCGCCCTTATCTTTTCAAAGTCATCAACAATGCCTGCCTGCGTCATATCGGATCCGTGGAGTCCGCGGCGAAGAAAGAACAGATGTACCTCCGTTATCTTTCCTCCTGGCATGAGAACGATCAGCCGGAAATACTGCGACAGCTGAATGCGGCGCAAAGGGCCCGCATCCTCGCCCCACTGCTCTCCCGGCTCGGCCGGCAATGTCGCCGGGCGATAGAACTGGTATATTTTGACGATAAAACATATGCCGAAGCTGCCAGCATCATGGGGATATCAAAAGACAGCATAAAAACACACCTGAGCGCGGGGAAAGCCTTCTTCCGCAAAAGGATAGACGCACTTATGCATGTGGTATTGATGTTATGTGTTTTCCGGTAAAAAAAGTCATTTTTTCGTTCACCCTCACAGCCGCCTTTTACTGTCTTATATATACCAGGTTACGAAACACACCATGCGCACCTTGCAACAGATCATACTGGAACAGCTCTCCCCGGATGCGCTGCACCTTTCCCGGCAGCACATCCCTGCTTATCTTGCCGAGATATCATCCCGGAAGCAGATCATCATGGTACAGCTGCAAAACCTGGCCCGCGAAGAAAGCGCGTATGATCATAAATTGCAAACAGTACAGAACTTTCAGTTCCAGATGACCCTCTGGCTGGAACTTCTCCATCACTACATCCGCAAGTCCGACGTACAGCTCATCGGCTTCTACATGGAAGTGGAAAATATCCTGGAAGAAGTATTGCAAAACCTTGAACAGTATTTCTCCCCTTTCCTCGCAGTCGATTATCTGTTGCCACAGCATTACGGACAACTGGCCGGTCGCCAGCTCAAAAGAAAGATCGTGGAAACGAAAATCCGGCTGACCGGGCAAGGCCTGAAAGAAGAACTGCCTGATATTATCTTTAATCCCTTTCTTACCCGGAAGGAAGCACTGACCTTCCGGCTGGTGTTATATTACCGGAACCTGCTGTGGCAGCTGGCGCACAACGAACGCATGCAGCAGGGGAACGTTCACCGGCAGATACATTACCTGTTGTTTGAACTCAACTTTAACTCCCCCGAGTACTTCGCTTACTGTACTTCCGAACTACGGGGAAGGCTGAACGCCTATGGAACGCTGTATGAAAAGAAAGCCTGTCTTTCATGGTGCCGGCGGGCATTGAAGCATCTTCCGCAACAAGATCTGGCGCTGAATACAACGCAAAGCGCCATCAAATCCCGCATGCTGAACTGGCTGGCAGAAGAGCAGCATTGCATACAATCCCGCATATCTCTGCAACACGCACACGTGTAACCACCCACTCTCTGTTCCTTCCTGTTGAAGTCTGGCAAACGATTTCAGAAGATGGTATTTTTTTTCAGAAGAAATTTTTCTGAAAAAAATATTTCACAGCTGTGAGAAACTGTGAAGTTAATCTAGAATAATATCCTCAAATCTACATCTCGGCAAAAAAAATGCCGCCCCCACTTTAGTTATGACAAAACCATCATCAGTGAATTAAAACCAAGCCAGATCTGTATGAATATTGTTACGGTAAAACACTACCCCCATTTTACGACTACACTTATTTCACTGTTTTATGACGACATTAAATCAACTGGTGGCGGTACAGCTAAGCCCTGAAGCTATCGTGCACTCAATAGACAGGCTGTCCCATTACCTCGAGCAGGTAAGAGAGGAAAAGCGGTTGATCACGCGGCAGTTGCTGGAGATCACGTATTCAGGGGATGATACGGATGCCAAGGGCGCCGTTATCAGGCAGCTGCAGGCCTCCATCACCCGTTTGCTGGATATGATACACTTTTATCAGGTGAGTCATCAGTCGGCACATTCCGGAGACTGGCCGATGCATGATGAGCTGACGACATTCTACACAGAGGTGGATGAAGTGCTGCTGAGCGTGATGATCGGGCTGGATCAGCATTTCTCCGAATTGCTGGAGCCGGACCTTCCGCTGCCGTACAGCTACGCGGCGAAGGCAAAGCGACAGCTCGGTATACAGCTTCAGGACCTGGAACGTTTGCTGCAGGAACTGGGGCTGGATAGCGTGTTGCAGGAGATAGTGATGCGGCCGGTCAAGGATTTTCTGTTGCACACAGATGGCCGCACCAGCTTCCGCACACTGAACTTTTACAGAGGGATGCTGAACCTCCTGCAGCAATTCACGGACCTTGGTATCTCGCCTCCTGAAAAGTTTGCGAGGGAAGTTCATTACATATTGCTGCACCTGAACTTCAACGCGATCGAATACTATCTTTTTTGTATCAACCGGCTGAGAGGAAAGCTCAAGCGGTATGATAACCTGCAGAACAAGATCACCTACCTCGCATGGTGTATCAGGGAGATCAAAAGTATCCCCTCTGCTAAAAAAGGGATGGCGCTGGATCATTCTCAGCAACCCATCCTGGAACAGATACAGCAGTGGCTGGAAGAAGAACGGACTTACCTGCAGGAGCTGCACAGCACTACATCAGCAAACAGTCTGCCATCCATGGGCAATAATGGTAAGGATGTACACGAAATACTGGAGCCATCGGAAAAATTGCAGACGAGCCTTACGGTTCCGCAATTGGCCCTGATGGTACGGATTTACATTGAAGAAGGGATTATCAGGAATACATCGTTGGGTCAGGTAATATTTTTTATTACCCGCCTGTTGACCACAAAGAAGTCGGAAAGCATGGAGGCCGGTAGCTTTGAGCGGAAGTACGATAATCCAGGCCTGTCTACCATTACTACCTGTAAGGCTTTGCTCGAGCGCCTGGTGGCGAGGCTGGGAGACTATGAAGAGAAAATCCGGGCCTGCATGGATTGACGTTCCATGAAGGCCGTCCATAAAACTTTTATTTAGATCTCCCGGGCTTTTGGGAGGTATTGAAAAAAAAGAAAAATGACAAATCTATTTACGCAGCTCCAGGAGGAGCTTGATCAACAGCTTGCAATCTTAGAGAAAAAATATCCCAACCTGTTAGAGCGGTACAAAACAGGGGCCGGGATCGCGAGCAAAACGATCGCAAGCATGAAAGAGCTTATTACAGCAGCCGGGTTCAGGAATGATGAAGAAGAGATATTTTTCTTCAAACACATTCACCCGAAGATACTCAGCAGGAAGATCTACTACAGCCGGTTGTTTCAGATCGAGGCGGACAAGATAAGGTATTCAAGGGATGCGTATAAACGTTTCCTGGATCAGGAACTGGAGCATTTGAGCGCCTTTATTGAAACGCATAGCCTGCTATCGTTGTATTATAATCAGGAGTCGACAGATAAAGACAAGGAGTATTTTCTGCGGAACAGCCAATACAATAATGAGTACCCGGATGATCTGGACGATATGCTGGATGTGCGTTATTGTACCCTGGCTTCCGTAAAGCTGGCGGAACTGATCGCGAACGAAGATATCAGGGAATACCTGATGAAGAAGATACAGGAGGTGTATGAACAGATCAAGCGGGGCGAGACGTTGAAACCCAAGCCGCAGTGGACAATGACAAAAGCAGATCTGGTAGAACTGATCTATGCGCTGGGAGTAGGTAAATGCTTCAACAATGGTGATGTGGAATTGAAGCAGTTGTTTGATGCGTTGGGGGATTATTGGGGCGTAGACCTGAGCCATGCACATACCTATATGAGAGATATCCGGGAGCGCAAAAAGGACAAGACCAGCTTTCTGTCGTACCTCCTGGAAAGCCTGCGCGGGGAGATCGAAAAGGACGAGGAGGCGGAAGGATAGCCACCTTCGCGGGATGGCCTTTCATCCATTTAATTATATCCGGGTAAAGAAATTATTATCTTTAGTTCCCGAACAAACCGGATGTAATCAATATGATAAGGTCATTTTCTCTCTTGCTGGGGTGTTTACTCTTCGCCCGGATCACATCGGCTCAACAACAATGCCCGATTATACCGCTCCCTGAACAATATGAACAGGTGAACGGGCAATTCCTGCTAAATGATAATACTCCCATCGTGGTCACCGATATGGGATTGGAAGCAGCAGCCTATACACTTCAGAAACAGTTGCTGAAATACACCGGTGCGCGCGTGAGTATACAAACCAGGGCAGCCCGTCCGTCCATTATCCTGCGGCGTCAGAAAGGGCTGGCAAATGAAGCTTATACACTAAGCATGAGTGGTAAATCCGTGGAGATCAGCGCCACGTCCGACGAAGGAATATTTTACGGGACCATTTCTTTCCTGCAACTGGCCAGAAAAGCCAAAGGTCAACCCATCGCCTGCTGGAATATCAAGGATGCTCCCCTGTACAGGTGGAGGGGCTTTATGCTGGACGAATCAAGACATTTTTTCGGCAAAGAAGAAGTGAAGAAGTTGCTGGATGAAATGGCATTCTACAAACTCAATCGCTTTCACTGGCATCTGACAGATGAACCGGGGTGGCGCATCGAGATCAAACAATACCCCCGCCTGGCGCTGGTAGGAGGGATCGGCAGTTATACGGATTCCACAGCCCCGGCAAAATATTACACCCAGCAGGATGTGGAAGAGATTGTAGCATATGCCCGCGAAAGACAGATCACGGTTATTCCTGAGATAGACATGCCGGGTCATGCTACCGCCGCTAACAAAGCTTATCCGGAGTTTAGTGGCGGCGGGTCCGCGCGGTATCCCGAGTTTACTTTCAATCCCGGCAGAGAGGGTACTTACCAATATCTCAGTAATGTGCTGAAAGAAGTGGATGCCTTGTTCCCCTCCCAGATGATCCACATCGGTGGCGATGAAGTAAGCTTCGGAACGGAGAAATGGAAAACAGATCCCGATGTACAGGCACTGATGAAAAAAGAAAACCTGCCTACGCTGGAAGCGGTGGAACATTATTTTGTGAAGCGGATGGCAGATACACTGCTTCGGCTCAACAACCTGGTATTAGGCTGGGATGAAGTAACCGCCTCCGCTTTACCAGCGAAACAAACGATCGTGTTTTGGTGGCGGCAGGAAAAACCGGAACAACTGAAGAACGCGCTGGATAAAGGATATAAGGTAGTGCTCTGTCCGCGTCTGCCCTTTTACTACGATTTTGTGCAGGATAGTTCTAACCTAGTAGGGCGCAGATGGAGCGGGAGTTTTAACCCACTGAGAAGCATATACGAATTTTCCACGGCTAAGTTTCCGGCCGCTGTAAATGGAAATAACCCGCTGATAGAAGGTATTCAGGCGAACCTGTGGACGGAGACTATCGCTTCCGTACAACGCATGCACTATATGACCTTCCCCCGCTTGCTGGCCTTGGCAGAAGCAGCCTGGACGAGCCCGGACAAGAAGGATTTTGTGCAGTTCGAAAAACGGCTGAAAGGGTTTTTACCATTGCTGAAACAGCAGGGCATCTATTATTTCGATAATCCTAAACAAACACCGGAACCCATCAGGTAATCATAAAAGCAATTCCATGAAATACGCAATGCTCGCAGGGGTGCTGCTGGTAGCCGCCGCCTGCCAGACGCCCACACCAAAACAAACACAGGAAGTGCCTGCCGCAAAGGACCAGCATACATTGTCCAATGCGGATAGCATCAGGATGCAGCACCTGAGCCTTGATGTTGCCGTGAATTTTGAACAGCATCAGATCAGCGGCCAGGCTGTGTGGACGATCGAAAACCCGTCCAAATTGCCTGTACTGAAACTGGATACGTATGGATTGACGATAGACAGCGTGACGGTCGATGGAAAGAAAGTGCCGCACACCCTCGACCCTACACTCCCTCACCTCGGCAACCGCCTGAACATCCCGGTGGAAGCGGCCTCCCGGAAAGTGGCCATCTGGTACAAGACCGGCAGCAAAGCCACAGCACTGCAATGGCTGGAACCATCACAAACACTGGGCAGGAAACATCCTTTCCTCTACACCCAGTCGGAATCCATCTACGCCCGCACCTGGATCCCTTGTCCCGACGGGCCCGGTATCCGCTTCACCTACGATGCCTGTGTAACTGTTCCCAAAGGACTGATGGCGCTCATGAGCGCTGAAAACACCCAGCAGCGCAGCGATAGCGGCATCTATCATTTTAAAATGGAACAACCCGTACCCGCCTACCTCATGGCGCTCGCCGCAGGAGACATCGCCTTCCGTGCGATCGACCAACGGACAGGGGTATACGCAGAACCGGCTATGCTGGAAAAAGCGCACTATGAACTGGGGGAGGTCGGTAAAATGGTCAGCACCGCAGAATCCCTCTATGGCCCCTACAGATGGGGACGGTATGATGTGCTCATCCTGCCTCCCGGATTCCCGCTGGGCGGCATGGAGAACCCGAGACTAACGTTCAGCACGCCCACTATCATCGCCGGAGACCGATCCCTGGTATCGCTGATTGCGCATGAGCTGGCCCATAGCTGGAGCGGTAACCTCGTAACCAATGCTACCTGGGAAGACTTCTGGCTGAACGAAGGCTTTACAGTGTATTTCGAACGCCGTATCATGGAAGCTATGATGGGAGCGGATTATGCAGATATGTTGTGGGAGCTGGGTTACCAGGATCTTGAAAACGAAGTGAAAAGTCTGGGTAAAGACAGCAAGGATACACATCTTAAACTGGACCTTAAAGACCGGGATCCTGATGACGGGCTTACCAGTATCGCTTATGAGAAAGGTGCGCACTTTCTCCGGCTGATCGAAGAAACGGCCGGCCGCGCCAAACTGGACACCTTCCTTCGCCACTATTTCGACGGGCATGCCTTCCAGACCATGAGCACGGAACAGTTCCTGCAATACCTGGATGCGAACCTGATCCAAGGAGATACGACCCTGGCCCGTAAGATCAATATCAAAGCCTGGGTATACGGTCCCGGTATCCCCGCCAACTGTCCGCGGGTACCGCAGAAACGTTTTGAGAAAGTAGATGCGGAACGCAACCGCTTCCTGCAGGGAACAGCCGCTACGCAATTGGCAACACAGGGCTGGACTTCGCACGAATGGCTGCACTTCCTTCGCAAAATGCCGCAGCCGCTGACTGTAGCGCAAATGGAACAGCTGGACAAAGCTTTCCATTTTACGCAAACCGGTAACAGCGAAGTAGCGGATCGCTGGTTCATTATGTCCGTGGCGGCGGATTACACACCGGCTTATGGCAGCATGGAGCAATTCCTTAGCACCGTAGGCCGTCGTAAATTCCTGACCCCGCTCTACACAGAAATGATGAAAACCCCGAAAGGGCAGGAAATGGCGAAGCGCATCTACGGAAAATACAAACAGAATTATCATCCGCTCGCACAGGAAACGCTGGACAAGCTGATCAAATAACTACTTCAGGGGGATGTTGCACAACAGCGCATCCCCCTAATGTTTTAAACCTGCAATGAGGTTAATGGTGAGGGCAACCACAAAAGTGTTCAGCAGGAAGGAGATCAGTCCGTGTACCAGTGCAGTGCGCCGGATCAGCCGGGAAGTGATCTGCACATCAGACACCTGGAAGGTCATGCCGATCACAAAAGCGAAGTACGCGAAATCAAGATAATCAGGTTTGCCTTCATGCGGGAACTCAAGCCCTGCCGCATGTTTAGATCGATCGTTCTTATCGTCCCCATAATAAAGCCGCGCATAATGCACACTGAAAGTGGTATGCACCATCGCCCAGGAAGCCAGCATGCCCGTGATCACTGCGGGAAGGTAGATATCCCCTGTTTCTTCTTTGGCCAGTAGCAATAACAGCACAGCGACCATACTGAAGAAAGAAGCCAGCAGTATCACGAGGAAAACAAAAATGCGGCTCCCGTCATCTATCTGCGCCCGTTTCCGGATCTCTTCCGGTGTACGGTAAAAGAAGGTTACCCAACTCACAGCGATATAACAGAAAGCAAATACATCCCACAATAATATATACACCACCAGCGGTGTCAGTTTTGTCTGGTGCAAGAAAAAGAATGCAGCAGCCGTCGCAATAAGGCTTAATAGTACACGCTGCAGCGGATGCAGCTGCAACAGGAAGCGAATGGTTTTGTTTCGCGATGTTCGATCAGGCATATATATAAAGATAAGGATTCCCTTTTCAGACGGAATGAACAAATAGTCGTATTGAAGAAAAACTACGTACGGGTTCAGGTATTAATACGCTTTCCCTCCGATGTACCCATGACTAACTTGCATACCTATACTTCGATTGTTTAACACCAAAATTGAATATTGATATGAAAAAACTTTCCCTTTTTTGTTTGTTGGGTCTCGGTATATTCGCTTTCACTGCATGTACGAAAGAAGGTCCTGTTGGACCTCAGGGCCCGCAGGGTGCACAAGGTGCACAAGGCGCACAAGGTAACGCCGGAACACCAGGCGCACAAGGCCCGCAGGGTCCGCAAGGTAATGCCAATGTATATTCGAAGACTATTGCGCTTGCCAGCATTACCTGGACGCCGACAGCTTTATATGGCACCAATTACTTAACAACCAGTTTTAGTATTCCGGAGATCGATGCGGATATTGTCAACAACGGCGCAGTATTGGTGTATGGAGGATTTAATTATGCGGAGCCCTGGACAGCCCTTCCGCTTACCTACCTCGAAGGAACTAAAACGTCCTATTGGGCTTTTGGGGTGAAGATAGGTGGCGTTACCATTCGGTATAGCAATTCTGCGAATACGACGCCCGGTACGCCCGCTATCCCGTTCAAAGTGGTGCTCATCAGAGGCAACGCATTGGGAAGGATGGCAGGAGTAGATTTCAGGAATTACGAAGAAGTGAAACGGGTCTTCCGGTTGAAAGATTAAAACAGGTCAGAACCCATAGGAAAAAGGGCTGGGAGCTATTCCCGGCCCTTTTTTGTGGAATGGGCCCACCGCGGCCATGGTAGCTTTAAGCTTTCATAAAGTTTCATATCCTATTGCGAATCCGTTTCATTATTTGTTACGATTAATTAACTATAATTTAATTTTGTTAAATTTCATTTTTTCTCTACTTTCGTATTCTCTCACCTTCACCCTGAATGGTGGGCCGATGTAGAGGAGTTCCACTGTTACCTGGATTTTAAAACCAGGATTGTCATTAGCCAGGATTTTTTTTTGGACAGGTTGCCGCCGGTATTACAGGTGCCATTTATTACAGCTTTTTAAAGCCAGCATAGGCCAAAATGCATGGTCTGATATCGTTTTTTGCCATAAAAAAACGGTCAGGGAAAGTTTTTTTAATAACAAGGATCACCGGCATCTGCCCTTCGTTTTCAAATATATCTGCTGCGAACTGAATCAATCTATCAATTCCTATTAAGTCTGGGTTACCAAACAAAAACGTTGTTGCATGAAACATTTTTTCCTACTTGTCCTTGGCCTGCCTTTGTGTGCCGGTAGCGCCGCATTGGGGAAGGCCACATCCAAACATCCCGCTTCTTTACCACCCGACAAAAACCTCCATTATCCCCGGATGCTGTCTGCAAGGGCCGACAGCGAAGTAGTGGTACGCGGTAAAGTGACGGACGAAAAAGGGGAAGCATTGATCGGGGTGAACATTAAAATTAAACACAGTCCGAGGGGGCTCGTAAGCGACAAGAACGGCAATTTTATGATTACCGCTTCTTCTGGTGATGTGCTTGTTTTTTCATTTGTAGGGTATATTACCCGCGAAGTGCGCCTGGAAAAAACGCAGAAACTGGATATCCGGCTTCAGCCCGATCCAAAGGCGTTGAACGAAGTAGTGGTGACCGCCCTCGGTATCAAGCGCGAAGAGAAAGCGCTCGGTTATGCCGCTACAGTAGTGCAGGGGGAACAACTCACGGAGGCATTGCCGTCCAACTGGACGGACGCCTTGTCCGGAAAGGTGGCAGGCCTGAACCTGGTACGCTCTAACAGCGGTCCCACCGGTTCCAATAAGATCATCCTCCGTGGGGAAAATAACCTTACGGAAAACAATGAAGCGCTGATCGTAGTGGATGGTGTTGTGATCAATCAGGGCAGCGCACGCCGTACTTCCAACAGGGGAGAAGTAGCCTACGGCGTGGGTGCGGATAACATGCCTGCCGATTACGGCAGCGGTCTGAACGATATTAATCCTGAAGACATAGAATCGGTGACCGTGCTGAAAGGTCCGGGCGCTGCCGCGTTGTATGGCCAGCGCGGTGCGAACGGTGCCATTATCATCACCACAAAATCCGGCAGCAGCAAACGGAAGGGCTTGGGGATTACGCTGAACTCTAACGCATCAATCGAGCAGGTGAACCGCTGGCCGGATATGCAATATGAATATGGTCAGGGCCTTGGTGGCGCTGCCTATTATTCATATGGCGCCTCTGCGGACGGTGGCAGCACTTCCGGAACCAGCTCTGCTTACGGCCCCAGGTTCGACGGGCAGAAATTTTTTCAGTACAATCCGGTAAAACAGGGCCAGGATTCTGTGAGAACACCCTGGGTGCCCTACAAGAACCAGTCGAGAAGTTTCTTCGATGTGGGACAAACATTCACTAACACCATCAGCGTTGACGGTGGTTCCGACAGAACATCCGCCCGCTTCTCCGTGACGAACGTTTCCAACAAATGGATCGTTCCCAACACCGGATACGCCCGCAATACGGTGTCTATGTCCGTAAGCTCAAAGGTGAACGACAAACTGCAGATCACGTCAAAGGTGAACTATACGAACAAGAAGAGCGATAATCTTCCCGGTGCCGGTTATGGTAACCAGTCCATCATGTACTGGTACATCTTCTGGCAGCCGAATGCCAACCTCGATTGGATCAAAAATTACTGGGCCAATGGCCAGGAAGGCCGCGCGCTGAAATATCCCTACAGCTCCTTCCCGTCCAATCCCTATGCCGTGGCATACGAATACATTAACAGATCTAACCGCCATGGGGTTACCGGTAACGTACAGGCTACTTATAACTTCACCAAAGAACTCAGCCTGCAGGTAAGGACTTCTATTGACTTCTCCTATGAAGCACGTGCACAGGAACGGCCCTATACCGCCGCTGCCAAAATGCAGAAGGGAAGCTATCGTACGCAGAATATATTTTCCATGGAGGCCAGCAGCGACTTCCTCCTGAAATACGCCCGGAAAATCAGTCGGGATATAGACTTCTCCGTAACCGCAGGTGGAAGCGTGCTCAAGAATACTTACAACAGGGATGAAGTTCGCGCGGATTCACTGACTTATCCCGGTAATTTCTCCATGGCCAACAGCGCCGGACCACTGGTTACCATGCCCTGGAAAAGCCAGTACGCCATCAACAGTTTTTATGGTTTGATCACGGCGAGCTACAGGAATTATCTTTTTGCGGATATCACTGCGCGCCAGGACTGGAACAGTGTACTGGCAACGCCCGATCGTACCGCTAATGCAGGATTCTTTTATCCCTCCGCCAACCTCAGCCTTGTTTTGTCTGATGTTATGAAGATGCCGAAGTATGTGAACTTTGCAAAACTGCGTTTCTCTGTATCCGGTGTGGGCAGCGGGCAAACCACGCCTTACCGTACCGCTTATAATTATGTTTCTGCAGGAAGTCTTTACAATGGCGGATTATCGAATCCTTCCGTGCTGGCGAACCCGGACCTTCGTCCACTCAAGACCGTCACCTATGAAGTCGGTACGAATGTAAAGCTGCTGAAAAACCGTCTTGGCTTTGATGTTGCCTTATATTCCGGTAACACCAAAGACCAGATTCTTGAGCGGATTGTAGACCGCGCTTCCGGCTTTACGAAATCCGTGATCAATATTGGAAGGGTGAGCAATAAGGGGATAGAAGTGGCCGTGAATGGCACGCCGCTGAAATCAACGAAAGGTCTTACCTGGAATACCAGCATCGTGTTCTCTGCGAACCGTAATACGATCAAAGAACTGGCGGATAGCTCTGTTGTGCTGCAAACCGGTCCTGTTGGCGGCGGCCAGATCGTAGCCAAGGTAGGCGGCAGCATGGGGGATCTTTATGGAAGAGGCTATCAGCGTGCTCCGGACGGGCAGGTGATCTACGATGCGCAAACAGGATTCGCGCTGCTGACCGAAGATGTGGTATATCTCGGTAATACCATCCCGAAATGGAAGCTGGGCTTCAGTAATGAATTCCAATACAAACAATTCCGCCTCAGCCTCTTGTTTGACGGACAATATGGCGCCGTAGCGCATTCGCTCATGCATTATAAACTCGCGGAACAGGGTAAAACCACCAACACGCTCCCGGGCCGGTATAACGGCATCATCGGACATGGCGTGATAAAAGGTACTGATGGAAAATACAGGCAGAACGACGTGATTGCTACCGATATCGATTATTACTACCGTTCACACTACGGACAGGATAATGCGGAAGGCAGTACTTTCCGTACGGACTTCATCAAGTTCCGCGAAGCGCGTCTTGATTACACCCTTAATCCGCAGATGATCCGCAGGCTCGGCCTGCAACGTGCAACAGTGGGTGTATACGGCCGTAACCTTTACATCTGGTCAAAATGGCCCATGTTCGATCCTGAATTTGGTACGCTTAGCGGAACAGACATCGTGCAGGGGTTTGAAGTGGGTCAGTTCCCGTCTACCCGCACCCTCGGCATTAACCTGGTTGTTGGATTTTAATTTTAGCAAAAATGAAGAAGATAATATATACGATCACGAGTGTTGCCTTGCTGTTCAGTATGCTGCTGGCATCCTGTACGAAAGATTTCACAAAGATCAATACCGATCCGAACAATACGCCTAACGCATTGCCACAGCAGTTGCTGGCGCCTGCGCTGGTGAACACATTAAGTTACAACCTGATCCGGAACCGTAACTTTAATAATGAGCTGATGCAGGTATCCGTGGATCTCAGCGATGCGGAAGGAAAAGTATTCCGGTACGATTTCCGCGCCAGCTGGGCGGACTATACCTACAATGGCTGGTATTCCGAATTGACCAATTTCAAGGATATCTACAAGATCGCCAACCAGGAGCTGAACTATAACAAATCCTTCATCGGTATATCCCTCATCTGTCAGACCTGGGTATATTCCATGCTCACGGATACTTATGGCGATATCCCCTACTTCAGATCCAATCTTGCAAAAGATTCTGCTGTTTACGAACCGCCCTTCGACAGGCAGAAGGATATTTATCTGGATATGTTCAGCAAGCTGGAACAGGCGAATGAATTGTTGAAGGCCAATAAGGATATCCCTGCAAACAGTGATCCCGTTTTCAGCGGCAACATTTCCCGCTGGCGCAAATTTGGGAACTCCCTGTATTTACGGTTGCTGATGCGCATCTCCGGCAAACCGGATGTGGCTGCGAACTGCATCGCTAAGATCAAGGAAATTGTAGACCTGAAACCGGGAGATTATCCCCTCATGACAACCGTAGATGAATCCGCCATCCTGAAATGGACCGGCGGCGGCCCTTATACCTCACCGTTGATGGGTGTACGGGAACAGGATTTTCGTCAACCGGGCATCGCCAGCTTTTTTATCGATCACCTCGTAGCCTGGAACGATCCCCGCATTGACCAGACGCAGTGGACCGGCACCAACAACAGATGGGGGATTGCGACTTATTCCGGTGCTTATCTGGGTGTGCCAAGCGGCTATGCACAGGGTGAGAACCCTGTCAAGAAATCCTATTTCCTCTCCACCACCTCAGCCGTTACCTTAATGAACGAGCCGCTGACAGGTATCATGATGAATGTTGCCGAATTGAAATTCATTCTGGCCGAAGCAGCTGTAAAAGGCTGGATCAGTGGAGCTGCCGATACTTATTATAACGATGGCGCGCTGCTTAGTATCAAACAATGGTTGCCTAACTGGGCCGTTCCCATCACCACTTTCCTGACCAATGCGGATATGGCATGGGATAACAGTGCCACGCCGGATCAGAAAATGGAAAGAATCCATCTGCTGAAGTATTACGCGCTCTTCCTTACGGATATGCAGCAGTGGTTTGAATACCGCCGTACCGGTCATCCGGTATTGCCGAAAGGAGCGGGAATGATGAATAATGGCGTAATGCCTGCGAGGATGACCTATCCCGTTTACGTACAATCTACAAATCCCACCAATTACAAGGCAGCCATCGCCGCACAGGGACCGGACGTGATCTCTACGCAGGTATGGTGGCAGAAGCCTTGAGTAAAAAATGATGACCTATAAAAACAGAGTGATGAAAAAAATAACCAGATATATTTTTCTCCTGCCTTTGCTGGTATTGCTGTGGGGATGTTTCAAGGATAACTATCCGGGAGCGGAGCTCTCTCCTTATATCGCCATATATGATATCAGGAACCTGTACAAAGGAAATGATGTGACGCTTTCCGTTGAAAATATGCGAGGCGCCAATAAAATTGCGGCAACAGTAGTATCAGACCATTCCGGTGGCAACATGCCTGCGGGCCTGCTCGTACTGCAGGATGCAAGACGCATCTCCGCGCTCAGGGGTATTGCGATTTCTCTTGGTAATCAGGCCGCACAATATGTACCGGGCGATTCGCTGGTCATTAACGTGGAAGGCGGTGTGCTGAAGCGGGTGGATGGCATCCTGCAGATCACAGGGATCGCCCAGAACAGGATCACCAAAGTATCCTCCGGCAACGCGATCCCGGTAAGCCGGGTAACCGCTAACCTGATACAGGCGGATCCCGGTAAATATGAATGCGTACTGAGCGCAATCGTAAAAGGCGGGTTCGATCCATTGCCTGGTCCTAATGATGTACTGGCCGGCGACAAAGTCCTGAATGACGGGTTTGGTAATTTAACGTTGCACACCGAAGCCAACGCCGGGTTTGCAAATGATAAAGCGCCGGTGATGGCCAATTTTTACGGGATCGTTTTCAACACCCAGGTGAAAGATCAGCTGGTGCCGCAGTTCCGTGTTCGCAAGAGCGCCGATGTAGTAGTGCTCAGCTCTACCATCGAGATCGCGCCCATCCTGATCACCGGTTTCCTGAACAGTCCCACGATCAATTCTGTCAATACAAGTGATGCGAATTATGAGTATATACAGTTCATGGCTACACGTGATATCGATTTTGCGGTAACGCCTTATTCCGTTGTTACCACCAACAATGCCGGCGCTTCCACGCCTACCGGCAACCCGGTCAACGGATGGGCCACCGGTGGTTTGCGTACCTACAAATTCAATATCACATCCGGAAAGGCGGCCAAAGGTACTTTCTTCTATGTAGGAGGTACCGCAAAGCTTATTAACGGCAACGGCTCTACGAACATCAGTACTTCCAACTGGGTGAAAGCGCTGAATTATGCTACAACAGATGGTGCGGATTTCGGCACCAAAACCGGTAACCTGCTGGCCAACAGCGGTAATGCTTTCGGGATGGCTGTGTTTGCCGGTACTACCGTTACTACGGATACCAGGCCGGTGGACGTGATCTTTATCTCCAACGGCGGCAGCCTCTACTCGGCAGGCCCGCCGGCAAGGGGATACCGGATCACCAACACGGATTTCTACGATCTGAAGAACCCCATCACTCTGGAAGATCAGCCTTATTACCGGGCGGGTTCGAATACTTCTTTCTTTACCTATAACCCCTCGGGCCAGGGATACTTCACCATGCTCAGCGGTGAATACAGCCCCGGATTGGGCAGGTGGACGAAAGCAAGGGTGCAGAACAATATCCTGCTAACGCCCACCTCTACGATCGATCAGATCGAAAATGACAACGCTGCCAAATTGAAATAAACGAAAGATTGAAGAGGATATCATGAGGGCGTCTCCAAATGAGAGACGCCCTCGCTTTTTACAGGTGCTATCGATTGCAAATTTTTGTCATTTAATATTTATTTTATTGTTTTTCAATTCGATATATCGATATTTTGTCTCTTTAAAAATAGTTGCAGGAACCGCTCCCTTTACGTATTTTGGAAGGCTAATAGTTTTAAACAAAACAAAGAAATGAATAACGATTATTCAAGACGGTCATTTTTGAAACATGCCATGCTGGCGTCTGCAGCAGCGGCAGCTCCCGGCTTTCTGATGGCAAAGGGAAATCCGCTGCCCCGCAGGATCGGTGCCAACGAGAAAGTGAACCTTGCCTGCATCGGCATCGGTAACCGTGGCGGCGAGATCATTCAGGCATTGTACAAAACCGGCCTTGCCAATATTGTTGCGTTGTGCGATGTGGATATGGGTGCACCACACACGCTCCAGACATTGAAGCAGTTCCCTGATGTGCCCAGGTTCCAGGATTTCAGGAAGATGTTTGACAAGATGGGCAATCAGATAGATGCTGTATCCATCGGGGTGCCGGACTTTTCTCACTTCCCCATCACCATGATGGCGATGGCGCTCGGTAAGCACGTGTATGTGGAGAAACCGATGGCACGTACTTTTAACGAGGTGGAACTGATGATGAAAGCCGCGAAGAAGTACGACAAAGTAGTGACGCAGATGGGCAACCAGGGCCACTCCGAGGCGAATTATTTCCAATTCAAAACCTGGGTGGAAGCCGGGATCATCAAAGACGTAACGGCGATCACCGCACATATGAACTCCGCACGCCGCTGGCACGGATGGGATCCAAACATTAAATCCTTCCCTCCCGCAGAGCAGGTGCCCTCCACCCTCGATTGGGATGTTTGGCAAATGGCTACACAGGGACACAGCTATAATCATGATTTCGTGAACGGACAATGGCGCTGCTGGTTTGACTTCGGCATGGGAGCGCTGGGCGACTGGGGTGCGCACATCCTCGATACCGCGCATCAATTCCTCGATCTCGGTCTGCCGTATGAAGTGAACCCGCTGAAACTCTCCGGTCACAACAATTTCTTCTACCCGATGTCTTCCACGCTCTCCTTCAAATTCCCGAAACGCGGTAATATGCCGCCGCTGGAAGTGACCTGGTATGACGGGGTGGATAACCTGCCGCCGATCCCGAAAGGATACGGTGTATCCGGTTTGGATCCCAACATCCCGCCGCCGAGCAATGGCGCGATCCAACCCGCCAAACTCAATCCCGGCAAAATCATTTACAGCAAGGAACTGACTTTCAAGGGCGGCTCACATGGCAGCACACTGTCCATCATCCCGGAAGAGAAAGCGAAAGAAATGGCCAGCAAACTGCCGCAAGTGCCGGCCAGTCCATCCAACCACTTCAAGAACTTCCTGCTCGCCTGCAAAGGAGAAGAACAAACGCGCTCTCCATTCTCTATTGCCGGACCGCTGAGCCAGGTGTTCTGCCTGGGCGTACTGGCGCAATGGATAGGTTCCAAACTGGAGTTTGACAGGGAGAAGAAGATCATCACCAATAATAAAAGAGCGAATGAATTGCTGGTAGGACCGCCGCCCCGCAAAGGCTGGGAGCAGTATTACAAAGTATAATCCCGCTTGCCATATTATCATGTGAAAGGGAGTCCGTCGTTTGACGGGCTCCCTTTTTGCACATAGTTTTGTTGACACGATCTTCTTTTTTTAGATAACTTGGCGCAGCAAATCAGGAGTTGTTACCACATTAAACCTGACAGGATATATAAATGGATACGAATAAAACCTCCGCGACAATTCTGCAAACAAAACAGCATTTCGAAATTCTCGACGGATTAAGAGGTATTGCCGCCCTGGCTGTCGTAACGTTTCACTTTATGGAATGGGTTTACACTGATGCAAGCCAGAACTTTATCGGGCACGGGTTTTTAGCGGTCGATTTTTTCTTCTGCCTTTCAGGATTTGTGATCGGGTATGCCTATGACGATCGTATAGCAAAAATGGGCGTTCTCGAGTTTTTTAAATCGAGGATCATCAGGTTGCATCCGCTGGTCATAGCAGGGTCAGTGTTTGGATTGCTGGCTTTTTTATTCGATCCGTTTGGTGGTCATCCTGAATTGTACAGCACTGGTAAGATCATCCTGGCATTTTTGTGCTCGGTATTGCTTATTCCTCTGCCTGTAATAGCCGACCGCGGATTTAACCTGTTCAGCTTCAATGCACCGTCGTGGTCGTTGTTTTGGGAATATGTCGCCAATATCGTTTATGCATTTGTGCTTTATAAAATCAAACGCAGCTATCTGGTGCTGTTAACTATCATTTCGGCGGGGGCTGTTTGCCTGGTATGTTACCGTTCCGGCAATTTATTGGGCGGCTGGAGCGGCCCAACCTTCTGGGACGGGAGCGCCCGGATATCGTATTCTTTCTTAGCGGGACTGCTTATTTACCGTTCCAACCGGATCATCAAAAACAAGCTGGGGTTCGTTGGCCTGGCCATATTATTGTTCCTGGCTTTTATAATGCCATTCTCAAAATGGAATTGGTTGTCCGAACCTTTGGTCGTATTATTTTACTTTCCTTTGCTGATAGCTTTAGGCGCAGGGGCTGTGTTAAAGCCTGGCTTAAAAAAGGTTTGCATATTTTCCGGGAAGATCTCTTACCCGTTATACATGACGCATTATGCCGTTCTATGGATGTTCGGCAATTATTACACCGGTCATCAGCCCGGCAATATGCAATTGGCTTTCATCATCATAGCCGGGCTCATCCTGCTGGTTGGAGCTGCCTATCTGGTGATGGTAGTTTTCGATATCCCTGTAAGGAAATATTTAAGCGATAAACGGAATGAGAGGCTTGCCAGGCAAAAAGCCGGGGTATTTAACTCATGAAAAATAGAAGAATTATCAAACCAATTCTTGTTTGATCCGAGGGCAAAATACAGGTTGCCGGATTATTGATTTTGCATTAATCTTTTCTCTTTTTCTGTATGTTTTTCATAACCTGTTTGGCATCGCCGCCCAATTTTCGTTGTACCTTTTTCACATTTTCAGCGGGCGGGAGTTGTTCTGGTTTTACGCCTCGTTCTTTTAGTATACCCTAATATTTGTTGTAATTCCCTGGCGCTCCCGCATTCAATGCCATTATATAGATAGCAGGCTTGTTCGAATTGTTCAAAAAGCTGCTGTATTTGCTCTTTTTCATAAAGAAAGCATTAGATGGAAAGAGGTGATAAGTCTAAATAGGAGGATTCAAATTTACATAAAGGGTACAATAGAAAGACGAAAAGCCACTAGTTCAGTTTGAACTCGTGGCTTTTCTTGTACCGCGTACGGGAGTCGAACCCGTCATTCCTCCGTGAAAGGGAGGCGTCTTAGCCGATTGACCAACGCGGCATTCCCTCATTTGGGATTGCAAAGGTATAATCCATTTCCTTATTTCCAAAAAAAATTTCCTTAACCCAAAATTGTATTGAATAACACCGCGAGAACTCGTAATTTTGCTTCTCAATTTTTTCATCTACAAACTACTGTGTAAAATGGGAACTACTCTCAAAATTGGTATTAATGGTTTCGGTCGGATCGGCCGTTTGGTGTACCGCCAAATTTATAATATGCCGGGTATCGACGTGGTGGCTATCAATGACCTTACCAGCCCCGCGGTTTTGGCACATTTGCTGAAATATGACTCTGCACAGGGTAGATTTGGAACGGAAGTGAAACATAGCGACAACTCCATCATCGTAAACGGTGAGGAAGTGAAGATATACGCCCAGAAGGATCCTTCCCAGATCCCCTGGAAAAATCACGACATCGACGTAGTGATCGAGTGCACCGGGTTCTTTGCAGACAAAGCTAAGGCTGAAGCACACCTCGCCGCCGGCGCCAAACGTGTGGTGATCTCCGCACCCGCTACCGGCGACCTGAAAACCGTGGTATTCAACGTGAACCACGATATCCTGGATGGCAGCGAAACCGTGATCTCCTGCGCCTCCTGCACCACCAACTGCCTGGCTCCCATGGCAAAGGTGCTGGACGACAAATTCGGGATCGTTACCGGTCTGATGACCACCATCCACGCGTATACGAACGACCAGAACACTCTGGACGCTCCGCACCCGAAAGGTGACCTCCGCCGCGCCCGCGCTGCCGCCGCCAACATCGTGCCCAACAGCACCGGCGCCGCCAAAGCCATCGGCCTGGTACTGCCACAGCTGAAAGGAAAGCTGGACGGTAACGCACAACGCGTTCCCACCATCACCGGCTCCCTCACGGAACTGACCACCATTCTGACCAAAAAAGTAACGACAGAAGAAGTGAATGCCGCTATGAAAGCCGCAGCCAACGAATCTTTCGGATATACTGAAGACGAGATCGTAAGCTCTGATATCATCGGTATCAACTACGGCTCCCTGTTCGACGCTACCCAAACCAAGGTGCTCACTCAGGGCGATGTACAGCTCGTGAAAACGGTTTCCTGGTACGACAATGAAATGAGCTACGTATCACAGCTGGTACGTACCGTTAAATATTTTGCAGGTCTGATCTCCAAATAAAAGACCGCATCATGATATGACCAACCCTCCGCGAAACGCTGCTCCACAGCGGTACACGGAGGGTTTTTCTCTTATCTTACTTAAAATCTTCCTATATGAGCAAATTCTCTGACCATAACTTTAAAGGCGAAAAGGCCCTCGTCCGTGTAGACTTCAACGTTCCCCTGAATGATCAATTGCAGATAACGGACGATACCCGCATGCAGGCCGCCGTGCCCACTATCCGGAAAATATTGAAAGACGGTGGCGCCGTGATCCTCATGAGTCACCTCGGCCGCCCGAAAGATGGTCCCACCGATAAATACTCCCTCAAACACCTCGTATATCATCTCGTGAACCTGCTCGGTGGTGTGACCGTAAAATTTGCAACGGACTGCGTAGGGGAAGTAGCGGAGAAAGCCGCTGCCAGCCTGCAAATGGGAGAGGTACTGCTCCTCGAGAACCTGCGTTTTCACAAACAGGAAGAGAAAGGCGACCGCGATTTTGCGCAGCAACTGGCGAAACTGGGCGATGTATATGTGAACGACGCCTTCGGTACCGCTCACCGCGCACACGCTTCCACAGCAGTGATCGCGGAATTCTTCCCGGCTGAGAAGAGGATGTTCGGCCTCCTGATGGAAGCGGAAACCTCCAGCGCGGAAAAAGTACTGCACAATGCGGAAAAACCCTTCACCGCCATCCTGGGTGGAGCAAAGGTGAGCGACAAGATACTCATCATCGAGAACCTCATGAACAAGGCCAACAACATCATCATCGGCGGTGGAATGGCCTATACTTTCCTGAAAGCACAGGGAAAAGAAATCGGGAATTCCCTTGTGGAGAATGATAAGCTGGACCTCGCGCTGGAGCTTCTCGCCAAAGCAAAGTCCCTCGGTGTACAGCTTTTAATACCGGAAGACTCCGTGGCGGCAGACAAGTTCGCACCCGATGCCAATACGCAAACGGTCTCCAATGACAACATCCCCTCCGGCTGGATGGGGCTCGACATTGGACCGAAATCCGTAGCAAAGTTCAGTGAAGTGATCGCAGCATCCAAAACGATCCTCTGGAACGGCCCTATGGGCGTGTTTGAAATGCCTGCCTTCCAGAGCGGTACCAAAGCAGTGGCGGAAGCCATTGTAAAAGCTACGGCCAACGGGGCTTTCTCGCTCGTAGGCGGCGGGGATTCCGTAGCGGCAGTGAACCAGTTCGGCCTGGCGGATAAAGTGAGCTATGTGTCCACCGGTGGCGGCGCAATGCTGGAATATTTTGAAGGAAAAGAATTACCGGGCATTGCAGCGGTAAAGCAATAAGAAAAAGTCCCGCAACAGCGGGACTTTTTTATGGATATTACTTTTTGCTCATTTCCGCAAAATACTGGTGGAAATAAGGGATGGTTTCAATGCCCTTGTAGAAGTTGTTCAACTCGTACTTTTCGTTCGGAGAATGCAGGTTGTCACTGTCAAGCCCGAAGCCCATCAGCACGGTTTTTAAGCCCAGCACTTTCTCGAACAGTGCCACAATGGGAATACTGCCGCCTCCGCGCACCGGAATGGGGGCTTTGCCGAAGGTGGTGGAAATCGCTTCACTGGCGGCTTTGAACGCTATATGATCGGTCGGCGTAACGTAAGGAGCGCCGCCATGATGCGCGGTCACTTTTACTTTCACGGATTTCGGCGCAATCTTCTCGAAATGTGCCTTGAACAGGTCTGAGATCTTCACCCAGTCCTGGTTCGGTACCAGCCGCATGGATATCTTTGCAAAGGCTTTGGCAGGCAGTACGGTTTTAGCTCCTTCACCGGTATAACCGCCCCAGATGCCATTCACTTCGAGAGTAGGGCGGATGCCGGTCCTTTCAATGGTGCTGTAACCTTTCTCTCCCCACAATTCTTCCACACCCAGATCCTGCTTATATTCCGCTTCGTCAAAAGGAGCCTTGTTCAGGTTTTCGCGCTCTGTTGCACTCAATTCCTGCACATCGTCATAAAAACCGGGAATGGTGATATGATTGTTCTCATCGTGCATGGAAGCGATCATCTTGGCGAGGATGGTAGCGGGGTTAGCCACAGCGCCGCCATATACACCGGAGTGCAGATCACGGTTCGGGCCGGTTACTTCCACTTCCATATACGCCAGGCCGCGCAGGCCGGTGTCAAGGGAAGGATTGTCCAGACTGATCATAGCCGTATCGGAAATCAATACCACATCGGCTTTCAGACGTTCCTTGTTATCGTTCAGGAACAATCCGAGGTTGCCGGAGCCTACTTCTTCTTCTCCCTCTATCATGAATTTGATGTTGCAGGGCAGGGTATTGGTACGCATCATGGTCTCGAAAGCCTTTACGTGCATGAAGAACTGGCCTTTGTCGTCAGCAGATCCGCGCGCAAAGATCTTCCCGTCTTTGATCACCGGCTCAAACGGTGGGCTGGTCCAGAGATCCAGTGGGTCAGGGGGTTGTACATCATAGTGTCCGTACACGAGCACGGTGGGCAGCGAAGGATGCACGATCTTTTCACCGTAAACGATCGGATGGCCGGCAGTAGGGCATACTTCCACCTTGTCCGCACCCGCTTCTATCAGTCTTTGTTTCACGGCTTCCGCACAGCGTTTCGTATCATCGTTATGCCGGGAGTCCGCGCTGATAGAGGGAATCCGCAGCAAATCCAGCAACTCGTTCAAAAAACGGTCCTTGTGCTGTGCCTGGTAATCTTTCCAAACTTGCATGATTGACAATTAAACGTTCACAATGGACGCAATTTAAAGGAAAATGAACGTACGGCGACTTTTAAACAAATAAAAATGATGACCGGGCGGGCGGTGGAACAGCATTCAGCCTCCGTTGTGTCACTCACTGCATCGGCATTGCCCCTGTCAACAAAAAAAGGAAGAACAGCAATGTCCTTCCTTTTCCGTCAACATAGAAAATATCTTACGAGATCAGTTTTTGCCGTAACAGGAACTCCAGCTTCTCGTTCACGTCCAGCAGCTTTTCCGTCAGTTCCCTGTTCTCCTTTCGCAGTGCGTATACTTCGTACGCTTTCTCGATGTTATGCCGCAATTCCTCATCGTTCCAGGGCTTGGAGAAATATTTGTATACCTGGCCTTTGTTGATGGCGTCAATCACTGCATTGATGTCCGCATACCCGGTCAGCAATATGCGTATCGGTTCCGGGTATTTTTCGATGATGGACTCGAAAAATTCTATCCCCGTCATTTTGGGCATGCGCTGATCCGATATGATGATGTGAAACTCATTTTCCTGGAGCAACTTATAAGCATCTTCAGCAGATTCGGCCGTCTGTACGGTGTATATCCTTCTGAACGAAGCCTTGAATGCATTCAGATTATGGATTTCATCATCTATATAGAGGATGTGAATGTGTTGTGCACTCATTATACGCAGTAGACTTAATGTAAGTTAATAAAAATAAATGAGTTAGAAACAATGAAACCTACAGCAAGCTCAAAAACGTAATTTATTACACAAGCATGCATTCCCGGTGATTTGAACACCGGCATGCATAGTACATCCATGGCCGGGAAATCGATTTCAAACTTAGATATTTTTTACAACTTGATGCTCAAATTTTGGTCAACTGCAGCTAGTTAACTCGTAACCGCTGGAAGTTTGCAGTTTACCGTAATGATAATTAAACCTTGTTTTGCACTTTCCGTTATTTCTTGTAGGTTTGATAATACCCATCACCTAACTTTATTAAAAAAAGATAGAATATGAAAACAGGAATCATTGTGATCATTGTCGTGGCACTTCTCGGCATCTTCGGTTGCAGCAAGTACAACGGACTGGCAAAAAAGGATGAAGCGGTGCAGAAAGCCTGGGGATTTGTAGAAACCCAGTATCAAAGGAGGTCAGACCTGGTGGATAACCTCGTGAACACTGTAAAAGGATCTGCCAAGTTTGAACAGGAAACCCTTACTAAAGTGATCGAAGCACGCGCGAAGGCTACTTCTGTGCAGATCAATGCCAATGACCTGAGTCCAGAAAAAATGCAGCAGTTCCAACAGGCGCAGGGTGAGTTGAGCGGTGCGCTCAGCCGTTTGCTGGTATCTGTCGAAAAATATCCTGAACTGCAAACCACGGAACAGTTCAAAACGCTGATGGCGCAGCTGGAAGGTACGGAAAACCGGATCGCGGTTTCCCGGAATGATTTCAACACTGCTGTGAACGATTTCAACAGCACGGTGCGTACTTTCCCTAACAACGTGGTGGCCGGCCTGGGTGGCTTTAAGGCAAAAGGATACTTCAAAGCGGCCGAAGGTTCTGACAAAGCGCCGAAAGTACAGTTCTAAGTCAATTACGAATGGTCAATTACGAATTACGATGCGGGTATAAGCATGTGTTTTCAATTCGTAATTGATCATTCGTAATTCGTAATTGAATAAGTGTTATGGGAATTCTTCCATTCAGAAAAAAGAAAGAGCTTTTCACGGAGGATGAAAAGGCGCGGGTGGTACAGGCCATCCGCCAGGCTGAACGCCTGACTTCGGGCGAGATCCGCCTGTTCGTGGAAAGCCGCTGTCAATACGTGGATCCGATGGACCGCGCCCGGGAGGCCTTTATGGCTCTCGGAATGGATAAAACCAAACAACGTAACGGCGTACTGTTGTATATCGCGCTCCGCGATCACCAGTTCGCCATCCTGGGAGACCAGGGGATACATGAGAAAGTGGGGCCGGACTTCTGGCATCAGGAGGCACGGGTTCTCAAACATCATTTTTCCTCCCACCGGATCGTTGAAGGCATAGAAATATGTGTGAAAGAGATCGGTGAATCCCTCTGTCAATATTTCCCTCACGAAGCCGACGATCAGAATGAGTTGCCGGACGATATCGTTTTCGGGAGATAATAAGCAATGATCCATAAGCAACAAACAATGAAGTTCACCCGCTGGTTATTATTATGGTGCCTGATACTGACAGGATGTAGTGTCTTTGCGCAGAATATTCCTGCAAAACCAAATCCGCCCCGGCTTGTTAACGATTACGCGGGGGTACTTGTGCAATCCGAAACGGAGGCGCTGGAAAGGAAGCTGGTAGCATATAACGACAGTACTTCCACCGAGATCGCCGTAGTGTTGCTTAAAACCACGGGAGAATACGACATTGCGGAAGTAGGATTGAAAATATTGCGGGAATGGGGGATCGGCAGTAAAAAGAACAACGGTGTATTGATCCTTGCGGCTATTGATGATCGCAAGATACGCATAGAAACAGGCTATGGCATGGAAGGTTCCGTGCCGGACGCCGTTGCCTACGGCATTATAGACGATGTGATCAAACCGGCTTTCCGGGACGGGCACTATTATCTTGGTCTGGATGAGGCCACAGACGCCATTATCAAGGCCGCAGCCGGTGAATACAAAGGTGTGCCCCGCAGTCGCCGTGGCCCGGGCGGCGGCGGTATCGTTGGTGTGATCGCCCTTCTTCTTATCCTGCTGGCCATTTTCGGCCGCGGTGGTGGAGGTGGCGGCGGTGGTGGCCGCGTGATCAGCCGGAGAGGCGACAGCATTTTCGGTGGTATACTCGGCGGGATGATCGGCAGCTCACTGGGCGGAGGGGGCTGGTCCGGCGGCGGTGGAGGCGGCGGTTGGTCCGGTGGTGGCGGAGGCGGAGGCTTCGGCGGCTTTGGCGGCGGATCCGGTGGTGGTGGCGGTGCCAGCGGAAGCTGGTAAGTGTTTTCAATTACGAATTAGGAATGATCAATTACGAATTGAAAATACATACGTTCTGGCGCACTTATTACCTACATTGATTCATTTGTAATTCGTAATTGATAATTCGTAATTGCTTATGTTACATGTACTAAATGGGGATGCAACCCGCGAGATCTTTGATCATAGCGGTATTCCGGGAGAAGTGGTGGTTTGGAGAGAGATGCTCTGCGAAGGAAAGGCGCCCGCCACGCATGACATGTCCAGTTTCTTCCGGGAACGTGCGGATCATTTGCAACAGGTATACGGAATAGACAGCACCGCTTATCTTTCCGGTATTATGAAAGAATACGAACAGCTCAACAACGCAGCTGTTTATGAAGAGATCGTGCTCTGGTTTGAATTCGACCTCTTCTGCCAGGTGAACCTCATATTTGTACTGTATTATCTCCAGGGACTTCGCATAAAACTACCACCCGTCAGTATCGTTCAACTGGATAAACATCCGGATGTCCCCAATTTCCGGGGGATCGGTATGTTAAAGTCCCAACATCTGCAACCGCTCTTCGAAAAACGGGTATACCTGCAGGAAGAAGACTGGCAGTTCGCCAGGGCCGCCTGGGAGGCTTACATCCAGGAAGATCCGCTGGCGCTCGAAGAACTTAGTCATCATACCAGTCACCGCCTGCCTTACCTCGGCAAAGCATTACAAGCCCATTTACAACGCCTGCCTGATGTTTCTACCGGATTGAACGCTGTAGAGCATTTTCTGCTGGATCGCCTGGCGCTGGGGAAATTACGGGAGCGCGATCTGTATTATCAGTTCTGGAATGAACTGAAGATCTATGGGTTTGGAGATTTTCAACTGGATATTTATACCCAGCGCCTGCAAAGGGCCGGCGTAGTAACAAGGGAAGATGAGATGCTGGCCTTAACAGGTCTCGGGGCGGAAGTGCTCAACCACGAAGAGAATTACCTCTCTTTTGCTTCCCGGCAGGATGAATGGATTGGCGGTATCCCGCTGGATCATACTCCCTGGCGCTGGAACGAAGCGGAAGGGAAAGTGGTTCATTCCTGAAAACGCCTTATTTCCAGGCATCCAGCAGAAAACGGATCCAGTTCCCATAGAGAATGTTTTCGATGTCTTTCGGTGAATAACCCCGTTGTTGCAGGATCGCAGGCAGTTTCTGCAGATCTGCGATGGTATTGACATCACCCGGACATTGTTCCGTGCCAAAAGCGCCATCCAGGTCTGAACCGATGGCAGCATGCAAACTATTACCCGCCAGCTGGCATATCCGATCAATATGATCCGCCACATGCTGCAACGAAACCCCTGTTTTTTCGGGTGTACTTACACCGCGTTCCCAGCCGGGGATCAGCATCCAGGCATCAAACGCAGTACCTATCACCGCGCCGCGTTGGATCAACAGGGAGAACTGTTCGTCGGAGAACTGGCGGTTATGCGGTACCAACGCACGGCTGTTATGATGACTCGCCCAAACGGGGCCGGAAAAATGATTCATGGCCTCGAAGAAACTCTCATCGCAAAGATGGGTAGCATCGAGGATGATGCCCAGCCTTTCCATTTCTTTCAGCAAGGCACGGCCTTTGGTGCCTAATCCCCCGCTGGAGTCCGTGCCATAGGCATATACACCCGGACCGTAATGCGCCGGACCGATAGCGCGAAGGCCGGCGGCATAAGCTTTTTCTACGCAACCCAATTCAAAAAAAGAATCCGCGCCTTCGAGGCTGAGGATGAATCCTACCGGCAGGGAACTGGTATCGCCTGCATTTTCCCAACGTTGCAGGTGAGCTGTGAGTTCGGCGGCATTGGTGATCTGCTTCATTTCGCCACGCGCTTCCATTGCCTGATACCAGGCAAGCTGCCCCTGGGTCTGTGCCCAGGCCTGCTCCTGGGAATGCCAGCCGGGTAAAGGATTATCAAGCCCTACGTATCGTCCGATCTGCGTGGCTACACACAGACCTATCCGGCCTTTGCGCATTTCGGGAAGAGACACGGTGCCATTGCCGCGGTCGGGTTTGTCGGTAAGACCTTTTTCGCGGTCACGGATCGCCTGTATGGATTTGGTAAGGTCGCGGTTCCATTCCAGGGCATTCATGCTAAGGTCCAGGTGGGCGTCGAAAATGAAAGGTTGCATAGGTGTTGGTTGAAAATTAACGTGGATCCATACCGGGCACTTTCCGTCCCCGCGCGATAGCCCATGTATCAACATGGCGGCCATCCTGGATGATCAGCGCTTCGTTGTATAGCGCTACGGTGGGGCATACATGCCAGGGAATACCGTACAGCACATCTCCCACATCGAGATGATCCGCATCGGAACTCCTCACCACCAGGTGCTCTTCACTCTGCCCAACCACCTCGTACGAAGAAAGTTCGGGAAAGAAAACGCGTTGTGTGATAGGATTTTCCGCGGATACCGCTTTGTGCCCGAGGTCGAGGGTGATATGCCCTTCCCTCGGTTTGGAGATCACCCGCGTCAGCAGAATAGCGGCAGGCGTGAAATGCTCGTCGGGAAGTGTGCGGCGGTAACCTTCGTCCCAGAGGAGGGTAGTACCCGGACTGCAGATCACGCCCTCCCGCATCGTGTGTACCGGGAATGAGGGTGTTCCGCCCGCGATGAGCTCCTCCGCATTTAACTGCTTTGCCAGTGCTTCCACCGGCGCAAAGGCCGCATCGCACTCCTGTTTGCGGAGCGAAATATCGGTTGTGCGGATATGTCCGTCGTATGCATGGAGCCCACGGCAACGGATATACGATAATTGCGATAACTGTGCATACAATGCCGGCACCTTGTCCGGCACTATTCCCGTCCGGTGCATACCGCTGTCCACATCGATATACACTTCCGCAATGTGGGGTCTGAGCATGTCATCCAGCAACCGGGCGGAAGCCATATTATCCACAAGGGACGCGAAGCGTACGGAAGGATACTGGCGGATCAGCGCAGCCAGTTCTGTTATGGAAGGTTTATTCAGCTGGTAGGCGATCACCACGTCCTCCGCACCGGAGGAGGCTACCATGGCTGCTTCTGCGATAGTGGCGCATTTGAAGCGGGTGATGCCTTTGATCACCTGCAACTGCACGATGGAACCCATCTTATGTGTTTTCACGTGTGGCATCAGGCGGGTTGGACTACCAGCCATCCGGATCATTTCGTCAATATTGGAAATGACCAGGTCGCGGTAGATCAGCAATGCCGGAGACGCAATGGTGGCGGCATCTTTCAGCTGGTATGGATGTGTTTTATGCATCTGCGAGTTCAAAAACAGCTTCTATTTCAACCGTGATATTGTCAGGGAGGGAGCCCATTCCCACGGCGCTTCGTACGCCTACGCCATGATCCGGGCCCCATATTTTCGCGAACAGTTCACTGCATCCGTTGATCACATAGGGATGTTTCCCGAAGTCCGGCGTGGCATTCACCATGCCCAACACTTTGATCACCCGTTTGATCCTGTTGAGGGAACCGAGGTTTTTGATAAGGGTGGCGAGGATGGTAAGTCCTACCTGTTGCGCTGCCAGTTTTGCCCCATCCGCATTCACATCGTGCCCTGCCTTGCCGAACAGGAGGCTGCCGTTAGGCAGTACGGGTCCATGGCCGGAAACGTACACGAGGCTACCAACGATCAATATGGGTTTGTAGACGCCCAGGGGCGAGGGAGCGGGTGGAAGCTCCAGGTTCAATGCGGCGAAATTCTCTGCTGCAGTCATCCGTTTGATTTTACTTTAAAGTTATCCAATAAATTGTTGCAATACCAAAACACCGATCAGTCCGCATACAGACACAATGGTTTCCATCACAGACCAGGTGGCGAACGTCTGTTTGAGGCTCAGGGAAAAATATTCCTTGAACAACCAGAATCCGCCGTCATTCACATGCGAGAACATGAGGCTGCCTGCGCCGATGGACAATACCATCAGCTCCGGATGCACCGGTTGTGTTTTAAGCAGCGGCAGCAGTATGCCGGCTGTTGTTAATCCTGCTACTGTAGCTGATCCTACGCATACGCGGATCACAGCCGCCATGCCCCATCCGAGGAGCAGCGGGGAAACAGGGAGCCGGCTCAATGCTTGCCCGATATAAGTGTTGATCCCGCCATCCCTGATGACCTGCATGAAAACACCGGAACCCGCAATGATCAGCATGATAGGTGCTACTTCCTTAAATGCTGTTTCAATCGACTTCATCACCTGTTGCATAGTCTGCCCCCGGCGAATACCGAGAAAATAAACCGCCGTCAGCACCGATAACAGCATCGCGATATTCGGATCGCCGATCACAGCGATAATCTTCTGGAGAACGGATCCGGTTTGTATGACAGTACCAAGGAGGGTACTGATGGTCAGCAGGATGAGCGGCAGCATGGCCGTGAACAAACTAACCCCCAGCCCCGGCAACTCCTGTTCTTCCCTGAATGCCACCTGCAGCAGGCCCTGCTCTGGTGTGATCTGTATCTTTTTCAACGTCCGGCCGAATAAAGGGCCTGCTAAGGTGATTGTCGGGATGGCAATGATGAGGCCATAGAGGAGGGTTTTACCCATATCCGCCCCTAACTGCTGGCAAATAGTGGCGGGTGACGGATGAGGAGGCAGGAAGCCGTGTGCGGTAGACAATGCGGAGATCATCGGAATGCCGAGATACAACAAGGGCAGGCGTGTAGTGATGCCCGTGGCAAAGATCAGCGGCACCACAATCACGAAGCCGGCGGTGTAGAACATCGGTATCCCGATCAGCAGTCCTGCCAACGCCATGCCCCATTGAATATATCGTACACCGAACAAACGGATCATGGATTGGGTGATCTGCTGTGCAGCCCCGCTGTCTGCCACCAGTTTGCCCAGCATGGCGCCGAATCCGAGGATGGTGACCAGCGAACCCAGTGTATTGCCAATACCCGAGGAAATGGATTTACCGATGTCCGGACCATTCATGCCGCAGGAAAGCGCCAGCAGGATGCTCACCACCAGGAAGGCAATGAAAGTATCCAGCTTCGCCCACACAATGAGCGCGATCAGCAGGAGGATAGCGGCTATGACAAGTACAAGGGGGGATAGCATAGTAGCAGTGGAATTCTTTTCAGGATCAAGATAGGGAAAAGAAACGGTCGATCGCAAAGAAAAAGGCAGCCTCCGGTGGGAGACTGCCCTTCATTAAAAGGGTTCAACGATAGTATATTATTCATTCTTCGAGCTTACTTTCATCTTTTGCGCGGCTTTCAACACGTAGTCCGCCTGCCTGTTCAACGAGCTCCGTGCATCACCGGATGTGGAGGCTGCCTTCTCCTGTTTCTTTTTCGCCATTGTGGACAGCAGCTCGGACACATAATTGTTCACCCAGCTGTTGTTGAATTTGTCCACCACCGGCACGATCTCGTCAATGCCTTTAGTCACGAGGTCGGTATTATCCACCGTTCCAAGGATGTTGAGGTACATAATGGCCGCGCCGATCTTGTCCTGGCCGGTGGTTTCCTGCATTTTCCGGGCAAAGAAAGGCACATCGTCCGGATTGCCGTTCTTGGCATACACACTGGCAATACCGCTGCTGAGAAGACCTCTGGCATCTTTCTCCATGGACTTCGCCAGCTGGTAGGCCTTTTGCAGGTCCAGCTCAGCCAGGGCATTGAGTGCGGTACCTTCCACGAGATAGGAACGGTCTTTCAGGGCAATTTCAAAGAGCGGCGTGTATTGTGCATCCCGGAGGCGGGCCAGTTGTTTGATGGAGGCGGCACGTACCTGGGAGTAGGGATCGTTTTTGGCGAGATCGGCCAGTAAGGGCAATGCAGCGGTCTGTATTTCGCTGTTGTCCAGCCGTAGTCCGTTAATGGTCAGTGCCCGAAGTCCTTCATATTTGTCTTTCATTGCGGCAATCACTGTAGCACGGGCGCCGGGATTGCTGGTCTGTTGCTTCAGGCAGGCTTCAATGGCTTCCCGCCGATCCAGGTAATTGGGCGCGTTCTTATATTGGAACACATAAGTGTTCAGGTCCCGGCGATCGGTCTTTTTCAGGATCAACACCTTGTCCGCATCCACATTCATAAAATCCGGCCTGGCACTCACGGCAAAAGAGAAAGTATCCGTCAGCTCTGTCAGCCGCACCTGGTGACGTTCTTTTCTGCCGCCAACGTAAATATCGATAGCGAAAGGCAGATCGAACGGCTGTTTGTTCTTCTGGGTGATGATCACACGGGCGATGCCCGGTGTATTGTAATCGTAATTGATATCCAGTATCGGAAAGCCTTCCCCGTAATACCATTGATTGAAGAACCAGTTCAGGTCTTTCCCTGTCACTTCTTCCATTGCCATGCGCAGATGATGCGCTTCGGTAGATTTGAAAGCATGTTGTTTCAGGTAGAGATGGAGGCCGGCAAAGAATGCATCGTCCCCTACATAATTCCGGAGCATGTTCAGGATGCGTCCGCCTTTCTGGTAGGTAACGGCATCGAACATATTTTCCCTGTCGCGGTAATGAAAACGCACGAGGGGATGGTCTCCCTGGAATTCTGCGGATTCCATATAAGTGTTCATTGCGGAATACGCGTGTTCATCGGCAGCATCCTTGCCGAATTTGTGCTCAAACCAGAGATATTCGCTATAGTCTGCAAAAGATTCGTTCACGGTAAGATTGCTCCAGGATTCGCAGGTGGCCAGGTCGCCAAACCAGTGGTGGAACAGCTCGTGAGCAATAACGGATTCGCCTAAACGCTCTTCGTCATCCAGCAGCTCGCGGTCGGTTTTCTGGAGGAAATCGCCATGTAGTGTGGCAGTGGTATTTTCCATTGCGCCGGACACGTAATCGCGTACGATGATCTGGGAGTATTTTGCCCAGGGGAAGTCGTAGTTCAGGATTTTGGAATAAAAAGCGATCATCTCCGGGGTATTGCCGAAAATAGCTTTAGCATATGGAGCATATGCTTTTTCCAGGTAGTAGCTGACTTCCTTGCCGCGCCACTGATCCTTCACAATGGCGAAATCGCCTACCGCCATCATAAAAAGGTAGGGAGAATGTGGGAGGTCCATACGCCAGGTATCCGTACGGGTTCCATCCGTGTTGGCTTTCTGGGAGGTCAGTTTACCGTTGGACAGGGTCACATATTTCTTGTCTACCGTCATGCTGATCTCTGAAGTGGTCTTCTGATTGGTTTTATCGATGGTGGGAAACCATACGGAAGAACCTTCCGTTTCGCCCTGTGTCCATATCTGGATGGGCTTTTTAGGGTCATTGCCGTCAGGATTGATGAAATAAAGACCTTTGGCCATGGTGATGGCTTCACTGCCTTTTACATCCGCTTCGTCCGGTTTGGCGGTATATTCTATATAAATAGTATATGAATCGGTGTTCTTGTAAGTTTTATTCAGCCGCGCACGGATCACCTTCCCGTTATAATCATATTTCAGAGGAATGCCTTTGGCTGCTTTCAGCACCGCTTCTGTAGGGGGCTTCAGGGTTGCGCCGGCGCCGGTTTCCAACAGGGAGATCTGTTTGATATCCATGCCCTTTGCATCCAGTGTAAGGCTGTCGGTCGGATAAAAATACGGCTTCAGTGTGATCCAGGCTTTTCCGTAGAGATAACGTTTAGCATAATCAAATCGAACATCCAGTTTGGTATGTATGAGGCTGTTGATCTTGGCAGGGGCGGCTCGATAGATTTTGAGTAACGGATCCTCCTTGAGGGATTCTCCGGATTGGGCCAGCACACTGGAACAGAGCCCCATAAGAGCGAAGCCTGCCAACAGTATGCCGAGCTTTTTCTTGGTTTGATGATGCATGCAGTTAATATTTTGAACAAAAATAGACCCTCATGCCGAGGGGAGGGGTCAAATTTAAACAAATGGCCCAAATACGACGCAAGCGGTTAAAATTGTTATTTTTGTAAGGTAGGACAGGCTATTTCATTATGATCAAAGCAACTGTGAACGGCCAGCGGCCGTTTGAGATAACCCCGGACGGGGATGTGCAATGTGACGGGAAGAAAGTGGACTGGAGCGCGGTACAGCTGCCTTCCGGCGGATTCAGCATATTGATGGACGGGAAAAGTTTCGTGGCGCAGGTCGTGAAGATCGACCGGGAGACGAAAACGCTGACCTTTCAGATCGGGCAATCACTTTATGAAGTGGCGCTGGAAGAGCCGATGGACCGGTTACTGGCGGCCATGGGTATCAGTGAAGCAGCTTCGCGGAAGGTCAACGACATCAAAGCACCGATGCCCGGCATGGTGCTAAAGGTGTTGGTTACCCCGGGCCAGGCGATCCACAAAGGGGATCCGGTGCTGATCCTGGAGGCCATGAAGATGGAGAATGTGTTCAAGGCCACTGAAAGCGCCGTGGTAAAGGAAATAAAAGTCTCCGAGCGCACCGCGGTGGAAAAAGGGGAAGTATTAATTGTGCTGGAATAATATTTGTTAGTGTAACGTTATGCATCGATTTAAACTGAAATTGTTATATCTGTTCTGCTGCCTGCTGATGGCAACCGGCCTGGCGGCGCAGGACGCATCGTATTTCGTGTATATCCAGCACGAAAAGCAGCTGCCGTTCTATGTGAAGGTGGACGGGAAGGTGTTGAGCAGCTCTATCAAAGGGTATGTGATCCTGCCCAAACTGCAGGAAGGGAAAGTACCGGTGACCATCGGTTTTCCCAAAAACGAATCGCCCGAGCAGCAGTTCGTGCTTCGGCTCAATGGCAGCCGGGACTATGGCTACCTTCTGAAAAATGTTGACGACAAGGAGTATGCACTGTATGACCTGCAGACCTTTGCTACTCTGAAATCCTCCACAGCCGGTTCTTCCGGGGAAACTACCGTTACCCGTGTATCCAGCGAACATGCCACAAAGGAACAGAAAGAACTCATTAATCAGGTGCAGTCAGAAGTAGAGACTGCCCTGTCGAAGAAAACAGATACTCCGCCGCCTGTTGCCGGTGAATCGAAAAAGAAAGGCAGTTTTGCACAGGCATTGGACAAGGTAGTGACGGATGACCGTCCGGATGATATGCCCGTTGAAACCCCGGTCAAGCCCAAACCGACGCCCGTTGCAGAAACACCGATAGCGGTAACGCCACCGCCGGCAGCCACGGAAACGGAAGCTCCGGCTAAAAAGCCCCGGGGCAGGAAGAACGGCCGCAAAGACCGGGAAGGGCTCACGGAAGAAGAACAGGCTTTACTGCACAGTGTAATGGAAGACGAGAAGAAGGCCGCTGCAGATGAAGCCGTGGCGGAGGCTCCCAAAGAAGAGCCCAAAACAACAACGGAGCAGCCTGTGGAGGAAACGCCGGTGAAGAAAGAAAAGAAAGTACGTAAAAAGAAAGATCAGCCTGAGCCTGAGTTCATCAACTTTGGCGAAACCACCGCTCCCGCTGCTGCAGGGAAAACGGTAGAAAAGGCAGCAGAGGCTGCTCCCGTTATCACGGAAGAAAAAACCGACATGAGTGCGAAGGAAGTCCGGGACGCCAAACGTCAGAAACGCAAAGCAGAACGGGAAGCCGGCGAGCGGGCGGCATTTGTGAAGGACAGTATTGCCAATGCCGATTTCAATACAACATCTGCGGAAACTTCCACGAGGGAAAGCAAGCTGAAGATGATCAATTCCGATTGCGGGAAGATACTTGAGGTAGATGCATTCCGTAAGCTGCTGCGCACCATGAACGGCAAAAAGAGTGATGCGGACATGGTGGATGCGTTCCGGAAAGGGACCCGTTCCGTTTGTGTGAGCACAGAGCAGGTGCGTGCGCTGGCGCAGCTTATCTCCGCGGAAGAGAGCCGTTATCAGCTTCTGGATGCGGCTTATGCCAGAACTTATGACACCCAGAATTTCGGCACGCTCTCCGATCTGCTGCGGGAAGATTATTACAAGGGGCGTTTCAGGGCTATGATCAGGAAATAATATTTGTTCCGGATATAGTGCAAATGGTGAATAGCGGAAGTGTTATTCACCATTTGTCGTTTTTAAATCCCTACTTTCGCGCATCATGGCCAGATATTTCATTGAAGTAGCTTATATAGGCACCCGTTACAGCGGGTTCCAGGTGCAGGAGAACGCCGTTACCATACAATCGGAGATTGACCGGGCAATGAGTCTGCTGATGCGGGAACAGATCGTATCCACGGGCTCCAGTCGTACCGATGCCGGTGTACACGCGCGGCAGAACTTCCTGCATTTCGATATAGCACAGCCATTGCATCCGCAGTTCATTTACAAGATGAATGCGATACTGCCGCCGGATATTGTGGTTAAGGCCGTATACCCTGTGCCCGATGATCTTCACAGTCGTTTTGCCGCCACTGCGCGGGTATATGCGTATACGTTATACACCTTCAAGGATCCATTTTTGCGGGATCGCGGGTATTATTTCCCTTACCGGATGGATATGGATCAGTTGCGTACGGCTGCGGAGACCGTGCGGGAGTATACTGATTTTTCCACTTTTTCCAAGCGGAATACCCAGGTGAAGACGTTCAATTGCAGGATCAGGGAATCATGGTGGGAGGAAACAGAAGGGCGTATAGTCTATCACGTTAGTGCCAATCGTTTTTTGCGTGGGATGGTGCGTGGATTGGTGGGCACGATGTTGCGGGTAGGGCGTGGAAAGCTTACGCTGGAAGAGTTTCGCGGGGTGATAGAGAGCAGGGATTGTACGCGTGCGGACTTTGCGGTACCGCCGGAAGGGTTGTGCCTGATGCAGGTCGAGTATCCGGAAGGGTTATTGGGATGAAAAAATGTGACGGGCTGGAAGGCTTTGTGGGTGAGGGTTTCCGGCGATCATGCGATTCTGTTTTCAGAAAATTTGAAAAATATTTTGAAAACATTTGGAAGTGAAAGAAAAAAGTTTCTACCTTTGCATCCCGCTAACACGGAAAACACATAGTTCTTTACACATTCTTCTTCTTGACTGTATCGTTCAAACACTTGATGGTAGTGGTTTTCCGAGGTTGCTTAATCAAAAAAAAGATTAAAAAAATCTTCAGAAAAATTTGGAAGGAAATAAAAATTTCTGATACCTTTGCACTCCCATCGAAACGAGGTCATTGAAAAAAAAATAAAGTAAGATGTAAGCCGGAGGGCTTGAGGGGTTCGTTGCCCCGCATTGTTACGGATCCCGCCGGGGAAGTCAGGGGCGAAAAGCCCGGGACAGGCGGGGAGCTCTTTGAAAGTATGGAAACAACAGCAGGTCACCAGTGATGGTGACAGCAGGTAATGTACGCGATAACATTAAATTGAAACGTCTGATTTTCGAGAGAAAATTAAGTCAGTTCAAACAACTCATTTACAATGGAG
>JAFIGY010000015.1 GCA_017849435.1 Chitinophaga niabensis
CTGGACGGTCTGGTTGCCCTGTTCTGCGCCGTATCCGGCGTTGAGCCCCAGTCTGAGACTGTATGGCGCCAGGCTAACCGCTACCGTGTACCCCGTATCGGTTTCGTAAATAAAATGGACCGCTCCGGTGCTGACTTCCTGCACGTGGTCAAACAGGGGAAGGAAATGCTGGGTGCCAATCCTGTGCGCCTCGTACTGCCTATCGGCGCTGAAGACAACTTCAAAGGCGTGGTGGACCTGATCACCATGAAAGGTATCATCTGGGACGAAGAAGGTAAAGGCGCTACTTACCAGGAGATCGAAATTCCTGCCGATATGAAGGAGGAAGCGGACGAATGGAGGGCGAAACTCGTGGAAGCCGTAGCGGAATATGACGATACGCTGATGGAAAAATTCTTTGAAGATCCGAATTCTATTTCTGAAGCGGAAATTCACGAAGCGATCCGTAAAGCAACGATCGATATCGCTATCATCCCGATGATGTGCGGTTCTTCCTTCAAGAACAAAGGTGTTCAGAAGATGCTGGATGCGGTTTGCCGCTACCTGCCTTCTCCGATGGACATCGAAGCGGTAAAAGGTACCAATCCTGACACCGGCGAAGAGATCGAACGTAAACCTTCTGCAAAAGAACCTTTTTCAGCGCTGGCTTTCAAGATCATGACCGATCCTTTCGTAGGTCGCCTCGCATTCTTCCGTGCCTATTCCGGGCATCTGGACGCAGGTTCCTACGTGCTCAATACCCGTACCGGCAAGAACGAGCGTATCAGCCGTATCATGCAGATGCACGCTAACAAGCAGAACCCCGTTGAATTCATCGAAGCTGGTGACATCGGAGCTGCTGTTGGTTTTAAAGATATCAAAACAGGGGATACCCTTTGCTCGGAAGACCATCCGATCGTACTGGAATCCATCAACTTCCCCGAGCCGGTGATCCACATCGCCATCGAGCCTAAAACACAGGCGGATGTTGATAAGATGGGTATGGCTATCGCCAAACTGGTAGAGGAAGATCCTACCCTGAAAGCAAGAACGGATGAAGAAACCGGCCAGACCGTGTTAAGTGGTATGGGTGAGCTTCACCTGGAGATCATCGTTGACCGCATGCGTCGCGAGTTTAAGGTAGAAGTAAACCAGGGCGCTCCCCAGGTAGCTTACAAGGAAGCCTTCACCAAAATGGTGGAACATCGCGAAGTGTACAAGAAACAAACCGGTGGTCGCGGTAAATTCGCTGACATCCAGATTGAGATCGGTCCTGCCGATGTTGAATGGCTGAAAGAGAACGACGGTAAATTCTTCCAGTTCGTGAACGATATCTTCGGTGGTTCCATCCCGAAAGAGTTCATCCCTGCGATCCAGAAGGGTTTTGAGCAATCCATGACAAACGGTGTGCTCGCCAACTTCCCGATGACCAGCCTGAAAGTGCGTCTGTTCGACGGTTCTTTCCACGCGGTGGACTCCGATGCAATGTCCTTCGAGCTTTGCGCCAAATCTGCTTTCCGTGAGGCGGGCAGAAAAGCGAAACCCGTTCTGCTGGAACCGATCATGAAAGTGGAAGTAACCACTCCGGATCAGTACATGGGTGACGTTACCGGTGACCTCAACCGTCGCCGTGGTATGCTGGAAGGTATGGAAGCCCGCAACGGTGCGCAGGTGATCAAAGCCAAAGTGCCCCTGAGCGAAATGTTCGGTTACGTAACGCAGCTGCGTTCACTGTCTTCCGGCCGCGCTACCTCCATCATGGAGTTCTCTCACTACAACCCTGCACCGAACAACATCGCTGATGAAGTGGTGGCTAAGGTGAAAGGTAAAGTGAATGCCTAAGCACAAGTTGATAGATAGAAATAAAAAAGGCCTCCCGGTTAAAACGGGGGGCTTTTTTATTCCGGTTTGCTCACCTCAATGAACCCGTCATGTTGTCCGGCAGTGGAAAAAAAACAGCTGCTCTGAACAACTTTTTTTTGATTAGGCTGTTAAAAAATTGTTTATTGCATTCATTATCAACCATAAGCCCCTATAAATGTCCCCCTTTGCCCATGAATAACAATGAGCAAGCAAATTCATCAAAAACAAATACTATGAGAAAAATTGGTTACTTAACCCTCACGTTGATGGCAGTATTGTGTGCCACTGCTACTTATGCCCAAACCGAGAAAGGAAACATGCTGGTCGGTGCTAACCTTGGTCACATCGGTGGTGTTTTCCAAAGCGGAGCCAATACCTTTAATTTGAACCTTACACCCAAACTGGGCTGGTTTATCAAAGATGATATTGCCATAGGTGGAGAAGTGAACCTTGGGCTTTCTACCGGTGATGGGATGACGAACTTCAATTATGGGGTTGGAGCATTTGGGCGCTATTATATCAAAGACAAGAAAGTGGAAGTATCCAAAAGAAGCCGCTGGTTCCTCGAAGCCAATGCCGGTTTCAATGGCGTGAACACAAAAAGAGGTGATATATCCAGCAACACGAATGGTCTTGGTATAGGCTTTGGCCCCGGTCTGGCATATTTCATTACGCCGAATGTTGGCCTGGAAGCATTGTTAAAATATGATCTCACAGTAGGTTTCGGCAGTTCTACTACTTCACATGCAGTAGGGATCAATGTCGGTTTCCAGATCTATCTGCCCACCGCAAAGGCAAAACAGATCATTCGTGAAGAAAGAAGAGCAAAGAAATAATCTGATATTAGTAAGTATTTTACAGACAGCCGGGGTTTAAATCTCCGGCTGTCCTCTTTTTTAAGGATACTTTAAGCCCATATTAAGGTCTGCCGCTGCTAATTCCTGTAATTTTATCATGGTTTGCCCGGGTTCCCGACCCCGCAATTGCTTTTTTATTAATGAAGATCGTTTGTGTATGAAAATTTTACTCATTGAAGATGAACCCAAAGTAGCTGCATTTATAAAAAAAGGATTGGAAGAACAACATCATTATGTGGAAGTGGCTTATGACGGACAGGTTGGGCAAAAAGCCATCATGCAGCATGATTACGACCTGATCATATTGGATGTGATGTTGCCGCTGATCAACGGATTAAAGATAAGTGCCAATATTCGTGAACGGGGTATTCAGACGCCGGTGCTGATGCTGACTGCGTTGAACACACCCGGTAATATAGTGGACGGACTGAACGCAGGAGCGGATGACTATCTCGCCAAACCCTTCCACTTCAGCGAACTGCTTGCCCGCATCAACGCCTTATACCGGCGTAAAATGCATTTCAAACCGGAACCGGTTAAACTCGCATTTGCAGACCTTTCCCTGGATATCAATACCAAGATTGCTACCCGGGAAGGACGTCAGATCGTACTTACGGCAAAAGAATACGCGCTGCTGGAACTTTTTATGAAGAACTGCAACAAGGTGCTTTCCAGGATTTACATCGCGCAAACTATCTGGGGACTTGATTTTGGCAGCAGCACCAATATCATCGATGTATATATTAATTACCTTCGCAACAAGATCGAGAAAGGTTTCTCGGGCGGAAAACTGATCCATACCGTCATTGGAATGGGGTATGTGATGAAAATGAAGTAAGCATGAGGATCCGGCATCGTTTGGCATTACAGTTCACATTGTTGTCCGGCATTATATTGCTTATCATATTCGCGTTGGTATACCTGCTCTCCGCGCAATACGTCCGCCAGGTCTTCTATCGCCAGCTGGAGGACAGAGCCCTCATCACCGCACAGGTCCATCTTGAAAAAGACGAACTCACCAAAAAGAAATTCCGGGAGATACAGAAGAAATACATGCAAAGCATCCCGGATGAAAGAAGTAATATCTACAATGAAAATAATCAGCCCGTTTTTGTAGAATCCAGCGTGAATATTCAGCCGGATGTGCTGCAAACCATCCGCCAGCAACAGTTGCACCGGTTCGTCTATGAAGGGCAGGCGGCTGTGGGGTTGTATTATAAAGACAACCAGGGTAATTATGTGATCGTTGTAACTGCCAGGAATATTGCAGGTGTGGAACAGCTCATCCATCTCGCGTGGATACTGGCTGCCACTTTTTCCCTTGGCCTCCTGCTGATCTTCCTGATCGGGCAGTGGTACGCCAAACGTTCCCTGATGCCCATCAATCGTATTAACCGTGAAGTGAAAAGTATCCGCGCCTCCAATCTGCATTTGCGGGTGCATCGCGGTCGCAATAAAGATGAAATTGACGAGCTTGCCAGTAATTTCAATGAACTGCTCGAACGCCTGGAAAAATCCTTCGCTACCCAGCAATCCTTCGTTTCCAATGCCTCGCATGAATTGCGCACACCGCTAACAGCCATTATTACCGAGCTGGAAGTAGTGTTGCAGCGCGACCGCAATAATGCGGAGTATCTGCAAACCCTGCGTTCCGTGCTGAATGAATCGGAAAAGCTGCAGGCGATCACGGATGGCCTGCTGGAACTCACCAAAGCCGATGCCGGCGAATGGTATGCGCATCGCGAAGATATCCGCCTTGACGAACTGCTCTGGGAACTGAAAGCTGAATGGCAGGAACGCTACCCTGCCCAGCACCTGGATGTGGAATTCGGGAAGATGCCTGAAGATGCAGCCGCCCTGGTAGTCAGCGGAAACCGGCAACTGCTCGCCCTTGCTATCCGGAATATCATCAAGAACGCTTTCAAATTTTCCGGTTTGCAACCTGTAAAATGCCGGCTGGAGTGCGACAACGGATACATCCTCATCGCTATTGCTGATACCGGTGTAGGGATCGAGGAAGAGGATATGGAACGTATCTTCTTACCGCTCTTCCGTGCAGACAATGCACGGGTATTCCCGGGTTTCGGTATCGGGCTGTCTCTTTCGCAGAAGATCATCCACGCACATGGAGGGCTGGTAACAGTAGAGAGCAAACCGGGAATAGGCAGCACTTTTAACATTTCTTTCACGATTTCTGCCGGAATCTAATTTCGATTTAACCTCCTTCTAATCGCGCCTTAATAACCCCGTTGCATATTTGCGCCGTAAAAATTCGCCTGCAGTATAGTGGACGGACAGGCATTCCTTTAAAATTCGAATAATGAAAGTTTTTCTCATCATGCGATGGCGAAAGCTGTTGCAGGGAAGGTATTTATTCCTCCTGCTCACCAGCTTTCCTTTTGCCGCGCAGGCACAGCAGCCTGCGGACACATTGCATTACAGCATGGAAGAAGCAGAAAAGGTTTTTCTCGCCAACAACTTATCCCTGATCGCTGAAAAGTTGAACATCAGTCAGGCCGATGCCAGAATATTGCAAGCCAAAGCATGGCCCAATCCTAATCTGACGGTAGACAACATACAGGTCTACAACACGCCCGAAACCAGTCCTTCCCCTCCGCTGTTCGGCCATTTCTGGGAGAACCGCACGTTCGGCGCACAGCTGCAGCAGCTGGTGTACACCGCACAGAAAAGGAAGAAGAACATCCGTCTCGAAGCACGTAACAAAGAACTGGCGCAAAGCACTTTCACCGAATTACTACAATCCCTGAAAGCCGAGTTCCGTCAGGCGGAGGCCGCTTTGCTGTACCTGCAGGAAGTACGGGGCAGCAAGCTCTACCAGTTGTCCGTGGTGAATACATTGGCGAAATCCCAGCAGGGGCAGTTAACGGAAGGGAATATCTCCCAGGCGGAAATGTATCGTATCAAGGCGTTACAGATCTCCCTGCAGGCAGAGATCAACAGCACTTTTGAGGATATCATGGAGAAGCAGGAATTCCTGAAAAACCTGATGGCAATCGATTCCACTTCTTACCTGGTACTCCACAGCAGTACGCAGCCGGAAGCCCTCGTTCAGCAACTGCGGCAGTACTCATTGTCTTCGTTGCTGGACCTCTCCCTCAAACATAACAGCGGCATTGAATCCGCCTCCCGCGAAAGATCGGTGAGCGATGCTGCGCTTTCCGTGCAGAAGGCCGCCCGGGTGCCGGATGTGACCCTCGGTGTGAATTACGACCGTAACAGCAGTAACCAGCTGGACTTTGTGGGCGCAGGTATTTCCATGGACCTTCCGGTCTTCAACCATAACAAAGGGAATATTAAAGTAGCCCGGCTCGAAGTGCAGAAGAGCGACGTGCTGTACAAGAATAAAGTAGTGGAAGTGAACAACGCCGTGATCAAAAATTATGCTGCGCTTCAGAAATCTGTGCAGCTATACGAAGCAATGGATAAAGACTATCTGCAGAAGCTGGACGGGTTGATCGGAGGCGTGAGCAGGAACTTCCTGGCGCGGAACATCAGCCTGCTGGAGTTCCTGGATTTCTTTGAGTCCTTTTCCGGCAACAAAGTACAATACTATGAAGCCATCCGGAATATCCGGCAGAAAAAAGAAGATCTGAATTTTTTGACAGGTACTGAATTATGAATTGCAACATCATGAAAAATATCGCTTTTGCGGCCATGCTCTTGCTGGTTGCCGCATGTAACAACAAGAACAACAGCGCTTCGGCTGACGAACGGGCTACTCCCGGATGTGCGATCACGCCGGAATTGAAGCCGCTGATAAAACTTACACAACTGGATATTGCCCCTGTGAACAGCGAACTGGAGCTGACTGGCAGTATCAGCTACGATCAGGATCATTTATACCGGTACCAGTCGCTGGCAACCGGTGTGGTGAGCAATGTAAACTTCAACCTCGGGGATTATGTACAGAAGGGACAGGTGCTGGCGGAAGTACGCACTTCCGAACTGAGCGGGCAAACCGCCGATCTCCGCAAGGCAGAAGCAGAGCTGAAACTGGCGGACAGGAGATTGAGGGCTACGCAAAAGCTGCATGAGGACGGTATCGCTTCTGATAAAGACCTGCAGGAAGCAAAGAATGCAGCGGAAGTCGCCCGCCTGGATATCGAAAGGATAAAACAAACGCTCGCCATACAGGGTGGGAATGTTGATAAAGGAGTACTGCTGATCCGCGCACCTATGAGTGGGTACATCGTACGGAAGAAGATCACTGCGGGCTACCAGGTGAATGCGGGGGAAGATGACCTGTTCATATTGTCCGATCTGAAAAAGATATGGGTGATGGCTAACGTATATGCGGCACAGTTAGGTCTTATTAAAACCGGACAAGCTGTAGATATTCGTTCTACTGCTTATCCCGACAACATTTTCACTGGTAAGATCACCCGTCTTTCCAACATCTTCGATCCGGAAGAAAAAGTGATGAAAGCAATCATCGCGATCGATAATGCGAAGCTGGCGCTGAAGCCGGACATGATGGTGAGCGTGAACGTACATCTGGATTCAAAGGAGAAAGCACTCGCTGTGCCTTTGAACGCCGTGATATTTGACAACGATTCCTATCACGTGGTACGCTACCATAGTGACTGTGATGTAAGGGATATCAACATCCAGCCCCTGTCTTATGACAAGCAATATTACTATGTCAACAGTTCGGATTTAACCAAAGGGGACACCATCATCACGCAGAACCAGTTATTGATCTATAACAAACTGAAAGGAAGATGACAAAATTCGTAGAAAAGATCGTAAGCTTTGCGCTCAGGAATCATATCATCATACTATTCTTCACTTTCCTGCTGGTAGTAGCGGGGATTGTAGCCATCAAGCAAACGCTGATAGAGGCTTACCCTGATGTGACCAATACGCGGGCCCGTATCATTACGCAATGGCCGGGCCGTAGTGCGGAAGAGATCGAAAAGTTCGTGACCCTTCCCATTGCCAAAGAAATGAGTACCATCCCGGGTAAAACAGATGTTCGCTCAATTTCTCTCTTCGGTTTATCAGTAGTGACTGTCAATTTTGAGGACCACATACAGGATTTCTATGCCCAGCAATATGCCTCCAACCGCATGCGGAATGTGAACCTGCCGGGCGGCGCCGAATCGGAGATAGAGCCGCCGTATGGTGCTACCGGGGAGATCTTCCGTTATGTGATCCGGAGCAAGACCAAGCCCATCCGGGAGCTTTCCGCCCTGCAGGAATGGGTGATCAGCCGCGAGCTGCTGTCCGTTCCCGGCGTTGCTGCAGTGAACAGCTTTGGCGGGGAAGAAAAAAGTTATGAGATCCGGGTGAATCCCACGGAGCTGGCCAACTACGGTCTCACTGCGCTGGACGTGTTCCAGGCGGTAGGCAAAAGCAATATCAATGTGGGCGGAGATGTGATACAGAAAGGAAGCCAGGCGTATGTAGTGCGCGGTGTGGGTTTGCTGGATAAGGTTTCCGACATTGAAAATATCCTTATAAATAATGTGAAAGGCACGCCGGTGCTGGTAAAGAACGTGGCGTCCGTGATCATAACGGGTAAGCCGCGGCTGGGCAAAGTGGGCCTGAACAACGATGAAGACCTGGTGGAAGGGATCGTAGTGATGTTGCGTGGAGAGAATCCCAGCCAGGTAATCGAACGGCTGTGTACCCGCATCGATGATCTGAACAATCGCATCCTGCCCAAAGATGTAAAAATAGAACCCTTCCTGGACCGTACTGCATTGGTGGATAAAACCATCACTACCGTTACGCACAACCTGCTCGAAGGTATTTTGCTGGTGTCTATGGTGGTGTTCATCTTCCTGTATAACTGGCGTACCACGGTGATCGTGGCGTCGGTGATACCGCTGGCTTTCCTTTTTGCCTTGCTGATGCTCAGAATCCAGGGCTTGTCCGCCAACCTCATCTCTATCGGGGCGGTGGATTTCGGATTGCTGCTGGAAGGGACGATGGTGATCGTGGAGCATGTGTTTGCGAGTATGGACAAGCGGGCGAGGGAGATCGGGATGCCGGCATTCAATGTCATGCCGAAAGATAGCTTTATCAGCGAGAAGACCAAAACTGTGGCGAAATCCATCCTGTTCGCACAGTTGATCCTGATCGTGGCCCTCATGCCCATTTTCACTTTCCAGAAAGTAGAAGGGAAGATGTTCTCTCCACTGGCCTTTACATTGGGGTATGCTTTGCTGGGCTCCCTCATCCTCAGTCTTACTTACGTCCCCGTAATGTGCAAACTGCTGCTGAATAAGAACGTAGTGGACAGGCACAGCCGGATCACGGAATTCTTCCGGAATGGTTTGTTCCGGATGTTTCTTTTCGCCAGTCGTTTCCGTAAAGGGACCGTGATCGCGTTCCTGGTGTTGCTGGCAGTGTGTGTCGGCGCGTTTGGACGGCTGGGTTCGGAATTTATACCTAAGTTGAACGAGGGGGCTATTTATATCAGGGCTACCCTTCCTAACAGTATCAACCTGGAAGAGTCCGTGCGCCTCACGAAAGAAATGAAAACAAGGTTGCAGGCATTTGATCAGGTGCAGTTCATCCTTACCCAGACCGGCCGGCCGAATGATGGTACCGATCCCACCGGGTTCTTCAATATCGAGTTTCACGTACAGCTGAAAGACGCCGGCGAGTGGAAAGATAAGATCAGCAAGGAAAAGCTGCTGGATGAGATGGAAAAAACGCTGAACGTCTATCCCGGCATCGTATTCGGCTTTAGCCAGCCCATCATGGATAACGTGGAAGAATACGTGGCGGGGGTTAAAAGCGCCCTCGTGGCAAAAGTCTATGGAAACGACCTGCAACTGCTTGAACACACCGCGGACAGTATTGCGGCGGTGATCAAAACAGTGCGCGGCGTAGAGGATATCAACGTGTTCCGCAATATCGGCCTGCCTGAATTGCGTATCCGGCTAAGCGAAGCCAGAATGGCACGTTACGGGATCAGTATGGAAGACGCGCAGGCGGTAGTGGAAATGGCCATCGGCGGTAAAGCGGCTTCCACTTTTTATGAAGGCGAAAGGATGTTTGACATACGGATCCGGTACGACGAGCATTTCCGGAAATCCGAGCAGGAGATCCGGAACATCCTGGTGCCGGCGGCGGGAAGCGCCAAGGTGCCACTGTCCGAGATCGCGGACATCGGCTTCTTCACCGGTCCTGCCTTTATCTACCGCCAGGGGAACAGCCGGTACATTGCCGTAGGGTTCTCCGTACGCGGCCGTGACCTCGGTGGCACCATCGCCGAGGCGCAGCAGAAAGTGAACAAGCTGGTGAAACTGCCCGAGTCTTATCAGCTGGAGTGGGCGGGAGAGTTCGAAAGTCAGCAGCGGGCCATTTCGAGGCTGATGTTCATTGTGCCCATTTCCCTGATGCTGATCGCCTTCCTGTTATATGTCAACTTCAATAATCTGAGGGACACCCTGTTGTCGCTTGTCACCGTGCCGTTCGCTTTCATCGGCGGTTTCTTCTCCCTCTGGGTCACCCATACCATTTTCGGGATATCCGCGGGTATAGGGTTCATCATCCTGTTCGGGGTAGGTACGATCGACGGTATCATCCTGATCTCTGTGATGAAGAGTTACTGGGAGCGGGGAGAAGCCCTGATTCCGGCTATCGAGAACGGGGTGAAGGATCGTATCCGGCCGGTGTTCATGATTGCAGTGATGGGGGCTTTGGGCTTATTGCCCGCGGCCATGTCCCATGGCATGGGATCCGAGATACAGAAGCCCCTTGCCATTATGATCGTAGGGGGATTGATGGTGTGTATGCTGTTAAGTTTATTAGTGCTACCCCAACTGTTCTACCTGGTATATCGCAGGGCAGACAGAAGGAGGAATGGATAGCAGTGTAGTTTGGGAGATGGGAAGCCGGTAAGCGCTAATGCGAAGGCGGTGGATCGAATGTGATCACCAGCTGATGCCGGGCACTTACCGGCTTCCCATCCAGTTTTGCGGGCTTCCAGCGCGGCATTTTTTGTACCACGCGGGTAGCTTCCTCTTCCAGACCGTATCCAAGGGCGCTGCCGATGGTGGATACGTTGTCGATCGCGCCATTTGCAAGAACGAGGAATTCCACCAGCACCTTGCCGCTAACGCCCGCTTTCCGGGCTTCTTCCGGGTATTTCAGGTTCTTTCTGATGAAATAGGCCAGGGCTTTGCCGCCGCCGTTGTATTGTGGCAGGTTGGAGAGTTCGGGAGTAGGTACGTCCACCGGTTTGCGCATGCTGTTGGCCAGGGCCACATTGATCGGGAGGGTAAGGGAAAGGGGCACGGCTTTGCCGTTGAGGCGACCAGGTGCCCAGCGCGGCATTCGGGAGAACAACAATATCACTTCCTTATCCAGCTGCCGGAACCCCGGGTATTTGATCCTGGGATTCGTCACATGGCCGGTGGACTCCACGGTGAATTCCACATACACTGTCACAACGGTATCTTCCCGGAGTTCAACATAAGGAACAGTAAGATTAGTCATCAGCCATATCTTCATTTTTTCCGGTCCGCCCGGGAATTGCGGCAGTACGTCCGCCCTCATCTCGGCCAGTTCCTTTTCCAGGGCTTCCCTTTTTTCCTGTGGGGTGAGGGAGTCGGTAGCAGGAACCTGTGCCAGCAGGGGGATGGTAAAGAGGAAAAAGAGTGCAAATGACAGGAATCGCATGGTGATAGCAGGTATTTTAACAGTAACGGGTGGTAATTTGCTGAAAAAGAACAGGTTAAATATTTTTCATAACTTGCGGCGGCTCACCGGAAGATGTATCAAATCTAGCGAAAGCCCGGTGGAATGTCAATATTCTCCAGAAATATCCCCAAAAATATTTGCCGTGAATAAAATAAAGTTTACCTTTGCCCTCCCAAATTGTAAGGGGTAATAAAGAAGAAGTTCATTGCATATGTCTCAGAGAATTAGAATCAAGCTGAAGTCCTACGATCACAATCTGGTAGATAAATCTGCCGAGAAGATCGTAAAAACCGTGCGTAACACGGGTGCCGTGGTAACAGGTCCCATTCCTTTACCGACAGAGAAGAAAATCTTTACGGTACTGCGTTCTCCGCACGTGAACAAGAAAGCGCGTGAGCAATTCCAGTTGTGTACGCATAAGCGTTTGCTGGACATTTACACCTCTTCTTCCAGGACCGTGGATGCGCTGAGTAAGCTCGATCTGCCGTCTGGTGTGGAAGTGGAGATTAAAGCGTAGGATTGGAAAAGGACCTCAGCGAGGCGGGTAAATCGACGCAGGTGATTCATCGGGATAATTAAAAGACGAATAACCTGCGGGATAAAAGGCCCGCCTGAGGTATTTTGTGACATCAGTATTTATTAGGCTACGCCTTCTGGGTAGCCGCCCAATAAACAGTATTTAAACCGCTCATCCTGAGGATAGCAGAGAGATCCCTCAGGCGCTGGGCTAAATTATATAAACAATGAAAGGTATTATTGGTAAAAAGATTGGTATGACCAGCATCTTCGAGGCCAATGGGAAGCAGACAGCCTGCACCATTATCGAAGCCGGTCCCTGCGTGGTTACCCAGGTGAAATCTCAGTCATCCGACGGGTACGACGCTGTACAGGTAGCTTTTGGTGAGAAGAAAGACAAAAACGCCACCAAAGCTGAAAAAAATCACTTCGCGAAAGCACAAACCTCCCCCAAACGTTACGTAAAAGAATTCCGTAATCCGGATGCAGCAGTAGCCAAAGCGCTCGGCGAAACTATCACCTGCGAGATCTTCGCTGAAGGTGAGAAAATTGACGTTGTAGGCACCTCCAAAGGTAAAGGCTTCCAGGGTGTTGTAAAACGCCACGGGTTTAGCGGTGTGGGTGAAGCTACCCACGGTCAGCACGACCGTCAGAGAGCGCCCGGTTCTGTTGGTGGTTCTTCTTATCCTTCCCGCGTTTTCAAGGGTATGCGCATGGCAGGCCAGACCGGTAACGAGCGTGTGAAAGTGAAAGGCCTGAAGATACTGAAGGTATTCCCTGAAAAGAATTATATCCTGGTAAGTGGTTCCGTTCCCGGCCACAATGGTTCAATCGTTTTAATCCAGAAGTAATATGCAACTTGATATTTTAAATATAGAAGGTAAGAAGACCGGAAGGACTATTGAACTTCCCGAGGAGATTTTTGGTGTTGAGCCGAACAATCATGTGATCTACCTGGCGGTAAAACAATACCTGGCCGCTCAGCGTCAGGGTACGCACAAGGTAAAGACCCGTGCCGAAGTGAAAGGTGCTTCCCGCAAACTGCACAAGCAAAAAGGTACCGGCGGTTCCCGTAAAGGTAACATCCGTAACCCGCTGTATAAAGGTGGTGGTACCGTTTTCGGTCCCAAACCGCACAGTTACGACATCAAGCTGAACCGCAAGGTGAAAGACGTGGCTAAGATCTCTGCCCTGTCTGTAAAAGCGAAGGAAAACAGCATCATCATCGTTGAAGATATCAACCTGGATGCACCTAAAACCAAGCAGTTCCAAAGCATTCTCAAGAATCTGAATATCAACGTAGCCGGCAGAAAAACCCTGGTGGTACTGCCGGAGTACAATGATAACGTATACCTGTCCCTCCGCAATATCCCGACTGTTGACAGCACGGTATTGAGCGATGTGAACACATACGAGATCATGAACAGCAACTACCTGGTATTTACCGAAAGCGCAGCGAAGATCTTCACCGAAGAACCGGCTGACGTAGTAGAAGCTTAATCAATTTAACAAAACATGCGGCGCTGCCGCGACAAAGTACATAAAGATGAAACTGTCTGATGTTTTAATCAAACCGGTGATTTCAGAGAAGGTGAACAAAGCCACTGAAAAGTTCAACCGCTTTTACTTCATTGTTGACAAAAAAGCCAACAAACTGGAGATCAAGAAAGCTGTGGAAGATTTCTATGGCGTGACCGTTGCTGAAGTGAACACGATGGTAATGCCCGGCAAGAACAAAACCCGCTTCACCAAAGCCGGTTTTATTTCCGGTCGCAAGCCTTCTTACAAGAAAGCGGTGATCACCCTGGCGAAAGGAGAAACGATCGATCTGTATGCTAACATATAATAACAAGTGCCGTTAATGGCGTAAGCCGTTAACCTGGATGTATATACAGATCAACTTATAATAATCTATTGAATCATTTTGAATTAAGTAGAAAATGGCACTGAAAAAGTACAAACCTATTACAGCCGGTACCCGTTGGAAGATCGGTAATGCGTATGCAGAGCTGACCACGGATACTCCTGAAAAGAGCCTGCTGGCTCCGGCAAAGAAGACCGGTGGTAGAAACGTGCAAGGTAGAAGGTCCATGCGCTATATCGGCGGCGGACACAAGAAACAATACCGTATCGTGGATTTCAAGCGCGATAAGGTAAACATCCCCGCTACTGTGAAAACGATCGAATACGATCCGAACCGTAGCGCGTTCATCGCATTGCTGAACTATGCGGATGGTGAAAAACGTTACATCATTGCTCCCCAGGGCCTGCAGGTTGGCGCAACTGTGATCAGCGGCGCTGAAGTGGCTCCTGAGCTGGGTAATGCGTTACCGTTGAAGAACATGCCTTTGGGTACAGTTGTACACAACATCGAGCTGCAGCCTGGTAAAGGCGGTGCTATCGCACGCAGCGCCGGTGCTTATGCCCAGCTGAGCAACAAGGAAGAAAAATACGCTGTGTTGAAAATGCCTTCCGGCGAACTGCGCAAGGTGCTGAACGCCTGCATGGCAACCGTAGGTACCGTTTCCAACTCCGATCACGCGCTGCAATCCATCGGTAAGGCTGGTGCCAACCGCTGGAGGGGTATCCGCCCCCGCAACCGTGGTGTAGCCATGAACCCTGTGGATCACCCGATGGGTGGTGGTGAAGGCCGCGCTTCCGGTGGTCACCCGAGGTCAAGGACTGGCAAATATGCGAAAGGCCTGAAAACAAGGAAACCGCATAAGAGCTCAGATAAACTGATCATCACGCGTAAAAACGGTAAGAAATTATAATAACGCTTAACAAGTTTCAATCCCGGTAACCCCGGGGTTGAAATCTTAAATAAACAAGAACATGGGTCGTTCCATTAAAAAAGGTCCTTACGTAGACCACAAATTAGAGAAGAAGGTAGAAAAAATGAACGATGGCACCAAGCGTACGGTTATCAAAACCTGGAGCCGCCGCTCTACTATCACTCCCGATTTCGTGGGCCATACTTTTGCCGTGCACAATGGCAACAAGTTCATCCCGGTTTACGTAACCGAGTTCATGGTGGGTCACAAGCTGGGAGAGTTTGCGCCTACCCGCAACTTCAAAGGACACGCCAACAAGAAAATGTAGTAGTCCGTTTCAGGTTTTCGGTTCCGGTATAAAGAGAATATAGGAAGGAAGCCGGAAACAGCAGACCGGAAGCTGAAATACAAGAAACTTATATAACACAGAAACAAATAACAATGGAAGCAGTAGCTAAGCTGAACAATAATCCTACATCTACCCGCAAAATGCGTTTGCTCGCAGACCTGATCCGCGGCCTGGATGTAGAGAAAGCTTTGAATATTTTGAAATTCCATCCCAAGCACCCCAGCACACCGCTGGAGAAGCTGTTGCTGTCTGCAGTAGCCAACTGGAAAGTGAAGAACGAAGGCAGCAGGGTAGAAGATGCTAACCTGTTCGTTAAAACCGTTTTTGTGGACGGTGGCCGCGTGCTGAAAAGAATGCGTCCGGCTCCGCAGGGAAGGGGTTACCGTATCCGGAAGAGAAGTAATCACGTAACAATTGTTGTTGACAGCCGTACCGCTGCCGCACAGCAATAAGCAGGTAAAAATATATTTAAACTCATAGACAAATAAAACCAGAACATGGGTCAGAAAACAAATCCTATTGGTAACAGGTTAGGTATCATCAGAGGATGGGACTCTAATTGGTATGGCAGCAAAAAAGATTATGCGGCCAAGCTGATCGAAGATAACAAGATCAGGACTTACCTGAATGCCCGTATCAACAAAGGCGGCATTTCACGTGTAGTGATCGAAAGAACACTCGGTAAGCTCATCATTACCATTCATACCTCCAAACCTGGTATCATCATAGGTAAAGGCGGCAACGAAGTGGATCGCATCAAGGAAGAACTGAAGAAGCTGACCGGTAAGGAGGATGTACAGATCAATATCCTGGAGATCCGCCGCCCGGAAGTGGATGCTACCATCGTTGCTGAAACGATTGCTAAACAGATCGAAAGCCGCATCAACTACAAACGCGCTATCAAAATGGCGATCGCCACTGCGCTGCGTATGGGTGCGGAAGGTATCAAGGTAAAGATCGGCGGCCGCCTCGGTGGTGCTGAGATTGCCCGTTCCGAAGAAATGAAACAAGGCCGTGTGCCCCTGCATACTTACCGTATGGACATCGACTACGCATCTTTGTTCGCACTGACCGTTTACGGTAAGATTGGTATCAAAGTATGGATCTGTAAAGGTGAAGTACTGGGCAAACGTGATCTGAACCCGAACGCTATCTCCGGTAAGGAAGGCGAAGGTCGCAGCGGTGGCGCACATCATGGTCATGGCGGAGGCCGTGGCGGCGAGCGTGGAGATCGTGGCGGTGACAGAAGGGATAACCGTGGCGGTGGCGACAGAAGAGGTGGTGGAGATCGTGGTCCGCGTAAATAATCACACAGCCTGTAAAAATATCATTTAAACAAACTTTTTAATAACATAAACGATGTTACAGCCCAAGAGAACGAAACACAGGAAGATGCACAAAGGCCGCATCAAAGGTAACGCAAAGAGAGGCGCCGCCCTGTCTTTTGGTACGTTCGGCCTCAAGGCATTGGAACCTAAGTGGATCACTGACCGCCAGATTGAAGCTGCGCGTGTCGCTCTGACCAGGCATATGAAGCGTGAAGGTAACGTGTGGATCCGCATTTTCCCCGATAAGCCGATCACTGCTAAGCCGCTGGAAGTGAGGATGGGTAAAGGTAAAGGTGCTCCTGACCATTGGGCAGCCGTTGTGAAGCCCGGTCGCATCCTGTTTGAAGCAGATGGCGTACCCCTGCAAGTAGCAAAAGAAGCTATGGAGCTGGCGGCACAGAAACTGCCGATCAAGGTGAAATTCGTTGTGCGCCGCGACTATGTTGCGTAAGCACACCCGGATCATGAAACAAACCTGATAACCAGAACAAAACTTAAATACAATGCCTAAAGCAAAACTGGACCTTAAGAGCCTGACTGACCAAGACCTGAAGGACAAACTGTCTGAAGAGTCTCTGCGTTTGAAAAAGGTGTCCTTCAGTCACGCTGTTACGCCGATCGAGAATCCGATGAGCATTCGCTTTATGCGGAGGGAGATTGCCCGTATCCAGACGGAACTGCGCAGAAGAGCGCTGGGATTCTAATCCTGGCAGTGGCTTGAATAGTGATAGCTATTAACGAGCAAAACAATAAACAATTTAAAGCCGTGTAAAAACGGTTTGGAGGTAAAATAACTTTCAAGATGACCGAAAGAAAATTAAGAAAAACCAGGATCGGAGTAGTATCCAGCAACAAAATGGATAAGACTGTAACCGTGAGTGTAGAGCGTAAGGTGAAACACCCGATCTATGGTAAGTTCGTAAAGAAAACCACCAAGTTTATGGCGCACGATGAAAAGAACGAGTGCAGCATTGGTGATACCGTACGGATCATGGAAACCCGTCCGCTGAGCAAGAACAAATGCTGGCGCATGGTGGAAGTGATCGAAAAAGTAAAATAATTTATTCATTTGTTTCAAGCTGCCGGTCAGCACAGACTTGCAGCCGCTGCTAAACAATTAACAAACGTATTACAATGATACAACAAGAATCAAGGCTGAACGTAGCTGATAACAGTGGTGCCAAAGAAGTGCTTTGCATCCGCGTACTTGGCAACTCCGGTCAGGACTATGCAGGTGTGGGTGACAAGATCGTGGTAACGGTGAAAGACGCTATTCCCGGTGGTGGTATGAAGAAAGGTACCGTAACAAAAGCTGTTATCGTAAGAACCAAAAAGAAACTCCGTCGCCGTGACGGTTCTTATATCCGCTTCGATGATAATGCCGTTGTATTGCTGAACAACTCCGACGAGCCCCGCGGTACCCGTATTTTCGGTCCGGTTGCCCGTGAGCTTCGCGATAAAGGATATATGAAGATCATCTCCCTGGCGCCTGAGGTGCTTTAATAGTGGAGAAAGAGATTTCGGATTGAGATTCAATTAGCTGGGGATAAAGATAATATGTATACAAATTACCTTTATCTGAAAGCCTGAATTCACTATCCGAAATCTTTGTGTATCTTTGCAGCCCGTTTCAAAAACGACTAAACATATTAATCAAGCGGAACAAGGGTTTCGCTTGGCGTTTAAATAAACAAACAGATGAAAACTAGATTTAAGCCTAAGTTCAACATTAAGAAAGGCGACCTGGTTGTGGTAGTTACCGGTGACGACAAGGACCGGACCAAGCCCCGCAAGGTGTTGGAAGTAATTACCGACAAAGCCCGTGTACTGGTTGAAGGTGTTAACATCATCACCAAGCACACCAAACCTTCTGCCCAGAATACCAAAGGCGGTATTGTAAAGCAGGAAGCGCCTATCGCCATTTCCAATGTAATGTTGTGGGACGCTAAGGCTGGCAAACCTACTCGCGTAGCGCGCCAAAGGGAAAATGGTAAAGTAGTTCGAATCGCTAAAAAATCAGGGGAGGTAATTAAATAATGGCAAACACATCATATCAACCCAGACTGCAGACAAAGTACCGCAATGAAGTGGTAGCCGCACTGCAAAAGAAGTTCAACTATAAAACTGTGATGCAGGTTCCCCGCCTCACCAAGATCTGCCTGAACCAGGGCATCAACGGTGCGGTAGGTGATAAGAAGCTGGTAGATGTAGCTGTTGATGAAATGACCCGTATCGCCGGTCAGAAAGCGATCGCTACCCTGTCTAAAAAGGATATCTCCAACTTCAAACTGCGTAAGCACATGCCTATCGGTGCGCGTGTGACCCTGCGTGGTGTGAACATGTACGAGTTTCTGGACAGGCTGATCGCTGTATCCCTGCCCCGCGTACGTGACTTCAAAGGTGTGAACGAGAAAGCTTTCGACGGCCGTGGTAACTACACCCTGGGCGTTACCGAGCAGATCATCTTCCCGGAGATCGACATCGATAAAGTAACCCGTATCACCGGTATGGATATCACTTTCGTGACAACTGCGAATACCAACGAAGAGGCTTACGAGCTGCTGAAAGAGTTGGGTATGCCGTTCAAGAACATCAAAAAAGACAATCAATAATAACACATGGCAAAAGAATCAGTAAAAGCCAGACAAAGAAAGAGAGAAGCCCTGGTGGCCAAATTCGCTGAGAAACGCGCTGCGCTGAAAGCAGAAGGTAACTACGCGGAACTGGACAAACTGCCGAAGAACGCTTCTCCCGTTCGCCTGCACAACAGATGTCAACTGTCCGGTCGTCCTAAAGGATATATCCGTCAGTTCGGCATTTGCCGTAACATGTTCCGCGACATGGCACTGGCAGGTAAGATCCCTGGCGTAAGAAAAGCCAGCTGGTAATTGGCACGCAACATTTAATTTGATTCCTTTCTATATCGATTGGATATCGCATTGTACACATTTGTAAATTTTTTTTAAGCAATGGTTACTGATCCAATAGCAGATTTTTTAACACGCATCCGTAATGCCCAGATGGCGAATCACCGGATCGTGGAAATCCCGGCTTCCAAACTGAAGAAACGTATTACCGAGATTTTGTATGACAAAGGTTATATCCTGAAGTACAAATTCGAGGAAGATAACAAGCAGGGCATCATCAAGATAGCGCTGAAGTACGATCCGCAAACCAAACAACCGGCCATTCATGATCTGCAAAGGATCTCCCGTCCGGGTCTGCGTCAGTACTCCAAACCCAATGAATTCACACGCGTGAAGAATGGTTTGGGTATCGCTATCATCTCTACTTCCAAAGGTGTAATGACCGACAAGGAAGCAAAAGCACAGAATGTAGGTGGCGAAGTAGTTTGCTACGTTTATTAATAAATTTTTCTATCCCGCCTTGCATAAAGGCGGGATAACGGCATGTCTGACAATTAAGCTTTCTATACGGAGCTGAACACGGAATGCCGGATCACAAACCAATAAAACTGACGAGTTATGTCACGTATAGGAAGAAGTCCTATTAAACTGGCCAGCGGCGTTACTGTAACTGTTTCTCCCGCTAACGAGATCACAGTGAAAGGCCCGAAAGGCGAACTGAAGAAAGCAATTGACCGCGATATCAAAGTGGAAGTGAAAGATGGCGAGATAGTGATCTCCCGTCCTACCGACCAGATCCGCCATCGCGCGCTGCACGGTCTGTACCGCGCACTGATCGCCAACATGGTGACCGGTGTTACAGAAGGCTTCAAAAAACAGCTGGAGCTGGTGGGTGTAGGTTACAAGGCTGCGAATGCAGGGCAGTTGCTGGACTTATCTTTGGGGTATTCCCACAACATCATCTTCGAAGTTCCCAAGGAACTGAAGGTTGCTACCCTTACTGAAAAAGGTCAGAACCCGAAGATCATGCTGGAAGGCTCCGATAACCAACTGCTGGGCCAGGTAGCGGCCAAGATCCGCAGCCTGCGCAAACCCGAGCCGTACAAAGGTAAAGGTGTTCGCTACAGCGATGAAGTGGTACGTAAGAAAGCTGGTAAATCTGCCGGTAAGTAATCACCCGCAGCGTAGCGCTGCGTAAAGGCAGCGCCGTTTTTTAATTTTTGGAAATAGTCCCGGCAGCATCGGGCCTTAAATACACTTAGCAATGAGTACAAAAACAAACAGAAGACAGAATATCCGCTACCGCATCCGTAGAAGGGTGGGCGGTACTGCGCAGAAACCGAGACTTGCTGTATTCCGCAGCAATACCGACATCTATGTGCAGCTGATTGACGATTCCAATGGCACCACACTGGCTTCCGCTTCTTCCCGCGATAAGGACATCAAGGCCCAACAGGGTACCAAATCCGAGAAGTCCAAACTGGTAGGCGCAGCACTGGCAAGAAAAGCTACTTCCCTCGGCCTCACTACCTGTGTGTTCGACAGAGGTGGTTACCTGTATCACGGCCGTGTAAAGGCAGTAGCAGAAGGAGCACGTGAAGGTGGCCTGCAGTTCTAATCCGCAGACACGGAAGAAAAAACAATCTGATATCGTAATTCTTATTAAATAAAAATGGCAAAGAATTCATTCAATAAAGTAAAAGCTGGCGATCTGGAGCTGAAGGAAAAGGTTGTAGCTATCAACAGGGTTACCAAAACCACCAAAGGCGGCCGTACTTTCAGTTTCTCCGCACTGGTAGTGGTAGGTAACGAGAATGGGGTGGTAGGTCACGGCCTGGGTAAAGCCAAGGAAGTGCAGGAAGCCATCACAAAAGGGATCGACGACGCTAAAAAGAACCTGATCAAGGTTCCGGTGCATCACGGTACCATTCCTCATGACCAGCTGGCCAAGGAAGGTGCTGCGAAAGTACTGATCAAACCGGCCGCTCATGGTACCGGTGTGATCGCCGGAGGTTCCATGCGTGCAGTGCTGGAAAGCGCCGGTATCACGGACGTTCTGGCAAAGTCCCTGGGCTCTGCTAACCCGCACAACGTGGTAAAAGCCACTTTCAAGGCGCTGGGTCTGCTCCGCGAACCCGTTCAGATCGCGAAAACACGCAGCGTATCCCTGAAGAAAGTGTTCAACGGATAAGACCGGATTAACAAATCTCAGCCTTCTTCCCGAGAAGGGGCTTTGAGCATTTTTAATTGGAAATATTATAAAGAAAATGGCAAAGATTAAGATCACCCAGGTAAAAAGCGGCATCGACCGTCCGGAACGTCAGAAGCTGACCCTCAAGGCGCTTGGCCTGAAGAAGATGCATGCTACTGTTGAAGTAGAAGCCACTCCCCAGATCCTGGGTATGGTGCGTGCTGTGAACCACCTGATAAAAGTAGAGCAGGTAAACGCGTAATTGTAAAATTTCACGTTTTACATTTGGCATCTTGTTTTTTTGAACTATCATTGTAAAAGCGAGCGGTTGATTTCCGCGTAAGTAAAACAATTAAAGCTATGAACTTACAGAATTTAAGACCTGCAAAAGGCGCAGTACATAAAGAGAAACGTTTGGGTCGTGGTGAGGCCTCCGGTAAAGGTGGTACTTCCACAAAAGGTAACAAAGGTGCGCAATCCAACACCGGTTACTCCAGCAAGAGAGGTCACGAAGGTGGCCAGATGCCTATCCAGCGTCGTCTGCCGAAACGTGGTTTCATTCCTATCACGCGCATTGATTATAAAGTGTTCAATGTAGGCCAGCTGGAACAGATCGTTGAGAAATACGGCCTGCAGGAGTTCTCTCTCGAAAATCTGTATATGAACGGGCTGGTCAGCAAAACGGATAAAGTGAAAGTGCTGGGTCAAGGAGAGCTGAAAAGCAAAGTAGCGCTGAAAGTGAACGCAATCAGTGAAAAGGCCAAAGCAGCAGTGGAAGCGGCCGGTGGATCAGTAGAACTGATTTAAGAATTTACGATAGAGAAGGCGCCTACGGAGTAGTGCGTCTTTTCGTATTTTACACGCGTTATTAATCTCATCTTCCTGTGAAGAAATTTATTGAAACGATAAAGAACATCTGGAGCATCGAGGACCTGCGCAAGCGTATCCTTACTACCCTGCTCCTTGTACTGGTATACCGTGCGGGTTCCTATATCACCCTTCCCGGCCTCGATTCAAACGAGCTGTCCAGATTCTCCGAGACTTCCCAGAAAGGCATCCTCGGACTGCTGAACATGTTCGCCGGTGGTTCCTTCTCCCGTGCCTCCATCTTCGCACTGGGTATCATGCCCTATATCTCGGCGTCTATCGCCATTCAGCTGCTGACCATCGCAGTACCTTATTTCCAGAAACTGCAGAAGGAAGGTGACAGCGGACGTAAGAAGATCAATCAGTACACCCGCCTGCTGACCGTTGTGGTAACCGCTTTCCAGGCCAGCGCTTATGTAGCCTACCTGAGAACACAGTCTGCTTCCGCACTCATTCCCGAGTACGGATCTTTCATGTTCTGGCTGTCCACCACCGTGGTGCTCACCGCAGGTACCCTCTTCGTGATGTGGCTGGGTGAGAAGATCACGGATAAAGGGATCGGTAACGGTACTTCCATCATCATTATGACCGGTATTCTTGCCCGTCTGCCCGAAGCGCTTATCCAGGAGTTCTCCCTGAAAGTGACAGGTGGTGGCGGTCCGCTGATGTTCCTGATCGAGATCGCTTTCTTCATCTTCATCACAATCGGCCTGATCCTGCTCGTACAAGGTACCCGCAAGATCCCCGTGAACTATGCAAAACGTATTGTAGGTAATAAACAATATGGTGGCGTTCGCCAGTTCATTCCCCTGAAAGTGAATGCTGCCGGTGTAATGCCCATCATCTTCGCACAGGCGATCATGTTCATCCCGGCTACCGCTATCGGTTTTGCCATCCAGAACGAGAACGCATCCACCTTCATCCGCATTTTCAGCGACCATACCAATCCGTATTATAACCTGATTTATGCCGTGCTGGTAGTCGTGTTCACATTCTTCTACACAGCGTTGATCTTCAACCCTACACAGATGGCGGACGAAATGAAGCGCAATAACGGGTTCATCCCGGGTGTGAAGCCTGGTAAAGCTACTGCGGATTACATCGGAGCGGTAATGGACCGTATCACCCTTCCCGGCGCCATGTTCCTGGCCCTGGTAGGTATCCTCCCCGGCTTTGCAGCTGCAGCAGGTGTGAACGGTGCTTTTGCCACCTTCTTCGGCGGTACTTCCCTCCTGATCATGGTGGGGGTAATCCTCGATACCCTGCAACAGATCGAAAGCCAGCTGCTCATGCGCCACTACGATGGCCTGATGAGCTCCGGCAGGATCAAAGGCAGAACCTCCTCTCCGGCGAATGCCTGATTATCGTACTATCTGAATCTATATACAAAACCATCCTGGTCACACCCGGATGGTTTTTTCTTTCTGCGGGGAACCGCAAGCCAGTGTGCCCGTGGCCCGCAAGGAATCAATCAATATTTTGCCTAATTTCGCTTGTTATGATCTATTATAAGTCGCCAGAAGAAATTGAACTGATCCGCCAAAGCGCTTTACTGGTAAGCGCTACCCTGGCCGAAGTTGCCAGGAATCTCAAACCGGGCATGAGTACATTGGATGTGGATGCTATTGCCGAGAAATTTATCCGTGATCACGGCGCCACACCTTCCTTCAAGAATTACAGGGGATTTCCGAACACCTGCTGCATATCTGTCAATGAGGCCGTAGTGCATGGTATTCCCAATGGGCATATATTGAAAGACGGAGATATTGTATCCGTGGATGTGGGGGTGTATAGCAACGGGTTTCATGGCGACAGTGCCTATACCTTTGCCCTTGGAGAGATCCCCGTACATGTACAGAAACTCATGGCGGCTACCAAGGTGGCTTTGCAGAAAGGGATCGAGAAAGCCGTGACGGGCAACAGGATCGGCGATATTGCATATGCGATACAGGAGTATGTGGAAAAGGAGAGAGGATATGGTGTAGTGCGGGAGCTGGTAGGGCATGGCCTGGGTCGTAATCTGCACGAAGATCCGCAGGTGCCGAACTATGGCCGCAGAGGCAGCGGGTCTGTATTGAAAGAAGGACTGGTGATCGCGATTGAGCCCATGGTGAACCTCGGGACCCGTGATGTGGAATACCTGGAAGACGGGTGGACGGTGGTGACGCGCGACCGGAAAGCATCCGTGCATTATGAGCATACGGTATCCGTACAGAAGGGGAAGGCCGATGTATTGTCCAGCTTCGCGGACATTGAATTGGCGGAGAAGAATAACCCCGCATTGAATGCTGCTTACATGAATTGATAGAAGAAATTCCCTATATTTGCCGACCTGCATCAGCGCGAAGGTAAATTTTCTAAAGAAAGAAAAAATTATCTCTATTTATAAATGATTGATAATAAGAATGTTTTACTTCAATAAGTGCCCCCACTGAAACTTATCCACATATTTAAAGAATATTGCGGGTATTTTTTTCGGTTTAAGAAACTTTTGTGGTATCTTTGCATTCCTAAAAATTTTTATGGCGAAACAGGCACTCATTAAACAGGATGGTATTATTCTAGAAGCCTTATCAAATGCGATGTTCCGGGTAAAACTGGAAAACGGACACGAGATTCTGGCTACCATCTCTGGGAAAATGAGGATGCACTATATTCGCATTCTGCCGGGTGATAAGGTAGGGGTGGAGATGAGCCCTTACGATTTGAGCAGGGGTCGTATAATTTTCAGGTACAAGTAATACAATAATCTGATAGATTTTATAATAATTGACGCAATGAAAGTAAGAGCTTCCATCAAAAAAAGAAGTGCAGATTGCAAGATCGTTCGCCGCAAAGGTAAATTGTTGGTGATCAACAAAAAGAATCCCCGTTTTAAGCAACGTCAGGGATAATCCGCATCTGTATACTATTAAACGAAATAAATTAAACAATTGATATGGCACGTATAGCCGGTATTGATCTTCCTAAAAACAAAAGAGGCGAAATTGGTTTGACTTATATCTTTGGTATCGGTCATTCTACTTCAGTTTATATCCTGGAGAAGTCAGGCATTGACTTAAACAAGAAAGTGAAAGACTGGAACGATGACGAGCAAGCCGCCATCCGGAATATTATCAACAACGAACTGAAAGTAGAAGGTCAGCTGCGTTCTGAGGTTCAGATGAACATCAAGCGTTTGCTGGATATTGCCTGCTACCGTGGCCTCCGTCACAGGAAGGGTCTGCCGGTTAGAGGTCAGCGTACCCGTACCAACAGTCGTACCAGGAAAGGTAAACGTAAAACCGTTGCTGGTAAGAAGAAGGCACCTAAGAAATAGTAAGATCCCTTTGCCGGTGGTCTCCCATTCAGATCCGGGAGCAGGCGGCATAAAGGGTTTTTATAGGGATCTGAAATTTCATTGTTGGAATTTTAACGAATTATGGCAAAAGCAACTAATACAAAAGCTGCCGCTAAAAAGAGGGTAGTAAAGGTGGATAACTACGGGGATGTACATATCTCCGCCAGTTTCAACAACATCATCGTTAGCATCACGAACAAACAGGGTCAGGTGATTTCCTGGTCTTCTGCTGGTAAAATGGGCTTCAAGGGTTCCAAGAAAAACACGCCCTATGCCGCTCAGCTGGCTGCTTCTGATGCTGCAAAAACCGCTTTTGACGCAGGTCTGAAGAGAGCAGATGTTTTTGTGAAAGGACCCGGCGCCGGCCGTGAAAGCGCGATCCGTGCTATCTCGAATTCCGGTATCGAAGTAACCCTCATCAAAGACGTTACGCCGCTGCCGCATAACGGCTGCCGCCCTCCCAAGAAGAGAAGAGTATAGTATAGGTTAATCTCGAATTACGAATTATCAATTACGAATGAACAATTGTAGTTGATAATTCGTAATTCGTAATTGACATTTCGTAATTTTTTTTATAACCGTGGGTGCAAGATCGGATTTTAAGATTTTTAAATGAGCTTGCACCGAAACTAAAAATCTGAACAAATAACATGGCAAGGTACACAGGACCAAAGACCAAGATCTCCAGGATTTTTGGAGAGCCCATTTTAGGAAATGGCAAGTATTTAGGCAAGAACAGCAACCCTCCCGGTCAACACGGTGCGCAACGCAAACGTAAACAACTGGGTGAGTACGCGCTGCAGCTGAGAGAAAAACAAAAGGCGAAATACACTTACGGTGTACTGGAGCGTCAGTTCCGTAATCTGTTCGAAGAAGCTAACCGCCGGAAAGGCGTAACCGGTGAGGTATTGATCAAATTGCTGGAAGCACGGCTGGACAACACCGTGTTCCGCATGGGTATCGCTCCCTCCCGTCCTGCTGCCCGCCAGCTCGTGTCTCACAAACACATTACCGTGAACGGCGTAGTAGTGAATATTCCTTCTTTCCAACTGAAACCCGGTGATGTCGTAGGTCTGAAGAACAAAACCGCCGGTAACACCTCCCTCACCAGCAACATTCGCGGTAAGAACCCGAAATTCAGCTGGCTGGACTGGAATGAAAAAGATATGAAAGGTACATTCATCGCCTATCCGGAAAGAGAAAGCGTTCCCGAGAACATCAAGGAACAGCTGATCGTGGAATTGTACTCCAAGTAATAGTTTATAGCCACCGGTTCAGGTGGCTATAGCCATATAATATAAGTTAAACTCATAAATCAAGCATATCAATGGCAATTCTTAATTTCCAAAAGCCTGACAAGATCGTTTTGCAGAAGTCTACCGACTTTGAAGCTCAATTCGAATTCCGTCCATTAGAACCAGGTTATGGTGTGACAATCGGTAACGCGCTTCGTCGTGTACTGTTGTCGTCATTGGAGGGCTATGCCATTGTGGGAATAAAGATTGAAGGCGCCGATCACGAGTTTGCTACTCTGAAAGGGATCACGGAAGACGTTACTGAGATCATCCTCAACCTGAAACAGGTTCGTTTCAAGAAGATCGTTGAGAATGAAGTAAGCAGCGAGAAGATCCAGATCTCCGTAAAAGGCAAAACCGAGTTCCGTGCGGACATGATCGAGAAAGCGACCAATTCTTTCCAGATCATGAACCCCGAACTCCTGATCTGCACCCTGGACCCTTCTGCCAAGCTGGATATTGAACTGACGATCGGTAAAGGTCGCGGTTACGTACCCGCTGAAGAGAACAGGCCTAAAGATGCAATCTTTGGCTACATCGCTATCGACTCCGTATTCACGCCCATCAAGAACGTGAAGTACAGCATCGAGAACACCCGTGTGGAACAAAAAACGGACTACGAGAAACTGATCATGGAAGTGATCACGGACGGTACTATCCACCCGGAAGAAGCAGTGAAACAAGCTTCCCGCATCCTGATTCAACACCTGATGATCATCACAGATGAGAATATCAGCTTCGATACGAAAGATGCAGAGAAAGAAGATGTAGTGGACGAACAGACCCTGCAGCTGCGCAAGATCCTGAAAACTCCGTTGGAGGACCTGGATCTGAGCGTTCGCGCATTCAACTGTCTGAAAGCTGCTAAGATCAACTCTCTGAGCGAACTGGTACAGTACGAACAGGAAGAGCTGATGAAGTTCCGGAACTTCGGTCAGAAATCCCTGAGCGAGATCGAGCAGGTGCTCGGTGAAAGAGGTCTCCACTTCGGTATGGACCTTTCCAAATTGAAATTGGAAGAAGAGTAATCTGACTTCTTCTTTTTTATAACAAGTACCTTGTAATTCCTGACACGGTACAAGGGAATCTAAACAAACAAATGTCATGCGTCACGGAGTAAAATTAAACAGGCTGAGCCGTACTTCCGCTCACCGTAAAAGCCTGATGAGCAATCTGGCTTGTGAGCTGATCAGCCACAAACGTATTCAAACCACTTTGGCGAAAGCAAAAGCACTGCGCGTTTACATCGAACCGTTGTTAACCCGTGCTAAAACCGACGATACACACAACCGTCGTATTGTTTTCAGCTACCTGCAGGATAAAGAAACCATCAAGGAACTGTTCGGCGTGATCAGCGAAAAGATCGCCAGCCGTCCCGGTGGTTATACCCGCATCATCAAACTCGGCAAACGGGTAGGTGATAACGCGGAAGTTGCCCTGATCGAACTGGTGGACTTCAACGAGATCTATGGTAAATCTGCTACTGCGGATAAAGCACCGGCCAAGAAAACCCGTCGTGCTGGTGGTAGCAAGAAGAAAGCAGAGGAAACTGCCGCTCCGGCTGCTCCCGCTGCTGAAGAGAAAGCCGCAGAATAGTTGTAGAAAACGGAATATATTGCAGGACGAAGCACAAGCTTCGTCCTTTTTTTGTCCTTTTACCAACGAACCCTGCTATGTACTATCTGAAATGTAACCACTGCGGCCACGCTAACGCACTGAGAACCGAATACGTCACCTTCTGCGAATCCTGCGGAAAGAAAATGACGAACAATTACTCCGACTGGAAACAACGTCATCCTGATAAAAGCTTTGAGACCTATGCACAAATGATCGGCATACAAGCCCCGGTAGTGGAGGCCAGAGCAAAAGCAGTCAAAAGACCCCGCAGCGGCGGCTCCCGTTGGATCGTATGGCTGGTGGCAGGTATTGTATTGGTGGGAGTTGCAGGCGGACTCATAGCCGGAAATTTCATGAAAGGCTTTTTGAACAAAGGCGTTCCCAAAAGCTGGCTTTCCAAAGAATGGCACACTTTCAATGTCGACAGAGGGATCGCGGAGATCCAGACGCCAGTGGACCTGCAACCCTACAGGCTGGGAATACCCGTAGAGGTGATGAAATATGTGGAGCTGATGAGAACCTGTCGAGTAGATACCACGCTTCCCATGCAGATCAGCCTGCACGAATTCCAATATAAGCCTGCGGTGGAGGTATCCCTTCAGGGCGCTGCAATGGGTTCTGTCAATGAAATGAGAGCACAGCCCTCCGTCTCTGATCTGGATTATAAACAGGAAGCCGTGAATATCTCCGGTAACCCCGGATTTCTGCAGAAAGGAAGGTACACTTTCCGGGGACAGATGAAATTAAAATTCCAAAACCTTGGTTTTCTGAAAGATAAGCGGCTGGTGCAGATAGTTGTCATTTACCCGGAGCAGGACGAAACCGGGCAAAAGGTGGCAGACCGTGTAATAAGTTCAGTGAAGCTGAGAGATATATAAAATAAAATCATAATTTAGGGGTATAGTTCATAAATATCTATACCCTATGTACTACCTGAAATGCAGTCAATGTGCTGAGTATAGTGCATTGAGATCCGAATACATCACTTTCTGCGAGCATTGCGGTAAGAAGTTTCCCCTCCCTTATTCCGACTGGAAAGCGAAGCACCTGCAGGGTACCTTTGAAATGTTCCGGCAAGAGGCTGGTGTTCCGGAAGCCAGATACACTGCGGAGATGAGGAAGCGGCATCAACGTCGTTTCGATCTGCGCAAAAAGGCGGCCCTGATCACAGGATTCGTTGTATTGATCGCCTGCAGCGCTTTAGGCGCTTACTATGGCCCGTCGCTCTTCCGGATGTTCCGGGAGCCCGCTGTACCCGCCACCATGTTGAATGTGCAGAACTGGCGTACGTTCCGGGGAAATCTGATGCGCTTGCAAACTCCACTTTCTTTGTCTCCCGCTGCTGCAACTGACCAGCCCAATATGCGCGTGAAAGCGTTCAAAGGAGGGGGCAGGGCAGAAGGATTGGAGATCCGTATGCAGGAAGCCGTGTACCTTTCTTCCGCACATATGGACCTGCAGCGGGCTGCCACAGAAGCTGCCGGGGAATTAAGCCGGCTGTCCGGTATTTCCGATTTTAGTTATAAGGCGGATACGCTCAACCTGGAGGGAGAGCTGGCCATATGGCAGCACGGCAGCTATCGCTACCAGCAATCCGTACCCATGGAATTCGATCACCTGGTGGCAGTAAAAGGCGGCAGCAGGGTGCAATTACTGGTGACGCACCGTGGGGATGATGATACGGGGAGACAGGTGGCAAAAAAAATTATGCGATCTGCGCGATTGAATTGAAGAGAAAACCATGCTGAAATTCAAAATCATGCCCTAACTTTGCACAGTTTTAACCGTTCCTTCCGGGAACATAAAAAAAGAAAGGGTAAGAAGAAATGCCGCAGACCACCAGATCCACACAGCCCGCCATGCTGTTGTTAGAAGATGGCACCGTTTTTCACGGTAAAGCGTTCGGGAAAACAGGAACTGCTTCCGGTGAACTTTGCTTCAATACCGGTATGACGGGGTACCAGGAAGTATTCACCGACCCTTCCTATAAAGGACAGGTATTGATCATGAACAACTGCTATGTGGGGAATTATGGTACGAAGAATGAGGATGTGGAAAGCAGCAGCGTGAAGATCAGCGGATTGATCTGCAAGAACATTGCGCATAATTATTCCCGCAAAATGGCGGATGAATCCCTCGCCCGTTTCCTGGAAGAAAACAATGTGGTGGCCATACATGAAGTGGATACACGCGCGCTCGTGTCTCATATCCGCAGTAAGGGCGCCATGAACTGCATCATCTCTTCCGAAATACTGGATGAGGCCCGGCTGAAAACGGAACTCGCCAAGGTACCGTCTATGGAAGGCCTGGCTCTCTGTGCGGAAGTATCTACAAAAGAACCTTATTTCGTAGGTGATCCGAATGCTTCCATTCGTATAGCCGTACTCGATAACGGTGTGAAGCGCAATATGCTGAAATGCCTCTCCGAGAAAGGAGCTTACCTGAAAGTACATCCTACAGATACCACTTTTGAAGCGTGTGAAACCTTCAAACCCCACGCTTACTTCATTTCCAATGGTCCCGGTGACCCGGCGCCACTGAAATACGCCGTAGAAACCATTCAGAAGGTACTGGCTGCCAATCGCCCGCTGTTCGGGATCTGCCTTGGGCACCAGCTGCTGGCTATGGCTAACGGTATCCCCACTTACAAAATGCACCACGGGCACCGTGGTCTGAACCATCCGGTAAAGAACCTCCTGACCGGTAGATGCGAAATCACCACCCAGAATCACGGTTTTGCAATTGACCCGAAAGCAGTTGCAGCTTCCGGGCATGTGGAGGTAACACATATCAACCTGAATGACAACTCCGTAGAAGGCATCCGCATAAAGAACAAACCAGCGTTTTCCGTGCAATACCACCCGGAGTCCACTCCTGGTCCGCACGATTCCCGCTACCTGTTCGATGATTTCTTTGCGATGATCAAAGCGAATATGTAAGCATCAGCCTGAAAATCAGCATTTTCTCAACTGGAATAAAACAAAGCGGTCCCGAAGAATCGGGACCGTTGCATTTTAAAATTCCACGTTATGAAAACTAGCGAAAGGTACCATGCAGGTGCATAATACCTACCTTGTCTTTTCATTACATGACAATAATATGAAAAAATTAGATTGTTAACCCAGCAAATTGGGTGGAAATTTCCTTGAAATAGAGGAATTTAAATTGCAATCGGTTGGAATGCGCAAATTTTTGAAGGGACAAAAAAATACGGCTCTGTGATCAGAGCCGTTTGCCTTTATAAATTCCACGTTATGAAAAACTGATACAAAAATATGTTGTTTGGCTAAAACGTTTTAGTTTGTCGCCGCATTTTTTACATAATGTTGATAATGCAAAGGTCGGGCCATTTTATCATTTGTCAAAATTATACAAGTTAAATTTTTGCTAAGCAGGTTTAGAATTTCGTTCTTTTTATATTATAATATTTGATATTTAATATTTTTCCGCCTTTGTGTATCTATTACACAGTAAAAATAGCCAATAAAATCTAATTTCAAAACTTAAATTTTGAAAAATTAGATGATATTGGCTTTAAAAATAAATATATAATTATATTTAATATAAATATCCTCTGCTTACAAGCATTACCGTTGTTATTTTTTCAGAATATGATTTTTGTCATGTTTTGAAATGGTAATGCTTTTTTAACTTCTTTTTAAGAATTTTTGACCAACATTCATTGCTTCCTCCCCGGATAGGTCTCCAGCGCTTTCGCCAGGCATTCCATCGCTTTGGCAATATCTTCCCTGTTCAATACATAAGCCAGCCGAACTTCCTGCTTACCCAGGCCCGCAGTAGCGTAAAACCCGGTAGCAGGCGCCAGCATTACGGTTTGCTGCTCGTAGCTGAAGGACTCCAGCAGCCATTGACAGAATTTGTCGGCATCATCTATCGGGAGCCGTGCGATCGCATAAAAAGCGCCGCCCGGATTGGGGCAATATACTCCCGGTATCTTGTTCAAAGAGGCCACCAGCAGGTCCCTGCGACTCTGATACTCCGCTTTAATCCCGTCAAAATAATTATCCGGGAGGTCCACCGCTGCTTCCGCTGCTATCTGGGCAAAGCCGGGTGGGCTCAGACGCGCCTGTGCGAATTTCATCACGGAGTCCAGGATCGTCCGGTTGTGCGTCACCAGCGCCCCAATGCGGCCGCCGCAGGCGCTGTAGCGCTTGGAGATCGTGTCGAACACAACTACATTATTCTCCAGTCCGCTTAAATGCAGGGCGGAGATATTCTCCCCGTCGTAGCAGAATTCACGGTAAGCCTCATCGGAAAAGAGGAAGAGATTGTGTTTCAGGCAGATCTCTTTCAGTGTTTCCATTTCAGTGCGGCTGTACAAATAGCCTGTAGGATTGTTAGGATTGCAGATCAGGATCGCTTTTGTTCTCGGCGTGATCAGCTGCTCGAAATCCCCGATCGGCGGCAATGCAAACCCGTTATCGATCGTGGCGGTCACCGGCACTACCTTCACGTCCGCTTCCACGGCAAAGCCGTTGTAATTGGCATAGAAAGGTTCCGGGATGATCACTTCATCTCCGGGATCGAGGCAGGCCATAAAGCCGAAAAGGATCGCTTCGGAACCACCGGTGGTTACAATGATCTCTGTATGATCTACCGTGATATTGAATTTTTTGTAGTAGCTGATCAGCTTGCGGCGATAGCTTTCGTTGCCCGCACTGTGGCTGTATTCGAGTATTTTGAAATGGGAATTCCGCACGGCGTCCAGCACGGGTTGCGGCGTTTCAATGTCCGGCTGGCCGATGTTAAGATGATAAACGGTAATTCCTTTTTTCTTGGCGGCTTCTGCATAAGGAACGAGCTTCCGGATGGGCGAGGGCGGCATGATCTGTCCACGCTGACTGATATTGGGCATTGGCTGATTGTTTTAGCGATGCAAAGGTAAGTGTATTACAATGAAAAAGCCTCCGGATGAGCGGAGGCTTTTATAGTGAAAAGTTCTTGTAATATTTAGTTCTCAACAGTTCCGGTGAGTATCAGTTCCTTTTCCTGCTCAACTCCTTTCAGTTTCAGGTAAACCGTTTTGGTGGGTTTGCCTACTGAATTGGCGCTGTAGGTGGCTGTGATCTTGCCGGATTTGCCGGGCAGGATGGGTTCTTTGGTCCAATCCGGCACGGTGCAACCGCAGCTGGCCTTTGCGGACTCAACCAGAACAGGTTCTTTAGAGATGTTCGTGAATTCGAAGGTTACGGTTACTGGTTTATTGAACTTGGTAGTCCCGAAGTCCACAGTCTCCTTTTTGAACTTCACCTTGGTGTCAACAGCGTTGGTGGCTCCGGAGCCGTTTTGTGCCTGTGCCCAAACCGCGGTTGTCATCAGCAGGCTTGCAAATAGGGATAAGATAAACTTTTTCATCTTGTTAAATTTGGTTTTAAAACGATTGGTTAAAACGTAAAATAAGTTCCTACCAGTTTCCAAACAAATTTACGGCCAAAAATTGAACATGAGGTATGGAGGTATTAAAAAAAACTTAAAAATTTAAATATTTGTTGAATCGGGGCCAACATATACCCATTCAGCAATTTCCACTACATTTGTGCTTTAACAAGGTAGGCATGATCGAAAACAACGAATTAGCTATGAATATGCAGAGCCAGCTGTCATTTGAGGAGTTCCGCAGGGAAGTTCTCAGTGATTACCGGCAAGCCGCCATCAGCAGGGAGATAAGCCTGCTGGGGCGCCGGGAAGTATTGACCGGCAAGGCTAAATTTGGCATTTTTGGTGATGGGAAGGAAGTGGCGCAGATCGCGATGGCCAAATATTTCAAGCCAGGTGATTTCCGTTCCGGTTATTATCGTGATCAGACCTTTGCCTTCGCCAGCGGTATTGCCACGGTGGAGCAGTTCTTTTCGCAACTGTACGCTGATCCTGATATTAACCACGACCCGTTCTCTGCGGGCCGGCAGATGAATTCGCATTTTGCCACGCCCAATATTGATATGGAAGGAAACTGGCTGAACATTGCAGCCATGAAGAATACCGCGGCGGACATGGCGCCTACGGCGGCGCAGATGCCGCGTGCGCTGGGGCTTGCCTATGCTTCCAAGTTGTTCCGCGAAGTGCCGGAGCTGCATCAGTATGAGCATCTTTCCCATAATGGTAATGAAGTTTGTTTCGCTACTATCGGTGACGCCTCTACGAGCGAAGGGCATTTCTGGGAAACCGTGAATGCGGCGGGCGTATTGCAGGTGCCGCTGGTGATATTCGTGTGGGATGACGGATACGGGATCTCTGTGCCCAGAAAGTATCAGACCACCAAAGGCTCTATCAGCGCGGCGCTGGAGGGATTCCGGAAGAGTGCGGATACCAATGGTATCGAGATATATAACGTGAAAGGATGGGATTACGCAGGGATGTGCGAGTCTTTTGAGGAAGGTATCCGCAAAGCGCGCGAAACCCATGTGCCGGTGTTGTTTCATGTAGAGGAGATTACGCAGCCGCAAGGGCATTCCACTTCCGGCTCGCATGAGCGCTACAAGAGCAAGGAAAGGCTGGCCTGGGAGAAAGAATTTGATTGTAATGTGAAGATGCGGCAGTGGCTGCTGGAAAATGCACTGTCAGATGAAGCCACGTTGCAGCAGATTGAAGCAGAAGCAAAAGTGATTGCCCAGGAAGGCCGTAAAAGCGCCTGGGAAAAATATATCGCGCCAATCAGGGAGCAGGTGCAGGTGTTGCTGGGGCATTGTCAGGCCATACTGGATGAAGGGCGCGCAGATGTCGCTTTTGTATCCGGCATTATGCAGGAACTCTCGGCTAACCGTGAGCCGCAACGCAGGGATATCCTTCGTTCCGCAGCAGGCATCATTTTCAAATATCCGCGGAACTTCTCTGCGGGACTGGATCAGCTGCAGACCTATTATGATCAGCAGCTGGCGCGCGAAAAAGAAAACTACAACACTTACCTCTATGCCACCGGCCCCAATTCCGTACTGGAAGTACCTGTGGTGCCGGCGGAATATACGGAAGACGCTCCCAGCGTTAACGGGTATGAGGTATTGAACAAATATTTTGATCAGCTGATCGCGCATCATCCGCTTGTATTCGCTTTCGGAGAAGACGTGGGCAAGATCGGAGATGTGAACCAGGGATTTGCAGGCTTGCAACAGAAGCATGGTAAACAACGTATAGCCGACACCGGTATCCGGGAGCTGACCATCATGGGACAGGGGATTGGGATGGCGTTGCGCGGACTCCGCCCTATCGCCGAGATACAGTACCTGGATTACATGCTTTACGGTCTGCAGCCGCTCAGTGATGACGTAGCCTCCCTGCAATACAGGACCAAGGGCACACAATTCTGCCCGATCATTGTACGTACCCGTGGGCACCGGCTGGAAGGCATCTGGCATTCCGGTTCCCCGATGGGGATGATCATCCATTCCCTGCGGGGCATGCATGTTTGCGTACCGCGGAACATGGTGCAGGCGGCCGGTATGTACAACACATTATTGCAGGCGAATGAACCCGGTCTCGTGATCGAATCCCTGAACGGATACCGGCTGAAAGAACGGTTGCCGGATAATCTGAATGTATTGACCGTGCCGCTTGGCGTACCGGAAGTGTTGCACGAAGGAACCGATATCACCATTGTTTCCTACGGATCCACGCTGCGTATTGTTGAAGAAGGGATGAAAATACTGGAACAGCAGGGTATTTCCTGTGAGCTGATAGATGTGCAGACCTTACTGCCGTTCGATATTCATCATGCCATTCTGGATTCTTTGAAGAAAACGAACCGCATCCTGTTTGTGGATGAAGATGTGCCGGGTGGTGGTTCTGCTTATATGTTCCAGCAGGTGATGGAAAACCAGGGTGGCTACCGCTGGCTGGATGTGGCGCCGCGTACTTTGTCCGCACAGGCCCACCGGCCTGCATACGGCTCCGATGGAGATTATTTTTCCAAGCCCAATGCGGAAGATGTGGTAAGAACAGTGCTGGAAATGATCAGGGAGTAACTTCCTGCTGCATCATACGATGAAGTTGGCGCCCTCTGTATCATTGCAGGGGGCGCTTTTTTTAAAATACGGATGATCAAACCAGGTGTTTTGTTAATTGTTATATTCTTAGAGCTATGGAGTACAAAGACTATTATAAAATATTGGGGATCGATAAAAAAGCCAGTGCAGCAGACATCAAGAAAGCGTACCGCAAGTTGGCCGTAAAGTATCATCCGGATAAGAACCCGAACGACAAGATCGCGGAAGAAAAATTCAAGGAGCTGAACGAGGCATACGAAGTGTTGGGTGATGAAGAGAAAAGAAAGAAGTATGACGAGTTTGGCGAGAACTGGAAGTATTACGAACAGGCAGGGGCCAACCGTGGCGATTTTGACTGGGGAAAATGGCAGGCGTCGCAGGGAAGCCGGCAACAGCAACAGTATGAAGATGTGGAAGGCATGTTCGGTGGCGGGCAGTTCTCGGAGTTCTTCGAGCACCTGTTTGGTGGCCGTTTCAGCGGTCACGGCCAACAGGGCCGGGCGCGCAGCCGGCGTGGCAGCGATCTGCGTGCTACCATGCAGGTCAGCCTGCCGGATGTGTACCTGGGCGCTTCACGGCAGATAGAAGTAAACGGACAGAAACTAAACCTCAAAATAAAACCGGGTACTTACAATGGTCAGGTGTTGCGACTGAAGGGAAAAGGCCAGCCCGGGGGGAGTGGGGGAGAAGCCGGGGATCTGCTGATCGAAGTGAGTATCGCGGATGATCCGCAGTACGAGTTGAAAGGGAAGGATGTATACATGGAAGTAGCGGTGGATCTTTATACGGCAGTGCTCGGTGGGAAGATACAGGTAGCTGTTCCGGGAAGTCCGCTACAATTGAGCATTCCTGCAGGAACAGATAGTGGAAGGCTGTTCCGCCTGAAAGGGAAAGGATTGCCGGCGCCGGAAGGCAGCCGGGAAACGGCGGGTGATTTGTATATAAAAACAAAGATCACGGTGCCGCATCAGTTGTCGGCAGATGAAAAAGAATTATTTACCAGGTTGGCGCAGATGAAAAAGTAATTGCAAAATACTTTGTTATGCTACAATCAGTTGATTATCTCGATGAGATACTCGAAGCGCAGCATCGTCATGAACAGGAGATGGTATTGACTTATTATGCCAGTGAAGTATTGGAGGCATTGGACTACCAGATGAATGAAGGTGCTGAAGCCATATCCCGCGCAATGCGTGCCTGCGCTGCATTACATGTGTCGGTGGAATTACATTTCAAAAGAACTTATTGCTGGCAGGAAGATCAGATGCAGGCAGATTGGCTGCTGACGCCGCTGGCCAGTTATTTCCTGATCGTGAACAGCGATCCCAGCCATCCTGCAGTTGCCCGGGCCCAGCTATTGTTGCTAAAACAGCGCTATTCATTATAAACCGTAACTTATTCTTTTATAACGCATTACCTGTTCAATCTCATTTTCTATTCATTCTTTGTTCATTGTCTTCCACCACACCTTTCAGATAGTGGAAGTTTTTATATTGCAATAGCATAACAAGTAAAAGCCGCCATGCAAACTTGTTTGTGTTGTCATCCAGAAATTGCTTAGACGGTTCAAATAGGCTGAAACAGAGGCCGTTCTCTTTGAGGCGGCCTCTTCAGTTTGATCCACGCAAAAAATAAAAACGCGCTTTTTCCTTTGATCATAAATATGTAACTTCACTACAGCGTACAAGCTTCTTGATCTGATCATACTGGCTGACTTCTGCTGCAGCCAGAGCGTGGTATCCACCCAATGATCGATCTGCCTTCACTCCGATTTCAGCTTAATATTTCAGGTATTGTTTGTTTGCCAGCCTTCCTGGTGTGTGCATCATTAGACATTTGAGGTATCAGCACGCAAGTGCGCAGCCAAGATCATTGTCTAATTTTTATTAATAGCAGACGCATTATGGAAGCAAGATGTATCAGGTGCAGCACCATTGTACATTCTCACAAAAAAATCTCGGAAAGCAGATGTAAATGCGGCGGCCAGCTGCAAAGAATGCGATTTGTCAGATTGATAGAAGGCATGCATCCGCTTGGAAAAGAGCACAACATCAACCTCAATGGTAAATTATGTTATGGTACCTACCGCTCGGTGTATGGTAATTTTATTATCGATAAAGTGAACAATACTTTCCTGAAAGTGGACATGACCTGAAAAGTTGCGCGTGAACAATCCCCCGGCTCTTGCCTGATCAATCATGAGCTAACAACTGTTATCACAAGAGACATGGGGACTGTTCCGTCGCAGTTTGCGTAACGGCCGGAATCGCGTACATTTATCCCTTCACCATTTTCATTGCTCATGATGAACATCGTTGTGCTGGACGGCCATACGCTCAATCCCGGAGATCTGAGCTGGGAGCCATTACAGACATTGGGAAATGTACAGGTCTATGAAAGGTCTGCGCCCGAAGAGGTAAAGGAGCGCATCCGTCACGCAGAGATCATCCTCACCAATAAGGCCATTGTTCGCGCAGATGCCATCAAAGCCACGTCATCGCTGCGTTACATCGGGGTAACTGCTACCGGGTATAATATTGTCGATATACAGGCCGCACTGGCACAAAACATCATCGTTACCAATGTTCCGGCCTATAGTACCGCATCTGTGGCGCAACTTACCTTCGCCCTCCTTCTCGAACACTGCCAGGGGACCGGCCTTCATGCGGAAAGCGTGAGAAAAGGGGAGTGGTCTGAAAGCCGGGATTTCAGCTATTGGAAGACGCCACTGATGGAATTGCAGGGGAAAACGTTAGCCATTATCGGGTTTGGGCAGATCGGGCAGGCTGTTGCCAGGATCGCACTGGCGTTTGGTATGCGCGTGATTGCCAGCCATAAACATCCGGAAAGGGATCAGATGGAAGGAGTAATATTCCTGGGTCAGGAGCAGTGTTTCCGGGAAGCGGATGTGGTTTCGCTGCATTGCCCACTCAACGCACAGAACAAAGGTTTCGTGAACGCGGCTTTGCTGGCAAAAATGAAACCCTCGGCCTTCCTGATCAATACCAGCCGCGGGCCACTCATACAGGAGGAAGATCTGGCCTTCGCGCTCAATCAGGGAATAATAGCGGGAGCAGGACTGGATGTGCTCTCCATCGAACCACCGCCGGCAGATCATCCGCTCTTCAGCGCAAGGAACTGTTATATCACGCCGCATATCGCCTGGGCAACTTTTGAAGCGCGAAGCAGATTGATGGAAAAAACAGTAGAGAATGTAAAAGCTTTCCTGAACGGAAAGCCGGAGAATATGATCCGCGGATAAGTAATAAAAAAAGCCCGGAACTGATTCCGGGCTTTTTTTATTACTTCAGGTTGTGGAACACCTGTTGCACGTCTTCGTCCTGTTCCAGCCGATCGATCAGCTCCAGCACTTCCTTCGCCTGCTCTTCACCCAGTTCCACTGTATTCAGCGGGATGCGTTGCAATTCCGCGCTGATAGGCGTGATCCCTTTTTCTTCCAGGGCTTTGGCCATATTACCGAACTCTGTGAAAGCCACCCGGATAATAATATTTCCTTCGCTGTCTTCCCCGATCTCCTCCAGTCCATAATCGATCAGCTCCAGTTCGAGGTCTTCCAGGTTCAACCCTTCATTCTTGATCTTGAATACACCCAGTCGATTGAACATAAAGCCCACGGAGCCGCTGTTTCCCAGGCTGCCACCGCCTCTGTTGAAGTGCATGCGTACATTGGCAACTGTACGGGTGGTATTGTCCGTTGCTGTTTCTACCATTACGGCTACACCATGAGGGGCATATCCTTCGTATACAACCTCCTCATAATCTGTTTTGTCTTTCCCCAACGCACGTTTGATAGCTGCTTCCACACGGTCTTTCGGCATGTTCACACCTTTGGCGTTCAGCATGCAGCGGCGCAGCGCTGGGTTATTGTCGGGATCAGGGCCGCCCTGTTTTACGGCCATGGCAATTTCTTTCCCGATACGGGTGAACTGTTTGGCCATCCGGTCCCAGCGGGCAAACATGGTGGCCTTTCTTACTTCAAATATACGTCCCATAGTAAATTACGAATTGTCAATTACGGATTACGGATTATTTGTTTGGTGTGAACTATGATGTGGGTACGTAATTCGTAATTGATTTTATGGGTGCAAATTTATTAAATTCCGGTGGAGTGGAGCAAAATTTTGATGATCCTTAAAAACAAAGGCTGCCGTTAGCGACGGCAGCCTTTGCACAGAATATTGATGTCCTTATCGGGATTGACTTTTGCGTACTTTACTGTTCTTCACGCTGTAACCGAAGTAGATCATTAACCCGATCAGCAGCCAAACGCCCAGCCTTTCCCAGTTTTCGCGGCCGAGGCTCACGATCATGGCCAGGCAAACCAACGCACCTAAAATGGGTACCAGCGGAACCAGCGGCGTTCTGAAGCTGCGCGGTACATCCGGGTTGCTCTTACGCATCACGATCACACCGATGCAAACCAGCACGAATGCGAAGAGGGTGCCGATACTGGTCATATTACCTACCACATGGTCGGGAATGAAACCGGCAAACAAGGCCACAAATGCGAAGAATAACCACTGTGATTTATAAGGTGTGCGGTATTTCGGATGCAGGTCAGAGAACATTTTGGGAACCAGCCCGTCTTTTGACATGGAGTAGAATACGCGGGTCTGTCCCAGCAACATCACCAGGATCACTGAGCTGAAACCGGCGATGATCGCTACGGTGATGAGGGTGGACAGCCAGCCGTATCCCGGCATGTACGTATCGATCGCATAAGCTACGGATGCCTCGCTGCCTGATTTCAGGAAGTCCTGGTAAGGCGCCACACCCGTAAGCACATGGGAGAAGAGGATATAAAGCAGGGTACAAACACCCAGGGAAACCAGTATCCCGAACGGCATTGTTTTAGACGGGTTTTTAGTTTCCTGCGCCGCGGTGGACACTGCATCAAATCCGATGAAAGCGAAGAAAACGATCCCTGCCCCTGTCATCACCCCAGCAAAACCATTGTTCCAGAACTTGGAGTAATCCACCACACTGCCGTCACTAAGATTTACCGTACCAGCTGTGGAGGGGATCATATAAGGATTGTGATTGACAGGATTGATGAACTGCCAGCCCAGTAATATGAAGAGGATAACGATGCAAACTTTTACAATTACGATGATGGTGTTCACCACGGCGGACTGCTGGGTACCGCGTATAAGCAGCAACGTGAGCAGCAGGAGGATGAAGATAGCGGGAATATTGATGATACCGGAAACGCCGGCTTCGGATACCTGGAAGGGGGAGTGACTCCATTGGTACGGAATAGAAGTGTGAAAAACCGTTTCCAGCAGCTTGTTCAGATACTGGCTCCAACCGATGGCCACCGTGGCCGCACCAAGCGCGTATTCCAGCACCAGGTCCCACCCGATCACCCAGGCAACGAATTCACCCATGGTGGCATATGAATAAGTATAAGCACTTCCGGCGATAGGGATCATGGATGCAAACTCGGCATAGCAAAGTCCGGCCAATGCACATCCTACTGCAGCGATAATAAAAGAGATTGTTACTGCGGATCCGGCGTGTGCACCGGCAGCAGCAGCCGTTCTAACGAAAAGACCTGCTCCAATGATAGCACCAATACCCAGCGCTACCAGCGCCCAGGCACCGAGCGTACGTTTAAGGCCTTTTTCTGAATCTGAAGCTTCTGCAAGCAGGGAAGACAAAGGTTTTTTAGCAAAGAGCATGCTCATACTTGATAGTTGTGGTTGATATTAAGGTTTAAGCGGTTGTTTAGATTTTTTTACAGATCGTCAAATATAGTATCTAAAACTTAAAGCCGTAATTTTATTTTACCAGTGTATGCAATTGCAGTCCATTTGCAGTGGGCCATTTCCGGAACATTTCTACAGATATTGCGGCGAGAACCTTATTTTTGGGCAATTTTTGCCAACGGGAGGTCAGGGTGCTGTTCCGCGGGCCATTTTTCGCTATAACAAAACAAAATCACCTCTTGATGAATAAAAAGCTGGCCGCCCTTTATGCATTGATCGCTGTTGCCATCGTTTCCTTTACACATACCCTGAACCATTATGGCTGGCTCGAAGTGCCTGCGCTGGTGTTGATGATCCTTCGCTGGCTGGCGATCGCAACGATCGTTTGGTTTGCCATTCGCAGAAAATCCCTCACCACCTGGATTCTGGTCAGTATGATCGTGGGGGCGGAAGTGGGGCACGACTGGCCTGCTGTGGCTGTGAACTTCCAGGTACTTAGCAAGATATTCCTGCAAATGATCAAAACGATCATCGCACCACTGCTTTTCGGTACGCTGGTGGTAGGCATTGCCGGCCACTCGGACATCAGGCAGGTGGGGCGTATGGGCTGGAAGTCGCTATTATATTTCGAGATCGTGACCACCTTCGCGCTTGTCATCGGCCTGGCCGCCATCAATATCAGTCAGGCCGGGGCAGGTATTGACGAGAGCCTGAGAAAGAATGCCATGCATGAGCATATCGAAGAGCCCAAACAACAGACCTGGCAGGATATCGTGTTGCACGTATTCCCGGAGAACATCGCCAAATCTATTTATCACGGGGATATTCTGCCTATTGTGATCTTCAGTGTATTCTTCGGTATCTCCCTGTTGATGGTGAAGGAAAAGTTCCGTGGACCGATGCTGGCGTTTTGCGAGAGTTTATCCGAGGTCATGTTCAAGTTCACGAATCTTGTCATGTACTATGCACCGATAGGTGTGGGCGCTGCCATTGCGTTCACGGTGGGGCATGGAGGGCTTTCCGTGCTGGGGAGCCTGTTGCATCTGCTCGCTACGCTGTATGTGGCCCTGATCGTATTTATATTAGTGGTGTTTGTGCCGGTGGCTTTGATCATCAGGCTGCCCATCCGGCGATTCATCCGGGAGATATCCGAGCCGGTGTCCATCGCTTTTGCCACCACCAGTTCGGAATCTGCACTGCCCAAGGCCATGGAGGCTATGGAGAGGATGGGCGTTCCGCGGAAAGTGATCGCTTTTGTGATGCCCACGGGATATAGCTTTAACCTGGACGGCTCTACGCTGTACCTGGCGCTGGCTTCCGTTTTCGTATCGCAGGCTGCCGGTCATCCGCTCACCTGGGAGCAGCAGATACTGATGGTATTCACCCTGATGCTTACCAGCAAAGGTGTAGCGGGGGTACCCCGGGCCACCCTCGTGATCATCCTGGGTACAGTGCATTCCTTCGGCTTGCCCACCTGGCCGGTATTCCTCATCCTCGGCATCGATGAGCTGATGGACATGGCCCGTACATCGGTGAACGTGATCGGCAACTGCCTGGCCACCGCAGTGATCGCCCGGTGGGAGAAGGAAGTGGATTTCAGTAAACTGCCTCCTGAAACAAAAGCCTAGAAAGGCTTTCAAAAAAATATTAACTTCCTGTTGACATATAATAACGTATTTTTAGCCGTCCTAACTATATCAAACGACAGCATGGATCAGATTCTAGAGTTTTTCAAGCATTTAATCAATCCGCAGTGGATCATTGATCACGGCGGCTTGTATCTCATTGTGTTGATCATTTTCGCGGAAACAGGATTATTTGTAGGGTTCTTTCTGCCGGGGGATTCATTGCTTTTCGTGGCAGGTATCTATGGCGGATTGCTCAGCCAAAGTTTCTTCAACATGCCTTTCGTGGTGATCATGGCCATAATAGCGATAACCGGAGTGCTGGGGAACGTCGTTGGTTTCTGGTTCGGCCGCAAATCCGGCCCGTTGCTGTTCCGCAAGAAAGATACTTTCTTCTTCCGCAAAAAGCATCTCTGGCAGGCGAAGGAGTTCTACGACAAATACGGTGGCGGTGCCATCTTCATTTCACGTTTTCTCCCGATCGTGCGCACTTTTGCTCCCATCGTTGCGGGCATTGTACAGATGGAACGGAAGAAGTTCATGTTCTGGAATGTGATCGGTTCCTTCACCTGGGTGTTCTCCATGATGCTGGCCGGTCATTATCTTGATAAAGCATTTCCTACGCTTAAAGAACACCTGGAATGGATCATCCTTATTATCATTCTGATCACTACATTGCCTGTGATCATTAAGCTGGTGTTCGGCAAGTCAACGATCCATGCACATTTCGACGAGTTCGGTAATCCGGTTGAGCCGCCGGTGAAAGAAGGATCAAAATCATAAGAACTATTTCATATTTTGAAGAGACGCAATAAATTTGCGTCTCTTGTGTTTTTAGGGGATTCCCTTTGCACGTACTTATTCAACCAAACAGAAGACCTTTATGAATTCCGCCGGTAAACCCGTTAAACTGATTAACGCCGCAGTAGTGGTGGCATCCCTTGGCTATTTCGTAGATATTTACGACCTTCTTTTATTCGGTATTATCCGTATCAAAAGCCTTAAATCATTAGGGCTTACCGGTGCAGAGATCGATTCTACAGGCATGTGGCTGATCAATATCCAGATGGCCGGTATGCTGGTGGGTGGAATTATCTGGGGTGTGCTCGGCGATAAACGGGGAAGGCTCTCCGTGCTTTTTGGTTCCATTCTGCTTTATTCCGTGGCTAATATTGCCAACGGTATGATCAGCGGGGAACATGCTATTACCTGGTATATGATCTGGCGTTTTGTGGCAGGGCTGGGACTGGCTGGTGAGCTGGGGGCCGGCATCACGCTTGTGTCTGAAATACTTCCAAAAGAAAAGCGGGGATTGGGCACGATGATCGTAGCGAGTGTGGGTATCTCCGGTGCGGTGGTGGCCTATTTCGTTTCTGCTTACTTTGGTGACAACTGGCGCGTTTGCTATTATATCGGCGGGGCGCTGGGACTGGCTTTGCTGATCCTTCGTGTGAGTGTAGTGGAATCCGGGATGTTCAATAACATCCGTGAAACCGGCGTGAGCCGTGGGAACTATTTCAGTTTCTTCACCAGCCGCGAGCGCTTCTTTCGTTACCTGACCTGCATCATGATCGGGTTGCCTACCTGGTATGTAGTGGGTATTCTGATGACCTTCTCCAATGCGTTTGCCGCGAAGATGAATGTGCAAGGCCCCATTGATCCCGGAAAGGCGATCATGATCTGTTATGCGGCGCTGACGGTCGGGGATTTTGCCAGCGGTTATATCAGCCAGGTGATCCGCAGCAGGAAAAAGGTATTGTACCTGTTCTATACTTTACTCACTATTTGCCTTATCCTGTATTTCAACGCGCATGGCATTTCTGTAGCCGCATTTTACACGATCTGCGGGCTGATGGGCTTTAGCGTGGGGTTCTGGGCTATTTTCGTAACGGTGGCAGCCGAACAGTTTGGCACCAATTTACGTGCTACTGCGGCCACAACGGTACCGAACTACGCGCGGGGAATGTTGCCACTGATCACGCTGGTATTCACCGGTATGCAAACGGGGCTGGGACTGAACTACCTGCAAAGCGGTCTTTTCGCAGGAGTGCTTTGCATTGTACTGGCGTTCATTTTTGCTTTTTCCATGAAGGAAACTTTCGGGAAAGACCTGAATTATGTGGAAGAGAACTGAGAAGACGTTCAGGCGTAATTGTTCAGCAGCTTGTCCACCAGTTTGTTCAGTTGCGCTACTTCCTTCTCGTTGAGGGAATTTCTGAGAATGTCTTCCAGAGTGCTTATTTCCGCGTCGATCGTTTTCAACAACTGCAGGCCTTTGGGCGAGATCTTCACATCCACCGCCCTTCTGTCCAGCTCACAACTTTTCCGCTCCACCAGGTCCGCTTTCCGCAGGCGTTCCACGAGTCGGGATACGTCACTCATTTTATCCAGCATCCTTTCTTTCAACATATTGATACTTGCGGCTTTGGGGTGCTGGCCACGCAGGATGCGCAGGATATTGAACTGCTGCATGGTGATGTCATACTGCTTGAAAAATTGCTGGTGTCTTGAAATGATCCAGTTCCCCACGAAAATAAGTCCTACTAATCCCCGATGGTGTTCACTGGTAAAGGCTTTGCTGGAAATGAGCTTTTCAATATTGGACATAAATGGTAAAAGATATTGCGCAATTTAAATGATATGAGAATATAAAACGCAATTGCTAACGCTTTCATCCTGTTACAATTATGTGTCCCTTGTACACACTTTATTGTTTGACAAACTCCAGTTTCAATTCAATGTCTACCATTTTGTCCACCACCATGCCCCCTGCTTCGGTCATTTTATCCCATTTGAGGTTGTAGTCGAAGCGGTTGATATAGGTATTGGCTTTAAAGCCGGTGCGGGTTTTGTTTTCCGCATCTTTCACCATGCCGCCGTAACTGACATTGAACTTAACGCGTTTGGTGACATCGCGGATAGTAAGGTCTCCTTCCAGCAGGTATTTGCCTTCGGAGACTTTGGTCATGGAAGCGCTTTTGAAGCTCATTTGCGGATATTTTTCCGCATTCAAAAAATCGTTTGACCGGAGATGGTTGTCTCTCGGTTCACTGCCTGTGTTGATACTGGCTACGTCTACGGTGAAAGTGATCTGTGCGTCTGAGAAATCCGGTTTCGCTGCTTTTATCTCCCCGTTGAAATTCCTGAAACTACCGTCTACTTCTGAGATCACGAGGTGTTCCACGGAAAATTGTACGGACGAGTGGGTCTTATCTACTTTCCATGTGGCTTGTCCTGATACACTCAACGGCCCGTATACCAGCATTGCAAGGATCAGCCTCTTCATGATATGGTTTTTTGGGATGAGATGTAATACAGATCTGTTCCTGTGCTCTCTTTGAACTGCTCGAACTGTAAGCCCTAAACGTCGTCTAAAGTTACGAATATCAGCTGTTATTAAAAAAAGAAGGCCGCATCTTCAGACGCGGCCTTCCGGGAATATTTCAGCATTTGCCTCAGGCAGGGGCTTTCATGTTATCCAGCACATCCATTACTTCCTTCACATGTGAAGCGGAAGTGTTAAGAAGTGCCTGTTCGTCTGCATTCAGTTGCAGTTCGATGATCTTTTCGATACCGTTCCGGCCGAGTACCACGGGTACACCGAGGTAGATGTTTTTCAGGCCATATTCGCCTGTCAGCCAGGCGCAAACGGGGAAGATGCGTTTTTCATCTTTCAGGATGGCTTCCACCATCTGTGCTGCTGCAGCGCCGGGAGCGTACCAGGCGGAGGTACCCAGGAGGTTCACGATCTCACCGCCGCCCACTTTGGTGCGCTGGATGATGGCTTCCAGTTTATCAGCCGCAACCAGCTCCGTTACGGGGATACCGGAAACGGTGGTGTAACGGGGGAGGGGAACCATGGTATCACCGTGGCCACCCATGAGGATCGCCTGGATGTCCTTAGGCGAGCAACCGATCTCATCCGCCAGGAACGCACGGTACCGGGCGGTATCCAGGATACCTGCCATACCGAACACCTTGTTGCTGTTCTTTTTGGCCGTGAGGTAGGCGCAATAGGTCATCACGTCAAGGGGGTTGGACACTACGATGATAATGGCTTCCGGGGAATGTTTAATCACATTCTCGGTTACAGATTTAACGATATTGGCATTTGTGGAGATCAGGTCATCGCGGCTCATGCCCGGTTTGCGGGGAAGGCCGGAAGTGATCACTACCACGTCGCTGTTGGCGGTTTTGGCGTAATCGTTGGTCACACCGGTCACTTTTGTGCTGTAATAATCGATCGGGGCCTGCTGCCATGAATCCAGTGCCTTGCCTTCCGCAGTGCCTTCCTTGATGTCCAGCAGAACAACTTCCTGCAGGAAATCCCTGTGGGCCAGCACATTGGCGCAGGTCGCACCCACATTGCCAGCTCCTACAACAGTTACTTTCATCGTATCTGAATATTTTAAAAAGGTGAAGAATATTTGGGAAACAAAAATAGCATATCGGAACGTGAATTCCGGACTATTGTCATAAAAATTCCCCTTCCTGCAAATTTTACAAGTGTTTTAACAAAGTGTCCAGTTTAACGGTACCTTCGTAATTCGCTACCAGCTGATGTTTCTTGTTGTAAACATAAAGCCCGGGGAAGTTGCGGAGATCGTAATAGTACATGATCTGGCGGGTAGGTTCGGCGGCCATGATGATATTGGGATATTTCCCGATATTGTACTGGTCGTACCAGGCCTTCATCCGCTCCAGCTTAAAGGGGGTGATCATCAATAGCTGGGTTTTTCCGAACTTGTCGATATTTTTCAGGATATCTTCCGTCATATGTGCACAGTGTTCGCATTCCACACTGAAAACGAATACCAGCACGGGCTTGTTCTTCGGAAGGTCGTTCTTGGTAAAAACGTGGCCGTCATACAATGTAAGGGGGAGGGGCGTAATGATGGAAAATTGCTTGAAAGGGGGCACATTCGTGGTGGTATTGGTGTTGGTTTGAGCTTTCAGCACCATGGGAAAGCACAGCAGCAGGAACATCCATCGTAACATACTCATATTTTTAAATTGTTAAAGTGATAAACGAACAGGAGAAACTGCACCAAAACTGTACCGCTTTTGTGGGAATTCCGGCAAGTTTTCTTTGTTCATATGCGAAAATTTTTACTTTTGCAATCCTAATGTAAATTTTTAACTTTAAATCAGTGACCTTTTTATGGCTACCACCGCAGATATCAGAACAGGATTGATCATTAAGCTGGATAACAGCTTGTATTCTGTTGTAGAGTTTGGTCAGAACAAAACTGCCCGTGCAGCTGCCAAAGTATGGGCAAAGCTGAAGGGCGTTGACAATAGCCGCTCCATAGAGCATACCTGGAACTCCGGGGATACCATTTACCCGGTGCGTGTAGAGAAAAAATCTTTCCAATATCTGTACCAGGACGAGAGCGGGTACAATTTCATGGATAAAGAAACGTTCGAGCAAATGGCCGTGGCGCCTGAGATGGTGGATAGCCCCCAGTTCCTTAAAGAAGGTGACGAGGTGTTTGTTTCCATCAATACCGAAACTGAATTGCCTATGCAGGTGGAGTTGCCTGACAAGATCGTGCTGAAAGTGACCTATTCAGAACCGGGTATGAAGGGTGATACCGCCACCCGCACCCTGAAGCCCGCAACCGTTGAAGGCGGCGCTACCGTAATGGTGCCCCTGTTCGTGAATGAAGGAGAATTGATCCGCGTGAATACCAAAACCGGCGAGTATATCGAGCGCGTAAAAGAATAGTCGTATACTTCTACATCCAAGAACATTTTCTAAACCAAAAACTGTCTACATGGACTTTAAACAGATTCAGGAGCTGATCAAAATGGTTAACAAATCAAACATCAGCGAACTGAGCATTGAGCAGGACAAGTTCAAGATTACTATAAAACAAAAGGAAAGCGAAGTACAACAGATCGTGACAGTGCCGGCCGTAACAGCGGTTCAGCCTGTGCCTGTTGCTGCTCCTGCGGCTGTTCCGGCAGCAGCACCCGCTGCTCCTGCCGCTTCTTCGGCGCCTGCAGCACCGGCGGCTTCCAACAACCTCGTAACCATTAAATCTCCCATGATCGGTACTTTCTACCGCAGCGCCGGGCCTGATAAGCCGTCGTTCGTGAATGTGGGGGATGATGTGGCGGCAGGCAAAGTGGTTTGTATCATTGAAGCCATGAAACTGTTCAATGAAATTGAAAGTGAAGTAAGCGGCAGGATCGTGAAGGTATTGGTAGATGATGCTTCTCCTGTAGAGTATGACCAGCCGTTGTTCCTCGTAGAACCATAAACGCTTTGATAGTGATGGAAGGTTGTAAGGTTGCTTGCAACCTTTTTCCTTTTAGCTTTTTTAACCTATAAGAAAAACATGTTCAAAAAGATACTGATTGCCAACCGCGGCGAGATAGCCCTCCGGATCATCCGTACCTGTAAGGAAATGGGTATCAAAACGGTGGCAGTATATTCAACAGCGGATAAGGACAGTTTGCATGTGCGGTTCGCGGATGAAGCCGTGTGTATTGGAAAACCGCAAAGCAGCGATTCTTATCTCAATATTCCGCACCTGATGGCGGCGGCTGAGATTACGAATGCAGACGCTATTCATCCCGGTTACGGGTTCCTGGCGGAGAATGCCCGTTTTGCAGAGATCTGCGGCGAGCATGGCATCAAGTTCATCGGCCCCACGCCGGAAATGATCCGTAAGATGGGGGATAAGATGACGGCCAAGGAAACCATGATCAAAGCCGGTGTACCGGTGATCCCGGGTTCAGATGGTCTGCTGCAGAGTGTAGAAGAAGCGAAAGCGCTGGCAAAGCAGATGGGGCTTCCCGTGATCATGAAAGCCACAGCCGGTGGCGGTGGTAAAGGCATGCGTGTGGTGTGGGATGAGAACGAGATCGAGAATGCCTATAACATGGCTAAAACCGAGGCCAGGGCTGCTTTCAGCAATGATGGCATCTACATGGAGAAGTTTGTGGAAGAACCTCGTCACATCGAGATACAGATCGCGGGAGACCAGTACGGGAAAGTATGTCATCTCAGCGAAAGGGATTGTTCTATCCAGCGTCGTCACCAGAAACTGGTAGAAGAATCACCTTCTCCCTTTATGACACCGGAACTGCGCGAGAAGATGGGCGAGGCCGCCATCAAGGCTGCCAGCGCCATCAGCTACGAGAGCGTAGGTACGATCGAGTTCCTGGTGGACAAACATCGCAATTTCTACTTCATGGAAATGAACACCCGTATCCAGGTGGAGCACGGGGTAACGGAAGAAGTGATCAATTTCGACCTCATCAAGGAACAGATCAAGATCGCTGCCGGTATTCCCATTTCAGGGAAGAACTATACCCCGCAGATGCACGCTATCGAGTGCCGTATCAATGCGGAAGATCCGTATAACGATTTCCGTCCTTCTCCGGGCCGCATCACTGTGTTGCACACGCCCGGCGGCCATGGCGTACGCGTTGATTCCCACATCTATGCGGGTTACGTGATCCCTCCGTTCTATGATTCCATGGTGTCTAAAGTGATTGCTGTGGCGCAAACGCGGGAGGAAGCAATCAATACGATGGAAAGGGCGTTGAGCGAGTTTGTGATCGAAGGGGTGAAAACCACCATTCCGTTCCATCAGCAATTGATGCAGAATGAGGATTTCCGGAAAGGGAACTTTACAACCAAGTTCACGGAATCTTTTAAGTTACAGTAAACCTGCGTGGTGAAGATATGAGCGGCTCCGTTATGCGGGGCCGTTTTCTTTTTACAAATAAAAAACGGGCTGCCTGAAAAAGCACCCCGTATAACCTTAAAACCTTGTAAAATGTAATCTGTCAGACCTGTATGTATGCTAATGAAGATTATCGTTCTTTTCTGCCTTCCTGCCGGTTCCTCATCGATCTTTCCTCCATCCTGTTCCTCATGCGCCAGTTATTATACCGGTTAAACTGCGCTTCGCCGATCGCGGTTTTGATCTTCCGGAGCCGTTCTTCGTTGAGGGTCTTCAGCTGTTTCCCGCGCTCTTCCTTTGTGATGTTTGTATTATTCCGGATGTCCGCGGCTTTCGCCAGGTAATCCTTGTTGATGGACCGGAGTTCCTGACCTTGTGCTTCCGTTAGTCCGAGTGCCTTCACGGCTTCATCTTTCGTTTTCCTCTCTTCCCGCTGCTCCGCCCGTCCCTGGGTGTTGGCCAGGGTCACTCCCCGGTTGCGCTGCCATTTGGCATATTGTTCAGCGTCCAGCAGGGCCCTGATCTTGTCTGTGCGCGTGGTGTTGAGGGCGTCCAGCCTCGTAGTCCTTTCTTCTCCGCTCAGGGAGCGGTTGTTGCGGATATCACGGGAATCGTTCAGGTAATCCCGGTTGATATCCTGTATTTGCCTGCTTTGTTGTGTGTTGAGCTTCAAATCCTCCAGCTGCCTGCGTTTTGGCTGCTCCTGGGCATGGCTGGAATAGATTGCGCCGGCCAGGAAGAAAAGCAGGAGGATTTTTCGCATAAGAAAGATGGTTTTTATGCATAGACGGGCAAAAAAGGAGAAAGTTTAATCCGGGAGGTAATAAAAAACCCCCGGTGAAAACCGGGGGCCATCATACACCAAAACAATCTTACGGTTTTTATCGCAAGAAAAGCAGCTCTCTGTATTTGGGGAGACCCCAGATCTTGTCATCCACCAGGAACTCCAGTTTGTCGGAGTGGTAACGGATCACGTCAAAGTACGGTTGCTTGATCTTCTCGCAATAATCAATCGCTTTCTGACGACTGTCGTCCAGCTTGTTCGCCACTTTCCGGGCTTCGATCATAGCTTGTACATTCTCGCTGATGACATTGATATGTTCAGATATTTTTTCAGCGATCTGGCGTTGTGCTTTGGAAGCACCTTCGCCGAAACCGGCTTCTTTCAGTCCTTTGATGTTGATCAGCAGCTCGTTCTGATATTTAACAGCTGCGGGCAATACGTGGTTGGTAGCGAGGTCGCCGATCACGCGGGCTTCGATCTGTACTTTCTTCACATAGTCTTCCAGCAGGATCTCGTGACGGGCGTGCAGCTCCCTTTCGCTATACACCCCGGTTTCCGTGAAGAGTTTCACCGCTTTGGAAGTAATCATCGCGTCCAGTGCCGTAGGTGTGGTTTTTACGTTGGGCAGACCACGTTTGGCTGCTTCTTTTTCCCACTCTTCGCTGTAACCGTCGCCTTCGAAGAGGATCTTCTCGGATTCAACGATGTATTTGCGGAGTGTTTGCATGATTGCGATCTCTTTCTTTTCGCCTTTCTCGATCAGGCCATCCACTTCGATCTTGAAATCGGTGAGGGTTTTAGCCATGATCGTGTTCAGTACGGTCATTGCGGAAGCGCAGTTTGCGGAAGAACCTACGGCGCGGAACTCGAACTTGTTGCCGGTGAAGGCGAACGGAGAAGTACGGTTACGATCGGTATTGTCCAGCAGCAGTTCCGGAATGTGACGGTGCAGGTCCAGTTTCAGAATCGCTTCGTCCTGTTCGTCGAATTTATTATTTACACGGCTCTTTACTTCCTGAATCACTTCAGAAAGGTATTTACCGGTGAATACGGAGATGATAGCCGGGGGAGCTTCGTTTGCACCGAGGCGGAAGTCGTTGCTCGGAGACGCGATAGCAGCGCGCAGCAGATCGGAATAATCGTGGACGGCCTTGATGGTGTTCACAAAGAAGGTGAGGAACATCAGGTTGGTTTTCGGCGTTTTGCCGGGAGCCAGCAGGTTCACACCGGTATCGGTAGCGAGTGACCAGTTGTTGTGTTTGCCGGAACCGTTGATGCCTGCGAAGGGTTTTTCGTGCAGCAGTACTTTCAGCTTGTGGCGTTTGGCTACTTTGCTCATCACGTCCATCAGCAGGGAGTTGTGGTCCACGGCGATGTTCACTTCTTCGAAGATCGGCGCGCACTCGAACTGGGCGGGCGCTACTTCATTGTGGCGTGTTCTCAGGGGGATGCCCAGCTTGTAGGATTCCTCTTCGAAATCACGCATGAAAGTGTATACGCGCTCGGGAATAGCACCGAAATAGTGATCTTCCAGCTGTTGCCCCTTTGCGGGCGCGTGACCTACAACGGTACGGCCTGCGAGCAGCAGGTCAGGACGGGCATTGGCCAGTCCTTCGTCGATCATGAAATATTCCTGTTCCCAACCGAGGGTGGCAGTAACTTTGGTAACATTTTTATCGAAGTAATTGCATACATCTACAGCGGCTTTATCCAGGGCAGACAGCGCTTTCAGCAGCGGTGCTTTATAGTCCAGGGATTCGCCGGTATATGCTACGAAGATCGTGGGGATGCAGAGGGTTTTACCGGTGCCTTGTTCGATGATGAAGGCCGGAGAAGAAGGATCCCACGCTGTGTAGCCACGCGCTTCAAAAGTGGCGCGGATACCACCATTCGGGAAGCTGGATGCATCGGGCTCTTGTTGAACCAGTGCGTCTCCGTCGAAAGTTTCGATGCTGGAACCGTCTCCCTTGATCGTGAAGAAAGAGTCGTGCTTTTCAGCGGTGGTGCCGGTGAGGGGCTGGAACCAGTGGGTATAGTGGGTTACACCTTTTTTCATTGCCCAGGCTTTCAGTCCCGACGCAATCTGCTCAGCCATCTTGCGCTCGATCTTATTGCCGCCTTTGATGGAATTCATCAGGCTCTTATAAGCCTCATCGCTGAGGTGTTCCCGCATAACTTTGCCGGTAAACACATTGCTGCCGAACACGTCTGTGATTTTGCCATTCAGTTCGGGCTTTACTTTGAAATCAACGCCGGTGAGATTTTCCAGCGCCTGAAAGCGTAACGATTGCATGATGTGAAATATTTTCCACAAAAAAACGTCAGAATGATGAAAAATACAAGAACCAGATCATTTTTTAACCAAAAAATTGCAATTGCCCAGAAAAAACCTTATATTTTTAATTTTTCAGTAAATATTTGGGGGCGAGATACCTTGAAACTGATATATTAAAAATATTATTATATAAATATTCGCCCTGCGAGTCATTTCTTGTCAATTGCAGGAAAACTATGTAATTTCGCATCTTCTTTTTAAATCTTCATCTATACATGCAAACCACAGTAGAAACTGCCGAGCAGTTAGGACTTACCGCAGACGAATACGAAAGAATAAAATCCATCCTTGGCCGCACGCCGAATTTTACGGAACTCAGCATGTACTCTGTGATGTGGAGTGAGCATTGCAGCTACAAAAACTCCATCGTCTGGCTGAAGAGCCTACCCCGCGAAGGTGGACGGCTGCTGGTGAAAGCTGGTGAAGAGAATGCAGGTCTTGTTGACATTGGGGACGGATGGGCCTGCGTGTTCAAGATCGAATCCCACAACCACCCTTCCGCCCTGGAACCTTTTCAGGGTGCGGCTACCGGCGTTGGCGGGATACACCGTGATATCTTTACCATGGGTGCCCGCCCGATCGCAGCGCTGAACTCTTTGCGCTTTGGTAATATTAAAGACAAGAAAACACAACATCTGCTGAAAGGTGTGGTAGACGGCATTGGCCATTACGGCAACTGTTTTGGTGTACCTACTGTAGGCGGCGAAGTATATTTTGAAGACTGCTACGGCACCAACCCGCTGGTGAACGCCATGAGCGTAGGGGTACTGAAAGTAGGTACTATGGTGTCCGCTACTTCTCATGGAGAAGGGAATCCCGTATTCATCGTGGGTTCCGCTACCGGTAAAGATGGTATCGGCGGCGCATCTTTTGCGTCTGCAGACATTACAGAGGAAAGTGCGAAAGATCTCCCGGCGGTACAGGTGGGGGATCCTTTCCAGGAAAAGAAGCTCCTGGAGGCCTGCCTGGAAGTGGTGAAAACGAATGCGCTGGTAGGCATGCAGGATATGGGCGCAGCCGGTATCACCTGCTCCACTGCAGAAATGAGTGCCAAAGGCGGTCACGGTATGAACATCCATCTGGATAAGGTACCTACCCGTCAACAGCATATGAAAGGATGGGAAATGCTGCTTTCTGAAAGTCAGGAGCGGATGCTCATCGTTATTCACAAAGGCCGTGAGAAAGAGGTGCTGGATATTTTCGACAAATGGGATCTTCACTGTGTGCAGATCGGTGAGGTAACGAAAGAGCCCGTGCTGCGTTTCTATATGAACGGCCACCTTGAGGCAGAAGTACCTGCGGAAAGCCTGGTGCTTGGTGGCGGCGCGCCGCAATACCACCGCGCTTATGTGGAGCCCAAATATTTCGAGAAGATCAAGGCATTTGATATCCAGAATATCCCCGATATTACGCACGGAAAAGCCATCGCTGAAAAGATCATACAATTACCGAACATCGCTTCCAAACGTTGGGTATACACGCAATACGACAGCATGGTAGGCACTGCTAACGCCAGCACTAACGCCCCCAGCGACGCAGCTATCGTGGTTGTTAAAGGCACGCGCAAAGCGCTCGCGCTTACAACGGATTGCAACAGCCGCTATGTGCATGCGGATCCGCATGCGGGTGGGCAGATCGCCGTGGCCGAAGCAGCCCGTAACATTGTGTGCAGCGGCGGCGAACCGGTGGCCATTACCAACTGCCTCAACTTCGGCAATCCTTATGATCCTGAAGTATACTATCAGTTTGTACATGCCATCAAAGGGATGGGCGAGGCCTGCCGTAAGTTCAATACGCCCGTTACCGGCGGTAATGTGAGCTTCTACAACCAGTCACCCGAAGGTCCGGTTTATCCGACGCCAACGATCGGCATGCTGGGTGTGCTGGATTCCATGGATCAGCGCATGACCCTCGATTTCAAACAGTCCGGCGACCTGGTATATCTGGTTGGCCGCAGCTACAATGATATCAACAGCTCAGAATATCTCCACAAGCTGATCGGTGTGGAATACAGTCCTGCTCCGCATTTCAACCTGGAAGAGGAGCATCAGCTGCAACAGGCGGTCACGAAGCTGATCAAAGCCAAACTGATCCAGTCCGCACACGACGTGAGCGAGGGCGGATTGCTCACGACGATGCTCGAGAGCGCGATGGGCCGTGGACTGGGCTTTGAAATGCATACCAGCAAACAGTTCCGCAAAGATGCATACCTGTTCGGTGAAGCCCAGAGTCGTGTAGTGGTGAGCGTTAGTCCGGCCGACAAAGACAAATTTGAAGCCCTCATGCACAGCCTCGTTGATGCCTCCAACCATTCCGTACGCTATGAGAAGATCGGTGTAGTGAAAGGAGAGGGGATCGCAGTGGATGGAGAAGACTGGGGTACGGTAGCTTCCTGGAAAGAGAAGTACGATGTAGCGTTGGAGCATCATCTGTAGTATCCGTTATATTATTTCCGATAAAAAGCAGTTGTGTAAATGCAACTGCTTTTTTTATGGATGAATATGCTCATATGTTAACTTGCGTTGCCTTAGAGAAAGGCCACTGGTAAGCATGAACTTATGCGAAGTGCCCGGAATATCCCACCGGACAAGGCGAGAAACCGTTAACAAAATTGCTCCCCCAACCGGGGGAATTGCTCATTTTTTAACAAGGTGTTAACGAAATACAACTTTCGTGGGATGGAATTGCAATAGAAGTACGTTACTTTTGACATATGCAGTTTTGGCAGCTTGGCAGTTCGAGATAGCGTTGTGGGTCAGGTCATTACAAAATCCCCGGAAGAAATTTAATTAAACTGATTTATCATAAAATATTGACGGAATACAGTTTGTATTCCACGTTCTATGATAGCCCAAACTTTTTTCGATTACCATGTCCTACTGAACGATCGCTTCTTTAAAGATCATGTATTACACCTAGTGAAAGAACGATTTGTTTGCAAGGGCTGACTAACCATCAGCCCTCTTTTTTTGCCACAAAGTCAGATAAATAAAAAAAGAGCACCCTTCTCAGGATGCTCTTAATATTTTCAAGCTGTTCTACTACGTCTATACCATCGGTATTTCCGCTACTGCATAAGCTTTCTGATCCAGCTTTTGTTTTGTTTCAGTGAACGCTTTCAGCGTCAGCTCGATGTCTTCATCGGAGTGCGCAGCAGTGGGGATCAGGCGATAGATGATCTGCCCTTTCGGGATCACCGGGTACACTACGATGGAGCAGAAAATATTATAATTTTCGCGCAGGTCCAGGCACATAGCTGTAGCTTCCGGAATGTCGCCCTGAAGATAAATCGGCGTTACCGGAGAATTGGTTCTGCCGATATCGAAGCCTCTGTCCCGCAGTCCCTGTTGCAGTTTGTTCACATTACTCCACAGTTTGGCTTTCAGTTCCGGTTGCTGACGCATCAGCTGCACCCGCTTGAGGTGGCCGATCACGATAGGCAGGGGAATTGATTTTGCGAAGATCTGGGAACGCATGTTATAGCGCAGATAGTTGATGATAGCCTTGTCGCCGCTCATGAATGCGCCAATGGAGGCTCCGGATTTTGCGAAGGTATTGAACAGGAGATCGATCTTATTCTGTACTCCCTGCTCTTCCCCGGTACCGGCGCCGGTTTTGCCCATTGTGCCGAACCCGTGCGCATCATCCACCATCAGGCGGAATTCATATCTGTCTTTCAATGCGGCGATCTCTTTCAGTTTTCCCTGATCACCGGCCATACCGAACACGCCTTCTGTCACCACGAGAATCCCTCCCCCAGTGGTCTTACACATTTCCACTGCGCGCTTCAACTGTTTTTCACAATCTTCGATGTCGTTATGCTTGAACACGTAACGATGTCCCTGATGCAAACGCAGGCCGTCGATAATGGAAGCATGGCATTCCGCATCGTATACGATCACATCGCGACGATTACAGATGGCGTCGATAGCGCTCATAATGCCCTGATAGCCATAGTTGAGCAGGGTAGTGTCTTCCTTGCCCATATAATCGCTCAGCTCTTTTTCCAGCTGCTCATGATAATTGGTGTTGCCGCTCATCATGCGCGCTCCCATCGGAGCCGCCAGTCCAAAATCCGCCGCAGCCTTCGCATCCGTTGCACGAACTTCCGGGAGGTTAGCCAGGCCCAGATAGTTGTTCAGGCTCCAAACGATCTTTTCCTTGCCCCGGAACTTCATGCGGGGACCTATCTCACCTTCCAGCTTGGGGAAAGCGAAATAACCGTGGGCTCTGTCGGAGTGCTCTCCGATAGGACCCATATGCTTCAGCAGTTTCTCGAATATATCCATGTGAGTTAAGATGTAATTAAAATTCGCACACAAAGGTATTAAAATATTATTTTTTGTAAACTTAGGTTACTTTTATGCCGCAAATTTTTCCACGTTACGAACGGAGACAAAATAAGGAACAAATCAATGATGTATATGAGTCGTATTAAATCTTTGACCGTCATGCTCCTTTTGGCGGCGCCGGTGGTATTTGGACAAAAGGCCACCCATCCCGTTACCGGTTTTCCTCCCAACTATGGAAAGAAAGCCCAAAAGGCGATAGATCGTCCCAAACTTGTGGTTGGAATGGTGGTGGACCAGATGAGATGGGATTTTCTCTACCGTTATTATGACCGATATACCAACGATGGGTTTAAACGCCTCATAAATGAGGGTTTTTCCTGCGAAAATACGCTGATCCCCTATACGCCTACTATTACCGCCTGCGGCCATACCTGTGCCTATACGGGCTCCGTACCGGCCATTCACGGCATTATCGGAAATGCCTGGTATAACAGGGCCTCCGGCCACAGTGTGTATTGCACGGATGATTCTACGGCTACGGCAGTGGGCGGCAGCGACGGGGCCGGACGGATGAGTCCCCGTAACATGCTCACCACCACTATCACCGACGAACTGCGCCTGGCTACCAACTTCCGGAGCAAGGTAGTGGGCATTGCCATCAAAGACCGCGGCGCGATCCTCCCGGCAGGCCATAGTGCCAATGCCGCTTACTGGTACGATGGCGCCACCGGTAACTTCATGACCAGTTCTTTTTACATGAACAGCCTTCCGGCATGGGTGAACACTTTTAACAGCCAGAAGCTGCCGGCAAAGTACCTCTCCCAGCCCTGGACCACCTTGTATCCCATCAACACCTACATCCAGAGCACGGCCGATGAAAAGCCCTACGAAGGCCGCTTCAAAGGACAGAATAACACTTCTTTTCCGCACAACCTGGCCGGAACCATGGGGAACAGCTTCGGCATCCTTTCTTCCACGCCTTTCGGGAACACCTTCACCCTCGAATTCGCCAAAAAAGCGCTCGAAGGCCATGAACTCGGAAAGGGACCTGAAACGGATTTCCTCGCAGTGAGCCTTTCCTCCACCGACTATGTTGGGCATCAGCACGGTCCTAATTCTGTGGAGATCGAAGATACCTACCTGCGTCTGGACAAGGATCTGGCTGCTTTTTTCAAATACCTGGACGAGAAAGTGGGAAAAGGCCAGTGGCTCTTTTTCATCACGGCAGACCATGGTGTGGCGCATGTGCCCGGCTTTCTCGAAGAGAACCGGATACCCAACGGCACCTGGGATGACGCCGCAATGGTGAAAACACTGAACGAAAAGATCGAAAAGGAATTCGGCATCAAAAAAGCTATCCAGGCTTCCTACAATTACCAGTTCACACTGGATAACGAAGGACTGGAGAAAGCCGGCAAATTGAAGGAAGTGAAAGACTGGATTATTGCCCAGTCCCTCAAATGGCCCGGTATTGCCAATGCGTTTGATCTGCACAACATTGCGATAACGGCATTGCCGGAGCCGCAAAAATCCATGATGACGAACGGATATAACGTACAGCGCAGCGGCGATATCATGCTGGTATTGCAACCCGGCTGGCTGGACGGCGGTAAAACCGGCACCACGCACGGTCTCTGGAACCCCTATGACGCGCACATCCCGCTGGTGTGGATGGGATGGGGTATTCGCCATGGTAAAACCAACCGTACTACTGCCATGACTGATATTGCACCCACCATTGCCGCCATGTTGCGCATCCAGATGCCAAATGGAACGGTAGGGAAGGTGATCGAAGAAGTGACGAAATAAGCGGATTATAATGACTGAAAGCCTCTGTGGGGATAGAAACCCACAGAGGCTTTTAATTTACAATTCATTATACATCATCAATAATCGTTAAAATTAATTGGCTTACATTTGGAATATGTCCGGAATAACATACCTGGTCTCGGACCGTATCGCCACCATCACGCTGAACCGCCCGGAGAAGCGCAATGCCCTCAACGGGGAGATCGTCCGTGAATTGCGGCACGCTTTTATCCAGGCAGAGGCGGATAGCCGGGTGAAAGTGATCATCCTTGCGGCCAATGGAAAGGCATTTTGTGCGGGTGCCGATCTGGAATACCTGCAGCAGCTGCAACGCAATAATTTCGAAGAGAACCTCGCAGATACCCGGGAGCTGATGGTGCTGCTCCAGGAAATTTATTCTTTGGAGAAGGTGGTGATAGCCCGGATAGAAGGAGATGCGATTGCAGGTGGATGCGGATTGGCTTCTGTGGCGGACCTGAGCTACGCCGTGCCCTCTGCACGGTTCGGATATACCGAAGTCAGGATCGGTTTTGTTCCCGCCCTGGTCAGTGTTTTCCTGGTCAGGAAGATCGGGGAGGGGCGTGCCAGAGAGCTTTTGCTGACCGGACAACTGATTTCCGCCGAAAAGGCCGTACAACAGGGACTGATCAACGGGGTGATCCCGGAAGACCGGATACGGGAAGAAGTGACGGCGCTGGCTGTCAGCCTTTGCAACGAAACATCCGCTAACTCCCTGAAAGTCACCAAAGAACTGGTGCGGGAAGCTTTGGAGCGCCCGTTGCCGGAGGCATTGGAAGCAGCTGCGAGAGCCAATGCGGAAACCCGCCAGCACCCGGACTGCCACAAGGGGATTGCTGCTTTTTTAAATAAGCAAAAGCCAGACTGGTAGAGGATTTAACAGCTTTGGCACAGAATTTTCAGTCATACCTATGTTAACAAAACCATTATGCGAAAATTGTTACGGATAAGCGGATGGATGATAGCCTGTCTGGCAGGAATAACCACACCGTTGCTGGCTCAGAAGACCATATCGGATGTCAGGATTACTTATAAGGTAGAACTTCCGCCCGAGCAGCTCCAGATGGAGGCGATGTTCGCCGGCAGCAACATGACCCAGTACATCCGCGGCAACCTCAGCCGGATAGACATGAACTTCAACGTCGTGAATTACATCTACCTGATCAACGCAAAGGACGAGACGGTTGTGACGCTGATGGACAATCATGGGGATAAGTACCTGATCCGCTCAGACAAAAAGGTATATGAGCAGGATATGAAGCGCTACCAAAGTACCCAGTTCACGGACCAGAACGAGACCCGTGAGATAGCCGGGTATAAATGCCGCAAGGCCATTGGTAAGATGGAAGATGGCAGCACCTTTGATGTGTATTACACGACGGACATTGTGCCGGAGAACAAATATTACAATCGCCGGTTCATGAACCTCAAAGGGATTCCGTTGGAATTTGAGATCGTGATCAAGGCCGGGGCCAAGATGAGAGCAGTAGCCACGAAAGTAGACCTGAGTCCCGTGCCGGCCTCTGTATTTGATGTGCCGAAGGGGTACAAGGAGATCACGCAGGAAGAGTTGAAGAAGATCAGGGGGTAGATACAAATGATGTCGGATAAAAACAAGAAAGGCCGTTCATATGAGCGGCCTTTTCTTATAAAATCTCTTTTCAAAAATGAAGTTTAATCCCTCCTGAACGGCAGTTTGAACTGCAGCTGATGATATCGCATCGTGGGGAGAGGTGGTTCCTGAACCTGTACTACGTAAGGCACGATATAAGTAACATTACCCTTCTTGAAAGTCATCACTGACTTTACACTCAGCGTATTGTTGGAACTCAGGTTGAAATCGGTTTTCAGGATGCCGCTGGCCTTGAAGCCTGCATCCAGGCTAAGGGTCGTTTTGGGCATGGCGGTGAGGTTGTAATGTGTTTCCGTCTTTTTCACCACAACCTTGTCGTTGTTGTTGTCCAAATTACCGCCCAGATCATTGGCCTGTACCTTTGGTGCAAGCATGAACAAAGCACTCACCATCAGGCAAGACAATGAAAATGTTTGAATTATGTGCTGAATCTTTTTCATTGTAAATGCAAATATACGAAAAATTCATCTATCATAACGGAATCTTAAAGCAATTTACCAAGTTATCTTAATAAAATGTTAAAAAATACACAAGCGGCAAAAAACGGGTTGTTTGGTGACAGCAGCAAAATCCCATATATTTACATCAATGAATCACGATTTCCCATCATTTAACGAGTTTAACGAGGATTTTGAAGATTTGAGGGACTTGCTTCAGCAATTTGAGAATCTAAAGGAAGGCCGCTCCCACGCCTTTCTGGACGAGGATTCCTTTGAACAGATCATTGACTACTACGACGAGCACGATGAATTGAACAATGCGCTTCAGGCCGTAGAGATCGCCATCGAGCAGTTCCCATTCTCCTCCGCACTGCTCCTCAAGAAATCAGCCCTTCTTATTGAAACCAAGAAATACCGTGAAGCCCTGCAGCTGCTCGAAAAGGCCGCATTGCTGGACAGTAACGATATCAACCTGTATATACTCAAAACAGACGTTTACCTGGCCATGAACCAGCATGAAAAGGCCGCCGCCCTCCTGGAAGAGCAGATCCGCATCTTCGACGGGGACGATCGTACGGACCTGTTGCTGGAACTGGCGGATGTGTATGACGACTGGGAAGAGTTTGAGAAAGTGTTCGATTGCCTTAAAATGTTGCTGGAATACGATCCCAACAACGAGGAGGCTTTGCACAAGATCTGCTTCTGGACTGAATTCACGGGCCGGAATGAAGAAAGTATCCGCCTGCATACGAACATCATCAACGAACATCCTTACAACCAGCTGGCCTGGTTCAACCTCGGTACGGCCTACCAGGGCCTGAAGCTCTATGAAAAAGCCATAGACGCCTATCAGTACGCCGTAGTGATCGATGAGCGGTTTGACTATGCCTACCGCAACATGGGTGATGCGTATATTCATCTCCGTAAGTACAACGAAGCCATTGAAGTGCTGCAGAAGCATTTGGAGGTGGCCAAGCCGGAAGATGTGATCTATGAAGCCATCGGGCATTGCTATGAGAAGATGCGGAAGTTCACGCAGGCCCGGTATTACTATCGTAAGGCCTCCCACCTCAGTCCGAATGACGACAAGCTGTATCTCAAGATCGCGAAGGCGTACATGACGGAAGAGAACTGGGAAAATGCCATTAAATCCCTCCAGTCCGCTTTGCGCATCAACAAGCACAGCGCGGAATACAATATTACACTGGGCCAGTGCTATCTCCAGATAGGCAGCGATAAAGAGGCGCTGGTGCATTTCCTCAATGCCGTGCGCATCCGCCCGAACAGCGCCCAGGCCTGGAAAGAGTTTATCCGTGGCCTTTATGCCGCCGGTCATGTGGAAGAAGCGCTTAGCCAGCTGGATGCCGTAGAGGCCAAGATCGGCCGCAAGCCGGTATTCCAGTATTACCGCGCCGCCATGCTGATCGCTATCGGGAAAACCAAGGAAGGGCTGCTGCAGCTGGAAACTGCCCTTCAGTTACATCCAAGGCAGGTGAAGAAAATAGTGGAGCTGGATCCTTCCATCCTCCGGCATACCAGCGTGGTTGACCTTATCGGCCGGTACCGCCGTAAACGGTAGTCATTTTTTGCTTCTTCTATCGTTATTACTTCTTATTTTTGCGGGGTTTTTTAACAGCGCCAATTTAATTACAGGTAGGCATAGCTTTGTATGGAGGTTGGTGGAAATGACCATTCAGAAGAATTAAAATCGTGAAAAATGAATTTTAATCTGACGCAAATCCCTGAAAGAACAGGCAAGCCGCGCAACCATGGACTCACCATGGTGATGGACAAAGGCTTGAGCGTAGAAGAAGCGAAGAACTTTTTATCCGCGGCATCACCACATGTAGACATCGTTAAGCTGGGGTTTGGCACCTCTTTCGTTACGCCTAATCTGCGCCAAAAAATCGAGCTGTACCAGTCTGCCAACATCCCCGTTTATTTCGGTGGTACTTTGTTTGAAGCTTTCCTGATCCGGAACCAGTTTGATGAGTATGTAAAAGTGATCAAGGATTACGGCATTACGTACATGGAAGTTTCGGACGGTTCCATTACCATTCCGCATGCAGAGAAATGCGGCTACATCGAGAAACTGACTAAGCATGGTCTCGTATTGAGCGAAGTGGGCTCCAAAGACGCCGAGCACATTATTCCGCCTTACAAATGGATCGAGCTGATGCGTGCCGAGCTTGCTGCCGGCGCCAGTTACGTGATCGCGGAAGCGCGCGAGGGCGGTAACGTGGGCATCTATCGCGGCACCGGCGAGGTGCGGGAAGGTCTGGTACAGGAGATACTCACACAGATACCCGCAGAGAAGATCATCTGGGAAGCGCCGCAAAAAGACCAGCAGTTGTATTTCCTGGAGCTGGTGGGCTGCAATGCCAACCTCGGCAACCTGGCGCCCCACGAGGTGATTCCCCTGGAAGCCATGCGTGTAGGGCTTCGCGGAGATACCTTTCATCTGTTCCTGGATAAAGAATAGTCAATCTGATCACAGGTGATCCGCGCAGGATCACCTGTGATCCGTAATAACATCTCATGCGTTTATTCGGCCTTATCGGTTTCCCGCTTTCCCATTCCTTTTCCAAAGGGTTTTTCGCTGAAAAGTTCCAACGAGAGAACATTTCCGGTTGTGTCTATGAAAACTTCCCGATCCCGGATATTGCACTTTTCCCCGCATTATGGAAAGAGAACCCGCTGTTGGAAGGCCTCAACGTGACCATTCCTTACAAGCAGGCCGTAATCCCATTCCTGCATGAACTTAGCGAAGCCGCGAAAGCCATTGGGGCAGTGAATTGTGTGCGGAAGCAAGGGGACAGGCTCACCGGCCATAACACGGATGTGATCGGATTTCAGCGCTCGCTGGAGCCGCTGCTGCAACCACACCATAACCGTGCGTTGATCCTCGGTGCAGGTGGCGCCGCCAAGGCTGTGAAGTTCAGCCTGCAACAGCTGGGTATTCCCTTCACGGAAGTGAGCCGCAAGCATCTTGAAGGTACGATCCCTTATGAAAAGATTGATGAGTCCGTGATCCGCTCGCACCCGCTGATCATCAATACCACGCCGGTAGGCATGTATCCGAATGTGGAAGAAGCCCCGCCTGTCCCTTACCAGTTTATCAACACATCACATCTGCTCTACGATCTTATTTACAATCCTGCCGAAACACGATTTATGCAGAACGGCGCCACGCAGGGCGCTACGGTAAAGAACGGACATGAAATGCTCATTCTCCAGGCGGAAGCTTCCTGGGAGATATGGAACGCCGGCTGAGCCGGTCAGTTGTTCGGCCGGATGAGATAGTACATACAGGTGGTGAAGAAATTCCGCACGAAGGGAATGCCTTTCAGCCAGCTAAATTGCTCTCTGGGCTTGAGTTTGAACTTGTACTTGTATATCGGGTTGATGAGGTAATATTTTCTTTGCGTGATATGGTAACCGGTTTGCCCTGCGATCTTCTCGAACCTTTCAATGGAAATACCTGTATCCACGAGCTCCATCAATTCTTTAATGGTACCGTCGTGCTCCCCGAAAGCCTTGAGCAGTCCCCGATATAGCGGTCGGGGTAACAAGTGGATATAAGGCATGAAGCTGAGCACCCTGCTCTGGCATATCTGTTGATGCCCGCCGTGCGGCATATACCAGGGCGGAAAACCGAAGTATACCTGTCCCCGTACCGTCAGCAGGTTCTTCAGGTAGGCGATCAGTTTATCCTGATCCGGAATATGCTCGATAGCATCTTTCAGAATGATCAGATCGAATGCATGCTGGAACTCCCCGAAAAAATCCACATCGTAGATATTCTTTGCGATCAGCTGCAATTGCCCGTTCTCCACATAATTCCCCAGGAACCCTTTTGCCAGCTCGATGCGCTCGGGGAAGAGATCGACTCCCACGCAGCGGCAGCCTGCTTCCAGGAAAGGAGTGAGCACACCGCCTTCGCCGCAGCCGATCTCCATCACGCGCAGGCCTTCCAGGGCAGGGAATTCCTGCCGTATGAACGGCAATACGTAGTTCTTTGAATTGTCCACCTGCTGCTGGTAGCGAAGGGTGGCGTCGGTATGTTGTGGTAATGACATGCGCTCCTAAAATTCCGTGAAAATAGAAATTTTTTCCATTGTGCGCATACGAGGGCTAATCCTTAAATTTGGAATGGTTTTAGCAAAAGTGAAGTATGTTGAGAACATTTCTCCTGATATTATTTGCGCTTCCCGCGCTGGCGCAGCAAAAGGAAGTTTCCCGCATCGATGCGGTGTATGATTCCAATTCCGTGGCGGAGTTATATAGCGTAACGCCTATAGGATTCATGATCACGTATGCGGACGGAAGTGTACGGAAGACGACCGGTTTGCTCAAGGGAGATTATCACTGGAGCAGGGTGAGGGTGGAAACACCGGATGGTGAATGTAATAACGGTGTACTGCGTTTTAACAGGAACCGCATCCGCCCGGACAACTATCGCATGCGCCTGCTGGTAACACTGGAAGATGATCCCCGTAAGCAGCATGAGGTATTCCTGCAGCTGCCCTACCTGACCGCTATCCGCTTCCATCATTATACAGACAGTCTCAAACGTGGTATCCGCTTTTATCTTAACGTAGAAGGCATTTACAACAGCGGCCGGATCTATCCGCTGGATACGGCGAGAGTAAAGCTGTATACGGATAAAGGATCGATCCTCGGGCAGGATCTGCTCATTCCGCTTGACGACCATGTTACGCAGCAGATCAACGTGAAGGCAGTTTACAGGGGGAATGCCGGTATCAACGCAGAATCCGAGATACCGGTAAAGCAGGCGTCTGACGATGAATCGTTGATCATCAGGAATGAGAAAGACCTTTTCAGGAAAAACACGAAAAAGAAGAAAAGCCATGGAGAGAATTGACAAAGCTTCCCGGATCATCAGGGCATCGCCGCAGGTGATCTACCGCGCATTGCTCGATCCTGCAGCGATGATCGTGTGGCGGCCGCCGGAGGGTATGCATGGCGTGATGTACGAGTTTGATCCGAGGGTTGAGGGGATCTTTCGGATGGCGCTTGTTTACAATAATACCGATCATGCATTGCAGGGCAAAACATCCGGAGACACAGATGTGGCGACAGTGCGGTTTGTAGAACTGATGGAAGATGAAAGAGTGGTGGAGGCTGCTGAATTTGAATCGGATGATCCTGCTTTTGCGGGCACCATGATCATTACCACCACTCTTGTTCCTGTATCCGGCGGCACCGAAGTTACCATTGCCTGTTCGAACGTTCCATCCGGTATACGGCCGGAGGACCACTATCAGGGCATCTCTTCTACTTTAAAGAATCTCGCGGCGTTTACCGAAAAATGAACAGTCATTTAAAATTTGCAATTTAATAACCATTCGATTATCTTTGCACCGGCAAGTCTTATACGACCAGCTCCTGCTGAACTCCCCCAGGACAGGAATGTAGCAAGGGTAGGCGGTTGTAGCGGTGCGATATAAGTAACTTGCCATTTTTTATTTTATACATGGCAGAAAGTTCTCTCCACTTTTCCCGAAATTCGTCTGATCCTCACATCAAAAATATTCGACAATGAAATTCTTTATTGATACGGCAAATCTGGCACAGATCCAGGAAGCGCACGACCTGGGTATCCTGGACGGCGTTACCACCAATCCTTCCCTTATGGCCAAAGAAGGCATCAAAGGCGAAGCGGCTATCATGAAGCATTATGAAACGATCTGTGAAATGGTATCCGGCGACGTAAGTGCGGAAGTGTTATCTACAGACTTCAAAGGCATTGTGGAAGAAGGAAAGAAGCTGGCCGCCATTCATCCGAACATCGTGGTGAAAGTGCCGATGATCAAGGATGGCGTGAAAGCTATCAACTGGTTCAGTGAGAACGGCATTCGTACCAACTGTACGCTGGTGTTTTCAGCAGGACAGGCCATTCTGGCCGCTAAAGCCGGAGCTGCTTATGTATCCCCTTTCATCGGCCGTATTGACGACAGTAACTGGGACGGTATAGAACTCATCGCACAGATCGCGCAGATCTACAGCATACAGGGTTTCAAAACGGAAGTACTGGCTGCTTCCATCCGCAGTGCTCTTCATATCGTGAAATGCGCGGAAAGCGGAGCGGATGTATGTACCTGTCCGCTGGATTCCATCCTTGGTCTGCTGAAACATCCTTTGACGGACATCGGCCTGGCCAAGTTCCTGGAAGACGCGAAGAAAATGTAAGCAACTAAGAAATTGATATCTCATAAAAGGGAGAAGTATCCGACGGCGGTATTTCTCCCTTTTTATTTTTTACTTTTAATTTTAAATTTCTACATTTACTACCTCGTAAAGCTAGGTACCACGTTAAACAATACAAATGAAAGCACAATTCATCATGGCCCTGGATCAGGGAACCACCAGCTCCCGCGCTATTATCTTCAATCATGAGGGGAACATCGTAGCTGTTTCACAAAAAGAATTCAGGCAGATTTACCCGCAACCGGGATGGGTGGAACATGATCCGCACGAGATATGGACCACGCAGGCCGGCGTTGCGGCGGAAGTGATTGTGAAGGCGGGGACTACGGGCGATCAGATCGCAGCGATGGGCATTACCAATCAGCGGGAAACCACCGTCGTTTGGGATCGTAAGACGGGTAAGCCTTTGTATAATGCCATTGTGTGGCAGGACCGGCGTACCGCGGCCTACTGCGATGAATTGCGCAGTAAAGGTCTCGCGGAAGATATCCGTTCCAAAACAGGATTGATCGTGGATGCCTATTTCTCCGGCACCAAAGTAAAATGGATACTGGATAATGTAGCCGGTGCCCGTGAAAAGGCCAGGGCAGGGGAATTGGCGTTTGGTACTGTGGACACCTGGCTGATCTGGAATTTTACCAAGGGGAAACTGCACGTGACGGATGTGAGCAATGCTTCCCGTACCATGCTGTACAATATTCACACACAGCAATGGGATGAAAGTCTGCTCAAACTGATGGATATTCCTGCATCCATGCTGCCTGAAGTGCGTGCTTCCAGTGAAATATACGGTCATACCGAAGCCACCCTCACTCCTTACAACATTCCTATTGCAGGTATTGCCGGGGATCAGCAGGCGGCTTTGTTCGGGCAGATGTGCATTGAGCCCGGCATGGTAAAGAACACCTATGGCACTGGCTGTTTCATGATGCTTAATACCGGAGAGAAAGCGATTCAATCTGCCAACAACCTGCTCACTACAATCGCCTGGCGGATCGGCAACACTACACATTATGCGCTGGAAGGCAGTATCTTTATTGGCGGGGCGGTTGTACAATGGCTGCGGGACGGATTGGGGATCATCCGCCATTCCGCAGATGTGGAGGCACTGGCCGCTTCCGTGAAAGATACGGATGGCGTGTATATGGTGCCGGCGTTTGCAGGGCTTGGTGCGCCGCACTGGAACCAGTATGCCCGCGGGACGCTCGTAGGGATGACCCGTGGCACGAGGGATGCACATATCGCCCGTGCTGCGCTGGACAGTATCGCTTATCAGACGATGGATGTGCTCAAGGCCATGGAATCGGACGCTGGTATGAAGATCCGGGAATTGCGGGTAGATGGAGGCGCTACCGCCAACAACCTGCTTATGCAGTTCCAGGCGGATATCCTTGACACAACGGTTGTAAGGCCGAAAGTAACAGAAACCACCGCACTTGGCGCCGCTTACCTGGCGGGACTGGCCACTGGTTTCTGGGACAGTATTGACAGCATCCGTCAGCAGTGGCAGGAAGATGCGCGTTTTGCGCCGGCGATGGATACCAGCATCCGTACCAAACTCACAAAAGACTGGGAACGCGCCATCCGTGCGGCTAAAGCCTGGGCTGAGCAATAATTTCACTTCAAAAACCTCGACCAACAATGTCTATTTTTCTCGCAGAATTCATCGGCACAGCGCTGCTCATCATTCTCGGCGACGGCGTAGTAGCCAACTGTGTACTTAACAGGAACAAGGGGCAGAACGGCGGATGGATCGTGATCACCCTCGGCTGGGCCATGGCTGTATTCGTGGGTGTTTTTACCGTAGGTAAATTCAGCGGAGCCCATCTGAATCCCGCCGTAACGCTGGCTATGGCCGTTGCAAAGAATATCACCTGGGACCTGGTGCCGGTTTATATGGCTGCGCAGCTGCTGGGTGCTTTTGCAGGCGCCTGCATCGTATGGATCACGTATAAACAACATTTTGACGCTACGGACGATGCGAACAGCAAGCTGGCTGTTTTTTGCACGGCGCCCGCCATCCGCAGTACCATTCCCAATCTGATCACCGAGATCGTGGGAACTTTCGTGCTTATTTTCGGCGTGTTTTATATCGCCAAACCGCAGGTGGGGCTGGGAGCTGTGGATGCCTTGCCCGTGGCGCTGCTGGTACTGGCTATCGGACTTTCTCTCGGCGGGCCTACCGGGTACGCCATCAACCCCGCGAGAGACCTCGGCCCAAGAATCGCTCACTTCTTCCTGCCTGTTAAAAACAAAAGGGACAGTGACTGGAGCTATGCCTGGATCCCCGTTATTGGCCCGGTGATCGGATCTTTACTGGCTACTGCGGCGTATCTGGCTTTGCAGTGATGCTTCAGGAATAATCTTCAAAAGGGGGCTGTCCAAAAATCAGGGACAGCCCCCTTTTTGTTGCAAAACATGATATCTATCATCTCCTAATCTTTCATTTTTTCCTGAAAGTATTGTACTTTTGATAATAATTATTAAAAGTCATGATACAACCGAATATTCCGGATACAGACCGGCCCAGGGTAGTGATCGTTGGTGGGGGATTTGGAGGCATCAATCTCGCCAAGGCTTTAAGGAACGCACCGGTACAGGTAGTGTTGCTGGACAGAAACAATTACCATCTCTTCCAGCCATTGCTCTACCAGGTGGCCACAGCGGGCCTGGAGCCGGACAGCATAGCTTTCCCGCTTCGGGGAATCTTTAAACACCAGAAGAACCTGCATTTCCGCATGGCGGAGGTGAGGGGCGTGCGCAGGGATGAGAACGTGCTGGAAACCAATATCGGGGACATCCGGTACAACTATCTCGTGATCGCTACCGGCAGCAATACCAATTTCTTCGGGAACAAGATCATCGAGGAGCATGCCATCGGTATGAAATCCCTCATAGAAGCGGTGCAGATCAGGAATTATGTGCTGAAACAGTTTGAAGAATGTTTGCTGTTGAAAGATGAATCGGAGATACGGCCCAAGCTGAATTTCGTGATGGTAGGCGGTGGCCCCACAGGCGTGGAGCTGGCCGGCGCTTTCGCGGAACTGCGGCGGTACATCCTGCCTAAGGATTACCCGGAACTGCCGCTGCATCTGATGAATATCTACCTGATCGAAGCGAGTCCCCGTGTATTGGCAGCGATGTCTGAAACCTCCAGCCGGAAAACCGCGGAGGGACTGGAGCACATCGGTGTGAAGGTAATGACGGGCACGGCCGTGAAAGATTATGACGGGCTCAACCTCCTGCTGAGCAACGGAGAAACCATCCAAACGCAATCCCTTTTATGGTCCGCGGGCGTGAAAGGATTTCCGATCAGCGGTCTGCCGGAAGGAGTTGTTTTACCAAACGGCCGTATCACGGTAAATGATCACAACCTGGTGGAAGGTACCACTAACATCTATGCCATCGGCGATATCGGGCAGATGCTCAACGATCCCCGTTTCCCTAAAGGATATCCGATGGTGGCGCAGGTGGCGATGCAACAGGGGAAACAATTGGGGCACAATATCAAAGCGGGCCTGCAGGGCGGCGCTTTCAAACCCTTCAAATACAAAGACCTCGGCAGCATGGCCACTATCGGCCGGAACAGGGCGGTGGCGGAATTCAGCGGTATGCGCCTGAGCGGCTATCTGGCCTGGATCGCCTGGATGATCGTGCATTTGCTGAACCTGATGGGCTTCCGGAACAAGCTGGTGGTATTCATCAACTGGTTTTACCGATATTTCACATACGACCGCGGAACCCGTATCATCATCAAACGAGGTGCTGCCAATATTGTGAAGCTGCGGCAAAGTGTTTATCAGAGCGACCCGTCAATAGGCCTCTGATCATCTGCGGTTGAGGAGGGAATTCAGCTGCAGCTGGCCCACCAGTTCATCGAAGCGGGTACCGAGCGCGCGGAAGTAGACCAGGATGGTGTAGGTATTCTCTGTTTCCCAGTAATCGCCTTCCGTAAACTCTGTGCTGAACTTGTTGGTTGTACGGTCGATAAGACCGTAAACGTAATTGTAATAGCCCTGTTTCAGGAAGAGCGCTCCTTCATAAGCCTGGCGGGGACCGTTATAAGTGAGTTTGTTTTCAGTATTACATTCATAGCCCGTGAGCTCACCGAAGATGTACAGATCGTATCCGGCATAGGGTTCCTTGGCCGGGAAAACGAAGTTCACGCGCGCATAATCCCCTTCAAAGTTCGGATCGTAATTATCCAGTGTAGCGGGAAAGAACCGCCCGTTGATATCCTTGATGTACTGATACACGGTGTTATCCCTGGGGAAATCCGGCATCGCATATACGATAGTGCCGTTCCGCTGGTAGTCCGACTTCTGCACCCGTTCCGTTTGCAGGCGAAAACTGCGCAAGTCTATCCAGCGCCATTCTTTCATGGCAGGGAAGATGCAATCCTGCTCCGCATTGTATTCTATCACATCGCCTTTGATGAATTGCGGTTTGATGCCGGTAATAGCATTATCCCAGCGGTAATTCTGCTGGATCACGATTTTCAGCTGATCGAAAGGATTCTGGATGTTCAAGCCCTTCGTATTCACGGAAACATTGATCTTCTGGGAGTTTTTGAAGAACCGGGGATTGACGGGCTGGGAGATGAACCCGCCGATACCGGCCGTGTTGCTGTTCACGAGCACGCGCCGGGTGAAGGCAAGTTTGGACGTATCACTATCCAGGTAAACTTTCAACAGATAATTCCCCCCTTTAACAGGCGTGCAGTTCCTGTTAGGTATTTCCGCCCGGTAATGTACATATTTTTGCAGAGCTATGCTGGAATAACGATAATCCGTGATCTGGTTCTCGGTGAATCCCCGGAGATATTCGATAGGGTTGATCTGCGCGGGGGTCCAGTCTGCATTGCACAGGATCAGCGTGAAGTAATAGTTCTTCACCTGATATTGCAGGTCGTCAAAATTCAGTTCCAGTTTGTCACCGGAATTGAGGGTGATGACAGGAGCTGACAGTGGGTCCCCTATGCGGTTGAGCTTAACCGTTCTGATATTCGGATGATAGATATGATCCGGCGTGATCCTGTTTTCCTGCGCTTGCAGGGAAAAAGATGCCAATAGGGCCATCACGGTGAAGCATACATGTGCAAATCTCATAGCTGTAATTTACAATGAATTTCTAAATTGTATAAATTAGCGCCATGCGCGTATCCATGTTCATTGCCAGGAGGATTGCTTTTAACCGGTATTCTTCCTTTTCCAAATTCATCATCAATATAGCGGTGATCGCCACGGCATTCAGCGTGGCAGTGATGATTCTGGCTACTGCGTTGATCAACGGGTTCCAGCAGGTGATCTCGGAAAAGATATTCAGTTTCTGGGGGCATTTACACGTTACACAGTACCAGGTCAATGCAGGTCCGTTGACCGAACAGATCCCCTTTACCGCCAACCCCAAACTGGAAGCCAGGCTTCGCACATTACCCGGTGTAACGGCCGTTCACGACTTCGCCACCAAATCCGTGATCGTGAAAAAAGACCGGGAAACGGAAGGCATGATCTTCAAGGGGATCGACCGGGGGAATCCATTACCCTTTATACAGGAAGGCCGAAACGTACAGTTCAAGGATAGCGGGTATGTGCCGGAGATACTCGTTTCCGCCAATACCGCCGCACTCTTACGGTTACGGCTAAACGATGCGGTGATCGTGTATTTTGTACGGGGAGACGGGCTGCCGCCCCGTGCCCGTAAGCTGACCATCTGCGGTATTTACAAGACAGGTATTGAGGAATATGATAAAACATACCTGATCGGGGATATCAACCTTGTTCGCCGGTTGAACGACTGGAAGCAGGATGAGATCGGGGGATATGAGATCTATCTGAAAGATTACCGGACGGGCGACAGCCTGCAGACGAAGATAGGAGAGATGATCCCCGATGAACTGAACGTGCGCAATATGAAAGAAGTGTACCCCAATATTTTCGACTGGCTGGGATTGCAGAACAAGAACGAAAGCATTATCCTGATCATCATGACTATTGTGGCTATTATCAACATGATCACGGCTATCCTGATCCTCATCCTGGAGCGCACGAATATGGTCGGGATACTGAAGGCCCTGGGCATGCCGAATACCAGCATACAGGGCGTTTTTGTGTATCAGGCGGGGTATATCGTACTGCTGGGCATCGTTATCGGGAATGTATTGGGGATAGGACTGGCGTTGATCCAGCAATACACGGGTTTTTTCAAGCTGCCGGAAGAATCTTACTATATGACCGTTGCTCCTATTGCCATACAGTGGTGGAAAGTGATGCTGATCAACGTTGTTACGCTGGTGATCTGTGTGGTGATCCTGCTGATCCCCTCTTTATTGATCCGGAGCATTACGCCGGTGAAAGCTATCCAGTTCAAATAAGCAGCCTGCCGCAGATAATACCGGTGGCTATGGCCGCGTTAAGGGATTCTGCCTGCCCGATGCGGGGAATGGTAATATGATGGCTGCTCAGTTTGAGCACTTCTTCACTCAATCCGCGGGATTCATTTCCGATGAGGATGATCCCTTCCCGGATAGTTTTGATCTTGATAATATTATCACCGTGCAGTGTGGCGGCGTAGGCGGGAATATGCCTGTTCCGTTCCAGCAATTCCGGGATGGTATGCACGATCACGGGCACGCGCATAAAGCTGCCCATGGTGGCCTGGATGGTTTTAGCGTTGTAAGCATCCGCACAATCCGGCGAACAAATGATCTGGCGCACGCCAAACCAGTCGGCTATACGAATAATGGTACCGAGATTGCCGGGGTCCTGGATGGTTTCCAGGGCCAGGGACACGGCTCCGTCCAGTACAGGCGCTTCCGGAGCGGGGATCTGCACGAGCGCCAGGGCCTGGTTGGGGGTGGAAAGGGAAGAAAGTTGTTTCAGTTCCACGGGCGCTACTTCCAGCACATCCACACCAGTGGCTTTTTCGGCAAGCATGCGATGATCGAGCAGCCACTCACGGGTGGCATACACGGCTTTCACGTACCGGGTAGCCTGTAACAGCTCCTGCACGATCTTGTCACCCTCGGCTACGAACTGGCCAAATTTTTGACGGTATTTTTTGTGCTGTAATGATTGAATATATTTAATTTGCGCCTTTGATAACATAGGGTCAAACCTACGTGAATTCCGGCATTCAGCCAAGCAGCCCCGAAGTTTCGGGAAGTGTAGATACCCGTTAATTCAATTCGTCTGTGAAGAAAAATACATACCCATCCTGCATAAATATGCTGCTGACAGCCGTGTTGGTGGTGGTATGCCTCTTGCTGAACGCCTGTTCCAATACCCGTTACCTGCAAAAGGATGAAACGCTCTTCACTTCGGCGAACCTGGAGATCAAGGGAACGCTGACCTCGAATGAAAAAACGGATATTAAGAATGATCTGAGTTCCAAATCGCTCATGCTCCAGCAGCCGAACAAGAAATTCCTCGGCACGCGGATCAAAGTCTGGCTCTACAATCAAAAGTCCTATGAAAAAAAGCGCAACTGGTTCTGGAAACTTGTGCTGGCCCAGCGGAACCTGGATGCGCCGGTGATCTATGATTCACTCAGGACTAAGGAGTCCGTTTCCCGCATGGTATCCTTCCTCAACAACCAGGGCTACTTTTACGCTACAGTGGATTACAATGAAAATATACGGCACCGGAAAGCCAGCGTTACCTACAAAGTGAATACCGGCAAGAATTTCGTGATCAAGAAGATCAATTACGATATACCGGATACGGCTATCGCCAAGATCGTAAAGGATGCGGCGAAATTCTCGCTGGTGAAGGTGAACGATGCTTATAAGGCTGGCAATCTCAATGCGGAAAGAGAGCGTCTCTTACGCATCATTCGGGATGCGGGGTATTACAAGTTCAGCAGGGATCTCATCGACTTTACGATCGACACCCTCAACAAATCGCTCTTCATCGATCCGCTGAATCCCTTTGAGAGTATGCCTACGGTATTGAGCGCCGGTCAGCGGCCTACGATGGACGTGGAACTTTCCATCCGCCCGCCGGAGGATTCTGCCAACGATCAGGCCAAAATATTTTACCTGAACAAGATTTACGTCTATCCGGATTTCCCCGTACAGGGCAATGTGAACGATACTACTTTCAATACCACACAGACGCGGGTTTTCACGATGAAGTATCATGAGAACATCATTCGTCCGAGAGTGCTGGCCCGGGCTATCCAGTTGCGTAGCAACGAGAAATACTCCATCCAGAATTATAACAATACCGTGAACCGCCTGTACGACCTCAATCTCTGGCAGTTCATCACCATCAACTATAAAGAAGCGAAAGATACTGTGCAGAAGCTGGACGCCTATATCCAGTTACTGCCCAAAAAGAAACAGGAACTGAGTGCCAACGTGGATGTGACCACGAGTAGCGATTACTTCGGCGGTAGCGCCGTTACGCTGGGATGGCGGCATTTCAACCTGAACCGTGCCGCTACAGAGCTGCACATCACGGCTAAAGCAGGATTGGAGATCATCCGTACCCCGGCCGGTAATTTCGATCTGCAGGCGCAGGAATACGGTATTAATGCCGATCTGACCTATCCCCGTTTCATCACCCCTTTCCGGCTACGCCAGAATAACCGCTCTACAGCTAAAACCCGTATCTCCGCAGGGTTCAATAACCTTCGCAGGATCGACAAGTTCAATATCCGTAACGTAACCGGGGCTTTCGGTTACGAATGGAACGAGTCCATCTACAAACGCTGGAACCTCAAGCCCTTTACCCTCAACTATGTAGGAGTGGTGTTGAATGATGCTTTCAAGAGCACCGTGGTGGACCCGAACCCTTATCTCAAAAGAAGCTTTGAACCGGCTTTTGTGGGTGGGGAAGCAGTGGCGTATACTTTCAGTAACAGCGATATCTTCCATCAGCGCCAGAACTCTTATTTCCGCATGGGATTTGAAGAATCCGGTCTATGGCTGAAAGGCATTAATGGTCTGATCAACGGCGTTACGGGAGGTAAGGAAAATCTCGAGAGTCTGTCAAAAGTGAAGATATCACAGTTCTTCCGGCTGGAATCCGACTACCGCCATTACTGGAATTATCCGAAAACGTCCGTGGCTACCCGTGCTTATGCAGGTGTGGGCATTCCATATGGGCAAAGCGACGTGTTGCCCTATATCCGCCAGTTCACAGCCGGCGGGCCGAACAGTATCCGTGGCTGGAGGTTGCGTACGCTGGGCCCGGGTTCTTACCAGGATACCACCGCCACTGCCAAGATATTCCCCGACCAGACCGGCGACCTCAAGCTGGAAGGCAATGTGGAATACCGTTTCAACCTCATCCGGTTGTTTGGCGGTACGATGTATCTGAAAGGCGCTACCTTTCTGGACTTCGGTAATATCTGGATGCTGAAGAAAGATACTTCCCGTCCCGGTGCGGAATTCCAGTTTTCCAATCTCTACCGTGATCTCGCGATCGGTACGGGCGCAGGTTTGCGAGTGGACTTCAGCTATTTTGTGATCCGTTTCGACTGGGGTATTCCATTGAAAAAACCTTATCCCACCAAAAACAGGAGTGGCTGGTATATCGGGGAGTGGACGCTGGGAGACAGCCGCTGGCGGCGCGATAACGTTGTCTGGAACATCGCGATCGGTTATCCGTTCTGATGCGCTGCTTTATACTGTGTAATAAAATCCTGCACATCCATCGCATCCTCCAGTTTGAACGCACCAATGCGGGTGCGGCAAAGACTGCTCAGGTAAGCACCACAACCCACGGCCGCGCCGAAGTCGTTGGCCAGCGAACGGATATAAGTGCCCGTACTGCATTGTACTTTGAAATGCACCACCGGCAACGCCACTTCTGTGATCTCGAAAGCATAAATCACGATATTCCGCGGTTCCACTTTTACTTCCACACCTTTACGGGCCAGATGATAGATCGGTTTGCCGTTCTGTTTGATGGCGGAATGAATAGGCGGTAATTGCTGCAGTTCGCCGGTGAACCGGCCGGCGATTTCCTGGAGCGCAGCTTTATCCAGCTCCGGCACGGGTTTGTGATCCTGCGGTTCGGATTCGAGATCGTAGGTAGGAGTAGTGGCGCCGAGGGTGAAGGAACCGGTATATTCCTTTTCCTGCGCCTGATATTCATTGATCTTTTTGGTCATTTTACCGGTGCAGCAGATGAGGAGGCCGGTGGCCAGGGGGTCCAGCGTACCGGCATGGCCGATCTTGGCCCTGGTGGTGTTCCTGATCTTGCGCACAACGTCAAAGGAAGTCCAGTTCAACGGCTTGTTGATCAACAGCACAGCGCCTTCCTGGTAATTTTGTAATACGGACATCTTGCAAAGGTAATTCAATTTTGAAAAGCTGATGGGTAATCAGCCGCAGAAGTGAGTGACACAACAGCGGCCGGGCGATTTGCCGCGGCCCGTTCCACAATCATTTTTTTCGTTTAGCCATGATCGTTATCATCAGTCCCATGATGGCGATGATGGCGAAAGACACCCGTAAGCCCGATGCCTGCGCAATGAAACCGATCAGCGGCGGACCGCTCAGGAAGCCGAGGAATCCCACGGTGCTCACGGCCGCCAGCGCCACACCGGGAGACATGGTAGTGCTTCTTCCGGCTTCGCTGTACACCAGGGGAATGACCGTGGCTATGCCCAGCCCTACGAGGAAAAACCCTGCTGCCGCCCAGGAAGCCACCGGCAGCAGTACAGCGAGCAGGAGTCCGGATGCGGCCAGTACACCGCTGCCGGCCAGCATCCCGCGAATGCCGTAACGCCGCGTGAGCCAGTCGCCGTTAAGACGCCCGAAAGTAGTGGCCAGCGTAAAGGCGGTATATCCCAGCGTTACCTGTCCCGCCGGCGCCTGCACCACTTTTGCGAAGTACACCCCGCTCCAGTCGTACATCGTGCCTTCGCAGATCATACAGCAGAAGGCGATGATACCAAGACTGATCAACGCTTTATCCGGTTTCACGAAAAAAGGCTGCCGTTCCGATTTCACGCCTTCCTGTCGCAACGTGCGCCGGAAGCTGAGGAAAATGATCACATAGGAGATCATCATCACGTACAGGAAATGTTCTTCCGGCGGTATTTGCAGGTTCACCATCAGTGTACCGATGCCTGCTCCTGTAAGTCCCGCCAGGCTCCAGATGGCGTGGAAAGACGACATGATCGTTCTTCCGAAAAGCATTTCCACGTTCACGGCCTGCGTATTCACAGAAATGTTTCCCAGGTTGCCGATGATGCCGAAGCAAAACAGCGTGGCGCCCAGAATCCAGGGAGTTGCGGCGGTGCCGACCAGCACGAGGCAGACCGGATAGAGGATGGCGGCGGTGATCAGTACCGGTCTGCTGCCGATGCGCGTGATCAGCCACCCGGAAAGCGGAAGGGATGTGAGTGCGCCGATGGGAATGCAGAGCAAAAGGCTGCCCAATGCGGCTTCATTCAGTTGCAGTTTTGCCTGTATGGCCGGAATACGTGAAGCCCAGCTGGCGAAGCAAAGGCCGTTCAGGAAAAAGAAGGAGGCTACGGCCACGCGGGCCTGCCATTTATCGGGAATCGTTCGCATGTATTTATCGGAAAGCCAGCAGCGTTTGATCGTATTCGTGTATCAGGCGGGCAACGATCTCTTCCACGCTGAGGATATCATCCACCAGTTCCACACTTTGCCCCGCACTCCAGAGATGATTGTAGTTATTAGGTTTGATCGCTCTTTCCAGCTGCTTCATGCCTTTTATTTGTACAAGCATCTTGAAATACTTGCGGGTGCGTGGATTGCGGGAAAGCCATTTCTCGAAGCGGTTCTGTTTGTAGCCCAGCTTTTTTGCGGCGGGAGTATTGATAATGTTGCAGGGAGTGCCGGAGAGGCGTTCCGTGAGCACAATATCTTCCATCCCGTATTCGAGGATCGCTTGTTTGTATTCTTCGCTGACGGTGGCTTCCAGGCAGGCGATGAAGCGGGTGCCCACAGATACTGCGTCCGCACCCAGCACCATGGCGCTGGCCATTTGCTGCCCTGTTGCGATGCCGCCCGCCGCCACTACCGGGATGTGGGGGAATGCTTTTTTCAGAGCCGGTACCAGCACGTGCATGGGGTAGGGGCCGGCATGGCCGCCCGCTCCCGCGCATACGGCAATAAAGCCGTCCGCCCCGTTCCTGGCGGCTTTTTCCGCATGTTCCAGATTGGTTACATCGCAAAGAACTTTGGCGCCATAGCTATGCGCGGCATCGATCACTTCCCGCGGATTCCCGAGGGAGGTGATGAAGAAAGGTACTTTGGCGTGTACGCAGGTATCCAGGTGTTTTTTATAGAGCGGATTTGTTTTTTGCACGATCAGGTTCACGCCGTAGGTACCAGTGGATTGCTCCGTTCTGGCTTCGTTGAGCCTTTCCAGGAGGGCGCCCAGCTCGCCTTCCCTGCGGAAATTGAGGGAAGGGAAGGTACCGGCGATTCCGCTGCGGATGGCAGCTTTCATCATCGGCTCATTGCTCACGAGGAACATGGGCGCCATGATCACCGGGTGCTGCATGCCAAGGGTTTGGGAGATAGATGGGTTCAAGATGCCGAAATTTTTGTGCCCAGTTGTCTTGCCACGTATTTCCCCAGAATGTCGAATTCCAGGTTCACCGTGTCTCCGGGTTGCAGGTATTGGATATTGGTATGTTGATAAGTGTAGGGGATGATAGCCACGGTAAAGGCGTCATCGGTGATATTGAACACGGTGAGGCTGATACCGTTCATGCTGATAGAGCCTTTCTCCACGATCAGTGGGGCGAATTGCGGCCGGAAGCGGATGCGGTACAACCAGCTGCCGCCTTCTTCCGTAATGGATTCACAGATGCCGGTTCCATCCACGTGGCCCTGCACCAGGTGCCCGTCCACACGGCTGTTGAGCAGCATGGACCTTTCCAGGTTCAGGGACTGCCCGGGCTGAATGGTGCCGAGATTTGATTTCTCGAGCGTTTCCGCGATCGCTATGGCTTTGTAACTTTGGCCCTCTACAGCAGTAACGGTAAGGCAAACGCCGTTATGGGAAACGCTCTGGTCTATTTTCAGTTCCGGCGCTATAGCTGCCTGTACGGTGATTTCCATATTCCCGCCTTCCTGCACGGTGGAGGTGACCGTGCCCATTGTTTCTATGATTCCGGTGAACATAATTCGTCTGGCTTTTGGCCTCCAAAGTTAGTCAATGTTTAAGACCGTGAATAAGTTTTGGAAATAGAAATATTTGGTTTATCTTTGCCGTCCGTAAAAATAAAGGAGAAATATGTTAATTATCGATTCCAAAGATTGCGAAAACATCGACAAAGCGCTCAAAAAATATAAAAAGAAATTCGAGAAAGCGAAGATCCTGTTGCAACTGAGAGCGCGTCAGTCATTTACGAAGCCGTCTATCCGTCGTCGTACGCAAGTACTGAAAGCTGTTTACAAACAGCAGATGGCATCCGGTAAGTTCGAAGCGTAATTTCGATCTGAATTAAATCCTCATACATAAAATTGATGATTGTAAGGTTTTTGATAACTTTACAGTCATCAATTTTTTTGTGTTGGGTATGAAAGAAGCACCGCTGTTTGTTTTGCCTCCTTTGGCGGAGGAGTTCCTGGCTTACCTGGCCGGGGAGAAGCGCAAATCCCCGCTTACTGTCACTTCTTACCGGGTGGACCTGACCCAGTTTTTCCGGTACCTCGAGGATGTTTACGATGGAATGCCTCTGCAACAGGTGAACGCCCTGATCATTCAGTCGTGGCTCGTCACCGGTTTGTCCGGAAGGCTGCAGTCCGGAAATGGCAAAAAGGAGAAAGTTTCGCCCGCTACGGTGCGGCACAAGATTTCCTGTCTGAAATCATTTTTCAAATATGCCGTAAGGAAAAGAGCGGTGGAACAAAGCCCTATGTCAAAGGTCGTAAGTCCCAAAATGCGTCCGCGTTTGCCGGTATTTGTGGAAGAGGAAGGGATGCAACTGCTGGAGCAGAATGCAGTAGCGGGGCAGCCCGTTTTCGGGGATGATTTTGCCGGTGCTACGGAAGCGTTGGTGATCGGGTTGCTGTACCAGACGGGTATCCGCCGGATCGAGCTGCGGGATTTGACGATGCGCCGGGTGGATGTCAGTAATGCGCAGATCAAAGTGATGGGGAAGGGAGGGAAAGAGCGTATCATTCCCCTGAGTGCGCATCTGCTGGAGGAGATTAAGGTTTATAACGAGCGTAAGCGGCAGGAGTTCGGAGATCCCGTGTTGCTGGACGGGGATGCGCCGTTGCTGTTGACTGCCAAAGGGGAGAGATTTTCGGAGCAGAGCTTGTACAGAATTGTGCGGAAGTCACTGGCCCGGGTCACCACGATACAAAAAAAGAGTCCGCACGTATTGCGGCATACTTTCGCCACGCACCTCGTGAACAATGGGGCTGATCTGAATGCGGTGAAGGATTTACTGGGTCATGCCAGTCTTGCTTCCACCCAGGTATACACGCACAACACCATCGAAAGTCTGAAAAAGGCGTACAAGCAGGCGCATCCCAAGGCCTGAGTTCTTATCAATTTTTATATTGACAAACCGGCCGGCTGATGAAAAACAGCGGATCGGGTGAGGTATGTCAGGAATTGCGCGCGGGATAAGGGCTAACATTGCTAAAGTTGATTTTAACAAAATTTTTAGGCAGGAAAATGGAATAAGATAGAAAGTTCAGTAAATTAGTAATACGGTTCTTTACATAAAAAAATAGCCTATGAAAAGATGATTACACCTTTGAAATTAGATTGTTAAATGTTAAATTTTAGTGCTATGAATGTTCAAATCCAAACTGTGCGTTTTGATGCTGACGCCAAACTCATTGATCATGTCAACAGAAGAATTCAGAAGCTCTCCACGTTTTATGACCGTATTGTGAATGTAGAAGTGTTCCTGAAGCTGGATCAGTTAGCCCATCAGGTAAAGGATAAGATCGCTGAAATTAAAGTACATGTACCCCGTCACGATTTCTTTGTAAAGCATGAGTCCAAGTCCTTCGAAGAGTCCTTCGATCTTGCATTTGATTCGCTTGTAACCCAGATCAAGCGCCAGAAGGAGAAGAATTTATATTAATTTTTCAAAAATATTTTGGAATTAATTTTCTCTTTACTACCTTTGCCATCCCGATTCAAAAAGGGATCGGCGAGGGTAGTAAAGTTCTTTACTGTAGGGCATTTAAGCCGAATGGATCAGGTGATCGATTTCACCCGGAAGCGGAAAAAAATATTTGTTTCTTCGAAACTAAACCACTTATTTTGCGCTTCATTTTTTCACGGTGTGTGAATCTTTTTCTTGACATAATTGCCAGCATAGCTCAGTTGGCCAGAGCTACTGATTTGTAATCAGTGGGTCGGGGGTTCGAATCCCTCTGCTGGCTCGAGAGAGCTTCGGGATGATCCGGGCGATGTTTTTAGTAGGGGCAGATTCCAGAGCGGCCAAATGGGGCGGACTGTAAATCCGCTGTCTTTCGACTTCACAGGTTCGAATCCTGTTCTGCCCACGGAATTAAATGGTTGCGAATTGTCCGTTACCAATTGCGATTCAACGGAAATGTTCAGTCAGATCGTAATTTGTAATTGACAATTCGTAATTGAACATGCGGGAGTAGCTCAGTTGGTAGAGCGACAGCCTTCCAAGCTGTAGGTCGCGGGTTCGAACCTCGTCTCCCGCTCAGTGTACCACTGCTGTTGTAGCTCAGGGGTAGAGCACTTCCTTGGTAAGGAAGAGGTCGTGAGTTCAATTCTCATCAACAGCTCAAGGAGTTTCAACAGCTCTGATTTTTAATCGTTTCGGATGCAAGGTACCGGATGTCCTGCGGGAAAGTCGGGGGCCCGGTATCCGAAATTTGAAGTTTAACTAAGCTAATAAGCTCGATGGATGAGCGTTCCGTACAAGCGGGAAGGACGGGTTCAATCCCTGTAATTAGCTCAAGTTTGTTGTGATTTGCTTTTTTAAACAGAACCATACAAAGTAAACTTTACAAACATTTTTAAAAAAAAATACAATGGCAAAAGAAACCTTTAAGCGGGATAAACCCCACGTTAACATTGGTACCATCGGTCACGTGGACCACGGTAAAACTACCTTGACTGCTGCCATTACTACAATTCTGGCAAACAAGGGCTTGGCTGAGAAGAGAGGATATGATGAAATCGACGCGGCTCCTGAAGAAAAAGAAAGAGGTATTACCATCAATACAGCGCACGTTGAGTATCAGACAGCAAACCGTCACTACGCTCACGTTGACTGCCCCGGCCACGCTGACTATGTGAAGAACATGATCACTGGTGCTGCTCAGATGGACGGTGCTATCCTGGTGGTTGCCGCTACTGATGGTCCGATGCCGCAAACGAAAGAGCACATCCTCCTGGCTCGTCAGGTAGGTGTACCCCGTATCGTTGTTTTCATGAACAAAGTTGACCTGGTAGATGATCCGGAACTGCTGGAACTGGTAGAGATCGAGATCCGCGACCTGCTGTCTTCTTATGGTTTTGACGGCGATAATGTACCCATCATCAAGGGTTCTGCAACCGGCGCACTGGCTGGCGACGCAAAATGGGTTTCTGCAATCGACGAACTGATGGATGCTGTTGATACTTACATTCCGATGCCTCCCCGTCCGGTTGATCAACCGTTCCTGATGTCAGTAGAAGACGTGTTCTCTATCACCGGTCGTGGTACAGTTGCTACCGGTCGTATCGAGCGCGGTCGTATCAAAGTGGGTGAAAACGTTGAGATCGTAGGTCTGATCCCCGAGTCTCTGAAATCCACCTGTACTGGTGTGGAAATGTTCAAAAAACTGCTGGACGAAGGTGAAGCAGGTGATAACGCAGGTCTGCTGCTCCGTGGTATTGAAAAGACCCAGATCCGTCGTGGTATGGTAATCTGCCAGCCCGGTTCTATCACTCCGCACACTGAATTCAAATGCGAAGTATACGTACTGAGCAAAGAAGAAGGTGGTCGTCACACACCGTTCTTCCAGAAATACCGTCCTCAGTTCTACTTCCGTACTACGGACGTAACTGGTGAGGTTGAACTGCCTGCAGGTGTTGAAATGGTAATGCCTGGTGATAACATCAGCCTGACCGTTAAACTGATCGCTCCGATCGCGATGGAAAAAGGTCTGAAATTCGCTATCCGCGAAGGTGGCCGTACCGTAGGTGCTGGTCAGGTGACCGAGATCCTGAAATAATCAGACAGATCTGACAAAAAATAAAAAAGCCATTAGCCAGTAACAGGTAATCCTTAGTAGATTATATTTGCTGGTGGAGAAAGTTACGCTAATGGTTTTTTATACACGGGTATGGTGCAACGGTAGCATACGGGTCTCCAAAACCTTTGATCTGGGTTCGAATCCTAGTACCCGTGCTTAAACTTGAATTGCCGGAAAGTTAAATTGCCTGCTTTACAGTGAGACAGGCAATTTTTCTCCACGGCAATTTTTATCGTTCATATCAGGATAATTTATTACCATGAACAAAATCACATCTTATTTCAGGGAATCGTATCATGAACTGGTACATAAAGTGTCCTGGCCAACCTGGAAGGAGCTGCAGTCTTCCACGATGATCGTATTGATAGCCACTGTTATCATCACGCTGATGGTATGGGCTATGGATGCCACATCTCACCTGGTTTTAACCCAATACTATAAACTGTTTCAATAATGGATGAAGCCCAAAACCCCACTCAGCCCACTCAGGAAACCAAATGGTACGTGCTGCGCGTGGTGAGTGGCAAGGAGAAGAAAGTAAAAGAATACCTGGATATCGAAGTACGTCGCAGTGACTGGGGCAACGTGATCACCCAGGTGTTCCTTCCGGTGGAGAAAGTATATAAAGTGCAGGCTGGTAAAAAGGTCATGCGCGAGAAGAATTTCTATCCCGGTTATGTGATGATCGAAGCCATCGACGGAAAGATGACCGATGAAGTGATCCAATCCATCCGCAACGTATCCGGTGTGATCCATTTCCTCGGGAAAGATAAGCCCATCGCTCTCCGCAAAGCGGAAGTGAACAAAATGCTGGGCAAGGTGGACGAGATCTCCGATCAGGGTCTGACCATGAGCGAGCCGTATATCGTGGGCGAAACTATCAAGATCATTGATGGACCGTTCAACGATTTCAACGGTGTGATCGAAGAAGTGTTGGAAGACAAGAAGAAGCTGAAAGTAACGGTGAAGATCTTCGGGCGTGCTACGCCGGTAGAGCTGAACTTTATGCAGGTAGAGAAGATCAGCTAGCGCTGTGTAAAATAATAAAAAGCCGTTCTGTTTTCAGCAGGACGGCTTTTTGCGTTTCCGCAGGGTGTTTTATTTGCGGGTGAGTTTGATCTCCATCGTTTTGAATTCCGTGCCGTTCATCATCATATACATTTCCAGGAAGTGGTGGTTGTCGTCGATCCACTTCAGTGTTTCGCGCACGGGGATGTCTTTACCGGAGGCCGGGTCCGTGGATTTGCCGGTGAAATTGATGGACCGGGTGGCATCGTCCCATTTCCCTTCCAGGAGCATGATACCGGTGCCCATATTGTCGATCCAGGAGCTGATGAATACTTTCTTTGCGTTGTCGTATGCCAGTGTGCCGATCCCTTCAAAGGGCTGACCGCCGAAAGTGCTGGTGTGCAGGGATTCCTGGTAGCGTCCGCCGAGGATCATTTTGTTGGTGCAGGCGCCGGTCTCTTTGGTGGGTGGCGCTCCGGGGGCCATCCAGACGGTCAGATCCGTTTTCCATTCGCCATTGGCGAGCGCCATCATTTTGTGCATGGAGCCGGGTGTCATATATTCCATCCAGGCTTTTTGGGCTGCTTCATCCTGTTGGGCGTACAAAGCGGGGGAGCAGCAGGAAATGGTGAGGAGGAGGAGAATGCGTTTCATGTGGGGTGGTTTTAAGGAGGGTAAAGTTACGGAATACCTGCTTTGGTACCTTTTTAGGTGGTGCGACACCTATTGTTGGTTTACAGTAACTTATATGTGAATAGAAAGGCGTAATTGGGGATAATAGCAAAAAAAATGCCGAACTCCAAACATTTTTTGTTATTCATTTAATATTTACCTACCTTTGCATCCCCCTTAAAAGGTCTTTTCAGGACTTTTGAGTTTTGGGAGTTTTTCCTTCGGGAAACCGGGGGAGGGACGTTTAACCAAATTAAAACAGACATCATGGCAAAAGAGATCGCAACGTACGTGAAATTGCAGGTGAAAGGCGGCCAAGCCAATCCTGCACCTCCGATTGGTCCCGCTCTGGGTTCCAAAGGTGTGAACATCATGGAGTTCTGCAAACAGTTCAATGCCCGTACCCAGGATAAAATGGGGAAAGTATTGCCGGTTTTGCTGACCGTTTACACTGACAAGTCTTTCGACTTCGTAATCAAAACGCCTCCGGCAGCTGTTCAGCTGTTGGAAGCAGCCAAATTGCAAGGTGGTTCCAAGGAGCCGAACCGTAACAAGGTGGGTAAAGTATCCTGGCCGCAGGTTGAGGCTATTGCCAAAGACAAAATGCCCGACCTGAACTGCTTTACGCTGGAAAGCGCCATGAAAATGGTAGCCGGTACAGCCCGCAGCATGGGTATCACTGTTGATGGTAAAGCACCCTGGGAAAATTAATTTGTTCACCCCCGCGTATAACGGGGCAAACTTTTAAAACATTTTGCAATGGCAACCAAGAAAAGAAAAGTAGCTGATACGAAGGTGGACAAAAATAAGTCTTACAGCCTGAAAGAGGCTTCCACCCTTGTAAAAGACATTAACTGTACTAAATTCGACTCTTCCGTCGATTTACATATCCGCCTGGGCGTTGATCCCAAGAAGGCTGACCAGGCAATCCGTGGCTCTGTAACGCTTCCCCACGGAACTGGTAAGACCAAACGTGTACTGGTACTTTGCACCCCTGATAAAGAGGCGGCTGCTAAAGAAGCCGGTGCTGACCATGTAGGGCTGGACGAATTTATCCAGAAGATCGAAGGTGGCTGGACGGACGTAGATGTGATCATCGCAACGCCTTCCGTGATGCCTAAGATCGGTAAACTGGGTAAAATCCTCGGTCCCCGTAACCTGATGCCCAACCCGAAAACCGGTACTGTTACTAATGATGTAGCAGCTGCCGTGAACGAGGTAAAGGGTGGTAAGATCACTTTCAAGGTAGACAAGGCAGGCATCGTGCATGCTTCTATCGGTCGTGTTTCCTTCGCTCCCGAGAAGATCGAACAGAACTCCCAGGAGTTGATCAACGCGATCATCAAGCTGAAGCCCGCTACCGCAAAGGGTACCTACCTGAAAGGACTGTCTATGGCCAGCACTATGAGTCCCGGTATCGTAATTGACACTAAATCTGTTCAAAACTAATTGATCGCCCGTAGCAATTACGAGTTATCAATGCCAAACCAAAAGCAATGAACAAAGATCAAAAAAATGAGGTAATTGAGCTGCTGAAAGGCAAGTTCTCTCAATACAACAACTTCTACATCACCAATACAGAGTCATTGACCGTGGAGCAGGTGAACCATCTGAGGAAGGTGTGCTTCGACAAGAAGGTAGAAATGAAGGTGGCTAAGAACACCCTCATCCGCAAGGCGCTTGAGAGCCTGAACAATGAGAAATATGCCGGTGTATACGATGCGCTGCATGGTGTAACGGCCCTGATGTTCTCTGACAGCCCGAAAGAGCCGGCGCTGATCATCTCTAATTTCCGCAAGGAGAACGCTAAGCTGGAGAAGCCCGTACTGAAAGCTGCTTTTGTAGGCGAAGAGGTTTACATGGGCGACAATCAGCTGGCCACCCTCACGAAGATCAAGACCAGGAACGAGCTTATCGGCGAAGTGATCGGTCTGTTGCAATCTCCTGCAAAACGCGTTATTGCGGCTTTGCTGGAAAAAGCGAAGAAAGAAGAGGAAGGCGTTCCCGCAGCCGAATAATCACCGGGATACCGGGGTATATGCTCCGGGATATAACATTGGCTTCCAAGTCACAATATAAACAACAATCTGTTTAACAACATTTTAAAAAACTACAAAAAATATCATACAATGGCAGACGTAAAAGCATTAGCTGAACAATTAGTAGGTCTTACTGTTAAGGAAGTGCAGGAACTGGCGGACGTTCTGAAGAACGAATACGGTATCGAACCTGCTGCTGCTGCAGTTGTTGTAGCTGCTGACGGTGGTGGCGGAGCCGCTGCTGTTGAAGAGAAAACAGCGTTTAACGTAATCCTGAAATCTGCAGGAGCCAGCAAGCTGAACGTGGTGAAAGTAGTGAAAGATCTGACTGGTCTTGGTCTGAAAGAAGCAAAAGAACTGGTTGACGGTGCGCCGAAAGCAATTAAAGAAGGCGTAAGCAAGGCTGAGGCAGAAGATCTGAAAGCGAAGCTCACTGAGGCTGGTGCTGATGTAGAGATTCAGTAATTCTTTGTTTACTAGTACATCTTTATAAAGGTCAAAAAGTGCTACCCGCACTTTTTGGCCTTATTCCCTTTGGGAAGGTGTCTTTCAAAATGGGCGGCAAAAGGGGAAATCACTGGAAAGTGTGCCGTTCATACCGCTGAAAAACAATAATTTGGATGTATTTGACAAAGAATCCTTAATTTCCCTGATTCATACAAGTACATATTAACTGCTAACTTCGAATATGTCTCTAAAAAAAGCCCAAACTAACGAAAGAGTAAATTTTGGAAAGATCAAACAAGTTGCTGAGACACCGGATCTGTTGGCTATCCAAATCCAATCTTTCAAGGATTTCTTCCAATTAGAAACCACACCAGACAAGCGAAACAACGAAGGCCTTTTTAAAGTATTCAAGGAAAACTTCCCGATTACGGATACCCGTAACATCTTTAATCTGGAGTTCCTGGATTATTTCGTAGACCCTCCGCGTTATACCATCGAAGAGTGTATTGAGCGGGGGCTTACGTACTCCGTGCCGCTCAAGGCAAAACTCCGTTTGAGCTGTAACGATGAGGAGCACGTAGACTTCCAGACCATTGTACAGGATGTGTTCCTCGGGAACATTCCCTACATGACCCCCAGAGGTACTTTCGTGATCAACGGCGCCGAGCGTGTAGTTGTTTCCCAGCTGCATCGTTCTCCTGGTGTGTTCTTTGGTCAATCCATCCATCCCAACGGTACCAAGATCTACTCCGCAAGGGTAATCCCGTTCAAAGGTGCCTGGATGGAGTTTGCGACGGACATCAACAACGTGATGTACGCGTATATCGACCGTAAGAAGAAGTTCCCGGTAACCACGCTGTTACGTGCCATCGGCTACGAAACAGACAAGGACATCCTGGAGCTGTTTGGCATGGCTGACGAAGTGAAAGCAGACCGCAAGAACCTGGAAAAATACGCCGGCAAGAAGCTGGCTGCCCGCGTTCTCCGCAGTTGGGTGGAAGATTTTGTGGATGAGGACACCGGCGAGGTGGTGAGCATCGAAAGGAACGAGATCGTGCTGGAGCGCGACAGTATCCTTGATGAAGCCAACATCGAGCTGATCACCGATATGGGAGTGAAGTCCGTATTCGTGCAGAAAGAAGAAGTGAGCGGTGACTTTGCCATCATCTACAACACCCTCAACAAAGATACCTCCAACTCTGAGCTGGAAGCCGTTCAGCACATCTACCGCCAGTTGCGCGGTGCTGATGCGCCGGATGATGAAACAGCAAGGGGCATCATCGATAAATTATTCTTCTCCGACAAGCGGTACGACCTCGGAGATGTTGGCCGTTATAAGATCAATCGCAAGCTGGGTCTGGCTACATCCCTTGAGATGAAAGTACTCACCAAGGACGACATCATCGCCATCATCAAATACCTCGTACAGCTGACCAACGGTAAAGCCGAGATCGACGACATCGATCACCTGAGCAACCGCCGCGTACGTACGGTAGGAGAGCAGCTCTACGCACAATTTGGCGTAGGTCTGGCGCGTATGGCGCGTACCATCCGTGAAAGGATGAACGTAAGGGATAACGAGGTGTTTACACCGGTGGACCTGATCAATGCGAGGACCCTGTCTTCCGTGATCAACTCCTTCTTCGGGACTTCCCAGTTGTCTCAATTCCTCGACCAGACCAACCCCCTGTCTGAGATCACGCACAAACGCAGGATCTCCGCACTTGGTCCCGGTGGTCTGAGCCGCGAACGCGCCGGCTTTGAGGTACGTGACGTACACTACTCCCACTACGGCCGTCTCTGTACGATCGAAACCCCGGAAGGACCGAACATCGGTCTGATCTCCACTCTGTGCGTACACGCCATGGTGAACGAGATGGGCTTCATTGAAACACCTTACCGCAAAGTAAAAGACGGTAAAGTGGATATGCATAAGATCGAATATCTGAGTGCCGAAGAAGAAGATTCTGTAAAGATCGCACAGGCAAACGCCCCGCTCGATGAGAAGGGACAGTTTGTGAACGATAAGGTGAAGTCCCGCGAAACCGGCGACTTCCCGATCCTGGATGCCGGTGAAGTGGAATATATGGACGTAGCGCCGAACCAGATCGTTGGTTTGAGTGCGTCCCTGATCCCCTTCCTCGAGCATGACGATGCCAACCGTGCATTGATGGGATCCAACATGCAACGTCAGGCAGTTCCCCTGATCGCGCCGCAGGTGCCGATCGTAGGTACCGGTCTGGAAGGCAAGGCTGCGCGCGATTCCCGCCTGCAGATTACTGCTGATGGTAAAGGAACCGTAGAGTTCGTGGATGCCAACGAGATACACGTACGTTACGAGCGTGATGAGATGCAGAAGCTGGTAAGCTTTGAAGACGATCTGAAGATCTACAGGCTGACCAAATTCGTTAAAACGAACCAGAGCACCTGTATCAACCTTCGTCCTGCCGTGAAGAAAGGTCAGCGCGTAGAGGAAGGCGACTTCCTGACTGAAGGTTATGCTACCCGCGCCGGCGAACTGGCACTGGGCCGCAACCTGAAAGTGGCGTTCATGCCCTGGAAAGGTTACAACTTTGAGGATGCGATTGTGATCTCCGAGCGCGTAGCGAAAGAAGACTGGTTCACTTCCATCCACATTGATGAATATGAACTCGAAGTACGTGATACCAAACTGGGTGAGGAAGAACTGACACCGGATATCCCGAACGTGAGTGAAGAGGCCACCAAGGACCTGGATCAGAACGGTATCATCCGTGTTGGTGCGCATATCAAGGAAGGAGACATCCTCATCGGCAAGATCACGCCGCGTGGTGAATCCGATCCTTCTCCGGAAGAAAAGCTCCTCAGAGCGATCTTCGGTGATAAAGCTTCCGATGCGAAGGACGCTTCCCTGAAGGCACCCCCGTCCACAGAAGGCGTGGTGATCGACAAGAAGCTGTTCTCCCGTGCGAAGAAAGACAAGAACTCCAAGACCCGCGAAAAAGCGGCTCTGGAGAAACTGGAGAAAATACACCAGAAGAACGAGGAAGACCTGATGGAAGTGCTGATGAGCAAGCTGCTGGTACTGCTGAAAGACAAAACTTCTGCAGGTATCACCAACACTTACGGTGAAGTACTGATCTCCAAAGGTTCCAAATTCTCCGGTAAGAACCTGGCGAATGTGGACTTCCAGAATGTGAACCCACTGGGCTGGACGACCGATCAGGATACCAACGACCAGATCAATACCCTGCTCCACAACTACAACATTAAGTACAACGAGGAGCTGGGCCGCTACAAACGCGAGAAGTTCAATATCTCCATCGGGGATGAACTGCCCGCAGGCGTGCTGAAACTGGCAAAGGTTTACCTGGCCAGCAAACGTAAGCTGAAAGTAGGGGATAAGATGGCAGGCCGTCACGGTAACAAGGGTATTGTGGCCAAGATCGTGCGTGATGAAGACATGCCGTTCCTGGAAGACGGTACACCGGTAGATATCGTACTGAACCCGCTGGGCGTACCTTCCCGTATGAACCTCGGTCAGATCTACGAAACCGTACTCGGATGGGCCGGTCAGAAACTGGGCGTAAGGTTTGCCACTCCGATCTTTGATGGTGCCAGCACCGAAGAGATCGCGCAATACATCGACGATGCGAAACTGCCGAGCTTCGGCCATACTTATCTGAGCGACGGTGAAACCGGCGAACGCTTCCACCAGAAAGCGACCGTGGGTATCATCTACATGCTTAAACTGAGCCACATGGTGGATGACAAGATGCACGCCCGTTCTATCGGACCGTACTCTCTCATCACACAACAGCCGCTGGGTGGTAAAGCCCAGTTCGGTGGCCAGCGTTTTGGTGAGATGGAGGTATGGGCGCTCGAAGCATACGGTGCATCCAACATCCTGCAGGAGCTGCTTACCATCAAATCCGATGATATCGTGGGCCGTGCGAAAGCATATGAGTCTATCGTGAAAGGAGACAACATCCCGAAAGCCGGTGTGCCTGAATCCTTCAACGTATTGATCCATGAGCTCCGCGGTCTCGGTCTGGACCTGAAGTTTGATTGATAAAAAATTTAAAATGAAAAATTAGAATGTGAATGTTTGCGAATGCATGTGAATGTTTCATGTTTTAGTTTTTCATTTTTCCAATAGTGAGTTTTCTTTAAATAACATACAATGGCCATCAAAAAAGAAAATCGTCCTAAATCCAATTTTAGCAGCATCACCATTAGTCTCGCTTCCCCGGATACCATCCTGGAGCGTTCTTATGGCGAAGTGCTGAAACCCGAAACCATCAACTACCGCACTTACAAGCCGGAACGTGATGGTTTGTTCTGCGAAAGGATATTCGGTCCCGTAAAGGATTACGAATGCTATTGCGGAAAGTACAAGCGTATCCGCTACAAGGGCATTGTGTGCGACCGTTGTGGAGTAGAAGTGACAGAGAAGAAAGTGCGTCGTGAGAGAATGGGCCATATTCGTTTAGTGGTGCCCGTAGTACATATCTGGTATTTCAAATCATTACCCAATAAGATCGGTTACCTGCTGGGCATGAGTTCCAAGAAACTGGAAACGATCGTGTATTATGAAAGATACGTGATCATCCAGAGCGGTGTGAAGCAGGAAAAAGGGCTGAACTACGGAGATCTGCTGACGGAAGAAGAGTACCTGGACATCCTGGATACGCTTCCGAAAGACAACCAGATGCTGCCTGACGAAGATCCGAACAAGTTCATCGCCAAAATGGGTGCTGAAGCTGTTGAAATGATGCTGGCCCGTATTGATCTGGACGGTCTTTCTTACCAGCTCCGCAACCAGGCAGCTACTGAAACTTCCCAGCAACGTAAAGCCGAGGCGCTGAAACGCCTGAGCGTAGTGGAAGCTTTCCGCGATGCCAATGGCCGCGTAGATAACCGTCCCGAGTGGATGGTAATGCAATACATCCCTGTTGTACCGCCGGAGTTACGTCCCCTCGTACCCCTGGACGGTGGCCGTTTTGCGTCTTCCGACCTGAACGACCTCTACCGCAGGGTGATCATCCGTAACAACCGTCTGAAACGCCTGATCGAGATCAAGGCGCCGGAAGTGATCCTGCGCAACGAAAAACGTATGCTGCAGGAAGCCGTGGATTCCCTGTTCGACAACTCCCGGAAATCCAACGCGGTGAAAGCGGAAGGCGGTCGCGCCCTGAAATCCCTCTCCGATGTGCTGAAAGGTAAACAAGGTCGTTTCCGTCAGAACCTGCTCGGTAAACGTGTGGACTACTCCGGCCGTTCCGTGATCGTAGTAGGTCCTGAGCTGAAACTGCACGAGTGCGGTTTGCCGAAAGATATGGCGGCAGAGCTTTTCAAGCCGTTCATTATCCGCAAGCTCATTGAAAGAGGCATCGTTAAAACCGTAAAATCAGCGAAGAAACTTGTAGATAGAAAAGAGGCAGTGGTATGGGACATCCTGGAAAATGTACTGAAAGGTCACCCCGTACTCCTTAACCGTGCTCCGACGCTTCACCGTTTGTCTATCCAGGCCTTCCAGCCTAAACTGGTAGAAGGTAAAGCGATCCAGCTGCACCCGCTCGTGTGTTCCGCGTTCAACGCCGACTTCGACGGTGACCAGATGGCGGTACACGTGCCATTGAGCAATGCCGCGATTCTGGAGGCGCAGCTCCTGATGCTGTCTTCCCACAACATCCTCAACCCGCAGAATGGTACGCCGATCACCCTGCCTTCACAGGACATGGTACTCGGTCTCTACTATATTTCCAAGGGTAAAAAATCCACCGCTACCGAAATCGTGAAAGGAGAGGGCAAAGCCTTCTACTCTGCGGAAGAGGTGATCATTGCGCACAATGAAGGCCGTGTAGACCTGCATGCGAACATCAAGGTGAAAGCCGATGTACGCCTGGAGAGCGGCGAATTGCAGCGTAAACTGATAGAGACTACGGTGGGCCGTGTGATCTTCAACCAGTACGTTCCGAAGGAAGCAGGTTATGTAAACGCCCTGCTCACCAAGAAATCCCTGCGTGAGATCATCGGTGACATTATCAAAGCAACCGACATTCCGAAAACCGCGAAGTTCCTGGACGACATCAAGCAATTGGGTTTCCGTACGGCTTTCCGCGGTGGTCTGTCCTTCAATATCAATGACCTGATCATCCCCGAAGTGAAGCAGCACATGATCGATGGCGCTTCCGGCGAGGTGGATGAAGTGTGGGATAACTACAACATGGGTCTGATCACTAACAACGAACGTTATAACCAGATCATCGACATCTGGAGCCGTGTGGATACGAAAGTGACCGAAACGTTGATCCGCGAGCTGTCCAACGACAAGCAAGGTTTCAACTCCGTGTATATGATGCTGGATTCCGGGGCCCGTGGTTCCAAGCAGCAGATCAAGCAGCTCGCAGGGTTGAGGGGGTTGATGGCCAAGCCGCGTAAGAGCGGTTCCACCGGTTCCGAGATCATCGAGAACCCGATCCTTTCCAACTTCAAAGACGGTCTGAACGTATTGGAATACTTCATCTCCACGCACGGTGCCCGTAAGGGTCTTGCGGATACGGCGCTCAAAACGGCGGATGCCGGTTATCTGACCCGCCGTCTCGTAGACGTTGCACAGGACGTGGTGATCACGGAAGAAGACTGCGGAACGCTTCGTGGTATTGCTACATCAGCGCTGAAAGACAACGAGGAAGTGGTAGAACCGCTGTATGACCGTATCCTCGGCCGTACATCCCTCCACGATGTATTCGAACCCCTGACCGAAGAACTGCTGGTAGCTGCCGGTGAGCAGATCACGGAAGACATCGCAAGACGTATCGACGAAAGCACCATAGACACCGTAGAGATTCGCTCCGTACTCACCTGCGAAAGCCGTAGAGGCGTTTGCGTGAAATGTTACGGCAAGAACCTCGCTACCGGTTATACTGCACAAAGAGGTGATGCCGTAGGTATCATCGCTGCACAGTCCATCGGTGAGCCGGGTACCCAGCTGACACTGCGTACCTTCCACGTAGGTGGTGTGGCCGGTTCCGCTTCCGTAGAATCTACCCTGAACGCCAAATTCGACGGTACCGTTCAGTTCGACGGCCTCCGTACCACTACCTTCGAAAATAACGAAGGCGAGAAAGTACAGGTGGTAATCGGCCGTACCGGTGAGCTGCGTATCATGGACGTGAAGAACGACCGCCTCCTTATCACCAACAACGTGCCTTACGGTTCTACCCTGATAGTGAAAGACGGTCAGAAAGTAACGAAAGGCGACGTGATCTGCACATGGGATCCGTTCAACGCCGTGATCGTTTCCGAGATTGCCGGTAAAACACGCTTCGACAGCATTATTGAAGGTATCACCTACCGTGAAGAAGCTGATGAGCAAACCGGTCACCGTGAGAAAGTGGTGATCGAAACCAAAGACAAGAACAAGATTCCTTCTCTTATCATCGATGGTAACAAGGAAAGCAAATCATACAACCTGCCGGTGGGCTCTCATATCGTGATCGAAGAAGGGGAGACCGTAAGAGCCGGCCAGGTGATCGTGAAGATCCCGCGCGTGATCGGTAAACTGCGAGACATCACCGGTGGTCTGCCCCGTGTAACCGAGCTCTTCGAAGCCCGTAACCCAAGCAACCCTGCGATCGTTTCCGAGATTGACGGTGTTGTTGCCTTCGGTAACATCAAACGCGGTAACCGCGAGATCATCATCGAAAGCCGCGAAAGCCAGATCAAGAAGTACCTCGTTCCCCTCACCCGTCACATCCTGGTACAGGACGGTGACTTCGTGAAGGCAGGTACCGCACTGTCTGACGGTTCCATCACCCCGGCAGATATCCTCTCCATCAAAGGTCCGTTCGCCGTTCAGGAATACCTGGTGAACGAGATTCAGGAGGTGTACCGCCTGCAGGGTGTGAAGATCAACGACAAGCACATCGAGGTGATCGTGCGTCAGATGATGCGCAAGGTAACCATCGAGGATCCGGGAGATACCCGCTTCCTGGAAGGCGATACCACAGACAAGTTCGAATTCTTTGAAGAGAACGATAATATTTTCGACAAGAAAGTAGTGACAGAAGCCGGTGAATCTGCCAGCCTCAAAGCCGGCCAGATCGTAACCCTGCGCCAGGTACGTGAGGAAAATTCCCTGCTGCGCCGTGCAGACAAAAAGCTCGTGGAATACCGCGACGCCAATCCTGCCACCTCCAGCCCGCTGCTGTTGGGTATCACCAAAGCATCACTGGGTACACACAGCTGGATCTCCGCCGCATCCTTCCAGGAAACCACCAAAGTACTGTCTTCTGCAGCCATCAACGGCAAAACAGACGACATGCTGGGCCTGAAAGAGAATGTGATCACGGGTCACCTGATCCCGGCAGGTACCGGTTTGAGAGAGTTCGAAAATATGATCGTAGGCTCCAAAGAGGAATACGACATCCTGGCATCTTCCAAAGAAGTATTCCAGTTCGACGAAGAGGAATAGTTTATATCAAACCAGTAATGATAGAGAAAGGGGAACACTTCGGTGTTCCCCTTTTTTTATGACGTAGTAACGGTGGTCTGCCGAAGATGTTTGCCCAGTATGGTGTACAGGGATTTGTACTGCACAGGCTTCAGGAGGTAATCGTCAGCCCCGGCCTGCAATATTTCATCTATCGCATCCCGGAGCGCGTCCCCGGAAACGATCACCACGGGAATGTGTTGCAGTGCAGGGTCTTTTTTCAATTCCAGTAAAGCTTCACGGCCATTCATTACAGGCATCTGCATGTCCAGCAGGATCAGGTCGGGTATTTGCTGTCGCGCTTTTTCCAGCGCCTGCCTGCCATTGTCCGCCATCACCAGCCGGCAGCCGGAACGGGAAAGGAAATTGGAGAACACCAGCTGGTTCATCATGTTGTCTTCCGCAACGAGGATGGTTTTACCATGAAAATCCGTCGTTCCCGGAGCAGCCTGCGGAACTTCCGCAGTAGTGCCTTCGAATGGGAAGCTGGCAGTGAAGGTAGTACCGCCGCTCGCGTTGTTGATGACGGTAAGCTGCCCCTGCAGTAATTCCGTCAACCGTTTTGCAATGGGAAGTCCCAGTCCGCTGCCATCGATCGTACCGCCCTGTTCGATGACGAAGGGGTTGAAGATATGTTCCATCCTGTCTTCCGTAATCCCCCGCCCCTGATCAGAAACAGCAATGAACCAATGTTCTTTCTCCCTGAACAGATGTATGGTAACGATCGTATCACTCTCTGTGAACTTGATCGCATTCATCAGCAGGTTATTCACCACCTGAGTCAGCTTTATTTTATCGCTTGTGATACGGTCTGCCATGGCTGGATTTACTTCCAGCCGGAGTTTCACGGATCGGAGGTCCGCTACGTATTGATAGATCTGGATGATATTGTCTATCCATTCCTTCACCATAATGGGGTCTTTGCGGAGGTCATCCATGGCGCCGGCTTCTATCCTGGATAATTCGAGGATATTGTTGATGATCTGTGTGACGTTGTAGCTGGCCGAATGCAGATGTACGATCAGGGGCGCGAGATTTTTGTATTGCTCATGTTTGTCGATCTCCATCATCAGCAATTGGCTGATCCCGAAGATGGCATGCAGCGGATTGCGGATCTCGTGGCTGGTTTCGCGGAGGAACACGGTTTTGGTGAGATTGGCTTTTTCCAGCGCGGCATTGGTCAGTTGCAGGTCCCGCCCCCGTCTTTCCAGCGCCAGTCCCGTATCCTGCAACTGTTGCAGCAGCCTGTCGTTCTGCAACACATACAGCATGATGGTGAAGCTGATGATCAGGACGATCACGATCACGGTGCAGTAGTGAATGATCAGGCTGATGTGTGGGGGAAAGATGATCGGGGAGATGAAGGCATAATGCTTGTTCAGCTCCATGACCACGAGGGAGAGGAGCGTAGCGGAAAAAGCGAAAGCGCGTGAGCGGTTGTTTTTTAACAGGAGGAAAGAAATGCCGATGGTGAAAATAGCCAGCAGGCTCGCTTCTATGGCCATACCCAGCAAACAGCCGAAGTAGATGGCGGAAAGGATGAAAGTAACCTGCGCGAGCAGTGCAGCGATGTGATATCTGCGCACCTTGTTGAGCAGAATCACTCCCGCAAAGCAGGCGGATTCCACAAGAACGCCGGCTAATATCCCGCCTTCGCCGGAAATGATGAAATAGAATGTTCCAAAAAAGAAAGCCAGACTACCGATGAGGAGCGCCATATAATTGTTCCTGACAATACCGGCGTGAAGATCTTTATCGACGACATTCTCCGTTCCCGAAAGAACGATGGAGAGAATCCTTTGCTTAAGCCGCATGGGCAATGGTTTTATAGGGTTTCGGTGTATAGAAACAGAAAGGGTTATCTTATCGTAAATTAATCAAAACCCCGCACGAATGCAAAACTTTCCGGCTATCTTGATCCGGATTCTTTCGTAAGAAATTATAAGTAAAATGTAAGAATATAAAAGTATCTTGTAAGCTTATAAAAGTACTTGTCAGAAAAAATACATTACCATGCGTCCGCGTTCCTACCGATCTACAAAAGTTATGTTTATGATTCCTGTACTGATGGCTGCTGTAACGGCCTTCGGCCAATCTTCCCCCGGCCTGCAGCTCAACAATTATACGATTCCCGTGGGGAAAGCCGGTGCTGTAGTGGGACAATTTCATGATCAGCAAGGTATTGCGAAAGCGGTGAAGCTGGTGGAAGATACCTCCGGCCTGTTTGACATCAGCAGGAAAGGGGAGATGAAACTGAAAAAGAAAACCAGCCTTGCCAATAATGGTGCCGCTTTCAAATTTGCTGTAACCGTTGAAAGCAATGGTACCCGGGAACATTTCATCCTCGTAAAGGATAATTTCATCCGTAATAAAGTGGTGGCGCACCGGGGCGCCTGGAAGAACAATGCCGGCAGCCAGAATTCACTGACTTCCCTGAGAGATGCCATCCGCATTGGTTGCGAGGGATCGGAGTTCGATGTGTGGCTGTCCAGCGACGGGGTACCGATGATCTCCCATGATCCGCATATCGGTGGTAAGAAGCTGGAAGAAACCCCTGCTGCCGAACTCGGCGCTATCGACCTGAAGAACGGAGACAAAGTGCCTTCGCTCGAAGCGTATATCGGGGAGATCATGAAACAGAACAACACCCGCCTCGTACTGGAGATTAAGCCCTCCGGTGTAAGCAAAGAAAGAGGGCAGCAGCTTGCGCAAACCTGTATGGATATCATCCGCAGACACAATGCCCAGGCCTGGATGTATTACATCAGCTTCGATTACGACATCTGCAAAAAGATCGCAGCGCTGGACCCCTTTGCAAAGGTTGCCTACCTCAACGGCGATAAAACACCCGCAGAACTGAAAGCCGACAAGATCTGGGGCTTCGATTATAACTGGAAGATCATCGACGATAATATGAACATCTTCAAAGACGCCCGCAAGAACGACGTCACTGTGAATATCTGGACCGTGAACAAACCCGAGCAGATGGACACTTACCTGAAAGCCGGTACGGACTACCTGACCACCGATGAACCCGAAATGCTGTTGCAAAAAGTAAAATAACGAACGAAAGGGAGGGCAACCCTCCCTTTCGTTTTTCTGGTGAAGACCCGGTACTGGAAAGGATCGTGCATAACAGAATGTTAAAATGTACACGATCATTTTAACGTTTTTTTATTCCCCAAAAACCTTATTTTAGCCCCGCAAGCATTTTCTTTACTTAAACTAAAAGGGTTAAAATCTACCGAACAACATGCACACTCGTCAACTTTTTGTGAAAAATGGACTCTTTCTGGCGGCGATAGCCGGTGTATTCGCAGCGTGCCAGCAACAGGGGAACAAACCTGCCGCAGGCACATCCACTACCACTTCCACCGAACAAACCGCTGCTTCCGGCAACGCTCAAAAGCTGGCATATGTAGATATTGACTCGCTTGAAGCGCATTACGATTATTTCAAAGAGAGGAAAGCGGAAATGGATAAAAAGCGGGAAGCCGCCCAGAATGATATCAGTGGCCGGGAAAGGCAATTGCAGAATGAGTATGTGGCCCTGCAGCAGAAAGCGCATACCATGACGCAGGCGGAAGGCCAGGCCGCGGAAGCCAGCCTCCAGAAAAAGGCGCAACAACATGAGCAGAACCGCCAAAGCCTGTTTGCGCAGATACAAACCCAGGAAGCACAATTCCAGGAAGATCTTCAAAAACGCGTGGATGAATGCATCAGGAAGATCAATGCGGACAAACACTATTCTTTCATCTTCTCCTACCGTAGCGGCGCCAGCAACATCCTTTATAAAGATGAAGCATACGATATCACGTCTCAGGTGATCAAGGAACTGAACGCCGAAGCCGCAAAAACTAAAAAATAAGGTACAGGGTGAACTAATTCCGAAATATATTAAATTTAATCCCGGTCTGTTGGACCGGGATTTTTTTATCACCATCATTTATCAACCTCTGCATGTCAATCAACCAGGAAAAAACTTTTAAACCCAGCCTCAGTCTGCTGGATGCTACGATGATCGTTGCCGGCTCCATGATCGGATCCGGTATTTTTATTGTTTCTGCTGAAGTATCACAGGTATTGGGCTCCGCCGGATGGATGATGGCGATGTGGGTGCTCGCAGGTGTGGTGACGCTGATCGCCGCCCTGAGCTATGGCGAATTGTCCGGGATGTACCCTAAGGCCGGAGGGCAGTACGTATACCTGCGGGAAGCCTACAATCCTTTCGTGGCCTTCCTCTTCGGGTGGACGCAGTTTGGCGTGATCCAGACGGGAACCATTGCCGCTGTTGCCATGGCCTTTGCGAAATACATCGGGTATTTTAAACCGGAACTGAGCGAGAACAGCTTTGTGTTCGAAGCAGGGTCCTTCCATATTTCCGTGGCCCAGCTGGTGGCGATCGCTTCCATCATCCTGCTTACTTTCATCAATACGAGGGGAGTGAAGAACGGCAAGATCATTCAAACCGTTTTCACTTTCACCAAACTCTTTTCCCTCTTCGGCCTGATCGTTTTCGGTCTGCTTTTGGGCGCAAAACAGGAGATCTGGGATGCTAACTGGCAGAATGCCTGGCAGGCCATGCGGATAGGGGATGGCGGCGGTACGGCGCTGACCGTACCGGTGGCGTTAAGCGGCATGGCCCTTTTTGGTGCCATGGCCATTTCTATGAAAGGTACGCTCTTCTCCAGCGATGCCTGGAACAACGTGACCTTCATTGCCGGTGAAATCCGTAACCCGCAGAAGAACATCGGGCGGGCTTTGTTCCTCGGCACATTCATCGTTACTATTATTTACGTGGCCGCCAACCTCATGTACCTGGCCGTGATCCCTTTCCACGACATTGCCTTCGCTAAAGACGGCAGAGTAGGGATGGCCGCGGCTGAACGCATCTTCGGCACGGGCGTAGGCGCGATGGCCATTGCGGTGATGATCATCATCTCCACTTTCGGATGTAATAACGGTCTTATCCTGTCCGGCGCGCGTATTTATTTTACGATGGCGCAGGATGGCCTCTTCTTCAAAAAAGCAGGCGAACTGAACCGCTACAACGTGCCCTCTTACAGCCTTTGGGTGCAATGCATCTGGGCTTCCCTGCTTTGCCTTACCGGCAAGTACGGAGACCTTCTGGCGATGGTGATCTTCGGCGTGCTGATCTTCTACATCCTCACAATCGCGGGTATTTTCATCCTGCGTAAAAAACAACCGGATATCCCGAGAAGTTATAAGGCATTCGGTTATCCCGTGTTGCCTGCGATCTATATGCTGGTGGCATTTGCACTGGCTGTGCTGTTGCTGATCTATGAATATAAATATGCAGTACCGGGACTGGGGATCATCCTGTTAGGCATACCACTGTATTATCTCGCGATGCGGAAGAAATAAACATAACGGATCCCGGCAGTAAGACCGGGATCTTTTTTTATTAACAATAACCTAAAGCGCAGGGGCAGCCTGCCTATTTGATAGTTCCCTATTTTTGGGTATTTTGACAACATCCAGTCTTTCCACGACTTAGATCACATGAGCGGAATGCGTAAAATAGAAGAAACCGAATGGGTACGCCGGTTCAGGGAAGGAGACGTCCAGGCATTCGAATGGCTGTACAGGCAGTACGCCAGGGATATGATGGATACCGCTGCCGGCAAACTGATATCCCTGGAAGAAGCGAGGGATATTATCCATGACCTGTTGGTGGAGCTGTGGGCCCGTCGCGCGCAGTTGCAGGTAGAGCAATCACTGCGGGCTTATCTGCTGAAAGCGGTGCGCTTTCGCGTGATCGATCATTTGCGCCGGAATATGTTGCATGATAACTATTTGTCGGCAGTACATACATCGGATAATGATGTAGATGACAGTACAGGAAATGCGATCGTGTATAAAGATCTGGATAATGCGGTGTCAGCCGAGCTGGACCGTTTACCGCCCAGGGCCAGGGAGATCTACCGCCTGAGCCGGCAGCAGCATATGAGCGTGAACGAAATTGCCAGTACCCTGAATATTTCTTCCCAAACCGTCAAGAATCAACTCACGATGGCGTTGAAGCAGTTACGTTTTTCGGTTAAAAAGATGTTCTTCTTCTTTTTTTGAAAATATTTTATCCCTGTATAGTACCATCCCATTTTTTCATTCGACAATATAGATGTAAAGTCCACCGATGGATCAAGAGCAAATTAGCAGACTGCTGGATAAATACCTGGCCGGGGCCTGTACTCCTGAAGAGGAACAAGCCGTGCATGAGTGGCTGAAAAGCAGGCATTATGATCAGAGCCAATGGCAGCGGATGTCAGGGCAGGCGCAACAGGAATTCCTGGATGCCTTGTACCGGGACGTGCGCCAGTCCATCAATGTGAAAAAGCCGGCGCCGGATCGCCGCTCCATTCGCATGACCCTCCGGATCGCCGCAGTGGGCCTTGTGTTATTGGGTGCTGCATTGCTCTACCTGGTCACCAGCCGGAATGATAAGGCAGAGGAACTGACGATAGCCACCACCACAGGAACAAAGAAAGCAACGCTGCCGGATGGTTCCGTGGTGATCCTGAACGCATCCAGCCAGCTGCGTTATAAGCAAAGCTGGAAAGCGCGGGAGGTGGAATTATCCGGGGAAGCCTATTTTGACGTACAACCGAACAGCGACCGGCCTTTTGTGATCCGGAGCGGTGCGGTGCGTACACGGGTGTTAGGTACCAGTTTCAACATACAGGCCTATCCGGCAGAAAGACGTATAGCCGTTTCTGTTATATCCGGGAAAGTAGCGCTCACCGGTGAGAAGTCCGAAGAGAAAATATTGCTGGAGAAAGGGCAGGCGGGGATATATGACCGGGAAGATCACCGGATCACGCAGGTACGGACGGAAGGGGATTCCCCTGCTGCGTGGACGGAAGGAAAGCTGAACTTTTTTCACATGACCCTGGAAGAAGTGGCGGCAGTGCTGGAACGTACGTATAATATCAGGATCAGCATAAAGAACGACCGTACCAGGAAATGCGAGATCACGGGTCGATTCCATATCAACCAATCGCCCGCTGAAATACTGGAGGTCATCTGTAAAACGATTGATGCCACGTATAAGATTGAGGGAGAAAACATAACGATCGATCAGCCGGCTGGCTGCGGTCGATAATAATCAGATCATATAAACAACGCAGTATCCCGTTTTGCGATGGGAGCGAACAGACAGTTACCTGCCTGAATGAGCGTTCTGTTTCCAAAAATAAAAAGCCCCCTGTGCGAGCGCCAACCTGCACATGGGGGCCATGTTTAATGTTCCTAAAAACGATCAAATGTATGGATTTTTACCGGTTATCTAAACACACAATCCTTGTCATTATGAGAGGGTCAGTCATGGGATTTGCGCTTTTGCTGTTGTCGCTGCAGTTCGCATTTTCCAACAACGCGGGGGCGCAGTCCCTGTTTGAGAGAAGGGTCAGTTTCGAGGTCAGGAATGAAACACTCGAGGCTGCTTTGCAGCAGTTGTCCCGAAAAACGAATGTGGATTTCGTTTATGGGGCGATCCCTGCCATGTCCGAATCCGTGACGTTGTTCGCGGAGAACAGGCGGCTGGGGGAGATATTGAAACAATTGTTACAACCGTACAGGCTTACTTATGAGCAGGTGGGCCGGAACATCGTGATCAGGAGTACGGCGCCGCCGGCCCAGGTGATTAACAGCCCTGTACCTCCACCGGTACGATACGATATGGATATTCTGGGTTTCGTGAAAGATGGAATAGGCAATAACCTCCCGGGGGTTACCATCCGTGTGAAGGGGAAGAGCACCGGTACGGTGACAGACGACAAGGGGCAGTATCATATTAAAGCCGAGCCGAAGGATTCCCTGGAGTTCTCCATGATCGGCTACAAATACCAGGTAGTAGCCGTCCGCAACCGGGACGAGATCAACGTGGTGATGGAAGCATTGGAAGGCGGATTGAATGAAGTAGTGGTGGTAGGTTTCGGACAGCAGAAGAAGATCAGCCTTGTTGGCGCTCAATCTTCCGTAAAACCTTCCGAACTGCAACTGCCTACTGCTAACCTGAGCACCGTACTGGGCGGGCGTCTTTCCGGCGTTATTTCCGTGCAGCGCAACGGGGAGATCGGGGCAGGTGCGGATATCTGGATCAGAGGCGTGTCCACATTCAAGGAGAATCTCAGTAAACCGCTGATACTCGTGGATGGCGTACCGCGTGATATGAACAACGTAGACCCGGAAGATATCGCCAGTTTTGCGATCCTGAAAGATGCGTCTGCTACGGCAGTGTATGGTGTACGCGGAGCAAACGGCGTTGTGCTGATCACCACTAAAACCGGTAAGATCGGAAAGCCGTTGGTGCGACTGCGTTACAATGAAGGGATCACTTCCCTGACCCGCATCCCTGATTTTGCGGATGGTGTGGCTTATATGAAAGCTTCCAATGAAGCGCTGGTTACCCGTGGCGGTGTACCCATCTATTCCGATGAAGTGATCGAGGCTACCCGCAAGCAGTCCGATCCGGAACTCTATCCGAACGTGAACTGGTTCAAGGAATTATTCAATAAATATGGCCGCAGCCGCCGCGTAAATATGAATATTAACGGCGGTAGTGAAAAGGCCACTTATTATGTAGGTGCTACTTATTATGATGAAGTGGGGATGTATAAAACAGATGCGTTGGCCCGGTATAATTCCGAGATCGCGTTCAAGCGCTACAACGTAACTTCCAACCTTACCCTGCAGCCCACCCGCACTACCAACATCAAACTCGGCCTGCAAGGCTGGCTCGCCAATGTGAACTATCCCGGCGCAAATGCTTCGGATATTTTCGGGAAGGCTTTCTTCCTCACTCCTATTACCTACCCCGTGATGTACAAGGACGGCAAGATACCTGATATCCCTGCCGGTACCAACGCTTTGAGCAATCCGTACGCGATGCTTACACAAACCGGCTACGCGAACCAGTGGCGTAACCAGCTGTACTCGAATCTGCAGGTGCGCCAGGACCTGGACTTCATCACGAGGGGTTTGTCCATTAACGCCATGTTCTCCTTTGACGCTTACAACTACCTCAGCCAGAGGCGCACTAAAAAACCCAGCACTTTCCGGGCCACAGGAAGGGATGCGGATAATAAACTGATCTACCAGGAAGTGGTGCGCGGGGATGATTATCTCAGCTACAGCACCAATCGTATCGGCGATCGTTCCCTCTACAATGAAGCATCCATCAACTATGCCCGCGAATTCGGTAAGCATAGCGTAGGTGCAATGATCATTTATAACCAGAGCGATAAGATCAACACACAAACCGATGATCTGCTTACTTCCCTGCCTTACCGCTTCAGAGGCGTGAGCGGTCGCGGTACTTACGGGTATGCGGACAAATACTTCCTGGAACTCAACTTCGGATACAATGGTTCGGAAAACTTCGCACCTGCAAACCGCTACGGCTTCTTCCCCTCTGTGGGGGCAGGGTGGCTGCTTTCCGAGGAGAAGTTCTTCGCGCCGCTGAAGAATACGGTCCAGATGGCCAAGCTGCGGGTGTCGCATGGTATCGTGGGCAGCGCCACCATTGATGGTCGCCGTTTTGCTTACATCGCTACCGTGGAATCCCCCAGTGGCTACACGTTCGGCAAAAACATGACCAACTCCTTCTCCGGAAAAGATATCGGAGAATATGCATCGGACGTGACCTGGGAAACTTCGAGGAAAACGAACATCGGTCTTGACCTGCAAATATTCAAAGGCATCAACATCCAGGCGGATGTGTTCCACGAGCGGAGGGAAGGTATTTTCCTGCGTAAGGAATCCGTACCGGCTTATGTAGGTCTCCGCAACGCGCCCTTCGGTAACGTTGGGATAGTGGAGAACAAAGGGATAGATGGATCCATCACCTGGAACGGCAAGATCACGCACGATCTCCGTTTTCAATTGCTCACGAACTTCACTTTCACCCGCAACAAGGTGATCGAGAATGACCTGCCGCCGCGCCGCTACCCATGGCTGGAGGAAAGAGGCTACAAAGTGAAACAGACCTTCGGTTACATCGCGCTGGGTCTCTTTGAAAGCGATCGCGAAGTGGCTAACAGCCCTAAACAAACCGGGGATACCCGTGCAGGGGACATCAAATACAAGGATCTGAACGGAGATGGTATCATCGATGCGAATGACAAAACAGCTATCGGTTACGGCCAGATACCGGAGATCGTATATGGCATCGGCTTCACGTTGTCTTACAAATCATTTACGTTGTCCGGATTATTCCAGGGTATCGGGAATGTGGATATCTACCTGAGCGGAGAAGGCATGACCCCCTTCCAGCAGGGTCTCACAAGAGGTAACCTTTACAGCAATATCGATGACAGGTGGACGGTGGAGAACCCCAATCCCAAGGCCTTTTATCCGAGACTCATGCCCGGCACCCTCAACGATAACTACGCCATGAGCACCTTCTGGTTGCGCAACGGACGTTACATGCGACTGAAGAATGCACAGCTGGCATACAGCATGCCCAAATCATGGCTCAACCGTGTGAAAATAAAGAACGCCTCCGTGTTTGTGGAAGGAGTGAACCTCTTTACGATCTCTCCATTCAAACTCTGGGATGTGGAGCTTGGAAATGGCAGCGGCGCTGCATTCCCCATGATCAAGACATACAGTGCCGGTATTGATTTTACTTTTTAAAATGTTATGAATATGAACAGAATAGGCGTTTCCCTTTTTCTGCTGACGATATTATCGCTTACCGCCTGCCAGAAGAAATTCCTGGACCAGGTGCCGGACGACAGACTTTCCATTGAACAGGTCTTTTCCCGCAGGGACCTCACAGAACAATATCTTGCCAACATTTACAACGTGGTGATCAAGGATCATGCGGGCGTTACAGCCGGTATTCCCTGGATCGGATGTGCGGATGAAGGGGATGTTTCCTATGACCGGCCGGATTACAACTCTTACAAGATCAATCTTGGTAACTGGAACGCATCTTCCGATTACTATCCTTTCTGGGGTTCCTATTACCAGGGTATCCGCTCTGCCACCTATTTCATGGCCAATGTGGGAAAGAACCAGCAGATATTGAATGAAGGGAATGGGAAGGAGCTTGTTAAACAATATACCGGCGAGGCGCGTTTCCTCAGGGCCTATGCTTACTTCCTGCTCCTGCAGCAATACGGGCCTGTGATGCTGGTGGGTGAAGATGTTATCCCGCCGGATGTTTCCGCCAATGATCCACGCATGAACCTGCCGCGCAGTTCTTTTGATGAATGTGTGGATTATATCGTGAGTGAACTCGACAAAGCTGCTACGGAACTGCCACAGCACTTCACGGCGCAGGCGGACCTGGATTATGGCCGCGCTACGAAAACAGCCTGTATGGCAGTAAAAGCAAGATTATTACTATACGCTGCCAGTCCGCTCTACAATGGTAACCGGGATTATGCGGATTTTAAGAATAAAGACGGCAAGCAACTGATCAATCAAACCGCTGATGTCACCAAATGGCGTAAGGCTGCAGATGCATCCAAAGCGCTGATCACTGAAGGCGTATTCTCCCTTTACAAAAAATACGATGCCACCGGTAAACCGGACCCCCTGGTATCCTGCCGCGATCTCTGGCTGGACACCTGGAACAGCGAATGGATCTTTGCACGCGCAAAGAGCAGTATTTCCGCCTGGGAACGAACCGCCACACCACGCGGTATTGCAGCCGGTTTTTCCGCAACAGGGCCTACGCAGCAGCTGGTAGACCAGTTTGAAATGGAGAACGGCCAGCGCCCGATCACGGGTTACAATGGCGATGGCTCGCCGGTCATCAATCCGGCTTCCGGCTACAAGGAAACTGGTATGTCCACCACCGCCACCAAATACACGCAGGTGGGCACTTACAACATGTACGTTGGCCGTGAGCCACGTTTCTATGTGACCGTGAATTATCCCGGTTGCTTATGGATCAACACCAGCGAAGGGAACAAGGTGATCCAGACCTGGTTTTCCGGGGAGTCCGGCAAGAAGGGGTCATGGGATTATTCCCGTACCGGTTACCTGAACCGCAAGAATGTGTCCCCGCTCACCAATCCCCGCCTCAGCAAGTATGCAGACCGCGGCTATCTGATGTTCCGTTACGGAGAAGTGTTGCTGAACTATGCGGAAGCATTGAATGAAGTAGAACCCGGCAACAATGAGATACTACAATACCTCAACATGATCCGCGAAAGGGCCGGGGTGCCGCAATACGGGCAGGGCACGAATGCATTGCCGGTACCCGCCGGTCAGTCCGCCATGCGCGAAGCGATCCGCCATGAACGGCAGGTAGAGCTGGCATTCGAATACCTGCGTTACTTCGACACCCGTCGTTGGAAGATTGCAGAGCAAACAGACGGTGGTCCGTTCTGGGGAATGAATGTAGACGCCGACCCTCCGGCTTTCTATCGCAGAACTGTATTTGAGACCAGGGTGTTCCGCAGGAATTATTATTTCTTCCCGATCCCGCAATCAGAGCTGGACAAGGATCGCAATCTGGTTCAGAATCCCGGATGGTAAAGCATTTCGTCAATCAATCCAATTATCAACATGAAATATTTTCTTTCCATACTATCGCTTGTACTCATTTTCTCCGGTTGTAAGGATAACAAGGATATTCCCGATGCCGCAAAATATGTGAAGATCTATATGCCGCAGGCAACGGAATCACCGGCTAAGGTATCGCTGGTGATGGCCGATACAGCACAGACGATCATTTTTGGTGCTGCTTATGGCGGGCTGGATTTTCCCGGAGCGGATATTAATATAACGTTCAAGGTAGATAATGCGCTGGTAGCGGCTTTCAATCAGAAGAACGGTACGAATTACGCCGTTATGCCCGTTGGCAGCTACGAACTGCAACAGACCAGTGCTGTCATCAGCAAAGGAAAACTTGCTACTGCACCGCTGCAGATCCGTGTGAAAACCGCCGGAGTGCTGGAATCCCTCAGGCAATACCTCCTCCCGGTTACCATCGAACAGGTGAGCGGCAACCTGCCGGTGAACGAAGCCCTGCGTACAGCTTATTTCCTCGTGGAAGCACAACGGGAAGGGCAGGATGTAACAGTTGTTTCCTTCGGCAAAAAATCCACCGTAATGGATGTGAACGCCGTGGTGGAAGTATTACGCCCGTTGAATGCAGACCTCATCGTGATCCGGGAAATTGACAGGAATACTAAACGCAGCGGCTATACGAATATGCCGGCTGAGATCGCTAAAAAACTCGGCATGAACCAGTTCTTCGCCAAAGCCATCAATTACGACGGCGGCGAATACGGCACAGCAGTGCTTTCCCGCTTCCCGATCACGGACAGTGCGGCGTTCATCCTGCCGGTTCCTTCCGGTGAACCCGGACCGCTGGCACTGATCAGGGTAAAGGTGAAGAATGGCCAGACGCTGGCATTTGCGGGTACACACTTCAATGCCACCGCCAATTTGCGCGCAGGCCAGCCCGCTAAGCTACTCGAGTTCCTGAAAGATGTGACCGATCCACTTATCGTGGGCGGTAACTTCAACGATCAGCTGGCAGGAGATACCTATCTCGAACTGAAAACACGATTTACATTGATCTGTACGGAAGGATGCGCCTTCAACTACCCGGCTGCCAATCCTTCCGGCAATACGGATTATATTATTTACGCTCCTGCAAACAGGTTCAGGGTGATGGAAAACAAAGTGGGCACTGCGTCTACCAGCGACCATCTTCCTGTGATCTCCCGGATGCAGGTTTACTATTAAGACATGATCAGAACTATCTGTTTACTGGTGGCAGCGGGATGGATATTCCTGTCCTGCAGCAAAGGAAAAGGGGACAGCGCCCCACCGGTGGATACAACGGGAACCGCTATCAAAGTGAATGTAAAAGTGATGAGCTACAATATTCGCAGAGGTATTGGCATGAGTAGTCCGGATATCAACCTGCAGGGCACCGCAGATGTGATCAATGCTATTCAGCCGGATCTGGTGTCGCTTTCCGAAGTGGACCGCTATACCAAACGCAGCGGCACTACGGTGGATCAGGCAAAAGAACTGGGCCGGCTCACCGGTATGCATGCTTACTTTACGAGGGCCATCAGCTACGATGGCGGTGAATATGGCGATGCCGTACTCTCACGCTATCCCATACTTGACTCCGCCCGTTACGCGCTGCCTATCGCCATTCCGGGTTCGGAATTCCGTTCCATGGCCATGATCACCGTAGAAGCGGAAGGCATCCGATTTCATTTTGCTGCCAGCCACCTGGACCATCTGGGGCAGGAAGACAACCGCATCCTGCAGGCCAATGAGATCGTTAAGAACATTGTGCCTAAGCTGGAACTGCCTTTGGTATTGGCCGGAGATATGAATGCCACGCCCGCGAGCCAGACGGTGAGTATCCTGAAACAGCAGTTCACTTTCGGCTGCATCAGCTGTGCTTTCACTTTTCCTTCAGACAAGCCCTCCTCTACGATCGATTATATCATGTACCGTCCTGCTGCGCAGTTCAGGGTGATGAGTTATGGCCCGGTCAACGGGAAGCTCGCATCCGACCATCTGCCGGTGGTATCGGTATTGCAGATGACGAAGAAACGATAACGAAGAACGGAAACCATGCATGTGAGAGCCGCCTTTAACGGGCGGCTCTTTTTTTCCTGTACCGAATGTTACCAAATTGTAAACTCCGCTTTTCCCGTTAGTACATCCTTCTCCGCCGAACGTACTCTTATCGTAAACAGCATCACATGGACATCGATCGCCAATTGCTCGAAAAATATTTCAAAGGCCTGTGTACTTCGGTTGAACAGGAGCTTGTGGAAGCTTACCTCGCGCAGCCGGATCATACGGTTCTGGATGCATACCTGGAAGAACAATGGCAGGAGCCGGCGCCGGTGGTGAAGGTGAGGAAGATGTACAGGTGGCGATATGCCGCTGCGGCCATTTTGGTGTTATTGGCCGGAGGAGGATTATGGTGGATGAAAGGTGGTATAAGAACAAACCCCCTCGCCCAACGGTGGGACACACTCCGCAACGCCCGCTCCACCGTAAAACTGGTAGTGATGCCGGATGGATCGAAAGTTTGGCTGAACGCTTACACAACACTGGTGTTCGGCAGCGGATATAACCGCGGGGATCGTGAGCTGTGGCTGGAAGGAGAAGCCTATTTTGAAGCAGCGAAGAATAGCTCCCTGCCTTTCCGGGTGCACGCGGGCGGACTGGTGACCACGGTGTTGGGAACCGCTTTCAATATCGTCACGGGTAAACATACGGAAGTAAGTCTGCTGGAAGGAAAAGTGGCGGTGTCTGACAGCAGTGTATCCTTTACGGAGATACTGCAACCCGGACAGATGTTATCCTATCACGCAGATAAGCATTTGTATGACATGGCACGCTTCGATAAAAATAAAGTGCTGGACTGGAAGAATGGCAAGTTGTTATTTGACAGGAGTCCGCTGGAGGAAGTGTTCGCCAAACTGGAAAGACGTTACGGTACAAAGATCACGCTGGAATATACAAGAATAGCACAGAAGAAGATCACCGGCGAGTTTAATGCGAACGAACCGCTGGAAGATATTATGGCCAATCTGCAATACGTTCACCGGTTCAGGTGTGTAAAGGCAGCAGATGGTTCATGGATTGTTCGAAAACCATAACACAACTGTTCCCGCCGGAAATGCCGCCGGCTTTCTATAATCATTCTTAACGATCAAAATATCATTTCAGGTATGCAAAAATCTACACAAAGATTTTGTAACGGACTTTCTATGTATTTCAGGAGGGTATGGATAGGATGCTGTCTGCTCGGCGGTTTTCCTGTGGCGCTGGCAGCGCAGTCCTACGCGGCACTGGACCATAAAGTGCAACTGAAGATGGAACACACTAACGCTGCAGCCGTAGTACTCGCATTAAAGCAGCAAACCCCATATACTTACATCTACGACCCCGAGTACCTGCAACGCTGCACCCTTCCCCAGGTGCAGTTTGCAGGAAAACGCCTGGCCGATGTGCTGCGCTTCCTGGACGACCGGGCGCCGCTAGACATCGCGTTCCGGGATAACACCATCGCCATCCGGCAGGGAGTGGCGGATAAACCCGCGAAAGAAGAAGAAGGAAAGATCAGCGGAAAGATCGTGGACAATAAGAATGAGGCGCTGCCCGGTGTAACGGTGCAGGTGGAAAACGGTCAGGGTACTGTATCCCAGGTAGACGGTAGTTATGAGCTTACATTGAAACCCGGGAAGTACACACTGATCTTCCGGTATATTTCCTTCAACACCCGTAAAGTGACGGATATTACCGTGCAACCTAACCGGGTCACTCCCTTGAGTGTGGTGCTGTCTCCTGCTTCCTCCGCATTGAAGGAAGTGGTGGTGACCGGCAATTATCAACGTTCTTCCGTTGAAGGGCTTTATGCAATTCAAAAGAACAACGCGGCGATTACAGATGGCATCAGCGCGGACCTCATTGCACGCACACCAGACAAGAATGTGGGCGAGGTGCTGAAACGGGTAAGCGGTCTTTCTACGCTGGACAACCGTTATGTAGTGGTGCGTGGCCTCAGTGAACGCTATAACCAGGCGATGCTGAACGGACAGATCATGCCCAGCACGGAATTGAACAGGAAGAACTTTAGTTTCGATATCATTCCCGCTAACATTGTAGAGAATATCACCGTCATAAAAACGATCACGCCGGAGTACAGTGCGGAATTCGGGGGAGGATTGGTAGAAGTGAATACGATTGATATTCCAAGCCGGAATTTTTTAAATATCAGTGCAGGTGGAAGTATAAACGATAACACCACCGGGAAAACCTTCCGGTCATTACAACTGGAAGACAGGGCGGAGTATTGGGGAAGAGTGCCCGGGAGCCGGAAACTGATGGGGACCTTGTATTGGAAAACGTCGGAAGAGATCACCACGGCGTTCCATGCAGGAGGCAAGGACCCCAGGCTGCTGACTAATAATTGGGGTGTTTATGAATTCAATGCTCAGCCCTCCCAGAATTACCGCGCTTCACTGGGGCATGTGTTTTCGCTTGGCGGTAACCGCCAGATCGGCATCACTGCGGCCGCGAGCTACAGGCATACCCTGGCCACGCAGGATGTGGACATGAACTGGGATGGATTCCTGAAACCGGGCGTAACCGGCAGAAGGGATACTACCGCCTATTCCGGGAAAAGATATGGCTTTACCACTAACCTTGGCGGACTGCTGGGAGTTGGATATAAAACAAGCGGAACAAAGATCGGGTACCAATCCATCTTCCTTCGCTCTTTTGATCAGCAATTGCTCATCGGTACAGGTTTTGACGATCAGCAGCAAGCCATGATGCTGGGCTTTTACGATTTCACCACGCAAACGGATCTCTGGCAGCAGCAGTTGCGGGGAGAACATGCGCTGGGCAAAAAGGGAATAAAACTGAAATGGCTGGGCAGCTATGTTCACCTCGATCGTTATAAACCGGATAATCATGTGCTGAAGGGTGGATTGATGAATAACGGAAATCTCAAAAGCAATGAATTCAATATCAATGAAGTGAGGGCCCCTATCAGCCAGGGTGCGCTCCGTTGGTGGAACAGAGCATTGGAAAACGGTTACAACTGGGATGCCGCATTGAGCGTTCCCTTCCGGTTAAATGCCGGCGGCCGGGTACTAAGCAATACTTTCAAAGCAGGCTACGCAGGCTGGTCTAAAAAGCGGCTTTTCTATGTCGTGAATTTCAGCGCAATACCGGTTCCCGGAGAGGAATATATCACACTGGCAAATAAATTTGATCCGGGAAACGGTGCAAAGGTGGAGATCAGCAGCTTCTCTGACGATTTTAACCGTACGGCAAGTCTGCATGCGGTATATGGCATGTTCGACAATAAGCTGGGCGATAAACTGCGGCTGGTATGGGGGGTAAGGGCTGAATATTATGACATCAATAAAGTGAACGCGCTATTGGATACCCTGTTCAAAAAGATCAATCAGGACCGCAACGGTCAATTCGATTATAGCGCGTTGCTGAGCCAGGAGAAGAAATGGAATATCTTTCCTTCAGCCAATCTCACCTACAGCCTTACACCCGCCATGAACCTGCGGCTGGCTTATGCCAAAAGTATCATTCGCCCGGACCTCAGAGAGCTCTCGTTTTTTCACGAATACGATTTTGAAATAGGCGGACAATACGACAGCAGGCTGGTACGCTCTACCATCCTGCATCATGGCGATTTTCGCTATGAATGGTATCCCGGCTCGGGAGAGATTTTGTCCCTCTCGCTGTTCTATAAATACATTAAACAGCCGATGGAGATATACGAATTTCAATATCCCATCTTCAATCTTCTTAACAGCAAATCTGCAAAGAACTATGGCCTTGAAATGGAGGTGCGGAAGTCACTCAGATTTACGAAAGTGCCCTGCCTCCGGGATATTACGCTATACGCCAACTTCACCATGCTTGATGCAAGGCTGACACCGATGAAGGTAGCTTATGACAGCATCGATGCGAACAATCCCAACCGGATCATCCCCAAGGAGACAATCGGAAAGGAAGAGAAACGGCCGCAGACGGGAGCCAGTAACTACATCATCAATGCCGGTATTTATTACGATGCACAACCGGTTGCCGCCAGCCTTGTCTACAATTATGTTACAAACAGGATGTACCGCCCTAATGCTGTATATGCTGCGTCCCTCTTTGAACGGCCGCTGGAATCACTGGATGCGCAGGTGGCGGTGCGTTTTCTGCGGCAGAAAGCGGAAGTACGGCTGAATGCCTCCAACCTGTTGAACAGTTTTTCTGTCATCTATAAAAACTGGTACCGGAACGGTAAAAGCACGCCAGACGGGGATCGTGCCCCTACAAAAAGAGAATTGATGTTCAATGAAAACGATGATGAAGTCAATTTTAGGGTTCGGCCCGGAAGAACATTGGGCGTTACGTTCAGCTACAATTTCTAAGAAATGTACATGTGCATTCAAAATACCCTGATCAGGTTAATCATTCATTAACTCAAAAAAGAAAAAACCCAATGAAAAAGCAAACCCTTTTTGTAACCATTGCTGCGGCGCTTTGTGCAATTGGCACGGCGTGTCAGAAAGACAAGCAGCATAAAAGTCCTAACCGCGCGGTAGTTGCAGGTACAACCGCTCTTTGCGCAGATACTGTTGCAACCGCAACATTGAGCGGAGTTATTTCCGCGAACACGACCCTGTTCAGCAACACTGTTTATTACCTGAGCGGCCTCGTATATGTTTCCGGTGGAGCTACCCTCACCATTCAGCCTGGCACTATCATCCGCGGCCTGCCTGGTACTACCGGGGTTCCGGGTGGTGGCCTGATTATCACCCGCGGTTCTAAAATTGACGCGCAGGGTACGGCCAGCTGTCCCATCGTCTTCACATCCTACCGTCAGCCCGCTGGTACTGCGGAATCTGGTGACTGGGCGGGTGTGATCATCCTGGGCTCGGCGCCGATCCATACTGAAACCGGCGCAACCACTGCCATGATTGAAGGTGTTCCTGACAATCCTCCGGCAAGCGCTGAGTATGGTGGTTCCAATGCAAGCGACAATTCCGGTATCCTGACGTATGTGCGTATCGAGTATGCCGGTTTTGAATTGTCCACCGACAACGAGATCAACGGCCTTACCCTCGGGGGCGTTGGCTGCGGTACAACCCTCGAACACATTGAAGTGTACAAATCCAAAGATGATTCTTTCGAATTCTTCGGCGGTACCGTAAATGCCAAATGGCTGGTATCTGTTGACGGATTGGATGACATGTTTGATTTTGACTTCGGTTATTCCGGTCATATCCAGTACGCACTCGGTCTCTCTGACCCTAACCGCGCTGACAAGAGCCAATCCAATGGTATTGAATCCGATAACGACAAGAATGGCACTACCAACACTCCGCAGACGCTGCCTGAGATCGCTAACCTTACCATCATCGGTGTAAGTAATGCTACCCTGGCTCAGCAAACCAACCTGCCGCCTTCCGGTACCGGCTCTTATGGTCGCGGTGCGCACTTCAGAAGGAACAGCGGTTATAAGCTGGTGAACTCTATCCTGCTGGGTTTCAAATGGGGCGTTCACCTGGACAATTCTTCTGCCAGCGTTCCGGGTTCCATTAACAAGCTGAATACTTCGGAAGGCTGTTTCGAGAACAACCTCGTGCATGGGTATCTGATTGCGTTCAATTGGGCAACGCCGCCGTCCGCCAGTGCATCTAATACCGGTGTAACCGGTGCTGTGCCTGCATCCTGGCTGAACGATCCGTTCAACCGTACTACGCCTGATTTCGCGTTGCCGGCCGCAGGTTCACCTGCATTGAGTTCATCATTCTATTCTGCCTGCCTGGGCACAGGCGCCTGCAGCTTCTCTTTCCTCTCCACTGACTACAAAGGTGCATTCGGTACCACTAACTGGGCTACTGACATCATTGATGGCGGTTGGGTAAAATATTGATTCCTGCTTAAAGCGGTCCGGGTGCCCTCACCCGGCCGCTTATCATTTCTGACAATCATTTCCTGATATGCATAAAAAACAGTTACATTTTCTCGCCGGTTTCGTGTTGTTGGCCATCGTATGCTTTTCCTGCCGTAAAGGCGAGCCGGTGGAGCAATTCGCCTTTGGTAAAGTGGAATTGCGGTACCTGAACTTTACGGAAAGATTGCCGGTGAAGGTGACCGTTGATACGATGAACATCGGCGTATTCAATAACGGGGACAATCAAACGGCAATCGTTCCTTTTTATGGTGTTCCCCTGAAGATTGCCGTGAAGGATAGTGCGACCGGCGCTGTTTTGACGGATTCATCCTTCCTTCCGAAAAGCGGGGGCAACAAATTCATTTTCCTGGGCAGTAAGGCCCTCAACCTGTATACTTTCTTTACACCACCGGCAACGCCTCCCGCCGCGGAACAAGCCAGGGTGCAGGCCGTGAACCGGTTGATGATTAACGGCAGCGGCCGGAAGATCACTTTTCGTTTCTTTACGAATGCGAACCGGACCAACACCATGTTTGACTCCACCGCCTTCGCGCTTGCCAATGTGGAAAGCGGAAAATTGTCCGGAGTCATTGATCTGCCTGCGGCTACTTTCCCGCCACCGCTCAATACACAATTCAGGAACTATTATATCAAAGCCTACGATGCGGAAACGAACGCCCTGTTGTTCGACCTGCGCACCGGATCCACCAATGCGGCTTACGGCCGTGTGGTCAGCTGGAACAACGATAAGGGGAAGCATTATGTGATAGAGGTGAGATCGAAAGACGAAGCGGGAAAGAGCGTATACGACATCTTCAACAGGTTCCTGTTTTAGGCAGGTACCCATTTATAAAGCAGACTAATTTCCTCGGGAGAGGATCATCATAACCATTTTACATTCTCAGATTATGCGGCAATTTGAACATTGCATAGGAGCGCAGCGTTTCAACGTTGTGCTTTCTGATCTTTCGGGATCGCTAACCATGGCTGTTTCAACAGGTTGTAAATACTGTCTTTCGTTTTATCTAAAAATCGCTCACTGCATACTTTTTGCAGTAAAGACACTTAATTTAGCATAAGACCTCCAGTCAAAAGTGAACATACCAATTTAGCTTGACTATATGTCGTGTAACCCGTTGACAAGAAAAGAATAACCAGAAAAGACATGGAAGATCTGCACAGGACTTGATTTTCCGTTCACATAATTTTCATGAGCCCAACAGCGTTGCTGGCGTTCCCAACAAGTTGGCGTTCATGCAAATGTATCTATACAACAAAATGCTAAAATGCTTTTGCGATTGCTTATGTTTTTAGAAAAAGCCCTCTTTAGAGACCATTAAAAGCCTACACAATTGCATTCTCGAACATTCACATGATTTTATGTCCGGCACATTGTTTCTACAGTGTGCTTTTTTTATTTGGATGGAAGTATGGGCGGCAGCGCTGTTTGCCGTGATTCATAAAAGGGTTTGACAGGAGCGGACTCCGGCAGCGATTGCCGTCCGCCACCCTTTATGATCGCAAGGGCTTTGGCGGTGAGGGGGTCTCTGTTGTCCCCGAAAGGAAGCAGCGGAAGCTGGCTCATTTCATCCACCACATGATCCGGTGCAATTCCCAAAGAGTAGCCGCCTTCGCCACGGGCGTTCGCCAGTTTGTAAGCGATGGGGAGGAGGGTATAGTTGATCCTTTTGGGACTGCGCTGATCACGGATGATCACGGCGCCTTCATCTTTCCCGTAAGTGGTTTGCCCGATAAGCACCACTTTCGTATAGGGTTTGAGGTTATTGATGAGCAATTCTGCGGCGGATGCCGTATGGGCGGTGCAGAGAATGAACACCCTCACCCCCGGGAACTTCCCTTCCTGCAGACTGCCAAAATCAACAGGCTGGCCGGTTTCCGGAGTTGCCAGCGCCTCCCGGAAGCTGAGGGCACGTTTCCCATTCTTTCCTGTGTAAATCACAAAGGGATCGTCCGCCCGCACCTGCGGCGCTATCAGGGCGCATAGCATACCCGCCGCCGCCACACTGCCGCCGGCATTATACCGCAAATCCAATATCAGTTCCTTTACGCCCTTGTTCCTGAAATTCCTGAACAACCGGAGGAGTTGAGCGTTATAGGCATCCCGGAAGCTGTTGTAGCAGAGGTAGGCGGTTTGCTCCCAGATAGTACTGGAGAGAACAGGTTCTTCGGATTGAAGCGCAGGGGAGAGCGAAACGATGCGGCCGTCTGACAATGTAAGGCTGCCATCGTGGTCCAGCATTTGAGCAACAAGGGTAGCGGCATTACCGGCTGTGACAGTGATACCGTTGATATGGGTAAAAAAATCGCCACGTTGCAATCCCGCCCGTTCCGCCGCAGAACCAGGTATCACTATGCGGATCACTCCGATGGCGCCACCCGGACCGGGAATCACGCTGATATCGATGCCGTAATGGGTATAAAGACTGCGGGGTATTTTATCATAAAGCAAAGAAAACCGGTCCGCCGCATTCCGCAGGGATTGAAAGTAATCAGGAGGTGCCTGTTCAGCAGGAGCAATGTCAGGCAAAGGCCAGTAATAAAACCGGTACATGCTGTCCCTGATCCATTGATTGATCTCTTTGACCGTAACAGGGCCGGTTGGAACGGGGAGAGGCGTATCCTCCTTACGGCATGCCATCAACAGGAACAGGAGGAGAAAGCGGGTTTTTGACATGGGGAATATTTATTCTGCGAGGTAAATGGCCATTTCCTGCCGGATGAATTGCAGGGCAAGGCTGAGATGATTCCGTACAGTGGCCGGCGAAAGCCCCATTTGCACCGCGATCTCCTTGTAGCTGCGCCCCTCATTCCTGCTCATGAGATACACCATCCGGCGTTGTTCCGGCATTTTTTCGATCGCCTGCTGCATATGCTGCTGCATTTCTTTTTGGAGGAGTGGTAAACTATTCACCGTATCAGGATTTTGCGCGGAGAGCTGCGCGATCTTTTGCTGTTCCCGGTAGAGGCGGCGGGCGTCGTCGATCACGAGGCGTTTTACGAGCACAAAAAGGAGCGGAAAAATATCTTTCCCTTCTTCCACCTGGTGCATCTTTTCCCAGAGACGGATGAAGCATTGCTGTGTGATCTCTTCTGCACGGGAGGGATCACCCGTGAGCTTGCAGGCAAAGCGGAACACTTTGTCGCGGTTGGCGTCAAACAATCGCTGAAATAGTGCCGTAGCAGGGTTATCAGACATAGTGAATTTGGTTAGCTCCGTTTTGGGATTTAAATGTAAAAAAGGCATATTACCGGAGTGTTAAGTTGAGAAGGGATTTTTATACATTTGCTCCATGTTTACTGCACTTTGTATCCGGATTTTTGATCAGAGTATCAGAGATTATCATGTTCACGATGATATTCACCGCACTATCGAAAATCCATTTGAGAAAACCGACATAGAACACCTGCTGTATGCCAAGAACTGGATTGACACTGTACAGTGGCACCTGGAAGATGTGATCCGGGATCCGCAGATCGATCCCGTACGCGCACTGGAGATCAAACGCTGGATCGACCGCTCCAACCAGGAACGGACGGATATGGTGGAGTATATCGACAGTTATTTTCTTGAAAAATATAAAGACGTTGTTCCGCGGCCCACTGCAGCAATCAATACCGAAAGTCCCGCCTGGGCTATAGACCGTCTTTCCATCCTCAGCCTGAAGATCTTTCACATGCACGAAGAAGCTACTCGCATAGACGCTACGGAAGCGCACCGGCAGGCTTGCCAGCGTAAGCTGGATGTACTGCTTGAACAGCAGAAAGACCTTTCCACCGCTATCGAAGAATTGTTGGAAGACATCAGCAAAGGCAACAAGTGCATGAAAGTGTACAAGCAGATGAAGATGTACAACGATCCTTCGCTCAATCCCGTGTTATATGGCCAAAAGCCGTAACGGACATACCATCCTGGCGATCCGTTTTTCGGCGATGGGAGACGTGGCCATGACCATTCCCGTCATGCGCGAGGTGCTGGAAGCGTATCCGGACCTGACCATCGTATTTGTCACCAACAAGAACTGGGGGGCTTTATGTGAAGGTATCCCGCGGCTCGTGTTCTTTCCCGCCGATCTGAAAGGAGTGCACCGGGGGGTGAGGGGGCTGTACAGGCTGTTCAAAGCGTTGCGGGCCGCGCATCCCGGGGTAGAAGCCGTGGCGGATCTGCATCATGTTTTACGGTCGAGGGTGCTGCGCACGTTCTATCGGCTGGCAGGCATCCGCGTATCCGTGATCGACAAAGGGCGGAAGGAAAAGCAGGCGCTCACGCGGAAAGAGAACAAAGTATTAAAACCCCTTGTGTCAACGATCTCGCGCTATCGCGAGGTGTTCCGGGGAGTAGGGTATGGCGTTGCTGCAACGGATAAACCCGCGGAATCCCGCGGTGTATCGGGCCGGAAGAAGATCGGCATTGCGCCTTTTGCCACGTACAAAGAGAAAACCTATCCCCTCGAAAAAATGGAAGAGGTAATCATACGATTGCTGGAGCGGCAGGACCTTGATATCCTCCTTTTCGGTGGCGGAGCATCCGAGGTGGAGCAGCTGAATGCCCTGGCGGAAAAATATCCCCGCCTGCAGGTAATGGCAGGGCGTTACAGCCTGAAAGAGGAGCTGGCCATTATCCGGGAGCTGAACCTTATGGTGAGCATGGATTCCGCCAATATGCACCTCGCATCTTTGTATGGGGTACCGGTAGTGTCCGTCTGGGGCGCTACACACCCTTTTGCCGGGTTCATGGGATATGGGCAATTGATGGGGAATGCGGTGGAGACAGACCTTTACTGCCGCCCATGTTCCGTATTCGGCAATAAGCCCTGTTTTCGCGGAGATCATGCCTGTATGGAGCAATTGCCACCGGAGTTGATCCTGCAGCGAATAAGGGAGATCGTTTGAGCGAAAGGCTTGATAGAGAGGATTTTTGCAAAAAAACCGGAAGATTTTTTTGCAAAAATGAAAAAAAGTATACTTTTGCAATCCCAATTCACGGATGCCTCATAGTATAATGGTAGTACGACAGATTTTGGTTCTGTTTGTCTTGGTTCGAATCCAGGTGAGGCAACTAGGGTTACCAGATCCAACGGTAACAAAAAGCACTCAAGCCCGTTGCGGACGAAAGTTTCGGCGGGTTTTTTCTTTTTTAGTCCGCTGCCACTTTTACCGCGAAATACCGCCTGTTTTTAATCCCAATATTTGTGTCAGCTCCCCGGAAGTAACCAATTTGAAATAAGCCCCAGAATGATTTTGTCGGCTTTTTACAATAGCTGTTTGATGAGTACCAATTAACTTTAAATGGTTATTCAGTTGGCCGGACTTTGCGGCAGTTAATCGGTTATACCCCGTCCATTCTTTCTTCTGCTCATTTTTCTGCGTTGATCTTTCGAAATGACGGAAGCGTATCAAAATGATTAAATAACATGAAATTATTTTACTGTTTAGCGGTTCTCTTTATCTCCAGTCTCCCGAACGGGCAATGTCAGAGCCGGTTCATTGACAGTATTATTGCATTGCGTCATATGGATAGCCTGCCGGGGAAAATAAAAGTCTACTATACCCCGGGCTACCGAAAAAATGCCGAACGGTACCAGCACCTCTTTACCGGAGCCACCCGTTTTTATGAGCAGCATTATCGCACAGGTTTCAAGTACAAGGTAGCTATACTGGATTCGGCGCAATGGATCACTGAAAAGTATCCATTTGGCCTGCTGGCTTACGATTCCGGCTGGCTGTTCATTCCGGCCGTGGTGAAGGCCCCTTTTTTTCAAAAGATCCACGGGCTGGATGAAAGAAATGTGGCTTATAGTGCGTTTCTTAAACAACATCGCCTTACCACACAAAAAATCTCTGACGACTTTTATTTAACACTTTCGCTGCACGAATTGGGGCATTATTTTACGATAGATAATATGCACGCTGTGATGCCGGATATGTTTGCCGCTGAACTGATCGCCACCTATTTCGCTTATGCTTATTTGCAGCAGTCGCGCCATCCCGCGTTAAAAACACTAGTGGATTATTCAGTGTTTGCAATAGACCAGTACCAGCCGCAGTATCGCCATATTTCGGCATTGGACAGCTTGTTTGTGAACATGCCGATACAGAACTTCAGATGGTTTCATCGCAATATCGTTCTGCTGGCGCAACGCATTTACGATGTTCACGGTTTAAGTTTTATAGATTATTTCCTGCATACATTTAAAGAAGGCGGTTCTACTCAATTTACAACACAACAGGTGATAGAATTGCTGGATAAAAAATGTAACGGTATTGTAGATCGATGGGTAAATGAAATGACCAGCGGAGCCCCTAAATAGCATGGAGGATATGATCGCAAAGGATCCTCTTAGCCCGAAATTTGATTCGCTTTTACACTTCCTCAATCCCGCTTTATCCCCAACTTCCTCATCTCCGCTGTAGCCTCCTCAGCCCCGGCTTCTTCTGCCTGTTTGAACCAACGGATGGCTTCTTCTTTGTCTTTCTTCACACCGGCTCCATGCCAATACATCTCCGCTACGTTGAACATACCTCTGGTAGAGTTGTGCTCTGCAGCCTGGAGAAACCACTTGAATGCCATTTCGTTATCCTTGGGAACACCTCGCCCGTCGAGATAGGAAGTGCCGATATTGTTCATCGCTTCTCTTTCCCCCAATGCTGCAGCCCGCTCGAACCATTCCATAGCGCTTTTCTCATCTTTGTCGGTACCCAGGCCACGTTGTAGTAAATAGCCATAGTCATTCATGGCAACAGGATGACCGCGTTCTGCCGCATCTTTTAAAAAGCGATGGGCGTTTTTTATATCTTTTTTAACCCCTGTCCCCTTTAAGAATATTTGTCCAAGTACCCACGCGCGTGCGGAGGTCAGCCGGTCCGCGAACTTCAGGTAAGTTTTGACGCCCTCGGCATATTTATGCGCCATGATCGCTTTATCAGCTTCCCGGAGTTCCGATTCATCAGCGGAGGAAGTCAGTAACGTCATGGAAGAATCCGTATTGGCGACTGGCAGATCATCGGGAGGATTGAAGTTTTTTTTGTTTTCGCTGCGGTTTTCAGAACAGGAGATGAGACAGAAGGTCAGCAGGAATAAAAAGGTAAACAGCTTTCCGATGCGCATGGGCAGGTATGGTTTATGAGACGCCGCTAATTTAACCCGAATAAAAGGAATCATCAATAGCTAAATTTGGCCCCTGCGGGCATCCCCGGAAGCTTCATTACAGGATATGTGTTAAATTAGCATCAGGCTTAAATGTGGTTGCATGAAACACGCCCAGATAATGCATGCCGTCAGGAGGAGGTTCCGGAAGATAGATGCCGCTTACAGAAAGGTTATAAAAAATTTTCAGACAGATGATATTCACCGGTTCAGGGTGGAAATGAAGAAGCTGAAAGCTTTTCTGTTACTGGCGGAGAACGGATCAGACCATGACCGCCGTTTGAAGTTCTCGAAACGGGCAAGGAAATTTTACGAGAAAACAGGAGCTATCCGCACTTTGCAGCTTCAGCAGCAGTATGCGGCAGAGGCAGAGCCTGAAGCCATACAAACGGCCCTGGCGGACGATATCGCCGGGATGGAAAGGTGGCGGAGGGATAAGGGGATGTTTGGATCTGAAGAGAAGAGGATCCTTCACCGGCTCCCGGACAGGCTGAGCGCTGCTGCCATGAAAACCTTTTTCCGATCACTCACGCACGACCTCAGGGAATTACTGAGAAATGTTCATCCCAATGAAGACACACTGCATCAATTGCGCAAGTTGTTGAAGAACATCTGGTATACGCGGACGTACGCCAGAGCATCCCAACAGCAAACACTTCCGCCAATACTTTGCGATAACGGGAACGTAAAGGACATTACCGAAGCGCTGGGAGCTTTCCGGGATGTGGGTATGAGGATAAGTTTGCTGGGAAAGGGTTTGTCAAACAAACAGCGTATGTTCAGAAAAGAATGGGCAGCGGAAAGAAAACAGATCCGGAAGCAGATAGATAAAGAATTGTACAGATTAAGAAACGCTTTACAATGACATATTCCTGGGAATTTCGACAAAAGCAGGATTTTGTCGATGAAATATACCGCCTGTTATTTTGAAGAAAGAAACCCTCCTTTTATCGATAAATACTTCCCCCTTTCTCCTGCCATATATTCCTTTGTACCCATAAATGGCTACCTATGCAACAACTTCTTCTATGTTTTCTCTTCTTTTCCGGCCAGGTTTTCGGTATGGCCACTTCGCAGGAAGACAGCACCTTCAAATGGCTGGCAGAACGCAGGCAGCCGTTGATGATGAACAGCTACCCGTCTTTCGTGAAAGCATTGCCTGCCTGTTTGCACGGACTGGAGCAATATACCGTAGTGGGACTCGGAGAAGGTACACACGGTACCAGTGAATTTCAAACCGTGCGTACCTATATTACCCGGTATTTGGTGGAGGAGAAAGGGTTTCGGGTCATATGCCTGGAGAATAGTTATGGTGGTACATATGAGCTGAATAAACATTTGCAGGCAGGAAATGCCGATCTGGACAGCCTGATGCATCTTTACATGTTGGGTATCTGGCAGAATGAAGAAACGAGATCCATGCTCACATGGATCAGGCAGTATAATAAGTCGCACCGCGATAAGATCGTGTTAACCGGGATGGATTTTACCGATCCCGATATCAGCACAGCTGCGTTACAGCGGCTGAACAGCGGTACTGGAACAGACTCCCTTTCATCTTACAGTCGTTACCTCATGCAGGCTTATCGCGCATTCAATCGTACTGACACTACTGTGGAAAGGAAAGAATGGCTGCAGAAAGGAGTGGAGGGATATGAACTTGTGATGCGTATCAAAGTAGCATCAGATGAACGGAAGGATACACCCGCGTTCCGGGAGCTCCTGGAGAACCTCCGCATGGGCTTTTATAGTATTTACAGACCCGTCAAAGAAGGTCGGGAAGCATCCCGGGATGAGCAAATGGCGGAAATGGTGCGCTTGATCAGCAATGACCGCCAGGGTTCCAAAATGGTGGTATGGGCGCACAATGCGCATATCGCGAAAGCCGGGATTTTTGATGATGACAGCAATGGCGGCGGGAGCGGTGTTTTTTTGGAGCGCTTTTTCCCAGGCAAATACTTTGCGATAGGTACAGGAACTTTTGGCGGAACATTCAGTGCTACCCGTGACCGGTTTGTGGTCAATACCAGCAGGTTCAGCAGTTACAAATTGAACGACGCCATCAAAGGTTCCTGGGAATACATGTTACAGGGAAACGATGCATGCCTTGACCTGAAGCGCAAAACCCCCTCGGCCCCCAACCTCCTGCAAAGGTTTATAGGCTATGGGCCGGGGAATTCAGAAAAGAATTACGTCCGCATAAAACTGGATAAACTGTTCGATGCTTTCCTCTTCATACAAACCACTCAGGCTACAAAGCCACTTTAAAAAATAAATTCCCGCGGCTGTATGTTCATCCGGAAACCGATCGTATAGAAGAAAGTGCTGGATGCTGGTTTGTTAAGTACATTATAGTTCCTGTAAGTGCCGTTCAGATCAATGAAAGCATTTTCAAATATCTCGTAGGACACGCGCAGGGAGGCGGTTGTACTGTGCACCGGCACGCCATTGCCGATGGACACGCCTTTGTCGTATGGACGGATGGCGTAGGAACGGAATATATCTCCGCCGTAATTGATCCCGGCTGAATCCAGGCCCTGTTTATAATGAATCAGCCTCCCGGTGAGATATAACCTGGGAAGCGGCTGATACCGCACAATGGCGATCATCTCCCTGAAATTGGCGCCCAGCGGATGTGCGAGGGGTTGATTGTAATGTGTGAGATTGGTGGTGCTGTCGAAATTCGTGTAAGTATATGGCCGAACGGCGTTCATCTCCAGCTGAAGGTCCAGGTTCTTTACATGCAGTACGTCATTGTATTTAAGCCCGATTTGCGCACCGTGTTTATTGCGCCAGTCGCCCCGCCTGTAGTGCAGTACTTCGTCTGTTACAAATTCATTGATGAGGATGGTGCCATACAATTGCATGTCTTTGGCAAAGTTCGCTTTAAAATCCAGTCCGATGTTGGCCTTTCCGGCAGCCCCCAGTTGTTGTTCTATAGAGCGGTAGAAGATCACAGGATTGAGGTAGCTCAGTTGTAATCCATTCTTGCCTTCTTCCATAATGTTTTCATACAATCCGAGATTCAGCCATTTGGTGGCTTGCAGGCTCAGATGATGCAGGCTCATATAGTTTTGAGGGCGCATTTTCCGATCCGGATCAGCATAAAATGGCGCAATGGTCTGTGCGATCACGGTTTCGTAATCCAGCTTCCAGATGCGGGTGCGCATCCTGAGGAAAAGATAATTGGAACTGAAATCGCTCAGTAACAGGCTGCGGAAACCATTACCGACGAACAGTTTGTCGTAAGCAAACTGGAAATTGAAGAACCGGGTGATGTTGAATGTGATTCCGCCGCGTGCATCGAAATAATCATATCCGTTCCTTTTGTAGTCTTTGAAAAATCCCGCGCCGGGAACAGCATAATGTTGATCCACGAAGTTCCTTACAAAAACAGGATCGCGTTCCTGTGTATCTGTCAGATAGGAGTAAAAGCCGAGTTTGTTGCCGATGTTTCCCCGCATGACAACACCTCTGGTATTGACATACAAACTGCCTGTTCCATCATTAGCATGACCAAGCTGCAGGTCAAGAACAGGGTTGACGATGAGCTTGAAGTCCCTTTCATTCACCGCGAAAAGATTGGAAGGTGTCTTGTAAAAAGTATGGAACAAAGGTTTTCGCAACCGGAATGAATCAGTATAGTTCCGGGTCCATTCTGCATTGTCCATCAGCAAACGGCGGATATTATAACGATCGATGCGTGACAGGTGAAAGGGGAGAGCATTGGCACGGTCAAGGGAATCGATATATTCCACCCTTTCGGTAACGTCTTTCCTGCCGTAAGGTTTCATTGTAGTAAACCCCAGAGTAGTATCGCTCCTTAGCTTGATGTCCAGCCTGTCCAGCAGCTGATACTGTTTGCTTCCAAGGGGAATGAAATCCGTTTGTGCGTACGCATCAGGAAGCATTGCCGGCAACAAGAACAGGATAGCCAGGGAGCAAATATTTTTCATGGAGTAATTCGATTGATGATGAGCGCGAAAATAATGCATTATCAATACTTTGAACATTAGAAAACGATTAAATCCACTGCCTTTGTGGCATGTTCCTTTTTCAAATGATCCGTGTTCTCAATCCGTATTGCGCTGCCAGTTCCTGTGTTTTCTGTGCGAGGGCTTCCTTGTAGTACGCCGGCATCTGTTCACTGTTATCAAATAGCCGTCGGTATTTTTCGAGCAGATGCGGATAATATTTTTCAACGGCTCTGAACATCAATGTACGGCTGTCTGCCTGCTCATTGCCCCATAGTGTTACAGAAGCGGGGAATATATACTGCACACCGGTCTCCGCAAATTGCCGGAACAACTGTTGCAGGTGTTCACCTGTGTCGGTGATATAAGGAAGCAGTGGCATCAGGCTTACACCTGCGTGGAAACCCTCCCCCAGGGCCGCCTTCAGCGCCGTTAATCTCCTTTCCGGAGACGGTGCACCCGGCTCGAATATCTTTGCAATAGTAGCGTCGATAGTAGAAAATGAAAAAGTGAGCAGTGTACCACGCCCCGGCACACGAAGGTCCTCCGGTAAAACGGCCTCCGCATCAATCGCGTGCAGCAGATCGAAATCACGGGTCACGAGATCGGATTTGGTGATGATGTGTACCGGAAAACGATATCGCCGGATCACCTCGAGAAGCTCCCGTGTAAGGCCTCTCGTGGCTTCGGCCTGCAGGTAAGGGTCCGTCACCGAGGAGAGTACGATGAAACCGTATTGTCCGCGTTTGGCACGACTACCCAACTGTTTTTCCAGCAGATCCACCGCATTCAGTTTTTCAGAAAGCCTGTCCGCCATATTAATGCCGTATTTGCTGCCACGGATGTAGCAGTAAAGGCAGTTGAAGGAGCATCCGCTGTAAGGATTGATCGTATAATCGTCCAGGAACCAGGGATCCCTTCTTTTGGTTTTGTTGAGGATGGATTTAACCAGTATACCGTTGGGCATATTTATCTGTGCGGCTGAGGCCGATTCTGATCTTTGTTTTGAACCAGGTGCGGATGGCCGGATTGCCTGCGATCGTGCGTTCGGATTGCGTAATAATATCCGGATGGAATTTGGCGACTGTTTTAACTGCCCATCCGATCCCTTTCTTCGTATGATGGTCCGTAGTAGTTCCGAGGGACAGCAATAGCTCAAAAGCCTGTACCACATACGTTTTCTTCAGTCCTTTCTTTACCGCATAATGCACGGCCACGCCTATACTCCGCACGATCCATTTGTTTTCATGCCCCGCCATTTCCCGCAATACGGGGAGCATCTGTTCCGGCTTCGTTAATAATGCATATCCCATAACCCTTTCCCCGATAATATCACAAACATACCATTCATCTCCACGGATCATATACATGGCTGCTTTATCCAGTGAATCCCGGAAAGCATGTTCCAGCCGCAGTTGCAGCATCATACCAGCCACTACATAACTCCCGATCCGGTTCAGTGCGATCAACTGCTCCAGCACCGCGTCCTTCTCTTCCTCCGGGATGGCAGCGGAAAGCTGACGGGCGGCTGTTTCCAGCAGAGGAAAGCGAACTTTTGCGGTAAGGAGCCGTGCATCCAGCGCCCGGATGAAAGCCTGTCCGTCATCCATTGCGTAAAAAGAAAGCGCCTCTGCCGTGGCAGCCTGTACGATCGCCTTGTTAGTGATAATGTTCATGAAGGATATGACTAGCTGCAATTTAACAGAAATCTCCACCTATCCCACGAATTTTTCTAATTCCCTCTTGTTTGTTTAAACGTTTAAGCATATTTTTATCCAATGAAGAAAAAAGTCTCACTGAAAGATATTGCCAGAGAAGCAGGCGTTTCTGCCGCACTGGTATCTTATGTGTTGACGAACAAAGCGGAGAAAGCGAGAGTGGGGAAGGATATTGCAAAGAAGATCCGGCAGATCGCCCGGAAGTTAAACTATCAGCCCAACCACATCGCACGCAGCCTGAAGAGCGGCCGATCCTATACCATCGGTCTGGTGGTGGCGGATATCTCCAACCCTTTCTTCGGGAATATTGCCCGTACCATTGAAGATGAAGCAAAGCGGAACAACTATACCGTGATCTTCGGCAGTTCCGATGAGAATGCGGAGAAATCCTGGTCCCTGATTAATGTACTGCTAAACCGGCAGGTAGACGGACTGATCATAACGCCCACGGAAGGATCGGAGCAGCAGGTGAAACAGCTGAAAGCGATGAATGTGCCGTTTGTGCTGATCGACCGGTATTTTCCGGCCATTCCCTCCAATCATGTCATCATCAACAATTTCGAATCCGCCTATCAGGCCGTACAACATCTGATACAAAAAGGCAGAACAAGAGTAGGGATGATCGCCTATAAAACTTCGCTGGATCATATCAATGAAAGGAAACGCGGATATAGGGAAGCCCTGCGGGATCATGATCTGCTGGGAAAGAACAACCGCCTGAAAGAGGCCCGGTACTCGCACCTGAAAACCGATGTGCATGCTGCCATTGATCAGTTATGTACCGGCCGCAAACCTGCCGATGCATTATTCTTCGCCACGAACAGCCTTGCGATAGAAGGTCTGAAATATATTAATGAACTGGGTATCCGTGTGCCGGAAGAACTGGCCATCGTAAGCTTTGACGAGGGAGAGGCATTCGACCTGTTCTATTCTCCCGTTACATTTGTGCGGCAGCCCATCCTGGATATGGGCAGGGAAGCAGTACGGGTACTGCTGGAGCAGATGGGAGACACAAAGAAAGATACCGCACAGATTTCCATAGATGCAGAACTGGTGATCAGAAGATCATGCGGTAGCTGATGCAGGATCGACGTAACGGTCCTGTTCCCGGAATACATCGTGCTTAAACGATAAAGCAACCAAATAACGGCTTTTTAAAATTGACACGCTATATGAAAAAACTGCTCCTGCTAACATTTGCTGTATGCCAGGTACTGGCCGCTGCGGCACAACAGAAGTTCAACGGGCTTGAGATGAACATCGGTAATCTCTACCGCCTCTCTGATGCCCGTACCCGTTCTATCAGTCCCGAGAATTTTACCGGCGAACCCGGCAAAGGCGGCACGGCCACACTGGAACAGGGCGCTGCCCGCCACGCGGCCCGCGAGCTGGGCCAGGGCTGGAAAGTGAGCCCCTTTATTGTGATTGAACCGGGGAAAACATTTACGCTGGCGGAAATTACAGGTTCCGGCGCGATCCAGCATATTTGGATGACCCCCACCGGCAACTGGCGCTATTCTATCCTCCGGTTTTATTGGGACGATGAAACCACTCCATCCGTGGAAGTGCCGGTAGGCGATTTCTTCGCCATGGGATGGGGAGAATACGCGCAACTGAATTCCCTGGCCATCTGTGTGAATCCCGGCAGCGCCTTTAACTGTTACTGGACGATGCCCTTCCGCAAAAAGTGCCGCATCACCATGGAGAACATCAACACGGATAAAATGACGCTCTATTACCAGATCGACTATACGCTGACGAATGTACCGGAAGATGCAGGATATTTTCATGCGCAGTTCCGCCGCAACAATCCCGTGAAAGGCGGATCGTTCACATTGCTGGACGGCGTGAAAGGGAAAGGCCAGTACGTGGGTACTTACCTGGCCTGGGGTGTGAACAATAACGGCTGGTGGGGAGAAGGCGAGATCAAATTCTTCATGGACGGTGACGATAAATTCCCGACCATCTGCGGCACGGGTACGGAAGACTATTTCTGTGGCTCTTACAACTTCGATGTAAAAGGCCGGTATACGGAATTCTCCAATGCTTACACAGGATTGCCACAGGTGATTCGTCCGGATGGATTATATAAATCACAACAACGCTTCGGCCTTTACCGCTGGCATATCATGGATCCCATCCGCTTCGAAAAGGAGCTGAAGGTGACCATCCAGGACCTCGGCTGGCGCAGCGGCGGACGTTATCTCCAGCAACAGTCGGATATCAGCAGCGTAACATTCTGGTATCAGCGTGAACCGCATGCGCCTTTCCCGCAACTGCCGGCAAAGAACGAACTGGAAGTCAACTAACCATACAAGATATGCATCAACAGGAGTTAACCGGGTTGCAGTTGATCGGCAACAGCTTTTCCGCAGCGGGCACACAAACTTTTCAGGCGTTCGCGCCGCTGCAACAGCAATGGCTCCCGCAAACTTTCCGGGAAGCCACAGCAGAAGAAATAGATACCGCTGTAAAGCTGGCTGCCAGGGCATTTACAACGTACAAAAAAGTACCCGCCACACAGCGGGCCGCTTTTCTGAATACCATCGCCGATAACATCATAGCGGCCGGCGATGTTTTGCTTGAGACTGCTTCCGCCGAAAGTGGCCTGCCGCTGGCAAGGCTGCAGGGGGAGCGCGATCGCACTACAGCGCAGCTGCGCTGGTTTGCCAGCCTCATCACGGAGGGTTCATGGGTGAATGCAAGAATAGACACCGGTATGCCGGATGTCAGGCAGATGCAGATCCCGGTCGGCGTCATCGGCATATTCGGGGCCAGTAATTTTCCGCTGGCATTTTCCGTAGCCGGTGGCGACGTCGCCTCCGCACTTGCCGCAGGATGTACCGTAGTATTCAAGGCGCATCCCGCCCATCCGCACACTTCCCACATTGTAGCCTCCGCCATTCGCGATGCCGTGATCGGCACAGGCATGCCGGAAGGTGTATTCTCACTGCTGCACAGCACCTCCCATGAAACAGGGCATCAGCTTACGGTACATCCCCTCGTTTCCGCGATCGCTTTTACGGGCTCCTTCCGGGGCGGAAAAGCGTTGTACGACGCGGCCACCCGAAGGGAAACGCCTATCCCGGTGTATGCGGAAATGGGCAGCGTGAATCCTGTTTTCTTCCTGCCGGGGATACTGAAAGAAAAAGGAACAACGCTGGCGGAACAGTTCCTCCAGTCCGTCACACTCGGCGTGGGACAGTTCTGCACCAATCCCGGCATTTTTGTTACAACGAAAGATACCGCCGCGGATGTGTTTGTTGCCGGTCTGCAACAACACATCGCCGGCATGCCTGCGGGTTACATGCTCACACCGGGCATCCTTCAGGCATACAACAACGGCATAGCAACACTGCAACGCGAGGGAGCACAGCTCCTGGGCGCCGCACCCGGCGCTGCACAGCAGGCATCCCCTTATCTTTTGCAGATCAGTGCGGAGAAAGCACAGGAACATCCTTCGCTGTGCCATGAAGTGTTCGGTCCTTCCACCTTACACATCAGCGCCAATACCCGCGATGAGCTGTACAAGCTGGCCGGGGCAATGGAAGGGCAGCTCACCGCTACGGTACATGGCACGGAAGAGGATCTGCGGGAACATGCGGAACTGCTGGACATCCTCCGGGAGAAGGCAGGCCGACTGATCATCAACGGTTTTCCTACAGGCGTTCCCGTTAATCATGCCGTTGTGCACGGCGGCCCCTGGCCGGCCACCACACCGGCAGCGGGCACATCCGTAGGGACGATGGCCATTTACCGGTTTACGAGGGGGCTGTGCTTCCAGGGGTTCCCCGCTTATCTGCTGCCGCCTGAATTACAGGATGAAAATCCCTTGAATATCTGGCGGCTCGTCAACGGGAAGTTTTTGAACGATACTAACATCTGATTTTTTATGGAGCTGGGTTTAAAAGACAAGATCATTATTGTAACCGGCGGCGCCAAAGGCATCGGAGCAGCCATCACTGCAACGCTCGCACAGGAAGGTGCTTTCCCGGTGATCATCGGCAGAAGCGAAGAAGATAACAACACGCAACTGGAAAATATCCGCAAAGCTGGCGGCGATGGCTGGCAGGTAGTGGCGGAACTGACGGAACCGGAACAATGCAGCAGGGCAGTGAAGGCCGTTGCGGAGAAATTCGGGAAGATAGACGGATTGGTGAACAATGCGGGGATTAACGACAGCATAGGGCTGGAAAAAGGCTCCTATGAAACGTTCATGCAGTCCCTGCACCGTAACCTGATACATTACTACCTCATTGCACATCACGCATTGCCTTATCTGAAGAACAGCAAAGGAGCGATCGTGAACATCAGTTCAAAAACGGCGGAAACCGGCCAGGGTAACACATCTGCATACGCCGCCGCAAATGGCGGACGCAACGCGCTCACGCGGGAATGGGCAGTGGAACTGCTTCCCTACAGCATCCGTGTGAATGCGATCGTGGTAGCGGAAGCCTGGACGCCGCTGTACGAGAACTGGATCAACACCTTCCCGGACCGGGAAGCGAAACTGACCGGCATCGTGCAAAAGATACCGCTGGAAAGAAGGATGACCACGCCGGAAGAAATAGCGCACATGGCCGCTTTCCTGTTATCCGGGCGGTCGAGCCACACCACCGGGCAACTGATTCATGTGGATGGCGGGTATGTGCATCTGGACAGAGCATTGGTGTAAATATCAACTTATATGCAACAAACAGTTTTACAAATACACCCGGATGATAACGTGTGGGTCGCATTGCAGGATATTCCCGCAGCCACCCGCGTGAGTCCTGGAGGGCACACCGTGGAAACCTTAAAGGCTGTTCCTGCCAAACACAAGATCGCGGCACAACGCATCCGCAAAGACGCGCCGGTAACAATGTACGGCGTACTGGTGGGAAAAGCGAATGAAGATATTGAAACGGGCGACCTGATCACCACGAAGAATATCCGGCATGCATCCGGGCAATTCGCCGTGAAAGAAGAACGGAATACCATTTGGGCGGCGCCTGACGTATCCCGCTGGAAAGATCGAACATTCATGGGATACCACCGTTCTGACGGACGGGTAGGCACCGGTAATTACTGGGTGATCCTGCCGCTGGTGTTCTGTGAGAACAGGAACGTGCAACTGCTGCACGAAGTACTGGTAAAGGAGCTGGGATACCGCAAACGGGATGCCTACGAAGAAATGCTGCAGCAACTGTTGCATGATGCGCAGGGAAAAGGCGGGGATGCGCGCAGGAACGATGCAGGCACCGATGGTAAAGCATTTCCGAATATCGACGGGATCAAGCTGTTGACACATACGATGGGCTGCGGCGGCACCAAAGAGGATGCGCGCGCTTTATGCGGATTGCTGGCAGGTTATATCACACATCCCAATGTAGCAGGCGCTACGGTGCTAAGCCTGGGTTGCCAGAATGCGCAGATCGATATGCTGAAGGAAGAGATCGCCAAAAGAGTGCCGGGGTTTGACAGGACGGTGATTTACCTCGAGCAGCAGCAGATCGGTTCTGAAAAAGAATTGATGACACAGGCCCTGCAGCGCACGTTCGAAGGTTTGACACAGGCCAATAGTATGCAACGTCAACCTGCGCCATTGAGCAAACTTTGCATCGGGATGGAATGCGGGGGGTCGGACGGATTTTCCGGGATTTCCGCCAATCCCGCAGTGGGCCTTGTGTCCGATATCCTCGTGGCATTGGGAGGTTCCGTGATCCTGTCCGAGTTCCCGGAATTATGCGGAGTGGAACAGGAGTTGAGTGATCGTTGTGTCAGCACGGACCTGGCCACCCGTTATGTGCAGTTGATGCGGGATTATGCGAAACGTGCGGAGGCGGTGGGTTCAGGGTTCGATTCCAATCCTTCCGCCGGTAACATCCGCGATGGATTGATCACGGATGCGATCAAATCTGCGGGCGCTGCCAGGAAAGGCGGTTCTTCTCCCGTAACGGATGTGCTGGACTATCCGGGCCGGGTGTCAAAACCCGGACTGGCACTGCTTTGCACACCCGGCAGTGATGTGGAATCCACTACCGCTGAAGTAGGAGCGGGCGCCAACGTTGTGTTGTTCACAACAGGACTTGGTACACCTACCGGCAATCCTGTTACGCCCGTTATCAAACTATCCACCAATAGTAAACTGGCCGGTAAGATGCCGGATATCATCGATCTGGATACCGGCTCCATTATCAGCGGGGAAGCATCCATTGCAGAAGTGGCGGACCACATCCTCGACCTCGTGATCGCCGCAGCCAGCGGCATGTACACAGCCAAAGCGCAGTTGCTGGAGCAGGACGATTTTATCCCCTGGAAGCGGGGCGTCTCTTTATAAACCTTTGTAAACAATTCCCGATGATGAAAAATAAACTGATACCTATTTCCCTCCTTGCCTGTACCATCGCCTGTAACAATGCAACGAACAGGCAGCAGGAGAAAGAGAACAAACCTGTCAATTTTGGCGAAGATGTTACTTTCCTGCAAAAGCATTTACAGAATGTAGTGGTACTGCAGCATGAGAACGACAGCAGCAGCCGGGTGGTGGTTACCGGTGATTACCAGGCGAGGGTTATGACCAGCACTACCGGTGGCAGAACCGGCAAAAGCTACGGATGGATCAACTATGATCTTGTTGCTTCCGGCAGGTATGCGCCGCATATCAATGCTTTCGGCGGTGAAGAGCGTTTCTGGCTTGGACCGGAGGGTGGACAGTATGCGTTGTTCTTTCCCCCCGGCAAACCGTTTGAGTTTGAGCACTGGCAAACACCCGGACTGATCGATACCGCGCATTACCGCGTGAGATCACAATCCTCCACTGCCATCACTTATGAGCAGGCCGGGGCGGTACAGAACTACAAAGGCACCCATCTTAAATTGAATATCACCCGAACGATCCGTCTGCTGGATAACAGTACGATAGCGGGTAAGCTGGGATTTGCTCTGCCCGGGGGACTTCGCGGTGTTGCTTACGAAACAGAGAACACCATTGCGAATGCGGGAGACAGCACCTGGCAGGAGCAAAATGGATTGATGAGCATCTGGCTGCTCGGTATGTTCAAGCCTTCCGGCAAAACCGCCATCATAGCGCCGTTCCGGAAAACAGACAATGCCCGTCAGTTGATCACGGATGATTATTTCGGTAAGATCGCTGCGCAAAACCTGCAGGTGAAAGACAGTCTGCTATTCTTCCGGGCAGACGGTAAGGCCCGTGGCAAGATCGGGCTGGCGCCGCTGGTGGCAAAGCCCGGGGCAGGAAGTATTGACCTGGAGAATAATATCCTCACGGTATTGTATTACGACGTGGTGCCGCAGGGCCGGTATGTGAACTCCAAATGGGAGCAACAGAAGGAGCCGTTTAAAGGTGACGCCGTCAATTGTTACAACGATGGTCCGTTGAAAGACGGCAAGCAGCTGGGCCCATTCTACGAAGTAGAATCCTCCTCCGACGCGCGTGCGCTTAAACCCGGTGAATCCCTCACCTACCGCCAGGTAACCATGCACTTTGAAGGAGACCGCAACGCCCTGGAAGCCCTGTCGAAACAGTTATGGCATTTATCCCTGGAAGAAGTACAACAATTTCTGAACAACAAATAGCGCATTATGGAGATCATTCGCATTTATAAAATTTCGGAAGGATTGCTGGTGGCTTACCGCGGTCAGTATTATCTTGAAAAGCAAAGCTGGAACGGATTTGTGAACAGGAAGGGATTGTTTCAACATATTGTTGCGGAGCTGCAGGAGAGAACACCGTTGAAAAGTACAGAAGCGGAAACGCTGCTGAAAAATGAATTGACGGCTCCGCTGGATACGCAGGAAGTATGGGCGGCCGGCGTAACGTATTACCGTAGCCGCACGGCGCGGATGGAAGAATCCGAAGTATCAGGCGGCGCTACTTTTTACGATAAGGTATATGTGGCCGAGCGGCCGGAGCTTTTCTTCAAAGCCACAGCCCGCCGTGTTTCCGGGCATGGGCAAACGGTATACATCCGGAAAGATTCTTCCTGGGACGTACCGGAACCGGAACTCACGCTGTTCATCAGCAGTGAAGGTTCAATAGAAGGATATACAGTAGGGAACGACATGAGTTCCCGCAGCATAGAAGGGGAAAATCCCCTGTACCTTCCACAGGCAAAGATCTATGAAAAATGTGCCGGGCTGGGCCCCTGCCTGATGGTGCCGGATGGTCCCATTCCGTCGGACACGCATATCCGCATGTCTATTTACCGGAACGGGGAGATATTGTATGCAGATAGCGTGCAGATCAGCCAGATGAAACGCAGCCATCAGGAGCTGGCAGATTTCCTGTTCCGGGGCTGTGCTTTCCCGGAAGGCTGCTACCTGATGACGGGCACCTGTCTCGTGCCGGATAACGACTTCACCCTGCAGGAGAACGACCGGGTGGAGATCAGTATCGATCATATCGGCACACTGGTCAATCATGTACAAAAATTCTAGCCTTATGGAATCCACGTTAAATGTAAAAACTCCCGTCCATGAAAGCCGTACAGCACAGCATGTAAAGCTGGCGTTCGTGCTGGTCATCTGCCTGTTCTTTCTGTGGGCGCTTACTTCCAACCTCATCCCGGTATTGATCCCGCATTTGAAAAAAGCCTGCCAGCTCAACGATTTTCAATCTGCCTTCATCGATTCTGCTTACTGGATCGGCTATTTTTTTGTAGCGCTTCCGGCTGCATGGGTGATGCGCCGGTGGAGTTATAAAACAGGGATCATCACCGGTCTGCTGATCGCCGCAACCGGTGCTGTATTGTTTTTTCCTGCCGCTGAATTGCGTTCCTTCGGGTTGTTCCTGTTCGCGCTTTTCCTGGTAGCGGGCGGTATGACCTTCCTGGAAACGGCTGCCAATCCCTATATCACCATTATGGGCAAACCTGAAACAGCGGTGCAGCGATTGAATTTCGCGCAGGCATTCAACGGTCTTGGTGCGTTCGTATCCGCCTTCTTCCTCAGCAAGGTGATCCTTTCAGGCAAGGAGTACACATCGGAACAACTGCATGCCATGCCGCCGGATGTGCTCAATAACTATTTGTTATCTGAAGCCCGCTCTGTGCAGATGCCTTATCTCACCATCGCCGGTGTATTGCTGCTGGTGGCTTTGTTGTTCAGGTTTACCCGTTTCCCCAATGTACAGGAGGAACACGGTGGCATGAGCATCAATCTGCGTGTTTTCCGGCATATGCATTTTCGCTGGGGTGTGATCGCGCAGTTCGCTTACGTGGGGGCGCAGGTTTGCATCTCCAGTTTCTTTATCCGTTACGCCAAATTCAGCGCCGGTATTCCCGAGATGGAAGCCACCACTTTCCTCGGTTTACTACTGCTTTGCTTTATGATCGGGCGGTATGTGGGCACTTTTCTCATGCGGAAAGTCGCGCCGCGTAAGCTGTTGTTGCTCTACAGTGCAGGATGTGTTCTGCTGCTCACCTATTGCGTATTGAAAGGCGGTCGTGAAAGTGTTTACCTGCTGTTGATGGTGGAATTCTTTATGTCCATCATGTTCCCGACGATCTTTTCACTCGCCATACATGGCCTCGGCAACGAAACCAAATCAGGTTCCGCCTTTCTTGTGATGTCTATCGTAGGAGGAGCGTTGATACCGCTCGGCCTGGGCGCGATTGCATTCTATCACAATGTACAACTGGCTTATGTGGTGCCGCTGTTGTGTTTCATTGTGGTGCTTTATTATGCCTGGAAGCGGGCGCTGCCGGCGGCGGAATAAGCTGCTCCGGCGTTTTAAGCGTAATACCGAACCAGGATTTTTGTCCGGGTACATACGCCTCCCGCAGTTCAAAATTCTCAAACGACGGACCACCCGGGATGTTGATATAACGGGTGGTATCGTTGCTTCCACCGCTCCAGTATTTGGCGCGGCCGTTCACGCGGATGTGCAGGGATGAGGGGGCCTGTTCTTTCCTCCAGTATTGCGTGACCTTATAAAAAGGCCGGTAGCGCCAGTTCCACCGGGCGAGGTAGGAGGGCTCCTGGGGCCAGGAGGCCAGCTCCGTAAATGATTCGGAGGAAGTGGCCATAACGATAGGGCGGCCCAGGGAATCCCGCAACATCCTGCCGGCCGGGTATCCTTCTTTTTCAATAAAACCGATGCCGTTAAAACCAGCATACAATTTCCGGGAATCGATAATAGTATCCCCGAGGTACAACTCTCTCAGTCTCGCATAGTTCCCCATCGTGGCGGTCAGCGCACAGCGTTCCATCGGAGCGCTTCCGGCCTCATGAAACACCTCGAGGCACAACTCATCCGGACGATCGCTCCGGATACTCACCCGCAAATAAGGATGCGCACCGTTCGCATAACGCTCCATGAAAATGTAAAAGCTGAGCATCTCTATTTCAGGATGTGCTGCATCCGGATGCGTGATTTCCTCATCTTTGGCCCACATCATCTTCCCCCATTTTCCGTCCGTACCCGAAGGCGATATCTCGCTGAATTCAATCTTCCCGTTCACAACAGGCTCAACAGCGATGTAGTTGATGTGGTAAGTCACACCGCCATAGTTATAACCGATCCGCAGCAGCCCCCTCGGCTCTCCGTCCGAACCTGATCTGGCATTTTCTATCGCCGCAGGCCAAAGCCCGACTACAATACCATTGCGGATGCCCCATACAGGCGGACTTTTCGCCGCTTCCGGCCTTATCCATTGCGCCTGGGTGCGAATGCATGTGATCAGTAAAAGAAAAAGAAAGCATCGTTTCATTTACATTACCAACCGGGGTTTTGTACTATATTTTGGTTCTTGTTGATCTCGGCCTGCTGGATCGGCCACAGGTAATGCTTTGGTGCAACGAATACCCGTTTTTCGATCACTGTGCGTTTGTAGAAATTATCGTCATCGAGGCGTGTGCCGGCACCGATGTTCATTCCGTGTATCTCTTTGCTGTCAATCCCAGCGGCAGTTTTCCATCTCCGGGTATCGAAGTAGCGATGCGTTTCAAATGCCAGCTCGATGCGGCGTTCGTGCCGGATGGCGTCCCGCATCTGGTCCTGGCTGAGCCCGGCGGCCAGTGATGGGAGTCCTGAGCGGTCGCGGATCGCGTTTACGTATTTATACACGTCTGTAACCGGGCCATCGGCTTCGTTGAGGGCTTCCGCATAGTTCAGGTATTCTTCGCCTACCCGGTAGTAGATCCAGGTGTTGAGGGAAAACCTGTTCTGGAAGATATCGGAAGTGGGGTTCACCATTTTCTTCATGAGGTAACCGGAGATGCAGTAGTCGGATCCCGCCCGCTTTCTGCCATCCAGCCCTTCAAACCAGAACTGTATACCTCTTCCTTTCCAGATCGCGCCACTGAAATTGATGCTGGCATAGAAACGGGGCTCGCGGTTAACGTACATGTTCCGCACACCGGCAGGGTAGTAATCTTTGGGATGTTTCGCAGTGGTGTATCCTGTTTCCTTGTAGCCGGCAGCAGGATTGATAACGGGTGATCCATCCGGGTTATAACCGAGGATGGGACGTGTACCGTCAGCCATTTCGTAATCGTCTACGAGTTCCTGGGTGGGGCAGAATATCGAGAACCCGCCGAAGCTGATCGGGTTGCTGCAGCGCTCAAAGTGGGAATGTTCACCTGCATTCCTTGCAAACAATACTTCCATGTTGTTACGGTCCAGGAAAAGGTTTTGGTAATTCTTTACCGGGTCATTGTCTGCCGCACGATACAATCCATATCCATTGGCTTCCACACCATCTATGCATTCTTTCGCTGCAGTGGCGGCTTTCCGCCAGCGTTCCTTATCGTACGCGGGGAAGAGCAGGGTACCGTCTTTGTCTTTGAAATTAACATAATCAGGATTCCCGTTCCACAAAGGGCTTGCGAGGTAAAGCAGCGCCTGCGCTTTCAGTGCGAGCGCCGCCGGCCGGGTGATCCTTCCGTATTTATCAGGTGCTACCCGCCATTCCAGCATCGTGGCCGCCTTATCGCATTCCGTAACAATGAAGCTGATCACTTTTTCCAGTGGTTGCCGCCGGATCTTCGTATAATCTTCGGAGAGCGCATAAGCATGGTCACCGATGGGGATAGGGCCATAGATGCGGGCCAGCATGAAATGGAAGAAAGCGCGGAGGAAAGTGGCTTCTCCTACCCAGCGGCTCTTTTCCGTTTCATCCATGGGCACTTTGGAAACATTTTCAAGGAAGATGTTGGTTTTGCGGATGCCTTCATACATAAATCCCCAGATGTCCGGGTAGTAATCATTCGGACTCCAGGCGCCCGAGTTCAGCAGGTGACTGTAGGCGCCAAGGAAGGTGATCTCCATTTCATCACTGGCGCCGGTATAAGGATTACGCTGATCCCAGTCCGCCGCGCCCAGCATCACAGGAATGTTGTTGTAAGCAGAGGTAAGGAAAGATTCCGCAAATTTCCTTTCGGAGAAAACTTTTTTGATATCGAGATCCTCATCCGGCGCTTTTTTCAGGTAGTCTTTCATGCAGGAAGAGGCAGATATGCAGAGTGCTGCCAGCAGGAGCAGCGATCTTTTGAGCGATAAGTAGGTCTTTTTCATCTTTCAGTTTTAAGGATGAGAGAACAGGGATCAGAAGGTGAACTGGCCGCCAAAGTTGATGCTTCGTTGCAAGGGATATCCACCCGTACCGTAATTGGATTCCGGATCGATGACCCTGATCTTGTCCCATGTAAAAAGATTGGCGCCGTTGATGAATAGCCGAACGCTTTCGAGCCCATGTTGTTTCAGCGGTTTGATCTGGAAATTGTAAGCCACCTCCGCGCTTTTCAGCCGGATGTAGGAGGCATCCTGCAGGAAGAGGGTAGAAGTGCGGTTGTTATTGGGATTCTGGAGTGGGGACACGCGGGGATATTTAGCGTCTGTGTGTTGAGGGGTCCAGCGGTTATCGTAATATTCCCGCAGGATGTTGTAAGTACCCAATCCCATTTGGAACGGATACATGGACGGACCATCCACGAACAGGCTGGTATGCGCCACACCGGTGAAGAACAAACTCAGTTCGAAGCCCTTGTAGCCGAAACTCGCACCGGCGCCATATACGATCTGCGGCGTACGTGGATAGCCGATCGGTACCCTGTCATAATCATCCACCACACCGTCGCCATTATAATCCATGTACTTGATATCTCCCGGTCTGACCCGTTCCATGAAAGTCTGTTTCGGACTTTTGTCGATATCATCCTGATCCCTGAAAAAACCAGTCGCGATTAGTCCCATAGGCTGATCGATCAGCTGGCCAACAAAGGATTGATAGGGATATTTCGGAATGGGATCATCGTTTTGGGTGCAGATGCTGCGCGCATAGGTGAAGGTACCCCGGAAATTATAATAGAAGCCGCTTCTGGTGGTATGTTTGATCTCCAGCAACGCATCTATCCCGCTGTTTTTCGCTTTCCCGAGATTGGCATAAGGCAGCGTCCAGGGATAATAGCCGGTAATGCGCGGGATCACGCCGCGTTGAATCAGAATGCCGTTGCGGTTTTCTTTGAATCCATCCACCTGTAGATTGATCATGCCGTTGAACAATTCCAGATCGAAGCCGAGATTGCCTTTGGTAGCCACTTCCCAGGTGACGTCGTTGTTCCCGATCTGCGCTTCGTCATATCCCTGATAGAACCGCTGATTGTCTCCGAAGAAATAGGATTGCCCCGTGCGGTTGATAGTAGTCAGGAAAAGGAACCGCCGTCCGCCGATCTGGTCGTTACCTACCTGTCCGTAGGAGCCTCTGATCTTGAGATTGGAGATGGCATCGATGTGCCAGAACTTTTCACGGCTAACGTTCCAGCCGAGGGACACGGAGGGAAAGAAGCCATACTGTTTGCCTTCAGGAAAGTTCTCGGAGCCGTTGTACCCGGCGTTCACTTCGGCGAGGTAACGGTTGTCATAACTATAGGTGATCCTTCCCGCAAGGCCCTGGCGGCGATACGGAAGGTTATTCAGCATAACGTCTGCAGTAAGATCGACGTATTCGCGGCGATTGCCGAGTATCATACCGGTGAGGGCATGCCGACCGAAATTACGATTATAGTTGACGGCAAGTTCCGTGTAGATAGCACGGTTGGCGTCGTTGTGGAGTACGTAACGCATCGGTTGTTCTTCACGGATAATGGAGTACCTGTCATTCCCGGTGGCGTCTTTTCCTAAGTACTGCTTGATAGCATAGGGTTTGAAACGATCGGTGGAAGCGGAATAGTAGTGGTCATAGGAAAAGAGACCGCGTATGGAAAGCCCTTTGGTGACCAGTGAAGAAAGATCCCATTTCCCACCGAAGGTTCCCTGCAAAGTGTTTCTGTCCTGGCGCGTGTACCCCGACTGTGTCACCAGTCCCCATGGGTTGTTTTGCAGGTAAGAAGTGGATGCTCCGGCAATGGATCCATCCGGGTTCAGTTTCGGGTAGTTGATCGGAGAAGTGATCCGGAGTGCATCAAAGATGGCGGGCGCGGATGCCCCCGGATAATTCCCCTTTTGTATCACGCCGCCAATGCCGAGTTCAATGCTGATCGACCTGGAAACATTGATATCGATATTCGACCTGAAATTATAACGTTTCATCTGTGCGTTCGTCTTGTAGGGATTATTGGGATCCTGGCGATAAATGCCGTTCAGTACCGTGTAACCAACATTTGTATAGTACCTGATGATCTCGTTACCGCCGGTAACACTCAGGTTATTGATGCTTTGAAAGGTATGCTTCTTCAGCACCGCATCCGTCCAATCCACATTCGAGTAGAGATAAGGATCCGATCCGTCCCTGAATTTCTGCAGCTCTGCGTCTGTATAGCGTGGCGGAAGATTGTCATTTGCCAGCGCCTCATTGATCAGCCCGGCGTACTCCGGACCGTTGATGTATTGTGGCAGACGTAAAGCGGTGAGCGTAGCGTTCTCCGTACGAAAGATCACTTTAGGTTTACCTGTCGAGCCTCTCTTCGTATTGATCAGGATCACGCCGTTGGCCCCTCTTACACCGTATACCGCTGTGGCCGAAGCATCTTTCAGGATCGAGAAACTTTCGATCTCCTGCGTATTGATGTTGTTGATGTCCCTTTCCACTCCGTCTACAAGGATTAACGGACTGCGGTTGGCCCAGGTGCCGAAGCCGCGAATGAAGATCGAGGCGCCGTCATAACCCGGCTCACCGGAGCTTTGCCTTGTGATGATGCCCGGCATGCTGCCTGCCAGTGCATTGGACAAAGAAGGAGTGGCGATTCGCTGAATGTTGGCTACCGGTACGCTGGAGATGGCGCCGGTTACCGATATTTTCTTCTGTTTGCCAAAGCCTACCACCACTACATCTCCCAGTGTGCCGCTGAGCTGCTTCAGGGAAATGTTCAGCACCGGCTGCCCGTTTGCCGTTATTTCCTGCGGCTCGTAGCCGACATATGAGAAAACGAGTACGGCGCCCGCTTTCACTTTGATGGAGTAGGAGCCATCCGCATTAGTGGTAGTGCCGATGGTAGTACCTTTCACGACAACGTTCACTTCCTGCAACGGTTTGTTGTCTTTCGCGTCCGTTACTTTCCCCGCGATCTGGTTCTGCGCGGAAACGGTGATGGAAAAGAAGCAGAGAAAGATGCCGATCCATGATGTTTGTATACAATCTTTCATAACCGGGATATTTTGTTTTAACGTGAAACAGTTTGCTTAAACGTTTAAGCATTTAAATATGAAATAGTTCAAAAAAGCGTTTCAATACGGTCACCCAATCTTATTTTCCAGCTGTGTTTTCCTGCCGGCCACCATCACCTGTTCCACCGGTATGCTGCCATGCGCCACCTGCAGGGATACTTTTCCCCGGCGGAAGTGAACCGTGCCAAAGCCCTTTCCGGTGGAGAGGAAGCTGTTGAAGTCCCCGATCTTCGAATCGACATACAATGTTTTATCGACCGCATCATAGTGTACGCCGGTGAGACCCTGCAACAGGCCGTAGCTGCTCATAGCCCTGGCGTACCAGTGGCCGCATTCATATTCGTTGAAAGGGTTTCTGACAGACCCGTCGTAACGTTTGCGGCAGGCTCTTACAATCTCCAGCCCTTTTTCTGTTTCTCCCATCAGCATCAGATGGGAAGCTACCTGGTATTCAATGCCCGTCCATACTTCATTGCTGTACACGAAAGGCAGCGATAACATACCGCCTTTCGGCCAGGAGCAAAGCAGCAGGCCGCCTTCGTTGCCCAGTGCGTACGTAGGGCGTTGGGGGTTCACATGTTCGCTGAGATCTTTCCTGAGATTATATCGATAGACGGAGAGGAGATGGTTTTTCGTTTTTGTGGTATCGATGATGTCGCCCATGCCGCAAACCCTCGCCATCCAGCTTCCCAGCACACCGTCGGAGAGACAGCCCGTACCGTACTGGTATTTCGGGCCTTCTTTCTTCAATACTTCCAGCGCTTCTCCGGAATAACGGGTATGGAAGGATTGCGCCTGCACGGGATCAGGTGCATGCAGACCGGTCCATTGTATTTTCTGGATAAAATATTCGCCGTTATAAAGATGGTTTTCGAGATGTTGCTTCCCTTTTTCGTACAGGGCGGTGTAAGCGCCCACATCCTTTCCGAAATGTTTTCCCATGAGCGTGATGGCCTGTAGTGCGCCGAGGTAAAAGCTGGTGCACATGCCGGTAGCGCCCCAGAACTCGATGTCGTAGGTGTTATGGTGCGGTTCTTCAATGATGCCTTTCCGCCCGGGATCCCAGGTGCGGATGCAATAATCCATGCTGGTTTGTATGGCAGGATAAAGCTGTTGCAGCCAGGCATCGTCACCACTGATGCGCCAGTCGCGGTACATCTTCATGATCCCGCCCAGTTGCCCGTCTGCCGCGGAATGGAAGTTATGCACGAGGGGGCGGATGGGAAGGTTGGCGCGGAATCCCTGATGGCCTTCAGTATTCTGGTTTTCTGTGAACTCGGTGTTGCGAAGACTTCTTTCCAGCGCAGGAAAGAGATGCGGTACAGCCTGCGCGTAATTCCAGACGTGCGTGCAGGAACCGTGACAGCTGCCCCAGCTGTCGCCGGACCCTTCCCAGCACCAGAAACGGCCATCGTGCTGGCGCATCACGGTAGGTGATTTCAGGATGGTCAGATTAGCGGCAACGGCTTCCAGTACTTCCGGGGGAAGCGTGCTTTTATAGAACGTATCCCTGAACAGCGATGATCTTGTATGCAGTTCATTGTAGTTTTTCGTCCAGAAGGCGGAGAGTTCCTGTATGTTCGCAAACCGGCTGCTGTACCAGGGCTTGTGGAATTTTGGGGGAGTGGGGGACCCTTGCCCCTGGGGATCCTCCCCGATCCGCAGTTTCGTATCCGGAACATACCATGCCATCATCACCCGGATCACTTTTGTACCCCCCGGTTGCAAACGGAATGGAACGAACAGTGATGCGCCCGGTGCATCTTTCTCTACCGGTGCATTCTTTTTTACGGCTGCTTCTTTGATCGTGTTCCAGATCATCGTCAGCGGATCGAACCAGGCACCGCGGAACCAGCAGTGATCTACCACGGTGGCAGCATCATCCGTGAAAATGGCGAAATCACCCTGTTTTTCCGGTGCTTCCGCTGTACCTGCCTGCGACAGTACAAAGCCATTCTGTACGGATTGTATACTATTCGGTGCTCCATGCTGTTGCATGAAGTTGCGGGCGTTGTAAGAGAAAACATATTCTTCAGCTTTGCTGCCGGTGTTCCTGAAATGATATTCCAGCCCGCCAACGGGAAGACTGGAATGATCTTCATCTCCCGGTGTGAAAGGGCTCCAGCCTTTGATCTCTATCTGTAACGGCATCGTTTTGTCTTTCAGTTGCACCGTTGCAAAAGGGAACCTTGCCTGGAACACTGCATCGGCAAAGCGTGGCAGGCCCCAGGTGGCACCACCTGTTCCGCCGAGCCCTGCATCCCGTTGCCCGAACTTTTTCCAGTCCGGCACTTTCTTTTCCAACACTTTCGCACCGCCGGGCCTGCCTTTGATACTGATGGCGGCGAACATGGCCGGCTCAAAGAAAATCTCCGGGTTATGGCGTACAGACATGTGCGAGATGGCACCCGTCCCCTCGAGGCAAAACATCCCTGCGCCGATCCCGCCGATAGGGAAGGCCACCCGGTCGGTGAACTTTCCGTGGTAGGAACCGTTGAAGCTGTGAGTGGTAGCAGGTTGTTCATCTTTCATCGTTCCCTTCTGCGATTTTTGTTCCGCAGCCAATAGCCCTGACGGGAAAGCGGTGATGCCCAATCCCCCTAACGTAAGATTCTTCAGAAAAAGCCGGCGGTTGTTGCTTTTTTTCATGTGCATGTGTTTGTAAGGATGCGAGATGTATTATGGCATGTTCTGTGGTTTCCCGGCAGAACAAAAAATAACGATGGAATTTAAAAATGCACGCGACACTTCCTGCGGCATAGATGTTTTTGCATCAGATTTGCTTAAACGTTTAAGCAAAACATATGGTTTAAAGCTAGAAAAATCTTTCTGGGAATCCAAATTTTTTTAATGATTCATGGAAAGGTGTGGACTTGTTTTTTCCTAATATGCACATGCAGGCGCTTATTTTAATTGGCCGCCTCCTTACTAATAGCGACCTTGCCGTTAAATCCCCAATCATATGTCTGTCGTACATCATATCACAGACACTGCCCGCTGGGTGGCTGTTTTTCGCGCGGACGAAAGCGAAAGGCCCGATGCCTTGTTCCACGACCCCTATGCAAGAAAACTTGCCGGAGAAACGGGGGAAAGGATCGCACAGGCGATCGGATTCAGCCGTAAGAACAGCTGGTCGTTTGTGGCAAGAACCTGCCTGCTGGACGCTCTTGTACGGGAACATGTGGCCATGGGCTGTGATATGGTGATCAATCTTGCCGCCGGGCTGGATACCCGCCCCTACCGGATGGAACTCCCGCAGTCCCTGAAGTGGGTGGAAGTGGATTATGCCGCTATGATCGACTACAAACAAAGTGTACTGAACGGCGAAAGGCCCTCTTGTATCCTGAAAAGCATTGCCATGGACCTCTCTGACCGGAAGGCAAGACTGGAACTGTTGGAGAGATTGAATCAGGAAGCCCGTCAAATACTGGTGATAACCGAGGGATTGATGATTTACCTCACGGCTCCGGAAGCCGCTGCGTTGGCTACTGATCTTGCTGCCCAATCATCTTTATACAGGTGGGCTTTTGACCTTGCATCTCCCATGCTATTGACCATGATACAACAGGAAATGGGTAGCCATATGAAAGAAGCCCATATCGAATTCAAATTTGCACCGGAAGAAGGAGAGGCTTTTTTTGAAGCGCATGGATGGAAATGGATCACCTCCAATTCCATGCTCAAGACCGCCGCTACCTTAAACAGGCTGACCGATGAACTGAAATCTTTTGCTGCATCCCCGGAGCCGCCGGGGCCGCCGCGCAATTTTCCCTGGTCTGGAGTTTGCCTGTTTGAGCGTAATGCATGGAAGGGTTGAGCTAAAACAAGATAAATCGACTTAAATATTTTATGCAACGTTGTTGCATAAACAAAAAAGAGTTTTACTTTTGACCCTGTGAAGCCATACCGGAATACCATTCTTGAAAAAACAGCAGCTTTTGCACTGCTGTGTATGCTGTTGATCATCCAGGTGATCCATGTTTCACATGCACATCCGCCGGTTCACGATGACGCAGCGCACATCAAAGCTGTCTGTGCGATCTGCGATCTTCACCTCGCAAAGGATGCGACGCTGCCGGGGATGCCGGTCCTTCCTTCATCTGCCGCCTGTTATCACCCTCTTTTTCAGCAACAGGCTACGGTACTATATCCTGGTTTCCCGGCAGCGATAGCCAGTCGCGGACCGCCTTCTATGCCCGTTCGCAACATGTCGCTTTGATCGGATGACTGTCTTCGTACAGGATATCCACGTTTACACATTACAGGATAAATCTCCCATCTTGAGATCATTTATATTTTTTGTACTGCTGATAACAGCAGTCAGCCCGTCGTGGGCTCAATCCACCTTCAACATGCGCGGCCAGGTGAAAGATGCTGCCACGGGAAAAACAATGCCGCATGTTTCCGTACACCTCAACGGCCGGAAGGGTGTAAGAACAGACGGAACCGGCAGCTTCCGTTTTCCGGATATGAAAGAAGGTACTTATCGTATCACATTTTCTTATGTTGGTTACAGAACGCAGTCACAGGAGTGCGTTTTGCCGAAGGATACACTACTGCCGCCCGTTCTCCTGGAACCGGTTGCCAGCGAGCTGCAAACTGTAATTGTGAAGGGACTTCAGAAAGAACTGGCGGAAGCAAAGGCTGTTAAAAGAAGCGTAATGCCGGTGACGATCATCACCGCCCGGGAAATCGAGAACCGTGCCGGGAACCTGAATGATCTGCTGGCAAGGCAGGCCGGTGTACAGCTCCGGCAGAGTGGCGGATTGGGGAGCGATAGCCGTGTATCTGTACGCGGACTGGAAGGGAAACGGGTGCAGGTATTCATTGACGGTCATCCGTTGAACACACCCGATGGCAGCTTCAGTATCAATGATCTGCCGGTGCAGGTGATAGAGCGCATCGAAATATACAAAGGCGCCGTGCCTGCCTGGCTTGGTGGTGATGGCCTCGGCAGCGCGATCAACGTGGTGTTGCGGCATCGTGATATGAGTTACCTCGATGCATCAGTAGCGCATCAGTCTTTCCATACTTTTCAGGGAAGCATTATCGGCAAGAAGACCTTCGAAAAACAGGGCATCGAGCTGGGAGGTGGTGTGGGGCATACATCGGCCGGTAACAATTACAGTTTTGAATCGCCGTACCAGCCGGGCCTGATCATCAAACGGGATCACGATCATTACCTGTCGCAATTTGCCGCCGCTACACTGCGCTTTCATAAATTCTGGTTTGATGAAGTGGAGACGGAGTTCGTATATCTGAACAACCGGAAACAGATACAAGGGATACAACAAAATATACAATCTGCTGAAAGTGCTTCCAGAGCCGGCGTTGCGGCCTTGTCGATCACAAAGGAACAGTTTGCGAAAGGGAAACTGGGATTGCGTTACAGCCTGATATGGCTGGGATTCAATAACCGGCTCACGGACACTTCTTCTTTTATGTACGACTGGGATGGTCGTAAAAGGCCCAGTCTTTATGGAAGAGGAGAACTGGGCCACGGTCCTAAGTTGTCCAACACCTGGCAGAATGAATGGCGTCATCGCTTCAATCTGCAATACACGCTTTCGGAAAACTTTTCTCTCAACCTGAACAACACCGCAAGGCTCGCGTATTTCAATCCGAGTGACACAGTGGGCAATAATGCCGCCGGAAGAAATCTCTATGATTATCCCGGTAAGCTCTTCAATTCCGTAACCGGACTTACCGCAGAGTATAAAGCACTTCAACAACGGTTACTGATGTCTGCTGCCGTGAAACATTACCTGAACAAAGTGGAGGGTTACAACACGAATATTTACCTGGTAGCGCCGGCGGACAAGGTGGAGGTGAGCACACAAACGATCGGGTATAATGCAGGTCTGCGATATGATCTGAATACGGCCTGGCTGGTGAAAGCGAGCTTTGAAAGGGCGGCGCGGCTGCCATTACCCGGCGAATTGTTCGGAGATGGCATGCTGATCACACCGGCGGTGAAACTTCGCCCGGAGATTGCGAACAATTTCTCCGCCGGTTTCCGGTATGATAAGGTAGATAGGAAAGACAGGCGCATGCAGCTGGAAGGGAACGTGTTCTACATGAAAGTGAAGGATATGATACAACTGGCCGGGAGCGGACTTTCCACCGGCTATGTCAATTATGCGGAAGTGAGTATAGCCGGTGCCGATGTAGAGATAAGATCGGATGTAACGGCACATCTTTTCGTCAAGGCCAACGCCACTTACCAGCGATTGACAGATGAAATGCGTTATATACCGGCCACGGAGCAGGTACCCAATCCCACTTACAAACTGCAAATTCCTAATGTGCCGTCTTTCTTTACCAACTGGAATGTGGAATGGCATCAGGATGGATGGACAGGCCCGCGCAGCAGTACCCGCCTGATCTACGAAGGAACGTATGTGGACCGGTTCTATTACGGATTCAACATCAGCAGTTACGACAACCTGGTGATCCCCGCCTATCATACCCATAACATTGCGATAGAACAATCTTTTCAGGATAAACGCTACAACATCACGGCGGAAGTGCAGAACATCGGCAATGCCGCTATCCTCAATAACTATAACATGCCTTTGCCCGGCCGGAGCTACCGCATCAAATTGCGGTACCTGCTGTTGGGTAAAAAGATCCAAAATCATCACGCATTATGAAATATACCATCACACTCATGGCGACGGTTATCGCTTTTTCCGCCTGCCAGAAAACAACAAAGGACACGCCTTCCGGTTTGAAAGACCGGCTGGCGATCGTGACCAACATTAATTCCGGCGCCACGCCCGTTGCTTACGTGGGTACGCTGAAAGACCTCAGCCCCGGGAGCTATACAAACACCAAAGCGCGCCAGACCACCACATACCCTTTCATCTTTCCACATGGGAATGACCTGATCGTTTCGCAGAACAGGGTGCAGAGTATACTCACAAAGTATAGCCGGGAGAACGGTGGTACCCTCGCGGAAGGAGGGCGACTGGTATTTTCGTCCAACGCACTGCCCATTGCCGTTGCTTACGAAAGCGATACCAAAGCCTACTGCACATTGCAGAACGAAGGGAAGATCGCGGTGTTCAATCCCGCTACCATGACGCTCATCAGGTACATCGATCTTACTTCCTATGCGCTCGGTGATGCGAGTCCTGACCCGGCGGGCATCATCTACCGCAACGGCAAACTGTACGTTTGCCTCGTGCAAACCTCCAACGGATACACAAGCATGCATCCCGCACAAATGCTGATCATCGACGTTAATACCGAACGCATCACCAGCATTACAGACAATCGCACCACCTGGGCCGGCAGCGCGGATTCTCCGCATTCGCTGTTCTTTGATGAGCAGGGCGATCTGTATGTTTTTTGTGTGGCGTCTTATGGCTTTGTACCCGGACAAAAATGCGGGTTCCTCCGTATCCGGAACGGTGCATCCACCTTCGATCCCACTTACTTCTTCAACATCACGGATTACCAGATCGCAGGGATCCCCGGTAATACCGTGAATTATTTCAACCACATGTATTACGGCGGCAATGGCATCGTATACAGCACCGGGAACATTCCCGCATTGATGAGCAATCCGCCGGATTATGTGAATGACCGCACTTTCGCTAGTTTTCGTGTAGACGTTAACGTAAAGACGGTGCAAAAGATAGAATTGCCTTATTCTAACGGGTACGCTGCGCATGTATCCATGTTTGAGGGAAAAGTTTTATTCGGGTTGTCTACAACCAAAGGCGTGGGGATTTTTACCTATGATCTTTCAACAGGCGTGGCCAGTGCAACACCGGTGGTGGCAACGCAGGGAGATCCCAGTATCATAGAAGTATTTGAGTGAGTATCCAGGTGGTTAGCAGGGTAGTGAGTCCCATCAGGATCGTGGCCAGGGAATAGACTTTGAGCATGGGTTTCATGTCCAGTCCCGAGAATTTGCTGATCACCCAGAAGTAGGCGTCATTGGGGTGGGAGATCATCATGGAGCCGCCGCCGAGCGCCAGCATAGCCAGCAGGCGTCCGGTGGCGGAATCCAGTGCCAATGAAGGCAATAACGGATGGATGATAGATGCTGCGGTAATGATCGCCACAGTGGAAGAGCCCTGTGCGGTTTTTAACAGGAAAGCGAGGAGGAAGGGAACGATGATGCCCAGGCCCCCCAATTGTATATGTTCGCCGATCTTCGTAGCGGCCAGTACTGCGCCAAAAGCGCCGCCGGCGCCGATGATCACCAGGATGCTGCCGGCCTTTTCCGCAGCTTCCTGCATCAATTCGCTCACCTGCGTACGTTTCCAGGAACGGCCGGTGAGGAAAGCCAGCAGTACGCCGATGGATAAAGCCATAACCGGATCTCCGGGGAGGCGCAGCCATTTTGTACCGTCTTCCAGATTGCTGAAGGCGCCCATTGCGATGAGGAGGATGGGAACGATGATCGGCAGGAATGCTTTCCAGGCCGGTGTTTGCGGGAGAGGGGCCGTTTCGTTCTCTTCGTGGGGCGTGGGGACAGGGATCTTCTTTCCCATGTATGCCGCCCACCAGCAGCCGATCACTGCAGCCGGAATGGCCACAAGCGTACCGGTGAGTATAAGCTTCCCCGTTTCCACACCCATGATGCCCGCAGCGGCCGTGGCGCCGGGATGCGGCGGAATGAGACAATGCACGGCATATAATCCCGATGCGAGCGAAACAGACATTACGAGGATGGAAACGCCGCTTCGCCGTGCGATGGACTTGTTCAATCCGCTTAATACAATATATCCCGAATCGCAGAAGATCGGCAATCCCACAATGAAACCGGTGATGCCCATGGCGATCGCTGCATTTTTCTCTCCCACGATGCGCAGGATAAAAGCCGCCATCACGCGGGTACTGCCCGTATGTTCCAGTATTACGCCCAACATGGTGCCGAGCATGATCACGAATCCGAGGTTTTGAAGGATATGGCCGAAGCCTTCCTTCATGGAAGTGATGATGTTAGCTAGTGGCAACTGCACACCGAGCCCCACCACGAAACTCGCCAGGAACAAGGCAAAGAAAGCATGTACCCGGAATCTCACTGTGAGCAGGATGATCAATGCGATCCCTGCGGCAAGGGAAACAAGTATCTGGGGAAAAGTCATTCAATAAATATACGCAGAAAATCCGCTAGGCGAGGGATAACAATTTGTTCCGCACCAGCAGGCATGCACCAATGATACCCGCTTTCTCTCCGAGGCGGGAGAGGATCAGCTGTGTATCGTTGTTGACCAGACTGAGGGAATATTTGTTGATCGCGCTTTTGATAGGCAGGCGGATGTAATCGCCCGTGGTGGAAATGCTGCCGCCGAGGATCACGAGCTCGGGGTTGAACAGATTGATCAGCATCGCGATCCCTTTACCCAGTTTTTCCCCGATCTCCGCGATCAGTTCTATTGCCAGCATATCGTCGTTATTGGCGGCATGGATGATGTCTGACAATGATATCTGCTCCATCTGTTTGTGCTTGCGCATCACTACGGTAGAAAATCCGGCCTTCAGCTTCTCCTGGAACTTGCGTACAAGCGCCTGGCCGGAAGCTTCTGTTTCCAGGCAGCCTTTCTTCCCGCAGTGGCAGATGAGTTCGTTGTTGAAGAAGGGAATGTGCCCGAATTCACCGGCAAAGCCCGATTTGCCGTAATAGAGTTGCCCGTTGATGAGGATGCCTAAACCAATCCCGTGATCCAGGTTGACGAACAGTACATTCTTTTCGCTGTTCACCGTACCGCTGCTGAACTCCCCATAGGCCATTGCACGGGAATCGTTTTCGAGGAAAGTGCGGATACCGATGCGTGCTTCAATGACCTTGCTCAGCGGTTCTTCATCAAAATGGAAAAAGCTGTAGCTGTAACCGGTGGCGTAGTTAATCCGGCCGGAAAGATTGACGCCCGCGCCCAATATCTTCTCCCGGCCTACCGGTAGTTCATCGATAAATCTTCCGATGATCTTGCACAGTTCATTCAGCGAAGCGGCAGTGTTCTGCAGATCGTATGGTACCTTTTCCGTGAACTTCACGAGGTTCTTCTTGAAATCCAGCAACCCCAGGTTGATATGATATTTCTTGACTTCCACGCCTACAAAAAAACCAGCGTCCGGCGCCATGCCGTAGAGGTTGGGGCGTCGCCCGCCGGTGCTGTCCACTTTCCCGTAATCGTGCACTAGCCCTTCCTGCAGCAGCTCATTCAACAGATGCGTTACCTTGGGCGTGCTCGCATTGAGCTCTTTGGCAAGGTCCGCGATTGTGGCATTATTGATATTGGCAAAATAGGCGATGATCTTTTTCTTCAGGCTCAGGTTCTTATACGCCACACCACCCAGGTTTTCATTATTCAGTTCTTCAAAGAATGTCGGATGATCCATGTTGGGGAGAAAAGATTTTTTTAAAAAGTTTTTGCCGATGGATCATATTTTTAAACACATCGACCCGCCAAAGATAATCTTTTTAAAAAAAATTAAAAACAAATCCTGGAAAAGTTCTGATTTTTCTTCCTGCAGCCTGTCAATTAGATGAGGAGTACAGCGGTGGTAATAGTATTTTGAGTTTTACGTTCAGGATAATACAAATCGAGGTTAAATATTACCTAGTTAAAAAAAATTATTAAAAAGTACTTGTGTTTTAGTAAAATTTATTCTTATTTAGAGGAATCATTTTAAATATTTGGATATTTCAACCAATATCCGAACAAGAGGGATTTTTCACAGCAGATATTATACAGTAAGGATACGCTATACAAACATCTTTCCGCCGACCAATAGTGCTGTTGTAGCGAACAGCGGCAGGTGATCTTTTGCCCGCAACGGCCGGAAAGTCTGAGGGATTTTGAAACACGTAATGATGAAAAGCATGCGCAGTTGTACGCAGTTATTGATCTGGGTATTCAGTCTTTTTTACATTTCCGCGAACGCACAACAGCAAACGGACCTGTTGATCATCGGTGGCGGTGCCAGTGGTACTATGGCCGGCATCCAGGCAGCGCGCATGGGTACACGTACGCTGATCATCGAGGAAACGGACTGGCTGGGCGGCATGCTTACATCTGCAGGTGTGGCGGCTATTGACGGCAATCACAGGATGCCCTCAGGTTTGTGGGGGGAATTCCGGTCACGGCTATACGAATATTATGGCGGTCCTGCCACGGTATCCACCGGTTGGGTGAGCAATACCCTGTTTGAGCCGCATGTAGGTAATAATATATTGAAACAGATGGCGGCTGCGGAGAAGAATCTGCAGATCGCTTACCGGGTTTCCTGGCAAACGATCCGCCGGGTGAATGATCATTGGGAGGTGACGGTGATGAAGGAAAAGAAAACATCCGTGATCACAGCCAAACTGGTGATCGATGCTACGGAACTCGGCGATGTAGCCGCGGCGGCGGGTGCGAAGTATGCGATCGGAATGGATAGCAGGTTGGAAACAGGGGAGGAGCAGGCGCCGGAAAAAGCGAACGATATCATCCAGGACCTGACCTATGTGGTGATCCTGAAAGATTATGGCAAGGGCGCGGATAAGACCATCCCCAAACCGGAAGGATATGACCCTGCCGTGTTTGCAGGCAGCTGCGATGTGTCTGACCCTGCTTCTTTTGATTCGCCGGCCAACAACTGTCATCATATGATGCAGTACGGCCGTCTCCCGAACAACAAATACATGATCAACTGGCCGAAATCCGGCAATGACTACTATTTAAACCTGATCGGGAAAACACCGGCGGAGCGGGCGGAAGCGCTGAAAGCGGCAAAGCTGCACAGCCTTCGTTTCATCTACTATTTGCAGACTGTGCTTGGTTATAAACATCTCGGTATTGCGGATGATGAATTTCCGACGAAGGACCGGCTGCCGATGATCCCTTACCACCGGGAGTCCCGCCGCGTGAAGGGGGAGGCCCTCCTGACGGTGAACCAGGTGTCCCGGCCCTATGACTTCACACTGTTTCGTACAGGCGTTGCCGTTGGCGACTACACGATCGATCATCATCATGAAAAAAATAAACAGGCTCCGAAGATCGATTTCGTGAAGATAAGGGTGCCTTCTTATAACGTGCCGCTGGGGAGCCTGCTGCCTGCAGGGGTGGATGGGCTGATTGTAGCGGAAAAAAGTATTGGTGTTACGAATATCGTAAACGGAGCCACGCGCCTGCAACCGGTAGTGCTCGGCATTGGCCAGGCTGCCGGTGTGCTGGCCGCTTTGTCGCTCCAAAAGAACATATCACCGCGCGGGGTTGCGGTGCGGGACGTACAGCAGGCGTTGCTGGATGCGAAGGCTTATATCATGCCTTTTATAGATGTGCCGGCAACAGATCCGCATTTCGCCGCTATTCAGCGTATAGGCGCTACCGGTATACTGAAAGGAACAGGAGTGCCTTATCTCTGGGCGAACCAGACCTGGTTCTACCCGGAAAGAACGATATCCCGTTATGAGCTTACCGAAGGGCTGCGTGCTTATTACGAACCGTTGCGCACTTACTGGGGCGCTTCCGGGGAGCCGCTTAACCTCCGGTTTCTGCTCGAACTGCTGGAGAAATCCGGCCACAAAACAAGCTTACAGGAGATTCAGCAGAACTGGGCATCCTTGCACCTGAGCGGCACACCAACCGCTGATATGGAACTAAACCGGCGATCCACGGCCGTACTCATCGACCACTATCTACAACCATTCCAACGAGGAGTGGACTATGCAGGACAACTGAACACAATTACTCAATAATCCTACTCACCTAATCTAATTGTTTTATGGAGGTTTTATCTACCAAAAAAAGTATGGTCAGATGGCTGCTATGCCTGGCGATCCTCATTGCGCCTTCCATCCCGACCTATGCACAGACCGGCACCGTCAGCGGAACGGTGACGGATGAAAAGGGAGGTCCGCTGCCGGGTGTTACGGTGCAGATCAAAGGCACCACACTTGGTACCAAAACCGATGTATCCGGTAAATTCTCCCTGCAACTGAAGACTTCTTCCGCCGTCATCGTATTTAGCTTTATCGGTTTTCAGGCAAAGGAAGTTGTTACCGGTCCGGCTCCCGATCTGCGGGTGACACTGGCGGAATCTGCCAGCGGCTTGAATGAAGTGATCGTAGTGGGATATGGCAAACAGAAAAGGCAGAACGTGATCGGCTCCGTTGCACAGATCGGTAGCGATCAACTGAAACAGGCGCCGACGATGAACCTGACCAATACTCTGGCAGGCCGTTTGCCTGGCCTTACTACTTTGCAGCAATCCGGAAGGCCGGGGAATGATAACGCGACGATGAGAATCCGTGGGGTGGGCACTTTTGGTCCCGGCCAGGGCCCCCTGATCATTATCGACGGTATACAACGTCCGTCCATCGCGGATCTGGACGTAAGCGAAGTGGAAAGCGTAACGCTGCTGAAGGATGCGGTTTCTACAGCAGTATATGGTTTGCAGGCTGCAAACGGCATCCTGATGGTGACCACCAAACGCGGTAAACTGCAAAAACCGGTGATCACTTATGACGGCGCCCTGCAAATGAATCAGAACACCCGCTTCCCTAAGTTCCTGAACGGTCCGGATTATATGACCTGGTACAACAAGGGCACTGATATGGATAATGATTACCTTGAACATACCGGTGGCGATCCTGTTCCCTATACCTATTCCAAAGCCCAGATCGACGCGGTGCGTAACGGAACCAACACCAACCCGCTGCTCGGCAACACAGACTGGGTGGGCAAACTGGTGGGCAGGAACAGCTTTACCCACAGTCATGCTATTACAGTAAGAGGCGGTACCGATAAAATAAAATATTTTACCAGCGCAGGGTTTATGGATCAGAACGGTGTAGTGGAAAACACCGGTTACAAGCGTTACAACGTGCGTTCCAACCTTGATGCGGAACTGAATAAGGTATTCTCTTTTGCGGTGGACCTCGGTGTACGCCAGACCAACAGCCGCACCCCCGGGATCTCTCCCGATGACGACGCTTACCTGAACCCTTTCTACCAGGCGGTGCGAATGCTGCCCAATATACCGGAATATGCACCGAATGGATTGCCTACTGCTTACAACAGTAATGCAGGATGGGTGAATCCGATAGCTTCTGTGGAGCAATCCGGTTACCAGCGTTCACAATCCAACATCTTCCAGGGAAGCATGACGCTGAAAGCGAGGATACCCTGGGTAGAGGGCCTGGAAGCCAAAGTGCTTGCGGCTTACGATAAAACATCTACTGAGAATAAAAGCTGGTTAACCCCTTATCGACTGATGGGCCGTGGTCGTGATCAGATCAGCGGAGATTTTGTAGAACTGACTACTGTGCCGGGTATTACGAGAACAACCCTCCGCCAGTCTTACAGCCAGTACTTCCGCAAAACTTTCCAGCCCAGCATCACCTATACCCGCACTTTCGGCGATCATGACGTGAATGTGCTGGCCCTCTATGAGTTCCGCCAGGGCAGGAACAGCGTGTTCTCCACTGGCGCCAGTAATTTCCCGCTGACGGATATCCATGAGATCAACTTCGGCGGCCAGGGCCCGCTGGATGTGATCTCACCCACCGGTTCCAGTTCTGTGGAATCAAGGGCCGGTTATGTTGGTCGCGTGAACTACGCGTACAAAGGCAGATACCTGGTGGAACTGGCGGGCAGGTATGATGCTTCCGTGATGTTCCATCCTGATTACCGCTGGCATTTCTTCCCTGCTGCTGCATTGGGCTGGATCGTGAGCAAAGAGGATTTCTTCGAGAAAGCGAAAGGATTGGTGGACTTCCTGAAACTGAAAGCCTCTTATGGTCAAACCGGTAACGACATCATCAGTGGCGGTAACTTCCAGTATCTGCAAACGTACCAGTTAACTACTGATCCGGTGATGGTGATCGGTGGCAAACCAGTATCCGCTATTTATACCAGCGCTCCGCCGAACCCGCGGATCACCTGGGAAACTTCCAGCATGACCAACGCCGGTTTTGAGGCTACTTTGCTGAACGGTAAGCTGGGGGTTGATTTCGAATATTTCTACCGTCTTACTACCAATATCCTCGCCAGCCAGGGCAGTCTTTATCCAGCCACTGTAGGCGGATATTATCCTTCCAATGTAAACTTCGGGGTGATGGATAACCGCGGTTTCGATCTGCAGATCCGTCACAATAATCATATCGGCAAACTCGAATACGGACTCACCGGTAACTTCAACTGGGCAAGGAACAAAGTGATCCGCCTGGATGAAGCCAGCTCCACACCGGAGTGGATGCGCCTCGTGGGCAAGCCGCTGGGTACCAAGTTCGGTTTCCAGGTAGACGGGATATACCAGACCTGGGAAGAAGCCAGGAATGCGACTTCTCCCAGCGCCGGCGTGGTGGCTCCCGGATTCTTCAAATACCGTGATATTAACGGCGACGGCCGCATCACCCGTACGGATGACTTTGTGGCCATCGGCCGGAGCAACCTGCCGGAGATCATGTATGGCCTGAACATTTTCCTGAAATATGGAGGTTTCGACTTCACTACCCTGCTGCAGGGCGCCACGCTTTGTAATGTGAGTCTTGCCGGTACTTACCAGGGTTCCAGCGGAACTTCCGGTGTGGACGACAATACGCCTTTCACCAAATCTTTCTATGGTTACGGCAACTCGCCTTACTTCCTCGTAGAGAATGCCTGGACGCCTGAGAATCCCAATGCGGAATTCCCCCGTTTGTCCGCCTACAAAGCCCAGCTGACGGCTCACAATGCGCATATCAATTCCGCCTGGATCCGGGATGGAAGCTATCTGCGTGTGAAGTCCGTACAACTCGGCTACAACATCCCGAAGAAACTCCTGCAACGTGCAAAGATCGAGCAACTGCGTTTCTATTTGTCCGGTTTCAACCTGTTCACATTCGACAAACTGAAGTACCTCGACCCGGAAATGCCTAACGTGAACAACGGTTTCTATCCACAACAACGCATTTACTCAGCAGGCGTAAACCTTTCATTCTAAAAAGTACAGCGATGACCAAAATAGTTTCAACCATAAGAACATCTTTCCTGCTCGCCGGCATGGCACTGGCAGTACATAGCTGCAAAGTGGACATACAGCCGACGGATCGCTATACGGAAGAAGTGATCTTCAAGAACCCGGAAAATATGGAGCTGTACGTGAACGGGCTCTATTCTGAATTCCAGACCTTCAAGTTCGGACAGTTCCCCATCGGTTACAGCAATGCCACCGATGCGCTGACCGATATCGAAAAATATACTTCCACTGCATCCGGTAACGGCACTGTGAATATCCTGGCGATGGATGCCGGAAGGGTAAGCGCTGCCGGCCCCCAGCTGAACTACTGGAATGCCGCTTACAGCCGCATCCGCAGGATCAACGAATTCCTTTATGGTCTTGGTAAATACGCCAAAGTAGGGGAAGCGGAAAAAACGATGTATGAAGCGGAAGCGCGTTTCATTCGCGGTTATGTGTATTTCTGGCTGGCCAGGCTGCACGGCAGCGTAGTGATTATGCCTGCACTGGATGAATATAAAGTGAAAGATCGTCAGCGCTCCAGCGAAGAAGAAGTCTGGAAATACATTGCGGCCGATTTTGCGTTTGCCGCAGATAAACTGTCTGTAACCCAAACGACTACACGTACCGGTCGCGCTACGAAAGGCGCCGCTTACGGCATGCTGGCGCGTACCTGGTTATATGCCGCTTCTGTTGCGGAATACGACAAGAAACAGTTTAACCAGGATCTGCTGACCGGCGTCGCCAATGCAAACGCCACCACCTATTACCAGAACGCCGCGGCAGCCGCCACGGAAGTTATCAAACTGGCGGATCAGGGGTATTACGGACTGGACAATAACTTTGCGCAGCTCTTCCTCAGAAAGGAAACCAAGGAAGCTATTTTCAAGCTGGATTTCGTGGCACCGCAGTTCACGCATCAGTATGATTTCGGATTCACACCGCCGGGCGATATTCCCGGGCAGGGCATGGTATACGGTGTGCCCACCGCGGAGCTGGTAGATGAGTTTGAAATGGCGGATGGTTCCAAATTCTCCTGGAGCAATACGGCGCAGGCGGCAGAGCCTTACAAGAACCGCGAGCCGCGTTTTTATGCCAGCATCCTGTATAACGGCGCACCCTGGAAAGGGCGGGCCATCAACTCCCAGGCCGGTAACGGTATCGAGAATTTCATTGAATACGCTGTTTCATCCGAGCCGAAAAGGACTGTGACCGGTTACTATATCAAGAAGATGCTGGATTCCACAAACACGAATTTTGTGACCAACAAAAGCACCCAAAGCTGGATAGAGATGCGGTATGCTGAAGTATTGCTGATTGCGGCGGAAGCCCGTGCCAAAGCAGGGGATATCCCCGGTGCACAGGCGGCCCTCAATGCATTGCGCAAAGCAAGGTATCTGCCAGAGAATGCGCCGGGTGATGTGGCCGGACTGATGAAAGCCGTCGAGCATGAGCGGAAAGTGGAGCTTGCTTTCGAAGGGCATCGTTACTGGGATCTTCGCCGCTGGCGCAAGGCGCACCTCGTGTTGAACAGCGTGCGTTTCACCGGGCACAGGATCACCCCGCAGGGTACCGGCTGGAAATACGAAGTGGTATCGGCGGATAATGCCAACCGCCAGTTCACAGGTGCCCTCTATTACATGCCCGTCCCGATCGATGAGCTGCAGCGGAACGGCGCTATCACGCAAATCCTCGGTTGGTAATCTGCATTCACAAAAAAAATCAGCTACATGAAAAAAAGTATCCACTCACTTATCATAGGCGCTATCGCCGCAGGGAGCTTTTTCACCGCCTGCCGGAAAGCAGACGAGATCAAGCGCAATTCGCTGAACCTTCTTAGCGATATTTATGCCACCAACGAGGGCAATGGGCGGGAACGCCTCTTCAATGCGCGTATCAGCAACGATACCGTCTATTTCGATATCCCGTATTATTATCCGGAAAATTCTGATAACGAAACAGACCTCACAAAGATCATCCTCCGTGGTACGATCCCTTCCGATGCTGTTCTCACACCCGGACTCGGCATGTTTACAGACCTGACGAAGCCTTTTAAATTTACGATCACATCCGGGAAAGGGGAGAAGAAGAATTATGTAGTGATCGGTAAAAAAGTAGGCAACGTTACTCTCAATAGTGCCAAAGTAAGCTATACCGATGCAAATGGTGCTACGCAGGAAATCGAAGGGGTGATCCAGCCCACCGGCGAAGTATTGTTCTACGTACTTCCGGGTACGGTGCTGAAAGACGCCAAACTTTCTTACCAGATCAACCGCCACTCCACCGGATCCATCGCCAGCGGCAGCGCTGTTACTTTGGACCAGCCGCTTCCTTTTACGGTGACCGGCAAGGACGGGTCCACTAAAACATACACGCTCAAAGCTACCGAGCCGGTGAAGCTGGCCTATGGTGTAGGGATCAATCGTGTGCTCTGGACGAAGGGCGGCGCAGATTTCGGTTTCAGTGCGAATAACGAAGTAGGGCTTGCCATCAGCGGAGATTACATGGTGATCGTAAGAAGGACCAATCCTTCCAAATTCAGTGTGTATAACCGTTTCACCGCAACTTATGTACAGGAAATGATGAACCCCTTCGGTTCCCAGCTGTCTTTCCAGATGGTGGAAGATACGGTAGGTAACCTGCTGGCGGCTTCCTGGGCACCCAAGAACGCGAAGTTCATGCTGTACAAATACAAGAACCCGATGGATGCCAACCCGGTGAAGATTGTGGACTGGACGAACAACAACCCCGCCGGGATCACCGGTGACGGTGGCGTTGGCCGCAGGGTGAACATTTACGGCAGTCTGGATGGCGATGCCGTGATCATGGCGCCTGCAGGTGTTTCCAATATCATTTACAAATGGGTGGTGAAGAATGGCGCAGTAGTGAGCCAGACGCCGGACGTGATCACTTATAAGGGACTGGCGAACGGTGCTACCAGCTTTGGTTATTATGCGGAAGCACAACCCATATCCGCTGACCCGAACACCAACTATTACATCAATTATCAATTTGACATCGCGCTGGTGAATGGTACTTCGCATGACAGAGCAGGGGCTTTTGCCAATGAAACAGCTGTGTATGGCATCTTCCATATGCCTACCGCTTACACCCGTTTCAATAATGCCAATTACCTCGCCATTGTGAAGTATGTGGATACGTATGACCTGAATAAAGTGCATATGTCGTTGTTCGATGTGACCAATACTTCCAAACTGGGCACATCCGCATCCGATCCTGCTTATTCCAGCTTCAATGTGTTCACATCTGCGCAGCTCTCCGGTACCACTAACGGTAACGGTACGGCAGACATCGCGATCGGGTTCTCTCAGAACAAGGAGCGGATGCAGGTTTACACCCTGCTGACCAACGGCGGCGTTATGGCACATGAGTTCACTATCTACAAACCCTAAGCATCATGAAACAGACCTTTCTTTCCATAAGCGCTGCGGTAGCCTTTCTCCTTTGCGCCGCAGCCTGTAAGAAAAATTCAGAAACACCGCCGGTAGTGGGACCACCGGTGGATACAACGCCTACGCCTAAACGCGATGTGATCGCATGGGTGGATGCACGGTCCAACGTTTTCGGTACTTACGGCCGGTTGAACGACACCGCCAATATCAACAAAGTGCTGGATACCCTGCGGATGGTGGGCGTGAACGGACTGGTGATAGATGTGAAAGGCAGCAGCGGATATACCATGTATCCCAGTACCATCGCGAAGCAGATCACTACCCTCGACGGGAAGTCCATCACACCCGGTGTGGATTATGTGGATTATATGATCAAAGAGGCGCGGAAGCGTGATTTCAAGGTGTATGCCTCCATCGTGACATTTGTAGAGGGCGACGGGAGCAGGAACTTCGGCACCGTGTTCGATGATCCGGCTTTCAAAAGCAAATACGAAGCCATCGTTTGCGATGTGACCGGCAAACGCGTACCCGTGACCACTACCGGCAGGAACGCATTCGTGAATCCCGCCCAGCCGGAGATACAAACGCGTGCATTGAACATCATCAAAGAAATCAGTACGAAATACAATTTTGACGGGTTGCTGCTGGATTACTGCCGGTATACGGATATAGACGCGGATTTCTCCGACTTCTCCAAGGCAGAGTTCATCAAGTTCCTCGAAACGAAGTATCAGGATAACGATGCGAAGAACATGCAGTTCCCCGGAGATATCGTGGCATCATGGAGGAGCAGCAATGGACAAACTCTTCCAGCTACTACCGGGAAGTATTACAAGAAGTGGCTGATATACCGTTGTTCTGTGATACAGCAATTCTTTATCAAAGCGCGGGAAACAGTGAAAGCCGCCAAACCAGGGATGAAGTTCGGGGCCTATGTTGGTTCCTGGTATGGCACTTACTACCAGGTAGGGGTGAACTGGGCCAGCAAGGACTATGATCCGTTCAATGATGAACAGATCCGGTTCGACTGGGCGTATCCCAAATACGGGGAAACCGGCTACGCTGAACAGCTGGACCTGTTGATGACCGGTAACTATTTTACCCAGATACGTCTGGCCGACAATCCTGCTACCGCCAGTCTCAAGTACCACTGGTGGAGTATTGAAGGTTCCCTCAACGGAGGCATGTATATTACGAGGAATAAAATGCCGCTGTATGGCAGTATTGATATGGGGAATATCGACTGGAAAGATCAGGGTGAGATCACCAAAGCTATCCAGTTCATTCTCGGCAAGGCCAGCGGCGGTATCATGCTGTTCGACATCGTACATATCTACGCACCGCAATACAACCGGTTAAAGCAACCGCTGTGGGATGCGGTAAAGAACGGATTGAAAAAGTAGGCAGGCTTTCTGAGCGGCAGGCAATGACCTCTGCACGCTGCCGGCGATTACCGGCAGCGTGCTATGAATAAGTAACCATATGAATCGCAGCAACAGTTTAGACGCACTTCGCGGCTTCGCCATCCTGGCGATGGTGCTTTCCAGCAGCATCGCTTTCGGCATTCTGCCTGCATGGATGTATCATGCGCAAACGCCTCCGCCCTGGCACAAATTCAACCCGGGATTACCCGGGATCACCTGGGTGGACCTGGTATTCCCTTTCTTCCTCTTCAGCATGGGAGCCGCTATTCCATTGGCTTTGCAACGGAAGCTGAAAGAAGGGGAGCGGGCGTATAAAGTGCTGGTGCAGGTATTGCAACGGTACGTGTTGCTGGTGTTCTTTGCCTTGTTCACCCTGCATGCGCGGCCGGGTATGCAATCCGCCACACCGGGGCTCCCGGAATATGGTCTCTCCATCGGCGCATTTGCATTGCTGTGTTTCATTTTTACAAGACAGGCTTCCAATATCCTGAAGTTCGCGGCATTGGCATTGGCGGTGGCTTTCCTTTGGTGGAAACGGATCGATGTATACAAGAGCGATATCATCATCATTGTATTGGCTAACATGGCTTTGTTTGGCGCTGTGATCTGGTGGCTGACCGCCAAACATCCACTGATACGCATCGGCATACTGCCTTTCGTAGCTGCGATCTTCTGGGCAGGCGAAACACCGGGCAGCTGGGTGGGGGAAATCTATAACTGGTCCCCTCTCCCCTGGGCCTACAAGTTCTACTACCTGAAATACCTCTTCATTATCATTCCCGGCACTTTCGCCGGAGAATGGCTGCAACTGCCGGTGAACGCTGCAACCACGGGAACGGATAAACGCATATGGAAACTGCTGGCGGCAGGAACACTGTTACTGGTGGTGATCAATGTAGTGCTGTTATTCAACAGGATGACGTTGCTGAACCTCCTCCTTTCCGGGGGCATTGGTATAGCTATGCTTGTGTTGGCCGGAAAGATCAGGGTAGCGGTTCCTGCCTGGAAGCACTATTTGCAGGCGGGTATCTACCTGTTGTGGCTGGGATTATTCTTTGATTGTACACAGGGTGGGATCAGGAAAGACCCCTCTACCTACAGCTACTACTTCGTCACCGCCGGTCTCGCCTTCCTCGTGATACTGGGGTTTTGCGTGCTGGAATATTATCATCAGGCTACCCGTATTATCCGCTATCTTGCCGCCAACGGGAGGAACCCGATGGTGGCCTATGTAGCCGGTAATCTGCTCCTGATACCCCTGCTGAAGATCACAGGAGGGATGCAGCTGCTCAGCGCGATGGAAGGGAATGTATGGCTGGGGGTGCTGCGGGGACTATTGTTCACCGGGATCGTGTCGCTGATCACGCTCTTTTTCGTTAACCGGAAATGGTATTGGAAAACATAAAATTTATTGGATGTCATTAAGTGTATTGGATATCGGGATCATTATAGGATACATCATTGCGATCCTTTTCCTTGGTTTTTATATTGCGCGGAAAGCGTCAAAAGACCTGCAGTCTTATTTTCTCGGCGGTAACAAGATGAAATGGTACATGCTGGGCCTGAGCAATGCTTCCGGGATGTTCGACATTTCCGGAACGATGTGGACGGTGAGCATCCTGTTCATCTACGGCCTGAAAAGCGCTTTCATCCCCTGGCTCTGGCCGGTATGGAACCAGGTGTTCGTGTTCGTATACCTCGCTATCTGGATGCGCCGGTCCAATGTAATGACGGGTGCGCAATGGATCACCTTCCGTTTCGGAGATGGAAAGGGAGCACGTTTATCGCACATCATCATCGTGATCTTTGCTATTGTGAGCGTGATCGGGTTCATTGCTTACTTCTTCGAAGGAATCGGCAAGTTCTGTACGGCTATCCTGCCCTGGGACCTGAGCGTACAGATCGGCGCCCTGCACCTGTCATCCGAAAGAAGCTACGCCCTGATCCTTTGTGTGATGACCACGCTTTATACCATTAAAGGCGGTATGTACAGCGTAGTGGCCACAGAAGTGATGCAGTTTGTGATCATGACGATCTCCTGCTTCGTGATCGGTTATATCGCTTATACTTCCGTAACGGCCGAACAGGTAGCCGCCGCCATTCCTCACGGCTGGAAGGAATTACAGTTTGGCTGGGACCTTGCACTGGACTGGAGCAATACCCCTTTCCCCGGCGTGAATGAAAAGATCGCGGCGGATGGTTTTGGTTTATTCGGCATCCTCATCATGATGATGCTGTTCAAAGGCATCTTCGCTTCTATTGCCGGTCCGGTTCCGAGCTACGACATGCAACGTGTATTATCTACCCGCACGCCCGGCGATGCAGCCAAGATGAGCTTTACCACCATCTGGGTGATGTATATCCCGCGCTACCTGATGGTAGCCGCATTTGCCGTACTGGCTCTGGTGTTTCTGCAATCGGAGCTGGGGGCGCAGGGAGGCAGTATCGATTTTGAAAAGATCGCGCCGCTGGCCATTGCCCGGTTCGTTCCCGCAGGCTTCAAAGGCTTACTGCTGGCCGGGTTGCTGGCGTCCTTCATGGGCACTTTCTCCGCCTTCGTGAATGCGGCGCCCGCGTACATTGTGAACGACATCTACAAAAAATACATCAATCCCAACGCCAGCAATGCCAAGTACATCCGTATGAGCGTGATCTCCTCCGTGATCCTCGTAGTGATCGGTATCCTCTTCGGATTCTACGGCGCCTCGCTGAATAAACTGACGCTGTGGATCACCTCCGCACTCTACGGTGGCTACGCCGCGGCAAACTTTCTGAAATGGCTGTGGTGGCGGTTCACAGGATACGGCTATTTCTACGGTATGCTGTTCGGGTTGATCGGCTCTACCATCAAGCTGTTCTTCTTCCCGCAGATCGTGGACATCTACGTATTTCCGATTATCCTGCTGTTCTCTTTCACCGGCTGTATCATCGGCACCTACATTTCCCCGCTGGTGAACCGCGAAGCGGTGAAAGCGTTCTATAAACAAACGAATCCATGGGGCTTCTGGGGACCGATCAAAAAAGAAGTAATGGCGGAAGACCCGGGTTTTGTACCGAATAAAGATTTTAAAAGAGACATGTTCAACATCGTTACCGGCATCGTATGGCAGATGGCACAGGTGGTGATCCCGATCTATTTCATGATCCGGGAGAATTACCAGGTGCTTGGCTGGGTGATCATCTTCATTGCCACTACCTGGCTGCTGAAGAAAAACTGGTGGAACCGTCTCGGTGAGGTAGACAAGAATTTTAAACAAGCTCAATAATAATGATCCGGAAACTGCAATTGACAGCGCTGTTCTTCGTATCCGGCTTTGGCGCCATGGCGCAGCAGATCGACAGCACGTACGATAACAATCACTACAAGGAAAGATGCGCGCTTTTCGCGAAAATGCCGCATCCCAAAAATGTCATCGTTTTCCTCGGCAACAGCATTACGGAAGCCGGCAAGTGGAACGACATCCTGCCCGGGTTGCCCGTGCAGAACAGAGGCATTAGCGGCGATAACTCTTTCGGCGTGATCGCCCGGCTGCCGGAGATCATAGCGGACCGTCCCGCTAAAATATTCCTGTTGATCGGCGTGAACGATCTGAAACGGGAGGTGCCCGTGCCAGTGATCGTCAATAACTACAAAAGAATGGTGGAGATGATCAAAAAGGGATCGCCCCGCACGAAGGTGTATCTACAGAGCGTACTGCCGGTGAATGATTCCATGCTGATAGAACCCTTCCGCAAGGTGACCAATGCGAACGTACAACTCCTCAACCAGGCGCTGCAACAGCTCGCTCAAGATAACGGGTACGCCTATGTGAACCTGCACGAGCCTTTCGCGGATGAAAGAGGCCAGTTGAAAAAGAATGAAACACCGGACGGACTGCATCTCAAAGTAAGTTCCTATCCGGCCTGGGTAAACTATCTGCGGAGCAAAAAATATTTGTAAGATGAAGAAACTGATCATGGCCCTTTGCCTGCTGCCAACCTTCGCCTTCGCGCAGCAAAAGATCGACAGCAGCTATAAAAACTGGTACTATGAGAGCCGCATGGACCTCTACAACCAGCTCAACGAACAGAAGGCGGATATCCTTTTCCTCGGAAACAGCATCACGGAAAGAGGAGAGTGGCATGAACTCCTGCCCGGTAAAAAAGTGGCGAACCGCGGTATCGGCGGGGATAACACCTTCGGCGTATTAGCGCGACTGGATGGGGTTATCCAACAAAAGCCCGGCAAGATCTTTCTGCTGATCGGCATCAACGACATCGGAAGGGGACTGCCGGTGGAGGTGATCCTGAACAACTACAGGCGCATCGTTATCCAACTCACGCAAAGTCTGCCGAAAACAAAGCTGATCGTGAACAGTGTACTGCCACTGAACGAAGGGAAGCTTGCTTATGCCTACCTGAAAGGGAAAGCGGATAAAGTGAAGCAGGTGAATGAAGGTATTGCCACATTGGCAAAGGAATTCAACCTCACTTATCTCAATCTTCATGAACTGTTTGCAGATGAGAAAGGAGCGCTGAAGGCCGACTATACGAAAGACGGCATCCACCTGGAACCCGCTGCTTATGTGGATTGGGTGAACTGGCTGAAACAGAAAAAACAATTGTAGTATGAAAATTACAGGCACATTCCTGGACGAGATCAGTCACGATATCCCCCATCAGAACTGGGGGCGTGAGGAATGGGACAAGGATTTCGGATATATGAAGGCGATCGGTATCGATACCGTGATCCTGATCCGGAGCGGTTATCGCCGGTTTATCACTTATCCGTCCGCATACCTGCAAAAACAGTTCGGATGCTATGAACCGCCGGTGGACCTGGTGAAGATGTACCTGGAGCTGGCGGAGAAGCACGGCATGCAGTTCTACTTCGGGTTGTACGACAGCGGCCACTACTGGGATACGGGCGATATGCAATCAGAGATAGACGCGAACCGCTTTGTGATCGATGAAGTGTGGCATCAGTATGGCCACTATAAAAGCTTCCGGGGCTGGTATCTGAGCATGGAGATTAGTCGCCGTACAAAGGGCGCCGTGGAAGCCTTCTCCACCCTTGGCCGCCAGTGCAAGGAGGTGAGTAATGGTCTTCCTACTTTCATTTCCCCCTGGATTGACGGGAAGAAAGCCGTATTAGCGGCTTCGGCGGGGCTTACGAAGGAAGACGCCGTTTCCATCCGGGAGCATGAAAGGGAATGGAGCGAGATATTCGACGGCGTGAAAGGTGCGGTAGATGCTGTTGCTTTCCAGGATGGACATATCGATTATCATGAACTGCCGGAATTCTTTGCCATCAACAAAAAGATGGCCGACAAATACGGCATGCAATGCTGGACCAATGCGGAGTCCTTCGACCGGGACATGCCCATCAAATTCCTGCCCATCAAGTTCGAAAAACTGCGTCTCAAGCTCGAAGCAGCCAGGGTGGCTGGTTACGATAAGGCCATTACGTTTGAATTCTCCCATTTTATGAGCCCGCAGAGCGCATATCTGCAGGCCGGACATTTGTATAACCGTTACCAAGAGTATATAGCAAGATTATAAGAGATGAAACAGTTCGCAGCACTTTACAGGAAAGAATTATTAGAGAATGTGTTACCCTTCTGGCTGAAGCATTCCCGGGACGAAAAGCACGGTGGATATTTCACCTGCCTGGACCGTGAAGGGAAAGTGTTTGATACCGATAAATTCATGTGGCTGCAGGGGCGGGAAGTATGGATGTTCTCCATGCTGTACGACAAGGTAGCGCAGCAACCGGAATGGAAGGAGATGGCCCTGCATGGCGCGGCCTTCATGGAGAAGTATGGCCGGGATGCACAAGGGAACTGGTATTTCTCGCTTACGCAGGAAGGCAAACCCCTCATCCAGCCGTACAACATTTTCTCCGACTGTTTCGCCGCCATGGGGTTCGGGGCGTTATACAAAATCGAACCGAAAGAGCAGTATTACCGCATCGCGAAAGATACCTTTGAAAACATTCTCCGGCGCCGGAACAATCCCAAAGGGCATTACACGAAGAACGTACCGGGCACGCGGAACCTGAAGAACTTTGCGCTGCCAATGATCCTTTGTAACCTTTCCCTGGAGCTGGAGCATATCCTCGGCAGCGGGAAAGTGGAGGCGTTCATTCCGGAAGTGCTGGAAGAAGTGATGAATGTTTTCTATCTGAAAGAAGAAGGGCTGATACTGGAGAACGTGCTGGAAGACGGCAGCTTCTCCGATTCCTTCGAAGGCCGTCTCCTGAACCCCGGTCACGCTATTGAAGCCATGTGGTTCATTATGGATCTGGCCGTACGCCTCAACGACATGGCACTGGCCAATAAGGCGATGAACATCGGTTTGCGTATGCTGGAATATGGATGGGATAAAGAGTTTGGCGGGATCTTCTATTTCATGGACCTGCACAATCATCCGCCGCAACAGCTGGAATGGGATCAGAAACTCTGGTGGGTACATATGGAAACGCTCGTATTCCTCGCCAAAGGCTGGCAATTGACAGGGAATGAATCCTGCAAGGCCTGGTTTGAAAAAATACATGCGTATGCGTGGGCACATTTCAAAGATGCGCAGCATCCCGAATGGTTCGGTTATCTTAACCGCAGGGGAGAGCCGTTGTTACAGCTCAAGGGCGGGAAGTGGAAAGGATGTTTCCATGTGCCGCGGGCATTGTACCAGGTTTGGCAGACGCTGGAGAAAGCGCCGGCTTTCCGGGAAACGCTGGTAGGATAACAGGAGATGTATTAAATTGGGACTATGAGATTTTTACTTTCAGCGCTCCTGCTCTGCAGCGGCATCGTGCAGGCGCAAACCCGCATCACTTACGGTGTGAAGGATACGGATACGCTTTACATGGATCATTACCAGCCGGAGGGCAGGGCCAATGGCATGTCTATCATGTTCATCCACGGTGGTGCCTTCACCGGTGGCGATCCGGTGAACCAGCGTCCTTTTGCGGAGGGGATGTGCAAGCGGGGATATAATATTTTTGTGATCTCCTACCGCCTGTACCTGAAAGGCAAAGATTTCGGATGCAATACCGAAACATCGGAAAAACTGAAAGCCATCCGTACGGCAGTAGACGATGCTGCCGATGCGGTCCGCTATATCCTTGAAAGACCCGCTGCGTTGGGTGTGGACACCGGAAAGTTCTTCATTGCCGGCAGCAGTGCCGGCGCGGAAACCGTCCTGCAACTGTTATACAATCCTTTCGCGGTGTCCGACCCAGCCCGGTATGATTACTTCAAACGCCCCCGTTTCCGGGGTGCCATGGTATTTGCGGGAGCGTTGATAGATATGAATACCATGCGGCAGGATAACTGGGTGCCCACACTTTTCATGCATGGTACAAAGGATCAGCTTGTCCCCTTCGGCACAGCCGCTCATCGTTTCTGCCGTGCCAATTCCCTCGGGTGGCTGATGATGTTCGGAGCCAAAACCATCTACGAACAGGCGAAGGTTTGGAAGAAGCCGGTGGTGCTGTATACATACACAGATCGCGGGCATGAGGTGAGTAACTACATGTTCCGGGAATTTGACAAGATGGATGTGTTCCTGAAGAGTGTTGCGGAAGGGAGGGGGCCTGGGGTGAAGGAGGTTGTGATCCCTAAAGAATAGTGTTATATTAGCTACATGACGTACATCCGTATACTGTTAGCTTTTATCCTTCTCTTTACTGCCTGTGCGCAAAGCCGGAAGGAATCCGTGGGAAAGCCCATGATAGCCCCGGAAGAGATATTGAAAGATGTTCGGCATTTCATGTATTACGACCGGGATTATCTGAAACTTTCCGGGAATTACACCACACTTGACGCTGCTTCACATCCTGTAAGCAGAGCCGCATTTCTCGAAGCTTTCGCCACCGGGAACTATTTGCCTTTACGTATTATCACCGCGGATTCCTCGCTTCAATACAAACTCTATCCGTTGCCGGATACCGTGGATAAGAGTATCGGGGAAACGCTCTATCAGTTTGGGCAAAACCACTATAAGAATTATAAGCGGGAAGGAGAGCATCTTCCGTTGACTGCTTATGCTGATATCAATGGAAAGCGGTATAGCGGGGATAGTACCAAAGGCAGGATACTGGTCTACAAGTTCTGGTTTATTCATTGTTTAGTCTGTGTGCAGGAAATGCCGGAACTAAACCGCATCGTGGAGAAGTTCAAAGACCGGAATGATGTACTGTTTATCAGCTTTGCTTTTGATTCCCCGGAAAAGCTGCACGCTTTCCTCGAGAAGCAGGCGTTCAATTATGCGGTGGTTTCCCTGCCTGAGAAATTCATATCAGACTCTCTCAAAATAAATGTTTATCCCACCCATATGATCATCGGGAGGAACGGAACGGTTTCCCGGGTAGTGGACGGTGCGGATGAACTGGAGCAGGTGCTGCGGGAGGAGCTGGCAAAGAAAATGTAAAAAGGGAACCGGTCGCTCCACCAGTTCCCTCGTAACAATCCATTGTTCGCCATTCTTCCTTAATTATCGGAACTTACTTTACCTACGGTCTTATATCCTGCGATGGAATTATCACTGTTCACAACAGCCTGATAATATACGCCATCCGGGGATACGAAATACTGCGATCCACTGATGGTTGCGGTAGTGCAATCATCCGGCAGGCTGGTGATCAGGTCCTGGTTATCGTTTTCTTCCGCATAAACCTGATCATTCGGGTATGTCACTGTTTTGTCGCCTGAACGATCGTCCTTACCCACTACCACATATCGTTTTCCTTTATTGGTGACAGTTTCCTGGTAATACGTACCATTCACATCGTAATATGTTTTCCCGTTGATGATCACTTCTACCGATCCATCCGGGATATCCGGAACAGCTGCGCCCATAGGCGCTTCCACTACTTTATATTCGTTCCGTTCGTCAATCAGTTCGTAATAGGACCCTTCGGAATAATAAACAGGACCATAGAAGAAGGGATCCAGTGCATAATAGCCAAAAGGCAGGGTGGAGAAATATATTCCTATCCGGGGAAAGAACCAGTGGCGCCAGGGTCTGTATCCGTATCTGTACCAGGGGTGAACCGGGTAATTGAGATGGCCGCGGATGACCGGAGCGCTATGGTAATAGTAGCCGCTCCTCGGCGCAACTACTCTGGGAGCGGAGATCCTCGGGGCAGACATTCTCGGTGCCGTCATATGATGAGGGGCTGAAAACCCGCCGCCGAAATGACTACCACCGCCGAAATGTCCGCCACCGGAGTGGCCACCGCCGTGTCTTTGGGCGTAAACGTTCGTAACTGTAAATGTGCTTAGTCCGATCAGCGCAAACAGTATAAACAATCTGTTTTTCATTTCATTAACATTTAGCAGTAATGCTCGGTCATACAAGCCGGTTTACAATCGGCTATTAGACGGGAAAAGGAAGGGAAGGTTTAATTTTCGCTACCTTTAACAGACATTTAAGAACCCCGTTTTTTACCTGTTCCCCGGTAGCCAGTCATAATAGCATCACAACGGAAATGACCATTATCTGTAAACCTTAAATCTGGCAAAATGAAAGCGGTAATATTAAAACGATGGCTGCCGGTATTATTCTTCACTGCGATGTTTACCAGTTGCGCCAGCAGCGGTAATATGTCGGTAGCACAAGTGGGGGTGTCAGGCAGCATTACTTACCAGACCTTTTACGATGAATTATCGCCCTATGGTACCTGGATCGATTATCCCGGATACGGGCATGTATGGAATCCGCATATGGACGGGGACTTCAGGCCTTACGCCACCAACGGGTACTGGAATTATTCGAATGAAGGATGGGTTTGGATGTCCAATTACAGCTGGGGCTGGGCGCCCTTCCACTATGGCCGCTGGTTGTATGACGATATGTACGGATGGTTGTGGGTACCGGGTTACAACTGGTCCCCGGCCTGGGTTACCTGGGGGTATGTGGATAATTACTACTGCTGGGCTCCGCTGATGCCGGAAGTCAACATCCGGGTACAATTCGGAGGATGGCGGCCTCACGATTTCTACTGGAACGTCTGCGCCCGCGATCATATCTACGACAGGCGCCTCGTGCTGCAGCATCCCAGTGTGGTTAACAATATCTCCAACCGGGTAACGATCATCAACAACTACAATATCACGCACGTTCACAATGAGTACTACGCGAAAGGTCCGGCAGTGAATGAAGTGGAAAGATATACCAACCGGAAGATAGAACCGGTGTCAATGAAGCAGGTGAGGAATATTGAACGGATGGAACAAAAAGGAAACCAGATGCGTGTATTCAGTCCGCAGGTGCAGCATCCACAACCGGCAGCCGTGAGCCAGTCGCCTGCAGGGCAACCGCAGCAGGTACAGCGCCAGGCGCAGCTTCCGCACCCTGCAAGGCAGGAGCCTGTCCGCCAGCCGCCAGTGCGGAATGAAGCTCCGCGGCCTCAGGCTGTTATGCAGCCGCATCCCCGGGAGTTCCGCCAGATGCCGGAGAGCAGTCCGGCCAGACCGGTACGTATGAACGACAAATGGCCTTCCATGGAGCGAAGCATGCAACGAAGCAACATAGAAAGATTGCCTGTGCACAGGGATAACGGCGGTTCCCCGCACCAGGGCGGAAGGATGCAGGGACGTAATAACAGGGGGCGATGAGCCCCCTTTTTCAATCCCGCAGAGGAATGTAAATGCTGATGTTCCCCACAGAATGATGCCTGGTGCCCGCCATCCACTCGCTGAGGGTTTTTTGCGTATAAGTGATCGTGAACCGGTTGATGCTGGTCCCGACTCCATAATCCAGTTGTATCGTACGGTGCCGCATGTTTACAGTTTGGTTGCCATAAACATCCATGAATGCAGGATTCCCTGATTGCAGGATACCCCCTTCCAGCAAAGCGTTATAGAAGATCAGGTGAGCCTGCGGCCGTGCGATGGTGTAGACCTGTATCTTTCGCAGTGCCCGGCTGCCGTCCGTTCTTCCGAAATAAGGATTGAAGAGGCCGAAGCGGATGGTGGAGATGGCGGATATCCCGTCATACATCGTGCCTGCCCTCAACGTGGCGCCTCCGGTCACTTCCAGCAGTTTTACCGGGTTCCACAGCATGCGTTCGTACGAGAGATTGTAGTTGAGTAAAGGGGAGTTGGGGACCTGGTACGTCCAGCCCATGGGTTGTTGATAATGGATCAGTTGGTGGAAGATGCTTTGGGTTTCTTTAGCGAGGGACCAGGGGCCGAGGATGCCGAATACCAGTTCGGAGTGCAGACTGTAGCGTTTTACGGGATTGCAGGAGGTGAGCCCGTGTGTGGCGAACAGCGCACCGGCATAAAAATAATCATGTTTCTGGAAAGCCGTATCGCTGATATCCTGTGGCGTAACCATCACCTGCATGATGCTCCATTCAAAAACATTCAGCGCTTTTTTTCCGGCACGGGGAAATATCCATTTGTCGATGCAGGTGGATGGTTTTTGTTTTACGTAGAAGTAGCTGATGTTGGTGCCATTGCTGTAGGCTTCGTCCGTACCTTTTCCCCATACGTTGAAAAAATCATCGTCTTCGTAAAGCCTTAGCGTTCCGGGCGCTTGTTCCATGATCTGCGGAAAGGCATTGCCGGTGCATAAAAGCAGTAGCAAACACAGGTATAAACGCTGCATAATGAAACAGAGGAATACAAATGCAAGGTAGAATTATTCTTTCATTGAATTGATGAGCGATCCGGTATACCGGATGATAGCGACTTATTATCGAAGAAAGAACTGTTTTATATTCGCTTAGTGAAGATATAATTTCAGCGATTCCTCTAATTCAACATCCATGTTGTCATCAAATACAAATTTATAGAGCTTTATTGTTTTATCATTATTGTAAAACATAAATGTAAAGCGATAAAGTCTCTTGCTATACGTAGCGATATCATTACCGATTTTTTTTTCTCCGATCAAACGATAGCTCGAAAACATTCCAGACGATTCGTTAATAAGTAGAAATTTTCTTTTAAGATTTAGTGAAGCAGAATCATTGGAGTTAATATTCTCATTGTCTGCCAATAAATATTCTATTGACTTGAATGGCTCTCCCTTATAAAGCGATTGAAAAATTTATCGGCGACTATTTTTGCCGAGGCGTCGATTGTACTACTTTTTATTGGATCATTCTTTTGATCATTACTTCTGATACATCCCAGTTGCAGTAATAAAATAATAGTGATCGGGTATTTCATGGGTAGAATTTTTATCATTCGTTATAGTGCCGCAATGGTACCAAGTTTTCTCCAGCGATTAACTGAGCGCTCAATCCTTTTGAACAGCCTGGATAACTGATTCTCTATTCTTTAGAGCAGTTTACAATCCGTCGAAAATGAGACTATCTATATTTTTACTTTTTTGACGCATTTGATAGTTATACTCGACAAGAAGAGCTGTTTCATCTGCATTAAAACAAATTAGATAGTTCACAAGCCGAGCAATTTCTCCGGATTTGAAAACCTCAATAATTGCCCAGTTCTTATTTTTGCAATTTGATTCTTTTTGTACCTGTTCCAGAAATTTCTACCTAATAGATGCCGTATTCATACTGTCCTGAAGAATTCCCCATATTGCCTTTGCTGAAGTGATACGATTATCATAAAGCATTTTTTCTTTATGGCTATCAGAAATACTATTATTTAAGACTTACAATTTGCTTTTTGATAAGATTTTTTTTGGCAGGAGGGAAAATATTATATGCCTCAACTGCTATCGATCTGTCATTCACGACCGTTCCTTTGAGAAAATCGAGGGTGCCATCATTGTCGATGTCGGTAATATTTCTGATGTCACCATAATAACTGGCAGCAGGGGTGTATTTAATATTTTTCTTATCAGTAATGTCAAATATGAAGTACAAGCTGTAGTTAACTGCTTTTCCTGCAGCGCTCTGCGTCTCAGCTATTACTACGATATACTTTCTGTTTTTCAGCCCGATTTCATAAATATTCATTGATTCTAATGACAGGAAACGGGGGTTGAACCATTTGAACATCAGATCGTTCATATGCTCTGATACAACATATCGTTTTCCATGCAGACTGAAAGCATCTGCTTTATCTCCATCATATTTGGAGAAATAAATTACGTCCTCATTATTTAGGTGGAGCATGTATTTGCTTTCGGTATCGATATCTGATACGATTTTAAAACTATTCGTTATTTTTTTTACAGAAAGGTTCTTTCTACCAGCGTTTCCCATTTCATAAATTTTCTGAAGTACGCGCTGCTCTTCATTTTGAAATAGAAGAGAAAATAGACTTATAACTATGAATGCTTTCATTTACCAAGTGTTTTTCAATTGTTTTTCAGAAATATTGGGATATGAAAAAGGATATGAAGCCCTTAGACTTGCTTCAGTTCTTTTCATAAATATTGTTCCTCCAGAAGTGCCAGTTGATTGATATAAATAGTCATAAGACCTTTTATTGACAGTGGTTGTTTTAGGTCTTGAGCCCAGATTATATATATCATGGCTAATATTTGTGAAGTCGAACCCTTTCTGCCAATAGTCTCTATTGGCTCTTGAATTTAGATCTCCGAAGTCTCTGCCGTGCCAAGTAGTACCGCCACCTGAATAGTCCTTTACGCTATTATCTGTTGTAGCAGCAGCTATCACGCCTGCGGTAACAGTTTCAAGCTTTAAAGAATTAATACCACTTGAGCCATAATCTTCAATTGTACTTCGTTCATTTGTTCCATAACCATAAACACCGCCTGCTTCTATAGCATCCAATACAGACTTATTCTTACCGAGAGTTGCAGCTCTGTTTTCAAGTACATCATATATGCCTGCTGCTTCTTCCGCAGTATAATTGCTTTGATCAGCTTCCGAATATACCGTCCCTAATATAGTTCTAAATTCTCCTGAAATTCCTAGATCGGTAAGATTTCCAGTAACGTTTGTGATGTGGCCAGTTTTATCCTTCTGAACAGACCCGCCATCCTCTACGACTTTTGCTCTGGCGTTAGAACCATTGTTCCCATCAGTGCCCAAGAATTTCCCTTTTCTGTTATAATAATCATCCCGAGGTGCCATCCCATCAGGATCAATGAACCTCATTGGATTATCAAACCCATAATTATAAGGAGAATGCCGACGCATTTTATCTACCAACGGATCCACCACATGCCACCTCCCAATCTGCTGATCATACATCCTCGCCCCATAATCATACCACTCCAGCCCGCTACCATTACCGAACTCCTTATGCTGCAATTCTTTCCCATTATAACGGTATTTATTCTCCAGAGTTCCGGCTGCTTTTGAGCTGATGCCATCCATAGTAAGCCCGTAAGGATAATAATGCGTCTCCTCCAGCAAAGGTCCCGGATTGGAAACCACCATCAGGTTATCAAAGTACACATCCTGCGGTGTTTCATTACTGGTATACACGTAGAGGAACCCACTTTGCTTCATAACCGCTTTACCCTGCGCTAAAGTCTGCAGCCGATCCGGCTGCGCCTGCACCTGTTTGACCCCACTATTTTCCTCCACTAATTTAAACTGATCATCGAACAGCACAAAATTCAAATACGCTTTCGGACGGTTCACCTGATTACCCTGCCCCGGCTCTTTTTCTTTAAGCCGTTGATATTCATTTCCATAAAAGCGCTCGGAGAACGGACTGGCCGTATTCCCTCCACCATGCACCCCTCCGGGCCGGCCGGATGCACTATTCCCCAGGGCCCTGATAAGCGCACTTGCCATACTGGCTGCAGATGCATCCGCCTTGCTACCAGTATTTCCTATAGATTTATAAAACGCTTTAACCCCGATGGCAATAGTATCACCAGCCATTACTCTTAGCACAATGGCGGGGCCGATCCTTTTGTCCGGATTGTTCCCGTTTAGCCGCGCTACGGAAGTATTGCCTTTTTCGTTAGGATAGCCTGCCGGTTTATTGACCCTGCTGTTATCAATGTTACTGAACAGTGCGGTTTCTGTAGCAGCACGTTGAGGTTCCATGGTGGCCATGTACATGGAGAAATTCGTCTGTTCTGTTAACACCACTCTCACGTTCCCCAAATGATCTTTTACCAGGTAATCGTACACGTAACTAAGTGGAAGACTGGTTGGGCGAACCACCCTCACACGGCCCTCTTCGTGTGCGAATTGTTGCAGGCTGTCGTTTTGGTAGATGAACGCTCCAACGTAATCCGTTACGACTGTACGTACGGGAGAAATTGTGCTGTCGATGACTGTTTTTCGCAATTTGGCCCCTGCCGCATCATATTGAAATGCAATAATGCCTTTACCGGTAATGAAGACGCTATCCGGAAGATTGAGGAAATTGTAAGCGATGCGACGGATGGATTTGTTATTGTCCAGTACCAGGTTACCATTCGCATCATAATTGTAATCAGCTGCGCCGGATTGATTGGCTGTTGTATTGGCAGAAGGTTCTTTAAAATCGCCTAATGTGGAAGCTTCATCATTAGCGCCATCCCATACGAATTTGAGCTTGTTACTATTGTCTAAGTAACCATAATGTAAGTCATCGATCGTTGCTGAGGAAGTGCCCTTCAGGCCCTGCTGGGTAAGCGCGATGATATTGCCGTTAGGGTCATAGGCTGATAAGGGATCGGTGCCATTCCCTACTTTCATGCTGAAATCTACAGTGGCGTGGGTCCAGGAGGATTCGTACTGATTGAAATCTGCTTTCAGCAACCGGTTAGACCGGTCATATCCGAAATCGTACTTCCGTTTAACCCCGTCTCCGGCAGAGCGCCAGATCATGCCTGCTATATTCCCGTTGTATTGTGGGGAAGCATAGCTTGTTCCGCTGATGACGGAGGCGGTTCTGTCATATGCCAGCTCGTATCCAAAATAATTGGTTGCGGATGCAGAGAGATAAGGCTGGTTCATGCCTGTTATCCAGCCACGGATATTGTAAGTATAGTTAAGCGTTTCGAGGTTATTGGCGAGGGTCTTCTTTTTGAGCTGTCCCAACGAATCATATTCCATCTGAACAACCGTTTTGTTCACGCCGTCATCGTTCAATTGTTTTCTGACAGCCAGCATTTTTCCTGCGGGATCATATTCATTCAGGGTTAGTATCTTTAGTTCAGGTGTTACACCATCCCTTGGATTTTTGTGATGAAGATAACTACTCAGCAGCTTCCCTTCAAAATCATATTGATTCGTTTTTATATCAACTCCGCCGACGAGGTTGTCTTCTATCGCCTGTAGCTCGCGCCCCTTCTCATCATAGTAGAGCGTACTGGTGAGCCAGGTGTCCGTACCCACCACTCTTGTTTTCTTGCCCGTAACCATGCCGCGTATAAGTTTGCTGTAGGTAGACGGCGTTTCCGCATATGGATTGGTTCCTGCACTCAGTTTGGAGAGATAGCTGGCGCTAAACCCCTTTACCCCGGGATAATCATAATTATCATAATAACTATAACTAAGGGGAGTGAGATCCACCACCTGTATGCCTGGCAATGGATTGACCGCAACAATGGTTTCTATCGTATTGATCAATGCGGGATTCAGCTGTGTTTCCATTTCACCGCTGCCGGAATCAAAACCTGACAGGAAAGTGATGCTGGTCCGGGCCTTGTACTCAGTTCTTCCGTCATGATAGCCGGTAGCGAGATTATCCGGCCCTGGTATTGTATAACTGATAGTTTGGGAAGACGTAATGGCATTCATGCTGCCCTGCAAGGTTTCCCTGGAGCTGTTGTTATTATACAGGGCATTCATAGTGGGACGATTTATTTCGTCATAGAAAACTACCGTCCATTTGTTTTGAGCTTTCTGGTTACCGTCCCTGGTAAACACAACCCGATCCCGGATGTCGTACACCATTTCAGTGGAGTCTCCCCCCGGCCCTTTTTTCACGATCATCCGGTTATTAACATCATACCGATATATAAAACAGAGTTCAGTCGCAATATCGTTGGTAATGACCCAGTTTGTTTTGATCAGGTTAACAGCCTTGGGAGGGATCACAAAACGAAGATTACCGATGATGTCATAAACATAGTAGGTGGAGAGCCAGCCGTCGTCGCCATCCGGGGCGCTGGCCTGCAATTCAACCCGCTTCAGTACGATCTTGTCGCTTTCATCTTTAAAGATAACGACCCTGCTGCCTTGTTCGTCTGTTGTCACTGTTTTGGTCAAAACCCCCGATTCGTACAGCCCGGTTTTGAGTGGTACGGCGTTTTCCTGGATACTCCATATCACAACATTATCGGCTGCGGTATTCAGGAGGTACTGGGTTTCCGCGAATTTATTGCCGATGGATTTCGCCCAGTTGTTCCCGGGAGCATTCGTTTTGAGCAGTCTGTTCAGAGGGGAGGCTTCAAAAGTATTTTCGCTGTAGAATACCTGTTCCTGCCCGTTGAACTGTGCGTTCATGAAAGTAGCCTGTTCGGCAAAGGGATTGTTTCTGAATGCGCCGTCCTGGGAGCCGGAAGAGGTACTGTAAGGAAGGTATTTGAATTGTTCTTTCCCAAAAAGATCATAAACTGCCGGAGTGATGATATCTTTCTTTTGACTGCTTCCCTGTTTGTCTACCGTTTGCAGCAATCTGCCAAGACCATCAAAGTATTGTGTAGACTGGCGGACCTCGTTGATGGTGCGGGCCGTGGCTTTGACGGTTGCCGTGTCGGTAACCGGCATCCGGGACGTCCAGGTGCGTACATAATTTGCCTGGCCGGTGACGGAATAGGCAGGGGGAGGGGATACCTGCGATTTCGCCGGTATAGTGACGATCAATGCAGGGAGCATTACGGTGGCTATATGTATGAATTTTACAGGCATATCATTCATTACAAATGTGAAGGATTGGATCATGGCGGTGTACAGGGTGTTCCTAATGTACAGGCAGTGGTACTGTCTTCAAAGTAATCGATGGTTTTGGAGCAATCACTGAATTCATAATGGTACTTACAGGAATATTTCCCGGTGCTGCTGTTGAATACACTGGCCGTGTACTTCTTAACACCGGTCTCGCAAACACCGTTCACGATCTTCTGGTTGACACCGGTACAGGGGAGCGGGCATGCAGACAGATTTGTTCCGATGACGATCCACCTTGTTTGATTATAGGCAGGACTGCATGGGTTTACATCGATTTGTTCCTGTTCCTGTTCTCCGGTGTTATTTCCTCCGCTTGTTTTGCATCTGATGGCTGTGGCGGTATTTTGCCATGCGGAAATATCCAGTTGACCAGGCAGGATCGTTTCCCCGTCAGCCCATCTCAGGCTGCGGTAAGTGGGGCTGTTGGGATTGATGTCGATCTGCTCATACTGCCGGATGTTCGTGAAGTAGGAGGGAGCTGCGGGACAGGGTTTTACCCTGTTGTTGCCGCCCGAGGAACGCCATACCGCTGTGTCTGCGAAGAATCCGGTATAGAAGTACCCGGCAGTTTTCTTTACATTTCTATTGTCGTCCCGTATAACTGACAATCTGCCGCTGTTGTCATATTCATAATATTCAACAATGTTATTGGGGCTACAGATGGCCGTTACGCCAAAGAAGGGATCAAATGTGTAAGTGGTCATTTGTGCCTGGGCAGGATACAGCCGCAATTCGTCAATGATCACATTTCCTGAAACAGTGACAGTGCTGACCGGGGATGGAAGCAGATGCTCGAAGTACTGCCAGCCATTCTTTACAGGCCCGGCGCTGGCGGTTACCCCGTTAACGCTGGCTGCCCCGGAGGATGACCAGTAAGATACGATATATGATTTCGCCGTATTCAGTCCGGCTTTCACAATGTTGCCACTGGATAGCTGATAGGATTGTTTGCCGGTTAAGGCCGCCGTAGCAATGCGTGCTGAACCGGATACGGACCAGTTGCCATCATTATTCGTTTCAAATCCAGTATAGGCTATATCAGCACTATCTGCATTAACGGCCTACGCTACCATATTGTTTCTATTGTAATCCCAGAGGAAGGATATTTTCTCTCCTGATTTCCTGGTAACGTAGGATATGGTATTATCCGGATTATATTTGGAAGTGATGACGCGCTGGAAGGCACCCGGCGTAAAAGCCGGTGATTTAGGGTAGGCGCTGGAAATGTTTAGGGCCGAAGGTAAAATACCGGCAGGATTTACAAACATCCTGAATTCCTGGGAGGGGAGGAACCCGGGATTCGTACGAGGAGACCGCATTTCATACAGCCGGTATCCGCCCTTAACCACCTTTCCGTTATTAAATGTAAATGTGGCTACCGGTTCGTTTACGAAAGCCTGCTTCATGAAATAGAAAATGGAATCGCCGTTATTCACGTCATTAAAATCAAAGGCATACCACGTCTCGTTCCTGATGAGCTCCTTTTTGCTATTCTTTGTTTCGGTAGCAGTTGAACTCACGTGATTCACATTATCATAGAAGTACGTAACAGTATCCGTCGATTTGCTGACGAGGGAAGCATAGTGCTCGGAAATCTTTTGATATTGCAGGATGGCAATATTCTGAATGCGATAGGAATTGAAGAAATAATAGCTGCTGGCGGGAGCAAGCAAGCGGGCTCTTCTTGAATTTATGTTACTGCCGCCGGCGGGCGGGGAAGAAGACGCCGGATCGCAAATATCCTGGTACAATACACTATTTAATACTCCTCCCGTGGAGAAATTATTTATGATCCGGCTTTTGTAGATGGTTCTTTCCCGTTGCAACAGCTCTCCTGCAGCATTGTATATCCTTTTTTCTTTTTCACTGCCGTTCAGGTAATTTTGAGGAAGACGCTTGAATTGCCATGCTGGATATACATCATATTGACTGGTCAGCGGAAGATTAGCCGTCTGTGAAATAGCATTTGCGTAAAAGCTGGAATCGGTATTGGTGTCATCATAGAATTCATATTCCGTATATCCGTTAGACACGCCTCTTCTTTTTTCAGCTACTGTTACATTCTTGTAACTGACATGGGATTCGCTGCCCGTTCCATGGTAAAGGTTGTGAGTAGAAATATAATAAAGCGGACGATTATTTGTAACACCGGTATTGCAAACAAAGGAGGAAATATCCAGCGATAATGTTGGAGGAATGTATAAATGGCCGCTGGAGATTTCTGTTCCGAATCGCTTATAATAGAGCTGTTTGAAC
>JAFIGY010000016.1 GCA_017849435.1 Chitinophaga niabensis
TACCGGAGTTCGGGACGTAGCGCAGCCCGGTAGCGCATCCCGATGAGATCGGGAGGGTCGCAGGTTTAAGTCTTGTTGTCCTGATAAAAGTTCTTACAAATCGTTTTCAAAATAACTACAGTGTTCAAACACTGTTACCGGAGTTCGGGACGTAGCGCAGCCCGGTAGCGCACTTGCATGGGGTGCAAGGGGTCGCTAGTTCGAATCTAGTCGTCCCGACTTTTTAAGGTTTCACCTTCGAATGAAAGCCCGTAAATGTCAATATTTACGGGCTTTTCCGTTTTTAGCCCACATCCATTTCAGCTGCTATTCCGGTTTTGCATTTGCCGATGTGATGAAGCTTACCATGGAGGATTTTGATATCATCGCCACGGGGAAATTCTGGTGTTCCATCTACCGCAGCAAATCTGATGAACTGGAGGCAATGCTCATGCTGGAGAAGGCCGTTATGTTGATCAAGCATAAGGATCACCCGCGATCTATTGCCAATGGCACCATCTTTCCACCCATTACCAACCAAACCGTCAATCGCTATCTCAAGATACTGGCAGAGATTTGGAACATTAACCTTAAGCTGACATTTCATGTGACATGCCACACATTCGCTTTTGTTGTTGCGCTGAAAAACGGTGTGCCCATTCATATTGTCAAAGCGATGTTGGGCCACATTAAAATCACCACTACAGAAAACTATACAGATGTGGATGAGTTTACGCTCCCCTTATTTTCGAGCTCATAGTCAGGACCGGCTGCGTGATATAATAGTGCCGGCAATCGGATGAGCCTAATAAATCTCCTACCTCCTTGAAATCAGGGGGCTTTACCTTAGAAGGCATCTCGTACCTTTCCAACGTCTTCTGGATCTCTTGCTCGGAAAGCCCCGGTTTTTTACCGATTATGGATGCGATTTCTTCAATTTCTTTGGCAATGGCATTTGCCTTTTCATATTTCCATGTATAATAGTGTTCAAGAAGGGTCCTAATATTATTATTGTCATTGGTGAATCTCACCCCAAAAAGCATGTCAGTTCTCATGATGCTATTTTGCTTGCAAGAAAATGCTGAAGACAGGAAAGAAAGGGGAGATGATGCCAGTGGCAGCTTTGTTTTAAGGTAGATTCAAGACCAGATACACGGCAAGCTGCTTGAGTTCCAGCCCCTGTTGAAAAACTTGATTTGCTATCTGTCACGTTCTGTTATTGGTTTTCTTCATTGAGGCTTGGAGGTAGGTATTAGCGGCTTAATGAGAGGAGATTGGTTGAAAGAACCTGAATTTGAGCAATCCTCGAATTATGCGCTGCTGGATATTTTGCTAATGGATATTTGTCAAACAAAAAGCGGAACGCTGACGGCGCAGCGGTTATGGGAGAAAAAATATCAGTCCTGCCACGCAAGTGATTTACGATCGTGCAGAACCAGGCGGCTCGCCGCGGAGGTTGGTCAAGGTGACAGGATACATTGTTTTGCTCATCTGAATTAATTGCTGTAGTGAGCTACTACGTGTAATAGCCACTATTCCACCTGACGTTTATTATTATCTGATTAAAAGATTATCTTACACATGATTGAAGAATATAAATTGAGAGTGATATGCCCTAAGCCACAAACCCTAAAACTGACTACAAATGACTAAAAGGAAAATTGTCTTGCTGTCCCCTGTAATAATCATCATGGTAAATATTGCTACAGGCTACTTTTTCGGAAACATGCTGGAAAAATGGGCGTTTATTCCTGTTATATTAATAGAATGGGGCCTGTTCTTATTTTTAATTTTAAGATATGCTACAGAAGACTTCATTAAAAAAGGGCTTCATTCATCAGGTAAAAATTGGGGTTGGAATGTTCTTACTGTGTTACTTGGGCTGACACCACTACCCATCTTTTTTAAGCATAAAGACTTGCTGACAGACTGGAAGATCTGGTTACCCTGGATTGTGCTGGCACTCGTAAACCCTTGGCTGGAAGAATTTTACTGGAGAGGACTACTATCTGATTATACCACCAAATGGAATAATTGGCTATCTGTCGGGGTAACTGCCTTTTTGTTTTCTATCAACCATTTAACGTTTGGGGTAAATTCTGTCATAATGAGAAACCCGGCGGTTCTGATATCAACATTCGTTTTCGGTATCGTGTGGGCGATCACATACAAAAAAACAGGTAGTTTGAGATGGATTATCTTTTCTCATTTCCTGGTAGATTTTTTAAACCTCTCTGCACCGTCTTTTTTAGATCTGTATACGCCAGGCAAGTGATCCGGCTAATATCTGGTCCTGGCGGGATTACAGCAGAGAGATCAAATCGACAAAAATTTAATTCTTAAAAAAAGTTCCTTTTTAAAAAGGATTCTACCCACCTCTGTAAGATAAGGTCTTATCGATCTATATACCAGGTGCCAAATCGAGTAGTGGCTATTACATATTAGGTATTCCTTGAGTAGCATGAACTCGTCGTAACTCAAAAATATCCCTTACAAGAAGTTGTCTTGCATTTGTAATACCAGATGTACCCCTTGATACAATACCATTTACTCCTCTAAGAGCGTAGTTCAGTAGGTCATAGAAAGAAAGTCCCGATGTTAAAATATAAATGATTCACTCCCAAAGGAATTTGCATCGATAATTATCTAGTGCTTTTTCTTCATAAGAGAATATCTGCTGATGTATACAATTTACGTGATCACCTGATCGCAGTTATACACGGAGCTTCCGGCAGTTTTACCTTATCAACTTTATCAAAATAATACTAATTTTATTGCCGCAAATATCTGCTACATGCAATCGGAAACCATTAACGAACTGATCCCGCATCGTAAACCTTTTCTGTTCGTAGATAAAATACTTTCTGCCACGAAAGAGGAGATCGTTGGGATAAAAGTGTTTGAAGATTCCAACGAAATGTTGAAAGCCAGCTTTCCCAATCATGATTTCATACCCGGTATGATCCTGATCGAATCGATGGCACAGTGTGGCGGGGCCGGGATCAAACTGCTGGGCATCACGGATGGGTTGTTCGGCCTGGCCAATATCGAAAAAGCCGTGTTCCTGAAAGGAGCTGCCTATAACAAACCTATGCGCTATGTGATCAAAAATATCCGGTTGAGTGACAAGATCATCAAGCAATCCGGTGTGGTGTATATGGATGAGGACGCTGTGCTGGAAGCTACCTGGACCTGCATCAGGCTGGAGTAGCCGGCCAATTGTTATTAGCTGGTTATTAAGGTTTTTCCCTCTTTATTCTGCCCGAATAGTGGTACATTCGTGCCGTATAAGTCAGATCAAAAATTTATCCAGTTCGAGAATAGTCTTAGACGCAACGAGCTCTCCGGCTTCTTAACTCCAATTATTACCATTATGTCTCTTTCTTCAGGACGAAGATTTGAAATACTCGACAGTTTCCGTGGTATTTGCGCTTTATTAGTTGTATGTCATCACGTAAGGATCGTTTCAGGTTTTACGGAAATGCCCTTTTTCCGCAATGCCGTTTTTTTCGTTGAATTCTTTTTTGTGCTGAGCGGATTTGTGATGCTCCATACTTATGGCCGTACTTCTTTTTCAAAAGAGAAGTTTAAGGATTATATCCTGAATCGCTTTTTCCGTTTGTATCCCATGCATCTGCTCATGCTGATAGCGGCCATCGGTTTTGAATTTTTCAAGTTATACGCGCAAGGGAAGGGCCTTGGCTTCAATCATGCCGCTTTTACAGATAGCGGGGACCCGGCATATATCTTTCCCAGTCTGCTGCTGATACATGCCTGGATATCAGAGCCCGCCGCACTGTCTTTTAACGTTCCTTCCTGGAGCATCAGCATTGAGTTCTACATATACATTATTCTGGGACTGACCTTGTTCCGGGCCTCCAAAGTAAAAAACTTCGTATTCGCCTTCATCGTGCTGCTGGCATTTGTTTCATTAATGGCGAATTCAAGATGGCTGACAGAACAGGCGTTGAGAGGATTATTCGGCTTTTTTACGGGCTGTTTCGCTTATATCATATACAAAAAACTGCCGGACATCCATCGTTCTAAAAATTTCTTCACCATCGTGGAGCTGATGCTGGTCGTGTTGATCATTGTAACGTTGTCGTCAGCGTTTCCCTTTAATTACAAAGGCATCGTTTCCACACTGCTATTCGCCGTTACCATTATCATTTTTGCGATGGAAAAAGGAGCTATTTCCAGTATATTGAAGCTTCGCTTTTTTACTTATCTCGGTAAATTATCCTACTCTATTTACATCACACATTATTTATTATGCGCGCTCTTTGTAGCTGCAGCTGTCGTATTATCGAAAGTGACCGGAAATGAATTCACGATAGTTGACCACTCAGGGCCGATCCCCATCCGCTTTATTACAACACGGAATTTTTGGGGAGATCAATTGATTGTATTTGCATTATTGGCGATCGTTATCATCGTTTCCAGCTTTACATATAAATACGTGGAGTTGAAAGGGATCGCCAAAGGAAAACAATTCAGAAGCAAATATGCCGTGAATAAAAATAAAACGGTCACCCAACAACCGGAGGCAGTCGGGCAATAGCTGCGGGATATTGCTACGCAATCGTGATTTCCTTATCGAGGTATATGTCCTGTGTTGCCTGTAATAATTCCACCCCTTCTTTAAAGGGACGCTGAAATGCCTTACGCCCCAATATAAGCCCCATACCGCCGGCGCGTTTGTTGATCACTGCCGTATATACAGCTTCCTGCAAATCGTTGTCGCCTTTGCTTTCTCCTCCGCTGTTAATCAAACCTACACGGCCGCTGTAGCAATTGAGCACCTGGTAACGGCATAGATCGATCGGATGGTCTGTGGTTAGTTTTTCATAGACCAGTGGAGAGGTTTTGCCATGTTTCGTTGCCAGGTAACCGCCATTGTTTGTTGGCAGTTTTTGCTTGATGATGTCTGCCTGTAAAGTGACGCCCAGGTGATTGGCCTGCCCCGTCAGATCTGCCGAAGTATGGTAATCTGTTCCTGCTACCTTAAAACCGTTGTTACGGGTATAGCACCAAAGGATGGTGGCCATACCCAGCTCATGCGCCAGTTCAAACGCTTCTCCCACTTCTTTCAGTTGCCGTGCGCTTTCCTGAGAGCCCCAGTAAATGGTAGCTCCAACGGCTACTGCTCCCATATTCCACGCACTTTTCACCGTACCGAACATGGTTTGATCGTACCGGTTGGGCAGGCTGAGGAATTCATTGTGGTTGAGTTTGACCACGAAAGGGATGCGGTGTGCATATTTGCGGCTCACAATGCCCAGCACACCAAAAGTTGAGGCAACTCCATTACAGCCGCCTTCGATTGCCAGCTTCACAATATTCTCAGGGTCGAAATAGACAGGGTTGGGCGCGAAAGCAGAACCAGCACTGTGTTCAATTCCCTGGTCTACAGGGAAAATGCTGCAGTATCCCGTATTGCCCAGCCTGCCATGCCCGAGCAGGGTTTGAATGCTGCGCAATACCTGGTTGTTACGGTTACTATTCAGCCATATCTTCTCTACGTGATCGGGAGAGGGGAGTGAAATAGCCGATTTGTCAACTGTTTTGCATGTGTGTTCCAGCAGAAAGGCGGCTTTGTCACCCAGCAGATCGAGAATTTTTTTTGATACCATATGTAATTCAACAATTTTATGGATTTAATGACGCTGTAACAGCTGCTTTTGTATTAAATGTACGGAAATCGCCGGATATAGACTTGTATCCGGATTCACCCGCATGTAACGATTCCTTCAACCTTTGATGCAATCTCCGTTACTTTGCAGGATCAAACGGAAACGAAATGATAAAATTCAAACGGCTGGATCATGTAGCCATCATGATCCCATTCGGGGAAAAAGCCGCTGCCCGGGAGTTTTACGATACCCTTCTGGAGTTAAAGGAAATACCCGGGAATCATCCCCGCGGCGCGGTATGGTTTGAGATAGCAGACATACAATTGCATCTGGTGGAAGAGGAGATGGGCGCAATCAGCGGCCGGCATCCTGCCTTTGAGGTAGAAGACCTGCAGGCGGCGATCCGGTACCTCGAGGCCAGAAACATCACCATCGCCTATTCCTCCAAGATCGAAGGAAGAGAAAGATGCTTCTTCCGCGATCCCTTCGGAAACCGCATAGAACTGCTACAATATGATGGAAGAAAATAAAAAATGATCGTATTTTATGCGGGATTTTAATTACGCGTTCAATATGAGGTTTTGCCTTTTGAGTCTCTTCTGCCTGCTGATGACAGGCGCCTACGCAGCGAAAGTAGATACGGTCGCAACTTACAGTCCATCCATGAAAAAGAATATCAAAGCCGTGGTGATACGGCCGGACAGCTATTCAGAAACGAAAACGTATCCGGTGGTGTATCTCCTGCATGGTTATAGCGATAATTACGCGGGCTGGGTGCAAAAGGTGAATATCATCACGCAGCAGGCAGACCTGTACGATATGATGATCGTTTGCCCGGATGGCGGCTTCAGCAGCTGGTACTGGGATAGCCCGGCGGATCCTGCTTATCGCTACGAAACCTATGTTTCCACCGAACTGGTGCAATGGATAGACGACCATTACAAAACGATCCGCGACAGGAAGGGCAGGGGCATCACCGGTAACAGTATGGGCGGCCATGGTGCATTGTACCTTGCCATCCGCCACCAGGATGTGTTCGGAACGGCAGGCAGCATGAGCGGCGGAGTAGATATCCGCCCTTTTCCGAATAACTGGGATATGTTCAAACGGCTGGGTACTTATGCTGCCCAACCGGAGCGCTGGGAAAAGAATACCGTCATCAACCTGCTGCATCTGCTCAGCCCTAACGCACTGGCGTTGGTAATAGATTGTGGCACGGAAGATTTCTTTTTCAGTGTGAACGAGCATTTGCACGAGCAACTGCGTTACCGCAATATTCCGCACGATTATATCAGTCGGCCCGGCGCGCACAACTGGGTATACTGGACAAATGCCGTGAAATACCAGCTGCTGTTCATGCACGAATTCTTTCATCGTAAAAGTTGAGCTTGCAGGACAGGGCAGGATGGGATAACGGATGGCTTTGTGTATTTTGAAGCACCGTTCCTAAATCCACGGACTATGAAAGCAACAGGTTCCATGTTCTGCAGCATCCTCGCAGGTGCTTTATCCATCACTATTTCCGCATTCTCCCAGCAAGTGCAGCATACCCGCTGCGAATACAAAACAGATCCCGCGGGCATTGAGGCCCGGCATCCCCGCCTGAGCTGGCAGCTGGCTGCGGAAGAACGCAACATCCTGCAATCTGCTTACGAAGTACGGGTGGGAACGGACGCAATGGCTTTGCGAAAGGGAAAAGATGTGCTCTGGCAAACCGGTAAAGTGAACTCCGATCAATCGGTGCATGTTCCTTATGCGGGTCCGGCTTTGCGATCAGGACAAAAATATTACTGGCAGGTTCGGGTATGGGATAACAGGAGCAAAGCCACTCCCTGGAGCGATGTGAGCTCCTGGGAAATGGGGCTGTTGGAAGAAGCGGACTGGAAGGCACAATGGATACGCGCAAATATGGATACAGACGGGAAGATAACACCTGCTCCCATGTTCCGGAAAGGCTTTGAACTTGCAGGTACTGTGAGATCCGCCCGTTTGTACATCACTTCGCATGGATTGTACGAAGCCAGTCTGAATGGTGTGCGGGTAGGAGATCATTATTTTACACCCGGATGGACCAGTTACGATAAACGCCTGCAATACCAGGTTTATGATGTTACCCATTTGCTGAAGCCCGGCAGGAATGCTGCCGGTGTAATGTTGGGTGATGGCTGGTTCCGCGGCAACCTTGTATTCTTTCACCAGCGCAATACTTATGGTAAAGAGGCGGCGTTGCTGTATCAGTTGGATATCACGTACACCAATGGGAAGAAAGAAATGATCGTTTCGGATGGATCATGGAAAGTAAGTTTCGACGGGCCTGTTCGCAGTTCCGATATTTATAATGGCGAAACATATGATGCGCGGATGGAAATACCCGGATGGAACACAGCCGGTTATGACGATGCGCGATGGGGGCCGGCCAGAACTGCAGATATTCCCAAAAGCAATCTGGTAGCGCCGGACGGGCCGCCCGTCAGGAAGCACGAACATTTCAAGCCGGTACGATTCATCCGGACGCCCAAGGGGGAGATGGTAATGGACTTTGGCCAGAACCTCGTGGGATGGGTGCAATTGAAGCTGAAAGGAACCCCTGGAGACACCATCACCCTGCATCACGCAGAAGTCCTCGACCAAACGGGCAACTTCTACACTGCCAACCTCCGCAGCGCCAAGCAGGAAAATAAATTCATCTTCAAAGGTGGGAAAGACGAAGTGTTTGAACCGCATTTTACCTTCCAGGGATTCCGGTATGTGCGCATCAGCGGATACAAAGAAAAACTGGATACCGGCAATATCACAGCAGTCGCCGTGTATTCGGATATGACGCCGGCGGGCACGTTTACCTGCTCTCATCCGCTCGTGAACCAGTTGCAGCATAATATCCAATGGGGACAAAAAGGCAATTTCCTCGATGTACCCACAGATTGCCCGCAACGGGATGAACGCCTTGGCTGGACGGGCGATGCACAGGTGTTCTTCAACACCGCGGCATTCAATATGCAGGTGGCCGGCTTCTTCACGAAATGGCTCAAAGATCTGAAAGCAGATCAACGCCCTGATGGAGATGTGCCCGTGGTGATCCCCGATGTAAGATCCATCAAAACCCCCGGATCAGCAGGCTGGGGAGATGTAGCCACGATCATTCCCTGGAATTTCTATCTCGCTTATGGCGACAAACAGGTGTTGGAAACACAGTATGCCAGCATGAAAGCCTGGGTAGATCATATCACGAAGGTGAGCGAAAATAATCTCTGGAACAACGGATTCCATTATGGGGACTGGCTATTCTATTCTGTTGGGGTGGATAATGACGGAAGATCGGCTATTACAGACAAATATCTCATCGCGCAGGCGTTTTACATATATTCCACGCGCAATCTCGTTCACGCGGCAGAAGTATTGGGAAAACAGGAAGATGCCACACAATATGGTGCATTGCTGGAAAAACTGAAAGCGGCATTCATGCGCGAGTACGCCACACCTTCGGGCAGACTCGTATCCAGCTCGCAAACGGCCTATGTGCTGGCTTTGCAGTTTGACATCCTGCCGGAAGAACTGCGTCAGCAGGCGGTGGACAGGCTGGTGCGTAACATTGAATCCTATGGCAATCATCTCACTACCGGTTTCCTCGGCACACCATATCTCTGTCACGTGCTCAGTCGCTTCGGCCGCACAGATGTGGCATATAAGCTGTTGTTGCAGGAAACCTATCCATCCTGGTTATATCCCGTGAAAAAAGGTGCCACCACTATCTGGGAACGTTGGGACGGGATCAAACCGGACGGCAGTTTTCAGGATGTAGGCATGAACTCTTTCAATCACTATGCTTACGGTGCGATCGGCGACTGGATGTATAAAGTAGTGGCGGGCATTGATCGCAATCATGCATCACCGGGGTATAAACAGATCCGCATCGCGCCACAACCCGGAGGCAATCTTACTTCCGCTGCTGCCACGCTGGAATCACCTTACGGCAGAATCGCATCTGCCTGGAAGATAGAGAACGGCCGTATGCGCATGGATGTAATTATCCCGCCGAACACCGCGGCTGTAGTAGTATTTCCGCAGGCCGCCGGTGCAACGGTAACAGAAGGAGGGAAGGAAGTGCGCACAGAAAAAGCCGGCTCCGATGCTACACTGAACATCGGCTCCGGCTCGTATCATTTTGAATTTGCCCGCGACAAATAAAATTGTCATCGATTGCAAGCAGCGACACCTTTAAAGAATCCCAGGGATTCTGCCATTCCGGGCAAGGGGTCTTTCATATTTTTTTCGTATTCAAAGCTGCAGAAACCTTCATATTTCACCTTGCGCAGTGCGCTCACAAAAGCAGGGAAATCAATGATCCCGCGCCCCATCTCTGTGGGTTTCCCTTCCTTGCCGTTAGCGGTTACGTCTTTCAGGTGAAGGTCGAACAGCCGCTTGCTGTATTTTTTCACTGCATCGGCGGGATTGGAACCGGCGCGCTGCGCATGCCCGATATCCAGGCAGATGCCCATCCGCGCATCCCGGTCTTTGATCCGCTGGATCACGTCTTCCGGGCCGGGATACAGTTTGTCTTCCGGACCATGATTATGTATCGCGATCCTGATGTTGTATTTTTTCACCGCTTCTTCCGTATAGTCAAGCAGATCATAGGCCGGAACCCCCACGATCATCGGCACACCTACGTTCTTCGCATAGGTAAAGGCCTGATCCACGGCTTCCTTTGTTTTCATGTAGATAACGCCTACCGCATACACGTTTATACCGGCGGCCCCGAACTGATCCAGTACGGATTTGATCTTTTCCGGGCTGCTGTTCAACGGCAGATGAATATCCTTCACGGAGATATTCTTCAGGTTCAGCCGCTTCATGATATTGATAGCGCCTTCAATATCAAACTGTGCAAAAGTGTAACCGGCAACCCCCAGTTGCAGGTCTGCCGGCGGCTGTACGGCCGGTGTATGCCGCTTTTCCGCGGCAAACAAGGCCAGCGGAGAAAGCATGGAAGCTGTTGCCCCCACGGCTGCGGTTTGTAAAAATTTTCTTCTGGATGACATGCGTTAAAGGTTTAAAATCCTTTAAATGTAATAAAAAGCATCATTTTATTTTTTTGTTATGATAAATGATATTTTTCTTATATTTATTTACTCTTTATTCATTCTTCACTTTAAACCCAAAATTGTATGGTAAAAAAACGTATCCTGGGCTGTTGCCTGTTAGCCATGATCGCCCTTGGAACCAGCAGCTTTACAAATTCCGCCAGTACACAAACGGCAACCCGCTTTATCGCCGGTACCTTTACCAAAACCCAGAATTTTACGGTGAATGGCAACAACGGTACGCTGACGCTCACCTATTTCACTTCCGGCGGCCTGTATGATGCGCCTGTAGTCACTATTGCAGGGGTAGGCACTTACACGCTGAACCTGATCTCGCATCAGCCGGGCAGCGGTTCTCCTACGCTCGACAAATGGAGTATCACCATTCCCGCTTCCGGAGGGGATTATGTGATTGATGCATCCATCGCCGGTATTCCCAACAGCTTCTGGGATATCTACAGTGTAACGCCGAATTTCATTCCCTGGTAATCATTTCATTCATCACCCAAATTGATATCGTATGATAAGAAAACACATCATCGGCTGCTTTCTGCTGGCCACCCTTATCCTTGGCGCGGGCACTTCCGCTAATTCCGCATGCATAAAAACGGTTCCGCGTATGGCGGAGAACGGTTTGACCAACACTTTTTACTTTACCGTCAATGGTAAAAGTTCAAGCGCTTCGGTAGATTATTTTGCCTACGGGGGGATTTACTATGCACCCACGGTGACCATTCCCGGCGTGGGAACATACACGCTCACGAATGTTTCACATTCGCCCGCCACGCCTTCTTCGCCGAATATCGACAAATGGCATGTTCAGATAACCGTGCCGGACGGCGATTACTATATCGATGTAATAATTGACGGACGGGAAAATCAGTATTGGAGGATATTTGACGTGACTGCCGATTTTATTGTAGCATAAACATTCGACATTTATTACGCAAGGCCATCCTGAAAAAGGTGGCCTTGTTTTTTTACTGCCGGCAGAGATTAACCGCGCTTTTTCAATTTCATCACGGTAAAGCCCCGTTGAACAACAGAGACAACAACACCTGCCGTTGCCTGTGTGGAGGAATAGTTCAGGCTGGTGCGTAAGAGGAGCGTGTCCCCGGACCAACTGATCCTTGCGCCGGAAGGTGCACTGGGCAAAGGATTGCCATTATTATCCGGGTAACTTACCAGTCCTTTTTCCAGGTAAATGGAATCAGTTCCTATGAGTCTGTAAGGAGCAGTACTGCTCATAGGAGATACAGAGAACTGGAAGTTCCAGTCCAGCTGATCGGTCAGCACACCATTCGTATAAATAAGCGAATGCGCCAGCGTATCCACAAGATAAGTGATATTGGATGCGGTACATTTAACAGCGTCTATGGTAATGGTGCCGCCGTTTTTCTTTGTGGTATAGTTGCTGGTGGTAACGGTCCTTTGCGTTTCGCCGCCCATGGTGGCACTGTTAGCGGTGTACGTTTCGGCGTAGATACCTGCAAAATCCCAGATTCCCTGAAGCTTATTGCCGCCCTGCGTTCCGGGAACAGTAGGAAGTTCAAGGCTTTCTTCCCTGGCGCATGAAAAGAGGATGGTAGTGAAGAGAGCAGACAGGGTCAGCAATCTGATGGATGTAATACGCATAATTAAGGTATAAGGTATATAAACCGGAGGCTAAGATAACTTTTTTTCAGAAATCGTCCGAAATGCCGAGGATGTCTCCGGGCTTGCATTTGAGCTCGCGGCAGAGGGCTTCCAGGGTTTCGAACCGGATGCCTTTTACTTTTCCCGTTTTGAGGAGCGACAAATTCGTGATCGATATGCCGATGCGTTGCGACAGCTTGGTCAAAGAGATCTTGTTCTTCGCCATTTCCACATCCAGGTTAATGATGATCGCCATTATATAATGGATTCGTTTTCGGTTTTTAATTGGTTCCCCTTCCGGAAGATCTCGGCCAGCAGAAAGATCACGAGTCCGATCAGCAGCGGCAGAAAGCCTACACTGACCTTCACCCGGTACACATCGCCGGCGGCTTTCAACTGCTCACTGAAAAGTGCATAGTTGAACAGGCCGTTGATGAACTCTATCAGGGTGGCAGCAATGATAAATATACTGATATACCGCAGGCGAAGGTAGTTTTCGGCTGTGAAGGGGGTGTTGGCGCTGAGGGTCTGCAACAGCCTGCGCGCGTGATAAGTGATGCCCGCAAACAGGAAGATGGAAAGCCCCAGGAAGGACATCATATTCGCCATCAACAGCGCAGAGAGCTGTACTTTGATCTTCAGTACTCCTTCCACCTTGTTCAGTGAAATCGTCCGGGAATCCAGTAACGATGCCGGTAACTGTAAATGTTCCCCGGACTGATGAATGTACACCGGAACATCCCATTCTATCGGGTGCCCCGTCAGCGAACTGATCGCAACGATAATACCCAGAATAACAAGCAAGGGCAAAAGCACATACCAGCTAAGCGCCGCCAATACTTTCAGGAATTGGATGACAAATTTGTTCATAACAAGATTGGATTAATTATTGCAAATGTACGTTTATCGTTTAATTTTTTATGTTTTACATAAAAAAATTTAACTACAAGATAAATTTGAAAAAAATGAGGGGTTGACTAAATAATTGATTTACAGAAGGAATAATGACATTAGAAGGAAGAAGGAAATTATAAGGGTATTTTAATCTTATTTTAATCTCGTGGCGTTATGAAACCGTTACCAAATCTTGATCCTTTCGTTATATCTGTCCGGATACCCTTTCTAAAACAACTTTCAATTCTAGTATTGCGGAAAATTCTACCAGCCGCATGACCAAAATTGTACTCGCTTTACTTCCGCTCTTTGCATTGCATTTATTTTCATCAGCCCAGGCTCCGGCTTTTACGATAAGGGGGAATATCTCTGATGCATATACGAATGAACGGCTGACAGGTGTTACAGTGAGTCTTGCCGAAACCCGCCATGGGTCTGTTTCTGCACTGGATGGCTCTTACCTTCTCCGCAATGTGGCCGCCGGCACCTATCGGATGCGTTGTAAGTTCCTCGGTTATGAGGTGATCGATACCACTATCTCCGTGAAAGGGAATATGGTGATCCATTTTACTCTGCGCAGCAGCAGTGTGGCATTGCAGGAAACTGTGATTGCCGGTAAGCAGGATGCATCTACGGATGCGGCTGCACGAAGATCGGAACAGCACGCACTGAATATTACGAATATCGTTTCTGCCAAGGCTATCCAGCTGTCTCCGGACATTACGATCGCGAACGTGCTTCAGCGCGTGTCCGGTGTTTCGGTGGAGAGGAGCAGCAGCGGGGACGGCCGGTACGCAATCATACGGGGTATGGATCAGCGTTATAATTATACGCTCATTAACGGGATCAAGATCCCCAGTCCCGATAATAAAAACCGTTACGTACCGCTCGACATTTTCCCTGCGGACCTGGTGGAAAGAATAGAAGTGAATAAAACGCTCACACCAGATATGGAAGGGGACGCCATCGGCGGAACAGTGAATATGGTGATGAAGAACGCCCCGGCCAGGCAGTATCTCAATGCCAGCCTTTCCACCGGCTACAACCAGACGTTGTTCGATCGTACCTATGATTATTATCCCGTAAAAGCGATCAACAAACAATCGCCGTACGAGATGTACGGACCGGCTTACAGTGCAAAAGCAGATGACTTTACACGGGATAACCTCAACTATACTTCAAAGCACGCAGCACCCAATCTGCTGGCCTCCCTGGCTGTAGGAAACCGCTTCCTGCACAACAAACTGGGCATTATGCTGGGGGGAACCTATCAGCATCTGACCCGCGCTTACAGCAGCATCTTCAACCCGGCGGAATTCCAGGAAGGTGGTGCGCTGTTCATCAAGCACGCTTATGAAAGGGATTACTCCACCAGGCTTTCCAGAACAGGGCTGAACGCCAAAATAGATTACAACTTTAACAACCGCCACCGTATCAGCCTGTACAATGTTTTCTGCATGCTGGACGAAGCACAGACGCGCATGACGCGGGATACGCTGCTGCCGGCGCCGAGAACGGAGCCCGGTACCGGACAGGTCTGGTATTATGGCCGGTCCAAATACCAGCGGCAGACCATCAACAGTTCTTCGCTGAAGGGAACGCACAACCTCATGAACGACCGCCTGACGCTGAACTGGACGGCCGTGTATTCCCTTGCAACGAACAGGATCCCGGACTGGGCAGAATATGAATACGACGGAGGATATTACCGGGACCCTTCCACTCCCAACAATCCGCCCTATCAGCACCCGAACGTATTGCAAAACTTCAATCGCGCCTGGTGGCGTAATAAGGACAGGGATATTGCAGGCTACCTCGACCTCGCGTACACCAACAAGCTCGGCAATATTCCCTACACCCTTTCCGCCGGAGGGATGTATCGTTCCAAACACCGGGATAATCATTACGATAATTACGAACTGCGTCCCATTCCCGATCCCGGAAGCACCAACCAGATATGGAGAGATATTTACCAGTTCAAATGGACGGTCTTTAACCCGAAAGGCACTCCCGGTGAGTCGAACAATTACCGCTCCAACGAAAAAATAACCGCAGGTTACCTCATGGCGAAATTCAGCGTCCGCAAGCTGGAAACAACGGTGGGCGTAAGAGTGGAAGACACGGAGCAGGATTTTGAAACAGATGTTCCCGTAACAGAGCCTGCCAAAACAGGCAGCAACAGCTACATGGATGTGCTGCCGGGCATTCATTTCAAATACAGGCTGGACGCCAAAACCAATCTGCGCCTGTCTTACTTCGGTTCCATCACCCGGCCGGGCTTCTTTGAAGTGGTGCCTTACAATTATGATGGCGACAACTGGAAAGAGCAGGGAAATCCTATGCTGCAGCACACTACCGCGCATAACCTCGATCTGCGTTATGAATATTTTCCGAAGCCCGGGGAGCAGTTCCTGGCCGGCGCTTTCTATAAACGTATTTCCAATCCCATTGAATACGGCTTTACGTTCACGGGTGTGTTGAACAAAACCGTATATCAGCCGAATAATTTCGGAGATGCCACCAATTTCGGATTTGAAGTAGTGTATGAAAAGTATATCCGGAATTTCGGGATACGCGCGAATTACACTTATACCAATTCGTCCATCACCACTACTAAAATGACCTCTGCCTACGAGAACGGTGTGGTGAAGCGGACCTATCCGGAAGAGAAACGTCCGCTGCAGGGGCAGTCCGCGCACATCGCCAATGCTGCTTTGTTATACAAGAATATCAAAAAGGGAATCGATGTGCAGTTGACCTGGCAGTTCACCGGGAAGCGGATCGTGCTGGTATCTCCATATTATGGATTCGATTACTGGCAAAAGGATATTCACCTGTTTGACCTGTCCGCGGAAAAGAAGATCGTTGGGAAGTTTGCTGTGTTCGCCAAGGTGCAGAATCTCCTGAATACTCCCTACGAAGTATTCATCCTTCAGCCGCCCGTCAATACCGTACCGGCTCCGCACCAGGATGCCTCCAGCGGGAAAACACTGGCGCAGCGGGATTATTACGGACAGAATTACCAGTTTGGTTTGCGTTACGTTCTATAATCAACATTTTTTATCAAACTCACATTGCAATGACAAGAAATCAGCTTAGCAATTGTTTTATGGCCGGTGCCCTCGCCCTCAGCGCCTATGCCTGTAAAAAAAGTGATAGCCCGAAGGTTTCCGAACCCCTGAGAGTAGTAGGCCAGCAGATCGCCGATACCGTGCTGCCCAAGAAAGACGGCGCCGGTAACTCCATCCCGTTAAAAGGTACCATGCTTGCGGGAAAAACGTACCACATCATGTCTGATGTAACCATCAACGAAGGAGATACTTTGTATCTGCAACCGGGTGTGAAGGTGCTGATCCACGGAGATGGCCTCAGCCCGGAAACCAGTCCCGCTTTCTACGTGAACGGCTCTATCGTGAGCGATGGTTCCAAAGACGCGGAGAACTGGTTCACGGTATATGAAACAGCTTCCGTACCGAAGTCCAATCCTTCTTATAAAGACGACGCCGTGAACGACCCTGCTTTCAAAGGCTACTGGGGCGGTTTCCAGTGCGGTCCTCGTGCAGACCTCGTACTGCTCCGCTGGACGCACGTTGAATACACCGGCGGCCCCTGGGGTGCTAACGCCACAGCATACGGCGCAAAACCCGGAGACGCGCGTTTCACGCTGATGATGAACAACACCGGCGGTTTCGGTAAACTGATCGTGGAAGACTCCTGGTTCTATGGTTCCAAAGATGATGGTCTCAGACCGCAGAACGTATACATGAGCGTTATGCGCAATACCTTCCAGAAAATGGGCGGTACCGGCGGTGAATCCCTCAACATCAAAGACGGTACTTATGGAGACATGGCGTACAATCTTACCTACGGCGTAGCTACCAATGGCCTGAAAACCGCGGGTGCAGACGGTAAGACCTGCCTCGTGAATATCTACAACAATACCGTTGTGAACTGCGGCTTCCGTCAAACCAAAGCTACCCGTAACGGTTCTATCAATACAGAAACCAATGCGGGCGGCTATGTTTTCAATAACATCGTTGTGAACTGCAAATCCGGCCTGCGTATTTCTTACCAGTCCGAGAAAGGCCGCCCCAGCGATACGCTGAACACGTTGTATGGCAACAACCTTACCTGCATCGGCAGAGGTATGCCGATGGGTGGTGCGGAGCAATACATGATCTTCATAGAACCGAACCAGTTCACCGTGAAAAAACCGACGGACTTCAACGGTTATGTAAATGGCGCCACCGCGGCGAATGGTACCAATGCAGGCACCAACACAGCCAACGATTCCCTGAAATATGATCCCATGTTCGTGAACTACGATGTAGCACAGAACAGTCTGGGTAAGAACTATCGTGTATATACGATCCCTGCCGGCGCGGATTTTCACCTGCGCACGGGTTCACCGGCCATTGGCAGCGGTGTGTATAAAGGTGGCAGCGGCATCAACGCCATTCCCACGAAGCCTTTGGCTACACTGCTGAACCAGTATGGTTTCCCGATGACGAAACTTCCTGCCGGCGGCACGTTTGGTGCTAATATCACGCCTCCGAACAAAGATATGGGTGCCTTCCCGACCGATAACACGGGTAATCAGCACCGCTATTAACAGACATAACAATAAAAGGGACGACCATTGGTCGTCCCTTTTCATTCCATCTGCCATGAGAAAATATTTATTGTTGCTCTTTTTGCCCGGCAGCCTGCTCTTCAGCGGCGCCTGCAGTAAAGGGGAGAAAGCGAATGATACCACCATTGTTCCTCCGCCCGTGACGGACACCGTTCCCAGAGCGGGATATGATATTTCACTGCTGGCGGATTGTACGGCGTTCGAAAAAAAGCCGCAGGTAACGGAAATGAAGAACCAGCTGTATGTTGAATTGTCCGGGATCGCGCCCAGCCGCGTAAAGCCGGGGATCTTCTATGTGCATGAGGACAGCGGCAACAGAAATGAAGTATATATCACCAATACCAACGGTGATGATCTGGGCAGGATTGTGCTGGCAAATGTAAGCAACCGGGATTGGGAAGACATTGCCACCGGGCCGGGCCCTGATCCGAACAAGCGTTACATCTATGTTGCCGAGATCGGTGATAATAAAGCCGTGTACAGTTCCGTCATCATCTACCGTTTTCCCGAACCGGAATTGCCCGCACAGGGATCGGTACAGACCGTTTTAACCGTCACTGCTTTCGACCGCATCGAGCTGAATTATCCCAAAGGGCCTGTGAATGCGGAAACACTGATGATCGATCCGCTTACAAAAGACCTTTACATCGCTACCAAGGAAAAAGCCAGAAGTACGTTGTTTGTGGCGCGCTATCCGCAATCTACTACCACCAAAACCATGCTGGCACCGCTCGCTTATCTGCCGTTCGACCTGCTTACATCCGGCGATATTTCAGCGGATGGGTCAGAAGTGCTTGTGCGGAGCACCGGCCAGATCTTTTACTGGAAGCGGGAAGCAGGGGAGAGCATCGCAAAGTGTATGTTGCGTGCGCCCCAGAACGCGCCGTATGCCGCGAATGAGCCGCAGGGTGAGGGGATCTGTTTTGCAGCGGATGGCAGCGGATATTTCACCAATTCCGAGATCAAGAATCATCCGGGATACAGATCGGCCTTTAGTTTTTACAAACGGAAATAATGTAGCTTTACGGGGAGATGAAATACCCGGAAGGCAAACAACGGCAGGCATTTGAGAATGGTGTGTCAGACCGTATGGTATGGCAGTGTGACGATATTGTGCTCGGGCACACACATTCCGTGTTCAAAGAACCGGCCACCTTTCCGGCCAGCAGTACGAACGATGTGGTAAGGATGCATTTCGGGCTGAAAGGAGATTATCTTTTCACTTACAAACAGCTTGGCCGTACGTTCGACCTGGTGGGCGGGCATCACAATATCCTGTACTCGCCGGAGTTTGACATGGTGGTGCAAAGCAAAACGCTGGAAATAGAAACCTTCGGCATACAATTCCCCACATCGCTCTTCATCCGTTTTTCCGAAAACGCGAATGATCTTCTGAAACGTTTCTCTGAAAATGTGCTCAACGGGAAAAGTACCCTGCTCTCCGATGCCTGGGGCTCCATCGATCCGCCTATTCAACAGGTGATAGAACAGATCATCCATTGCAAATACGGTGGCGATCTCCGGAATATTTTCCTGCTGTCCAAAAGCGTGGAGCTGCTGGTGCTTTGCGCGGAAGCCTGCAGTACGGCGGAGCAACGGAAGGATGCGTTCATCCGCAGCAAAGCGGACAAGGAAAAGCTGATAGCCGTGCGGGACCTGATCAATGAGAAAGTAACTGATCCGCCCAATCTCTCCCAGATCTCCCGGATGGTGGGACTGAACGAGTATAAGCTGAAACGTGGTTTCAAGGAAACATTTAACACTACGGTCTTTGGTTATCTGGCCGAGCAGCGCCTTCACCTTGCACACCGTTACCTGCAGGATACGCAGAAAACGGCCGCCGAAATATCCATGGAGCTGGGATTTGCCACCCCACAGCATTTCAGCAATGCCTTCCGGAAGAAATTCGGTGTTACACCGGTATCGGTTAGGAATAATCCGTAAAATGCAATCCCTTTCCCCATCATCTTACTAATATTGTCCTGAAATCATTACACCATGAGCACACCCTTATTTATCACAAACAGTATCACCATCAAAGCACCGGCCACAAAGGTTTGGGATGCATTGGTAAATCCCGCCCTGACGAAGCAATATATGTTCGGCTGCGAAGCCCTGTCTGACTGGAAACAAGGCAGTCCGTTGATCTGGAAAGGCGTTTTCAACGGTGCGGAACTGGTAGCCGTAAAAGGAAACATTGTGGCCATACAGCCTGAGAAACATCTCGCTTACACCACTATCGACCCTAACTCGGCCATCGCGGATGTTCCGGAAAATTATCTTACTGTTACTTATGACCTCGCGGTGGAAAACAGTCATACTGTGCTGACCGTTTCACAGGGAGATTACAGCAAAGTGGCCGAAGGCGCCAAACGTTACGAGGATTCCGTGCAAGGCGGCGGATGGAGCAGCATCCTGGAAGAGATCCGGAAACTGGTGGAAGCATAAAGACGTGGTTGCAAAATGCGGAAGGATCAATTATCTTGGCCGCATAAATTCCACCACTGTTATGCGAATTTTCCTTGTATCTCTCCTTTTCTTTCCGGCAACGCTCTTTGCCCAGGGCTTCCTCAAAACATCCGGCACCCGCATCGTGAATGAGAAAGGGGAGAACGTATTGCTGCGCGGGATCGGTCTTGGTGGCTGGATGCTGCAGGAAGGATACATGCTGCGCGTTAACCGGGAGGGGCAGCAGCACAAGATCAAGGAACGGATCGCTGCCCTGATAGGACCGGCGCGGACCGAAGAATTCTACAATGCCTGGCTGCAGTCTCACACCACCCGCGCGGACGTGGAAGCGCTGAAGCGCTGGGGTTTCAATTCCATCCGGTTGCCGATGCACTTCAATCTTTATACACTGCCGGTGGACAAGGAGCCGGTGGCGGGTGTGAATACCTGGCTGGACAAGGGTTTCGCCCTTACAGACAGTCTGCTCGCCTGGTGCCGCGATCATCAAATGTATCTCATCCTTGACCTGCATGCCGCTCCGGGTGGGCAGGGCAACGATCTCAATATCTCCGACCGCGACGGCAGCAAACCTTCTCTCTGGGATGATCCTGCGCAACAACAGAAAACTATCGCATTGTGGAAGAAAATTGCAGAGCGGTATAAAGATGAAAAATGGATAGCGGGATACGATGTACTGAATGAGCCCAACCAGGGTTTTGATGATCCGGTGAAAGACAAGAATGGTATTAAGGAAAAGACCAATGCGCCATTGAAGAAACTGCTGATGGAGATCACCAAAGCCATCCGGGAAGTTGACAAACACCATATCATTATCATCGAAGGGAATGGATGGGGCAATAACTACAACGGTATGCTGCCGCCCTGGGATACCAACATGGTGCTGAGTTTCCACAAATACTGGAATTATAACGATGAAGGTTCTATCCGTCACATCCTCCGTTTCCGCGATCAGTACCAGGTACCGGTATGGATCGGAGAAACCGGCGAAAACTCGAATGTATGGTTCACGCAGGCTATCCGTCTGTTTGAAAAAAATAACATCGGCTGGGCCTGGTGGCCATTGAAGAAGATCGGTACCAATAACCCGCTGGAGATCCCTATGAACCCGCAATACCAGCAGGTGTTGAATTACTGGTCCGGGGGAAAAGACGTCCCTCACCCCGACGAGGCCTTCAAAGGCCTTATACAATTGGCCCGCGACGCACGTTTTGAGAACAATATCTTCCATAAAGACGTCATAGACGCCATGCTCCGTCAGCCCACAGACCCCACCGCCAGGCCGTTCCATACCGGGAAGGAAATGACGATCTCCGCAGCGGATTACGATCTTGGTCCCATCGGTGTAGCATATCATGATACCGACAGCGCCAACTATCGCGTTTCAGACCCCAAAGCGCTGGGAGGCAACAGCGGCCGCGCTTACCGCAACGATGGTGTGGACATCCGTTTTGATGCTGCCGGAAAGCCTTATATCATGGATATTGCGCCCGGAGAATGGTGGCAGTATACCATCAACGTGCCGAAAAAAGGGAATTATATAATCGCCCTCGAAGTGGCAGGAGAGGGGAAGGTGGCGATCGGGGTGAATGATCGTGCTGTTGCGGAAGAGATTGGTATTGCCGGAACAAAGGACTGGCAAACCGTACGGTCAGGGAGGTTGAAGCTGGAGAAAGGGGGCTGCAGGGTGAGGGTGCTGGCCCGCACCGGAGGATTCGAGTTTAAATCACTCTCCATACACAAACAATAGTTATCTTTGCTGCGCTATGCGCCGGAGTGCCATCATATTAATGCTTTGCTACTACATCACCGGAACGATTGTGATGCCGATGGGAGACTTCTCATGCATGCTGGACGTTCCAAAGATGTATTCGGAATGCAGACTGGAAGATGATGACCTCAACCCGGTGGATTTCGTATTTGAACATCTCCTGAACCTCGACGATCTGGAAGAACATCTCAAAGCCGCCGGCACATCGCAGGATAAACCTCATACGCCAAAGTATACACACACCATTACGCCCGTATTTTCCGTATGTGCGACGCCGTTAGTGCTTCAATGGAAGCAGCCTTCCCCCTCCCGGCGGGAATCCTATCCGTTGCTGTCGCATGATTTCATACCTTCCGGGTACTTTTCTGCTGTTTTTCGCCCTCCCGTAGCCTGATGATCATTGCATCATATCAAACCGTTTGTTATTTAATTATCCAGACTAACCGAATCAAAAATGAAATATTCTTTCCTGCTGTTCCTGTTATTGGGAACAGTGTCCCTGCATGCACAATGGAAAATGAAAGTGCAGGTTAAAGACGATGATACGCATAAAGGGATCGACAATGTTACCATTACGGCAAACCATGTGCTGCTGGCTTATACGGACAGTGCGGGTATAGCGGTATTGCAGATGAAGCAGCCGCAGGCGCTCACCTTTCTGCGGATCAACTACAAAGCGAAAACGGTAAATGTTTCCGCTAAGGACACCCTGTTGCTGGTGGAGCTGGAGCCGGAGGCGGAAGCCCTGGAAGAAGTAACCGTAGTTGCTTCCACCCGTAATAACGAGAAGATCGAAAACAGTCCGATCAAGATTGAAGTACTGGGAAAAGAAGAGATGAGCGAGGAAGCCGGTATCAAACCCGGAAACATTGCCAGTATCCTTGGCGATGTCAGCGGTGTACAGATCCAGCAGTCATCAGCTGTATCCGGTAACAGCAACGTACGCATACAGGGGCTGGATGGGCGCTACACGCAGATACTGCGGGACGGGATGCCCTTGTACGATGGCTTCTCCGGCGGTTTTGGCATTCTCACCATCCCGCCGCTGGACCTTCAGCAAATAGAACTGTTGAAAGGCTCTTCCTCTACTTTGTATGGTGGCGGCGCCATTGGCGGGATGATCAACCTCATCTCCAAAAAGCCGTCCTTCAAACAGGAAGCGGATGTATTGCTGAATGTTACCACGCTGAATGAGTTCAATGTGAATGCCTATGTAGCGAAGCGAAACAAGAAAGCAGGATATAATCTCTTCTCCGGCTATACCCGCCAGGGTGCGCGGGACGTGGATGGCGACGGTCTGAGCGATCTGCCGGACGCCAACAGCTTCGTTGTACATCCCAAAGTATTCTATTATCCTTCAGAGCGGACTACCTTGTCCCTCGGCTACACCGGTACATTCGACAATCGTAAGGGCGGGGACATGGAAGTGCTGAAAGGCTTTGCAGATAATACACACCAGTATTTTGAGAAGAACGTCACAGCGCGGCATACCGGTGAGTTCCTGCTCGAACATTATTATCCGCATGATGCCAAACTGTCTGTAAAAGGCAGTGTGAGCGATTTCAGCCGGAACACCCATACCAATATGTATCGCGTGGATGGCAGGCAGACCAGCTACTACGGAGAAGTTTCGCTGTATCAACCCTTTGGTACCAGTAACCTCGTGGCCGGGGTGAATGTGGCAGGCGATGCCTACCGGACATCCTTTCCTGACACAGCCTATTTACGCGGGTTCTCCAATTTTACGGCCGGTGTTTTCGCGCAGTTCAGCTGGCACATTACCGAAGAAACGATCCTGGAGAGCGGATTGCGGGCAGACCATCACAATGACTACGGCACTTTCGTGCTGCCGCGTGTTGCATTTTTCCACCGCTTCAGCGAACACTGGGCTACCCGTTTGGGCTTCGGGATGGGATATAAAACCCCTAACCCCCTGGCCCCCCAGAATATCGACTACAGTGTTCTGGACCTGATGGGATTGAACCGCTTCGTGAAGCCGGAGCAGTCTTATGGATACAATGCAGAAGTCAACTACAAGAAAGAATGGAGCGCCCGCCGCAAGCTCTTCATCAACCAGGCATTTTTCCTCACGCAGGTGGATAAACCGGTTGTATTCCAGGAGAATGCCGCCGGCAAAGTTGATCTGATAAACGCCGGTAAACCCGTTTCCAGCAAAGGATTTGACACTTACGTAAAAGCCAATGTGGACGGATGGGAGCTGTATGTAGGGTACACCTTCACCGATGTGAAGCGGAAATACCTGCCCGATTCTTCTTTCATGCCGCTCACGCCCAAACACCGTTTTGCGTTTGTGGTCGTGAAGGAGTTGGGAGAGACATGGCGGTTCGGGCTGGAAGGCTCGTTAACCGGCCGGCAATTCCGGTACGATGGCACCACCACGCCGTCTTATTTCTTCAGCGCAGTGATGATCCAGCGCAATTTCGGGAAACATTTCTCCCTCGTGCTCAATTGTGAGAACGTGTTGGATTACCGGATGAGCCGGGAAGAAAAGATCTTCACCGGCCCCATCACTAATCCTTCGTTCAAGCCGCTTTGGGCGCCGATCGATGGGAGGGTGGCCAACCTTTCCCTGAGATGGAAATTATAAACCGGCCGGGTAACCGGTGACTGAACGGGAGCATGCCGACAATAGGATGCTCCCGTTTGCTACTTTGTTATAGTGAGGGTTCCGTTGTTAAAGGAAAAATTTATGTCCTGCCAGGTCCCGGAAAGCGTGTTGTTTTTTAATAGTTGTATCAGCACCCAAATATGCCCGTAGTGATTCATCATTCCTAAACAGCACGCTGAAGTGCGGGCTTACATCTAATTCCTTTTTTACTGCATGTCGCAAATGCAGAACAGATAAGGATTATAAAGAATATTGCTTTCATTGCTCTTTATTTTAAGCGATCACTTTCCCACTACGGCTATCGCATGCGCTTCTGCCAGTTTTGTTCCATCGGTAAGCGATGTGGATGCGCCGTTTTTCCAGATTTTGGCTACATATTTTCCCTGCACATTTGACTCGAACCCCGCAACATAAACATCTCCATTTTGTACGGCTACGCCATAAGCGGTGCGGGCCTGGGTACTTTGGGGATCTGTTGTGAGGGTAAGAGCGCTGCCATTTTTCCACGCATTCACCATAGTGCTGGTACCGGACATGCCGGCTGTATACACATCGTTATTATAAGTAGTAACACCAAATGCTTCTGATGAGCGTATGATATCCGAGGCGCCATCAAGCGGTATCCCTGTTCCGTTTTTCCAAAGCCTGGCTTGCCGGGTGCCGCTGGGATTACCTTCCTGCACATTTTCAGTTCCGGCCACATACATATCACCATTGTTAAAAGCAATGGCATTTGCATTGCCGTTTTTCTTCTTATCGCTCAGTGATTGCATAGCGCTGCCATTTTTCCAAACCTGGGCAACAGCGCCATAATACCCGACATTGGAATATAAGCCCTTTATATACCCCACCACATATACATCGTTTCCTTGTACGGCTATCCCATTGGCTACAGATTCTGTTTTCTGGGGATCTGCAAGTTCCAGCGGCATAACTGCTCCATTTTTCCAAAGTCTGGCTACCCTGTTACTTCTCTTTACAGTAACGTAACTGGTTCCGTTAAATTCTAATACATCATATTGTACTACCTCATAGCCGGCCACATAGACGTCGTTTCCCTGTACGGCCACCGCATGTGCCTCCGCTAAAAGTTTTCCGTCTGTAAGAGACGTTGCAACACCGTTTTTCCAGATGGTGGCGGTATAATTGGCCAGTGTTCCATTATTTATTGCAGCCTGGAACCCTGCTACATAAACGTCCGATCCTTTCACTGCAATGCCAAATGCGTTTGCATACCCGTTATCGTCCGTAAGGGAAGTACCTGCACCGTTTTTCCAAACTTTGGCTACCTGCCTTTGCGTGTTGTTGCTGGTATTTGAAACTTCGTACCCGGCAACATATACGTCTGCTCCTGTCGAATTGTTGGGAGGGCCGGGAGGGGGAGGGTTACCCGGACCACTGCTTTTACTACATGCCGAAAATACAGCACAGATAAGCATTATGACGATTGTATATTTTATTGCTTTCATTGTTTGTTATTTTATTGACGTGATACTAGTTAAACTGATCGATGTTCTGTTGCCAGGGAATGGTTTTATCGGTAACAAGGAAATTGATGATGTCGAAGAATGAGTTCAGATCGTTGTACAATTCGGTCCCGATGGTGCGGCTGTTGGATATAGCTGCGATACAAATACCATTACTGTTTGTACTGAGCCAGCCAAAAGCGCCGTCAGCACGTGTGAAATTGGAATAATCATAGGTATAGCCGGATACCTCTCTGCCCAGTCCGTAATATTTTACTTCATCCGGTTGCCGCGTGTATTCCTGTGATCCCCGGAATAACACAGAACCGGAACAAATTGGGGTCGGAATTTGCCCGGCTCAGGTGTTATAATGTGCTATAAGCCGACCGCGGATGGTCGTTTGCAGTGTTACTAAGTATCAGGATTTAAATTAAGACAGAAAGGAAAATGAGAAACGACTATTGAGTGAAGCAGGGCCAAAAATGAGTGAAGCAGGGGTTTTAAAGATTGGTCATTCTTTTTACGAGTTCTTCCCGGCGGCCGGCAGAGAGGTCTATTTCCGTACCGTCTTCCAGTATCAGGTAACCGCCTTCCGCTTTTATCAGCTCCACTACATAGTGAAGATTGACGATGGTAGAACGGCTGACCCGGTAAAATTGCGGGAACGCGATTAAAAACTCGAACTCCTTGAGTGTTTTGCTGGCAGTGATCTTGGGCTGTTGTAACAGGTGAAAAACGGAGTAGTTGCTGGAGGCTTCCACACGGATAATATCTTCCAGCTTGATAAATTTGATGCCGCTGGTGGTCGTTAACGCGATGCGGCTGGGAGCGTTTGTTTTCTGTTCCAGCATATTCTCCAGCATCTGCAACTGATGTTGCTGATCATCTGTATGGTTTCCTGTTTTTTCCTGTAACTTCTTTTCCAGCCGTTGTAACGTCACCGCCAGTTCCTCCGGATCAACCGGCTTCAACAGGAAATCCAGTGCACTCACGCGCAGGGCCTGCAGCACAAAATCGTTGTGGGCGGTAACGAACACCACTTCAAAATTTACTTCCTCTAACTCCTCCAGGAACTCGAAGCCACTTAACATAGGCATTTCGATATCCAGGAATAACACATCCGGTTGCAGTGTATTGATCTCCGCTTTCAGTATCGCGGGGTCCGTATAATAACCTATGATTTCAATCGACCTGCTTGTTTCCGTAATCTTTTTTTGCAGCAGCCGACAGCTTAGGACTTCGTCATCTAACAAAACGGCCTTGATCATTGGGCAGAATTAACGTTTTAAATGTACATAAAATCCTTCAGACCTTTGTAAGGCCGGCTTTGTTCATATGTATATGAAATATTAATAAAAATATTAATTTTACCGATTAAATATTCTATCAATATGGAAAATCAAAGTTTGTTCGAGCTGCAAATAGATGGTGAAAGCAGCAGTTTTTTATCTGAAACAGCCCGCTGGGGCAAGTTTTTGGCTGTTGTTGGTTTTATTTTCTGCGGATTAATGGCATTCATCGCGATGTTGATGGCAACGGGTGGAGGACCCTTTGCAATGTACGGCGCCATGTATGGAAATTATGCCACTACTATGCGCACTACTGTGGCCTTTATTTACATTGTCATGAGCTTTATCAGCTTTTTCCCTTACCTGTTCCTTTTTCAGTTTTCCGGAAGGATGCAGAGGGCTTTGCGGACTGCGGACCAGTACAGCCTGGTGGAGGCATTTTCCAGCCTCAAATCTACGTTTAAATTTGTGGGTATTCTAACCATTATTATGCTCTCTTTCATCGCGATCGCTTTCTTATTCGGTCTGGTGGCAGGGCTTTCTAATCTTGGCTGATCTTTTTAACTCATCCATAAATTCATCCGCCCAGTATTCGATATTGTAGTAACTAACGTTATCGTATAAACGTTTCATCCGGATCTGCTTTTCCTGCTTGTTCATTGAGATGGCGCGCAGGAGGCAGTCCTTCATGGAATCGTTATCATAAGGATTGGTGAGGATGGCGCTGGGCATTTCTACGGAAGCGCCGGCAAATTCTGAGAGGATGAGCACACCTTCCGAGTCGGGGTACTGTCCTTGTACGGCCACATATTCCTTGGCCACGAGGTTCAGCCCGTCCCGGAGGGGCGTGATCCAGGCTACGTCTGCGATGGCGTAATAGGCCAGTACTTCCTCGAAGGAGAAAGAACGGAAAAAGAAGTGGATCGGCACCCAGTCGATCGTTGAGTATTGCCCGTTGATTTTACCGATGGCCTGTTCCAGTTCCTGCTGCACCTGTTCATAGATCTTCATGCCACTGGCCGGTGGTGTACAGATATTGATCAGTTCCACTTTCCCGTGCAGGGCGGGATGTTCTTCTAGGAATTGATGGAAAGCACGGATCTTTTCCAATGGTCCTTTTACATAATCCAGCCGCTCGATGCTGAGGATCGTTTTTTTGCCCGCGGTATTTTTTTTCAGTTGTGCAATGCGTTGCTGCGTGTCTTCCCGCTGCGTCAGTTCCCGGATGTAATTCACATGCACACCAACGGGATTGGCGCCCAGCCTTACTTTCCGTCTTCCCGTGTCAATCTCTGTGGTGATAGTGCCGGTACCCATTGCGCAGCTGTAGGTCAGGAAGCGTGGCGCGGCGTGGGTTTGTTCCGTGATCTTTACGGGCATCAGGCTTTTTACCACGTCCACGAAATTCTCCACGTACCGCGGGATGTGGAAGCTTACGTAATCGCATTGCAGGAGGCTGCCGATGATCTCCGCGCGCCAGGGGATGATGTTGAAGGTATTGGCGGCGGGGAAGGCCGTGTGGTGGAAGAAGCCGATGGTGAGGTCAGGGCGTAGCCGGCGGAGGAAACCGGGCACCATCCAGAGATTATAGTCGTGTATCCAGATCATTGCATTCGGCTCCGCTTCCGCCGCTGCCCGCTCTGCGAAAAGGTGGTTGATCTTCAGGTAATATTCCCAGTGCGCATGATTGAACTGCACTTTTTCGATGAAGGAAAAGATAGCGGGCCAGAATGCTTCTTTGGAAAAGAGCTTGTAGAAAATGTCGATATCGTTTTTCTCCAGCAACACCGGACTGGCCTGCAGATGCGGATACTGGTCCCGGTCGATGTAAAAGTTCTCCTCGTTTTCTAATCCATCCTTTATTTCCTGCCAGGCGATCCACAAGCCGTGGCGGCCGGTTTTAAAGAAGCCGGTTAGTGTGGGGAGGATGCCGTTCGGGCTTTTAGGTGCGCGCCGGATCAATTGTCCGTTCTCTTCCACGGTTTCAAACGGGAAGCGGTGATATAACATCACCAGCTGGGTGGAATCATCGCTTTCAACCGGAGCAGGAGCAGGTTTGCGGTAGAAGGGCCTGAACGCATCGAAATGGTTCATGGCTTCCAGGATGCCACCGGCGCCGGCCATTTCCGCGAAGTATACACCATCGAGACGGCTGGCGGCTGTCAGCAACGCGGCCTCCGCTTCTCCCACTACCACGCCTTTGAATCCCCGTCCGTAGAGGGACAAATCATTCAGCGTGTCTCCGGCCACCAATACGGCTTCTTGCGGTATGCGCAAAAGATCGATCAGTTGTTGTAATGTAGTGCCCTTGTTCACATCCGGTGGCAGTACATCCAGGAATTTATCCGCGGAAAGGATGATATCGCAGCCCAATTCCTTTTCCCACCGCGCTACATGCGCTTTCACGCTTTCATCATCATACAGAAAAGCGCACCTGCGTTGATGGGGCACTTCCTGCAGGCGAATACCTTCCGCTCCGCTCAACAGCTCCATCACCGGGCGTTTCCCCGGCCACTTCCGTTCGATATTATTCTGGATCGGTTGCACCGGCTGTAAAGTAACGCCATCGAGTATGGTGGCGCCTACATCGCAAATGATATAGTCGGGCCTGGGAATGACGGGATCGTTCAGTAAGGGCAATACACTTTCCACACCGCGACCGGTAACGAAAATCAGCCGGAAATCTTCCGTTTCCCGGATAATTCTGTACAGGTGTTCTTTGTGATGTTGACTACCGCCTAAAAAAGTTCCGTCGAGGTCCGTTGCTAAGATCATGCGCTCGTTTTTTGTGAGAAAATACAGCTGAAGAACAGCCGGGCATAAGGGAAATAGGTTAACAATCCGGATCAGCGCTGCAAAGTTACGCATTTCCGTGGGTAGCCGGAAGCGTTATGGGTGACAACTTGGCGCTATCTGGTGACTATTAGACACGAACAGCAAATATCAGTTGTTTTTACTAACTTACCATATATGATACAGCCAAAACGATTATTTGACGCAGTCGCTTATCAACTGGAGAAATTCCCGAAATCTGACATGTTCTGTTCCAAGGTAAATGGTACCTGGAAACCCTGGTCCACTGCTGAAACACAGCAGATCGTGAACCGTTTGAGTGCGGGGCTGCTCAGTCTTGGTGTGGGCGGAAAGGATTTTACCGTAGAGAATGCGGATAAGATCGCCATCATCAGCAATAATCGTCCGGAATGGGTGTTCACAGACCTGGCCGTGCAACAGACGGGTGCTATCCTCGTACCGCTGTATCCTACTACCAATCCGCTGGAAATAAAATTCATCCTGAACGATGCGGCAGTTGAATACATTTTTGTCAGCAGTACGGAAATGCTGGAGAAGATCAAAGACCTTAAAGCAGACGTTCCTTCCCTGAAAAATATTTTCACCTTCGATGAAATACCTGGTGCGGATCACTGGTCCAAACTCACTGCTGCTGCGGATGATGCGCTGCTGGCAAAAGTAGATGCCACCCGCTCCGCCATCAGCGAAGCGCATGTGGCCACCATCATTTACACTTCCGGTACCACCGGTACCCCCAAGGGCGTAATGCTGACCCATCGTAACATCGTCAGCAATGTGTTCTTCTCCAAGGAAAGCTTCCCTTTCGTGGATGCACCGGAATCAAAGGTGCTGAGCTTCCTGCCCCTGAACCATATTTTCGAGAAAACGGTTACTTACATCTACCTGTTCAGCGGTATCGGCATTTTTTACGCCGAGAATATGGACAAGATCGGGGATAACCTGAAGGAAGTTTGTCCTGATGGCTTCACCACCGTACCCCGTCTGCTGGAAAAGGTGTATGAGCGGATCATGAGCAAAGGGAATGAGCTGAAAGGCATCAAACGTGGCCTCTTCTTCTGGGCCGTGGCATTGGGAAAGAAATACGATAACAATATCAGCGGAGGCTGGTGGTATAACCTCCAGCTCGCCATTGCTAATAAACTGGTGTTCTCTAAATGGCGTGAAGCGTTGGGGAACCGCATCCAGTTCATTGTAACCGGTGGCGCGGCCTGCCAGGAAAATCTCCTGCGTATTTTCAACGCTGCAAAAATACCGGTGTATGAAGGATATGGCCCTACGGAGAACAGTCCCGTGATCAGCGTGAACCGGCGTTTTCCGCCGGGAAATACCCGCTTCGGTACTACAGGACCGGTGATCAATGGTATTGAAGCAATGTTGACCGAGGAAGGAGAGATCTGCGTGAAAGGGTCCACAGTGATGAAAGGATATTACAAGCGCCAGGACCTCACCGATGAAACGGTGATCGATGGATGGTTGCATACGGGGGATATCGGAACTTTCATTGACGGGAAATTCCTGAAGATCACGGACCGTAAGAAAGAGCTCTTCAAAACCAGCGGTGGTAAGTATGTTGCTCCGCAGATGATCGAAAATAAATGCAAAGAGAGCCCCTTCATCGAACAGATGATCGTAATCGGCTCCGAGCGCAAGTTTGTAGCGGCACTTATCGTGCCTTCCTTTACCATCCTGAAACAATGGATGGGTCAGAATAATATTCCCTTCACCACAAAGGAGGAGGCCGTACGCCACCCGGATGTGGTGGCCATGTATCAACGGGTGATCGACAAGTACAACGCACTTTTCAACCATGTGGAGCAGATCAAGAAGTTTGAACTGCTGCACGACGAATGGAGTGTGGAAACCGGTGAGATGACGCCGAAGCTAAGTCTGCGGCGGAAAGTGATCATGGAAAAGTATAAGGATGTGGTGGAAAATATCTACAAATAACTCAACCACCATTTTTGCCTGTTAGCCTGCTTGTAGCTGTCGTACCACTTACAAGGCGGATACAGCGCTACTACCACCAGTATCCAGAAGAAATAAGTCACGCCGAGCGAGAAGCCGTAGCCCTGCAGTTGCGGGTTCTGACCGGTCCATAACGCATTGTTTAACACCATGTCGCTCCAGTGATGGCCACTGAAGCTTGTCATGATCATGGCCAGCAGATGCAGGAGTATGAGATGCAGGATGTAGTAGAACATTGGTACTCTTCCGTATACGGCGATCTTTTGTCCCAGCCATCCCGGCGTGCTTTCGGTGAACGCCAGGAATATCATGGCGGGGCCGAGGGTCATAAGCAGGTAGAGCAGGGAAGGAGGGTATTTCACTGTGTTGAGGAAAGACAGGGCTGTGAAGAGGGCGGTGGGTTGAGTGAACCAGTACCTGGCATCACCGTAAATGTTGATATAGCGGATGATGATGAACAGGAGGATGAGTGAGCAACCCAGTATCAGCAGCAGCTTTTTACGACGCTCTGCCGGAAAGTTCCGCGAATAGATCGTTCCCATGCCATAACCCAATGCCATCACGCCTATCCACGGAATGAGCGGGTAACCCACCAGGATGCCGTATCCGTTGTAAATGAACATGCGTTGCTCATGGAGCAGCGCCCAGCCAAAAGCACCGGCTCCATTACCGGGAACATGCACGGAATCCAAAAGATTATGACCGACGATCATCACGATGCTGAATGCAAGAATCGCTTTAACAGGCAGGTATATCAATGCCGCCAGCGCGATCATGCTGATGCCTAAGGCCCATATCACAATGAGGTCCGTTTCATGAACAGCTAAACTGAAATACCAGGCCCAATGGATGAGGGTCAATTCCAGGAGTATCAGCCAGAAGCCGCGCTTCAACAGGAAAAGGGACAATTCCCGTTTGCTTTTCCTTTCTCCCACAAGAAATGCGGATATCCCGGAAAGGAACATGAACAGCGGTGCACAGAAATGTGTGATCCAACGAGTGAAAAAGAGAGCGGCATTTGTTTGGGAAAGGTCCAGCGGATCATACAGGAAAGCATCCGCATGAAAATAATCACGTACATGATCCAGCGCCATAATAACCATGATGAGACCTCTCAACAGGTCGATAGACGCTACTCTTTTGATGGTTGCAGGAGTGGATCCGGTAACCTGTTGGGGTACAGTCAATGTTTTCATACGCGATTTATCTTGACGCAAATGTAGCCAAACTTTCTATGAAACGGCGGATAGTAAAAAGGGCTGGCGGTTCTTTTCCGCCAGCCCTTTAGCAAGATCAATGCTGTTGTACTTTGGGTGGTATCAGCTTGTATACGACCGGTGTAACGATCCGGGAAAGCAGGGTGGAACTGATCAATCCTCCTATCAACACGATTGCCAGTGGCGCTATCAACGGGTTATTGGAGATCGCGATGGGGATGAGGCCGCCGATGGCGGTGAGGGAAGTCAGCACAATCGGTAGGAAGCGTACTTCACCGGCCTCCCGGATGGCGGTTTCCAGATCTTTCCCCTGTTGTCGCAGCTGGTTGGTGAAGTCCACTAACAGAATGGTGTTCTTCACTTCAATGCCCGCCAGCGCTATAAGTCCGATGATCGCTACAAAGGAAAGCGAGTTACCGGTCAGCCAGAGTGCGATGGCTGCGCCTACGATCCCCAGCGGAATAACGGATAGGATGATCAGGGTACTTTTGAAGGTCCTGAATTCGAGGATCAGCACGGCAATGAAAAGGAACACCGTCACAATGATCACATTCTGGAATCCGCCGAAGGAATGCTGCCGGGATTCCACTTCTCCCCCCATCTCATAACTGTATCCCTGCGGCAACGTCATCTTGTTCATTTTTTCCACTACGTCCGCAATCACCCGGTCTGCCAGGAACCCTTGCTGCAGGAATGCCTTCACCGCCACCACTCTTCTTTTCTCCTGATGGTTGATGTTCACGGGTGAGGTTTCCATGCGCAGGTCCGCCACTTGCGAGAGCGGGAACGCTTTTCCCTGGAGGTTGTTGACGTAAAGGTTCCGGAAAATGTCCAGCGTGGGTCTTCCTTCTTTGGCGCCGGTGAGCAGGATGTTATAATCATTGCTGTTTTTGTCGGTGAACTTGCCGAGCGTTAATCCCGCTACGGCCAGCCTTACGGTACGGTCGATCTGCACGAAGGGAATGCCCAGCTGCTGCGCTTTTTCCGGCTGTATGGCTACACGGATGTCACTTTTCAGCAGATCCACGGGATTGTCTATATAGATCGTGCCTTTCGTTTGAGTGAGCATGGTTTCCACTTTGGCGGCGAGGGAGCGGAGTGTGTCCAGGTCGTCGCCAAAAAGGCGTACTTCTACCGGTGCGGCTACCGGCGGGCCCTGTTCAAAATTCTTGACTTCCACTTTCGCGCCGGGGTAGGGCGTCCAGGCCCGGCGCAGCTTTTCCATCAGCGCCATTTTTTCATTTTGAGAAGTATGCTCCTCCAACTGCACAAATATCTGCGAGAAGTCGCTGTGCTCGCTGCGTTGCACCACATTGTAATAAATACGCGGATTGCCTTTGCCGATGTTGGACGCGAAATATTTCACGGCAGATTCCCTGCGCAACACTTTCTCGATATCCTTCGTCACCTGGTCCGTATATCCGAGGTTCGATTGCGGCGGCGCTGTGATATTGATCATGAACTGCGGTTTCTCCGAAGGCGGGAAAAGACTGAAGCCGATGATCCTGAAGATGCCCAGTGAGCCGGCAAAGATCAGTACAGTGGCAACGATGGTCAATACCGGGCGTTGCAGGGCTTTATCCAGCAAGCGGGCGTAGCTGCCGTGTATCAGTCGCTTCAGCGCGCGCATGAAGATGTTCCCGTCGGGGTGACCGGCATGCGGTTTCAGTATTTTGCTGGTGAAGAAAGGAATGATGGTGAGCGATACCAGCATGGAAGCGAGCACGCAGAAGATCACAGCCAGCGGCATACTGCGGATGAAATCGCCGGATCCTTCGGGCATGAACACCAGCGGCATGAATGCGATGATCAGGGTTACGGTACAGCCTACCACGGCCATGCCGATCTGCCGGGTGGCTTTGAGCGTGGCTTCGAGGGCGCTGTGCCCTTCGAGTATCCATCGTTCTATATTTTCCACTACCACAATACTGTCGTCTACCAGCAGACCAAGCGCTACCACGAGCCCTACAATGCTGAGCTGGTTCAGGTTATAACCGAAGAGTTGCAACAGGATAATGCCGATGGCGAGGGACAAAGGAATGGAAATCATCACGATCACCGCCTGGCGGAACCCCAGCGGCAGCAAGGTAATAGACACCAGTAGTATCGCGATCATAAAGTCCACCCCCAAACTCCCCAGTCGACGGTTCACATTCGCAGCCTGATCGAAATGTTCCACCATGTCGATATTCGGCGGAAGGGTTTTCCGGAATTGCGCCAGCACCGGTTTATAGATCTGTTGTGTTTTGGTGATGTTCTCGCCCTCTTTCTGGGCCGCCGCCACAAATACGCAACGATAGCCGTTCAGGCGGGTCTTGTAGGTTTCATCTGCATATCCGTAGTAGACCTTAGCAATGTCTTTCAGGTAGATGTTTCGGCCGCCGCTGGTATATACGATCGTGTTCCGGATCTCGTCCAGCGAATGGAAATTGCCGCTGGTTTTGATGTTGAAGGTACGATTGCCGGCATCTATACTGCCGCCGGGAATACTGGCCGTTTCGTTCTGGATGCTGCTGATCACATTGTTGACAGGGATGTTCATCTGCGCCATTTTCTCCAGGTCCAGTTCCGCCCGTACCTGCTGCTCCGGCAATCCGAATATCTCTACTTTTTTCAGCGGAGCGAGCCTTTCCAGCTCATCCTGCAATTTGTCCGCATAGTATTTCAATTTATCACGCGGCGCATTTTCCGAGATCAGCGCGATCTGCAGGATGTTTACATCGGAGGGCTGGAACTTCCGCACTTCGATGTTCATATTGTCCGGCGGCAGTTCCCGCCGTTTGTTATTCACCACCCGCACGATCTCCTGATACTTGTCCTCTACATTGCTGCTGTACTTGTATTCCACGGTGAGGATGGCCAGGCCGTCGCTGATGGAGGTGCGGATGCGCACGATGTTTTCCAGTCCGTATATTTCCTTTTCCAGCGGATCCACTACCAGTTCTTCCATGTCTTTCGGGCTGGTGCCCGGGTACACCACGATCACGGAGTAGGTGGGCGCGTGCATCTCCGGGTCTTCGGAGCGCGGCATATTGAGGATGGTGGTGATGCCCAGCGCAACGATCATGATAAAGATCACCAGGGTGAACTGGTAATTCTTTACGGCATATTGTGATATTTTCATCCGTTAATGTTTTATACTTTAATGTCGGATGGAACCTCGCATGAGTGCTTGGTTTCATGTTGACAGGGATTGATGGTTATTGGATAACACGGATCGCGGAGCTGTCCGTCAGGTAAGCGCTCCCTGAGATAATAAGCTGGCCTGCGTTTTCAAGTCCCTGGCTGATGATCACCTGGTCTTTTTCCATACCCGCGATCGTCACTTTCACTTTGTGCGCCGTTTTTCCGTCGCTGGTCACGAATACATAACCGCTGCTGCCATCGCCGTCCAGCAGGGCATCGTAAGGGATCGCCCAGCTGCCGGTGTGGCTGGCCGTTGTTTGAATGGCTGCTTTGCCGAACATGCCGAATGCGATGTTGGAGGGTTTTTCGCCGGTAAGTTTGATATCGATCGCAAATGCGCCGGTAGCGGGATCGATGCCTTCGGACCGGCGGGATACGAGGCCCTTGAATACTTTACCGGGGGAGGATTCCACTTCCACGGTAGTGGCATCCTGCAGCCGGATGGAGGCCCACTCCCGGTTGCTTACGCTTGCGCGTAACAACCAGTTGCCGGACTGTGCGCCGTTCGTTTGCAGGATAGGCGTGCCTGCCTGCACCATTTGCCCCTCTGCCGCGAGCTTGCGCAGCACGTACCCGTTGCGCGGAGCGGTGATCACACTGTGACTGCGATTGAACTCAGCCGTGCGCAACTGTTGCGTGGCCATATCCATCGCAGTTTTGCTGTTTTGCAACTGTTCCAGCGTGGCCACACTGTCGTTATACAAATTGGTGGCGCGCTGATGATCCCGGGAGGCTTTCTCGAAAGCCAGTTTCGCCTGTTGCACAGCTGCGTCTATCTCAAGAGGATTGAGTGTAGCCACCGTTTGGCCCTGCCTGATAGGATCGCCTTCTTTTACAAAGATGCGCTGAATGATGCCGCCCGTCTTGAAAGAGAGCAATACTTCATCATCCGTTGTGAACACGCCGGAAACGGCGATGGAACCGGCATTGGACTGTGTGTTGAGCGGTAGCAGCCTCACCGGTATGGCGGTCTGTGCCGGTATTTCGGAAGCTGCGGAACCATGGCCGCAGGCGCTGAGGCCAGCTGCGGCAACAGACAGCAGTAAGATAGCACGGAGGAAGTCAGGTTTCATATACATGATGTTATTGATTGGTAAAAGGAATGTTTGGTAATGGATAACCGGCCTGCGCCCGTTCGATTTCCGCCTGCGATATCTGCACCTGCGCCCAGGCCTGTAACAGTTGCAGGCGGGCATTGGTGAGCTGGTTCTGTGCATCCAGCAGCTCTATGTACAGCAGTTGCCCTTCACGGTACACCCGGGTTTGATCCCGCAGATATTTTTCCGAGAGCTGCAATTGCGTTTGCGCGCTTTGATAGTTGGAATAAGCCGTGTGGTAATTGTTGGCCGCACGATCCAGTTCAAGAAGAAGCCCCTGTGCCGTTTCATTATAAGCAGTTTGCGCCATGGCCGCATCTGCACCGGCCTGTTTGATGCGGGCCCGGCGTTGGCCGCCGGTAAAGAGATCCCATTGCAGGTTCACGCCCCACAAATAATACCGGGTGGAATTGGAAAAGGTCCAGTTGTACCCTTGCGAGCCGAGGTCCAGGAAGGTATTGACTTTTGGTGTGAGGAGGGAACGTTGCATTTGCTGTTGCAGGAGTGCCATCTTTTTGGTGGTTTCCAGTTGCAGCAGTTCTTCCCTTGACTGGATGCCGGATACCGGGATGTTTCCGGATACGGTGAGTATGCTTGTATCCAGACTGACAGAGTCTTTCAACGGTTTATTCAGCAGGAAGTTGAAGTAGGCGCGGGCATTTTCCACATTATTTTTCGCCTGTGTGATTGCAGCCTCCGTCCGTTGTTTTTCCGTTTGCGCACGGGTGAGGGAGGTGTTATTGCGGATACCGTTCTGCAGCATGCTTTGGTTCATCCGTATGTTTTCCTGTACCAGTTGTAACGCGTTGTTATAGACATCTACCGCGCGCAATGCCTGGAAATACTGGTAGTAGGCCGTTTTGATGTCCTTAACCAGCTGTCTTTTATACACGTTCAGCGCAGCCTGCTGCCGGGTAATATCTTCCTTCCGGATCTTTTGCGCATACCATATTTCCGTATTCAGGAGGGGAAGACTGGCGCGGAGTTTGGCATCGTAGAAATTGTCCGGCGACAGCTGAATAGATTGATTGTCCAGATGCGGAAATTTCTGACTGCCCGTCAGCTGATTGAGCGTGGCGTACACAGGGTTCATCAGGTCTCCGGTGGGAATATCGATCGTGCGGCCTCCGCCGGCTTTGGTATAACTGCCGAGGATGCCGGCCTGGGGCATGAAGAAGGCTTTGGCTTCCTGGAGGGCGTACATACTTTTTTCCAATTGGAAATTTTGTCGCGCCAGTGCCTGATTACGGGCGAAGGCCTCCTGTATGTACTGATCGAGGCGGCTTTGCTGCGCATGCACAAAACCATTGCAAATCAGCAGATTAATAAACAGGATTAGGAGAATGATCCTTGATAACATAATGAACAGTGTTTAGTACATGGGCAAAAAAATGCGATTTTATATCGATCAATTTTTTATGAGTTTCAGGTATTCGGAGATGGCTGTTTCAATTCCTTTGTAGACATCTTCCTCGCTGATGTGCATGACTTTGAGCCGGCAGCGGACGTTGAGGGACACAAGCCCGTGGCCCATGGACCAGAGGGACAAAGCAGCAGTTCTGCCATCTGTATACCGGATCAGTTTTCTCCCGATACATTCCTGTATGCATTGAACGAGGTAATTGAAACAGGCTTCCCCATTGAGCCAGTCGCCTTTCTCTTCAGCCGTTTTCATAGGAGAGCGGATGATAAACATCAGGTCGTACAGGTCCGGATGCGCGAGACCGAAATTCACATAGGCGTGCATGATCTGTTCCAGCCGTTTCCAGGGACTTTTACTGGGCGCTTTTTCCAGGAAGTGTTCATATAGTCTGCCAAATGCCTCACGTTGCACTTCGTAGAGCAGTTCGTCTTTATCCTTGTAATAGAGATAGAGCGTACCCGGACTATATTCGATCTTCTCCGCGATATTGCGGATGGAGGTTTTTTCGTAGCCTTCCTCAACGAACATGCGCATAGCGGCGTCTATGATCAAACGCTTCATTTCCTGCTTTTCCCTTTCCTTCCGGTCAGATATCCCCATGCTGAGAAAGTTTACAATGCAAATATAATGAACACTGTTTAGTAATGCCAAATTAATTTTTCGGAGGAATAGATTTTTATATTTTGCGATCATAAGATAATGAAGATGATAAGATTTGCGCGTTCTACAGATGCGTCTGCTGTTGTGCCGCTGCTTTTTCAGGCCATGCAGGAGATTGCCTGCAAGCTGGCAGGTACGGAGGATATGGCGGTAGTGCGGCCATTGTTCGAGTATTTCTTTCAGCAGGAAGGGAATCAATATAGTTATAACAATACATTGGTGTTTGAAGAAGACGGACGTATCGGGGGGATGATCACAGCGTATGACGGCGCTTTGCTGGATGCATTGCGGGAACCTGTGCTGGCGCATATCCGGACGGTGTTGCGGCACAGTTATATACCTGAAAAGGAGACGGAAGCGGGGGAGTATTATTTGGACAGTATCGCCGTATCTGAGGATAGCAGGGGAAGAGGGATCGGGCGGCAGTTGATCGCTGCGGCGATGGAAAGGGCGAAGCAGGAAGGGCACCGGTATGCCGGGTTATTGGTGAGTGAGGAGAACCCCTCGGCCCAACGCCTCTATGAAAGACTGGGCTTCTTCGTCAAAGGGTTCAGGGAATTCGCAGGTGGACGGTATAAGCACATGGTGAAGGAATTGATCTGAGGTTTCCAATTCCCTTTCATTTTTCTCACATCATCCCAAAAAACACGCATCGATATATCTCATCCCCGGATTTACCATCCATCCATTATTTGCCCTCCCTTCAACCTTTTTGGGCTACTTTTGGCGGCATTATCTAAATCTGTGTAAGCTGACATGAGGAAATCCGTTATTTTATCGCTGGTAACCATCTTCTGCATAAACATCATCACCCGCGCACAACAACAGGAAGGAAACAATGCCGTTATATTGGGAAAGCTATTAGACGCGCAATCCGGTAAACCCGTGGAATATGCTTCCGTGGCTCTGCTGCGAACAGGAGACTCCTCCCTGCTGGCGGGGATGCTTTCGAAAGGTAACGGGGATTTTGACTTCAGGGGATTGAAGCCGGGAACATATCTGCTCAAAATATACTTCATCGGTTACGAAACCTTTTTCCGGAATGTAACAGTAAAGAATACTGCAGACGTGGGGAATATTCGCCTGAAAGCAACTGCTAAATCCCTGAAAGGAGTGGAAGTAGTGGGAGAGAAGCCGGCATTCACCATGGAGATAGATAAAAGGGTCTTTAATGTGGAGAAGAATCTCGCAAGTGTGGGAGGCACGGCTACGGATGTATTGCGGCAGGTGCCTTCTGTGAATGTGGACATCGACGGGAACGTGACCGTTCGCAATGGCAGTCCTACTATTTTCATAGACGGACGCCCCAGCACGCTCACCCTCGATCAGATCCCGGCGGAAGCCATCGCCAACGTGGAAGTGGTGACGAACCCCTCGGCCAAATACGACGCTGAAGGCATGAGCGGCATCCTCAACATCGTGCTGAAGAAGAACCGCAGAGCGGGGATCAACGGACTCGTGACAGCGGGCATCGGTACCACGGGAAGCACCAATGGCGGCCTGGACCTCAACATCCGCCAGGGCAGGATCAACTTCTTCGTAAACTACAGCATCCGTGACCGGAGATCGCCGATGCAGCAGCATATGTTCCGCAAGAATCTTTTTAAAGACACCACCACCTATCTCGATCAATACCAGCAAGGCGATTTCGGGCGCACTTTCCAATCCGGGCGCATTGGTTTCGACTGTTTTTTGGATAACCGCAATACCATCACCATATCGGAAGGTCTGACAGGCGGCGATTTCAATAACCTCAACGATCAGACGGTGTTTGACCTCGATGAACATCAGCACCGCGTTCGCTATGGGAACGGACGGAACGACAGCCGGAACAGGTTTCGCAATTATACCACCCAGATCGGTTATAAAAGAACGTTCACAAAAGAAGGCCGGGAACTGACGGCGGACTTTACCTATAACCGGGCCAATAATACCAACAGCAACAACTACAACCTGCAATATTTCAATATGCAGCACGAGGAGATCACTGCTCCTAACCAGCCTGAACTTCGCTACGGTAAAGGAAACGGGAATACCACCTATTACACCGGGCAGGTAGATTTTGTGAATCCGCTGGGAGAGAAGTCGAAGATCGAAGCAGGGCTGCGTACCACCGCCCGCGTTTTCAACAACCTGCTGAATACCTATGGAAAAGATTTCAGCACCGGCGAATTCCGCTATGACTCCGCCCTTTCCAATAATTATCATTACCGCGAAATGATCAATGCTGCCTATATCAGCTACACCGGCGGATATGGTAATTTTGGCTTTCAGACCGGTTTACGGGCGGAACAATCCTTTTACGACGGTGAAATGCGCAATGTCAAAGGAGCTTCCTACAAGATCGATTACCCGATAGGACTTTTCCCAAGCGTGTTCCTTTCCCAGAAACTGAAAGGCGGGCACGAGTTGCAACTTAATTATAGTCGCCGCATCCAGCGCCCCTGGTTCCGCGATCTCCTGCCGAACATCGAGTACAACGCGCAAACTGCCAGAAGGGGGAATCCTGCGTTGAAACCGGAATTCACCAACTCCTTCGAGCTTTCTTACCTGAAAGACATCGCCCGGAAACATCATATCCTTGCATCCGTCTATTTCCGGAATACGAATAATGCCATGACCACTTTTTATGTGGATACCACATTGGTGCTGGATGGGCAACAACGGCAGGTATTGCTCAGTTATCCCGTGAATGCCAGTCACCGTAATTCATTTGGCGCGGAACTGACCCTGCGCAACCAGGTGACGGCTTTCTGGGACATCATGACCAATGTGAACCTGGCACAAACGAAGATCAATGCCGGCAATCTCAGTAATCAGGGTTTCGTATGGTTCGGCAAGATTAACAGCAATACCAAACTGCCATGGAGCCTGACCCTGCAACTGACCGGGGAATATGAATCCAAACGCATCCTGCCGCAGGGCGAAGAGGCGCCGCAATACCAGGTGAATGCCGCTGTGAAGAAGGATCTGCTGGCAAAGAAGAATTTGTCCATATCCCTTGGCCTGAATGATCTTTTCAATACAGACCGGAACCTGAGCCGGACCAAAACAACGCTTTCCGAATCCGAGCGTTACCGCAAGCGTGTTTCCCGGGAGCTGCGGGTGAACCTGAGCTGGCGTTTCGGTAAAATGGATACGCATCTTTTCAAAAAGAAAGGAAGAGGAGAAGGTGATGGTGGCGACATGGGCGGGGAAGGATTTTGATACAAGGATTCTTCATTTACAGGATTTACGGGAATTTCTTGCTATATTGACCTTGCCATCAAACAGCACAACCTGTTATGCTCTTACTTAGTGCCAACATTTCAGATCCCGTATACCTGAAACCGGAGAAGGAATCTGCTGCGGATCGTTTCTTAAGGTCCCTCATCCGGGATGAACGCGATCTGCCTTTTGTTCACCTGACGCTCCGTATCACACTCAGTCTGCTGACACTTGCCGTGCTGCTTTATCTGCCTTTCATCAGCGGCTGGCTCTGGGGCGTGCTGGCTGCTGTTTATCTGGTGCTGAACAATTTTGTGTTCAAGGGACCATTCGGGTTGATGTTACACTGTACCAGTCACCGGGTATTATTTAAGAAAGAGTATGGTTTTCTGAACCATTATCTGCCCTGGGTGATCGGACCGCTCTTTGGTCAGACGCCTGAAACATATTACAGTCATCATATCGGCATGCATCATCCAGAAAACAATATGCCGGAAGATGACAGCAGCACAATGGGTTATCAGCGGGATTCCCTGCTGGGGTTCTCCCGTTATCTTTCCAGTTTCTTTTTCGCCGGCATTTTTTACCTCGCTGCCTATTTTGTGCGCAAACGCCGGAAGAAGCTGCTGATCCGTTCTGTAAGAGGAGAGTTCCTGTTCGTGGCCGGTTGTGTGGGACTGTCTTTCGTGAACTGGCCGGCTACGCTGGTTGTGTTCATCATTCCATTCGCCATTTCCCGCGTTATTATGATGCTGGGGAACTGGGCCCAGCATGCATTCATTTGTGCGGAAGACCCGTCCAATCCTTATAAGAACAGCATTACCTGCATCAATACGAAGTATAACCACAAATGCTGGAACGATGGCTATCATACCAGCCATCATGCTAAACCCTCCATGCATTGGACCGAACATCCGGTTTATTTCCGCAGAACGCTTCAGGAGTATGTGGATAATGATGCTATCGTGTTCGACGGGATCCATTTTCTGCATGTATTCATCTATCTCATCACGAAACGCTACGATCTCCTCGCCCGCCACTTCGTAAATATCGGAGAACGTTATCAGTCAGAGGAAGAAGTGATCGCATTCCTGAAAGAACGGACAAAGAAGATATTAATATAAAGTATTATGTATCAGACCGTAGTTTCATTTCTCATTTTAAAATGTGAGAAATAGCGGTATATTTATGCGTTGGATGATCTATACCGCCCAACCTATGCAAGCCCGGTCCCTAACCTCCAATTCCCGTTCCAAACGCCCCACAGGAAGCAGGGTTCGTTGCATGCGCCATGCGGTTGATATTTCACCCCGGTACTAAAAGAACATTTGTATGGATATCATTGCGTATGAAAATTTTCGTCACATCCGCCTGAGCGATTTTTATGACGGTCCTGACTACCGGGAAGTGGATAGTTATGATTTCATGGGAGAACTGTGGATCGGTGAGCTGTCAGGATTCAATACGTTCCTCCGCCCGGCCTCGGACCCGGACGATACCAGGGCGATCTCGCTCGATTTCACGAAAGATAACAGCGAAATGCCCGGAAAGGTGTTAGCGGCGCTTGGGCTTCCGATCAAAACCGCCTGCACGGAAGCAGAGCTGGTGGATCTGTTTGGAGAACCGCATAAAAGATTGCGACTGGCAAAAGATACCGTGACGGTGGATTATTTTATTGGCGAACGTTTTATTTATTATTTATCTTGCACACTTCATCATGTGAATGGTTTGATGTACCTTGATATCCTGAATGAGGAAAAGGTGCTGAAGAAGATGAAGGGAAAGGAAAAGAAGAAGAAAGGCCTGGAGTAATATATAGTTGTAACCCATATTTATCTCATACCGGAAATGATCATACGAATTGCTATATTGTTTGCTTTATCCTTACCCGTGAAGGCGCAGGATAGTCTTGTTACCCGCACCACCCAGGTTCCCCGGAAATATCTCCATCAGATCGATCATAAAAGCCGCCAGCTTGAAAAGCAGGTGGATAAACGTACCGCCAGGGCGCTGGATCGTATGATGCGGCAGGAGAAGAAGCTGCAGGAAAAATTATCGAAGATAGATTCCCTGGCCGCAAAGAACATCTTCAGCAAGTCCATCGACTCTCTCGGCAGCCTGAAAACAAAGCTCCGGAGCAAGACGGCCAAATATGAAAAAGCACTCAACGGTCAATACTTTGGTTATCTCGATACCCTGCAGAATTCATTGGGCTTCCTGAAAGATTCAAAGGAGCTGCTGGGGAAGGCAAAAGGTGCGGAAGAAAAGCTGAAAGGCTCTATGGAGAGCGTGAAGCAGCTGCAATCCAAATTGCAACAGGCAGAGCAGATCAAACAGTATATCCGGGAACGGCGACAATTATTGAAGGCGCAGCTCAGTCAATATACAGGCCTCACAAAAGACCTTCAAAAGATCAATAAAGAAGCTTATTACTATGCTCAGCAGCTGAACGAATATAAATCCGTATTCCAGGACAGAAAGAAGGCAGAGGCCAAGGCCATGGAGCTGTTGCAGAAGCTGCCTGCGTATAAGGATTTCCTGCAGCGCAATTCCCAGCTGGCCAGCCTGTTTAACCTGTCAGCCGGCGGTGGAGGGAGCGAGAACCTGGAGCAAAGTCTTGCCGGATTACAAACCCGCACACAAGTGGAGCAACTCATCCAGCAGCGCATTGGCAGCGCCGGACCTGCAGGACGGCAGGCGGTGAGCCAGCAGATGCAGGCGGCCCGTTCTCAGTTCGATGAGTTGAAAAAGAATTTCCCGGACCTGGACAATGCGGCGGATATGCCGGATTTTAAGCCGAAGGAGATGAAGACCAAAAGCTTTTTACAACGGCTGGAATTCGGCACCAACCTGCAGTTCCAGCGATCTTCGCAATACTTCCCCACTACCGGCGATGTTGCCGGGCAGGTAGGGTATAAATACAATAAGAACGGGATAGTGGGCGTAGGCGCTTCTTACAAAGTAGGTCTCGGGACAGGGTTTGATAATATCCGTATCTCTCATCAGGGAGTAGGATTACGGTCTTTTGCAGATTACAAACTCAAAGGCACTTTCTTTGTCAACGGCGGATTTGAATACAACTACAACATACCCTTTACATCAGCAACGCAATTGTATAACCCGAAAAGCTGGACCCGCAGCGCTTTGCTGGGGATCAGCAAAAAATACAAGATCAATAACAAGCTGAAAGGAAACCTGATGCTGTTGTTTGATTTCCTGTATAATCAGCAGGTTCCACGCACTGATCCTATCAAATTCAGGGTAGGATATAATTTTTAGTTTGTTAAAACAGATGCACTTATGAAATATTCAATTTTGCTCACAGGGCTGTTAGCCTTTGGTTTGTTTACCGCTAAGGCACAGACGCCTACACTTCAGTCCGTAACCGACAACGGGAATACGACAAACAACTTCATTAAGATAAATGGACAAAACAAATTGCAGAGTATTGACGGATTGGAGTTGTTTTATGATAATAACGGTGAAGCGATCATACAGAACTTCAAACGTGGCAGTACATTGACCTACGCACCGATGTGGCTGGGTGCGACTGTATTGAAAACGAATGGGCGGATGTTGATCAACAATGCTGTTGATGATTCGAATGTGGGCCTGCGGGTAAATGGAGATGTACGATTGAGCTACAGAGGCCAGAGTTACATTGTAAATAATTATGTCACATTGGGCGAAACAGTTTCCGGAGCAGCTACCGTTCTCGGAAATAATGCAATGGCCGACAGGAGTACGTCAGAAAGAATAAATTTCGGTGTAACGACATTGGATGGTAGCAATGCAATTGTGATGTCCAACAATCTTGGTACCATGTTTCATGTAAAACCCGCTACTACCGGCGCAAGAGCTGCAGGAGACAAGTGGTTCAGTGTAGGAGACGGAACGGATGAAGTAATGCGCCTCACACCTAACAGAAATATGCTGATCAATACCACCACCGATGATGTGAATTACAAATTACAGGTGAACGGTGATGTGAAGGCAAGAAAGATAAAAGTCACCCAAACCGGTTGGGCGGATTTCGTGTTCGAGCCGGATTATAGGATGCCAAGCCTGCAGGAGTTGGAACGATATGTGAAGGAGCACAAGCATCTGCCGGGGATACCTTCGGCCGGGGAGGTGGCAGAACAGGGAATAGACCTCGGTGAGATGAATAAAAAACTGTTGCAGAAAGTAGAAGAACAGATGTTGTATATCATTCAGCAGCAAAAGGAAATTGAGGGGCTGAAGAAAGACATGAAGGATTTAAAAACGAAATTGAAAAAGTAAAGAATTGATAATTGTATGATCAAGTTACAGAAAAGGAGGTTTGTTCATCTCCTGACGGGACTATGCATTTGTTTGCTTCCTCAAATTACTAAGGGCCAGATAACAACGGACATCAAACCGGTTAGCCCCACTATCTCAACACTTGGTAAATTCTCTGAAATGCCGGTGAATTTGCATACGGGGATACCCGTTATCAATATCCCGATCTATGAAATAGAGATAGACGGCTTCAAACTGCCTATTTCCATTGCATATCATGCAGGCGGGATCAAGGTAGATGAAGGCGCTTCGAATGTAGGGCTGGGATGGGCGCTGAACGCCGGCGGAGTAGGATTCGACAGGGAGAGGGCGCCGAGGTATGATACGGTTAGAACATGGAATCCTGAATTCTATAATACATCATCGACTGTTAATACGGTAGATGGTTATGGCAACCCGGTAACAGTGATAAATGGGCTTATGTATTATGCCCGACCCCGATCCCCGACTCTGGATGTATCCGCACCGGGGATCAAACTCAAATTCCATATGGATGACAGTAGCCGGATGGTGCAGTTTCCCCCGATGACACTAGCCGCAACATCTCCGGAGGATCGCGCGGTGATTAATGAAGCCGGCATCAAGTATTATTTCAACACCGCGGTTTATGCAGGCAATAACTCTTTCTACAGGAAAACGGATCCTACAGCCTACCTGGAGAAGGTAGTAACCCCGAACGGCCAGGAAATTAAATTTAACTATGGTGCATCATACATATATAATACCGGCGGATTCAATGAATCTATTTTCTTTCCGAAAAATTCTGTTTCCCCTTATTTTCATAAGAGAGCAGGGGGGATTGTAACCGATTCAGTAGACCGTGAATTTCATAGTGCTTCACATATACAGGAAATAATCTGTTCCAATGGTCTGCGTGTGGAGTTTGTTTATGCCGGTGCTCGCAAAGATATTGTGGGGGATAGCAAGCTGACCAATATTTACGTTTTCTATTACAGGAATGGCGAAAAGGTGATACTCAGGAAAGTGACATTCTATCAAAGCTATTTTGAGACGAAGTATTTCGAGAAAAGGGGAACCAGCCCTGTGAATAACTCTATTTTTTACAGAATGCGACTGGATTCTGTAGATATAGGCGGAAACGTTGCGTACACTCCTCAACGTTACCGGTTCGAGTATAACGAAAATGATCTTCCGGAGAAGTCGTCTTTTTCACAGGATCTGTGGGGATTCTATAATGGTGCGCCCAACCAGTTCCTTATTCCGCCGATGACGCATACGGTGGGCCCCTCCGGCAGGGCTGTCACCTGGCAGACACCCGCTGTTAACCGGCTGGCGGACAGCCTGGGGCCATTGAGTGCGGTATTGAATAAGATCACTTATCCCACAGGCGGATACACCACATTTGAGTACGAATCGAATACCGTATCCGAGAACCCTTATCCCTCTCAATACGCATATAATGGAATCCCTTACGGGGAGACCGTTATAGAATATCCGATAGTACCCAAAACAGTTCCGACGGGTGGTGGCGGAACACTTAGAGAAGACATTTATACAGAGATCGGGCCATACTATTTCACCATCAACTCAAGACAACGGATCAGCGGCAGATATGGGAAAATGGCGCGTTTTGAGTACGGATACCTGCCCGGTACAACTGATGCCGGACCATATGAGATCAAAGTAGAAGCCGTAACGTTTGATTCGGTTTTTACAGCAACAACCGGGTCGAAATTCCTACCGAATGGGATCTACCGTTTTACAATAAAGAATACTTCCACAAGCGATAACTGGGACTGGGCAAAATGCCGCCTGATCATTCATGACCCGGGATTTACCACAGCTCCTTCTTTACCTGCATACAACTACCGTGCAGCGGGGATCAGGGTGAAGAAAGTGGTGGAATATGATGGAAGGAATCATGCAAATGACATTGTCAAGTATTACAAGTATCATCAGTTTGATCAGCCTGGCAAGTCAAGCGGGAAGTTAACAACCACGCCATCGGATTATTCACGCGATGAAATGAATGTGAACACACCCAAGCACGCTTACCGCCCTGGTAGTACCGTGAGAATGCCTTTTCCAACAAGGGAGCTTATCGCTTCTAAAGAGACGGAAATAAGGAATGGTCAAGCGGTGGAAGTATTTAGATATAATAGCGTACAGAGTGATAACAGTACTTATATTGAAATACCAGATTTTTTCGATGCTGCCATACTTCAACAATCCTACGAAGTGATCAGCGCCAATACAGGGTACCCCATGCAGGACGAGTTCGCTTCGTATGTCGGCTATAGTAATGTGACAGTGGAATATGGAGATAACGGTGAGCATGGAAAGAAGGAGTTTGATTTTACAAATACCGGCCTTCATTGGCAAAGAGGACTTTTGCTGAAAGAAAGGACGTATAGTAAGAAGGACGGTATATTCAAATTGATCAATACTGATCAGACAGATTATTACATAGATACCAGCTGGTATCATCCGGTAGCAACCATTCAGACAAGCATCGGTAACCTGCCCGGTGGAACTGCTGTAGAGAATAAAACGTTTCATGAATACGGGTTACGGTTCCTGCCACAACCTACTGCCGTTAAAACATTGAATTCCACCGGAGACACGCTGATGACAGTGAACAGGTATCCGAAGCTGTTTGAAGGAGGAACTGCTACAGATCCGCTGACCATGGGCGTTCTACAGCTTTTGAAGAAGAATATGCTGCTGTCGCCGGTGGAGCAGTCAAGTTACCAGATTGACAAGGGGACCAGTACCCTTGAATTGCTTGGCTCATCCTTTATACACTATCGTTCGGATGTGCCGTTGGTGGATACGATTTATAAAATAGAGCTTGCTGCTCCTTTGACGAATTTCAGTGATGCCAGGTTATCTCAGGGGCGGATCGTGAAAGATCCTGCCTATAAACCGTATACGGTAGTGGGTAGATACGATGTTCAGGGTAACATTCTTGAAGCTAATGTGATCGGGCATGAGAAGAAAGCATATATATGGGATTATGACAAGATGTATCCTGTGGCGATCGTTGTGAATGCAGATAGCGCATCCATCGCTTATACCAGTTTCGAAACAAATGCTGACGGAGGCTGGCAGGTAAGCAATGTGTCACGTAACAGCCTGGAGGCTGCGACCGGGAATACTTCCTTTACTTTTCAGTCAGGCGATAATATATGCCGGAATGGACTTCCCGCATATAACCGTTACATCGTGTCGTACTGGAGCCGGAACGGAAGTTTGAGTGTATCCGGATCGATACAGCGTACGCAGGCAGGCGGCAATGGCTGGACTTACTACGAGCATCTGCTTCCGAGCAACACCACTTCCATATGCCTTACCGGAAACGGAATTACCATTGATGAACTGCGTCTGTACCCGGTTAATGCCCAGATGACCACACAAACATATGAGCGGCATGTAGGGATGAGCAGCCAGTGCTCTGCCTCAAACGTTATCACGCACTATCGTTATGATGCATGGGGGCGTTTGCAATTGTTGCTGGATGTAGATAAGAGCGTTCTCAAATCTTACGAGTACAACTTTAAGAAAAGCGCCGGTTCATCACTTTAATCCGATCTATCTATGAATTATACTATATATCGAATATCCTTTTTGATTGTTATCCTGCTGAATGGTATCGGTGTGTTTGCCCAAACGCCCAGAGTAACGGGTACGGTTGTGGGGTATCGTTCTTCTGCACTCATTTACCGGAACTGGGATGTGCCGCAGACTTCTTTAGGTGGTGGAACCTGGGAAGTGCGGGGAGGAACCAAGATAGCTGATTATGACGGCGGCACCTATACGAGTATTCGTGTGAACGCCGATAGAGGTACAGCTACTGTAACCGTGATCTACCGTTATATGGACCTCGGTACCAGTACCACTTACGAGCTGGAGTTTCAAACATTGATCAGGGACACGCTCCGGCCGGGGAATATCCTTTATCCGACCACCACGTCCATTCCCAATGGAATTGCTCCTCCCCAGTTAACTGTTTCCGGAGCGGGAGGGGGCTATGGTATTTTGGATTTCAGCTGGCAACAGTCCGTGACGCCGGGTGTATGGGAAGATATGGGTGTTGGTACAGAGAACCTTACACCTCCGGTAATGAATGGCACGGTTTCGTACCGTAGGGCTGTAACATCGGACTATTCAAAATACTCCCCGAACATTACGCTTGTAGAAACAGTATACACAGATCCGGTGCAGTTTATTGCCTTACCGGCACTGAATCCAGGCTCCCTCACCCCAACAACCCAAACCATTCCCATGGGTACCCCGGCCGGAGGCATCACCGGTACTGCGGGAAGCGGAGGGGATTGCGGAACGGCGGTCAGCTATCAATGGCAGCAGTCCTACGACAGTCTTGCCTTTTTCGATATTCCCGGTGCCGTTTCCGCGAACTTTACACCGGCTCAGGTGAACAGCCGCACATTTTACCGCAGAGTAGCCAAATGCGGACCCTATTCCAGCTACTCCAATGTATCCGAGGTAATGGTCAATGAATATGTTTCGTTGAACTATGAGAACGAAAACTATGTACGTACGTATGATCTTCTCAAACCTGGCATTCACTCGGCTTATGAAGCAGAAGCTGCACCCGGCAGCGACAAGATACAATCCACGAACTATTTCGACGGGCTTGGGCGAAGCATTCAGACCGTTGTAAAGGAAGGTTCAGCGGCCGGTGCGGATGTTGTACAGCCCATTGTATATGACAATGCCGGAAGGCAGCCATTTGCTTATCAATCCTATGCGTCTTCCAGTACTCCCGGAAAATTCAAGAACGATCCGTTGACGGAGTATAACAGTTTTATGAGCGGGAAATTTCCGGGCGAGGGGACTTTCTACTCCAAAACCATTTTCGAGGAATCACCGCTGAACAGGGTGGAGAAGGTACTTGCTCCGGGAAACAGCTGGGGAGGAAGTAATCGTGGAACGCAGTCGCAGTCCGGCGGCAACAATGCAACGGAAGGAGTAAGGATATGGAAGATCGCTGCTGCATCCGGAAGTGTGCCTGTTACGACAAGCGTTTATGATGACGGTGCGCTGCTCAAACAGGTGACCATTGATGAGCACGATAAATATGCAATAGAATACAAGGATAAACAGGGAAAGGTAATACTGAAAAAAGTGCAATTGGATGCAGGCCCTTCCGCTCAACATGATGGCTGGCTTTGCACATATTATGTGTATGATGAATTGGACCAGTTGCGGTTTGTGTTGTCTCCGAAGGCCATCGACATGATCAAGAACAACGGCTGGAGCCTTACTGATCCTGAGTTAGCCAACGGATTGTGCTTTCAATATGCATATGACGCCAGGAAAAGGATGGTATGGAAGAAAGTCCCCGGTGCTGCCGCCGTGGAAATGGTGTACGATGTGAGGGACAGGCTTGTGTTTAGCAGAGATGGAAGCCAGAAGAACAACAACCGCTGGCTGGTTACTTTTTATGATGATCTGAACAGACCTGTAGAGACCGCACTGTATCTGTCTTCCGCTACCCGGGAGACCCTGCAGGCCGGGCTGGACAATGTTACCGGCAGTTCCGCTATCACCACTACGCTCCCCGCCATAGAGATGCTGGTCGTTCCGTCAAGGGACCCGGCAATTGCACAGTACAAAGCGAGGAAAGAAATCGTTTTCACCAACGGCTTTGAAAGTGGGAACAATGAAGTTTTTGAGACAGAGATCGACCCCAATATGGCCGGAACGGCTGTCACAACCATCGTGAACAATCCGCTGCCTGGTATTCAGGACAATCAGCTGTATCCATTGTCTTACACTTACTACGATCAATATCCATCTGCAGCCCCGTCTTTCAACACCGCTTATCTCAGTAAGCTTGAATCCGGGAACAGTACGGCACCCGAAACGCCCACCAGCGCTACTACGCTGACGAATGGACTGACTACGGGTAAAAAGACGCGTATACTGGATACGGATCAATGGCTGACCGCTGTCAACTATTATGATAGTAAAGGAAGATTGTTGCAGGTGATCAGCGATAACATCAACGGAGGGAAAGACATTATCACAAACCGGTATGATTTCTCCGGGAAAGTAATATCCAGCTACACCAGCTATCAGAACCCGCTGGGTGCAACCATCCAGGACGCCCGGCTGCTGACAGTTTTCAAATATGACCGGAATGGCCGGCTGACCAGCACTGAGAAACAATTGAACGATGAACCAACGTGGAGGAGAGCTGTCGGGCAACAGGAGTACAACGAGTTAGGACAGATATCCCGCAAAACGCTGGGGAATAACCTGGAAAGCCTCGAGTACAATTACAATATCCGCGGCTGGTTAGGAGGCATTAATAAGAACTTTGCGACCACGGGTTCAGGGCATTACTTCGGGACATCATTACATTATGACGACGGTCTGGGTGCCACATCCCAATACAATGGCAATATTTCATCGATGACCTGGCGGAGCGCCGGTGATGGCCGCTGGAGGGCGTATAATTTTGGCTATGATGCTGCCAACAGGTTGCTGGCAGCCGATTTTAACGAGAACCCGGGAAGCGGGTGGGCTAAAAACCCGCTGATAGATTTCAGCGTGAGTGGTCTCACTTATGATGCGAACGGGAATATCGGTGCGATGACGCAGAAGGGAATGAAGAGCGGAACCAGCAGCGTAATCGATCAGCTGACTTACGCCTACAAGTCCAACAGCAACCAGCTCGTAAAAGTGACAGACGCTGCCAATGATCCTTCCAGCACCCTGGGAGACTTCAAAGACCAGAACCCCGCTTCTACACAGGCATATAACTATGATGTCAACGGTAACCTCACGGAAGATTATCACAAGAATATCGACAGGATCACTTACAATATCCTGAACCTGCCCACCAGCGTGCATATCAATGGAAAGGGTACTATTAACTATGTGTATGATGCATCCGGCATCAAATTAAAGAAGGTTGTAACCGACAGTACAGCGAATCCTATTCGCGTTACCACCACCAGCTATCTTGGAAGTACCATTTATCAGAATGACAGTCTTCAGTTTATTGCACATGAAGAAGGGCGGATAAGACCGGTGCAGAAATCCGGGCAGCCTTTGACCTATGTGTACGATTATTTTGTGAAAGATCACCTGGGGAATGTGCGCATGGTGCTTACCGAGCAATCGGATTTTTCCATGTACACCGCCACGATGGAGCCACAGCGTGCGGCAACGGAGAGCGCGCTGTTTACTAATGTAGATGCTACCAGAACGCCGAAACCCGTTGGTTATCCGCAGGATCCGACTGTTCAGAGCAATGCCTATGTGGCCAGGCTGAACGGAAGCAACCCTGAAAGGAAAATTGGCCCGTCCCTGGTGTTGAGGGTAATGGCGGGGGATACGATTGGCGTGGGGGCGAGGGCGTTCTATAAATCCATTGGGAACCCTGGCAACAAGTCCACAGCACCTGTAGCCGATATGGCCCGTGCGCTGGCGAGTGCCTTCGGTAACGGACAGGCAACGCAGGCCGAAGGCGTGCATGGCGGCGGCCGAAATAATACACCTTTCACGGAACGCTTTTATGGCAATGAATATCAGCGGTTAAAACAGAAAGAGCCCGGTCAGGGTAATCAGACCAACCGCCCGAAAGCGTATCTGAATTTTGTGTTGTTCGACGATCAGTTTAAATTAGTGGAAGAAAACAGCGGGGTTAAACAGGTACAGGCGCAGCCGGATCAATTGCAGACGCTGGCGCAGGATAAGATGGTGATGCAGAAGAGCGGCTTCCTGTATGTTTATACCAGCAATGAAACCCCGCAGGATGTGTTCTTTGACAATGTAACGGTGCTTTCCAATCCGGGGCCGGTGTTGGAGGAGACGCATTATTATCCGTTTGGGCTGACGATGGAGGGTATCAGTACAAAGGCAGTTGGATCATTAGAGAATCGCTATAAGTATAACGGTATTGAAAAGATTGGAGAATTTGGGCTGGAAGATTATGATGCAAAGTTCAGAGAACTTGATCCTCAGATTGGTAGATGGTGGCAGGTTGACCCTAAGACAGATGCTTCACTTGCAGAGAGCCCTTACGCAAGCATGGGGAATAATCCGATAAGTCATCAAGACCCTTTAGGTGACTACTTCTTTGGGTTATTTGGCTCCACATCTGCACAACGACAAGCAGCGAGAGCAGCAGTTGAAGAGTTAGAAAAAGCCGGCGGGTATTACGATGTAGAGATTAAGAATAAACACAGCAAGAAAATTCGTGTTAGCTATACGATTAACCATCAAACAGTAGACCCTGAATCTGGGCGTGTAGCTGCAACGGCCAGTGCACGAAACCTTTACTTTAGAGAAAATGGGCGACCCGATTTTGGGAATACTTTGGAAAATACGGCGTATGATAGAGACCTTGCTTCCACAGCACTCTCTAATGGTAATAGAAGCCCTCGTCCCTATCCTGGTACAGCAGAATATGTAGCGGCAGAAGCTATCCTGGTGCCACTGCCCCCAGTATTTAAACTTTTGGGACAAGCAAGAGCGACTACTTTATACAGGTCTGTTTCACAAGCAGAATTGAGTGATATTGCTGCTAATGGACTTAGGGTAAATTCGGCTACAGGATATGAAAGTGGTAAGCTATTTGCAACTACAGTAGAAGATGCAGCTCGGTTCGGAAGAAATAATTTTGGTTTTGATGGGGTGCCAAATACTATTATTCAAGTAAAGGTTCCAGCACAGACAATCCGCTTTGCAGAGAAAAAGGTTTTGGACGGAATGAATGCGGTTAAAGTACCATCTGGTATGTTGAACTCAGTAAAAAATGTTAAGACGTTGAATTTTACTCCTTATGTCAAACCGGGCTTTGGAGGCTTTTAAGAATTGATTTATGATAAGGGTATTAGCACAAATAGAATTATTTGAGGGCGGACGTAAAACTCCAATTACTACTGGATACCGGCCTGCATTTAATGGTCTGAACGATCACACTGCAATCTCAGGCAAAATAATATTGGTGAATAGGGATAGGCTTTCTCCGGGAGAGAAAGCTATAGTTGAAGTTAATTTTTTAGATGGGAGTATTCCGCCTCATTATCTTGTAGTAGGTAAAAAATTTACCTTTGACGAGTTGTCACAACCAGCTATCGGAGAGGGTTTTTTCATAGAGATAATAATAAATGATTTAAAGTGAATGGACTCTAACAGTAAGCCTCGCGCAGATCGCGCGGGGCTTTGTTGTTATCTTGAATATGCGTTTTTAGTTTTGTTGTAAGTGATGATCACGCAAGTATATTTAACTTGCTGCCGTATTCCATTCACCGTTCTTTTTCATCCGATGGATTAGGTGAGGAAACGTTTATCATTATTTTTGACTTGGTAGCCGCACTGCTTCTTTTTATATAATGTACAGGATATTTAATTGCATTACTTCAGGTATCAAAGAGCAAAATGAATTTTCACAATGTTGGTATTACCATTAATTAAGCGTAAAAAGACACTAATATTCAAGATTTTTTATACGGGGACATTTGTCACACTGCTTTTGGGGTTGGTTAGTATTTTTTTCTGGTCAGGGAATGCAACACTGATTTTACTTGCTCTTCTTTGTGTGTTCAGTATCCCGTCGCAATTGATGAAGACATATGATGTTGTCGGGACAATTAAATTAACAAGCGATGTAATAATTGTCGATGATCAACAGAATCAGCTTGCATTCCAGATATCAAATATAAGTCGATTAAAGGTTCATCTTCTTGAGGTTGAGGGCAATTTCCATTTTAAGTCAATAATGATGAAGCAAGGTGTGGATAATTACCTGAGTTTCATTAGTGAGGGGAACAAAAAAGAGTATATGTTTCTGTTAAAGGAAGAGACTGTGCCGGATTTACGCAGTTTATTTGTATTATGGCGCAGTATTGGAATTCCGTTTACCTTGTATAATGCTACCTGGCGGAGCTTCTCTTGAAAATTAGAACATCATTGAGTTGCTTGTGATAGTTCCGACTCTCTTCCTTTATCAAATAACTCCTTGTACCTATAAAACTATCTCGGCTATAACTAAGAGTAGCTACTTGAAATTAACTCTAACTATAAGATTAAATCATAGCTATTAAGTTAATTTGAACTTGTGAAGAAAGGATTTAGATTCGCATTGATCTATAGTTTGCTATCGTTCGCCTTTTTGATGATATGTAAGTTTGCTTTGAATTTGATTCCAATGGAAACATTTGCTTACCTTTTTTGGTTTTATGTGGTTCAGGCAGTCGCAAGCATGTTGCTATTTCCTATCTTTAAAAGGACAATAAATATAAATCAAAGTTCAATTGCCTTAAACTTTATAGCAGACTTCATTTTTTATCTATTATTACTGAATGTATTGTCTTGTTTTTTGACTGGGAATTCTCCTACTCTGAATTTTCTTAGGGGAGTTTTTCATAAACCGGATGTTAGATCTGATATTTTCATCATTCACATCGTTTTCATTTTTGGCTTTCTATTATCGTATTTTTTATAAAGTGGCGCTAATGGTTTAAACATGGACAACAGCCACCCTGAGTAATTATACGAGTGGCTGTTGTTTTATTTAGAGTGGAAATGAAAATGCTGCGCATATCATTGCACAAACTCCTTTGCGCCCCCAAAATAATCCCTGCAAAATCCCCCAATTCTCCCTAAATTACAGTAGAGGGTCAATTCATGTGCGGAATCATATCTTCCTGCCGTACAATCGCTAAGCAATCAATGCTTAAATAAAGAATTATGAACCTGACGGATGTTATCGATTTAGCTAGAAAGACGGGCGTCCGGGATGTACATGCAGAAGCCGGGAAAACCGTTGTGATCGTTAATTCCCTGAGCCTGGCCACCGGATGTCTTGCAGTGGCGACCGGCATTGTTTTCTACCTTTTGTCCGGAAGCAACTGGATCCTTTTCCCCGCGCTGATAGAAGGCCTGCTGTTTGCCCTCGTCATGGTACTGAATGCCGGCGGGCATTACGGGATTGCGGGTATTCTGATGTATCTTACCCAGAACGTCGCTGCGGTATATTTCGGGCTGCGGCTGGGGATGACGGTGGAGGTGCAGCTACTGGGGGTGTTCCTGGTGAGCGCTTCTTTGCTTGTCTTTAAAAAGCGACTGATAAGGATATGCTGCATCGGTATTACCTGCCTTTGCCTGCTATTGCTGGAATACAATCTTTATACAGGCGCTTTCAAACCGATCCCGGTAGATCCGCAGACCCGCTTCCTCTTCCGCTGGCTCGCCATCATCTCCGTACTTTTCCTCAACATACTGGTCATTTACTTTTATGAAAAGAACGCCAACCGGCTTTACCGGGAAGTGGAGGAAAAGAACCACGGCCTCAAACTATTGGTGGGAGAACTGGAGCATGCGAATCTTTCCAAAAGCATCTTCGTCCGCGAAACCAGTCACGAGATCCGCACGCCTATGAATGCCATCTTCGGTATCAGCCAGCTCCTGATGCGGGAAGTGGACGCACGGCCGGAACTGGCGCCGGTAGCCCCTTTGGCGGCGCCTTTGTACGGCGCCAGTTACAATGTGCTGGAGATCATCAATAACGTACTGGAGTTGTCAAGGATAGAAGCGGGAAGACTGGATGCGCTGGAAAAAGAACCCTTCACCCTCAAACCCTGGCTGGAAGGCGTGGTAGCGATCTACCAATACATTGCCCGCACAAAAGGGGTGATCATACAACTGGAGATCAGCTCCAACATGCCGGCATCCCTGATAAGCGACAAGGTGAAGCTGACGCAGATCGTGAACAACCTCCTGTCCAACGCCATCAAATTCACAAGGCGGGATACCACAATCAACATGCGGGTAACCGCCGAAGCGCAGCTATGGGTGATAACGGTGCAGGACAGGGGAGCAGGGATGAGTGAGGAAAAAGTGGCAAGGATCTTTGAGCCCTTTGTATCCGAACGCAATGCTTTTATCCAGGGTACAGGCCTGGGATTGCACATTGCCAGACGGCTGACAGAGCTCCTGGGCGGGCGCATCACGGTTACCAGTGCTCTGGGGAAAGGGTCGCTGTTCACGGCCTGCTTTCCGCTGGAAACACCGGTTACGCCTGTGGTCGATGTGGTGCGGATGGATGCTGTTACCGGCAAATTCCCCTCCTTCAATAATGCACATGTGCTTATGATTGAAGACGACCGCCTCAGCCAGGTGATCACTTCCGGATTCCTGAAAGGTATCGGTTGTGTAGTATCTGTAGCGGATAACGGGGTAGAAGGACTGGAAGCGGCACGTCGGAAAAAACCGGATATCATTCTCCTGGATATGCATATGCCACATATGGGCGGGCGGGAAACGCTGCGGGAGATCCGGCTGGATCCTTTGCTGGCAGGCATTCCTGTGATAGCGGCATCCGGGGACGCGTTCAAAGAGGTGATGGAAGATACCCTCCGCGCGGGCGCGAATGAATACCTCGTGAAGCCGATCGAGTTCAGAACCCTGTACAATCTGCTGGCCAAATATCTTCATCCCGAGCCGGTAGACGGCTAACATTTAGATCACTACTTCCACGTTCCGGAACTGATCCGTGCCGGGATGGCCGCCGGGCTTGTAGCGTTGGGTGTCTTTTTCGTACCACGACTTATGCCCCTGTATCATCAGGTTATTGTGATAGATGAATTCCTTCACCTTTCCGTTGTGTATGCCGAAATCAGGCAGACTGTTGCACAGCGTGATATAATCCTCCACATCCGCCTGGTGAACACGCACCGCTTCCTCAAATGCTTCCTGCCGGGATATCCTGTACTGATGCTGTATGATGAGGATAATATTCATAATGTCTTTATCCTGCTCCTTCCAGATGGAAAAGTAGTCGTTGCACCAGGCTACAATGCGACAGGTAAGATCGGCGATGCGGCACATGGCGGGATGATAGATCACTTCACGGGGAAATGTATATCCGATCACTACTTCCGCGAAAGATACCAGCGGGTATACGTCCACCGCCTTCATGCGGATGTTCATGTAATCCGCTAGGGTCGGGTGTTGCAGCCTGGATTTATAAGGCGCTTCTTCTACCATTCCCTGCACATATTGCCCCATACTGTTGGAAAACCTTGCCAGCCAATGAGTGGGCATGAATCTGGCGAAGGCGTCCCGCATGGCGGCGAGCTGCTGAAAAATGGCGTTTTCTTCTTTTAACGGCGGAGAGCCGATGAGAATGTCCTCCACCCGGTGTTTGAGCCGCTTCAGCTGGTCTACTGTGCAGTGTTCATGATAATCATCAAAACAAATGCCCCAAAGGGAATTCATGTTTAAAGGGGTGAGCCGCTCGCGACTGGCCATGGGAAAGAAACGGGCAGTGATATGTCCCAAAAGGGTTTTTTCGTATTTGCGTTTGATATCTGTGGGGATACAATCGTATTCGTTCCATAACCAGTCATTGATCTCCTGTTCCAGCTCATCAACATAAGGACTGATGAGATCAGGCCATGGATATTGCAAACGGGGGAGGCCTTGTGGATTGATCTGCATAACAACGGTATTTATACATGAAAAATAACCCCGGCCTGTCATTCAAATCGGTCAGGCACAGGTGTTCTCCTGTCATGTATATGCATAACCACTGGGCAACAACTTGCAAATAAGATGAAACAGATGCGATAAATACTCAGCAGGTGATTGTTACAATATTAGGGAATTATGTCGAATTCAGTTAACAAACGCTTAACATTAACATCAACAAAAAAATTGTTAATGTGCAGTTTATTTAAATGTAAATATTTTTAATGTGTTAAAAATGTAGTTTGATGTTCGTTTTAATGGAAAATTAATCTCGTTATTTATTTGATTTATCATTGAAGATGGGCGTAAAATTCATTATTTTGGATTGACATTATAATAGTATGATTATTTATAATGTGTTTACAAATACCTGGATACAACGAGAGCGAAAATACCGAGAGATACAATGATCAGTGTTACCGCTGCAGTACAACAGATCGCGGCTTGCAGAACAAACTGGGGAGCAGAGTTTGTGCCGCTTGAACAGGCCGTGGGCCGTGTTTTGGCGGAAGCCGTTATAGCGGACAGGGATTATCCGCCTTTTCATCGTGCAGCCCGGGACGGGTTTGCCGTAAGGATTGCCGATCTCCATGCTCATAAGCGTTATCTTCCTGTCAGCCATTCTCTTCGTCCGGGTGAGGTTTCCACGCTGGAACTGTTACCGGGCCACGCCGTGAAAGTATGGGCGGGCGCAGTATTACCGCCGGATGTGGATGCTGTGGTGGGCGTGGAAGAAACAGAAGAGAAAAATGGTCATGTTGTTTTCACGGGCCGGGAGTTGCGCAGCTATCAGCATATGATCCGCAGGGGAGAAGACGCTGTGGCAGGACTGCAACTGCTGCAAGTGGGTACGCGTATCCATTTTCAACACCTGGCATTGCTGGCAGCGTTGGGCGTAGCGAATGTAAAGGTCTGCTGCCAGCCGCGAACGGTGATCATTTCTGCCGGTAATTCATTGCGGACGCTCGGTGTGCCGGTAGGAGAAGATCAACTGCGGGACGCCAACAGTTACTCGGTGAATGGATTGCTGGAACAATACGGTATTCAACCGGAAGCTCGCTTCATTGTACCGGAACATGCACCGTCTTTGCAACAGGTGATCCGCGATTCGCTGGAAGCGGACCTGTTGGTGATCAGCGGAGGATTGGAGGTAGGTGAGTCGATGATGGTGCCACGGCTGTTGCAACAATGCGGCGTGGAACAGGTATTTCATCGGGTGCGGGCGAAGCTTTGCAAGTCGTTCTGGTTCGGATACAGTCCTACCAAAACACGAGTGATGGCATTTCCCGGGAATGCTTTTTCCGTACAGGTGGGCTGTAAGCTTTTTTTGGAATCGTATATCCGTTCCTGTTGGGGGCTTCCGTTGCTGAAACCCTGGCTGCTGCCATTCCTGGAACATCGCGGCGCGGTTCATCCAATGGATGAATATGTTCCTGCTCAGCTGGTGAACAGGAACGGCCTGAAAGTAAAAGGACTGCATTTTTCCGGTGAAGGTGATATCACAGCAGCCGCAAGAGCGGATGGGTTCATTTGCCACAGTACGGATGCCGGTAACCTGGAGCCGGGCTCACTGGTGCCTTTTTTTCCATGGACGGACCATCTCTCTGCCGGTAACGGAACTATTTAAATAACCGGATCTTCATACTCAGCCCGAAATTCCCATCCACATTGGTTTTAATGCCGGCCGTCTGGGAAGTATAACTGGCCTGCACTTCTACCGTATTCTTGAAATGGAACCCTATCCCCGCCGTCACACTGTTACTACTGTGATACATCGCAAACAGGTTCGCGAAATTCTTTGCCAGCTGTACATTCACGCCTACGTCCACAATGCTCTTGTAGCCGCGCACCCCGCGCAACGCTATCTTGGGTTCCCAGGAACTGATCTGCTCACTGTTCGTGCCGAATTTGTAACTCGCAGCCACATACCCTACAGCCAGGTTCCGGCCATCGTCGTCGTTATTGCGGAAAGTGCTGACGAGGTTGGGTAACGCGGCCTGCAATGTAAAACGGTTATTGGTGTAAGCCATCCCGAAGTCAGCCTCAAAATAATTGTCGCGGCGATTGAAAGCATCTATGGACGGATCATCCTGCTGCCCGATCACCTTGCTCCGCTGGATGTATTTATTGTCCATCACAAGGCTCATCCCAAGATGTAACTGTTCGTTCTTCTGCTCATTCAGCGGCACATGATAGGCATAACTAACGCCAACGCGCGTACGATTAATAATCCCAGCCATATCGTTGTACACCGTTAACCCGACGCCCATCTTTTTCTCCACCTGGTAGTCTGCTGTAAGAACGCGGGTAACCGGACCATCCTTCATTTCCACCCACTGCTTCCGGTAGCTGACATGCACGTTCAAACCTGTGTCTATCCCTGCCATGGCGGGATTGGCGAGATATTGATTGAAGTAATACTGGGAAACCATCGACGCATCCAGCACATTGCTGTTACCGGCATGCTGCGCCTGTGCCATCAGCGGCAGCAGGAACAGGAGAAGTATTTTAAGGTAAAGGGAAGTAAAAATTTTTTTCATAGGATAGATCAATGTTTGTCGCGGATAAGGGTGATGGTGCCTTTGAAAGGATTCAGCCCTGCCCCGAAGTCTATAATATAGAAATAAACGCCCTCGGCCAGCAGATCTCCGTTGGCAAGCCGGCCGTTCCATTCGTTCTGATAATTCTTCTTATAATATACCACCCGGCCGGAACGGTCCATGATGCGCACTTCATTGGAGCTGTGCGGTGGCATGTTAAGGATCACCCAGGTGTCATTTTTGCCGTCGCCATTGGGAGTGACGATGTTGGTAGCTTCTATGCTGTTGGTGATCTCGTAAACGTCTATCACCTCTACCTGGAAAGCCTTTTCCAGCGTGTTTCCAGCGGTATCGGTGCACTTTACGCGGATGGAGTAGGTGTGCCGGGTCTCGTAATCAAACACGATGAGCGCCTTCAGTTTATTGCCGGAAATGCTGAAGTATTTATTGTCGGCGTCACCCTGACCGGTAGCGAAGGAGAAGGTACAGGGACCTGCATCTGCATCCGCAGAGAAAGTTCCGATCACAATGCCAACCACATTGTTCTCATGCACTTCATTGGAGCTGAGCAGGATGTTTACCGGCACTACGCCGGCCCGGGCTGTTTGCAGCGGTCCCGCTGTGAGGAGCAGTAATAATAGTACCTGCCCCGCACGGAAGTACCGCAACGGGAACAGGGTTTTCATTTTATAGGGTAAAACTCGTTTCATTAAGGTCTTTGTTTTAGGGTATCGGGCGCTAAATTGATGAGCCTGGTGCCCTAAAACTCTTAGCCGGATAGGCTTTGGTGGGGTGAGGTTTATGGGGACAGGCATCCGTACAGGATGCAAATATATTAAATTAATTAATATAAAAAAATAAATAAATGTATTTGATCAGAAAGGATAGCCGATAGCGATATTCAGGATGAGGTTTTCCTTTCGCCATTGCCGGTCTCCGAAAGCGATCCGGTTGATCACCCAGCGCTCATTTTCCGGCAGCCAGGGCTTGCGCAGCGGGAAGGAGAGGTCGAAACGCACAAGCAGGATGGAAGCATCTATGCGTAAACCCACACCGGCGCCCACGGCGATCTCTTTCGCGAACCGGTTCATCGAAAATACTTTCGCGCTCATTTTGTCCCGCAATGAATCCGGCACTCTTCCCAGCCAGATGTTCCCGGCATCTACGAATGCGGCCAGCTCTACAAGGCTCATGGGTTTGTAACGGAGTTCTGTATTGCCTTCCAGCTTGATGTCACCCGCAGCGTTGGCGAGCAGCAGGTTGGTGTTATGATCGGTATCGAGATAGGATCCGGGGCCGAGGGTACGGGCGCGGAATGCGCGGAGGCTGTTGCTGCCGCCGTTGAAGAACTGCTTCACAAAGGGCATGGTGATGGAATTCCCATAGGCGTACCCGTAGCCGGTAAAGAGACGGTTCACCCAGCGCAGGCTATTGGTTAGTTTGAAGTAGTGACGACCTTCCAGGGAGAAACGGAGGTATTGGGAGAAGTCATTGTTCAGGATCGTTTTGTTCCCCAGAGGTTGCTTCCGGGCGAGGAGGCCGCTCAGGTTCCCGGCAATGTCTGTATTAAAGCTCACAAAGAAGCTGTGGTATTTCTCGGGAGATTGATTGTTGAACGTGATCGTATAGCTGCTGCCGAGAATGAACTGCTTGGTAACGGATTGTGCCAGGGCCGGATCCTGTTCTTTTTGTTTGATGAACTCATCGGATTCGCCGGAGGGTAATACGTACGTGACGGCAGCGGGATACAGCGTATGATCAAGGTACTTCGTTTGCTTCCAGATATATCCGTATTGCAGGGAAAAGGCATTCAGGTTGTACAGCGAAGGCCGGCTGAGCATTTCGTAACTAAGACTGAAGCGCGTTCTCGGCACGTAGGGCGTACGGGGATTGAAATGCACGAATGGCAAAGGCGTAAAGAATCGCGGTACGGTAAGCGACACCTCACCTTTAAGGCTGTACGCATTGGTGGAAACCTGTGTGGTCTTACCCCCGACCTGTGTTTCAAAGCCTGCGCCCAGTGAAATTTCCAAAAGGTTCGCCTTGTGTTGGAAATTCCGGTTTTTGGCAGACAGCTTGAGCTGTGAACCCACAAAGGAGTTGGATTTGGAGGTGCCGGAGATTTCCAGTTGCAGGGAGCGTCGGGGATAGGGCGTGAGGAAGAACCGGGCGTACAACAGGCTGCTGTCCCGGGCGGGACGGAAGTTCCCCCGCACGAACTTGAAAGTGCCGAGGTTCACAAGCCGCTGTAAAGTGATGTTGTGCGAGCTGAGCCGGTACATACTGTCCCGCTGCAGGAACACGGACCTGTCAAAGACGATCGGTTTGAAAAGCGAATCCGGATCGATGATCGTGAAATTCTGATAATGTGTACCGCGATCGCTTTGCTGAACACTGTCTTTGGCCAGATCGTAGTTGGTGTAAAGCTCCACGCTTTTCATATAATACTGTCGCAGGGCGGTGGCTGGTGTGCCTTTCTTCACCCGCAGATAAATATCCACTTGCCCGTTCAGTGTACTGTCCACCTGCGCAAGCAGGTAATCCGGCGTGAAATAATAGAAACCGTTCTCTTTCAGATATCCGTGTATGCGTTCCCGTTCGGCCTTGATCTTATCCAGACTGTAAGGATCGCCGGGTTTCAGCAAAGTCTGTGAGACGACCAGCATGATGTGACGGCCCAGTAAACCGGTATCTATATCAAAGCGTACGCGATGGATTGTATACCGGATGTCAGGTGTGGCGGAGAAAGTAACAGAAGCTTTCTTTTTACCGGAATTCCTGATGGTATCGTCTACAGCAGCGTTGAAATAACCATTGTCTTCGAGATAACTTGTGAGGATGTTGTTCGTTCTGTCTGCCTTTAACTGGCTTAGCAATACGGGTGGTTCGCCCCATTTTTTCCGTAACAGGTAGTTCAGGCCTTTCCCTTTCGGCTCTTTCCCGAAGTTGTAGAGCCAGAGCTTGAGCGGCATGCCCAGGAACCTGCGGTTGGGCAATGGCCTGATCCGTTCCGTCATGCCGGTTTTCAGCTGGCTGTAATCTTTAGGCTTGTGCTTGTCCGTCCATTTGATCGTTGCACCGGTAAATAACCTGTCGCCCTCGGGTACGCTGCGCGTGGTGGAGCAGGCTCCAAGGAGCAGTGTAACGGCGAGGAAGGGCAGGTATTTTGCATATCTGATCATCATGTGCTTGCGTACTTGTTATTTGGTCTTACGGATGCGTTCCTGTTTCGTTTCTTTTTTATTTTTTCCAAATATCTCCTTGAATTCGTTGTAGTCCATCACGAGCATGAAGGTTAACCCGGTTTCCACAATCTGCCCCTGTATCACGGTTTCCGTCAGGTTGCGCTGGTAGGCTTTGATGCGGTACCGGCCATCCGGCGTGAGGGTATATTCCGCGGATACGTCCCCGATGATGGAGCTGGCGCTCTGGTTCTGGGATTGGGTGCCGGATATCCCGATGTTGGACCCAACGCTCACGGTTAAACGATCGTTGAAAAGTCGTTTCGATACGTCCACTTTCAGCTTGGTACTTTCCTGCCGGTTGCCGGCATCTGTATACGCATTCTGGCTCTGCAGATCGAAGTTCACGTCAAACCCTTTGATCAGGCTGCCGGCAAGGTTATTCAGCTGTTGCGAAACGATCTTGCTCACACTTTTCCGGGCAATGTCTTCCGCCGCACTGCCGCTCTTGTTATCCAGCTCGTCGAAAGGATTTTCGGAGATGAAGCGGTTGAGCACGAGCAGGCCCATCACCTGCTTGTTTAGCTCGGAAGGCACCTGGTTGATCTGTTTCATACGGGTATATACCATGCCGTTCAGCGCGCCCTGTTCTTTCTCCGGCATGCCCAGTTCAAAGGTGATATCCGGTTTCATCAGCTCTCCCTTGATGTTGAGATATACCTCCACCGGCACTTTCTGATTGAATTTTCTGCGGGTGGGATCGTTGCTGCTGATCTGGTCCTGGATGAGATCACCGGCCACGGCGTTCACGTCGTATTTGGCCTTTATATTCACATCCGCGCTCAACGGATCGCCATTCCAGATGATGGTGCTGCCTTTTACGATACTGAATTCCCGCTTGATCAGCTGGTTGAGGGACATGGCATATTTCCCTTCATTGATCTCGTAACGGCCTGTCAGACTCATCTTGCTGCTGGGGTCCATTGTAAGGTTAAGAGTGGCGTTGCCTTTCACTTCGAGATAATCGCCATTGATGCGGTCAATGATGATCTTTAAACTGGATTGCGGTGTCACTTCTATATCCCCGGAGAACACGAATCCTTTCAATCCGCTGGTACGCAGGTGAGTGGTATCTTTTACCCGTAGTGTGGTGTCCGTCCAGGCGGCGGGGTCAATGAATTCTACTACGCCAACGCGACTGCTTACGCCGGGCGCTTCTTCAGGGATCATCACTGTTATCTGCGATTTCTCCCGGAGTTTGAGATTCATTTCCACCCGTGGCAGGTCCAGCGTTCCGCGGATGCGGGCCCTTACATCCACATAAGCCGGACCGTAATAAAATTGTTCCGGGTCGTTCTTCGCCTGCGGGCCCAACGCCATAAAGTTTTTGGCATTCATGTCCAGTTGCAGCTGGTATGCTTTATAATCTTTCGTGAGTATCTGTCCGTTGATCACGGCTTCGTTGCCGGTGCTGTCGGCAATCACGAACTGGGAGAAACGGATACCGGTGGCATCGAACACCAGGTCTTCTGAAGGCAGCTCCAGGAAATTGTTGATCGCTGTGGCCCGTCCTGCAGCTTTCTCGAAGTGCAGGCTGCCGCGGATCTCCGGCTTGTCGAGGTTGCCACGAAAGCGAAGGTTCCCGCTCATCTGACCCCGCATGTTGGTGATGCTGCCAAACGTGAACGGCTCTACGCTTTTCATGTTCAGCTTTGCGATATCCAGCTGAAGGTCCATGAGATCAGCGTAAGTGCCCTGCAGATGTACATCGTTCCCGTTGCCCTGCAGGGTGGTGTTCAGATGAACGGTATTATCCGTAGTAGTATTGGCGGTGAGGCGGAGCTGGCCGAGTGCTGCGCCCATAACGGCAAGACTGTCAACAGAAAGTTTGCCGTCGATGAGCGGACTTTTATCCAGGTTGGAGATCGTGATGTTGCCATTGCTGATTCCTTCTGCCAGCGCGGTATCTTTTTCAATGAGACTGGTAACGGTGCTGAGGCGGAAGTCCTTTAGCTGTACGAGAAGGTCCGGAAGCGTGGTTGGGGTGCCGGTTCCGGTGGTACGTATACGCAGTTCCTGCGCGCCCTGCTGTATCCCGATGTCTGCAAAAGCAACACTGCCATTCTGCGTAACAATCCTGTTATCCCCTACAACAGCCCAGGGCTGGCGATTCAGGAGCAGGTCTTTCTTGAGAGAAAGCAGGAGGCTGTCGTGCTGCAGGAAATGCAACCACCCGCCGATCCTGTACCGGAGGCGTTGCGGGTTATTTCCCATTAGCAGATCCCAATCCACGATCCCTTTCTGTGCGTTCAATCCGAAGGTCGTCCGTTGCAGCGGTATCTGCGGATGGGAGAGGTGACCGAGCAATATTTTGGCGTTCATGGCCGAGGAGTCAGCGGTAACGTCAGCGATGAGCGTATCTACTTTGAAAGAATCATACCGCATTTTCGGTATCGCGAAATGGGCATCCAGCAGGCTGCTGTCTGTATTCAGGCGGCCGCGGAGTGTGAGTGGTTTATCCAGTTGTATATCCGGCAACAGTTTTCGCAGGGATTTGGGGATGGAGAGATTTCCTTCGAACTGCATATGCTGGCTTTCGCCTTTTGGGGCGGGGTGGCCGGCGGCGGCTTCGAGGTGCCGGGTGATGAGGGCGCCTGCGGCAGTGGCAAAGGTTTGATAGTTGAAATCCCCTGAGGCCGTAACCCCTCCAAACGGCCCGGTGAGCCTTAACCGCTGGATACCACCATCTGCGCCGGCTTTCAGCTGGATGCTGTCGAGCGCATAGATGTCCTTATCATCCGCCAGTGTCAGCCGGTGAACGGTCACGAAACCATGGAGCCTTCGCGGGGCGAGGTTATCCAGCTGCGCTTCCATGCAGGATTTGACGGTAAGCGGACTGGTAGTGAAATGGGTAGCGAGCAGATCGAGTTTATTGAGGTCCATGCGCATGCTGATGGCAGGCTGCAGGGAATCGAGTTTTCCTGACAGATCGAAGGTGGCCTTGGCATTAGGGTCATTGATACCGCCTTTGGCTTTATACGCGCCATGTTGCAGTTCAGCCTGCATATCAATCCCTTCGTAGGTATAACGGTTATAGGTAAACGATTGAATGGCGATATGCGCGTCTGCGCCGGCCGTTTGCGGGTCTACGCCTTTTCCTTTCGCGGTGACGGCGCCGTTGAGTGCGCCCATGGAAGTGTCTCCCAGTATTTTGCCAAGCTGCAATGCTTTGGTCTGAAGGGCTACATCGTACCGGATCTTTTTGGTATCCATGAAGTCCGCCAGTTCTCCTTTCAGGGAAGCGTCGCCCATGTCCGTGCTAAGTTGCAGATCGGGTTTCAGTAACTGCATACCGCCGCGGATGCTGCCATTCAGTGTGAGCCGGTTGGGCAGCTTCATGGAAGCGGGCAGGGTGTTGGGCGGCAGCCAGGAACGGATGCCCTTGTCGCTGCTTTCCATTTTCACGGCGGTGAGGTCCGCGCCCATGCGCTGCGGGTCTGTGGCCTGATATATGGTGCCTTTTACGCTGAGGAAGTTCTGGTCGTTGTCTTTTACTTCGAGTCCGGGTATCTCCAGCCGGGCCAGTGTGCCGCGCATATTACCGGTAACGGCTAAACGTTTTTTCCAGAGCGGCTGCAGGGAAGGGTTGTTACGCATGTCCGGAACGAAGTAAAGCGCTTCCTGCATGGCGATCACAGAAGGGCGGATGCCGGCTTGTAACTGTAATAGTCCGAGCTGGGAACTGAGAGTAGACCAGGAAGCGGTTTTGAGATGAACGTCCGCATCTATCCGCGTTTCGGCAGTTTGTAACAGGAATCCCGTCAGTTGGGCCTCCTCGTTGGTATACCGCACCTGTCCTTTTAATTGTTTCAGCTGTAGCCCGCATCGCTCTTCCAGTGTGCTGGTCCTGATGATGGCCAGCGTGCTGTCAGAACTATAAGCGATATTTTCAACATCCAGTTTTAAATGTTTGATATCGAGATGTTTGTAATCAAATGCCTGAGGGTAGGGAAGAGGAGGGGCCAGATGGTCCGTCATCGCGAAATTCACGTCAGTAGTTTGCAGGCTGCGGGCTTTTACTTTCCAGGTATTGGGAGCGGAGCTGGTATCGACGGGCGCTTTGGTAGTATCCTTCGGTGCGAGGAAATCCAGTGTGGCGATGGTTTTTTGTAATATGAGTTCGTCCGTGGTGATAAGGGTGTTGGCGAGATCGAAATGGAGCCGGCGGGTGAGGAGTTTGCCCAGATCTCCTTTTGTACTGAGCCCGCTGCCTTCGTCCGTATACGCCCATTTACAATCGCGGATGTTTAGGTCCCGGACCGCCAGATCGAAAGGAACAGGGCCTCCTGTGGCGGGAGCAGGGGGCTGAGGGGGGCGATATTGCTGGAGGATGACCGCATCGAGACCTTCTATCGCCAGATTCCTGAGATAATAGACGCCCTTCTCCGGCTGTAGTGTATCCGGCAACAGGTCCAGATTCCGGAGACGCACGGAAGCCAGCATGCCGCCCATCGAGTCATTGAAACGTACGTATAGCCGTCCCAGTTGTACCTCGCCAATCTTGTAAGTAAGCGTAGTGCCGGATTCCCTGATCAAAGTATCTTTCTTTGCGGCAGGGGAACTGAATGCATCGATCACGAACTGGTAATTGAAAGCGGAATCCTGTGTTCCGCGGTATACGTTCACCATGGCATTATCCCATCGCAACGACTTCACACGCAGTTCATTGTTCATCAATGAGAGCAGGTTGTATTTCACAGCCAGTTCTCCGCTGTAGAGCAGGGTATCTTTCCGGGTATCGCCGATAAAAACTTTATCGAGGGTCATGGAATTCCACCAGGAGAAATGCAGTCCGCCTATCCGCACATCGGTTTTCAACTGCTTCCGCAGGTAGGATTCCGCGCGGGCGCGTACAAAATCCTGTATCATGGGCAATTGCAGTAATAGTAGCAGCAAAACGGGCAGCAGCAACAGGGTAAGCACACTGCCAACAACCCAGCGAACGATCTTTTTCCGTCGGGATATACTCACGAATGAATGTCTGTTTTATTGTAAAAGGTTAATCTGTCCGGCGCAAATACCATACCTGCGGCAAAAATAAGGGTTTTATTATCACTGCATTATAATTGCGTGAAAGGGTAGTGTCTCAGTTTGAAATTTGATGCCTGAACAAATAAGATGGTATTTATATATTATATTTGACGAAATATAGATTCTGATTTTTCCAACTTTCAAAAAAGCTTCAAATGAAATTTTCAGCTATCTTATGCCTTCTCATAATATTCACTTGTGGATGTAATCGCAATAACGTGCATACAAAACTTTTAAGTGAACAAAAATTACTTAAGGATAGCGCTAATAATATAAATGAAAGAGTAGCCGGCTATATGTACAGAGGCCATTACGACAGCGCAGAGGTAGAAAAATTGCAACTTGGGGCCGTTCATGTTCGATTGATACATATCCAATCGTCAATTGACAGCCTTGCGAACGTAAAATAGTAGTTGCAGAATTCCAAAATGAGACATTACCCGTGAAAGAGGAAAAATGTCTAATTTCGTTCCCGGTTATGACAATGTTTTATAATTTTTTTAACACTCTGGCGTTGTATAACCAGTAACCTGTTAAAACCATCAACCTTGAAAAAGATCCTTGGGTTTGTTTTACTGTTCGCTACCCCTTTATCAGGCATCGCGCAGGACTGGCATATAGGCGGCATTGCCGGGATCAGTAATTATAGCGGGGACCTCACTGAAAAACGCGTAGAGCTGCGATATAGCCGGCCTATGGTGGGGATCATGCTCAAGAAAGATATCAACCGTTATCTCACTGTTCGGGGTGCCTTCAGTTATGGCGTTATCACGGCGGCAGACAGTACCAATAAAGATAGTGCACTGATCGCGCGTAATCTCAGCTTCCGTTCCAGGATATGGGAAGGCCAGATAGGGGCGGAGTTCAATATCCTGGATATTGACGTGAAGGGATTCACGCCTTATGTTTTCGCGAGCGTGGCACTTTTCAATTTTTACCCTACTGCAAAAGATACTGCAGGGAATACGATCCCGTTGCGCCGGTTAAGCACGGAGGGACAAGGGCTTCCACAGTATCCCGAAAAAGGAAATCAATACAATCTCACCCAGATATCGATCCCTTTCGGCATCGGTTTTAAATATATTTTTACAGACCGGCTGACACTCGGTTTCGAGATCGGTCTTCGTAAAACATTTACAGATTATCTCGATGATGTGAGCGGTACCTATGTTGATATGAACACGCTGCTGGCGGAAAGAGGCGCCAAAGCGGTGGAAATGGCTTACCGGGGTAACCAGCGGTCGGGGAAAGCCGGACAGGGTACCTATCCGCCGGATGGAGCACAACGCGGCAACCCGGGGAAGAAGGACTGGTATGCTTTTTCCGGGCTAACCGTCATGTACCGCTTCGGTAACGGCGCCAACGGAGGGCGTAAATCCACAAACTTCTCCCGCTGCTTCCGGATGTAATATACACTTTGGCACGATGGTTGTTGATAGAATGCTATCACCCCCCAATCAAGTCCACATAGAAAGTAAAAGGTTGTTCTGTTTATCACGGAACGACCTTTTTTAATGCGTATACACCTGCCCGTTCTGCCTGATCCTCACTACGATATAACATTGGCATACTTATTGAATTTTACCCTGTGAGTCCGTCCGCCAAAGGCAAAAGGGGATGAACGGATTGAAAGACCAATTTAAAACAAGAAGCTATGAAAAGGCTTATTCTGGTAGCGCTCCTGGTGGTTGGAGTAACTTATGCCACCAAGGCGCAGAAAAGAGGGTACGACTATTCACGTGAGGGAGGTTACAGAGAACAGCGCGGTGATTATGATGATGATGACGATGATTACAGGGGCAGAGACCGGGACCGGGATAGAAGAAGGTACTATGACGATGATGACAGAAGAGGACGTGGATGGGGATGGGGCCATGACAAGCGCTGGAAGAAGTATCGTGATTGTGACAGAGGGTATTATGAAAGAGAAAGAGTGGTAGTGGTGCGCCCGCGTTACCCGTATCCTCCGGTACCGCCTCCGCCGGTATACTGGCCTCCCCGCAGGCCCAGGGTTTCCGGAGTGATCGTATTCGGTTCCCGTTAACAGATATTATGATTTTGCAGAACTCACCTTCCGCCCGGCGGAAGGTGAGTTTTTTTATACCTGTAAACCGCGTACTTTTGCCCTTTGAACGCAAGCACAAACGTATGGCATACAAGCATCTCAGGCATTTTATCGATACGCTGGAAAAAGCGGGGGAACTCGTGCGCATCAGCACTTATGTGAACCCTCACCTTGAAATAGCGGAGATCACGGACAGGATGAGTAAATCTCCGGATGGTGGCAAGGCGCTGCTGTTCGAGAACACAGGATACGATTTCCCGGTGTTGATCAATTCCATGGGAAGTTACCGCCGGATGTGCATGGCGCTGGGGGTGCAGGAACTGGATGATGTGGCGAAGGAGATAGAAGCGTTGTTCAAAATGCTGTCCAAACCGAAAGAAAGTATCCTCGATAAACTCGCGATGCTGCCGAAGCTGGGGCAGTTCGCTTCCTGGATGCCTAAGGTGGTATCCGGCCGGGGGGGCTGCCAGGAAGTGGTGATGCAGTCGCCGGACCTCGGAAAGCTGCCGGTGATGACCTGCTGGCCGCAGGATGGTGGACCTTTCATCACCCTGCCGGTGATCCACACCAAAGATCCTAACACCGGCGCCCGCAACGTAGGTATGTACAGAATGCAGGTGTTTGAGAAAGATATGACCGGGATGCACTGGCATAAACATAAAGTATCCGCAAAGCATTTCTCCGAATACAAAAAGCTGAACAAGCGCATGCCCGTGGCGGTGATCCTGGGCGGTGATCCGGTGTATACCTATTCCGCCACCGCACCGCTTCCGGAGAATGTAGATGAATATATGCTGGCGGGGTTCCTGCGGAAAAAGAAAGTGGAGCTGGTGAAGTGTATCTCGCAGCCTGAGCTGGAAGTGCCGGCGGATGCGGATTTTGTGATAGAAGGATATGTGGATCCGGGAGAGGACCTGATATGGGAGGGGCCTTTCGGGGATCATACAGGGTATTATTCGCTGGCGGACTGGTATCCGCGTTTTCACGTAACGGCGATCACCCACCGGGAAGATGCCGTATATCCTTCAACGATAGTGGGGATACCTCCGCAGGAGGACGCCTGGATCGGAAAAGCAACGGAAAGGATTTTTCTCGCCCCTATCAAGATGACGCTGGTGCCGGAGATCGTTGATATGGAAATGCCTGTGGAAGGCGTGTTCCATAATCTTGTGATCGCGCAGATACAGAAGGATTACCCGGGACAGGCACAAAAAGTGATGAATGCGATGTGGGGAGCGGGACAGATGATGTTTAACAAGATACTGGCGGTAACGGACACGGGCACACGGATCAATGATTATAAAGCACTGGCGCAATACGTATTTGCGGAATTGAATCCCGCCACAGATATTTATTTCAGTCAGGGGCCGATGGATGTGCTGGACCACTCCTGCTCCAAGATGGGCTTCGGAGGAAAGATGTGCATAGACGGCACCCGCAAATACGAAGAAGAAACAGACAGCCGCTTTGATCATGACGCGTTCACACCGGATGTTCAGGTAGCCGCATTGCGGGCGGCTTTCCCGGAGATCAGGGACATCAACGTATCGCTTTTGCAGCAGGAGATACCCTGCATCATTGCAGCAGTGGAGAAAAACCGCCGGAATCACCTGCGGGAGCTGCATCCGCAGCTTTGTACGCAACCGGGTATGGAAGGGATCAAAATGATTCTGTATGTGGAGCATACGGTAGATGCGCAGGACCTGCCCTCTGCACTCTGGCGCTTCTGCAATAACCTGGATCCCAAACGCGATCACATCCTCACGGAAAGACCTTCCAGCCGTAATTCCCAACTGGTGACCGCTTGTATGGGATTGGACGGTACCCTTAAGACCAAAGCGTTTGATGATTTTCACCGCGACTGGCCCAATATCATCGTTGCAGACGATATTACCATCAAAGCGATCGATGAGAAATGGAACCAGCTGAACCTTGGGCCTTTCCTCGCTTCTCCTTCTTTGAAGTATAAACAGCAGATCTATGGGGAGGGAGCAGTAGTATCGTTTTGATACCGGTTAAGATATCTTTTCCGTATTGCGTAAATCAAATTTCCGAAATCGCAAATACGGACATGTACGCCGTACTATCTTTGTTGCACAATAATTGAGTTGGTCGTACATGAAAACGGCGCCTTGTTGAGGGCGCCGTTTTTTATGATCATTTGTGTATCTCTGAAGAAAAATGGAATTCGATATCCGGATTGTTGGCTCTTTCGGTATTGAGATACCATTCTGACTGGGCAAGATATACGAGATGGCCATCCTTGTCTTCCACCACGTTTGCACTCTTGAAGCGGATGAAGTCTTCCAGTTTTTGTTTCGGGCCGGTGATCCAGCAGGCTTTGTAGAAAGGCAGGGTGTTGAACTGGCAGGATGCGCCATACTCCTGCAAAAGGCGGTATTGGATCACCTCGAACTGCAGATCGCCCACACAACCGATGATCTTCCGGTTCCCGTTATGCTGGGTGAACAGCTGGGCAACGCCTTCGTCCGTAAGCTGATTGATCCCTTTTTCCAATTGTTTGGTCTTCATCGGGTCTTTGTTCACCAGTTCCTTGAACAGTTCCGGTGAAAAGCTGGGAATCCCTGTGAAATAGAAGTCCTCGCCTTCCGTGAGTGTATCCCCGATCTTGAAATTCCCTGTATCGAACAACCCTACCACATCTCCGGGGTAGGCATCATCCACAATATTTTTTTCCCGCGCGAGGAAGCTGTAAGGGTTGGCAAAGCGCACATCCTTATCGAGGCGTACATGATGGAAATATTTATTCCGCTCGAATTTCCCGGAACATACGCGCAGGAACGCGATACGGTCGCGGTGACGGGGATCGAGGTTGGCGTGTATCTTGAAAACAAAACCGGAAAACTTGTCTTCATCTACTGTAATAGTACGGGTAGTAGCTTCCCGGTTACGTGGTACGGGAGCGATCTCCACGAAAGTATCCAGCAGGTCCTTTACACCGAAGTTATTCACGGCGGAACCGAAGAATACGGGAGCGAGCTTGCCTTCCAGATAAGGTTGTTTGTCGAACGCATCATACACGCCTTCGATCAGTTCCACATCATTGCGGAGCTGGGCGGCATCCTGCTGACTGAACAATTCATCCACCGCACTACTGCCAAGGTCCGGTAACGGAACGATGTCGTCATCCGTAGCTTTACGGTTGGCGGCAAAGGACACAAAGCTTTTGTCGTACAGATTGTAAACCCCTTTGAAATCCTTTCCCATGTTGATCGGCCAGCTGAGCGGGCGCACGCGGATGTTCAGCAGTTCTTCCAGTTCATCCAGCAGGTCAAAGGGATTTTTACCGTCGCGGTCCAGTTTATTCACAAAAATGATCACAGGCGTATCGCGCATGCGGCAAACTTCCATGAGCTTTTTGGTTTGTTCTTCCACCCCTTTCACGCAGTCGATCACCAGCACCACACTGTCCACAGCGGTGAGTGTGCGGTAGGTGTCTTCGGCAAAATCCTTGTGGCCGGGCGTATCCAGGAGATTCACGAGGATATCCCGGTATTCGAAGGTCATCACGGAAGTGGCCACGGAGATACCCCGCTGGCGCTCGATTTCCATGAAGTCTGACGTAGTATGTTTCTTGATCTTGTTGGACTTTACCGCACCTGCCGTTTGGATAGCGCCGCCAAAAAGGAGGAATTTTTCCGTAAGCGTGGTTTTACCCGCATCCGGGTGGGCGATGATGGCAAAGGATTTCCTTTTGTTGATCTCGTTGATGTATTTCATATAAGCGGGGGCAAAGGTACATTTTTCTCCGGAAACCCGGGATTACAACCATTAGTCATAAAGCCATTGGCCGGATCGCTTTATATGCTAAATTTGAAATATGCTTTCTACCCTCAAGATTTTATGGAACAGCCTGAAGATGGCCCTGCAGGAACTCCGGGTGAACAAATTGCGCACCTTCCTGTCCCTGTTGGGTATCACGATCGGAATTTTTTGCATCATTGCCGTACTCACGGTCACCAACAGCATGGAAGCCAGTATCAAGAATGATCTTAAAACATTGGGCACCAATGTTGTTTACCTGCAGAAGTGGCCCTGGGACGGAGGGGACGGGCAATGGTGGCGATATATCAACCGCCCGGAACCGAAGTACGATGAAATGAAGGCGATCAAAGAGAAAGTAGGCGCCGCGGATGCGGTCACTTATCTTTTTGCTTCCAACAACCGGAAGCTGGAATTTGGGGTGGACTATATGGAGAACGTGGAACTGCTGGCCGTAACGATGGATCTGGAAAAGATGCAGTCCGTAGAGATTGCCGCGGGCCGGTATTTCAGTCCTTCCGAGCTGATGACCGGCAGCAACGTGATTGTACTGGGTGCCAATATCTGGGAAGGGCTCTTTTTTACGCCGGAAGCGGCCATCGGAAAGATCGTACGGATGGCCGGCCGCAACTGTAAGGTAGTGGGGGCACTGAAAAAGAAAGGGGAGAGTATGCTGGGAGGCGTGGTGAATGATAACACGGTGATCATGCCTTACCTGTTTGCCCGTACCATCATTGACGAGCGCCGTTTTGCCGATCCCTTCTATATGATCAAAGCCAGGCCGGATGTGGCAGTAGGGCAGTTGAAAGATGACCTGACCGGGGCCATGCGGGCCATACACCGGCTGAAACCCACGCAGGAGAATGATTTTGCCCTCAACGAGATCACCACTGTACAGAATAACCTTGAGAGTGTGTTTGGTGCTATCAATACCGGCGGATGGTTCATCGCCATTTTCGCGCTGATCGTCGGCGGTTTCGGTATTGCCAATATCATGTTTGTGACAGTGAAGGAAAGGACCAATATTATCGGGCTGAAAAAAGCCATTGGCGCGCGGCCGGGCATCATCCTGCTGGAGTTCCTGCTGGAATCCATCATGCTCTGCGTGATCGGCGGAGGTTTGGGGTTGTTGCTGGTGTTCACCGGTACACTTATTGCCGGACATATGTTTTCCAGTTTTGTGATCGCGCTTTCTTCCGGGAATATCATCCTCGGATTGTCGATATCCGTTATTGTAGGCGTTCTGGCTGGATTTATTCCCGCTTTTTCCGCCAGCAGGCTCGACCCTGTGGTAGCGATCCGCAGCAATTAACGCAGAAAGTGGTATTTTTGCGGCCACTTTATGAAGCCGGTTCACATTTTAGCTATAGAATCCTCCTGCGATGAAACAAGTGCCGCTGTGATCGCGGAGGGGAGGATATTATCCAATATCATCGCCAATCAGACTGTTCACGAACAATATGGCGGCGTGGTGCCGGAACTGGCTTCCCGCGCACATCAGGAGAACATTGTGCCGGTAGTGGACCTTGCGCTGAAAAAAGCGGGTATGACCCCGGCGGAGCTGCAGGCCATCGCGTTCACGCAATCTCCCGGTTTGATAGGCTCCCTGCTGGTGGGCAGCTGTTTTGCCAAATCCATGGCATTGGCGCTGAATGTACCGCTTATTGGCGTGCATCACATGCAGGCGCATGTATTGGCCAATTTTATCGACGACCCCAAACCTTCTTTCCCTTTCCTTTGCCTGACCGTTTCCGGTGGCCATACCCAGATCGTGCTGTGTGAAAGTCCGTTGCAGATGCGGGTGATCGGGGAAACGCTGGATGATGCGGCGGGAGAGGCTTTTGACAAAAGCGCCAAACTGCTGGGACTGCCTTATCCCGGCGGGCCGCTGATCGACAAATATGCGAAAGAGGGTGATCCCGGGCGGTTCCGGTTCCCTGAACCCCAAATCCCCCATCTCGACTTCAGCTTCTCCGGCCTCAAAACCGCTATCCTCTATTTCCTCCAGGAGAATAAAGCCCGCCAGGCGGACTTCGTGGAACGCAACCTCACCGATATCTGTGCGTCCATCCAGCATCGTATCGTCACCATTCTCCTCAATAAACTCGTAAAAGCCTCCAAAGAGACCGGTATCCGTGAAATCTGCATCGCCGGAGGTGTGAGCGCGAATTCAGGGTTGCGGAATGCATTGCAGACTTACAGTGAACAACATCAATGGAATATCTACATACCGAAATTCGAGTATTGTACAGACAATGCGGCTATGATCGCCATGATGGCGCATTACAAATACCTGGCCGGGGAATTCAGTCCGCTTGACGCCATACCCAGTGCCAGAGCACAATTCATTTAATTATTTTTATCCAGATAATTTCGAATTCATTATCTTAAGACGTTATGAACCGACAATTACTCTTAGCTATCCTTGTGCTTTGCCGGATTTCCACGGCCGTTGCGCAGCAAAGGCCCGCATTGCAGGCATGGAAAGACCAGAAATATTCCATGTTCATCCACTGGGGCGCTATTTATTCCACGCTCGGCGGCATGTGGGAAGGGCAGAAGGTGACCCGCGGCTACAGTGAACAGATCCGCGCGCATTTCGGCGGTATTTACAGCGACAATTATGCGGCCGTGGCCAAGCGCTTCCATCCGCAGTTCTGGAACCCTGACTCCATCGTGCTGCTGGCCAAAGCGGCGGGCATGAAGAGCATTGTGATCACTTCCAAGCATCACGACGGGTTCTGTATGTTCCGGTCCGCCTACACTTCCTTCAACGTAGTGGACGCCACACCCTATAAACGAGACGTGATCAAAGAGCTGGCGGAAGCCTGCAAGCGGCACGGGCTCAGACTGGGTTTGTATTTTTCGTTGATCGACTGGAATTATCCGCAGGCCTGGCCTATTTCCAGCAGCAACAGTGATCCTATCACACCTGAACATCATGCCTATAATCTCCGGCAAATAACAGAGCTGCTCAGCAATTACGGACCGATCTCGGAACTGTGGTTCGATATGGGATCGCTGACGGCGGAACAGAGTAACGAACTTGCCACACTCGTTCACCGATTGCAGCCGGATTGTATGGTAAGCGGCCGTTTAGGGAATGATGCCGGTGATTTTTGTGTGATGGGGGATAATAATTATCCGGATTACAAGATCGCGAGCCCCTGGCAAACACCCGCTTCCGTATACGATGAAACCTGGGGCTACCGCTCCTGGCAGGAGCATGGTAAAATGGAAGACAAAGCGCGGGAGAAACTGAACGGATTGCTGAAAGTGGTAAGCCGCGGCGGAAACTACCTGCTGAATATCGGTCCCCGGGGCGATGGCTCTGTTGTGGATTTTGAGCGCGATGTATTGCTGAATATCGGCTCCTGGCTGAAGATCAATGGCGAAGCTGTATACGGTACCCAGCCCAATCCTTTCGATCATACTTTCAAATGGGGTGAGATCACTTCCAAACCCGGCATACTGTATCTGCATCTCCTGCAAATGCCCGACAGCGGTATGATCCGGCTGAACGGACTATACGGCGGCATCCGGAAAGTGACCGTACTGGGAGAGCATAAGGAATTGCGCTGCAGGATAAAAGGTACGGCAGATGGCACTGAGCTGGCATTGCCCGCGAAATTTGCATTGGACGGAAAAGTGAAAGTATTGAAAGTGGAACTTGGCAGGGAGGCTGAGATCCGCCCTGGTCAGGCGCTCACCGCAGGCACACTCACCCGCTGGAATGCCACTAAACATTACAGTATTTCAGGCGTGGATTACGAAAGCTATTACCGTAGCACTGTTGCTTATTCCTGGATATTCAAAAGTACCGGCAATGCGCCGATGCTGCTGTTTACCGAACAGGAAAAAGGGAAAGCGATAGATGTGGATGTGAACGGACAGAAGATGGTTATCCGGCTGGACGGACTTCAAAAGAATTCCATCCGGGACGGTCAGCATGGTATTCAATGGGGGCCGATGTATGCCAACGGTCCCATGCATTCCCGTGTGGCCATGCGCAACGGGGACCTGCGGAATGTAGATGTCACCAAACCCTGGCCCAATGCAAGAGGTAAGGCATGGACGCTTATGCCTGCCTGGAAAAACGGGGAGACCTACGAAGTAGAAGCCGACGTCAATGAAGCCTGGTATGTAATGCAGGAGATCACTTCGCCCAATATGACCCCTTACATCATCCGGATCACCGGCGGGGACGGTGTGCAGGTATTCCTCAACGGGGAAGAGCAGGTAGTGCATAACAATCCCGAACGTGGCGCCGTACAGCAGGAGTATTTGCTGTTGATGCTGGCAGAGGGTAAGAACCAGCTAGTGGTGAAGTTTTACAATCGCTTTGCCGCCAGAACTGTTCTCGGGATCGATAAAGATATTCCCCAGGAGCTGTACTACCAGATATTGCCTGTGCAGCTGAGGACAGGGGACAATATTAACCGGTGCCATATACAATTGCACCAGCCGGTATCTCCGCACAGGGATATGCGTTTGCCGGGATTGATGATCCGGTTGTAAAGATGGCGAACACTTATTTCAAATTCAAACAATTCACCGTACACCAGGAAGGCAGTGCCATGAAGGTCTGCACGGATGCCTGCATCCAGGGGGCATTCACGGCTACGTATATACGTAATTCCCTTCCCGGTGTACAGGAGATATTGGATATTGGCACCGGCACAGGGCTGCTTAGTCTTATGCTGGCGCAGCAATGTTCCGCGCGGATCGATGCTGTGGAGCTGGATGAAACGGCGGCGGCGCAGGCAGCGGAAAACTTTGTGGCTTCGCCGTGGAGCGGGCGTTTGCGGATGATCCGGGAAGATGTGCGGAGCTTCTCGCCGGCGGGGCGTTATCCATTCATCATCACCAATCCTCCCTTTTACGAGAACGATCTCAAGAGCAGCGATCATCAGCGGAATGCGGCCATGCATGCCACAACACTGGACTTCGAGGCTTTGCTGGCGGCTGTCAGGCGGTTGTTGACGGAAGACGGGCAATTCTCTGTGATGCTGGAGCATAAAGGGTTTCAGCGTTTCCGGCAATTGGCGGAAGCGGGCGGGTTTACTTTACGCGTGCTGCTGGAAGTACATCCATCCGTGGGGCGGGAGGCTTTCAGGAGTGTGGGGGTGTTTGGGGGCGAGGGGGCGCTGACCACGGAACAGCTCGTGATCCATGATCAGCATCAGCAGTATACACCGGAATTTATCAGCCTGCTGAAGCCGTACTACCTGTACCTTTAGCATACCCTTCGAGGTAAGCATACCGGTCCGTCAGCCGGCCATCATGCGTGATGGTGGCCTTTTCGATCATCTGGCTTTCTTTCTTCAGCAATTCATCAAACACATATTTCATCAACTGATCCCCAAAGAACTGTGAGGCATCGCGGGGTAGCTCATTGGGCAGGTTTCCGACGCACATCATGGTCACGGCGTCTTTCTCATAAGGTGCGGTGCGCTCCCGGGTATAGCGGTTCACGCCGTACACCGGCTCCTGGATGGTAGCATCACCGAGGTTGCAGGGAATAGACCCGTTCCGGTCATCCGTGATATCCGCGATCACCTGAATGCGGAAGTTGTCTTTCGTAAGGTCGTTCCAGGTAAAGAGCGGCTCGATATTCTTATCCCAATAAATACCATTGATCAGCACATCGCTGCAGGTCACGTAGGGGAGGAATTTGCATTCGTATAGTTCAGGATGGGCATGAAAGTCCTCGCGGCTATACGTTTTGTCAGTCCTCCGCAGATATAGTTCACCGGCTTTTAGTTGCGTATAGACAGGATAAGCATAATCAATGATCAGAAATTCCTCCGGCGGAATATACTTGACAGCCAGCAGGCCCATCACCTCCAGTATCCCCGCAGTAACCCTTCCCGAACCTGTGATCACGATCTTCATCGGCGGCAGCTTCACCCCGAAATAATGGGTGATCAGTTCCTGGAAATCGTGGCATTCATGCACGCGCTTGAAATTGAACAGCTGCCTGCGACGACCGTATTCGAGCAGCCCGTTATGCGCGCCCACAACACCCGCAAAGAACCCGAAACCCAGAATGCGCTGACCGTCTTCGTGCACGAGGCATTCGTAATCGATAAGGGTAATGCCTTTCTCCAATATGGTGTGGAGCATGGCCTGGTTTTGCGGCTGTTTCTTTTTGGTATGCGAAAAGAAGAGGTATGTTTTACCGGGTATCAGGGCATTCACAGGCACTTCCTTGATGCCCAGCAGGATGTCGCAATGCGAAAGATCCTCGTTCATCGGAACGCCGGCGGCGCGGTATTCATCATCCGTATAGCAGCGATAAGGAGAGGGTTGTACCGTGATCTGTACGGAGGGGTAATGGGTGGTGATCCATTGGCACTGCAAGGGGGTGAAGGCTACGCGGTTGTCCTGTGGTTGCTTTTCTTCGCGGATCAGGCCGATGTGTATTTGCTGGTCAGTCATACGTTTTGGTGTCCATGAACGAATCCTGCAACATTAACGTAAATTTGGATTTCGGCAAAATGAGGAGGACAGGCGAAGAAGATTAAAAAAATATTGTGCAATCCCAAAAGTTTCTCTACATTTGCGTCCCGCGATCAGGTATTCATGCCTGAATCGTTGCCCAGATGGCGGAATTGGTAGACGCGCTAGACTCAAAATCTTGTTTCGGCAACGGAGTGCAGGTTCGATTCCTGTTCTGGGCACAGAGGTTAAAAGCCGGAGATAATATCTCCGGCTTTTTTGTTTATATTGATTGTTCTATGACGGTGGTCTGGTTTGCCAACTGTTCTTATAGCCCTCCATGTTTTGATGATCTTCAATTTAGCAGACTCTCTTGATTCGATAATTTATTTCAAAAACCTCAAAACGTTATTTCAAAAAAATGAGCATTCTAGTAAAATTTTGCACAAAATGCTTTACCACAAACAAGTATATATTACTTGGTATGCTTATTTTAATTTTCTTAATTCAATTATTCTTAATATACAGGTTGTGGTTACAGTGGCTCAAAAGAATTAATGATACGATTAAATCCTTTATCTGAATTATGATTTACAAACAAAAGCTTAACATGAAAAAATGGTTTTTATTGATTAGCTATATTTTTTTTTTATCGCAGCAAATAACTAAAGGGCAACAAGTCATAAATCCACAAAATATAGCAACGCAGTTAAATGACTTCCTGCAAATGGCTAATCGATTTTATCAGTTTAATGGCAGTGCAATCATTTCTTACAGAGGAACGATCCTGCTTAATAAAGGTTACGGATTTAAAAATATTGCAGGTAATGAAATGAACGATTCAGGTACAATTTTTCAGATTGGGTCAGTTACAAAAGAATTCACCAGTACTATAATATTGCTTTTAAAAGAACAGGGACGGTTATCTTTACAGGATAAGCTTTCTGATTATTTTCCCGGTTATCCCAATGGCGATAAAATTACTATACGTCAATTGCTAACACATACCTCAGGCATTTACAATTATACCAGCGATCTTGAACGCAAAGACTCAGCGATCATTTGCCATCCTGTTTCCAAGGAGCGGATTGTTCAGCAATTTATAAACCAGCCGCTTGATTTTACGCCCGGAACTAAATATAATTATTCCAATTCAGGTTACTTTTTGTTGGGTATGATCATTGAAAAAGTTACCGGGAAGCCCTGGGAAGAAAATGTCAGGGAACATATACTAACGCCTTTAGGCATGCGACATACAGGATTTGACTTTAATGGACTAGAAAGCGCTGATAAAGCGCAGGGATATCAATTCTTTAATGAGGAACATCAGCACCCTGATATTTCCTGGGACTCTACTGTTTCCTATGCTGCAGGAAGCGTCTATTCCACCACCAAGGATATGCTCACCTGGGCAAGAGCAGTTACTGATAAAAAAATCTTATCCGCCGATAGCTGGAAGGAGGCATTGACAGTAAACCAACACGGATATGGGTATGGCTGGGAAATTGATACCGTTTATGGAAGCAAAGCGATTGGACACAACGGGGGAATCCCCGGCTTTTCATCCGAGATGCTTTTGATCCCGGACCAGGATCTTAAGATAATCGTGCTCACAAATGTCCACGAAAATACCGTGGTAACGCCTATCAGCAGAATACTTGCTGCCATTAGCTTGGGAAAACCCTACTCCGGTTTTAAACCAAAGGATACCGTATTCATACAGCCCGAAGCTTTAGCACAATATGTTGGTAGTTATAGGCAGGATAAAGATCATGTGGTGGATGTTCTTATAAAAAACGGGAAACTTTACATTGAAGCAATCTCCAACCGCCTGCCCCTGACCAGATTATATCCAGATAAATCCGGCGGATTTTTCGTGGCAAATATTACACTTGAAATAGAATTACGATTTATAAAAAATAAAACAGGAAAAGTAACGAAGCTGATAGCGATTCAAAACGGTAAAGAATACGAGTGGAAAAAGTTTGGATAGCCTCATTGCAGAACAGCAGGTGTTCTATATAGCAACGTTTTGAAAGAAATCACAATTATTAAAGATTTGGTTTTCAAAATAGTAAAATGAAGGTATGGACTTTGAACTCGCTCCGCTACTGCAAGTAAAATTTTATGAAAAATAACCGAAATATGAATCATTACGCATTTTATCTCGGACGAAAAAAAAGAAACAGCAAAATAAATTTCTTAAAGTGTAAGATTTGAAAAAATTCGGACAGGTGGTGACTATGCTACTCCCCAAATTTTAGACAGGTGTACAAGTAATCAGTAATACTTACACCCGTTTAATATGGCAAAAAAAATCACTACACCGGAAAAAAGTTACGATCCTCACAACTATTCACCAAAGGGAAGCATGATGTATTCGTTGACCAGGCAATGCAAAATTTTTTCCATCTATCTCAGTGCTGTGTATTACAAAGCAGCTCAGGAAAGCAGCGAAAGCCTTGCGATCATGCGCGTGCTGGATGAACAGTATATGCGCACACCTTTCTATGGCGCGAAGCGTTTGCGCAGGCTTATGCGGACGATTGGATGGCAGACAGTGTATACTGTAAGCCACGTACGTCAAGACCCGACCCAATCGCCTTAAAATACCCTTATTTGCTGACCGGCTTCCAGATCACCAGGCCAAACCAGGTATGGAGTATTGACATCACCTATGTGCCGATGTGCGATGGATTCATGTATCTGTGTCCCATCATTAACGTGTATTCCCGATATGTTGTAGGCTAGGGGATCAACAACTACATGTCAGCAGAATGGTGTGCAGGTATCGTACAGAATGCAGTATCAGAGCATGGAAAGCCGGAGATCATCAACTCCGATCAGGGAAGTACGTTCACAGCGGACGTACATACGAAAGCGATCAAACGGCTGGAAGTAAAGGTCAGCATGGATAACAAAGGACGTGCGATAGACAATATCTTCATTGAAAGGTTATGGAGGACGATCAAATACGAACATCTGTATCTACACAACTACGACACGGTTATCAGTCTGATGAAGGGTTTGCGAAGGGTTTTCCTGTTTTACAATGAGCAGAGGATTCATCAGTCACTGGACTACAAAACACCTATCGAAATTTACAAAGAGTGTAATAGGCTACAACCACTGCCGGTGGCTGCTTTGACAAAGAACGTGACCGTAATTGTTGCTGCCTGATAGCGCTCCGCCTGATGATACGGTCACGCTCTTTGTCAAAGCCCGATAGTTTCTTAAATTGCAAAACCCCTGTCCTGCCTTGGGGAGTAGCATAAAGTAACATTAACCGTAATTTAATAGGAATGTTTGATTCAGTTTTTTTAAATACTCTTGTTCTTGCGGGTGTTGTGCAGGGGTTTATTCTTTCTTTTTTAATCTGGAAGATCCGGCGTGATCAACCGGCGAATCATTTCCTGGCCGCCCTGCTATTGCTTGCTTCAATGGCCTGTCTGAATCTTTACCTGGTTCACCAATCAGGGTATGAATCAGTTCCTGTTCTCAAAGTCTTATCAGCGATCATTCCTCTCGTGATCATTATGCCGCTTGGCCCATTAATTTATTTTTACGTCCGGGCCGGCCTGGATGACGGATTCGTATTTACGAAGAAAATGCGCTTACATTTTTATCTTGCCCTGTTTGATATAATTCCGCAGCTTGTTGCCACTGGCTACGGAATAGCACTTTTAACCAATATGGTTAAGCCAAATGAGAAGCCGGGAGATTTCATTAATACCTATAATGTATATATTGACATTCTTCGATGGATTTCGCTGACGGTTTACCTCTGTTTATCCGCCCAGTATATTTCTTCTATGCGAAGGAGTGGCGGGGCTTTCCGTAAAATCAAGCCCTCCTATGCTCAATGGCTGCAACATATCGTCTATTTACTACTGGTTTTCCAGTCGGTATGGCTCGTTTATTTAATTCCCTACATCATACCCCGGTATACTGAATTGCTTTTAAATCGCGTGGATTGGTACCCGCTGTATATACCTTTGGTTATAATAATATACTGGTTAGGTTTCAGGGGTTATTTATCCGAGCGGGGAGTAGCTGAACAAAATAAAAAAAACAATACCGGCAGCCGGCTTGATCCTTCCATCATCCGGTCCGGCGCCGAACGACTGATAAGAGCCATGGAAGAAGAAAAGTTATATCTTAACCCGGATCTGAGCCTCGCGGCTATGGCCGGACATACTGGTGTGCCCGCAAGAATCATTTCATTTATCATTAACCAGGAGTTTGGTAAAAGTTTTTCGGACTTTGTCAACGGATACCGGATAGCCGCCATCCAAGAAAAACTGTTAACTGCTAATAGTAAAGACCGGACGATTGCCGCCATTGCCTACGAATGCGGCTTTAACTCACAGCCAACTTTTCAGAGGGCCTTTAAGGCTGTGACCGGCCTGACCCCTTCCGAGTTTTTGTTAAAGAACCGGTAATTGCCAAAACTTTCGTCTGAAAATTCTATTCAAATCATGATTTGAATAGGTTGCAATGGGCTAAATTTCGATTTTTGCTTAAAAACAAACTATATGAAAAAGTGGGTAATACAGTTTTTTGCCGCTTTATCATTTTGTGCATGTTCCGGACAAACTGTCTCAAAAACAATTCCTGAGAAATTAGATGAATACATGACGGCGCTTTCCGGCGCTTATAAATTCAATGGGGTTGTTCTCGTCGCCAGGCAGGGAACCGTACTTTTAAAAAAAGGTTATGGCTGGAAGAATGCCGCTGCACAAGAGGCCAGTGACGTGAACGGTATATTCCAGATCGGTTCACTCACCAAGCCCTTTACTGCCGAAGTCATACTCAAATTAGAGGAACAGGGAAAAATAGCACTTGATGATAAGCTTAGTAAATATTTTCCCGATTACCCAAAGGGAGACCGGATTACTATTGAAAACCTTTTAACGCATACTTCGGGTATACCGGGTTATGATGTGGAAGAATCCGATACCATCGCATGGACACCGGTTACAAAAGAACAGGTTATCGGTTTATTCAGGAACCAGCCCCTGGAATTTAAACCCGGTAAAAAATACAAATACAGCAATGCCGGTTATTTTTTGCTTGGAATGATCATTGAAAAAGTCACTGGAAAAAGTTATGAAGCGTCGGTCCGGGAGTTAATATTCCAACCCCTTCAAATGCTTAATTCGGGTTTTGATTTTATCCATTTAGAGGATCTCCGGAAAGTTACCGGGTATGCTGTGTTGAATGCCGGCGAGCAAAGGCCTGTACACCTGGTTGATTCAACAGTTTCTTATGCAGCGGGTGCCATGTACAGCGATGCTGACGATCTTTATAAATGGGCCGTCTCGATTGCCCGGCAGCAGATTTTGTCAGCTTCAATCTGGAAAAGGGCTTTCACTCCTTTTAAATCCAATTATGGCTATGGCTGGTTTATTGATACACTGAGCGGTCATGACTATGCCGGCCACAGCGGCGGGATCATGGGCTTTACTTCCTACCTGGCTTATTTTCCCGGTGAGGATGTAACTATTATCCTGTTGAATAATTTCTTAAATGAAAGAGAGCCGCTGAGCTTACCGGTACAGGACCTTGCGGCCATTGTATTCGACAAGCCTTATACAATTTATACCGAAAAGAAAAAAGCGGATATATCTTTGTCTGCGCTGGATAGTTATACCGGTCAATATGCTTTATCACCAAAACTTAAACGCATGATGGTCATTAGCAAAGGGAGTGATGGTTTACAGGCTAGCCTGAACGGCAGGGTTATTTCGACCCTGGTATTTCAATCGGACACCAGGTTTCAGTTTAAAAATATTCCCAATTCTGGTGGCGAATTTATTGTTCAGGATGGTAAAGTGATCAAGATGGTGATTTCGCAGAATGGTGTATATGAATGGATCAGGATAAAAGAGTGATTATTATTTTTATTCAACGTACATACATTCTCTGTAAAACAAAGGCGATCATTGAAAAGATAATAGAAAGCGCCAATTAACATCTGGTAGCCCAATTGCCATATAATCCTGTTCTTTATTGCCAAAGTTTTGTATCAACAGGCTTTAATTTATACCCCCCAATTGGTTGGATTTTTAACCTTTAATGGTCGGCAAATGATGCATTCATTGTTCTTTTTTAGACGATTAAATTACTGATTTGCAGTATGTTAATTACATTTGGACGGGTTCTGCTTTTCTATTATGCGCTGCATTCGTTTTTGATTCACCATATCACACTGCACGTTAACTTTGCCAGAGAAAAGAAACAGCACCCTATAAAAATATAAACAATGACAAACCTCACTTATATATCGCCCAATTTTATTGTAGAAAACTTGAAAACTTCGATTACATTCTATGTTGATAAGCTTGGATTTAAAATCAGGTTTATTGGCCCGGATGACAACCCTTTTTGGGCTATTGTTGGTCGCGACCAAATTTCAATTTTCCTTAAGGAAATTGCGCCTGGCATAAAACCCATACCCAATCATACACGACATGAATGGGCGCGATGGGATGCATATATATCTGCTGCGGACCCGGACGCTTTGTTTGAAGAATATCATGCCCGGGCTGTATCGTTTCATCAACCCCTGCGGGATGACGACGACGGTTTGCGTGGATTTGAAATTGCAGATGCCGATGGCTATGTTTTGTTTTTCGGGCGACCCCGATAGAAATCTCTCTACAATCCAAAACAACGGTATGAAGAATCATGACATTACCGATACATTATTTCGTGAAGCTGTTGAAGCGATAGACAGTGGGAATATCATTGCATTGCAACAACTGCTGAACGCTAACCCCGATCTGGTAACAAAACGTTTAGATACGCCCAAAGAAGGCTATTTCGCAAGCCCTTACCTGCTTTGGTTTATCGCGGATAATCCTATTCGTAATGAAAAACTTCCCCCTAATATTGTTGAAATAACAAAAACCATTATTGATGTTTTACAAAAAAATCGTGACGATAATTATCAATTTACAGTTGATTATACATTAGGGCTTGTTGCTACAGGAAGGATACCAAAAGAATGCGGTGTGCAAATTCCTTTAATGGAACTTTTAATAAACAAAGGAGCAAAAGTAAAGGGAAGTGTTCTTGGTCCGATTGGTCAGCATAATTTTGAAGCGGCTAAATATCTTTTGGACAAAGGGTCAGACTATAATCTTGCCACTGCCGTTGGCCTTAATAAAATTGATGATTTAAAAAGTCTTGCGAAAACTGCCACGGCTTCTGAATTATATGTGGCGTTGGTAGTTGCCGCTTTCTTTGGCAAAGAGGCTATTATTTCTTTGTTGATCGAAGCAGGTGCTAATGTAAACGGGAGCGGAAGCAAGGAAGATTTTGGCGGCTTTCATTCTCACGCAAGCGCATTGCACCAGGCTGTCTATTCGGGCTCATTGGAAGCAGTGAAATTACTTGTAGTAGCAGGGGCAGATCTTAATGCTACAGACAAAGCGTATAGCGGCACGCCATTGGGTTGGGCAATATATATGCAAACAGAGGAAAACGATGAACCAACAAAGAAAAAGTTTAAAGAAATAGAAAATTATTTGTCAGCCCGGCACTGATGAAGCAGGAATGCATAAGCACGGGCATCCTATCCCCAAAGCCTATACGATTTTATTACCTCCACTAAAATTTGTTAATTAAAAACCTTAAATTGGAAGCGACGAACCTATGCACCAGGTTGCGTAAAGCACTATTCCGACCTGAACGGGATTTATTCAAAGTTTATTACTAAATTAATCATCATCATGTTATCACTTAAAATGAAGCTGGCCTGCGCTGTCTTATTATTTCTCTGGCCGGTGATTACTTATGCCCAGTCCGGGTCCCCTGTCCTCCATGCCGGTACTGTTATTTTAAGCGGCAAAGTAACAATCCCCAAAGTTATCAGGAAAGACAGTGTTTGGTTAATGTTGACAATCCCCCAGCCATTTACAGGCGAGAACAAGATGTATAGAACCCTGCTCGATTCCAGCGGACGATTTGTACTGAAGGTAAACACAGAAACAAATCTAAGCAGATGTGCCATTAGCACGGATATAAGTATGGATCATTTGGTTACCGTTCTGTTGAAAAGTGGCCAGGAAAATAAAGTATCATTCAATTATAGCGATGATGGAACTATTACTAAAGTAAGCATCAGTGATAATCCCGGATTCACTGAAGCAGATCTTATTCAGGGCTTGAAAAAATTTGACGAAGTGCTCAGTTATAGATCCAGTAAGCCGAGAGTGCCCTTATATAATAAAACGTTTAGTGCTTTTGTCGATCATGCGAATAACGCTATACTGGATAGACGCCCGATTCTGAACAACCCGCCTTTTTTATCTGAAAAGATGAAAGAGATTCTATTTAAGGATTATTCACTGGCGATGCACTATACACATGTATTCAATTACCGTAATGAAATGGTTATAAACTACTCAAATACGAATAATGGTAAAATGCCGGACAGTTCAGAGATAAAGGAGCCCTTACGTCAGGATTATTCATTTCTTAAAAACCTGGATTTGAATAATCGGTTAAATCTGTATTGTTTTTCTTACCCAACCTTTACACAGGAGTTATTACAAAATAATATACTGAATATCCCGCGCATTCAGGAAACACCCATCCATGAATGGATAAAAAATGTGAAGGATATCCTGGGACAGCTGATCGGATTTGATCGGGGCATGTATTATGATATGCTTGTAGGCAATGCATATGGGGTGCAATTTGAGTTGGAGCTAAAACCTTTAACGCCCAAACAGATTGAAAATATCAAAAAATATTACAAGGGAGGCGATTTGGAGAAGATTCTTCTGCGAAGAAACAAGGAAGTAATGCAGGAGGCCCTGTTTAAAGAGACTGTGGTAGTCAACAAAACATTGGATGTATCCCCCGAAGAATTAATGAGCGCTATTGTTTCCGCGTATAAAGGGAAAACCGTTATTGTTGACTTTTGGGCAACATGGTGTTCACCCTGTCTTGAAGCCATAAAAAAATCCAGGGATATAAAAAAGCAACTCATCGATAAAGGTGCTGTATTTGTTTATATAAGTGGTCCCACATCACCCAGGAAATTATGGGAAATGCATGTAAAGGGCATCGGAGGAGAACAGTACTACCTGACTACAGCAGAGTGGAAGCATATGATGGACAGTTTCGATTTCAGCGGTATCCCCAGTTACCTGATATTTGATAAAAAAGGGGAACTTAAACAGCAATTTACAGGATACCCCGGGAACGAAATCATGCAGAAGCGGATCGAGGCAGTAATGGAAGGTGATCTCAAAACGGGGCTTTGAGCATTCATAGGATAGCAAAAGGGCTCACAAGTGTGAGCCCTTTCCCTTAGGTTATTTCAGGATAGTGTATCCGATGGTCAGTGTAATGCCCTGATTATGGATGCGCCACTGATGCTGTGTGCCGGGGTCTTCTATCAGCGGTACGAATCCGCGTACGAACCGTGCGCCGAGGTTGATCCCGATGGGCAGTTCGTATTCAATACCGGCAACAATACCGGCATCGAATTTCTGGCTGTATTCGCTGGAGGTTTCGGCGTGACCGAAGAGGGATTTGTCCGTGTAGAGGTTCCCGTTAGCGTCTTTCCGTTGAACGGATGCGGAAACGAGGGTGCCTAGGTAGGGCCCTGCGTATACCTGGAAGCCTTTGTAATGAAAAACAGGTGTGGCCGGGAACAGATCGATGTATCCGCGGGTGAACTGACTGCTGAACGGCGGATGTACATCGTCATCGATCTGCACGGTCGTTAATCGTCTGCTATAGTATATTTCATGTTTCAGCCAGAAATGTCTGCTCATTTTATTATTAAGCGTGATCCCAACCGTCCAGCCGGCTTTTTGACGTGCAGGACCGCCACTGGAGAAGCTGTCTACATCCCGGCCCTTGAGACCGGACCAGTTGATACCGGCTTTTATGCCGAAGGATATGCCGTCCTGTTGCGCCTTTACGGTAGCGTTGGAAAGTAACAGGATGGAAGCGATTATAATGATTTGTTTCATGATTGCCTGTTTTAGAATTGAATGTCCCAGATACCGGCAGCCCTTTCCACTTCTACAAGGGCGGCTGCGTAGTTGTATAGTGTTTCGAAGTAACTCCGCTGCGTATCGTTATAGGTGCGTTGGGCGTTCAGCAGTTCCAGCAGCGATGTTTCACCACGTTTATAGCTGTATGTTTTCCCATCCAGTACCCGTTTGGCATCGGAAAGCAGGCCGGTATTGAACTGACGTGCCTGTTTCTGCGCCGAGAGGTAATTGAACCAGGCCTGGATCACCTCTCCCTGTATCTGGAGTTCCGTTTGCCGGTACAGTACATCCGCCTGTTGTATACCGTAGGAAGCCGCTTTCAGGTCTCCTTTGTATTTGTTGGAGAATTTCAGCGGAATGGCGATGCCGCCGGAAATGGCTGTGGAAGAAGGAGTAGGGGCCACGGTGTTGGTTACCACGGAAGTGTTGCCGATCCCGAAGTTCAGGCCGAGATCTGCCACCCTGTTTGCTTTCGCCATTGTGAGCAACCGTTGGGATACGGTTTTGTTACGCAGCGCCGCTATAAGGTCTGCGCGATTATTCTGCGCATGGACGATCAGCTGACCCAGGTCAAAATTGCGGTCGAAGCCGCTGAAGTCGCCTGTTGGAAAATATAAAGTGTCTTTTCCCTGTTTTCCCAGCATGATGCCGAGCTGTACCAGCGCTGTTTTCCAGTCAGCCTCGCCCTGATACACGTCGTTAAGCATGGAACCGGCTTCCAGTCTGCTTTGCCGGGCATCGATCTCGGTGATCTGACCAAGTTTGAAACGGATACTGTCCGCATCTGCGATGCCTTTCATGTTGTTATAGGAATCGAGTTGTACGTCGAAGATGTTTTTTTGTTTGAGCCCGTTCAGGTAACCGAGTGTGGCATCCGCGCGAAGGTTGCGGAAGTAGTTTTCCAGCAGCGCCCGGGTAAGTTCCGTCTGGCTCTCCGCGAGGTGGATACGGGCTTTTCGTTTGCCACCCAGTTCCAGCGTCCAGCTGGCGTCTGTACCGAAGTTATAACCCATCCGCATCCTGTGCTGGCTGGTGGTACCGGTTCCCAGCGTGAGGGCGGGGTCCGGGAAAACCCTCGCCATCTCAATACCTGCTTCCGCAATGTTCAGGTTGAACTTTTCCGCAGCATACCCGAGGTTCTGTTTGCCAACCTGCGCGAGATATTCTGTATACACCAGACTGTTGCGGGCGAATGTTGTATCGATCTGCGCCTGCGCTTTATGAAAGGCGCCTGTGCAGAGGAGTATCGCTATGCTGTATGTCCATCTTTTCATCTTATTGCTGTATTTGTTCAGGTTGATAGTCTTTTTTACCCCATTTATTTTCCATCAGATAATACAGGGCCGGTAACACAAAGAGCGTCAGCGCTGTGGCGGCGAACAGTCCGTATACGATCACTGTGGCCAGCGGACGCTGTACATCGGAACCGATGCCGGTGGCCAGTGAAGCGGGCAGCAGGCCCAATACAGCCACGGTAGCGGTCATCAGTACAGGCCGGAAACGGTGTTTGGCACCATGGATCACGGCATCGAATGTTTGCATGCCCTGCCTGCGCAGATCGTTGATGTGAGAGATCATGATCACGCCGTTTTGTATAGCCACGCCGAAGAGTGCGATGAAACCAACGGCAGAGGATACGTTTAGCGTCATCCCGCGCACATTCAGCGCCAGCATGCCGCCAAAGAGCGCGAGCGGAACGATACTCAGGATCAGGCCTGCCTGCCTGAACCGGCCAAAGGCGCCGTAGAGGAGGATGAACATGATCGCAAGCGCGAGCGGAACGATCACGGCAAGCCGGGAATAAGCCCTGTTCTGGTTTTCGAACTGTCCGCCCCATTTCACGGTGTAGTGCTCGTGATCGTACTTCACATCTTTTTCTATCCTGTTCTGCGCCTCCTGTAAAAATGCGGTGAGATCATTCCCCCTGAGGTTCAGGCGTACGGTGAGATGACGTTTGTTCATTTCGCGGGTGATGGTGCTTTCACCGGTGGCGGTTTGCACTGTTGCGATCTGGGAAAGGGGGATCTTAGCGCCGGTCTGTGAAGTGAGCATCAGGTTGGCGATCTTTTCCGGCGTATTCCGGCTATCGTCTGTATACCGGCAGATCACATCGTATACTTTGTTCCCGATAAATATCTGCGATACTGCTTTTCCGCCGATCGCCACTTCGATCAGCTCGCTCACGTCGGTCACATTCAGACCGTAACGTGCCACGGCTGCTCTGTCCACCTGCACCTGCAATTGCGGTAAAGGCGGTTCCTGGTCTATGGCAAGATCCACGGCTCCGGGCACTTTTTTCAGCGTGTTCAAGACCTGTTCCGCGATCCTCCGGGTTTCTTTGAAATCTTCCCCGTATACTTTCACAACCAGTTCGCTGTGTGCACCGGATATTTTATCCATCACACCATCGATCATCGGCTGGCTGAAACCAACGGTATAACCGGGCATGGTGGCGTATTCTGCCGCCAGTTCCTCGATGAGGTCATATTTCGTTTTTCCGCGGGGCCATTCGCTGTAGGGTTTTAACCCGATGCTGCATTCGTAATGGGAGGGCGTCCAGGCATCGGTACCATCATCATTCCGGCCGGCCTGTACCATCATATAGGTTACTTCCGGGTGCCGAAGGGTCCTTTGCCGCAGGCTGTCGCTCATCTCTTTGGATTTCTCCAGCGAAATACCCGGGGGCAGGGACACCTGCAACCAGATCGAACCCTCGTCCAGCGGCGGGAGGAAATCTTTCCCCACCGTAATGGTCAGTATCGCCGCGCCGGAGAGGATCAGTGTAAGGGGAATGAAAACCCGCCTGGGCCGGTGCATGATCTTCCTGATCCGGTTGTCATAGGCAAGGGTTAATTTTTCCAGCCATTTGTTATGGTATATTTTCTGTGGCTTCCGGTAGATCACATAGGCCAGGCCCGGGATGAGCAGCAAAGCTGTCAGCAATGCGCCAAAGAGGGCGTAACCTACGGTGAAGGCCATGGGGGTGAAGAGTTTTTTCTCCACTCTTTCGAAAGCGAACAGAGGAAGATAAGCGGTGATGATGATGACGGTGGCGAAGAAGATGGGCTTGGCCACTTCCAGCGCTCTTTTCCCGATGGATGGTTCCTGGAGCTCTGCGCCTTCATTGTCTTCCCGCTTCTTCAGGATGGTTTCCATCATCACGATCGCGCCATCTACAATGATCCCGAAATCGATGGCGCCGAGGGATAACAGGTTGGCTGGGATATTTGTGAAGTGCATCAGGATGAATGCGATCAGCAGGGAAATGGGAATGGTGATAGCTACGAGCAATGCGCCTCTCCAGCTGCCAAGGAATACGATCAACACGATCACTACCAGCGCCATCCCTTCGAGCAGGGTGTGGGACACCGTGTTGAGTGTAGTGGACACGAGGTTCGTGCGGTCAAGGAAGGTATGGATCTTCACGCCTTCCGGCAGAATACTGTTGTTCAATTCTTCCACGGCTTTGTGAATGCCTTCCAGTACGATGGAGGGGTTCTGGTGTTTAAGCAGGAGCACAATGCCTTCTATGCTTTCGGAATATTCTCTTTGATGATCGGTATAGCCGAGCATGCCTTTACGTTCCAGTGTACCGAATTTTAGTTTACCGATGTCTTTCAGGTAGACCGGCACACCGGAAACGCTTTTCACGACCACGTCTCCGAGCCCTTCCAGTGAAGTGACGAGACCGATGCCGCGTACCACATACCCGAGGTCTCCGCGGGTGAGGACGCTCCCGCCGGCGTTGGCGTTGTTCTTTGCGATCGTTTCGGTCACCTCGCTCAGTGAAAGGCCATATTGCTCCAGTTTTCGCGGGTCCAGCTCTACCTGATACTGTGTAGTGATACCGCCGAAGTTGGTTACATCGGCAACACCGGGCACCTGCTTGATCCGGGGAATGATCACCCAGTTTTGCAGATCCGTGAGCTTGCGCAGATCGTGGGAATTACTTTCGATGATGTACCGGTATATCTCGCCGGTAGGAGAAGTAAGCGGATCCAGGCCGGGTTGCGCCCCATAAGGCAGAACTACCTCGCTCAAACGTTCCTGCACGCGCTGGCGGCTCCAGTAATCTTCGATACCGTCATCAAATACGATCGTCACCATAGACAGTCCGAAGGTGCTCTTGCTCCGCATCACGTGCATGCCCGGCATGCCGTTCAGCGCTCTCTCGATAGGGATGGTGATCTGTTGCTCCACTTCTTCAGCAGCCAGGCCGGGAACCTGCGTCACCACCTGTGAAGTAACGTCTGCAATATCCGGGTAAGCTTCTATGGCGAGTTGTTTCCAGGAGTAGTAACCGAAAAGTCCGAGCAACAGGAATAGCGCCGCAAAGAGCCATCTTTTCTGAATGGCCGTAAAAATGAGTTTTTTCATGAATGCCTGTTTTAAAGGATGTTTGACCTATTTGGCTTCCAGGAGATAGAAGCCGCCTTCCGTTACAATCTTATCGCCGTTGTTTAAACCGGAACGGATCACGATCCTGTTCTCTTCGGTGCCGGCTGTTTCCACTTTCCTTTTCAGGTATTTGCCGGGCGAGGTTTCCACGAACACAAAGCTCAGGTCATTCATCTGCAGTACGGCTTTGGCTGGGATCAGGATAGCGTCTGCCGGCGCATCAATAAAGTTGACGGTAACGTACATGCCGGGTTTGAGGGTATGATCGGCGTTGTTGCATTCTATCAATACCTGTACGCTGCGGGTATTTTCATCCACAATCTCGTTGACGTGGTATACTTTTCCTTTGATATGTTTTTCAGGCAGGGCGGCAATTGCGATTTCGCATTCATCGAGCTCATGAATGAACCGGATGTCTTTTTCCTTCACCTGGCCTACAATCCAGACTTTGGACAGCTCAGCCACCGTGGCTACGCTGGCGCCATCGTCCCTGATGTACTGTCCTGTCACAATTTTATTATCGATTACTTCGCCCACGATCGGTGAGCGCACTACCAATGGCTGGCCCAATGAAAGCTTATCGGGGTCTGCCTTGAATATTTTGATGGATATCACTGCATTCTCATATTCTTTCTTCGCAATGTCGAAAGCCGTTTGTGCTTCTTCCAGGTCTTTCTGGCTGGTAACGCCGTGCTTCATCAGGTCCTGCTGCCGTTTCAGCACCTGGCTGGTGAGATCATACTGGGATTTTGCCTGAAAGAATTGTTTCTGTGCGCTCATGAAATCAGGAGAGCTGATCTCGAAGAGCGGTGTTTCCGGGGTTACTTTCATGCCCAGTTTGGTGGAAGAGCGTAACACTCTGCCGGGGAAGGGAGATGCGATCTCCGCGTATTGTGTAGGGATGGCCTTTACCGTACCGGCTGTGGTCATCCGCAGCTTGTAAGGTTCGCTTTGCACGGAAGCCAGTTTCAGTTTCGCCGTTAGGTTGGAATGATCGGGAATGATCACCGTATCCTGCCGGACGATGTAATTATTCCCTGTTTGTTCTTTTGGTTTACTGGCACAGGAAGCCAGGAGCATAGCCAGCCCAATGCAAAGTACAATTTGCTTCATAAAGGTTTGTTTAAGCGGTGTGTATTATAACCAGTGATTGAATTGCCGGATGAACCAGGTTTTCACCACCTGCGTCAGCACACAATAGCACAACAGGATGCCAGCCAGCCAGGGGAAGTAGCTGAGCGGCAGCGGTTGCATTCTGAGTGCGTCTGCAAAGGGAGAAAAAGGAATATAGATACCGATAGCCATCACCAGCAGCGTTAGCGCGATCACCGGCGCGGTGGCCCAGCTTTGGATGAACGGGATCTTCCGGGTGCGGATCATATGCACGATCAGCGTTTGAGACAGGAGGCCTTCAATGAACCAGCCGGATTGGAACAGCGTTTGATGTTCGGGGGAGTTTGCCTTGAAGAAATAGAACATCAGGGCAAAGGTGGCGTAATCGAAGATGGAACTGATGGGACCGATAAAGATCATGAAACGTGCGATGCCGCCGGCTTCCCATTTCCTCGGTTGTTCGAGGTACTCGGCGTCCATTCTGTCCCAGGGGATAGAGGATTGGGAAATATCGTATAAGAGGTTTTGCACCAGCAGGTGTACTGGTAACATGGGCAGGAAAGGCAGCATGGCGCTGGCGCCGAGCATGCTGAACATATTACCGAAGTTGCTGCTGGCGGCCATTTTGATGTATTTGATGATGTTGCCGAAAGTACGGCGGCCGTAGATCACGCCTTTGCGCAGCACCATCAGGTCTTTTTCGAGGAGGATGATATCCGCGCTTTCTTTCGCGATATCCGCGCCGGTATCTACGGAAACGCCTACATCTGCATCCTTGAGCGCGGAAGCGTCGTTGATCCCGTCGCCCATGAAGCCTACGGTATGCCCTTTCGCCTGGAGCCCTTTCACGATCCGGGATTTCTGGAGGGGACTGAGTTTGGCGAAGATGGAGATATCATCGATCACATCCTGCAATTCCTTTTCCGTCATCTTATCGATCTCCGAGCCATTGAGCACATGGTTCACGGGGATACCCACGTCTTTACAGATCTTCCGGGTAACGGCTTCGTTGTCTCCCGTGAGCACCTTGATGGAAATGCCTAATTGGTGGAGGGACTGGATGGCGGGTTTGGCGGAAGGTTTTGCGGGGTCGAGGAAGCCGATGAAGCCGGTCAGGATAAGGTCGGATTCATCCGCTACGGAGTAGGTGAGGGGCCTTTCTTCATATTCCTTGATAGCCACGAGCAATACCCGCAAGCCTTCTTCGTTCAGTTTCTTCGCGGTTTTCAGTACCTTTTCCCGCATGGCCGCCGTCATGGTCACCACGCGATCGGTTTCGATGTGCAATTGGTGGTCTGTGCCGGGGTCAAAGGAATGGGTGCAGAGCCCCAGCACTTCTTCCACCGCTCCTTTACAGATCAACAGATGTTTGTGGTTATGTTGTTCGAGGATGATAGACATCCTGCGACGTTGGAAATCGTAAGGGATTTCATCTACCTTTTTAAAATTTTCTTCTACTTTAAGATGCTCATGCACTTCCACGTGCTCCAGCACGGCTGTATCCATCAGGTTCTTCAACCCGGTCTGATGATAGCTGTTGAGATAAGCCCATTTCAGTACTTCCTCATCTTCTTCACCCTGTACGTTCAAATGCTTTTCCAGTACGATCTTGTCCAGCGTCAGCGTGCCGGTCTTATCGGTACAAAGCACATTCATGGCGCCGATATTCTGAATGGCATTGAGCCTTTTTACGATCACTTTGCGTTTGCTCATCTTAACGGCGCCCCTGGCCAGGTTGGCGGTAACGATCATGGGCAGCATTTCAGGGGTGAGCCCTACCGCTACGGCGATGGCGAACAGGAATGCTTCCATCCAGTCGCCCTTCGTAAATCCGTTGATGATGAATACGAGCGGCACCATCACGAGCATGAAACGGATGAGCAGCCAGCTTACGCTGTTCACGCCTTTGTCGAAGCTGGTTTCGGCTCTTTTGCCTGTGATAGCGCGACTGATAGAACCGAAATACGTTTGGTTACCGGTAGTGACGATCATGGCCGTTGCCGTACCGCTAAGCACGTTCGTACCCATGAAGCAGATATTATCCAGTTCCAGCGGGGATTTTCCATCCGCATCGGGAATGGCATGCTCCCTTTTTTCCTGGGGAAGGGATTCACCGGTGAGCATAGCCTGGCTAATGAACAGATCTTTAGACTGAATAATGCGGCAGTCGCCCGGGATCATGTCTCCCGCAGAGAGGAAAATGAGATCGCCCGGTACGAGCTTCTTGATCTCGATCCTTTGCCTGCCCGCTGTTTTTCGCAATACAGAGGCGGAGGTTTTGATCATATTCTGGAGTTGTTCGGCCGCCTTGTTGCTTCTGAATTCCTGCCAGAAACGGAGCAGGGAGCTGAACAATACCATGATGGTAAGCACGATGACCGTTTTGTATTCCCTGTCTGCCGGCTGTACGAGCCATACATCCATCACCAGTGAGATAAGGGCAACAAACACGAGTACGCCGTTGAAAGGCGTGATGAAAGACCAGGCGAATTGTTTGATCCAGGAGGGCGCTTTTTCATGATGCACTTCATTGAGGCCGAACTTCTTCAGTCTTTCGTCTGCATCCGCAGGCAACAGCCCTTCCGCACTGCTGTCCAGCATGGCGAAGAAGAAGTTACTGTCGCTGCGGGCCACATTCCTGAGCTTGGTAGCGGTTCCTTCATCCATGCCATTGGTGCTGATACCGAAGTTCAGACTGGTCCTGATCCTGTTTTTGATAGCTGTCGTTAGTAACATAGCGCTCGCCTTTTAAATGTTCAGAATTATAGATCGTCCTGCTGGCCCACCACTTCCCAGCTAACCCTCATCACTTCGTGTTCTATCGTGAGCCGGCCGGCCATTTTTTCCATGAGGCTGTCCTGGGGAGATACTGCTTTGATCTCCGCTGTGATGATGGCGTTGTTCGGATCTCCATTGTCCGTGCTGGTGAGGGAGCGGAGCAACAGGTTATTGTCATTCCCGAGGTATTGCATCAGCAGCACCCGGATGTGATTTTCCACCTGCGCTTTACATTTTACCGTGAACAGGTAATCCGTTTGGGAACTGGCTGTTTTTACGAAGGGAAGGCTGCTTAGTTTCGAACCGAGTGGCCGCAGTAATATATGTGCCAGTATCACCGCTGCGGTAGTGATCACCGCTTCGGTATACATGCCGATGCCTACGAGTGAGCCCACAGCGGCGGAACACCAGATGGTGGCGGCGGTGTTCAGGCCTTGTACGTTCAGGCCATCTTTCATGATCACGCCGGCGCCCAGGAAACCGATACCGCTGATGATATAGGAAGCAACACGACCAACAGCGTCTCCACCGATGCGGATGGACAATGCAAGGAATGCAGCTACCCCCAGTGATACCAGCGTATTGGTGCGGAGTCCGGCGCTTTTCTGCCGCCACTGGCGTTCTACGCCAATAGCAGCGCCGAGGCCGAATGCTATTGCAAGCCTTAATGTGAATTCATATGTTGTTAATACGAACATGCCCTTTGGCTTTGTCCCCGCAACTGTGCGAGGCGTGCCACAGGCATCCTTACAGAGCGGGAGAATTAGAGAATATTTTTTCTACAACAGGGGAGGCTGTCCATTGTTTGTTGATTTGTTTAACGTATGCATTCCTGTTATTGAATGCGATGCAAAAATAAAACAGCACAGGGAAAGGTGCTGTTAGCAAGCCATTAGAAAAAAATTAGAAAATTATTAGAGTGGGCTATACATGCGGGAATTCTACCGTAAAAGTAGTACCGGTATTAACTTCGGATACGAGGTCGATAGTGCCTTTGTGCTGGGTGACGATCTTGTGCGTCAGGGAAAGCCCTATCCCATGGCCTTCTGTGAATTGCCGGTTCCCTCCCCGGTAGAAGGATTGAAATATATGTGCAAGGTCTGTTGAAGGGATGCCGATGCCGGTATCGGAAAAGCGGAGGATCACTTTATCTTTAAAATAGGTGATGGCTACGTTGCTCTGATTGTTATAGGAAAACTTACATCCGTTTTCCATGAGGTTGATGAATGCTACTTTTAACAGGTATTCATTGCCTTTTACGGAGATGTAATCATCGTTCTCTATCTCCTGTTCAAAAATGATATTCACCCTATAGGCCGGATTGGCCTTGATGACGGCATCCCGGGCATCCAGCAGCAGTTCATCCAGCCGTATCTCCCGCATGGCGATCTCGCTCTGGTCATAACTGGCTTTGGCCATATCCAGCAGGCCATTGCTGAGTTTCACCAGCCGGCGGGCGTCGTTCAACGTCCGGTTGATGATCTGTTGGTATTCTTCGCTGCTGTGCTCTTTATCACGCGCCAGTTCCAGTTCCGCAATAATGGCTGCCAGCGGGGTTCTTAGCTCGTGGGACACATTGCTGACGAAATCTTTCTGCGCATCGAAGGAGCTTTCGAGCCTGTTGAGCATGCTGTTGAAAGTGGTGGCCAGTTCTCCCATTTCATCTTTCTCATTCTTTACTGCGAGGCGGGAATCCAGGTTGGTGGCAGTGATTTCATTCACTTTATCGACCATATCGGCCACGGGGGTCAATGCTTTTTGCGAGAAGAAATACCCCGTGAATACTGTCAGCAGGATGGCGGAGCAGAAAGAGATGAGGAGCGAATATTGCAGGTTCCTGAGTTTGGTAAACCCGTATTCATCGATGGCCGCGGCAGTGATCACGTAATTGAAGCCGTTGTGGTTGTAAAGGATGCCCACGGCCTGTAGTTTCCCCTGTGAGAATTCGATCTCTTTCTGCTGCACGATCTCCTGTACCATACCGCGTGTTTCTTTGATCTTGTCGATCTGCACGGCATCGTGGTAAAGGAGGTTGAAAGCGGTGTCGTAGATGGCTACTTCTTCCTGGAAGAGGGCGTTGGGGGAATTCTTGTAGATCAGCTGCAGCACTTCCGGTGCCACCTTGGCGTCGAGGAGCAGGTTGGCTTTTGTGATGGCCTGCTCCCGGAGCCGCTTGTAGTATTCGTCTTTCCGTGTTTCGGCGCTGGAGATATAGATGAATATGGCAAACACCAGCAGCAAAGCGGCGAACAGGAGGGTAAACAGATAAGTGAGTTTGCTGCGAATGGTCATATGCTGGTGCCTTCTTTAAAGATGAAACCCATGCCGCTTTTGGTATGGATCAATTTTACCGGGAACTCTTTGTCGATCTTCTTCCGCAAATAATTGATATATACATCGATGAAATTGGTACCGGTATCGAAGTTGGTATCCCAGACCTTTTCCGCGATCTCCGAACGGGAAAGCACTCTTTCCGGGTTCTGGACCATGAACTGCAACAGTTTCAGTTCCTTGGGCGTGAGCTCGATAATCGTATTCCCGCGTTTCACCGTTTTGGTGAGCGTGTTTATTTCCAGGTCCGCGTACCGGAGCAGGGTGGTCGTTTGCCGCGTACTGTTCCTTTTCAGGAGCGCCCGGATGCGCACACGCGCGTCGGCAGGAATGTCGATTGCCTGGGCGGCGTGGCGCGGCGCGGTGACCAAACGACA
>JAFIGY010000017.1 GCA_017849435.1 Chitinophaga niabensis
AATCAATGAATATAAATTCCCTCAAAAAATTTATGCTCCGTGATAAGGGAAAAGCATCGGCTCAAATTTTATATGAAAGATACATTTTAGGTCGCAGGGGAATTGTGTCAGTCATTTTGCTTACCATAAGCTTATATTTGGTTAGCCTATTCAGCCCGTTACCGATCCACACTCTCCAAATAACGGTTGCTGATGCAAAAGCCATATCATCTGGATTACTGGGAGCTTATACTAGTGTACTAGGAATTGGATTAGCGATTTCGGCTGTGATCCTAGCAATCGTACAAATTGCAAACAGGCAGCTGACAATTATAAATCTTATTTTTAATCGCACTTATTTTATTCCGTTGGTTTACTTCGGGTTAATCAATATCGTATTGATTGGATTATCTCAACTGTTATACCAACGCGATAATCATGTATTTTATGAGGAACAGTACATTCAATGCATAATTGCGTCCATCTATAGTTTTGCGTTTTTTATTTTCTTAACATTTATTGTTTTCTATCGAACTTTCCGATACCTAAATTTCTTTCATGTTGTTGATGCCTATTTGAAGAAGGTGTATCGGCATGTGTATCTGAACAAAAGCAAAAACTATCTAAGTATAAGCGGTAGAGAAGTGTATGGAGAGATTGCAACTAGCATAGAAAGGGAGGATAACATCATGCTTGAAAAGTTGCTTGGGGCAATTGTAACCGCCTTCAAGATAAATCCAGATAGTACATTCTTGTTTGAAATTGACAATAAAATGGCTGAATGGCATGCAAAAGCAATCAATGACAAGAATTGGGGTGTATACGATACTTTGATCTCGGTCTGGCGGGAAATCAGAACTTATGTCGCTAAACAACCGACAACTGATGTTTATATAAGAAGCCGGTTCTCTAACGTTGCAGCAGCAACCATTATCCGTACGGCACCCTCAATAGAGGAAACAGCGTATGTTTATGCATTGCATTTAAAGGAAATGCTGATTTTCTCAAGAACAACTACAGAGGCAGACGCCGGCCTATCAACGACTTACGAGCAGGCATCAATATTCTTAAAAGACATTATTGCATTGATTGATTCCATATTGAACAATATAGATGATATGGAAAGAAGTATAGGCGCATTGGAACAGGTCATCAATCAGGTGGAAATGACTATCGGTTATCTATCATCGGATATATCGGAAGTAGAAAATAGATTTCAAAAAAATATACCAAACGAAGAAGAACGGATAAGATCTAAGCAACAAAAAAAACTACTGGATAGTATTTTTTCCTCAATGCTAAGTTTTTTTTCCATTTACGCCTATAAAATCTATCGTAATACAGGAAAAAGAATGTATCCAACCATATTTGATCTTCTCACCCGCATCTTCGAGCGTTATTCTCATGACTATAATCTTGAGACGATATCAATGATAAACCAACCAGAGATATTTAACTGGCGGGAATGGGTCTGGTCGATGGAAAAAAGAATTGATGGGCAAATATACACTGTTGAGGATGGAGATGCTATCCTGGCACTTGGCAAACTTTTGCTTTACATTAAGTATGAATTTCTCATGCCCACCCAATCCGATGTAATTATACAACGTTACCTGGAGCAATTCAGGAAAAATGATGAGCACCTGCTACGTGTTCTACCGGGAATTGATTCAGATAGTATCCCCAACATACTTCAACGGTTACAGGAAATCTTAAATGAATTAAATAATCAGCAGAAAGAGGATCAACGCAAACAGGTTAGAGAAGCGCCAAGATCATTTGAGAAGATCAGAACATTTAAAGAGAAGATGACTAGCCAATGGGAGAGCTCGCGTTTATTATATCGTTTATTTGACACCTATGGAGCAATTGTAAAAAACCCTACAGAAGATTTAAAGCAGGTGGGTACACCTATGATGAACATACACGAAGGACGCGCGATGTTTGTAGATGAGCCTCTTTATATGCCGGTTTATGGAATTGAATGGGGGCATCAGGTCAACACTAGTATAGCAAGGCTTTTCATCGATAAGGTTGCTAAAATCAATAACCCAAAGCAAAGTACATCTATAACAGCCGCATTATCTGAATTTAATTCACCCGAACTCAAAAAATCTGACGCTGGAGACAAAGGTTGGGTGGCACTCATTCCAAATCGTGCTGCTTATAAATGGTGTGTCGAGTTAGTAAATTCCGGAAATTATCAAGATTTACCTGCCGAGCAAAATCCCTACCCATTTTCTGTAATGGGTATTTATAATGGGAAAACACCTTTAGTTCGCATTAATAGAAGCATATCAGACCAAACGCTTATCCTCATAAAGCTGCCTGCAGCAATGAAATACAAAATCAAAACCAAAGAGGCGTTTGAAAAAGAACAGCTCCAGGTTGAGGTAATTCTTCATGAAGATGCAGGAACCATACAGGCACCTAAGCCTGTTCCGGGTCGGGATGGTGTATCAAGCGACAATGTTTTTGTTACCGTTCAGGAAATCATGGACTTTGAAATTGTAGATGAAAATTTTATCAAAGTGATCAATATTATTGTTTGATACCTTTTCAAGTCTTCAGGTTTTCTAAATGATTTAATACAATAGTTATTTAAAGTTGCCCTGAATCGGTCCTAAACTAAGAATACAACAATAAGATCGACATCTAGTGAGGGTTTTGGAGATGGAGATGTTGAAATGGAAGAAAGATTCAAATCAATCGACAATCAATACAAATAATATATAATGGTATTTTGAACAGGTAATTTGAATTATCTTTTTATTTCATGACATAGAATACAGTATCAATAAAGAATAATACATCATTTTTGGCTATGACATTTTCATCATGCATATCCTCTAATAGAAGTCCAAATTCCTTGTTATAATAGTCCTGTCGTTTTATATTCTCAAAACCATTAAAAGTCAACAGCTCCTTAATGGCCCCAAGTTCAGCTTGTTCTCCTTCTATGAAGGGCTGTTCCAATACAATGCAAAGATTCTTATCTCTATTTTCAGTAAAGCCTAGTAGTGAGTAAGCTGTATTGGGGAATAACAAATTATGAATAACAAGGCTGTTAAAATATTCCATCCAGGTTGCATAGTAAACACCATCATTGACTTTAATAACATGGCGCTGATCTACTGCAAGGTAAATTTCCGCCTCCCCTCCCCTTGTTAAATATTGAGACGCTGACGGTAAAGATAGTAGCCATAGACCGACCTTATCAGCATGGGCTTTTAAGAAGCGAGCCTGCTTTTCTTTGAGGATTGCTCTACTTTCGAATTCGCTTTTAATAGTTGTATCTGTGCCAAAGCTTTGGCATAGGAGGTTTCTGACTGCAGTGCAATGATCTTCCTGCCCTTCAAGGAAAGCTCCTCTAATGATATCCTGTAATTTTTTTTGGAACCCATCACTAATCATTTATGCAATAATAAGAAATATGTATGAGAACGGGAAAACAGGGAGTTCTAACTCGCCTATCTGTTAACAAAAAAAGTCGTTGAAAATCAACGACTTTTTTTGGTGGAGCTGGCGGGAGTCGAACCCGCGTCCAAACATATCCTCCGGAAGCTTTCTACATGCTTATTTCTGCATTGATTTGTCGGAACTCGGCAGGGGCAGAACAAACCAACCTCGTTCGTATCCGTTTAGATTTTCATTACACACTCACAGAAACCATGTGTACCTATCCCGCTATGGTTTTGATTCAGCGGCGGGGGACGTAGTGGGTCACAGCCCCGGCGGCTATAATGGGTACCTAATCTGATTAGGCAGCCATGGCGTAGTTAGATTCGCCAGTTAAATTTTGAATATTCAGATTTACGTGCTAATTATCCAACGCACGGCATGCTTACACTTTCAAAGACCTATGCTGTCAAAACCGGTCAGCCCCGGTATTTTGCAGCTGCAAAGATACGCAATTTTTACTAGAATTTAGCGGTGATCCACCTCCATACATCCAGGCCGTTCGCATATAACAGCAATCCGAACAGGATCACCATCCCTGCGATCTGCGCATATTCCATGAATTTCTCACTGGGCTTGCGGCCTGCGATCATTTCATATACCAGGAATACTACGTGGCCTCCGTCCAGTGCCGGGATAGGGAGGATGTTCATGAATGCCAGGATAATGCTCAGCAGCGCTGTGAGCGTCCAGAAGCTTTGCCAGTCCCATACAGATGGGAAAAGGTTCCCGATGCTCATGAAGCCGCCCAGGGATTCGCTGGCTTTCACTTCCTCGGAAACAAAGATCAGGCGCAGCTGTTGTACATATTTCACCAGTGTGGAGATAGCACGGTTAAAGCCCGCAGGGATCGCCTGTGCAAAGGTGTAATGCTTTGTTGCGATCTCCAGCTGTTTGCCCGGATCCGGTCCGATCCCGCCAAAACCCTTGCCCGGCACTTTCGCCGTTACCACTACCGTATCCACACCCCGTAGTACCCTTACTGTAATGATCTTGCCCGTGTCTTTCCGCACGGTCCTGATGAACTCATGATTATAGCTGATGAGGGAGTCATTCACGGCCAGTATCCGGTCCCCTTTCCGGAAGCCCACTTTATACCCTTCGGATTTCAGCGGTACGGTGTCCAATATTGGCAGTATGCGGGCGCCGACAAACATCCCTTTTCGTTTGATCACCGCATTAACGAAACCTTTTGGAATGGCAACATCCATCTGCTGGCCGTCTCTTTCGATCCGGAGGGATTTTGCTTCACCAAGGATGATCTCTCCGGGGATGGCATCAAAATTATCTATGGATTTGCTGCCTACGGCCACGATCTTGTCCCCGTCCCGCAGGCCGATGCTTTGGGCCAGGGAGTCTGTGGATATTCCGTATTTCACGCTTTGGTTCGGCAGATATTCTTCACCGTAATGCCAAAGGATCATGGTGTAGATGAAAAAGCCGAGTATCAGGTTCACAGTGACCCCGCCGATCATGATGATGAGGCGCTGCCATGCCGGTTTGGAGCGGAACTCCCAGGGCTGGGCCGGCTTGCTCATCTGCTCTTTGTCCATACTTTCATCGATCATCCCGGATATCTTCACATATCCGCCGAGCGGAAGCCAGCCTACACCATATTCCGTATCACCTTTCTTGAATTTGAAGAGGGAAAACCAGGGGTCGAAGAAAAGATAGAATTTCTCTACTTTGGTCTTAAACAACTTGGCCGGGATAAAATGCCCTAATTCATGCAGGACCACCAAAATCGAAAGCGACAAAATCAACTGTCCCGCTTTAACTAATATTTCCTGTGTTGTCATGTATTGTTGGATGTATACGCTTTTAAAAATCTTATAATAGTCAGGTCAGGCTGTGTATCATTTCCGCCGCCATCTCTCTGGCAGCCGCATCAGCCTCATAATAATGCTGCAATGTTGGCTTCTCTACGAAAGGTATCCTGACCAGCGTTTCCTCGATTACTTCAGTCATCTGCAGGAAGCCAATCCGGTTCTTCAGAAAAGCGTTCACCACTTCCTCATTGGCCGCATTCATGATGCAGGCCGCATTGCCGCCTTTCCGCAGCACCTCCATGGCAATAGCAAGGTTACGGAATGTTTTGGTATCCGGCTGCTCAAATGTCAACGAGGGGTAATTCTTGAAAGAAAATCTCGGGAAATCGTTGGACAAACGGTCGGGGTACCCCATGGCATACTGGATAGGCAGCTTCATGTCAGGCAGGCCCATCTGGGCTTTCAGCGAGCCGTCACTGAACTGTACCATCGAATGTATGATAGATTGCGGATGGATGACTACCTCTATCTGGTCTGCATGCAGATTGAACAACCACCTGGCTTCGATCATCTCCAGGCCTTTGTTCATCAATGTTGCGGAATCGATGCTGATCTTGGCGCCCATGCTCCAGTTGGGGTGTTGCAGGGCATGATCTTTCTTGACATTGATAAGGAAGTTGGTCTTTTTACCGAGGAACGGGCCGCCGGAAGCGGTCAGTATCACCTTTTCCACTCTGGAAAGCGGCTCTCCCTGAAGACACTGGAAGATGGCGGAATGCTCGGAGTCCACCGGGATGATGGGCACATTCTTGCGACGGGCGGTGGCCATCACGATATCTCCCGCTACCACCAGCGTTTCTTTGTTTGCCAGCGCTACAGGAGTGCCCTGCTCAAGGGCGGATAAGGTAGGCGCCAAACCGGCAAAGCCAACAATGCCGGCCAGCATCAGGTCCAGTGAATCCCAGGCGGCCACTTCCACCATGGCAGAAGCACCGGCAAATACCTTGATGCCTTTATCGAAAAGCACATCCTTCACTTCCGCATACCTGCTCTCATCCCCTATCACTACGGCGTTGGGCTGGAACTGCAGGGCCTGCTCTATGAGCAGGGCGGTGTTCTGCTGGGCCGTCAGCACCTCCACCTCGAATTTATCCGGATGCGCAGCGATCACCTCGAGGGCCTGGCGTCCGATAGAACCGGTTGATCCAAATATGCCAATACGTTTCTTACTCATGATCAAACAAGAATATCTCCTGTGATTAAATTTAAACCAGTTTTTTGAATTATATGTGCGGCAATCCGCTTCTTCCCCGTCCGGTGGAAGAAGTCTGGGTAATAAAGGTCTTCCAATCAGCGTCCATCTACGTATTTCACAAGCTCGTCCGCGATCTTGCGGTCGTTGCTCAGGCGGGGTACTTTATTCTGGCCGCCCAGTTTGCCGATGGACTTCATATAATCGATGAAGCCGTGCCTGCGTATCGGTCTGATCTTTAGAGGTTGTAATATATTGCCGGTTAACAGATCGTTGTAATAGATGTTCTTGTCGCGCAGCTGCCGGTCCACTTCCAAAGCAAACGCCTGCAGGTTGGCCGGCACGTTTTCAAATTCCACGAACCATTCATGATAAGGCAGCTCGCCGTTCACCTGAATGCGTGGCGCAACGGTGAATTCTGTGATACGCGCCCCATTGTGGTCGGCCACGCTCATCAGGCTGTGCTCTACTTCCTCCCCGATCACATGCTCACCGAAAGCGGAAATGTAATGTTTCGTTCTGCCGGTCACCACGATGCGGTAAGGATCTGTAGATACGAACTTCACGGTATCTCCGATGTTGTACCCCCACAAACCCGCGTTGGTGCTTACAATCAGCGCGTAGTTCTCTCCTTTCTTCACGTCGCGGAGCGAGAGCCGGGTCGGGTTTTCCGAGGAGAGCTCTGCGGCAGGGATGAATTCATAGAAGATCCCGCTGTTGGTGTTCAGCAGCAGCCCTTCGTGCTCTTGCGAATCCTGGAAGGCAAAAAAACCTTCGGATGCCGGGAAAGTCTCTATGGTAGTCACTTTACGTCCAATAGAATCAAACAGTTTGGCCTTGTAGGGCTCAAAGTTCACCCCGCCATGCACCAGGAGGTGGAAGTTGGGGAACAGTTCCCCAATCGTTTTACCGCTGCGTTCGATCAGCTGGTCGAAGTACATCTGCATCCATGGCGGAATTCCACTGATCAGGCGCATATCCTGCCCGATGGTTTCATCCACGATTCTGCCCAGTTTTGTTTCCCAGTCTTCGATACAGTTCGTTTCATAGCTGGGCAGCTGGTTCGTGCGCAGGTAGCGCGGGATCTGGTGGTTGGCGATACCGCTGAGGCGGCCCGTAGGGATACCTCCTACCCGCTCCAGTTCAGGAGAACCGGAAAGGAAGATAAGTTTGCCGTCAAATGCACTGGTATCGCCCGTTTCCACAACATTGCAGAACACGGCGTTCCGGGATGTATTAAAATGGTGGTCTACAGAATCTTTCGTGATGGGAATGTATTTGACCCCGCTGGTAGTACCGGAGGTTTTGGCAAAGTAGATTGGCTGCCCTTTCCACAATACATTGTGCTTACCTTCCTTGATCCGCTCGATATACGGCTTGAACTGCTCGTAGTCCCTCAAGGGGACAGCCTGCTTGAAGGTTTCATAGGATGTAATATTGTCAAACTTGTGGTCTTTCCCGAATTCCGTCTTCCTCCCCGTCTTGATCAGGTCCTGCAGGATGGCATCCTGATCTTCCACCGCCCTTTGCATTTCCTTCTTTACCTTGTTGGCGATAATGGAAGCAAATGGTTTGGCCAGCAGCGATTTAAACTTCATGCCCCGATATTTTAATGATCAACTGAAAGAACAAAAGTATAAAAATTGTACGAAGATCACAGCTTTTCAGAGCGCGCTACAGCCGGGCATTACAAGGTAAAAAAGGGGATGATGTTGCAGGGGTCGGGTGAAACAGAGATGCTAAACAATTGTTAAAAAAAACTAAAATTGTAAAAACTCCGTATCTTTGATATGTAAAAAGTTATTTTTCAATGCAAACACCCCGTTTAGGGGCGGCAATTCCTGTAAAATGTGTGAATTTCTTTGTTGATTAAAAAACAAAGTAATACCTTTGCAGGAAATTATTTTTGGTATATTATGTTCGCAGTTGTAAAAATCGCAGGTCAGCAATTTAAAGTGCAGAAAGATCAGGAGATCTTCGTGCAGCAATTGACTGGTAACGTAGGAGATAAAGTGGAATTTGCTGAAGTTCTGCTGACCGACAATGACGGTAAGATTACCGTTGGTACTGATGTAAAATCAGTGATCAAAGCCGAGATCCTCGGTCACGTTCAAGGTGACAAGGTGATTGCTTTCAAGATGAAGCGCAGAAAAGGCTTCCGGAAGAAAGTAGGTCATCGTACCCACTTTACGAAGATCAAGATCAACGAAATTGCTTAAATTTATATTGACTAAAGTAATAAAGTAACAATACAATGGCACATAAAAAAGGTGAAGGTAGTGTTAAGAATGGCCGCGATTCCCAAAGCAAAAGGCTGGGTGTGAAAATTTTCGGTGGCCAGGTGGCTGTAGCGGGTAATGTGATCATCCGCCAGAGAGGCACTGTTTATCATGCAGGTTCTAACGTAGGTATCGGTAAAGATTTTACCATCTACGCATTAACAGATGGTGTTGTGGAATTCAGAAAAGGTCGTGAGAACAGAACCTTTGTTTCCGTTAAATCATTTGACACCACTGCACAGGCTGAAGCTTAAGTGTAGTGTTTGCCATAAAGTTTTTTTTAATACCCAATTTTAATTACTAACCCAAAATTCAAAAAACAATGGCAACAATTAAGAAAGCTGCTAAGAAAGCCGCTCCGAAGAAAAAAGCTGCTGCTAAGAAAGCTGCTCCGAAGAAAAAAGCCGCTGCTAAGAAAGCCGCTCCTAAAAAGAAAGCTGCTGCTAAGAAAGCTGCTCCTAAAAAGAAAGCTGCTGCTAAGAAAGCTGCTCCGAAGAAAAAAGCCGCTGCTAAGAAAGCCGCTCCTAAAAAGAAAGCTGCTGCTAAGAAAGCCGCTCCGAAGAAAAAAGCCGCTGCTAAGAAGGCTGCTCCTAAAAAGAAAGCAGCTCCGAAGAAGAAAGCAACCTCTAAAGCTGCTCCTTCTGCACCTTCCGCTCCGGCTATGTAATCTCGAATTTACAAACTGTAGCATAAGAACCTCGATGCAAATCGAGGTTCTTTTTTTGTGCCCGCTCCCCTCCTTGTTCAATCCACCTGAATCGCCTAACTTACGCATATATGGACAACTATACGATCGCAGACAATTTCGCCCTGCTGGCCAAACTGATGGATATTCACGGGGATAACTCCTTCAAGGCAAAGTCCTTTGCCAATGCAGCTTTCCAGATAGAAAAGCTGACCGTCCCCCTGCAGGAAACCCCGCATGAAGCCATCTTTAAAATAAAAGGCATCGGAGAGTCCACCGGTAAAAGCGTGATAGAAATGCTGCAAACAGGTAGGTTCTCCCTGCTGGAAGAATATCTTCAGAAAACACCGCCCGGCATCCTGGAAATGTTGCGGATCAAGGGCCTGGGGCCCAAAAAGATCGCCACGATCTGGAAGGAACTGGAGATAGAAAGTCTGGGTGAACTACTCTACGCCTGCAACGAGAACCGCCTGCTGCTTTTCAAGGGGTTCGGACAAAAAACGCAGGACAGTATCAAACAAAGTATCGAGTTCTTCCTGTCCAACCGGGAACGGTTCCTGTACGCTGAAGTGGCGCCATTCGCTGCGGAGCTGGAAACCCTGCTCGGGAAAATATTTCATCCTGCTCCGGTAGCCATTACCGGCAATTTCCGGCGGCAGCAGCCGGTGATCGATGAACTGGAAGTGGTAATCGGGATGCTGGTGGATGAGGTGGCTGCGCGACTGAAAAGCATCGAAGGCATGGAGCAGCTGGGCAATACAGACGATTCGGTGCTGGTACAATACCGGGAACATGTTAAAGTAAAGGCCTATGGCGTAGCCCCCGCACTTTTCGCCAACAAGCTCTTTGTCACCACCGGCACAGAAGCCTTCCTTGAGCAATTTACAGCCCACACCGGGCGGAGTGCAGACGGGAATGCTGTTTCGGAAGAAGCCATTTTTAAGGATGCCGGCCTGGCATTCATCCCTCCCTGCCTGCGTGAAGGTAACGGAGAAGTGGCGCTGGCTGCAAAAAATGCATTGCCAAAGTTGATCCAGGTGAACGATATCAAAGGGATCATCCACTCACATAGTCAATGGAGCGACGGGTTGCAAAGTTTGGAGGAAATGGCGAAAGCGGCCAGGGATCAGGGGTTTGAATATCTCGTCATCAGCGACCACTCCCGCTCTGCTTTCTACGCCAATGGATTGCAGCCAGAGCGGATCATTGCGCAACATGAGCAGATCGGTCAGTTGAACCGGGAACTGGCACCATTCCGTATTTTCAAAAGTATTGAAGCGGATATCCTCAACGATGGCAACCTGGATTACCCTGACGATATCCTTCGCAGCTTCGACCTGGTGATCGCTTCCGTGCATTCCAATCTCAAAATGCCGGAGGAAAAGGCGATGGCGCGACTACTCAAAGCTATATCCAATCCGTATACTACCATACTCGGACATATGACGGGCCGGCTGCTTCTCAGCCGTAACGGCTACCCCGTTAACCACGAACAGGTCATAGAGGCCTGCGTCGCGAATGATGTGGTCATAGAACTGAATGCGCACCCTCGCCGCCTGGATATCGACTGGAGCTGGATCTCCTACGCCCTCAAAAAAGGCGCGCTGATCTCCATTGATCCTGACGCGCATGCCACAGACGGGTACCTGGACATCCACTACGGCACTCTCGCTGCGCAGAAAGGCGGGCTCACCGCCGATAAGAACCTCAGCAGCTTCTCACGACAGGAAATGGAAACATTCCTTGAACAGCGAAGAAAAAAGAAAGGGATTTGAGATCACTGATCGTCCGTTGTTACATAGTGACGCGTCAGCCAGAAATATAATAGATAACCGATCACAGGAAGGAAGAAAACAAGCATCAGCCATTTGAGATGGTAGGGACGGTTATTGGCCTGCCTGAACATGTGCAGTATACAGAACCTTACCACCAGCCACATATGCAGCAGGAAAAAGAGCATGATCCATGTTTCCTGATTTGAGAACATACTTAAATCTACGATTTTTCCCGGAACGTATCGGGAAAAAGAACAGCTGTAATAAAAAGAGCCCGATTTGAAAATCAGGCCCATCCTCCAAATTAACTAGTAATGCAAAGTGGATAAAAAAGAGGTGTATCTCGGTAATGACGTTAGTAGTTATTCGTTTTTCGCACAAAAACTGATCATCCTGCTTTAAATCTACAAAAAAATATTTATTAAGTTAGGAATACTAATATTTTATAAAAAAACCCGGAATGCTCCGGGTAAAATATTTTCTGTAAGTCCTATAAAAAGAAAAGAGCCCGACACGAACATCAGGCTCGGTTTTTTCTCCAATTTAGCTTAAGACAAAAACTTAGCAAGCTTTTACACTTGCAATATCTTATGATGAGGTAGAAAAATCTATTATTAAAATCGCTTAATCAAATCTAACCAAAAATCTGAATAAACAAGAAATTTCACGTTAGGATAACTAACCATTAACGAATGCTTTACGATTCCACAGTGAGACTGCATTCCTACTTCAGTATCCTCTTAACAGAACAGATAAAAAAGAAGAAAGTTCATTCTCGTTATGAAACGTTGAGGGCTATACGTAGGGATGGGTACGTAAAAAATCACACTCTGTATTAAAGAATAAATAATATATGTAATTAACTTAAAAATATCGAATTGTAAGTGTTTTACCTTTCTTCAATGAGAAGCGGTAATTCAGCATCAGCTCGTGAGATCCGCTCTGCATCCCTTTCAGGTGGGTGGCGGAAGCAAAATCGTAGGAATAACCAAGCTGGAAATTCTTGCTGATCTGTATCTGCGTCATGGCGCTGGCGGATTTCTCCGTACGCCATGTAACGCCCGCCCATATAATATTCTTCACGAGGAAAGACGCACTGATGTCCATTTGCACACCGGCCCCTGTGACTTGCCGCAACAATAGTCCGGGTCTGAATTTCACCTCCTTGCTCACATCTGTGATGAGCCCGGCCTGGAAATAGAAATGCCGCTTGAATGCTACTTTGTTCACGGAACTACCCAGGTCAAAGCTGTGAAAAACCGGAGAGGCAATGCCTGCGAAAAATTTATCCGAGAAAAGCATCAACCCGAAACCAACATCCGTTTTCCAATACTGCTGGTTATCGGCAAACACCGGATCATCCGTTCCCAGGTGCGTATTGTTCGCCTTGAACTGCTCCATCCCTCCTTTCAGGCCCAGTGCGAGGAAGAGTTTGTCATCCAGCTTCACTTTCTGTGAAATATTGAAATGATATCCCGTTTGTGAATAGATGGTGATCTCATCTTTGACAGCCATAAAACCTAAGCTGGTGTTGGTGGCTTTCACCGGCGAATAGAAAGAAAAGGTGGCGGTTCTGGGAGCGCCTTCGATACCCACCCACTGGTTGCGGGCTACGATCGTTGCGCTGCTGAATTCATCCATGGACGGGTAGGCCGGATTGATGACCATCCCGTTATACAGATATTGGGCGTACATGGGCTGCTGTTGTGCAGATGCTTGTTCCGCACAACTGCAGATCAACCATGTTAATCCTGCCATAAGCAGTTTTACAGGATTCTTTTTCATAGGGATCATTTTTGTACAGGCTTATGTTTAACGTTTCAACACTATGTAGCCGGTGTAGCGCATCATCTTTCCATCATTATCCCAAACGTGCAGTACATAGAAATAAGAGCCATCCGGCAGATTAGTGCCCGCACCACCGCCTGTATTGGCGCGACCATTGAAATGATTCGACTGATTGTTATAGTTGCTTGTTTTGAAGACAGTACCACCCCAACGGTTCACGATCACGATCTCGTTACGGTTATATTTTTCGATATTCTCAATCAGCAGCACATCATTCTTTCCATCTCCGTTCGGTGATAAAGCCTTGCTGACACGGATCTCCATATCGATCGGCTGATCGTCATTCTCAATGACGCCAACGGCCGTACGCGGATCGCGGATCGTGGGCACGTTCTGCCCGGAAGCTACAGTAGCGCCGGTCAGCTTCACTATAAAGTATTTATCTTCCTCCGGATCCAGATCGCCGTTGATCAGTACGATAATATCCGCTTCATCCTGCATCGGCGGAATGTCGATAGCAGTAGTGCCTGATACGAAGTCCTCACCCGGCTTAGCCCTTTGCGGATCTTTCTCCGCTCCTGCTCCTTCAAATGCATCCGCGAACTGGTATTTCAGATGGATCGCGCGACTGCTCTTGCGGCTCAATCCCACCTTGAAATTCATGGGGGTGATACCGCTGTTGCCTTCCTTCACTCTCACTGTATCCGTACGGAAGTATATCTCCAGCGGATCGTTATCGGTCACAACGGTCGTTGACTGATTGCTGGAGCCTTTTCCGTATGGCTGACCGGTTCCGCTGAACGCCTGTATGGTGAGGTTGAGATATCCGTCATCATCATTAATATCATTATCAACCAGTGTGATGTTGAACGATACTTCCGTCTGGTTCGCCGGTAGCACTACCGTGATTGTATTGCCTGTGCGCGGCACTGTTGTGCTCACCGTTCTTGCGGCGTCGTACTGCATGGTGATCGCGACGGGTATATCAGTCGCTGAAGGTTGTGATGCCCGCAGTTTCACCGGTAATACGGTTCCTTCCACGGCTGTGGCAGGTGCGAATATTTCCATAGTCACCACATCATCATCCACAATATTTACCGTCACGCTTTGCTGCGCAGCCAAAGGCCAGGTCACGCCAGGGAGGGAGGAAGTTGCCCCTGTTAAATGGATGATCACGGTTTCAACGCCTTCCACAAGATTATCATCCTTCGGTATGATCTGTATGATCGCTTCCCGTTGGCCGGCGGGAATGGTAACCGTGCCGGAAAGGGCCTGGTAATCCACGTCCGGGGTTGCCGTGCCGCTCACCGTATAAGTGATCGTCACAGGAACTGCGGCAGTAATAGCGGTATTCGCAAAGCGTACCCTCACACTACCCGGAGTAGCCGGTTCTGCAGCATCGGCAATCTTCTCGATGAGGATGCTTCTGTCAACGCCCGGCCCCGTTTCGTCATCCGCAATGATCATCACAGCCGGCGTATTGTCAACAGTGGCATTAAAGGTGGTGCCGATATAATTGAAGGTGGCGGATTGTAAGGTCAGGATAACGGTTTCATCTCCTTCCACGATGTCATCATCTTTCACAATAACGGGAACGGCTACACTTGTTTCTCCGGATTTGATGATGGCTTGTCCGGATAATGCCACATAATCTGCATCCGGTGTGGCGGTACCGCCTACCGTGTATTTGATCGTCACATCTCCCGGGGCGGGGGCGGCGAGGCTGATTGTGAAGAGGCCGTTGGTGGAGGGTTCCGCAGCATCATTTGTCTTAACAACAGATACCGTAACTACCGGTATAGGATCACCGGGGATCGTTACCACATTGCTCGGAAGCACTGTAAATCCGGCAGCGGTCCCGATCAGCCGGAGCTGTTCATCCAGTTCGGGTACATTATCCTGTACCGCTTTCAGGGTCACCACTACCTTATTCTGGTCTTTCGGTATCACCACGTTCGCAGGTATCAGGATGTAATCCGCATTATTAGCGGAATACGCCGGATCGGCTGTTACTGTGATGGGGATCGGCAGCGCTGTAGTGATGCCGGCAGGCAACGCGAAAGTCACTTTGCAGAAGCTGCCTTCATGCAGCACCGTAGAATCGATTACGATCCTGATCTCTCTGTTGGCGGGATTGAGACCGGTGGCATCGTTAATGAAGATGGTCGCGCCTTTGAAAGAAAATCCTGCCGGCGCCGTGCCATCCACTCTGAGGATTTCCACCGGTTCAATGATGCCATCCGTTACCGCTGAAATATGGAACGTATCACTGCTGTTCTCAAATGCAGGGATTGTAATACTGGATGGGAGCTGGGTATGATCCGTGTCTGCCGCTGTAGAGGCCGCCATGTTCTTGGACAACTGCACGGTAACCGGTGTGCTGGACACGATGCCCGGCGGCAGGCTCACATTGAAGTCCGCCGTGCTGCCTTCAAGGATACTGATGCCATCCGGCAACAGCGAGATCACGGTATTCAACGGATTGCGGCTGGTGGAATCTTCTATCTGTATGATGGTGCCCGTTACACCAAAGCCGGAGGCAGTACCATCCAACACCAGCGTTTCGGTGGGTTCCAGAATATTGTCAACAGGTGCAGTAACGTCAAACGTTGCTGCATGCGCGCCGGCTGGGATCGTCACGGAGGCGGGCAGCAGGCTGTGATCCGCATCACTGGCGGTGGACGCGGGTGATTTGATGATATTCACCTGCACGGGGCTTCCGGCGGATAATGTACCAGGCAGACTTACTGTAACCGTGGCCGTACCTCTACCTTCGCGGATCACATTGGGACTGCTGGTTAGTGTGATGTTCCCGCTGTAGCTTTCATCGATCACATCCAGGAGTATATCCTGATTGAATGTGAAGCCTGGCGCGGAAGGAACCAGATGCAGTTTTTCAGTCGGTTCGATCACACCATCTGCTTTGGCCGTCAGCGTGAGCACAACCTGGTTGCCATTTGCCGGGATCGTTACGCTGGCAGGGAGTCCTCCAACGAAGTCATTTCCGTCTGCCGTGCAGGCGCTGCCTGGCGTGAGTTGTATCACGATCGCCTCCGCTGTGGTAATCCCCGTGGGGAGGCTGAAAGTGATCACTGCATTATTACCTTCTGTAACACTGGCCGGGGCATTTATCGTGATCGTGCGATTGGCAGGTGTGCCAGTGACGTCTTTGATGATCACTATCGTAGCAGCCGTCTGTTCTTCATCGAACACCATTGCTTTGGCTGTGATCTCCAATGGTTCATCCGGTTCTATGATGTTATCCGTATTCGCGGTCAGATCAAAAGATACTTTGTTCCCTCCCGCAGGGATCGTCACCGTGGCGGGGAAGCTGTATTCCGTCGGTAATAATGTAGCGGCCGTATTG
>JAFIGY010000001.1 GCA_017849435.1 Chitinophaga niabensis
AACAAAAAAATGGACAATGCCCATTAGAAACTGGGGCATTGTCCTGGATCAGTTTTTAACTATTTTTGAAAACAGGATCAAGATATAGATCCTGCTACGAACTCCGTTTTTTGAAACTTACACAGTTAGTGAGATAGTCCCCTGTCGGTGGAAGCCTTCGATAATGTTGGTGGTATACATAATCCTGCGTACGTCCTTATTGTACTGAAAACAGCACCAATAGGGGTTTTTACCTGTTTGCGGCCTTTACCATTCTTTCTATTGGCCTCGCCCTCGTCTTCAATATGTGCCTCCAGTTCGCCTTCCAGAAACTCTTTCAATAATGGCGTCAGCACTCCATCCTTCCCAAGCAGTGTGTCGCCCTTCTTCAAACGGCTCGCCGCCTGCTTCTTAAATGCTTCAAAATCGAAATTCTGTTTGTCCATATGTCTAGTTTAAAGTTATGCAACTTTTTACTGACACACTTTTTGTAATAGTCTCGGAATAAATATCTTTTCACTTTGATTGGCTGTTCTACCTTAAAACCTTAACCTAAATATTGCATTATCAACTGTCCGTCAAGAACCTGTTTCTGCTTCAAAACTTTCTAAAATTTGTTTTCGATAAGATCTCTGAACACCTTGTTCTCGAAGATATTTAGACGCAGCCAAACTCCATCATACGTGTCCCCCCTCCTTAGTGGGACTTTCAAAAATGGACTAATTATACTTTATGAGTACAGATTTAAAGCCAGCTTTAATATCGTTACTAAATTCTATTCTTCCCCAAGAATATACATTCTCTCCTCCTAATTTTTCCAAAAGAAGTGAAACTTCATTTCCATTGTTTTCAGCTATGGGAAAGATATTAATCATCTTCAATACATCATCCTGAAAATACAATATGAAAATAAAATATTTTGATATACTCAGCCGATAAGACCTCCAATTTTGATTAGAAGTCCAAAGCTCTATTTCGGTAGAATGAAAAAGATCTATAAAATAATCTAATTTTTTCTTTGGTAAAAAAATCCATTCCTCATATTTCAATTCTCCGTTTATTAAATTAATATCTATCATTTTAAAGGAATTGTTTTTATCAATTGTAAGCCAGAATAATCTGGAATAAAAACCTGTGGTAGTCCCCCTGCTCCAAATTGAGGGTTAGCATATGTAGTCCCAAATGCTGCTGAAGTATTTCCTGTTACTTTATAGATACCAACCTGTCCTCTATAGCCAAATTGAGGATGTTTCGCTACCTGTAACCCTTCAAATAACGAGGTTTTATTCAACCCAGAACGGTTAAGCCCACTCAATGTTGTATAATAATTCGATTGACCAGGCAGCCCCCCAACAACAAATTTTCCTTCCCCTATTGTTATATTTCGCCAGTTGTCCACCCCCGTATACAAACCCTTCCCTTGCCAACCGGCGGCTAAATCTGCAGCTCCCCCCTTAGCAGCTGAAGCATACGAGTTAAGATTCACCCCACGACTTGAACTCACTGCCTCCAGACTTGATCCTCGACTAGCTCCCACTGTCTTTACTCCTCCCAATACCGCAACCCCCTCGGTAAACGCAAAAGCCGCATGAAGTATTGCCCCTTTCTTATCCCCGTGTTGCAGCGCAACAAGTGATCGAACGGTAGAGCCCAGCACTGGAACAAACCCTACTAAAGTACTAACGATTCCTGTAAACATCTTCACCCCGGGACTCATACCACTAAGTACGGAGTAGTTGCTTGTTTTGTCCGATATATACGGTTGTAGGTTTTCTCTTACTTTGTCCAGATACCGTCTCGCATATTGTCGTTCGCTCTCGTACCATCTCCCTTCTTGCGTATTGGCCACCCAATTATCATACGCCAGTTTATTCTGCCAAGCAGCACCTACCGCTTTCTCTACATTTATCTCTGGCCAGGGAATACTCTGCGGAAAATACCTATTCCCATCAACGTCCTTATTCGTTATAGGATTATTATTACTATAGTGGTAAGGAGATAAGCTAAGGTATTCCTCACTCGCTGCATCCACCGCATGCCAGCGGTTCACTTGGGGATCATACATCCTCGCTCCATAATCATACCAATCCAGTCCAAATCCATCAGAAAACTCCTTCGTCTGCAACTCCTTCCCATTGTACTTGATCTGGTTTATCGGGTAAGAAGCTGCTGTAATGGCGGTTGAGCTGAGTCCGGACATCACCAGTCCAAACGGATAGTAATGCGTTTCCTCCAGCAAGCGGCCCGTCCCCAAAGTTACTATCAGATCATCAAAAAACACATCTCTCGGACTCTCATTACTGGTATATACATATAAGTATCCATTCCTGGTTATTTTCATTCTGCTTCCAACTATATCCTGTTGAACATCCGGACTGTTCTGTACCTGCTTCACTCCGCTATTCTCCTCCACCAGGTTCATTTGCTCATCAAATAATACGTAGTTCAGATAAGCCTCGGGACGATCAGATTGTTGTTCCTCCTGCTGCTGCTCCCTGAGCTTGTTGAGTACAGCAGACGAGAATCCATTCTTCAAGGGGATATTATCAAACGTATTTCCTGCTGTTTTCCCACCAGCAGAGCCATTACCATTGCTAAAGGCCTGCAAAAGCGGCGTAAGCATGTCCGGAACCGGGTCCACCGGAACTTTCTTTTGCAGGCCCTGAGACTTAAAGAAGGCACTTACCCTTGTTTGTATGGTATCGTTCGCCATAACTTTCAGCACCAGGGATGGCCCGATCCGTTTATCCGGATATTTGGCGTTCAGTTTGGCGGCATATTGCTTCTCAGCCCCCGTTTTATTGCCAAAACCTGCGGGTTTTAACGCTCGGGAACTCTCAATATTGGAAAACAGCATGCTTTCCTTTGCTGCTACCGGAAGTTCCATTGTTGCGTTATAGGAACTAAAGTCTGATTGCTCCGTATAAACAATCCTTACATTCCCAAGGTGGTCCTTAATAAAGTAGTCGTAGTAATATGCCAGAGGCGTTCCCGTTTTATTCACCACCCTTATCCGTCCCTCATTGTGCGCTATGTATTTCAGCACATCATCCATATATACAAGACCTTCAATATAGTCGACCTTCGTCTCTTTGGAAGGCGAAGCGGTATTATCTACAATACGTTTACCTAGCTTTGTACCTTGTGCGTCATATTTGTAAGTAATAATTCCTTTGCCTCTAATACTTATCTGCTCTGGTAAATTCAGTTCGTTATATACGATACCTGAAATCCCTTTATTTTCGTCTGATATTACATTCCCATTAGGATCATAGGTATAGTCAGTTGCTTGTCCAGAGGTTATCTCCTTGAAATCTCCAAGTGTGGAAGAAGGATCATTCTGCGCATCTGTTACACTTTTCAATCTGTTGCTATAAGGATAATATTGGTACGTAAGCGCATCAATCTCGCCGGATGCGGTTCCCTTCAGTCCCTTCTGATTATATTGCAGGATATTCCCGTTGGCATCATAAAGAATGCGGTTACTATTACTGGATGGACCATAAACGGAGTAATCTACCGAAGCATTCCCCCAATTACCGCTGCCATCCCTTTGACTGAAGTCTGCCTTCGTCATTCTTCCAGCCGGATCGTACTCATACCCGTACGCCCTCATAGGGCCATCACCTCGCCATACAATACCAGCTACTTCACCATTAAACCGATTCGTTGTAAAGCCATAGTCATAGTATAATTCTTCACCAAATGATGCCACATCACTCCCTTGAACATATGCGCCGTTGATACTTTTTAAATGACCGGACAGGTAATAATCATACGCAACATCTTTCAGTCCTCCCAAGTTTCTATTCTGAAGCTCCCCCGTCTCATAATAGGTATTGTTCAAAACGGTTCGTTCCAGAGATGGATTATCATTTAATCTTGCCACAACGCTTTTGAGCCTGCCGGCATGATCGAAATTGTTGACACTTAAAATCCTGGTTTCCGGTGTAACTACATTTCCGGGTTTCTTATGATGCAGATAGGTACTGATAAGTCTGTCATTGAAATCGTACAGATTAGTCAGGATGTCCTCCCCTCCTCCAATATTGTCCTTTATTGTCTGAATGACCCTGTCCTTGGTATCGTAATAAATGGTTGTGTTCAACCATTGATCTGTTCCCAGCACTCTTACCTTCGTTCCTGTATGTTTACCGCTGATGAAGTCTGTTTTGACAATATCTTCCTTATATAGATTCGCTCCCTTCTCTGGCTTAGTGACATAAGAAGCATTGAATGGTACGCTTCCTGACCAGGTATAATCATCGTAATACTGATACACCAGGGGAATAACATTCGCCTGAACAAGGTTGGGTAACGGATTGGTAACAGTGGTTGATATTGTAGTAGTAACACTTTTTAATGTCGGATCAATCACCGTTTCAAATTCATCGTTACCATTAACAGATTCGAAACCCTCCTCAAACGTGATACTATTGGATGCCTTATACTCTCTCACATAGCTGTCCCGACCATTAACAATCAAATCAGCGGTCGTTAAAATATTGTATGTAATATTTATCTGACTGGCAGGTGCAGCATTCATCTGGCCCTGTAGCGTGCTCCGGGTTTCCTCGGATCTGTACAATCCTTCTAAAACCGGCCGATTTAAGTTATCATAACAAGCTATCTTCCAAAGTCCTTTTGCACGCTGATTCCCATCTCTTGAAAACACCAGGCGATCCCTGTTATCATACACCATTTCAACAACTCCTGCCCCCGATATTTTTTTGAGTATCATACGACCGTACTGATCATACTCATAGTAAAAACATAGCCCGTCTATCAAATCCTGCTTTCCGGTAAAACTCCAGTTACCGACGAGAAGTTCTGTCGCCATAGGTGGTATCACAAATCGCAGTAATCCGAAATCATCATAAATGAAATAAGTGGAAAGCCATCCACCATACCCCGGCTGGCCATTTTCCACCTCTTCTTTCTTTAAAATGATACGGCCTTCAAAATCTTTAAAAACGATGCTCCTCTTCTGCTGTGCATCTGTAGAAACAGTTTTGGTCAGTCTTCCCTCCGGATAGTACCCTGCTGATACAGGGACACTGCCAGGCGCATTATCAATGGACCAGACCACTACCTGATCCGAGGCCGTATTCAATAAATTTGAAGTAGAAGTTCCTCTGTCGCTACCAGTCCAGCTATTCCCTACAGGCATCTCCTTAGCTGCCCTGTTCAATGGAGATTGCTCAAATACGTTTTCGCTATAATAGACTTTCTCCCCTGTAAATCTGTTGCCATTTATAACCGGACTGCTGTAGTATAATTTCTGTTCCCCGAATGCATCAGCTCTAAAACTTCCTGTTGCCTGAGAGGAAGGATAAGGCAAATACATATAATGTTCTTTCCCATCCAGCTCAAACACTTTAGGCATAATAATATCCTTGCCGCTGGCGGTAACACCTTTTTTCACTTTCTGCACTTCCCTGCCCATTCTGTCAAAATAAGAGGTTTCCTGCCGCACTTCGTTGTTACTCTTCATCTCCATGGCAGCATCGCTGGCATCTGTCATAGGCACGAGGGGGCTCCAGATCCTTAGAGCATTCAACTTAATAATATTATAGGCAGGAGGAACCGGCTGCACTATTCCTGTAGGGTCGGGAGCGCCTGCAACCACTGGTCTGTTCTGAGCATGTACTTCAGCAACAAAAAAAAGAAGGGTTATATAGATGAATATTTTGCGCATAAAAAGCTTTTAAAATCTACCAAACAATATATCCTATGCCACTGGCTATTACATAATCTGTATAAGCATATCTATAAATCTCCCCATTGGGACCAAGGTCTTCTGTCTTCAGCTGCATTCTCCCCAAAAAACCCTCGGATCCATTAATCGTGATTGTCAGATTGCGGGTACTGTTCACTCCATTTGCATTCTTCAACTCTGAAACATTTATCGTCAGATCTTCCACGCTAACAGGATTATTATTTGCGTCCTTTAGAACAACATATACATCCGCATCTTCAAAACGATTCTCGGCAAACTGATATGACGAAACATTTCTGTACTGAATCGTTGCGTATGCCACAGGAAGCGGGCAATCACAGGCGGACTGGTAATTATATTTTGTCAGAATGAAATTCTCCCTGTTTCGGACAGTTTTTATCCTTTGAAAATTATCATACTCGTAGTACGTCAATTGGTTCCCTGGCGCACATTGGGCCGTTGATCCAACCAGTGGAAAATGTGCGTAAGTGGAAAAGAAGGTGCCTTCCGGATAAACCATAATGTCATCCACCGGATAGGGTTCATTTAATACCAGATTATCCGTTGTATAATCTCTTTGTACGAGCTCCCATTTATTATTTATCAGACGACTGTAAGCAAGCTTATACTTCTTCTGATTCGGCCTGGTAAAATTGATAGAATACATCTGCGATCCCGGATAATATTTTGTACCCATGTGCGCCGCACCTTCTATTGCAGACGGAGAATGCTCAAAGTTCTCATAAAAAATCTCAGCATTGGAAGCATTGGTTGCTGATCCGATCAGTAAGTTGTCACTATCGTACAAATAACTTTTAGGTATGCCGTCTTTGCCCTGTTCGAATATCTGGTTGCCGCTATTAAAGTCATAGCCTAAAGTTTTTTCTTCCCACAAAAGTGAACCGTTCTTTGATTTTAGCACCTTACTGGGAAATATCCGGATCAAAGGGTTGCTGCCACTTCCCTGTACTTTTTTATACGAGGTATGCTCAATTATCTTGTTCCCCTTGATAGAAGTTTCTTCCTCCCTCACAAGAAGCACGAGCTTATCCATATAAGCATAAGCGTCTATATCCTCTTGCTGTAAACCTGTAATTTCATTACGATTGGAAGGGTAGTAGTATTTTTTTGAATACGTAGCTCCATCCGAAGTATTATATACGACCCTTCTAAGCAATATCCCGTCAGGGCTATACTCATAGCTTTTCTCCTTTCTCAATCCGATATTTTCATTACCCGCATCATCATAAGTACTCTCAGTCTCCTTTGTCAAGCGGTAATTGTCTTTAACGTGGTAATAAATATTCTGATACCAACGGGAAACCGTTGTTCCGGAGAGCGAAAATTCAAGTGTAACGCTTACTCCTCTTGATTTTAATTGTTCAGCGGACAAAGAAGCATAATCGTAAATCGTCTCATACACCTTCTTTCCCATAGCATTCAGGAAAGTCTTACTGGCCATCAGCCCCCTCTTGTAAGCATAAGAAGTTGGGTATCCAAACTGCCTGAAATTATCGATAGAATAAATAGTTCCAAGGGAGGCATTTACGATTGTGAATTGATCGGGGAAAGTACTCAGGTCCTTAAAAGCATATATTTCAGCTCCACCGTCAGGATTTGTTACTTTAACCCTTGAGTAGCCAATGGATGCTCCATTCAAATCGCCGGTATGAAACTGTACATTATTATAGATACTTTCGCCTGTAATAGTGCAGGAGGTCAAAGGGAAAGATAATTTTGACTCCTTGTTATAAACGAAGCTCTTAACGTATTGCAGGCCGGATGATCGGCCACTGGCAAGTTTATATTCATACTGCTTGACAAGCGACTTCCCGGCATTGTCTATTTCTATGATCTTTTTGACCCTGAGTCCCCCGGAGTTCTTATCAACACCAGTTACGTTATCATAGTACGTATTCAATTCATATTCGAAAGTTGTTTTCCCTCCCAATCCAAACTCAATCTCCGAAAGTGTATACTGTAAGGTTTTATTAAGATCAGGCTCTTTTGTTGCTAATGGAGGAAATGGCGTGGAGCTCACGTTGTTGTTGTAGTACCCCCAATGATCAAATGAAACGCTGTTGCGGGTCGGAAATTTATTGGCCGGATCATTGAAATACCTGAACCCATATAATTTCAGGGAAGAGTATCCGTCTTTTCCAATCAAATAAATGTCTTTCAGGTATAATCTGTTTAACTCTGGGTTGGGATCAGGCGGATGATAATAATCATGATGCAGTACAAAACGCTTCAGGAATTGGGAGCCACTATAAACATCCATCGAAGTTAACCGGTTGGCACCCGGAAGGTCCAAACGTCCTCCGGAATAGTTAAATACAACCTTCCCAATGTTTGTGGAAATCCTTGAAAGATATTTCGGGGATTTATAGGTGATAGGGTTGTCATTGTCGTAAACCTGTTCTGCCGGGCCGGAACATCCTGTGTAAGAGAAGATCAATTTTACCTTACTATATTTTTTTGTCGTTATATTAGCCCCGGCGATATACTCGAAAGTCACCTCATCTGTTTGGTTGAAGTTATTCATCTTGGTTAAAAACCAGGTGGACACGTAGGAAACAGGCGTATTGCTGTCGCTTTCCACAATTTCTCTTGACAAATCGCTGTTTCCGAATACATAACTATTACCTTTCGCGTCTGTTACGTTCCAGCAGATACTAAGATTATCATCAGGCCCATTTAACCTCACAAGGGAGATAGACAGCTGCGTGGGCTGGTTGAATACCGGCACCTTATTCTCATCAAAAACAAAGGGAACAGATTCAAAAGGAGTAGTTAATATAAAAAGATCAGGCTCTCCGTCCCATTCTCCATTCGCTATTTTATTCGCACGATTCGGATCCGACGGGTCACTTGAATTAATCTGCACTCCAACATTATTCTTACCAATGTAGCCATTCTCTGATTCATCAGGCAAGCCTCTCACAACTCTTGTAACAGAGCCACCAGCCTGAAGGCTCCAATTCATACCAACGGTAGAAGCATACTCGTGTAACTTAACCCCGGAGGCTTTATAAGCCAAGTCTATGGGAATAGACGTACCAGCAGCTGATTCGAGAGAAAAGAGAGGAATGGAAATTTTCGGCACCCCTTGATAATAGTCAACATTCACGCTTTGATATTGTGCAGAGCTAATATTATTGGGGGATGGTAAAGAAACTTTTACTTTGTCCTCATGCTGGGTAAAAGCATCTAAAAAGCAAAACAGGTGCGCTGCACACAGGATTAAAAACTTGGAATATTTCATGGTACAAGAAAATATAGAGAAAATGCCCTAGGTTTCCTTAAATCTATCAGGTTAAGGTCAAACAGGTAACAAACATACATAACAATTTTTAATTGTGAAGGCAATTTTAAGTTCCTAAAAAACGATCACTAAAATCATCCTGTGATCTATTAAAAAACCCTCACCCCAACAACCCTAATTGTTAGGATGAGGGCCTCAACCCCAGGCTCGGGGGAAATATCATTTCAACAACTCCGCCAGCTTCGCATCCAGCGCCTCGGCGCGGAGATTCTTCGCCACGATCTTCCCCTGCGGGTCCAGCAGCACATTTTGCGGAATGGCACGGATACCATAGAGCTTCCCTACTTCATTGCTCCAACCTTTAAGATCGGACACGTGCGTCCAGGCAAGACCATCCTGCTGAATGGCCTGCTCCCATTTTTCTTTCTTCTCGTCGAAAGAAACACCGAGAATAGTAAATCCTTTGTCTTTATACTTATTGTAAGCCTTTACCACATTGGGATTCTCCGCTCTGCAAGGACCGCACCAGCTGGCCCAGAAATCGACCAGCACATATTTTCCGCGGAAAGAAGAAAGACTCACAGGTTTGCCGGATGCATCATTTTGACTGAATTCAATAGCAGGATTGCCCACAGTGAGTTTCTTCGCGATCTCGAGACGTTCCGCAAACTGTTTCCCGGAAGGATAACGGCGGATCTTTTTGGGCAGGGATTTGAAAATGGGCTCAATGTCGGTCGCATTCAGTTCGTATCCCGCCACCTGATTGAGCAGGTACATGCCGATGGGCGTAGAAGGATTGTCTGTGAGGTATTTGCGGATAACGGCGGTACGACTGGCATCCACTTCGTCCATGCGGGTTTCCGCTTTCTTTTGCGCAGCCTCATCTTTGGCTTCCGCTGCTTTGCGGTAATCCCTGATCAGGTCATCCATCTCTTTGGAGAAGGGCTTTGTGAGTGCATTCAACTGGTTGAAGGCATCCTGTTCCTTTGTGCCTTCAGCGGTGCCTTTCAGAAAAACATCCGTGATCGCTACTTTAGTAGTGCCTTTACCGAGGAAAAGGGATGTTGCTTCCTTCTTGCCAGGTGCCGCAGTCACCAACTGGGCGATCTGGGGCTCAGGAACCTTTCCGTCAAAGCTGAATTTGCCGTCTGTAGTAACGGCGCTGTCTGTAATGGTCTTCCCATCTATTCTGTAACGGAGATAAAACTTAGCCGGTTGTTCCTGTCTGGCTACGCTTCCTTCGATGTGAAAGGGAACTTTATGCCCCTTCTTCTCCTGCGCAAACAGGGCCGCAGCCGGACTGAAAAGTACCGCTGCAACAATTAATCTCTTCATGTGCCTGTTTAGATTAGTTTCAACAAAATTGGAGATTCCATAAAGGAAAAGCAACCCCAAATTGATAAGCGGTTATTGCAATACCTCCACCAGCTTTTGCTCCAGCTGTTCCCCACGGAGATTACTGCCGATGACCTTTCCGGAAGGATCGATCAGGAAATTCTGCGGAATGCCGGTTACGCCGTACAGCCTGGCCGCTTCGTTGGCCCAGCCTTTGAGATCGGATACGTGCGTCCAGGTAAGTTTATCTTGTGTGATGGCCTCCAGCCAGTCTCTCCGGTTTTTGTCGAGGGACACTCCAAGAACGGTGAAGTTCTTGTCTTTGAATTTTTTATAAGTGGCCACTACGTTCGGGTTCTCGGCCCGGCAGGGACCGCACCAGCTGGCCCAGAAATCGACCAGCACATATTTCCCGCGGAAAGAAGAAAGCTTTACGGATTTGCCATCCGGGTCTTTCTGCTCAAAATCTATCGCCAGCCCTTCATCCGTCATCCCTTTCGTCATTTCTGCCATTTGCGCAGCCATGGCTTTTCCCAGCCTCGTATTCCTCACAGCGGCATCCAGGGATTTGTAAAGACTGCCCAGTTCCACCGGTGAAATGCGGTTCTGCAATTCCCCCACCAGCAGGAAGAGGCTGGCCTGGGCTTTGGGATGGGTTTTGATAAACGACTGACCTGTTTTCACCACTTCGTTCCCAAAGGCTTCCGCTTTCACCCTGAACGCAGCTTTCGCCGCTTCATCGTCCGCGGATATTTTTGCCGCTTCTTCGTTGAGCGCCACTACCTTATCAAACACGGGTTTCATGGCCAGATGATATTCCTGCATCCATTTCGTTTGCTGACCACCTTTGGTGATATGAGCGACGGGAAAACGGTTCATGTCGCTTTCGAGGACGATCTCGCTGTTATCCGCCACCAGCAGCATCGGGAATCGACGGCCGGACAGGAACAGCGCGAACATGTCATCCGCTGCAGGTTTCAACCTGGTGGAAAAAGAGAACGCCCCTCCTTTCATGGTCACGGAATCGCGGGTATTGCCGTCTTCACTCACAAAATGGATCACCTGGCCTTCCGGTGCACCGGTGATCCTGCCACTCACTTTCAGCTGCGCCTGTGTTGTTACCGTTACGAAACAAGCAGCCAGAATCGATACAAACTTTTTCATTTATGCCGGTCTTTTAAGATAGTCACCACATCGTCCAATGTAAAATCCTTGGCCTGCAGGAGAATAAGATAATGAAACAGCAGGTCCGCTGCTTCATTCAAAAACAGGTCCTTATTATCATCTTTCGCTTCAATCACCAGCTCCACGGCCTCTTCTCCCACTTTCTGCGCCACTTTATTGATGCCTTTCGCGAACAGCGAAGCAGTGTAGGATTTCTCCGTTGGGTTTTCCCTGCGCTGCCGTATCACCTGCTCCAGTGTGGCCAGGAAAGCATGCGTATCCTTGTTCTGCTCGTTCCAGCAGGTATCCGCTCCTGTATGACAAACGGGACCAGCCGGATGTACTTTCAGCAGAAGCGTATCCTGATCGCAATCCACAGCAGCATGTTGCAGGTGCAGAAAATTCCCGCTCTCCTCTCCTTTTGTCCATAGTCTGTTCTTCGAACGGCTGAAGAAAGTTACCTTTCCCTCCGCCAGCGTTTTATCCAGCGCTTCCCGGTTCATGTAACCCAGCATCAACACCTTGTTGGTGATAGCATCCTGGATGATGGCGGGTACCAGGCCGTCAGGGGACTTTGAAAAATTTACCTGCATCTGCAAAACACTTTAAATATAAAAAATAATTATCTAAAATCTAATTTGTATTCCTCTCTGGTAGAGGTAGTTTTTTAATTCCGGAATGCCGATCTCCTTGTAATGGAAGATGCTGGCGGCCAGCGCGGCATCCGCATGCGCCTTTTCAAAAACATCGGCAAAATGCTCCATCGTACCGGCTCCACCGGATGCGATCACCGGTACGTGCAGGTCCTGCGACAAGCGGGAGGTGATATCCAGTGCAAAGCCTTGTTTGGTGCCATCGTTATTCATGGAGGTGAGCAATATCTCACCTGCTCCGCGATCCACCGCTTCCTTTGCCCAGTCCACCGTACGGGTATCCGTTTTCACACGGCCGCCGTTCAGGTACACATACCAGTCACCATCCTCAAACCGCGTATCGATGGCGAGCACGATGCACTGGCTGCCGAACTCGCGGGAAAGCGAATTGAGCAGACCCGGGTCCCTGAATGCCGCAGTGTTCACAGAAACCTTATCTGCACCGGCGTTGAGCAGTACGTTCACATCCTCCACAGAGGCAATACCGCCGCCAACCGTGAAGGGGATATTAACGTGACGGGCAATGCGGGTGACCAGCTCGGAAAGGGTCTTTCTTCGTTCATTCGTTGCCGTTATATCCAGGAATACCAGCTCATCCGCACCCTGTTGCGCATACAATGCTCCCAGTTCTATCGGGTCTCCGGCATCGCGGATGTTCTCGAAATTCACGCCCTTTACAGTGCGTCCGTCCTTAATATCCAGGCAGGGTATGATCCGTTTTGTCAGCATTATAAAAATTTCTTTAGTTCGTTCAGGGTGATACGTCCTTCGTAAATGGCTTTGCCGATGATCACACCGGCGAGGCCTGCGGCCTGCAGCTCCTCCACGTCACCGATATGGCTGACCCCGCCGCTGGCAGTGAGCCGGAGGCCGGGGAGCGCTTCCAGTATCTTGCGGTAGAGCGCGGTGGAAGGGCCCTGCAATAGTCCGTCTTTCGCAATATCTGTACAGAAAACTTCTTTTACGCCATGTGCAAGATGATTGCGCAGGAAATCGTAGATGCTGAGTTCGGTGGTTTCCAGCCATCCGCCTACGGCAATCTTTTCTTCTTTTACATCCGCACCGAGAAACATCCTGCCTGCTCCATACTGTCGTAACCAGCTGTGAAATAGTTCAGGTTGCTTTACAGCTACGCTTCCGATGGTGGCCAAGGCCGCGCCGGATTGGAATACGATCTCCACATCCGCGCCGCTTTTGATCCCACCGCCAAAATCTATGACCAGTCCGGTTTTACCGGCGATGGTCTCCAGTACTTTCCAGTTCACCACGGCACCTTTCTTTGCTCCGTCCAGGTCAACGAGGTGCAGGCGCTTTACGCCATTATCCTCGAACTCCTTTGCTACTTCCAGCGGATGCTCGTTATATACTTTCTGCTGCGCATAATCGCCCTGTGTGAGGCGTACGCATTTCCCCCCGATGATGTCGATAGCGGGGATGATGCTGAAGCTTTGTGCCGCGGGGGCGTCAAGGCCGATATCCATTTTATAGTAGGTTACATCTTCTATGTAAAACAATTCGCTTCTTCTCGCAAAGCCGAGCTCCAGGTAGAACGTTTCCGCCGTGCTGCGCGCATTGCACCAAAGGCGCCGTACGCCTTTATGACGGCAAACATCCATGATATGCTGCAGGAGTTTCCGCGCATATCCTTTTCCCCGATGATGCGGTGCTGTAGCCAGTTTCCGGAACTGCGCAGCGTCTCCTGTGATGAACAGGGAAACAACTGTGGCCAGTTCCCGGCCTTCATATACGCCGAAGTGAATGCCCTCCGCATCATGATCCATCCTCATTTCGTGGATGCCCTTTTGCGGATAGAGTACATCCCGGCGCAAGGGCAATGTATCTTCTGTGATGATATTCCTGATCTGCACGTCTAGAGTTTCAAAAAGCTTTCAATGATCCGTTGGCCTGCTTCGGCAGACTTTTCGGGATGGAACTGCACGGCATAGAAATTATCTTTCTGCAGGGCAGCGCTATAGTTGATCACATAATTGGCGATAGCCGTGGTTTCTGCGCCCAGCGCGGCATAGTAGCTGTGCACAAAATACATGTAAGCATTCTGCGGCACATGTTCGAAGATGACGCTGTGCAAACCGGTGATGTTGTTCCAGCCGATCTGCGGGATCTTCAGCAGGTTCTCCACAGGCGATTCAAACTTCTTCACGGGGAGATCAAAAATGCCAATGCAGTCGGTATTGTTCTCCTCGGAATGTTTGCAAAGCAGCTGCATCCCCAGGCAAATACCCAGCACGGGCTGCTGCAGATCCCGGATGAGCCGGTCCAGCTTACGTTCCCGCAGGTATTGCATAGCTGTGCTGGCTTCTCCCACCCCGGGAAAGATCACTTTGTCCGCGGATATCAGCGTTTCCGGATCGTCCGTCACGGTCGCTTCCACGCCCAGGCGTTCCAGGGCGAAGAGCACGGAGCGGATATTACCGGCGTTGTATTTGATGATGGCTGTTTTCATGCTTTGATCTTTTCTACGAACTCCTGGATCGTCTGCTGCAAGTTAGCACTGTTTTCAATGGCTTTCACAAAAGCGCTGCCGATAATGGCGCCGTTGCTATGTGCGCAGGCGGCTTCAAAAGTGGCTTTATCCCTGATCCCGAACCCGATCAGCACGGGATTCTTCAGCTTCATGGCCTGCAACCGGGCGAAATAAGCCTGCTGCCCGCTCATGTCTTTGTCCTTGCCCGTGGTGGACGAAGAGGAAACTGCGTATACAAATCCTTTACTAAGACTGTCGATCTTCCGGATGCGGGCCTCGCTGGTTTCCGGCGTTACCAGGAAAATGAAATGCAATCCGTATTTATCGAAGATCTGCCTGTATTCGTTTTCATATTCATCCATGGGCAGATCCGGCAGGATGAGGCCGTCGATGCCGGTTTCCGCGCATTTTTTACAAAACTCCTCCACCCCGAACTGCAATACAGGGTTCAGATATCCCATCAACACAACAGGGAGGGACACCCGCTCCCGGAATCCTTTCAGTTGCTCGAACAACACGCTGATGCGCATGCCATTGGCGATGGCGCGGGTGCTGCTGTCCTGGATCACAGGACCGTCCGCAAGGGGATCGGAGAAAGGCATGCCCAGCTCCACCATGTCCGCGCCGCTTTTCTGCAGCGTTTCCACGATTGTGAGGGTGTCGTTAAGTGCGGGAAACCCGGCTGTGCAGTATATGTTGAGTATATGTCCCGGTTTATCCCGGAATAACTGGTCGATGCGGTTCATAACTTTTACTTTAAATGTTTGATATAGGTTTCCATATCCTTATCCCCCCTCCCGCTTAAACATACCACCACTACCTGGCCCGGTTGCAGGGAAAGGTCTTTCAGCTTAGCGATGGCGTGAGCGGATTCCAGCGCAGGGATGATGCCTTCCAGCCGGCTGAGTTCGTACGCAGCTTCGAGGGCTTCATCGTCCGTAGCGCTGAGGAATGTAGCGCGACCGGTTTCAAACAGATGCGCATGCAGCGGGCCAACCCCGGGATAATCGAGGCCGGCGGAAATGGAATGCGGTTCTACGATCTGTCCGTCTTCTGTTTGCATCAGCAGCGTTTTACTGGCATGGATTACCCCCATCCTGCCCAGCTGTGAGGTGGCGGCGGAATATCCGCTGTGCACGCCTTTACCAGCCGCCTCTACCGCTATCAGCCGCACATCCTCCTCATCCACGAAGTGGAAAAAAGTACCGGCCGCATTGCTGCCTCCGCCTACGCAGGCCATCACGTAATCCGGGTTGCTTTTCCCGGTTTTCTCTTTCAACTGTCTGCGGATCTCTTCGCTGATCACGGATTGGAAACGCGCCACCATATCCGGGTAGGGATGCGGACCTACCACGGAACCGATGATATAATGCGTATCCACAGGATTGTTAATCCAGTCGCGGATCGCTTCATTGGTAGCATCTTTTAGCGTTTTGCTGCCGCTGGTGGCCGGCACCACGGTTGCGCCCAGCATTTTCATACGGGCCACGTTGGGCGCCTGGCGCTGGATATCCACGCTGCCCATATACACCACGCATTCCATACCCATCAGCGCGCAGACGGTGGCAGTGGCTACGCCGTGCTGCCCCGCGCCTGTTTCAGCGATGATGCGTTTTTTACCGAGACGTTTGGCCAGCAGTATCTGGCCGATCGTATTGTTGATCTTATGCGCACCGGTATGATTGAGGTCTTCCCGCTTCAGATAAATGTCAACACCGTATTTTTCAGACAGGCGTTTGGCCAGATATAAAGGAGAAGGCCGCCCTACGTAATCCTTCAGCAATTGCTCGAATGCTGACAGAAAAGCCGGATCGCGCATGATCTCCAGGTACTTCTCCTGCAGTTCCGCTACATTCGGATAGAGCATTTCAGGGATGTAAGCGCCCCCGAAATGGCCATAGTAACCCTTCTTATTGACGTGATATTTGGAATGAGATGTATCGATGGTAATATCCATGATGTGATAATTTTTTAACTGTTCTTTTTAATTGCTTTGATGAACTCCTCCACCTTCAGCATATCTTTCACCCCCGGCGAAACCTCGAACCGGCTGTTGACATCCAGTGCGAACAACCGTTCGTGCCGCCACCGCTCAAAACCGGCAGCATCATCCGGGCCGATCCCGCCACTGAGGAAGAAAGGAACATCCTCACGGTAATCTTTCAGCAGCTCCCAATTGAACTGCCGGCCGGTACCGCCGTAAGCCTTATCGGCCGTATCAAAAAGGAAATAATCGCTGTTCTTCAGGTAGGGTTTTATCTTCCCATATCCCTTATCATCCACATGAAAAACCTTTATAACGGGAACGGACAAACGTAATTTTCCGCATATCTCCGGCGATTCTTCTCCATGCAATTGCACCATATCCAGTCCGTAATCCCTGACGGTCTGCAATATCTGCTGTACGTCCGCATTCACGAATACGCCCACTTTCCCGATATGCCGGCCTGTTTCCCGTACCGTGCGCCCGTCCAGCCTGTTACCGGCGAAGCGGGGCGACTTCCCGTAAAAAATGAAGCCTGCATAATCCGCGCCCAGCTGTACCAGCGCATCCAGATCATCGGCCCTGGTGATGCCACATACTTTTATCTTCATATGGCCGCCAGTTTTTGTTTCAGCGTTTGGCTGAAGGATTCGAATGCACTACCGGGATTCTCTGCTTTCATAAAGTGTTCCCCGATGAGGAACCCGTCAAAACCCGCCTTGTGCAGTGTGATGATCGTATCCGGATCGTCCATACCGCTTTCGGCCACCTTGCTGTAACTGTCGGGTATTTGTTTAAGGAGTTCCATCGAACGGTAAATATCCACTTTGAATGTTTTCAGATCGCGGTTATTGATGCCGATCAGATGAGTATGCGGCGTGATCTTCTCCAGTTGCTCACCGCTGTGCATTTCCAGCAGCACCTCCAGCCCGAGGTTATCCGCGAAAGATGACAGGTATTTGACCTCTTCTTTCGTCAGACATTCGGCGATCAGCAGGATCACATCAGCGCCGATCGCTTTGGCTTCGGCGATCTGGTAGGCGTCTATCACGAAATCTTTCCGGAGGATGGGAATGTTGTTCACGGCCCGCGCCTGCTGCAGGTCGTCCATGGAACCACCAAAGAACTCCTGATCCGTGAGCACGCTCAGGCCGGAAGCGCCGTTCCGCGCATAGGCCGTGGTAACGTCCTGCACGCCGGCAGTGCCGTTGATCAGACCCCTGGAGGGCGAACGCCGCTTGAACTCGGCGATGATGCCGGTACGGCCGGGCTGCCTGAGGAAGCTGCGGAGGGAGAACACATCACGACCGAACATGGGCGAGCGTTCCAGCTCTTCCATGCTGCGCACTTTCTTTCGCGCGGCCACTTCCGATATTTTGTGCTGTACGATCTCTGCGAGAATATCCTTCATATGCTTATTGTAATGCGATCAGTTTTTGGAAAGATTTGTAAGCGGCGCCGGATTCCAGCGATTCCACGGCCGCCTGGAAACACGCGTCATACGTCGGGTATTTCTCAAGGCAATACAATCCCATGGCGGCGTTGGCCATCACTACGGAATGCTGGGCCCAGGTCCCCTCTCCCTTCAGCACCTTCACGAATATCTTCGCGGCATCTTCCGGGGAATTACCGCCGTAAATGTCCTCTGCATGCACTTTCCGCTTGCCGAGCGCTTCGGGCGTCCAGTCCTGCTCGCCTTCATTAGTGATGATGCGGGTATCTCCGGTGAGGGAGATCTCGTCATATCCGTCCAGGCCATGCACGATAGCGAATTTCTTATCCGTTTGCTGGAAAAGATAGTTATAAATCCGCGCCATTTCAAGGCTGTACACGCCGATCAGCTGATGATCCGCAAAAGCGGGGTTTACCAGCGGGCCCAGCATGTTGAAGAACGTGCGCACGCCCAGCTGGCGGCGAACGGAGGCTACATTCTTCAGTGCCGGATGAAAGAGCGGAGCATGCAGGAAGCAGATCCCCGCTTCTTCGATCTCCTGTTTCAGCTTGCCGGTATCGTTCTTGAACTTGTATCCTACGGACTCCATCACATTGGATGCGCCACTGATCGAAGAAACGCCGTAGTTCCCGTGTTTGGCTACCTTGCCACCCGCGCCTGCCACGATGAAGCAGGACAGTGTGGAGATGTTGAAAGTGTTCTTGCCATCGCCGCCGGTACCTACAATGTCCAGCACCTTATGCCCGTTCAGGTCCACCGGTACGCAGAGTTCCAGCAGTGCATCCCGGAAGCCGAGCAGCTCTTCAATGGTGATGCTGCGCATCAGGAAAACCGTCATGAATGCAGCCAGTTCGCTTTCGTTGTAGACGCCTTTGGAAATGCTGGTTAGGATCTCTTTGGCCGCTTCCCGACTGAAGGATTTATGTTCGAAAAGGTAGTTTAATATCTTCTTCATTTCGATGAGATTTAAAAAATTAAAGCGCTAACCAGTTACGCAGGATGGCTTCTCCCTGCGGCGTAAGCACACTTTCCGGGTGAAACTGTACGCCGCTGACATCATACTTCTTATGCTGCAATGCCATGATATAGCCGTTACTGTCCCGCGCCGTTACTTCCAGTTCGGCGGGAAGCGTTTTCTCGTCTACTACCCAGGAATGATAGCGCCCTACTTCCAGCTGATCCGGCAGATTGTTGAACAAACGGCCGCTGCGGGAAGTGATACTAACGGGGGTGGCTACACCGTGATACACTTCTTTCAGATTGATCAGCTTTGCCCCGAAAGCCTCGCCGATGGCCTGCTGGCCAAGACATACACCAAAGATCGATTTGGTGGCGGCATATTGTTTGATCAGCGGGAGCAGGAGGCCTGCTTCCTCAGGGATACCGGGGCCGGGTGACAGGATGATCTTGTCAAACGGCGCCACGTCTTCCATTTTAATTTCATCATTCCGCACCACCGTTACCTTTCCGCCGATGATCTTCTCCACGAGGTGTACGAGGTTATAAGTAAATGAATCGTAATTGTCAAACACCAGGATATTCATGTCAGATATTTTGCGCCAGGATAATGGCCTGTTTTAATGCGTTTAGTTTGTTGTTCACTTCATCCAATTCGGAACTGGCCACTGATTTCGCTACGATCCCGGCCCCTGCCTGATAGTACAGGGTGTTGTTCCTGCTCAGGAGAGAACGGATCATGATAGCGTGATTGAAATTGCCATTGAATCCCACAAAGCCCACACATCCGCCGTAGAACCCACGTGCCGTGGGTTCGTTCGTATCGATCAGCTCCATGGCCTTGTATTTGGGCGCTCCGGAAAGGGTGCCTGCGGGGAAAGTGGCGGCCAGGATGTCAAAAGGACTGCTGCCATCGTGCAATTTGCCGGTCACTTCGCTCACCAGGTGGATCACGTGGGAGTAATATTTGATCTGGCGGTAGGTTTCTACCTGTACGTTTTTCGCATAACGACTGAGGTCGTTCCGGGCCAGATCTACCAGCATCACATGTTCTGCGTTCTCTTTCGGGTCTTCCAGCAGGCGGGCGGCAAGCTCCTTGTCCTGCTCATCATTTCCCGTGCGCCGGAAAGTGCCGGCGATCGGGTGTATCACGGCTTTACCGTCTTTGATGATCAGCTGTGCTTCCGGGGAAGAGCCCATCAGTTTATAATCGCCGTAATCGAAATAAAAAAGGTAAGGAGAGGGATTGATAGAGCGGAGAGCGCGATAAACATTGAACTCATCACCGGAAAAGCTGCGCTGGAAGGCGCGGGAAAGCACGATCTGAAAAACGTCTCCGCGGAAGCAGTGCTGTTTACCTTTTTCCACCATCTCCATATAAGCCGCATCCGTCATATTGCTTTCTTCTTCGCCCTTAACAGTGAAGGGATAGCTGGGGAAATCCTTGTTGCGGATCAGCGACTCCACAAAGTCGAACTCACTTTCCTGTCCATCTGCAAGGTTTTCTATCAGGTGCATTTCATCTTTAAAATGATTGATGGCGATCACGTATTGATAAAAGCGGTAGCGCATCAGCGGGATCGTGTTCCCGGTTTTAGGGCGTTTCCTGAACGCGATTTTCTCGAAGAACTGCACGGAGTCGTAAGTACTGTATCCGAAAAGCCCTTCGGCAAAGGGTACCGGTGATTTCTCGCTGAATGAAAAACTTTGCAGGAAAGCGTCCATTTCCTTCAATACCTCCTGGCGGCTTTTCAGTTGCTTGTGCTCAACGGGCTGACCGGGATATTTGAATTCAAAAACATCCGTGGAGGTCACTTCAATTCCCGCGACGGGCTTGATGCCGATGAAGGAAAAGCTGTTCTCTCCGGCATGGGAGTCCGTACTTTCCAGGAGAATGGAACCCGGGAATTTATCCCGGATGCGGAGATAGATGCTCACCGGGGTGAATACATCCGCCAGCATTTGTTTGGATCGTGTTTTTACCTGAACTTTTTTCATTTGTTGCTGTTTCTGTTTACCGCTTGGCTGAAAACGAAGAAGGCCCGCTGTGTACAGCGAGCCTTCTCAAGTATCTATAATACAAACATGGCACTGTTACACAGCGGAAAGACCTTGTGCGTGCCACCAATGTTTGTATGTAAAATTCTTTTGCATTGCGAAAGCAAATATGGGGTGATTTCTCCAGAAATGCAAATATTATTTTTTCGCATATCACAGCACCCCTTTTGTACTTGGCAGTTGCATGTTCTCCGGATTGCGCTTCACGGCCATTTTCACAGCTTTTGCAAAGGCTTTGAAGATGGCTTCGATCTTGTGGTGTTCGTTCTCTCCTTCCGCCTTGATGTTCAGATTACACCGGGCCGCGTCGGAAAAGGACTTGAAGAAATGGAAGAACATTTCCGTTGGCATCTCCCCGATCTTCTCCCGCTTGAATTCCGCATCCCAAACGATCCAGTTCCGGCCTCCGAAATCAATGGCCACCCGGGCGAGACAGTCGTCCATCGGCAGGCAGAAGCCATAGCGCTCCATGCCCTTTTTATCGGCCAGTCCCATCGCAAAGGCCTCTCCCAGCGCAATACCGGTGTCTTCGATAGTGTGATGCTCATCGATATGAAGATCTCCTTTGGCGGTAATGGCCAGGTCGATGCTGCCGTGGCGGGCGATCTGGTCCAGCATATGATCGAAAAAGCCGAGGCCGGTATGGATGCTGGCTTTGCCGGTACCGTCCAGGTTCAGGTCTATTTTGATATCGGTTTCTTTGGTGGTGCGGGTATGGCTGACCTTACGAAGCCCGATCTTCAGGAACTCGTAAATCCTCTCCCAGTCTGTGCTTTCCAGTGCAATCACATCCTCCAGGCTGTCCTGATCCGTTACTTCCGCGGCGCCAAGCGCAGTGCCTTCGTTAAGCCAGATGGCTTTGGCGCCAAGGTTCCGGGCCAGTTTCACATCCGTGATCCGGTCGCCGATGACGAAGGAATGCTGCAGATCGTATTCCGGGGAAAAGTACTTTGTAAGCATGCCGGTGCCGGGTTTGCGGGTAGGTGCATTGTCCGCCGGAAAGCTCCGGTCGATATACACGGCTGCAAACTTTATCCCTTCATTCTCGAAGGACTGCATGATATGCCGGTGCGGGGCGATGAAGGTTTCTTCGGGAAAGGACGCTGTACCAAGCCCGTCCTGATTGGTCACCATCACCAGCTCATAATCCAGTTCCGCGGCTATTTTCCCGAGCCAGGTGAAAACCTTCGGATAGAATTCCACTTTCTCCAGGCTGTCGATCTGGTAAGTGGGCGGTACTTCTTTGATCAGTGTTCCGTCCCGGTCAATGAATAATACTCTCTTCATAACGTCATATTTTTCAAAGCGTTCAGCAATGTGATGTTTTCTTCAGGCGTGCCAATGGTGATACGCAGGCATCCGGCGCAAAGCTCCACCCTGGAACGGTCCCGCACGATGATCCCCTGTTCCACCAGTTTGTTATAGATCCCTTTGGCATCCACGGTTTTCACCAGCAAAAAGTTCGCATCGCTGGGATATACCTGTTGCACGATGGGCAGCTGTTGTAAAGTCTGTTCCAGCTTTCCGCGCTCCTGCACGGTTTCCCTGATCCAGCCATTCACCTGATCGATGTTATTCAGGGCTTCCAGCGCCAGCTCCTGCGATGCCTGGTTGATATTGTACGGCGGTTTGATCTTGTTGAAGATATCGATGATATCCTCGCCCGCAAAAGCCATCCCTACCCGCAAAGCCGCCAGCCCCCATGCTTTGGAGAGCGTTTGCAGGATCACGAGATTCGGGTATTCGGTCAGTTCCTGTATGAGCGTTTTCTGCCGGGAAAAGTTGATATAAGCTTCATCCACCACCACGATCCCTTCAAAATTATTCAGGATCACTTCGATATCTTCTTTCCGGATGGCGTTGGCGGTGGGGTTATTGGGCGAACAGATGAAGATCAGTTTGGTATTCTCATCGATCGCTGCCTGTATGGCATCGAGATCCAGCTGAAAATCCGCCGTGAGTGTGGCTTTTCGCACGGTCACATCGTTGATGTTGGCACTCACTTCGTACATGCCATAGGTAGGCGGGCATAACACTACATTGTCGATGCCCGGCCGGCAGAACGCGCGGAAAAGGATATCGATGGCTTCATCACTGCCATTACCGAGGAAAATATTCTGCGGCGGTACGCCCTTGATATCCGCAAGGCGGTATTTTACTTTCCACTGCAAGGGATCCGGATAGCGATGATAGGCCCTGGGCAAGGGAGAGCCGAAGCTGTTCTCATTGGCGTCCAGGAATATGGAGGCTTCGCCTTTGAACTCGTCGCGGGCGGAGGAGTAAGGAACGAGGCGTTTGATATTGTCTCTTAAAAGATTATTCAGATCGAACATCGGATGTTGAATTGTCAATTATCAATTACGAATTATCAATTTATCAGTCACGAATTATCAACTACTCGTAATGCGTAATTGATAATTCGTCATTGCTTTATCCCTTCACTCTAATGGCCACGGCATTTCTGTGCGCTTCCAGCCCTTCTGCGCCGGCCATGGCCTCGATTGCGGGGGCGAGGGCCTGCAGGCCTTCTCTGGTGAGCCGCTGGAAGGTGATCTTTTTCACGAAGCTGTCTACGCTTACGCCGCTGTAAGCGGTGGCATAGCCGTTCGTAGGCAGCGTGTGATTGGTACCGGAAGCGTAATCTCCGGCGCTTTCCGGGGAGTAATTGCCGAGGAAAACGGAGCCGGCGTTGATAACCCTGGTGGCGAGGGCTTCATCGTTCTCACAAGCCATGATCAAATGCTCAGGCGCATATTCATTGAGCATGTCCATGGCTTCGTCCCGGTCTTTTACCAGGATGAGCTTGCTGTGTTCCAGTGCTTTCGCGGCGAGGGCCACTCTCGGCAGCTTCGCAAGCTGTTCGTTCACGGCCTGCTCTACGGCGGCGATCACCTGTTCCGAAGTGCTGACCAGCAACACCTGACTGTCTACCCCATGCTCCGCCTGCGACAACAAATCCGCCGCCACAAAGTCCGGCACACAGGAATCATCCGCAAAAACGGCTACTTCAGAAGGTCCGGCCGGCATATCGATAGCCACACCATTGCTGTTCACCAGCTGTTTGGCGCAGGTCACGTACTGGTTACCCGGCCCAAAGATCTTATAGACTTTCGGCACACTTTCCGTTCCGTAGGCCATCGCTCCGATCGCCTGAACACCGCCGACTTTAAATACCTGCGTGATACCTGTGTACTGCGCCGCCCAAAGTACGGCCGGCGGTAAAAGGCCGTCCCTGCCCGGGGGCGTGCACAGCACGATCTCGCTGCAGCCCGCCAGTCTGGCCGGAATGGCCAGCATGAGGATGGTAGAGAACAAGGGCGCCGTTCCGCCGGGAATATACAATCCCACTTTGTCGATAGCCACCGGTTTACGCCAGCATTGCACGCCGGGCATGGTTTCTATCATCGTCACCGGCTCCAGCTGTGCCCGGTGGAACACTTCAATATTGGCGGCAGCCTGCCTGATAGCATCTTTGAGAGCGGCATCCAGTACACCGTCCGCCTGCGCAAATTCTTTGGGAGTAACGCGTATATCCGTTAACGTTACCGCATCGAATTTCGCTGTGTATTTGTACAAAGCTGCATCACCGGTCGCTTTCACATCAGCAAGCACGGCGGACACGGTGGCTTCCAGCTGTCGGGTATCCAGCATCGGGCGTTGCAGCAATGTTTTCCATGTATTTCTTTCCGGATAGCGGATGATCTGCATAAATCTCTTTTTAAACAACCATTTTTTCGATCGGAACCACCAGTATGCCTTGTGCACCGGCGGCTTTCAGACTTTCGATGATATCCCAGAAATCATTTTCATTCAGTACGGAGTGCACAGAACTCCATCCGGCTTCGGCGAGGGGCAGTACGGTAGGACTTTTCATCCCCGGCAACAGCCCGATGATCTCCGGCAGCTTGTCATTCGGGGCGTTTAGCAGGATGTATTTGTTGTTCTTTGCTTTCTTCACCGCCTGTATGCGGAACACCAGTTTATTCAGCAACTGCTGCTGTTCCGGTGTAAGATTACCGCTGCACACCAGTACTGCTTCGGAGCGCAGCACGGTCTCCACCTCCTTCAATCCGTTCATAAACAGGGTGGAACCGCTGCTCACCAGGTCGCAGATAGCATCTGCCAGACCAATCCCCGGTGCAATCTCCACGGAACCGCTGATCTCATGGATCTCCGCCTGGATGTTGTTCTTCTGCAGGAAATCATTCACGATCACGGGATAGCTGGTAGCGATGCGTTGCCCTTGCAGGTCCTGCACGGAATTGTACTGCACGGCCCTTGGCACGGCCATGGCTAAACGACATTTGCCAAATCCCAGTTTTTCCACGGTCTGCAGGGGACGTTTCTTTTCCAATACCACATTCTCGCCTACAATACCGATGTCTGCCACCCGGTCTTCCACATATTGCGGAATATCGTCGTCCCGGAGGAAAAATACTTCCAGCGGGAAGTTGGAGGCTTCTGTTTTGAGTTTGTTGACGCCGTTATTGATATCTATCCCGCATTCCTTGAGCAGTTTGATAGAATCTTCGTGCAGGCGGCCCGATTTCTGAATAGCGATGCGTAATTTCATTTGTAGCTGTTTTGAAACAAAAAAGGCTTACCGGGATGCGGTAAGCCTTTGATGGTAAATATCTGTGTATACATTACAGCATCTCCTGCCTACCGGTTGGGTAAGTATGGTGATGATGGGTATGTACGTTGATGATCATAATTAAATTCCGGTGCAAAAATAGGAAGTAATCCGAATAATCAAATTAATTTTTAGTCAAATCCCCGTTTTATTGAGAAATATCAGCAAACCGGGGGTTTTGCCGGATATTTTCTAAAATAATCATCGCCGCATGCCCTTTTTACCAGACAACCGGTTCTCTTCATCAGCGCTATCCTCTTCCTGTTTTCCTCCTTGTCCCCTTCCGAAACGCCAGGTAAGACTCATTTTAAAGATGCGGGTCTCGCCCCGGCTGTATGAAAAGTAACTGCCATCCCGGGCAGAGGTTTCCGTTGAAATGTAGCGGGTGGTGCGGAAAACATCTGAAACAGAGCATCCGAGGGTAAGCCGCTCATTCAGCAACTGCTTGCTGAAACCTACGCTCAATTCCCCGAGGGGCTTGTATCGCAGGGTACCGTAAAGGCCGCCGCCATCGTACCAGCCGTTCACTTCGAGCGTGAATTTCGCGGGCAGGGAGATGGAATTGTTGGAGGAAAAACCCAATGATACCAGCTTCTCCCGGTAGTCCTGCCCTTCCAGCTGTCCATTATACTTTGTCATGTTCGCGAACAGCACATTATAGTTCTGCCACCATTTCGGCAAAGGCAGCGGGAATGCCAGCGATCCGTAGAAATTGTTGCGGGGCGGGGCATTGAGCGTGGTGTACTTCGCAATGAGGCTTCCCGGCTCCTGCTGCACATTGTATAGCATGGCGTTCCTGACACGACTGTAGCCCAGGGAAAGCTGCGCTGTTTTGAAGAAGGTTTGTCCCAGCTCAATGTTATCGGCGTACTGCGGACGCAGTGAGGGATTACCGGTTTCGAGGGTCAGCGGGTCCAGATACCGGATAGCGGGATTGAGCGTCTGGTAATCCGGCCGTTCAATGCGGCGGTTGTAGCTCAGGCTCAGTTTCCAGTCGTCATACAACTGATACCCCACACTGGCATTGGGGAAGAGGGACAAATAGCTTTGGGTGACGAGGGGGTTGGCGGTGGAGGAGTCTCCGCGGTTATCCGTTTGCTCCGCACGCAATCCCAGGCGGAGATCCCATTTTCCGGCATGCATATCCGTTTGGGCATATAGGGCGTTGATATGTTCCCGGAAGCGGAAACGGTTGCTGTTGGCTGGATCGTGTACCCAGCCCTGGGTGTAGGTTTCGGCCCATCTGGTGTAGCGTATTCGGGCGAGGGTGCTTTTAAAGCCCGCTTCCAGCTTACCGATAGACGTACCCATATATTTTAATTCATGTGAATAGTCGGCTTTCAGGCTGTAGACCTGCATCGTGCCGGGATAGCCGTTGCGGTTTTGCCTAAGGGAGTTGGGAGTGGTCACATAAAAGGCATCTTCCCCATTTATCTTCATCTGATCCGTATGGAAAGACGCATTGAAGCGGTCCCGTTGACTGATCGTCCATTTGTACTGTAGTGTGGCGTTGAAGGCCCGTTGCTCATTCAGCGCCGTATTGGTTTGCGTGAGCATCGAATCGACCAGGGGCGGATGGGAAAAGAAGCGGGTATAGGCATATCCGTTGTATGGCGACCTGTTCCGGTCGAACCCGAGTTGCAGGCTTAATACCCTGTTACTATCGATCCGGCGGTCGATACCCAGTTTCAGGAGATGACCGTTGATCTTTTCCGGGATATGCTGGATCTGTTCGAGTGCCTGGGGTTTATCGCGGTATTGCAGGGTACGGTTGAGACTGTCCTGCCACCAGCTCCGGTCAAAAGAATAGGCATAGCTGGCGGTGAAGCTCCATTTCCGGCCACCATAATTCAAATAAATGCTCTGATCCGTTTTCATGTACCGGCCCCAACCGAGACCGGTGGTGAAGGTGCCGTTGAATCCCGGACTGATGCGGCGGGAAAGGGTAATGTTGATCACTCCTGCGTTTCCCGCGGCATCCATACTGGCGGGAGGATTATCCATCACTTCGATGGTCTTCACAGTAGTGGCGGGCGTGGCTTTCAGCAAGGTTTTGAGCTGGGCGGCGCTCAGGTTGACAGGCTCCCCGTCCAGCATCACCGTCACCCCGCTTTTGCCTTTGATGCTGATCTCCCCGTCTTTACTCACCGTAACGCCGGGCAGGTCTTTCAACAGCTCAAATATGCTTTTGTTTTGGGCCACCACGCTCTTCTCCACATTCATCACGGTTTTACCCGGGGAAGCGGATATAACGGGTTTGTATCCTTTCACGGTTACGCCCTTCAGTTTGCCCGAAAGGGGCCGGAGTTGTACGGTAACGGGTGAGGTCTGTGGCCCAGTGATCCTGGACCAATAAGGATGGTACATGATATAGCTTACCTGCAGGAGGTATTCCCCTTTCAGGATGCTTTCAAAGGCAAATACCCCTTCTGCATTGGTAAGCGTTGTTTTCAGGATGGCGGAGTCCTTAGCGGACCTCAATAATACGATAGCGCCCGGGAGGGCCTGTTGTTGCTGGTCTGTGATCTTTCCATGTATCCTTCCCTGCTGGGCATAGGAAGCCAGGAATGTGCACAGGCACAAGTAGATAGTCAGGTTAATATGGCGAAGCATGGCGAAAAATTTCCGGATACAAAATTCCTTCCTTCAGGGTATCCGCCAAAATGTAATTGACAAACAGTCCGGGGAAATGACGAATGATGGATATCAGATATTCATGCCGGAACATGCAAATTTGCGCCCGATATTCGCCGATCGTATTAAATTGCCGGTTGTATGACGCTGAAGAACATTCTCAACAACAGCTGGGTGGTGAACATTCTCTTTTTGCTGGTGCTGTTGACGCTGAACACGTTGATCAGCATGCAATATGAGCCTATTACCAACTTCCGCCTGTATAGTTATCAGGGGGCATCCCTCGCGTTCGTGTATGTGATGGCCGTGCTGCACAACCGGTACATGTTGCAGATGCTGATCGTGAAAGGGCAATACTGGCAATACTTCTGGCTCCTTTGCGCATGGCTGGGCATCACCACTTTCGTGACCTATACCCTGCGCGTGGATGTTTTCAGAACGGATCTGGATGTACTGTGGACCGGCGATCTGCTGTTTGCACTGGCCTGCCTGCTGATCGGCATCGGGCTGTGGTTCCTTTACCGCCAGGCCACTCTGCAAACGATGGAGCTTCGCAATTCGCTGCTGATGCGTGAAAAAGAACTACAATATCTGCAAAGCCAGCTTGACCCGCATTTCTTCTTCAATACCCTGAACAATCTTTACGGCGTCAGTCTTCGTTATCCTAATAAAACGCCGGAACTGATCCTTAGTATTTCCGAGCTGATGCGCTATCAGCTGGAAAGCTCCCGGAAACAGCTGGTACCGCTGGAAGACGAGCTGCAGTTCATCCGGAACTATGTGCACCTGGAAAGGGCGCGGGTGCGGCAGCGCTGCCAGGTGAACTTCAAAAAGAAAGGCAATGAAAAAGACCTCCTCATCACACCGCTCATCCTCATCGCCTTCGTGGAAAACGCCTTCAAATATGCGCCCTCCAGCATGTCCGCCTCCTACATCAAAGTGGAACTGGAGATCAAAGGAGAAACCCTGCACATGAAAATCCGCAATACCGTTCCAGGCAACAAACAATCCGTATCTTCGACAGGCGTTGGGCTGAACAATGTGAAGCAACGCCTCGCGCTGGCCTATGCCAAAAGGCATACGCTCATCACGCATGAAGAGAACAACATTTATTACACCGAACTCCTTTTAACCTTAGATCGCCATGCAAGTACTCCGCTGCCTGATCGTGGATGATGAACCCGGTGCACACTACGTGCTGGAAGCACACATCGAAAAAGTACAGGCTCTCCAGATCGTAGGGCACTGCTACAATGCTATGGAAACCGCCAACTTCCTTCACCGCGAAAAAGTGGATGTAGTATTCCTGGATATCAATATGCCGGAGCTCAGTGGGCTGGACCTGCTGAAAACATTGAACAATAATCATCCCCGCATCATCCTCACCACCGCTTACAGCGAATTCGCGCTGGAAAGCTACGAGTACGACGTGGTGGATTACATCCTCAAACCCATCAGCTTCCCCCGCTTCCTGAAAGCCGTAAACAAGATCCTGCAGCAGGAAGCACCCGTCAGCGCACCGCCCGAAGAACCGCTGGTACTGAAAACCGGCAGTACCCAAACCACGGTGGATCCGCGGGATATCTACTATGTACAGAGCATGGGCAATTATGTGAAGGTATATCTCGAAAACAAATGCCTTGTGGTGAACGCTACCACAGCGGAGATGGAGAAACTGTTGCCCGGCGCTTCCTTCGTACGGATACACAAATCTTATATCATTGCTACGGACAAAGTGGAGGAATGGGGGCCGCGACATGTGATAATCCTTGATGAAAGCCTGCCGGTAGGCCAGACCTTCAAGATCAATCTCAACAAACTCAAAGAACGGTAAGCTATTGGATGCTACAGGAAATGATGCTATTTTTATTCCTGTCACGTTAAAAACTACACCTTGAAAAGCATCATTCTCGGGCTGACCTGCCTCCTGTTGTCAACCGGCATCTTTGCACAGGATCATACTGATCTGCTTACACGCAGCTTTCCTGAACAACAACTGGCCGCCGCGCTCAGCCGCAACCAGGATTGGGTGACGCTTCCCGCGTACCAGCACCGCACCTTCTGGGATGGTCTGCCCGCAGGCATCCGTGAAACGCTTATCAAACGCGGCGAATCCGCACTCGGATTCAAATGGGATGTAGTGAAAGCCACGGACTACATGGCCTTCACACGTACGGGCAACCGGGATATCATGCAAAATCCCAATTCCGCCCGTAAGACGGCCCTGCAAAACCTCGTGCTCGCCGAACTCACTGAGGGCAAAGGCCGCTTCACAGACCAGATCATCAACGGCATCTGGGCGATCTGCGAGCAGAGCAGCTGGGTACTGTCCGCACACCTGCCCATTGCAAAAAACACCGACGTGTTGCCGGATATTGCCAACCCGGTGGTAGACCTCGGGTCCGCCGATGCCGGCGCCCTGCTGGCCTGGGTGCATTATTTCCTGCGGCCGCAGCTGGATAAGGTAAATCCGGTTATTGCCGGCCGTATCCGCTACGAAGTGCGCCGCAATATCCTTGAACCTTATTACAAGCGGACCGACTTCTGGTGGATGGGATTCAATGACCGCCCCGTCAACAACTGGAATCCCTGGATCAACTACAACGTACTGCAATGCATCCTGCTGCTGGAAGACGATCCGCAACTGCGCGTAAAGAATGTGTATAAAGCGATGCAGTCCATCGACAAGTTCACCAACTCTTACAAGGCAGACGGCGCCTGCGATGAAGGTCCCTCCTACTGGAGCCACGCCGGCGGCAAATATTTCGAATGCCTGGAATTATTATATCATGCCACGCACGGAAAGGTGGATATCTTTTCACGGCCACTCGTCAGCAACATCGGCAATTACATCTGCAACGCATACATCAACGATCCCTATTTCGTGAATTTCGCGGATGCCAGTGCCAAGGGCGGTATTGAACCCGGTATGGTATACCGCTTCGGGCGGGCGATCAAAGACAGTGTGATGAGCGGGTTCGGGGCCTTTTATGGGCAGAAGGAACATATGGATCAGCAGCCACCCTCCGGCACGATCGAAGCCGTGATCACGGATCTGGTGATCGCGAAAGAAGTGATGGCGTACCCGGCGAAGGAGCCGCTGATCGATTCCCACTGGTATCCGCAAACGGAAGTGGCTGTGGCCCGGGAATATCCCGGCAGCCAGCGCGGATTCTATTTCGCAGCCAAAGGAGGCCATAACGCGGAATCTCATAACCATAATGACGTAGGCTCCTTCATCCTCTACTATAACGGCCAGCCCTGCCTTGTAGACGCCGGTGTAGGCACCTATACGCGGCAAACGTTCAGTGCAGACCGTTACAAGATATGGACCATGCAATCTGCTTACCACAACCTGCCACTGATCAATGGCGTACAGCAGCAGGACGGTCGTAATTTCAAAGCATCCGGCACTTCCTTCTCCTCCACACCCAAACTGGTCACTTTCAATACCGAGATCGCCGGTGCTTATCCCGCCGCGGCTAAAGTACAATCCTGGCAACGCGGTTACCGCCTCGCACGCGGCGGTTCTTTCGTCATAACAGATGCATATAAGCTCACCGAAGCCATACAACCGCAATCCCTGCATTTTCTCACCGCCTGCAAAGTGACGGAGGTTTCACCGGGACGATTACAATTGGACGAGAAAGGGTTTACGCTGACGATGCAATTCGATCCAAAGAAACTCAAAGCCACTATCGAACATATCGACAATAACGACCCGCGGCTGGAGAAAAGCTGGCCGGGCGGACTGCAACGGATATTACTGGACGAGGTGGCGAAGGGAGAGAAAGGGAGTTTGCGGGTGGAGGTGAAACCGTAACGTATTCGTAACAGTTTTCAAAATATGAAAACAGAACTTTCCGGGATCGATGAAAGCAGCCGTTTCTTGTTTTTCAGAAGGGGCAATAATTTTTAGCGGTAAGAAAAAAAATTTGTAAAGAATATTTTAGTATCTTAACTGTTGTATTCTTCTGGGTTCCAATATCCCGGGAACCTGGAATGAGGATGTATGATGTGTGTGTAACCCGAAAGTCGCAAATTATTATCCGTACTTTTTTATTCCAGATCGATGATGGCCAGACCTGTCCCTTACCTGTTCATGGCAACCTTTGCGGTGTTGATCTCCTGTTCCCGGGCACACGCCCAAAATATTCTTGGAGAGCCAAAGTTTGAATATGGCAGCAAAGCGCCAGAAGTTGCGCTGATGCAGAAATTCATTGACATTCCGGTAAGTTACTTTACCGGAACTGCCAATATCAGCATCCCCGTTTATACCGTCTCGCAAAAGGGTATTTCCGTCCCCATTACACTGGACTATCATTCCGGTGGCATTCCCGCGGATGCGAAACCTACAACTACCGGGTTAGGCTGGTTACTCACCATTGGCGGCTCCATTACCAGAAACATTAAAGGCTCTCCGGATGAAGGCATCAACAGGGCCATAACCCCTTATATTAAAATACCCAATCCTCCCCTAAGCCCTCCGGGCTATACCTACCGCTGGGCCAGCACAACGGACTCCCTCGCAGATGCCTTGCACAGGGAAGGCGGCTATTACGCAGATTATGGATTCCCCTGGGATCGCGCTTCGTTAAAAACAGCCGTAGAAGACCATAACCAGGCCATCAGGGATGGTTCAACTCCTCCCAATATCTTGAGGGACTTCATGAATGGGGTATTGGACAGTGAACCGGATCAGTTTTATTTCAGCTTCGGAGGATATTCGGGAAAATTTGTTTTTGATCAGAACCGGGGTATCATCCTGCAACCTTACCGGCAGGATCTGCGTATCACTCCAATTTATAAAAGACGAATAGAGACGGAAATCACTCCGGGGGCAGCGTCTGTTATGGATACGGCAATTTATTCCCAATATTACTTTGAGTCATTCATCATATCCACACCCGATGCAAAGGACTATTTCTTCGGGGAAACTCCCGCTTCCCGGCTGGAGTCCGCATTGGGAAATAATTTTAAGGTTTATAACGCATGGATGCTCACAAAGGTGGTGGACCGGAATACGAAGGATAGCATTACTATCAGTTACCTGCCTTCCACTACTATCTATACAGCTATCAGGAATGTTCAGAAATTTGTTAAACCCTCTGATGTTTCAACGGCCTGTGTGAATACCGCCAATATAACCCAATTGTCTCAATCCAGTACACAACTGATTGTGGACAAAATTCTCTCGGACAGGGAGGAGCTGAATTTCTTTTATAGTAACGGAAAACTTGACTCCATCTTCCTGAAGAACATCGCCGTAAACGAACTCGTCCGGAAGATGCAGTTTGACTACAGCACGTTCCAGTCCGGAAGAACCAAGCTTCTCGGTTTTCTGACAAAGGATCTCAAAAAAAATGAATTTTCCCCTTACAGCTTAAAATATTATGATACAGCTGGCTACGCCGGCCCCACCGCCCAGGATTACTGGGGATATCATAATGGGGCCGCCAACGGTTCCAAACTTCTGCCGTCTTATCCCGGATGTACTACCAGTGGGGCAGACCGAACGCCTGCCTGGCCAGCCATGAAAATAGATGCACTCATCGAGGTGGATAATCCTACCGGCGGTTATTCAAAGCTGGAGTATGAGCCTCATACTGCCTGGTCAGGAAGGCGCCCTGACGATGCTATTGTTGACGGCGACGCTTACTTTGCAGGGAATTATACCAGCTTCTCGCTTAGCGGTATTATTGGCGGATTGCGGGTCAAAAGTATCGAGAATTACGATCCTGTTGCGAAAGATACCCTGTTCAAACAGCTCTATTATAAGCGATTCGGAACAGAAATCTCCAGCGGCCATTTATACATTCCTCCAACATTATCGCTGGATATTTCCTCCTTTGTTTGCAATACCGGTGTTACAAATAATCGTCCGCTTTATTATATTTC
>JAFIGY010000018.1 GCA_017849435.1 Chitinophaga niabensis
AACAAAAAAATGGACAATGCCCATTAGAAACTGGGGCATTGTCCTGGATCAGTTTTTAACTATTTTTGAAAACAGGATCAAGATATAGATCCTGCTACGAACTCCGTTTTTTGAAACTTACACAGTTAGTGAGATAGTCCCTTTAATCTTTAAGAAATTGACGCTCTTTATGTAATACTACCGTTCCTTCCTCATTCTTCACAACAATGGCGCTACCATTATTTTGAATGCAGTACAATCAAATACAGGGAATTCTTCCTAATTTGGGAAAAGCGGCCTTAAGCTTTTATTTCCATTAGCCTTTTTTCATCACGAGATCCTTAAAATGACAAACTGAATCATGAAGTACATTATAAGCCTCCTCCCTATACTCTTTTGTTTTAAACCCTCCTTCGCCCAAATCGACGGATTAAGGCAGAATTTCAACAAGGTCATCCCCTCTTCCCCACAGGCCTCTGCCATCATGACCTATCAAAACTACCCAGTAGATTACAAAACAGGCGCCCCACAGGTGGGCATTCCTTTATTTGATGTAAAAACCAAAATGGGAAACATTCCCTTCGCGCTATCTTATCACATCGGAAGACTGAAAGACAATGAACTGACCGGCCCGGTTGGCTTTGGCTGGACGCTGACTCCCAATCTGGGGATATCCAGGTCTGTCAATGGCAGGCCGGATGAATTGAACACCGGTTACAATGGTCCCAACCCCTCCTTCGGGAACTCGAGCAATTGTATGTACCTTACATCGCTGGCTCAGGGACAATATGATGAAGAACCGGATGATTTCTACTATTCATTGCTCAACAGCAGCGGGGCATTCATGCATAAACGTGGGGGTGGGTTCACAACTTATCCCTTTGCACCGATCAGGATCAACCGTCCCTCCAACACTGCCTTTGAGATCACAGATATAGACGGTACGCTTTATAAGTTCGGGAAGTATTCAACCGGTACTACCACTGCTATCGAAACCACCCGGGCCGATAGCTATTTTTCTCCGGATGTTGTTAAAACAATCGCCTGGAAGCTTACAGAGATCATCTCGTACGATAAAACAGACACCATCCGGTTCAATTATACCAGTTCAGCCAACATCTGGGACGTACCATATTACAACTACCAGTACCGCATCATTGAGTATCCTAATCGGCCCGACCTTCAGCCTAAAATCTACAAAAGCGTATTCAACACCAATTACAGCACTTCCTGCATGCCCTATAATTCTGGTTGGCAAGCTATGAAACCGTACGGAGGTGGCCAGGCATGGCCCAATAGTACTAACTGGTTTGAGGTGTTCGACATGTTACCTTATTCTGGTGGCGGCTCCGGCATCTTTACACATGTCACGCCGGCAAATAACTGCTATGGTGCTATCCAAAATCCTACAAACTGCTTCTGGGACACTTACGCTGTGATCGAGAATGAACCTTATTGCTGGATGGAGTACAATGGCAGTGGTGGATATGTTGCCAGATGCATGAATCTCCTCAAGCAAAAGAACTACACCAGCTACGTATGTGAAACAGGCCATCCGGCATCAAACGATTTTGGTAGTGACTACCAGGATGATGATCTCCTGCAGATCAATAAAGTAGATGAAGTGTTGCTCACCAGTGTCGTCTTCCGGGGCGGTAAAGTTACTTTGTCCTATGACAGCGCAAGAATAAAGCAAATCACCCTCTATGCAGAACAAAATGGAACCTATTCTATTATAAAGGACTTTACACTTCACCAAACAGCACTACCCTTTGCTAACCTACAGCCACGGGTGTACACACAATACTCCAACTACCGGTTTCTGCTGGACTCCGTCAGATTACGGGATAAAAGCAGTAATGTGATCTCAGCATATCGAATGGCATACACAAAGCCTTCCGGCGCATTTCCAATTGCCGGCAACTTCTCTTCAGATTTCTGGGGATACCCTGATATCTGGCAGGGAGAAGACCAGGTACCAAGGATTGATTACACCATCGATAACTATTACTGGCAAGTAAACTCCAACGGAGCATTTATTACAACTCCTAATACCATACTGTTGGGAAATAAGAAACTCTGGCAATATGACCAGGCCCACCCAAGACCTATTACTGTTCCATTAATCACCAGGCTTCAATTTGCGACAGGGGGTTACGCCGAGTTCGATTTCGAAAGAAATCGTTACAAGAGCAGCGCCAACGACAGCATCTATGAAGGAGGCGGGTTCCGCATTCGCGGGATACGATATAAAAGCAATCTTGGTGCAGATTCCATCGTGAAAAGCTATCGTTATGGAGAAAATGAAAGTGGAACAGGATTGATCGGGATACAACCGGAGCGGAGCGACTTTATCTACCAACAAACCGTCAACTCCACCAACCCTTCCGATCTAAGCAATATTGTTCAAAAGATCACAACAGTTAAATCCAGTCCGTTCACCGGCATCCTGTTTGAAGGAGGCGCCGCCGTACTGTACCCCGAAGTAGCGGAATACACAGGAAAGCCCGGTAATAGCATTGGCAAAACTATCTACAAATACAATATCACAGGTATCAATCCAAGCCGGCAACCCTATAGCCCGTTACAGCAGTATTACCGGGACAGCTGGAGAGGAAACAATCTGAAGTATGTTGAATATTACCAGTCTACCGGCAGTACATATGACCTCGTACGCAAAGAAAGCTATGGATATACAGAATTCATTAAAGATACATTGCGCACCGGAGGAGCCTACCTCAAGTATTTCTCGCAGGCAGGCAACGACCCATATACAAACTGTCAGACCCAATACCTGACGGATGTTGTGAACTATGTAGGCTATGACATCTACACAGGAGATCAAAAAATATCTGAATACAAGGATACTTACTACATCAATGGAAGTACCCTTGAGTCTAAAAAAACTTACACTTACTATCCCTCTACCCTCTTCTCCTCTCAAGAAACACTTGTCACCAGCAAACAGGAAAATAAAACCAGTACTACCTGGTACAGTGATAATACCACTGAGCTGACAGGTTGGCCGGCAGCCCAGCTGACATTACTGAATAATATGAGAACTGCCAACCGTATTAATACCGTGGTGAAAGTACAAGTAGCACTTAACAATGCTCCACAACAAACCATCAGCCATCATTTCGCGACCTTCAATAGTAATATCTATCCGGCCGAAACTTTTGCTCATTATCTGAACAATGCAGACGAAAGCTACCTGAAATATCTTCAATATGATAATACTGGAAATGTAACCTCCGTGCAGCAAACGAATAATGTGCTTTCCGGTTATCTGTGGGATTATAAGGGTACTCTTCCGGTTGCACAGATCACTGGTGGAAATATCCAGGAAGTGGCTTTCACATCTTTTGAGGCGGAAGATCAGGGCACCTGGTCGGGTGTAAACGCTGCCAATATCCTTACTAACGCTAATACTATTACCGGAAAGCGATGCTACCAGTCCTCTTCCATCAACATTTTCAAAACCGGGTTGCAGTCCTCAGAAACATACATAGTCTCTTATTGGAGCAAAAACGGGCAAATGGTGGTGACCGGTACACAATCCGGATGGCCGAAATCTATTAGTACCATTGATATAAATGGGGATGTATGGACTTTATATCAACACCAGGTAACAGGGAGTGTGGCCGTCACCGTTAGTGGGAACGGAGCGATCGATGAACTCAGGTTATATCCCGCTAAAGCAGAGCTGAAGACCTATACATATGCACCCCTGATTGGAATTACCACAGAGTCTGACACCAATAGCCGGATTCTTTACTATGAATATGATGCTTTTAACCGCCTGCGTCTCATCCGTGACCAGAACAATAAAATCATTAAACAATACGATTACCAGTACCAGGTACCACCCACCCAATAATTGGCGCTTCAGATAATTAATACTAAATTAACACCGGCATTAGGGCCTGACGGTCAGTTTTTTCTAATTTTTGCGGGCTGTAACAGACTATGCCAACGCAAAATCCCCTAAAATCATGTGAATATGAGTATGGAATTGAATGCCATCGCCAAGCCGCAGGCAAGGGTAAAAAAACTACCGGTGAAAAGGAAAATAAACGCAAAAACAGCTTTCAAAAAAAGAAAAACGATCGTAAGGGATATCAGCTGGCTGTCTTTCAATGCACGTGTGCTGCAGGAAGCCGCCGATACGACTGTTCCACTTTATGAACGACTGCGTTTCCTCGGCATCTTCTCCAACAACCTCGATGAGTTCTTCCGCGTGCGTGTAGCCACCCTCAAACGCATGGTGACGGTCGTAGGTAAAACCGCCAAAATGCATATGGAGGAGAACCCTGATCTGATCCTTGACGAGATACAGAATACCGTGATCACCCAGCAGCAGGAGTTTAACCGTATCTGGAAAGAGATCGAGGAAGAATTAAAAGAAGAAAAGATTTTCCTTCATACAGAAAAGCAACTCAGTCGCGATCAGCAGAAATTCGTCCAAAACTATTTTAACGAGGAAGTACGTACGAATATCATCCCGCTGATGATCGAAGGCATTACGCAGATGCCCTACCTGCGGGATAAATCCATTTACCTCGCAGTGGTACTGGCCAAAGAAGACAATTCCATCCGCCAGAAATTTGCTTTAATCGAGATCCCTGTAGCCGTGCTCCCCCGCTTCATCATTCTGCCCTCGAGAAATGACAGCGAGCACGACATCATCCTCCTGGAAGACGTGATCCGCTACAACCTCCCGCACATCTTTTCCTACTTCGGATATGACAAGTTCTCGTCCTATATCATCAAAGTGACGAGGGATGCCGAGCTGGACATCGATAACGATATTGCCACCAGCCTCATCCATCAGATCGAAAAAGGTATCAAGGCCCGCCGCAAAGGCAAGCCCGTGCGTTTCATCTACGATCAGCAAATTGATCCGCACCTGCTGGAATACCTCATGCGCCGGCTTGGCCTGTCCGGGAAAGACAACCTCATCCCCGGAGCAAGGATCCATAACTTCAAGGACTTCATGGATTTCCCGGAAAAGGTGTTCACCCGCGAACGCGTTCGCCGCAAAACCTTTATCCATCCCCTGTTCCAGAATGCTCCCAGCGTCATGCAGGTGATGCAGAAGCAGGATGTGATGCTGCATCTCCCCTATCATTCCTTCGATACGATCATCGACTTACTCCGCGAAGCGGCCATGGATCCGAATGTAACAACGATCAAGATCACGGCCTACCGGCTCGCGCGGAACAGTCGCATCATCAACGCCCTGATCAATGCCGTGCGCAACGGGAAGCAGGTGGTGGTGATACTGGAATTGCGTGCCAGGTTTGATGAAGAGGCCAATCTCCAATGGAAGGAAAGGCTGGAAGAAGAAGGCGTGAAAGTACTGCTTGGCGTCCCGGGCATGAAGGTGCACGCCAAACTCTGCGTGATCAAGAAACGCATCGGCAACAAAACCATACAGTTCGGTTTTGTGAGCACCGGCAACTTCAACGAAAGAACGGCCCGCGTGTACGGCGATCATTGCCTGCTAACGTCCAACCGCAATATTATGGCGGATATCAACCGTATTTTCAGCTACCTGGAGAATGCGCGTCATGACGTCAAGCATCTGCTGGCCTGCAAAACCCTCATCGTAAGTCCGTTCAGCATGCGGAAATTCTTCCTCCGCATGATCGATCGCGAGATTCGGAACGCCCGACGTAAAAAACCGGCTTCCGTCATCCTCAAAATGAATTCCCTCTCCGATGAAGAACTGATCGCGAAGCTGTACGATGCCGCCCGGGCGGGTGTGGAAATCAAAATGGTGATCCGTGGTATCTGTTGCGCCTATACGGAGAATAAAAAATGGAAAAAGGATATTGAAGCGGTCAGTATTGTGGACGAGTACCTGGAACACGCCAGGGTGTTCATTTTCCATAACAACGGCAACGAAAAGGTCTACATCGCGTCCTCCGACTGGATGATCCGCAACCTCGATCACCGGGTGGAAGCCGCCGTGGCCATCGAAGATGAATCGATCAAACAGGAGCTGATAGAGATCCTGAACATTCAGCTGAACAGCAATGTGAAAGTGCGGATACTGGACAATGAACAGAAAAACGCTTACAAGCATTCGCCTGGCCGCAAAATCCGCGCGCAACTGGAAATATTCAAATACCTCCACGAAAAAACATACCTTTGAATCAATTGGCAATTACGATTTACGAATTACGAATAATGGACATTTTGTAATTTGTCACTCGTAATTCGCATTTGATAATTCGTAATTGAATTATGAAGCTGGCAGCTATAGACATCGGTTCCAACGCCGCGCGTTTGTTAATATCAGAAGCATCTCCCAAAGCAAATGGTGAGATGGATTTCACCAAGGTGAACCTGGTGCGTGTGCCGCTGCGTTTAGGGCTGGACGTATTCACCAGCGGCATCATCTCCGAAAAACGCGCGGATTGCCTTGTCAGTACTATCAAAGCCTATAAACTTCTGCTGGACGTATATGAGGTCAAATACCTCAAAACCGCCGCCACCTCGGCCATGCGTGACGCCGGGAACGGCCCGCAGATCCTCGACCGCGTGCGTCAGGAAACGGGAATGGATATACGGCTCATCACGGGACAGGAAGAAGCCTCTTTCATCTACGAAAACCATATCGCCGAGAACCTGGACAAAACAAAGAGCTATCTCTATATCGATGTAGGAGGCGGTAGTACGGAGCTGACCTTTTTCAGCGGAAACCGGCTTGTATTCAAGGAATCCTTCAACATCGGCACCATCCGCATTCTCCAGAACCAGGTAACCGAACAACACTGGCAGCAGATGAAGGATTTCCTCAAACAACAACTGCGTGCATACGGCCTCGTGATCGCCATCGGTTCCGGAGGCAACATCAACAAGATATTCTCCCTTTCCAAAAGAAAAGAAGGCAAACCCCTCTCCCTCGAGCTCCTCAAGGACTACTACAAGGAGTTCAGCAGCTTCAGCGTGGAAGAACGCATTCACCTGTACAACCTGCGGGAAGACCGTGCAGACGTAATCGTACCAGCCCTGCAGATCTACGTGAACGTGATGCGGTGGATGGACATCCAGGAGATCTTCGTCCCCAAGATAGGTTTGGCTGACGGCCTCGTACGCTCCCTCTACAACGAGATCAGCCAGCTCAGCACCCACTGATCAAAAAATAGTTTTCAAATCCGATTTATATTGCAACCTTTGTAGCTTACGCTTAACTTTTTTTGTCATGTCCGCTGTAAATAAAGAGATCAAACGCATCACTACCCACGTTCTCCAGAAGATGAAAACAGACGGTGAGAAAATATCCATGCTCACTGCCTATGATTTCTCCATGGCCAGGATACTGGACGATGCGGGCATAGACATCCTGCTGGTAGGCGATTCCGCGTCCAACGTAATGGCCGGCCACGAAACCACGCTGCCCATCACGCTTGACCAGATGATCTATCACGCTTCCTCTGTGGTACGTGCCATCCGCCGCAGCTTTGTGGTGGTAGACCTCCCCTTCGGGTCCTACCAGGGCAATTCCAAGGAAGCGCTCAACTCTACCATCCGCATCATGAAAGAGACCGGCGCACATGGTATCAAGATAGAAGGCGGAGAAGAGATCATCGAATCCGTAAAAAGGATCATTAGTGCAGGCGTTCCCGTTATGGGCCACCTCGGCCTCACCCCCCAGTCGATCTACAAATTCGGCACCTACGCCGTACGCGCCACAGAAGACGCCGAGGCACAGAAACTCCTGAAAGACGCACAATTGCTCCAGGAAGCCGGCGCTTTCGCCATCGTGCTGGAAAAAATACCGGCTCTGTTGGCCAAACAAGTGGCGGAACAAGTGACCATCCCCGTGATCGGCATCGGCGCAGGCAAATATGTAGATGGACAGGTGCTCGTGATGCACGACATGCTCGGGATCAACAAAGAGTTCAAGCCCCGCTTCCTCCGTCGCTACCTGAACCTCTACGAAGATATCTACAAAGCCACCCAGCAGTACATCCATGATGTAAAGGCAAAGGAATTCCCTACAGACCAGGAGCAATACTGAGACAATTACGAATTACGAATGATGATGGGTGAGTATTGGACAGTTGAAGCGCGTATGCTTTCTGTATCCGTCAGCGGCCTTCCCAATCCAGTTGGCCATATCCCTTAAAATCGTTAACTTGTATCTGCTTTTCGTAATTCGTAATCGACAATTGAACATTGAAATAAACATACAACTCTCTCTTCTCGCTTTCCTGCGCAGCACCTGCTCGCACGTGCCATGAATCCGCGCGTCCCGTTGTAACCCTCGCAAAATCCAAACCTTAAATTGACCGTACCACATGACAACACTGGAAACAGTATTGAATGGCCTTATGAGCCGTTACCAGGAGCGCGTTCCGGATGTGAGCGCCATTATCAACGCCATGATAGAAGAAGGCGTTATCACCGAAGCAAACGATATTGAGAATGATCACATCGCATTCAGGACCCTGGGCGTAGAACACCTCGGCATTCAATCGCTGGAAAAGATATTTCTCCATTACGGCTATACGAAAAGAGATGACTATTATTTCCCGGAAAAGAAATTGGACGCTTACTGGTATGCTCCTCCCGCAGAGCAATATCCGCGCATCTTTATCAGCGAACTGCGCGTAAAAGACCTCAGCCCACAGGCGCAAACCATTATCGCCGGCTATACACAGGAAGTGAAAGCGGATCCGGTGAACAAACTGGATCTCAACAATGGTCAGGCTGTGGACACTTTCCTCCACAGCGCGCTCTGGCGCACACCTACGCTGAAGGACTATCTCGCACTGGCCGGTGAAAGCGAGTACGCGGCCTGGGTGATCTACAACCGGTACTATCTGAACCACTTTACGATAAGTGTGCACAACCTGAAGGCAGGATATAATACCGTTGCGGACTTCAATAACTTCCTGGAACGCCGGGGCTTCCGCCTGAACGATGCCGGTGGAAAGATCAAGACCAGTCCGGATAAAGGTCTGCTGCAAAGCTCCACCGTAGCGCGGATGATCGAAGCTGTTTTCGCGAACAACGAAAAACACGCTATCGCCGGTTCTTACGTGGAATTCGCAGAAAGACGGGTATTACCACAGTTTGCGGGCCTGTCGGCCGATGCCGTCAGGAGAGAACACCGGAGAGAGGGTTTTGAAGCAAACAATGCAGATAAGATATTTGAAAGTACATATGCCGCACAAACGGGCAGGAGTAAGGATTAATGCGGCAGCTTGTCGCGGAACCGCCCGTACGTCCACGTACCGGCGATGGCGCTTAGCAAAGTGACGATCACCACGGTAAAACCACTCCCGATCTGCGCGAAAAGCGGGCCGGGACAAGCGCCTGTGATCGCCCAGCCAAGGCCAAAGATCAGTCCGCCGTAAATATTCCCTTTGGTGAATACTTTCTTCGGAACCACGATCTCCTCGCCGGAAAGCGTTTTGATCCTGAACCTGCGGATGAGCCACATGCCCAGCATACCAGTGAGAATGGCGCTTCCGATCACACCATACATATGAAAGGATTGCAGCCGGAACATTTCCTGGATGCGGAACCAGGAGATCACTTCGGATTTTACGAGTACGATGCCGAAGCACATACCGAAGAGGAGGAATTTCAGGTATTTCACGGGAGCAGCCATTTCATAAGGTGAGGTAATATCAGGTTCGTCATTACAAAACCTCCGGCCATGAAGCACACCGTAGCAACCAGGGATGGCCACTGCAACGTGGAGATACCCATGATGGAATGACCGGATGTGCAACCACCGGCGTAACGCGTACCAAAACCGACCAGGAAGCCGCCACAGACGAAAAACAGCAGGCCGGTCGGACTGATCACATGCCCCCAGTTGAAAATATCGCCGGGCATCAGCTCGTCAAACTCCTGCACACCCGCTGCGTGCAAGGCCGCCACGGTGGACGGGTTCAATCGCACCGGCTCACCATTGTGTAAAAAGAACAGGGCAAAAACGGCGCCGAGCGCTATACCGCCCACAAAGAATAAATTCCAGCTTTCTTTTTTCCAGTCATAGTGAAAAAAAGGAATTTTGCCGGGGAAGCAGGCAGCGCAAATGTGACGAAGCGAGGAGGATATACCCAGGGCCTTGTTCCCGATAATGAACAACAGCGGTACACTCAGGCCGATCAGAGGACCGGCGATATACCAGGGCCAGGGCTGTCTTAAAAGATCCATGAGTTGAAATTAATAATTATAATAATAAATTATGTAAAAAATACACGCATTCTTCTACGTTAACGGCACAGGAGGATGTCATATTTCGTAACAGACAAACTGAATATACACATGCAAAGCATTCTTACGAAGTTCAACATTGCAGCAACGAACAGCGGCGTATCCACGGGCACGCAATGGCTGGCCGCCGGCGGAGCGGAGATCGTATCTTCCTCACCGGTAGACGGTAAAGTGATCGCGGCGGTAAAAAGCGCTACCAGGGCAGATTACGATACAGTGATCGAAAAAGCGCAGGAAGCCTTTCTGCAATGGCGCCAATGGCCGGCGCCGCGCCGCGGGGAAGTGGTACGGCAGGTAGGGGAAGCCCTCCGTGCCAACAAGAAAGAACTGGGCCGCCTGGTGAGCTATGAAATGGGAAAGAGTCTCCAGGAAGGTTATGGCGAAGTACAGGAAATGATCGATATCTGTGATTTTGCCGTGGGCCTCTCCCGCCAGCTGCACGGTCTCACCATGCATTCAGAAAGACCCGGCCATCGTATGTACGAGCAATGGCATCCGCTGGGCATCACCGGGATCATTTCCGCATTCAATTTCCCGGTGGCGGTGTGGAGCTGGAACTCCATGCTGGCATGGGTTTGTGGGAACGTATGCGTGTGGAAGCCATCTGAAAAAACACCGCTGACCGCTATCGCCTGCCAGCAGATAACCGCGAAAGTGTTTGCAGACAATAAAGTACCGGAAGGCGTAGCCTGCCTCGTGGTGGGCGACAGGGCAACAGGCGAATGGATGGCGGGAGATACACGCATACCATTGGTATCGGCCACAGGTTCCACCCGAATGGGAAAAAGCGTAGGTGCCGCTGTAGGAGCGCGTCTCGGGAAATCCCTGCTGGAGCTGGGTGGCAACAATGCCATTATCATTTCCAAAGATGCCGATCTGGATATGAGTCTCATCGGTTGTGTCTTTGGCGCTGTAGGCACTGCAGGCCAGCGTTGTACGTCCACACGCAGACTGATCATCCACGAAAGTGTATACGACACCTTCAAAACCAAACTGGCAAAGGCTTACGGGCAGCTCCGCATTGGCGATCCGCTGGATGAACATAACCATGTTGGTCCGCTGATCGATAAACAGGCCGTGGAATTATACCTCAAAGCTATCGAAGCCTGCAAAGCGGAAGGCGGTCACTTCCTCGTGGAAGGCGGTGTGCTCGAAGGTAAGGGCTACGAATCCGGTTGTTACGTGAAACCCGCTATAGCAGAGGTACAGAACCACTTCTCCATCGTGCAGCACGAAACGTTCGCACCCATCCTCTATCTCATCAAATACAAAACTATTGATGAAGCAATCGCTTTGCAAAACGGCGTTCCACAAGGACTTTCATCCGCTATCATGACGCTTGATCTGCGGGAAGCAGAACAGTTCCTCTCGCAAACCGGCTCTGATTGCGGCATTGCTAATGTGAACATCGGAACCTCCGGTGCAGAGATCGGCGGCGCATTCGGAGGAGAAAAAGAAACAGGCGGCGGCAGGGAAAGCGGATCGGATGCGTGGAAAGCATATATGCGCAGACAAACGAACACCATCAATTACAGTACCAGCTTGCCTTTGGCGCAAGGAATAAAATTCGATCTGTAACAGTTGGAGGAAAGAAAAATAAAAAGAGAGGGGTGATGTTTTGAAAGTAGCGGGGTTGGATAACCCCGCTTTTTCGTTAAACGGAAACCATGCTTATGAGAAAGAATACTGATGCCGAGAAGCGATCATGTACTCTCTCTGGGTATAAATATTACACTTTTTTTTGAAAATTCATATTCAACTTTTGTGCTACAGCCTCTCCGAAGTCCAAAACGTTGACGATAAGTACCTCTTCAAACGCGCCCCTGCTGGATTTCAGGTCTTTTTCCCGAATCCCGAGCATGTTCGCCATTTTTAAAATACTTTTCGACGGAGCGCATACAACAATCGTTTTCCCGGCGTTTTGCTCCATCATCGTTTTCAAAATATGTTCCATTATCTCCGGGAGGTTTTCACTTGAAGCATCCCTGAAATACTGTACCCTGTGCTGTTTGGAGGTGGCCAGCGGTTCCACGGTTTTGATCAGGCATTGTTTAAAAGGGGCATATACCGCGGATATCTCAGTATCCTTCAGGAAGCTGGCCAGCTGTCCGGCCTGCTCCTGCCCTGCGATGCTCAGCGCATCATCATCCCCGGGCCGGGTTTCTGCACAATTCACGAAAATAACAGTAGTGGCGGCCCTTCCGGGCGGATCCTTGGCAAAGACGCTGCTTGCCAGCAGGAGCATGAAGAAAATTGAACGTAACATGGCGGAAAATTTAATATGTGATAGAAAAAATTAAGCTAACGGACCAAATAAAATGTTAATTCAAGGGCAGGAATATGGAATAAAAACGATATTTGCCCCTTTTTCCCGGAGATAGTTTAGGTTGATGGGTGTACTTTGGACAATTAAAAATCGAGCACTTAAAATTAGGCCGAATAACAGGACTAGGGAAAGGGAATGTGACCAAAGGTCCGGTAACCGGGCTGAACTCCTTCAGCTGGATAAGTAAGGAATTCCAGGTTTTCAAGTCATATCTGACCAATAGTCAACCTGCTACGCCATTCACCACATCCAAAAGCCTGTTGTAACGCATTTATCATATCTTTAACCAATTGTGGTATTCGAATTGTATTCTATAGGAAAATTGTATAAAATGAGATTCATCTGCAGAGCGCTGATACTGGTGGTAAGTGTTGGGATGTTGACATCTGCACAGGTTGTCGGGCAACGGGTGACCGTTCCAAAGAACTGGCATTTACTGGATTATTCGACAGACAGTGTATACGGTATCGGCGTGGAAAAAGCGTACCGGGAGCTATTGAAGAACAGGAAAAGCAAAACTGTGATAGTGGCCGTGCTGGATTCAGGTATAGATACTGCGCATGAGGATCTGAAAGCCGTTCTCTGGCATAATCCTAAAGAGATTCCGGGTAATCATATCGATGATGACGGGAACGGTTATGTGGACGATGTGTACGGATGGAACTTCATCGGCGCGAAAGACGGCAGCAGCGTGAAGGAAGATTCCGACGAGGCCACCCGCGAATACTACCGTTTCAAGAAACTTTACAGGAACCCGGACTCCGCACTGGAAAAGGACAGTAAGGAATATCTTTACTGGAAGCGGCTGAAGGACCGCATTGAGCGTCCGTCTTCCCAAAACAAATCCAATTACCGGATGATGCTGAAAGTGCAGGAGAACCTCCTGAAATGCGAACCCATCCTTACAGAATACCTCAAAGCCCAGGATTTCTCCCTTGAGCAACTGGACACTATCCGCAGCAATGACCAGGATCTGATGATGGCCAAAAGCTTCACCGTGCGCCTGCTCAACAGCACCGGGGAAGAAGGCATGACCTACCAGGCGCTGAAAACAGACCTGCAGGAGTACGTGAACGAGCTTCGCCGCAAAGCAGAGTTCTCCGGCAAGGAGCCGCAGGATAAACGCACGACCATCGTAGGTGATAACCTCGAAGATATTAACGACAAATATTATGGCAATAGCGATGTAACCGGCCAGTTTGCCACGCATGGCACACATGTGGCGGGTATCATCGGGGCCGTTCGCGGGAATGGCGTGGGCGTAGACGGGATTGCGAATGATGTGCGCATCATGGCGGTAAAAGTAGTACCGGAAGGCGATGAGCGGGATAAAGATGTGGCCCTCGGCATCCGTTATGCAGTGGACAATGGCGCGCAGATCATCAATATGAGCTTTGGGAAAGGGTTTTCCCCGCACAAAGAGTGGGTGGACGACGCCATCCGCTACGCGCAGCAAAAAGGCGTACTGCTGGTGCATGCCGCCGGCAACGATGGCGCTAACAACGATGAAACGGAAAACTACCCGAACCCTCTTTTCAACGATGGAGAAAGAGCGGATAACATGATCACGGTGGGCGCTATCGGCAATGGCCGTACCGGCAGTAAAGTTGCCGGGTTCTCCAACTACGGTAAAAAGGAAGTGGACGTTTTTGCACCCGGGGTGCAGATCTACTCTACCGTTCCGGGTAATAAATATAGCTCCGCCAGCGGTACCAGCATGGCTTCTCCGGTGGTGGCCGGCGTTGCCGCCATGATCCTCTCCTACTTCCCGGACCTTAGCGCCCGGCAGCTGAAATACATCATCGAAAAATCAGCTACTCCCCTGCCGGAAACGATGGTGAATAAACCCGGCGCCAAAGACGAAATGGTGAATTTCTCCGAATTGTCGCGCACCGGCGGCGTGGTGAACGCTTACGAAGCTATCAGGCTGGCAGCGAAAATAAAAGGCGAAAATGCCAGGAAGAACAAAGAGAAGGAAAAGCAACTGAAACTGATGCCACTCACAAAAGACTAAAACAAAAAGGGAACGCTTCATCAACGTTCCCTTTTTTAATATCATTTCACGATCCGGAAACTGATCGGATAACGGTAAGGGGTGCCTTTGCCGGCGGATACCGCAGCGATGATCGAAAAGACGAGGTTCAATATCCACACTACTTTCATGAGGCCGATCGTTGAAAAGAAACGGAAATCCCAATCGTGCTTCAGAAACACATCATCTCCCCGGAACAATCGTCCGAACGACCAGAAGCCCCAGCTGATGCCGTTGATCACAAAAATTGCGGCCGCAATGAGGCTGAGCGTGATCTGGAAATTCAGCGCCTCCTTCCCTTCCTGGTCAATAAAACGGGATTCATTTCTTTTGATCAGCCAGAGCACCAGTGCACCGATGATATTGCCCACCGGGGACATAATAGCCTGACCAACGATACCGCCCAGGTGCACCAGTGCACCCCAGGTTTTGTCGTCTCTGTGAAGTTCTTCCATAAGGTAGTAGATTTTGGGTTTAGGGAGCAATTTAAAGAAAGGAACCGGTAAAATCACCCGGCACGCCTGTAAGCCGGATTCTGTACCCGTTTTGCAACGGGTTGCTATCATTTATCTGCGACGGCCATCGCTGACCGCCTGTATCTGCCTACCCTCGGTCATCGGGCGGGCAGCCCTCAAACAACCGTATACATGGCATTTCAGCACGCAAGGTTTACCCGTGATGACTGTTACCAGCCTCCACCGTGGGCTCTTACCCCACATTTTCACCTTTTCCCCGTGAGGGGTAGTTATTTTCTGTGGCACTCTCTGTTTCCGCAGAACGGAACCCACCCGTTAGGTGGTGCGTTGCCCTGTGCTGTCCGGACTTTCCTACCGCAGCCGCAAAGCAGCTGAAGTCGATAGCACGGCCATGCCGGGTGATCTTACCGGATGGCAAAGTTACTTAAAAAAAATCTCGGTAGCCCCATAGCCATATAGCGGATGGTACTGATTCACGAAGAATTTCACTTCCGGAACGGTTTTCAGTATCTCATGCACCTCATCCCGCAGCTTCCCCGAGCCTACGCCGTGTATCACAATCATGCTGTGCTGGTGCTGGGAAATGGCCAAATCCAGGTAATGCTGGAACTCGTTGAGCTGAATACCCAGTATTTCAAGGTTAGTCAGGCTTTTCCAGTTATCCGCCAGCTTTTCGATATGCAGGTCCACTTCATGTTTGGCGGTAATGGGCGTGGTATCCTTTATGGATTGTATGGAGGTAAGGGTGGAGAGTTTTTTCTTTTCGTGCGGACTGAAGCCATAAGCATCCGTTTCCGCTCTCAAAGGATATTTATCGAACAGCAGGTAATCGATCGTGGCTTTCTGCTGTTGTTGTAATTCCCCCAGCTGCAGGAATAACTGCCGGGCCTTAACTTTCCAGGTTTTCTGGTAGGATGCCGCCAGCTTGAGATCCGCCTCTTTGGGAATGAAGGTGAACTCCAGGCGGGGATTATCGTTGAGCTGGTCAAACTCCAGGTCCGCCAGATAAGTATGCTGGAAAGGGTGAATATCCTGCCGCAATTCCAGGAAAAGTGTGTTATTCAGCCAGATGCCGAGATGAAAATTATACGGCCGGTTGGTTTCATTGAGAAGATGGAATTTGAGGGTTTGCACCATCTCTTCGTCCCCATGCCCGGTAAACACCGGCAGCATGGTCAGAAAAACGCCTTTTTCGGGCTTTTGGACGCCTGAGGGCTTTTCCTTACGTATTTCCTCACCCGGTGTCCGTTTGGGCGGTAACGGGGCTTTTTTCTGCGTAAAACGATGAAAATAGGGGAAATCTATCTGGTCGAGGTAAACGGGAAAGTTCGTGCCGCCTACTTCTACCAGTACCATTTTGTCGTTAATGATATCCACTACTGTCCCCTCTTCTTTGGAGTGCAGCAGTAATATCCGGTCGCCTACTGTATATTTCATAGCAGGCAAAATTAGTAATGTCCCGATGATTGCAAAAACTCAGTTCATGATATCCTGTCTTTTCTCCGGGTGCCGGCGCATATACTCGTCCACGGAGAACTTCCCGCTGCCTTCCACGAGGAAGAACAACAGCAGGCACAACACTACTACGGACAGTATCATTTCGGAGTGTACGGAGAAGAGGTTTGTAGAGGAATTGACGAATAGAACGGCGCCGATCAGGATGGGAAGGTTAGCGATCACGCCTACACGGGTAAGCAGGCCCAATGCAATGAAAAGCCCGCCAACGAAATGTGCAAAAACAATGATATGAGCCAGCCAGAAAGATAAAGCGGTAAGGAAAGGTTGTTCGGCGATGTGCGCCTTCAACAGGTCGATGTTGTTCACGAACTGTATACCTTTCCAGATCAGGATCAAACCCAGCATGATCCTTAGCCCGTCTATCCACATGGGGTGATGCGTATCGCCCCAGTGCTCTATGCGTTGCAGGATGTTCATAACATAAGTTTTAATAAAAAAAGAACTCGTTCCTGTAAGTTACGAAAAAAAGCGCAAAAGGCGTGAACCCTTTGCGCTTTCCATAAGACAACGAAGATGAGCTTATGCCTTTACGGGCGCCAGTTTGCTCTTCCAGTAGCCATATGCGAAATAAATGACCAACCCGCCTGCCATCCAGCCAAAGAACACCATCCAGCTGCGTACCGGGATCTCTATCATCAGGTACAGGCAGCAAAGCATGCCCAGCACCGGGATCAGGGAGAGTTCCCGGGTCACGGTAACGAGGGTGATGCCGAGAGCGAGTACCAGGAAAATAAGGAACAGGATGCGCTCATGATTGATGGTGGTGAGATTCAGGAAAGTGTCCTCTATCTTTTCCCAAAAGAAATAGCAGAACAAAGCAAACAGCAACGGAATGATGTAACGGCCGCTGATGTAGGGCAGATTGAATTTTTTACCCTCTTTGTCCGCTTTCGGCAGCAACAATACGCCACCGCACACCAGCACGAAAGCGAACAGCGTTCCGATGCTGGTGAGGTCCGTAACGATGCCGCTTTCTACGAACAGGGAAGGAATCGCTACGATGAAACCTGTCACCACCGTGGAAAAGCCCGGCGTATGGAATTTCGGATGCACTTTGGCAAAGCGTTTCGGTAACAACCCGTCCCGGCTCATACTCATCCAGATACGGGGCTGACCAATCTGGAATACCAGGATCACGCTGGAGGCGGCCACCACAGCGCTGATGGAGATCACATATCCTATCTTCTCCATATGCAGCTTGTCGAATACATATGCAAGCGGATCGGAGATGTGGTTGAATTCGGAATAATGCACCATGCCGGTGATCACAAGGGTGACCACCACATAGATAACGGTACAGATCACCAGGGAATAGATCATCGCCCGGGGCATGTCCCGCTGCGGATTGGCGCTTTCCTCCGCGGTGGTGGAAATAGCATCAAAGCCGATGTAAGCGAAGAACACAGCAGATACGCCTTTGAGCACTCCTTCAAATTTGTTGGGGAGGAAAGGCGTCCAGTTATCGGTATTGATATAGAATACACCGATAAGGATCACCACCATCAGCACAATGATCTTCAAACCCACCATGGCATTGGCGCTGCGCTTACTTTCCCGTATGCCCACATATGCCACGATGGTGATCAACACTACAATGAGGAAAGCGGGGATATTCATGATCACTTTCCAGGAACCCAGCAATGGCGCGGTAGTCCAGGCAAGATCTCCCAACGATGCTTTGGTTGCCAGGGCATGATCATATGCTGCTTTAGCCGTCTGGTAATCGGTCGTAAGCCAGGCAGGCAGATGTACATGCATGCCTTCGAGCACATTATTAAAGTAGCTGCTCCAGGAAATAGCCACTACGATGTTGCCGATGGAGTACTCCAGGATAAGCGCCCAGCCGATGATCCAGGCGGCAAGCTCTCCAAACGTCACGTAAGAATAAGTATAGGCGCTCCCCGCTACCGGCACCCGCGATGCGAACTCTGCATAACAGAGTGCGGTGAAACCGCAGGTAATGGCAGTGAGCACAAAAAGGAAAATCACACCGGGGCCGCCATTGTAAGCGGCCTGTCCGATGGTGGAAAAGATCCCGGCTCCGATCACTGCAGCCACTCCCATGAGGGTAAGGTCCCTTACGTTCAGCACTTTCTTTAATCCGGAACTGCCGTGCGAATCGGAAACGCCCTCCCGGGCATCTTTCATAATGTTGGCCAGCGATTTCTTCCTGAAAAGCGAATTAGACATCAGTCGTGTTTAAAGGTTGATATAGGCTAAAGTAAAGAAAAATGCGTTTTAATGTTGCCTTGTCAAAAGATAATCCGCCAGTTCCTTCAGCGGCTGCTTACGGTTGCTGAGCACGGCGATGGCCTCCAGGTGCTCGAAAGCCAGCTGTGAGAACTTTTCCTTTTCTTTCTCCGCCCATTCATCCACCCTGCAGTCGTGGAACACTTGTAGTACTTCCGTTACCTTGTTGGCAGGGTTGGTTTCCATCAGGTGGTGGAGATGTTGTTTTTGCGCGGGGGTGCAAAGCTCGAGGGCTTTCAGGAGCAGGAAAGTTTTTTTGTTGATGAGGATGTCTCCCCCCTGCTGTTTCCCGAATTTCTCCGGATCGCCGAAGGCGTCCAGGTAATCATCCTGTATCTGAAAGGCGATGCCTACGTTCTTGCCGAACTCATAGAGGTGTTCCTGATTTCCTTCGCTCCCTCCGCCGATTACGCCGCCCATCTGCAGACTGGCAGCGAGCAGCACGGAGGTTTTGAGCGCGATCATGTTCACATAATCCGTATAATTCACCTGCTCCGGCGGCGTGCCTTCCAGGTCCATATCCATCTGCTGCCCCTCGCACACTTCACGGGCCGCCTTGTTGAATACGCTTAATATTTTGGTGCGGATGCGAATATTGACCTTATTAATATGTTCGTAGCAATGGATCAGCATCACGTCTCCGGCCAGGATGGCGGCGGAATCACTGTACTTCGTATGTACCGTGGGCATACCACGGCGAAGCGGCGCTTTATCCATGATATCGTCGTGGATCAGCGTGAAATTATGGAACAGTTCAATGGCGTTGGCGGCATGATAAGCGTCCGGCATTATTTCATCGAACAGCTCATTTCCAAGCAGGCATAATACGGGCCTTATCCGTTTCCCTCCGATCCCGAGAATGTATTGCGCGGGATCATACAGACTGTGGGGCTGGTCCGGAAACTGTCTCGTACTAAATTGTTCCTCAAACTTTGCTGAAAGCACTTTAAATGAATGCATGTCGGTTACTTGCTTTTTTTCTTTCCGGGTTTAGTTTTCCTTCCTGTGTCTCTTTTTGAACCAGTTTTTACAGATTTCCGTGCGGGCCTGCGGCCGGGAGCGGCATTGCCGTCGTCCACCAGGTCGTAGTCCAGCTGCCGTTTGGCAAGACTGGCCGCCACTACGCGGATTGTCACTTTATCGCCTATACGAAACTTTCGGGCCGTCTGCATACCGATCAGGGCATATTCAGACTCCGAGTAGCTGAAATCTTCACTAAGCGTATGCACGCTCACCAGTCCTTCGCATTTGGTATCCACGGTTTCCACCCAGAAGCCGAAATGCGCCACGCCGCTGATAACGCCTTCAAACGTATCGCCGATGAACTGCTGCATGTATTCCACCTGTTTGTATTTGTTGCCTGCACGCTCTGCGTCCATGGCCTTGCGCTCCATATCGGAAGAATGTTTGCAGCGTTTCTCGAGCTGTTTGTCCGGGTGCACATCCTCCGCAAGGCATTGTGCGAGGATGCGATGCACGAGCACGTCCGGATAGCGGCGGATGGGCGAGGTAAAGTGGCAATAATGTTCGAAGCCCAGCCCGTAGTGTCCCACATTCTCCGTGGTGTATATGGCTTTGGCCATAGTGCGGATGCCGAGGGTTTCCAGCACATGCTGTTCCGGTTTGCCCTGCACCAGCTGCAGCATCTTGTTGAAAGAAGCGGCCACGCTTTCAGGGCTTTTCACATCGAACTTATAACCGAACTTGGCGGCGAATACGGCAAACATATGCATCTTTTCCTCATCCGGCGTATCGTGCACACGATAGGGAAATGGTACAGGCTGTTTGTTCACCCGTTGTTTGGAAACATATTCCGCTACCGTGCGGTTAGCCAGCAGCATGAACTCTTCGATCAGCTGATGCGCTTCCTTGCTTTCCTTCACCACTACGCCAATGGGTTTCCCGGTTTCATCCAGCCGGAAGCGCACTTCCTGCGAAGAGAAGTTAATGGCACCTTCTCCGAAGCGCTGCTTCCGCATGGTTTGGGCCATGTTGTTCAGCAGCATGACCTCCTGATCATAAGGCCCCTCCCCCGTTTCAATCACATCCTGCACCTCTTCATAAGTGAAGCGGTGAGCAGAGTGGATCATGGTGCGGCCGAGCCAGAATTGTTTTACTTCGGCCTTTTCATTCATCTGGAAAATGGCGGAGAAAGTCAGTTTATCTTCATGCGGCCGCAGCGAGCAAAGCTCGTTGGATATCTTCTCGGGCAACATGGGCAATACCCGGTCCGGCAGGTACACGGATGTGGCGCGTTTCTCCGCTTCCTTATCCAGCGCGGTAACCGGAAGCACATAATGGCTTACATCCGCAATATGCACACCGATCTCATACAGACCGTTCTTCAGTTTGCGGATGGAAAGGGCATCGTCAAAGTCCTTTGCATCCACCGGGTCGATCGTGAAGGTGAGTATCTTGCGGCAATCTTTTCTTTTTTTGAGCTCTTCTGCGGAGATGTTTTCTTTCAGCGTTCCCAGTTCTCCGATCACTTCGTCCGGGAAATGCAGGGGGAACCCGCTTTCCACGAGAATCTCCTTCATGGCCAGATCGTTTGTATCCGAAGCATCGAGTATCTCCACGATCTCGCCTACGGGCTTACGCGTTTTCTCGCCCCAGGCCACGATCTTCACAACGGCTTTATCACCGTCCTTTGCGCCCTGAAGGGAATTTTCGGGAATATAGATATCCGGCAGGAAAGCGCCTTTCTCCGGAACGAGGAAGGCGAAGGTTTTGTTCAATTGAATGGTGCCGGTGAATTCGGTTTTCTTGCGTTTCAGCACATCGGTGATGAATCCTTCCATACGCCCCATATTGCGGGCCTGGCGGATCACGTCTACCAGTACTTCATCTCCGTCCAGCGCAGTGTTCAGGTTCTTCTGTTTTACCATGATATCGCTGTTCAGCCCTTCCACGGCTACGAAAGCCATCCCGGAGCGGGTAATATCCACGATACCTCTGTAGGTTTTTTTCTGGCTGCTATTCTTTTTGGGCTTCTTCTTCTTTGTCATTGACATGATTTTAGGGGGCCGGTAAGGCCGCTGCCACGTAATCAAAAATATAACTATTAAATGAATCCGCTTCCCCGAAGAGGAACTGCACTTCAACGGGTACAACGGTGAACGGCATCTGCATCGCTGTAATGCGCTCCTGCAGCAGATGCAGCCGTACCGCATCTTTTTCGGTTGTCACAATGTATTTGTGGTTGCCATCAAGCTGATCCAGCTCCAGCCTGATCTTGTCGAGATCCTTTTGCGTGTAATAATAGTGGTCCGGGAAAGACAGCAGGTGAACGTTTGCGTACTGTTGCCGCAAATGTTGTACCAAAGGCTCCGGTCGTGCAATCCCGCAAACGGCCAGAATGGTGGCGTCCGCAGGCAGCGTCTGCGGCAACAGGTTCAGCATCCCGTATAATTGTCCGTATTGCAGGGAAGTAAAGAACACCCGCTGTTGCGGAAGCGGCGCAATCTCCCGGATGATGGCTTCTTTCTCCGCCACGCTTAGGTCAGGCGGACATTTGGAAACGATGATCCCGTTAGCACGATGATATCCTTTCCGCCCTTCGCGGAGCCGCCCGAAGGGCACTACATGGTCCCGGGTAAAAAGACGGCCATACTCCGTCACCATCAGGTTCAGACCGGGTTTGATGGAACGGTGCTGGAATGCGTCGTCCAGCAGGATCACCTGCGTTTCCGGGCGATCTCCCAGCAACTGGGGTACCGCCAGCATCCGTTCCTCTCCCACACACACCGTAATGTCCGGGAATTTCTGATGGAACTGCATTGGTTCATCCCCGATCTCCGCGGCCGTGCTTCGGGCATCTGCAAGAATGTAGCCTTTCGTCCGGCGGTTGTAACCGCGGCTAAGCGCAGCCACCGGCCAGGTCTGCTTCAGCAGGCGGATGAGATATTCCACATGCGGGGTTTTGCCCGTTCCGCCTACGGAAAGGTTGCCCACTGCAATCACGGGCAGGTCAAACTCCACGGCCGTCAGCATACCGTTATCGTACAGGCGGTTCCGTATCCAGAGCACAAGCCCGTATAGAAGGGAAAAAGGATATAAAAAGTATTTCAGGTATTGCCACACAGGAAGCAGGTTTTAGTCTTTAAAAAAATAGAGTCGGGCCGGCGTAGCCACAATGTTCATCGGTACATCGCCTTCATACACGTCCTGTACCGGTTCCTGCAGCGGCTCAAAGAGGCTCAGGCCGATCTTCTGAACATCTTCCCGGCATTGCCGGAGGAAGGCATCGTACATCCCCTTGCCATAGCCGATACGATGGCCGAGGGCATCAAAAGCCAGCATAGGTACAAACACCAGGTCAATCTCCTTTGGTTCCACGATCCTTCCGCTTTCCGGTTCCGGGATACCGTAGGCGTTCAGCACCAGCTGCGTTTTTTCATCCCACACATAATGCAACATATTGCCGGTAGCGAGATAGGAACGGGAAATCACGAGCTTTATGCCCGGGAAACGCTGGCGGAGCCAGGTGGCCAGCGGATAGGTATCCACTTCTTTCTTTTCAGCGATGGGCAGAAAAAGGTGCGCTACCTTCGGATCTCTCAGCGGCAAAGCCCTGCATTGCTGCAGCAGCGCTTCGTTCAGCCGGATTGCTTCAGCATCCGTCAACGCCACACGCTTTGCAAGATAGCGTTTTCGTATATCCTTTTTCGTGAATGTCATGCTTTCAGCAATTGTTCCAGCGCAGGTGCGATCAGTTCTCCCTGTGCCTGCACAAAGTCGCGCGTGAGTTTGCGGGCGCGGGGGATGCGGGCGATGCGGGGGTAATGGCTCCAGGCCACCACATCGTCTTCATTCGTATGGTGGTCTCCGTTAAATATCCATCCGATAACGGGTATCTCCGCATGCCGCAGGGCCATGGCGGTGAGGAGGCAATGATTGATACTGCCGAGGTAGTTCTGGGCAACGATAATGGTTTTTGCGCCGAGGGCTTTGATCAGGTCGATGGTAAATACCTCTTTGTTCAGCGGCACCATCAATCCGCCGGCACCTTCGATCACGAGGGGACTATCCGGCCGCTGCAACTGTTTCGCACGCTCCACGATCTTTTCCGGCATGATGTTGATCCCTTCCCGGCGGGCTGCCAGATGCGGCGATGCAGGCATCCGCAGGCGATACAGTTCTTCTTTCACATGGGAAGGTTCACTGAGAAGAGCCCGCACGGTTTGCGTGTCCGTCGTGTCCTGAAGGCCCGCCTGAACAGGCTTCCAGTAAAATGCGCCCAACGCTTCCGTAACGCAGGCAGACGCAACCGTTTTACCTACGCCGGTTCCAATACCGGTGATGAAGATGTTGTTCATAATGGCAAATATAAACCATCATTCGCCCAATTACCGTAATTTCGTTGAACAAGCACCAAAACATATGAAGTACTGCGAAAACATACTCGAAACGATCGGACATACGCCACTGGTGAAACTTCACCGGGTGACCTCAGAACTGCCCTGTACCGTGCTGGCCAAAGTAGAATTCTTCAATCCCGGCAACTCCATCAAAGACCGCATGGCCGTTAAGATGATAGAAGAAGCGGAGAAAAACGGATGGCTGAAACCCGGCGGTACCATCATCGAAGGCACTTCCGGCAATACCGGGATGGGGCTTGCACTCGCAGCCGTGATCAAAGGATATAAATGCATTTTCACCACTACCGATAAACAATCCAAGGAGAAAGTAGACATCCTCAAAGCCGTGGGCGCTGAAGTGATCGTATGCCCTACCAACGTGGAGCCGGAAGATCCGCGTTCTTACTATTCCGTGGCGAGAAGGCTCGGAAAGGACATTCCCAATTCCTTCTACGTGAACCAATACGATAATCTCGCCAACCGGGATGCACACTATGAGCAAACAGGCCCCGAGATATGGGAACAGACGGAGGGAAAGGTGACACATCTCGTAGTCGCCACGGGCACGGGCGGAACCATTACCGGTACGGGAAAATTCCTGAAGGAAAAGAATCCCGCCATCCAGGTATGGGCGATCGACAGCTACGGGTCCCTGCTGAAAAAATTCCATGAAACCGGTGAGCTGGATATGAATGAAGTATATCCCTATATCACGGAAGGGATCGGGGAAGATTTTGTGCCGCAGAATTACGATATGAGCGTGATCGATCATTTTGAAAAAGTGACAGACAAGGATGGCGCCGTGATGGCGCGCAGGATCGCGAAAGAAGAAGGAATATTTGTGGGATATTCCGCAGGGTCCGCCATAGCCGGACTCCTCCAGCTGAAAAGCCGCTTAAAGCCGACGGATGTTGTGGTGGTAATATTCCACGATCACGGCAGCCGTTACGTGGGTAAAGTATACAATGATCAATGGATGATGGAACGCGGTTTCCTCGATGTAAAAACAGTGAAAGACGTGGTGAACTCCCGCCGCAACCTGCCACTGGTAACGATCACGCCGGAAGAGAAAGTACATGATGTGATTGCCAGGATGAAGAAGTTCGATATCGAGCATCTGCCCGTTTTCGATAATGGCCGCATTGTTGGCGCTATTTCCGAAAGCGGATTGTTCAGCAAACTGATCGATCAGCCGGATCTGAAAGAAGCCGCTGTAAAGAAGGTGATGCAGCCCCCTTTCCCCGTGGTCACCATGGACACACCCATCGAGAAGCTGTCCGTATACATCAATAAAGAGAATGGCGCCGTGCTCACACAGGATGAAAGCGGCAATTATCACATCGTCACCAAATACGACATTATCCAGGCCCTAGGCAGCTGAACATGCTTTTCAAAGATCAATCAGGCAGAGCGGTGGAGATACTCTCCCCTCCACGGCGGATCGTTTCCGTAGTCCCGTCGCAAACGGAACTCTTGTACGATCTCAACGCTCCCGTTACAGGCATCACCAAATTCTGCGTGCACCCTGAAAGCTGGTTCCGCAGCCTTCCCCGCGTAGGCGGCACCAAACAACTGCACCTTGAGAAGATCGCGGCACTGCAACCGGACCTGATCATCGCCAATAAAGAAGAAAATGAGAAAGCGCAGATCGAAGCCCTCGCCCTCCAATTCCCTGTCTGGGTCAGCGATATCCACACCCTGCAAGATGCATGTGATATGATCACCGCTATCGGCCATATCCTGCAACAACAACACGCCGCCCAAAAGATCGCGGACAATATCCGGGAACGCTTCAACCTCCTTGAACCCTTTCCCACAGCGGTTCCCACTGCCTATTTCATCTGGCGCGAACCCTGGATGGTAGCCGGCGGCGATACCTTTATCCATGAAATGATGCACCGGTGCGGCTTCCGGAATGTATTTGCAGACCTTCCGCGCTATCCCGCCATCACCCTTCCCCAGCTGGCCGCCAGCGGATGCAGGCTGGTACTGCTTTCCAGCGAGCCTTATCCATTCCGCGAAAAGCACATCGCCGAAATCCGGGAATACCTGCCAGATGCCGGGGTACTGCTGGTGGACGGAGAAATGTTCTCCTGGTACGGCAGCCGCCTTTTGCAGGCGCCTGCTTATTTTCAGCAGCTGATCCATTTGATATCTTCCTGAAGCAGCCTGGCTTTACGTGGTTGACAATTGAAGTCCGGCTGATAAGGTGATCGTTCTGAAAATGAAACGAAGCAGCCGATCCCGGGCTGATGCGTAAACAATTACCTGCTTCCCGAATATGATTTTCTAACCTCTTATTAAAATTAGAACAACCGGCCGCTATTTTTAGACCTCTCCCGAGGCAACCTGACCTTTACCTCCTGCGTATCCTTCTTGAAATAAAAACCTCATTATGGAAAGAAGAGATTTTTTGTCCGGCCTGAGCGCTACCATTTGTATCGCTTGCGCCGCCGGCCTGGCAGCATGTTCAAAAGGAGATAGCGGGTATTCTGGCGGTGGTGGAGGTGGTGGCAACACACGCCTTACCGTGGACCTGTCTTCTCAGCTCCCCAATGTCGGGAGTTTCATCATCAGCGGCGGGGTGATCATCATTCGCCTGGCGGCTACCAATGTGCCGGCTTCCTTCTCCGCCCTGAGCAGTACCTGTACACACCAGGGCTGTACAGTCGCCACGTTCAACACTTCCACGCAGAAGATCGAATGCAACGCCCCCTGCGGGCACGGCAGCCGTTACAATACGGATGGTTCCGTGAGCAACGGGCCCGCTACCGGTGCATTGACAAAATATACCATAGCCATTAATGGCAGCACACTGACCGTGACGTGATGTTGGAAGGGGATGTATGCCGTTCGTGTTCATGTTGGAGGAATCCCTTATATTTATCCTCTCATCCAACAAACGAAAAACCTGACGGCATATGAACAGCTACTCTTTTGCACTGATCAGCAGCGCACTCCTCTTATGCATCTCCACCGGCTGCAAAAAATCATCGTCCACTGAAACACAACCGCCCGTTATCATTCCGGTGACCGTTAATTCTGCACTGGCGGACAGTATCGTGGAAGTGAATGAAATGATATCCGGGGGGCAGGAGGCTAATCGCCTCGCACAAAACTTCCCGGCTTCGGACTTTTCGCCGACGGGATTTTACCTGCCGCCCAACGTGACCCTGAAAGTGAACGTGCAACAGCTGGCAGGAAGCAAACTTCCGGCGTTGCTCATCGGCACTTATTCCCGTTACAAAAGCAAATGGAACCCGAAGGAAGTACAGCTCGTGAACGGCGATAACATTATCACGGACGATCTCGGCGGCCTGCTCTACCTGCGTTTTTCCGCCACTACTCCCTCCGGCAGCAAAGTAAAAGTACGCTTCATGGAAGGCCAGAAACCGGTTCCGTTTTATGTGTTGGGCAAAACCACGCATGCCGACTGGCTCAAGGCACTCGATCAGCTGAACGATGTGCCAGATGTACAACTCGTCAGCAACCGCGTGATGATGGTCGCCTCCCGCACTAATGCGCTTGCGTACAAGCAGGAAGACCAGGACCAGGTTTTACGTATAGCCGACAGGGTAATAAACATCGAAGATTCCATCAGCGGGCTGGACGGGCAAACCGCTGCAGACAAGGTCAATATCCACAAATACCTCATGACCGAAACCGATAACAGCGATTACTATATGGTGGCCACCTGGTACCGCACCGCTTTCTTCAGCAACACGCTGGCCGCGGTAATGACCGTGAACGGCCTGGGAAGGGATGGATGGGGCCCCTGGCATGAGCTGGGGCATATGCATCAGCAGGGGGCCTGGACCTGGAGCACATTGACGGAAGTCACCGTAAACGTCTATAGTCTCGCTGTGGAGAGGGCTTTCGGCCTTACACCTTCCCGGCTGAAAAAAGATAATGTGTGGACAAAAATGGATACTTATCTCGCACTGGCTGATGCCGACAGGGATTTTAACGGCAGCAGGGCCGATGTTTGGGTTAGACTGTGCATGTTCCATCAACTATGGCTTGCATACGGCGATAGTTTTTATCAACAACTACACCGCCAGACGCGGCAGGAAAAACCTTCTCTGGCTAATGACGCGGCAAAGATGCGGTACTTCATGCTCAAAGCCTGCACAATTTCCGGGAAAAACCTCTCCGCCTTCTTCCGGAAATGGGGCTTTAAGGTGGATGAAAGCGTCTTTACAGAGATCGCGGCGCTGAGCCTTCCCGCGCCTGCTACTGATCCTTCCACATTGAGAGAAAATTAAAATTTGACCTTCCGGCGTGCAAAATCTTGCAAAATTGCAAATTTATTAATGCCTATATTTGCTCTCCTTTAAAAATAAAATATAACGTATCTATTATGGGAAAGTACAAAGCCGGCGTATTATTCGGTGAAGAGCTGGAAGCGCTTTACAAAGATGCCAAACAAAATGAATTTGCCATGCCCGCGGTGAACGTGGTAGGCACCAACTCTGTGAATGCGGTGCTGGAAACGGCTGCGAAAGTAAATTCCCCTGTGATCATCCAGTTCTCCAATGGCGGCGCACAGTTCTTTGCCGGTAAAGGTATGCCCAACGATAAACTCCAGGCTAATATTTCCGGTGGTATTTCCGGTGCAAGGCACGTACACGAGGTAGCCAAATATTATGGTGTACCCGTAGTACTGCATACAGACCACGCGGCTAAAAAATGGCTGCCCTGGATCGACGGTCTGCTGACCGCAGGTGAAGCCTTTAAGAAAGAAACCGGCCAGCCGCTTTACAGCTCTCACATGCTGGACCTTTCAGAAGAACCGATCCACGAGAACATAGAAATATCCAAAGCTTATTTTCAGCGCATGAACAAGCTGGGCATGAGCATCGAGATAGAACTGGGCGTTACCGGCGGTGAGGAAGATGGTGTTGACAATTCCGGCGTAGAGAATGCATTGCTCTACACCCAGCCGGAAGATGTAGCGTACGCTTTCGAGCAATTATCTGAAGTAGGCCCCCGCTTCACCGTGGCAGCAGCTTTCGGGAACGTGCACGGGGTGTATAGTCCGGGTAACGTGGAATTGCGCCCTGAGATACTCCGGAACAGCCAGGAATTCATTGAGAAAAAACATAATACCGCCAAAAAACCGGTGTATTATGTATTCCATGGCGGATCCGGTTCTCCCAAGCACCAGATCCACGAAACCCTGGGATACGGTGTGATCAAGATGAACATTGATACCGATATGCAATGGGCCTTCTGGGAAGGTATACTGGGTTATTACCAGAGCAAGGAGGCTTACCTGCAGGCGCAGCTCGGTAACCCCGAGGGAGCGGACAAACCGAACAAGAAATACTACGATCCGCGGGTATGGCTGCGGAAGGGTGAGGAAACCTTCGTAAAACGGCTGGAAGAGGCCTTTGCGGACCTGAATTGCATCAACCGCAACGCCTGATCCTGAAAAATAATGCCAAAACGCCCTCCCGGAACCGGGAGGGCGTTTTGGTTTACGGGAAATTTTAATTTTATCGTATCTTGCACCACTATTCTTTAACCTATTATTCAGTAGAAAATCTAGTATGAGCTGGTTTAAGCGAATTAAACAGGGTATTTTGACCTCTACCAGTGAGAAGAAGGAAGCGCCGGACGGTTTATGGCACAAATGCCCGAATTGCAAGAAAACGACTACCATGAAAGATCTGAAGGAGCATTTGTACGTATGCGACAAATGTAACTTCCATAACCGCATCAATTCACCTGAATACTTCGAGATCATCTTCGACAACAATGCGTTCGAAGAGCTTTTCAGCAATATTTACCCGAAAGACATGCTGGGCTTCAATGACCTGAAACCCTACGGGGCCCGGTTGAAAGAAGCGCAGAAAAAATCCGGCCTTACGGACGCTATGCGTGTAGGCGCCGGGTTTGTGAACGGGAGTGGTCTGGTAGTGGCCTGTATGGATTTCAGCTTCATCGGGGGATCGATGGGTTCTGTTGTGGGTGAGAAGATCGCGCGGAGCATTGATTTTTGCATTGCCAACAAACTGCCCCTGCTGATCATCTCCAAGTCCGGCGGCGCCCGCATGATGGAAAGCGCTTTCTCGCTGATGCAAATGGCTAAAACTTCCGCCAAGCTTACCCAGCTGGCCGCGGCCCGTTTGCCTTTTATTTCCCTGATGACAGACCCCACCACCGGCGGCGTAACGGCTTCTTATGCCATGCTGGGGGATATCAATACCGCGGAACCGGGCGCTCTGATAGGGTTTGCCGGGCCGAGGGTGATTAAGGAAACAATCAAGAAAGACCTTCCGGAAGGCTTCCAGAGTGCCGAATTCCTGTTGGAACACGGATTTCTGGATTTTATCACCGACCGCAAGGAACTGAAAAACAAACTGAGCACCCTGCTGGAGCTTTTTAAGAACTAGGCTCCGGCTTGCTCCACATCCCTTTATGGCAGAATTAAAGAACAGATCGGCTTATTTTGAATACGCGATAGAAGATAAGTATGTCGCCGGACTGGTATTGACAGGAACGGAGATCAAATCCATCAGGGAAGGCAGGGTGAGCTTCAACGACAGCTTTTGCTACTTTTCCCATGGAGAATTATATGTGAAAAGTCTGCATATCGCTGAATATTCACATGGTACATACGCCAATCATGACCCGCTACGGGAACGCAAGCTGCTGCTCCAGAAAAAAGAATTGCGGAAGATGGAAAAGAAGCTCCAGGAAAGGGGATATACCATCGTTCCCCTGCGTATATTCATGAATGAAAAGGGACTGGCCAAGATGGAGATCGGGTTGGGCAAGGGAAAGAAGCTGCACGACAAACGGGACTCTATCAAACAACGGGAAGCCGACAGGGAATTAAGACGCGATTTCAAGATCCGGTAACCCCAACTACCTGCAAACAACACCCATATGAACACCTGCTACCGTTACCTGACTATCCTCCTCACCGTAGCGCTGTTTTCCTGCAAATCCGGTGAAAAGCTTTACAACCAGGGACACTACGATGCCGCCGTGGGCGCTTTTGTGAAAAAGCTCCAACGCCGCCCGAACGACGCCACCTCGCTGCAACTGCTGCCCAAAGCTTATGCTGCCGCTATGGAAGATCATGAAGGACGCGCCAGGCAGGCCCTTGCCTCCAATAACGACCTGAAATGGGAAGCAGTGCGCACGGAATACCGGGCCATGCAATCCCTTTACAATATCATCCGGGCATCCCCCGCTGCCAGTGCCGTAGTAAAACCGAAAGACTATTCCTCCGCCATCACCGGCGCCCAGGAAAATGCGGCCGAAGCCCGCTATGACCGCGGCACACAGTTACTGCAACAAGGGGATAAGCAAAGCGCCCGGGAAGCTTTTAACGAATTCGATGCCGCACTCCGGCTCGCGCCCAATTACAGGGATGCCAAACAATTGCGGGATCAGGCCTATCAGGTGGGATTGATACACGTAGTGGTAAGCGAGGTCGATATCAGGTCCCCGTATTTTCAATTCCCCGCAGATCAGTTCCGGGACGCCGTTATGCGCAACCTTGAACAGCGCCGGATCAACAACTTCGTGAAATTCTACGACGAACGGTTTGTGCGGAATGAAAGGGATTTTCAACCGGATCAATACCTGGAGATGCGATTCAATGATTTCATGGTGGGACAAACATACGTTGACAGATATCAGCGGGAAGTCTCCAAAGTAATCAGCGTACCCGGACCCAAGAGGGACACTACGGGGAACTATATTTATGTCGATATAACGGTAAAGGCTACACTCTATATCACCCGCAAAACGATCGCTTCCAATGGTATCCTGGATTACCGCATCACCGATGTCAATTCCGGGAAGCTGTTGCGGCAGGACAGGCTTCCGGGCTCCTATACCTGGCAGAACCAGTTCGGCACTTTCCGCGGAGATGAGCGGGCTTTGAGTGACGAAGACAAGCGGCTGATCGGTGGAAGAGACCTTCCTCCCCCACCACCGCAGGACCTGTTCACCGAACTTACCCGTCCCATTTATGACCGGTTAGCCGGAGACCTGCAAGGTTTTTACAGCCGGTATTAACTTTTCTGGTTTGGTATTTGTTTATGATCCTGAAAAAAATAATCAACATGAAAAAACTCCATGTATGGGTGGCTGCCGCCACTGTAGCGATCCTGAGCAGTTGTGCAGCCCCCCGGGCGGCGAGCATCAATAATGAAGCGGACCTCTATAGAACCTGGCGGCTGGTAGAACTGGAAGGTCATACGGTCGATACCAGCAAGCTGCAACGCCCTGCGGAACTGACTTTCATAAAAATGGACAATCGGGTGTATGGCTCTGCCGGTTGCAACACCCTTTCCGGCAAATTCACCATCGGCGCGCCGAATAAAATGACCTTCTCCCCCATCGCTGCTACGCGCATGGCCTGCAAGGATATGAGCACAGAAGATCAGTTCCTCCGCATCGCTCCGAAAGTAAATGCATGGACTATCACGGCGGACTTCCTGGTGTTGAGTCAGGATAATACGCCACTGGCCCGTTTCAAAGCGAAAAAATAAGTCTAATTAATAGCCTGGTGGTGCTGCCAGAGTTTGGAGTAGATGGCATTGTTCTCCAGCAGCTGATGATGCGTGCCTTCTTCCGCCATCGCCCCCTCCTGCAGCACCACTATCTTGTCCGCATTCATCACCGTGCTCAGGCGGTGTGCGATCACAATGATCGTTTTACCGCCATCCCGGAGTTGCTGCATAACGTTCTGTACGAATTGATCCGATACGGAATCCAGTGAAGAAGTAGCTTCGTCCAGGATCAATATCTCCGGATCACGATACAACGCCCTGGCAATAGCGATCCGCTGACGCTGGCCACCAGAGAGGTTTACACCGTGTTCGCCAAGCATCGTATTAAAGCCTTCGGGCAGCTTTTCGATGAATTGCAGGATACCGAGGTGAGCAGATATCACCAGCACTTTCTGCATATCCGGCTCAAATTCTCCCACGGCAATATTTTCCAGCACAGTGGCAGCAAAAAGATCGATCTGCTGCGGCACTACGCTCACCCGTTTCCGCAGGCTCTCATAGTCGATATAACGGATATCCATCTTACCGATCGTAATATTACCTTCCTGCAAGGGATAGATATTCTGTAACAACGCCATCAACGTAGATTTCCCGGAGCCGCTCTCCCCTACGATCGCTGTGATCTTTCCTTTCTGGACGTGCAAATTAAAATTGCGGAATACTTCTACGCGGGTGCCATAACGGAAGGAAACGTTATGAAATACCACATCCCCCATCATATCCGCGGTCAGCGCCACTTTATTCGTATTCTCCTCCTGCTCCAAATCCATGATCTCAAACAACCTGTCCGCCGCAATCAAAGCATCCTGCATGCTGCGGTTCGCACCGATGAGGGACATGGCCGGACCGGTGAAATAGCCGGTGATGGCGTAAAAGCTCAGCAGCTCACCCGGACTCAATTGCCGGTCCATCACAAAATAAGCGCCCACCCACAACAGGATCACCACAAAAGCGCTGGTGATAAAGCTGCTGGCATTCCCCAGGTAGAGGTTACTCATGGAGGCGGAGAAGATAGTTTTCAACAATTGTACAAAGCGGTTTTCCGTTTTGGTATTGGCATAATCTTCCAGTCCGAATCGCTTGATAGTAGCTACCGAATTCAATGATTCCACCAGCTGGCTGCCCAGCTCCGCATTATCTTCCATCAATTTCCGCTGCACGCGCCTGTTGATCTGGTTGCTGATATGATAGATGATGGCATATGCAGGCAGGATGGAAAGCACAATGAGCGCCAGCTTCCAGTAATAAGTGAACATCAGGCAGAAGGAAAAAAGGACGATGAAAACGTTCACGATCAACCCCATTGCAACATCGTTGATGAATACACGAATTTTCACTGCGTCGTTGATGCGGGAAGTGATCTCCCCTACCCTCATGGTATCAAAGAATTGCTGCGGGAGGCGCAGCAGGTGCTTGTAATAACCAAGTATCAGCCGCGCATCGATCTGCTGGCCGGTCTTGAGAGCGAATACACTCTTCAGCTGCCCGATAAACAATTGCAGCAACAGGATCATCAGCATCACGATGCCCAGCATGTTCAGGAGATTGCGGTTCCCTTCCACCAGTACATTATCCACGATCTTCTGCACGTAAATGGAAGTGGAAAGACCCAATACCGTATAGATCAGCGCCCCGAACATGGCTTGCAATACCACTGCGCGGTGCGGCCGCAGGAGGTACCAGAAGCGTTGCAGATGAGATACTTTTTCATTACCGGCTTTGAACTCACTGCCGGGCAGGAGCAATACCAGTACGTTCGTCCACATGGCCTTAAACTCGTCATGCGAAAGCTTGTGATACATGCCATCCCCCGGGTCCATCACTACTACATGTGTTTTGGTTACCCGGTAGATTACCACAAAATGGTGCAAACGCTCTTTTACCACCACATGCGCGATAGCGGGCTTGGGGATGGAGAACAACGCTTCAAACGGGCCTTTCACGCCTTTGGCCTGGAACCCCAGCTTCCCCGCCGCCTCAATAAGGCCCAGCACATTGGTGCCTTTACTGTCCGTAGCGGCCAGCTGACGGATACGGGCCACGGGCATTTGCAATTGATAGTACGCTGCAATGGAAGCAAGGCAGGCTGCGCCACAGTCGCTGATATCGCGTTGGCGGATACGGGCATTTTTTTTCAGACGGATGTCGGACATGGTTTATTTTTTTCCGCTCGTGTTGGGATTGATCCAATTATCTGTTTTATCGTATAACAGCTGGAATAAACTGCGTTTTGTAAGGATGAAGCGGGCCTGCAGGGTCATCCCTTTTTTGAGGCTGCCTTTCACGCCATTAGCGGTATGCACTTCCGTGCTCGCGAACTGGCATTTCACCCTGAACACCGGTTGATTTTCCACCAGTGTAAAATCATTGTCCACGCTCTGTACTTTTCCTTCCACCACTCCCCATTCATTGTAGTTAAAAGCGTCCACCTGGAACTTAACGGGCATGCCTGCACGAAGATATCCGATATCCCTCGGGGACACCAGGCATTCTGCGATCAGGTTGGAATCCGGGGAGATCACGCCCATTAGCTCGCCTACCTGTACGTATCCACCGGCATACTTTCCGGAAAACTGCTGCAAAGTACCGCTCACCGGTGCTTTGATCAGGTTCCATTCCTTCTGTTTCTCCAGTTGCGCGGCATCGGCCTGGAGGCGGTTGCTTTCCAGCCGGTAACGGCTCAGCTCCTCCGCCCAGGCGCTTCGCTGTTGCTGCACAGCCGAACGGTAAGCTGCCACACTTTTATCGTACTCATATTGCTTATCGCGCAGCTCTTTCTCCGCGATCACTTTATCGTCAAACAGCTTTTGGTACATTTCCAGGTCACTTGCCAGTTTACGGGTAGTGGCCTGCTGTTCGTTAAGAGTGGATACAAAGCGGTTGTACTGCTGCTGATAAAGGGTGGATTGTAGCCCGCCCCCTCCGCCCGCGGCCAGCCGGGTAAGGTCGCTGATGTACGCTTCCCGCTGTTTCAGCTCAAAAGAGGTCTGGGAAAGCTTGCTGTTGCTGATGTCTTCCTGGAGACGCAGGATCACCTGACCCTTCGTCACATGCTGACCTTCCGATACCATCACTTGTTCGATAGTACCGGCCACCAGGCTTCTCAGCTCATTCTTCTCCGTAACGGGACGAACGATGCCGGAGGACCGCACAGAAACATCCACTTTAATGAAAGGCAAAGCCAGCAGGCTGATCAGCACTGCCAACAGGATGGTCGTATAGATCATCTGCGAACGTACCTTCACGCGGGGCAACCACGTAAACGTAGAATTCTCGATAACCTCCACCGGAAATAATTGAGGCATGGGCAAATTTCAAAAAGATGAAAAATACTGCCCGACGGTTCAAACAGGTTAACAACAAATATTGCTTAGAAACGATATGGCAATTTACTACTATTTATCAAAAAATAAAATTCAGACATTGGCTTCATAGCCTGTATCCTCGAGCCATGGCCCCCCGTCCGCCGCAGCGGTAGCGAGTTGATCGCAACGGTTGTTCTCGGGATTGGAAGCGTGCCCTTTCACCCAGTGGAATTTGATGCGGTGTTTCCGGAACAACGGAATGAAACGTTCCCAGAGGTCGCGGTTCTTTTTATCTTTAAACCCCGTCTTCACCCAGTTCCATAACCAGCCCTTTTCCACGGCGTTTACTATATACTGGCTGTCTGTATAGATCAACACAGATAAACCTTCTTTCGTCAATGCCTCCAGCGCCACGATCACGGCCAGCAGCTCCATGCGGTTATTGGTGGTCATCCGGTAACCTGCGGAAAGCTCTTTCCTTATCTTTCCCCACATCAATATCAAACCATATCCACCCCGGCCGGGATTCCCCCGTGATGCGCCGTCTGTATAAATAACGAGTTGCTGATTCATCATTCCGTTTTCCTGTGTGAAAGGGCAAAGATGAAAAATTAGACGGGGATGTACAAATTTGTGTTGGCACGCAGGCAGAGGAGATGCGACAAAATTACCAACGGCACTACCACTCCGGGTAATAACGTATAAGGGAATCCAAGGATGGCAATGTTCGGCTGATCAAACGCCAAATGCTGAATGGGCGACGGGGCGGATAAAATAGCGATACCCACGATATTGGCCAGAAATATCAACCCGAGTATATTCCAAATGCGGAATAAAAGTGGATGAACCTGTTTTCCGGAAAGAGATGGGTAAAGCAAAAGCAATGCTGCCGTTATGCCAATGACGATATCGTAATTCCAACCCTCGAACGTCATGATCACCGGTACTTTCTTCTCGAGAAAAAGCAGGTACAGCGTGATTTCCACAGGTATCCTCAGCACGTGTACCGCCAGTAGCATGTTCCGGTGAACGGTCTTTTTTGCAAGCGATCTGTATAAAATGATGATACCGGCGATGGCAGGCAGATTGACCAGCAGCATCATCCTCGGTAAGGCTGCGGCGGTATGTTGAAAGAAACCGGTAGCAGCGATAATGCCCACCCATACGGCCCAGAGAAGGCAGCCCACAAGAATTCCTTTGTGGCTGCCGGTTCCTTTGTAGAAAAGAAAGATGGCCAGTAAAGTAGTAATCAGGAAAAGTATTGCTTGCATGATGAGATTGTTTTAGACCTGTATAACCCCTGTCCGGAATGCTTCCTCCACCGGTGCATGATTGGCCGCATGAAGGCATTCGGCGACGGTTTGGCGGGTTTGTGCGGGATCGATGATCTCGTCCACCCATAATCTTGCAGCGGCGTAATAGGGAGTGGTCTGGCTATTGTATTTGTCGGTAATATCCCTGAGCAATTTGGCTTCTGCTTCCGGCGTGATGGTTTCACCTTTTGCTTTCAGGGAGGCCACCTGTATCTGCAACAGGGTTTTGGCCGCCTGCTCCCCTCCCATCACGGCGATCTTTGCATTGGGCCACGCGAAGATGAAACGGGGGTCGTATGCTTTACCACACATGGCGTAGTTTCCGGCGCCATATGAATTACCGATGATGATCGTGATCTTCGGCACCACCGAATTGGCAACAGCATTCACAAGCTTTGCGCCGTCTTTGATGATACCGGCGTGCTCACTGCGACTCCCCACCATAAATCCCGTTACATCCTGAAGGAAAACAAGTGGAATCTTTTTTTGATTGCAGTTCATGATGAAACGTGCGGCCTTGTCCGCACTGTCATTATAGATCACGCCTCCCATCTGCATTTCGCCCTTCCGGTTCTTCACCATCTTCCGTTGATTGGCCACGATGCCCACGGCCCATCCTTCTATGCGGGCATATCCGCAGAGGATCGTCTTTCCATAATCCGGTTTATATTCATCGAACACTGATCCGTCTACAAGACGCGCGATCACTTCATGTACATCGTAAGATTTACTGCTGTCCAGCGGCACGATCCCGTACAGTTCCTCCGGTGATTTCTCCGGGGCTACAGGCGCAATGCGGTCAAATCCTGCCTGAGCGGGATGTCCCAGTCGGGATACGATGTGCCGTATCCGGTCCAGGCATTCCTCCTCCGTCTTGAACTTATAATCCGCGATCCCGGATATTTCCGTATGCGTCACGGCGCCGCCCAGTGTTTCCGCATCCACTTCTTCCCCTATTGCGGCTTTCACGAGATAAGGCCCGGCGAGGAAGATAGAGCCGTTGCCTTCCACCATCAGTACCTCATCGCTCATGATGGGGAGGTAGGCGCCTCCGGCCACGCAACTTCCCATCACGGCCGCGATTTGGGTGATGCCCATTGCGCTCATGCGCGCATTATTGCGAAAGATGCGGCCAAAGTGCTCTTTATCCGGGAATATCTCGTCCTGCATGGGCAGATAAACCCCTGCACTGTCTACAAGATAGATCACCGGCAGGCGGTTTTCCATCGCTATTTCCTGCAGGCGGAGGTTCTTTTTACCCGTCAGGGGAAACCAGGCGCCTGCCTTTACCGTCATATCATTGGCCACGATCACGCAAAGGCGGCCGCTCACATACCCCAGTCCCGCCACCGTACCCGCCGCCGGGCAGCCGCCATGCTCCTGGTACATGTCAAAAGCAGCGAATGCGCCTATTTCCGTAAACGTCGTATGCTTGTCCACCAGGTACCGGATCCGCTCCCTTGGGGTCAGTTTACCCCTTTGCCGCAGCTTTTCTATACTTTTTTTCCCTCCTCCCTGCTCAATAACAGCCAGCCGTTGTTTCATGGTGCTGACCAACATGCGCATATTATCCTCATTTTTGTTAAATTCCAGTTGCCGTTGCTCCATAAAGCGGTGATTATTTGATTAAAAATAAGGGAAAATGAGGGAATGGCCTGCTAATTGATGAAAGGAAAGAGGAGCCCCAGCAGCAAAAAGACCTAAAAACTACCACGTATGTCCACACCCGTAGTACTATCAGAAGCCCTGCAGCACATCTATCACGGACAGCCCTGGCTGGACGTCACCCTTCTCGAACACCTCCGGGAAGTTAACGCTGAACAGGCCACCCGCCGCGTACAACATTCGCATAATATCTGGGAACTGGTGAACCATCTCATCTTCTGGCATCAGAATGTGATCCGGAAGCTACAGGGAGAAAAGCCGGAACAGGACGGCGATCTGCCGGATTTCTATCTGCCGGAAAATCATGGGGAAGACAATTGGAGTGCAACGTTACAGCGACTGGATCATTCCGTCACACTCATGGTGGAAACGATCCGCAACTTCCCCGAAGAGCGTCTTTATTTAACCGTTCCCAATACGCAGCATAATGCGTATTATTATATCCAGGGGATATTGCAGCATGCGGCTTATCACCTTGGGCAGATCGTGTTGTTGCGGAAGCATGTGATCAACGCTTAAAAATAACCTATGAAACGTATTTACGCCGTAGATGTATTGCGCGGCATCGTTATGATTATCATGGCACTGGATCATGTGCGTGATTATTTTCATGCCACCGCTTTCACGCAGGATCCACTGGACGCGGCCACCACTACGCCTGCGCTTTATTTCACACGCTGGATCACACATTTCTGCGCGCCGGTTTTTGTTCTCCTCTCCGGTTTATCCATTCACCTGATGCACAACCGAAGAACCAAAGCGGAGATCAGCAGGTATCTATTCACCCGCGGCCTTTGGCTCATCCTGGTAGAGATAACCATCATGTCTTTCGCGCTCACCTTCAACCCGCAAATGAATGTATTGATTCTGCAGGTGATCTGGGCAATCGGGATCAGTTTTGTTGTGCTGTCAGGCCTCATCTTCCTGCCCTGGCAGGTTATTCTGGGGGTAGGACTGTTGATCACAGCGGGCCACAATGCATTGGACGCTCTTCCGATACCACCCGGAACGATCTGGGAGTTCGTACATCAAACGAAGTATACTCTTTTCACGATCATGCCGGGGCGCGGTTTCCTGGTGCTGTATCCTTTCCTGCCCTTTACGGGCATATTGTTGTGCGGGTATGGACTGGGGAGGGCTTTTCTGCAGGACGTATCGCCGGCGGCGAGAAAGAAGCTGCTGATAACTGCCGGCACCGTTATGATCCTGCTGTTCCTCGTGCTGCGGGGGATCAATGTGTACGGGGATCCTGCACCCTGGAAAGAGCTATCCGTTTATACCTTCCTGAATGTAACGAAATATCCCGCCTCACTCCTTTTCACCTGCATTACCATCGGGCCGGGATTGTTGCTGCTGGCGGCGCTGGAAGGGAAGCAACATCGTTTGACCGACATCGCGAAAGTATACGGGAGCGTGCCTTTCTTCTATTACATCCTGCATTTCTACCTCATCCATACCCTCTGCATGATCGTGTTCTTCCTGCGCGGGCATACCGCTGCGCAGATATCCAGCCCCATGGTGCCCTTCTACTTTGTGGTGCCGGGGTCCGGTTTCTCACTCGGAGGCGTATACCTCGTTTGGTTTTCTGTTGTAGCGGCGCTTTACCTGCCCTGCAGGTGGTACAGCGGATACAGACAGCGTCACCGGTATTGGTGGCTGAGTTACCTGTAATGCAATTTCAGCTCGTACTTTTCTTCGTACAGGTCGTGCCCCCAAAGGTGTTGGGCTGTAGAGCCGGTTTTCACGAAGCCTGCTTTCATGTACAGGCGTGCGGCTTTATCCTGCTGATGCGTTGTCAGCAGATATACCTCCCGGAACTTCCGCTGTCTGCAAAAGGCCATCGCCTGGTTGATCAGTACTTTTCCCAGTCCCAGCCCCCTGAGGTCAGGGCGCACAAGGAACCAGCGTAACTGCGCACGGCCACGGCCGCGACTGAGGATCGCGATCATCCCCGCCAGTTCGCCATTGCAGTACGCCTGCCAGATGCGATCCTTTTCCGGTTGATAGCTTTGCATACATTCCTGAAAAGTTTCCAGCACGTATTGTTCAAATGCGATACCATACTGGTATTCCCGTGCATATAGTTGTCCGTGCAGGCGAATCATTTCCCCAATGTCTCCCGGCCGGAGATCAGTACGAATATGGACCTGCCCTATGGTATGATCGCTTCCCGGTGCGTGTAGGAGGTACCGGAGCACGTTCATCGAATCCGCGACTTTTTGTTTTTGTGCGGGTTCGAGGGAGGTCAGCATTTCACGGATCTGGTGGTTAGATAGTTCATTCATGGAAGACATCAGTTTCTTGCCGCGGGCTGTCAGCTGCAGGTAAGAAGCGCGGCCGTCTTCCGGGAGGGGATGTTTGATGAGGAGGCCCTTCTTCTCGAAATTACGGAGGATACGGCTCAGATATCCCGCATCAATCTGCAGTGCCTCCCGTATGCCCGTAGCCGTTGTTTGTCCGTTGAACATAATCTCATATAGCGCCCTGACCTCCGTCAGTGAATACTCCGAATCAAAAACGTGCTGCTGCAGCAAACCCAGCTGCCGGGTATAAAAACGGTTGAACTTCCGGATATCGCTCACAAGCTGTATTTCCTGTTCCATACCTCGATATTTAGTTTAAAAATACAATTTAATTGACAAAAGCAACTATTTTATTTGCTTTTGTCAACTATTTTATATTTACGTATTTATACGTGTATTAGTCCCGTATAAACTACCTTTGCATCAGCAGGCTGAAATAATTTATTTGCAGGCAAAACACCCCAAAACTTTGTTATGAAGCTGTTGCTTTGCTATACAGCCATACTGCTCGTGCTGGTTGCTGTGGCGTGCATCCGAAAAACCATGCAGCCGATGCTTTTCATTGCCTCCACCGATATATCCTCTCCCGGCGAGATCATCCTGCTGCAGTTCACCGATCAGAAGGAAGCAGATACCAATGGAATGAACGTGATCTTTGGAAGAGAAAGCGGTCTTATCACGGGGCAGGATACGCAGGGCTCCGTTGCCGTGATGGTGCCGGACGTGGCAGCCGGCAAAACAAAACTACAGGTAACGCGCGGTGGCCATATCCTTGGCACTTCGGAATTTACCATTTTGGATAATACCGGCAAGTCTGTTGCCTTCAGCATGGAAGGCAAAGCTTTCAGCGTGCTGTTCATCAAAGGCACTAACGACGCCATTGAACAGTACCTGGGCACAGAAGGCCGCATGCTGGCTTTTGATGTATTGAATGTTAAAGGAGAGTTACTGATGACGGGCACCGTACCTTATCCGGGTGCTGACAAGCGCTTCAGCATCACTATTCCCAATGCAAAAGGAAAACAGACGATTCGTTTTTATGAACCCGCCTCCGGCGAAAGTATTCATTCCGGGAAATTCGTCAGTACGCGGGAATTTATCTCCGAAGTAAGCATCCACAACAAAAATGCTTGAGCCAGGAATTATTTTCTTGTCTTGAAGCAGGCTGATGCGCGTGTTTTATCCAGGCAAATGATTGCATCATAACGATCCGGGAGAATGGCCGTTTCAAATTGCATACTGCCATCCATGGCTACTGCACCGAGATTCCGCAACCGTACCTTACCCAGTAGCCAGCGTGCCGCGGGATCCGTTAAGGTTTGCTTCCGGACATCGAGCACAAAATCCCTCAACCCCGCGTCCCTCCCATATCCCTCCAACGACCTCCGCGCCGGGGCTTCCAACACATTGTTGCTGGTTACACCTTTGCCCTTAACCACCGCCGTATAAGTCCCTTCTGCCGCGCCGAATCCAAACACCACTATCTCTTTCCCGTACATCCTGTCCAGATAGCTGCCCATGGAAAACAGCGTACGGTTCACATGCCCGTTATGCGCCCAGACCACCATTTTGGCACCGGGATTATGATCCATGATCCATTTCACATTGTCCGCCATACTTCTGTCGCGTACCTGATTACTTGTGCGACCGGCGCACATCAGATCACCGAACTGCTCGATCACCGTGATATTCTGGAGCGTCCATTCCAGATCGGGTGGCTGCATCTTCCCCAACAATTCCGCTTTGTGTTTGCGGATATATTTCCTGATATCTTCCACCATGCTATACAACGGCTGCAGATCTTTTTTTGTGCTCCGTTCGTACCCCAGCTTCATCAACGATTTGCAGAAGCCGGTCAGCGTGTCCGCCAGCGGCTGCATGTCCGGAGCATATTGCTGTGCAAACCGCTGCAGGTGCTGCGCGGCTCCTTTGTAGTTCTGCATGTCGAAGCCGGTGAACTGCAGCATTTTATCAGGATGTTTGAGATTGTACTGCCGCATCCAGACCATCATATCCATCACCTCCTGTGTATTCCAGGTCCAGAAGTACATCGTATCCAGCATACGGTGGGGATCGCCGATGCCGCGCAATACGTAATCATTCACAGCGTAAGTCTCCGGCATATTCGCTTCGATGGAGAAGATCGTAAAACCCATTTCGGTAGCAAGGAATTCCAGCATGCGATGTTTCATCCGGAAGATCTCGCTGGTGCCGTGCGTACATTCTCCCAGCGATACGATCCGCGCATCGCCGATGATCTTTTTGAGAGGTTGCAAATCCTGTGTACCCTGGCCTGCATCTACGCTTGTGAGGGGAATGGCGTTTGCCTTCAGCCACTGTTGCGATGCGGCGGGCAGGGAATACGCCGAAGGATCCAGTTTAGGCACAAGAGCCGCATCATTTCCATCCACCGTGAGCATCAGCTTATCCATCCACATTTTCCCGGTTCCGCTCAATAATCCGCCCAGGTGGATCGCGTCTGCATTTTCATCCAGTTTAAGTTTGATGGTGTAAAGCTTCCAGTCTGTAGTACCTGTACTTCCTCTTCCATACATGTTATCGAACTGACCGCTGCCATCAATCCGCATCCACAAACCAGCGTATCCCTGCTGTACGTTCTCCGTGCGGATATATCCCTGTAACACTACTTCTTTTCCTTTAAAATCAACCGGGATAACGTATTCGCTTACACCGATGTCCATCACGGAATCCTTTTCAATAAGCAGGGAGTGTGCACCGGAGAAAAAGACGGTACTGTCCGTCCGCATCAGGTTACGCCCGGAAGCGAAGGTCTGGTAAAAGGCGCGCCATCCGCGGGATGGTTCTCCCGCATCTTTGGCCGGTTGTTCAAAATCGAAATTATGGGATTGCTGGGCGAAGGATATTTGGGCGCAGCATAACAGGAGGAATGCAGTGAAATGGCGATTCATGCACTCAAAATAGAATTTTCGGCGTTAAGGAAAAGTTATAAGGCAGATTTTATTGCAACTCCTTATCAAGCTTCGTTCCGTCAGACCCGGATCGAAGAATACGTTCATGCTATTGTTTCATTTTCGCCTGCCTGAAATCCCTTTCCTTCAACATCAATTCCAGATGTAAATAAGGTTTGATTATATCTGCTTTAAAGCATGCTCATAATTGGCTGCTGCGGCATTCCAGTCGAGCACTTCCCAGAAAGACTTGATATAATCCGCCCGTTTGTTCTGGTATTTAAGGTAATAAGCATGTTCCCATACATCCAGTCCCAGCACGGGAATCCCGCGATCCGTCAGGTTCACGTCCATCAACGGGTTATCCTGGTTGGGTGTGGAAGCGATCTCGATCTGCCCGTTATATTTCACATACAACCAGCTCCACCCGGACCCGAAGCGGGCCAGCGACAGGTTGTAGAATTGTTCCCTGAATTGCTCCAGGCTGTCCCATTTTGCGAGGATTGCTGCTTCCAGTTTACCGGAGGGTTTCTTTGCGGGAGATGCGGAGAGCAGTTTCCAGAAAAGGGAATGGTTATAGTGGCCACCGCCGTTGTTGCGCACTGCAGCGCTGTATTTGCTGACGTTCTGCAGAATCTCTTCCAGGGTTTTGTTCTCCGCATCCGTTCCCGCGATGCTTTTGTTCAGATTATCCACATACGCCTGATGGTGACGGGTATGGTGTATTTCCATGGTAGCTTTATCGATATGCGGTTCCAGTGCATCGTAGGCATATGGCAATGCCGGCAGTTGATGTATCATAACTTTCGTTTTTTATTTTACTGTACAAATATAGTAACTTTGATTATTAAACCAAATAAACACTTTGTTTATTATGAATAATCCTCTTCCTGAGAACGAGCGGGCAGTATGGGTACTGAAGACGATCGGGCCGCAGCCCTTGAGCGTATTGGCGGAGAAGATGAACGTGACCGTGGAGGGCGCCCGGTTCCAGCTGCTCAAACTGGCTACAGACGGACTTGTAGAGGCAACCACTGTTTCCAAAGGTCGCGGACGTCCGCAGCAGATATGGTCTTTAACCGCCCGCGGGCATGCCCGTTTCCCGGATACGCATGCCGATCTTACGGTGAAGCTGATCCGGAAGATGCGGGAAACGCTGGGAGAGGCGGCTGTGCAAGCGGTGATAGCGGCTAACGGGAAAGACAGTACGGAAAGATATCTGAAGGAACTGGAGGGGGTTAAGGGATTGGAGAGCCGTGTAAAAAAACTGGCGGAGATACGCAGCCGCGAAGGTTATATGGCGGAGTATGAAAAAGAGGCGGGTGGCTTTCTGCTGGTGGAGAACCACTGCCCTATTTGTGCAGCGGCAACAGCTTGCCAGGGGTTCTGCCAGTCGGAGTTATCTGCATTCAGGAAGGTATTGAAGGCGGATGTGGAAAGGGTTAGTCATATTTTGGACGGCGCGAGGCACTGTGCTTATAAAATAAAGCTGCACGATCAAATATAGCGTACCTTTATCCTGAACTTCTTTACATCCCATGAAGAAGGAAAAGGCCCAAATGATCATCAGCCGGCTTTTGGCTTCAGCCGGAATTACCGTGAACGGGAATAATCCCTGGGACATCCGGGTTCACCGGGAGGATTTTTATAGCAGGGTGCTGAAATACGGCTCCCTCGGCCTCGGGGAATCCTACATGGAACATTGGTGGGACTGTCCCCGGATGGATGAATTCTTTTACCGTGTGCTCACTCATCACCTCAACGATTATATCAAAAAAGACTGGCGCCTGAAAGCAGACATCCTCCTCTCCCGGCTCCTCAACTCCCAGCATACAGATCGCGCGCACCTCAATGCTTCCCGACATTACGACATCGGGAATGATCTTTTCAAAACTATGCTGGACAAACGTTTAACATACACCTGTGCATTCTGGGACCATGCGCATACATTGGATGAAGCACAGGAACACAAGCTCGATCTCACCTGTCGGAAACTTCAGCTCGAAGCAGGGATGCATGTACTGGACATCGGCTGCGGATGGGGCAGCTTCGCGAAGTTCGCAGCGGAGCGATATGATGTGAAAGTAACCGGCATCACCTTATCCAAAGAGCAGGCCACACTGGCTGCGCAGCTTTGCAGGGGATTACCGGTGGATATCCGGCTCACCGATTACCGTGAGCTGGATGGGAAGTTTGATGCCATTGTATCTCTGGGAATGTTTGAGCATGTAGGGCCGAAGAATTACCGCGCTTATATGCGTATGGCACACCGTTCTTTAAAGGACGGCGGATTGTTTCTGCTGCACACCATCGGCGGTAACAGTTCTTCAACGATGGGCGACAAATGGCTGCACAGATACATCTTTCCGAATGCCGTCATTCCTTCCATCCGGCAGATCGGCCAGGCTATTGAAAAATTATTTGTAATGGAACACTGGGAGAACTTCAGTGTGAACTATGATAAAACCCTGATGGCATGGTATGCCAACATCCTGCAATACCGGGATCAGCTTGCTGTCCGGTATGATGATACCTTCTTCCGGATGTGGGAATACTACCTGCTCTCCTGCGCAGGTTCCTTTCGCGCAAGGCAAAGTCAGCTATGGCAGATCGTACTGTCCCGGGAGGGTGTACGGGGCGGTTATCATTTCGACGCTCCGCTATATTTTGACGTTTTGAAAAAAATGATTTAGCTTTTGAGCAGTATCATCCGATATTTCCAGGCTGACGTAACACTGTTAACCATACCAGCAGTATAACCTGAATAACCCGGCCCCCATAGGATTCAACGGGGATGGGCATTTCATGGAGAGGACATACAAAGGAATAAAGATGAGGAAGTCATGTTATTAACACACCAGTAACAAATGAAATCTTTTTTCGATGCAGGATTTTTATGATGAACATGTCCAGGCCGCCCTTCAACTGGCGCCTGTAGGGGCTTATATGGCGGACATGAACGGAAATTGCTTTTTCATCAACAGCGAATTTGAAAGAATAAGGGGGCTGGGGCTGGAGGAGGTCAGGAACAATGGCTGGCAGCATATGGTAATACCGGAAGACCTTCCCGGATTGAACAATATTATTGCAACGTTACTTAAGACAAATGGTCGCATCTTTCATCATACCTACCGCGTCCGGCATCCACAGAAAGGATTGCGCTATCTGAAAAATAATGCGAGGATAGTGGCGGATAACGAAGGACACCCGCGTTATCTTTTGGGATGTATACAGGACATCACAGACGAGATCACCCGGAACCAGCGGCTGGAAGACCTGATGGAAAGCCAGGAGCGCCTGAACCAGTTACTGGAGATCAGCCAGGAGATCAGCAAAACCGGCGGATTTGAATTCAACCTTTCCACCGGCGAAATATCCTGGACCAAACAGATCTATGCCATCTACGGTATGCCTGATGATTACATTCCCACTTTCGAAGACAGTCTTACTTTTTTTGAAGTGGAGGAACGGGCCCGGATATTGACAGAGCTGAACATCGCTGTTCAACACAAAAGTCTTTTCTTCATTGAGGCAAAAACCATCACCCCCGGCGGCGAAAGGAAATGGGTACGCCTGATCGGTATACCGCTGGTGGAACAGGATGAAGTAACGATGCTGAGAGGCGCCCTTACAGACATCACGAAGGAAAAAGAAGATCAACTGACCCTCATACAAGCCAAGAACATTGCGGAAGACGCGGCCAGGAGCAAAACAGAATTCCTGTCCGTTATGAGCCACGAGATCAGAACACCATTGAATGGCATCATTGGCATCACCTCTCTATTAGAGCTGAATCATACGCCGGAACAAACGGAATATATCCGCAACCTCTCTTTCTCGGCCAACCACCTTCTGCGGCTGATCAACGATATACTCGATTTGCATAAAGTGGAAAGCGGGAACCTGGAGCTGACCAAAGCGGAAATAGACCTTTACCAGCTGATCCGCGACATCTCCAACCAGTTCGAATCCCTCGCAGCCAGCAAACATATCCGGATCATTCAATCCATCGCTGCCGGCGTTCCGCCGAAAGTACTGGGAGATACGTTGCGCCTTAGCCAGATATTGAACAACCTCGTCAGCAATGCCATCAAATACACGGATGAAGGAGAAGTAACGATCACTCTTTCCACCAAAGAAGTGACCGCAGGTAAGGCCATCCTGCATTTTTCGATCAACGATACGGGTATCGGTATTCCGGAAGACATGCATGAAAGGATATTTGAAAGCTTCAGGCAGGTACATCAGGCTTCCTCCAGGAAGCACACAGGAACCGGGCTCGGATTAACGATCACCAAAAAACTGATCGAACTGCATGGCAGCGATATCTTCGTGAAGAGCAATCCGGGTAAAGGAACCGAATTTTATTTCGACCTCACTTTCAACCTGCCGCTACGGCAACCGGAACACATGAGAAAAACACCATCAACCAACATCGCAGCCTATCAGAAAAAATTTGCGGGATTACGGGTATTGTTTGTGGAAGACAATCACATCAACGTTATTGTGGCCAGCCGGCAGCTGGAATATTTTGGTATTCAGCCGGACTGTGCTGCAGATGCTTTCGAAGCGCAGGACCTGCTGAAAGAACGTTCCTACGATGTGGCTTTGCTGGACCTGCATATGCCTGAAATGGACGGCTATGCGTTGGCAGAAATCATCAAAAGGGATTATCCCGGTATACACATTATCATCTTCACGGCTGATATTATGGACGATGTGCGGATGCGGTTGGGTAAGATGGGCATCTTTGACGTGCTCAACAAACCCTTCATGCCGGAAGAAATGCTGAACGCCCTCATAAAGGCCGGGCGGCTGAAAGGATTAACATCCTAAGCAAATACAGCACGCTTGTTATACTTGTTCCGGTAATCCACCGGCGACATTCCTGCTACTTTTTTGAAGATCATGCGGAAGGCCTTCACGTCGTTATACCCTACTTCGTACATCACCTCTGTTACATTCTTCGTGCTGTTTTCCAGCATTTTCTTCGCCGCCTCCATCTTCACCCGCTGAATGTATTCCAGTGGTGTGTTATTGGTAGCCGTTTTGAAGCGCCGGATGAAATGCCTCCTTCCAATCGCGAATTTCGTGGCGAGATCTTCCACCGATATCTTCTCCGCCACATTCTTCTCGATGAACTCCTGAGCCTCCCGTATCGGCTCATCCTCATGCTTCTTCTGCCCGTTGAACATGATGAAAGGCGACTGGCTCTTACGATCGATCTCTATCGCAAAGAATTTGGCCGCCTGTATCGCGATCTCGCGATTGGTATATTTCTCCACCAGGTGCAGCAACAGATTCCAGTAAGAACTGGCCCCGCCGCTGGAATAAACGCCGTCAGCCTCCGAAATGATCCGGCCATCTATCAGTTCCACCTCCGGGAACATCGCTCTGAACTCGTTGGCAAACAGCCAGTGGGTGGAACATTCCCTGCCATTCAGCAATCCGGTGGAAGCCAATAAGAAAGCGCCCAGGCAAAGACTGGCCACTTCTGCTCCTTTATTGTGCTGCTGCACGATCCAGGGCACGAAACCCTGATTGATCTCCAGCGATTTTTTAATATCTCCGGTCAGCGCCGGCACCAGGATGAGATCAGTCCTTTTTACATCCTGTATGAGTACATCGGGATGTACGGAAAAGCTGCCGTTATGCAGCCGCACCTCTTTGGTCAGTCCTACCAGCTGTACCTGGAATAACGGCGGCTCCCCGCGCATCTCCAGGAACTGGTTCACCGCCGTGAACATATATCGCGGGTCAAAGATACTGGCCAGCACCACTTCTTCGGGAACAAGGATAGATATGTGTTTCATCTGGATGGATTAAAAAACGTTATACTCCAAATTTAAGCCCTTTGCAGAATTATGACAAATCTTATCCATGAAGGGGTAAATGTGACCCGCGATGTCACATTGCCCCCCCTGAAAAGTCGCGTTCTCACTTTATCCGGCTTCAGGCCTCCCGGTAACTTTGTAATGCGAACCATAAACAACCTCCCATGCACAAACACATCCATTCACTCATGCTGGCGCTGGCTTTCTTTACCATGGCCGGTTGCCGCTCAACGAATAAAACGGAAACGCATGGCTATGCTTCTGTAAATGGCCTCACGATGTATTACGAGATCCATGGCACTGGCCGGCCGCTGGTGTTACTGCATGGTGCTTATTCCAGCATCAACGGGTCTTTCGGGAAACTGATACCCGAACTGGCTAAACACAGGCAGGTGATTGCTGTGGATCTCCAGGGCCATGGACGCACAGCGGACATTAACCGGCCTATCACTTATGAACGGATGGCGGATGACGTGGCTGCCGCATTGAAACAATTGAAGATCGATACGGCAGATGTGTTCGGATACAGTATGGGCGGCGGCGTTGCCCTGCAGATGGCCATCCGGCACCCGGAACAGGTACGAAAGCTGATAGTGGCCTCCGCCACCTTCAACTCCGGAGGATTACATCCCGAGCTTGTACCAATGATCAAAACCATCCAACCCGAAGTTTTTGACGGTTCCCCGATGAAAAAGGAATACGACAGCCTGGCCCCTAATCCCCAGGACTGGCCCATGCTCGTACGCAAGCTCGTTGCGCTGGACACCACCGTGCAGGACTGGCCGGCAGCTTCCATACAAGCCATCCGGTCGCCCACCTTCCTCATCTTCGGCGATGCGGACGCCGTTCGCCTGGAACATGCCGTTGAAATGTTTAAGCTACGCGGCGGCGGCGTAATGGGAGACCTGGCAGGACTTCCAGGCTCACAACTCGCCATCCTGCCACATTGCAGCCATGTGGGCGTAATACTCGAACATACAGACCAGCTGCTGGCCATGATACCATCCTTCCTCGATGCGCCCATGCCCGCAGCCAATAAAAAACCATCATGAGAAAATTAATCGTGTCGATGAATGTTACGCTGGACGGCTTCATGGCGGGAACGAACTGCGAACTGGACTGGCATTTCAGCTACTGGGATGATGAAATGGCCCAACATGCGAGTGAAAGGCTTAGTATGATCGATACCATCCTGCTCGGCAGGATCACCTACCAGGCGATGGCGCGATATTGGCCTGCGCAAACCATGAACAGTTATTTCCCCCGTGAAAGCATTGCGTTCGCGGAGATGATGAACAATTACCGCAAGGTTGTTTTCTCGAAAACGCTGAAAGCACCTGTCTGGAATAATTCAAGGATAGCGCGGTACAGTCTTGATAAAGAGATACAGTCACTCAAATTGCAGGGCGGGAAAGACATGATTGTGTATGGCAGTGGCAGTGTGGTATCAGGATTGATCCAGCTGGGGTTGGTGGATGAATATGAATTGTGGGTGCATCCGGTGCTGATCGGGAAAGGTAAACCGTTTTTCAGGGAGTTGCATGCCGGGCGAACGTTAGTGCTTTCAGGGACGAGGGTGTTTGGATCCGGCGTAGTGATATTGGACTATCGTACCCTTTCATAAAATCAAAAAAGCCTCCGGATGGAGGCTTTTTTGATGTATCGTTATCTCAGGGAATTGATCCATCCTGCGATCTTCAATGCATCCGCTTTCGGCACCTGCGGCATGGGCGGCATTTCTGTTGCATACCCCGGCCAGTTCTCCGGATTCGGATTGTAGATCAGTTTCACGATGAGATCATTGCTGTAATGTTTCTTCGCGATATCCTTAAACGCAGGCCCCACCTGCTTCTTGTCGGCATTATGACAAGCGGCGCAGGTGTATTTCGCCAACAGCGGCTTCACTTCTTCATAAGTAGCTGCTTTGGCAACGGCAGGTTTGGCCGCAGTTTCAGCGGATTTCACGGCCGGCTTCGCACCAGGTTTAACGGGCTTCACAGGCGTTGCAGCAGCTGCAACCGCAGCTGCTTTTGCAGCTTCCGCCGCGGAGTTGCGGGTGCTCACTTCACTCATGGCCAGTTTGGCGCCATCAGGAATATTGTTCAGCGTATAATACCCGGAAGTGTGCACCAGCGAATAGAAATTATCACGGGAGCGAACACCTTCCAACGTCAGATGGTGAATGTAGTACTGACGCATATTGTCAACAATGATGCGGGCTTTCATACCGTCTTCAGATACTTTTACCCCTTTCACTTCACATTTGGCCATGTTCACGGTAGGACTGCCATACACAGGATGGTATTTGTAGATGAAGCTCTCCACGTTGTAAGACGCCAGATCTTCCGCGGATTTTTTATCCACCGGTAAAGTGAACTCAACTTCAAACCCGTCCGGCATCGCTCTTACCGTTTGCATTTCAAAGGGAATGCGATTATTCCATACAAGGCGTTGCAAACCTTCATTTGCATCACCGGCAGAACCCCATCCGCGGTTGGTTTCCCCTACGAACAGGGATCCATCCTGCCCCCATGCCAGGCGAAGTACACCTGACTGAAAACCGCTGCGGAAATCGAAAGCAACGCCCTGGTATTCGCCCTTCACTTTTTCCAGTACCACGCGCATGATCTTGCTCTGCCCCTGGTCACCCACCAGCGCCTGGCCTGCAAAAGGTCCGAAAGCGCCTTGCGGGACAGACACCATCTCCGAGTTGGAAATGCCCAATACGCCGTGTGGCAGCCATACAGCCGGTAAACGCAATTCAGGGACCGATTTTTTCACTTCGAACATGGTCTTGAAAGTTTCATCTACCACGTTCTCCGGTTTGATGTATCTGCCTTGCGCGTTCTTATTCTTTCGCGGATCTACCTGTGCATACAATTGTTCAGTGGTAAGTTTCAGCGGGGAATTGGGCTCTCCTGTCCAGCGCAGGCCGGCGGGGTGGCCCACGAAATCGCCTTTCTGTACACGCCATACACCACCGGATCCCATCCAGTCGCCCTGGTTCTCTGTGTAGAACAATTCTCCGTTGATCATGCCCAATCCGCAGGGAGAGCGCATGCCCGTAGCCCAGGGCTCCATGCTGCTGCCGTCGGCGGCGATGTGCATCATCCATCCGCGCCAGGGTACGCGGCTTTCGCCACGCCACCATTCTTCATCGCCAAAGGCTACGTTGCCGGACACAAAGAAGGAACCATCCGGCGCAATCTTCGGCCCGAAGCTATATTCGTGATAGTGTCCGGATATCGGCCATGCATATACGGTTTCGTATACATCGGCCTTCCCGTCCATATTCGTGTCTACCAGTTTGGTGAGCTCACCACGCTGTGCGCAGTACAATGCACCGTCCTTATAAGCCAGGCCCAGTATCTCGTGCAGGCCGGAAGCAAATTTGCGAAAGAACGGCCGGCGGCTGGTGGGATTTTCCACGATGTACACATCCCCGCGACGGGTGGATACGCCGAGGTCGCCATTCGGCAAAACGGTAAGCCCGCCCACTTCCAGCAGAGTGCCTTCCGGCGCGCTCATCTTCACGATCCTGAAATAGTCTTCCTCCTTGGGCGTTTCCTGTGCGGAGGCGCTAAAAGCGGCGCACAGCGGGAGGAAGTATAATGCAGTTTTCTTTATGATATTTTTCATCGATGTACAGTCAATAGTTTAGAAAAGGATAGAATAGCTCAATCTTCCGCGTACGGGTATGATCAGCTCCTGACGGTTATTCCCCGCATCGCGGATCACCGGTTTGGCACCACCGGCCTCAAGGACCTGCAGGTACCACGCTTTACCGTCAATCACATAGGTATCTTTCTCCAATACTTCTATCTGCGCGCCTTCCGCCAGTCTGGCATAAAGATCGCCCGCAGGCGCCGTTACATTGATCTCCCGCCGGATACCATGCCCATCTTCCGATACCCGGATCGCATCCGTTACAGTGGAGCCATATACCTGGTAACGGAAAGTAGGACGGTCTTTTTCATCCAGCACATATCCTTTCGGACGATAGCTGCTGCCGGCTGTATCCGCGCTCCAGGCCTGCTGCTGCGAAGCCAGTTTGCCCAGCGTTAGCAACGGTTTGCCAAAACGCTGTACAGCCCCCTGCGGCCGGGAAGTACCATTACCGCGGGAATGCCACATCGGCGTGGTTTCCAGGAACTCTCCACGCCATACCTGCACGATAGCGCCTTTGTCCAGATCATACGTATAATGCACTTTTTCCGGGCTTCCTACGGAAACCGCATGCACTACCTTGCCATATCCGGGCAGGTCCATGAAGCTGCGCAGGATGGTATTGGATTCCGCGTCTACGAGAATAGGATCCGTTGCATCGGGTGTAATGGCGTCTCCAATGTAGAAGCCGCGTGTACCCGGACCGGCAATTACCATACCCAGTACAGGTACTCCCCAATCCCCGGAACGTGCATAGGTGATCTCCACCGGCAGATTCCCTGCCGGTAGTGTGGCCCTGCCTCTTGGATTATTATTTCCCATCGGAACAACTATCGCATTGTTGATCTTCATCGTAGCTGCACCGCCCTGTGCGTTCATATCGAAAGTATATTCTCCCGGGTCTTTTACCTGCAGCGTACCCTTATAGATCAGGATGTATTCTTTGGAAAGCGCGCCGGCATTAGCGGTAAGATGTGCCGTGCGGCCTTTTGATTCCGGCTTTTCAGCGGCATAACTGGCAGCCGGCTGATACTTGCCTTTGTATTCTGCAAATTGCAGATCAGTAAGTTCGGGACGTGGTTTGTTAAATTCCCTGATCTGGATATTCCTGAACGCCACAGCGCCATGATCTCCCTGGATACGCAACGGTCCGGCAGCCTTTTCATCCCCTCCGCCAACGGATCCCCGGGTGGGGCCCTGCAGCTCTACGTTTTCGTGGATCAATACGCCATTCAGTTCGGCGCGTAATATTTTTGCGTTTTCGATCTTTTTACCGGCCGCATCAAAGCGGGGTGCCTGGAAGGAGACTTTCAGATGCTGCCACAGTCCGGGCGCTTTACTGGCGTTCTGGCGCGGCGCGTATCCCTGATAGCCTTTTTGCCCTTCGGGTTTGCTGTCGTCCCAGCGTTCATAGATGCCGCCGTTGTCGCCGGGGCGCGGTTTCCTCACCCCCCAGCTGTCCAGCAGCTGCAACTCGTACCGGCCCTGAAAATAGATACCGGAGTTGGAACCTTCGGCCATCATATAATCCAGCTCAAGGTCCAGGTCGCCATGCGCTAACGTGGAATAGAGGTCCTGCCCATGCGTGCGTTTACCCGGCAGGTTCACCAGGATCCCTGTTCCCCTGGTCACCTTCAGGGTGTTCGGTTTACCGAGAACAGCGGATACATCGCCGGCGATCTGCCAGCTGCTGCCGGCGTCTTTAAAGGCGGAGAAGTCCTGCAGCGGCAGCTGGACCGACTGGCCCGCGGCTGTCAATGCCGGAATCAGTCCGGCGCCGCAGGCACATAAAAAGCCGATCCATGACCGGCTCAGCAATTTGTTTCTTGATCTTAGTACCATGATCGCTAAAATATAAATAGTTCTTTTCGCATTCAAGTTATTTTTGAAGAATGGTAAAAATTCTCTTATTTTTTAAACCATATCACCACTAAATCGATTTTGCATTGAAGGAAACGTAACAGATACATTTCAGGGAAAAAATGCAGCGAGCCATGAGGCGGTCGCTGCATTTTCTTTTACAAGCAGGGTTTCCTGTGGTTACTCCACCTTACCATTCTTTTATATTGCGGATGAAAAATTACCTACCATCCTTCGTTTTGCTTCAGGTTCGGATTGCGGAGCGTTTCATCCGTCGTGATCGGGATCACGTACATCGCACTCCTCCACAAACGATCTTCTACCTTGAAGCGATCATACCGGTATCCGCCGGGCTTGGAAGGATCCACCACGGGCTTCATGCCCCAGAGGGTTTTCTCTGTATTCTCCGCAATCTTCCAGCGGCGCACGTCCCAGAAACGAAAGTTCTCGAAACACAGCTCTATCCTCCGCTCATTCCGGATCTTCTGGCGCATCTGGCCCTGTGTTAACCCTGCGAGGATAGGCGGCTGACCGGCCCGGGTACGGATGCGGTTGAGATAGATCAGGATATCCGGGTTCCCGGGATCATATTCATTCAGCGCCTCCACGTAATTGAGGAAGATCTCCGCAAGCCGGAAGGTGATGCCGTTGATGGTTCTGTTACTGCCGGACTGGCCGGCCGTAATGGTTTCATCCACCAGTTTGCGGCAGAAATAGCCGGTGCGGGTATGATCCGTTTCCGTGCTTTGTTCATCCCTGCCTTTAGCGAAAGTTTCGATCTTGCGGCCTTTCCAGGGGGCGCCGGGATAGAGGATGTCTGTATAGAAGCGGGCGTCCCGGTTGGCGTAAGGGGTATCAGGGTTGTATCCGGACAAGGGATCGGTGATCGGCAAACCGTTCTTCATTTCATAATCATCTACCAGATTCTGGGAAGGCGCGCCGCCTGACCATCCGCCGCTGCCATTCGGGAACATATACCGGTCGTAATCCTGGTTCGCTTCATTCATCCTCACAAAAATCACTTCCCTGCTGGTGAGCACATTGCTTTTGAACATATTCTGCCGCGCTGCCAGTGTGAGTTCCAGGTCATATACCTGCGCGCCCTGATCATTCTTAAGATCGATCACTGCTTTGGCCGCTGCAGCAGCTTTACGCCATTTTTCCGGATCAGATGCAGCAGTACTGCTGCTGATATCCGCCAGGTAGCCGTTCTTACCGGCAACTGCCCAGAGTGGGCTGGCAGAAAGCAGGAGCACACGGGATTTCAACGCCATGGCTGTACCCTTTGTTACCCTGCCCACTTGTGTGGCCGGATAGGTGGCTTGTACGCGTTTGACAGCTTCATCGCAATCCGCAAGCACCTGCGCTACGCAGGAATCGAAGCTGCTGCGGGGACGATTGAGTGCTTTCGCATCTGCCTGGTCGATCGTTTTCGTAACAACGATCACACCGCCGAACTGGCGCATCAGCTCATAGAGATAATAAGCGCGGAGATAATACACTTCCCCTATCCGGTTGTCCAGCGAACCAACGTTGTTGGGATCATCCGGTGTTTTGTACTTCGCCACGTTTTCGAGAATGGTATTAGCCTGGCGAATGGCGACATAATTATCGCGCCAGGTGTTGCCAATCGGGTTGTCATTGCCGGACCATGACCCGTTATTGAATCGCATGGAGCCCATCCAGTTGGAAGCATCTTTGGATTCGTCTGCGGCGGAAGACATGTTATAACCGCTCAGGTAGGTATAATTGCCGCGGAGCTTACTGTAAAGGTTATTGACCACCTGGTCCGTCATGGCGAAGCTGGTGAAGATATCTACGTCCTGCTGCTGCGTGGTGGAGGCTCTGTCAAGGAATCCCTTCTTGCAATACGGCAAAGTACAGGCAGCAAGCATTAGCAGCACAAGTGTTTGTATTCTGATTCTCATCTGAAAATGCTTTAGTGGTTAAAACTTGATATCGATCCCGAAATTCCAGATCTTCTGGATCGGGTACATGGCGCCGTTGCCATCCCCGATCTCCGGGTCTACCTGGTAATCTTTCAGCTTATCCCAGGTGTAGAGGTTCAAACCGTTGACGTATACACGAAAATAGTTGAGGCCCAGCGGAGCGATCCAACGCTTGGGCAAGCGATACCCCACTTCTACGTTCTTCAGCCGCAGGTAATCCGCGCTCTTGATCCAGAAGCTGGAAGCCCGGTGATTGTTCCCGTTTGTATTGCTGTGCAGGCGCGGATATGTTGCGGTAGCAGCGGTTTCCGGCGTCCAGCGGCCAAGATGGAAAGGCTTTACCTTCCCGCTCTGGAAGAATTCGTATACCGCTTCATTCTCCAACCGTACATCTGCATGCGCAGCGCCCTGGAAGAGTACGCTGAGATCAAAATTGCGGTAATCCATTTCAATCGTGGTACCATACATGATCTCCGGTGTACGGGCATAACCGATACGGGTTTCATCAAAGGAAGCCTGGATATAGTCATATTCTTTACCGGTCAGTTTTTTGTATTTGATATCACCCGGACCATAAGCGGAGAAGTTCTGGAACGGACTGTTGGACACATCTGCGGCATCTTTGAAGAAGCCGTCAGCAATCAGCCCGAACTTAGTACCGATCGGCCATCCGGTACGGCGCATCCAGGGGTAAAGGCGGCTTACCTCATCCTGGTAAACGATCACGTTTTTGGCGTAAGTAAAGTTCGGTTTGATGGCATAGTGGAACTTGCCGATGTTGTTATCATGCACCAGCTCGAATTCAATGCCTTTGTTGTCCACCTCCCCGATGTTCTGTGCTTTGATACCTTGTCCGAATACATCTGACAAAGTGCTGCGGGTGATGAGTATCTTGCTACGACGCTGTTTGAACACATCTATGGTAAGGCCGAGCTTGTTCTTCCACAACCGGAATTCCAGGCCAAGGTCCACCTGCTTGCCACGCTCCCAGGTAACGCCCGGGTTGCCGATAGCACCTTGTCCCCATCCATTGGCCTGTGTAATATTGGTACCGAACCAGTATTGGGGTGCACCCTGCCAGGAAGTGAACCAAAGGAAGCGTTCACCAGAGCTTCTGTCGTTCCCTACCTCACCATAAGATGCGCGTACTTTCAGAAAGCTGATGGCAGGAACATGATCCTTGATGAAATTTTCTTCAGACAATACCCATCCGCCGGAAATAGAAGGGAATAAGCCATAGCGGCTTTCCTTTGGGAAGTTTTCCGAGCCCTGGTAAGAGGCACTCACTTCCAGCAGGTACTTTGCTTTGTAGTTGTATGTTCCGCGGAACAGGAAAGACTCGTAGGCAAAGGGGATCGAAGAACCGTTCTCCTGCAGCCTGCGGTTCCAGAGCAAAAGACCAGTTAATTCATGATGCCCGAAATTACGGTTCCAGTTCAGTACAGCCTCCAGGTATGTGTTGCGTACGGCCCCACCGCCGCTGAAACCACCGTTAGGATCGATGCGCGTATCATTCCCGAATTGTTTGTAACCGGTGATCTCTCCCTGTGCGTTATATAAGGGTTCATACACCGCATAGTTCCGGCCATAACTGGAGTTGGGGGTATTGGTGTTATCGTAGGAGAAGGAAACCTTGGCGCTGAGATTCTTCGTGATCACATCCAGCTTACGGGTAAGTGCAAACGTTCCCTGTACCGTATTATTGTACCATCGGCGATAGCCTTTCTGGGAGAGTTCTCCGTAGATATTAGACTGAAAAGTACCATTCCCCCAAAGTGACCCGTCAGGGTTAAAAATGGGATAAATAGGCGCCATGCGGTTGGCGAGGTTCATGATCGTGCCCGCAGAGTTGTTCCCATCTGTACGATCCGTGAGCGTACCGGCGAGATCGAGGCGGGCGGTGAGGTCTTTCGTGATATCCACGTCTACGTTGGCTCTCAGGTTGTAGCGCTTCATGCGGTTGTTGCCATCGTATCCATCTTTGTTATTCTTGGTATGCTTGTAGTTCCCTTCCGCCATATTGTAACCCGCCGAGATAAAATACCGGGCCACGTTACCGCCACCGCTCACGTTCAGGTTGCCTGACACTACGGAAGATGGTCGCATGATGAACTTGTAATAATCCGTATTGGGTAATGTGCCATTCTTATAGCCATCCAGTTGCTGCTGTGTAAATGCAGGTTGCGCACCATCGTTCCCCAACGCTTCATTCAACAGGCGGGCGTAATCATAAGAGCCGAGGTATTCCGGCAAACGGGTAGCTTCCTGTATACCGGTAGCGGCGCGAAAGCTAACGGCGGGAGCGCCTGCTTTACCCCGTTTGGTGGGGCTCAGCACAGCGCCGTTGGCACCGCGCATCCCCAGTACGGCGGTGGCTGCTGCATCTTTCAGGATGGTCAGACTTTCAATATCGTTCGGGTCCAGGTAATCCATGGAACGCTCCACACCATCCACCATAATGATCGGCGTAGCGGAATTCAGTGTAGCCACCCCGCGGATATATAATGTGCTTGCATCCACTCCCGGCTCTCCGCTGCGCTGCGTGGTAATGAGACCGGGAAGACGCCCTGCCAGTGCATTGGTAAGGTTGGAAACAGGGCTCTGCAACAATTCCTTTGTAGAAATGGATGCAATAGATCCCGTAACAGTCGCCTTCTTTTGTTCACCATATGCTACTACCACTACGTCCTTCAATCCGATATTGGCAGGGTTCAACGCTACATGCACCTGGTTGGAAGAACCCACTTCCACTTCCTTTGATTCATAACCGATAAAGGAGAACACAAGCGTCTGGAGACCAGCAGGCACCTGCAGACTGTAAGTGCCATCCGCCTGCGTTTGTCCGCCCCTGTTAGTACCCTTGATCATCACTGTTACACCGGGCAACGGGGTATTCGTACGGAATTCGATCACGGAACCGATGATCATACGTTGTTTCCCTTCCTGCGGGGGAACCGGCCTGGCCGTGGTATCTGCGGGCTGCCTGCCGTCCTCGGGCATAAAGATCACAATAATATCTTCCTGCTGACGGAACTGCAGGCGGGTGCTCATCAATAGCAGATTGAGCGTTTCCTTGACAGTGCGGGTGGCTTTAGGCAGGCTGATATTCTTGTGCCGGGTGATCTGTTCCGGTGGATAAGCGATGCGGAAACCGGAGAGCGATTCTACCTTGCTAAGCGCATCGTGGAGTGTTTCCCGGCTCAGTGACAACGTGATCTTCCTGGTTGCCATATCCTGTGCCTTGCCGGAAGCCGCCCATAGCATGGGAGTCACCAGCAGCATACAGCCCAGGGCTACTGTACTGATCTTCATAACGTACCGGGTATTCCCTGACAGGCAGGTGCAAAGGAATGCCCCAAGCTGTTTTTGCACAGCTAAGAATTTTTTCATGACGCAAATGAATTTAGAATGTTACTGAATAAGGCCGCTGTTCACGACGGCGCACATTTTGGTTGAGGAACGGGTTGCCTGTTTAGCTGCAAAACGCAGCTATCAACCCCTTTTCATTGATAGTAAAATGGTTTAAAGTGAATGGATAATAAATGCTAGTCTCGTTCAGTCTCTGGCTATTTGCAGCCTTCTCCCTGTATAATAATACGATGGTCCTTATCTGTGTGGTAAGTGGCGTTGCGTACGGTACAAAGCACGGAAAGCACTTCATCCAGCGTTTCCTTGCCGGAGAAAGACGCCCTGATGAGGCATTCCGTCAACGCCGGATTATCGAATACGATCTTCGTGCCGTAACGCGCTTCGAGTACCCCGATGATCTCGCCGAAGCTTTCATTTTCAAAAACCATGTCCTGCTGCGTCCAGTTGGTTTGCACTATCGCCACAACACGTTGCTGCTGGGCTGCTGCATCCTTCATACTGTACACTACCTGCTGGTCCGGCGTAAGCACGGCCAACAGCTTCCGGTCGTCTTCAGTTTCCACTTTCACCTTTCCCCGTGTAACCGACACCGTTATTTCAGGCGCATCCTTGTATGCCTTTATATTAAAGGCGGTACCCAGTACGGTGGTCCTGAGGCGGCCGCTATGGATGATAAATGGTTTGACAGTATCTCTTTTAATATCAAAATAAGCTTCCCCTACGAGCGTTACCTCTCTGGTGCTTTTGTTAAAGGCCGCGGGGTACTCGAGCCTGCTATCAGCGTGCAATACCACGGTACTGCCATCCGGCAGGGTGATATGCCGGTTATGATGTACAGGCCGGCGATGCGATTTCACCAGTTGTTGCTGCCGGGATTCAGGTTGTAACAGGTAATAGAGGCTGCCGGACAGCAAAGCCGCTCCCGCGATCATCGCTACCCAACGGCGTGCTTTCTTCCAGCGGGAAATGGATATTACCGGGGCAGGGGTTATGTTTAACCTGCGTTTCAGTTCCTGCAGTTTCTCCTGCGTTAGCCTGGATGCCGCTTCTCCTCCTTCTTTCCATAAATGATCAGGGCGTTCACCGCCTAATGAAGCGAACCATTTATCGAGCCGCTCCAATTCCTCATCAGTGCATTTTCCTGCCTGATACTTTTCAAGGAGCTCATATAAAACGTGTACATCCATATGCTTAACTGATTATAAAAACACCAATCCGAAAGGTTACCGTTACCCTAAAAAAATATTTTTTTCAGGATTTCTTTGTTTTTTCTTCTAATTGATTGATATACATAACTTTATATGAATTTTTATTTTTTTGCTGAATCGATTCAGCAAATAGGGAAAAAATCAAATTGTTATTATTAAATTTGGAACAAACTTATTGTCATCGAACAATATATCGATCATACTGATACTACTCTTCTCACGTTATGGCGAAATGGTGACGAAAAAGCGTTCAACACGATCTATGAGCGTCATTTTATTCGTTTGCTGAACATTGCCTATAAGAAAACCGGTAATGCCGAGGCTGCGGAAGAACTGGTACAGGATGTGTTTGTTTCCTTCTACAAACAATTATCTTCTTTACGGGAAGATACCATTATAGAGAATTATCTGTTCATCTCATTAAAGAACCGCATTTTCAATTATCACCGTCAATTGATCGCGCAGCTCAGGAAAGATCATGCGCTAATGAAAGATACGCCGTTCCAGACAAAGGAAATGAACCGGCAGATGACGGAGTTCAAGGAATTACAAACAAGGCTGACCGAGCGCATCCGGGAGTTGCCGCCGCAATGCCGGGCGGTATTCCTTTTGAGCCGGGAAGATCAGCTTTCCAATAAAGAAGTGGCCGAGCGATTGAATATTTCGGTGAATACTGTGGAACAACATATGCGGAAGGCCCTGCGCATCCTCAGGGCCGGTCTGGGCAATGATATGGCATTATGTATTGCCTGCTGTCTCCTTTTTCATCTCTACTGAACCCACAATCCCCACTATTTTCTTAAAAGCCCTATTTTTGCTGCTTATGCGCTCAATATAAACTGCAATATCATGTGGTGGATCTATGCACTGTTATCCGCATTCTTCGCGGCATTGACGGCCATCTTCGCGAAGATTGGCATCAAAGGAGTGAACTCTGACCTGGCCACTGCCATCCGTACGGTGGTGATACTTTTCCTCGCCTGGGGGATTGCTTATTTCCGGGGCGCTACTACGCAGATCCATCAGCTCAGCAGGCAGAACCTCATTTTCCTTATCCTCTCCGGTATCGCCACCGGCCTTTCCTGGATCTTTTATTTCCGGGCGCTGCAAATCGGAAAAGTGGCGCAGGTGGCGTCTGTAGACAAACTCAGTGTGGCGCTGGCCATTATTTTCGCCACGATCTTCCTCGGTGAGATCCCCACTGTAAAAATGGCCATTGGTGCGTTGTGCATCATTGCAGGCACACTAATCCTGGTGTTGTAAACGATCTGCTAAAAAGTTATGTCAACATGATGCGCACCTGTGGCTAATATGCAGGGCATGGATGCCGGCCTGCCGTCAACGGATATACGTTTTATCTTCCGCTCGTCCAGCCGCAGGGAAGCGGTGGTATTGGGCGGAATCGTTATATCGTACTGTATTTTATCACCCGTTCTTTTCCAGGAAGAGATGATCCTGCCGTCAGGACTTTCATGCATGGCTTCAAAGCTCTCCAGTCCTTCTGCGAAATGCGGTTCCAGGCGGATATGCCGGAACCCCGGCGCCGATTCATCCGGCCTGATGCCGCCCAATCCTTTGTACAGCCAGGCACCGATCTCTCCAAACATAATGTGGTTCCGTGAGATATCGGATTTCGCGTCAATAGGCCAGTTCTCATAAAGCGTAGTAGCGCCATTCACGATCCACCAGCCCCAGGAAGGCAGCGTTTGCTGCGATGCTATTTTATAAGCCACATCTGCGTAGCCGTTTTCGCTCAGGGCGTTGAGAATGCATTTGGTGCCGAGGAGACCTACATCCAGATGGTAATTATCAGTCGCCACACGTTTTGCCAGGTTGGCCGCTACCGTGGCACGTTGCTCATCCGGCGCCAGTCCCCAGAACAAAGGCACACTCAGTTCCGTTTGCACACCGCTGCCGTAAATGCCGTTATGGAGATATTTAGCGTTGAATGCGGTTTTGATCTTTGCAGCGAGGGCGGTGTATTGCTGTTGATCGGACGATTTACTGAATATCTTCGCGGCTTTGGCAAGGATGACCGCATCTGCATAATAATAAGCGGTAGAGGTCAGCTCCACCGGGGTTTTGGATTTCACCGGCACCCAGTCGCCCAGCCCCCAGGTGGTAAGGCCGGAGGGACTCATTTCCGTGATATGATCCACATACCGTTTGATGTTATCATAGCACCGGGACAGCAGGCTGGTATCCCCGTAGAAGAGATAGATATTCCAGGGAATGATCGCAATGGTGCTGGTCCAATCCGGACCATTCCCCCATTCATATCCCCATCCGCCGGTTGGAATGATGGCAGGCAGTACACCATTCGGTTGTTGTTCATCCCGGTGATCGGCCAGCCATTTTTCATATATGGTGATGGCATCGAAATTATACAGGCCTGTTTCTACTGCAATATGCGCATCGCCCGTCCATCCATTCTTTTCCCGTTGCGGGCAATCGGTCGGATACCCGAAAAGGTTGGACAGGTAGGAACTGTTGATGGCTTCCCAAAGCTTATTGATCAGCGGGTCCGAAGAACGGATATAGCCGGTCTGCGGTACATTACTGTGCATGAAATAGCCTTTCAAACTTTCCCGGTTTAAATGCAGGGGCCTGTTAGAGCTCACTTCCACATATTGAAAACCTTTGTAGTTAAAACGGGGCATAAAATGCTCCTCTCCTTTTCCGCTGAGCACGAAAATATCTGTCTGGAACGGGTCCTGATCATCTGTAGGGCGATAATGCACGTCGATATTCGATTGATCGGCCCTTCCATTGGCATACAATTGTTCCGCATGCTTCAAACGCAGTATGGTGCCGGGTCCTCCGGTCACGTTTATCTCACTCACACCGGCGATATTTCGTCCGAGATCGAATACGTACAGCGTGTCATGGATCCTGTTCATTTTAGTGGCGGATATCTCTGTTACATTTTCAACAGGATGTAATGCCTGCGCCACAATATGATGAGAAGGCGCTGCGCGAAGGATCACACTTTTCCATTTGTTGTCGTCAAACCCTGTGGTGTTCCAGCCGGTTTGCTCCAACCGCGCGTCATAATGTTCACCGGTGTAGATGCTATTGAAGATCACCGGACCAGTGGCTGTTTTCCAATCCTTCCCGGAGGTAATGGTTTCAACGGAACCATCTTCATAAGTGATACGAAGATCGAGGCAAAAAGCCGGTCTTCCCCGCCAGGGCGCTTTATCGAAGTTCCAGACGGCGGTGGACTGATGATTGTACCATCCGTTGCCCAGCAATACCCCGATCGCATTCTGCCCGGTTTGCAGCATGGCTGTTACATCATGTGTGACATACAGCGTGCGCCGGTCGAACCGCGTATACATGGGATCCAGACGGTGCGTTCCGATCCGTTGGCCATTGATGTACAATTCGTACAAACCAGCCACGGCGATATAGGCTCTTGCAGTCCGCACTTTTTTCCCGGTCCGGAACACTTTGCGGAACTGCGGAGCAGGCTTGAAAGCGATGTTGTTCCCATCGCTGATCCAGGCGCCGCGCCAGTTCCGCTGGTCCATCATACCGGTTTCAAAAAATGCCGGGGCAGACACCTGTTTTCTTCCGGAGAGATCCCAGGTGGTCACTTTCCAGTAGTACCGGGTGAATGGCTGCAGGGGCTTTGCCGCGTAAACAGCGAAGTTGGAGGCGGTATTCACTTTTGGAGCGGCCCAGCTTTCTGCGAAGGCAGCATCCGTTGAAAACTGTAATTGGTAAGCCGACTGCATCCTGCCGTCAAAATGCCAGCGCAGACGGGGGTGTGCAGCATCTATCCCGACAGGATTCACGAGGTACTCGCATTGCAGCGCCGATTGCCCCTCAGCAGTGATGCAAAGGGTAAGATGTAAAAGGATAACGGAAAGCCGTTTCATATTTTATTCCAGTCGTTGTTTGTCTTTCAATAATTGTGTACGCAGCTGCTCATAATCCAGGTCCTGCACCGCCACCTCACCCCGAAGCGCCAACACAGCCGCCGTAGCGGCACTCTGCCCAAGGATCATGAATACCGGTTCCATGCGGATGGAGCCGAAAGCGATGTGGGAGCTGGAAGGGCATACCGGGACGAGGAGGTTCGCGCAGGTTCCTTTCTTCGGCACGATAGACCCATAAGCAATGCGGTAAGGGTTTTTAGCGTGCACACCAATATCTCCTTCATTCTGCACCGTTCCGTCCGGTTGAATATACCGCTGGGCGTTGTGGGCGTCCAGGGTATAGGAGCCCATACCGATGGACTGTGGCACTGTCCGTTTCCCGAGGGTTTCGTGTTCCGTCATCACATACATGCCGGTCATCCGCCGCGCTTCGCGTACATAGAGCTGGTGCGGCCATCCACCATTATCCCTGAACTCGTCCTTTGGCAATCCCCATTCTTTCATTTGCTCCCGTACATCCTGCGGAACGCGTGGATCGTTGGCGATGAAATACATCAGCCCTTTCTGATACCGCTCATGCGCCTGGATGATCTCCTTTCTTCGCACATAAGAAGCTTCGGGATAATCATAGTTCATCCCGATGTAATCGGTGCTGAAAGGCCCGTGGTTATTGGTGTCCGTCTTACGGTTGGGAATGGGATCGAACTTATTGAAGGTTTCGCGCCAGCCGGTATTGAACACCCGTAACAGCAATTCATATTGCGCGGCATCATATCCCTTCGGTTTAGGAAAAGGAATACGGTTCTGCGGCAGATTGGTGAGGCACATCCGGAAACAATAGGCCTGTATCCGTTTGTCGCCTTCCCCCCGCTTCCCGGGATCTGCAGCGGAGATCAGCGGAAGCAGCCCGCTCCCGGCATCACCCGGAATGCGGTAGGCGCTGATGGGTTTCTTGAAATAATGGTCATGATGCAGGATGCCTACCTGTATACCGTTCCACTCTTCTCCATATACGCTGTTCGCTTCTCTGCCCACATGATAAGGCACTCCCGCGGCAGCCATCAGGTCGCCTTCATAGGTTGCATCAATGAACATCTTCCCGTTAAATCTCTTTCCGCTTAAAGTAGTAATGGATGCGATACGATCGTCGGTTTTACGTACGCCCTTCTCGCGGTTCAGCCATTCATTCCGGTACACTTTGATGTTGTTTTCCCGAACAAAGTCCTCAAATATCTGCTCCGCCACATGTGGTTCAAATATCCACATCGTACGTTCCGCGCCGTCCATCGCCGGTGTGCCCTGCCCCTTGTTGCCGTAATCTTCTTTCGCCTGCCAGGGCCAGGCATTTGCCTGTTGATAATGCAGGTAAACACGATGATAGAAATCGCGGGAAAGCCCTCCGATCACGGACTTATTCCCGGTATCGGTAAATCCCAGCCCTTCGGAAGACAGGCCGCCGAGATGTACATCCGGGGAAACAACAATAACGGTGGCGCCCATACGATGCGCCTGAACCGCTGCGATCACGGCCGCAGAGGTGCCGCCATATATGATGACGTCAGCCGTTTCGGGTTGCTGCGCAAAGGCGCGGGTCGAAAAAACAAGAAGTAGGGAAAGCCATTTTTTCATAGACGTGAGCATGTGATCGATAAATATAAAAAAAAGCCTCCGGTATTCCGAAGGCTTTACGATCATGGCCTGATATTGATCCGGACCACCCGGATCCCCTCACCCTCCGGCACCCTCAGTTTCACCCCGTTCCCTGTACCCTCGAACTTTACAGGCAATGCAGTGTCGAGGATGCTGCAGGATGTTATCTTCTCCACCGGAATGCCCAGCTCTACCTGGTTTTCCGGCTGCGGCCGGAGAATGGTGGCGTAAATAACATCTTTTTTCTGCGTAAGCACCACGCCCGCAGGCGACGGCATCTTCACAGGACCGGCACCATATACGGCCTCGCTGTTGGCGATGAGCCATCCGCCCATCTGCCGCAGGCGGCCAATGGCCGCCACAGGAATGATACCATCAGGCCTGGGCCCTATGTTCAAAAGGTAATTACCGCCTTTGGAAATATTGCTCATGAGGAAACCCAGCATTTCATTAGCCGGTTTCCACGCATGGTCATTGGCATGCCAGCCCCAGGAATGCACCATGGTAGCGGGCGTTTGCCAGGGCTTTTCGAGAAGCTTGTCCGGGTACGAATTATCCCCCATCTCGAGGAAATCAATATCATCACCGGGATTGGAATAAAGGATCCGGCCATTGATAAGGCATTGGGGACTCAGCTTCCGGATCATCCCGATCAATTCATCCCTTCTCTCCGGCGTGATGTGTATCTTTTCAATGTCGTCTCCCCAGGTATCGAACCAAAACAGGTCCGGATGATATCTTTCAATCAGTTCCTTCACCTGCGGCAAACATTTCTTGTGCCAGTACTGATCGAATGCTTCGCTGGTAACTTTGACCTTTGAAAAAGAAGGCCATGCTCCGCCGGGATATTCCCAATCCTGCCAGTGCGAATAATAAAAACCGAATTTCAACCCGTATTTACGGCAGGCTTTGGCCAGCTCTCCCAACAGATCCCGTTTGCAGGGTGTGCTGCCGAGATCGTAGGTGGACACTTTACTGTCCCATAAAGCAAACCCATCATGATGTTTGGCCGTGATCACAAAATATTTCATCCCCGCCATCGCAGCTTCCGATATCCATTTGTCCGCATCGAAATGAACAGGATTGAATTGTTGTACCAGCTTGCGATATTCCGCCGGCGGCACTTCCAGCCGCTGTTGTATCCACTCTGCATACCAGCTGTTGCCGTTGGGGAAGGATTTGTCCGGCATCGTATGCCCGTTGTACGTTCCACCGAGGATGCTGTACAATCCCCAATGCACGAACATCCCGAAACGGGCTTCCCTGAACCAGTCAGCACGATGCGCGGCAGATGCATCAGATTGCGGAAATGCCTGGCTACAAAGCATTACAGCCATTACAAACGTGAAGAGCAGTTTTCTATACATGGAAAAAGAATTATGCTGTTAAAGATAAAAAGCCCTCTTACTAAACCGGCATAATGTTAATTTAACTGTCATATCGGTTAAATTACTATAACGCGATGTAAATGGAGGAAGGATGGATGACGATTAATAACTATCATTGTCATATGAAAAAGTATCTGCTTGCTTTTCTTTTTTCCACGTTTGCCTGCACGGCTATCGCACAACAGACCAATCCTTACGAACCCTTACCCCTCGGCGCCGTACAACCACGCGGCTGGCTGTACCAGCAACTGCTGACCATGAAACAGGGTTCCACAGGGCATCTCGACGAGTACTACAGGAAATTACAAAACGATAACGGATGGCTCGGCGGGAAAGGCGACAGCTGGGAAGAAACGCCTTACTGGCTGGACGGTGCGGTACCGTTGGCTTACATGCTGCAGGACGATACCCTCCGGCAAAAAGTATTGCGGTACATCAACTGGACCCTCGACCATCAACGCCCTTCCGGATTCTTCGGGCCCTATACCAAAAACGAACTCGCCGGGAAACAGACGGCGGATGATTGCGGGAATGGCGAGGACTGGTGGCCGCGGATGATCATGCTCAAAGTGTTGCAACAATATTATACTGCCACCAAAGATCCGCGCGTGATCCCTTTCATGGATAAATACTTCCGGTACCAGCTGCGCAGCCTCCGGCAGTGTCCTCTCAGCAAATGGACGGAGTGGGCAACTTCCCGGGGCGGCGACAATATCCTTGTGGCCGGATGGCTGTATCACATCACAAAAGCGCCTTACCTGAAAGAACTGGCTACCCTCTTGTATCAGCAAACAATGCCGTGGACGCATCTTTTCGGCGCACGCAACTGGGTAATGGCCGCTGCTGCCCAACAGAACGATGAACACTGGATGAACCGCCACGGCGTGAATGTAGGCATGGGTTTGAAACTGCCGGCCGCGTATTATCAGTTCACCCGGAAGCAGGCCTACCTTGATTCCCTGCAAACCGGTATCCGCGATATCATGACCCTCCACGGCCTGCCGCACGGCATGTTCTCCGCTGATGAAGATCTGCACGGCAACGAGCCTTCGCAGGGCGTAGAGCTTTGCGCCACGGTGGAAAGTATGTTTTCCCTCGAAGAGATCCTTTCCATCAGCGGGGATCAGCGGTATGCCGATGCCATTGAAAGGATGGCCTTCAACGCATTGCCCGGCCAGATTACGGAAGATTTCATCTCCCGCCAGTACTTCATGATGGCCAACCAGGTGCAGATCACCAGGGGCGTTTTTCATTTCTCCCTTCCCTTTGGTCGCGGTATGAACAATGTGTTCGGGCCATATGCAGGGTATACCTGCTGCACCGCCAATATGCACCAGGGCTGGACGAAGTTCACACGCAACCTCTGGTACAGCACGCCCTCCGGCGGTCTTGCCGCATTGTTGTACAGTCCTTCTTCCGTCACTACCGAAATCGGCGGTAAAAAAGTACAGATTGAAGAAGAAACCCGTTATCCTTTCGGAGACAGTATCACATTTACATTTCGTATGTCCGGAACCGTTAGCTTTCCGTTGGAGTTGCGGGTACCTGGCTGGTGCCGGGAAGCTTCCATTTGGGTGAACGGCGCCAAACAACCTGCTGCAAAAGCCGGACAGCTCATCAGGTTGAACAGGAACTGGAAAGACAATGATAGAGTTGTACTGCATCTGCCGATGGAGATCACCACCAGCAACTGGGCGAGGAATTCCCGCGCGGTGGAAAGGGGGCCGTTGGTGTATGCATTGAAGATCGAGGAAGCCTGGAAGATGGATTCCATCCCGCAGGAAGGACGGTATTACGAAGCCAGGCCGCAGAGCGACTGGAATTACGGTCTGCCCCGCACGCTCATCACTGCACCGGCTCAACATCTTCAGCTCATCACAAAGCCCTTTGATCCGCAAAAAGTATGGACGGCAGCACATGCGCCGCTGGAGATCATCGCAGAAGGCAGAAAAATACCCGGATGGAAACTGGTGGAAGGCGTGGCCGTACTGCCCGTCACTACCCGCGAAAATATTTATCAGGGTGTAGTGGAAAAAGCAACAGAACGGATCACGCTGATCCCCTATGGCAGCGCGAAATTACGGATCGTGGCATTCCCGGTGGTGCCCTGAACCCGCCTGTCAATTACTGATCACAATCGGCTAAAAACCGATAAAGCAGGAAATACTGTTAATGGTATTTTTATAGCATTATGACACCAAAAACTGCATTCACCAGCCTGCTCTTCCTCGTTTGTACCGGAATAGTCAATGCACAAACCCCCACCCGCTTTCAGCCTACCCATGAAGAAATGGTAAAGCGATACAGGCGTGCCGCGCTGCTGGATAGTCTTACCCGGAACACCATTTTCAAATCCGGTGTTGACGCGCACTGGCAACCGGATGGAAAATCTTTCTGGTATCGCAACCATCTCAGAGGCGGAGCGAAAGAATTTGTACTGGTGGATGCTGTTAAAGGTACACGACAGGTTATCACCGACACACAACAGCTCGTGCGCAATCCGCCGCCACAACACAACCGGGAGCGCCGCGAACACAATATTTCACCGGATAAAAAATGGGAAGCATATGTACAGGATGGTAATGTATTCATAAAGCCGGCAGACGGTAACGGACCACCTGTTCAGTTCACAACGGATGGCAGCGCACTACAGCCTTACGGCAGGCTGGCCTGGAGCCCTGACAGTAAATATCTGGCCGGCTATCTCATCCATCCTGTAAAGGATTCGCTGGTGTATTACATCCTTACTTCCCTGTCAGGCACCACACGCGGACAGTTACGCTCGCAGCCCTACAAGCAGCCTGGCGATCCCTTCACCAGCTATACCCTTTTTCTCTTCCACGTGGATCAGCATAAGGTCACACGCGTTCATACCGATGTGATCGATTTTCTCGATGCACCCGAATTTCACTGGCGCAACGGCGATCCCCGTTATTTTGTGTATGAGAAAAGGGATCGTGGCCATCAGCGGTTCCGTGTGATAGAAGTAGATGCGCAAACGGCTTCCGCCAGAACAGTGATCGATGAGAAAAGTGAAACATTCATTTATGAATCGCGGTTGTGGACCTTCTATCCACCTAACAGCAATTATCTTTTTTACACCTCCGAAAAAGACGGCTGGCGCCATCTTTATATGACTGATCTTGTTACGGGCAGGGAACAGCAAATCACGAAAGGGAATTGGGTGGTGAGGGATATCGACAGCATCGACATGACGAAAAAAGAAGTATGGTTCAGTGCCGGCGGGATCAATCCCGGAGAAGATCCTTATCACCTGCATTACTATCGTATAGGCTTTGCCGGTAGGAAACGGATCGATCTTACACCAGAGAAGGGACATCACTTTATATCCTTTTCACCGGACAAGACCTGGTACATTGACAATTATTCGCAGGTGAACGTGCCACCGGTCACAAAGCTGCGACGCACGGCGGATGGCCGTGAAATATTGTTGCTGGAAGAAGCGGATATCTCTCTTTATCAGCAGACAGGTGTACGACCACCGGAAGTATTCACGGCCAAAGGCAGGGATGGCGTTACAGACATCTGGGGCATCGTCAGCCACCCGTCTGATTTCGATCCGAATAAAAAGTATCCGGTACTGGAAAATATTTATGCCGGTCCGCATAGTTCCTACGTACCCAAGTCCTTCATGCATTACAGTGAAATGCAAAGCCTGGCGGAGCTTGGCTTTATCGTTGTGATGATAGACGGGATGGGAACGGCCAACCGGTCCAAAGCCTTCCACGATGTTTGCTGGAAGAACCTTGCAGATGGTGGCTTTCCTGACCGCATCCTGTGGATCAAGGCGCTGGCAGCCAAATATCCTTCTGTGGATACTACCCGTGTAGGCTTATACGGTACTTCCGCAGGCGGACAAAACACTCTTGCCGGGCTGCTCTTTCATCCGGAATTCTATAAAGCAGGGGTAGCTGCCTGCGGATGCCATGATAACCGGGTGGACAAACAATGGTGGAATGAGCAATGGATGGGTTATCCTGTAGGCGGGCATTACGAAGAGCAATCCAATGTGACCAATGCCGCCAGGCTGAAAGGACATTTGTTATTGATCGTAGGCGAGGCCGACACGAACGTTCCACCGGAATCCACTTACCGCGTAGCAGACGCGTTGATCAAAGCCGGGAAGGATTTTGAATTCCTGCCCGTTCCCGGGATGGGACACAGCGATGGCGGACCATACGGACGTAAACGGAAGCGGGATTTCTTCGTACGGTATCTCCTCGGCGCAGAGCCTCCTTCGCGGAACACGGATGAGCTCTCCGCCACAAAAGAGACAGGACGGGAAAGATGGGAGTTTCAGTAAGAAGCTTTAAATTGTGGAAACTCCCTGTACTACAAATACCTGCATATGAGAGTTTCCCGACGTTCTTTTTTAGAAAAGTCAGCGTTGCTGGCAGCCAGTGCTTTTACAACAAACAGTCTTTTCAATCAGCTGCATGCACAACAGTTTGAGGAGGCAGAGCGATTCCTCCGGAAAGACTCGGATAACAGTGACAACGAAGATTACTGGCGCAGGATACAGCAGGCTTACACGGCCAGCAGCAGCAAACTTATCATCCTCAACAACGGCGGTGTAAGCCCGCAACCCATTTCCGTGCAAAAGGCGCTGGACCGATACAATGCGTATGCCAGCCAGGGGCCCAGCTTTTACATGTGGCGGGAAATGGACAAGGGCCGCGAGCCTTTGCGTAAGCAACTGGCTGCACTGGCAGGAGCCGACCCCGAAGAGATCGCGATTAACCGGAACGCTACCGAAGCCCTTAACACGGTGATATTCGGATTGCCGCTGCAAAAGGGAGATGAAGTGATCGGTACAAAACAGGATTACCCGAACATGATCCAGGCATGGAAACAGCGCCAGCTCCGGGAAGGCATCATATACAAACAACTTTCCTTCGATTTCCCCATAGAAGATCCGGAACAGATCGTGAAAGCCTTTGCCGATGCCATTACACCGGCAACAAAAGTGCTGCATATTACACATGTGGTGAACTGGGTGGGACAAATCATGCCGGTGCAACAGCTGGCGGCATTGGGTCGCAGCCATGGTCTGGAAGTATTGGTGGATGGCGCGCACAGCTTCGGTTTGCTGGATTTTAAAATATCTGAACTTAACTGCGATTATTTTGGCACCAGTCTGCATAAATTCCTCAGCGCACCTGTAGGCAGCGGCATGCTGTGGATCAAAAAAGAAAAGATCGGGAAGATATGGCCGCTGCTGGGTAGCACCGATCCACGAAGCAACAATATCCGGAAGTTTGAAACCCTGGGTACGCGCAGCTTTCCGATCGAACAGGCGATCGGTGAGGCCATCAATTTTCACAATGCCATCGGCGCGCGCAGGAAAGAAGATCGTATAAGATATCTGAAGAACTACTGGGCCCAAAAAGCCCTCGAAATCCCCGGCGTACAGCTGCACACTTCGCTCAAGCCTGCTTTCAGCTGCGCTATTGCGGGAGTCAGCATCAAAGGGATGTCTCCTTCGGAACTGGATACCCGGCTGGCGGGTGACTACCATTTACACACGGTAGGGATCAACTGGGAAAACATCCACTGCGTAAGGGTTACGCCGCATGTGTACACCCGCCTTTCCGATCTCGACCGGCTGGTATCTGCGTTGAAGCAGCTGGCAGACCGCGCCTGATCACAGTTTCTCCGTCACTTTCACCTTCGGATCCAGGAATTCCCATTCCCTGATATGCGCGGGACGATGCTCCTTCTTCACGATTGCGTCGAATTTCCGGAGCAGGTCCGGATGCTGTGCGGCGATATCATGCGTTTCACCCGGATCGGATGAAAGGTCGTACAATTCCCAGGGCTTGTGAACATCCGCTCTCAGCCCGGTTTTCACGCCTTTCCATTTCCCCATGCGGATGGCCAGCTGGCCGCCTTTCTCCGGGTATTCAAAGTAGATGTACATCCGTTGTTGCTGCTGCCTGTGTTTACCCGTCATCTCCGGGAGAATGGATATCCCGTCGCCCGGCGGCGCCTGTATACCGGCAATAGCAGCCATAGTTGCCATCATATCATATTGCACGGCCACAAAGTCAGATGTGCTGCCCGCAGGTATCTTCCCCGGCCAGCGCACCAGGAACGGCTCCCGGATACCGCCTTCGTAAACGTCCATTTTCAATCCCCGTAGACCGTCCACACTGTTAAAGAATTTTGCGTTCACACCGCCATTGAAAGTAGTGCCATTGTCACTGGAGAACATGATGATCGTATTCTCGTCCAGTCCCAGTTTTTTTATCTGTTCCATGATCATCCCCACCTGCGAATCAAGATAAGTGATCATCGCAGCATAAGTGGATAAAGGATATTTCGCGGCCGCGTAAGATTGCTGGCCATAGTAAGGCTTCTCATCAAATTGCCCGACATAACGCTGCACAGCCGAATCCGGCGCCTGTAGCGATACATGCGGGATGGTATACGGAAGATAGAGGAAGAAAGGCACCTGTCTGTTCGCGTTGATGAAGCGCATCGCTTTGCTGGTCATCGCATCCACAGCATACTGCTTCCCTTTGAAATACTCAAAATCCTCCTCCTTTGCTGTGGCGGGATTAAGGGTTTTGTGCACATTGATGACAGGGTTGTTCAGACTGTCCCAACGGCCGTTCTCCCAAAGATGCGTGGGATAATAGTTGTGCGCCTGTTTTTGGTCGAGGTACCCATAGAAATAATCGAACCCCTGGAGGTTGGGGCTTCCTGTGGTATTGTGCATTCCCAGTCCCCATTTACCGATGGCGGCAGTTTTGTAACCTGCCTGCTGAAGCATTTTTGCGATGGTGAGGGTGCCTTCGGGCAAGGGCATCTGCCCGCCTTCCAGCGAATCCGCGAACCCTCCCATTTCATAATTCCCGCGGATATAAGAATGGCCCCCATGCCGGCCGGTCATCAGCATGCAGCGCGCGGGTGCGCAAACGGGGGTGCTGGTGTAGAAGTTGTTGAACTTCACCCCTTCCCTCGCCAGGCGGTCCAGGTTCGGGGTTTTGATCTTCTGCTGACCATACGCACCGATCTCTGCCGCACCCAGGTCATCTGCATAAATGAAAATAATATTGGGAGCGCGTTTGGACTTTATCTGTTGTGCGGATACGGTGACTGTGGAAAATAATGCCATCAACATACTACAAACAAGTACGGCTTTTTTCATATGTTCACTTTTATCTGGAAATGATGCTTATCCCTACAAATAAAATTATAAATACCGTAAATTCATAACATGGCAGGCACTTTTGTGATCGGAGACATACACGGCGCCTTCAAAGCGCTGCAACAACTCATCGAACGGATCAATTTGCAGGAAAATGACCAGCTGATCTTTCTGGGGGATTATGTAGACGGGTGGTCTCAATCCGCGGAAGTCATCGACTTCCTGATGGCGCTTGAAAAACAGCGTTCATGTATTTTTCTGAAAGGCAACCATGACGCCTGGTGTGAAGCCTGGCTCGCGGGAGAAACGCCGGAGCATGTATGGCTCATGCATGGCGGCATTTCCACCGTTGAAAGTTACAGACGGCTGACGGACCGGCAAAAAGCCACCCATCTTGCTTTTTTCAGGCGCATGCAGTCCTGGTACATCGATGATCAGAACCGCCTGTTCATACATGCCGGCTTCGCCTCCATGCATGGCCCTGCGCGGGAGCGATACGGCAGCAATTTCCTCTGGGACCGCACGCTTTGGGAAACTGCGCGCACCCTCGACCCCAGGCTTAAAAAAACTTCCCTGCTATATCCACAGCGACTGTTATTGTATAAAGAGATCTTCATCGGTCACTCTCCCACCATCAATTACGATGTGTTTGAGCCCATGCATTGCGCCAATGTCTGGAACATAGACACCGGCGCAGGGTTCTACGGTCCGCTGTCCGCCCTCAACGTCGATACCTGCCGGATCTTCCAGAGCGACGTCGTGCGGACCCTTTATCCCGGTGAAAAAGGCCGGAATCCCTGATTTTACCGTATTTTTGCAGCCGCAAATGGTAAAGATAGGTTCCATAACACTTCCGGAATTCCCGCTGTTGCTCGCTCCCATGGAGGATGTGAGCGATCCGCCCTTCCGTGTGGTCTGCAGGCAGAACGGGGCGGACCTGCTGTATACGGAATTCATTTCCAGCGAAGGTCTTATCCGTGACGCCATCAAATGCCGCCGCAAGCTGGATATTTTCGATGAAGAAAGACCAGTAGGCATCCAGATATTCGGCGGGGATGAGGAGCGTATGGGAATGGCGGCGAAGATCGTGGACGTGACCAGCCCGGAACTGCTGGATATCAATTTCGGCTGCCCGGTGAAAGGAATTGTCGCCAAAGGTGCGGGTTCCGGTGTGCTCAAAGACATCGCCCTGATGACCCGGCTCACGCAGGCCTGTGTGAAGTCCACCTCGCTGCCGGTGACCGTGAAAACCAGGCTGGGATGGGATGATGCCACCAAAAACATTGAGGAAGTAGCGGAAAGGCTGCAGGATGTGGGCGTGCAGGCCCTTACTATACATGGCCGCACCCGTTGCCAGATGTATAAAGGCGAGGCGGACTGGACCCTCATCACCAAAGTGAAAAACAATCCCCGCATACATATCCCCATCTTCGGCAACGGCGATATTGACAGCCCGGAGAAAGCGAAGGAATACCAAGACCGTTACGGCGTAGATGGTATTATGATCGGCCGCGCCGCCATCGGTTATCCCTGGATCTTCCGCGAAGTGCGCCACTACCTCAACACCGGCGAACATATGGCGGCCCCTACCGTAGCCGAGCGGGTGGCGGTGTGTAAACAGCATTTAAGGAAATCACTGCAATGGAAAGGCCCCGTAGCAGGCATTTACGCGATGCGCCGGCATTATCTGAGCTATCTGAAAGGATTACCGGGGATCAGGGAATTCAGGAACAGGCTTGTTACATTACAAATGCCGGAGGAGATCGAAGCAGTACTGGATGAGGTATTGCAGGCTTATGACGGGTTTGAAATGGAACGGACGCCTATCCAGCTTGTCAACTACCACGAAAACTGCCCGCTGTAAACATGCTTTACTCGCAAGGGATCTTTTTATAAGGAGTTACATCGTATTTCAGTTTGGCGTCGTCATCATTGAAGGCAGGTTGCCCGCTGCTGTCTGCGCCATTCGGGAGCGCTTCATACACCTGGTCTCCCATCAGTTTAAAAACGACCGGCCGCGTACTGTTCACCCCTTCGCTTTTGAAATGATAGTTGGCACGGAGGACATTATCATGCAGCTCACCGGAGATCAACCCTTCATTACTGTCTTTCTCATGGAACCGGTACCCCAATACCCCGCTTACTTTCTCATCATTGATCACGATCTGGAGCTCAAAAGTATCTTTTCCCATCACTTTCATGTAACAGGATGCCCTTGTGAGCGGCATTTCATCTTTGCCTGCAGCAAGCGAATCGGCTGATCCGGGCTGTTTGGATGATGGATTACAGCAGATCAGTAATATAGAGATCAACAGGAGTAAGGGCGCTTTCATAAGGGCATCGTTTAGCTTCATTCCTAAAACTACGGAATATTTTTTTAAAGGGTGGTTGGACTGCTGACATAGGGCTGTCAAACCCCGGTGTTTACTTTGTATTGTAAACAAAAACACACTGATATGTCAATCATTCCCGCCCTCCTGAAAGAAATGGAGCAAGAAGCAAAAACAACCCGTAAGATGCTTGAACGCGTACCTGTAGACAAGTACGACTGGCAGCCTCATCCCAAAAGCATGACCCTGCGGGCGCTGGCCACACACGTGGCAGAGATTCCTTCCTGGGTAAAGCTGGTGTTGACCACCGATGAACTCGATTTCGCCAAAACACCTTACAATCCGCCGATGATCAATACCAACGAAGAGATGATCGGGTATTTTGAGGAATCGTATGAAGCAGGCTATTCTGTGCTTTCCGGCGCGACGGATAAATCACTCGAAGGCAACTGGACCATCCGTGGCGGTGACGATATCTATAGTGTACTCTCCCGTCCTGAAATGCTCCGTGTTTGCTACTGCCAGATCGTGCACCACCGGGCACAGCTGGGTGTTTACCTCCGCCTGCTGGATATCCCCATCCCCGGAAGCTACGGTCCGAGCGCGGACGAGCAATAACAATGTTACCGGTACCCCTGGGCCTGAAGGTGGAACAGCTCCGCGTAGCGTCCACCTTTTTCCAGCAGCTCATGGTGGCTGCCGATCTCGATCAGCTGTCCTTTTTCCAGCACGAGGATGCGGTCCGCCATGCGCACGGTAGAGAAACGGTGAGAGATGAGCACGGCGGACTTGCCTTTGGTAAGGTCTGCAAAACGCTGGAATACTTCATATTCCGCACGTGCATCCAGCGCTGCCGTTGGTTCGTCGAGGATGAGGAGTTGTGCGTTCTTCATGTAGGCCCGCGCCAGCGCAATCTTCTGCCATTCGCCGCCGGAGAGTTCCACACCATTACTGAAACGTTTGCCCAGCATCTGATCATATTTGCCCGGAAGCCTTTCCATAAGCGTGTCCGCCATGCTTTTCCGGGCAGCGTTCTCGATCATGGCCTGGTTGTTCAGTTCCCGGATATTTCCGGCGGCGATATTCTGGGAAACGGTCATCTGATACCGTTGAAAATCCTGGAAGATCACGCCCACATTCAATCGCAGTTCCTGCAGATCATATTCTTTCAGATCGTATCCGTCCAGCAGAATGCGACCTTCCGTGGGATCGTATAGTCGTGCCAGTAGTTTCACGAGGGTTGTTTTGCCCGCTCCGTTCTCTCCTACCAGCGCCAGCTTCTCCCCTGCATGCAGGGTAAAGCTGAGATGGCGGTTGGCCCATCGTTCCGAATGCAAATACCTAAACCCTACGTTCTCAAACGTAAACCCTTCGCGGATAGGCCGGGGGAAAGGGCGTGGGCGTTCCGGCTGCACGATGCGCGGCTGTATGTCGAAGAACTCGAACAGATCCCGCAGATAGATAGCGCCTTGCGTAATGCTGGTGAAACGCATCAGCACGCCTTCAAGGAGACCGCGCAACTGGCGGAAAGAGCCTCCGAGGAAGGTGAGGTCGCCGATGGTGAGGCGGCCGTTCACGGTTTGCAGGATGATGTATACATAAGCCGCATAATACCCGGCACTGCTGACCGTGGCAAAAACCACGGCCCAGAACTGGTACCGGGTGGCCAGCTTTTTCTTGTCAACATAAAACTTATCCGCGATCCTTTTAAAACGGCCGATGAGATAATCGGAAAGATGAAAGACCTTCACTTCCTTCACGGACTCATCGCTGGCGCCGAGATAGCGAATGTAATCCAGTTCCCGCCGGTCGGAGGTTTGGCCCCACGCCAGCTCGTAAAACCGGTCATTAAAATAGGTTTCGGAAAAGAACGCGGGCAATACCGCCACCAGCAACAAGAGGATAAGCCAGGGACTGAATGTGAAGAGACCCGCGGCCAGGAAGATGATCGTAATAACATCCTGCAACTGACTTAAAACTTCCGACAGCAGGATGGTGCGCCCCATTGTTTGCTGCCGCGCCCGCTCCAGTTTATCATAAAAAGTGGCATCTTCAAATTGATCGAGATCCAGCATGGCCGCATGTTGCATGATGCGGACAGAAGTGAAATTTGCGACCTGTTCGCCAAGAAGCCCATCCAGCAAGCCTATCAGTCTGCCCATCATACCCGAGAAGATCACCAGGCCAAACTCCACCGCCAATAATTCCCACAGATATTGATACCCCGGAGTGCCATGTTGTTGCGCAAGGCGCACTACTTCATTCAGGATCAGTTTGCCTACATAGAGTAAAGCCAGCGGCGTAGCGGATTGTGCGGCACGAAGGAGCATATTGCCTGCGGCCAGCCGGGGACTGGTTTGCCAGACCAGTTTAAAAAATGCAGGGAGGTTGCGCAAGGCAGCCATCCTTTCTTTGAAACTTACTTCAGGTTTATTACCTCTTCTCATATCATTCCTGAAGGTAAGAAATAATCAAGCTGCTGCTGTTATTCCGCGATGATCACCTTTACTCCGTGTTCCGTGACCATCCGCGCGGTATCTGCGGATACGAGATTGTCTGTAACGATGTAATCCACCTGTTCCAGGCTGCAGATGCGGCCGATCCCGCGCCGGTCGAATTTGGAGCTGTCCGCCATCACCACCACTGTTTGGGCGAGCCCGATCATTTTCATGTTCAGGCTGGCTTCCGCCAGGTTGGTAATGGACAGCCCGAATTCCGGATCAATGCCGTCTACCCCTACGAAGAGCACACCGCAGGAGATATCGTCCAGGAGCCTTTCGGCGAAGGACCCCGCGGCCGAGGAAGAGCTTTGATGGATGAGGCCGCCGATCTGCAACACATCGATAAAGGGGCGGTTGCATAATTCCAGCGCCACTTTCAGGGCAGGCGTGATCACCGTGAGGTGTTTGGTGGGATGCAGGCCCCGCGCCAGTTCAAATACCGTGGTGCCGGAGCCGATGATGATCGAATCGTTCATCCCGATCAAGGCTTCCGCCGCTTTGGCGATCTTCTTCTTTTCTTCCGTCTTGATAAATTCTTTTTCGTTGATAGGGCGTTCGATGGCGTAGGGGTTTTGGGTAGACCCGCCGCCTTTGGTACGGAAGAGCAGTTTCTTCTCTTCCAGCAGTTTCAGATCCTTCCGGATCGTTACGCCGGATACCTGCAGGGAGTCGCTGAGTTCCTGTATGTCCACCTTTCCGTCCTCATGGAGCTTCTGGAGGATTAACTGATGCCTTTCTGTAATATTCATGTGGAATCCTTAGTTAGGTGATTGATCTTACTAATGTTAAAATAACTTTCATCAAATATAAGCTTTTTTCAGGCGAAGGGTGTATAAAGTCATCCGACGGTAAAGGGTTTCATGTAAAATTAACATGAAAATCAGCACAGCGGCCGGTTTAAAAAATATTTCACTTCCGATCACGAAAAGTTAATTTTAATTTAATTTTATTTAATTACCTTTAATTCAACTTTCGATACAGGGCGGCAGATATTACGTTTTATTCCACTTAACTGATACTACACATGTCCACGACCAACACATCATTCTTCGAAAGAACCGGCATCCCGCGATCATTGCTCTGGGGGTACATCGGCATCATGATCTTCATGATGGGCGATGGTATTGAGCAGGGATGGCTCAGCCCTTACCTTGTAGACCATGGCCTCTCTATCCAGGAATCTGCCACGCTCTTCACGGCTTATGGTATCACCATTGCCATTTCCGCCTGGTTCTCCGGCGTGCTGGCAGAAGGCTACGGCGTACGCCGTACCATGCTGGCCGGCCTTCTCCTTTACCTCCTCGGAACAGCGGGCTTCACAGGCTACGGTATGCGGGAACTAAACTATCCTGTGATGCTGATCACCTATGCCCTGCGCGGCTTCGGTTACCCGTTGTTCGCCTATTCCTTCCTCGTACGCATTGCATACAGCAGCCAGCAAAAACAGCTGGGGCGCGCTGTGGGCTGGTTTTGGTTTGTATTTACCGGCGGATTGAATGTACTTGGCGCTTACTATTCCAGTTGGGCCATCACAAGGTTCGGGCATCTGAATACCTTATGGACCTCTGTTTTCTGGGCCCTGCTCGGCGCTTTCTTCGCGCTGGTGGTGAGTCGCCGTAATGATGCGCAGCAGCGGGCTTCTGCCGGTTCCAAAATGCAGGAACTGATCAAGGGACTGACGATCGTACGGGAAGAACCCAAAGTATTGCTGGGTGGCATCGTCCGCATCATCAACACCACCGCGCAATTCGCTTTCCCTGTGTTCCTGCCCATGTACATGGCCCGGCATAGGTTTGATACTACGCAATGGCTGCAGATCTGGGGTACCATTTTCACCGCCAACATCATCTTCAATCTCATCTTCGGATTTGTGGGAGACCGGCTCGGGTGGCGCAATACCATTATGTGGTTCGGCGGTGTGGGCTGTGCGGCCAGCACCCTGCTTTTCTATTATTCCCCGCAGATATGGGCCGACAATTTTGGTATGGTGATGACGGCGGGCATACTATGGGGCGCTTTCCTGGCGGGCTATGTACCGCTGACTGCGCTGGTGCCTTCCCTCGTGAAGAAAGACAAAGGAGCAGCAATGGCCATCCTCAACCTGGGCGCAGGATTGCCGGTATTTGTGGGCCCGGCAATCGTGGGGCTTTTCATCGGCAGTATCGGTGAAGAAGGCGTGATCTGGATATTGGCCATCCTGTACGTGATCAGCGCCCTGCTCACCCGGTTCATTACGCTGCCGGACAATGCCAAAACACTCCATCACCATACCGTAAGAACGCTTGAACACAGCTAAACATACAGTGCATGAGAATTTTGATCACAGCCCCGTATCACGAAAAAGGAATAGAAGAACTGGAAAAACAGTTCGGAGAAGTGATATACCGTTCCTGGAAACCGAATGGAAGGGCGTACAACGAAACTGAATTAATGGCGTTACTGGGCACAACGGGCGCTGACGCTCTCATCACCGAGCACGACCATGTTACGGCAGCCGTTATCGCCGCGCATCCGGACCTCCGGTTCATCGGCGTCTGCCGTGGAACGCCTTCCAATGTTGCCGTAAACGCCGCTACCGAACACGGTATTCCCGTGTTCTTCACCCCTGCCCGCAATGCACAGGCCGTAGCGGAGCTGTTCCTCTCCAACGTCATTCTCCTGCTGCGCCATACGCTGCCGGGAATTGCATGGATGAAAGGGCGCAACTGGCAGGCAGGCGCGCATGATTCTTACCTTCACTTCAAAGGTAACGAGCTGGCCGGCAAAACTATTGGCATGGTGGGCTTTGGCGCGATCGGACAATTGATCGCCAGGCTGGTGCAACCTTTCCCCTGCCATATCCAGTTCTTCGATCCGTATGTGAAAGAACACGATAAGGCCTTCCGCAATACTTCCCTGGAGGAAGTTTTCAGCACCAGCGATATTGTTTCCATTCACCTGCCGGTCACTGCGGAAACGAAAGGGATGATCCACGGCGGGTTATTGAAAAAGATGAAAAAAGATGCAATTTTTGTGAATACGGCACGGGCCTCAGTTGTAAAACGGGAAGACCTCCTGGAAGCACTCGAAGCCCGGTCCATCCGCGGCGCCATCCTCGATGTGTTCGACCATGAACCGCCGGACGAACTGGATTACCGCATCATGGACCTGCCGCATGTAATTGCCACACCACACATCGCCGGCGCCACATTTGAAGTAGAAGATCACCATGTAGCGATCATGAACCATGCACTGCTTCAATGGTATGCACACGGCAACCGGCAGATTAACGGGCTTGCAAACAGGGAATTACTGACCCTCCATACCTTATGACCATGAAGGATGTATATCTTATTGTAGACATCGGCACCGGCAACGTACGGGTAGCCGCCGCCACGCCGGATGGCAAAGTGCCTGCCGTAGCCCGGGAAGATATCCGCTACGAAAAGGACCAGCGCTATCCGGATGCGCTGTATTTCGATCCGGCAATGCTTTGGGAGCAGGTACTCCGCCTTACCCGCCAGGTACTGGAAAAAGTTCCGGCCGCCGCCGTACGCGCCATCACCGCCACCAGTCAGCGGGAAGGGATCGTATTACTTTCCGGCGGCGGAAGATCGCTGATCGGCCTGCCCAACATTGATCACCGCGGACGGGAGTGGGAAGATATGATCCCGGACAAAAGCCGCGTGTACACCCTTACCGGGCGCTATCCCACCTCCCTTTTCTCCGCATTGAAACTCGCGGGCATCCGTGCACGGCGAACAGAGATATGGAAAGATACCGCCACCTTCCTGAGCATCAGCAACTGGATAGAATATCAATTCAGCGGGATGGCGCGATACGAACATTCCCAAGCCTCCGAAACCCTGCTGTATGACGTAGCGCAACAGCAATGGTCACCGGAACTCTGCAGTATATTTCATCTCGATACACAACTCCTTCCCCCGCTGACCTCTTCCGCAGAGGTGCTGGGGAATGTTTTGCCGGAAGTGGCTTCCGTACTGGGATTGCAGGCTGACGTGAAAATAGTGACGGGTGGAGGGGATACGCAACTCGCGATCAAAAGCACCCGGCCGGCAGTAGACGACATGGTGATCGTATCAGGCACCACCACGCCTATCGTTAAACTAACGGTGACGTATACACTGGATGAACAGGAAAGGACCTGGACGAGCCGCGACATTGAAGCGCAGCGTTTCATATTTGAAGCCAACGCAGGCGTCACCGGGTTGAATTACCAGCGGCTGAAAGAGATATTCTATCCGAATGAAGGATACGATGTGATAGAAAAAGAGCTGGCAGAGAACCGGCATACCTTCTGCATGGCCTCACTGGGCTCACTCCTCGCGGATGAGGAAGTCTCCCTCACCCGCGGCGGCTTCATCTTCCCCGCACCTGTCTCCCACCTCCTCACCCGCGGCTCTTTCGTTTGGGCCACCATGCTGGACATCGCCTGCTCCATTGCCCGCAACTACCGGATACTCGCTGAAGCGGCCGGTCACCGGCCAGACTACATCTGGGGATGCGGCGGCGGCCTGCAAAGCAAAGTGCTTCGCCAGCTGATCGCCAATATCACTGGTAAAAAAGTGCAGATGCGCAACGAATTCCAGCAGTCATCCGCCATCGGCGGCGCGCTCATTTGCAATCAGGCTTTGCAGCTCGATGCACAGATGGATGAAAATATCGAAACGGTATATCCGCAGGAAGAAGCCCATTATGCATCGCTGTTTGCGGAATGGGAAAAAACACGCAGTTATTTCAGGAACATGAACCATTGAACATGCAAAGTTTTATAGGCATAGACGTGGGAACACAGGGCGCCCGCGCGGTGTTGATGGATAACACCGGTCACCTCCTCGGCACCCGGTCCGTTCATTTCCCCCTCACCCCCTCCTCCCGGGAAGAACAATCCCCGGAAACCTGGTGGGAAGCATGCAGGCAATGCCTCGGGGAACTGCTGACCGAAACATCCGGCCGACCACCCGTCCGGTCCATCGCCGTTACCTCTACCTCCGGCACCATTATCCCGGTGGACCGACATTACCGCCCACTGCACAACGCTATCATGTATAGCGACGGCAGACAGTCGGCAGAAGGCATCCGATGCAGGGAGATCGCAGCGGGGTATAACGCTGATGGGTATACGTCTTTCAACACCAGCAGCGGTCTGCCTAAAATGATCTGGTTTCTCCGGCATTTCCCCGAAAAAGCGGTGCAGCTCCACCAGTTCATCCATGCTGCTGATTTTATCACCGGACGGCTTTGCGGGCGTTATAACGTCACCGACTTTACCAATGTGTTAAAATCCGGTTACGATGTACTGCGGCAACGCTGGCCGGAATATATTTGGGAAAAGTTATCCGTCCGCCGGGAATGGCTGCAGGAAGTAGTGCCCTCCGGCACACCGCTGGGCAGGGTGACGGCGGATATCGAAGGATTGCAGGGCGACGTAACAGTAACAGCCGGCATGACAGACGGATGCGCTTCGCAGATCGCTGCCGGGGCAGTGAATCCGGGCGACTGGAACACCACCATCGGCACAACGCTCGTTGTGAAGGGAGTAACGGCAACAGCTATACGGGATCCACAGGGGGCGTTATATAACCACCGTCATCCGGAAGGCTTTTGGATGCCAGGCGGCGCCAGCAATACCGGCGCCGACTGGGTCAGCAGGGATTTCTCCGGCAACCCGGAATCCTTACATGAAGCCACCCGCCTGCTTATCCCCACACCACACCTTGTATACCCTTTAATGCAACAGGGAGAACGCTTCCCTTTTGTAGCGCCGCAAGCCAGGGGGTTCGCTCCCGCCGGTCTTGCACCCGCTGAAAGGTTCGCGGCCTCCATGGAAGGCGTGGCCTACATCGAACGGTATGCGTATGACAGGATCGCGCAGCTCTCCGGGGAAAAGGCGAAGGTCGTTTTCACTGCAGGAGGTGCCAGCGACAGTGATCTGTGGCTGACCATCCGCAGCAATGTGCTGCAGCTGCCGATATATAAAATGAAACATACCACGGGTGCCACGGGTGCCGCTATCCTCGCCGCATCCAAAACATATTTCCACACCATCATGGAAGCCGCCGCTGCCATGACGCAGGTGGAGAAAGCCATTTATCCGGATGATGCACTGGCAGCGGCATATGAAAAACAATATCACGCATTCATCCATACATTAAAAGAAAACGGATACATCCCCGGTCATTCTTATGCTTAACGTTTTTCTATTACGGCACGGACAAACAGCCTGGAATGCGGACAATAACCGCTACTGCGGCAGGTCGGACATTTCCCTCACGGCAAAGGGCATTCAGCAGGCGGAATCGCTGCGGAGCCAGCTGAAAGACGTCGTTTTCGATGGCGTGTATTCTTCTCCGTTAGAAAGGGCATTTATGACCGCCAATATCGCCAGCGGCGTGCATGTTAAAAAAGATACCAGGCTGATAGAAGCCGATTTCGGGGCCTGGGAGCAGAAAACGAAAGAAGAGTTCATGGCGGAGGCGCCCCTGGTGTGGGAGAACTGGATGCGAGATCCGGGGAGGTTCAGGGCCGGGGGGACCGGCGAAACCGGCATGGAGATCATACATCGCATGGATGATTTTTTCACAGAGGCCCTGCGCCGGCATCCGTCCGGCAACATTCTCGTTGCCGCGCACAACGGCGTGAACCGCCTGTACCTTGCGCACAAACTCGGCATGCCATTGCGGAACTATCGCATGCTGGTACAGGATAATGCAGCCATCACGCTGTTCACGCTGGACGCGGACAGCAGTTTCACTTTACAACATCTCAACTCAAAACGCTGACCCATGAAAAAAATATTCCTCTGCATAGCTATAGCGACCTGCAGTATTAACACACACGCACAATCCGGTGCCCGTCACGTATTGAATATCAAGAGCAGCGCAGATCTCAGGGCATTCTTCACCTGGACGGGCAATGATATCCCCTTCATCAGCGGTCATCGCGGTGGAGTGAACAAAGGCTTTCCGGAAAACAGTATCGAAGCATTCGATAACACCTTGCGGTATACGCCCGCCACTTTCGAGACCGATCCCCGGTTAACGAAAGACAGTATGATTGTGCTCATGCATGATGCCACGCTGGACCGCACCACCACCGGCAAGGGCAAGGTCAGCGACTATACCCTCGCGGAGCTAAAGCAACTCCGGTTAAAAGATGCGGAAGGAAACATAACGGATTTCAGGATACCTACGCTCGAGGAGGCGATCCTCTGGTGCAAAGGAAAAACCGTGCTGATACTGGATAAAAAGGACGTACCGTTTGAAATGACCGCCGCCATCATCAAAAAACATCATGCGGAAGCACACGTGATGGTCACTGTGCACAATGCCAGGGAAGCGAAATTCTACCATGACCGCAACAAGGAGATCATGTTCGAAGCATTTGTAAAAACACAGCAGGCGCTGGAAGAATACGAGCAAACCGGCATTCCCTGGACGCATATCATGGCATATGTTGGTCCGGATAACAAACCGGAACTGAAGCCGCTCTACGAAAACCTGAACAAGCGGGGCGTGATGTGCATGATCTCTACCGCTCCCACCTACGACAAACTTACATCCACGGCAGAACGCAGCGATGCTTACCGCGCTATTATCCGGCAGGGCGCCAGCCTGATAGAGGCAGATCGTTCTATTGAAGCCGCGGAGGCCATTCAGTCATTGAAACCAACGAATAGTCCAAAGAAAAAATTCTTTAGCAAACAAAAAATAGCCGCCGGTAATTAAACCGGCGGCTATACACTCCTGTTCTTACTTTCCAGTTACCATCCCGGATTCTGCGGCAACAGTTTTGGATTAAGCGTAAGTTCGTTTGTGGGCAGGGGCAACAGGTAATCCCGCTGTACATTGAACTTATAACCGGCCGCCATTGAGGCGATATTTTTGAACAGATCAATATATCCCTGACCATCTACCGGGTAAGAGCTCAATTGATCAGCCGGTACAACCGTGGCCCATTGTGCCTTTTTGGCTCCCTTGGGCCGCTTGCCCGTAATCAGCGCACCTGCGCCGGCCCAACGGAAGATGTCGTCCCTGCGGAACCCTTCACAAGCCAGTTCCACCCTCCTTTCCCGCCGAACTTCATTGATCACGGGAGATAATGCGGGGAATTCCCAGTTCGGGTCTGTGGTGAGATTGCTCAGGTCCATTGGTGTCATCCCCACACGCTGGCGAAGTTTGTTGATCGTCCGGTTTACATCGTCCTGCGTAAGCGTACCCAGCTCTGCTTTGGCTTCCGCATAATTGAGGAGCACTTCGGCATAGCGGAAGAATATAAGGGCGGTAGTGCCTACTTCCCCTGCATATTGCTGAAAGTAGTCAGGATTGTGGCCTTTGTATACCTGGTACCCCGTAGCGGGTTTACCTTCATTGGGCTGTTCAAATGACGGAAGCGTGAAAAGCTTGTTAGGTGCGCCTCCGGGTTGGTTACTCGTGATGATGTGTTTACCGTCCGGAACATACATGGTCTGCATCAGGCGCGGATCCCTGTTCTGCACTACATTGAGGAGAGAGTCGTCGCCTTTGTAAAGCGGGCTTTTAGAGATGGGCTGACCGTCTGTACAGAGATAATAGTCCACCAGCGTTTTCGTGAGTCCTCTTCCTGCCCCGGATGTCGTATAGCGGTGCCAGTTATGGACGATGCCAAGTGTAAGATCATATTTCCGCCAAAACATCACTTCATTGCTGCCGCCCTGATCCGTCTGGTTGAACATTTTCCAGTAGCCGAAATCAACCCCTACATTGTCCAGTGCATATTTGTTGCCGCTGATAACAGCATCCGCTGCGGCAGCAGCTTTTTGCAGGTATTTGTTCGGATCGCTGCCGGCCACGCCAAAAGAGGTACCTGCCTGATATTTCTCCCAGGTGCCTTCATAGAGCGCTACGCGCGACTGGAAAGCCTGTGCGATCTGTTTGTTGATGCGGGATGCCTGCGCTACAGATTTTTCCGGCAGATACGCAATCGCCTTATCCAGGTCCTGCAGGATGGAATCTGCGATCACGTTCCTCGGCAGGCGGCTGCTAAAGAGGATCAGCGTATCGCTCAGGTTCAGCGGTTTGCCCACCCAGGGCAATGCACCATAGTTTTTCATGAGATCGAAATACAGGAAAGCGCGGAAGAACAATGCTTCTCCCACATATCCTTTTATATTATCCCAGGAGTCCTTCACCTTCGGATAATTCGCAAGGAAATAATTCACATTGCGAATACCGCCCCAGGCCCAGGTATCGCTTGTAGAGGGTATGGTACGTTCACCGTTCAGCATGGAATTCACCCCCATTGTGATCATATTGTCGCTTCCCTGATCTGCATCCAGCCCGTATATCCCGATCGTTCCAAACCCGCGATAGCTGGGCAGGAAATTGTTATAGAAATTATTGCAATACAACTTCATGTCGTTGCTGCTCTTCCAGAATTCGGCTTCGCTGATATTCGTTTCCGGCGCCCGGTCGAGGAAATCCTTCGTGCAAGAGGCCATTCCTACCAGTACTAATGCCAGGATCATCAATTTATTTATCATGCGCATAGTCTTCTTTTTTTAAAAGGTTACATTAAGACCGCCGGACCAGGTACGTTGCAGCGGATAGATCTTTGCATCGCTGATGGACAATTCCGGGTCCATTGTTTTGATCAGCTTCGTGAAGGTTGCCAGGTTCTCTACACTCACATAGAGCCTTACCTTCTTCGCTTTGATCCGATCGATCACGAATTGCGGCAGGGTATAACCCAGCTGTACGTTCTTGATCCGCATGTAGGCAGCATTCTGGAGGTATTTGGTCTGCACCTGCGTATTCTTACCATTCTCACCGCTCATATAGAATTTCGGGAAGTAGCCGTTAGGATTGTTCGGCGTCCAGCGATCCAGGTGTACGGAAAAAGGAGAACTTTGCCATTCATCTCCCACAATGCCCCAGAAGTAGTTGGACCCGATCCAGGCATCGCGTTTGGCAATACCCTGGAGGAAAATGTAAACATCAAATCCTTTCCAGCCGGCTTCACCAATGAAGCTGTAGGCATAACGCGGCGTACTGTTACCGATCACGCTGCGGGCCCCGGGGTTGTTCAGGGTATTATCTCCCCAGTCGATCGAACCCTTGTGGTTAATATCTGCATACTTGATATCTCCGGGCGTCCAGTTGGCGCCGGATAGCTTCGCCTGGGACGGGCTGTTCTTCACATCATCGTCGCTCTTGAAGAATCCTGCTGTTGTGTATCCCCAGATATCGCCCATCACCTGACCATTATACCAGGTGGTGATGAGATTGGTAGGATTGGGGTAACGCAATACCTTGCCCCTGTAATCACTCAATACACCGCGGAGGTGATAGTCCACATTACCGATCCTGTCCGTCCAGTTCAACATGAGTTCAAAGCCTCTTGTCTCAATATCTGTATTATTCGCGGAAGGCACGCCGGTACCCAGCAGCACAGGCAGTACCTGCGAAGGTCCTGCGAAATTGCGGGCTTTACGGATATACCAATCGAAGGAAGCGGTCAGCCTGTTCTTGAGGAAGGAAGCATCCACGCCTACGTTCGTGGAAGTGGTGGTCACCCAGGTAAGATCTGTATTGACGAGTGGCGGTGCGGAAACAGACGCCTGCTGCGCTCCTCCGAATAACCAATTGGTGGAAGTGGGACGGGTGGTACCGAGGTTCGGATAGAAGGGATAATAATTAGGTGTTCCTCCTGCATCCAGGAACCCCTGATCCCCCAGCGACCCGTAAGAAGCGCGGATCTTCAGAGAATTGACCACGTCACGCGCGCTTTCCCAGAATTTCTCTTTGTGCAGATTCCAGCCTGCGGAAATACCGGGATAGAACTTCCAGCGCGCATCTTTCAGGAACCGGGAAGTACCGTCATAACGACCGTTCAGTTCCAACAGGTATTTGTCGTCAAAGTTGTAGTTCGCTCTTCCGAAGAAGCCCTCTGACGCCAGCTTTCGAACGATATCGTAAATAGAGGGACTGGTGCCGTATGCCAGGCTGAGGGAAGGGATATTATCTGAATACAGCTGGTTATTGCTGGCCCCGTATTCTGTATATGCATTCAGTTCTTTGATATATCCGCCCAATACTTTGAAATGATGTTTGGCGATACTCCTTTCATAAGAAGAGAAAACGTTGATCACATGATGTTCCCGGTTGTAGTTCCATCTTGAAAACCCATTCGGGAAAGTACCGCCTACGTTAGCGGTGGAGCCGTCAGGGAGATATTCCAGCACCGTTTTCGTGTGATTCTGTTCATCCTGCCGTGCACCGTCGAAAGTATAGTTGGCGGTGAGGTTCCAGCCTTTGGCGAGTTTGAAGAGGAATTCACCGGTGAGGAAGGTCTGGTCCTTCGTATTTTTCAATCGACCGCCTTCGGAATGCAGTGTTACGTTACTGGAAGCAGAATAATGGCCATCCGGATTGAACAGCGGCACTGTCGGGAACTTCCTCGCGATCTGGTGCATATAGTTCCCACCCGTCTGGTTTACATATACATTGGGTGTATTGAGGGTTTCGCGGGTGAAGGAGCTCCGTACGCTTACCGTGAGCCAGTTGGTAAGATCGCTGGAGATGTTGGCTCTTACGTTGTAACGTTTATATCTGTCATCCCCGAAATTATACATCCCCTGCCGGTCGTTATATCCCAGCCCGATGTAGTAAGTGGATCTTTCTCCACCGCCGGTAACGCCAATGTTATGTTGCTGGCTGAAAGCGACATTCTTGAAATAGATCTTGAACCAGTCGTTGTTGGCATTGCCACCGTTCCATGACTGCCAGCCGTTGGAGTTGGGATTCTTGATGGTCTCATCTTTGAGGGTTCCCGCCTGATAGTCTTTTATACGTTGAATAGTAGCATCATCAAAGAATTTTGCCCTGTTCGCGTTGGTGAACGCGTCGTTATACATATTGGCGAAGTCCAGCGAATTCAACATTTTGGGCAGATTGATCGGTTGCGCCCAGGAGAGGTTGTTGTTATAGCTGACAGAGGGGGCTTTACCTTTCTTCCCCTGCTTAGTGGTGATCAGCAATACGCCGTAAGGCGCGCTGGAGCCATAGATGGCTGCGGATGCCGCATCCTTTACAATGGAGATATTCTCAATATCGCTGGGATTGAGGCTGTTGATGTCTCCGCCCGGAACACCGTCTATCACAACGAGCGGACCTCCCATGGTACCCAAACCGGTATAGCCGCGGATATTGATGTTCTGTGTGGCATTCGGCGCACCGCCGGATGTAGAGGTGGTGATATTCAGGTTGCCCGCCATCCCCTGTAATGCCTGCGAAATGCGGGTAACGGGACGATTTTCCAACACCTCTCCCGCCACCTGGTCTACAGCGCCGGTAAGATTGGCTTTCTTTTGCGTGCCATAGCCCACTACCACTACTTCGTCCAGCTTGCTTTTATCGATCATCATCTGCACTTGCACACTGCTGCGGCCTCCCAGGTTGACCTGTTGTGTTACATAGCCGGTGAAGCGGATTTCCAGCACCGCATCCCTTGGTACGTTCTTCAGTCTGAAAATGCCTGAAGGATCCGCCATGGCGCCTTGCGTAGTTCCTTTAATCAGAACCGTGGCACCGATGAGCACTTCTCCGGTTTCATCTATCACTTTCCCGGTCACTTCCGGGATAATGGAACTGTCTTTCGCCATCAGGTATTGCGTATAGATCACCGGTTTCCTACGAACCACGATATTCCGCTCCACGATCTCGAAATCCAGCCCGGTGCCTTCCAGGCACTGTTCCAGCACCTGCCGGAGCGGCATATCTTTCACCTCGATCTCCACACGTTTATCCCCGGGCAATATGTTCTCATCATACAGGAACAGATGCCCGCTCTGTTTCCGTATCTCCTTAAATACTTTCTTGAGGGGAGCGTATTTAACGGACAGTGAGATGTTCTGCGGAAGGGCCTTCCCACTTACATGTAAAAGCCCTATCAACAACAGCATTCCGGTCATCTTCATAACCATCAGGATTTTGGTTGTTCCATACCCCGCCCGTAACGGAGTACTTCCATTAAATTTCAAATGCATAATTTTGCAGTGTTTGGTGTTGTTTAAGAGATCATCGCTTTTGGTTGAATTGAGCAAACCAGACCTCATGCGGGTTCCGACGGCAATCGGGACCCGTTTCACGTCCGGGAGCTCCGGCATGATTAAGTCATCATCAGCTTATTTTTAATTGTGGAAAAATGCTATCCCTTCCGCGATAGATGTAACGCGGTGATGTTGTTCACTATGGTCGTTTTATGCTTTAAGAAATGACGATCAGTTTTTTCCCCTCGATTTTAAATTGCAGTCCCGCTGCGCTCAGTACCGTTAACACTTGCGATAAATTGTAATTCCTGTAGACTTCTCCATTTAGTTTTATGGTTTTCGGAACGCCGTCATAGGCGATCTCTATATCGTACCAGCGAGATATCTGGCGCATCACTGTTCTTACATCGGCATCCTGGAAAAGGAACAGGCCATTCTTCCAGGCTACAGCTTCTTCCACATCCACTTCCTTCACGGAAATATTGCCATCGTTCCCCTGTTTTGCCTGCTGACCCGGCGCCAGCGTGCGGCTTGCATTCCCTCCGGAAACTTTTACCGCGCCTTCCAACAGGGTCGTATGCATGATCTCCTCATCGTCATACGCCATTACATTGAAACTTGTTCCGAGCACATCCACCTGTTTGCCATCTACCTTCACCCGGAACGGTCTTTCCGCGTCTTTCTCCACTTCAAAATATGCTTCCCCTTTCAGTTCTACTGTACGGTCCGTGCCGTTGAATGCAGCAGGATATTTCAGGGAAGAGGCCGCATTTACCCATACTTTTGTTCCGTCGGAAAGCACGATCTTATACTGGCCTCCCTTGGGGGTGTTGAGTGTATTAAAGACTGCTGCACCATTATTTTCACCGGAATAAGACAATAAACCACTCTTCACCTGCACATGTGTATTGCCTTGCGAAAGGTTCCGGGCATTCCCGGAACTATCCAGTTCCATCACCGAACCGTCCGCCAGCGTGAGGGTGGCCCTGCTGGTACCCGGACGAATATCCGCCGTAGCAGCAGTGGGAGCAGGAAACGTTCCTTTCTTCTTACGGAGCACAAACAATGCTGAAAGTCCTGCTACAACCAACACCAGTATTGATGCTGCCACCCGCACACGCCCTGACCCCAGGTAATACAATACACCTCTTTTCCCGGCGGGCTTCCAAAGGGTCTTCATCACATCTTCCTTTACCAGCTCATCAAACCGACCCCCTGCCACTTCACAGGCCAGCATATGCCGTTCCTGTTCATTCAGGCTCCCGCTCTTAAATCTGGAAAGCAAATCCAGGAATTCTTTTTCTGTCATGCCAGTGAAGTTATTATAAAGACAATGCTGAAAGTAAAGAGGACTATCCGGTGAGAAAAAATTTTTACCGGGAGAAAATCAGTAACAGGATGAGGACGGTAGGAAGATAATGCAGTAATTGCAAACGGATGGACTGGAGTGCCTGGATCATCTGGTTCTTCACCGTGAACCGGGAGATATTCATGCGGCGGGCGATCTCTTCGTAGCTGAGCCCTTCTTCCTTGGCCAATTTATAGATCCGTTTCCGCTGCGGAGGTAGTCCGTTAATGGCTCTGTGTAATATATGCTCACATTCGTGGTCCCGTATCCGGGAATCCGTATCGTTTATAGCGTCTTGTAATGTATACTGATAATTTTTCCGGGCAGCCAGCGACTGGGCATTTTTTTTGAACTGGTTAAAGATGCTGTTCCGGGCTACAATGAAGAGGAAATCCCGGACGTCTTTTATGTCTGCCAGCTTCTCTTTCTTTTCCCAGATTTTCTGAAACACTTCCTGTACAATCTCCTGCGCCTGATCCTGATCTTTTGTGTAAACCATAGCCACCTGCGATACATGCTGCTCATATCGTTTATAGAGAACGGTAAAAGCTGCTTCGCAGCCGGACGCGGCCTTCTGCAGCAACGCATGTTCCTGTTCCTGATCAAGCATTTTTAGGATCCCTGGCACTTCGGAATTTGTTCAGATACTAAATCTACAACAAGACAGGATAAAATGATAATGGTATTTTCCTAACAACTTCCATTATTTTAACATTATCGTCTGATTCCCGTTTTTTTGCCGACAAAATAAAACATGGACGCGATCGTGCCCAGCAGTCCCGCAACACCGCTGACGATTACCAGTTGCGTATAAAAATCCAGCCAGTTCGCCTGTATCCGGAAGACGGTCTTAGCCAGCATCACACCCACACTGCCCAGGTATCCGAAAGCATCCGCGATATAGATCAGGAATCCCACGTTCCCTGCAAACCGGTAAGCGGCAATAAAGCGATCGAAAAGGATACTGTTGAAAGGGATGTACACCATATACAAACCAAGCCCTGTCAGCAACATCCAGTGATACATGCCGAGCTGATGCTGCAGATAGCTCCAGGTGGAGAAGAGCGCGAGGATGAATCCGGCCAGCATGATCCATTGCGCCAGCATGAATGCCCTGAAATTATTGCGCAGCCATATCATCGCCGCGATCAATAACAGGATGATGATGGAAATGATCGCTTCCGTTTGTGCAAATACGCCTGCATCAAACACTTCACCCGAGGCCCTCCACATATCGGCCATAAAACTATCCCGCACTTCGCGGAGGATGGTCACGAGTATATAGATGACCACTAACAGCACTATACCGGGCCAAAAATGCCGGAGCAATACACGACGGTCCTGTGCTGACATCGGCTGGCGGTCCATCCGTTGCTGTTTGTCTTCTTCATCCGGCGGCGGTATCCGCTCCAGCAGGCTCACGAACAATATCAATGCGGGCATGAACACAGCGCCTACCGTGAACGGCATCCAGTACTCGCTTACATGCCACTGTTGCATCACCCATTGGGCAACGGTTTTAGCGAACCCCGCCGCAAAAATGAAACTCACGGCAAGCGCGGCGCTGATCATATCCGTTGTTCTCCTTCCTTCCACATACGAGAATACGATCCCCCACAGCATTCCCAGCGGGAATCCGTTCAGGAACAAACACCAGAAATTATAAGGAGGCGGTATCCATGCAAACAGCAGCCACGCAAACCATGCGAACCCTGTCAGCCCCAATATCAGCCAATGCCGGCGTACCCTTTGCAAACCGGAGATAAAACGGATACCGTAAAATTTGGCGAGCATGTAACCCATTACCTGCGTCACTACCAGCGCCACTTTATAGTCTCCCCCAAAGATCATATGACCGCTGTAAGGCGCCACATTAAAGGCTTTGCGGTAAGCAAAGATGGCGGTATAAGCGGAAAAACTGGTAATGGCGGCCAGAACGGCCACTCCTATCTGGCGGCTGGAAAACGCGGAGGCTGACATATTCTTAGGAAGATACGCTGTAAAGCGGGAATTAAAAAGAGGGTGTCTCAAAAGTAAATTTGAGGCACCCTTTTTCTTTTTCAGTTTTTGAGGATGCACATACGAAGTGCATAAATAAATCCAGTCAGGCTAAATCTAAGGATTGGGGGTTGAGGTAAATAATGCATGGCAAGAGGAAAAAGTTTATCTGTAGTTTTTAAGGCCGTCCATCAAAATCAGATCATGGTGTTAAGCTTATAAGTTTGTAGAAGTTCCTCTTGATCTTCCCAGGTTTCTTGTTCAGCCAAATTGTCAAGAGTTCTTTCTCTCAAAAAGGGTAGCAGTAGATAAAGTATCAAAAAAGGAAAGTCAATTTTCTTTTCGATACGTATTATCTCCTTTCAGCCGATGCCGGGCAGACCAAAGAATTAGAACCGGAAATGGTATATTTTTACAGAACTGGCTGAGCTCCACTGGGGCGATTAACGGGCTTTCAATATTTTCCAATTGACAGCAAGAAATTTTATTCCTTGGTAATCACTGATTCGATCATGAAAGTACACCGGCACATTCCAACATATCCACTCTCAGGCTTCATTCAGCACATTGTTTACGTTAGCGGATCATTATCAATACCTTACATCAAAGAGCTTCCGGAAGGCGGAATAAACCTCGTGATCGAACTGAATGAAAATACCCTGAATACAGTTTATCCCGAAATAAACACCGGTTACAAAAAAGAGGTTAAGAATGCCTGGATCTCGGGGATGCAGAAACAGGCGATCCTTTACAAAAACAATCTCAATTCTACTATCATCAGTATCCGTTTTACGGTGGGTGGCTTTTTTTCGCTTACGAAGATACCTATTACCGTATTGGACAATGTGGGTGTTGAGGCCGAAGCTGTTTTTGGGAGTTCCTTCATGCGATTGTATGAAAAACTACTCAATGCCACCACCCTGGCAGACAGGTTCGCATTGATCGAAAACTACTTTTTACAATATTCGGTTGAAGAGAACATGGGATATCATATCGTGAGATTTATAAACCAGAATATCGACAAACCCATCGACTGGTTAATACAGAAATCCGGTTATTCTCAAAAGCACGTCATTCACCTGCTTAAAACATATACGGGCTTTTCACCAAAATACCTGCAAAGAGTTCATCGGCTACAGCAGGTGATTACTGAAATCCAAAAAAATAAGACCCATATCGACTGGTTCTCCGTCATCCACCGGTACGGCTATTTTGACCAGGCCCATTTCATAAAAGATTTTGCTTATTTTACAGGGTTAAAGCCAATGGAGTATCTGAGATCTCAATTAGCCTTGGATGAAAATAAGCTGGTGCCTGAAATGATCCTGCAATTTCCCAATGATAATCCGGATGCAAAGTAAACCTCAACTTACTGACAAGTGTCCCTGGTAAATTTTTTACAATGACAGGAGGAGCCTGCTGACTATTTTTGTACTGAACAAAATAAATACAGCAGTTTATGAAACCTTTTAGCATTAATGTACCGCAAGAGACACTTAACGATCTATCAGCAAGACTAAAACAAACGAGGTGGACGGATGAACCTGAAAATGCCGGGTGGAATTATGGCACCAATCCGGGGTATTTGCAGGAACTGGTGCGCTATTGGCAGACAGCGTACGATTGGAGAACCCACGAAGCGGAGATCAACCAGTTTCCCCAATACAAGACCGAAATAGACGGCATTACCATTCATTTCGTTCATGTAAAAGGCCAGGGAAAAAATACTTCGCCGCTGATCCTGAGCCATGGATGGCCAGACTCGTTCTATCGCTTTCTCCCGATTGTTCCAATGCTGACCCATCCAACTGAAGGCGGGCGTTCTTATGACCTCGTGATCCCTTCCATACCCGGGTTTGGATTCTCCCAACAAACGGCCCTGAATAGCGATAGGACGGCAGCCCTGTTCAACAAACTCATGACAGAAGTACTGGGATATTCCACCTACTTTGCCGCAGGCGGTGATATGGGTACTTTGATCACGAAGTCGCTGGCAGTGCAGTTCCCAGGCAATGTAAAGGCTATTCATTTAACGGATGTAGGTTATCCCAACGGCAGCGAGGACTGGGGGACGATGACACCCGCCGAACAGGCGTTTGGGCAACAAATACAACATTGGTTCTTTACGGAAGGCGCGTTTAATATGATCCAGTCAACTAAGCCACAAACCCTGGGTTATGCGCTCAACGACAGCCCCGTGGGACTGGCCTCCTGGATCATCGAAAAATTCCATGCCTGGAGTGACAATGACGGAAATCCCGAAAATTGCCTTAGCATGGACAAACTGATCACAAACATTATGATCTACTGGGTAAGCCAATCCATTAATTCATCCATCAGAACATATGCCGAGAATGCTCGCGCCGGTTATATGGGGGGGCTGCAATCCTCCCAACGGGTAGGTGTACCAACGGGGGTGTCGCTGTTTCCCAGGGAAGCCCAATTCCCTAAAGAATGGGCGGAAAGGATGGCCAATGTCGTAAGCTTCAATATACTGGGCAAAGGAGGTCATTTTGCAGCGATGGAACAGCCTGAGGTCTATTCCAGGGAGCTTGCCGGATTCTTTGGGAAAATGTGATCGTATTTCTGCGCTAAGCCTGTTTTTCCGACTGTCAAATTAAAACAACAGGCCGATAAGCGGCTGAGGTCCAAGCGAGGTATCCGGAAGCGAAAACAACGATGCTTTGATACTGAACCGGTCTTTGCAAACATTAAATACAACCATCACTTTAAGCGCTTCTTGCTTCGGGAGCTGGAAAAAGTAAATGTCGAAACTGGCCTGCTGGCTTTAGCATACAATCGCTTGCCTTACCATTACGATCCTCTTTTGTCTCCTTCCTGAAAATTATTGCCTCATCTCCTTTTATCCCCTAAAAATGAAAAACCGTCCCAGAATTACTGCTGAGACGGCCTCTTCATTCACAGGATCAATGCCCCAGTTTAATGAGTTTAAGTATTTGTCGTTTTGGTCCCTGGATGATCTCCACATAATAAATGCCACTATGATAATCCGCTCCGATCGTGAGCGTGCTGTTGGGAGCGATGTTATCACGGGTTTCCATCAGCTGGCCGGCATTGTTATATACGCGGATACTGATCGGTAGTTGATGTTTGCTGGTCATCAACAACGTGAATTGATGGAAGGTGGGATTGGGCATGGCCGTAACTGCCAGACCATCCGCGTACGTCCAGGGTTTGTTGCCCGGTACGATCACGGAAGTGGTTTGTTGGCTGGTATTGCCGGAAGCATCCGTGGCGGTAATGGTGATCGTGTAAATGCGACCGTTGCCATACATATTCCGCTCAGCTCTGAGCCTTATGCGACGGGCATCCAGCACTTCCCAGTCCGCCCCTGTGCCGGCTTCGTTGCTGGTAATGGAAAGTGTGGCCGTTGCTGCATGGCAATCCGTCAGTGTATAATCCACCGTTATATCCTGCATTTTCCTGTTGGGAACATTCAGGATGAAGGGATGTGTGGATATATTGGAAATCAGCGGCGCCAGTGTGTCTTTCAGCGTCACTGCAAAGCTGCAGGTATCCGCACGGCTGCCGGCATTGGCAGCAATGAGGCGGATCACATCGTTATGATGTACTTTACTGCCCGCAGCGGGCCATTGCGTAAGGGTTACGCCTCTCGGATCGTTCACCACGGCGAGGGACCTGTAATCCGGCAATACCGCGGTGCAGGCGGAGTCCCCGATCAATTCCTGGTCGCCTGCGCAAAGGATATCCGGCGCGAGGTTGGCGGAAAGATTGGATGCGATGCTTTCATTGTGGAAGCGATCCAGTGCGGTAACGGTGTAATAGTAGGTGGTGTTGGGAACGATGGTTTTGTCCGTATACACCGTATCCGCCTGTGAAGTGATCGCCAGTATCTGATCCGCGGTGGTGGTATCGATCACCGGATCTTCCGAGCGATAGATCACGAACTGGCGGGCTCTGTCCATTTCACTGGCGGCATCCGCGTTATTGGTCCAGCGAAGCAACACGGAATCCGTTCCGAACTGTTGTGCATCCAGGGCCGAGGGGGCATTGGGGGCAACGTTATCCCGCCACGGCATGGCCGGGAGCAGCGCTGGTTTTTTGTAGAAGTTCAGTCGCAGGGAGTCGCGGAAGCCCAGCTTGTTGGAGCGAAGGCTGTTGGTGTTGTACACCGATTGGCCGTATACATTCGCCAGACTGCGGTTCAGCCGGATCTCGTCCGGTATCTGCGTCGGATATTTCCAGGGAATGCCTGCTGTTGTATCCCCTACTTTGTATCCTGCCAGGCCGATATAAATGTGACGGTTATACGAATTATTGTTCCACCAGGGCGTTACCGCGGCGTAATTCGCGCCCGGCTGGCCCATGTACCAATACACCTGCGGCATAAGATAATCCACCCATCCTTCCTGTAACCACTTGCGGGTATCTGCGAAGAGTGTGGTATAGTGCTCCAGGCCCGATGTAGGCGTACCGATCGCGGGGTTCGTGCTGTTACGGTAAATGCCCGAAGGGGAAACACCGAACTTCACCCAGGGTTTGATGGTTTTGATGCTGTCATATACCCGCTGGATGAGGAGGTTCACATTATCCCTGCGCCAATCTGCTTTCACGGTGAATCCCCGGGGATAAGCGGCGAAAGTGGCATCGTCGTTATAAGGCGTAACACCGGGAGCGGGTGCGGGAGGATAGAAATAATCATCGAAATGAATACCGTCCATATCATACCGCCGCACCATATCGCAGATCACGCTGATGATATAATCCCTTACCTCCGGCAACCCCGGATCCAGTACGCGTAATGTCCCCTGGCTCAGGAGCCATTCCGGATGGCGTTTCGCCACATGCGTGGCCGCAAAGCCCGGAAGGTTGCCGGTATTACCAACAGCGCGGTAAGGATTGAGCCAGGCATGGAACTCGATGCCTCGTTTGTGACATTCGGCGATCGCAAACTCCATCGGATCCCACAAAGGGTTGGGAGCAACGCCCTGCGTTCCGGTGAGGTCTGCGGACCAGGGGTCGATGGGACTATTGTACAAAGCATCACATTGACTGCGTACCTGCACATACATCGCATTCATGCCGGTAGCCTTGTGATGATCTGCGATGGTGATGAAGGCCGTTCGCTGCTGGGCAGGCGTTTGCGTTTTGTTGGGCCAGTCGATATTTGAATAAGTAGCCACCCAGGCGCCGCGCAGTTCCCTCTTGGGGGCGTGCTGGGCTTTTGCCAGCCAGGGGGTGAGGATGCATAAAAGAAAGACACGTAGAATTCGAGGCATGAGCAGGGATTTTGGTTGACACTATATATGATCAATTGAAAAGCGGCCGCCGTTATTCCTTTCAAAAATAAATTTGCGCAGCCTGGGGTTTGGGTATAATTTTGTAACCAAAAGGTGACATAAATTATCCGGAATTATGGAAATGAGAAGAGACGTATTTCAGGCCATCGCAGATCCTACCCGCAGAAAGATCATTCATCTGCTGGCCCAACAATCCCTGAACCTGAATGCTGTTGCAGAAAACTTCGATATCAGCCGACCCGCTGTATCCAAACATATACGCATCCTCACCGAATGCGGACTGGTGGTCATCAAACAGAAAGGCCGTGAACGTTATTGCGAAGCGCATTTGCAGCAATTGAAAGAAGTGTCCGCCTGGGCAGAACAATACCGCATCTTCTGGACCCGGAAGCTGGATGCGCTGGAGGACTTCCTGGCCCAGGAGCGTAAACCTTCCCGCAAAAAGTAACCTTCCTCTTTTCTTTACAGTTTATTCACCCGGAATTATATTTCAGAAAGTTTTGAAAGTTTGGAAATTATAAATAAATTTGTGCTATGAACACGCTGGCCTATATCATCTACCTTTTTGATTACGGTGCGTGTGGGATTCATCTTCTTCCGGAACGGGCGCATTTACATCCTCAACCTGCTGCGGAACGATGTGGCGCTGACGGACTTTATCAACCGAATACTACTGGTGGGCTATTATCTCCTGAACCTGGGATATGCGGCCCTGATGATCAGCACCTGGGACACGATCCGTAACTGAACGGAGCTGCTGACAAGCATCACTGTGATGACCGGCAGAATCATCCTGACGCTGGCCGTCATTCATTTCTGCAATATGATCGCGATCTATCTTATCGGCAAACAGAAAAAAACATTCACTCATTCATAAATTCAAGTATATGCAACCCTCTTACAACTTCATCGCCTACCTTATCTATTTACCTGTTGTTATAACATTGACGTGGTTTGTAGCGCATGTTTTATTCAAGAACAGTAAGGTGTTCATGCTGGATATCTTTCACGGCAAATCAGACATTGCTGCCGCTACCAATAAATTGTTTGAAACGGGATTTTACCTGTTGAATCTCGGATGTGCTTTCTACTTCATGAAAATAGGATGGGAGATTATCAGCGACAGAACCATGCTGGAGGCGCTCAGCTACAAATTGGGAGCTTTCTGCGTATATCTCGGTGTGATGCTGTTCTTCAACCTTTACCTCTTTTTCCGGGGAAGGCGGATCTCCCGGCAGAAAGCGAAACTGGCGGAAATAGCAGTACAATTAAAACAGTCGTAACTGATCTGAGGGCTTCGGCCCTCAGGTCACAGATATGGTCAGTAACAAACGAAAAAGCTGCATGCGGGCAAAAATAAGGACTTTTCCCTCCAAACCGTTATCTTTACATATTACCTATATAAATAAAAACGAATAAATACCTTGTATTTTCACGAATTTGACTTTGATGATGATTTGTTGGACGGCATAGATGCGATGGGCTATACAAACGCCACACCCGTCCAGGAGCAAGTGATCCCCATTATATTATCCGGCAGAGACCTCATTGCTTCTGCCCAGACCGGCACCGGCAAAACCGCTGCCTTCCTGCTCCCCACCATCCAGAACCTCCTTACGCATACGCACGATGCCAGCCAGATCAATTCCATGATCATTGTGCCTACACGGGAACTGGCTGTACAGATCGCACAAACACTGGAGGGGATGAGCTATTTCACGAATGTCAGTTCCATTGCGGTATACGGTGGTGGAGACGGCGCATCCTTTGCGGTGGAAAAGAAAGCGCTTTCTTCCGGAGCGGATGTTGTGATCTGCACACCGGGCCGCATGATCGCGCATCTGAACATGGGATATGTAAAGCTGCAGGGACTGAAGTACCTGATACTGGATGAAGCGGACCGTATGCTGGACATGGGTTTTTACGACGATATCGAAAAGATCATCTCTTATCTGCCCAAGGAGCGCCAGACTCTGCTTTTTTCGGCTACGATGCCTGACAAGATGCGGAAGCTGGCCCTGAAGATACTCCGTGAACCGGAGCAGGTGAATATCGCCATTTCCAAGCCACCGGAGAAGATCAGGCAGGAAGCCTTTGTTGTATATGAAGAGCAAAAGGCACCTTTGATAAAACGTATCCTTGAACCCAGGAAGAAAGAAAGTGTGATCATTTTCTGTTCCCGGAAGCAGAGTGTAAAGCAGCTGACGCATGTACTGAAGCGGGCGCGGTTTTCTGTGGATGAGATCCATTCCGATCTGGAGCAGGACAAGCGGGAGCAAACCCTGCTCGATTTCAAGAATCGGAAGCTCAATGTGCTGGTAGCGACTGACATCCTGAGTCGCGGGATCGATATTGAAGAGATCGACCTCGTGATCAATTACGATGTACCCAACGACGGAGAGGACTATATTCACCGCATCGGCCGTACGGCGAGAGCAGCTACTGACGGTACCGCCTATACGTTTATTGCTCCCAAGGAACAAAACCGCTTCGCAAGGATCGAGCAATTGCTGGGGCATGAGGTGACGAAAGTACCGGTACCGGCGGAACTCGGGCCTGCACCGGAGTACAAGCCCAAGATGCGTAAACCTGGTGGCGGCGGGGAAAAGCCCGCAGGCGGGAACAGGAAGAGCGGTGGAAAACGGCGGTATTATAAGCCGGTGAAGAAGAATAAGCCGTAGCGCCTGTTCGTCTCCGTCCCTGGCTTTCCGGATCAGCTCCTCCATCATGGAATGGTTATTTATTCCGGATGAGGAGATAGAACAATAACGACCCTACGCCGAAAAATAATAAAGGAACTGCGATGTATGCCACCGCCGGAGGGCATCCTGATTCACAAGCCCCTCCCCTTTTTTGATGAGCTCTATTTTCTCCTTGTGCGCATTTCGGAGGTAATAGAGTACAGCGATCCCCGCTATCAGGAATATGAGAAGGAAAGGCAGGTTTGTCCAGAATGCCAGCATGACCAACTGTTTTTAATTTCCCGGATTAGAGGAAGAAAAGACGAAAAGGTTACAGGCGGGGTCAGGATTTTTTCTTCTTTTTGAAGGGGTTGTAGGGTTTAGGGGGATGTTTGCGCGGTTTTTTCTTCACATGGGCATCTCTGGCCTCTTTGGCCTTCACATGCCGCTCATGCTCTCCTTTCCAGAAGTCGCGCTGATCTTTCCCGACTTTCTTCCAGAATTTCTTGTGCCGCTCACGGGCGGATCCGGCAGACTCCTTTTTGCTCTGGGCATAAGCTCCACCCAGACAGACGGACATGCCCAGAGCGAAAAGGAACAGTATTTTTTTCATGACGACCAGGTTTTCGTTTGTCCTTTAAAGTTAAAGGATTTTGAGATACCTGTTACTGATACTTCAACTGCACAATCCGGTTGGCAATCCGGTAGTCGAACTTCGTGAAACTGCCAATGATCAGCATGGATTTATTAGCCGGCTGCTGTAATATCCTGCTTACACCACCCAGGGAAGCATCCTGGCCAAGGGTGATCCCTCCGTTGGTATTGTAGGTACGATGAATACTTCCATCTGCGTTCAGCACCACAAAATTATTCCGCACAATATCGTTGAATTTGCGGAAGCTTCCGGTGATGATCACCTGTCCTCCCGGCATAAGCCCTATTTTGTAGGCATTCCCATCCGGACCGTTCCCCACACTGAAAGTGGCGTCCAGTGAGCCATCCGCATTCAGGCGGGCTACCCGCTGGGCCTTTGCACCATTAAAACGGTTAAACAAACCTGCGACCAGTATCTTCCCGTCCGGTTGCACGGAAATGTCCTGTATGGAAAGATCTGCACCGCTGCCGGTGTTGAAGGTCGCGTCCAGCGTACCATCCGTATTGATACGCGCAATGCGGCCAACACTCTGACCATTGAATTTCGTAAAATTCCCGGCTATCAATAGTTTTCCATCCGGCAGCAAGGTAGAAGCATTAATAGCTGCGTTCACAGTTTCAACACCATGATGGTTCACCAGGTCATAATTGTAGGAGGTATCCAGCGTGCCATCAGGATACATCCGGGCGATGTAGTTCATCAGGGTGGAATCCAGGTGGAGGGAATCCATGCCTGTAACAGACACCAGTTTGTAATTCGGCTTCACATAATAACGGAAGGAACCGGTTACGATGAACTTGCCATCCTGTTGCAGGTGTAATCCGTTCACGCTTCCGGAAACACCGCCTGCGAGGGAAGAGCCAATGGCCAGGTTCTGGGAGGGCAGCTCGATGAGCGCACTGTCCAGCGTACCGTTGAAATTCACCCTGGCGATGCTGAATACGTTCTTTGCGGTGGCGTAGCGGGTGAAATTCCCTGCTACAAGGTATTTTTGATCTGCCGGCAGGAACACGGAGGAACTCACGGTACCACCAGGACCAGTCTGGTAGCCGTAAGTGAATGTGCGGTCGAGGGTGCCATCGGGATTGATCCGCGCTACGCCATTCGTACCACCTGCGATATTGGCATTATCATAGTTGTTGAATGAACCGCCGATCAGGAATTTTCCATCCGGCAGCGCAGTGATCGTATTGATGCTGCTGCTGGCGCCGCGGGAACTGGGATAGATCGTATCCATCTGCAAAGGACCAAATACCTGGAAGTACGGGCCGAAGTAATACTCCTGCCCAACCTGCACTGAAATGGGGCCACTGCTGGCCAGTTCAGGGATACGCACTTTGGCAGTCGTATCCGTTAACTCCACGATCGTAGCTGCCGTACCATTGAACTGGAGAAGCAGATCATCTTTATGTGACAGAAAGCCTTTTCCCTTGATGGTAATGAGATCATTCACATATCCCCTGTCCGGCGAAGTTCCGTTCTCCGTCTTCAGCGTAATGGAGGGCAGAACAGGGTCTCCGTATGGATTCTTACCATTACTGTTCACGGATTCTTTCCTGCAGGCCGCGACCAGCATTGCAAAAAGAACCGAGCTATATATCATCTTTTTCATCCGCATTGTTATTTAGACCTTAAATAATCCTGTGCAACCCGCACAAATTCCCCTTCCCGGAACCCGAAGACGTGCTTGTTTTTCAAAGCATGGATCACTCCGTTCACCGGCTGTATATCAGAACTGGCCACCCGGATGCTGGGATTGTTCCGGAATACGGCGGGGTCATAGGTTACATCCGTCAGATTGAGGATACGCGCGCCCACGGCTTCCACACCTTTATAGTTTTCGTAGATCAGACCGATGTTCAGGATATATCCGTCCAGCATCACATAATTGATACCGGGATAGGCGGCGATGTTGTCAGGATTCATGCGGGGAAAGGAAGCCGCCAGCCGTTTGCCTTTCATGATATACATCCCGAGGAATCTCCGCCATACTTCCGGCCCAATGTCCGGCAGGTATACGGAATCTTCCACGTTCTGATATCTTGTTCTGTTCAGCAGGTTCATGGCATCTTTGATAGCATCGTCCGTAGGTGCGAAAAAAGTGACAGTATCCGTGCTGAGCATATCTTTCAATCCTGCTTTTTCAACGATATAGCGGATTGTATCAAAGTAATACGATTTCTCGGTGAGATAGTCGTAGATCGTGCCTTTGTATTTCGGATTGGCAAGACCGCCATCCACGTAATAGTCGTTCTTCTTGCAGGCCTGCAGTAACAGCACCATGCCGATCATTGCCAGAGGCCATAGTAGGAATTTCTTCATAGTACGATGTGTTTAATGCATTATTGCGCCCAATAAGCGTTTTGTGTGATGAGGGGATTGACCTTGATAGCGTCTTTGGGAATGGGCCAGGTCCAGCCGCGGCGTTCAAAGACGTCTTGTGTGAGGTAATTCTCACATTCGTTGATATCCAGCACACGGCCCGTACGCACGAGATCATACCAACGCTGTCCTTCTCCCATCAATTCCTTCGTTCTTTCCCTGAAAATAGCATCCTGCAAAGGTTTTCCGCCGCCACCGGTATATTCGGTTGCATTTGCACGGCGGCGGATCTCATTCAGCATGGATATGGCTTCCGCATCATTATTTCCAAGCGCTGCCAGTGCTTCTGCCCTAAGCAGGATAATTCCTGCCAGGCGGAAGTAAATCTGGTTCGCATCAAATGAGCGGGCTGTAGGATCGGGTATGGATGAAAATTTAAGGAACATGGCGGATTGAGGGTTCACAGTACAATACGGATCATCGAACCATAAAGTAAAACGTCCGTCTGATTCTCCCTGCGGATAAAGTTTATCCATAAACTCCCTTTTCAAGGTGATCTCACTGCCTAAACCGCCATAAAGCGAGTTGCTGGAAGCCAGTATGGGCTGATGCAGTACCCATTGCGGAATAAAACGGCTTGTAGCGTTACCGTAATTGGCATCCAGCGAAATCTCGAAGATGCCCTCTTCCGACCGTCCTTTGAATATTTCCTGGAACTGCTCCTTCGTATAAGGCAATAACCGGTAGATCCCCAGATCTATGATCTGCCTGCAAAGGTCCGCTGCCTTCTGATAAGAATCGTTGGCCGTTGCTTTATCGAAACCGGCTTTCCACATATACATATGCGCCATCAAAGCCATGGCCGCTCCTTTTGTTGCTCTCACAGCACGATCGGTAGGATCATTGAAAGCAACCGGCAGGTCCTTCTCCGCCAGCATAAGGTCAGCAATGCAGGTATCCAGCACGTTGAGCATCCTGCTGCGGGGCTTTAGTGAAATATCATAAGGATTCATCTGCAAGGGTACATCTCCATACAAAAGCACCAGGTTGTAATAATTGAAGCAGCGGATGAAACGCGCTTCGCCGATGAGGGAACGTCTTTCCGTTTCTCCCAAAGAAACATCCTTGATCTTGTTGATCTTGTCAATGCAAATATTGCTGGCCGCGATGGATTTATAAAACTCCCCCCAGGTTTCACGGGGATTGTTCAGAGCATCTGCAGCTGCAAGTTGAGACGACCAAAGCTGATTGGAGGCCAGCGCTGCAAAGTTCACTTTGGCAAACCAGTTCCAGTTCCCGGCCCTGAAGTCACCAGTATTGTAAATTGTAGTGCCTGCAATCTTCGTCCGCATGATACTATAGGCCGCATTCACGCCCATCCGCGCATCCTGCGCATTCTTCCAGTAATCGGCACCGGTAAAGCGGTCATTCGGCTCCACCTCCAGGAATTTCTTGCAGGAAGCCAGCGCAACGATGCCCAACACCGGAAAAAATATTTTATACCACCATTTCATAGTCATAATTTTTTCATCATTTAAAACTCTGCAGATATACCTGCTGTGAAGCTGCGGGCGGTCGGATAACCATTGATGTTATCACGTCCGAGCTGTGTCACCAGTTCCGGGTTGGGTCCTGAATACTTTGAGAAGATCGCTACGTTGAACAGCGTCGCATACATCCGCAGTGTGCGCACTTTAGCCCTTCTCATGAAACCGAAATCCCGGAAGTTATATCCCAAAGTGATCTGGTTGATCTTGAAATAAGAACCGTCTTCCTGAAAGAGCGTCTGCCCCATCCTGAAAGGTTTGATCTCCCCGTTGCGGTATACCTGGTAGATATTCGGGTATTGTGCATTATCCCCGGGATGTTGCCAGTAATTCAGCAGGCTAAGGTCATAGATATTGATCGTACCGCCGGGATCACCGGAATAGTCGATATTATACGGTTGTGTAAGGCGGAGCAGGCGTGCCGTCATGGCTGTGTTCATCACAGAGCGATGCAGGGTGTAGGAGCAGAAGATATTCAAAGAGAAGTTCTTATAGCTCCAGGTATTTGAAATACCGCCCGTGGCCGAGGGTTCCGGGTTACCGCTGATGACATTATCGTCCCGTTCATCGAGGAAGTAATCTCCGTTCACATCGCGCCAGATCGGGTCGCCTGCCCGGAAATATTGTGTGCCATTGCCACGACCGGATTTGTAACGTACGCCGCGAATAGGATCTACCGGTACATCTTCATCCCGCTGGTAGATCCCTTGCGTTTGAAAGATGTAATTGCTGGTGGGATTGCGGCCTACTTTCTGCGCGAAATCAAGGTAGAAGGGCGCTCCGTCAGCCTTGCGGTATTGCTGCATGCCGCCGGCAAGCGATACCAGCGTACTGCGATTGAGTGCACCGTTTGCAGTAAGGGTCCATTGGAGCCCCTGCGGTTTCACAGAAGCGATGGGGCGTACCGTGATAGCAAGCTCATGACCATAGTTTACGATACTCCCGCCATTTACCTGCACAGTGCCATAACCGGTAACGTCTGTCAGATATTGATCGCTGAGGATGTTATAGGTCTTCTTGTAGTAAGTATCATAGTTAAAGCTAAGCCTTCCTTTGAAGAAGCTCATGTCTGAACCGAAGTTGAACTGATAGGCTTTTTCCGATTCCAGGGAGGGATTGGGCATGATACTGAAATCAGGCCCGATAGCAGGCATATTGTTGTAATCCGGATATACCTGGTAGAGACCCAGCGAATTCACGCGGGTGGAAGCAGGCCGGCTGTTCACGCCATAACTCGCACGGAATGAACCGTAATCCAGGAAATTAAAGCGCGAGATCCATTTCTCTTTGGAAAAGTTCCAGCGCACACCAACAGATGGGTTGATGGCATAGCGACTGGCGGTACCTGAACTGGAGTTACCATCTGCACGATAAGAAATGTCGATCGTATAACGGGTGCGGAAGTTGTACGATACAAATGCAGCCCAGCTCAAAGCATGATAGATAGAACTGGCGGATGTACCGTTAGTATTCTTGCTGCTCGCATCATTCCAGGGGTTGCCGGGATAGAAACGGGGAGAATACCCCCTGGGCCCCCAGTAAAAGTCGCTGGGTCCATTCCGCATTTCCCGTACATGCTGTTCATTTTCCAGGATATTGGTTTCCGTGAAAAGGCTTACCAGCACATTATGGCCTTTCTCCACGTTGCCGGCATTGGAGTTGAAGTTATAGCTGAAACCGTTACGGGAATTCAATTCTCCCCGTCTTCCCACATAACCGTAAATGATCGTCTGGTTGTTGTTTGAAAATGCCTGATTGAAACGATCACGGGTATCAGTATAATAATCATAAGATGTTGCGGATGTCAGACGCAAACCATGGATCAATTCATAATCCAGACTCACATAGCTTCGCAGGTTCACTGTGTTATTATCATCCAGGTTGTTCAGATAGGCTCTCAGCTCCGGGAAATCAAGGAAGTGAGAAGGGCCTGGCAGCAGGGAAGAGGAAAAGGCATTACCGGCGCCGTTACCGGTAAGACCACCGCCGTTACCGCGTTGCTTTTGCCCCAGCGCTCCGAATAACTGCCCATTGACACGCAGTCTCGTGTTCGGCTGGAAGTTCAGCTGCATATTGAGACTGTATTTATTGAAACCGGTATTCTTGATCACCCCCTGGTTCATCTGGTAAGCAAGGTTCGCCTTGTAGTTCATCTTGGCGTTCCCTCCGCTGATCATCAGGTTGTTGTTGGTATTCACTGTTCGCTGATAGAACAAACCCTGCCAGTCTGTACTGTTATTGTAGAAACCGTTCAAACTGTCCGTGATGAATTGTGCATTGTCCAGGTAATTGCGGGCCTCTGCATCACTTCGGGTGTAATTCAAAATGGTGAACACGCGGAAATCTCTTTCCTTACTACCACCCCATACCGGCCGCAGGGGCGGCGGAAAATTGACGAACACGCTGTTGTTGGTACTGATGATCGGTACATTGGAATTACCGCGTTTGGTAGTGATCACAATTACACCGTTCGCACCGCGGGAGCCATATAGTGAAGCGGCCTGTGCATCTTTGAACACTTCGATAGATTCGATGTCTTCCGGCGGGATCAATGCCAGCGGGCCGGTAGCCGCACCGGGCTGGAGCATGGACTGGTCAATCCCTCCGTCATAATCCACAGGTACGTTATCAATCACCAGCAAAGGGTTGCTGCTGGCCAGATAGGCTTCATCACCGCTGCCGGTGATGTTCAGCTGCGAAATACCCCGTATGGAAACGGTCCCCCCGAAGCCGGGCGCACCGGTATTATTCTGGATATTCATACCTGCCACTTTACCCTGCAGCAATTGCTCCAGGTTGGATACAGGCACGTTCTGCAAGTCTTTGCCGGAGATCACGGTCACAGACCCGGTCACCGTTTCTTTGGTCCGCGTCTGGTAACCTACGATTACCGCTTCTTTAAGGTACTTATCGGCAGGCTGCATCGTGAGGTTCATTTCCGCCTTGGTCACTTTCATGCTTTTATCATCGTAACCGATGAAACGAAAAAGCAACAAAGCATTCTGGTCCACCGTGAGCGTATAATTACCATTTGGATCTGTTACCCCGATCCCTTTTTTGGTAGTCCCGTCCATGATGCTCACCCCGGGAATGGGTGTGTGGGATTGCGCATCTGTTACCTTCCCCTTTACCGTGATCTTTTGCTGGGCATACGCCATGCGCCCTGTTACGAGCAGCAGGGCCATACAGCACGACAGCATCTGAAGGTAAAATTTATTCATGATCAGTTGGATTTAAGTGTTGATAGTTTACTTAGTCGTCCTCGAATTTGGGATTGAGCCTGAATTTGAATACTACCGTCCATTCACCGGGCTCGAATATGCTGAAGGTTAGCCCGATCACGGCATTGGTGCGCCGGCCGTAGGCTATACGGCTGTAGGGGAAACGGATCGTGGCCTGATCCTGCCCGCTGGAAACATCTGCCAGCGTCGGGAAAGGCGAGGTGATATCGTAGGTTACTGCAGTACTGTCTTTATTCATCTTCCGGTTAAATCCGAATCGTATAGCCGTTCCCGTCATCTTGCTCTGGTAAAAGAGGCTGTCCCAGCGCATATTGTTGAACCGGGTCAAAGGGATAGCGACGGAGTCTTTATCAACAAACCTGAAGGTTACTGTATTCTTTGCAGCGCCGGTTTTCACGAAGTAAATATTCATACTGTCTTTCGGCAGATCCCTGCGGAGGTTATCTACTACGCCTGACATTTCCGTGGGCCGGATGATGCCGCCCTGCGTCACATCCTTCCTGATACCGGTGAGATCATCGAACTCGTAGGGGTCGTAAGGTTTCGGGCGGCGGAGATCCAGTACCATATTGGTAAATACGCGTTCTCCTGCTTTATTTTTCACTCTTACGTCGAAATAATATTTGCCGTAGCGCACCGTATTGGAATCGGTATTCCAGATGATCAGCTCACCGGAATGGGGCCGGATATCAAACACGGGCCGTTTTACGATCTGTTGTTTACTTTCAATGTCAGTGATCGTTTTTTCATCTCCGGAATAATAAGATTTCCATTGCCGGGTATCTACCATTTGCTGCAACACATCGGTAGGTTTTTTGGCGGCATCGCGTACGTTCTCAATGGCGAAATCCAATGGTTGCGTTGAATAATCCGCATTGAAAATATTGATGAACACGTTGCTCCTTCCAAGGTTTGCAATAAAGTTATCTACCGTATAGTTCATGTCTTTGCTCAGGTGATCTTTCTCCTTGGGCAGAGTGTCCTTATAACATCCTGCGCCGCCCACCAGCCACGCTGCCAGCGCGAGCAAAAGGCATGGTTTCCGTCTTATCTTTTTCATATGTTGATCTTGTGCTTGCATGTTGAATGAATTAAAGCGCTACGAAGTTGAATTTGGCGATGTTGAAGCTGGAAGATTCGGCATAGAATTTCAGATCATGACGACCGGCTTGCAAGGTCACCGTTTTGGTCACATTCGTGAAAGTCTGGTATGCGCCGGTGTTGGGCGCTGCCATGGTCCCGGTAATATTCACGCCATCTATTTCGAAATGGAATTTGCCGGTGGTATATGGAGAAGCAACCCTTGCTTCAAGGCGGTAACTACCGGTTTTGGCTACATCCACCGTGTAGAGCGTCCACTCTCCGGCGGCGGTACCGCCGATGTTGTAACCACCTTCATTGGCGATATCTATATCCGGCCCCTCAAAAAAGCGGAAAACGGCCTTGGCTGAACCTTTATTGAAAGCATCGGTATCATGATAGGATACGCCCTCATCACCATAATCGAAATATGCTGCCGGGATCGTACCGGGGATCTGGAGGGGCTGGCCGTTGAAGGGCACCCGGAAAGCAGGCGTAAACCCGATCTTGCTGCCGTTATAACCTCCCGTCTCCTCATAATAGGTAACGGTATGTACCCCTTCCGTGAGATACACTTTACCACCCTCTATCGTAACCCAGGTCTGGTAGCCGCCTGTTTTCGGAACTACCTGGGGACCGTTCACTGTTACATCATCCAGCTCTACATGGAATACAGAATTACTGTTCGGAGAGGCCGCTCTTGAACGTAAATAGTACATCCCTGCAAAATCAACCTTTACGGTATATTTCAACCATTCACCGGTTACAGTATATCCGAGGTTATACAGACCTTCTGAGCAGTTGTCAATATCCACCCCGTCATCGATCCTGAAACGAGCGGTTCCTTTGTTGGTAGGGTCGGCATCGTGGTACGCCACGGTTTCTCCTCCTTTATCGAAGTACGCCAGTTCGATAGTGCCTGGTAAATAGATGGGCTTACCCTGATACGGCGTACGCACAGAGGGATATGCCATAGGAATAAAAGAAGAATACCCGAAAATATGTTTGGGCTCGAGGAAATGAACGATCCCGTTTGTTGTTTTGAGATTAGCGGATTCTGTAGTGGCCATCACCCAGTTCTTAATCACCCGCGAATTATTCCTGTCGCTGTACTGTATCACCTTCGAACCACTTTTAGCCACACCTGAAGCTGTGGTGGCAATGGCCTTCCCGTTCATCTCGTATCCGTAAGGTGTGGTCAGTATAACACCATCGGCGATCATCAGAGAGTCAAGGCTGTAAATACCTTCTATCATGTAACGTGTGAGCAGGGTATCCCAGATGCCTATACGAATACTGTCCACCGTCCAGTTCCCTCTGTCCCCGCGCTTTTCCCGTGTGAAGTTGAGGTTGTACATAGCAGCACTGATGCTATAGTCCTGCGGAACGAAAAAAGTATACTTGCCGGTTTTGAGCTTTTGGGCGAGCCCGGTTTTGTCCAGCAGGTATACAAGCGTATCGTATAATCCGTTGTTCCTGCTTTTGATAAAATCATAGGTATTCATATTTACTTCCCGCACGGGTTCCGCGTCACGATATTCGTTATTCTTTTTGCAGGCAGCGCTGGCCACCAGGAAGGCGCCCGCCGTCAGCAACAGTTTAAAGGCAGATATGTTTTTCATATGCAGCAATTATTTCCAGAAATTATTTTGAGTAAGGGCAGGATTGAGCGAAAGTGCGGATTTGGACAATGGCCAATAGGCCGCTCCGTTACGCACATCTTCTGCGGAAAGCTTGGTATAAGCCGGTATTTTGTTAAAGCTGATGAGATCGAACCAGTGCCATCCCTCTCCGATGAGCTCTCTGCGGCGCTCCTGCAATATCCAGTCCAGTAAAGCAGGTCCTGTAATGGTGTTGGCGAGATTAGGCAACACCCGGCGGCTTCGAACTGCATTCACATCGTCCACCGCACTTGCAATTCCAAGACGGGCCTTGCATTCCGCGCGAAGCAGGATCAGCTCCTCATAACGGAATATGACGATAGCGGAGTTAAAGAAACGCAGCGTCGGGTTCTTTAGTGCAGCGCTTAACTGTTTAACCTTGTAGAACATGGGGTTAATACTGCCCAGGTCGGCAAAAAAGAGTGCCCCTCGTTCATCTGTGATCTCGTTATAAATATTGAGGATACTGTCTTTGCTGACATATATTTCCGCTTCTTTCTTCGGCACATCCGGAGCCCTGAGCGTCCAGTCCTCCAGCTGTCCCGTGGTGGATATCTCGGCATGGTCCAGGTTCAGGTCCACCTGGAAAATATTCTCGTCCGTACGCCCGCGGAAAGTAGACGGAGATCCCTCTGACTTCACCAGGTTGGCGGTGGTTACAAAGTTGTAGTTATTCAGCGTTTGATTATCCGTGATCCTGTTGATATAATTCAGAGCGGTCTGATAATCTTTCTTCCAGGCGGCAATGTGCGCAAGCAAAGTTAATGCAGCGCCTTTGGTAGCCAGGATGCTCCTCCAGTGGGAAATCCCCTGCCCCCTGTAATTCCCCGGGGACTCCGGCGATTTTCCGTCATATTGCCAGGGGAGTTTATCAAATGCCATCTGCGCTTCGGCTGCGGCAAAATCCAATACCTTCTGCCAGCCTTCCCGCGCAACAGGAGTGAATGTTCCGTCGGAAGGGTCCCTGATCAGGGGAACATCTCCCCAGATGCGGACAATATAGAAATAAATGAACGCCCTCACATAACGCACCTGCGCAAGGTCCAGCTGCATTTCCGTAACTGAATAACGGTTATCCAGCGCCGGAATACCCGGCAGTTTGGCAATCGCCAGGTTACACTGTGCAATGGCCGCATAAAAACGCCGCCAGTCGCGCCAGGAATCCATTGTGGTGTAGTTCGCCGTTAGTTCACTGCGACGCAGCGCTTCCAGGTCGCCCCGCTTGGTAACGGTGAAATCGCCCGCGCGCATTTCGCCATATGCCCAGTACGCGTTCTCGTTCGCCAGGGCCGCACGCAACAATGCATAGCAGGCGAAACTTCCTGCCCAGGCATCATTCTTTGATTTCCACATGTTCTCTTCCGTTACGGCACGGGTGGAATCCACATTCAGCATTTTCTGGCATGAGAGCCCTCCTATAGCCATCAGGCACAACAGGCTCCCGATCCATATATTTCGCATAAAAACTCTTTTAAACATTAGAACAGTAAATTGAATCCAAACGTGAAGCTCCTGGGCTGCGGCCAGTTATAGGCTCCCTGATCATATCCGAAGTAATCGAAGGCCTCGGGGTCGCCGCCGCTGTATTTCGTCCAGGTAAGGAGGTTATTCCCGGTGAGATATACCCGAAGCTGTTGCACTCCGCGGGTTTTGAGCCACTGGCTGATAAAATTATAGGTGAGCGTAACAGAGCGCAGTCTTACGAAGGAAGCATCTTCGAGGAAAAGCGTCTGGTTAGGCTGATAGGCATATACCGGGCTCCAGGGATTATATTGCGGGATACGGTCAAGGTCTCCTTTAGGTTTTGTCCAGAACTGCACTTCTTTTACACTGTTGATATTATCCTGCCCCCCCCGGTTCACAAAATCGAAGCGACTTGCCAGTGCCTGGTTGATCAGCTTACGGCCAAATGCGTAACCGAACAGCGCACTCAGCTCCAGTTGCCGGTAACGGAATGTATTGGCCCAACCACCCTGAACAGCAGGATTGTAAGTACCTGTGATCACCCGGTCGTTATCATCGATCACATTATCTCCATTTACATCTCTCCATTTTGGATCACCGGCTTTCATTGGTAACCCCTGATAAGTTCTACCCGCCGGCACTTCCGCATTGGTGTTATAAATACCGTCATTAATAAGCAGCCAGTATTTGTCCACCGGTTTGCCCACGACAAAACGACGGTTGCCAAGGCGGATATCTGTATAGCCATCAGGCAGGGCCAGCAGTTTCGTTTTATTGGCAGAGGCGGTAATGGCAGAAGACCATGCAAAATCTTTTTGTTCAATGATACTTGCTTCCAGTGTAAGCTCTCCGCCATAATTAAGGATATCCATCCCGTTCTTGATCACGCTGGAGTACCCTTGCTCTTCCATTACAGGCAGCTTTATCAGCAGGTCTTTGTCCACTTTCCTGTATACATCCACAGAAAAATTCAATCTGTTATGGAAAAGACCTACATCAAGGCCCACATTCTGTTGTTGTACATAAGCCCAGCGGATCCCCGGAGATACATAGCCAGTTTCATAAGCGGCATTCATCACCGGGAAGGCATTGTAAGTAGGAATATTAGGTGTACCCGGCCATCCTATTTCCACATTGTAGATCGGACCACCTTTATAAAAATCTTCCTGGAACACCCGCCCTACACGGCCTGCGCTCGCACGCAAACGAAGGTTGCTCAACCAGGCAGCATCTTTCAGGAAATCTTCTCCGGATATCTTCCACGCGGCGGAAACCGTAGGGGAGAACAACCAGCGGTGATCCGTGGAAACATTCGAGCTTCCGTCGTTACGGAGGTATATGTTGAGGAAATATTTGCCGGCCAGATCATAACTGATATTGCTATAAAAAGACGCGAGATTGGATTTGATGCGGTCTTTAAAGTTGGCGGTAAGACGAAGGTTGTTGGAAGGGCTGTTGTGATCTGCATCCGTACCAGGCTGGTAAATCTTGATATAATCACTTTTGCCCTTATACGCCTTCCCGTAATTATACCGCCATTGATCCCATTGGGAATACTGCCCAACAGTAACGGATAAACGATGTTTCCTTGCGAAGATATTCGTATACTCCATGGAGTTATCGAACAGCAAACGCCGTTGCAGTCCGTCAAAATTGGATACGAAGTTATTGCCATCGCTGACGGTGGTAGGGATAAACAGGTCTCTGAAATTCTGTCCATAATCGATGGCAAAGCGGGAATTGAACCGGAAGTGGTTGAGGTAGGTGTACTGCACATTATTCATCACCCGGATGCTGTTATTCCTGTTACGGTCAAGTCCCCGCTCATCAAGGTAGTAGTAATATAAATTGAGGAGTTGTTTATCGGGAGATGGCGGCCGCTCGAGGTTCAGGATATAATCCTCATCCCCCATCCGGTCCCGCAGGCTCTGATTCCGTTTACGCGTTACAACGCCGGCGTTGATGAAAGTGGACCAGAGCAGGTTCTTCGTGGGGCGCACATTGATGCCGAAGTTCACATCATAACGCTGCATACCCGTTCTGTCCGCCACCCCTTGCTGGGAAGTTTCCCCCACGCTGAACCGAAAGTTTGCCAGCCGGTTACCGCCGCTCACGGCAGCCTGCAGGCCGGTTCCCCAGCCATTGCGGTAATACAGCTCATCCCAGTTCGCATGTCCGTAATACTGTCCGTTGGTGGAGTCCGCGAGGTAAGCGGGAAAGTTCCGGTATTGCTCAGCGGTAGCGTATTTCTGGTAGAAAGGCATGCGGAAATCCCTTTCCCAGCGACCGTTGATCACATTGGCCGAAGGTTTGAGATAGATGCCGGCGTAACCGTTGAGCTCTACTTTCAACTCTCCGCTGCGTGGCCCGCGGGTGGTGATGTTGATCACCCCGTTTGCCGCCAGCGGGCCATACTTAGCGCTCGCCGCAAAGTCTTTCAGCACTTCCACGCTCAGCATATCATTCACATCCAGGAATGCAAGCGGATCGATCTCCGTACCGAGGCGGTTAAAATCGAACCGCTGGATATCATATGCAAATGCGTGATCGTTGATCAGGGGAATACCATCCACGATATACGTTGGCTGCGCGCCGAAAACATCGCCATTCTTCAGTAAAAGGCCGGATGCACCCCGAATGAAAACGCTGCTGCGTTTACCGGGTTCCGCGCTCGGGATTCGTACATCCGCCCCCGTTACCCTTCCCATCAGCATCTGGCCAACACCGGTGTAGGGAAGTTTACGCACCTCCTGCAGGTCCAGCGTAGATACGGCGCCGTCACGCTGCAACAGGAATTCGCTGTTCGGTAAATAGCCGACAGTATCCCGTGCATTGGGCTTCACGTATTTCAGCCTTTGGCTCAGCTCACTGCCGGCGCCGTTGTTCGTTGAATCCGATTTTTTGTATAGTTTTTGCTGCCCCAGGGCGCTTACTCCCGTCAACAGCAGACCGAGCATAAAAGCCGTGCTCCTGTTTGAACATGGGTAGAAATATGTCATAGACTATCAATTTTACACTTAAAAAGAACTGGCTACCCGTTGGGGTATGGACATAGCTATCCCGCACAGCATCTTCCGCTCATTTTTAAAATCGGGATGCGGTTTGCACAAACTGAACTGTCAAAAAGAAATGAATTGCGTGGTGGAACTTTCCTGTCTCTCTACAAACTGATATGAAGTTTCCGTATTTATAAGCTTATCATATCATTCCCGGCATGGCAGCACTACAATTATCTGGTCAGTATTTGACAGTGCAAAATAAAAATCTCAATGTTACTGGAATATTAATTCATCGTTACGCCTATACTTCCGCACTATCATACAGCCATAGTTTTCTGATCGTGATTTGTACATCATTGTTTAACGTGGTTGACGATTAAGTGTTTGTTTGAAAATTATTCAAGGGATTGCATGCCTGTTTATATTGATTCTCGTGGATACTGTCAAAATTATGCCGACACCTTGTTATCAGAGGTATATAGGGATGAAAGATACATCGCTCACAGATACCTGTCAATAGATATGTCCTACAATTCCACAAAATAAACGAATAAATGAAAAAGAAGTTACGAAATAGACAATTTTCTATTACATCTCTTTTCGTTCACGGTTTAAAATTATTTAAAAAGCTTTAAAACAAAAATTATGTATAGATTAAATTTACGTTAACGAAAGGAAATTACACCCGATAGGATCAAATGCCCATCGGTAGCCTGTTTACACATAAATCATCCATGAAAGAAGAGCGTCAGTGATATGCCTACAAGGAAAAAATTGAAAGCAAAGCACAACAAGGTGATGATCAGCTGGTATAAGATAATCTTCCAGAACGGGAAGCCAGGTAAGAGTCCACGTATCACATACACATAATAAACATATGAAACCCCAAACTGTACGAACAACATGATCTTTTCCGGCCAGTGCATAGCCCAGCCCAGCAGGTAGAAGACAACATAGAACAACGAGATCATCGTGGCATTGAATACATTCATGACAAAATGCTCCGCATAATTATATTTCCGGTAAAACGACCAGGTCAGCAGGGACAATACAGGTAACAGGAATATGAATAATAACTTGAGGTTATGATGCACCCAGGCTTCCACCGCATACCGCCGCTGCTCTTCCGGGATAGCGTGTAAAGGCGGATGCCGCTGCAACACTCCTGCCACCACCAGCTCTATCCCGAGTGCAAGGATGAAGGCGGTGAAAGGATTAAAATATCGCTTGCGCTGGCCGGCCAGATAATTACGAATGGTTTCCCCGGGATGCGTGATCATCACCTTTACAAATCCGAAAACACTTTTATCGGCATGCGTTACGGCATGGATTAGTTCATGCATAAGGTGATGGATCGTAAAACGATGGGTATCCGCTTTCTGTCCGCATCCGGCGCAGAAATTTCTATGCAGGGGTTGTCCGCAGTTCTTGCAATGGGTCATGGGAGAGTACTTGGTGAACTATATGAAAAATAAGTAATTTATCTTGTTTATAAAAAAATGAAATGATCTCAATAACCTGCACCTATAAACGTTGTTCTACCATTTTAACATTCCTTATACAAAAAAACAGCCTTTTTGCAACCATCTTGTAAAAATACTTTAGACGGCGGGGGCATTTTTTTATAGTTTTGCAGCCATGAAGGTCATCTGCTTTCTGTTAAGTATATGGATCGTGTTCTGCGCCGGCCGGCCCTGTGCGGACCGCAGTTCCGTCTGCTCCGCTGAAAAAGCGCAGATGGCATCGGTTCATATGCCGCATACCGATCAGGAAGCCGATACCGATCTTTGTTCTCCGTTCTGCGTTTGTTACTGCTGCGCTGTATCTACCGCATTGCCCAAAGGCTTTCATTTCGCCATCAAGACCGATATACTCCCTGTTCCCCCCAACACTTTCATATGCCCACCCGTGCGCGATTACCACAACGCATGCTGGCAACCTCCCCGCTCCTGCTGATACCTGAATTTCCAGTACCCGAATTTCCTTACTACGTATAAGGCTATACGTGCATTTCGCGTATACCGGTAAATCAAGCTATCATGCTCGACAAGATTATCAGATTCTCTATTTACAATAAACTGATCATCGGGCTGTTCACCCTGGCTTTAATTATCTGGGGTGTATACTCCCTCACCCGCCTGCCTATCGATGCAGTGCCGGACATCACCAACAATCAGGTGCAGGTGATCACACAAAGCCCGTCCCTGGCGCCACAGGAAGTGGAAAGGCTTATTACTTTCCCGGTGGAACAAACCATGGCCACCATTCCCGAGCTCAAAGAGATTCGTTCCATCTCCCGCTTCGGGCTGTCCGTTGTGACCATCGTATTTCATGACGACGTGAACATCTATTGGGCGCGCCAGCAGGTGAACGAAAAGCTGGGCGAAGCGAAAAGCCGCATCCCGGAAGGCGTTGGAAGCCCGGAAATGGCACCTGTTTCCACCGGTCTGGGTGAAATCTATCAATATGTGCTCCATCCCAAACCGGGCTACGAGAAAAAATACGATGCCATGGAACTGCGGTCCGTGCAGGACTGGATCGTCCGGCAGCAGCTGCTTGGCACACCGGGCGTAGCTGAAGTGAATAGTTTCGGCGGGATGCTTAAACAGTATGAGATCGCGCTGGATCCCGACAAGCTCCGGAGTTTCCGTCTCAGTATCAACGATGTGTTCACTGCACTGGAAAAGAACAACCAGAATACCGGCGGTGCGTACATCGACAAAAAACCCAATGCCTATTTCATTCGCAGCGAAGGCCTTGTAGGCACGCTCGACGATATCAGCAAGATCGTTGTCACCAACACCCTGCAGGGCTTTCCCGTATTGATCCGCGACGTGGCGGAAGTGCGCTTCGGACAAGCTGTACGGTATGGCGCGCTCACGCATGCTGACAGCAGGAAGAATGGGGAAGCGGTAGGCGGCATCGTAATGATGCTCAAAGGCCAGAATGCCGACCTTGTTGTAAAAGATGTGGAGAAGCGGATACAACAGATCCGGAAATCGCTTCCTGAGGGCGTAGAGCTGGAAGTGTTCCTCAACCGCAGCGAACTTGTTGGCCGTGCTATCGACACGGTTAGCAGGAATCTCATCGAAGGGGCGCTCATTGTGATCTTTGTGCTGGTGCTCTTCCTCGGGAATTTCCGTGCCGGGCTCATTGTGGCTTCCGTTATTCCGCTGGCGATGCTCTTCGCCATTATTATGATGCAATTATTCGGTGTTTCCGGTAATCTGATGAGTCTTGGTGCGATCGACTTCGGACTGATCGTGGACGGAGCGGTCATTATCGTGGAGGCGACCATGCATCACCTTGGGTTGAGTAAGCTGAGCAGACTCGATCAGGGGCAGATGGATAAGGAGGTTTATATTTCCGCCGGCAAAATCAGGAACTCCGCTGCTTTCGGAGAGATCATCATCCTCATCGTATATCTGCCCATTCTTGCCCTGACCGGTATTGAAGGCAAGATGTTCCGGCCGATGGCGCAAACCGTCAGCTTCGCCATCCTTGGCGCTTTCATCCTCTCCCTGACCTACGTGCCCATGATGAGCGCCCTGTTCCTGAGCAAGCGCATATCCCATAAAAGAACCTTTTCCGACCGGATCATGGATCTCTTTCAGCGTGTATACACGCCCGTTATACGCGGCGCCGTACGCAGGAAACTCCTGGTCACCATCGTGGCCATTGCCTTGTTCATTGTCAGTCTTATCACATTCATGCATCTCGGCGGGGAGTTCATTCCCACGCTTGAAGAAGGCAATTTCGCGATCGAAATGCGCCTTGCCACAGGACGCTCCCTCTCCGAATCCATCGATAAAACAGGCCTTGCATCCGATTTGTTACTCAAAAATTACCCCGAAGTGAAGGAGGTGGTGGGCAAGATCGGCTCCGCGGAAATACCTACCGACCCCATGCCCATGGAGGCGGTAGACGTGATGCTGATCATGAAGGACAAGAAGGAATGGACTTCTGCCCGTACAAGGGAAGAGCTGGTTGGGAAAATGCAGGAAACACTGGAAGCCATCCCCGGTGTAAATTTCGGCTTTTCCCAACCCATCCAGCTTCGCTTCAATGAGCTCATCTCCGGAGTACGGCAGGATGTGGGGATCAAGATCTTCGGGGAAGACCTCGAAACCCTCACCCGCCTGAGCCAACAGGTAGGCAAGATCGTTTCAGCCACAGAAGGGGCCAAAGACCTTTACCTCGAAAAGATCACCGGTCTGCCGCAGATCGTAGTCACCCTCAATCGCGATCTCCTCGCCAAATACGGCCTGGACGTTGCCACGGTGAACCAGGCCATCAACGCCGCTTTTGCGGGGCAATCCGCCGGGCTCGTGTATGAAGGTCAGCGTCGTTATGATCTCGTAGTACGTTTCACCCTTCAGAACCGCGAGAGCATCCACGATGTCAGGAATGTTTACATCACCGCTCCCAACGGCAATCAAATACCGCTGGAGCAACTCGCCAATATCGAATACCGGCCCGGCCCCAACCAGCTCCAGCGGGAAGCGGCCAAACGCCGTATCATTGTGGGATTCAACGTACGTGGCAGGGATATTGCCGGTACTGTTAAAGAAGTGCAGGAGAAGATCGACCGGGATATAAAGTTTCCCCCCGGTTATTTCATTACGTATGGCGGGCAGTTCGAGAACCTCCGGGAAGCGCAGGATCGTTTATCCATTGCCGTGCCTGTGGCGCTCGCCCTCATCTTCCTGTTACTGTTCTTCACATTCCGCTCCGTGAAACATGCCATCCTCATCTTCACAGCTATTCCCATGGCGGCTATCGGCGGAGTATTCGCGCTGGTATTGCGCGGCATGCCTTTCAGTATCTCCGCGGGCGTAGGGTTCATTGCGTTGTTTGGCGTGGCCGTGCTGAACGGGATTGTGCTGATCGGGGAATTTAACCGGTTAAGGAAAAGCGGCGTAGAAGACCTGCGACAGGTGGTGTTTGAAGGCACCCGTCTCCGTTTGCGGCCCGTGCTGATGACAGCCGCCGTGGCCTCCCTGGGCTTCCTGCCGATGGCCCTTTCCAGCACAGCCGGCGCCGAAGTGCAGAAACCGCTGGCCACCGTAGTGATCGGCGGACTGGTCACTTCCACTTTGCTAACGCTCATCGTGCTGCCGGTGTTATATATCTATTTCGAAAAGATCCGGCCGAAAAAACCGATGGTCACCCTGCTCCTTCTCCCGCTGCTGGCTATTGGCGGCAGTCTTCAGGCACAGGACAAACCCTTGTCCCTGCAGGAATGCATCAACACTGCATTGCAACAGAACAAGCTGATACAGGCGGCGCAAAAGGAAGTAGATGCAGGCAAACAGTTACGGGCTACGGCTACGGATATAGGAAAAACCAACTTCCTGCTGCAATACGGCCAGTATAACAGTTATGTGAAGAACGACAACAACATCCGGGTTACCCAGAACATTCCTTTTCCCACCCTTTTCGGAGCGCAGGCAAAACTGGCGGATGCCGATGTAAAAGGCAGCGAGCTGCAAATGGCCATCACCCGGAATGAACTGATCTACCAGGTGAAAGCTGCCTACTATCAGCTGCAATATCTCCGCGCCCTGCAGGAGCAGCTGCAAATGCAGGATTCCCTCTTCGCACAGTTTGCACGGGCTGCGCAGGTGAAATTCCGTACCGGGGAAAGCGCTTTGCTGGAAAAAACCTCGGCCGAAAGCCAGCTACAGCAACTACGGACACAACTGCAACAGGTACGGGCAGATGAGCGGTTGTTCCGCACCCGCCTCCAGACGCTCCTGCATGCGGATACTCCCGTTCAGGTAGCGGCAGAACATCTCGGGCCACTTTCCTTCCCCGCTGCGGACACCGGGGTGGTAGCACAAAACCCCGGCCTGCAATGGTTCCGGCAACAGGCCGTAATAGCCGGGCAACAGCGGAAGGTAGAACAACAACGGCTGCTACCGGATATCACCGTCGGCTTCTTCACCCAAACGCTCATTGGCACACCGCTGCATCCATCCGGTACACCAGTAGCCGCATCCGGCAATCGTTTCAACGGATGGGAAGCCGGGCTTGCCATCCCCTTGTGGTTCAAACCACAGGCAGCGAGAGTGAAAGCGGCGGAAACACGCCGGCAGGCAGCAGCGTTCCGTTATCAGCAACAACAAAAGAATTACCGGGGACAGTACCAGGAGCAGCTGGAAGAGACCCTCAAATTCAAAGAATCCCTTCGTTTCTACGAAACGTCCCTTCTGCCACAAGCCCTGCTCATAGTGGAACAGGCCACGAAGGCTTATCGCAGTGGAGAGATCGGTTATGTGGAATATCTGCAAAGCCTCCGTACATCCAACGATGTAAGGAACAATCATCTGCTCACACTGAATAATTACAATCAAAGCATTTTGCAGCTGCAATATTTATCAGGCAATAAATCCGAATGATCATGAAACTGAAAGGAATATCCATCATCATACTGGCTGCCGCGCTTTCGGCCTGTGGCAACAAAAAGAAGCCCGCGGCTGAAAACAGCCAGCCCAAAGAAGCGCCGCATGCGGAAAACATCGTGGAGCTTACACCGGAGCAAAGCAAGCTGATCCGTCTCGAAACCGGCAAATTCCTCAACCGTGAGCTGAGCGGCGCCATCAAAGTGAGCGGCCGCCTGGACGTGCCGCCCCAGCAAATGATCAGCGTTTCCATGCCCTTTGGCGGCATTCTCCGTAATACGAGTTTGCTGGAAGGGCTCTGGGTGAAAAAAGGACAGGTGATCGCGCAGATGGAACATCCGGATTATATCCAGCTCCAGCAGGACTACCTCGAAACCAAGGCCCAGCTGGGTTTTCAGAATGAGGAATTTGAACGGCAGAAGTCCCTCAGCGAAGAGAATGTCACTTCCCGTAAAACCTATCAGAAAACAGCGGCCGATCACCGGACCCTGCAGGTAAGGCTCGAAGCCCTCCGGCAAAAGCTCCTCCTGATGAACCTCAACATCCCGCAACTGGAAAAAGGTATTATCGTGAGTGCCATTCCCGTACTGGCACCGATCAGCGGCTATGTCACCAAAGTGAACGCCAACATCGGCAAGTTCGTGAACCCGAACGAATCCATGTTCGAGATCGTGGATACCGAGCATCTGCATGCCGAGCTCACGGTTTTCGAAAAGGACATTCCCCGGCTGAAGATCGGCCGTAAAGTGCGGTTCGTACTCTCTAATGAAACGAAAGAACGCACTGCCACTGTGCACCTCATCGGCCGGGAGATCGATGCCAACCGTACGATCCGCGTACATTGCCACCTCGATAACGAAGACAAGGAAATGTTGCCCGGCACCTACCTTAAAGCCTGGGTAGAAACCGGCGCCACCAAAGTGAACGCGCTCCCCGATGCCGCCATCGTTATGGATGCCGGTAAACAGTACATCTTCGTAGCGGAAGGCAATCATCACTTCCGCCGGGTGCCCGTTACCACCGGCGTCAGCGAAGGCGGCTATACGGAAGTATCCCTTCCCGGCGGAGAAATGCCCGAAGCGGACATCGTGATCACAGGGGCAGGAGATCTGCAGGCCAAGATGAACAATACGGAAGAAGAGGGGCATGGGCATTAGGAAATTTCGCCTACTTTTGCGCCATGCAAAATAACTTTCAGGGTAAAACTGTCATCATTACCGGCGCTACTTCCGGTATCGGAAAAGCGTTGGCCGCAGCGTTCCTCAACGCCGGCGCGAATGTTGCCGTCTGTGGCCGCAGACAGGCTGCGCTGGAAGAGTTGCAGGGGGAATTGAATAATGACCGGCTGTTGACGGTACAGGCAGATGTGAGCAGAGAACCGGATTGCAAGGGGCTGATAGACGCCACGCTGGAGAAATTCGGTAAAATCGACATCCTTATCAACAATGCCGGCATCAGCATGCGCGCCCTGTTCAGGGATGTTAATCTGGATGTGCTGAGAACACTCATGGACATCAACTTCTGGGGAACGGTGTACTGCTCGAAATATGCCCTGCCTTCCATCCTTGCCAACAAAGGAACGATCGTGGGAGTATCTTCGATCGCGGGCTACCGCGGCCTTCCCGGCCGAACGGGCTATTCCGCCTCCAAGTTCGCCATGCAGGGATTTTTGGAAACATTGCGGACGGAAAATTTACATACAGGCGTTAACGTGATGTGGATCTGCCCTGGCTTCACCGCCTCCAATATCCGCAATACGGCGCTTGATAAAACCGGGCATTCCCAGAAAGAAACACCGTTGAACGAAGATCAGCTGATGAGCGCGGAGACAGTCGCGCTACACACCCTGAAAGCAATTGCGAAGCGCAAACGCACGCTGGTGCTTACTTCACAGGGAAAACTAACCGTACTGCTCAGCAAGCTCTTTCCCGGACTGACCGATAAACTTGTGTTCAATCACTTTAAAAAAGAACCCGGCTCTCCGTTGGAAAAGTAAAAAATAGCCTTTCTTTGTAGCGTTAACATGCCCATCATCACATTAACATCCGATATTGGTTTGCAGGATTACCTGGCAGGCGCCATCAAAGGGCTGCTACTGCAACACTGCGCGGATGCCCGGGTGGTGGACATTTCCCATCATATCTCCCCTTTCAATCTCCCGCAGGCAACATATATCTGCAGAAGTGCATTTCGCTATTTCCCTGACGGCACCTTTCACCTGGTACTCAACAACCTGTTCGATCGCAAAGCAGATTACCTCCTGATAGCCGAACATAACAACCAGTTCATCTGCTGCGCGGACAATGGTCTGCTAACCATGATCGCCGGAGAACAACCCGGGAACATTGTACGGCTACCGCTTGATCCCGCCGAAACGAGGAACACGCTGAACATGGTCCGCACCATGGCACTGGCCATCGCAAAGATGATGAAAGGCGCTTCACTGGGGCAGACGGGAATACCTGTACAGGAGATTGTAGTAAAGAACAACCTGCAACCCCTTACGGGTGAAGATTATATCGAAGGGCAGATCATTCATATCGATAATTTCGAAAACGTCGTTATTAATATTACCCGGGAGCAATTTGAGGAACAGCGGAAAAACCGCAAGTTCGCCATCTTCTTCCGCCGCGATGAGATGATCACACAGATCAGCGAAACATATGCAGATGTGCCGGAAGGGCAGAAATTAGCGCTTTTTAATGCTGCCGGTTACCTGGAGATTGCTGTGAACAAGGGCAACGCAGCCGGACTTTTCGGCCTGCAGGGCTTCCGGAGAGATCAGTTGCAGCAGGGAGCTTATCAGCAGCTGTCATTTTACCAAACCGTCAGAATCCTCTTTGAATAATGGTTCGGATCGTAAAACTCACCCTCGACCCGTCCAGGTCCACCGCATTTGAAACCCTCTTTGCCGAACGGCAGGAAGCCATCCGGAATTTCCCCGGCTGCAGACACCTGGAGCTCTGGAAAGATAAAACGCACATCGGGGTTTATTTTACTTACAGCCTCTGGGATGATCTCGACGCGCTGGATGCCTATCGTCATTCCGCCATCTTTGCCGACATCTGGGCGCTCATCAAAGGCTGGTTCACCGGCAAACCTGAAGCCTGGAGCCTCGAGAACAGAACACCTGTACCCTGATAATCATCCATCTGCAAACAGGCGGAATTGTTAAAGTATTTATAAAAAGTTAAAACTGTTGTTCACATTACCTTAATTACTTACTTTTTCTATTTTTGTCGGAATTATCTAAAACAACCTTATGAAGTTTAACAGGATCAACAACATTACAGGCTGGATCGTGTGTATTGTCGCCTGCATTGTTTATTTGATGACCATGGAAGCCACGGGAAGCCTGTGGGATTGTGGTGAGTTCATTTCTGCCGCTTACAAAGTGCAGATCCCCCACCCTCCGGGAGCGCCCCTCTTCGTACTGCTGGGCCGCATCTTCACCCTTCCCTTTAAACCCACGGAAGCTTCCCAGGGTGTTAATATTATGAGTGCCCTGTCCAGCGGTTTCACCATCCTGTTCCTCTTCTGGACCATCACCCACTTTGCGCGCCGGCTTTACAGTAAGGCAGGTGAAGAACTCACCGGCCAGCAGACGTTTGCAGTAATGGGAGCCGGCATCGTAGGCGCCCTTGCCTATACTTTTTCCGATTCTTTCTGGTTCTCCGCTGTGGAAGGTGAGGTATACGCCATGTCGTCTCTTCTCACCGCCCTGGTATTCTGGATGATCCTGAAATGGGAGCATGCGGCCGATACCAAATACGGTGATCGCTGGATTGTTCTGATCGCTTATGTGATGGGGCTTTCCATCGGCGTTCACATCCTGAACCTGTTGACCATTCCGGCCATGGTAATGCTCTATTACTTCAAGCGGGGCAAGAAGTTCAGCGGGAAAGGGGTCTTCTGGGCTTTTGTATTAGGATGTGTGATCACCGGTCTTGTGCAAAAATTCATGATCCAGGATACGATCAAGGTATCCGGCATGATGGACATTTTCTTCGTGAACAGCCTTGGCCTGCCTTTCTTCTCCGGTTTTGCCTTCTACTTTATCGCGATATTCGCCATGCTGATCTACGGCTACATCAAACCTAAATTCGGTTTTTATGTGCCGCTCATCATCATGGCATCCGTGGTGCTGATCCCTGCCTTTACGGACGTGGACAGTACCGGTATCCGTATCCTGCGCTTCATTATCGCAGCCGTGATAATAGGCTTCCCTTATATTCTTAAGCAATTTGACGTAAAACTCAATACGCCCGGGGTTGCACATGCCGTGCGGTTGATCAATTCCTGTATCCTGTTCCTGCTGATGGGATATTCCACCTACGTAACCACCATGATCCGGTCTTCCGCCAATCCTTCCGTGGATATGTATAATGTGGATAATCCGGTTTCTCTGGTGGGTTACCTCGGCCGTGAGCAATACGGGGATTTCCCGCTGATCTATGGCCAGGTGTTTACCGCCCGTCCGGAGTCGTATGAAGAAGGAGGAACCGTTTACGCCCGCGGACCAAAGAATTACATTGTTGCCGGCAAAAAACAGGTGCCTGTATATAAAAGTGAAGACAAAATGCTGTTCCCCCGCGTATGGGACGCCACCAACGACCAGGGGCACGCTGATTACTACAAGGCCTTCCTGGGTCTGAAAGATGGCGAGCGTCCGAGCTTCATCGACAACATCAAATTCTTCCTCGGCTACCAGGTAAACTTTATGTACATCCGTTACTTCATGTGGAACTTCGTAGGAAAACAGAATGATGTACAAGGTTTCGGCAACCCGAGAGACGGTAACTGGATCTCCGGTATCGGGCCCATCGATAATTTCCTGTATGGTGATCAATCAGAAATGCCGGACAGCCTGAAGCATAACAAGGCGCACAACACCTTCTTCTTCCTGCCGCTGATCGTTGGCCTGATGGGCTTCTTCTTCCAGTATAGCCGCCATCGCCGCGACTGGCTGGTAGTGGGACTGCTCTTCTTCTTTACAGGTCTCGCCATCGTATTATATCTTAACCAGGCCGGTAACCAGCCGCGTGAGCGTGACTACGCCTATGCAGGCTCTTTCTACGCCTTTGCGATCTGGATCGGTTTAGGGGTATTGAGCCTTTACAATTTCCTGGTGAACAAGAAAGTACGGATGGCTGCCCCCATCGCCACCCTGCTTTGCTTTGTGGCTGTACCCGTGATCATGGGTCAACAGGGATGGGATGATCATGACCGTTCCAAAAAAGTACTGGCCCGTGATGTGGCCAAAGATTACCTGGAATCCTGCGCCCCCAATGCCATCCTGTTTACCGTAGGGGATAACGATACCTATCCGCTGTGGTATGCACAGGAGGTAGAAGGCATCCGCCCTGATATCCGTGTGATCAACCTCAGCCTGCTGGGTGTGGATTGGTATATTGATCAGCAGCGCGTGACGGTTAATAAGAGCCCGGGCATCGATATGACGCTCGGCGCAGAGAAATATCGCGGCGACACCCGCAACTACGTGATGTTCTATGATAACGGTAAAATACCGCAGAACAATTTCTATAACCTGAAAGAAGTGATGAACTTCATCGGTGAAGACAATGATGCGGCCAAGGTGCAGCTGAACACCGGCGAAAAAGTAAACTACCTGCCCACGCAAAAGCTCTTCATCCCGGTAAATGTGGAAGAAGTGATCAAGAATGGAACGGTGGATGTTAATGATAGTGGAAGGATCATGCCGCAGGTGCCCATTGTGATCAGCAAAAATGTGATCTACAAGAACGACCTGGCTGTGTATGATATCATTTCCGCCAACGCCTGGAAACGGCCGATCTATTTCACCAGTCCGATTGATATGGGCTTTAACGAGTTCCTGCAGGTGGAAGGTCTCACCTATCGCCTTGTCCCCACCCGCAGACAGCCTTCAGACGAACCGCTGCCCGGCCTGAACGACCAGGTACAGACCCGCAAAATGTATGACAATGTGATGAACAAGTTTGTACCTGCAAGCGTAAATATTCCCGGTGTTTATTTCGACGAGCCGAACCGCCGCATGCTGCAGAGCATCCGTAACGCCTATACGAAACTGGGCGTAGCGCTGGTGAAAGAAAACAAAAAAGGTAAAGCACTGGAAGTGCTGAACCGCCAGGATTCCTTGTTCCTGCCAGGCAATATGCCTTATGCACTAACCTCTCCCGGCAACATGCACAACCTGTGGAGCATGGAGATCGTTTATGCATACTATCTCGCAGGTGATCCGAAGAAAGCGGAGGTGATCTCCCAGCAACTCATCAAGGACATGGAGCAGCAGATGCGCTACTACCGCAGCCTGCCTTCCCGCCTGCTGACAAACGACCTGCAGGATGATGCCCGCCGGGCAGAACAATTCATCCTCATGCTGAAACAGTTTAAACTGGATTTCAACAAAGACACCGCTGCTAAAACACAGGAAGTAGGCAGCGGACAATTCAGTACCGTTCCGAAGGATAGCAGTAAGTAATTGCGTCCGCATAAAGCAAAAAGCCGATAGAAAAAATTCTATCGGCTTTTTTGTTTGTTAGAAATTTCTTTCTTATTTTCGTGTTAGATATTTACACGTTACTAAGATTTAGTTTTACTAAGATTTACTTTTTCCAAGATTTACTTTTTCCAAGATTTACGTTTTAAAGATATTTAGTCGAGCTTCCTGAGTCATAACACCGGGAAGCGTTTTTGTTTTTAAAACAACAAAAATGGAACTGTTCAGATTTGCAAACTTCATACGACTGGACAACAGTCTGGATTATCTTTCAAGTAAATTAGCGCTTCCGGAATCCTGGTCATATTCAAACCCTGAAAAAGAATATGTTGAAGGCAATTGTGCCGCGAGGTTTACATTACCGATCCTTCGCAACTACCTCGAACATACTTACAGGAGAGTAAGAGCGGAACAAAAAATACATTATACGATTGACAGGAGGTATAGCTGTTTTAATACAGGACTTGTTACTTCCAATCTCGAAGAGATATTTGCTTTTTTTGAGCAGAACAAATCCCTCACCCCAAAATCTCCTTACTTCTTCAAAGCGTTCATCAAAAAAAGCGATTCCGATTTCCTGACCTACTTCTCACAAAATCAACCCCTGCCCGCCAATTACTTCGGACAACCGGAATTTCTGCTATTTAATCCCATGCTCGAACTCATCCCGGATATCGATCATATCATCGACGATAACAAGCACAGATTCCCTGAACCGCTTAAAACAGCCCCCAGCCGTGAAGTAAGGAAACTCCTCATCGGCGCCATTGATGATATCTCTAAAAGAGCCCGGATCAATTATAAACTGGCTATCCCTCAATACTACGACGGAAAGATTCAACTGCTGCTTCCTTTATACCTTGTCAGCAATCATCATCCGGACCTTGCACTCGTAATAGATCGCATCAATACCACCACCTACAGCGCCCGTACATGCCTCACGCTGGGAATGGCTTATAATAACGCCCGGCTGATCGTTTGCCCTCACAGCGAATGGTTGCAGCCATAAAAAAAGAGTATGGCCGCTGACCATACTCCTTTTCCCGGGGAAACCCCTGTGTTATAATTTTTCTATCAATGCCCTCACATTCTTCACGCCTGCCGTAATATCCGGTACGCTGTTCGTCCAGTTATATTCGTATTCAGCGGAGAAAAGTCCTTTGAATTTTTGTTTTTTCAACTCTTTCAGTACACCTTCAATATTGCTGACACCGGTAGTCCAGATCACATCATGCGCTTTGGGCGATTTTTCGTTCAGATCCTTGAAGTGCAGGCTGAATACCCGTCCATTCAATTTCTGCAGGCACTCTACAGGATCCAGGCCGGAGCGTACCCAATGCCCGATATCCGCACATGCTCCCATGTACTGACTGCGGCCTTCTACGGCGTTCAATACACTATCCGGATGCCAGTAATGACTAGGGCGCGGGTGATCATGGAACGCTACCTTGATCTTATATTCATCACAAAGTTTTGAAACGATATCGAGGTCCTGATTCCGCGGTTCGGAGGTAATGATCTGGATGCCCATTTTTTTGGCGAACTCGAACAGCTGTCTCCAGTCCTGCTCCCCGCTCGGCACCACAACTCCAAAAGCCCACAGGGTTTTCTTCTTGCTTTTCAGCAGGTTCAGCACCTGTGCCTGCCTGGCGGCATCCATTTTATAGTCCATTTTCCCTTCAATACCGCCGCCAATGGTTTGGCCGGGGAAACATTCCACATATTGAAGCCCGCAGGAATCCAGTTTGTCCAGGGCTTCCGCCAGGGTGAAGAGCCGGAAAGAGTAAGCCTGGGCGCCAAGCTTCCAGCCTAATTTGGCCTCTTTTTGCTGCGCAGCAGCCGGTAAAACATACGTGAACGCCAGCATTGTCAGTGCCAGCAAGCTTTTTCGCATTGAAATCATAGACGTGTATTTAAATGTTTTTGTCGTAATGAATAAATTAAGCGACCGGAAAAATAACAGCCTTTTCCGAGTAATCCAAGGGGCGAAGGGGAGAAAAGATGTTATAACGACTTTTTGCGTAATTTCGGTAGTGTGAATTTTTGTGAAAGTGACAAATGACAATTGACCATGAAAGGCTTTATCTTTTCCAGATATGATCCCTCTGAGAACAGCCAATCCCCGTTCCAGAAGCTGCTGGACCTATTCACGCAACTGCTTACCTACACCAGCGGAGACGTAGCGGAAGCCCTGCAGTGGCTGACCGAATTGGATAAGGAATACCGGCTTACAGACGGGGATTACGGGATTGGGGATTTTATACAGGAGTTGCGGGACAAGGGATATATCCGGGAGAAAGAAGAAGACGGCAGTTTCGCTATCACGGCCAAGACCGAGCAAACTATCCGGAAGCGCGCGCTGGAGGAGATATTCGGGAAACTGAAGAAATCCACCGTAGGTGATCACAATATCCGTAAATCCGGTATGGGGGATGAGCTCAATGCGGAAACAAGACCTTATGCCTTTGGGGATCCGCTGGAGCAGATCGATATGACCGCCTCTATTCGCAACGCCCAGATCAATCACGGGATTGAAGCGTTTTCCATGCAGCAGGACGATCTCGAGATCCGGGAAACGGATTTCAAAACCCAGACTTCCACCGCGCTCATGATTGACATCTCCCATTCCATGATCCTGTATGGGGAAGACCGCATCACACCGGCCAAAAAAGTAGCCATGGCCCTCAGTGAGCTCATCACCACCCGTTATCCCAAAGATACGCTGGACATCATCGTGTTTGGCAACGATGCCTGGCAGATCGAGATCAAGGACCTGCCCTATCTGCAGGTAGGACCTTATCATACGAATACCGTCGCGGGACTGGAACTGGCGATGGATATCCTTCGCCGGAGACGCAATCCCAACAAACAGATCTTCATGATCACAGACGGGAAGCCAACCTGTCTTAAACAGGGGAAACAATATTACAAAAACAGCTTTGGGCTGGACAGGAAGATACTTACCCGCACCCTCAACCTCGCGGCCCAATGTAAGAAACTGAAGATCCCCATCACCACGTTCATGGTCGCAACAGACCCGTGGCTGCAGCAATTCGTAAAAGAATTCACTGAAACCAACAGCGGGAAAGCGTTCTTTTCGGGCACGGACCGGTTGGGGCAGTTCCTCTTTTATGACTTTGAAAGCGGGAAGAGAAAAAGATTATAACGCAAGCAACATAAGGTATGGAAAAGATCAAAACACTCGGAGATCTCAAAAAGAGCGGATATGCATACAGGTCGGTTAAAGAAGAGATACGCCAGAACCTGATCGGGAAACTGAAAAGAAAGGAAAGCACTTTCCCCGGCATTATCGGTTATGACGATACCGTGATCCCGGATACGGAAAGAGCCCTGCTTTCAAGACACAATATATTGTTCCTCGGCCTCCGCGGCCAGGCCAAAACGAGAATGGCGCGGCAGATGACAGATCTGCTGGACGAATACATCCCCATCGTGGCCGGATCGGAGGTGAACGACAATCCGTTCGCTCCCCTCTCCCGCTTTGCGCGCGACCAGGTGGCGGCGCTTGGCGACAAAACGCCGATCGAATGGCTGCCCCGGAAAGCCCGCTACGGCGAAAAGCTGGCTACACCGGACGTTTCCGTTGCCGATCTCATCGGCGATGTGGACCCTATCAAGGCTGCCAACGAAAAACTCAGTTACGCCGATGAACGGGTGATCCATTTCGGCATCATTCCCCGCTCCAATCGCGGCATATTCGTGATCAATGAATTGCCTGACCTCCAGGCCCGCATCCAGGTGGCGCTTTTCAACATCCTGCAGGAGGGCGACATCCAGATCAGGGGCTTCAAAATAAGGATGCCACTGGATATACTTTTTGTATTCACGGCTAACCCTGAAGACTATACGAATCGTGGTGCGATCGTTACTCCGCTGAAAGATCGTATCGAAAGCCAGATCATCACCCACTATCCGAAAACGCTGGAGAACTCACTGCTCATCACGGAACAGGAAGCCGCTGTGCATGAAGAACAAAAGGATATGGTGCAGATAACAGACATCATCAAACAGCTGATCGAGCAGGTGGCATTTGAAGCGAGGAACAGCGAATGGGTGGATAAGAAAAGCGGCGTATCCGCGCGCCTGACCATTGCCGCCTTCGAAAACGCCGTAAGTGCCGCAGAAAGGCGGGCCATCCTGAACAAAGAGAAATCCACCTACGTACGCATTAACGACTTGCAGGGCATTATTCCCGCTATTACCGGCAAGATTGAGCTTGTGTATGAAGGCGAGCAGGAGGGCCCGCTGCAGGTGGCGATCAATCTGCTGGAAAAAAGTCTGCGTACCCTTTTCGCCCAATATTTCCCCAATCCGGACGCATTCAAGAAACGCAAGGCCGGCGCGGCGGAAGTAAACCCTTATCGTACCATCATCCAGTGGTTCGACAAAGGGAATACGCTGCAATTACTACAGGACAGCACTGATAAGCAATACGAAGCCGCACTGGTGAAAGTGAGCGGGTTGCAGGAACTTGTGAAGCAGCTTTTCCCCCGCGCCAGCAGGCAGGAACAACTGCTCATGATGGAAATGGTTCTGCATGGCCTTTCCGCCTATTCCCTGCTGAGCAAAAAGACCCTTGAGAAAGAAGTTCGCTTCTCTGATCTGCTGGGAACGATGATGAATTTCAGCGCTACGGAAGAAGATACGGAAGAGGATGAATTATAACAGATTTTTTCTATCTTGTTAGTCTATTACTCCACGTAAACAGTGAAAACTATGCACAGAAGGAACTTCCTGTTGAGCACATCTGCTGTAGTGGCTGGCACAGCCCTTTTCCCGAAAGCTTTACGCGCGGTAGCCCCCAGTGACCGGATCCGTTTCGGCGCGATCGGCATCAATGGCATGGGCTGGAGCGATCTGAGCGCCATGCTTGGCCATCCCGAGGCACAATGTGTTGCGTTATGTGATGTGGACAAGAACGTCCTGGACAAACGCGTTGCAGAACTTGCAAAAAAGAACATCGCCGTGAAAGCTTATGGCGATTATCGGAGGATGCTGGATGACAAAGATCTCGATGCCGTGATCATCGGCACACCGGATCATTGGCATTGCCTGCAGATGACAGATGCCTGCTCCGCCGGCAAAGACGTATATGTTGAAAAACCGATCGGCAATTCGATCGCTGAATGCAAGGCCATGGTAGCCGCTCAGCAGCGCCACAATCGTGTCGTACAGGTAGGCCAGTGGCAACGCAGCATGCAGCATTTCAGTGATGCGATCGATTTTGTACACTCCGGGAAACTCGGGAATGTACGGTTGGTAAAGGTATGGGCTTATATGGGCTGGATGAAACCGGTTCCTAAATATCCTCCCACACAAACGCCGCCGGGCGTAGACTATGCCTCCTGGCTGGGCCCCGCACAAACACGTCCCTTTGATCCTAACCGGTTCCACTTCAATTTCCGCTGGTTCTGGGATTATGCGGGAGGATTGATGACCGACTGGGGGGTACACCTGATCGACTATGCACTGTACGGTATGAAAGCTTCAAATCCTAAGTCCATCATGGCAGCAGGCGGTAAATTTGCTTATCCTGACGATGCTGCGGAAACACCGGACACACTCACTACTGTTTACGAGTTCGATGGATTTAATATGCAATGGGAACACGCTACTGGTATTGATGGCGGACCTTATGGCCGCACGCATGGCATCGCATTCATTGGCAATAACGGTACCCTGGTGCTGGATCGCGGCGGATGGGAAGTGATCCCGGAGAAGGGTAAGATGGAAGCCGTTGCGCTGCAAAAAGCATCGGATAACGGTCTTGTTAAACATACCCGGAATTTCATCGATGTGATCAAATCCCGCAAATTAAGCGATCTGCATTGCGATATACAGACCGGGGCCAATGTGGCCATCACTGCGCAGATGGGTAACATCGCATTTAAAACAGGGCAGAAGATACACTGGAACAAAGTCCGTCAACAGTTCGAAGAGGCCGCAGCCAACAAATTCATCACACCTGTCTATCACAATAATTACAAACTGCCTAAATAATCTACATATGTACACCGTCAAATCGATCCTTTTAAGTTCCGCACTGTTGCTGCCTGCATACGCCCTGTTTGCGCAAACCAAACCCGAAGACACGGAAGTATGGACCCCTGTACCCGCCGTGGTAACGCCCGGTGTAGGGACCGCTCCACCTTCAGACGCGATCGTATTGTTCAATGGCTCCAATCTGGATCAGTGGGTATCAGACAAAGGGGATCGCCCTGCCCCCTGGACGCTCCAGGATGGCGCTATGACCGTTGCAAAAGGGAAAGGTGCTATTAAGACCAAAGCTTCCTTTGAGGATTTCCAGCTGCATATAGAATTCCGTACTCCTTCCGTTGTAAAAGGCGAAGGACAAGGCCGGGGTAACAGCGGCATTTTCCTACAGGAACAATACGAATTGCAGGTGCTGGACAGTTATGAGAACAAAACGTATTCCAATGGCCAGGCCGGCAGCATCTACAAACAATCGATCCCGCTGGTAAATGCCTGCAGAAAGCCCGGCGAATGGCAAACGTATGATGTGATCTGGACCGCTCCCCGTTTCAATAACGACGGCAGTGTTCAATCACCGGCGCGGATCACCGTTCTCCAGAACGGCATCCTCGTACAGAATAATACCGAGATAAAAGGGAAAACCCAGTATATCGGCAAACCTTATTATACAAAACACGGTGCTTTGCCTCTCATGTTGCAGGATCACGGCGACCTGGTGAGTTTCCGGAATATATGGATACGGAAGCTGTAGATAAAAACGAAAACCGCCCCAAAAAGGCGGTTTCTTTCTTTGAAAGACTACGAACACAGCTTCCCCATTTATAACAGGGCTTTACTGTTTATCAAAGTGGATTAACGCGATTGCTGTTTTTTCCTCCATTTTAGCGTTACAACTAAACATTGTAAGATATCCTCCCAAGACCCATAGCCGTCTCCAAATGCAGACGGTGACAGTACAAAAAAAACGCAGTGTGCCCAGCGCTGTGAGCGTTATAAGTGTGGTATATCCCACTATCAACCGAATATTATCAATGCCTGAGACAATCATTCCTGGCACAGGATATTCAGCCAGAGGAGCCCTGATTTGTGTTAATGCTCTGGTAGGATTTTGTCCGATTTTGGGATAAAGTGTCCGGTTTTGAAAATCCCAGTTTCTCTGCTACCGGCCATCTTGCTCATTTCTCCCTGCAACCTGGCAACCGGTATTTATATGATCCTCCGAATCCCGCTTCCATTGGTGCTTCCAGGAACTGTCCGCTTCCCGTCCGTTTTCGGAACAGACCGGAACACACCCTGCATTCCTACTTATTCGCTTGACCTCCGATCCATCCCGAACTAATTTTACATCATCAAACAACACAACAAAATTTCTAAAGAACTTATAAAACTTATTATTATGAAAAAAATTATCGCCATTCTCACCATCGCTCTTATCAGCACTACCACAGTAGCTTTTGCCGACAATAACAGAGCTATCGACAACAGTCGTGTCTTGACTGCCTTCCATGAGAAATTCTCCACTACTTCCAATGTAAGCTGGTATAAAACCAAAGGTGGTTATATCGCCAGATTCACCTTGCATTCATCCAAGGTAACCGCGCATTTTGATGAAAGTGGCCATTTGATCACTACTTCCCGTACTATTACGGACAGTGAATTGCCATTGCGCGTAATAACCGGGCTGATTAAAAAGTACCCCGATCAAAAAATCCATCACATCACTGAGTTCAACAATGAAGAAGGCTCCGTGTATGTGATCATCCTGGAAAGCGATAGTAACTGGACTACACTGAAGGTTACAGCTAACAGTGAAATATCTTTGATAAAATCATTGCAGAAAGCTTAACCAAAAATATTCCACCATACTAAAACGCCGTTCCGGTTTGCACTGGAACGGTTTTTCTTTTCTCTCCCACTTCTTTCAGATATGTGATCGCATAAGTTTTTCCGAAACAGAAACAGGTAGTTTCTTTTTCTTGATATTAATCATTAGTTTTCGAACTTAATCCTTGTTACCTATGAATGTTTGTTCCTACTCGCCTGTATTTTTTAAAAAGCACCTTTTGTTATTTCTATTGTTTTGCATTACTGTTTCCGCCCGTTCCCAGAGTGTGAACTACATCCGCAGCTGGGAGCCCTCCAGACCGCTGACCGACCCGGCCCTTGTGACAGCGAGCGCTTCGGTGACCGAGGTGCGCCAGACCACCCGGTATTTCGACGGCCTGGGCAGGCCGCTGCAGACGGTGGCCAGACAGCTCTCCCCTTCGCAAAAAGACCTCATCACCCCCTTCGTCTATGATGCCTTCGGCCGCGAGACCATCCAATACCTGCCCTACGCCATCACCGGCAACGGGGGCTATCGC
>JAFIGY010000019.1 GCA_017849435.1 Chitinophaga niabensis
AAAATTATGTTTTTGCAACATTGTATAAAAAATACAGGGTTTTTCAACCCCCATATTTAGCTGGTATTAATAGCTTTTTTCTGAAACCAATTTCCTCAAATCCTCCAAAAAGTGGTTCGAAAATTGTCCCGACAGGACGACTTTACAGGACAAAATAGCATTGTTGCTACTTTGTCCTTTTTTTATGTAGTCGCTCTTTTCATATCTCGCAACATCCATGGGTTCATCCACATGATGTTTATTCCTCCCTATAGTAGAACTTTTTCCCTTTTACCTCCATAAATGCCCAGGGCCTGTCATACGTGGTTGCTTTGATCCTTCTTTCAATCTCCTCAGTTGTCATTTCAGGCTTGATCTCCGACAATGCATCGAGCTCCTTTCTTGTATATGGTTTTCTTTTCCAGTCCTCATTGGAAGATTCTAAGGCCTCGCCATTTGATATTTTCTCTACTATTCGAAAAAAGGAATTCAAAATAAGTGAATAGCATTTCTGCGTAATCGAATAAACCGTATCCTCTTTAAGGATCGCGAACCTGGGCGCCTCAATGATCTTTCCGGTGTCAACCTTCGAAAGCATATAATGACAGGTAATCCCAAATTCCTTTTCATCATTATAAACTGCAAAATTCGTGCACCCTATCCCAGGATACTCCGGAGGCCCGGGATGCCAGTTTATGCCTCCCTTTTCAGCATTCTCCAATAGTGATTTAGGGATCACCCATTGTGACAGATAAGAAAAAACATAATCTCCCTTCCATTGAAGTAATTCCTCAGGGAATTTTTCACCACGTGAACCAAAAACAATTTCCGTTCCCGGGAAGATTAACTTAATATAGTTCGATGCTATTACAGCGTTAGGATCATTCTTTTTTCCAATAAACAATATCTTCATATTTATTCCATTTTTTCTTTCATTTCTAGAAACGCTGATTCCAAATTCGATGCTGCTTCTCGGGGAAAGACAAATTTATTCTCAAAAACAAATTCATCTTCAAGATCCGGTCTTCTCTTGTCCGCCAAGTCATTCCACTTTTCAAACCAGATATCAAAATGAGCTATTAACAGTAGTGAATCCGTAATCAAATCATCCCGCAACAGATATGATTTTTCAATGAGAATGTCGGAAATATCTTCATTGCATTTCTTTATTATTCTTGCATGAATAAACTTCTTACCATTCTCAATATAATTTTTGTAAGCAATCTCTGAACGCTTCAGATTTATATAAAGAATTCCTAAAAATCTTACTATTTCACCCTTATTTTCCATAATAGACGCTAAATTTATTATTGCATACAACCAACAAATATACATAACTTACTGTAACACTGTTTACGGTATGACCAAAAGATCGATCGTCCTTACTGCATTCATCCTCCTTAAATTCCTGTTGCAATACATCCTGATAAGCCCTGCGTACGATCTGCAACGGGATGAATACCTCCACCTGGACCAGGCCAACCATCTGGCCTGGGGATACTTGTCCGTCCCTCCGCTGACTTCATGGATCTCCTACGTGATCCTCCAGCTCGGAAATTCCGTGTTCTGGATCAAATTCTTTCCGGCGCTTTTTGGCGCGCTCACGCTCCTGCTGGTTTGGAAAATCATCGAGGAACTGGAAGGCGATCTCTTTGCCCTTATCCTGGGCAGCACCTGCATCCTGTTCTCCGTATTGCTCAGGCTAAATACACTCTACCAGCCCAATTCACTCGATGTACTGGGCTGGACCGCTTTATACGGCTGCCTCATAAAATATATCCGCTCAGGGAAACCAGGATGGCTTTTTACGGGAGCCGTTATATTTGCCCTGGGGTTCCTGAATAAATACAACATTCTGTTCCTTGTACTGGGGCTGCTCCCCGCGATTATTATCTCCGGGCAGCGCCGCATCTTTGCTCAAAAGAAGTTCTACCTGGCGGTTTTGCTGGGCCTGTTATTGATCCTTCCCAATCTTTTATGGCAATACAACAATCATTTCCCCGTTATCCATCACCTGAAAGTACTGGCAGATACCCAATTGGTGCATGTGGACAGATGGGGATTCCTAAAGTCTCAATTGCTTTTTTTCACAGGATCGTTGTTCGTGATCATTGCGGGGCTATATGCTTTACTGTCCTATCAACCTTTCCGGGAGTTCCGGCTGTTCTTCTGGACGTTCCTCTTTACACTCGCCATCTTCATCTACTTCAGGTCGAAGGATTATTATGCAATAGGATTATATCCTGTTTACATTGCATTTGGCGCTGTTTTCCTGTCCACCCTGCTCAATGCCGGCCGGAGAAAATACCTCCGGCCCGCCACCATCATCATTCCGCTGCTTTTCTTCATCCCCATGTACCTGTATGTATTTCCGAATAAAAGTCCCAAATACATCCTGCAACACCAACAGCAATACAGGCAGCTGGGGCTTCTTCGCTGGGAAGACGGGAAAGACCACCTTCTGCCGCAGGATTTTGCCGACATGCTGGGCTGGAAAGAGCTGGCGCATAAAGTAGATACCCTTTACACCAGCCTCCCCGATCCGGACAAAACACTCGTGCTCTGTGATAACTACGGGCAGGCCGGCGCTATCAACTACTACACTAAAAAAGCTATCCGGGCGGTCTCTTTCAATGCGGATTACGTCAACTGGTTTAATCTTGACAAGCCATATATCCATCTCATTCGTGTGAAAGCTGTTGACGGGAAAAACGATGAGATGAAAACTACCGGCCCGTACTTTCACACTTCCCTGATCGGCGATTCCATTACCAATCCGTTTGCGAGAGAATATGGAACCACCATTTTTGTTTTTACAGGGGCAAAGGTGGATGTGAATGAACGGATAAGAAAGGAAGTAGCGGCGGCTAAAAATCATCGCTGAACCAGCAAAGCGTCCTAATTTTACATTGCATAAATTCATAACCATGAAGATACCCTCAGGCGCTACTCCGGCCCTGCAAAACCTCTCTCTCCTGCAGGGTAAATGGGAAATTGAAGGCTGGTTCCGATCCGATGCCTATACGCGGATCACCGGATGGGAGTCTTACAAATGGCTGAAGGGAGAATATTTCCTGGAATGCCGATGGAAGATCCTCACGCTGAGCGGCCGGGATAAAGATGTGAACGAAGGGATCATGTTGATCGGGAACGGGAAAAGGCAGGGGGATTATACAGGGCGGTTCTTCGACAGCGGAGGCAGTACGGGCTTGTACGAACTCACAGTTGATGAACAACATTTCAACATCGCGAACGACCGGCTCCGCTTCCGGGGAACATTCAACAGGCTGGCCGATGTTATTACAGGCGTATGGGAAGCACTGAATGAAAATGAGGTCTGGGAGTACTGGTACGACAAAAAACTCCGGAAAGTGGCATCCAGACCTCTATAAAGAGATCATATGACAGCAATAGACCCGCACATCGTGGAAACCTGGGTAAGAGGATGGACCCTCGCCCGCGAAACTCCTCCTCCTACCCGGTACAGGAACGCCCTAAGGGTTTATGTGGGCTGGCCCCGGCAAATGGTACGCTATGTTTTTCCCAGCCTTGACAGGGAATTTCACTTCCTGGCAGAGGCCATTGTAGAACCCTGGATCTTCCTGAAGGTCTGCGCCCCGCCGGATGCGGTCAGGGAATACCTTCCGGATCGCTGGGTCATTCAGCCGGCGGGATTTATGATGCGCTGTCACGGGAAGATGATCCGCCCGGCTAAAAAAATGACGGAAGAGTATACCCTTGAATGCATGCAGGAAGATAATATCACAACGGCGAGACTGCTCACAACAGGAAAAGAGGTAGCCGCTATCGGCCGCGTGGTACAGGTGGATAGTTTTGCCGTATACGACCGGATAGAAACGCATCCGGACCACCGCCGGCGGGGCCTTGCCAGTTTTATCATGAAAGCGCTGGAAAATGCTGCAGGTAAGCAAGAGGGACTGCTCGTAGCCACGGGAGAAGGAAGATCGCTGTATGAAACACTCGGCTGGCGGTTATATACTCCTTATACTTCCGTTGTTATCCCGGGTTAATACGATCCCCCCTACTCCTCCAACAAACTCCTGAATTTCGCCATCGTTTTGATGAGATTGTTATGCACGATGGGATCGGATACCCAGCGCGGTATCCTCTTGCTGCGATCCGTTGTGACAAGGTATGTTACCCGCACATTCCCGGAATGCATGTTCTCCAATACCCACTTCCCCCGGGTCCCTGTAATCCGCGTCATATTCCCGCCCACGGGAAATGCGCTGTGCAGCGTGCTTTCGAAGCTCACTTCATTGTCTCTGTACTGAAACGTCAGGCAGCAATCCTGGTCCTCGAACGGCCAGGGAATACTGTATTGAATATAACTGATCCATTTGTTCTCTTCGGATAACGGGATAATGCGATACATCTTTGCATGCACGTTCCATTCCTTTCCCCGCACCGGGTCTTTCAACATCTTCACGATGGATCCAATATCAGACCGGATCAGAAAAACCGCTTTCAGCTCCCTGACTTTCTCTCCGGAACCGGCTTCCAGCCAACGCTCATACAGGAACACACGTTCTGCCTGCTTCACCAGTTTGAAGTCTTCGGCAACAGCTACGGTGGCGGATAAAGGATGGCTAAGGATCATGCATATCATTAACAGGTGGCTTACATGTTTCATGAATGATATTTAACGCAAATGTGCGTCCATGCATCCTGCACACCATGGATTATTCGATGAATTGTGGAGGAAGGGGGTTGAGCCGTTAAAACAAAGGACTATTTCCCTGCCAGGGTCCTGATATCCTTCACCGTTACTACAGAAGACGGCCTGTCCGCCCGCACACTGTTGATCATGGCATTTCCCACGTCCGCGAGCGTGCAGATGGCGTTCGGGGAAAAGAGTCGCACCAGCGGCGCCATCCAGCCCATCCATTTGTAGAGCTTCAGCGTATGCAGCAAACCTTTTGTAGGGGTCATGAAAGCGGGGCGGAAAGCATAGACCTTCCGGAAAGAGAGCTTCATCAGGTCGTTCTCTGTTCGGCCCTTCACCCTTGCCCACATCACTTTTCCTTTTTCCGAACTATCCGTTCCCGCACCGGAAACATAACAGAACACCATTCCGTTATTATTTACCGCCAGCTTTTGTGCCACGCTCATTGTAAGATCATAGGTCAGGCGGGTATATTCCTCCTCTCCCTTTCCAACGGATGATACGCCCGCGCAAAAGAAACAGGCATCATAGCCCGTTGCGTTCGAGGCAGCAACGTCCAGCGTGGTGAGATCAGAGAGCAATACTTCCCGCAGTTTCGGGTGCGTATGGCCGCAAGGTCTTCTTCCTATGACCAGTACCGCTTCCACCAGGTCGCTTTGCAAGCACTGATACATAACACCTTCGCCCACCATGCCTGTTGCACCGGTAACAATTATTTTCATGTAGCACTGAATTTTAGTATATTGAATGAGGAAACTGTATTCCCAAACATCAGAACCCGTCTACAAGAGAATGAACACGAAAGCCTGTTTGAAGATCTCGATCTGGATGCTGCTCTGCATGCACACCTGTTACGCCCAGCGATCCAAAGATACGGTCAATTACACATCTTTCTCCGATTTCCATATCCATACCGCTTTCAAAAATTATTACCGGCATGTGGAACACCCGGACAGTACCATTTTCCGCGCCGGCCAGCCACATTACCTGAACGCCAAATACGGCGGCAATAACTGGATCCCCTACACGAAGAAGGCGAGGGACAAGCGCAAGGCAAAAGAGTCCAATATGGCGAACTACGACCAGGCCAACTATGCCAATCTTCAGGGCCTTGGCGGCTCGGCCCTCTGCTTTTCCATTACCCCGCCGGAGAAGGTAATGCTGGCCACAAGCGGAAACCGGTGGATGAACCTCCACTTCGTGACACATATGCCACTTCAGCGGCAGGAAGTGCTGGCGGCAGCACATAATTCTTCCTTCCGCGAGTTCCTCGGTGAATATTATTATGCCATTAACCAGGATTCCGTGCGGAATGGAACAAAGATCGTTGTGGCCAGGAACAATGCGGACCTGCGGCGGATCATTTCGACCGGGGGGATCGGACTGGTCATTACCGCGGAAGGCGGACATGTGCTCTTCGGGAATGAAGTGCTCAATAATATCGACAGTATTAAAGGGAAAGATTGCGGCGCGCCCTGCCGCACCGAGATATTGGGCAATATCGAAAAGCTGCGGGCGCTTCCGCATCGCATTTTCTTCATCACTGTGGCTCATTTCGGCTGGAATAAAATGTTCGGAAACGCCAAAAGTCTTGATAAACCCGGCCTTCGCAGAGGTCTTCTTACCGCGGCCAGCTTGTCCGACGATTTTAAGAACAATGTATTCGCCAAATATGGAGAAGGTATTATCGGGCGGGTGCATACCAACCGGTACAGGGATACCAGCGTGAGTGTCGGCGGGAAACGCATGAACGTAAAGCCGCCTTACACTGCAGATGAATACGAGACCGATCTCGGCTACCAGGTCATCTGCAAGCTGCTGGATGCCGAACACGACTACCGGCAGCCTGTTTATGTGGATGTAAAGCATATGGATCTCCGTGCCCGTTTTGAATATTATCATTTCATAGACAGCGTCAACAAAGAAAGGAAAGCGCAGGGTAAGCGAACCATTCCCATCATCGCTTCTCATATTGGTTTGAGTGGCAAAAGGAGACCCGTGGCCATCGCCACCGGTTTGTATCCTTTGCGGGATTCTTACGAGGAACTGATATTCGGTCGCACTTTCTACGCCATTCAGGAAAAGGAACGGGACCTCTTCTGGCGGTCTTACACCAAAGCGCTCCGGCCGGAAGACCGCGCGCTTTATTTCGGGGATGATCCGGCCAGAGTACCGGAATCTTTCAATCCCTTCGATAACACTGCTAACTTCAATACCCTCGGTTGGTTCTATCCTTGGGGTATCAACTTCTGCGATGAAGAGATCCGCTATATCTACGAAAGCGACGGGATCATCGGGCTGAATCTGGACAGACGGATACTGGGTTTCACCATGCCGAACTATACCTGGCGTTACAAAGCCCATATCCGCCGGATGTTCCGCGAGCTGTTCCGCCGATCTCATTACAAGCGGGACGATGGCCTGAAGATCACCTTTGAGGACTATTACCGCGCCGAACCCTTACTCCGCAACATTTTTCACGTGATATCCATCTGTGGCCGCAGAGATGCCTCCGCTTGGGACCATTTAGCCATCGGCTCTGATTACGATGGATTTATTCAACCCATACATCTCGCTCCCAGTGCGGAATCCATTCCTTCCTTCCATCGAAAAATGGTTGTTTTCACAAAAATATTCACCGAGATACATAACCAGCAAAGATTGCTCTATGGCCTGTCACCCGCCACCGCCATGCACAAGTTCTTTTATACGAACGGACGGGATTTCATGTTTAAATACTTCCAGCAATGAGAACATTCCTTTTCCTCCTGATGGCCGCATATATACCTGCCTCCGCACAAACTACAACGCCCTACCTCATTTTGAAGACCACCTATGCATTCCCGGCGGCTCCGCAAAAGATCCATGAAACACTGGTCATGTATCAGGGCAAGCAGTATACCAAAGGCGTTTACGGCTCTTACGGCAGAGGTCTGGCATTGCAACTCGGTATTGGTAAGATGCTCAATTCCACATTCGGATTTGAAATGAATGCCGAATTCACGCTCGGGAGAAGAGAACATACATCCGTATCAGACAAAACAGACAGCCTGGTGGCAAAAACGTCTGACCGGGTACGGGGGCTGATCTTCAAACCCATGATCGTAATCCGGAACAGCGGCGACCTGATGACGATCTATACCAAAGTGGGCCTGGCCATCTCCACTGCCACCAATCGGTACGAAACCGGGGATGTACGACTTATCACCAATAGTCAGGGTAATCAAACGACCTACGAATCCAAAGAGATCTCCAAAGCCAAAGTTGGCTTTGCCGCCAGCTTCGGGCTTTCCTTCAGAGTGAGGGAAAGCATTTCCGTTTTCGTGGAAAGCAACGGGCAGATGTTGTCGCTTCCCTTCACCAAAGGGCATTACACCAAATATTTCGAAAATGGGGTGGATAAACTTCCTGGTATGAAAATCAGCGAAAAATCATGGGTCTACCGCCGGTCCGGATATTTTGATGAAACCTCCGATCCTAACAAACCACAGCCACGCCTATACGAACCTGCGAATTTTTCCTACATCGGGATTGGAGCGGGCATCATTTATCATTTTTAATCGGCGGATGTCGTGTTCACCCTGTTTTTTGTCGCCTTCACACAGCTTCGCTAAAAGGAGGCGATGTTATGTTTGTGTGACAAATAACCAACACGATGTCCACAAAAATATTCGTGAACCTTCCCGTAAAAAACCTGCAGCGATCTGTAAATTTCTTTCGCGAACTGGGCTTCCGGTTTGATCCGCAATTCACGGATGAAAAAGCAACATGCATGCTCGTGGGAGAAAACATCTTCGTGATGCTGCTTACAGAGCCTTTCTTCAGCACATTCACCCGGAAACCTGTTGCAGACGCTCATACCAGCACCGAAGTGATCATTTCCCTGTCCGCCGATGACCGGGCCATGGTGGACGATATGGTACGAAAAGCGGTAAAAGCGGGCGGGTATGCACCGGCAGACTCGCAGGATCACGGTTATATGTACCAGCATGGCTTCCAGGACCTCGACGGACACCTATGGGAGGTATTGTATATGGGCTAACATCATTTAGCCGGCACCTTCTGCGGACAAAGGCAGGCGATGATCACCAGTGTCACCGTCAACACCGATGCAACCGTACGGATCATGTTCAGGCTGTTCCATTTCTCTTCGAACTGCAACCGCTGCGCCGCCAGTTGTTCTGCGGAGACGCCGGAAATGTTGAACGCATCCAGCATGTTGTTCATCGGTACATTTCCTGCAGCCGTTACACCAAAAACGCCCACCGCATATACAATCGTGGCTCCCAGCAACAACCAGAAGCGTGCGGACGGCTGCTGCTGGTAATGGAGGAACGTGCTGAGCGGCAACAGGATCAGCGCACCCATGAAACCAAGGAAGAAAACCGGGTTGAGGATAGCCCTGTTAATAGACTGCATGGCGGAAAGATAAGCGTGGTCTGACAGCCGGGCGAGGCCAAGGGTAACGGAGCAGGAATAAGCATAGAAAAGTCCGGCCATGAGCGCGGAGGTAATGCCGGTAGCAACGAGTATAACGTTAACGAGTGTACGCATTGTTGTGTGTTTTTATGAATGTAAAAATAGGGCGCTCTGCCAACCGGAAATAGAACAAAACCGTCAAGGGGTTATTTAATAAGCTGGGAGAAGTTCTCCATCACTTCGGTCGCATTTTTACGGAGCTGATAGGGAGAGAATCCGGCAAATTCCTTGAAGGACCGGATAAAATGGGACTGATCTGCATAGTCATTCCCGAAAGCAATGTCGGAGAGTTTGTCGAAATCATTACTCCGCAACTGGCTGAGTGAAGCCTGAAAACGGGAGATCCGGGAGAAAAGTTTAGGCGTGACGCCTACATACTGCTTGAATTTCCGCTCGAAGCTCCTTTCGGATAGCTGCAATTCCTCCCGCAGGTCCACCAGCGAAATACCGCCTTTGGACTGTATGATGCGGAACAGGGCATGTTGCATGGCGGCATCACCGTCCTGCCCGCTTTTAGTGATCAGTTGGGATAAGTAGGATGCGAGTACATCGATCTGGTCGGCAAATGTTTCAATATTGGCCAGCTGTTCGGAGATGCGGAATCCACGCTCCGTTGTCAACAGGTCGAGATTCACACAGGAATCCGTCAGCGTTTCCGCATTCAGGCCAAAGATGGATTTCAATGCGTGCGGGTAGAAGTAAATACCTATCGTACTGAACTTCCCTGTCAAACGGATCTCTGCGTGCCTCGTGGCCTGACCGTATACGAAAATACCGGGCAGCTGTTTATCGTTCTGATACATCACTCCTTTATCCGGATGTTGGAAGATCAGTCCGGGTGAACCGTCCGCCATGGTGCGGAAAGCTTTGGAAGGGTCTTCCGTATGGCTTTCCAGTATCCAGAAATAGCGGATCTGGTCTTTGAGATGATCAGGAGGAGGTATCTGGCGATAATGCATACGGTATCAGTTATTGAGCATGGCCTTGAGGGCAGTGTCCCGGTTCCGCAGATCCAGGCCCCCTTCGTAAACTGATTTCAGGTTCACAAGATAAAAAGCCCATCCTGATGCGCAGCCCAGGCGAATGTATTGTTTGGATTGTTCGTCTGTTGGAATATCCTTTTGCGTAAGCTCTACAAAAGTATACCCCTTTTCTTCCCGGAGTTTCACTTCCACTATACTTTTCTCGAACGTGAACCGGATAAAGTCCTTGCCATTCAACTCCCTGAATTCGCCTTTGGCTTTATCGTCCCACAAATGCCAGCTCCATTCATACGTGCTGCCGTTTTCCACATGTTTTCCGGCCGGTATGTGTTTTCCGTGACTGTCATGGAAAACAGCTTTCTCCAGGAACCATTTTTCAATTTCGGTTTGTGTAGTCCAGGCATCATAAAGGCGGGCAAGAGGGGCCTTTATCGCAATCGTTTGGGTAAAAGAGGTCCAATCAAAATTTTTCATGCATGGTTAGGTTTAAGGTTCCTATAAAGTTACTTCATAAATACCATCTGACCATCACTGACAGTTGATTGTTAAAGAAAATAAGTGTACTGCTGATATATGCAGAAGCGCAAAACGCAGTAGCGGGTTCAAATAAACACCCGGCCGGCAATACACTCACTCGGCCCTGAGATTCCTCACGGGGTTCGTCAGGGCCGCTTTAACAGATTGAAAACTGATGGTCAACAATGTGATGAACAGCATGATCCCCGCAGCTATGAAGAAAACATCCGCACCGAGGGAAATATGATAGGCGAAGCCTTGCAGCCATTGCGTCATGATCCACCAGGCCAGCGGAATGGCAATCAGTACGGCGATCAATACGGAACGCAGGAAATCCTTCGTGAGCATCAGCAATACACTGTTAACGGAAGCGCCCAATATTTTGCGGATGCCGATCTCCTTTCGCCGTTTCTCCGCCGTGAAGGCAGCGAGACCGAACAGGCCAAGACAGGAAATGATCACGGCCAGTCCTGCGAAGTATTTCGATAAAACCGCTACTCTTTTTTCCGCCACGTATTGCGCCTGAAAATCATCGTCCAGGAATTTATAAGTGAAGGGAAATCCCGGGTTATAGGAGCTGGTGAAAGTACTCAAACGATCCGCCGCTGCGCGTTCCTCTCCCGCCCTGATCTTCACCATCACCGTGCCGCAACGCGGCTCCAGCAGGAAGAAAGAAGGCTTCACGGCATCGTGGAGGGATTGAAAATGAAAGTTCCTCGTAACACCGATGATCTCCCGGTTATTCCCCCCAAAGCCGATCACCTTCCCCACCGGATCCTTTATTCCCATTGCTTTTACAGCCGCTTCATTCAGGATGATCTTCGCGGTATCCATCCCGAATTCCCGCGAGAATGTTCTGCCGGCGGCCATTTCGATGCCCAGTGTTTCCATCAGGCCGTAATCCACCTGGAAAGGTTGTATCATGATCACATCCTGCTTCCAGGGAAGCCCCACCGTAGGCGGCTCGTTCTGCACAATGCTGCCTACCATCGCAGAAGCATTCACCACACCCGGCATCTTCCTGATTTCAGACAGGAATGTTTCCAGGTGCTTCGCCACTTCCCCTTCTGCTTCAAAAGTGATCACATGATCTTTTTTATATCCCAGGTTCATGGTTTGCACATATGTGATCTGCCGGTATACCACCAGTACCGCCACAATAAATACCACGGAAATGGTGAATTGAAATACCACCAAGCCTTTCCGCGCCCACATGGCACCGCCGGAATTACTGAGCTTTCCTTTGAGGATGGTGACGGGATTGAAACCTGAAAGGTATAATGCAGGATAACTGCCGGCGAGCAGACCGGTGAGTAACGTGATCAGCAGGAAAGCGATATGAAAGTGGAAGGTCAGCTGTTTGCCGGTGATCTGGTTGAATGCGGGGAGCAGGAGCGTTACCAGCAACAAAGCTGCTGCCAGTGATAAAAATGCCATCAGTATCGACTCTCCAATGTATTGCAGTACCAGCGTGCTTCTGCCGGCACCGATCGTTTTACGGATACCGATCTCTTTCATCCTGCCTGCCGCCTTTGCCGTGGAGAGGTTCATGAAATTGATGCAGGCGATGACGATGATGAAAAGCGCGATAAGAGAGAAAAGTTGTACATACCTGATCCTTCCTCCTGATTGTACACCGTTCTCATAGTTACCGTAGAGGTAATTGTCGGAATAAGGCTTCAGGAACATATCCCGCTGCTGCGCTTTACTGTGCTCCCGCATCAGGCGGCTCAGCTGTGCATTGAACCGCGGAACATCCACTTTTTTATTCAATACCACGTATGTGAGGAATGGCCCCCAACTGTTCTGGCCGTCCATATTCCCGGTGATGTTCATCATGTTCCTGAACACGGGGAAAGGCAATACAAAATCGAACTGAACGGAAGAGCTGGCCGGTGTTCCTTCAAAAACGCCTGTGACCGTTGCGGTACTTTTGGCGTTACCGAGCTGCCAGGAAACGGTGCGACCGGTAATGCCGTCTTTCGTGTGAAATAATTCCTCCGCCAGCTTCTCCGAGATCACGATTCCGTTGGGAACAGACAATACCTGTTCTTTATTTCCTTCTTTCAGCCGGTAAGAAAATATCCTGAAATAATCTGCTCCGGCAAAAATGGCTGCAGCCTTCACTGACTGGCCGTTTACGGAAAGCAGGGTTTGGGAAAACCAGGATGGCGGCGTGATGGTGGTGGCATATGCGACTTCTGAAGGGAGCTCGCGGGTGAGGGTTTCTCCAAGCAAAACCGATGTTTCAGCCACGGTACGAATGCCTTCTGTGTGAGAACGGTTCTCCATGACCTGGAACAGGCGGCTGTCGTGTTCATGGAACTTATCCATCTGCCATTCGTCGTGCACCCATAAATAGATCAGCAAGGCGCAAGCCAGGCCGGTAGAGAGTCCTGTCAGGTTCAGCAAAGTAAATTGGCGGTTCTTCAACAGGTTCCGCCAGGCAGTCTTCAGATAATTCCTAAACATCGTATATGCTTTTCCGTTTTATGCTCTTGCGCGCGCGAACAATATGCCAGACGATCATGTTCGTATCAGGCATAACAATATACGTAAATCAAATATTACATGTGTCCGGTTTCGATACAGGCAACGTACGATTTTGGTTTATTTTAACTTTTGGGAAAGGTTACATCCGATATGGAAGGGTATCAAGGAAAAATACCCGTTATGCGCCGTTCCCTCTATTATCTCGCACTGCCCGTACTTTCACTGGCTGCCTGCCAGTCCGGTACTGTACACGAATCCGGCAATGTTGCCGCAAAGGATGCTGCCGCCGTAGCAGACTCCACGAATTTTACACACGACATCTCCGCACTTAATTCCCCCTCGCGGAAGCAGGTGCGCACAGCGGATGTAAGATGCCGCGTGAACAATGTGTTCAATGCCGTCACCACATTGGAACATACCGTAGCCGGCATGGACGGCGTGGTAGTGGAAAGCACGCTGCAAAATACATTCGGCCGGGAACAGGATATCCCCTGGACCAACGATTCCCTACAGCGCGTGCGGCTCTATACACCCACGGCTAACCTCACCCTCCGGGTACCCGCATCAAAGCTCGATTCCGTGGTGCATGTACTTACTTCCATGGCCACCTTCATCGATCAACGCACACTGAAAGAACAGGACAAGACCCTCGCTTATCTTTCCATCGCGTTGAAAAATCAGGAAACCGGGCAGGCAGATGTAAAGCCCGATAAGAAAGTATCCACCCTGGATGTTGCGAATTACCGGGATGATAAGAAAGAAAGCGCGATCGACAGGAAAATTGCCAATATGGCCATTCTGGACGAATCGAATTATGCTACTTTCTCTGTTCAGCTGTTCCAGCCACAACTTGCGGACGTGCAGACGATTGTGAACCCTGACCGGGTAACCCGCGCCGGCTTCGGCACGGAAGTGCTCACTTCCCTTCGCAGCGGCATGGTATTCTTCCGTGATCTGCTGCTGTTCCTATTGCGGCTTTGGCCGCTGTGGGTGCTGGGAGGACTGGCAGGATTCCTATACCGGAAATACCGCAGGGTACTGCTGAAATAATCCTCAATTCAGAGGACTGGTATCGGATTATATATTCAGAGCCGCAGCTGCGTCGAAGGCCGCTTCGTAACCGTATTATCCAGACCGGTTTTCAGTGTCCCCGACAAGCTGGAAATTTTTTTCAGAAAAATGTCCTGTTTACCGGAAGCAGGTTGTTATTAGATTTTAACACTTTAAAAACCGAACAAGATGAAAAGCTTCTTATTTGTATTCAGGAATGATTATGACGTGGTGCCACAGGGTACCGTTGAAGAAAGGCAGGCTATGACCAAACGCTGGATGGACTGGATCGGCGGCATTGCGGCCCAGGGTATGCTGGTAGACCGCGGTAACCGCCTGGAGTCCTCCGGGAAGGTAGTACGCTCCAAAACACTGGTCACAGACGGGCCTTATACAGAGATTAAAGAAACATTAGGCGGGTATACTCTCGTGAAAGCGGCCTCCCTCGAAGATGCAGTGAACCTTGCGAAAGGGTGCCCCATTCTGACGGTCGGCGGGAATGTAGAGGTGAGGGAAGTGAGTGTGTTGTGAGCGATGCTATTGTAAAAGCCTTCGCATCCCGCGAGGGCTTTTCATCACCCGGCCTCCCTATACTTCCTCAAATTCTCCCGGATTCCCGCGAGGTGATGATCATCATGTTCCGCCACAAAATACGCCAGATCAACGATCCGCATCGGGGTGTGCAGGCGGGGATGCAGCGCTTGATTGGTAAGATGTACATCTTCCACCTGAAAAAGCCGGTCCACCAACTGTTGCCTGCGTTCACGGAAACGTTGCAACAGTACTTCCGTAGCGGTGGTATTATGATCGGCGGTATGGGTTTGCCGGTTGGTGAGGTCCGCCGCTCTTAATTCGGGCGAGCCGTTGATGAGATCTTCGAGGCGGCCCAGCCAGAGAGGTTCCAGGTCTGAAAGGTGGCCTGCTTCTTCTTTGACGGACCATTTATCATTTCTCCGGAACACCAGTGCGGCCGGTTCCTGGAGGCTGATGAGGGCTTCCAGCCTCAAGGGGGTTCCGGCCAGGCGTTCAATGATGGAAGGCAACCATCCGTTGTCTCCGATCAGCGGGAATGTCCGCTCGAACCAAGGTGTTCTTTTCATATTATTTAGCCGGTGTGATGACTATTTTCCGGAATTCAATGGGACCATGATCTCCCTGAATGTAAATAGGTCCCGGTGCACCTTCATCACTGTCCAGCGCGCCGCCGGTGATGCCCGGTATTTCCTGATTACTGATCACTGTTTTGCCATTCGCCACAATGGTGACCATTCTTCCAATCAGGGTGATATCATAACTCTGCCATTTGTCGGGCCCCAAAGCAGCGATCTCACTGGGGGCTATGAATCCGTAGATACCGCTGAACAATACGCTGGAAGGATGGGCCTCCTTCGGACTGTCCTCGATCTGCACTTCATGCCGCCCCCTCAGATACACGCCGCTGTTGCTGCCTTTCTGATATCTGAATTCCACATGCAGTTTGAAGTCCGTGAATGTTTTATCGGAGATCAGGTTAGCGCCGGAATGCGGGCTGGTCAGTATCCCGTTGCGCACTTCCCATTGATTCTTGTTCCCTGCCGCTTTCCAGCCTTTCAGGTCTTTTCCGTTGAACAGGCTGATGGGCTGGCCCCAAACCGGTGCGGTGGTTCTTTTAAGATATGGCGCTTTCACTCCTTTCCAGCTGTATTTTTTGCCTTCACTGGTTACCATGGTTCCCTGAATCCCCTCACCCGACAGCTCCCCTTCTATCACAAAATCTTCATTGCCTGCTTCCCATTGCGGGGGAATCGTAAAGTTGAATTTTCCGTCGTTGAAGTTCACCTTCGCTACCGGGCGGGCGCTGCCGGAGGCGCCTACAAAATATCCGACGAGGGTGCGGGTGCCGGATAATTTGACTTCCAGCCACGAGGGTGTGGGCCTGCCGTTCACATCCACCGTAATATCCCAGCGGCCTATCAGGTCTTTGGAATCTGCCTGTTGATGTGAAACCATATATCTGCCGGATACCGGAACGGATGTAACCGCACCTGTTGTGAATACAGCCGTAGCAACCAGTACGAGGAAACTTTTATGCATGTCAATAGTGATTTAATGGATAAAGTGAAAACAAGATACTGCTTATTTTCTTATGGGAAGAGAGGATTTACACCCCGTTTGTGTCCGTACTCAACACCTCGCTCATGTAATCAAAAAAGGGTCGCATGGCCTGAAATGTCAGATCTGCTTCTTTCAAAAAGTCATCCTTCAAGACTGCTTTATCCGGAAACCTCCTCATCACCAGGAACTGTTTGTACCGCAGCAGATCGATGGCCTCATGGCCGGCAGGAAACCCCTTGGGCGCCGTTTTCACTTGCTCTCCCTGCAAAGTCCCGAACATGGAGGTGAAGGATTTACTTTTCAATACTTTTCGTAACGGTGCCGCATCAAACGCAATATCCTCCCGGATCCTCTTCAGATCCTCGGGCACCGGCCCCCAGAAACCGCCTCCAACAAAGCTGTTTCCCGGCTCGATGTGAAAGTAATAGCCGCCTCTGCGTTGTTTGGTGGCACGCCTGAAACCGCCGCTCCAACTGGCTTTATAGGGTGTTTTATCATTGGAGAAACGGGTGTCCCGGTAAATGCGCTGGAGGCTGTCTTTGCCGGATGCTGTTTCTATCAGGTCATGTGTGTTGAGCTGTGCCAGTAAGTTATCGGCGAAGGAAGTGATATGTTGCAGTGCCTGCTGGTATTCCGTTTTATGGGCGTTAAACCATTCCCTGTTGTTGTGCTCTTTCAGTTTGCTCAGGAAATTCAGACTGTCGGGATGAATACGGGTCATATGGATCCTTTTAAAAAGTGATCCGTAAAGTTACACAACTTTAGAAACCGTAGTACACGCGCCTCCTCAGGTACCTTCCTTTTTCAAACATCCACACCACCATGTATTGCAAAATGATCTTCAGCGCTCCATAAAAGGACGAAGAAGATTAGTTTTCCGAAACCGGTTAACATCCGGAAAATATAAAATATTGTCGCAATCCACCTACAGATTGGCGTATCTGCACCTGCAACAAAATCTGTTTATCCATATGTTTGCCTTGCAAAAAAGGCATAGTTTTATGAAGCACAATATGCTCATCCATATATTCCTGCTATTGACAATACCTTTTCAGATGAATGCACAGCAAAAGAACTACGCTTCGGTGAATGGATTAAAAATGTATTACGAAATACATGGCAACGGTATGCCGCTGGTATTACTGCATGGCGGAGGCTCTACCATTGCCACCACATTCGGCCGCATCCTTCCGGAACTTGCAATATCCCACAAAGTGATCGCGGTGGAGCTGCAGGCGCATGGCCACACGCTGGACATCGACCGTCCGCTGAGCTTTGAACAGGATGCGGACGATGTAGCCGCCCTGCTTCAGCAATTACATATCGAAAAAGCGGATTTCCTGGGATTCAGTAACGGCGGCACTACCTGCCTGCAGATCGCCATCCGGCATCCGAAGCTGGTCAACAAACTCGTGGCCATCGCTGCCCTGTACAAACGGAGCGGTACCCCGCCCGGTTTCTTTGACGGCTTCGACCACGTTACACTGAAAGATATGCCCGGGCCGCTGCAGGAAGCTTATCTGAAAGCCAACCCCGACCCCAAAGGATTACAGCGGATGTTTGAACGGGATGTTGCCAGGATGAAGGCGTTTAAAGATATCAGCGATGCAGACATCCGATCCATACAGGCGCCGACACTGGTGATCAACGGCGACGCGGAAGCTATCCTTGCATCGCATGCGCTGGAGCTTTCTCACACGCTGCCGCATGGAAGACTGCTCATTCTGCCAGGCGGACATGGGGATTATATCGGGGAGATCTGTTCTCCGGATAAGGATAGCAAGCTGCCCCTTCTGGTTACGGCAGAGATAGAGCGTTTCCTGAAGAATTAAGGAGAGTTATTTCGGAGGCTGGTGGTATCCTTTGTCGCCATAAGGCTGCAGTTCCATCAACACCAGCTTCTCCAGCGTTTTAATCTCCTGCTGATGATCAACCTGCGGATCATTGCTTTCCTTCAACACTTCTACGATCTCATATACGAAATCCTCGCCGTTCTGCTGCTGCCAATCCCGCTGCAGGGCTTCATTCGCGTGCGTACCGGTCATCAGCTGCAGCCGCAGCGAGTTCCAGGCGCGGTCGAGGTCCATGCTGCGGCCGATGAACAGCTTGTTGTTCCGCAGGTTCCTCAATTGGAAAACGCCTTTCCGGAACTGCATTTCCCGGTAAGCCTGCCGGAGTTCTTTCCTCGTGCTCATGTATATTATTTTGTAAAACGGCCAAAATTACGGAAATCGGGATGCTTGTATTCAGGGGAACTGATCACCCTGTTGATCTTTTTGTTGAATCGCTTTCATCATGGATCAAATGATCTGCCGCAGTTTCCCGCTGAAGAGATGGAAAAGGTGACGGATGAGCAGTACCTCACATGAATTTAAGCTTCTCTTCCTCAAGGTCTATCCGGCGCAGATGCTTCCTTATAATATCCTCATCAAAATGCGCATCCGTGTGATTCTTGTTCAGCAGCCACTGCCGCTGGTGGTTTAAAACATCCAGGTATATGATCCGGCTTTCTTCAGACATTGTAGGATCTATATCTATGCTGCTCTTCTCTTCCCACTTACCGGCCATATGCTGCAAAACAGAATGGCGGCCAAGTTGTTCGCCATAGTTCGTAGTGAGATGATACAGTGAACTGCTGGCCAGTTCTCTTCTGAGAACACGCTCAGCTTCATCTTCCGACAAATAATCCTCGTAGTCAGGCAACCTGATTTTTTTGATAAGATAAGGAAGCGTCAATCCCTGCAGCAGCAGGGTGGTTAATATCACAATAAAAGTAATAAAGAGGATGAGGTTCCGTTGCGGGAATGCCGTGCCATCCGCCAATTGAACAGGTATGGATAAGGCGGCGGCCAGTGAAACCACCCCCCGCATGCCCGTCCATCCCATCAAAAAAGGTGCCTTGTAACCAGGGTTTCGCGAATCAGCCACTGTAATAAAATTACGCGCTATCAGTGTAACGATCACTGCACCGTAGGCCGACAGGATTCGCCCTACGATCAACACACCGGTTATCAGTAAACCATATCCGATGGCCGAAGAAAAGTCAATCCCCTCCGCCTGCAATCCCGCCGTAATCTCCGGCAGGTCCAGACCGATCAGCAGGAACACCAGTCCATTCAACACAAAAACAATACTTTCCCAAACGTTCACACCATGCAAACGGGAGATCGTGCTGAGGAAACTATGCCTTTTGTTAGACAGCAGCAGCCCCCCGCTCACCACCGCCAGCACGCCCGAGCTATGCGCTTCTTCCGCCGCCATATACATGACATAAGGTGTTACGATGGTCAAAATGATGTCCATATTGACATCTGTCGGCAGGTATCTGTGCGCTTTCATGAACACCCATCCTACCAACAACCCGATGCCAACCCCGCCGATCAACATCCAGCTGAAACTTAATGCTGCATTATACCAGATGAACTGTCCCGTGGTGACCGCCAACATGGCGAAACGAAAAATGATCAATGACGATGCATCATTTAGCAGGCTCTCCCCTTCCAATATAGCCGTTACGCGTTTGGGAACTTTTACAAATTTAAGGATAGTGCCAGCGCTCACTGCATCCGGCGGCGACACAATCCCTCCCAGCAGAAAGCCCAATGCCAGTGAAAACCCGGGGATAAATGAATTGGCCACCAAAGCAACTGACATGGCCGTCAGAAACACCACTACAAAAGCAAAACTGCCTACAATACGCCGCCAGTGCCACAATTGTTTCCACGAGATCGCCCAGGCAGCTTCATATAAAAGCGGTGGCAGGAAGATGATGAATATTAATCCCGGGTCTATGCGCACTACAGGGATACCGGGGATCAGGCTGATGATCAGTCCGGCCACCACCAACAGTACGGGATACGCAACTTTTATTTTGTTCGCCAGCATGATCAGTAATACAATCACTACGATCATCGCCAGATAGAAAGGGAAATTCGCTATCATTTATGTTTTCTTTTTGTGCCCTAATCTGCTCACCACATGATACCCTGACCCGATCGCGAAAAAAATCGATCCCAGGCCGCTCAGCATGATGGCGCCGATGTACTCCCTCCAGCTGTCCAGTTTGGCTTTGTCCGGATGCCGCGGATCGTAGTATACCCCTATCGTTTCACCCACCTTATAGCCCGAAGGATTGGAGGACTGACCAGGCATGTAAAAATGTTGAACGCCGGCGGTATCGGAATAAGCCACAACCGGAGAATAAGCCACGGTACGACGGTTCCATCTGCTGTTATCGATCAGTGATACATTCACAACCTTACCATTCGTTCTGACGGCAGTTCTCTTGAACTCCCTGAGGCTATACCAGCTCAGGAAAGCGCCCGTCAGCGCAAGAATGCCGACAGCAAGAAAAATATGAAAGATCAGACCGGGGGAACCACGCTTCATTCCAACTACAAAATTGAATCCGGTTGCAATATAGGAAATACGGATAATGATAGGATGTTTGGAGAGGTTTGAACATATTCCCTCCTTTATTTGTTTTAAGAAGATCGTAAACCCCTAATCACACTATTAAAGTTATGTCCCCAAAAAAAGCTACTACCCCGAAAAAAAAGAAAGGTAAGGCTAAGGCTTTGCGTTTTGCCCATCCTTTTTACACAGATGTGCCCCCTGCTTCAAGAACAGCTGTTCCCGGAGTTGGCACACACATGACCAGTTACATCCAGAATAAGCTGCTGCCGATCCCGGCTCCCCACCGGAGCACAGCCATGACGCTGGACGATATCATTGGTTCGGGCACCGCGGATATTGTCGCTGCCGGCCGCATCCGTTTTCATGCACTCGGCGATACCGGGCACGATAACGGCGTTATGCAGGAGTACGTTGCAGATGCAATGACCAGCGATTTTGACATTACCCGCCCTGCCGCCTCCCCCGCTTTTCTATTGCACCTGGGCGATGTTATCTATTATGATAATACGGACAAGGGTTATCAGTCGCAGTTCTACATTCCTTACAAGCGGTATCCCGGCAAGATCATCGCCATCCCCGGTAACCATGACGGGGAGCTGTTCAAATACGACGGCACCCCCACCGGGCAAAAGGTAACACTGGCTGCTTTCCAGCGCAACTTTTGCCAGTCCGCCCCCGGCATTCCCCCCGATGCGGGAACCATCTACCGGGAAATGGTGAGCCAGCCGGGCGTATACTGGTACCTCGATGCGCCCTTCGTAGATATTATAGGTCTGTACTCCAACGTAGGTGAAGGCCCGGGTTTCATATCCGGCAAAGCGATAGGACAGTCGCAAAAGAACTGGCTGGTAAAAACGCTTACGGCTATTGCCAAAAGCAGAACAAAAAGCACGCGGAAAGCATTGCTGCTGGCCGTGCACCATCCACCTTACAGTCACGGCGGACATAGTTCCAGTTCGATTATGCTGGCAGATATTGATGATGCCTGCAAAAAAGCCGGCATACTTCCCGATGCTGTGCTGGCAGGGCATTCGCACAACTATCAACGCTTTACGAGGTACGTTAAATCAGGCGCAGACACCTGGCAGACGCCCTTTTACGTGGTAGGGACAGGAGGACGCGGCTCCAGCCCTGTTACCCAGCCCGATGGTAAAAAGACCGGCGACGTAAGCTATGACGGTGCATATATGGGTTACGGCTACCTCACGGTGGAAGCCACCGCCCAAAATATCACATTCCATTTTACAAAGGTGGATGCCACCGGTAAAAAAAGCGCTTACGATAAGGCCATTACCATAGATCTGAAAACGCACAAGGTCGTATAACCCCGCTTATCTGAAAAGCTTTCTTTTTCACACCCGCCTGTTATACGCCCGCATCGCGAAGACATACGCCACGAGCATGATCCCAATGCACCATGCAAGTGCGATCCAGATACCATTACCAACAGGCTGGCCTGACAGCAAAGCGCGTATAGCTTCCACTATCGCAGTCACCGGCTGATTTTCAGCAAAGGCGCGAACGCCTGATGGCATCGTTTTGGTAGGCACAAACGCAGAGCTGATTAATGGCAGGAAATGAATCGGATAGGCAATTACACCTGCGCCATCCACTGTTTTTGCAGACAGCCCGGGAATCGCCGCAATCCATGTAAGGGTTAGTGTAAACAGCGCGAGTATACCGGCCACAGCAAGCCAGGACGATACTCCTGCCGGCGAACGGAAACCCATCATAAGCGCCACGAGAATGATCACAAAAAGCGAGATCACATTGGATACCAGCGAGGTGAGCACATGCCCCCATAGCGCGGCCGAACGCGCAACCGGCATGGAATTGAAACGCTCGAATATGCCGCGTTGTACATCAGTGAACAGGCGGTAAGACACGTAGCCGGCACTATTTGCAATGGCAATCAGCAGTATGCCCGGCAACAGGTAGTTCACATATTTATCCGCGCCGGTTTGAATGGCACCGCCTAATACATAAACGAATAACAGCATCATCGCGATCGGCATGATGGTGATGGTAATGATGGTATCCAGACTGCGGGAGACATGGCGCATGGAACGCCCAAGCATAACACCCATGTCCACAAAAAAATAGTTCTTTATCGTTTCCATCTAATTTTCTGTTTTTTTACTAATAATTGAAAGGAATATTTCCTCCAGTGTGGGTTGTTTTTCAATATATTCTACTTTGGGGGGTGGGAACAGCTTTTTCAACTCCGTGAGCGTTCCGCTCACGATAATCCTCCCCTTATGAAGAATGGCGATCCTGTCAGCAAGCTGTTCAGCTTCCTCCAGGTACTGGGTGGTCAGGAATACCGTTGTGCCGCTACCGGCGAGCTCTTTAACAATTTTCCAAACCTCGATACGAGCCTCGGGATCCAGCCCGGTAGTCGGCTCATCGAGGAAAATAAGCTGCGAGTTTCCAACAAGGCTCATGGCTATGTCGAGCCTGCGGCGCATGCCTCCCGAATAAGTAGCAGCCCTGCGATTTGCAGCATCGGTGAGGCCAAAGCGGTTCAGTAGATCATTCGCGATCTTGCGCGGATTTTGAGGTGTCGTAGTCTGGCAATCATGATCAGGTTTTCCCAACCGGTCAATATTTCATCTACCGCGGCAAACTGCCCGGTCAGGCTGATGGATTGTCGTACGTTGTCGGGTTTTGACATAACATCGAATCCGTTTACGGTAGCGGTTCCGCCATCCTGTTTGAGCAATGTGGTGAGGATTTTGACAATGGTTGTCTTACCCGCACCGTTGGATCCGAGCAGGGCAAAAATACTACCCTTTGCCACCTCGAAATCTACGCCCTGCAGGACATGAAGCTGCTGATAGGACTTTTGCAGTCCTTTCACTTGAATGGAGTTGTTTTGCATATACTTGCTTTTTATATAACTGTAACCTTTGACAGGTCGATGATCCCCAGACCTTTAAGTACAACGTAGGTCAGCTTATCCATCGTTGCGCCGTCAAAGCAGATGGTTTTCATGGCGAGAAATGATTTGTTTGTCAGAGAGAAAGGCGGAGTGAATGATACGTTCCTGAATGTTGCATCCCTAAACGAAACGTTGTTCAATGCGGACTTATCAAACTTAACATCGATAAAGGTCTGTCCGTCGAAACGAACTCCCCGCAGATCACAGTAAGTGAAATCAACACCGTTAAAGGCACAGTTCTCAAAGATCGTTTTTCTAAGGTCAGCCTTGATAAATTTAACATCGACCAGGTTTGAGTCTATGAACCGCGCGCCTTGTCCGGACATACTCAGGGAGGTGCGCACAAGGATGGATTTACGGAAGCTTGCCTCTGAAAGGTCCGTCACGGAAAAGTGGCAGTCTGTCAGGTTTGCATCGTCAAAACTGGCCTGGCGTGCATCGATGACCTCAAACAGGCTACCGGTCAGATCGGCGCCGGCAAAGTTAGCTCCACGCAACTGGCTCGCTTTGAATTTTCCTTTGTGTAAAGTAACGCCGGCAAAGTCACTGTCCTGCAGATTGGCTGCAGTAAGGTTTACCTCTACCTGACGCTCGGAGTGTGAGAGCGGGTCAGCTTCCAGCATCGGTTGCCTGACCAAGGATTCAGGGGGCGGTGTTTCATTGGCCGCAGATGGGCTGTTTTCTGAGAAATAGTTGAGGTCAACGCCCAGGATATCTGCAAGACGGTTAAAAGTGGTAATGTCTGGCATTGATTCTCCACGCTCCCATTTTCCAACTGCCTGGGCGCTGATAAACAGCTGTTGGGCAAGTTGCGCCTGAGACATATTTATTGCTTTTCGCGCTTTGGCTATTTTGCCGCCAATTATCTTAGTATCCATACTTTTATTTTTATTTTTTACGACACCGTAAAGATATTCTGTTTCCTTCCCGGAATCAGCAAAAGCGTGGCTCCTATTAGTTGTAATAACGCTACCTTTAGTTGTTATTTAACAACCTGCAATAGTATATGTTGGGATTCAGGTACTTTCGATGGAATGGCGGGGCATTATGGTTAAAGAGCAAGTGTATGACAGATGCGGCAGCTTTAAGAAATAAGATTGAGCCGGGCCAGGTTTTACGCACATGCAAATAGTCGCAAACCGCCTTCATAATGGCGTAAATGCACCTGACCTGCGAGCCCCGTTCGTTTTAATTTTGTTTAACCACTAACCTGAGAACAACATGAACAGTATCAACAATACCATCGCCGGGCTTGAAATGGCCCAAATCGGCTGGGTGGTTCCGGATATTCACGCTGCCGTAAAATTCCTTGCGAACGTTCTGGGCATCACCGGTTTTCCCCAACCGGAACATTTCCGTGCACAGGATCTGGGTATGACCTATTATGGTACGGCCGTGGCAGGCGAATGGCTAACCACTCAGACCTACAACGGAGGCGTCTTCATCGAGCTCGTTCAGCCTCTTTCCGGCCAAAGCATGTTCCATGACTATCTCGCCCGGTATCCTGCAGGCGGAACCCAACATATGGCCTTCCGTTTGCCGGTAAGCGATTTCGACCGGGTTACCAACGATCTGCTCGAACAAGGTTATGTGATCATCAGCGAAGTGGATCATCCCATTGCGCGAATGGCTTTCTTCGACACCTACCAAACGCTGGGTGTTGTAACCGAGATTATGGGCATCACACCGGAAGGATGGGTCGCCATCGAACAAATGCAGAAGACCCGGTGAGGATTTGTTTATTTAAGGGCCATAGGGAGCTCGACCTATACCTGAAAAAAAGGGTAATTTATTTTCTTCCTGCTCCTCCTTATTTGTTTATTGCTAATAGCAATTCATCAAGTTTTTGTAAAGTTGCAATCATTCCCTGTTCCATTCCCATTTCAATAACCTTTTCCAAATCCGAAAGGGATTTGTAGCCAACAATAGTTTCTACCAAAGCATTCTCTCCCTTGTCGGTAAAAATGATACGCCATTCCGCACGTGGCAGATCTTTATTTATTTCACCTTCTGCATTAGAGAAGGCATCCAATGCTGTATAATAATCAATTGGCTTAATTTCCAAATAATCCGTCCAGCCCCAATGTTCGGTACCATTTGGCTCTACCATTGCATAATGCCAATGCCCGCCTTCACGAAAATCCATTGATTTTGTTTTTGTGGTTAATGGCTTGGGGGCAAACCACTGATCAAGATATTCACTTTGGGTGTAGCAGTTCCAAACCAGTTCCCGGTCGGCTAAAAATTCACGCCTGATAGTCAGTGTATTTTTTTCCTTATCTACAAGGAAATCGAATTGCAGATTGTATTTCATTATTTCTTCTTTTTAATAGTCGATAAAAGTTGGTCGAGTTGGTCAAAGCGGGTTTCCCAAATCTTTCTGAACTGTTCCAGCCATTTATCTATTTCTTTCATTTTGCCTATCTCAAGCTGGTAATAGATTTCCCGTCCCTGATGTTCTTGTTTCACCAGTTGGCACTCGGTCAATATTTTTAAATGTTTTGAAATCCCTTGCCGCGTTGAATTAAAATGTTCGGCAAGGGCACTTGGTGTCATTGCCTGTACGGCAATTAAAGCAATGATCGCCCTTCTTGTAGGATCAGCTATGGCTTGAAAAATATCTCTTCTCATTGACACACTTTTTAAATTTGATTGTTAACAAGTACAATACCAATTCGGTTATTTCCTTATCATTGGCAGGTACTTTTCCCTATTGTCAACAATTGTCCAGATAATAATTGCGATGAGAGCAAAAACAATCGGTAAACCTGATGGGGACATGCTAATATTGGCGAGCAAAATACCCACTAAGACAGGTAAAAGCACAATAGCACCAAGCGCCCTGGTTCTGGCTGATATCAATAACAAACCTCCGATAATCTCAGTTGCTCCAACCAAAGGCATAAGCCAACCTATTTCCATAAAAGCTTTCCCGGTTCTCACTATTTTTTCAGGCATTTCTTTGGGTATAGGCATGTAATGAAGGAATTTATCCAATCCTGCATTAATAAACATCAGGCCAGCAAGGAGACATAAGGCAAAAAGAATCTTATTCTTCATAATTATTTGTTTTAATAGTAAACCGATCGGTTGCAAATATATAAACAACCAATCGGTTGCGCAAATTTATTTTCAAAAATTTCTATTATACTTCTTATTTAAGAGAGATGTTTTGTTTCGGATGAACTAAAACATTCCGGGGAAGAGAATTTTACGTGGTATATTATCGGTGTGAGGTTCTTTATCAAAGAGGCTATAATAAGTTGGGTGTTCCCGGAATTTCTGGTATTTGTCGGCGCGCGACATCGAACTCCGGGAATTAATTCCGCAATGAATTTTATCTATTCTATTAGTGGGTTAATAAATTAAAGGAAAAAAAATGGGAAAAGTCTTTTTTAGACTCGCCCCAAGATGTGAACTTATTGGTACAAAACTCGAACTCGTTGCTGGAAGATTTAAGGCGGCTAAATCAACTAAAAAGTGTTGTAAATCAATTAAATGAAGATTGTTTCAAAGTCGAAAAATCTACCACAATTCAACCTCAACCTCTCAAAAAAGCAGGAAAATTAAGAAGATAAAGTTTATTATTCATACTTGTAAGGTTCATTGTTATACGCCATTTGTCTTACATTTTCCAACACACGTTTCATATAGGTTTTCCAAAAAGTCTTTGCAAATAACCAATTTAATGGATAAAGTAGTGCAATGTCTGAATGCAAAGTATAAGTATATACAACCAGAATTTTATTCTGTTCAACTTCAGTTGTCTGCCACTCACCAGTAAATCTTGAGAATCCTAACATCCAAGATTGAAAGTCACTTACTTCAAACTTCCAGTATCTATTTTCGGCTCGTTCAAGAATTTTGTCAACGGAGGCAAAGCCGCCTTTTTGCGTTAATGATTTTGCTGCATAAACCTTTTTGCTTGAACCAACTTGCCCCCAATTTTTGTCTTCGGTGCAATGTGTCACTTTAGGCATAAGTCCATATCCTGTATGAACCTTCGAAACGTCACATAGTAAAGGTGTCTTAAAGGCACGTTCCAATGAGCAACTGTAGGTTGTTGATACTTTTACTTTCGTTTCCATCTTTCTGTCATTGTAACTTTTTTTTCTGTGCATTTTTTACCGTTATCGCTTAATATTTATTGAGTCGTCTGTTGCTTGACCGCTAACTCATATATTAATGCTATCGTATTGCGTCAACACATCAAATATAGGAAGACAAGACATCGAACTCAAAGAATTAATTCTGCGATAACTCTTATGTATCAGAATACCAGCAAATTAACGGACAAAAAAAATGGGGCAAGTCTTTCTTTTTTAGACTTGCCCCAAGATGTGACCCTGTAGGGACTCGAACCCTAGACCCGCTGATTAAGAGTCAGCTGCTCTACCAACTGAGCTACAGAGTCTGGTTTAAAAAATCCCGCGACCTTTTCGATGCGCGGGGCACAAATGTAGTAAAAAAATCAAAACATCAAAGAGGCATTATTCGATAGGCGCAATGCTTCGCTCCCTCAATAACGTGATCGAGCCGTTCCACGGTGCCCCACTCCTTAAATATCTGTTGGAAAGTTTGCAGTTCCACTTTACAGATATCATGGCAGGCGGTGGCCGCTGCACAGATCGGGCAGTGATTCTCGATCAGCAGGAAACCTTCCCCGTCCACCCGGCATTCCGCCAGATAGCCATCGGAAGAGCGCAGTTCGGCAAAACGGCGAACTTTAGCCTCGAGGTCATCCTCCAGGCTAATAATGTCATAATAACGCAAAAGATTTTTATGCTCCCGGGCGGAGATCACGTTTCCCAGCGCTTCATCGCCTAACACATCCCGGATAGCACTGATCAGTTGAACGGTCAGTTCCGCGTGCGTGTCCGGGAAACGGCGGTTCCCTCGCCCCGACAAGCGCCACATCAACGACGGCCGCCCCACCCCGCGGGAAACAGACTCAAAAACCACCCAACCCTCTTCCGCCAGCCGCTGCAACTGCTGCCGTGCACCCTCCCCCGTGATGCCCAGTTCCTGTGCAACACCAGTGGTTGTTAATGGCCCTTTCGTCTTGAGCAACAATAACATACGATCCACTGACGAGGTGTGTGATGCTTTATAATTTTCCAAGTTTTTACTTGTTTTATTAGCAAATATCGTAACTTTGTCGGGATTTCAAACATGCATCTTCGGATCATGCCGAAATTCCGGTAGTTATTGACGGAAATTCCGCTCCCGACACACTATCTTTGTACATCCAATCCGCCTCATCTGACAAGATAGACGACCTGGAAGCAACTGATAATCAACAATTACCGTAAAAAATAGTAAATCGACAGAGAAGTACATACATAATTATGAGCGCAGAACAAGACATATTACAGGAACTGGCAGGCCGGGATTATGAGTTCGGGTTTGAGACCCAGATCGAAATGGAGATTGCTCCACCGGGACTCAATGAGGAGATCATCCGCTTTATCTCCGCCAAAAAACAGGAACCGGAATGGTTGCTGGAATGGCGGCTGAAGGGATTCCAGCTTTTCCAGAAACTGAAAATGCCTGAGTGGCAGAATTTTAAACTTCCGGAAGTGGACTTCCAGAGCGTTTCTTATTATGCTGCACCGAAGAACAAAGTAAAATACAACAGCCTCGATGAAGTGGATCCCGAACTGCTCCGCACCTTTGAAAAGCTCGGTATCCCCCTCGAAGAACAGAAAATGCTCTCCGGTGTTGCCGTAGACGCCGTGTTCGACAGCATCTCGGTTGCCACCACGTTCAAAGCGCAGCTTCACGAGCTGGGTATTATCTTCTGCTCTTTCGGCGAAGCCGTACAGGAGCACCCGGAGCTGGTGAAAAAATACCTCGGCACCGTAGTCCCGCAATCAGACAACATTTACGCCGCCCTGAACTCCGCAGTGTTTTCAGACGGTTCTTTCGTATACATTCCGAAAGGGGTCCGCTGCCCCATGGAACTCTCCACCTACTTCCGTATCAATGCCCGGAACACCGGCCAGTTCGAACGCACGCTCATCATCGCGGATGAAGGCAGCTACGTGAGCTACCTGGAAGGCTGTACCGCTCCCATGCGCGACGAGAACCAGCTGCATGCCGCAGTAGTGGAACTCATTGCACTGGATAACGCAGAGATCAAATACTCTACCGTACAGAACTGGTATCCCGGTGATAAAGACGGGAAAGGCGGTATCTACAACTTCGTGACCAAACGCGGGATCTGCAAAGGTAAAAACTCGAAGATCTCCTGGACGCAGGTAGAAACCGGCTCCGCTATCACCTGGAAATACCCCGGCGTGATCCTGCAGGGCGATAACTCCATCGGCGAGTTCTATTCCGTAGCCGTTACCGCCAACAAACAAGTGGCGGACACCGGTACCAAAATGGTGCACATCGGGAAGAACACCAAAAGCCGGATCATCTCCAAAGGTATCTCCGCCGGTCACGGACATAACACCTATCGCGGACTCGTAAAAGTTGGTCCCAACGCAGCCAACGCGCGTAACTTTACCCAGTGCGATTCCCTGCTGATCGGAGACCGCTGCGGGGCGCACACGTTCCCTTACATCGAGTCAAAGAACAATTCAGCCATGGTGGAACACGAAGCCACCACCTCCAAGATCGGAGAAGACCAGGTGTTTTACCTGAACCAGCGTGGAATTGACAACGAACAGGCCGTGAATATGATCGTGAACGGATACGCAAAAGAAGTGCTTAACCAGCTGCCCATGGAATTTGCCGTGGAAGCGCAAAAATTATTGTCCATTACCCTGGAAGGTAGTGTTGGATAAAACTCAAACAATAAAGAGATGCTCAATATCAAAAACCTGCATGCTGCAGTAGAAGGAAATGCTATTCTGAAAGGCATTAATCTGAATGTGAAAGCGGGTGAAGTACACGCTATCATGGGGCCCAACGGCTCCGGTAAAAGTTCCCTGGCTTCCGTACTGGCCGGTCGTGAAGCTTATGAAGTAACGGAAGGATCTGTGGATTTCGACGGCAAGAACCTTCTGGACATGAGCCCGGAAGTACGCGCCCGCGAAGGTCTCTTCCTCGCCTTCCAATACCCCGTAGAAATACCCGGTGTTTCCAATATCAACTTCCTGAAAACCGCCGTGAACGAGATCCGCGCCTACCACGGCCAGCCACCGATGCCGGCAAAGGCTTTCCTGGACATGCTGAAAGCGAAACAAAAATTGATGGAGTTTGATGCCAACCTGATGAACCGTTCCCTCAACGAAGGTTTCTCCGGCGGTGAGAAAAAAAGGAACGACATCTTTCAGATGGCCATGCTGGAACCCAAACTGGCGATCATGGACGAAACGGATTCCGGTCTGGATATCGATGCCCTCCGCGTTGTGTCCGCCGGCGTAAATAAACTGCGCAGCAAAGACAACGCATTTATCATCATCACCCACTACCAGCGCCTGCTGGAATATATTGTTCCGGATTTTGTACACGTACTCTACAATGGCCGCATCGTGAAATCAGGCACCAAAGAACTGGCGCTGGAACTGGAAGAGAAAGGGTACGACTGGCTGAAAGAAGACATCCGTTTAGAAGAACCGGTACAATAGGTATTATCAACATGACGACGATCGTAAACAACATATCATTTTTAGAACAGATCGACCAGGCGCAGCTTCCCGGTGAAAGAAGAATCGCACTCGAGCGTTTTCATCAACTGGGCGGCTTCCCGACGGTAAAAACAGAAGACTGGAAATATACCAATGTGATCCCCTTCCTCAGGAATGGCATCAGCATTGACCTTCCGGCCGCTCCTGCCGTTACGGCCGCGCAACTGGAAGCCACCGGCCTCCTGCTGCCGGACACCTACCGCCTGGTGCTGCTGAACGGCGTATTCCAGCCACAACTCTCCGAACTGCCACCTGCTTCCCAGGTAACGGTGCGCAAGATGAGCGAAGCCACGGAAGAAGCCGCTTTCAAACAATATTTTAACAAGAGCAAACGGCTGGATGAATATCATTTCGCCCTGTTGAATACGGCGCTCTTCAATGACGGCATCTTCATTGAAACAAAAGCCAAAGCACAGGTAGAACATCCGATCCATATCATCCACCTTTACCACAATACGCACAACCTCCTGGTACAACCCCGGCATCTCTGGGTGGTACAGGAAAATGCATCCCTGCATATCATCGAATCCGCAGCCGGACTGAACCTCGGCGATACCGTTTTTGTGAACAGCGTAGTGGAAGCCGTAACCGCGCAACGCGCGCAGTTGAGCCACTACCAGGTGCAAACCGGCGGCAGCCAGACCCGTAATATCAATCAGACGCTGGTGCAACAGCACGGCAAGAGCCTGTATAACAACTATACATTCACCTTGTCAGAAGCCGACCTGGTGCGTAATAACCTCAACGTCTCCCTGGATGACGAGCGTACGGAAACACACCTGTATGGTTTCTACATCGCCTCCGGCACCCAGCTGATCGATAACCACACTTCCATCGACCACCGCATGCCGAACTGCGAAAGCAACGAACTGTACCGCGGCGTGCTGATGGACAAGGCTACGGGTGTGTTCAACGGAAAGATCTATGTACATGAGGATGCGCAGAAAACGAACGCTTTCCAGCAGAACAATAACCTGGTGATCAGTCCCGAAGCGAATATTTATACCAAACCGCAACTGGAAATATTCGCTGACGACGTAAAATGCAGCCACGGTACTACCATCGGGCAGGTGAGTGAAGACGCACTCTTCTACCTGAAAGCCCGCGGCATCGGCGATGCGCAGGCCCGCAGTATGTTGGTGAAAGCGTTTGCCTTTGACATCACCGCACAGGTGAAAATTCCCGCCGTACGCAAACAGGTGGAGCAAATCGCTACCCGCTACCTCGCTGCCACGGTGAACAACTAAAAACGGCATGATCATGGAAACCACCACACAAACACATGTAATCTGGCCGGATGTGGAGCTGATCAGGAACGACTTCCCGATCCTCCGTCAGTCTGTGAACGGCAATCCGCTCGTGTACCTCGACAATGGGGCTACTACTCAGAAACCGGTACAGGTGATCCGTTCCATGCAGGAATATTACACCGGGTACAACAGCAATGTACACCGCGGCGTACATACCCTCAGCCAGAAAGCCACTTCCGCTTACGAAGCAGCCCGCCAGCAGGTAGCCGCCTTTATTGGTGCGCAACAGCACGAAGTGGTGTTCACGAAAGGCACCACGGACGCGATCAATCTTGTGGCGGCGGGTTTCCGCAGGGAGTACCTGAAAGCAGGGGATGAAGTTATCATCTCCACGATGGAACACCATTCCAACATCGTTCCCTGGCAACTGGCCTGCGAAGAAAGAAATGCAAAGCTGAAAGTGATCCCGATCACGGATCATGGCGAGCTGGACATGGAAGCGTTTGAATCCATGCTCAACCCGCGCGTGAAAATCGTTTCCGTGGCCTGGATCTCCAATACCCTCGGTACCATCAATCCCGTCAAAGATATCATTGCGCTGGCGCATGCACAGGGCATCCCCGTGCTGCTGGACGCCGCACAGGCAGCTCCGCACCTGCCGTTGAAAGTGCATGACCTGGGCGTGGACTTCCTGGCTTTGTCCGCACACAAAGTGTATGGTCCCACCGGTATCGGCATCCTCTACGGCAAAGAAAGCTGGCTCAACAAACTGCCTCCCTACCAGGGCGGCGGCGACATGATTAAGCACGTCACTTTCGCAAAGACCACTTATAATGAGCCCCCGCTGAAGTTTGAGGCCGGCACACCCGCCATCTGCGAAGCGATCGGGTTCGGTGCAGCCCTGGCTTATGTTTCACAGCTTGGTCTGCATAAGATCCAGGCATACGAACATCAGCTCACCACTTATGCGATCGAACAGCTGAAAACCATACCCGGCCTGCGACTGATCGGCGAAGCCAAAAACCGCGCCGGCGCCATTTCCTTCCTTGTTGGCGACACCCATCCGTCAGATGTGGGCGTGCTGCTGGATCAGCAAGGGATCGCGGTACGCACTGGCCACCACTGTACACAGCCGTTGATGGAAAGATTTAATATACCCGGCACCGTTAGAGCCTCCCTCGCCGTTTATAATACCACCGGGGAAATAGACAAACTGGTGGAAGGAGTTCGTAAGGCAGTGGCATTACTAGGGTAATTGACAATTCATAATTGATAATTGAATACTCCCGTGACAATCAAAGAGCAACAGGACAGGATTATCGAAGACTTTGAAGTGTTCGGCGACTGGATGGAGAAATACGAATATATTATCCAGCTGGGGAAAGACCTTCCGCTCATTGACCCCCGATACAAAACAGATGAGAACCTCATCCGCGGATGCCAGAGTAAAGTATGGCTGCATGCAGAACTGGAGAACGGTAAACTGGTTTTTACGGCGGATAGCGACGCCGTGATCACCAAGGGGTTGGTGGGACTGGTGATCCAGGTGCTCAGCAACCAGGCGCCGAAAGACATTGCGGAAGCGGATATCTATTTCATAAACGCTATCGGCCTTACCAGCCATCTCTCTCCCACCCGTTCCAACGGCCTGCTTTCCATGCTCAAACAAATCAGGCTGTACGCCATCGGATACCAGGCCAAATCATTGCAAAACTGAGGAATCATGGAAACAACACTCAGAGATAAGGTAGAAGAAGTGCTCCGTACCGTGTACGATCCCGAGATCCCTGTCAATATATTTGACCTCGGGCTGGTATACAAGATCGAGATCGGTGAAGCAGGGCAGGTATTGGTGATCATGACCCTCACTGCTCCCGGATGCCCCGTTGCCGGCAGCATCATGCAGGAGGTGAACGACAAGATCGCCGCTATTCCCGGCGTTACCACTCCTGATGTACGCCTCACCTTTGATCCGCCCTGGAGCAAAGACATGATGAGCGAAGAGGCCAAACTTGAATTAGGATTCCTTTAATCAGCCCTATGGCAGAAGATCTCAGCATTATCACCGGTTCAAAGACCGAACAATACCAATCCCTCCTCCCCCAGATCAAAGCGCTGATCACCGGAGAACCGGACCAGACGGCTAATCTGGCAAACATTACCGCGGCGCTGAAAGAACAATTCGGCTGGCTCTGGGTAGGATTCTATCTCGTAAAAGACAATGAGCTCGTACTCGGCCCGTTCCAGGGCCCGGTTGCGTGTACCCGTATCCGTAAGGGCAAGGGAGTATGCGGTACCAGCTGGGAAAAGGCTGTTACCCTTGTGGTGCCGGATGTGGAAGCATTCCCGGGACATATTGCCTGCAGCAGTTTGTCCAGATCCGAGATCGTAGTGCCGCTGATGCGGGACGGATCGGTAATTGGGGTGCTGGATGTGGACAGCATTCGGTTGGATGATTTTAACGAAACGGACCGGCGTTTCCTGGAAGAGATCGTATCCTGGATATTATAAAAGAACAAGAACAGAAGCCATCAGGATGGGCTAAAAAAGAACCGGGAAGCTGATGGCCTCCCGGTTTTTGTTATCATGGCTGTTTCCAGCTATTGTTCGTGCTGTTCACATCCGGCAATGCCCTGTCCGGATCCACGGTCACACTTTCGATCTTACTGCTTACAGGGTAAGCAAAACGTGCGATGGGCCCGTTCTGCCATACTTCCACCGGCAATTTCACACGTTTGGTGTTGCCGTTCACCTGTTTGATCTCCACGGTTACCGGCATGGGCAGCTGCTCGAGGCATTCCAGGCTCACGATGGCGGTGGAATCATTCTGATAAGTCACTTCCTTCGCGGCAATGTCCACCTTCCAGTTGTGCAGGAACCAGCCTCTCCAGAACCAGTCCAGACTTTCCCCGCTGCTGTTCTCGATGGCGCGGAAGAAATCCCAGGGGGTAGGGTGTTTAAATGCCCAGTTGTCGATATAATAGCGGAACGCTTTATCGAAGCGTTCGGGGCCCAGTATTTCGTTACGGAGAACATCCAGTCCCATCGCGGGTTTATAATACCCGAACGTACCCAGGCTGAAGTTCTTGATAACGTCTGCCCGCTGGAGGATGGCGCTGGCGGAATCAAAGTACATCACGCGGGCTGCCGAATGCCTGTCCGGTGGCACTTTGCTGGCAAACTCCCCGCCATTGAACGCTTTAGTGGAAAGACCGTTGATGAAGGTATTGAAGCCCTCGTCCATCCACGCAAATCTTCTTTCATTGCTTCCCACGATCATGGGGAACCAGTTATGACCGAATTCATGATTGGTCACTCCCCACAGCCCCGCTTTCTGCGAACGGAAAGAGCAGAAAACGATGCCGGGATATTCCATTCCGCCTACAATACCGGCTACATTCGTGGCTACCGGGTAAGTATAAGGATACCATTGCCGGGAATAATGCTCGATGCAACCTTTCACAAACTCCGTAGAGCGGCGCCATGCAGAATCCTGCGCGCTTTCTTCCGGATATACGCTCATGGCCAGGGCTTTTTTGCCTCCGGGCAGATTCATGCGCGCCGCATCCCATATGAAAGCGGCGGAAGATGCCCAGGCCACATCGCGGGTATTGGTGCATTTGAACTTCCAGGTGAGGCGGCCTGTACGCGGACGTGTAGCCGGGTCCGTTACCTCATTCACATCGCGCAGCATCACGGTTTTATCGCTTTGTTCTGCTTTCTTGTAGCGTTGCAGCTGTACAGGTGTGAGCACTTCTGCAGGGTTCATCAGCTGGCCTGAACCAACTACGATGTGACTGGCCGGTGCATTGATGCTGTACTCGATATTGCCGTATTCAAGGTAGAATTCGCCCTGACCGAGGTATGGCAGGGTGTTCCAGCCGAGGACGTTATCAAACACGCACATCCGGGGATACCATTCTGCTATTTCGTATATCTTGCCATTCTTGGTAGGCTGAATACCGAGGCGATCTGTGCCATATTCCGGTATATCGAAGGCAAATCCGATCTTCAGCCGGATCACACCGCCATTGGCCTTCATGGGTTGTGGCAGATCCACACGCATGCGCGTATCGGAGATGAGGTATTCCAGTTTCTTTTCCACAGCACCGGTAAGTTCGCTGACGCCGGAGATCCGGTAGCCGCCGTGGAAGCCCGGGCGGTTGGCCCAGCGGCCGCCACCAATCGGTGTTACGGCAACGCCTCTGGATGAATCGGCATAAATGTTCTGGTCCAGCTGCAGCCAGAGGAAAGGAAGGGTTTCCGGGCTGTTATTCTTGTAGGTGATCACTACCGTACCGGAAACATGATCCTTCACATCATCAAAGGTTACATCGATCCTGTAATCAGCCGAGTTCTGCCAGTACCTGCTACCCGGGCGGCCGCTGGCCGTGCGAACATCGTTCCCGTCGGAAGTGTAGAAGATAGGCTTGAAAGTTTCGTATGGGTTGAACTTTGAAGCGCTTTGCTGCGCAAACAAGGTTACAGGCAGGCAGCAACATGCCGTCAGAACGGTCAGCCACCTGTTTTTTTGCTGTGATGCGGGCATAGATTTGTTGATTAACTAACCCGAAATCTAGCAATAATATTTTGCTTTCAAAAAAGCAGATGACGAACGGCGGATGCAGATGCGGCTATTCTGCACGCAAACTGTCTGAAGGATTGGCCAAAGCGGCTCTTACTGCCTGATAGCCCACCGTTGCCAATGCAATGATGAATGCGAGTATGGCGGCGGCGGCAAACATCCACCACGCGAGTGAAATGCGGTAAGCAAAATCGTTTAGCCATGCCCGCATGGCCCACCATGCCAGGGGAACGGCCAGCACGGCCGCGATCAGCACCAGTTTCAGGAAGTCTTTAGACAGCATGCCGGTGATATTCGCCACGGAAGCCCCCAGCACTTTGCGCACACCGATCTCTTTGGTGCGCTGTTCCGCAGTGAAGGCGGCCAGGCCGAACAGCCCCAGGCAGGCGATGAAAATGGCAAGTCCGGTGAATATCATGAATATCTTTCCCTGCAATTGTTCCGAGTGGTACTGCTGCGAGAAATTCTCGTCCAGGAAATGGATCGCTATCGGGTAGTTCTTTTCGAATTCGGCATACACCTTTTCCACATGCCGCAAACCTTCAGGGATATGATCTTTGTTGAGACGTACATAAAGATTGTCCTCCATGTATGCAACGGGTGGCATCATCATGGCCACCGGCATGATCTTGTGCTGCAGGGAATAGAGATGAAAATCCTTCACCACGCCTATGATCCTGCGTTCGCGGACGGTATCGGCCCTGAACTGTACCCTTGCGCCGATGGGGTCTTTCAATCCGAATTCCTTCGCCATCGTTTCATTGATGAGGATCGCGGTATACCGCTCCCCGGGCCTGTCCATACTGAAGTTGCGCCCCTTCACCAACGGGATATCCAGTGTTTTGAGGAATTCCTCGTCTATCATAAAGTTCTGCGACAGCAGCGAGGCGTCTTCATCAAATTTGCCGTTCCTTTCCACCCGGAAACCTCTTGTACCGATCCTGTTATTCCCCATGGGATTGCTGGCCGCGGCTACACTTTCAATGAAAGGGCTTTTCAGCAATTGTTCCCGCAACGCCGGGATGCGGCTGCGCAAGGCGGGGTCATGCAGGGGGAAAGTCAGCACCTGGTCTTTATTGAACCCGAGGTTCTTCCCGTTCACATATTGCAGTTGCCGCCAGGTCACGATCGTGGCAGCGATCAACACGATTGCCACAACGAACTGGAAAGATACGAGCACCTTCCTGAACCCGGCGTTGCCCAAGCGGCTGCTGAGGCGGCCTTTGAGGGCGTTTATGGTTTTGAAGGAAGACATGAAGAACGCGGGCCAGGAGCCTGCCAGCAATCCTGTAAAAAGCGAAAATCCCAAAAGGGCCAGGAGCGTGTAGCCGACACCGTAATTCCAGAGGCCGAGGGGCTTTCCGGTCAGGCGATTAAACACGGGCAACGCCAGGGAAGTGAGGATCGCGGCAAAAACAGCGGCGATCAACGTGAGCAGAACGGATTCTGTCAGGAACAGCCGCGCGATCTGGCCTTTTTCTGATCCCAAAGATTTGCGCACACCCACCTCGCGCACCCGCACAGAAGACCTTGCCGTGGAGATGTTCATGTAATTGATACAGGCTATCAGCAGGATGAGCAGAGCTACCATGGCAAAAATGTAAACAACCCGCGCGTTGCCGTTTGCCTGAAATTCGTAACTAAGATTGGAATACAGGTGGATGCTGGTGATGGGCTGCAATTCCACATGATAGTTCACTCCCTCTCCCATATCTGCTTTCAGATGCCTGTCATAAAACTCCGGCAGGCGGCTGCGAAGCTTTTCTACATCCGCGCCGGGGCGCAATAGCAGGTATGTGTAGAGGTTGAAGGTCTGAAGTCCGGTAGTATAGCCGGCCGGCATAGAGCGTACCGCAGCAAACCGCATGTGGGAATTTTGCGGCACATCTTCCATTACGCCCGTAACGAGATTCACCGTTTCCTGATCCCAGGTAACGCTCTTTCCCAAAGCCGCCTCGGGATCGCGGAAGAGCTTTCCGGCAAGGCTTTTGGTGAGCACAACAGTATTAGGCGCCATCAGAGCTGTTGCTGTATTTCCGGCTACTAACGGGAACGTAAATACGTTAAAGAAAGTACTGTCCGCAAAAACCACCTCATCCGTCTGTATCTTCACATCCCCTGCGCTCAACAACCCTCCCCCTTCCGGAAGAACGCGTACCGTGGCTTCGATCTCGGGATAATCCTGCTGCAGCGCCTGCGCAAAAGGCCCGGAGGAAGTAGCTACCTGCAAACGCCCGCCCTGCCAGCTGGCAATATTCGCCATGCGGTAAATACGCCCGGCCTGCCGGTGAAAACGATCATAACTCCACTCATCACGCACATGCAAAAGGATAATCCAGCAGGCAGCCATACCAATAGCGAGACCCGCGAGGTTGATCAGCGTATAGGACCAGTGCTTCCAAAGATTACGTAAAGCGATCCAGAGGTGGTTGCGAAACATCTTCTATGAATTTGCTGTACAGGGTTTAAAAATCATACCAACATAAGAATTACTGATAATCAAATATTTACAAAAGCATCGTTGTCCGCTTCAGCACAAACGTTGTCCGCATCCGGACAAATTAAATATACCGGATATCCGGCATATCCGGCACCGGTATACAGGAGTATACCGGCCCACAGCATTCCCGCAGCGGACTATTCCGTAAATTTGCAGATTAAATCATTGAAACATGAAGATCGAAATATGGTCTGATGTGGCCTGTCCTTTTTGCTACATCGGAAAGCATCACCTGGAGGCCGCACTGGCGCAATTCCCGCACAAAGACAGCGTGGAAGTGACCTGGAAGAACTTTGAACTGGATCCGGGTGCACAAACGGATTATCAGGAAGATCAGTATGATCTGCTCGCAAAAAAATACGGCATGACGCGTGAGCAGGCGAAAGCCAATACCGAACGGGTACGGCTCAGTGGAACGGCTGCCGGTATCACCTTTGATTTTGATAAAGTGATCCCTACTAATACTTTCAATGCTCACCGCCTGATACAGTTTGCGGCGCAGCACGGCAAACAGCATGAGATGGAGGAAAAACTCTTTCACGCTATGTTCACGGAAGGAAAGCACATCGGGAAGAATGAAACGCTGCTGGCCATTGCGGCAGAGCTGGGACTGGATGCAACAGCGGTACTCAACAGTAACGACTATACGGCCGAAGTACGGGCGGATGAGGAAGAGGCCCAGGTGTTAGGGGTTCGGGGTGTTCCTTTCTTTGTATTCGACCGTAAATACGCCATTTCCGGCGCGCAACCGGTAGATGCATTCGCGCAAACGCTGCAGAAAGTATGGCAGGAAGCGCATCCTTTTACCGACCTCACACCCGCTGCCGGCAAAGAAGCAGGTTGTGATGACGGTTCCTGCACCATTTGATGATCGCGGAACAACAAGGAAAAAGCCTTTTAAAAGAGAGTGATCTCCCTTTCAAAAGGCTTTTTTAATATACAGCTTGCCAAAGTTGTTTAGAAATTGAAACCGGCCCTCAGCCCAAAGAAGCCCCTGGTACCATCTTTGAACCAGGCTTCGTATTTGCCCTGAATGTCCAGCCCCAGCAAACGCACCCCTACGCCGGGAGACAGTATCACGGCTGATCCGCTGACATCGCCGGTAAAGTTCGCTGCACCGCTTTCCAGCTTCACATACAGCGGGCCGAATAATTTGTACTTCAACCCCACCCTTACCGGGAAAGCAGCTACAACAGGATATTTGGTGTTAGTCGCGGTATTTGTTTTCGCGCCGAAACGCATATACCCTACGGAACCGGTGGCACCCAGGCCGGCTATCAGTTTGATATCCGCCGTCACGCCCACACCGTAACCAGTATTGTTGGTATTGCCGAAATCACCGGTCGGCAAGCCGATCTCCGCAAAGGGACCGATGCTGAAACGCTTTAACTGCGCATGAGAGGCAATGCTGCAAACCAGCAACATTGTGAGGATAGCTAAACATTTGTTTTTCATTGCAGGATATTTTCAGGTGTATTCGTATATGCGAAAATATCCTTTATTTCTCATACAGCCGCAAAAAAAGGAGCGCCGGATGGCGCCCCTCCCGAAAATATGAGCTTACTGCCCGATCCGCTGTTTCTCCGCTTCAATCCCGCTACGTTTGCTTTTGCTCTGTTTTACATATTTGTTGCCAAAGCGGTAAGTGAAATTGAGGGCTACAACGCGACTGTCATTATAATTCGTTGTCTGGATACGTACGCCATTGTAATCCGAGATGTTGCCGAAGCGCATACTGCGGAAGATATCTTTGAAGCTCAGCTTTAGATCCAGCTTATTATCCAAGAAGCTGCGCTGGAAGCCAACATCCACGCCCCAGTAATCCTTCATCTCCTGAAGCCCGGAAACCACCCGGGAAGAATAGCTAAAGGCTGTTTGCATGGTAAAGACCTTCGGAATGTTAAAGGAGTTGATAGTACTGAAATAAAAGCCCGGTACGGAACGCCGGAGTTCCACATCGTCAAAATGATAGCGGATATAGCCGCCCTGTAAGGCCGTGCTGGTGGTCCACCAGCTATTGAGCTGCCTGTTCCAGGATACACCCGCAAACAGCCATTCAGAATAGCGCAGGTTATCGTAGGTACTGTAGAGTATCCTGCTTTGCAGGTCCTGTTCATATACCTCGGATACAACGCCATTGAAGCGCTGGTACGATAAGGTAGTAAAAAGCTCGCCCTTATAAACGTGTGACACCTCGACAGTATGCATCATTTCCGGGTTCAGACCGGGATTACCACGGAAATAAGCGTATTTGCTTTCAAAGATCAGGAAAGGATTCACGTATTGATAGGAAGGGCGGTTAATGCTTTTGCGGTAAGCAATAGAAAGCTGCTGGTTTTCATTCAGCGTGTATTGCAGTGCAACGTTCGGGAACAGGCGGGTATAGTTCTTCGTGAACATCATGCCGTTGGTGAGAGAATGCCCTTTGGTTTTGGTATGCTCACCGCGCAAACCGGCCTGTACCTCCCAGCTTCCGATGGTTTTACTATAGTTGAGGTAAGCGGCGTTGATCCATTCCCGGTAGATAAAATGATTGGTTTTACCGGGGTCTTTCGCCCATTCTGACTCACTCCCCTGTTCCCAGCGTGTGTCATTATCGGTCTTGATAAAAATCGTCTTCAGTCCTGCCTCCCAGTGACCGCTTTTTGCGGGATGGGTATAATCGGCGGAAAGTGACCGGATAGCAATCTGCCGGGGAGAGTGCTCACGGAGCAGGTAAGACGGTCCATTGTCTGTACGCGTATCGAAAAGGTTCCGGCTGCGGTGGTTGAACGTGTAGTAGTCACCGTTAATGCTGAGCTCCTTCCCGGTACTGTCCAGGCGTATTTTGTAATAAGCGCTCACGGAAGGGATGAAGAATCCGCCGGAGCTGGTGGTAGTAGCTGTAAGGATGGAATCAGGGCGCTCCTGTTTGCTGAAAAAAGCGGAGTTATTATAAGCGTTCCCTTCCCGGTCGTTATACATGGCATTGAAAGAGAGGCCTGCCGTGCTTTGGGGACTGATAGTATAATCTAACCCGGCCCGGAAGTGATGGTTTTGCGTGGTACCGGTTGTGTGGCCGTCACCGATAAGGTTAAAGTCCCGCGTGTTCCTTTCGCTGGAATTCTCGCCTGTACGCTTTTCATAACTGAGATCGTATCCACCATAAACGCTTACTTTCTTTGCGCGGTAGGTGAGCTGTACGCCGTCATTGGTGCGGAAATGTTCCCCCTGACTGGCTCCGAGGGTAACATTTCCGTTGAAGCCGAGGCCCTTTTCCCGTTTCATCCGGATATTGATCATCGCGCCGCCTGCTGCGTCATATTTGGCGGAAGGATTGCTGACCAGTTCTATCTTATCGATATACCGGCCCTGCGTGTTCGTTAGCAGTGCTTTCAATGCATCGGCGCTCAGGTAAGAAGGGCGGCCATCAACATACACCATTACTTTTTTCCCGTTCAGGGTGATATTACCATCTTTATCCACGCGAACACCCGGCGCCATCTGCAGCACTTCCAGCGTGTTGCTGCCTGCTGCAAGGGGGCTGTTGGCCATGTTGAGCACTATTTTACCGGCCTTTTGTTCAATGAAGGGCTTCTTTGCAGTGACCGTAACGCCTTTGAGGGACACATTCTTCATAGCAGCAGAATCTTGTTGTGCAGCGGCAGAGAAACCGGCGAGGGACATCAGCAGGAATAAGCAATTCTTTTTCATATTTTCGGTTTTGTGATACAAAGAAAGCACGGCGGCAAACGGCTGTGAAGGCGCTTTCGATCAGTAGCCGTTAAATTTCGGCGTAAGCAGGCGGGCACCATTTCATCGATAAAAAAGCTGTTTCGTCGAAAGCAGGGGGCGGTGGGGACAGGATCCGTTAATTTCGATACATGCAAGTACAAGCCAATACCAGCAGGCGGAAAGCGAGATTCCCATATGTATATGAAGCCCTCATCTGGGTGATGTACGTGGTATTATACAAATACGATTACTATATCAGCCAGCTGCCTTCCATGCATGTAGGACCGCAAAACTTCCCTTTCCGGGCGCTGATGTTCTATGCCATCGTTACCAGCCTGTACATGATCCCTTATTATCGCTGGCTGGCGCCCATGCTCTTCAAACGCAGGCATTACTGGCTGTTCGGGTTACTGGTGATCGTATATTTCGGATATGTGTCGAAGGTCAACTTCCGGGTATGCAGCCATCTGTTCGATGCTTTTAATCAGCAACCCTTGCTGACACGTTTTTTCGCCAATGAAAAGATCGCCTACAGCGTTCGGCTGACACAGTTTTTCACAGGGTGGGACCTTCGCATACTGGTTACCGACTTCGTCACTTTTACATCCCTTTTCTTCATGCGCTATGCTGCCGAGAACGAAGAAAAGCGGCACAACCTGGAAACGGACAACCTCATGTTACAGCTGGAATCGCTGAAAGCGCAGCTGCATCCGCACTTCCTCTTCAATACCCTCAACAGCCTTTACGGCATGAGTCTTACCCGGTCTCCGGACACACCTGCGTTTATCCTTCGTTTGAGCGATATGCTCCGCTTTGTGTTGTATGATTGCCAGCATAACAAGGTACTGCTGGAGAAAGATGTAGAATTCCTCCGGAACTATATCGAGATGGAAAAGAAGCGTTATCCTAATGCCGCGATCGAATTCAAAACGGACGTGACCGAAGGGCGTTATACCATCGCCCCGCTCCTTTTCATCACTTTTGTGGAGAACAGTTTCAAACACGGCGCGCACCGGATATCAGACAAAGGCTATGTGCGCGGTACTTTACAGCTGAGGGGGAACCGGTTGGAGTTTATAATGGAGAATGATATATTTACCGTTCCGCAAAAGGAAACGCCCTACGGCGGGATCGGCATTGAAAATGCGAAGAAAAGGCTGGCCCTGTATTATCCCGGGCAACATCATTTGCAGATCGACAATGACGGAGAAGTATACCGGGTTACAGTCAGTGTACAATTAAACCAGGACTTATGATACGATGCATGATAGTGGATGACGAAGTGATAGCGCACCAGATACTGGAGCAATACATCCTGCAGACGGAAGGGCTTACACTAGTGTCCCAGTGCCATAATGCGATGGAAGCCTTTGCCCGGCTTGAGCGGCAGGAAATTGATCTGATGTTCCTGGACATTGAGATGCCACTGGTGAACGGCATATCCTTCCTGAAAACACTCACACACCCGCCACGGGTCATTTTCACGACAGCTTACGCTAATCACGCCGTGGAAGGCTTTGAGCTGAACGCCGTGGATTATCTGCTGAAGCCCTTCTCCTATGAACGTTTTGCAAAAGCCATCGCAAAACTCCGGCCTTTGACAGAGCCGGTAACAACGCAGGCGGCGGAAACCGGTTTCCTGGTGATCAAAGAAAAGGACGCGCTGGTGCGGATCCCTTATCACGATATCCTTTACATTGAGGCGGCGAAAGATTACATGAAGGTTTTCACACCCGAACGCCAATACCTCGTGCACCAAACCCTTAAAAAACTGGAAGAACTCCTGCCCGTAGCGGAATTCGTGCGCACACATAAATCGTATATCGTTTCCCTGCGGCAGATCCGGCTGGTGAAAGCGGATACCCTGCTGCTGGCCAATAACGTAAGCGTGCCGGTAAGCAGCAACTACAAGGACGCTGTGGTGAAAAGCTTCCGGGGTGAGAAATGATCGCTTAGCCGCTTATTTCCTTTTTCGTATGCTCTTCTCCGTTACTATCCCGTTAAAGGAGATCGGCTGCCGGTTCGTATTGGTCACCTGCAGGGAAGCATACCCGTCATCTGAAACGGTCAGGTACATTTGCTGCACATCCCGCACATCTTTGGGCTTGATTGTGATCTCCCATCCCCCTTTTTTTCCGGACTGTTCCGTGTATTCAAAGTCCTTCGAAATGAACTGGATGCCCCCTTTGGTAGGGTCAATCGGCGCTGCATAAGCCCGGCCGAAATAAGGCAGATAAGCATTCACCGTATCTTTTGAAACGGACAGGTCGTATCCTTCCCCTCCAATCTGACGGGTGCGGCCATTCATCGGAAAAACGCTCTGCGCCTGGAATACATAATTCCTGTCACTGATCAGCTGCTTTATTTTATTTGCTCTTGCCTGTTTGGCGTTCGCTTTCGTTTGTGCGGAAACGTTAGCGCCGGCCGTGAGGAAAAGTAACAGAACCGGTATCAATTTTAACAGTTTCATATAGATCGATTTAAGATTATTCATGTTAACTAAAACAAATCGCAGGCCATAAATGTTGTTACAAGTTTTTTTTATTATATTAGATTGTTATCTATATCCTAAAAATCCATACACTATGACGCCGATCACCATTTTAGCTATCGTTGCAGCAGCTTTTTTCGTAGCACATGTACTGTTATTGTTCACTTCATTCGGCAGGGAGGGTTACAACAAAACCAAATACCTGTGGTCTCACCTCACCCTTTGGATCTGCGGTGCCATCGTTTTCATTATGACGCAGCTTTATGCCGGCAAAGGCGAGTCCGGCATGGTGGATGCATTTGACACGCCGCTGAAACGCTGGCTGATCATTGCAGTGGTGCTGGTACTGTCCGTGGTGGCCCACACTATCGTGAAACTGTTTGTGATGCCTCGTTACCAGTCGAGGTAAGCCTGCATCTCAGCAGGGATCGTACTGAAATTCCAAGCCGGATTGTTGCGTATCTTGCATGCATGGCCGTTCGCAAAATCATTCATATCGATATGGATGCATTCTATGCATCGGTGGAGCAGCGTGACCATCCGGAATACCGGGGCAAACCCATTGCTGTGGGCGGTTCTCCCGAGGGGCGTGGCGGCGTGGTAGCTACGGCCAGCTACGAGGCGCGTAAATTTGGTGTCCGTTCCGCCATGCCTTCCAAAAGGGCTTTGCAGCTTTGCCCGCATGTGATATTCGTACGCCCGCGGTTCTCTGTTTACCGGGAAGTATCGCAACGGGTGCGGGAAATATTCAGCCGGTATACTGACCTCATAGAACCCCTTTCCCTGGACGAAGCCTATCTTGATGTAACGGAAGATAAACTGCAGATCGGATCCGCTATCGCCATTGCGCAGCAGATCAAGCAGGCTATCCGTGATGAACTACAGTTAACAGCTTCTGCCGGCGTTTCCGTGAACAAGTTCGTAGCCAAGATCGCATCCGATATGCAGAAACCGGATGGGTTGACTTTCATCGCCCCCACACAGGTAGAGCGTTTCATGGAACAATTGCCGGTGGAAAAATTCTTCGGCGTAGGGAAAGTGACGGCGGAAAAAATGAAAAGCATGCTGCTCTTCACCGGTGCCGATCTGAAAAAACTGACGGAAAACGAATTGGTACAGCATTTCGGGAAAGTGGGCCATTTCTATTACAAGATCGTGCGGGGAATTGACGACCGCGAAGTACAGCCGCACCGTGAAACAAAGTCCGTAGGCGCGGAAGATACTTTTGCCTATGACCTCACCGATATTGTCGAAATGAATGCAGAACTGGAAAAGATCGCTGTGATCGTAGCCGGGCGGTTAGAAAAGTATCAGCTGAAAGGCAGAACAGTTACGCTAAAGATCAAGTACAGCGATTTCAGGCAGATCACGCGGAATCAATCCTTTCCGCAAGGCATCAACGATCTTGCCACCATTATTGCCACTGCGCAGCAGTTGTTGCTGAAGACGGAACCTTTGGATAAGAAGATACGGTTATTGGGGATCACGTTATCGAATTTTGGAGGAGAGGAGGCCGGGGGTGGACAGTTGACGCTTTTTTGAGAAAGCGAGGACGCCTGGCTCACAACAAGCCAGGCGTCCTTTGCAATCTTAATACTTCGCCGCCTTCCCTTCCTTGGGAATCGACTTCAGAATAAATTCCCGGAGATGTTCATTGCTGGTAGCCAGATCATCTTTCCGCAGGTACATCATATGCCCGCTGCGATATCCTTCCCAGGAGAGGCGGTCCTTCAGTTTACCGCTCGGGTCCATCTGCCACATGCTGTATTTCGCATTGAAATAATCGCAGGCGCCGTCATAGTAACCGCTCTGGATCAATACGTGCAGGTAAGGGTTCTGCGCCATTGCCTGCCGGAGGTTCTCCCCTGTTCTGTTCCCGTTGTTATCCCAGGGGAACACAGGGCCGAACATATAATACTTGAGATCGGTTTTATAATTCAGTTCTTCTCTTAAGTAGATGTTGATAGCGGGGGTGAAAGAATGTAACCAGGAGGTCAGCTCTGCGTTGAAGTCCACGCCCTGCCCTGCATCTTTCCGGTCAACACCGAGATAGCGGGAATCCAGCCGGCCAACGGTATATCCGCGGTCGCGGAGCAATTCTTTCCAGAAGAAATTCGTAGATACGTCCAGGTTATTCTGCAGCACCACTTTTTCAGAAAGCCCGGAATAGCGGGCTACCTTGGCCGCAATCTCCTTCCTGCGCGCATCGCTGAGGAAGCCGCCTTCCGCCAGTGCCGGGAGATATTCGCGGATGGTGAAGGCTTCCACTTCCGGGAGCATAGCGGTGAGGTCTTTTTGTTGCAGATCGGCGGACAGCGCTTTGTGATACCAGGCGGTAGCTGCGTAATAAGGCAGCCGGAGCGCCGCAGCAGCCGGGCCCTCACGGTCGATGCCCAAATCCGTGGGCGATACCAGTACCACGCCATTTACATAAATCCATTGCGCATTTTGCAGTTCCAGTGCCAGACCGGAAACGCGGGTGGTTCCATAGCTTTCGCCCACAAGGTATTTGGGAGAAGCCCAGCGTTTATTACGTGTGATAAATGTACTGATCCATTCCGCGAGGTATCTGATATCCTGGTTTACCCCAAAGAAACGGCTGCCCTGCACATCTTTGTTAGCCATCCGGGAAAAGCCGGTATTCACCGGGTCCACATACACAATATCTGCCACATCCAGGATGGAATGCGGATTATCTTTCAGTCCATAAGGCTGTACCGGGTATCCTTCATCATCAACCTTCAGCACACGCGGACCTGTATAACCGATCTGCATCCATACGGACGCCGTACCGGGCCCCCCATTAAAAGAGAACACCAGCGGACGGGAGGAACGATCCCCTACGTTAGACCTTTCAAAATAAGTATAAAATAATCCGGCGATCGTCTTCCCCTCTTCATCCCATACCGGCAACGTACCTGCCGTTACTTTATAGGGCACACGCTGTCCGCGGATGGTGACCTCATGCGAGGTAGTAACAGCCGCATCAATATTGATGGTGCGTTTGAGACCGCTTTGCGAATAAACCTTTCCGTCCGCAGAGTCCGCAGCAGACGGTTTCTGGGCGGATAATTGTAAGCAGCTCAGGCATAGCGCTGCAATGAGGATACTTTTCATATTTTAAACATAGGTATTAATATGAAAATATCGCAAATTTTTGTGATAGCAGGATGTAAAAGCTGTTGAATGTTTTTTACCGGGTCATGAAGGTCCAGGTGACGTTTTTCTCGTAACTGAAAGGCTTTCCCGCGGGGGGAGTGCTCATTTCCCCCTTTTTATCCTTCGAAACCTTTAGCTCCACTTTTGACCAGGCTCCTTTCTCAAAGTCGAAAGTTGTGCCATCATCATCATACAACGTGAAGGTGCCCGGTGCCTGGCCATAGTGACGAACTTCCAGAGGCAGCACCTCTCCTGCCTTCGGTGCCTGCCTGCGGGCAGGGATCATGGGGATCAGGCCGCCGTCTTTTACAAACAGGGGTATCTTGTCTAATTCTGCTTTGACTTCTATCACGCCGCCATCGCCAGCCAGCTTTCCGGTATAAAAGTCGTACCATTTGCCCTTTGGCAGATACACTTTCCGGCGGGTCTCCCCCGCAAACACCGGCGCTACCAGCAAATTATCTCCCACCATGTACTGATCCTTCAGATCCGCACGGGTTTTCGCTTCATAAGGGTTCAGCGTGGCATCCAGCTTTCCGCCGGACTCCTGTGCCGCAAACGCAAACCCGTCCACCAGGTTCATTGACCGGAAGGGCGGTTTCCCTTCAAAATGATATTGCGCGAAAGTGGAATAGAGATACGGTAACAGGCGCATCCGCAACATCGCTACATCCTGCACCGCTTTCTCCACTTCGGGGAACGACCAGGGCTTTGTTCCGTCAGCCCAGGCGTTCAACATGGCCATCGGGGAAAAACAAACGGACTGCATCCTCCGTACCCACTCTTCCGCGGTTTTGGAAGCCCTCACCTCCGGCGTCCACAACACGCCGATGAAGCTGCTGTTGATCAATGCGGTGATGAAATCCGGATGAGAATAATAATCATTGTAGATCACATAGGGGAAATTGCTGGCGCCTGCATTGGAAGCGCGCACCAGTCCATATGTACGGGTATTCTGCTCCCGGTACCATTCATCCGTCATCCGCTGTAACAGCAGGCCGTAGATCTGCCGCATCTGTTCGGCAGAGGTACCGGAGGGGAAGGTGGCTACATCCGGCCAAAGCCATTTGTCGTACCCGTCAATCTCATCGATCTTGTAACCGCTAACGCCAATGGCTATATGATTTTTTATAAAATGATCTTTGAAAAGCTTCCTCGCTTCAGGCATCGTAAAATCCACCACCAGTCCGTTCCATACGGTATGAGACCCGGAATAAGGCTTCACTTTGGGATAGAGGGAAGCTTTGGGCGATACATAGGGATTCAGCCAGAGGTTTGCTTTTACACCTTTCTGCGCGAGGCTGCTGATGAATCCTTTCGGATCGGGAAAGCGTTTGCCGTCCCATTCAAACGTGCAGGGGTAGGCCATGGAATGCCAGCCGGGCTCAACACCGATGAAATCCAGTGGAAAATTATGCTGCTCAAACTCGGTGGCTTCGCGGAGGATGTCCTGCTGCGTGTACAGGGTGGGTACACGCTGGGTGAAGCCCAGTCCCCATTTGGGCGGAAGATATCCTCCCCCGTTGAACAGATTGTACCGCTGCACGGCATTCATGGCAGTGGGGCCGCCGAAGATATAGATGTCTGCTCCGGCAGCGGGCACTAGTATCTCCATCCCGTCTGAATACGGGGCTGAATCCCATTTTTTGGATTTATCGTTCCGGTCGATCACTTCGGGAGGGTGTTTGGTATCTACCCGCACGGCGGTTCCTGCGTACACGGTGATGTAACGCGCGGCATCGATCAGTACGCCGTATCCGCGGGAAGAAACATAGAACGGTACAGGAGCATGCGTGCGGCCGTCGTCCTTACCGCCATAGTGATCCATGTGCAGCTGGCTTACGTGGCCGCGCTGGTTTACGGTTTTGAAATTCAGGCCCAGACCGAATATCTGTTCTTCCACTTCCAGCGGGAATTTCAAATAGGTTTTGCCATCTATGATCCGAACAGTGATATCATCTTTTGCCAGTGGGAATTTCGCTGCCGGCAATTGTTTCATGGCGGCTTCTGACGGTTTTGCGCCGGCAACTTTCAACAGGCTGACTTTCTCGGGTGTACCCGCAGAGGCTTTCCAGACGCCGGGAGCGGTCTCCGTCCATTGCAACTGGGCCTTTGCGGCAGTGCTGCAGATCAGAAAAAATACGAGGATGCGTAATCTTGATATGATTTTCATAATTCGTGGAAACTATCCGTGAAATTTAGCAAGAATTTCCGCGAATCCCGATTTTTGTCAAGATTCTTGCAGTAAACGTTAAAATAATGCCGTTACACTTTCTCCGCCACGGCTACACGATAGAACTCGTATCCCTGCTCTGTTCTCTCTGGTAAATACCGCTGCCGGTATTCCACTGCGCCCAGGTCTTCCTGCAACTTCAAATGATAAGCAGCCAGGTAAGCAGGCAGTTCTTCCGGTACGAACCCGAAAGTCCAGCGTTCTTCCAGGTTGTTCAATCTTTTCAGCAGTTTTTCCGCCCCGTGGAATTGCTGCGGCGTTTCCAGCACAGCAGCGTGTACATAGGTGAAGATCACTTTGGAACCGGCGGTGAAGCGGGAAACAAATGCAAAGGTCTGCGCGATGGCTGCCGGTTGCAGATAATTGGTTACACCTTCCCAGATAATAACGGTAGGAATGGCAAAGTCGAAGGGAAAGGAATCGAGGGTTTGTGTATTGAAATCGATCTGGTAATACGTGATATTCCCCGGCAGCTTTCCCAGGCGGGTAATTTTCTCATGCGCCGTATTCGGATGATCCACCTCTATCACTTTAAGCCGTTGCAGGAACGGCAGCCGCAGTCCGCGTGTATCAAACCCGGCCCCGAGGATCACCACCTGCTGTATCCCCTGTTTCACGGCCGTTTCCAGCACATCGTCGATATAGCGGGTGCGGGCCACACCGGAAGAGTATCCACCGGGAATGTAATGCTGGAGAATGTTCCGGAACAGGTTATGCAGAGAAGGGAATGCAGACAGGCGCGCGGCGAATTTCAGGCCACCGTTCAGGAACAGCGGGGCATAGGGATCGCTGAAAAGGCGGTCGTTAACCGGGCGGGCGGTTTCCATTGCCCGGTAGAGTGCCATGTACTGCGCAGTTTTACTGGCGGCTGACTTTTTCATGGGTGGAGATCGTATTGCGATTGACGGGCTCTTTGGCGTCAGGGTTCACCTGGTAAGTGAGCACCTCCCCGTTCTGCAATACTTCCACGATCCTGTAACCGCAATAAGGAGTGCCCCAGTTACCGCCGATATGACTGTCAAAGAAATAATGCTTACTATCTTTTTCTTTCATGCCATCCTCCAGGTGATCATGACCGTGGAAAATGCCACGCAGGTTCTTTTGAGCGCTGAACATGGCCACCAGCTCAGGGCAATCAATGCCGTTCTCCGTCCACTTCACCGGTGTGATGTGCATGAATACGAAAAGATGTTTCTTGTTGCTGAACTGCTGCAAATGCTCGCGGGTCCAGTCCAGATCAGGGCAGATATACTTGCCGGCAACATCCGCCGTGTTGAGGATGAGGAAGCCGGTGTCTCCTTTTTCAAAAGCGTGGTGCCAGGGGATTCCCCAGGTCTGCTCCCATCCTTTTTCTTCAATTTTATCATGATTGCCATGAGATACGTAATAGGGCATGGACAGCTTGTCCCAGGTACTCTTTACATCCGGCAGGAACTTATTATCGTCATGGAAAAGATCGCCGTTGATAACGGAGAAATGCAGACCACGTCCTTTATGCTCCTTGTTCAGCCATTCCACCATCCGCTGGTGATTTTCCACGTAAGTGGTATTCGGCTGTCCGTAGTGGCCATCAGATCCCAGCGCAAAGCGCAGTAATACTTTCCGTTTATCAGGCAGGGAAAAATTGCCGGGGGTAAAGGATTGCAGGGTATTGCCGGTACCGATGACCACGATGCCTTTCAGGGTCATTTCGAGGAAACTTCTACGTGTAAGCATGGATTGAAGATATATAACTTTTAAAAGGCCGTATGTTACCTTTTTGTTGTATGGACCGTTTAATACCGGTACAAGGCTTCCAGTTGTTTCCGGTAATCGTATTGCAGGTCCTCATGCTGCGCCGCGATCGCTTTTTCGATCTTCTTCAGTTGTTGCTGGTAAAGATTGCCCAGTTGTCCGCCATCCGCCATTTTGATCCCCGAACGTCGCATCTTCTCGCAGAAGAACAGCAGCAATTCCGTTTCAGCCTGCTTTGATCCTGTAAATCTAATGTGTTTATTAGTGACGCGTAGTATTTTCCGCAAGGTTTTTTTGGCGAAATACGGGTGAGTGGTGTTAACAGCACTGAACTCCTCTTCCATAAACGCTTTCACGGATGCAATATAGCCGTCCGGGTGATGCGATTCAAACAAGAGATAGGTCAGCAGTTCTTTGCTTTCTTTTTTATACTTCGCCAGTCGCAGGCAAAGTTCCACCAGCTGAGCGGGAGGAACGGTCCCGAGTTCTTTCTTGAGTTCGTTGATGGTGGCTGTTCTCATTCTCCTTCGTAAAAATCGATCAGGGCGCCGAAATAGGATTCGTTCCAGCCTTCCACGATATCTTCATAATCTTCATCCGGAATATTGGTGTGCCTGAGCTCGGCGGAAGTACCTTTCTTGTGCGGATGCAGGATAATGGTGACAACGGATGCAGGTTCCTGGTCCCCGAAATACCACTCCTGCACGATCTTTCTCCCTTCCTCAAATTCAAGGTTCCGGCCTGCTATGCTGCCATCCCACATTGAAAATTCGGAACCGGGTTCTGTGCTCATTTCTGCGGATTCGCCCGTCCAGAGCCGGATCGTAGCCGGATAGGTCAGTGCCTTGTAAACGTCTTCCGGAGGTGCAGAAATGACGAAGTGTTTTTTATAATCTTTCATACGTTCAAAGATAACATTTCCGCAGTTCCTGCAGGAACAATATGCTTTCCTTGCTGAAGCCCTTTCCGCCGGTAGCCTGCTGATATATTTCGATCAATGCCGTGGGATCATCCGCCCGCGCGATCAATCGGGGCAGCAGTCCCTTCTTCCGGATCAATTGCACCATATAACGGCCGGGGATATGGCCGCCCCAGGCAGCGTATTTCCCGGAGGAAAACAAATCTTCATAAGTGACATCCACCGTTTTCTTTTCCCAACATTGCCGCAGAAGCGTGTCCAGCTGCCGCACACATCCAGGCGCAAAGCGTGTCTCATCCTGGTTCATTTCCTGCATGTCCTGCAGGAATGGCGATCCCGGCATAATCCAGTATTGTTTATCGATCAGATCCGCGATCCCCTCCTGCGAAAGATTGCTCAGGAATTGGAAAAGGCCGAACTCATTGGATTGAATACCCCGTTTCTGCTGTGTCCGGTGTGTGAAATCCATCAGTATAATCGAATGAAGTGCTTCGTGCGCCATGGCTACTGCATACTTAATACGGTTCAGTCTTGCCGTCAGCAGCATATCGTTCATCGCGCTTCCCGGAAGCCCCCTGCTGTCCTGAAACCCTGCAAAGAACAGGTATTGCACCGGCAGAAGGGAATCTTTCCTTAACCGTTCCGGCAGATAAGGGAACAACATTTTTTTGATCGAATCCCTCACCCCAAGGCGCTTCATCTCCGCCAGGGAAGCCCGGATCAGCGGTTCTTCCTGCTTGTATTGAAGATGGTATTGCTGTTGGTCATCGAGGTGAAGGGTATCCAGCCGGGGTTTATTCGACGGCATATATACCAGCTGCATATCCGCCTTCAGTTTTGCGGAATCCAGCAGGCCACCGGCGATATAAGCATATTGGGCAGGAGCGGTGAAAAAAGCGGTCCATTTGGCGGGTGCAGGCATTACGTTCTGCTTCAGCGCATCCGTTAACTGTAAATAGGCGTCGATGGCTGACATGTTCTGTGCACGCACGCTGGCACAGAGCAGCAATAATGCAGCAGGCAACAAACTCCTAAGCTTCATCTATTAATTGTATCCCGGTTTTTGTAAAAGCGATCTTCCTTTGTTTGTAAAGTGCCCCAGTGGTCATTTTAAAGGTTTTCTTGCTCATGCCGAAAAAAGCGTAGATCTCTTCGGGATCGGATTTATCATGATAAGGCAGATACCCGTTATGCTCCTGCAGCAATCGCAATATTCGACCGGCTTCATCTTCTACTTTCCTGTACCCCGACTGCCCCGGCACTACATCAATCTTATTCCCTTCCTTCACCGCTTTCACAAAACCCTTGAAACGATCCCCGATATCATATGGCCTGAACTGGTCCCCGAAATGCAATATCCCGGTATGAAGATTGTTAATGATGGCTACAAAACCGATATCCGTACGGCGGTAGATCACCAGGTCCACCACGTCTTTCTCTTTCACCGTAAGGGTTTCATTGCTCAGGTAGGGATCGATCTTCTGGGTAGCGGCGATGCGACCGGTCAGCTCATCGATATAGATCCGCACAAGATATTCCTGCCCTTTACGCATGCGGGTCAGTTGCTGGGACAGCGGTACGAACAGGTCTTTCATCAGTCCCCAGTCCAGGAAAGCGCCCTGATCCGTGGCATCCACCGCTTTCAGGTTCACGATGTCCCCTACAATGCCGTAAGGCTTCTCCGTGGTAGCGATGAGCCGGTTCTCGGAATCATGATACAGGAATACTTCAAGGATGTCTCCCGGCCGGGTGCCTTTGGGGACATACCTTTTAGGCAGGAGGATTTCCTGGTCCCCACCGTCCAGGAACACCCCGAAATCCGTTTCCTTCTTGACTGGCAGGCTGTTATATTCGCCGATTTTTATCATATCTTCCGCTGTAGTTGCCGCAAAGGTACGACAAAATGTATGCGAATGCAGGATTATTAGGTGTATCAAATTATTAGTGCTACCTTTGCCCACATATTTTAATTTTTTTACAAAATGGAACAAAAATTTACCGGAACTGTAAAGTTCTTTAATGAGTCAAAAGGTTTTGGCTTCATCCGTCACGATGAGTCTCCGAAAGAATCTTTTGTACACGCCAAAGGTCTCATTGACGAGATCCAGCAAGACGACCGTGTTGAGTTTGAACTGCAGGAAGGAAGGAAAGGTGTGAATGCTGTAAATGTAAGACGTATTGATTAAGCTTGATTAATATCGTTTACGGAGCCGGTCTGGTTGCAGACCGGCTCTTTTTTTGGTAACAAAAACCCATATCTTTGAGTGAACTAAAATTTATCCTACCTAATTATAAAAGAATGAGGGTTATCGGAATTTCACTATCCATCGCTATTGCCCTGGCGTTGGGATGTAACAGTCAGCGCGGGGATCATCAGAAAGACAGTGCGCAGCTTCAAATGGAAGGCAAGGATACAACGCTGGAAGGAAGTATTGGCGTTGTTAGGTATTTATACCCCCAGCATGATACATCCGGAGTTCTTCCGATCCTTAACCAGGACGGCACTGTTTGGAAAAAATTCCGGTTCATGGAACAAACCCCGCTCCCCGACTCTCTTCATCCCTTTGCCTTCGGCGTGGATTATCCGCTGATGGTGTTCAAATGTACCCGTGTGGACAATGACTATTACGAGATCATTGTCAACGAGAGCAATCTGAAAAAGCGAATCAGGAAAAGCGAAGGATATCATTTTGAACCCTGGGCCGAACACGTCCTGCATGTATCCTCCGTTGGCTTCGACCCATCGGAAAACCCGATCCGGCAGCACCCGGACGCTGCTGCAGACACCCTTGATTTCGATGCGAATGAATCCTATTATCCCGAGAAGATTGACAATGACTGGATGCAGATCAAATGGGGAGAAGAAGGAAAATGGGAATATGGATGGGTCAGGTGGAAGAATGAGCATAAGATGCTGATCGAACTGCTTTATATCGATTAAAAACAATTTTGTATTGAATTGAATGTGGCTTCTTCCTTACTTTCATCACATGAAATCAAAAGTCACGGGTTTATTCAGCATCCTCCTGTTATATTTCCACGTTGCTGCGCAGGATAATGCCCCTCGTCAGATCATATCACAACACAAGAGCGTATTCAACACCCCTCCTTCCCGTACTCCCGGCAACGTTGCCGTAGACGGTCCGCTGCTGGGCAACGGCTATTGCGCGGCCGCTATATCCGGACCGCCGGAAAAACAAACCTACTACCTCGCCCGCAATGATTTCTGGCGACTGAAATCCGGGTTCAACGAATCTTTCCCCGCCGTACTGGGGAGACTGCAAATTAACATCCCGTCCCTGCAGACGGCCGCTTACAAAATAGAGCAAAACCTGTATGACGCCGTTACACTTTCTTCCTTCGTAAAAGGTGACACACAGGTAGCGATCAGATCGTGGATGACCGCTGCCAAAGACTGGCTGGTGATCGAGATCCGCAACACAGGCAGCGCCTCCGTTACGGGAAATGCACAACTGGAACTCCCGGGGAATGATCAATTCCACGTCAAACCACCGCTGGAAAACAAATTTCTGGATTCAACATCCCATGGCATCAGCAAACATGGCATAGAATGGATAGAAAGAGGTTTCGTAAAAGATGTGGATATACGTACGATGGCCGCCGCTGCCTGTAAGATCATCGGTCGCGGCACAAACACTTTCTCGATCCACCCTGCAGAAAGCATAACAATCGTTTGCGCCATGTCAGGCAATTTCAGGGGAAGCAAGCCGGCATTGTGCGTACAAAAGGAGCTTGAGATGTGTAGTGAACAATCCGTTTCCGGCGCCATGCAGGCGCACCTGAAATGGTGGCATGATTACTGGCAGGAGAGCTATGTCAGCATCAGCGACACGATCATCGAAAAACAATATTACAGATCGCAGTACGTGATAGCCTCCTGCAGCCGTGATCCGAAGTTCCCGCCCGGTATTTTCGGCAGCTGGACAACAAAGGAAATGCCCGCCTGGAATGGCGACTATCATCTTAACTACAACTACATCGCACCATTTTATGCCTTGTATTCCTCCAACCACCTGCGCCAGGCGATCCCTTTTGAAGCGCCCGTGCTTGATTTCATGAAACGCGGTAAGTATTATTCAGCAAAGATCACCCGGATTCCTGATGGCGTACTCTACCCGGTGGGCATCGGTCCGCTCGGAATTGAAACGACCCGCAGGAACGGGATCATGGACAAATATATGCATGGGTATATCTCAGGCGGACAAGTGGAAGATGAAGGGCTCTTCTTCGGGCAAAAAAGTAATGCCGCTTATTGTGCAGTCAACTTTTCGCAGGCATTCTACCGTACTTACGACCAGCAATTCGCGCGAAGGGTTTATCCGCTCATAAAGGCTGTTGCCGTTTTCTGGCAGCATTACGTAAAGAAGGAAGGCGACAGGTATGTTATCGGGAATGACGCTATTCATGAGGGCACGACCGGCAACAAAAACCCGATCCTGTCGCTGGGCCTCGTACGCATGGTGTTGCAAACTGCGGTTGACATGAGTCAGATACTCGGCCAGGATGCCGCTTTAAAAACGAAATGGAAAAACATCCGGGACAGCCTATCAACATTCCCCTTACAAACCCGCAATGGCAAAACAGTATTCCGGTATTCCGAAGAAGGGCCTGCATGGTGGCCGGATAACACACTTGGCATCCAGCATATTTACCCGGCCGGACAGATCGGGCTGGACAGCGACACTGCGCTTCTTCAGGCATCTGTCAATACTATCAACGAAATGCACCGCTGGCAGGACTTTAACGGCTCTAACAGCTTCTTTCCGGCGGCAGTAAGGATTGGGTATGATGCCGATTCCATTTTGAAAGCGCTTCGCCGGTATAGCCAACACACCTACCCTAACGGCTTTCAATACGGCAATCCTCACGGCATCGAGAATTGCAGCACCGTACCCAATACGATCAATGAAATGCTATGCATGTCTAACCAGCAGGTCTTGAGAGTATTTAAGGTATGGCCTCCTGACGCAGACGCATCTTTTGCCAACCTGAGAAGCGAGGGAGCATTCCTGATATCTTCTGCGTTGCGGCAGGGGAAGGTGCAGTATGTCAAAATTGTGAGCGAACAGGGGCGCCCGCTTACGTTGGAAAACCCCTGGCCCGGAAGCCCCCTCCTGATCACCAGCAATAAAAAACCCAAATGGGAAACGGCCGGCGGCAGGGTTACGCTTTCCACATTAAAGGGAGAAATACTGATGATAACACCACGGTAATCCCCGCCACCACTTCCTGCAGGGGCGTTAACGATCTTTTCCCGTAACTTTAGGATACCCCTTTTAAATATCCTCATATGAAACGCAACCTATTGATACTATCCGCTGTACTACTTGCCGGCTGCAACATTCGTCAGCAGGGCAGCTATACCACCGAGCTCAGCTTCGGCCCCGGCGAGGAAGCCAGGATCACGGATGCTTTTCTGACCATGAAAGACAGCAGCAGCATTGAGCTGAAAGCCGGACTTTACAAATTCGACAACCTCAGCCTCATGCAACTGAAACATATCCGCATCCGGGGAGCCGGGCCGGATAAAACCATCCTCGATTTCTCCACACAAACCCAGGGGGGCGAAGGTATTCGCGTGGCGGAAGTGAAGGATTTCACGATCTCCGGTATAACCCTCCGCGAATCCAAAGGCGACCTCATCAAGATCACGAAATGCGAGCAGGTAGTGATCTCCAACCTGCATGCCATCTGGCAACGGTCGGATTCCTCCAACGGCGGATACGGTATTTACCCGGTGCTTTGCAACCAGGTGTTGATTGACAGTTGTTATGTACAGGGGGCTTCGGATGCAGGGATCTATGTAGGGCAATCCAATCGCGCCGTGGTAAAGAACAGTAAAGCTTACAAAAATGTGGCCGGATGCGAGATCGAGAATACCACGCAGGCCGAAGTGTACGACAATGAATTTTACGGCAACACGGCCGGCTTCCTGATCTTTGATCTGCCGGACCTTTCACAGCGTGGAGGACATGTAAAAGCGCACCATAATTATGTGCACGACAACAACGAAAGGAACTTCGCCAAAGCCGGCAGCTTCGGTACCACCTGGGGAGTGGGCAACGCCGCACCGGGGGCGGGCGTGATCATCCAGGCTACATCTGACATTGAACTGTATAACAACCGGATCATCAACAACAACTCCTGCGCTGTTGCCGTAGTGTCAGGTTTTTTTGTGGATGCCAGGGCGGGAGAAAAGATCAATGCCCAATATTTCCCGGTATCGAAGAACATTTTTATTCATGACAATATCCTCGAAATGGCCAAAACCTTCCCGGAGCCGGTGTTCAATCACCATACCGGCAAAGTGCTGGTAGCCATCGAGCAGCAGTTGCAGCACCGCATTCCGTTGATCGTGTATGACGGCATCTCGTCCAACATCCTCACCAAAGCGAACAAATCCAACCCGGATTCCATCTGCATCCGGCAAAAGGAATCGAACCTGTTCGTGAACGCGGATGCGTTGAATATTCTGACGAAGAAGTGGAAACCTAATACGGATATGTCCGCCTTTAACTGTAAATAGAAAAACATGAAGGGATGGATCATAGCATGTATCGCAGGAGTGCTCCTCACAGCAGCGTGCAGACCGCAACGGAAGCAGCGGCCTATCACTCCTTATGTATTCAGTGAAAAGCTCTCCGACTACGGTTTTTTCAGGGGAACGCTGAAACAACTCCTTCCGGCGCCCGGCGTTCAGCATTACGAATTGTCCACCCCCCTGTTCACGGACTATGCCGTGAAAGACCGTTTCATTGTACTCCCTGCGGGAAGATCCATTCAGTATACCGCCACCGGCGCAATGGAGTTTCCCGACTCCGCATTCATCATCAAAAACTTCGCATACACAGATACTGCGCACCAAAGAATCATGATCGAAACGCGGCTGCTGCACAAGGATCCGTATGACGGACAATGGAAAGTGATGAACTACCTGTGGAATGCGGAACAAACAGAAGCCGTTAAATGGATCAGCGGGAAGAAAGTGCCCATTACCCTGCTGAACGACCAGCAGGAAAAGCTTTCAACCGTCTACTATGTTCCCAACACCAATGATTGCAAACGCTGCCACTCATCAAAAGGCGTTGTGCTGCCCATCGGTCCCAAGGCCCGCAATCTCAATTTCACGCTACCCGGAGCAAACATGAACCAACTGCTACAATGGGCCGGGAACGGCATGTTGAAAGGAATGCCCGCACTCGCGGATGTGCCGCTCCTGCCGAAGTGGAACGACAGCATACATTTTAATATCGACCAACGCGCCCGTGCCTACCTCGACGTGAATTGCGCGCACTGCCATATCAAAGGCGGCGATGCGGACAATACCGGGCTATTCCTCGAATACGAACAGTCAACCCCTAACCATCTCGGCATCCTTAAATCACCGATCTCCGCCGGCGCAGGGGCAGGCGGACTGAATTACGATATTCTTCCCGGCGATGCCGCGCACTCCATCCTTGCTTACCGCATGAACAGCACGGAACCCGGCACCGCCATGCCGGAACTGGCCAGAACATTGATCCATAAAGAAGGCGTTGCACTGATCCGGGAGTGGATCAACCAGCTGCCGGCAGGGCATTAAAAGAACAGGGCCGCACGAACTGTGCGGCCCTGTTCTTATTGTTATCAGTCAATTATTTCTTCTCCGGTACCAACACGGCCCTGAAGTAGCTTCCGCTGAGGAACTCCTGTGCCGCCAGCTTCACGCTTTGAGACGTCACTTTTTCCAGGCGTTCGTTCAATCTGAACACGCTGGTGGGATCTTCACCGAGTTTGAATTTGCTGGTGAGGTAGCCCAGCCAGAAATTATTCTCGCGAAGGTTCACTTCCGTTGACCTTTTGGTTTCCGCTTTGAATTTCTCCACATCTACCGCGGTGGCGCCGTCTTTCTTGATCTTCTCTATTTCATCCAGCGCAGCATTCACCAGTTTGTCCACATTAGCAGTGGCACAGCTGAAGGAAATGGTGATCGTGTAATACGGACTGGGTTCCTTGGTATAGGATGCACTTGCCCGTGGGGAGTACACGCCGCTTTCCTTCTCACGCAGGCGTTCCAGCACTTTGAATTCCAGGATATCTCCCAGGGCGTTCAGCTGCATGTTGTTCTCGGAAGAATATTTGTAAGGCCCGTGGAAGAAAAGTTGTACCTGCGCCTTGTCTTCCAGTCCTTTGTAAACCGTTCTGCTGATCTTGCCGGTCATCGGTTTTTCGCCACGGTCGATGTAATGCTCGTTGCGATTGGTGGAAGGCAGGCCGCCGAGATATGTTTCCAGCAGCGGTTTGATCTTGTCCACTTCAAAATTCCCTACGAATATGAAAGATTGTCCACTGTTATCAGAGAAGCGGTCTTTGTAGAAGGTCAGTGAGCGATCCAGGTCGATCCTGCCGATATCTTCTACGGACAATCTTTTGCTGCGGATACTGTTGGAAGTCATCACCGCGTTAATGGAATCGCCATACACGGATTCAGGACGAAGGTTCGCATTTGCCTCCATCACTTTCATATCGTCAATATTCTTCTTAAACACTACCGGGTCCTTTCTGGGGTTGATAGCGTAGGAGTAGATCAGTTGAAACGCTGTTTCAAGGTCTTTTGGCGAAGTGCTGCCGCTGAAACCCTGGTACAGTTCCCCGATATAAGGTGATACGCCTGCGGTGGTACCAGCCAGCACTTTCCGCAACTGCGTATTATCGAATTCACCGATACCGTCCCCGGCGATGTTATCCGCATAGTTGAGTGCAATCACGTCTCTATCTTCGATCAGGGACGTACCGCCTTGTGCAAAGGAAGTGAATAATATCTGGTCGTTCTTGAAATCGGTGGGTTTGAGATACACTTTCACACCGTTGGACAGGGTGAGCTTCGTTACGCCCACGGCATCCATCTTTTCTTCAGATACTACTTTACCGCCGGCTGGTTTTTTCTCCAACAGCGGCTTCTTCACCGTATTGTCCACATAAGCGGTCACGCCTTTTCCTGCATTGCGGATCGTTTCCAGCAATTGCGCAGGAGTGGGAAGTTTATCCTTTTCTTTCTCAGGCGCCTGCACTACCACGATCATATTCTCCGGCTTCATGATGTTCTTCGCGAATTTATTCACATCATCCAGCGTGATCTCGTTCAGGAGCTTTTTGGTTGTTTCATAACGGAAAGTGGCGCTGGGAATGGCACTGCCCTGCATGAAATTGTTCAGATAGCTCTGTACGTAAGAAACAGAAGGTGTTTTATCCTTTTCCCTGAAGCCCTTATCGTTGGAAGCTTCCATATTCTTCTTCACCACTTCCAGCTCGGAGGCAGTGAAACCGAACCTGCTCATACGTTCTCCTTCTGCCATAACGCCGCCGAGGGCTTTGGCAAGGTCATCCCCTGTTTTGGAAACAGCTACGAGCGTAGCAGCGTCCAGTCCGGGTATAAGCCCGCCCTGGTAGGAACCATAAGCGAACTGTCCTTCCACGAAGGGCGCGTTCCCTTTTTGTTTCAGTTCCGTGATACGGCTGCTCATCATGGAATTGATCATGCTCTGGATGAGCCTGAACTTCATATCTGCCGTGGTTTTGGTCACATTGCCATGATGGCGGATGGTCACCAGCGCCACGTTAAAAGGAAATTCCTTGTCCGTTACCACCTTCACCAGCGGCTCCTTATTGTCCGGCATGGAATACGTCTGGCGCGGCCTGGGGCTGGCCGGGTTCTTCAGCGGGTTGAAGTTCTGTTTGATGAGGGATTCCACTTCCGCCACATCAAAATCCCCTACAGCAATAACACCCTGCAGTTCAGGGCGATACCAGTCCTTATAGAATTGCCTGATCTGGTCATGTTTGAAGTGCTGGATGATATCCAGTTTCCCGATGGGGATACGTTCTGCCAGGCGGGAACCATGCAACAGCACCGGCAGCAGTTCCTTCAGGATGCGGGATTGCGCATTCTTGCCCCGCTGACGGTCTTCTTCCACGATCACACCTCTTTCGTTATCGATCTCATCGTCTTCCATGCTCACATAACCGGCCCAGTTGGCGAGTATTTTGAAACCATTTTTGAACAGGGCAGCGCTGTCCGTAGGAATAGGCAGCTGGTATACCGTCTGGTCAAAAGAGGTAAAAGCGTTCAGATCCGCCCCGAACTTTACTCCTGCTTTCTGGAGATAGTTGATCAGTTCATTCTTGGGGAAATCCTTTGTGCCGTTAAAGGCCATGTGCTCGGTAAAGTGCGCCAGCCCTTGCTGTGCATCGGTTTCCATCAACGATCCGGCTTTCAGGGCCATGTACAGCACCGCCCGGTTCTTGGGTTCTGTGTTGCGGCGGATGTAATACGTGAGCCCGTTGGATAATTTGCCGATCTTTACGTCAGGGTCTGCCGGGATCATCTCCCCGGCCGGTTTAGCGGTCGTTTTTGCAGGGGGAGCGGCCTTTTTAGTGGCCTGGGCCAGGGTTTGCTCTTGACATAATGAAAAAACGCTTGTGGCAGCAAGCGCAAAAAGTAAAAAATGTTTCTTCATAAACGAATGGTGGTTTGGTTTTGCAGTGCTTCAGACAACATATCATCAGGCGTCCGGGCACCGGACAGGGGTAAATATACTACAAAAAAACAGGCGCCCCGTTACCGGTCATCCCGCCTGCATATGAATTTATCAAGTAAATAACCCCGTTCTCCCCTTGCAATCGGATGAAAATGTAACCCGGATGATTATTTATAATTGTAAAAATGACAATTATTTTTCTATATTGAGGTCCATGTAATTTTATCTTATTTTTCGTCAACGCTATGAAAAAAATATTTCCGCTATGTATCCTTCTGCTGCCGGTTCATGTGCTATTTGCGCAAAGCACTGCCAGTCTTGATATTGAAGGCACCGGCTCTCATCAGATCAGCCGGCATATCTACGGTCATTTCTCCGAACACCTGGGGCATTGTATCTATGATGGTTACTGGGTGAGCGAACAGCTCGCTATTCCCAAAAAAGACCGGATACGGCTGGATGTAGTGGAGGCTCTGAAAAAGATCCGCATCCCCAATCTTCGCTGGCCCGGCGGCTGTTTTGCCGATGAATACCACTGGAGGGACGGTATCGGGCCTCGCAACCAGCGGCCCAAAATGATCAATACACACTGGGGCGGTGTTACGGAAGACAACAGCTTTGGCACGCATGAGTTCCTGGAGCTCTGTGAACTGTTGCATACGGAGCCTTATATATCCGCGAATGTGGGCAGCGGAACGGTAGATGAAATGTCCAAATGGGTAGAATATTTGAATTTCAACGGCCTCAGTCCCATGACGGAACTGCGGAAGCAAAACGGTCACGAAGCCCCCTGGAAGGTAAGCTTCTGGGGTGTAGGCAACGAAAGCTGGGGATGCGGCGGAAATATGACCGCTGAATACTATGCCAACGAATACAAACGATACGCCACCTTCGCCCGGAACTATCCCGGCGCATCCCTGAAAAAGATCGCCAGCGGAGCCAATGAACGGGATTATAACTGGACGGAGACCTGCATGCGTATCATTCCCCGTCACATGCTATGGGGGCTTTCCCTGCATTACTACACCGTTCCTAAAAACTGGGGCAACAAAGGTTCCGCTACCAGTTTCGATGAACAGGAATACTTCACCACCCTTGAGAAGTGCCTGTACATGGATACGCTCGTGACAAAGCACGCCGCTATTATGGATAAATACGATAAGGAAAAAAGGGTGGCGCTCGTAGTGGATGAATGGGGTATCTGGACCAACGTAGAACCCGGCACCAATCCCGGTTTCCTGTATCAGCAGAACAGCATGCGGGATGCGCTGATTGCCGGAATAACCCTGAATATCTTCAACAATCACAGCGACCGGGTGAGGATGGCCAATCTTGCTCAAACGGTGAATGTATTGCAGGCGCTGATCCTCACGGACAAAGAAAAGATGTTGCTCACGCCCACCTATCATGTTTTCGATCTTTTCAAGGCGCACCAGGATGCGAAATATCTGCCCATCCGGCTCAAGAGCCCTGATTATTCCGTGGGCGGGCGATCCCTGCCGGCGGTGAGTGTTTCTGCCTCGAGGGATTCTTCCGGGGCTGTGCATATCTCTTTCGTGAACATCGATCCCACAAAAAAGATCAGTGTGCAAACCAGCCTGAAAAACATCTCTTGGAAAAGTGTAAACGGACAGATCGTTACTTCTAAGAAATTCACAGACATCAATACATTCGGGCAACCCGACAGGATCAGGGTGACTCCGTTCAACGGCGCACGGAAACAGGGCGACCAGCTGACGGTAGAACTGCCTCCGCTTTCCGTAGTGATGCTGGAACTGCGATAAGCAAAAAGCTGCAGGAAGCCCGTGTACCGGTCAGCCTGCAGCTTTTGGAAAATGGTTCGGTCGCTACCTGCAATGAAGATTACCTGATCACCACCAACCCCGGCGCATACAACTTCCGGCTGACTTCATACAGCGAACGGGCGGGATTCTTCATCACCTTCCGGTCATACGTCATCAAACCGTTGATCTCCACTTCCACATCGGTGGTTTGTGTGTATACGGCCGCTGAAAGCCCTTGCCGGATCAATGTTTCAAGCCGGTCCATAAAGGAAGCATACTTTTTGAAGAGGTCTTCCGGTGTTTTGAAGCTCTGGTATCCCCAGTTGTTTTTCTGCTGCCATACATGTCCGTCCACCGGCAGTCCCAGCCCGCCGAACTCTCCCAGCACTACTGCCTGCTTATTGCCATAAACGGCAGGATCAGGCATGGCGGGATCGGGATAATTATGCAGATCGATGATATGGCCTACAGGGTAAAAGTTTCCGCCGCTGGCGCTGTTCACCAGGCGGGAAGGGTCTTTCTGCATAGTCCATTCCGTGATCTCGGGAGTTTTGAATTGTCCCCATGCTTCATTGAACGGCACCCATACTACAATGCAGGGGTTGTTGTACAGGGCATTGATGATCACATTCCATTCATCCCGGTAAGCACGTTCAGATTCCGCGCTGCGGTTCTGATCAGTAGCACGACCAACGATGCCGGGCCGTGGCTCCCAGTGATTGCCGAGGTCGCCGCTGGGCATATCCTGCCACACCAGCATGCCGAGCTTATCGCAATGATAATACCAGCGGGCGGGTTCTACCTTGATGTGTTTACGGATCATGTTGAAACCCATTTCCTTTGTTTTCTCCACATCAAACTTCAGCGCTTCATCCGTAGGCGCAGTGTACAATCCATCCGGCCACCAGCCCTGATCAAGCGGGCCATACTGGAATACGAAGCGGTTGTTCAGCAACATCCGCAAAGTACCTTTATCATCTTTCCCCAGCGATATTTTCCGCATCGCGAAATAGCTCTGTACCTCGTCCAGCGTTTTGCCTTTCCGGACAACCGACAGTTTGAGGTCGTAAAGGAAGGGGCTCTCAGGAGACCAGAGCTTAGCCTGACCAATCTTCAAAGTGGCTGTGGCGCCCGCTTCCACTTCTTCTTCCGTCACTTTGCTGCCGCCATCCCAGGCAGAGATCCTGATCCGGTCCCCGGGTTGTGCATTTTCCAGTGCAGGCGTTACCGTTAGTACGCCTTTGTCGATATCCGGTGTTTGTTTTGCACCGGAGAGATAAGTGGGAGATACTGTTTCCAGCCATACCGTTTGCCAGATCCCGGTTACGGGCGTATACCAGATGCCTTCCGGTTTCTTCACCTGTTTGCCGCGGGGTTGCGGTCCCTCATCCGTAGGATCCCACACCTTCACCACCAGTTCCTGCGCCCCGCTTTTCCTGAGGTAAGGCGTGATATCCAGTGTGAAGGGATCAAATCCGCCACGATGGGTTCCTGCGGCCTGCCCATTCACGAACACATCCGTTTGCCAGTCCACCGCCCCGAAATGCAGCAGTATTTTTTGCCCTTTTGCATTGGCGGGTAAAGAGAAACCGGTCTGGTACCAAAGCAGCTGATCTTTCCCAACCGTTTTTCCTACGCCTGACAAAGCGGATTCTATGGCGAAGGGCACCAGTATTTTCCCTTCCCAGGCGGCGGGTTTGCTATCGCTCTTCGGGGTGAGGGCGTAATTCCAAAGGCCGTTCAGGTTCTTCCAGTTTGCCCTTGCGAACTGCGGGCGCGGATATTCCGATAATACGCCGGCGGGCGTTACTTTTTCACTCCATGGCGTGGTGATCTTCCCGGGAACTACTTTCCATTCCTGCGCCCTCGCCGCGGTGGCTATCAATAAGCATAGTAATAACTTTTTCATATATCGCATGTTTTTACAGGTTGATCAATTGTGTTCCGGGATGCAGCGGCACGGTTTTGCCCTTCCACCGGAAACTGCCGGTCAGCTTACCAGGAAGCCCGATTTCCGCCGACACGCCGTTCTCTCCTTTTCGTTTAATCGATACCGTTATATCTCCTTCGGGATGGGGCATTTTACCGGAAACCTCCTGTAACCGGCCCAGCGCGGGTGTTACCAGTACCGTTCCAAAACCCGGGCTCCCCGGCACGATGCCGCAGATAGTGGCCAGGAAATCATAGTTGGGGCTGGCGCTCCAGGCGTGACAGTCCGAGCGCGTGGGTTCTTCTTTCTCCGCAAAAGTGGTGAGGCCGATGCGCAGCATATCCCGCCAGGGCCCCAGCTGATCGTAGTAAAGATCGGCCATCCCCGCTTTCTTCAAAGCCTGCACCAGGTAGAAACGATAGTAGATCGTGGCTTTGCTCATGGCACTGTCCGCCATCAGCCGCAGCAATACTTTCTGCTGGTTCGCCGAAGGGATCGCCCCGGATAATACCGCCATGATCCCTGCATGCTGACTGAAACGTTTCTTCTCCGGTGTGTTGGCCATCTCGTTCCTTCCCGTATCAAAGCACTGTTGGTAAACGCCTTTGTTAATACGGGCTGCCAGTTCCCGGTAACGGTGTGGTTTGCCGAAAGCATCGAACAAAGCAGCGGCCTGTTGCAGCGTATAGGCAAATTGCAGACTGATCACGGAAGAGTTGCCATTGGCCGCGCCATCGGGCTCTCCGTTGGAGAAAGCCGCATTCCAGTCCGTGAAGTTCCACCATTTCATGGGGCCCAGCATATCCCGTTTTGCGTCCATCTTCTGTTCGTACCAGTCCAGCACACCGCGGACAGCCATGAGATATTGCGCTACAAAAGCGTCATCTTTCCGGTGCATCCAGTAATCATACACCATAGACACCCAGTACAACGAAAAAGGTCCGATCACCTGCAGGCGGTTGCTGGGATAACGGCCCTGAGTAAGCCCTTCCGGTACCCGCGAGCAGTAAAAATCATGGATAGCTTTGCGCATGAGCCGGTCATCGCCGGTGACGTAGAGAGAGATCAGCGACTGGATGCGCGTATCGCCTTCGTATTGCAATTGTTCATAGTAAGGGCAGTCGAAATACGTTTCCCCCGCACACAGCCGCGCCGTTCTCCAGCCGGTTTTCCATATCTCCTGCAAAGACGGGTCGTTGCTGCTGAAGGCCGCTCTTTCACGGAAGGGATAGCCGGTGTACATGCCGTACAGGTCATGCAGCTGCAAGGGTTCGCTGCCAGTGGTGATATCCAGCTGGAGATAACGGAAAGTGCGGAACCAGAGCGGGCGGAAGAGGCGGTTTTGGCCTCCGTCCGGCTGAAAGATATCGTAGTTACCCATGATCTCCATACCCTCCACTTCATCCCGGTGCGCTTTCTGCCGGTTCCTGAACAATGCTTCCGCGTATGTCAGTTTGATGGTACTGCCGGTGCCTTTGCTCACGAGTAATTGCGGATAGGCAACGGTATTGAAGGATTGGTCGAGCAGGATGCTGACGGTTTGCCCTGCCGGGATGGTCAGCGTTTCCTTACCCGCCAGGAATGCATCGGTTCCCGGTCCTCTCCTCACCTTCTGCAAACGCTGAAGGGTTTCTTCCATGAGCGGAATGCTTCTGGGGGCGAGGGACCAGAGATTATCCGTTCCATACCCCACCGCCACCGGTGTGGCAACAGGCGCGGCTTTCTGCCAGCCGGCATCGTCAAAGCCGGGTTGCTCCCAGTTCCAGGGATAGGCACTGCCTTTCACACGGTCTCCGGGCCCAACCACCATATAGGCATGAAGGCGCGCGCCATTATCCTGCGAACAAGGCGTGTAGGCGGTATCGTTATATACTTTCCAGGAATTGTCTGTATTCACAACAGCTTCTGCTTTCGTATCGCCCTGCAGAGCAAATGCCGTTCTGTTGGATACCTGCGCCACCGGTGCATCCTCCCCCATATTCCACACCAGCGCCGCGATCACGTTTTTGCCGGGTTCGAGATAAGGAGCAATATCTGTTGTTTCGTAATACCAGTTGTAGAGATCGCCACGGGCAGGACCGCTGCATACCGGTTTCCCATTCACGAACAAACGATAGCGGTTATCGGCAGTAACATGTATCCTGAAGGAACCCGGACGGGCAGGCAGATCGAAGTTCTTGCGGAAGTGATATACGCCGTACCCGCGCGGGGAGGCGCCCGGACAAGCAATCCACCGGGCATTCCAGTGGCCTCTCTCCCAAACGGAACCTTCCTGTGCGATAGCGCAAAAGGAATATAAGAACAGGAGTAACGCAGGGATACGGGAAATAACCTGTTTCATGACGTGGCAGCATGGATTTAGTGCCGGTCAAAATAACAATTAATCCGGCAATTTCCTACCCCTTTAATATCTTTATCCACACAAAAGCTTTTCCACCATATGAAACGATCCCTTTTTTCCGTCCTGTTGTTGCTCAGCGTTCTCTCCGCCTCCGCGCAAAAAACCCGAAGCCTTTTTAACGGCAGGGACTTCAGCGGCTGGCATATAGATGTACCGGCGATGGATAAGGACAGCAGCGTACCCAGTCCTTTTATCGTAAGGGATGGTAAACTCGTGAGTCTGGCCAACCCGCAGGGCCACATCATCACCAATGCCTCCTATGAGAATTTCTACCTGCAGGTAGAATACCGCTTCCCCGGCAAGCCCGGTAACTGCGGTGTGCTGGTGTTTGCCTCCAAACCGCGGGTGCTGTACGATATGTTTCCCCAATCCATTGAAGTGCAGATGCAGCATAAGGATGCGGGAGATTTCTGGTGCATTGGGGAAGACATCACCGTTCCCAACATGGAAGCGCGGCGCGGGCCTAAGGAGACCTGGGGCTCAGTGGACGGAAAAAACCGCCGGATCATGAACCTGACGGACAATTCCGAAAAGCCCCTCGGGGAATGGAACACCATGCTCATCGAATGCCGCGGTAACACGATAAAGGTTTGGGTAAATGGCGACCTCGTGAATTACGGTACCGGGTGTACGGCGCGGAAGGGACAGATTGCGTTGCAGGCCGAGGGGTCGGAAGTAGAATTCCGGAAGCTGGAACTGACACCGATAAAAAAGTTTTCGAAATAAAAAGGTAAGGCCGCCCCCAATGAACAGGGACGGCCTTTTTGCTAAGGGCTACAACAGAGTGGCGTTAAAATTTGCTTCCGAATTTATTGCCGTATAATTCGATCAGTTTTTTATCCATCCAGGAGCCGCGCATATTCCGTGTAACGATGTTGCCATCCGGCGAGATCAATACACAGGTGGGAATCCCGTTGAAATTATACAGCTTTGACAAGTCGCCTTTGAACGCCTGCAGATCGGATACCTGCAACCATTTCATCTTCTCGTCCTCCACCGCTTTCAACCATTTCTCTTTATCTTCATCCATCGAAATACTGATCACTTCAAATCCTTCCGGGTGATACAGCTCATACACTTCCTTCAGATGCGGGATATCTGCCCGGCAGGGGCCGCACCAGGAGGCCCAGAATTCCAGCAACACATATTTCCCTTTTGCCACATGGTCTGAAAGTTTCACGGACCTGCCTTCTTTATCCTGAAAGGAGAAATCCGCATAACGGCTGCCAGTGGCAGTTTTAGCAGCCTTATCCACTGCTTCCGTCAGGCTCTTGCCTGCCGCAGATGTTTTAACAGCGCCGGCGAAACTGTTCTTCAGTTCATCGATCTCCTTCAAATTGAACTGACCCACATTCTTTTTGAACACATACAGTGCAACATAGCTCGCAGGGTTCTTCCTGATATAACCGGACATATAATCCAGCATCCCTTTCTTTGCCACATCTACCTTATCCACTGCCGCAATCCCTTCCGATACCGGTCCTTTCTCCTTTCCTTTCGGCGGGTTCAGATAACTGATATACCCGTTAAACGCATCGCTCCATTTCTTGTACGCATCATCATATCCTTTGTTGTATTGCAGGAATTGCTGATGCTGGCGCGCGCCCTCCACTTTCACCCGTTTATAATCGTACTTGCCCATCATCACATCCAGCTGTGTAGGAATACTATCCAGTATCCCGCTCAACTTAACAGGCGCATTCTCAATGAACAGCGGGATCATAGGTTGCCACGCCGGCCGGTTCTTCTCCGTAGCCTCGTTCTTCATGATGGTAATATTATACAACTGCGGGTAATCCACTTTCCCGCGAAACACGAACTGGCCGTTGCGGATAGTGGTACTGTCAACAATGCGGGATTCGTCCGCCGTACGCAGATATACCTTCCTGCCCTCCCCGTCTCCTTTGAGGCTGGCAGTGATCGTATAGCCCTGACCGTATGCGCCAAGGAGGGATATACTTCCCAGTAATAAAGTAAGCATGCTCTTTTTCATCGATGATCATTTTAGTATTGGCGAATTGATTATTGGCGTATCCTCATACCGTCCAGGCAGAAATAGGGCGGTGTTCTCATGTTGCCGCCGGTGTCATTATCCGAGGAAGACAGGCGGAAGATGAGCTTATCTACGACCCCGAGCGTACTCAGATCCACCTTGAACCAGTCAGGCAGGATCACGTTGTAATCCGGTAACAAAGGATCCACTTTCGGGCGGATAGCCAGCCAGAAATCTACGATGCCTGCGGGTTTGTTGCCGTTGAACCCCTGTACCGTCAGCTTCACAAATCCCTGCGCGGTGTTCCCGGCCGCAGTCACCGAATCCGCTGCGGCGGCGGCCTCCGTTTTTCCTGCAAGTCTTGCCGCGTTGGCTGCCGCGGCCCCTGCTGCGCGCTTTGCGAGCACTTCCTGACCGGCCAGACTGATCAGGCTGGTACCCTGCGGACCCGGCAGCGTAAATCTGCCATAGCGGTCTGTAGAAGGATTCGCTATCTGTATATTTTTCACTTTGGTACCATTGAGCATGTAAGCCTGCGTGGCCTGGTTCAATGTACCGGAATACACTGAACCGTAGGTTTCCAGCAGGTAATTGTAGGTGGTATTGGCTACGAGGATATGTTCTACTACAGCAGCTTTCTCGAGCGTTATGGCAGCATCGTCTCCCTTCACGCTGGCCACGAGGAAATTGCCGGTATGATTGGGGCGCGAGGTATATACACTGAAGATGCAGGAATCGATGCCATCCTGCACCTGCCTGGGCGTTATGTTCGGCGGAGCGAAATCAGGGCTCAGGTTCCAGGGATAGGAACGCCAGTTCTTGTTGGAAACAGCGAAGCCCGAGAAGGTGCCGTCCCCATTCTTTTTCACATTCACTGTGATCACACCGCTTTTGGCATCGCCGGCCTTGAAAGGTGCGTCCGGGATCCTGAAGCTGAAATCCCCGCCGGTCTGCAACTCTTCAAAAGTAATATCGTTCGCGAGGGCGATGTCTATACCTTTTTTCTCTTTTGTGCAAGCAAGCAGTGAAGCGCCGGCCAGCAGTAAAATATATCGAAGATCAGTTCGTTTCATGAGCATACTTTTTTAGTTCAGATCAACATTCTGTTTCATCAGCGGATTATTGACAATCTCCGCATCCGGGACAGGCCAGCACATCCTGTTCTCTTCCAGCGCTTTGCCATCCTTGATGGTTACGATCCAGGGCTGACCGCTCTTCTGAAAACGAACGGCGGCAAAGAATTCACTGCCGTTCTCGAGGAACAGCTCGATGAATATTTCCCTGAAGATCATATCCATGGCTTCATCTGTTGATGCCGGCGCCAGGGCAGGCAGCGCGATATCTGTTCTTTTCGACCGCATTTCATTGACAGGCGCAATAGCCGTTGCAGCGGAAGCGCCTGTTCTGGCCAGCAGCTCTGCTTTCATCAGATAAAGCTCCGGGTAACGGAAGTAATAGGCCGCATATTTTTCATCCGGCGGATTGCTGTTCTTGCCTGCGTAAGAACCCAGTCTGGCCAGCTTTTTAAACGTGTAACACATCGTATTATCCCATGTTTCAGGTGCTCTCACCGGCCCGGTTTCAATATCCCAGCGGGGATCTGCCTTGAACCAGTCCAGGCCATAGCGCAGACCGGCTGTAAGTGTACCGCCTACGGGCAGCGGGAGTTTGTTGCCGTTATAAATGATGCCGTAGGTATAATAATAGCCACCCATCGAAGTTCTGGAACCGTTATCATCCAGGTACCGCGCAAACAGGTTCTCTTTAGAATCCCAGGCGTTCTTGTATACATCAGAGAATTTGGCTTCCATCGTAAAAATAGCCGGGGAGCTCTGCAGCACGTCATTTACCAGATCCAGGGAGGCTTTCAGCGCGGCCTGATCCTTACGATAACCGCCTCTGTAAAGCAGCAGCTTAGCTTTGAGTGCTTTTGCGAATTGCTTTGACGTATACCGGGGCGTGGTGAAGTCGTTCATTTTGGCAATAGCGGCATCCAGGTCTTCGAATATTTTTTTGTAGCTGTCCCCAACATTGATCCGGGCTTTCTGCACATTGGTCAGGTTCAATATTTCGTCCCTGTAAAGCAGCCCATATGGATCATCATCCGCCGCCCACCAGTGGCAGAAATTCCAGAGCAGGTTGGCATTGATCCAGGCACGCAGGCAGCGGGCCTCCGCCAGCAGGGCTTCTTTCTCCGCCGTTGTGATCGTTTTATCTGTCAGCTTGCTGATGCCTGCTATGGCAAAGTTGGCGGCATTCAGGCTTTTGTAGAATGCCTGCCAGCAACCTGAATTTCCTCCGCTGGTTTGCCTGTAACCCAGTGCATAATCCAGCGCGGAGTAGTTAAAGAATCCTGCTTTGGAAGCCAGGGCCACATACAGCCCGCCCGACCAGGAATCATTTTGAAAGGAAGCGTATATCCCGCCGATGGCGGCTCTCGCTTTTGCCGCGCTTGTGATAGCATTCTCATCTGTCAGGGAATGCAACGGTTTCTCATCGAGGAACTTGCTGCAGGAAGCGAGACCGGCAAAGAGCGTCACAAGCAATATAGGAAGTAGTATCTTTTTCATAAGTCATCTGCTATTTGAAAGTGAATCTGGCGCCCAGGTTGAAGTTTCTGGCGGAAGGATAAAAACTGTTGTCTACGCCCATGCCCGTTCCGATGGAGCTGGACGACCAGTTGCCCTGTGGATCGAAGCCCGGGTAGCGGGTAAGCGTGAACAGGTTGGTGGCCTGAAAAGTCAGATCGATGCCCTGGATCAGCAGATCACGGAACATCTTTGCGGGCAGCCTGTAGCTGACATTCAGCGCATTCAGTCGCAGATAGGAGGCATCATAAAGCCAGAAATCCGAGAACACGCTGTTATCGCCATCACCATATTGCGTCATACGCGGCATAGCCGCTGTGGGGCCATACAATGTAGCGCTGCGGCCTGCCACAAGGTTGCTCTGGTTATAGTTGCCGATATATCCTGCATCTCCCATCGCCATGGCCCAGAGCCGTTTGTGACCGTATGCATAAGTGAAAGTGGCGTTCACCATCAGGTTCTTCATGTTCAGCGTAGCGCCGAAACCGCCGAACAGCTTCGGATCCGCGCTGCCCAGCTGTACTTTGTCCTTATCATCGATCACGCCATCTTTATTCTGGTCGATTAAATAGAGATCGCCGGGATATTCCAGGTTGCTACGGTAGTAAGCTTTTCCGCCTGTTGCATTTCTTCCCTGCAAGGCAATGATTTCTTCCGCTGTCATGAAAAGCCTGCTGGCAGTCTGATAGCCATACCAAATGCCTGTACGGTCCCCTTCCTTCACCACCATGTACGGTGTATAGGCGCTGGGGAAGATCAGTGATTTGGTGACCCCGTTGATCCGCAGTATCTGGTTGATATTGTGTGAAGCATTGAAATCGAGCGTGAACGTAAGGTTCTTCTTCTTGATCACATCCACATTAATATCGAACTCATATCCTTCATTTTTCAGCGTTGCCACATTGGAGCTGATGCTGGAGAAAGAGCTGCTGGGCGGCAACGGAAGGTCGTAGATCAAATGGTCTGTATGCTTGCGGTATACCCCGATGGTACCACGGATCCTTTCATCCCAAAGGCCATAATCCAGGCCCAGGTCCGTCATCCGTGTCTGTTCCCACTGCAGGTTGGTATTACCGATGCTGCTGGGCGCGATGGCAGGTTGTTCATTGTACCGTGTAGAGCCTACCCCGGTGATCCACGCATAGTTGCCCAGGTTCTGCGAACCGGCCATGCCTGTGGAAGCACGCAGCTTCAGGTAGGAAACGATCTGTTGCAGACGCCGGCCTTTCATAAAGGGCTCCTCTGTGATCAGCCAGGCCACTGCGCCGGAGGGGAAAAGACCCCAGCGTTTATCCGGTCCGAAACGGGAAGAGCCGTCCCGGCGAATGGTACCGGAGATAATGTACCGGTTATTGAATTTATAGTGGGCGCGGGCGAATTGCGAGATAAGGGCGCTGGCGGTGTAGGATTCACCAAGACTCCCACGCGTGGCGCCGGAAGGGAAATCGTTCAGGATATCATCGTCCGGGAAATTGGTGGCATTCATGCTGTAGCTCAACAGGGAATTCTTCTCCATGGAATACCCGGCCAGTGCCATGATGTCATGCTTACCAAAAGTACGTATATACGTGAGCGTATTTTCCCACACGCTTGTTTGCGTTTTATCATTGTTCCAGCTGCGGCTGCCGGTGGTGTTGAAGGTGCTTCCCCTGCGGTTATAGGTCAGCATCTGCGAATTAGAATAATTAGCGGTATAGGCGGTTTTGAACAACAGGCCGTTGAAGAGGTTCAGCTCCAGGAATCCTGTACCGTTAAAGGTCTGCCCATTTCCTCCCCTTGTGTTCAGCAATGTAGTATAGGGGTTTTCGGTATATGCGTCCCGGGTAAAGATGGAACCATCGGGATTAAAAGCGGGGATATCCGGCCTTACTTTCTTCAACACGTCCAGCATATAATCCTTGTTATCCGTTTTCCTGGAAGCGCCGGTGAGGTTCAGTCCGAACTTCAGGCTCTTGCGAAGCTTCGCTTCCAGGTTGATCCGGCCGCCGTAAAGGTTGCTGCCGCCGGATTTCACGATCCCGTCCGTCCGCGTATTGTAAAGCGATACATAATAGGCAAGTCCTGGTGTGCCACCCCGCAGGGAAAGATCATATTGCTGTGAAAGGGGGTTCCGGGTCACTTCCCGCATCCAGTTGGTATTACCGTCGTAATAAGCGCCAGGCAATACTTTAAAGCTTTTCCGGTTGAATTCGCTGGTATTAAGGTTGAAGAAAGCCTGTTCATCGAGGTAGAGGCGGGTGAAGTAATCGAAGCTCCCTCGCCCGAAAGCCTCCTCCCTTGCCGCCATATCCGCAAACCGGATATACTCCGGCGCTTCCATGTAACGGTAACTGTTAAAATCCTGCACCTGCAAACCCAGGCGGGTAGACAGTTCAATGGTCGGCCGCATACCTTCCACGCCTCTGCGGGTAGTAACGATCACCACGCCGTTAGCCGCCCGCGATCCGTACAATGCAGTAGCGGACGCATCTTTCAGGATATCGATGCTTTCCACATCATTCAGGTTCAGATTGTAGAGGGAATTGGTGATGTTTCCGGAAGTGGCAGTAGAATAATCCGGTACGCCGTCTATCACCCACAAAGGCTGGTTACTGCCCGAGATGGAAGATGCTCCGCGGATGATTACACTGATGGGAGATGTAGGAGATGCGGATTGTATCGCTACGTTCACACCGGCCACCTTACCCTGGAGCATGCTCTGGATAGTAGCGCCCATTGGAGCGTTGCGGATCTCTTTGGTGCCGAGGTGCGACACGGAGCCGGTCACATCCTTTACCTTGGCCGTACCGTATGCCTGCACCACCACCTGTTCCAGCGTGCTGTTGTTCTCCTCCAGGATCACCTGCATCTGATCCTGTGCGGTTAGTTCTTTCGGCTTGAAGCCGATAAAAGAGAAGACTAATACATCCTTCTCTTCTACAACCAAATTGAAACTGCCGTCCGTCATCGAGACCGTTCCCGCTGTTTTTCCTTTGACCCGGATGGTTACACCCGGCAATGGTTTCCCGTTGACGTCGGTAATGCGCCCGCGGACCACTTTTTTGGCGATAACAGGGACGGTTGCCTCCGCCGGTCTCCTTTGCACGATGATCGTGTTCCCGCGGATGGTGTACGTGAGCGGCTGATCTTTGAAGCTTTGCCCGAGGGCCTCTTCCACACTGGCATTTTTCAGTTCCAGCGTAACCGGATGGGCCAGCTTCATGAGTGCAGCATCATACACGATGTCGTACACTCTCAGGCTCCGAATGGATCTGAATACATTTTCCAGGGGAGCGTTCTTCTCAGAAATGGTGAGCTTTTGCGCAAATACTGCGGCATTGACCTGTAGCGTGGCCAGGAGCGTCAAAATGAAAGTTAGTTTCATGGCAAGCAGCATAGTGGCAGGCACGCGGCTATGCCTGCCAGGTGGCAAGTAAATTCTACAATACATACTAAATGGTTGGTTTGTTGATTAATCTTACCTTAATCAGTAATCAGTCTTTGGTTGATCTCGATCTGTCCGGAACTCAGCCGGTATATAGCCTCAGTCTAATCAGGGTTTATGGATGTACGATCACCCGTCTGCCTTCGATCGTGAAATGAACGGAGCCGGTCATTTCCATCACTTTCAACACTTCGGAGAGGTTCTTAGAGCGGGAGATCAGCCCGCTCAGGGCAATCTCCGGCAGTGCTCCTTCGTACACCGGTTCGATGTTGTACCAGCGCGCCAGTTTGCGCATGATACTTTTCAGGTTTTCATTGTTCCATATAAAATAGCCTTCTTTCCAGGCCATCACTTCTTCTGCATCTACTCTGCCTTTTTTCAGCGGGGCCCCGGAAACAACGGACTGCTCGCCGGGCTTGAGAATGTCCGATATTTTGCGCGCCACATCCGTTACCTTTACACTCCCTTCCAGCAAGGTGGTTCGGGACACTCCTTCGTCCACATAACAATTGATATTAAAATGCGTGCCCAGCACCTCCACTATCTGGCTGGCCGATGCAACGCGGAATGGCATCTCTTTGTTGGCTGTCACTTCAAAATAAGCTTCCCCGTTCAGTTCCACGAGGCGCTGCCCGCCGGTGAACCGGGAGGGATACCTGATCACGGAGGCGGCATTCAGCCATACTTTCGTACCGTCCGGAAGTGTGAGGCGGTATTGTCCACCCTTGGGCGTTTCCATCTGGTTCATGTGCATCTCCGTTTCCTGCGCGCCTTTGTCATCTTCCAGGTATTCCAGTTGTCCCGCGGCAGTTTTGCGGATGCTGGTGCCGCCTTCCTTTGCCAGCAATCCTTCCGCTGTACTGTCCAGCAATACTTTCCGGCCGTTCGCCAGTGTCAGCACCGCCACGTCTTTGCCCGGCGGCACATCGTTACCGGCAACAGGCGCCGCCCGGTGTTGTGTGACCGGCCTGTACAGGTATAGACCCACCGCCAGCAGTAACAATACGCTCGCAGCCACTACTATCCGGCGCCAGTACCCTATGCTGCGCACAGGTACCGCTTCATGCATCGCCCGTTCTATCTGCTCCCACACTCTGCCGCGACCATCCTCTCCGGGATGCTTTGCATCCACAGGCCGGTTCAGTAACAGAATGAGTTCCCGTGCCTGCTGCAACTGACTTTTTTTCTCCGGATAACGTGCTATCACATCTTCCCAATAAGCATCACCTTCGGCGGAAGGAGTTTTCACCCATTGTAAAAATTCATCATCGTTCAAAAAGTCAGCCACCGCATATTGGTCATAAGCTTTGCGTATCATATTCATAACCCTGGTAATTGTATATACACCTGTGTTGAGTCGTTTTACCCCATGAAAAGGGAAAAATTTCAAAAAATTATTTCCCGGGGGATGGCGAGGAAGAAGATCAGTACTGCGAGATGATCGCGGAGATGGTCGAGGGCGCGGTAGATCAGCTTGTAAGTGGCCTTGGCGGTGATGCCCAGCACTTCGCTGATCTCATGATGACTAAGGCCTTCATAGTATTTAAGATAGATCACTTCCCGCTGACGGCTGGTCATAGTGGCCAGGATCGTTTCCAGCTGCTGTTTCAGCGCCGCCATCCGTTCCGCATTCATCAGCACTTCGTCCTGCGCGATCTCGAAACTGAAGTGTAATATCTCTTCTCCTTCCGGGTAGGCGACTATTTCGGGGATCTGTTCGAGCTTGCGGATGAGGATGCGCCGGAAGGATTTATACAGATAGAATTTGACGGACGGGGTTTCGCCGATAGTGTTCCTGTTGCGCCAGAGTTTGACGAAAAGGTCCTGAATGCTCTCTTCTATCAAATGTTGATCTGCCGTGAATTTGAAGCCATATCCAAAAAGGCCTGTATAATATCGATCATACAACTGCCTGAACGAATGTTCGTTGCCATTTCTGTATGAGGACCATATACCGGTCTCATCCATAGATAAATTGTTCCCCATTCTGGTTGGTGGTCTCGGGCCGGGTAACAGTAACGCGGTCCCTTTTTTGATGATACCATAAAAATAACATTTTAAAAATTAGGCCGGTCCTTTTTTTGAACCGGCCCTTTCTGCTGACATGACCAATATTGATGTTGAACAGTTATAGGATCAGGGTATTTTGTCCAATGGCGGCACATTTGACTCGTACCCCACATATCCCTTGTTCTGGTTGATCACACCATAGGTGTTGGATTGAATGGATATGGATGGAACCGGCCATAGTACATGATATGGACTCATCGTGTATTTGTCTCCGTGATTAGTGACGATCCCCGTACGGTAAAACACATTCTTTTCTATGACGCGATCATAGAAGAAGTTATTATCGGAGAAATTGTTCATGCTGTATGTTTTGCCATTATAAGCCGGTTTCCCTGTTTTGGCGAACAGAAACGCGATGCGCGTCAGTTCTGTTTTGCGTGGCTCTTCGAAGAAAAGTTCCCGGGCCCGCTCATCGAGGATAGTACCGATGTTCACCTGTGCAGCCGTAATGGGTGCGGCATTGGCACGTTTGCGTACTTCGTTGATATCATTGGCTGCACTCCCCGGATCATCTTTCCAGTAATAAGCCTCCGCGCGTAACAGGTAAGTTTCCGCCAGCCGGAATACATACCAGTCGGAGTGCCCGCCCTGCATGGGGGAGTTCTCTGTATCCGGGATAAAGATCTTATAGTGCGGCCAGCCGAACCAGCAACGAATGGTATCTGTACAGAGGAGGCCGCCGGAAGCGTTCCGCAACTGGAGCGGTTTCAGGTAATAAGGATCATTGGCGGATTTCAACCCGGGATCATTATACACAAGGTCCTCCATATTCATCCAGTTACCTGGCGCATGGCGCAGGTCATTCGGATCAGTCCATATTTCATACTGGCTGTAAGGCGTGGGCCGGCATCTGCCGATACCGCGACCATACAGGTTAGATTGAACGAAAGGCGGGTTCGTATTATCATTCGTTCCTTTTTTACCCGTAGGCGTTGTAATATTCGTTCCCCAGAAAGGAACCGCCTGGCGCATGATGCGCATCCCGCCATCATATCCACCGTCTCCGAAACGATCGATGATCATGAATATCCCTTCTTTGTTCTCGCCGAGCGATTTATTCTCCGGCCGGTGAAGGTCCCAGATCACATTCTTTTTAGTTGCGCCGAAGGGGGCTTTCATCAGGTTATAAGCTCCACCGTTGATCAGTGCCGTAGCCGAGGCAATCGCTTCATCAAATTTCCCCAGGGCCAGGTTCACTTTCGTTAGCAGATGCAACACCGCCCCTTTCGTCACTTCCCCCCTGTTTACGTTGTCAGACACCCAGCTCTTGGCGGAATCCAGGTCTTTCTTGATATACTCGAGTATCACTTCCCGTTTGGTGGAAAAAAAATCGAGCTTTGGCCCCTCTACTTCTTTCATGATCGCCGGCACATCTCCGAATTGCTGTGTGAGGCGGTAATAGCGCAAAGCGCGATGGAAATAAGCGGAACCAAGGATGGCATTTCTCTCATCCTTTGAGGCATAGGTCGCTTTATCAATACGGGAGATGATGGTGTTGGCATATTTAATCCCCTTGTACCCTTCGCTCCAGTAATAATAGATCCTGTTCCGGTCCGCATTGTTAAACGTTGCGCCATCCGGCGTGATCAGCAGGTTCAGGTCCTGCGGGGGACCGGATTTGTCTGTTACGCCTTCCACGGTCACTTCCGTAAACAACATCTCGGTGAGGATAGGCGGATTATCGCCGTAGTATTCAATACGCGCATTCCGGGCGCAGGCTACCAATGCGGCGCGCATGGCAGCGGCATCCGTATAGGTAAGGTCCGGTTCATAAAAGGAAAGTGGTTTTGGCTTAAGCCAGTCTTTGTTACAACTGACCATCCCGGTAACGGTCACTACGGTCATTATGCTGAGCAGAATATTTTTTTTCATGACTGATCTTTTTGATAAAGCATTAAAGTGTAACGTTCAGGCCGAGTGAATAATTCCTCGCCGGAGGCGTATTGCCATATTCCGCATCCCAGAAATTCCAGTGCGGCTGGAATACTGAGGCATTGCTCACGTTGGCGAATACCTTGAAGCTGTCCAGATGCAGCCGGTGGCTGATTTTCGTGGGAAGTGTGTACGCCAGTGACACGGTGCTTAAACGAATAAAGGATGCATCACGCCATACGTCAAATACAGCGCTGCCATTGCTGGAAAAAAGCCGTGCATAATCATTGGTTGGATTGTCAGGTGTCCAATAAGGAAGGATGTAAGAGTTCTGGCGGTCAATGAAACCGGAGTTGTTCTTTGCAGTATTGTAGGTGGCCTTCTGTCCCCAGTTGGAATAGATCATGAAAGACAGATCAAAATTCTTATAGGAAAAATCGTTCCGCAGCGTCCATTGGAACCGGGGCGTCTTGTAGCCCAGGAACTGCCGGTCTTCGTTGGAATAGGCATTATCGCCATTCCTGTCTTCCAGCTTAAAATCACCCGGCTTTACACCGTACTTCGCGGCCTGGTCCGCTTCATTCTGCTGCCATACGCCCTGCACCTTCAGGTCCCATATCTCATCAATATCATGCCCGATGAACCATTTGTTGCCGAGGTCGTCCTTCTCTGCTTTGCCGATCACTTTTCCATTCGCATCTTTTATATCTACAGCACCATACAAATGCACGATCTTGTTCCTGTTGAAGAAGAAGTTCAGCCCTGAACGCCACTCAAAACCTCCGTTTTTGATATTAATGCTGTTGAGGCTAAGCTCGAAACCCTTATTGTCTACCTGCCCGAGATTATCCATTACACTGGAAAAGCCGGATACATCCACCAATGCACGGGAGATCAGCAGATCGGTCGTTTTCTTCTTGTATACATCAATGGAGCCGCTGAGCCGGTCATGCAGTACGGAAAAATCGAGGCCGAGGTTGTAGGAGGCCGTCCGCTCCCATTTCAGATTGGGATTCTGCATACGGTCTACATACAACTGCGACACGAGCACCACTGTACCATTGGGCATCACATACTGGTATTTACCCGTGTTCAGGTTCGCCAGCGACACGTAGCGGCCAATATCCCGGTTACCATTCAGGCCCCATGACAATCTCAGCTTACCGTAATTGAGCCAGTCCGCCTGCACAAAATTCTCCTTCGTGAATATCCAGCCCAATGCGAGGGACGGGAAATTTGCGCGGGGATTACGCTGACCGAAGGCTGAATAGCCATCCCTGCGGATGGTAGCTGTGAGAAGATATTTTTGTTTGAAAGCATAGTTGAGGCGGCCCATCATCGCATCTCCGGTGCTCACCTGGTCATCACTGGAGATCACGGGTTTAATGCCCGAGCCAATGTTATGCCAGGTCAGGTTATCGTTCGGATCAAATCCTTCATTGTCCATCTGGTTGCGCCACGACTGGAACTTCTCTGCATTGAAAAGAAAAGCCACATCAAATTCATGCTCGCCGAATGTTTTGTTCCATTTCAGCAGGTTGTCGATCTGCCAGTTATAAGTGGTCTGTTCCGTACGGGTAGCTACGCCTTTACGGGAGGCATATCGGAAATCTTTCGCGGAAATACCGTTGTAGTAGCGATAGAATTCAAAGTTGGGCGTGTAGTTTACCTGATAAGAGAACCCGAAAGGCAGATCGCCTTTGAGGTAGAGGGAGCCGAAGAGGGTATTGGTTTTCTGGAGACGATTGGTATACGTGTTATCCAGGAACGGGTTCGTGTTGTTGCCGATATCATCATTCGGGCTGTCCCGCAACGTAACGCCATCATCTTTGTACTTTTCGCCCCAGGGAGAAGCATTCACCATTTGTCCCCAGGTCACCGGTACCTGGCTTTCATCCCTGTCCGCGAACTGCATGTTCGTACCCACACTAACGAACTTTGCTATCTTGGCTTCCAGGTTGATGCGTGTTCTGAAAGTGGTGAATTTGTCGCCCGCGATCACTCCTTCATTATTCGTATAGCCGGCAGAGAAATAGTAGGAAACATCTTCTTTCTTTCCTCCGATACTTACCGTATGATCCTGCCGGAGGCCCTGCTGAAACATCATGTCGTACCAGTTCGTCTGTTTGCCTGCTTTATAGTTCTTAATCTCTACAGACAACAATTTCAGACGGTTCAGCCAGATGTCCACCGGATCTCCCTGAGAGTTATCATATGCCTTCCACTGATCAATGGTAATATCAGCGGGCAGCGTACGGGGGTCGTTGAACTGATAAGGTTTGGCATTCACATTGATGCTCTTCATCACATCCGTTCTCCAGGCCACAAACCCCGGCCCGTCGTACAACCGCTGGTTCATCGCCAGTGTGGCCAGGCCCACGTTTGTATTAAAAGTGATCACCGGTTTACCTTTCGAACCTTTTTTAGTGGTGATCAATACCACGCCCTTTGCAGATTTGGCGCCAAACACCGCCGCAGAGCTGGCATCTTTCAATACATCGATCGTTTGTATATCATTCGGATTAATATCGCTCAGCTGGCCCGGATAGATCACTCCATCCATTACAATCAGCGGAGAAGGCGTACCGGAAACCGTTGTTTTGCCGCGAATGGTGAGATCCCCTCCCCCCTTGGCGGAGTTGGAAGACGTCACGTTCAACCCGGCAATATTGCCCCTCAGAATGTCCTGTACCGTAGCGGGATTTTCGTTCTCCAGCTGCGTAGCCTTTACCTGTGATATGGCACCGGTTATATCGCTTTTTTTCCTCGTACCGTATCCTACCACTACTACCTGTTCCAGTTCTTTTGCATTATCCTTCATGGTAACGTTCATCACGGGATTATCCCCCACCGGTACTTTCTGTTGCTGATAGCCGATAAAAGAGAACACCAGCACAGCTTTCTCCGGCACCTCCTTCAACTGGAAGCGCCCTTCCTCGTCTGTGGAAGTCCCTTTTGTGGTGCCTTCGACCAGTACCGTAACCCCGGGTAATTTTCTGCCTGTTTCATCTTTTACAACGCCGCTCATGGATCTGGCGGACTTTGGCTGTGCGAGGCTGGTGGTTATGCCGAAGAGCAGCAACATAACCGTGAGCGCGTAACAGGCTACATGCAGCCTTGTTAGCCCGCTCCTCGTGTGGATCGTCATCTTGTATCAGTTTAGTTTGATTTAGAAAATGGTATTGTCTCGATTTAGATGTGGTACGACTTTTTGTCTCGTTGGCGTGTAAATGCTTAGTTTAATTGGTGAATAATGCTGGTTTCAAAAGAAGAATGGCATATCATAACATCAATAAATGTCCGGTACATACCGGACGGTTGTTTTCTAGTTGCTGTATCAGTTTCCGAATATAGTAATTGCAATCGATTTAAATACCCTACAAGACAACTACAACGTTTGAAATAGTTAATTCAAACGTTTTTTCTTTTTTAGTTAATTTAGTCGGTACAATATTATCAGGCATGAAAAGAGGAGTTACCATCAAGGATATTGCGAAGAAATTAAATATGTCTGTATCCACTGTCTCCAAAGCGCTTAACAATGATGCATCCATCAGCATATACACCAGTGAGCGGGTAAAGAACCTGGCCAAAGATCTGAATTATATCCCCAATGAAGCGGCCCGGCATTTCAAGCTGAGCAAGACGTTCACGCTGGGATTGATCATCCCGGATTTGCTGGATCAGTACTACGTACTGGCTATCAACGGCGTGGAGGCCATTGCCGCACAGCGTGATTACAATGTGATCCTTTCGCAGTCCAACGAGGACGTACAGAAGGAAGCCCGGATCGTGGATGTGATGATCCGTAACCGGGTGGACGGGGTGATTGTGTCCATCACCAAGAACACGATAGACATGGCGCCTTTTCTGAAATTCCGTTCAGTAGGTATTCCCGTTGTATTCATGACGCGGGAACCCCGTGGAGCAACGTTTGACTTCGTTTCTTCGGACAGCTTCGGAGGCGCTGTGGCAGCAACGGAGTTCCTGCTGAAACGCGGGCACCGGCGCATTGCGCATTTGCGGGGACCGGAATCCATGCGCACTGGGCAGGTACGGTTTGAAGGCTACCTGCAGGCATTGGAAAAACAAGGTATTCCATACGATCCGCAGCTGGTAAAGGCAGTAGACTTTACAACAGACGCCACTTTCAGCGCCATGGACGCGTTTATGCAGCTTCCTGACCCGCCAACAGCCGTATTTACCTTCAAGAACTATATTACGCTGGATGCGATCAACTACCTGAAGATCCGTCATCCCGAACTGCTTGATAAAATAGAATTCGCGGGATTCGGGAATCTGCCCATACTGCATCATCTGGATCACAAGCCACTGGCCTCCATCGAGGAGAATTCCTACGAAATGGGGCTGGAAGCAGCCAATATATTGTTTGAACGGATAGGGAGCGATGCCGGAACAGAGGCTGCCTGCAAGACCGTCAGATTTCCATGCAAGCTGGTGATACATACCTGACGATTGTCCGTTTACGGACACTCATCGTTCGCATCTGAACGAACCTGCACTTACTCTTGCCACGAAACAAGCCGTGGCAGCGCGTTTCAAAATCTGGCAGTTTAATTGCGCACGAAGCTGAAATATCCAGCCTATGCTCAGGAATTACCTCAAGATCGCGATCAGGAACCTGCTCAAACACAAGGGTGTTTCCTTCATCAATATTTTCGGGCTTGCCACGGGCATGGCGGTTACGATGCTGATCGGTTTGTGGGTATGGCATGAACTTTCCTACAACAAAAACCATGAACATTACCGCCAGATCGCACAGGTAATGAAACGCTTCAGCTTTAACGGGGAATCCGGCGTAGGCACCTCACAACCCATTCCCCTGTCAAATGAACTGCGTTCCCTCTACCCCGGGGACTTCAAATATGTGGTAGCCACCTCCCACCCAGGAACTTCCACCCTCAGCGCGGGAGATAAAGGAGATAAAATGGTAACCCGGGCCGGCATGTATATGGAACCGGACGGACCGGAGCTCTTCTCCCTCCGCATGTTGAAGGGGAGCCGCAACGGATTGAAAGAGCCCTCCACTCTATTCTTGTCCGCCTCACTGGCGAGGGCGCTTTTTGGCGATGCGGAACCGATGGATCAGATCGTTCGGCTCAATAACCAGTTCAATATGAAAGTCGCCGGCGTTTTCGAAGACCTGCCGGAAACCTCCAGACTGAGCGATATCTCCTTTATCGGTCCCTGGAGTATGTATATCAGCGCATGGAAATGGGTGGCGGATTCGAAAGACAATTGGGACAATAACTCTGTGCAGGTATATGTACAGATCCCTGAAAAAAGCGATTTTAAACCCATCACCGGAAAGATCGGAAATATCCTCTCCCGCCATGTGAAGCCGTTTCCGGGGGCTACCCAAAGCCTCTTCCTTCATCCCATGAGCCGTTGGCATTTGTATAGCGAATTCAGGAACGGAACAGGCGCGGGTGGAAGGATCCAGCTCGTGTGGCTGTTCGGCGGAATCGGTTTCTTTGTGCTGTTGCTGGCCTGCATCAACTTCATGAACCTCAGCACCGCACGGTCAGAGAAACGGGCGAAGGAAGTAGGAATACGGAAGGCCGTGGGGTCTTTGCGGACGCAGCTGATTGGACAGTTTTACAGTGAATCCGTTCTGATTGCATGCATGGCTTTTGGGCTCGCCATCCTGTTTGTACAGATAGCGCTTCCCTGGTTCAACACCATTGCGGATAAACACATGGTATTTCCCTGGAGCAATGGCTGGTTCTGGCTTGCGGCTATCGGATTCACGATATTCACGGGGCTTATAGCCGGGAGTTATCCTGCCATGTATCTTTCTTCGTTCCAGGCGGTGAAGGTGTTGAAAGGTACCTTTCGGACAGGGCGCCTCGCCGCCGTTCCCCGTAAAGTGCTGGTAGTAGTGCAGTTCACCGTTTCGGTGATACTCATTGCCGGCACGGTGATCGTGTTCCGGCAGATACAATTCGCCAAAGACCGTCCTGTGGGCTATAACAGACAGGGATTGATCTATGTGCAGATGACCACACCAGAGATCTACGAACGATATGAAACGATCCGGAACGCATTACAGGCTACCGGCGCAGTTCAGGAAATAGCGGAATCGCAAAGCCCTGTAACGGACACTTATTCTTTTAACGGAGGCTTTGAATGGAGAGGGAAACGGCCTGATCAGGGAGACGGCTTCGCCACTATCGGTATCAATTTCGAATATGGGAAAGTAGTAGGATGGCAATTCAAAGAGGGTCGCGATCTTTCGCGGGATATGGGAACAGACTCCTCGGCCCTGATTCTCAACGAAGCCGCTGCCAGATACATGGGCCTGCAAAACCCGATAGGCGAAACCGTCCGCTGGCGGGGGATCGAATTTCACATCGCAGGGGTGATCCGGGATATGATCATGACCTCTCCCTATGAAAGCTCCGTGCCCAGCGTTTTCCATCCTTTCCAGAAAGAACGCGGCAATTTCGTGAACATCCGGATCAATCCGCAGGTTGCTACCCGTACCGCAATAGACAAAATAGCCGCGGTTTTCAAAAAATACAACCCTTCCGCGCCCTTCAACTTCAGTTTTGCCGATACGGAATACGCGAAGAAATTCGATGCCGAAGAACGTGTCGGGAAACTGGCCTTCTTCTTTGCCGGCCTGGCTATCCTGATCAGCTCCCTCGGCCTGTTCGGCCTCGCTTCCTATCTGGCGGAACAGCGTACTAAAGAGATCGGGATACGGAAGGTATTAGGAGCATCTGTCTTCCATCTTTGGCAGATGTTGTCCAAAGACTTCATGCTGCTGGTGCTGCTCTCCTGCCTGATAGCCGTTCCGGTAGCCTGGTACGGCCTCGGCCGCTGGCTCACACAGTTTGATTATCGCATCCATATCGGCTGGGAAATATTTGTGTTCGTGGGTATGGGCGCGCTGCTGATTGCGTTAATGACGGTCAGTTATCAAACGGCGAAAGCAGCGTTGGCGAATCCTGTCAAGAGTTTACGCTCGGAATAGCGGATCAGCGCACCTGTCCGTCCCCATAAACAATCCATTTCTCAGTGACAAGTTTCTCGAGGGCAAAGGGCCCTCGTGCGTGCAGCTTTTGCGTGGAAATACCGATCTCCGCTCCCAGCCCGAACACGCCGCCATCCGTAAAGCGGGTGGATGCATTCACATATACGGCCGCGGCATCTACTTCCTGGAGGAAACGTTCGCTCAACACCTTATCATTGGAAACGATGGCTTCGGAATGTTTGGAAGAAAAACGGCGGATATGCTCCAGCGCTTCATCCGCTCCTTCCACTACTTTCACGGAACATTTGAAATCCAGGAACTCCCTTCCGAAATCTTCCGGTTTTGCGGCAGCCAGATGAGGATAATCCACCGCTTTCAGGATGGCAAAAGCATCCTCGTCCGCAAATATCTCTACGTTATATGCCGCTAAAGAAGGCGCCAGCATCGGGAGAAAATCCTTTGCCACAGCCTTATCCACCAGTATTGTATCCAGTGCGTTGCACACGGATGGACGGGAAACTTTTGCATTAGTGACGATGCGGGTGGCCTTTTGCAGATCCGCTGTACTTTCAACGTAAGTGTGGCACACCCCGGCGCCGGTTTCGATCACAGGCACCCGGGAATGCTCCCGCACATAATCGATCAACTGCTGCGATCCGCGGGGGATCAGTATATCGATGTATTTTACGGCCGTGAGCATCTCTGCGATCAGGGCCCTGTCCGGCGGCAGCAATTGCACTGCTTCAAGATCCGCGCCCGCAGACTGCAGGGTTTCCCGGATGATGTTAACGAGACAGGTATTCGTATGAAAAGCATCCGTTCCGCCGCGCAGTACGCAGGCATTCCCGGAGCGTATGCAGAGCGCTGCCACATCTACAGTCACATTCGGACGGGATTCGTAGATCACTCCCACCACCCCCAGCGGTACGGTTTGTTTACGCACCAGTAATCCATTCTCCAGTTGTTTTTCAGACAACACCTGGTTCGCCGGATCCGGTAGCAGGGCGATATCACGGAGGCTGTCCGCAAGCCCCTGTATGCGTGCTGCATCCAGGAGCAGACGGTCTTTTTTCGGATCTGTATCAGGCATCTGGTCCAGGTCTCTCCGGTTCTCCCGGATGATCTCTTCCTTACGCAATAGCAACAGTTCTGCCAGCTGTTGCAGCAATGTCTGTCTCTGCCCGTCTGTCAAGCCTCTTACAGAACGAGTGGATTGCTGTGCTTTCTCCAGTAATGGTAATATCGATGTCATAAGCTTTTTATAATAGTACGATGTCATCCGCATGCGCCACTTCCGTGTTCTGCATACGGTTACCTGCTTTCAATGCACCCGAGGCTACTTTCGCCCGGGCAACGGCGATCACCTGCTCCTGTTCGTCCACAATTTCGATCACTTCCCCGCGTTCAAACTTCTCCAACACCGCTTTTACGCCTACGGCGAGGAGACTGTGCCGTTTCTTCAACGCCTGTTCCGCACCTGCATCCACTTGCAGGCGGCCGGTCACCAGGCTGCCACTGGCCAGCCATTTCTTTCGCGCGGGCATGCTGCAGGGCTGCGGCAGGCAGCGGGTGCCTGTTTTCCCTTCGGTAGCCAGCGGAATACCGTCCGGAGTACGTATACCGAAGATCACCACTTCAATACCCATGCGGGTAGCCAGCCGCGCAAACGTCAATTTTGAGACCATGCCGCCAAGCCCCAATGAGGATTTCTTTTTATCCGCCAGACCGAGCGCCTCCTCATCGATCACATCAATCTGCGGCACGATTCTGCCCTCCTTATCCAATACCCCGGCCACGGAAGTGCTGAACAGCAGTTGCGTAGCGCCGAAACCCACGGCTATAAGGGTTGCCAGCTCATCGTTGTCTGAAAACTTCAGCTCCAGATCGCTCACCACATCATTCTCATTCGCGATCGGGATTACACCATTGGCCCAGAGCTCTTCATATGTTTTCTTCAGTTGCAGAAACTGGTTCCTTTCCGAGAAATGCCTTCTTTCACAAAGACTTTGAGCCAGCGGAATACCGTAAGCCGAAAAATAATGGGCGTAACGGTTCAGCAACTGGGGATTTCCGATAGCCGCCGCTGCTTTGCGTTCACTGATGGTTCCACTGTATTCCTTCAGGTACTGCCGGCCCGCCGCTACCGCTCCCGAAGAAACCAGTACAATATTATACTGCGCGTGAATGGCAGCTACCTGTTTGGCGATTTCCGCCATTACCGATTCGTCCAGTTCCCCGTTGCTACGGGTGATCGAGGCCGTTCCGAATTTTATAACGAGTATGGGCTTGGTCAATGTTCAAAAATTTGGGGAATAAAATTATTAAAAGGAACCTTAAAATTTTTCGAAACCCTGAGGTTTATTATATTTGTAACCAAAAGGTTTCATTTAATTCATATAAAATTCATCTTTATGAGCGCAGCGCCCTTTGTTATTGAACGTACCTTTAATGCCTCTGCGGAAACCATATGGCAGGCTATCACAGACAAGAACAAAATGAAGCATTGGTATTTCGATATTGCCGAATTCCGGCCGGAAGTAGGCTTCGAGTTCCAGTTCACCGCGGAAAATAAAAATGTAAAATACGTTCACCTGTGCAAGATCACGGATGTGATTGCCGGGAAGAAACTCCGTTACAGCTGGGCGTATGAAGGATACCCCGGGAAATCCTATGTTACCTTCGAACTCTTCCCGGAAGGAGATCAAACACGACTGAAGCTGACGCATGAAGGTCTGGAAACTTTTCCTGCTCATATTGCGGATTTTGCAAAAGAGAATTTTGCCGCTGGTTGGACGATGATCATCGGCACCAACTTACAGCAGTTTGTGGAAGCGTAAAACAGCAATTTTAACAATAAAATAAGGGTTACTTTGGTCCATCTGATAGTATTTTAACTTCATTTTCCAGAAATAGTCGTTTTTTAAGGTTGTTTTAATGTTCAGATAACGATTCGGTAACAATTTGTTTACATTCCGTTTGTTTTCAAGCCGGTGCTTTGCACAATAAATCAGCACCGATGAAATCATTAGCTACATTGCTTACTTTTTTCTCCGTTTTTCTTTTAAGTAACGGCGTACAAGCCCAGATGACCACAGCTTCCGTATCGGGAAAAATCACCGATGCGAAGGGGCAGATATTGCCTGGCGTTACCGTTGTGGCAATCAACACCAGCACTGGTATCAAAGCCGGTACGCAAACCAACGCAGATGGCCGGTACATCATCCCGAACCTGAATCCGGGCGGACCTTACACCATCAGCGTTTCGTTCATGGGTTACAAGAAAGAGAACAAGGAAAACATCAACCTTAGTCTCGGCACGACAAATCTCAATTTCAATTTGCAAGAAGAATCCACTGCGCTGAAAGAAATCGTAGTGGTAGGCGGCGCCGCTGCAAAACCAGGCGGTACCCGCGTAGGCCAGGAGCAGATCAAGAGCCTGCCCAGCCTTAACCGCAGCCTGCAGGACCTTACGAGGATCACTCCGCAGAGCAGCAACAACTCCTTCCTGGGTACTAACTATCGTTACAACAACGTAACGCTGGATGGAGCTATTAACAACGATGCGATCGGTTTCAGCCCTTCTCTCGGCGGCCAGAGCAATACCAGCGGCCAGCCCGGCAGCAGCACCCGCACCAACCCTGTATCCCTCGATGCGATCCAGGACATCCAGGTACTGCTGGCACCGTTTGACGTAAAGATTGGTAACTTCCTCGGTGGTAGTATCAACGCGGTAACCCGCAGCGGCACCAACGAGTTCCATGGTTCTGTATATGGTTACGGCCGCACTGCCGGTATGGTTGGTAAGAACAACGCCGGAGACGGTTCCAAACTTCCCAGCGATTTCCATGATTACCAGACCGGCGTTCGCCTCGGTTTTCCTATTGTGAAAGGCAAATTGTTCTTCTTCACCAACACAGAACTCACCCGTCGCGTGGATCCGGTGATCCTCGCCGCAGGTTCTGCGGATGCCGCTAAAATCCTCACTCAGAAAGATGCGGATGATATCACGGCGAAAATGAAAGAATATGGCGTAGATCCCGGAACAGCCGGTAACACCACCATCTATTCCAACTCCACCAAGTTCTTTAACCGCCTGGACTGGCACATCAATGCCAAGCACCAGCTTTCTCTCCGCAACAATACCATCATTTCAGAGGCCACTAACCTGGAACGCGATGAGCAGAACTTCCGTTTCTCCGGCATTGACTTCAAACAGGTGAATAACCAGTCATCCTGGGTGGCGGAATTGAAGAGCAATTTCTCTAACACGCTTTCCAACAACCTGATCCTCGGTTATTCCAACATCCACGATTACCGCGATCCCCTCTCCGATCCTGCTGTTCCGCAGATTCAGATCAACGGGATCAAGTCCGGTACTACCATCTTCCTGGGTACCGACCGTGAGGCCAGTATCTTCAACATGAAGCAGAAAACCTTCGAGATCACGGATAACGTAACCTGGTTCAAAGGCAACCATACTTTTACCTTCGGTACACACAACGAGTTCTACAATATCACTTATGGTTTTGTGAATTCCTGGAATGGTCGCCTCGACTACAGCTCCGTGGCTGACTTCATCGCGAACAACCCTTCCCGTGTACGCGGTAACTTCAAGTACAGCGACAACACCCGCGATTATATCTGGAACAATCCTCCCGCACAGTTCAAGGTGAATCTGTTGAGCCTTTACATGCAGGATGAGATCCAGCTGAGCGACCGGTTCAAGATCACTCCGGGTCTCCGCCTGGATTATACCGGTATCCCGAACAAACAGCCTTTGAGTGACAAAACCACCAAAGCACCGGTTGACGCAAACTACGGTAACACCTATACGTATACCAAACCGAAAGACATCACCAACAGCTACCTCAACAGCATCCAGGTATCTCCTCGTCTCGGTTTCCACTACGATATCATGGGTGATAACAGCCTGGTGCTGCGTGGTGGTACCGGTCTTTTTACCGGCCGTATTCCTTTCGCATGGCTCGGTTATGCTTATTACAACAACGGCGTGACCTACGGTGCGTATGACCAGCGTTCTTCCGACAAGGCGTTCGTGAATACCCCCAACCCTGCTGCCAAGCCCTCTGCGAACGGTATTGCCGATTTCGCGAAACAGAATGGGGTGAATGTGAATGATGCCGGTGGCGCTACCCAGGTGGACCTGATCGACAACAACTTCAAAATGCCTCAGGTATGGAGAAGCAGCCTGGCCCTGGATTACACCACACATAACCAGTGGAAATTCACATTGGAAGGTATTTATACCAAAGTGATCCATGATCTGAAATTCCAACAGGTGAACCTGGTGGATAACCCCACCTACTTCGCTTACGATGTGAACAAACAACAACCGATCTATTCCGGTAAGAAGATCAACTCACTGTATACAAACGCTTACCTCCTTTCCAATACCGACCAGGGTTCCCGCTATAGCATCACTGCACAGGTGAGCAAATCGTTCCCCTTCGGGCTGAATGTGATGGCAGCTTATACTTATGGTCAGTCCAAAGACATCACCAACGGTATCCGTAACTCCATGGAGTCCAACTGGCAGCTGAACCAGGCGCTGAACCCCAACAACCCGGGTCTCGCTTATTCCAACTTTGACGTTCGCCACCGCATCGTTTCTACGGTGAACTACAAAGTAGACTGGGCACACAACGGCCGCTGGATCTCTACTTTCGCGCTCTTCTTCAGCGCACAGTCCGGCTTACCCTTCAGCTACGGTTTCGTGAATGCGACCATCCAGGGTACGCCGCAACAGGTGAGCCTGGTGTATGTTCCGAAAGATGCTACCGATGCCGCCAATTTCTTCGTTGATATTGCCGGTGGTAAAACAGCTGCGGAGCAGGCGAATGATTTCATGTCTTATGTGAATGGCGACAAATACCTGAGCGGCCGCAAAGGACAGTTCACCGAGCGTAACGGTGGCCGTACTCCCTGGAATACACAGGCGGACTTCCGCTTCAGCCAGGACTACAACATGAAAGTGGGTAAACGTGTACACACCATCACACTTACTTACGATATCGTGAACCTGACCAACCTGCTGAGCAAAGACTGGGGTATCCAGTACTTCTCTCCCAATACGTTCAACTCTTCTGCGAGCGTGGGTCTGAAGCAGGTAACCGTGAAGGATCCGGTGACCGGGAAATCTTCTCCCAAGATCGTGAACAACTACCCGATCTACACCTATTCCAATCCGGGTACTCCTTACTCCAAAGACTTCTTTGCATCCCGTTATCAGATGCAACTGGGTCTGCGGTATACTTTCTAAGAAGAACTGCGATCATGAATAAAAGAAAGCCGTCTCAATGTTGAGACGGCTTTTTGTTGTCTGCATGATTGGTAAACTGGTATAGTCTCCGTAACACACTTAGGGGAGAATGGCTCCCGGAGTAATGCAAGAAGGCGGTCTCAATGCTATTGAGACCGCCTTCTTTATACGGGGACTGACCTTGTTATTAAATTATATCAATGACATTCGTGGTAGCTGTCATTGGCCGGATAACTGAAGCAGCTTGGTAACCGCCAGCGGGCCTTGTACATTCCCACTGTAGTGCTTAAATAAACAGGATGCCCGTTATTGAGCTCCGTGATCCGGTCTGTTCTCCAGGGAGCGCCGCCACGACCATTTGTAATGTCTACAATCGTCTGGAAGCTGCCGGGACCGGAGGAAACAGATTTCACGCCCGTTACTGTTTTTACCAGTGTAAACGCGCCGTTGTTGGTATCAAATCTGTACACCTGCGTAGAGCTGGATAACCAGAGCTGTGTGGTGCTGCCGAATACCGGGTACAATTCGTGCGCATATCCGTTGTTGGGTAATGTGTATGTTCTTTTCAGCGTCAACTCGGGCTTTTTGCAATTCATGTTATATGAAAACGCCTTCAGCTTGTTCCTGCCGGCTGCCCAGAGCAGTTTATTCTTGTGATCCCACACTACATTATGCACATCGGGGAAAACGATCTTCGGGCTTTTCAGGGAGCCGTCATCCAGGTGCGAATCGACGTTGAAGATGGTCAGGTAGCCGCCGGTGGAGGAGGCTGTTACTACATTCCCGTCCGGCAATATTTCTGCGGAATGGGTATTACCGCCGGCATAATCGAACCATACTGCTTCCCGCGTGGCGATGTTGATGATTGCTACGCCACCACCGGAGGCTGTTGTAAGAATATATTTGCCGCCGTATACCGGTTTCGCTTCACTCAGGTTGGAGAACCAGCTCCGGGCAGTAGTGCGGATCGTGGAGTAAGCTGCGGTAGGACTCCATTCCCAGGTTATCTTGTTCCCGTTGGCAACGTCTATGATCGCTATGCGGGCATTCTTCTGGTCGCAAATGATCATTTCTTTGGAAGTGACGAGAACATCCGTAGAAGGCGTGCGGCCTCCTACTCCGTTATCTCCAGCTGGAACAGGTTGCGTGGTCTCCCTTTTACAAGCAAATAGCAAGCTCAAGGGTATAAGGACCGCAATTATTTTCATTGTATAATAGTCAATTTGACCTTCAATATAGTCATTTCCCCTGATTATTTATCAATATGACACGAACTGTCCATGCCTCAAATCAAGATAAAAAAACAACCTTTTCTGTTGTACGATTCGTGAGAAAGCCCTCCTGTTGCTGTTCTCAAAGGGCAAAAAAATTTCCGCCACCAAACACATAAAGATTATCTTTATCTGTTTAGCTTAACAACTTGTTAAGAAATGGCCGTTCTTATTTGGTGTCGGAGGTGCGCCAAAGAAAATATCCCAGTTTGAAATTCACAGCAGGACTGTGTTCCCATTCTTTTAATTGCGTATCGTACCGGATACTCCAACCCAGCAATGTTTCAAAACTGAAGCGCCTGCCAATGCTCCGCTGGAAACCCCAGGCCGGGCGGAGACTGATCCGGGGATTGTTGTAGAGATCCTCGTACGCTACCGGCACCATATCATACCGCAGCGTTGCGCTGAGAAAATTGGCGGCATTGTTGCGGATACTTTTGCCCTTACGTTCCCTTTTCTCCAGGTTGTAGTAATAGCGGTTCTCCGCGGCCACGAACGGGGCCAGCGCATAGCCGAAATCTTCTCCGAAGTAGCTGTTGCCATAATAGAAACTATACCCTGCTCCCGCTTCGAGGTTCAGCGTGAAACGACGGGCCAGACGCGCTTCATAACTGGCGGAAAAGCCAACCAGATTGACGTTCAGCTTCATTTGGGAGGGGGCCAGTTTACTTGGGACGGTCTGGCTGATAAGGGGTACTTTCTTTCAAAGCTGCACAAAAGAGTATGTTCTTCGTGTATGCATTCCCGTTTTTGATACTGTTCCTGCAGTTGTTGTTCCAGCGCGGATTCAGTATAGCGTTTCACGGGCAATCCGTTACATTCCTCTGGTCCGTTTTCGGAAACAGCGCCCATCACGAGGTAAGCAGGGGTTGCAAGGGTGAGGGCATCCAGATAGGTTCGTATCTGTTCAGCCGTGGTAAGGAAATGGAAGGTGGCACGATCATGCCAGACGGCATATTTTCGTTTGGGCCTGAACGTTGTAATGTCACTGACAATCCACTGGACTGCCGTAGCCCTCTCCCCCAGGCGCCTCTTCGCCCGCTCCAATACTCCGGCCGATATATTCAGCACCGTTACATCCGTATATCCTTCATCCAGCAAATGATCCACCAGCCGGCTTTCCCCACCGCCAATGTCGATGATGGGCGCGTTGGGAGGCATGTAGAAGCCGTGCAGCAGGTCCAGAGAGGTCTGCGGCTCATTCATCCCGTCAGCATGTTCCTTTCTATCCATTGCAACACATATTATCTGTCACAATTTCGTTTTTTGGGAGCAATTCCTTTGTTTTATTTGCATGAACAACCGTGCATCAGCGATGTTTGCGCGCGTTCCAACTTTTACTATCTTTCAGGCATGGCACATCATTTTGTGACGATAAAGGACCTCGCGAAAGCGCTGAATATTTCCGTTTCAACGGTATCCAGGGCATTGAGAGGAACGTATGATGTTAATGAGGAAACGAAGGAGAAAGTGCTGGCACTGGCGGAGGAACTGCATTACAGGCCCAACTCCAATGCCCGTGGCCTGGCGGCCCGGGGAAGCACCCGCAACATTGGCGTGATCCTTCCTTTCATCGCAAATTATTATTGCTCCACAGTGATCACGGGCATACAGGAAGTAGCGTACAGCAAGGGGTATAACATTGTGCTGTTTGTGACGAATGATGCTGCGGAAAGGGAATTGTCGATCATCCGGAACCTTTCCATGTCCAGCCTGGACGGCTTCCTGATCTCCGTCTCCTCGGGCACAGACCCCCACCGGTATACGGAGGAGATTATGACCCACGGCATTCCGGTTGTTTTTTTCGACAGGGTGCCGGATCACATGCCTGCGTCCAAAGTGATGCAGGATGATTACAACGGCGCTTTTGAAACGGTGGAGCATCTGATCTCGAATGGTTACCGGCAGATCGCACATATCGCAGGGCCGAGGGGGTTGTCACTAACGGAGCAGCGGTTGAAGGGATATCTCGCCGCATTAACCAAACATCGTATTCCCATCAAAGAAGAATGGATTATTCATTCCGGTTTCTCACAGGAATGCGGGGAAGAGGACACCCGGCTACTGCTTGCGCCCGAAGAGCAGCCCGACGCCATTTTTGCCGTGAATGACCGGAAAGCGATCGGCGCGATGCTGGTGCTGAAGGACAAGGGGATCCGCATCGGGCAGGACTTCGGCGTGGCGGGCTTCACGAATGATCCCATGTCCGCCATCATCTCTCCCACCCTTACCACCATGGCTGAACCCGCCTTTGATATCGGGAAGATCAGTTGCGAATTATTGCTTAAACATATTGCGAAGAAACATTTCCAGGCGGAAGATGTGATACTGCCGGGGAAGCTGATCATCCGGGAATCCAGCCGGAGAAGGAAGTTGTGACAGCTACCCTTTGCCAAATATCACCTTCCCTTTCACGATCGTGTGAGACACGTTGATATCGTCATCGAATATCACCACATCGGCATCTTTCCTTTCCAAAAGCGATCCTTTCCTGTCTCCCACACCCATGATCCGGGCCGGTGTGGCGCTGATCATCCGTACAGCCTCCTGCAGCGGTACATCCGCCATTTTCACCATCGTACGTACCAGGCGGTCCGCCGTTGCTACGCTGCCCGCAAAAGCGCTACGGTCCGGCAGTTTGGCCACGCCATCTTCCACAATCACCTTTATCCCGTTATGGATACTGCCCAGCACGCTTTCTCCTTCCGGCATACCGGCGGCACGCATGGCATCTGTAATCAGTGCGATGCGGTCCGGCCCCTTTATCTTGTATACGAGCTTCAATAACGGCGGCGGCAGATGTACGCCGTCTGCGATCACCTCCACATCCATGCCATCGATCAGATAGCCGCTTTCGATCACACCTGCGTAGCGGAATGCGTTGCGGCGGGTAACGCCGGACATGGCCGAATAAAAATGGGTGAGAAGCGTGTAGCCGTTCTCGTAAGCTTCCAGTACTTCTTCATAAATGGCATCCGTATGCGCCACTGCCGGCAAAATGCCCAGCGAGCGCAGATAACGGCCAAAAGGGATAGCGCCTTTCAATTCCGGAGCGGCACTCCAGCGACGAATAGAACGGGAATGGCGCAGGATCGCTTCGTACTCTTCGGGGTCAGGATCGCGGATATATCGCGGGTCTTGCGCGCCGCGCTGATTCATTGCAAAATAAGGTCCCTCCAGATGCATCCCGATGAACTGCGCACCTTTGGCATTCCGTTTATCCGCAGCCTCGTAATGATCCAGTGTTCTGAGCAGTCCTTCCGTTTCACTGGTCAGCGTAGTGGGGCACATGGCGGTAGTGCCATACGCAGCATGCGTTTCGGCGATCTTCAGAAAAGCATCCACACCGTCATCCATAAAATCGCTTCCACCACCGCCATGAATATGTATATCGATAAAACCGGGAGAAATGTATTTTCCTTCAGCGTCTATTTCGATATCTGCGGTCACATCCAGGTCACCTTCCGCGACAGCCGTGATGGTACCGCCGGTTATCAGCAACGTGCCCTGCGGCAGAATGCGCGATGGTGTGATAATGCGGCCGTTGTATATCTTCAGACGTTGTTCCATGTGATCTTCAAAGGTAAGATTTATGCCGTCCACCTGCGGAGACGGTGACCGTATAACGCGTAAAAAACGAGATAGAGGTAACAGGGGAACAGCACCCAATAAGCAAGCCGGACGTTATAAAGGTCCGCGAAATATCCGTAAACAAGCGGCATGATAGCATTCCCGCAAAGCCCCATGATCATGACGGAAGCGCCCAGTTTCGTGAAGCGCCCCAGTCCATCCAGCGCCAGCGGCCAGATCCCCGCCCATACCAGCGAATTGGCGAGCCCCAGCAATACTACGAACCAGATGGAAATATCTGCTGTATGACCCAGGAATGTCACCTGTCCCTTCGCGAAAATGATCAGCAGGGTAAATATCGTGCCCAGCAATGTGCAGATACGCAATGCATTCACCTGGCTGATAAAACGCGGGATCAGCGCGATACCGATGAGATAGCCGCAGATAGTAGCGGCGAGGGTGTATGAAGGAAATGTCCTTGCGTCCAGCAAATGAATATGCATATAACCGGCATACCCGATGATCGTGTCGATGGCGATCACCTGTGTACCGACATGCAGAAAGATGGCGAGAGCTCCCAGCACCAGGTGCGGGAACTGGAAGATATTCGTTTTCGTGGAATTGGCCTCAGCCACTGCTCCGCTCTCCTGCTCTGTATCGATCTCCGGCAAGGGAGAATACCGCACCATCAACCCCAGCCCGATCAGCAAAGTACCTACGCAGGTGTATGGCACCATCACCCTCCGGATCAGTTCATCCAATGCCGCTTCCCGCGCTGCAGCCTCCATATGCGGCAGTTGCCTGAACAGCTCCGCATCTGTGGCACGCAGGATCACTGCTGCAAACAAGAGCGGTGCCAGAATACCCGCACCTTTGTTACAGATGCCCATGATGCTGATCCGTTGTGCTGCACTCTCTTTGGGGCCTAATACGGTGATATAGGGATTGGCGGCTGTTTGCAGGATGGCCAGTCCTATCCCGATCGAGAACAGCCCCACCAGGAATACCTCGAACGTACGGGTATAAGCGGCCGGTACAAAAATAAAAGCGCCGACTGCCATCGCCCAGAAACCGATCATCATTCCCTTCTTAAACCCCGCTGCGCGCAGCAGGTAGGAAGCAGGAACAGACATGACGAGGTAAGAGATGTAAAATGCGAACGTTACAAGATAGGACTGAAAGTTGCTAAGCTCACAGGCGATCTTGAAATAAGGGATCAGGATTGCGTTCACCCAGGAAACGAATCCGAAAATAAAGAACAGCAGCCCGATGATACCGATAGAGATCATGGTATCCCGCCTGCTCAATCCGGCAGCATCCGTTCTTGTAATGGCTTTTTCCATAGGTTTTTATATGCGCGGTTCCCAGCCTGGCTGATACTCCCTGCTCCAGAACTGCATCGCCTTTTTACTGTCGATAATATGGCCGGTAGCGGGATCGACTTTCAGGGTCTCACCCGCACGCAGCGCAATGTTCCCGAGCTGACACAGCAAGGTGCTTTTATGTCCGCCATTGATATCCGCGTGCAGTGTGGCGCCGCTGCGAATACCTTCAAGGAAATTCTGGATATGGATAAAATCGAGCGATTCGGATGGATTGTTGAGAATACGGGCATCAATGCTGGATTCGTTCTTCACTTCTTTCACCACTTTATTCTGCAGATCAAATATCGTATAGGCGTTCCCGTCAATCAGCAGGGAACCGGTTTCTCCGTAAAAGATCACGCCCACGCTGGTACCTTCTACCGAACGGCCGTTACAACTGCGACCTTCCCATACCAGGGCTGTACGGTTCGCGAACTCCATGGAGATCACCTGTGTGTCCGGCGTTTCCCAATCGTCCTGGTACCGGTAACGCCCTCCTGTGGAGCTCACGTTAACGGGATAATCCACTCCTAACCCCCAGCGGGCGAGGTCCACCATATGCGTGCCGTTGTTCAGGGCTTCTCCGGTGCCCCAATGCCAGAACCAGTGCCAGTTGTAATGGAGCATGTTATCCCTGAAAGCGCGGCGGGGCGCGGGGCCCTGCCAGAGTTCATAATTCAGCCAGGATGGTACGGGCGCTTCCTTCCCCGTGCCGATGGAGGGACGGTTATTGGTATACCAGCATTTGGCCATGTAAGGTCTGCCGATGGTACCGGCTTTCAGCTCATTGATGCCTGCCACTACATTCGGCCAGGAACGCCGCTGGTTGCCCATCTGGATCACGTTCTTATATTTTGCGGCCGCGGAAACCAGCAGCTCGCCTTCGTGGGGGTTGTGGCTGCAGGGTTTTTCCAGGTAAACGTGCTTGCCCGCTTTGGACGCGAGGATGGCCGCAGGTGCGTGCCAGTGGTCCGGCGCAGCCACTACCAGCGCATCCACATTTTTATCTTCCAGCGCCTTCCGGAAATCCGGTTGCGCTTTGGGGGAGGGCGATTGCTTTTTCGCAACGCTGGCAATGCATTTGTCTGCCGCGCGGGTATCCACATCACAGACATACAACACTTCACAATCCGGTTGCACGGCAAAGCTGTTCGCCAGTGCGAATCCCCGGCTGTTCACACCCATCATGGCCACTTTCACCCGCCTGCCGGATCCGATGATGCGGGCATAGCTGCTGGCGCTGAAACCCGGCAGAATGCCGCCGATGGTAACGGCCGCCGCGCCCTGCATCGTTTTCTTTATGAAGTCTCTGCGTGATCTTTCCATATCTTTTACAATTGAATGTTTGCTTTACGTAATGTTTCCCGGATAGAGACGGCTGTACCACCGTTCTTTTTACTTTCATCCGCCGCCGCCATAAAAGCGTATATCTCCATTGTTTCCGCCGTATCCACCGGCGCTACGCCCGTTTTGAAAAAGTTGATGATCTCTACGATCAGCGGATAAGTGCCTTTAAACTCACCTAGCATTTTCACACCCTGCTCCCCGAACACGCGGCCACCGTAAATATGCTTACCGGAACGGGTTCCCCGGAACACGCCGATGCGGCCGTCTTTCCAGGTACCGGTGACAATATCCGTATCCTCTGAATGCACACGATGCACCCATTCGCAACCCGGCCCCATCACGGCGAAGAGTATTTCTACGCCGTGTATGCCGTACCAGAAGAGGTCCGGATGTGTTTTCTCCAGTGCAGCCGGGCTGTAAGTATCCGCGCCCAATACTTTCCCCACCAGCTTGCCTTCCCTTGCCGGTAATGCATCCGGGAGGTATCTTAAAGAAGACGAAGAGAACACGGGTACTTTACGTTCTTTTGCGGCGGCGTAGATGGCGCCTACATCTTGCAGGGAAGCGGCTACCGGTTTATCGATGAACATCGGCTTGCCGGCCCTGATCACTTTCATCGCCTGTTCCAGCCGCGGTTTACCATCATTCGTTTCAAGGAATACCACATCCACTTTCTTCAGCAGGTCTTCAATAGACGGAACGATCTCCACCCCGTTTTTGACAGCTTCCTGAGTGTAAGCAGGGATCCTGTCCACACTGCTTTTGATATCGCTGCTTCCTTTGGGATAGGCCGCCACCACGCGGTACCCCTCCAGTTCCGGCTGCCTGCCTTCCTGGTTCAGCGCTTTAATGATTTCTATGCTGTGGGAAGTATCCAGTCCGATAATACCTGCTCTGCCACCGGGTTGCAGCCGTCCACCGGCGAATGCGGCGGGCAGCATGTTCGTGAGGCTCCATCCGATACCGGCGGCAGTTGCTGCGGTGATAAATTCTCTGCGGGAATGATCCTTTGAAAGCATAAGTTGTGTATTACGTGGTACTGCTAAAAGTATTGAAATTTCCGGCGGCTGGATAGGAAACAGGCAGAAAAAACACCGGTAACGTTCTCGGTAACGTTGCCGGTGTTTCACAGGAATATCCGGTTCTGAATAAATAATTTTGGTGGCACGATAATTTACCACGCATGAAAATATCGATATCCAAAGATGCACAGGAACTGGGCAGGGCCGCCGGCGAAGCAGCTGCTGCGCTTATCAGGCAAACGATCACCGAAAAAGGACAGGCCCATATCATCCTGGCCACCGGTACCAGCCAGTTTGAAACACTGCGCACGCTTACAGCGGCGCCGGATATTGCATGGGATAAGGTTGTCATGTTCCACCTCGACGAATACATCGGATTGCCGGAATCCTCACCAGCCAGTTTCAGGAAATACCTGAAAGAACGGTTCGTTTCCAAGGTATCTCCTTTGAAAGCGGTTCATCTCCTGAACGGTGAGGCGGCAGATCCGGCGGTGGAATGCGCACGCCTTGCGGAGATTATCCGGCAACACCCGGTGGATGTGGCATTGGTAGGTATCGGAGAAAACGGGCATCTTGCCTTTAATGATCCTCCGGCAGATTTCGATACGCTGCAACCTTACATTATTGTGCAACTGGATGATTATTGTCGCCGGCAGCAATATGGGGAAGGATGGTTCGAACGACCGGAAGATGTGCCGACGCATGCGTTGAGCATGTCTGTTCAGCAGATCATGAAATCCGCACACATCATCTGCTCTGTGCCGGACAGTCGGAAAGCTGCTGCAGTAAAGGATTCGCTCGAGCAACCCGTTAGTCCGCTTATTCCAGCCGGCATTCTCCGTACACATCCTGATTGCCGTTATTTTCTCGATGAGGCCGCTGCAGGCCTGTTAGAAAAAATTGCGGGGGAAGAAAGATGAAAAAGTTGGGGGGAGATGTAAAAAATCCGGGGGGAATGCATACCTTTGTGAATATATTTGTTGACCTTTGTAACCAAAGCACAGACCTTTATTGAAAATCAGGAAATTCAATTAAATTTGGTTCGCATGAAAATGAAAATTGTCAGTAAATCGGCAGCAACCATAGAGAAGCTCACCAAACAATTGTTGAGTGAGGGACATACTGTGGTAAGCAACTGGACGCTCGTTGAAATAGACGGCATGCCGCACAAGATCCTCCGCCCTGATGTTCTTAAAAAGCTGCAGAACAGCTAATACCTGAAGTCTTGAACCCCGGAGCTTATTTCACTTCCCTGCACATAGACGGTGCCTGTTGTTTTGGACCCGCATCCAGTTTACACCTTTTCGATCGCAATGGTAACTGGAAGCAATGGACCGTTATCCTCGGAGACAATGGTACCGGGAAAACCACCCTGTTACAATTACTGGCCGCTTTTGAAATGGTGCCTGAAAAATGGAAGCGGAACGATCCAAGCTTCTCCCCGATGGGCATTCCGCAGCAAACTGTATTGCAGCCCGCTGATATAGTGGAAGATGATGGCGGAACAGGCGTAAGAAAAGTAAAAGCAGGTTTTCATTTTACAGACAGAACGAAGGCCGGCCAGGCCCAGCTGCTCTTCTCCGGATTTGAAACGGACGGAATGAGCATGCACCAGGATGCCGCCTATGAACGCATCCGCTGCTACGGCTATGGCGCGGGCAGGATCATGAACCAGTCTTCCCTCTTGGAGGCGATCCCTCCCGGTAACTCCGCATCTCTTTTTTCAGAACATATTTCATTGGTAAATGCCGAAGAATGGCTGCTCCAGCTGGATTATTCCTCCAATGTGCCGTCAGATGTTCAGGAGTTTGCGCTGGAAAGAAGGGAGAAAGTGAAAGAGATTCTGATAGAGTTGTTGCCCGGCGTGGAAAAGATCCGGTTCACGGAACCTACCAAAGAAAAGCTCGTTCCTTCCGTAGAATTCCGAACGCATCTGGGATGGGTTTCGCTGAGTGAACTCAACCTCGGTTACAAATGCATGATCGCGTGGCTGGTGGATTTTGCCTATCGCATGTTTGAGCGTTACCCGCAATCCTCCCGCCCACTGGAAGAGCCGGCCATTGTACTGATAGACGAAATAGACCTGCACCTGCATCCGAAATGGCAAAGAAAAATATTTGACTTCCTCGGCCAAACATTCCCCGCCACCCAGTTCATTGTCACTGCCCATTCACCACTGATCGTACAGTCGGCACCGTATGACGCCAATCTTGTACTCCTCAGGAAACAGGGCAACCACATCGTCATCGACCAGAACATGGAAAGCGTGCGGAACTGGCGCATAGACCAGATCCTCACGAGTGAACTGTTCGATATCCCGGTCAGGAACGCGGAAGTGGAAATGAAGCTGGAGCGCCGGAGAGAACTTATCAGCCAGGATCAACTCACTCCTGAAGAAACCTCGGAACTGCAATCCCTGAATACCTTCGCAGATAACCTTCCCTATGCGGAATCTGAACTGGATATCAAAGCAAGGGCTATTATCCGGAAAGCAGCCGCCTTTTTAAACAACCAAAAAAACATCGGTGATAAAAATGATCCAGATCACCCGGAAAGCCTTGTTCCCTGAACCCCTCATCCTGCAAACCACTGGCAGAACCGAACGCACCCTCCTCGAACAAGCTTATGACAACGGAGCCCGCACGTTCGAATTTAAAAAATCCGTTTACGCAGCACCGGAAGTAAAAGACCTGCTCATCCGTGTTCAGCATTACAAATGCTGCTTCTGCGAATCGAAGATCGGGCACATCGACGATGGTGACGTGGAACACTTCCGGCCAAAATCCGCCTGCAAACAGGCGGAAGGCCAGCCACTGACGAAACCCGGCTACTACTGGATGGCGTATCATTGGGACAATCTCTTCCTCGCCTGCACCAAATGTAACCGCCGCAACAAAGGCAACCTCTTTCCCCTGCAAACGCCCGGGAACAGAGCCTGCTCGCATAACGACGATCTCCGGCTGGAAGATCCGCTCTTTATCCATCCGCAACATGAAAACCCGGAACAACACCTTACTTTCCGGGATGAGAATATCCTCCCTCTCCTTCAGAGCGAAAGAGGGAAAGCTTCCATCTCCTGTTTGCGGCTGGACCGGTCGGAGCTGACGCAACACCGGGCGGAACTGCTCAGCAATGTAAAAGCGTTGTATGAAGTCATACAACTGCTGCCGGATATTGCTCCCGATATCCGGCAGCAGGCCATGGATATCCTGCGGCAGCAACAAGATGCGCATACGGAGGAAACACATCAATACGCGGGCATGTTCAGGGCTTTTTTCAAAGAATATCCTTTGCCTTGCATATCTTAGCGCCGCATATCCTGTTTATGAAACACATCACCTTCCTGCTCATCTGCCTGTGCAGCCTCCGGGCAACCGCGCAGGACACCCTGCAACCAGATTTTTCCAAATGCCGTATCAAAGGCAGCATCACTATTTACGATTACAGGCACAAACGCTGGATGTACAGTGATCCCACAGATGCCCGCGTCCCCATGCTGCCCGCATCCACCTTCAAGATCATCAACCTGCTCATTGCGCTGGAAACAGGCGTGATCAGGGATGAGAACGCAATCGTGAAATGGCCCGGGCATACAGACACTACGCTCTATGGTTACCGGCCGGATATTTATCATGATATCTCCGTGAAAGAAGCTTTTCAGGTATCTGCCGGATGGGCATTCATCGAACTCGCTAAAAAGATCGGCCGGAAAAAGTATCAACAATATCTTACAGCCTGCCGCTATGGCAATATGAACCTTTCCTCCAAAGGCAATGACTTCTGGAATTTCGGGAACCTGGGGATTGCCCCGGCCGGACAAATCAACTTCCTCGTAAAAGTCTACGAAGGCAAACTTCCCTTCTCCAAACGTAATCTTGATATCCTGAAAAAAGTGATGATTACGGATAGTACGGATCAGTATATCCTGCGTTCCAAAACCGGCTGGACGAGGCCTCAGGGGCAGCTTGAAGTTGGCTGGTGGACAGGTTATGTGGAACGGAAAGACAATGTGTACTTCTTCGCGACAAGGTTAACGAAGCAGCGTGAAGATGATCAACCCGATTTCGGCAAATGCAGAAAGGAAGTAACGCTTGAGATCATGCGCCGGCTGAAGATCATCGAATGATCAGGTTCCCCGCCGCTGGCGGTAATAGTTTGGTGAAACCCCCATCAGTTTGTTGAACATCCGCGAAAAATAATAGGGATCGCTCATGCCCAGTTTGTAAGCGATCTCCTTCACCCGCAGATCCGTAAAAATGAGGAACTGGCAGGCTTTCTGTATCTTGAGATGATTGAAATATTCCATCGGTGAAAACCCGGTTTTCCTGCGGAAAATGTAGGAATAATGAGAAGCGGAAAGGTTCACTGACTGCGCGATCCTCGTCAGGGTTAACACCTCGGAAAGATGTTGCTGCATATAGTTGATGGAAAGCTCGATCACATCCGTGCTGCGGGCTTTTTCGGAAAGACTGAACTTATCCTCATACAGAAAAGAAGCCAGGAAGTGCCACAGGCACATGTTGGCATAGCAGATGTTATCGTTCCCGTATCCTCTTTCCAAACTGGCATACATATCTTCAAACAGATTGATGCGCTTCTGCTGAAAGGCGACTGTTCCAAGGTGGCTGCCGGATTGCTTTTGCATCGCATCCACGATCTCCCGGGCAGTTGCACCCTTGAAATGCGTCCAGTAGATCGTCCAGGAATCCGTTTCATCCGCTGCATAACTATGCGGCGTGCCCGCCGGTATGATCACGAAGTTATCAGGCTCAAGGTGGTATTGCTGTTTCCCGATCTGCGCCCTCCCCTTTCCTTCCAGGCAATAGATCAGGATATGTTGATCGATGCCGTGCAGGCGCTGGCGGAAATGGTATTTCGCTTTGGGATAATACCCGATATCCGTTACATATGCGCCGCTGATCACGGGATTATCCGCACATAATTCCGCAAGGATCTTCCTCGGCAGGATGATCGCGCGCTGACCTTCAAAACCTTCTTTCTTTCTGAGCATGGCTCAAATATAATCATAATAAGAAAATCCATGAAATGCCTGATCTGGCAAGGAATCTGACCCCAAACGAATCTATGAGGCGTAAGATAGTCCATCATATCCGTAAGAAACTCTATTGAACCTCCCGGTTATATATCCAATATTTGTAACGAATTCTTTCCACGGGCGAACTAAAAAAATTGCACATTATGAAAAAACGATTACTGCTCTTCTGGGCCTTTTCCCTATTCCTTTGCCAGCTCGCCTTTCCACAGGCGGCGACAGTGACCGGGAAAATCCTTGGTCCGGATAAAACTCCTCTACCCAACGTTTCCGTACAGGTAAAAGGTACGAGCACCGGCGCCATCACCAGTATTGATGGTACTTTCAGCCTGCAGGCTCCGGCAAATGCCGTGCTCCTTATCACCTGTATCGGCTATACGAAAAAAGAAGTGCCGGTGAACGGCCGGCAGTTCATTGCGGAAACGCTGGAAAAAGACAGTCGCGTTTTAAGCGACCTGGTGGTGATCGGCTACCAGACCACTTCCCGGAAAAGTGTTACCACTTCCATCGCCTCCGTATCTGCCAAAGATATTGAGCCCTACACCACCGGCACTGTGGCTACTGCCCTGCAGGGCAAGCTGGCCGGGGTACAGATCATGGCGTCAGATGGCGCTCCCGGCTCACAGCCACGCATCCTTGTTCGCGGCCTCAGCAGCATCACTGCCAATACCAATCCGCTGATCATCGTTGACGGTATGGAGATCGGCTATAACTACATGAACACGATCAATCCGCTGGACATCCTCAGCATAGATGTGCTCAAAGATGCCTCCGCCGCTGCTATCTACGGCGCACGCGCTGGTCAGGGTGTGATCCTTATCACCACCAAACGCGGGAAAGGAGCGCCTTCCATTAACTTCTCCGCCAACTACGGCATCAGCGCACCACCGAGAGTGAAAGTGGCCAATGCCACGGAATATGCCACCGTCATGAACAAGATCGCTACCAACAGCGGATCGCCGCTCCCCTTCCCCGATGTGAACGGGTTGAACAATACCGACTATTGGAAGGAGACCTTCGGTCAGGGCGCCCGCCAGGATTACAACGTGAGCGTAACCGGCGGCAAAGACGGACTTTCTGTTTTCGGCAGCATGGGTTATTACACGGAAACATCTTATGCCGGCAAACAGGCCGGCCAATGGAAGAAAGCAACAGCCAGACTAAATGTGGACTGGGATATCAATAAACTCGTGAAGTGGGGCCTCGCACTTTCACCCCGTTACGAGAACTATCCCTTTGCCCCGCAAAATCTCACCTGGGGCGCATTGGCAATGGATCCTACCGTAAAGCCCTACCGCACGGAGCAGGATGTGATCAGCTCACTGCCACCGCTGAACGGGGCCTTCGCCGATTTCATGACAGCCTTCAATCCTTATTACAGCCTGCCCGGCCGTTCTCTTTTCAACGGCCTGGTGAACCCCGAGTTCAGCCGCAGGACCAATTTCGATAAACGGGAATACTTCGGCGGCCAGTTCAGCACCTACCTTGAGATCAAGCCGCTGAAAGGCCTCGTGATCAAAAGTGTGCTGGACGGTACGGCGAATTTCTCCCAACAGAACAACTATACGCCTAAATACTATTTCGCGCCGAATAACTACAACGCCAAAACGATGCTGAGCTCCAACACATCCGGGAACAGCCGGCTTAAAATCACTACCACGGCGGATTATTCCATCAACTTCCTGAAAGACCATTCCGTGAATGTATTGGCGGGGCATAGCTACGACAACTACTCCACGAAAGGCACCAGTGCTTCCCGTGAGAATATTCCGTTTGACCAGGAACCGTTCCGTTATATCAACGCGGGTAATCTTGTTACCGGCGGCGGAGGGGGTTATCAGCCGGGAGCAGGGCCCTTTGGGAAGATGCTTTCCTTCTTCGGTTCATTGCGTTACAACTACAAGGAGAAGTATTATCTCGCGGGGACCATGCGTGCGGATGCCTCCTCCCTCGTGAATCCGCTCTACCGCTGGGGTTACTTCCCCTCTGTGTCCGGTGCGTGGGTGATCTCACAGGAAGCTTTCATGGAAAACCTGCAACCCACGGTGAACTACCTCAAGCTGCGGGCCAGCTGGGGAAAATCCGGCGGCAACCTGCCCGGTAATGCAGGCGATTATATGTCCTACGTAGGTACCACCACTTACGTGGATGCCAACGGTAATCCTATCATGGGGTATGCACCGGCTTCGATCAACAACCCGGAGCTTAAATGGGAAGTGCAGCAGGATTATACAGTGGGGTTGGATGCATCTTTGCTCAAAGACAGGTTGAGTGCAACATTTGAATATTATGTAAGGAATCCTAATAACTTATTACTCCCCGTAAAACTGGATCATACGCTGGGTTATCCGCAGGGCTACATCTCCGTGCAATATGCCAACGTAGGCCGGATGACCACCAAAGGATGGGATCTGAATATCGGTTATAAAGACAACATCACACGCAAGCTCAGCTATGGTGTGAACATGACGCTGACGCATTTCAAGAGTCGTGTCGATTATCTCTCCAACTCTGATCCCCTGATCGGTGGCGAGGCGAATGAAGTGATCAGCACCTTCCGCTCCAGAACTACTGTTGGTCATGCGCCGGGTGCGTGGTGGGGATATATTGTGGACGGTGTGTTCCAGACTGATGCTGAAGCGGCCGGTTATGTGAACAAGGCCGGAGAACGGATGCAACCGCAGGCTACCGCCGGTGATCTCAAATTCAGGGATTATAACGGAGACGGGAAGATCGATTCAAAAGACCTGACCGACCTCGGCTCTCCCTATCCCAAACTCTCCGCCGGTCTTACTTTAACGGTCAACTACGGCAACTTTGATTTCAGAACGGAATTGTACGGCGTATTCGGCCAGAAAAATTTCAACAATTACCGCAGGAACATGGCCCCGGGCGGGAACTACAACTTTCTTTCCGGCTTCGCGGACCAGTTCTGGAGTGGTCCGGGTACAAGCAACACCGCTCCCATCCTGCGTAAAACCGATCTGAACGGCAACTTTACCAAGATGTCCACTTTCTTCCTGGAGAATGGGGACTTCGTTCGGTGCAACGTAATGCAGCTGGGCTACAAGGTACCGGCCGCGCTGATCCGCGGCGTGAAGAATCTGCGGGTATATGTTTCCGCGCAGAACCTTTTCACAATCACGAAGTACTCCGGCCTGAATCCGGATATCCCCTGGTATTCCACCATTACCTACAATGGCCTGGATAACTACCAGATGCTGGTACCAAGAACGTATATGTTCGGAATCAACCTCGGGCTGTAAAAGGATCATCCATCATAAAACACACGTACACATGAAAAACATAAAACGATATATACTCCCTGTAGCCGGTATGGCACTGCTGACGGCGGCAGGATGTAACAAACTGGATCAGGACCCTTACGGATCGTCCATCGTTGAATCACAATACTACACGAACCTTCAGCAGTGTAACACTTCCACACAGGTAGCTTATCGCTACATCGATTACAGCAGCTGGTGGGAGATCATGAACTGGCGTTATCTTTCCGGCGAGGCCGCATCAGATAACGCATGGATCGGAAATACTTACCAGCCGCACGTTACCTATGATGCCGTGGGGCACTACACCATCGATCCGGGGAATGACCGTTGCGAAGCGCAGTGGGTGGACCTCTACAAGAGTATCGGCCGCTTCAACAGCACCATTGCCGGTATTCAGCGGGCGCCCATCGACGACAGCTACAAAAAACAGTTCATTGCAGAACTGAAATTCCTCCGCGCCTGGTGCTATTTCGACCTCGTACGCAACTGGGGCGGTGTGCCGCTTGTACTGGCCATCTATCCTCCCGACAAACATTTCTCCCGCTCTACTACAAAAGAGGTTTATACCCAACTGATCAATGACCTCACGGAAGGTGCGGGCATTTTGCCGAAAAAATCTGCCTGGCCTGCTTCCGACCGTTTCAGGGCTTCCAGAGGCGCAGCGCTCACCCTGCTGGCAAAGATCTACCTGTATATGGAAGATTGGGCCAAAGCGGAAACCACCGCCAAAACGGTGATCGACGAAGGCGATTACGACCTCGAAAACAATTTCAGTGCGCTCTGGGCATACACTTACAGGAACGGTATTGAGTCAGTATTCGAAATACAGAACGGATCTTCGCAGGTACCGGCATTGCCTTACAATGAATTCCAGCGGGTGCTGAACTCCGCCGGCGATGGCGGATGGGGATACTACTCCGTGACCAGCGATCTGGAAAATGCTTACAAGTCAGAAGGCGACAGCATCCGGTTACAATGGACCATCAACCGGCATGGATTGCCGGTAGCTGGCGATCCCAATAACCTTTCCTTCGACGGAAGACCTTACCCTGCCGCCAACAGCTCCAAATCCGCCCGCTTCAGCCGCAAACATTATATTCCAAAAGCACAACGGCCTGCAAACGGACTACCGGCTTTGAACGACAAAATATTGCGCTTCGCCGATGTGCTGCTGATTCACGCCGAAGCCTGCGCCATGCAGAATAAAACCGGCGATGCCCTCACATCCCTGAAACGGGTGCGCAACCGGGTGATGCTGACTACTAATATGGCGCTCAGCGGATGGGATCTGATCAACGCTGTTCGTAAGGAAAGAAGGCTGGAACTGGCATTTGAAGGAGACCGCCTGTATGATATCCGCCGGTGGAAAGATCAAAGCGGTAAGCCTGTGATCAACAGCATCATGGGGCCAAACGGCAGCTTTGTGAAATACAACACGCAAACCGGCACCGATGCCTGGGAAAAGAACAATCCCAATGAATTGCAGACCAAAGGCGTCAATTTCAACCCGGATATACATCTGTTGTGGCCTATTCCTGCCAGCCAGATCATCCTGTCAGAGAATGCAGTAGTACAAAATCCCGGATATTCACAATAATTTGAGATGAAAAAAAATCGCTCTGTTCGTATGCTATTGTACATCACCGCTTTTGCCCTTGCCGCATCTTTTTGCGGCAAAGGCAAAACTACAGATCCCGGGCCGGGACCATCCCCTTGCATCTATCTGGGTATAGACACCTGCAACCAAAGCGCCAGGAACACCATTACCATCCAGCTGGGTAACACCCGGCAGACCATCCATAGCTTCGGGGCTTCCGATTGCTGGACCACGAAATACATTGGTGCCTGGGCCAATGTGCAGAAGAAGAATCAGATAGCGGACCTCCTCTTCAGTACAGACACCACAGCGGACGGCACCCCTAAAGGCATCGGCCTTTCCCTCTGGCGCTTCAACATCGGCGCAGGCAGTTTTGAACAAGGCACGGCCAGTAATATCACTGACGAATGGCGAAGGGAAGAATGCTTCCTGAATGCGGATAACAGCTACAACTGGTCCAAACAACAAGGCCAGCAATGGTTCCTGCAGGCAGCGAAACAACGCGGCGTTCAATATACCCTCGGCTTTTCTCTCTCCGCTCCCGTGTTCATGACCAAAAACGGTAAGGCATTCAACGGATCCGCCGGAACAACGATGAATATCATTGACGGAAAGATGGATGCTTATGCAGACTTCCTCGCCACCGTCACCAAACATTTCAACCTGGATTACCTCAGCCCCGTAAATGAACCACAATGGAAATGGGGTAACGGCGATCAGGCTAATCAGGAAGGTACGCAGGCTACAAATGAAGAAGTGGCCGCTCTAAGCAAAAGCGCGGCACAAAAACTGGCGGGCACGAATGCTAAAGTGGTAGTGGCGGAAGCCGGCCAGCTGGATTACCTGTATGGAAAGAATACGGACAGTCGGGGTGACCAGATCAACCAGTTCTTCTCCTCCGCTTCCGCCAACTACATCGGCGGGCAGGCGAATGTGGCCCATGCTATCTCCTATCACAGCTATTTCACTACATGTCCGGATAACAACCTCATCAACATCCGCCAGCAGTTCTACAACAAACTGAAGCAGGTAGATGCTTCCCTTGACGGCTGGCAGACGGAGTTCGGTATCCTCGGCGATATCTGCGGACAATACAACGGATCTCCCCGCAACACCGGGATTGAATATGGGCTCTATGTGGCTAAGGTGTTGCATCACGACCTGGTGATCGCCAATGTCAGTTCCTGGCAGTGGTGGCTTGCCGTGAGTCCGTATAACTACAGCGACGCGCTGGTATACATCAATGATCCATCCGGACAAATGAACGTGGGCAATTGCAAAACTGATGGTATTGTGCTGGACTCCAAGCAGCTGTGGGCTTTCGGGAGCTACTCCCGGTTCATCCGGCCCGGTATGAAACGCGTGGAAACGCAGGTGGAAGGGAACAACGATCCGGCCATTGCTGCCGCTACTCTCATGATCTCCGCTTACAAGCAGGAGGCGGATAAACAGGTGGTAATAGTGATCGTTAATCCGGAAAATAAAGAAAAGACCATCACATTGAACGGTACAGGCGGTACGCTTAATGTGTTCCGTCAATATACAACGGATGCTACGCAGAATATGAAAAAGACCGTCTGCAGCAACTCCGCCATCAAAGTACCCGCCAAGTCCGTTGTGACGTTGACGGGCACTTATCAATAACCTTACGCATGCGATATCTGTTACTGCTCTGTTTTCTTTTTTTCGCACCCCTGCTCCGGGCACAACAGCAGGAGGACTACCTGCAGGAAGTAAAAGCAGAGATGAAAAAGACCTGGCCGCATAACAGGGCCATTAACCTGGTGTTCCACGGGCATTCCGTACCGGCGGGTTATTTCAGAACACCCGTTGTCAACACACTCAACGCCTATCCTTATCTGGTATTGCGGTCATTGAAAGCATTATACCCGGATGCGGTCATCAATGTGATCGTTACCGCTATCGGCGGGGAGAATTCCGTGCAGGGCGCAAATCGGTTCCGGAAAACCGTATTGAACCATCAGCCGGATGTGCTGTTCATTGATTATGCGCTGAACGACCGGAGCATCGGGCTGGAAGCTTCCAAAGCGGCCACGGAAAAAATGATCCGTGAAGCGTTGAAGAAAGGCATCAAAGTAATACTACTCACGCCATCGCCGGATATCGGCACAGAATGGCAGCAATCCGGCAACCCTTTGCGATTGCTCAGCGAGCAGATCATTGCACTGTCAAAGCAATATCACACCGGACTGGTGGACAGTTACGATATTTTCAGCCGGCAGCAGGATGTGCGTCCGCTGATGGCACAAAGCAATCATCCCAATGAAAAAGGACATCAGCTGATAGCCGATGGTATTACAGCCTGGTTTAAATAAAACAACATGCATCGATCCTTTCATCACACGTACATTATCGGTATCTCGTTCATCTCTGCGCTGGGCGGGTATCTTTTCGGATTTGACTTTGCCGTGATCTCCGGCGCCCTGCCCTTTCTGCGCAAGACTTTCGAGCTGAGCGCCTGGTGGGAAGGTTTTCTCACCGGCTCCCTCGCCCTGGGCTGCATGGTTGGCACGCTGATAGCCGGCACCCTGGCGGATCGTTACGGTCGCAAACCCGGCCTGATGCTCGCCGCGCTCATCTTTACCCTGTCTTCCCTCGGCATGGCCGTGTCCGGAAGTCTGGGCGCCTTCGTTGCGATGCGCTTTGCGGCAGGCATTGGTGTGGGGATGGCTTCCATTCTCAGTCCGTTGTATATCGCGGAGATATCCCCCGCGCATATGCGGGGCAGAAATGTGTCGATCAACCAGCTGACGATCGTGATCGGGATACTTATCACCAATCTTGTGAACTACAGCCTCGCTTCAAAAGGCGCGGAAGCCTGGCGATGGATGTTTGGCCTCGGCGCTGTGCCTTCGCTGGTATTTTTACTGGGCGTGATCTGGCTGCCGGAAAGTCCGCGCTGGCTGATGGGCAAAGGGAAGCTGGCGCAGGCGGAGAAAACCCTGCGTAAGATCGGGGATGAAAACTTTGTAACGGATACCGTAAAAGATATTGAAAGATCCCTGCAGGGTACTGCCCGCGCATCTTTCAGGGCGGTATTCGAAAAAGCGGTGCGCCCGGCGGTAGTGATCGGCATTACACTGGCCGTGTTCCAGCAATTGTGCGGTATCAACATCGTGTTCAATTATACTTCCACCATTTTTGCATCCGTGGGTGCAGATCTGAACAGTCAGTTGTTCGAAACCATTTCCATTGGCATCGTGAACCTCGTATTCACACTGGTGGCGATGTGGCAGGTGGACAAGCTTGGGAGAAGACCGTTGATGATGATCGGCTCCCTCGGCCTTTCCATCCTCTACATCATCCTCGCTTTCCTCCTCCGCAGCCAGGCGGATACGCATTTCGTTTCCATCTTCGTATTACTGGCCATCGCCACATACGCCACTTCCCTCGCACCCGTGACCTGGGTGCTGATCTCTGAGATATTCCCCAACAAGATACGCGGCCAGGCCTCTTCCATCGCCATTGTATCCTTGTGGGCTGCGTATTTCGTGCTGGTATTCACTTTCCCGGTGCTGGCGGAAAAGCTGGGTACCTACGGCCCTTTCTACCTGTACGCAGGCATCTGCTTCCTCGGCTTCCTTTTCGTGCGCAGCAGGGTAAAGGAAACGAAAGGACAAACCCTCGAACAGCTGGAGCAACATTTGATCAAACACTAATGCTACTTAATACAAAAGACTATGAGCGATTTTTCTGTGCAGGTTTGGGAAGAGAAAGTAAGTATCCCGACGTATGGCACCGGCAAACCGGACAAAAACCCGATGTTCTTTGAAAAACGCGTATACCAGGGCAGCAGCGGCGTGGTATACCCCAACCCCGTGATCGAAAAGATATTCGACGAGAAGAAAGACGAAGTATATACCGCGCTGTTCCTCGAAAACCATTACCTGAAGATCATGATCCTTCCGCAGCTCGGCGGCCGCGTACAAATGGCGTACGACAAGATCGGGAAGCGGCATTTCATCTATTATAACCAGGTGATCAAACCCGCACTGGTAGGCTTATGCGGCCCATGGATATCCGGCGGCATCGAATTCAACTGGCCGCAACATCACCGCCCCAGCACGTTTGACCCGGTTGATTATACCATCGAAGAACATCCCGATGGCAGCAAAACCGTATGGGTGAATGAAGTAGAGCGGATGTTCCGCACCAAAGGCATGGCAGGCTTTACACTCCATCCCGGAAAAGCTTACCTGCAAATCACCGGCAAACTCTACAACCGCACACCGCTGCCGCAAACCTTTCTCTGGTGGGCGAATCCCGCGGTGAAAGTGAACGATGACTATCAATCCGTGTTCCCGCCGGATGTGAATGCTGTGTTCGATCATGGCAAAAGAGATGTATCCACCTTCCCCATCGCCACCGGCACCTATTACAAGGTGGATTACTCCCCCGGTACGGATATCTCCCGTTACAAGAACATCCCCGTTCCCACTTCGTATATGGCTATCCGTTCGGATTATGATTTTGTGGGCGGATATGAAAACGATACACAGGCCGGAGTACTGCATGTGGCCGACCATCATGTATCCCCCGGCAAGAAACAGTGGACCTGGGGGCATGGGGATTTCGGGAAGGCCTGGGACCGGAACCTGACGGATGAAGACGGGCCGTATATCGAATTGATGACAGGCGTATATACGGATAACCAGCCGGATTTCAGCTGGCTGATGCCGTACGAGGAAAAATCCTTCGTACAGTATTTCATGCCGTACCGGGAGCTTGGTGTGGTGAAGAATGCCACAAAAGACACCCTGCTCTATGTTACGGCTGACGGTCATTCCGTGACCGTCAAAGTATTCGCCACCGGCGTGCAATCCGCGAACACGCTGGAATTGTATGTGGATGATCAGCCTGTATACCGGGATCAGTTCGACGCCTCTCCCGAACTGATTTATACACGCACGGTATCTTTGCAGCAGCCTTGCCGCGAGGAGACGCTGCTTGTGATCATAAAAGATCAAAGCGGGAAAGAACGGATCCGCTACCAGCCATCGCTCAACAAACAGAACGACATCCCGGAACCTGCACGCGCCGCACTGCCACCGGAGGAAGTAGAGAATAATGAACAACTTTACCTGACAGGTTTGCATCTCGAACAATACCGACACGCTACCTGCAACCCGGTGGATTATTATGAAGAAGCCCTGCGCCGTGATCCGAAAGATATCCGTAATAATAACGCCCTGGGCGCCTGGTATCTGCGGAGAGGGCAATTCCGGAAAAGCGAGGGCTATTTCCGGAAGGCGGTAGAAACCCTTCTGCAACGGAATCCCAACCCCTACAGCGGAGAACCACTCTATCACCTCGGGCTGTGCCTGCAAATGCAGGGCAGAACTACCGAAGCATACGAATACTTTTATAAGGCCACATGGAACAGCGCCTGGCAGGACGGTGCATATTTTTCCCTCGCCCAGATCAATGCCGGTCGCGGTCAATATGCCGAAGCACTGGAACAGATCAACCGGGCGCTGGACAGGAATGCAGGGAACAATAAAGCCTGGACGCTCAAAGCCGCCATACTCCGCCATTGCGGACGGCTGGATGAAGCGTTGGAAGTATGCAGGACGGCCGGGGAAAGGGATCTTTTCAACCTATCCGTCTACTTTGAAAGATATAAAACCTATAAGGCCGCCGGCCGGCCGAAAGAGGCCCAAACGGCACTAAATACACTACAACGCCTTGCCCGCAACTATGATCATAACTTCATTGAATATGCGATAGACTATGCAACAGCCGGCCTGTATGAAGATGCGATCGCTTTTATCAGCGGGGGTACCGGTGGACAGGACCTCTCCCCCATGTTGTACTATCATCTCGGATGGTGCTACCATCAATCCGGGCGGACAGATACCGCACTGTTGTTTTTCCGGAAGGCTGCTGACACAGATCCGAACCTGTGCTTTCCTAACCGGCTGGAAGATATTGCCGTGCTGCAACTGGCTATAGAACAGAATCCGGGCGACGCTAAAGCCCCCTACTACCTCGGCTGCCTGTGGTACGACAAACGCCAGTACGATGAGGCTATTGCCATGTGGCGCTTGTCTCACGAGCGAGACAGCTCCTTCCCCACCACCTGCCGCAATCTCGGCATTGCATACTTCAATAAACGGAAAGACCCTGCCGCCGCACTGTCTTATTTCGAAAAAGCATTCACCCTCGATACAAGCGACGCCAGAGTGTTGATGGAACTTGATCAGCTGTATAAAAGGCTGAATACCGCCCCGGAAAAAAGGCTCGCACTGCTGGAAGAACATACCGCTCCCGTAGCGTGGCGGGATGATCTCTACCTGGAGCGCGCCGCCATTCACAATTTCCTCGGCCGGCATAATAGAGCCCACGAACTGATTATGCAACGCAGGTTCCATCCCTGGGAAGGCGGCGAAGGGAAAGTCTCCGGTCAATATGTCTACAGTCTTGTTGCGATGGCAAAGCAAAACATCCGGGAAGGCAATTACAGGAAAGCGATCGAACAGCTGGAGCAGGCGCAGGTGTATCCTGATTCCCTCGGCGAAGGCAAACTTTCCGGCACACAGGAAAACGATATCTTTTACTGGCTCGGTAAAGCCTGCGAAGGCTTGCAGGAGCAGCAGACCGCAGAGAGATATTACCGCAAAGCCACTGAGGGTTTAAGCGAACCTGCAGCCGCGATGTTCTATAACGATCAGCAGCCCGATAAAATACTTTATCAGGGCCTCGCCTGGGCAGCGCTCGGGGATCACGCCAGAGCAGAGGCCATTTTCCATAAATTGACAGACTACGGAAACGCGCATCTGCATGACAAAGTGCGGATCGATTATTTCGCGGTGTCCCTGCCCGATCTGCTGATCTTTGAAGACGATCTGGAGCTGCGGAATACGATTCATTGCCAATATATGACCGGTCTTGGTTATCTTGGATTACGCGAAATCACCAAAGCCGAAGCGGCTTTCAGGCAGGTATTAGCACAGGATATCATGCATTTCGGTGCACAAACGCACCTTGAAATGATACGCACCAGTCAGCTTAAAACCATTTCCGGATGAGAAGAAAATACATCATCTTCCTACTGTTCTGCTTAAGCCTTCATGCTGGTTATGCAACCGCGCAAAGCATTTCAATCAGCGGCACATGGCGGTACCGGCCTGATCCGGAAGATATCGGCATCAAAGCGCAATGGTATAACCAGTCCTTTGACAAAAACATCACACTGCCCGGCACATTGGACGATGCGAAAACAGGCGCCTCCTCTTCCCTCGATACCAACACGCTCAACAAGGAAATACTGCTGATGCTCACCCGCAGGCACCGGTACGTGGGCCCTGTGTGGTACAGGCGGGAGATCACCATACCAGCAGGCTGGCAGGGAAAAACAACAGAACTTGTATTGGAAAGGGTATTATGGGATACGAGGATATGGGTGGATGGAAAGGATGCCGGAACGGAAGAAAGTCTTAGTACTCCCCACCGGTATATTTTGCGCCTGGCGCCGGGGAAGCACGCGATCGTTGTGCGGGTGGACAATCGCAAGCGTTATAACATGAGCATCCGCGATATGGCGCATGCGTATACAGACGGTACACAGATCATCTGGAACGGTATGATCGGCGAAATGACGCTGACGGCCAGGGAGCCCGTCTACCTGGAACATGCTGCCGTCTATGCGCAGCAATCTGTGAAAGTGCAGCTATTTACACAGAACAACACCAGCAAAGTGGAACAAAGGAATGTGCAGGTCCGGATAACGGACAGGAATAAACGAATTATATCCTCCCAAAATATCACGGTGACGATTGCTCCCGGGGCATCCATACAGGAAGTGATCATTCCGGCCGGAAAGGAAATGCAGTTCTGGGATGAGTTCCATCCTCATCTTTATACGCTGACCGCTCAACTCGAAAAGGGGAATACCCTGAACAGCACATTCGGCAGACGGGAACTCACAAATCACAACGGGCTGCTGCAGGTGAACGGGCAACGTATTTTCCTGCGCGGTACGCTGGAATGCAGCATCTTCCCGCTCACCGGTCACCCGCCGATGACCAGAACCGGGTGGCTGAAAGTGTTCAGCACCGCCAAAGCATACGGCCTCAATCATCTTCGCTTCCACTCCTGGTGCCCGCCGGAAGCCGCTTTTGCGGTAGCGGATTCCATGGGCTTCTACCTGCAGGTGGAACTGCCTTTCTGGAACAACAATGCGGGAAAAGAGGATGCGATGAACCGCTTCCTCGAGGCAGAAGCCTTCCGTATCTCCCGCGAATACGGCAACCATCCGTCTTTCTGCTTCTGGTCTCTCGGCAACGAACTGGAAGGCGATTTCACCTGGCTGGCAAAGCTGCGGGACAAATTGCGGGAGCATGATCCCCGGCACCTCTACACCGGCACCACTTTCACTTTCCAGCGGGATCATGGCCGGTGGCCCGAGCCCGGGGATGACTTCTTCATCACCCAATACACTAAAAAAGGATGGGTACGCGGGCAGGGCATCTTCAATACGATCCCCCCGGCTTTCGGTACCGACTATACGAAAGAAACCGATAGTATTTCCGTACCGCTGATCACGCACGAGATCGGGCAATATTCCGTATATCCCAACCTGCAAGAGATCAAAAAATACACCGGCGTGCTGGACCCGCTGAATTTTAAAGCCATCCGCCGGGATCTGGAAAAGAAAGGATTATTGCATCTCGCCCCGCAATTCCTCATGGCCAGCGGCAGGTTCGCCGCCAACCTGTATAAAGAGGAGATAGAGCGGGCGCTGAAAACGGGCGGACTAAGCGGATTTCAGCTCCTTGACCTGCACGATTTCCCCGGACAGGGTACCGCACTCATTGGCATCCTCGATGCTTTCTGGGATAGCAAAGGGCTCGTAGCCCCCTCCACCCACCGCTCCTATTGCGGACCGGTAGTGCCCTTGCTCCGTTTCGAAAAAGCAGCGTACACCCATTCCGAATTCTTCCGTTCAGAAGTGCAGATCGCGAATTTCAGCGGCAGTGTATTGCACAACAGCGTTGTGGAAATGACCGCCAGAACCCGCTCCGGAAAACAGATCGCAAGCGGGCAACTGAAACCACGGGACATCGAAACCGGGAACGCCTATACGCAAAGCGGATTTACTTTCAGCCTGAAAGACGTTCAGCAGGCGGAAGAAGTTACCATAGAAGTACGCATCCGGAATACACCATACCGGAATCAATGGAGGATATGGGTGTATCCGGCTACTGTGCCTGCAACACCCCCTGTCGTTGTGTTTATCAATTCTCCCGCGGAAGCGCTTCAGCAATTGCAACTGGGGAAAACCGTACTGCTCAATCCGGATACCGCACAGTTGAAAGGCGTGGAAGGCCGCTTTGCCCCGGTATTCTGGAGCCCTGTTCATTTCCCGGACCAGCCGGGAACGATGGGCATTCTCTGCGATCCCGAGCATCCGGCTTTCCGGCATTTCCCTACCGCGGCTTATAGCGACTGGCAATGGTGGGACCTCATCACATCGTCCAAAACCATGATCCTCGATTCCCTGCCCCCGCTTACGCCGGTTGTGCGGGTGATCGATAACTTCTTCAAGAACCGGAAAATGGGTAACGTAATAGAGGCCCGCGTTGGCAACGGCAGGCTGTTGCTGGTATCAGCAGATATCACACACGGGCTTGACAAAAGACCTGCCGCCAGGCAATTCCGTTACAGCCTGGAGCAATACGCCGCGGGAAAGGACTTCCATCCCGCTACCACACTTACGATCGATCAACTGTCAACCTTATTTAAAAAATGATCCGTATACTTTCCATATCCTGTTGTTTACTGTCGATTGTGACGGGACCGTGCGCAGGAAAAGGAGTTATCCAAAGCCGTTCAAAATTACAAGGTACTCATGCAGCGGCTTCCTGCGGACCGGTTCCCGGTCACTTATTACAGGCAAACAGATACGCTTGTCACCAGCGGCTCCGAGCCATGGGTAGGAGGATTTTATCCCGGCACACTGCTTTATCTTTTTGAGGCTACACGGGACAGTGTGCTGTATCACGAACGAAACCCTCGCAGTTCATGGTGATCATCGATAACATGATGAACCTCGAATTGCTGTTCGCCGCCACCCGGCTGACCGGCGATTCCGCTTTCTACAAGATCGCAGTGACACACGCCAATACGACGATGCAACATCATTTTCGGCCGGATCACAGCGCGTATCACCTTGTGATCTACGATCCGGAGACCGGCGCGGTACAGAAGAAGCAAACGGTGCAGGGGGCTTCGGATTCCTCCGCCTGGGCAAGAGGCCAGGCATGGGGACTTTACGGCTATACCATGATGTACCGGGAAACAAAGGATAAAAAATACCTGCGGAAGGCCGTTGACATTGCGGAATATATGCTGCGGTATCTGCCGCCGGATCACGTGTTCTACTGGGATTTTCAGGCGCCCGGCATTCCTGATGCGCCTAAAGATGTTTCTGCGGCAGCGATCACCTGTTCCGCATTGCTGGAGCTTTCCCGGCACGCCGGTAAAAAATATCGGGATACCGCGGAGAAGATCCTGCGCTCCCTTTCCTCCCCTGATTATTTCGCTGCACCACAGGAAAGCGGCGGGTTCATACTCAAACACGGTGTAGGGAATTTCCCGAGAAATGCGGATATTGATGTGCCGCTGGTGTATGCAGATTACTATTATGTGGAAGCGCTGATGCGGTACAAGTCATTAAAAAAATGAAACGACTCCTCCTTTTGTTGCTTCTGCCGGCATTGACGGCTTCCGCTCAGACAGACACGCTCCTTTCCCGCTATCAGCGGTATTTGCAGAACAATATCCATCCGGACGTCCGCACACTGACTGCGAACTTCGACAATAACCGGCAACAGTGGACAGATATCAATTATGAAGACAAAGAACCCGCCAACTGGAAGGTTTCCGAACATCTGAAAAGAGTAAGAGACCTGGCTGCGGTCCGTAATCCGTCGCCCGCCATGCAAACCATATTGCAAAGCGCCCTCAACCACTGGCTGAAAACACGTTACAAAAGTTCCAACTGGTGGCATAATAAAATCGGTGTACCGCAGTTCATGCGCGACATCATTGTGCTGATGCGCGATCGCATGAGCAGGGAGCAATTTACCGGTGCGCTCGGGGTAATGGCACAAAACGATAGTACTTCCTGGCAGAAAAGCACCGGCGCCAACCTCATCTGGTGCGCAGATCTCGCTTTTCATTACGGCGCTTTCACCGGCGACAGCCTTTTTATGCACCGCTGCATGGCGTATATATTCAGGGAGATCCGGATCACGGATGGCGACGGTATTCAGCCGGATTACAGTTTCCATCAACACAGCGCACGCCTTCAGATGTACCAGTACGGGAAAGCTTTCCTGTGGGACAATGTGCGCCTCACCTGGGAAACGAAAGGCACTGCCTGGGCTTATCCTCCCGAAAAAATCGCCCTGATCGATTCACTCATCAATGCCGGATGGCGATGGATGGCAAGAGGTGCCTTTACTGTGCCGGGGACCGTAGACCGCTCCGTGAGCAGGCCCGGCGCATTGCGTAGCGCAGACCTTACACCGCTGATCCCCTTTCTCACCTTTCAAAATCCCGGCCAGCCACAGGGTTTCCGGTATTTTCCACGGTCGGATTTCGCAGCCTACCACCGCCCCGCTTTCAGTTTCTTTCTTAAAATACTTTCCAATCGTACGCTGCCTACAGAATCCATCAACCATGAAAATCTCAAAGGCCGTCTGCTGCATACCGGTGACGGGTATACGATCATTAACGGGAAAGAATACACGGACCTGATGCCAGTGTGGGACTGGAACCTTCTGCCCGGGCTTACCGGATGGAAAGGCGCCGCCAAAGTGGTCCGCAAACCCTTTGCAGGCAGCGTGGGGAACGGCGTTTCAGGTTTAACTGCCATGGATTACGAACTGGGACAACCTTTCCGCAAATCATGGGCCTGCCATGGAGATACCGTCGTATGTCTGATTGCCGGAGCGGAGGAAGACAGCAGCTATACTGCATTGGACCAATGCAGATGGCAGGGCCATGTGTATGCGGACGGGTACAAGGGGGCTATCGGAGAAGGGATACACCAGTTGCATAACACCCGCTGGCTATGGCATAACGGGATCGCCTATATTTTTCCGGAACCCCGTGATGTGGAGCTTCGCTTACAATCCGTCAGCGGCACCTGGCAATCCATCAACGCTTCCGGTTCGTCCGCTCCTGTGCAGGAGAAGGTATTTCTCCCGGTTACAGGCCCCTGCCGCGGGTATGCTATTGTACCCTGCTCCAAAGCGCCTGCTGCCACAGGCTGGAAGATTCTGGCGGATACGAGGGAGTGTCAGGCCGTGGAGTTTGGCGATGGCACCATCATGACAACTTTTTATGCAGCCGGCACAGTCACTACTTCCGGCGGTGAAAAGATAACCGTGGACAATGCCTGCCTGTTGATGAAAGACAGCGGGAAATGGTATGCCGGCAGTCCTGATCACATCGCTAAAACCATCACCGTTCGTGCCGGGAAACATACTATGAAAGCGGCACTGCCGGCAGACGGGAATACAGTTGTTTTACAATAAAAAGGATATATTTGGGAAAAAGGATACCTATGCGACTTTTTCTCCTTGCAGCCCTATGCCTGCTGTCTGTGTGCAGCCACGCTACCGATACTACCCAGGTATTAATCCTCCAGGTGAACGAACCTGTTCCTGCCGGCGCCAAAAAAGTAGGAGATGTCAAGATCTCGGATGGCGGTTTCAAGATGAATTGCGGATATGACCGTACCATGGAACAGGCGAAAGAGAAAACGATCAAAAAAGGTGGCAACCTCCTCAAGATCACTGAACTTAAAAAACCCGATGCCTGGAGCTCCTGCTATCGTCTGCGGGGCGAAGTTTATCAGCTGGATGATATCCGGCAATTCATGACTGCGAAGAACAACGCGATAGATTCCGCGCTGAAAGCCCTGATGCCGGAAAACGCTTCCTACGCGATGTTATATGTCTATCGCCCAAAATCCAGTATCGGCACTATTATACAATACAATTTACATGCAGACGATTCGCTGTTGTGCCGGATAAAAAATGGCAGCAGATACCTGGTAAAGCTTCCCCATACCGGGGAAACGAAAATATGGGCCCGCACGGAAGGAAGAGAAGAAATATCGCTGGACATCGAAGCGGGAAAAGTATATTTTCTCCGATGCGCAGTCAGGATGGGCGCATTCGTTGGCCGGCCAAGCCTTACCCTCGTTGATCCGGCGACGGGATTTACAGAATACCAGCTGCTGGAGAAGTCGGGGAAAGACAATGATAAAGATGTAGCCGAAACGGAAAGCAAATGATCTGCCCGCATTTGTTTAATTTGCGGCTATGGAACAAATCATTCAGGCCACTGTTGCATATGTGCAGCAGGAGCTGGCCGGTGCGGAAGGAGGCCACGACTGGTGGCATATTTACCGGGTATGGCAGTCAGCCAGACGCATCGCTGAGAAGGAACAGGTGGATATGCTGATAGTGGAACTCGGTGCATTGTTACATGACATCGCCGATTCTAAATTCCATAACGGCGATGAGAACATCGGGCCGGCCAAAGCGGTGGCATTCTTACAAACTCTGCAGCTGCCCGATCCAACAATCCGGCATGTGGAAAATATCATCCGGCACATCTCCTTTAAAGGCGGCAATCATCAACGTACTTTCTATTCTCCTGAACTGGGTGTGGTACAGGACGCAGACCGGCTGGATGCCCTGGGCGCCATCGGTATTGCACGGGCTTTCAACTACGGTGGATTCAAAAACCGCCCGATCCACGACCCCGCATCCAAACCGAATATGCATATGACGAAGGAGGAATACAAAAACTCCGGCGCTCCCACCCTCCTTCATTTCTACGAAAAACTCCTGCTGCTGAAAGACCGCATGAATACGCCGGCCGGAAAAGCGATGGCGGAGGAAAGGCATTTGTTCATGGAAGAATTCCTGAACAGATTCTACAAAGAATGGGATGGCGAATAATGGCCAAAGAGAAATAGTATATTTGAAAAAAATCCAGATACTTATGAAAAGAACATGTTTGTTACTCGGCATGATGTTATTCGCCGCTATTCGCGTTTTCGCACAATCTAATCCTTATCCGATCGTATTCTGGGGTCCGGACCTGGATGGCGCCAACTCCAATTTCCAGAGAGCCGTATTTTATGCAGGACTGCAATCCGGTTTGCTTTTCGAGGCACCGTTGGATGCAAGCGGGAACAAACTGCCGATCCAGTTCCAGTGGAGAGGTGGTACACATGCCATGACTATCACAGGCGATGGTAACATGGGCATTGGTACAGCTACCCCCGCACAAAAACTCCATGTAAACGGGAATGGGAAATTCAATGGCTTGATTATTTCCACTAAGTCTGACCCCAACATCGGTGGTACGCTGTTACTTGAGAACCTCGCCAAAACTGCGAATGGCACTGCCAATGCATGGGCTATCTACAATATGGGAGGCGTTTACGGGAATAGCCTGCAATTCTGGGCATATGACAACGTAGGATGTTCAGGCGGGTTATGCCGCAGCAACTTCACGTTGATGGATAACGGAAACGTAGGTATCGGCACCACCAACCCCCAGGCCAGGCTGGCGGTTAACGGAGACATCCTGACGCATAAGATCAAAGTTTCCACAAACGCATCCCTCTGGCCGGACTATGTTTTTGAAAAGACGTACAAACTGCCCTCCCTGCAACACATTGAGCAATACATTTCCGAGAACAAACATCTTCCCGATATGCCTTCTGCCGCTACCGTAGAAAAAGACGGGCATGATCTCGCGGAAATGGACAGGAAGCTGTTACAAAAAGTGGAAGAACTCACGCTGCATATGATACGCCTGGATAAGGAGAACCAGCAATTAAAAGCGGAACTGCAAACATTGAAAAAGGCTCAGGCGGTTCCCGGCAAACGGAAATAGAACTCCGTTCCTTTTCCCGGTTCGCTTTTGATCTGTAACACACCGCCGTTATTGGCCACAAACTCTTTGCAGAGCTGCAAACCGAGACCGGTACCCTTTTCATCCCGCGTGCCGCCGGTGCTGTAAAGGCTGGTTTCCTGCAGGAGGCGTTCGGCTTGTGAGGTGGTCATACCGCGACCGGTATCTGATACGTAGATCTCTACCCGCTCCTTTTCGGGTCTGCAACCGAGAACGATCTCTCCATCCTGCGGGGTGAATTTGATGGCATTGTCCAGCAGGTTACGCAGTACAAGTTCCAGCTGATGACGGTCCGCCAGCACGATGGTCTCCGGCGGTATCGCTTCATACAGCCGGATGTTCTTTTGATCCGCCGTAAAACGGTAGGTGTGGATGATCTGACGGGCCATCTCCTGCAGCGGTATCTTTCCGGGTCGTGTTTTGATCCGGTCCATCTGGCTAAGTGACCAGTTGAGGATGTTGTAAATAGAGTCTGTGATGTATTTGATCTTCTGCCGGAGGGCCAGGGAGAATTGTTTGAGTTCTCCGGCCGAGAGTTTTTTCATATCGTCCAGTTCCAACAGGCCGGACAAATTATTCAATGGCGTGCGAAGATCATGTGAAATGATGCTCAGGAGTTTGTCTTTTACATGATTGCTTTCTTTCAGTTCCTGCGTACGTTCTTCCACTTTTTGTTCCAGCAGCGCATTCTGCTCTTTCACAATTTGCAGATTCACCTGCTGCAGCGCGATCTTCTCCCTTTCCAGCAACGCATACCGGTAACCCAATGCGAGCGACAAAAGAACGACCTCTATAGCTGAACCGATCGGCAGGATGTGAAAATACCAGTTGTTCATCGGCAACAGGCGCATGTTGATCACGGCGAAAGATGCAATAGACGCCAGCAGCAAAGTCCATGCGATCAAAAAGTAAATAGCAGGTTTGTATTTTTTACGATATGCTTTAATAGCCATCCAGATGAATAACACCGGCGCTACAACACTGATGAGTTCCTGCAGGGCAATGGTTATAGGGCGCCAGCCCGCCAGGCTGCACGCGATGGCTGCCCAGGCAACGATACCGAGGGCTCTCAGCGCTCGGGTGGCATACGGTGCATAGATGCGCCCTTTCAGGAAGGAGATGGAGAACGGGATCGCGAACAGGTAACTGGCTCCTGCAAAACATATCCCGTACATGTTGAGGAAGTGCGACAGTGTTTCTCCCAGCATCACATGAAACCCTCGTAAATAAAGCAATACGAACGATGCCAGGAAAAACAGGTATCCCAGGTAATAAAGGTAGTTACGATCCCTGATCCAGAGGCACAGGGAAAGGTTGTAAAGAAATAGTGCTACCACTACACCGGCATACGCCAGTTCGATCACATACATCCCGGCAAATACCCTGGGCAACCCCTTTTCCGTGGCGATGGATAACGGAATGATCGCCGCATTACCCGTGCGTGCCCGCAGCCAGAACTCAAACGGTTCTCCTGCTGCAACAGGCACTTCAAAAGCAAATCCGGGTATGGGCAATATTCTGTCCTTCAAAGGCATGCGGCTGCCGGAAGGGATCATTTTCAAAGCGCCATGATCGTAGTAGTACAATGTGAGGCTGTCTATATTTGCAAACTCGGCCAGCAGATAAACCTTATCCGTACCGGTGGCTACAAACCTGCCATGCGCCCATATAGCCGATGACGTTACCCCGAAAGCGCCAATCTCTGAATTGGAGGAACGGAACAACGCATGATAAAACGGCTGCCTGATCTCATCCAGCGTCAGCTGCGCGCTTTCATCCACATACCAGCTGGTATACTGTACGATCTTCTGATAAGTTTGCTGCGGCGTCAGTCGTGGAACCGGATCTGCAAATACCCGTAAAGTAAATAGCAGGAACAGGGTGGTGTATGATAGTAAGTGCCTCAAAGCATGGATGCATCTGGTGACTCTGACAAGATACAATTAATATTCATCTTTAAGAACGTACACAAACATGTTTGCATAAACAGCAACACCCGGCAGAAACGATGTCCACCAGGTGTTGCAGGGTTTCCATACTTTCCTTCATGATGTTTAATAGCCGGTATTCTGTTTCAGGTTATTATTACCTGAAATAGCTTGCGTAGGTACGGGGAAGCGGTTCAAATGGGCATCAGAAGGGTTGTGATCCCACCAGGTTCCGGTAACGAATTTGTTCCAGCGGATGAGGTCCGTTCTCCGGCGGCCTTCTCCGAGGAATTCAATCCCCCATTCGTCCAGCATGCGGTATTCATCGAGATTGGCGGCCGTTGCCGGATCAGGATCAATACCGTCTGCAAAATTCCTTTTACGCACAGCGTTAATGAGCGTTGCGGCACTACCTTTGTCTCCATCCCGCAGCAGGCATTCCGCCAGCATGTACTGCACTTCCGTGAGCCGGATCGCGGGGTTATCAGCACCCCAGCGGAGATTTTTATCTGCGCTGTTGGGAATCGGCACTTTCACAAGCCGCACGCCGGTATTTTCTTCTCCTTCAGACATTTTGGAGGGCAGATCATTGACAGATGCGTATCGTTTACCAGGACCTACCTCTGAAAAACGGGCAACCTGGTCCACAAAAACCAGCGGTTTATCTTTGTATTCTTCCGAACCATTGATCACTTCTCCCGCAGGCGTAAGATGCGGACCAAAGATGAACATGCCTTCGTAACGGCCACCACCGAGATATTTATAGGGTCGCTTGCGCAGGTCGGCATTATTGAATTTTGCAAAGGGAGACCCGAGTCTGAAATCTGCTGCATAAGGCTCACCGGTAGGCTTCAGGGAAGGTGTCAGGTGCGCGCCGTTCCAGGGGCCGCCATCGATATCGAAATATTTGGTGCTGTTGTAGTGATAGAAAGGATTGAAAAACCAGTCGTATTGCAGCTTGTTGAATTCCGAGGGAATGGACCAGATGATTTCGGGGGATTTGTCATTCGTGAAAGTATGCGGGCCGTACCAGGCAGGGTCCAGGCTGTAGTCCCCGTATTGTTTGGCGAGAATGTCCTGGCAGATCTGCCTGCATTCCGCGAACATCGGTTTACCGATATAAGCGTTGGCGTTGAAATATAAGCGCGCCAGCAGCACAGCTGCGCCTGCCTGCCGAAAAGCGCCCTCTTCCCTGTCTCCCGCCTTTTTCTTCGGCAGTTTGGTAATTGCTGTTTTCAGCAGCTTTTCAATATGCGCGAAGGTTTCCAGGTCCGTATTGCGGGGAAGGTTCTCTCCCTGCAGCGATTCAAAAACCGGTAGCCCGCCGAAATAGTCCAGTCCGCGCAGGTAAAAGAAAGCGATAAGCGTATTGAGCTGGTTCACATGATCGTCTTTATCCTGCTGTGTGAGCGCGAATTTTGTATAATCGAGCTTCTCCAGGTCCTTTTTCGCGTCCAGCGCCAGCGCTACTCCCATGAGCGTACCCCGCCAGCTGCCCCATATCCAGCCATCGTCTGGCGTCCAGCGGTGGTAATGGTAGCGTTCGTTCTCACCACCGTTGTACCAGTGGCGGCCTTTGGTAGTGATGGCAAACTGATCGGCCGTATACTCCTGCAGGTTCCAGCGGTCTTCGCCCAGATACCAGCGGGCGTGGGTGAAAGGCCGGTACAATACAGCTTTGATATCTTTCTCGCTTTTAAAGAATGTTTCGGGCGTTACCCTGTCATAGAATTGCTGATCCAGTTTGGTACAGCCGGTCAGCAGTATCATTGTTATGAACAATATCTTTTTCATCCGTTCGTGAATTAGGGAGTTAGAAATTTGCTTGCAGGCCGAACATGAAAGTGCGTGTTTTGGGATAGACGTCCCTTTCTTCAAAGCCCGGATCGAGGCCGTTGATGTTCACTTCGGGATCCAGCCCGGAGTATTTCGTGATCACGAAGAGGTCGCGTACCGTGGCGTACAGGCGTAAACCTTTCAGGGGTTTGACCATTCGTGGTTTGAAAGTGTACCCGAGGCTGAGGGCGTCCAGCTTCACGAAATTTCCTTTCTCCAGCCAGTAATCGGAGAGCTCTTTTTCTCCCCTGACGTTCTTGTGCCTGGCGTAGGCGTCCCGTAATACATTCTGTCCGCTTACATTCGGAAGACTGTAATACATGTTGATCATATTGAACACATCGTATCCAATCCAGCTCCGCAAATAAACACCGGCGTCAAAGTTCTTCCAGCTCAGGGTATGGTTCCAGGAAAGGATGAGTTTGGGGATGGCATTGCCAACGAATACTTTGTCTTCTATTGTCTTGGCCTGCTTTGTCACGTCAAAAGGTTTGCCTGACTTGTCATACAGCATCCAGTTGCCATCCTGGGTAAAGCCTGCAAAGCGCCAGAGGAAGAAGCGGCCGATATCCTGGCCGGGATATAGTCTTACAGCGCTGCCGGGACTTCCCGGACTGGGAAACCCTTTCCTGTCTGCAAATGTCTGTCCGCCGTTCAGTGTAGTGAGCGTGCTGCGGTTGGAGGAGGCAATAATGCCGGTGGTGTAATTCCAGTCCGCTTTCCGCACGATGTTCGCGTTCAGCTCAAACTCCCATCCACGGTTTTCCATACTTCCCACGTTCACCGTGGTTTTATCATGAATAGCGGGTGGCTGTGATACGCTGACACTGTAGATCATATCATCCACGCGGCGTTTGTAAAGATCCATGCGTCCACTGATGCGGTCATCAAACAATGAAAAATCAAGGCCGATATTATATTCCTTTTTTACTTCCCAGCGGATATCCGGGTTTTGGTTATGCAGTACGCCATAGGTGCGGAGCCAGTTGCCGTTCACCAGCCACCAGGTATCGGCGCCGTACATACGCGTGGCCACGTTGGCATCAAAGCCTTCATTGCCGGTAGCGCCGTATCCGCCGCGAAGCTTCAGGTTATTCACAAAGTGTACGCCTTTCAGGAAGTTCTCTTCAGAGATACGCCATGCTACGGAGATGCCGGGAAAATTCCCCCACTGGTTCCCTTTCGCGAATTTGGAAGAGCCTTCATGCCGGAGCGAGGCGGTGAGCAGGTAACGGTCTTTGAATGCATAGTTCACCCTGCCGAAGAAAGCGATCAGCTTTACGGAAGGGCTTTTCCAGGAACCGATCCCCGCGCGCCCGTCCGCCAGCCAGGTGCCCGTGCCCATATCATTATCCTGTATACCGTCTACCGGGAAATTGGAGTTGTTAGCAGAAAAACCTTGTCCGTTAAAATCCTGGTAAGTATATCCGCCAACGGCACTCACCCGGTGGTTCCGGAATGTTTTGTTATAGTTCAGGGTAAGCTCCAGCGTTCTGTCGTCCCAGCGGCTGTAGCTCTGGCTGGCGTATCCGTCTATACGATCGTTGCGGGAGATGCGATGCTGGGAGGAGCGGTAAAAATCCTTGTGCTCCGTATTATTCTTCAGCGCCACCATGCCGGAGGCGTAAAAATCCTTTGTGATATTGATCTTCAGCGTAGAACTGGCCAACAGGTATTTATACTGCCCCAGGTCTTTCCGCAACCGAACTTCTGCCACGGGATTGAAATAATCAAACCCGCCCGTCATGACCTTGTAGCCCGTTACATCATTGGGATCATAAGGCGTTTCGGTGGGGTTCAGTACCAGCGCCATATTAAAGATGCCGTTATCACTGAAAGCAGCGTTGGCCTGTAAATAGCTGACATTGGTGTTCAGCTCGGCCACACCGTCGAACAAACGGAAACTGCTGTTCATGCGACCGCTCCATTCTTTTCTTTGCGATTCGATGGCCATGCCCACGGCATCGCGCATCATGAAGGAAGCGTAGACCTGTGCGTTTTCCGTACCGCCGTTCAGGTTGAGCACATAACGCTGGCTGATGGGCGATTTGTTGGTCACTTCCTTGTACCAGTCCGTTTTGTACCCGAAATCCTGTCCCCGTTTATTGGCCAGGAACTCTTCCGCCGAAAGCGATTCCGGCCTGCGGCGGACCGTTTCCAGAAAAAGCTCGCTGGTGAAGCTGGCATTCAGCGCGCCTGCCTTCGCTTTTTTGGTAGTGATGAGGATCACGCCGCCGGAGGCGCGGGTGCCATAGATAGCTGCCGCAGAGGCATCGCGGAGCACGTTGATGGATTCAATATCTTCTTTCACCACAGAATTGATGCTGCCACCCGGAATACCGTCAATCACGATCAACGGGCCCTGTGCGGCATTGATGGAGTTTACCCCGCGCAGCTGCAGCGATACGGAGGCGTTAGGGTCCGTGCCATTGGAAGAGCTGATGGAAAGTCCGGGCACTTTCCCCTGGATAGCCAGCAGTGGCGATACTGTACCAGCAATGAGATCCTTCTGCGTCAGCTTGCTTACAGCGCTGGTCAGGTCCCGTTTCTCCACCGTCCCATACCCTACCACCACCACTTCTCCCAGTTCCGTATTCGTGCTTTCTTTCAAGGTGATGTTAATGGTCATCCTTCCTCCTACTTTCACTGCTTCCGTCGTATAGCCGATATAGCTGAAAGTAAGCGTGCCGGCCGGATCAACGCGGAGCGAGTATTCTCCCTTTTCATTGGACACAGTGCCTTTCCCCGGGCCGGAGATAATGCTCACGCCCGGAAGCGGAATGCCCCTCACATCCGTCACTTTTCCTTTCACGGTGATCGCATCTTCTGAATTCTCCTCCCGTTTGATCACCACCAGGTTGTTCTCCATCAGGTTGTACATCAGGCCGGTGCCTGCCAGCATCTTTTCGAGGAGTACGATTACCGGCGCATCTTCTGCATTGACTGTTATTTTCAGCTGATCGTTCAACACCTGATTGCTGAACACAAAGCGGAACTGCGTTTTCTTTTCCACCTCCTTCAATGCCCTGGTGAGCCGGGTGTTGTGGAAATCGACGCTGACCCTGTCCTGCGAATTCCCTTCATACCCCATTGCCTGCAATGAGGCGGCGAGTAGCAATACGATTCGAAGTTTCATAAGTAGAATCTTTTTAAACACGCCTCCGGGAAGCGGTTTAATACAAGTGTTTTTCATACCTTAGTAAAGGTTTAAATGTTAGAAATACGAGGCCGGTATGTATTTTTTATACATACGCTCCTGTTTTTAACAGGGAGAGCAGGTTCCAGCTGCGCTCCCTTTTTCTTTAAATGCCGGCTGTCGGGTTGACCCTTGTTGCTGTCAGTTTAGTTTCAGTTACGTTTCTTTTTTTATTTATTGACGTGGATTTTGGTGACCGATCCTGATGGTTTTTCCTTCCATATTGTAGGTAAAGCGATAAGAAGCCTGCAAGGCTTTCATCACCTGTTCGATGTTTTCCTTCTCGAAGTTGGCAGTAAAGCTGTATTGCGCTGTTGCCGGATCTTCAAATACGATCTGCACGTCAAACCAACGTTCCAGCCTTCCGCGGATATCGGCGAAGGTTTCGTTCTCGAATACGAGGTGGTTCCGGGACCAGGCGGTTTCCAGGTTTACATTGGTGCGGTTGTAGGAAAGCGGGAGAATAGCGGTTTTGGATGGCTCCGGCAAAGCGTCTGCCGCTACCGGCCGGAGGGTTTTATGGATGACGAATTTTTCTTTCGGGTGAAGGGTTTTGTACGCGGATGCCATATGCGGAAGATAGATCTCCACTTTGCCGCTGATCAGGGAGGTTTCGCTTTTCTTTTCGCCGGGGTAAGCCTTCACATTAAATACAGTGCCCAGCACTTTTACTTCATATCCTTCCACTTTTACCACAAAAGGTTCCTCTGCATTGGGCTTTACATCGAAAAGCGCTTCTCCCTGCAAATGCACATGGCGGGTATGCCGACCGAAATCTTCGTCCAGCCGTAGTTCGGAACCTGCATTAAGAATGATCACAGAGCTATCCGGGAGCCGGATCGTTTTCTTCTCAGCCATAGCAGTGATGAAAATATTGGGCTGAAGCGGTACGTCAGGTATTGCCGGCGTGTGCCCGTTTCTTTTCAGCAGGAAAAAAGCGCTGAACCCTATCACCACTACAGAAGCCGCAATGGCCAATACTTTGCGAAGATCCCTTTTTCCCCGTTCCGGTGTCAGGGAAACCTCCTCTGTTATTACAAGGGAGATACTCAACACCAGGTCCCGGGCTTCCGCGATCGTATGCGCTTCATTCGGATGTGCGGCGAGATAGCCTTCCCAGAAGGCCGTATCCGCTTCGTTCCTCCTGAAACAATAGTTGATGAAGGAATCATCTATTACCAGCTGTTCTACCTCATAACGATCCGGCATGTAGGTCTTTTTTATACAGACGTAAACAGTACCGGTATTTACCAACTTTTTCCGGGATTTTTTTTTAATGCTGTTTAAAGCAGTGGCAGCAGGGAGAACATGGCGGCCAGCTTCATGCGGGGGTAAGTGCTTTGGAGTGCCTGGCGGAGGGCTTTGATGCCTTCGTAGAGGTTATTATATACGGTACGTGTATTCAGTCCCGTTCTTTCGGCAATCTGCTCCGTGGTAAGCCCTTCAAAATATTTCAGGTATATCATTTTCCTGCATCGGGCGGGCAGAGCTCCGTAGGCGGCACGCAGATGATGCATCAGTTCTTCATTGGCTTGCAGGCGCACGATATTTTCCAGCACGGAAGGCTCATAAGCGGCTTCATGCGGCGGAAGCATCCGGCGTTGCTGTTGGCGGGCCTTCCGGTAATCATCGATCATTTTACGGCTGAATGAGCGGGTGAGATAGGCTTGCGGGTTGAGGATGGTATCGGGGTCAGGATGCTTTTGCAGCAGTTCCAGGAAAAACTGCTGCACGAGGTCCCTGCTCTCTTCCATTCCATGCCCCCAGCGAAGGGCGAGGCGGAGAAGATGGTCGTGGAACTGTGCATACCAATGGTCAAGATATTGTGCCTGGGCTGGTCTCATAACAAACTCTGAGCGAAAAAGTAGCAAATAAAATTCAATTCGGATAATTTTTTTTGAGGGGAAGGGCCGGAGGATAGCAGCACGATCATGTTATCTGTAATGATTGTGACAACATCGGATTGGCCTCTGATGCCTATGAAAATCCGGTAATCCTTCTTATTTTGGATATTTCCATATCAAATCCTTGTTTCATGAAAAGATTTATTTCCACGTTATGTATTCCGCTTTTGATCGCATTGCAGGCCGAAGCCCAGGGCCTCCCCGTCATTCCCGTCGGACCCGATGCCTACCGCATGTGGGATAAATGGTCCATGCAGCGCATCGGCGCACGCGCGTACATGCGCAGCACCTACGACCGCCGCGGCGGCAACGAATCCGCCGATGCGAGTCACTTCCTCTTCATGGGGGAAGAAGACCGCAATGTGACGCTGGACGTGGCGGGCAAGGGTGTATTGTATTTCGTCCGCACCAACCACTGGCACGGCAGCCCCTGGCATTACGTGGTGGACGGGAAAGACAATATCGTGCAGGAAACGGGCACCAGCGACCCGGTGAACGCGAAAAAAGTGTTCAAGACCACGGAATTCATTCCTGCCAAAGCATTCCCGCAACCACTGGCCTGGACCTGGAGCGTTACCAAAGGGGCAGATCTTGTATGGGCGCCCATTCCATTCGAGAAATCCCTGCAACTGGCGTATAGCCGAACCCGTTATGGAACCGGTTATTACATCTATCACCAGTATGCCAATGAAAAGTCCCTCTCCCGCCCCATCCGTTCCTGGAACATCGATGAGGCGCCGGCGAAGGATGTGACGGACCTCCTCAACCGCGCGGGAACAGACATCGCGCCACAGAACATCACCAAAAAAAGTGGCCGGCTGCTGCTGAACAAAGAAAGCCTGCAACTGCCGAAGATCAATGCCGGCGCCACTATCCGGGCATTCAAGCTCACACTGCCGATGGATCAAGCCCTGGAACTGGAGCGTATGCGCCTGCAGATCATCTGGGACGGTGCAGCGGAACCTTCCGTGGATGCACCGCTCTGCCTGTTCTTCGGTGCAGGCACATTATACAATCGCGATAACAGGGAGTTTTTGGTGAAAGGGTTTCCCGTTAATATCCGTTACGACTATACGAATAAGAAAGTGGAACTGGGCTGTTACTACCCGATGCCTTTCTTCCAATCCGCCTCCATCACCCTCAGCGGCATTCAGCCGGGGAATACGGAGATCGGATATGAGATCCGGTATGAACCTGGTAAACTGCCGGAGCGGCACAATGCCTATTTCCACGCTACTTATAAAGACATCCCGGAACCTGAGCCCGGCAAAGACCTTACCCTGCTGGATACACAGGGCGCGGAAGGGCATCAGCAATGGTCCGGCAACTTTGTGGGCATGTCTTTCATCTTTTCCCACAACGGTTTCCTCGGTACCCTCGAAGGAGATCCCCGGTTCTTCTTTGACGACAGCCAAACACCGCAGGCCTACGGTACCGGCACGGAAGAATGGGGCGGCGGCGGCGATTATTGGGGCGGCCAGAATATGACCCTGCCATTGGCCGGCCATCCCCTCGGTGCGCAGAACAAAAAAGACGCCCGGCATGAAAAAGACCTGATTGAATCTGCCTACCGCTTCCTGCTGGCGGATCTGATGCCCTTCGGCAAAAGAGCGGTGATCCGGCTGGAGCATGGTGGCGAAAACCTGTCCACAGAACATTATGAAACGCTCACTTACTGGTACGGTCTGCCTGCAGCGTCCCTTGTTAAAACGGATGCCCTGGATGTAGGGGACGCAGCCAGCGAACAAAGCCACGCCTATCATTCCCCGGAAGCCTCACCTGTGGAAATGATCCGCTCCCGTTATGAATGGGGAATCGACAGCTTTCCGATGAAAGCCTGGGGAGGGATGGATTCTGTGAAAGCAGCCGCGTACAAGGCACAGCTGGCAGGTAAAGAAGTATACCCCGCGCATGAAGAGAACGGCCGGTTCACGAAAGGCAGCTCTGAATTCACCATAAAACTCCGTCATGATAACTTAGGCGCGCTGTTACGCCGGACGCTGGATTACAGCATTCCGAACCAGCGCGCGGAAGTTTACGTTTCTCCGGCTTCCGGCAAGGCCAAATGGGAACATGCGGGTACCTGGTACCTCGCAGGCTCCAATACCTGTGTATATTCAGACCCGAGGGGTGAACTGGACAAACGCCTCTACAAGGTGCAAACATCCAACCGCCGGTTCCGGGACGATGAATTCCTCATCCCCGCGCATCTCACCAGGAACCAGCCGGCCGTTCGCATCAAAGTTGTGCACGTACCGCAGGACACTCCGCTGTACCCCGGTACCCCCTTCCCCCGGGAAAGCGCCTGGAGCGAGCTGCGTTACGATGTATACAGCTATATACTGCCTGAATTCAGTTCCCGTAAAAAGAAATGAGGTGAACTTTTATTATTTTGCATCGTTAAATAATCGTAAATGGTTGACAATGTCGTAATTGCCCCCGTATATTGTCTTATATAACCTCTTCGCGAATCGGTCAACAGTCGTAAGTTTGAAGCTCAAAAGGCATCAACAGGTGAGTATTATTCATTAGCTAAACACATCAATCAACTATAACTTAAACACGCACACTATGAAAATTTTAAAATGGATTCTCATCGTTATCCTCATTCTGATCGCTATCCCTTTGATCGTGGCTTTATTTGTAAAGAAAGACTACCTCGTTGAGCGGGAGATCACCATCAACAAGCCCAAACAGGAAGTCTTCGATTTCATAAAATATCTCAAGAACCAGCCTCAGTTCAGCAAATGGGCTAAAATGGACCCGAATGCGAAAATGGAATACCGGGGAACGGACGGTACCATAGGCGCTGTATCCACATGGGACAGCCAGGAGAAAAATGTAGGCAAGGGCGAACAGGAGATCAAAAAGATCGCGGAAGGCGACCGGATCGATTATGAACTTCGCTTTATAAAACCTTTTGCCTCTACCGCTACCGCCTATATGAGCACGGAAGCGACGCCCGACAATCAAACCAAAGTGAAATGGGGCTTTGCCGGAAAGATGCCCTATCCCATGAACATCATGCGCCTGTTCATGAATATGGACAAAATGATCGGGGATGATCTGAATGTGGGATTAACAAACCTCAAAACCCTGCTCGAGCAAAAATAATCGTATCACATTCAAAAACAACAAAACATGGCTGCTGTAAATCCTTATCTGACGTTTGGTGGCAACTGCGAAGAAGCATTCAACTTCTACAAATCCGTTTTCAACGGAGAATTCACCGCCATTCAACACTTTGATGACATGCCCAAGGAGTTCCAGGGTAATCCTGAGGACGGCAAACGGGTGCTGCACGTATCCCTCCCGATCGGGAAAAATACGGTACTGATGGGTAGTGACAGTATGCCCAGCATGGGCGCCCCAGCCCGTGGCGATAACTATTCCATCGCCATCGGTGCAGACAGCGAAGAAGAAGCAAAACGACTCTTCAATGGTCTGTCAGCCGGCGGGGAAGTTACGATGCCGCTGGACAAGGCATTCTGGGGTGCACTCTTCGGGATGTTCACCGACAAATTCGGCATTCAGTGGATGGTTAACTTCGACTATAACCACTAACTCCGTTAATGCTGTTGAAACGCCGCAGGGAACACTCCCCGCGGCGTTTCTTTTTTAGAATTCACAGGAGTGAATGGGAAAACCCATCCTGCCCCACTGCAAAATTGCCGCAACAAAAATGTCTAGTTTTGCGAAGCAGCTTCATATCTTATAACTCCGCATTACTTTAACCTGACTTTAATCTGACGTTTCTCCTTATTTCCCTAACCCCGGTACGAGAAAAATGAACAAATAAATCAAGCACTAATGATCACTTTCCAATTTATTGCTGATGGAACTGTTAAGGTTCTACAGTGCTCTTTTCCCCAAGAGGACACTGACAGCCCTCATCCTGACAAAAACCATATCATTCAAATGGGAAAATCCGGCTATGCATCCCTGATAGAAACAGTGTGTAAGGATGCCTGTTTCTGGTTTCTGGATCTGCATGCTAAACGATCGATGCTGCTGCACACAACCGCAGACATTCCACTGCTGGACCTCTACGTATGCCTTTCAGGAACATTCTCCTATTTTATACAGGGCATCGGTAATATTCCATTCAGTGAAAAAGAGTACAACCTGCTATTCGGGGAAGATCTTGTGATCAACGCACCATTTACAAACGGCCGCTATGAGATGGTGGATATCCGCTTTAAACAAGCTTACCTGGCGAAATGGTGCGATCACATACCATTATTGAACAAATTCCTGGACAAGCAGTATACCGGCCACGCAGGAAAATTGTTTCATCCTAACCGGATGGCTTGTGACAACATCCTCACCACTATCCGGCAGATCCAGTCATGCGAGTACCGGGACGATCTCAGGACCCTTTTCCTCGAAGGCAAATGCCTGGAACTGTTACTCCTCGCTTTTTCCAGGGAGCTGATCAACGACACGGATAACTTTATTTTCAAAAAAAGAGACAAGGACAAAGTGATCTCAGTAAAAGACTATCTGCTGAAACATTACGATCAACCCTGTACCTGCGAAGAGCTGGCCCGTGTAGGGGGTATCAATGAATGGATGCTGCGCAAACTTTTCAAACTTCTGTTCGGTATGCCTGTGTACGAATTCCTGTTAACATTGCGGATGGAAAAAGCAAAGGAGCTTTTACGTTCAGGAGAAAAATCAGTAAAGGAGATTGCACTCGAAACAGGATACAGCAATCACTCCAACTTTAGCAATGCTTTTAAAAAGCACTTTGGATATCCGCCCGGACAGTTGAGAAAATGATCCGAATTCAAACATAGCGTGTGTGCAATCGAAAGCAAAACTTTATTTCGCTTTTCACACCTACTTTTCAAAAAGAGTCAGGAACTTTGTAACAGAAAATACATTAGGCATCGGGTAAATAGCTTGAGACGTGGTTCAGCTAGAGGGGAGAACATCTACTATTTACTATTTTCCATATCTGAGCAGGAATACTGCTATGTTTTCATAAACGCCGCTTCCGATTATTTAAGATGCAGTACTATTTTACGTATGAGGCTTGAGAATTAAATATTCCCAAACAGGGCGCTGTTGTCAGTTCGATCCATCTTTAAAACATCCAAATATGAGCAGGAAATTACGGGTAGCAGGGAAACTGCTGCTGGAAGTTATCATATTGCTATATATCATTCTATTTGTTTACGCGGCTGCAAGCAAGCTGCTGGACTATGGGAAGTTCAGACTTGACCTCGGGCAATCCCCTATGCTTACTTCCTATGCAGGCTGGGTTGCCTGGATGGTTCCCGCTATTGAGATATCCGTGGCCGTTATGCTGCTTATACGACGGTGGCGACTACCTGCTTTGTACGCTGCCTTTGGCCTGATGATCATGTTCACTACCTATATCATTGTGATCACGAGGTTCAGCAGTTTTGTTCCCTGCTCCTGTGGAGGTGTATTACAGCATATGACCTGGAACCAGCACCTGATGTTCAACATCTTTTTCGCACTATTGGCGTTGGCGGGCATCGTTTTGTATCAACGGCAGCCGTCCGAACATCCTGCCCTTTAACTAATTTTTATTGCAATGAAAACAGGGGTAACCGAAAACCTGGAAAAGAGTAGGTATATCGTTTAACCATCAGAAAAAATTCATTGACCATGAAAAAATTCAGAAATGTGATCGGGATTGCAGCATTTGCGCTCGCTATTGCAGGAGCTGTTGTAACAAATGCAAATGCCTCTAAATGGCAACCGAACGCCTGGAAACTGCTGCCTAGTGGCTGTACAGGTATTGCCCTCCCCGCGGATTGCGATACTGTTTCTCAGTTCACCTGTACGATGAACACTAACATTGTTTACCAGGATAACCAATGCACCATCCAGTTCAAACGGCCAACACCCTGACAGGTGATTGCTAACAAAAAAGGCTGCCGCAACGAGGCTGTGGCAGCCTTCTTATCCCATATGATATATGATCATGAAAAAGGCATCCTTCATCACCATCCTCTCCATACTGTTCAGTAGTATAGCGCTCGTCACGCTGCTTTACTTCCTGTCCATCCAACACAACTACGGGAAGAATAATTTCATCCGGATGTTCCCTCCCCATGTTACCGTCACGCAGAGAGTAATGGATCTCCATAGCAGGGACCGCTACATTGCGGGAGGCACTTCAAAGTATGTCTACGTTGTTAACCCGTACGACCCGCTTGAATTGTATGTGGCAGATCATACCTTCACCGATACATTCAGCGCTCACATCAGCATCCCGCCGGCTACAGAACTGATGATGTATGGCCTTCATATCGAAGTGGATTCCCCATATGTTTACATGATCGAGGGTTTAACCTCAACTGTGCTGCGCGGCAGTCTTTCCGATCTTCAATTGACTCCGTGCATTGAAAATCCGCATATTTCTTCCAGCCAGGCTATCCCCGTATCCGCCACTTCACTTGTTATGAGAACGTATGACCGGAAATTACATCAGAACATACTAACAAAACTTACGACGGATACTTCCGGCAGACGATATGCGCCGGATATCCTGAAAAAGCAGGTAGACGGGGTATTCTGCACGGACGGTATGCTGCATTACAATGCAAACCCGCCTTATGTGGCCTATGTATACTTTTACCGCAATCAGTTCGTGGTTACCGATACCAGTTTGAACCTCCTTTACAGCGGCAATACCATTGATACCAACAGTACCGCAAAAATAAAGCCTGTGGAAATCTCTTCAACAGGTACAACTTCCATGGCCGCCCCTCCGGTATATGTCAACAAAACAAGCTGTGTGTCCGGCAACTGGCTCTTCGTGAATTCTGCATTAAAGGCAGACAATGAGGCGCGAAAACAGTTCAGCGGGCAATCCGTAATAGATGTGTATTCCGCCGCGAACGGGCATTATCAATTCAGCTTCTATCTTCCTGATGTGGAGGGTCACAAGGTCAGTAGCTTCCGGGTGTTCGGCAATACACTGGTAGCGCTGCAGAGCCATTACCTTATTGCCTACCAGCTGAAATTCCCGGATAAGTTCTTCCGTGATCGCGGATTACAATCACCTGCATTTCCTTCTCTCCCTGTTGCAGGAAAAGCCCATTCTTCTGCAGTGCCTTTTTAACATCATTAAAATCTGTCATAATAGCTTTGATCACAACATCAATATGACCTGTTATACCGGTTTCATCAATGAATGGGGGCTCATCCTGAAAATAAGACCATAATAACCGAAGCAGTAGACTAACCGGCGCATTTTTTAATGCGCCGCCTGCATGAGAGCCGTTCCATCCGGCTCCCAGACCTTTTGTTCTCAGGTGCTTCCTCGCGGATTCCGTGGCTGTCAGCTGCCAGTAAGGCATCTTCCTCGTTTCCACCCGCACATCATATCCAAAATAATGCTGCAGGTCACATTGCATGATCTCCTGCAAATATGCCGTAGAGGCTTTTGTGACCGGTACGATCAGGCTGTAGGAATACATGTTCCTTCCGAAGTCAAAATCCGCCTGGAACGGAAGGCTGTCCGCCACTTCCAAGACAGGCCGGAACCAGAATTTCCCGTAACAGTCCGGCTCATTCGCTGTTTCCCCGGGCCAGGGCGGAAGGGTATCTCCATAGGCAAGATAATAGAGGTTAGGGAGGCTTGCTCCTACAATTTGCACCTTGTTACCGAACCGGGAATTCAGGTAACTTCCCACCCAAACCCCAAGGTCTCTGTTCCAGTCCGTCAACAGGGATCTGTACAGAAAATCCGTATCCTCTCCCCCATTATGATCTGTTAAAAGAGGTTTATCATACGCATACTTGTATTTTACACCTTCCTGCTGAAATTTGTTCGGTTTTACAGCCAGCTTCAGATCACGTCCTTCAAGAAAGGCATGAATCACGCTGTCTTTGATATCTGCAGAAGAAGTAACCGCTTTTACAATACCTTTATCATCGATCCATAATACATGCGGTACGGTATTAATACCGAACCTTTTGAACAACATCGTATCATAGGCAATGGGCAGATGCAGATCATAACGCTTCCGGAACTTTTCATAGGTTGGCCTGATATATTTATCATCCTTCGCCACGAGAAAAAAAGTCACCCTGTCTTTCATCTCCTGCTGCAACCGGTCCAGCCTCGGAAAATTTCCGAAGCAGGAGACGCAGCCGGAAGCAAAGAAATACAGGATCACCCATTTCCCCCTGCTTCCTTTCAGCGCAACCTCCTTTGCGGGATAGTGCATTACCCGCTTCAGTACAAAATCGGGACAGGGTTTGCCCACTTCGGGATAGTCCGGCATCTCTGTACCCTGTGCCAGCAAAGGCAGGGAATAGATAATCACCAGGAAAGTTGTTATTACCAGTTGTTTAAAAATACCCGGCATTCTGCGTCATATTTGGGTTGTTCTGTAATTCTGATTGGGGAACAGGATATAATACAGCCGTGGGTTTCCAGCCCGGCTTGATCGGTCCGAATACTACATCTGCCCTGCCGGTCCGTTTCAGGTCCATCCATCGGTGGCCTGATTCTGTAAAAAGTTCTACCCTCCTTTCCTGCTCTACAGCCGCAAGGCTTTGTGATTTTGAAAGTGAAACAGGAAGATCGGCCAGTTTCGCCCTTGACCGTAGTATATTCAGGTCAGCCACCGCACCGCTGATGTTGTTCTGCTGTGCCCTGGCTTCCGCACGGATGAGATATTGTTCCGCCAAACGCAGTACCATGGAATACTCTGTTACAGGCGTACCCGCTTTGATCTTGTACTTGTAGGGATAATAATATGTGCTGGTGCCTATCGTGATGCTTTTGGTCCAGCTGGTTTTACGGACGTCGCCGGGCTCAAAAGCATTCAGCAGGGCATTGCTGATTGCAACGGATGTGGGCATGCCGGTCAGGATGAATACATTCCCTTCATAAGTATTGATTCCTGGCACAACCGGCATTAATTGCCAGATAGCTTCGTTGCTGTTCTTCAGGAATACACTGTCCGGGTTCTTTACAAGATTATAAGCAGCTGAGTTATTAATAACACTCGTAGCTGCCGCCTCCGCGTTCACCCAATCGCCTGTATACAGGTACGTTCTTGCCAGCAATGCGGTGGCAGCCCACTTAACGGGTCTTACGCGTTCAACAGTGGAATAGCTTCCCGGTAGCAGACCCTGAGCATCCTTCAGATCGGAAATAATCTTCTGGTAAATATCAGACACGTGTGCACGGGCAACAAGTGCATTGGTACGATAATCAGTGGTTACAACATAAGGCACGTCCCCAAACAGGTTAACGAGATGAAAATAGCAGAGCGCTCTGAAAAATCTGGCTTCTCCTTCCAGTTGGCTTTTCACCCCGGCTGTAAGCCCTGTAGAACCCGTAAGTCCTTCAATAACGGCATTCACCTGAAAGAGATAAACATAAATGTCCCTCCAGAGCAACATGATATTGAAGTTTGTGGTAGAAAGGGCATTGCTGTAAAATTCGCCTTGACTGGTATTGGTGGAATAGTTTGTCAATTCATCCGCAGACAGGCCCGGCAGCAGGCTGACCTGTGTATTCATAAAACTGCTGCTTGTTCCCATCATTTTACTGTAGATGCCCGTCATGGCTGCTATGGCGGTACCATCGCTCGTAAAGACTGTAGCTCCCGTCAGTTGCGTCCTCGGCGTGCCTACATCTGTGAACTTCCTGCAGGAAGCAACAAGTATTAAACAGCCAAGACCAATGATATGTAATAAGCGTTTACACTGCATGATGAACAAGGTTTTAAAAAGTAAGCCGGAGCCCTGCCGTCAGCATCTTTAAAGGAGGAAGAGCCCTCGTAGTTTGATTTTCCGGATCCAGTCCCTGGTAATTGGTGATCGTGAAAAGGTTCTGTCCCTGTACGTAAATGATTCCCTCTTTCAGGTGCACTTTCTTTAACCAGGCATCCGGGAAGCTGAACGAAAGGGTTATATTTTTCAACCGGATGAAAGATGCGTCGCTGATGGCATTATCTCCATAAGAAGAAGCGTTGTTGTAGGCTGTGTAAGTCGCCCCGAATGTTTGTGTGAACCGTTGGACATCCGTTACATCGCCGGGTTTCTGCCAGCGGTTCATAACGAGAGCCGGTTGGTTAAACATCAGACCGGGTACAAGAAAACCGAGATACAGGTAGTTAAAGCCAGTCTGTCGCACAAACTGCAGCAAAGCATCCAGCTTCCAGCCCTTATACTGCAGGCTGTTGTACAATCCGCCATAATATCGCTGCGTAACCTCTTTAAGTGGTTGCAGGTCGTTAGGCCACGTTATTTTTGCGTCCTTGTCCACGTCTTCAAACTGGTATATTCCCGTCTGCGGGTCCACCCCGGTATAATGGAAGGCTTTTTTCAGGTAGAGCGACTTACCTACTACGTAGATATTGGCGTAAGGGGAACCCGCCAGGTTCTGATAGGCCACCAGCTTATTCCGCGGTATGGTTAAATTAAAGGAGGTGTTCCAGGTGAAGTGGTTCCGTTGTATATTCCCTGAACTCACCACAATCTCCACACCGGTATTTTGTACTACTGCGTTCAGATTGGATTGTATGGTAGAGAACCCGGTAGTGAATGGTAGCGGGTAGCCCACCAGTTGATCGGAAGAACGATTGTGGTAGTAGCTGGTGGAAAGGAGGATACGATCTTTCAGGAATCCTAACTCCAGGGCCCCCTCCAGCTTTCTGTTGATCTCCCACCGATAGTCCGGGTTGAACAGATGATCCGGGCTAAGACCGGAAATGCCCTGGTAAGGATTTGTGACGGATGCCCAGGTATCCAGATATTGATAATCCCCGATCTGATCGCTGCCGGTAGTTCCATAGCTGCCTCTCAGTTTACCAAAGCTCAGGAAAGGCAACGCATTTCTGATGAAGTTCTCCTGTGTAAATATCCACGCTGCCCCCGCAGCACCGAAGCTGGCAAATCTTTTGCCCGGCCCGAAGCGACTTGATCCGTCCCGCCGGCCCGTGAGATTGACGATGTATTTCCCTTCCCAATTGTAGTTCAACCGGGCAAAAACAGCGTTGTACCGATACCGGATATAATCATTATTAAATACCTGGATACTTGAAGCCGCGCTGATATTCTCCAGCAATGCATCGCTGCTGAATCCTGTGGCGGCGATATAGATCCCGTCTGTAACATTCTCCTGGAAAGTTGCGCCAACAAGGGCCTCCAGCCTGCCGGCTCCGAGCGCCCTGTTATAGGTTATTTGCGGCTCAATGATCCATGTTCTGATATTTCTTGAGGCGGTGTTCGTAAAACCTGAAGTCAGCCCAAAGGCAGGATTAAAGGAGCTTTTGGGAATGATCTGTATCTCGTTGAACCTGATGCTGCCATATCCGGCGCTGACTTTTACCTGCAAACCTTTTATCACTTCCCCCACCAATAACAGGTTACCGAGCAGGTTCTCGTCACTGGTCCGGTATGTTCTGGCGAATACTGCATAAGGATTGTTGTTGAAGGTATTGTTCTCCCAGTTCAGGTTTCCACTCTTGTCATACCCGGCCGGGGCATTCGGTGGAAGTGTAAGCGAAGTAAATGTGACATCGGAAAACGGTAAACGATTGGCGCTGGTGGCATAATTTGCGGAGAGGTTGGCCCTAAACCGCTGGTTCGCTGAGCTGTGAGACACGTTAAAATGTCCGGATATTTTATTCAGTGCAAAATCTCCCGGGAAGACGGTGGATTCATGCCTGTAGCCTCCCCCTGCTATGAACCGGGTATGTGCGTCCCCGCCTGATACCGATGCCTGAACATCCGTCACCAGCGCCGTTCCGCCGATGAGCTCTTTTTGCCAGTCCGTATAACGCGTGGAATCCCATACCTTCAGATCATAATCATAAGACTGGGGAACAGCGCCATCGTTCTTAAATGCTTCTTTCCGCATCATGAGGTATTGTTGCGTATTGAGCAGGCTCATGGTACGGGAAACTTTTCCTCCTCCTGTGTAAACATTGATGGTTCCCTTCGTTTTTCCCGCCGTACCTTTCCTCGTAGTGATCAGCACTATACCGTTGGCGCCCCGGGAACCATAGATAGCTGTAGCATCCGCGTCCTTTAACACTTCCACACTTTCTATGTCGGCAGGATTAATGCTGGTGAAGGGATTTCCCTGCCGGGTGATACCGATGCTCAGGGCCGGGGCGCTGAGGGATGTTGCCGTAAAAGGTACACCATCAATGATGTACAGCGGATCATTCCCGTTCGTAAAACGGAGGCTGTTAATACCTCGTATCTGTATATTGAAAGACCCTCCGGGCACACCGGTATTCTGACTGATGTACAATCCGGGTACTCTCCCCTCGAGTGCAGCCAGCGGGTTCGATACGGGCTGCTCTCTTATCTCCTCTCCTGTAACCCTGCTGACGGATCCTGTGAGATTGCGCCTCAGGGAAGTTCCATATGCGATCACCACCGTTTCGTCCAGCTGACTTATTTTTTCTTTCAATATAACAACGAGTTTTTCGCCTGGCTTCATTGAAACGGTAATGGTTTCATAGCCGATACTGGAGATAGTAAGCACCGCATTATTCCCCTCACCCGTTATTGTGAACCATCCGTCCACATCGCTATATACGATCCGGCCGGTACTACCGATCTTCACGGTTGCGCCGGCTACAGGTTCTCCTTTCTCATTCAGTACCCTGCCTCCCACCTCCCGCACAACTTCATGCTGATCCTGCTGCGTGGCCGGAGCAGGAGTAATAACGATCGTTTTGCCGGCTATCCTGAATGCAAGGCCCTGCCCGGAAAGGCTGGCCATCAATACTTCATCGAGCCTTGCATCCTTCAACCGGAGCCTCTTTATGACCCTGGAGGAATTGAGCTGGTCTTCCGTATACAACACAACGTAATCACTCTGACGTTCTATCAGGTTGAAAACATCTTTCAACGTAGCATTAGATAGGTCGATGCTGAATTTTTGCTGTGAATGTGCCGGGGATACGATCGAACTTAAACTAACCCATAGTGTAAAAAATATCCATTTCATGACCATTAAGTGTTTACTGTGGTGTAGCAAACAATGTGGGTCAACCAGGCGGAAGAATGGTGACCTCCCTGCCTTGTATCCTGAATTTGAAGGTTCCGGTAAGCGCCATGAGTCGCATTACACTGGAAATATCTGCCTGTCGTTCCATCTTCCCCATGAATATTGTTTTATCCGGAATAATTCCACTGGCATAGTTTATTTTTACATCGTACCATCGCGCAATCTGGCGCATAGCCACGCCCATTCTGGCATGATCGAAAACGAACAATCCGTTTTTCCAGCCTGTAACGGCGGTGATATCTGCGTTTTCCACCTGCAAACTGCCATCCCTGCCAACCTTTACGGATCTTCCCGCCACGAGCAACAAATGCCGCTGGCCCTTTCGCCCTACCAATACGCGTCCCGAAACCAGTGTTACCCGTTGCTCATCCAGCTCATCCGAATATGCCTTTACATTAAATTGTGTTCCCAACACCTGTATATCGATATCATTGTTCACTGTAACGATGAAAGGCCGCCGCGCATCATGCGCCACCGAGAAATAAACCTCTCCTGCAACAGCCACACGTCGTTCTTCACTTGCGAACCGCGCAGGCAGTTCAAGGGACGATGCGGCATTGAGCCACACCTGTGTGCCATCTTCCAAAACAGCCTCATACTCTCCACCCTTCGGGGTATTCAATGTAATAGTACCCCTGTCATCTCCTGCTCCTCCGGTAAAATCCAGTATTCCTTCCCTGTTCCTGATCGTTCGGGATATGCCGGTGCGAATGACAGTATCTTCATGACCGGATAATGTTATTACATTCCCGTTCGCCAGTTGCAGCAATGCCTTCTTTCCCCCCGGCCTGATGATGTCAATATCCTTGTTCAGCGCAAGCATTGCATGTTCCCAATGGTTGAAATAAATCCATATACTGGCGGGCAATACAAGGAAGGCCGCTATGCATGCTGCTATGACCATTTTCCCCCACTTCCGGTACCGTCCTTCCTCCGGCCTGATCCTGCTTATGATATCCAGGCGCCTTTGCTTTCCGTGCTTCCGGGCTGCCTGCATTTTGACGTAAACCTGATCTATGTCCCTCATCGAGGTAAGTTCTTCAAACAATGCCTGATTGGCTTCGTTCTTCTTCTTCCAATCCTCCAGTACCACCATTTCTGCCTCTGAAATGGTGCCATCGATATAATGAATGATCAGCCCGGCGATACTGAAAGCATTTTCCATATCTTGGTCCTTCCTATCCATCTTGTTCTTTATAGCATGAAAAGATAAGCAGGGTACGACTACCCCGCTGGTTCACTTCCCAAAATCTAAATCGTTTTTGATTTACTATGCCTGTACTTTTATAACGAAAATTTAGCGGTTTGTACCAACAGGAGAAGAAAATAAATATATTGATGCAGCAAGATAGATCGCAGTATTTTCATCGCTATCGCCTTCTGATTCCTTACGGTAAAAACAGACAGCCGGAGCTGTTCGGCAACGCTGCGGTTGTGCATTTTGTGAAAGTAGCTGAGTTTGAATATCTGTTTACACCTATCGGGAAGCATTTCTATCGCATCAAACAATTGCTGACTAACCTCCGCCCTGATCGCTTCACGCATGATCTTTTCGCGCTCTTCTTCCATATCCACTATATGTGCTTTCTGCGCTTCCCACCAATAAGCCAGTTTGGCCTCTGACCGCGAAACAGCGCCCAGATGGCGCAGGTGGTCTAAACATGCATTCTTCACACTGACATACAAAAACGACCGGATGTATTTTTCTGTTTCAAAATCCGTCCGTTTGTACCAGAAACGGATGAAAACGTCTTCTACAATATCTTCTGCGGACAAGGGGTCTGCTATTATTCCTTCGGCAAAGAAAACAAGGCGGGGATAGAAAAGATCATAATAATAGCCGAAGGCCATGGTGCTCCCGTTCCTGAGGCTGGTGATATGATCTGCCTCCGTCTCACCTGAACGCGTTCTATTTCCCATATCTCGAAAATTGCTCTTTTTAATGACTGGTTGATTGGACGATCTGCAGAGCCTGATGGAAAATGCCGAACCGAGACAGGATAGTAACGATATTACTGCGATATTATCGCGGTAGTAAAAGTAGAACTTTCCTGCAAAACGGGAAAATTGCGAATGCGGCGAAACCGGCTCTACTGCTGTTCATTTTGACCTATATTTTACAATCGCGTTCTTCCGAAAAATATTTCCACACACCCAATCGTCTTATGTAAAACATACGTAAATCCACACTGCTGTTGAGGCGTTCAGGCCGGTCGAAGTGTACCTTGCTCTTCGCTTAATTCCTCATTTCTTCACTATTAAATCGTGCTAATATGGACACCAAAATTGTGCTGGAACTGTTGGCCAAGATCCAGCCGGCCATGTATGACGCTATCCACCCGCAGCAGGAAGCCCAGGTATTTCAGAACCACGGTTTTAATCAGGGACAGGAAATTGCAGCTGTTTATCGCCCCTACAACGCCAGGTTTAGCTGGAAAAGCTATGTGGACAACATCATTTGCCAGGATCTTTCGCTGATCATCGGGCAAACGCAGTTGTTAGCCCACATTCCCAAAGAGAATGCAGCCGGCCAAAAACAGGCATTGCTGGAACTGATCACGGATTATGAGGACGACTGGTGCGGAACCAGCTGGCCTAAAAAATTCCCTCCCAGGCCTAAAGGACTGGAAATGGCCGATTACACCCTGGAAGACCGGGTGAATGCAGCCGTTCGTTTTTACCAGGCTTCCTTTGCAGTAAAGGACAACCAGATTGAAAGCAAACTGGTAGATGCCGCCGTACGCATCCTTGAAGTGGCCACCACTTCCAAGGAGATCAAAGAAGCTGAAAAAGCTTTCAGCAAATCAGCCGGCATAGTGATGAGCTAGGCTGTCAAAAAAAAACCACAATCGCCTGGGAGCTATTACGGGCAAAGCAGCTTCCGGGCGATTGCCCTTTCAGAATTTATAGTTGTACCCCACGCGCATTACCTGTGTTTCAAAATAATCTGTACTTATATACCGGAACCCTGCCCCCTGCACCTCATTCCTGATCCGTAACGTATTCAACACATCGGTAGCGTTCAGGAACAACTCGCCCGCTCCTTTCTGCAAGGTTTTCTTCAACCCCAGATCCACAGAGAACCGGGCGAAGGTTTTACCCTGCGGGATAATATCCGGTGCAAGATAGATGGCCGTCAGTTGCGCTTCTACCTGTCGCGGTAAATGAAAAAGACTATTGAACTTCACATTCCCGGAAAAGAGCTGTTTACGGGGAGCAGTGAAAGTATTTTCTTCAGGATACTTGTTCACAACGGTATACGACTCAATGGTATTCTGATAACCGGTGAGGTTCAGGCCGAAAGTGCCCCATTGCGCTGCTTTCCGGGACAGCATAATCTCCGCGCCCGTGTTGTAGCTGCGACCGGCATTCTGGAAAATGTTATAGATCAGCGTGCTGCCCGGCACCACACTGGCGATACGCGTAATAGTGGCATCCATGATCTTGTGATACAATGCAGCATAGAAGTATCCATCCCGCCAGCTGCTGCGGTACCCCAATTCGAATGTATTGGTGAACTGCGGGCGCAAGCCGGGGTTCCCCACCTTAACGATCTCCGCATCATCATACTTGGGGAAAATTCGTATATCCACCTCGTTAGGCCGGTCCACACGCCGGTTGTAGAAGAACGACAGCTTGTTGCGCTCATCCAGTTTCCAGGCCAGGCGCAGATTGGGGAAAGGCTGTGTGTAATGATAGCCGTCGCTTTTATAAGTACGGTGATCGGGATTCACTTCGTATTGGAGGTCCACATACTCCACCCGCAAACCAGCCTCCACTTCAAAATCCCGGTTCTCGAACACATAGTTCCCATACAGCGCAGGAATGGTTTCGCCGTAGTTGGCCCATCCACCGGCGGTGGTATCCAGCGGGGAATGAAGGCCCGGCTTGAATTGCATATTGGTGGGGATGTAACGTCTGCGGAATTTGAAACCGCCTTCAAACCGGCCATACTTCAGGGGATGCACGTAATCAATGTTCAGGTCCGCCACATGTTCGTCTGAAATGAGTTTGAATGAATCCAGTCCGGTATAGGCGGGCATGATGTTAGTGAAGAAATATTTTTCATCCTCGCGGTGGAACGTATAGTTGAAACCTGCGTTGAGCAGGCGCCCGGGCTGCCTGAACTTATGCTGCCAGCTGGCGGATGCAGTAACAGTGGTTTTCAGTTCATCTTCCAGGAACTGCCAGAGGCGTTTCCTTTGTGTAAGGTTCCCGTTAAAGAACGGTTCATCCCCACGGTCGAGGATTTTTTCACTGCTGAACAAGCCGGAAACAGTGAAGGTATTGCGGTTATCCGGATACCAGTCCATTCCCCCTTTTGTAGTCACGATATTGGTAGTACGGTTCCTTTTCGTCTGCTGCCGCATCGTATCGCCATGATCGTAATAACGATCCGCAAACTCGTTCTTGTTAAGGGTTTTGGTATAGAGGTTATCGCCTTGCAGAAAGAGGTTCACTTTGTTCTTCCGGTAGTTGAGAGATATGGAAGGGTTCACCTTGGGGGTCCACTGGTATTGCGGGCGGATGCCGGGGTAATTCTCCTTTTTCACCCACCATGCACCTGCGCCGCCGGCGAGGCCTATTTTGCCGTTGAATCCTTCCTTCTTCTCCTTTTTGTAAATGATATTGATGATACCGGCATTGCCATTGGCATCGTAGCGGGCGGAAGGATTGTTGATGATCTCGATCTTCCCGATAGCAGAGGCCGGGATATTATCTAATCCGGATTGACTGCCGAAACCTGTCAACGCCGTTTGTTTTCCATCGATCAACACGGTCACTTTATCACTCCCGCGTAGTTGCAGTTTACCATCCTGCCCCACGGTCACCCCGGGCAGGTTTTTCATGGCTTCCAGCGCGGAACCGCCCGCCTGGCTGATATTTTCACCGAGGTTGAAGGTTTTCTTATCCATCCTGGCGGATACAGCTTCCTGTTTGGCGGTGACGGATACCTCGCCGAGGGTGCGGGAGGCGGGATGGAGGTCGATGGTCCCGAGGTCAAGGAAATTGCTCAATTGTCCTGCCAGCACCGGTTGCAGCTTCACTACGTAACCCATATGGGAGAATTTCAGGAAATATTTCCCGCCGGGGATCTCCGCCAAAGAGAAACGGCCTTCTTCGGTGGTAATGGTGCCGGTCACGAATACACTATCCTGCACTTTGTGGAGCGTTACGTTCACAAACGGCAGCACTTCCTTGCCGGTGGCGCTCTTCACCAACCCGGAAAGGGTCACTTTATTATTCTGCGCCTGCGTGGCAATACCGGTAACAATCGTTAACAACAAAAAAAGGGATCGCTTCATCCTGGTAAAACTTTTGATAACGATGCAAAGATGGGAAGCGATTTAGAAGGAATTTAGAATCCAGACCCTGAAATCTATATTGAAAACATGACGGCCTTGCCCGAAGCTATATGCGGCTTTCCAGCCATCATGCCGACAAATCTCCTGTACGATTGCCAGTCCCAGGCCGGTGCCGGGCGTGTGAGAAGAGGCCGTACCGAAACGCTGGAACAGGTTTTCCATGCGCAATGCTTCCCGGCCGGTGTTGGCGATGGTAAGCGTATGTTCGCTCAGTGTAACCGTTACCGTTCCCCCCTTCTCCGTATGCCGGATGGCATTGGATAACAGGTTGGTCAGCAATATCTCGGCCAGTATTTTATTGCCCATCACTTTCACACCGGCGGGAATATTCTTTTCCACGGCGAGCGAGCGGTCTTCAGCAAAATCATGTAAAAGCGCCAGAGTCTTTTCCAGCAAAGCTCCGAGATCGATCATCTCCTTGCCGCTAAACTGACTGTTCTCCAGCCGCGCCAGCAGCAAAAGGTTTTTATTGATCCTCGTTACTCTCGACAAGGCAGTGTGCGTATCATCGATGATCGTGGATTGTTCATCCGTCAGCGGTTTACTTTGCAGGAGGAGGTCCAGTTTCCCCTGCACGATAGCCAGCGGGGTTTGCAGTTCATGCGAGGCATTCTCGGTAAACTCCTTCTGCTGCCGGTATGCGGCAATGTTGGCACTGATCAGCTTTTGCAGATGACTGTTCAGGGCTTCGAACTCCGCGATGTCCGTCTTTTCAAACATTACCGGCTGCTGACGGTTGAGGTCGAACTGACTGATCTTTTGGAGGCTTTGGTAGAAAGGTTGCCATAATCTGCGGGATATGCGCCGGTTCAGGTAGATAAAGCCGCCGAGCAGCAGGGCAAAGAAGAAAAAAGTGATCACGGCGATGGCGATGATCGTTTCGTGGCTTTCTTCCATGTTGGTTTCAACGGTAAGACTGTAGGGCTTTCCATCGATTTCGAAATAGGTTACAAGCCCCTCGAAACGATCCGTCCCTTTGGCAGGAATGTACTGGTTCCGACGGTAGATATTGTAGGTACTGTCCGGTTGCAGCCTGTCAACCGGCTTCAACTGCTTTTCCGGCTGGAGTTTGTTCCAGAGCTGTATGCCACGCGCCAGATCCTCCCCCGGCAGGGAAAGGTTCCGGATATTCTGTTTGACACTGGCGCTGATGATCAGGTTATGCTCTTTCAGTTCATGCTGCCAGATGAGGTCAATGATGAAATAGTAAGCCGGAATACTGCAAGCCAGCACAATGCCTGCGTACAGGATGAATGCCTTGAGAGATTTGCTGAGCAGTTTGTTCATATTTCCCACTTGTAGCCCGTACCGTAGACCGTTTTCAGATAATTGCCTCCGCCGGCCTCGTTCAGTTTTCTTTTCAGATTCTTGATATGTGCATATACAAAACTGTGGCTGTCCATCATATCTGCTACATCTCCTGAAAGATGCTCTGCCAGCGCGCTTTTGGAGATCACCCGGTTTTTGTTCCCGATGAAATACAGCAACAGATCGAATTCTTTTTTGGTGAGCACTACGGGCTCATCGTGTATGGTCACCGTTTTCGCCAGCAGGTCGATCTTCAGTTCATGCTGCCGGATGACGTTGTTATTCCCGAAATTCCGGCGGCGGATCACAGAATATACACGGGCGGCCAGTTCGGGCAGATGAAAGGGTTTGGCGAGATAATCGTCCGCGCCGGTTTGAAGCCCCCTGATCTTGTCGTCATAAGAATTCCGCGCGGAAATGATGATCACGCCGTCCTGTTTGTTCAAACGTTTGATCTCTTCCAGTATCCTGAAACCGTCGCCACCGGGCAGCATCAGGTCCAGCAGAATACAATCGTAATCATATACTGTCACTTTCTCCATGGCCTGTTCAAAAGTGGCTGCATGTTCGCACAGGTATTGCTCATCCGACAAATAAGCGGAGATATTCTGCGCCAGCTGCAGTTCATCCTCGATGATCAGTATCTTCATCCTTCAAATTTACAGTCGCAATTTTGAATTCTTTTAGAATCGTTATTTTTATGTAATATGAGTGGACCAGTCATTACACTACAAGGCGTCAGCAAACGTTACCAGGATGTTCCCGTGCTGGACATCCCGAGCCTGACGCTGCCATCCGGTATTTACTGGTTGCAGGGAGAAAACGGCGCCGGCAAAACCACCTGTATGAAAATGATGGCCGGGCTGATCCCGTTCAAGGGAGATATATGGCTGCAGGACAATATCAGTTGCAGCCGGCAGCCCGTGCAATTCCGCCGCCTGATCAATTATGCCGAAGCAGAACCGCTCTACCCTTCTTTCCTCACCGGCCGCGACCTGCTGGATCTGTATCTTCGTACAAAAGGAGGAGACCGTGAGCAGATCCAAAAGATCGGAGAACGGCTGGGAGTGGATATCTACCTGCAAAACCCTGTGAGCAGCTATTCCAGCGGCATGTTAAAAAAACTCTCCCTGTTACTGGTCTTCACCGGGGATCCCGTTCTCATTCTGCTGGATGAACCGCTGATCACCATTGACGCCGCCGCTCTCCGGGTATTGTATGATCTCATCCGTACCTCCCACCAGCGGGGCGTTACCTTCTGCATCACTTCCCATCAACCGCTGGACCTTGCCGTTACCGGCATCCTCACCGTTGCCAACAGGAATATCACGCTTAACTAGCATGCGCAGCATTCTCTCCAAAATATTCATACAACGATATTATATCCAGAACACCGGTTTCTTCCTGGTGATCTTTTACCTGTTCTTCGGGGTGGTGAACGGTGACAGCCTTATCAATTATCATCTTTCGCTGATGGAGGGGTTCCTGGGGAATTACGGATTCCTGGCGGCAGTGCTGTTGCTTTGGTGCATATATGGACTAAAATGCGCAGGGTTTGTATTGAAGACTTTCCAGTTGCAGGAGTTCAGCTTCCTCTACCCTACGCTGGGCAGTGTTCCGGGGCCGGCACGCCATCGCGCCTGGCTTTTCCTGCATGCAGGAATATATCTTCCCGTGCTGATCTACGCAGCCATTGCGGCAGGCGTGGGCATATCCCGTCATTATTACCTTTCGTCCTTTATCATCGTCGTTTTTAATCTTGCCATGTGCTGCTGGCCGTTACCGGTGTACGAAAGAAAACTTCATCACCCGGATGTTTATTTCTTCACCGGCTCCCTGCAAAACCTGATCAACCGGCATTTTGTCAAACACCCCGTACTGTATTTTCCTTATGAGCTGGTCATCAACTTCCCGAGGCGGCTTTTCATTATCAAACTTGTATCAGCGGGCATTCTATGGCTTACTTTCTACCTGCTCTCACAAACCGGTGCATTCGACCTGCGGGGTTTGCAGATCGGCACCATGCTCTGTGTGCTGGCGCACCTGCAGCTTATCCTGCATCATCGTACTTTCGATGATACGTATCTTGGTTTCCTGCGCCAGCTGCCAGTTTCGCTGTTTGTGCATTACCTGCGGACAGCGGGTGTATATTGCCTGCTTTTCCTTCCGGAGATGATTATGATCATCGTACGCGTCCGTTCCTTTGATCTCCTTACCATATTTGCCACACAACTTTCGCTGCTCATACTGTTCCGCTGCCTGTTATATTTTCCACGCCTGCACCCCGAACTGTTTGTACGATATGTGCTGATCATCTCTTTTGCAGAACTGTTCCTGATCCTCAGCTGGTATCAATGGCCGGCCATATTGATCCTGCAGGGCGCCGCAGGCATCATCTTCTTTACCCGGTACAGGAAGTATGAAAGAGCTGCATTGCCGGAATGAAGAACGGGCCTCCTCCGAGACCCGTTCCAACAAGCGTAATTATCGTTTCAGACCCAGATCATTTGCAGCAGTGAACTGCTGCAAAGTTGCCGCAATCTCCTTTTCCAGTGCGGCGCCGGCTAATTCCTTATTTAGCGCTTTCTTCTCCAGTTCCATCATCGCTTTGTACAGCGGTTCGTTATTCACTTTCTTCTGTAGTACCACAACGGTATTTGTGTTATAGACTTTCTCCCATTCCTTCCGTACCAGTGCCCAGAAAGCTTTATTCCTCTCCCACCATTCCTTCGCCTCTTTACATTTGCTCTCACTGATACGGTTATACGTATTCATCCCCTTCTCCTGTACAATCACTTTATCCTGTCCGTTTGCCCGCAGTATCTTCCTGTTATCCTGCTCATGCACCCAGCCGGTGGTGGTGATCTCGTGGCGATTTACACGATAGAGCACGTTATAGTCGCTGCGGGTGGTATATTCCCGGCGTGGTAAAGGAGCGTCGCTGCTGCCTTCCCAATAGTGACGGCCATCGGTATGTACCCAGGTGGCAGAACCCTCATACCGCGGCTCATCATCCACCCCATACACTTTCTGCGTCCATTGGCCTTTCACCTGCTCTGCGGGCAGGGCGATCTTCTTCCAGCGGTTGTCTTTGTCGAACGCCAGCAGGGTACGGTTCTCATATTGCCAGTCTTCCGTCCAGTGCTTGATCACGTCTTCCCCGGCGATCAGCAGGTGCTGTAATACAATACGGCTGGCGCTTTCTTCAGCCACGGTAATATATTCCACGGCATCGGTGGTTTTGTGATAGCCTTTGGGCTTGTAATTACTGTCTGCCGGAAATGTTTCTGCGTACTCGAAAGTCACTTCATGACATCCACAGAGGTTTTTGATGGCAGCAACGTCTTTTGCCTTTTGCTGGGCGAATACGCTGCCGGCTATACAGGCGCCGGCGAGCGTAAGGAAAATATATCTGTTCATATGAAAATGTTATTTGGATCATTTGAAATTGCGGCTCCCGTCCGGCTGGTACACGTAGCGGAAATGATAATACCGGCTTGCGGAAGCGGCAGTAGGTGGTACCGGCGCATCCTTGTAATAACTCGTGATCTCCAGCTTGGCGTACTTACCACCGGTGGTTTTCAGCACAATAAACTTACCGGCTACCGGTGAAATGATGTGTGTATCCATGTTATAGCTGTACCATCCGCTGATAACCTTGGCTGTAGCGGCATCTGTGGTGTAGCCTGTTTCAGGGGCGGTAACGAGATCATTATACACCCCGGTGATCACCTGTGCCTGGGTGTTACCCGGACCGCTCACACCTCCGTTCACGATCACGGTAGTAGCCCTGAAACCGATATCCCATTTGACTGTGGCGGAATCCGAATTGGGGATCACCTTGTTGTCCGCCAGGCTGTATAGCGTAAAACTCCCCCGTCCCGCAGCATCCGCATCTATATTTACGGCCGTTGTTGACACAATGGCCGGTTTAGGTGTAGTGTTATCATCTTTCTTGCTGCAGGATGCCAGCAGGATGACAGATAAAGCAATGGTACCCGTCGTGAAATGTTGTTTTCTCATATTGATCGTTCTTTGGTTAAATGATGATATGTCCATATAATACCGATGGAATACAGCCTCCCCGGCATAGTGGGGATATGCTGCGCATCGATGTAATTGAAAAGGTTCTCCAGCGTAGCCTGTACCCGTAACCGGTTTTTCAGCAGGGATTTCGCGGCGGCGATGTTCACGGTGGCGTATCCGCTTACGAATTCGCTTTTAAGGTCAGGGGTATTATTCCCGTTCTCATCTGTAAAGCCATACTTACTGCGATAGATCACTCTTGCATTGGCGTCGATGCCCAAACGGGAATGGATATACGCTATTTTGAGATTGGCGGAATGATGAGAGCGATTGAACAAACCAAAGTACTCGCTGCGGCGAAGCGCCCGCGTCTCCCCGGTGGCGGCGTCTGTTGTATATACTTCGCCCCGCTTCACTTTGCTGTATACATCATCATCCAGGGTGCGGAGGTATTGATATCCGCCGGAGAGCTGCCAGTTACGGCAGACAGTTTGACTAAGCTCCGCCTCCGCGCCGTAAGTGGTGATGCTCTTCACATTCACATAGCTGTAAACCCGCTGTCCGTTCGTTTTCTCCGCAATAGCCCGCGTATCGATCAGATCGCTGACCTTGTTATAAAAGAGGTTGAATCTTGCCGCGGTGGTCAGAAAAGGCTTTCCCTGCAGGCCGAGGTTGAAGGACCAGGAACTTTCCGCATTCAGCGCTTTCAATTGATCCGGGTCCACATTCAGCTGCCGGATCTGTCCCTTCGCCTGCATATCCCGTATCACCGCTGCCGCCAGTTTGGTGCCTGCAACGGTATAGCCCACGGCCGCATTGTTGAAATGCAGGTACAGCTGCCGGAAATCCGGCGCACGATACCCTCGCCCCACGGAGCCCATCACCCGCCACCGGGGATGAAAGCCCCAGGAAACGGATACTTTTGGACTGAACTGCGACGGGTACTGACTTTGCAGATCAAAACGACTGCCCAGCAATACGCTCCACTGGTCCGAGGGTTTCCAGTGCTCCTGTACAAACAGGTACCCGGTGTTGAACACGATCTGTTCTTCATAACGTGTGGCCTCCACGGATTCCCGGAGATACCCTGCACCCGCCGTGAGCTGATGTTTGGGGTGCAACTGCCAGTCCGCCTGATACTCCGGCTTCAGGTAACGCTGGGTGAAGAAGGAAGCATCATACACCTCCCGGCTCTGCCGGTACAACATATTTTCCTTCGTATGATATTGCGCGTAGTACAATCGCAATACCTGCGTAAACCGCTCTCCCGGTGTATGCCGCAGGTTCAGCGACAGGTTACCGTCTTCTTCCCGCCCGGTATCATCCACCATTCCCTTCGCATCTTCAAACCAGCTTTTATAGCCTTGCCGATAAAACCGTGCAGAGAGTGTGGTTTGCCATTGTGAAGACCAGTCATGCTGCCACCTGGATTGTAACGTAACAGCCGAGAATGGCGCCACGGTGGGCGTGGTGCGCTGTTCTCCCAGCGTATAGCCTTTACTGTTAAGGTAGCCGGCGGATGCGGTGAAGGAGCCACGGGTGAAGGGGATTTTCGTACTCCCGTTCAGGTTATACATACCGTTGGAGCCGTATCTGCCGGAAAGCTCCGTCATCCCTCCCTGTTTCCGGTTATTCGTGATGATATTGATCACACCGGCCAATGCATCACTGCCATATAGGGAAGAAACAGGGCCTTTGACGATCTCGATCCGTTCGATGTTACTGACCATGATACGCGACAGGTCAAGGGTTCCGGCGGTGCGACCAATAAGCGGTTCTCCATCGAGGAGAATGAGCGTATATCCCGCTTCCAGCCCCTGCATCTGTATGCCAGTACCGTGATTGGAAGTGATAAAAAGCCCTGTCTGCTCCGCCAGCACCTGTTGCAACAATACCGCACCCATCGATTGTAACTGCTGCCTGTTGATGATGGTCACAGGTATAGGAACTTTATTGACCAGCTGCTCATTGCGGGTGGCCGTCACCACTACTTCCTGTAAATCCCGGGCGGTAGTGGAATCTGTTTGGGCAAAAAGGATTCCTGCCTGCAATATGCAGGTGAATAGGAGTAAATATCTATACATACTGGAATGGAATCTCTGATCCTTAGCGAAGGTAGGATGGGGTTAAGCTTTCCATTTACGAGTTTGGAAAAGAAATTTACGCAATGCGGAAAATGTGAAGACTATCTTTTCTTCTCAGCTGCAAAAGAAAGTCCTTTCTCCCGCAATGCATCTCTCAATTGCAGGATGGCATTCTTCCCTATGCCGTGCAGTTGCATCACTTCCGCTTCGCTCATCCTGCTTACCTGTTGCAACGTATAACATCCTGCTCCATGAAGCGCACGTACTGCAGGTTTAGACAGTTTAACCGGCAGATCGCCGGAAGGTATATCCTTCATTTTTTTTATAAAGATGGGGCATAAATCCGGATTTGAACGTAAATTCATTCAAACAATTAGCATCATTTCCTGTTTCATCTATATAAATACGTGAACATGAATAACCCCGGTAAAGATATCAGAACCAAATTACCGCGTACGGATCAGGGCCAATATACCCCTTCCCCGCAACGTCCTTCGCTGCTGGCATCTATCAGGCAATCCAACGAAGGGCGGGTGAAAACGCTCATTCCCATCCGGCACGGCCGGATGAGCGCCTCTCCGTTTGCCTTTTACCGCGGCTCGGCGGGGATCATGGCGCAAGACCTCTCCTACTTTCCGCATACCAATATGAAGGTGCAGGCCATCGGCGACTGTCACCTGATGAACTTTGGCGGCTTCGCCACACCCGAACGAACGATCATCTTCGATGCCAACGATTTTGACGAAACCCTGCCCGCTCCCTGGGAGTGGGATCTGAAGCGGCTGGCAACCAGCTTTGTGCTGGCAGGCAGGTACCGGCAGTTAAAGGAAACCGACGCCCGGGATATGGCCATTGCTGTAGCCGCTGCTTACCGGAAAGGGGTACAGGAATTCTCTACGATGCGCACCCTCGACCTCTGGTACACAAAATTCGATCTGCACGCCCTCACCAATACGGCCATCAGGCCGGCGCTGAAAGCGGAGATCGCAGCTACGGACAAAGAGAGCGCGCAAAAAATGCTGTACAAGATCGCTCAGCATGACTCCGGTCATTACAAGATCATCGATCATCCTCCCCTGATCTATCATTCCGCTGCGCTTGAAAAAGAGAAGTCCAACATCCGCACCTTCCTGGAAGCGTATAGCCGTTCCCTTCAGGAAGACCGGCGCCACCTCTTCCACAAATACCAGTTTGTGGACATCGCGCTGAAAGTGGTGGGCGTAGGCAGCGTTGGCACCCGCTGTATGGTGGCTTTGATGATGAATGACAAGAACGAATCCTTATTCCTTCAGATCAAGGAAGCCCGGAGAAGTGTGCTCGAAGCGTTCACGGCCAAGAGCAAATACCGGCACTGCGGAGAGCGGGTGGTACAGGGGCAGCGGCTCGTACAGGCGGCCAGTGATATTTTCCTGGGATGGGGATATGGACTGGATGGAAAGGATTACTACCTGCGGCAGCTGCGGGATCATAAAATAGCGCCCGATGTAGAACATTTCGATAAAACCCTCCTTCTTTCATACGCCGGTCTCTGCGGCCGTCTCCTCGCACGGGCGCATGCCAAGACGGGCCCGGGTGAATCCATCGCCGGCTATATCGGCAAAAGCGATGCGTTCGATCTCGCGATCGGAAAATTTGCGGTAGCCTATGCAGATCAAACGGAGAAAGATTTCGACGCATTCAAAAAAGCGATCAAAGCAGGTAAATTACCGATAGAGAAAGCCTAGCAACATCATTCCGGCGCATTTGCCCCTGTAAATGTCACATCCTCACCTGTTCCAAAAGACGGATGCGGAGTAAGTTTGTACGGTTAAACGTAAATACAGGCATATGAACCCGGAAGTTACACAGTACATTCAGCAATTGCAGCAATGGCAGATCGAAACCTGCGAAACGCTGCGCAAGCTTATCCTCAAAACAATCCCCGACGCGGAAGAACGGATGCAGTACGGCAAGCCGCATTATCTTAAGAACGGCCATTATGCCTGCGTGATATCTGTGGCCAAAGAGAAAGTCTCTTTCATGATCTTCAATGCCACGGAACTGGAAGAGATCAAAGGTTTTTTCAAATCGATGTCCTCCCCCGACCGGAAAACCGCTACCATCATGGAAGGGCAGAAAGTAGACTATACGTTGCTGGCAAACCTTTTAAAGAAAGCCTCCAAATCTTTGTAAATTGTTTAAAATACAGGATCATGAGAAAGATCGTATTATTCATGCATGTTTCGCTGGACGGATTTGTTGCAGGGCCCAATGGGGAAATGGACTGGATACACGTAGACGACGAGATATTTGATTACGTCGGCGACCGCATCAATCATGTTAACACTGCGCTCTACGGCCGCGTCACTTACCAGATGATGGAAGCTTACTGGCCCACAGCCGCCGATCAGCCCAATGCGAGTAAACATGATATTGAACACTCCGCCTGGTACAAGAACGTGGAAAAAGTAGTGATCTCCAGAACCCTCGCGGTGCAACACCCTGAAAACACAAAAATTATCAGCAACAACGTCCCGGAACAGATCAAAGCATTGAAACAAAAACCCGGCAGGGAGGTTGTTATGTTTGGCAGTCCGGGTGCGGCACATAGCCTGATGGATGCCGATCTGATCGACGCGCTGTGGCTTTTCGTGAATCCGGTGATCCAGGGGGAAGGGATTCCCTTGTTCCGGAACATCCACCATGCTATCAAACTGAAGCTGCAGCAGAGTAAGGTGTTTTCTTCCGGTGTGGTGTGTTTACATTATGAAAGGGTTGAGGAGAAATAGTATATAAAACCGAACACTACTGTATCAAAATCGAACAAATAATAAAAAATAAAAAACTATAAAAATATTATCTTCTATCTCTTAAAAGATGGCACCCCTTTAGTGCGTGGCTTCTCACGCCAAAATGCACACCATGTTCAAAAACTATCTCAAAACCGCCTGGAGGAATCTCTGGAAAAATAAAACTTCTGCTGTAATCAATACCCTCGGGCTTACCATTGGTCTCACCTGCTGTCTGCTGATTTCGCTATATCTGCAATATGAACTCAGTTACGATCGGGCAGAAGCTAAGCGGGACAGGATTGCCCGGGTGATCATGGAGTACAGCTTCAGCGAAGGTGCCAACGCAAGTGTCAAAATAGCGTATACCAGTGTACGTGTGGCACCCGTGCTGAAAAGGAATTTTGCTGAAGTGGAAGAAGCCGTAAGAATGGGGCGGTATGAGCGTGTAATTCGTTACAAAGACAAGCTCATCAATGAAAAGGAGTTCCTCTATGCGGACTCTACATTCTTTGATGTTTTTTCAAGCAGGCTTTCAGTAGGAGACGCCCGTACGGCGTTATCCGGTCCCAATAAAGTGATCCTGACCGCTTCCACCGCGAAGAAGTACTTCGGGAACGACAATCCTGTCGGGCAATCGTTCCTGGTGGGAAGCAGCCAGCAGCTTTACCAGATCACAGGTATCATCCCGGACTGTCCGCCCAATTCCCAGATCCGGTTCGACTTCCTGGCGTCATTCTCTTCGCTGGGGCTTAGTCCTGATAAAGAGAAAACCTATTGGGACGCCAATTATTTCACTTACCTGCTGCTGCGCTCTCCTGCTTCCATTGCCTCATTGCAGGCAAAGCTGCCCGCTTTCATGCAACGGGAAACGAAAGGCCTCGGAGCCACCATCAATTTCACACTGGAACCCTTCAGCAGTATCCACCTGCATTCCCCTTACGATGGCCTTGAGCCGAACAGCAGCATGACCTACATCTACATCCTCGCGGCCGTAGCACTGCTCATCCTCGTGATCGCCTGCTTTACCTATATCAATCTCAGTACCGCCCGTTCCGTAGAGCGCGCGCGGGAAGTGGGGGTGCGGAAGGTTATGGGGGCAGGAAGGAAACAGCTTTTCTGGCAGTTCATCGGGGAATCTGTCATGCTGTGCCTCGTAGCCGCCGTTTGCAGCTTTATCATTGCCGCGATGTTGCTGAGCCCCTTCAACCAGCTGACGGGCAGGCAGCTGCAGCTGAGCACGCTGCTTTCCATCCCTTTCATTTCCTTAGCGCTGATCGTTGCAGTGTGTGTTGGGCTTTTTGCAGGCAGTTATCCGGCTTTTGTGCTTACAGGATTTCAGCCGGTGAAAGTGCTGAAAGGTTCCTTCAGCAAAACCGGTTCCGGTCGCTGGATCCGGCAATCCCTGATCGTTTTTCAGTTTGCCATCTCCGTGTTCCTGATCGTATGCACCTTTACCGTACAGCACCAGCTGTATTTCATCCAGCACAAAAAACTCGGATACGACCGGGAACATGTATTGGTATTGCCGATGGATAGTAAAATGCTGAACATCATGCCCCTGATCAAGCAGGAGTTCAAGACCATCCCTCAGGTGGTGAGCGTATCCCGCAGCGTGAGAACGCCTGTGGAAGGCGGAGGAGGTTACAACATGCGCTCCGCCACCATGCGCGAAGAAGAGCAGGTAGCCGTTGCCGCCAATCCTGTAGACGAAGATTATATCAAAACATCCGGCCTCCAGCTCGTTGCCGGCTCCGATCTTACTTTGCAGGATATGAAAGACGCAGCGGAGGATTCCACGAAAAAAGCCTTCTACCATTTCATCCTGAACGAGTCCGCCGCCAGGCAACTCGGATGGACGCCGGAAGAAGCAATCAATAAACCGATGTTCCTGGACGGTGGACGGCCAGGTGTGGTAAAGGGCGTTGTAAAGGATTATCATTTCGAATCCATGCACAATCCCATCAAACCCATTGTGCTGTTCCCTGAAGAATGGGGTCGCGTTATCCTTGTAAAACTAAGCGGGCAGGATCTTCCGCAAACCATCGCCCGGCTGGAAGCAAAATGGAAAAGTCTGCCGATCTACCGGCCGTTTGAATACCGGTTTATGGACGATGACTATAACAAACTGTACAGGGCCGAAGATCGCCTGGGGCGGATTATGAACCTCTTTGCGATGGTGGCCATAGCGCTCGCATGCCTGGGGTTGTTCGGCTTGTCGTCTTATGCGGTGAAGCAGCGGGTTAAGGAGATCGGCGTGCGGAAAGTATTGGGTGCATCCGTTGGCAGTATTGCACTTACATTGTCCAAAGACTTCTTCAAGCTAACCCTTATCGCTATCCTCATCGCCTCTCCCTTCGCCTGGTGGATGGCCTCCGGATGGCTGCAGGGCTTCAGTTACCGGATCAGTAACAGCTGGTACATCTATGTGATCGCGGGAATGATAACGGCACTGCTGGCCTTACTCACCGCAGGCTCTCAGGCGGTGAAGGCTGCACTGGCCAATCCTGTAAAGAGTTTACGGGCAGAATAAATTATTTAAGTATTTGCTTAAATAATGAATCTTTGGTAACTTTGGGAAAACCGGTTGCCATGGAGGACAAAAATGTTTGTATACGGGAACAGGCCGACCCGCGGCAGATCAATAGCTGCCGGGAAAAGATCGCTCTGCAGGGGAGCGCTTTCACCACACTGTCTGCTGTTCTTGCGCTGGCAGGTAATGAAGTGAGATTGAAGATACTTTACCTGCTGGAAGAGGAACAGGAACTTTGTCCCTGCGATCTCAGCGACATTCTCGGTATGACCATCCCCGCCGTTTCCCAGCATCTGCGCAAGATGAAGGATGGTCATCTTATTACCTCCCGTAAAACAGGTCAAACAATCTTCTATTCCGTTAAACCGGAACACCGGAAGCTGCTCCGCCCCTTCTTCCAGATCATCCATGCCAAAGCGTCTGCCGTATGAAAGCGAAAAAAGATCAAAAAGCGTTATTGGGCTCTGGCCTGCTGCTGGCAATCGCTTCTTCCCTCTGCTGCATTGTACCGCTATTGGCAATAGCAGGTGTGTCCATGACTGCTTTCGCCTGGGTGGCCCCGCTCCGCCCCTACCTGCTGACGGCAACATTCCTCGTATTGGCTTTTGCATTTTATCAGGCATACAAACCGTCAAAGAAAAAAGATGCCTGCGGATGCGATGAGAGGAAGTCCTGGCTGCAGTCAAAAACTTTCCTTTGGACGATCACCGTTATCAGCCTCCTGCTATCTGCTTTTCCTTATTACGCGAAATACTTACAACCGGCTTCCAAAGGAGAGATAACGGCTCATCGATCTGAAAATGAAAAGCAGGCTGTGATCCGGATAGAAGGCATGACCTGCGAAGCCTGCGAGGGACATGTAGATCAGGCATTACTTCGGATGAAAGGCGTTTGGCAGTCGCGCACTTCCTACACAAAAGGAACCGCTACCGTTCAGTTTGATTCCACACAGCTGACCTTTGAGCAACTGGCTGCCACTATCGAGCATGAAACCGGTTACAAGGTCAAACACTAACAAAAACGTATTATGTCAAATACCACCATACAACTGCAATCGATTATTACCTGCCCGAAATGCGGCCATCAGCAAGAGGAAACAATGCCGGTAAATGCCTGCCAGTATTTTTATGAATGCAAACATTGCCACGAACGGCTGAAGCCCAAACCAGGAGATTGCTGCGTGTATTGCAGTTACGGAACGGTAAAATGCCCTCCGGTACAAGCAGGCACTTCCTGCTGCTGATGAACCGGTATTTGTAAGGAAACTGAACAACACTCCCAAACACCCGGCCATCGGGCATCCCCACTATCCAAATATTATTTTTTATATATATAAATGAGAAACAAATTCTCTTTATGAAAGATGTTAAATAATTTAATAATCAGGCCCCAACCTGTAAAAGATTCCTTCATTTGCATTGCTAACTCATTTTATCAACCCAAAACAACTTACGACCACAATGCAAAAGAAGGTATTGTTGGCAGCAGCGAATACGGGACCTACGGTAACCAAAAGCCAATTGGAAGGATTGGGATATGAGGTGTACTATACGAATGACGGAGAGGTCGCGTGGAAGATCTACAGGGAAAAAAGAATAGATATATGTTTGCTGGATATTGCAATAGCAAATTTGAATGCAATTACCCTGATAAGGAAGATAAGGCATAAGGATGACCATACTCCCGTCATCCTGCTAACGGAAAGAGATGATAACGATGAAGGATACCGGGGGCTGGAGGCGGGAGCGGACAGTTATATTGTAAAAGGTACCAGCCTGCAGGAAATACACTCCAGGATAAAAGTATTTTTCAAACGCAATTATGCACAGAGCGGAACCCGGAAAAAAGCATACAAGATCGGCAATTCGCTCTTTGAGTTGCCGTCTTATACGATCACCCGGAACAAGACCAGCTTTTCTCTTCCGAAAAAAGAAGGAAAGCTGCTGGAGATTCTTGTTTTGTCCAAAAATCGGCCTGTTGACCGGAAAAACATTATAAAATTTGTGTGGGGAGAGGTAGACGATCGTAAACAGCGGTCGTTGGAGGGTCTTATCTACAGGCTCCGCATCCGCTTTAAAAAAGATCCCTCGTTAGAAATTGAGACCGTTCACGGGATCGGCTATAAACTGCTTGTATTTGGCGGTAATGAATAACTCCACCACTGCTGACCTGACCCTGTGCTGGTACGCGCTCCTAATCCACCCGACTACTCTCCGCCTGCGCCGCTGCCTTGTTCCTGTAAACGGATTGCTTTAGCCCTCCAAAGGTATACGCCACAACCAGCTTGAAGTAATTCGAGTTGTAACTCCTGTGATAATAGATATCCGTACGTCCTACACTGTAGTTCCCGGAAGAGAGGTCCTGATGGAAAATATCATTTGCAGTAAAGCTGGTTTTGAGCGCATTGTTAAAAAAGCTCTTTTCGATACCGAGTGTAAGATTGTATCTCATTTTTTCATACCAGATCCCATAATATTTGTCCCCGGAATAGGAAGCCAGCAGCAACAACCTGAACAGGTTGCGCACACGGAAGGTATTATTGGTATAGAGATAGATCTGCGGCCTGGGCCTGTTCTGTATAAAAGCATATTTATTATCGACCGTTGTGCTGTAGATCAGGCTGGCGGTATTAACGGAATTCCACCACTTCAGGTCTAACGATCTTGACAGTGATATGAAGTAAGCATCCTTTCTGTGGAGATTGATCGGCTTCAACACATAGCTGTTCGGCGTGCGGCCACTCAACGCGGAGGCAGAGAGCAGATCCTGCGTATAGGTATACCCCACCTTGAGATCGTACTTCCCGTACATCGCCCCGAGTTCAAATGCATGGGTCTTTTCCGGAACAAGGCCCGGGTTTCCTTCGATGGTGGTGAGCGGGTCCTGGTACACTACAAAAGGGTTGAGCGACTGGTACCTCGGTCTTGTTATCCTCGCAACATAAGCCCCCCTGACCGTCCACCCCCCGAAAACCGGCACGCTCACCAGCACATTCGGGAACAGGTTAAAATAATTATCCCGTATCGTTTGACCGCCATTCAACGTGGTGTTCAACTCGTAGCGCGTCCACTCTCCCCTCACCCCCGCATTGAAATTGATCCTGCGCCGGATCCGGGTACTGAAACTAACATAAGCAGCCGCTATCTGCTCCGCATACCGGTAAGTGCTGGACAATCCCGTATCCGGCTTGAATTCCTCCCGGTCCTTGCCTGCTATCAGAAAATCGGTGCCTGATCCGGTGGATACATGGCTGAACTTAGCGCCCGTCTCCAGTTTCCTGTCTGCCGCGAACATCTTCGTATAGTCGGCCTGTACACTGGTGATCGATAAACGATGATCTACATTGTTCCGGAGGAACCGGCCCCCTGTGCTGCCGTTCACGATGCTGCTTTCGCTGATGGAATCCCTGATAGCGCCGTTGTAATAGTTATACTGGGCGCCGGCGAAGAAAGCAGAGCCCAGGGTATCGATGGTACTGTTGAGATTGAAAATGACGGAATGATTGTACCGTACATCATTCTTCGCGATGCTGCTGGTATAAAAACTGTTATCCGTTTTCGTAGTGATCCTGTTGCTGCTGTTCACACTGCCGCCCAGATCATCCCGGTTACCGCTATATCCTAACGAAACATTGGTTTTCGCAGAGAAATCATATTGAAGCCCCAGGCCGTAATTCATATAACTGTTATACTTTCGCCGCCAGTCGGTCGTCAGTTCCGACCGCAGGTATTCGTCAGCCGCCGACCGGGTGCGGGTGGTGAACAGCAACTCTCTTCCCTTGCCGAGCTGCAATCCGTAATTCCCGATCATGGACAGCTTGTTCTTCCTGTAGCTCAGATCAAGAAAAGTATTGGTGTTGGTTCCCGCAAAGCTGGTATTGGCAATATGCTGGCTCACGGTCCCCATGATACCCTCATCCACATTTCCCTTCGTAATGATGTTGATCACTGCCTTCCCTTCTGCATCATATTTTGAAGAAGGATTAGAAATGATCTCGATCTTAACGATCTGTGAGGTGGGAATGGCAGCCATCCGTTCGCTGTTGATCAGCCTTCCGTTCAGGTAGATGATCGCCTCCCCTTTACCCTGTACGGTGATCTGTCCCTCCAGGATCACTACATTCGGCAATCTGGAAAGTATCTCCTCTACCGAACTGCTGGTGGCCAATATTGTATTCGCAACATTCACTTCCGTGTTCCCGCTGGCGGTTTGTTTGACAGAGGGCATCCGGCCTGTCACCTGCACCTCGTGCAAACCGTATTTGCTCTCCCGGATAGTGATACTCCCCAGGTCAACCTGCGGCCGGCCGGTATACCGGACGTGTATCACGGTATCACGGAACTGCAGGGACGTTAGTTTCAGCCAAACCTCCTTCCGGTCGATCCCCGCAATCTCGAAAGCGCCATTCATGAAACTGCCGCCTTTGATCAGTCCGGAATCAGGGGCGGATAGCACCAGCACGTTCCCGATAAGGGGCTCGCTTCCGGCGCCGACCACCTTACCGGTGATCGTTCGGATATTTTGCGCATACAGGAGAACAGGCATACAAAACAAAATAACGGCAACTACTGCGGTTGAAATTCTCATGGGTTTGATTCGTTTCCGCAAAGCTACCGGCGGGTGGAAAGGAAGGGGTACTGCTTTGCAAAAACAGGCGTGCGGATTTATAATTCCGGACTTCAGAAAGACCTAAACAGTTGATTATTAAATATTTTGACGAAACACCCAAATATCTTACATTTGAAAAGACATACATCATATCATATCCAACCCCGATATGCAATTGCTAACATCCAGAGCTGCTGATCGCACACGGAAAACAGTGACCCCAACACCTTTTTTCGGTGTCAATCCTTTTGTGCAAACCAAACTGACCGTCAACACCCCCGGAGATGTATACGAAAAGGAAGCGGATGCCACGGCCGACCGCGTGATGCGAAAATGTTCGCATTGTGAAGAGGAAGAGCATACCCTGCAACGGAAGACGGGCAGTAACAATGCTCCCACAGTATCATCTCAATTCGCCGCGCAATTAGGCGCGCAACGCGGAAAAGGCGCAACGTTGCCTAAGGATACCCGGCAATTCATGGAAAAAGCTTTCAGCGCGGATTTTTCAGATGTCACGATTCATACGGACAGTACCGCGCAGGCCATGAGTCAGGATATTCATGCAAAAGCATTCACTCACGGGAACGACATCTATTTCAACGAAGGACAATACGCTCCTGCCACCCCTGCCGGCAAACATCTGCTGGCGCACGAACTGACACATGTGCTGCAACAGGGAGGCGCCGGGTATCCACACATCCAGCGGGATGAGATCGACCACAGGCAGCTGACCTGGCAGGATTTTAAGGCCGATGTGCCACCCGCACCCCGGTTTGACGCGGAAACGAGCTCCAACATCCGGAACCTGGACCTTTCAAAATACCCTTTCAAAACATTGACGGAAGAAGAAACCGGCACCACCATCCAGTCAGGCGACAAAACCATTGACTGTGAAAAAGGAATGGCGAAGGACAAGAAAGCCGACGAACATCCTGAAAGATACAAAGCTTTTAAAGTCAACATAGAACCCGACCTTAGCCAACTTTCCGTGAAGGCGTTCATGACACAGGAAAAGTCCTGGGCTAAAAAATGGCTGTACGACCCTGTGGCCAGGGCTGCACATGCAGAAACGTTTGTGCCGGGTTGCGAAGCTCATTTCAACAAAGCACAACGGTCGGCGGAAAAGAGTTGTAATGCGCAGGTAAAAGCCTGCGAAAAGGCATTTAAGAAAAACAGTAACATACAGATCAACTTCATGGATGTTACCGTCACCAAAGCTGCCGACTGCTCACCCCTCATCAAACCGGCCTGTGTGAAATCCAATATGAGCACTGTTACCTATCAATGGAAAAACCAGAACGGCACTGCCGTAGACGCCGGCTCTCTGGCCGATTGTTCCACTACTTTCAAGCAGCAACTGATCAGTAACGGGCTGGAGGACTCCAGTCAGTCGCTGTTAAACCACGAGCAACGTCATTTCGATATCAGCCACGAGGTAGCGGAAAAGATCACTTCGGAACTGCAGACCCTCGCCAGCTCCTTCGAGGTCAAGGAAGTGGAAGCCTGCTCAAAAGGGAAAGCACTGGCCAAAGCAGGGAGGATATTACAGGCGCAGCGCAAACAACTGACCGATAAAATGAGAACCCTCAGAAGCCAGCTCCGCACTTTTCAATCCACCTACGACACGGAAACGAATCACAGCAAGAAGACGCAGGCGCAGGATTGGTGGAACAGGAACATCGATGCCGGACTGCCCCAGAAATCCGGGAAAAAGGACAAGTTCCTGTGAGTAACAGCTGCCCCATCATACTATACCCGTCAGTTTGTCTAAATCTCCCCGGTACAAATACCATTTCACCCCCCATCACCACCAGATCAACCCCGTAATTTTGATGGCATTAAACAGCATTTTATGAAAGCATCAACAGAAACCGCGATGACAATAGAGGCCATTGCAGCAAGATTCAATGAACTGGCCCAACAGGAAAAATGGTTTGAGATACACGATGAACTTTTTGCAGAACATGTAAGAAGTATAGATCCGCCCAATTCCCCCTATATGGGATACGCTGAAGGCAAAGCCAATGTTCGCAGGAAGGGAGAAGAGTTCGTAGAGAAGATCGAAATAGTGCATAGCACTTATACTACCCAGCCCGTTATCGGCGGAAATCATTTTGCGGTAGGCAGAGGAATGGACCTTACAGTGAAGGAATTTGGAAGGGTGAAGATCGACGAGATCATGTTGTATGAGGTGAAAGACGGCCAGATCATATTGGAGCAATTTTTCTATTAAAGGCATTCTTTATCCTATCAAAAAAACATAAGAAAATATCAAAAAGACAAAGACATAAACCGAAGTACCGGCCTACCTTGCAGGAACACAAACAGCGATTATCCAGCATGTATAAGCCAGTTAAAACATCTCTTTTTCTAGTTGCTCTGCTTGCAACTGTCGCGAATGCTCTTGCACAAACCACGTTCAGTACGGATTATTTCAGTGTACAGATCAACAACAGGGGCTACATCACCAGTATGAAAAACACAACAGTGCATCCGCAGCGGGAATTTAGTCCGGCCGACAAGCCGTCTCCCCTGCTCTGCCTGTATAATGCCACCAAAGACCGGTACTACTATCCTGCTAAGGCCGGATACAATGCATCTGCCCGGAAAATAACATTATACTACGGGAATGGTTCCGTGGCCACGGTTGCTGTAGCGCCCGGGAATGGGAAATACCTGAAATTCACCCTCCTTTCCCTGACCAACAGGAAGGAAATAACGGATGTGCAGTGGGGCGCTATTCATACGAACATCACCAACCTGCTGGGTGAAATGCTGGGTGTGGCAAGGGATACAAGTGCTGCGGTGAATTACGCCATCGGTCTGTTCGGGCTCAATGATGCCACAACAGGCGGTCCCGCCAGCACAACAGGCGATGTGGCGCCCTTTGAATACCTCATCCATTCCCCCAATCCCAACCATTACCCGCTGCCATCCCATCTGAAAGAAGGGCAGCATTTCACTATTGGCGGCGATGGCATCAATGACGTGGCCTTTTATTCCCATCCGGAAGAGTATTATCGTATTATCTACGGTAATGCCGCCGGCGTAGACAGTTTGGGCAGGATATCCGTTGTACAGCATGCGGCGGATCGTACCAAACCGAGGAACATCTACTTCTCCCTCATGCCAAAAATGGAGGCCAACAAGCCTGTTCACCAGGAAAGACAGGCCATTCCCGGTGTTGACTATATCGGTTCAAAGGTAGCGTTGTGGGGATGCCCTGATACCATCGCGTTGATGACGATGATCCGGGATATTGTGCTGGCAGAGCAGCTGCCTTATCCCCTGCGCAACGGGAAATGGGTGAAAGACCCCGCCCGCTATGTGCCGGACGTCAACTGGACCGGAGGCCCCTACGACAGCGCCGCCAGCTACACTGCACAAATGGGATTCAAGGCAATTGAAGGATGGAACCTCGGAGAATATTACCCTAACCGGGAGGATGGCGGGGATATTCCCCTGAAAATGCCTTTCGCTGCCGGTAAAAAAACGATCCGGGAATTTACCGATGCAGCCAGCGCGAGAGGGATCTCTTTCGGTTTGCATACCCTGCAGAATTTCCTGCAGCATAAGATCAGCAGCGATGTAAGCCCTATACCCAACGATAGCCTCTGCTATCTGCAAAAACGGGTGCTGATGAATAATCTCTCCGCCTCTGATACCGTGATCCATGTGAACAATCCCGCGTACCTCGATGAAATAGCCGGCTGGGAAGGCCATCCGGCAGATGCCAATATTATCAGGATCGGGAAAGAGCTGATCTACTACAAAGGAGTGTCTGCCACCCGCCCTTACACCCTTCAACATGTAAAACGCGGTTACTGGGGCACTACAGCCGTCCCTCACAATACCGGCACTACCATGTTCAAATTGCAAACGAACTGCTATCACGGGCTTTCACCTGATATATTCCTGCAGGATCAGTATGCTGATTATTATGCGGCGGTATTAGCGAAGAACGGGATGAGCTATATGGATTTCGACGGAGAGGAAGGACTGTTCTATCAAGGGCATGGTGAGTATTCCGTGAAGCGTTTCTACCGGCGCCTGCTTGCATCGGCGGAGAAGATGGGCGTAAAAGAACCGCGGATCACCGGTGCCACCCTTTCCGGCGGTGCATGGCACTACCACAGTACATGGAACGTGGGAGGAGGCAATCATATGTACAATGGTAAAACCAGGCAATGGGGCATTGAAGGAAAAGACCTCCGGAACGTGTCATTCGGAAATTACTTCCCTTCTACTTTCGGTGGGAACTTTGAATGGGGGGCCGGTACTACCGTACGACAGTTCGAGAACATACAGGCGCTATCCGTGGGCCTGGGGGTGACGTACATGATGGTCATGTCCGAAAAAAAAGTAGAAGCCTGCCCTGACAAATACGCGATCTTTCATGCCGTTAAAACCTGGGAGGATGCCAGGGCTGCCAACGCTTTCCCCCGTTGGGTAAAAAAGGAGTTACAGGATGTTTCGCAATATTTTCACCTCGAAGCAGTAAATGCCAATAACTGGAACCTCTATAAAGTGAACGCGGATGGAACAGATAAAAAATTGTTTGTTACATTGAAGCGGGACCCCGGCTATTAATTAATAATATCTCCCTCCGCATACTTTCTTTCACACGAGGAGCAACCATGGTTGCTCCTCGTGGTTTTTATATGCACCTCCGTCACATGCATATAAATTTTCTTTTGGCAGGACAGTTAATTTTTAATATGTTTGAACATATGAACAATATTCCATTGTTAGACCACGATAGCAAAACGCCGCTTCACCAACAGGCAGAGGACCAGCTGCGCAGGCTCATCCGGGAAAACCATTTCCGCGAAGGCGATCCCTTTCCGAAGGAAACAGACCTTGCCCGCCGCTGGGGCATCTCCCGGAATACGCTCCGCCAAGCCATCGGCAGCCTCGTGAAAGACGGGCTGCTGGAACGGAAAAAACGCGCCGGCACTACCGTACGCAAGAAAAAGATCACTACCGACCTCTCCAGCTGGCTCAGCTTCACGCACGAAATGGAGGACAAAGGCATTCCCTTCAAAGACCTCTGTCATACCGTGGAATTGAAAAAGGCGGGAAAAGAAACAGCGCGGAAACTGCAGATACCAGCCGGCGAAAAGGTGGTAACGCTGGAACGCATCCGCAGTACCGGCAAAAACCCGATGGTGTACTTCGAATCTTTTTTCCATCCGCGTATCGGTCTTACCGGTAAAGAGAACTACAAACGCCCCCTGTATGAGCTGCTGGACGAGGAATTCCATATCATCCCTGTTTATTCCCAGGAAGAGATACGGGCGGTAGCGGCAAGTGAAAAGATCGCGGCGTTGTTGAAGATCACACCGGGCACACCAGTGCTGGAGCGGAAACGCGTAGTGCTGGACGCCGGCAGGAAGCCGGTGGAATATAATATCTGTTACTACCGGAGCGACTGGTTCACTTACAGTATCGAAATAAAAAGGCCTTTATAATCGTATGCAACACGAAAAAAAGATCGGCATTGATGTAGGCGGCAGTCATATAACAGCCTGCCTGATGAACATTACGTCTGACAGCGTAATACCGGAAAAGACAATACGAAACACCCTGGATGCGCAGGGAACTGCTGAAGAGATCATCGCATCCATCGCCGCGTGCATCCTTGAACTGCGGGATGAAGCCGTTACCGGAACGGGCATCGCCTTTCCGGGGCCGTTTGATTATCCAAACGGTATTTGCGCCATCGCGAACGTAGGCGGGAAATTCCGTCATCTCTTCGGTCTACATGTTAAACAGGCACTTCAGGATACCGCAGATGCACGCGCCCTTCCGGTAGCGTTCTTTAACGATGCACATTGCTTTGCAGCAGGCGCGCTGCAAATGATGGGGATACAGGGGCGAAGGACAGTGCTGGTCACGTTGGGTACAGGGTTCGGTTCCGCATTCCTCCGCGATGGCTTTATGGCCACCACAGGAGAAGGAATCCCCGCGTCCGGCGCATATTACAACGAGCCTTTTGGCAATGGTTATGCGGATGATCATTTTTCTACCCGCTGGCTGCTGACCGCTTTCCAACAACATACCGGCATTACAGTGGCCTCCGTCCGTGAAATGGCAGAGCAGCACCGCGAGGCATCCCGGCCCGTATTCGAGGATTTCGGGCATCGCCTCGGGCAATTCCTCCGCCCAAGGCTAACTGCCTTTCACTGCGAAGAGCTGGTGATCGGAGGAAATATCGCAAAGGCATACTCCCTGTTCTCTGAACCGTTGATCCGGCAACTGGAAGGGCTCCCCGTACAAATCTTCTGCTGCGGGGATACGGAAGCCTGCATTCTCGCCGGCGCCGCTATCTCGGAGCATGACGCAGCAACAATTACGGACAGGCGTACTTCACAGGCGCTGCTTCCAGCATCCTCCTCCCCTCACCTCCCGGAAGGATACAACATCTACCCGTCCTTCCACTCCGAACAACCGGTCTATCACGGCTACCCTTCCCTCGCAAACCTCATCGCAGATGAACGGCTGGTGATCATTGACGGTTATGGCGGTGCGCTCTGGGAAAGGTTCCGGTCTGATCTTCATACGGTACTGCAAAACAAAGGCAGGAAAGTAAGATGGTATAACGTGAACGCCTGTCTGAAAGATCAGGGAACAATCGACGGCATGCTCAAAGAAACGCTGAATGGGGACGATCCCGTGTTCGGTAAAAGGTATGAAGGAGATTTGATCGATTTTTTCGATCCGGAAAAACTGGAGATGATCCGCCCGGATGATGCAGACGGATTGCATATCATTTATGGCACAGGCGCCGCCCTGACCGGTCAAAAAGGTCTCACCCTGTATGTGGATGTTCCCAAGAACGAGATCCAGTACCGGCTGCGTGCGGGCAGCGTTTCCAACATCGGCACCAGCACACAATCGTACAAAAGATGCTACTTCGCGGACTGGCCGGTGCTGAACAAACACAAACAATCCCTTCTTCCACAGATAGACGGTATCATTGACGGGCAGCGGCCGGATGACATCACCTGGATGCCGGGCCATGATCTGCGGCGCACGCTGGACAAGATGCTCTCCGCTCCCTTCCGCGCGAGGCCCTGGTTCGAAGCAGGTGTTTGGGGCGGTAACTGGATGAAGCAGCACATACAGGGATTGAATCCCGATGAAGTGAACTATGCCTGGTCCTTCGAGCTGATCACGCCGGAGAACGGGATCGTGCTGGAAGGAGCGGGCAAACTGCTCGAAGTATCTTTCGACCTCCTCCTCTTCCATCATCATCACAAACTGCTGGGCAAAGCGGCCAAACGGTTCGGTACGGCATTCCCTATCCGCTTCGATTTCCTTGATACTTATGACGGCGACAATCTTTCCATCCAGTGCCATCCCCGGCCGCAATATATCCGTGAGCATTTCGGAGAGCAGTTCACGCAGGATGAAACCTACTACATCCTGGATTGCGAACCCGACGCCTGCGTTTACCTCGGTTTCCAGGATAACATCCGGCCTGCCGAATTCCGGGCTGCGCTGGAAGATGCACTTGTGAAAGGAACACCTGTGGAGGCCACCCGTTACGTACAGCAATTCACAGCCAGCCGGCACGATCTCTTCCTGATACCTAACGGTACCGTGCATGCCTCCGGCAGAAACAACCTCGTGCTGGAGATCAGCAGCACACCTTACATTTTTACGTTCAAGATGTACGACTGGCTACGGAAAGACCTCAATGGCCGCCCGCGCCCCATTCACCTGGATCACGCCTTTGCCAACCTGTATTTCGACAGAAAGGGAGATGCCGTTACGGCACACCTCATCTCCCGCCCGCAATTGGCGGAGGAATGGGACGGTGGGAAAAAATGGAAGCTGCCCACGCATGCGGAACATTTCTATACAGTGGACCGGTATGAATTTCAGGGACAGGTGACGATTCCCACGAACGGACAATGCCACATTTGCATGCTCGTGGAAGGCGGCCGGCTGGAAGTCTCCGCCAACGGGCATCAACAGACTTTCCAATATGCGGAGACTTTCGTCATCCCGGCGGCCGTGACCTCCTATACCTGCCATTACACGGGTAAAGGCACTGCATACCTTGTAGTAGCATACGTCAAAGACAGCGCTTGCTGATACAAAATCACACGTCATGAAAAACACGAACACACGCGCATTCACCACCAGCATCACACTCATCGCCGCATTGGGCGGCTTTCTCTTCGGCTTCGACATGGCCGTGGTGAGTGGCATCATTGAACCGGTACAGGCGCAATACGGGTTACCCGCCACGGAAGAAGGCTGGTTCGTTTCCTCTGCTCTCCTCGGTTGCATTGCAGGCGTTGCTTTCTCCGGGATGCTGAGTGACAGGATCGGTCGCAAGAAAGTACTTTTCATTGCAGCGGCACTTTTCCTGCTAAGCGCTATAGGCTTTGCGCTGGCGCCCTCCTTCCCGGTGCTGGTATGTTTCAGGATCATAGCGGGTACCGGCGTTGGGGTGGCATCTAATATATCACCATTGTACATTTCGGAACTTGCGCCGGCGGCCAGACGGGGAAGACTGGTCACTTTTTACCAGCTGGCCATCACCATTGGCATCCTGGCAGCCTATTGCTCCAACCTCCTCATCCAGCGGCACGCCAGCAACAGCACCGCCTCCTCATCCCTTTGGAATATGCTGTTCGTCAGGGAATCCTGGCGGGGGATGTTCCTCGTTGGCGTTATCCCGGCTGCTGCTTTTTCTCTGCTGCTAACCATCGTTCCGGAAAGCCCGCGCTGGCTGGCCCGTTTCGGGAGAGCAGAAGAAGCGCTGGACGTTCTTCGAAAAGTAAATGGACCGGAAGACGCACAGGCAGCATTGAATACCATCCTTACACATACACAACATGCATCGGGCGGTTTGCGGGAACTGTTGCGGCAGCCGTTGCTGCATTTGCTGGCACTGGCGGGCATACTCACGGCACTATCCCAATTCAGCGGCATCAACGCCGTGATCTTTTATGGCCCCACCATCCTGCGTTCCGCCGGCATCGTTGCCAGTGATGCATTGTTTTACCAGGTGATGCTGGGAACCGCTAACATGCTGTTTACGTTCGTTGCTATCTGGAAAGTGGACAGCCTGGGGAGACGCCCGCTGTATCTTGCCGGATCCATTTGCGCTGCAGCAGCACTGGCACTCACCGGAGGCTGCTTCCTGCTGGGGATCAGCGGATGGGCGATGCTGTTGCCCATCATCTGCTTCCTGCTCTTCTTCGCCTTCTCGCTCGGACCATTAAAATTCGTGATCGCCACAGAGATATTCCCAACCCATGTGCGTGGCACAGCATTGTCTGTCTGCATCCTCATCATGTGGGCGTCAGACTGGCTGGTGAACCTGCTCTTCCCCATCCTCCGGGACGGCATCGGCGTAGCCGCCACTTTCTTCATCTTCTCCGGCTGCTGCGTACTGTCATTTCTCTACGCGAAACGATACCTGTTTGAAACGAAAGGGAAAACACTGGAAGAGATCACTACATCAGAAAATGTTATCATCCAACAATAAAAATCATTGCTATGAGAACGATATGCCTGGCTGTCAGCCTGTTGATCTGCACCCTGCAGGGCATAGCCCAGAAAACGGTTCCGTATTTCGGCAGGATCAACTGGATCAACGGATATGAGAAAGAAGTGTCCGGAGAAAACATCCGGTACTTCTCCGCTTTCCCCGACTATGCCACTACTGCCCTGCTGACCCGCACAACAGACGGCAAAAAGACCATCGAATGGATGACCGCCAAAGTACCGGATGATGCCAAAGGCCCTTACGTTTACTTCAGCTGGGTAGCCTCCCATTCCTCCGCCACCAGCAGCGGCGACCGGCACTTTGATCTTTACCTGAACGATCAGCAGCTTCTTACTTTTACCACCGTACCCGGCAACCGGGCACCGGTATGGTCTTTCGCAGGACCTGACAGTAGTCGCATCGTATTCCTGCAAACAAAGAGAGATGGCGCCAATGACGCGCACGGCCTTGCTTTCCTCCGTGTACCCATTAGCAGGGCACAGCCGGGAAAGCCGGTGAAATTGAAAGTGATCGGCCAGGCGCAACATAGCAATGACTGGTATATGACCTTCAAATTCTCTTTCGGAGAAAAGGTAGACATCACGCCACAACCCTTCATCCTGAAAAATGGTCAACAACCGATAGGCTTAACCGCGCTGCATTTTGGCGAACCGGCTATATTCCGGGTTAAAGCCGGCGGCAAAATTTATTCTTTCAAAGCAGAAGACGGACTGAACCGGTTTGATATACCGGTACCGCCCATACGAAAAACGGATAGTATCAGGGTTGAAGTAACGGACGGAAAAAAGATACTGGTTGACAAATACGTACTACTCAAACCAGTGACCTACCGCGAGCTGCATTTCATTCACCATTCGCATACAGACATCGGCTATTCGCATCTGCAGCCCGATGTAATGAAAATACATCTGCGCAATATCGACGACGCGCTCAGGATGATAGCCGCCACAAGGGATTATCCGGAGGAAGCGCGTTTCAAATGGAACATTGAATCCCTCTGGGCCGTGGATCATTATCTGCAGCAGGCCACACCGGAAAAGAAAGCTGCATTCATCCATGCGGTAAAAGAAGGCAGCATCTGCCTTTCAGCCCTGTATGCCAACATCCTCACCGGCCTAAGCCTGCCGGAAGAGACTTTCCATTATACGGATTATGCCGCACAGCTAAGAAAAAAATACGGTCTTCACATCTCCAGCGCCATGATATCCGATGTGCCCGGATACACGTGGACCACCGTTACGGCGCTTGCAAAAGGCGGTGTGCGTTATTTCTCCAGCGGCCCCAATTATCTCGGTGAAAGTCATCCTTACCTCGGAGACCGGGTGGGACATTTTGTGCGCACCTGGGGAGATAAGCCGGTATGGTGGGTTTCTCCTTCCGGCGAGGAAAAAATATTGTTCTGGACGGGTGGAAAAGGTTACTCCTCCTGGCACGGTACAGCGCCCGGCGCTATTTTCGATCGCGGATGGCTGAAGATAGCCGGTTATCTGAATGAGCTGGATGAAAAAGGTTATCCGTATGATATCGTGCAATGGCGATACAATTGCGTAGCCGATAACGGTCCGATCGACAGTTCCATTTCGCGATTTGTTAAAACATGGAATGAAAAATATGCTTCGCCGAAGATCGTGCTCAATACGACGGATAAACTCTTTGAAACCTTTGAACGGAAATACGGGAAAGACCTTCCTGTTGTAAAAGGGGATATCACCCCTTACTGGGAAGATGGCGCCGCTTCCACCGCCAAAGAAGAAGGCCGTAACCGCACTAACAGCCTGCGTTTGCAGCAACTCGCCAATGCATACGCCATCCTTGCGCCGAAACAATATGATACGCAGAAGTTCCATGATGCCTGGACGAATATCCTGATGTTCCACGAACACACCTGGGGCGCTCATAACAGCATCTCCCAGCCGGATGTACCGTTTGTAACGGAGCAGTGGCGCATCAAGAAACAATTCATGCTGGATGCGGACAGCCAGATCAACCAACTGGAAAACATACTGCTGCAACAGGTATCCGATCTTCATTCCAGGAAAATCACTGTACTGAACACGCTTTCCTGGGAAAGAAGCGGCCCTGTGCGGATCAAAGTGGCCGGGAAGTCCGTCCGCGACCGGCAAGGCCGCCAATATCCACTACAGCCCCTCGCTAACGGGGAGTATGTTTTCATGGCAAAGGATATTCCGGCACTGGGCACTGCGGTGTATGAGGTAACAGATGAAGCAGTGAAAGATGCCGGCGGGTTTACGCAGGAAGGCAATACTTTATCCAATGGCAAGGTCCGTGTGTCCTGGAGCCCGGCGGACGGCAGCATCACACAACTCACGGAAAACAGTGGACACAATTACGCGGGCACTTTTCGGGAACAAGGGCTGAACAGTTACTGGTATGTACCCGGGCTCGATCCTGCTCAGGCAGCCTCCAACACAGCTGTAGAGGTTCGGGTGCTGGAAAGCGGTCCTGTTATAACCACCATTGCGTTACGCGCGACAGCGCCGGGCGTCAACTTCATTGAAAAGCGCATTACACTGTACGCGGGGGCGGAAGAAGTGTGGATCGAAAATCTGGTGGACAAGAAGGCGGTGCGGAAGAAGGAGGCCATGCATTTCGGGTTCCCGTTCAACGTCCCCTCCGGGAAAGTAACGCTGGATGCCGGTTACGGCACATTACACTACCTCGGGGATCAGCTGCCGGGATCTAATATGGACTTCCTCTACGGTCGCAGATGGCTGGATGTTTCCAACAATAGCAACGGCCTGCAATGGATGTTGCTGGAAACCCCGATGGCAGAGCCCGGGAGCATGATCGATGAACGCAAGGTGATCATGCAGAGCCATAAAGAATGGAAGAAAGAAGGGCAACCCACTACCACCTGGTTCAGCTATGTGATGAACAATTACTGGCATACCAATTATAAAGCCGATCAGGAAGGACAGAGCAGCTATCATTATGCACTGCGTCCACACGGTGCGCGAGATGCTGCAGCACTTGAAAAAGCAGCCGCAATGTTTACACAACCGTTGCTCGGCTTCCCGACAAAGCAGGATGCCGCTGCCAGCCTTTTCAGCCTCACCAATCCGGGGATTGTGGTAACGAGTATCACGCCGCAGGAGAACGGCGGGTATTTGATCCGGCTGTTCAATCCCGATCAGGCAGCACAAAGCACGCAATTCAAATGGGGCCGGCTACGGCCTTCCGCCATCACCGCTGTTGCAAAAATGGAAAAGATGAGCGTGGCGGGTAGCTTTATGTTACCGGGAATGGGAGTTTCGGAGTATCTGCTTTTACCATAAACCGTCCCTTTCCATACATTGTATACACGAAATAAAATAGGCTGGATATATTCCAGCCTATTTTGGGTCTACTCCTGAATATCTCTTTTCACTACTACTAAGTAACCTCCATCTTTCCAGTGTTTATTCTTTTCCAGCCACTCCAGCAGCTTTCCCATAAATCCATACCGGATGGCCAATGCTGATGCCAATTCAAATGGGATTTCTCCATCGATATCTCTTACTAAAGTGGTTCTTTTCAGTAGGATTTGGGCCCTTTCTGTATAAATGTAGTGGTATTACCTACTTTAAATATACCACCATCTTCCAATTTCCCGGATGCCCGGACGGATGTAATAATAAAATCAAGGGATACTTTGGGATAACAACACTCTGCCATAATTATTTTATTACGCAGCTCTCATTTTCAGATGCTGATTTACATAATTATCACCGGTTCCAAACATTCTTTCAAGTAAGAAATCGGATTCACTAATGTCATATTTTATAGTACCGTCATCAATGGTTTTCCAGCCTAATGCTTCCAATTCTTTTTCCGCACCGCGACCGAACTTCTCAGTAATGATGCAGAACGATATGATCGCTTCCTCAATGGCATTAACAACATCTTTCTCATTCTTTGCCACAGTTTCCAGACCAAACAAAGGAAGCTGGATCGATAAGAGGTTTTCCCGATCATTCCATTTCATCCAAACCGGCACTGCAACAGACAAAGAAGAGATTTTACTTCCCTCTCTGCTAATGGTGATATTTGCTCTGTTAGTCATAAGTTGAAAAATTTAAAAGCTTATTTCACTTTTACAATTCTAAGTTAATTCCTGATGACTAACAAAAATAATTTTGAAAATTAACAACCATCGATGCATAACCGATCAAGTTAATCATCTTACAAAACCCTTTACAGCAAAGTGTTTCAAGCCAATCATATTTGAACAGTATACTTATACCTATGCATGATCTTCGATTATTTTGATGAAAGAATTATCATCAAAGTATTAAGGTAAATGCATCACTTCTTTCATACCAGACCACGTTTGTCCTGCAGCAGCAGCGTCGGGCAGCGGTATTTGCGTGGGAGCGGTTTCCTTCCACCAACGCCGGGTTACGGAATCCGCCGCCATTTTTTTCATATCCGTTTCAAAGTTGCTGCCGGTGTACTCGAAGTAGCTGAAAAGAAAATATCTGCCGTCTATTTCCTTCAGATAAATGGAATAATTGCGGATATGACAGGCTTCAATCGTTTTGACCACACCAGGCCATACAGCAGCATGCAAAGCTTTATAGCAGGCAATTTTTTCCGGTTTGATCCCGGTGACCATTCCGTAACGTGAAACGGATACCTGTTGCCGGCAACCGCATAACAGCAACAGGCATAACAAGAAGCAGATCGCAGTTCTCATGCTGAAAAGGAATTGAGGATGAATGAAAATCTGATACCAACAATAATGAGTAGCAACCTAACGGCGTGATCACCTGAAGATCCAATACAAGATCCCCATTACCAACAGCAGTAATACAGACAGGAACTTATAATTTCCCAACCCTTTCCATCCTTTACCCGTCAATGGTTCCCGAAGTGATCTCCAATACAATGTTTCACTCCGGCTATCATGTTTCACCGGAAACACAAGTGATAACACTACCTGCATCATCACACAAACCACAAACAGGTAGAATGCCATCATCATGAAAGGTATTTTCCCAAGCGGGTTATCAGGGTAGAGTTTATTGACAGCATACACTACAGCGCCCAATAATGAACCGGCCCACAACGTGAGCTGCGCAGCCTTTGCAGAGGCCCGCCCCCAGAAAATACCCAGTAAAAAAACGCAGGTAATAGGCGGCGCAATATGCGCAATAATATCATTGATCCCCTCAAAAAGGCTCTGATAGCGATTTAACAGCGGAAGCAATGCGATAGATAACAGCAATGCGATAGCCGCGGTCCAACGCCCTACAGTTACCAGGCGTTCGTCGGAAGTTTCCGGCCTGAAACGTTTATAGAGGTCAAAACTGGCGAGGGTGGCAATAGAGTTGAGCGCTCCCGCTATCTGGCTCATAAGACCGGAAAGAAGTGCCGCTACCAGCACGCCTACGAGTCCCCCTGGCAGCAGCTGCGTGATCATCAGGGTGTAGATGCCTTTGGTATCACCGGCGGACATGCCGGTGATATCCAGCTTCCCTGACCGTGCCAGCGTATAGGCGAACAAGCCGGGCAGTACAAAAATAAAAACCGGTAATATTTTGATAAAGCCGCAGAAAAGCGCTCCCGCACGGGCATGATCCTCATCCCGCGCTCCCAGCACCCGCTGCACAATCGTCTGATCCGCACACCAATACCAGATGCCCAGCACAGGATATCCCAAAAAGACGGCCAGCCACGACATGCCGGAGCTGTCGCCTGCAGGCCTTATCATACTCAGTTTGTGCAATGTGTTCTCCTGTTGCAAAACCATCGTCATCGGCCCCCAGCCTCCCATCTTGTGCCATGCAGCCACTGTAATGATCACGGCGCCGGTGATCAGTACCACGCTCTGAATAGATTCCGTTACTACTACAGCACGCAGTCCGCCGATGATGGTATATAACCCCGTTAAAGCAGCGATAACGACGATGCTTGTATACATATCTATGCCGAACAATGTTTCCAATACAATGCCGCCGGCGAGGAAAGAGAATGCAATATGAATGATGATGGCAGACAGGATGGATACGAACGCCAGCCAGTCGCGGCACGCCCGGTTATACCTCCTTTCCAGGAAATCCGGCAGCGTAGATACGCCCGAACGTATGTAGAACGGTACAAAGAACAAGGCCAGTAATACCAGCGTGAAAGCCGCCATCCATTCGAAATTCCCGTTCAGCAATCCTGAATCATAACCACTTTGCGCCAGGCTCACAAGATGAAGGCAGGAAATATTGGTAGCGAACAACGCCAGCCCGATCATGGGCCACCGCAGCGTTTTGCCTGCGAGGAAATATTGCCCCGAGGCGCCGTTAACGCCCTGTTTCCTGCGCATTCCTGACCAGAGACCGATCGTGACGATCAACAGGATGTAACAGATGGAAATAATGATATCCGTGGAACCGATCATATTTTATCTACTTTAAATCACAGCTGCTGCCCGGCTCCTGCGGCGTAACATAAACACCCTCCTCTATCCTCACCGGATGTACGAAATGTTCTTTCAGATGCGGGATATGTTCCAGGAACAGGGCTTCATGCCCCATCGCAATGTGATTGAAAAGCACAAGATGCTGGTGCAGCTGCCCCATATCCCCTACATGCGGTACCACCGGTACCCCGAATTTTTTACAAAGGAGGCTGATGGTGATAAACTCGCTCACACCGCCCACACGCACCGCATCCACCTGCATAAAACCGGCGCAGCCCGCCTGCAGATAGTTCTTGAACACAACCCGGTTTGGCACATGTTCCCCCAAAGCAAGCCTGACGGGCGCAATAGCCTGCGCCAGTTTTACATGCGCCTGTACATCATCCGGGTGCGTGGGTTCTTCTATCCAGTAAGGATGTATCTTCCGCAGTTCCCCGCAAATAGACACAGCCTGAGGCAGATTCCACTGCTGATTGGCATCCAGCATTACTTTTACTTCGCTGCCAACCGTTTCACGAACGATATGGGCCCTCCGGATATCTCTTTGCGGGTCCGCCGAGCCGACCTTGAGCTTCATGGCAGTGAACCCCTCATCCAGAGCTTTCCTGCAATTCATTCTCACCATCTCGTCATCGTAATTGAACCAGCCGACAGAAGTATCGTAGCCCGGATATCCTTTTTCAAGGATAGCTGCGCGGACGGGTGCGCTGTGAGCCGCTTCTTCCAGCAGTGCAATTGCCTCTTCCCGGGTAAGCACGTCTTCGAGATAGGAAAGGTCCAGCGTGTTCACAATTTCCTCCGGGCGCAGGCTGATGAGCAGCTTCCATAGCGGAACACCGCGTTTCTTTGCCCAGAGATCAAAACATGCATTGGTTACCGAAGCCAGCCCGAGATGTGTGACTCCTTTGTGCGGGCCCAGCCACCGGAACTGTTGTTCGTCCGCCAGCGACCGGAACTTCCTTCCAAAACCGTACATCAACGCTTCAATATCTTCCCCTTTCAGCAAGTCGGCATAAAAACCGGCCGCCCTGCAAACGAGGTCGTTACCTCCCCCTAAAGTGAAGGCCAGGCCGGTACCGGTGACGCCGCCATCATCCGACAATTGCGTAACTGCGTAAGCATATTGTGGTTCAGTATGAACAGCATCGCTGCCGGCACCGCCCTTCAATTTGTATCGCTTATCACTGATCGCTATTTGGTTTATCATGCAGGATATCAGTTGTTATTTTCAGATGAGCGCCCTGTACCCCAGCTCCGCTCCCCCGCTTACGGGCAAAATGCAACCGGTGATGAAACGCGCCATATCGCTCAAGAGAAACACGCAGGCATCGGCAATCACATCTCCGGAAGGAATCGGACCTAAAGGCTGCAATGCATTCAGATACCGTTGCATCGCTGCACTGTCCGGCTGCTCGAGACTCCATTTCTCCAGCATGGGCGTATTCACGGCCGCCGGTGCTACTGCGTTCACACGCACGCCATACGATGCGTAATCAAGTGCCATCGCTTTCGTAAGCGCATGCACAGCTCCCTTGGTGGCCACATAGGCAGCATGGTATTCCTGCCCGATAGTGCCCACCAGCGAACCGGTGGAAAGGATACTTCCCCGGGAAGCTTTCAGGTATGGGATGCTGTACCTGACCATCAGGTAAATACTTTTCAGATTCACATGGAAGAGTGCCTCCCATTCATCTTCGGTGGTTTCGTCAAGCGGACGGGAGGGATGAGCCAGGCCGGCGTTATTATGAACGGCATCCAGCTTTCCGTATCGTTTGATCACGGCATCCACTGTTTGCGCTACATCCGTCCCCTTCGTCACATCGCAATAAAAAAAAGCATGTCCGGCGCCGTCCAGTGAAGGGAGTTTGTCGGCTCCCGACGGATTCTTATCCGCTATGCAAACGGCTGCACCAGCCCGTGCATAAGCCCTGGCACATTCCCAGCCGATACCGTCGGCTCCGCCTGTAAGGAGGATTACTTTATCTTTTAGCATCTTGTATCAATCAAAGTTAATAGATCACATCTGCGAGCCCTAGCGGGTTATTGACCATTTTAAGGCTGATATTTGCAAAACAGGAAGTAAATATCCGTTTTTCTGCTAATTTCACATAAGACAAATCATGACATGAAACCAGTTCGCGCCAGGATACAGGAAGAAACGCACATGGACGTATTCGCCGTGAGAATGATCAACCTCCCTTTTTTCTCTACGGAATTTCACTTTCATAAGGAATGCCAGCTGGTATATGTGGTGGAGAGCGAAGGAAGGCGCATTATCGGCGACAGCGTTGAGAATTTCAATCATGATGAACTGATATTGCTTGGGCCGGATATTCCGCACGTCTGGCACAATGACAAAAAGTATTTTGAGGAATACAAACATGAAAACCACGCACGCTCCGTGGCATTATTCTTTGATCCGGACAAACTGCGGGAGGCCATGGCCATGTTCGGGCTTACCAGTCAGGTAGAATCCCTGCTGAGAAAAACCCGGCGGGGCATGAAGTTCTCCGGCCGAACCAAAAGCCTGCTGAAACAGCTGCTGTTCGACATGGCCAAACAGCAATATTTTGATCGGTTGATCACATTCATACGGATGCTGGAAATACTCACCCGCACCCGCGAATACCGCCTGCTGGTAAGTTCCGGATATGTGAACACCTATCAGGCAAAGGACAACGATCGTATTGACAGGGTATTCAGATATGTGCTGGAACAATTCAAGACAGACATACAGCTGAACAAAGCGGCGCAAATAGCCAACATGAGCAAGCAGGCGTTCTGCCGCTATTTCAAAAGCCGTACGCAAAAAACCTTCCTGCAATTTGTGAATGAAGTGCGCATTGGGCATGCCTGCAAACTGATGACGGACGGACATCGGCATATTGCCAGCCTCGCATACGATTCCGGGTTCAACAATCTGTCCAGCTTCAACCGCTCGTTTAAAGAAATAAAAGAAGTAACGCCGAAGGCGTACCTGAAGATGCTTTCTGCATAGCTCACTCCCGGATAAAAGGGCTTCCTGACCGAAGGTCACCGGAAACCATATGCTCCATCACTACTTTCAATGGCCAGGGCAACGCTCCCGTGTTTTTCTCCATCGTTACATGACCGCAAGCTGTAAGTTGTACAGCGGGTGCAGTCCCTTTACCGGGAAGCAACGAAGAATACCCGAAACGGTTTCCGGAAAAAACCAATCCGTCCACACTCTTCGCGGTCAGCAGCGGGGTATCGAAACATTTGAACACATTGTTTTCAATCCGGATGTTGCGGTGTACAAATTTCCCTTCCTGTAAAGTATGATTCTCCGGCGCAATCGCGATCACATAACCGGCATTGTATCCGCATTCCTCAAAGCGGTTGCTGCGGATAAGTACATGGCGTACGGGACCGGATTCATACCAGCTGGCGGCATCGTCCGCGATAAGGATAGCATGCATGCCCGTCCGGAAGAACACATTGTTCTCAATGACCACCTTTCCCCGGGTGGTTACAAGTACGCCGCGGGTGTTGGTCCGTGCGAACCGGCATCCGCGGATTTCCACATCCGGCGTCCAGGTAAGGTTTTCCACGCAATCCCCTGTCTTCCCTCCCTCCTCTGCCAGCTCCAGTGACATCTCCCGGGCGGACAACATGGTAGCGGATCGTACTTTCGTATACCCGGTGTATTGTAACGTCTTCGGATCAACGAATGCAACACTGTCTCCCGCCACGAAAGCTTCAAAGCCATAGGTTTGAGGGTGCATAAACCGGACGGTGAGCCTGCGCGGTTCCACGGCCGTAATTTTGAGATGCGTGCCGTGTATGTTGACGGCGTCATCATGCAGGCCGGAGGTTCTGCAATCTAAAAGTCTTACCAGCCCTGCACAACCGGAGAAATGGAATGCGTCCGCGAATGAGCTGATGATGCGGCCTGATCCTTCCGCAGGCTCTACCATCACCCGCCGTAACGTTATATTGCGGGAAAACTGGGATACGATGCCCAGTCCGTGCATATAATGCATCTTCACATCCTCCACCGTCACATTACTGCTACGGGAGATAAATGCGCCGGCATTATCCCGGTAGGGGTCACGCACGGTCAACACATCTCCCGGGTCAAAGCCTGCTTTCGTAAAATCGCCTGTGAATCGCAGTTTCCCCTCCCCCGTCTGCACCACGGGGGAAGTTTGCAGTTTCCTGAAAGAGGAATACCGCATCAGTTGTTGATCTGTTTTGAATAAAATAGCGTGAGAGGCATTCATCTTCCATCCTTCACCGTAAAACCGGATCCTGCCATCCTCGATCATATATTTTGAATCCGGGTGGATATCCGCTTCAAGAGCCGTATCTGTCACATTCCTGATCGTCAGTTCAGACATGGTAGGCCGTTCGTAATCGAACCGGACATTCCTGATGCGGATATTCGTGCTACGCAACAGTGCAAAAGAGATCATCTTGTCATGCAGAACGATCTTCGTGTTATTTCCCTCTACCGTCACGTTCCGCATGTCTTCCAAAAGCAGGCCGATGCTTCGCTCTTTCGGCAGGCTGTCGTTTTCCGTTGCGTTGGAGATATACAGCGTACGATGAGCGGCCCCCTCGGCCCACAGATCCACCCTTCCCCCCGGAAGCACCAACACCTTGCAGCCCTTACCGCGGCAAGCCTCCACAGCCCGGGATAACGCTGCGCTTGCGTTGCCCCTGCTATTAGTCTTCACACCAAAATCCGCGACATACAGGGTATCTCCCCGCATGCCGCCTGCAAAACAAAGTGTACTGGCCCAAAGGGCCACCATCGTGCAAATAATTCCTTTCATATTCTTCTTTTGCTTCACTTCCCTACTACTTCTGCATTCCCACCGGCTCTGATCTCCATTTTGATCACAGGTCCGTTTTCTCCGCTATACTTCCCGTCGAAAATAATCTCGTTGCTGCCGCTCTCCAGTTCCGGCAAGGGTTTGGCCAGGTTGATGGTCTGCAACAGCTGCCATTGTTTGTTGTACAATTTAACGGTTTTGCCATCGCAATACAGCACCTGGTTTCGTTTCAGGCTCACCGGCAGTACCAGTGCATTCTGCTGGTTGATGGTAACGGACGGATTGTCGAATGTTACATCGGGATCACTTTCTCCTTTTGGCGCCATCGAGAGGATAAAAGATACCGGCTGCCGTGCAGCCGGGTTGTTGAAGCGGAAAGTAGAGAATACCGGTTCTCCCGGCTGCCGGACCTTTTGCTCATGCGTGAAATAAGCATTGTATATCGGCAATAACCGGTATCCCCCGCCGGGGGCCGCTTCGAGGTGAAATTCATTTTTAACGTCCTGCATCTTCAGTCGCTGTGCGTCACTGAACACTCCCTGTAAACGGGCAGTTTCCCATAGTTTGATCGCAGCCAGTATTTCATCTTTACGGCCGTGTGTTTGCAATGTTTTGATGCTGGTGGCCAAAGCAAAGCCTGCATTAAAACCGGCCCCTCTGGTCAGCATCCACTCAATATCCTCCAGCGTGGTCTCCGGCTTGAGACTGAACCAGCCAAGCATGGCCGGCATCAGGTTCCGCTGAAAGAACTTCTGATTCCTCAGCCGCAGTTCCAGATGGCTTTCCCGGAAGCCTGCGTACCAGGGTTCGCCCCAATTCATTCTCGTATACATATGCCAGAAGAAATGCCCGGGATTACTGGCGTCGTTGATCACCTTTCCTCTCAACTCCGGTTTCAGGTTATCATACCAGGTTTTAGTGAACAGCTGTTTACCATAATCTCCCATTCCCTCGCTCCAGCAGCCTTCAAGTCCGTCGAAAGAAATTTGCATGAGGCCGGTTTCATTGAAAAGTCTCGCGATGGTACGCGCTATTTCCTGGTCCAGCGCATGATCTCCCAAGAATACCTGGTAAGCATGGTCCATCAGTTTGCCAACGCTATCCCCTGCCCTGTGCGCCGCAGCCTGCGTTTGAAACGCACCCCGCTGGCAATTGAGCAGTTTCCACGGGGCGGATGCAGATACGGAGCCATAGCGGATGATCTCATGGCCGATCACAACGGACTTCAGGGTATTATTCCGGAACTGGTTGACGAAGGAAGTATCATCAACGGGTATCTCCTTCGCTCCCGCATCAATATTTTCCGTGAGCTTCGTATAGCCCACTTTCGCCAAACGCGCATCAGGCACAGGCGTTACGTAGGGATCGTTGGTGGTGATGAAATTGGATAACGTGTGCAGGCCCAGCCGGATATTCTCTGCACCGGCGATATCCACGCACTTCTTCATGCTGACCCAGTTTTCAGGGAATTCTTTGCTATGGAGCCTGAAATGCCCCCAGGTCTCAAACGGATCGCCGTGATACAAATACCGCAGGCCTGCCTGATGCGTAAAGGCCATCGCTTCCCTGATATTGTCAATGCCGAAGTTCATGATCAGATAAGATTCCGAAGCCTTCCTCGAAACCTTTCCCCACACGCCATCCAGCAAGGGATGCGGCAATCCTTCCGCCTGTTCTATCTTCGAGATCACCGGCAGCACGCCTGCCGTGGCAACACCAAACAAAGCGATGCTGCTGCCAACAACGCCTCCATCCTGGAATGCCGGCGCCAGATATCTGTCGTGCCCCCAATTCTCAATGATCCGGTCTTTGCTCCTGTTCCTGCAATACGCCTGCAGCATACTCCCGAAAGGAGCAGGCTTGGCTACATCCCCGCGGTATGATTGCACCGGGTCATAAGAAGGCTGAATATCGTTTTCCGCATCCGGATAACCACCGAGCGTTTTCACGTTCAGTGCCTGTATGCCAATCGCAAAATCCTTATTGCGCACAACACCTGCCACTTCCCCGATCGTATCGCCGATAGTGGTGGGATAAGGCCCCCAGAGCACCAGTTCCACATTTTCAGGGCGGGTAAGCGCCGTTAGTTCAAAGCTGATATAGTCGGCGTTCTGTTTCACTTTTACAGTAGCTTCCATCTTTCCCTCCGGCATGGGATAAGAAAGCGCCAGTTCCGATGACTGGCTCTTCCACACTAATGCGCCCGGCGCAATTATTTTACCGCGCACTTTCATGCTTAATAAAGCGGCCCGCTCTCCTGCAGGCAAATAATCTTTCTTCGATGCAAGACTCGTGAATTCCGTTAACCGGCCGGTGTTATCAAGACTCAATACACAATGCCTCGTCTGCAGTTTTACCTGCGCAGGAACGGGTTGATCTTTACAACATAAAAAGATCAGGATCAGAATGACTGATCTCCGGAGCAATCCGTGCGTTGCTAATTTTCTATTAATGTTCATTTAATACTTAATGAGATTTGACAGATAAAGCTTCATATGAAGGTACTCCATGGCTGTTTTTCGTTCAACGACGATTTTGACTATTTTTAATGGGTTATTAACCTGTTGCCATAACTTTATTTTTTTATAATTTAATTTTATTGATACTAGATAAAATAATCTTCCTTAGATCATCCCGGTATCCACGCGCCGAAGTGGCGAGTGCAAGAAGTTTTCAGCGGAAAAGAAGAGGCAATAGAAAAGTACGCTGGCCGTTATATCTGCGAAAAACCAAAAAAGGACCTGGTCCGGTGAAGAGAAATTTTAACTATGTCAGCATGAAAAAACAATCTATCAAAATGATGCTAGCTGTGGTGATAGGATTTACAATTCTGTCATGCAGGGCGAAGCATGACGTGAATCCTTCTATGTCCAACCCCGGAGACACTACTCCCGGTGTAATTGCCACTAATAAACCACTGATGAAAGATTTCATCGGGTTAAACGGGCATTTTCAGTTCAAGCCGCAACTGTACAATCAGGCATGCCGCCTCGTGCGCAATTATCACAATCTCGACTGGGATGTAAAACAACCCGGCGATCCCATCACCATTCCTGATGCAGTGAATGGTGTGGACTGGAACAATGATCTGTATAAATTCTGGAAGGAAGCAGGTTTCGAGACCGATATCTGTATACAGTTCGCCAGCCTTGGCGCGGGTGATAAATTCATTAGTGAATGGAAGGGAAAAGAACAATGGGCCTACAACTACGGCAAAACTATGTCGAAGTATTTTGGTCCCAACGGTCAGAACCTTGCCACCAGCTTCGAGGTAGGGAATGAACCGGGGCAACAGGTAGATGCGGCCACCTGGCAGATGATCTTCCGCCAGATGGCAAAGGGTCTCCGTGACGGGGATCCGAAGGCGAAGATCCTCACACCCAGTATACAGGCCCGCACAGCTGATGATTATTACCAGGATGTGCGTACCTTCTATGGCCAGCCGGACGTACTGCCGCTTTATGATGTGCTGAACGTACACACTTATCCCACTCTTCCTCAGGGTGGAGACGATCCCAATCCCTGGAACCGTACTTATCCGGAAGACACTACCATCACTTATCTCAAGCTGATACAGGAAGTGATCAACTGGCGCAACAGCAGCGCACCCGGAAAGCAGGTGTGGGTAACGGAATTCGGGTATGACGCCTGCACGCCGGAAGCCATGCAGAAACGTAAGGATGAGTTCCTTGAAATGGACTGGCAGGGACATACAGATCTGGAACAGGCGCAATACCTGATACGTTCTTTCCTCGCTTTCGCGCCCATGGACATCAATCGTGCCTATCTGTATTACTTCAATGATGAAGACGAAGCTTCCTTCCATGCCGCATCAGGCCTTACCCGGAACTTTGTGCCGAAGATGTCTTTCTATGCAGTGAAGCAGTTCTATAACATATTAGGAGATTACCGCTTTGCCCGCATTATCAAAAAAGAATCCGGCAAAACATTTGTGTATGAATTCCGCAACGATTCCGGCGACATGATCTGGGTGGCCTGGTCACCAACCGGCGTTAAATCCTATAAAAAAGACGGATACCAGCCCAGAGAAGCAAAGGTAAGCCTGAGTGATCTTCCGGGTAAGGTGACCGGTGTAAAGGCCATGGCCACAACAGCTTCCGATCCCGGAAATGCAACATGGGATGTAAGCGGTAACACCATCAATCTTACCATCGGCGAAAGTCCTGTATATATCTCTATCAAGAAACAATAAGGCAACCCTATACAGGTGCAAATAAAAGTTGACAGGAATAAACCTGTCAACTTTTATTTTTTTAGTATTATTTTCCCGTCCCATCTCATAATTCCTGAACGATGAATAAAACCCTGGCGGCATTGCTACTCACAGCTACGGCTTTTACAGCCTGTAAGGTCACTACCCGGTCCGGAGCGGAAAAGCATCTCTATGTTCAAAAGGAAGGACGTGAACGGAAAGCCTGGAAGCTCGTTTGGAAGGATGATTTCAATGGTCCGGTACTGGACACCTCTAAATGGACGCGCATTCCACCGGGAAAATCAGACTGGAACAAACATATGAGCACCAGTGACGCCTGTTACCGGATGGAGAACGGCCTGCTCTATCTCCGTGGTATTGTCAATCCTGATACGTCTGCCGACAAGCGCCCTTTTATCACCGGCGGTATCTGGAGCAAAGGTAAATTCGCTTTTCAGTATGGAAGGATCGAGATACGCGCAAAGCTGGAGTGCGCCCATGGAGCGTGGCCAGCGATGTGGATGCTGGCGGAACAGAATAAATACGGCGCATATCCGAAAAATGGAGAGATCGATATCATGGAGCATCTGAACTATGACAGCATCATTTATCAGACGACCCACTCCTACTACACCCTCAACCTGAAACAAACCAACAACCCGCCACATTACGGTACTGCCAGGCTGGATCCGCTCGCATTCAACACCTTTGGCATCAGCTGGTACCCCGACAAGATCGTATTTCAGCTCAATGGCCGGGATACTTTTACTTACCCGAGACTGAAAAACGCGGACCCGTCCCAATGGCCCTATGATCAGCCCTTCTTCCTCCTGATCGATCAGCAATTGGGGGGCAACTGGGTAGGAAAGATCAACCCTGCCGATCTCCCGGTGCAGATGGTTGTTGACTGGGTAAAGGTGTATCAATGATCCTTGTAAATGGCCAGAATCCCCTTTTATTGGTCAACATTCCCCCTCCTGAAATGCCCGTTCTCCAATACCTTTATGGTATGATGCAGGAACAATATCCCAAAATATATTTCTACCGGCGGCTGGTACAGGCCAAGTTGTTCATTGATACGCACTATGCCGAATCGATAGACCTGGATAACATCGCGAATGAAGCCTGCTTCTCCAAGTTCCATTTCATCCGGCAGTTTAAAAGCATCTATCGTAAAACGCCCCATCAATACCTGATCGCTGTCCGGATGGAAAAAGCCAGGGAGCTGTTAAAGAAGGGCCATCCCGTTACTGATACCTGCTATGCGGTAGGCTTTGAAAGCGTGAGCACCTTCAGCGGCCTGTTCAAACGCCTGACCGGTCTTAGTCCTTCTTTGTATCTCGCGCAACAGCAACAGCTAAAGGAACGCATCCGGCAATCCCCCTTCTCCTATGTGCCGGGATGCTTCGCCCATCAGAAAGGCTGGTTGCAAGAATAGCAATTTTGAAGAATCGGAAAAGCTGCGGATAACGGTTCTTTGTAAAACCAAACCAAACATCATCCGACATGATCACCAAAATGACGCACACCAGCCTGTATGTACTGGATCAGGGCAAGGCACTGGACTTCTACACCCATAAACTCGGTTTCCGGGTCATTACCGATGTTCCCATGAACAAAAACGACCGCTGGCTGACCGTATGCCCGCCTGATATGGAAGATTTCCAGATCGTGCTGATGCCGATCATGGATAGCATGTTCTCCAAAGAAACCGCTGCGCTGCTGCGGGAACTGGTATCCAAAGGCACCTTCGGCGTTGGTATTTTCACCTGTCATGATATCTATGCCACATACGAGGAAATGTCCGCCCGCGGCGTGGAGTTCACCAAGCCGCCCAAAAAGGAGTTCTATGGCACCGAGGCCATCTTTAAGGACGATTCCGGCAATTGGTTCTCACTCGCACAACTGGGTGAGCCATGAAGACGGTTTTGGATAATGCCACGAGGGATTCGCTCAATGGTCTCCAACAGGCTAAAAACAAAACGGATGTCTATCAGTTACCTCTTCAGCAGGATAGCAATGCGAAGCCTGTTGAAAGATGACCGTTCCATGCCCCGCCACGCGACGAGTGCGCGCGAGTTCGTAGTGGTGGGGGCCGGGGATAAAATTTACATTAAATTAACACACCCATAATATTTAATTAGTCAATTTCGCAGCACCGGAGTATTCCCTTCAGTCTGCAAACTATGAGATTACTAATTATCGAGGACGAAAAGCCACTTACGAAAAGCATCCATAGCTACCTGCTGCAAAGTAATTTCCTCTGTGACACGGCGTACAGTTATGGAGAGGGAAAAGATAAACTCGAAACCGGCTCCTATGATTGTATCGTTCTGGACATTACCCTGCCGGGCGGGAATGGCCTGGATCTCCTGCAGCATATGAAGCGGCGCAAGGTTACCGCCGGTGTTATTATTATATCCGCCAGGAATTCCCTGGACGACAAAATCAACGGACTGGAAAAAGGAGGCGATGATTATCTGACCAAACCCTTCCACCTCGCGGAACTGACTGCCCGCATCAATTCCATCATCCGTAGAAAAAAATTTGAAGGGAACAATGTCATTGCTCTTGACAAACTTACGGTCAACATCCTGAATAAAACGGTGAAGAGTGGCGAAGACGACATTCATCTTACCAAAAAAGAATATAAACTGTTGCTATACCTCATCAGCAACAGGAATCGCATCGTGACCAAAGAAGCCATCGCAGATCATTTGTGGGAAGACCACGCCAATCTCGGATACAGTTTCGATTTCGTATACTCCCATATTAAAAACCTCCGGAAAAAACTGGTGGACAACGGCTGCCCGGACTATATAAAAGCACTCTATGGCATGGGGTATAAGTTTGTAGTAGAAGAAGAAATCCGGATAGCATGAAGCTGATAGCGCATTATAATCGTCATAATTTTCTTGTATTAACCCTGTTGTTCATCTTATCCGGTATCTGCAGTTACGTGCTGACCAGAAATGTGCTGTATAACGAACTGGATGAAAGCCTGGAATCCTCCATGAACCGGGTAAATAATTATGTGCAGCGTTATCATGTACTACCCTCCCCCACGGCCTATGACAATTTGAAGGTTTCCACCGAAGTGACCGACAAGCCGGTTCATACCCCTTATCTTATTTACTCAGACAGATATATTACAGATAACGGGAAAAAACATGCAGGACGAGCATTGATCTTTTCCGTTCATCTCAATAACCAGATCTACAAGATCAGGATCAGCAAGCCGTTGGAAGGTATAAAACATATCACGCAAACCGTAGCGCTCACCACTATAACGATGATCCTGCTGTTAGTGGTGATCCTTGCAATCGCCAACCGTTTTTTTATTGCAAGGCTATGGAAGCCTTTCTACAGTACCCTGAACAGTTTAAAGAATTTCAGGCTGAATACCCCCGGCCCTGTTGAATTTGAGAAAAACAACATCGAGGAATTCAGCGTATTGAATGATCATCTGAAAATAGTTACCACCAATGCCCGGAAGGAATATCACTTACTGAAAGAATTCACTGAGAATGCCTCGCATGAACTACAAACCCCTTTAACCATTATCAGGTCAAAACTGGATGTACTGATACAACAGGATAATTTCACCGAGCAGCAGGTAGAGCTGTTAGCGGATGCCTATGGGGCTGTTACGAGGTTATCCGGCCTAAGCCAGTCCCTGTTGCTGCTCGCAAAAATTGAGAATAACCAGTTCAGTGATCAGCAGGAAATTGCCCTGCACGAAACGATCCGGCGGAAAACAAGCCAGTTCGAAGAAATATGGGAAGATTGCGAAATTTCCTGCCAGCTTCAGGTACATCCTTTGTTTATTAAAATGAATGCCGATCTGCTGGACATCCTGCTGAATAACCTGTTCAGTAATGCCACCCGTCATAATAGCCCGGGTGGTAACATTGCGATCTCCCTGGATACGGGATCGATGCGTATCTCTAATACCAGCCCGGATGCGGCGCTGGATGGGGAAAAAGTATTCTCCAGGTTCTATAAAAGCGTCGTGAATAACGAAAAAAACGGTCTTGGACTTTCCATCGTACGGCAAATATGCCTTTCTTCCCATATCACCCCTTCCTACGAGTACAAAAACGGACTGCACAACTTTAGCTTCTACTGGTATTAACGGGTTGTTTCCCTTTTCTACAGAAAGCTTCCAGAATTCCCCACTAACTTGCAGCGCATAATTATGGGATGTTCTATGAGTTTTAAAAAAATAGCGCCGGTAGTGGTCTTCTTTCTTTGCCCTCAGTTCAGTCGCGCGCAAACTTCGAAATCCGTCATCCCACCTTCCATAAAAGCCGTTGTAAGAGATGCGTCCAGCCACCAGCCTCTGGAAAGGGCTACGGTTTTCGTTACAATAGCAGGAACTAAAAAAACATACAGGTCCGCATTTACAGATAATGCAGGCATCTTTGTACTCGATCATCTCCCACCTGCAACCTATAGCCTCACGGTGGGATATGCCGGTTACACACCTTACAATGAACAGCTTACGATAACGGAGGGCACAACTGTTGAAAAGGAAATTCTGCTGCATACCCTGAGTAAAACGCTCAATACCGTGCAGGTTACCGCCCAGAAGAAACTTGTTGAGCACAAAATAGACCGGCTCGTTTACAATGTTGAAAAGGATGTGACATCACAGGGCGGTATGGCCGCTGATGTATTAAGGAAAGTTCCGCAGGTGACAGTTGACGCTTCCGGGAATGTAGAGTTGCTGGGAAACCCCAGTGTACAGTTCCTGATCGATGGCAAACCCTCCACAATCTTCGGGACAAACATTGCCGATGCTCTTCAATCTATACCCGCTTCGCAGATACAAAGCATCGAAGTGATAGCGAGCCCGGGTGCGAAATACGATGCCCGGGGAACAGGCGGAATCATCAATATCATCCTCAAAAAGAATAAAACCCAGGGCTTCGGCGGCACAGTGAATGCTACCGCCGGCAGCCGGCTTGAGAATGGGTCAGTCAACCTGTACTATAAAGCTAACAGTCTGGCCGTGACAGGCTATTTCAACGGCAGCGCGCAATTGAGGGTCAAAACAAGAAATGAGTTGCAACGAAACGCAACAGACAATGTTTCCACGGACAAATACTATCTGCAGCAAAGCGGTGTGAATGATTTTTACCGCCATAGTTATCAGACCGGCCTGGGAGTGGACTGGAGCGTTACTGCGAAAGACAATTTTTCTTTCTCACTTGGTTATAATCATTTCGGTAATGATAACGACGGTGTGATCCATCAGTATACCAACAAGCGGGACGTTAACGGACAATTGCTGGAAGAAGCGTCCGGTATCAGGAATGCCTTTACCAAAGTGAACAATGGGGCACTCGATCTTTCCCTTGATTACCGGCATAAGTTCAGGCGTGACAAGCAACAGTTATCGATCGTATTGTATAACAGCAATAGTAATAACCGGATATCGTATGCGCAAACCCAGCATAACGTGAGTGATCAGGTTGTCTTTTCCGGATCCAACAGTAATAACCCGGGAACAGACCGGTTATTCAGCTGGGCAATCGACTATGCACAGCCGGTTTCCGAAAAGATCTTGCTGGAAGCGGGCTTGAAAACAGGACTGGAAACGCTCTCCAGCAGTGCGCGGGTATTCACCTTTGATCCGGCCGTAGATAAATTTCTGCCGGACGATAAACAGTCCTACGCTTCTGTTTTTAAACGCGAGATATATGCAGGATACGTTTCCGGGAACATGAACCTGCTCAACTTCCTGAATGTTGTGGCCGGCTTTCGCTGGGAATATACCACCAATCACGCTACGTACAACAAAACAGGTCCTGCCGGAATTCCCGACTACAGCAATGCAGGGCCATCGCTGACCATAGCGCACACCTTTAAAAATCAGCAAATGCTGTCCTTCAGTTATGCATACAGGCTGGAACGGCCGGACTACCGCGATCTGAACCCGTTCGTAAACCTGAGTGACCCGCATAACATCACCACGGGCAATCCTTTTTTACAACCTGAGATCGGGCGGGACTTTAAACTGGCTTTTAACCAGAATTTCAATGGCGATAATAATCTGAACGTTGTACTGTTGTATACGCGTAACAGTCCTGATATAAAATCCTACACTACATTCCATCCTGAATTTACCATTGGTGATTCCACATACAGCAACGTAAATGTAACGCAGAGAAGCAATATTGCGGCTGAGACAAGGATAGGTATGAACATTTCCGGTGCGGTGGCCCTTGGCCATACTGTGAATATAAGACCCAACATTCAGTTGTACAGACGGGAGACGAATAATGCATACGCTACTCCTTCCCGGATAAGTGGATTTGAGTATCGCTTCAACCTGAATGCCAGTTGGCAAATCTCGAAAGACCTGATTGCAGAAGCTTTCGGCAATTACAAGTCCGGCATAAAATGGCAAGGCCGGCAGGCGGATTTCCTGTCCTACACCATCGCTTTTAAAAAGCAGCTTTTCAATAATAAAGGGAGTATTGGCCTGGTTGCTGTAAATCCTTTTACGAAATACCTGGAACAGAAAACTGTACAGGAAACCGGCAATGCAAACGCGACCAATGTCTTATACATTCCCTACCGGTCATTCGGAATCAACTTCATGTACAAGTTCGGGAAAATAAAGGTGGCCAGGTCGAAGGATGCAGAGAATCTGCTGACCAAACCTCCGGTGGAGAATTGATATATCTTATTAAAAACCCCCGTAGTTTCCTACGGGGGTTTTTAATGTTTTATTTCGTTATCGTAAAGGTATCCAATTCTTTCCCGTCTTCTGACAGCTGCCGGAATATGATCTTGTTCCCCACAACATCCGCTACAGTAAAGGAGTGAATAGTGGAAATGAATTTGTAGGTGAACTTCTGCCAGGAATCCGGATCATCCTGCTGGTCTTCATTATACAATTCCTGACCGCCTGCGCCTGTTACCAGGTAAATGACGCCTTTGGGCCTGGTTTGAGCGCTGCCGTCAAAATCTTTATCCAGTTTCCATTTCCCGGGTACCACCCGTCCGCGGATGGTTTTGTTGTCTTTACCACCTACCAGCAAAGTTCCTTTTTTATCGGGCCGGAAAGTCATGGGAAAGCTGCGTTGATAATTGTGTACATGGCCGTTCAATACCACATCCACATTCCCGGCTTCCAGTACAGGCGATAATAAACGCATTTGTTGTTGTTCGAAATGATCCCGGGCGGAACTAAACCCGGGATGATGAAATACGACTATTTTCCAGGTCGCGTCAGTGGCGGATCTCAGATCATCTGCCACCCATTTCAATAACGTGCTGTCTGTCCAGTCAACATACGTATCAGAATCCACGAATGTCCAGTGGGTATTCCCATAGTTGAAGGAAAAATTCCCCATCACCGGGTAAGCTTTACCGGCGGCCGTTTCAAAGGCATGCCTGTTTTCTGGGTTTGCTTTGAGCAATGGCACTACCGGGCCACCCTCCTTACCTGCTAACCCGTTCAGAGGCTGGTCCCAGAAGGAGTAGTAAGCCAGGGCATCGGGATAGCCGTCGAGATCCCTTGTATCACCATCGTGGTTGCCTATGGCCGCCACAAACGGTATGGAACGCATGAGCGGAGCACCTTCATTGCTGATACTGTCTGCATTATATACCGGCCAGAATTTGGTGCGGTACTCGGATATAAGTCCCCGTTCGTAAACAATATCTCCGGGAACTACCGCCAGATCAGGATTTGCCGCTAATGCCTGTCCGGCCAGTTTCCTGGCGCTGGGTGTTCCGGCACCTATATCACCGAAGGCCACAAAACGATAGGGCTGCTCCACTGCTTTGGGTGCTTTGCCTTTTGCGGTGAACACTATTTTTCTGTTCTTCAATACCCGATAGTTAAAACTATTTCCGGATGGGAGTTCGGACAGCAGCACCCTGTACACAAAGTGCACATGAATATTGGCGACAGCCACCCGGGTCGCCTCCGGCCGGGCGGCCTTCTTCCAGCTGCCCGCCTCCCCGGCCCTGTACTCCACTTCCCAACCAGCGCTGCTATCTGCACTATGCCACAGCAATTCCAGTGTAGTAGCGGAAGGCCGGTACCCTATCTGCAGATAAGGCGGTGCAATGAAACTGCTGTTTGTTTGCGCTGTCAGCACTCCGGAGAGCATGAACAGCACGAGTAATAAAATATAAGTCTTCCTCGCCATTGTAAGCTTTTAAAAAATTAGTGTTTATTTCCGTAACCATTTAACTGATAGCAACCGATATCTTTTCCCGGTGGCGTGATCTCTGTGGCGCCGTATACAGGATCCACCGGCACATCCGCACGGGGCGAAAACCCGATGAACCCTTTCCCAACGCAGGGCGAAGTGGGCTTCAGCCTGAAATTATAATTACCAACAAAGGAAATATCCCGCAGGTTTAACCCGGCGGGCATGGGGCAGGGACCATTCACGAACTGCGGGTTGTTGGCGCCAAGTATCGCGGGATTGGCGCTGTAGGTAGCACCGGGCGTCCAGTTAGCGGGCAGGAAGGAAGACGGTGTTGGCAGGTCACTGGCGGGAGCTTTGCTGATGCATACGCTGATCGCCATGGTAGGATATATATTATTGGCGACAGACAGGGAATCCGCATACGTGAAATTGTAACCGTAGCTTAAATTGGCGGTATCGGCAATAGGGTTCTGTACCACCCTCAATCCGAACTTACAGTTAACGATCAGGTTATTGAATGCCATTCCTCCCGCACCTTCCTCAAAATTGATCGAACCGCCACGGCCGGCTGACGATCTTCTGTAGCCGCAGTTAACAATGGTATTATTGTACATCCGCATATTACTGCCGGGTACTCCGGCAATAGCGCCCGCATTGGAAAGTTTGGGGCCGTTGGTAGCCATGCCTATGCAAAGGTTATACGCAAAATCGCCCCTCAGTCCGGCTTTGCCGTTCATCGCTTCTCCACCCGTATAACCACATTTTTCGAAAGTGTTACGCATAATGGAAACCTTGCCGCCCAAAATCCTGAGGGGATCATCCACACTTCCGTATATCCAGGAGTCTTCCATCACAAATACACCATTCGGGTTCTGGAAAAACAGTGGGTATGGACTCGTGTAGATCTGGCGTATAGCGCTTGCCGTGGGAATAGCCGCGCCGCCAAACTCGATGCGGGTCCATTTTACCACCATTAACGGACAGGTGGGCCCGCCTATAATACCCACCCAGCGGCCGCGAAGGGCCGGATCCTGATTAGGGTCAGCTCCGTAGGTATCTGTTTTTGTGGCGCCGGGAAAAGTGAACAGGTTCGGCTTTTCCTGCGTGCCCAGGGATATCAGCGTGCCTCTTACGCCCAATCCGTAATTGCCGTTGAACTTGATCGTCACGCCTTCCTGAATGATGAGCGTATCATTCTCGTTCACAAAAATATCACCACATACGGTATAGGTCTTCCCCGCCAGCATCACACCTTTGATAGCGTTGTTCAATGGGTCCGACCCGAGGCATACGGCATCGCTTACCGGGGTTGCAACGGCTTTGGGCGCTTTGTAGAGGTTTTTGGTATCTGCTTTTTTATCACATGCCACTGTGCACATCAGCAAGAGCAAAAGAGAAACGATATTGATATTATATTTCATGCTGTCTTTTTTTAAAGTTTATATCTGAAACCAAATAAAAAGGAAGTTCTGTAGTAGTCCTTCTGCACAACGATCTTGTTGTCGGAACCCGACTGCTGGCTCAGTGGTACATTGGTTTTTTGTAAATAGGTGTTATAAGGCAAATGCATGCTGGTGATGGCAGGTGCATTGGTGAGGTTATTAATCTTTCCGTAGCAGGTTAATCCCTTGTATATGCGCTGTTCAAATGAAAGGTCCAGCTGCGTAGTAGGCTGTAACCAGTAGTGCAGCCCCGCATAAGTATTCAGCACGGCCAGCCTTTCTCCGGTGTACACCATGGCAACCTGGAGGTCCGACCCTGTTTTTGTGTTCTTGTAGAGCAGCGACAAGTTGCCGATATGATCAGCCTGCCCCTGCATGGGCCTGCTTTCTGCAATATACTTGTCCGTAATACCCAGCTGCGCATCTCTGTATTTGAAAAGCATACTGTCATTGGTAATGCGGGAATGGGTATAGGTATAGTTGGCTGATATGCCAAAAGCCCCGATGTATTTCACAAATACAGCTTCAAAGCCATAGTTGGTAGCGGCTGTTCCGATGTTCACCGGTTTGAACACCTGTGTATTGTAACCAAATTTCCTAACCGACAGCTCGATCGGATCGTTGATCTTCTTATAAAATACACCCAACAGTAACTGATCTGCTTTGCCGGGGAAAAGCTCATACCTGAGCTCAAAGTTATGAGCCGTGGAATGTTGCAGCCCTTCCGGGTTCCCTCTCTCCTTGAACAGCTCGTAGTTATCCGGCCCGTCCGGTATCAGTTCAGAAAACTGGGGTCTTGCGATGGCTTTGTAGTAAGCAAGACGGAACACCTGATTGTTGAACATCTGATACTTGAACTGCAGGCTCGGTAACAGATCGGTATAGGAAATGGTACCATCTTTATAGTCAGCCGTGGGCGGAAGCTGGGTGTTGTATCGTTGCTGTGTATGTTCGATCCGCAAACCGCCTAATGCTTCCAGCTGCCGGGCGAATTGCCATTTTCCCTGCAGATAGCCGGCAGAAACGGTTTCCCTGAAAGTATAATTATTGCCGTTCAGCTGTGCGGTAGCATCTGAGCCTATAAAAGTGAACCGTGCTGCATCAACAGTGGTATACAACTGGTTTGCTCCTGAGGTGCGCAGGGGATTCAGGTTATAATAGTTGTAGAAATTGTCGCGGTATTTATTCCGGTATAAAGCCCCACCCTTCCATTCAAAAAATTTTTTGAACAATTTCGTTGTTTTGGTATAGTTGGCGTAAAAGGACAGATCCCTGTCACTGTTCCGCATCCAGCTGCGGGTCATCGCATTTAAAATATCGTCACCGGTAAGTTGCACTTTGCTCCCGGTTCTGTCAACGCTTAACCCGCCATGGGAAAAGGAGGTTTGATCAGGGATGCTGTTCCTGGCGATGGAATACGCGGCCGACCAGTCAATTTTGCTGGTACCGGTTATTTCATGAGTGCCTTGTAAAGTGGCGTTGTAGATGGACTGATACTGCCAGGTAGTTCTGTAGGAATAAGAGAGGGTTTGGTTGATCGCATTGGTGGTATCAATGGACTCCCTTACCTGCTTATCGTCCAGCTTAACATAGGTGGAGAACAGGGATATCTTGTTCTTTCGGTTAAACCGGTAATCTATCTTGCCCGTTAAGCCGATGCGCCGGGTATGAGTGGAATATCTTCTTTCCCGTAAATATTCAAAGGAAGGGATATTATCCACGTTGGGGGTGGTGGCAGTAGTAAAAACGGAAGTGGCCGTTCCCCTGTACTGATCCTGGTAACTGCCCGATAAAATGACCCCCAGGTTTTTATTCTTACCAAAGCGGTCGCCGATGCTGATCCCCGCCGTTGTATTGACAGGAGCTGATCTGGATGTATACTTCAGGTGATCCAGCGAAAACTCGGATTCTTTAGCGGTATAGGCAGCGCCATTGATCTGGTTGGGCGATCTTTTGTTCATTGAGCTGCTGGAAAAGGATTGAAATGGCTGCTGGTCGAAAATATTGTTATAGCCGCCTGCAACATTCACCTGCAACAACCTGGACGCGGGCGCATCTTTCATCACCAGGTTGATAGTACCGCCAATGGCATCTCCTTCCATAGAGGGCGTAAGGCTTTTGCTAACCTCCAGTCTTTCCAGCAGTTCTGAAGGGAACAGGTCCAGCGGAATGAACCTGCTTTTATTATCCGGACTGGGTATTTTGATGTTATTGACGAGGGTATTGATATATCGTTTATCCATTCCTCGTATAATGGGGTAACGCCCCTCCCCTGAGCTTCCTTTTTCAACGGTCACACCACTCACCCTTTGCAAAGCATTCGCTACCGTGATGTCCGGCAAAAGCTGCAGCGTTTTGGACGACAGTACATTCACTACCTGGTTGGACCTTTGCTCCAGGCTCCTTGCACCCACATCTCCGCTCTGGGAGCCGGACACAACAGTGATGCCCGAAAGATCGCTGTGCAGTGGCAACGCAGGAATGTCTACAACTTCCACATCGTTATCGGATTTAATCTGCACAGGCCCTGCCTTTGCCACCGAATAACCAAAATGGGTAGCCATAAGTTCATAGCTGCCGGGCTTCAGGTTCTTAAAATGAAAAGACCCGTCCAGTTTTACGACGGCCTTGGCGGAATGCCCTTTCAGAATTACCGTGGCGCCTACTAACGGCTCGCCGGTTATGCCATCCGTTACCCGTCCTTTAATGGTTTGCGGGTAGGCCTGGAGTGTAAGGAATGTGAGAAAAGCGAAAAAAAATAGTTGCGTGATCTTCTTTGCAGTGGCCATATATTTATTTTAGCACTGCAAATGTGTATAGTTATTGTATCAGGCGATAGCGTGGTGGCGCGATTTCACTAAAACATAATTAATTCATCATACTTCTGTAACAATTTCTTCAGAAAATTTCCAGAATTGGGATGTAAGTTATCCTGACGGGCCAACGGCCCGAATGCAAGGTTTGGCGCTGACTTCTTCATTACACCTAAAACTACCCTCGGACTACAGATGGGGACTGATACGGAACAGAAGTGTGCTAATGAACTTTATTATGCTCCGAATTGCCGGAGATGATGATCCGTATGATTGTAGTTAAGCTTTCCCCAGTCATCCCGGCTGAACTTACCCGCCAGCTTATTCTCCGGCAACAGGTTCTCTCCGCCGAATTTGCTGACGGCCTGTATCAGGCGGCTTTTCTCCTCCTCAAAAGAAGCAGGCTCAACATGATTTTCCACCATGTTCATTTCCCGGAATGTTTCTGTTTTTTCTTTGGGAGGTCTCACATTCAGTAAAAAAAATTTCAACAGCCATTTAGGCATTTTAGGAGGATGAGGATGCGTTGGGTTTAGTTCCCCGTTAGATATCTGAAATGCCATCGCCATATGCCTTAACGCCTGGTTAATGCTCATCCTGCCCCATTGGGCTTTTGAGGATGGTGACAGGGAGTCAATCCGCCCGAGGATCTCCCGTCTTACGTCTTCTTTTAATAAATTCTTCATACTGATCGATTTTGGAAATTTATGTCGATAAGGTAGCAAAAAATTCCCAAAACTGAGCAGGTTGACAAGTGTAATGATCCCTCACCGGAAACACGGTGCATATCCGAAGTTAGTACTATCTTTCCGGAGATTCTTTAACGGTAAATCATCATAGCATGCTCATAAATAAACTGTTATTATCCGCTACCCTCTTTTTGGGAATTCTTCCCGCTATGGCCCAGCAAACAATCAGCGTCGATCTTAAAAGCGCATACCGGCAAAAAAAATTGCAGGTGGTAAATCGGCATGCTGATGTTACGCAGGAAGGATTGCATGTTGATGAGCAGCCGGGAGCGGGGATTGTCTGGCTGACAGGCATCCAATTCACCAATGGGGAACTCACGTTTGACGTAAAAGGCAGGGATGTTCTGCAGAAGAGCTTTGTAGGGATCGCCTTCCACGGGCGGAACGATTCTACCTACGAAGCGGTTTACCTGAGACCCTTCAATTTCAGGTCAGCGGATGCCACCAGAAAAAGCCATTCATTGCAATACATCTCGATGCCTGACAATGACTGGGAAAAGTTACGGGAAGCATTTCCCGGCAAGTATGAAAGAGCCTTGGAACCGGCTCCCCACCCTGATGAATGGGTACACGTACGGATCGTCGTGAAAGATAAGCAGATAGCAGTATACATAGGGCAACAGCCCAAGGCCATATTGGAAGTCACTTCACTCAGCCGCCAGGCTGGCGGTAAGCTGGGACTATGGACAGGCAACAATTCAACAGGCGACTGGCGAAACCTGCAGATCAGGCCCGCGCCGTAATTACGCCGCCATTTATGCCATCCATGTGGCACAATATAAATTGAACTTTATGACAGGATGATCCGGAAGGTGGATATTTTTCCGGATATGATCTGTTTTTTTCCGTATTCGAGTAACTGTCCGCTTCAGCCGTAGATAACTTCGCCGCCGGTTTTAAAGCACCGTTCATTTATATGAGAGCATTGCATACGGCCTGCCTGTTTTCCGCTTTCCTTTTCAGCCATAGTATGAAAGGGTATGCACAGGAAACACAAACAGGTAGCAGGAAGAAAGCAGCTGCAGACAGTCTGTGGAGCATATCGTTACAGGACGTTACCGTTACGTCCAATGGCATCAACAACAAGATCAAAGACCTTGCGAGTACGGTCAACATCGTCAACAACAGGCAGATAAAAGAGCTGGGCATCCAGTCAGTAGGCGACGCCATCAGGCTCATCCCCGGCGCCAATTACCAGGATGAGGACGGGCGCGGCCTGAAACCAGGCATCGGACTACGTGGCCTTAACCCCGGAAGGAACGGCTATGTAGTGGTATTGGTGGACGGTAAAATCCCGCTGGGCCAGAGTTACGGTCAGCTGGGTGCATACTATATGCTTCCCATTGCCTCACTGGAAAGGATCGAAGTGATCAAAGGCGCTTCCCCGGTATTGTACGGCGCCGGGTCCATTGGCGGGGTCATTAATCTCATCACCAAAAAAGGACAAGGCAAACCCAATGTGGAAGCCGGCGTTGAAGCAGGCAGCTACCGCTACCTGAATGCCAATGCTGCTGCGTATGGCGATAATGGCCGGTTCAACTACTATGTGAATTACAACCGCAGGCAGGGCGACGGGTTCCGTACCAGCAGGTCCGCCTTCAACACCAACGATATCACTTTCCGCATAGGCGCCCGCCTGGATTCAACCAATGAACTTTCCTTGTCGGGGAATGTCTATACGGAAGATGCAGAAACCCCGGGTGGATTGTCCGCACAACAGTATAAGGACAACTACCGTCAGAGCGTGAATCCTTTCGACCAGTTTTACGCCCAGCGCTATTCCACCGCCATCACTTACAAAAAAAGCCTGGATGCGACTAATACGCTATCGCTCTCTGTTTTTGCTAATTATTTTAAAAGGAACTGGTGGTACGATACTAACCGCGACAAAAAATCCATCCTTGGTGACCTGAGGAGCATCTTCACCGGAGGAGCAGTACTCGAATATAACCGGACCAATCAGTTGCTCGGCTTTAACAACTCCCTGATAGCCGGCCTGAAATACCTGGGCGATCAAACCAACAGCATCAAGGTGATGGGAACCGACCCGTTGCAGCATATCGGGAAAACCACTTTCTCCACTACGGTCCCCACGAACGTAATGGAAGGATATATCCAGAACGAGATCCATTTTTCGGATAAGTTCAGTTTTACACCGGGCCTGCGTTATACCTCGATCAATTATGGCCAGAGCAACTATATCAGCGGTCAAAAACTGTCTACTCAAACCAGTGTATTCATATATTCATTCGGGTTATTGTACAAACCGGCGGAACAATTCAGAGTGTATACAACAGTTTCCAAAGGATATAACCCGCCTGTTCTATACGCCGCGCTGGATCCCGGTACGGTGAAAGACGGAAACAGCCTGGGTGCTGAAACATCCAACAACTATGAGATCGGCATCCGTACCACCCCTGTGCGCTGGCTGGATCTGAGCCTGAGCGGATATATTCTGGATTTCAATCACAAGCTTACTGAAGAAGGCGGTGTTTTCTCCAACGCAGGCAAAGCGCTGCACAAGGGACTGGAAGTTGAGCTGAACGTGCTGCCCTTCAAAGGGATGCGGGTGTATGCTACCGGAGCCCTGCAACGCGCCACCTTCGGCGAAGGGACCTACAAAGGCAACCTGCTGCCTTATGCACCGCAACAGTTGTTCACTGTGGGTGCCAAATACCAGGTAACGCTTGGATCCGGGGAACTGATCGTAAATGCTTACAACACATTTACCGGCAAGCAATATAACGATGCCCTGAATACGGAAGAAGAATCCACCGACGGGAACAATGGTGCGATCCCTGCCTATAACCTGCTGAACCTCTCCCTGAATTATAACTGGCGGAACTGGGGAGTGAGCCTGACGGCGAATAACCTGCTGAATGAACGGTACTTCACCCATCGTTATGATTTCTGGGGAGGGAAGTTCCCGGGGGCGCCAACTACCGTAAATGCGGGTATCTCCTATCGGCTTCATCGTTAACGATAACGTATAGATGAAAAATCCTCAGGCGTTCTTTACTCAAAGAATGCCTGGGGATATTCTACCATCCCTTTTACATCCTTAAATGCACCCGGATTGAGTATTTTTATCATACAATTCTCTTCCGGTACATCAAAGGGGAACGCAATGCCATATTGTTTGGCGGGAACATAACCCGCAATTTGACCGTTGATCTCCGCCACCAGGGATAATTCCGGAATAAACGCATCCGAGATCCTTAATCGCTCTACTAAATACTGCTCACGATGATCGGAATGCTCCATCGTTTCGAATGCTGCTTTCACCAGGTCGAAAACGGCTTTATGGTCTCTTTGCTCTTCTTTGCGAATAATTAAATGATCATTCATTGTATTAAAGCTTAGAGTGCCCCATCAATCCTGAAAACCGCCGTGTATCCTTCACCGGATGCCGCCGGTATCATTATGCGCAACTCATCATCCCCCTGTTTAAAATCAATTTTCTGTTTACTGCCCAATAAGCGGACTTCCGTTACTTTCCCGGGAGTATATGCAGACCTCAAACCCAGAGAAGGAATAACCAGTTCGCCGGCAGCAGGTTTTAGCACAAATACATAAAGGTGCTTCCCTTTAACGGTAAACCGGACCTCCCGGCTGGAATAAGGAGGGCTTGCAATCGTGCGTTCATTGAAATCCTCCGCTGCCCCTTGTTTCTTTGAAGCCTCCGCATCTGTTATGCTGACCTCTCTTGTACGTACAATTCCGTTTAAATTATCTCCAAATATCTTCCATGGAGTAGACGCATAAATGGCCTCTTTGTTGCGGTTCATCCACCTTCCGATGGTATCCAGTATCCTTTTATGATCCGCCGGGATCGTTCCGTCCGGCAACAGTTCCACATTTAAAAGCAAATTGCCGTTCTTGCTGATCATGTCCGTAAAAGATTCGATCACCGTTCTGGCATTGTGGCGGGAAGGAACATCCTTTTTATAGAACCAATGTGTAAAGGTCATGGTACCCTGCCAGGGATAGGGCAATATCCCGGATGCTCCTCCCCGTTCGATGTCTCTCAGTACCATGGGCTCATTGTTGATTTTACCCGCTACCACTACGGACAGATTCTTGTGCTTTTGCAAATGATAGTTCAAAAAGGCCGCGCTTGCTTCCTTACCATAGTTGCCGTAAGGAAATCCGTACCCATCAAACCAAAGCATGTCAATATCATATTTCGTTGCCAGTTCCACATGACGTTCCAGCCAATTCTTCTTCACGCCTTCTATCCACTCTTTTGTCCTTTTTTCAGGCGGTAGTCCGTAGAGATCCGCCGGATCCAGTCCTTCCCACCACTTGCCCGTTCCATCGGCCCGGGTGAGATACCCGTCATACTTCACGCCCTTCTTTGGGCCGGAGGTATCGGCGCCAAAAGCGGGCAGCCACCAGCTCAGGAACCGGTCGTCATGAGAGCTGACGCCAAAAGGGATATGGTACTTCGCGGCCGATTCCCGGAACAAACCGATGATATCCTTATGTGGACCAACATTCACCGAGTTCCAGGCATGATGGGTTGAATTAAAGTTATCAAAATGATCATGATGAGCAGACAGCGCGACAAAATACCGTGCGCCGATACTTTTGAAGTAAGCCATCAGGGCATCTGTATTCAGCTTTTCCGCTTTCCACTCATGGATTACATCTTTAAATCCTTTTTCAGAGGGATGGCCGAAATGGCGTAAATGATATGGATACGCGTTAGCACCGAACTTCTCCCCGCCTACGTTCTGCATATACATATGCCGCGCATACCATCCGCCACCGCTATCCGGCAGCGTTTGCGCTCCCCAATGCACCCAGATGCCCAGCTTTGCTTCCGTAAACCATTTAGGGAACTGATACTGTTTCGTCAATTGCTCCCAGCTTTGCTGTTGCGCATAGGCATGCGAAGCCAGCTGCATCATAACAATGAGGCATAAGAGCCGATGGTTTTTTCTCTTTATTCCTTTCATATATATCAATTAACCGGCCTTAACCAGATCGCCTCCCCTCCGGACGGAAGCAGGCGACCGTTTAAAACAGTGGATGCATCTACCGTCATTTGCTTCATCGATACTTTTGTGCGTACCGGGGATGCGGGGTCATCGTAATAAATAGTGGCTTTATATTTCCGGCCGGGAGTTAAAAATGAGCAGTTTATTTTCAGATCCCGGGCATCGTTATTCGTGATACTTCCAACGAACCATTCGTTATTGCTTTTACGGGCGACGCTGATGTATTGCCCGATTTCGCCATCCAGCACTTTTGTATCATCCCACACCGTTGGCACACGGTCAAAAAATTCCAGCTCCGGCTCTTCCTGTGAATCCTCCGGTTTATCATACCAGTACATAAACTGCAACGGGCTGTAATAAACAACGGATAAAGCCATCTGGTGCACCGATGTGGTTTTCAGTACCTTCTTATTCTGCGTTTCTGCCAGTCGTTTCTTTAATTCCGGTCTGTGGTAATAGCAGATCGTGTAATCCGCCGGGCCGCACAGGAACCGGGTAAAAGGCAGCACCGTGTTATGGGTGGCGTCCGGCATTTCCTCATTGCCCCTTATCCCTTCCTGCGTAAGCAGGTTCGGATAAGTACGGCTAAATCCGGTAGGCCGGTACTCGTCATGGATATCTACCATTAAATGATGCTGCGCACATTTCTTAACAGCATCGTGCAGCCATTTGGTCCACGTAAACGATCCTACATTCACGAAACCGAATTTGATACCTGCGATGCCCCATTTCTCGTACAGCGGCAGCACCTCATCCAGTTGCCGCTGCAGCGCTTTTTTATTGAGGTATAAAAACACGCCAATACCTTTTTGTTTAGCATAGCGGATTACCTCCTGCAGGTCCAGGTCATTCACCGGGTTCCGGCGGGGGTCTACATTTACGCGGGTTGCATCTGCCGCCGCATCTTCCTCATAACCATACCAGCCGGCATCAAAATGAATGTACTGCAGATGCCGCTTTACGGCAAAGTCCACCACATCCTTTGCCCCTTTTGTTGACAACGACATTTCTCTGATGACCTTACCCGGCTTGATCCAGCCCGTGTTCCTGATCGCGCAGGGCGGATTCAGGTTCAGCAGCAGATCGTTATTCTGCAAAAGCTGCGTTGGCTTTGCAGCCAGCATGATCACCCTCCATGGAGTGGCAAAGGGCGTTGCCAGCACCACCTTATCATACATGGCACAGGCAATTGTATTGGGTTTGGAAGGATGCAAAACGAATTTTGTTCTGCAGTAATCCACCACCTCCGCCTCCGCCAGCGATGCATATAAACCGTTGGGCAATTTCAGGGTCAGCGGGCGCTCCGCTTCGTCAGGCCATTTATCTAAAGACAACAACTGATAGCTGCCCTGCGCACGGTTCGTAAACCATGCTTTGGTATCAGCCGGGAGGGAGAACTCCGTCAGGTCCTTACTGATCGTGATTTCGTTTGTTCCGGAAGATCCACCGGGAAAAGAATAACGGAAAGCGACCCCTTCATTATAAGCCCGTACCTCGATCTGCATAGATTCATTCGATCCTGCGTTCTTCATAAATGTAAAGAACAATGCCCGATAGCGGTCACGGATGCGATTCCTTTCCCCATAAACCGGTTTCCAGAGATCATCCTTTGATGCAGCCCGTACCGCCTTCAGCCTTAAACCGTTTTGCCAGCCTTCAAGCCCCAGTGCGGATCCTTTCATAACCTCCTTCTGCTGAAAGGATACATCATAGTGGAGAGCACCATCCACGGTAACGGACAAACGAAACTGTACGCTTCCATCCGGTGACTTTAATACAGATGGGGCTTGCGCAATGGCTTCAACCGTTGTGATCGACAATAAAATAAAAAAAACAAGTCTGTTCATCTTTGTAATAATAAATGTGTTTTAACAGGCACTCCATTATGTCTGTCATGGATTGATCTTCAACGCATCCTTCCATTTCAAAAGTACGAGGATGTTGTGCTGTTTTGACTGGGCAGATACCGGTATGTTACCCATCAGGACAATGATCAGCAGCAGTAGTTTTCGCAGAAACATAGAATGAACTTACATCTATAAACTAACTGGTGCTGGTATTATTTTATCTGAGTCCAATGGTATCTTTTGGAAATCCGATCGGGAGTAAGGAAGATAAGTCTGATCAAATACGTATAACTTAGCGTATGCATTCTAAAAGAGAGCTGGTGGTTGATAAAGAGATCAGGGATTCGTTTAAAATTTCCAGGCTGGCAGATACCGGATCTAATGGATCACCATCTGTCAGCGTGACCTATAACCGGATCTTTGTTCTTCCTGAAGCAGCCGGAACCATACAAATAGATCGTAGAGATCACCCCATTGGCGGCAAAGAAGTTTTCCTCGTCGCTAAAGGACAGGTATTTTCCCTCACAGCGGATACAAGACTGCAGGGATTTGAAATAATGTTTGGGGATTGCTTTTGGGAAAGAACACCGGCGAGCGCATCGAACTGCAAGACCGTTCTGTTCAATAATGTCGCCTTAAATCAAAGACTGCCTTTAGCAATGGACTTAATGCCGGTCTGCGAAATGCTGTTACAGGAATATTCCAGTGATGATTATCCCAACAAACTGGACGCTATGGCTGCTTATCTGAAGATCATCATGATCAAGCTGGCCAACATCCAGGCCTCATCGAATTGTGAATTCAACAATTTTGATAATGTACTCTACCAAAGATTCCTCGAACTGGTAAGCGTCAAATTTAACCTGACCCGCGAAGTGGCCGACTTTGCCCAAGAGCTCTCCGTTTCAGCCCGCAAGCTCTCCGAACTTTGCAAACAAAAGAGTGGATATGGTGCCAAGGAGATCATCAACGGGTATCTCATTGCAGAAGCCAAACGTTCTCTTCAATTCACCGCAAAGCCAATAAAGCAGATAGCCTACGATCTGTCATTCGCTACGCCCGAACAGTTCAGTCACTTTTTCAAGAAAAACACCAACGTTTCCCCGGCGGACTATCGCGACATCTTCGTAAATATTGGCAGGTAAAGCGCAGTTTCTGACATTCCCCGTGCGGCGGCTTCCTTTTAGTTTTGCTGCAACAAATCTTTTAATTATGTCAGTAAACCGATTAAAATCAGTAGCAGGAATTACCATTCCTGACAGCAGGATCGCAACAGAAGCTACCGAATTGTTGCTGGAACACGGTACCGAGTTCATTTACAACCATTCCCTGAGAGTATTCCTGTTTTCATCATTAAACGGGAAAAGATTGAATGTACAGTACGATGCGGAGTTACTTTATGTAAGCGCTGTATTTCATGACCTCGGACTGGTTCCTCATTACAGCAGCCCGGGCCTGCGGTTTGAGGTGGATGGAGCGAATGCGGCCAGGGATTTTTTAAAAAGTCATGGTGTACCAAAGGAGCAGCTGCAGCTTGTTTGGGACACGATTGCCCTTCATACCACCATAGGGATTGCGGAACATAAAGAACCGGAAGTGGCCCTGATGTATTCAGGGGTGGGACTGGATGTTATGGGAGAAGGGTACGAACATTTGAGTGAAGAATATCGACATGAAATTATCCATGCGTTTCCGAGAACAGGTTTCAAGAAAAAGATCATCCCTACATTCTTTGGTGGCTTTGAACACAAAACAGATACAACGTTCGGCAATATAAAAGCCGATGTTTGTGCTTACATGATCCCCGGATTTCAGCGGAAGAATTTTTGCGATTGCATTCTTCATTCGCCATGGAGTGAGTAAGCTACGGGCAGCGAGGTATTTATTGCAGCGTGTTGAAAACTGGCTGTTTTCAACACGCTGTTTGCACGATCATTGTTCGTATTGTATCTTACCATATCTGCCTTCAAAAAAATCACTGTAGGCGGTGGCTATTTCACTTTGTGTGTTCATTACAAAAGGTCCCTGAGCAACAACAGGCTCTGTATAAGGCGCTCCGCCAAATACAATGATATCAACAGCTGCATCAGACGGATTCTCCAGTGCAATAACTCCTTCCTTCGTATCAAACAGCAGTAACTCCCGCTCCTCATATACTATCCCATTTACCACCGCACTGACAGCAGGAAGGAACACGGCATATTCCAGGTTTTCTCTGGCATTCAATGAAAATGCCTTGCCGGGTTGCAGTTGAATGTGATAGATGAGTTGTTCCAGGTAAGCAGGTATGGGAGATGCGTGGCGTTCATATTCTCCGGCGATCACTTTTAACCACCCTGCGTTCTCTTCCAATGCAATCTTCGGCATTTCATCTGCCTGCACAGGGCGATAATCCGGCTTTTCAGCTTTATTTTTAGCCGGCAGATTCACCCAGAACTGGAAACCGTGCGTAAGTCTGTCCCCTGCATTGGGATCCGGATTCATGGCTTCATCATGAATGATGCCGGTACCGGCTTTCATCCATTGTGCGCCACCTGAGTACACCCTGGCATGATGCCCGTTACTGTCGAAATGATCTGCTTCCCCGTTCAGCACATAAGTTAAAGTGGCAATCCCCCGATGCGGGTGTGCTCCTTCCCCGTTCACTATCCTGCGAGGCTCATCTGCAGCATGCAGAATTTGCGGTACATAATCCAGAAAAACAAACGGCCCTACTGCTCTGACCTCGTGGTTAGGGAGTATCCGGTAAATTTTATATTCTCCAACATCGGCTCTCCGGCCTTGCTTATTGGCAATAACTTTCTTTTTCATAACAATCCTTTTTAAGTGACTTGGCGAATAATTCAAATTAACAACACAAAGATGCTGCGACAGGAGCACAGGAAACGATGCCAAATGACATTAAATGGTGTTGATATTTATCAATGACATTTTTTCCTACTTCGTATCATAGCAGCCGCCGGCATTCGGAAATTCTCCTCACGCCCTGAGAGGTCACAATTTCCCTACAGAGATTCTTTCACTAAATATTTTGGTGATTGATTTTAATGAATTACATTTGTAACCTATACTACTCATATAGAGAACTTAATGTTACATTAAACACATAGCAATAAAATCATGAATATGAGCATTTCTTTGATTGAACAACTGGATAAATCAAGGTACAATTTGATCAGGTGGCTGACCATCGGCTGGACAACCTGGTTCGGAGCATTCACCGTAAAAGACTGGATTGACAACAAACTGACGCTCGGCCTTCTCATTCTTATTGGGCTTGTAGGGTGGATACTTTTTGTAGTAAGTCTGGTTAATTTTTTGAGATTGAGTGGAAAAGTCAATGCAGATACCAGGCTAAAAGAAGCATTAAATAATGAAATGCATCAGTTGTATGCCTACAAATCTTTTTTGTGGGGGTTTGCGACTGTCATAACTGTTATTTGTATTCTGCTAACAATTTCTCTTTTCTATAATATGCCCGCCCTGATGGTATGTAAGATTGTTTTATTCTTTGGCATATCATCTCCATTAATTGCCGGATTGATTTATAATAAGGGATGATATGGAGAAGTGGAAATTGAACAACCAGATAAGAATACAGCGGGCAATAAAAAATATTACCCAGGAAGAGTTGGCTGCCGAGATCGGGGTAACAAGAAAAACCATCAATACGATTGAGAACGGTAAATTTATCCCTTCAACGATCCTGGCAATCAGATTAGCAAAATTCTTCGGAATGAGTGTTGAAGAATTGTTCGAATTAATTGAAGAGTAATACCGGATGTATATAGTTGGCCGTGTCCACATCAACCAATGACAAACAACAACATCAATGAAGAAAATACTGATAATTCTGATCTGCACACTTTTCACGAATGTTACATTCGGACAGCAGGAAGATGCAGCATATAAAACGGTTTTGGACAGTTTTCAGAAAAATTACAACGTCGGCAATTTCGACAGCATTTTCTCAAGCTTTTCTATCGGTATGCAAAACTCAAAATCACCTGAGGATACGAAAGGTTTTCTGTCGCATCTTAAACAAAACGTGGGGAATATTAAAGCAAGAGAATTTATACGATACGATCAGCATTCTGCCGTATACAAATCCATCTTTGAAAAGGCAACCATGCTTTTAAATGTATCCATCGACAATGAATGGAGAATCACCGGTCTTTCTGTCGTTCCGATTGCGAACAATGATCTTCCGGAGTCCAAACGCAACAAAATCAGGCTGGTATTGCCCTTCAAAGACGAATGGACCGTAGTTTGGGGTGGTGACACGAAAGAACAGAATTATCATATAGTATCTAAAGCACAAAAAGGAGCTTTCGATTTTCTTATTAAAGATGAAGCAGGCAGCACGCATAAAACAAATGGTTTGACTAATGAGGACTATTATGCGTTCGGAAAGGAAATAACTGCTCCCTGTGATGGGGAGATCTCCATGGCCGTTGATGGAGTTAAGGATAACGTACCTGGTGTCATGAACCCGGTTTACCTGCTGGGCAATTCCGTTATTATCAAGACGGCCGACAGCACTTACCTGGTATTTGCCCATTTCAAACAACACTCGATTGCCGTCCAACAAGGACAAAAAATAAAAAAGGGGCAGCGTTTGGGGCTTTGCGGCAACTCCGGAAATTCGTCTGAGCCTCATTTACATTTTCACATGCAGGATATAGAAAACATGAACATTGCTACAGGTGTAAAATGTTACTTTGACGAGATATACGTAAATGGACAAATAAAAACAGATTATTCACCGGTACAGAAAGACAAAATTAGTACCGTAAAAAGAAACTGAATGTAATGAGGCAGCCATCATGATACGGGTAAATGATAGTAATAAAACCCATTTGACAAAATAGCATTCATAAGAATGGCGAAACCACACTGGTTCGCCATTCCTTCTTTTATTTCCACCAATAGTAATAATTGTGCAAACCGTCATATTCAAATCCACAACGAGGGTAAAGTTTATTGCCGATATCATTTGTCTTTTCGGTTTCGAGCATCAAGCCGCAAGCTCCCGTTTCATCGCACCATTGCTTACTACGGTCTATCAGGGCGACAGACAACCCTTTCCCCCTGTAATCGGGATGAACGAACAAATCGCTCAATAACCACTGTTTTGCCAGTTTAATGTAATGATAGATTTTGTACAGCTGAACAAATCCCACAGCTTTATCTCCCACATAAACCAGGAAAATATTGGACTGTTCATTGTCTAGTCTTTCCCGTATGAACTTTTTGCATTTTTCATAATCGTCTGCCTGGCGGTAGAAAATCCGGTACAGGTTGAACAATTCTGCGGCATCGTTTAAGTCTTCCAGACCTACCTTTTTAATTTTGTAATCCATTGCTATAAATTATATGAAGTTAGATGGCAAAATTATCTTTTAACTGGACTACATTTGTAGTCCAGTTTTTATATAAAAGGTAGTCCAGATGTTTCCGTACGAACACATTATTCTCATAGAGAAAGAAAGCAAAATACCTGTATACAGGCAAATAGCCGTTTCTATCATCCATGCCGTAAGGAATGGGACGCTAAAAGCCGGAACACATTTGCCGGGTAGCCGGGAATTAGCAAAAACTTTAGGGGTACATCGAAAAACCGTAATTGCAGCTTATGAAGAATTGGACGCGCAGGATTGGATCAGGATTGTTCCAAGGAAGTATGTTGCGGTATCGGAACGCATTCCGATGCTTAACCCACAAAAATGGAATGCACCGGGTATACTTACATCGTATAAAAATGACTTGAATGTACCATTTAGAATTATCGAAGAAAATGCAACAGAGGATAGCGGTATTGCTATTCCTGATATAGTTATTGATGATGGGCATCCCGACATCAGGCTATCCCCCATAGATAATTTGCTGAAAACATACCGTTCGCTTACATCCCGGAAATATGCCATTAAGAGTGCAAATACAGGAACAGCACAAGGAGCATTAAGGCTTAGGCAAGAATTGGTCAATTATTTGTCGGAAACAAGAGGATTAAACTTTTCTGCTCATAATCTTTTAATTACACATGGCGCGCAGATGAGTATTTACTTGTCCGCTCAACTTCTTTTGGATCATTCATCCAACATCATTGTTGGCAAACCAAATTATCCGGTAGCGAACAAGGCTTTTGAAGAAACCGGAGCGAAAATTATTGAAGTAAATGTGGATAACGAAGGTATTGATACGGATGCTATTGAAATGATCTGCAAAAAGAAAAAAATAAATGCCATATATGTAATTCCGCATCATCATTATCCGACTACCGCAACTTTAAGCGCAGAAAGGAGAATGAAATTATTGGATCTTTCCAAACGATTTTCATTTGCCATTATTGAGGATGATTATGACTATGATTATCATTACACATCTTCCCCTCACCTTCCGTTGGCAAGTGCCAATCACAACGGAAACGTGATTTATATCGGTTCATTTTCCAAAATGCTGGACCCCTCCTTAAGAATTGGATTTATGGTAGCCCCGAAAAATTTTATTATGCAATGTACCGCGTTCAGAAAAATTATCGATGTCAGCGTTGACGGGTATATGCAGAACGCTTTGGCTGCATTGATAAAGGATGGTGAGCTAAAAAGACATCTTAAAAAGGCAAAAAAAATCTATCACCAACGCAGGAATTTTTTGGATAAGTTGTTAGAAGAAAAATTAAGTGAATACATTTCTTACATCCTGCCCACCGGCGGAATGGCAATTTGGATAAAACTAAAGCCAGATTTGCCTGTCACACGACTCGCTTCGAACACAAAACTCCAAATTATCAGGATTGATGTGGAGCAAAATGCATTCAGATTTGGATTTGCATCAAAGGATGAAAAAGAACTGGAGCAGATAGTTGACTTTCTAAAAGAGCAATTGCGGTAAGCTACTTCCCAAAGGCAGGGGTTTAGGTGCCCGAATGGTTAGAACAACTTTATTTTATGCTGAATATTTCGTGAAAACCAAACTGATTAATGTGTTTAAACGAAAAAAGGTACGATTACTCGTACCTTTTGTGATCCCGCTGGGACTCGAACCCAGGACCCATACATTAAAAGTGTATTGCTCTACCAACTGAGCTACGGAATCATCCCTTTATTTTGCAATTGGGAGTGCAAAGATATGTATTAAATTATTTTCCCCAAATAATTCGCAAAATAAAATTTCATGATCCCCTCAACCCCACGCCCCCTCTACCTTTCAGCCTTAAAAAAAATCTTCCCCATCAAGCCTTTTACTTCCTTGCCCTTCTCATATATGTGCAGGGAATAATATTTTCCATCCACCCAATCATCCACCATGTTATCATAAAACGCACTCCCCGGATTCCCACTCTGTCCTCCGGGATATATCCCGAACGCTTTCGTCTCTTTCCCCAACTCCACTACCATCCGCCAGGAAGGACCGTTCACTTTCTTGGTGGCGTTGATGATGTGCGTCCCGCCGCCGGTGTTGAGGTGCATGCGACTGAACGCAGGGATGCTGCGGGTGAGGTGACGGATGTCTGTGCCACGATATTTGCCAAGCGGCAGCTGCCCTTCCTTGTCGAGTTTGGCAGCTTCGGTGGCAGCGGTTTTGAAGGATTGTAGCACTAATTGCGACAGCGTTTCCTTCTCTGGTGTACGAATGTTATCGATGAAATGCATGGAGCTGTCGCGGAGCAGCCAGAGCAGCGTTGTTTTCTCCTGCGGGATCCGCAGCGCGATACTACTATCCCGCGCGAGTTCATCATCCCATATCTCTTTCTGCAAATCTTCCCACCAAAGCTGGAACAAGGTGGCGGCTTTGCTGCCGGCATTGCACATACCATCCCAGGCGAACATCATCTTCCAGTATTCCTTCTCCTGCGCGGTGAGCGCTGAAGGATCGAGGTGCTGACTGAAGAACGGGATAGCGGTGGCGGCGAGGAGGTTCATGTTATCGTTCTGCAGCTTCATCATGTCTTCCGGTGTGATGCCATACATCGCGCGGAGGCGTTCGTTGATGCGTTTGCCGCGGAAAAGATCGTATTCGCCGATCATGTGATAAGGATAGGTACTGTCTGTAGGCACCTGATTGGCCGAACTGACAAAGCCCTGTGCCGGGTTGTAGACGTGCGGGTTCTCGCTTTGCGGGATATAGCCCTGCCAGGCGTAGGAAGAATCGGAACCGGGCATAACGAACTTGCCCTGATCTTTCCAGCGCAGCGGATATTGTCCGTTATGCCAGATGGCGATGTTCCCGTCTTTCCCGGCATAAATGAAGTTCTGGGCGGGACAGGTAAACACCTTGATCGCTTCCAGGTAATCGTTGTAATTCCGGGCGTGATTGAGGCGGTTAAAAGCCAATAGTTCGTTGGAAGGATCGTGCGCTTTCCATCGCATAGCCAGGAAACCCTCATGCGCTGTACCATCCGGATAACTGTCATCGTAGATCACCGGTCCCCATACGGTATAAGCCACCGTATCCATGAATGGCTTTTGTCCGCGTATCCTGATCTCCTCCACCCGCTGTTCCGCTTTCCGCCAGGAGCCGTTGAAAAGATATTCCCGCTTGCCGTTGCGAAACTGCATCTTGTAATAGTCCAGCACGTCTTCGCTGCCGTTGGTAACAGCCCAACCCATATGATCGTTAAAACCAATGACGATACCGGGCGCGCCGGGAAGGGAAACGCCATAAACATTCATCTGCGGTGTGCGCAGTTGCATTTCATACCAGAGGGAGGGAAGACTGAGGCCAAGATGCGGATCGTTACAGAGAATGGGCGCCCCGGAGCGGGTTTTGCTGCCGGCTACCGCCCAGTTGTTGCTGCCGTTATCGGGATCGGGTTTATCTTCTTTGAAATGAAAGTAATGATCGGTGGCCTGCAATACGCTGTCCGGTGGCGCTACAGCTTTTACGGAAGGAACATCAAATGTGGTACCGCGGGGGACGATGGGATCCAGCGTATCCGAAAAATCCGGGTACATTTGCCGGAAATCCGCCATACCAAAGAGTTGCCGGACATTGGTATTTTCCAGATCATGGTTGTTATACGCCAGATCGTAGCTCATGTATTTCAGCAACAGCGCCGTTTTCAGGTTATTCCAGGGCTCCGGGCGATAACCGAGGAGTTTATATTCCAGCGGGTAATGACGGGGTTTTAAAGTGTTGATATACGCATTAACACCTGCAGTATACGCATCCGCCTGTGCCTTTGTAACGGGGTCCTTCTCCATCGTTCTTACTGCCTGTTCCGCGGCAAACACCATCCCAAGGCGGCGTTGACGGCGGTCATAATTCAGCATCTTCGGGCCGAGGATCTCGCAGAGCCGTCCCGCTGCGGCAAAGGCCTGCAATTCCATCTGCCAGAGGCGATCACGCGCATGCACATATCCCTGTATGAAGTAGAGATCGCTTTCATGTTCTGCAAATATGTGTGGTACCATCCGTTCATCCAGCCATACTTCCGCATTTCCTTTCAACGCGGAAAAGGAAAAATGTTCTTCTCCGGTGCTGCTCACCGGGTCGGCCTGCTGCCAGAAACCATGCTGCGGACTGAGGAGCATGCCCAATGCAGGAAGGCTGCCCCAACGCTGGTTCAGCGCCCATAACAGGGCTATCGTAATAATCAGAGGGATGATTCTCATAAGCGATGACTATTTGGCGAGGGATGTTTCGGCAGACCTGGATACCCATATTTCCGTCATTCTCTGCCGGATGGAGGCATACATTCCCAAAACCTGCTTCAGCAATGCGTATAATTCTTTGTAGTTGGAGAATACGGGCTTCGGAGGCTGACCTTTGTCTCCCATCAGTGCCGGTATTTTTGAAAAAGAAACTTCGATCTTCCGGCTGATGCCCATATCGAATACCATGGTCAGTTCCAGCGAACCTCCTGCAAGATCAAGCAGCACACCGGCGCCGAGCCCTCCGGCCAGGCGGCTCTCCTCTTCTTCTTCCAGCACGAAAATACCCTGCTCCTCATGATACCTCGTTTTCCTGTAACCAAATTCCGCAATCATGTCCCGCACTTCGGAAATGCTGAAATCTGTGAAGGGAGGAGACGTTTGAAAGGATGCCGAAAGTTCCTTGTACCAAACCGGAAAATGCAATTCGTGCAGGATCTTATGCAGGATGGGATGTACCTCCGTGGCTGGTTTTGAGGATCGCGGTTCCATAAAACGAATTTAGGTGAGGAATTCTTTGTTAATATACATCTTTTACCGAATACGCCCATCAATCGATGTTAAATCTTTATGGCTGTTGTAAGACGGGCCACTTCTGCTTCCGTATTGAAACTGTGCAACACCACCCGCAGGCGCTCCTGCCCTCTCGGCACTGTCGGATGCAGGATGGCGCGTACATCCAGCCCGTCGTGCTGCAACATCGCAGCCAGCTGCCGGGCTTCCGCATTTCCCGGTACCATCACGATCTGAATCGGCGTAACGGAATCCAGTCGCCGTTCCTGCGGCACCGCTTCCCTGAACTGATGAATGAGCCGGTAAAGATGCGCACGTTCTTCATGCATATCCGGGAACACGTCGTAACTGGCGAGGATCACTGCAACGGCATGCGGCGGCAATGCGGTGGTATAGATGAAGGAACGGGAAAAGTTGATGAGATAATCCCTCAACACTCCGGACCCCAGTATCACAGCGCCATGACAGCCCACCGCTTTCCCAAAAGTATGCATCCGCGCAAAACAGTCGTTCTCTAACTGCAACGCCTGTACGAGCCCCTCTCCCCGCTTCCCGATCACGCCCGTGGCATGCGCTTCATCCACGATCAGCAGAGCATCGAACTCCCTGCATAACTGCACGATCTCCACCAATGGCGCCATATCCCCGTCCATCGAGTAAACGGACTCCACGGTCACGAATAAACGCCCTCCGCCCGGGGCTGCATTCTCCAGCTTCTTCCGCAGGTCTTCCACGCTGTTATGCACAAAAGAAAAGGCCAGCGCGGCGGACAGCCGTACACCATCCCGGATGGAAGCATGTATCAGCTTATCATAAATGATGGTATCCCCTTTCTGCGGCACGGAGGAAAAAAGGCCGAGGTTAGCATCGTAGCCGGAATTATAGATCAATCCTGCTGCCGCCGCGTGAAATGCAGCCAGCAACCGCTCCGCCTGTTCCACCAAAGCATAGTTCCCCGCCAGCAGGCGGGAACCGCCACTGCCGTGCACTTGCGGCAACTGCCGGCTGATCGTCAGCGCAGCTTCCTGCACACGCCCGTTCCGCGCGAGACCCAGGTAATCGTTGGAACAAAAGTCCACAGCGGCGCCAGGCAACCGCAACTGCCGGAACGCATGCTGTTCCAGGCGCTTGTCCAGTGCGGCGGAAAGAAAGTCCTCATTTTGCATAGTTCAAAACTAAGTATCTTCTCTGTAACTTCGTGCCTTCAATATTAACAAGCCATGAGCAGTAAAGTTTCCATCCTCGGCCTGAAATTACCAACAGATCCCCGCTGGGTGAACCTGGCGTCCATCTCTCTCGAGGAAGTGCTGACAGATCACGCATTCTGCGAACAGAAAGCCGCCACTTCCTGCATTTCCCTGATCCAGCGGTATCCGGAGAAACAGCGGCTGGTGGAAGAACTGGCGCCGATCGTGACGGAAGAATGGGGACATTTCCGGCAGGTGCTCGCCGAAATGAAGAAACGGGGCTTTACACTCGGGAAGCAACGGAAAGATGAATATGTGAATGCGCTGATGACACATCAGATCAAAGGCGGCGCTCCCTCGGAAGTGCTGCTGGACAGGCTCCTGATCTTCGCCCTCATCGAAGCCCGCAGCTGCGAACGCTTCCGGCTGCTCAGCGAAGGGCTGGAAGATGCCTATCTCCGGGAATTCTACCGCAAGTTCATGGTTTCCGAAGCCGGACATTACCGCCTCTTCATAGAACTCGCCAACGAATACATCCCGGAAGAAAAAGTAAGGAAACGCTGGCAGGAATGGCTGAAACTGGAAGCGGAGATTATCGCGGGATTGAAAATGCGGGGGGACAGGATGCATTAAAAATGGAACCCCAGGTTCACATACGCCTTCAAATACCTCGCCTGATCACTGTACATCACTGTAGCCTCTAACGGCCCCAGGCGGGTGCTATAGCCCAATGTTACCCCATAGCCCGTTACATAGTTGTATTTGGTGGCGGAAAGCCCGTTCAGGTCAAACAGCGCCACCGAGCCTCTGGGGATCACGAAAAGATTCCTGACAGCTTCGTATTGCCAGCCCAGTTGTATGGAGGCAGCACTGGCAGTATTCACCTCCCCTTCATATAATCCTACAAAAGGTATCTGGTTCCGGCTGAAATCCGTGATGCCGCCGATGAGAAAATCATTGACCAGCTGTTGATCATAGTTGAAGTTGAAACCGGCGTAGCCGCCCACATGCAGGGAGGAGCGGCGACCGAAGGGGAAGTAATAGTTCATCTTCAGCAGCAACCGCTGATAGTTCTCGAAACGCACACCCAGGCTGTCCAGCGGCAGCTCTTCCCCTTGTAGATGCACCCGGAATTTGGGATTCTGGTTATAGATCATTCCGGTCTCCAGTTGTATATCTGCGCCCCTGGTGGGAAACTGCTTGCGGTTCACGGTATTGAGGCCGTAGTAGAAAAAGGTGTTCAGTTGTTTGGTATTCCCGTCTATCTCCAGGTTGGGAGACAATTTCGGTTTCAGCCGGATGTATTCCCAGCGGGTACCCACGCCCACGGCCATCACGCGATTCAGCATGTACTGCATATGAATGTCGAACGCGGCGTATTTGTTACGGTATTCCAGGGATTTTTTGTAATCCTCGTAGAAATTGAGCGGATCGTTCTCGTAATAGGCGCCCAAACCGAATCCCACATTTCGTTTACGGCCGAGGTATTTAAAATACTCCGCACGGAGGCGCGGGTTTTCACTGATGGCAACGGTCACGTATGCACGAGAATTGGGCACGATGAAATTCCGTTGGGTGATGTTCACAATGGCACTCACATTGGTGAAGGAATTGTAATGCAGCGCGAATTTCACGTAGGTCAGCGGGTTTTCCTCCACATCTATCTCCAGCTGGCTGCGGCTGTGGCCGAGCGGGTTCAGATGATAGGTGATCTGTTTGTAGAAGCGCGTACCATATACATTCAATACGGCTTCTCTTATCTGATCGGGCGTATAGCAACCGTCGGGTTGAAGACCGAGGCGGCCGCGAAAGAACTTTTCATCCGAATGGATCAGTCCTTTGATGACGATATCGCTGATCTCCACATCCGGTGTGAGGGGGAGGCGGTTCTTTAAAGGAGGGGGTTCGGGGTAGAGGGCGTTGAGCGAGTCCGCCAAACGCTTGAAAACAGGATACATCTCCCGCCCTTTCCGCTTCCCTTCTTCAAGGATGGAGTCTACACTCCCGAAACTGGCTGCTGTATAGTTTTTCAGGGAATGATGGACATAAATATCCGTGATCTTCCGCGCCTTCACAAAATCCTCCGCGTCTTTATAAAAACCAAGCTGATAGAGGATATCAACAGGCGTGATCAACTCATCCGCCGGGCGTAGCCCGTTTGTTACATTACTGCCGATAATGATGTCGGCCCCCATCTGCTTAGCCGTGATAGTCGGGAAATTACGAACCACGCCGCCGTCTACCAGCTTCCGGTCCCCGATCTTCACCGCAGTGAAGACGGAAGGGATGGCCATACTGGCACGGATACACGAAACGATCTCCCCCTGATCCAGCGTCACGATCTGGCCGGTGGCCACATCTGTTGCGATACACTTGAAGGGGATGTTGAACTTCGAGAAATCCTTCACATCCCGCACCGGCCAGCTGAGCCGTGCAAGTTCCAGCCAGAGCGCTTCCCCGGAGATCACGCCGGACGTGAGCTTGGGTTTGCCGTATTCGAACGGCACTTCAATCATATAACGGTTGTATTCCGCTCTTTCTTCAAAACTGACTTCCTTCAGGGACGGCTGGTTGGAGAAAAGCGTGTTCCAGTCGAGCTGACGGGCCTCTATTTCAATGGTATCCCCGGAATATCCCATGGCGTACAAAGCGCCGACAATACTGCCCATACTGGTACCGGTGATATAGTCGATCTTCAGGCCCGCGCTGTCAATCGCCCGCAGGATGCCAATATGTGCCAGCCCTTTGGCGCCACCGCCACTCAGGGTCAGCCCGACGCGGGGCCGGTGGCCGGAAGCCTGCTGTGCAAACAGGGAATAAGGATAGAGGCTTGCTACGAGGAGTAAAAAAAATAATCGACACATAAGCGGGTAGACATCCTTGTATTGCAATAAAGATAACGGTTTTTCCTGACGCAAAATCCTGCGCACACAGGAGATGATTTTATTTATTAAAGTATTTTTCTATCTTTTCCGGACAGAATTTCACTTTATGAGCCTTTCCAATTCCAAGCAAAATATCTGGCAGGTGATCTTTGCTTCATCCGCCGGCACCCTGATCGAATGGTATGATTTCTATATTTTCGGCAGTCTTTCCCTGATCCTGTCTGAAAAATTTTTCCCTGACAGTAATCCGACCCTCGCCTACATTGCTACCCTGGCCACCTTTGCCGTAGGCTTCATCGTTCGCCCTTTCGGTGCCATCGTCTTTGGCCGTTTGGGAGATATGGTGGGACGTAAATACACATTCCTGCTCACATTGCTGATCATGGGCGGCTCCACTTTCGCGATCGGCCTCATCCCTTCCTATAAAACCATCGGCCTGCTGGCGCCTGTACTCGTACTCATCCTGCGGCTCCTTCAGGGACTTGCGCTGGGAGGAGAATATGGCGGCGCTGCCACCTATGTGGCGGAACATGCGCCGGACAACCGCAGGGGATACTATACCAGCTTTATCCAGACCACCGCCACTCTCGGCCTTTTCGTTTCTCTCGGCGTGATCCTTATCACCCGCACTTCCATGAAACCGGAAACGTTCAACGACTGGGGCTGGCGTGTTCCCTTCTGGCTGAGCGTTTTTCTGGTGCTCATGAGCTACTACATCCGTACGCGGTTGCAGGAATCACCCCTCTTCGCACAGTTGAAAGCGGAAGGCAAAACTTCCAAAAATCCACTGAAAGAAAGCTTTGGCAATAAGGAAAACCTGAAACTGGTGCTGCTTGCGCTCTTCGGCGCAGCGATGGGACAAGGCGTGATATGGTACACAGGGCAATTCTACGCGCTTTCCTTCCTGCAAAAAACAATGCATATCGAATTCGTGCAATCCAACATAATCATAGCGGTGGCTTTGTTGATCGGCACACCATTCTTTATCTGGTTTGGACATTTATCCGATAAGATCGGCCGCAAGAAGATCATGATGGCCGGCATGCTCATCGCCGCCCTCTCCTACTACCCGATCTACAAAGCGATGGACAGTACGGTGGATATGAGCAAAAAAACTGAGATCCCCGGCATGTACCGCGTGGAAGGTTCCATTACACCCAATCCCGACGGTACTGCGACTGATAAAACCTCGCGGATACGCACTTATTCAGACAGTACCGTTGTGAACGAAACCACTACACTGGCGAACGGCAAAAAAGAAGTGAAAACGGAAATAACAGTCGGTTCCCGCGATCAGATAATGCTGATCATCCTCATATTCATACAGGTAGTGTTCGTGACGATGGTATACGGACCGATAGCTGCTTTCCTCGTAGAGCTCTTCCCCACCCGTATCCGCTACACTTCCATGTCGCTCCCCTATCACATCGGGAATGGCGTGTTTGGCGGCCTGTTACCGGCTATTGCAACGCTCATGGTACAGAAAACGGGGAATCACTTCGCAGGGCTGATCTATCCGATCGCCATTTCGCTGATCTGCCTCGTAGTGGGCCTCATCTTCATTAAAGAAAAGAAAACGACGGAGGCATAGGCGCTACTGCCCGAAATACTTTTCTTCCTCCTCCATGTGCAGGTAAGGATGCGCCGCAATGAGTGCCTTTGTCTTTTTCGCGTATGCGCTAAGGAATTGCAGGTGTTGCGGCGTGGAGGGGTTAAATGCCTTATGCTGCCGCGCCCGCAGGATATCCGCGACCTGTTTCAGCAGCTGTTGCGCGTCCGGATGCAGGCAGCTGCCTGCAAAATGATCCCAGACGTATTGAATGGCCAGCTCGTTCGGGTGAACGAGGTCTTCCTTGTAAAAACGATAATCCCGCAGATCATCGATCACCAGTTCATAAGCAGGGAAATAGAAAAGACGGTTGAATTTGTTGACAAGATGATGTACGGCCTGCAACAGAATCGCTTTGCTGAGATTATTCTCCACTACACCGTCCCGCACATAGCGGACAGGACTGACCGTAAAGAGGATGTTCACCTTGTTATTGGCAAAGAACAGCCGGTGCATCATATTGTCCAGCGCGGCGATGATCTCGTCTGCCGTCAATAATCGTTTGTAGAATGCCTGATCAGGCACTTTGTGGCAGTTCGCCACGATCTTTCCATTTTCCTTTAATACATATACATATGCCGATCCCAGGGTGATGATCAGCCAGTCGGCCTCCCGCAAACGCTTTGCTGCAGCAGCCTGTGATGCATTGATCGTTTCCAGCGTTGTAGCGGCTGAAGCGGAGGAGAAACGGGAATGGTGATCCCAGCTATGCCAGAGGTCTTCATGCAGAAAGATATCCTGCTCCCGATATACCCTGCCATCCATATAACTTTGCAGGCTTTGCGCGATGCTGAGCGGATTAAAGAGGATGCCGTTCGGGTTGACCTGAACGTTGAACTTGTGTTGTTGCAGACGGCTGCCGATCTCTTCTGCAAAGCAGGAGCCGGTAAGCAACAGTTTGTCAGGATATTGCAGCGAAGGCTCGAGGGGAGCCACCGGAAAGGTCAGGCGAAAGTTCATGCTGCAAAAGTATTAAATTCGATCAATGCCGGAACACCTCGTCCGCCAGCGCCCCCGCTTTGAACAATGCTTCCTTGTCCAGCGGTATCCCGATCCCCCGCTTTTCGCAGAAAGCTACCATGTTCTCGGTGGCGATATTCCCCACCAGGTCGTCCTGCGCCATAGGGCATCCTCCGATACCATGCATGGCACTGTCGAAACGCCGGCAGCCGTTGTCATATGCCGCAGCAATCTTCTCTTCCCAGGCCTGCGGCGTGGAATGGAAATGCGCACCGAATTCAACGCCCGGATAGGCCGGGATCAGCCGGGAAAACAACGTAGCGATATCATCCGGTTTTGCTACGCCCACTGTGTCCGCAAGGGAAAGGATGGAAATACCCATTTCCGCAAACCGCTCCGCCCATTGCAACACTATTTCCGTACTGTAAGGATCGCCGTAAGGATTCCCAAATCCCATGGAAATATAGATCACCAGCTGCTTCCCGTGCTTGAGGCAGAGCTCCTGTATCATCTGCACTTCTTCGAGGGATGCGGCGATGGTTTTGTTGGTATTGCGCAGCTGAAAGGTTTCGGAAATAGAGAAAGGAAAACCCAGATAGCTGATCGCATCGAAAGCCAGCGCATCCGTAGCGCCGCGTACATTGGCGATAATAGCCAGGAGCTTTGTGTTGCCGGCGGGCTTCAGACCTTTGAGCACTTCTGTGGTATCTGCCATTTGCGGGATCGCTTTGGCGGACACGAAACTGCCGAAGTCGAGGGTATCAAAACCTACATCCAGCAACGCATTCAGGTACCTGATCTTGTCTGCCGCCGGAATATGCTCCGGCCAGCCCTGCATGGCATCGCGGGGGCATTCGATGAATCGCATCATAACGGTTATTTTTTCATCCTTTGCTTCATGGCTTCGTACAAGATGATGCCTGCCGCAACGGACACGTTAAATGATTCAAAATTATGCTGCATCGGGATGTGGAACTGTATATCCGCGGCCTTTAACAGTGCCGGATACACGCCTTTGTCCTCCGAGCCCATGATCACGGCCACCGGCTCCTGCCAGGGGCAATCGAATAGTTGCTGCTCCGCTTCCATTTCACTGGCAAACACCCTGATACCGTTCAGGTGCAGCGTGTCGATGGCTTTGAGGAGACTGTCCACCCGGCAAACACTGATCCTTTCCAAAGCGCCCGCGGAGGATTTCACGGCTTCTTCATTCAGCGCCGCAATTCCCCTGTCTGGAATGATGACGGCCTGCGCGCCGCAGCAGACGGCGCTTCTGGCGATGGCGCCAATGTTGCGTACATCCGTGATCCCGTCGAGAATGAGGAAAAGCGGGGTTTCGCCTTTATCCACCACATGGGAGATCACATCCTGCAGGTCGAGGTAAGCCACCCTGGCCGTTATGGCTACAACGCCCTGGTGGTTGGCCTGGGTAAGACTGTTGAGTTTTTCCACCGGTACGGTGTTGATGGGAATACGCTGTTCGGCGGCCAGCTGCCGGAGCTGGGGAATAATATCGCCGGTGGCGCTTTTCAGCAGGAATATCCTTTCAATGGCCTTTCCCGCTTTCATGGCTTCCAGCAACGGCTGGCGGCCGATGATCAGTGATGACTGTTTCGGTTTGGGAGGTGATGGCTTAAATCTGTTGTTCATTGCCGCAAAGATAACTCAAAGCTCCCCTTCCAGCATCATCAGCCTGATCTTTTGAATAGCGGCAATGGAGAGGGAATCCGTAATCCGGTGTTCTTTCACCATCCGGTAAGCCTCTTCAAAGGGTATCTTCTTCACGAACAACTGCTCCGTTTCTTCCGGTTCAGCTTCACGTTGCTCCAGTTCCCGCGCGAGGTATACGATCCCGGATTCGTCACTCACGGAATTGGAAAGATGCATCTGCACGATGGGCGTCCAGCTGGTGGCTACCAGGCCGGTTTCTTCCAGCAGTTCCCGCTGTGCAGATAGTAAGGGATCTTCCCCCACAGGGCCGCCGCCTTCAGGTATCTCCCAGCTGAAAGCTTCCAGCGGGAAACGGAACTGCCCTACCAGGTAAATGTGTTGCTGCGCATCCAGCGCTACAACGCCAATGGCTATATTTTTGAAATGCACTACACCGTAGATGCCCTTGCCCCCGGAAGGGTTCGTCACCTGGTGCTCGGTGACACGGATCCATTTATTCTCGTACTGAACGGCAGTTTCATTGATCTGCCAGGGGTTTTGCTGCATGTCCATAAGGACAAAATAAACTAAAAATCACGATTGCAGCGAGAGATAGTAATAATAAAACTCATCATCCCGCTGAAAGCCTGTATCCTCATACAGTGCCTGCGCGCCGGCATTAGTGATGTGCGTTTGCAGCATGATGTAACGGGCGCCGGTAGCTTCTCCCAGGTTACGGGAGGCCGCGATCAATGCGCGGGCGGCTCCTTTCCTCCGGTGTTCCGGTGTCACAAAAAGGTCGTTCAGTATCCAGGCTTTTTTCATACCGACGGAAGAAAATACCGGGTAGAGCTGCGTAAACCCGATCAGTTCATCTTCATATACGGCCACGTAGATCTCACTTTCCTTCCGCGCCATCCGGTCGGAAAGGTATGCTTTGGCCCCTTCCGGATCGGGCGCCTGTTCATAATGCTGGCGATAGGCGTCGAATAGTACAGCGAGTGCGGGAAGATGCGCAGCGGTAGCTTTAATAATTTGCATGAACGGGAAATATTTGATCAAGATGATGATTGAGATGACGAAGATAATCTTCCGCCACGTATTGTAATGTCACCGGTGTGTTGGCCCCGATCACGCAAATATGCTGCAAAGCTTTTTCCGGGATCAGTGGAAGGATGCGGATGATGTGCTGGTTCAGGGTTTTCCATAGATGGATCAGCTCCAGCCAGTCCGTCCGTTGATACTGCCGCGCATCCACCCAGAAATCCTGGTTATAACCGGGCATTTCCGTATACTCGGATTGTTGTCCTCTTACGAAACGGGGATAATTGTTGATCGCGGAATCTGTCAGATGGCCCAATATCTCCTTCCTGCTCCATTTTGAAGGCAGCGGCTTTGCGCCGGCTTCTTCATCGGAGTAACGCAGGAGTTTTTCTACCGTTTGATCCACCACCTTTTGCAAAGACCTTGCAAGGCCGGCGAGCGGCACCACCGGAAGCGGGATCTCCATCTTGATATTACATCTTTCATATCCTCCCTTCTCCAGTTCAACTTCCACAAAACCCAACTTGCGGTACATATTGATGGCCGGCGCCAGTTTAGTGTTAGAGTAAAGGACCATGCGACTAAAACCCGCTTCGGCAGCGCGCTGCAGTACGGCACAACCCAGCAGCCAGCCCAGCCGGCGGCCTTTAAAAGCGTCGCTCACCGCCATCTTCGTCATTTCCACCGTATCCTCATCTATTTTCTTGTACGCTACGGTGCCTACAATTTCATTATCAACAGCCACAAAAATAATATCGCCGCCATGGGAAATGATGTGTTCTTCAGGATCAGTAAGCACAGCCTTATCTATCGGCTCCATCTCAAAATCCTTACTGATCCACGCGCTGTTCAACTGCTCGAATTGAGGCTGATATCCGGGGTGCCAGCTGAGTATCCGGATCTCGTTTGCTGCGTTCATAACTTTTCTTGTTTTTGTTAAAAGCGTTATTCACCAGGTAAACGCCCAGTACGGTCACCAGGCAGGATACCCCTATCATCCAGTTCAGTTTTTCATTGAGGATGAGCCACCCGAGCGCCACCGCCACGAGGGGATTGATGTAGGCGTAAATAGATACCAGCGAAGGCGGCAGGTTGTTAAGCGCGTACACATAAGCAGAGTACCCGAGAATGGAGCCGATGAAGATCAGGTAGAGCAGACTGCCCCAAAGGTCGGGCGCAAAGTTCTCCGCCCGCAGGTGCTGCCCCATCCCGAAAGCGATCCCCAGCATCACGATACCGCTGAACAACATCTGGAACCCTGCGCCATACAAGTAATTCACCCCCAACGCCCACTTGGCCGTCAACACCGAACCCAGCGCCCAGAAAACACAGGCACTCGTTACAAGTACCACACCAAAACGATATTGCGGATCCATCAGCTCTTTGAGATGATCATAGAAGATGCCTCCAATGCCCAGTAACCCGATGATCATGCCTAATACCAGTTGCACGGTGATCTTCGTCCGCTGCACGAGGAAATAGCTGAATATCGTGATCCATATCGGCACGGTGGCCGCAATGATGGCGCCCATCCCGCTCGGGATGTACTGCATGGCCCAGGTCATCAGGCCATTGCTGCCGCAGAGCATCAATACTCCTATAACGAAGAGTTTCGACAGTATGGGCACTTGCGGGATTTTAAATCCTCTCAACAGGAAAAACCCTGTCAGCAAAATGCCTGCCGTGGTTTGCCGCAAACCGGCCAGCATCATCCCATGCATATGCTGCACCCCGATGCGGGAAGCCAGGTAAGTAGTGCCCCAGAAAAAACTGACGATGACCAGTGCGATGTATGCGTTTGTGTTCTTTTTCATTTTTTCTTTTTCAATATGGTTAGCGGGAAAACAAAAACCGGCAACGGGTAGAAACCCATCGCCACTTACTAATATCAACCTCTAAATCATTTGTTATCTACGATGGCAGACAGGTCTGAAATTGTTGCGGCGACAGCTTCCAGCTCTTCCATGGCTGTATCAATGTCCGCCGCGGTAGTTCGCCAGTTCACGAGCGCTGCGCGAATGGCCGGCGTGCCTTTGTATTGCGTAGGCGTCAGGTACACTACACCACGCTCTTCCAGCTTTCGAAGGAACAGCGGCACCTTTCGTTCGTCTTCCTTCAGCGTAAAGCAGACGACGCACATCCTCACCGGCGCCAGCAACCGGAAATGCCTGCTCTTCGCGATACGCTCTCCCAATTGCTGTGCCTGGCGGATGTTGGATTCAACCAGATCTCTGTAACCTTCAGCCCCGTATGCTTTTAAAGAGAACCATGCCGGTAGCGAGCGCAACCGCCGCGAATTCTCCGGAGCGTAATGTATATAATTGAAATTTTCTGCAGGGTCGCCCAGATAAGCGGCGCCGGTATTCTGGAAAACCGCCAGCTGCAGGGAAGGATGGCGTGTAAAGATCAGGGCGGAATCATAAGGCACGTTCAGCCATTTATGTGCATCGATCGTAATGCTGTCCGCCGCTTCCCATCCGTTCAATAAATGTTTGTATTGCGGACTCACTGCTGCAAAACCGCCAAACGCCGCATCCACATGCAACCAGAACGGATGTTCCTTTCTCAGTTCCACCAGCGCGGCGATATCGTCAAAATCAACCGTATTCACCGTACCGCCGCTGGCTACGAAAATGAACGGCTGGCCCGGGTTATAGGCGATCCACTGTTTCAGGGCCTGCATATCCACCGCTTCCCGGTCCGGCAAAGTCGGCAATTTTACAAGGGCGTTGCGGCCGAGACCTAACATAGACAATGCTTTGGACACACTTGAATGCGGTGTGGCCGCCAGCACCCTGATCTCCTTCACAACACCTACTCCTTCCTCCCCGATATCCACGCCCTGCTGCAATCCGATCCACTGGCGCGCAGCAGCGAGACCTGTGTAATTAGACATGGTGGCGCCGGTCACAAAACAGCCCAGGAATTCCTCCGGCAGTCCGAACAACTGCTTCAGTAATGAGATCGTTTCCATTTCGATATGAAAACCAACCGCGGATTTGTCCTGTGCATTCATATCCACTGTGCTCGCCACCCAGTCGCCAACCAGCGCCGCGGGCGTTACGCCTCCCGTCACGAAACCGAAATAACGCGGACCGGCATTGGCAGTAAGATGTTCACCATAGCGTTCATCAAAGAGCGCCTGCGCTGCTTCCGCCCCGATTCCCTGTTCCTGCAATTCCGAAGCCGGGAAAACAGGCATGCGTTTGCCGGGCGCCAGATCGTTCAAACGCTGCAGGAACTGCCCGGCATACCGGGCCGTACCTTGCAAAAGTTCATTAAACTGTAACTGGTCCTGGCGGAAAATTGCATTCATGATCGATGGTTTCGAGGATGCTGTTTTAACACCTCAAAATTCCGGGTTTTCCACTTAAAAAAACAGATTCAGTTTTGTAAATTTTGACCAGATCAGATGGGCTGATCAAGAATAATGATCCATGATGAACGCGATTCGTCATTCAGAACAACAGGTGATCGTTCTCATGATCCAGCAGCCATTGTTTCCGCCAGAGCCCGCCGGCATACCCGGTGAGCGAGCCATCACTGCCGATCACGCGGTGGCAGGGCACGATGATGGAAATGCTGTTACGTCCGTTGGTAGTGCCTACGGCCCGGATGCTCTTCACATTCCCGACCCTTTTGGCAAGCGCGAGGTAGGTAATGGTCTGGCCGTACGGAATGGTGGTCAGCTGTTGCCATACCTGTTGCTGAAAGGCTGTTCCCTGTTGTTGCAGCGGGAGATCAAATTGTGTTCTTTTCTTTTCGAAATATTCAAGTAGTTGTTGTGCGCAGGCATGCAGCAGCGGGGCGGCTTCCGGGGTGGGTTCCGTTGCTGCCCCGTCTATAAAGAGCACAGCGCTGATATAGTCTGCCGTGCCGCGGATAGCGATGCGGCCGACAGGAGAATCCATATAGATCAGCTGTTCATCCCTGATAGAGGGAGCGCCAGCAGTAGAAGGTTGCATAAGCTGCGTGATTTTGCCAGTGGTCAGTGAACGATCTTACTTCCTCCATAGTGGGTTTGGCGGGCAGTTGGAGGCGGTGCCGAAGGGCGTTGTGCAAACCGGCATCTTCCAGCGGCAGCGCCTGTGGATGCTGCGCAAATTTCATCAGCACGTAGTTCGCGCTCCAGTTGCCGATGCCTTTAATGGCTACCAGCGTGTCCCGCGCTTCTTCGTACGGCATCGCCTGCATGCCTGATTCGCTGATATGCCCGTCCGCCATCAGTCGCGCCACCCGGATAATACCTTCCGCCTTGCTCCGCGAGAACTGCATCGGCAGCAGGTCTGCCGGCTGCAATGCGGCGATCACCCCGGGATGCGGATAAAGGTAATACGATTCTCCTTTCTCTTCCAGCACATACCCGAATTCCTGTACCAGCCGCTGTTTCAACGTGTAGGCAAAAGCCAGGTTGATCTGTTGCCCGGTGATGGTCCAGGTGATGGCCTCGAACAGGTCCGGTATACCGATCAGCCGGAGGCCGTTGAACTCCCGGGTGAGCGGCCCCAGCAAAGGATCTTCCGCGGCGAAAGCGTAGAAAGCGGTCATGCTGCCATCCAGATGTAGCCATTTGTTGAGGAAGCCTTTAATATAGGCGACACCGTTAGTACCCACCTCCCCTTTCAGAACTTCGGCCACCAGCGCCTGTTGTGCCGCATCTTCCCGTATCCGCACTAAAACCGGACTACCTTCCGGCGCGAGCAGCTTGTACACAGCCCGGTCCTTTACCCGGTGAAGGCATTCTCTGTCTGAACGATTCAGGAAAAGCAGGCATTCATCAAAACTGAAATGCGCATGGTCTGTTACAGGGGCGATGATTTTCACGATGTAAAAATGGATGATAAAATTAGGAAATTAAATCAAAATAAACAGATCACATTTCCGTAATTTTGACCGTATCAGAATTAAAATCCTTCGTGATGGATCATTTATATCTCCAGGTAGCGGATCGTATTCAGGCGATGATCGAAAAGGAGGTTATCCGCATCGGCGACAAGCTGCCTTCCGTACGCTCACTCAGCAAAGAGCAGGGTATCAGCATGAGTACCGTCTTTCAGGCCTATTACCACCTGGAAAGCAAAGGTTATATCGAGCCGCGGCCCAAATCGGGGTATTATGTGAAGTTCTCCCCCCGCCGCCTCCCCGAAATGCCGAAGATCTGCCGTCCCGTCAAGAAAGCATCCGAGGTAAATGTGAGTGAAATGATCACGGAAGTGTTCTATCATATGTCGCCGGACGATGTGCTCCGTTTTTCCCTCGCCGCTCCGCCGGATGAATTGCTGCCTTCCGCGAGGCTGAGCAAGTCGCTCATACAGGCAATGCGCGCCTTGCCGGCAGGCGGCGTGCATTACGATAACCTGCAGGGGTTCATCCCGCTCAGGCGCCAGATCGCCCGTATGTACATGCAGGGCGGCAGCCCGGTTACGGAAGATGACATTATCACCACTACCGGCTGCATGGATGCACTCACCCTTTGCCTCTCCGCCGCCACACAGCCCGGCGATGTGATAGCACTGGAAAGTCCCGCCTACTGCGGCACCTTCCAGCTCGCGCAAAGCCTTGGACTGAAAGTACTGGAAATACCCACCAATCCGGTATGCGGCGTAGATCTGGAGTATCTGGACAAAGCCATTCCCAAGTTCAGGATCAAGGCCTGCGTGTTCGTCACCAATTTCAACAACCCGCTCGGCGCCTGCATGCCTGACAAAAACAAGCAGGAGCTGGTGAAGCTGATGAACAAATACGATATTCCCTTGATCGAGGATGATATCTATGCCGATACCTATTTCGGAAAACTGCGGCCTTCCAGCTGTAAGCAATATGACCGGAACGGGAACGTGCTGCTCTGCAATTCCTTTTCCAAATCCCTCGCCCCCGGCTACCGCGTGGGCTGGACCATGCCCGGCAAATACAAGGAGAAGGTGCTCCGTCTCAAACTCAATCATACCGTAGCCAGCGCCACGCTTCCCCAAGCCGCCATCGCGCATTTCCTGGAGAACGGCCGTTACGAACATCATATGCGGAACCTCCGCAAGATCCTCCACACCCAATGCCTCCGTTACCAGCAGGCCATTGCGGAATATTTCCCGGAAGATACCTGCGTAACCCGTCCCCAGGGCGGTTACGTGCTCTGGCTGGAACTCAACCAGGCGATCAATACGGTGGAATTATACGAACAGGCGCTGAAACGCAAGATCAGTTTTGCACCGGGAAGGATATTCTCGCTGCAGGACCGGTATAACAACTGTTTGCGGATCAGCCATGGTAACCCCTGGAGCAAACGGGTGGAAGACGGGTTAAAAACCATCGGGAAGCTGGCGCATCAGATGATATGAAATGATACAACCCATGCACAGTTGTAAATAAAGTGAACATCCTCAAAGCATCTTACACCCGTTTCCTGTAATTCCATATCGCCACACTGTTCAGCACAGCCGCAAACAACAGCATAACGCCGAAATAATACCGGATATCTGCCCAGCCGCTGCCTTTCAGCATCACCATCCGGATCATTTTCACAAAATATGCCACCGGGTTAAACAGGGTGATCCGCTGCGCCCATTCCGGCATACTTTCGATGGGCGTGAACAGGCCGCTCATCAGGATGAAAATGATCATAAAGAACCAGGAAATGAACATGGATTGCTGCTGCGTATCCGTGAAAGTAGAGATCAGCAGCCCCAATCCCAGCATCACCAGCAAATAAATGGCGGCGAAGAGGTATATCCATGCAATGTTTCCCACGAAAGGCAGGCCGAATACCAGCTTGCCGACTATCATTCCGAAAGCAAGCTCAAACAAGGCAATGATCCAGAAAGGCATTAGCTTTCCGATGATGAAATGATGTTTTCGTATAGGCGTTACATTTAACTGTTCGATCGTTCCCATTTCTTTTTCCTTCACGATGTTCATGCCGGACAGAAACGCCCCTATCAGCGTCACCAGCACCACGAGGATGCCGGGTACCATGAAGTATTTATAGTTCATGTCAGGATTGAACCAGTAACGATAGCTGACATCAAAATGCTCGGGGCCGTCGTTCTCTTTCAGCGCCAGCCAATTCAGACGGATGCTGCGGTTGAAGCTGTTGATGATGCTGAGGGCGTATCCATTCGCAAGCCCTGCTTTGCTTCCGTTGATCGCATTCACCAGCATCTGCAATTGCGCTTTGTTCTCCCGAACAAGGTCCCGTTCAAAATGCCGCGGGATATTCAGTATCAGGTCCGCCCTCCCTCCTTCCAGGTCCGCATACGCTTCCTTTGTACTGTGCGTTTGCCGGTGAAGTGAGAAATAACCGGAGGCCAGCAGCTTGTCGCGGAGCTGGCGGCTCCAGGTGGATTGATCCTGATCCACGATGTCGATGGAAAGATGCTTTATCTCATAATTCGCTGCAAAAGCCAGCACCAGCAGCTGCACTACCGGCACCACAAAAATGATGGGTAACATGATGCGGTTGCGGAATATCTGCAGGAATTCTTTTTGCAATATGAAGAAAATGGTACGCATCAGCTTAACCGGGTTTTAAAATTGCGGATACTCAGCAGGAGGAAGAACAGCGTCATCCCGCCAAGGATCAGGGTGGGCAGCCATACCTGCTCCAGTCCCGCCCCCTTCAGCATCACATCCTTCAAAATAATATTGAACCATTTGGCCGGAATAATATTAGCAAGCAGCTGTAAAGGCAGCGGCATACTTTCCAGCGGGAAAATAAAGCCGGAAAGCAGCATGGTAGGCAGCAACAGGCCCATCATAGACATCATCATGGCCGTCTGTTGCGAGTTCGCTACGCTGGAGATGAGGACGCCGAGGGACAATGCCGCGAGCCCGAACAGGGCACATTCCATAAAAAGCAGCAGCAGGCTTCCCTTCACCGGCATGCTGAATATCCAGAAGCCCATCAGCAGGATGATCAGTGCAATGATGAATGACAGTACAATGTACGGTACTACTTTACCGGCAACGATCAGGAGCGGCCGCAACGGCGACACCAGCAGTATTTCCATCGTGCCCAGTTCTTTTTCCCGGGTAATGGTGATCGACGTCATCATAGCGGATACGAGCATCAGGATGAGCGTCATCACTCCCGGCACAAAAAGGAAAACGCTCTTCAGGGACGGGTTGTACACCATCCGCACTTCTGTGTGGATCGTTAGCGGTAATGCAGGATGACCGGTGATCTCCTGCTGATATTGCAGGATGATGGCATTGGCATAATTGACCAGTGTAGTGGCGTTGTTCGGATCGGAAGCATCTGTGAGCAACTGCACCGCGGCTTTACGCTGGTGATAGAAATCGCTGCCGAAATCCGGTGGGATCACGATCACCATTCTCACTGCTCCTTTTTTGAAAAGAGGTTCAATCTCCCGTACGGAATGCAGGTTCTGGTACAGATCGAAATAACCGTTGGACGTGATCCGTTCTGTCAGCCGCCGGCTGTAAGTATCCTGCGCCTCGTCCAGCACCGCGATGGGCGAATGGTGTATCTCGTTGGTGATGGCGAAGCCGAACAGCACGATAAGAATCACGGGCATGCCGAAAAGGATCAGCAACGTTCGCCGGTCGCGGAAAATGTGATAACATTCTTTTCGTACAAATACCAGGAATTGACGCATGTTACGATGATTTTGCCCTTGCCAGTTGCAGGAATACCTCATTCATGGAATCCGCCCCGAACTGCGCTTTCAGCCTGCCGGGCGTGTCCAGTGCTTTGATCTTCCCATCCACCATGATCGAAATACGGTCACAATATTCTGCTTCGTCCATATAATGCGTGGTCACAAAAACCGTTACGCCGCTGTCTGCCGCTTCATAGATCAGATCCCAGAACTGCCTGCGCGTGATTGGGTCCACCCCGCCGGTAGGCTCATCGAGGAAAACGATAGAAGGATCGTGGATAACGGCGATGGAAAATGCCAGTTTCTGCTTCCAGCCCAGGGGCAGGGAACTGACCAGTTGCCGCGCCTCCCGCTCCAGTTGCAGTTTCTGCAACAATTCAGCGGTCTTGCTTTTGATCTGCCGGTAATTCAATCCGTAAATCCCTCCGTAGAAGCGGATATTCTCTTTTACGGTCAGGTCTTCATACAACGAAAACTTCTGGCTCATGTATCCGATGCGTTTCTTCACCTGTTCCGTTTGGGTATAGATGTTGTACCCTGCAATGATGGCTTCTCCGCTGGTGGGGGTCAGCAATCCGCACAACATGCGCATAGCGGTGGTTTTACCGGCTCCGTTCGCGCCGAGGAAACCGAATATCTCTCCCTTCGCCACCTCGAATGTGATGGCATCCGTGGCGGTGAAATGGCCGAAGCGCTTCGTCAGCGCTTTTGTTACGATCGCATAATCGCTCATACCGTTTCGTTTTGTTCCTGCATCAGCCGGATGAAGGCATCTTCAATACCGGCCGTAGTGGATTGTATGACGAGGTCTTCATGATGGCGGGCCGTCAGCCAGGCTTTTGCATCTTCTATACCGGTATGCAGCGTGAGGTGCAGGTATTCGCCGAAAGCATAACAGCTGTCCGTTCCCTCGTACGCCCGCAGATCGCGGAGCAGATGGAACATATTGCGCGCACGCACGGCCCATATCGGTTTTTTAAAATCGGCAATAATGGCGGCCGGTGTATTGATCTGCATGATCTCTCCCTTCTGGATAAGCGCCACACGATCGCACAACACGGCTTCATCCATGTAGGGCGTGGAAACGAGGATAGGGATCCCTTTCTGCTTCAACCGCTGTAACATCTCCCAGAACTCTTTCCGGGAAACGGGGTCCACACCGGTGGTAGGCTCATCCAGGAAAAGCACAGCCGGTTTGTGCACCAGCGCGCAGCAGAGTGCAAGTTTCTGCTTCATTCCTCCGGATAATTTGCCGGCAGGCCGTTTTTTGAATGGCGCGATCTGCTCGTAGATATCACGGATCAGTTCATAATTCTCTTCTACGGAGGTATGGAAAATGGTGGCAAAGAAATGCAGGTTCTCTTCCACGGAGAGGTCCTGGTACAGGGAAAACCTCCCCGGCATATAACCTACCTGCCGGCGGATGCTGCGGTAATCTTTCACTACGTGCAGGCCATTTACGGTGGCTGTGCCTTCATCTGCCAGCAACAAAGTGGTGAGGATGCGGAACAGGGTGGATTTTCCGGCGCCATCCGGACCGATCAGCCCGAACAGCTCCCCTTCTTCCACCGTAAAGGAAATATTACGCAGGGCTTTCACATCCCCGAAACGCTTGTGAATGTTCTGAACAACGATAGGTTGCATAAGCCTGATTATTTGGATAACCTGATCTCGCCCGGCATCCCGATCTTGAGACTGCCATCGTTCTGTACGCGTACTTTTATGGCATATACCAGCTGTACTCTTTCATCACGGGTCTGGATCGTTTTGGGTGTGAACTCTGCTTCTCCTGAGATCCAGCTCACGGTTCCGGTCCAGTCTTTCATCTTTCCGTCCGGCTGGTCCGTCTGTACCGTCACCTGCTGCCCGATCTTCACCTGCGGCAGCTGCGCCCCGCTGATGTAGGCCCGGAGGTACATCGTGCGCAGATCGGCGATCTTGTACAGCGGTTTCCCGAAGTTCACCACCTCTCCTTTCTCCACATATTTCACCAATACTGTTCCTTCCACCGGGTTCACGACCCTGGACTGTGCCAGCTGTTCCCTTACCTGTTCCACCTGCATTTGCAGGGGATGTGTTTCGCTGTTGAGGCCACTCACCTGTGTGTTCAGGGAAGAGGCGGTGGACTGGTATTGCTTTTCCAGCACGGCGATCTGCGCGTTGATATCGTCCAGCTGCTTGGAAGTGGCGGCATTGGCTTTCAGCAGGTTTTGCACCCTTTGCTGCTCGCGTTTCTGCGTGGCGATCTGCTCGCGGATCACTTCCAGCTGTGGTGTAACATCCGGGCGCTTGCTCAGCACTGCTTTGATATTGGCGCCCAGCTGCGCTTTTTTCAGGTACAACTGCGTGGAGTCGATCCCTCCCACTACGGCATCAGCCTGCAACACCGCCCCTTCTTCCACATCAAAAGCCAGTAAACGTCCGGTGGCCTCCGCAGACACCACCACTTCCACGGATTCAAAATTGCCGTAAGCGTCGGCGGTATCATCCTTGGAGCGACAGGCGGCCAGGGTGACGATAAAAAATATAGCCGTTAACGTTGTTGTTTGCATGTTATAATCCTTTTATGACCTGATAATATAATGTGGCATATATCCATTGAATTTCATGTGTTCTTTGCGCGATCACCGCCTGTGTTTCCGCATTGAGATCACTGAGGTAGTCGTGCATGGTAAGCACGCCATTGTCCAGCTGCGCAGCAGATACCGCTTTCACCCTGCTGCGGAGACTTACGATCTCCCTGTCTTTCTCCATCGCTTCCCGGAGGTTCTGTATCTCGGACGATTGTTGCAGCAACTGCGCTTTCGTGTTCAGGGCAAAGGCTTCCGACTGGGCGCTGACGGATTGCTGTTGCTGCCGGAGGATGGCACGTTCGGTGCGATTGTAATGCCAGTTCCAGAGCGTCCAGTTCAGGCGGAGGCCGGTGAGGTAATAAAAATCGAATTTGTTCTCGAGCATGTTCAGTCCGGGTTTACCATAGCCGCCCTGTGCGAAGGCGCTTATTTTGGGGAGGGAGCGTGTTGCGGTCAGGCGGGATTGTTGCTGAAGGGCGTTCTGTTGCAGCTGGTACAAACGCAGTTCCGGGCGACGCAATTCATCCGCCTGATCCTGCGCGGCTGGCGGCAACCGGAGTTGTACGGATTCCGGTATATCCTTCCCCGTTAGTAACGCCAGCGTCTGCACCGCCGCTTTCTTTCCTGTCTGCGCTTCAAAAAGCTGTTGCGCTGTTTTAAGCAACTCCGCCCGGAGGATATCTACCTGGCTGCCGAGTACCGTACCATTGTTAACCCCTGCCTGCAAGCGTTCCAGGCGTTGTTTCACCTCCGCGATCATTTGCTGCCGGGCAACGATGTGTTCACTCCAGAGCAGTGCGTTAAAATACACCTGCATCACCTGCTGTTGCAACTTGTATTGCTCCACTTCCACTTTTTGCTGCTCCGTTTGCTGTTGTGCCAGCTGGAGATCACGCTGACCAGCCGTGGCGCCGCCGTCATAGATCAGTTGCTTCACATCTATCGTGGCTTTGTATTGATCTTTCGACAGCTCCGGAATATTCACGCCGGGAAGTTTAATGGGCACAGTGGTAACGGCCGACTGGTAACTGGCCTGCCCGTTCAGCTCCACCTGCGGCAGATAGCCCGTTCTGATATTGCGCAGCTGCAAGGCCGTGATCTCATCCAAAGCCTGCCGCTGTTTCAGCAGCGGATAATGCTGCCGCGCATATTGCTGCGCTGAATCCAGGCTTAGCTCCTGCGCAAAAACAGGGGAAGCGAACAGAAGCAGGAGCAGCGGAGTGAAGCATTTCATAATTAACTCTTTTATTTAACTGTTTGGTTAATTCCAGGGCAAAAAAAATCAGGGCCGCAGGGACATGAGGATGAACTCCGTCACGGATTGTTTTCTTTCTTCCATCAGCCGGGAAAAATCTTCATCAGTTTTCTGGAAGAGCCCCTGGATGATGGGTCTTGCTGCGAAAGGGAAAATGCACATGGACAAAGTGTTCAGCAATAATTGCATCGGGTCCATCTTCCTGATCCTGCCATTTTCCATTTCTTCCTGTATATGCATGATAAACTTCTGCACATTCGGGAACATCGGTGAATGCCTGAACCTTTCCAGCAACCGGTTTGGGTTCTGATTGATCTCGTTGATGATGAAAAGCGGGAGGTACGGATTGGTGGAGAGGGTGGAAATGTAGTTATCCACCGCTGCTGCTACTTTTTCCTGAAAAGGCATATCGCCGGAAAATACCTGGTTAATCCTTGTCAGCAATTGCTCCAGTGCTTCATTGAAGATGATCTCGAACAACTTGTCTTTACTGCGGTAATAGTAATGCAGCATGGCTTTGTTGATCCCTGCTTCGTCCGCAATGTCCTGCATGCGCGCACCGCTCAGTCCTTTTTTCACGAAGATCTTGCGGGCCGCCTCAATGATCTGCCGTTCTGTGTTATTCGTTGTCTGCATCTAACTAAATTGTTTAACTATTTGGTTAAACCATAACAAAGATAAACGTCTCGTCATCACTCTGCCAAATTTTTTCTTTAATAAGTTGATTGTCAAATAGATTGAACAAACGTGGATATCCTTTGCTCAAAGGTTTCTGCAGCATCATGCTCCACGGTTACTTCACTCAGGAGCTTCATAAGGCCGGCATCCTGCTCAGCTTTACGCCCGGTTTTCAGGTCGATGTGCACGAATTTGGACCAGAGAAAGGATTTGATCTTCTTCTTCTGTTCGTCCGTCATCCACATTTCCACCATAATGTGATGGGGAGAGAATTCCAGCACACGGGAGAAGATATATATCTTTTCCGCCACCAGCGCCGGTTTCAAATAGGCGATCTGGTGCTGTACCACTACCCAGCCCAGACCTTTAGCGGCGTAGTCTTTCAGGTGGAGGTTGTAAGTTTGCACCAGATGATCTTCCCGGGCATTCATAAAATAGTTGATGTACGATGCATTGTTCAGGTGGCCAAAAGGATCACAGTCGTTAAAACGGATCGTGTATAAGGCTTCCGGTTCCTTGATGATCATGTTGCATGTTTTTGCGATACCGAATGTAAAGAAAAAGCCGGGTTCAGTGCGAAACTGCCCGGCATTGCTATGTCAATTTGTTTTTAACGCATCAGGGTTACAACGGATCAATGAAAATATGCAGTCTTACTAATTAACCCATTAATCCATGAATGGTGAGCCCTCCGTCGATATTGTACTCGGCGCCGGTGATGAATGCTGCATCTTCCGATGCGAGGAAAGCCACCAGCTTGGCAACTTCCGAAGATTCGCCGGCACGGCTGAGCGGAATGCGCTCTGCGAACTTCTGGCGGAAGGAGGCAACGCTCTCATCGTCCATTCCGGCTTTGCTCAGGATCGGCGTAATGATTGGTCCGGGATTCACAACATTCACCCGGATCTTCCTGGCTGCCAGCTCCCGGCTCAACGTACGGCCCAACGAGTTGAGTGCGGCTTTGCTGGCAGAATATACCGATGCTCCCGGCATTCCGGTGAATGCGTTGACGGAAGAGAGCAGGATGATGGAAGCCCCATCATTCAGGTGTGGCAGGAATTTCTGAACGGTAAAGAATGCGCCTTTGAAGTTGATATTCATCACTTCATCGAACTGCGATTCCGTTACGTCCGGCACGGGACTGAATACACCAATACCTGCGTTGACGAACAGCACGTCAACTTTTCCATACCGGTCTTTCACGGTGTTCACCAGCGCGTCCGCATCGGCGAGACTGGCCTGATCGGCAGTAATACCCAAAGTACCGCCGCCCAGATTCTGCGCCGCCGCTTCCACAGCAGCATGGTTGCGCCCGGTGATCACCACTTTCGCGCCCCTTTTAATGAATTCCTCTGCCGTAGCGAGGCCAATACCGCTGTTGCCACCTGTAACAACAGCCACTTTATTTTGTAAGGTGCTCATAGTCTGTATTTATTAAATCGATTTATTTAAAAATTTCGATATTTTAATGCAAAAAAAATCAACTGAGCTGTAAAAAGAACATAGAAAGGTGTTTCATCATTTCTTTGTTGATGGACAGTTGTATGTTCCGTCCTTCTTTCGTGCTGATGAGCACCCCGCTGTCTACCAGTATTTTGATATGATGAGATACAGTAGGTTGCGAAAGGCAGGTCAGATCTTTGACTTCACCGCAGCAGATACACTCCTGGCGTGCCACTTTCATGAGAATGGCCATCCGGTGCTTGTCTGCCAGTGCATTCGCCGCTTTTTCGATCATCGCTGCGTCCATGATGCAAATATAGATACTTTTTAGAAATATCGAAATTTATCGATTTATTTTTTTGAAGGCCGGCTCAAAGCAGCGGCGAGAAGAGCCGTACTACCGCCTCGCAAAGTCTTGCCCAACGGCCACGGGCTAGCCACTCCTCCACTTTCAGCTCGCTGCTGTAGAGGGCGTCCTGCAGGAACGCTTCCGTCAGCTTCCAGTTCATTTCTTTGCTGTATACAAAGGCATTCACTTCAAAATTGAAATCGAAACTGCGGATATCCATATTGGCGGTACCGATAACGGAAAGATTATCGTCCACCACCATCGTTTTGGCATGCACGAAACCTTTTTGGTAACGGAACACCCTCACCCCACAACTCAAAAGCTCTTCGAAAAACGACTCTGAAGCCCGGTTCACCACTGCACTGTCACTTACTCCCGGCACCAGCAGGCGCACATCCTTCCCGGAAAGGGCCGCCTGCTGCAGGGCGTTGAGGATGGAATCATTGGGAATGAAATAAGGCGTAGTGATATATACGGATCGCTCGGCCTGGTTGATGGCCGCGAGGTAGGACAGCATGATGGATGAACGTTCGGAATCCGGCCCGCTGGCCGCGATCTGTACCAGATCGCCCCCGGTAACGGGGATGTCGGGAAAATACTCGTGGGTGATGGGAAGGTTATCTTCTGCGCAGAAGTTCCAGTCTCCCATAAACAGGAATTGCAGGGTATGCACGCCCTGCCCTTTGACGCATAAGTGCGTATCCCGCCAGAAGGGCCATTTCGGATGTGCGTCGCGGTAACGGGGTTCGTTGATGTAGCGGTCGGATACATTGATGCCGCCGATGAAGCCGGTATGGCCGTCCACCACCACAATCTTGCGGTGGTTGCGGTAATTGAGCCGGTTAGCGAGTAGCCGTATCCGGTAGAACGGGAACACCTGTATGCCCGCAGCGCGCATCTGGCGCAAGAAGCGGCGGTTGATATCCCTGCTGCCGAAGTCGTCGTAAATAAAACGGATCTCCACTCCTTCTTTCGCTTTTTCGATGAGGATGCTGATCACGTCTTTGCCGATGATCCCTTCTTCAAAGATGTAGTACTCAAGGTGGATGTGATGTTTGGCGCCACGGAGGGCTTCCAGCAACAGGGGAAATTTTTCGTCGCCGTTCAGCAGCAGAAGGGTCTCGTTATCCGCGGTGAGGGGCGACAGGGAATCCCGGAACAAAAGTCTTGCGATGCCGGTTTTATTACTCACGAGGTCTGAATGTTCCAGCAGGGTTTCCCGGTTCTCCTGCCGGAGATAATCCTTCAATCGCTTGTTCAGCCGCACGTTGCTGAGCCATTTCCGGTTGTATATCTTATTTACCCGGCGGTTCATGCCTACCAGCAGGTATACAATCACTCCGATACCGGGCAGGAAGAAAAGCAGGAGCAGATAGGCCAGTGTTTTACCGGTGGCGCGGGTTTCCAGCAGGGCTTTAACGGCTACCACTGCGGTGACGGCATATAGCAGGACGATGGCGAGGGTTTGCCAGTGTTCTTTGAGGAACTGCAACATAGGCGCTGATAAATCTCTGCAATAATACGCATAAAAAAAGCCGCACCATGCTGCTTGCATTCTTCCAAATGATGGATAGTGCAGCATGATACGGCCAGGCTCTTACGGGAACGGCTAGTTGCCTCCGCCACCGCCACCACGGTTACCGCCGCGTTGACGCATAGCTTCCTGCGCATCTTTGTACTTCTTGAACTGATCGTCCGTGAGTACGCCTTTTACTTTTTCGTCTCTTTCTGCATTCAGTTTCATGAAGGCTTCACGGTCGGGACGCTGGCCGGTTGCCTGCGCATCTTCCCGCATCTTGTCCATGGCCTTGTAAGATTTGGTGAATATGGAATCCAGTTTTACCTGCTGGTCCTTATTCAGCTGCAGGTCCGTTGTGAGGCGCTCCAGTACGGCTTTCACGCGTTCTTCAACGGTACGGCGCTGGCCACCTTGGCCACCTTGTTGGGCAAATACGCCAATGTTCACTGCCAGCAGAAACGCCAGCAAAAGCATCAACTTTTGTTTCATGATCGGATCATTTAGAGGGTTTTGGGAAAGTTTATTTTTTAAAATGCTCACGACTTTGCCGGAGGCTGTCTTCTTTCGAAGGAGGTCCTTTCCGCCAGGGGCCGCTCATTCTGCGGACCACCTGTTGCACCAGCGAATCAAAGGCCGGCCGCTGTTCGGGTGTGCAGAGGTCTCTTACCTGTGTGAAATGCCGGAAGGTCTGCAGATCGATTTGTTTCTGTTTGGCCGCTATGGTATCCGCAGCAGCATTGACGGCGGAATCGGTAACGGAAGATGCGTTCAGCAGCTTATAGAAATTATCCTTGGCCGTCCGCATTTCCCCGAAATAGGGCTTCATCCGCTCCCAGTGCTGGTCCTTCAGTTGCTTGTACTGCGCCATCTGATCAGCACTGAAGCCTACCTGCTTCTCCAGTATCTGCATCACATCTCCCCCCTTTCCCCATTCATTCTTTCTGTGCGGTTCACCAGGTTTGGCCCACACAAAGAAAACCAGGAGCAGGATATTTGTCAGCAGCAGGATGATTACGAGTATACTGAGGACTTTATTCCGGGCGAATGTTTCCTTCATCATTGCTCTGATTTATCGAATTCATAAAAAGTATTGATCCCCAGGTGATATTCATCTGCGAAAGCCTGCTGCAGGGATATCTGCTGCTCACTCCTTTCGGAAGAATGCTTCAGCCGAAGGGTGAACATGATGGCGTTGATCGCAAGGATCAACATCATGGCCGTAATGGCGACGGAAGGTCTGGTAATCAACATGATAAAGCGTTCCCAGGCATCCATCGGCACGGATCGTTGCATACGGGCCTGCAGGCGGGTGAAAAAGAATTCCGCCGGCTCTGCCCTTTGTATGCCATCCAGGCTGTTGAGGGTGCTTTCTACCTCTTTTGCAATATCTCGTCTCTGCTTCATAATCGCTGTATTTAAGTTAGACGATAAATATCAAAAAAACTTGTACCTGCCTGTTATGATGAATAATAATCTTCCAGTTGCTGCTTCAGGTTCTGCTTCGCCCGGTGCAGCAGCCCTTCCACTGCGGAAACGCTGGCGTCCAGGATACCGGCTATCTCCTTGCTGCTCAGGCCCTCCAGCTTATGCAGCACGAAAGCGGCCTTCTGGCTGTCCGGCAGCCGCGCGATAGCCTTAAAGAGCATATCCGCCCGTTCCTTGTTGGCCAGGGCCACCCCGGGGTGGTGAAAATCAGGCGGATCGATGATCAGTTCGTTCTGCTGGCCGAACAGACTGTATACCTTAGCCCAGCGTTTCTTCCGGCTCTTCTTCCGGAGATGATCCAGGCATTTGGTGACAGTGATCCGGTACAGCCAGGTGGAGATCTGTGCATCTCCCTTGAACGTTCCGATGGATTCAAAGACCTGCATGAACACCTCCTGCGCCACATCTTCCGCATCGGCAGTATTTTGCAGGATACCCAGGGCGGTATTGTATACCATGCCCTGCCACTGCGTCACCAGCTGCCTGAAGGCGGCCTCACTACCCTGCTTTAATTGTGCTATGATGTCGGTCAATGCGCTTGCTGTTAGGTTAAATCATCACTCCAAGTACGTCCATCATGGTTAAAATGGCCGGCCCATCATGTCCGGAGGACCGTCAGGACGGTTGAACCGTTGCCGGTAGTTGCCGGAAGGCATGTTGAGCTTCCCAAAGTTCTTTAGCCTGTAAGTAAATGTAAGCATAAAATACTGTGTCAGTACCTGGCTCTGCTGGTCCGTAGTGGTAAAGCCGTCTATGGTACGACTAATACTGCGGTTCTGGTTCAGCAGGTCAAATACGGTCAGGCGCAACTCCCCTCGCTGGTTCTTCAGGAACTTCTTGCCCACACCCATGTTCCAGAGGAAATAACTCTGGTTGAACCCGGCTCCCAAACCGGAATAGAGCTGGTTGTTCAGTTCGTTCTGCAATACCCAGCCTGTTTTGGACAGGAGATTCATGCTAACACCAGCCGTATGCGTGAAATATTTAGTAGCGATCTTCTGGGCGCCGAGTGTAGGATTGGCGCTGTTCTCCACCATCGTATTAGATGAGTTGAAGTTGGCGGTATAAGACACGGTAAAGTCCACATATTCGCTGATGTTGCTGGAGATCACGGTTCCAAGGCTGTAGTTATAGTTATCGGAAATATTGGCCACGTTGTTCAGCATACCGGGCGTACGTACATATCCCAAACCGGCATTGAGGTTGAAGTTCGATTTGATGAATTTCACCGGCACACCGTAGTTGAAGAAAGAACGCAGGCTCCAGTAACCATCCAGGTTCACGGGTTTCGTTAACCGGGCATTCTTTAGCAATTGCAGTCCGGGCGCGAGATCAATGGGTGTATTGCTGAGGTTCCTGAACACGGAAGAGGCCACATAGTCCTGGGTGCTCTGTGCGTAAATGTTCGCAAAAAAGTTCTGGCCGTTTACCGTATTGGTGTAGCTATACCGTGCGGAGATCATGTGACCGTATTGCTGCTTCAGATCCGGATTACCTACGGAAATATTTTGCAGATCGCTGCGGTTGTACACGCTTTGTAATTGCTGAACGGAAGGCTGATTAGTGGATGCGCGATAAAATACGCGGATCCTTGCATAGTTGGTCAGCTTGTAGTTGAGCATGGCGTTGGGCAGGATGTTGCTGAATGTCTGATGCACCTTGGATTCCTGCGGGAAGGTCTGGTCTCCGATCAGTTCTGAATATTGATAGGATACGCCGAGGGACAACATTTTGTCCCGGTTTCCGATACGATACGTCATACCTGCGTTATGCGTATTGTATTCACTGGAATAAAGGTTGGAGCTAACGGTATCCATATCAGTATACTTGCCCAGTATATGATCGAAACCATACGCCCTTCTGTCTGAATTACTTCTTGAGATAGACGGATTGTAATTGATCTGTAATTGTCCCTGTTTGCCGATCGGCTCCGTATACGCGATGTTGGCGTTGTAGGAGTAGCCGTTGGATAGTGGCAACACCTGTTGCTTCAGGTGTGTGGAATCCGGGTGGCTCGGCTTGCTGAGGTCTACGCGAAGGTTCTCCGTCAGCGTTTCACCGGTGCGATCGTTTGTGCTGCCGCCGATGCTCAAGGAAATAGTGCGACCTCTCTTGCGGAATGCGTGTTGGTAAGTAAGATTACCATTGAAGTTGTAACCGGAATTGAGCGCATCGCGGATGTTCAGGCTGCTGACGGAGAGATTATTCAGTGTGCCTGAATTACTGATGGTATTCGAAAAAGAGTTGTTCTTCTGGAAACTGACACCAGGCTGGAAGATCAGGGTATTGGATGAATCTATCCGGTATTCTACCCGCATATTGATCCGGTGGTTGTAGTTAGTGCTCCGGGAAATGGAAGAGTCATTCTCTATCCATGCGGGCGGATTGGCCGGGTCATTTGTTTCGATACGGGAGTTCTGATCGTTGTTGGTATTGCTGTTGTTAAAGAAGTAGCTCAGGTTGAAAATTACTTTCTTTCCGAAGTTGTCGTTGAAGTTGAAACCGATGGAATTAGTTTTATTCAATCCCGTCTGATTCCCCACCAGGAAGTTACCTCCGCCTCCGAAGTTACCACCTCCGCCGAAGTTGCCTCCTCCGCCACCACCGCCACGGTTACCACCGCCACCGCCGCGGTTGCCGCCGCCACCACCACCGCCGCGGAAACCGCCACCGCCACCACCTCCCATCACACCCAGAAGATCCTGGGAAGAGAAGTTCTGCTGGTTCGTGTTGTTCGTTATACCGATGAGGGAAATGCGTTTATCCCCACTGAAAATATTCACGTTACCACCTGCTGAATAGCGGCCATCTGTGCCATATCCGGCAAATAATTTCCCGAACTGGCCCTGGCGCATTTCTGCGCGGGTCACGATATTGATGGTCTTTTGCGAGTTACCGTCGTCGAAACCGGTGAACCTGGACTGGTCGCTCATCCTGTCAAAAACCTCTATTTTAGAGATCACCTCGGCCGGCAGATTCCTCAATGCCAGCGTGGCGTCATCGCCAAAAAACTCCTTTCCGTCCACCAGCACTTTCTTCACATCTTCCCCATGCGCTTTCACTGTTCCGTTCTCCACCGTAATGCCCGGCATCTTCTTCACAAGGTCTTCTCCGCTGGCATCCGGATTGGTCTTATAAGCGTCCGCATTGTATTGCAGGGTATCGCCTTTTTGTTGCGCAGGCGGCACCTGACCTTTGATCACCACTTCTTTCAGATCCCGGGAAGATTTGGGTAGAAAAACGGTGCCGAGGTTTTGGGTTTCCTGCTGGAGCACAATGGCCCGTTGCAGTTCGCCGTAGCCTACATAGCTGATGGAAAGGAGATAGGGAGCCGGTTTGAGGTCCGCAATCTCGAAAGCGCCGGCTTTATTGGTGATCACCTGTTTCCTGAATGCGGCGTCCTGCGGCGAGGTGAGCCGGATAGTGGCATTCTTCAACACGGAGCTGTCGCTTTTATCTCTCAGCACGCCTTTCAAGGTAAGGGTCTGCGCGAAAGAAAGCTGAGCGCAGGTCAGTAAAAAAAGTAAAGCTGTAAATCTCAATACATGCCGCATATTAACCTGATTGTTCTGTATTGGACGCCATATGATCCAAAAACATGCGGCAGGGGCATGAAAAAAGGCCTTACGGCCTTCTTTCTATTTTTTAGCATCTTTTACATATTTTTTTAACCATTGATCCTGTTCCCAAAGCAGGTGCAACAGGTTCTCCCTGGCGGAATATCCGTGGCTTTCGAAGGGCAGCTGCACAAAACGTACGGTGCCGCCATGTCCCTTGATGGCGTTGAAAAGCCGCTCGCTCTGGATCGGGAAAGTACCGGGATTGTTATCCATTTCCCCGTGGATCATCAATAATGGTGTTTTTATCTTGTCCGCAAAACTGAACGGGCTCATATTATAATATACATCCGGCGCCTGCCAATACGTGCGTTCTTCCGCCTGGAAGCCGAAAGGTGTAAGCGTGCGGTTATAAGCTCCGCTGCGCGCGATGCCCGCCTTGAAAAGATTCGTATGTGCGAGCAGGTTAGCCGTCATGAAAGCGCCGTAGCTATGGCCTCCCACCGCCACACGGGTGCTATCCCCTACCCCCATCTTCGCCAGTGCCTGAATAGCCGCATGGGCATTGAGGTACAGCTGGGGAATGAAATTGTCGTTCGGCTCTTTGTTCCCTTCGCCAACGATCGGCATTTCAGCGTTATCGAGGATGGCGTACCCCTGGGTTACCCAGAAAATGGGGCTGCCGTAGCCCACACGGGTGAAGGTATATTTGGAACCCCTTACCTGCGCGGCATCTGCGGCGGATTTGTATTCCCGCGGATAGGCCCAGATCACTACCGGCAGGGGACCGTCTTTTTTAGCGTCGTATCCTTTGGGCAGATAGAGATCGCCGGTGAGGCCCACACCGTCGGCTCTTTTGTAGGAGATCTTTTGTTTGGCAACTCCTTCGAGCGCTTTATACGGACTGGTGAATTCAGTAACAGGTGTACCGATGGCGCTGCGTTTGCGGAGATCGCGGATGTAATAGTTGGGCACTTCCGTTTGGCTTTCACGGGAAGTGAGCATCACCAGCTTTTCCAGGTCCAGCGCATCTATCACGTTCTCATAATAGGGAGCCTGACAGCGCCAGAGGATGGTTCCTTTACCGGTTTTGATATTGTAACTCTGCACAAAGGGCAGGTCGCCATCCGGAGAAGCGCCCTGGGAGCGCATTAACAGCTCCCCGTTCTTCTGCACAAAAAGTACGGGACGGTCGAATTCGTTGCGGTTGGTGAACGGTATGCCGATGTCGCTGTACTCGTCGTTACTGCTTTTTTCAAAGAGGGAATCCAGTTTACCGGTGGCAGGATTGTAGATGTTGATCCGTTCCCGGCGGTCAGCGAACATAGATTCATATACGAGTGCGAGTTCCTTCGTTCCCCAGATGACGTTGTTGAAGCGGCGTTTTGTACGGAAGAGCTCCCTCGGCCCCGCGCCCCCTGCCACATCCACAGCGTACAAGGCATCACGAAACTCGACTTTCTTACGACCAAGCCCTTCATCCAGTGCTTTCACAAAAATGACGGTATGCGGCTCGTCCGTACGCCAGGAAAACCCGCGCGGGGTGTTGGGCACATCATCGAAACCGATAGGAGCACCTTCGGTGGAGGGGTTGGTGGCCAGCGTTTTGAGCACTTTGCCCTGCAGATCACGCACGGTATAGGTTTGCGGGAAACCGTTTACAGGCACGAGATAGGAAAAGGGCTGCTGCATGGCGCGGACAAGCAGGTATTGTTTGTCCGGGGATACCTGCACGGCGCCGTAAAAATCCGGCTCACCAACAGGGCGTTCCGCCTGCAGATCGTTGATCATGATCTGTGAAAGCGCCATGTAGGCGAAGAGCGCTTCGTCGTAAGGATTCCTGATAAGGTCCTGGTACGTGCGGGAAGCTGCACTTCTGCCTTTACTTTCCTGCACTACCGGGCCGGAAGGCACGAGGGGTGCTGCGGGAGCGGCACCACGACCAGCAGGCACGGTCTTGTAGATCAGGCGGTTGTTATCCAGCCAGGAATAAGCCATTTCCATCACGGCGTTGAGCGGGGACTGGTTTACTCTGCGGGCAGACCTGGACGCCACGTCTATAACGTAGAGGTCTATACGATCATTGAGACTGTTGGTAAAAGCGATCATTTTGCCGTCAGGGCTCCACTGGAGGCCGGAGATGCGGAGAGTTTCCGGGAGGCCGCTGATGGGAAACTGCGCTTTGGTTCTGATGTTCTTCAGCTGCAATCCTGCACCGTATACTGCGCGGCTTGGACCGAAATTCCGCGGATTCAGCCGCAGCCCTGCGATCCGCAGTTCCGGCTGCGCCAGTTCTTCCAGCGGAGGATACGTATTACGGTCCACCAGGATCATCCACTCCCCTTTCTTGTCAAAACTAACGGAAGGCGTAGGTTTGGCCAGCAGTAATTCCTCTATGACGGCAGGCGGGCGTTGATAGGAAACACTGTTCTGTCCATAGGCGAACATGCCTGATAACAGGCAGAACAAGAGTAATGGTTTTCTCATAATGTCAGGATTAAACCATAAAAATAGAAAAAAGATTGCCGGAGCGTGGAATAATACATGAATGGCACGGCGGTCAGAGCAGGTCTTCTTCGCGGATGAGATTGTTCTTCAATGCATACATCACTACACCGGCGGTATTGCGGACGTTCATTTTTTCGAGGATGCGCGTGCGGTAACCTTCTACGGTGCGTTTGCTGAGGAAAATGCGATCTCCGATCTGCTGCGCGGTGAATTGCTGGCAGATCAGCCGGATGATCTCGTGCTCGCGGTCGGTGAATGCTACCTGTTCCCGCTGTTTGTAAGGGTTGAACCGGCTTCTTGCGATCATGCCGGCGAGTTTGGAGGAAGTACTTTTGCAGTAATATACCTTGTCCTCATACACACTCGTGATGGCATCCAGTATCTCCTGTTTGTCCGCATTCTTGAGCAGGTATCCTTTGGCGCCGGCTTCGAGCATTTCCACGATCTGATCTTCTTCGTCGAACATCGACAAAGCGATGATCCGCACATCCGGATTCTGCCGCACCAGCTCGCGCGTAGCAGCGATCCCATCCATCCGCGGCATCTTGATATCAGTCATCACCACGTCCGGTGCCTCTTTGGCAACGAGTTCCAGCAATTCCCTTCCGTCGGCAGCCTGCCCTACCAGCGCAATATTCTCCTGTCGGCTCAGCATGAGTGCCAGCCCGTCGAGGAATATTTCATGATCATCGGCTACTACCAAACGGATATCGTAGTTCATCAGGACAGCTTATGGAGTTGATGTGAGAGGTGTCAGACAAATATACAAATTATTTATCCCCGTGGTAGTCTTATGTAATAATGCGTACCCTCTCCGGGTGCGGACCGGATGGTGATGGAACCGCGCATGATGTCCGTACGGATCTCCAGGCTTTTGAGCCCCAGCCCGCGGGAATCCCGCTTGGCTTTTTCTACGTTGAATCCCTTTCCGTTATCGTGGATCAGGATAAGTAATTCTTTTTCATCTTCGCTGAAACCGATATCCAGCTTAGTGGCGCCGGCATGTTTGAGTGTGTTGTGGATGATCTCCTGCACGATCCGGAAAACGTGGATGTCTTTATCAGGATTGGGGGTAATATCGTTGACGGCATAAACGTTCACCTCAAGGAGGTTTTCGTATCCCAGATGCTTCGTAAACTCACGGATGGCCTCTATCAAACCTTTTCTTTCCAGTGTATTGGGCAGCAGATCGTAAGATATCTGGCGCATGCTGGTGATGATCTCATCGATATACTTACCGGATTTGGCAATCACCTGTTTATCCCGCGCATCGTTTACTTCCACGCTGCTGATATTGAGTTTCACGCTGGAGAGCAATGGCCCGAGGCTGTCGTGCAGATCCGTAGCGATGCGTTTGCGTTCATTCTCCAGCATGGTGATCTCCGCCGTGATGCGTTCCCGTTGCAGATGCACATAGCGGCGATGATAGCGGATGATGGAGGCCACGAAGAAGATGATGATCACTGCCAGCAGGGAACTGAGGAGCAGGGTGATATAGAAAATGCTGTCTTCCATGGGGCTGCCATTACGCTTTAAAACGCTTTGAGAAATAATAATCGTCCCTCACGGGCATGTAATAAACCGCTATTGCGTAGACAATATTAACAAAAGCATTGATAAAAGCGAAAAGGCTGAATATCTTTCTGAACAGCCGGGAATTGACCAGGTCCACCAGCAGGAATTTCTCCGTAATGAGCAGAAATCCTTCGGTGATCAGGCTGTATACACCGATGGTGATAAAACCGAGACAGATCAGGAACCGGGCGTTCCTGAAAAGATGGCCGCTGTAAGCGGCGATCAGGGAGTTGATTTCGTTGATGCTCAGCAGCACCATCACGAGGGAATAGACCATGACGAAAGGAGAAGAAGAGGACAGATCGTCTTCCAGTCGCCCCAACGCCAGATTCTCTACAGACCAGATGGTGAGAAAGAGCACGGAAAGCGCGATCATCAGTTGCCGGCGCTTGCGCAGGAAGCCCCAGGCATAGAAGATGTACAGGATCATGCCGGCTTCCAGGAGGTTGTAGATATTGAGCGCGATGGTATTGCTCTTGATCAGCCGGATGCTGATCTGGCTTACCACTTCGGAAGTGAAGGCCAACAGAAGGTAAAGCAGAAAGGGAAGATAGCTGGCGCGTATGCGGTTCATACGCACCAGCCCAAGTATCAGCGGGAAAACAATCGTAAAACTCAGTAGTTGTGATACAATGTTAGACATCAGTATTCGATTAATCCTGGCAGATAGTGCATGATTATGGAACCGGGGTCGTCAGCGGACTGGTAAGGTCACATACGTATGGGCAACGCTGACCCCGCTCTATCGCCTCCTCATCCGTCAATTGTGCCATGGCAGAAGAAATACCCGGTATCCGGAAACTTTTATCCGCCACCAGTTTACCGCGCAGGTCCGTCCCCTTGTCTGTTACCGGCACCAGCACAAAACAAACTTCTTTCTTTTCATTCAGGCCAAGATAAATGCGGACGCCTTTGGAGCCTTCTTTATTCAACAGGGCGGCAATGGCATCCCGGTTGAACATTTCGCATTTGGGGAGATTGAATTGCCGGTTCAGGAAAGTAGAATCTTTCAGCTGCGCTTTCAACTCTTTCTCAGCTGCATGAAAGGCTTTGGTATAATCAGCCGCTGTTTTCATGCTGACAATGTGCGCTCTGGCCTTTTCATTATCCACCGGTATACTTCCTCCTCCCCGGTTGAACTCACGGAAAATAAGCAGGATAAGCAAAATCAGGATGATAAGATAGGGCACGATTTGTGATCTTTTCATAAATCATTGGTTTTATGTGAGTGATTGCAAGGTAATACGGTGCTGAAAAGAAACGGCAAGTAGAACTTCCTTAAAAAAAACGTATAAATACCTGTTGGAATTCCCGATATACAGTAATGCTCACGACGCCGGGGAAAGGGAACACGGGTTAACCGGATGAAAACGCCATACAAGATAGGGATTTTCCGTAACTTGAATATTCATCAAGTCCACTGTTATGGATCCCGTTGATACGTACATCGCCAAAGCTGCATCCTTCGCCCAACCGATTCTCCGGCACTTCCGCGCGCTTGTCCATAAAACCTGTCCACATGCCACGGAAGCTATCAAGTGGGGCATGCCCTACTTCGAAACCTACGGCACCAATCTTTGTGGCATGGCGGCATTCAGGCAACACTGCGCCGTTATTTTCTGGAAAGCCGCACTGCTGGAAGACAAAATGAAACTGCTCGATACTGTAGGCAAAACCGGGATGGGGCATCTCGGCAAACTCACTTCCCTCGAAGAAATGCCTGCGGATAAATTGCTCGCTGCTTATTTAAAGGAAGCGGACAAGCTGAACAAGGAGAATGTGAAAGTGGCACCTCCAAAGGCAGGCAAGCCCCAAACACTGAAAACGCCTCCGGAACTGGCGGCGGCTTTAAAGAAGAATAAAGCCGCCGCTAAAACCTTCGATGCGTTCAGTTATACAAACAAGAAGGATTACATTGAATGGATCACCGAAGCCAAAACCGACGCTACGCGGCAGAAACGGCTGGATACGGCCATCGAATGGATGGCCGAGGGGAAGATCCGTAACTGGAAATATTTGAATAAATGATCCTGAGCGCTATACCATCCTGCCCATCAGCGGATCAGTGAACGCAGTGCTTCCCGTCTCCACATGCCCGGCATATCTTCTTTCAAAATGCGGCGCTCCTTCTACGGTAATGGATAGATCGTACCAGCCGTAACTCTTTGTCAGCGGCAGGTTCAGCGACTGCTTCCCTCCTTTTACGAGGCGAACAACAGCAGGTTTTTCTTTGTAGGACCTGTCCTGTATGTGGATCGTGCAGGCAGCTTTGGCTGTAAACTGAATGACCAGCGCACCTTTCTTATCATAGCCGAACGCGATATCCAGCTGTGGATCCTGCGCATCACCGGTAAACTCCCGGAAGAAGCCGTTAGGCCCATATACGGAAAGCGCATATTTTCCACCGGGGAAATGATCCAGCACCCATTCATCGGTGAGGCGGTCTCCGGCAACTACCGCGTAAGAGCGGTTTGCCATCGTTTTCGTATATGCGTTAAAGGGAGCACCTGCCGCCTGCCTGCCGAATAGCGTGTTGCCCGCCTGGAGTTGCAGCGACAGAGATTTACGATCCGGCGTCAGCGCTGCATCCGCATATAATTCATAAGGGATTGCGCAGGAAGGGCGAATGCCTGGTTCCTGTTGCGGCATTGCGGAAGATGCAGCTCCGGCAGTGATCTGCTTCACCTCCCCGGCCGTCAGTATCCTGAAGTTCGCGGGGGGATTCTTGAACCGGGCTTTATGCACACTTTCCATGAAAGCGGTTTTGTTCACCGAAGCGGGCATGGGTATCTTTTCGCCGTTCCAGGGGCGGAAGATGGATGTGAGATCGCCGCAAACAGTGCGTCGCCATGAAGTGATATTGTCTGTCGTGATCTGTTTTTTGAGCTTGTGGCCGAGGAATCTTTCGAGGAACTGCAAATTGGAGGTATGATCAAAGACCTGCGAATTCACAAATCCACCGCGCGTCCATGGAGACGCCACCACCATCGGCACGCGGTACCCTAACCCGATGGCGCTCTCCCGAACCCCGGAGCCCTGCGCCTGTGCATGCCGCATTACAAATTCCGCATCCGTATCAATCCCCGCGGATACCTTGCCCGTGGCGGACTCGCCGGGCTGCGGTGCCACAAAGGGCGGAACGTGATCAAAATATCCGTCGTTCTCATCGTACGTGAGGATGAAGATCGTTTTCTTCCATACTTCGGGGTTGTGGGTCAGGATGTCCATGACCTCGGACAGGTACCAGGCGCCATACCAGGGGGCGCCGGGGTGGTCAGAGAAATTCTCCGGCGCCACGATCCAGGAAACGGTGGGCAGCTGTCCGTTTTTCACATCCTGCCGGAACTGGTGCAGCACATCTCCTTTGGGCAGCTGCATTTCCCGGGCAACGGTACCGTCGTTATACTGAAGCGTGCTGAGCTGATGATAATCCGGATCATTCACATTTGTGGTGAAAGCTTTTTTGTGCAGCTGCTGTTCATGCGCCGGCAATGTATTGAAGGGCCGTTTCCCGATCTTGTCCAGCACTTCCTTCGTTTTTTCCAGCGCTTTACGGCGGCGGCTGATCATCTTCTCCAGTTCCGAATGCTCTTTGCTGCCAGCTGCCAGTTTGGCCAGCGCCTGTTCTTCCGCTGCGATCTTTTCCGGCAGTGTGGTCAGCAGCTTTTGCAGATATCGTTGATGCGCTTCGGAATATTCCACATGATATTGCGAGAACCACTCGATCGGGTTATCCGTGAAGTTTGCCAGCCAGGCATCCTGCTCCCCTTCAAACCCCACTCCTGCGCTGATCTCGTTCTGATAGATCTTCCATGAAACACCATTCGCTTCGAGCACTTCCGGGAATGTTTTCCAGTCCGCTTCCCTTCCATAATCCACATCCGAATTCCAGACGTTCGCTTTGGCGCTGCCTTTCGGCTCCCTGCGGATGGTGCCCGTCCAGAAGTAAAGCCTGTTGGGTGTTGTACCGGTTAACGAAGAACAGAAATGCTGATCACATACCGTGAATGCATCCGCCAAAGCATAGTAAAAAGGAAGATCCTCCCGGTTGTAGTAACCCATGGTGAGTGGCATCCTGCTGTACTCCCTGTTCCCGGAATGCTTTACATCCAGCCAGCGGTCGTGCTTCCCGCCGTTGCGCGCATCCACCTGATCCGACCAGGAATGCGGCAGCGCACTCATCCAGGTAGCTTTGGTGTCTTTTATGTTCAGACGGAAAGGGGCATACGTTTCACCGGCGGAATTCCGTTGCAGGAAAACAGGACGGCCATCTTCCATCTTCAGCGCCCGCGGATCATTGAATCCACGCACGCCCTTCAGCGTACCAAAACAATGATCGAAAGAACGGTTCTCCTGCATGAGGAACACCACATGCTCTGCATCCAGGTAACTGCTGCCGGGTGCGGGATTGATCGCCAGGGCTCTTTGGATCGTTTCGGGCAGAATGCTTGCCAGTCCGCCTGCTCCCGAGAGCAGGGCTGCTTTCCGTAGGAATTCTCTTCTCGTATCCATATTACTGTGTTGGTGTTGGTGCGAAACGCCAAAATAATAATATTTCCGGAATGCCCCGGTTGTGAAAAACGACCTCGCTTATCCTTTTTCAAAAAAATTTGCATAATTAATCTTGATACTCTACATTTGTAGAACAGCCTCTAAAAATGTAGAACATGCAATTGACGAAAGCAGAAGAGCAGGTCATGGAATATATCTGGCAGCTGGGAAAAGTGTTCATGAAAGATCTGATAGATGCATTCCCTGATCCCAAGCCGGCCACCACTACCGTGGCCACACTGCTGAAAAGGATGCAGGACAAGGGTTTTGTGGCTTATACACTGCTCGGCAATTCCCGGGAATATTATCCGCTCGTTTCAAAAGCGGATTATTTCTCGAAGCATGTCAATGGTATCATCCGTAATTTCTTCAATGACTCACCGGCCCAGTTCGCTTCCTTCTTTACCCGGTCTGCCAACCTGACCACGAAGGAGCTGGAGGAGCTGAAAAAGATCATTGATGCCGAGATCAAAAAGAAGAAAAAATGATAAGTTATCTTATTAAAGTCATTTTGTGCTCGGGATTCCTGCTGGCGGGCTATCATCTTTTCCTCGAAAAGGAAAAAATGCATCGTTTTTCCCGGTTCTACCTGCTCTTCAGCATCCTGTTCCCATTCATCGCTCCGCTACTGAAGATCACGCGGCAGGCAACGGTATTGCCCGAACCGGGGCATATGCCGCTCTCCTTCCTTCCGGGCAATGACACACCCGGGGTCGCCTCTTCTTCCGCCATCATTAACTGGCCGCTTACAGGGATGCTGATCGCGTATGGCGTGATCGTCCTGCTCCTGCTCACCAGGTTTACACTGAACCTGCTGTCTATCCGGCGATGCGTGCGCAAATATTCTCCGGTGGCTTACCGGGGAGCCAGGCTGATAACGATAACAGGAGAAAGCGTGCCACACGCCTTCCTGCACTACATCTTTGCTCCGGCAGGAACAGCAGAAACGCTGCTGACGCACGAGCTCGCACATGTGCGGCAGCATCACAGTCTGGATATCCTTTTCGTGGAACTGGTGAAAACGGTTTGCTGGTTCAATCCCTTCCTGATCCTTTACAAGAGGGCCATCCGGCTTAACCACGAATTCCTTGCGGACGACAGTGTATTGAAAGGAAAAAGCGATGTACGATCCTATCAATACCTTCTGCTGCATAACATTTGTTCATCGGGTTCCATTTCCCTTGCGAGCCATCTCAATTTCGCCATCACTAAAAAAAGACTGATCATGATGACCAAAACCACCTCGCCCCTCAAGGCCCTCAGCCGCCAGCTGATCCTCATTCCCTTCCTCGCCTCCGCCGCTTTTCTCTTTGCAACAAGCGTGGAAGCGCAACAACAACCGCCCGCCAGAAAAGCACAACTGTTCCCGGCAGGCAAAGGCGCATCCCTCACAGAACTCAAAGAGTACCAGGACGTCCTGCAGAGCAAGGGAACGAAGATCCGCTCCCGGAACGGCTTTACCGCCTACGAACTGAAAGACAAAGCAGCGACCCAACGGATCCGGGAGATCCATCAGAAAATGACCTTCGAACAACGAAAGAATGCGCCCCAGGTACTGGCCGGAGTACTGGTAGACGTGAAAAAACCAGCGAAGATCACTCCTACCGCGACACAACTGACCCAATGGAAAGATGCCGCCCAATATGGAATATGGATCGACGGGAAAAGGGTATCCAACGAAACATTGAACAATTACCAACCATCAGATTTTGCTCATTATTCTGTCAGCAAACTTGCCAAAAATGCCGCGAATTATGGCAAACATTATGTGCAGGTAGATCTTTCCACTCCCAACTATTTCGAGAAGGTCTGGAAAGACCGTGAATAGGATCATGTATCCGTGAGGCCGGCAAAACGGACCTCACGGATCTCTTTCACTTCATCTTCCGTGTCTGTCGCCACCACCGCGCAATATCCTTCCTGCAGGCGCAGCACACGGGTCCGGTATTTCACTTCTTCAAAACACACCACTTCTTCCGCCGCTTCCACCAAAGCCGGTGAAACATCCGCAACGCCTTTCCCCGCCGCTTTCAGCACTGCTTCCTTACGCGTCCATATTTCCAGTGGCGTGTTCTTCCGCTGCTCGTACACCGACAGGTAATCCGCGATCACTGCGGCATCCAGCGGAACGATCTGCTCCACATCCAGTCCTACCCTCCCTGCATCCACTCCTGCAAACGCCACGAGGCTTCCGGAATGGGAAATGCTGAAATCGAGTGTAGTTCCGGGGATGAGGGGTTTGTGCGGAGGGATATGTTGCAGGTCTTTCAATGAAAATCCTTTCGTTTTCAACCATTCCTGCAACAGCAATCTTCCTGCCACCCGCAGCTGTTGCTCCTGCCAGCCTTTGTATTGCAGGATCCGCTCCCGGGAGAACAATGGCAGTTGTGCCAGCCTTTCTTCAAACAGTTGCGGCTCCCAGGGCTGATCGATCAAAGCGAATGAAATGAACATAACGGTGTAAATGTAGCTAAATCGTATAGGATCAGGTTATCCCTCTCCTGCAAAACCATGACGCTCAAGAATGTTTTTGTTTATTCAATAAGATTTAATTAAATTTTAATTAGGATAAACCCGTCATTAAGCGAACTTAATTGGGAATTAAACCTATTTTAGCCGCTGGTCCCATATTCTATTCAATCTATTCAATGAAATTGTTGAGCATTGTTCCAGGATCCCCACGTCCTGATCTGATAAGAGATGAAACGCTGGCAGAACTTTTCCGAACATCGGCCAGGCAACACAGCACCAAAACAGCGCTCGTCTTCGGCGAGCGTAGACTTACGTATGCGCAGCTGGACAGCTGGAGTGATGCAGTAGCGGTTTTTCTGGCTTCCAGGGGTATTGGGCCCGGGCAAGCGGTAGGGATCTGGTGGCCGAGGAGTCTTGAACTGCACGTCGCCATCCTTGGCATCGTCAAATCAGGTGCCGCTTATGTGCCGCTGGACAGGGAAATGCCGGCGGAAAGAGTGGAAACGGTACTGACGGAAGTAAAAGCCTCCGCTTATTTCAGTGATCAGTCCCTGCAACTGGATTGCCCCCAATTCAACATTCCCGCTTTTAACGCTCCTGCCGCCGGAATATCGCTGCCGGCCGGCCCGCAGCCGGATAACTGGGCCTATGTGCTTTATACTTCCGGCAGTACGGGCAAACCGAAAGGTATTCCTATCAATCACCGCCAGATCTGCCATCTTATCAGAGCGGAGCAGAGCGTGATCAATATACGGGAAGAAGATTATGTGTACCAGGGCTTTTCCGTGTCGTTTGACATGTGGTGCGAGGAGACCTGGATCAGTCTTTTCGTGGGCGCTACGCTCTGGGTGGCTGATGCTGTGACCGCCCGTTCCATCGATGAACTGAGTGATGTACTGCGCCGGGAGAAGATCACGATATTGCATGCGGTGCCCAGTCTGCTGGCGGTAATGGATGATGACATCCCTTCCATCCGGCTGGTGAACGCCGGCGGAGAAGCCTGCACACCGCAGGTGCTGGCCCGCTGGTCTAAACCAACGAATATTTTTTATAATAGTTACGGTCCTACCGAAACCACCGTTACCGCTACCATGACGCCCCTCAAACCGGGCGATCCCATCACCATCGGCAGTCCGCTCCCAAACTATAACCTCGCCGTAGTGGATGCCGCTTTCAACATCGTGCCCTTCGGGGAACCGGGCGAGCTGATCATTACAGGGCCCGGCGTATGCAACGGCTATGTGAACCGGGACGATCTCACGAAAGAAAAGTTCCTGCCCAAACTGCCCGCCATGAACGGGCTGCCCGGCGACCGCTTTTATCGTACAGGCGACGCCGTTATTATCCATCCCGATCACAGTGTGGAATTCCAGGGCAGGATCGATGACCAGATCAAACTACGCGGATATCGCATAGAACTGGGAGAAATAGAATCGCAGCTGAATGCGCTGAACGGTGTTTCTGCCGCTGCGGTAGCCGTGAAAAAAGACAATAACAAGCAGGATCAGCTGGTAGGTTATGTACTGATGAAGAACGGCACACTGTTCGAAGAGTCCGTTGCCCGTACCGCGCTGGCCAAAGTGCTGCCACCATATATGGTGCCGGGCGTAGTAGTGGCGCTGCCGGAAATGCCACGGCTGCCGAGCGGGAAAATAGACCGCAAATCCTTACCGGTACCGGAGGCGCTGTTACAGGCACCGGCGGAAGAAACCGGCCCCATCAATCTGTCAGACAGTGTGGGGAACAGGGTGCAGGCGGTGTTACGCAGGGTTTTTCCGGGCAAGGAGGTAGATCCTTCGCAGGATTTCTTCACCGACCTCGGCGGGCACTCACTGCTGGCCGCCACATTTGTATCCCGGTTGAGAAAGGAAGCCGGCATTCCGCATGCTTCCCTGAAAGACGTTTATACCAACCGCCCGCTTCAGACGTTGATCACCATTTGGGAGAAAAAAAATGAACAACAGCCTAAGGAGCAACGGATCTTCCATTCCACGCCCTGGTGGCGCTACCTGGCCTGCGGATCAGCTCAGGCCGTTGCATTACTGCTCGTTTATGGATTGTTTGCCATTCAGATACTGGTGCCCTATCTCGGGTATTACTATGTAGTATCCAGAACAGAGTCCGGCACCGGAGACGTACATTACGCATTGATCACCGCTATCTGCCTTTTCTGCGTCATCCCTCCCTTCTTCTCCGTGTTGAGCATTATTGCCAAATGGCTGATCATCGGAAAAATGAAAGAAGGGGACTATCCTATGTGGGGAACCTATTATTTCCGCTGGTGGATGGTGAACGTGATCCAACGCCTCGTACCGGCGCAGTTTATGAATGGTACTCCCCTCTATTCTTTCTATCTCCGGATGATGGGCGTGAAAGTTGCGCCGGATGCACAGTTGAGTGCCGTTACCATCGGTGCGGAAGATCTGATCACCATCGGTAAGGACGTTAGCATCAGCTCACTGGCTGTGCTGAATAACGCAGTTGTAGAAGACGGTCTGTTAAAACTGCGGCGCATCACCATCGGTGATCATGCCTACATCGGCAGCAGCGCCGTGATCTCCGGAGGAACAGTGATTGAGGACTGGGGAGAACTGCAGGATCTCAGCCATCTGCAACCCGGAAGTGTTATCCGTGAAGGAGAAGTATGGAAAGGGAGTCCCGCCCAACGCATCGATAAGAAAAAACCGGAAGAGCTGCCACAACCACTGCGGGTATCTGTTTTCAAAAGATACCGGTTCGGACTGCTCTTCTCTTCCCTGCTGATCGTTTTCCCGCTGGTAGTATTGATCCCGTTGCTGCCTGTGCTGGTACTGCTGAACTACCTGGATACTATTACGCCCGGGGATTACGACTTCAGTTACCTGATCTATACGCCTTTCCTCGCGATCTGCTATATCTGCATTTATGCACTGGAAACGATCCTGCTCTCCCGCCTGCTGCAAAGGAAGCTTCAACCCGGTACTTACCCGGTATACGGCTGGACCTACATCCGAAAATGGCTCGCAGATCAATTGATCTCCATGTCCCTCATCGTACTACATCCTATCTACGCTACGGTATACGTATCCACCTTCTTCCGCGCACTGGGCGCCAAAATAGGCAAGAACACCGAAATATCCACTGCCAGCAGCGTTACGCATCCCATGCTGGAGATCGGCAGCGAAGCGTTCATTGCGGATGCGGTAACGCTCGGGGAGGCGGACGTACGCGCACAACAACTGATCGTCAGCAAAACCACTATCGGGGATTCCAGTTTTGTGGGGAACAGCGCACTGATACCGCAAGGCTACGCCCTTCCGGGAAATATGCTGATCGGAGTATTAAGCACCCCGCCCACCACTGAACAAATGAATGCGGATAAAACGAGGGACTGGTTCGGCTCCCCTGCAATTGCCCTGCCGGTGCGGCAGGACAGTGGAAGTTTCCCCGCCTATCTCACCACCACCCCCACCATTGCCCGGAAGATATTCAGGGCTATTGTGGAATTCATCAGGATCATCATTCCCGAGACCGTCGTGATCTGCTGCAGTGTGCTTTTCATTGCGTATGAGCATGATCTCATCAAGAACAGATCACTCCTTGAGATTGGCAGGGAAATATACAAGCTGCCTTTCTATTATCTCTTCTTCCTCGGCTTACCAGCCTTGCTGGTAACGGCATTACTGAAATGGGTGTTCGTGGGGAAATATAAAAAGATGCAGAAACCGATGTGGACGCATAAAGTATGGCGCAGCGAAGCTATCACCACCACTTACGAAGCGCTGGCCGTACCCTTCCTGCTGGAATACCTGAAAGGCACGCCTTTCCTTCCGATGGCCCTGCGCCTGCTGGGTGTAAAGATCGGGAAGAAAGTATGGCTGAATACAACGGACATCACGGAATATGACATGGTGTCGATCGGCAGCGAAACCGCCCTGAATGACGACTGCGGACCACAGACCCACTTGTTCGAAGACCGGGTGATGAAAGTAGGACCGGTGAAGATCGGTTCCCGGTGCAGCGTGGGCGCGAGAAGCATCATCCTGTACGATAGCGAGATCGGTGACAATACAAAGCTGGAGCCGCTTTCACTCGTCATGAAAGGCGAAAATCTGCCTGCCGGCGAAATCTGGACCGGAAGCCCCGTTCGGTCCGCCTAAAAGCATACGGGAAAAATACGGTATTGTTTCATGGGTTTCTCCCCTCGTTGTAACGATGGGGACAGGGTACGTTTGTGAAAGATTTTCACCCCTAAATGTACCCTATATGAAAAAAACACCAGCGCTACTGGGCTTACTGGCCTGTTCTTCTCTTTGTTTTGCGCAACAGAAGATCATCACTTACGACTGGAAAAACGGGCCGCTGACGGGGGATACCCTCGTAGAGAAAATAAAGGAAGGTACTTCCATCAGCATTCATTACATCAACATCAATCCCTTCGCCTTCAATTCCAACCTGAAGATCACGGATATTAACCGGGACTACCAGGACGGAATGCAGGCCTGGACCAGTGCCATGGGTATTATTGCGGGAGGGAAAAGTACGCCGCCGGAGCAATCCGATAAGGAAACTCATAAAGCATGGCAGGGACATGATGTATCCCTCCCTGAGTATAAGGATTTCATTGAAGAAAGGAACGAACGGCTGGCATCCATTGAGCAGCGTTTTAACACACTTCAGGAGCGGATAGCCAGGATCAACGCGGTAATGGGTCTCGACACCGTGATCAAAATGGCCGCCAATGACCCTCACATTTATAGTAAAGAGGATATGCAGGAGTTCCTGTTCAGTATTGTGAAAGGGATTGTTTCCCCTGCAGATATTCCCAAAGATGTCAATAACGAACTCAACGAAATCAACACCAAACTGGGAGAAATTAAACAATCCATCATCTACCTCGAAGGACTGCTCCGGCAAACGAAATTCAAAATTCCACCCGGCGAACTGAAGAAGACTGCTGACCTTGCCACAGCCCTTCAAAAAAAGGCCGATGAGCTTATTCGTACCTACACTGGCGAAAATGCCCGAAAACTGCTCCGGAATGCCTATATCATGAGCCGCAACAGCTACAACCTGTTGAACACACCCTTCATACTGATTGGAAAGGAAATACGCCCCGCGCTGGGAGATTATACTGAACTCAAAGATGAAATAAAAGACAACAGCGGTAAAGTTCATCGCACTATTACACACAAACTGAAAACCTTTGGAGGAAAGCGCGTTGATTTCAGCATCGGGCCGGCCATTATCATCGGTGGTAACGGTGCGGAATATTCGATCAGAAAAAATCCTGCAGACGCTGAAAAAGGACCGGACACCGCCAATGCCATCTTACACAAAGACGGGAAGAATACGCTTTTAAAATTCTCCCCGGTAGTCATGGCACATTGGTACAAAAATTCCAAAGATCACGAAGTGCAATACATGTTCTCACTCGGGCTTGCCCCGGATTTCTCTGCCATAGCCAACACAAGGGTGTTTGTTGGCGGCGGGATAGGGTTCCCCGAAACAATAGGATTGCTACGCAGGCTGGTGCTGAACGCCGGACTGTCTGTCGGTAATGCAGATGTATTGAAAAGCAGGTACCGCGATTGGGATAACTACAAACGGTTTGTGGACGTGAAAGACGAGGAACTTACTACAAAGGCCCTCCGGCTGGGCGGCTTTGTGTCTTTCACCTACAACCTGGGCGGCAAAGGGCATGGCGATAAATAAGTTGAAATATTTGTTTATATTGAATGTGCGAGTGCCCCTTGAGCCCTGTGTTCCCCTGATCGTTTTCCATTATCCGGATCATTCACTTTCTATTCAAAAGAATACTTATGAAACAAACATTAGCGTTAGTACTAATCGCCATCGCCTTAGGCGCAGGCTTACTTATCGGGCATTTTATCTGGAAATCCCCTGCTTTAGATACAAGCGGCATCACACCATCTGATACAGAGGGATTCAATACAGATTTACTCTCCCCGATGATGCGTGGAAAAATTCCTGAGAAAAAGGCACTCCCCAACCTGGAAGCCTATAGGTCGCCCAAGGCATATCGACAGCTTTCCATGAATGAATATACAAAGGTCGGCTTCATAGTACACGATTCAGGGGATATCAGAAGATATATCAGTGAAACATTTCCAAAGTTTGCAAACGATCACACGCTTCCTAACGAGTATCATTGGACGATCGCATTGTATCCCTTTGTTGGGAATGATACATTTCCCCGTGGAGGGAATAAAACGATTCCGAGAATAGGCGTTTATATCATACCAACGCTGTATAAGACAGATGGAACCTACATTGACTATCTCGACGCCATAAAAGATCCCACCCTGTCAAAATTCTACAGACCAAAGGGCCTCGCCAAACCGACAGCAGAGGATTCTTCTTACATCTTCGACGAAGGACATCTATGGCCATAATGCAATTCTTCAACCCAACGGTCTGTGCGGAGATCCTTGCATTCTTCACAGCGCTGTTCGCTTTGCATAATAAGGGAAATACTTATTGGCGTCTGTTCATGATCTATCTGTTGCTGGTAATTGTTCTTGAGGCCGTAGGGTTTTCCCTCGCCATCAACAAAAAGATCAATTATCCTGTTTACAACTTATTGATCCTCGTACAGGCGCTATTCTTTTCCTTTCTTTTCTATCAGTTCAATACATCGAAGAAAATAAGGCAATGGCTGATGTTGCTCCTGTTCCTTTTCATCTGTTTCTTCATATTTGAAGGGCTTGGCTCTTCATTCCTTGCGTACAACAAATCAAGCCGCCAGATATTCTCTTTCTATATCGTATTATTTTGTTGCATTTATTATTTTTCGATCCTTCAAAACGATGAGATCATCCATCCGTTGAAACATCCGCCATTCTGGATCATCACAGGACTTTTCTTTTTCTATTTCGGGTCTGCCGCCATGTTCGCCTTTTTCGATAAAGCATCGAAAAGTAAACAATCAGGGGATGTTGCTTTTTATTATATTATCATGGGATACCTCAGTTGTATCCTTTACGGAAGCTGGATAATCGGTTTTATATGCAGGAAAATACAAACTCAGCCATTCAGGCCATAATCGCTATTTCCTCCATTTTTACTTTAGTAGCTGCTTTTGTAGTGGCTTACCTGCTTTATTTCAACCAGCGAAAAGCCCGACTGATAGCAGAGAAAAAAACATTAAAGGAAGATTTTGAAAAACAGTTATTACGATCCAGGGTAGAAGTACAGGAAGCCACTTTTCAACATATCGGCAGGGAGTTGCATGATAATGTCGGTCAGTTATTAAGCACCGCGAAAATGTTGTTAGGCGTTACGGAAATGGGTTTGCCTGCGGTGCCGGATACACTTCAAACGGCCAGCGCTACCCTGAGCAAGGCCATCCAGGAAATCCGCCAATTGTCGCGGTCGCTGGACAAAGAATGGCTCGAGCAGTTCAGTTTGCTGGCCAATCTCCGGGAAGAAACAGAGAGGATCAATGCAGGCGGTACCGTACGGGCGTCCTGTAATTGCAGCATCATTCTTCAAATGCCGGCTGCAGAGCAGATCATACTTTTCAGGATCGTGCAGGAAGCCATCCAGAATGCATTAAAGCACGCTCATCCCGCTACCATTATTGTAGTCATGACGGAACAAGACCACTGGCTGCATGTGACGGTAACGGACGATGGCGGCGGCATGCCGGTAAATTTTCAGGGCATGGGAACTGCCAACATGCAGCGGCGGGTGCAACTTTTCGGCGGATCAGTCACCTGGGAGCGGCTGGCCCCTCAAGGCACACAGGTGACCATTCGCATCCCTTTACAAAACATTGGGTTATGAAGATAAAAATAGGATTGGTAGACGATCACCAGCTATTCCTGAAATCACTAAGCCTCCTGCTGGAGACACTCCCTCATTTTGAAGTGGTCACAGAAGCACTGCACGGGGAAGACCTTCGCCAGAAGCTTCCCCGGCTGCCGGAAACTCCTGATATCCTGCTGATTGATGTGAACATGCCCGTTATGGACGGCTTCGAAACCACCCGGTGGCTGGCCGACCACTACCCCGCTATCCGCCTCGCAGCCCTCTCCATGAGCGACAAAGACCAGGCGATCATTAAAATGTTCCGCGCCGGCTGCTGCGCTTACTTGTTAAAGGATACTCATCCGGCAGAACTGGAAAAAGCGCTGCTGCAGATCCACGAAAAAGGCTACTACAATGCCGATGCCTCCAATGTCAACTTCCGGAAACTTTTGATGCAGGCAGATGAAAAACAGGAATTATCCCTCACCGCCAAAGAACTGCAGTTTCTCAAACTCGCCTGCAGTGAACTCACTTACAAAGAAATAGCAGCAAAAATGGGGCTGAAGGAGCGAACAATAGATGGATACCGGGAATCGCTGTTCGACAAGTTTCATGTGCAAAGTCGCGTTGGGCTATGCCTGGAGGCGTTGCGGAAGGAGTTCGTCACCCTGTAGGAACAATATTTTATGCAAAACCATATACTATGTAAAGCATAATACTTAACTTTACATAAAACACCGCCATGAGATACTTCTTCCTGCTCCTCGCTCTTTGCGCCCTCCTTTCCTGTAACGACCACGGCAACCACCGTTCTTTCGTTTCCATGAATATGAACGGGAAAAAAACAAAGATCGCCATCAATGAATCTGAACGCTTCTATTCCCTCTCCGCCGTATTCGACGCGGAACAAACATCCCAGGTACAAAACTGGCTGGATGAAAACCTCAGTCCGGGCACTCCCCGGTTCAGGAATGCAAACTTCGACGCCAAAATCACGCTCGACAACCGCATGACTTTCAACATCCTCCTCAAACCGGGGGAACTACAGATCAATTTCCCGATCAAAAACAACTCCCCCGCCGGCTACCAGCGGATAAAAAAAGTAGGAGATGGTATGCGGGAGGTATTGGGAATACCAGCGAAATGATATTTTTCTTCCCTGCCCGTCCAATTTCCGCCGGCTCGATTGTTATAAGGATAAAATCCATCAATATGAGAAAAGTATCAGTTTTCAACTTCCTGACGCTAAACGGCTACTACAAAGGTCCTGTTGAAGATATCAGCTGGCACAGGCACGAAGGAGAAGAAAGCCGGTTCTCGGAGGAGTCGCTCCGGCACGGCAACATTTTGCTTTTCGGGCGCGTTACCTACGAGATGATGGCCGCCTGGTGGCCCGGTCCGGATGCGATCAGCAGCATGCCCGTAGTGGCAAAAGGAATGAATGAAGCGGAAAAGATCGTTTTTTCCAGGACCTTGCAACGGGCGGAGTGGAGTAATACCCGGGTGGTCAAAGGGGATCTTGTGGAGGAGGTTCTGCAAATGAAACAGGCACCGGGCAAAGACATGACGATTCTCGGAAGCGGGACCATCATCACACAACTGGCAGATGCCGGATTGATCGATGAATACCAGGTCATGATAGATCCTGTAGCCATAGGGGAAGGAACACCCATGTTCCACCAGCTCAAACATAAGCTGGACCTGAAACTGACGGACACAAAAGTATTCAAAAGCGGTGTTGTATTGCTTTCTTATAAACCCATGTAAAATGAGCAACGAATATATCTTTTTCATCCGCTGGACTAAAGGAGAACAACCTGCGCCGGAACATATGCAGGCGGCTATAGAAGAATGGCTGAAATGGATGGGCACCATCGCTGCGCAGGGCAGGCTTGCAGACCAGGGTAACAGCCTCAGCCTGGAGGGCAAAGTAGTGCGGGCAAACGATGTGACGGATGGCCCCTATGTAGAGATCAAGGAGGCGCTGGGTGGCTACATTGTAGTGCGGGGAGAAGATTTTGAAGACGTGATCAGCATTGCCAGGGAATGCCCGATCGTAAAAGCGGGCGGGAATATTGAAATACGAAAAGTGGTACCGCCGCAGGAGATCGGTGAGATCATTCTACCGGAATAAATAAAATGGACCAGGGAACATTAGTACCCCATCTGTTCCGTACGGAGTACCGGAAGATCGTATCGGTCCTCTGTAAACGCTTCGGGTTTGAACAGATGGAAATAGCGGAAGATATTGCGAGCGATACTTTTCTGACAGCTGCGCAAACGTGGGGCCTGAGGGGCATCCCGCCCAACCCGGCTGCCTGGCTGTACAACGTAGCGAAGAACAAAGCGAAGAATCATCTGCAACGGGAATCCGTTTACAGGAACAAGGTTGCGCCGGAAATGAAATATGCTGCGTCTGAATTCACAGAACAGGAGATCGATCTTTCCCCGCAGAATATCAACGACAGCCAATTACAGATGATGTTCGCCATCTGTCATCCTTCCATTCCCTCCCAGGCGCAGATCGGATTATCTCTGCGCATCCTGTGCGGCTTCGGTATCGAAGAAATAGCAGACGCATTCCTCACCAGCAAGGAGACCATCAACAAAAGACTTTTCCGTGCGAAAGAAAAATTAAGGGAAGAAAATATCCGGATAGAAGTACCGGCTCCCGCGGATATTGAAGAACGACTATCCATCGTGCTCACTACCATCTACCTGCTGTTCAACGAAGGATATTATTCGGTAAGTCAGCATACCACGTTGCGGAAGGACCTCTGCTTCGAAGCGATCCGTTTATGCACGATGCTGATAGAGAACAAGACCACCAATACACCGCAGGCAAACGCATTGCTGTCCCTGATGTGCTTCCATGCCTCCCGTTTTGAGGCAAGGTTGAATGAAAATGGAGAATTGGTGTTGTATGCGGAGCAGGATACCAGTCGCTGGGATACAGACCTGATCAGCAGGGGGACATATTTCCTGAATTGCTCGGCCAGCGGCAGTCAGCTGTCGAAATACCACCTGGAGGCCGGGATCGCTTACTGGCATACGCAAAAGGCGGATACAAAAGAAAAATGGGAGAACATCCTGCAGCTGTACAATCTGCTGCTGCTGATAGAATACTCTCCCATTGCTGCGCTGAACCGGACTTTCGCACTTTCGAAAGCCAATAGCAGACAGGAAGCGATTATAGCAGCGGAAAAACTCAACCTGCCGGATAATCACTTCTACTACACGTTGCTGGGCGAACTGTACACGGGTATTGACCGGAAAAAAGCCTTGCAGCACCTGGAGAAAGCGCTTTCCCTCGCCAAAACACAAACCGATCAGCAGACCATCCGGAAGAAGATCGCGCTGTTATAACGATATTAATTCGCTTCCGTATATTTCTTGAAGTTATCCAGGATCGCCTGCCAGCCGCTCTGCTGCATTTCAACAGGGTTGAGCTCTTCCGCATCAAAGGTTTCCACTATTTTCGTGGTTTTGCCATCTGTGGAAAAACGGATGGATACCTGGCGGCCGTCGCCCATCGTATATTCGATCAGCTCATGCGGTTTCACAAGATCATATATCCCTCCGAAATCGAAGCCGAAGCTGCCGTCCTTTGCTTCCATCCTGGAAAAGAACTTACCGCCGGTACGCGGATCGTTCTCAGCGCGCGGCGTATGCCAGTCGTCAGAAGCGCTGCACCATTTCACGATATCTTCCGGTGCGTTCCAGGTTTTCCATACTTTTTCCACAGGTGCATTGATATTGCTTTCTACGGTGATCTTTGTTTTGTTAGCAGCCATTTTTTCGTTTTTTAAGTGTTAAGAATATTATTTGGTTTGACGATACAAACTTACACCAAGTAACAATAAACCGGAATGTGCAAAAACGACAATTAGAAGGGGATTTTGCGACCTGGATTCCTTAAATTGGTATCTGCATGAAAAAACAACATTGGGTGTTAACACCCGTATTCGGTACGCTCCTTTTCATTGCCCTGTATATCACCGCTACCCTGCTTTATCCCGGCGGATCGCAGGTGGATGCACAGTCGCCAGGCTTCAGCTGGATGAACAACTATTGGTGTAACCTGCTGAACGAATACGCTGTTAACGGACAGTATAATCCCGCAAAACCCGTAGCCATTGCAGGCATGCTCACCCTCTGCATCACCCTCGCCGTATTCTGGTATCTTTTTCCGCTCTATATTAAAGCCGCAAAAGCCAGCAGATCAGTGATCCAGGGCTCAGGTATCCTGTCTATGGTGATCATCCTCTTCCTGTTCACCGGCATGCATGATATGGTGATCAACCTCGCTTCCCTGTTCGGACTGATCGCATTACTCGGGGTTTTTCTGGAGCTTTACAGGAACCGGTGGTACGGATTGTGCTGGTTCGGGATTTTCAACCTGCTGCTGGTGGCGCTTAATAATTACGTATATTATACAGAAGGTTTCATTACGTACCTGCCCCTTATTCAAAAGATCAGCTTCGCTTCTTTTCTGCTATGGTTCTGCTGGATCGATGTGCGGTTATACCGGATGTCGGTTTTTTCCAATTAAGCCCTGGCACCACCCCAACACCCCTGATCATTTGTTTAACGATTATTTTCCCTTGCAGATGCACTACGCTAACTTCTCAGGCTGTATTTTTACACGACTGCAATAAAGCGCAGGTATTATCATGAAGAGCGTTTCAGTTTTCTGCGGATCCAGTTCCGGAACAGATCCGATCTATGCCGGAGAGGCAGCCACACTTGGACAAACACTGGCGGAAAGAGGGATAGAGCTGATATATGGCGGAGCAAAAGTAGGTCTGATGGGCGCTGTAGCCGATGGCGCACTGCGCGCCGGTGGAAAAGTGACGGGCATACTCCCCTATTTCCTGCAGCAAAAAGAGATTGCGCATGAAGGGCTCACCGATCTCATTCTTGTGGAAAGCATGCATGAAAGGAAACTCAAAATGCATGAGCTTTCCAATGGCGTGATCGCGCTTCCCGGAGGGTTCGGCACCATGGAAGAACTCTTCGAGATGCTCACCTGGGCACAACTTGGACTACATACCAAACCCATCGCGCTATTAAATACGGGCGGTTTCTATGATAGTCTCGGTGCTTTGATGCAAACCATGACCGAGAAAGCATTCCTCAAAAGAACGCATCATGATATGGTGATCATCAGCGATCATATCGAAGAGCTGCTTTCAAAGATGGAAGCATATATAGCACCGCCTTCCCCCAAATGGATCACGCCACGCACCACATAGGGTCCGGTTTGGGATCAGGGAGCATATTCATAATCATTTTGATCGAACTATTTTTCAAGTTGTTGGGTAACTACTTTTGCCATTTCCTTAGAGCTGAAAGGATTTTGCCCTGTGATCAGATTGCCATCCACCACTACGTTTGAAGTCATCGGGATAAAAGCTTTTTTCAAATCGGCGCCACGTGCTTTAATGGCGGCTTCCAAATTGAAAGGCACTTCTCTTTTTCGCCTCGCAATGGTTTCCTCAAACCAATCGAAGCCGGTCATTGATTTTCCTTTGATTAAATAGTCATTATTGGAAAGTTTTACATTCAGTAAGCCCCCTACACCATGACAAATAGCGGCTACCATCTTTCTGCTTTCGTATTGGTGACTGACGATGAACTGGATATTGATATCGTCCGGAAAATCGTACATCGTAGCATGCCCGCCTGCCAGGTACACACAGTCAAAACTGTCTCTTTTTACTTCTTCCAAACTTTTAGAATGATTCAGTTCATCCATAAATGCAGGGCTTTCATAATAGCCTTTGGAAATTTTATCCAATACCCATGGTTTCAGGCTTTCCGGATCAATGGGCACTTCGCCGCCTTTCGGGCTTGCAATCGTTATATCCCATCCTTTTCCCTTTGCTGCGTGATAAATGTGCGTGAGCTCGCTCAGCCACAAACCTGTTTTCAGCCTGCCGCTTGCATACTTATCTATATTGGTAACTATCAATAAGATTTTTTTCATCGCTTTGAAATTTTATTTTTAGGGTTGGTTGAAATTGTATTCATCAATTAAATGAAGCTCCCCTGCTACAAATTGCACTGTTGGGATTCCTTTTGCAGGCAATTGTTTACGGAAAAATATCCGTAATCTTTTATTTTGGAAGCCAAAGCATACCCTTGTAAAAAGTCGGGATGCACCACGAATACAAATCCTTTAACATCGTTCAGCAATACATCTTCAAACTGTAATACCTGATGCGGAGCGATGAAGTGCATAATGCCTTCGTCAAAATCGTAATACTGCTGACCATATTTGCATTTCCCACCGGCACAATCCTTCTTTAAAGCAACTACATAAAAATCTGTGGTAACGGCGCTGAGAATGGTTCCGGCTCCAGTTTCATATCATCAAAATTAAATACACTGATGAGGGGGTTTGAAGGCTTCTTCAAACCTAAAAACTGATGCAAAGCACTAATGGACGAAACTTTTACCGGGGCTTTCATTTGTTGATGTTCTGATTTATACATTGCAAAAATACCTCTTTTATTTCTGTAATGAAAGTTGCTCGTTCTTCATCTGTCCTATCCCTTGTTTGTAAGTAGTTACATTAAAATCCGGAAAACGGTTTCTGAATTTTGAATCGTCAAACACATTATCGTGTTCGTATCTCGGAAGCAATTCCTGTAACTCTTTTATCCTGTCATTAAATCTTGCAACAATTTTGAAAACAAATTTCGGAACAATGGAATATTTTAGTTCTTTTTCATAAATGGTGGAAGCCAAAGCAATGAATTGTTTATACGTTGGATGGCTTTCATCAACAGGCAAATGCCAGGTTTGTCCGAAAGCATCGGGGGTGTTTCCAATCAATGCGGTTGCCCTGCTTGCATCGGGTGTCCAAATCAAACTCCTCTTTTTTGTATCACTTAATGGCACTTTCAGTTTTTTGCCTTCTTTGATGTTGTTAAAAATTAACGTGTTGGTAATGCTTTGCGTTTTCCCCGGACCGTAAAATTCGGGGGCACGGCAAATAACGGCTTCCAGTTCACCCGACTGCATTTCCCTCAATACCATTTCTGCCATTTCTCTTCTTACTTTTCCCTTTCTGCCAACAGGTTCAAAAATTGTTTCTTCCCTCAAAACCCTACCGTCCTGCGGATACATATAGGTATTGTCGAAAAACACCAGTTTCGCCCCGTTGATCTTACAGGCGTCAATTACGTTTCTCAGAATCAATGGGAACTGTTTTTCCCATAAATCGGAACTTACCGGAAGTCCTAATGTGAAATAGGCAATTTCGCTGCCTTTCACCGCTTCTATTGCTTTCTCTTTAATGGATAAGTCAGCAGAAAAAACTTCATCGGTATCGTTTACTTTGGTTGCACCACGACTTACAATTCTGATGTTGGAAGTAAAATTTCTTTTCAGCTCTCTTGCAAGTTCTTCGCCAATCTGCCCATTGGCTCCTAATATGGTTTGCATAATTTGAATTTTGTATTACATTGTTCTTTTGAGCCATTTCATCTTTCTAATAACAAGGAAAAGCGATACAGGTTTGTCCGCCTTTTAAGAATTGCCCCCAGACCAAACGCATGCAGCCACTTCCAAATCAGCTGTTTGTGCAACGATGGTGGGCGGTTTTCCACCCAATTCAAGCACCACCGGAACCAGATTTTTTCAGCAGTACTATAATCATTTTATATGGCAAAATTACAAAGTATAAATTCTGCAGGAGTATCCCGATTAAGGGAAGTTGTAACAGAATATCGGTAGTAACATCGTCCAGCCTTCATAGGGAGAAGAAGGTTGGTTAGAAGTAAATGGGATGACTACAATGTATTAGTCAAATAGCGTAAAAGATTAGAAATTACTCTTTTTAAAAAAAGTCGGAGTTCGATATCGATTCCCACGATAAAGCGAAAAAGCACTGCTGTTCAGTAAGGAGCTATTTTCAGGTCGTCTGCTTTGTTGACTTGCAGTAACTTTTCGGACGAGAATTTTATAGATGTTGTGCGCACGGTTCATTTTCTGTATTGCGCTGCACTTACTTTTTCCATCCAGGTTACTACAGAGCCATTTACTTCTTCCTGTATGGCTATGTGACTCATCGCTTTGTTGGGAGATGCACCGTGCCAGTGCTTTTCGTTAGGTTCAAAGAAAATGACATCCCCGGGATGTATTTCCTGAATACCCTCGCCTTCTTTTTGTACCCAACCTAATCCTGAAACAACAATGAGTGTTTGACCTGCAGGGTGCGTGTGCCACGCTGTTCTTGCACCGGGTTCAAAAGTAACCAATGCCCCGGCTCCCTTGTTAGCTGCCTGTTTCGCAAACAGAGGATCTATTCTTACGCTTCCGGTAAACCAGTCTTGGTCTCCTTTTATTGATGGCTGTGTGCCGTTTTTGATGATATTCATAATTATTTCATTTATTGCTAACGCTTCTATTCTAGATGTTGTTTGAAAAATGTTTCCAGCTTCTCAAAAGGAATTTTATCCATTTGGTCATACATGTCCACATGAACAGCCTTTGGGATTATCATCAGTTCTTTCGGTTCTGTTGCGGCTTTAAACGCATCTTCGCTGAAATACCTGGAGTGTGCATTTTCTCCTGCGATCAAGAGCATTGGGCGAGGAGCAATTTCTTTGATGTAACTAAGAATAGGCATATTCATGAAGGACAACGCATTCGTAGCTGTCCACGAACCATTTGAATTAATGGAACGTGGATGGAAGCCCCGCTTAGTTTTGTAATAGGAAAAATAATCTTTCACAAACTGGGGCTCGTTGCCGTGAATTTTTTCGGGTAATCCTTTTGGCGCCAGGGCTGTTGTATTATTCGCAGCATCTTTCCAGCGTTGCTCACCTAATTGTTCTAAAGTGTGGGTACGTTCTTCGGGTGTTGCGGCGTCAAAATACCCTTTCGACATCACCCTGGTCATATCGTACATACTGGTGGTGGCAACGGCTTTCACACGTTTGTCAACAGCAGTTGCATTCAGGGCAAAACCTGCAAATCCGCAGATACCGATGATGCCGATTTTATTTCGGTCGATGTTTTTTTGTATGCCAAGAAAATCAACTGCTGCACTAAAATCTTCCGTGTTAATGTCAGGAGAGGCTACATTGCGGGGCTCTCCACTGCTTTCGCCTGTGTAAGAAGGATCAAATGCCAATGCTGCAAAGCCGCGTTCTGCCATTTGATTGGCGTACAATCCTGATGATTGTTCTTTCACCGCACCAAATGGGCCGCTGATGGCAATGGCTGCCAAATTATTACTACTGCTGTCTTTGGGTAAATATAAATCTGCTGAAATGGTTATACCATAACGGTTTTTAAAGCTCACTTTTTTGCGGATCACTTTATTGCTCAATTGAAAAGTGTATTGTTCTACAGAAACTGTTGGGTTCATTTTGTTGGATTTTTGATTGTTTGTTTGCCCTGTGCAATATTGCCCTAAAAGCATAAATGTTGCAACTGCTATAACGGATATGCTTCTCATAGAGTTTCTGTTTTATATTGATCTGATAATTTTCGCCGGAATACCTGCCACTACAGCGTTTGCAGGCACATCCCTGGTTACCACGGCACCGGCAGCAATCACGGCATTTTCTCCTACGGATATTCCCGGAAGAATAGTGGCGCCAGCACCAATCCAGGCGTTTTGTTTAATGTGAATTTTTCCCGGTACCAGCGATTGCCTTTCGACAGGAGGTAGTGAATGCCCTTCGGACAATATTTTTACATCAGGACCAACAAGAACATTGTCTTCTATAACGATGCCACCCAATGCCAAAAAAGTGCAATTGAAATTGATAAACACATTTTTGCCAATGCTCAAAGCTTTACCATAATTGATATAGAATGGTGGAAATATGGCCACCGTTTCATCAATGGCCGTTCCGGTAATCTCGCTCAATATTTTTCTGATTTCTTTGGGGTCGGCAGAAGCATTTAATTGTTGTACCAAACGGATAGTAGCGTAAGAGGCTGCTCTCAATTCTTTTATTTGCGGATGTTGCGGCGCTACGGTTGCTCCATTTTTTAATTCATTGAAAATTGTATCAGCTGTATTCATTTTGCTTAATTGATGGTACAAAATTACAACCGGACGTATTCTTATTTATTACACTATTTACACCAATAATGTCAAATATCACATATCTTAGTAAAAAGGGGTTAGCAGATGGTTACGAATAAACATCCCCGAATTTTATTATTGGAAGTAACAGGGGAAAGAGATTTTCCGAAAAATTTTTATACGCTGTACCATACGCATTTGTATTGCCATAAGGGCAGTATCGGTTTTTTATTCAACGATCAGATGATGGAATGCAAAGGCGGACAATTTTTGTTTTGGTTCGCCGAAAGCAGATTGTCGGGTCTTCGATTTTCAAAAAATTTTAAGGCTGCTGTCCTTTTAGTGGAAAAGGCATTTTTGACGGATAATATCCCCGACCAAAGCTGGAGCATCAATGCACAGTTGCACTCAAGGGCGTATCCGGTAAAAACGGATATTACTACACAAGACAAAGAAAAAATCCTGACCAATTTCAAGAGGTTGAACGAACGTTTTTTGGAAACCGGCCACCGCTTTTACGAAGAAGCGTTGAAACTGCAAATGCGATTGTTCATTTTAGAAATGTGGCACACATTTGCCAACGAATATGAGCAACGCAAACACAGCCTGCAAACCGGCACCTTGTATGAGCGCTTCATACAATTACTCCAACGGTATTGTATGCAGCACCGTGAAGTGCAGTTTTTCAGCAAAGAGCTGAACATTACACCCAAGTATTTAAACCATTTGTGTAAAATCCATTCGGGCATTACCGCTTCCGAATGGATACAGCGTCATGCCAAAGAACGTATCATCATTCTGCTGCAAAACAAAAAACTCAATATCTCCGAAATTGCCGATGAAATGGAATTCAGCAGCCGTTCATTTTTCACCCGTTACGTAAAAAAACTGTTGGGTGTAACACCTAATGAATACAGGGAACGATTGAGGTAATGAAAAATATGACGAGAGAGATTTTTGGCGAGTGGTGATAATTATAATTGATAGTATTCGACATCGCATGCTAACTATCATACAAAAAAGCACTGATGTTCAGTGCTTTTTATTACTGGCGGGCTGAGAAGGATCACAATCGAACACCTAATTCCATTTTTGACTTTTTTGAAAGGTGTAGAAATTTCATAATCAATATCCTCATTGTTAGTGTATCATCTTGTCTGTTTAGTGTACGATGTTAGCATGCGTTATTCAATGCATCCGCCCTTTACGCAGCACCTATTGCCGGATAGCGGAAGGCAGGGTGGTCACGCGGTATAGCCACCCTTTACCTTGTCCGGCTACACAGGTAGAAGATTCGTATGGTTACTCAATGTAACCACCCTTTACCCGTCGTTTCACAGGTTTATGGTTTTGCGCAGTAAATTTTATTACGGTAACATACTCATCCTGTTCGGCGTCAGGGATCCTGTACGTGAACCAGCCATAGCATCCGGGAATGCCCCCGCTTTGAGAGGCTATAGGCTTGTTGCTGCCCACCACGGTGGCTGTTACATTCCTGTCTATACCATTTAAATGCACAACCGTATTGCCACGTGGCACAAACACGTACAGTGCGGAAGAATCCTTCGAATAAACGGAAGGGAGTCCACATACATCAAACCCGATCCCTTCCTTAGTACCGTAAATGGCCTCGCTATGTTTATTTACCCAACGTCCTACATTTTCCAGGCACCGTTGCTGGGCCGGGATGATTTCGCCGTTACCATCCGGCCCTATATCGAACAGGAAATTCCCGCCTTGCGAGAGTACTCTTGTAAACAGCGTTAATAGTGTGCCTGCGTCTGTAGTCTCATTCAAGCCTGCGCGGTATCCCCATTTTCCCTCGCTCACCGGGATGGCGAATTCCCAATAACGGTCTTTGGGCCGGGAAGCGAACAGGTCCTGCTCGGGATTATTGTACTCTCCGTGTTCGGGAAGGCGGCTGTTGATCACCAGGTGCGGATTGTAGGTCAGCAGCATATTGCGAACGCCGGCTGCCTGCATCGTCGCTGCGTTGTACTCGGGCATATCGAACCAGAGGAGGTCTGGCCGGTAATCCTTCATCAGCTCCTGCAACTGACCTTTGTAAAAGGTCATAAACTTTTGCCAGCGGGCCGGTTGCTGTACAGGATCGTATCGCGTGCTGTCGTTGGTATATAGTGGGTAATCGTGGTAGCTCCAGTCAGGATTGGAGAAATACGCGCCGCATTTAATGCTGTTCTTTCGCAAGGCTTCGAATAAAGGCCGGATGATATCTTTCCCGTACGGCGAATGCGTCGGTATGCTGAGCGCGCCAGGCTGGCGACTTTTCCAGAGTGCAACGCCATCATGATGTTTGGTGGTCATCACCACATACCTGGCGCCAATTTTTTTGAACAGGCTGGCCCATTGGTCCGGGTCATATTTACGGGGATTAAAGCGGCTCAACTGCGACATATAAGACTCCGCCTGCTTCACTCCGTCTTTCATAGGCCAGGATTCTACCGTTCCATCCACCGCGTAAATACCCCAATGAATGAACACACCGATCTTCGCATCCGAAAACCATTCGCTCATCTTCGTTTCAACAGAATCCGGAGGAAGTATCTCCGCCGCTATGCCAAACTGGGCAAGCGTTTTGTTATGGATGATTGTCAATACAAAAAAGAAAAATAAACAGCGCATAGTATTGTTTAACGATTTGGAAATAATGTTCAATACTTTATAAAGCGGAGGGTTTTGACCGTTCGTTGCCAGTAAATGCTTAGTAAATAAACTCCGGCCGGCAGCCGCGTTGTTTGAAGACTGGCTCTGCCGGGGCTATATTCTACCGGTACCCGTATCTGCCTGCCATCTGTAGTCATGATGCTTAGCCTTGCCTTATCTGGTATTTCCGCGTATAATACATTGGTGGTGGGGTTAGGGTAGATCTTTACGCCGGAGAGCTGTTCAGAGGGATGCGGCTGTGTTTTATAGAAGGCGCGGCCGTCGTGGCTCAAAATTGCAACGCTGTCGGGATTTGCATCTCGTTGCTGTGAATCTTCCTGGCAATTCCCTGCGCCCTCCATCTTGTATACTTCTACTTCTGCCAGGTTCAGCGGAACACCTTTTTGAGCCAGTTGTATTCTGATATAACGGCCGCTTTTGTATATGCCTGCATGATGTGGATTACCGCTGACCCTGGAGGAATAAAAATCAGACACGCCGGGTTGCATTTGGGAGCCGGCTACGCTATCACTCGTAAAAGGTGTGGATGAAACAAATATGTGAAAGTTGACGAGCCTGTCCGAACAGCAGTCGGTACGATTATATAAACGGATAAAATGGATCGGCACTTCGGTGCCCAGATCAACCTGCCACCAGGCCTGGGTATTGGGGTCAGACTCTGAGGTATGCGTAATGGAGGCGCCGGCCCAGGTACCATCGCGGTTTCCGTCTACGGCGCGACTGGCAACGCCGCCGTACACTGTTGTGGACTGGGAAGCGTTTTTCTGCAACGCCACATTTACCAGGGAGTCTTTTACCACTATTACCCGCTGCTGCCACCTGTATTGCGGGGTGTACAGTTGTGTAGCGTCATAAGGTACGCCTGTTACCGTGAAGATGCCGCTGGTGTTAAATGCAAACGTGCGCTCTGCTGTTTGCTCGCCTGAAGCAGCAAGCGTACTGATTCCCCGGGAAATGCCGTTGACATACCAGTTCACGCCTGAAAGATTGTTGTTTACATCGCGTGTTGTCAGTTTCATGGTTACTGAATCGTTCTTTTGAATAAAGATGGTATCCTTTAACTGGCCGGCCGGCAATAGTTTCATCAGGCGGGGGGCATGCAGGGCATTTGGATTTGCGTAGGTATAGGCAAAATAGTATGCGTTTGTAACAATTGGTTTGTATTTATTCACAAGGGTTTCATCATCTTCATATCCCTTAAAAAAGCTGGAGTCAATCTTTGAGAACGGATAAGGCCCCTGGAGATTCGGCTCCTTTGAGAACAGGGGGCAAAGCTCCACATTTTTTGCATTCACAGCATTGCAAAGCCGCTGTAGCTGTGCCCGGTATGTAGTATTGTAGTATACTTCCTGTGGAGTGATCTTTGAGGTGTAGTATTCCATCAGCACCCTGTCTACCTGCGCGCAGATCCTGTTCGCCTTGTCCTCGGTATCTATGTTGCTGGCGTACGTTTCCACCTTGAAAGCCTTGTTACGGGTATTGGCAGCATTTCTCAATGCGATCAGTACCGCTTCATATTTATTGAATGCCGTTGGTCTATCCGTGCCCGGCGAGGGGTTCCAGAATTCTACCTCCGTAAGGATTGCGTCAAATTTATGCACTACGGAAGGGTCATCAAAATAATCCAGGATACGCTGTAAATTCTGTGGATCATCACCCACAACTACGCTTACCCGCTTAATGCCATTGCTTTTCATCTTACCAATGAAATTGTTCAGCACAGCGTGATTTCCCTCCACTACCTGTTCAAATCCATATAGTCCCAGAAGCGTGATTCCGTTTCTGTTGGCAAATTGCAGCAGGCTGTCCTCGGCTTTGGCAACGCTGAAAATTTCTTCGCCATAATCTACGTATAAGAAGCGTTCGCGTTCCACTACTTTTACTTCCCAGCGAACGCCGCTGCTGTAATGCATGTTGTTGTCGAATAATACGCAGGAGATGGAGTATGTTCCTATGGAATCGAAAGTAATGCTGCGGGTAAAATTGCGATAGTTGGCCAGCGGGTATGATTGTACTGCAACAGATGAATTGTTGTACCACTCAACACCTTTCAGATCGCCATCTGCGTCGGTGCCGGCCGCGGAAAAGGTGAGGGTGCGCCCTTTTACAACTACGACAGTATCAGCCGTGAGATTTCCGGGCCGCAGGCGTGTTATCAAGGGCGCTCCTGCTGCGATGGGATCTATCGTCTTTACTTCCCACCGGATACCATTGCTGGCAATCCCGTTGTTGTCGTATACTACACAGGAGATGGCATATTTTCCCACTGTATTGAAGGAAACACTATGCGTCAGATTGCGGTTGCCGGTGGATGGAAAACTTTCTGCGATATAGGTATCATTGTTATACCATTCAACACTTACCATGTTGCCATCTACATCTGTCCCGTTTACAGAAAAGGTGATGGATTGTCCTTTCACAATCACAATCGTATCTGGCGTTGCATTTTCAGGTGATAATCGTACCAGTACGGGAGCAGTATTGGCAATAGAAATCTGCAGGGCGCCTGCCAGCAGCAGGAGCAGGAATAGGAAGAATTTCATGTGAAGTGGATTTTGGCTGTCGCCATATGTCCCCGCTCCCGTTCCAGGAGCGGGGGAACATACAGGCACAGGGTGAACAATGAATAGTGCTTATCGTTGATACTTTCTGATGATCATAGCCTACGTACCGTTTCAAGCTGTTCCGGGTTATGCCGGAATACTGCAAACAGGGATTGTTTACCAATTCTCATTCTGGGTGATATTAGAAGTCTTCACTTCATTCTGCGGTATCGGCCATAGGTAATCCCGTTGCTCGTTGAACTTCCGGGTATGTACCACTACTGCTTTCCCGGTAGCGGGATTGGTAGCTCCTTCTACATTTCCGTTCATCACGCTGCCGATCTTCCAGCGGCGGATATCAAAGATGCGCGTACCTTCCAGCGCAAGCTCCACACGCCGCTCACGACGGCAGAGCGTCCGCATTTTTTCCTGGCTGTTGTATACGGACAGATCTACGGGAGGCATCCCCGCCCTTCTGCGTATTTCGCTCAGGTATTGCGCTACCAACGGGTCCTGCCAGTTGCCGGTTTCAACCTTTGCTTCCACGTAAGTGAGCAGTATCTCTGCCAGGCGGATGACCATGAAATCGAGGGTACTGCTTTCAGTAGCGCCTTTGTCGCGCGGATCAAGGTATTTGCGCATCCAGAAGCCGGTAGCGGATCCAGTGGGACTGCCAATTCTATCCGAATTATTAGAACTGGGGTTAAATGGTTCCAGCCGGTGGCCTTCAAACTCCATATCGGGGTACAGCAAGGTGTACTGCAGGCGGGGATCCCGGTTATTACGGTAATTGGGAGATTCCTTATAAATTTTCATACTGTCTGCACCCAGCTCATCGAGCGTTTTTCCTTGCAGTGTTTCATAGCTGTTGGCCAGCGCCGCCGTAGGGTTAAGGGCCGCCTGTGCGGGACCGGGGGGAACGCCGGAGGGCGCATTGCGGAACCAGATATCGTTCAGTCCGTTTGTGCGCACGAAGATGCGCTCGCGGTTTAGTTTACCATTGTAAGAGAATAACTCACCATAGCTGTTTGCCCTGGGAGAAGCGCTTTGGTGTAGCGCATATGCCGGTGCACCGTTTTCATCCTTCAGGTCTATCACCCGTTTGGCTGCAGCAGCGGCCTCATTGTACATTTTAGCGTTGAGATATGCGATGGCTTTCATGGCGAGGCAGGCGCCCTGCGTTATGCGCTTGGCGTGATCGGGCGGATAGGAGCCGGGCAGTAATGAAGCACAGGTTTCGAGTTCTGAAGTGATAAAGTTGATGACCTCGGCTTCGGTATTCCGTTTCATTTTCGGCGCTTCTGCGGGAGACACTACCTTGGCAACGACCGGCACCGGTCCGAAATAAAGGTACAGTTCCAGGTGGTACCAGGCCCGCATAGCACGGGCTTCGGCAATGTAACGTGCTTTCAGTGCGGCATCCATATAGGCGTTGGGCGCCTGTTCAATAAAGCGGGAGGCCATCCGGATACGGGCATAGTCGTTTTCCCAGACGCCGGAAAAAGGCCAGCCCAGGTTGGCATGTGCATCGCCCAAAGCGACGGTATTGAGTGCGCCATAGAAGTTACCATTCCAGTATGCGTCATCTGTTAGCGCTGCAAAAAAAACGCGTACATTGGGGTTGCCTGCATACCCGCCCTGTGGCATTGCGGCATAAATATAGTCCAGCGCACTTTCCAGCTGGGCCTGCGTACGCCACCATTTATCGTCGGTTGTGGCGGCAGGGTTATTTCTTGTAAGATAGTCCTTATTGCATGCACACAAACCAAGACATACCGGTATAATAGAATGAAGAAGAAATTTTTTCATGATGTTGTTTTTTAAAGCGGCGATGTGTTATATCCTTGCGCTGATCCCGAATGTGAAAACACGCATCAGCGGATAGGTGGTTTCACCGCCTTTGCTTTCAGGATCGAGGAAAGCCATTTTAGTGAATGTGAAAGGATTCTGCGCATTTACATAAAAGCGGCAGCCGCCTAGTTTGTAACGTTGTGTCAGTGATGCGGGCAGGTTATAGCCTAACTGAATGAAGCGGATACGTGAATAGGCAGCATTCTCAAACCAGAAGTCTGAAAAGCGTGTAACATTGGAGCTGGTGAGCCCATTTGGCTCTATCCGCGGAAAGTGTGCCGTGGTATTCGTGGGGGTCCAGTAATCCGTTTGCCATACCATAGGCTTGGCGCCGGGATCGGCCACGTCAAGCGGAGCGGCAATACGGCCACGATACACAGCCGTATGCGCACCGTATCCATTAAGCTGCACTTCAAGGTCAAAGCCCTTGTAACTGCCACCCAGGTTAACAAAATAATTTAATCGCGGTTCCGGGTTGCCGATGATAGTACGGTCTGCATCGTTCAGCTGTTTATCGCCGTTGATGTCCAGGTACCTGATGTCGCCCGCGCGTTGCCCCATAAAAGTCGGCACACCATTATCAATGTCCTTTTGCTGCAGCAACCCGGCCGTTCTGTAGCCATAGTACATTCCCAGCGGATTGTTTACTGTATGCGTGACGTCTCCGGGGTAGTAAGGACCGCCTAGTAAGGAGAGTATAGTATTCTTATAAGTTGATAGACCGGTTCTTGCAAAGAGTGTTAATCCGTCGCGGAATGCCTTGTTCACATCCATCGCAAACTCCCACCCCCTGTTGCGGACTTTGCCGGCGTTCAGCGAAATAGCCTTCAGTCCTGATGCTGCGGGTACAGGCGGCGCCAGCAGTATATCGTCGGTGGTTTTGTCGTACCAGTCTATCGTAAAACGAAGCGCATTTTTAAACAAACCGATATCGGTACCGATGTCCAGCATTTTCACCTTCTCCCAGGTAATATTCGGGTTACCAAATGTGGTCTCTGTTCCATTACCGGTACTGATAGTGGTTTGATACTGGTAGTTGCCAACATTCTGGTTGTTCCCCAGCATACCATAAGATGCTCTCAGCTTCCAGCTTTCCACGGATCTCAATCCTTTCATGAACGATTCGTTCATCACATTCCAGCCTACCGCAACAGAGGGGAAACTGCCCCATTTGTTGCCGGGGCCAAAGCGGGAGGAGCCATCACCGCGAAGCGCCGCTTCAAGGAGATAGCGATCGTCAAAAGAATAATACAGCTTGGTGAACACGGAGCGCAGGGTACTGATGTTCACCGCATCCGGACTATCGTACTCCTGTGAAGCGCCTGCAAGCAGGAACAGGCGATGTGCGCCGAAAGTCTTTTCATAATCGGCCGTACCACTCAGGTAATTGTAGGTGCTACGGTCCGACGAAGAGCCATTGGTAGCGCCGAAAACGTATACCAGGTTATTATTGAAGTAATTCAGGAAATTGTATGCATCGCGGGCTGTTGTTGTGGTAGTGGTCCTGATCCGGAAATTATACTGCATTTTAAGATTTAAGCCAGGCAGTACTTCCCACCTGGGTTGGAAATTCACCTGTATGTTATCTACCATATTTTTCTGAAGGCCTCCTACTTCAAGGTGTGCAAGCGGGTTGCGCATTTCACCAAATTGGCCGTAAGATACCAGGCCATCCTGGCGGACCGGATATTTGGAGATCACGTTGGGAGGGATGCCGTAAGTCATATAAAGCATCCAGTCCATGTTGCCCCGCCCGTCTGCATAAGGAAGGCGCTGTTCGCCGCGTGTAGCGTTCAGGTCAAGGTACATCATCACATTCTTCCGCAGGCTCACACTGGTATTGGCACGCAACATGAACCGGTCAAAACTTACATTGTCCATGATACCGTTCTGTTTCAGGTAGGTGCCTGTAACGGCAAAGCGCGCTACGCTGTTACCGCCGCTCACGCCCAGGGAGTGATTTGTTATCAGCGCGTTCTTTTTGAGCATCACTTCCGTCCAGTCGGTATTAGGATAATTGATCGGGTCTGTGCCTGCCCGCGTAATGGCAATCGCTTCTTCAGAATATTGTTTATCACGGCCAACGTTGGCGTTCGCCTCATTTACAATTTCCATATACCGTGCGGCATCAACAAACTTCGGCACATAGGTAGGTCTTTGCGTGCCAACGTATCCATCATATGTCACCTGTACTTTGCCCGGCACACCGCGGCGGGTGGTGACCAGGATAACGCCGTTGGCGGCCCTGGCGCCATATATGCTGGCTGCGGCTGCGTCTTTGAGTATGGTAATGTTTTCAACTGTAGTTGGATCAACGTTGTTGATATCGAATGGTACGCCATCCACCAGTATCAATGGATTGGTATATCCCAGCGTGTTGATACCCCTGATCTTGATGTTCGCGGCATCGCCCCCGGGTAAGCCGGATCCCTGCTGTACGGTGAGTCCTGTTACGCCGCCCTGCAGCGCCTGCGATAGTTGTGTGATAGGTTTATGCTGAATGTTGCTGGGGTTTACTATCGCAAGGGAACTGGCCAGGTTCTTTACTTTTTGCGTAGAGTAACCGGTAACAACTACCTGTTCCAGTGCGCTCACATCTTGTTTGAGGGAGATCGTGATATTATTCTGTTTGCCTACCAGGTATTCTGTTTGTTTATATCCCACGAAAGAAAACACCAGCATTTCGCCGGCATTGGCGTTTATCTCAAAAGTGCCGTCGTTTTCTGTTGCTGTGCCCCTGCTGGTGCCTTTTACAGCCACGGAAACGCCTGGCAGCGGTATCGGCGGATCCGACTGGTCAAACACCCTTCCGCGCACGCGCATGAATAAAGGGGCTGCCTGCGGCGTTTCAGCAGGTGGTGTGTCGGCGGGGGTAATGATCACATATTTACCGGATACTTTCCATTTGAGGTGCCGTGGAAGCAACAATTTGTCCAGGATGCTGGCCAGCGGCGTATCCCGCTCGCTGATAGCGATATCTTTATTAGCACTTACCTGGCTAGTGGCATATACAAACTGCGCGCCGCTGGCGGAACCTATCATGCGGAGTACTTCCCGGAGATCCTGCTTGCTGACAACGATACTGATCCTCTTTGTGGTCAGATCCTGCCCTTCCGCGTTAGCTGCAAAACCAACAGCAATGCCGGTGCATATCAAGGCGGTGATGAATAACGAACATCTCATTATAAATAATAATTTCGGATGCAGAACGCGGGGAGTGGGCAAAAAAAGCCCCCATCGCCTGGCGTTCACCAGAAGAAAATGCATAAATTCGTCTTGTTTTAAATGTTAGAACGTTTAATTCAAATTGGCCGCTCCGCCTCAGAACCGGAGCGGTTTTTTGTGGAGTGATAATGCTATCTCCTTCTGCGTCATGGTCCGCAGCAAAACGTGGCGTACATATATTTCAATTTTGGTTGTTATTGGTTACATCGTTGTCCTTTAAAGACAACCATTTTCTCTCTATCATGTATTTCATAACGGATGTCACTCACCTGGTATAATACATCCAGCAATTCCCGGAGGGATACGGTGTTTTCAAAGGTTGCCGAGTACCGGCATGCCTTCAGCGCCGCATGTTCAAAAACTATCTTGTATCCGTACCATCTTTCCAGTGTGTTGGCAATTTCTAACATAGTGGTGTTGTCAAACAGCAATAGCCCCTCTGTCCATGCAGGCGGGGCGTCCGTTGTCATGGGGGTTGTAAATGCTTCGCCACTGTTGGTTGCGTACCGCATCTGCTGTGCCGGCATCAGCAGGCCTAATACACGTTGGGCCGCGCTGATGGACACTTTTCCCGTAAGGAGCGATATGGTAACGGTATCCGCACCGGCGTAAGCGTTAACATTAAAGGATGTACCCAGCACCTTAGTTGTAATACCCTGGCTGTGCACCAGGAAAGGCCGCCTGCTTTCGGACCTCACTTCAAAATAAGCCTCTCCAGAAAGTATGAGTTCTCTTGCCGTATCGGAGAAATTTTGACGGAATTTTATTTCGCTTCCGGCATTGAGCCATACAATTGAACTGTCTGGCAAGGTCACCTGTTTCACGCGCCCTTGCCCGTTTTGAATACTTACCATCGTCACCGCAAACGCCGGCCTTAGCAGGTAATACCCGATGCTCCCGATGGAAAACAGCAAGGCCAGTCCTGCCGCTACCTTAGCCCAGGAAAATGGTCTTATTCTGGCCGCAGGCTGCGGAACAGGCGGAGTATTGAGACGCTGCCTGATAGCCTGCCAGCTCCGTTGCTCAGACGCGCTGATCCCGTCTCTTGCCCCCTTATAAAATTCTTCCGGCAGGCTGTCAAATGCCTCATACCAGGCCTCTACTTCTCCACGTTCAGCTTCTGTAGCGATGCCCAGCAGGTATTTCTCTATTAAAAGCGTTAGCCTTTGCTCATTCATGTGTATAAGTGTTAGCGCTGCCATTGATATTGCAGCAAAACGGAATTTCCCCCATCCGGTAACAGACTTTTTTCAAAATAGTTAAAAAACAATCAGAAATTTGGAATTATGCATTACCGATGAAAATAAGTGCAGGCATGTACTTGAAATCTCCTGTAAAGGAAATACTTTTAAGATATTGAGATGCTATCAACTGTAAAACTGCGAACGATCCGGGACTATACTGCACATACCGACCAGGAGCTACTCCAACTGATAAAAGGGGATGACATGAAGGCGTACGAAACGTTGTATCGCCGGTACTATGTATACCTGTGCAATAAGGCGTACAAGCGTGTTCCTATGCCGGCGGTAGTGGAAGAACTGGTACAGGATGTGTTCGTGAACTGCTGGAATAAACGAGAAAACCTGGAAGCAGATGGAAATGTTGCCGCCTGGCTGTTTGCTACGCTCCGCAACAAAGTGTTACATGAATTGCGAAGCAGCTATCACCAGAAAGCCAGGCAAATGGAATGGCCCGTCGCCGGGGTAACGGATACGGGGGCCGACGATGAACTTGATGCCAAAAGCCTGGAAGCAAGGATATTGGGTGTTGTCAACGGTTTACCTCCCCAATGCAGGGAGGCTTTCCGGTTAAGCCGATTTGAGCAACTTTCATATAAGGAAATAGCAGTGCGAATGAATATTTCAGTGAAAACCGTGGAGAAACATGTAAGTAAGGCGCTGCAATTGCTGAAGACAGAGTTGCATGAATATAACTTGGCGCTGGTGCTGTTGTTTTGGGTATTGAGCTGGTAGTTTTAAACCCTTCAACCATTCCCTGAATAATTGTGTACTGTCATTCAATCTCATTTCCTCCCCTATCATTGGCATTGCCAGCCGGTATGGCCCGGAATGCAATAAGGCACTAATTTGTATCAACAGCTCACATTAATCACCAGAAAATTGATGTGCTGATGGACCGGGAAAGATAATTCCGTGAAAAAATTATCTGTAAACAGTTCCACATCGCTACCTTGCCCAAACAACACGATACTGTCAGGTTTTTCATTATCGAAGGATTGCTCCCTGCTGTCAAATCTCAATGTTAATCTATCAGTTGAAGCAATGGCCGGCCACCTTTTCAACAGGAGATACTGTTCAAGCTTGCAGTGATGTAAACACAGGCGAGCTATTATCAGGTTCGCCAGCGCTATTTTCTCTATAGAGGCGCATCTAATTTACAATTAAAAGAGTGTAACCACATGCAGTGGCCATTGATCCCCGAGTTACAGGAATTTGGTGTATCTACAATGGAAAAAGCCCAGTATCTGTGAAGCAGGGGCATATTCGGCAAGTTGCCAAAATCGGGCGCACTACTTATCACAAGTGCATGAAAGAATTGGAAGGGTTCGGCTATATTAAGTATGTACGGTCCTATAGTCCGATTTTAGGCAGCTTAGTTTATTTGGTGGAGCTGGGTAACCCAAGACGATTTACAAAACAGATAAAGCCCGTAAGGGCTTTGTCTGTTTTAGACAAATGGAAACCGTAAAAAATTATTCAAATTGTAGTATAAGATGGAAAATGTGGAAGCTGGTAATGAAAATTTAGACGATGCAATAAAAAAGTCGGAGGATATAATCAAGGCGGGAAAAGAGGAAAACTAATCCGTCTTATCATTGAAATTATTGTAAAAGTAACTTTAAAGAAATACTATGAAGAAAGCGATTAGATATTTAAGATTTAGCCATATTGGGCAAAGCAATGGCTCTATTGAACAACAAGAACTTTATACCGATCAATGGTTAAAATTCAATAAAGTAGATTTGGTGGATACTTTTATTGATCGGGGAAGAGTGCGCGGACATTTGACTACCCTGATTTCAAAAAATTAAGGGATTTTATTGCCCGGCAACACCGGTTAGTGGATTACCTGCTTGTTAATCAGATGGACAGATTCAGCAGGGATGTAGGTGAGGCGATAAGCCTCGTTAAAAAGTTTCAGTACACTTATAATATCCAGGTTGTTAGTGTAACGGAAGGGATTACCTTCGATTATGAAACACCAGGCAGTTTTTTTGTGCAGGGTTGCAATTGTTACTAGCTGAGGAAGATAATATCAACCGAAGCATTAAGGTAAAAGGAGGTCTTTACACCGCGAAGGCCAAAGAGGGACGATATGTTTACACGAATCCTCCTTTGGGCTATCGCAAAGAAGGTGAAAGAAAAGAAAGGCGCTTGTTTGTTAATGAACAGGAAGCTAAAATTGTCCAATTTATTTATGATGCGTATTTGCGGGAGGTGCCTTTATATATTATTAAGCAGGAATCGCAGAAACTTAGATTTAAACCTACAGGCAATACATGAGTAGAAAGGGTGCTGACCAATCCTACCATGAGACGGTTGTTTGCTGACAAGAATTGGGGGCAAAGGAATGAATCGCGTCACCTCCGGAAACAAAAAATACAAAGCAAGTTTGCCCGCTTCTGAAAACAAAAATGCCCCTTACGGGGCTTTATTTGGTGTTGCGGAGGAAGAGGGATTCGAACCCCCGGACCTGTTACAGTCAACAGTTTTCAAGACTGCCGCAATCGACCGCTCTGCCATTCCTCCGGCGCAAAAGTATAAATCGGATCGAATTAAAAAAAATTTTTTTCGGGGTAAGTAGTGAAAATGGTTTGAAACACGCTACAGCAAAGGCATTCAGGTTATGGAAAGAAAATAAAAAACCGGCAAACCGCCATCTGGCTGAGTTTGCCGGTACAACCTGATATTTATGAAGAAAGACAACCGTTGACAGATGACAGTTACCGTTTGCATTGCTTCCGTTTAACCTGTCTGTTGTTCCGAAAAATGGTAACTATCATCTGTCATCGGCGTCCTTCCCCTATTGATATCCACCACCCAGCGAACGGTACAGGTCTACCGTTGCGGTCAGGCGTTGGCGGCGGATCTCCACTTGTGTCAGTTCTGCCTGCAGGCTGTTCCCTTGCGCCGAGATCACCTCCAGGTAATTGGCCAGTCCGCTCCTGAAAAGCAGGCGGGCATTACTCACGGCCTGTTGCGTGGTCTTCAGCCGGGATGCTGCGATCTGCTGCTGTTCCCCGAGCTTGTCCAGCTGCACGAGCGCGTCGGATACCTCCCGTACGGCCACTGTAACGGCCTGCCGGAAACGGATCACTGCCTGGTCCCGGTCTGCTTTGGCCACATCCAGCTGCGTTTTGAGGCGGCGTTGCTGGAATATAGGCTGGGCGATATTCCCGGCCACGGTGCCAAAAAGGGAATTAGGCATGGAGAACCACTCTCCTATTTTATAGGCATTCAGCCCGCCGTTGGCAGTAAGACTGAGGGAAGGATACATGCTGCCCTGCGCTACGCCTACATTCGCGTTGGCCGCTTTCAGGCCGAGCTCGGACGCTTTCACATCCGGGCGATTGCCGATCACTTTCGCGGGAATGCCTGTGTACAGGCTGTCCCATACCGGCAGCGCGTCGAGGGTCGTATTTCGTGTAACCTTCCCCGGTAGTTGCCCGGCGAGGATACGGATCGCATTTTCCTGAATGGCGGCGGCCTGCTCCAGCTGCGGAACGAGCAATTGTGCGGCTTCCTTCTGCGCCACAGCCTGTTGCACGGCCAGTTCCGTTACATCTCCGGCTGCCTTCTGCATGCGGATCATCTGCACGATGGTATCGCTGAGCGAGATGTTCCTGCGGGCGATGGTCAGCTGTGCATCCAGCATGAGGAGGTTAAAGTAGCTGTTGGCTACATTGGCGACGATGCCGGTCTGTATGGCTTTGGCAGCTTCGAATGATTGCAGGTAAACAGCCAGCGAGGCTTCTTTCTGCCGGCGGATCTTGCCCCAGATGTCAATTTCCCAGGAAAGTCCTACCCCGAGGGTATAATCCTCAATATGATTGGTTTTGAGAAAATTTTCCAGGCTCAATCCGTTCAGGCTGTTCTTGGACGGAATGGTGGTGTTAGCCGTGGCATTGGCGTTAACGGATGGCAGCAACGCCGCTTTGGCCTGTTTTACGTAAGCGGAAGCGGCTTCTATGCGCTTCAATGCGATCTGCAGGTCAAAGTTATTCGTCAGTGCTTCCCCGATCAGTTGTTGCAGCGCGGGATCCTGGAAGAACTGCCTCCAGGGCGCGGTGGCTACCGAGCTGTCTGTAGCCGGCGACTGCCCGAACTGCGCAGGGAGCGCCACCTCCGGCCGCCTGAAGTCTTTTCCGACCTTACAGGCGGCAAACGAAGCTGTCGTGAGTATAGCTATTAATAAATATTTTGAATATTGTGTCATAGTCATATGCCTTGATTTTACTTATACAGTTGCTTCTTCCATCTCTTTTTCCATTTCTTCTTCATAGACCCTTAAACCAGGACGGCCGGTTATTTTTTCCTGTAAGAACTGGAATATAACATACAGCACAGGAATAATAAATACGCCTAATACTACACCGGTCAACATCCCGCCGATGGCGCTATAACCAATGGAATGGTTACCAATTGCGGATCCCTTCTGCACAAATACCAGGGGTATCAGCCCTACGATAAAGGCAAATGAAGTCATTAAGATAGGACGCAGCCTGGCTCTTGCCCCGGCCAGCGCCGATTCAAGCAGGCCCATACCGTTACGCCTGCGCTGCACGGCAAATTCTACAATCAGGATGGCGTTCTTTGCAAGCAAGCCTATCAACATGATCATACCAATTTGTACATAGATATTGTTGTCCAGACCGGCAAAACCGATGAAGGCAAACACACCCAGGATACCTGTTGGTATGGTCAGGATAACTGCAAGCGGCAATACATAACTTTCGTATTGAGCCGCCAGCAGGAAGTATACGAATATGATACTGAGCAGGAAGATGTAAATCTGCTGGTCGCCGGCTTTGATCTCTTCGCGGGTCGCTCCGGTCCATTCGTACCCATAACCATTTGGCAACGCCAGTTTGGCTGTTTCTTCAATGGCTTTGATGGCATCACCTGTACTATAACCGGGCTTGGGTGAACCATTGATGGTAACAGCATTAAACATGTTGTTGCGGGTCACCGTTTCAGGACCATATACACGCTTGAGCGTCACCATTGATTTTACCGGCACCATCTCATTCTGACTATTCTTCACGTAAATACCATCGAGCGAGTGGATGTCAGTACGATAGGGTACATCAGCCTGCGCTATCACACGATAGTACTTTCCAAACCGGTTAAAGTCCGAAACATAACTGCTACCGTAATATATCTGCAGGGTCTGCATCAGATCGCTGATAGATACGCCTAATTGTTTGGCCTTAAAGTTATCCACCTCCACTCTGTACTGGGGGTTGCCGGCGGAGAAAGTGGTGAAGGCCGCGCCGATCTCTTTTCTTTGCATCAAAGCGCCGATAAAAGCCCAGGCATTATTACCCAGCTGGTCCAGCGGGCGTCCCAGCTTATCCTGTAGCATGAACTCAAAACCGCTCACGTTACCAAAGCCCTGCACCGTTGGGAAGTTAAAGAAGAAGGCGCCGGCATCTTTCAGCTGGCTCGCCGGCCCGTACATCATGCCGGTAATCTGGTCAATATTTTCAACAGGACCTCTTTGGCCTTTGTCTTTCAGGCGTATAAACCCTGCAGCATAAGGAGATGCGGCAGCATTACTGATGAAGTTAAAACCGTCCACCGTCCAGGTATGTTTTACCGCCGGGAATTGGCGAAGCATTTGGTCTATTTTTTCTGTAGACTTATGCGTTCTGTCCAAAGAACTGCCCGGTGGCGTGTTCAGGGCATATAATACGAAGCCCTGGTCTTCTGTGGGAATAAATCCGGTAGGCGCCCTTCTGGCTAATATAAACGCTCCGATTGTTACAATTACAAGGAGGCCTATGGCAATCACTTTATGGCGGACCAGGAAATTAAGGCTCCTGATATACCGGTTTGTCATAGAGCGGAAAGCGGCGTTAAAGGCATTGAAGAAGCGGCTTCCAAAGCCTGTCTTCGCGCCATGTTCACCCTCTTCAGCTTTTAAGAACAAGGCACACAGCGCGGGGCTCAGGGTTAATGCATTGATCGCCGAGATCATGATAGCAATGGCCAGCGTAAAGGCAAACTGCCGATAGAACACGCCTGCGGGACCCTGCATAAAACCAACGGGTATAAATACCGCCATCATCACCAGCGTAATGGAAATAACAGCGCCTGATATCTCATCCATTGACTTCAGGGTAGCTTTTCTTGCAGGCCATCGCGTTTGTTCCATTTTGGCGTGCACCGCTTCCACCACCACTATCGCATCATCCACCACAATACCGATCGCAAGCACCAGGGCGAACAGGGTCAGCAGGTTGATACTGAAGCCAAACAGCTGCAGGAAGAAGAACGTGCCGACAATAGCCACCGGCACCGCAATGGCCGGGATCAGCGTAGAACGGAAATCCTGCAGGAATATGTATACTACAAGGAACACCAACAAAAATGCGATCACGAGGGTTTCACGAACCTGGTGTATAGAGGCGTCCAGGAAGTCCTTGGCGTTGTACATCACTTCTGTTTTCACGCCATTAGGAAGAGAGGCGGTAAACCCTTTCAGTAAATGCTCAATGTTGTCAAGTATCTCATTCGCATTGGAGCCGGCCGTCTGAATAATGGCAAAGCCTGCGGCCGGTTTTCCATCCAGCAGGTTGTTTGCGCCGTAGCTGAGTGACCCGAATTCTATACGGGCCACATCTTTTAAGCGAAGCATGGATCCATCGCTGTTGGCCCTTATGACAATATTCTCATAGTCTTCGTTCAGGCTCAGCTTGCCTTTGTACTTCAATACAAATTCAAAGGTTTCTGTGCTGTTTTCGCCCAAACGGCCGGGAGCCGATTCTATGTTCTGATCCCTGATCGCGTTCAATACATCCTGCGGAGCCAGGTTATTGGCTGCAAGGCGGTCGGGCTTTAGCCAAATACGCATGGAATAGTCTTTGGCGCCAAAGATCTGCGCCTGGGCTACGCCGGGTACACGTTGTATCTGGGGAATCAGGTTGATCTTGATATAGTTTTGCAGGAATTTTTCATCATACTGTTTAGGGTTTTCGCTATACAATCCCATGAACATGATGAAACCGTTCTGCACCTTCTGCGTGCTGATGCCCGCCGCTACTACTTCTGCGGGTAACTGGCTGGTGGCTTTGGACACCCTGTTCTGCACGTTCACGGCAGCAATATCAGGATTGGTCCCCTGTTTGAAATAGACCGTCAAAACCATACTGCCATCGTTATTGGAGTTGGAGGTCATGTAGGTCATGTTCTCCACCCCATTCACCGATTCCTCTATCGGGTTAGCCACAGAACGGGCCACTACTTCGGCGTTAGCGCCGGGGTAGGTAGCCGTCACGGTCACACTGGGTGGCGCGATATCGGGAAACAAAGTAACAGGCAGGGCAAAATAGGATATGATGCCCAATAATAGCAGAATTATGGACACTACCGTAGAAAGAACCGGCCTTAATATAAATTTTCTTAACATGATGAGTTCACTTTTTAGCTTGTAAGTAAAATCGATTTTGTATGCGATACTTTACAATTAAAGTATCGCCTGTTACTTACAATGGTTTTGACTTGAGCACACTATCTGCCGATACCGGCTGCGGTGTGATGACGGCCCCGTCCCTTAAATTACCGGTCCCGGACAAAACGATCTTTTCGCCTGCTTTTAGTCCGTCGCTTACAAAATAATAGTTAGCTGTTTTCCCGGCGATGCTGATGGGCCTGCTTGTCACTTTATTGCTATCAGCTACTGTATATACCAACACTTTGTCCTGTATCTCAAATGTAGCTTCCTGTGGTATCATAATGGCAGCCGGAACCTCCCGTGCGAATCTTACTCTGCCTGTGTTACCTGTGCGCAGTATGCCATCGGCATTGGGGAAGGTGGCACGGAAACTGATAGCGCCGGTTGTTTTATTGAACTGTCCTTCTATCGTTCCTATTTTCCCTTTCTGTGCAAACGTACTGTTGTCCGCCAGTATCAGCTCTACAGGAGGCGCATTCTTCAGCTTCTCTTCGAGCGTCTTGCCGGGAAAGTTGTTCTTAAAGGTGATAAAGTCCGCTTCGCTCATGGAAAAGTAAGCGTACATCTCATGTACTTCGGAAAGCACGGTGAGGGGCTGGGCATCGGCGTTGGATACAAGGGCACCTGCTTTATGAGGAATCCTTCCTATGTAACCACTTACCGGCGCGGTAATCAGGGTATAGCCTACATTGATCCGTGCGCTGCCTACTGCTGCTTTTGCCTGAGCTAAAGCAGCTTTTGCCGCCTCATAGTTTGCTTTTGCCGTTTTTAACTGCACATCAGACACTACGTTGCTGGCAACCAGGGGCGTCAGACGGTCCACTTCAACCTGCGCCTTTTCCAGGTTAGCCTGCGCAGCAAGCTGGTTTGAACTGGCGCCGTTCAATTGTTCGGCATATACTTTCGGATCTATTTTAAACAAAGGCTGCCCTGCTTTTACATAAGCGCCTTCATCTACAAATATTTTTTCCAGATAGCCGGATACCTGTGGGCGCACGTCCACATTCACCTTTCCTTCCAGCGAAGCGGGAAACTCCAGGTAAGTAGTAGCCGGGGCAGGTGTAACCACCATCACCGGTAACTGCGGAGGCCCCTGTTGGTGCGGACCTGCATGGGGAGATGAGCAGCTATATAACAATACAGCCAATATCAGGACGCCAGGCAAATAACTGAGTGGCTTGTGTGTGATCATTTTTTTCGATAATAGTTCCATGTGTTATAAGTGTTATAGAAATAGAATTTAACGTGAGTTCGATTTAAACGGCAAAGACAGACATGTTTTTAAGTTCATCATTGATTATTTCAATATCGTCGGACCTCATACACGAGATACGATAATCGCTTTCTTTATGCAAAAAAGCTATTGACATAACAGAACATCCAGGCATGGGCGTACCTGAGTATTCAAAACATGGTAGAAAAAGGAAGACTACGCTACTGCCTGGGCTTGCAGTAGTACCTGTAACTTATTAGAAGCGTTGCTAAGATTGCTGTTATAAAAGCAGCGCCGGATCGTTACGGGTTGTTACATGACTTTCATGGTTCGATGTATTGATGCGTTGCAATTGACAATGCAAAGTTAAAGGCTTACTTCATTCGATGCACATTCTTTATTGCGGGATTAATTGTACTTTTCACGGATAGACTTCTGAAAGAGCGTTGGCGTCAGTCCGGTATGCTTTTTAAAGAACCGGTTGAAGTAAGCGTCATCGTCGAAACTCAGCTCTCCTGCTATCTGCTTTACTGACAACCGTTGCCAGAATAACAGCCGTTTGGCTTCCATGATACGTTTGGCATCTATGACCTGCTTCGCACTGCGACCGATAGAGGTTTTCACCGTATCATTCAGGTGGCCTGGCGTGACATGCAGCATTTCCGCGTAGTCAGAGACCTGTGCTTTTTCTTTGAAATATTGATCTACCAATACTTTGAACTGTACGCTTAATGCGTTGGGACCATTATCTGTCCGGTACACCTCCCCTGTTTCGGGCTTTGCGATCCTCCCACAGGCGATAATGAAGGCGATGAGCACATTACGGATAACGGCTTCCTTCCGCGGCTTGTCGCCATGAAATTCTTTGAGCAGGATGCGTGCGAAAGCAAGCAGCTCTTGCAGTTGATCCTCTTCCAGGTACAATACACTATCCTTGAACAGGCATTGCCAGCAGCTCAATACGCCCTGTGTTTCAGAGATCAGGAAATCCCGCGTAAAGTATAATGCCAGCATCTCTGCATTGGAACTATGATCATGCTGATGGATCTGGTCCGGTTCCAGCATGATGATAGCGGGTGCATGTATGGTATGTTTTTCAAAATCGATATACTCTGTCACGCTGCCTTTGAGCAGCAGCATAATGGTGTAGCCATCATGACGATGCGGCTCATCGTGCCCCCAGTTCACTTCCCGGAGGTTGGTGCGGTGGATGATGAATTGTGAATTCTCCGCGACGCAATCATCCATGCTGATAAGCGGAATGTTGTTTAATCTGGTCAGTTGCATGCTGATGAAGATTAATTATTGGATAGCAAAGATAGGCTATTCTACTTTTTGTCTTTCCTGCACCCGCACAAGGTCGCTCATCTTCACCTGCATGGGAATATTCCCGATCTGCACGATGGCGTTCTTGCCGCGTAATTCAATCACTTTCCCTACCTGGTTATTGGTCCGGATCTTCACCCGGTCCCCTATTTTCACGTCCCCGGTCAATTCTTCGAACTTATCCTGTACTTTCTTCTGCTGTTTGTCGTTGATCGCCTGCTCCCGTTTGCGGAATAAGAGCGCCTCTGCCTGTTTGATCACTTTCTGCTTGTCCTCCGTCCGCTTCCACTCTATCACGATCTGTTTCAGCTTGCGCTCCATATCTTTCAGATAAGTGAGCTCTTCTTCCTTTATCTTGTTTTGCAGTTTCAATACATTATACTGTTGCTGCACGCGTTCCTTGTCTGACAGTACCTCGTACTCCCGCTTCAGCCGTTCGTTCTCCCGAAGCAGCTTCTGCAGTTCCTTTTCCTTCTGCTCCACTTTCTGAAGGTCCTGCTCGGCTTTGTTCAGCAGTTTGTCCAGCCGGAAATGCCCTTCATCTACCAGCTTCCTCGCCCGGTTAATCAAAGCCGGGTCCAGCCCGATCCTTTGCGCGATGGAGAATGTATAAGAGCTTCCCGGCTTGCCCACCAGGAGTTTATACATGGGTTGGAGGTTCTGCTCATCAAAGCCCATGGCCGCATTGATAATCCCTTTCACTTTCCCCGCCATGATCTTCAGGTTGAGATAGTGCGTGGTAACGATGCCGAAGGCATGTTTGCGCGCCAGCTCTTCCATGATCACCTCCGCAAAAGCGCCGCCCAGGTTGGGATCGGAGCCTGAACCGAGCTCATCGATGAAGAACAGCGTTTTGCCGCTGGCGTTCTCCATGAAGTGCTTCATGTTCCTGAGATGGGAGCTGTAAGTACTCAGCTCGAACTCCAGGCTTTGCGTATCCCCTATGTGGATCATCAGCTGGCGGAAGATGCCGAGCTGGCTGGTAGGGTGTACGGGGACGAGGAGGCCGGCCTGCAACATCAGCTGGATCAGTCCCACCGTTTTCAGGGTCACTGTTTTCCCCCCGGCATTCGGACCGCTGATCACCAGGATGTGATTGTCCTTGTCCAGCGTCAGATTGATGGGAACGGTCGGCTTACCCTGCCTGCGGTTATAGAGCAACAGCAATGGATGATATGCCTCCACCAGGTGTACCTGCGCCTGTGATACCAGCATCGGATAGTTGCCATTGATATCCAGTGCCAGGCGGGCTTTTGCCCTGATAAAGTCGAATATCCCGAGAATATCATGGTAGCCCTGCAAAAGGCCCTGGTACTGCTGGAGTTCGGCCGTAAGGGTACGCAATATCCTGTATACCTCCCGGGACTCGTCCCTTTCGAGGGAAAAGACCTCGTTGTTCAGCTGGATCGTCTCCTCCGGTTCCAGGAAGGCTGTGCGACGGGTATCCGACTCTCCGTGCAGAATCCCCTTCACCATCCGCTTCTGCTCGGCAAATATGGCTACCACGCGCCGGCCGTTCAGGAAGCTCTCCTCAATATCTGCCAGGTATCCCTGTTTCTGCAATTTGCCCAGTATCCGGTCAAACACCCTTCGCAGCTCCGTCCGTTTACGGAACAGCGCCATCCTGATCTTTGCGAGTTCCGGGGTAGCATTGTCCCGCACCTGCCCCGCTTCATCCAGCACCTCGTCTATCTGTGCAATGATCTTTTTCTCGTAATATGTTTGTGCGATAACGGAATACAATCCTGCATAGGTCACCTTTCTGTCTGTATCAAAGAACCGCACGATGCTATGCATGCTTTCCGCCAGTTTGCGGAGTTGTATGAACTGTTCCCCGCTCAGCACCGCGCCTTGTATCTCCAGCAGGCGCAGTTCCTGCCGCAGGTTCAGGACGTAATCGTTGGGAAAATGTTGTTGCAGCAATACCAGCTGCTTGTACTCATGCGCCTGTTGGAGCGCATTTTTCACGTAATCGATGTGTGTATGCAGGCGCAGCTCTTCCACCATCTGCTTGCCCAGCTCCGTTTTACAATGCTCCTGCAACAAATGCTTTACCTTGTCAAATTCCAATTGCACCGGCGCCGATTCTGGAAAATATTTCACTCTTGTCAATTTAATGTAAACGGCTGCCGGCCCATGCAGCCTCTCCCTTTTTTCGTTCCGCAAAGTTGGCCTATCTGCCTGAATTATCGATAAATGAATGATCAACAACCGGCTGTGAATGACAAATGCGGTTCGTCATTCTTACCTTTGCTCAAAAGAATGTTAAAGTTACTTAACTTGTCGATCCAAAGCATCAGGGAAATCGTAATTTGATGTACAGTTATTGCATATGATCCGCCTGAAAAAATACCTGTTATTCACATGCCTGCTGGGCTACGCACTGGCCTCCTGCGCGCAGAAGAACAAAAAATCCGTAAAAGAGCCTACAGATATGACCATTAGCAAAGACCGGCATACAGAACAAGCCACCTTCGGCAGTGGCTGCTTCTGGTGTACCGAAGCCATTCTGCAGCAGCTGGACGGGGTCCTGAAAGTGGAATCCGGCTATTCCGGCGGCAGCAAACCCAACCCCACCTACGATGAAGTATGTACCGGCCTTACCGGCCATGCAGAGGTGGTGCAGGTTACCTATGATCCGGCAAAGATCAGCTACGCCACCCTGTTGGAAGCTTTCTGGCAGAGCCATGACCCCACCACGCTGAACCGGCAGGGGAACGACGTTGGTACCCAATACCGTTCGGTGATCTTTTATGCCAACGAAGAACAGCAGAAGGAAGCGGAATTCTACAAGAAGAAGCTGGATGAGTCGGGGGCATACGACAAGCCTGTTGTGACGGAGATATCCCCTTTAAAGGCTTTTTACAAGGCAGAGAACTATCATCAGAATTACTATAATGAAAACGGATCGCAGCCATATTGTTATTACGTGATCCGTCCCAAACTGGAAAAATTCAAAAAAGCGTTTAAGGACAAACTGAAACACTAGCCGGTTACAATGCTTCCAGCTCTTTACTACCGCGGTACAACCAGGATAATAGGAAGTACGCAATAGCAGTAATGATCAATACATACCCTGCAAATCCTAATGCCAGGGACGCCTCGGTACTCATCCAGTCATTCAGTTCGGAAAAATAAGCGAACACAGCCAGCGCAATGCCTGTGATACCGCCACATATGGTTACTGTTCTCATCCGGGATAAATTTTGGGTTAATCGGGTTTCATGTATAACGTGCCGGCTTACGAAAAGTTTACAAGCAGCCGAAAAAATAACATATTCCACAACAAAATCCGTGGTATAAAAAAGGGCCGGTTTGAACACCGGCCCTTTGATCTTATTTTTTGCTAAGGTCTTTAATGCGGATATTCCTGAATTTCACCACAGAACCGTGGCCGAGGAACCCTATATGCCCGGTCTCCCTTTTCAGACCGGGGTGCTCCCTGCCATCGATCGTGCCTTTATCGCGCGCTTCGGCAATATCACCGTCCATGATAACGGTACCGTTGAGCTCTACGATGATGTGCGTTCCTTTAACAGTCACCTGCTCGTAGTTCCATTCACCTACCGGCTTGAGGAACCCGCGTTTGGCGGGGATCACGCCGTACACGGAACCATGGTACTGATACGTGTGCAGGTTCTTGTAGATGTCCGCCTCATTATCCAGTATCTGTAATTCCATCCCTACATATGCCGCATCGCCGGTGAGCGGAGCGCGGATACCCAGACCGTTGTTGGCGCCGGGCGTGAGCTGGAATTCCATGCGGTAAATGAAATCAGCATATTCCTCTTTCGTATAAAGATTACCGCCGCTGCCGCTTTTCGGTGAGCAAACGATATTTCCGTCTTCGATAATATACCCGGCTGTATTACCGGTCCATTGGTGCATGTTGGTACCATCGAACAGCACTTTGAAGCCGTCTTTCTTTTCCGCATCGCTCAGCGTGTAAGGTCTCACATGTTCAAACTCACGAACGTAGAGACTACGGTAAGCTACATAAGTGCCATGGGCCTGGAGTTCGAGCTGTTCTTCGGGGAAGATGGGCAGCTTGCGGTCCCAGTAGTTTTCCAGCATGATGTTGTTCACTACCAGTTCTCCGTTGAGATATACCGTCACACGATCCCCTTTCATGATGATGCGGAACGTGTTCCACTCGCCGATGGCATTGTCTGCCAGTTTGAGGGGCTTGCTTTCATTTACCTGGTTGTTGTATAATCCGCCGGAACCTACCTGAGCGCCTACATCCCTGCGGGCGGTGTCCCAGATCTGCACCTGTGGCGTACCGCGGAGATAGATGCCTGCATCGCCGTCTTTGGTGATCTTCCAGTCCACGAACATTTCAAAATCACCATACTTCTTCTGCGTACAGAGGTTGTCGCCATGCCCGTTGAAGACCAGCAGACCATCTTTCGCGCTCCACCCTTCCCGCATCTTTACATCTGCTTTCTCCTGCTCTTTTTGCAGGGTAGCGGCATCCATCTGGGCACGTTTGATGGGATTGGCCACGAGGCCTTTCCAGCCGCTGAGATCTTTACCGTTGAAGAGCGATACAAACCCCTCGCCCCCGGGCATCTCAGCCAGATACTTACGGATCGCTTCCCGCTGGTAATCGGCATCGCCGCCTTTCAGCACTTTGGAAGTTTTCTCCAGCAGATTCCGTACAATGGCGCCATTGTAGCTTTTATCCGCCAGCGCGATGTTCATTACCGCCAGCGCAGCTTCCTGCTGCACAGCTGCATCATCCAGGTAATTGCCGGCGAAGAGCAGTGCGGGGAATACTTTGCATTGCTCTGCCTGTTGCAGGATATTCTTCTTCAAACCGGCGTCCTGCGCCAGTTCCATCGCATTGGTGAGCATCAGGAGGCGTTGTTCAGGCGTACTACCGGTTTTGGCTAAACGAACATATCCGTCGAGGGCCGTTTTGCGATATGCCGCATCGTTCCTGGCGATCCTAAGCAGTTCCGCGCTGGCGCCGGCATCGCTCCAATCATTGAGCGCTGCAACGGCAGCCTGTTTCTGGGAAGCATTACCTTTATCGAAAGCGTTGCTCACTACTTTCAGCGCCGCAGCGCCGCCGATACCGGAAAGTGCACGGTAATAGCGCTCCTGTTTGGCGGCGGGTTCTTTTTCCATCTGCGCGATCACGGGAGCCGCAGGATTCTGCAGACCAGCGGCAGCGCTTACCACCGCAGCCTGCAGGGCTTTGATGTCAGCGGGCCTTTCGGTAGCAGACAGCAGACTGAACAGTGTGGGCAGATTGGCGGCTGTCACCATATCCTTCAATCCTTCCATCGCTGCATTGCGAACAGTTTCATTGGAAGCTTTAACCAGCGGCAGCACGTTCTGAATGCGGGAATCCGCCTTGCGGGAAGCCAGCACGTTGATCAGCGCCACCTGTGCGGCAGGAGGCATGGAAGACATAGCGTCACCGCTTTGCTGCGCCACTTCATCTCCTTTGATCGTTTTCAGTACGCCTTGTATGGCAGCGATCTCTTTGGTATCCCCTTTCCGCATCAGGGCCAGCAGCGCAGGCACTGCCTGTACGCCTCCGGCCTGACCGGCAGCCGTGATAGCCGCCTGCCGTACATTGGCGTCTTTATCGCTCAGCGCGCGGATAATGGAAGGCAGCGCTTCCGCCGCTTTATTTCTACCCAGCATGCTGATCACAGCAGCTTTGCCATCGTTATTGGCTTTTGCGAGGGATTTGATCCAGAGCGCTGTAGCGGCGGGCGTAAGGTTATTGCCGGCATATTTCAGCGCCGCTTCGCGGAACTGCGGTTGCGGATCATTCACCGCTGCCAGCAGCAAAGGCAGGTTCTTCTCCCCTTCTATCTGGTTCACGAGATATAATGCGGCAGTGCGCACATGTGTCTCTTTCGTATTCTGCATCAGCGTCCGTGCAATCCTTACCGCTTCGGCCGGTTTGCCGTTGGCTGCCAGCTGCTGTGCATACAACAGATATGCAGCGGCAGCATTGGTCACATCATATTTGTTCCCGGCTCTTGTGGCAGCGGCCGCTAAAGTGGGGCCGGCCGCGGGATCTGCGATATGCGCGAGGGCATACAAAGCAGTTTTGGCGAGCATCTGATCCGGCTGGTTCACCAGTGGCAGCAAAGCAGTTGTAGCTTCGGAGATGCGCGCGTCTCCGATCGCCTCCACCAATATTTGTTTATTACGACCGGTAACCTGCGGCAATGCAGCCAGCAGGGCTTTTTGCGCGGCCGGTGTATTGATCTTCACCAGCGTACGGGCGGCGGGGTCACAGAGGCGTTCATCCTGCAAATAGGGTTGCAGACAGCTTACGCTGCCGTCGTTCCCCACGAGTTGCAATTGACGGATGATGAAAGCCTTGTTCTCCTTGTCGCCGGTCTGCTGCAGCGCTTTGCAGAAAGCGCGGGCAGCGGTGGCACGCTGGTTTTCTTTTCCGGGTTGTGTCACATAAAAGGCGTATCCGCCCAGCGCATATTCCAGCGCGGTATTGTCTCCTTTTCCGGGAGCGGCCAGCATGGCGGCCATACCGGTAATGCCCTCTTCTCCGAGCTCGGACAGTGCATTCATATTGGCCTGCAACGTCGCTTTGTCTTTGGCAGGCTGCTGGGCCAGCAGGTCTGCTATTTTCGTATGTGCGGCACGGTTATCCTGCTTCGGCTGGGCGATGACGGCCAGCTGGGCAATACAACATGCAGCGATCAGCAATATCTTTTTCATCGGTTTGTGTTAGTTGAGTTGATGCAAGAAGCTAAATGGTCCAGGGTCCGCGCATAGGCTGGAAGATCATCCTGTTGGCGCCTTCATCGTTGATGAATTCCTGCTTCACAGGGTCAAATTCCAGGTTACGGCCGAGTTGCAGGGCCAGCTTGCCCATGTTCACGATGGTAGCGGAACGGTGGCCGTTTTCTTCGTTGAGCGCAAATTTTTTGCGGGTCTTTACCGCTTCCACGAAGTCGGTCACCTGAGGCGCAGGGTCCGGGAATGCAGCGAGCTTCTTTTCCAGATCGGGGATATCCGACTTGAAACCCGGATACAGCTTGCCTTTCGGCCCTTCTATATAAGCCGCCTTGGTTTCCGTACCGGCGCCATCCAACACGATCTGGCATCCATCCGCATAGGTATACGTGATTTTGCGCCAGGTGCCTACGGCATCGATATGTTGCTGGGGTGCATCGATCTCTACTTTAACGGGACTGGTATCGTCCTTGCCGAGGAAATACTGCACGGGGTCGAGGTAGTGCTGTCCCATATCCCCAAGGCCGCCGCCGTCGTAATCCCAGTATCCCCGGAAGGTACTGTGTACACGGTGCGGATTGTAGGGTTTGTAGGGAGCGGGACCAAGCCACATGTCATAGTTCAGTTCCTTCGGAACGCTCTGCTGGTCGAGATTTGTTTTACCTACCCAGAAGAACTTCCAGTCGAAACCGGTATGACGGCTGACGGTCACTTTCAGTGGCCAGCCCAGCAGTCCGCTGTCCACCAGCTTTTTAATCGGTTCCACCGTAGTGCCCATTCCATAGAAACGGTCAGCGAAGCGGAACCAGGTATTCAGCCGGAAGATGCGTCCATGCTGCTGTACGGCTTCCACCAGGCGTTTGCCTTCGCCAATGGTAGCGGTCATCGGTTTTTCGCACCAGATATCCTTTCCGGCGCGCGCCGCATCCGCAGCGATGATGCCGTGCCAGTGCGGTGGGGTGGCCACGTGCACGATGTCCACTTCCGGCAGTTGTATCAGTTCGCGGTAATCGGTGAAGGTCTTGATACCTTTATCCGGCAATATGTCCAGCGCTTTTTTGATATGGCTGGTATCCACATCACAGATGGCCACTACGCGGGTACCCGCGTAGCCGAAGTGTCCGCGGCCCATGCCGCCGGTGCCCACTACCGCTTTGGTCAATTGATCGCTGGGGGCCAGGTAACCACGGCCCAGTACATGACGGGGTATGATCGTAAATGCGGCCAGCGTTCCAAGAGAATTCCGGAGGAAGGCCCTCCTGGAGGGATGGTTTTCTTTCTTTCCCATGGTTTTATTTGAGTGTAAACGTGAATTTCGATGGAACAAAATACAAACTGAACATTACGTTTTATGATAATAATGTTACGTAAGGTGATAGAAAATGAAGGAAGGAATGGGTGCATTCCTTCCTTTATTCCTTAGTAGCCGTCGTTCTGCACCATGCTCGGATTGGAGAGCATTTCCTTTTCCGGGATCGGCCAGTAGAAGTCCCTCGCCGTATAAGCCCTGTCCTGCACTTTGATCGCTACCCCGGTAGCGGGGTCTGTAGCGCCGTAAACGTCCCCGTTCATCAGAGTGTTCACCGTGCCCCAGCGGCGGATATCGAAATAACGCTGTCCTTCGAAAGCCAGTTCCGCCTGGCGCTCACGGCGAATAAAGGCAAGTAATTTCTCCTGTGTATTGTATTTGGCGGTGTTCACATCGGGCATTCTGGCGCGGGAGCGGATGTCGTTGAGATGGGTGACGATATCCGGGTTCTGCCAGTCGCCTGTCTCTACCAATGCTTCCACGTAGTTGAGCAATACCTCCGCATAACGGATGAACATAAAATCGAGAGTGCCGGACCGTCCCTGCCGGTCGCGGGGATCGAGGTACTTGCGTACCCAATACCCGGTGGCGGTGGATTTCTGTACGCCGATCTTGTCGAGGTTCAGTGTGGAAGGATCAAAGGGCTTGAGGATGTAGTTCGCATCGATAAATGACTGGCCGGGATACAGGACGGAAGCAACCAGGCGGGGGTCCCTGTTATTTTTGAAGTTAGGGTTCCGCCGGTAAGCGTCCAGGGAATCCGGACCGAGTTCCTGTATAGTATTGCCCTGAAGGGTTTCGTAGTTATCCACTACCCGGGAAATGGGTGACAGGTATGTTTCGCCGCCAATGCCGTAGGGGGCCAGGGTGGTCCACGCTGTGGAACAGCCGCCTTTGCGGAACCAGATGCGTTCTTTGTTGAGGAGGCCTGCATAGGAGAACAGTTCCGCATAGCTGTTCACGTTCGCATTCGTGCTGCGATGCAGGCGATATACGCCGGAGCTGATCACTTTTTTGGCCGCATCCCTTGCCACCTCATATTTCTTGAAAAACAGCGCCAGCCGGGTGATGAGCGCATAGCATGCACCGCTGGAGATACGCCAGCTTTGGTCGCTGTCGTATTCCTTCGGCAGTTTTTCCCCGCATTCCGTCAACTCTTTCAGTACAAAATCATACACCTCTTCTTTTGTGTTCTTTTTCTGCGCATTGTTCAGCGGGGTGAGGGATTTGGTAACGATGGGGATACCACCGAAATACAGCAGGCATTCCATGTGATAGTATGCACGTAATGCGCGGGCCTCGAGCTTCATGCGTTCACGAAGATTTGCGTCCATGAAGCATTTGTCCACATTTTCGAGGAAGCGGCAGGCGCGGCGGATATCCAGGTAGTTATCCCGCCAGATCCATTCTGCAACGTCCCAGGTAGGGTTTTGGAGGCCGCGGGTAAAGATGTCGTAATTCCCGCGAAAATCCCCTCTGTTCACGGCTTCATCGCTGAGACCGGAGATGAGCATAACGTTCCGCCCGCTGGTACCATCCGGCACACCGGCGTAGATAGATTCGAGTGCGCCGTAGGCATTGGCTTCTGTTTTCCACCACACGTCATCCGTGATGGCGGTAGGGTGATCGTGGGTGAGGAATTTTTCGCATCCCGTAAATGCCAGCAGGCTTATACCCGCGGCGATCAATATTGGAAAAGATGTTGTTCTCATGATTGCTGATTTAGAATTGAACGTTGAGCCCTGCCATGTAAGTTTTCATAATCCCGTATGTCCACTGGTTACCCTGACTTTCGGGATCTACCAGCTTCATCCCTGTGAACACCAGCGGGTTCTGCGCATTGGCATATACCCGTACCTGCTGGATACCGGAACGTTTGAGCCAGGTACTGCGGAGATTGTATCCCAGCTGTACATATTTCACGCGCATGTACGCTCCGTTCTGGAACCAGAAATCAGAAGTAAGTTTATTGCTGGCGGGCAGTGTGTTCAAACGCGGGAAACGGGCATTGGTACGATCCGGACGCCAGTAGTTGTCCGCATAATATTTCGTAGGCACCCCACCGTCGAAAGACATATCCATCGGATAGGCCAGCATACCGGACAATAGTACATCGTTCTTTGATACCCCCTGAATCAGCCATTCCAGGTCGAAGTCTTTGTACGCTACCCTGAAATTGGCGAAATAATTATATTCCGGCACACGATTGCCGATCGGTTGCTGGTCTTTCCCATCAATGATCTTATCTCCTGTCAGATCCCTGTACCGGATATCTCCCGGTTTCTGCCCGGCATAGATTGGCACTTTGGCAGTACCATCAGCATTGAAATCGTCTGTCTGCAACAGGCCACCTGATACATACCCATAAATGGCTCCCACCGGATATCCTTCCTTATCGATCTTATTCTGGCCTACATTGATATAAGGTCCTCCCTTCAATGAAAGCACCCTGTTGCGGTTAAAAGTAATACCCGGACGAATAGATATACTCCAATCCTTCGCGATCTCATCGTTATAATTCACCGCCAGCTCCCAGCCTTTATTGCTGACACTACCTGCGTTGATGGGCGGAGTGCCCAACCCCCCGACGTAGGAAACCGGAGGTTGCAGCAGAATGTCATTTGTTACTTTGTCGTAAAAATCAAAGGTCACTTCCAGCCTGTTTCTGTAAAGCCCCAGATCAAATCCCACATCCAGCATCTTCACTTTCTCCCACGTAATATCCGGGTTTCCCCAGTTGCTTTCCACGCCGCTGCTGGAATTGATCAGGTTCTGATAAAGATAGGGGGCGACTCCTTCATTGCCGAGCAATCCGTAGGAAGCACGCAGTTTGAGGTTGCTGACCGCATGGAGCCGCTTCATAAACGCTTCCTTATGCACATTCCAACCCAGCGCCACTGATGGGAAATAACCATACTTATGCCCCGGCCCGAACTTGGAAGACCCATCCATACGCATGGCAGCTTCCAGTAAATACTTATCCTTGTAAGAATAGTTCAATTTGCTGTAAGTACTTAACATGGAAGTGATGTCCCACTGACCGGTCTGGCTCTCTTCCTGCGAGTATCCCAACAATGCGAAAAAGTGATGATCCTTCACATCAAACGTATAGTCCGCTGAAGCGCTCGCATAGTAGTAAGTACTTCTCGCAGGATCGTAAGAACGTTGCAGCGACCATATCTGCAAAAGCTGTCCGGTGTAGTAATCGAAGAAGTTATAGTTATTACGGGCAGTGCGGGTTACATCACTGTTGAGGCGATAGCTGAACTGGCCTTTCAGACTAAAGCCCGGAAATACTTCCCATTTAGGTTGCAGATTGATGCTGCTTTGCATGGATTCATACTTCGTACTCCCTCCTACTTCAGCATACGCCAGCGGGTTCACAATGTCCACATACCTGCCGTAAATATCCGGTGCGCCCGGTTTGGCGGGGTACTTCGGCAGGATCGTGGGTGGTACACGGTAAATATCTTCCAGGATACGGTTCCCTGCGTTCCCGTTGGGTCTGTTGGGGTAAAGCACATTGCGTTTAATGGCCAGCATGTCCATGTTCACCAGGAATTTCTTGCTGAGGGATATGGACGTGTTGGCGCGAACGTTATACTTCCGGGAGCTGTTCACCGGGATCATCCCGTCCTGGTACTGATAATTGGCTGTAAGTGCGAAACGGGCCATGCTGTTACCGCCGCTCACAGAAAGAGAATGGCTTGTGATCGGTACATTTTTCTTGATGATCACTTTCTGCCAGTCCGTATTCGGATACTTTACGGGATCTGTGCCGCTGATCGTGTTATTGATATCATCCTGCGAATAGAAAGCGGGCCGTCCCGCGTTCGCCAGCGCTTCATTATACATGTTCATATAGGCAGGCGCATCTACCAGTTTGGGCATGGTAGAAGGTACCTGCATACCGAAGTAGCCGTCATACGTAACCGCCACGCGGCCCGGTACACCTCTTTTGGTGGTGACGAGAATAACGCCATTGGCTGCACGGGCACCATAAACCGCCGCCGCTGCTGCATCTTTCAACACCGTTACACTTTCCACCGTCAAAGGATCGATGAAGTTCATATCCATCGGAATACCGTCTACCAGCACCAGCGGGGCAGTATAGCTATTGGTACTGCTGATCCCGCGAATCTTGATCACCGCGGCATCCCCGCCGGGAAGCCCTGAGCCCTGCTGTACCTGTATTCCCGTAATACCGCCCTGCAGCGCCTGGGAAAGTTGTGTGATGGGTTTGCCGGCAGCCTGGGACTGCACATTCACTGTTCCCACAGAGCTGGCGATATGCTTGCGTTGCATCTCGCTGAGGCCCACCACCACTACTTCGTCCAATGCTGCCACATTCTCTTTCAATGAAACGGCCAGGCTGCTCATAGCACGGGCAACCGTATATTCCTGAGGAATGTATCCCATCTGCGTAAATACCAGCACATCGTTCTTATGCGCACGAACGGTAAAATATCCGTCCGCATCCGATATGGCGCCGGTATTGGTATTCTTAACCCGTATCGTCACACCGGGTATTCCCTGCGGTGGTTCGTGGGTGTCATATACCCTTCCCTTTACGGTGAATCCGCTGTCTTCCGCGGCATAAACGGTTGTTACGGGCAGCTCTTCTCTCGGAATGATGGCCACCTGCTTGCGGATAATACGATACGTCAGCCGCGTTTTGGCGAGCGCCACATCCAGCACATCCCGTATATCTTTATCTTTCACATCGATGGTCAGTTTATGCTCGCGGTTCACCAGCTCATCTTTATAGAAGATGCGCCAGCCGCTCTGCTCTTTGATCCGGGAAAAAAGTTCCGGCAGGCTTCCTTCCACCATCCGGATGTTCAATTTCTCCTGAGAGTAGGAATTGGATGAAAAAGCGCAGGATAGTCCTGCAAACAATAAAAAGAAAGTCAACTTCATAATCCGTAGTACTTTGGTTACAACGATCCCCCCTCGCGGGAACCGCTTGCAGACATGGATTTTTTGCATACTTTTACGATGTTTAATTAAGAAAATAGTTAAGCCTGTCCCGCAGCTCTGCGGGACCAGTTGCCGGGAGATGTTGGCCCATCTTCCGGTTTTTTGTTTATAGATTATTGGTTGTTTACTTCTTTGCTTTCAATATGATGCCGGTTGGCGTATGTTCATAAGTCAGCCCGGTGCTTGCGCTGATAGCATCCATCACATTCCCCACATCGTCCGTCAGATCCAGATCCCCGGAAAAAGTGGCCTGTTCGCCACCTCCCGATGTAATGCGGATGTTGAAGTACCGGCTCAGTTTTTTCAATATCTGTGGAAGGGGTGCGTGCTCAAACATCAGGCGCCCGTCTTTCCAGGCAGCGTACTCCTGCACATTTACATAGGCTTTGCTGATTTGATGGTCGATCATGGAATATCCTGCCTTATATCCCGGCTGCAGCAGCTGCTCCGCCGCCCCGATATTGGCATGTACTTTTACACTGCCCCTGATCAGCACAACGGATTGCTCGGCATCGTCCGCATACGCGCTGATGTTGAATGCGGTACCCAACACGGCCGTCTTCAGGTTTTTGGTGTAAACAAAGAATGGATGTCCGGCCTTTTCGACTACTTCAAAATAAGCTTCTCCTTCGAGGAACACTTCCCTCGATCCTCCATCGAACGCAACGGGGTACACCATCCGGGAGCCGGCATTCAGCCATACTTCCGAACCATCTTCCAGGGTGATCTTCGCCCGGCGGCCATAAGGCACGATGAGGGTATTGTATTGAACCGTTTCCCCATCGCGTTCCTGCTGATACTGCCGGTCATTATTCACCACTACCTGTGTACCATTGTTGCTATAGGTAAGGGAAGCACTGGCCCCGCTAAGGGTTACCTGCTTCCTGTTACCTAACATAAGCCTGGTTTCCGTAGATGTATCTGTGATGGTCTGTTGTTGTGCGTATACCAGCACACCTTTCTGCGTAGCAGGTTTCGGCTGCCGCAACATCCAGCCCCCGGCTGCGATCAGTGCAGCTATGGTTGCGGCAGCGGCTACTTTCCACCACAAGCGGCGGTATTTCGGTTGTTGCGCAGTAATGCTATGTTCAATCCGGTTCCAAAGCATGGCCTTATCTTCCTCGTCAAAAGGCTCATTCCCCGCAGAGCGAACGACCTGCTGCACAGAAGCCTCCAGGGGAGTCTGTTCATCCCGGCCACCCGGTTGTTCTTCCTCCGGTTCAAAGTCTTTATTGTGATGGCTCATGATTGATTTATTATATAGAGTGAGAAATCATGCTGGTATAGACGATAAAAATGCATTTTTTTTGAGGATAAGGTATCAGCCCCTTGAAAGGGCTATCAGACAGGCGAGCAGGTAGTATACCGGGGTTTTCTGCAGTTGTTCCCGAAGTTGTTGAAAGGCGCGGTAGGCTAATGTACGGCAGGTAGGTATGCTGATTTTCATTACTTCCGCCACTTCCTCGTAACACAATCCGCAGTTAAAGCGGAGGTACAGTACTTCTTTCTGCCGGACAGGCAGCCGGTCCAGCGCCGCGCTCAACTGCCGCAAGGTTTGCCGCTGCTGTTCATCTGCAATGATATGGTGCTCCCTGTCATATTCGATCATGAACGCTGCTTCTCCGTCCTCTCCCAAACGCAGCATGGCAGCCTTTTTACGGGCTTCGTGCAGCTTCCGGCGATAAGCGCCCAGGAGATAGAAACGGATGTTCACAGTAGGAGAAAGATTCCGGTGGTAGCGATGAAGATCAACAAACAGGTCGTGTATGCAATCCTTCACCGTGTCCTCTTCCTTAAAATACCGCAACCCGTAGCGGAATAAAACATTCGCGTACGTTTCGTACAGTACCTTAAATGCAACCCTGTCCCCTTCCCTGATGGCATTCCACAGGGCGGTCTCGTCTTTATAATGCGTCAGGTCGTTCAATAGCTGTAGTTAATAATAGCAGTTAGGTGGAAAAAGAGCATCAACAATATATAAAACTTTTGGAAATGGGAAGGCCGATATTATTGTAACTTTAGCGTATGTTCCTCACCTTTCCGCCACCACCGCAGTTATCCGGATATGTCCGTATGTTCTGGGTCTTCGAGTACGATGTGCCGAAGGGCGAGCCTTACATATACCGTTCCATGGCGGACGGTTGCGCGGAAATGGTTTTCCATTACAAAGGGCGATTCACCGGGCTCGACAAAGCCAAGGGCTGCGACCATCTGGCCATACTGCATGCCCAATCCAGCACCCACAGCCGGTTCATCACCCATGGGAGCTTCGGCATCTTCGGTGTGTATCTCTACCCAACTGCCCTGCCGCTGCTGTTCGGCCTTTCGTCATCTTCCTTCAGCAACCAGATGCCCGAGCTGCCCGCATTCCTTGGCCGCGAAGGCAGCATGATCCAGGAACAGGTGCTCATGGCCGGAAGCCACGAGGAAAGGGTACGCCTCCTCAGCCGTTTTTTGATCAGGTTAACCCGTCGTCGCAAGCAGGAAGTCAATGCGGCGCATATAGCAGTAGAGCGGATCATTGAAACAGAGGGACAGATCAACGTTCAGCAGCTGGCCTCCGAAGTAAGCCTTTCTACCCGCCAGTTTGAGCGGAGGTTCAAGGAGTTCAGCGGATTCACTCCCAAACTGTACACCCGCATCATCCGCTTCCACAGGGCTTTGTCCGCCTACGGCGACAGCCAACGAAGCCTTACAGAGATCGCTTACGATTGCGGTTATTACGATCAATCCCATTTCATTCACGAATTCCGGGAGTTTTCCGGTTATCATCCGCGGCAGTACTTCTTTGGGCGGCCCGAAGGGATCGAATACCGGGAAAGCTAAGATGTCGTTTTTCTCCAATTCCGGCGGATATCTGCGTTTTAATTTCGTGGCATAAAAACATTTTTCTTATGACAAGAACACACATTCCTGAAGGTCAACAGGCCGTATGCCCTTATTTCCTGATACAGCACGGCGCAAGGTTCATCGATTTTGCAAAGAAAGTATTCGGGGCGGAGGAAAAGGCTGTGCATAAGAACCCCGAAGGCGGGATCATGCATGCAGAGCTGAGTATAGACGGCAGCATTATTATGTTCGGGGAAAGCAATGAAACCTGGCCCTCTGAGACGGGCGGGCTGTTCGTATATGTGAGGAATACGGATGAAGTGTACAAAAAAGCTTTGGCGGCAGGAGCGGAATCCCGTCAGGTGCCGGACAACAAGGATTATGGAAGGGCCGCCGGGGTGAGGGATCCATTCGGCATCACCTGGTGGATTACACAAATATAACGGCTGCTATCGCATTCCGCCGTTTTGTTCGTAATAGTCCCACATGATCTGGAATATCCTCGATTTGAGGGCTTGCGTATCGTCCCGCGTAAGCCCTTTCGTATCCACAGGCGGCAGAAAGTGAAAGTCGATCCGGTGCGGGAGGGCGAAGAAAAATTTCTCCGGCACCAGGATCTTTCGCGTGTTGAAGATCACGCCCGGCATGACAGGTACCTGTGCGTCAATGGCCAGTGAAAAGGCTCCGTCGTAAAAATCCTTGAGTGGTTTCCCCGTGCGGTTACGGGTACCTTCCGGGAACAATACCATATGCATGCCCATTTGCAAGGCATTCTTCATTAATTCGAAACTGTGCTTACGGCTGGCTTCATCTTTCCGGTTCACCAAAATCCCCCCGATCCGGTACATCATCCCAAAAAGAGGGATCCTGCTCATTTCGTATTTGGCCAATGTTTTGTTCACACCCGGTACACCTGGCGTGGAAACCGGCACATCCATCAGGGAATTATGATTGCATACCACCACGTACACCTGACCTTTTTTGAAATGCTCTTTGCCTTTCCGATGAACAGGACAAAAAACCAAAGGCATGTATATCCTCATCCATCCCCGTGAGAGTACAAGGAAATAACGGGTTTTGCGGGGATCAGGGAAAAGGGACACGATCCACATCGGGATCACCATGATCAGCAATGTAGCGATGAAAAGTAAAAGCCCATACATTGCATATACCCGGCCAGCTATATTTCTAAGCCAATTCATGATGTAAAGGGGACAAATAAATAAGTTACGTGTTACAACTGCCAGTTCACGGGCGCTTTCCCTTGCCTGACCAGTAATTCGTTGGCTTTGGAGAAATGCCTGCAGCCAAAGAATCCCTTATCCGCGCTGAACGGAGAAGGATGGGCGGCTTTCAGAACATGATGCCGGGTGGCGTCGATCAGTATCTGCTTATCCTGCGCAAAGCGCCCCCACAACATGAACACCACTCCGGATTTCAGGTCCGATACTTTGCGGATCACAGCATCTGTGAAGGTCTCCCACCCTGTTTTACTGTGCGACGCCGGTTCTCCATCCCGCACGGTTAGCATGGCGTTTAGCAAAAGGACGCCATTTTCCGCCCAGGGAGTGAGGTCACCGGTTTCGGGAATGGGAATGCCCACATCCTTGTTCAGTTCTTTGTAGATATTTACCAGAGAGGGCGGAGGTTTCACCCCCTTCTGCACCGAAAAGCAAAGGCCGTGCGCCTGGCCGTATCCGTGATAGGGGTCTTGCCCAAGAATCACTACTTTCACATTGTCAAACGGCGTTTTGTCAAAGGCATTAAAAATCAGGTTTCCCGGCGGGTAGATAGTTTTACCCAATGCCTTTTCATGTTTGAGGAACATGACGATCTGCTCAAAATAGGATTTCTCGAACTCGTCTTTCAATACCTCTTTCCAGCTGCTTTCAATCTTTACGTCCATTTAATTAGCTTTGAAACAACGGAATATTTCATTTATTGGTGGAAAATTATATAAATTTGCACTCCCAATAAAAAATAAATTTATTTGAGGGGTGGAAAAATGATTTGGTCCGATAGCTCAGCTGGATAGAGCATCCCGCTTCAGCGGGAAGGTCTCTGAAAGCGAAGAAACATAGTAGATGATTGGGTCCGATAGCTCAGCTGGATAGAGCATCCCGCCTCAACGGGAAGGTCTCTGAAAGCGAAGCAATATAGTAGATGATTTGGTCCGATAGCTCAGCTGGATAGAGCAACTGCCTTCTAAGCAGTAGGTCTCAGGTTCGAATCCTGATCGGATCACTTGGAAGCGAAGTCTTAACGGCTTCGC
>JAFIGY010000020.1 GCA_017849435.1 Chitinophaga niabensis
TACTCTGATCAGCGACCAGTTCTTCTGCTACTTGTCTTTTTGTGGAAGGGCCTAGCCTTTTTTTGTGAACAGATCTTTTAAAATCTGGTTGTCTAGCGATAGGTCGGCATACATTCTCTTAAGCCTGGAATTCTCCTCTTCTAGGTCCTTGAGCCGCCTCACATCTGAGGCTTCCATACCTCCGTACTTGTTTTTCCAATTGTAGAAAGTGGCTTCTGAAATGCCCTGTTCACGGCAGATATCTTTTATTGCCAGGCCATTTTCATGCTGCTTTAAAATAGATACAATCTGTATTTCTGTGAATCTGGTCTTTTTCATGATAGTAGTTCAGTTTAAATTTAGCGATTTTTTCTAAGTTTAAACTGTCACCAGAATAGGGATACTTACATCCATACTATCCGAAATACAACTCACCTTCGAACGTTAAGTTGATAAGCTTCTTAGTCTCAGTAAACCAAATATAAGTATGTTGAGGTATAACAAAAAAGAGCTTGTTAATTTTCATAAAATCGATGAGTTTCATCTCAAACCCCAAATTGGTTAACCCGTCCCCTAAAACAATCAAATTTTCATCCAACAGTTCCGGGAATTTTTCGATAATCTGCTGTAGATACTCCCCAACCTTTTGAGAAACCAACACCTTGCTATCTTCATTTAAATCAAAAAAAAAGATATACTCTTTTTTCGACCAATCTACACCACTAAATCCAATGGGATACCACCTTTCGATATCATCAAAGAAAGAGTCAGTATTCTCTAGAATCTTAACTACCCCCTTTTCTATTTCTTTATTCAACTCGTTTAACAATTCAATATCATATTCTGTCATATTCATTTTGAAAATCTTTTAATTATTTGATTAACTGTTTCTTCAGAAGCATTAAATCGGAAATGGGGCCCCTTCTCCTTACCAGACCATACATTAATATGTGCTCCGTTGCGGTTATCGTATTCAACTCTAAACCCTTGTTTACCATCAGCACTACTCATACCGATTGGCTTTCCTTTGGAGGTGCCAAATTTCCCAACAACAGCTTTTTCTGCCTTAAAGCTTCTTGATTGCAGCCACTTCAAGGCTCCATTTCTAGCTTGATCATAATCAGCCAATTCGTTAATACCCCCGACTCCGGTTTGGCCTCCAATCGAATTTGTTGTTTTTGCACTACCGCCTACCCCATCGTCTGCTAGGTTATCCCCTTCATTCCCCTTTGACTCTTGCTCATTATTCTTTGAATAAACGAACAATGTCGTTGTCAACCTAAAGTTTTTTGTTACTGCCTTATAGACGGTCGACGTGTTTGCGAGTGCCAAACTTGGCGAGGAACCCGTATTCCCAAGAGATCCCGTACCCGGTATTGGTGCGGATTGCCCAACTAAAGTAGCTCTGTCGTATGCCTGCCAATGCTCCTCATTCAAACCAATATCCTCAGCCGATCTACTGTAAAGCCCAAACGAAAGCGTCCTTCCAGCACCGTTCATCGTTCCCAAAACGGAAGGCATCACACGACCCGCTAACTTATCGGTCATTTGAGATTGGGTTGTCATAAAGACAGTAAACGTTAATCTGGCTTTATCCCAAAAACCTGGTGGGTCACCTGGTCCCATTCCAAATACGTCAATCAGCCTGATAGGGCTATTTGCGGCATAGGCATATGAACTTTGATCTGAATACTCCATTGCTAACGGATCCACGCTAAGGAACTTACCAATCCTCGGGTCGTAGATTCTGCTTGCATACTGATAGGGAGTCAACATAGGGTATCCCTTCGTCAACGGGTCTACACTTAGGAACCTTCCAATTCTCGGATCATCAATGCGCATCCCGTAATTGATTTGATTCCCCTCGCCCTTCACCTCGTTATCATTCTCCTTCCCGTTAAACCTATAACAATGATACAATTGCCTTTAAAATTCTATAGTAAAAGGGCATTCAAAGTTTACTTGGCTTTGCAATCGCACTTATTGTTGTAATCTTTCCTGAAATCCTCTCTTTAAATCTAATAATAACCTCACCAACAAAGCTGCTGGAATCAGCTTTTAGTTTATCCTTAAATATGCTAATCGTGTATTCCCTTCTTTTAGTATAAGAAAGGGCGGCTGAATCCAAAACAAATTCATCATAACCAGGTACTGATTTCACCTCGTCTAAAAAATGCTTCACCAACGTAAGCTGGCGATTTAGCCCTATCGTATCATCTGAAACAAACATAAACATATGTTTAGCTGAGTCAAACTCTCCCTTGCTAATCAAATGCAAAAATTTATAGGAAGTTAATCGGTATTCTAGATCTTCCTGTTTTTGCTGTGCACAACTAGTGAGCCCCCCCACTAATAAATAAAATACTAATATGTGCTTCATAAACTAATTTGTTTTTTTATTGTCTCTTTTTCCTATATTATTATCCTTCATCAGGATATCTCCTACTCTCAAGACTTCATTCTGATAATATGATTTTTGTTTTTGATCCCCTGTAAACTGAGACGGCCAGGTACCATCTGTAATGTAGTTAATTAGATCCGCCCTAAATGCTCCAACATCAACGACCTTCCCTAACTCATTAATATAATTAATATTATCTTTTGAGGTCAAGGTTGCATCAACAATTTTTGTTGCCGTATAAAAGGCATTTCTCAATTCCTCTTCTTTAACATTTACACGCATCTCTTTAAAAGACTTAATACCTTCATAAATCCCCACTCCAATTTTCAATAACTCTTGTGGTGCTGTTACCAAGTTTCCTCCATTAATTGCTTTCTGGGGTACCGACTCTGTCACAACTAGTTTTCTAAATGCCCTTGCCATTTTACCTCCCTGTGTTTTAACGGTTCGCTCGGTCTTTTGTACTGACTCCCCATCATCGTCCCCTGAGTAAGGTTCACTTGATGCATCTTTAAACGTCGGACCTGGTGGAACATAAAAATCTTTCCCAGCTGTCCCCACCAATACATTCGGAGCTGGCTTATATCCTTTAGGTAGATTAACTTCCATTGTCTGAACACTATTGACATAAGCTTTTTCAGCAGTTTGCTCCTTGAGTATTGGGATCGATCCTAAATATTTCATGCGATATGCTGAAGAATTAATCTCAAGTAGTTCCATTCCATCTAAGTCAATTCCCTGTATTGGTCTATTACTTGCAAATTGATAAGGTGTCAGTTCAGGATACTGCTTTGTGATAGGATCCACGCTCAAAAACCTCCCCACCCTCGGATCATACACCCTCATCCCATAATCCTGCTGATTCCCTTCCCCCTTCACCTCATGATCATTCTCCTTCCCATTGAAACCCATTCTCGTACTCACCCCAAATCTCCTCCCGGGCTGCATCATCCCGAATGCATAATAATCCCCTCCGCCCAACATCACCTTGTTATCCGAAACCGTCCCCAACACATTGCCCAGGTGATTGCTCACCTCGTAAACCCGCGTGCCCGCCGTGTTCCAGGCTGTTTCCAGATCCGAAGCGTTCGCATCCAGTGCCGGTTTCCACATCCCGAGGCGACTGCTGCCATACAGATGCTGCTCCTTCCACATTACCGTACCGCTGCCCGCCTTTTCATACACCGCCAGCATATTGCCCTGTGCATCCCGAAGGTACCAGGTCGTGGTGCTCACGCCCCCCTGTGTGTACGTCTTCGATACCCGGTGACCGGAAGCATCATAAGCATAGGTCAGGGAACTGCCGTCTGCCTTCCGGATCGTGCCGATCTTTCCATACACCGTCCACGTGATCGAACTGATCCCTTCCTGGGCATCGGACACCAAATTACCGATTTTATCGTAATTATAATTGTTCGCTGACTGGCTCCCCAGGTCGCGGATATCACCGCTCGTATACACTGCCCCTGCCGTGTCATATACATAATTCAGCCGGTTGTTCTGCCGCAGGCCGCCCGTTTGTTCGTAGTTGTACCGCAGCCGGTCCATGTCCGCTCCGCCGGTCCCTTTGCGCACGTAGCCCAGGATGTTGCCGTTGGCATCGTACTGCAGATCTTCTGCGTAGCCGGCGATCAGTGAATTGATCCCCCAGCTGCTCTGACCGTTGCTCAGGCTGTGCTGACGGGAGCGGACGAGCCGGTTCAGCTGGTCATAACGGTAACTGTAGCCTGTCAGTACATCGCCATTCACGTTCTTGAGCGCCAGTGTGGCCCGACTGATATTGCCGTTGTACAGGTTGTTGCCGTTAAAGTCCCCGGGCTGCGCCGTCCATTGCAGCTTCAGCGGGTCTCCGCCGCCGATGGCTTCGTAATCCCCCTCAAAATAGCCCAGCGACTGCGCCATGATGTCCCTGCCCACCGTGCTGTGCGTGCCGATGTAACCATCTGACCCCATGTCGGCCGTCAGATCAGTACCGTTGATCCCTTTGAGCCAGCCTTGCAGCGTGTAGGCGTAATCGAGACCCTGCACCTTATCATGACCCAGTTCCGCGCGGGCCAGCGGGCCGTGCAGGTAATACTGGTAGCTGGCTTCCGTGCGCTCGTTGGCCAGCGCCCAGCCGTCGGTGCTAACCGTGTTGATGCCGGTGGTGGCGCTTACCAGCCGGTTTTCCCCGTCATACTGATAGCTGTACAGGAAGTTCCTGGCCGTCGGCGTGAACAGCGGCGCGTAACGCAGTTTCTTCAGCTTGCCGCTGGCCATATCGTATTGATAGTCGAGACGCCGCAGCGGAAGACCCTCCAGCTGTTGCCAGATCGTTTGGGCATGCCCCGACTGATCATAGCTGTAATAAGTGATCTGGCCGGGGGTGGAAGCATCGGTGGATTTGTAGAGCGAGGCAGCGATCCGTTTGCGCAGGTTCTTCTGCAAGGTGGCTCCCAGCGCGGGATGCGCTTCATCGTAGAGGCTCTGCACGATCTGTGTGTTGCTGCCGGTGGAGGTAAAAGTACCGGCCGTCTGCCGGTCGATGAAGCCGGGTGCTGCCAGTGCAGCGGAGGCACTTCGCTTTTCCCCCGCTTCGATGATACGACCCAGCGCATCGTACTTCGTGTAGCTGTAACAGTTAGTGTCCGTGCCCGTGGTCGGGGACAGCTGCTCCGCATTCTGGGAGGCAAACAAACGGCCCGCTTTGTCATACCAGAAACGGCTCTCTCCACCGTCCGGCGACTTTTGCTTCAATACCTGGTTTAAAGAAGTGTATGCGTAAGATGTCGGCATCCGGTGGCCAGGGAACACCAGCGGGCTTTGCTTTTCAATGCCGTCCTCACTGCCTGCCGTGCCGCCACCCGCGGGTGGTGCGTTAAAGCGGGCCCAGTGCTGTAATGGCGCACCGGCCACTACCACCAGGCTGTTATAATAGTAGCTGTTGATGCCCATGCACACTTCCCCCGCATTGGCACGGATCTCTTCATCCGTCAGCAAACGATTATACAGCCGAAGGTGCTTCAGCAGGGAAATATCTTCCGGCAGCACTTCGAGCGTGCCGTTCATGCTCACCTGCCAGTTGCAGCTGCCTTTCGGAGCGTTGGGACTGGCAGGGCATTTTACACCATTCACATACACCTGCATCGCTTTATCTGCAAGCCGGTCACCCTGGATCACCACATGGATCCACTCCTTCAGCGGAAGGGCGGCAGCCATGTCCACCCGCACGTGATTAGAGGCACCCAAACCGGCACCGCCGCCGGGCAGGCGCCTGAGTGCGTATACATCCGCGCTCAGGTAGCGGCCATCCACACAAATATTTAAAAGATACTGGGCATCGGGTGTGGTGATCAGTTGGCGCGCTGCGCCGAAATCACCGTTCAGCCAGAGTTCCACAGATCCGTTATCTGCCGCGATCGTTTGGGACAGCTTTGTCAGCGCTGTGGCTTTATCCGTATTCTGGGAAGGACCATTATAGGTACAGGCAACATTGGGTGCTTCACGACTCTTTGCGGCCTGCAGCGCGGTTGCATCATCCAGCAATTGCACCCCTTCCGGTGGAATCGTACGGAGGAGGTTACCAGCCTGATCATAGTAATAGAGTGTATAATGATACTGCTGCTCTTTGAAGGTGACAGTGGCTTTGGCTTTATTGTTTCCGCAGAAGCTCACATAGTTGCGGCGGAAATCTTCTTTCACCGAATCGATATACATCACGTAATGGCGCTTCCCGCCATTGATAGCGCCGGCCATCATATCCAGCACACAACCATAAGGATCCACTTCCACGCTGCCAAATGCGGGAGCATTGCAGAGCATTTCCTGTGCGTTATTATTACCCTGCACTTTCGTACGATAAGCCGCGTAATCACTAAACCCGAGCGTAAAACCCCAGCGCTGGTTCAGATAACTGGTGACGAGCAGATTGTAATTAGCATGCGTATTATCAGGAGCGAATGCCTGCACTTCATTCCAGGCCTGGTTGAAAGTAGCCGCATTCACACAGCCGGTACTTTCCGGATCCATGAACACCGGCAGTTTCAGCGGCCTGGGCAACAGGTAGCGGCAGTTGGAACAGCTTTTTTCCAGCATAGCCACTTCATCTGCATTGAGCGTAAGCGCCGCTCCATATTTTGTGCGGAGATACTGGAAGAATGTAATACCCGGAGCGCTGTTCACGTGTTCCATTTTCAGCGCAGCCAGCTTGTCACACAGTTTTTGACTAGAGGCGAGCACAATGGGGTCCGCCATTTGCGGTTTTACGTTATATGGATAAGGGCTTTCCAGTATCCAGGAATTACAGAGCATGTTCATACTGCTGATCCCTAATACCCGCTTGACGGCATCTTCAAAGCTGGCGTCTCCGTAAGTGGTGGTTTTCCCGGCAGGCAATGTGCTGGCGCCATCCGGATGATTGAGATCCCCGCCGGCCATACATACTTTGATCAGCGCATCACGAAGTGCCTCCCGTTTGCTGGCGGAATCAGGATACTGTTGCAGGCAGGGCGTCAGCAGATCCATCCATCTTTCTGCCTGTGCTTCGCAGGAGGTCTGAATAGCTTCTGCCAGCTGGAAGCGTAATTCGGTGCCGAGCGTAGCGGTATCCGTTGGCATGTTGCCTGGTCTAATTACTCGGGAGATCTTGGAACGGTAAATGGGCGGGCAATCCGGACTACCGGATGTGGAACAAACGATATGCGATATGCTTGCAGAAAAAGCACGATCCAACCGGATCGGCGACCCATAGTTGGCGCTTGTAAAAGTCCCCGCACGGAAAGTGCTGGTAGTATTGCCTACAAAGCAGTATACATCCACATATATACCAACCGGTACCGGTGTTTGCGTGTTGTTGTAAGACAGATCGTACGTCCAGATGTCTCTACCCGCATCATGCGCCACCAGGCTCAGCGAAAAATCGTTCCTGGTAACCGTTGAACAGAAATCCCCCGTACCCGGTCCTGAACCGATACACTCCGTAGCATACAGCCACACGATCTGCGAATCGTATATGATCTGTGGAATATGCTGATTGTCGTGGGTAAACGTGATCGGAGGCAGCAGGGTTCCGTAGGTATCAGGCCCATATCCACCTACAAAATAAGCTTTGATACTATTGCCCACCGCAATATCCGGTCCGGTATAGGTAATGGTGTTAGTATACCCCCCACCCGGGTCAGACGTTGCGGAAATATTGATATACTCTGCCGGCACACATTGCGGCCCTATATTCCCCGGTGGTATACCGGGACCACCGGCAGGAGCGGCAACACGGGCCGCACGCATGATCACCGGGGGATGCAAATGCGGTTTGCACGCAATGGAATCCACATGGATAGCGTTAAGCGGCGTATTCTCTCTTACCCACAACACCCCATTCTGCGCGCTTTCCCCGTGATTGAAGAAAACGGAAGTATTGGCGGTATCCTTATATGGTGCTGAATAGGAAATATACACGTAAACATCCTGCGATACCTTTCTTCCCTGATACAAGGCCCTCACCATCTTGAATCCCGCCGGGAACTGGCTGGAGCCCGTCGTGTCTTCCCTGAATACATAATCACTCGCATTCGGGCAGGCGGAGAACATGGACTCCGGTATACCTACCGGGCAGGCGCCTTTACAGGAGGCATTCCGCACAGTAGTATAGAGCTTCTCCTTCATCTCCATATACAACTCCCGGTACAACTGCCACTCCCGGTCCGGTATGCGGCAGCTGGCTACCGGCGCGCAATTGTTCCAGGTATCTTCCGTCAGTTGGGTCATATTGCCGTTACCGAGACAATACAACCGGTAATCCACATACTTGCTGATGTTCTTCACAGCCGCATTACTTTGCGTATAGCCTAATACTCTCGTGGAATATTGCTGCAGATCCGCAATGAATCCCTGTAAATAAGGGAACCCGGGAGCGCCGCTGCTGAAGAAAGGGTCCACCGCAAGCAACCATAAAGGATTATTCGGTTCGTACTCCAGGCCGCCATTGATCTTCGGGATATCCGCTACCGTATTATAAAGCTCTTTCACTTTCCGGTCCCAGGTCAGATAGGCGGTATTATTGCTACAGAAGCTCAACGCACAATACTCCGGATGATAGCTCAGAAAACGTTCCGCCCATTCAGGTTTCCAGTAAGTGATGAGCATGCTTAATGTAAAATTCGCATCATGCGGGGAAGTGACAGTACCATCCGGCAGTTCAAACCGGGTATTGATATAGCCTGGGGCGTTTTTATCCAGGATGGGGAATTGCAGCCGCCAGTAATTATTGAGCACATTCACTTCGGGATCCATGGGATCACTGTCTTCGGTGAACAAGGCGTACTGGCCACCCGGACTTACATCCCGCATCAACGACTGTTTCAGGTCGTCGCAGGGAGAATTCATGCAGCTGGCCTGTTGGTTCTGGCACTGCGTGAGCAAGGCGTTGTAGAGTCCGTTCACCCAGTTGTCATAAGGAGCGCCGATGGTATAGGGGTCCACATTATATTTAAGCATCTGCGCATTCAGCCGCTCAACGAAATGGTCGCGCGTACCGATGGACTGCAAACAAGTTTCACATTCCGTGAAACAGCCACTGAAATCCGTGTTCTTCAGCGCCTCGAGAATGAAACTGAATTCCGTGCGAAGATTGGTATTACGGGTGATGAAATCATTGGTATAATTCGTGATCATATCCGGGTCCATCGCCAGCTCGAAAGTGATGTAATGCGTTCCTATCTTCCCGAACTCAAGATCCAGTTCAGCTGTCTGTTTTCCATTCACACTGCAATCCGATGTAGCGGAGCCGATAGTCACCGGCATATTCCACTGTCCTACAGGCGTTCCGCAATCATCCGTCATTTTGATACGGAGCGCGTAATAACAGTTACTGCAGATGCTCACCCCATTCTCCTCATATTGCCTGATCAGTCTTTCCACCTCATATCCCAGCTTCGCATGACCGGGCATGGTGTTCACATAGGTGGTATATCCACGTAACGTCAGTGAACTCCGGTCAAACACCATATTATCGGCTTTCAATACGGGATAGATACGATTCACCGGCGCTCCGGCGGAAGGCAATGCATCTATACCGGCTGGTGGCGCGCCCGCCAGTGCCGTGGCAATTGTTTTCCCGGATGCATTTTCGTAGGATAAGCTGATCTGTTTGTTGGGATCGACAACGATTTTCTTGAGATAATGACTGGGATCACCCACATCGTTTCCGAACAATCTTTCCAGCTCTCCTTCATACGGTCGTGTATAAAAATATCTTGTAGCATGATCCGTTGCAGCGTTTGCACCGGGTTGCATGGCCTGTCCTACCCCACCCTGCACCATAATGCGACCGGTATTGTCTGGTGTGTAATGCACTACACTGAAGGGGTAACCTTTGGCATCGGGTAAATATTTATTGAAAGGCGCATCATTAATGAATGTGTTGACAGGAGAATAATACATGGAAGCGCCTCCCAGCGTTGCCAGCGGTTTGGGGGGAAGGATACAGCTGGCCACACTGCTGTCATACACATGTGCACGGGTATAGGGTACTCCGCTGGAATAAAAGTTCACGTTGCCATAGTACTTCAGGTCACTCCCGGGAACGGGTGCGGGCAACACATTGGCGGCTACGCGACCGAACTCGTCATACACATTTTGTTGTACAATGGCCTGGTCATCCGCATCGGAATTGTTATCCGGACTGCTAACCGTTACTGTTTGGCGGCCCCGGAGCGTTCCGTCAAAATAACTGACTACTTCCTTCTTCCGGCCTTCATCCGCATAAGCGGCATTGTACTGCCAGTTCAGGTTGGGATAATGCCAATCCATCGGCAGTTGGATCACACCTAATTGCTGGCTGCCATTGAAATCCACCGTATAGTTCCACACGCCTTCCCGCCGGAAGGTGCCGCCATCTTCATAAGACACCCCTCTCCAGCGCACCAGCAGATATTTGTTGCTATGCACGAGGGATATCTTATAGTGATGCCCCGGCAAAGTAACCCGGGTGGCGTTGTTACGAAACATCGGTTCCACCTGTGCCGCGGTAATGCCGGAACCTGCGCTGGTAATAATACCACCATTGGTGGAGGTAGCGTCGATGAAAGTCCACTCCAGATCATATTCTTCCGCCCCGGTCACGTATCCCCAGTCTACATTGGCGGCAAGATTGGTCACGCTGCCCATGGGAACTACGCTGAAGCCAGTCATTTTTGCCTGCATTTGCGGCAACGGGGTGGATACTTTCACCGGTTCCGGCTTTTCATTGTCGGCTGGCAGATACCTGCGGTCCACGAACACCTGCGCATTCAGGGTAAAGACAGATGGAAGCTTATCTCCCAGTTCGGGACTGCTGATGCTTTTAACGGTTACTTTGAAGCGGTGGGCGTTCTTGAAATGGTACACGTCCGTTCCCTGGTAGGTGGCGCCGTAAGCTGTATCATAATTGATCTTCAGCTTAACGTCATCAATGGTCACCGGTTTTTTCTGGTCCGGGCGGCTCCAGTATTCCACTGTCAATTCTATTTCGCAGTGGAATGGTTTGTTGAAAGTATAAGCACTGTCGCGGAAAATACTGAAGGTGATCATGTTATTTACCGCGAGGTTGTTGATCCTGCTCCAGTCATATGCTGAATTCTGGAACTTTTCATCCTTCACGGAAAGCACGTCTCCCTTACGAATACTGCCGCGCAACTGATTCTGGTATGGCTCTACGGCTGCCAGCAGGCGAACGGCGGAGAGCACAAATACGGTCAGTAAAAGCGCCTTTTTAAATGCTGATGTAATATGCCGGATCATTTTTTATACGATAAGGTTGAACAATGGATTAAAATGCGGTGACGATCTCATACCCTTCCAGTGAAGCGGAAGGCTGTATCTTACCGGATACTTCCCGGATAAAGGAGTGCATGTCAAGAAGCCCCGCCGGCACGCTGCCTTGCTGCCAGCGGTCTACCGTTACGAGCGTCTCCTTATCCATACTCCTGTTCAGCGGATCGTTCAGGTTTGTGAACCGGGTATACAATTGCCGGATCAGATGCCGATCGTCATACGCCAAACGATATTCTTTACAGGTGATGTGGTTCTCCCGGTGCAGACGGATCGTTTTGATACCGTTGACTGCTTTGATGGAAATACCATATCCCTCCATCCGAAACTGATCCATCAGTGTATCGGTCGGTATACGGAACGGCGAGGTCCGCTGCTCCTGCTGCCCGGCCACGAACACTTTCTTCACGGCGTCATCCACGGAGATATAAACACGGGGAATAGACAATATCCGGTTTTCTCCCAGCTGGTAATAGGTACTGTCTCCCAGGCGCGCATAGCGGAAGTTCACGGAAACATTCTGCGAACTGTCCGCCGGATCAGTGAGGGAGAGCCGACCCTCGAAATAGTATGCTTTCATACTATCCAGTTTCCGGAATACATCCAGCATTTCCTCCAGACCGGCCATTTCCTCTTCGTTGTAAGTCATCATGGCTGGAAGGTTCGGGGTGGGCGGAGCGGCAGGCTTTGTAACAAAGAGCAATCCTTTGTGATAAGCCAGCGCAGAAACCAATGCACCAGCCAGCAGGCAGATCACAATAACGGAAGCAAATATTTTCTTTTTCATATCGATGATGATGAATAATGTGCACTAATTTTTTCTATATGCGGAACGGCTTTCCTTCACGGTTACAATGCCCCGCTCTGTTTCTTTCTTCACGCGAACCAGCGTTCCCTCATCGTCATACTCATAAAAGGAAGCATAGTTGTTCTCATCCAGTTCTGCCATCAGCCGCATGGTTTTGTCGTCGTACGCAAACGTCCTGATCTGTGCGTCATAAGGGAAAATGCGGAGATCGTCCAGGTAAACACCGGAAGAAGTGGATTGCCAGGTGAGCGTTAACGGCCCGGATACCATATTGATCTCTCCTTCCATCAGCTTCCATCCTTCTACCGTCGCCTTTCTCGAAAAGGTTACAGCGTTGCTATTGGCCGTGAGCGTAAAACCGGGATCATCGTTTTTCAGATCCGGGTGTTTCACCCATACGGACACGATGTATTTGCGGCCGCCTGCCGGACTGAACCCACCTTTGAATAATCCGGGCAGATACTGCCTGAAGTATTCGCCGGCGATATTATTACCGAGGTATATACCCGGTTTGTGTTCCAGCGTATGCACCAGGGTTTGCATGGTGGTAGTACCGGAAAGCTGATAGCTGTAATTACCGGAGTGGGCGTATGCGGAAGAGAGTGTTCCTGCCGCCGTATTCCCGGGATTGAACGCAAAGCTGTCGGGCTGACAGTAAGCCGTCTTGTTACAACGTTGATTGAACTGGTAATCATCAAAGCCTTCATAGAAGATCTCGCGGCTCTGTGCATTGGCTGCTACCGCGGTAGGAAGCGACTGGTTAAAGCCGTAGTATGAGGATGAATAACGTCCCAGCGCGTCCTTGTTCTCGATATCAGCTCCACGGGCGTTGTAACGGGTGATGTAGCTGCTGGTCACCCACAGCACATCACTGTTATCAGCAGCCGAGGTAACATCCCGCTGCCATTGCCCGTTCTGCAGGAACCAGAATGGCCGGAAGGTGTTGTAGGTTCCGCTGTTGCGGATATCCAGACCTTTGGTGGTGGTATTGTCGAAGCGATTCTTTTCTTCGCGGCTGGTCTGGAAGACCTTGGCCTCGGAAGGCCGCCAGTTGCCGAGGAAGCCATAGAGATAGGGATTGATCACGTTCCCCTTGGCGATGATGTTACAGTAAGGATTGATGTTGCAGCCGGTAAAGGCAGGCACATCCGGAGCCCCGCAAGTGTAACGCCAGGTGGGTACATCCGGATTGTAATAGATAGCCGTATTGGCATTGGTACCAATCAGGTCTTTGGTGGAGAAGATGGTGGAAATATTGTTCCCTGCCAGCAACTGATCGATCGTATTGTTATAGATCTCCACACCAACGGAAGCATATCCTCCGTCTGCAAAGTTCAAAGCGCTGATACGCAAATGATGATGACCGGCATTCAGATAGATGGGTTGCACCTTCCATTGGGTCACGCTGCGATTGGAGTTTTCCAGGAATTCCGTTACCCGTACATTATCCACGTCCAGCTTGAGATTATTGTCCACCGCATGCCCGATATAGTAAATCCCGCTGCGCGGCGCGAAGAAACAGGGTTGCACACTCCACCACTTCCCATCGGTTGTGGTGTACCTGTTTCCTCCCAACCAGATGCCACAGTCATTCAAACGGCCACAATAATTGACCGTAGTAGAAGTTGTGGTGGCCATCATTGAACTCGTGCCCTTCATTTTGGGCTGGTTAGCGGAAAGCGTATCTGTGCTGCTGCCGGAAGATTTTGCCAAAGCGGTTTTCTGGCTGGAAGACGGCGCAAAGCCGCTGGAAAAAATTTGCGTGGTGCAGGTATTCCAGTAATTATCTTTTCGTTTTGCGATCAGCTTATTGGAAGCGTCGTAGAAAAAAGCGCCAAAGATGCCGTAATCCGGATATTTATCTCCTTGCACGATCTTGAAAACATCATCATTGGAGCCCGAACTGAAGATGGCACATTTACCAAGTCCGGTAACATCTGTGTATCCGGGAGGGCAATTGAATGAGGATACGCTTCCGCAATTAGGTGTACCGCAATAGTTCAAGGTTCCGGCGGAGCAGGTGTATTTCTGCGCAATTACCGTACCACTGGCGTTCTTCACATAAGTCATGGCAGTAGGATTGAGGCGCAGTGTTGCTGTGGAGAACACTCTGTAATTATTGAGCGCGGTGGCATTCCCCAGCCGTAATGCAGCCAGGTCTGCGTTATATATTTCCGCTACCATAGCCGGTACATCTGAAGGCGATCCTGTGACGCGGCATTCAACAGATAACGTATGCCTGCCTTCCGGAATGGTCAGCGGATACATATGAAAACGGGTATAGTTGATATCCCCCAGGGATTCCGGGCGCTCCTTCAACAACACACCATCGAGGTAAACCCGCGTATGACCGGTACCGGAGAAGCCAAGGTAATGCGGCCCACCTTCTGAAATAAAGCAACCGGATACACCGGCCCATGCATCCCCATAAGGAGAAGGGGAAGTGCAGAGCTTCAGACCCGCAAGGTTCATTCGCCCGATCACGGCATCATACGGAGCAGGTTCACCCCAGTAGATGCTACGAACGGTATCATTGGTGGAGGCAGCGCTCAGGCTACTGTAAAACCCTACACCGCGAAAGTTATAACTGGGGCTGAATATCTGGCAGGTGTTGAGTCCGTCCGCATTATTCACATCCGGCAGCTTCACACAATTCCCGTCTTCTCCCAGTGTGTAACCATCCGGACAAGGCTGTTGCAGGCAATCCGGCATGCCCCATCTTTCATCAAAGAGCGTGGCTTTTGCATCGATCACAGAGAAACGCTGCAGTTCTTCATTATTGAACAATGCGATACGCCTGTCAAGTCCCACAGGGTTACGCAAACAGGTGATAGTAGCGGTTGCTGCGCCAAGCTGGTTACGGTAACCGGAGCGGCATATTTTCACGGTTCCCAGGTAACTCTTCTTCAGCTTGCCGGTTTCATCGATCAGTTTTAACCGGCTACCGCCAGTCTCATCCCTGATCACCCATAAACGCTCGCCGTTATCCACGCTCACCAATTCGTCTCCCGGTGCCAGGAGGGCGGAGTAGCTCAGTGGTGCTGAGCCGTCTGCGGAAGAGGTGGTCAGGTCCCGCAACACGGTATTGATATTTTTATAGGCTCCGCCCATGTTTTTGTACACCCAGTAAGCAGGTATATGGAGGGTGTAAACGGGATCGTTAAATTCGTTTTGTGTGGATGTAAGCACCGGCTGGCCCGTGAGCTTATCGTATACCAGATTCTCTGCCGAAATAGTGGATCCGTCTATATTCCTGATCACTTTTTTCACGATCCCGCTGTAGTGTATTGTTTTGAGCACACTGGCAGAGCGGAAGAGGCGGTACTCTTTATTGAGCGAAATTGGGAAGTGCGGTATCGGCAGGGGGAAGGAAAAAATTCCCGGTATGATGTCCACTCCCAATGCGAAGGTCTGCCCGAAGTTCTTCGTTTCCTGTTCCCGCATATCGGTGAAGAGCTCTATTTCCCGGCCCAGCACCTGCTCCTGCGCATCTATCACACCCTGATCATCAATTACCTTTACACGGTTTCTAAGGCGGAAAGAACTGGCATCCCAGGGCTCCGCATCGTACTCCATGACTGTTGAGGATATTTCTGCCCCGGCTTTGTTAAAGGACCTTTCCGCACGCAACTTGCCATGCATATCATTTAAAATGATGGCATATCCCTGTGACAATACCTGCTCATGCACTGCGTTGGCGCCAAAAAACAGGAAGGAGCGGTTGGATTGATGGTTATATGCATCTGGCTTTGCTTCTGCCTTCACGATCACCGGGAAATCCCTCGCCGTATAAAACTCCGTCACATCCCAACCCGTCTTATTCAACGGATCCGCAGCGTTCGCACCATTAAGCCGCTTTACCGTTACTTTGCTGTAACCGACCTGGGGAGCGGGATATAATGACTCTCCGAAAGGCTTCTCGAGGTAAAAATAATTGCTCAATCCTCCTTTCACATCTTCAGTGTATTCGACCGGCATATGCAAGGCATTCTCATCTCCTCCCACGGAAGGCTCATAAGCAGCCACACCACTACTGATCTGCCGGTCGTCCGTAGCGCTGATAGAAGTAGTGTATTCATAGGCCTGCCCATAGCTAACATCTCCGGCTTCTCCGGACATGGCCTGCCAGTTGTCGCTCATACGAATCATCTTCACTCTCCATCCTCCGCCTTTCTTCTTTCCATCCTGTTTCACGATCCGCGCAAAACTTTTCTCCAGCTTCACTTTACTGGCAAATCCCAGCCTATATGCCCGTGCATAGAAGTTCTCGCGCAGTTCGCGAAAGTTGCTGACAGCGGTAATGATCTGTTTTAACGCGGAACTTGCCGGCCTGTCATCCTGCACACGGTTACGGAAACCGGGATAGGCATAACAGGGATAATCCAGTCGCATTTTCTGCCAGGCAGCCATCAATGCAGGATTGACAGCGATACCACCTTCTTTCTTATCCTCAAAAAACACATCAGCATACGTATTGGCTGTGCCGCTTCCGGCAATGGTCACTTTTCTGACTTGCATATAAGCAGGAATAAAATCGAAGTACTGTTCGTCTGTATCCTGCGGTCGGTCACTTACATTCGTATAGAGACGGGCGTACATGGTGCGGGAATTATCCAGGTATTCACGCGTGAACCAGGAAGTAGCCTCTCCATTATTTTTGGCATATGGTATTTTCACCCGCAGACCCCTCGCATCTTTCAGATTATCTGTAAGGGATCCGTTTTCTTTGATCATCCCCTGTATCTGCGTCATCTGCATAGCACGCCTGTCCTGCACATAAGCATAATCATCCGGTTCATAATCCACATTGATAATACCTCCCGTAGGAAGTGATATCGTTTTTAACTGCCATATACCGGCGTTCTCCTTTGCCACATCGTCCTGCTGTATGCTATACGGGAACTCGTCATTCCGCAATGCAGGCCATCCCGCAGCGGCATTAGCGGTCCCCGGCTTATAAGTGCCCCAGCGGTCGGTGGCCAGCAGATCAAATCCTTTGTCGTTCCGGTATGTGAATTCATAAGGATGGTTGGCACCTTTGGAGGAACTGGCATATTTGAAATATACTTTTTTCAGGGTCAGCTTTCCACCTGCATTACTGTTGGGTACACCCGTACAAAGAGAATAATCATATTCAAATACAACCGTTTTGATGGGAGTGGTAAGATCATTCCTGGAATAGAGCCGGATCTCCCGCAGACGTTTTTGTTTTATAACATCATTTTTCCCACCCATGTATCCATTCACACCCAGGCCATCCTCCCGGTCGTCTGTAATAAAATAAGCGATCATGTTCCGGGACTCGATAGTATGGAGATACCACAATTCCTTCTCTCCATACACAATTGTGCCCTTATCATCCAGCTTATCCGCGTAAAGTGCCCTGTTGTACATTGCCTGCGAGGCTTCATAAGGCGTACGCCACTTGTATGCGCCCTCTACCTTGGAATAGTTAAACTTCACGGCTGTGCCACGATCATCGGGTGTAATACCATCTCCGGTAATATCCGCATAATCCGGTGAGAGCAACGCGGTCAGCAAATGGCTGGTAGCATAGGCAGGTTGTGTTTCTTTGTTGTAGTAATCATCGAGCCCGGCGGTGTGATTCACGCTTCCGTTTGAGCCGCTGATACTTACCCTGTTAGTAGCAGTATTGGCATTGGCCGGATTAACAGCAAAGGCGTATTCTTCCTGTTTGATATTGTACACCGGCAGACCGTAGACCATCCGCTGCCCGTCCTCTGATTGTATACTGATCTCAGAAATATGAGCCGGTTTCCGGTAGTCCTGGCAACGGTTGATCTTCTTCACCAGCACATTGTTGCAGGATTGCGGTGTAAAACTGCCAAACTGATTAAAGGGATAATTGTTGATGTCTTTCTCCTGCGCTGCCGCTTCTTTGGCGGTGAGATAAGCGATGGGAGCAGAACGTAACTGACGACCGTCTTTTTTATAGGGACTGGCGGATGAATAGTTGTTATTCCCCGCGCGAAAATCGCCGGTAGCGGACTTACCGGATATCTTCACAGATACCACTTCTTCGTCTTTCACTCTGCCGGTAAATGCAGGATCCGCCAGGTTCTTCTCTCCCATCTGTTTGAAATAAGCAGGTTCTTCATTACCGATCAGGTTACGTTCATCCCTGAAATCACCTTTAGCCAGGAAATCATTCTGATTTGTCCATTTTCCTGTTATACCTTCATTATTCTGTTTATAGAAAGTGCCCCCTCCATGCACGTATCCACCAAAGCCGATATCTCCGCCCAACGTAGAATTGTTGCTCACGTCCCGGGCGGCCGGATCAAAAAAAACACCGCTGCCACCGCTATATACTCTGAACTGTCCGCTGCCGGCCTGGCCGGAATAGGTAAAGATGTCGGGTGTAACAACAGGAATGGCGAGATTAGGCATTCCTTTAACCACAGGATTGTCTTTCTCTCTCATAAAATCCATCAATGCACCAGGGTTGGTTTTTCCCCGCGCCGCATATAGCATGCCGTAAGCCGGACGTTTATAGGTAGTAGCTGCCAGTTGCCGGATGTGTTTGTAGCCGGTAACGCCGCCACCCGCAAAAATCCCCCATGCCATGCCACCTACATCCAGGCTATAGGTGGAATTGGAAGAACGGTAATCGTTCACAGCTTTCGGATAAAACGCCGGGGTGTTAAAGGAAAAAGTAGCTCCAAGGTTGTTAGGCACATAGCCACTGCCAAAGGATTGGGAAAGGGTCAGGTCTTTCAATCCCTGACGGGTATTATATCCCAGACTGATGGAAGTAGAAGCGCGTTCCTTGGTGCCATTGATCATATCCGATCCTGCGAGGGTCAGCGAGGTTTTGAGATCCACGTCTACACCGTTGGAAGTGCTGGAGAGGGCATTTACTCCCAGATTGCCCGTCATGGTGCCCCCCATGGTAAGCTTTATACCGGCATTTGCGCCGAACTCGGCACCAAGGCCGGTGTAGCTGTCGCTAAAAACACCTACGGTAAGGGATCCTCCAATCTTGATCATATCATTACCAAACACTTCTGTACGGATTGTTCCACGCCCCCCATAGGTGATCTTGGGTTTGGTATATGCATCCGTCACTACCGTATCGCCGCTGGCATCATCGGGGATACCGCGCAGGGAGCGGTTCACTGCACCTACATTCAGGTTCCATCCCAGTCCCACCCAGGTAGCCTCATCATCCATACCACTGCCGGATGCATAGTTGAGGTTCACCGGGTATCCTTCAACATCCAGCAGGGGAATATTGTATTTAAAATCGCCGGTGAACAGGTCTACCATATCGCTGGTGCCTGCTGCGGCAAACTGTTTGCTTTCCGGCTGCGTGGGGCCGCTGGTAAGGGCGTGCGCGAAAGTGGGGTATAAGGTTTGTACGGTTAACAAACCGAGAAAGAAAACAGCAATTTTTCTTCGGGTCCTTGCCTTTCTGATCATAAACTGCAACTTAAAGCGTCAACTTTTTGAATATCTTTCATGATATAGGGAAAATCGATCCGGTTGGAAGTGAACAGCCAGTCTGAAAAAACGAATCTGGCCGATCCTGCATGACTGGCTTTCTGCCGGTCAAATGCCACGAGGTATTCCATCCCGCTGATATTGCCATTGGCAATGCGCTGGCTGTAAAGCGGCGCAATGGAATCACCTGCCACCACCAATCGGAATAGCGAATCTGTTCCAAAACTGGCTGCGTTATCATGAACTCTCCCGGCCGCTCTGTTATCGGGGAATATGCGCAGGCGAAACATCAGTTCCGTGGTGTCCTGTATTGCTTTGGGAGGCATATAGCTCAGGATCATCTTTGTGCCGAGCAATTGCTTCTCCTGCTCTATGGCAGGGTTATGCAGCGCCTGCTGCAGCCGGTCTACTTTACGCTGTGTACAAGCGCAGCAACAAAGCACTAACACGGTATGTATCAGGGTTCTTTTCATGGTTCAAGGGGTTGTTTGTACAGGAAACGCAATATCCGGCTGTCACCACCCGGCAATTTGACCTGTAATTGATAATAATGTCCGTCTTTCATTGTGTGATTGTCGCGCAGATCGATCACAATATGATTCATACCGCGCTGTAACCTGATCTTCTTTAACTTCCTGATCTTTTCCGCGGGATCAGTCACTGGCAGGATGGTATAGGAAAGATTCATTTCGCTGTAGGGGTTGCGCATGGCGAACATGATCTTTCCTTCGGCAACATAGAAATTCCCTTTTGCCAGGTCTTCGATATCCCGGAATGCCTCGGGAATGCTGTCTTTCTCCTGATTGCTGCAATTACAGCTAAACTCCCAGATCTCCGATTGCGCCAGCATGGTAGTACCTTTGTAAGCCGTTACCTGCCAGGCATATTTCTTCCCTTCTTCCAGTTCTCTGTTACCGGCGGGATAAAAAAGCATAGGGGTATTGATATTACGCTGATTGATCAACGGAAGGTTCACATTCATACCTTCTACTTTATGCTGCCCGGCCTTCAGTGCTACCATAGCCAGCCGGTACTGCACACCGGGGATATTGGGTAACAGGGGCTGCCAGAAAAAAGCGGGGCGTTTGTCGCACAGCACATCTCCATCCGCAGGTTTGATAAGCATGAGCGGGGAAAATGGCTGCAGAAAATACTGGAAACACTGCTCCGCCAGCAGAACGCCCCCTGCCTTCCCTTCAAAAAGCTGGAAGCAATAATCGTAGTCTCCTTCAAGGAAGTACCCTGATTGCCGCGTGACCGCGCCTGTTCTGTTATCACTGAACTGAATGGAAGCCTGGCGCGCCACTCCGCCGGGCAGGGGATTGCCGCCGGGGAGCAGGTCGAATGATTGCGTTTGCACAGTGGCGACGCGACCGGCCGTTCTTTCCGTAACCGTGATAACCATTCGCACTGTTCTGCGCTGCGTTTCCGCCTGAATGATCCGCACGAGGAAAAGACCATCTACCGTGCGCCCCTGTACTTCCGGGATGAAGGAAAAGGAAACCTGCGCCTTCAGCGCCCCGGATGTCAGCAAAATCGTTATAAACATCAGGTATCTCATGTACCGCATAGTATCAGTCGATTAAATATTGTAAGGAAAACTCGCTCCGGAATGTCCCGAAAAGGTAGTTCTGCGGGCTGCTGTAAAAATTTTTCCGGCAGTCCACATACACACTCGCATGCAGACCGGGGATCAGTTCGTATCCGACCGTCTGGCGCAATCCCAGCTGTGTTACGATGCCGGTGTTGTCCAGGAAAGTGAGACCGCTGGTGCAATGCATTCCTTTCAGCAGCTGGTAGCTCCAGCCCGCATCCATGTTCAGCAGATTGCCGTACAGCGCATTCTGCTTCACGTCGCGGTTGTAGAACAGGTTCAGGGAAAGGATGTGCTGCCGGATCACGATATTCTCCGCTACGCTCACGTTGGCCAACAGGCTGTTCAGGGGAACACCTTCTGTGGTGAAGCGCATCTGCTGCAAGCCTGCCACTACCAGGTTGCTGGCAGGCAGGCTCCCGATGTGGCCGCTGTACTGGGAAGTGAGCGAGAGCTGGCGGGTGAGGAAGCCGGATAGGGATTTACCTGCACCGCTGCCGGCCATGGAAGATTGCATCATCCTCGTATTGAACGTCCAGTTGCGTTTCACGCGGAACTGTACGTCTGCTGTATACTGGCGGCTTTTCCATTTTGCGTCAAAAGCACTTTGAATATCCCGGAGATCTGCCCGGAATCCGGTGACCATGCGATGGAACTTCCAGCGTCTCCTTACATCCACACCATATTGCCAGGCGCCTCTTGTTCCGAAAGGCGTACCGGGGTTGTTGTAACCCATACCGGCATAGCTGGCGTATACACGCTGCGAAAGCCCCCATTCCCGCACCTCTCCGGAATACTGCAATCCCAAAGACACTGTTTGCCAGAAATCGTTAAAGAACGACATGGCCGCGGCTTTCTGCGAAACAGCATATCCGTTGTTGCCGGCAGTGACGCCTGCATATTGGCTGTTGGATTTGGAGAAATCTCCTTTGATCACGCCGTATTCACCCAGCTCCAGCTGTTGTGAAACCGTGCCCACAAAGATGTTCCGGGGCAGGAACTGCTGGTTCATCTGGCGCTGATGGTTATCCCGGCTGTTGGCGTTCAACAGGGTCATATGCGTATGATCTCCTTCCATCGCCCCTTTTCCCAATCGTATAAACTGCATGGCGTATTTATTAGGTGATGCATTTTCTGTCAGGAAAGCGTCTTTCATGCCGGATCCATCTGTACGGGTGCCCAGCCCCATCATCAGCATCTTTCCTTTGTTGAGGAAGCTGGCCGCGCCACCCTGCATGAAAAGTCCAGACACCGAGGCTGCACTTACATCCGTCCCGAAACTTCCCACATTCAATTCTTTCACTCTCAAAAAGAACCGCTGCCATCCGCTCAGCGGGAACAGCTCTTTCGCATTCCGGATACGGCTTTCATCCGTATTCACCCATTTCGACAATTGCGCTTTCACCTGATCGAACCGCTCCAGCTGCTCCCGCGCAGGAACACCGCTTTCCAGCTCGCGTTTCAGTTCCATCACTTTCGCAATCGCCGCATCGCCGGCCTGTTGCTTCTGTAGTGCTGTTCTCACCGTACTGTCCACGCCGGTCATCAGCTCCCGCTGGATCTCCTCCGTATTGAACAAGCGTTTCAACTGGTTCGAATCCAGCTGTACCAGCTGATCTACACTGATATTCCGCGGCAGCACACCGGCAATGGTTTTTCCATACAGGCTGTCCAGTGACCCGCGGATGCTATTCATGCGCTGATCCACATAAATACGCATCGCAGACTCGAGGTCTATTTCCTTCAGAAAAAATTTCTTCAGATCATAGAATGTCTGCAACCTCGAATTGATCTTCTGTAAATAGGCCTCCCGGTTAAAGTTCACTTTAAAAAGGCCGCCGGTCATGTATTCATCCTGCATGCCGCCGAAAGAAAACAGGTTGTTATAGGAAATATCGAAAGGGATATTGGCCATCGTGATCCTGTCAGCGCCATGGAGCAATACGCGCGACTGGAAAGGGATACCCGGTACATCCTCCCAGATCACGTTCGCCTGCAAACCTTGCAATTGATGCTTCGGAGGGCCAAACCGTGGAAAGGATTCCGGTTGGATGACCGACTGCAGTTGCGTACGCAATTGGGAAGATCGTTTGATAAAATATTGTTGCAGCAGGGCGGTATCTCCCGCCGGGTTGAATTGGTCAAGGAGGTTCAGTTGCTGCGCTCCTGCATGCCGTTTGATGTATGCACGGAAATCTTCGTTCCGGATCGTTCTCACAAGATCCGCTGCCACTGCAGTGTCCAACATGGTTTTGACGCTGGTACGCAATGGGGCAGGCAGGGGAACGGTATCCGCCGTTATGTTCCCGCCCTTCACGGAAGGGGGGCCGATCAGGCCTGTGCTGCAAAGCACGATCAACAAACCGGTAATTCTTAACATATGCTGATAAAAAAGTATGATGGATGAAGGTGATCACCGCCCGGCTTTTATACCAGGCGGTGATACCAGGTGTCTATTCTTCCTGTATGATCAGGGCATTGAGGTAGGACATGCTGCCGTACGCACTGGTACCCGGCGGAATGAACAGGTCAACGAATATGCGGCCTGAACTATCCGGCGCAATGTTTGTGAACATTGTAGACCGGGAAGTATTCATGAATGCATCATGGAATTGTGCTGTACCACCATTGATGGAGTAATAGCCTGATCTCGGTGCAGTTGCCCCTCCGGAGCTACTGCGGGAAGCCACCATCGTGAGACGGTAACGCTTGGCAGGATTCAGGCCGGAAACTTTCAGGTTGTGATCGCTGGTGTAGACGTTGGCTGTATACCAGAAACCTTTCAGCACCAGATCAGGCACTACACCGCTGTTATCCCCTGTGACCGTGCCATCTGCGTTCGAACCGTTGGCGCCAAAGAACGGCACCCAGGCTGGGTAGCCCACGCCCACGCTGTTCACCATCCACGACGTTGCAGGATCCTGCACCGTGATGAGACTGGCATTCGGGTCCCCGAACATGTTCACCCAGCCCGGCACCGGCGTTGCTTCCGTTTTGGAGAAGAACACCCGCATGGTGGGCTTGTTATTGTTATTCGGCATAACGGTGATCTTCACATCGCCCTGGATATTGGAAGTGGCGGTCGTAAGTTTCAGACGGAAGATGTAGGTACCGTTGGTAAGGCCTGCCACTACGGTATTTGCACCGAATGGATTGCGGATAATACCTGTGCCCGGACCACTCACTTGCGACCAGGTGTAAGATGTGATCGGGATACCGTTCTCCTGTATATTGGGGATCAGTTCTACGGAATCCTTCGGCAGCGTGATCGTGGCATTGCTGATATTCACCGTCGGCGTGGGAGGCAGTGTACCGGTGATACCGATATCTATCAGACTGAGGTAAGTGAAGGTGTTGTTCTTCGGCCGTATATTGATACTCACAGAATCCAATCCTGATATGTTATGCACGATGCAGTTGTTGTAATCACCCGGCATGCCGGTCAGGTACTTGGTTTCCATCACCTTGGCCTAGTCCCACGTTTGGTTGGACAGCTTGCTTTCCATCAGGCGTGTGCCCGTACCGTCGTACAGCCGTGCGCCCCAGAGCTTGATGCGGTACTGGTTGGCGGGGTTCAGGCCACGGATCCGGAGCACAATACCTTCCACGGTATATTCAGAAAGATACATATTGTCTCTGACCGCTTCCTTCGGATAGTCGCCCACATCACCTTCCAGACCGCCAAAGTTCATCGCCTGCGTGGTCACGGAACCATCATACGTGGGCGTACCGATCAGCTGAACGCTCAGCGGTGTGGTGATGTTCGCTGTTGTAGCAAGATCGCTGATCAATGCGCCATCGCGGAAACCCAGCGCTCCACCGGAACCATACCAGTTGTTCCAGTACTTGCCAAACTTGTCCGGCGACGGCGTGGGCCAGCCGGTGACCTGGTTGTTCGCAGGGTTGATGGTGTATTGGTTATCACCACCCAGATCAATCAACACACGATGATCGAAATTATTCCCGATCGCATCCGGAGGCACCAGTGAAGTAATGTTGGACGTGATCGTTGCCGAGCTGGCCAGTTCCCCTTTCACCCGGAAATAAATCAGGCCTGTACGCGGTTTTGTATAAGTCTTTTTGACGATGTTGCCGCTGGAGATACTATCAAACCGCGCCCAGTTAGTGCCGTCATAGGAAGTATCGATCACATATCGGTTCACACCGTTGAGCGGCTGGAAGTAATTTTCGATCACTTTGAAAAAGGCGCGTGCGAGCACTTGCGTACCGGCAGCATTCAGGTGCAGACCATCCCCGGAATCATACAGTGGTAGCGGATTCTGTACGTTGCTGGGGTCTGCGATGAGATTGTATACATCAACCACCCGGTTGGGCCAGGCATTCCGGATACTGTCGCCCAAACCCCACAGCAAATTGTACTGGTAAGCGTTCATTCCGGCGCGGGGTTGCGTGGTATGGAAAATGATCGGCACTCCTTTGCTGCGCGCCAGATTATCGAGGTAATGCATGTTTGCCATGGAAACACCCACATCGATGTTATTGCTGGCATCGTTGCTGGTCAGCACACAATAGATAAAATCAGGGTTAAGGCTTAGCGCAGTTTCAATATTGTGACCTTTAGTTCCTCCCATATCCACGGGCATTACGTTCTTGGTAGTATAGCCCCCTACGGCAATATTCACCCAGGTGGGAGAAATGGTATTAGCCGTCAGCCAGGCACTGATCCTGTCCGTGAGCCTGTCGGGGTAGGAAGTACCCACCCCTTCCAGTGTAGAAGAACCAATACCTACAACTTTCGGTTTATGGTACAGGGAGGTATGATTGGTGGTCCACCGAAGCACAAAAGTATTGTCTCCATTATCGAAGACACCCGCGTTTAGCTCCTTCAGATTGGATGCTGTGCCGGTGGGCGCTTGCGGATCATCGGTATCAAAGCCTTCCGAAGCTTCAATGTAGATATTGTCCGTATCCGCCAATGCCGGATAAAAAGTGATCTCCCCGATAGCATTATCAAAAGTGATCCCTTTGGCATAATTACGATACTGAAAAAGTCCGTTCCGCCAGACTTTCACATGTTTTTTGATAAAAGCGGAATCCTTGTAAGTGCTTGCACCCACTGCAGGAAAATTGGGGGCGCCGGGTTTGAACTGAAATGCTTTTCCCAGCTTGCGGAAAGCCGTACGGCCACTGTTCTGATTGAAAAGGAATCCACCATTCTGTTTGCTGGAATTCTCGATGATCAGCTCAGCATTCTCAATCCTGACCGTGTCTTTGGAAACCTTTAAAGATACCTGCTGTGCAAAGGCGGTGTTAAATAGCAACACCAGGCATGCTAGTGAAAATAGAATGCGCATATGAAGACAAAAAAGGGGTGAGTATCGGGCACAACGAGTCCCTGTCATGCATCACTTCAGATGAATGAAAAGACGCCTGTGCCGGCGATGTGAAAATTCAATAATAAAATTGCCTGACCGGAATAAGCTGCGTTATTCCTTAAACAAATCCGTGGATTCCGTTAAAAAGGGCTGTAGGGAAGTCCTGTGTAAAGGCTCGGGATCTGCTGCTATAAGGGCGTTAAATAGCATAAAACGGGCGTTAAACAATCGGTGCATGTCTCAAATGTATAGGTTTAATAAAATAAATGACTCTGTTTTCAGGATCGCGGTAAGCGAGGCTTTATTCGCAATTGAACAAACAAACTGTACAGGGACGTGTTACTTGTCACATGATAGCACAAAGAAAAATCAAAAAAAATAAAGAAAAAAAATTTTGATTCTGTTTTTTTTCTATTTTATAAGTTTCGCTGCCTGTTCTTTGCAGTGGCTCCGGGAGCAAGCGCAGGAAATCATGCTGATTTACTTAAATTGCAACACAACACGAATACCATGAAAACGCACAGCACAAACTACGAGGATACCTTTATCGAAGTAGCGGAAGATTGCCCGGCAAAAAACGGAGAGGTTCCTCCATTGAAAGGCGGCGAAGAGACCATCGCATCTATCCAATTCGATATGATCATCAAAAATCCTTACAAATTCACATCTGACGATGTGATCTTTCAAACATTTGCCAGACGGAATAATATTGCATCCAGCCAACAACAAAAAGCAAGAGAAGAGTTTTTCTCAAAAGGGCAGCCCTGCTTAAGGGCTTCCCCGCTGACAAAGCGCTACGGGTGGGGAGTACATAGCAATAAGGAAGGCAGGATTGCAATCTATGGCTGCGAAACCAGGGAATACAAAAAGTTTTTAACTGACAAATCCCTCAAGGTGGTAAAAGCGATGAGATCCACCCGGTAAACAGTCGTCTTGTACACATACAAGCAACACAGCAATTTTGACAGCAACAATTAGATCATTTACCCGTCCGATCTGGCAGATCCTGCAAAATTTACATTATATTTGAAAAGCTAAGACGTCAACCTATACACATCTGCTATCTTGAAAAGAAGAATCAGCCCGGTTGTTGCCCAATGCTAACTAAACGGCCCGCACCGGATCGCTGGTCTGTATTCAGCGCATATATAAACCATGCACGAACCCCGCTATCATCTTAAACCCAGTTATATGAAACCTGTAACACCCTTACTCGCACTACTTGCTGCCTGTTGGTTCGGCTGCAAGAGCAAAGAAAACCTGAACCCTCAACTTCCACCTCCCTCCCCTGTTGAGACCAGCCAACAGGCAGGCAATTTCTACTTCCCTAAGAGCTACATCCCTGGCCAGGTGATCAAGATCGAAAAAGGAAAATCCGTATTCTATGTCGAAAAATCCGGTGAATATTACCGGATGGAAGGCGATATTCTGTTTACGCAAGAGCAGGTCAGGCTTATGCTTCAGGCCGCCCCCAATGCCCGCGCAGTTACCGGAGACGTTATCAAGCTCTGGCCTGGTGGCGTAGTTCCTTACACAATCAATGCAAACGTAACAACCACAGGCGATACTTCTATTAGCCGGGCCATTCAACACTGGGAATCAAAAACCGCGATCCGATTCGTACCCCGCACCAATCAGGCCGACTATATCGAATTCACTGGCAGCAATTCAAACAATTCTTTCATCGGCAGAAAAGGCGGTGCACAGACCGTTAATTTCGTCCAGAACAGCTCCTGTACGCTGATACATGAACTGGGCCATGCCATTGGCTTCTTTCATGAGCAGTCGAGGGCTGATCGCAATAGTTTCATCAGTATCAACTGGAACAACATCCGGCCGGAGATGCAGTTCAATTTCCAAACCTATGTGGAGCAGGGTGAGAATGGTTTGGATATCGGCACCTTCGATTTTGAATCTATTATGTTGTATCCTTCCATTATCACTGACGGCAATTTCGTTTATAATACCGGCATTCGCACCATCTCACGCCTGACCGGACCCCCCGAATACTGGCCCAATATCTGCGCCCTTTCCCAGGGCGATATTGAATCGGCCAATGCGCTTTATCGACCTGTATACCTGAAGGCTGTATATGGTATTGACGACAGAAGCAGCGAATGGGAAGATGATTACACTTCCTATCTCAGTGTGAATGTTTTCAGCGATGCAGCCGGTACGATACCGCTGAATCTGCCCCGCAGGCTACAGGTCAAATACAGCATCAGCACTTACGAGCATCCTTCCATTTACGGCGGTTATAATAGTGTTATCACGCTCGAACCCGGCCAGCAGTCTTATTTCATCACCTCTGGCGTGTCCGGATGCCGTTATGACGGAAGCATGAACCCGGTACCGGGTTGTCGCTGGACCTCCCTTGGGTTACTGGGTGGGCCAAGCTATACGATTGTTCCATGAGACGCTGCAAGCTTAATACAGAAGGCTGATCAATTTCGATCAGCCTTCAACGCTAAGTCCTATCTTCTATCCAGAAACCTCACCAATGCCTCCGGATGATCCGTCTGCATCCCCTGCACCCCCTTCTCCATCGCCTCTTTCCAATCCGCAGGCCCCTCCGCCGGATGTTGCACATCCAGCCACACCATCACATGGTATTGCCGCGCTACCGCTATCATAGCGGAATCGGTGATATTATCCAGTACGCGTATCTGCGTCTGCTGTAAGAAAATCGCCAATTGCTCCGTTGTTTTGATTTCCGCCGGCAGGCTGGTCATCAATGGTACCGCCGGTGCTATTGTCCGCCAGGTGCTATATTGTTCCCGACTGTTCAGATATACGACCACCCGTTTCTCCATGCCCGCTGCTTTCAACTGTTCCCAGGCAGCGGTCACATCGGCGGATTTGAAATCGAGATAGATATTCAACTTTCCTTTGCAGGCCTGCAACGCTTCTTCAAACGTCGGCACCCGGTATTCCTTTCCGTCCGTGCTGCGTATCTTCATATCTTTGATCGCGGCGAGTGTGAGGTCTGCTACGCGCCCTTTACCATCTGTTGTTCGGTCTACCGTAGCATCGTGCATGAGCACCAGCTTACCATCCAGAGTGGTGCGCAGGTCCAGCTCCACATAATCCGCATCACAGGCAATGGTGGCGGCAATAGCAGCTACTGTGTTTTCCGGCACAGCCACATGATTGCCACGATGTGCGATCACCACCAGCGGGCGCTTAACGGCCGGCAGCTCTTGCGCGGCAGCAGAGGCTACTACCAGCAGGGCAATGGCCAACAGGAAAATGCGTGGCATGGGTTACAATATTGCTTTGGTATCGGTCACGAATACACGTGTACTTACGGTGTAGGTGCCGCCGGTTTTGTTCTGGTATTTCAGGTCCACGTAAAAAGCGCGATAGCCGCTCTGTGGAAAGGTGGTCGTAACGCTCACTTTCGATCTGTGCGCCAGCCCCAAACTTTTGGATTCCCATTTGTCATTGCGGAAATCCAGGTCTGTTGAGTTGGCAGACCACAGGATCACGTCCACCAACTGGTCAGCTGTTGCGGTGGCGGTCAATTGTATATCCTTTTTATGCGTACGGGTGGTCCAGCGGCATTCAGGATACGACAGCTTCCGGAGTGTCATGCCGAAGAAAGCGCTCAATCCTTCAAACGCCTGCACCTTATCCCCAAGGCCGTGGCCCGCGTTCGGTACATAGTTGATGAGATTTTTACCGGGGATGCTATCGATGTAATTCTTGATATTATCTACTACCCAGTATTCATCATTCGTACCCATGAATATCATTTTGGGCATGGACAAAGTGCTTCTGTACGCATATGGATCGATCATCGTGTTAATAGCCACTCCTTCCGCGCTGTGCACAGTTTGCGGGATGCCCAGCTTCACGTAATCTTCTATCTGATCGCTATACGCTTTCCAGGTTTTTATCTGGTAATCCAGGCTTACCGGCATGTTCAGCACATCGATCACCATGGGGGCAATGGCCACTACCCTGCTGTCGTTAGCACCTGTCAGCCAGGTGGTCCAGCCACGTTTGGATGCGCCGGAAACCAGGAAGCCCTTCACCCTTCGCCCCACTTTTTCACCGGAAAACTCCTGCATCGCATCCATCGCTCTTACCGCGCTTTTCACCATGGGGAACAACAAAGGCCAGGTGTAATCCCCATCCTTCTTGAACTGGTGAAGGGTGTAGGAGATCAGCGCATCTTCCGTGAGCTTACCAAAGAGTGGCTGGTTGGGCGTTTGCCGCAATACCGCGGTGATCGCATGATTAATGACGGCGGTCTTGCCAATCTGTTGAAAGAGAGCATCGTCAGCGCCATTCCAATTTGGCAGCCCTTCTTTCAGGGCGCCGCCGGTGATAAAGAGCATGGCACTGTCGTACCGGATATCCTGCGGTACAAATATGGTCAGCTGGTGCTTCCAGGTGTACTCCCGCCATTGCTGCGATGTGAGCAACAGGCTATAAGCTTTACCGTTAGGGATATCGAAAGAATCTTTCATCTCCCATTTGAACGAGGCGTCGCCGTTGTTCAGGTAGCTTTTCAACGCAGTAGCCGGAGTAACGGGCTGCTGGGCGAACAGGGTGGTCATGCCGGAGAGGAAAATAACGAGGGTATTGAGCAAGCGATGTTTCATATATAAACTGATTAATGAAATATAACAAATTATTCCGGCGACAGATCACCAGGGTTTACCGGTGCCCTGCAGCACCCAGGGCTTCGACCAGGGACTGTTCCTGATACCATTGGCGCCATAGGCGGAATAGCTGGTCACTTCCAGTTTTTCCATGGCCTGCGTAGCGCTGGCTTTGTTCAGGTTGCGCTCATCCAGCATATAATACAACCGCACCGGCACAACGGGCGCTTTGGCGTTGGGGCCTCCCCGCAATACCGGATAGCCTGTCCGCTTGTAATCAAACCATGCTTCTGCTGCGGCCGTCCAACTGGCGATCCATTTCTGGAGGATGATCTGCTGCTGCGTATTATTGAACTTCACGGCAGGCTGTGCGAGGTAAGCGCTCGCATAACCGCCAACGCCCCAGACATTCAGGGAAGCCTGGATGCCGGCATTGTAATGCGTTGCCGCATCGCCCGCCGCCCAGCCTTTCACTGCGGAAGCTTCCGCCAGTATGAAATGCACTTCCGCGGCCGAGATCAGCCTTGCTTTCAGCAGGGGGCCTTTGGCCTGCTTGTAGATGTCACTGAGCCAGGAAACATGCGGGTTCCGGGAGGCCTGGCTCGCATCCGGACTAAGGTTATATACAGCCGGACCAGGAATGGCCGGCGGAAGTCCCACATAATTTTCATCCTGGTTGATATCATTCACCGTCAATCCTCTCGCAGCCAGCACGTCTGGCGAAATATACCGCACCTTCCTGCTTTCGCCGCCCACTACGGTATCTACCGGCTTATACACATTACCGGTACCGGCGGGTTTGGTGTCATCTACCCGCAAAAAACATTGCACTTTGGCAGCCCATACGCCCAGCCTGGGATCGCGGAGGGATTGCAGGGTGTTCACCAGCGTGCTGCACATTTTCAGCCTGCGGTAATTGCTGCTGTCGCTGTCGTACACCACGTTCGCAGGCCAGGAATCTGCGTTGCTGTTGCCGGGGAAGGACATCGTGGCATCTTCCGATCCGTCTATGCTCAGGATCAGTGGATACTGCGCGGGACTGGCCATGATCTTTTCGATACCGGCCCTGGCTACATCCGGAAGTTTCTCTGACAGGCGCATGTAGTACCGCAGGGCGAGGGAATTCGCCATTTTCCGCCATTTCACCGGCTCACCCTGATAATATACATCCACCACATCGATCGGATTGTTGTAAGCGCTTTTTGGTTTGGAAAGCAGGGTGTTGGCCTTTTCCAGGTCTGCCAGTATGCCGGTATAAATGGTTTGTTGCGGATCAAATGCGGGCAGGATGTTTTCCGTGCCGCCCTTTTGCCCCTGCAGCGCATACGTATACGGTGCATCTCCCCAGAGATCGGTGATCATGCCGAAGAGCAGAGATTTCATTACCAGCGCCACGCCCTGATGCATTTCGCTGTTCAATGCGACGCCCCGCTCATATACCAGCTGGTTGTTCCGCAGGATGTCATAATACTCCGTCCAACTGTTAGACCCGGCCCAGTCGTATTCATTGTGCGTGCCCGTCCAGCCGTCTTTCTGCGTGTGCTGCATCACACCGGCCATATCCTGATAACCAAGGTTCACGATCAGCATGCCCGTGGAAGTGAGCACAGTGGGCAATACCAGGTTCGGGTTCACGGTAGCAGGATTGGCGCCATTCGGGTCCTCGTTCATTTTCAGCAGGTTCTTTTTGCAGGAAGAAAAAACAAGACAGGCTCCTGCGAAGCCGAGTATGATGGATGTACGAATAGTATGCATATGTCTCATTTAGACCGCTTAAAAGGTTATATTCAGTTTTGCACCCACAGGAATGGACCAGGGCGTTACATTGTATCTTTCAATTCCCTGTTTGAACTGCATGCCGGAGCCTTGCACGCTGGTGGAAGGCTGATAGGCGTTTTCCGGATCTATCCCGATCTTTGCCGCCGTCCACAGGATGATATTCCGGCTGTACACAGCAAAGCTGGCACGCTGGAGCTTCGCGGTGCTGATCCACCGGCGGGGCAGCTCACAGGACAATGATACTTCCCGCATCTTCAGGTAAGATGCCGGAAAAAGGAAGGCCCTCGTAAATGCCCATGCAGTACTACCTGCGTAAGGCAGCGTGAGCGTTCCTGCATTGCCCAGGTTTTCCGTATAGCCGGTAGGGTTACCATTGCTGTCGAAGCCCGTAGCTCTGACGCCCGGAATGAATACGCCGCCGTAGGGTAATACGTAGGGGCCATAGGTAAAGGGGAAGCTGTTATACTCAGGCGTGGGGCCGCCTACCAGCGGAAAATAATTTCCGTGCGGAAGCACCAGCCTGTCCTGCTGACTGACCAGATAATCCCGCAGCTCCTTCCCTTTCATATTGCCGGGATTGATCAGCTTGTCCAGGAACAGTTGGGAATTACCATGCTCCTCTCCATAGCGGTAGGTCTGCGATACAAAGTCGCCGCCATTCCGCCAATCCAGCGTTATGCTCAGGGTGAAGTTCTTGTAAGACACCGCTGTTTGCATGCCCATGATAAAATCCGGGTTAAAGTTGCCGATCCTGTTCCGCGTATTGGCGGCATCTATGCTCTGCCATTTACCGATATTATCCAGCAAGGGATAGCCATAATAGGGAGATGATCTGTCTGTAACCGTCACCAGCTGGGCATCGTATATATCCCCGATATCCTCGCCCACATACGTCCATGCTCCCCCTTTGCCCTCTTCCCATAACGTGTAGTACGGCATATCAATCGGGAGGGACATAATCCTCGTTCTGTTCCTTGTGAAGTTGACATCCACGTCCCATCGCCAGTTTTTCCGCTGCAAGGGTGTTCCCCCGAGTGACAGCTCCACGCCCCGGCTTTTGAGCAGGCCTGCATTGATGCTCCGGGAAGAATAGCCGGAGGACGGCGGTATCTTGGGATTGAATATCTGGTTCTTGTTTTCCACGATATAATAAGTGGCCGCAAACCGCAAACGGTTCCGGAAGAGGTTCACATCCAGCCCGCCTTCATAAGATGTGGCGATCTCGGGTTTCAGGGAGGGATTCAGCAGGGTGCCTGATGTTGCCAGCCTCGGAATGTTTCCCCATGCGCCAACGCTTCCCAAAGTAGCCAGCAACTGATAAGGCGCCGCATCATTTCCCACGCGGGCCGCGCCGCCTCTCAATTTGATGAGGTTGATCCTGCCGGAAGTGATGCCCGCTATTTCATTAACCAATATGCTGAGAGAAGTGGACGGATAAAAATAGGACGCCGCCTGCGGAAGCGTACTGGACCAATCCGTACGGCCCGTTATATCCAGATAGGCCATCCCCCTGTAACCGATGTTCAACATCCCGTATATGCTGTTCACGCCTTTTTCAAACGTGCTGCTGTAATAGTTCAGGTTGGCGGGAGAAATGTTCTGGATAGTATACACTCCCGGTGTATTCAGGCCCGTACCGTCTTTGGTAGAGGTAGTCACATTCCCGCCTGTCTGGTAACGCATATTACCGCCGGCGGAAACGGACAGATCAACATGGCGGATGGTCTTCTTGTAAGTGGCCAGCAGATCTATATTACGTTCGAAATGCCGGATATCGATGATGCCAAAAGCACCTCCGGGATTATTGAGATAACTGTTGGCAATTTTCGTTGTGCGCTTCTCATTGTAATTGTCCAGCGCATAGCGGACCATCAGGCTGAGGGAAGGAAGTATCTGCCAGTCTGCCCGGATATTACCGAACACCCGGTCCCGCACGAACCCGTTCTTTACTTCATACGCCAGGAAATAGGGATTGTTGAATCCGCCATTGTATTGTGTACGCTGCTGAAGCCCTTCCTGCCCCGGCATCCAGTAATCCCGCAAATCGCGCACATCAATGTGGGGAGAAATGCTGTAGACTGCCTGCAGGGGATTGGCACCACGGTCGCCGGCCGCGCGGTTATTGGAATTGTTCCGGCTGAGATCGATATTGGTGCTGATGCTGAACTTTGTATTCACCTGCAGGCTCGAATTCAGGTTCAGGGTATTTTTATAAAGATCGGTATTGGGAATGATGCCTTTGTTGGAGGTGTTGGAATAGGAAAGCCGGTACGCGATCTTCCCGTTGTTGTTCGCGACGGAAGCGCCGGCGATAGTAGTGATCCCGGTGTTCACGAAATTCTTCACGTTGTTCTTGTGTGACACCAGTGGCATGGGTATCGGTTTACCGTCTTTATCAAGCGGACTGTTCCACTGCACTTCCTCATATCCCATATCCAGCTCCGCGCCAAAGGTAGCGTCCACTTTTTCCTGTATGATGGTGCCAAAAGGGTTCGTCAGCAGATTACCGCTGCGCGAAAAAGGAATTCCGGACAATTGTCCGGCCCCGAATTTTGTTTGCCATTTGAGGTACTTATAAGGCATATCAAACACCGTGTTCACGTAAGCATCCACCGTCACACGGTCCACCTTCCGTCCCGTTTTGGTGGTAATCAGCACTACTCCGTTGCCTGCCCGTGATCCGTACAATGCCGCTGCGCTGGGGCCTTTCAGGATCGTTACACTGGCGATGTTATCCGGGTTGATATCGGAAATAGCATTGCCATAATCTACCATATTGGATCGCCCGATCTGGCTGACGTTATTGATGGTGTTGGCCACCGGCACACCGTCTACCACAAACAGCGGTTGGTTATCGCTGCTCAGGGAGGTAGCGCCACGGATGATCATACTCACGGAAGAGCCCGGTCCGCCGGTGGCGTTGACCGTCACCCCCGCCACCTTTCCCGATATGGCATTCAGCGGATTCTCCTGTGCCACCCGGTTGAATTCCCTGCCTCCCAGCTCCTCCACAGAATAACCCAACGCTTTTTTCTCCCTTTTTATGCCCAGCGCTGTTACCTGCACTGTTTCGAGTTCCTCTACTTTTTTTTTCAGCACAACAGACAGGGATAATTTGCTGGAATCATTGATCATATAACCTGAAAGCGTATCCGGCCAGTAGCCCACCTGTGAAAGGATCAGTTGGTAAGGACCACCGGAAGGCAGTTTCGTGAATGTGAAGATCCCCTTTTCATTCGTACTGGTACTGGCCAGCACTTTGTTGCCGGTATTCTCTACTCTCACCATCACGCCGGCAAGCGGCTCATTACTTTCGTTACGCACCATCCCGATGGCGGAGGGGCGGAATTGCTGTGCCCACAGGCTTGGGGAAAACAGTAACCCGCATAGTAGTAATAGCATAAAAATTTTCAACGGACTGATGGGTATGCGCATAATGATCTCGTTTTCAGGTAAAGGAACTCCGCACCGCCTCCATGGCGGCATCCGTCACAACACAGCAGGATATTTCAGGAATTACTGCCCTATATAGACAATATGATTTTTATGATGAATGGCCAGGCCATTTAACGTACCTATCGTGGCCAGGAAATCTTCCAGCGTTTCTTTATTGCCATCAAAGACGCCTGTGAAGTTCATGCCGGTCAGCTCGCTCTCCATATACCGGATCTCCACGCCATGCTTTTCGCTCAGGCGCCGGAAAATACTCACCAGCGGCTCGTTGTTGAATACCATCACTTCTTTTACCAGTGCCGGTGTTATGCTCCTGTTATGCCGGATGCCGGCCTTATTCAGCATGCTCACGGATGCCAGCATTTTATGCTGGTCGTATTGCAGATGCTGGCCGGGTGCCAGGTAAACATCCTTCATCCTGTGCGACCCTTTTACATGCTCCGGTCTTACCACCACTTTACCGCTGATAAGCTGCACCTGCGTTACGCCTTTCCCTTCCCAGGCCGTCACACTGAAAACAGTGCCCAATGCGGTAGTGCCCAGGCGCCCGGCATATACGGTAAACGGACGGTCTTTATCTGCCACTACCCGGAACAGCGCCTGCCCTTTCAGGTATACATCCCGGCGGTTGCCTGCAAAGTGTTGCCGGTACTGTACCTCACTGCCCGGGGCCAGCTCCACGATACTGCCATCACTCAGGTGCAACAGCATCGTTTTGCGGAGATGATTTACTTTCGTCAGCATGGGCGTTTCCTGCACTACATTCGCTTTCGCGGAAACCTCCATCGCTGTTCCTGCCGCAGGCGCGTGCGGGAAGAACAACCATAGCAAGCCGCCTGAAATGAGCAACAGCAACACGGCCGCCCAGGTATAATATCGTTTCATACTGCTTCTCTTCCGGAATGCATGTTGCACGATCACTTCCATCATTCGCCCGGATACCTGCTCCGGCAGCGCCTCCTCCGGATGAAAGGAATGCCAGCTTTCTTCCGTTAAATATGGTTGCAAAACTTCCGGATGACGGGCAATATATGCTTTCACGAGCTGCACTTCATTTTCATTGCACTCATCCCGGAGAAACTTTTCTATAAGTGTTGCTGCATGCTTCATATTCAAGTATTCGTTTGAAAGCAGTAAATCCCTCACCACATCATCATAAAAAAAGAGAGAACAGGGAACTCTTCAACTGGCGGATAGCCCGTACGATATGATTCTCCACTGTTTTGGGAGAGATAGACAATTGTTTCGCGATCTCTTTATGCGGCAGCCCTTCAAAGCGGCTCAGCTTGAAAACATGCCTTCTTACCGGCGATAACTGTTCTATGCCGTCGCACACCTGCTTCAGCTCTTCCTTCACCACCAGATCAGGCTCCATATACCAGTCATCCGTCTCCCGCATCAGCAACTGCGTGTGCCTGTTCCGTACCTGTTGCTTCCGGAGCAGGTCTGTCATAACGCTCTTGCCTATACGAAATATCTGGGTGGAGATATTAAAATGAACGGATAATTTTTCCCGTTTTTCCCACAGCAGGATAAAGGAAAGCTGTACCGTTTCTTCTGCGATGTAAGCCGAATGTGTACACTTCAATATATAGAAATAGAGTTTCGCATGGTATTGCTGGTATACCATCTTGAAGCGATCCGCATTTCCATCAATAATGTCTTGTACAATACTTTCCATAGTTGCCGATAAATATCCGGCCTGCCTGTATGAAAAGCAAGGAAGAGCCGGTTATATGATTGTTACGGTGCGTTATTTCTTCAGTTTCAATATCAGCGGCACGGTGGCAATACCCGGGATCGTAACCGTCAGGGAAAGGGCCAGGTTGCTGCTGTCTGCATTTTCGATCCAATGCGGATCATTTTCCCCTTTCACGGAAACGAGCTTCAAAACGGCGTCATGCACATCCAGGTCCCAGGTGCCGCTATTGCGCACTACCGGCAATATCAGGTCTGTACAGCCATTCACGGAAAAACTCCCGTCTGTCCCGAACTGGTATGTGTTCGTTTGGGTACAGGTGAACTGAGCACCGGCGGGCCCGAGCAATGGCGCAAGCGAGATCATGCTGGTACCGGCCGGGATATTCTGCCGGTTCAGCTTTACGGCGATGGCCAGTACAATATCCTGCTGCTTCCAGTTACCCGCCACCAGCCCGTATTTGGTTGACCGTTCCGGTGTAACGGCATTGTTTTTCTTACAAGCCCCCGCGAGCAGGCAAAGCGCTGGCAGTAGCATGAATAATTGAACAGGGATCAAAAAACGCATAAAGGAAGGGGCTTTATATATATTCGTTTCGAAATGAAACATCCCTCACTGCTTAACAATTGGTTAATCTTGAGGCGCTCGCGAATATCCGGGCAAAGGGACAGCTGCTTTACAGTAAGATATATAGTAATTTACATCATATAATTCATATCACCAATATCCCTCCTCCTCCCATCACTTTTACTTTTTTACGCACAAGGCATAGGAAAGTGACTGACTCCCCTGTTTTACAGTCGGAACGTGCTTATACTGAAACCAGTTCAAAACCATGTCCATGAAAATCGTACCTGACAGACTGCTGCTGGCAGTTCTTCTGCTTACATCCATTTCTGCATCTACCTCTTGTCAACAAAAGGAGTTCAGGAACGTTCGGGTCAAAAAAACAAACGACTCCAAAGCAACCTGGATCAGGGAAGCATTCGAAGCGTTGCAAAGCGGGAAGTATCCCCGGATCAAAGCAGAGGCCTGGTGGCATGAGAATTTTGGAAAATCATACCTGCAGATCAACTCCTCGAAAGCAAGTCTGAAGGCTTATCAAAATGGTGTGAGTCATCCTCTGTTCTCGGATTCCCTGACCTTCCGGGACAACAAGCTGCAGGAAGACAGAGATCACATCTACCATGGCGCATTTCCAAAGTTCGGAAGTACGGAGGATGAAGTAAGTGATGAAAGCGTGAAGGGGTTTGAAAAGCTCTCCGGAAAAAAAATTGCCTGGGCGTATTTTTCGAGCAACTGGTATAACAGGATCAGTTTCCCCGCTTCCAGTATTCAGGCCATCAAAAGCTGCGGAAAAACGCCTTTCATCCGGCTGATGCCACGGTCAAAGTTTACAGAAGGCGGCCCGGACCCTCTTTATACCCTGCAGGACATCATCGACGGCAAGTGGGATACCGACCTGAAGGCATACGCAGAAAAGATAAGGGAACTGAAATGCCCGGTGTTGATGGAATTTGGAACGGAAATGAACGGCGACTGGTTCCCCTGGAATGGAAAATACAATGGTGCCGGGATAACGGACGGATACGGTGATCCAAATTACCCGGACGGACCGGAAAGGTTCAGGGACGCCTATCGCCATATCATTGATCTGTTCAAAAAAAACCAGGCCCTGAATGTCACCTGGTTCTTTCATGTAAATGCTGACAGCAGTCCGGACCTCCCCTGGAATGATATCCGCTGGTATTATCCCGGCGACAATTACATCGACTGGCTGGGGGTGAGCGTATATGGCGCACAAAAACCCGGGGAGGAATACATTTCGTTCACCGAAAAAATGGATGAAATATATGACGCGCTGGCGGCATTGAGCAACAAACCCATAGCCATCCTGGAATGGGCGGTAACGGAGAAGTAATCACAACTCCCCGAATCTCACCTGTATGGCATGCCCGCCTTCTTTCCGCTGCACGGAATTCACAGCTCCGATCTCCTTTTCGCTGATCTCATAAAGAGAAGGCCACAGCGTTTGCTCCCAAGCCCGTTCCTGCGTTCTCCAGTGGAGCCCGAAATCGTCGCTGACGGAAACATTGCTTTTATTGGAGGTAAGCACAAGGCGGCCATCATGCAATGAAAGTACATAGGGCGCTCCAAATTGATCGGGAATGGGGGTACCCAATCCCTCCGGCCAGTGAACACCATCATCGCTGGTCTTATAGTAAATAGCGCATTGTTCGGGGCCACAGATCTCATAAGTGAGCATATAACGGCCGTTCTTCATTTTCGTCCATACAGGCATGCCGGGCCTGGAGGATGGATGTGCGGGATCGAGCACCACTTTCCGTTCTTCTCCCCAGGTTCTCCCGTTATCTTTGGATATCCGCTGTGAAATGATCTGGCTGTATTGCTTTGCGTATTTCTCGTTAGCGTACATCACGGCCAGTTCCCCGTTATCCAGGAAAAGCAGGTGCGGTTCATACATGCCCTGATCGGGCTTTCCCAGCGTTCCGGGCGCACCTTCATTGCTATCTATCAGGCTGTATTTTTTCCAGGTAATACCGCCGTTCGTGCTGCGATAGACGGGCAGGCGGTACGATTCCTGCCAGCGCACGGAGCGGCAGGCAAGCAGAATGCTTCCGTCTTTCAGGCGGATCATCTGTGCATTGTCCACATCTCTTCCCGGTTCCGCCACTGATCCGATAACTTTCCAGGTCCTGCCCTGGTCGGAACTGCGGGAGATCTCCAGTTGCAAACCACCCTTACTGTCTTTCTGATAGCCATCATTCCTGGAAACCGTATACGCAGCGAGCCAGGTTTTATCTCCCATCAGCAACATGCGTCCGTACTGGGCGCCGTACTTGCCGTGTTCTCTTGGTTGGGTGCCTCCGGCTTCGGTAACGGGGCCTTTATCTTCGAACACGGGCACATTATTGATCATCGTGCTGGTGCTCCACCGGATCGGGAGGGGGCCTTCGGGCAAGGGTTCTCCAAAATCCGGCGTGCCATCATCTTTCCACGTGAACCGCTGGGCGCGAGGCGAGCGCTTTCCGCCGCAACCCTGGCCCGGTTTTGAATTGGCATGATAGAGTATCCAGTCTTCCTTGCCGTCCGGTGATGTAAAAAAGGAGTTATGCCCGGGCGCATATACGCCATTCTTCTCAGACTTTTTGAAAACCGGCTCGGGGTGTTTGTGCCAGGCCGTGCTGTCCAGCGGATCTTTTTTGCTATCAAACGTGAGCATTCCCAACGCATAGTTATCCGTCCAGCAACCGCTGGCGGAATAGATGATGAACAAACGATCATCGTGCAGCAAAGGTTGCGGGCCTTCATTTACGTTCACATGCTCGGTGAAATTCGGGTGCCGGATATCGCCGTCTCTTTCCCAGCTCAGTACCGGGCTGGAGATGCGCGACCGGTTGCCTTCGATCGTCCAGGGGTTTTTCATCTTCGCGATGTAAATGTCCTGCTGCCCGTTCTTGTCTCCCTCCCATCCTGACCATACCAGGTACATCGTTCCCTTATACGTGAACACAGAACCGTCAATCGCCCACTTGTCCGAAGGATCTGCAATTTTTCCCTTGAATGTCCATTCCCCCTGCAAAGGATCGGCGGAAGCATTTTCCAGTACAAACAACCGATGATCGCTGCCATTCCCGTTCGCGGTAAAATACACATACCATTTACCTTCCAGGAAATGAATCTCCGGGGCCCAGAGATTCTTTGAATAGGCCGTTCCTGCCGGTGGGATGAAGATGGTTTTCTGTTCCGCCGTTTTCAGATCGGCAATGCGCTTCGTTTTCCAGATAATGATCCGGTCCGCCGCAGTATGTGTGTAATAGTAATACCCATCCTTATAGATACTCCAGGGATCTGCACCGGAAGGCAGCAGGGGATTGGAAAGCTGTGCCTGTACAATGCCCGCGATCAATAGCCCCTGTATAAAACAAAACAGCTGCTTCATATGTATTACCGGGAAGTGAGTTGTTTGATTAAAGCGGTTTCCTCTGGCCGGTAAGGCGTTCCGTCTGTCTGGAATATTTCATGGAACCAGAGTTCCGGCGCGGCGGTATATTGTTTCTGCCAGCTGTCCCATGCATATTTCGTCTGCGTTTTCCCGTCTACCAGTCCCCAGTTGTAGGCGCCTACATGATACTGCCTGGCGATTGGCAGGGAGCCTTCAAAAAAGCTGCCATTGCCACGCGCCATGTATTCTGTACAGATAACGGGCCTTCCCAAAGGTTGCAGCCACTTGATCCGCTTTTCAAATTCATGCGCACTGTCATAATTATGAAATGTGATGACGTCTGATTCATCCAGCTGCACCTTTTCAACGGGTTTCAGTTTATCGGGAGCGGACCAGTCGCCGGCCCATACCGCGGAAGTGAGCGGTTGTGACGGATGCACAGACCTTGCCCATTCAAACGATTTTTTGAGCAAGGGCAGCACATAATTGATCTTATCCTGCAATTCCACTTTTCCATAAGAGGAGTGATTCATATTATCCGGTTCGTTCCAGATGTCCCATCCCAGCACCCTGTCGTCCGCTGCGAATTTTGAAACCACACCTTTCACATACTTTTCCAGCCGCGGATACTGTGTGGAATCTTTCAGCGCCTCATAACCCGGACTTTGCACCCATCCTGAATTGTGCACATGCGGTTTGGGCTCGCGCTGCCTGCCCGTCTTCGGAAAAGGATCCCAGCAGGAATCGAACAACACGAACAATGGCTTGATATGATGCCGCTGCGCGATTTGCAGAAAGATATCCATTCGTTTCAAAAATCCTTCAGCATCCTGCTGCCACAGCAGGTCATGCAGGTAAACGCGGACCGTATTGATACCGATCTCTGCCGCCCAGCCCAGTTCCTTATTGATAGTGGCGGTATCGAAACTTTCTGCCTGCCACATTTCCAGTTCGTTGATGGCAGTGGCGGGGATATAATTACATCCTACCAGCCAGGCCTGTTTCCCGTACCATTCGTTCGCCTGTTCGGCCGTCCATTTCCCGCGCCCTTCTTCTGCATGCTTCGCTGAAGGTTGACAATGGGCAAATACAATGGAGATGCAAAGAATAATGCTAAGATGTCTCATCATGAATGCTAATATTTATCGTTCTGTTTAAGATTTGAATTATTCAGTACTTCGATCTGCGGGATGGGCAGCCGGATGTGCTTCCCTACTTTGAAATTTTTGAAATCGGGGTCCCGAAGTGCTACTTTGTCCACTCCCACCTGCGTTTCCAGGTCACCCCAGCGCTTCAGATCGGCCCAGCGTACACTTTCCCCGCACAATTCCAGCATTCGTTCCGTTTTCAATCTTTCGCGGAATGCGTCCTTCCCGAGCAGCGCTTCCGGGTGCGCGGTAGCCAGCGGCAACATACCCACGCGGCTTCGTACACTGTCCACATACTTTGCCGCATCGGTAATTTGTCCATTTTCATTCAATACTTCCGCATACATCAACAGCACATCGGCATAACGTACCAGCCTGAAATTATCCTGCGCGAAATAATCTTCATTCGTACGGTAGTAGTCGCGCTGATACTTTCTGAACCAGGCTTCATCATTTCCCCATTGCCAGCTACGGCCGTAGATCTTGTCGCCAAAATCCGCTTCCAGAGAAGGATAGAAAAGTGAATACCGGAGACGCGGGTCCAGGGTACCGGCGGCCGTTTTCTCTTTTTTGAATTCATCCACCATCCAGTATCGCGCCTGTCCATCCGACCAGCCGATGCCTCTGGGGGCGAAGAACTGCGGACGATTGGTGCCCATGTTCTGATTGGGATCATCGCCGTCGCCGCCTTTATTGACATCAGAAAATTGTATCTCGAATACGGATTCCCGGTTATTCTCGTTCAAATGCGTGAAGTTATCCTGGAAGTTCGCGACGAGCCCATATCTTCCCATGCCCTGCCCGGTGAAAAAGTAATCCAGCGCCGCTTTTGCCTCCGGCCACTTGCGCTGTTGCATGCGAGCCCGCGCGAGAAAGGCTCGTACTGCGCCTTTCGTAGGCCGGCCTACATTCGGATCGTCCCATTGAACCGGCAAATGTGCTTCCGCTTCCGTCAGGTCTTTTTCTACCTGCGCAAACACTTCTGCAAGGGTATTCTGCTTTGGAAGGTCATCCGGTTTGGAAGGTTGCAGTACGAGCGGAACGTTCTCCCATAGAATAGCTGCATAATAGTAATACAGGGCGCGCAGGAATTTTGCCTGTGCCAGGATGCCTTCTCTTTTCTCCGGGTCGGCAAAAGTAATACCGGGAACATTCGCTAACACCTGGTTGCAGCGAAAGATCGCTTTGTAGGTATCTCTCCAGGTGATCACATTCCCTTCCCAGAAATTATAGTTGACATACTGAAAACGCGTCCAGTCTCCCAGTTCCACCCAGGGGCTCTTGCTGAAACCTTCATCCGAGGTAAGATCCAGCCGGAAGTAGATCCAGCGCGACCATACGCCCGGTTTGTAGAACATAGCATACGCCGCATTGATGCCTTTTTCCGCATCGCTCTCCGATTTCCAGAACTGAACATCAGTGAGTGTGTTGGGATTGTCTACGTTCAGGTCTTTGTTACACGCCGTGAGCGTGGTAACGAGGCAGACAAATATATAAAAGATGTTTTTCATGTTTGACAAATATTAGTTAGAAGCCGAATTGCAGACCCACGGAATACATCTTCAGGTTCGGAAAATTGAAATTATTGAAGCCTCTTTCAAACAGGCTGCCGTTGTTGAATTCCGGATCCAGTCCACCATATTTTGTAATGGTGATGAGGTTTTGGCCGGACAAGGACACCTGGCCGCCGGTAAACCCGATCCGCTTTAACCATGCTTCCGGGAGCGTATAGGCGATACTGATATATTTCATCCTGGCAAAATTTCCTTTCTCCAGCCAGCGGTCGGTATCCCCCCTGGAATTGAGCGTAGAGCCGTAATAAGCGCGCGGTACGCTGGTATTGGGATGTTCCGGCGTCCAGGGCTGAATGCCTGCGCGGTAATTGGAGTTGTCATCAAAGCGGTCCACCAGGCTTCTGTAACCATTGAACACCGTCGCGCCGAAAGACCCGAACCAGTTCATGCTCAGTTCGAAGTGTTTCCAGGAAGCGCCGAGGTTCAGGCCCATTTCGAAATCGGGCCAGGGGCTTCCTACCACCACTTTATCTTCATTCGTGATCTGCCCGTCGCCGCTGTTGTCTTTGAAGCGGATATCGCCTGGCTTGGCATCGGGCTGAATGATCTTGCCATCCTTATTCTTGTAATTGTTCACCTCGTCCATTGTCTGAAAGATGCCGTCTGTTTGCAGCACGTACCACATCCCCACCGGCTGGCCGATACGGGTCACGGTATTACCCACAAATATGTTCTGGCGGCCGTATCCAAGCGCTTCCACTTTATTCCGGAGCCGGGTGAAGTTAAGCGTGGCGGAATAGTGCACATCGCTGGCTTCTCCCCGGTAGGTAGCAGAAAGCTCAACACCCGCATTCCGGAGCGTGGCCGCATTCACTACGGGATTCCCTCCATCGTTGCCGGTAGTGAGCGCTATCGGCATATCGGTAAGCACATCCTTCGTTCTGGCGATAAAGTACTCTGCGGTGAAAGACAGCCTGTTGTCCAGCACGGCTGCATCCAGCCCGATATTCGTTTGCGTGAGCGTTTCCCAGCGCAGGTTGGCGTTCACAAGCCGCACCTGTGTTGCGCCTGGCAGCGTATGCTGGTCGCGTCCCATGGCGATCGTGGAGAAAGTGTTGATGGTAGCGAGATAATCCCAGTAACCGATATTGCTGCTGCCAAGCATACCGTAACTCGCGCGGAGCTTCAGGTCGTCGATCCATTTCACACGGAAGAAATCTTCCTTACTGATGCGCCAGGCGGCGGAAACAGAGGGAAAGTTACCCCATTTGTTACCGGGCGCCAGGCGGGAAGAGCCGTCCCGGCGGAACACGGCATTGAGCAGGTACTTGTCCGCATAGCTATACTCGAGCCTTCCGAGGTAGGAGATCAGTACAGCTTTTTGTTCGAATCCGCCGGTCTGGGGTTCACTCCCCTGGTCCAGCACACTATAATAATACCCGGAAGAGTTTTGCAGAATGTTGCGCTTGGTGCCCCAGATCTGTCCGTAAGTATCCCGCTGATAGGTTTGCCCGGCCAGCGCCGTTAACCGGTGCTTGCCAAAATTCCCGTTGTAGGAAAGCGTATGTTCGACAATGGCCGATTGCCAGCGGCCGCGGTTTTCATTCGCGATGGCGGGATCGTAAGACTGGTTCAGCGTCCAGTTGCCCTCTTTGCGCAAATATTTGTAATGGTCATTGCTGGTTTCATAGCCGAGATTGAAACGGTATTTCAGGGAGGGCAGCAGCCTGAGCTCTGCCCAGAGATTGCCACGGATACGAAAGTTCTCGTTCGCGCGGTCTTCGAGGTTGGCGATGGCTACCGGATTGGTACCGAAGGTTCGGGCTTTGGATTCGTTGCCGTAACCATAGCCTCCCGGGTTTGAGGGGTCCTTTACCGGGATAGTGGGCAGCATGCGCACAACATCCACATAAGGATTGCCGGACATTTCATCGGAAGTGGAATTTGTAATGGCGATGTTCTCACCGATACTGAAGATCCCTTTCGAACCCTGCGTGTTCACACGTAATCCCAGGCGTTTGAAACCTGTGCTGATCACAGTACCATTGTTACCGAAGTAATTTGCGGACACCATATAGCTGCCATTATCGCTGCCGCCGGAAAAACTCATGTTATAATCCTGCATATTACCTACGCGAAAAGCCTCGTTCTGCCAATTTGTATTGGTGGAAAGATCCAGATTCTGACGCGGTACACCGGCATTGTCATACGCCATGAAATTGAGCTTTGCAAACTCCGGTGTCTCCGCCAGATGATAACGGGGCGTTATCTGCAAGCTGCTTTTACCGGAGAATTCCACTTTCATCGGACCTTTCCTGCCTCTCTTAGTGGTGATGATGATCACGCCGTTAGCGGCGCGGGAGCCATAAATAGCGGCTGCAGATGCATCCTTCAATATCTGTATCGATTCAATATCATTAGGATTAAAATCGCGGTTCGCGCTGGTGATCATCCCGTCGATCACGTACAGGGGGTTATCGTCTCTAAAGTTTTTCAATCCCCGTATCTCGATTTTCGCTTCCGATCCCGGCTGTCCGCCTCCGCGGATATATACGCCCGAAACGAGACCCTGCAAGGCTTCCGCTACCGTGGTGGCCTGCCTTTTCTGAATATCTGCCGGGGACACTACGGAAATGGCGCTTGTAAGGTCCTTCTTCTGCTGCGTACCGTAGCCTACCACTACTACTTCGTTCAACGCAGATTCCCCCCGTTTGAGCTGCACGTCAATGGCACGCTGACCGTTCACCGGCACTTCCTGCGTGGCATAGCCGATGTAGCTGAACACCAGCACACTTCTGCCGCCGGGAACAACCAGCGTATAAGTTCCATTGACATCTGTGCCGGTTCCCGTTGAAGTTGTTTTCACTTTTACGCTTACTCCCGGCAACGGCGTACCCTGCTCATCCGTCACTTTACCTTTCACGGTTTGCTGCGCCTGTGCAAAGCCTGCAAAGGCCGTCATCAAAAGGTACAGGAGAAAAAGATGCTTCCCGCGCGGAAGGATATACCGGGAAACAGAATGCATGTTGCGGCCGGGGCCGCAGGCTGTAGATATTTTTTTCATAACGACAAAACAGTTGTTAGTGTGGAATTTACGTTCCTGTATTTCGCTGATTTAATTACTTTTGGTTTGATTTCACGTACTGCAGCACAACTCGGTTCAAAGAAAAGTACTTACCGCCTAATCACGAAACTGTTTTGTATCATTCTTTCATCATTTTGTCTCAATCCTTTTCCGGAGAACAGCTATGTACCGTCAACGATTGATATTGCTCTTACTGATACTCGCGCCTTTCCGCGTAAACGGGCAGTCGTATTACTTCACCCATTACCAGGTGGAGAACGGACTTTCCAATAATGCCGTGATCTGCAGTCTCCAGGACCGTCAGGGGTTCCTCTGGTTCGGCACAAAGGACGGGCTGAACCGGTTCGACGGATATTCCTTCAAAGTATTCCGTAATGATGCAGACGATCCGAAAAGCATTGGCAGTAATTTTATCTATTGCCTGCATGAAGATCCCAAAGGAGGGCTATGGGTAGGCTGCGACCGTGGATTATTCAGATACGAGGCCGCTACGGAGAGTTTCCGCCGCATCACAGCAGCGCCTCCGCACGAGATCATGGATATACAAACCGATGGCAGCGGGAACTGCTGGTTTATCTCCCGGATGAACCTCTATCGTTACAATGAAGCGAAGGCTGAGCTGAAGAACTACCGGTCAAAGCTGAATATGGATGTCACCTCTGTTTGCGCCTCGCCCGACGGAACATTGTGGGTATCCGCCGCCACGGGGAATATCCTCCGGTTTGTTCCCGCCACCGATACTTTTAAGCGTTATCCGGTACTGAATAGCGCCAGCCCCGATGTATCAAAATGGATAGAGAAGCTCTATTGCATCAACGATGACCAGCTGCTGATCGGTACCACCAAACAGGGGGCAAAGATATTTGATGTGCGCACGGCGGCTTGCACCGATATGCTGGCCAGCAAAACAGATATCTTTGTAAGGGATTTTGTGGAAAGGAAGCCCGGCGAATACTGGGTGGCCACGGAGTCAGGGATCTTCATCTACACCGCAAAAGACAGGCAGATCATCCAGTTGAAAAAAGACTACAGTAACCCCTATTCCCTTTCGGATAATGCGGTATATACCTTCTGCAAGGACAGGGAAGGCGGTATATGGGCAGGCACGTACTTCGGAGGGCTTAACTACTACCCCGAGCAGTACACCAGTTTCCGGAAATACTTCCCGCAATACGGCAGCAATTCCATCCTCGGCAATGCCGTGCGTGAAGTATGCCAGGATCATGCAGGGAACCTGTGGATTGGAACGGAAGACGCAGGGTTGAATAAAATGGACGGGAAAACAGGCGCATTCTCCCATTTCAGCGGCATCACGCATTCCAACGTGCACGGCCTGCTCATTCACGGGAACGAATTGTGGGTGGGCACGTTCCATCATGGGCTGGATGTGCTGGACGTACACACGGGAAAGCTCCTCCGGCACTACTCCGCCAGTACACATGCATTAAAAAGCGATTTCATTTACTGTATGCTCAAGACCCGCTCCGGGAAGATCATTGCAGGCACAGACAGGGGATTATTCAATTATAACGCTGATAAAGATGATTTCACGCTGGAAACGGCTGTTCCGCCCACATTCTATACCATGCTCTATGAAGATCGCCAGGGTATCATCTGGGCCGGCACTTACAGTGAAGGTGTATATTATTTCAATCCGCACACCGGGCAGGCCGGCAGCTTCAGATACGATGCCGCCAACAAGTATAGCCTGGGCGGCAACCGGGTAAACTGGATCATGGAAGATAACAGCGGTACGCTGTGGATTGCGGCAGAAGGCGGTCTGTGCAAGCTGGAAAAAGACCGGCAACACTTCCTGCGTTACACCACTGCAAGCGGCTTCCCCAGCAATATGCTCTTCGCCATCATGGAAGATGCGGAGAAAAATCTCTGGATCAGCACATCCCGGGGCCTTGTCTGCTTCTCCCCCAATACAGGGCATATAAAGGTATATACTAAAGCCAATGGCCTGCTCAGCGATCAGTTCAACTACAACTCCGCTTACAGGGATTCCTCCGGAAGAATGTATTTCGGCAGTGCAAAAGGATTGATCAGCTTTCATCCCGGCGAATTTGCAAAAGACACTTTTCTGCCGCCTGTATATATCACGGGGTTCCAGGTATACGACAAAGAGCTCGGAATCAATGAAAATGGTTCTCCCCTGAAAAGCGCTATCACCCTGACGCATGAAATGACCCTTCATTACAATCAATCCTCCTTCAGTATCGATTTTGCGGCACTAAGCTATACTGCTCCGGCTACAACAGGGTACGCCTACAAAATGGAAGGACTGGATAAAGACTGGACATACCTCACCAGCAACCGGAAAGCGTATTTTACGGAACTGTCCCCGGGCAACTATACATTCAAAGTGAAAGCATCCAACAGCAGCGGGATCTGGAACGAACACCCTGCGGTGCTCACCATTCATATCCTGCCACCCTTCTGGGCAAGCGTCTGGGCTTACTTATTGTATACCGCGCTGGTCATCACTGCCATATTCTGCCTCATCCGGAATTATCATCGCCGCACGGAAGAAAAAAATAAACGGAACCTGGAATTGCTGGAACATGAGAAAGAAAGGGAGATCTATCACGCCAAGATCGAGTTTTTCACCAATGTGGCGCACGAGATCAGGACTCCGCTCACCCTCATCAAAGGTCCGATGGAAAAGATCATCCGGAATGCAGATGAAGTACCGGCCATCAAAAGGAACCTGCTGATCATGCAAAAAAATACAGATCGTTTATTGGACCTGACAAGTCAGCTGCTGGATTTCCGGAAAACGGAGATCAAGGGGTTCAGCCTGAATTTTGTGAAAGCCGATGTAGCGAAGATCCTGGAAGACAACTATCTCCAGTTCAAACCAGCGGCAGAACAGAAAAAACTGCGGTTCAGGATAACGGCGCCCCCGTATTTGTTTGCTTATGTAGATATTGAAGCGTTACACAAAATCATCAGCAACCTGCTGAACAATGCTGTCAAATATGCAGAAAGCAAAGTCACCCTCAACCTCCCACCTATTGCGGCAGACGATACGGTATTTACCATAGAAGTCAGGAACGATGGCCTGCTCATACCGTATGAAATGAAAGAAAAGATATTCGAGACATTCTTCCGCATGAAAGAAATGGAAAAGCAATCCGGTACCGGCATTGGACTGGCACTTTCCCGCTCGCTGGCAGAGCTGCACAAGGGCGCATTATTCCTCAAACCTCCGGAAAACAACCTGAATGTTTTTGTGCTCGTGCTGCCCATACACCAGGAAATAGAATTTAACCTGCAAAAAAACGCTTTATGAATCCGGTTATCCTGTTAATAGATGACAATGAAGACATCCTGGATTTTCTCTTCGACGATCTCAGTGAGAAATATACTGTGCTCAAAGCATTCAACGGAAAAACAGCCTTGCACATGCTGGCGGAAGAAACCATACAGCTGGTGGTCAGCGACGTAATGATGCCCGTCATGGATGGATTCGAGCTTTGCCGGAACATAAAATCGAATGTTGAGTTCAGCCATATTCCCGTGATCCTGCTGACGGCCAAAAACACCTTGCAATCAAAGATCGAAGGCCTGGAACTGGGCGCTGATGCTTATATCGAAAAACCCTTCTCCCCGGAACACCTCCAGGTGCAAATAGCCAACCTCCTCTCGAACCGGAACAAGATCAGGGAACACTTCGCCAGTTCCCCCCTCGCACATATCAAAACCATGGCCCATTCAAAGGCCGACGAACAATTCCTCGGCGAACTGCACAATATCATCTACCAAAACCTGGAAAAAGCCAACCTGCACGTGGAACAACTGGCAGATATCATGAACATGAGCCGGGCTACGCTTTACCGGAAGATCAAAGCCATCACGGATCTTACGCCCAATGAGCTGATCAGTGTAGCGCGACTTAAAAAAGCGGCAGAATTGCTGGCAGAAGGACACTACAGGATCAATGAAGTTGCATCCCTGACAGGATTCAGTTCACAGACGCACTTCGGCCGGAACTTCATCAAACAGTTCGGGATTGCGCCATCGGAGTATGTAGCGTTGAGACGCGGGGAAAAGAACAGGAACTAATTACGACCCGCGTTTCAGCCTGCTCATTAATGCACGCCGATAGGTGATTCCCACCGGAAGCTCCAAATCGCCTATTACTATCGTGTCAATATTGAACTTCCTGATCATGGAGATCGCTACGATATATGATTTGTGAATGCGGACAAATGAATACGCCGGCAGCTTCTCCTCCAGCCTGGAAGTAGTGATGTATGTCTGGTAACTTTGTTCCGTAGTATGGATCTTCACATAATTGCCCATACTTTCCGTGTAAATGATGCTGCTGACCGGGATTATCTCAGGACTGCCTTTAATTTTCACGATGATGGAAGAGCATTTCTCCACAGGTGTACCGGCAAAAGCAAGATACCTGTCCACGGCCTTATAAAATCGAGGAAAGGAAATCGGCTTGAGCAGATAATCTATTACGCCATACTCATAGCTTTCCAGTGCGTATTCCGCATATGCGGATGTTAGTATAACCCCGGGACCGTTCCTGATACTCCTCAGCAATTCAAAGCCGTTTAACTCCGGCAGATGAACATCGAGGAAAACAAGATCTGCTCCGTAGCTGGATATAAAATTGATCGCATCCATCACATTGTAACATTGCCCTGCCAGTGTAAGGTGATCGAGGTGATCAATATAATCCACCAGCACAAGATGCGCCGCCTGTTCATCGTCAACGATCAAACATTTTACTTTCCCTTCCATCGTCTTCAATTTTAATTCCGCATACGCTACTGAATAAAATACAGGATCACTGTACTTTCCTATGCGTTCCACATTTTCATAGGATCAAATGCTGTAAATCATCTGTTGAATTGCATGTTTCCATGTTGAATTAAATTCATCATTTCCGCTACCAGACTGCTTTCCCGTTTTTACTTTTTTTTAACACCAGCACATAGGAAGGCCCCGTCATTCATCGTTTTCCTAATTGGAAACAATATCAAAACACAACATGCGCCGCTTCTAACGTCATTTTAATAAAAGACATATTTGTGCATATCTGTCCATGCATTTTTATCATCATTAAAAAATAAATTATGATCACGAGAACCATGTCTCTGAAAACATCGGCATTCGTAAGCCTTGCCGCATTATCCATGACTGCCTGCAACAAAAAGAACAATGACCAGGGTGTTAGTACAAAAACTTCCTTCATTCAGGTGGTGCACAGTGCGCCCAAAACGGGAGAGCTGGAAGTGGAGATCAACGGCCAGAAGCTTTCCGGCAAAGTTGCGTACCTGAATTCATCCGGCGTTTATAACAGGATTAAATCTGATACAGCTAAAGAGGTACCACTAAAGATATCCTTCAACAATACGGTAGTTGCAGAGGGAAAAATTTCACTGGCGAACAACGAGTATTATTCATTGTTCTTACATGACACGCTGGGTACCGGTAAGAAAATAAAATATGCATTCCTGAAAGATGACCTTGCTGCTCCCGGAGCAGGCCTGGCTAATGTACGTTTCCTGCATCTTTCCGTTGACGCTCCGGCAGCAGATATAGACCTGTTAGGAAAAGACAGCATCAGGCTGGTCACAGGCGCGACTTACATTGGCAGCACACCGGATATCGCAAAGCTCTCCGCATTCACTAAAATAAAGGCCGGAGATTACCGGGTAAAAGTGAAAGTTAAAAAGGGAACAAAAACAGAAACGATCCTGGAAGTTCCTGTTGTAAAGCTGGAAGCTAACAAATCAACAACGCTCTGCCTGAGAGGCCTCACGAAAGGTATGGGCGGCTATGAGCTCGGTATGCATACCTGGCAGCATAAATGATCAACGGAAACACCAAAATAAGCGGCTGCAACGGGAAAGGAACAGACGTCAGCTCCAGGGCAATACCACCCAGGGACTATGTTCCTTCCAGAGCAGCTGCTTCATATTTTCCTGGAACAGCTCAAAGTCATCGGCGTCTACACCATTCCATACACAACGGGCGAATTGGTAAGATAACGAAAGGTCTTTCCAGGAGGCATATATCCTTTTGATAGTCGGCGCACAGTGCATGATGTGCTCCAGGGCCTCCCCGTGCGAGAGATACCCTGCGTCGAAACCGGCGCGGCTCAGATTGATGATGCGGCCGAAATCCCAGATTAGCATTTCCGGTTGTGCATCCTGTGCTATCAAGCCCTTTCCCCGGAACAACTCCAGTGCATCTCGGGTATTGCGCATACGATCCAGTACTACCGCTTCTTCCAGTTTATTGGCCGCTGCATATTCCCGGAGAAATGCCTTGCTTTCTTTAACCGATACGGTATTGAGCGCCTGGCAGATGGTATCGTACTCCAGGCGGTGACCGCTTTCCTTCAGCCAGGCGATCATCTCCTGCAATTCTTCCGTACTGTCGATATCCCACCATTCGGAAAGCAGCTCACGGCAGGAGGATTTACCCAAACCGGTAGCAAGATCATTGAGGTACTGCCCGTTGGCAAACGCCACATCCGCGCCACAGGCAATGGCCCATTGTTCCTCCGCTGTAAGCTTCGTATCAGGGTTGAGGCGTATGTCAGAGGGCGCATCCGCCGCTTCTCCGGCATCATCGCCACTAAACAGCTGGTTGATCTGTTTGATGTTTTCAGAGAACTGGTTCAGCTGGTTCGTCCAGTTGCTGCTCAGGTTCATGGTCTGCTCCATCTGCTGCTGGTACAGCGCGATCATTTCTTCACTGAGCCCCATACTGCGGAGGTGCTGCCAGTACTCCTCCATGTTGTTCTGCTGGTTCATATGCCCAAATTAAGGTCAGGGACATTAAGGATGATGCAGGATTTATTTCCGCAAGAGATTCTTTCAAATCCGCAATGGAAAAAGGTATATCCGCCGGCGGTTAAAATAATATCCCGGATTTTCTGACAGTCCTTTTATATTTCTATATTTGGCCGTAACTTATTGAAAATCTAATACCAGATTCATTTCACCAAAATCGAAGTTGTAATGCGGGACGCAACAGATGAAGTGTTGTGCGGGATGATCAGGAACAGTGAGCAGGCGGCCTTCCAGGTATTATATGACAGGTACCGGAACCAGATTTATGGATATACCCTCAAGCTTTGCGGATCGCCGGAAGTGGCGCTGGATGCCGTGCAGGAGGTCTTTCTACAGGTCTGGCTGCGGCATAAAACATTAGACCCCTCCAAATCGCTGAAAGCTTATCTCTTCCGCGCGGCCAGGAACTTTATATTCGACTACCTCAGAAAGGCGGTACACGATCAGAAGTTCCGGAAACATTTCCTGCAAACCTTCGAAGAAGGTTTTGGCACATCCGACCATTACCTTTATACCAAGCAGCTGGAAGACATTAAAATGAAGGCCATCTCCCGCCTCCCTACCCAGCGGCAACTGATCTATAAAATGAGCAAAATAGACGGACTTAGCAACCAGGAAATCGCCCATCAGCTGGGAATCTCCATTAACACAGTCAGGGACCAGCTGGTGAAAGCCTCACGATTTGTAAGGGCTTATCTCCACCGCCATGCGGACATCGCTGTACTGCTGGCCGTTTTCCGGATCATATCCCCTTTCTGAAAAAAATTTTCCGGCCGGATCGTCTTTCCGGCCCTCCCGATCGTATTACTCTAGATCAACCACATTCCATGGAGGATAAGCATCGCGAGATAAAAGCATTGTTCATCCGGCTGGCTAACGGAAATAGCACGCCGGCGGAGCGTTTGCAGATACTGGACTACCTCCGGGACGCGCCCTCACCCGAGGCCATTCCCACTGTGGAGGAACTGCAACCGGCGGGAGAATGGCCCGAAATACCGGAATGGGCGGCGGAAGCGGTAATGGCGTCCATCTTACAACAGGCGGCAGCAACGCGAATCGTGCCTTTCCGGAAGCGAAGCTGGGTGAAGATCGCCGCAGCCCTTGTACCGATCGCCGGTATTACATCACTGATGATGCTGTATTATTCGCGCAGGGATGCGTTAAAACATTATGTGAACAATTCAAGGGCAGTGCAAACCATTCAGCTGGCAGACGGTACCCTGATCCATCTCAACCAGCAGGCCCGCCTGTCTGTAAGTGCCAAAGACGGTCGCGAAGTGTGGCTGGAGGGAGAAGCGTTCTTTTCTGTACAACAGCAGGCTGCCCGGCCTTTTGTAGTGCATGCCGTCAACATGCTGGACGTAACGGTACTGGGCACAGCATTCAACGTGAATGCAAAGAAAGAAAAAACGCAGGTAGTACTCAATGCCGGCAGTGTAAAAGTGGGGGCAGGCAAGGCGGAAATGGTGCTCCGGCCGGGTGAGATGGCGGACTATGACGCTGGTACCGGCAGGCTGTTAAGGCAGCCGGCAGACACCCTGCTCTATACTTCCTGGAAATACGACCTGATCGCATTCAGAGCGCAGTCATTGAAAGATGTATTACAAAAACTGAAAGAACAATACGGCTATGATGTGGTATTTGAACAACCGGATGTGGAAAAGCTGATCTTTACCGGCTATCTCGCATCCAATGATCTGCCACAGGCATTAACAACACTGGAACAGGCTTTTTCCATCAAGATCCGTTTACAAAACAACCAGATATACGTGAATACTAAATAACGTTTCCAGCCTCCATCAAAATTACATTATGAAAACAATCAGATCTATCAGTTCCAAACTGATAATGGTTATGCTATTGCTATGCTGTTTACAACTCACCAATGCACAACCGGGCAAGGCGGGTACAGGTAAGAACAGTCCGGCTGCAGTGTCCCTTATCTCCGTAATCAACGAACTGGAAAACCGGTTCGATGTACGTTTCAACTACAACGCAGAATTACTGAAAGGCAAGCAGATCGTTCTTCCCAACACCAGTACTTTCAAAGCCACCAACATTGAAACCACGCTCAACCGGCATATCACTCCGCTGGGGCTTGTATGCAAAAAAATCGGCGGAAGGTTATACGTGGTGAAAGCAGATCAGCCATCCGACGAAAAAAACACGCTGAACGTTGCCGCGGAAGTACAGCGCCAGACTGCAAAAGGCGTGGTGAAAGACTCCACCGGCAATGGTATCCCTGGCGTATCAGTGCACGTGAAAGGCACTTCCAAAGGCGTTTTGACGGACAAGAACGGACAATTCACCCTCGATAATGTAAATAACGGCGATGTGCTGGTTTTTACGCTGATAGGGTACGGTACTGTTGAACACACGATAAATGGCCAACAAACCATTGCCATCGTAATGAAAGAATCCTCCATTGCCCTCGATCAGTTCGTTGTAACGGCGCTGGGCATTAAAAGACAGGAAAAAGCGCTTGGGTACGCGGTACAGAAAGTGAAAGGCGAAGCAGTACAAACTGTAAAAGGGGTAGACATGGCCACTTCATTGACGGGGCAGGTAGCAGGCCTCGTGGTGAAGAACTCCACCGAATTCTTTGCCAGACCCAGCATTGAATTGCGCGGTGAAGGCGCGCTGCTCGTGATAGACGGTGTGCCCTATGGCAACACTAACCTCCGCGATATTCCCTCTGACGACATCGAAAGCATCGACGTACTGAAAGGCCCCACCGCCTCTGCACTCTACGGATCCCGGGCCTCCGGCGGCGTGATCCTTATCACCACCAAGAAAGGCGCGGGCGAAGGCATTGCAGTATCCATCAACAGCAATACCATGCTGCAGACCGGATTCCTGGCCATCCCCAAAACACAATCCTCTTATGCCCGCGGACAGAACGGGAAGATCGATAACGATTATGTTTGGGGACCGAAACTGGATGCCGGGCAAACCGCCCGGGACTGGAACCCGGAAACTAAACAGTTTGAAGACAACCGGCCGCTTAATTCCATCGGCAAAAACAACCTGCGGAACTTCATGCAGCTGGGCGTGATCACTAATAATAACATCAGCGTTTCACAAGCCGGTAAGTACGGCAGCTTCCGCGCTTCGCTGAACCACATCTATAACAAAGGACAATTCCCGAATGCGAAGCTGAATATGTACAATTTCACCCTCGGCGGAGAACTCAAGGCTACGGATAAATTCTCGCTGGAAAGCCATGTAGGCATCAGCAAAAGAATGGCGCCGCAGATATGGGGCTCCGGTTATGGCAACCAGGGATATATCTACCAGCTTACGATGTGGACCGGGCCGGAATATGATATCCGGCAGTACCGCGACTACTGGAAGGTGCCCAATCAGACGCAGAACTGGATGTACACTAACTGGTACGACAATCCTTATCTGATCGCTTATGAAAAGCTCGATGCCGTTCAACAGAATACCGTGAATGCCAGTCTTACCGCTAACTACAAATTCACACCCGATCTCAACCTGTTGTTGCGGGTAGGCTATGATGTATATGACAACAAAGAAACCTTCACCAACCCCACCTCCAACATCTTCTCCACCCGCGGCGGCTGGAATGCCAAAGGTCTTTACCGGATCGATAAAGCGTATGGCTGGAGCACGAATGACGACATCATGTTGAGTTATAAAAAGACCGTACGTGATTTTACTTTTGATGTGATGGCTGGCGGTACCATCTACTATTGGGTAGATGAAACCCTTTCCGCCAGTACAAAGAACGGGCTTACGGCTCCTACTTTCTTTTCCCTCGCAGGTTCCGTAGAACCTCCCACCATCACACCCGGTTATGGCAGCCGGCAAGTGAACAGCTTGTATGGCAGAGCTTCCATCGGTTGGAAGAATGCGCTCTTTATTGATGCTACTGGTCGTAATGACTGGAACTCCGCACAGCCAAAGGAGAGCAGAGCCTACTTCTACCCTTCCATCGGCTCCAGCGTGGTGCTGTCAGAATTATTCAAACTGCCGGATTTTATTGATATGTGGAAAATACGTGGTTCCTGGGCTACCTTTAAAACACCCGCCGGCGTATACGCCATCAACCGCCTGTATTCCACTACCACCGCTGCCTGGAACACCCTCAACTCTGCCAGCTATCCCGGCAGCCTTCTGGGCGGCAGTCTCCTCCCCAGCTCACAGCGCACCTGGGAGATCGGTACGGCGGCTTACTTTTTCAGGAAGCGCCTGAATGTGGACGTAGCTTATTTCAACAAATATTACTACAACCAACAGACCTCTGTTTCCATTCCCAACTCCTCCGGCTTCTCATCCACCCTTGTTAACACCAACGAAACGGTGGTACGCAAAGGCCTCGAAATCACGTTATCCGGCTCCGTTATTAAACAGAAAGGATTCGAATGGGTGTCTACCGTGAACTTCTCCAATCAACACCGCTATTACAGGAATCTGGACTCCCTGTACTCCGCAAAGAGCCCCTGGGTGAAGAGCGGCGGGCGTATGGACAACTATACGGACAACTACTGGCTGAGAGATCCTGACGGCAATGTGATCCACAACAATGGCATGCCCATGCTGAGCGATTACTCAAAACAATATGGCTATACCGATCCCACATTCAGCCTCGGTTTCATCAACTCCTTCTATATCGGGAATTTCACGGTAGGACTGAATATCGATGGGCGCATCGGAGGCCTCATGTACAATTATATCAACGACAAGATGTTTGATACCGGTACGCACCCTGACACAGACAATCCCTGGCGCTATGACGAGGTTGTGAACGGGAAGAAGAACTATGTGGGCCAGGGAGTGAAAGTGGTTTCCGGTACCGTTACGTTCGACAACTTCGGCAACATCACCAGCGATACCCGTAAATACGCCACGAATGATGTGCAGGTATCTTACCAGGACTATACACAAAAATTCCGGGCCGGCGATTATGGCGTACAGAAGAAAAGCTTTGTGAAAGTACGCGAAGTATCCGTAGGCTACCGGTTTCCTTCAAGGATACTGGGCAAATCCGGCATTAAGAATGCATCCGTTGCCCTCACAGCGCAGAATATGTTCCTCTTTACCAAATTCCGTTTCTCCGATCCGGATGTGGACAACGAAAACCTGAACTCACCTTCCCAAAGGATGGTGGGCATCAACTTTAAAGTAGGGTTCTAATCGCTGTATCATTCAATCTAAAAGTTACCGACATGAAACGTCAACACATTGCATATATCTTATCCATCCCGCTGGCGATGATCCTGGGCACGGGATGTTCCAAATTCGACAAGATCAATACCAATCCGAACCGCACTACGCAGGTAAGCTCCGCGATGTTGGCCACCAACATGATCCTCAGCGTCACAAGGGGCACCATCAGCAGTACAAAATCCTTCATGCAACCCTACCTCCTCGGGAAATATCTCACCTGGGGGGAAGGACAGGAAAATTTCCAGTATAACAAACTCGGAAGAACGGATTTCGGTCGATATACCCTGCTGCGCAACATCCCTCCGATGATCGCCGCCGCCACAGACGAGAACCAGCGGAGATCTTACCGGGCGCTGGGCTTTTTCATGCGCGCCTGGCAGTTCTTCTGGACCACCATGCAGGTAGGGGACGTTCCCTATTCCGAAGCGATAAAAGGGGAATCCGACAACATCATCCAACCGCGTTACGATTCGCAGAAAGCCGTATTCCAGGGGATCATCAACGAACTGGACAGTGCCAATGCACTGTTTGCACAGGGCGCTGATTTCGCCGGGGATCCCATCTACAACGGCAAAGCGGATAACTGGCGCAGACTGGCGAATAGCTTCCAGCTGCATGTACTGATCAATCTGTACAAGAAAACAGGGGATGCTGATCTGAAAGTGATCGAACGTTTTAAAGATGTGGCCAGCCGCCCGCTGATGCGTTCCTACCAGGATAATTTTGCGCTGACCTATAATGCCACTGCCGGCCAGAACTATCCCTGGTCAGATGTACCGGCAGGTTCAGGGAACTCCTTCGTGAAATCCAACTACACGATGCTCACCACCACCCTCATCGATCCGCTGAAGGCGATGGGCGACCGTCGGTTGTTCTATTACGCAAAACCTTCTCCTGTCAAGATCGCAGCCGGCAAATCGCAATCCGACTGGGATGCGTACCTTGGCGCGGAGCCATCCAATTCCTTCCCAACACTACAGACCATGCGGGTTTCCAAAGATTACTCCGACCTCAACAACCGCTATGTGAATCTCGTGAATGCAGAACCCGTGAGTGTATTCAGTTACCAGGAGCAGCAATTCATTCTCGCAGAAGCTGCCATCCGTGGCTGGATCGCAGGAACGCCGGCGCAGGATTACTATGCCGCCGGCATTACCAACGCCATGAAGTTCACGGCTTCCTATACGCCGGACCTCGCGGATTATCATCACAACATGAAAATAGATGACAATTACATCCTGAACTATGTAACCGCCAATGTGCTCACAGGTACCGTGCAAAACCAGCTGCAGCAGATCATCGTGCAGAAATATATCGCAGGATTCCTGCAAGGCGCCAACTACAACGCCTGGTTTGAGCAGCGGCGCACCGGTTACCCGGTGTTTGTGTTGAATCCCGGTACAAACCTGAACACTCCTACCACACAGTTCCCCTTGCGCTGGCTGTATCCTTCCAACGAATTGAGCTATAACAATAAAAACCTGGGTGACGCCATCCAGCGCCAGTTCAATGGAAGTGATAATGTGAACGGGGTGATGTGGATATTGAATTAGTCGTTCTTCCTATGCCACATACAGGCTCCGCGGGCTTCGGTCTGCGGGGCCTTTTTTTATCCTTCTTTGATCTTGTTAAAAAGTTTTTCCAGTTTAACGGTGGCAAAAGAAGATGCGTAGTCAGACAATCCATAGGGTATGATCAGCTCATCATTATGGATCAACGCTCCGCATGAGTACAGTACATTCGGCACATACCCTTCCCGCTCGTCTTTATTCGGCACCAGCAAAGGCTCCTTCAACCTTCCGATCTCTATTTTTGGATCGTCGAGATCCAGCAACGTAGCGCCGAGGCAATATGTACGCATAGGTCCCACTCCATGCGTGATCATCAGCCAGCCATGCGGTGTTTCGATAGGTGATCCGCAATTCCCCATCTGCACGAATTCCCAGGGATACTTGGGCGTCTGCAATATCTCCGGGTTCTCCCAAACATTGATCCTGTGCGAATACATGATATAGTTATTCATCCCGTCTATGCGGGACATCATGGCGTATTTGCCCCTGATCTTGCGGGGGAACAACGCCAGGTTCTTGTTCTGCGCACCCTCGCCGTAAAGCGGCATGATATTGAAATGATAGAAATCCCTTGTCTGCAAAAGCTTCGGCTGTATCGTTACGCCGTCAAATGCAGTATAGGTGGCATAATAAGTAACGCCACTGTTGTCCCCTACATACTTCACAAAACGCGCATCCTCGATCCCGCGGCTCTCGGCCTCGGAGAACGGGAAGATCACGCGGTCGGAGATATCGGTATCCAGCGAGAAATTGATCTCGTAATAAGAATCCGCCAGCCACAACAGCCTTTCCAGATTACGTTTCAACAGATGGTCCACCTGATACCGTTGCTGCATATCCCGGATCACCTGCTTGAGTGCGGTGTATTCAAAAGTATCCGGCAGATTATCGCTCACATCGCGGATAACGGAATCGGGCAGTTTGATGGATACAGCGTTCTGGAAAAAGACGTTCTTCTGGTAAAGGGTGTTGCGGATAATATCCGGCTCATCCACATAATTGCCGGCCGGCACCAGGTTGATCTCGTTGGCTTTGTTGATGGTGCCGCGGCGAAAAACGATGGAAGAGATATGTCCCTCCCCCACTGCACGAAAACTCAGGATCACCCGCTTTTCGCCTTCCTCCAGCCCGCTCTGGTCCACATCTTCCACAATGGAAGGATTGAAGAAAGCCGCGGATTCGATAGAGAATTCATTGGTAAAAAACGATCCGATCAGCAGCTTGCGTTTGGTATCCAATGTAGCGGGATCGATCTTCATGGCTACGAAGATCCCCCGTAGTTTGTCCGCATGCCGGTCAAAAATACGGGTGATGTTACGATGTCGTTTGGAGAACTCCCGGAGTATAGGCGTGATAGTGATATCCACCTCAGCATCCGACATTTCCATTACGCGTTGGATGATGCCCTTAGCCCGGGCATCACCATTAAAGAAAAATCTGGCTACAACGCGTTTCAGATCAGGGCTTACCTTCGTCTGCTGTCTTACAATTGATAATCGCATAAACCTCAATTTTAAGCATCCAAACAGATCGTGGCCCCGATGAACCTGCCGCTAACGGCACTGGAATCCATCGGGCAGCACTGCACCTTTCTTCACAACTACAATGCCATCTTTTACCGTGTACTTCTCGAAATCACCATCCTCCATATGTTTACCGCCATTGATCCGTACATCGTTCCCGATGCAGGCATTTTTATCGATAATGGCATTGTTGATATAGCACCGCTCACCGATCCCCATGGGCGGGTGTCCTTTCGCGAGGGCATTATTGATCTCGTCCAGCGTCTGATAAATGTCGTTCCCCATAAGGTAGCTGTTGCTGATGGTCGTTCCTTTCCCGATACGGGTGCGGATGCCCACTACACAACGCTCCAGCCGACTGGCATGAATGATACAGCCGTCCGCGATCATGGTCTTTTCCAGTGTGGTACCGGAGATCTTGGCCGGCGGCAGCATACGGGCGCGGGAGAAGATGGTTTGACGATTGTCGAAGAGGTTGAACTGCGGGATCTCATCGGTAAGACCAAGGTTGGCCTCGAAGAAAGAGGAGATATTCCCGATATCAGTCCAGTACCCTTCGTATTGAAAGCTCAATACTTTATGCTTGTCGATGGAATTGGGAATGATCTCCTTCCCGAAATCCGTCGCTTCCGCCTGCTGGGTCAACAGGTCGAACAGCAATTGCTTGTTGAAGATGTAGATTCCCATGGAAGCGAGGTACACCCTGCCTTCACGCTGCATTTCCGGGCTCACCTCGGAGGTCCAGTCCGGCAGCAGGTCCTTCTTCGGCTTCTCGATGAAAGCGGAAATAAAACTGTCCTCGTTCGTTTTCAGGATACCGAACTCCGTGGCCTCCTTCGCATGCACGGGGATAGTAGCGATGGAAATATCCGCTCCCTTCTCGATATGATGTTTGATCATCTCCCGGAAATCCATCTGGTACAGCTGGTCACCCGAGAGGATAAGGGCGTATTCGAACTCGAAATTCTCCAGGTGGCGGAGGGTCTGCCGTACGGCATCCGCGGTACCCTGGAACCAGGTAGGGTTGTCCGGCGTTTGCTCCGCCGCCAGAATGTCTACAAAAGCCTTGCTGAAATGAGAAAAATGATACGTGTTCTTGATGTGCTTGTTCAACGATGCGGAATTGAACTGGGTGAGTACAAAAATACGATGCAGGTCGGCATTGAGGCAATTGGAAATGGGGATGTCCACCAAACGGTATTTTCCGGCAACAGGCACGGCCGGTTTACTGCGACTGCGGGTCAGGGGATACAACCGGGTACCGGCGCCCCCACCAAGGATGATAGAGATGACTGCATTAGACATAACGTAATTTATTTAAGGCTGGTGTATAGATCAATATAGTGCTGCGCTGCTTTATCCCAGGAATGGTCCAGCTGCATGACCGTTTTCCTGATCTTTGAAAATTTTGTTTTGCTGTCATGTAATTCAAGCGCCCGGCTAATGGCGTGACAAACGTCCGCTACCGATGCCTGCATAAACCGTATCCCGAAACCACCCGCATCCCCGAAATCGGTCACGGTGTCCCGCAGGCCGCCGGTGGCACGCACAATGGGTATCGTTCCGTAACGCATGGCGTACATCTGGTTCAGGCCGCATGGCTCCACGCGGGAAGGCATCAACAGGAAGTCAGCCCCTGCATACATCTGATGGGAAAGCGTTTCGTTATAACCGATATATACATTAAAGTGTTCACCCGCATACTGCTTTGCCTGTTCCAGCATCCACTCCACATGCGGGTCTCCGCTGCCGAGGATGAGAAAATTCAGGGCGTTGGGATGTTCATGCAGAGAACGGCCGATGATCTCCGGCAGAAGGTCCGCACCTTTATCCCCCACCAGTCTTCCAATGAAAACAAACAAAGGCAGTTCCGGGTTGAGACCGAAGGCTTCACATAACTTTAATTTATTGGCTTTCTTTCCTGCGGCAACGTCTTTCTCCGTATACATGTCCGAGATCATCGCATCCGTGGCAGGGTTCCATACTTTATCGTCGATCCCGTTGAGAATGCCCATGGCTTTACCTCTTTCCGTGCTCAACAGGCTTTCCAGGCCATTGGCATGGTTGATCAGTTCTTCCATATAGCTCGGCGAAACCGTATTGACCTTCCAGGCGCATTTGACCGCCGCTGCCAGGGGATTGATAGCGCCGTTCCAGTCCAGCATCCCGCTTTTCCAGAGGTCGAACGAAGGAATGAGATAAAGTTTGTCCCACCCGAACTGTCCCTGATACTGCGCATTGTGAATGGTCAGCACCGTGCCGATATCCCGCAGCCGGCTGTATTTATAACCATAAAGCAACAGGAAAGGAATGAAACCGGTATGATGATCATGGCAATGGATCACATCCGGCTGATGCTGCCATTCGTTGAGCCAGTCCAGTACCGCGATCTGAAAAGCAAGAAAACGCTCCGTGTCATTAGGGTAACCATAAACACCCGGTGTATCCAGCAATCCCGGTATATCCACCTGGTACAGATCAAATCCCAGTACGTTGGAAACCTCCTTCCAGACGTTAAAATGAAACCATGCGTGCCCCAGCCATAAACCACCCTGGTGCACCAGTTCAAAAGAATGTGCCTCTCTGAATCTGGTCTGATATGCCGGCATCACTACTTTGGCAATTGTTCCTGCCTGCTGCTGATATTTCGGCAAAGCACCCACCACATCTCCCAAACCACCCACTTTCGCCACCGGGTAACATTCCGCGCTAACGTGTAAAATCTCCATATGTAAGTAAAAAGTAAAGAATTAAAAGTAAAAAGTAAAACGAAGCGGCAGATGTTTTTTCAGATATTAATGAAGATTGAAAGGCATTCATTTACAGAGAACAATATTTTATAACTTGTTAGAAAGGAAGGTAAAAGATCGATTTCAGTTCCTTAATTTTACGTTTCATTCTTATGCAATTCGGAAGAACAGATATCGAACTTTTGAACGGGATCGACTTCAAACTCCCTGCTGAACCGGCTTTCAACAAAGCCGTACTACCCGGCGCACGGGCGGAGAAACCTTTGTTCTGGCTCGGCGCCTCCGGCTGGAACCATAAAGAGCTGTATCCCAAAGGCACGAGGGAAAAGGATTACCTGGCCCAATACGGCCGTGAGTTCAACAGCGTGGAACTGAACGCCACGCATTACAAGATCTATCCGCCGGAAACGATCCGGAAATGGGCAGAGAAAACGGCCGGACGAAGCTTCCGCTATTGCCCGAAAATGCCGCAAAGTATCAGCCATTACAGCAACCTCGTGAATACAGGGAAAGATACGGCTGCCTTTCTCGAAGGAGTGAGCGCCTTCGGAGACCAGCTGGGAGCGATCTTCCTGCAGTTGGGCGAGCATTTCGGGCCGGAACGGAAAAGCCACCTGTTCAACTACCTGGCCTCCTTACCCACCGATCTCTCCTTTTTCGTGGAAGTCCGCCACCCGGAATGGTTCAGCGATCCACACAACAGCAGAGAACTGTACACCACGTTGCGGCAACTGGGCATCGGGCTGGTATTGACAGACACCGCGGGGCGCAGGGATTGCGCGCATATGCACCTCCCCGTCCCTAAAGCCTTTATCCGCTTTGTAGGCAACAGTCTTCATCCTACCGACTATGTGCGGGCGGACGACTGGGTGAACCGGTTGCATTTCTGGATCGAGAACGGGTTACAGGAAATTTATTTTTTCATGCACATGCATGCGGAAATAGCGGTTCCGGAAATGAGCATCTACCTCTCTTCCAAACTGGAAGCGGCTTCCGGGATAAAGATCATTCGTCCTTCCCTGTACCGCGATAATACCCTCTTTTAACAGTCTGCCGAATATATTATTTTAGCGGCATGATCAAGCCTGAACAGCTGATACAGCTCAGCGGGGAAATGCGCGGGGAGCTGTATTTCGATGATACGATGCGGACACTCTATGCCACGGACGCTTCCGCTTACCGCGAAATGCCGCTGGCCGTAGCCATTCCGGAGGACAATGAAGATATCAAAACACTGATCCGGTTCGCCCGGGAAAACAAAACTTCGCTCATCCCGCGAACCGCGGGCACTTCGCTGGCCGGCCAGGTAGTAGGCAGCGGGATTGTAGTGGATGTTTCCAAAAAATTCACCCGCATCCTTGAGATCAACACCCATGAAAAATGGGTACGGGTACAACCCGGTGTGATCCGTGACGAGCTGAACCTTTTCCTCAAACCATACGGTTTTTATTTCGGTCCGGAAACCTCCACGGCCAACCGCGCCATGATCGGCGGGATGGTGGGAAACAATTCCTGCGGTTCCAACTCTGTGGTATACGGCAGCACACGCGAACACCTGCTGTCCGTAAAAGCCTTTCTGAGCGACGGCTCCGAGGTCACTTTCGAAAGCCTCTCCCCAGATGCGTTCCATGCCAGATGCGAAGCGCAGGACGCTACGCTGGAAACGGCCGTCTACCGCCAGATCCGCAGCTTGCTGGGCAATGCGGAGAACCAGCGGGAGATCCGGAAGGAATTCCCGAAACCGGAGATACTCCGCCGCAATACCGGCTACGCCGTGGACCTCCTGCTGGAAACAGCACCGTTCACCGTCGGGAAAGAAGATTTTAACTTTTGTAAACTGATCGCAGGCTCTGAAGGCACCCTCGCCTTTCTCACCGAGATCAAACTGAACATAGAACCGCTGCCGCCGAAGGAAGCAGGTCTTATGTGCATACACTTCAACACCATCGATGAATCCCTCCGCGCCAACATTATCGCCATGCGCTACAAACCCAGCGCCAGCGAGCTGATCGACCATTTCATACTGGAATGCACCAAGGATAATATCGAGCAGCGCAAGAACCGGTTCTTCGTACAGGGCGACCCCGGCGCCATCCTCGTAGTGGAATTCTGCCGCAATACCCGCGAAGAAGTAACGGCCATTGCCATGCAGATGAAAGCGGAAATGGAAGCGGCCGGGCTCGGATATCATTTTCCCCTGCTCTTCGGAGAAGACACCAAAAAGATATGGACGCTTCGTAAAGCCGGACTGGGCCTGCTAAGCAACCTTCCCGGAGATGAAAAGGCCGTGCCCGTGATCGAAGACACGGCAGTGTCTGTAGAAGACCTGCCCGCTTACATCGCGGAGTTCAATGAAATACTGAAGAAATACGGGCTTTTCTCCGTGCACTATGCGCACGCCGGTAGCGGCGAGATCCACCTCCGCCCGATCATCAACCTGAAAACAGCAGAAGGCAATGCGCTTTTCCGCACCATCGCAGAAGAGATCGCCACACTGGTAAAGAAATACAACGGCTCGCTCAGCGGTGAGCATGGTGACGGGCGGCTGCGCGGCGAGTTCATCCGCCAGATGATCGGTGAAAGGAATTACCAGTTGTTGCGCCAGCTGAAATACACCTGGGACCCTGAAAACATTTTCAACCCGCACAAGATCGTAGACACACCATCTATGAACAGCAACCTGCGGTATGAGCCCGGGAAAAAAGCGCCGGACCTGAAAACGGTGTTCCATTTCCCGCAGCAAACCATCCTGCAGCATGCAGAACAGTGCAATGGTTCCGGTGACTGCCGCAAAACGCATCTCAGCGGCGGCACTATGTGCCCCAGTTACATGGCCACACGCAATGAAAAAGACACTACCCGCGCCAGAGCCAATATCCTCCGCGAGTTCCTCACACATTCCACGAAGGAAAATAAATTTGATCACCAGGAGATCTACGAAGTACTGGACCTCTGCCTCGCCTGCAAGGGTTGTAAATCGGAATGCCCGTCAAACGTGGACGTTGCCAAATTGAAAATGGAATTCCTCCAGCATTATCATGATGCGAACGGCGTTCCCCTGCGCACCTGGCTGATAGGGCATTTTACGAAGATGACCGGTCTTGCCGCCATCACACCCGGTATTTACAACTGGCTCGTAAAAAATCCCCTGTCATCCCGGTTGATCAAACGTTTCACCGGTTTTGCACCGGGTCGTTCCATGCCCACACTGGAGCGCAGCACCTTGCGGAAATGGTTGCGAAAGAATCCGCAGAACGTGCAGCAACAAAGGAAAGTGTATCTTTTCTGCGATGAGTTCACGAATTACAACGATACCCAAATCGGCATCAAAGCCGTGAGCCTGCTGCGCAAGCTCGGATATGAAGTGATCACGGTAGCACATCCGGAAAGTGCGAGGGCGTTACTGTCCAAGGGCTTCCTCCGCGAAGCAAAGAAGATCGCGGAAAAGAATGTGCAGGTGTTCAGTGAGATCGTTACCGAAGCAACGCCGCTTGTTGGCATCGAACCCTCCTGCATCCTCAGCTTCCGTGATGAATACCCTGACCTGGTGAGTGAGCCGCTGCGGGAAAAAGCCGCGGCACTGGCCAAACACGTGTATATGATCGATGAATATCTGTCACTCGAGGCTGATCGTGGCCACATCCGGAGCGATATGTTCAGGGCCGGCACACAGCATATCAAATTACACGGGCATTGCCAGCAAAAAGCTTTATCCGGTGTATTGTACACTAAAAAAATATTAAGCCTGCCACAGGGATATACCGTAGAAGTGATCCCCTCCGGTTGTTGCGGTATGGCCGGTTCCTTTGGTTACGAAGAAGAACATTTCGACATATCACAGCAGATCGGCGAGCTTGTGCTCTTCCCCGCTGTGCGCAATGCAGCGCAAGGCACGCTCATCGCCGCGCCGGGCACCAGTTGCAGGCATCAGATCAAAGACGGTACGGGAACAATCGCCCTGCATCCGGTGGAAATTCTGTATGATGCATTGCCTGCCTGAACAAAAACCGGAAATTGCTGTTAGTAATTCCGGATATGCATTCATCAAAAATCATCATCAGCTTCCTATGCATCTTTTCCGGGTTGACCCCTCCGGCAGGCGCGCAATCCGGTGAACTCTCGCTGGCAGATTGTTTCCGGCTGGCACGCCAGAAAAATCTTTCCATAGAACAGGCCCGACGATCATTGCAGGCAAGGCAGTATCAATTGAAAGCGGAGCAGGCCACCTATTTCCCTAAAGTAGACCTGCTGGCCGGTTACAATTATCTCGGCAAACCGCTGGAAGTAAACCTGCAGCAGGTAAGGGACGGCATCACCGAAGGTTCTTCCCGGCAAAGTGTTTCCACAGCCAACACCGTCTACCAGCAGGTGACCGGCAACAATCTTCCGCAAGCCGTGCAGGATGGGATTTACAACACTACCAAAGGTATCATCAACACGTTGTATCCTGACTATAATCCGGCGCTGAGCAAACAACAATATTTCATGGCCGCGCTTGGATTGCGGCAACCCATTTATCTCGGCGGCAAGCTGGCCACTGCGCGCAACATTGCCCATGCGGAATATCAATCCGGCATCATCAATGTAGAGCTGGCGGAAAAACAGATGGACTTTTCCATTGCCGCCGCTTACATCCGTGTGCTCTACCTGAACGCCATTTTGCAGTCGCAGGCTAAGATCGTGACCGCTATGGAGCGGAACGAACGATATGCCGCCTCGCTCGTCAGCAACGAGATCATTCCGCCCTACCAGCGGAACTGGGCCACTGTGGCACTTACCTACGCGCGCTCCCGGGAAAGGAACCTGCAGCTCGACAAAGAAAATGCGCTGGTGGAACTGAAGCGGCTGCTGCAACTTCCGCAGGATACCGTACTCACGATCACGGATACACTCCGTTACCGTCAGATGGCGGGCTCCACTCCGCCTTCAGGGTTCTATAAAGGCAATCCCGCCTACAAAGCCGTACAAAGCAAGAACGCTTTGGCGGAATCCACCATCAAGGCCAGCAAATCCTTATCGCTACCCAACATTTTCGGTATTGCCACACTAAACCTTTATCAGCGCGATCTTCCCGTGATCACCCCGCCCTGGATGGTAGGCGTGGAAATGCAATGGACACTGTTCTCCGGCTTTTCCAACCAGAAAAGGGTGAAGGCCACGCAAATGTTTGCAGAAGAAGTTAAACTGATGACAGACAATACGCAGGCCCTGCTCGAAGCCGGCGCCACCGTTGTGCGCAATAAAGTCACCGTACTCGAAAGGGATATGCAATCCCTCCTGCAGGCACGCGAACAGGCGCAGCTCACCACCATACAGATACAGGAAAGGCTTAACAACCAGCTTTCCTCCGTGAAAGACGTCAACGATGCCCTGCTGGTGGAAGAAGAACTGGGAAAAGCTTATTATACCGCTTTGTTCGGCTACCTGGTGGCCGCTGCCGAATATTATAACATTCTTGGAACACCACAACAAATCACTACCCTGTTACAATGAAAAGATTCTTCTCACAATACTGGGCCCTGCTCATTCCCGTCGTTATCCTCCTGATCGCGCTGTTGTTCCTCATGCGAAACCCCACCGGCGGCGACGGCTCCTTCCTGGGCATGGCGGATGCGGAGTATGTGGATGTAGCCGCCGAATTTCCCGGCAGGCTGGATACCCTGCTGGTGCATCAGGGCGACACGGTAAAAAAAGGACAACTGCTGGGTGTACTGCGCACCACCGAGATCAACGCTATCCGAAAACAGGCAGAAGCTGCCATTGAGGCCGCATCTTCCCAGCTGAAGCTGCTCCAGAAAGGCGCACGGCCGGAGATCATACAGAATGCGGGAAACATCTATCACATCGCGCAGGAACAATACGACCTCGCACAGAAGACCTACCAGCGGATGGAAAGGTTGTACAATGACAGTGTGGTATCCGGCACGGAGAAAGACCTTATCTATTTCAAATACCAGGCCGCCAAAAAAGAAATGGAGATCACGCGGCTGAACCGGGAAATGCTGGAAAAAGGCACACAACCTGAGATCATCCAAACGGCCGCGGCTATACTAAAACAGGCGGAACAAGGGTACGAGCTTACCAAAGCGCTCACAGACAATACCCGCGTTTATGCACCGGCGGACGGGATCATTTCTTCACTCGTCATCCATGAAGGAGAGATCGTGAGCATCGGGTACCCGATGATGACCCTGCAGAAGAAAGCATCTTATTTCTTTCGTTTCAATATCCGGCAGGACAAGGCTGCTGCATTGCCTTTGGGCGGAAAGGCGCGGGTGAAAGTGCCGGGGTGCAGGCCCGAGGAGTTTGCCGTATACGTTTCTTCCGTAGCTCCTTCTCTCGAATTCGCCAACTGGGTACCTGTGAAAGAAAAAGGGAAATTTGAGCTCCGCACCTTCACCATACAGTGCAAACCCGAAGATCTAACCGCCATACAAGGTCTTCGCCCGGGTATGACAGCCGCATTGATATTGCCATGATCAGCACCATCGCACAGATCGCCCTGCGGGAATGGAAACGCATTCTCACCCGACCGGATCATTGCCTGGTACTGCTGGTGTTACCTCCCCTGCTCTTCTTCTTTTATGCTTACATCTATAACAAAGAGCAGGCGGAAGATCTGCCGATCGCCATCTGGGATGAAGATCACTCGCCCGTTTCCCGGCAGATCGCTTTTATGCTGGAGCAAACCTCCTCTATCCATATTGCAGCACAGGCAGGCAGCCAACAGGAAATGGAGCAGCTGATGCAACAGCAGAAGATCATCGGGGCCGTGCATTTCCCCAAAGGAATGGAAACGGATATCAAAAGCCGGCATCCGGTACATGTAAGCATCTACTCCAATGCCGCATCGCTCGTGCCCGGCAAACTGGTGTACAAAGACGCCTCCACTGTGTTGATCACCGCCGGTGCGGGCGTGAACCTGCAAAAGATGATGAAAACCGGAATGCCCGAAGGAAAGGCCATGAGCCTTATCATGCCTGTGAAACTTACCGTCTATCCCCTCTATAATCCTGCCTACAACTATCAGCATTATCTCGTACCCGGCCTTATTACCGTAACCCTGCAAATGATGATCATTATGGTAGCAGTGCTGCTTATCAACATGGAATGGAAGGAAGGCACGATGGAAGCCCTGTGCGCATTGGCCGGTAACAGCGCCGGCGCGATCGTGACCGGTAAAACCATCGCGCATCTTACGGTTTCCTGGGTGAATTATGTACTGATCACCGGCATCATCTTTCCTTATTTCGGGTTAAGCCATCCCGGCACGGGGCCGCAGCTCTTCCTGCTGTTCAACCTGTTGGCACTGGCCTGCATCGGCATCGGGCTGATGATCTCCGTACTGGCTGCGGATGTGATGCTGGCACTGGATACAGGGCTGTTCTACACCTCTCCCGCTTTCGTATTCAGCGGTTTTACCTTCCCGCGCTGGGGCATGCCCTGGTACGATCAGTATTATGCTAACCTGATGCCATACACGCCGTTTCTGGATGCTTTCTTCAAATTATATTTTATGGAAATACCACTGAAATATGCCATGCCGGAGATCACGCGACTGTTGCTCTTCATCGGCTTCACATTTTTCGTAGCGGTGTTCTTCCTTCAGATCAAAATGAATAAATCCGTTAAACATGCCGCCGTTACGCCATAGCCTGTTGCTGCGTGAAGTACAGCGCATCGCAAAGGACCACAGCCTGCTGCTGACCCTGCTGATCGCGCCGTTGCTATACGCTTTCTTTTACGGCAGCATCTACTCTTATAAAACGGAAGAAGAAGTGCCGATCTGTGTGGTGGATGACGATCACAGCGGTTTATCCCGCCTCCTCGTCCAGCAGATCAATAACACACAGATGGTGCACGTGGCCGCAGTCACCAGTCTTGATGCGGCTAAAGAAAGCATGTACCGCGGCGAAACCCAGGGATTCCTCTACCTGCAAAAAGACCTCGAGAAAAAAGTATTGTCGCTGCAGCAGGCGGACATGGTACTGGCCGTTAACGCCGCGCGCTTCCTGCCCTCCAGCGATGTAATGGGCACCATCACACAGGTGGGATTGACCGTAGGGGCCGGTGTACGGCTGCAGTATCTGCAAAAGAAAGGCATGAACAGCGAAGCTGCGATGCAGGAGGTGATGCCCATCAAACCGGACTTCCATCCGCTTTTCAACACCCGTGTGGATTACGGTACTTTCCTCATCCCTGGCCTGCTGGCCATGATCCTCCAGCAAACGCTGCTGCTGGGATTATCCGGCGGCACAGCAGCGGAAAGGCAGCAAAATACGATAGGGCAATGGGCACGCGCCGCGGGCAACCATCTTTCTGCAGCGCTCTGGGGAAAAGGAGCATTTTATTTTATCCTGTTCGCTGTTTATGCTTTCTTTTTCCTGACCGTGAATTTCGGGATACTGGACATCCCTTTGCGGGGCAATGTATGGGAACTGGCGCTGGTAACGGCGATATTCCTCTTATCGCTCATTCCCATGGGCATCTTCATCGGTCTCTGCTTCCGCTCGCAATTGCTTTGCACGCAGATCATGGCTTTCTCCACCTATCCCATCTTCCTTATTACCGGCTACAGCTGGCCGATACAGCAATTGCCGGAACCGCTGAAGCTCCTCTCCGCCACGCTCCCCATCACCCCTTTCATTTCCCTTTACCAGGGCATTACACAGCAGGGTGCCGGTATTACAGACCGCATGCCGGTGATGCTGCACCTTTGCGCACTGTGGCTGGGATATACGCTCATCTGTCTCCTCCGGATGAAAAGGACCTTCCGCAACATTGCGTGAATTATGATACTTTTACAATAAATAACGATTGGTTATGCGACAGGAAACGGAAAACAGAAAAGAGCAGATCGTCCTGCGTTTCTTCGAGATCATCGATGCGCATCTGCAAGACCTCGTTACAGAAGAATCCGGCAGGATGATGGAACTGCGCGAAATATCCAGGAAGCTGTATTGTTCGCAGAAATATCTTATCGAGATATTCAGGGAACGACGCGGTCATCACCCCTGCCACTACTACGTCCGGAAAATAATCGACCGGTCTGCACAATTATTGACGGAAACCGACTGGCCCATAGCGGAGATCGCGCGGAAGTTAACCTACGATCCATCCAACTTTTCCAAATTCTTCAAGAAATACACAGGCCTTACCCCTGGCCAGTTTCGCACCAACGTTGCCGTCCTCCGATAAAAAACCGAAAAGTTCACCATGCCCGGATTGACGTGATCCCTGATCTTTGGTCTGTTACCAAAAATCAGTCTATATGTCAAACCATGATGTAAAAGGAAAGGTTGTCCTCATTGCAGGAGGAGGCAAGAACCTGGGCGGATTGCTCAGTCGGAATTTTGCGGCTAAAGGTGCGAAACTCGCCATTCATTATAATAGTGAGGAATCCCGGAAGGAATCAGAGACAACGCTCTCTGCCGTACAGGCACTGGGGGCCGAGGCTTTTTTGTTCCAGGCGGATCTGACGAAACCGGTGCATATTACCCGCTTCTTTGATGAAGCCGTTAACAGGTTCGGCGGCATCGATATTGCGATCAATACGGTAGGGATGGTATTGAAGAAACCATTCGTCAACACCACGGAAGCGGAGTTTGACACGATGTTCAACGTGAATGCAAAATCAGCTTATTTCTTCATACAGGATGCCGGGAAGAAAATAAAGGACAACGGGAAGATATGCACCCTCGTCACTTCGCTCCTCGCAGCCTATACCGGTTTGTACTCCACCTACGCAGGCGCCAAAGCGCCGGTGGAACATTTCACGAGGGCGGCTTCGAAGGAGTTCGGCCGCAGGGGGATTTCCGTTACCGCAGTAGCGCCGGGCCCAATGGATACACCATTCTTCTATGGTCAGGAAACTGACGATGCCGTAGCCTACCATAAATCCGCATCTGCTTTGGGTGGACTTACCAGGATCGAGGACATTGCGCCGCTGGTGGAATTCCTCGTAACGGACGGCTGGTGGATCACCGGGCAGACCATCTTCGCGAATGGCGGTTATACAACCCGTTAGCTCATATCGCCCGCAAAAAAAGCATTTGTAATGGTCAAATTAAGAGTTGTATTCCGCTTAACATAGTATGACCTTAGTTGTAGCTGAGATTAGACATGTTACGCGCCAGGCAGTGAATAAGTATTCCACAGTTTAAGTACCAATACAACTCTCTTTATGAACCAAATCAAGTCGCTTCTGCGGGCGATCGCACTATTGTGCCTTGTCCTGCTTTCCACGCACTCGTATGCTCAAAACAAGATTAGTGTTAAAGGCATCGTCACCGATTCCACAGGGGCGCCGCTGCCCGGGGCATCGGTCGGCCAGGAGGGGAATTTGAAGAACGGAGCCATTACAGGCGTAGATGGCCGCTTTGAAATAAGCGCCCTTTCCGGCAGCCGGCTGAGGATCACGATGACCGGCTTTCAGACAACATTTGCCACAGCGGGGAGCACGCTGCTGAACATCGTATTGCATCAGGCAACGACAGAATTAACGGATGTGGTCATAGTAGGATATGGCACACAAAAGCGGGCGAAGATGACTTCCGCCGTCTCGTCCATGGATGCAAAGGACATACAGCTTATTCCTGCCACCAACCTTTCTAATGTACTGGCAGGGCGACTATCCGGCACCTTCATCAGTTCACCGACAGGAACGCCCGGCATTGGCTCAAACATCAAAGTACGGTCGCGTTCTTCATTCAGTAACAGTGCCGTTGAGCCCTTGTACGTAATAGACGGTGTTGTCAGGGATAAAACCAGTTTCGATGCATTGGATCCCAATGAAGTGGCGGACATCACAATTCTGAAAGATGCCTCTTCCGCAGCTATTTATGGCTCCCGTTCTACCAACGGGGCTATCCTCGTAACTACAAAAACAGGCAAAAGCGGAGCGGCCGTTATAAATTTCAACGCTACTTATAATGTACAACGGGTAAGCAAACTGCCGGAGTACATGCCTGTCAGGGATGGATTGAATCTGTCCAAAGCAGTGAACGGCGGGCTCAGCGATGAAGAAATTAACTGGGTCCTGAAAAATAACCCGAACGGGGATAACTACTACAAAGCTGCTTATACCAATCCTTTCAGCAAACGCTATGCGCTAAGCGTTTCAGGCGGTAGTGAAAAGTTGAAAGGGTATATCGGCGGTTCTTATGTAAGTGAAGACGGCTTTTTACCGCAGGTGAACTATAAAAAGTATAATCTGCGCGCCAATGTACAGGCTAATCTTGTGAAGAATCTCACACTTGGCTTAAACCTGAGCACAAGCTACGGCACCCGTAATCGTTTCAATTTTACATATGACTATGGTTCCGATGACCTGAATAACCTGTGGGGCAAATTGCTGTACTGGGATGTATTCGCTACTCCCTATATCAACGGCAAACCTAATAACCCGGGCTGGTTAGGGAACCCCATAGAGATGATGAGGAATGGCGGCTACTGGCGAAACACCAATCAACAGATAGACGCTTTGGTGACAGCAGAGTACAAAATACCTTCTGTACCGGGACTGAGTGTAAAAGGCACTTACAGCAAGAACTTCGATAACAGTTTTGTTAAAACCTTCGCCAAAAAACAGCTGCTGTACAATTTCAAGAAAACCGGCCCCAATGGCCTGATCTACACCGATACTCTGATGGGCTCAACTTTAAGCGGCGATCCGGGCACACAGTACCTCGGCAACGAATACGGCAAGTCCAATACCTACCAGTTCAACACGCAGATCAATTACGACCGGACATTTGGAAAACATACCATCGGCGCGCTGCTGGTGTATGAACAGTACGAAGGCTATACAAATTCCTTCAACCTGTACCGGTACAATTTCCCTCTCATGGCAACGGATCAGTTCCTGTATACCAGCGCAAATAATGCGGATTGGTCAACAGGCGGCGGCGAAGGGCAGATTGGAAGGTTGTCCTATATAGGAAGGCTCAATTATGATTATGACGGTAAATACCTTTTAAGCGCATCTGTCCGGAGGGATGGTTCCACCAACTTCGCTCCCAACAAACGATGGGGCTGGTTCCCTTCCATATCCGGCGGCTGGGTGATTTCCCGGGAAGATTTTTTCCGGTCTTCAAAGCTTGGCGAAGCTGTTGATTTCCTGAAGCTGAGAGCGTCCTACGCTACAACCGGTAATGATATCCTTGACAAGGATGACCCCAACAGCAGATGGAGGTGGATGGAGCAATATATCATTCAGGGCGGCACATATTATCTCGGTGCTGCAGGGTACCCTGCCCCACGTTTAGCATACGGGGGCCTGCCCAATAGCAACCTGACCTGGGAAAAATCAAATACTACAGGCATTGGGGTGGATGCTACTCTTTTCAGGAATGTACGCTTCAGCTTCGATTACTGGAAGCGTAAATCCTATGACATATTAGGCAGCCGCATACTGGCTATTCCGAACGAATTTGGAGCAACCCTGCCGCCCGAAAATTATGGGAAAGTGAATTCCAATGGTATTGAAATAGAGCTGGGCTATAATAATGACATCGGCAAAAACTTCAGCTACAATGTAAAAGGCGTGTTCACCTATGCCACGAACAAGGTGATCAAAAAAGATGTTGCGGCCAATACGCAGGACTATGCCAACCCGATCGGGAAAACGCTGTCCTACGGCTATGGTTACAAAGCCCTCGGTGTAATACGTACGCAGGACGATCTGAATAAATTACCGGCCGGTTATACCATCAATGGGGTTGCGCCTGCTTTGGGCGATATGATGTTGGCAGATCTTAGCGGTCCCGACGGGAAACCTGATAACAAAGTAGACAGCTACGATCAGATGGTGCTCGGCAACTATTTTGGCCCAGGCAATGCCCCCATCGCATACGGACTGAATATCTCACTGACGTATAAAGGCTTTACGCTGGAAACATTATTCTCCGGGCTTACAGGATACAAGATATCCTACAACGATGCCTGGGGCAGGAATTTTGGTGGTGGCGGTAAAGTTCCTCAATACCATGCTGATTCCTGGAGTACGCAAAACCCTAATGGCTCTACCCCCAAATTGTACCCCTGGGGAGATCCGCATTCAGCCGGCTATACATGGACCTCTACCTTCAACGTGTACGACGGAGGCTTTTTACGGATGAAATACCTGAACATCAGTTATAAGCTCCCCGATGTTATACTCCACAAATTGTCCATTAAAGATACCCGGGTTTTTGTGGCAGGATCCAACCTGTTCAACATCTCCAAATTCAAGTTGTATGATCCCGAGGTATCCCAATTCATGAGCTATCCAACTATGCAAACGTTCACCGCGGGAATTGATATAAGATTGTAGAAAAGCGTGTTTAAATTAAAACAAAGAAAAATGAAGACTAAGTTAAATATAGCCATACTCATCTTTTCCGTTCCTTTTCTGTTGATGGGTTGTAACAAAGTGCTGGATAAAACGAATTTATCCGCCGTTGGTCCGGATCAGGTATGGTCAGATGTAAATGTGGCAACCGCCTATTTAAATCAGATCTATGCAGCCCTGATGCCGGGCAATACCTCCGGGAGCGGGAATGATACGGATGAAGGGGTGGCTTATCAAAAACAAACCAACAGCTGGTTCAGAGGCACCGCCACCTTTGATTCGCGAAACAGCTTCGGGGCATACAGCAACATCCGCACCATTAATATTCTGCTGGCGAATATTGACAAAGCGGCTTTCAGTCAGGCAGACAGGGATAAAATCAAAGGACAGGCATTGTTCTGGAGAGCCTGGGCTTACCATAGCCTCGTGAGCAATTATGGCGGCGTACCGCTCATATTGGACGCACAGATGCCCACTACCGATCTCACAACACTGCAGAAGCCCCGCAACAAAACATCCGAATGTGTAACACAGATACTGAAAGACCTGGATGCCGCCACTGCCCTGCTGCCAGACGCCTTTACGGATAACGATCTGGGCAGGGTGGATAAAGGAATTGCAATGGCTTTTAAAGGAAGAGTATTGTTGTTTTACGCCAGCCCTTTGTTCAATGGTCTTGGAGGTATTGCTACATGGCAAAAGGCATACGATGCCAACAAAGCGGCCAAGGATTTCTTAGATACGCGCGGCAAAGGGTTATACAGCCCCTATAGCAGGATATGGGATGATAAGTTAAACAAGGAAGTAGTAATGGTTCGCCGGTACAACTATCCGCAGGCGGTTTATTTTCAGGGAGGTTTAATGCCCCTGAACTGGTCTAAGGACGATGTAGGGTATGACCGGCCCTCGCTGGAGCTGGCAAATGCTTTCCCCATGAAAGACGGCTCCACATGGGAATCCCAATCAAGAAGCTACGATACTTTGTTCATGAACAGAGATGACCGGTTCTATGCCAATATTTATTACAACGGATCCCCCAATCAGTATCTGAAAGGGATGCGTGATGATAAAACTTATCTGTGGACGTATTTCACCAGCATTACAAATTATAATGGCAATACCGGGCTGGAAGGTGTACACAACTCCGTAACGCAAGACCCCCTGTGGTCCAACTCAAGTTTCTACCGCATAAAGGCCATTGACAAAACGGTTGACAAGGGTACTGTTTATAACGCTGCCGTGGACTGGATCGAGATCCGTTATGCGGAAGTGCTGATGAACTACGGAGAATGCGCCAATGAAACCGGCAATACCGGAACAGCGCTGGATGTATTAAAACTGATCAGGGCCCGTGCCGGTGTTCTGCCCGGCGCTACCGGCAACTATGGCATTACGGCGCAGCTGCAGGCCGATATCCGGAGCGTGTATCAAAAAGAGCGTTTTATTGAGTTCTGTTTTGAAGGCAAGCGCCTGAATGATCTGCGCCGCTGGAAAATGTTCGGTTACCTGAGATCCCTGCCCCAACGGCATGGAATAGCGGTATTGCTCAAACCGGGGCAGTCAGATGTTAGCCCGATGTCTGATATCAATGTGGTGTGGAACAAATTCACCACCACTGTTATCCCAACGGATGCTGTGGACATCGCCATCAAAGATCAGTACTATATTTACGGCATTCCTAAAAGTATTTTGGACCGGAACCCGTTATTCAAACAAAACAATAACTGGGGCGGTGATTTCGATCCGCTTCAGTAAATTATCTTTATTGAAAGGAGGGCGTTCAGGAGTGATCTCTGAGCGCCCTTTTTGCTTGTACATGTGCCGGGCATGAACCACGAAAAAAACGTAATTTGCCGGTATCATGCACAAACAGAAAGGACCTATCGGCGTGTTCGACTCCGGCTATGGCGGGTTGACGGTATTAAAAGAGATCGTAAAGGAATTGCCGCAATACGATTACATCTATCTTGGTGACAACGGCCGTGCACCCTACGGTATCCGTTCCTTTGAAACCGTTTACCATTACACGCTTGAATGCGTACAACACCTGTTCCGCATGGGTTGCCACCTCGTGGTGCTGGCCTGCAACACCGCCTCCGCCAAGGCCCTCCGCAGCATCCAGCAGAATGACCTTCCCCACATTGATCCGGAGCGCCGGGTATTAGGGATCATCAGACCTACCACCGAGATTGTGGGCAATTACACAAAAAGCAGACAGGTAGGCATCTTCGGAACCTCCGGCACCGTGAATTCCCAAAGCTATCCCATTGAAATAGAAAAATTCTTCCCTGACGTCACCGTATACCAACAGGCCTGCCCCATGTGGGTGCCGCTGGTGGAGAATGATGAATATCACAGTGAAGGCGCGGATTTCTTCATCAACAAATACATTCGTCAGCTGATGGTGCAGTCGCCGGACATCGATACGATCGTACTTGGCTGCACCCACTATCCGCTCCTTATCGACAAACTGCAAAAACACCTGCCCCCGGATATCACCCTGCTCTCCCAGGGGCCCATTGCAGCAGGCAGCCTGGCGAACTACCTGGAACGGCATCCTGAAATGGAAGCCCGATGCAGCACCGGCGGCAGCCGTACTTTCTATACCACGGACGATACCGAAACCTTTGACCGGCAGGCCGGTATTTTCTTCGGCACCTCCGTTAACAGCCGGCACCTGGAATTATAGAATTTATGCTATATTAGGTTACACTAAAACACTGCCTATATGCTGAGTAAAACTATACAGGAAGCGCTGAACGCGCAGATCAGGATGGAAGCCGAATCATCTCAGGCGTATCTGGCCATGGCCTCCTGGGCGGATATTCAACCGGGACTGCAAGGCGTGTCTGAATTCTTTTACAAACAATCCGATGAAGAGAGAGTGCATATGCTCAAACTGATCCGGTATGTAAACGAACGCGGCGGCTTCGGCGTGGTTCCTCCATTACTGCAACCCATCATCACTTTCCAGTCGCTCAAACGGGTATTTGAAGAATTCCTCGCCCACGAGATCAAGGTTTCCGAAAGCATCAACGACCTCGTGCATATGGCGCTGCAGGAAAAAGACTATGCTACGCACAACTTCCTGCAATGGTACGTATCCGAGCAGATAGAAGAAGAACGGCTTGCCCGCACGCTGAATGAAAAACTCGAACTGATCGGCGAAGACAAAAGCGGCCTGTACCTGTTCGACAGAGATATCCTCAATTACCGCATGCAGCAAAGCGCCGGTAAAAGCCATTAGATATATGCGGAGCAGTGAGAACTTCGCTGCTCCGTTCCATTAACATCCTGCACACGCACAAACAAGTTTGTTAACAACTTCTTTCTCCTCTTTCCCCTATATTTGATCAAGAGGTTTACAGCCATATAAAAATATTAATACAACACCTACCGTCACCTAAATGCCCCTACATGAAACCCAGCCAGTTTCAGTCTCCTACCGTACTGCGACAGGGAAACCGCAGATTGATGTATTGGTACATGCTGCTTGCTCTCCTCGTGATCGCCCTTGTCAGCTTTGTATTAGCCGGCTTCTACAAACAACAACGGGTTAAACAGCTGAACACCGTCATTGGTGAGCTATCCGGTGCCGATGCCCACATCGAACAGGTCGATCATGCCGTACAAACCATGTACGATGCGGAGAATCATTTTCGCTTTTTCACGCTTACTTACCGGAACAGTTATTTCAAACAGTACAGCGATGATCTGCAGACTGTTTCAAATGACCTGGATTCCCTCGAGCAAATTGAAAAAAAGGAAGACGGGGCGCACCAGCTGCTACAGGAAAAACGTGAGAAGAGTGATATTTTCCTGAAAGTGAAAAGGGCCACGGACTCCCTGCTCACGATGAACAAAGCCTGGGACACTACCAAAGAGCGGGATATTTTTCAACCCGTCTCCCATATCACTTTCAAAAAGAAAGTAACGGTGGACACCGTCTCTCAAGGCCCCGCTCAGGCCGAGCCCGTTAAGAAGAAAAAATTATTCGGCCGTCTCGCGGATGCCTTCTCCTCTAAAAACAAAAAAACGGAAGCCGACCAGCAATCTCCCAAGGTGGTCAAAACTTCTATTTCAATTGACTCCTCGCGCCAGGGCCTCCAATACAACCGGAAACAACTCAGCCAGATACATGATTATTACAATAAGCTCTTCAAAAAGATCGCTTCCGGCCATGCCAATCTCAACCAAAGGGAATACGAGATGATCACGGCAAACGACCGCCTGTTGAAAGCTTTGCTGGTGGACTTGCAATCCCTCAAACGGGAAAGGCTCGAAGCGGCCGCGCAATTACGCCTTTCTCTCAATCAGGATATCCATACATTGCTCGGCAAACTCGACCGTGAGACCAGCTTCGGCGCGCTGCTGATCCTGCTGCTGGCCATCATCATCCTGCTCTTCATCTGGTACAGCTACCGGAACGACCTGAAGCTGAACCGGGCGCGCAACAAAGCCCTGCAGTATTCCAAGCTCAAAAGCGATTTCGTGGCCGGCATGAGCCATGAGATCAGAACCCCGCTCAACTCCGTGATCGGATACTCAGAACAGCTTGGTAAAACACGGCTCAACAATGAACAGGAAGAAATACTGGACGCCATCAACCTTTCCGCCAACATGCTGCTGTCCGTCGTCAACAACGTGCTCGATTTTTCCAAACTCGAAGAAGACCGGCTGCGACTGGAACACAGCACCTTTGCACCGCGCAGGATCATCGAGGAAACTACCAAAGGCTTGCAGATACAGGCTTTCCGGAAAAATCTGCAACTGGTATCCAATATCGGTTTTAAAAACGATGTGGTAGTGGAAGGAGATCCCTTCCGGCTCAAACAGATACTGGTAAACCTCATCGGCAACGCCATCAAGTTCACCGCCAGCGGGTCCGTGACCGTGCAGGCGGATGTTCAGCAGAGCGATGGACGGGTCATATTGAAAGTGGCCGTAACAGACACCGGCATCGGGATCGATCAAAAACATCTCCGGCATATTTTCGATGAATTCACGCAGGTTTCTTCTCACCGCGACAGCCTTACGCGGGAAGAAGGCACGGGCCTCGGCCTGGCGATCGTCAAAAAACTCATTGATCTGCACGGAGGCGAACTGGAAGTGGAAAGCACCCCGGAAAAGGGATCTGCGTTCCGTTTCCGTATTCCCTATTATACCGTTGCCAACGATCCCGCTGCACGTGAGCCGGAAATCGCCAGTCGCGCCATCCCCCATTCCACCCGCATCCTGCTGGTAGACGATAACAATCTTAACAGGCGATTACTGGAGATGATCCTGCAGGGACTGCACGCTTCCTTCCTCTCTGCTACCAACGGTAAAGAAGCGCTGCATTTGCTCAAAGAGAACAAAGTGGATATCATCCTCACCGACATACAAATGCCAGAAATGGATGGTCTCACGTTAACGCGGCATATTCGCAGGATGGAAGACCCGGAAAAAGCGCGGGTGCCTATTATCGCGATCACAGGTAATGTGGTGAAGGAAGAACTGGACACTTACCTGCAGGCCGGTATCAATGGCTATGTGCTCAAGCCGTTCAAAGAAAAGGAAGTACTGAACAAAATACGGGAATGCCTCAACGCAGGACGCACGCTGGAACATAATAATCATTAACCTGTATTTTCATCAAACGTTTGCATAAAAATGATAAAAAAGCCGCTTATGGCTTTTCTTTCACAGGGATCTTCACCGCCTGCCGCGCTACCAGTTTCCACTGCCCGCTTTCTTTTACGAACACCAGCATCACATAGAGATGTACATTGCCCGGTTTGCCATTATCGTTGGTAGTGGCGCTCAGCGTATGGCGCACAATAGCCGTTTGTCCGGTGATGGCGATGGTTTGATCTGTCAGGTCTATCGTAACGAAATCGGATTTCCCGCTAACGATATGGTCTACGAAAGCAGCCCTGTCCTCTATATTGCCCCCGGAATGCCCATAGCTCAGTTTGGCGGAAGTGATCTTCTCCAGACCGGCTTTGTCCGCATCTATCATGGCCTTGCGAAGTGTTTCCACAGCCTGCGTTACTGCTGATTCATCTTTGGATTGTGCAGTGGCAACAGAAAAGGAGGAGCTTAATATCATAAAAAGTACAAGTAAGTGTTTCATATTTTCAAACGTGTTGTTGGAGAATAACAATTTACAAATTGTCCGGCGGATATGGAAACGTTTTCATAAAAACAGGGCTGTTCCAAAAGTAAGGACAGCCCTGTTGTATTCGGGTACCTGTGCAACCGAATCAATTCTTCGGCGGGAAATTATAAGGTATCCATTCCGGCAGGTTCGTCAGCTCTTTCTTCATGCTTTCGCTGATGGGTATCCCCCATTTCTCGAAGAAAGGCGCAATATTCCGACCGGCCACCTTTGAGAAAGTGCCGGCCCACATATCCCTCTTCTGTTCATCCCTCTTCAGGTTCTTCCCTTCCGGATCCACAGCAGCCATGGCCTGGTATTCGCGGAAGAACTTCTTGAAGGTCTCCCACCCGAACGCCTCCTGCAATTGCCGGAACATGATCAGCCCGAGGAATGGATTGGCTTTCCATTTCTCATAATCCGCCCCTTCCTGGAAATATTTTTTCATCATCTTCATGGTCTCTTCGTTGGAAACGCCGTGATGTGCGTCGTCCCGGCCACCCATGAGCCGGTCGAACATATAAAGGGAAAAGAAATTACAGCTTACTTCAGTAGTACCGCCGAACACCCAGTCGAGATTCTGCATGTTATGCCCGATCTCGTGGAAGAATCCCCAGTTGGCGCCGCCTTTGCTCCCCGTCATCAGTCGCATGGGATTGGTGATCACATCTGCGGACAGCAGGTTGCGTGAAGGAGAATGATGGATCATGATCGGGTATCCACTGTGCATGAACCCTCCCCCGATCTGTTCATCGATCACCATACGCTGCGGGCGGTAGAAGGGCTGCGGAAGCTGCGCAAGGTCCATCTCTCCGCTAACGATCAGCGCCCAGAGCTGCATCACGTAAGATGGATCGGTGACCTGTTGCAGGATGGAATCCGGCAGGGTGAGGATCACCTTGTCTGACGCCAGCTCGCCCCAGGGAGCTTTATTATCTTTCAGTTGTTCTTTCCATTGTTCGGGTGTGGTCAGTCCTTCCTGGTAAAGCGGCGCTGCCACAGCATGACTGATCTTAATATCCCCGCTCCAGGAGTCGCTTTTCACAGGAGCGCTGATGTAGATGAGCCCGCCGAAGGGAGAAGCGAGCCGTGTAGTAGCGGTTTTCAGTTCCTGTTCTTTCACGATCGCCGGCATCCTGCGCCAGTCCTCTTTCCCGGCCATCCAGAAGTTCAGATTGTCTGAATGGTTACCGATCTGCAGCTGAATCCCCTTCCCCAGCAGCTCTTTAGGAAGGGTCACCTCAATGTACTCCCCCGCTGCTGCATACAAACCGGTGCTGTACAGCGTGGGCCGCCAGGGCTGCGAGTATTGGAGTCGGGATACGATCGGCACAAGCGCATCGTTAATGCGGGTGTGACTGATCTTCACCGTTCTGGTGATCATTTTGGCGCCTTCTTTCACTTTACCGGGAAAAACTTCCGCGGAAGGATGCGCTTTGATCTGTTTGTAATCCGTGAGTTGAAGCTGCTTCGAGCTCCATTCGAATACCTGCTTGCGGAATTCCGTTTCTTTTACTGACAAGGGTTTTTCGGGTGTGATGAGGATGTTTTCGGGCGAGGGGCCGCTTTGCGCATAAGTAGCGAACGCAGCGAGCAGCATCGCGTAAGTGATGGTTGTTTGCTTTATCATACTGTTGTTTGCGTTGAGGGCGTTAAGATAAGATTTGAGGAAGGAACTCGCGGGAGTTTATGGATGACCGGTAAATAAGTTCTAGCTTAGCATCTATGAAAAATTTACAAATAGCCACCGCGCAGTTTGAAAACCGCAGCGGCGATAAATCATACAATCTTTCCATGATCCGCAACCTGACGAAGAAAGCCGCCGCAGATGGCGCGGATGTAATTGCATTCCACGAATGTTCCATCACCGGGTATACGTTTGCCCGGCATCTGGACAAAGAGCAGATGCTCAAACTCGCGGAATTTATTCCCGATGGTCCCGGCATCAAAGCATTAACGGAAATAGCGCAGGAAACGGGCGTTGCAATACTGGCAGGACTGTTTGAGAAAGATGCGGACAACAAACTGTACAAAGCTTATGTATGTGTGAACGGGAACGGTCTCGTGGCCAAATACCGGAAGCTTCATCCCTTTATCAATCCTTACCTCACACCCGGCGACGGTTATGTGGTGTTTGATCTACTCGGCTGGAAATGCGGTATTCTCATTTGCTACGATAACAACGTGATCGAAAATGTACGGGCCACGGCGTTGCTGGGCGCGGATATCATCTTCATGCCGCACGTCACCATGTGCACACCTTCTACGCGCCCCGGCGCCGGTTTCGTGGATCCGCGGCTCTGGGAACGCCGTCATGAAGATCCCACTTCCCTGCGCCAGGAGTTTGACGGGTTGAAAGGGCGCGCCTGGCTGATGAAATGGTTACCCGCACGGGCATACGACAATGCCATATATGCCGTATTCTCCAATCCCATCGGGATGGATGATGATCAGCTGAAGAACGGCTGCTCCATGATACTCGACCCTTTCGGGGATATCATCGCCGAATGCCGCCGGCTGGACAATGACTATGCCATCGCGCTCATCACTCCTGAAAAACTACAACAGGCCGGCGGTTACAGGTACCGGCGGGCGAGGAGACCTGACCTTTACGGGGACATCCTCGCGCAACCGCATGTACCTGAACAGAAAGTAGTGTGGATGAAATAGGATCAGATCTTTCCGAAAGCCTGTTCCATATCCGCTTTAATATCGTCAATATGCTCGATGCCGAGGGAAACGCGCAGCAGTCCGGGTTCCACGCCCGCTTTCCGCTGTTCTTCCTCGCTCAGTTGCTGATGGGTGGTAGTAGCAGGATGGATGATCAGCGTTTTGGCATCCCCTACATTCGCCAGGTGGTATATTAACTCCAATGCCTGTACGAAAGTATCCGCTGCTTCTTTGCCTCCTTTGATCCTGAAGGACAAAACGCCTCCGAATCCGTTGCGGAGGTATTTTTTACCGGCTTCATGGTACTTGTTACCGGGCAGGCCGGGATAGTTGACGGAAGTGACCTTCGGATGTTTCTCCAGCCATTGCGCGAGGGCAAGGGCATTGTCTACCGTGCGTTGGACCCTGAGGGAGAGGGTTTCCAGTCCTTGCAGGAAGAGGAACGCATTCTGCGGCGCCAGCGCCGGTCCCCAGCTGCGCAAACCCGTTACCCGCGCACGGATGATATAAGCGATATTTCCAAAGGGACTGTGGGAACCAAATACATCCCAGAATTGCATGCCGTGATAAGCATCGTCCGGAGACGTGAATTGCGAGAATTTGCCGTTCCCCCAGTTGTAATTTCCACCGTCTACGATCACCCCGCCGATGCTGTTACCATGTCCACCAATCCATTTCGTGGCGGCCTGCACCACAATATTGGCCCCATGTGCTATCGGACGGAACAGGTATCCTGCAGCACCAAATGTATTATCCACCACCAGCGGCAGATCATGCTTCCGAGCAATGGCCGCGATCTTTTCAAAATCAGGAATGGCAAAGCCGGGATTGCCGATGGTTTCCACATAGATCGCTTTGGTACGGTCATCGATCTTCGTTTCAAAGCTGGCGGGATCATCCAGGTCGGCAAAGCGGGCTTCCACCCCGATCCTTTTGAAGCTTACCTTGAACTGGTTGTAAGTGCCGCCGTAGAGATAGGAAGATGTCACGAAGTTATCCCCCGGCAACAGAATGTTGTGCAGGGCGATGAACTGCGCCGCCTGTCCGGATGCCACAGCCAGCGCCCCCACCCCGCCTTCCAGCGCTGCGACGCGCTTCTCAAAAACGTCAGTGGTAGGGTTCATGATACGGGTATAAATATTCCCGAATTGCTTCAGCTGGAACAGGTCCGCTGCATGGGCCGCATCATCAAATGTATACGAGGTGGTCTGATAAATGGGCACTGCGGCTGCTTTAGTGGTGGGGTCCGGTTGGTAACCTGCATGTACCTGAAGCGTTTCAAATCGTAATTCTTTGTTTGGCATGATGGATTATTTTGATGTTTTATTAGTCTACAAAATAAATAGACTACCCTATATCTCAAAATAATTTATTAAATCAGTAAATAATCCTCTCCCTGCAAAACATCAAGGAAAGCCTGCAGCTCATCAAACCAAATTCCTCATCCCACCGCCTTTCTATTGCTTTGTATCGTATTCTTCACCTAAAAAAACAAGGTTATGTCATTCCTTAAAAAATTCACCGTTATGGCCGGCGCCTGTCTCACCCTGGCTACACTCTACGCCAAAGCAGGAAGGGACCAGTTCAAAGTGTATCTCAACAACAAACTCCTGCTGGAGCAATATGTCGGCGAATCTGTCAGCCTGAAACAGCTGCAGCTTGAGAAAGCCAATGCGAACGATCAGCTGACCTTCCATTACAGCCATTGCGGCCAGATCGGCACCAGCCGGAAGATCGTTGTGGAAGATGCCAAAGGGAACATCATCAAAAAATGGGAGTTCGCGGATGCGGACGGTAAGAATTCCGGTATGGTGATCCCGGTAAAAGAAGTGCTGGCTTTACAGAAAGAAGACCTGCAATTCTTCTACGCCTCCAACCAGTTGCCCAAAGGCATGATGATCGCTTCTTTCCATGTGAATAATAAAACCACTTCCTGGCAGCCGGTTGCACCACAGGGCAAAAGCCATTGGTTACTGGCTATCCTGTTCTCCGGCTGGCGGAGCGCAGCGATTTGTTAATAATGGCCATACCTCTACGGCAAACAACAGGAAGCGAAAGATACCGATACCACATTGCCTGCAAAAGAACCGGCATAATCATAAACGGGGTATGTTCTCAAAGCATACCCCGTTTTCATTTTACAGCCGGATGCTTATTTTTACAGGATGAAACGCAATCTGCTCTTCGTCATCCTGCTTTTCCTCTCCACATACACGAAAGCACAATACATTTCAGCGCAGCTGGACAAACGAGTGATGATCCTCGATCATCCGCCCTTCGCCTCCTGCCACGCTTCCACCATCACCGGTCTGGGCAAAGACAAGCTGATGGCGGCATGGTTTGCCGGCACGCATGAAGGCGCGACTGACGTCAGCATCTGGACGGCGTTGTATGAAAACGGGAAATGGGCCGCCCCCAAACAGGTAGCAAACGGTGTGATCAACGACAGCCTGCGTTACCCCTGCTGGAACCCGGTACTCTTTAAAACCAAAGCAGGTAAGCTTTTCCTGTTTTATAAAGTGGGGCCCAATCCAAGGGAATGGTGGGGTATGATGGTGACTTCCGGCAACAACGGCAAAACCTGGTCTGCTCCCGAAAAAATGCCGGAAGGCATGCTGGGTCCGATCAAGAACAAACCTGTTCAGTTGAAGAATGGCGATATCCTCTACCCTTCCAGTACGGAAAGCAAAGACGAGAAAACCTGGCACATCCATCTTGAACGCTCCGACCGCAATGGCCGCAACTGGAGCCGCACGTTGATCGCCAACGATACCTTCAGCGTCATCCAGCCCAGCATACTCCTCTACCCGCACGATTCCCTGCAAATGCTGTGCAGAAGCCGCCAGAACTGTGTCGTGCAAACCTGGTCCAAAGACAACGGCGTCACCTGGGGACCGCTCTCCCTGACCGCATTGCCTAATCCCAATTCGGGTACTGATGCCGTCACCCTCCAGAACGGCTTAAAAGTGATTGTATACAATCCGCTGACAGCGGGACAGCAATGGTGGGAAGGCCGGAGCAAATTGTTTGTAGCGGCCTCTACGGACGGTATTCACTGGCAGGATGTTTTTGCACTGGAGAATGAACCTAAAGGAGAATACAGTTATCCGGCAATCATCCAGACGGAAGACGGCGCCGTACATATAACGTATACGGCAGAACGAAAGAATATCCGGCATGTGGTATTATTCATCAACCGGAAAGGAGAAGACGGATCAGTTCTGTAAGTCCGGCAATTGTTCCATCAATCTGCCTGCAAGCTCCTGGTTAAAATGGCTGCTTGCTTTGTAGGTATCGAATACCTTCTGCGCCTTGTCTGCCTGGTTCATTTTTACATATGCCTCCAGTAATCTGCACATATTCCCGGTGAAGGAAGGATCGTAACGGTATACTTTCTCATAGCAGGCAAGGCTTTGTGAAGACTTCCCATTGGCCCAGAGAACGTTCCCCCTATAGAAATCCAGGTAAGGGTCTCCGCCCAACAGCTCATTCAGTTTATTCACTTCGTATATCGTTCTATCGTAATCTCCGGCCAGGAAATAGGCATCCAGGAGCAGCAGATGTGTGTTGGGGTCGTTAGGGAAACTTTTAGCAAAATTCTCCAGCGCCGTTCTGTAAAGGTCTGTACTAATCTGTTCACAGGCTTTGACGTAAGTTATCTGGAATCCCTTGCTTTTCCGGAAAGCAGGGCCCATCTTTTCATAAAGCTGCCTGACGCCTTCGTAATCTTTCCGTTGCAGCAACTGCTTGAGCAGAACAAGGGAATCTACATTGCTATTTGCAGTTTTTACGTCTATATCCGGAGGCGCCATAACCTCCATCAGATTGGCTATTGAAGTAGTCAGCAATTCGCCGGTAAGATAGCTGTAGATATCCTCTACCTTCACGGAATCCCGCACAAGCGTCAATTGCATATCGTGATAATTAAGGCTGCCACCTTCAGTAACCATTCTGAAAAGGAGATGCTGCTTCCCTTCCTGTTCATAGGCGCGCAACAACCGGAAACTGCCTCCCCTTGTATTATCTACCAATCGCACCGCCATCTGCCGCATGGAGAAAGTGGACTTGAACCCTTGTAAAAAAGCTTTATTCTTCGCAACCTTGCATTTTTTCTCGAAGATCACATAAAAAGAAGGCAGATCGAAAAGATTGCTCACTTTGGCCACGTCTCCCTGCTGCATGGCATTCTCGATCGCTTTGGCAGTTTCGAGGGCTTTTGCCCTTGTTACTTTTTTTACGGGTGGTGTACACTGAAATGCGAGCAGACAGCTGCACAGGATGATCCATAATCTTTTTCGCATCATCGCATCAGGGATGTTTTCGGCAGAGGGATATGTATGCATAGGTTTCGGTTAAAATATTCAGACGATTACCACCTCGATGCCCATATCTTCGAGCAGTTTTACCATATGCTCGGAGATACCTTTATCGGTAATGATCTGGTCCACTTCCTCGAGGCGGCAGATACGGCCGAAGCCTCTCCTCCCGAATTTGGAAGAGTCCGCCAGCACAATGGTCTTTTGTGCAGCGGCGATCATCTGTTGGTTCAGGTGCGCTTCGGAAATACTGGTGGTAGTCAGTCCAAACTCCACATCAATCCCATCCACACCAAGGAACAGTTTGCTGCAGGAAAAATCCTTCAGGATCTTTTCCGCATACGGTCCTGCTACGGAAGAGGAATTATTGCGGATCACGCCGCCAAGCTGGAGCACTTCGATCTCGTGGAAACGGTTCAGCTCCAATGCCACATTCAGGGCGGAGGTGATGATCATCAGCGGACCCCGCGGCTGAATATGCTTGGCCAGTGCCAGCACTGTAGTTCCGGAAGCGATGATAATGGCGTCTCCCGGCATGATCAGAGAGGCGGCCGCTTTGCCGATATTCTGTTTGTCTTCCCGGCGGATCTTTTCCTTTTCGTTCACCGGTTTATCGTTCGTATAGGGATTTTGTACTGTTGCGCCGCCGTGGGAGCGGTACAATAATGACTTATCCTCCAGCAGTTTGAGGTCTTTCCGGATGGTTACGCCTGAAACGTCCAGCTCCTTACATAATTCCACCACATTCACGTAACCTTTCTCGTACAGTTTGCTCAGGATATATTTATGTCTTTCTGCGATGTTAATCATTGACATATGGGTAGATAGATTCACCTCAAATTACAGAGGATTTCATTAAAAATAGGAAAATTACCGGGTTCCGGCCTATTTCTGGACAATGCTGTAAAGGATCTTCCGTCCCTTTTCATCAATGTATCCTTGCGGACTGAGGGAATCCGAGGGTATGAAATGCCGCTTGAAGGCCTGTATGGCGCTGGCGGTATCCTGCAAATTATACCCTATCAGCCGTAATGCCTGCAAATGGCTGAACGATGCCGGCACCTGGATATTGACGGTATCGGTGTACCAGATACCGAATCCTTTCTTAGCCAGCGTTTCCCAGGGGAAGAGGGCGCTGGGATCGTTTTTCCGTTTGGGGGCAATGTCTCCGTGGCCGATGAAATTGTCGGCAGGAATGTTGTAACGGTGCTGCAGGGTATCCAACAATACCAGCAGGCTGCGGATCTGTCGCGGATCGAAGGGCTCGCTGCCATTGTTATCCAGCTCAATTCCAATGGAAGCGGAATTGATGTCCGTCATACTGCCCCATTTGGAAACACCGCCATGCCAGGCGCGCAGATAGTCATTCAGCATATGATGGATCGTTCCATCCCGGCAAACCACGTAATGCGCACTCACCTGCGTGCGCTCCAGTGTGAAAGTGCGAAGCGTTTGCTCACAGGAGTTTTGTGCGGTGTGATGTATGATCACGTAATTGGGTTTGCGCAGGTTGAAATTTACGGTACCTGCCCACCAGGGGGCGGCCGATGCTGCGTCTACAGGCACATCACCAGGCTTCTGCCGTAAAACATCGGCCCAATGCCGGGCTTGTTTGCGATACACCTTGTTCGTGCTTTGATACGGCTGTCGGGAACAGCCGGCCATCAGAACAACGGCCAGTATGAAGGAAATTCTCAGCATGATGCGCTAAATCTACAAAAAACGCGCCTGGTGCCGAAAGATATTTGCTAACTATTTTATATCATTCCTGACAGAAACGAAAAGGGCCGGCCAATGGCCAGCCCCAAATGATGTTCAGCCCGGTTAGCGACCAGACCTTTTGAAAATCCTGAAAAATTAATGCTTTTTAGGATGTACTTTAGTAGAATCGGTCTTGTGCTTGGGTGCCTTTACAGGAGCCGATTTAGCCTCTTCCTTCTTTTTCTCTTCTTTTTTCGGCTCAGGTTTCTTTTGTTCTTTTTTGGTTTGTTGGGGAGCTGCTTGCGCCATTACGCTGCTGCCGATGAAACCGGATACTGCAATAGCCATGGCCAGCGCCAGGATAGCTTTCTTTTTCATGTTGCTGTTTTTTAAAAAATAGTTAAGTGATCTGTACCGCGACTTTTCGCTGCGGCTTCTGATATTAAAACGGATTTAACCCCGGGTTTCCTACCGGAAATTTGTTAAAGTATTGTTTAAGAAACAGGGCAACAAAAAAGCCCTCACCCGGAAATCTCCTGGCAAGGGCCTTGTATGTCTGTAACAGATCGAAAGCAACCTCAGGTCTTGGCTTCCTGGTACTGCCCGCCTTTCCCTCCCCCGCCGGTTTCGATCACGATCACCTGCGGCGTAGTGTACACCTGTACCGGTAAATGAATGAAATACTGGTCTTTGGCCACCTCTTCCAGCTTGAACTGCTTCGTGCCGGCATAGGCTTTTTTCAGCTGTGTACCGGCAGGCGCCTTGATCTTCAGGATACCGCTCACGGGAACATTGAATACCACCATATTGATCTGGTTGCTCGCCGTGCGTTTGGTAAAGTAACCCCAATCCTGTTTCTCCCATCCGGCATAGTCACAACCATAGATCACCTGTCCGTTCTGCTGCATCCAGTCACCGATGGTGTTGGCGATCTTCTGCTCCTCCGGACGGAAACTGCCGTCTCCCGCGGGACCAAAGTTCAGCAGGAAGTTACCGCCCATGGAAGTGGTTTGCACGAGCATTTCCAGGAGTTCGAGTGGTGTTTTGATATGGCTGATGCTCCAGTCCTTATGATATCCCCATTGATTTTCCGGTATGGTCATACAGGCTTCCCAGTCCCATTTGGTCACCTGCAGATCCTTAACGGGATTGGGTAAACGACGTTCATAACCGGATTCATAATCTCCCATCAGCTGACCGTTGGAATCGAAGTGGCGTTTGCCATAATCATCGGCACGAAGGCGGCTGTTGACGATCACTCCGGGACGCACGCTTTTCAGCATCTTCTCCATTTCGTACGTCCACCAGCCATTCTTTTTGATGGAATTATCCCAGGTACCATCAAACCAGAAAGCTTTCACGGTAGGATAATTGGTGGCAAGCTCCTGCAATTGGTTACCGGCAAAATCAAGGAAACGGCGGAACGCAATGCTGTCCTCCGGTGTTTTAATATCATAGCGCCAGTCCGGGTGATGCCAGTCCAGCACGGAATAATAGAAATTCACATCGATCCCTTCCGCATTATACGCTTCTACCAGCTCCTTCAGGATGTCTTTCCCGTAAGGCGTTCTGCTGATGTTAAAATCCGTGTATTTACTGGGCCAGAGGCAAAAGCCCTCATGATGCTTCGTAGTGATGGTCATATATTTTACGCCCATCTTTTTAGCCAGCTTCGCCCATTCCCGGGCATTGAACTTTTTTGGGTTGAACTGGTACATGAGGGAATCCCAGGTGGAAGTAGGGATATGTGCGCTTGACTTCAGGAATTCCGCGGCGTAGTTGTAGGTTTTCCCGTTCCAGACACCACCGGGAATGGCGTACAGCCCCCAATGGATAAACTGCCCGAAACGGTTGCTGCGCCATTTGTTCATGGCTTCGTCCGTACGCTTGCCGCTGTATTGCGCGCCATACTTCAGTGCGATCTGTTCCTTCTGTTGCGCCTGCGCATAAGATGCCGCCAGCATCGTCAGGCAAAGGCTCCAAATTTTTATGCTCTTCATGATATACAGGAGGCTTTACCAGCCCGGGTTTTATTTCAGTGACAAACACTTGTTCACTCAACCGGCTTTATACTGGCATTGCCTTTCAGAGGAGAGGGCGGACGGAGTCCCTCCACAAAAAGAGTAGCGCAATGATTTAGCAGAGAATGTATCTCACACCGGGAATAACCCGACTAAAATACAATTTGAACAATAAAAAGTGAAATATTATGCCTTGGCTGGCCGGGGTGTACGCCAGTCGGAATCATAATATACGAAGAACGCCAGCCATATGCTCCTGGAAAGCCGCATCAACAAGGGCTGCATCACCACCAGTACTACGGAATTGAGTCCCAGCCACCAGATGAGACTGTTATCATAAAGGGAAAAGCCGGCCAGCACCCACCAGGCTACGAAAGTGGACACGCTCAGCGCCACTGCCAGGGCATAGCTCACATAGCCGGTACCGAAATAAAAACCTGTTTCAGGTTCCGTGGCCTGCCCGCAAACGGGACAATACTCGTTCATTTTCATGAAGCTGCCGAGGCGGTAGGGGTTAGACTCCGCATACAGCTTGCCTCTGCGGCATCTTGGACATTTGTTCTGCAATACGCTCAATACGAGGTTCGGCTTGTGGTCATGTTTTTCTGCGCACATATCGTTAATCAGTTTAATTTTTTTCTGAATTCGTCTGGCGTAATGCCTTCGTACTTCTTAAAAAAACGGTTGAAATAGGAATTATCCTGGAAGTTGAGATCATACGCAATCTGCGTCACGGTGAGATCTGCATTTGTCAACATCCGCTTCGCCTCGAGCAACACCCGTTCCCGGATCAGTTCCCCGGCCGTTTTCCCGAGGAGGTCCTGGCACAGGGCGTTCAGGTGATTGGGCGTGAGATAGAGCAATTCCGCATACTCCTTCGGCAGCCGGATATTCCGGTAGTGACGGTTGATCAGCTGCTGAAAATTCCGCAACACCAGCAACTTCTGCTGGGGGATCGCCTTCCGCTTCTCCTTCACGCTGGTCTTCTCAACGAACAGGAACAGCTCCAGCAGCAATACCCTCACCAGGTCCGTTTCCTCCTCTTCCGCCGCCTGTAATATCTTTTCAAACAGGGCCTCCGCTTCCGCCTGGTTGGCGGGGCGCACCGTCAGCACCTGATCCTGGCTGTTCCCGCTGAAAAAGGGGAAACGTTCCAGGTAATCGTGGTTCAGGAGGAAAGCATGAAACAGCGGGCCGGAAAAATGGATCACATATCCGTCCACATCCGGTTTGAAATGCCAGCTATGCACCTGTCCCGGTATCATGAAATATAACTGAAACGGCTGTACGGAGAAATTAGAAAAATCGATTGTATGCGTACCGTTTCCTTTTGTGAACATCACCAGGTGAAAGAAAGAATGCCCGTGCTGCTGATGCACCCATTGCACGTTCCTTTTCAGGTAATGGCTAAGCCGCTCCACCAGCAGGTCGTGGCGACTGTTATTCAGACTAATGCTGCAAATATCATATACCGGGATGACTGGTTTCATGATGTCGCAAAGTTACGCCGGAGGATGTGGCCTGCCAATGTCTGTTTACGGGTTTTATGGTACTTTTTACCGGTTTAACAAAATGTTATATTTAATCTCCTTAATTTCTTTTTAAGGTCATTTTAAGGTTAAAAGAACATTAAACGGCTATTTTTGCGCCACATGCAACGCCTGACCGCATACCTGTTCCTGCTGCTTCACCTGAACACCGGCATTTTCATCCCGGATGTACAGGAGACGGAGCTGCATGACAAATATGGCCGGGTGATGGACGATGTGAATTCCGCGCTGGAGTATACGGTGCAGGAGGTGTTCGGGTACGATGATCCCAGCCCGGAGGATGAGGACGATAATCAGCCCTGTTTTTATCAGCAGGTGAGCGTACAATATTATATTGTGAGTCCGCCCCTCTGCTATGAAGATCCTCAGGATCACACCATAGCGGCATTCATTTACCCGGAAAGCATCCTGCAAAAGCTGCAATCCGTTCCCCTGGACATTCTCACGCCACCACCCAACCAGGCGTGATCTTTTTTCATCGCATCATTTTATTCATAGAAGGCAGACCCTGACGGTCTGACAAACGATCAATCCAAAACGAATGACTGGCAAACGCAATTTGCTGTTCGTTATCGGTTTGCTGATAACGGGCACTTGCCTGCACGCGCAGGATAGTATACACATCACGCTGCCGCAGGCGGAAAAACAGTTCCTGGAGCGCAACCTGGCGCTACTGGCGGAGAAATACAACATTTCCCTCGCCCAGGCCGAAGTGATCCAGGCCAGATTGTACAACAATCCCAATCTGAGCCTTCAGGGGGCCGTCTACAATCCGGAAACAAAGCAGTGGGCGGATGTGGGAAGCCAGTCCGGGCAATACGCCATCCAGCTCCAGCAGTTGATAATGCTGGCGGGCAAGCGGAACAAACAGGTGAAACTCGCACGTACAGAAGTGGCCATGGCGGAGAATCAGTTCTTCGATCTTTTGCGCACCCTCGGATTTTCGCTGCGCAGTAATTTTTACAAGGCCTACTATTTACAGAATTCCGTGCGGGCGTTCAAACTCCAGGTTGAAACGCTGGAAAAACTCAACGATAATTATACGACGCTGCAGGCCAAGGGGGTAATCTCCCTCAAGGATGCGGTAAGGGTGAGATCCCTGCTTTACAGTCTCAAAGCTGAACAAACCGCCATACAAAACGATCTGAACGATGTGGAAGCGGAATTACAACTTCTGCTCAGGAACAATCTCGCCGTATTCATCCCCGAACCTGATACGAAAAATATTCCGGCGATAAAAGACCTGTCCCTGCAAATGCTGCTGGATACGGCTTATGCTAATCGCCAGGACCTTCAGCTGGCCAGGAACACGCATCGTTACAGCGAACAAAACTATGCCCTGCAAAAAGCGCTCGCCGTGCCAGACCTGACCGTTGGTGCTGCGTTCGATAAAAGAGGCAGTTACGTGACCAATTCCAGCCTGCTGAATGTGGCAATGGACCTGCCTTTCTTTAACCGCAACCAGGGACATATCAAAGCGGCGAAGCTCAGCATTGAGCAGAATAAGCTTTTACTGGAGCAACAAACGGCTACCGTGGAGAATGAGGTACGCACAGCCTATATCAAAGCCGTTACCACCGACAATCTCAACAGGTCCGTAGACCCTGCCTTCCGCGGGCAGTTCGAGTCGCTGCTTAACAGCGTGATGGAACACCTGCTGAAAAAAGAGATCAGCCTACTGGAGTTTACGGATTTCTACGACTCCTACAAGCAGAACATCCTGCAATTGAACGACGTACAGAACAACCGGATGCAGGCCGTTGAAACGCTGAACTACGCTATCGGAAAAAATTTACTGAATAATTAATGCATATACAGAATGAGATCGCTTTTTTTATACCTGATGATCTTCGCCGGCGGATGGACGCTCACTTCCTGCCAGTCAAAAGCCACCGTGGCCGGAAAGAAAGATGACAAACCGCTGTCAGACAGCCTCCTTGCAGCACTGCAAACAGCGCCTGCAACCCTCGAAGAAATGACCGATGTGGTAAAACTGAACGGCAAGATCCAGCCCACGGAAAATAAACAGGCCAAAGTATATGCCCTTGTAAGCGGACGTGTACAAGCCGTAAAAGTGGAGCTGGGCGATTATGTGCATAAAGGCGATGTGCTGGCAGTGCTCCAAAGCAGCGAGGTAGCCACGGTCACCAACGATCTTACGCTCGCCGATGCCAACGTGCAGATAGCAGCGAAGAACATGGAAACGAAAAAATCCCTCTTCCAGAGCAACCTGGTCACCGAACAGGAATACCTCAACGCACAAATTGAATACAACAAGGCAAAGTCCGAACTGGAACGCGCCAGGAAAATCTCCCAGATCACCGGCGGATCCAACGGCGCCGGATATACGATCAAAGCCCCCATCCCCGGGAGCATCATAGAAAAAAACATTACTGGCAACTCGGAAGTAAGGCAGGATAACAGCGCCAACCTCTTTACGATCGCAGACCTCTCTACTGTATGGGTAATCGCTAACGTATACGAATCGGATATCAACAAAATCCACCTCGGCGATGCAGTGCGGGTCACCACCCTCGCGGATACGGAGAAGGAATATACCGGTAAGGTAGACAAGATCTACAACGTGCTCGATCCCACCAGTCGTACCATGAAAGTGCGCATCAGCATGGCGAATCCCAAAAACGAACTGAAACCGGAAATGTTTGCACGCATCTACGTTTCTTCCAACGCCGGCAGCGAAAAGAAGCTTTGCATCCCCGCACAGGCGATCGTGCTGGACAACAGCAAACGTTTCGTGATCGTGAAAAAAGGACAGAGCCTCTCCATCCGGGAAGTGAAGATCATCAAACGCCTGGAAGACAAGGCGTTCATAGAAGGGCTGAGCGAAGGGGAACAGGTAGTGACCCAGGCCCAGGTATTCGTCTATGATGCATTAAACGTGAAATAACATGACTAAATTCATAAAAGGGATCATTGCCTTTTCACTCAAGAACAGGCTGTTCATTTTTTTAGCCACGCTCTTGCTGATCATCTGGGGCGGTATCGCCTACAAGAATATCCCGATCGAGGCTTTCCCGGATGTGACCAATACCCAGATCACCATCATCACCCAATGGCCGGGCAGAAGCGCGGAAGAAGTGGAGAAATTCGTGACCGTCCCTATCGAGATCGCGATGAACCCGGTGCAAAAGAAAACGTCCGTTCGCTCTACCACGGTTTTCGGCCTGTCGGTGATCAAGGTGATATTTGAAGATGGCGTGGATGATCCTTACGCCCGTCAACAGGTGAATAACCTGCTGCGGGATGTTTCCCTGCCCGAAAGCGCGGATCCGGATGTACAGCCGCCTACCGGTCCCACCGGTGAAATATTCCGTTACACGCTCTCCAGCACTGCCAGGTCCGTACAGGAATTAAAAACGCTGCAGGACTGGGTGATCGAGCGCCGCCTGCTGGGTGTGCCGGGCGTAGGCGACGTCGTGAGCTTCGGCGGTGAGGTGAAAACCTACGAGATCAAAGTGAACCCGCATAAACTGGCGTCTTACGACATCACACCGCTGGACGTATACGAGGCCGTGTCCAAAAGCAATATCAATGTTGGAGGCGATGTGATCGTGGATAATTCACAGGCTTATGTGGTACGTGGCATCGGTCTGCTGAACAATGTGCCGGATATCCGCAACATCATCGTCAATAATATCAATGGAACACCCATCCTCGTGAAAGACATTGCGGACGTGGAAATTTCTCCCCTGCCCCGTCTCGGCCAGGTAGGCCGCGATCTCCAGAACGATGTGGTAGAAGGGATCGTGGTGATGCGCAAAGGCGAAAATCCCAGCCAGGTGATCAATCGCGTGCAGGAGAAGATCGACTATCTCAACGAAAAAGTACTGCCCCCGGATGTGAAGATCAATACCTTCTACAACCGGAACACGCTCATCGAATTTGCAACACATACTGTACTGCATAATATGCTGGAAGGGATCATCTTCGTAACGGTGATCGTATTCGTGTTCATGGCGGACTGGCGTACAACCGTGACCGTAGCCATCGTGATCCCGCTGGCATTATTGTTCGCTTTTATCTGCCTTACCCTCAAGGGCATGTCCGCCAACCTGCTCTCCATGGGTGCTATCGACTTCGGGATCATTATTGACGGGGCCGTGGTGATGGTGGAAGGGATATTTGTGGTGCTGGACCATCGCGCCCATAAAGTGGGCATGGAGCGGTTCAATAAGATGTCCAAACTCGGATTGATCAAAAATACCGGCGGTGAACTCGGGAAAGCAGTATTTTTCTCCAAACTCATCATCATCGCCGCCCTGCTGCCGATCTTCTCCTTCGAGAAAGTGGAAGGCAAGATGTTCTCTCCGCTTGCCTGGACGCTTGGTTTCGCCCTGCTCGGCGCCCTCATCCTCACGCTCACACTGGTGCCGCTGCTGAGCAGCCTTCTCCTGAGGAAAAACGTGCGGGAAAAGCACAATCCTTTCGTGGAAGTGTTGACGAACGGCGTCATGAAACTATTCTCCTTCACGTACAAACAGAAATTCCTGACACTGCTGGTATCAGCCGGCGTTGTAGTGATGGGCCTGTTCTGCTTCAAATTCCTGGGAACGGAATTCCTGCCGGAACTGGATGAAGGCGCTATCTACATCCGCGCCACCTGTCCGCTCAGCATTTCCCTCGAAGAATCCCGGGACCTCGCGAACAAGATGCGCCGCATGATCCGGGAATTCCCCGAAGTAAAACAGGTGATGTCCCAAACCGGCCGCCCCAACGATGGTACAGACGCTACCGGGTTCTATAATATAGAATTCCATGTGGACATCTACCCGAAGAAAGAATGGAAAAGCGGGATCAGCAAGGAAGAGCTGATCGAAAGGATGCAGAAAAAACTGGGGGTGATGCCCGGTGTGAATCTCAACTTCTCCCAGCCGATCATGGATAACGTGGAAGAAGCCGTATCCGGGGTGAAAGGATCCCTGTGCGTGAAGATCTATGGGGACAGCCTTTCTTATACCGAAGCGCGGGCCAACGAAATATATGATGTGATGAAAGACGTTCAGGGGGTGGAAGACCTTGGTGTGATCCGCAACATCGGTCAGCCTGAAATGCGCATCGAGCTGGATGAGAACAAGCTGGCGCTCTACGGCGTCACCACTGCAGATGCTAATGCCACCATCGAAATGGCGATCGGCGGGAAGGCCATTTCGCAGATTTATGAAGGCGAGAAGAAATTCCAACTCCGCCTTCGTTACCTCGATCAGTACCGGAATAATGCGGAATCCATCAGCAATCTGCTCGTACCCTCCATCCACGGCAACAAAGTGCCTGTCAAAAATATTGCGAAGATCACAACGTTGACTGGCCCCAGTATTGTTTTCCGGGACGACAACGAGCGTTTCACCGCTGTGAAATTCTCTGTCCGCGGCCGGGATATGGGTAGCACCATCGCGGAAGCGCAGGAAAAAGTGAACAAAACCGTACACCTCGAGAAAGGTTATCATATGCAATGGGCCGGTGATTTCGAAAACCAGCAGCGCGCCTCCAAACGGTTGATGCAGGTAGTGCCCGTCAGCCTTTTGATCATCTTCCTCATCCTGTTCATCATGTTCGGAAACATCAAGGATGCAGGCATGGTACTGCTGAACGTGCCTTTCGCCATCATCGGCGGCATCGGGGCTTTGCTGGTAACGAATACCAACTTCAGTATCTCTGCCGGTATCGGTTTCATTGCCCTGTTCGGTATCTGTATCCAGAACGGGGTGATCCTGATCTCCGTATTTAAAAAGAACCTGCAGGCAGGCCGCAGGCAGCGCGATGCACTGGAAAACGCCATCAAATACGGATTGCGGACGAGGGTAAGGCCAGTGATCATGACCGCGCTCATGGCTGCTATCGGGTTATTGCCCGCTGCATTGTCAAAAGGCATCGGATCTGAAACATCCCGGCCGCTGGCCATTGTGGTGATCGGCGGTTTGATCACTGCCACGATATTAACACTACTCGTATTCCCGCTATTCTTCTATTTGGGATACCGAAGATCGAAACATTGATAAAACGAAAAGAGGGCTGACCATCATCAGCCCTCTTTTTATTCCGGGTTGATCACTTCCAGTATCTGGAAGGTCTTTTTGCCCGAAGGTACATTCCACATCACCTCTTCTCCTTCCCGGAAGCCCATCAGCGCCGCACCGGCGGGAGTGGCCACCGACACCCTGCGCTGGCGGATATCCGCCTCTTCCGGCGCTACCAGTATCATTTCAATCACTTTATCGCTGTTCTTCTCCTTTACTTTCACCCTGGAATGCAGACGTATCACATCTTCTTCCTGTTTAACATTTTGCATAACCATTACATTTTAAAAATGAATAAAGACTCATACGTCCTGTTTCTCCAGGACCATATGCAGAATAGCGGCCAGCAGCAGTGGAACGGACAGGCACAATGCCCAGTACCAGCGCTCGTTAACGGTAAGTCCAACACTCAGTATCACCGCATTGGCGATTACCAATAACAGCAAAAACATGCCGCTGACCGAAACCTTTTCCCTGTTTCGAGCCATAGCAATTCAATTAAGCCGACAGTAAATGATCAATAGGAATACCCTGTGCCTGGATGTAAGAAATATGCGGGATCAGGCCAGGGTTAAAGTATTGAAGTCCTTAAAGTTTGAGAAGTAGTACAGTTTCTTGCAGAATGTACGAAAGTGCTTGCTGATGCAGGCACACAACGGCTGTGCCTCCTGCGTTGCGCGGAGGCGGAAACCGGTTCTTGTATGTACAAAAATGCCTGACATCAGACGAAGGTACGAAATTTATCCCTCGCGGGCAAACAATGCCGGTACGCCTTCTCTGCGCAGGATATTCGCCCCGATGCGCTGACGGGAGATGCCCGGTTTCAGCTGATAATCAAAACGGATCTCTTCAGGCAGCACCTCCCCCTGGAAACAGGCGGGCAAACAGCGATCCTGCGTACTAAACTGCTCCGCGATCTCCGTATAATGCGTGGCGATGAAATAAAAGTTGTCCGGATGCTGTAAAAATCCTTCGATCACCAGCGCGTTGCACTCCAATGCATCCTGCACATTCGTGCCTTTGAACAGTTCATCGCAGATCACCAGCACGCGCCGTGAGGCGCTTATCTCTGCAGCGATTCCCCGCACCCGTTTCACTTCGCTGAGAAAATAACTATACCCTTTTTCCACATCATCCCGGATATCGATATAGGTCATGATCCGCTCTACCACAGGCAAAACTCCCGCAGATGCCGCCACTCCCATACCCAGATACGCCATCACAAAAGCGGTACCGATGCTTTTCATAACCGTGCTTTTTCCGGACATATTTGCGCCGGTAATGATCATCATACTTTTCCCGCGGGTATCGATCGTATTGGGAACACAATTGTTCATCAGCGGGTGACGAAGATCTTTCAGCACCATCCCTTCCATCTCCGGGTGAATCTCGGGGAAACAGAGGTTCAGGGCGCGATGCGCGGAGGCCAGGCTCCAGAGGGCTTCCAGTTCGTAGTAAACGTCCAGGATCAGATGGATGGCAGTTGCATGTTTCAGGCGGAGGGTTTGATCGGTACGGAGGATTTGCAGGGGTGAGGGGGTTTGCCCGAGGAAAGCCGTATAAGTGTCAGGAGTGATACCCAATTGTTCCGTATAGTGGCGGATGAGGAGGAATTTTTGCCGAAGGGGGTCCGGCATCGCAGGGCCATATACCGCGGCTGATAACTGATCTATGCAATGCAGCAATTGAAGCGTTCCCTTCACGCCGCTGAGCATCGTATAGTACTGCGCCTTGCTGAACAGTATCGTTCTCATATAAAGAGATGCGAGCCCCAGCGGGCTGGTACGCTCTTCATTTGTATCGATCACCGCTTTGAGATACTCCTGCACATAAAAGATATCGTTCTCCTCTATCGGAAGGCGCCATTTTTCAAGGCTTCCAACGATGTACCGGACCGTCTCCTGCCTGGATGAAATATCCGTATAAGTTGCATGCTCCAGCTTCAGCAACCTCCGCAGCGCCTCTTTTCCTCCATTCGTTCTGCAATAGTCAATCCGTTGCAAAAGTGAAGCAGGATGTAAAACGTCTGGCAAAATATTGAGATCAGAGAGTGATTGACGATCGATCATAGAGCGCGGCTTGATAAGTATGATTTCCGTTATTGAAGCAATATAGGAAATCCCGCAGGAAGATGCAGTGTATGCGGGTAAATGGAAGCCTACCTGTCAACCGCACCTTTTTTCGCCATATGGTCCCGAAGATAAGCCTGTATCGATGAATCGGCTTTTTGGCGAAGAGGAATGTAGTCATTCGAAGGAATGAATGTTTTAAGAAGCAGTAACGCAAAAGCAGATTGAAGAACATCCCCTTTATCCAGATCAAATGGGGCAGACATGGCGTTGCTATTGCAAAGCAGGATATAAGTGATATGTTTCTCCGGAACCTTCAGCCATAACCCGGAGAATGTAGGCCACTGCCCGTAATGCCAGACGACTTTCATACCATTTACTTCCTGAACGAACCAGCCAAGCCCGTAAGGTATCTGCTGTCCATCATTCGTCAGGGCATTGGTCCAGGCCAGTTGCTGTGTTTCCGGCCTAATCAAAGTATGCCGATCAATTGCTTTGTCAAATTTGGCAAGATCCGTCACCGTACTGAGCAGACCTGCGGAAGAGCCGATAAACCGGGGAGGATAAGGAGAGAGGATCATTTCACTGGTCCCGTAAAGCGTATAAGGTTTGGCAAGATGGAGGAGCGTTCTTTGGTAGCGTCGTTTAATGCGTTTGCTATAAGGTACGGAAGGTCCCGTGAAAACGTCCTGGCCGGGTACGCTCTCCTTCATGCGCAATGGCTCCAGCACCGAATACACCAATTCATCCCGGAATGGCCGCCCTTTCAGCTTGGCGATCACAAAGGCCAGGTAACCGTAAAAAGAGCCACTGTATTGATAGGCATCTCCGGGCTTCATACCGGGAGAAAACATTGCGGCAGTATGGGTGAGGATGTGTTTTATCCTCACCCTGTCGGTTTCAAAATGACGGTGAAAGTTACATAACGGATCATCCAATAAAACCCGTCCGGCTTCCAGCAGTTGCAGGAACAGCGTGGCAGCGATGGGCTTGGTCAGTGAAGCGACCGGGTAAGGTGTATGAGCAGTGGTTTTGATCTTTTTCTCCACATCCGCCCATCCAAAACCTTCAGTCCAGGTCACTTGATCATCTTTGATGAAAGCGATCGATAAACCGGGTATCTTCAGCAGTTGTCTGAGGCTATCCACTGATACCTTCAGCTGATTGACAGGAGATTGCGCCAGCATTGTTAAAGACAGGCATAGCATCCCCGCTGGAAGCATCCATTTCATGAATCGTTCCTTTATTTAAAGACGCAGTTATGCGCCCAAGGGTTGCACTGACACCAACATCTTCCGAATAAAATTTGGAAATAATCAACCCATTCACTTACTTTGTAACTCAAAGTACTTTGAATTAAAAGAGCATCCGCTCATTTTTTTTCACTATTCACTTTGCATCACAAAGTGTAAATAAACCCTTCGCCATGCATACCAGTAAAGAATGGATCACACATTTCAGGCTGAACGCCGGGGAACAGCGGGTAGACTGGACCCTCTCCCCCAACATCTCCCCGGAACAGGTAGCGGTCATTCTCCGTTCGCTGCAAGCCTGGCAGCTGGGAGAAACATCTGACGGCAGCAATCTCCTGCGGGCCGCGGAACGGTACGCCCATAAAACCGACGACCCGGATTATGTTGCAGCCATCCGGCTTTTCATCAGGGAAGAGCAGAAACACGGAGCCAACCTCGGCAGGTATCTCGATGCGATCGGACAGAAAAGGATAAAGGCCGACTGGGGCGATTCCCTCTTCCGGAAAGTCCGCCATTTCAATACCAGCATGGAAAGCTGGACGCTGGCAGTGATCGTAGTGGAGAGCACCGCGCAGATCTTCTACCAGTCGCTCAAAGACGCTACCTCCTGTACACTGTTGCAGCAGATCTGTACGGACATTCTGATCGATGAAGCTTATCATATCACTTTCCAAACGGAAAGGATGAAACAGATCTTCGATCAGAAATCCACCCTGCACAAAACCCTCGCCCGCCCGTTCTACAAACTGTTCTTCTACGCTACAGCAGCCGTGGTGTGGATGGTACACCGAAAGCTCTTCAAAGCCGGCGGCAATACCTTCAAAAGCTATATGCGGAAAATGCAGCTCAAATACTGCAAGACCCTTTTCAAGATCACGTTGCCAAAAGAAACCCTCGTCCTGAAACCCGCTTCATTATGAGAAAGATCTGCTCGCCACTGGAAAGAATGCTGCTGCTCTCTGTTCTGTTTTCCCTATGCCTGGTTATCATGCGGTTCCTGCTCACGTGGCAGCTCTCTTACTTTTTCTATTTCTGGAATACCCTGCTGGCCATTGTTCCCCTCTGCTTCAGCCGCGGACTGCGGCGCTATAGCAGGCTCACCACCGGTTCCGCCATGATGATGGCTGGCTGGCTGGTGTTCTTTCCCAACGCGGCCTATATGATCACGGATATCTTCCACTACGAATTCCGCCCGCCGGTACCCATGTGGTTCGATCTCCTGGTGGTAATCACCGCAGCCTGGAATGGACTGCTGCTGGGCATCGTGTCGCTCATGCAGGTGGAACATTTCCTCGCCGGACTGTACAGCCGGCACACCGTCACCGCTTTCATCTTCTTCAGTGCCATTCTTTGCGGTTACGGCGTCTATCTCGGCCGCGTCTATCGCTTCAACAGCTGGGACGTAGTCACCGCCCCCTCCGGCCTTGCGTCCATTGTTTGGGGACATTTACTTCGACCTTTCGACCATATCCATACCTGGGGATTCACATTCCTCTTCGCCATCATGTTCAGCATCGTCTATTTCACCCTGAAACAACTGCGGACAACGGGGAATGGGTAATCTATCTTCCACTTCGCCGGCGCAGGCAGCAGAAAAAACGGACGCAGGGCCGGGAATTCCTGCTGCCGTACCCCGGCGGCATCCGGGATGCGGCAGACCCGCTGGTGGCCGATCCCGGCACATCTTCCGGCTCCCGGCCGGTACAATTATACAATGGAAGGGCTAACATTCAGGCAGATACGAAAAGTGGCGTGAATGTTGTATCTGTACATATTGAGGGCATTCCCACCGTCACCCCGGATATCCGGTAACCGGGAATTCCTGAAAAAAAACGTTAAAAAATAGCATTCACTATACAACATATCAGAAAAAACACTAACTTTTCTTACTTAAATTCATCTGCTATGAAAAAAATCCTGACAGGAGCACTCGCAATGTTATTCGGTGCATCCGTGACTATGGCGCAACAAGCGGCGCCGGCAGCAACACAAACAAAAAAAGCAGCTACCAAGACCGAGCACAAAGTAGAGCAAAAGGTTCAGAAAGCTGAACAAAAGGCTGCAAAGGCTGAGCAGAAAGCCGAACAAAAAGCGGACAAAGCTACAACTACCGCAGCCGCTACAGGCCAACACCTGAAGAAAGACGGCACACCTGACAAGCGCTACAAGGAAAACAAAGCCGCAGCGACAGAAGGTCCGAAGAAAAAAGACGGTACGCCTGACATGCGCTACAAAGCCAACAAAAAGGCTGCAGCAGCAAAGAAATCGTAAACATGATCTTTTAAACATAAAAAAGCCCGTAGACAGCTTGATCTACGGGCTTTTTTATGTCCGGTGGGTTTATTGGGGATACCCGTCGTTCTGTTTCAGACCGCTTACATCGATCTCGTTCTTCGGGATCGGCAGGATGTTCCTGTAATCACCGGGCGCCAATGTGATGGCTGACCAGTGTTCCGGCGATGTTCTCACCAGCGTTTCTTTCTTGCGGGTGATATCATACAGGCGGAACCCTTCTCCGAACAGCTCCTTCCTCCTTTCATTCCGTATCTCTGTTTTCAGCGCCGCGCCGGTGTTCACTGATTTTACAGCACCGGGAATGGCCCGCGCCTGCACGTTGAACAATGCGTCCTGCGCAAGACCGTCATGCCCCTGCTCTGCTTCGGCTTCGGCTTCGATCAGGAACATTTCCGCAGAGCGGATCATCGGAACGTTCAGGTCCCAGGAGCTGCGGAAATAGAATTTGTTCATCAGGTAGCCATCCCTGGAGAAAACAATCTCATCGCGCTGGAGCGCATCCCCGCTACCGGTTAACACTTTGTTCTTGTTAACGAAGAACAGCTTCTTGCGCACATCATTGTCCGCAAAAATATCAATGAAGCTTTTGGTGGCGCGGAAAGTACTGTATCCGATATCGTAGGGCTCCTCGAAGGAAGCGATCTGCAGATACCCGGTATTGTCATCAGAACGATAAACAAGGGTCCAGATCCACTCGGATGTTTTATCCACAAAACCATTCAACAGTGTAGAGGCCGGAGGCAGCGGATAATTGGTACGGGCCAGTTTTGCATGCTCGGCTGCTTTATCCCAGGTGCCCATATCCTGATATACCCTCGCCAATAATGCGTTCACTCCGTTCAGGGTAAGCCGGCCGCCAGTATTGGCGCGGGTGGGGGAAATATTCGCTTTGGCAAACAAAAGGTCCGCCAGGATGAAATCATAATCCTGCTGAACGGTTCCTCTCGCCGGCACTTTATCTGAGGGCCCCAACACTTTACTCACCACAGGAATACCCTGCGACGCCGGCGCTACAGCGTACGGCTGCGCGAACAGGCGCACCAGGTGCAGGTGAGCCCATGCACGCAAGGCCCTGGCCTCCGCGAGATAATCGTTCTTCACCGCATCTGTGAGAGGCGCTGCAGGTAATTGCGTGATCGCCACGTTCGTATTCGCAATCAGTTTGTAAGCTTCTCTCCAAAATCCTTCCCCATAGCCTGCTGTGGGCGATTGCAGGAACTGGTATTCTGTAACGAAGCGACTGTAGTTACCGGTGCTCACCACCAGCATATCCCCTCCTTTCACCTCTTGCGTTAACACAATATGGGTATTGAAGGAAGAGGTTGTGATGAGATCATACAAACCGGTCATAGCCGCATCCACCCTTTCAGGCGTAGTGAACGCGGATGCTGCGTCAATCGAAGTGAACGGCTTGGTATCCAGGAAACTCTTTTTGCAAGCTACCGGAACAACCAGCGATGCCGTCAGTAAGGTATATAGTATACGTTTCATAAATATCTTTTTTCAGTTAGAAACCAAAGTTCAGGCCTACAGTGAATGTTTTCAGAATAGGTATCTCATTGTTGGCAGTGCCGTCAATAGCTACTTCAGGATCCATTCCTTTGTGTTTCGCCCAAGTGAACAGATTCTCCGCACTTACATAGATCCGTGCATTTGCGAGGCGGGCCCTGCCCAATAAGGATTTCGGCACCTTATATCCCAGCGACACATTCTTCAGCCTTACATAAGACCCGTCATACAGGAAACGGGTGGAAGTATTGTTCCCAAGGTCTGTATTACGGTCTGTGAACCGTGGTACATCAGTAACATCTCCTGGCTTCTGCCAGGCGTTATAAGCCTGAAGGGCCAGCTGCTGACCACGGTTACCACCTGCATGCATCAGTTGGGAGAGCGAAGCATCATAGATCTTTCCTCCCATGTTGAAAAAGGTAAGGATGCTCAGATCGAAATCTTTGTAAGAGAAGGTGTTGTTGAAACCACCGTAGAACCGCGGTAATGCAGAACCCACATCATAACGGGTGGCAGCGTTCCAGTCTTTTGTAAGGATTCGTTTCCCGGTAAGATTGCCGCCTACCACCTCATCCTGATACCATTGCGGTTTACCATCCGCAGCATCTACTCCTGCATACTCCCGGATGTACCATTGATAACGATCCTGTCCTACTTTCCAGCGTTGGTTGCCATTGAGGATAGAGTCAATGGTCATCTTCTGGATCACATTCCTGGAAGCCGTGATGTTGACGGAAGAGGTCCAGTTGAAATCTTTGGTATTGAAGATCGTAGCCTCTACCATGGCTTCTACGCCGGAGTTCTTCAGGGACGCCAGGTTGGTGGAGATGGAGGCGAAACCGGTAAGGTAAGACAGCGGTTGGGCAAACAGTACGTCCTTGGACCAGCGGGTAAAGTAGGTGAATTCTGTTCTAAAACGCTTCAGGAAAGAGAATTCCACGCCGAGATCCAGCACATCATTTTCTTCCCAGTGCAGTTTTTTGTTCTCCAGCTGCGTATAAGTGATACCGGGCAGGCCGTTGTAGTTATTACCCGTTCCGTAGAGGCCCAGACGGGCATATCTTCCGATATTATCGTTCCCGGATTTACCGTAGCTCGCTTTCAGCTTCAGCTCATCGATCCATTCCGCGCTTTGCAGGAAGGATTCACGTCCGATCCGCCAGCCTGCGCCCGCAGACCAGAAAGTACCATAACGGAAATCTTCCCCGAAAATAGAGGAGCCATCCCGGCGCAAAGTTCCAGTGAGGTAATAGCGGTCGTCAAAGCTATAGTTCAAGCGGGAGAAAAGCGAATAGATGCGTTTCTCTGTGACGCTGGAATAGGAAGTGACCGGTGTGGAAGCAGAAGCAAGTTCTACCACTCCGTCAAACGGGAAACCGGTGGCCTGGGTGTAGATGTTCTCGTAACGGAATTTCACAGCCTCCTGTCCCAATAACACATCCACATTATGTTTACCGAACTGGTGCCCATAAGTCAGTGTATTTGTGAGGGTGAGGGTAATATCCCGCGGACGGTATTTGTAAGTGCGGCCCTTCACACCTGCACCATCGCCATTCACAGGATTATAATACTGTGTTTCAAGAATGTCGATATAATCCGCCGTGCCACTTGTTTTGAACCTGAAATCTTTGAGGAAGGTCAATTCTGCAAACCCGTTCACGATACCTCTCACCGTGTTGGCTTTGTAGATATTTTTTTTGGCAAGCCCTACGGGGTTATAGTCAAATACCACAGGCGTGCGGTAATTGTAAATATAACCGCCCGCAGGATCCGGAATGGGCGCCCCATTTGCATCGAGCTTGTACAGCGGGTAAACGCCGGCAACGATCTCGGAGAACCGGATCGGGTTGGCTGCACCGCCTGCTCCTGCAGGGGTATTCTGTTCTGTATAGGAGAGTGTGGTATAAGTACCGATCTTCAGGAAGCTGGTGGCATTGTTCTCCAGGTTGATCTTGGTGGAGTACCGTTTGAAATCGGAAGCCAGCACCACGCCTTTCTGCTGGAAGTATCCGCCAGAGAGATAGAATTTCGTTTTCTCATTACCCCCGGAAACATTCATGGCGTACTCCTGCGTGCGCCCCTGGTTCAGCACCGCATCCCGCCAGTCGGTATCATACAACAGGTTCACACCTGCATTCAGTGTACCGCCTGCGCCATAAGGTTGCGCGTTGTTATAAGGATTGGCCTGCAGGCTGTTAATAGTGCTGGTATTGGCTTTTGAAGCAGCAGTGGCCGCATCGTTACCTGCAGCCAGATTAGTTCTGTTATAGTAATCCCACCAATATTTGAAATACTGTTGTCCTGACATGGTACCATGCCTGTCCACGGCAATGGAAGACCATCCATTATTGGCGGTAAAATTGATGGCTGATTTTCCGGCCTTTCCTTTCTTTGTGGTAATCACGATCACGCCATTAGCCGCCCTTGACCCATACAGACCTGCAGCCACAGCGTCTTTCAACACCGTGATGGATTCGATATCCTTGGGGTCAAGGGTATTCAGTACATTCGCCGTTTGCGCAGCCTGTGTAAAATCCCCTTCCGTAATGGCTACACCATCCAGTACATACAATGGTGTATTGGAAGCAGAGAAAGAACCGACACCGCGGATACGCACGGTACTGGAACCTCCGGGCTGGCCGGATGCGCTCTGCACGGTGATCCCCGTAGCCTGACCCTGCAGGGCTTTTTCAAATGAGGTTACCGGTCTGTTTTCCAACACATCCGCTTTTATGGTAGCGGCGCTTCCGGTGAAAGATGTTTTCTTCTGACTACCGTATGCCAGTACTACTACTTCGTCCAATGCACTGGTACCGGCTGTCAGCGATACATTGATCACCGGCTGTGAACCGATCTCCACCTCCTTTGTCTGAGATCCCACAGCGGAGAATACGAGGGTTTTAGCTTTGGTGGGAACCTGCAGGAGGAAGGATCCGTCCTCTTTTGTGAGTGTTCCCAGATTGGTGCCCTTGATCGCGACCGTCACAAAAGCCATGGGACGCTGTTCCGCGTCCGTGACTTTCCCAGTGATCGTTCTGGTCTGGGCATTTGCTGTTCCTGCCACTAAGAAAAGGCAGGCAAGTACAAATACTAGTCTTTTCATGTTTAGCGATTTAGATTGATAGAATGTTACCGTCCAGGTAATTTTTACCAGGTTTCGTATATCCTTTACTGTTAGGCATGACAATTCCGCTCCGTTGAAAACGGCTTCCAGGGGATATTTCAACAAGCGGTTCAGGATAACAATCAAAGGTCCGTTTTACGGACGTGGCTGGCTGTTATCGTTACAGATGAAGGGGGTGCAAGGAGGTCTGGTAGATTTTCAACATGCATAGGCACTCGATTTTGATTTTGATTTAGATGTTACAAAAGTTGGCTTGCTTTCGGGCAGTGATACCGGATAGCGGCAACACATGCGTTCGTGCAACATTTTTGTTCAATTAATAACGGGAACAGGCCAGAGAAGACTGCGTATACGTCAGGTCTTAGTTCGATTTTGGTTCGTCAGGTCACTTGTTGTGTTATCGACTACAGATTCTGGATTCTTTACTACGTTTGGATGATAAAAAAACATCATTAGCACAAATGACACATCGAATATAAAATATAATCACAAATGTGCAAAGATAAAAATTACCATCCGCCTTCGGGGGTGGATGGTAAATGCTGCGATGGGGTGGTTGAAAGCGCCTAGGGTTCAGGGGTCCCATTCAATATCCATGCGAGATTGAATTTGTGGAATTCAATGGATTTATTGCTCGTGGCACTGTTATGTACATCTTCATTGATCTCTATCAGCGCTGCTACTGCGTAATCCGCCGTTTTGATCATACTGGAATAACCTCCTTTGGCGATGGTGATGGATGCATAGTCACAGGTATTCCAGCTAAAAACAGGGCGACTGACGGGCCAGGTGTTTCCATCGTCATAACTGATGCGTACCGTCATATTGCAGCGTTGGGAAGTACTGTTGGGATTCAGGAAGATGATCCTGGCAGGAGCGTCTGTATTATAACGGATGATGGAGCCTTCGCATTTGGGATCGTTCAGGGCATTATCCACCGTCCAGGCCGGGAAGCCGCCGGCAATCGTACCCACAGATTTCCTCCTTCGTTTCGCAGCGTTCCATTCTGTGGTGCCTGGTCTGTCATTCCGCACCAGCGTTCCATCCAACAGTTCTACGATAGTGCCTTCATCGGTGCCGCCGGGAATGAGCTGATACTTCCAGGTGGTGCCATTATCATCGCTATAAATGTTCCTGCCGTACGCAGGTATGATCAAACGCCCGGGATGGTCCGCCACCGTCTGTATCCCGATCCCAGGCCCCATCGCATCCCATTTGTAACCGGGAGGCAGCAGGGAATCTGTGAGGTCTTGCGGTGCGGACCAGCTTACGCCGTGATCATCGCTGTAAGAGGCAAATACCCTCCTGTCCCCCCACGCCTTAATATCCGACCAGGCCGCTTTATCTGCACTGTTCCAGGACATAAATACCCATACCCGCCCGTTCGACCCTTTCTTCCAGTCGTACACCGCCGTGGGGTTGCCCCAGGTTCCCGCTCCGCTCGCGGCAACTTCCCCGAGCGCCGACCAGGTGGCGCCATTGTCCGTAGAACGCTTGAACACCACATTGATATCCCCCCAGTCGCTTGGGCTCCAGCGGCGGCCTTCCGCAAACGCGATCAGCGTGCCGTTGTTGGTCTTCACAATAGAAGGGATCCGGAAAGAATGATAAATGCTTTCATTGCCGCCGTTAAAAAGCAGCATACTGGTATGTACCGGCGCAGCCAGTGTGGCGACGGCTTTCCCGTTCTCCGGCTTCAGCGGATCCGGTGCGGGCGTGCTCTTCTCTGTGCAGGCATACTGCAACAGGATCGAAGAAAGGATGTACAGGGTTTGGAATCTCATAATAACGTGGTTTTGTTTATTAGTATATATGTACTACATATTAAAAATACTCCGGTTTCCCGAGATCACCAAATGAACCCTCACAATTGTCTACATTTACAGCATGGATCCATTCCAGCAACTGCATGAAGCCATCAACCGGATTGTGATGATCCCGGAGCCCGAGTGGCAGCAATTCTCCCAAAACCTGCTGCTGCACAAATACAACAAAGGGGAATTTCTCTGCCGGGAAGGCCAGACAGAAAACCACATCTTCTACCTGCTAAAAGGCGCTACCCGCAACTTCTTCCGGAGAGACGGCAAGGAATTCACGGTGGATTTCCATTTTGAAGGCGAAATGGTGACGGCATACCACTCTTTCCTCACCCGGAAACCTTCTTTCATCAACCTGGAAGTGATCGAACCGGTGGAAGCCTGCCTCATTCCGCATGACCATCTGTATCACTTCTATGAGATTTCAAAACACGGGGAACGGGTAGGGCGACTTCTGGCGGAAAAACATTACATCCGGCGGCTGGAAAGAGAAACGGAGTTGCTCTCATTGAGCGCGGAAGAACGCTATGCGCAGCTAATGCAGCGTAATCCGGCGCTGGTGCAACATATCTCGGTCAAACACCTCTCCTCCTACCTCGGCATTCAACCGGAAAGCCTCAGCCGCATCCGCAGGCAGTACATCAGAAACTAACATACATCATTGGCCGCTTCCCCGCAGAAAAGGAATTTTGCCTTGTAAAACATTTGTAACATGAAAGTGATCGCTGTATTGCTGGTATCTTTTCTCGCAGCGCTGTTGCTGATCAAGGTGATCAAAGGGCAGTGGGACTTTACACTGAGTGGCTGCATCGGCATGTGTGTGATGTTGTTTTTCACTGCACTGGGTCATTTCCTCTTCCCGAAAGGAATGGCCATGATGATCCCGTCTTTTATTCCGTTCAAACTGGAGCTGGTTTACTTAACCGCCATCATCGAGATAGCGGCCGGTATCGGGTTACTCTTTCCGGCTTACAGAAGACTGACGGCGATCCTGCTGATCCTTTTCTTTATTCTCATTACCCCGGCCAACATTTACGCGGCATTGCATCATATAAACCTTGAAAAAGCAACATTTGACGGGGAAGGGCCTTCTTATTTGTGGAAACGGATTCCGGAGCAGATATTTTATATCGGATGGGTATGGTATTTCGGGATATGGAGCGCTTCCGCACTAGAGCCGGCGTAAGATCTGCAGGCAGGCGCGGCTGTTGTGATAGGGAGATTTCCACAGGTTAACCTTGTCTTCTTCCATCATCTGCCGATCCTTTTGTATTCCCCAGAACCATTCACCGTTCGTTTTGTCAAGAATATGCTGCTGGATGAACTGCCAGCTTCGTAAAGCCTGTTCAAGGTAATGATCCTGCTGATTGATCTGCCAGGCGTTCACCAGTCCGATGATGGCTTCTGCCTGTGACCACCAGTGCTTCTCTTCCGTAAATGCTTCCTGATCGGGCGCATAAGCAAACCACAAACCGCCGTCAACATCCATTCCTTCCATCGCTGCATCCGCCATTTGCAATGCGGCGGTCCTGAACTTTGCGACCAGGGTTTCGTCTTCCATCACTTCTGCAGCTTCGAGCAACAGCCAGCTCGCTTCCATATCATGCCCGAATGATATGCCTGTTCCCTGTACATTCCATTGCTGATCGAAATAAAGACGAAGATGACCGGTTCTCTGGTCGATGATCTTGTCGTAAAAAATATTTAGAAGATCGAGGATATGCAGGCGAAGCCCCTGATCGGGCCAGATGGCATAGAGCGCAACGAAAGCTTCCAGCACGTGCAGGTGCGTGTCCGTCGACTTCTGCTCTGCCTTCCCGCTCTCCTCCTTCCAATCCCGCGTAAACGCCTCCCGGTATCCTCCGTAAAGCGGATCATATCCATAGAGATGGATCAGCGCGTATAACCCGGCTGCCATTTCCCGTGCCTTTTCATCATGGGAAGCCTTGTAATATTCACTGAAAGCGGAGATCACAAAAGCGATGGCGTATACTTCTTTTTTTGTATCGATAGGCCGTCCGGCATAGTCCACCGTCCACATCACGCCGCCATATTCTTTGTCCACAAAATATGCAGTAATATAGGCAAAGGCTCTTTGCGCCATAAGCAGATACTTTTCCTCCCCGGTGACACGAAAAGCGGCAGCAAAAGCCCAGAGTATGCGTGCATTCAACACTGCGCCCTTTACAGCAAAAGGGTCCGGCACATTATCATTCCCCAGTTTCCCGAAAAAACCGCCGTGCGTTTCATCTACCGTATGCTGTATCCAGTAATCCAGAATGGACCGTAATTCTGATCCAAGCGCCTGTTTCAGTTGTACCTGCATATCGTGCATCGATTTTTATTATTGAGACTCTCTAATAAAAACAAATATCCATGCAAGTTGTTCTGGCCGAAAAACAATGGCTAAATTTAGCTATTGGCACAGGCGATGCATCTGTCTACTTTTATTTTCCAAAAGCATCACCCACCATATGAAAACAAATCGCATATGGGCCATCCTGTTTACAGGCATGGTCTTTTTCAGTTGTAAAAAAACGGGTCAACCTGCACCACCGGATCCCACCGCTATGAAAGCGGACATGGTGATTGCCCTCGGAAGCCAGGGCAGCCTTTCCACTTTCATCGAATATTTCAGGAACACCGCTTTCACCAATGACGAAGTAACAGCGGGACTTACCTTATTCGCACCGGCAGACAGCGCATTTGCCAATAAGGTCGCCATTTCCGGGAATAACCAGATCTTCCCGGATTCTTCCGTTGTAAAAGATTATTTCGCCAAAGGCAAGATCACACCGGATCAGCTGAAGGCCGGGCTCACCGTCACCATGCTGAGCGGCAAAACATATACAGTAACCGCCCAGGGTGGAGCGCTGTACCTCAATAACATCCTGATCAGCGGACAGGGAACACCTACAGGCAATAATGCCCTGTTGTATACGCTGGGCGGTTTACTGAACAAAGACAAATTCCCGGCGATCACCCGGTTATCTGATAGTAAAACACTCCCCGGCTGGGTACTGACCATCGAAGGGAGTAATTTCGGCGCCACACCGGCAGATAATGAAGTGGAATTCAGCGGAGGCGTGAAAGCCCTCATCCACACATCCACTGCAACCAAACTGGAAGTTACCGTACCAGACGGCGCCACTACCGGAAAACTAATGCTGCGGATAAAAGGGAAAGCAGCCACCAGCCCGCAGGATATCGGCATCCTCACAGCCCGCACCGCCACCCTCAACGCAGTCACAGCGCTGAACTGCGGACCAATACTTGGCATTGCCGCCGATTCGGACGACAACCTGTATTTCTCGGACTCCTCCCGCCAGCGTTTGATCCGATACAGCAAAACGGGCCAGACTACCATCTTTCAGCCCACCATGCAGGCCAACTATGATGTGAACGGAGACGGGATCATAGACAGCCGCGATCGTATATATGCCCTCACCACTCCCCGCGCTGTGGCTGTAGATGCACAAAACAATGCATACGTATCCAACTACCTGTCATATTGGGGAATATACAAGATCGATATAAGAGATGATACGAAGTCCGGGTGGTGGGCAGGCAACGCTACAGCTACTCCGTTTCCCGTTGGCAACAAATCCCAGATCAGTATCGCCGCGGCCTGCATGCAACTGGATGCGTCCGGCAACATGCTGCTGGGCAGCGCTTTCCCCGGTGTAGGCGTACAACGCATTATGGCCAGTGGCAGCGTGTCCATCGCTGCGGCGCCGAATGTATTCAAATCTGCGGATCCTAATGTGTTAAGGGATCCTGTGCTGCAGGGCATCACTGCCGACGGCAACGGGAATACTTATTTTTCCGATCCTTTCAATCTGCGTATCTGGAAATTGGGAGCCGACGGCATCATTATGCTGGCAGGAAACAATAACCAGCCCGCGAAAGACGGGATCGGCGGAGCCGCACAATTCGGTGTGCCTGCCGGAATTGCTACGGACAAAAAAGGGAACGTTTACGTTTGCGATAACGACCAGGTGAACCGCATCTTCCTCATCCGGGTGATCAATCGCTTCGGTGTTGTGACCACCATTTCCGGCAGCAGGAACACCGGCCTTGCAGACACGGACGGCAATGGCAAAAATGCACAGTACAACGGCGTATCGTCCATTACCACAGACAGCAAAGGTGTATTCTATATCGGTACAAACAGTGGTCGGATCAGAACACTCAGCCTTGAGTGATAACCCCTAAAACAAAAAACGGCCTGTTCTTTTCCGAAAAAAGGACGGGCCGTTGTGTTGAATTTCCCGATCATTTAATTCCCTACATTTGCAGTTGATCTAATCGGACCAACATGCGAAAAGGATTTATTATCAGTGCAATTATCGGGATCATCGGGGCTTTTCTGCTCGGCTACTTTGCCAGCCCCTGGTGGTATGTGATCTTAGGAGCGATTATCGCCCTTTTTATCATGGGCATCAACGACATGATGCAAACCAAACATTCCATTATGCGTACCTACCCTGTATTCGGGCGGATGCGCTACTGGATGGAAGCCCTCCGCCCCAAAATGTACCAGTATTTCGTGGAATCAGACATCGATGGCCGGCCGATCAACCGCATCGACCGCTCCACGATCTACCAGCGTGCCAAACAGGAAATGGATACGATGCCCTTTGGTACACAACTGGACGTGTACGAAGAAGGATACGAATGGATGAGCCATTCCATCTCTCCCAAAGATTTTCACAAACTGGATCATAGTCCCCGCGTGACCTTCGGGAACAAAGACTGCAAGCAGCCTTATTCCGCGAGTATCTTCAACGTTTCCGCCATGAGCTTCGGCTCTCTGAGCAGCAATGCCATCGAAGCGCTGAACGCAGGCGCAAAAATTGGCGGCTTCGCACACAATACCGGTGAAGGCGGTATCAGTCCGTATCACCTGAAACACAACGGAGACATTATCTGGCAGATCGGCACCGGCTATTTCGGCTGCCGCGACGACGAAGGTAATTTCTCCGCGGAGCTTTTTGCCCAAACAGTCTCCGCACCACAGATCAAAATGATCGAGCTGAAATTGTCGCAGGGCGCCAAGCCCGGCCACGGCGGCATATTACCGGCTAAAAAGAACACGCCGGAGATCGCCGCCATCCGTCATGTGAAACCTTATACCACCATCTATTCCCCACCGTATCACAGCGCTTTCAATACGCCGAAGGAACTGGTGCTGCTGTTGCAGCAAATGCGCGAACTGTCCGGCGGTAAACCCGTAGGTTTCAAATTATGTATCGGCAGGAAGAGCGAGTTCATCGGCATCTGCAAAGCCATGATCGAGCTCAACCTGTATCCTGATTTCATTACCGTAGACGGCGGTGAAGGCGGCACTGGCGCGGCTCCGCAGGAATTCTCCAACCACGTGGGCGCTCCGCTGCTGGATGGACTGGCCTTTGTACATAACATGCTGATGGGATTCAATATCCGTCATCATATCAAGATCATCGCTTCCGGAAAGATATTATCAGGCTTCCATCTCCTGCGGGCAGTAGCGCTCGGCGCAGATGCCTGCAACAGCGCCCGCGCGATGATGATGGCGCTTGGATGCATTCAGGCTTTGCAATGCAATTCCAATAAATGTCCGACCGGCGTAGCTACGCAGGACCCTTCGCTGGCGGTTGGACTCGTGGTAGCAGATAAAAAACAGCGTGTGGCGAATTATCATGAAGATACGGTGAAGACCTTCGTGGAACTGATGGGCGCCGCGGGCATCGACGATTACAAGAAAATCACCCGTTCGCACATTTACCGCCGCGTTTTCATGAACGAAGTGCGCACCTTCGAAGATATCTTCCCCTCGCTCGAGCCCAGCTGCATGGTGGAAAACCGGATACCAGCGCGGTACAAACAGGATTTTGACATGGCGTTCGCCGATAAATGGCACTAGCATGAAACCCGAAGACATTCTCCGGCAACGGCTGCACAACCAGCAGATCGCCGGCACTTCCTTTACCAGGCCGGAAGAACTTGTTTCCTGGATGGTAGCCATGCAGGCACAGGAATATCAGCAGGCGAAATGGGCGATCGGTCTTCGGGTGCCCGGACTAACGGACACGGATATAGAAAAAGCTTTCAATGATGGCGCCATCCTGCGCACACACATCATGCGCCCGACCTGGCATTTTGTTTGTCCGGGCGATATCCGCTGGCTCCAGCAACTCACTGCGCACCGGGTGCACCAGCTCAACGGCACTTATTACCGCCGGGAGGAGCTGGATGCCAAAGTTTTCAGGAAGAGCCGCAGTCTCATCATCAAGGCACTGGAAGGCGGCCGGCATCTCACGCGTGCGGCTTTGAAAACCGTGCTGGAAAAAGGGAAGATTACCTGCAACCCGTTTCGGCTGGGATTGATCATGCTGCACGAAGAGCTGGATGGTATTCTCTGTAGTGGTCCGCGTGCGGGCAAGCAGTTCACCTATGCTTTGCTGGAAGAGCGTGTTGCGCCTGTGAAGCCCATTTCCGGGGGTGAAGCGCTTGCCGGGCTGACGGAAAGATATTTTGCCACGAGGGGGCCCGCTACTTTGCAGGACTTCTCGTGGTGGTCCGGGTTAAGTATAGCGGAAGCCAAAGCCGGTGTGGACACCCTGCCCGGAAGTTTTATTCGCGAGAAGAGCGGTAAGCTGGAATACATCTTTCAACCTGTTACCACCCGCCCGAAAGCCAGCGGTACCTTTCTCATGCCTGTTTATGATGAATATGGCATCAGTTATAAGGACCGGGAAATATTGTTTGACAAAGACGCCGGACAATCCGTTTTCACCAATGTGCTCGTGGTGAACGGCAAGGAAGGCGGCAGCTGGCAGAAAAACCCCAGGAACGAACCCGAGGTAACTCCCTTTCCCTCTCTCCCCAAAGCGCGGCTGCAGGAAATAAACAATGCCGTGAAACGTTATAGGTTATTTATGAAATAGACAACCAAAATATTAGCAATTTTAGATATATTTATTCTGCGAAAGTTAACTTCCACATATGAAACCGAACGACCGATTTAGCTGGGCCGTAGAAATGTTGCATGTAGACCCCTCCGATCATATCCTTGAAATTGGCTGCGGGCATGGCATTGCCATATCGATGATAGCCGGAGTATTAAAAACAGGAACCATTACTGCTATTGATCAATCTGCAGCCATGATCAGCAAAGCTTCCCGTAAAAATCAGGGTAACGGTGCGGTGTTACTGAAAGGCACTTTCCCGGATGTGCATATGAACGGTCATCGTTTTGACAAGATATTTGCGTTCAATGTGAACGTTTTTCTGAAAGATCCCGGGCGGGAACTCCTGTCCATCAAATCCCTCCTGGCCCCCGAAGGCGCCCTTTACCTTTTCTTTCAGCCGCCTCCTGCAGACGGCATGGCCATCACGCAACATATTGCCGATGAAGCCTGCGCCCGGCTCAGGAAAGCCAACTTCTCCATCATAGACGTCCTCTTCAAAAAGATACCTCCCAGCCCCTGCGCCTGCATTATTGCAAGATGAAAGCTTACCTTTGTAACCTTTAGCATAAGCTGCGCGCATGAAATTCGAACAATACAGGATTGCAGAGGAGATTAAAAGAAGCCTGGAAGAACAGAGCTTCAAACGCCCTACGGATATACAATACAAAGCCATCCCTTCCATTCTGAAAGGGGATGATGTGCTGGCCATCGCACAAACGGGCACCGGCAAAACCGCCGCCTTCGCCATTCCCGTATTGCATTTGCTCCATCAGCAACGCCGTTCCCGAACAAAGGGAGAAGTGAAATGCCTGGTGATGGTGCCCACACGGGAACTGGCCATCCAGATCGCGGATGTGTTCAAACAACTCGGTAAATACACGAAGGTGGATATCATGGGCCTTTACGGCGGTGTGGAACAGGAGGCCCAAATCAAAAAGCTCGATAAGGGAGTGGATGTGCTCATCGCTACACCCGGACGTATGTTCGACCTCCGCAGTCAGGGTCACCTGGACCTCAGCCACGTGCAAACCCTCATCCTCGATGAAGCGGACCATATGCTCGACCTTGGTTTCATCCGCGATATCCGCGATGTCATCAAACATCTCCCGCGCAATCACCAGACTCTTTTCTTCTCCGCCACGATCGATACGGAGATCAAGGACCTGGCGTATTCCATCGTGCGCAATCCTATCCGTATACAGATCTCGCCTGACAATCCCGTTTCAAAGAATGTCAACCATTCCGTGGCCTTCGTGGAAATGGACGACAAGCGCTTTTTCCTCGAAAGGCTCGTGCGGGAATTCCCGGATAGCAAGATACTTGTGTTCGTACGTACCAAAGTGCGTGCGGAAAGGGTCTCCGCGGCCATGGGACGCGTGAACATCCCAAGCCTCATCATGCACGGTGGCAAAGAGCAAAACGACCGGCTGTCTGTGATGCAGGAATTCAAGAAGGGAGAAGTGAAAGTACTAATCACCACCGATGTAAATGCCCGCGGGATCGATATTCCGAATGTAGATTATGTTGTGAACTACGACCTTCCTGATGAACCCGAAAACTATGTACACCGTGTAGGCCGCACCGGCAGAGGGGTACAGAAAGGGCAGGCTGTTTCCTTTTGCAGTATGGAAGAAAAACCCGTGCTGGAAGCGATTGAGAAATACCTGGATAAGAAGATCGATGTGATGACGATCCATAAAAGCGATTACCAGGAAACCATCCGCTTTTCCGAAGAAGTGCCCAACGAAAACTGGCAGCTGCTGATCGATCAGCATGAAGCGGCGATGAAAGGCGTTAAAAAGAAGAAGAAAAAGAAGTAAATTCAACCTATGATCCGTATTGTTCTCTGCCTGTTGTTCATCACCGGCATCACGCATTCCACGCAAGCACAGGAAAAAGGGAAATGGCGCTCTCTTTTCAATGGTAAAGACATCAAAGACTGGTTCGTGAAGATCCATCACTACGAAACAGGCGATAACTTCGGCAATACCTTTCGGGTAGAGGATGGTATGATCAAGGTCCGTTATGATCAGTACGGAGATTTCAATGATCAGTTCGGGCATCTGTATTTCAAACAGCCCTTTTCCTACTATCACCTCAAATTCGAATACCGCTTTGTGGGCGAATGGTACCGCAGCGCGCCGTCTTATACAGAACTGAATAGCGGCGTGATGTATCACTCACAGGACCCGCGCACCATGCCAAAGGAACAGGACTGGCCGATCTCTATCGAGATGCAGCTGCTGGGAGGCCTGGCGGACGGAAAACCGCGCCCCACCGGCAATATGTGTTCCCCCGGCACGCATATCGTTTATCAGGGCAAGCTGGACACCCGCCATTGCATCAATTCCTCTTCCCCCACCTATCGCGGTGAACAGTGGATCAAAGGGGAGCTGATCGTGCTTGGAGATTCGCTTATTACGCATATCATCAACGGAGATACCGTACTGCAATACTCCAAACCGCAGATAGGCGGACCGGTAGTACATAATTATGATCCCGCCATCAAACAGGATGGAAAGCTGCTCACTTCCGGGTTTATTGCATTGCAAAGTGAAGGGCAGCCGATCGATTTCCGGAATATCGAGATCATGGTGTTGGAGGATAAGAAGAAACGATAGCGGAATTTAATTTATTATTGATCCCGCATACCTGCGTTCCTTTTCCTTTGCGAAGAAGGCAGCCACTTCCTCCCAGGTATCGTAGCGATTATAATCCATGTAATTCACATTGTGCGGCGCAGTGAAGAGCAGGCGTTCTCCTTTGAAGTAACGCAGGTTCTTGTCATAATCGTCAATCATATAATCCGCCTGCACGATCGTTTTCAAACCGCAGAACACGATGTTCTTCCAGCTGATAAAAGGAAAATGTTCCGCCAGCCAGTCGATCTTTTCGGTCAGCGACTGCGGGAATTCCACTGCGGCGGAAACGATGAACACTTCATAATCTTCCATCAACTCACGGATCACTTCCTGGCTGCCCGGGATGACCGGCGCCGTTCTGAAGAAACCGGGTGTATGCAGGAATTTCGGCACAATCCCTTCCTGCGGGAAACCCGTTGTTTCCGGTAATCCTTTCAACTGCTCCCTGTTGATCCGCTCTCCTGTCCGTTCTTCATACCAGTTGATGTAATGCTGATTCAAATCCGCCATCACCCCGTCCATGTCAATTACGATTCGTTTTCTTGCCATATTTTGCTATTTTATGCAAATTTATGCAATATTAAGCAAATAAAAGTCATAAAAACTGCAAAAATTTACTTAATATTGCAGGAAATGGCAAATAAATGCTGAAAGAAGAGCGGCACGATTATATACTTCGGAAATTGCAGACGGATCATAAAGTACTGCAAACCGAGCTGAGCAATGATCTGCAGGTATCGGAAGATACAGTGCGCCGGGACCTTGAATCACTGGCGCAAAATGGCCTGTTGATCAAAGTGCGCGGCGGGGCTATCCCCCACTCTCCCAATCCGTATCCGTTCAAGGAAAGACTGCAATATCACGAAGACGATAAGCGGAACATGGCGCGTAAAGCGCTGGCGTTATTGCAAAATGGACAAACGATCATCCTTGACGGCGGCACTTCTACCCTTACTCTTGTAAAACTTTTCCCGGCCACTCTGCAGTTGACTGTGATTACCAACAGCGTTCCCATTGTGATGCAGCTGATTGAACATCCGGGAGTGGTAGTGATCTTTACAGGTGGACGGGTGAATAAAGACTCCCAGACCAGCGGCGGCCTCAACACCATCCACACCCTCCAACATGTAAGAGCGGATATCTGCTTCCTCGGTATCTGCAGCCTGCATCCGGAGGTGGGTGTAACAGGACTCGATCTCGAAGAAGCCGAAGTGAAATCCGCCATGGTAAAATCCGCCAACCGCGTGGTTGCCCTCGCCACCAGCGACAAAATGGGTACGGCGGAGCCTTTCAAAGTATGCGAGATCACGGACATTGATACGATCGTTACGGATAACCCGGAACAGGAACTCTTCAAAGCCTATACCCGCAAGGGATTGCAGGTGCTATAAAAAAATCCCCGCCACCTGACGTGACGGGGAAACGTTGCACTGTTTCTCAATTGGGGGTTAAATCCTTTAATTCCCCTCTCCGAAATTCGGATTCGTTTTATCGAACCACAACCGTTGCCCGCTTAAAGAAGGAATACTCCGGTCACCGGGCGTGAAACCCTGATCCTGTTGCGCCTTCTGCCAGTTTGCGGTATTTGTGCCTAAAGGCGGTTCATCTACCGGAAATCTGCGTGGGATGGGCTCATTCCAGGCATTGCGTTTATAGTAGGAGGAATTGTTTTTCGGATAACCTGTTCTTCTGCAGAAAGTAAACGCTTCATTACCCAGGCGATAAAAATTCAGGTACTCCTGGATGTAAATCCGCTCCAGGTCGTTCACGCCATTGAGCTTTACATTGGGTTGCGCCTGATAAGCCTGTACCTCCGCATTACCATTGCCGGTGAACCCTGTTGTAGATTCCGCCGCTATGGCAATGTTATTCATGGTGCGGATAGAAGCCTCAATTCCCCGGTTGTACCAATACGCTGCATTACCCTTCGTGTCAAATCCCGCTCCATATCCTTTCTGGATGAACTCCGCGATATAGAAACAGGTTTCCGCCCAGGTGACCATATAGTCCAGCATGCGGCCGGTGGTGTTGGTACCATATCGCGGGGCGAAGAACTTCTTGTTGATATTTCCAAACAAACGGTATTTGTTTCCGCCTCCGGCATCGAAAGTGGTTTTGTACCAGGTAGCGGCGGCGGGGTCGGTGGTCCAGTCTGCCGGGCCGCCCTGGAACATGACCAGCGGATCATTGACGTTGATAAATGCCGGCAGTGTTTTACCGTATTTGGCCAGTGTATCTTTAAATGATCCCGTGAGATCGTTCGGACTGAAATAGATCGTTAATCGCGGATCGTTGGTGGATTTGAGGAAATTGATAATGGATGAAGTGCCGAAGCGCGGACTGCGATAGTCGATATCATTCCCGATGGGGTTGTGCTGCGGCTTGTCGTAAACAAACTGCGCCGCATCGCTGTCTATCGGTCCCAGCGCGCTCGTCATCACTTCTTTGAACACCCGTTTCGTCACATTTGCATCCTGCTTCTCATACCGAACGGCTATACGAAGTTTCAGTGTATTGGCCAGTTTCGCCCAGCCGGTCCAGTCATTCTTATAGAAGAAATCTGCGGAGCCGAAGTTAACCTGACCGGTAGCGGCAGCGGAGAGGGAATCCACGGCTGTGCTCAATTCTGTGAGCCAGGTGTCGAACAGTTTTTTCTGTTCATCATATGCCGGCGTGAAAACCCCGTCTGTTCTGCCTCTCGCAGCTTCTGTATAAGGAATGGATCCATTCATGTCCGTTACTTTCAGGCCATGATAGATCTGCGCGACCAGCGTAGCGGCGCGAATGTTCCGGTAGCGGTTCTTATCTGCTTTCGCATCCACCTGTTTGCGTATCTCGAACAGGTTTGGAAGGATGTTGTTGTAATATACCCGGTAACGGGCATTCGTGTTATTGGACAGCTCGTAAGGGTCCGTTGTAAGATGTTGTGTAAAACGCAGCAACTGTTCCAGGTTCTCCCATACCCATTCCGTACCCTGATAACTTTCCAGGTTCTCGAGGGAATAAGCGAACAATGCGTTAATATCCGGCGACGTCACTACGCTGGGGTCTGTATTGGTCTCCCCGAAATCTTTCCTGCAGGAAGTTGCATACAGGAGTGCGGTAGTGATGAACGTATATATGACAAGTTTTTTCATGATGCCTCTTTTAAGTGTTTAACGATCAGAATCCTGCGCGAATGGTAAATCCAAAGGAACGTGTCATGGGAGGCACAAAGCCTTCTTCCTTGTTCACGCTTGTTCTGTTGGAATTGTTCGAGGCGGGATTGAAATGGTTCGGTAAAGTATTGTAGAGGTAGAAAAGATCACGGCCGATGAGGCTTGCGCTAAGGCTGGTCAGATGCAGCTTTGCGGCAATGCTTTGCGGCAGCGTATAATTCAGGGCCAGCTGGCGGAGGGATATCCAGGAGTTTTCCACTACCCAGTAATCGCCTACCGCTGTGGAAAAAGAACCGTAACGGTAACTGAATTGCGGGAGGTGTGTGGGCTCCACGTATCCTTTTTCATACGCCTGCCGGAAGGTCATACCACTTACGTCTACCTGCGTACCGTCCGGCTGTGTGATTTTCTGACCATTGTCGAACACACCATCGGGAATAATGCCATCGTCGTAGGTTTTGTTATCATATTTGCTTGTCCATACGATGCCGCCATGGTCTTTATCCCGGCCAAAAAGCGAGCTTTTAAAGATGCCGGTATGCGTGCCGTAGCGCATGGAGTACATCACCATATCCCCGCCGATCTTGGCATCCAGCAGTACATTGAGGGAGAAGTTCTTATAGCGGAAGGTATTATCCCAGCTGCCGCGGAACTTGGGGTTGATGTCTCCCACATCCATCAGCACATTACTGCGTTTGGGGAATGCGGCGCGTGCGTCGGAACGCCAGTCCAGCACTACTTTCCCGTTATTAGGATTATCCACCGCTTTACCGTTGGCATCCACTGCCTGGTAGCTTTTGGAATGAATACGTGTTCTGATGATCCCGTAAGCGCCGCCTACTTTGGCATAAGGGATCTGATCATTCCCGGCGTTGTTCTCATCTTCCAGCGCATAGTATTCACGGTCGCCATACAGGTCGATCACTTTGTTACGATTTCGTGCATAGCTGACCGTTGAATTCCATTCGAAGTTCTTAGACCGGAAAGGCGTTCCGTTCAAAGCGATCTCCACACCTGTATTCTGCAGGTTACCGGCATTGATCAGCAGGTTGTTCACACCTGTTTCCGGAGCAGCGGGAATTTTGATGCCCTGGTTGTAGTTGTTATCCCGGTATACAGTTACATCGACCCCTAAGCGATCGTTGAGGAAACGCAGGTCCAGCCCCACTTCCTTGGCGATCTTGCGGAGCGGCTTGATATTCTTGTCCACCATGTAGGATTGCCCTTTATCATCCAGAACATAGGTCAGCAGCGGAATATTCCCGCCTCCTGCCTGTCCGAACCCACGCAGCGAAAAGCCGGGATTGATGATGAAAGGATCCACATCCCCGCCCAGCGCCGCAATGTTCGTGCGCAACTTACCGAAGGAAATGAATTTGGGCAGGTGGAAGGTTTCTGTGAAGATCCAGGAGAGGCTGACAGCTGGGTAATTGAAGAAATTATTGCCCGTGCCGTTAGTATATGTGAGTGCAGATGACCAGTCCCCGCGCCAGGTGGCCTGCAGGAACAATTGCTCCTTATATCCGAGGTCTGCGCTGGCGTAGATGGAGTTAAAGGTCTTCCTGGTTTTAATCCCCCCTTTTGCGATCTGCGGTTTCTGCGAGTTGTCCAGGAAATAGTTTCCGGGAAATATCAACCCGCCATCTGTTTCAGAGTAGTTATAGGATTGGGAATAGCGTTGCGTTTCACCGCCTACATAGCCATTGAAGGTAAGGTCTTTGGTAATAGGCTTGTTCACGATGGCCATCCATTTCAGGAAATAGCTTCGTTTGTTGGAATGGCCCAGTCCGTATTTTCCTCCTGCGGTATTATCATTCGAGCCGGTGAAATTGTATCCCTGCCCGAGTTCTTTCGTTTCATTCTGAATGGACAGGTTGCTGAGGTTCCCTTCCAGCTGTAGTTTCAGCCAGTTGGTCACATTGGCGTTGATGGTCAGGCGGCCGCGGAACATTTGCTCGTTCTGTAAATAATTGTTTTCAAAGATCCGGAACCAGTAATCCGCACCCGGCACCACATTGGTTTCCGCAGGATCATATACCTTCGGCACACCGCCAAGGGTGCTGGTATATTTGCTGCGCTGTTTCCAATACTTTGTATCGTAGTTGCGGGGGAATATCCAGATGTAATTGTTAAGACCCAGTTGCGGAGGGTTCTCTCCTTTCAGGCTGGTATAGTCTGCTCCTGCGTCGAGGGTGATAAAGCTGGTCAGGTTATGGGTGGCGCGCAGGGAGAAGGCATTCTTGTTCATCTTGTTCCGGAAATTGATCCCTTCTGCCTGGTTGCGGGAGTACGACAAACGGAAGGAGGACTTATCCGTTGCTCCATCCACTGCTACATTTGTTACATAGCCCAGTCCGGTCTGAAATGCATCCAGGTAGTTATTCGGTACAGCTTTATACTCCGTCCACGTACCATCATAGTTCCTTACTTTCTGGTTCGCGAATCGGGGCCCCCAGTTCTCCAGTTCCCTGTTCTTCTGCGGATCGATATAGGGTTCACCGGCGCTGTTGGTGGGAAAGACCTTCGTTTCCCAGTTCTGATCCGGTTTATAGCCCGGGTCACGGGTATCTGTGAAGAAAGCGCCTACCGATCCTCCTCCGTATTCATTTTGAAAATCAGGCCCGCGATAGGGTTGCTGTACATTGATGGTTTGCGACAGGCTTACTCCCCAACCTTTTTTCATACGGCCTTTCTTGGTAGTGATCAGTACCACGCCGTTAATTGCACGGGAACCGTACAATGCAGCGGCAGCGGAACCTTTAAGAATGGAAACGCTTTCAAACTCCTCCATGTTCAGGTTCTTCAGATCATTTCCGAAGTCCCGGCCCTTGCCGTCGAATGCATCATTATCCATGATCACACCATCTATTACAAAGATCGGCTGGTTATTGGTGCTGAGGGTGGAGTTACCGCGGATAAGGATGCGGGAATTCCCGAACAATCCGCCGGAACCCTGATCAATACTAACGCCCGCGGCTTTCCCCTGTAATGCGTTGATCGGGTTCACTTCGTTAGTGGCGGCAACATCCGCTCCCTTTATTTCCGTCACGGAAAAACCCAGTGCACGTTTCTCTTTTTTAACCCCCAATGCCGTTACCACCACTTCTGCAAGCTCCTTTTTAGATTCCTGCAATACGATATCATAAGTCGCGGCACTGCCTACCACCACTTCCTGTGTGGCAAACCCAATAGCGGAGAACACCAGCGTAGCGCCTTCTTCCGCATCGATCTGGTAACGTCCTTCTGCATTGGTCACGGCGCCTTTCGCCGTTCCCTTCACGGCAACCGTTACGCCCGGCACCAGTGTTCCATCTGCGGCTTTCACCACACCGGTAATCCGTTTAAACCGGGCCACAGGCTCATCTCCCGGGATCACCATCTTCATGCCGTTCCGCTGGATAATGATCTGGTTACCTACTACTTCATAAGAGACCTTGTAGGGAGCCAGCAATGTTTTCAGCACATCGCCGAGTCGTTCGTCTGCTACTTCAAGACTTACCTTGTTCGCCAGCGGTATGGTTTGTGAGGAATAGGCAAACTTCACGGCAGCAGCCTGCTCGATTCTGCCTAATACATTCTTGAGGTTTTTGTTGGCAACAGAAAGCGTGATCTTCTTGTCCAGCAACCCCTGCGCTTTTACACTCCTGGCGGAGGCGGCACTCATCAGTGCCAGTAACAGGCATAGCTTTAACAGCGCTACCCGCATCGTGAATGGAACGGTAATCATACGCATATTATTTTGGTTGACTTGAATTGGCGGTTCTTCTGACGGAGGGGCGGAAAGATCAGTTACATCCCTGCCCTGTTATATGGATCGTATCTTCAGTTACTTCATAAGTGGCGCCCAACACCTTGCACAGCACAGCCAGCTTGTCGTACAGCGATTCCTGGTCGAGAGATACGGTCACCCTGCATTTTGAGAACACGGCATGATCATATTGGATATCTGCAGCATACATCCGCGCGAGCGTATCTATCACATCCCCTGCGGCGGCCTCATCAAAGTTCAGCACACCCTGTAAAGGCAACGGATTGCTCAGGAGCGCCATATTTGTGACATTCGTTTTTTCGAGAGTGTTGTTACTGCGGTTAAAAACTACCTGTTCATTCGGCAACAGGATGTAAGCCTCCGTTTCCGGGCGCTCCTTCCGCGAAACGGCCACCTTCCCTGACTTCACTGCTACCACAATCCTGTTCGCATCCGGATCGCTTTTTACACGGAAGCTGGTGCCTAATACCTTCGTCACAATACCGCCACTGTATACATAAAAAGGCCGGTCAGGGTCCCGTGCTACATCGAAGAAGGCCTCTCCTTCGAGCAGGACTTCCCGTTTGTTTGTGGGCGGGAGGCGGTTATAACGGACAGTACTGAGAGGGCTCAATGTGATGCGGGTACCGTCTGTAAGATAAATGACCTGCAGCCCCTTGCCTGTATTCCTGGCGATCGTTTCTCCCTTCTCATGCTTCTCCATCACAAAATAACTTAACGGAGCAGTGGCGGTCCGCGACAGCGCATACCACATGGCTCCCGCTCCCAGCAGCAGGATCACGGCCGCAGCGGTCAGGTACTTCTTCCAGGAAAGTTTTTTAACCGGCGTTTCCATTCCCACTGTTATCCGCTCCCATATCTGCGCTGCCAGTTCCGGGCTTCCTGCCTGCTCCGCTTCTGTTTCACGGATCATCACGATGATCTCCTGTGCTTTTTCGACCAAAGCAGGACGGTCCGGATGCTCCTGCATCCATTGATGCCAGCGGGCATCGTCCCCCGGTTGAGGAGCCGTGACCCAGCGAATGAATTCATCATGCTGCAACAGTGCTTCCAGTTCCTGTTTTGAATATGGCATGCGGAGAGATTTTGCGCTTTTAATAACAAGTGTACCCGGGAAAGCCCGGATACTCATTTTTTGAAAACTTTTTTTTACGAGAAGAGGAAAGACAGGAGGATAATGCCGATCTCCAGGTATTCCCGGAGTTGTAAAATGGCTCTGTGCAACAGATTGGCGACGGACTGATAATTCACGCCCATGATCTCTGCGGCGTCTTCCGTACTGCAGTTCTGAAAAAAACGAAGATTGATCACCTCCTGCTGACGCCGGGGTAGTTGTGCGATGGCGTGGCGGAGCCGCTCCTGCTGTTGCGAAGCCGTTTCCCGTTCCAGGATGTTTACTTCTATATTAAAGGGATCCATCTGATCAGGTACTTCCGCGTGGTAACGCATCCGCACTTTCGCATTCCGCATCAATTTATAGCGGAGCGCTCCGAGCAGATAAAAATGTATAGAACGGACAGGCTGTAGCTGCTCCCTGGAGCGCCACAGCTCCATAAAAAGATCCTGGATGGCATCTTTGACGATACTCTGTTCACTGCTAAGTCTGTTACCATAAGCGATGAGCTTATGGACATGAACCTGGTACAATTGCGCAAATGCCTCCCGATCGCCTCTTTTGAAATCCTCCCATACTGTAAGGTCAGCCGAAGGTATTGTGTCGTGTTGCGGCATTCTATTGGATGACAGCTTTCATCAGTAAGGTAGGCAATATTTTTAAAACCAATAGGAAGAAAAAAGACCGGATCAGAAAAGCCCTTCGTCATTTTAACCAGTCCTTCAGAATAGCAGCCTGTAATGAATTCGGTTGTGCGACCGGCCGGATATTGAATTGCTCATCGATATCCAGACCGGCATAAGCAAAGTACTTTTTGTAATCGATGGCCCTCACGGTGTTCGCATAGTCAAAGCACTCTGCCAACGAGGTACCCGCTGTCTTCTCGCATACCGCGCGGAATTCCTGCTCCGTAAACCCTCTGCCGGCTTTCTGATAATACTCGCGGTACAAGGTCCGCATTACATCATCCAGCGAATACCGGTTTTTCGTTTCATGCCTGATCCGGAAATCCAGCAAAGCGCCCAGCACCGGGCCTTTATCGTAGTAAGAGATCGTTTGTTTACCTGCTTCTCCTGATCTGCCGAATGGACCGTCCGACCAGGTTTCATAACTTGCAGCAGCAGCTGATTGAACCAGTTTGCCGGGTTTTGATTCATAAGCAAGAATATTAGCCTTTAGTGCTTTGAATACATCTTCTGCTGTTGTAAGTCCTGCCCGTTTCAGGATGAGGTACTCGTAATAAACGGTGAATCCTTCGGACACCCAGAGCAGCCGGGTTTTGCTGCCGTGATCATAATCAAACGGCCCCAACTCAACAGGGCGGATGCGCTTTACATTGTAGTGATGGAAGTATTCATGCGCCAGGAAATTGTAGATGCGTATCTTTCCTTCCCTTGTATGAAGGCCATCTCCGCTGAAGGCTACAGCGGCACTGTTCAGATGTTCAATCCCGCCGCCGCCCGGACCAATGGCCAGGAAAGTGTAATGCTGATAAGGAATATCCCCGATGATCCCGGATGCTGTTTGTACGATCTTTTGCAGATCGGCCATGAACTGTGCACGATCGAAATCCCCGGCCCTGTACGCTACAAAACGATGCCAGATACCCTTCACCGTAAAAGCCGGCAACTCTTCCAGCTTCCCCATCAGGATGGGGCTGTCATATAAAATATCAAAATCCGGTGCGCGAAAAACACCCTTCGTTCTATCCATTCCGCTTTCCACGACAGTCCAGCCTTCCGCCGGCCGTACGGATATGCTCACCGGCCGGCGAATATGCCCGTCAGGATACATGAACATCCCGGCCGGCGAGATATACGCCCGCTCTTTATCTGCATAATTAGCCGCTACGAAGGGACGTGTTGATCGCACATCGTACTCCAGCACGAATGGCATTTTCTTACCGCCATAGATCATCCAGCCATTGTCTCCTTTCCGTTTCCATTGCAATGCATTGCCATGGGCATCCTTCGCATCAAAGTGCCGCACCTGGTCCGCATAATGCATGAGCTGGTAATATCCTGGCGTCCAGGCAGGCAGTTTGAACAGCAGGGAGTCTCCTGCAAAACCGCTGGCCTCCAGCTTTACATGGAAATAGGGCGTATCGGCCATTTCAACAGAAACGGTGTAATGCATTTTACCTTTCTGCCGGCTGTAGGCCAGCAGGCCCGGTAACATGCAGAGGCATAAGATGAGGTATATTTTTCGCATATGCTATTGTACGATCCATTCATGTATCCCGGCGGAATTATCCGCGGGCAGTTGCACTTCCAGTCTTAATGCAGTGGTGGTCACCGGTTCGAAATACACCGTATCATATCCGTCTTTTGTAATGCGGTATGGACCTGTATGCTTTACCGGTATCCAGTCGTTCCCTTTCCGGTAGTACAATTTCCAGGATGCCGGAATGCGGCAACCGCCCCAGGGGCCATCATCATACCAATATACACTCGATCGGGAAATAGTACAAGCGGTATCAAAATCATACTGCACCCATTCCAGGGAATTCTTTTTAGGCCACCAATGGAGATAAGCCGCGCTGTTGTCCCGCGAGTCCGCCGGTTCATACTGGTCGTTCAAGGCCCTGTACATACGGGCGTTCTGCACGGAGGCGTTTACCTTTGCGCGGGAAGCGATGGTGGGTGCAGGTTTCGGCCTTGCTGCAGAAGGCTCGCCGGGTATCCAGACCGTCATTTCACCGGGCCCGCGGTTTGCCCAGGCATAGTATGGAATGGCCGTGACAATCTGCTCTGAATATAAAAGTTCATTGCTGTTCAATTGCCTTTTGGTAGAAGAGCCCTTCATTTCCAGTACCGTTATTCCATTCAGTAAGGCAGGTTTACAGACGGCTTTCACCGTTGCATTTTTATCTACAACGATATTTTGCACTGTACTGTCCCGGTTATCCGCCCCCTCGAGGCAATACACCAACGGCCCCCGTTGCAGGGCAAAGCGATACCGGTCATCCTTCACCCGGTCGTTCGCCAGCACTTTTGTTACTTCCATCGGAAGTTGCAAAGTTACCTTATCTCCTTTCCGCCAGCTGCGGCGTATTACGGCGTATCCTTTTTCCACCGGGTAAGCGTAAGGCTTATTATTTAAGTGTATCATTACTTTTCCGGCAGGGGTCGTTTGATCGTGATAGAGATCGCCTGGCACGGGGTTGTGCAAAGCCCATCCGGGAATACGGATCCGGAGCGTGAAAACCGCCGCCTTCTCCGGGTTTACGATAATCTCATCTTTTCCATCCCAGGGATAATCGGTGTGCTGTGTGATGCGGATGGCAGCCGCCGGTAAAGTGATGTTCGCCGTATTGCCCGCAAATAAGTTGATGTAGAGATCATTTTCCCGTTGGGCGTAGATATATCCCGGCATGGAAGGCAGGAAGCGGGTCATGTTGGAAATGCAGCAGGCACATCCGAACCATGCACTGCGTTGATGCTGCCCCACGGAAGCCAGCGGGTTCGGGTAGAAAAAACGGTCGCCGCTCAGTGATACGCCCGACAGCAAACCGTTGTACAGTGTACGTTCCAGCACATCCACATACTTTGCATCCCCATGCAGCAGGAACATACGGCTGTTCCAATATACATTCGCGATGGCGGCGCATGTTTCCGCATAAGCGCTCATGTTCGGCAGCTCATATGCTTTTCCGAAAGCCTCGCCTGCACCTGTTGCACCGATACCGCCGGTGATGTAGAGTTTCTTTTGCACCACGTCCTGCCAGATATCATCGATGGCGTGAAGGTAATCCCCATTGCCGGTGAGTGCGGCTACATCGGCCATCCCTGTGTACATATAGGCCGCTCTGACGGCGTGGCCCACCGCTTCGTGCTGGTCTGTTACTTTTTTGTGTGCCTGGTTGTATTCCTGGCTGTAGGGTTTTCCCGGCCCTCTTACATCCAGAAAGAACTTTGCGAGATTGAGGTACTTTGTGTTACCAGTCACTCTGTACAGTTTCGTCAGCCCCGTTTCCACGATCTGGTGGCCGGGAAAACGTTCCGTCTTTCCAAAACCGAAATCATGCACCAGCAGATCCGCATTCCTGATGGCAACATCCAGAAGGGTTTTCTTTCCCGTTGCCTGGTAATGCGCAACAGCCGCTTCGAAGAGATGGCCGGAATTATACAACTCGTGGCTGAGGTCTTCTTCCTTCTCCCATCGCTTTGAGCCGATCCAGGGATGCGGCTTTGCGGCTTTCACGGTGCGGAATGTATAGAGATAGCCATCCGGTTCCTGAGCGGCGGCAATGTAAGCGATCAGCGTATCCAGGTATTTTTCGAGCGCCGGGTTCTGCTGTACCTGCAGACTGTAGGAGGCGCCTTCAATAACTTTATAAAGGTCCGTATCATCAAAAGTGAATTCCGTCAGCTGGTCTCCCGGAAGCTTTCCCGCAGCTCGCAGAAAATTATCTATCCGGCCGGTTTTCCGGCATTGTTCCAGCGTATAAGGGATGGTAACGTCTGCATTGACTTTTATTTTCGGCGCCCAGAAACGATCCGAAACCTTCACCTGCGTGAACGCCACCGGCAGGATCGGGTAATCCCGTTCCGGCACAAGTTGCTGTGCTTCTGCCTGTACCATACCCCATAACAGGAAAGGTATTATCAGTCTTATAATTGTCATCCTGACCTGCATTAAAATGATTCTTCCGGATACAAATTTAATACTGTTCCGTCATGTCGGTTTTATCTATTTTGACAGGCTCTTATTAAATTTTATCTTTTCCTGCCGGTCTTTTATCGTGGATATCAAATAAAACATTAAGCGTCATATTGATATTTATTATCCTAAATATTTCCGCAAATGAACGCTGTAAAATATTAGCAATACCGGTTAATAATTGAAAAGCCTTCTCCCTTGCGGTTATTTAGCTTTAAGTAACTATTCGCTTATGACCCAACACGCTCCTTCTTTCAAACCCTCGCTGGGTTTACTCGATGCCACGATGATAGTGGCCGGCAGTATGATCGGTTCCGGGATTTTCATTGTGAGTGCCGATATTACACGGCACACCGGCAGTTCCGGCTGGTTATTACTGGTATGGCTGATCACGGGGTTCATGACATTAACGGCCGCCCTGAGCTATGGTGAGCTGAGCGCTATGTTTCCTAAGGCCGGCGGGCAGTACGTCTATCTAAAGGAAGCTTATAATCCGCTGACGGCGTTCGTATACGGATGGAGCTTTTTCACGGTGATACAAACGGCCACCATCGCTGCGGTGGGTGTGGCCTTCGCCAAGTTTACGGCTTATCTGGCGCCGGTTTTCAGTGAGGACAACATCCTTGCGGAAGCGGGCGGCTTAAAGATATCCGCCGCGCAACTCTTATCCATCGCGGTCATCCTGCTGCTGACATTCATTAATACACGGGGTATCAAAAGCGGCAAACTTGTGCAGACCACCCTCACGATCATCAAGCTGATGAGCCTTGCTGCGTTGATCGCATGCGGACTGATATTCCTGCGGCCGGACGTATGGTCCGCTAACTGGCAGGCCCCCTTCGCCCTCCGCCCCCTCCCTTCCTCCGGCTCCCCCGTCCCATACACGCTCATGGCCGCACTCGGCGCTATGGCCGCTGCCATGGTAGGGTCCATTTTCAGCAGCGATTCCTGGCACAACGTTGCCTTCATCGCCGGCGAAATCCGCAACCCGAAAAAGAACATCGGGATGAGCCTCTTTCTCGGCACCCTTATCGTCACGATCCTCTACATACTTGCTAATATCACTTACCTCGCCGTACTGCCGCTACACGATATTGCCTTCGCGGAAAAAGAACGGGTAGCCGTTGCCGTTTCACAGGTGATGTTCGGGAAAGCAGGCACCCTCATGATCGCAGCCATGATCATGATCTCCACTTTTGGCTGCAACAACGGCCTGATCCTTGCCGGGGCCAGAGTGTATCATACGATGGCGAACGACGGCCTTTTCTTCCGAAGGGCAGGCCGGCTGAATGAAGCTGCCGTTCCGTCATTCGCCCTCTGGATACAATGCGTGGTGGCCTGTGCATGGAGCATCAGCGGTAAATACGGGCAGCTGCTGGATATGATCTCCTTTGTAGTAGTTGGATTTTATATGCTCACAATCGCCGGCATCTTCATCCTTCGCAAAAAAAGACCGGATATCGAACGGCCTTACAAGGCATTCGGATATCCGGTGCTTCCGGTGATCTATATCGTGATGGGACTTTCCTTCTGTCTCCTGCTGATCTTTTACAAACCCGGTTTCACCTGGCCGGGCCTTATTATCGCGCTGGCGGGTATTCCGGTCTATTATCTCACCACCGCCAGGAACAGGGCGCTTATTTCACCCCAAACCGGTACACGGTAGTTTGCGTATACCGCTCTCCCGGTTTCAGGATCGTGTTCGGGAAAGAAGGTTGATTCGGAGAGTCCGGGAAATGCTGCGCTTCCAGGCAAAGGCCGGCATGTTTTCCGTACCGGGCCCCTTTTCGTGTATGCGTGAGCGTTCCATCCAGGAAATTCCCGGTGTAGAACTGAATGCCGGGCTCGGATGTAGCGATCGTCATCATACGGCCGCTGACAGGATCATAGAGTGTGCCCACTTTTGCAAAACCGTTCTTGGAGAACACCCAGTTATGGTCATAGCCGCCTTTCACTTCCCCGATATGTTCTCCGATGCGGGTTTCTTTTGTGAAATCCATCGGCGTGCCTTGTACCGGCACTATTTTACCGGTAGGGATCAGCTGGTCATTCACCGGTGTGAAATTTGGTGCATCCAGCTGCAGGATGTGCCCGAGGATGGTGGAGTCCTTACCGGCAGAAAGGTTGAAATAGGTATGTTGCGTGAGGTTCACGGGCGTGGGCTTGTCGGATGTGGCGAGGTATTCCAGTTTGAGGGCGTTATCCGCCGTTAAAGTGTAGATCACCTTGGCCTGAAGCGTACCGGGATATCCTTCTTCACCATCTTTGCTGGTGTATTCAAGCAACAAACTGCTGTCACCGGGCAGGGACGTCACTTTCCAGACCACTTTGTCGAAGCCTTTCAGGCCGCCGTGCAGGGAGTTCCCATGATCATTGGCAGCAAGCCTGTACGCGGAATCCAGCCTGAATGTGGCTTTCGCGATACGGTTGGCATAACGGCCTACGAGGGTACCGAAATAGGGATTGCCTTTCTGCAGATAACCTGCCAGCGAATCGTAGGACAGTACCACGTTTCCTATGGAACCATTGCGGTCCGGCGTAAGGATGTCCGTGATCACACCACCATAATTCAATACTTTTACCACCATGCCATGTGCATTGGTGAGCGTATACTGCCATACGGTATCTCCTTCGAAACTGCCGTACTGTAGCGGACCCGAAGTCTTCAGGGAATCCGCTGCGGGTTTCTTTTCTGCGGATGGGCTGTTACAGGCGGATGTAATGATCAGACCGCTTGCGATAAGCGTCATAACGCCGGGAATTTTTTTCAACATGATGCTGCTTGTTTAAAGTGTTAACATGGTTGATCCTTTAAATATCAGGATTTATTCCGAGAATTTTCTTTCAAATTCCGATATAAATTGTCATGTAAACACTTATCGATCAATATCCGCATACAATCGGCCAATAATTGAAAGGCGCCTGCTGCCATTCCATGCTATTTTTAAGGAACAGAACAAGCCGGATCATATGAACAAATCATTTATCACTTCCCTGTTATTTTGCTGTACGGGCGCATTCGGACAATCTTATGTGCCGGAATGGAAAGATGTAACGATGAAAGTGCAGCCGCAGGCAAACATCCATGCTTACGCATTCCCGCTGGAAGAGGTTCGCCTGCTGGAAAGTCCTTTTTACACCGCGATGCAGGCTGAAGCGCAGTATTTGTTGAAGATCGGGCCGGACCGGCTGCTGGCCGATTTTCGCGCGCATGCAGGATTAGCGCCTAAAGGGGAAAAATATGGCGGATGGGAATCATCCGGACTTGCGGGACATACACTGGGGCATTATCTCTCTGCCTGTGCCCTGCAATATGCCGCCACCGGAGATGTTGCATTTCTTCAAAGAGTGAATTATATCGTGGATGAACTGGAAGCTTGTCAACATGCCCGCAAAACAGGCTATATCGGCGCGATCCCGAATGAAGACAGTGTATGGGCGCAGGTGGCGGCGGGCAACATCCGCACACGCGGTTTCGACCTCAATGGCGCCTGGGCTCCCTGGTATACCGTGCACAAGATCATGGCTGGCCTCCTCGACGCAAAACGCTATTGTAATAACGCCAAAGCCCTCACCCTCGCGATCAAACTGGCAGACTGGACGGGCAACACCATCAAAGATCTCAATGACGATCAGTTGCAACGCATGCTCTTCTGCGAGTACGGTGGTATGAGCGAAACCCTCGTTAACACGTATGCCTACACCGGTCATTCAAAATATCTTGAGCTGTCCCGCCGCTTTTACGACAAAAGGATTCTGGACTCCCTCGCCGCAGGCATCGATATACTCCCCGGAAAACATGCCAACACACAGATCCCGAAAGTGATCGCCGCCATTCGCCGTCACGAGCTCACGCTGGATGCCCGGGACGCCCGCATTGCAACGTTCTTCTGGCAAACCGTTACGCAACACCATTCTTATGCGACGGGAGGGAACAGTAACTATGAGTATTTCGGGCCGGCGGATCAGCTGAATGAAACGCTGACGGACAACACCACCGAAACCTGCAACACTTACAACATGCTGAAGCTCACACGGCATCTGTTTGCCCTGCAGCCGGAGGCGCGTTATATGGATTATTATGAAAAAGCACTGTACAATCACATCCTGGCTTCCCAGGACCACGAAAGCGGCATGGTCTGCTATTTTGTACCATTGCGGATGGGCGGTACCAAGGCATACAGCGACCCCTGGCATTCCTTCACCTGCTGCGTGGGTTCCGGTATGGAGAACCATGTGAAATACGGCGAAAGCATTTATTTCAGGGGAAGAGACGGCAGCCTGTATGTTAATCTCTTCATCCCCTCCGTGCTTCACTGGAAGGAAAAGGGGCTGCAGATCAGGCAGGAAAGCGCCCTTCCGGCCGCCGGAACAATCCGGCTCACGGTAACGGCCAAACGTCCGGAGACCTTCGCCCTCCGCATTCGCCATCCCCGCTGAGCTTCCCATGCCACTATACGTGTGAACGGAAAGCCGCAGCAATTGTCTCCCGACACATCGGGTTATTTTGTATTGCAGCGCAAATGGCAGGATAAAGACGAAGTGATCCTGCAACTGTCCTCCACGCTTTACACGGAAGCCATGCCGGACAATCCCTCCCGCCAGGCCATCTTCTACGGTCCGGTGCTGCTGGCCGGTTTATTGGGAGAACAGGAACCCGATCCTGTGAGCGGTGTACCGGTTTTTGTGACCAGCCGGCCCGACGTCAGCCATTGGGTGCAATCCACGGGCAATGCTACTGCAACATTCCATTCCTCCGGAACCGGCATACCCGGGGATGTACAACTTGTGCCTTTTTACGATACAAAAAAACAGTACTACAGCGTATATTGGGATGTGTTTACGCCGGCGTCCTGGGCCGCTCAGCAGCAAATATATGAGCAGCGCAAAAAAGAAGCGCGGGAGCTGGAAACTCATACCGTGGATGTATTAAGGCCCGGAGAGATGCAGCCGGAGCGGGATCATGCTTTTACGGGAGAAAAGTTGCATACGGAAGAGGAGCACGGACGGAAATGGCGGGTGGCATGGCCCGGAGGGTATTTTTCCTTCACCATGAAAGTGGCGCCGGATGGGTCTAATACACTCATCTGCTCCTATTGGGGAATGGATAACCGCGGCAGGGTTTTCGATATACAGATAGATGGCGTTACGATCGCTACCGAAGATCTGAATCGTTACAAAGCCAGCAAGTTTTACGATATTCGCTACAAAATACCGCGAAACCTGACAAATGGCAAGCTATCCGTTACCGTAAAGTTCGCTCCCAGGTCCCAAAACAGTGCGGGGCCGTTGTACGGCTGCCGGATGATCAAAGATTGACTACTTTTAACCACGCGATAAACTGACTGACGTGAAAATAACCCAGTACTCAGGAAAAAACAGGATGCTGCTGGCAATAGACTGCATCATTTTCGGATTTGACGGAACAGACCTGAAACTGCTCCTGATTAAAAGAGGATTTGATCCGGAAAAAGGCCGCTGGAGCCTGATGGGCGGATTTGTGCAACAGAAGGAAACACTCGACAAAGCTGCTTCACGGATATTGAAGGAATTGACGGGACTGGAAGACGTATATATGGAACAGTTATATGCCTTCGGAGAAGTGGAACGTGATCCCATTGAAAGAACAATATCCGTTGTCTACTCCAGCCTGATCGACATCAATAAATACAAAAAGCAGATCAATAACGACTATCATTCCGAATGGTTTCCGCTAAAAAAAATTCCTTCCCTGATCTTTGATCATCGGGATATGGTGGAGATGGCCAAGGAGAAACTGCGTTATAAGGCGGCCTTCCACCCCATTGTATTCGAGATGCTGCCGGAGAAATTCACCCTGCCACAACTGCAAAGTCTATACGAAGGAATTTACGGCTCCCTGCTGGACAAACGGAATTTCTCGCGAAAAGTACTGTCAACCGGACTGTTGATCAAGCAAAAGGATAAAGAGCGACAAAGCTCGAAACGCGGTGCTTTTTATTACAAACTCGATAAACGGAAATACCAGACAAAATTCAACGCATTCCTCAATTTCATTCCAAATCCCAATAATCTGAATTGATCTCACTGCAGCGAACATTCATTGCCGGCAAAGCTGTTTTACAACTCTTTCATCATCCTCTCTTATACACAATGCCTATCGACTTCAACCATGCTATGAACTTCCTGGTTGGAATCGGCTTAAAGCCCATATAAAACAGGTTAACAAACGAAAAATAAATGGTGCGATGAAAAGGCTAACAGGCGGCGGGAGTGATGGGGAACAACGTTCTCTCTACTGTGATATGGGCGGGTTTTACCTGCAGTTGCTCGCTTACCTGCCTGGCAGTATACACGGGAGGATCATACACCGGCTTGGGCATATACTGAAGTTTCCAGCCCAGACCGATCAGGACTTTCTCCAATGTACCTTTGGCAGTAGTATCATTGACAAAGATACGAACTGCTTCATCAAATGCCTGATGTGCATCTTCCCGGGAATCTCCGTAGGAAGATAAATTAAGGGCAGGGCAGTACACAACCCAGTACCCGCCTTCTTTTGCAAAAAAAATATCTACTTCTACCGTCATATTTTTTCCGTAAGTAAAAAGCCATTGACTATGTTGCATGGTTAGTAAGTTTGTTTACAATGCAACCTAGCTAAAATTTAGCAGTGCGAAAAAAATAAATTTCACAGATGGTAAAATTTCCAGTTCGTTTTAAAATCTCTCGTTAAAGGTTGCTTTAACAATATCGCTCTGACCATTTCCACAGGCATGGCATTTTCACGAATGATAGCATCATGGAACTGCTGGTAAGTCATTTTCCCGCTTTCCACCAGCTCTTTCCGCAATGCTTCAAACTGCAGACCACCGATCATATAAGCGACCTGATACAAAGGTCCATATCCTCCCGTGAAAGAACGGCGCACCTCTCCTTCCGCGTTGGCACGTTCGTGATTGACACGGTCCACCAGGAAATCGATGCATTGCTGCGGCGTCCACTTACCGGTATGATAGCTGAGGGAAAAGATGATGCGCGCGCAACGATGCATCCGCCAGAAAAGCATGCCGATGCGATCTTCAGGAGACTGAGGAAATTTGAGATCCCACAAAAGCCGCTCCCAGTACAAGGCCCAGCCTTCTATCCAGAAGGGAGTGTCGAAGTTCCGGTAGGACTTGTAACGCGCATTCATGAACTGTTGCAAAGCATGGCCCGCCAGCAATTCATGATGAACCGTGGCACGGGAGAAATGCGGGTTATTGCCGCGCATGCTCATCATTTTATCATCGTGGCTCATGGTGTTGGTGGGATACGAAATGATGAACTCCTCTCCTCCGAGGAAAAAAGGGCTCACCAGCTGCCGTTCGGGAGACATCATGCTCATGCGCCAGGTCTCCTCGGCCAGCGGCGGTAATGTGATCAGATGGTGCTCTTTCAGGAAGGCAATGGATTCATTGTACAACTTCATCATCGCCTCCGGTTGTCTGGATGGCGGCACGAAAGTGTTCTTCACCTTTTCCACCGCAGCTTTCCAGTTATCTCCGAAACCCATTTCGCGGGAGGCTTTCAGCATCTCTGCATCACACCAGGCAAATTCCTTGTTCGCAATCGCGATCAGTTCTTCAGGCGTGTAAGGGATCATCTCCAGCTGCAACTGCCGGATGATCTCTTCCCTGCCGATAGGATAACCGATGATACCGCTGCCATCATCTTTCTGGGAGGAAGCATTCTTTCCCTTTGCATTGAAGAGATTTGCATAATCTTCCAGCAGGCCGTCGAGGCGTTTATAAGGTGCAGGAACCCACCAGCTGAAGAGCGGATCGTAGCCATTGTAAAAATCATAAGTGCTTTTCAAAGCCGCCTGCAAACCCTTGGCAATACCGGAAGCCCTGCGGCTCAAGGCGAGAGAGAAAGAACTGTCTTTCTGCAGGGCTGCCTTCCTCTGCTCGATCTCTTTAGCGATATTGTTCAATTCCACTGCCAGCTTTTCCGCATCCGGCACAGTTCCCCGGCGACGGACCTTTTCGATGGCATAAATGCGTTCTGCGAAAGGGAACCATTTTTCCACCTGCGTATATTCTTTCTTTTCCTGATCCAGCTGATACAATTCACTTTTCAGATCGCGCTGAAAAAGAGTGTAATCTACCCGCGAACCAACCGGCAATTGCTCGAAACCAAGCGCCGATAATCGCTTCAGATAATCCTCCTGCAGCGTCTTCATCCGTTCCCTGCGTTCGGGAGAATTGCGGATGGCGTAGAAGCGGTTCAATGCGCCTCTGTCCGCATAATACTGCACCATGATGTTATTCACCTCACTGGACTGGTTGTAAAGATCCGTATCCTGCGCATAGGTAAGGAACTGTGCCAGTAACAGACTGATACAGCAAAGCAGTTTTCTCATGATAAAAGATTTTGTGTATTCAAAAACGTTCAGGGTTAAAAGGCTGAATGTCCATACTCAAAGGAGTTTCATTTACCAGCTCGCTTACGAGTTTTCCGGTTCCCGCGCCCAAACTTAATCCCAGCATGGAATGGCCTGTTGCCAGCACACAGTTGTCCAGCTTCTTCAACCGCCCGATATACGGCAAACCATCGGCAGAGCAAGGGCGATAACCAAACCATACCTGTTCTTTCGCCGGTAATGGTATATCATATTCCGGGATAAAATTCCTGACCGCCCGGAGAATACCCTTCACCCGGTTCATGTTCGGAGGAGCATTCAACCCGGTGATCTCCATGGTACCGCCAAAGCGGATCTTGTTGCCGTTCATCGGTGTGATGGCTACACGGCCTTCTGTGAGTATAGCCGGATGATGGAGATGGTAAGGCGCATCTTCGTAAGTTACCGAATATCCCCTTCCGCCTACCAATGGCAGATTCAGGCCTATCTTCGCTGCCATTTCCCGGCTCCATGATCCTGTTGCGATCACTACCATGTCACTTTCGTATGTGCTTCTCCGTGTGGTCACTTTTTTTATCTTCCCCTCCCCTTGCTCAAAACCCGTCACTTCTTCATCCGGTACTAATTGCACGTTTTTTTCCTTCAATATCTGCAACAGATTCCGCATGAGCTTATTGGGATAGAGATGTGCATCGCATTTAAAATAAATAGCGCCGAGGATATTCAGTTTTACCTGCGGCTCCAGGGCCTGCACCTGTTCAGCAGTAAGATATTCAGCATCCAGCCCCAATGCCAGCGCTTTTTCCACCGTATGATGCGCATGCTCTGCGTTCAACGGAGTCTGGAACATCTCCAGCAAACCTTTCTGTTCGTAAGCAAAATCAAATCCGGGTTGCCGTAGCCAGTCCTCGTACGTCCGCTTGCTCAGCACGGCAATATCCCGCAAAGGCACGGCACTGCGTTCCACATGCTGCGCATTGGCGCTGCGCATGAACTTCAAACCCCAGTCGATCAGCCCGAAGTTCAGACGGGGCTTCACGTAAAAAGGACTTTCAGGATTCAGCATCCACTTAAATCCCTGTTTCACGATGCCCGGCGCTGCCATGGGAATGAAATGGCTTGGACAAACATACCCTGCATTGCCATACGAGCAATTGTTCTGAAAATCGCCTTTATCGATCACGGTAACATTCCAGCCGCTTTGTTGCAGAAAGTAAGCCGAGCTTAATCCGATAATGCCTCCACCGATAACAATAACGTTCATGCCTATACGATTTTTTTAAAGGACCTGGAATCCGTACGCATAGGGATCGTCATCCGGATCTATGCTGATGGTGTTGTATCCGTAAACTCTTGCCCATCCTTCAATGCTCGGGCGGATAGCGGGCTTTCCGGCTACGGTGGTTTCTTCCTCTATACGCCCGGTAAACGTTGAACCGATGATACTTTCATGGATAAAGGCGTCTCCTTTCTTCAGCTTCCCCTTTGCGTACCATTGCGCCATGCGGGCGGAAGTGCCGGTACCGCAGGGGGACCGGTCAATGGCCTTGTCTCCGTAAAAAACGGCATTCCGCGCCGTAGAAGCCGGATCCATTACCGCGCCCGTCCACAATACATGCGAGCAACCGCGAATGGTAGGATCGTCCGGGTGGACAAAACTATATTTTTCGTTGATGCGTTTCCGTAATTCCCTCGCCCAACTGATCAATTTATCCGCCGGATAATGCTCCAGCCCTGCAAAATTCCGTTGCACATCCACGATCGCATAGAAGTTGCCGCCATAGGACACATCAAACACCAACTCTCCCAGCTCAGGACAGTCTATGGTCAGATCAACAGCTTCGAGGAAGGAAGGAACGTTGGTCAGTTTCACGGAGCGCACTTTGTTACCGATGGTCTGGTAACTGATATGCACCAGTCCTGCCGGTGTCTCCATCCGCACCGTTCCATGCTGTTTCGGCAAAAGAAGCCCTTCTTCAATGGCGATGGTGATCGTGCCGATGGTACCATGGCCGCACATGGGCAGGCAGCCGCTGGTTTCGATGAACAGCACTGCAACATCATTCTGCGAATCGTGCGGTGCGTAGAGGATACTGCCGCTCATCATATCATGCCCCCGCGGTTCAAACATCAGGCCTTTCCGGATCCAGTCGAATTCTTCCAGGAAGTGCTGTCTTTTTTCGCTCATGTTATTGCCTTTCAGCACCGGTCCGCCTCCGGCTACCAGTCGTACCGGGTTTCCGCAGGTATGGGCGTCGATGCAGAAGAAGGTTTTTTTGCCTGAGGGTTTCATCTACTCAAAATAATAAAAAAGTAAAAAGATTTTATGTGTTCTTCCATTCATTGTTCCAGAGCCGCCAGATCTTCCGCGGATTGGCGTTCTGCAATTCCGGCGGGAGCAATGCATCCGGAAATCCCTGGAAGCAGACCGGCCTCACCCAGCGCCGGATAGCGCCGGTGCCTACAGAGGTGAATCGCGCGTCCGTAGTGGCCGGATAAGGTCCCCCGTGTACCATGCTGCTGCAAACTTCCACACCGGTAGGCACATCATTGATGATCACTCTGCCGGCCAGAGAGGTTTGCAATGCGATAATATCACGGTGCGCGGCAAGATCCGCGTCTGTTCCCATGATCGTGGCGGTAAGCTGACCTTTCACACTTTCCAGCACCTGCTTCATTTCGGTTTTATCCCTGCAAACCACTGCCAGTGAAAATGGACCGAAGACTTCCTCTCTGAAATGCGGTGTGCTCAGGAAGCCGGCTGCACTTACGCGCGCCAGCGCAGGTGAAGGCATTACATCACTTTTAAAGATATGCCTGATCCCCTGCTGCTGCAACATCGTATGCAAACCCTCCGAATAATTGGACAGGATCCCTTCATGCAACATCTCCTGCGGCTGCACCGCGCTGATCTCTTCCCCCAGCTGTTGGAGAAATACTTCCAGCGCCTCACTTTCTACCGCCACCAGCAAACCGGGATTGGTACAGAATTGCCCCATGCCCAGGGTGATGGAGGCTGCGTATGTTTTGGCCAGTGCGAAGGCGTTTTGCCGAAGGGTGTCAGGCAGCAGCACTACGGGATTAATGCTGCTCATTTCGGCAAACACAGGTATCGGCCGCTCTCTTTCCGCTGCATAGTGTACCAGCGCAGTTCCCCCGTTGAGCGAACCGGTAAAGCCAACGCCGGTCGTATGAGGATGCATCACCAATTCCCGGCCTACAGTGTTTCCCGCTCCCAACACATGCTGTACGGTATGCGCCGGCATGCCTGAGTGCGCAATGGCCGCCTGTATTGCTGCAAAAACCAGTGAAGAAGTGCCGGCATGCGCAGAATGTCCTTTCACCACTACCGTTGAACCGGAAGCCAATGCACTGGCGGTATCACCACCTGCTGTCGAAAAAGCAAAAGGAAAATTACTCGCCCCGAAAACCACTACCGGTCCTACCGGCATCAACATCCGACGGGTATCGGGTTTGGGTGGCGTTCTGCCGGCATCCGCCGTATCAATGGCCGCATCTACCCAGCTTCCTTCCTGCAGCAGGCGGGCAAACATCTTCAGCTGGTTGATGGTACGACTCAGCTCTCCGTTCAAACGTGGCATGGGCAGATGTGTTTCCGCATGTGCTTTTGCCGTCAGCTCTTCCCGTCCCGCTTCCAGCTGTTCCCCGATATTTTCCAGAAAACGCGCACGTTGTTCCGGGGATGTTTGATGGTATTGTGTAAAAGCGGCCTGCGACCGCTGCATGATATCATTCACCTGGATCATGATGCCGTTACGTTCAGTTTTTTGTATTCCGGTAATACTGGTCTGGTAGCCAGCGCCTGCTCAATGATCCCGAGGATACGCTTGCGCTCTTCACCCACCAGCGTGAGCCGGGGCGCTCTCACAAATTCACTGCCGATGCCTGTTTGCGCTTCCGCCAGTTTGATATACTGCACCAGCTTAGGATGAATATCCAGCTCCAGCAGTGGCATAAACCAGCGATAGAGCAGCAGGGCTTCCTGTATCTTTCCGGCTTTGATCAGTTTGTAAAGTGCCACGGTCTCCGCGGGGAAAGCGCACACCAATCCCGCCACCAGGCCGTCCGCGCCTGTTACGAGTTCTTCGAGGGTGAGGGTATCCACTCCGCAAAGCAGACTGAAACGGTCTCCGAAGCGGTTCCGCATGCGGATCACGTTCGTTACATCGCGGGTAGATTCTTTCACTGCCTGTATATTATCGATCCCCGCCAGTTCTTCGAACATATCCGGCGTGATCTCCGTTTTGTAATCCACCGGGTTGTTATACAGCATGATGGGTAGCTCCGTGGAAGCGGCCACTACGCGGAAGTACTCCAGGGTTTCCCTGTCGTCGGAGCGATAGCGCATCGGTGGCAGCAGCATCAGGCCGGAAGCGCCCCATTTTTCGGCAAGGGCAGCCTGCTTCACCGCTTCTTTTGTTGCGCCTTCTGCAATATTAAGCACCACCGGTACTTTTCCGGCGATCTGCTGAACCGCATATTGCACGAGTTCCGCTTTTTCTTCCACAGCAAGTGTGCTGGCCTCTCCCAGCGATCCGCCGAGGATCACACCTTCCACTCCCGCATCCAGTTGTGCCTGCAGGTTCTTGCCGAACAATGAAAGATCCAGTTCATCCTCTGCTGTGAACTTGGTAGTGAGTGCGGGAAATACTCCCTTCCATCTGATTGCCATTGATTTCTTTTTTTTCAAAAATACCGGGAATGACTTGTATCAGATAAGCGGTTTTTAATCAGTTCTACTCATATTTTGATCAAACAAAATTATTTTTTTGTGATTCGGGTTAAATTTTGTTTAAATTAGGGATCATGAAAGTATTACAGTTTACGATTCCTGTTGCCCATGAGAAAAACATCCTGGTACAAAAGGAGCACTTACCGCATTTCTATCCCCATTTTCATCGCCACGACGAGATCCAGCTGACCTGGATACAACGGGGCAAAGGCACTCTTATCGCGGAAAACAGCATGCAAACTTTTCGTTCCAATGAAATATTCTGGCTGGCGAGCAATCAGCCGCATGTTTTTAAAAGTGATATGGAAGGGAAAATAACGCCGGAGGAAAAAGGCGTGCAGTCACTGACCATGTATTTCAATCCCAATGGCAAGCTCGCACCTGTATTTGAATTAACGGAACTGAAAAAGATCAGTCTTTTCATCCGGAAATTCTCGAACGGGTTCAAGGTACCCGACCATCATGTAACGGAAATAGGCAGATTGATGGCGGATGTGGAACGTGCGCAGGGAGCGCGGCAGTTCATGTACTTCCTGTCGCTTTTAAGCTCGCTGCAATCCTTACCCGACCTGCAGCCGCTGGTATCGGGCTCCCAGCTGTCCAGCGTAAACGATGTGGAAGGTATCCGTATCGGCAATATCTATGACTACATCATGAAAAATTACGACACGGATATCATGCTCGAAGATGTGGCCCGCCATGCCAATATGACTCCGCAGGCCTTTTGCCGGTATTTCAAGAAACATACGCGGTTGACCTTCGTGACCTTCCTGAATGAAGTGCGTATTCATGAAGCCTGTAAGAAACTCTCCGGCGGCATCAATGACAACATCTCCACCATTGCTTATCAAAGCGGGTTCAACAGCATCGCTACATTTAACCGGGTATTCAAAAGCATCACCGGCAGGGCGCCGCGTGAGTATATGCGGGAGATGGCAGAAGGTTGATATTAAAAAGGCGCAGCCCGGAGGATACGCCTTTTTAATTGCTTATCATGTTATCGTGATCAATGTACGTTGAGTTGTTTGGATTCTCCTTTGTTCTCCACGCCGATCACACCAGTGGTTCCACCGCCTTTCAATGTCAGTTCCACCGGAGCGTTCGTTTTCCACGCGCCCCTGGTGAAGTCCGGAATATCCACGCTGGTAGAGCGTTTGGACACAGACTTCTCGCTGAGCGGCACTATGCAGCTCCATGCAGCGGCATCATATACGTTCTGATCCAGCGGAAGACCGTTACGGAGACAGTCGATCAGGCGCCAGTCCATCATAAAGTCCATACCGCCGTGGCCGCCTACTTTCTTCGCGATCTCACCCACCCGTTTAACGATCTCCGGTGTATATTGTTCGTATAATTTTTTCAGTTCTTCATCCTTGATCCACTCATGACCGAAAGCGATGCGCTCCGGACTGGGCCATTTGGAAGCCACGCCTTTGGTACCGCTCACAAGGTGAATGCGGGAGTACGGGCGGGGCGAAGTTACATCATGCTGGATCATGAGGGTTTTGCCCTTGTTGGTGCGGATGGTGGTAGTGTTCATATCACCACGATAGGGCTTGCCGACGAATTCATTGAAGAAAGGATCCTGAGCGGCTTTCTCCTTCGCGGTGACACCCATCAGGAAATCGTTGCTGGACATGGAAACGAGATAATCCATTTTGTCGCCGCGGTTGATGTTCATGCATTGCGCGATGGGACCCAGACCGTGCGTGGGATAAAGGTTTCCATTGTGGGAAGCGTTCTGGCGGAGCCTCCACATGTTCTGATACCCGTTCTTGGAGAAGTTCAGGTCGAGCAGATTGTGGATGTATGCGCCTTCTGCATGAACGAGCTCACCGAACAATCCCTGGCGGGCCATGTTAAGCGTGAGCAGTTCAAAGAAGTCGTAGCAACAGTTTTCCAGCATCATACAATGCTTTTTCGTGCGCTCGGAAGTTTCCACGAGCTTCCAGCAATCGTCCAGCGTGAGGGCGATGGGCACTTCGGAAGCGGCGTGGCAACCATGTTCCATGGCGTACAAAGCCATAATTGTGTGGAGGTGCCAGGGTGTAGTGATGTACACCAGGTCCAGTTTTTCCTTCCCGATCATTTCTTTCCAGCCGTTCTCGCCAGAATACTCTTTGGCGGCGGGTCTTCCGGATTTAGTAACGATCTTGTTGGATTTCGTGGCGCGTTCCGGGAGCAGATCGCAGATGGCTACGATCTCTACGCCGTCGATGAAAGACATGCGCTGTACAGCGCCCGGTCCACGCATCCCCTGGCCGATGAAGCCGATGCGCACCTTGTCGATCTTCGGAGCGGCGTATCCGCTCATGTTGAAACGTTGTTGCTTGTTAGATTGCTCCAGGGCCCTCTCCAGTTCACGATCGCTGGGGGCAAGAGTAGCGGAAGCAAATGCGGGGATCCCTGCTGCAAGGGCCCCGGAACCTACCGCCAGCTGGCGGAGGAAATTTCTGCGGTTAGAACTCATAATTTTGTTGGTTGAGCTGTAGACAAAATTTGAAGGGGGTAAAATAACAAAGTTTTAAAATTAACGGGTGTTTTTTTGATGAGCGTCAAGAAAACAGGTATTTTATTACCATATCCTGTATCAATGTTCGCTGATCAGGGTAAAGACAGTTCAAGTACCACCGTTGTTCCTTTCCCTACTTCGCTCTGCAATCTTATCTTCCCCTCATTCAGCGTTACCAGCTCTTTCACTACCATCAATCCTAAACCCACTCCCCGCTCATTGCCGGTACCATAACGGGTAAAATGCTGTTCCAGATCGAAAAGCTTTTCCAGCATCTCCTGATCCATACCAATGCCGGTGTCGGCCACGGTAACGACGAGATGTTCCGCTTCCAATGCTACAGTGATCCGGATCTCTCCTCCTTCCCTGGTGAATTTTATCGCATTGGAAAGCAGGTTGCGCATAACGATGGTGAGATGCTCGGGATCTACATAAGCCTTATACTCCGGAGAAACGGACAGGGAAAGCGTGATCTGCTTGTTCCGCAATTGCTCGGCGAATTGCTGTGGGAGCGGCAACAGGGCTTCTTCCATGCTCACATCCTGCGGCAGCAATGTGATGCCCTTCATCTGGGAATAGGACCAGCGAAGGGTGTTCTCGAGCGTCAGCATCACATTGTCCACATGCGTTTCCACTCTCTTCGTAAAAGTGGAAAAATATTCCGGCCCCACGTCATCTGCCATAGAGAGCAGGGTTTTCATGGATGCAAGCGGCTGGCGGAGGTCGTGGGACAAAATAGACAATATCTTTTCCTTTACCCGGTTCAGGTTCTCCAGGGTGGCGGCCTTCTCTTTCAATTCCAGGTTCATGGCTTCGAGCTGACGACGATTCCGTTGCTGCTCCCGCTTGTAGTAACCGATAAGAATACCCAAGATCAGGCTTCCGTTCACATAACTGAGGATATGCCGGCTGAAGGGGGCCTGCGCGATCAGGGGAGGGTAATGATCATTATAATAGCGGATCCAGGTGAACAGGGCTACATTCATAAGACTCAGTACCCATTGTTCCCGGCGCATTTCAAACAACAGCACCACAGCCAGGATATTTAACAGCAACAATATTTCCATGCTGTTGTGATAGGCTATCGCAGCAAAACAGGAAATGATCATGATCTCCAGCACCCCTACATAATGCGCGACACGGTAAAGACCGCGGCCTTGCAGCAGAATGATACAACATGATACCAGTATTACGCTGAAATGCAGCACCGCCAGCGGATAAAACCCGGTAACCGCGTTCAGTATCGCCAGCAGGAACGCGACGGCCATACCCAGCAGGCAACCCATGTTCAGGCCCCGTATCTTTTTAAGCTCATCGATGTCCTGTGCCGGCCGAATCCCGGCGTTGATGGCGGCTAGAAATATTTTCCTCATAAACCCTGCCTGTAAAACAGCGGCCAACAGAGCGTATCCCGGCCGCGGTTATGAGGGAGCGAAAGTACCATTAATTTCCAATCCGGGTACTGATTTAACATAATTGCTTCATCACGGCTTTCTTACAGAACGATTTCCGGTTATATGTAGTATTAGTTCGATTATTCGGGTTGCAAACCGGCAGGGTTCCAAAATATGCTATTTTTGCCCGTTGAAACAGGCCTTGATCAAGGCATTTAACTATACCCAATGAAAACGATCCTTGTTGCGGATGATCATACCATTGTACGATTGGGCATCACGCACATCATTTCAACATTGCCCATCCCTGCCACTGTGGTTGAAGCGGAAAACTTCGACAGAGTGATTCATTTGCTGGAAACACAGGATGTGGACCTGTTGGTGCTGGACATCAATATCCCCGGCGGCAACAATTCCCAGATGATTGACGCTATCAGGCTACGCCAGCCTTCCGTCCGGATACTGATCTTCTCCGGCTACGACGAGCAGCTTTTTGCGATCAATTACATGCAGGCCGGTGCGGATGGTTATCTCGTGAAATATTCACCGGAAGAGGAGATCAAAATAGCGATCCGAACAGTATTGAATGGGGAAAAATATATGAGCGCCGCTACCCGTCAGCAAATGCTGAATATGCTCAACACCCATCGGGAACCTTTTGCCAACCCGCTTTCCACACTTTCCGCACGGGAGATAGAAGTGATGAACCTGCTGACAAAAGGTGTGCAGGTAGCGAGGATAGCTGAAATGCTGCATTTGCAGATCACGACCGTGAGCACCTACAAAACGCGCATCTTCGAAAAACTGGGCATCTCCAACATCGTGGAGTTACTGGAAAAAGTAAAGATGTACAGCACGTCTATTTAAGTACCTGCAACATGATGGTCAGCTGTGTGCCGCCATCCGGAACAGGCTGCACGGCCAGCTTCCCATGGATCAGCTGCGTCAGTTCCATAACCATCAGCAAACCAATGCCATTATGTAAATGCGGCCGGCGCGTCTCATCTTCACCAGCCTCCTCCATACTGTAACGATTCACCCATTCCGCGATAGCCGGCTGCATACCGATACCTGTATCTCTGAAATGCAGCTCCAGTTGTTGTCCGTTCAGGGAAGCAGATACACGGATGCTCCCCTGCACAGTATATTTAACGGCATTATCCAGGAGGTTGTGAACCACTACTGCCAATAGCTGCCCGTTCACCAGCAGCTTTGTTCCGGGCGTCACTTCATTGATCAGGGCTATTTGGCGGCTATCCGCAATGGGTCTGAAAATACTCAGTTTCTCTTCCAGCAGATCATGCAGATCCGTTATTTCCTGTATCGCGTTGTGATCCTTTACATTCGTTTTCATATACTGGATAAGATTATCCACCAGGTGATACATCCTGTAGAGTGCATCGTACATGGCCGTATGCTGCTTATCTTCGCTTCCTGCACTACTCCGTTTCAGTGTACCGGCCATCAGCATCAGGTACTTCATGGGCGTCTTAATATCGTGGGTCACTGCAGTGATCATACGCTGCTGCATCAGCCCCTGCTGCCGCAGCTGTTCTTCCGAAACCTGCAGGTCCTGCAAGGTATCTTTCAGCTCCTGCGTTCTTTCAGATACGCGCACCTCCAGTATCCTGTTCTGCCTGCTTACCCGTTTCATACGGAAATGGATATACGCAAATATCAGCAGTACGGTTAACATGATCGCCAGCAGACGGAACCAGATCGTTTCATACCAGGCATGCGCAATAATGATCACCCATACTTTCTCTGTATAGTTACGCTGCCCGAAACCATTGATCTTCCGGACACGCAGGTGATAAGCGCCGGAGGGCATGGCCGAAAAAGAGATGCTCCGGTCGTTTTCCGCAGGCAACCATACGGACGCCTCATCGTGCGAAAGGGAATAAAGGATCTGCAGGTTGTAGGGGTTGCCGAAATATGGCGAGCTGATCTGAAAGCGGAAACGGGTAAAACTGTTGGGCAAGCGGAAAGTATCCGCTACGGGAAAGTCCCTGGCATCCAGCTCTGCCCTATCGAGGAACAGTCCTTGGCCCGGTATTTCAGCCGACTGCCGCCCGGGGTTGAATAGTACCAGTCCTTCCAATGAAGGCAGAGAAATATCCCCGTTCTTCCATTGCCATCCACAGGGTTCGCAGCCGCCATTGAATTCATTGGTACTGAATCCCTGGTCTGTGTTATAATATTGATAGTATACGGATGACTGTTTCCCTTCCGCATAGGCCAGCAAATCCGCCCGGGAAGCCTGGAACAACCCTTTATTGGTAGTGATCCAGAAAAAACCCTGATGATCCTGCGTAATGCAATGCGTTGCAAGCAGGTACTGGTACCGGTCCACCGGCATAGATGTTACTTTCCCGTTCCTGTAGAGAAAGAAACCGCGATCATAGGTAGTGATCCATACTTCATTTTCTGCCGGTACAAAAAGGCTTCTGACATATTGTTTATCAAAATAGCTGATCGTATTTATTTGTTTTGTACGGAGGTTCAGACGATGCAAACCCTCTCCCGAAGCCACCCACAACAGCTCAGGCGTCTCCTGCATCATATAGGTAACGTCCTTCGGGCTGGCGCTGTACAAAGATGGAACGGGGTATTCTTCCGCAGTTTGCAGGCAATACAGCCCTGCATACTTTATGCCGATCCACAAGCAACCTTCGGCGGAGAGATACAACTGGTTGATCTCTGTGCCCATGTCTTTCTCCCATAGCTTCGCTGTACAATCATTGTTATACTTGTACAGCAGATTCTTTTTCTTGACCCAGTAATTTCCCTGGTGATCCATCAGCATGCTGTACAGGTCGTGATTGATGCCGGCTTTATGAAGCAAAGGCAGCGTTTTCGTTGTACCGTCCCGGTTAAATACGATTCCATGCGGCGTAACCACCCCATTCTGCCCATAAGGGGCCTGAGCATAACAAACATCATCCACACCATTGCCGGTCTTCAACACCCTGAACTTCTTCCATTCCACCACATACAGACCTTTGGTACGGCTGCCGAGGAAAATACGCTGATCCCCTTCCTGTTGATAGATGGATACAATATGCAGCTGATCGAAGTCAAAATCCCTCGTGACCAGACTCGTATAGACATCCCCGTTAGCCTGCACCTGCAGGCGGTAGCATTTCTTCCGGAAATAGATGAAAACCTGCTCCGCCACCAGGTTCCAGTACAGCCGCATTTCCTTCCGGTGGCCGGCGAAATCGCGATGCTGCAGGATATCGCCGGTAAGCTGTACCGCGGTCGCCTGGTTGTCGCCGAAGACGATCAAACGGCCATCCGCCTGCATATGATACAACTGCCGCTGCATTATGAAAAAACTCCAACGATTGGTGTGCCGGTAGGGATAATGACGATACAGGCGCCCTGCCCTTATCCATGTTACCGTATCCCTTTTGGTGAGAAAATATTCTTCCTTCGAAAGCGGGATCAGAAATTGATCCGCCTTGACGGAGGCCGGAAAAAAAACATTGGGAAGTCCAACGAGGGAAAAAACTTCGGTGGTGTCATTACAGACAAGGTATTCGTAGCGGTTATCCGTAGAAGGAGGAGGTACCTGTACAGGCTGTCCTCCCCGGATGGAGATCACTTCCCTTTTCTCCGTGCGGGCCAGCAACTGCTGCCGATCGGCACTCGGATATATGTAGGAAATGCGGCTGGTGAGCAACTGCATACGGTTGCTGTTGAAAGTATTGAAGCGGGCTCCGTCAAAGCGCACCAGCCCGTTCTCTGTAGCCAGCCAGAGGAAGCCTTCTTTATCGGGCGCGATCAGCTTGACGCTGTTCTGCGGTAAACCGTTCTCGTCCGTATAATGCGATATGGTATAGGGCAGGGTATCTGTCTCTTTCCTGGCCTGCGCGGGCAGAGCAAAAAATATACCTGCGTATAAGATCAGGGCTCGAAATTTCTTCATGATCCGGATAGCTGCTGTTTCTTTGGCTATTCTGCAGCCATGTCTTCCATGGCTGCAGATCTGTTCGTTCATCTGTCCTCAAAGATAGAAAGCTTATTCAGATTCCTTAGCGGTGTGCGGATTATAATATGTTCAGTGAGGCGCCGGCATCCAGTTCGTAGGGCGTTGCGGCGGGTTTGAAGATACGGGCGGTGAGGGGGCCTTCCAGCCGGATGGTAGTACCGTTGACGCTGATCCAGCTGCCTTCCCGCAAGCCTACCACGGGAACGTCCTGCTGGGTATGGAATTCCCTGATACGTGTTTCACGGGTTTCACCCATATGCATGGTATCGGGCAACGGATCGATATAATGGGGGTTGAGGTTGAAGGGGACCAAACCCATGGTCTCGAAGCTGGGCGGGTAAACAATAGGCATGTCGTTGGTCGTTTGCATGTTGACACCTCCGATGTTACTGCCGGCGCTGGTACCAAGATAAGGCGCACCGGCTTCTACCGCTGCCTTGAGCGCTTCCATTAGTCCCAGTTCATGCAATTGTTTAACAAGCAGGAATGTATTACCGCCACCGGTAAAGAATCCACGGGCATTCCGTATTGCGGATGCCGGATTCTCGAACGTATGTAATCCTTTCACCTGTATCCCGGCAGCTGCAAAGGATGCGGCGGCACGACTGGTATAATCATCGTGAGAGATACCACCGGGGCGGGCGTATGGTATAAAAATGATCTCGGGAATGCCTGCAAACAGCGCTTTCATCGCGGGTTGCAGGTAGGCCAGATAGTCCTGGCCATATAAAGTGGAAGTGCTGGCTAAAATGATCCTTTTCATCTTCCAAAAATAAAAAAACTCTCCCTTTTCAGGGAGAGTTATGGTTCCACAGTTACCATCAGGCTAGAATGGCCGGCCCGATCTTGACAGTGGCTGATACATGGTTTCCCGAATAATAACCTGGTCCAACCTACATGAACAGAAGGTCGTCACCGTCTGATGCTGTCAATACAGCTTTCTCGAAACGGGAGAATAGTACAGGTATAGGAAGATTGGATGTAACATCCAGCCGCTGCAGCATTGCTTGCTGCGCCAGCAGGGAGATGCGGAACACCGGTACACCGATCACCATCACCGCCTGTTCCAGCGGGTGGTACCACACATATTGTTGCGACCAGCCGGAGAACCGCATGGAGGCCACTTTGAAAAGGTAGGCTCCCCCATGTTCGGCCAGCCACTGCCTGAAAACATCAGGCTGTGCAGTATTCCGGGCTTCCGACAGGATCGCGTCGAGTATGTGTAAACTGTTCTGCGAATAGTTCAGCTGGTAACCAAAACGTTCTTCATAAAAATCTCTGAATTCCTCCGCTCTCCGCTCTACCAGGGAAGCATGTTCAATGGAAGGCCGGTTGTGTTGCACTCGTTTACGGAAAAAGCGGCTGGAAAACATACCTGCTGGTTTATAAAAAGTGGGCTCACGATAGCTTCGCCCTGATAGCCTCTGCTACTTCTTTCTCCAATTTGTTCCAGGATGATGTTAACAGCAGCCGGGTAGCGAAATTGTTAAAGAATATCTTTTCGATGACCTGATTGGGAACGATGCCGTCAACATCGATCTTTTTATTTTTTTCATTTACTGCCACACAAATCCCAACGGTGCCGGACTTTTTCACCAGCACACATTGTGCTCCGGAGAAATTGAGCGTCCAGCGATCGTGTACCACCCTGCATTCGTATTTAGCACCCAGCTGGGTCTGTAACACGGTTTGCAATTGCGTTAAGGTGGGTACCTCATTGTTGTATTGCAGTGTCATTGTTGAAAGGTTTTTTAAGACAGGTATATTCTTTATGGCACAAAAATACGCCCGACTTTATCTTGTGAACGGGAGAATATAAAAGCGCGCGGACTTTTTCCAAATCCGCGCGCTTCAGGGCAAAATCCGAAAAATTTACTTTTCCCGGCGAAAAGGAATATCCAGTAACACCCTGATCCCCTGCCCTTCTTCATTTTTCTTGTCCAGAATACGGAGGCTGGCCGGGCGGCGGGTTTGCCTGCTAAGCATGTTGAGCCTTTCCTGGGTGATGATGGTGGACAGGGATTGTTTCCCGGTAACGGTTGCCTGGGGCTGCAACCCGTTGCCATTATCTTCTATGATGCAATGCAACACATGCTGATCCCGTTGTACGCTCACCTGTATCCGGCCTTTATAAGTGATCTGTCGCAGACCGTGCAGAATAGCATTCTCCACAAAAGGTTGCAGCAACATGGGGGGTATCAGCAGGTCATCCTCCTCATAATGTTCATACACATCGATATTGTATTCAAATGCGCCTTCAAAGCGCATGGCCTGGAGGCTCAGATAGCTGTCTAACGCAGCGATCTCGTCTTTCAACGGCACGAAGCTTTCACGTGCGTTTTCCAGGCTGATCCGCACCAGCCGCGCAAATTTGTTCAAATAGCGGATGGATTTCTCCCGCTCATCGTTCCGGATGAAACTTTGAAGCACACTGAGAGTATTGAAAATAAAATGCGGTTCCATCTGGCTGCGCAGCAAACGCTGCTGCAAGGCCACTTCCCGCAGTTGCTGCTGCATCTTCCTTCTGCGCGAGAGCAGCACTACCAGTGCTCCCAATAGCAATGCCCCGATGATCATGGCAATGATGATCCATTGCTGCTGGCGGTGTATCTTCTGGTTCACCTTATTCTCAAAGGCAAGCGCCGCAATTTCATCATCCTTGGCCTTTACCGCATACTGTGTTTCCAGCTCCCTGGCCTTCAGCGCAATGGAGGAATCTACTTCCTTACCGAATTGCCTGTAAGCCGAATCCAGGAAGGCATATCCCTGCTGATAAAACCCCTGCTTTGCCTGATGCCTGGCCCGTAACTTCCATATCGAAGTAATGGTGGGCTGGTCATGCTCGGCGCGGGCCATCTGCATCGCCGTATCCAGATAAGCGGCCGCACGTGCGTATTGTCCCAGTTCTCCGTAGGTAACGGCAAGACTGTAAACAGATTCCCCGTCCAGCTGCGCCAGCTCCTTGTTCAATGCCATGGCTTTCAACTGATATTGAAGGCCTTCCGCCAGTTTTTTCTGTCGCGTCAGCAAAATGCCAAGGTTCTCATACTTTACGGCATCGAAGTAAGGATTGGAAAAGGTGGTATCTGTTTCCATCGCTTTGAAAAAAATGATGGCGGAGTCCGGCATGCCGTTGTCGTCATAATATTTGGCTATATTATTGGCGAACACCGTTTTCAGTTTGGGCTGTGTACTGCGCCGCAGACCTTCAAAAAGGTACCTTCGCACGGCGAAGGCATCCCCTATGCGGCCGTAGATCTCGGACAGCCGCAGGCAGATGATGGGCAGGCCGGCAGTATCCATTTTCCCGGCAAGGTAATAAGCCTCCCGTGCATAATGCAAAGCACTGTCCGGCGGATGCTGATCCTTGAGGATGTCCGCCATCTGCACCATTCCTGCGATCACCTGTTTCCTCGTGCTGTCTTTTTCCTGCGCCAGCTTCATGGACTGATCGATGAAATACCGCGCGCTGTCAAATTTCTTCTCCATACCATATTGAACGCCTCTGAAACGCAGGTAGGAGCAGGTCAGCGGGTAAGCATCGATCTGTTTCACAATGGGATATATGCTATCCAGCAGCAGCCCCGCCTCTTTCGGACGATGGTCGTGAAAATAAGGGTTGATCTTTCCCTTCATGAAGGCGATAAGCGTATCTGCGTTAGCGTTAGCAGCCGGTTTGTTCCGTTGCCGGCAGGACGCGAAAGCGATGAGCAGCAATAATGGTAATAAACGATGCATGTTCCTGGGATTATCGGTTGCCCGTAAGGTATTCGATCACAAAATCCTTTCGGCGGGTAGACACGGGAATTTCCGCTCCGTTCCGCAACACGAGATAACCATCCTTATGGTACCGGTCAATAAAATGATGATTGACGAGATAAGACTGATGCGGGCGCATGAACCAGGCCGGAGGTAACAATTCTTCATACTCCTTGATGGATTTGGATACCACGATCTTCCTCCCGTCTGTCAAAAAGAACGTGGTGTAACCGGCATCGCTCTGGCAATAAACGATCTCCTCAAACGCTACCACCTGCAGGTATTGCTGGGAACGCAACACGATCCTGTTCTGAAGCCCTCCCTGCCTGAACTGCTGCTGCACCAGCGCCAGCTGCTCCTGTTCCGGGGGAGCCGTCCTTAATACTTTTTCCAGCGCAAGCTGAAGCTCGCTTTCGTCCAGCGGTTTCAACAGATAATCCAGCGCACCGTACTTGATCGCTTTAATGGCAAAATCCTGGTGGGCCGTTATGAAGATCACTTTGTAGGGTAATGGCGCCACATCCTGCAAAACATCGAATCCCGTACCATCGCCGAGGGAAATATCCAGCAATACCAGATCAGGCTGCGTGGCGGGCAATAAAACACGGGCTTCCTGCACACTGCCGCAGGCGCCTACTACAATAAAATCAGGGTGTTGCTGCATCAGCACCTGGATGTCCTTGCGAATAGCCGGCTCATCGTCGATAATCACGACCCTTATCAAGGCAGGTTTCATAGTTTGATCCGTTTCAACTGTTAATACTTGTTTTTCTCTTATGGTTAAAATACCACCGGGCAGGAACCCGATCGGCACCGCTAAAGTAGCCAATTTCGTATATTGCACCTATACCAAAAGGAACACCATGTCAATTACTTCACAAGCAGAGTTGCAGGGCATGCAAAACGCCAGCGAGGCCGTAGCCCTCACCCTCCGGCAGATGCGGGAATATGCGAAGCCCGGAATGTCCACAGCGGAGCTGGATGAATTCGGCCGCTCCGTACTGGCGGGTTTTGGTGCAAGGTCTGCGCCAAAGCTGACCTATGGGTTCCCTGGCTGGACCTGCATCAGTGTGAATCATGAGATAGCGCATGGCATACCCGCCGCCAAAACTATCCTCCGGGAAGGCGACCTGGTGAATGTGGATGTATCTGCTGAGCTGGAGGGATTCTGGGCGGATAACGGCGGCTCATTCGTACTGGGAGAAGACCTGCACAAACATCAGCAACTGGTGGATGCTTCCAAAAAGATCCTTCAGCTCGCGATCGCCAATATCCGGAATGGGGTAAAAGTAGCGGAGATCGGCGGCCTGATAGAAGCCGAAGCAAGGAAAAGAGGGTATAAAGTGATCAAAAACCTTACCGGGCATGGCATTGGCCGCGGTCTTCATGAAGAGCCGCATTCCATTGCCAATTACTACGATAAATATAATAAGTCCCGCTTCCGCGCGAACGATGTGGTGGCTATCGAAACCTTCATATCCACCAAAGCGACCTGGGCGTATGACGCCGGCGACGGATGGACGCTCATTGCAAAGGACGGGAGTTACGTGGCGCAGCATGAACACACGATCATGGTCACAGAAGAAGCTCCTGTAATACTGACAGCGGTGAATGGAATATGGAATTAGCCGGTTTATCCCGATAAATAAATCCCGTTATGAATCTACCGCAACGTATCGCCGCGATTGATATCACCCGTGCGCTCACCATGCTTTTGATGATCTTTGTGAATGACCTGTGGACCCTGCACGATATCCCTCAATGGCTGGAGCATACCGAAGCGAATGAAGACGGTATGGGCCTTGCCGACACCGTATTCCCCGCTTTCCTTTTCATTGTAGGCATGAGTATTCCCTATGCCATCGGCAACCGTATCAAAAAAGGAGATACTACCTGGCCATTGATCCGGCATGTACTGGAGCGCTCGATCGCATTGCTGGTGATGGGACTTTTCTTTGTGAACGGAGAATACCTCAACCCCGCGGCTACCGGAATTTCCCGGAGTGCATGGAATATCTTCTGCTGCATCTCCTTCATCTTCATCTGGAATCAATATTCCCCTGCTTTCCCCAGAACCGCCAGGTACCTCATCAAAGGCACCGGCATTGCCGCATTGGTTTTGATGGCTATTTTCTGCCGGAGCGGTAAAGCCGATCACCTGCACTATTTCTCCACTTACTGGTGGGGTATCCTCGGATTAATCGGATGGGCTTACCTGGCGAGTGCACTGGTCTACGTGCTCGGAAAAGGCCGGCTGACCGTATGTATCATTGCCTGGATCGTTTTCAATGGCTGCAGTATGGGAGCCCATGCCGGCCTCATCCCTGATGGCAATATTATACGCGTACTCCTCGATCCTATGGAAGACGGCGCCATGCCCGGATTGGTGTTGGGTGGCGTGATCACGTCCCGGATATTCCGTCACTATACAGCAGCCGGCAAACCGGCATCTGTATTTGTGGTACTGGGGTCTTTAGCTGTCATGTTGCTGGCTGCCGGTTTCCTCACCCGCCCGATATGGGAGATATCCAAGATCAGAGCGACACCCAGCTGGGTATTGATCTGCAGCGCCATTACCATCGGCCTGTTCCTGTTCACTTACTGGCTGGCGGATCTCCGGCAAAAAGCAGGATGGTTCAAACTGATTGGACCAGCGGGATCGGATACCCTGCTTTGTTACCTCCTGCCCTACTTCGCGTACGGCCTGTTGGGAAGCCTGATCACGCGTATCTCACCGGGCGGAGACATCGGTCTGGTGAAATCGTTGCTATTCTCCATATTGATGATACAAGCAGCAGGATGGGTTAGTAAAGCGGGAATCCGTTTGAAACTGTAACTTAGTGTCCTGAAAACCCGGGATACTTATCATGTTACAAATAACGAACGAATACCTGCAGGTTACTGTCAGTGCTAACGGAGCAGAACTGCAAAGCATTATCCGGAAAGACAACCAGCTGGAATACCTGTGGAGCGGGGATCCTGCGTTCTGGGGCAGGAAGAGTCCCGTACTTTTCCCTATTGTAGGCGGACTGAAACACAATGCCTATCAATACCGGGGAAAAACCTACCAGATGGGCCGCCACGGCTTTGCGCGGGATATGGTGTTCAATGTGATCCAGCAAACGGCTGCCAGCATTGTGTTCAATATCACAGATACGGATGAAACGTTGTTGAAATACCCTTTCCCATTCAGTCTTAATATCCGCTACACGGTGAAAGACGCCACGCTGGTGGTGGATTATGAAGTGCAGAATACAGGAGACGCGCAAATGTACTTTTCCATCGGCGCCCATCCTGCATTCAGGATTCCCCTGACCGAAGGACTGCAATATGAGGATTATGCCCTGTATTTCAGCGAGCCGGAAACGGCCGACCTGTGGGTGCTTTCCGCATCCGGGCAATTATCAGATACCCCTGTCCCTTTCCTGCAGAATACCTCCCGCCTCCCACTGGAAAAACCGATGTTCTATAACGATGCGCTCGTCTTCAAACAACTGGCATCCACTTCCGTTTCTATTCAGAGTGGAGGAAATCCGCATGGCGTTGCCGTTGATTTTGCGGGTTTTCCATACCTCGGCATCTGGGCAGCCAGGGATGCTGATTTCGTGTGCATAGAGCCGTGGTGCGGGTTAGCAGATCATGAGAGCGCCAGCGGGAAACTGGAAGAGAAAGAGGGAATTATAGCGCTGGGACCGGAGGAAGTTTTTCATAAGCAGTGGTCTGCGATATTTTTTTAACTTTGAGAAAATAAATCCCTTTATCTATGAAAAAGGCGTTAACCGTCATTGCCTGCATTGCTTTCGCAGGCACTTTAAAAGCCCAGCAACCAACAGAAGTAATTTATACGGATCAACGGATCGTGCAATCCAGCACTGCCGACCCGGCGTCAAATTTCACCTATTCACGCCTTGCCTGGAAGTACAACAATGCGGAGCAGGGGTATGTTGGATTTGGGAGTAACAATGGTACGCTTTTCCTGCATAACGGTATCGGAAACCTCGCCCTTGGCACCTATGGATCCGCCAAAGGCATCTCATTTTATACATTGACCGGCGAAAAAATGTGGCTTTCTCCGGACGGCATGTTCGGCATCGGAACAAACGTTCCCGAAACGAAACTGGATGTGGCAGGCAGGATGAGAGGAATCGGGCAATTATTTCTGCGCAGCAATCAGACCTCTTCCACTGAATTAGTCCTTGAAAAACCTAACGGAGCTTACTACAGTATAGGATGCGATGCCCTGAGCATGAACTTCTATAATCATTCCACCGGAAATGTTTTTCTGAAAGCTGACGCTAATAACAACATCGGCATCGGCACCAGCGATACCTATGGTAACAAGCTTGCCGTAAACGGCAGCATCCTTGCCGAAAAAGTAAAAGTGAAACTGCGGGCTAACTGGCCGGATTATGTATTTGAGCCTGCTTATCAACTGCCCAACCTGCAAGCGCTTGAGGCGTATGTGCGCACGCACAAACATTTGCCGGACGTTCCCTCGGCCCGGGAAGTCGCTGAAAAAGGTCTGGACCTCGGCGACACACAGGCCACTCTCCTGAAAAAAATCGAAGAGCTGACATTGCTGCTGATTGAACAGAATAAAAAACTGGAAGATCAGGAAAAGCGGTTAAAAGCGCTGGAAAAGCAATAGGGGCGTTTGCTTAACATTTGATCGTTTTCTTTTTCTTTCCACCGGTGCGGGTGCGTGCGGCTTTGATATATTCTTCGGCAGCGGGTACCTTACAGGCAGTGCCATTCATATCCACCGTCACTTCCCCGACCTTGCGCGCCACCTCCACAGCCTGCGCCTGGAGCGATTCCACGTAAGTGCCCACGGAAATGACAAACGCATTCATCGTATAGCGTACCCTGTTAGGAGACTTGTGAATGCCGGTCTCCACTCTTTTCAGGAGCTGTTTAACAGTCGCTATATCCAGATCCTCATCCGCTTTCATGGACACGATACCGCCCAGCGTGCTCCATCCGCTGCTGGCAATGCGTTCATCCGGCGAATCGATCCATTGCAGGCCGAGGGCCCATCCCTGCGGATTTTCCGCCGTCACCCAGGGAACACTGTATTCACTGATGGTTTGCGATCTGGATTTTTTAGCCCATTGCTGAAGTTGCTGTTCGGTCATGAGGGAGCCGTCGGCGAGGAGGCCTGCGAGATACATGGCATCAAACACACCACTATCATATAACGCCAGCGCCAATGCCTGATCTTTTTTGATCTTCTTCTGCAGCAGTTTAAGATCAGCTACTTTGGTTCCGTATAAAGGCTCGCTGGCACCGTGTTTCAGCAGTATGTTCTTCGTAGATGCGCTTCCGTAACCTTTGATCGCATCCAGCACTTCTTCCAGTGTCATATGGCAGAGATTTACTTTTAAATGAAGGATTATTCTTCAATCAGAATGCCCATCTTCCCCATCTGAAAATCGCGCATCGCTTCCAGCACTTCTGTTTCGGTGTTCATCACATAAGGTCCCTGTGCTGCGATCTTTTCGCCGATCGGTGCACCGGAAGCGATGAACACACGGGTATCTTCTTCCGCCGTCAAACCAATTCCCTCCCCGTCTTCATTGAATACCACGGCATGAAACCCGGTGTACACGCTGGCGCCTTCCACTTTCATCTCTCCATCCAGCAGGTACATGAAAGCATGATGACTGGCCGGGAGCGGAAAATAGAACCGGCCGCCTTTCCGGAACGTTGCTGTAAAAGCATTAACAGGCGTAATAGTGGGAATAGGACCTTTTACCTGTTCCAGCTGCCCTGCGATCACGTTCACCGTCACCAGACCATCTTCACTGTGCAATTGCGGAGTATCCGCGGCATGCAGAGGGTAATATGAGGGCTGATCTTTTTTATGACTGGCAGGTGAGTTCACCCATAGCTGCAACAGTTCCTGTTCACCGCCGCTTTCGTGTATGTCTTCCGGCGGCCTTTCACTGTGGATGATCCCCATACCGGCATGCATCCATTGTGTGCCGCCTGCCCTCACTACACTGTTGTTACCGCGACTATCCCGATGATGTACCCCGCCCTTGAAAATGAAGGTAACGGGCGAGAACCCGCGATGCGGATGCGGCGCAGCGCCTGCCAGTCGTGGTGGCATATAATCCGGTATTGTAATATCGATGTGATGCAGGAGCAGAAAGGGATCTATCCTGTCGGCATGCACGGAAGGAAACGGCTGCCGCACGGGAAAATCTCCGGCATCCTTCATATCCGCGTACAAGATGGTTTTTACGCTTCGATACTTATGCATTTTTCTTGTCGGCATTCATGTAGTAACTCAATGCGCCGGAGGGGCATTTCTTCACCTGTTCCACCAATGCAGAAGTAGTGGCGGCATCGATCTTAATCCATGGCTTTTCGGCCGGCTTGAACACGTCCGGCAGTCCCCGCACGCAAATGCCGGAATGGCGGCACAGATAAGGTTTCCAGACGATGGTTACTTCACCGTTGCTATATTCGACCTTTGCTTCCATAATCAGATTTTTAAGAGACTTCTTTTAAAGGATTTGAATGACTCCCGCAGTTCCACGAACAGCCGGTCGAAAGTCTCCATATCGTCTTTCAGTTTGTTGTGCAGCATTTGCAGTTCTGCTTCGTTGCCATTGCCTTCGGCCATCAGTTTATCCGACTTGATGATCAGCTGCAGTTCATCGTTCACCACTTCTTTCTGGCGGATGAGCGCGTTCTGGAAATGTTCCACTTGTACCTGTTGTTCCCGGTCAAGGGGTTGTGCGGCGAGTTGAGTAAGTTCTGTGTTGAGGGATTTAATCTCTTTTTCGCTCAGTAATAAATCCTTTTTCCATTCCTGATGCAGGTGATGGAGCTCGTCAAAATTTTTCAAGGGCATATATCTCAGGATTTTTTAAACATTGATACCGTGTGCCAATAACCGTTTCCATTCCGGATGTTTCCGGAGGTATGTGGTCACATACGGACATAAAGGCACCATTTTCAATTTTCTTTCTTCCACCATTTCCAGCACCTTTTCCACCAGGGCTGCCGCAATTCCCTGTCCCTCCAGCGCTGGCGGAATCTCCGTATGGGTCAGGAAGATCTTGTTTCCCCCCATCATATATTCCACTTTCGCTAACTGCCCGTTGATGCGCGTTTCAAATTGCCGGGCATTCACATTGTCTGTAACCACCAACTGCTTCGTATCCATATTATTCCGGTTTAATATCCGGCCGGTTTTTTATAACATAAATTTACGGAATTGGTTGCAGCTGTAAATTATTATCATTTCAATGTATGTTATGTTTTCCTCATTTCATAGCATTTATACAACAATCCTTACTTTTGGTCCATGCAAAAGAATTTGAGTGAACGGGACTTAGCAGTGATCTGGCATCCCTATACACAGATGCAGACCGCTCCGGCACCTGTGGGCATTGTACGGGGAGAAGGCGCCCTTCTTTTTGACGAGGACGGGAACAGTTACCTCGATGCCACTTCCAGCTGGTGGGTAAATATACACGGGCATGCGCATCCCTATATCAGCGAGCGGATGGCGGCGCAGGCAGCGCAATTACATCATTGCATCTTTGCCGGTTATACGCATGAACCGGCCGTGTTGCTGGCGGAAAAGCTCCTGCCCGTATTGCCCGGCAGGCAGGAAAAAGTGTTCTATTCTGATAATGGTTCCACCGCCATTGAGGTGGCATTGAAAATGACCATTCAATACTGGCAGAACAAGGGAACTCCTAAAACAAAGCTCCTGGCCTTCCGCCACGCCTACCACGGTGATACCTTTGGCGCCATGAGCGTGAGCGGCAGAAGCGTGTTCACGAAAGCCTTCGATCATTATCTTTTCAATGTGCATTTTATTGATGTGCCTTCTCCGGAAAATATCGATGGGCTGATCAGCGAGATAGACACGATCGCGGAAGATACCGCCGCTTTCATTTTTGAGCCGCTGGTATTGGGTTCCGGCGGGATGATCATGTACGATGCGGCTGCATTTGAGATGCTGCTGGCACATTGTCGCAGTCGTAACATCCTGCTGATTGCGGATGAGGTGATGACGGGCTTTGGCAGAACCGGCACCAACTTCGCAATGGAGCAGGTACAAACGCCGCCGGACATCATCGCGCTTTCCAAGGGCCTCACCGGCGGAACGATCGCCATGGGCGTGACCACCTGCACGAACAATATCTACAATGCATTCTTATCGACTGACAAGCTGAAAACCCTCTTCCACGGGCACTCTTACACTGCCAATCCGCTCACCTGCGCCATTGCGCTGGCCAGCCTCGAACTTTTTCTGCATCCCTCCTGCCGTGAGAACCGCGAGCGGATACAGTCCCGCCACAGACATTTTGCAGTGGAGCTTGCCTATCAACCGGATGTGAAGAACGTACGCACGCTGGGAACGATCCTTGCCTTTGAGATCACTACAGGGGAAGCAGACAGTTATACCAATACACTCGGAGATTTCCTCCACCGGTTCTTCCGTGAAAAACGCGTGATGTTGCGACCGTTGGGGAACACGCTGTATATCCTGCCGCCTTACTGTATCACGGACGAACAGCTGGATGTGGTGTATGAGAGTATCATGGAGATGCTGGAGGTGTATCAACAGCAGTGGGTGTAATGCACGAAGCGGTTGCCCCTCATCCGGAACAACCGCTTCGCAACAACAAAATATCTTCCATCAAAACGTTAACGGCACGCTCAGTTTTGTATCGTCCCACTCAAACTGCCATTGCCCTTTCGGGAAGGAGTATGTCAGCTTTTCAACCGTCTGTGCGGTTTTCTGACGGGGTACTTTTACATGCAGCACATCTTTATCCTTGTTCTTCTCATATTCAAATGCGCCGCTCTGAGCGGGTACACTGTTCAGGATTACGGTGAACTCCTTTTCCCCCGGAATAATAAACAAGGCATAAGTGCCCGCCTTCACTGCCTTTCCACCGAACCTGGCGTCTTTCGTAAAAGTGATATCAGTGGATTTGTTCGCTCCCGCACGCCATACCTTACCATAGGCTTCGAGGTCCGGGAAAATAACGCGTCCTCTTTTGGAGGGTTGGCCGTAGGCGATAGATACATTCTCCCCGTTTGTGGTCACACGCGGACTCTTGGGAGGATCCTGAGCGAATACAGCACTGGCTGTCAGCAGGAAAGCCAGGCCGAATAACATGCTTTTCATAAAAAATAGGATTTTGATTATGTTGAAATTACAGCCTTACAGTCACAATTACCATACCGTTCATAGAAAATCAGTCTTTTTCAGACAGTGTGCGGAGCTTGTTCAGGCCTTCTTCCATGGAAGCACCGTACATCCGGTCCATCATGAACCCTCTTAGTTTCCACCAGGGCGTCATACCCACTTTCGTCTCCAGCCGCCATTGAATGGCCGTGCCCTTCCCATCAGCCGTGGGTTTCAGTTCTATAAATCCTTTCACGGGTTTCATGGAAGGATGGGTCATATTGTAAACGATGCCTTTGGTGGAATCCGCAGAAACGATCTCTACTCTTCCGGATTCTTCGCTGCCCACGGTATTGCTCCAGGTGAACCAGGCGCCCAGACCGGTGGCCGGTTTGGAATATTGTTGAAGGATATTGCCGGTATGAAGGTAACCCGGGTCCCAGGGATTCCAGGCCTGCCAGGTTTCCAGGTTACTGATCCGGGCATATACGGCGGAAACCGGTGCGTCGATGGAGCCGGAACGTTCCAGAGTGGCCGTGGAGGGGAACATCAGGGATAAAAGGAAGATCAGTATCCCGAATACAATGGCCGCAGCCAGGAACATTTTTAGAAATCGCATGGCTCAAAGTAAAAAATAAAAAGTCAATGTAACAAGCTGTTGCACCCGAAAACAGGAATTCAACACTGCGGCATGTTCGCAGTAATTTTGTAGATTGTGTGACAAAATTTTCCTTCCATGCCTGCCGCCGTTAACTGGCCAAAAGCCATTCAACCTTTATTGAAAAAATACAAGAACGAGAAGCATCCGCTGGATTACGGGAATACCTATCAGCTGGTGGTGATGGTGGTACTGTCAGCCCAGGATTCCGACAAACATATTAACAAGATCGCGCCGGCCTTTTTCAAAGCATTCCCCCATATGCAGGCGCTTTCCAAAGCCACTCCGGAAGCGTTGTACGAATTCATCGGGGATGTGCGGAATTTTGCCAACAAGGCCAAATGGCTGACGGGTATCGCAAAGACGGTAAAAAAGGACAGTAACATCCCGCTAAACCTCGATGCTTTAACAGAGATGTCCGGCATCGGCAGAAAATCTGCGAACGTGATCCTGCGGGAATCCGGCCGGCCGGCGGAGGGGGTGATCGTGGATCTGCATGTGGTGCGGGTAGCGCCGCGACTCGGCATTGCATCCGGAACCGATCCCAAAAAAATCGAGAAACAGATCATGGAAACGTTACCTCCGAAAGATTGGGATGCGGGGATGGCTATGTCTTTCCTTGGCAGGGAAATATGCAGGCCGAAACCCAAGTGCGATGAATGCCTGATGAATAAAGTCTGCGCATTTTACCTCGGGCGATAGTACTCATTTCTTTTCCGTGAGAGACCGGAGGTTCTGTAATCCCTTCTCGAAGTCCCGCCCCACCCATTTATCCATTAGCTTCCCCATCAATTTGCGGAGGGGATTGGAACCCAGGTTGGCTTCCATGCCCCAGGTGACCAATGTTCCTTCCGCCAGCGCATCAAAGCGGAAATAACCTTTTGCAGCGCCCTGCTGCATAAAATTCATTTCGCAGCCGATATATTCATAAGGGCGGGATTCCGTGAGCATCAGGCTGCCTTTGCCAACATTACGATGCCGGCTTTCCCAGGAATACCCGGCGCCCTGACCAGTATCATTGGGCGTATATACGATCTTCATTTCCGGGTCATAGGCATGCCATGGCGACCAGTGCGGCCAGTTGTGCAGAACGTTCACCTCATTAAAAATCCCGGATGCCGGCGCGGCGATCAGCAGGGAGCGTTCCACCCTTACACGGGATGGCAGATAGAAAGAAAAGATGAAAAAACCCAGCAAGAGCACAGCCACAGCCCCCAGCAATACGAACAAGGCTTGTTGCATAGAGTGCGTTTTAAGCGTGAGCAGACCTATAAGTTACGCTTATTCTGGTAAAATTCCCGGATTTATTCCCATTTGAAAACTTTCACCGCAGCGGCGTAAACGATCACGCCCCAGATGGTCAATACCAGTAATTGCGGACCAACGTCCCACAAATGCAGCCCTTCAAAAGCTATTTTCCGGAGCGCATCGTTGAGATAAGTGAGTGGCAATATCTTGCAGAAAGGCTGGAGCCACGACGGGAAGACGTCCACGGAAAAGAAAGTGCCTGCCAGCAGGAATTGCGGCAGGGTGATAATGTTGGCCAGCGGTGGAATCGTGCTCTCCGCTTTGGCGATGCCGCTGACAATGAAGCCAAAGCCCATGAAAACGATCAGCCCGAAAAGACACAGCAATATCATTTCAAGGAAAGTGACAAAGCCGTTTATCAGGGTGAACCCAAATAAAAAGTGTCCGATGCCGATGATGATCACGGAGCCGAATGACTGGAACAGGAGGCGGCTGAAGGCTTCTCCGAGGATGATATAGGTACGGTTGATCGGCGTGGCGAAAAAACGTTTGAGAACGAGGGTCTGGCGGAGGCTGAAAAATAAAAAAGCCGTTCCGAAAACGGCTGCGCTCAGCAGGGAAAAGCCCAGCTGGCCGGGCAGGATGAAGTCGATCGTTTTATACGCGCGGCCGGGGACCACTTCGGGTACTATCCGGGCCACCGAGGGGCGAGGGAACTGCGCATCATTAGCTTTGTTAATGCTGCTACCCAGGAGGTTGAACACAATGCCGGTATTGTCGCCGCTGGCAGTGGATGTTTTCACATGGATCGCATACTGCGGGGCTGGTGGAGCCATATGGCTGTCCTCGATCTTGAGGATGGCAGTGATCCTGCCTTTCCGGAGATCATCTTCCATCTGCGCCTGAGGAACATCCGTGATCAGGCGCAGTCCCTTCCCCGCCTGCAAAGCCTTGTACACCGGATTGGCCGTATCGGAAGATTTATCCACGCCTACCCTTACGGATCCTCCCCGGCCTCCGATAAACCCGAATACGAGGATGAAAATGAGCGGGAAAGCAAGACTGAAAACCACAGCGGAAGGACTTCTGAAGATCCCCTTGATGCTCGCCTTCGTGATCGCCCACATCGCCCTCCACTGATTATATTTCACTGCCATGTATATTTTTTTAATGGCTGTAAAGCTAAATATTCAATTACGAATTTTCAAATACGAAAAGGCCCCTCAGCACTTGCCTGCCGGGGGCCTTGATTATTCCTATACCCAATGAACGAACTTAAAATGTATCCAGCGCCGTGATCTCCGCCTGCAAAGCAGCCTGCGTGGTCTCTTCCAGCGTCAGGGTCTCTGACTGGTTCGCGGTGATGGTAATATCTTTTTTGGCGAAATAGAATTTACCTTCCTTGATACAGAAAGAGAACAACCGCCCCGTTGCGCCCACCGGCATCATATTGTCGTAGCTCTTCACTTTACCGGGCCCGTCCGGTGTATACAGTTGAGCGGCTACGTTATCATTCTTTCCTTTTGCTACAAAGAACACAAAGGTTTCTCCGGCAAAGGCCCTGAAACTGGCCATGGTGCCGGGGTTATTCAATACCGTGATGTGAATGGTGGTTTTAGGATTGACCATGGCCCAGAAGACATCGCAGTTGATCCAGCCCAGATTCCCAAAATCGAAAATAAATTTCTGCGCATTCACTTTCACTTCCTGCGCCTGCCCCGCGGCCTGCCTGGGAGCCTGCCATGCGAATTGATTGCCCTGCACGGTATCAGTGCCGGCCCATATCTGTGTGAAGCCATCCCGACTGGTAGGCACTTCCACGTGAATAGGCACTTGCAACTGCGCATCCACAGACTGGCCATTGGATTTCACATCCACGAAAATCGAACCGTCTGATTTCAGCGGAGCCCCTGAAATATGATTGGTGTTGGCGCCAAAGGATACAAAGTCCGCACGTTTGAATAGTTCAAAAGCTTCAATAGACACCTGGCCGGTGACCGGCGTACCGTTCTTCGCCAGTGAACCAACCGGGAAAGTTATTTTAGTGCCTCCAGCCAGTGTGATGGTTCTCGGCAGTTCTGATGCATTAATGGTAAAGGTCTGTTTCTGGGGACCCAGCTTTTCTGTAAAAGCACGGGTATTCCGGATAGGGTTGTTCTGTGGCTCAGTGGAATCATTCTTCATGCAGGATGCAAATAATAGGGATGTACCGGCTATGACCGCTGCTAATAAACTTTGCTTTTTCATGAGATATTGATTTAAGTGATTGCCTACTCTTTTTGGGCTTTTCGGCGTCCGCCATGAAGCAAGTTTGAAAGAGGATCAACGACCGGAATATTTTGTTACCCCCTGCCGGGGATTTTTTTGAGAAAAGGTCAATAACGGCTGGTTAACAAATTTGGTTGCTGCGCCTATATAACTTTTGTTAAGTTTGGATTGGATCAGTTTGATCGCACCATATGTTATAATTAACTCATCTGGTATGCCTGAAAAAGTACTACAGTCCACCGGAGTGGAACAGACCAGCATCATTGAAAAAATGTGTGAATGTTATGATGATATCCTGACCCGTTTACACGAGTTTGATGCTTTCAGCGCTTCACAAATCATTTGCAATGTGATCAATGAGCACATTAAAAGGCTGTCCACTTTCATCCGCCATCATAACGAGATGGCAGAATCCGCGGAAAAAAGCATGGAGGCTCTGGCGGATGGCCTTCGTCGCCTGCGCATGCAGGCGCAAAAGGAAGTGGATGACAATCACAACAATGTGATCCGCCTTAGCAAGGAAGAACGGGACCCTGTATATACAGACGAGGGCTGACCGGCGCTAGTGGCGGGGCGTCAGACGCACGAACCGTGTATTTTCGCGCATCTCCGGGTCATTGTGGACATAATAATGTTGCAGCGCAAAAAGGGTATTTGCATCTTTCCATTTGATCGTTTCAGGCCCCCAGCTTTCCAGGTCCTGATCCTGGAGGAGTTGTACCTTTCCTTCTGCCAACACTTCATACAGCTGGAACCCGTTCTGCGTAAACGCTGCCTCCAGGTCCGTGTTGCTGCAAATAAAATATTTATTGTCCGGTGAGAACTGTGGAATACCAATGGTGCTGATCACCTCCCCTGTACGCGCACTTACCAGGTCATAGGCATACCATTCATAGCCGGCATGGAACACCAGCCAGCTTTGGATGGCGGGTAGATAAGCGTTGTAAGTATACTCCACATAATCGTCTCCATCTGTCTTGTTATTATTTACCAACGCCTTCTCCTGCCCGTTCTCCAGCCTGAAGATCAGGGAATCGCCCGAGCGGCGCACTTTCCCCGCTGCAGTACGGATATTCACCGCTTCACTGGTATCCGGTTTTATCTCCGGCACTTTGTTATATTCCGCTTCTGTTATCTCTGCAGCGTCATACAAAAGACCTTTGATCGTAACCGTATCCCTTCTCCCCGGCCCTGCAGCAGCTGCGGTGGTGGGCTGAACGGACGTAGCAGCAGAATCCCGCGCCGCCTGTCCGCCACTTTCCGAAGTAGTGGTCTGATTGCAGGCAACAAATGAAAATACAATGGCTGTAACAAGGATGCGTTTCATGGGTAATGATATAATAGTTGTCAGCTGTAAATATACTTTTAAAGTTCAGATCGCAAAGTTTAGTTCTTCAATACCGGCGTTTTCAGTTTGTTCTTCTGCGGGGAAGGCTTTATTCCGCTGAATGCATCAAATACCTGGTCCCAATCCTGAGTAAAGCCAAGCTCCAGTATCTTTCCATCCGGAGAGATCACGTATTTGGAGGGATACCCCTTCACCTTGTAACTGCCCTGTACTTTGCCATCAGACATTCCTACCGGTATATCATATCCCTCTTTGCTGAAAAGCGCCTGTACATCTGCAGGTGTATCACTACAGGAAATGGTCAGCAGCGAGCGCTCCGTGCTCCCGGCTATCTTCTTTGCATAAGCATTGATCCGGGGCAGTTCTCTTCTGCAGGGACTGCACCAGGTGCCCCAGAAATCCAGCAGCACCCACTTTCCACGGTAATCGGATAATTTGTACGTTTTCCCATCCACCCCCGTTAACGCAAAGTCGGGAGCCGTTTTCCATGATTTGCTGATCACTTTGTCAAAAAAGGTCTTGAAATCCTGGTCCGGCAAATGCTTCTCAAACGCTTTTTGCACTTCAGGCAGCATGGAAGGGTTTGCATTGACCTGCTGCGTAAGCACCATCATAGCTTCCCGTGTATCGCCTTTCCTGAACAGCTCATTTGCAAAGGCCTGCCGATAACTTTCCTCCGACCCCAGCATCAGCCGGTCATAAAAACTGTCGTATGCTTTCTCCTCAACGGACCGCGGGGATACGGCTGCCGCTTTCCCCAGGTACTCAAGCGCTTTGCGGGAATCTGTGGTTTTCAGGGATGCCGACTTCAGCTGATACGCATAAGCCAGCATATTCTGATCCTCATAACGCCTGTTACTGGTAGAGTCCACTGCATCTCTCTCCAGTTTTGCAATAGCATTGTCCAATACCGCTGCGGCTTCCACGTTATGCCCGCGCGCCGTAAGTAACTTTTGCAACATCAGGAAATAGCGGTTACTGTTGCCGTTCTGTGAATACGTAGTAGGCAGTGCTTTAAATGCATTTATCAGCTTGCGCAGGGAATCGATATGCGTTTGTTGCGTAGCCTTATAATAGAGATTAATGGGATAGGCAGCACTGCTAACAGCAGCATCCGTGCTACCCGCCATCCTTGTGGCCAGGGTCTTAGCGACCTTTCGCCGTACCTTGTCCTCCTCCAGTATCCGGTTGATCCTTTCTTCAGACAGGCCCTCCTTGCGCCAGGATGCTACCGCTTCATCCCGGTTTTTTTCCGTCCATTCATACAACAAGGTTTGCGCATAACTGCGTTGTATCCAGTCTCTGTATAAACTGCCGGGCGCATGCGCCAGATAGCCTATCACTGTCATGGCACTATCTGCATCCTGATTGATGGCGTCCTGCAGCTTATTATGCAAATGTGAGCCGTTCCCTTCGAGCAAATAATTAGGCGTATTACGCAAAGAATCATCATACACCTGGTAACTCATTGTACCCTGCAGGCTCTGGAGCATGCTAAGTTTTCGTTGTACATAAAACTTTTGTCTGCCCAACAAAGGATCATACTTTGCCATGAAAGCATACAGGCGGGCAGAATCCATATCCCGGCCATTCTTGAGCGCATTACTCCAAAAGGAAGTTTTAATGGCTACCTCTTTCAATTCCACGGAGACGGGCGGCGGAACAGCTGCATCGTCTATCAGTTCCAGTCTGGTGGAGCTGTATAAAGGTTCGGCTCCTGTCATCCTGTACTCCTCCAATGCCTTCAATATTTTTCCGTTGGATTCATCCCAATCATATTTGCAATTAATTTCTGACGAAGGATATTTCCTGACATACACTGGTCCGAACTTGACAACGATCTGCCGGATGCCTCCCGGTGTACCGGAAATCGCATACAACATGGTAGAGTCCATATTAGACCATGCTGTTTCTTTTTGCAGGGTGAACGGAAAAAATATGGCGGCGGCTTCACTTCTCAGGTACATGTTGAATCCTGTCATCATGGTGTTCATATGTTCTTCCAATACGCCGAACGCCGCTATCTTTTCTTCCATACGTTTTTTTGTTGCGGGCTCAAGGGAAGTGCTCCCATCCTTGTTCACAATTAACGCCACCGGCTCATTCAGCAACACAACCTGCAACAACAGGTTTGTACTGTTGATGGAACAACCCAGTATCCTTTCCCTGTCAAGATGGGTATTCTCAACGCTGTCATGATAATCCAGCAAAGTACTTTCCACCCGTACCCCGCCGTCCGGCAACTTATCCAGCAGCCTGAAACGGTAAATGGCGGAAGACCTGACTACATACGCCTGTTTAAAGTTTTGCGCTACCCTGTAGGTAAGCGTCGTTCCTGTCTTCAGGGGGACAGACTGGCTGAAAGCAGCTTCCAGGGGAAACAGGATCAGTAAGAGCAGCAATAGTTTCCTTTGTTTCATAGATAAACGTATAACATGGATTTATTAAAAATAAAAAAAACGGGCGTGAAAAAGCAATGCTCTTCTCACTTCCCGTTCATTAAAAAAAATTTTTACAGTCGATCCGTTACTGGATGGTCATATCATATGGTAGTTTCGCCTGCACACCTTTCGTAAGATTCCTCAGCCCCTGGATCGTTTTGTACAGCTGATAGTGCTCGCCCAGTTCGTCTTTCACCATGCTTTCCTTCACGCTCGCGCCAAATCCTTTCAGCAACCGCTGGTAGGGGTTCTTGGGCTTGGGATAGGCCACTACTTTCGCTTCGGGCAGGTTCGCCATTTTAGCGGCACAGGCCAGGGCGTCATTCACACCTCCGATCCGGTCTACCAGTCCCAGTTCTTTCGCGCGGATACCGGTCCAAACCCGGCCCTGCGAAATACTGTCCACCACCGCGCTGCTCAGTTTGCGGCCTTCCACCACACGATTCTTGAAGGTTACATAGATACTGTCTACCGCACGCTGCACCAGCGCGTTTTCTTTTGCGGTAAGGGGGCGGGTGGCATTTCCGAGATCAGCATACTGGGCTGTTTTCACACCATCAAAGGTGATACCCAGTTTGTGATTGAAGAAACCCTGCATGTTCGGCAGCACCGCAAACACGCCGATAGAGCCCGTAAGCGTACCTTTTTCCGCGAAAATGGAATCCGCCATACAAGCGATATAGTAACCGCCGGAAGCGGCATAATTTCCCATGGAAACGATCACCGGTTTGCTTTTACGGGCCAGGCTCAGCTCACGCCAGATCCCCTCGGCCGCCAGCGCACTACCTCCCGGTGAGTTCACCCGCAACACAATGGCTTTGATATCTTTATCCTGCCGCGCCTCCCGGATCACCTTGATGTAGTCATCACTTGCAATAGTGGTTTCATTGTTGGCTGTTCCGCTAACGATGTCGCCCTGCGCATAGATAAGCGCCACGTTCCCGCTTACATCGGAAAGACCGTTGGCGGTATTGTAGGTAGCGAGGGATACGAAATTCACTTTCTCATCCCCTTTGAGCGCCAGGTTACGCTTGATCTCGTCCATCACCTGGTCATCATACTTCAAACCATCTACCAGTTTATATTTCAGGGCGTCTTCCGGGAACTGGATGCTGCCTTCATTGGCATACTGGTGTAAAGTAGCGGTGTCAATACCCCTGGAAACACTCACTTTCTGCAGGAATTCACCATACAGTTCGTTGAGGAAAGCGGTGGTCTGGATACGGTTGGCATCGGTCATTTTTGTTTCGCGTAAAGGCTCGGTAGCGCTCTTGAACTTGCCGTTGTAGAAGATCTGCGGCTGAATCTCGAGCTTTTCAAGGGTACCTTTCAGATACATCATGGTCATGGCATATCCGTTGAAATCGAAGCCCCCCTTGGGATGCAGGTATATTTTATCCGCTGTGGACGCCAGGTAATAAGCGTTCTGGGACATTCCTTCCGCATACGCATATACGAACTTCCTGCTTTTCCTGAAATCGGCGATGGCATTGCGCAGTTCTTCATTGCTCGCAAATCCGTTGCTGTTGCCTTCGGCCTTGAGATAGATGCCTTTCACATTATCGTCTGTGGCCGCATACCGGATCAGTCGCACAACATCATATAATCCGGGCACCACGCCCGGCTCATCGTCGAACATCTCTTTCCAGGGCTGCTCTATCCGCTGTTCGTTGAACGTTTGGGTCAGGTCTACCACCAGTACGGCATTTGGACTGATCACCACCTTGCGGGCGGAGGTAATGCGTGCCAGCATCATCAGCGAGAAAAAGAAAGCGATAATGGTAAAGAAAATGAGGGCCAGAAAGGATGCAAAGAAAAACTTGAGGAAACTGCGCATGTTATTGTATTGTTTATATTCTGAAACACCGGGAGAACACTTTCGGACGCTCCCATAGCGGCTCAAAATGCGAAATCTTCATTAATTTTTCCAAAAATAAGGAATATGGCTACTTTTGGGCCGTTAAAAATACATGAATACAGTAATATTACTTATAGGTGGCAATATTGGTGACCGCCCTAAATACCTGCAGCAGGCCGTTACGCTGATAGCGGCCAGAACAGGGCGCGTTACCCGCGAATCGGCATTATATGAAACCGCTCCCTGGGGAGAGGTACAGCAACCGGATTACCTCAATCAGGCTCTGATACTGGAAACGGAAATGGATGCCCCCGCCCTGCTGGAAGAACTGCTGCTTATTGAACGAACGATCGGCCGGATCCGCCGCCGGAAATGGGATTCCCGGGTGATCGACATCGATATAATCTTCTTTAACCAGGAAGTGATCACGCTTCCGCAACTGAAAGTGCCGCATCCGCGCATGCAGCTCCGCCGCTTTGTGCTGGCGCCCTTGCAGGAGATCATCCCGGACTGGGCACACCCTATCCTGCAACTTACAGTGAACCAGTTGCTGGAAGCCTGTCCTGACCCCTTACCCGTTCATAAATTCGTTGCCGCCGCCCACTGAAGATGCAATACCGCTTTATTACCATAGAAGGCAATATCGGCGCGGGCAAAACCACGCTCGCCGCCAGGCTCGCAGAACATCTGCAGGCAAAGCTCATCCTCGAAGGCTTTGCGGATAATCCCTTTCTTCCCAAGTTCTACGCGCAGCCGGATCAGTATGCCTTTCCGCTGGAATTGTTCTTCATGGCCGAACGCTACAAGCAGTTAAAAGAAATGCTCACTACGCGCGACCTTTTTACGCAGTACACCGTCAGCGATTATCTCTTCATCAAAAGCCTGCTCTTCGCCAAAATGAACCTGCAGGAAGATGAATTTTCCCTCTACCAGAAACTCTTCGATATCATCAATCCCCAACTTCCGCAACCGGACCTGCTGATCTTCCTCAACGCGCCCGTGAACCGTTTGCAGCAGAACATCCGGAAGCGCAACCGCTCCTATGAGCAACAAATACCCGACGCTTATCTCAGCCGGGTGCACGATATGTATATGCAGTTCCTCCGCCAGCATGCCGTACGCACGCTCATGATCGATACCACCAAAATGGATTTCCTGCATAGCTCCGAAGATTTTCAGGCATTGCTCACCGCGCTGGAAAACGATTATCCGGCCGGTATTCATTATTTGTAAGTCAGCTTTTCAACATAATTCATCCGCCGTTGCGTCGCACACTGCATCGGCAGGGCATATATCTTCTATCTATATCGATATAAATATTTATTGTTTCTGTCTATAATCACAACCGGCTACATTTGTCAGTGTAATATATGTACGCACTGAAACCCGATCCGATCACTTTAAAATGTTAATGGTTTATGTCTGAAAAGAAAAAACTGACAACCGCTTCCGGCATCCCCTACGTGGAGCACGAGAACTCCATGACCGCCGGCCCCCGCGGCCCTATTTTGCTGCAGGATTTCATATTGCATGAAAAAATGGCTCATTTCAACCGGGAAAGGATCCCGGAGCGCGTGGTACACGCCAAAGGAACAGGCGCTTACGGTACTTTCAGGGTTACGAAGGATCTCTCACAATATACTAAGGCAAAGCTTTTCAATAAGGTGGGCAAAGAAACCCGCGTGTTCGTACGCTTTTCCACCGTGGGCGGAGAAAAAGGTTCGGCTGATTCCGAGCGCGATCCCCGCGGCTTTGCCGTGAAGTTCTATACGGAAGAAGGGAACTGGGACCTGGTAGGGAACAACACACCGGTGTTCTTTATCAAAGACCCGAAAAAATTCAGCGATTTCATTCACACGCAGAAACGTGATCCGCGCACGAATACCAAAAGTCCTACCATGATGTGGGATTTCTGGAGCCTCAACCCGGAAAGTCTTCACCAGGTAATGACCCTGATGAGCGACCGTGGCACGCCTTTCAGCTACCGCCATATGCACGGCTTCGGTAGTCATACCTTCTCCTTCCTTAACAGCAGGAACGAACGCTTCTACGTAAAATTCCATTTCATCACACAACAGGGCATTAAGAATTTCACCGACGCGGAAGCCACCGAAATGAAAGGCAAGGATCCGGATCATGCGCAACGGGACCTCGTGCAGGCGATTGACCGGGGCGACTTCCCGAAATGGACGCTCAAGGTGCAGATCATGCCGGAAGCAGAAGCAAAGACCTATCACATCAATCCTTTCGATCTTACCAAAGTATGGCCACATGCGGATTACCCGCTGATGGAACTGGGCGTAATGGAATTGAACGAGGTACCGAAGAATTATTTCGCACATGTGGAACAGGCTGCCTTTGCGCCTGCGCATGTGGTGGACGGCATCGGGTACTCACCCGATAAAATGCTGCAGGGCCGCCTGCTCTCCTACCCGGATGCGCATCGTTACCGCCTTGGTGTGAATTACGAGCAACTGCCCGTGAACAAATGTCCATATATGGTCAACAACTATGAGCGCGACGGTCACATGCGTGTAGACGACAATGGTGGCAGCAATCCGAACTATTTCCCGAACAGCTTTGATAACATAGAACCCGATCCTGCTTACAAACAGCCGCCGCAGGAGCTGGATTCGATCATGGCTGACTGGTACGACCGGAATGCCCCCGGAGAAGACGATCATTATACCCAACCCGGTAATCTTTTCCGCCTCATGACGCCGGAAGAACAGAAAAACACGATCCATAACATCATTGGCGCCATGAGCGGCATTGAAGGACCCAAACGGGAACAGATCATACAACGGCAGCTTTGCCACTGGTTCAGGGCGGATATTAGTCTGGGTATGGCAATAGCACAGGGGTTAGGCGTAAAAGTAGACATGGCGGCACACAGCATGGCCAAATAAAATAGTTTTAGCGGTTGTTTTGAATACAAGCGAAGCCGGGATCAATGCCCGGCTTCGTGCTTAAAATAACAAGGGGCCTCAACGGCCCCTGTATTACCTTCGATACCATTTAATTCCCTATGCACTCAGACTGCTCTCACCACGGGATCTACAAATGCCGTCAGCAGTGAGGAAGCAAGCGAACCAGCCAGCGGCACAATGCCGATGAATCCTTTGGTAAGGGCGTAGAGCCCTTTCCCGAGGGTTAAAACATCATTCACATAACCACCACCGTTAATTTCCTGTAATGCTGCCGGATTAAGTTCTTCGCAGCCAAATTGTGCAAGTTGTGTGTTTTCCATAGAATTGTCAGATTTGGGTGATCAAATTAGGGGCTTAAACTAAGCAGATATATCGGCTGCAAACATAATGCAAAAGGAAGCCAGGCGGACTTGTCAATTTTGTTCATTTTTTCCCTCCTGTTCAATTTGTTCATTTAGCCCCTGTGGCTCGTCTTAAAAAAAACTCACCTCGCTCTTGGGGGTACGGGCCTATTTTCCGTCATATAAGCAAACAAACAAAACAGGATTACCATGAAACATATCATGCTTGCCTGCGCTATACTGCTGGTAGCGCAGTTCACAAAAGCTCAGGAAATCGAAACCCTTGCCGGCCATTCCGGAAGTAAAGCTCCTATTAGCGCTTACGGCACCCCGCTGGGAAGGATCACAGCCATTGATGGTAAATTCGCCGTGATGACCGGTGGCTATGGCGGCGTACTGTTCAATAAAAAACTCATGCTGGGCGCAGGAGGCTACTCCCTTGCTAACCGCATTGGCGTAGAAGGCACCACTGATCATAAATGGGGGATGTGGTATACCGGAGCTGTTGCTGAATATGTACACCATTCAGACAAACTCTTCCACTGGTCCGCAGGCGCTCTCATCGGCGGCGGCGGAATATCCGACCGCACGGGCCGGGATAAAGGCCGGGACATCGTTCACAACTCCGGCGGCTTCTTTGTAGCAGAACCCTTCGTGAATGTTGAGCTGAATATTACTTCTTACCTCCGCCTTGTCGCCGGCGGCAGTTACCGCCAGATACTGGGAACACCCTCGGGTATGGGAATCTCCGATGCTAAACTAAGCGCCCCGGGATTTCATCTCGGTATAAAAGCCGGATGTTTTTGACCGCCTGTAAAAAATCGTGACCCGCATTCAGGGATTCGTTACTAATTTTGCCCGCCGGGACTGAAAATACAGTCCCGGCGGTTGCCATGCATAAACCCTGCTTTGTTTTGAAACATGCCATCTTTGTCCTCCTTGTAACTGCCACTGCGCTGTTCCCCCATCCGCTCCATGCACAACAGCCATTGAGCAAAACCGTATCGTTCCGTGTTGCACGTCAGCCGGTGGATACTGTGCTGTTCATCATCAGCCGGCAATGCCACGCTTCTTTTTCATATACCGGCACACCCTTTCGCCGGGACAGCATCGTGACCCTCACCATTACCAACAAAACCGTGAAACAAACGCTGGACCTGCTCTTCGAAGGGCGCGTACAATACATCGAAAGCGGGGACAATGTCATCCTGCAGAAAGCGGAGGCACTGCGGGAAAGGATCTATATCGTCAGCGGATACGTGCGCGATAAAGAGAACGGGCAGCTGATCGCCAATGCCAGCGTCTACGAACATGCTTCCCTGATCTCCACCTTCACGAACCAGGACGGATATTTCCACCTTCGGTTGAAAGACAAAGGACGGCAGCCTTCTGCGCAGTTGATGGTCAGCAAAGAATTCTATATGGACACTGCCCTGTACGTGATGCCCGGCTTCGACCGGGAAGTATCCATCACCATCTCCCCCGCCAAAGCAGTACTGTTGCGGGAATTTGTGATATCAGACCAGGTGGAAAAAACCTGGCTGGGCAAACGGCTGCTAACAGAGGGATTAAAGCGACAAACACAGAATATCTCCCGGTTCCTCGCCAACAAACCCTTTCAGTCTTCGATCGTTCCATCGGTCGGGTCCCACGGCCGGATGGCCGGGCAGGTGGTGAATAAAATATCCCTCAACATCCTGGGCGGATATGCCGCCGGATTGAACGGCGTGGAAGTAGCGGGCGGATTCAATATCGATAAGAAGGATGTGCAATATGTGCAAATCGCAGGCCTGTTCAACATCGTAGGCGGCAACATGAAAGGCGTGCAAACCGCCGGCGCGTTGAATACCGTTTTAAGGTCCGCCACCGGTGTACAGATCGCAGGTTTAAGCAACAGCGTGAACGATACATTACGAGGTATACAGGCCACCGGCGGGCTGAACAGGGTGAAGAAGGATGCAACAGGTGCCCAGGTTTCCGGGCTCGCAAACATCACAGGGGAAAGCTTTTCCGGCATACAAAGTACGGGCGGCCTGAATATCGTGCAGGGGAATATCAGCGGCATCCAGATCGCCGGGCTTAGCAACTCGGGGAAAGGCCACCTGCGCGGACTCCAGATCACCGGTGGGCTCAACAACGCCGGCAGGGACTTACGCGGTTGCCAGATCGCCGGTATCTTTAGTGCAGCAGGCGGCAGCATGCAAGGCGCGCAGCTATCCGGCGCCATCAATCGCAACAACGGCGAAACGCGCGGCCTTCAGGTTAGCGCATTATACAACTACAGCGGAAAGCTCCGCGGCGCGCAGTTTGCACTCATCAATGTGGCAGATTCCTCCTCCGGCTTCAGCTTCGGGCTGATCAATATCGTGCGGAAGAATGGATATCAGCGGTTGATGCTTTCCTCAGATGATATCATGCGGTATAATATCACCCTCAAAACGGGCAGAAAACAATTCTATACCCTGATCACCGCCGGGATGAACGATTCCCTTTACCAGTTCGGTTTTGGGATCGGAAGGGAATTCACGCTGAATAACCGCTGGGCCGTAACCACCGACGTTATCCAGCAAACCATTGTCAGTCGCAGCTTTGAGCAGCTGTCCACCGTTTACCGGTTCCAGCCGTTGCTGCATTTCCGGTTATTGCCCTGGGTGGGCGTGCATGCCGGACCGGCTTTTTCGTACGCGGATTTCAAGCGGACGGGAGGGGGCCTGGGGAAAGGGTATCTTACTGTATTCTCTTCGGAAAGCGAACGCGGCTGGTTCGGATGGCAGGCAGGGCTTAGCTTTTCAACTGCGCGGCAAGCCATCCGCTCGTCCACGCGTGCTGAAAATTAAATCCACCCGTGATCCCGTCCACATCCATCACCTCCCCGGCGAAGAACAGTCCGGGTACCAGCCTGCTTTGCATCGTATTCGGATCAATCTCTGACAAACGGATGCCGCCACAGGTTACAAACTCTTCCTTGAACGTGGTTTTGCCTTTCACATGAAACTCCATACCCGTCAAACACCGGATCAACTTATTCTGTTCTTTGGCCGGTATCTCCGCCCATCGTAAATTTTCGTGTATGCCTGCCTGTTGTAGCAGGAATTCCCACAACCGTTGGGGCAGACCAAACGGATTTCTTGAACGTATCATTTGTCCGCCCATATCCAGTCGCAGCTGTGACCAGGTTTCCCGGAGCTCGCTTTCATGTTGGTCCGGCAACCAGTTCACGATCAGCGTAAAGCTGTAATGCTGTTCCTGCAGATATCGCGCGCCCCAGGCAGACAGTCGCAGAATGGCCGGTCCGCTCATTCCCCAGTGTGTGATCAGCAAAGGGCCGGTTTCCTGTAATTTACTGCCGGCAATCTTCACCTGCGCCTGCGGAACGGAAACACCCATCAATGCTGTGACGGGATGCCCCGGCATGTTGAATGTAAACAGCGAAGGCACAGGCGGCTCTATCGAATGCCCTAATGCCTTTAGCCAGCCGAATTTCTCCGGCTGTGCATATCCACCCGCGGCAATGCACACATAGCGGGTATTTATCGTTCTTCCGTTTTGCAGATGTAATATCCATCCGTCTCCCTCCCTCTCCATCCGGACCACTTCCGCATGCGTTTCCACTTGTACCCGGTAACGGTCCGCCTCCTTCAACAGGCAGTCGATGATCGTCTGGGAATCATCCGTCACGGGGAACATCCGGCCATCTTCTTCCGCTTTGAGCTGCACGCCCCTTTCCGCATACCAGGCAATGGTATCCGGCACAAAAAAATGAGTGAATGATTTTTTCAGGAACTGCGGACCGCGGGGATATTTTTTTACCATTTCCGGAATGCTGTAAAGTGCATGCGTAACGTTGCAACGGCCGCCTCCGGAGACCTTCACCTTGGAGAGCAGTTTGCCTGTTTTCTCCAGCAACCATACTTCCAGTCCGGGATGCAGCCGGGCGGCATTCACCGCACAAAAAAAACCGGCGGCCCCTCCACCCGTAACTACCAGCCTGTCTTTATACTTAAATTTGTCCTGATCCATATCCATGATTGCCATTCCGGCTTCCGCCGCGAATTTCGTACTTATCGATTTAAAAAACGAAATGTTAAAATTCTACCGATCTTTATCTACTAATTATTCGTAATTCACTATCTTGTTGGTTTAAACACATCATCGTTGCCATGCAAAGCAAATCCCTGAAGAAAGTGCGTTCCCTGCTGATAACCGCGCTGTTGGCCTCCGGTATCTGGGGGGCGCTGGGCTTTACCGGACCGGATGACTGGGCGGACCGGATCGCAAAAGCGCTGGAAAAATTCACGAACACGTATCCGCAGGAAAAGGTATACCTGCATTTTGACAAAGATTACTACGCCTCGGGGGAAACGATCTGGTTCTCCGCTTACGTAACCCTCAATGATGTTCCCGCTCTGGGCGCACGGAACCTTTACGCAGAACTGCGGGATCAGAAAGGCGCCATCGTACAGAAAGAACTGCTGTTGGTGAATGAAGGCGGCGCCGCGGGGGAATTCAGCCTGCCCGAAAGCGTCAAACCAGGGCTATACCAGGTAAGAGCGTACACCGCATGGATGCTTAATTTCGATACCACTTTCCTTTTCTACAAGAATATCCAGATTATGGATCCCAAAACCAGCAAGACCGGCGATGTGGAAACGGGTAAAGACTTTTCCGTGCAGTTCTTCCCGGAAGGCGGGGATATGATCCAGGACGTGAACGGCATTATTGCCTTCAAGGCCATCGATCAGAACGGATACCCTATTAAAGTAGTAGGCGCAGTGCGGGACAGCAAAGATAAACAGGTGGCAGTGATCGAAACCCTGCATGACGGGATGGGCAGCTTCGAGGTCAAACCCACTCCCGGCGAAACCTACAAAGCCGTCATCCAGTCGGCCGGCGGACAGCAGAAAACCTTCAATCTGCCTGCCGCCAAAGCATCCGGTGTGGCCCTGCGCGTATATAACCGCAGCCAGCGGATCTTCTTCCTTACCGGGTTCAACGGGCTGGACAGTAGCAATAACGAACTGTTCCTCGTAGCGCAAATGCAGAACCAGCTGATCTATAAAGCCTCCCTGAATATTGCGGAAGGAAAGGTAAGCGGTCTTATACCTACCAAAGACCTGCCCTCCGGCATCATGCAGCTAACCCTGTTCGATAAAAATGCCCGTCCGCTCAGCGAACGCATTGTATATATCAACCAGAAGAAAGATCTGCTCGATTTCTTCCTGGACCCGCAGGAACTCAATAAAGGTCCCCGCCAGCGCACAGAACTGGTGCTACAGGTGCCGGATTCCATGCGTGGTCGTATAAGCGTTTCCGTTACAGATGCGGACCAGGTGGCGCAGGACCCGGATGCGAACAACATCATCTCCCACACCTTCCTGACGTCCGATATCCATGGCTATGTGCACAATCCTTACTGGTATTTCCGGAACGACAGCGCTACCACCCAACAGGCGCTGGACCTGGTGATGCTCACTAACGGCTGGAGGCGCTTCAACTGGCAGCAGATACTCAACAATAAATTCCCCGAGATCGTACATCCTTATGAACAGGGCCTTGCAATCACCGGCACCGCCTATACATCCGGCCATCAGCCGGTAACGGACGGAAATGTGACCTTCATGATCCGGCTTATGATAGACAGCTCGATGGCCATTGCCTCCGCCCCGGTAACACCCAAGGGTAAATTCGCACTGGCCGGCCTTTTCTTCAATGATACCGCCAATGTATATTACCAGGGTAATATGACAAACAAGAAATGGAAAGATGTGAATGTGCAGTTCGACCGGCATTTCTTTGACAATTATTCCGCAGTGAAAACGCCCGTCCCCCTGCTCCCTCCGCCTCCTATGGATAACCGCGTGCTGAAGAATTATCTGGCAACGGTTTCCGAGGGCAATGCCGTGAACAGGAGAATACTCAATGGTACTATTTATCTGAAAGAAGTGAACATCAACGCCAAGAAACCCACACCACAGGAGTCTACCGAAAAAAGGTACACTTCCGGCCTGTTTGCCGGCGGAGATGCCTACACATTTGATCTCACACAGGAAACCCCTGTTTCCTTCAACGTGTTCCAATACCTCCAGGCGCGTGTGCCCGGCCTGCAGATCACCGGAGATATCAACGCTCCGCAGCTCAGCTGGCGTGGCGGTACTCCGGGCGTGTACCTCGACCAGATGCCCGTTGATATCAGCACGATCGCTTCCATCCCCATGTCAGACGTGGCGATGATCAAAGTATTCCGCCCGCCGTTCTTCGGAGGGGCCGGCGGAGGAGCCGGTGGCGCCATTGCTGTATGGACCCGCAGGGGTGGCGACTACAAAGGGAATCCCAATGCGAGAGGCATGGAGCTCATGAAAAAGGGTGGCTACAAGATCATCAAGGAATTCTATAGCCCGGATTATGCCGTAAAAAAGGCCGTGCACAACCTGCCGGACAAGCGTCTTACGCTGTACTGGACCCCCTCCCTGCGTGTAGATTCCGCCAATCACACCGGCCGCATTATTTTCTACAACAATGATTTCACCAAAAATTACCGCGTGGTGGTGGAAGCGATGGATCAGTTCGGACGCGTGGGACGAGTGGTGAAGAACTTCTAGTAACTTTAAAAGCTTTATATTGTGCGGGGAGATGAAGTTCATCTCCCCGTTTTGTTTTACCCGCTTTAAATCCCTTCAGACATGAAAAAATTATTATCCCTTTGTCTATTGATGCTTACAGCATCCAACCTTCTATTTGCGCAAACATCAAATGTTACTTACAATTGGAATAGTTCAAGACTGGGCGCAAACGGCACACAGGCTGTACGGCATTGCATTGGAAGAATATATTATAATGCCGTTAACTGGGGCGATTATAATAGTATCAGATTTACACTCCGGCAGGACTATTACACCGCCGGTTACATGGAATACATCATCACTGTTCGATCCAGCACGCCGGCGATCTACTGTACCAAAGCATATGGCGCAGCTGTTCACAGAGGAAGACTCGTATTGGGAGAACAAACATCTGCCGGTAACAGTTACCTGGATCAACCCAATTATTACAGGGATATTTTCCTCGAAGCAGAATATTATACACAATGGCAGGTAGAAGCCAATGCAGTGGGAGTGCACTATCAGTTGGACAAATTCTCGCTTACCAACCCTGCAGATTACCAGTTTGTTACTTTCTTCAGCGCGCCTGTCACACAGAACATCCCCGGTTTTTCGCCGGATATCAAAACGATCACTTTGGCGGATGATGAGTTAGGCGCAAACAGGGTGGGTATCGGCACCCTCACCCCCACGGGCAAACTCCATATCTACAAACCCGCAGCCGATGGATACGGCTCCCTCACCATAGACGGCTCCACAACCGCCCAGCGCAGTATTACCTTCAATGACAATGGCCAACAGGCATGGTGGTTCGGAAGAGATAACAATACCGCAGCGGGACTGAACGATGGCATCGGCTTCTGGCGTGCAAATACCGGCACAGCGCTGATCATCAAAGACGATGGCCGCGTGGGCATCGGCTGCCAGAACCCGCAGTCCGATGCAAAACTCGCCGTCAACGGAACGATGTACGCAAAAAAAATAAAAGTCACGCAAACCGGCTGGGCGGACTTTGTGTTTGAAGACAGCTACAAACTCCCTGCCTTATCATTCGTAGAAAAATTCGTGCGCATCAACAAACACCTGCCTGATATTCCCTCCGCCGGCGAGGTGGCCGAACAAGGGATCGACATAGGAGAAATGAATAAAAAGCTCCTGCAGAAGATCGAAGAACTGACCCTGCATCTCATCGATCAAAATAAACGCATCGACGCACTGGAAAAAGAAAATGCGGTTATCAAAAAGAAGATCACTAAAAAATAATCAACCAACACGGCTGCCCTGTAACATTTGGCAGCCGTGTTATATGTACTGCTCAATAGTATACAACATTGTATACATCCCCTACCGGCCAGGCATCTGTACCTATCACTACCGGCGTCTGCTGATACGTTATCAGGTGCGTTTGCCCGCTATACATGGTAACATGATGCGTTCCTACCTGTGAAGGCAGACCGTTATACATGATGTCCACATCAAACTCCACGTTTCCTGTCCCCGCTTCCGGCCCGGTTCTCCAAACCTCCAGTACAATCTCACGCGCTCCTATACCCGGCCCGGCGGATACCGTGAATGTTTCATCTCCTGTAAACATTTTCACCTGCAGGCGTGCAATGCCTGATGATGAGGAACGAACAGGCGCAAACGAACTGATAACAATGAAGAGCATGGAAACCATGCATAATGACAATACTCTTTTCATATGTCGGGATTTTGGTGATGCATAAGGGGTAACGGGTCTTCTTAAAGCTACTGAAAAACAGGATCAAATTAAAATTTTATCTACTGCGAATTAGTCGCAGTGGGGCCATATAAACATGTTTGTGCGATTACTGTTATTTCTGAATAATTCTGTAACTTGATCTAAATGCTGTCAGAGTCATCAGCATAACCCTTGCTCAACCTTATCTTATGATGGAGCCTCCTTACGTGATGGGTATGTGTCTGCGTCGTTTTGTGTATTGCCTGTTTGTTTTGCCATTCCTGTTTTCCTGCGGCAGGCACAGCCATAACGACGTGTACCATCGTGCTTACTTTGAACCCTTATTTACCGTAAGCGACAGCATTGCGCCGGAGAACCCCGGTAAAGCGCTGCGCCTGCTGGATTCCGCATATGCGGCATTTCCGGCTGCAGGCCTGCTGGATCTCTCCCACATATACGCATATAAAGCCAGCTATTATCAGGATATCCCGAAAGATTATGACAAAGCAAAGATGTATCACGACAGCATCATCTACCTTTTCAAAGACAAGCTGACTGACCCCGATTACATCAAAGTCTACTCAAGGGCGCTACTGGGACAGGGAGACATACTGATAAGAAAAGGAAGATACACAGATGCCTTTCTTCATTTCTACGAAGGCAAACAGGTTGTTCAGCAAAGTCATGATACCTGCTATTTCAATGAATTCAGCTTGCGGCTGGCTTATGCCTACTACACTCAGGGGAAGTTCCGCGATGCCATTCCCTTTTTCAGGGAAACCTTTGGACTGGCCGGTCATTGCACGGAAAATCCCTTTATGAGATTTGCGTTGCAACAGGGGCAGCTGGATAACCTTGGGTTGTGCTATGCCCAGTTGAAAGTATATGACAGTGCCCGTTATTTTTACGACAGCGCCTTGCGGTATATCGACAAATGGAATGGAACTTTTGTCACATCCCCTTCAAGAAAGACCTTCGTGGAAACTGCCAAAGCAGTGATATATGGAAATCTGGGGGAAACATCTCTCGCTGTCGGGGATACCGCCTCCGGCGAACGGCTGTTCAAAGAAAGCATCCGTATCAATGAAAGGAAAGCCAATGATCCGGATGATGCCCAGTTTACAAGGATCAAGCTGGCCACCTTATATCTCAGCCAGGGCAGGCATGACGAAGCGCGGGAGGTGTTGAAGACACTGAAGCAATATGTCGATTCGTTACCACGGATCACACCAAAACTACGCCTGCTCAAACTGCAATCGAAATATTTTGATGAAACAGGAGAAGTGGCAAATGCATATGCCGCCCTGCAATCCTATACGCAACTGAAAGACTCCGTAACGAGTGCCAACGAAGCCCTCAGCCTGGTAGACATCCGGAAAGAGTTCGAACACATGTCCCAGGACCGGGAAATAGAAGTGTTGAAACGGCAAAGCGAACTGAAAACCCTCTACCTGATCATCGTGCTGTTGTTCTTCGTGATGACGGCTATCATAGTTTTTCAAACCTGGCGCAACTGGAAAAAATCACGGGAACATGTGAAAGAACTGGAAATGCTTAACCAGCGCGTTACTGCCCAGAACGAATACCTGGAAGAAAGCCTCAATGCCCTCGAGCAAAGCCAACAGGATAATTCCAAAATGATGAAAATAGTGGCGCACGACCTCCGCAATCCCGTAGGTGCCATGATCACCATCACCGATATCCTGCAGCAATATGGTGGCATTACAGAGGAAAAGAACCAGGAACTGTTACGCATGATGAAGGAATCCGGGGACCGCGCACTGCATCTGATCAACGATCTCCTGCACCTGAAAATCTCGCAGGAAGCACAGAAAGAGACTATGGAAGTGCACGTGATGCTGAAGTACTGTGTAGATATGTTACAAGCCAGAGCCCGGGAGAAAGGGCAACAGATATTGCTGGAGACCATACCGGCCGTCATTCCCGTGAACCGCGAAAAGATCTGGCGTGTTTTCAGCAACCTCATCAGCAATGCCATCAAGTTCAGTCCATCCGGTACCACTATTCACGTATGGATGGAACAGGAAGATACAAGATTGCGGATAGCGGTAGAAGACGAAGGTATTGGTATACCGGAGGAGCTGAAGGAAAAGATATTCAGTATGCCGCATGAAACAAGAAGGGCCGGTACGCTGGGCGAAGAATCCTTTGGCCTGGGGCTGGCCATCAGCAAGCAAATTGTGGAGGCCCACGGTGGAAGGATATGGGTGGAGAACAAAAATAAAAAAGGGACCATCTTTTATGTTGAACTGATGGCCCCGTCTTCTCTTAATCTTTAAGCTTGTTCAGGAAGAAGCTGAGTTTGAAAAGCAATTCATCCTGCAATCCCGCCCGAAGCTGTGCCTCTTCTTCAGATATGCCCAGCCTGCGAAGGCGTTGATAATAAACATAAGAACCGCCGATCAGCTCCAGGCATTCCTGGATCTTTGTTTTCACTTCCTCTTCCTTCGCTTTCTTATCGAATTCCTTTTTAGAAAGTATCTTGTCCACAAAGTAAAAGGCATCCTTGTCCTCTATCCATTTCCCTTCTTCCTTATGCTGCGGTTTGTAGACCTCCATGTAGCAGTTATCCAGCTTCAGCGGCTCACCGAACTCCGCTTTGATATCGATCACCATCGGCTTTTCAACAGCAGGGTTGGCAAGCCGTTTCTTGATAGCGTTGCTGATCTCCACGCCCAGTTCACCGCTGCTCATCAGCAACTGGTTAAGCTCCGAGAACTCCAGCCCGATGGTGATACGGGTATACCGGCTGCCGCTCCGGATCTTTCCGAAAAGGCTCGGCGTAGTTTTGTCGTCAAAAACGATGTCTTCTATCTGTACCTTTGAAATGGTTTTGTAGTTGGGCTTATACCCTTCCTCTGCAGGCGTAAGCCGTTTGTTCCGCGGCTTGGCCACCTCCTGCCGGCGCAGATGCTGAATGAAATCATCCACGAAACGCAGCTGCTGCTTTTTTAGTTTCGCATACAGCTCGTGGCTGGAATAATTGTGCACCTTGCTCAGCACCAGCAAATCTTCCCAACTGTCGTGTTTTTGCGCGCGCTGCAGCTCATCCAGCACATCCTGTGCGGCCATGTTGCGGCGGTACAACAACTCTCCTACCAGGAAAATGGCGTAGTCATGCGCCGGATATCCCAGTTCCGGCAACACATCGTACGGGCTCCGCTTCTGATCGCGGGCCAGTGTCAGCTGTTCGAGATCACTCATAACCGGTGACAATAAATACTTACGGGCGGCGGTGCGCAATTTCTTACTTACGTAATCCAGCAGTTGATCGTTCACTACACTGTGATTGACAAAGTCGTGCAGGATCTGTACAAACCGCTTGGAAACGGGCAGGCCGAATTGCGTAAGGATGTCGTTCTCCATCTCCTGAACCGACCCTTCCCCGACTTCACCGCTTTCTTTCCGGGGCTTCCTGTCCAGCTTCTGATAACGCTGATAATACTCCTGTAATTTCAATTTAAGCTGATCCATATGCATAATTAGATGTATGTCAGTATTTTATATAATTTTTCTTCATTTCATACAAACAAAAAGCCCAGCACTTCGCAATGCCGGGCTAGTAAGTTGATGGGTTATATTTTGCGAAAAGCAAAGATACGCTTTTTTCTGTGGAAATCATGTGCATAACCCTCCTTTGCCACAGATTTCCAACCGCCATATGTTAGTCATCTTAGCTTCAACACTTTATCCTCACCAAAAAAAACAGTTATATTTAAAAAAGATTTTTGGATGACATTTGGAAAATGAGAACGAATTACGTTAACTTTGCACTCCGCAAAACACACATGGTGACTGTAGCTCAGTTGGTTAGAGCATCAGATTGTGGTTCTGAGGGTCGGGGGTTCGAGACCCCTCAGTCACCCATCTTATAAGAATGGTCTCTTTAAAAACAAAGAGACCATTTCTTTTTTAAAGACGTTGATCATGTTGCTTTACCTCATACCCTTCCTGGCAGCCTTCACCGGCTGGTTCGTAAATCGGGCGGCACTCTGGCTGCTTTTCCATCCTGTAAAACCGGTGAACCTGGGATTGTTCACCCTGCAGGGTGTTTTCCCCAAACAACAACAGCAATTGGGCGATCAATTGGGGAAAATGGTGGCAGAGCAGTTCTTTTCCTTTGACGATATCCGCAACAAACTAACAGATCCGCAAAAGATCAGTGCCATCAAACCTTATGTGGAAGAGCATCTCGAACATTTTCTGCGCAAGAAACTGCCGGAAGCGATGCCCATGATCTCGATGTTCATCGGGGAAAGCACCATCCAGCAGATCAAGACCACGCTGGCGAACGAACTGGACCTGCTCTTCCCGAAGCTGATCGATCAATACCTGCAGAACACCCGAAAAGACCTTGACCTTCAAACCATTGTAGCCGGCAAGATCGCAGGGCTCTCCGCCGAAAGTACTGAACAGGCGCTGCACCGGCAACTGGGCAGCGGGCTCGCAAAAATGGGCTGGATCAGTGCAGCCATCGGTTTCGTGATCGGATGCATCCAGTTACTGCTGGTAGTGTTGTAACGCCCATGTGATTGTTAAATACCGTTAATACCTTTTACCCCTGTTTTCGCTGCTTTTGTCGCGATAATCCGTCCCTTTATCAATTAGTCTTCGGGCTGATCCGAATTGCCCCTACTTTTGTTTCTGCAAATGCAAATTCCGCAAAAGGTCTGGATAAAAACAACGTCTAACTAAATCTGAGTAAAGAAAGTAACGTAAGATGAAAAAATTGTACGCATTATTACTGGGGTTGATCGTCATGCAAATGTATGCGATCGCACAGATGCCCCAGGGCGGCGGCAGACCGGGAGGTGGAGCCCCCGGAGCCGGTGGTCAGCAACGGCCGGGAGGGAACGGTGGAAACATTCCCCAGATCGGCGTGGTATATGGCAAATTACAGGATGCACAAACCAGGCAGTCCGTGGAATACGCTTCTGTAGCCCTGCTGCGGCAGCGGGATTCCGGCGTTGTAACGGGCATGTTGAGCAAATCCAACGGGGACTTCATTTTTGAGAACGTGCCCTTCGGTGCCTTTATCCTCCGCATCAACTTTATGGGTTACAAACCGGTGTTTAAAAAAGTAACCGTAACCCCGCAGAACGTTTCGCAGGACCTGGGTAACATCCGCCTTGAAGCGAATGCCAAATCATTGCATGAAGTACAGGTAACCGGTCAGCGTACCGCTTTTCAGATGGGCATCGATAAAAAGGTGTTCAATGTGGACCGTAACCTGGTAAGCGCAGGCGGTACCGCCGCCGATGTGCTCAAGAACGTACCGGCCGTTAACGTGGATATCGACGGGAATGTAACGGTACGGAACGCTTCGCCAAACATCTTTGTGGACGGCAAACCCAGCACCCTTACAATCGATCAGATCCCTGCGGACGCGATCGAAAGTATTGAACTCATTACCAATCCTTCCGCCAAATACGATGCCGAGGGCATGAGCGGCATCATCAACATCGTGTTGAAGAAAAACAAGAAAGCCGGTTTCAACGGCCAGGTGACTGCAGGTATCGGTACGAACGACAAGTACAATGCCGGCGGTAACTTCAACGTCCGCCAGGGAAAATTCAACGTGTCCCTGAATTACAACTTCAACGCTAACCGCAACTGGGGAGATGGTACTACAGACCGTACCAATTTCTCTTCCCCTAACACGCCCAAAGACTATACCCACCAGACCTCAGACAGCCGGAGTGGCGGACGTTTTCAGTTCGGCCGCCTGGGTCTGGATTATTACCTGGACAACCGGAACACCTTCTCCGTTGGCCAGAACATCGTAGGCGGGAATTTCAAGAACTACGAAGACCAGCAGAACATCTTCAGTGATGTCAACAAAAGCTGGAGCGGTCAGAACCAGCGTATCACGGACAATAAGTTCGGATTCCGGAACTACACCACCACCCTTGGTTTCAAACACCTGTTCGCAAAGCCGAACAAGGAATTCACAGCGGACGCTTCCATGAACCTGAGCAATAACGACAGGAGCGGCGGTTTCCATACCCAGCTGCAGGACATGAACGGCAATCCCATCGGGCCCGGCCGTTTCCAATCCAACATCAGCGATGGTAAAACGAACTTCTATACCCTGCAGGCAGACTATGTGAATCCCATCGGCACCAACGGCAAATTCGAGACCGGCGCAAAAGCCACACTGCGTGATTATACCAGCGCGTATGATGTGTTTAACCGCAATCAGGCCGGTGATCCCGTGAAGATCGACAGTCTTTCCACAGACTATAAATACAACGAACAGATTTACGCTGCATACGCAAACTATTCCAACGCCATCAAAAACTTCGGTTACCAGCTGGGGTTACGGGTAGAGCAGTATGTGTATGCCGGCGAGATCCCCAACAAGGGCCAGAAGTTCAGTCCTACCAAAGCCAGTCCCGGCTTCTTCCCCAGCGTGTACCTGTCGTACAAACTGGAAAAAGATCAGGAACTGCAGTTGAACTATTCCCGCCGGGTGAACAGGCCGAACTTCTTCCAGCTGATCCCTTACCGGGATATCTCCGACCCGCAGAACCAGCGGGAAGGTAATCCCGATCTGAAGCCGGAATATACCAACAGCCTCGAATTTTCTTACATGAAGACCTGGAAGAAACACAACTTCCTTGGAACCTTGTATTTCCGCAATACCAACGACCTGATCACCATGTACAGCACAGTGATCGGCAAGGACTCATTGCTGTCTACTTTCGTGAATGCGCATAAGAACAATTCCTATGGCGCAGAACTCACGCTGAAGAACCAGGTGGTGCAGGGCTGGGATATCACCACCAACGTGAACCTGTACCAACAGGAGCTGGATGTGCTGAACCCCAAGACCAACGAGTTCATCACCAACAGGAAATTCTCCTGGATGGCGAAGATCAACTCTGAAACCAAACTGCCTGCCAACTTCACCTTCCAGGTATCCGCCAACTACCAGGCTCCCACGATCACACTGCCCAGCAGCAGCGGCGGTGGTGGCGGAGGTCGCGGTGGCGGAGGCGGCGGTGGCGGATTCATGATGATCCCCACTTCGGCACAGGGTACCATCAAAGGATTGAGCGCAGTGGATGTTGCCCTGCGTAAGGACTTCATGAAAAATAAAGCAGCGTCCCTCACGCTCAGCCTGAGTGATGTGTTCAATACCCGCCAGTTTGAAATGGATCAGCTGGATGATGCTTTCTCCCAGCACTTCCTTCGCAAGCGGGAATCCCGCGTGCTGAGGCTTACCTTCAGCTACCGTTTCGGCAAGTTTGATACACAGCTGTTCAAACGCAGGAACAACCGTAGCAACGGTGAAGGCATGCAGATGGATACCGGACAAGGGTTTTAGTTTTAGTTTCAGTATTATATTAAGTAAAAGCCCCTATGCTAAAAACATAGGGGCTTTTTATCTTATCTGTCTTACCTATCTTACCGAAAAACCAAACCGGTTTGTGCCCAGCAACACATCTTCCCCCACTCCTTCCACCAATCCCGTAAAATGTCCGCGAATATCTGACGAGAAAAAACTGATCGTGGCTTCTCCGTTCCTGTCCGTTACAATATCCGGCTTCCAGAACAGCGTATTACGAGCATCCGCGGCAAAGGCAGGCTCCTTATCATAATCCGGTTCATAGAATTGCCGGCTTTGATAATATCCTTTTATCACTCCCATTTTGAATTTTTTCAACAGCTCTTCCTCGGTATACTTCGGATAATGATAAACAACCTCCCGTCTGTTTTCCACTATAAAATAAAAGGGGTGCTTTGTTACTTCGCTTCTTTTAGGTTCGATCAGCTCATAATATTTATGACCTTCCACGGGTTTTGTACCACTTCCGCAGGCGGGACAATTCAACCAGCCGCAGCCGCCCACAAAATCCATAACGCCTTCAAATTTAGCAATGCTATCCAGGTAGCCCAGGTATTTGTCCCCGAAACCCGTGCCTTTTCCGGTAATAGTAACGCCCGCCAATGTTTTGCCATATTGTAAAAACCCGGTGTCCGCCACAGGCTTTTTCTTCTCCGGGCTTTTTTCAGCAAACAGATAAACAGGATGCAGTACCGTCTCGGCCTGTTTAATCGTATCGAAAGGACTGGCGGTATTAATACGGTATTCTTTTTCCGAAACATATTTGACGAAAACCCGGGAACCGATCGCGAGATGCTCCGGGCGCAGGTAAAACGTCCCTGCCTTGTCTGCAGTCCCTACCTGCATCACGCTTTTGTTATAGTTAAACATCATGAGCGATACCGGTTTTTCATTTTCCACATTTGTTCTCTTGTGCCTGCTGACAAGCCATGCCTGTATACTGTCTGATAAGACCGGTCTTTCTTCTTTTATTTGTCCGGCGATTAATTCTTCATTCCAGGCATACCGGCGCCAGCCCTGCGTCAGCAGCAACAGATCCAATGCATCTGCGCGGTCGGGGTTTCTTGTATCAAAATAAAAAGCAGGATCATACACCCTTCCGCGAAGTTGTGTGGTGAGGTGATAATAGTTCAGGATGTCTTTTGCATATCCTGCATAACTGAATAAGCTGTCATACACGCTCATGCTTAGCAGGGCCTGTACGGGCTTCCCATCCGGGCCGGTTGTTCTGACCTTTACCGTTACCTTTTCCTTTTTCCCGTATGCTTCTTTAAACGGACTAAAGGTGATGGTCAATTTTTTATCGGGGTTAAGATATACCAACCGCTCCGCCAAAGGCTGCAACCGCTCATCAAAAAGTGTTGCCTCTGCAATGCCTTGCGGCATATTTCCGGTAGGAAGCCTTATTCCAAGGCTATCCCCAAGCACTCCACTGGCCATATACTGCACCATTCCCCGCATTTGCAGGCGCAGAAAAACCCTCCTCTTACCGGCCGGGTGACTGGCAATGATTTTAAAGGTGAGGCTGTCATTTTCTCTTTTTTCAAAATGCAGGACGATACCATTGTCCTGTGCCTCGGGAACAGCATACAGGCTATCGTTATGCTCAAGCCGGATCAGGTATTTGGCGCCCTTCTCCGGCTTGAAGGTAAAACTTCCCATCCCTGCATGCATCGTCTTAAAATTCAATACCGGCTGATCTCCTTTTAGCAACGTTCCGGCAACATCTTCGGGGTTTCCATCCGCTTTCACTGCCTTAAAGGCCACCCGGTTCTCCACATCCGCCGCCAGGTTACCACCTTCCGGGAAAACGGTGAACTGGAGCCTGCCACGCGGTTTTGCAAGGGTGTCAGGCTGCGTGTTATATTTTCTTATCGTATTTGGTTCATGGAATAGTTTGAGCGGCTCTACAGCGTAGAAGTACGCCAGTCCTCCGAGGAACGAATGGGCAGTATAGGCCTTCAATAAATAATCCCCCTCCGGTAAAGTCTGCGGCAGGTATACATGTCCACGCGATATCCCGTCTACGATCGGGTACATCTCCTGCCACACGGCAGTATCGCTGTCTTTCTGCTGCAGTTGCAGATATAGTGTTCGATCCAGGTTGGACAAGGTTAAGAGTTGCGCATCCAGCACATAGGCATGAAACCAGAGGTCCTCGCCACAGATGTAGATATTTTTGGCAGCTTTCAAATAGACGGAGATCTGCCGGTTGTTTTCGGTATAAACATTCAGTCGGTTTGTCAATTGATCCATCTGGGATTTCAGGTCTTGGGGAAAAGCCGGTGCTGTACCTATCAAAATCAAAAATGGGATAATGAAGACAAATGAAACATATCTCATATCTAAACATGGCCGATTTATGTTACGTAAGATAATAATTAAAAAAGAAGAGGGCGTCTCTTTTACTTTCAAGACGTCCTCTCCCTTAATCTATTTCACATACCCACTGAAGGTAGCAGCCTCAATATTCAATCTGTCACAATCGTAGTATCAACCGGTTTGAGAGTAGTTTTAATAGTCATGGTGCAGGTTTTGCACCCCCAACAAAAAATTAATAACACCTTTCCTGTGGGGCCTTTACTTTTCTTAAGTTCGCATTTTTTGCCGGGTGCATCATCCGAACAAGTACATGTAGGAATGGGGCTTCCCGCCATCGCCCTCAGTTCCGGCCTGGACGACAGGAAAGCCTCATCGTTTGGCAGAACCAGCCCTACCTTTACACCGTAAACGGTGAATCCGCCTATAAAATAACCGGAAGGCAAATTGTTCGGGTCAATATTGCTGAAGTCAGGCCTGGTACGGCCTGCATAAAGAGAATCATAACTTCTCTCCGCCTCCGCCTGAACTGCCGGCAGTTGCACAATTGCTCTCATCCCTTCTTCGGACACTGGCATATTCTGAACAATACTGCTATCTGCAACCTCCAAATGGTCATTTGCTATATAAACCACACCAACAACCTTCTGTTGCGTTGTTTTAAATCCTCCAATACAATTACCGGTACAGTTTTGCTGTAGGCAGCCAAAAGACTTACTGGTAACAAAGTACATCACAATACAGTCTTTTTTGCCGGTACACTTGCAAAAATATATTGCTTTCGATGTATCTGTAACGTATGATCCTGTTACAGAATCCAGTTTCAGAAAGGCATATCCCGCCGGTAATTTTATGCTTGCTTCCGAACTGTCTTGACTGGTGTACTGCAACGTTGTTCCTTCAGGAAGATAAACATCACCGATTGTGCTGATACTTTCAAGTTGTAAAATGTCATTTACGAGTACTGCCTTCACGTTTTGACGTGTATTTTCTGCAGTTGAACTTCCCTTTCTACAGGAAATAAAGTAAAAAAAGGTAAATGCCAGAGTGAAGAGAGCCACTAAGGCCATTTTGAAATGCATCTTTTTCATAGCGGATAGATTTTAGGGTGATGAAAATAATAGGATGACTCTTCTTCAGTTTTTGAAGAGTTTGCAGTGTGTAAGTCCTTGAATTAACAATTATTGGGTTACCGGGATTAGGGCTATTGGTCTTTATTCAAGTTGTATTTCGAAGTTAGCAATTCCCCTTAGCATTGCAAAAAATAAAAGAGCACCATCCCAGGTTTCTCCCCCGTTTTCTGTGCTCCTTTTGTTTTCAAATCATCAACCCTTCTTTCCTGCCAGCATGGGCACAAACGAGAAATCGTCAAAGATCTCCTGCTGATACTCCTCTTCACCTGTTTTAGTGATCCGCAGCATCCGTTGTACCTCCTGACCGCCTACGGGGATCACCATCCTGCCTCCGATTTTCAGCTGCTGCAGCAGCTTTTCCGGGATGTAGGGAGCTGCCGCTGTTACCAGTATCTTATCAAACGGCGCAAAGGTGGGTAATCCTTCATATCCGTCCCCATAGAAGAACCGGAGGGTGGGATATTTTGATTTGAAGGGGAATTGTTTCACCAGGTCAAACAGTTTCTTTTGTCTTTCAATAGTATAGACATTGGCCTTCAGCTCTCCCAGTACACAAGCCTGGTAAGCGCTGCCGGTGCCGATTTCCAGCACCTTTTCAAATGGTTTTACCTCCAGCAGCTGAGTTTGATAAGCCACGGTATAGGGCTGGGAAATTGTTTGCCCTTCACCGATCGGGAAAGCCCGGTCCTCATAGGCGATCCCTTCAAAAGCCGTATCCAGGAAGAAATGCCGGGGAATGTTGTTAATGGCTGCCAATACATTTTCGTCTGTAATACCTTTCTGCCGGATGTTGTCTACCAATTGTTTTCTTAATCCTTTTTGCTTGTAATTGTCTTCGTACCGCCTCATGGGCGCAAAAATAACCATTGTAAAGGATTTTCACAGCTTCGGATTTTCTCCTTATTTTACAGTCCGTTTGAACATTAATGCCCTGTAAAACAGTTATTTGAGTATGGACGCAAATATTCTAAGCAAAGTAGAGCAATGGCTCGATGGCGGTTTTGACGCAGAAACCGTAGCAGCGATACGCAAGCTGCAGCAAGAGAACCCTGAAGAACTGACCGATGCGTTTTACCGCAACCTCGAATTTGGTACCGGCGGTTTGCGCGGCGTGATGGGCGTGGGCACCAACCGTATGAACAAGTACACGGTAGGGATGGCCACCCAGGGCTTTGCCAACTACCTGAAGAAATCCTTCCCCGGGGAGGTTAAAATAGCGATCTCGCACGACAGCCGTAACAACAGCCGCTTCTTTGCGGAAGTTGCCGCCAATGTGATGGCTGCCAACGGCATCAAGGTATATCTTTTTGAAAGCCTCCGGCCCACGCCTGAGCTGTCTTTCTGCATCCGCCACCTGAAATGCCAGGGCGGCATTATGCTCACCGCTTCCCATAATCCCCGCGAATACAATGGTTACAAGGCTTACTGGGATGATGGCGCACAACTGGTACCACCGCACGACAAGAACGTGATCCTTGAAGTAGAGAAGATAAGTGGTATCGGAGAAGTGAACTGGGCGGGATGGGAACAGAACATCACGATCGTGGGTAAGGAGATCGATGAAGCTTATCTCAATATGCTCAAGGGTCTTAGCATTCATCCGGAAGCGATTGCCGCGCAGCACGATCTCAAGATCGTATATACGCCGATACACGGCACCGGCATTACGATGGTACCTGAGGTGTTGAAACGTTTCGGGTTCACCAATGTGCATGTGGTGGAAGAACAGTCCAAGCCTGACGGGAATTTCCCGACTGTGGTGTATCCTAACCCCGAGGAGGCTGAAGCCATGAGCATTGGCCTGAAAAAAGCCGCTGCACTGGATGCAGACATCCTGCTCGGTACCGATCCCGATGCGGATCGTGTAGGCATTGCCGTGAAAGATCATACCGGCCGCTGGATATTGCTGAACGGCAACCAGACCGCCGTACTGCTTTTCAATTATATCGTAGAATCCCGCAAACGCAAAGGTCTCGCACAACCGAACGATTATATCTGTAAAACCGTTGTAACATCCGACCTCATTGATGTATTTGCCGCCAGCAATAACATTCACTGTTACAATACCCTTACCGGTTTCAAATGGATCGCTGATCTGATCCACAGACTCGAAGGGAAAGAACATTTTGTTTGCGGCGGAGAAGAGTCTTACGGCTACATGATCGGGGACAATGTGCGTGACAAAGACGCCGTGGCTTCCGTAGCAATGATCTGTGAAATGGCGGCCTACGCAAAGAACCAGGGTAAATCACTTTTCGAGCAGCTCATCGATATCTATATCCGGTATGGTTTCTACAAGGAGTCGCTCATTTCCATTACAAAGAAAGGAATGAAAGGCGCCGAAGAAATCGCTGCCATGATGAGCCGCTACAGGGAAAATCCGCCCGCTACCATCAATGGCTCCCGGGTAGTAAAGATATTCGACTATCAGCTGCAATATGTTACCACGCTCGCAACCGGTGAAAGAACACCCATCGACCTGCCCAAATCCAACGTATTGCAATTCCTGCTGGAAGACGGCAGCCGCATCTCCGCGCGCCCTTCCGGAACGGAACCGAAGATAAAATTCTATTTCAGCGTGCATGAACACCTGGAAAGCGTAGCCGACCTGGAAAGAGTGGAACAGCTGCTGGACGCCAAAGTGGCGAACATCATACACGATATGAAACTTTCATAGCCGAAGTGCATGGCTGGCTGCAGACAAGTATTTTTATTCCTGCTGTTGCTCATCTTTTCTTCCGCTACGGCGCAAACGCGAAAAAGAACTGGTTTTTTCGAAACGCCGGACACGGTTATCAAAGGAAGGGTATGGGCATTGGGAGCCGGTACCGCGGTGGTTTACGGCAGTTCTCTGCTGTTATTGAACGAATACTGGTATAAAGGCTACGAGAAAAGCAGCTTCCATTTTATCAATGATTCCGGGGAGTGGTTGCAAATGGACAAGTTCGGCCATGTTTTCACTGCTTACATGCTATCCAAATACAGCCGTGAACTCTGGCGCTGGAGCGGGCTTTCGCGAAAGCGGCAGATATGGTTCGGCGGTTTGAGCGGCCTTGCCTATCAATCCGTTATCGAGTTCCTGGACGCACATTCGGCGCATTGGGGATTTTCCTGGGGAGATATGGGGGCCAATGCCATCGGTTCCGCAGGGATGATCTGCCAGGAACTGTTCTGGCACGAACCCCGCATCCAGCTCAAGTTTTCATCGTTCCCCATCCATTACCGCGATCCCATACTCAGAACCCGGGCGAGGGAATTGTTCGGCTACACACTGGCCGAGCGCACTTTGAAAGATTACAATGCCCAAACGTATTGGTTCTCCGTTAACCTGCATGCATTTGCGAGGGAAAGCCGCATCCCGAAGTGGCTTAATATCGCTGTTGGATATAGTGCGGACGGGATGTTTGACGCCAAGGGAAATCGATGGAAAGATGTGGACGGGCATACGTATGATTACACCCATATCCGCCGCACGCGGCAGCTATTCCTGTCTCCGGACATAGATTTCACGAAGATCCCCACGCGTAAAAGAGGAGTGAAAGTATTGCTTCAGGCGCTGAATATGATCAAGGTACCCGCACCGGCGCTGGAGATCAATGGCGCAGGGCAACTGAAGATGCATGCGCTCTATTTCTGACCTACACGAGATAGGCAGAGCGGATCTCTTCACCCACCACATCCACCATCACCATTTCCTGCGGGGTGGTGGCGAGACTGTAGCCTACGAAGTCCACGGAAAGCGGGAAAGATTTATGCCGGCGATCTACGAGCACGGCGGTTTGTATTTTTTTGGGGAGGTATTGCAGGAAGGGTTTCAATGCATATAACATCGTTCTGCCGGAGTTGGCCACGTCATCAATCAGCACGATCACTTTACCGCTGAAGTCCTGCTGATGCGATAACTCCACTCCCTCCGGCCGCTGTTTGTCCAGCTTTACTTCCATCACTTCCACTTTAAACGGTGCGATCCTCTGAAGATGAGCAGCGATCTTATGTGTGAGGATAAGCCCCCTGTCCCAGATACCAGCCAATATCAGCGAGGGTTCGTCATAATTGTGTTCATAAATCTCATACGCAATCCGTTCAATCTTCTTTTCTATCGCTTCCTGCGTCAGGATAACGTTTTTATTTTCCATATAGCGGTTTTGTGCAGCGTAAAAATACATAAATTGCAATAACAACCGGTCAAATCAAGGATATGCAAATTGTTTCTCAACTCCTCTTCCTCGTAGCATTGGTTTTTGCCATTTACCTTTTCTCCCGCAGGGTGTTGGGTATCCGGCGGAATATCCTTCGGGGGAGAGACGCAGCGCTCAATGATCAGCCCGGCGTGCGCTGGAAGAATGTGCTGTTGCTGGCTTTCGGACAGAAAAAGATGTTCCGGAACCCTTTGGTAGCCGTACTTCACTTTTTCGTATATGCGGGCTTTCTGATCATCAATCTTGAGATCCTTGAGATCATGATCGACGGATTGGCCGGCACGCATCGTATATTCGCTCCCGTAATGGGATCGCTCTACGGCGTACTGATCGGATGTTTTGAGATACTGGCCGTACTGGTCGCCGTTTCCTGCGCCGTTTTTCTCATACGCCGCAATATCATCAAGTTAAAACGCTTTATCAGCAAAGACCTGGACGGATGGCCGCGCTCGGATGCCAACTACATCCTGATCACCGAGATCGCGCTCATGCTTCTGTTCCTGACCATGAATACAGCGGACCAGGTGCTGCAAAGCCGTGGCGCCGAACATTATCTGCTCACCGGTAATTTCTGGATCACCGGTCATCTGACGCCCTTATTCTCCGGCCTTTCAGACGGCACGCTGATGGCCTTGGAGCGAGGCGCCTGGTGGCTGCACATCCTCGGTGTGCTGGCGTTCCTGAACTACCTGCCTTTCTCCAAGCATCTGCATATTGTGCTGGCCTTTCCCAACGCTTACTATGCAAGCCTCCTGCCCAAGGGCCGGATGGAGAATATGCCGGCCATTCAGCAGGAAGTGCTGTACGCCATGCAACCGGAGCTCGCTCCTGCCGCACCGGCTACTGATAATGTACCAAAGTTCGGGGCAAAAGATGTATATGACCTTACCTGGAAGAATCTGCTGGACGCTTATTCCTGTACGGAATGCGGCCGCTGTTCCGCCGCCTGCCCCGCCACACAAACCGGCAAAGCCCTCTCCCCACGGCTCATCATGATGAAAACGCGCGACCGTGCCGAGGAAGTCGGACGCCATAACGGTACGCCGGACAATAAAACACTGCTGCGCGATTACATCACCGAAGAAGAACTCCGCGCCTGCACCAGCTGCAATGCCTGTGTGGAAGAATGCCCCGTCAGCATCAACCCTTTGCATATTATCCTGCAAATGCGGAGACACCTGGTGATGGAGGAATCCAGCGCGCCGCAGGAATGGAATATGATGTTTTCCAATATTGAAAATAACATGGCGCCCTGGAAATTCAGTCCGGATGACCGGGACGCCTGGACCCGTTAAAAAGATATGGTATGCAAATAAAAACAATGGCCGAATATTTTGCCAATGGTGAAACCCCGGAAGTGCTCTTTTGGGTAGGATGTGCAGGCAGCTTTGACCAGCGCGCACAAAAGATCACGCGTGCGTTTGCGGAAATATTGGATAAAACAGGCATCTCCTTTGCCATCCTGGGCAAGGAGGAATCCTGCACCGGCGATCCTGCCAGGCGCGCAGGGAACGAATTCCTCTTCCAGATGATGGCTTACAATAATATTCAGGTATTGAACAACTACGGCGTGAAAAAGATCGTCACTGCCTGTCCGCATTGCTTCAATACTCTCCGTAACGAGTATCCCGAACTGGGCGGTCACTACGACGTTGTTCACCATACCACCTTCCTCCAGCAGCTTATTGATCAGGGCCGTATCAAAATGAAGGAAGGCGGCACTTTCAAGGGGAAAAAGATCACTTATCATGATTCCTGCTATCTCGGAAGGGCCAACGGGGTTTACGAAGCACCTAGACAAGTTCTCGAAACCCTCGACGCGGAGCTGGTGGAAATGAAAAGATGCCGGAGCAAAGGGCTTTGCTGCGGCGCCGGAGGTGCGCAGATGTTCAAGGAAGAAGAGAAAGGAAGCACCCGCGTGAACTTCGAAAGAGGCCATGAGGCCATATCCACGGGCGCATCCGTGATCGCTTCCAACTGCCCTTTCTGCATGACCATGCTCACGGATGGTGTGAAGGAAGCCGGCAGGGAAGAAGAAGTGAAAGTGCTGGACATCGCGGAAATGATCGCGCAGAATTTGCAATAATTGTACCTTTGTGACATGAATACAGACATCACCCATATATTACCTGCTGATTTTCCCCCCGCTTCCCGGGTGTGGATATACCAGAGCAACCGTCCTTTTTCCGAAAGAGAGGCTGAAGAGATCGAAGAACAGCTGCATCAGTTCACCAGCCAGTGGAATTCCCACGGTGTGCCTGTGAAAGGCTGGGGCCGGTTGTTATTTGACCAGGTGATCGTGCTGATGGCAGATGAAACGGAATCCGAAGTGAGTGGATGCAGCACAGACAGTTCCGTACGCATTATCAAGAGCATCGAGCGCCAGTACAATGTAAACCTGTTCGACCGGCTGCTACTGGGTTTCATCGTGAAAGACAAGCTACAACTGCTGCCGCTGGCGCAGGTTTCCTATGCTTTGGAAAAAGGATACATCAACACTGATACAATTTACCTCAACAATACCGTGCTCACCAGGAGTGAACTCGAAAATCACTGGCTGATCCCGCTAAAAGAAAGCTGGCTGATGAGTAAATTGGGGCAGACTGCTTGATTTTGTGAGTTTTCTATTATATTTGCTGTCCATATTGCGGAAATAGCTCATTTGGTAGAGCATCAGCTTCCCAAGCTGAGGGTGGCCGGTTCGAGCCCGGTTTTCCGCTCTGAGAAAGAGGATGTATCAAAAGTACATCCTCTTTTTATTTGGGTACCGGTATGAACGCAGGCGACCGTTTTAATTTCGATACCTGCTTTTTTTGTTGTAGCCTCCTGCCAATATCCTCTCTGTTCTGTCAATTTTCTTTTGCGCAGTATTACCGCATCCAATTGAAAAATTGTTTAAATTAGTTACAGAAAACCACATCATAATGATAAACCAGTTTGTTACCCACGTTCTGCCCAACCTCGTAATTCTACCAATGATCAGTCAATTTATTTCATGTTGATCCCAGGGCGCAAAAAATAAAGTGTAAAAAAAATTTTGTAACAATTAACCCATAGCTTAATTTTGTGAAAGAAAGAATCGCGTATATCATCCACGCCAAAGAAGAACTCAGGCGCTTTATCTGTATCGATGCGCTGGAAGAAGAAAGAATTCTGAAATTCATTCAGGAAGAACCGGCCAGAACAAAGAAATTTCAGCATATCGTTGGCCTGATCTTAAACAACATCAAGAACACGGATCTTTATGACAAAGAAAACATCAACAAGGCCATCAACGATGTTTATGCGATAAAAATGTTTAAGGGAGGAAGCAACATTCGCTTGTACTGCAAACAGGTATCCGGTGCTAATGGTACTTTTTACGTAATTGTCAGTGAATTGCTGGAAAAGAAGAAGAGCGCCAAAAATACATCCGGGATCAAATCTATCATCGAAAAAGTTCATAATTATGAATATCAAATCAAAGAATATCCAGCCCAACAATAACCCCTGGGAAGCCATTGTTAAACCGCAAACCAGCGCCGGGCAAATCGAGCATGATACGCAGATGCTCGCCTTTAAGTTCCTGGGAGAGATACAAACCTGCCAGGAAATATTAGGCATCAACCGGAAAGAATTAGCCAAAAAGGTCGGAACCTCGGCAAGCTATATCACCCAATTGTACAGAGGTGATAAACTTCCCAATCTCGAGATACTGACAAAGATGGCGCATGCGCTCAATATTGAATTCAAAATTTCGGTAAAGGCCGAAAAAGGGGAAACGGTATGCACCGCGGAGGAAGCATTTTTGAAAAGCATACATAAATTCAGCGTCCCGGGAACATCCGTATGGGTAAGATATAATCTGACTCCTTCGCAAGATGTTTATAAGGAAGCTTTGAATTTAAAAAATATCAGTAGCAATGAAATTGAAACCATCCCCGCTTGAACTAAAGGACCTCTCTGTAATTCAATGTGAATACAGGTTTATACCAATTGAGCGAAGTACTCAGCTCAGTGATCTTGCAGGAAAATATACTTACGATATTGATTTTGCCATTAAAGGCAATGATGACACATTCATCACCATTTTTACAAAAATCAGTATCAATAATATCAGGGATACTAAACCACTCCCGGGTTATTCCATATTTGCTGAATGTGCCGGCGTTTTTTCTCTTTCAGAGAAAAATATATCGGCTGAAGACCGCCAGGCTTTAATAGTTAACAGTGGTGTTTCAATAGTGATAAATTATCTCAGAAATTTTGTTGCGAATATGACATCGAATTTCCCTGCGGGTAAACTCTGGATACCGTCCTTAAATCTAAGGGAATTAATATTATCCAAATCGCAACAAAGGGACGACAGTAAAAAAACAATCCGAAAAGCAGGAAAAAAGAAACCATAAAAAGCCGGCACGTGCCTGCTCATTTTTGTCATTGCACAAACTGTATCTCCCCGGAACTCTGCAGCCCCCGCTCATCCGTCACGGACAGAAACCACATCTTTGTACCCACCGGAGGTAACGTTGCACGCACCTCCCTACCCCGCAGATCCGCTTTCACACTTTGCCATACCTTATCCTTCAAAGCAGTAGCGGTATCGGTGGTGTAGTGCAGGAAAGCTGCAGTCAATGGCACAGCGGATGATACCCTCGCCCGCACGTCATTCTTATACCTGAAAGTTACCTGTACCCTTGGCAGCGACGGCGTATGCGCCAGGTAACTGTTAATAAAAGCAAATATTTCGTCATTCGCCCAACCTGCGTGGTGACTGTGTTTAAGACCGGGTTTGATGGAGAGGTAGTGATCCTTCACCAACCCGTAAGTTTTCGCGTAGCTGTCCAGATAAAAATGGCCATCGTTCGTACCGTTCACAAAAAGCACCGGCATCCTCGTTTTCCCGATGTACCGGGATGGATCATATTGTTGCACCCAGGTCTGCCGCTGCGCACTATCCAACAACAACAATCCTTTCCGCATAGAACTGTTCTCCAGCAGAAAACCACAACCGTATACCGGTACGGCGACTCTATACCGGTCATCCACGCCTGCCATCAGACAGGTGATAATACCGCCCCAGCTGATCCCTGTGATGGCCGTGCGGCTGCCGTCCACGCCCGGCATACTGCGTAAAAGATTATGTGCAAGTATCACATCCGCCACCGCCTGGAACATCCATTGCTCATCCAATGCCGGCGTGATTGTGAAATAAGGCGTTTCGCCACCGGGTTCCTCGAAACCGTTGTCCATATGCTTCTTACCCGGACCATTCCCCCGCAGATCCATGGCAATGGCAGCATATCCTTTACGCGCCCACATCAGCGCCCATTCCCTGAAAGCCGTGCCCCCTCCCCCATGCACCAACACTACCGCCGGAAGATCATGGTCCAGTGACCTGTTTCCAGCGATCGTTCCCGGCGAGGCATAGTAGGCAAATACCGGCTGGGCATGTCCTTTATAAGACAACCCTTCATAAACGATCCCCAGCGCTGAATCAGCGCTCAAAGTTTTATAAGCGGGTACTTTATAGATATTTTCGATATCCCAGATAGTGCCGCGTATCTGGGCTTGGGCAGGTAAAGCGAACACAAGTGCGATCAGGAGCCGGTAAAAATGCATAAAAGGAAAATACACCATAATCCCGGTTTATGCAAACGTTTGTTTATATCGCTTTGCTGAACAGTTCTGTTTGCGGAAGATTCCTCCATAACCGCGCGTCAAAAGCCATGCAGATATTGCGGATGAAAGGTTTTCCTTTTTCCGTCACCCTTACCTTTCCCGGCAACACTTCCACCAAACCATCTCTTTCCGGTTCCTGCAACCGCTGCAAACCTTCTGTGATGGCATCACACTGCGTGTCCTGCCGCGTCCAGGATGTTTCGAACCGGCACATGAGGGATTGAATATGCCTGCGCAGCAAACGATCTTCCTGATTGAGCAGATGCCCGCGCACAACGGGCAATAGCCCCGCATTCACCAGTTGCTGATAAGCTCCCACCTGTTTTTCATTTTGCGCATACGCCCTTCCGCAATCGCTGATGGAACTGGCACCCAGTCCCAATAAGAAAGAAGTATGCACCACCGTGTATCCCATGAAGTTGCGATGCAATCTGCCATTGTTATAAGCCTGAAAAAGCTCGTCCTGTGGAAGCGCAAAGTGATCCATACCCACATCCTTATAACCGTTGGCGATGAACAGGGACCTGCCGAGTTCATACAACGCTCTTTTCTCATCATCCGCCGGAAGATCCGCCTCTGTATAATGGCGCTGGCCGGTCCCCCTGACCCAAGGCACATGCGCATAACTGTAAAACGATATCCGGTCCGGGCGCAGGTCCATCACCTGCTCCGCTGTAGACCACATACTGGACACGGTTTGCAAGGGCAGCCCATACACAAGATCAAAATTGATGGAAGAAAAACCCGCAGCACGCGCTTCTTCTGTCACACGAGCCACCTGTTCATAAGGTTGTATGCGATGAATGATCTCCTGTACGCGGAAATCAAAATCCTGAATGCCAAAGCTCACCCGGTCGAATCCCAGGGAGCGCAGGGTTTTCAGATGTCCGGAGGTGGTATTCCCGGGATGCCCTTCAAAACTCAAAGCCGCATCCGGCAACAGTTCCGCATCTTTATAAATACTTTTTAATAAGAGCGATAAATTCTCTTCACTGAAAAATGTAGGCGTGCCACCCCCCAGATGCAACTCGCGAATACGGGGCTTCTCCCCGAAAAACTGCAGGTAAAGCGACCATTCTTTCAGCAAGGTTTGTATATAAGGTAACTCCACGCCATGATTAACCGTGATGTGCTTATTGCAACCGCAGTAAGTACATAGCTGTTCACAAAAGGGAAGATGGATATAAAGACTGATCCCTTCACGGGCATTCACTTCCCGGAATGATGCCTGCATCAGATCCTGCCAGTCCATCCGGGAAAATTTTCCATTGTCCCAGTAAGGCACAGTGGGATAACTGGTATAGCGCGGTGCGGCTGTATTATATTTTTTGATGAGGTTCATGTGTCTTAATGTTTATGACAGCATTGTTCGTGCTGTGGTTGCATGATCGGACTGATATAAGGAATCCCGAGGTTCATACCGCGCATGATGAGCAACAGGGCCATCGCGATCACCACGAAAGGCAGTACTTTCTTTGCCTGGCTGCGCACACGCAGGCTTACGAGATGGCTGAACCACGTCACCGCGGCCATGGCAGGCAGTGTACCTGCCCCGAATGCAGCCATGAAAAGCGCGCCTTTCCAGATACTTCCTGTGGCAACGGCCCCGGCAATCCCCAGGTATACCAATCCGCAAGGCAATAAACCATTGAAAAAACCTATCCCGAACAACGTACTGAAACGGCGGCGTTGCAGCAGACTGCCCAGCACTCTTTTCAACGGCCCGGTTATCCCGTTCGGGATTACTCCCTTGCCCATGTATTGCAAGAGCACCATCATCAGCAACAGACCTCCGAGACCGATAGACAACCATTGCTGCATCCCACCGAGGTAAAACTGCCGCCCCAGCCAGCCGAAAAGCATGCCCATCAGTGCGTAGGCGCTGATGCGACCGATATTGTACAACAGGATGCCCGTCATCTTCCTCCAGCCGTTCAGATGTTGCACCGGCAACGTCAGCGCAATAGGGCCGCACATGCCGATGCAATGGAAACTGCCCAGGAATCCGAGGGACAGGGCGGATAGTATAAGGACAATCATGGCTGTATGAATAGTTGTGTTTCCTGGAAATAGGGTTTTCCGTCCGTTTCCCATTGCAGCTTCACCTGGTAGTTCCCCGGTTGCAGCCGCCTGCGGTCAATCTGCTGACGGCCTTGTGCATCCGGCTGCAAGGGCACCCTGATATCTTTCCCTGCATCGGACGGACGGTAGAACAATACATACCCCTGCAAAGGACGCTGGTGCAATTCTTCCGGAAAGCTGATCTCCACCTGTTCCCCGGGCTGCGTGACCACTACGGGAGCGGATAACCGGTTAGCGTTCTGCCGCCCGTCAATAACCTGCTGGTACTTCAGTTCTTCCGCATAGTAATCCGCCGTTACCATATCGATCTTCTTCCGCATGCTGCCGATCACCAGTGTGAGTATACCGGCCGCAAACAGCGTGAATACGATAATGATCTTGTGTCCCCAGTTCATAATGATCGTTTTTGAATGTTATGGATGTACGGGGCCGAGGAATGTTGTTCTCAAAACACCTCTCTGCCTGCCGCCTTCGTATATGCCTATCCGTAATGCCGTTTTTCGTTGATGGATCATCGTTCGCGGCAGAACGAGGAAAAAAGTGCCTTCTCCTTGTTCTCCACCTTTCACCAGCACTTCATGTGGTCCGATCATTTCGATCTTTCCCTGCGCGTTCAGCAATTCCAGCTGTAGATGCAGCGTTTCCGGCGTTTTGTTGACCAGTTTGATACGATAGAGGTTCGAAACGCTGTCTGTTCCCCGCTCCTGGTACAGCATACCCGCCGTGCGAATAATGTTCCCGCTTACAGGCTGGCGACTGGCCAGCAGGTAGACGATCCCTCCCAGCAAAACCACCAGTACTGATGCATAAACCTTCAGTCGCGCCGTAAAACGAAGCGGGGCGCCTTTTGCAATCCCTTCTTCTGAAGCATAACGAATCAGATCTTTCGGCAGGCCGGTTTTTTCCATCATGAAATTGCAGGCATCGATACAAGCTGTGCAGTTCACACATTCCAGCTGCGTACCATTTCGTATATCTATTCCCGTTGGGCATACTTTCACACACTGCATGCAATCGATACAATCTCCCGCTGTCCGTTCCTCATTCTTCCGGAACAGGCTCCGCGGCTCTCCTCTTTTGTAATCATACGCCACCACTACGGAGTGCTTATCCAACAACACCCCTTGCAGGCGGCCATACGGACAAACAGTGGTACAAACCTGCTCCCGGAAAAAGGCGAAAACACCGTAGAACACGCCGGAAAAAAGCAGTATGGTCACAAAGCCGCCAATGTGAAGGGATACGGGTTCCCGGATGATTGCTATCAGCTCATCCGATCCGATGATGTACGCGAGGAACAGATTCGCTACAAGGAAAGCGGTTGCATAGAAGATCAGGTGTTTCAATACTTTCTTGCGGATCTTCTCTGCGTTCCAGGGCGCTTTGTCCAGCAGTCGCTGCGCAGGTGCATCTCCTTCTATCCAGTATTCAATCCGGCGGAAGAGGAATTCCATGAAGATGGTTTGCGGACAGGCCCATCCGCAGAACAGCCTGCCAAAAGCCATCGTGAACAGGGCGATGAACAACACAAAAGCCAGCATCGCCAATCCGAAAAGGAAAAAATCCTGCGGCCAGAAAATGGTGCCGAACAGGATGAACCGGCCTTTTACAACATTGAACATAAACAGGGGCCTGCCGTTCACATGCATAAACGGCAGGATTGCGAAAATGGCGAAGTACACATAACTGAGCAGGCTCCTGTACCGGTATAACCTGCCCGACGGGCGTTTCACATACACCCATTTGCGTTTCCCCTGCTCATCAACGGTGGCTATACTATCTCTGAATGACGCTTCTTCCATGATGGTTCCTTTTTATTACTCTGTCTCAGGCTGCCCCTGCGCCTCCTTTGCATTCGGCGGATTAGAGCCCTGAATGCTCCGGATAAAGCTTGCCAGCTGTGCGATCTGCTTCGGAGAAAGGTCTTCCTGCCAGGATCGCATGCCTTTATCCGGCACACCATACTTGATAGTTTTGAATATCTCGTTGATCTTTCCGCCATGCAGCCAGAATTTGTCCGTCAGGTTGGGACCAACCATTCCTTCTCCTTTCGTACCATGACAAGCTGCGCAGTTCGTACCGAACAGTTTCTTTCCTTCTTCCAGTTCGCCGGCATCGGTCAACAGCTGCACACTATTCTCATCAATGTTATTGGCCGCCTTTTTCAGGTACTCTTCCTTTGCTTCCGCAGCTTTGGTATTGGCAATGGCCAGCTCTTCCAATTGTGAAGGAGCGCTGTGCGCCACGTGGTACGTCCACAGGTAGATAACGGCAAAGGCTATACTGAAATAGAAGCCCCATTTCCACCAGGGCGGCGTGGGATTGTCCAGCTCCCGTATCCCGTCGAAATCATGTCCCATATCTTCCGACAATTCAGTAGCGGCATCCACGGTTTTCGTCTTGTTAAATCTTTCCCACCAGCTGGCAGTCTGCTGCTTTACCTTCGTTTTCCTTTTGGACTGTATGCCCAGTAATATCCGCAGCGTCCGCAACAGGAACAGCAACACGAGCAGTTCCAGTGCAATCACGGAGATCATCAGGTAAAAGGCCACCGGGGAAAGGCCACTGATAGTATGAACCGTTTCCACTGCATCCGCGGCTTTCGCCGGGAATGCGGAGAAACCCAGTACAGTGATGATACCGATCATGAGTGCTTTATCCTGTCCGTTCTTCATCTTCTCCCGGTATACCTCCATCGCGCCCAGTACGGTATTTCCGAGTATGCCAATGGCGATCAGCAGCCCGGCTATCACTGCCAGCAATACCTGCGCGGTGCTGTTCACCAGTATGGAAGGCGCCTCGGGCTGAGCCTGTGCGGCAAGCGGAAGTGTACAGAGTATGTAAAAAAATATGCGCTTCATACGATGCTTTTTATGCGTTTGGTGTTTCATCCTGGTCGAGCGGGATACGACTGATATGTTCCACGAGCCGTTTATCGGTCCGCAATGCCCATATAGCCGCCACTGTGAAGAAGATGGTAAAGATGAGCAGGGATGCCATCGGGTAGAACCCTACTCCCTCAATGTTCTTGAGATAATGAATGAATTTCATGACGATCGTTTTTATTCTTTCATGGCCGTTTTCGCCGGTTCTGCCTTAATATCCTTTCCAAGCCGTTGCAGATAAGCGATGAGCGCAACGATCTCACGGTCGGGCAGTATGTCCAGTTTGTCTTTTTTCAACGATGTGGCAATGGATGTTGCCTGTTGGTCAAGGTCTGCGTTGGCCTGCGTTTCGTATCCTTCGGGATAGGGCACACCCAGCTTCCGCATGGCGTTGATCATGGCCGGTGTGCGGCTTTTATCCAGCCGGTCGTCCAGCAGCCAGGGATAAGAAGGCATGATGGAGCCGGGGGACATGGAAGTGGGATCGAGCATGTGAGAAAAATGCCAGCTGTCCGGGTACTTCCCGCCTACTCTTGCCAGATCGGGCCCGGTGCGTTTGGAACCCCACTGGAACGGGTGATCATAAACAAACTCTCCTGCCTTGGAGTACTCGCCATATCGCGCCACTTCATCCCGGAAAGGCCGGATCATCTGGGAGTGACAGGTATAGCAGCCCTCGCGTATGTAAATGTCTCTCCCGTGTAACTCCAGCGGGGTGTAGGGTTTCACACTAGAGATAGTAGGAACGTTGCTCCTGACGAGGAAAGTGGGGATCAGTTCAAACATCCCCCCGATACCTACCACAATCAGGCTGAATATCATCAATTGCACCGGTCTGCGCTCCATCCAGTTATGCCAGTGTGTTTTTCCATGCACGGTGATCACTTTCGGCAGGGGTGCGGCTTCTGCGGGTTCGTTGGCGATGAAAGTACCGCGGCGTACCGTTCTTGTAATGTTCACGAGCATCAGTATCACACCGGAGATATACAATATTCCGCCCAATCCGCGCAGTGCATACATCGGTATGATGGTAGCTACAGTTTCCAGGAACTGGTATTTCAACTGTCCCGCATCCGTGAACTCTTTCCACATCATACTTTGTGTGAATGCAGCCCAGTACATCGGTATCACATAGAAGATGATCCCCAGGGTACCCAGCCAGAAGTGTGTGTTCGCCCATTTGCGGGAGTATAAAGTTGTAGAGAAGATGCGCGGGATCAGCCAGTAGAGGATACCGAAGGTGAGGAATCCATTCCAGCCCAGCGCTCCCACGTGTACGTGCGCGATCGTCCAGTCAGTATAATGGCTCACCGCATTCACGTTCTTCAGGGAAAGCATCGGTCCTTCAAAAGTGGCCATCCCGTAACAGGTGAGCGCTACCACAAAGAATTTCAGGATCGCATCCTCCCGCACACGATCCCATGCGCCGCGTAGCGTGAGCAAACCATTCAGCATCCCGCCCCAGGAAGGCGCGATCAGCATAATAGAGAACACCGTGCCCAGCGACTGTGCCCATTCCGGCAAAGCCGTATAGAGCAGGTGGTGCGGGCCGGCCCAGATGTAAATAAAGATCAGCGCCCAGAAGTGAATGATAGACCATCTATAGGAATAAACAGGCCTGTTGGCCGCTTTCGGCACGAAATAATACATCAGTCCCAGGTAAGGCGTGGTCAGGAAAAAGGCCACCGCATTGTGACCATACCACCATTGCACCAGTGCATCCTGCACGCCTGCATACCAGCTGTAGCTTTTAAACAGTGAAACGGGCAGTTCAAATGAATTGATGATATGCAGCATCGCCACTGCCACCCAGGTTCCGATATAGAACCAGATGGCAACATACAGATGGGATTCCCGTCTGCGCAAAATGGTGCCCAGCATGTTAGCGCCGAAGATGAGCCATACCACGGTAATGGCTATATCAAAAGGCCATTCCAGCTCCGCATATTCTTTGCCGGTGGTATATCCCGCCAGCAACGTCAGCGCTCCGCCCGCGATGATCGCCTGCCAGCCCCAGAAATGCAGTTTGCTCAGCAGATCGCTGAACATGCGGGCCTTGCACAACCGCTGCAGTGAATAGTACACGCCCATGAAAATACCGTTGCCCACAAAAGCGAAGATCACGGCATTCGTGTGAACCGGCCGGAGGCGCCCGAAAGTAGTGGGTGCGTAATTCAGGTTCAATGCGGGAAATGCCAGGGATAATGCGATCCATAGACCGGCCAGCATCCCCACCAGGCCCCAGAACATCGTGGCATAGGCAAACCATTTGACGGTGCGGTTATCGTATGCAAACTTTTCCAATGACATAAGACTGTTGATTGTTTGATTTATTTATTCTGATCCGTTTCTTTTTTTTCTTCAAAGAGGATGCGGTGCGCCGGTGAATAATCGTCTTCCATCTGCCCGGTTTTGACCGACCAGCAGAATGCGGCCAGGAATATGAGTGCCACGGTAAGACTGGCGCCCAGTAAGAGGATTATAACGCTCATGTCTATACGTTTTTTAATACTGCTGTAAAGTTACTTCCATGTACAGGGAGATATCATGACCACCCTCAATCCTTTCGGTGATCCTTGTCAGCCTTTCGCAGCTTCGCCGCCGCCCGCCAGCTCATGCACCAGGTCAGCAGGATGATGCTGATGGAGCTGGCCGGCATCAGTATGGCAGCGATCACAGGCGAAAGTTTCGCCTGCACCGCGAAGAAGAGCCCGGTTATATTGTAGGTTAGCGAATACACGAAGCTGATCATAATGATGCGTTTGTTGGCGCGGCACAGCCGGATGAAATATGGCAGCAGGAGCAGCTGCCTGCCATCGAGGATAGCATCGCTGGCCGGCGTGAAATTGTTTGTGTCATCCGTCACCGAAATACCGATATCGCTTTGTTTGAGGGCGCCGGCGTCATTCAGACCATCACCGATCATCATCACTTTGCGGCCTTCCTGTTGTAATTGCAGCACGTAATCCAGCTTATCACCCGGCTGCTGGCGGAAGCGCAATTCCGCTCCCGGTCCCATCAGGCGGCGTAACACGGGCGCTTCCCGGTCATTGTCGCCGGACAGCAGCGCCAATTGATATCGTTCCCGCAATTGTCTCAGCAGCGTATCAATGCCTTCGCGATAGCTTTGATGTACGCTGAAGTGCCCCTTGATTTTTCCATTCACGGAAAGGTATACGGCGCTTCCGCGCGCCGTCTCTTCATGGAGGGCGCCGGTGAATGTTGCGTTGCCGAGTTTCATGGCGAGTCCGTTCACGGAGCCGCTGATCCCCTGCCCTTCCACATTCCGGAAATCTTTCACAGGTTGCCGGAAGGTTCCGCAGTATCCGGCTAAGGCTTCGCTGAGGGGGTGAGTGGATTGTGCCACGAGGGAGCCGAGCGCTTCCCGTTCTTCCCAGGTAAGCAAACCTCTGTGAGATATCGTCACTCCAGTTCGTTTATCCGTGAGCGTACCTGTTTTATCAAATACGATCGCATCCGCTTCCGCCATTCGCTCTATGGCGCCGGCATCCCGCAGGTAAAAGCGGTGTTTGCCCAGCAGCCGCAGCATATGGGCATTTGTGAAGGAGCTGGCAAGCAGTAATGCGCAGGGACAAGCCACGATCAGGATAGCGGTCACGGCGGGCCAGATGTTGGCCGCATCATAAACGCCCCACCATACCGCCGTCATCGCGGCAATCATGAGTACCACCCATGTGAAGTTCCGGGCCAGCAGGTGAACGAAGGAAACGGACTTCTTCTCCTCCTCTTCCCGCAGCTCCTGGCGATTCCAGAGGCCGGTCAGGTAACTCTGCGCTACTTCTTTGATGGTGAGCAGCTCGATATTCCCTTCCGTCTGCCGCCCGCCTGCATAAATGATCTCTCCGGCGGAACGTTCCACCGGCGCCGATTCCCCGGTCACAAAGCTGTAATCGATCAGCGCTTTCCCTTTTACAAGGATCCCGTCCGCGGGTACGAGTTCGTTGTTATGGATCAGCAGGGTTTGTCCGGCTTTGATCTCCGGCAGCGGAACGGCCTTCTCTTTTTTGTCTTCGATAACGGTAACGGCTATGGGGAAATAAGACTTGTAATCACGGTCGAAAGAAAGGCCTTTGTAAGTTTTCTCCTGGAGGATGCGGCCGGCCAGCATGAAGAACACGATGCCCGTCATGGCATCGAAATAACCCGGACCGGCGCCCGTGAGGATGTCGATGAGGCTGCGGGTGAAGGTGACCACGATGGCCAGTACGATCGGCACATCGATATTCAGGAAACCATGTTTCAGTCCGCCCCATGCGGAACGGTAAAAGGCCTGGGCGCTATAAAGAAATACCGGCAGCGCCAGCAACAGGTTTAGATAGCGGAAGAGTATCGGGTCGATGTCACCCGGACTGGAAAAGTATTCCGGGAAGCTGAGCAACATTACATTTCCGAAACAGAACCCCGCAACACCAATCTGATAGATCAACCTGCGATCCACCCGCGGCGCCTTTTGCTGCAGGTCCTGCAAACTGAGGTAAGGCTCATACCCGATGCTGGTCATCGTTTCCGCCACTTTACGCAGAGTGGTTTCACCCTGGCGGAACACGATCCGCACCTCCTTCCGAACGAAATTCACCTGCACCCGCTCCACTCCTGCATCCAGCCGATGCAGGCTTTCGAGCAGCCAAATGCAGGAACTGCAATGAATATGGGGAACATAGAAATTGACATGCGTATGGGTATCGTCGCGGTACTGAATCAGCTGTTGTTGCAGGCGGGCATCGTCAAGACAGGCAAATTTATCCGCCCGCACCGGCAGGCGCCAGGAAACGCCAGGCTGTTCATTGAGCTGGTAATAAGTGCACAGGTCATTTTCTTCCAGTATCTCGTAAACGAGCCTGCAGCCTTCGCAGCAAAAACATTTGTCATGTGCAACGATCCTGGTGGTGAGGAGTGTTTCGCCGCAATGATAGCAGCAATTATCAGTGGCAACATCCATGGTGCGAAAGTACCGGTGGCGCAAGGGGTGGCGAATGACCGGCATCAATTTGTGCACTGATTCCTGTCAAAGGTCCCGTCATTGTTTCCTCCAGGCAGCGCTTGAAAATACCCTGTCATTCTGTCATTTTTTTCCTTATTTTTGCAGTCCAAAATTCGAAAGGACATGCTGGAATCAGTGCAAAAAGTACATGACGAGAGCCGTCAGGGTGAAGCGATTGCGCCGCTGGCAGGGGATACCCGTATCTATTCAAAAAAATTCTATATAGAAAGCTATGGTTGCCAGATGAATTTCAACGATAGTGAGATCGTAGCTTCTATCCTTAATAAAGAAGGCTTCGGCGCCACCCGTGATGCCGAAGAAGCAGACCTGGTATTACTGAACACCTGCTCCATCCGTGAAAAGGCGGAGCAAACCGTGAGAAAGCGCCTGTCCGACTTCAAAAAAGCCAAGAAGGCCCGTCCGGGGCTATTGGTGGGCGTATTGGGTTGCATGGCCGAGCGTCTGAAATCCAAATTCCTTGAAGAGGAAAAACTGGTGGACATGGTGGTGGGTCCTGATGCCTATCGCACCCTTCCTTCCCTGATACAGGAGGCGGAAACCGGTCAGAAAGCCGTGAATGTGCTGCTCAGCCGGGAGGAAACCTATGCGGATATCAGTCCGGTGAGATTGAATAGTAACGGCGTAACCGCTTTCGTATCCATCATGCGCGGCTGTAACAACATGTGTACCTTCTGTGTGGTCCCCTTCACCCGTGGCCGCGAACGCAGCCGCGATCCGCACTCTGTGGTGGAAGAAGCCGCAGACCTCTTTAAAAATGGTTACCGCGAAGTCACGCTGCTCGGCCAGAATGTGGACTCCTACTATTTTGTAGATGAAGCAAAAGACGAGATCATCACCTTTGCCCGCCTGCTCGAAAAGGTAGCCGCCATCAGCCCCCTGTTGCGCGTGCGTTTCAGCACCTCCCATCCGAAAGATATCACGGATGAAGTGCTTTTCACCATGGCCCGGCATGAAAATATTTGTAATTACATTCACCTTCCCGTTCAAAGCGGCAGCACCCGTATCCTGCAGCTGATGAACAGGACCTACACCCGTGAATGGTACATGAAGAAAGTAGACCGCATCCGGGAAATACTGCCCGACTGCGGCCTGTCTACCGATATCATCACCGGCTTCTGCACTGAGACGGAAGAAGATCACGAGGATACGCTTTCCATAATGGAATATGCGCATTATGACCTGGCCTATATGTTTGCTTATTCCGAACGCCCTGGCACCCTGGCCGCCCGCCGGTACACGGACGATGTTCCGGAAGAAGTAAAGAAAAGCCGTCTCGCCGGGATCGTAGCCCTGCACCGCCGTCATACGCTGGAAAGCATGCAGCAGGATGTAGGTAAAACCTTCCGGGTACTGATCGAAGGCGTTTCCAAAAAGTCGGAAAATGACCTGTTCGGACGCAACGATCAGAACAAGGTAGTCGTATTCCCTAAAATGCACTACCAGAAAGGAGACTATGTGATGGTAAAAGTGGAGGACTGTACTGCCGGTACATTGCTGGGGAAAGTAGTGGAAGGATAAGATCAAAACTGAAAACCGATGGACAACATTCAAAGCATAAAGAACCGCTTCGGCATCATCGGCAACTCGCATGCGCTCAACTATGCATTGCAGGTGGCCGCGCAGGTGGCCAATACGGACCTCACCGTACTGATCTCCGGGGAAAGCGGTGTGGGAAAGGAAGTATTTTCCCAAATCATCCATGCCCTGAGCGCCCGCAAGCACAACCCCTTCATTGCCGTCAACTGCGGCGCTATCCCCGAAGGCACCATCGATTCCGAGCTGTTCGGACATGAGAAAGGTTCCTTCACCGGCGCGGTAGATAACCGGAAAGGATATTTCGAAACCGTGAACGGGGGTACGATCTTCCTGGACGAGATCGGTGAAATGCCGCTCGGCACGCAGGCCCGCCTGTTGCGGGTATTGGAAACCGGCGAATACATCCGCGTGGGCTCTTCCAAAGTACAGAAAACTGATGTGCGCGTGATCGCCGCTTCCAATAAAGACCTCCTGGAAAATACCCAGCAGGGGAAATTCCGGGAAGACCTGTATTATCGGCTCAACACCGTGCCCATCCGCGTTCCTTCGCTGCGGGACCGGAAAGAAGATATCCCCATGCTGTTCCGCAAGTTCTGCGTGGACTTTGCAGAGCGTTACAAAACCACTTCCATCCAGCTCGATGACGAAGCGCGTGAAATACTGGTCAATTATTCATGGCCCGGGAATGTGCGGGAACTGAAGAATATTGCAGAGCAGATATCCGTGCTGGCAACAGACAAACTGGTACATGTCAACGAACTGCGCCGTTTCCTGCCTGAGCAGCCTGTTATGAATCGCCTGCCCATGCTGGCGCCCTCGCATGGAGGTACCAACGGCGGGGATTTCGCGAGTGAGCGGGATATACTTTACAAACTTTTCTTCGATATGAAGAAGGACGTCACCGAACTGAAGAAGATGTTCTTTGACATCCTCCAGAACCCGTCTGTGGCGCACGCCACCACTTTCCAGGACGGAGGCGTAATGCATAATTTCCAGCCGGCAGAAGTACCGGCCTCACCCAGTATCATCGCTCCCGCCAGCCAACCTTTCATTATCCAGGACAGCAGCAAGATCGATCATCATGAAGAAGTGGAAGAAACCCTTTCTATCGCTGATAAAGAAAAAGAACTGATCGAAAAGGCGCTGAAGAAACACAAAGGCAAAAGGAAAGATGCAGCGCTCGATCTCGGAATTTCGGAACGGACTTTGTACAGGAAACTGAAGGAATATAATATCAATGAGTAAACACCCTATGTCAAAGCTGAGCTCTTTTCTTGCAGTAGCAAGCCTGTGGCTGTTCTCCGGAGCGGCCTGTTCCATTAAATACTCCGCCAACGGCGCCAGTATAGATCCCAAGGCCAAAACCGTGATGGTGGGGTACATTGAGAACCGCGCCCCGCAGAACAATCCGCAGCTCAGCCAGCAGGTTACGGAGAAGCTGCGCCAGAAGATTCTGGGGCAGACCCGGCTTACGCAAACCAACGACGCTAACGCTGATTACGAGTTCAAAGGTACCATTACCGGATATTCCATATCCAATGCTGCCGTTACGAATATCGATAAACCTGCTTCCGCCCGTTTGACCATCACCGTGAACATCACGTTCATAAAACGGGTGGGGGATAAAAAAGGATTCAGCAAGCAATCGTTCTCCCGCTCCGCGGATTTTGACGCAGGCAAAACCATTACCGAAGCAGAGCCCAGGCTGCTGCAGGAAATCGTGCCCAACCTTGTGGACGACATTTTTAACAGGGCCTTCGCGAACTGGTAATAAATATTATTTTCATATTTTAGCATTCATGACCGCTAACAGGATCATCCACCATATTTTTAACCAACCGGATCTCCGGCATGTTGCCCAGGCCGACCTGGAACAGCTGGTAGAAACGTATCCGTATTTTGCCGCCGCGCGCCTTTTGCTCGCCCAGAAGCAGTTTACGGATAACCGGGACCTTGCTTCTACTGCCCTGAAGAAAGCACAGCTTTACAGCAGTAACCCGCAATACCTTTACCGGTTGCTGACAGCGCCGGTGCCTGCCGTTGAAGAAGAGGTGGTACCTGCAGCGCCGGCGACTACAGAATTTAGTGAAGAAGAACTGGAAGATGCCGTGGCGCAGGAAGATCAGCAGATACAGGATGAGATCGAGGAAAAATATGAAGCGTTCAGATATGAGATGCAGCCGGTGGACGAGGAAGAGGAGGAAGAGGAGGAAGATGATGAAGTAGTAGCCGTTGATTACGAAACGATCAAAGCCGAAGCCGAATTTGAAGCACAACGAACTTCAGACGAACCCGATGAGATCGTAACAGTAGATTATGAAGCGGAAGAATTCGAAGCTGCCAGGACCGGCGTTTTACCGGATGATATCATTGCGGCGGTAGATTATGACGAGCTTTCGGAACGGGAAGAGCCCCCTGCCCCGCAGGAATACGAACCGGAAATAGAGGAAGAGGAGATCATCGTGGAAGGAGATGCTGCCGGTGGAGGGATTACCCTTCCCGCCGCCACGGAAATAAAACAGGCCCCTTCGGAGGAAGGACCTATCCGGATCCATCCGATGGACACCCCGGCCGAAGAAACCACACTCACCTTCCAGCCGCTCTACACCGAAGATTATTTTGCCTACAAAAAGCTAAAAGACCCGAATTCCGGAGAAATGATGACCGAAAAAGGACAGGCTGAAATGAAAAGCTTCACGGACTGGCTGAAACAGCTGAAGGATAATTTCGCCGGGAAAGCCACGAAGGACTGGTATCACCAGCAATTGCACCGGATCTATGAAGACGATGAGCCGGAAGTCTCCGAAAGGGTGGAAAAAATGGCCATGGAGTCCATCACTCTCAACGATGACATCGTGTCCGAAACGCTGGCCGAAATATGGGTACGCCAGCACCAGCACGGCAAAGCGATTGCCGTGTATCAAAAATTAAGTTTGCTTAATCCCGACAAAAACGCTTATTTTGCGCAAAAGATCAAAGAATTACAATTACTAACAGACAACAATAAATAACAACGAACATGTTGATTTTCTTTGGAATATTGATCGTGGTGGCCTGTATTTTACTCGGTTTCTTTGTGTTGGTGCAAAACCCCAAAGGCGGCGGTCTCTCCGGCACCTTCGGCGGTTTCGGCAATCAGGTAATGGGTGTACGCCAAACTACGGACGTACTGGAAAAAGGTACCTGGATACTGGCAGCAGCCATCGCCATCCTTTGCCTCACGTCCGCCATGTTCGTCAATAAAGGTACCGGCAGCCATCAGAAAGGCCGGAGCGTGATCGAGCAAACCGGTTCCGGTCTCGGTACACAACAAGCTCCCGCAGGCGCTACCCTCCCCCTTCAGAATCAAGGCCAGCAGGCACCCGCTAACAACGCTCCTGCAAAACCCGATTCCGGCAAACATTAATTATATTATTCTATTATAATATTTACAAAAACCTCGCGTTAATAGCGGGGTTTTTTGTTGAATTATCACTATGAAGAACAAACGCTCTCCCTGGTTACGCCGTATTGCTGTTATCATCGGCTGCCTGTTGGCAGGTTTCCTCGTTTTCGCTGCTTACATCCTGATGGGGTCTAATACCCGTGCCTTTGGCGACAAAAAATACTTCTACGTCCGTACAGGAAGCACATACAAGGATGTGCTGCAGGGGCTGCAGGACCAGGAGATCATCCGTTCCGCCGCCACTTTCAACCTCGTGGCCCGCAGGCTCGATTATCCTGCCCGCGTGAAAGCCGGCCGCTATGAGATCAGGAAAGGTATGGGCAACCTGGACATCATCCGGTTATTGCGTTCCGGAAGACAATCCCCCGTGAAGCTCGTGATCAACAAACTGCGTTTGAAAGAAGACTTCATCCATCTCGTTTCTTCCAGCCTGGAGGCCGACTCTGCTACCCTGCAGGCCCTGCTGAACGACCAGGTATACCTCCGTCAATTCGGGCTGGATACCAATACCGTCATGTGCGCAGTAGTGCCGGACACCTACGAACTCTACTGGAATACCTCAGCCGAAAAAGTTTTTGACAAACTTGAAGAGGCCCACAATAATTTCTGGAACAACGGCCGCAAAGATAAAGCCCAGGCGCTCGGCCTCAGTCCGAATGAAGTCACCATCCTCGCTTCCATTGTTGAAGAAGAAACCAACCGCCACGATGAAAAGCCTTCCATCGCCAGTGTATATCTCAACCGCCTGCACTCCGGTATGAAACTGGGCGCCGATCCTACCGTGAAATATGCCCTGAAGAATTTTGCATTGAAAAGGATCTGGGGCTCCTATACGGAATTCGATTCTCCGTATAACACTTACCGTTATAGCGGCCTTCCGCCCGGCCCCATTTGCACACCTTCCGTAAAATCCATCGATGCCGTGCTTTCTCCTGCGGTTTCTGATTACCTGTATTTCTGTGCAAAAGCGGATGGCAGCGGATATCACGCCTTTGCAGTGACTTATAAAGAGCATCTTGAAAATGCCAAAGCTTACCAGAAAGCGCTGAATGAACGGGGCATCAAATAACTTTATTCGTATTTTTACACCGACCCAACAGTCCCCTGATGATCGATGTAGAAAAAATAATATTCAACCTTAAACCGGTCAGATGGGTGGTACATAAAAGTAAAACCCTTGTACTGCCCGGTTTTGAAGGTCTGCCTTTGTATGATGTGATCGTTTTTTTCCTGAAGGAAACCGCCCGCGAGAGCCTCGCCGAACGCTCCGCAGCTATTTCATTCAATTTCCTGCTGGCCATTCCTCCTTTTTTCATCTTCCTGTTCACCCTCGTGCCCTTCATTCCCCTGCAGAACACAGAGGCTACACTCTACGATCTGGCGGAATCGCTCACACCCAATGACAGCAGCTATGAAGTAGTACGGGATCTTATTCACGACTTCCTGCACACGCATCGCAATACCTTGTTGTCATTCGCTTTTATCCTCAGCTTTTACTACTCCTCTAATGGCGTGAAGGGTATGCTGCGTTCTTTCGACAAATCGCTGCCAGGCTTCAAGCAACGAACCTGGTGGGAGGCACGGCTCACGGCGTTAAAACTGACTATTTTCCTGGTATTACTGTTACTCGCCACAGTAACACTCATCATCACGCAGGGTGCCATCCTCAAAGCAATTCTGCAGGAGCTGGGCATCCGGGATTCATTCACCCGCTATATGATCGACGTAGTAAGATGGCTGCTTATCATGTTCCTTTTCTTTTCCATCATCTCGGTAATATATCGTTTTGGACCTGCCACTAAGAAAAAATGGAAATTTATCTCCGCCGGATCCACTTTTGCCACCATTGCCATGATCGTTGTCACCCTCGGATTCTCCTTCTGGGTGACCAATTTTGCCCGCTATAACCAGATCTACGGATCAGTCGGCACTATTCTTGTTTTAATGTTGGTAGTGTACTTCAATTCATTTATCCTTCTCATTGGTTTTGAATTGAATACAAGCATCAGTACCCTCCGCGAAATGGCCCGTGAAAGGGAAGCCATCGCGGAAGGAGCATCAGAGATACAAGGATTATCCTGAAAAAAATTGAAAACAATAGAGTAATTTCATGTAAACCATAAACAACTTGAGCCTATGAAGAAGCAATTTGTTTTATTACTTGTTGCTGTTGTATGGCTGGCAGCATTCCGCTCACCTGAAGCACTGGAGATCGGTGCAAAACTACCCAAACCGGATCATAAGATGAAAGATGTTACCGGGAAGGAAGTCTCCATGAACGATGCTAAAAAAAGTAACGGGCTGCTGGTGATGTTCAGCTGCAACACTTGTCCTTATGTACAACGCAACCAGGATCGTACGCGGGAGATATGCCATTATGCGTTGAAGAATAATATCGGTGTGATCCTTATCAATTCCAACGAAGCGGACCGTAATGGCGGCGACTCCTACGATGCCATGCAGGCCTATGCCAAAAAGCAGGCCTATGGCTGGCACTATGTAGTGGACAAGAATAACGAGATTGCAGATGCATTTGCAGCGGATCGTACGCCGGAATGTTATCTGTTCAATAAAGATGCGGTACTTGTATACAAAGGCGCAATTGACGATAACCCGGGCAATGCGACCGGCGTACAGGAAAAATACCTGCACAAGGCAATGGACGCCATGCTCGCTGGACGACCGGTGGAAGTGACTTCTACGGCTTCTGTCGGCTGTGGAATCAAAAGGAAGATGTAAAGCCGATCATAAAAAAACGCCGTGGCGGATCATTCCTGCCACGGCGTTTTTCATTTATAACGATGATCATCAGTTAAAGATATATCTTATCCCAAACTGCGCCTGCCAGCGGGATAACTGCAAACTTGTGTTATCCACAAAGCTATTCGTCAACGGGATCTGGTTAGCTGCATTCAGGTACGGGAAAGAGAACTTCGGTTGATTGGTAGCTGTGAGTCCTTCATATTTCAGGAAAGAAGTAGAAGAGAACGTTTTGTAAACACCCCAGTTCCTGTTCAGCATATTCCCCAGATTGATCACATCGAAAGTGAGCCGCAATGTATGTTTCTGCCTGCCGGTGAAGAAATGCACGTCCTGCGTAATATTCAGGTCAACGCGCTTGTAGAAAGGCAGTACCACCGCATTGCGGTCAGCTACCTGACCACGGTGACGGCTCATATATTCATCCTGGCTGATGAAGTTATTCAATTGCGCCCAGATCTGGGAAGGCGTACGTGTATCTGTTATACCATTTACAGGAGCGCCATTGTTTACCGGAACCAGCACAATCTCACCGGCATCTCTCGGGATATAGATCAGATCGTTGTTACCACCGGAATTATCCCCATTCACATCGCCATTGTAAGTGTAGCTTCCTGTACCGGCCGGAGCCGCTTCAAAAATGAGGCCTACAGAAGTGGAGAAATGTTTCGCATAGTCTACTTTATAGGATGCGGCAGCAATAACACGATGCGGCAGGTAGTAGTTGGCGTAACCAAGATCGTTGGCATTCGGATCCCCTTTTACCACACGGTCCCTCCACATACTTTGAGCAATAGACCCGCCATCATTCACGGATTCTGCTTTACTGTAAGTATAAGCGGCGCTCAGATAGAGATTACGGAAGTTCTTCTGCAATTGCAGGGTGATGTTGTAACTATACCCTTTGTTCGTATTGCGCATCAGGATAGCATCACTGATATTGGGATTGTTCTCGGTGGTGCCACGATAGATCTGCGCACTGTCATAACGTACCCTTTTATCCGGCATATCCAGTACTTTACCGCCGGAAGGCAGGTTCACGTTCTGGAAATAGACCGCGTTGATGTCTTTCGTATAAATCCCTTCCAGCGTAGCGATCACGTTACCGGGCAACACCTGATCCACCGCGACACTGGCCTTCAACACCTGCGGATACCTGAAACTTTTCTCGATGGCCACAAGGTTGTAAGAGGTGTTGACAGATGTGGAAGCAGGACGATATTTGTTGATATCCTTACTGAAAGCAACGCCCGTTGTTTTTGTAAATGATCCGAACTGTACACCGTTGTTAGCGGCCTGGTTGCTGATCCATACAAAGGGAGGCGCACCTGCAAAGATACCCGCGCCGCCACGGATCTGGGTTTTATGATCACCGTTCACGTCCCAGTTGAAACCTACGCGTGGTGAGATCAACGGATTGTTAGCGGGTTTGGCGCCGACATCTATTTTCACCCCGTCGCGGAAGGTAAGGTTCTGAACAGCAGGATTGGTGTCAAAAGTGCTTTCAAAGATGGGCAGGTCTGCACGCAATCCGTAAGTCAACGTAAAGCGATCATTCACTCTCCATTTGTCCTGCACAAACGCACCTATTTCCCAGGCCCCGATTTTCGCAAAGGGGAAAGAACCGTCTTTCGTGAGTGAATAAGAGAGCTGGTAGCGGCTGGCGTTGGCAGTGCCATATTTCACGCTGTTATAAAAATCCGTCAATGTTTCAAAGCGGAACACTCCTTCGTAATTCGGCGCGAAACCGTTCAGAAATTTTTTGTAGTAGTTCTGGGTACCGAAGGTCAGTTCATGTGCCCCTTTATACAGGGTGAAGATGTCAGAGAGCTGGTACACATCGCTGTTCAGTTTGTTGTTGTAGGTGAAAGGTTCATAACCGAATGCAGTATAGCTCTGGCCGATCCCGTTCAGGATATCCACCAATGGGAAGTCGCCACCGGCAAGGCTTTCTCTGAAATCCCTCAAAGCCGTATATCCTACCTGCAATTTATTGGATGCCCTGTTGCCAAACCGTGTATTCAGCTCTGCAATGAAAATATTGAAGTTATTGTTGATCGCATATCCGCTGCCGCTGAAAGGGAGGCCGGTAATACTGGGCTGGCGGTTGCTATTCGGGGCGCCGCTGTTGCTGCCAGGTATATCCTTCAGCGATTTGAAATAATTGTATTTCAACGTGAGCGTATTGCTCGCATTCAGGTTCCAGTCGATACGCGCCGTCAGCTTATCACTTTGCGTGCGGTAAGCGTAGTTTTCGAACGCGCCGGGATTATACTTCAGGCTGTCTACCAGGAACTGCCGCAGCTTAGTGAGGGTATCCGCATTTGCCTGTGAAATACCCGCCGCCTGATTGGAGGGTTTGCCGGCCGAGGAGGCCTGCCAGGAGGTGGCCGTCTGCTCAATGCGCTCCTGCTCGAAGCTCAGGAAGAAGAACAATTTATTCCTGATAATAGGTCCGCCAATGGACACGCCCCGCATATTGTAATTGAAATCCTGTTTGGGAATAGTGGTAGTATGGGTTTTATACCCTTGTGTACCAGGGCCCTTCAGATAAGTATATACAGATCCTTTGAACTCGTTGGTACCACTGCGGGTAACGGAATTGATGCCCGCTCCGGAGAAACCGCCGGATTTTACATCGTAGGGAGCGATGTTCACCTGGATCTGTTCGATAGCATCCAGACTGATGGGCTGTGAGTTGGTCTGGCTGCCAAGGTTGGGCTGCAGACCGAATACGTTGTTAAAGTTGGCGCCATCCAAGGTAACGTTATTGAAAGAAGAATTCCTCCCCCCAAAGCTCAAACCGTTATTGAACGTGTTGCTCACCGCTGAAGGGGCAAGCTTTGTAAAATCCTGCCAGGAGCGGCTGATACTCGGCAGGCGCTCGATCTGCGAACGGGTGATCACTTCCTGGCTGCCGGTGCGGCTGTTATTGATCACCTTGTTGTTACTGTTGGAGGTGATGGTTACTGCCGCGAGTTCAGTGATAGCGCTGGAAAGCGAGAAACTGGCATTGTACTCCTGGCCCAGGGTCAGGAAGATATCCGTACGTTTGGCCTCACTGTAACCGATATACGAAACGGTAACGGTGTAAGGGCCTCCCACGCGAAGATTGGGAAGATTGTAATAACCGTCCTTACGGCTCAGGGTACCGTACTTTGTACCGGAAGGCGTATGTATGGCGGTAACGGTAGCACCGGGAACAGGGGTACCTTTTTCTGTGATCCTCCCGATGATCTCGGAAGTGGTCACCTGTGCGGTCAGATTGAGATGAAACAGGCAGAGTGCTGCCAGTATCCCGTAGATTGTTCTTTTCATATGAGACGATATTGGAAAAATTCAGGCGCAAAGTATTTGCGCCTGAACCTTACAGGAATGCTTTATTGTGCTTTGGCCAGCCATAGCGATGCATTCAGATGCAACGCAGGATGGGAGGTGTAACCGGAAGGCGCATCTCCTGACCAGCCGTTGTGCAGACTGTCGTTGGGATCGCCCGTGCCGTCATCCGCAGGTGAACTGTCACCTACAAACACCACGCGGCCGCTGCCATATTCCGCCAGCAGCGCCATCACGCCCCAGTTGTTGCCGATGCTGCTGCTCGTACGCCAGAAGAGCCCTTGTACACTGGGGTTGCCGGAAGGATACAAAGTAGCAGTGGTGCCATTGTAGAAAGCCAGTTTATTGGCGGTTCCCGCGATGCCGTTCAGTACAGCCTGTGCATTGGTATTGGTGCCGGTGTATACTTTGGAAGAAGGAGATTCACTGATATCAATGGAATCTGCCCGAAAGCCGAAAGGATTGTTGTTGTTCACGCCGTTGTTCGTCATCAGATCGTTGATGATGCGGGGAGAATCATAACCGTCTCCATCGCGATCCGAAGGGTTATATCCATTAGCGTCTTTCCCCGCCATGTTCTGACCGGTATGATCGGCGATGAGCATCAGTCCTCCCCCATTGGTCACAAAATTCATGATCGCGGTTTTCTCGGAAGCGGTGTAGAGGTTATTCGGTTCGATGAGGAGGAATACGTCGTAATTGCTGAGGTCCTGCGGGTTGGAGGCATCTCCGTAGGTGATCTGTGCTCCACGCGGCAATGTTTCCACATAATGCCCCCGTTTCACGAGTTCTATCGCCCATGCGGAAGTAGCGCCCCGCCAGTAGGTTTCAGGCGTGCCGGCTGTGATGCCGGTGTAAGACGGTGTGGGGAAACGTTGCGCCATGGTTTCCTGCGTTGTGCCACCCGTGTAAATGGGCACATACTCTGTTCCATCCGCATCGATCTGCCAGTCTGCACTGCCGGCGTTCTGCCGTTTGCTGGCATCGAACAGGAATTTCTTGCCGGTGATGCCGCCACCACCACCGCCGCCTGTATTTACAACGATGTCGTCGATGTTGATGCGGGCGGAGCCACCGCTCAGCTTGCGAATCTCCAGGCGTACATTGCCGCTGAGGTTCAGGTTGAAGGTTTGCGTCTGCAGCGTGCCCGTGGTAGTAACGTTACTGCCGGACTGCGCCCAGGTACTGCCGCCGTTCACGGAATAGAAAAGACCCCACTGGCTGGCGGCATCGCTGCCATAAGTGCCGTGTTTGACGGTAACGCTGGTGATACCCGTAGTTACATCAAACAACATGGTGATCTTTCCGGAATTGCGGACGCGGGCGGACCAGGAGCCGGATTTCAGATCACCGGCCAGGTTCCCGATCAATGCATCATAGAGGTTCCATGATCTGCCATGCAACGTTACATCATCTCCCGCGGAAGAACCCGCAGGCGCCACATCATAAGCTGTTTTGGGGCTGGTGGTACCTACTTCGAAATCCTCGGAAAATGCAACGGACGTTGTAGCGGCCGTAACGGACACACTGCGCTCGAGGGCGTTGGGCGCCGGTTCATGGAGACTTTTCTTACAACTGAAAATGATCAGTACCGTGGTGGATGCAATAGCCAGGTACGATACGGTTTTGGAAAACAGGGTCATGACAATACGGATTTGATGTTGATCTTGGATGTAGTTACAAGTGCTCAGGTCAAAAACTCACTATCGCAAATTTGATCCAAAGCACTTGAATCCTCACAAACTCCGTATTAAGATTATATTAATCTTCCCTATATCCTTTACTGGCCTACCATAAACACGGCATTGCCAAAAAGCAGCTTTCCGTTTTCCCAGAAACTTCTGAACAGGGGATTGTCCATTAACAGTACCAGCTCTCCCGATCCCATTTCTTTTACGCCGAAGAGCAGGCCGTCTTTCAGTTTAACTTTTGTTTGCGCACCTACAAAACCGGTGAGATAATCTTCTTTCTTCAGTACACCCACATTCCATCCACCGGACTCAAAATATTCCAGCAGTTTGTCATTCAACTTGAGGGTATAATAGTAATCGGGATAACCGAATGCAAGCGGATGTGTCTGATCAAGATGCACTTTATAAATAGCGCCCGGAATGATCTGTTTCACGCTTTCTCTTTCCCTGTTGGCATAGGGTTTCAGTGCGGTGTAAGGATCTTTCTTCTCTGCATCCTTCTTGTCCTTCTCTTCTTCCTTCTTTACTTTGAAACCCCAGTCTCCCTGCGCCAGCTGACCAACGGCATCTTCTATGGCGATCAGCCGTCCGCCGCCATTCACCCAGTCTTTCAATCTTTCCGTTACGCTCTTGTCATTCAGTGTTGCATAATAACCATCGGGCATTATCAGCACATCGATTTCTTTGAGGTTGACATTATACAAGCTGGCGGCGTTCAATACGGTAATGGGATATTCGATTTGTTGCTCGAAGAAATGCCATATCTCTCCCATTCCCAGTGAGGACACGCCATCGCCTGCCAGTACTGCTACTTTCGGTTTTTTGATAAAACGTATTTTGTCAGACCCGAAATCCGCGCCTTTATCTACAAAACCGGTAGGCACTTTGATCAGCGAAACGCCCATCTTCACAGCCAACGCGGGAATAGCCTCCAACGAATGGTTGCCTGCTTTTGTGATCACCAGTGTACCGGCCGGGTAAGATTTGCCACCGAGGGTGAAGGGGGCTTCCGAATACCGGACGTTGATGTTGCGGTTCAGCAGGGCTACCAGGAATTTCAGGTCCTTAGTACTGTTCCAGGGTGCGAGATAAGCGTACGTGTTGCCACCGGCAGGTTCCGCCTGTGCGGCTTTCGCAGGAGCTTCCGTAGTGGCGGGCGCTACATGTTGTTTCAGTGCATATGCCGGCAGGCCATAGGCATAGGGTAAAGCCCAGGCAGTGATATCGTATGTAACGGAGTCGGTTAAACGAGCCACCGGTTCAAACAATACGCGTACGAGATTGGAACGGGGCTGAAAGGTGCTGATCACGAGGTCTTCTTTCTCGATCGTGAAATTTTCCGTTTTGCCGGTAAAATAATTGAATCCGTTGCTGCCGGTACTGCCGGCCGCAAATCCTGCCACGATATTATTCCGCTTCAGTGTCTCTGCCAGTGAAAGCAACTTCTCCGGGTTACCGGCAGCTTTTACCACAAAGGTTTTATACTCGCCGGAAGGTTTGGTTTGTGCATCGTTGAAGTATTTCGCGAATTCATTCACCAGCTTGCCGGCATTGGCAGCGGATACTTCTATGGTGGCGATACCGGTAGTATAATGATGTTCCATCCGGTCTTTCAGCGTGAGCGTATCTCCCTGACGGGTTTTGATGGCCAGTCCGGCGCGACCGCTTCCACCCTGTTCGTAGGTCATGCCAATGGCGCCATTATAAGTAGGATAGGTATCGCCGTAACTCGGATAGAACAGGTCGAATTGTTCTTTGGTGAAATACAACCAGCCTTTGGCATCGAAATATTCAGCGTTATGTTTTCCGATCTGCGTTTGAAAATCACGCTGCCATGCGGTAACAGCATCATGCAAAGGTTCCGCCGCCGGAGCAAAGTAATAAGGCGCATCTACACCCTGTTCGTGAAAATCCACATGCACCTGTGGCATCCAGCGGTTGTATTGTGCTACGCGCTGCCGGGATTCTGTTTGTGTTTGCCAGGCCCAGTCGCGGTTCAGATCGAAATAATAGTGGTTGGCGCGTCCTCCGGGCCAGGGTTCGTAATGCTCCCGGGCATAGGGGGTAGCATCGAACGGTTTGCTGCGCACAGCGTTGTAGAAGTTCACGTAGCGTTCCCTTCCGTCCGGGTTAAGGCAAGGATCGATGATCACTACTGCGTTCTGTAACAGATCTTTCCGGTCAGTGATCAGCGCGTACAAAGTTTTCATGGAAGCTTCGGTGGACACGGCTTCGTTGCCATGTACATTATAGCTCAGCCAAACGATCACGGGCATATCCTTCCGGCCTTTACCGGTTACCACGTCCAGGTTATTCTGCCGGATCTCCTCCAGCCTGGCCATGTTCTCCGGAGAGGCTACAATAGCCATCAGCAATGGTCTGCCTTCATATGTTTCCCCATAGGTTTCCAGTTTGACCGTTTTGTTAGTGGCGGCCACCTGTCTGAAATAATCCACCACCTTGAAATGCGGTGTGAATCGGGTTCCCAGCGGGTATTGCAGGAAGTCTGAGGGTGAGGGGGCGGTTTGTGCGAAAGTAGAAAGTATGGTACCGGATAACAGTGTGAGCGTTAATAAAATATGCCTCATAGCGTTTGTTGTATTCAGCTAATATAGCATAAAAAAGGAGGACGGGCACAGGTACCCTCCTCCTTTTTGGAAATATCATTAGTAATATCCCAACCAGAATTCGTAATTGGAACCGAACACAGGCTGATGGCTGAAGGTATAACTACCCGCTGCCGTCACATTTTTCGCTTCCACCAATACGCCGTCCTGCAACAAATGCAACTTCTCTCCACCGCGCATATTGCCGCTGATGGAAACGGAAATAGTGCTCACTTCCCAATAGGTGTCGTTCCAGGCGAATATATCTCCGCCACAAACATCTGCCTGCAGGAAAAGCGGGAAAAATCCATACACATTCGTGATACAGATATCACTGTGCATCGTCGAATTCATGACGGATACATAACCGCCATCAACAACGGCCTGCTTCGAAGGTATCTTCAGGGTGCTCAGCCGGCTGTAATCCAGCGTGGCGGTACGGTTAGGGGCCTCTTGCGCGTACGCGGACACAGCGCTGCCCATCAGCAACAATAAAAAGAGCTTTTTCATAGAACTACATGTTTAAAGTGAATAAATAAAGAGACAGATTGGGTTAAGATGATATGCTACGGCGAGTTCCACCATTCAAAACAGGGATCACAGGAATAAATACAAACATAGGTTTACCAGAGTAGCTGATCAAATTGACGAATCGAACTTACGATAACATCTGTTGTTATACAAGTAGTTTAATTCAGGAAAATTTTTATTTTCTCGAAAAGATATCATTCAGACCGCAGAGATGTGACCGGGTTTACCAGCGCGGCTTTTATCGACTGAACACCCACCGTGAGCATGGCGATGATCATTATGAACAGTCCGGCTGTGCCAAAGATCCACCATTGTATGCTGATCCGATAGGTAAAATCCTGCAGCCAGCGATCCATCACATACCAGGTAAGTGGCGTAGCGATGAGGAGAGAGATAGCCACCAGACCGATGAACCCCCTCGACAGCAAACCCACTATATTCCCCACAGAAGCCCCCAACACTTTGCGTATCCCGATCTCCTTGCTGCGCCTCGTGATGTTATAGGCCGTCAGGCCAAGGATGCCGAGGCAGGTAATGAACAACGTAAACCCTGAAAAGATCGTCACGATCTTCCCGAACTGATCATCCGCTTTATACTGCTCATCAAACAACTGGTTCATGAAATGGTATTCAAAAGGATAACCGGGATGTAACTGCGTCCAGATACGCTCTATCTGCGCCACGCTTTGCCGTATATCCGGCGTATGCAGCCTGATGGCGTAAAAGTTCAGCGCCTGGTCCCCCAGCGGCGCATACCGGTTGATCATGGGCAGAATGGCCCCTTTGAGGGACTGCTGGTGATAGTCTTCCACCACCCCTGCAATGATCGAATAAGGGCGGTTGTAGTACTGGAGGTTAATCCTGCCGCCTACCGCTGCAGCCGGACTGCTAAAACCGAACAACCTGGCAGCTTCCCGGCTGATGATGATCTCTCCGCCAGAGGCCTCACCACCTAAAAAATTACGCCCTGCTAAAAGTTTGAGATTCATCAAAGGCAGAAAAGCCGAATCCACTTTGTAATCGTAAAAATTGTATCCGTTCCCTTTATCCGAGCCATACTGGCTGAGGCCGCTCATCGTATTCAGTTCGTACAGGCTCACGCCGGGCAGGCTCCCGGATGCCGACGCATGCTGCACATACGGTAATGCCCTGACGCTGTTCAGGAAAACTTCCCGTTGCCGGTGGCGGAATGAATCGCTGGGCGCTTCCGCAAGATTCCGGACTACTAACACTTCTTCCGCATTCACGCCAAGATCCTGGTTGCGCATGTGAGACAATTGACGGAATACGATGAGACTGGCAGACAACACAATCAGCGCCGCGGTGAATTGCCCTGTCACCAATACTTTCCTGAACAACACTCCTTTCGGAGAACTTGTCGACATCCGCCTCGTCACACTCGCCGGAGATACGGCGGACAACACAAATGCCGGATAAAATCCCGAAGCCAGGCAACTGAACAGGAATATCGCTGCAGCGGTCAACCAGAAAGACGGTGTGCTGAAAAGCTCATTCCCTATCGGTCTTCCGGTGATCGCAGCAAAGCGGGGCAATAGCAAGGCCGCTATCAGCAATGCCAAAGCCAGTGCCAACAGATTCATCAGCACATTTTCCGTCATGAACTGCCTGATCAGCGATATCCGGGAAGAGCCCAGCGCTTTTCTGATGCCGGTTTCCTTCATCCTTTCGGCCGACCGGGCGGTGGTCAGGTTGATATAATTCACGGCTCCCACCAGCAGCACCATAATTGCTACGATAGTCAGGAACTGCACCGTTTTCAGGTCGCCGTTCATTTCCGGTTCAAAAGGTTTATGGGAAAGCAGGTGAATATCTTTCATTGGCGCAGCCACCATTTTTTCCTTCCGGACCTTTTCCCTCGAAAGTTTCTCCAGCTTGCGGTTAAAGGCGGCAAGATCTGCATGGGGCAGCAGTTCTACATAGGTATAGTTATTGTTGCCATTCCAGGAATTCTCATCTACTTCTTTCAACTTTACAAGGGAGGAGAAAGAAACCAGCATGTCAAACTTCAGATGGGTGTTAGGGGGTACGTCCCGCATCACGCCGGTAACGGTATACAGGTTTCCTCCGTCCGTGAACGTTTTGCCTCTGGCCGGCGTATTACCGAACATGCGTTTCGCCAGCGTTTCCGTTAACACGGCCTGCATGGGCGCATTCAGGGCTTCGGATGAGCGGCCTTCAATGAACTGGTAGCTGAACAACGAGAACATGGACGGGTCCACAGCATAGGCTCTGTTGATCCGGTACATCCTGTCCCCGGCCCGGAGTTGCACCGCTCCATCCATCTGCTGCACCCGCACATAGTCTGCCACTTCCGGCATGTCTCTCTTCAGCAGCGGTCCTAATGGGGGATGCGTCTCACAATCCGAGGTTACATACTCGGCTCCCTTGTAAAGGTCCAGCGTAATGCGGTACAGATGATCTTTTTTCTGATGGAAGTTCTCATAACTGTATTCAAACCGTACATAACTGATGATCAGCAGAAATGCTGCCACAGATAAGGCGAGCCCTGCGATGTTGATCAGCGTATACAATTTGTCTTTTTTGATATTCCGCCAGGCGATCTTCAGGTAATTTACCAGCATGCGGCCATTTTTGTTTATGTTCATCCGCTGCAATAAAACTGCCAAACATCAGGATGAGCCTGCCATGGCAGTTTACGTATTTCATATTCCGTACACCTGTCCGATTTCGGACATCGGTTGTCCGGATTCGGATAAATGTTATTTTAGCAGGCAAATAATTTTTTACTGCTTATGCGCTCCGGTTTTCTTGTCGCCCTGCTTTCCCTTCCCGTACTTGCCAATGCACAGGTGAAGATCGACCCGTATCATTATACTATTGATAAACACCTTAAAGCCCGCAAGTGCGCGGTTGTATCCGCACATCCGCTGGCCAGCCGGGTGGGCGTGCTGGTGATGCAGCAGGGAGGGAATGCGGTAGATGCGGCCATCGCCACACAACTGGCGCTTGCCGTGGTGTATCCGCAGGCGGGGAATCTCGGTGGCGGAGGTTTCCTCGTGGCACAGCTGCAGAACGGCCCGTCCCTCGCCATCGACTACCGCGAAATGGCGCCGGCCGCCGCCCATCGGAATATGTATATCGATGATAACGGGAATGTACAAACGAAGAAAAGCCTGGATGGCCACCTCGCCCCTGGCGTACCCGGTACCGTAGCCGGGCTCTTCGCCGCACACACGCATGCCCGCCTGCCTTTCGCGAAGCTCGCAGCCCCCGCCATCATGCTCGCGGAAAAGGGGTTTGTGATCACGGAAGCGGAAGCGTCCGGACTCAACAAGCTGCGCGAAGATTTCCTCCGGCTCAACACCATGCCCACCGCTTTTGTCAGGAATACGCCCTGGAAGGCCGGCGACACACTCGTGCAAAAAGACCTGGCCCGCACCCTGCGGCTCATCGCACAAAAAGGCGCGAAAGGGTTCTATGAGGGAGAGACTGCCGCTAAAATAACCGCGGAAATGAAACGTGGGCACGGGATCATCACGGAAGCCGATCTCAGGGGCTATCGCGCCGTGGAGCGGAAGCCGGTGCGTTTCGGGTTCAGGGGATATACGGTGCTCACCATGCCACTGCCCGGTAGTGGTATCGTTTTGCAGCAAATGCTGGGAATGGTGGAGGAGCAACCGTTGGAACAGTGGGGATTTCACAGCGCCCGCAGCGCGCAACTGATGATAGAAGCGGAACGGCGGGCGTATGCAGACCGTGCGAGGTATCTCGGGGATGCGGATTTTGTAAAAGTTCCCGTTGCAACGTTAACGGATAAACGGTACCTCGAGACCCGGATGGCTTCCTTCACGCCGGGAAAAGCTTCCAACAGTGAAGACGTCGGCGCCGGCGAAGTGCCTTATGAAAGTCCGCAGACCACCCATCTTTCCGTGTTAGACGCCGCCGGAAATGCCGTATCTGTAACCACCACGCTGAACGCCAGCTATGGCAGCAGACTTGTGGCCGGCGGAACGGGCGTTATCCTGAACAATGAAATGGACGATTTCAGCGCAAAGCCCGGTAGTCCCAATATGTATGGCCTCGTAGGCACAGAAGCCAATGCCATTGCACCGCACAAACGCATGCTCAGCTCTATGACGCCCACCATCGTGCTGAAGAACGGGCAGCCCGTACTGATCACCGGCACGCCAGGCGGTTCTACCATCACCACATCCGTATTCCAGACCTTGCTGAACGTGCTGGTATTCGGACTGGATGCATCCACCGCCGTAAATGCCCCGAAATTCCATCACCAATGGCTTCCTGATCAGGTATATGTGGAAAAGGACTTCCCTGACAGCACCGCGCAGGCGCTGGAAAAAATGGGTTACAAGATCATGAAGAGGGCTGCCATCGGCAGAACCGAACTGATCCGGGTACTGCCCGGCGGACGGTTGGAGGCCGTGGGAGACAAACGGGGAGACGACAGTGCCGCGGGAAATTAGTTCAATTACGAATTACGAAATTGAAACGGGATAACGAATATCATTTTCGTAATTTTGGTATCTGAGAAAAAGAGTAATGGCATCTTTAAAATCCGCTGTCTGTAATCCATCATTCGTAATTCGTAATTGATAATTCGTAATTAATATGCTTGCATCACTTTATCTCGATAGCGTAAAAGCCCGCCTCCTCTCCTACAAGAGCCTCGCGGAAAAAACTTTTGCACAGCTCAATGATGAGCAGCTGCACTGGCAGCCCGCCGGAGAACCGAATAACATTTATATCATCGTCAAACATATGAGCGGCAACATGCTCTCCCGCTTCACCGATTTCCTTACCAGCGACGGAGAAAAACCCTGGCGGGAAAGGGACGCCGAATTTGTGGACGATCAGCCCGGGGGCACGAAAGCGCAGTTGTTGGAAAAATGGGAAAAAGGATGGGACGCGTTGATCAAAGCGCTGGATGAATTGAAAGAGGAAGATCTTGCTAAAACCGTCTACATCCGTACCGAAGCGCACAGCGTTATAGACGCCATCAACCGGCAACTGGCGCATTACCCGTATCATGTGGGACAGATCGTATATCTCGGCAAAATTATGAAAGAAGAAAACTGGCAAAGCCTTTCCATTCCCAAAGGAGGCACACAACAATTCAATCAGCAAAAAGCATCCGGTAAATGAGATATTTTCTGTTCCTGTGCCTGTGCACCGCCCTTGCATCTTGTGGCAGCGGCAAAGCGAATGCCTTGTTACAACATAAAAAATGGAAGGTATACGATGTGACCGCTCCTCCCGGCGACCCCTACAACCTCGTGCAGATCACGCAGGCAAAGGATCTGAAAGACGGGTATTACAGCGATGTTTTCTACCAGTTTCTTGACAACGGCCTGTTCATCGCCACTATAGCCGGGAAACCGGACTCCGGCAGGTACGAGCTGCTCAGCAACGGCAAGGTTATCTCCGTTACGGCTTCCGGCGGTTCGCGGAAAGCGGAACACCTGGTGGAAGTTACCCGACTGAACGAAAATGAATTTGATATGAAAGTACTCTCCGGCGATTATCATTTCATCCTTCATACGAGAAAGCAATAACATGGTGCAGATCACCGATACCACACCCGGAAGGACCGTGCTGGTGGATGGCCGTACCTGTCTTTTTTTCTCCGGCTTTTCCTACCTCGGCATGCATGTATCCCACTCTTTCAGGGATCTGCTGGCTGCGGGCACCGGCCGGTTCGGCAGCGTATATCCTTCCTCCCGCATTTCCAACCTGCAATTACGGCTATACGAAGAAATGGAGCATGCCGCGGCAGCACTGGTACGGCAACAAGCCTCCATCTGTTTCTCCTCCGGTTACCTGGCGGCACAGGCCGCTATAACGTACGCGGATACACGGGGCGAGGTATTGTTCGCACCGGCAGTGCACCCGGCACTGAGGTATCCCGGCGCTTCCGTACCGCAGGGGGATTGGAACGACTGGCTGGCGGCCATTGTGGATATGGTGAATAAAGGCGCGGATAACCAGTATGTGATCGTATCCGATGCGGTGAACCCGCTCACTTCCGCCATTAACGACTTTGCTCCTTTGCAGGCGATTGATAAAAAAGTGCTGGTGCTGATCGATGATTCCCATGGCATAGGGCTGCTGGGCGACAATGGAGAAGGAATCGTGCATACCCTTCCGGAAAGCCCGGCATTGCACTACCTGCTCACAGCCTCTCTGGCCAAGGCTTTCAGCCTTGAAGGCGGCATCGTTGCAGGGCATGCATCTGATGTGGCCGCCATCCGGAGGCTTCCTCTTTTCACCGCCAGTACGCCGATGGTACCCGCCAATGCTTATGCCTTCCTGCATGCTGCAGGCGCTTTTGCGACCGCACGCAAACGGCTCAGGGACCTTATCCTCGAATTTAAAAGACTGACGGCCGGTACAACAGGCATTCACCATCCGCATGATCTGCCCGTGTTTGTACTGGAAGACAAGAAAGAAAACGTATATTCTTACCTGTTATCCCGCGATACGCTCATCTCATCTTTCGCCTATCCGGATCCGCACGGCCATAAGATACACCGTGTGATCCTCTCGGCCCTGCATACCAAAAACGATCTGCATATACTGGCAGAACAACTCGCATCATTCTACCCATCCGTTTAACATGAAAAAACTCGCTATTTCCCTGCTGCTGAGCTGCCTGTTGATCCCGGCCATGGCACAGCATTCGCTGCTCTACAAGATATCCGGCAAAGGACTGAAGCAGCCTTCCTATCTGTATGGTACCATCCATCTTATTTGTCCGCAGGACTTCTTCATCGGCAAACAGCTGAAACAGGTATTCACTGCTGCCAAAACCCTTTACCTCGAAATGGACATGGACGACCCGAAAGTAATGATGGCAGTAATGCTGGCTTTGCAGGAACAGAAGGCCGGTTATTCCTTTGAGAAGCTCTTCAAACCGGAGGATTATCAAAAACTCTCCCGGTATTTTAAAGACAGTCTGGGTATGAGTCTTGCCAATTTCGATAAAATGAAGCCGATGGTGGTACAGATGACCATCGCGCAAAGGGCGCTCACCTGCCCCATCCCCTCTTCTTACGAGCAAACCTTCGTGAACATGGCCAAAGAACAGCACAAGCCCATAGAAGGACTTGAAAAACCGGAAGAGCAGATCGCCATCTTCGATGCCATACCGGACAGTGCGGAAGTACGCTGGATCATGGAATCCATCAATGACATGCAGAAACAAAAAACACAGTTCGCCCACATTGTAGCTGCTTACAAGCAACAGGATATCACTGCAATACATGCCATCATGAAAGAATCTCCCGAAACGGCCGGTTTTGAAGATGAGATGGTCTACAACCGGAACCGCAAATGGATTCCGCTGATAGAAAAGGCTATACAGAAGGAGGCCACCCTCATTGCCTTCGGCGCCATGCATCTCGGCGGGAACAAAGGCGTGGTGGCCCTTCTCCGGAAACAGGGATACAAGGTGGAGCCCGTCCCTAATAAACAGGATTGATCCATCCAAAAGACCATTTGGTGTAACAAATTACCCTGTCCCTGACGGCCGTCCTATGTTTGCTGTATCAAAATCAGGATATACATGCAAACGCTTTTTACATCTCTCCTTTCCGCCTCCATACTGGCTTTTTCTGTTTCCACCCAGGCACAGCAGCAGCCTAAAAAAGATACGCTCCCCGCTTCCGTGAAGCAGCTGAAGGAGGTGAGCGTTACCGCCACCACACCGCCCATCACCATGCAGGGGAACACGATGGTGGTGAATGTAGGAAAAACAGCCACCGCCGCAGGCTCTACCGCCTGGGAAGTGTTGCAGAAGGCCCCCGGCGTGCTGGTGGACAATACAGACAATCTCCAGCTGAACGGAAAATCCGTGACGGTGTATATTGACGGACGTCCCAGCCGCCTATCCGGAGAAGACCTGAAAACCATGCTCAACAGCATGCCGGCAGGCAGTATCGAAAAACTCGAACTGATGAGCAACCCTTCCGCCCGCTACGATGCGCAGGGCGCCGCTATCATCAACATCAAAATGATGAAAAGTAAAGACCTCGGCACTAACGGGACCGTAACAGTAAGCGGCGGTTTCGGCCGGTATCCGCGCACCTCGGAAGGTTTCACTCTCAATAACCGCAGCGGACACGTGAATATTTACGGCGGATATGATTATCTGTATAATAAACAATATAACTACCTGACCTCCGACCGCTTCCTCCAGGACGGATACAAGATATCCGACGGCAACTACAACCGGGATAACCGCAACACACATAATATCAAGGCAGGCGCTGATTTTGACATCAGCAAAACCACCTCCGCCGGGGTGCTCCTGAAAGGCTCCTTCAGTAACCGCGGCCGGAATACGGGAAACAATACTATCCTTGGCAACGATTCCACTTTCATCCAGCAAACGAACGGTGATCAGTCCATCACCAATCCTTCCGTGAATGTATACTTCAAAACAGGCAACGCGAAGAAAAAGAATGAACTGACCGTCAATGCGGATTATTTTAACTACCGCAAAAACTGGGATGATCTTTTCACCGGGCAATACTATAACATCAAAGAACCCACTGGTCCGCAAAACAACATCCGCAACCATTCCGGGTCAAATATCAATGTATATGCCCTCAGCGCGGATTATACGCAGCCACTCAAATTCGCCAGCCTCGAAGCCGGCCTCAAAACCACGTTTACCGAAACAGACAATGATATGCAATGGGAAAACAAGGTGAATGGCAACTGGCAGAATGATCCCGGCAAAACCAATCATTTCATCTATAAAGAAAATATCAATGCCGCTTATGCCGGCCTGAGCAAAACCCTTGGCAAGTATACTTTCAATACCACACTGCGCCTCGAACATACACATGCCACCGGTAACAGCATCACGATCGACAAACGTTTTACGAGGGATTATGCGCAGCTCTTTCCCAGTGCGAGCATCAGCTATATGAAAGACGCGAAGAACCAGTTCAGCCTCTCCTATCGCAGAAGCATCAACCGTTTCGGTTACGAGATCGTGAACCCTTTCATCACCTACCAGAACGCTTATTCTTACATGCAGGGCAACCCGGACATCAAGCCAGTGCTGAACCAGTCCGTAGAAGCCACCTGGGCCCACAACTACTCTCTGTTCACCACCGTGGCCTGGTCCCACAGCAAGGATAACCTCAGCGTAGTGCTCCGCCAGGATCCGGGAAGTAAGATACTGGTAGCCAGCTACGATAACCAGGCCTCCTTCAATGTGGTGTACGCCAACGTGGTACTGTCCAAACCCGTGACCAAAAAGTTCCGCACCACCTGGACCGCCATGGGCCTGCTCATCAATATCAATACCCGGCTCGATGGCGTGCAGTACAAGAAGAGCAACCTTACCGCCATTGTGAACACACAGAACGCGTACACACTGCCGGCAGGTTTCACCGCCGAACTGAACGGATATTTCCAAAGCCCTTTCGCCATGGGATATGCCACGTTCAAAACAGTAGGCTATGTGGATCTGGGATTACGCAAGAATATCATGAAAGGCAACGGCTCTCTCAAACTCGCTGTGAACGACGTGTTCAACACCAAGCAGTATCGCTTTGACGTGCAATATGCCGCGATCCGGGCTAACAGTATCAACAATATGGATACACGGGTCGTGAACCTGACGTTCAACTACAAGTTCGGCAACAAGAACGTGAAGCAGTCCAAAGTCCGCAAAAGCGCTGTTGAAGCAGAAGCGGGCCGCACCAATACCACCACCATGTAAACACCCTGTTTTGAAAGCTCATGGACCGCCGCCATGGTCCATGGGCTTTATTTTTATTTGATTATTTTTGACAGAAAGACACCTCACGCATGTTGCAAAAGATCGCTGACTTCTTCGGACGGGAATGGAAAAGGATACTGATCCTGCTGATCATCGCCGCCGCTTTCCAGCTGCTGTTGTACTCCTTTGTGTACACCATAGACCCGAAGCTCGCCAATAAAGCATTTGCCAAGAATGGCGGCCTCATCGTTTCCGCTGTGAAGAATACGATCGAGTTCACCATCACTTACTACGTGCTGATCTTCGTGGCCTGCCTGCCCTTGTTGCGGTACCGGAGAGCAGGCCGCTTCTTCCTGACCATCGGGCTGCTGTTCGCCGCGAAATTCGCTTATGTCATGATCTTTGAGTACAACGCCGTGGATTTTCAGGCAGGCGTCAATTCAAACTCCCAGGGATCCAACCAGCGGATCGCCGAGTTCATGGTGAATAATAAATTCCCTGCCTTCTGCATCAGCGTGGCCGTTGGTTACATGTTTCTCTTACTGACTTCCTTCATTGTAGCCTCCATCATAGATTTCAACTATCGTATCAAGCAACAGAAAGATCTGGAAAAACAAAAATCAGATGCCGAACTCTCGGCCATCAAATACCAGATCAATCCGCATTTCCTCTTCAATTCGCTGAGTTTTATTTACAGCAAAACGGTTCCTCTGAGCGAAGAAGTATCCAATGCCGTACTGCTCCTGTCTGACATCATGCGTTATGCGCTGGGGAAAGAAGAGGATGCAGAGGGAAAAGTGACGCTGGAAAAAGAGATCACCCATATGAAGAACGTGATCGAGATCAACCAGATGCGGTTCAACAATCAGCTCAGCATCCAGTACAGCGAAGAGATCACCAATCACAAGGCCCGCATCATCCCGCTCATCCTCATCACCCTCGTGGAGAACGCTTTCAAGCATGGCGACCTCCTCGACCCCGCGAACCCGCTCGTAGTGCGAACGGAAGCAGATGACAAGATGATCCGGTTCTACATCACCAACAAAAAGAAAAAAGGACCCAAGGAATTATCCACCGGCATCGGACTGAATAATGTTAGACAACGATTGCAGCTCACGTATGGCGACAAACAAAAATTCATTGTCACCGATAACGATGCCTATTATTCCACCACCCTCAAGATCAATTTGTAAGCTATGATCAACTGTATTGTGATAGATGACGAACAGCATGCCATTGACCTGCTGACCCATCATATCGGTAAAACACCCTTCCTGAACCTGCTGTATACCACCACAGATCCAGTAGAAGGGCTGCAATTACTGAATCAGCATAAAGTAGACCTTATCTTCCTGGACGTGCAGATGCCTTCCATGACCGGCATTGACTTCATCAAGGCCATCAACGGCAAAAGCAAGGTCATCCTCACCACCGCTTACAGCGAATATGCGATGGAGGGTTTCGAGAACGAGGTGGTGGATTACCTGCTGAAACCAATCTCCTTTGCCCGTTTCATCAAAGGCGCGCAAAGGGCTTTGTCACTTATCCAACCCATGGCGGCAGGCATGTCGAAAGAAGAAGACGATTTCATTTTCGTGAAAACGGAGCAGAAAGGCAAGCTGATCAAGATCAATATCAAAGACATCCTTTTTATTGAAGGGCTGAAGAACTATGTGCGTATTCATACGCGGCAGGGTGAGGGCATCATCGCACTCCTCAACATGAAAGACCTCGAAGAACGCCTGTCCACAGCGGAATTTGCACGCACCCATAAATCATACCTCCTGGCCACCGGCTATATTAAAATGATCGAAGGGAATATCGTACACCTGCAGCATACCAAAGAAACCGTACCCGTTGGCGATACCTACAAGGAAAGTTTCATGAATATGATGAAGGATAAGATCATGACGAATAAAAAATAAGTCCGCACACCTACGAAAACTTCGTAGATTTGGAGAAACATTACAAACATGCGTTCTCTCACCTTACTATTGCTCCTGCCTCTCTGCCTGTTTGGCCAGCGGAAGGATTTTCTTATTCAGGGATATATTAAAGGTGCCGTCGACCGGAAAATTTACCTCAGCAATCTCGGAAGAGGTTATGGGCCGGGGGTTCAGAATATCTATTATGATTCCGTGAAAAGCGCAGACGGTCATTTTGCTTTCCGCGGTCATGTGGATGAAATTGGCAGACGTTCGATTGAAATAGAAGGCGGGAAAGGCTGGCTCACGTTTGTTGCAGAAAATACGAACATTCAGATAGAAGGCGATACCGCCTCCATCTGGCTGTCCAAAGTCTCCGGTTCGCCACAGGATTCTCTCGCCCGTTTGGTCCGGCAGGAACAGCTGCCTTATATAAAAAAGCTGAATGCCTCAGCGGATAGTATACGCGCGGCTTTGGGCAGAAAAGATTCACTGCTTGCGAGAACTTTCAGTGAATCAAACAGGGAATACAACAAGAAGATAGCACAGACCGGCTATGATTTCCTCAAAGCGCATCCTGATGCATACAGTAACCTTGAACTCCTCTCTGACATTGACCGCATACTCGGCAATGCGGCCGCAAAAGAAGCTTACGGAAGCCTGAGTGAAGGATTAAAAAAACATTCCCTTGCTAAAGCCGCCTACTACAAACTATTTGAACTGGATAAAACGGTAGCGCTTCAAAAGAAAGCCCCCGGTTTCAGACAAAAGGATACGTACGCTAAATGGGTGGATCTCGATGCATACAAAGGCAAATATGTACTCCTCGATTTCTGGGCCAGCTGGTGCGGCCCCTGCCGGGCAGAGAACCCTAACGTACTCGCAGCTTACGAGAAGTATAAGGGAAAGAATTTCGAGGTGCTGGGCATCTCCCTCGATGCAGATAAACAAAAGTGGCTACAGGCGGTGAAGGAAGATAAACTGCCCTGGAAACAGGTATCAGATCTGAAAGGCGGGCAGAATGAAGTGGCTTTATTATATGGTATAGAATCCATTCCGCGTAATTTCCTCATCGATCCGGAAGGGAATATTGTGGCGAGGGATCTGCGGGGAGAGAAATTGCAGGAAGCTTTGGGGAAGATATTTGGCAATCTGTAACAAATAAAAAAAGCCTCCCTTTATACCGGGAGGCTTTTTGCTGCTTATCAGGGATAAAAGAGTTTCCATGTAATGTCCCAGTTGCCTGGTCGGAATACCGTAAAGTGAACTGCCGAGAATAGATCATAGTGATCATCCTTTCCGAAAGTTTTGCCCGGTACCCACCACTCAAATTCACGATCCGCGGTGTTGAACGGATAAGCCACGTCATATTCGATCCTGTCAGGCAGGATACGCTGTGCAAAGGTAAAGTCCTGCATACGCTTACCTTTCTGCTTGCTGCCCTCGGGGAATGCGCGCGGGTCGATCACTTTACCGTTCGGGTCCTGGAAGCGCACCGTAATGGTATTACCCGGGCCCTTATACTGGAATTTATCGATGCGGATGTCGATGGAATCAAAATAGGGAGCGCAAAGGTCCCAGTTATAGTCTGCACAAACAATCCACGCATAATCATTACGATACTGATAATCCGCTCCTTTCACCACCTTGATCTCCATTGCATTTTTTATTACCTGTGATCCGGCGCTATTGGAGACTCTTACATCGATGAAATAAGTGGCAGAGTCCATATCATAGCTTTCTTTCCGAAATTTGATACGGCCGTCTGAAGGATTGATCTCAAATACCGGGCGCTTCACGATCTTCTTCTTGGCATTCAGCTCTTCGAGAGTTTTCTCCTGGCCTGTGAATTCGTCAATCCATTCTACCGCATCCACCTGCTGCAGCATTTCCGGGGCCGGCTTGCCATCCCAGCGGCGGATATCTGCCAGTTCTACTTTAATAGGGAGTGTGGAACGGTCGAGGATAAGGTCTCCTTTAAATATATCCCTTCCCGTCTCGAGTACCATGATCTTGTCTTTGTAACGGATATTCTGTCCGAAATAACCATCCTGCACATCTACCTTCCGGCAGGCAAAGAACAGTCCGCCAAACAACCCTGCTGCAAGGGCGACTTTCGCTATATGTTGATAATATTTTTTCATGATGAGCGATTTAGAATTGAAGTGTGAAGTTTACCAGGGAAAATCGAATGTATGGCTGCCGCTTAATGCGTGAATCACACCATTCGTAGCTTCCAGGTTACTGGTAATGACGTCAGTGGCCACCCAGGGATCATACTGGTAATTTGTTTCAGGCCAGGTAGCTTTACCTTTGCCTCTGCGGGACGCGTCTGCATATCCGTGGGGATCCCACACCTTGATGAAGATCGGGCCCGCATTGGGAACACCGTTGTAGCTTTGCCTCCAGGTGTCAAAGAATATCTTGTACCCGTTCAGGCTTGTAGCCCAGCTTCCCCCGGGAGTTAAAGGAATACTATCCCTCCATATCTTCACATTCGGAATAATATACTTGCTCATGGCAGTGCGCAATGTTTCCACATTGATCGTATCCAGTTTCGCACCGCTTTTCCTTTTCAGGTAATTCACCACGTTGAGATCGCGGGGAGCGAGGAACGTAACGTTCTGGTTCTTCACAACATCGGCCAAACCGGTTTTATCCAGTATCCATACAATCGTATCAAACTCAAACGGCCGCGATTTGAGGAAATCGTAGATGGTCATATTCAGCTTGCCGGTATGCACGCCGCCATCCTTGTAGTAATCTTTCTTGCAGGCTGCAGTACTGGCTATCACGACCAGCAACAGAAGTATATATTTCAATTTGAACAGTTTCATCTTGATCGGTTTTAATGATTAATAACGCTGCCAGTAACGGAGTTGCTGCATGTTCGGATTATCAGTAAAGGCTTTGTTGGAAACAGGCCAGGTCCATGCACCGTCTGTAAAGTCACCAGGCGTAACATCCGGGCGGCAGGGCAGCTTTGCATAGTCAGGATCTGTCAGCAAACGCGTTCTTACGAGATCATAGTAATAATGCCCTTCACCCAGCAATTCCTTGGTACGCTCGCGGAATACCTCCAGCTTCAGCTCACTATCCGCTCCCGCGAAAGGTTTCAGGTAAGCCCTGAAGCGGATCCAGTTAAGATCGGCACGGGCGGCATTGAAGTTGTTCATTTTTGCATAAGCTTCTGCTCTCAGCAGGATAAGGTCTGCAGTTCTGAATACCACGATGTTGGCTTCAAAGAGGTTGCGGGAAGCGTCTACTACCCATGCATATTTCGTAAACACTTCACCGTTCATATTGGTAGGTGCTACACCTTTCTCAAAGAAAGCTACATAACGAAGGTCATTCGTCGTATCCGGGAAGAATTGCTTTGCTGTACCGTTCTGGAAAGTACGGGTGTTCTGCGCGTCATTGGGATCGCCTACTTTCATGGCATTGAGCGCCCAGTACGGTTGGGCTCTTCCGTTGGTAAGGCGGGTACCGAAAAGCGTCATATTCGCCAGGGAACCATTGGCGCCAAATTCGCCGGTGGCCGCTGCAAAATCAATTTCAAAAACCGTTTCCTGGGAATACCCTTTGAATATCTCGCGATAACGGGGGATGAAGTCAGATTTGGCCTTCGCAACAGCATCCGGTGTCATTGTTTTCACGGCATTGCTGTCTGCAAACGTCAGGAACTTGTATACCCCGCCACCCAACACACGGTTCACATAGTCGATAGTTTGCGCCGGTTGCTGACGCCATGCATATAAATGCGCTAACGTCGCTTGCACAGTACCTTTTGTAACGCGAATGGAGTTCTGATTCGCATTATTGAAATTCAGGGGAAGGATATTCTCGATATCCAGCAATTCCTGTTGCGCGAAATCCAGTACCTTGTCTGCTTCCGTTCTGCCCAGTTTGTCTGTGACCTTTGATTTGGTCATAAAAGGCACATCTCCCCAAACCCTTACAATATAGAAATAAGTGAATGCGCGGATAAAACGTGCTTCAGCGATATAATTAGCGCGGGTGGACCGGATGAATTCACTTTCCGGTATGCGGTTAGCGTTTTCCAGGATGGTATTACACTGTACTATCACCTGGTAGAAAGCCGTCCAGTCAAACAGCTTGGAATCCCATTCCCGGGCGCCACCCATTTCCGTGCGGAGCCTGTTGCGCTTAAGATTGGCATCCGTGCTGCCGTTCACGGGATCTGTAGTATAAGATTTAAAGATCAGACCTCTGCGGTCACCATACATATAGAACCTCGGATGGTACACGTTGATATCGGAAGCAGACGCGGTAGGACCGTCGGAGAAGGCTTTTCTCAGCAATGCATAACCTCCTGCCACGGCTGCATCCAGGTCTTTCTCCGTTTGCCAGAAATTGTTATCCGAGATCTGGTCGATAGGCGTGATGTCCAGCTGTTTATTGCAGGACGCTGCCGTAAAACCCGCCAGAACAAGCATCAAATAATATATTCCTCTTTTCATACGAACAAATGCTTTAATGTGGATTAGAAAGTAAGGTTCAGGCCAATGGTCATCTTACGTGACAACGGATAGTTCCTGCCTCTGTCGTAACCGGACGGGAATTCAATCGCCTCCGGATCGCGGCCGCTATACTTGGTCAGAATGAAAACATTCTCCACGTTGCCGTACACCATCAGGCGTTGCAGACCAATGCGTTTCGTCAGCTTGGGTTCCAGCGTATAGCCCAACATCACGTTTTTCAGGCGCAGGAAAGAAGCGTCTTCCACAAATGCGCTCTTGTAGTCATAAATATTCCAGAACGTCTGGATAGAACCGGTCCAGTAATCCAGCGTTGGGAAACGTGCGCCGGCGCCACCACGGCTACCGGGGGCAAAGCCATAAATATCATAGTAATCCAGCGGAGGAATGCCACCCCAGTCCAGTGCGTTCCCGTTAAAGTAATCCTGGCTGGTATAGTTCGGGTTGTATCCGCCAGTTACTTTTGTGGAGTTCCAGTAACGCTGCATGGCAGAGTTCACAACCTTCACGCCCAACCTGTAGTTGAACATCATGTCCAGTGTAAAACCTTTCCAGGTGAAGTTGTTCACCCATCCACCTTCCATTTTAGGTGTTGGATCACCTACCCACATACGGTCATTTACTTCACGGCCACCATCGCCATTCAGGTCATTGATCTTATAATCGCCGTTCAGGTCCAGGAACTTGGGTGAACCGGCGCGGTAGGGCAGATACCCGTAATCGAAATACAGTTTTTTACCGGTGAAGGGATCAACCGGTACGTCGGAATCCTTCTGCCATACACCGTCGCTAACCATGAACACATAGCCGTAGGGGGCGCTGCCCACTTTTACCAGCGTTACGTTGTCCACATAGAAAGGTCGGTTATTGTTCGGCAGCTTCGCTACCTGGTTGATATTTCTGGCGAACATAAAGCGGGTGGTCCATCCCAGCTTCAGACGCGTATCCTCAGGCCGCAGAATGGTAACGCTCAATGTGGCTTCAAAACCTTTATTCAATACGTCAATACCATTTCTTTTGATCACGCTGTAACCCGCACTGGTAGGCAATTGCTCATCATAAGTACCACCTTCTGTATAGCGCTGGTACAGATCTGCGATCAGGCTCACCCTGCTCTTCAGAGCGCTCAGCTCAATACCGAGGTTGGTTTGATCTGAATACTCCCAACGCAGATAAGGGTTCTGCATCTGTGAGAAGTTCTGGACCGCTGCCGGTGTACCACCGTAACTGCTTACGAAAATATCATCCGGTTCGCCGAATCCACCGGCAACTGTATTCAGTGAATTGATGCTCGCGAAATTCTCTACGTACTGGTTGGCATTCTTACCCCAGCTCAAACGCACTTTTGCTTCGTTCAACCAGGGAAGATTGTTTTTCACAAAACTTTCTTCCGCAATGCGCCAACCCACGGAGAAGGTCGGGAAATAACCCCATCTCTTGTCCCGGGCAAGTTTGGAAGAACCATCCGCACGCAAAGATGCATCGATCAGGTATTTCTCACGGAAACCGTAGTTCACTTTACCCAGAACGGAAGAGGTGGCATTGGCACCAAACCCTGTTCTGGCCACTGTATTCCTGCGGCTATAACCCTGCACTACCTGGATCGGATCCAGGGATCCTTTCTTGGCATCGATCTGGGTTATTTCGGTGGTGTTCTTGTTGAACTCCTGCACCAGGAAAGCCCCGAAGTTGTGATCGTTGTTCTTGGTAGTATGACTGTAGGAAAGTTGGTTGGTGATCGTATAGCTGTTGCTGATCACATTGTAGGTACCACCATCCGCAGAACCATTATTGGCCACCGCAGCAAAGAAATAATCACGTTTGTCATTGGAGTAGCTCAAAGACCCGGTGGAAGTGAATGTCAACTCAGGCGTAATAGCATACATCAACTGCAGGCTCGTGTTTACACTGTTGGTGAAGTTCTTGTCGCGGTTCTTTGTATAAGCAGATAAAAGGCTGCCGCCTGCCGGATTCTTGTCCGGCACCATATAAGTGGAGGACGGAATACTCCAGATACCCTGCGAGTTGATACCCTGACCATACTTGCTGTTCCCGCGGGAACGGTCGGTGCGGCCCAGATAAGTTTGCATCACAATGGTAGTTTTCTTATTAGGCAACAAGCGACCGGTGAAGTTCGCGGTGTAGCGCTTGAAACCGGAGTTCAGCACAATACCGTCCTCACTGTAATAACCAGCGCCGATGCGATAGTTACCCATATCGTTACCCGCCTGGATGCTGGCATCATAGTTCTGGATCTTCCCGGTACGGAAATACAGGCTCTGCCAGTCGGTAGAGTTATTGAAATAAGGATTGAGACTGTCTGTCATCTGGATCGGCATGCCGCTCATCCGCGCATCATACGGTGCAAAACGGTTCCAGATATCCACTTTGGCATCGCGTTCTGCTTTACCACCGAGGATCGGGAAAAGAGAGGGCGCAAAGTTGATACCGGTATAAGCGCGGATATCGATCTTAGGTTTACCGGATTTGGCCGTTTTGGTTTTAATGATGATCACACCATTTGCACCGCGGGAGCCATATATCGCAGCAGCGGCCGCATCTTTCAATACGTCGATGGATTCAATATCGTTCGGGTTCAGCCAGGAAATAGGGCTGTTACCTGTACCTAAAGCATTTACAGAAAATCCTTTCGCTGAAGCGCGGTCAGGGGGAATGATAATACCGTCCACTACAAACAACGGATCGCTGAAAATACGATCATCGCTGAAGCTGCTGGCTACACTGGCATTACCACGGATAAAAACCGGCGCGGCGACACCGGGAGAACCGGAGTTATTCACCACCGCCAGACCGGCAACACGGCCCTGCAGAAGGTTCACCACAGAAGCTGCGGGAATATTCTGGATTTCCTCGCCTTCCAGGCGGGTCACAGAGGTAGTCAGCGTTTTCCTTTTCTTAGATTCATAACCGGTGATCACCACATCCTTCAGGTTCTGGGCATCCGGCTGCATCACAACCATGTAGTCGTTCTTTGCATCAATCTTAAGCGTTGTTTTCGCATAACCCATGAATGTCAATTCCAGGCTGTGTGCATTTCCTTTTAAGGTAAGGGTGAATTTTCCATCCGCTCCCGTGGCAGTTCCGTTAGAGGTTCCTGTTTCCCGGACGGAGACACCCGGCAGTACCTCACCCTTGCCGTCCTTGACAATACCGGAAACTTTCCGGCCCTGGGCCATGGCGGCGGAGCATGCCATGCCTAGCAGGACCAACAAAAAGAGTAGCTTCTTGGTCATAGATCTTGATTTGATAAAATGGTTTGATAGTAGATTACCAGCCCTTGCAAATTCTCAGCGTATTCATTGCAAACTGTTCAACGGAAAGGTATAATCTTTAAATTTTTGTTAAAAAAGAAGGAGCGGAATCATGATAATTCCATTACAATAGGGGTGTAATCTATTTAACAAGTAGGGCGCTAATGTCTAGATAATTTTTATCTTATTGAAAATCAAATAATTAAAAGGATAATGATAATTATTGTTCCAAAATAAATTCACATAGTATTATTATAAGATAAAATAATATTATTTAAGTGCCGTCGAAATGACATTGACATGACACATATAAAAATCCCTAATCCTTATATATCCTTATTTCCACCTTCCCATCCTCCGTAACCGTACCTCTGTACATACCCGCCGTATTGAACGGCATCGCTATATTCCCTTCTTTATCAATGGCTATCAATCCGCCATCCCCTCCCAAAGCCGGCACTTTCTTCATGATCAGCTCATCAGCCGCGGCCTTTAGTGTCAGTCCCTTGTATTCTATCAGGTCACTCACGGTCTTGGCTACACTTAAACGAATGAAATACTCACCCCAACCCGTACACGAAATGGCACAGGTCTCATTATTCGCATATGTACCGGCCCCGATAACAGGTGCATCCCCTACCCGGCCGAACTTCTTGTTCGTCATCCCGCCTGTGGAAGTAGCCGCCGCCAGGTTCCCCTGTTTGTCGCGCGCCACCGCCCCTACGGTCCCGAATTTATGATCCCGGTTCACAGCCCCCTTCTTTGTAGTGTCCGCATGATCCAGCTGGGTGGCCGTGGAATCGAGCGCCTTCGCCCGCTGCAGCGCACGCCATCTTTCTTCGGTATAGAAATAGGAAGGATCCACGATCTCCAGACCCGCTTCTTTGGCAAATTGCTCAGCCCCTTTACCGATGAGCATCACGTGTTTGGAGCGCTCCATCACAGCCCTCGCAGCGGTAACCGGATTCCTGATGACGGTTACACCGGCCACCGCACCGGCGGATAACGTACGCCCATCCATAATGGCGGCATCCAGCTCATTCTTTCCATCCGCAGTGAACACGGCGCCCTTGCCGGCATTGAACAGCGGCGAATCTTCCATCACCCGCACTGCCGCTTCCACGGCATCCACACTGCTGCCTCCTTTCTTCAATATGGCATACCCTGCCTGCAAAGCCTTCTGCAATGCTGCCGTATATGCCTTCTCCTTCTCGGGCGTCATCTGCGAACGAAGGATGGTACCGGCTCCGCCATGTATCACCATGGCGTATCGCTGCTGCGCTCCGGCAGTGACCGTAAATAGTAGTAAGAAGGCGGAAAGAAGGATCCTGTTCATGGCCAGATATTTCCGTAAAAGTAGGAAACCCTTCTCAAGTGTGATATTCAATTGGCAGACATTTTGCGAATACCTATTTTTGCCGGATAAATCAACGTTCCCCTGAAAAAAGCACGTAAAATATTGATGACTGCCCTGCTAAGCCTGCTGGGCCTTTTGCTGTTGGTCAGCATTCTCATCAATATTCCCTACGTGCAAAACCTGCTCGTGCAGGAAGTGACTGCACGCCTGTCAAGGCAGCTGCGCACCCGCGTGGAGATCCGGCATGTGAACTTCCGCCTCTTCAACAGCATGCGGCTGGAAGGCGCGCTGATAGAGGATCGTAACAGGGATACGCTCCTTTACGCCGGTGCTTTGCAGGTGCGTATCACAGACTGGTTCTTTGTGCAGGAAAAACCGGTGCTGAAGTTTGTGGGACTGGAAGATGCACAGGTGAACCTCATCCGGCTGAAATTCGATTCCGTCTGGAACTATCAGTTCATCGTCAATGAGTTCGGCTCCTCCTCTCCCGCTCCGAAAACGAAAGAAAGCGGCGGCATTGCCCTCGACCTGAAAAAAATGGACCTCCGCCGTGTGAAGTTCAATATTGTGGACGGATGGGTGGGAGAAGATATGAACGTGTCCGCCAACCGTATCTACCTGGATGCAAAGCAGCTGGACCTCAAAGCGCATGACGTGTTCATCAACGAGCTGTTGCTGGATCAGCCTGTTTTCGTGGTATCCGGTTATTCCGCCACCCGGCCCAAACGGGAAAGGCCACCGGCTGCGCCGGCACCGCCTGACACAGCTCACCCGGGCGCCCTTCAATGGAATAACGCCAACTGGAAGCTCATCGTGAAAGCGCTGACGATCCACAATGGCGCCCTCGGCGTTGAAAACCTCCGCGACACCGTCTTTTCCCCGGCCGGACAATTCGATCCGTCCCATATCCGCTTTTCCAATATCAACCTCACGCTCACCAACAGCCGGCTGGTGCAGGACAGCATCTTTGCCGACCTGAAAATGTCTGCCAAAGAACGTAGCGGGTTTGAAGTAAAACAGCTGAAAAGCCGCTTCAAAATGTCCCCGGTGGAAATGGAATTCACGCATCTGGACCTGGTGACCAACAAGAGCCACATCAAGGACTATTTCACGATGCAGTACGCAGACCTGAGCGATATGGGGGATTACGTGAATGCCGTCACTATGCGGGCCCGATTCAACAACACTTACCTCTCCTCCGACGATATCGCTTTCTTTGCCCCGCCGCTGGCCAGCTGGGACACCGAGCTGAAAGTGAGCGGGCGTGTACGCGGCCCCGTTAGTCGCCTCTCCGCGGACAGTCTGGATATCAGAGGTGGCACCAACACGCACTTCAAAGGAAGCGCGGACATGCGCGGCCTGCCGGACATTCATGAGACCTATATCGAATTCACGGCCAACGAGCTCGTCACCAGTGGTCGTGACGTCCGCCAGTTTGTGCCCGTATTGAAAACCATCAATACCGTTCGCACAGACCTTATCACCAGCCTCTCTTTCCAGGGCTCCTTCCTTGGTTTTGTGAACGACTTTGTGGCATACGGAAAATTCCAGACCAATCTCGGCAACCTCGATTCCGACCTCAACTTCAAGACCAGCAAGGATGTGCCCGTATATTCCGGGAATCTCACCACTTATAATTTCAATCTCGGTAAACTACTGGACAACAGCATCGTTTCCACCCTCACCATGAAAGCTAAGGTGAAAGGGGAAGGCTTTAACCTTAAAACGTTGAAAGCTGCGGTAGATGCGGATGTACAGAAGATAGGACTCTACGGGTACGAGTATCAGAATCTGAAAACCGCGGGAGAAATGAGCAAGAAGTTCTTCAACGGCTCCCTCACCGCCAAAGACCCTAACCTGGACATGGACTTCGCCGGTACTATCGATTTCAACAGCCGGCTGCCCATTTTCAAATTCTATTCCGAGATCCGTAACAGCGATCTTAAAGCCCTGCACCTCACCGAAGATTCCATCACCCTTCAGGCCAAAGCAGACCTCAACTTTGCCGGCAGCAACATCGATAATTTTGACGGTACCGCGCGCCTGTATGATGTGTCTCTTTTCAAAAACAAAAGCCGGGTAGAGTTCGATTCCCTCTCCGTAGCCACCCATCTCGAGAACAACCAGAAAACGCTGCGGATACAAGGGAACGAGGTCAACGGCTTTGTGCGTGGCTCTTACAGCTTTATGGAACTGCCGAATGCTTTCCAGCTGTTCCTCAATAAATACTATCCTAGTTACTTCAAATCTCCTCCCACGGCCAACTCGGGGCAGGACTTCACGTTCGCCTTCGAGTTCGGGCAGGTAGATAAGCTCATACAGGCTTTCACGAACGATATCAAAGGATTGAACGGCACGCAGATATCCGGGGCCCTCAACACGCTCAGCGGACAGGTGAACCTCAATGCCGCCATTCCTTACGCCGCCTACAAGATCTACGGCGTGCGAAACCTGTTGCTCAAGGCCAGCGGGGATTTTAACAAGATCAATGTCAGTACCGGCCTGGGGCAGGTGTTATACCGGGACAGCGCCTTGTTCCATAATCCGCTTATCATTGCCAGTTCAGGGCGGGATACTTCTTATATCAAGTTGGATCTGAAGGCCGAGGACACCACCAGCCTCGATGGCTTCTATGCCCGCGTGATCACCGTTGGCGACGGGGTGAAGATCAATTTTCTCAACAGTACCTTCACCGCTAATGGTAAGCAATGGAGCATGACGCCAGGCAATGAGATCTACTGGAGCCAGCATTTCCTCACCGTGCATAACCTGCGCATCTCGCGGAACGAGCAGAGCGTTACCGTCAAAACCAACGAATTCAATCCGGATGAGTCGAAATTCATGATCAACCTCAAAGACCTCAACCTGGCGGACATTATCCCCGCAGGGCTTACCAGTACCCGGATAGAGGGTTTGGCCAATGGGGATATCAACGTCAACAATCCCTTTGATCATCTCTCAGTAGATGCGGATATCAGGGCGAGCCAGTTGCGGATCGATAATGACTCCCTCGGCCTGGTAAGCCTGAAAGGTGACTACGATAACAACTCCGGGAATGTGAATTTCAATGTACAGTCAGATAACAAACTGGCCAGCTTCCTCGCCAAAGGCTCCATAGGCGTATCCGGCACCAACAAAGCCCTCCAGGCTTCCCTCGATCTTAACAACGCCTCCATCACCCTGCTGGAAAAATACCTCGGCGCTTACGTCAGCAACCTCTCCGGCTCCGCCACCGGCAAACTCACCGTGACCGGCACTACAGACAAACCCTCCTTCCGCGGATCCGTAAAAGTGGAGAACATTGGCATGAAAGTGAACTACCTCGGCACGTATTACAAAATCCCCTTGCTGCACGTGCATAACATGGACGATAACCTGATAGAAATGTATCCTTTCACCCTCATCGATAAATACAACAATAAAGCGCAGGTGAACGGATTCATCGGACATCAGTTCTTTTCGGACATGGATTTTGAGTTCGATATCAAAACGGCGGACAAATTCCTTTTCCTCAACACCACCTCGCGGGACAACAGTCTCTACTACGGCGATGTGCTCGCACAGGGCCGCGTATATTTCAACGGCCCGCTGAATGATCTCCAGCTGCGCGTATTGGCCAAACCTGTTGCCGGCACTCACTTCTACCTGCCCATTTCAGACAGTAAAGACATCGGCAAGCACGATTTCATTCACTTCAAACAATATGGAACCGTTGCAAAGGAACCGCCGAAGAAAAGCAATATAAAACTGAATGTGCGTATGGACATTGCCGCCAATCCCGATGCCCAGATCGATGTGATCCTCGATCCCACTACCAATGATATGATCTCCGCCAACGGGACCGGTACGCTCAACATCAACGTGAACCTGGATGGTGACTTTACCATGTACGGCAACTACATCATCAACCATGGAACCTATAATTTTTCCCTGCAACGCTTCGCCAACTGGAAGTTTGATATCGATAAAGGCAGCACCATCGCCTGGAACGGCGAACCGGCGGAAGCCAAACTGAATATCATTGCCAAATACACCCTGCCCAAAGTGAGCCTGTATAACCTTTCCAGCAGTCCGGGTAACCCCAGCGGACTTACCAACGACAAACTCAACCGCCAGGAAAAAGTGGACATTCTGTTGAACCTCCGCGGTTCCATGCTGCAACCGGACATCACCTACGAGATCGCGCTGCCCGATGTAGGATCGCTGGCATATGAAAGCGCCGCTGCCGCACGATTGAAAGAAATTAACCAGGATCAGAACCAGGCGCTCTACCAGATGTATTACCTGCTGGTAGCCGGCCAGTTCCAGCCTGTGGACGGTGGAGGCGCCAACGTGGCCGTAACCGGCAAGAACACCGTGGGCCAGGCCCTGAGCGCGCAGGCATCCGCCATCCTCAACAACCTGTCCAGCGCCCTGCTAAAGAACAGCGGGATCGGTTTTAACGTGAACTATACGGCCTATAACTTCAATCAGAATACCAGCAGCACGTTTGACCGGAACCTGGTCAGCGCCGGCATCACCAAAAATTTCTTCAACAACCGGATACGGCTATACGTAGGTGGCGACTATGACTGGGGAAGGGTTTCCGCTACGTCCTCCTCGCAGAACTTTGCGGGGGACTTCCGGATGGAATACCTCCTCACACCGGATGGCCGCGTGCGGATCAATGCCTTCAGCAAAACAGATTATGACGTATACCTCGGAAACAGGACGCGAAGTGGTCTGGGGCTTTCATACGTGCGGGACTACAACCGCTTTATGGAACTCTTCCAAAGCCGGCAGCGGCAACGGCTGGGAGACAGCCTCCGCAGAGCCGCAACCCTGCGGAGGGTGGATAGTGTGAATCTTTCGCCGGGAGACTCCGGGAAAAAAATTGCGAATTAACTACTACCCCTTCAATATCTCGTGGCCCAGTTTGTCCCGTTTCGTTTTTAAATAGAATTCGTTATGCGGATTGGGGCATATCTCGATCCCCACATTTTCTACGATCTCCAACCCATAACCTTTCAAACCGGCGCGTTTGCGCGGATTATTCGTCATGAGCCTGATCTTGGAGACTTTCAGGTGGCGCAGTATCTGTGCTCCCACCCCATAATCCCTTTCGTCCATTTTAAACCCGAGTTCCAGGTTCGCTTCCACTGTATCTTTCCCTTCTTCCTGCAACTTGTAGGCCTTCAATTTGTTCATCAGCCCGATGCCACGGCCTTCCTGGTTCATATAGAGGATCAGTCCTTTCCCTTCTTTCTCCACCATCTGCATCGCGGCCTGCAGCTGTTCTCCGCAATCGCAGCGAAGGGAATGCAGGATGTCCCCAGTGAAGCAGCTGGAGTGCACGCGCACCAGTACGGGTTCTCCCGGCTCCCATTCCCCTTTCTTCAGCGCCATGTGCATGTCCCCGGAATTCAGCTGTTTGAAAGCCACGAGTTCAAAATTGCCGTATTTAGTCGGCATTTGCACCCGCACTTCTTCCTCGATCAGCGTTTCGGTAAGCAGGCGGTATTCGATCAGGTCTTTAATGGAGACAAGTTTCAGGTCGAATTTCTTCGCGATCTCTCGCAATTCAGGCAGGCGGGCCATGGAACCATCTTCGTTCATGATCTCCACCAATACCCCTGCCGGTTCAAAGCCAGCCAGTCGCGCCAGGTCTATCGTAGCCTCGGTATGTCCGGTCCGGCGCAATACGCCACCCTTCTTGGCTTTCAAAGGGAAGATATGCCCGGGTTTACCCAGTTCTTCCGGCCGTGTTTGGGGATCGATGAGCGCTTGTACGGTTTTGGCGCGGTCGTGCGCGGAGATGCCGGTAGTGCATCCGTGGCCGAGGAGGTCCACCGATACGGTAAAGGGCGTCTGGTGCAGGGCGGTGTTATCACGCACCATCAGATCCAGCCCCAGTTCTTCACACCGCTCTTCAGAAAGCGGAGCGCAGATCAGTCCGCGGCCATGACGGCTCATGAAATTGATGATCTCCGGCGTTACATTGCGCGCAGCCGTGATAAAATCCCCTTCGTTCTCGCGATCTTCATCATCCACCACTATTACCAGCTTTCCGTTCTTTATATCCTCAATGGCGGATTCAATAGTATCCAACATAATGGTAAATTCTCAGTTAAATAAAAGAATGTGCAAAGTTAGGATATAAAGTTGGTTTTACCGGAACCGGCTGTTCCCCGCTCCCGGTCATCTTTAAAACTGTGGATAAATCGTCATATTATTGATTTTTAAATTCGATGATTTAAAAATTCTACAGCGGTTTTTTGATGTTCAGTTACTCTGAATAGTTATCCTGATAGGTTCTCCAATATAATCCGGCTTCTTTCTCAAAACTGAAAATTGTAACAATTTGTTAATTTCGAGTTAAAATTCCCTCCGCATATTTCTTCATCTTTGCACCATCATCAAATTCTGTTGTTTATGGGATTTAAAAAGTTACTCAGTACACTTTTATTTGTAATGGGCGTTATCTCCGTTATGGCGCAGGTGACGACCAGTAGTTTAAATGGAATTATTAAAGACAAAGAGGGCCAGGGTCTGCCCGGCGCTACCGTAAAAGCCACACACCTGCCATCCGGCTCCATTTACGGTACCGTTACCCAGCCGGACGGACGTTATACAATCCCTAACATGCGCGCAGGCGGCCCGTACAGGGTGGAAGTATCCTTTATCGGATATACCGCGCAAACCTTCAATGATATTAACCTCAAACTGGGTGTAACAGAAAAGCTGGATGCCGTACTGGAATCCGGTGCCCGGGAATTAAAGGAAATTAACGTAGCCGCTATCCGCGGTGGGATCATTAATCCCAACAATAGCGGTACAGCGGTGAACATTTCCCGCCAGCAGATTGATAATCTGCCCACCGTGAACAGGAACGTGCAGGACTTCGCACGTTTGAGCACACAGGCTAACGTCGCTTCAAACGGTGGTGATGGCTCTCCGCTGGGGATCTCTTTCGGTGGCCAGAACAACCGTTATAACCAGTTTGCCGTAGACGGTGCCATGGCGAACGACGTGTTTGGCCTTGCCGGTTCCGGTACAAACGGCGGCCTTGCAGGCGCTAACCCGATCTCCATTGAGGCAATCGATCAGTTCCAGATCGTGCTGAACCCCTACGACGTAAAACAGAGCGGATTTGCCGGCGGTGGTATCAACGCCATCACCAAAAGCGGCACGAATGACTTCCATGGTTCTGCTTATTATTATTTCCAGAACGAAAGCTTCGTGGGTAAGTCGCCCAACAGCCTGAAATCCAAATACGGCAAATTCAATAATGATATTTATGGTTTGAGCATCGGCGGACCGATCATCAAAAACAAGCTTTTCTTCTACCTGAACGCAGAACAGAACAAGCGCAAAAGCCCGATCGAGTTCAACCCTGCCGATCCTTCCTCCGGCGCTACCTCTTACACGATAGCAGAACTGGACGCGATCAATGCGAAGCTGACAGCCCTCAAATATGATGGTGGCGGCTATACTACGCAGCAGAAAGACAGAAAATCCACTACTTTCCTGGGTCGCATCGACTGGAACATCAGCAATAAACACAAACTGACCTTCCGTCACAGCTATGTAGACGCAAGCGATATTGCCGGCACCAGCCGTAGCAGGATCGCCGCATATTTCTACAACAACTATTATTCTTTCCCTTCCAAAACACATTCTTCCACCCTTGAGCTGAACTCCATCTTCTCCAACCGGATCAGTAACGAGTTGCGCCTGGGTCTCAACATTGTAAGGGATAACCGTTCTTACCTCGGCGATCCGTTCCCGGCCATAAGGATCAACGATCCCGGACGCAGCTTCAACCTCGGTAGTGAGCAGTCTTCACAGGTGAACAGACTGAGACAGAATATCTTCACTATTACAGACAACGTAACGCTCTACCGCGGAGATCACACCATCACCATCGGTACCAGCAACGATTTCTATAACATCAAGAACGACTTCATCCAGAATAACTTCGGCTCCTACACCTTCTCAACGCTGGCTGACTTCCTGAACAACGCCAAGCCCAGCAACTACCAGATCTCTTATACAACCGCAGATACGTTGGCGAGAGATGGTGTAAAGTTCAATGCCATGCAACTGGGATTATATGCGCAGGACGAATGGAACGTGAGGGATAATTTCCGCCTGACTTATGGCCTGCGCGCGGACGTAGTGCTGTACCCGACCAAACCTTCCGAGAATACAGCATTTGCAACGGATTTCCCTGGCTACAATACTTCCGAACTGCCTAAAACCAAAATACTTTGGGCACCCCGCGTTGGCTTCAACTGGGACGTGAATAACGACAGGCAAACACAGATACGTGGCGGTGTAGGCATCTTCACCAGCCGTGTGCCCCTGGTATGGATATCCAACCAGTACAACAACACCGGTAACCTGTATACCATTGTAAACCTTAACGCCAGCGCACTGCCGGCGAGCTTCCGGTTCAATTACAACAAAGCAGATCCCTTCCTGGGACAATATAGCGTGAATAACCTGATTGCTGCAGGTGCCAACCTCGCATCCAGGCCCACCAACATCAACATAACAGACAGGAATTTCAAATTCCCGCAGGTATTCAAAACTAACCTGGCCGTTGACCAACAACTGCCCTGGGGTGTAGTAGGTACCCTGGAACTGAACTACTCCAAAACGATCAACAACACGATCTGGAAGAACCTCAACACCAGGCTCGCTACCGGCACCACCAAAACCATCAACCTTGGCGGTTCAGATGTTCGCCCGCTGTGGGAACCTGTTTCCGCCAAGTATGACCAGGTGCTCCTGTTGCAGAATACCAATGAAGGATATACCTATAACGTAGCGGTTGAATTCACCAAATCCACCGCCAAAGGCTTGTTTGCCAAAGTGGGTTACTCCTATGGTGAATCTTATTCACTCAATGACGGCAGCTCTTCCACAGCAGGCTCCAACTGGCGCTTCCCTCCGAACGTCAATGGCCTCAACGACCTCGACCTCGGGTACTCTAAATACCGCATGGGCCACCGCATCCTCGGTGTAGTTGCCCAAACCTTTAAATATGGTAAGGGCAAGAAGTGGGCTACTACTGTAAGCCTGTTTTACAACGGCCAATCCGGCACACCTTATAGCTGGGTTTACTTTAACAACGTAGATCCCACCGGCGATGACAGAGGGTCCAGCGGTAATAACGACCTGGTATACGTACCCACTAAAACAGATATCACTACCATGCGTTTCGATGTGATCACAGATCGTGATCCCATCACTGGTGCTGTAACGTATACACGTACGGAAGCTGACCAACGCGCTGACCTCGATGCATTCATCGACAGCGACAAGTACCTCAACTCCCGCCGTGGAAACCGCGCCGAGAAATATGCCGTAAGAACACCGTTCGAGCATGTTTTCGATTTCAAACTGGCACAAGTGCTCCCGATCATCAAAAAACATAAGATCGAGCTGACCTTTGACGTAATGAACGTGGGCAACCTGTTGAGTGCCAAATGGGGGCGTACTTACTTCATTACCAATAACGTAGCCACTCCCATCACTTTCCGCAGCAACAACCCCGGCGGTCCGTTCTTTCAGTTTGACAAGAGAAGGCTGAACGATTCAGACGGTAAGGCCACCGCTTACTATATCAACAACTTTACCTCCCGTTGGAGAGGTCAGTTGGGTATCCGGTATAGCTTCTAATGCCACCACCTTTTTGATATAAAAAGCCGCTTGTTGAACAAGCGGCTTTTTATATTGCTTACATTTACAAAACCTGATTAAAATTGCTGATATGAAAACACTCCTATTAACGGCATTCACCGTCTGCCTTTCGTTTTTCTCATCTGCACAAACCAAACCCGCCGGCGTACAACTGGTCAATCCCGCTAACGTGGTAACACCGAGAGGATACTCCCATGCCGCCATCATCGACCTCGGCAATTGCAGAATGGTGATGATAGCGGGACAAGTGGCGCTGGACAAGGAAGGTAACCTTGTTGGCAAAGGCGATATGGAAAAACAGGCTGAACAGGTGTTCCGCAACATCAAAACCATTGTGGAATCTGCAGGCGGTACGATGAACGATATCGTTAAAACGAATTATTACCTGACGGATATCAAAGGCCTTGCAGCCGTGAGGACTGTGCGGGACAGATTTGTGGACACCACCCGCCGCCCTGTGAGTACGCTCGTACAGGTAAGCAGTCTTTACCGGGAGGACGTGATGATCGAAGTGGAGGCTACGGCGGTTATTCCGGGAAAGTGACCCTTACTTAAACAACCCAAAACTAACCCCACCCACAGCCACCATCTCTCCGGGCTTGGTATACACCCTCGTATTCCCGTCAAACCGCGAACCGAAAGTAAATTTCAGGGTAGTGATCTGGTTGATGGTATAACTGAAAGTAGTCAGCCAGGTGTAAGTCCATTTGCTTTTGATATCCGCAGGCACTTCAGATGCATGCCGCGCGACGCCTTCCAGCGAAAGGTTCCAGTCGTTCCGGTTGAACTGCGCCTTCAGACCGAGGTCCAGGTAATTGCCCATATCTACTTTGCTATCATTCCACAGATACCGCACCACGCCCAGTACATCGAGCGACTGTATCAGGTCCGGCTGATCATCCGCTCCCATATCTATCCGGTAAGAAGGCGTTAGCCAGATACCGTTCTTGGCATTCACAGCGTCCGCCCACTGGCTGTTTTGAAACACCGTTACGCCCGAATAGGCGAACTCGAGTATGAAGCCGTCCCGGGCGAAAGGTTCTTTCCGCAGACCCATACCTTTTGCTGCATCTGCGATCTGTTGCTGCAGCCGGGCATCTTCCTTCCCGATCTTTTCCTTCACTGCACTGTTGCTTTTTTCATTTGCGAATGCAGCACGATAAATGGAAAGCTGTGTTTCGATCTCACTTTTCATTTCATCCGCGATATCTGCTCGTTTCTTCAGATTTGCGACTGCCATATCATAGGCCCGCAGCACATATTCATATTTAAACTCGCCATCATCCGGCACCTGCTCTTCCAATGCCTGCAAAAACACGATCTTCACATCATTCCCCGCCATCGTGGAAATATTCCGCAGTGTGGCTCTGTTCACGGTACCGGGGAAGATGGTAAAACGAAGTCCGTAACCCAGTCCCATCCCCTTTTTCAGGTTTCCGAAAATAACGGTATCCGTTTCTGCGGTAGCCAGTGATACTGCAAAGTTTTTTCGTATAGCCGGTCCTGTTTTTGTCGACAGATAATCATTCGCGATGAAGCGGTAATCCTTTTCTTTCGGCTGTTTCCCGAACCAGTTGAAAGGATTCGCTTCCATGGCAAAATTGGGTTGCAATCTTCCATTGACCATGGCGGATTGCAGGCCGGCCACAAAGTCCCGCGGCGTAGAAGGCCTGGTTATATTCGTGGGTTGCACGCCCAACAGCACATAGCCCGGATTAGACGTGATCTCCAGCGCTTTTACATTAGGATTGATCTGCGCCTGCGCCAGTAAAGGGAACAGCGCAACTGCAAGGGCAACGTGTATTTTCCGCATATCATGCTGTTTTAAAAAGTACGAGGTATGTATAACGGGAATGCCCGGTGGGGTTGACGGCATCATCCAATGCGTATTCCGCCAGCGTATCATTGCCGGCCTGTATCAGCAACGTACAGGAGACGGGGACCTTCGTCGTATCGCCGGTACCGTCCACCACCTTGTATTTGGTGACATCCGTCTTTACCTTCAGCGTTTGGTCATACAGCTTATGCGCTACATCGAGATCAAAGTCTTCGAACGTAACATCCTCTATTTCGAAAGTAAGGCAGGAGATGATCGAATGACCGCCCAATCGGATGCTATCCTCCGCAGGAACGGCTTTCAGGGTAACAGATATCGGCGTTTGATCATACGCAGCCTTTACGGGCAACGCAATGGGTTTACCATTGTTGTACTTGAACTCAGCCATAGGATTTTGGTATTAAGGGGTTAAAGGTTATGCTTTCACAACCCACTCGAGGAAAGACGGCATCACACCTGCCCAGGTAGCCATGTCATGCTTTCCGCCTTGCACGAGGGTATATTGAATATGTTTGCCTTTTTCGTAGCCTTTTTCTTCCAGTAAGGTCATCAGATCTTCCGTATCATCCACGGCGTCTATTACGCCATTGGTATTCCGGTCGGCCTGCTCATCCTCGGTACCGGCTTCAAAAAAGAAACGCAATTGGGGATGGAAGCGCCCTTCCCGGATCTGCCGGTGCATGATACGATGCTCGGCTTCTTCCTGATTGGAACGCCACCAGAGGGAGCCGGAGAAAACGCCTGCTTTGTGGAATTCTTTGGGGTGATTCCATACAATGTCCAGTGCAGAAAGACCACCCATGGAGAATCCTGCAAAAGTCTTATCAGGGAATTGTTGGTGATAGCGGGTCTGCAGGAAAGGCAATAGTTCCCGGAGAATAAAACGGGTATACAGTCCCGCCTTGCCGCCCCGACCCTGGTAATCCATGTGCCGGGCTGTACCATACTCCTGCAGCCGTTGTGCGCCTGCGTGCACGGCCACGGCCCAGAGGGAAGGGTGGCTGGTGTTCTGCAGACGCTCCAGCATGGCCGGAAAGCCGATCTGTTCCAGGTCCTGCCCGTCATTGAGCAACAGCAGGTGCGGCACGTCGCGGGTGTTGGCCGGCAGATAACAGTCGAAACTCACTTCCCTTTGCAGGAAGAGCGAAAATTGGCCAAAAGATTCTTTTCTGGGAAGCATTGCTCTACTAAGTTAGAAAAATAGCCGGAAAGATTTGCAGGACAGATATTATATTCTGAATAAATCAATACTTTAGAAGAAGGAATATCCTCATCAAAAACCCGATCCTTTGACAGAAAACTATTATAAATGGCACTCTCCGCACCTTGACCGGGATTTTGAAATGCTGGTCTTCGGGGATGGCGGCTTCCCGCTCATCCTCTTTCCTACTTCCATGGGCCGCTACTATGAAAGTAAAGACCGCGGCCTGATAGATGCCATCTCCTGGTTCATCGATAACAAGCGGGTAAAGGTTTATTGTCCTGACGGGATCGACATCCTCAGCTGGTACAACAAGCAGGCGAGCCCTGCGGAACGCGCCCACAACCATAACCGCTATGATGCCGTTATATTGAACGAAGTAATCCCCCGCGCTGTGAGGGAAACGGGCTACGAACGCGTAGCCGTGGCCGGATGCAGCTTTGGAGGATATCATGCCGCCAATTTCGCGTTCAGGCATCCGGAGAAGGTATCGTACCTTTTTTCCATGAGCGGATTGTTTGATATACGGATGCGGACGGATGGGTATTATGACGACAATGTGTACTACAATAATCCCATGGACTACATGCCGGAGAATGCGCATCCCGCGCTCTGGAGAATGGGGATCGTGCTGGGCTCCGCGGAAAGGGACGTGAGCCGCCATCAGAATGAGCAGTTCTCGGGTATACTACACGACAAACAGATCCAACACTGGCTGGATGTGCGGCCGAACAGCGTGCACGACTGGCCGGTATGGAGAGAGATGCTCCCCCATTATTTATCATTATTGAAATCATGAAATCGGATGAAAAAGATCGGGATCCTTTTCGGACAGGAGAACACATTTCCGCAGGCTTTTGTAGACCGGGTGAACCGTCACGGAGATCCGGGCATATGCGCAGAGTTTGTGATGATAGACAAAGCCCTGCAGGGCGAAGGCGCCGAATATGCCGTGATCATAGACCGCATCTCGCATGACGTGCCGTTTTACCGTGCATGGCTCAAGAATGCTGCACTGGAAGGCACGGCAGTGATCAACAATCCGTTCTGGTGGAGTGCGGACGAAAAGTTCTTCAATAACGCACTGGCCCTCAGCCTGCACATCCCTGTTCCGAAAACCGCGCTGCTGCCGTCTTTTGAGCTGCCGCCCGATACTACGGACCGGTCTTTCCGCAACCTGCGTTACCCGATGGACTGGGACGCCATCTTCCGGCATACCGGTTTTCCCGCGTGTATGAAACCCTTCGCCGGAGGCGGCTGGAAGCATGTCTACCGCATCCCCGACCGCGAAACCTTCTTCCGCATTCACGCAGAAACCCAACGCGAAGTAATGATCCTGCAGGAAGAGATCATCTTCGAAGAATATTACCGCTGCTATTGCATCGGCGGAAAATATGTACGGATCATGCCCTACGAGCCACGCAACCCGCATGCCGACCGCTACAAGGCAGATTTCCGGCCATCCCCGCAGCTCTACGATGCCATGGAACACAGCGTGCTTACCCTGAACCAGGGCCTCGGCTACGATTTCAACACCGTAGAACTTGCCGTGCGAGACGGCATTCCATATGCAATCGATTTTTGTAACCCGGCTCCGGATGCGGACCTGGCCTCCGTTGGCCCGGAAAATTTCGAATGGGTGGTGGACACCATGGCCCGTTATGCCATCGAAAGAGCCGGGGCGCAGCAATTCGGGAGAGACAACCTCACCTGGGGCACCTATCTCAAAAATGCCGTGCAGCATTGAACAACAACTCATAAATAAAACGCAACATTTTACATGAACTTTTCAGCCTTTACCCTTGGTATTGAAGAAGAATACATGGTGCTGGACCCGCAAACCCGCGAGCTGCGCTCCCACGAACAAAAGATCGTGGAGCAGGCGCAGAAAGTGATCAAAGACAAAGTGAAGGCCGAAATGCACCAGGCTGTAGTGGAGGTAGGCACCCAGATCTGCGCCAATATCGAAGAAGCATATGAAGATGTGAAATTGCTCCGCCATACCATCTTCCAGATAGCCGGAGAACTCGGTTACGGCATCGGTGCTGCGGGAACGCACCCCTTCTCCAAATGGGAAAAACAGCTCATCACGGATCATCCCCGCTATTTTGAACTGGTGAACGAAATGCAGGACGCCGCCCGGTCTAACCTCATCTTCGGCCTCCACGTACATGTAGGGATGGAAAATCGCGAGATGGCGCTTCATATCGCCAACAGCGCCCGTTATTTCCTGCCTCATATCTTCGCACTCAGCACCAACTCCCCTTTCTGGGAAGGGCGGAACACGGGCTTTAAATCTTTCCGGACAAAGGTTTTCGATAAATTCCCGCGGACCGGCATCCCCGATTATTTCGCCAGTATCGAGGAATATGATAATTATATCAAGCTCCTTGTTAAAACCAATTGTATCGACAATGCCAAGAAGGTCTGGTGGGACCTTCGCGTACATCCTTTCTTCAACACCGTGGAATTCCGCATTTGCGACGTGCCGCTGACCCTGGATGAAACCATCACCATGGCTTCCCTTTTCCAGGCCGTATGCGCCAAGATCTACAAGCTCCGGATGCAAAATCTCAATTTCATCATCTACAACCGCGCCCTCGTGAACGAGAACAAATGGCGCGCTTCCCGCTACGGTATAGACGGCAACCTCATCGATTTCGGAAAGGAAATGGAAGTCAATACACGCGCGCTGATCTACGAACTGCTTGATTTCGTGGATGATGTGCTGAATGACCTTGGTACCCGCTCTAGCGCCGTTACCGGAACAGAACGCATCCTCTCCGGAGGTACAGGGGCCGACAAGCAGCTGAAGGTGGTAGAAGACGGAGGGGATCTTACAGCGGTAGTAGATTACATACAATCCCGGTTTCTGGCGTAATTTTGCATTATAATGAAGGTAGCCATATTGGACTTGTATGAGGGTGTGCCGAATGAAGGCATGCGCTGTATTCGTGAATTGTTGATACAATTTGCGGAAGACCATCAGATCCCTCTGCAAATGAACGAATTTGAAGTGAGGCAGCAACAGCGGGTGCCAGACCTTTCGTATGATGTATACATCTCTTCCGGAGGGCCGGGCAGTCCGGTAGACAGTGCGGGGAATGATTGGGAAAAAGCATATTTCCATTGGCTTCACAGCGTACTGGAATGGAACAAAATACCGGGAAACCGGAAAAAATACATCTTCCTGATCTGTCATTCTTTTCAGATTGTGTGCCGCTATTTTGAGCTTGGAATAGTATGCAGACGGAAATCCCCGGCCTTCGGCGTTTTCCCGGTCCACAAAACAACCGCCGGCCTGCAGGAACCTCTCTTCAGTGGCCTGCCGGACCCGTACTACATCGTAGACAGCCGCAACTGGCAGGTAATACAGCCAAATGAAGCAAAGCTCGGGGCAATGGGCGCCTCCGTTCTTGCCATTGAAAAGGAAAGGCCGCATGTACCGCTGGAACGCGCTATCATGGCCATACGTTTCAATCGCTATATGATCGGCACCCAGTTCCATCCGGAAGCGGACGCCCCGGGTATGCGCAAACATCTGCTGCAACCCGTCAAGAAACAAAAGGTGATCGCAGAACACGGCGCGGAAAAATATCACAGCATGCTGGAATTGCTGTCCGAGCCGGATAAAATACTGCTCACCCACAACACCCTGTTGCCGAATTTCCTGCAGGATGCCCTGCAGCACCAGCAACAATTTCAGTATACCTAAAAACACTGGCATGATCCCATCTATCCGTCAACAATATAACCGGCAGTTCACCACCGCGAAATATACAGCCCTCCTCGAAGGATTGAGCGCGGAAACCGGTATCACGCCGGCATTCCGGGTTGCGGAAACTCCTGTATTCGTACCGGAAGAGCTCACACAACAAATGATCAGGGCCGGCGAAGCGATCGTGAATCTCATCATGCAGCCGGATTTCAGGGAGCTAACGGAAACGGCTATCCCAAAACAATATTTCGTACCGCAGGAAGACGCGCATCCCCAGTTCATCATCATTGATTTTGCCGTTACGCGGGACGAGCAGGGGGCACTGGCGCCGCAACTGATAGAGCTGCAGGGCTTCCCCAGCCTTTTCGCTTTCCAGGAATTACTGGCCCGGCAATTCCGCCAGCACCTGGAGGTACCGGCAGGCATGCATAATTTTTTAAGCGGACTGGACGAGCAGGGCTACAAAGCATTGCTGAAAGAGACCATCCTCGCCGGCCTGGACCCTGAACATGTGATACTGCTGGAAGTAATGCCGCAGCAGCAAAAGACGCTGATCGATTTCGTGGGAACGGAGAACATGCTGGGTGTTCCTGTGGTCTGCATCTCGCAACTGGTACAGGAAGGCAGAAAGCTTTACTATGAAAAGGATGGGAAAAAGATCCGCGTGCACCGGATCTACAACCGTGTGATCTCCGAAGATCTGGAAAGATACAGGGAGCAGCTGGGGAATACCGTGGATTTCCGGCACGACCTGGAAGTGACATGGGCCGCTCACCCCAACTGGTACTACCGCATCAGCAAATTCCTCCTCCCCTATATTCACGGACCTTTTGCGCCCAAAGCCTGGTTCCTCCACGAGATCCCCGTATTGCCGCAGGACCTGCAACATTATGTGCTCAAGCCCCTGTTCTCCTTCGCGGGACAAGGCGTGATCCTCGAGCCTACGCAGGCGGACATCGATGCTATCCAGGATCCCGAAAACTGGATACTCCAGCAGAAAGTGGAATACGCGCCGGTGATCGAAACCCCTACAGGCCCGGCCCGCTGCGAAATACGGCTGATGTACTGCTGGCCTGATAAGGCGCCCAAACCAACACTGGCGCATAACCTCGCGCGGCTCAGCAAAGGGAAAATGATCGGGGTGAGCTTCAATGCGCAACAGGATTGGGTAGGCGGAAGTTGTTGCTTTTTCTAAGTTCAAACTTTTCGATATGCAACGTTTAAACATCGGCTCCAATGCTCCCTGGGAAGCTAAAGTGGGCTATTCCAGGGCAGTGCGGATCGGCAATGTGGTGGAAGTTTCCGGTACCGTTTCGGTAGACGGGGAAAAAGTGATCGGCATCAATAACGCTTACGAACAAACGAAACATGCGCTTGCCAAGATCGAGGCTGCCCTCGTAAAAGCCGGTGCCAGCCTGCATGATGTAGTGCGTACGCGGATGTATGTGACGGATATTTCAAAGTGGGAAGAGATCGGTCGCGCACATGGGGAATTCTTTAAAGCCATCCGGCCGGCTACCACCATGGTAGAGGTCAGCAGGCTGATAGACCCCGCGCTTCTTGTAGAGATAGAAGCCACGGCCATCGTACCCGGACAATAAAAAGAGAGACCGCTTTTGAAACGGTCTCTCTTTTCAATATGTTCCCGCTGAGCAGGGTGATCATCTGCCATACTTCTCCTGCCAGGCCATCATACCGCCTTCGAGGTTCTTCGTTTGGGTGAATCCCATAGTTTCCAGGAGCATGCATGCCTGCCCGCTCCGGTTGCCGCTCCTGCAATAAACGATCAGTTCCTTGTCTTTCAGGTCCTCCAGCTCGTCCACCTGCATCGCCCTGATCTGCCCTAAAGGCACCAGTACGCCGCCGATGTTGAACTCCTCATGTTCGTGCGGTTCGCGAACGTCTACTATATGAAGGGTTTCGCCGTTATCAAGGCGTTGTTTCAGTTCTTCCCTTGTGATATTTTCCATGTTGGTCGCTGTTTTTACAAAATTAAAAAATATTCCTACTCCGCAGCGGGTTTGCGAACCTGAGTACTGTCCTTACCCGCCGGGCGGGTGGCAGAAAGCCAGAGGTCCACGCTTTCCCCTGCGCGGATGAGGTTCAGCTCACCCAGCTCGTTCCTCCGGGGAGGACTTTGCTTGAACACAAAGGCGCCCAGCGTATCCGTTACGCCTCCGTCTATCAGCACCGTGCCGATATTGAGGTTGCTGGCGGCCAGTACTTCCTTCGCTTCCATGTAGGTAAGTCCCACCGTTTCCGGAACAGGATTTTCCACGCTGCCCGTGCCGCTGCTCAATACCAGCGTGATATTGCTGCCCTCCGGTATTTCCTTGCCCGGTTTGATGGGTTTGCCGTTCAACAGCTGTTGCAAGACGGTATTGGTCGCGAAGTCCGGCTTGTAAATAGTATCCCCTACATTCAGCCTGCGCGCACGCAGGGTCATTTCAGCGCTGCGAAAGGTCAGACCTTCGAGGTCCGGCATCGGCACCATTGGCGGCACTACCTTGTTCACTGTCAGGTAAATGGTACGGTGCACTTTCACCACATCGCCGCGCTCCGGCGTTTGCTCATACACGAGCAGGGCGGGCATGGTATCGATGTAGATGGAATCGCGCACTTCCACGCTAAAACCCAATTTCTCCAGTGCTGCCGTAGCGTCCTTGATGCTTTTGCCGCGCACATCCGGCACCGTCAGCACTTCCCCGTGGCGGGTCAGGAAACTGAGAGAGCTGAAGAAAATGAAGCCCAGCAATACCACCAATCCGATAATAACCAGGAGGTTGAAGCCGAAAGAACGTTTTGTGATATTATGGAATAGTTGCATATTATTTTTTTACCTGTTCCAGGCATTCTTCAATAAGCATGCCGTAAAAGGCCTGCAGGGTCATCCCTGCAGCGCGCACCTGCTGAGGCACAAGGCTGTTCTCGCTCTGACCGGGCATCGTGTTCAGCTCGAGGAAAAACACCTTACCGGTGCTTTCTTCGAGGATAAAGTCGGCCCGCACGATCCCTTTGCAATTAAGGCGGAAATACAGTTCGCGTGCCACGCTGCGGATGTGGTCGGCCGCGGGTGCAGGGATCTCTGCGGGGGTCACCTCATTGGTAACGCCCGGGGTGTATTTCGCTTCATAATCAAAGAATTCCTTGCTGCTGCGTATCTCCGTCAACGGCAGCGTATGCAGCTGCCCCCCGGCGAAGAAAAGACCGCAGGTGACCTCGGTGCCCTTTACAAACTCCTCGATCAATATCTGGCCGTCTTCCCGGAAAGCCTTTTCAATAGCCGCTTCCAGTTCTTCCGCCTTGTTCACCTTGCTCATCCCGATGCTGCTGCCACCTTCGGCCGGCTTAACGAAAACGGGTAAACGAAGTTGTTGCAGGATGGCCGTTTTATCATATGGCTGGTTACGGAAGATGTGCTCCGAGCGGCTCACATTCACGACATTCAGCGCCGCCACCACTTTATTGCAATAACTTTTGTTGAAAGTGAGCGCGGAAGTGACCATGCCGCAACTGGTGCAGGGGATGCCCAACATTTCGAAATATCCCTGCAGGCGACCGTCTTCTCCCGGCGTACCATGTATCCCGATGAAAACCGCATCGAAGGTGATGTGTTTTCCTCCGATACGGAGACTGAAATCATTCTTGTCCACAGCATGTACCGTACCGTCCGGTGCAGTATGATGCCATTCTTCTTTTGTGATGATGATCTTGTACACATTGTACAGGGCCGCATCAATGTTCTTCTCAATTACTTCCGCGCTTTGTACGGATATCACATATTCTCCGGAATATCCGCCGGCTACCAGGGCTATATTTTTCTTCATGGTCGCTATCTGAAAACAGTTAAAAATTAAAAGTAAAAAATAAAAAAGGAAGACCCAACAAGGCAGGTACTTCCTTTTTCTACAATTATTTCAACTTTGAACTTTTTGAACCGGAATTTAAATGTGGAGCCTTGCCTTCTTGGCCATCAGCTCATCCACGGTTTCCTGGTACATTTCATCCGGCACGCAGCAGTCCACCGGGCAAACGGCGGCACACTGGGGCTCTTCATGGAACCCCTGGCATTCCGTGCATTTATTGGGTACAATATAGTATGTATCTACACTGATGGGGGCATTGCGCTGGTCCGCGTCTATAGAAGATCCGTCCATCAGGGTATAGCTTCCTTTTACTGTTGTGCCGTCGGCTATCGCCCATTCCACACCGCCTTCATAAATGGCATTATTCGGGCATTCGGGCTCACAAGCGCCGCAGTTGATACATTCGTCTGTTATCTTAATTGCCATATTGTAAACTTTTTGTTTAGGATGTAAGCCATTAATTTTGCACCAAAAATAGAATATCTTCAATTTAAATACTCAATTTATTTCGGGGAAATGATGGAATTATCGCAAAAATTGGCGGCGCTGGAGCGCCTGGGTGCATATTTAAGCGGAGCAGGCACAGTAGCGGAACAGGATGCCCTTCAGACTGCAAAGCAGCAGGCTTATGTGCACAATGGCTGGTTCACCCCGGAATTCATTGATCTGGCGCTCCGTAATATCAGCGAACATTTCCTGCAGCGGAACGCCCTCACCCACTGGCTTCAATCCTATCCCGCATTCGGTCACCCGACCCAACGCAAAAAAGTAGGGATCGTAGCCGCAGGGAATATTCCTCTGGTAGGGTTCCACGACTGGCTGGCAGGTTTCCTCAGCGGACATGATATCCGCATCAAGTTATCTTCCAAAGACAATATCCTCCTGCCTCACCTCCTCCGTCAACTACAGACCTGGTATCCTGAAACAGCGGAAGACACTACCATACAGGAAGTACTGAAGGATTGCGATGCCTACATCGCCACCGGCAGCAATAATTCCGCCCGTTACTTCCATTACTACTTCGCGAAATACCCGCATATCATCCGCCGCAACCGCACTTCCGTAGCGGTGCTGGACGGGCACGAAACACCCGAAGAGCTCTCTGCTCTCGCCGATGATGTGATGCAGTATTTCGGGCTTGGATGCCGGAATGTGACCAAGGTGTTTGTGCCGGAGGGATATGATTTCACCCGCCTGCTCGACGCCCTCAAAAAATACGATCAATTCGCCGATCATCACAAATACAAGAACAATTACGATTACAATCTCGCCCTCTTCCTGCTCAACACCTCTCCTTATCTCACCAACGGTACTGTGCTGCTGCAGGAACATGAAGCACTCTTCTCCCCGCTCAGTGTACTGCATTACGGCTTCTACCGGCATCGGGAAGAACTGGAAGAAAAGCTTGCGCAACAGGAAGACCTGCAGTGCATTGTAGCGCGCAACGCTATCCCGTTCGGACAGGCACAACGCCCGTCCCTCATGGATTACGCAGACGGCGTAGATACCGTGGCATTCCTGCAGGCGCTCTAACAAAATGACATCCTGTTTTGTTATTCTGACAGGTGGATACACACTGAAAATCCGCCCCAACCGTTCTATTTAAGGAGCTTTTAACGAATGCCATAAAAATCTGTTAAATACTTCCGTGTTATAACGTATATTATGGTGCCAGCGTTAAATTTGTATGCAAAGGCACGTAAATTGATGATGGGTTTTGAGCGTAATCCTTTTATCATTTTAACCCTTTTAAACCAATTGCAAATATGAAATTCAAGCAAGTTGCGGCCACCGTTCTTATCAGCGCAGCCACCGCTTTTGCCAGCATATTTGTGTACAACAAATATTTCCAGCCAAAGCGGGAGGGTCCCTATCAGAACGGATCAGATTATACACCTGTGAACTATACCCACTACATGCCCGGTACCGTTTCCAATGGGAACATCACGCCGCCTACGGATTTTCAGCAGGCGGCCAGGATCGGCACACCGGCCGTAGTGCACATCAAAACGAAGATCAATCCCCGGCAGCTGGATAATAATCTGCAAAAGCGGAGAAGCCTGCTGGAAGAGTTCTTTGGAGATCAACTAGATGATGAAGGCGGACGAAAGTACTATTCACCCGCGCAGATGGCCTCCGGTTCAGGGGTGCTGATAGCGGACGACGGGTACATCGTAACGAATAATCACGTGGTGGATGATGCAGACGAAATCTCCGTGACGCTTAGCAATAATAAGTCATTCACGGCTAAGGTGGTAGCCACCGATCCCAATACGGACCTGGCAGTGATCAAGATAAACGCCAGGGGCCTGCCTTACCTGCTTTACGGAAATTCTGACGACGTGCAGGTAGGTCAATGGGTGCTGGCGGTAGGTTACCCGCTTAACCTGGAAACCACGGTAACGGCGGGGATCGTGAGCGCGAAATCACGCTCCATCGGCATCAACCGCAGCCGCAGGTCAGCCATCGAATCCTTCATCCAGACGGATGCGGCGGTAAACCAGGGAAACAGCGGGGGCGCCCTGATCAATACAGCCGGCGAGCTGATCGGTATCAACTCCGCCATTGCTTCGCCCACCGGCGCTTACGCAGGATATTCCTACGCCATCCCGGTGAACCTGGTGAAGAAAGTGGTGAACGACCTGATGCGGTTCGGAAATGTGCAGCGGGCTTATCTTGGCATCGAATACAATGACCCTTCCCGCCTGACGGACAGGGAACTGAAAGACATGAACATTTCCCGCGACATGGAAGGCATCAAGGTACTGGGTGTACCTGCCACCGGCGCGGCAGCCGCAGCAGGCATCAAAGAAGGAGATATTATTACCAAAATAAATGGCGTAGCTACCTCGTCTGTTCCCGAGTTAATGGAACAGATCAGCCGATACAAGCCAGGTGATAAAGTGAGCATTAATTATATGCGCAACAACAAAGAGTACACCGCCAGCGCAGTCCTGAAGAACCTCGACGGGAATACGGGAATTGTAAAGATGAGTGTGCTCGATTACCTGGGGGCTGATTTCAATACATTGAGGAAAGACGCTGCCTATGATATGGGTATTGAAGGCGGAGTAATCGTAAGCGGTATCAGCAGCGGTCTTATCAAAAAGCAAACCAGTATGAAGCCCAGCTTCGTGATCCTGAAAGCAGGCAGCGTGAAGATCCGGACGGTAGAAGAGCTGAAAAGCGCCCTGCATGGAAAGAAGGCGGTACGGCTGGAAGGGTTTTATCCTACAGACCGCTATTCCAACATCTACTACTACGATCTGGACATGGGCAGTACCGGCAGCGTAGCTTTTTAAGCATGCGACCAACAAGTGTTTTCATATAGGTTTTATAGGTTAGGATAGAAGGCTTCCCGCTTCCCGGGAGGCCTTCTTAGTTAATTGAAAAAGCCCTCCGGAATCGGAGGGCTTATAATGGCCATCATTGTAAAGGCTCACAGCAATGACCATATATCCTATGAAAACCCTATACTAAATGTAGGACTATCTGCCCTACCGCCGTTGTACGAGTTGGTAAACGCCAAGAAATTGCTCGTTAACGATGATAAAGCTGCCGTGAAAAAAGATAAGTTAGGTGTAAATGGCGGGGGAGAAAGTAATACTAAAGGTTGATAACACCCTTCAACTGGGTGAAAAATTCGTCCTTTTTGCGGGATGAAATCGGTATATTTTTCTGGTCGCTCATGATCACGGCTGTACCTAAACCCTTGATGATCTTGACGATATGGTGGATATTGATCAGGAAAGATTTGTGAACGCGGTAGAACCCCTTGTCCGACAGCATCTCTTCATACTCCTTCAGGGACTTGGAGATCAGATGGGAAACGTTGTTGATCAGCTGAATCTTCGTGTAACTGTCAAAAGCCTCACAATAGATAATGTCCTTGAGATCAATCACATTATACCCATCATTCACCGGTATCACGATCTTCGAAAACGCATTATCATTATTCTTCACATAATCCTTCAGAATAGACGCCAGTTCGTTCAACCGGCCTTTCTTACTCCGCTTCACCTTTTCCAATGCGTCTTCCACCTCACTCACCTTGATAGGTTTGAGCAAATAATCGAGTGCTGCAAACTTGATAGCCTGAAGCGCATACTCCTGGAAAGCAGTGATGAAAATTACTTCGAAGTTAAGGACAGGAAACATTTCCAATAACTGAAAACCGTTATGGGGGGGCATTTCAATATCCAGGAACAATACATCAATAGGGTTATTCTTGATCATTTCCGCGGCCTCATGGATATTTTGTGCTTCGCCTATCACTTTTACATCCTTACAATAATTTTCCAGAATGTTTCGCAGGATATGTATGTTGCGCACCTCGTCGTCAACAATGGCAGCTTTAATAATACTCATAACATCTTTACAATGGGAATCAGGATTTCAACCAAGGTACCTTCCTTGTTGCCGAATCCAGACTTAAATTTATCAATAATTTCCAACTTTCCAACGCTTCCATTAAAAGATTTAATAATCTGGAGCCTTTCTCTGATCACGCTCAGCGCGGTGGATTCATGTTTAGCGAGTTTGCCGCTCTTAATATTATTGGCATGCTCCCAGCCTATTCCATCGTCGTCTACAGCGCAATACAGCAGATCTTCCCGTATTTCGAGCCGCACCAGCAGATGCCCGCTCCCGTTCTTAGGGGCGAGACCGTGCTTGATGGCATTCTCGAGAATGGGCTGGATGAGCATGGGCGGAATGTAAATGGTGTATTCCCGCAACTCCTCGCTCATTTCAAACCGATATACGAAGGAATTGGCGAAACGGATCTTTTCCAGGTCCAGGTACCGCGCCAGGAAAGCGATCTCGTCTTCCAGTGAAATATACGATTTCCTGGAATTATTCAGCATCTGCCGCATGAGCGTGGCAAAATCCGCGAGGAAATTGAGCGCCTGTTTCTCCTCTTTTTCGAGGATGAGATGTTGTACGGAGTTGAGGGAATTGAAGATGAAATGCGGATTCATCTGGTTGGTGAGCGCCTTGGCCTCCAGCTCCGCGATCCGCCGGTTATATTCGGTCTTCCTTTTCTCTCCGCCCTTGATCCGCCCGATAATGTACCGCAGGATCGCCAGAATGGCCAGCAAACCCAGCAGCACGAGGATGCCCCGGGCCCACCACTCCTGATACCATTGCGGCAGGATGGAGATCCGCATCTCTACAGGCCGGCTCCAGTCGCTCTTATACTTGCGGGCCCTGATCTGCAGTTTGTACTCTCCGGGCTGCAGTTTGGGATATGGAACGATATTGCTCATGGTGGTGACCCATCCGCCGACGGTGTCATTGGAAAAGTTGTACTGGTATTCCACGAGGTCCGGCAGATCAAAGGCAATGGCCCCGAACTCTACCTCAAAGGTGCTTCCCCGCTCATACCGGTGCTCGAAATAGGAACGGGCCGGGAAAGTACTGTCGCCATACCGGATGGCATTGAGATATACATTCGGCGGTATGGTGTCAACGGGCAGATGGTCCCTGGAGAAATAGCACAATCCGTTGGAAGTGGCTACATACAGCGTATCCCTGAAATGGCAGACACCGCGTATATCATCGCTCATGAGGCCGTCATTGGAAGTAAAATTGCGCCGCAGGGTGAGGGTTTTCGTATCGATCTCGGAAATCCCCCGGTTAGTGGCGTCATATAATCTGCCCTGACCGTCATAGTACAGCTGCTGGCAGATATCGCTGATAAGATGATCGTTGGACCGGAAGTGACGGATCACTTTATTGTCTTTCAATACAAATATCCCCTGATCGCTGGTTCCTACCCAAAGGTATCCCTCTATCCATTGCATGTCTTTGATACTCTGACTCATACGGGCATCCTGCTGCATGGGAAAAGGCATATGATTGCCCACACCGAAATACAGTCCATTGCTGGTGCCCAGGTAATAAGCGGAATCGTTGATGCAGGAAACGGATGTGATAATGACATCCAGGCTGCTGAGGTCTATCGTTCTTCCGTCATTCACGCTTAACAGCTTGTTGTTCGTCACCACCCTTATTTTACCGGCGGGTGTGATGTCCATATCCTTGATGGCCTTCATGCCCAGTATCCGGCGAGGTGCTCTCAAAGCCGGGGAATACTGATAAATAGCATTATCCGTACCGATCACCACTTCATCTCCTTTCGGCATCGGTAATATGCCAAAAACCCTGTTCCTGCCGGCGATGGAATCCAGCCCATGCCGCAACATATGCCCACGGTTGTCAAGCGTATTCAGCGCTCCGGCGTTCTCCCCGATATACAGGAAACCGTTGCGCGGATCTTTGTAAACGCTGTAAACGGAGTGAGAATAAAGACCATTGGTATTGTCCAGATAACCGAAATAGAAATTCTTGAAAGGGATGTGATATACCCCGTCCCCATAAGTAGTGATCCAGATATTACCATCCCGGTCATTGAGAATGCCGGTTACGTAATGATTATCGAGCAGCTTACTAAGCTTCCGCTCTCCCCTGAAAAAATCGCGGATAAGATACAAACCGCGCTGTGTGCCTACCCAGAGATTATCATGTTCGATACACATGCTGCTGATTTCTTCATGAATCCCCCAGTCATGCCCCCGGAAAAAAGGGATCACGTCTTTGCGGGTATAGGAATACAGCACATTATCCGCGATCACTACAGGCTGTTTTCGCACCCTGTCGGCAAACTCGGTTTCCTGCACCGGGTAAATGGTGGTAAGGAAGATCTTCTGCGTGACATTATTGCTGTCTTTTATCCCGGGAAGACTGAAATAACGCTGGAGGGGGCGGAAGATGGTATCGTTGCTAAGGAACCAGTAGACGTCTGTGGGTTTGGCGCCGGCCTTTTCATAGGTCGTCTGGCGGCCGTTGTATTTGATAACGTTGCCGGCCGTGTTCAGGAACCAGACGAGTGCGGTCCGTTCCTTCCTGCTCTCAAACGCATTTAGCATGTACTGGCTCCGGCTGTTGAAGTGAAGACTGGTATCATTGTCTTCATTATGCACAAAATGCCGGAAATAGAACGAGGGCTTTCCGTTGTAGGTGAAGAACCAGATGCGCCCTCGGGAATCCGCCGCCAGTCTTACCACATCGTTATCGGTAAGACCATCTTTCTTGGTGTAGTTACGGAAGCGTTTCCCGTCGAATTTGCTGACGCCGGTGGGTGTGGCAAACCACACGAAACCTTCCGAATCCTGCACAACACTATATACGGTAGCGTTGGCAAGCCCATCCTTTACATTGTAATTGCGGATCACCAGGCCCTGTGCGGTTGCAGAACGGGAAAAGACCAGGTAAAAAAGCAATACTGCTATGTAACGGATGGCTCGCATCAACGATGACTGTCTGAATAGTAAGCTTGTATTAATAGGCCCTCGCAAACAAAACCCTTTCTTTGGAAGGCTTGCCGGTAAGTATGCAAGTACCGGCTTCCTGCGGGTTGTTCAGGGGGATACAGCGGATGGTCGCTTTGGTGCGTTCCTTGATGGCGGCCTCTGTTTCCGCAGTACCGTCCCAGTGTGCGGACACAAAACCTCCTTTTTCATCCAGCGTTTTCTCGAATGTTTCCCAGGTATCCACTTCCGTGATATGTTCTTTACGGAAAGCGAGTGCCTTATCATACAGATGCTGCTGGATCTCTTCCAGCAATTTTACGATGTTTCCGGCAATACCGTCAAGAGAAAGGCTGGATTTTTCTTTGGTGTCCCTTCTTGCCACTTCCGCAACGTTATTTTCCAGGTCCCTTGCGCCGATAGCGATACGCACGGGCACACCTTTCATTTCATATTCGGCGAACTTCCATCCCGGGCGGGCATTGTCACTGTCGTCGTATTTTACGCGGATGCCGGCTGCTTTCAGCTCCTGCACGATGACCTCTACTTTCCCGTCAATCGCGCTTTTCTGATCATTGCCTTTGTAGATGGGCACTATTACCACCTGTAACGGTGAAATACGGGGTGGCAGTATAAGGCCGTCATCATCGCTGTGCGCCATTACGAGCGCGCCTACCAGACGGGTGGATACGCCCCAGGAGGTAGCCCATACGTAATCCAGTTTATTTTCCTTGTTGGAGAATTGCACATCGAACGCTTTGGCGAAGTTCTGACCGAGGAAGTGGGAAGTTCCTGCCTGCAGGGCTTTCCCGTCGGACATGAGGGCTTCTATGCAATAGGTGTCCACTGCGCCGGCAAATCTTTCGGAGGGTGTTTTCACCCCTTTGATCACTGGCACGGCCATGTAATTCTCCACGAAATCCGCGTACACGTCCAGCATGCGGCGGGTCTCCTCCACAGCCTCTTCTGATGTGGCGTGCGCGGTATGGCCTTCCTGCCAGAGGAATTCGGCGGTGCGGAGGAAAAGGCGGGTACGCATTTCCCAGCGCAACACGTTGGCCCATTGATTAATCAGGAGGGGCAGGTCGCGGTACGACTGGATCCAGTCTTTATACGTATTCCAGATAATGGTTTCAGAAGTAGGACGAATGATAAGCTCTTCCTCCAGCTTCGCTTCCGGGTCCACCACCACGCCCTTGCCGTCCGGGTCATTTTTCAGGCGATAGTGTGTTACCACTGCGCATTCCTTCGCAAATCCGTCCACGTGGGAAGCCTCCTTGCTGAAGAAGCTCTTTGGGATAAGGAGAGGGAAGTAGGCGTTTTGGTGGCCGGTTTCCTTGAACATCCGGTCCAGCACATCCCGCATGTTCTCCCAGAGGGAGAACCCATAGGGTTTGATGACCATACATCCACGAACGGGAGAATAATCGGCCAAACCACCTTTCAGGACAAGATCATTGTACCATTGCGCATAATCCTGTGAACGAGCTGTAATCTCTTTACTCATATTAACTTTTTTCTTTTTTCGTTTATCCCGCTGAAGCGATTTCCTAATCAATTGTTAAACAGCTGGTTAAGTCTGCTTTAATTCCGTTTATCCGCTACAGTTACCATTCGCCAGAAACCTTGATAAAACAGGGCTTCCGGCACAATTTATTGGCGCAATATTTGTTCTTGTAATAATACGAAACGTATACGGAAATCGCCACAAAACCACGTTGGAAAGTGCAAACCCTTCACCGGGTGTGCGAAGATAATAAAACGCTGTGTGCGGGGCATCTTTCAACGATAAATTTCGTTTAAATTGAGTAAATTTACATTGTTAATCTAAACATCATCAGATGAAACCTATGATATATAGTGCTGTCGCCGCGCTGCTCGTGTTAAGCAGCTGCTCTTCAGCATATAAAACATCGCAAACGCCGGATGATGTGTATTATTCACCGGCAAGGGAAAGAGTTTACGCCAATAACACAGCCAGAAGTACGCGAGCCAGCAACGTGGAAGAAACGTATGATGACAATGGCAATAACTATGTGACGTATCAGAACGAAGACGAGGAACGCTATGATTATGCCCGCCGGATCGATCGTTTCAGCAGGGGTTACAATGGTAACTACTGGGATGGTTATTATTTCGACGATTATTACAGTCCGAGCGTTTACGTCAACAATTACTACGGCTTCGGCAATCGCTGGGGATGGGGTTCTTACTGGGGTCCTTCCCTGAGTTTCGGTCTTAGCTGGGGTGGGGGATATAATCCCTGGGGCTGGAACAGCTGGTATGGCGGCGGATGGGGTTCTCCTTACGGATACTATGGCTATCCCTGGAATAGCGGCTGGTATGGCAGCTATTATCCCGGATATTATCCGGGCTGGTATGGCCACGGAAGCGGATATTATTATGCGCAGCCGCGTCCGGCCAACTCTTGGGGTCCGAGAGGTTCCTCCTACTCCCGCGTATTCAATAACGGCAACTACGTAGCGCCTACGCCCAATACGAGCGGCTCTGCCCCGAGAAGGGTGTTTGACGGTACGAGGGACCGGACCGTGCCGAATACCGGCAACGGTAACACCGGTATGCCGAGAAGGGTATTTGACCGCGCTCCGTCCGAGCGTCCTTCCGTTCAACCGGGCAATGGTAACCAGCCGAACTATACACCAAGAAGAACGTTTGACCGTGCACCATCTGAACGCCCGGTTACTCAGCCTTCGGATAATACACCGAGAAGAACGTTTGATCGTTCAGAGCGTCCGTCTCCGCCGCCTGTACGTCAGGAACAGCCGGTTTACCGGGCTCCGGCCCCCGAGCGCAGCGCTCCGCAACGTTCTTTCCCGAGCAGTGCGCCCAGCAGCTCTCCCTCCAATAACGGAGGTGGTTCACCGTCCAGATCTTTCCCCAGAGGGGGTTGACAATAACAACGGAATGATCAATTGAAGGGTCACGAATGTGGTCCACAGTTGATCATTCCTTTTAAAACCCTGTCCCTTCAGCAAAAAGTACTCATTTATCACCATACTGTTTTTAAGATGAATAAAAGAATCACATTTCTTTTGATAGCCCTAGGTGTATCCGCCCATGCCTGGGCGCAGGACGAACTGGACGCTTTACGTTACAGTCGGCTTACGACAGGCGGAACGGCCCGTACCCAGGCTATCGGCGGTGCCGCGGGATCGCTGGGCGGAGACATCACGTCAACACATGTAAACCCCGCGGGACTAGGCTTTTTCAGGACCAGCGAAGTAGTGATCACACCCGGCTTTTTCTTTCGCACCAATAAATACAATTACCTGGGAACAGCTACGGACGAACAGAAGAGCGGATTCATGATGGGAAATGCCGGCATTGTGTTTGGGATGCCTACCCACGGGAATTCCAAATGGCGCAATGTGGCTTTCTCTATCGACTACAATCGGCTCGCGGACTTTAATAACAAGCTTTATATCAAAGGGGTAAATACCCGTACAAGCTACACTGATCGCTGGGTGGAACGCCTGAATAACAAAGGTGGTACCATGGTGCCCCTGAACACAGCCGCGGAATTCGATCCGCTGGGTGCCAGCCTTGCTTTCAACACCTACCTGATAGATGCGAAGATCACGAATGGTGTGTTGCAGAACTATTTCACCAGCGTGAATCCCACCAATCCGGGCGGTATCCTGCAACAGGACCAGGTGTCGGAGAAAGGCGGATATAGAGAGGTATCCCTGGGGCTCGGTTCCAATTATGACGACAAACTTTACCTCGGCCTCTCTCTCAACTTCCCCACCCTGCACTATGAGCGGGTACGCACTTTCGGGGAAGATGACCTGTCCGGGGACAAGAATAACGAATTCGCTTTCTTCGAACACACTGACCGCCTGAAAACAGATGCGGTGGGCTTCAATGCCAAACTGGGGGCTATTTACGCACCCTCTCCCAATATCAGGCTGGGCCTGGGTTTCCACACTCCTACCTGGCTGGGACTGAAGGATGCCTCCACTGCCACTGTGCTCGTTAACACCGAGAACTACCAACCGGATGGCAAAAGCGAGCGTTACCAGAATACAGAAGACCTTACCAACGGCCTTCCTGTAGAATATGAATACAACCTCCGCACCCCCTGGCGCGCTTTGGCCAGCGGCTCTTACATCTTCGGCACCCATGAAGACGTAAGCAAGCAGAAAGGTTTCATTACGGCTGATGTGGAATATGTGAACTATGCCGCCATGAAATACTCTTTTAACAAGAGCGGCTCACAGGACGACCGCGCCCTTGCAACCCGCCTGAACAATTCCATCAGCAACCTGTACCAGGGAGCCGTGAACGTGCGTGTGGGCGGCGAGTTGAAATTCACGGTACTGGCGGTACGCGCGGGTTTTGCCTATTACGGCAACCCCTACAAAAGCTCCAGTGTGGACGCCAGCATGAAGAAGATCAGCGGCGGCCTCGGATACCGGAACAAAGGCTTTTATGCAGACCTGACCTATGTACATACATTGCAAAAAGATCGGTACACGCCTTACACGCTGAAGGAAGCAGCTTATTCCAGCGCATCCGTAGACGCTTCCGGCGGAGCAGTGATGATGAGCGTAGGTTTCAAATTCTAGGGATCAATATTGATGAAAATACAAAGAGGACAGTACGAAAGTGCTTCCCCTTTTTTCATACCATTTGCTGCGCGAGCCATTCCTGCAATTTCGCTCCTTCCCGCGCATCAAACCAATGCATATCGGGCTCCCGCCGAAACCAGGTCAGCTGCCGTTTCGCATATTGGCGGGTATGGGTTTTGATGGCGTCAACGGCTTCGGGGAGGCTTGTTTTCCCGTCAAGATACCCGAAGATTTCCGCGTAGCCGACCGTCTGCAACGCATTGTGGTGGCGATAGGGCGCCACCGCACGGACTTCTTCCACCAGTCCCGCTTCCATCATGGCATCTACACGGCGGTGAATATTATCATGCAACATCGGTTTGGGAAGTTCCAATCCTATTTTGATAACGGAAAAATTGCGGGGTTGCGGAATTGCAGTCCGGAATGCGGTAATGGATTGTCCGGTAGCTTCCAGTATCTCGAGCGCACGCATGAGACGTTGCGGGTTTTGGGTCTCGGCCGTGGCGTAGAAGGCAGGGTCCCGCTGGCGGAGGGTTTCCTGCAGCCAGGATAATCCTTTTTCTGCATATCCCTCACGCACTCCGGTGCGGATCTCCGGCGGTACCGGCGGCACCTGGTCCATACCTTCAAGAAAGGCGCGGATATAGAGGCCGGTTCCTCCGGTCAGTACTGCTACGGAATGACGACTGAAGATTTCCGCAGCATATTGCAGGGCCAGCTGCTCATACATCGCAGCGTTCACTTCTTCTTTAACGAAATGGGAGTTGATGAAATAATGCCGTACAGCGGCCAATTCAGCAGGATCGGGCTTAGCGGTGCCGATACTCAGCTCACGGTAGCACTGGCGGGAGTCCGCAGAAATGATCTCCGTTCCCAACTGTTGCGCTATTCGTATAGCCATTGCCGTTTTACCTACAGCTGTAGGGCCGGCCACTACTACTACCGTATTCTTCAAAGGTTAAAACATGTTTTCTTCCTCGCCACTGCTTTCTTCCATGCCATCATCTTCCTGTTCCGTTTCTTCTCCTTCTTCTCCGAAACCATCGTCAGACATGCCTTCGCGGTTAAGATCATACTTCTCTTCCATTTCCACCAGCTTGTCCCCGATCAGGCCCTTAGTGCCATATTGACTGGGAGCAAGGCCTTCCTTGCGCACACAAACGGGATAGTTAAGCTTGCTGTTCTCTTCTTTCTGCACACCGATCAGCTCTACGAGGAAGGTCCAGTTTTTGGCAAAATCGTAGAGATAGATGAATTTCTGGTTGGGATCTTTCACCATGGCGCCGATGGGGGTATCAGCCATCAGCAACGGTTCGGCCTTACGGGGCTGATCATCCGGTTCCAGGATGATCTCGCGGCCTCGCTGCCAGTTATCGTTGCTGCGGAAGAAAGTAGCCTTGTGTTTGGTGTCAAACTCATATGCAGTCAATATCGCCTGATGGAACTGTAAAAAATTCTGGGCAGGCTTCACCGCAATGTCTCTGTAGACACTTTCGTCTTCCTCCCAATAAACTCTGAACTTCAATACCGGCATATGATGTGATTATGTTAAGCGTACTGTAAAATTACCAAATTATTTAACAGGGGTCAAGTCCAGTTCCTTTGCCTTCTGTAACATGTACTGGTAGGCCGCTTCGTAGCTGTTGGGGATTTCTCCGTCCAAAATAGCCTCGCGGATGGCATTTTTCATCTCTCCGACCATACGGCCCGGCTTCAATCCGAATGTTTCCATGATCATTTCCCCGGTCACCGGCGGCTGCCAGTTACGGATACGGTCGCTTTCCTCCACCTCCTTCAGCCGTTCGCGCACCATTTCGAAATTCTCCAGGTAACGTTTCACTTTCGCCTTGTTCTTGGAAGTGATATCCGCTTCGCAAAGCATCATCAGGGCTTCCAGGTCATCTCCGGCATCGAAGAGCAACCTGCGTATAGCCGAATCAGTTATATTCTCCTTGGTGAGACTGATGGGCCGAAGATGCAATTCCACGAGCTTACGTACGAACCGCATCTTGTCATGTTGCGGCAGTTTGAGCCGTGCAAATATGCGTGACACCATCTTTCCTCCCACTGCATCATGCCCGTGGAAAGTCCAGCCATGGCCTTCTTCAAAGCGCTTGGTGGCGGGTTTGCCAATATCGTGCAGCAGCGCCGCCCAACGTAGCCAGAGGTCGCGGGTATGGCGGGAAATATTGTCCACCACCTGCAGGGTGTGATAGAAATTATCTTTATGTCCTTTCCCTTCCACCATTTCCACTCCCACCAGGTCCGTCATCTGGGGGAAAATAATTTTGAGGAGCCCGGATTGGTAAAGCAGGTCCAGTCCTACGGAAGGTTTGGAAGACAGCATGATCTTGTTCAGTTCATCTGTAATGCGTTCCTGCGAGATGATCCTGATCCTGCCCGCATTTTCTTTGATCGCCTGGAAAGTTTCCGGTACGATCCTGAAATGCAGCTGGGAGGCGAAACGTATCGCCCGCATCATCCGGAGCGGATCGTCGCTGAAGGTTTGGGCAGGATCCAGTGGGGTTCTGATCAGTTTATCTTCGAGGTCCTGCAATCCGGAAAAGGGATCGAGGAGTTGGCCATAATCGGCTTCATTCAGGCTGATGGCCAGTGCGTTGATCGTGAAATCCCGCCGCAGCTGATCATCTTCCAGACTTCCCGGCGCCACTTCAGGGTTACGGGAATGTTCCCGGTAGCTCTCCTTTCTGGCGCCTACAAATTCTATTTCCACATCCTTGTAACGGATCTGCGCCGTTCCGAAGGTTTTAAAGAAATTCACTTTCAGCGAGGGGTCCAGCAGTGCTGCCACTTCATGTGCGAGTGCGATGCCATCTCCCACGCAAACGATATCCATATCCTTCGTGTTCCTGTTCAGCAGCTTGTCTCTCACAAAACCGCCGATCAGGTAACAGGGAACGCCGATCCGGCGCGCCGCCTGTGCCACGCATTTGAACAATTCCTTTTCCCGTGCCGTACAGGGGATCTGCATATACTTTCTACTGGTTTAAGGCGCAAAAGTAACTTAATCCCGCAGTATTTCCAGCGTTCCATCGGCCAATATACGTACGATGCGGGATGCCTGGTGCGGTGTGGTATCATGCCGGCGGTATTCCACCGTGTAGTCCACGCCTTTACGGATCTCCTGCGTCACATCGCGGAAGCTGGCGGGTGAGGGGGCACCACTGATGTTGGCCGAGGTGGAAACGAGTGGTTTCCGCAAACGTTTGATCAGGTGACGGCAGAAGGTATCCTGCACAATGCGGATGGCTATTGTGCCATCTGCGGCAATTGCATTAGGCGCAAGATGCAGCGCACCTTCATAGATCACGGTGGTGGGACGTTTGAAGGTGGAGAGCGTTTCTGCTATATCAGGGGGTGGATGGGAGAGGTATTTCACGAGATCGCGCACATCGGCCATCAATATCACGAGACTTTTGGATTCATCCCGTTGTTTCAGCTGAAAGATGCGCTGCACGGCCTTTTCATCGGTAGCATCACAGCCAATGCCCCAGATCGTGTCTGTAGGATAAAGGATGAGGCCGCCGTGGCGAAGCGCGGATAAGCTTTGTACGATATCGTTTTCGAATTCAGTTGTCATGTCATGATCTTTTGATACACCTGCATTACAGCGGCGGCGCATTTTTCCAGCGTGAAACGCTGCGCATGCACAAGGCCACGTTCCCGCATCCCGTCCGCCATTTCCCGGTCAGACGCCACCTGCCGCATCGCTCCGGCAATGGCGGAAGTATCCATCGGATCCACGTACAGCGCAGCATTGCCCGCTGTTTCCAGGAAACAGGAGCCTGAGGAAGTGATCACGGGGGTGCGGCTCCAGAGCGCTTCCAGAATGGGAATGCCGAAACCTTCGAATATTGACGGGTATAATAGTGCCACGGCCCCCTGGTACAAAGCGGGCAGGTCCCGGAAGGAAAATTTCGTGATCTCGTTCAGCCAGATCACTTGTTGTTCTATCCCTTGTTCCTGCAAATACGCTTTCACTTTCTCCAGATACCCGTCACCATTCCCAAGCACCACCAAAGGCAGGTCCAGCCGACCTTTCAGCTCATGGAGCGCTTTTGCGATGCCGAGGAGGTTCTTTCTTTCGATCACAGAGCCTACGTACAGGAAATAGTTGTCCGGCAGCCCGTAATGCGCTTTCATGCTGCGGATGGTTTCAGCGGTATGGTGTTTCGCGAACGCCGGATCACAGGCCTGATAGCATACGGTGATACGTTCTTCGGGCACCTGGTAGAACTGGATGAGGTCCTGCTTCGTCTGCCCACTGATCGCGATTACCTGGTCCGCATGCGCACAGGCGTATTGTGCTTTTCTGCGATAGGTGTATACATCGATGGCATTATATTGTTCCGGGTATCGTTCAAAAATAAGATCATGCATGGTCACCACTCCTTTCACGTGGCTGTCCCGTATCCCGAAAGGCAGTTCTGCGCTGAGGCCGTGATAGATGTTGATATGATGCTGATGGAGGTCTCTCATCACCCAGTGGCTGCGCCATACCGGTTTCAACCAGCGGTGGTGCAATCTTTCGGGCAGGATGGTACGCATGCCCGGCACAGGCTGGAACAGCAGTTTTGCTTTGGGCGCAAAGAGGAAGTAGTGATGTTGCGGGTAATATTCAGCGAGCGAGCGGATGAGGGTGCGACTGTAATTCCCCAGCCCGGTCCGGTTCTGAAAAGCCCGTTTGGCGTCGAAACCGATGTTCAAGGCAACCTGGTTTATGATTCGCCGCAAATTAACATAAAAACAGGTCAGGGTATAGCAATCATATTTGTTTCTTTCCATAAAAATTTGTAATTTGAACATCCTGATTAAAATTCATCCTAGAAGAACCGAAACACCTGAATATACTTTTACTCCGTATCTGACATCCATTTGTATCATTACTAAAACTTGAAGTATGAAGCCCAAAGAGCAAGTTTTAAAACCATTCTTTGCACAGTTCCTGGAAAAACAGGGGAGAACAGATGAAGCGAAAAGCAACCAGGGGAAGGACAATAACTGGACCAGCAAACTGTCCGACGCGCCGGATCAGACATTAAAGTATCCTTCTGATGGAGATGAAGAATGGTGGCTGCTGTAGCTCATCGTATTTTTTTATCACTGCAAGCAATGGCCCACAGCTGTTGCTTGTTTTTTTATTACAAGCCGAGATAATACATGATCCTTTGCCTAACGCATGCTCAAGACACCTACACCATCGATCTTGTAGAGCAACGATTGCAGGAACTGGGCCATGCCAGTTTCCGTCTCAATTCCGATGAATTCGGTACCCGTTACAGACTTCGGTACCGGCTGGAATCCTCTGGTCCGCAATACCAGCTGCAATGCGGGCGCGAGGTGCTGGATGCGCGGGAGATCCGCGGCGTATGGTATCGCAAGCTCTGGGCGTTGAAGGTACCCGCTTCCCTCGATCCGGCCTATGTGCCCGCGTTTCTTAAAGAATACAATACTTCCCTTCATATCTTTCTCGATGCATTGAATGTTCCCTGGGTCAATCCCATGCAGGCGGACCATCAGACCGGCGGTAATAAGCTGTTGCAGTTAACAGCCGCGCAGGCGGCGGGACTCGATGTTCCCAAAACCCTCATCAGCAATCATGCCGAAGACGCCATCAAGTTCTACGATGCGCACCAGGGCGATGTAGTGGTGAAGCTCCACGGTGCGCTTTCCAAAACCATGGACGGCAGCGGCGATTTCTTTCCCACCACGCGGCTGCGGAAGGAAGATGTTCCCATGCTGGAATCCCTCGCTGCCTGCCCGATGATCCTTCAGGAATATATTCCCAAAGAGCGGGAATTGCGGATCGCTTACATGGATGGCGTATGTTATACCGGCAGCCTCAAAGCTCCGGATACCGACTGGCGAACGGCCAGTACAGCCGTTATCCAGTGGGCGCCGTTCTATCTGCCCGAGGCCGTAGAAGAAAAGATAGACCGGATGATGCGCCTGCTGGGCCTTCCATTCGGGGCTATCGATATGATTCTGCAGCCGGACGGGCGGTATGTTTTCCTCGAAGTGAATCCGCAGGGGGAATGGGGAATGCTGCAGAAATACCTGGGGTTCCCGATCGCGGAAACGATCGCGGAGAAGCTGGTGGAGCGGGTGAAGGACGGAAGGAAATGACTGCGGCTGTTTCCACAGATGTTAGATAAGTATTATTGCAAAATACTTTGTTCAGATGGATAAAGGTAAAGTCCTCATCATCACGCATTCCGGCGACAATGCGGTTGTAAACACCGTGATCCGGCATATACAGGCATTCGGAGGAACGGCCATTCGTTTTGATGTGGACCGCTACCCCATCGCTACCCGTCTCACCAGCGTTTACGCCGGGGGACGCTGGCGGATATTGCTCGAACAAGGGGACGACCGGATTCCGCTGGATGATCTCACGGCTGTATGGTACCGGCGGAGTTACCATATCGGTAAGGGTTTGGAGGATCTGCTCGAGCGGGAATTCCTGCCGTCTGCCGTTGGGGAGTTGAGGCGGACGTTGTTCGGGATGCTCGAAGGGTTGCCTTGTTTCCAGATGGAGCGGTACAGCGTGTATCGCAGGCTGGATAGTAAAGAAGAACAATTGCGGGTGGCAGAGGGTTGTGGGTTGAGGGTGCCGGCCACCTGTATCACAAATTCTGCCAAAGAATTAAAAGCCTTCATGACGGAGACCGCCGGCCCCCTCGTGGCAAAAATGCAAAGCTCCTTCGCCATTTACCGGGAAGGAGAAGAACACGTCGTATTTACAAACGAGATCACTCCTGAACACCTCGAAACCCTTGACCAGCTGCAATTCTGCCCTATGATGTTCCAACAGAAACTGGATAAGGCGCTGGAATTGCGCATCACGATCATCGGGAAAGAAATATTCAGCTTCGCCATCGACTCGCAAAAACTGCCGGCTTCGCGGGTCGATTGGAGAAAAGAGGGCGCCGCCCTGGTCAACGATTGGCAACCCCATCCCCTCCCCGATGAGATCAATCGGGCACTACTGCAATTGATGGATACCTACTGCCTGAATTATGGGGCTATCGACCTTATCCTCACTCCGGAGGGCGAATACTACTTCCTCGAACTCAATGCCGCCGGCGAATTCTTCTGGCTGGACGAACGCTGCAACCACGCCATCTCCCGCCAGCTCGCAGCCGTACTGCTCCATCGGGCAGAAAGAAGAGAATGATGCGAGAACTGTGCGCGATTGTATTACTTTTGTTGCAAATAATATTTAGACAATGGATGTACAGCAACTAATCCAGGCTGCTTGGAACGACCGCAGCCTGTTACAGCAGACACAATACTCCGACGCAGTGAAGTCAGTGATCGAAGCAGTAGATAAAGGCAAACTGCGCGTAGCGGAACCGGTTGAAACAGGATGGAAAGTGAATGAATGGGTAAAACAGGCCATCCTCATGTATTTTTCCATCCAGCCGATGGAAACAATGGAACTTCCTCCTTTCGAGTTTTACGATAAAATGAAGCTCAAAACCAATTATAAAGAACTGGGTGTACGCGTTGTTCCCCACGCCGTGGCCCGTTACGGCGCCTATATCTCCAAAGGCGTGATCCTGATGCCATCATATGTTAACATTGGTGCATACGTGGATGAAGGTACGATGGTGGACACCTGGGCTACTGTTGGCTCCTGCGCGCAGATCGGCAAACATGTGCATTTGAGCGGCGGCGTGGGCATCGGTGGCGTACTCGAACCTCTGCAGGCCAGTCCCGTTATCATCGAAGACGGCGTATTTGTAGGTTCCCGGTGCATTGTGGTGGAAGGGGTCCGTGTGGAAAAAGAGACCGTGCTCGGAGCGAACGTGGTACTGACCCAATCCACGAAGATCATTGATGTAAGCGGACCAGAGCCGATCGAATACAAAGGTCGCGTACCGGCACGCAGCGTGGTAATCCCGGGAACTTATACGAAAAAATTCCCCGCAGGCGAATACCAGGTGTCCTGCGCACTGATCATCGGTCAGCGAAAAGCCAGCACAGACCTGAAAACCAGCCTGAATGACACGCTTCGCGAGTTTAACATCGCTGTTTAATTAAATTTTTTTTGGGAACGAAATTTGGAAATATTCCAAATCTGCTTACTTTTGCACTCCCTAACACGGTTGCCCAGATGGCGAAATTGGTAGACGCACTGTGTTCAGGTCGCAGCGCCCGCAAGGGTGTGCTGGTTCGAATCCAGTTCTGGGCACACAAAAGCTTGTAAGTTAATTGCTTACAAGCTTTTTTATTTATATGCAACGTTATAACACGTTAGATACTACCTAACGCTTGATCAGCCGTATTATCCAGATCAGGAGAACCGCCCCGAGAAATGCAACGACCAACGAGCCGATCAGTCCTCCGAAATGGAGTCCGAGTTTTCCAAGGACCCATCCCCCGAGCCATCCGCCAACTACTCCTACGATAATATCCACTATAATACCAAACCCATCACCACGCATTACTTTACCGGCAAGCCAACCAGCAATGCCGCCAATTATGATTGTCCATAACCATTCCATAGAGAAAAGTTTTAGTGTTGAATTGAAAATACGACAATCCCTTCATTCCGGATAAATTTCCAGCCAAAACTTTTATCCTTATTATTTAATTAACAAAACAATACGCAATGATCAAACATTTTTCAGCGGCCAACTGTTATGCAGTTTCATCATATCCAATGAATCGGCGTATGAAAAATGTTAAACACGCGTGAATTTGTAAGGATACACTTTGCCCGAACTCCATTGCGCCACATAGAGGTTCTCCTCATTATCCACACATACATCATGCGGGTTCCGGAATATCTTCTCTGCCTGGGACATAGGCTGCAACACACCATTTTCATATACCGGCGCTGTACCTCCAAGATTGGAGACCACTTTATTATCCTTGTCTAAAATGGTAACGAAACCTGAATTGGCATTCGCCAGACTGGGAGAGCGCAATACTGCAGCATACAGGTGATCTCCTTTAATAACGGGGCGGCATACACAGGCACCCGGAAGCCTGATCACTTCAAGCAGTTCCCCATCCATACTAAATCGTTTGAAGCAATTACGCGTGCGATCGGTGATCAGCAAAGTAGGCGTGGCCCGGCGGCGGTCGATGGTAATGCCATGTGCATTATCCAGATGCTCTTCCCCCTCCCCTCTTCCTCCGAAACAATTCTTCAGTTTTCCATCTTTATCATAATGAGTAATGTATTGCGCGCCGTATCCGTCCGCAATAAAGAAATCGCCGTTCGTATCTACCACGGTCTCGGTCGGTACAAATTCCGCGGCCTTTTTATACACCCCTGCTTCGAACGGCACATCAATCGTTTTCACGATCTTTCCATCAATGGTGGTTTTATATACCTGATGCTTCACGGTATCGGTAATGAAAAGGAAGTCGGTTCCATTTTCATTGACTAACGTCAAGCCATGCGCACCGGGAAACTCGTGCCCCCAGGCATCTGTCAGCCTGCCCGATTTTTTATAGATCAGGATATTGTTCTTCGTTTCATTTGTCAGCAGAAGTATACGGCCCTTTTGATCCTGTACCATTTCATGGCAATCATTAACAGGATTAACATTCGGGTTGGCGCCGCTCCATTTGACGTCCATCCTGTAACGCATATCACCATGCCCGAAAATCGGGCCCTTGTCTTTTGCCAGCAGATCCCTTGAAATAAAAAAGGTTGTTGAAATAAGCGCCGCCTGTTTAATAAAATCTTTTCGTTCCATCGTCTTTAAATTTTATAGGGGAATATCCTGACCGCCTTCCGGCCGTCGTTAAAAAATACTAAAATTTCTGTATTAAGTCGATTCTTTCTTATTGAACTACCTGAAGCAGTATCCTAAAAAAAAGCCCTGCAAGCAACAAGGCTTACAAGGCTACCCTTCTATACTATGAACCGATTAAAAAATGACTTTCAACTCGGAGCGTCTGTTTTGCTGATGTTGTGCTTCATTACAAGGCACTCCGCCCACACATCCATTTGCAATAGCATCCAGCGTCCGGTTGCGATAGTAGACCCTGCCGGGCGCAATACCTTTGTCGTCCAGGTAATTGATCACGGAATAACAACGCATGGTAGACAGGTCTTTGTTATAGGTATCAGTACCCCGACTATCCGTATACGAAATTACCAGCAACTTCCAGTCCGGGTGCCGCTGCATGATGCCTGCCACATAATCCAGTATGCGCCTGGATTCGGTCAGTAGTTCAGTACTGTTGAACTTATAGAAGAACTGCAGTTTTTCCAGTTCAGCCTTATCTTTTTCCTCTTCCGGCGTCAGCTTACGTTTGGCGGTGGTAGTACCGGTAGCCTTACCTGTATTGTTACCTCCCGAATCATGCCTGCCATCATTATTCCCCTCACTGCTCCCATTGTTCCGTTGCTGTGAAGAAGGCGGCGTCACTGGTCTCAGTCTTTCAAAAAAGTGTGCATCTTTAAAGGCATAGATGTCGTCGGCACCGGTGCCTCCTTCCCGGTTGGATGACAGGAACCCTTCGTATCCGTTGCGCTTGAGAATAAGACCAATATCATCACCGCCGGTATTGAACGGCGCTTTCATGTTATCGGGCATCTGCCATTGAGCACGACTGCCGATAGCACGGAATATATCGTAGCCTCCCATGCCGGGATGCCCTTTACTGGAGAAATACAATACACCGTCCTCATTAATGGTAGGAAAGGCCTCGTCTGCAACCGTGTTCAGTACCGGGCCGCAATTGACGGGAGCGCCCCAGCTGCCATCGACCTGTTTTTCGCTATACCATATATCCGCGCGCCCTTGCCCTCCCGGCCTGTCAGACACGAAATACATCACACCGCCCTGCCCGGCTAGCACCGGATAACTGGAAGAATAACCGGCCTTGTTGACTGCGGCCAGTAACACCAACGCCCCCCATTTTCCCTGCTGTTTTACAGACTGGTAGATGTTTAAACGGCGTATGCCGCTCACCGTCCCCTTCTGGTTGTTGGGCAACATCTTTTCCTGCTCGTTAATCGTTACATACAACGTGTCTTCCCCTTTGCTCATGCATACAGGACCGATATGATAACGGTAACTTCCCAGCAACTGCGGGAAAAGCTCTTCCAGCAACACATTGGAGTTACCCGTACTATATTGTTTGAAAATATAGGATTTATAATAAGGTTGCGAAGTGCGTTTGTCTTCTGCCGGATGCTTTTCTACCCGGCCATTCATCTGCATACTGCGGTAACCATTGGAGATCAACAGCAGCCCGTCCTTTACCACGCCGGTGATGACTTCCGAATTCTCCGTATTCAACTCCCTGACCGGATTGAGCATGATCTCTGCCGCCTGCTGTTTCCACACGAGCGCACTGTCACAACTACGCAGGGCCAGTTCTTTCAGCTGCATACTATCTGCTTTCGCGGATGTAAAACGGGCGTACTGCGATTTGGCTTCCGCATACCGCTCCTGATTGCGCAACACTTCACCCAGCGCAAACCAGGCCTCAGGCGGACAATCAGGTATAGCAGTGATCCGGGCATACCAGTTGCCGGCATTGTCAAACAATCCTATTTCCCGGTAACACCAGGCCAGTTTCATCAACTGCGCTGTTTTGATCTGCCGGCTCTTCTGGTGCGCCAGCTTTTCGTATAACGCAGCTGCAGTAGCGTATTCCTGCCTGTTGTACGCCTCATCCGCCATCTGTAACACACTTTTCTGCTCCTGGGCTGCCAGTGATAAAGGCAAGCAGGAGGAAAACAGGATGATAAATGCCTTCCCGTAGATTTTCCTGAAATAAAGATGATACCGTTTCAAGCTCGTATTTTTTAGGTTACCTGTTTAGAAATAACGCGGGTTGCTGATGTTATATCTCTTCGAGGGGAATAACACACCGATGGAGATCTCGTGTGATCCTGCCTGATAGTTCGCCATCCTGTTCACATTCAGGTCATAGGAATACCCCAAACGGAACCGGTTGCCGATAAAATATTCAAGGATAACATTGGCAGCGTTCACCTGCTGTAACCGTGCATCCAGGTTCGCTTTGTTCCACAACTTTATACTGGTACGATAAGAACCCCCTACCCACAACTTCTCAGCGATCAGCAGGAAAGCATTCAGATCCAGGCTGGACGGCCCTTTAAAGTCTTCCTTCCACATCATGGAGGGCTTTAGCTTCAGGTTCTCGGAGAGATTGAAAACAGTACCGGCTGTGAAGTAAGTATGTTGTGTTTTACGGATAGTTTCATAGGCATTGCCTTTCCAGGAATAACGGCTACCATCCGTATAGAGGGAGAACAGGTCCATGACGGACAGCCCTGCATAAAAGGAAGGAGTGTAATAGTAGATGCCGAACCTCGCATCCGGTATCCAGCGGGTCACCTTACCAACCGGGATCGCTTCATCGGCATTATCCACATACTGCAGAGCGGTACCATCAATACCATATTGGGTCACACCGGCACCAATGCCCAGGCACAGGCGGCGGGTATCTTCATTATCCAGCGGAATACGGTATGCATAGGACCCATACAGGGAAAGCGCTTCCTGCGGACCGGTTCTGTCAAACATCATCTGCATGCCTACTCCTACTTTATCATCGGATGCGTTGGTCAACCCGTCCAGGGAAACACCGCCTGTTCGCGGCGCTCCGGGGAATCCGGCCCATTGATGGCGGTAAAAGGTATTGAGATACCAATCGCCTTTATATCCGGCATAAGCCGGGTTCACAGACAAGCCGTTGAAAACGTATTGGCTGAATTGGATGTTCTGTTGCGCTTTCACCTGCATACTGGCTGTCAGCGCAATAGCGGCGAACCAGGCTTTCAATTTGTTTTGCATTGTGTGATGCTTTTATTAACAACCATTTCCATTATCTATCTTAATATTTGTACCCAGCCTTTGTAACGAACCACACCTGTTGGTTTCCTTACTTCCAGAATGTAGTAGTACGTTGCTTCATTCAGCTGAGAGCCGTTCCAGTCGTTGCGATAATCTTTGGACTGATATACCATGCTGCCCCAACGGTTGTAGATATAGATCGCTGATCCCGGGTATTTCTCCAGACCACCGATAACGAAGCGATCGTTCTTTCCGTCGCCATTCGGTGTGAACACGTTCGGGAAATTGAGATCAGCGCCCTCGGCCCTGATGGTCACCTCTGCTGTGTTGTTGGTGTTATCCGTCTCCGGTTCGCGGGCTGTTACGGTAGCCCTGTTGATGATGTCACCACCTTCCACAATACGGCATACCATGGTCAGCTCTACTTCCTGCCCTGCCGGCAGGCTGGCAATGGTCCAGGTCACCCTGCCCGTAGTTTTATCCACCAGACCTGTTTGTGTGTAGATGGTTTTGGGCATTTCCAGGTTCGGCGGCAACAGATCTTCCACTACCACGTTGGTGAATACCGCATTGCCATTACTTTTCACTTTCACACTGTACGTAATATCCTGGCCCATGCGGTAGGGACCCGCTTGCGGGTTCACCACAGTCTTGGTGATCGCCAGGTCGCCGCTGATATTGCTGGCTTCTATCACGGTGCCGGGTTGGCCGTTACATCCGGGAGCGGCGGGATTGCAACCACCAGTTGGTTTGGTGGTAGTGCCGTCGCTTACCTGTGCCGTGTTGCTGATGGAGGTCACTCCTTCCAGGGACGCCGGTGTTTTCACGATCAGTGTAGCCGTTGCCGTTGCCCCTGGTGCCAGATTGTTGATGGTGAAGGCAACCACGTTGCCATTTAGTATACCGCCGCTTACGTAGATGGTATTAGCCGGTACCGGGTCAGTGATGGTTACCTGTGTGAGCGGTACATTGCCGGTGTTGTGAACAAAGATGGTATAGGTCAGTGTTTCGTTCGGATGAGCCGCGCCGCTGGTGTTATCCGCAGGCAGTGCTACCGTTTTCCAGGTATCGAAGCTTTGGATGTCATCGTCACTGATATTGACAGTAGCTGTCTTCGCTGTTCCCGGAACGAACGTCCAGATACCGCCTGTACCACCGGTGAGGGTGAACACTACGGTACGGGTACCGTCCTGTATCTTATTATCGATCACTTCTACCGGTATGGCCACACTATTGGCACCGGCAGGAATAATGGCGGTGCCGCTCAGCGCTTTGTAATCGGTTCCACCGGTGGCGGTACCTGCGATGGTATATTGTACTGTGACCGGTACGGTGGCGGTGATATCAGTCGGCAGGGCAATGGTCACTTCACCGTTGGTAGACGGTTCGGCGGCATTCGGCTGAGTGGCGGTGATGTTCACCACCAGATTAGCGGCCACATCGTCGTCATCCGCAATCGTTACAGTAGCTGCAGCGCTGGCGTTGTTGACTGTAAAGTCGCCCATGGAAGCGGTAGTGCCGCCATTGAGGGTGAGCACAACATCTTCCGGCCCTTCAATGATCTTGTCGTCGATCACGGTCACCGGTATGATCACTTCTTCCGCACCTGCGGTAATGATGGCGGTTCCGGGTATTGTATAGTCAATACCGTTTGTAGCCGTTCCGCTAATGGTGTAGTTCACATTAATGGTTTGCGCAGCGGTAAAGCCAGCGGGCAGACTGACACGGAAAGAACCGTTGGTGGCAGGCTCTGCAGCATCAGCCACTTTGGTAACGCTCAGCATCCTGTTAGCTGCAATATCATCATCGTCTGTGATGTTAACCGTAGCCACGTTCAGGGTGGGGCTGACGGTGAGGTCACCGAAGATCCTGGATTTGCCGTCTTTCAGTGTCAGGATAACAGTTTCGGTGCCCTCGATGATCTTATCATCAATCACCACTACCGGAACTGTTACACTGGATTGGCCGGCCGGGATGGTGGCAGTAGCTGAGATCGTATAGTCGGTTCCATTAGTAGCGGTACCTGAGATGGTGTAGTTGACTATCGCATCATCCGTGAGGCTGACGCCGTTCGGCAGACTGATGGTAAAGGCCCCGTTGGTAGCGGGTTCAGCGGCATCGGCAGCTTTCACCACGCTCAACACTTTGTTAGCGGGAATATTATCGTTGTCCGCGATCAGAACGACGGCGTTACCCTGGCTGCTGCTGGCAGCGAAGGTTCCGAGACCAGCTGCTGTACCATTGGTGATGGTAGTGGTGACGTTCTCTGTTTCTTCTATGATCAGGTCGTCGATCACCACTGCCGGAACGGTTACGCTGTTTTGTCCCTGCGGGATAATGATAGTACCGGGGAGGGTCTGATAATCAGCCCCCGCAGTAGCGGTACCGCCTATGGTATAGTTTACGATCACCGGTGCGGAAGCAGTCAAACCTGCAGGCAGACTGAAGATGAAGGAACCGTTCGTGGACGGCTCTGCAGCATCCCCGCCTTTGGTAACGCTTACCACACGGTTAGCGGTGGTATTGTCATCATCCAGGATGGTAACAACAGCCGTAGCGGCGGATGTGAATACGAACTTAACTGAAGTGCCACCGGTAAGGGTTGCGATCACAGTTTCATTCTCTTCAATGATTTTGTCATCCTTTACAATCACCGGCAGTTCCACGCTCGTCTGACCAGCCGGGATCACAACAGAACCATTAAGGGTAACGTAATCGACGCCGTTGGTAGCCGTTCCGGCAATCATATAACCGACAGTTACATCTTCCGCTACGGTGATACCGGCAGGCAGACTGATCACAAACCTGCCGTTCGTAGCCGGTTCCGCGGCATCAGCAAGGGTGGCGATGCTTAGTTGTTTATTGGCCGCGATATCATCATCGTCTGCAATGATAACAGTTGCCACACTATTGGCAGCGTCGATAGTCAGGTTGCCAAAGCGGGCAGACTCGCCATTTTGCAGGGTCATGATTACGGTTTCATCTCCTTCTATGATCTTATCGTCGATCACAGTCACAGGAACGTCCACGCTGTTCTGGCCGGCTGGTATGATAGCGGTGTCATCTATCGTATAGTCTGTTCCGTTAATAGCCGTTCCGGTTACAGTGTAGTTCACGGTAATGTCGTCCGCAGCCGTTACACCAGCGGGCAGACTGATCGTGAAGGCTCCGTTGGTGGCCGGTTCGCCGGCATCGGCAGTTTTCACTACATGGAGTACTTTATTACCACTTACGTTATCGTCGTCGGTGATGGTAACGGTAGCGGTACCGGCCACGGCGTCAGCGGCATAGCTGAAACCGGCGGAAGTACCATTGGTGATATGGAGGATCACGGTTTCATCTCCTTCTATGATCTCGTCATTGATCACGATTACAGGCACAGGCACGGAGTTTTGACCATGCACGAGCACTATAGTGCCGTTCAGGGTTTGATAGTCCGTACCATTGGTAGCAGTACCCGTAATGGTGTAGTTGACTGTAATATCCTGCGCTGCAGTGACCCCGGCGGGCAGGCTGATCTCGAAGCTGCCGTTGGTGGACGGCTCGCCCGCATCCGCCATACGAACTACTTTCAGTACCTGATTAGTGCTGGTATTGTCATCGTCGGCAATCAACACCGTGGCACTACCGGTGCCGCTGAAGGCTCCGAGGGAGTTCGTACTGCCGCCTGCCAGTGTCATGATCACAGTTTCATCTCCTTCTATGATCGTATCGTCCATCGTGATCACATCTACTTTCACACTGTTGCTGTTGGCCGGAAGGATAACGGTTCCTGACAGATTCCGGTAGTCCGTTCCGTTGGTGGCGGTGCCGGTAATATTATACGTCACCAGTACATCCTCACTGGCAGTGAGGCCGTCAGGCAGGCTGATAACGAAGGCACCATTGGTACCGGGCTCTGCTGCATCGGTGAGTTTGCTTATCAACAATGCCCTGTTGGCGATGATATTATCATCATCCGCGATATTAACAGTAGCGGTACCGGCTGCGGCATCCACCGTATAGTCGTTACTGTTATTGTCAATACCGGCTGCCAATTCCATGATCACGGTTTCAGTCGGCTCAATGATCTTGTCATCAATTACAGTCACTGGTATATCTACCCCATTGGACAATGCCGGCAGGGTGATGGTGTTGACAACATAATCTACATCGCTGGTAGCGGTACCCTTCAGGGTATATTGCAGAGTGATGTCGCGGGCAGCGCTGTAGCCAGCCGGCAGGGAAACGTGGAAATTCCCGTTGGTGGACGGTTCGGCCGCATGTTTCGTCTGTTTCACCTGTAACACGCGGATCGCTGCTGTATTATCATCATCTGCGATCACCACCGTGGCAGTGCCGGTACCCGTGAAGGCCCCGAGAGAGGGAGTAGTACCGCCTGCAAGGGTGAGTATCACTGTTTCATCCCCTTCAATGATCTGATCATTCTTTACGATAACATCCACCAAAACACTGTTCTGGTTGGCTGGCAACACAACACTGCCGCTCAATGCCTCATAATCATCCCCATTATCAGCGGTGCCGGATATAATGTAGTTCACCGTGATTGCCTCGGAAGACGTAATGTCCCTGGGCAGGCTGATCTCAAATTGGCCATTGGTGGCCGGTTCGCTGCCGTTCGTTACACGCCTGATAGTCAGTTGCCTGTTAACAGGTATGCCATCATCATCGTCAATCTCAACTGTTGCGGAAGGGGCTGTTCCGGAGGCGATATAAGCATGGCCATGGCCATCCGTTCCGCCGGTCAGTGTCAATATCACCGTTTCTTTCGGTTCAATGATTTTATCATCGATCACAGTTACCGGTACGATCACAAAGTTGCGTCCTTTCGGGATCGTAATTGTTGCATTGATCTTGTAATCCACGTCTTTGGTGGCAGTACCACCGATATTGTACTGTACAGTAACGTCAGTACTGGCGGTATAATCCTTGCGCAGGCTGATACGGAAGCTGCCATGGGTGGCGGGTTCTGCTGCATCGGATTCTTTTGCTACCGTCAATTCCAGGTTCACGCCCATATTATCATCATCTGCGATGGTAACCGTGGCTGTATTTACAACATCTGCCGGGAAGATATATGCGTTGCCGGCTCCATCTGTAGCACTACCGGAGATGATAGTAAATACCACGTTTTCAGGACCTTCGATGATCTTGTCATCAATCACGGTCACATCTACGTCCACAGAAGGATTGTTGGCCGGGATCACCACATCATTGACGATAACATAGTCCTCCCCGTTATCGGCGGTACCGGATAAGGTATAGCCTACCGTTACCGGGAGAGCGGAGGTCCCCCCTACCAATGATACCCTGAATTTGCCATTGGTACCCGGTTCGGCAGCATCCGCCACTTTAGTAACGGTTACCGGTATCCGGGTGGCCGCATTAGCATCAATGATGGTGACGGTAGCGTTGCTCTTGCCGGGAGCAATATTAAAGGTATAGCTGGTGGAACTGGCGTCCAAGAGCGACATGATCGCATGTTCCGGGCCTTCCACGATGCCATCATCGAAGGCCTCCACATCTATCAGCACAAAGTTGGCGCCTGGCTGTATCACAGCCACACCATTGAGCGTTGCATAATCGATCGTATTGGTGGCAGATCCGCCCATTGCATAATGGATAGTGATGGGTTCTGAGGCGGTAACACCTACAGGCAGGGATATCCTGAACTGCCCGTGAATACCCCCTTCGATGGCATCAGACACTTTAGTGACGAGTACAACGTTGCTGTTCGGCGCAAAGTCGTCGTCCGTAATGAAAACAGTCGCGGTCAATGCGGCGGCGTTAGCCGTATAGGTGAATACTCCGTCATTCCCACCACTGATATTCATCACTACTTTTTCTACCGGTTCGATGATCTGATCGTCTATCACTTCTACCGGTACCAGTACGCTGTTGCTGCCGGCCGGGATAATAATATCGCCCTTAATGGCCACGTAGTCCGCATCCGGTGTAGCGGTACTGCTACCATCGATCTGGTAAGCCACCCTGATCGGTACAGCGGAAGTAACGCCCACTGGCAGACTGATACGGAAGCTGCCGTTGGTGGCAGGCTCAGCGGCGTCCGCTGTTTTCGTGATGCTTAGTGTTCTGTTAGTGGTGGTAGCGTCATCATCGAGGATATTCACAGTAGCAGATGTACCGTCAACACTGAAGCCGAAGCTGGTGGAATTAGCAGTATTCAGGGTCATTATCACGGTTTCGGTACCTTCGATGATCTTGTCGTCGATCACATTTACAGGTACCATTACTTCCGTCTGGTCGGCAGGCAGGGTAACAGTACCGTTCAGGGCAGTATAGTCAACATCGTTAGTGGCGGTACCACCAATGGAATAGCTGATCGTTACCGGTTCAGATACGGTGTATCCGTTGGGTAGGGAAATACTGAATTTACCGGGGGTAGCGGGTTCTGCCCCATCGGCGGTACTGGTGACGGTAAATACTTTATTCGCGGCAATATTATCATCGTCCGCAATATTCACCGTAGCGGTATTTGCAGCAGCATTTGCGCTAAACGCACCGAAGGTGGCAGAGCTGGCAGCGCCGAGGGTAGCGATCACTGTTTCCGTGCCTTCGATGATCTTATCATCTGTTACCACTACATCCAGCGGCACGCTATTGCTGCCGGCCGGGATTTTCACCGTACCGCTCAGCGTTGTATAGTCGGTACCATTAGTAGCCGTCCCGGTAATGGTATAGTTGACGGTCACGTTTTCCACTACGGTTACTCCTGCCGGGAAGCTGATCTTAAACGCACCATTGGTGGACGGTTCTGCAGCATTAGCAGTTTTCACAATACTAATTACCTTGTTGGCAGCGATATCGTCGTCATCAGCGATGTTCACCGTGGCAGTGCTATTGGCTGCATTCACGGTGAGCGGGCTGAAGCCGGCAGCCGTACCAGCCGTCAACGTAGCGATCACGGTTTCAGTACCTTCAATGATATCGTCATCCAGCACCTGTACCGTCACAGTCACGCTGTTCCGGCCGGCCGGGATCACTGCACTGCCGGTAAGGGTAGTATAGTCAGCGCCCGGAGTAGCGGTACCGCTGACTATATAGTTTACGGTAATATCTTTAGCATAGGTGATACCGGCAGGCAGGCTGATGGTAAACACGCCATTGGTAGAGGGTTCTGCCGCATCGGTTGTTTTTGCAATGCTCAGTTCTCCGCTGCCGGAAATATTATCATCATCCGCAATGATCACCGCAGCGCTGTTTGCTGTTGAGTCAACAGTAAAGGCAAAATGCGCGGAAACTCCATCCATCAGGGTGACGATCACGCTTTCATCGCCTTCCACAATACTGTCGTCTTTCACGATCACCGGCAGTTTCACGCTATTCTGGCCGGCCGGGATCACGATAGTGCCATCCAGGGTTTCGTAGTCGACGCCATTGGTGGCGGTGCCGCTTACCTGGTAGTGAACGGTCACGTCTTCCGCTACCGTTACATCAGCCGGCAAGCCGATAGTAAACTCACCGTTGGTGGAGGGTTCTGCCGCATCAGCAGTTTTAGTGATATGGAGTGTTTTGTTCGCTGCGGTATTATCGTCATCCGCAATATTCACAGTCGCTGGTCCGCCGGCAATGGAAAAACTGATATTAGGTGAAGCGGCCTGGGTCAAAGTCATTATTACCGTTTCGGTACCTTCAATGATCTTGTCGTCGATTATATCTACGAGAACATCCGTTTGGGTCTGCCCCACGGGAATAATAGCTGTACCGTTGAGGGTAATATAATCAACACCATTGGTGGCCGTACCACTGATGGTATAGTTAACTGTTACCGGTTCAGAGGAAGTATATCCATTGAACAGGGAAATGCCAAACCGGCCAGAGGTGGCAGGTTCTCCCCCATGCCTCATTTTTAAAACAGTAACCCGTTTATTACCGGGCACATTATCGTCATCCGCAATGATCACGCTGGCAGTACCGGTTCCTGTAAAAGTGAAATGAGTGGAGGCTCCGCCGGTGAGGGTGGCGACTACCGTTTCATCAATCTCGATGATCTTGTCATCGATCACGGTAACGGGAATGGATACACCGGGTTCACCGGCAGGTATTACAGCAGTGCCTTTCAGGGCTATATAGTCAGCATCCGGCGTAGCGGTACCGGTGACCGTATAGTGTACGATAATATCTTCTGAAGAAGTGATACCGGCGGGCAGATTGATAGAGAAACTACCGTTGGTGGACGGTTCCGCAGCGTCTGCCGTTTTAGCGATGGTCAGCGCGGTATTGGCAATGGTGTTATCGTCATCGGCGATGGTCACTGTAGCGCTGCCGTTGGTGCTGCTTGCCGTGAAAACACCGTAGCTGGCAGTAGTGCCACCGCTGATATTGACGATAACTGTTTCGTTGACTTCTATGATCTTATCATCTTTCACTACTACCGGTAACAGCACGCTGTTCTGTCCCGCAGGGATCACCACGGTGCCATTCAGGATTTCGTAGTCGACATCATTGGTGGCAGTACCGCCAACGGTATAGTTCACGGTTACTGGTTGGGAAAGCGTTACGCCAGCCGGAAGGCTGATCTTGAATTCTCCATTGGTACCGGGTTCCGCTGCATCAGCAGTTTTGGTGATGCTCAGTACTTTGTTACCGTCCACGTTATCATCGTCTTTGATGATGACAGTAGCAGGCGTAGCATCGGCGGTGAAGCTGCCGAACGTCGGGGCATTGCCGCCTGTAGCCGTGATGATCACGGTTTCATCCCCTTCGATAATATCGTCATCGATCACTTTCACGGCTACGTCCACCCCGTTCGCACCGGCCGGTATCACAGCAGAACCGTTGAGGGTGACGTAATCGACGCCGTTGGTAGCCGTGCCGCTGATGGAGTACTGCACGCTAATAGCTTCCACAGCCGTCACATCGGTGGGCAGCTGGAGTCTGAAGGCGCCATTGGTGGAGGGTTCTGCTCCATCAGCCACCTTCACGGCACTGATCACTTTATTCTTAGCAACATTATCGTCATCGGCGATAGTCAGACTGGCAATTTTGCTGGTTCCGGCGGTGAGGGCAAAGCTGGCGGAAGCTCCGTTGCCGAGGGTAATGGTGACTACTTCATCCCCCTCTATGATCTTATCGTCTTTCACTACTACCGGCAAAGTCACGGCATTGCTGCCGGCAGGCAGTACGATCGGACTGGTAAGCTGCTGGTAGTCGATATCATTGGTAGCAGTGCCGGAGATGGTGTAATGAATAGTAATATCTTCCGAAGCGGTGTAGCCATCTGGCAGCGCAATGCTGAAAGCCCCATCCGTAGATGGTTCTGCCGCATCTGCCGTTTTGCTGATATTCAGTACCAGGTTAGTAGCGGTGTTGTCATCATCGGCGATGTTGACCGTAGCGGACTGGGCTGTTGCATCGATCGTAAAGGCGCCGAAAGCGGCAGCATTCCCACCGTTCAGGGTCGTAATCACGGTTTCGTTGCCTTCAATGATTTTGTCATCGATCACAGTCACCGGTAATGGTATCGTGTTCTGACCAGCAGGAATGGTGATCGTACCGTTCAGAGGCTGGTAATCGGCACCATTGGAAGCCGTACCGGTGATGGTATAATTAACGGTGATCGGACCGGCAGCCGTCACATCGGTGGGTAGCCCTATTTCAAAGGCGCCATGGGTAGACGGTTCGGCAGCATCGGTCTTTGCGGAAATATGCAATACTTTGTTAGCAGCAATATTATCATCATCCACAATAGTAATGGTGGCTGCTTTCGCAGCTGCATCCACCGTAAAAGCTCCGAGAGTAGCCGTGTTGCCACCTGCAAGAGTAGCGATGGCGGTTTCATCGCCTTCGATGATCTTGTCATCCTCCACAACAAGGTCCAGCGGCACGTTGTTATCGCCTGGCTGCAGTACGATCGTACCAGTCATGGTAGTATAGTCGGCACCGTTAGTAGCGGTGCCGCTCATGGTGTAATTCACTGTAATAGCCTCCGCCGCCGTAATACCGGCAGGCAGGCTTATTTTATATCTGCCATTGGTGTGAGGCTCAGCAGCATCTGCAACCCTGGTAATGCGTAATACTTTATTCAGAGCGATATTGTCATCGTCCGCGATGGTTACGGTGGCGCTGAAGTGAGTATTGTCAGGAGCAAAAGTGCCCAGTACCGGGGCGGTAGCGTCAGTGATGGTGGCTACTACAGTTTCATCACCTTCGATGATCTCATCATTTTTCACAATCACATCCACCAGAACGCTGTTATGGCCGGCAGGGATGACGATAGCGCCGGCAAGGGGGGTATAGTCGGCGTCCGGCGTAGCGGTGCCGCCTACAGTATAATTAACGGTGATGGGCTGGGCCGCAGTATAACCGGCAGGCAGGCTTACCAGGAAGGAGCCATTGGTAGCCGGTTCGGCGGCATCGGCGTTACGGGTGATGCTCACCACCTGGTTGGCGGTGGTGTTATCATCGTCCGCAATGGTCATGGTTGCAGCGGCAGCAGTGGCATCCACTACAAAGTTAAAGTTGGCGGAGGTACCACCGGCCAGTGTCAGCACCACCGTTTCAGGGCCTTCGATCAATTTGTCATCAAGCACCTGTACCGGCAGGTCTACGCTGGTCATTCCTTTCGGAATCACCAGGGTGCCGGTTAATTTCGTATAGTCTGTACCGTTTGTTGCCGTACCGGCAACGCTGTAGGTTACGGTAATATCTTCGCTGGATGTAACTGTTGCCGGGAGGGAAATACTGAACGTACCATTGGTGGACGGTTCGGCAGCATCCGCAATTTTCGTGACGCCGAGTACGGCTTTGTTCTGGTCATTGTCAGTTATAACGAGGGAAGCCTGGCGCCGGGTATTGCTAATGCTGTAGAGATTACCGGTAGCTGCGCCTGTAACGGTAGTCAGCTGAATCTGTACATCTTCCGTCAACTCGATCACGTTATCATCGATCACCAGTACCGGAAGCGGCACCTGGCTGGCACCGGACGGCAGGGTTATCTGACCGTTCAGGGTCTGATAGTCAGCTCCATTGGAAGCCGTACCACTAACAGTATATGTTACGATCAGATCTTCCGGTACAGTCACATTGAGAGGCAGCTCTATACTAAACTGTCCGTCTGGTCCTCCTTCCGCCCCATCCTGTACCTTACGCACAGATACGACCTGGCTGGCCTTATACATACCACCAAATACATCGAACTGTTGTAAGCCTTCGAACTCTATATAGTCTACTCCATCAACAGAACCGGTGCTGGTTGGTACGATCTCTACTGCGTTCTCGAGAGATACCGGGGTGAGGTCATTTAATGTAGCAGTTACATCTCCGGCATGCCGGAACCAGCTCCATTGCCGGGTGGTAGCCACATTACGGGTACCGGACAGGTAAGTGCCGGCAGCGCCTTGTTCGGCAGGATTCCAGAAGTAACGCAGTTTCACACCGCCATTTATAGTGAGCGGAACGCCGGTGTATTTGATCTGCAACAGGCGGCGCATGAGCTGGGTGCCATAGTCAGTACCGCTGTTTTTGCCGAGGTTGTCCATGGATTGGCTTACATCTGCAAGAGCGGCATTGAAATCGGTCATATTTACCGTATTACCGTTCAGGTAAATAGCGGCGATGTATTTAGTCGCATCGGTTGGATCTTTGAAATAGATCCAGTCGTCTTCGCGGCAGATACTGGTCGCATTCTGTGCCTGGCCGTCTGCCACCAGTTTGGCGATACGCATGGGCTGGCTGGTGGTCAGGGTAAATACAGCGCCGGCGGGAATATTGCTCACACCTGTGAAGCTTACTACTTTTTTGGCAGCATCGTAGTTAACAGCTTTGTATTCCGTGATAGTTCCGGTAGCAAAGTTGCCATCCCCATCGTTATCTATTAATAGGGTAAAGTCCCTGGTATCAACACCGGAGTAGGTGATATTATTCAGATCGAAGTTAAAGGCCAGCTGTTTGGCAGCAGGATCAAAACTGGCATACTGCACTTTCCATTGCTGGGACAAGCGTTCGAGCACACATTTTCCTGTCGGGAGATTGCCGGTGATAGTAGCCATACTGTTGCTGTTACTGGCCCAGAACATATAGCTCCTGTCATTATCGAATGTGCCTGCATTATTCAGGTTGGTGGAGGCTATTGCGTTGAGGCCTATCGCTACGATAGAACCATCGTGGATACTGCGGGACTGTTTCTGTTCCAGCCCTTCCACATTATCCAGACCTATGCCGGCAATGTTCACTTTGTAAGCGCCGTTCGCCGCTGCATTCCAGATCACGCTTCCATTGGTGGCCAGGTAATTGCCGCCGGGTGAGGTCTGATCCAGCGTATAACCGTATTTAATGGCGAGGTAGGATTCCACTCTGCGCAGTTCTATGTTGTTTAACACGAACGGATATACGATCACGTCGCCGATGGAACCTCTCCAGTTCTCGATGGTATTATTGATAAACCGGCCCACACTGGCAATCTGGGCGCCTGTATTCCAGGATGCATGCGCTTCTGACAATAGCGCTTTTGTTTTGCTGTAGGTAGCTGCTATATTGCCCCCTGCAGGCCCGGTGAATGTACCGACAAAAACGTCCGGTGTATTCAATTTCCAAAAACCAGGATTCTTTACATCATCGGTGATCCCTACATAATATCCGGCTCCACCGATATTAGCCAGGCCCTGTCCCCTGCTCTGCGAATTAGTACCCCAGCTTAAAATATATGCATTAGCTGCGAGACTGGTCGGCTTACCGAACCCGAATAAGGTTCTGGGACTGGTTCCCGTAGGTAGTTTGTTCGCATCGAGGTTCATATACCTGTTACCCGGGAACATGATCTGCGGATTAAAGTTCACGTTGTCGGCAGGATTATTTGCATAAATGGGCTGAATGGCAGGATCCGCGGTGGCATTATTCAGATCCGCAGCATAGTCCGTCCAGGTACCAATAGCAGTACCGTCACTGACGGAAGATGTACCATAATCCGGGCGTAACCACAGAGAAGTTCCGGGAACACCACCGGGCGCTTTGATGTAAGCGCCGAAGGTGAAGTACTGACCGTTGGTCAGGTTCACTTTCGCTGCGTAGTGTTTTACCCCCTGAAGGGTAATTTCAGATAGTTTGATATATTGATCGGTACCATCAAAGATATTGTCGTTGCTGACAATGAGGTAGGTCTCCTTAGCATTCGGCAGCACATCAAACGGAATAGCCACCTGCACCTGTTCGGTCATAGCCGTTGTCTGTTGTGTTTTCCAGATACGTGCCATGCGGAAGTTAACAACAGGATGGCCGGTTACCACCGTGCGGAAGTTTACCGCCCCACTGTCATCCCCCCATACCAAATAAGCCTTATCAATGGCGAAGCTGGCGCTGTTATCAGCGTTCGTGGCAGCCAGATCACCTATACCAACAGCCACCTGCATACCAGCGTTCACGCTGCGGGACTGTTTCTGCCGCAGGTCCTGGGCATCGTCCCGGCCAATACCAGTGATGTTGTTCTTATAGGTTTTATTATTGGAAGCATTCCAGATCACCGCATTATCAGTGGCCACATAATTATAAGGAGTGCGTTGATCCATCGTCACACCGTACTTGATGGCCAGGTAAGAGTTGACTCTCGCCATTTCCACATCAGAGAGCTGGCGCTCATACACGATCACCTCCGGTATATTTCCGAACCAGGTAGAATTATCGTCACTACTGCCAACGAAGATTCCATTCCCGATCTCCGGTTGCTGAACCGCATCAAGGTTGGTATTTTCCTTGAACCCATCTACCCAGCAGGCAATATTATCTGCGCTTGCAGATGTGCCCTGGTTAAGACTTCCCATAGAGAATATCTGTGGCTGTACATTGCTATAAGCCGCGCCACTGCCTCCATTGTAAATGATCGCAGTGCTGTTATTCAATGCCGCCGGAGAAACAGCGGGCCCGGTAGATCCTGACCCCATAAAGGCTGACCAGCCATTAGTACCACCGTTTTTAAATAAATAGATCACAGGGTTGTTACCTCCTGGTCCTGATGCCAGCAGGCCACCGGCGGTACCTGTCCAGGTAGTACGGCGGTCCATGCCCACACCAATAAACTGGAATCCAAAAGTATTGGGAAACAGGCGGCCCGTATTTCTCAATACATACCTCGGATCTTCCGCACCTGTGTAAACCACAGACGGGTTAAAATTAATCAGTTGTGATACCGTTCTATTGTAGAAAACCGGTTGGCAGGCAACAGTGGTAGTGCTAACATCATAACCATTGTTGACCTGGTTTTTCCAGGCAGATACCTTTGTACCGTCGCCGGTTAATACGCCATCGTTAGCTTTCATCCAGAGGTCCAGGTTAGTGAAAACACCACCGGGAGCCGTAACCGCAGAACCGAAAGTGAAGTAGGCTCCATTCGGCAGGTCGCTGCTGGTCAATGTGACCGTATTACCGGAGAGCTGGATCGCCCTCGTGATATTAGCAGATGCGAAAGCAGGGTCCGTATTACTGATCAGCAGATATTTCGTTGATCCGCTAATGTTAGTTGCACGTAAGGTGATGGTCTGGTCTGCCCAGTTGGTCTTTTGTACTTTCCATACACGGGCCATCCTCCTGGTCACAGCCCCATTGAGCGGTGTGGAGGCGGCAATATCGTAGGATGCCGATGCCAGTCCGTTATCGGCTACTACGAGGAACGACCGGTCGTTGGTAATGCTATTTGTATTAGCAGCATTGGTATTAGCCACCTGTGAGCCCAATACGAGGGTAATGATACCGGCATCCACATTCAGGGATTGTTTCTGCTCCAGTGCGGAAGCATCATCGCGACCGATACCAGTGATGCAGTTCTTGTAGGTAGCATTGCCCATCCACATTTTGGTACCATCGCTGGCGAGATAATCGGTGGGTATGGTTTGATTGAGCGTTATCCCGTATTTCAATGCGAGATAGGATTCGATCTTTTGCTGGTCGATAGCAGTAAGCGTTGAAATATCCTTATATACGATCAATTCGGGGATATTCCCGTTGTATACACCGGTGCCTGCAGACACTGCACCGATATTAAACGCATAATTGGCACCATTCCCCGTAAATGTATAGTTTCCCGGTTTGTTGATCAGCGCATTGCGATCGCGGGAAGCAGTGATCAGCGCAGGTGTTTTGGTAAACGACCAAACGGACATTCTTTTATATGTGCCGCCCCACGTAACGGATTGCCGGAAAGCATACGGAAGGTCAACATAGACGTTGCCATCTGACCAGGGCAGATGTGTTAATATTCTGTTGGAAGCCGCATCGGTTTCCTGGCAGAACAGTGTATTCGTTGCCGCAGCATTTGGCGCAGCAACAGCAAAAACGGCCAATTGTTGTACCTGCAAATTGCCAAATACAGAAGTGGCCGGGTCTACCACTGCTCCTTTTCCAAAAAAGCGGGTACCGTCAAACAGCGGAGTGGGGTTAAAATTAGCTGTTCCCGGGTCGATGGCAGGCTGCAAGCCCGCTGTAGGTTGTGATATATTTATGTCCAGACCGCTGAAGTCGTTCCACTGTCCACCGCTCAATCCTTTATCACCACGGTACCAGGCGGCGATGCCTGCGTTTACGCCACCGGGGCCTTTGGCAGCCACGCCTATCGTAACATAAGCAGTGGCCGGGAGGTCACTGCTGTTAAAAGTAATGGTGTTACCATTAAAGGGGATCACTTTGGTGATACTGGCCGACGGAAATGCCGGGTCAGTACTGATTAGCAGGTATTTGAAACCACCGGTGAAATTCGCTTTAAGTGTAATGGATTGATCGGCCCAGTTGGTTTTCTGCACCTTCCATACTCTCGGCATCCTCGTGGAGATACCGGCATTCAGCGGCGTAGAAACGGCCGTACCAAAGTTATCCGTAGCCAATCCGTTGTCACCCATCACAAGGAAGGAAAGATCATTCGTAACACTGCCTGTATTAGCAGCATTGCTGGCGACAACCTGAGAACCGAGTGCCAGTGTGAAATAGCCGCTATCTACGCTAAGTGATTGTTTTTGTTCCAGAGAGGAAGCATCATCACGACCGATACCGGTGATGCGGTTTTTGAACGTTGCATCGCCGGTCCACATTTTGGATCCGTCGCTGGCGAGATAATCGGTGGGTATTGTCTGGTTCAGTGTGATGCCATATTTCAACGCCAGGTAAGATTCGATCTTTTGCTGGTCGGTTACTGAAAGTGTGGATATATCCTTATATACGATCACTTCCGGAATGCTGCCTTTATAAAAAGCAGGGTGATTGTTATCCCAGAGACCGATGTTGGAAGCGTAATTAGCTCCCGGCCCTGTGAAGGTGTAGCTTCCATTGGTGCTCACCACTGTGTTACGATCCCGGAGGATCGTCATGTTACTGGTAGTTTTGGTAAATGACCATACATTGGGTTTGCCGATGGCACCGCCCCATGAGGCGGTGGCCCTCGTAGGATAAGGCGCATCAAAAATAGCCGCGCCCGTCGTCCAGGCTGGTGTGGCCTCAATGCCACTATTTTGCCCGGAGTTCACCTGTTGGAAAAACACACCGCCGGTGGCACCTTCCGTAACGATCGCTACAGAAAAGATCGCCAGTTTCGTGGGCGCATCCGTACCAAAAACAGAAGAAGCGGGGTCAATGGCCATCCGCTTTCCGAAGTACTGATTGCCATTAAAAGTGGCTGCAGGATTAAAATTGACGCCCGCAGGGTTAACTCCCGGTTGCAAGCCCACAGTTGGTTGCGGGATATGTATATCATTACCGCTAAAGTCATTCCATTGCGAGGAAGCCAGTCCTTTGTCTCCACGATACCAGCCACCCAATCCCTGGGTAACCCCTCCGGGCCCTTTGGTTGCAATCCTTAAAGCTGCGTGCGGAGCGGCTTTCTGACCGACCATTATATTATTAATGGAATCTTTTGTTGTTCCCGCCTGTACAGGCACTTGCCATAAGGCAGAGAGGAAAAGGAACAGCCATTGCATGCGGCGGCCACGGGTGAGCTTGTTCATCATATCAGTTGCAGGAAGAATAAACCGGCAACGATGTTTCAACAGGGTAATCTGTGACATAATAATCATTTAGGAGCAAAAGCAACCAGACACATCCCACCGGTACGGCAGATGCATCTATGCATAGAACCCGGATATGGCCTATACTAATCGGGAAGTATCCTGGTGTAATAGTAAATGGGAAAGCAACTACAAGTATGCAGTTCCCCGACGCGGTTCGATTTTAAGATTTTAAGATGCTGTCATCTTTTTGATCACATGATTGCACAGGGTTTTCGTAGAGATTTCCATAGATAATTGGTTTTTTATTGTCCTATAAGGTTCAAAACAACACATACTGCTTGGCGCGACAAAAAAACAATCTGATCAACAGATCATTTGTAGTAAATTCAGGAAGATGTTGTAGTTATATTTCTACAAACCTCTTTTCATACAACTCCGATTTCTTTTCAAGAGCAGTGCTGCAGATAATTTTAGACAAACATAACAGTGCCGTACAAACGAAAAATAGTTACTTTGCGCGTCTCAAAAACCGTCCATGCATACCAATCAAACGAACCTGCAAATAGTAAACCAGCTGTATGATGCCTTTTCAAGGAAAGATATTCAGGGAATGAGCAGTGGCGGTTATCGGCTATATGAAATGCAAGGCCACAAAGACCGGGAAGATCTATGAATCTGATTTTGTGCACCTGGCCGTGATCAAAGACAACAAGATCACAAAATTCCAGGAGTTCTTTGATACTTACATTGCAGGAGAAGCATTCCGGTAAATAACTGAAGAAAAATCCCTAAGTTTAGGTGAATAAGAGAATATGTTGAACCCTGCCCAAAAAGTGATCTGGATCACCGGCGCGTCTTCAGGCATTGGAGAAGCGCTGGCATATGCGCTTGCAAAAGAAAACGCCAGACTTATCCTGTCTGCACGAAGGATAGAAGAGCTGGAGCGGGTAAAAGCGCATTGTGGCCCGGAAGTCCGGCAAAACATTCAGCTGCTCCCTTTGGACCTTGCCAGCACCGATACCCTGCAAACCGCCACAGAAAAAGCGATCCGCCTGTTCGGCTATATTGACATCCTGGTGAACAACGGAGGCATCAGCCAAAGAAGCCTGATCAAAGACACTTCCATAGAAGTAGATCGCAGGCTGATGGAGGTAAATTATTTTGGTGCTATTTCCCTGACGAAATATCTGCTTCCTCATTTCATCGAACGAAAGGCGGGTCACTTTGTGAATGTGACAAGCCTGACCGGGAAATTCGGCACACCTTTCCGCTCCGGATACGCGGCTTCCAAACACGCTTTGCATGGTTTTTTCGATGCGTTGCGTGCAGAGCATTATGCTGATAATATAAAAGTCACCATGATATGCCCTGGCTTTATCCACACCCGGTTAACCTACTCCGCATTAACAGCAGATGGATCTCCTTTAAATAAAATGGATGCCGCCCAATACAAAGGCAAGCCGGCGGATTGGTGCGCGAAAAAAATAATCAGGGCGATCAAACGCGAAAAAGAAGAAGTGTATATCGGAGGAAGGGAAGTATTGGGCGTTTATCTGAAACGGTTTGTGCCTGCTATTTTTTCGAAAGTGATACGCAACACACCTGTGAGGTGATCTTCCCAAAAATCTTTCACCATGATGGAGGAAACAGCAGATATCATTGTCATCGGTGCAGGCCTGGCGGGCCTGGTGGCGGCCACTGAAGCGGTGGCAGCGGGAAAGAAAGTGATGCTGATAGACCAGGAAGGAGAACAGAATATGGGTGGACAGGCTTACTGGTCCTTCGGCGGCCTGTTCTTTGTGAATTCACCCGAGCAGCGCCGTATGGGCATCCGCGATTCTTATGAACTGGCTTTGCAGGACTGGATGGGGAGTGCAGGGTTTGACAGGCCGGAGGATTATTGGCCGCGAAAGTGGGCGGAAGCTTATGTAGCTTTTGCCGCCGGCGAAAAGAGAACCTGGCTGCGGCAATGGGGCCTGCGTTTCTTTCCTGTCGTTGGCTGGGCAGAAAGAGGCGGCGCGCTCGCCACGGGTCACGGCAATTCCGTTCCCCGCTTTCACATTACCTGGGGCACCGGAACCGGTGTAGTGGCGCCGTTTGTAATCCGGCTAAAAGAAGCCGCCAAAGAAGGGAAGATCATTTTTAAATTCAGACATAAAGTAAAGGAGTTAACGCTCACGAACGGACAGGTAACAGGCATTAGTGGCGATGTGCTGGAACCCGGTGAAGAGCCGAGAGGGGTGAAAAGCTCCAGGAAAGCGATCGCCGCTTTTGCGTTTAAAGCGGGTGCAGTCATTGTTGCCTCGGGAGGCATTGGAGGCAATCATGAAATGGTCCGCAGAAACTGGCCGGCCAGATTGGGAAACCCTCCCGATAAAATGCTTTCAGGCGTACCCGATTATGTGGACGGCAGCATGATAGCGGTGGTGGAACAGGCTGGCGGACATATTATCAATGCGGACAGAATGTGGCATTATACTGAAGGCATTCATAACTGGGCGCCGATATGGCCCAATCACGGTATCCGTATTTTACCGGGACCTTCTTCTTTCTGGATAGACGCCCGTGGAAATCGCCTGCCTCCTCCTCTTTTCCCGGGATTTGATACACTGGGCACCTTGCGGCATATCATGCAAAGTGGTGACGGGTATTCCTGGTTCATTCTGAACCAGCGTATTATCCGGAAAGAATTTGCGCTTTCCGGATCTGAGCAGAACCCGGACCTTACCGCCAAAAGCTGGCGGCAGGTATTGGGTCGCGCCATTGGTAAACATGCCACCCCTCCTGTTGAAGCTTTCAAGAAAAACGGGATCGACTTTATAGTAAAAAACGGACTGGAAGAGTTGGTAGCCGGCATGAATGCGCTTACCGGAGATACGCGGATAGAACTCGCGCTGCTCAAAGAACAGATAAGGGCGAGGGATATGGAAATCACCAATCCGTTCTGTAAAGATGCGCAGATCACCGCCATACGCGGCGCGAGGAAATACCTCGGAGACAAGCTCATTCGTACAGCGCCGCCCCACCGGTTGCTGGACCCTCATGCCGGCCCTTTGATAGCGGTGAAGCTCAACATCCTCACCCGCAAAACCCTTGGAGGATTACAAACAGACCTGTCCGGGCGCGTTCTGCATAAGATCGATGAACAGCCTGTCAAAGGCTTGTACGCTGCAGGCGAAATAGCGGGATTCGGCGGAGGCGGCATGCATGGTTATAATGCGCTGGAAGGCTCTTTCCTCGGCGGCTGCCTTTTCTCCGGCCGCATCGCCGGCCAGTCGGCTGCCCGTGATATGTAAACGGTCAATGCTCCGCCCCTGCGATCTTCAAATCATTCAGATCCAGCTGCAATTCCGCCTTCCTTATTTCTTCATCACTAAAAAATTTCTCTTTCCGCAACCGGAACAATTCCTTTCGTTGTAAAGCATAAACTTCCGACAAAACCTTATGATATAGTTCTATTTCCTGATGCTCCGTTTCATCACACTCCAGCGATGCCAGCCGCTGCTGCGTGGAAGAGATATCATTCTCCAGGCTGGCTCTAAAGAAGCTTATCAACTCATTCTCTTTCGCCTCGGCAGCATAATGTTCATTGACATATTTCAGTGCCGCCGCATCCAGGCGGAGCTGAATACCTGCCTGCTGCTCATCTTCGGGAAGTATCTCATCTATTTCCTTCAACCGGATCAGTTTGATCACAAAGGGCAGAGTAAGTCCCTGGAATACAAGTGTTACAAATATCACAACGAAGGTGACAAAAATAATAATGTTGCGCTGAGGAAATGCGGATCCGTCTTTCATCAGCAATGGAATGGAGAGCGCGGTTGCAAGCGATACCACTCCCCGCATGCCCGCCCAGCTGATCACAAGTGGCCCCTTCCATCCGGGCGAAGGATCCTGCCGCGCTTTAGCGCTTAACCAGCGTGGTATATGTGCGGCGGGGAATACCCACAAAAAGCGTACGGCAATGGTGATGGCGCTGATCAATAACCCATATTTGATCCCATCTGCAATGGAATAATTCCCCAGACCCTCAATGATCTCGGGTAACTGCAGGCCGATCAATACGAACACGAGCGCGTTCAGTACGAATATCACCGTCGTCCAGACGCCCAGCATATTCATTCTCGTGCTGCCATTCTGAAAAATTTCGTGCGAGCGGTACGATAGAAAAAGTCCTCCTGATACCACCGCCATCACACCTGAAAACTCAAACTGCTCTGCCGTCAGGAACAGGATATAAGGCGTCATGATCGTCAGCGCCGCATCAATAGCAGGTGTGGTAGGAAGGAAACGATGAATGACGTACATGATATGGGCGCCGGCAAGGCCGACTACGATTCCCATGCCGGCCACGAGAAAGAACTGTCCGGTTGCCTGCTGCATGGAGAAAACACCGGTCAGCACAGCAGCCAGTGCAAATTTGAAAACGATCAGAGAGGATGCATCGTTCACGAGGCTTTCCCCTTCAAGGATGGTCATCATTCTTTTCGGCACCTTCATCCCCCTCATCACCGTCGCCGCAGCCACTGCATCCGGCGGCGAAATGATCCCTCCCAGCAAAAAGCCCAATGCCAAATTGAAATCCGGTATGGTGGCGGTGGAGGTATAAGCTACGATGGTAGAAGTAAAGAAAACCAGACCGAACGCCAGTAAAACAATCGGACGCTTCCATTTCCAGAAGTCGTTCCACGACGTATACCAGGCTGCCTCGTATAACAAAGGCGGCATAAAGATCAGGAATACCAGATCAGGCTCAAGGTGCAATCTGGGCGTTCCGGGAATAAAGCTGATACATAAACCGGCTATCACCAAAAAGATGGGATAGGCTATCCTGATCCGTTGCGCCAGCATAACCAGCATAAAAACAACAAACAACAGACCGAGTACGAGTAATAAAGTGTGGTGCATACGATTGGTTGCGACCGGTTGAAGGTACTTAAATTTCTGTTTTCACGACATTTTGCCGGATTGTGTAAGGTTTCATGCCAGCCGGATAACAGCGGCATTTTATCCTGTTGATCTTTTTATCTTTACGGAAAACATATTTAAACCATGAAACTCCCCATCCGCATTGAGGGTATACAGGCTATCCTCTCCGTGAAAGATATGGCGGCCAGCAGGGCCTTCTATGTAGGCATCCTGGGATTTAAAGAAGAAGATTGGGGCGATGATGATTTTACAAGCATCCGTTATGAGGGCGCTCCCTGCTCGGCCATTTATCTATGTCGCGGTGCGCAGGGCCAGCCAGGCACCTGGTTATGGATCGGCTTCGACGGTGATATCTTTGACCTGCACGACCGGCTAAAGCGTAAAGGTGTGACCATTCGTCAGCCTCCCGTCAATTATCCATTTGCGATGGAGTTGCGTATTGAAGACCCCGATGGGCATGTACTCCGATTTGGTACCGATCCGGACGAGAGCCAGCCTTTTGTTACACTATGAATAGCCTGCAATGATTGGCCTCTATCGTGATTTCCGGATGAGGTCCAGCAGTTTCCTGTCCAGCTTCTGCCCATACCAGTCTTCATACTCCACATCCGCTCTGCGGGAATTGAGGACACCGAAATCGCCGCTGAATTCCCAGAGTGAAAATCCTATCCCGTTGCTTCCGAGAATATCCAGCACATCACTGAACCATGCGAGAAAAACGGGATGTGGCGTTTTATTCCAGCTTCCACATTCTCCGCAATGCACGCCCACGCCTTGTTTCACGAGGTCGATCCAGGGCTGGTAATATTTTTCCAGCATTTCGCGGCTCAGGTATTGATTTCCCACCTGGCCCGGCCACTTGGGTTCCGGAAGGTTGTCGATGTTTTTGTTGGCCCAGGGGGCTTTGTAGTGTGATATTTTTCCGGGATGATATCCGCGGCAGCTTTGCGCAATGCCCAGATCGATGATCTCCGGGATCACATTGTTACCCACGTTATTACCGTCCGCAAGAATCAGGCGTTTGGGATTCTCTTTGCGGATAGCGTCCACCGCAACTTTCGCCACCTTCCTGTACACATCTCCCGGCACTGTGGAAGCGCTGGAATGCTGATCGTTCATATCTTCCCGCATAGCCGGCTCATTCACAAGGTCGAAACTGATCTTTGATGTGGATACAGACCTGAACCGCTTTGCCCAGAAATTCCAGTGAAAAGCGAATGCTTTCTGCGCCTCTTCATCCTTCCATAAATTGTACGGCTCGTGAAAACCGGCGTTGATGCAATAACCCGGTGCACGATGGAGGTTCAGGCTCACGTGCATGTTGTATTTGTGCGCCATCGCCACCAGTTTCTCCACATCTTCCACGCGACTTTCATCTATCTTATATACTTCCTCCGGCGTAATATTCCGGGAACGGTCAATAGCGAGGTAATAAGGATAGGCCATGGGAACGCGCACAAAATCGAACCCCCAGTCCCGCATCCAGCGGAAATGATCCTCCGGCGTTTTTGCCCGTGGTTTGGCAGGATCCGGCGAAACGAAGTCAGGAAGATTGAAGCCTCTCCAGGCGGGTAGTTTGTTGCCTTTGGGAGAAAAAGACCATGCGGTATCTGCAACACTCAGGCCAGCAGCCAGCAGTCCCGCATTTTTAAGAAAAGAGCGGCGTTCCATGACGGTAATGATTTAACGTGAAATTTTCGTCAAGATACAGTTACGGCACCATTTTTACAAGTCCCTGTAATTTACGGACAAGGTTCTCTAAATTGGGATTAGGCGTTACGATCCCTTTTGCCCGCTCCGCCCACTTCAACGCATCGGCCAGTGCGGCATCTCCCGGCTCCAGCGTTGATGCGAAAACGGTAGCCACTTCAAACAGGGATGTGCTGATCTTCCGCGAATATTGATTGATGAAATATTTTTTTTCTTCCTCAAAGCTGACAATCTTCGTGCTGTCCAGCGCACCGTTCCTGTAGGGCTGCATCACCTGGTCATATTGCCGTGCATCTTCTGCACGAAGTGAATCCTGCGATATATCCATCATCCGGCCTATCATGTGATAGCCGGTCTCCTTTAGTTTCGTCACATCTTTTACCAGCCCAAAATACTGCAGCCGCCATCTGTACACACTGGCCTGCAGTTGTGCGGGAAGATCCGCCTCCAGTATTTCTGCATAAGCCAGGATCTGCCTGAGTTCCACCGGCCGGCCTTCCTTCCAGGCGGTGGCAGCAGCGCTATACAACGCTCTTGCATATAGCCGGTTGGCCAGTTGCTTTTTCTGCGAAGCGGATAATGCGGTATAATGCGCCATGAGAAAGACCAATGCATTGGAGCGTGCGTTGAAAATGTTCTCCCCAAGGAATAACAGCTCCCCGGAAGTTGCGAGCGTGCTGACCGGAAGCACTTCCATGTATGCGTTCATCACGGTATTATTATCCAGGCCCAGCGCTGTCATCCGACGGATATAATTCCGGAGGAAAGCGGTATCCCGCCTGCCGCTTTTAAATTCCTTCTCCAGGAAGCCGATCGTATTTTCCCCGCCTTGGGAACCCAGGGCTTTGTCCGCCTGCGCTATCATGTCCGTTACCGGAAAGAAACCCACTGCACGATGCAGCAGAGAGCCGTCCGGATCCAGGTATAGATAAGTGGGATAAGCTTTCACTGCGTATTTTGCGGCAATCTCCACCCCTTCGCCCTTTTCCGCATTCAGCCGGTAGTTCAGGAAAAGCGGGTTGTATTTATCGCCTGTTTCTTTTGATGGGAATACTTCCTTATCCATTTGCCGGCAGGGAGGGCACCAATCTGTATATACATCCACGAAAATAGGTTTCCCTTCTTTCCTGGCTGTTTCCTGAAGCTGGGACCAGCTGCCTTTGAAGAACTGTACGCCCTGGGCCGAAGCAGTGCCGGTGATGGTGAGGCATATGAGGAGGAGGGATCGTATTCTATGTGAACGCTGCATGATAACCTTAATGTTTCTTTAAAGATATCCTATACAGGATAAAAACCCAAGCGGATAATTGCTTAGATTTAAGGATGCGGAAATTTCATTTATTAGCCAGCTCCCTTTTGCTCAGCGCAGGTCTTTCCCATGCACAGGTCATGGATTTTGAAAAATATGACCCGCCTTCCACCCTTGTAGTACCGGAACATCATCTGACCCGGTCCAGGTTCCCTTTCATTGATGTGCATAATCACCAGTGGAACCTTGGTTCCGGGGATCTGAAAGGTCTTGTAAAAGATATGGATGCGTTGAATATGAAAGTGATGGTGAACCTGAGCGGAGGAAACGGCCATTCACTCAAACAGATGGCGGACAACGTACGGCAGAATGCACCCAAACGTTTCATCATCTTTGCCAATATAGATTTTACGGGGATCGGGGAACAAGGCTGGCCTGAAAAAGCCGCGCAGCAATTAGCTACGGATGTGAAGAACGGGGCTTCCGGCCTGAAAGTGTTCAAGAACCTGGGCCTCAGCGTAAAGGACAATACCGGCAAACGCGTGGCCATCGATGATCCGCGCCTGGACGCTATTTGGGCGAAATGTGCAGAACTGAAGATCCCGGTGCTGATACACGCCGCAGATCCTAAACCGTTCTGGAGCCCGATGGACGGAAGCAATGAACGCTGGCTGGAACTCAAGACACACCCGGAGCGCAAGCGCAGTGACAACAGCCCCGCTCCCTGGGAACAGATCATAGCAGAAGAACACCGGATGTTCAAAAAACATCCCCACACCACTTTCATCAATGCGCATTTCGGATGGTATGCGAACGATCTCGCACACCTCGATAAACTCATGCAGGAGATACCCAATATGTATGTGGAGTTCGGTGCGGTGATCGCTGAATTGGGCAGGCAGCCGCAGATGGCGCGGCAGTTTTTTGAGAAGTACCAGGACAGGATTCTCTTCGGCAAGGATTCCTGGCAACCGGACGAATACACGACCTATTTCAGGGTGCTGGAAACGGCCGATGAATATTTCCCCTATCACAAGAAATATCACGCCTTCTGGCGTATGTACGGCATGCATCTGCCGGATGATATCCTTAAAAAGATCTATTATAAAAATGCCCTGAAGATCATTCCGGGTATCGACAAATCACTTTTTGAGTAAATGAACATCAGTAGCTGTACGTTCTGCTGATCACTTCATCCAATGCGGCTGCATGTTCCAGCGTTCCCCAGGTCAGATGCCTGTCCGCCGAAAGCCTGGATGCGCAGAACAGCGCGGCTACCTTCGGCGGCGCTATGCGGATCAGCTCTGTCGCCTGTATGGCGAGCGCCATTTTTTCCACGATCACGCGTGCTTTAAATTCCTGTTCTTCGGGCTGGAACAACAGTTGCTGCAGGCCCGCGATGTGATGGTCCAGCAGCGTATCCAGACCTTTGGCCTTCCGGAAATAATTCATCATGGCTTCCATGCTTTCCGGTTCCTTGTGCATCGCCCGCAACACATCCAGCGCCTGAATGTTACCTGATCCCTCCCAGATGGCGTTCACAGGTATATCTCTGTACAATCTCGGCAGGATGGACTCTTCCACATACCCATTCCCTCCGATGCATTCCAATACTTCTCCCAGCGCCAGCACGGCTCTTTTCGTATTCCAGAATTTTCCCACGGCGGTAGCGATCCTTATAAAATAGAGCGCCTCTTTATCAAAACTTGCATTATCAAAACCTTCCGCGAGGCGCATCGCTAACGTTACGGCTGCTTCAGACTCCAGGCAAAGATCCGCCAGCACATTCTTCATCAGCGGCTGCGCGCTCAGCTTCTTTCCGAAAGCCATCCTGTGATGGCAATGATGGACTGCTTCCGCTACCGCGCGTTGTAAGGTAGCTGCCGAACCGATTGCGCAATCCAGCCGCGTATGGCGAACCATTTCCATGATATTGGCCACACCCCGGCCTTCCTCTCCGATGATCTTCCCCCATGCTTCATGGAACTCCACTTCCCCGGATGCGTTGGAGCGGTTACCCAGTTTATCTTTGAGCCGCTGAAAATAAAGTTTGTTCTTTTCTCCTTCCGGCGTGAAACGCGGCACCAGGAAGCAACTCAGGCCCTTGCCTGTTTGCGCCAGCACCAGGAAGGCATCGCTCATCGGCGCGCTGCAGAACCATTTTCTGCCGGTGATCTTGTAGATCCCTTTGCCTGCAGGTATCGCAAAAGTGAGGTTTGCACGCACATCGCTGCCGCCCTGCGGTTCCGTCATGGCCATGCCGAATGTGCAGCCTTTCTTTTCGTAATATGGGATATGCCGCGGATCGTATTCATTTGAAAGCACCAATGGCAGCCATTCTTCCGCAATATCCGGCGCTATCTTCAGCGACGGCACTACGGCGAACGTCATGGTCAGCGGGCAGCTGCTGCCTTCGTCTATCTGTTGCTTGAGAAAAGACAGAACGCTATGGGCCAGGTATCCGCTTCCTGCCCCTGTTTCCCAGGCCACCGCATGCACACGATGCCGGATGGCCGTTTCCATCATCTGGTGATAAGCAGGATGAAACTCCACCACATCCAGGCGGTTCCCGAAGCGGTCGTGCGTTCTGAGGACCGGCGGATATTTGTTGGCGAGGACGCCCGCTTCCTGCATGGCATGACTGCCCATCATTTCCCCGAAAGTTTCCGCCTGCGCTGCAAAGCCTCCGCCACCATAGTGCTGTAGCGCATTTCGCAATACGGTATGTGTGGTGAATGTATTATAATCTTCGAGCGCCGGAACCTGGTTGATGGATTGATTGAAATCAAAACCGGGATGCATATTTGAGGTTTTAATGCCGTCTGGATAAATTTACAACGTTTTCAGGACATCCCCTTCATCAAAAAAATACAGGAAATAGTTAATTCAGTACTTACCTTAGTAATAACTTTACGATCGTCAGTATCTGTTTTCTTTTTTTGTTAATACTCAATAGCAAGGCATAACCAAAATCAGTACGTACACGGATAGCATTTATCATCAATTTAGTTATTAACGGCACACGTCAGCTCTGGCCATTGGCTCATCGCTTTTATTAGTACATACCCATCAGACCGGCTCTTCCCCAAACGGACCATCTTGTACGGAAACACGATACAGCGGATAGCTTTTATCAATTCATACCAAATCTAAAATTTCGCAACATGAGGAAATTTTTCTGCTTATTAGCGGCCATTTCATTCGTGGTGCTTTTGCTGCCTGTTACTTTGTCAGCACAGCAAAAGCCCGTTACAGGCACCGTATTATCCGACGAAGGAAGCCCTATGCCTGGCGTTACGATCAGGGTAAAAGGCACTACCCGCTTCGCACAAACAGACGCCAAGGGACATTTCAGCATTCAGGCCAGTCCGGGTGAAACCCTGGAATTCACCTTTATCGGGTACGAGCGGCAGGAAGTTGTGGTAGGGACCAGTTCCACGCTTCAGATCGGCATGCGAACGTCGCAAAGCTCGCTGAACGAGATAGTGGTAACAGCCATGGGTATAAAGAAAGAGCGGAAAGCGTTGGGGTATTCGGTGCAGGATATCAAATCCGTTGAACTACTGAAAAATAAAGACGCCAACCTGGTAAACTCACTGAACGGTAAGATAGCGGGATTGAACATCACCAATTCCGGCGGCGCACCCGGATCCTCCGCTTCTATCATCATTCGTGGCGGTACTTCACTGGAGCGGGACAACCAGCCGTTGTTCGTCATTGACGGTATGCCGATGGACAACTCCACAGGGCAGGGAGATAACAGTGCTTTTGACGGCAGCGTGAACCTCTCCACCACCAACAGCAATCGCGCGATGGACATCAACCCGGAAGACATCGAATCCATCTCCATCCTGAAAGGTCCCGCTGCAGCGGCATTGTACGGTCTTCGTGCTGCCGCCGGCGCCGTTATTATCACTACTAAAAAAGGAACCGAAGGAAACGTCACCGCCGGCGTCAATACACGGTATACCACCAACTGGGTGAACCGGTTGCCGAAACAACAGGGCATTTACAAACAGGGCTCTTACTACAGCGGCTCCTTCACAGATCAGACCACGCTCTCCTGGGGAGATAAGTTTGCGCCGGGCGACAAGATATATAACAACCTGGGCGATTTTTTCGAGCGGGCGCACGCATTCGATAACAGCTTCAACATATCCGGGGGCAGCAAAAACGGTAATTTCTATCTATCCGGTTCCAATCTCAACCAGACCGGCGTAGTGCCCACCACCAATTACATCCGGAGCACCGTCCGTTTTAACGGTGAGCAGAAGATCGGAAGATTCACTTTCGGCGTGAATGCCTCCTATGCCAATAGCGAATCCCGCAAAACACTCACAGGCAGCGGCCTCTGGGGTTCCGGTGGTACGGGTTATATGGAGAGTATCATCGCCTGGCCACGGAACGACAATATGCAGAACTGGCTAAATCCTGATGGCTCCAAACGCAGGCTGCTCCCTAATCTGCCGTTGGAGAACGATGTGGACAATCCTTACTGGATCGTGAACAGGAATCCCCAGGGCGACAAGAACAACCGTTTCATCGGTAATGCTTATATGTCCGTCAGGTTCACCGACTGGTTCGATGCCACTTACCGGCTCGGAATCGATAATTATCTCACGCAATACCGGAGCCTTATCTATCCCGGTTCCAGCGTGAAGATCGCGTGGCAGAACGGAATGCTGTCAGAAACAGACAGAAGCTACAGTTACGTGAACTCCAACCTGATGCTGAACTTTCACAAAACATTCCAAAAAGTATGGGATGCCAGCCTGTTGCTGGGGACCACATCGGAAGACACTTATTTTAAGTCCAATTCCATGCGGGCGGAGAACTTCATCATTCCCGGTTTCTTCACGCTCAATAATGCCGCCAAGGAAAACCAGTACTACGCACAGGATATCAGCCGCCGCCGCATCGTAGGTGTATATGGTGATCTGCGTTTGTCTTACAAAAGCTTCATTTATCTGAGTGTGACCGGGCGCAACGATTTTGCATCCACACTGCCAGTGCAGAACCAGTCTTTCTTCTATCCCGCTTTTAGCGGCAGCCTTGTGTTCACCGAACTGTTGCCCGAGAACAGGATCCTTTCCTTCGGGAAGATACGCGCTTCCTGGGCCGGCGTAGGTAAAGATGCGCCCGTTTACCAGACTAAAACGTATCTGTTCGGACCGGAGCTGACCATCGGAGGAGGGTTCCGCAACAGCTGGACGCGTGGCAACCCGATCATGAAACCGGAATACACGAAGTCCGCAGAGTTCGGCACCGAGCTTAAATTTCTCGACGGGAAAATAGGACTTGACTTTACATACTACATCAACAAGAGTGTGGATCAGATCCTGCAGCCCCGTGTGAGTAACGCCACGGGCTACATCCTCAGTTATGTGAATACCGGGGAGATCGAGAACAGGGGTATTGAAGTATCCATCAATGCCAATCCCGTTAAACGCAAAGATTTCAACTGGGATGTAACGCTCAACTTCTCCCACAACAAAGGAAGGGTGAATGCACTGCCCGGAGCCTTACCCATCCTGTATGTAACGGATGTACAGGTAGGCAATGCCAAAGCAGCCTCCTTCAACGGTGGTTATTTCATGGGACTTAGCGGGCTTAAATGGCAGAGAGACGCCAATGGGAACCTGCTTCTGGACTGGAATACCGGCTACCCGCTGACCAGCAACAACGCCACCTCCCTCGTAGGGAACCGCGAACCCAACCTCATCGGCGGCTTGAACAACAGCTTTACTTATAAGAACTTCAACCTCTCTTTCCTGTTTGATTTTCGTTTAGGCGGCGACGTATATAACGGCACCGAATACCTGCTTACGGGCGACGGGCTTAGCAAGCGAACGGAGAACCGGAATACCAACATTACGTTCACCGGTATGTCGCTGAACCCCGCCTCCGCAAAATATGAGCAGGTGACTAAAACCGTGGTGGCCAGTGAGAAGTTTTATCGCGATATCTATCTCGCCAATGCACCATTCTTCATTGAAAAAGTGAACTGGCTGCGGCTGCGTTCCGTTTCGCTGGCTTATTCATTACCCAAAAACACCCTGGGCCATATACGGTTTCTGAAAGATGCCACGCTTACACTTTCCGGCACCAATCTGCTCCTCTTCACCAACTATTCCGGTATGGATCCTGAAACAAGCGCTGCCGGCGCCGGCGTGATCGGCTCTGGTTCTGTGGGGATCGACTACTGTGGCGTTCCTGCAACGGCAGGACTGGCTGTTGGTTTAAATCTTAAATTCTAAAAATCACGGAAATGAAAAAACTACTGTATATACTGAGCCTGGCTGTTGTGTTCGTCTCCTGTAAAAAATGGCTGGATATCAACGACAACCCGAACACGCCTAATGAAGACGTTCCTACGCCCGACCTCCGGCTTCCGCCGCTGATTGCGCAATTCAGCGATTGCTATGAAAGTGCAGGTACGCGCGCGGCTTTTGTTGGCCAGCAGCTTGCGGTCACTTATGCCGTGAACAACAACTGGAACCTCACCCGCTGGTACTCCAACACTTCCAGTGCCAACTGGCCCTGGCAATGCTGGTATGTGAATTCGGCATCGAACATTGCGCCACTGATCAAGTCCGCGCAAAAAGCAGGCGCCTATCACTACATTGGAGCGGCCAAGATCATGAAAGCATGGGGCTTTGGAACACTGGCGGATTTTTATGGCATGATGCCTTATGATCAGTTTGACGATCCTGGTACCATCACGCCTAAATTCGACGATGGTGCCCATGTGCAGGAACAGGTATTGCTGCTGTTGGACGATGCCATTAACGATCTGCAGAAAACGCAATTGCCCGGTGCACCGCCCCTTTCTAAAGGCGACATCCTCAACAAAGGGAATGTGGACAACTGGATCAGGCTGGCGTATGGTTTGAAGGCCAGATACCTCAACCACCTCAGCAAAAAAAGCACTTACAACCCGCAGGCCGTACTGGACGCGACGTCTAAGGCAGCACAAACCACCGCGCAAAGCTCCGTTTTGCAATATGTGGATGAAGGCCCCGGTGTTCCTGATGCCAGCAAGGAAGCCATTCAATATACGAACACTGGTCTCTCCTCAAGGATCACGCAACTCTATCTGAACTACCTCACCAATAACTACACCGGCGCACCTAGCGGCGCCAGTAATATGACGGATCCTCGCCTGGACCTTATCGTACCCAGTATGGCAGATAAGAATGGCGTGCTCATCCGTTCCCGTGGTGTGGACATGTCATCAGACCTGCCCAAAACCGGGCCATCTTCCTACACTTACAATGCCGCCACCAATTCCTTTTCCAAACCGGACTCTGTGTATGTGATCCTGCGTAAAACCCCTTACGCACCGGCCCCCGGCGACCGCATACAATCCACCGGCTGCTGGTATACACGCCGTGGCGCCAAAGGCCTGCTGGTCACCAATGCGGAAATGCGTTTCATCGAAGCGGAAGTATTGTTCCGCCAGAACAAACTTACAGATGCGCTCACCGCATACAAAGCCGGTATTCGTGCGCATATGGCATTGATGGATATCCCTTCTGCCACCATCGAGAACTACCTCGCCAGCACTTCCGTTGTACAGAACGCGGCCGGCCTCACGATGAGCCACATCATGATACAGAAATACATCGCCATGTCTTTCTCTCCGGAACAATGGGTGGACCTGCGCCGTATGAACTTCTGTGCGGATGCGAACGGGAATTACAACGAGGCCACCGGGGTATACAAAGGATTTAAACGCCCGTCCCACTGCTTCACCGATGCCTATCCCAACGCCACCGACTGGCCGCGACGCTTTGCCGTACCCAGCTATGAGATTAACTACAATATCAAACAGGTATTAGCTGCCAATCCCAACGCGGATAAACCCATCTACCTGAATCAACCGGTATGGTGGGATCAGCCATGATGATGAAATAAAAAGAAGCCGTCTCAGATGTATCTGAGACGGCTTCTTCCAAACATATCCTATATCGTTCCCCGGATCACGCGAAGTACGGCATCCGTTTCTTCCAGATGCGCGTAATGCGCGGAGTTTTCCATCTCCAGTATTTTCATATCGCTGAAATGCTCCGGCAATCCCGCTATCTCATCCGCTATACTGATAATGCTGTCGTGCTTCCCATACATTACGGTAGTAGGTACCGTGGCTACACCATGCAGATGGAACTGCGTTCCGCGGGTGCTGAAAAAGCTGTCGGCATCAATGTTATAGGCACCGGAATAATGCACCACATAACGGTTCCGCTGATCCTGATTCTGCCAGTAATAATTGAACAACCGGGGGTTGACGGCGCACAGGCTCCAGCCGGCGATGGTATTCTCATCAAAGCTGCCGGAGAAATTCCGGATGATGATATCCATCTGCGTGGCTTCTTCGTGCATCTGGTGCGTCACAAAATCATGGTGCAGATGGCGGAATATATTGATGTCCGCCAGGTTTTCCAGGAAAGCAGGCGTGATGATGAAGAGATGCCGGATCTTATCCGGATGTTTGAGCGCGAGATACTTGGCCATGTTCGTGCCAAAGCAAAACCCGATCACCGGTAATGGCGTACCCTCGTAATGTTTCAGGAGAAATGCCTCCGCACTGTCCAGCACATTCGCGAAAGCGTCCGTGCTGCGAAAAGGATAACCTTCCGGCCGCAAAGGGGACGGCTCGTCCCAACAGTGCAGTGCGAAGCCTGCTTCAGCGAACGGCGTGGTAAGGAGTTGTCTTTCAGGATTACCATTCAGGCCGGGACCGCCGTGGTAAAAGAGTATAGGTTGCATGTTGCGGTGTTATATCGTGTCAATTTAATAAAATCCGCATACATTACATCCCTATCTTTGTAAAAACCTAACCGGTATGCTCTCTACCCATCACCTCGTTTTTATAGAAGTGGCTCAAGAGAACAGCTTTTCCAAGGCCAGCCAGGTATTATTCATTTCTCAGCCCGCCATCAGCAAGCATATCAAGTTCCTGGAAGAATACTATCAAACCAAATTGTTCGAGCGCAAAGGTATACAGATCGCGCTGACCGCCACGGGTAACCTCCTGCTCAAACGCCTGCTCTTCGTCAAGAACATACAAGCCGAAACAGAGTTCGAGATCGCTTCCATGAACGACCAGGCGCAGGCTAAGGGCGTCCTCAAACTCGGTGCCAGTACTACTGTGGCGCTGTACATTCTGCCTAAAGTACTGTCCGTTTTCCAGCAGCAATATCCGCAGGTGGAGATCAATTTGCTGAACCGCAATGCCGAAATTGTGCTGGAGGCGCTGCTGGACCAGGAGATCAATCTCGGGATCATTGAAGGGCGGGGCAAACTGACGAATGTAGTGTATCAACCCTTCATCAACGACAAAGTGATTGCCGTTTGCAGCAAAAAGAGCCCTATCGCCCGCAAAAAAAGCTATCCCCTGAAAGACGTGCTGCAAATGCCGGTGGCGCTCCGCGAAAGAGGCAGTGGCACGTTGGAAGCCTTGAAAGACGCACTGGGCAAAAATCGCATCGGTATCAATGAACTGCAGGTGGCAGCCCGCCTCGGCGGTACGGAAGCGCTTAAAAACTTCCTGATAGAATCCAGTTGCCTCGGATTCCTCCCCCAGCGCTCCGTACTAAAAGAATTGAAGCACGGAGAACTTACCGAAATACATTTCGAAGGACTGCACATCGAAAGAAGCTTCTACTTCATCCAGCGCAAAGGCGAAACCAGCGAACTCAACAAAAAATTCATCCGCTATGCCCGGGATATCTATAACAAATAGTTATAGGTTATAACATAACGGTATTCATTTCGTTATAATCCCTTCGTTAATTTTGAGCCATGGAAACGGTTCAAAGCGGCATCTCACTGGTTACTGCCCTGCAATGTCCCGTGTGTGGAAAGATATACGATATGCATGTACAGCAAACTTATGCAACCTGTTGCCAGCAGCCATTATTTGCACAGTATACCCCCCACCTCGACAAGCAACTGCTATCCGGCCGTACCCCTTCACTCTGGCGTTACCGGGAGTTGTTACCCGTACTGGACGCCCGGAACATCGTGTCTCTCGGAGAAGGATGGACGCCGTTACTGCCTTTGACCGCTGTGAGCCGGAGAACAGGTGTATCCGTTTCACTGAAAGATGAAAGCCGTAACCCGACTGGTTCCTTTAAGGCCCGGGGCATCAGCGTGGCGGTTTCAAAAGCGAAAGAACTGGGTATCAAACATTGCATCATGCCCAGCGCCGGAAACGCAGGCGGCGCATTGAGCGCTTATTGCGCCAGGGCAGGCATACGCGCTACGGTGATCATGCCGGAGCTGACGCCGAAAACCCTGCAGGAAGAATGCAGGATGTATGGCGCAACGCTGATACTGGTACCCGGACTGCTGGATGCCTGCGGCCTTCTCGCACGGCAGCTGGCAGAGCAGACAGGCGGGTTTGACATGTCCACACTGAAAGAACCTTATCGCCTTGAAGGCAAAAAAACGATGGGGTATGAGATAGCCGAGCAGCGCAACTGGAAGCTGCCCGATGTGATTATCTACCCTACCGGCGGCGGAACCGGACTTATCGGGATGTGGAAGGCATTCCGGGAAATGCAGCAGCTGGGCTGGATAGAAGGGCCGTTGCCGAGAATGGTGATCGTTCAAACAGAAAATTGCGCACCCATGATACAATTATTTAAACTGGGCAAAATTGCGGAAGAATTCCGCGCTATCCGTACAAGAGCTTTTGGACTGGCGGTACCTAACCCGTTCGCAAAAGACATGATGCAGGAAGTACTGCAGCAAAGTGACGGTACGGCCCTTACCGTTACGGAAGAAGAACTGGAAGCCGGCATGGAAGAGATTGCCACGGCGGAAGGATTGCTGCTGTGTCCTGAAGGCAGCGCCACCTATATGGGGTTGAAGAAACTGATCGAAAAAGCCTGGGTGCATCCGGGTGAGGAGATCCTGCTGTTCAATACCGGCAGCTGGTTCAAGTATTGCTGAAAGCGAACGAAGGGTGTATTGAAATCGAACAGTTTATTTATTTTTTTAATGCATAACCTAACTATTCACAAATGTACTGATGAATGGCATTGTATTGGTGTGCTACCGATACAAAACAACGGGGAATGATTTCAAATTATATAAAAATCGCCTTCCGCAACCTTACCAGGAACAAAGCATATTCATTCATCAACATTACCGGCCTGGCCATAGGCATGATGGTAGTGATGTTCATCGGTTTCTGGATATGGGATGAACTTTCCTACGACAAGTATCATGAAAACCACAGCAGCATCGCTATGGTACTACAAACGCAGACCGGTAACGGAAAAATGCGTACTGGTCAGGCTATCCCCTACCCAATGGGCAATGAACTGCGGGAACACTATGCCGGCGATTTCAAACATATCGTAATGTCGTCCTGGACCTGGGATCATATCCTCACTTACAACGACAAAAAGATCACTCAGTCCGGCACTTACATGGAACAGGAAGGTCCCGAAATGCTCACGCTGAAAATGCTGAACGGCACCTGGAGCAGCCTGCGGGACCCTTCTTCCATCCTTCTTTCACAATCCGTGGCCAGATCGCTTTTCGGAGATGCGGACCCGATGGGTAAGATCGTGAAGATCGATAACGCCTGGAATGTAAAGGTGACGGGGATATACGAAGACCTGCCGCATAATACCACATTCCGGGGTATGAGATTCGTAGCCCCCTGGGCCCTCTATATCACTACTCAACCCTGGATCAAAAGCTCCGAAGACAATTGGGGGAACAGTAGCTTTCAACTCTTCGTACAACTGGCAGATCATGCGGATATTCAGAAAGTATCGGAAAAGATCCGGGATATCAAAATGAAAAAAATGAATGCGGATGAAGCCGCCAGATACAAGCCCGCAATGTCTCTTCAAAGTATGGACCGCTGGCATCTGTACAGCCGGTTCCAGTATGGTGTAAGTGTGGGCGGCGCTATCCAGTATGTATGGATGCTCGGGATCATCGGGGCGTTTGTACTGTTGCTGGCATGTATCAACTTCATGAACCTGAGCACTGCCCGCAGTGAGAAGCGTGCAAGGGAAGTGGGCGTTCGTAAGGCAGTAGGCTCGCTGCGTGGTCAGCTGATCACACAGTTCTTCAGCGAATCGTTGCTGGTGGTGATGATCTCTTTCCTGCTTGCCCTGATACTGGTGAAGCTTCTGTTCCCTTTCTTCAATCAGCTCACGGGAAAAGAAATGACCATTTTATGGAGCAACCCTGTGTTCTGGTTGTTGAGCATCGGTTTCTGCCTGCTTACGGGGTTCATTGCCGGAAGCTATCCCGCCTTCTACCTGTCGTCCTTCCGGCCGGTTAAAATATTGAAAGGTACCTTCAAAGCAGGACGCACAGCGGCTATTCCCCGTAAGGTATTGATCGTATTCCAGTTCACCGTGTCTGTAGTACTGATCATAGGCACGATAGTAGTTTTCAAACAGGTGCAGCATGCCAGGAACAGGGAAACCGGCTATGACCGCACGGGCCTCGTTAGCATGATGTTATCCACGCGCGATCTTCACAGGAATTTCAGTGCTTTCAGAGAAGAAGCGCTGGCATCCGGTGCAGTGAAGGAGATCGCGGAATCCAGCAGTCCCACTACCGGCGTCAACTCCAACAGCAGCGGCTTCGAATGGCCGGGAAAAGATCCGGATTTTGCAGATGACTTTGCCACCATTGGTATCTCTCCGGGATATGGGAAAACAGTGGGCTGGCAGTTCAAAGCAGGACGCGATTTTTCCAGTGAGCAGTTGACAGATTCAGCGGCGGTTGTTCTGAATGAAGCGGCCGTGAAATATATGGGCCTGAAAGGAGAGCCTGTAGGGCAGATTATCCGCTGGACCAGCAGGCAGCGGAACGGGGATATGAAAGTGATCGGGGTGATAAAAGATATGCTGATGCAATCTCCCTACGATCCCGTTAAGCAAACCATCTATTATATCGATGACGGGCAGGGAGATTACCTCCATCTTAAACTTAATCCGCAGCTGGATACAAGAACAGCACTCGCCAAACTGGAGATCATCGTCAGAAAATATGCCCCTTCCATTCCTTTTGATTACAGTCTTGTGGATAATGATTATGCCGGCAAATTCTCCAGCGAAGTGCGGATCGGAAAGCTGGTCAGTATCTTTACCGTGCTCACGATCCTCATCAGCTGCCTGGGGCTCTTTGCCATGGCTTCCTTTATGGCGGAACAACGGGTGAAGGAGATCGGAGTAAGGAAAGTATTGGGCGCTTCCGTGTTCAGCCTTTGGCGGATGCTGTCAAAAGACTTCATGGTGCTGGTGCTGATCGCACTGGTCATTGCCACGCCGCTCGCATATTATTTCACACATCAATGGCTCCTGAACTTCCATTACCATTCAGATATCACCTGGTGGATATTTGCGGTTACCGGTATCAGCGCAATGCTGATCACGATATTGACGATAAGCTTCCAGGCGTTGAAGGCCGCAAGAACCAATCCTGTTAAAAGTCTGCGTACAGAATAAAACTACTCCGTCCGCAAGCTTTTCACCGGGTTCATCCAACAAAAAAGGGCAGTCGTAACGACTGCCCTTTCAATAAAAGATATTTCCCGATCAATAGTCAGTGATATAAATATCTACATTTCCGCGGGGCAGATAGCCGATAGGCATATACAAATTCCGGGGGTCTCCATTGTTGTAGTAAATATCTTGCTGGGCAAGTGATCCGTCTACATAAAATGCCACCTTCAGGGTTCCTCCTCCATATCCGCCAATGACCATTGGACTGTCATAGTAAGTGATCGTTTCCTGATGAGATTGACCAGGATATACTGTCGGGATCGACATAGGATCAAATCCAACAATGCCGGTTACAACGAAGCCATACGTGTTGTTGTAAACGGTCATTGTATAATCCGTGAACGCGGCCTTCCATGCGGCGGTATTGGTACGAAGACCGGCCTCGTTACCAAATTTCATTTCCTGGGATACGCCATTCCACCAGGATGATTTGTGATACTTCACACCGGCGTTCACCGTGCTGCCTGCAACCGGCTCTGCTGCAGGATAATTAAAAGCCATAGCGTTTTGGAGAAATGCCATCATAACAAGGCACAGCAACTTAAATCTGTGATTGAACATAATTGAAACTATTTAGGTGATTAAAAAAACTGACGACATAGCTTCTCCTGATGCTTTCCAAATACCCGCGTCAACAGCGTGCTTTGAATAAACAGCAAGCATTCCCCCCGGCGAAATTCAACGCCGCAGGTAAGCATAGGAGCAATAAAATGGCAAATTTTTTACCGCATCAATTGTATTTGACTGATCATAACGTGTACTCTCCCCAATCCTCGGGGGAAGATGCAATACTTATATATAAAAACGTGCTAAACTCACAGAAATCGGCTTCACAAGACAAGGTTCGCTCGCTGATAATTAGAAAGGGAAATGTTCTGATTGAGACCAACACCGCAACGTGGAAAAACGCTCACAACAGATACAAACAAAAAGTCTTAAACCAGTAGTTGTTTTATTTCTCGTTTAAATATAGATCAAACTTTTTATTTCTCATAGCTTTATTTTTTTATTTGTGCGTAAGAGAACTTGCAATGCTCAGTGATCCGCATTATCTATCCGTAAAATGAGTTCCGCAAGAACCGGGTTCTCCGGCAAACTAATTCATCCTACTTTCGTGTTGTAAGATCAAACATAAACGATCATGGAAACGCAACAGGAGATCAATTATAACAGGATAGCGGCGGCGATCGATTTCTACCGGAACAATTTCAGGGAGCAGCCTTCCCTGGAAGACGCGGCGGAACATGTGCACCTGAGCCCTTTCCATTTCCAGCGGATGTTCAGGGAGTGGGCAGGCGTTACACCCAAGCAGTTCCTGCAGTACCTTAGCCTGGAACATGCCAAACATATCCTGAAAGGCGAACAGGTTACATTATCGGATGCTGCTTTTGAAACCGGGCTCTCCGGAACCGGCCGCCTGCACGACCTTTTCATTAAAGTGGAAGGAATGACGCCGGGCGAATACAAGAACGGCGGCGAACAATTGACGATCAACTACAGCTTCGCGGAAAGTCCGTTCGGGCAGATCATTGTAGCATCTACACATAAGGGCATCTGCTATATGGCTTTTGCGGAAGATGATCACGAAGCTGCCTTCCGGGCTTTGGTACAACATTTCCCGAATGCTGCATTCCGGCAGCTGTCCGACCGGTTCCAGCAGGATGCCTTGTTCATTTTTACGCAGGACTGGAGCAGGCTTAGCGAGATCAAGCTGCATCTCAAGGGCACACCATTCCAGATCAAAGTATGGGAAACGCTGCTCAAAATACCGATGGGCGGCCTCAACACCTATGCCTCCATTGCCAGGAAGATCCGGCATCCGCAGGCATTCAGGGCGGTGGGTACCGCAGTAGGCCAAAACCCGGTAGCCTTTCTCATCCCCTGCCACCGGGTCATCAAAGCCAACGGGGAACTGGGGCATTATCATTGGGGAGATACGCGCAAATCAGCCATGATTGGCTGGGAAGCGGCTAAAATGTACCAAATAACGGAGAAGCATGTACGATAATATATTGCCGGTGGACGGAGAGGCCCTCTTCTTCCCGGAGTTCTTCAGCGCAGCGGAAAGCGATCATTACCTCGAAACATTGACGGCGGATATCCAATGGAAGCAGGAACCCATCGTAATCGCAGGCCGGGAGATCATGCAGCCCAGGCTCACCGCCTGGTACGGCGACGCCGGGAAAGCATATCGTTATTCCGGCGTCACGATGCATCCACATCCATGGACCTCACCACTCATCGCTATCAGGGAAAAGATCGAACCACTGGCGGAACAGGCTTTTACCAGCGCATTACTCAATTTATACCGGAATGGTCAGGACAGTATGGGCTTTCACAGAGATAATGAAAAAGAGCTGGGACCATTTCCCGTGATCGGTTCCGTCAGTTTTGGCGCCACCCGCACATTTCACTTTCGGCATTATCGTGATAAATCCCTCAAACGAACGATCCCGCTCACCCACGGCAGTTTCCTGCTCATGCGGGGCGCTACGCAACATCACTGGCTGCACGGCATTCCAAAAGAACCTGCTGTCACGGGAAGCCGTATCAACATCACCTTCCGCACAATTATTTTTCCGTATAGCTAGCCGGTGAAAGTGCCACCGGCGACCACTGCTTCAGCATATCCCTGATCTTCTTCTCGTCATAACTGTCCGCATCTTCCAGCAAACCGGTGTTCTGCGTATGTAAACGGTTGCCCTTTCCATCGAGGATCACGAGTACAGGAAAACCAAAACGCTGCGGGAATCCCAGTTCTTTCAGGATATCCAGGTTCTTGTTCTCCTTGCTGTAATTCAGGTGATACACCACGTAATTCTTCTCTACATCCTGCTTTAACGCCGGATGATCTTCCACAAACTTGTACAGGCGTTTGCACCAGATGCACCAGTTACCGCCTACCTGCACCATCAGGTGTTTGTTCTCTTTGGCGGCCCGTTGCAGTGCAGCCGTCATATCGGCTTTGGCATTGGCAGAGGGATTATAGATATGTTCCAGGTCAGGCGCCTGCTGTGCCTTTGTACTGATGGTTCCTGCCATCACCAGCAGGAAAATAAAAAGTTGCTTCATGGTCGGTTCAGGTTTGATTTGATAAAACAATTTACAACTATTTTCTTTCCATCAGGATAGCAAGAAGCGGGTTTTCCGGCGGATTGCATCGTGATAACTTTGTATCATTAAAACAGGATCATATGCACACACACATTCAACTCGAAGAAATGACCGAAGCGGAATACCGCAATGGCGGAGCGCAGCTGGAGATCAGCTATGGTTTTGCCGAAAGTATTTTCGGTCCGCTCATCGTAGCTGCCACCGCAAAGGGTGTATGCCACCTTGCATTCTATGATGGCACGCAGGAAGCAGCCCTGCAGACATTACAACAACGTTTTCCGAATGCCCGGTATCAGGCCCTGCTGGGCAGGATGCAGCAGCATGCCATCTTCCTGTTCACACAGGATTGGGAGCAGCCTGAACCGGTAACGCTACATGTAAAAGGCACGCCTTTTCAGCTGAAGGTCTGGGAAGCGCTGCTGCGTATCCCGAAAGGCCAGCTCTCCACTTACGGCACCATTGCCGGCATCCTGCAGCAACCCAACGCCTCCAGGGCCGTAGGTACGGCCATCGGCGACAATCCCGTGGCCTTCCTCATCCCCTGTCACCGTGTGATACGCGCCAGCGGCGAATTAGGAGGATATCACTGGGGACTTCACCGCAAAAAAGCCATGATTGCCTGGGAACTGGCACATTAAAACAGATGGTATCATGAAAAGATTACAGGAAACAAATTGGAACCGGGTAGCGGAAGATATGCACCGCCAGGGATACACCCTCATTCCGGATGTATTGCAGCCGCAGGAATGCGCATCACTGATCGCGGCCTATGATGCAGATCAGACCTACCGCAAAACGATCAGCATGGAGCGATACCGCTTCGGGCAGGGAACATATAAATACTTCGTGTACCCGTTGCCGGTATTGATCAACACCATCCGGGAAACCGTATATCCTTACCTCGCACCCATCGCGAATCAATGGATGGAAGCATTGAACAACAATACCCGGTTCCCCGCCACACATGCGGAGCTCAAAGCCCTCTGCCAATCACATCATCAAATCCACCCTACCGTCCTCATCCTGAAATACGGCGCGGGTGGGTTCAATACTCTTCACCAGGATCTCTACGGAGATATCTACTTTCCCATGCAGCTGGTGCTCTTCCTCAATGAACCGGGTGAAGATTATACCGGCGGAGAATTCGTGCTCACGGAACAGATACCCCGTGCCCAGTCCAAAGCCAACGTGCTGCAACCCCGGCGCGGAGATATGCTGCTGTTCACAACCAGCTTCCGCCCGGTGAAAGGCAGCCGGGGATATTACCGCGTGAACATGAAACATGGTGTAAGTCCCGTACACAGCGGGCAACGGCATACACTCGGCATTATCTTTCACGATGCATTATCATGATCCCGCATATCACAGTGAAGACAAAAGATCTCCATGCGCTGATCAGGGCGGGCAGTATCCGCGTCGGCGGTAACCGCCGGCTGAAGATCTACGGCACTTTGCATTGCACTTCCGGTAAACGTATGAAGCCGGAGAACCGGGTATTCTTCGAATCGGAAGAGGAGGCGGTGGGGCTGGGATACAGGCCCTGCGGACATTGCATGCGGGAGCAGTATAAAGTCTGGCGAAGCAGGAACTGATAAAAAGAAGGTTCCTGTTACGCAGACTAATACCGTTGACGCCGCTTACGTTTACGCCTTATCCACTCTGAACGCTACTTTGCAAATAGCGCCGTAAGTAGTGATCTTTCCGTCTTTCACATGCACCTTGAAGTCTTTCACATAAACGGAATCGATGTTGTGGATAGTGGCAGATACTTCTGTCACTGCGTTACGTACGGCTTCTTCAAAGCCTTTTTCGGAGGAGGCGATCACTTCGATCACTTTAACAATGGCCATAATGTATATTTTTTTGGTGTACGTTTATCAGCCTCCACCGGATGATAGTGGAGGCTGGAGTAAGGTTACATCAGAAATTGCTCGGATATGATCTTTCCATCTTTTACCTGGTACACGCACAGCTCGTCAAACTTGCCGCGGTCCCTCCCCTTCATGGTCACATCCATGGTCATCGCTATGGAGAACGCATTACCGGCCACCATGGGGTCGGAAACGGTGATCCCGTGCATATGCTGCACCATGGACCCGAATTTTTCCCCTTTCTTCAGGATCGCTTTCAAACCATGCGTTTCCTTTTCAAAATCCGGAGTCGCATGCGCTTCAATGCTCACTGCATTGTCTGCATACAATTCTTTTTGTGCTGCTTCAAACTTGCCTTCCCGGCACAATTTTACCAGTTGAGAAGCAATCTTTTGCACTGTCATAATTGTGAGGATTTAAGGTGAAAAAATATCACCCGGCCGCCATTGCCCTCTTTCGGCGAAGGATCATCGTGGAAATAACTGTAATGATCATGCCGATCATGAAGACGGTCAGGAACATTACAACAAACTGCATAAGGGGATTGTTGAACATTTCTTTCTCGGCGTTCACTTTTTCCAGCGCAGCGGCCAGTTTCTCCGGCGGCGTCTGCTGTTTGATCTTTTCAATGTAATGCTGGAAATACCGTTCGTTATGGCCGGGATCTAATACGGCCATATACAACCAGCTGAACAGGCCGAATGCGAAGGAAGGGAATAAGGTGATGAGGGTGCCGATGGCCATGCCCTTTCCAAACGTTAACACGCCATTGTTATACCGGTCCCGCCATTGACGAATGGCGAAATACACGAACAGCAATGACGTCACTATACTCACATACCCGATCACTTCCTGCCGCTCGATGTTATTGGAATCCCCAAACAGGAAAAAAGTGATTAACAACAATGCTACAATAACGATGAGCCCGTAACAGCCATATCGTAAAACGATCTTTTGCATAAAACTGTGATTTTTGGTCCGGTACAAAAGACGATATTAAAGCGATGGGATGTATGGTACGAAAGTACCGTTCTTGTTTCAGGGGACGAAATTATCCGAAAGTATCCTGTTATTCAGGCAATGATCCGGAGCTCGCGGGCCTTTTTGATGGCTTCTGTTCTTCTTTCCACATCCAGTTTAAGGAAGAGGCCGGATACATGTTTTTTGACCGTGCTTTCGGTCACAAAAAGCCGTTCGGCGATCTGCTGGTTGCTGTAACCTTCGTTAATGAGCCCGAGTATCTCGTATTCTCTCTTGCTCAGGCCCAGCTTCAGCAACTGTTTTTCGTTGATCTCCGTGGTGGCCGGCACTTCTGCCTTTATTTCCACTTCCTGCCGGAACATCCCGCGGCTGAGCAGGATGCCGATCACGAGAAAGAGCACACTGAATCCGGCTATCCATATCTCCATACGGATGTTCCCCTGCCAAAAGGAGAATTTGGCCAGCTGGAACAATACGGCCAGACAGGCGATCAGAATGCCGAAGCTGATAATGATTTGCTTCATCCGGATATGCAATTCAATAATACCAAGTTAACGATTTTACGTCCGTAATTTGCGGGACTTTTCCGAAATTAGCAGTAAACATGTAGGGAAAATGTTCAGGGTTACTACTTTCAGGCCCGGCACTACCCTGCAGGCCTGTACAGCTTCCTACCGTATCGTGGAAGCGGACTTCCCGCCCGGAAGTTTCCGCGAAGCGATCCTTCTTCCGCATGTCATCCATTACCTCGTTTTCCATCTCGGCGCACCGGATACATTGTACGATATACATCTTCAACAGTTCACAGGCAGAGAAATATTGCTGGGCGCCAGTAAACATTATCAGCAGCTGCGTTGCTTCCCCGGCATGAAATTGCTGGTGGTGACGCTGGAACCGGACGGCTGGTATAAACTCTTCCACCGCCCGCTCCCTTCTGCCGGACTGCAAAACCTCGCCCCCTTCACCGAAGGTCTCTCCCGTCAACTCCAGACCTGCACCGGCACTCCGCAACTGGTTCGCCTGTTAGACGCGTTCCTGCAATATTGCGCGGACAATCATAAAACACCGGTCCGGGATATCTCTCCGGCTATCCGGCTCATTCATGATACCAACGGGAACATCTCCCTGCCCGAACTGCAGGCCCAAACCTTTACCACTAAAAGAACACTGGAAAGGCATTTTATGGAGCAGACCGGCCTGTTTCCTAAAATGTTCGCCCGCATTGTGCGGTTCAGACATGCGCTGGAATTCATGCACCGGCATCAGGTCTGCGACCCGGCACAGCTGGCCGTTCAGTTCGGGTATTACGACCGGAAACATTTCCTCCGGGAATGCCGCGCGCTCACAGGCCAGCTGCCGGCCACCCTGCCCGAGCAGCTTTTCGGGCAATGAGATTGTCACTTTTTTCCGGCTTTCAATCACTGTCTGCCCTACATTTGCCTGTAAAGTTTTCGAGTCGACCTATTCCTTCAGGTATAACCCCGAACCCCCTCGTATATACCATCGAAAAACCACATTGGGTAACAGTTGTGGAGTGATCTCTATTTTTAAAATAAACGTTGCATGTATGTCAAATTCAACCAACCCACGCCGTGATTTCCTGGGTCAGCTGGCCACCGGTGCCGCCGCACTGGGCCTAGCCACGCTGGCATCACCTTTACAGCTGCAGGCTGATTTTCAGCCCGCGCTTCCTGCCGGGATAGAAGGCGCCGAAGCCTGGTTCAACAAGATCAGGGGCAAACACCGGATGGTGGTAGATGTTCCCCGTCCACATGAGATCTTTCCTTTCGCCTGGCCCCGAGTGTTCCTGTTGACCAATGAAGCGACGGGCACGCCTGCAAAAGACTGCTCTATCGTAGTGGTGTTACGGCACGAAGCGATTCCTTACGCCATGGAAGACAAACTATGGGAAAAGTACAAGTTCGGAGAAGTGTTTAAAGCCGATGATCCGAAAACGAAAGCGCCCTCCCTCCGTAATCCTTTCTGGAAGCCAAAGATGGGCGACTTCCAGGTGCCGGGTATCGGGAATGTGGATATCGGTATTGATCAGTTACAGGAAAGCGGTGTGATGTTCTGTGTATGCAATATGGCGCTCACCGTTTACAGCGCGGCAGTGGCAGGCGGTATGAGTATGGATCCTGCAGCCCTGAAAGCGGAATGGACAGCCGGCATTCTGCCGGGCATCCAGGTGGTACCTTCCGGCGTATGGGCTATCGGGCGCGCGCAGGAACGCAATTGTGCCTACTGTTTTGCAGGATGAAACACCGTTTCACCGGTTTAATCTGCGCTGCTACGTTCATCAGTTGCAGCAGCGGAAGGGAAAAGGTATGGACTGCGCCGGACACCACCGCCATCCCGCGTACCGAAGAAGGTTCGCTGATCAGGTACGGACGGGACCTGTTGAGCAATACCGCCTTTTACCTCGGGCCGGAAGGTACTGTTGCGCATATCTCCAATGGCATGAGCTGCCAGAACTGCCACCTGGCCGCAGGAACCGTTCCCTGGGGCAACAACTACAGCGCCGCTGCATCCACCTATCCGAAGTTCCGCGAAAGGAGCGGTACAGTGGAATCGCTTGAGAAAAAGATCAACGACTGCCTGGAACGCAGCCTGAACGGCTCCCCGCTGGATACCGCCAGTCGCGAGATGCACGCTATGATCGCTTACATGCGGTGGCTGGGTAAAAAAGTGGCCATCAACGTCAAACCCAAAGGCAGCGGCATCCTTCGCCTTCCGTTACTGGACCGGGCCGCAGATACCGTCAGGGGAGCGATGGTTTACATGCAACGCTGTAAACAATGCCATGGCAGCAATGGAGAAGGGCAATGGATGGCGCAACGGCATGCTTTCCTTTATCCGCCGCTGTGGGGGACCGGCAGTTACAATACCGGCGCCGGTATCTACCGGCTTTCCAAACTGGCCGGTTATGTGAAAGGGAATATGCCGCAGGGCACTACTTATCTGAAAGCAGTGCTTACAGATGAAGAGGCCTGGGATGTTGCGGCTTACATCAATTCAAGGGAGCGGCCGGTGAGGGACTTCAATAAGGATTGGCCGGACGTCCGCACCAAGCCACCCGATGATCCCTTTGGCCCCTATGCGGATACATTCTCCGAGAACCGGCATAAATATGGTCCCTGGCAAATAATGCAACTCAAAAACTAAACGCTGACATATGAAAAAGCTGACAATGCTGTTCCTGCTGCTGTGCAGCCTCTCCTCCTTCGCGCAGCGCAATGATTACAAGGTCATATTCGACGTCACCAGCAAAGATCCGCACAGCCACCAGACCGTGATCCGGGAGATCAACGGGATTAAGGAACTGCGGCCGGACGCCAATCTGGAAGTGGCCATTTACAGCGATGCGCTGGATATGGTACTGAAAGACAAATCCAATGTAAGATCGGAACTGGAAGACCTGATCAGGAACAAAAAGGCCACGGTCAAGGTTTGCGCCTTCACCATGAAACGAAATCATGTAGAGGCCGACCAGTTGATACCCGGTGTAAAAATGGTGCCGGATGCAATCTACGAGATCATCACCCGGCAGAAAGAAGGATGGGGCTACATCAAGGTAGCGCAATAAAGAAAGTTATATCGCCCTGAACACCACGATGCCGTTATGGCCTCCGAATCCGAATGTGTTGCTCATGGCCACCTTCACTTTTTTCTCCATCGCTGTGGATAGTACGATCTGCAGGCGGGAAGGAATTGCCGGATCCACTTTTGTGGTGTTGATCGTAGGAGGAATAATACCATGCTTTACACTCATCACGCTGGCGATGGCTTCAATAGCACCGGCCGCACCCAACAGGTGACCGGTCATGGACTTGGTGGCGCTGATGTGCAGATGATCCGCCTGATCCCCAAAGAGCCGGTGAATGGCGGTGGTCTCGCTCAGATCACCCACCGGTGTTGAAGTGGCATGTGCATTCAGATAGGATACCTCCTCCCGGTTCAACCCCGCATCCTCCAAAGCCAGTTGCATGGCGCGCAGCGCTCCCGCTCCTTCCGGATGGGTAGCGGTCATATGATAAGCATCCGCCGTCATGGCTGCTCCGGCCACTTCCGCATAGATCTTCGCTCCACGCGCTTTGGCATGCTCATATTCTTCCAGCACCAGTACCCCGGCTCCTTCGCCCATCACAAACCCGTCCCGCTCCACATCAAACGGCCGGGAAGCGAGAGCCGGCGCATCGTTGCGGGTAGACATCGCCTTCATGGCGCAAAAGCCGCCAACGGATGCCGGCGTCACCGGCGCTTCCGATCCACCCGTGATCATCACCTTCGCCTTACCCAAACGGATATACGTTAATGCATCCATGATAGCCGTATTCGAAGTAGCACAAGCGGACACTGTAGTATAGTTGATGCCCATCAGCCCGTATTTCATGGAAATCAGGCCCGGAGCCATATTGCTGATCAGTTTGGGTACGAAGTAAGGACTGAAACGCGGATGATATCCGTTGTTCACATATTCCGTTACCTGCTCTTCAAAGGTTTGCATACCGCCCTGGCCGGATCCCCAGATCACGCCCGTGTCGAAGGGGTCCATCTTACTGAAATCCAGTCCCGCGTCCTGCACCGCCTGTTCTGCGGTTACGAGGGCGTATTGGGTGAAGGGGTCTGTTTTGCGCACATCCGCCTTATCCAGCAGGGCATTCGCATCAAAGCCTTTCAGCTCGCAGGCGAAGCGTGTTCTGAATTCAGCGGCTTTAAAGCGGGTAATATCCGCTGCGCCGCTTTTACCGGCAACAAGGTTTTCCCAGAAAGAAGGTACATCATTGCCAATCGGTGTCAACGCCCCGAGGCCGGTTACGACAACTCTTTTCATATGGTTCGGATCATTTATTTCAAATCTTTTAATACTCTTTCACTGATGCGGTTGAATACGGATGGTCCCAATACCCGCGATAAAAGCAGGGAAGACTGCAGATTGGTCATGATCAGCAGCGCCCTGTCGTAAGCATGCCCTTCAAAACGCAGCAGCTTCTTCCGCCTTCCTTTCTCCAGTTTTTCCGCGAGCCAGTCCAGCATTTCATTCCCCATCTGTTGCAGCTTCTTTTGCATCGGCGCGGAAAGGGTTTCGAAATCCGGCGCAAGGGAACCCATCAGGCATACCATCCCGTTCTTGTTGTGCTTTTGAAAAACCTCCACCAGCTTCATGATCTGTTTATCCTCCGGCAAACCTTTCCATTTCTCCACGTTCTCTGCAAATTTTTCCAGCTCACATCCGATCACTTCCGTTCCCAGGTCTGATTTCGCGGGGAAGTGATAATGTACCGCCGCATTCCGTATCTCCAGGGGATCGGAAATATCTTTATAACTAAAGGCATTGAAGCCTTTCTTTCTCACGAGCTGACCGGCCAGGGCTACGATCTTTTCTTTTGTTTCAGACATGACATTGCAAATATACTTACTTATAGATAAGTAAGTAATATTTTTTATCTTCCTGATCCTGCAATCAAACGACCGTTCTACTTTTGTGATGCGGAGACATCAATACCTCGTCCACACATGGCCCCGGATCCCGCGGGCTATTTCCGCTTCGCGCCTCTCGTTTTCGGCTTCCCGTATTTCAGCCGCATTTTGTCAGCATGACTGATCTTCACATTCACCTTCCGGTTCCTGGCTGATTTCTCATGGAATGCAGCGCCCGCGCCTTCGCGCTTCGGGGTCTTCAACACAATGTTGGGCACAACAAATTTGGGGTCCTCTTCTTCCGTCAATTTATCGGAGATCACGAGGTCGTGAGGGAGCGGGGTTACAGGAACGATATAATTCATCAGGCTTTCTGTTTTATCAAAGAAAGCCTGTTCTTTTTCTGTTATAAAGCTGATGGCAATACCCGGCCGGTCCTGGCGTCCGGTGCGTCCGATGCGGTGAATATAAGCTTCCGGCGTTTCAGGCATATCGAAATTGATCACATGCGTAACTTCGGCGATATCCAGTCCGCGGGCCAGAATGTCCGTGGCAATAATGAAATGATAAACACCTTCCTGGAACTTGCGCACCGTATCAAAACGGCGGTTCTGTTCCTTGTTCGAGTGGATCACACCGATCTTTCCCGGCATATCTTTTTCAAGCTGCTCAAACAATTGATCCGCCAGCTGTTTGGTGGATACGAATATCAGCACTTTCGTCATTTCTGCTTCCCGGTTGATCAGCAGCTCAAGGAGATTCACCTTGGTGTAGAAATTCGGGACCTTGTATACGGATTGCCGGATATTGGTCAGGGGCGTGCCTGTGGGTGCGGCTTCTATTATGGCAGGATCATTGAAGTAAGTGCTCATCAAAGCTTCCACATCAGGCGTGATGGTGGCAGAGAACATCAGGTTCTGGCGCTTTTGCGGCAGCAGGTCCAGGATATTGCGGAGCTGCGTGCGGAATCCGAGGTTCAGCATTTCATCCATTTCATCGATCACCAGTTTTTTGACGGCTTTCAGCTTGAGGGCGCCACTCATGACGATATCTACCAGCCTTCCCGGTGTGGCTACCACTACATCCAGTTTGCCGGATGCCACTTCCATCTGCGGGTTCATATTCACACCGCCGTAAAAGCCTGCCACTGCAAGGCTCATGTAAGTGCCCAGCTGCTGCACCGCTTCCACCACCTGCGTTACCAGTTCCCGCGTAGGTACAAGGATCAGTATCTGCGGGTTCCGGTCTTTCGTAAAGGTCCATTGCCGCAGGCAGGGCAAAAGGTATGCAAAGGTTTTACCCGTACCGGTTTGCGCAATACCGCATACATCCCGGCCTGACATGATCACAGAGAAGGCCTTCTGCTGGATGGTGGTAGGCGTGGTGAAGTTCAGGTCCTTCAATGCAGCCATCAAAGGTTTGTTCAGGTTGAGTTCCTCAAAAGTCATATGCAAAAGTAGGCTATTCCTGCAACTTCCTTTTCCCGCCCCGCTACAGGGAATGATAAAAAAGATGTAAATTGATCGTTCGATCATCCCTAAACCAATTTATGCCATGTTTAAACATTGTTTTCTTCTCCTTTTTAGCATCAGCGCTTTCATAGCCTGTAAAAAATCCAAAACTCCCACTCCTGCAGACCTTCCCCCTACACTGGACAGTGCGAGGGTGTATTATATGGTCACAGATGCGCGGCTCTCCAACACATCGATCATGGGGATCACCGGTGATGCTCATTTCACGTATGAGAACGGCAGGATCATCCGGCGGACCGGCGGACATCTTCCCCTCCCCCCTGCCGGTGTGGTGCCCGGCCCCTACACGAAAGAGATATATGATGTTGTACAATATCAGCCTGATAAGATATTTATGGAAACCAAAACGGAACTGGCAGGCTATAACATCGCCAGCAAACGGGAGCTCCTCCTTGAAAACGGACGGCTGAAGAAAAAGATATATACGGACAATCGGGATAACAGAAAAGATACGGTGATGTATCTCTATGATAACAACAACCGCATCCAGCGAAGGGAAATGCGCAATGCCTATGAAACCTTCATACAGGTATTCTCCTTTGACGGTAACGGCAACCTGCAATCCGTGCGGTCTACTTCCACCCCCGCCGGTGCCGGCGATCCCTCCGTCATCATAGAGGAAACTTTCCAGAACTATGATAACCGGCCTAACCCGCTGAAAGGATACTGGATGTGGGATGATATGTACTACCGGAGCCTGTCTGTCAATAATTTCGCCAAATACAACATGCGGAAAACAATCGCGAACGGCACTCTGGGCGGGAATTCGGAGGCGAGAGAAACGGTGTGGCAGCTCAGGCTGGATGCGAAAGGGAATGTGGACTTTTCAAATTAAAAGACGGAGGGTGTATCCTTCGTTATAGGATACACCCTCTTTCTATACAAATATTTTTTACTTCAGATCCACCGGAATGAACACCAGCGGCGTTGGCAGGCAGGATGCGCCCGGCGGTGAATACGTCAGGCGGATCGTTTGTTCCTCTCCGTTAGCTGCCGGCTCAAACACCTGCACCAGTATTGCCTCAGGTGCTTTCTTCGTGATCAGGCGATCGCTGGGCAGCTGAATGATCCCTTCCTTGAATTTTCCTTTGCTCACCACCATGGTATTGGCCATGCCGCCACACCACTGGCCATTGTCGCTGCGGGAATTCCAGGTAACCAGTGCCAGCCCTTTCCCGTCCGTGCTTTTCCACTTCATCTCGATCTGGTACATCACGCCGTAGTTACCGGCCAGCTTCGCCACGTCCGGGAAATTCTTTTCTTTTCCAAGTACCCATGGGTCGAGGTCGCCATCCGCTACAATAATCTCCTTCACCCCTTCTTTCGTATCCAGCACCCCATCCGTGATTACACGGTAATTGCTGACACCGAATACACCGCGACCAGCGCCACTATGGCCTTTCGGCGGCAATATGGTCTTAATCCTTTGCAGTGCCTTCGGCCCGGAGACAGCCGGATCCGTTTGGAGCACACTGATCTCACCCGGCTGGTCAATCGTGAATTCATAAAAACCATGCACCAGTTCATCATACTTCACCACATATTTTTCCAGTTGTTCATCAATGGAAATCACCTGACCGGGTTTCACCGTTCTGATCACATTGGAGGGCACAGAAGCGAAATAATCTGCCAGCCCCTGTTTTCCGATCTGATAATAATTGGTACTGGGTTTTTGAGAAGCATATTTCAACATGCGGATGTGCATGTCTCCCGTACCGGTATTCCGGATCACGGCCGTGATCTTGCGATCTATTTTCGCAGGTTCCTTTACTCCATTCACATTATAAACATACAACCTCACAGATCCCGGCTGTACAGGCTCCTGCAGGGCAATTGCCTCCGGCACGCGGATGTATTCCGGATCATCGGAGATGATATGCTGCGGTCCCGGCAGCACAATCTTCCGGTAGCCGATGTTCGGGATCCCTTTTTCGGAAAGAAAATCCGGCAGCTCTACAATACTGCCCTGCTTCGTTTTCAGAATAGCGCTGTTCAGTTCAGGCTTTAGCGTTACCTGCCCCTGTGCGCCTGCGCAGAAGGCCGCAAGCGTACCCGTGAGCAGTAACAGTTTCCAGTTTGGTTGCTTCATAAATTATTCAAGTTTGGCTGTTTAACGTGGTAAGTGCAAATATTTAAAATATCATCCAAACTTAATAATTTATTTTATTAACTATAGTATGTTTTTAAAAATTATATTTAATCTGATAAGATGGCAATATCGTCAATATAGGCGGCGATATCACCCGTATCTTTAGCGGAACCGCTACTGATCACGATCTGGCGGATTGTTTTACCGGCCATCCATTGCCCGATATCACAAACGGTTTCCCGCCAGGTATTCACCGTTCCCCGGGCGGTTCCCGGCTGCATACGCTTTCCTTCCCGGTCTTTTGCGCCGGATCGATGGAGCGTACTGCCATCCGTTGCCACAAGATCCACGGACACATAACGGGAACGCTCATTCGCTGGATAGGCCCAGAAGCTGAGGCGGGTGGTAGCTACAACAGGAATATGCACTTCAAACGCCCGGAAACTACCGGTGCCGGTTATACGAATAGCTGCGCGTCCTGTTTTGCTCACTTCTCCGGTCACAACGCGGCAATGCGAACTATCTGTAAAAGCGGGCAGCGCATCGTACCCGGCTTCCAGACTGCTGCGGAACCATACGGGCCCTGCCGAATAAGGGATCGTTACATGTGGGGTCAGGGGCGCTTCGCCTTTCAACACCCTCGTAGCCAGGCCCGCCAGTCGCAGGTAAAAATCAGCAGAGAGATAAGTACCATCCGCACTGCTGGTAAGGAAATACTGATCCCGCGGCACGGCCAGATAACTATCCGCCATTTTCAAAATGTTCGTGCCTTCATCGAATTCATCGAACATCGCGATATAAGCAGTATTTAATCCAAGCTGTTTTACATTGTACAATTGCCGCCAGAAGAACGCACCTTTATTGCGCGGGATGTGATTGGCCTTCCCGCCGTTCCAGTTACTCCACGCGAAGCCGGAAAACAATACCGGCTGGTAATCGATATGATGTTCCTTGCAGTAAGCCAGGTCAGGAACGAGCGATCGTTCTTTAAAACGATCCGCTCCCGTGCTGTCTCCAAAACGCCCTACAGACCAGGGTGACAGCATATCGAATGCATCATATACCTTCCCGTAATCCGCATAGGAATCAACTGTTCCGGTGCGCCAGTTGGTGGGCACGCCACCGATAATATAATAGCCCTTATTTTTTAACCACCGGATCATGGCAAAACTTTCCGATGGCGTATCCGGCCGGTGATTGAACCCGAACCCCCAGATGCAGATCACGGGTTTGCCCTGCTGATGCGCATAGTAAGGCGATTGCAATACCTGCAGGTCGTTCTCGATATGCAGCCAGTCGTTCATGAAAAGAGCGGTATCGTTCCCACTCATATCGTACATGATATAAAAGCTGCGCTGATATTTTTCGGCAGCACGGCGGATGCGGCAGGTGATACTGTCGCGATTGGCTTTGAGCGCAGGGTTGCGGGTTTCACCAAGAAAACGTTGCAGTGCCACACCATCGATCCCATATTGCTGCATCCATTTGAAATGCAGATCGATCGTGGCTTCAGGCCAGGAAGAAAACAAGCGTGCCGGTGCCCCGTTGTTCAGATCTCCTAACGCTGTCTGATGCAATACGGTTTCGGGATATTCGCTTACATCGGGATATACTTCAAAAGTGATGCGGCCGGGGGCGGGGTTTCGCCCCGACCAGTGCTTCCAGCCTGCCACAGGCGAGCCGTCCTCTGCGCAGTTGAACCATCCCTGATAACCGCAGATCACTTTCCCCGTAACAGACCGGGCTGCCGGCGCCACCTGGGCCGTCAGCATCCGGTAACTGCACAGCGTCACACACAGCAATGCCAGTTTCTTTTTCATGCCATTGATTTTAAAGCGTACCCCATTGTTTATTCGGCTTCGGCCCCATCTCCAGCTCCAGTGTACCGCCATTCATCAGCTGTTCGTGCGTGAATTCAGGTTTGTTCAGGGGCTTGCCATTGATACTGGCGCGCTGGATGTATTTATTGATCGTTGAGCAGTTTTTTGCAAGTACCGTGAATTGCCTGTTGCCGGGCAAAGCGATCGTTACTTTTTCAAACAACGGACTGCCGATCGTGTATACCGGCACGCCCGGAGTGATCGGATAAAAGCCCATGGACGAGAACACCACAAAGGCGCTCATGCCGCCGCCATCTTCATCTCCCGGGATCCCGAACACATTGTCTCTGAACCAGACGTCCAGCAGAAAGCGGATGCGTTTCTGCGTTTTCCAGGGGCTGCCTGTATAGTTGTAGAGATAAGGAATGTGGAAGCTGGGTTCATTGCCCATGGAATACTGTCCCGTTAAACCGGTAGCATCCGGGAACACTGCCCAGAATTCATACTTACTGCGTCCCAATCCCTCGCGGAAAAGCTTATCCAGTGCGGTTTCCATGTCCTTCGCCCCGCCGAATAACGCCCTCAGCCCCGGGATATCATGTTGCACCTGCCATTGGTAGGTATACCCGTTATTCTCATCGTAATAGTCCCGTCCGCCCATTCCACCATCGATCTTCGGGTCGATCGGTATCCATTCGCCTTTGTCGTCTTTCGGCATGAACATTTTCGCCTGTGGCTGCCAGAGATTTTTGTAATTCAGTGCGCGCGCGGCAAACATCTGCTGATCATCTTTCTTTCCGAGCGAAGCCGCCAGCTGACCCGTTGCCCAGTCGTCATAACTCCCCGCCAGCGTCACGGCTACCGCCTGGCGTTTCTCAAAAGAATGCACCATCGGGTCTGTTTCCTTTTCCCCTTTGTGCAGCGCAGGGAAATATCCTTTGTTGTAGTAGAAATCGTCCAGCGCTCCTTTGGGGCCGTTCTTCCAGGGCAGCATCGTGGCTTCGGTTGCGTTCTTCCTTGCGCCCTCATAGGCTTTTGCAAGGTCGAAGTTCTTTAATCCCTTTCGGTGCGCATCAAGGAAAGTAATGGTGGAATGAAAACCGTTCATGCAGGGCGTATCACCGAAAAGCACCGGGAAAGTAGGCATCCAGCCGCTTTGCTCGTACATCTGCACATAGGAGTTCAGCATATCCTCCTCCTGTTGCGGATGCAGAATGGTACGAAGGGGATGATGCGCCAGGTAAGTATCCCAGCTCCAGTCATCCACATAGAACGGCCGCCGGCTCTGATGTACTTTTTTATCATAACCGCTGTAGTACGATCCGTCTTCCAGGATATTCACCATCCTTTCATGACAGCGATACAGCGCGGTGTAAAAGCTCCTGCGCTGCGCTTCCGTGCCGCCGCTTACTTTCACCTGGTTGATCACCGTGGCCCAGGCCGCTTTGCCTTTCTTCTCCAGTGTTTCGAATGTAGCCCCGGCGGCGAGCTCCGACTGGTAATTCTTTTTTGCCTGTTCCGGACTGATGAACGAAACGGCATAGCGGAGTTCGATGGTGGAGGGGGCGCCGTCCCCGAACATAACAGCGTCCGCAGCCGCTTTAGCCGGTGTGTTGAAGGTGCCGTAGAGATATACTTTTACTTGTCCGGCCCAGGTTTCCACTGCCGTAAGCTCCCGGTCAGAAGCCAGCTGCCATTCCAGGGCGCCGCGGTTATATGCATGGAGCAACAGGCTTTTGGATACCCCGGAGGGGAAGCTGAAACGATAGATCGCTGCTTTCTCTCCCGGTACATAGCGTACGGTGATATCATCTTCCACAAGGTATGTTTCGTATAGCCATGGACGTGTAACTTCCAGATCGTGATCATATGGCAGCGACCGTTTCCAGCTGTCGGCCGTAATGGCACCCGCATGCGGTTTCACGGCAAACACTTCTCCCATGCGGTGAGATACCACCAGCAATGGAAAGCTCCTGATCTGGTCGTCCATGTAATCTTCCCGCACGGGATACATGCGCATCATCTGGTTAGGGAGCTGCACGGTGGGACGGGTAGGTTGCAGCAGGTGGCCGACATTACCGATCTTTGGGTCTACATACGATAAAAAATCCTGACCCAGACAAGTCTGCATAACAACCAACAGCAAACCCGTCCATCCGATCCTGTTTCTAAGCATATAAAGTATTTTTTCCGGTGGTGGTACGTGAAAAATAAAGCGTAGAAAGGTAATTGTTTTTTTAATAATGCCATAGCGGCCGGAAACAAATATTATTAATTATCTTCATGCAATAATTTCGTGTGAAACCTATCCTATGAGGCCTCTTGCTTTGGCTGCCCTGGTGGCTGTTATGGTGTTGCTTGTTCTGCCGGCAAGCAGCCAGCAGCCACTTCCCGTGAAAAAGCAGGAGCCGGAAAATACATATCTCATGAAAAGCGGCGCCTATCTGGGTTTCCGGCAGGTGAACCTGAGCATGGGCGAGATCGGGTTCAGGATTGCAGTGTCGTGTAACATTAAAAGCAAGTCCAGACCCCGGCTGGAGTTCAGGATAGATAAACCCAAAGGCAAAAAGATAGGCAGCCTGGAAATCCCTCACACTGCGGACACTACATTTCACCTGCAACTCACCGGCCAGCTGCGTCATGCCTGGGGCGTGCATGACCTTTACCTCGTTGCAAAAGGGATCGGAGAGTTCAATATTTCAGGATTCTCTTTTATTCATAATTACTGGAAGGACTAAACGACATTGGAGAGGCTACTGCGACACTACAGATCGTATCTGCCGGATCGTTTCTTCGCCCTCACTTGGAAATTTAGCATTAGGATGTACGATCTTTCCATCCCGGTTAACCAACACGAATGTAGGATACCGGTCTGTATTTCCTCCTGCGGCGCGTATCTCATCCCATAAAGGGCGTATCTGATCGGAAGTGAGCCGGTAGTGTTCGCCTTCAATGCCCTTGATGCGCACCATCTGCTTCCAGGTATCTTCCTTACTGTCGGGGTCCATAGCCACGTAAACAAACACGGGTCCTCCCGCCGGGAACGCCTTCTTCAGGTTACCCGCATAGCCTAGTTCAATACGGCATGGTCCGCACCAGGTACCCCAGATGTCGAGATAAACAGGTTTTCCTTTATACCGCGCCAGCAAATCCCGGAGAGACGCCGGTTTCACCGTGTCGTGAAAAACAATGTGACGATTGTGTATCGCATCTTCGTATGTTTTGTTCTGCTGATCAATTGCTTCCATGGCTTCCGATGTATAAGCACCATGCGGGAAGTAGGTCAGCAGCGTATCCCGCAGGTACCTGGCAGCATTCAGGTCGGAAGCATCGCAGGCCCCGATGATCCTGTTGAACAACACTTTACCCTGGATGTCCGGTGATAAATACTGTTTCCCATACAACCAGTCCAGCACATATCTTTCTCCATACCTGCCCACTAATTGCGTGATATCATCAAAAGGAACTTTCAATGATGATCCAATCCTTGCCTTCGCTACTTCAGCATTCTGATTAAAATCCTTTCCCATCTGGTTCACGGCATAGCGGATCTGTTCATACAGTACCATGTTGGCGTAAAATCCACTGACCAGCGCAGCACTATCCGGTACAGGCAGCCATTCCATCACCTGTTGCGTGATAATCTCCCTGTCAGGATTCCTTGCATCGTGCAACGGTCCGTAAGCAAGATCGTACAGGTTAGACTGTGCATAATACCCCGCTTCACGCTGCAATAATCTTTTAATAGCGGCCGGAACGGCGGAACGGGCTATTTGCGCCTGTTTCTTATCAAGGATCGTTTTTACCGGCTGCACCACAGCCAGTTGAAATGAATCTGTGGACAATTTAGCGTATGGGTTGATCTTTTCGTGGTCGCGCATGAAAAAGGCCAGCTGCTCCAGTTCGAGTTCCTGTAACAGTTGATTTTCTGCCGCCCCTTTGCCGGAGAAGCTTATCGGCACACCGGCTCCCGGATCAAGCAGGATATGAACATTCCTGCCGGGACTCAGTAGCAGCCTGTATCGCACGTTATTGCAGGTCAGAAAGGCGAATAAAGGCCTCCTGAGTGAAACCGTTTGGGTAAATGCACCATTTGCAGCAATGGAGAACGTTTGGTTTTGGAACTGGTAATGCCCGTCTGCATTCAGGAGGCGCAGGGTTACCTCCGGACTGGTCGTTCCTTTTACCTGCCCGGAAATAATGCAATGCTGTCCAAGGGCGGTGTGAGCAATCAATACGAGTGCCCAGATGGCTGTGAGTCTTTTCATACAATCAAATTCTAAGCGTGTGGCCGGTTGTTATAATTTTCAGTGTAATGATAATGCGCGTGGCGCGAAGCGCCGGCGAAATGTGACGAACATGGATAAGTGTGTGATAGAATCGTCCGAGTCCGGCTTTTTTATTATTTTTTCGGAATGAAGCGAACATTCATGCTCTGCCTGCTGATCTTTTGCGGCCTGCAGACATTCTCCCAGCAACAAAAATCCGGCAATCCCGTATTCCCCGGATGGTATGCAGATCCTGAAGGGATCATCTTCGATGGACAATACTGGATCTATCCTACTTATTCCGCGCCTTACAACAAGCAGGTATTCTTCGATGCTTTCTCCTCTCCTGATCTCGTTACGTGGACGAAGCACAGCCGCATCCTCGATACCAGCAGTATCAAATGGGCCAAACGCGCCATGTGGGCCCCGTCAATTATCAGGAAAAATAAAAAGTACTATTTCTTCTTTGGCGCCAACGATATACAGAACGATACGCAAACAGGCGGCATTGGTGTGGCGGTGGCGGACAAACCCGAAGGGCCGTACAGGGACCATCTCGGCAAACCGCTGATCGACAGGTTCCATAACAAAGCCCAGCCCATCGATCAGTTTGTATTCCATGATGAAAAAAGCGGACAATACTATCTTATTTATGGCGGATGGCGGCATTGCAATATTGCCAGGCTGAACGGAGATTTCACCGGCTTCGTGCCGTTCGGGGACGGCACCGTTTTCCGGGAGATCACGCCGGAGAAATATGTGGAAGGTCCTTTTATGTTCGTACGTAACGGGAAGTATTACTTTATGTGGTCTGAAGGCGGATGGACCGGTCCGGATTACAGTGTAGCCTACGCCGTATCCGATTCTCCGCTTGGGCCGTTCAAAAGGGTTGGAAAGATATTACAGCAGGATTCTTCTATTGCCAGGGGCGCTGGGCATCATTCAGTGATCCACGGGCCGGGGGATCAGTGGTATATTGTCTACCACCGTCGACCTCTGACGGAAACCGATGCCAATTCACGGGAAGTTTGTATCGACCGGATGTATTTTGATGAGGCGGGCCTGATAAAACCGGTGGTGATCACGGTAGAGGGGGTAGACAGGGTGTCCGGTCACTGACCTTTTCCATGGAGGTAAATTCTTTCGGTTGGGGGTTTAGGATATGCTGCAATGCAGTACATGATCTTTCCAGTAAAGTTTTATCACGCCAAGATCATTCAGCTCGTCGATGAATTTCTGGAGCGGTTGGTGACGTTGCAGTTTTCCCCTGAAATGTTGAATATTAGCGGCAGGTTCATCCAGAACGATCGTAACATCATAATAGCGTTTGATCACTTCCGTGATCTCCAGCATACTGGCGTCCCGGAAATAATGCAGTCCCTGCCGCCAGCCCAGCGAAACCTCCGGATCCAGGTTTTCCAGCTTCATCCCGGTTCCCTCGATCACCAGCTCCTTGCCGGGTTTGAGCTCCACTCTTTTCTGCTGATGGATCACCGCTATTTTCCCTTCTACCAGTGAGGTAACAAGTTTTCCTTTCGTATATCCGTTGATGTTAAAGCTGGTTCCCAGTACCTGGATGACGGATTCGCCGGAATGTACTGTAAAGGGTTTGGAGACATCCCTTGCCACTTCCAGGTAGGCCTCCCCTTCTATATACACTTCCCTTGTTTCCCCAAAGGCAAAGGGGAAGCGCAGGGAGGAGGAACTGTTGAGCCATATCTTCGTACCATCGGAGAGTTCTACCTGGTAATCCAGTTTCGCGGGCACTATCAATGTGTTCCAGCTGTAGGTAGCAGCTCTGCCGGCGGTAAAATGAAGTACCCTGTCATTATTCATGATCTGCGTTTCGCCGAGCGTCACGTGCTGCTGACCGGCTTCTTTCAGGGCAACGATCTCCCCGTTTCCGAGCTTGATGGCGGGGCCGGATACAGCGCCGGTGCCGGCCAGCGGGGGAACCATCATGTGCCTGTCGGCCTCGGGCACCGGCCAGATCAGGTAAGAGACGACCAATATCCCTGTTACCAAAGCGGCCACGCTGATCGTGCGTATGCGGTGGCGGCGCTGTGCGCTGCGTGTAGCATAGTACTTTTCCTGGATGCGTCCCCATCCTGCTTTCATGTCTACCCTGTTCATAAGGTCCAGGGCCTCCCCTTTGGGGCGGGCCTGCACCTCCCTTTGCATCATGCGTGCCTCCTGGTCTGAAGCGAGTATCTTTTCCAATTGGATACGCTCTTCCTCCGTAATAAGGCCGTAATGCTCTTTGATCAACAAATCCAGTATTTCCGTTTTATCCATATAACCAGGATTCTAACCTACTAAGATCGATAATCGCGAATGAGGGGTGAAAGTTTTTTATAAAATTTCGGGAAATATCTCATTATTAACAATTTTCTCCCTTCCGAGATTTTTTTGTTAATGGAGAAAAATTGTGAAAAAGCCGATCCAGTAAATGTTTAAAGCATTATTAAAAAACAAACGGTTGATACTTTTTCTCTCAATTAACGATCGTTTAACAAAAATCTTGCAGAATTTTCGCAGATTTACGATGATGGAAGCAACTATGTTTATCGAGTAGCATTCTTTTTATTACCGCATCATATCCTGTTTTTTCTCCCGGTTCAGCTTAGCGCAATATCCACTACACCGCATTATTGGAGTAATCTGTATTGCTAAAATTACCGTGTTTGAAATTGAATGCACCATGGATGACATCTCGATCGTAAGGGAACTACACCAACAAAACAGGGACGCCTACTCCTGGATGTACGAAAAGTACTACAAGGTACTGCTGGCCCATGCCGATTTCCTGCTGAAAGATGAAACAGAGGCCGAGGAGGCTGTTCAGGACGTATTCTGCAAACTGCTCCAGTTAAAGAACTGGGATCATATTCAAAATCTTCGCCCTTATCTCTACAAGGTACTACATAATTATTGTCTTGCCCGGATCTCCGACACCAAAAAGGCAGCGGAAAAAAAGTACCTGTTCCTGCGTCAGATGGAACCGGATATCACGGATATCCCTGATTTGCAGGAAGCCAGGCAAACGGAAATGAAGTTAGGGCAACTGTTATCGCATTTAAGTCCCCAGCGCCTGCGGGCATTCCACCTCGTTTACCAGGAAGGGTTGAGCTACGAGGAAGCTGCGGCCAGTCTTGGTATCAGCAAAAACAGTATCAAAACGCATATCAAACTCGGGCTGCGGGTATTGAGGAATTACGGGTTCGTCCTTGCCTGCGGGTTCATGATGTCTTTTTTCTAGTTCTTTCACCCTCGCAACCCGATTTTCACCTCTTAATAAAAAAAGTATGCCGGCAAGCAAACTCCCTGTCAGCTGCCTGGTCATCGTAATAATGCTCATTACGCTGGTGGTAAAACGTGTGCCGGCGCAGGACATTCAACCGGGTGACGCCGTGCCGGACATGACATTCCGGATGATCAACTTCAAACGGCCGACGGTGAGGCTGTCGGATTACAGAGGCAGGCTTGTAATCCTGGATTTCTGGGCCACCTGGTGCGGCAGTTGTATCGAGCAATTCCCTTTGCTGCAAAAAATGCAGCGTAGCTTCGGGAAGCGGTTCCAGGTGTTGCTCGTCAACAGTACGCATACCAATGATACGGAACTAAAAATAGCGGAAGCGTTGAAGGATTACCCTGCATTGCCGTCGGCCATCGATGATACAGTGGCCGGCAGGGTGTTTGGCCACAAGGGGGTTCCTCATTATGTATGGATCTCCCCGGCGGGGAAAGTGCTTGCCATCACCTCTTCCCATGCGGTGAATGAAGAAAACATCCGGCTGACGCTGAAAGGCACGCCACTGCATCTGCCGGTCAAAAGGGATTTCGATCCTTCCCTTCCATTAGTCTGGGGAGATGAAGTGCAGATATCGGATACTACCAGTTACTCTTTCTTTTACAAAGGCTCCCTTCCCGGCCTCAGCACCATGAGCCGGAACAGATGGATCAACGGCATATGGCGGGGAGTGGCTGTCAGGAACACTTCCATGCTGAACCTCTACAGGATCGCTGCCGCCAGCTTCAAAAAAGAATTCAATTACCAAAAAAGGATCGTATTGGAAACAACCGGCGCGGCATTGTTCAGCGAAGCGCCATCCTTCACTTATGATCTGGTGGTAGCCAGTAAAAATACAGACAGCATTCCCGCAAGGATGCTGGAAGATCTGAACAACCAGGCCGGTTATTTCGGAAGGTTTGAATACCGGCTCACAGACTGCCTTGTGCTGATCACCAAAGACAGCCCTGATAAGATACGATCGAAGGGAGGGAAATGTGAGAATTCCCTTTATGTGATCAACAATCCGTATCTTACCAATGCCCCTGTTACCATTCTTGCAAGATGGCTGGACGGCCTCAGGCCACTTCCACTGCCGGTACTGGATGAAACGAATTTTTCGGGGAACATAGACATCCGGCTGAACATCGAAGCAAAGAACGCAGACTACGAGACTATACGGAAATCCCTCCAGACCTATGGACTGGACCTTATTAAAGCAAAGCGGGAGCTGGAAGTATTTGTGCTGTCAGACCAGGTGCTCCGGCATAATCAACCAAACTAGGAAAAACATGGGGCTTTTCACCAACGCGTCCAGATATCTTCTCAATGTATTGTTCATCCTCACCATGCTGCCGGCACTGGCGCAGACTGCCAATACCGGTCAGGGTTCCAGGCGTTTTACCTTTTCCGCGAATGCACATACCATTGCCGATATCTTTCAGAGCATCACCCGGCAGACCGGGTTGAAGTTCGACTATAAGGAAAGCGACGTCCGGTTACAGGAAAAACTCTCCGTCAACTTTACAGACATCACAGTGGACCAGGCCCTGCAATATATTTTCGCCGGCCGCAACATTGCCTGGAAGTACCGGGATAACATGGTGTTGATCGAGCGGAGCAACAAAGAGAACGGATGGGCCATACTCCCGCTTCGCAAGCCACCGCAGACGGCTTCCGGCATAGATATTTCCGGGGAAGTATATGATATCTCCGGTAATCCTTTACCCGGAGCGACTGTCAAAATAAAAGGTGCGGAATATGGTACTATCGCCGATGAAAAAGGACGATTCGCCATGAAGCATGTTCATCCTGATACCGCACTTGTTATCAGTTCACTGGGATTTGCACCAAGGGAAGTGAGCGTGCAGGGAAAACGATCGTTCACCGTGCAACTGGAGCTGAATGTAAAGGAAATGGCACAGGTGGAAGTTGTATCCAGCGGTTATCAGGATATACCAAAGGAAAGAGCTACCGGTTCATTCGTCAGGATCGGAAGCCCGGTATTGCAGCAGCAGGTGGGAATCAACATCCTGAAGCGGCTCGACGGGGTGGCCAGCGGCGTGCTCTTCAATATCAACAGAAGTAATTCCAATCCGCAAAACCAAACCGGCATCTCGATCCGCGGATTAAGTACCATCAACGGTCCGCTGGATCCGCTGATCGTGCTGGACAATTTCATCTACGAAGGAAGCTACGATAATATCAATCCGAATGACGTAGAAAGCATCACTATTCTGAAAGATGCGGCAGCAGCCTCCATCTGGGGCGCCAGAGCAGGGAATGGTGTGATCGTTATCACCACCAAGAAAGGCCTCTTCAACCAGAAAACCAAACTGGAATTCAACACTACCCTGATCTCCACTGCAAAACCCAACCTGTTCTACCATCAGGATATGCGGGCCGGGGATTACATTGCTGTGGAAGAATTCCTTTTCAACAAAGGGTACTTCAACGCGCAGATCAACGCTTCCGATTTTCCCGCGTTGATCCCATCTGTAGAGATCTTCCTGAAGCGGAAAAAGGGACTGATCACCAGTCAGGATTCCGCAAACCAGATCAACGCGCTGAAACAGATCGATACAAGGGAAGAATATAACAGGAGTTTCACAGGGAATGATCTTACACAGCAATATGCTTTACTGGTACGTGGCGGCACTGAAAAAACGGCCTACCTGTTATCAGCGAATCACGACAGGAATAAAAACTATCTTGGTGCGCGTTATGAAAAGTTCAATTTCCGGATAGAGAACACACTCAGGCCGCTCAAAAAACTACAGGCAAACTTTTCCATCTATTATACCAATAGCAGGGGCACCAGCGGAGCCCCGGAACTATCCCGGATCCGGCAGATATCGGGCAGAAACGTGTCTTATCTCCGGTACCAGGATGATGCGGGGAACGCATTACCGCTACCTGTTGTATCCGGCGGCCTGAGCGATGCTTACACAGATACTGCCGGCGCAGGGAAGCTGCTGAACTGGAAATACTATCCGCTGGAAGATTACAAACATGAGCGCGCAATCACTAAACTCGATGAGCTCATCGGGAATGCAGGCTTGAGTTATGAGATCATACAACCGCTTAGCGTAACCCTACGGTACCAGTTTGAAAAGCAAACGATCCACAACGAAAGCTTTTACGACCCCGAAAGCTATAGCGCCCGGAACTACGTTAATCTTTTCAGTCAATTGGACAGGACCACCGGAAAAGTGACGTATATCGTGCCGCCCGGCGGCATCATGAATACGGTGAATACAGAACTGAAAGCGCATAATGTACGTGGGCAGCTCAACTTTAACAAGGCCTGGGGAATACATCATCTGCATGGAATTGCCGGCGGAGAGATCAGGGAAGTGGCTACTACCGGAAATTCCGGCACCTTATACGGATATCAGTTATCTCCATTGCGATTCACTCCCGTAGATTACGCTACCTCCTATCCTACATTCGTGAACGGGAATTTCCAGCAGATTGCCGGGAGCCCCACCGCCTCCAGCTTCAACAACCGTTTCGTTTCACTATTCTCCAACCTGGCCTACACCCTGATGAACAAATACACCGTTTCCGCCAGTGCCAGAAAGGACGGCTCCAACATCCTGGGCGCCAACACGAACGATAAATGGAAACCGCTCTGGTCCGCAGGGCTTGCATGGGATATTTACAGGGAAAGCTTCTATCATTTCCGTTTCATTCCCCACCTGAAATTGCGGACCACCGTTGGCAGCAGCGGCAATGTTGACCTGAGCAGATCTGCCTTGCCAATCGCGTATTTCACTCCTCCCACCATTAACACCCCTTATCCTGCCGCACGGATCATTACGCTGAATAACCCGGAGCTTCGCTGGGAACAATCGAGGCAGCTGAACATAGGCGTGGATTTCGGGCTGAGGAATAATATCGTGTCAGGCAGCATTGAATACTACGCCAAAAAAGGAACCGACCTCTACGGACCCAGTCCATATGATTACACCGCCTGGGGCGGCAGCCGCGAGATCACCCGGAATGTGGCTAACATGAAGGGTCAAGGTATGGATGTATACATCCGGAGCCTGAATATCAACCGCCGCTTCAAATGGGAGACCACATTCATCTTTAATTATAACATCAGCAAAACCACCGCTTATTACACCCAAAGCGCCCAGACGGGGAACTCCCTTTTTGGAAACGGAACCGGTATTTCCCCGGTGATCGGGAAACCGTTGTATGCCATTGCAGCGTACAAATGGGCGGGGCTGGACAGTTTGGGCAATCCGCAGGGCATACTGAACGGGAAGAAAAGTACGGATTACAATGCCATACTGGCTGATATCTCCAGAAAGGGGGTTGAAAGCGAAAGCGCGGTGTTCATAGGGTCAGGGAATCCGACAATTTTTGGCGCATTGAACAATGCGTTCTCCTTTAAAGGGATATTCGTCAACTTCAATCTCACGTACAAGTTCGGCTACTACTTCAAAAGACCTTCCCTCCAGTACACCGATCTGGTGATTAGCGGCATTGGCCGGAAAGAATATGAATGGCGGTGGCAAAAACCGGGGGATGAAAATATAACGAACGTCCCCTCCTTCCAATATCCTTTCAATACCAACCGGGATATTTTCTACAAAGGGTCTGCCATCAATGTCCTAAGCGGAGATCATGTGCGATTACAATATATCAATGCCGGTTATTCATTTGAAAAGGGTTTAAAGAAGATCCCTTTCAATCAGATGCAGCTATATTTCAATGCATCCAACATTGGGATACTGTGGAGAGCCAATAAAGAAAAGCTCGATCCTGACTGGTCGCTCAGCGTCGCTCCACCCCGGACATTTGCACTGGGCATAAGGGGCAGTTTTTAAAAAAGAAAAGCCATGTACATGACATCACGATATCGATATACATCCGGCGTGCAGCTGTTGATCCTGCTGGCCATGTTCTGTACTTCCTGTAAAAAGTTCCTCGATAAAAATCCGAACGATCAGGCCACTGTGCCTGTGAAACTGGAAGACCTCCAGGCTCTTTTGGACAATGCCATTGTGATGAACAATGCCACAGTTTCATGGGGCGAAGCTTCCGCTGATGACTATTTCTGGATGCCGGATACTTATGACGCCATGGGACTCCCTGACCAACAGGCCTACACATGGGTCAGACAGGACTATACCGTTTATCCGAACGACTGGTCCGCAGGCTATCAGCCGGTCTACAACGCCAACTTTTGCATGGAAGGTCTCGAAAAGATCGACAAACATCCGCTCAACGAAAAAAACTGGAACAACGTCATGGGATCCGCTCTCTTCTTCAGAGCCTATCATTTCCTGCAACTCGCCGGTAACCATGCCAAAGCATACGATGTAGCATCTTATGAAAAAGATCCTGGCATTGCTTTGCGCACGCATTCCGACTTCAACATCCCTTCCATGAGGGCAAATGTGAAGAGCACTTATGAACAGATCATCCGCGATGCCAGATCCTCCGCAGATTATCTGCCTGACAACCCCTCTCATCCGCTACGCCCCTCCAAAGCCGCGTCATACGGTCTGCTGGCCCGTTGCTATCTCACCATGAGAATATATGACAGTGCGTTTAAATATTCCGATCTCTGCCTGAAAATAAAGAACACATTGATGAACTTTAATGGCGATCCCGATATTGTGAACCTTTCCGGAAACGTTCCCTTTGTAGCATACAACAAGGAAACGATTTTCTACACCCAGATGAACAGCTTCAAAAAAATCTACAGTCCCTCTTTTTCACTGATCGATTCCACACTGTGTAGTTACTTCCAGCCTGGTGATCTCCGCAAGACGGCTTATTTCAGTTCCGTTGGCCCCTACTATAAGTTCAAGGGAAACTATACCGGCAATAGTAACATCTTTTTCTCCGGCCTGGCTGTAGATGAGATACTGCTCATCCGTGCGGAAAGCCTGGCGAGAATAGGAAAAACGGACGAAGCAATGAACGACCTGAACAACCTGCTGGTATCCAGATGGGATAAAAACAGGACATATATCCCGATAACTGCTGCCAATGGGCAGGAAGCCGTCAATATCATTCTGAAAGAAAGAAGAAAGGAATTGCTGATGAGAGGCTTACGGTGGCCGGATATAAAAAGACTGAACAAAGAAAACAGGAATATCATACTGAAACGGGTGATCCGGGGAAACAGCTATTTCCTGCCGCCAAACGACGAGAGGTATGCGTTGCTCCTTCCGATCGATATTATTCTACAGTCAGGTATGGAACAAAATTAGGGTAGCCTTATATACGGAAAGCAGGTATCTCTCCTGCTTCCCGTATGTCAAATCTTTTTTGCTTAAAACTTGTTGGTCGCGTCCCATACACCAACACCACCGGTTGGATTCACATAGTAACAACCCGGGTTGCCAGCAGCCTGATACACATCGATCACCACTGCGTTTCCGCCGGTTGTATTCATCGTTTTTGTAATAGGATTATAATAGTTCTGTGCTACTTCAATCTGGCAGGCCCGCTTGTTAAAGCCGCCACAGCCGATATCCACATTCGTGAATGTCCAGTTGGTAGGGTTCTTTACAGATGTTTCACTGTAATCACCGGCATCGACCGGGGTGTATATAAAAAGCATACTCGAGCTATGCACTTTGCGGGGGGTGAATGCAAAAGCCCCCACGGCTACGGTTACTGCCATTAAGCTAAACAAATACTTTTTCATGATGCGAAAAATTTAATCGTTAAAAGGGCGCTTACTCATTTTAAGGTTTTTCAGCTTCCAACCTTCCGTTCAGGATAAAAACGGCGTCTGCCCTATTTGCAACTAGAGCAGCGAATGTGCGCACATAAAAATTTATGCTTGTAGAAACAAACTGGTATGATCTTTCTTTGCTCTTTCTTCATCCGCCTTCTTTTTCTGTAACAGTAAGGCGACCAGGGAGAGTATCGTAAATGTTATGTTCAGTAATAAATGCGATTTCCAGCCAAGCTTCGTGATCACACCACCACAGGAACAGGGCAGATCGGGGGTGAAGATCAGCATGTAGCCGACGTACAATGTGAAGGCCGTCATGAGCACAAAAGAGGCATACAATCCCGCTCTCCGAAACCGTGGCACGAACAGCAGGAAGGATGCCATGATCTCTGCTATCGGCACCAGCCAGGAAACGATCACATTATTCTTTCCTATCAACGGTGATTTCCCCAATACTACACGGAACGTAACGGGATCCGCCAGTTTGCTCAATGCTGTATAAAAAAACAAGACGATCAGCAAAGCGGAAATAATTTCGACTATCAATCCTTTTCTTTTCATAATGAACGACTATCATACTTCAGTACAGCTCAAATTTCCTTCATTTCCGTTCTTTCTGAATAATCATTTCCGCCAAAAAAGAATAGTCAAATCGGACGCGTGATATTTGTCCTGTAGGCTGCCGGCGTGATCCCGGTATGACTTTTAAACACCCTGATAAAATTGGAAGTTTCGGCGTAGCCGACCTTTTCCGATACCTGGCTGATCTTCTCCCCTTCTTCCAGTAACAATTTCGCCAGTTCCATGCGGCTTTCTATCAGGAAGCTCCGTATAGTGGTATGATACATGATCTTGAAATGTTGTTTCAGATTTGTGCTTGCCAATCCGAACTGGCGGCCGAGCAGTGGAATGGTTATTTTTCTGCCGAGATTATTCAATATGTAAGACCGTACCGCTTCCAGCGTCTGCCTTTCCATAAAGGTCAGCACATACCCGTTCACTTTTCTTTCTGAAAGCTCGCTCAGCACATATATCAACAGTTGTTTTGCACTGGCTTCTATCATACATCTGCCCGCCGCTCCCCTGATCCTGCAGTGAATGATCGTGTGCACGCGCAGCAGGGCTTTCAGGGGCATGGCTATCACATTGAAGCCGGAAGCGGTCAGCATCTGGTTGATAAGCGGATAGGAATAGCGCAATGTTTCCAGGTATTCCTTCCTGATGTTCAGCTGAAGGAGGTGATGCTCGCCGGCTTCCAGCCGGCAATAGTGCCACACCTCTTTTGAAGCGAGGATGCTGTACTGGCCTTCGCGCAAACAGCGAACATCTGCAGTGCCCGGCATGACGCCGGTGTGCCCTTTCAGGCAGAACAGGAAAGTCAGCTCATCCTGATCGGTATAGATGTATACCATACCTGGCTGTTCCATCTGCAATATGGCATACGAAATGGTAAAATCCTCAAACCGAAAGTACTGCGCAAGTGCGTGACCAAATGCTCCTTTTATGGTACTGGCAATGGCCGAAGGGATGCCGGAGGTCCTGAACACAGGATCCACCCCGGTTGCTGCAACTCCATTCTCAATAAAGATTCTCATGTCTTTCTCAGGTTGCCTTGATAAAACTATGGATGAAGCTCCGGGCCCAGGCGGGATAGTGATCAGCCGGGTGACATAGGTGTTATAAATGATGTAACCTTTGCGGTTACCGGATACAATAATCCGAAAATTCACTGCGATACTGTCGCAGTGAATTCAATAGAATGCCATCGCCGCGCGGAGGATCTTCATCCTCTGACGGGTTCTTCTTTGTATTGGTGAAATTCATCCGGCTCTCTAAGCATATCCGAATGTACACAGGGGTTTTGACAGCCTTATGTCAGGGCCTCCTTCAAATATCCGGAGGCATAAGGCGACTGCTGCACCTGTTCCCGGAACGCCGGGGTTTCCAGTAGTTTTTCCATCTCCGTTCCATTGCTAAGGTCGAGCCCGGAGAAAAGGGAAAAGAACTGCGGATCGGTTTGCAGCAGGTGCAGCAGTTCCATGGCCAGCGCATCTGCCGAAGGCCTGACATCCGTGCTGCGGAACAGCTTCCGCCGTTTGAAGAACGACCCGATGGTTTCCATGATACCGAACAGGCTGCTTTCGGCCGAGGGCGCCTGGCTTAGCTGCTGCTCATCCGCTACCCCTGCTGCCAGAGCATCCCAGGCCCGCAGGATACCATTGCCATAATATTTTTCCCATTCCGGGAACACTTTTTCGCGGGCTGCAGTGGTGTATAAAGCATGCCGCACAGCCTCTACCTTGAGCCATTTCCGCCCTTCTTCATAATATCCTTTCTGCTCCATCTCCTTCCGGTGCCGCGCGATGAACAAAGCCGCGGCTGCAGCTATCTGTGGTGTTGCGGAAGATGTTCCGCCGCCGCTGCGCAAAAAAGGCACTACGGTGGAGGCCCAGGGGGTGTTGGGTGTGTAAGCGGCCAATGCTCTCGTCATCCGGGAGGCAGGGCCCCAGGAACCCTGCATGTACTGTGTACTGATAGCACGCTCCTGGTGATCAGGAAGCAGGAATTTCACGTCGTAAGGCTGATGATTGAACATGGCGCCTGTAGCCGCGATCACTCTTTCAAAAGCGGCGGGGAACATTACGCATTTGGGGAGGAGGGCGCCCGTTCCCTTGTACCAGCAATTACTCGCAGCCGATACGAGCACTATACCCGCTTCATATGCGGCATTCACGGCACGGGCCATCCGTTGGCCCGGTTTGCCGGCCATGGACATGGAGATCACCTCGCATCCTTTTTCAATAGCATAATACACGGCCTCGCTAAAGTTTCGGTCGTTGAGGATTACAACGGAGTCGGATATACGTAGTGGAATCACTTTCGCAAAAGGATTTGCTCCGATGTATCCTTCGTACTCACCGAAGGTGTCCGACTTCTGCACGCGATTACCGGCCAGGAGCACAATGGTGCCCAGCCCATGCCCGTCCTGCCCGGATTCCGGCCGGTCAATCGCTTTGGAAGGATCTTCGCCATCGAGGAAGGTCCGCTGGTGGAGGAGATCGAGCCCGGCCGGCAGGGCGCTGTGCCCTTCGATATAGCCGGTGTCCAGGTGGGCGATGCTGACGTGCACATCCGGCAGGGCGCCGACAGTTTCCATGGCTTTGTGCAGCTGGGAATGATCATCATCCAGATGCCAGCCGATACCCGCATGCGCATCCTGCGTGGTCGGCGGCCATTCTTTGATATAACCCGGATTATGGATATCCGCTTCGCGGCTGGGGCGTCTTTCCTGCGCGGGGTTAACACTGAGGATAGGTTCCACCGTCGCCCTGATCCCCCGCCCTTCCAACTCCAGCTGCAACGCATGCGCCGCCGTCCATGCATGTTCAGAGGGTGTTTGTTTGAGCTCGATGGTGAGGGAATCACCCCGCCGGTCAAGTACCTCAATATCGCGGCCACCGGTGATCCCCGGAGGCGCCGGCTCGATCAGCAATTGCGCATTCCGTTGTACCGCCGGTTCCCCCGAAGGCGTTGCGGCAATGGATACCGGGGAAAGATCGGGCAAACGGTAGCCTGTTATCGCCGTTGCATCCGGGATATTGATCGTAAAAGGGAAAGCATTGTCGAAAGACGGGATGATTGCGCCGTACTGAAAAAAATTGGGGCGCGGATAATAATACCGGCGGCGGATCTCACGGATCAACATTTCAGCCGTAGCGTTGCGGAATGCCGGTTTTTTAAAAAGATCGATGAATGATTCGGTAAAGACGCCATTGCCGGCGCCGTCGAAAGTGGTTTGATCATCCTGACAGGCGGCCAGGAGCTTTACAGCGGCTTTTACATTCTCCGCCTGTGGTATATCCGCGTATTTTTCCTGTATGGGCCGGTAAACAGCATCCCCGAACCGCGCGATCAATTGCTGTTCCGTTTCCAGCGGGAGCTTGCGGGTGAGGAGCCCCCTCGAGGCAACACCCCTCTCCAACCCCGCGGATAACATGGCACTCATATCCATCTCTTCCGGCAAAGCACGCGTCATGGTACCGGAATGGCAACTGTCTGATACCACCAGGATGCGCGTGCCGTCTGCAAACCGCCTGAACGCATCGAACAATTCATCATCCAGCAACTCCCGGTCATACAAACACCAGGTCTGATCATTCCGCTCATCGTCAAACCCTTCCGCCTTGTCATTCGGTATCTGGCTGCCATGTCCGGCATAAGTGAGCAGCAGAATATCGCCGGGCACTAACTGTTCCGCATACACGGAAAGGTGCTCCAGAACAGCCTGTGAAGTGGCGTTCTGATCGTGCAGCGCGAGGCTTTCATATCCAAGCTCCTTCGCAAACGATTCCCAGAAAAGCGCATCATTCACTGCGGCGCGTAAGGCTGGAACACCGGGATACACATGCTTGTCCAGCTTATTGAGACCGATGTGCAGGGCATAACCTTTTGACATATGAAAAGTTTTCAGGTGAGTAATGTGAGCAGCTTGTCCATACTCGGCTGCTCGCGGAAATACGCCAGGTGATTGCTGGGCACTACATGCATCTGCGCCGCTTCATTCAGCTGGAGAATGCTGCGCATGCTTTTCAGGGTTACCGCCATATCGTTGGGTTCTTTGTGATACAGGGAAATGCTCAGGCCGGGATACAACACATCGTCCTTCAACATCGTTGCGATCCTCTTCAGGAAACCATCATCTCCTGTATATGTTTTCAACAGGCCGGTATCTCCGCCAACGATCCGGTAATCCACGCCCGGCGCCATGTTAGACAATGCAAGGTCTTGCAGTAGTTTTGAGCCGGGCTGTAGCTCCGTGAGCGTTTTACCGGGATAGAGCTTTAACTGTTTAAGCAGGAAAGCGAGACCGCTAATGGCGTACTTCACAGGGCCGGTAATATTCATGGCCTGCGCCAGCATCCCGAAGGCGGATGTTGTCAACGCAGCCATCTCGGAGCCGGCGCAGGGAGATCCGACAAGTATCAGCCGGCTTACATACTTCACTTCCGGCAGCATTTCCACCAGCCAGCGCGCTACAAGTCCTCCCATGGAATGCGCCACGATCGTCAATTCCGGCATCCCCTTGCTGCCAAAACCAACCTGTTGCAAAGCTTTATGCAATGCTGCGGCGGTATCCGCTATGGGAGTGGCCAGGTTCTCATAATCATAAGTGAGCAGGTAATCGAGCCCTGACGCCTGTTTCCGGAATACTTCAGACATATAACGCGTATCCCCGATGATCCCGTGGATCAGCAACACGGCTTTACCACCGGGTTTCAGCGGCTGCCCGTCCTGCTTTTGCCAGCTATTATCTTTCCACGCATACACACCCAGCTGGTTCACGGTTTTCGGACGGAATATCTTTTTGAAGAACAGCTTCACCGAACTGCCGATGCTTCGCGTCTGTTGCATCCCTCCCGCTGAAGCGGGTGGCAGCTGCTCGATGTAGATATTTCCCGCATCATCCGCATACCCCAACGGTACATACAGCTGCAATGCCGTATCAAACCCGTAAGGGATCACAATGCCTTCTTCATCCAACGAACGGGTGGCACGCGGACGGATGATCAGCACCTTTCCCTGCGGCAATTGCAGCGGCCCCCCTTCTTTCTCCGGATACAATTCCAGCGCCTGAATGCTGTTATTGGCAGCAGGATTGGGGTCGCTTTCAAAAAGCGGCGCCGTCATATTCGCGCCCCAGATGTGAAGGGATGGCTCCTCACCCCGGGTATTGATCTCATCCGCGGTAACGGCACAGGCCATTGCGGTAAAGCCTTCAGGCGCTTCAATGCGAAAAGCGGTGAAGTCCGTTGTACCACCTGCTTCCAGCCGTTGTTCTTTCTGTGGGCCGATGCATCTGATAGGAAAAGTGAATACACTCCACTGCGGTTGATCTGATGCCCTTCCGGATCTTCCGGGAATGGCAAGATCCCTGTTATCCTCTGGTACGTCCAGCTCCAGGCCGTCCTGCTGGTAAGCGTCAACGTTGATGGCAACACTGGAAACGATGATCTTCAGGAAATCCGTGACTTCGTTGACGTGATACCATGTATAATTTTCATCGATCGCAACGGGAATGGTGACGGAGCTGTATTCGCCCGCTGTGAGGCGTAGCGGAATACTGTCCATACTGCCGAGGCGGTTCTCATCATCCCGGATAAGACTGGTGTTGACACCGAATTTGCTCCCGAGGTAGAGGGTTTTGATGAAACAGGGTTTCAGCGCCATGATGCGCAACCGGAACGCAGGGTAGTAATTATTTCTGTAAGATAATACCACCTCTTCCTCCGGCGGCCTGGCGGCCGCTTCACACCGGATCGTTTCCGGGTCAGTGTTCTCAAGGTCATATCCTTCCACGATCTCCCAGCTGAAAATAAGATCATCTTTCGTGAACAGGGGATCAGCATGCTTCAACTCCAGCGCCGTCAACCAATTCCCTACTTTGTTCACCTGCTCGAGGAAGACATCCGGCGCCCCCTCCCGTCTAAAAAGCGGCATATTCCCATTGATGCGGGTCAATATGAATTTCCCGTCCGCCGCAAGCTGTGCCAAATACTGTGCCCCTGGCGGGTTTGGTTCGAAAGACAAATTAAAAAAAGGATAAGCTCGTTGTGTATACGCCTCTTTCAACGCCGTTCTTTTTACCGGATCATCCACTGTCACCGCTACTTTCATGATCTGTTCCGCAGGTTGCAATACCATCGCCGTAACATTACTGCTGCCTGTATCAAAAGCTCCCATGGCGGTGTTATCCGGCAACGATGTGGCAGGAAATACCGAAGTGAGCGATACATCTGCGGTTATGCCTTTATCCTTCACCCGCATTCTGGTAGCGGGCGTCAATCCATGAATAGCGCCGCCATAGAGTTTCCAAATTTTATCCCGACTATTGAACCGTACGTCAAATGCGGGTTTGAACGGAAGGATATCCCCGGAAAGGAATTGCTGATCCAGATCGGGATCATGCTGCGCAAAAGCAACAGGGTTTTGCATTTCCGCGCGGTTACGGACGGTGATGGCGAGGTTCTGCATCAGGCTGCGGTAGCTGCGGGAAGTACCCCCGGCCCGCAGCGCCTCCACCAGCTTCACCGTGAACAAGCCCCCGTTCATCGTTTCCTGTGCCTTTTCATTATCCCGGCAGGCGGCGAGATGCACATAACGCGGGATCGCGAAAGTGGCATTCCCATTCTGTATCGTATAGAATGCATTATCTCCATACCCCAGGTACGCTTCAAAAGGGATGGTATCTCCTGCCGCAGGCTGGTAGCGGAATTGCACATCCGTTTCATTCTTCAGTGAGCGGGTGTTGTTCCCGGAGTGGCAACAATCCATGATCACCAAAGCATGAACATCTTTGCCATGGAATGCTTTCCAGATGAGGTAGGCCAGTTCCTTGTCCACCAGGTCCCTCGCGTCCGGCGCTGCGGGGTCACGACTATCCACACAAACGATCGTTTCATTTTGTCCATCCGGTTTTGCATGATGGAACACCGCAGGCGCATCGGTCTGTGAGCCATGACCGCTATAATAAAAAAGACAGATATCTCCGGACCGGGCTGTTTCAAAATGCGCAAAGGCTTTGTTCCGCAGGTTATCATAACCGGGTTTCAGGAAAGGAAGCTCCAATTCCTTTGCCTGCCGGTACTCCGCAATGCGGATCTCGTCCGCGGCATTAGGTGCGAGGAAATAAAGCGGTTTGTACTGCAATCCGCTTTGCTGTGCGCATTGCTCCCGCAACAGCAGGTCCATATCCAGTACATCTTTCACACAACCGCTCAGCGCGCCCAGCGGATAAGCGTCAATGCCGATGAACACGGCGTACAGCGTACGTTCCTGCATAATGATAAGTTTATTTGATGGATCAGGTGAAAGTCCGGGGTCAGTGATCTCTGGGGCCAGTTCTATGATCCTAAACTTACGTCTTTATGCGGGTTCGGACAAATTAAATAATGGTTTCCCCTAAAAAAATTTGTACCTTACGCATAGCGATTATTGTATCAACCCTGAAATTATTACCCCAGTCATTACTCCATGAAAACGATCATTATTTCCTTCGCTAATAGCAGTACGGCCCCTCTGCGATCCATTGCACAGGAGGAAGAGGAAGTGCAGCTGATCCTGACGGAGAACGTACGCGGCAGCTACGAGGTTTTTCCGGTGCCATTCGCAACCGTCGCCAATATGAACAAAGCGCTGGAAATGTTCAGCGACCATATCTCGATCTTCCACTACAGTGGTCATGCCGGCCAGGAGTCCCTGCTGTTCAGCGACCAGGAGGCTAACGGCATCGGGATTGCATACCAGTTGAAACCCAGTATTAACAGTGGTGCTTTGAAACTCGTGATCCTTAATGGATGTTCTACGGCGCCGCAGGTGAACAAATTGCTGGAGCTGGGCGTTCCGGCTGTGATCGCCACGAATGCGTCTGTAGATGACACTGCTGCCAGGATATTTTCCACCACTTTCTTCCGGAATATTGCACAGCGGCGAATGACCATCCGTAATGCCTTTTCCGCCGCGCTGGCGGCAGCGCAGCTCGCCACAAAAGCGTCGCTGGGGCTGGATGAAGCGGTCAACCGCGATCTGCATGTTCCCGGCAGTGCGCCCAGAGAGCCATTCTGGGGCCTGTTCTATAAGAATGCCTCCGCGGTGGATGGCAATCCCCTGCCCGTAGAAGCCACCGCCATTCCCATGCAATATGAACCGAACCTGCAGCTCGCTCAGGCCATTTTCACTGCACTGGTGAAAGATGGCAACATTGCGGCCTGCCAGCTGGATGAAAAGAAACTCGCGGAAGTAGTGGATGACAACAAATTCCAGCAAACGATCCTGGAAGTACTGCCGCATCCCATCGCCATACAACTGAAAACATTATTTGCAGCCGAACTTACCGACGAAGCGGTGAAGCAGCCCGGTATCAGAAGGCTGGCGCAGATCGGACGGGTATTCCACATTACGGCCGAGTTCATGGGCATCATCATGATCTCGCAGCTTTGGGAACTCAAGATCACACAGCGCGTTAAAACGTTCCCGAAAGACATTGCAGACCGGCTCACCACGTATTTCAATCTCGATATTGACGGTCGTGCTACTTACGACTACAGTTCACTCATCAAAGATATCCGCAAGTATATCGATACGCTTCCCGATGTCAACTACTTTGTGGCGGAACTGAAGACGTTGCGGGAGGAGGATGCAGAAAACGCCAGGTTTCACGAGGCATGCGACTATCTCTCCTATATCCGCAATGCCACTTATACCAGCAAAGTGCGGGCAGACAAACCTGCGGTTCTCGCGGATTCCGAGATCCCTCAGCTTTGCTTCACCGCAGAAAACATGCTGTCCATATTCTTCGAGAAGCTGGGCTTCCTCCACCGGTATCTGCTTACCAGCGTGCAGAACATCCGCATCAACAAGTTCCGGCATGATCTTCAGGCGGAATTTGACCACCAGGTGGTGCGCCTGATGAATCCCAATGCCAGCCACGAAGTGAATTACTATGTTCTCAAACAGTTCCTCGATAATAGCGGTGTGGTGCTCACCAAACAGGTACTCACAGTACTGAACGTAGAACGGCGTCAATATAAGTACGACGGGGATGTGCTGGATTTCCTCAACCTCTCGCCCCTCGTGATAGACGTCAATGCCTTCGAAAGCGGGTCTGACCGGTCCAACCTCGTGGTATACGGCCAATACATCCCCGAAAGGGACGTGTACATCTTCCGCAACGTGAGCAAACCGGACGCGGAGCTGGACCAGGAAGAGATCAACATCAACCGGAAATTCGGCAGAACAGAAAGGCAGGAACAAAGCCGGTATGAAGCTGTTTGCAAACAACTCACCGCCTTCAGGGCATTTGCCTTGCAGGAAGCAACTGTTTAAACCCTATGGAGAAGATCATAGACAGTCCCTTTAAATTCCTCGATCCCTATAAGCGCGAGGATTACGATATTTTCTTCGGCCGGGATGAAGAGGTGAAACAATTATACCAGCACATCCACAAAAACAGGCTGGTACTCGTGTACGGTACCAGCGGCACCGGCAAAACAAGCATCGTACAATGCGGATTGATGAACCGGATGGATGATACCGACTGGGTACCGCTCTTTATCCGCCGCGCTGAAAACATCAACGAATCGCTTTGCACCGTACTGCAGCAGACCCTTCCTTCAAAGGAAACGCCACCGCCTAATGCTTCCGGTACTTTACAGGCTACCACAATATGGCCGCAGCCCAGTATGCCCCTGCTGAAAACCAAAGCACCGGATCCTGATACCGGGAAAACGATCTCTGAATTGCTGCAACAGATCAATCTCCGCTACCTCCGGCCGGTCTATCTCATCTTTGACCAGTTCGAAGAACTGCTGATCATGGGAAGCGAAGATGAGAAACAAACTTTTATCCATACCATCGACATGATCCTTTCCCGGTCTGAACTGCAATTCTGCAATCTGTTGTTCATTATGCGGGAGGAGTTCTTTGCCGGCTTAAGCGAATTTGAAAAAGAAATCCCTGATTTCTGTAACCGCCGCCTGCGCATAGAACCTATGAATGAAAAAAATGTGATCCAGGTGATCACACGTTCCTGCGAGAAGTTCTCCATCACACTGAAAGAAGGAGAAGAGAATGCCCGGCAGATCATGAATATCGTGAAAGAAAGGAACACCGTACAGCTTCCTTATCTGCAGATCTACCTGGACCAGCTCTGGCATTCCAGGTATTTCAGCTCTGCCGCATGGATCACACAGGGAAATGATCCCTATCCCCCGCTGACCTTCAGTTCCGTCATCATCCAGAACTTCGGCGGAATGAGCGAAGTACTGGACCGTTTTATGAGTGACCGCATCTCCGTAATACAGGGAGCGCTGCAAAAAGAGTTCCCGGATATTCCGGAAGATTTTATGAGCAATGTGCTGGATGCTTTCGTGACACCGGAAGGTACCAAGAAGCCATTGACATATATGAGTGTGAACAATCAAATATGGTTCACCGGTCAGGTACCCGCTTACCTGCAAAACCGCCCCGGTGATCTCATGGTAAAGTGTTTCGACGAACTGGAGAGGAGCAAGATACTTCGCAAGGACGGGCAAACGTATGAGCTTGCACATGACGTACTGGCAGGATTGATAGACAGTCGCCGTACGGAAGAGCAACGGAAAGCCAATTTCATTGACCAGCAGATCCGCAGCCGTTACAAAGGCTACCAGGAGAATACAAGCGGTTACCTCTCCGCCAAAGAACTGGACGCCTACAGATCATATGTCACACAGCTGAACCTGCCTGCGGAGATCATGGACTTTTACCATGCCAGTGTGAAGGAAAGAGAAGAAGAAGAAGAAGCGGATCGTGAGCGGGAAGCGCAACTCAGGAGCCTTCAACGGATGCGGCGGTTGAAGCGATGGGGAGCAGTGGGACTGGCCGCACTTTTCCTGTTATCTACCATCCTCTATTTCTACACAAACAATCTGCGCCGCGACTATAACCGCACCATGAGCATGCTGTTCATGTGTTACCAGATAGACACGATCAGAAACCCGGTGGAAGCGCTGAACATGTTCCCCTTTATCAAAGGGAAAGTCTTTAACACCGATACCATGAATGTGAACATGCGACTGCTGGAATTCATGCAGACGCAGGGACTCCAGTCAAGGTTCAGCATCTTTACCGATACGCTTCCCACTTCCCTCATCCGGCAAAACGACATAGACATCTCCGATAATGGCAAATTCATCGTATACGGCGTTTCATTCCAAAATATCCGGGACAACACTACGAATGCCAAATTCAACATATATAGCAGTTCATTGCAAAATCCCCAGGACAATACCACACATTTTATCCTGTTGAATGATGCCGGTGCACAGATGAAGACATTCAAGAGAAGGAGCTACGTCTATTTTATGAACAGGGACAATACACTGCTCGTTTACAGCAGGAAGAAAGACCCTGTGAGCCCTTCCTTCGCGAGTCGACTGGAAAAATCGCAGCAGGCCAATGATGTTGATACGCTGCACCCCTCGGAATTCTACCTGCACAATTGCTCCACCGGCAGAGGTATAAAATTCGTTCTCGGCCACAGAGAGTTCCTTTATCCACCGGAAGACATTGCCCCGGGACCGTTCTCTGAATTCGATTCCCATCGTGTACGCTTCACCGCATCGGGCAATCTCATCATCCCCTACCAAAAAATAGACAAAAAAGGTAACATGCAGGATAAAATACGTATTCTCTCTCCTGACAGTATACCGCTGCTGGATTCCGTTGTTGCTTTGGCATCCACCATCACTACTTCCCGCGATCTGAAAAAATTGCTGTTGCTCTGCGAACGGGACAATGGTGCGAGCTTCGTACTGAAACTTTACAGTGAGCATGGCAATCTCCTGCGCCAGCTGCCCAATGTTATCTTCGCGGATTTCACAACAGAAGGAACGCTGATCTGGGGAGACGAGCATAACGTGAAAGTATCGCAGGAAGGAAATCCGCTTACTTTCCCCACCCGTTACCCCCTTTATTATGCATATGGCAGTCTTGATAAAAAAAGAATCATCACCCGCGAAACACCGTCTGATTACATCAATGAAGCAATAGGGCTGATCAATACCGATAATGGTACCCAACAATATTTCTTCGGAAACCTGATGGCAGCCGATTTTGACAATGATGTTTTCCTCCTGCAAACAACAGGGTCAAAAGACACGATCTGGCGCCGTGATCTCAACGGCAAGCCTACCTGCGATCACTATATTTCACCGGAGGGGATCGATACCTGGCAATACAATAGAAAATCGGGAGAGATATTGCTGTATACGAAGAAGAACCGGCTCATCCTGCTGAACAGGAACCTCCAGGTGAAAACCGGTTTACAACTCACGCCGAATGACCGTTATGGTCTCTCCCGCGATGCCGGTATCCTCTACTACGCCAGGGATCAGTACCTCAGCGTATTCCATAATTCGCTGAACTACCTGGATGTGTTCGATGCCAACAAAGCCTGGCAGCTGTTGGCCACAGGGCATTCTCCCATCAACATGCAGATATCCAAACAAAGGCGGAAGGAGTTGGGACTACGGTACAGGTAATGCGGGCTACAACCCTTTTTCTTCCCTGTACTGTTCCCGGAGTTTCGGCGGAGCGGAATTGTACCATGCGCTGTTGATGGCGTTGGTCAGCATTTTCTTTGATACTTTCCTGAGATCAACGGTGGTCCAGCCCATCTTTCCCCAGCCTCCTTCTACAGGAAAGAAGCTTTTACTATCCGCCTGGCAGTAGGCGGCCTGCTCATCCGGTGTGAAATTGAAATTGGCGCGCATTTCATCCGGCCGGAGTACAGTGAAGATGCGTCTCTTTGTGCGGAATGCAGGGTTTCCCCAATGATCACCCGCTTCCTGCGCCCCTGGCATGGAAAGGCAAAGTTCTTTGAATACGGCTGCTGATACCATGCTGCGAAATTAACCGTGGAAAGGTACGGGAAATTGTAAGAATGCGACATTATCGTAAATTGTATAAAATTCGTTTGGATGGGCCCGCAACACGCATGGAAATCACCTAATTACCGGGATGGCGCTTTTCACAACCTGTCGCCAACAGAGATGCTCTCTAAAGACGCTTCCATTTTCAAAGTAATCGCAGGCTTCTTCAGCAAGCCCAATAACACAGCACCCGACCGGCCACTGCCTTTTGTGAAAACAGACCTGCAGACACTCCCCGCCGGGCCTCCGGTGCTCATCTGGTTCGGACATTCTTCCTACCTCATTCATTATAACGGACTGAACATCCTCACCGATCCTGTTTTCAGTGGTCACGCATCCCCTATTCCCGGGATGATAAAGGCTTTTGCAGGCACCAACAACTACAGCGCGGCGGATATGCCGGATATAGACATCCTCCTGATCACGCATAATCACTATGATCATCTGGACAAAGCCACGCTTCGCCAGCTGGCGCCGCGGGTCAAAGCTGTATACACCGCGCTGGGTGTAGGGCGCGATCTCGTACGTGCCGGTATTCCCGCGGCCATCATCACGGAAATGGACTGGTGGGATACCACTCTGGCAACGCCGGACCTTGCCCTAACGGCAGCGCCTGCACGTCATTTTTCCGGCCGCGGTCTCCGGCGGAATCATTCCCTTTGGACCTCCTTCATTTTGCAATGGCCCGGATATTGTATTTACGCCGGCGGAGATTCAGGGTACGATGCGCATTTCAAAACCATCGGGGAGAAATTCGGGCCGTTTGACCTGGCCATCCTGGAGACGGGGCAATACAATGAGAACTGGCCGCAAATACATATGTTCCCTGAAGAAGCGGTGCAGGCGGCAGTGGACCTGGGGGCGAGGGTTTTACTGCCCGTTCACTGGGGGAAATTCGCGCTGGCGCGCCATCCATGGAAAGAGCCGGTAGAGCGAACGTTGCGGCGCGCGGGGGAGTTGCGGGTCAGGGTCACAACGCCCCGTATAGGCGACCCAGTTATACCGGACACTACTTATCCGGATACCCATTGGTGGGAGTTTTAGGTCTGGGTTCCTGCTTTTCTGAATCCCCTTCTCGTCATCTCTCCCCAGCTCTTCCTTTTCCGGAAAAAATCAATATATCCGCGGATGCCGGCCCATACTACAAAAGGATGGAACAGGAAAGGCTCCGTTAACGCGGCAAAGATCAGTTTTCCGATCTCTTTTCTGCGTCGATATTGATTATAGGTACTCACTTCCATCAGGATCGCGAAAATGGAATTGAGATAGCCGAAAAAGATGATGAACAGTAGAAAAGCGAAGAAAGTATGCCAGTTGATCAATTGCAATGCTGCCAGAACGAGGAATATCACAAACCCCACAAATTCTATGAGCGGCGCCAGCATTTCGAAAAGCAGCCAGTAAGGATAGCTCAACGCTCCCAGCAGATCGTAACGCGGATTCATGAAGATGATCTTGTGGGAACGAAGTGTTTCGATCGTTCCTCTCGTCCACCGGTTGCGCTGACGGCCGAGCAAACGGGTAGTTTCCGGAGCTTCCGTCCAGCAGAGCGGATCGGGAATATAGGTTACTTTGTAAGGAAGGTTCTGCTCATGCATGTACCGCCGCATACGCACTACCAGCTCCATATCCTCCCCTACCGTATGCGTGCTGTAACCACCGCATTGGATCACGATCTCCCGGTCAAAGGCCCCGAATGCGCCGGATATGAGCAATAGCCCGTCCAGCCTCGCCCACGCCATGCGGCCAAGCAGAAATGCCCGGATGTATTCCAGCGCCTGCATCCTGGCCCAGTAATTTTCCGGGAGATGCACCTTCGTAAGCTGGCCACCCGTTACCTCGCAGGAATTCGCGATACGGATCACACCGCCGGATGCGATCACCCGTTCCTTTCCTTCTTCGAGGAAAGGCTTCACCATTTTCAGGATGGCATCATGCTCCAGGATGCAATCCGCATCAATACAAACGATATAATCGTGACTCGCGATATTGATCCCCACATTCAGCGCATCGGCCTTCCCCCCGTTCTCCTTGTCCACTACTACCAGCTTGCTATACGCAGGATGCCGTGTTTTGTACACCGCTTTCACCGCCTTGGTAGGGATACGGCTGTTTACAAAAAAATCGACCTTCTCCAGCTCATATGCATCAATGAGTTTCTGCAAACTGTCGTCTTTACTGCCATCGTTGATCACCACCAGCTCGAGGTTATTGTAATAAAGTGATAACAGGGAACGCACATTCTCCACGATGGTTGCGCCTTCATTATAAGCCGGCGCCAGTATGCTCACGGTGGGTGCATGCGGGGAAGCCGCCATCAAACGGTAATCCGTGAAATCATTTTTGTGCAGGTATTCCCTCGTTTCACCAATAGAATTCAGTCCGATCAACAGGTAAAAAAAGATCAGTACGATAGAATACAGGAATATACCGGAAACGATCACATTTACAATTAACTCTGCAATATGATGCATCATCTTGCCAATTCGCTTTTAACGTGAAGAAGAATTTGTTGGTAAGGTGAGGGAGTCGCCAGCGCTTTTTGCTCGAGGATAGCAGTACCTGCAGGATAACTCCGCGCAATGATCCTCGCCACCTGCAGCTGCACGGTCGGATCTCCACTGTCCAGCTCTTTTTCCAGGAACGGACGTACTGCCTCTGTGGCAATGGAGCCAAGCGTTTCAAGGATAAGCTTCCGGTTGCCCGGTGTTTCCACCGCATAGCGATTCACCAGGTCTGTTGGCGTTGCTTCGTCCCCAATCCGTTTTAAGGCCAGGATCGCCTGGCCGCGTACCCGTTCCACCGGATGCTGCAAACAATCTGTGACCTCTGCCGTCACCTGTAATTGTTGGTAGATCTCTGCCAGCTTTAAGGCGAATATCACTACACTTTCATTTTCCGAACGCAGCCATTCCGGCAGTTGCGTGAGGTTACCGGGATCGAGCGGATGAAGCTGCTCCAGCAGTTTTACCTGTTGCCAGCTGTTCATCGGCTGTGTGAGCTGATCAAGGAACACCAGCCCGTCAAACCCGGAAAATGCGAGCACAGCGGTTTGTGCTTCCAGCCGCACATATTCGTTACGGCTGTTCGTATAGGCGAGAATCTCTTCCTGCATGTCCTGCTGTTCCATCATATACAGCTCGTAGATCCCTTTCGCTTTTTTGTACCAGATATGACTGTTGAATTTTTCGACGGAATGTTTTCTCAGTCCGAGTTTTTCATAAAAGAAGATCACATTGCCGGCTGCCATACCGATGAGGTTCTTCTTTGTATTGATCAGTTGATCAATCGCATACTGGCGGCCTGCTGCATTAGCCGGAATATCCTGCAGCTCCGGCGGTGTCTCGAACGGTGTGCCTTCGGAAAAATCGCCGAGCAGCATTTCGCTCAGCCACTGATCAAAGAACTCCTGTACTTTTATCCGGATGCGGTAACGTTTCCTGCGTACACGCAGCCTGTACCAGGTTAATACCAATACGATCGCCATCAATGTGGCGAAAATAACCGTGTAGGTGTATAGCACCTCAGGGAACGCAGTATCTGACGGCTTCAAAGAATACGATTAAGTCGTTATTTTGTGTGGATGAGTTTTTTGATACGAATGGAAAGCTCCGTAAGGCTGAAAGGCTTAGTCATGTAGTCATCTGCCCCGAGACGGAAAGCTTCTTCCACGATATTTTCCTGCCCCATTGTAGACAACACCATCACTTTCATATGGCCGTCACCGTTACCCTTCACGGCGCTTACGATCTCGAGCCCGGATACAGCCGGCAGCATAATATCCGTCAATACAACATCCGGCCGGTCTGACCGTATATGGTCCATTGCAGCACTGCCTTCGGCACAAGAAATCACTTCATAGCCATCTTTGGCCAGTTTTATCTCGATTGTTTTGCGGATCAGGTTGTCGTCTTCTGCTACTAATATTTTCATCTAACCAGGGTTTTTACCAGGACATTGCTAATGTAAATATAGAAATATTCCCTTGGATTGTAAGGTGTTAACAAAGGATATGTTAATTTGCGTCCATATCAATCCGTATCCTGCACTATGCGCATCTTTTCCCTCGTGGTTTATATCTGTCTTCTTTCTTCCACCGTATTCGGCCAGGAGCATCTTTCATCGGACGATCTGTTCAAAGAAGCGCGGAAAGCCGCGTTCGACCGGAAAGACTATCCGGAAGCGATCCGGCTCAGCCGTATGGCGCTGGCGAAAAGTCCTGATTATGCAGACATCCGCATATTCCTCGGCCGGGTCTATACCTGGAGTGATAAGGTGGACAGTGCCCGGGCGGAATTCCAGTATGTGCTGCAACGGCAACCGGAGTACGAAGACGCTTATGTGGCCATTACAGACCTCGAATACTGGAACAACAGATCCACAGAAGCGCTGCAATACACGGAAAAGGGGCTCAGTTACCATCCCCGGTCTGAAGACCTGCTCCTGCGCAAGGCGAAAGTGCTGGCATCGTTGAAACGTTTGCCCGAAGCGGCAGCCACAGCCAATATGCTGTTATCCGTCAATCCTTCCAATGCAGCCGGCCGATCCCTGCTTAACAATATCAAAGACCAGGTGCGCAGGAACAAGATCGATCTCAGTTACGACTATACGTATTTCGACCGTCGGTTTGACCAGCCCTGGCATCTGCTCAGCCTCACCTATTCCCGGCAGACGAAGCTCGGCACCGTAGCGGGACGAATCAACTATGCCAATAAGTTCGGGGACGGCGGTGTACAAGGCGAAATAGACGCCTATCCGCATATTTCCAACACCTTTTATGCTTATGTGAACCTGGGGTATTCCGGCAGTGACATCTTCCCAAAGTACCGTTCAGGTTTCTCCCTTTACGCGAACCTGCCCCGCAGCTTTGAAGCCGAACTGGGTTTCCGGTATCTGTATTTCAGTTCATCCACCTGGGTGTATACCGCTTCCGTAGGAAAATATTACCGCAATTTCTGGTTCAATCTTCGCACCTACCTCACACCCGGAGAGAACAATCTTTCCAAATCCTTTCACTTTACCACCCGCTACTATACCGCCGGAGCGGATGATTTCATCATGCTGGGTGTGGGTACCGGCATTTCACCGGATGATCAGCGGAATAACATCAACTACGCCATCAACACGGATCTGATGACCTACAAGCTCGCAGCAGCCTGGCAACGGACTTTCGCGCGGCAGAACATCTTAGGGCTGTATGGTACCTGGTATTATGAGGAATACCAGAAAAATACCTACGGCAACCAGTTTAATATTGGTGTGAGCCTGATGCGGCGGTTCTGATCACTTCTTCATAAAAGCGTTGTACAGGGAATCCGGCAGCAGCCTGCCGGTTTGCAGCATCCGGTTATTCTGTTGACGGAATGCATTGAAGCCGGCATTCAGGAAACGGGTCATGCTTTCATCTTCCGAGGGTTCCAGATCCATATTGGGCAGTATTTTGAAGAGACTACCATTGTTGAGCATCCAGGTACCATATACATAATCCACCAGATCATTTTTTGTTTGCATGAGCGGATAATGATGCACATTCCGGAATTCCCTGGCAGTGTCCAGTCCGCTGCCCATCCAGGTGGCGAAGGCAGGCACTGCAAAGCCGGGATACCGTTGGAGCAGTCCTGTGAATGCAGCGGCAATATCCAGGTGCGAGGAAATGGACGGGAAGGTAGCCGGGCGCTGCAACAGGGGGGAATACATCAGCAGCAAAGTATGATAACGGTCGATTTTCGAGCGCATGGGTATCTCCGGCAGCCGGTGATCGCCTGTAACCAGCACGATCGTATTGTTGAAATCCGGCCGCTGCGCAAGGTCGTGAAAGAAGGTGCGAAGTGCGTTGTCCATATATAACACAGACGCATATACGGATTTATACTGCAGCTGATCGTCCAGTTGTTCCCTGCTGAGCCCCAGCGCCCGCAGCCTGTTTTCCGCCAGCTGGTTGAAATGCGCCTGATCCGGCACTTTGAACGGTGAGTGGGTGGAAACGGTCAGCATCACATCCAGTCTGGGTGTTAGTGTATCCACCGGCGTTATATCCAGGTATTTACGGAAGAGGGCGGCATCTGAATATCCCCAGGTGAATCCGCCGCTGTTCGCGGGCAGCAGCTCATAACCGGAACCGAAGGAGTCTTTGTCCACAACATTGGTCACGCCCTGGTTGCGGACGAACTGTTCCATATTGTCGAACGATGCATCACCTGCGTAGAGAAAGCAGGTATGGTAGCCGTTGCGGGCAGTGATGTTCAGGAGGTTGAGGGATTGGGGCATCTCCGCCGGTGGCAATTCTGCAAAACCGTTGCGGGCAAAGGGCAGCGAGCCGAGTATGGATGGCAGCACAGCGAAAGTTCTGCCGCCACCGCTGAGGAAGTTTTCCCAATACAGGCTGTGTTGGGACAGGGAATCGAGGAAAGGCGTAAAGCTGCCAAGGTAAGCACCTTTCCCGGAGAAAGCGCGGCCAAGACCTTCCACAATTACGACCACGATGTTCGGCGGCCGTTGTGTTTCCCGGAGGAAAGGCGCCAGCACGCTGCCTTGTGCGGGTTTGTAGAGGAAAGGATATTGATCCGGCGCTACCGGCTCAGCCCTGAACAGCGGGTCCAGCCCGTTTTCATCCGCAATAAATCCCTCCGCCCCCCAATCCCGTGGAAAGAGGTATTCCTGCGTTTTCACGAGGAAGAATCCCGTTTTGTTCAATACAATATTCCCTGCGTACTCCGGTTTCAGCCTGTTACTCGTCAGCGCCTGCGATACCGGTACAAAGCAAAATGCCAGGCAAAGCAACGCAAACCAGAAGCCTCTCCGGTCGCCGGTTATCTTCCGCCCGCTCAGCCAAACGATCATAACGGCAGCCAAAACAACGATCCCGGCCAACACCCCGATCGTTTTCAGTGATATCTCGCCTGACGCCGCTCCTACCGTTTGCCGGATATCCTTCAGTGAGTATCCGTAAACGTCCGCACCCAGCGGAACGTTCGTCTGATGGAAATACAGGTTCAGCGACAGGCTGATGATCAGGTACAGGATTATCAGCAGCAGATACAACCCGTCCGCCAGCTTGCGGCTCACGAGCATGTACAGCAGCAGATAGGGGATCACGATCCACCGGATGATCCCAAGGAGGGTCAGAACGTCCATCCAGACGGCCATAGAGATCAGTTGCAGCGGCGGTGCGGGAAAGCGGTTCACGCCGGCAAGGTCTGCAGCGCGCAATAGCAGGATCAGGATCAGCCAAATACAGGATAACAACAAAAACCTGTTGAAAGCAGGTATCCAGAGATGGAGCTTAGGTATTTTCATGCGCGTCTTGAATACGTTGGTGGATAATATGTTCGATCAGCGTAACTTCAGCGGATACTTCCTTCAATAAGGACGTAACGACCGCTTCATCAAAAACATCCAACTCTTCCAGCCGCCGCGCGTATTTAGACAGCAGGCCCAATCCCACACTGGCGGATGTGCCATACAGTTTGTGCCCGAGCGCTTTGATCCCTTTAAGATTCTTCTCAAGGATATACTGTTCCAACATACCGCATGATTTCCGTATCTCCGAACAGGTGAGCTGTAATATCTCTTCACCGACTATATCCTCTCCCAGATATGTTTTTAATACGTTGATGTCAAAATGTTCATGTACCGTTTCCGGTTGTAATTCGATATTGGGGTGTTCCATGCTATTTTTTTCCTTGTTTAACCATTTTCTGAACATGCCCGCCAGTGATTCTTCCACAACGGGCTTAAAGAGGAAATCATCCATTCCTGCTTCAAAACTTTTTTCTCTTTCTCCGCTGATGCTGCCGGCTGTAAGAGCGATGATGGGAATATGCCGGCCGCCATCGAGAGACCGTATCCCTGCCGTTGCCTCATATCCGTTCAGTTCCGGGATCTGGATATCCATAAATATAATATCCGGCATCCGGAGCCGGCATACCGTTACCGCCTCCCGTCCGTTCACCGCTTCCACGATCCGTGCTCTGGGCATGATCCGGCGGATGAGCGTTCTGGAGAGCAGCATATTCACCGGGTTGTCTTCCACAATGAGCACGTTGGCCGAAAGTCCTTCCAGACCGTCTGCTTCCGGCGAGGTGATTTCTTCCGGTGTCATTTCTCCCGTCTGCGGCAATTGCTGGTTCGCCATCCGTAGCAGAATAGAGAAGAAGAAAGTACTTCCCACGCCCGGGTGGCTGATCAACTGCAGTTTGCTGCCCATCTGGGCGAGTATCTTGTTGGAAATAGCCAGTCCGATCCCCGTACCTCCATATTTTTTGGTGGTAGAGGCATCTTCCTGCGAAAAGGCCTCAAACACCCGTTCCTGCTTATCAGGCTGAATGCCGATGCCTGTATCCTTCACTTCAAACAGCAACGTCGTCTGGTCCGTTCCTGTTTTTTTATCTGCCCTGATGCCCAGGGAGATCATTCCCCTTTCCGTGAATTTAACGGCATTCCCCAACAGGTTCACCAGTACCTGTTTCAGGCGAAAAGCGTCTCCCTCCGCGAACTTCGGGATATCATCCGAGATATGCAGGTATACTTCCAGTCCTTTTTTCTGCGCCTGAAAAGTGATCATATCCACCGCTTCTTTCGCCAGTGCCTGCAGGTTGAACTGTTCGATGTGCAGCTCCAGCTTTCCGGCCTCTATCTTGGAAAGGTCGAGGATATCGTTGATAATGCTGAGGAGCAGGCCGGCGGACTGGTTCACGATGGTGAGGTATTGCAGCTGTTCTTTGTTCAGTTTTGTTTTGATCACGAGGTCTGTAAAACCGATAATACCATTGAGCGGCGTGCGGATCTCGTGGCTCATGTTCGCGAGGAACTCTGATTTGGTATTGCTCATCTTTTCCGCCTGCAATTTAGCCGCGATGAGCGCTTCCTCCATTCGCTTGCGTTTGGTGATATTGATAGCGATACCGAGATAGCCGGTGATGTTGCCGCTTACATTCCGGATGGCGGTCACCACCAGCGAAACGATCATACGGGAGCCGTCTTTGTGGATGTAAGTCCATTCCCGTTGCTCCGAGCCTTCCATTTCCGGTTTGTAGACGAACACCCGCATGCCCCGGATTATTTCCCCGCTTTCGGCCGAGAGCTCCAGACCTCTATCCTGCACCTCATGCGGATCGTGCACAATATCGAACAGGTATTTGCCCGTCATTTCAGCAGCAGTATACCCGAGCATCCTTTCCGCGCCACGGTTGAAGAGCGTTATCAATCCATCCAGGTCCGTGGCGATGATGCTCACTTCGGAGGCGGATTGCAGTACGTCATTCAGCAGTTTCCTGGAGGTGAGCGTTTCCAGTTCGATCTTCTTTTTGTCGTCGATATCCTGGAAAGCGCCGTAGAGGCGCTTGCAGACACCGTTTTCAAACTCAGCGTTCCCGAAAGTCCGCACCCATCGGTCAACGCCTTTTGCGGTGATGATCTGGACTTCCAGGTCCCAGGGCTTACCTTCCCTCGTAGCGCGGTTCAGCGCACGGATCACTTTATTCTGGCTTTCTCCTTTCTTGAAGAAATGAATGCCTGTGGTCATGTCCGGCACAAAAGCGGGCGGCACTTCGTGGATTTCTTTCGTAACATCGGTCCAGTAAAGCTTCTCTCCCGTCATCTCTATCACCCATCCGCCTACACGCGCTACCTGGTTGGTTTGTTCCAGCATTTCTTTCGTGCGGGCGAGGTCCTTCTCCAGAAGATATCTTTCCGTAATATCGATCGCATTGGCGATGATGTAAGGAGCTTCATCTATCCCCTTTTCGAGGATATTGTTGAACATCCAGATGCGATGGGAGCCATCTTTATGCACTGTGGTCATCTGTCCGCTGGCAGTGCCATGCTCCCGAATGCCTTGCAGGTATGTTTTGAAAGCGACGCGATGATTGTCCGGGATAATGTCGTAAATACCCATTTGTTCCATTTCCGCTATGGTATATCCCAGCAGTGCGGCCCCGGCAGTGTTAATGGATAATATTTTGCCCTCCAGGTCATGGGTGCACATCAGTCCCTGTGAATGTTCAAAAAATGCGCTCAGTTTATGCTGACTGGCTTCGAGCACTTCCTCCTTCCGGCGATCCTCCGTAATATCCCGCGCTATCGCGAAAATGAGATCAGTAGCCTTATCATGGTTAACAGACCATTGCAAAAGCCTGTATAATCCTGACCGGGTGGCAAAACGGCAGGTAAAGTCCATAGAGGCATCGCCTTTCAACAGCTTGTCGAATGCACTATTAAATAAGAGTACATCATGCGGATGCACGAATGTAGAAAAGGGTGTACGCAGGATATACTGTTCATCCCAATCCGTCACTTTGGTGAAGGCCGGATTAATTTCCTTGAAGTATCCGTCAATTCCTGCAATACAAATTATATCCCTGGATAGTTTGAGCAGTTGCTCGAATTGATGTTGCTTCATACGTGAAAAAGGGCAGTCAGCCCCTAATACAGGTAAATGTTCGGTTACTCTCGGGGGTAAAATTACAGATAAATTTGAACAACCTTATAGCGTATTCTCCTTAACTAATTTGGAAGTTTCAAAAATTCATTTACCTTTGCGATCCCTTAACACAAGGATGCCCAGATGGCGAAATTGGTAGACGCACTGTGTTCAGGTCGCAGCGCTCGCAAGGGTGTGCTGGTTCGAATCCAGTTCTGGGCACGAAAGAGGCTTGTAAGTATGTGACTTACGAGCCTCTTTTCATTTAGTCAGGTGGCGTTTTTAACAGTTTATCGCTTTCTCCCGCTATTCACGACACAAATTTGACATACTAAATTCTTGTGCCCGCACCGGTACGCCCCACCCATTCCAACAAATGAAAAGTGTGTCAGCCAGAAAAAAGACTTATACGCTTTTCGCTGCGCTACGTCCTCAAAGAAGGCCATTAACGCAGGCAGGTTGGCGTGTATATCGCTAAAGACGGCAATGGTCATAGAATGGTGCTGTTGTTATATTCCTTTTCTTAAACTTTCGGCGTACGCATCCGGTAGTGGACTGTCTTCTACTGCTTTGGCAGCTTTTTCAACATCATATTCAAAACGGACAAACTCCACCTGTATACTGCCTTTATCATAAATACTACTATTGTCGTTGATATGCAGGATGACATAACCTCCTCTGGGGTCACCGTCTTTCGGTTTGCCCACGGAGCCGATGTTGACGGCATGGCGGTAGTGCTGATTTTCTTCCGGCATAGAAGGCAGTATTCTATGATAAGGCTTGTGTGTATGACCAAAGCACATGATATCTGCATCGGCATCTGCCATGATTCGGAGCATACTTTTTTCTTCCCGGTCTTCAAACAGGTATTCGTTGATTTTACGCGGGCTGCCATGCACTAAAAGCAGGTTCAGTTTATCATTGTTGAGTTGGAACTCTACTTTGATATGTGCAGGCAGGGTGCGCAGATAGCGGCGTTCATCGTCATGTACGATACTGTTGGTAAAGGAAATGGACACGGCGCCATTTGCTTTTTCAGTGTCTGTTTTGTAGGCGCATCCGCAATCATCGCTGCTGCGGCCAATACCAAAATCGTAATTACCGGCGATGGTTGGAATACCCCGTTTACGTACTTCGTTAATGACTTCATTGGGCCAGATGTTGTAGCCAACCAGATCGCCCAGGCAGTAGATGGCATCCGGTTTCCGCTGCTCAACGTCTTTAAAGAAAGCTTCCAACGCAGGCAGGTTGGCATGTACGTCACTGAATAAAGCAATTTTCATAAATAGTTTTTTGACAATCTGTTTGGATGATTAAAAATGTGTTGCGACAAAGGATTGGGTATATGCTTTTATAATCTGCCTTACTTCCCTGAACTGTTGCATCACCTCTGCCTCGGTACCGGCAGCCTTTGCCGGGTCGGGGAAGTTTTCATGAAACTTCTGCGCGGTGGTAGGGAAAAAGGACACCTTTCTTTTGCATTGTCACAAACCGTGATCACATAATCAAAAGGGACATTGCTATACTCGGAAATGTTATTGGAGGTATGATGGGAAATATCAATCCCATCTTCCGCCATGGTAGCAATGGCTTTCGGATTAACGCCGTGTGTTTCCACACCAGCGCTGTACACCTCGGCTTTGTTGCCGGCAAAATGTCTGAGATATCCTTCTGCTATCTGGCTGCGGCAACTGTTGCCGGTGCAGAGTACTAATATTTTTTTCATAAGGAAGCTTCTACCTATTTGTTAGCTGAATACTGGAATTGTAAAGTCTGATCAGGGTAAAGTTGGAGCTGGTCTTTAAATGCCTGCCATGTCATTTTTGTGTTTGTCATATCAAAAATATCTTTAGTTACCTGAATCAATATTATGCTTCTATGGTAACGGTGGCAGCTGGTTTGTTACTGTACCATTTTTTCCGGAACCAGAAGGCTACGTTGACAAGTGCAATCAGGGCAGGTACTTCTACCAACGGGCCAATCACGCCAACAAAAGCCTGCCCGGAGTTGATACCAAATACACCGATGGCTACGGCAATCGCCAGTTCAAAGTTGTTCCCGGCAGCGGTAAAGGCAATGGAGGCGTTTTTAGAGTAATCCGCACCAGTTGCTTTGCCCAACAGGAAACTCACCAGGAACATGATGGCGAAATATATCACCAGCGGGGTCGCTATTCTAATTACATCAAAAGGAATTTGGACGATCAGTTCTCCTTTGAGGCTGAACATCACGATGATGGTAAACAGCAAGGCGATCAGGGTGATCGGGGAAATGAAGGGAACATATTTTTCCTGAAACCATTTCTCTCCTTTCCATGCGATGAGGCCATAACGGCTGATAACACCGGCTGCGAACGGAATACCCAGATAGATGCCAACGCTTTTGGCGATTTCGCCGATGGATACGGCTACCGTGATGCCTTTCATGCCGAACACAGTAGGCAGCCATGTGATGAACACATAGGCATATACACTATACAACAATACCTGAAAGATGCTGTTTAAGGCCACCAGTCCGGCGGCGTATTCTCTGTTGCCATCTGCCAGTTCATTCCATACGATGACCATAGCGATACATCTGGCAAGGCCGATCAGGATAAGGCCGGTCATGTATTCAGGGTAGCCATGCAGGAACAGAACCGCCAGCGCAAACATCAGGATGGGCCCGATAATCCAGTTTAATAACAGGGATACAGATAATACTTTGGTATTGCGGAACACTTCTCCCATGTTTTCATACTTCACTTTTGCCAATGGCGGGTACATCATCAGAATAAGCCCGAGTGCCAGCGGTATGTTGGTGGTGCCGGTAGAAAAAGAATTGATATAGCCGGAAGAAGATGGAAAGAAGTATCCTATGCCGATGCCGATGGCCATCGCCAGAAATATCCATAAGGTGAGGTACCGATCTAAGAAACCCAGTTTTTTGCGTTGGGCCGGATTACAATTTTGCATAGTGTATTGTTGTCTGAATATGTTTAAATACCTGGTGGCCGTGAATGGCTGTCATTGGCTGAATGGTCATATGAGGTGGTGTTGTTTATTCCAATTTACAGCAGGCGAAACGATTATTAACAGCATCCCGGAGGGCAGCAGGCCGCATCCGCTGGTTTCTCGGCATACACCGTAACACTGTAGATACCGGTATTACCTGACCGGAAGGCAGTTATTTCTTCAGCGCTGAGATAGTTGGAAAGAATATCGTCCGGAATGGTGATGGTCTTTTCTTTCTGAATGGTGATGTTTTTAAATCCGTTGCTTTCGATCAATCCCAGATAATTTTGCTTCTGTATGGCGCCAGATATACAACCAGAGTACATTTCCGCCACTTGCTGGATACTGGCCGGCAGGTTGCCTTGTAATACGATGTCAGAAATGCTGAAATGACCACCGGGTTTAAGTACGCGGAAAATTTCTTTGATAACGCCGTCTTTGTTGGGAACCAGGTTCAACACGCAGTTGCTGATAACAACATCTGCTACGTTAGCGGTTACAGGCATCTTTTCAATATCGCCCTGACGGAATTCTACATTATTGAAATTCAGTTTTTCTGCATTGGTCCGGGCCTTTTCAATCATGGCAGGCGTAAAGTCGATACCTATTACTTTCCCGGATTCGCCTGTTTCCTGTCTGGCGATAAAACAGTCGTTACCAGCCCCGGAGCCTAAATCTATGATGGTATCTCCTTTTTTGATTTTTGCGAACTGCGTTGGTAAGCCGCATCCCAGCCCAAGATCAGCATCAGGGTTGTACCCCTCCAGTTGGGAGTAGTCGTCACTCATGATATTATATACTTCGGTGGAACAACAGCCGGAGCCGCAGCAGGAAGATTCGTTGGTAGCCTTCTCCTGTAAAGCGATTTCACTATATTTCTGTCTTACCAGTTCCTTCATTTGTTCATTAGTAGCCATGATATAAATTTTATTGTATTATTGCAATATTGCGATATGTTTTAGCAAAAAAATATTAGCAGCAGGATGCTTGCAGGTCTACGTCCTTAAAGAAGGTGTTGAACAGTTCTTTATACTGCTTCCAGACGATAGGATTGATACAGTAGCACACACTGGCTCCTTCAATGGAGCCCTGTATTATCCCGGCCGTTTTCAACTCTTTCAGGTGCTGGGAGGTGGTAGCCTGGGCAAGACCCAGTTCCTCCACCAAATCCCCGCAGACACAAGCGTTCTTTTTAACCAGGTATTGCAGGATGGCAATACGGGCCGGATGCGCCAGTGCTTTAGCCATAACGGCTATTTCGTTCTGTTGTTTGGTAAATAAATTTGTTTTGGTAGCACCCATCTATATTTCTTTTATACTATCGCAATATTACGATGTATTTCCAAAGAAACAAATTTTTTTTATTGAGAAGGGTAAGCTGATATTTCTATCGGAAGGAATACAGCAATTCCTAGTACCAGGTGAAGTTGGCCCTGGACGTGCCGATACTGCATACCGGGCATTAAAATTTGGACAGCTTACTATTTCATCACTTTATTTTCATGGCATACCTGCGCATTCCTTTCTGTAAGATCGTTACGCCGCGTACCTTTCCGTTGGTATCGATATCAAAATTAATTTCAATTTCTTCATCACGTCTGTCATAAAACTGCGTATCATTCATTGGCAGCATAATGGACGTAGGTCCGCGGTGACCATCCTTGGATGGCTGTGCGATCAGCAAGTCATTATTAATGCTCATTTCTACTGTTAAATGTATTTCCGCAATTTCGTAGGTGCCAGTATATCGTTTCAATATATTTTCATTTAACGTCACGGGTACCCGTTTCACCGGAATGGAGTAAGGCTGCTGATACAATATAGCCAGCAGGCGGTCTGTGATATGCTGAACATCGAACGTAGAGCCGCCCCTGTTGCTTAACACAGCAATACAAATGTCATCTTCCGGTATTCTGGCAAAATTGCTCCCGAAACCGGTAATAGAACCGCTGTGAGACACCATTTTCTTTCCGTATATGGAATCTGTCTGCCAGCCATAACCATAGTTGTGTAGTGTCGATGGCCGATAAGCCTTATTCATCAAACTGCTGTCAACAACTTTGTACGATTGCAGGCCTGCATGCCACCTGTACAGGTCTTTTACGGTTGAATAAATGGCGCCGGCACTAAATGGCACGGTAGAATCTGTTACGGCAGCAGGCTCTTTAACAGCATCATTTAACACATCATAACCAATTGCCTTGTTGCCGGACATATGCGCAAAATCAAAACCGCTATCCTTCATCTGTAAAGGCTGAAAAATGTATTTCCTGACAGCCTGCCAATAACTCATACCACTTACTTTTTGAATGATATACCCCAGCATTACATAACCTGAATTGCTGTAATGCCAGTTGGTACCGGGAGCAAAATCAGGTTGCAGTGTTTTCAGATATGCTACCATTCTCCTTTCATCTGTTTCTCTAATGGATGTATCCTGCTCCGTAAAATTGTGCAATCCCGACGTATGCGAGAGCAGGTTTTCAATGGTGATACTGTCCCCATAAGGAAAGCCGCGATAGTATCTGCTTAACTTATCGGTAAGTTTCATCCTCTTCATTTCAACCAGCCTCAGCACCATAGCAGCCGTAAATGACTTGGTAACTGAAGCTATCTGAAACCTGGTGTCTATGTCATTCATGCTGTTATCAGCGGCGTTTTTCACGCCATAGCCTTTTTGCAGTAAAATATTGCCCTGCCGGGATACCAATACAGTACCGTTAAATCTTCCGAGTTGTGCATAAGCGCTAACCAATCCGTCTAATTTTCTCACCGTGGAATCCTGAGCCAATGTGCATATTGCAACTTGCAGCGCAATTGCAACGAGAAAAAATCTTCTCATGATCTATAGTTTAAGTGAGGGGGTATATAACATTCATCCTAATTTCAGCAAATTTTGGAGTATTTGCAAAGGGCTTTTGAATCATGGGAAGAATAAGCGATAAAACTAAGCCTGTTCATCCTCCCTGTTTTTTTATTCGCCTCCTCATATGCTCAAAATTCAAATTGCGTTTACACTTCTGATAGGTACGATGCCGAATTGGAACAAATCAATTTATTCTCTTCAAAAGACCAGCTCCGGTAATTACAGCTTCAGCTTCACCCCGCCATTGACCACGAAACCATCCAACGGAGCATAAATATCCCGAAAAACCGGATGCGTGATAGTGCCGGTATAAATTGTATCAAATCTTGTCTGCCGGGTATCCAACAGGTTCTCAAAGTTCACATACAACGAAAATCGCTTCCATAGCTTCTCCGCCATAAATCCGCATATCCAGTATTGTTTCCCGGAACTTCCGTCGTTCAGCATTTGTTTGCTGTAATAATAAGCTTCCAGCCCCACCTTCCATTTCGCGTCTTTCTCATACATCAGCACATTATTCAAGCGATGCCGGGCGGTAAGCGGGTTTTCTCTCCTCGTTCCGTTTTCATTGAGCTGTGCATCAGTGAAAGTGTAACCGGTATATAGCCTGAAATCGCCATACCCGATCTTCACATTTGTTTCCCATCCCTTCGTACTGATAAAGCCTGCTGCGTTTTCAAGCCGGTATAGATTGCCGGAAGTGCCTTTCATCAGCAATGGATTAGTAATACGCGTATAAAAGAACAGCTGATTAACGCTGAATGTTACTTTATCGTCGAAAAAGGAGCTGCGGTAATTTACATCTACGTTTACCCCATACGACCGTTCCAGTTTATTTACATCAGCCTTCACAGGAAGCACCCCGCGATACTGTATCCGCTCTGTTTCTTCCGTAAATATCGTTGGTGTCTTATAGCCCAGCCCGCCACCCAGCCTCGAGGAAACCTTTGGTGAGATCTTAAATAAGGCTGACAGGCGCGGAAGCAATGCAAAACCATAGTCCGTTATATAATCACCCCGGAGCCCGGTTTCTATTTGCATCCAGCCAATGGCTTTCCAGCTGTTCTGAACAAAAGCTCCCAGGGTACTTTGGTTGTAGTTCCGCTTCGGTACGGAATCTCCGGGGATCTCCCTGAAATGATCAGTATAAACGTTCAGCCCCATTACCCAATCCATATTCTTCTGACGGCGGCTGTAGGTTCCTTCCGTGTAGGATGACCATTGTTTGCCGTCAAATATATAGTCCGGTACTGATATCTTCCGGTTAAAGGTACTGATAGCATTCCTGACAGTAAGGCTGTTATTCTCGTTGAACTGATGATCAAATGCCAGTTGCACAGATATCCGTTGGCTGTTGTTCTTTTCAAAATAGCTGTGAATGGCGTTCCCCCTGCCTTGAATATATTCAATATCGCCGCCCGTTCGGTGTTCCGTCATATAACTAACACCCACGTTCAGTTTGGATCCGGAGCCGAAATACAGAAAAAGTTTGGGATTGAAAACATACCTTTCAAATTCCGGTATGGCAGTAAACCCCGTACCGGAGGGATCATAAGCGCGATTACTATTCCTGGAGGCCAAAACAGTTATGCCCGCTTTTTCAAAACGTTGCCCATAATATCCGTTTACATCCAATCCTGCGGCGGATGTACCGTTGAGCTGAAATCTAAGTTCCCGTTCCGCCACAGGCACTTTGGAAATCAGGTTCACCAGTCCCGCGATGGCGCCCCCTCCGTACAGTGTAGAAGAAGACCCTTTGATCACTTCCACCTGCTTCATGTCCAGCGGAGGAGTCTGCAACAGCCCAAGTCCGCCGGAGAATCCTGCGTACAAGGGAAATCCATCCTTGAGAATCTGTGTATATCGCCCATCGAGCCCCTGAATACGAATGCTCGAATTAGCGGAGGTAGCTGATACCTGTTGCGTTTGGATACCTGTACTTTCATTCAGCATCATGCGAATATCTCCCGGTTTCATATTCCCTTTTTCTTCCAGCTCCTCTCCACCAATAAACTCAACGCGGGTGGGAATGTCCTTAATACTACGATTGCTCCGGGTGGAGGAAATCACTACTTCTTCAATTTCCTCACCCTTCCGTTCCAGAAAAAAAGTTAAAACATGTTCTTGCTGTGGAAGAACAATACTGTCTGTCTTCTCCTGGTATCCCAGAAACCGGAAAATGACCGCATATTTCCCGGAAGACAATCCTGCGATGCTGACCACTCCTTGTTCATTTGCCCGGGCGCCTTTACCGGTTCCTGCCAGTAAGGCTGTGGCGCCTGCCAACGGTTCTTTTGTATCGGCATCTTTGATAACCGCTGTAAAAATATGTTGAGCCATAACCAGCTGAGAAAAACCCAGCAGGAGTACGGTAACGAAAATTTTTCTCATCTTAATTTTAGTATGTGTTGATAGCAATATCTTATCTGCCCGGTTGATAACCGGTCAATCTACATTCGATGGTAGTAAAAACTATGCTATCTGGGGTGGCTGCCAGATGGAAACAGCGAATCCGGGGAGAGAATGAGGAATGTATGTAAAAGGGAAACTCCTTACTACGACGATACGGGTGCTCAAACCGGGTATAAAGCCCGGCACTACAACTCCGTGGCAGGTATTACAGGAAAAAAAAGGGCTGCAGGGAAGTTCGGAATGATGATGACCAGGATGATCTGTAGCGCATTTCCCGGAAACAATCTCCCCGCAACAAGCATCGTCTCCACTGCACGGGATAGCAGACAGCGTCAGCACGTACAATGAAAGCAATATCATCAACCATTTCATAAACTCAAATATACAAATGAAAACCATCACCCACAATACATAATATTTTCCCATCATTTAATGAACCGTTTTTTCGTGTATATCTTTATCCTAATAAACCCGATATTTACAACAAGTAAAACAATTAAATCATGCTGACAGACATCCACCCAAAACTGCCCATGAGGGACAAAGCCGTTACAAGGGACTTTTATATCAACAAGTTAGGCTTTCAGAAATGCGGAGAGGAGGATTACGATGGTTACCTGATGGTGAAAAAGGAGAAAATAGAGATCCATTTCTTTGAATACAGGGAACTTGATCCAAAGGAAAATTACGGGCAGGTTTATATTCGGACAAATAACATTGATCAATTGTATCAGTCCATGCGGGACAAGGGGCTGGACATACACCCCGCAGGAGATCTGCAGATAAAACCATGGGGACAAAAAGAGTTCTCGATGCTCGATCCTGATAATAACCTGCTAACTTTTGGGCAAGGTGTCTGAAGATAATCTACACCTTGCTTTCTATCTGCTTTGATGCAGATGGAACAGCGCTCCCTCAATCGACAATTCCGCAACATGGATGGTGCCGTCCGGGTTTTTCCAGTTCCTTAATATCGTTGCATTGAACGCTTTTTCATAGAAACCAATGTCTGCGACCCCTTCCGGGATAAATAACTGTGGGGCAAAGTACGTGTTTGGGTGGTTGGGCATCCGGTGATGTTTATCCGAATTTACTGTTTTATCTGCATTACTACCACCATTCCTTCATCCAGGCATCAGAAACCTGCTTTGCTTTTAGATAATTATCTGCTACTATAATTAACTGATTGGAGTGATCACTATACTGTATTAAGATGTTCACACCGGCATCCGCCAATCGTCTGCAAAACATGCCCAATTGTCCGGGTACATCCTGCCTGAGTTTCTGGATGATCACGTCATGCACTTTCACCACCTGTATACCTACCGCCGACAGTACCTCTCTCGCCTTCCCGGCATCTTCCACCAAAAAATGTGCGATGGCATATTGTTCGTTACCGAATACGCCTCCTCCTTCCAGGCTAATCTGGTTACTGCCTAATGTTTCGCCTAATAAGGCCAGTGCGCCTGGTTTATTATCAAGGATGATCTCGATATCTTTCATTGTATGGATGATTTTTTGTGTACAATCCTGCTGTCATCCGGCGCCTGCTCTCTTTCATGCATCCCATAATCCCTCTGCACCGCCGCAACCCTTAGTCTATAGTTATCAAAAACAGATTCCCGGCCCTTCTTCTGCGCCGTTCGGTGCATGGCTGTATTCCTCCACAGCGCTACACTTTCCTCATCTTTCCAAAAAGAAAGGGATAAGATCTTGCCGGACCCGGTCATGCTCCGGAAGCGCTCCACGGAAATGAACCCCGCTATCTTCTCCAGCTCAGACTTCAGATCCACGGCAATGTTCAGGTATTCGTCCCATTGGCCTTCAGCGGGACATACTTCAAATATTACGGCTATCATATTGTACTATTTTTTTTTACAAATTTCGATGATTGACTACATTTACACTTCATCCAATCATGAACCATGGAAGTAGAGGAAAGATTTATCCTGATATCGGGTTTGTTATGCGAGCCCACCAGGGCCAGGATGCTCTGGCAACTACTGGATGGCAAAGCTTACACGGCAAGCGAACTGGCGGCCGCCGCAGACATCTCTCCTACTGCTGCCAGCAATCATTTATCGAAATTGCTGGATGCCGATATCCTGAAAGTGGAAACACAGGGACGCCACCGGTATTATTCCTTTTCAGATCCGGAAGTGGCTTATGTGGTGGAAGCATTGGCACAGCTTGCCCATCGAAATTCCCCTAAACACGGGAAAGTACCTGCTATACCGGGCGGAGTAAAATATTGCAGAACCTGCTATGATCATCTGGCCGGTTTTGTGGGCGTTACAATTGTGGAGACCATGGAGGAGAAAGGTCTTTTGAAAAAATCCGATGACCACTACCAGGTTACGGGTAAAGGATGGAAGTGGCTGGCAGGGTTCGACATTTTTGAGGACGATTTTTCGGGCAGTCGCCGTCCTTTAACCCGTCAGTGCCTCGACTGGTCTGAGCGCCGCCCCCATCTGGCGGGGCAGCTTGGGGCCATGCTGTTGAACAAAATGCACGAGAAAAAATGGTTTAAAAAAGTGCAGTTCTCGCGAGAACTGATCGTAACCTCAAAAGGGCAGCAGGAAATTTTTGCATTACTGGGAATAACATTGTAACTGCTCATCCTTTTTTACCCATTTCAGGAAATATTATTTCGCCGAATGGTGTTGAAAAAAGCTTCTCTATACAGGTTACCAATGGGTGTAACAGTATCCTTAATAAAAAGGAAAACAATATTCCATTTCTTGCAGTAGTATCCCTCTTATCATTTGCAGTCTTCTTGGGAATAGAGTTCCTTCATATGCAACATCATAAAAAAGATTGAGTGGAAATAAAACCATATTATACCTTCAGATGCATTTTGCAAGCACTCCATTCACCCTTATGCCCACTTTTACATCTGTATATAAAACACCAAAACTAAAGCAGGGATCAATAAACCTCAGCCATATGGGAAAAATTAAAAAGAGCGACAAGAAAAGAACTCGGAAGATATCGCTTTTTAATCACAAAGGAGGCGTAAGCAAGACTACTACAACATTTCATCTGGGATGGATGCTTGCCAAAAAAGGGTATAAAGTATTACTTGTTGATGCCGACCCCCAGTGTAATCTAACAGGATTAATATTAGGGTACTCTGCAAGTGAGGAATTTGAGAATTTCTATCTGAAAAACCCGGACGTAAACCTCAAAGCAGCCCTAAAGTCAGCCTACGAATCTCTTCCAAAGCTCATTGAAGCAGGGGAACCGGTTGAAGTAGCTAAAATAAAAAACCTGTACCTTATCCCGGGGCATATAAATTTTTCAGAATATGAAATAACGATGGGCATAGCGCAGGAGCTGTCCAGCTCTATCCAGGCCCTTAAGAACATTCCAGGAGCATTCTCATTTTATCTCGAAAAAGAGATTGAGAAATTTCAATTCGATTTTGTTCTCATCGACATGAACCCCAGTCTTGGTGCGCTCAATCAAAATATTTTAATGACCAGTGACTATTTCATTGTACCTACATCCCCGGATTATTTTTCGAAGATGGCTATCGATTCATTAAATACAGTTTTCCCCCGATGGAAGAAGTGGTCCGAAAGAGCTCAAAGCATGTATGAGCTAGACAATGCAGCGTATCCTTTTCCCAAGGGTTACCCCAAGTTCCTGGGCACCATCATCCAAAAATACCGACCTAGGAATGGCGAAGCAACTGAAGGTTTTCAATCCTGGATAAACAGGATCAACGAATCAGTTGTAAGTGAATTTGTGCCCGCAATGTATAAAATTGATATGTTGCTGGATAGAAAAAAATACCAGGAAGTCAGGAAAGATTTTACAGACAGTTATTGCCTTGTGCAAATTCCGGATTTCAATACGCTGATCGCGACATCACAGGAACATCAGACCCCGGTCTTTGCGCTAAAAGATAACATGTTCGGACATGTAGGCGCCATTCTACAGCAGGATCAGAAAAAGAGGAGGGAATTTCACCGGATATTTTCTAAACTGGCAGAAGAAGTGATCACCCTCACAGATGCATGATCCCGGTAACTCCTCCTAATATAAAGGAAAGAGCCAGCCTATATAGCAGGCCCTTTCCTTTTAACTCATCTAACAAGAATTAATCCTCCAACATACTGATATCAACCACCGGCTTCGGCAGTTTCATCGCTTTGATCTCCGCCTTGCAGGCGTCTACCATCTCCTGCGTCATGTTATAGCTGTACCTCCCGTAATCCTCGTAGTTGAACGATCCTACGTGGAAAAATCCGTACTTGTCGAAGAAGTCGCTCAGATCTGTTTTGCTGACCTCACAAGCCGTTTTCACAAAATTGAGCTGATGCGCAGCGGGATTACGTCCCCTGTCTCCCCAGCCACCGGCTTTCGTTCCTTGTCCGGCCGCCCTGGCAGCCGCACCCTGCTTTCTGAATGCTTCAAACAGGTCCGGATAGAAGTCCATATAATTCCCTTTACCCGCAAAATAGAGCTGCAGTTGCCAGAAAGGGATCAGGCGGTTGAACACATCTTTATCCTGCAGGTAACAGATTTTCCGCGCAATGATGCTGTCCCGGGCTTTCTGATAGTTCTTCTGCTCGGATATGCGGCTTTTGTTGCCGAATGAGGTGGTCACATACAGGGAAAAGATATTATTGCTGACTTCGCCCAAACCGCCCCAGTTAAAATAAGGCCGCACCTGGTGCACGTGGCCAACTTCGTGGCTGAAGCCCCAGCAGGGATCCCCTTTGATGACCCTCGCCGGGTCCACTACCAGCGGCATGGCGTTACCGGGTTGTGTACCCATGTAAGCTACGCCATCTCCGTCCCGAAACATGTAGTAATTGAAGTTCACACGTGCGAGGATGTGGTTCTTCGGCACCTTGTTGTATTTGATCAGGCCAAGGATGCGGTGCTGGCGATACACCAGCGAGTCATAATTGCTGATCAGCTCCACGCCCCTGCCATAAGCGTATTTCTTGCAATCCGCCACCGGATATGCGATCTGGATATGACGGCCGATAGCGTCCAGAACGGGATACACCGCATGATCGATCAATGCATTCCAGTCGGCGTCTTTATGCCGGGTAATATCAAAATAGCCATTCACTTTCGCGTTCACAAAATGCACTTTCACCGCCTTCTCTTTCTCCGGGGTATCGGTATAGTAGTCGATATACGCCAGTCCGTCAAAATCCTTCAGTTCAATAACATTGATACCGTTGTGCAGCGGGAATGACTTCCTGACGATCCCCCAGCCCGCGGGATCCTTGGTAGGCTCAATGCCTTCAGGCGCGTGGCGGTTCCAGTTGGGAACCAGGAGGTTCACCTGCTTCCCTTCCGCAATATTATCCACCAATACGATGTGTTTACCCACAGGCAGGTAAATGCCCGTGATGTTCTCGTATTTGCTGTATCCATCCCCGATCATCAGTTCCTTACCCAAGGTGGTAGGAGCAAGATAAGCCTTGTAGTCCGCCAGGCGGTACTCCGTGTTATACTGCTTGTCCAGCATAGCGAGTGCAGCTTCTTTCAGAGCCGGTGTTTTGATCTTTTCGATCTCGCTCTTTTTCACGCCTTTCCTGAGGCGGCTTGCCACCGGATCTCCGAAGAGGGACAAATCTTTCCTGACGTCCGCCAGTTCCTCCTGCGATTGTGCAAATACACAAGTCACAAGCGCTGAAAAGAGGAGTGATAAAATGAATCTTTTTTTCATGAGGTGATTTTAAATTTGTGCGAATCCAAGAAGTACGTCCGGTGCGCCACAAGATAAACTGAATATCTGCCGGGTGCCCCAAAACCGGTGCAGCATGGTGATCTATCCATTCAATAAAGTGTAGCGTTCAACAAACAATACTGCTTATCATACATTCGAGTATCGGCGCCAAGATAGGAAAAGTTAATTTATCATTACGTTATAATTATGAATTTATTAAGCCCGTACTGCCGCTTCCAATGAAACGAAATAACATTTTCTTTTGTGGATAAATGACACTTATCCATATGCCCGGGATCATTAAAATATCTTTCGTTTCGATCATCCTGATCTTCTCCATGGCCGCCTGCAAAAAAGATGACGACGGCGGAAAGAACAATCAGCCTGTACAGTTCGTGTTCACTTCAGATGCCCATTATGGTATTACCCGAACTTCCTTTCAGGGAAAAGCCAATGCAGATGCACATACCGTGAATGCTGCGATGGTTGCCAGTATGAACACGCTTCCTGATCTGGTATTACCGCAGGACGGTGGTGTGAATGCAGGTAAGAAGATCAGTTCTGTGGATTATGTGATAGAAGCGGGAGACATTGCCAACAGGATGGAGGTAAGCGCCACTGTGCAAACCGCCGCACAATCCTGGGATCAGTTCAAAACGGATTATCTCGACGGGCTCACGCTCCGGGATAAGAACGGCCAGAAAGCCACTTTCCTGATGGTACCCGGCAACCACGATGTGTCCAATACCATTGGGTATTATGCCAAAATGCAGCCGGTGACCGATGCCAGCTCCATGGCACAGATATACAATTACATCTTCAAACCCGGCGTTCTCAGAACTGCCGCATCCTACGACTACAACAACGATCGCATTAATTATTCCCGAGATATTGCCGGGGTGCATTTCTGCTTCATCCAGATGTGGCCGGATTCATCCGTGAGGATCTGGCTGAACAAGGACCTCCAGAATGTAAGCGCCACCACACCCGTGGTGATTGTAGCCCATGACCAGCCCGCTGTTGTGTCCAATCACTTCACCAATCCGAATGGCACTCACACCATCAACTCCACGGATAAATTCGATAATGTGCTGGATGAACATTTCAAAGACGGTAGTGCAGCTACAGTGTCCGGCACCATCGAGCAACGCGCCTTTGCAGCTTTTCTGAAACAACACCCCAACGTCACATTGTACCTGCACGGCCATGTGCATGAAAGTAAATTCTATACCTGGAATGGTCCGGATAACGATGTAGCCCTCAGCACAGCGAGCGCCGATTCTCCCATGAAAGGTGTTGCATCCGCAGCAGACGAGAAAAAACTTTCTTTCCTCTTTGCCGTACTGGACCCCGTGACCATGAACATCACCATCCGGGAATGCCTGTGGAATACCAGTGCAGCGGCACCCACAGCGCCTATCCAATGGGGGAACAGTATCACAGTTAATCTGAAGAAGAAATAAACAGGCCTTACAGGAAAGATATCACCGCCCACAAACCGGCCGCGGAAATGATGAGCCAAAGGAGGATGCCCTGCAGGAGGGGTTTCACCCCTACAGACAACAGCAATTTCCTGGACATCCCGCACCCGATCAGGAACAGGGTGAGCGTTAGTCCTGACTTCGCAACGCTCACCGCGTAGTGACTGTATGAATGCACGAAAGGAATGTAGGTATTGACAGCCATCGCCAATACGAAGAGGCCGATGAAATAAGGTATTTTAATCCTTGCACCTTTCGTTCTGAAAAAGAAGGCCGATAAGAAAGCGACGGGAATGATCCATAATGCCCGCGCGAGTTTCACCGTTGTTGCCACCTCCAGGGCTTCCGCTCCATATTTCCCGGCAGCGCCCACTACAGAACTGGTGTCATGTATCGCAATGGCGCTCCACACACCAAACTGTGCCTGAGAAAGTCCCAATACCCGGCCGATCACCGGAAAAACGAACAGTGCAATGGCATTGAGCATGAAAACTGTTCCAAGGGCCACGGAGATTTGTTTCTCTTCCGCCCTGATTACCGGAGATACCGCCGCAATGGCGCTTCCGCCACAGATGGCCGTTCCGGCTGAAATAAGATAAGCCGTCCTGCGCTCTATCTTAAATATTCTCCCCATCCACCAACCGATCAGCAATGTTCCAATAATAGAAGCCACTGTAAAGATCAATCCTTCTCTCCCTGCGTTCACCGCACTGTGAATGTTCATACCAAATCCCAGTCCAACTACAGAGACCTGCAACAAAATATGTGTAGCCCTGTGATTCAGATGCAGGTAAGGATGACCTACGAACTGTGCAATGATGATGCCCATGAACAGGGCGACAGGTGGTGAAATAAGCGGGGACAAACAAAAAACGACGGCCAGCAGGAAGATCAATTCCCTCGTGGTAATACTGCGGTCCAACAACGGCTTCCGCTCTTTCCCTGTATTTGCGATAACATTCACTTCTTTCATGCCACAAAGTTCCATAGCAGAAGGAAGCAGAAGAAATCAATACAAGTAATCCTTCATTACTTAAAGTTATAGTGACGGGAGAATTTGATAAACAACTCGGGCAGGGCATCCGTTTGCCCCTGCGGCAGAATGAAATAAAAATCCCGTTCGATAGACAGGCCCTTTACATCAATGATGCGGCATTCCTTGTTCCGGAGTTCCTTGCTGATGGCATGCACTGACAGGAAGGCCATACAATCGCTGTGCAGCAGATACAGTTTTATACTCTCCGTACTGTCCAGCTGCATCTCCGTTTTCAGGGAAGACAGCTTCACATGCAGGGGTTTCAGGGCATGCGCGATCACTTCCAGCGTACCGGAACCGGGTTCGCGCAGTAGCAGGGGAAGATCTTTCAGCTCCTCCGGCTGTATGGTTTGTTTCTTTACCAAAGGGTTCTCCATCCTCGCCACGAGCACGATTTCATCTTTGATAAATGCATTGTACTTCAACGCAGTCCTCTTCGATCTCCCTTCCACAATCCCGAGATCGATCTCTTTATTCTGCAACGCCTGCTCTATCTGCCCGGAGTTACCGGTTACGAGTGTTACGCGGATGTCCCTGAATTTTTCGTGAAAGGCAGCCATCACAGGAGGCAGCACATACTGCGCAACAGTTGTACTGGCCCCGATCCGGAGTTTTCCGGAATGTCCCTGTGTGAAGGCATTCATTTCAAATTCGATGTTACGATAGAGGGAAAAAAGTGTTTCCGTATGTTGCAACAGCGTTTTGCCAGCAGGCGTCAGCTTTACACGGGTACCGTTCCTTTCAAATAATTTGAGCCTGAAATAGTGCTCAATCTCATGAATATGCCTGGTCACCGCAGGCTGGGTAATAAAAAGCTCTTCCGCCGCCTTGGTGAAGTTAAGCCGCTTCGCGACTGTGTGAAAAACCTGCAAACGAAAATCGAACATGCGCCAATTTACATCAAACCTCTTCCTTTACAAAATGTTCCGGCGGAGGCGGGAGATGCTGAAAGAAGGCCTTAGGCGTGGCACCCGCAAAAACTTTGAAATCTTTGATCAGGTGCATCTGGTCAAAATAACTACAGGACGCAGCAATGGAGGTCCAGCTTTGCTCCGGGGTTTTCAGTTTCATTTCAACCGCCTGATGGAATCGTTTGATCCGCGCAAAGGCCACAGGCGTGATCCCTACCTGCTCCACAAATTTCTGCTCAAAGCTGCGGATACTCATGTTCACGTAGCCGGCTATCCCGGGAATACTATTATAGCGCCCCTGGCGGATAATATGGCAGGCCGCCGCGATCTGCCGCTGCCCGTTGGGAATACCATGACGTAACATGACAGGTGTAAAAAAAGCATCCGCCAGCTGTACCATTTCCTCCATTGTAGCCGCCTCGCACAACTGCTCTTCCAGGAACCGGACGTGATCCCCGATCACATCATCCCCATGCAGGAGATTGTTTTTCAGGTGATGCATTGGTATACCGAAAATGGAATAAAAGCCGTTTGATTTGAACTGTACGCCAAAGAAGCGATGCTTTCCATTAAAAGTCTGATACCCGTTAAACCGGCTCTGCAGGCCAAACAGATGCCGTGCCCGCACATCCACCTGGCTCACGCCTTTACCGGTAGCATAGAGCACGGGCGTTTTAGTGAGCCAGAACGCAAGAAAGGTTTCATCGTTAGCACAGAGCGGCTTCAACAGATCAGCTCCTTCGGTATCGATCTCTCGCAAACTGTAACAACTGATATGATCCCGCAACAGTGGCGAAGGTTGTCTTTCGTAGGTTGTTACCATTGATTTCGGGAATGATGCCTGAATTTAGCGAAGAAAATCAAGATTCCGGAGAAAATATTTACGGGATAGAAAGTCGCAATCCGCCTGTAATTAGTCGTCATCTACACCCATACATCTGATCGTTGCAAAATATTTTTGTAGAAAGATGCGATACATGAGCACGACTATCAACATCGGCTTTAATCTGAACATCAGAACACTTTCACGAACGAAGTTCCTGGTATGCCTGATCGCTTTGCTGTGTTTTCCATCGCTGGCCAGCATCCGGAGCGATCATCTGCTGACCATGATCGGAGTTTATCCTGATCCGCCTGTAAAGGAAATGCCTCCGGTCTGCCGTTGAATTGATCTCTCTCGTCGCAGTTGGCTTCAAGACAATACCAAATCCCCGCTCTTTTGAAGCCCTTCCCCCTTTATCCTTTCCATCTGGCGTATATGCCTTTTCGTATGAAAGACTACGAAATACAGCATTTCCAGCCGGGAGAGCTCTCCCAGCGCTTCCGTTCTGCAAATCTCCGTAAGATCCAGCGTACGGGCGGCCAGGTTCACCTTTCCCAATATATGCTGCAAGTCTGCCAGCAATATCGCTTTGTCGTATACCCTGTTCCCGGGTGTGATGATTTCCGGGGCGTTGAACTTGTTATCGGCACTCAGGAAAGTACTGCGAATGTTTTCGACATGTTCATCCGGCGCGCGATGAGCGGCTTGAGCATTGCCGTACAGGTTAGTGCATATAAAAGTATCCGATTTACGCAGATGCTCCGCCACCTGTGCGGCCGTCCAGCCGCCTTTACCGGGCACTCTGTTCAGTTCCTCCTGTGGGAAGGAAGAGACCATTTCCAGCAATTCCGATGTAACCGCCTCCAGGGCTTCCATTAATTCCTCGCGCATACTTTTTCCATCAAATTTAGCGTCGATCTTCTACTATGCCGGGGTGTAAAACCGACTTTCGAAGGGGTTGAATGCGACAGGCAACCGGCGTAACTTTGACTTACAAAACAGCTTTATATGAAACACATCAGCATTCTTGTTCTAAAAGGCGCCATTATGGGCAGCATTGAAGGGCCGCACAAAGTGTTCACCGAGATCAATGACTTCATGGTAAGCATGGATAAAGAACCGATGTTCAAAGTACAGCTGGTGGGCCTTTCCAAAGAAACGCCCCTGAACGGCGGCTTATATACCGTGAAAACGGATCATACCATCTACGATGTAAAGCACACTGATCTCGTGGTGATCCCTGCGCTGCATGGCGATCTGGAAGCTGCCATTGAAGCCAACCGGGATTTCATCCCCTGGATCATCCGCCAGTACAAGAGCGGCGCGGAAGTGGCCAGCCTCTGCCTCGGCGCCTTCCTGCTGGCGGCCACGGGTCTGTTGAACGGCCGGGAATGCGCTACCCATTGGATCGCCGCCAACGATTTCCGGAGAATGTTCCCCGAAGTAACGCTGGTAACTGAAAAGATCATAACATCCGGCAACGGCATCTATTCCAGCGGCGGCGCTTACTCCTATCTCAACCTGCTGCTGTACCTGATTGAAAAGTACGCCGGAAGGGATGTGGCGATATTCTGCTCCAAGGTGTTCCAGATAGACATCGAGCGCGGCAGCCAGTCGCCTTTCTCGATATTCAAGGGGCAGAAGGACCATGAAGATGAGCCCGTGAAACAGGCCCAGGAATTTATCGAGCATAATTTCCAGGAAAGGATCACGGTAGATCAGCTGGCATCCATGCTGGCGTTGGGCCGGAGGAACCTCGAACGGCGCTTCAAAAAAGCCACCGCCAATACCGTGATCGAATATATCCAGCGGGTGAAGATCGAAGCGGCGAAGATGAGCCTGGAATCGTCCCGCGAAAATGTGAACGAGGTGATGTACAAAGTAGGCTATACGGATAACAAAGCCTTCCGCACCACATTCAAAAAGATCACCGGCCTTTCACCCATTCAATACCGGAACAAATACAACCAGGAAATGCGGTACAAACTCGACGGTTCAAGGGCATAATTCCCCGGTTCATAGAAAAATTGCTGGCCGGAAAGCACACGGGTTGCATTTTGCAGCCATGAAACAAGCGAAATACACCCTTATCACGGGAGCGAGTGCCGGATTGGGCCGGGAGTTCGCGGTACGGTGCGCCAAAAGCGGCATGAACGTTATACTGGTGGCGCTTCCCGGCGGGAACACCAGCTCTCTCGCCGTCAGCCTCTGCCGCGAGTACCAGGTAGATGCACGGGTGTTTGAGTTTGACCTGACGGACAGCCATGCGCTGAAAAGCAATATCGAAGCTATCACCACGACTTTCGATATCGATTTCCTTATCAACAATGCCGGTACCGGCGGTACTTCCCCTATCACAGATACCTCCCTTGAGAATATCGACCGTATCATCCAGCTCAACGTGCGGAGTACAGCGCTGGTGACCCGGTTGCTGATACCGCATCTGCTGGAACATGAGCGGAGCTATATCATGAACATATCCAGCATGGCGGCTTTCACGCCTATCGCTTTTAAAACCGTGTATCCGGCGTCCAAAGCTTTTATCTCTTCGTTCTCGCATGGGCTGCGCGAGGAATTGTCGGGCACAGGGCTTTCCGTCAGCGTAGTATATCCCGGTCCTATCATGACTAATTCCAACACATCCCGCAGGATCATCGGGCAGGGTTTGAAAGGGAAACTGGGATTGCTGCCTACGCCCAGGATCGCGGAGATTGCGCTGAAAGGAACGCTGGCAGGGCAACCGGTGATCATCCCCGGATGGATGAACAAGGTCAATCACCTGTTGATGAGCATCCTGCCGCTGGACTTAAAACTGAAGATCGTATCGGGTGCCGTAAAGAAGGAGATCCGGTACCAGCCCTCCCTGCAAAACAATTAGTATGAACAAAGTATTGATCACTGGCGCAAGCGGTTTCCTGGGCGCCAATCTTACCCGGGAGCTTTTCAGACTGGGATATGAAGTGAAAGTGATCGTGCGGCCGACGGCCAACCTCGGTGTGATTGCAGATATTCCATGCGAGGTATTCTTCGGCAGCATTGATGACAGGGAAACGGTCATGCAGGCCGTAGCAGGATGCCAGATCGTGATACATGCCGCCTGCATCACCGAACAATGGGGCATCTCCTTCGAGGCATATGAGCGGATCAATTTCACCGCCACCAAAAATATAGCGGAAGCCTGCCTGGCTCATCATGTTGAGCGGTTCATTTATGTATGCACCGCCAACACGATCGGGCCCGGAAGCAAAGCCGAACCGGGCCATGAGCTCAACGGTTTCACGCTTTTTCACGTCAACTCCGGTTACATCAACAGCAAGTACCTCGCCCAGCAATTCATCCTGGAACAGGTAGAGCGCCGGCAACTGCGCGCCGTGATCATAAACCCCACCTTCATGATCGGGCCTTACGATGTGAAACCAAGCTCCGGCAAACTGATCCTGTACGGCCTAAAGAAAAAGATACTCTTCTACCCGCCGGGCGGTAAGAATTTCGTGCACATCCAGGATGTTTGTCGCGGTATCATCAACGCCATCACACACGGCAGGATCGGCGACTGCTATCTGCTGGCCGGTGAAAACCTGAGCTATCGCGAGTTCTTCCGCCTGTTGAACCACATCGCAAGGGAGCGCAGGATCATGATCCCGATCCCTGCCTTTATACTGAAGCTCGGAGGCATGGCAGGCTCCCTCATCCAACGGCTCACCCGCAGCCCCATGAAACTGAACAACACATCGGCCTGTCTCCTTTGCCTGAACAACTACTATACCGGCAAAAAATCAGAGCGGGAACTACATCTCGCCTACACACCGGTGGAAGATGCCATCACCGGCGCTTTCCATTGGTTTAAAGAAAATAACTATCTTCAAAGATGAGCAGACGGCAACCCGAATATAAAATGGATTTCAAGGCGAATGAAAGACTGTTTTCCAGCAAGCTGTTCCTGTATCTCTCCAGGATCCTGATCCTGTACACCTTCAGCGTCATCTTCAAATCTTTCGACCATACATTCTCTACAGGGCTGCGGGTGATGAACCTCCGCGGCCAGCTGTTCAGCCTGATCTATGTGGTTTTCGGACTGCTGGTATGGGAAGGTGCTACCCGCCTCGTAGGGTATATCGAAAGAAAGTCGGTTCACAAACAACCCGCCCGGAAACTGTTGCTGCTATGCTGTTGCCTGCTGATCTACGGATTCATCGCCGCGTACGTTTTCGGTTTTCTGTATGCGGTATCAGACATCCTCTTCTTCCACCGCTACGAAGCCTGGGAAAGCTTTACGTCGCTGAGCTACGATCTCAACTTCGGGATATTCATGTTCTTTGTGCTGATCGTTACATTCAACGGCATCATCTACTATTACACCGCCTGGAAAGAATACCAGGTGCAGGCGGAACGGCTGATGCGCGAGAATATCCAGGCGCAGTATGAAGCATTGCGGAACCAGATCGACCCGCATTTTTTCTTCAATTCGCTCAGCGTACTGACCAATCTGGTGTATAAAAGTCCGGATATCTCTGCCCATTACATCACGCAACTCGCCAAAACCTACCGGTTTATTCTGGACAAGAAGTTCGAGAACCTTGTATCCGTACGCACCGAGCTGGATTTCCTCGATGCCTATCTCTACCTGATCCGCATCAGGCATCAGCAAAGCATTATCTTCGAAGAACAGATCGATGAGGAAGCGAAATCCGGCATGATCCCGCCTGCTACGCTGCAGCTGCTGATCGAGAATGCTATCAGGCACAACCGGTTCTCCACGAATGAACCCCTGCATATCAGGGTGGTCAGCGAAAACGGCTGCATCGTTGTCAGCAATCCCGTTCGCAAAAAAGCTTACCCGGAAATATCATCGGGGATCGGGCTGGAAAATATCCGGAAACGCTATGCCCTTATCAGCAACCGGCAGATCGATATAACGGAAACAGATCAGATGTTCATCGTAAAAGCCCCCATCATCGAGCAAACATGAAAATAGTCATATTTGAAGACGAGATACACAATGCCGAGCGGCTGATACAGCTGCTGAAGGCCTGCCGCCCGAACGTGGAGATCATAGCGGTGATAGAATCCGTGGCGGAAGGATTGAAATGGATGGAGAAAAAGCAGCCCGTGGATCTGATGCTGATGGACATTCAGTTATCAGACGGCAATTGCTTTGAGCTCTTCCGGCAGACCAGCGTTAAAACTCCCATCATCTTCACTACCGCCTTCGATGGCTTCGCACTGCAGGCTTTCAAGGTGAACAGCATCGATTACCTCCTCAAACCCATAGATATCCGCGATCTCGAACAGGCACTTGTAAAGTTCGAACAGCTCCGGCCGGCCGCCAATTACGCTTTCGACATCGGGAAGATCGCGGAAGAATTCCTGAAGCGGGACAGTACCCGTTTCATCGGGCGGATCAACAACCAGTTGATCTACGTCAAAGCGAAAGATATCGCCTGGCTGCATTTCACCAAAGGCACCACCTGGGCCATCACCACCAAACAAAAGCTGCCGCTGGATTACTCGCTGGATCAGATCGAGCAGCTGCTGGACAGGAACCAGTTCTTCCGCATCAACCGGCAGTTCATCATTCATATCGATGCGATCAAAAAGATCACCACGTATTACAACAGCCGTCTCATCCTGCAACTGGAGCCCGAAGCGGACACAGATGTGATCATTGCCCGGGAAAGGGTAACAGCGTTCAAAAGCTGGCTCGAAGGGAAAGCGCAGGATGCCGATGCATGAACCGGCAAAAATGTGTATACTTGAGGCACAATCACCATGCGCCGACTATATCTCCTTTTGCTCTCTTTACTCTTTTCGTCATACGCATTTTCCGGCGATGGCTTCCGTTTTCGTTATATCGATCTGCCGGCCACATTGCGGGATGCAAATATCAGCGAAGCTTTGACGGACAATCGTGGAATGCTCTGGTTCTTTACCAGCAGCGGCCTGCATCGCTATGACGGAAACCAACTCCTCACCTTCAACCTTGTCAGCCAGCCTTCCATCGTCAATACGCCTATAACCCGCCTGTATATCGACAGATCAGACCGCCTCTGGATAGGCACGCAGAACGGCATCACCTGTTTCGATCTCAAAAGCTGGACCACGCGGCATATCAGGTTTTCCGCAGAACAGGGGCATATTCCCCGCCTTCTTTTTATCAGGGTTTTCTTTGAAGCATCCGACGGAAGTATGTACGCCGGCACACGGGATGGGAAATTGTACCGCATTTTATCATCCGGGCTCGAACTGGTGACGGATCTCATGAAAGATAATCCGATCATTGGCAGGGCCTCCGCCATCGAAGCCATTGGAGAGCCCGTCAAAGGCCAGCTGTGGCTGACTTTTAACGGCGGCTTCGTGGAAGTGCGCAAAAACGGTATCACCCGCTACAATTCTATCCCCGGAGAAATCACCCGGCCTGAAGCATTTGTACACGCGCATGGAAAGATACTGTTCTATGTAAACGGCGCCCGGAAAGGATTATATGCATTTGACGTGCATACCAAAACCCTCACCCATCTGCCCACTCCCCACTGCGACACGCTCAAAAACCCCGGAAAAATATCCATCTTCCTGCTGAACCGCAACCAGCCCGCCATCTTTGTCAACCGGCTCGGTTTCTTCCCGTATAACATACAAGAGCAGAAAGAAGGAGACATGATCACCAGCCTGTCTGAAAACTTTTCCCGGTATGATGTTAAATCCATCTGGGGAAAAGGAGCCAAAACCTATTTCACTTTCAATAAAGGCATTGCGGAGATCACGCAGCAGCAAACGCCGTTCAGGAACCTGCTGTACAGTCCATCCGCCGAAACCACCCCCAACAGTATCCGTTGTATTTACCGGCATACAGACAGTCTGCTGTACATCGGAACCTACAGCGAGAAATTCATCGCTGTCAACGAAAGGACCGGAGAAAAGAAGAAAGTATCGAACGATTTCGTATATGCGTGCCTGCCATGGAATAAAGACCAGTTGCTGCTGGGCACGGAGGGGAATGGATTGCAATGGTTCCGGCCCGGGGATGGCTCTTTCCGGCCGGCGGCCAAAGATACCGGCCATCTCCACATGCATCGATATGTGATCAGTCTTGCCAAAGAAAATGATTCCACCGGATGGGCAGGCACTTATAACGGTGTTTTCCGCTGGAATGCCCTCACCGGCAACATATCACTTCCATGGAAAGGGCTGCTCGGCGAAGTGTTGCGGCAATCCCGGGTATACGACATCCTCATTGCCGGAGATAAAAGATACTTCTCCACCATGGAAGGCATCATCGTTTATACTCCTGCTGACGGCCGCTTAAAACGATTGATGGAAGGCACCCGTCCCGATCTCGCCCTGTCCAATTTTTATTGCTGCAGGATCGTGGGAACCGAATTGTGGGCCGGTACCAGCGGCCGCGGCATACTCATACTGGACCGGCAGGGGAACCTGCTGCGCGAGATCAACAGCAGCAGCGGTCTTGCCGGCGATGCCGTCTACTCCCTGTTCCTGCAGGGGAAGTACATGGTGGCCGGTACAGATCACGGATTGAGTATCATCGATACCCACAGCGGAAGCATCCGCAATTATTCCCGCCTCGATCATCTGCCGTCCAACGAATTCAACCATGGCTCCCTGTTCGCGGAGAAAGGCCGGCTATACTTTGGCACGCTGAATGGAGTGACCTCCTTCGATATCACCGCGTTATCCGACTATGATCCCACTGTTGAGACCACCGCACTCAGCTTTACCAGCTTTACCACAGGCACAAAGGAGGGGTTGCGGCATGATTACACCCTGCCCTACCAGTCCGCTCCCCGGATTGTTGTGGAGCCGGATGTGCATTATTTTTCTCTGCGCTTCGGAGGGGTGGATCATGCGATCGATCAGCTGAATTATTACTATCGCTTAAAAGAAAAGGCACCGTGGCAGGAGATCGGGCGGCAGCGGGAGATCGGGTTTGCCGGTCTTTCACCCGGGGAATACAGATTACAGCTGGCTTCGAGGGGGCCGGGGGACACAACAGTCACCCGACTATTAACGCTGCCGCTCACCGTATTGCCCGCGTGGTATGAAACCTGGTGGTTCAGGATACTCTGCCTCATCGCGGCCATTGCCCTCGTATGGTTCTTCTTCTGGTACAGGATGCAGCAGCTGATGCGTGAGCAGCGCCTGCGCACGAAGATAGCCGAAGATCTGCACGATGAAGTAGGCAGCTCCCTTACCCGGATCTACTTTCAGGCAGATATGCTGCAAATGCAATCCCGATCCATTGCGGAAGACAAAACGGCGCTCGAGAAAATAGCCGCATCCAGCAAGGAAGCACTGGGTGTGATGAGCGACATGGTATGGTCCATCGATGCACAATTTGACACCACGGACGACCTGGTATCCCGCATCCGGGATTATATCAATCACCTGCAAAATGATCTCGACATCTCCGTTACGCTCGAACTGCGCGGAGACTATGCCTCCAGGCCGCTCAGCCAGATGATCCGGCAGAACTTCTTCCTCATATTCAAGGAAGCGGTGAATAACGCATCCAGGTATACGAGCGGGAACTGCATGCGGATATTACTGGAGTTCCAACAGGAGATCACACTGGAGATCATCAATCCATATACCGACACCGCAGAAAGGATGAAAAGCTACCAGGGCGGAATGGGCTTACAGCATATGCAGGCGCGTGCCATTCGCATGAAAGGACTGTTAACGGTCCAACGGGAAAATGGAGCGTTCCTGCTCCGCCTGATCGTTCCTTTCTAACCACCTCCCCCAAAGTAGGGATACCTATATTTCTTTTATCAAAACATCTTTGCAATATGATTCAACTGGGAGTGATTGAAGACGATCCCGAGATCAGAAAGACGTTGACTGATTTCTTCAACGGCCAGCCGGGATTCGCATGCCCTGTTTCCGCAGCCACTGTGGCGTCTTTCCTTGAGGAATGGACACCGGATACAGAACTGGATGTTGTGCTGTCTGATATCGGCCTGCCCGGTCAGTCCGGCATCAAAGGCATACCGCAGATCAAAAAAAGATCGTCCCGGTGCCAGGTGGTCATGCTCACCGTATACGATGATCCGGACAAGGTATTCCAGGCGCTTTGTGCCGGAGCAACGGGATATCTGCTCAAGCAAACGCCGTTGCTGAAGATCAAAGAAGCGCTTGTTTCGCTCAACGAAGGCGGTGCACCGATGTCACCGGGCATTGCCAGAAAAGTGGTGGCCTATTTCAATCCCAAATCCGCGCATGACCTCTCAGAAAAGATCACGCCGCGAGAAGGGCAGATATTACAGGCCATCGAAGAAGGTATGACCAACAAGGAAGTGGCCGCATTGCTTGGCATCACACTGGAAACCGTTAAATCCCACATCAAGAATATCTACAGGAAGCTCGAAGTCAATAATCGCCATGCACTTATCCGGGGAAAATATAAATAGCCCCTCCTGTTAACTAGTGACCATGCCTATGCCTGTCGAAGCGGAGTCAGCAGCAATGCGGCTCCTGCTTCGATTTCCGCGAATTAATGATAATTTTGCCCCATAAACCAATTGATTTGAGCGTTTCCGTTTTCCTGATCACTCCGCCTTTCACCCAGCTGAACACGCCCTACCCGGCCACAGCATACCTGAAGGGTTTCCTCAACACAAAGAACATTACGTCCTTCCAGGCCGACCTTGGCATAGAAGTGACGCTGGCGCTGTTTTCCCGTCAGGGTCTTCAAACGCTCTTCGAGGGCATTGATCCGCGGCAGGAGGGATTGCCGGAAAACATTGCCCGCATCATTGCACTGCAGGACGATTACATCCATACGATCGACGATGTGATCCGTTTTCTGCAGGGGCAGAATCCTACGCTGGCGCATCGTATCTGCAAACGCGACTTCCTGCCCGAGGCCGGCCGGTTCGCACAACTCGAAGACCTCGCATGGGCTTTTGGCTCCATGGGTACGCAGGATAAGGCCAAACACCTCGCCACCATGTATCTCGAAGACCTTTCAGATCTTATCATGGAATGTGTGGACGAGCATTTCGGGTTCAGCCGGTATGCGGAAAAGCTGGGCCGGTCCGCCAACAGCTTTGACGAACTTTATAACGCACTGCAAAAGGAATACACCTATATCGATCACATCCTCATCAACCTCCTGCAAAGGCACATGGAGACCATACAACCGCGTATGGTTGCTATTTCCGTGCCCTTCCCCGGGAACCTGTATACATCGTTGCGCTGCGGTCAGTGGATCAAACAGCATTATCCGGATGTGAAGGTGGCGATGGGCGGAGGGTTTGCCAACACAGAACTGCGTTCCCTTTCCGATCCCCGTGTTTTTGAGTGCTATGATTTCATTACGCTGGATGACGGCGAAGCGCCACTGGAGAACCTGATCGCCCATGTGGAAGGGAAACTGCCGCTCACAGAGCTGAAGCGCACCTTTACGCTGCTCGATAACAAAGTGACCTACTTCGATAACAAAGCCTGCACAGACTACAAGCAGGGCGCGGTGGGAACACCTGATTACAGTGATTTTCTGCTCCACCATTATATCTCCGCCATTGAAGTGGTAAACCCCATGCACCGCATGTGGAGTGACGGACGCTGGAACAAGCTGACCATGGCGCACGGCTGTTACTGGGGCAAATGTACCTTCTGCGACATTTCCCTCGATTACATCCGGCTCTACGAACCCATTGCCGCCAGCCTGCTTTGCGACCGGATGGAAGAGATCATCGCGCAAACCGGGCAGAACGGTTTTCATTTCGTGGACGAGGCCGCCCCGCCCGCACTCATGCGCGCGCTGGCGTTGGAGATCATCCGCAGGAAACTTACCGTCAGCTGGTGGACGAACATCCGCTTCGAAAAAAGCTTCACCCGCGATCTCTGCCTGCTCCTTAAAGCTTCCGGATGCATTGCCGTATCCGGGGGACTGGAAGTGGCTTCTGACAGGTTGCTCGAGCTGATACAAAAAGGGATCACCGTAGCGCAGGTAGCCCAGGTCAACCGGCATTTCACTGAAGCCGGCATCATGGTACACGCCTATCTGATGTATGGCTTCCCAACGCAAACAGAGCAGGAAACCATCGATTCACTGGAGATGGTGCGGCAGATGTTCAAAGCAGGCATCCTGCAGTCCGCATTCTGGCACCTGTTCACCATGACGGCGCACAGTCCTGTCGGATTGAATCCCGGGAAATTCAAAGTGAAAAAAGAAACCGAACAGACCGGTACTTTCGCCAACAACGACATCCTGCACATCGATGAAACAGGCGCCGATCATGAAGCATTCGGCTATGGATTGAAGAAATCGCTGCTCAATTACATGCACGGCCTTTGCCTCGATGATTCTCTTCAGCATTGGTTCGATTTCAAAGTACCGAAAACCAGGGTACCTGCTGATTACATCATGAAGGCCCTGGAAGAAGACGCGTTCAGCACTCCCAAACCCACTGCCAAGGTCGTATGGCTCGGGAAAAATCCGGCTGTGGAAACATTCGTTAAATCGAAAAAAGGCAATCAGTGGGAAATGGCCGCACTTACTTTCCAGGACCGGAAAGAAAAGATCAACATTCAAGTTAACCAGCAACAGGGTTTATGGCTGGCAGACATGTTGCAAAAACTTTCCGTTACTAACGGTAAGACCTATACGCTTCAGGAAGTTAAAGACAGCTACGATGCAGCAGGGCTGGAGGATTTCGAGCTTTTCTGGGATAACAGGCCGGTAAATAATTTATATAAATTAGGATTATTGCGGTTATAATAAAAAAAAATTGTAGCTTAGTGTACGATCATTTTTTTAAATGATTCATACTGGATGTTTGCGATTCCCGTGCTATAAAAAAGCAAACAAAAACCAGTTTTTATGATGTTAACTCGTATAGAAGGCATCGTTCCTTCCCACCGGAAAAATGATTACCGGTTAGCATGCGGAAAACAATTTTTTCCTGCTAATTTTTTCTGTCGGCCACCTCTTCGGTTGTTACAGCTATTGCCTGTATGGCCCGGTTGTTATGGGTAGCACCGCATACTTTTAACATGCTTTGTATGGATATACGCATATTTTGAAATTATGCGTATATTTGAAATATGAAAGCAAGATTAAACCTCACCATTGAAGAAAAACTTTTACAACGTATGAAAGCATATGCAAATGCCAGAAAAATGAGCCTGTCTGAACTCGTAGAATCTTATTTCGAGAAAGTAACCAGGCCTGTACAACGTATCTCCATTGTTGACCTTGTTGAAAATATGAAAGTTCCTGCTATCCCTAAAGGCCGGGATCTCCGGAACGAATATTTCAACGACATCGAGAAAAAGTATGGCAAATAAGCTTTTCCTGGATGCCAATGTGATCATTGACTTTATCCTGAAAAGGCCGGAAGGTTATCAACCGGCGAAGGCTATTTTTGAGGATATCGTCAATGGGCAGTTCCAGGCCTATACCAGTCCGGTTGCCATTCACATTGTCACACACATTGCGGGAAAGATACTGGGTGTACCGGCGGCCAGGAAACTGATCTTATCGCTGCTCAACGAAGTGCAGGTGCTCGACACGAGTCATGACGTCATGATACAGGCGTTGGGCGGGAATTGGCATGATGTGGAAGATGCATTCCAATATTATACTGCGTTACGGCATCGGATGGATATATTTATATCCCGGGATGAGGGCTTGCATAAAAAAGCGTTGCCGCCGTTACCGGTACTTTCCCCTGACCGTTTTGTAAAATTGTATGGATAAGAAGAACAAACAACTGTCTCTTTGCCTGGCACTGCTTTTTTGCAGCCTGCCTGTTTTCGCCGCAAAATATTATGTGGATGCGCTCACCGGGAATGACGGGAACGATGGAAAACATCCTTCCAGGGCGTTCCGTACGCTGGACAAAGTCAACCAGCTGACCCTCTCGGCCGGAGACACCCTCCTTTTCCGCAACGGCACCTCCTACGAGGGCGCTTTGCGGATCAGCGGGTCCGGTACCGAAGCGCATCCCATCCTCATCAGCAATTACGGCACCGGCAGGCTGCCGGCAATCCATGGCAAAGGGGCCGCAGAAGCCGCACTCACGGTCTTCAATTCCACCTTTCTCACGGTGGAGAACCTGGAGATCACCAATACCGGTGCAGAAAGGAAACCACACCGTAAAGGCGTGCATCTGCTGCTGGATAACTTCGGGATCGCGAAAGACATCTGCCTCCGCAAACTGTACGTGCACGATGTGAATGGCAGTAACGTGAAGAAACAGGGTGGCGGAGCCGGGATCCACTGGACCAACCGGGGCGACAAAACACGCTCTGCATTCGACGGCCTCATCATCGAGCATTGCCGGATCGAACGGACAGACCGCAACGGGATCACCAGCAGCGGCTATTGGTCCAGGACCTCCTGGTTCCCCAGCAAACATGTGATCATCCGCTATAATCATCTTGAAGATATCGGCGGGGATGGTATTGTGCCCATCGGTTGTGACGGAGCGATGATCACACATAATACGCTTTACCGTGGCGGCCAGCGCTTCCCGGAAGGGGACGCCGCCGCAGGTATCTGGCCCTGGAGCTGCGACAATACCATAATCGCTTACAATGAAGTGGCGTATTACAACGGGCCCTGGGATTCCCAGGGGTTTGATTCCGACTGGAACTGCCGCAATACCCTGATCGAGTATAATTACAGTCACGACAACGTTGGCGGTTTCGTACTCGTCTGCAACGACGGAAATGTAAAAGCACCGCAGAGCGTCGGGAACACGGGTACCATCATCCGTTACAACATCAGTATCAATGATGGCTTCCGCTCCACCTTCAAAAGCGCCGGCTTCTCCCCTGTCTTTCATTTCGCAGGCCCTACATTCAATAACAAGGTTTACAACAATCTCATCTACATCACCCGTGCCCGGCCTTCGCACACCGACAGCACCCTGGTGGCGATGGATAACTGGGGCGGATATGCGGACAGTACCCTGTTCGCCAACAACATCTTCTACACGGAAGGCACCGTTGATTACGACATGGGAAAAAGCACCCGCAACTTCTATGAAAGCAACATCTACTATGGGCAGCATCTGAACAAACCGGCAACACCGGGAGAAATAGCGGAGCGACCGAAGTTCAGGAGCTACCCCATGAAAGCGCCCGAAGGATTCTCAGCGTTAAAAGCGTTCATGCTCCTTTCCGGGGGGAGCGGGCATAAAGGGAAGATGATAGAGCGCGGTGGGGTGAGGGATTTCTTCGGTAATATGATCCCGGCCAATACAGCGCCGGTGATCGGTGTGCATCAGTCAACGCAATAAAAAATGTGCATTCAGAAGCTGAAACAACGCAGCTGTTTCTGTTGACGGTTGGACTGCTTAAAATAAAAGCCCAGCGAAAGTTCATGCGTTCCGTGAGAATAAGTGCGGAACTTGTTCAATGGATAATCATAAGAATACCCGATTCGCAATTCAGGCAGCACAAACACCTCCACCGTACCGATTATATCGCTTGCAGTGGATAGCCCGGCCTGCAAATGGGGCTTGTTATACAGATGCACTGCAGTACGATAGCTCGCGCCAACCCATACCAGCTCTTTCAATAACAGAAAAAGATTGATATCCATCCCGGTAGGTCCGCCCCTGTCGTCTTTCAACAGAAAAGAAGGCTTGAGCCACACCGCTTCGCTTAAAGGTAATAACCCACCGGCGGTGAGGTAGTAGTGTGGTTTGGGAACCGGTATGCTGCTGGCCAACGGTTTATTCTTCACCTGATATTGCGCTGTGATATTATCCACCGAAAAACCGACAAAGAATCTCTCGGCCGAATAATAAATACCTGCCCGCGTATCGAAGAAACGCATGCTCTGCCTGCCGTTTGCAATAACGGGATCGTTCGGATTGTCCAGGTCAATACGACTGGCGTCAATCCCTACCTGCATCATTCCCGCTCCGATCCCAAAGGCAAGATGGCCATGCTCATCCCCTAACGGGATCCGGTAAGCATAGTTGCCGTAAAAGGAGAACAGGTTCTGCGCTCCCACCTTGTCGTAGGCTACCTGCAATGCCAACCCCACCCGCTCGTTTCGCGTAACACCATCCACAGCAAGGCACATTGTTTCCGGAGCGCCTGGTATATCTATCCATTGCTTACGATAGTAAGCATGCATATTCAATTCCTCCCGATATCCTGCATAAGCGGGATTGATATAGATACCATTGAAAAGGTATTGACTGAATTGTGCATCCTGCTGCGCGAGAACAGTTTGATATGTTGTCAACAGGAAGAGGATGCTGATAATGACACGCATGTTTGATATTTTTTGTTTACCGCAGTATCATGATATATCCTTTAAAGTCCTGCCAGCGGCCGTTTTCATCTTTCACCCGTATCAAATAAAAATAGGTACCATCATTTAATCCTTTTCCGTCCCAATTCTGCTGGTAATTCTTTTGTTCAAAAACGTGATTGCCCCAGCGGTTAATGATAGTGATCTCATTCTCCGGGTATTTTTCCAATCCCCTCACAATAAATTTGTCGTTCGCGCCATCACCGTTGGGTGTGATTGTATTGGGGATATGTAATGGTAAAACCTGCTGCACATGCACCGCTTTGTTATTACCGGGCACACTGTCATTTTCAGCTGCGGTTACCAGAGCAGTATTCTCTATCCGCCCTGCTGCCAGCACTTTTGTTGAAACCGAAAGTGTCGCCGGCTGCCGGACAGCCAGATCCCCTATCTCCCACGTGATCTTATGTGACGCCGCATCGTAAGAAGCGCGTCCTGCGGAAGGTGTTCCGATGCTTTCAAGGGAAAGCTGTGGTGGCAGGATATCGGTCACCACTACTGAAGATGCAGGCAATGGCCCGTTGTTCGTAACTGTCAGCAGATAGCTCAGGTTATAATTGACCAGCGCCGCCTTGCGGTCTGATTCCTTGGATATCTGCACATCGGTGGAAGGGCCGCCTGTAGTCATTTCACGGATAATCACGGGATCGGAAAGATCGGAGGGACAATCCTGCTGATTGAATGCCTGCACGGTGTAAGTACCGGGTTGTGCAGTGATCAGTTCACGCAGGCCGGCATTGCTCACAGGCAGCCCGTCGCGGTACCATTGGTAACGCGTAGCTGCCGCATCTACGGCCGTAAGTTTCACTTTCTGTCCGGGCAAAATGAACTTGGTGCGCGTCACTCCCTGTGCCACGCACATCGTAACGCTCCCGGTCAGGAAAGCGATCAATATGACAACCCTGCTGTGCATGTGTTGTATTACTCGATATTGATCGTCGGTTTGCCGGGTTTGGGCGTAACGGTCACCGTAGCTGTTGTGTTATCCCCGCTGTGGACAGCAGTAGTGCTATAAGGGCCACAATTGGCCTGAGCCGCATATTTAGCTTCGAATTTGTAAGTGTACTTTTTAATGGTACCTGCACCCGCTGAGGCAGCATCATTCACGGTGTAGGTAGCGCTATTGGTGGCAAGGTCGGTTACAACGTTAGCCTCATCCGTTTTTGTCCACTTGTAAGTTTTCGCAAAATTATCCACCGTGAGCGCTGGTAGCTGGAATCCGCCACCCGTAATGATCCTGGGCGTAGCCGCAAAAGCAGATGTGCCATTGAACACGATCTGGTTTGCTCCGCCCGGTGCACCTGTCAGCGCACAGAATGTGAGGCTCGCGTCATCCGGCTGATTGGCTTTCGCTGTCACATTGAGGTCAGGAAGCACATATACTGTAAAATAAGTAGGGTCGGAAACGCAACCAGTAGCAGAAGTGGACGCCACCACCCGATAGGTGTGCCAGCCGGGGGATGCTCCTGCTATCTGTACTTTGTTCGGCGCTCCTGCAACGGCAGAGTTGTTGGGGATAGAAATAATGGTGCTGCCGTCTGTTTCTATCTCCTTCCAGTCATAGCTGGTGTAGGCTATGGATGAATTGTTGGGATCAGTTGTGGAAGAAGATAATTTGAAAGTAGCGCCGGAGCATAAAAGCGTGGTACCGGTAGAGGTAGACGTTCCTTTCAGGTAATCACCGCCCTGCGAAAGGTCTGCCGGTGTATTGATGGTCGTCTGCCCATTGGCATTCATAACAAACAGCAGCAACGGCGCGATAAAGAGCCTGGTCATTGTTTTGATAGAGAGGATTACATTTTTCATATGTTAAGGATTAAGGTTGAATAGATAATGCCGGTTTGCCCGGGACAGGGCTTACGGTAAATGTGAACGACTTCTTTGCTTCCGTATACGTGCATCCGGTGCGGCTGGCCGCCACGGAATAGGTATAGGTACCCGGGGCAGTAATCACAGGCGTAAAACCCGATCCGGATCCTGCCTGCACATCAGAAGCATTGTACCAGTAATAGGTGGCGCAACTTTCCGGAGCACTCACGGTAAAGCGCATATTGCCCGCTGCATTGATGCAGACCGGGTCCAGGCCGGGTTGTCCATTGACAGTGAAACTCAGGTCCGGGAAACGCGCTCTCCGGCTCACATCGTAGATGTACATTCTTTTCAGCGCACCCACTACGCCATCCATCCGTATCTCTACCCTGTCAAACGAACCGGGAATGCCGGCAGTAAGTATGTAGATGTTCCCGCTACCGCTCAGTAACTGGAGGTTTAACAAGGAAGAGGTGTTGGTAATCGGCGATCCCACTGCAGTTGTGCCCAGATAAGGCTGGATGGAAAAGCCGGTCAGCAGGCCGAGGTTCAACAACGGGATATCCGGATTTTGCAATACGATACGGATAGAATCCCCGGCCACAGAAGCCCTGTTAAAGATCACCGTTTCAAACACCGTACTTAACACCTGCACACCGGTGGTCATGGTAGCATATGTCGTGAATCCCGGATCAACATCCACCGCGTTCCGCGGATTTGCTACACTGCTGGTAGTAGTCGCAACAGCGAGATTCGCAGCCCGCACACCGGATAATACGTCCAGCACCATATTACAGTCAGAGACCGTGGTGGAGGGCTGCATGATATAAGCATCGAAAAGGTTCATGGATTGTCCGAGACTGATGCCACCCAGTGTAACGGCAACGCCATCAAAGGCTACGGCCGGGCCGACATTTGTTTGCGGCGTGAAAGTCACTTCCATTTCCCCCGATCCGCTGAGTAATCCCAGCAGATTTCCGTCAGTCCATGATTGTCCCGCATTTGTGGCAGACCAAGATCCGCCCAAAATGTCAGGTGTAAATTTGAGGTTCGTAAATGGCTGGATAGTGATACCCGTGCCAACACCCAGCAGACCGCTTGGTCGTGTCAGTTTAATAGTGACAGGCGTTCCTGCAGTAATCGTTGTGGAGAATTTGAGATATTGCGTTACGGATCCCAGCAATGGGGCGTTCAGTGTGGATGCGGTTGTAATGTTGCCATCTGCGGCCAGGGCCGGATTATCCACACCACCGTTATTCTGCTGTACGGTGGCATATCGCCGTTCCTGCCACACGCATTGTGCAAACACATGCTCTCCCATCCAGAGGAACAGGATCAGCAGAACCATACCTTTACCACAGGATATTCTTACAGCAGGAGTAGTGATATGATCAATAGGACAAGGCTGCATGGGTGCAGGGATTCTCTACCAGTAGTCTTTCATAAGAGGCTGTTGCCCCGGAAAAACGTAAATCACGGTAAAAAAATCACGCAGCCAGTGCGTTATAAGGAATGAACAAAAAATGAACGGAAGATCGGAAATGAACAAAAATGAACAGTATTATTTGTTAATGCTGATCAGCTCCACCCTTCTTCTTTCCCGGATAATGATCTGTGTGGTATGCGTAAACACTTTGTCGCCATTCCCGTACTCCAGGAACATTTCCAGCGGCATCACCACCGGCGGATAAGATCCTGCAATGCGCATCTTTTCTATCTGTTGTTTGAAATGTTCCGGCATCAAACCATAGCCGGGAAACACGGAATGCGGGTCCATCGGTATCCATACATAAGCCGTTACCCGGGCGTGATTCGTATTCATCACCCTGGGATCATGACGCAGGTTATGCGCTACATATTCTTCACAGGCCACGCCGGAGATCACCTTCTTGGCGCCTGTGCGGGTAAGCTGGCTCAGATAACCGATCTCCCCGGGATACACCGGTTCCATCCCCTGTAACTCCAGCTTCGTTTTATCCCCGCTTGCAATACCTCCCACACCGGCCAGCATCAATTGCGATTCCTTACCAAAATCGCCATAGTAATGATACCGGGTGCCGGTGCTCCGGCTTCTTAACTGGATGGAAAAAGCAGCGGCCGTGCTGCTGTAGTAGATCACGATATCTTCCCCGCCATCAATGACCCGCTGCGATCCCTGGAAAGCCTCACTCTCCTGATACACGGCCACATCATATTCGTAAGCAGAATCGATCTGTATACGTTCATCTCCATTGATGATCAGTGTGGGATTCGCCTGTAGGGCCGACGGGCGGCGGGACCCGGGCAGGGTTTCATCAGCGGTTTCAGTCGTTTCGGTTTTTTCTTTCTGCCGGCCGGTGATCTTCTTCAGTAACTGCGCCTGCGTTTCAGACCAGCAACAGGATACCACTGCCAGCAGCAGCAAGATTCTTTTCATAGGACTTGATACGATTCAACCCGAAAGTTAATCATATTATCTAAATATATTATACTATCCTGCCATCAGGCTGCATCCGCGCAAAGCGGAATGATCCAGTCGGCCTAACACCTCAAACCCGCCGTCTTCGCGCAACCGACCAATGTCTTCGGTAGCAATGAAAGCGCAGGAATAAATATTCGCCATATCCACTACATTGATCACCCCGGCGGCCTGAGAAGCGTAGAGCTGAAAAGGATCGTTCTCATCCCGCACCAGCACTTTCATCCAGGGCGGGCAATAAAAAACCCCTCGCCCCCGGGAGTACGCCTGACTCAACAATTCCGTCATCCCATACTCCGCGTGGATCGCGTTCACCCCGAGGCGCTCCTGCAGGTATGCATGCAACTCCTCGCGGGTCCACTCTTCCCGGCGGCCCTTCATCCCCCCGGTCTCCATCACAATCGTATGCTGCAGATTCAGCGTATACTTCTCCGCGAAATCCAGCAGCGCAAACGTTACCCCGATCAGCAACACCTTCTGCCCGCGCGCTTCCAGCGCTTTCAACATACCCGCCAGCTTTTCATGTTCATACAGGTAAAACCCGCTCTCCGGACGGCCGCTGCGAACGATCATTTCCTGCACCATGAACACCAGCGAAGAATGCCGGCGCTCCAGGTAAGAGGGAAGCAATCCCAATATCACATAATCCTCCACCGGTCCGTAAAAAAGCCGGAATGCCTCCATAAAACTACGTGTATAGATCCCCGTATCTTTTACAGGATGCCGGCTGTTGAGGGTTTGGGTGGTTCCGCTGCTTTCAAATACCGTGGCGGGTCTGAACTCGCCACAAACCACGGAGTGCGTTTTGAAGAACTGGATGGGGAGGAACGGAACATCGTATACGGACTGCACACGGGCGGGATCCACTTTGAGCGCATCCACATAAGCCCTGTACAGGGTATTGGTCTCGTACTGGAAACGGAAGAGCGCAGGGATGAGGGTCTCCGGCTCTTTCATCGTAAATATCCTTTCTGCTAATGATTCGTTCATCGGATGCAAATTTACGAACCGCTCCCCTACTTTCTCAAAATACCCGGAACAGGATGTAACATTCCCGGGAAAAGGAGCGTTTATAAAAAGAACGGCAGTTTTGCCTTTTGGTCAATTTAATGTAGGTTTGTTATATGAAGAAAATATTTGCTTTATCCACGATCATCGCGATTATAGTGGCGCTTACCTGCTGTAAAAAAGACAGCATCTCCGGCAAAAAGCCCGTCCTTACCTTCAAATCTGTTTCAGCCACGGATGTAAGCAAAGATCAAAGATTACTTAGTTTCACGCTCAATATCAAGGATGCCAGCGGCAATCCCACATCGCTGTATGTCAGGAACCTCCGCGGTCCGGGTGGTCCCAACGCAAATTTTGACCAGTTAATTATGCCTGGCCTCGAGAGCCATGCCGGTGTAAAACTGGACGCGGAGCTCATTCTCTATGTCAGCGATCAGCCCACCGACAGTATTTTCCTCCGTCTTCGCGACGGCGATCCCAACCGTCCCAACCCGGATACACTCGAATACCAGATTTTTGCAGTGAGTAATAAAGCAGACTCCAGCAATATGATCGTCCTGCCCAAAGTAGCCGTTCATCGTTAAAACGGTTTTCGAAAGCTCTTGCGCGGAATACCCGTGCATTCCGTATTTTTACACATATGAGTAAGATCCAGGAACTTCAGTCCAAGATCGCCGCAGCAATGCTGGGTGGCGGACAGGTACGTATTGATTCCCAACATAAGAAAGGTAAGCTCACAGCCCGGGAAAGACTGCAATTACTGCTCGATGAAGGTTCTTTTGAAGAGCTGGGCATGTTCGTGCACAACCGTAACAAAGGTCTTACAACGGAACAGGAACAGTTCCCGGGGGATGGCGTGGTGACCGGCTTCGGTACCATCAATGGCCGCCTGGTATATGTTTTTTCCCAGGATTTTACTGTTTACGGAGGCAGTCTCTCCGAGCCGCATGCCCGTAAGATCTGCCGGATCATGGACCTCGCCATGGAGAACGGCGCTCCTCTGATCGGACTGAACGACAGCGGAGGCGCCCGCATACAGGAAGGGGTAGTGAGCCTGGCCGGCTATGCCGATATCTTCTACAGGAATACCCGCGCTTCCGGCGTGATCCCTCAGATATCCGCCATTATGGGGCCCTGCGCCGGCGGAGCCGTTTACTCCCCTGCCATTACCGACTTCATCCTGATGGTGGAAAATACTTCCTACATGTTCGTGACCGGTCCCAACGTGGTAAAAACCGTTACACATGAAGAAGTGACTTCGGAAGACCTTGGCGGCGCACGCACCCATGCTACTAAAAGCGGTGTAACGCACTTCTCCTGCAGCAATGAAGTTGCCTGTATCCAAAATATCCGGCAACTGCTCGGTTATATGCCACAGAATTGTGAAGACGCCGCTCCCGTGTATCCCTATGAAAGCGGTAACGAGAACAGGCCCGCCCTTAATAACATGATCCCGGAAAATCCCAACCAGCCTTACGATATGAAGGAAGTGATCGCAGAGCTGACGGATGCGGACAGCTTCCTCGAAGTGCATAAGGATTTTGCCGAGAACATCATTGTAGGTTTTGCCCGCATCGCAGGCAGAAGCATCGGTATCGTCGCCAACCAGCCTGCCGTACTGGCCGGCGTGCTGGATATTCACGCCTCCGTAAAAGGCGCCCGCTTCACCCGCTTCTGTGATGCCTTTAATATTCCTTTGCTGGTGCTGGTAGACGTTCCGGGATTCCTGCCCGGTACGGATCAGGAATGGAACGGCATCATCACTAATGGCGCCAAACTGCTCTTTGCCCTGAGCGAAGCCACTGTACCCAAGATCACGGTCACTACCCGCAAAGCATACGGCGGCGCTTACTGCGTGATGAACTCCAAGCATATCGGCGCGGACCTTAATTTCGCTTTCCCACAAGCGGAGATTGCAGTGATGGGACCGAAAGGCGCGGTGGAGATTATCTACAAGAAAGAGATCGACGCTTCCGGATCACCGGAAACCCGCATGAATGAACTGGTAGCCGATTATACCGAACGCTTCGCCAATCCTTACCTCGCCGCGGAAAAAGGATACATCGATGAAGTGGTAACGCCGGAAGAAACCCGCACCAGGCTCATCAGGGGTTACAAGATGCTGGAAAATAAAGTGGTGAACATGCCGCGGAAGAAACACGGGAATATTCCGCTGTAAATATTTATTTCCATGTTCCGGGGTATCCTCAACTTTTTCCTCTTCAGTTCGTTATACATCGCCATCTGCGCAACGCTGATGATCTGGCAGACGAACGAAATCCTGCTCCTCCGGTATGATCAGCTCCATTATTATGGCTTCGCTTTTTTCGCGACGCTGTGCAGCTATAATTTCCACTGGTATCTTACGCCCGCTTCCATCAAGCATTCGGAACGCATCTTATGGGGGCAGCGAAGAAGATCATTGCAATTGATCGGCTGCAGCATAGGGCTGATCGGCGCCTGCTGGTTCCTGTTCCCTCTGCGGCAACACTGGCTGCCTGTCAGCGGCGCCATCCTGTTGACGTTCCTCTACTCGGCTCCCAAAGTACCGCATCCCGCATTCCGCTGGCTTAGCAGGATCGCGATCGGGAAAACGATCTTCCTGGCTTTTGTATGGACTTACGTCACTACCCTTTTGCCTGCACTGATAGCCGGACAGGCAGCACCGTGGGAAGTGTTCCATCTCACCGCCTACCGCTTTTTCCTGATCTACGCCATCTGCATCCTCTTCGATCATCGTGACCTGGAAGAAGACCGCCGGCAAGGCATCCGGAGCCTGATCACCTGGCTGAAAGCCCCACAGCTGGACAAACTCTATTACGGCTCCATATTGGTATCCACATTATTTGCCCTGTTGCTGGCACCCGCCGTTTCCATTTTTACTTTATTCAGTTTACTCGTTCCCGTTACTATAACGGCCATGATTAAACGATATGCCGAAGAAAATACATCGGATTACGTTTACTATTTTTTCCTGGACGGACTGATGATGGTTTCCGCCCTGTTGCACTTTGTCTGGATCAGCGCCGGGGGAATTTAATGGCGAATCCCTTATTTTTGCAGGATGCATGTAATTAAATCAGAATAAGATGTCTAAAAAACAAAAATCAATATTGACAAAAGAGTCGCTGGCTTTTTTGAAAACTTACCTCAACAATCCCTCACCCACCGGTTTCGAAAAAGAAGGCCAGAAGCTCTGGCTCGAATACATGAAACCTTATATAGACGATACGCTCGTTGATCCGTACGGCTCAGCCGTAGGCATTATCAACCCGGAAGCGGCTTTCAGGGTAGTGATAGAAGCGCATGCGGATGAGATCTCCTGGTTCGTGAACTACATCTCCTCAGACGGATTGATCTACGTGATCCGCAATGGCGGCTCTGATCAGGCCATCGCTCCTTCCATGCGCGTGAATATCCATACTGCGAAAGGCCCTGTTAAAGCCGTGTTCGGCTGGCCGGCGATCCATACCCGCCATCGTGGCGGCGACGGAAAGGAACCACATCCGAAAGTGGAGAACATCTTCCTGGATTGCGGTGCCCGCAGCAAGAAAGAAGTGGAAGAACTGGGCATTCACGTGGGTTGTGTGATCACCTTTGAAGACGGCTTTGCAGAACTAAGCAATGGCCATTACATCTGCCGCGCTATCGACAATCGCATCGGCGGGTTCATGATCGCCGAAGTGGCCCGTCTCCTGAAAGAGAACAAACAACGCCTGCCCTACGGCTTATACATCGTGAATGCGGTGCAGGAAGAAGTGGGCCTGCGCGGAGCGGAAATGATCGCCAAACGCATCAAACCGAACGTAGCCATTATCACGGATGTAACGCACGACACCACCACCCCGATGATCAACAAGAACATCGAAGGCGACGTGAAATGTGGTGACGGTCCCAGCATCACTTATGGTCCCGCCGTACACAACATCCTCCGCGACCTGATCATCAAAACGGCGCAAAAGGAAAAGATACCCTATCAGCTGGCCGCTGTCAGTCGCAGCACCGGTACGGATACGGACGCCTTTGCCTATGCAAACGATGGTACCCCCTCCGCCCTGATCAGCATTCCGCTCCGCTATATGCATACCACCGTGGAAATGATCCAGAAAGAGGATATCGAACATACCATCCAGCTGATCTACCATACCTTATTGAACATCACACCAAAAACAAATTTTCAATACCTCTGAGACAATTACGAATGATCAATTACGAATGAGGGGATCCAGGCCAAAGGAGTTCTACCTCCTAAACCCGGCAGCAAAACACAATAAAAAAATATTTAATCCGTAATTCGTAATTGATAATTCGTAATTGATTTGTAGGTTTGTCGCTAAATCCGAAGCTTATGATCCGTCATGACTGGACACTCGAAGAAATAAAGGATATCTACAATACACCGCTCCTGGAGCTGATGTACCGCGCTGCTACCCTGCACCGGGAACATCAGGATACCGCAGAGGTACAGGTTTGTACCCTGCTGTCTATCAAAACCGGCGGTTGCACCGAAGATTGCGCATATTGCCCCCAGGCGGCCCGCTATAATACCGGTGTTGATGTACAGGCGCTCATGAAAAAAGACGAAGTGCTGGCCTATGCCCTCAAAGCCAAAGAAGCCGGTTCTACCCGCTTCTGCATGGGCGCTGCGTGGCGGGAAGTGCGGGATAACCGCGACTTCGACCGGGTGATCGAAATGGTAAAAGGAGTGAATGAGATCGGGATGGAAGTGTGCTGTACTCTTGGCATGCTCACCGAATCTCAGGCACAAAAACTGGCGGACGCCGGTCTTTATTCCTACAATCACAACCTGGATACCTCCGATGAATATTACGGTGAGATCATCACCACCCGTACGTACGACGACCGCCTCAAGACGATCGACAATGTACGCAAGGCAGGCGTAACCGTTTGCTGCGGCGGAATCATCGGGTTGGGAGAAAGCCATGAAGATCGTATCGGCATGCTCCATACGCTCTCCAACATGGCAGTACATCCGGAATCCGTGCCCATCAACGCGCTCACCCGCGTAAAAGGCACTCCGCTCGAGCATCTTCCCAAAGTGGAATTCTGGGATATGGTCCGCATGATCGCTACCACCCGCATCCTGATGCCCGGGGCGATGGTACGCCTGAGCGCCGGACGCGCGGAAATGAGCATTTCCGAACAGGCCATGTGCTTTATGGCAGGCGCTAACTCCATCTTCACCGGAGAAAAGCTCCTCACCACCAAAAACCCTTCCTTCGAAGAAGATCACATGATGTTCGAATTATTGGGTCTTAAACCGAGGGAGGCATTCAAAGAAGAACATGCACACATTCATGCATAAAAAGAAAAAAGATCAGGAAAACACCCTGATCTTTTTTTTGATATTTGATTGACGCTTTTACCATGGATACTGTACCCACGGATTGTTGGGTGCTTCCAACAGGTATTTTGCAATTGCATGATCCCCTGATTGGCAGATTCCAATCCACCCCACATCGATCTGCCGATCACATAGCTTTTGGAATAATCGCTCCAATTGTTGAAGGAATCTCTCGCCAGCGTGTTCGCGCTTTCGATGTAAGACCAGGCTTCTGCATCGGAAATATATTTCCCATCATAGCAAAGTCTGGCTACGAACACCAGTCTGCCGCAATCCCTTGTCCCGCAGATATCTCAGGGTTTCCCGCGAGTTGATATAAGCGGTCTGCTGCTCGCTGTAAATAGCGCCCGGCGATAATTTCTTATACTGCTCCGGGCTTAGGATGGAATTTTTGTTCAGGTAAATTTTGGAGAAAAGTGCTTTGGTGAGATCCCTGGTATTTTTGATGAAGGGGATCACTAACGCCTATGAGTACATAGGTGATCACTTGTACATTCATATGATTTTCAGGTTTTATAAGCCAAGTGGCGATATGTTACCTGAAAACTAGCATAAATGACAAAATTCGTCCGGACTGATCGATTTCCGTTCAGGATTTACTTAAATCTGCCGTAAAAGTGCCGATATCCGTTCAGGAGCGTTGCAGGAAATATTGTACGCCCAATGCGTATCCTTTCAGGCCCAGGCCGGTTATGACGCCCACGGCTTTGGCACCGGTGAAAGAGGTGTGACGGAATTCTTCACGGGCGTAGATATTGCTGATATGGATCTCCACCACTTTGGTGTTGATCGCCGCGATAGCATCGCGGATAGCGATGGATGTATGTGTATAAGAAGCTGCATTCAGCAGGATGCCGTCATAAGAAAAACCCACCTGTTGCAAACAGTTCACGATCTCTCCTTCTACATTGCTCTGGAAATAAGTAAACTCCACACCGGGGAATTGCGCTTTCAATTCTTCGAGATACTGCTCAAAGCTGAGGCTGCCATAGATTTCCGGTTCCCGCTTGCCCAGCAGGTTCAGGTTCGGACCATTGATGATGGCGATCTTCATTCAATTGCGAATTTATTGTTACGAATTGCGGGCGTAAAATACACAAAAACGTTTATTCCATTATTCTCCCCAGCGAAAAGTATCCTGCTCCAGCCCCGCAAGGTCTATCACTCTGTCCACCACCGTAGCAGCCACTTCTTCCAGGTCTTTGGGGTTGCTGTAGAAAGAGGGCGTGGCGGGACAAATAATCCCTCCTGCTTCTGTAACGGCTTGCATGTTGCGGATATGCACGAGGTTGTAGGGCGTATCCCGCAGTACGCAGATGAGCTTGCGGCGCTCTTTGAGCACCACGTCCGCTGCGCGGGTGATAAGGTCGTTGGAAATGCCGGTGGCGATGCGGCCGAGGGTGCCCATGGAACAGGGGCAGATGATCATGGTATTGAAACGCCCGCTGCCGGATGCAAACGGGGCGTGGAAATCGTGCTGCGCGAAAGTGGGGAACGGGAGGGTGAGGAAGCCCCTGTCATCCAGTTCCGTTTCCCAAACGGTTTTGGCATTTTCCGTCATCACAATGGCCACCTGTTCCACCTGTTCTTTCAGCCGGGCCAGCTTGTTCAGGAGCTGCCGGGCGTAAATGGAACCGCTGGCGCCGGTAACCGCCACTACTATACGATGTTTCATGACACAAAACTACAAAAAGTAAGTGCCGGGAGTTCATCCCGGCACTTAAATTAGTTTTTGCTCATCTCCTCCAGTTCTTCCATGCGAATAGCCATATGACTTTCTTCGTATATGCACTCCCCGTTACGTATCAGCAACACCTGCGGCGATTCATGCTCTATACTGTATATCTCCGCGATCCGGTTGCTTAGCGGCCGGTACAGGAGCAGGTCCAGGTAATAGAACGTAAACCCTTCCGGCGCATCCGACCTTTCAAGGCGGGATTTGATCATGCTGCTGGTGCTGCAGCGGGTACTGTGCTTGAATATGACAACCGGCTGTTCAAAAGACAGGGACTGTATGGCCGATAACTGCTCCTCACGCTCCAGATCAATCCACATACGGCATTAACAGTTTTTATCTTTTTCATGTTGTACCTTGGTGATCTTCATGGGGCATCCGAGCTTCTGTGAAGCGCATGATGTAAGCATGGCAGCCAGCGCTACCACTGCAAAGAAAGTACCGAGCACGCGGTATCCTGATTTCATAGTTTGCATTTTAGTAAATAAACGAAATTTCATAGGCTTGAGTTATAAGACTTTGTGATTCGTATTTTGTAACGTTATTTTGCAAATATAAAGTTTATATTAAAAAAAACAATTCTATGTGTTGTTAACCGCCTGTTACTTCAGGCAAAGTTAGCATAGATAGCGCTTATAAACATGGCAAAAGTACATTTTATAGCCATTGGCGGCAGCGTAATGCACCAGCTGGCCATCGCCCTCCGGAACAAAGGCTATACCGTGAGCGGCAGTGACGACGAAATCTTTGAGCCGGCACGCTCCAACCTTGCGGCTGCAGGCATTTTACCGGGTTCCATCGGCTGGGATCCCACGCGCATTACAGCGGATCTGGATGCGGTGATCCTTGGCATGCACGCCCGGGGGGATAACCCTGAACTGCTGCGGGCACAGGAACTGCACCTGAAAATCTACTCTTTCCCGGAATACATTTACCAGGAAAGTAAAGACAAAACCCGCGTGGCGATCGGCGGCAGTCATGGCAAAACCACCATCACTTCCATGATCATGCACGTGCTCCGGCAGTGCCACCGGCAGTTCGACTATCTGGTGGGCGCCAGGCTGGAAGGTTTTGCGCAATCCGTAAACGTCACAGACGCCCCGCTCATTGTGTGCGAGGCGGACGAATATCCTGCGTCCGTGCTGGAGAAAAGGCCCAAATTCCATTTCCTCCACCCGCAAATTGCTGTGTTGAGCGGCATTGCCTGGGACCATATCAACGTATTCCCGACTTTTGAGAACTACCTGGAACAGTTCGCTATTTTCATCCGGACCATGGCCCCGGGCGGCAAACTGATCTACAATCATACAGATGAAACACTCCGCAACCTCGTGGCCAAAGAAGGCGGACATCTGGAATGCATCCCTTATGGAGTGCCGGAACATACCATCATCCATGGCCTCACCCGGGTATTTTTCGGGAAAACCTCCACGGACCTGATGGTATTCGGGGAACACAATCTCCTGAACATCCATGCCGCCATGCTGGTCTGCAAGACCCTCGGGATAGGTGACATCGATTTTCTGGCAGCGATCGCTACCTTTAAGGGAGCAGCAAAAAGGATGGAGCTGGTGACGAAGGATGGGAACACGGCCATCTACCGGGATTTTGCCCATGCGCCCTCCAAAGTAAAGGCCACTATCCAGGCATTACGCAATCAATATCCGCAACGCAGGCTCATTGCCGTACTGGAATTGCATACCTATAGCAGCCTGAATGCAGACTTCATGGTACAGTACGCCGGTGCGTTGGACCCTGCGGACGTGGCGGCGGTATTTTACAGCGGCCATGCCCTGGAGATCAAACGCATGCCTTATCTGGAGCCGGAAGTGATCCGCAAAGGATTTGCCCGGGAAGACCTCACCGTGCTCACCGAACGCCCTGCCCTCGAAAAGTTCCTGGACCGGCAGGATTTCCATAACGCCAATCTCCTGATGATGAGCTCCGGCGATTACGAAGGATTAGACCTGGCAGGATTGAAAAAATATTTATCCGTACAGAAACCATCATAGAACATGTCCGTTTTACAACTTACCCGGCCCCTCGCCGTTATCGACCTGGAAACAACCGGCACGAATGTGGCCACAGACCGCATCATCGAAATTGCCATCATCAAAGTGATGCCTGACCGCACGGTGCAGAACAAGGTAAAACGCATCCATCCCGGTATGCCCATTCCTCCCGCCAGCTCTGCTATTCACGGGATCAGCGATGACGACGTGAAAGACGCTCCGCAATTCAAACAGGTAGCCAATGAACTGCGCCAGTTCCTTGATCATTGCGATATTGCCGGCTACAATTCCAACCGCTTCGATATCCCTGTGCTGGTGGAAGAGTTCCTCCGCGCAGGAATGACGTTTGATGTGGACAGCCGCCGTTTCATAGACGTGCAGAAGATCTTCCATCTCATGGAAAAACGTACACTTAGCGCTGCATATAAATTTTATTGCGACAAGGACCTCATGAACGCGCACAGCGCGGAAGCAGACGCCCTGGCCACCTTCGAGATACTGGAAGCCCAGCTGCAACGCTATGAGACGCAGCTTAAAGGCGATGTAGACGCCCTCGCCCTGTTCACCAAAGAAGAAGACTATGTGGACTTCGCCCGCAGGATCGTGATGCAGAACGGCGTGGAAATGTTCAACTTCGGTAAATACAAAGGCCGGCCGGTAAGGGAGGTGCTGAAGACAGAACCGCAGTATTACGACTGGATGATGAAAGCAGATTTTCCGCTGAATACGAAACAGAAACTCACGGAGATTTATCACAGTATGGTGCTAAAAAAATCATAATATTTTAGTAAAACATAGTATTTTGAGCGGGATATTCCCTATTTTCGCCATTCCTAAAAACTTTTGACGCTAATTGGAAAAATTAGTCATCATACCTACGTATAATGAAAAGGACAACATCCGCCGGATCATTGACGCGGTATTTTCTTTACAGCAAGGCTTTCACATTCTTATTGTAGATGACGGATCACCGGATGGTACCGGCAATATCGTAAGAGAACTGCAGGCACAGCATCCGAACGAGCTTTTCCTGGAAGAACGGAGCGGAAAACTGGGACTTGGAACGGCTTACATCCACGGCTTTAAATGGGCCCTCCAAAAAGGATATGCTTATATCTTCGAGATGGATGCCGATTTTTCCCACAACCCCGCAGACCTGGTACGTTTGCACCATGCCTGTGCCGCAGAAGGCGCCGATGTGGCCGTTGGGTCGCGCTACGTAAAAGGCGGCAGAACAGAAAACTGGCCCTGGGACAGAGCCATTCTTTCCTATGGCGGTTCCGTATATGTGCGCATGATCACCTGGCTGCCCGTGAAAGACCCTACCGCCGGCTTCGTTTGTTATAAACGCGCCGTGCTGGAAAAGATGGACCTGGACAGTATCCGTTTCGTTGGCTATGCTTTCCAGATAGAAATGAAGTTTACAGCCTGGAAACTGGGCTTTAAAATAAAAGAAGTACCGATCACCTTCATTGACCGCAAGGAAGGTTATTCCAAAATGAGCAAAGGCATTGTTAAAGAAGGCATTTTGGGCGTATTGAAGATACAGTGGCAGAGCCTTTTCGGCAAATGAAAAAAGCATTCTTACAATTACATCTTTCCGTTTTCCTTGCCGGCTTTACCGGCATCCTCGGAAAACTCATCACCCTCAACGAAGGTCTCCTCGTCTGGTACCGCTTGCTGATCACGGCTATTACCATGTATGTGCTGTTCCGCTTGCAGGGTAAATTGAAAAAACTGCCCGTGCAGGCTATCCTCCGCATCGGCGGAACCGGCTTTGTAGTGGCCCTGCACTGGATATTCTTTTACGGAAGTATCAAATATGCGAACGTTTCCATCGCCGTGGTCTGCTTTGCACTGACCAGTTTTTTCACGGCCATCTTCGATCCCCTTATCAACCGGCGGAAATTTGACAAGATGGAAATGCTGCTGAGCATGTTGACTTTAAGCGGCATCCTCCTGATATTTCACTTTGACACGCAATACCGCACCGGTATCATCCTCGGGATCATCTCTTCGATGTTTGCCGCCCTCTTCACCGTATTCAACAAACGGCTCGTGGTGAAATATGACACGGCCAACATCACCTTTTACGAACTCAGCGTAGGTTTCCTGGGGCTTTCCGTGATTATGCCCTTCTACCTGCACACTTTCCCCGTGGAGAGCCTCCTCCCCTCTGCGATGGACACTTTCTACCTGTTCATCCTTGCCTGGTTCTGCACCGTGTTAATGTATACGCTCTCCATGAATGCGCTGCAGAAGATATCTGCCTTTACGGTAAATCTCTGCTTCAACCTGGAGCCTCTCTACAGCATCATCCTCGCTTTTGTGCTCTTCCAGGAGAACAGGCTGCTGCAGGGCGGTTTCTATGCCGGTCTGGGACTGATCCTGCTTTCCGTGCTATTACAGATGATGCGCGTGATGCGGCAACACCGTCGGGAAAAAGCGGTTTGACCGTTCATCACGACAATCACCGCTTTCCCTCCGGAAATATTATTTTGCAGAAAATCTAAACCGATAAATCAAAATCTTTCCAGCTCATGCAACCAACTTTAAAGTGGCTCATATCCCTATTCGTATTGATCCCTCACCTTGCGTCCGCCCAGTCCAAAAAGCCGCTGGACCACAGCGTGTACGACGGCTGGCAGAGCATTGGCGCCAAGGCGATCAGCAATAACGGACAATGGACAGTGTATACCGTCACACCACAGGAAGGAGATGCTACCCTGGTGATTCGCAACCTGAAAACAGCGCAGCAGCTGTCTGTTCCACGCGGCAGTAATCCTGTTATCACAGAAGATTCCCGCTTCGTGGTGTTCAGCATCAAACCGTTCTTCCAGGATGTAAGGCAGGCGAAGATCAAAAAGAAGAAAGCAGATGAAATGCCAAAGGACTCCCTCGGCATTGTGGAACTGGGGCAGACCACGATCACCAAAGTACCGGCGGTGAAACAATTCAGAACACCGGAAAAAGGCAGCGGGCTGCTGGCTTACCTGATAGAGAAACCTAAGACAGACACCGCAGCAACGAAAGGCGCCGGCGGGAAAGGCCATTCCGCCAAAAAAGACGCAGAAGACGATGCCCCCGGTAAAGCGGGCGGTGCGGAAGGAGGGGACCTGGTGATCAGGTATCCCGGTAAAAACACCTTCATCGATACAATCAGGAACGTGACTTCCTTTTCCCTCAGCAAACCCGGTAATAAACTCGTTCTCGTAACCACGCCGTCAAAAAAAGATTCACTGGCTAAAGCCGGCGTGCTGATTTGGGATGTGGCGACACGCAAAACAGATACAATCAACCACGGAGAAGGCAGCTTTGCACAGTTCGCCTTTGATGAAAAAGGATTGCAACTGGCCTACCTTGGGAGTCGCGATAGTGCTAAGGCGTTGCAAAAATTCTTCTCTCTCTACTACTTCAAACCCGGCCAGGATACAGCACGTATCGTTGTGAGTCGCGCTACAGCAGGCATGCCTGCACTATGGAGCGTTTCAGAAGACGGCACGCTCAACTTCTCCCGGAACGGCGAACGCCTGTTCTTCGGCACAGCACCTATTCCCACGCCGAAAGACACCAACATCGTGGAATTTGAGGTAGCGAAAGTAGATATCTGGAATTATAAGGACGATTACCTGCAACCCATGCAGTTGAAGAACCTCGACCGCGAACTCAAAAGGAATTACGCCGCCGTTTACTTTCCCCTGCAACAACGGATGATACAACTCGGCGACCCGCAGATGGAAACCTTCATCCCTTCCGACGAAGGCAACGGCACTTACGGTCTCGGCTATACGGATTTTAACCAGCGCGTAGCCTTACAATGGACAGGCAATACACTGAAAACTGCCTATGTGGTGAACATCCTCACCGGAGAACGCAAAAAGGTCCGCGCAGAGCTTGACGGCATGTATTCCATCTCCCCGCAAGGCCGTTACATCCTGTGGTTCGACCAGCCGCAGGGCCATTGGAATACCTATGAGATCGCCACCGGCATCACCCGTAACATCAGTGCGAACATTCCTGCACGGATCACGGACGAGGAAATGGACATGCCTGATTACCCGCGCCCATACGGCATGAATGGTTGGATGGAGAATGATAAGTACGTGTATATCAACGACCGGTTCGATATCTGGCAAGTGGACCCCTCGGCCCAACACCCCCCACAAATGATCACCAAAGGCCTCGGCCGGCAAACAAAAAACACGTTTAAGATCGTTCGCCTCAACAAGGAAGAACGCTTCTACACCCCTAAACAGACTTTCCTGTTGAGCGCACAGAACGACTCCACCAAATACGGCGGGTTCTATACCCTCAAACTCCAGGACAAGAAAGGTCCGCAGCAGGTGGTAATGGGCCCCTACACCTACATGGCGCCGGAAAAAGCGAAAGACGCAGAGATGTACATCTTCCAGCGGCATAATTTCGTGGAATCCCCCGATCTCTTCGGTGGCGCAAACCTCGCTACAGCAGAAAGGCTCAGCGCATTGAACCCGCAACAGAAAAATTACAACTGGGGCACCGCCGAACTCTTTAAATGGGATACCTACAATGGCAAAACTACACAGGGTATCCTCTACAAGCCCGAAGACTTCGATCCGAACAAACGCTATCCCGTGATCCTTTACTTCTACGAAAAGCTGACGGATGGCCTGTATACTTACCAGCCGCCTGCACCTACGCCATCCCGACTGAACATCACGTTCTTCGTGAGCCGCGGATATGTAGTACTGGCGCCGGATATCTGCTACGAGACCGGTAAGCCCGGCAAAAGCGCTTATGATTACATCGTTAGCGGCGCGGAAGCGCTCGCCAAAAATCCCTGGATCGACCGGAGCAATATGGCCATACAGGGCCAGAGCTGGGGCGGTTACCAGGTCGCTTATCTCATCACAGCTACTCCCCTCTTCAAAGCCGCATGGGCCGGCGCTCCTGTGGGCAATATGACCAGCGCATACGGCGGTATCCGTTGGGAAAGCGGTATGAACCGGCAGTTTCAGTACGAGCATTCCCAAAGCCGCATCGGCGCTACGCTCTGGGAGAAGCCCGAACTTTATATCGAGAACTCCCCGCTCTTCCACCTGCCGAAAGTAACCACTCCCCTCGTGATCATGGCCAATGATGCAGACGGCGCCGTTCCCTGGTATCAGGGCATTGAGCTGTTCACAGGGCTCCGGAGGCTCGGCAAACAGGTATGGATGCTGAACTATAACAACGAAGCACACAACCTCGTGCAACGCCAGAACCGGAAAGATATCCAGATCCGGGAGCAGCAGTTCTTCGACCATTTCCTCAAAGGCGCCCCCGCTCCTCAATGGATATCCAGGGGTGTTCCTGCCACAGAAAAAGGCAAGAACTGGGGGTTTGACTATTGATTCACAATATCTTATTATTCAAAGCCGGGTGCCTGAACGCCCGGCTTTGTTATTTTGGTGTTAAGTGAAAGATTTTCAACAGATTGATCAGATGTTAGAAAATTATCTAATTAAAATGATCTTGCATATGGTATTTTCACTATATTTACATTGGTTTTAGCGGGGATGGATTAACTGAAAAACCGCAATGAATCCTATGAACACCTATATTCTTCAACCGAAAGCTGTTTTGCAACCTTTCGTGCAGCAGTATATCGTTCTGCAGAACATCACCTCTCCTGCAGAGATTGCCCGAAAAAAGCTGTTTACATTAGGGAAACAATACCTCGTATTCATCCGGCAGGGTGGATTGGCCTTTAAACCTTACGAACACGCGGCTTTCGCATTGCCGGAAGCTTCCGTGACCGGGCCATTCACCTGCGCGGTGGACGCCAGTGTGACCGGTCCGCTCGATGCCGTGATCGTGCAATTGAATGCCTACGCCAGCCATCGCCTGATGGGCATCAGCATGGAATCCGTGACCAACTATTTCCGCGACCTTACCAAAGTGAATGCCTGCTGGAAAGAAACAGCGCAACAATTGAAGGCAGCCCCGGGAGAGAAGGCAATACAGGAAATCCTGGACGGAGCGCTGGAAAACCTGTTGCCTACCCAGACATCTGCGCTCCGCCAGATAGATGAGATGGTGGACTACCTGGCAGAACAGAAAGGGAAAGTGCAGCTCCTGGAACTGGCCCTGCGTTTCAAAACCAGTCGCCATACCCTCGAACGTCAGTTCATGGAAGTGACCGGTCTCACCCCGCAGCTCTTCAACCGCATCCTGCGCCGGCAACGTTACGCCTGATCATTTTCAATCGTTCAGTATATCGAAAACGCCGGGGTTCGCTTCCGGCGTTTTTGTTACTTTTAGGGGAAATTGATGGGAATGACCATGCACCATTACGAAACACAACAGGGAGAATTCAGGATATCTACCAACAAACAGTTGTTGCAGGTAGATGTGATCTATCAATACCTGTCCGTCGAATCCTACTGGGCGAAAGATGTGCCCCGGTATATCGTTGACCAGTCCATCGCCAACTCCCTTTGCTTCGGCCTGTACCACGATGCGGAACAGATCGGTTTTGCGCGGGTGATCACAGATCTTTCCACCTTCGCTTACCTGGCGGATGTATTTGTACTGACGCCTTTCCGTGGACAGGGCCTTTCCAAATGGATGATGGAAACAATCCTCGCGCACCCTGACCTGCAGACCATCCGCCGGTTTATGCTTGCTACACAGGATGCGCACGGACTGTACGCGCAGTATGGTTTCAAGCCACTGGAAAACCCCGAGCGGATCATGGCCAAACCCTTCTACCGCAATTATGCGGAATTCAACGCCGCGCGTGAATCCGCTTCAAAACGATAATACGAACCGAATGAAGAAAATCATCCAATGGCTGGTAGTGATCCTTTTTATTATCCTGATCTTCTGGCTGGGCCAGCGTTTCGGGTCAAAGAGCGTCAATCAGCAGATACTGTCCAACAGCCTCATCGTACGTGAAATTGCAGAACTGGCCAGCCTCGAAGTGCAGGGGAATGCTTCCATTAAACGGAGCAATGTGGAGAATAACGGGGACTGGACAGACAATCTCAAGAAAGCATTTGCAGAAAATACCGTTTGGGTGACCGTTCCCTACACCGCCAAATACGGCGTGGATATTGACAGCACGAAAGACCGTCATTTTGCGATCCGGCAGGATGGAAAAAAAATATTAGTGAGCCTCCCCGCCCCCAAACTGCTGAGTTACGAGTTGCGCCTCAACCAGATGGAAACGGCCAACAAAAAAGGATGGCTGATGTTCTCCGATGATGAGACCTATACCGATGTGCAAAAGAAACTCTACAGCACCTCCCGCGCGCAGCTGGAAGGGAACGCCCTCTATCTTGAACAATGCAGGGAGAAGATCCGCAAGATACTGGGCACCTATTATGCGCCGCTGCACTACGAAGTAGAAGTGCGTTTCGGCGATGAAGACTTCAAACCCCTGAAGCTACAATAGGCTATGCCGCATTCCGTGTAATATATTTCACCAGGCTCCGCTTGGCGATGGGCAGCAAAGTTTCCGTTACAGGGAACACCAGGTCAGTCTCCACCGTATATACCGCGGGATTGGGCAATTCCTGGTTATGACGGATCAGATCTGTTTTGATACTATGGCCGGAATGCGCGAAGGTACGCGTATACGTGCTGATGTATTGCGTATGGATGCCGCGGTATTTTTCATCGTGCCGCTCGAAGATCGTGAGACGATAGCGGTAGACGAGCGTGTCGCTAAAGCGGCCGTCGCAGAGCAGCATATAACCTTCCTGCACATCCAGCGGGATAATGCCTACCGGCGTGATGTTCAGCTGCTCTTCCACAAACTCATATATCTCCGTTCCTTCGCAGATCGTTTTGTTCATCTTCCCGATCGCATACTGCATGATGTTTTCCAGCTCTTCCATCAGTTCATCATCTGCTATCATCTGTTCATACAACAACTGCAACCGCTCCAGATTCAATGCCGTCAAGCGTTTCGGGAAATGCTGCTGCAAATGCTGCTTGTTCTCCTTGAATGCGAGCAGGTTGTTGTAGTGAAAGATCACGTCCCCCAGCTGAGGATATAATTTGTTCTCATTAAAATAATGATTGATCTCTTTCAGATAAGCCAGCAAGGTATATTTTTTCAGTTCGAAATCGATGTACCCCTCTGCAAACCAGGTATCACTCAATGCTTTCATAGCCCCTGACCGTTTAGGACCGGTCTTCCTGAATTTACGAAAAAATATAATATCTTCCGTTTCCCGGTCCGGATTTTCACATTTTTTTACACATTATATAAGTCTGTTTCAGGCTTTACCAGCCTGATTTCCAGCCATAATGCGCGTCCCGCAGTCATATGATAAAATATCTAAAAACCAAGGCGGCACTTTTTTTATTCAGTTTATTCCTTAACTTCAGTATTATTTTTCATTTTTTAATTTTTTTATCATGAACATCTACGTAGCCAACCTGCACTACAGGTTGAACGATGAGGACCTTCACCAGATCTTCAGCGAATTCGGGCAAGTTACCTCCGCAAAAATCATCAAAGATCACGAAACCGGTCGTTCACGTGGTTTTGGGTTCGTTGAAATGCCGAATCAGGAAGAGGGTGCGAAAGCCATGGAGAGTCTGAACGGTAGTGAAGTGGAAGGCAAGCAGCTGATGGTTAACGAAGCTCGTCCTAAACAACCGAATAATAATAACAGAAATAATAGCCGTGGCGGCGGATACGGTGGTCCCCGCGATCGTCGTTATTAATTTTATTCTTTTTATTCGACAAAAAAAGGCTCCTGTGCACAGGAGCCTTTTTCTATTTGTATGCTTCAGTATTTTAGTATTCTTTCGCCGGATCGAACTGCTCAAATTCCTGCGCTACGGCGCTCAGGAAAGTGGAGCCGAGGGAACCGTCCACGATGCGGTGATCGTATGACAGCGAGAGGTACATCATATGACGGATGGCGATGGAATCGCCCTGCTCGGTCTCTACCACCACCGGGCGTTTCTTGATGGCGCCAACGGCCAGGATGGCCACCTGCGGCTGATTGATGATGGGCGTACCGGTGAGGCTGCCGAAAGTTCCTACGTTGGTGATGGTGAACGTACCATTCTGCGTGTCTTCCGGTTTCAGGCGGTTTTGCCGGGCTGCATAGGCGAGGCTGTTCACCTGTTTGGTAAGACCTACGAGGTTGAGGGTGTCTGCATTACGGATCACGGGCACAATGAGATTACCACTGGGCAATGCCGTGGCCATCCCGATATTGATATCTTTTTTGAGAATGATCTTGTCTCCATCCAGCGAACAGTTCACGAGCGGGAATTTCTTGATACATCTTACCACTGCCTCCACGAAGAGCGGCATGAAAGTGATCTTCTCCCCTTCACGTTTTTCAAAATCCTTTTTCACACTATCCCTCCAGCGCACCATATTGGTAACGTCCGCTTCCGCGAAGCTGGTCACATGGGGACTTATCTGTTTGCTTCTCACCATGTGCTCTGCAATGAGCTTGCGCATGCGATCCATTTCAATGATCTCCACATTCCCGCCATAGCTGTTGGCGGCCGGCACAGTGGTCACTTCCCGCACCGGTTGCGGTTTTGGTGCTTCATGGATCACTTCGGGTTCATGTATAACAGGCTGTGTGCCGCGATGGGCCACATAATCGAGGATATCCTTCTTGGTCACGCGGCCTTCATTTCCGCTGCCGGGGAGCTTTTCCAGTTCGGCAAAGCTAACCCCTTCCTGCTGTGCGATAGTGAGCACGAGCGGGGAATAAAAGCGGGCTTCGCCTGCTCTGGGCGCTACCGGTTCAGGACGCGCAGGCGCTGTCTGGAAATGTGTTTCCGCAGTGGCTGCACCGGCACTCCGGGGTTCGGCAACAGGCGACGTAACGGGAGACGGCGCCACAGTAGCACCGGCTTCAGTTTGCACCTTCGCAATAACGGTACCTACAGGCACTACGTCGTTCTCGTTAAAAAGGATCTCCGTGATCTCCCCTTCCGCAATAGAAGGTACTTCACTGTCCACCTTGTCTGTAGCGATTTCCAGCACTGTTTCGTCTACCTTCACCTTGTCCCCCGGCTTCTTATGCCAGCGGAGGATGGTAGCTTCCATAATGCTTTCTCCCATTTTGGGCATCACCAGTTCGACTATTGCCATATATGTGCGTTTGTTTTTAGTGAGATGACAAAAATAAGGGAAATTAAAGTTCCAGCCATTTCCGCAGATCATTCATCGCCGCCACGGTGGTCATATCGATGTTGCGGGAACGATCGTAACGGAAATGATACCTCCTCGCGGCAATACGCCCTTTTCCTCCCGCCGCCACCCATACCGTGCCAACAGGCTTTTCGTCGCTGCCGCCATCCGGTCCCATGATCCCGGAAACGGCCATCACGCAATTGGTGTTCAGCACTTTCAAAGCACCTTCCGCCATTTCCCGCACGGTTTCTTCGCTCACAGCGCCGAACCGGTCCAGCGTAGCCTGCTGCACACCGAGCACATCGCGTTTGATCTCGTTGGCGTAGCTTACCACGCTCCCTTTGAAATAACGTGAGCTTCCCGCCACGGCGGTGATCCGGCTCGCGATCTCGCCACCGGTACAGCTTTCCGCTGTGCCTACCGTGAGTTTTTTAGCCAGCAGTGTATTCCCCAGGATCACGCCCATCGGAAGGTCTTCATCCGCCACCACGATATCCGTGAGCAGGGAGCGCATCTTCCCGAAAGCATCTTTCAATTCCGCGCCGGCGGTCAGTTTATCCGGAGAGATGGTTGTGAGCCGGAGTTTGAGGATGCCGTAGCTGGGCAGGTAAGCCAGCCTGATGTGTGCGGGCAGGGCCGCTTCGAAATCTTTGATGCGTTCTGCCACGAAGGATTCTCCGAGGCCTGCCGTCAGCAAAGTGTGATGCAGCAATGCAGGTGTTTGAAAACGCTGCTGCAGCTGCGGCAGCACATAGTCCTGCATCATGCCTTTCATTTCGTTGGGCACACCGGGCATGGAAACGTATATCTTTCCATCTTTCTCAAACCACATTCCCGGCGCCGTTCCGCGTTTGTTGAAGATCGGCGTGCAAACATCCGGTATCATCGCCTGCTCCAGGTTCCTTTCCAGCAGCGCCAGTCCGCGGCTTTCGAAGATGTGTAGTACATTCTGCAACGCTTCCTGGTTCTGCACCAGCCTGCCGCCGAAATATTCACACAATACGGGCTTGGTGATATCATCCGCCGTAGGCCCCAATCCGCCGGTGAGAAGGATGATATGCGACTGACGTCCTTCTTCCTCCAGCGCCCGGATGATCGCATCCCTGTCATCTCCCACCGCCACGCGGCGTTGCACCCAGATGCCGATCTCGTTCAGTCGTTGCGCCATCCAGGCGGAGTTGGTATCGATCGTTTGCCCGATCAGCAGCTCGTCACCGATGGTAACAAGACTGGCATAAATCTTTTCCATGCTGCTGTGTTATTTATTCAAAAAATGCGGCCAGCTTCTCCCGCAGCGCCTCCGGCATGTGCATCCTTTTCTTGGCCGCGGCATCGATGAAAGCCAGCGTGGTAACGCCTACGTTCAGCAATTCCCCTTTCTGATTGTAGAGTTCGGAATGGAACTGGATCTTGTGACCGGCAGGTAGTTCTTTTAGTATAGTCTTCACCGTTATAACGTCATCATAGTAGGCGGGACGAAGGTATTTGACCTGCAATTCCGCTACCGGCATCATCACGCCCTGCTCCTCCAGTTCCCGGTAAGTAAAGCCCAGCTGGCGGATAGCATCCGTACGGCCCACTTCGTAGTAAAGCGCATAATTCCCGTAGTAGAGATAGCCCATCTGATCCGTCTCCCCATACCGTACGCGTATATCGATCGTTGTAGTGTACATGGTAAGCAATAAGAATTAAAAAAGGGAATCGAGGGTGTAAATGTAGGATATTCCTGCATGCACCGACTAATTCCCTTTTTGTTTTGTACGATATGCCTGTTACTATTTCCCGATAGCGCCGTCCACGGAGTATTTGCCGGGCCCGGTGATCAGGATGGCCACAAAGGCCAGCAGGAACAGGATCGGAAATTCCTGTTTCTCCATTCCGTCTGCTTTATGGATCATGAAAATGACTACGCTCATGCAGATGATCAGCGGAATGGTGGCGAGGCGCGTCACTAATCCCAATACCAGCAATCCTCCACAGAAAAATTCTGCGAATATGGTCAGCGCCAGCGAAGGTGTTTTACCGATGCCGAAGGGATCCGCGAACTGCGGTGCATAGCTGGAAAAATGCTGCAGTTTGGGCCATCCGTGGCGGATCATGATAAGGCCGCCGAAACCTACACGCAGGATCAATTGGGTCAGATGTACAGCGCCATTTGAGAAGCGGGCAGACAATAGTTTTTTCATACTCGATAATTGGTTTGATTCTTGTTAGAAAAGGCAGTTTGCAGTTGCAGTTGATATGGATTCAAATTTAAAGAGAATATCATATATATCGCAATAAAAATCAAATTTCGGTAGCCAACAAGAGAAAAATTATGAAAACCTGTTGGGACGCGGGAATAGTTATCCACATCCGGCAGTTTATCCACATCACGTAGATAACCTGCATCGGGGAAAGACAGTATAAAAAATTATATTTGCCCGGTTTGTAAACTCCGGACTTTGCCAATTTCAGTCCAGGGAGCAGGGCCCGGAAAATGCAGCGCAGGCCCACTTCTGAAATAATTTCGGCCGAACGCCGTTTAAACAGGTATTACAGGAAATAACACATAAAGCATGAAGCTATTCACTCGAAAGAACTGCTCTCTTCCATCATTGCATGTACTCTTCCTTCTGGCAGGTATAACGGGTGCAACGGCTGTAAAAGCGCAGCAGACACGCGTTTACACGGAACCGGACAAGATATTCAAAGAAGCACAGCAATTGTACCGCGAAGGGAAATATGCCGTATCCATGCAATTATTCAGGCAAACCATCGATGAGATCGGTTATTTCCAGGAAACCAACCGTTCCCTGGTGAATACGGATGCGCACTATTACTACGCCATGTGCGCACTCAGATTGCAGAACGCGGATGCGGAAAAAAAAGCGCTGGATTTTATCGGGCGATACAATAACAGCGCCCGGGAACAGATGATCAGCTTCGAGCTGGCGCGGTTCTATTTCCGCCGCAACAAACTGACGGAAGCAATCCCTTACTACGAAACCGCCAGTATTGACAATCTTTCCAATGAAGACATCGCGGACGCGAAATTCGAGCTGGCCTATTGTTATTTTAACGTGAAGGATTTCAGGAAAGCCCAGCCGCTTTTTGCTTCCATCAAGGAAATACAGAACAAATACTATATCCCCGCCAATTATTACTACGGCTTTATTTCCTACTACAACAAACAGTACGATGCCGCGCTCACCAGCTTCCAGCGCGTGCAGAACGAGCCGAAATACGCCGCCGTGGTCCCGTATTACATTGCAGAGATATTCTACTTCCAGGGCAAGCGCGACCAGCTGATCTCCTATGCGGAGCCGCTGATCCGTAAAGGGAACATGTATTATGAAGGAGAGTTGAAGCAACTGGTGGGACAAGCCTATTTCGAGAAAAAAGAGTATGCCAAAGCGTTGCCCTACCTGCAGGAATATCAGGAAAATGCGGAAGAAGTGCGGAAGGAAGATGTATACCAGCTTTCCTACGCCTACTATCAAACCGCCAACCTGGATAAAGCGATCAAAGGGTTTAAGCAATTGAGCAGCGAGAAAGACTCCTTAGGCCAGAACTCCATGTATCTGCTCGGTGACTGCTACCTCAGGACCGGCCAGAAAGCCAACGCCCGCAACGCTTTCGCGTTCTGCGCCCGTAACAGCTCCAACCCAAAGCAACAGGAAATATCCCGCTTCAACTACGGGAAACTTTCTTTTGAACTCGGCTACCAGGACGCGGCCATCACAGAACTCACCGGCTTCCTGAACACCTACCCCCGTTCCGAATACACCAAAGAAACCCGGGAGATACTGGTGCAGCTCTTTGCCAATACGAACAATTACAAAGATGCCCTCGCTATCATGGACATGCTGCCGGAGAAAAGTCCCGCCGTTTTGAAAGCCTACCAGAAAATTGCCTACGGCCGCGCTACCCAGCTGGTGAACGACCAGCAGCTGGCCGAAGCAGACCGCCTGCTGAATATCGCGCTGGCCAATCCTTACGACCCGCAGATTTCCCAGCTCGCACAATTCTGGAAAGCGGAGATCGCATTGCGGCAGAATAACACGGATAAAGCGATCAGCAGCCTGCAGGCTTACTTCAGCAGCGGATCCGCTCCGGTTTCCGGCGAAGCCAATACGCAGACTGCCAGCTACAACATGGGCTACAGCCTGTTGAAAAAAGAACAATATGCCAACGCACTGCCTTACTTCGAGTCCGCCCAGAAAGCAAGCGGACCGAATGCCGGCCGTATCACGAACGATGCGTTGCTTCGCTCCGCGGATTGTTACTATATGCTGCGGGACTTCCCCAAAGCCACCGCGCTGTACGACCGTATCATCAGCGCCAATGATCCCGGCGCGGATTATGCCACCTATCAGAAAAGTATCATTCTCGGTATTCAGGGCAAGCATAGTGACAAGCTCAACCTGCTCAAACAACTCGCCACGAAATATCCCGGCTCCACCTTCAACAACGACGCGGAAGTGGAGATCGCAGATACTTACCTCAGCGATGAACGTTTTAACGAAGCCATCCCTTACCTGAAGAATGTACTGCAAAAACAACCCAACGGGCCCAATGCCCCCAAGGCATTGCTGAAGCTGGGATTGGCATATTTCAATACGGATCAGGACAATACAGCCCTGCAATATTTCCGCCAGGTAGTAGAGAAATTCCCGAACTCTGCAGAAGCAACCGAAGCCCTGCAGAGCATCCGCACCATTTATGTGGATCAGGGTAAAACAGATGAATATCTTGCGCTTCTCAAAGCGGCCGGTAAAACCGTGTCCGTTTCAGCAGAAGACTCCATCAGCTACGCCGCTGCGGAGAACCGCTTCAGCAACGGAGATTACGCAGGCGCCATCACCGCCTTCACCGGTTATCTGCAGAAATATCCGAACGGCCAGTTCGCGCTGCAGGCCAGCTTCTACAAAGCGGAATGCCTATACAATAATAAGGATTACACCAGCGCGTTGCCTGCTTACGAATTCGTGCTCTCCCGTGGTAACAGCCCCTTCGCGGAAAGGGCCGCGCTGCAGGCCGCTTATCTGAACTATTACCAGGTGAAAGATTACGCGAAAGCGAAAACATATTACCAGCAGTTGCAAAGTTTTGCTACCACCAAAGAGAATACCCTTGCTGCGCTTCGGGGATTGTTGCGAAGTAATTATCAGCTGGGCAGTTGGGATGATGTAAGCCCGCTGGCAGAACAGCTACTGTCCTCCAGCAATATCAGTACAGACGATCAGATCATCGGGCACTTCTACCTCGGCAAGGCGCAACAGATAAAGCAGCGGTTTGATGAAGCAATCAGCGAATACAAGATTGTGACAGGTTTAACCAAATCCGAGATCGGCGCGGAAGCGCGTTACGGGATCGCCAAATGTTATCTGGACAAAAACGATCTTGCTGCTGCGGAGAAAGCAGGGTTTGATGTGATCAAGAATACATCTTCGTATGAAGTATGGACGGCCAGGGCTTATATCCTCCTTGGGGATGTATACGCCCGCCAGAAAGATTATTTCAACGCTAAGGCTACCTTCCAGAGCATCGCGGAAAACTGTCCGATACCTGAGCTGAAAGCCGAAGCCAAAGAAAAACTGGCGAAAGTGGAAGCAGAAGAAAAAGCCGGATCGAAGATTAAATAATTTTATCAATAACAGCTATGCATCTTACCAATCGATATACATTCAGATTTCTCCTTGCGCTCGGCACAGGGCTGTGTTTACAACTGACCGCCTCGGCCCAGAAGAAAGACACGCTCAAACAGGAAACGATCGATATCATTTCCAAATACCAGCCCAAACTGCCCAACGCAGCCAAACTCAACCTCACGGCTTCCCTTCCCTACGGGGATACAAGCCGTCCGGTACTCGGCTACCAGGTACCGGCGCTGAACCTCTACTTCATGTACCAGCCGGTTCCGCTCCGGCCGCTTGCATTGGGAAAGGATACTTCCGGCACACAGCTGCAGAACAATTACGTGAAGCTTGGTTACGGCAACTATTCCACACCGCTTGTACAGGCAGGTTTCGGCACCGGTCGTGCGGATAAATACAACCTCGGACTGTTTTTCAACTACACGTCTTCCAAAGGCGATATCGAAAATCAGGACTACAGCGTAATCAATGTACTTGGCTCCGGCACCTATTTCTCTCCCCTGCTGGAAGTGAATGGCAGTGTGGGTTACAACCGCAACCAGGTATATTACTATGGATATGATCACAGCAAGTATTCCTTCAAAAAGGCTGACATCAGTCAGGCCTTCAATGAAGTGATCGCAAAAGTGGGCGTGAAGAACAGGCCGCAGAATGACTGGGCCTTTAAAGTGAGTCCACAGGCCGAGTTCATCATTTTCGGCGATTCCTACAAACGCATGGAGAACACGGTAGTGCTAAAAGCGCCCATCCGCAAACAATTGTTCGAAGATATCTGGATCAAAGCCGAAGGCATGCTGGACCTGAGCACTTTCAAACAGGATAACAACAATCAGGTCAACAATAACGTGGCCGCCATCCATCCTGCCGTAGAAGTAACCAAACCGGGCTTTATGCTGCATGCAGGCGTAAATCCTACCTGGACCAACTCCAAGTTCTATCTTCTGCCTGACATCGTGAATGAATCCCATCTGATCCGTAAAAAGCTGATCCTCAGCAGCGGATGGATCTCTTATATCGACAAGAACAACTTCCGTAACCTCGCTAACAGAAACCCTTTCTTCGGCACGTATGACATGAGCCTGGTGAAGAATACCCGTGTGGAAGAAAAATACACCGGCATCAAAGGTACACTGGGCAAGCATTTCACTTATAACACCAAATTCTCCGCCGTTACCTGGTACGATCTGCCGCTGTTTGTGAACGATGCCGTTGACGGGAAGAAGTTTGATATCCGGAATGAGGAAGAGCTGCACGCCTTCCAGGTACATGCGGAAGTAGGATATATTCAGGAGGAGAAGTTCCAGGTACGCCTGAACATTGACTGGTACAACTATCACAAGCAGAAAACCGAGCTGAAACCCTGGCATCTGCAGCCATTCCAGGCCAATCTGTATGCACAGTATTCATTCGGGAAGAATTTCCACCTGAATGCCAACCTGTATACACTGAACGGCAGTTATTACCTGCTGCCCAACAATGATTTCGGGAAAACCAAATCTGTGCAGGACCTGAATGCGGGGGCTACGTATAACATCGGTAAGAACCTGAACCTCTGGCTCAATGCGAACAACCTCTTCAATTCCAAATACCAGCGTTGGTATGGATATCCGTCTTACGGATTCAATATACTGGGAGGTGTAACGCTTAAGTTTTAAATTCCGTAAACTTGCACTCAAAATTGTTCAGGCTTACATGTTACAGCAATACATCACTGAAGTTCTCTTTAAGCAACAGGCGTGTTCCATTCCGCAGGTAGGGACTTTTACGATCCAGCATATTCCTGCGCACTTTTCGGTGGTGGATCAGGCATTAACGCCGCCCCGCCAGCAGGTGAACTTCGAGACCCGCTGGGAAGATGACGGTTCCTGCATGCAATGGATCTCCCAGAAAGAGAACCTCGTGGAAGCTGTAGCAAGGATGAAGCTGGACAAATACCTGCAACAATTCCGGGAAAGCCTGCAAACCGGCCAGCCTATTGAATTACAAGGCATCGGCTCGCTCCGCCTGGACCCCTTCGGCCAGATCCGCTTCACTCCGCAGGAACTCCCTGACACCTGGCAACCCATTTCTTTACAGCCCGTACTTCGCCCCGAAATAGCGCCGAAAGTACTGCAGGGTAATACGGAAGTGGTGAACCAGGAAGTAGTGGAACATCTGTCTGTGGTACCGGAAGAATTTGAAAGCCAGGGCAGGTTCAGATGGTGGTGGATAGTCGTACCCGCACTGCTGATCGCAGCGGGACTGAGTTTTTATCTGTTAAGAGATCAATTCAAAGGTTATAGCGTGTCAGGCACCAAACAGCCGGACACTCCTGCTGTAGCTGTTCAGCTGCCGCCGGACTCCGTGCAGCAGATCCGCGAAGCAGCCGCCCCTCCGCACAGTGATTCCATCTCTTACTTTGTGGTGTTCCAGACCTACAAGATCAGGGCTACTGCAGAGAAAAGTCGTGCCAACCGCATCCAGTGGGGTTATCCGGAAGTGGTGCTGTATGCGTCCAAAGACTCTACCCTGTTCAACCTGGCAGTGCCTTTCCGTACTTTACCGGCGGATACGACGATGGCAAAAGATTCCGTAGCGCGGAAGTTCAAAGCCCCGGTGCATATAGAGTATTAGGATTTGGCTGTGCCAAGCTGCGCCAGCACGATCCTGAGACCTTCTTCAAAACTGTGGGGAGAAAAACCCAGTTCCCGCTCTGCTTTTTCAATCACAAACCCGGTTTTGGCGGGCCTTTGCGCCGGTTGCCGGAAACTGGAAGCATCTACTTTTTCAAACAACTGCGTATCCAACCCAAGGTAAGTGGCTACCTGAAGAGCCATATCATAGGGAGTTAGCATGTCCCGGCCGGAAATGTGGTAAACACCTTCCGCCTGTTTATCCAATATCAGTTTGCAACCTTCTGCAAGGTCCTGCACCAAAGTGGGAGTTCTCCACTGATCCACCACCACTTTCAGCTTTTTCTTTTGCTCGAGATTGTTCTTTACCCAGGTGATAATGTTACTGCGGCGGGGATCGTCGGCAAGGCCGTATACCAGTACGGTTCGGGCGATGGCCCAGGGCACCTTCGCCTGCCTGACGATGCGTTCGGCCGCTACTTTGCTGGCGCCGTAATAATTGACAGGATTCACAGGATCATCTTCGCGGTAGGGGCCTTCCAGTCCGTCAAATACAAAGTCCGTAGAAAGGAAGAGAAAAAAGGAACCGGCTTTCTCGGCGCCCTGCAGCAAATAACGTGTAGCCGTAACATTAGTGTTCCAACAACTGTCTTTACTCCGCTCACAATCATCCGCCTGCGTCATTGCTCCTGCATGTACGATCGCATCCGGTTTATGTCTTTCCACCAGCCCTTTTACCGCAGCTTCGTCCAGCAGGTTCACCGATTCGTATTGATACCCGTTCTGAAGGTGCAGCCTGTTCGCTCCCCTGCCCGTGGCTACCACTTCATAGGCCGGCAATGCAGCCAGTTTTTGCACCAGGTATTGTCCCAGCAATCCGTTACTTCCTGTGATTAGAACTTTCATCATGTTAATATACTAAAACGCCGCGTAACAGAGTGTATACGCGGCGTTATTCCGGGGATTTTTAATTTCTTTTAAAGGTTCATTCCCAGGTTATACATGGTGAAAGACCAGATGTCCGCAGCTTCGTCGATCTGCTTGGAAGTGGGTTTCCCCGCACCGTGACCAGCCTGGGTTTCCACCCTGATCAGCACCGGGTTGGGACCCGCATTCGCTTCCTGCAGGGTAGCCGCAAACTTGAAGGAATGCGCCGGTACCACCCGGTCGTCATGATCCGCCGTGGTAACGAGCGTTGCAGGGTAAGCAGTGCCTTTTTTCAGGTTGTGCAGCGGCGAATATTTGATCAGGTAATTGAACTGGTCTGCCTTTTCGCTGGATCCATATTCTACTACCCATGCCCAGCCGATGGTGAATTTCTGGAAGCGAAGCATATCCATCACGCCTACAGCCGGTAATGCCACTTTGAAAAGGTCGGGACGCTGCGTCATGACGGCGCCAATCAGAAGACCTCCGTTAGAACCGCCACGGATGGCGATTTTTTCGGGATTGGTATATTTTTCACGGATGAGGAATTCCGCCGCACCAATAAAATCATCGAACACATTCTGTTTGTTCTGCAACATGCCGGCCTTGTGCCAGACTTCTCCATACTCATTGCCGCCACGGAGGTTCACTACCACAAAGACCCCGCCCTGCTCCATGAAGGGGAGATTGGCAACAGAAAATCCCGGAGTCATGGGGATATTGAACCCACCGTAACCGTATATCAATAAAGGATTTTGTCCGTTCAGCTTCAGGCCTTTCTTGCAAGAAATGAACATAGGCACGCGGGTGCCGTCTTTACTGGTAAAGAAAACCTGCCTGGTCTCATACGCTGCAGGATCAAACTTAGCCTCCGTTTTGCGGAAGAGTTCTGATTTGCCGGTACCGATGTCGTATTTATAAATGGAGGGAGGTGCTACATAGGATGTATAACTATAGAAGAGTGTCTTGTCTTCCTTCTTCCCTCCCAAACCACTGACAGTACCGATCCCCGGCAGATCAATATTCCTCTCCGGCTTACCGCCGAAGCTGTATTGCATGATCCTTGTGGAAGCGTCTTTCAGATAGCTCGCAAACATCTTGCCTCCGGCCGTTCCCACGCTCAATAACACTTCTCTTTGCTCGGGGATGATGGTTTTCCAGTTCTCCTTTGCGGGATTCTTCGGATCTATCAGCACCACCTTAAAATTGGGCGCATCATGATTCGTACGCACCAATAACTGATCGCCTGCATTCTCGATCACGGAAGGATCATGATCAAACCCCTTGACCAGCAACTTAAAATCAGTCTGCTTCGGATCTTTGAGATCCCGAAACCAAAGCTCCTTTCCGCTGGTACCCTCGCTGATGCTGAGGATCAAAAACCGCTCGTCTTCCGTTACCCCAACGCCGGCATTCCGCAAAGGATGCTCTTTGTCCACATAGATCAGCTGATCCTGATCCTGCGTGGTGCCCACCTTGTGATAATATACTTTGTGAAATTCGTTCTTCTTGGATAGTTTGCTTTTTTCATCCGGCGCATCATATCTGCTGTAGTAAAATCCATTCCCTCTCCAGGAAAGCCCTGAAAACTTGATCCAGTCCAGCTTGTCGCTTAACACCTTTTTGGTGGCCACATCCATCACAAACCCCTCCTGCCAGTCGGACCCCGCCTTGGCCACGAGATACGCAGCATACTTCCCGTCCTTTGAAAAAGTGAGCGAACCAAGCGCTGCAGTCCCCTTGTCCGACAACTTATTCGGATCAATGAACACCTCCGGTGCACCATTCAGTCCAAGCTGACGATATAATACAGCCTGGTTCTGCAAACCATCGTTCTTATAAAAATAATAGTACTTACCTTCCCGGAAAGGGGAACTGTACCTGGGGTAGTTCCACAATTCCTCCAGCCGCTGCCGGACCTTGCCACGGAAGGGAATGGTGGCCAGGTAAGCCTGCGTCACCTTGTTCTCCGCGTCCACCCATGCTTTGGTATCGGCACTGTGGTCATCTTCCAGCCAGCGGTAAGGATCCGCGATCTTTTTACCGTGGTAATCGTCTACCGTATCTACCTTTCTGGTAACGGGATAAGCCAGGGGAACATGTTGCTGCGCCACTACACTGCCCGCCGTAAAAGTCATCATAACACTCATAACAACATGCTTATGATTAATTTTAGACATACATATAGTTTTTAAAAAAAGTTGCTATTTTGTTTGATTATAATTAAATATTTAGGTTATTTCATCGAATTCATGATAGGAAACTATTAAAAAATGCTAATTTTGTGCGCCCTTTACAGGACGAATTTCAAGCAAAATACTATGAAATAACCAATGGACACGTTCATAGTGGTAAAATAAATCAGTATAATCAGTGGCCAACGATAAATCAGAAGATCACACATGAAAAAAGTGAACAATATCGCGGTGCTTACTTCGGGGGGGGATGCCCCGGGGATGAACGCAGCCATAAGGGCGGTAGTAAGAACGGGAATCTATCATCATCTGAATGTTTATGGGATCATGTATGGCTACAAGGGGATGTTGACCGGGGAGATCTTCCGGATGGAATCCAAATCTGCCGCCAACATTATTCAACGGGGCGGTACCGTCCTGAAAACAGCCCGCTGCAAAGAGTTCTACGAACCGGAAGGAAGGAAAAGGGCTTACGACAACCTGAAACGCTTCGGTATCGACGGACTGGTAGTGATCGGAGGAGACGGTTCTTTTAAAGGCGCACAGAAATTCAGCCAGGAATTTGATATTCCCTGCATCGGTCTGCCGGGAACGATCGATAAAGACATTGCCGGTACAGATTTCACGATCGGCTTCGATACTGCCGTGAATACCGCCGTGGATGCGATCGACAAGATCCGCGATACGGCAGATGCCCACGACCGCCTCTTCATCATTGAAGTAATGGGTCGGGATGCCGGCTACATCGCCCTGCACAGCGGCATTGCCACCGGCGCGGAGCATATTCTCATCCCTGAACGCAAGACCAATATCGATGATGTGATCGATGATCTGATGGCCAACGAGCGCCGTCAGAAAATGGTGAACCTTATTGTGGTAGCGGAAGGAGACGAATTCGGAGGCGCCAATGAAGTGGCCCGCCATGTCAAGGAAAGGATGCCGCAGCTGGACACGCGCGTTTGTATCCTCGGGCATATCCAGCGCGGAGGCTCTCCTACCTGCATCGACCGGCTGATTGCCAGCAGAATGGGATATGCGGCCGTGGACGCCCTCATTGAAGGCACCCACAACGTCATGATCGGCATCGTCAATAACAAAATACAATACACTCCGCTCGATAAGGCCGTTAAAGCCAAACAGAAGATCGATCCGGAATGGTTTAAAATAGTAAAAATCCTCGCGAGTTAAACAAACGTCTATGAGTACAAAAGATCTGTCCAAATACTTTCATAAAGGCATGGACAACGAAGCCGGATTGGCGCATTCCAAGCAAAAGACCAAGATTGTAGCGACCGTAGGCCCGGCTTGCGACACCTATGAGAAATTACTGGAGCTTGTTAAGGCCGGCGTGAACGTTTTCCGGCTGAACTTCTCTCATGGCAGCCATGAAGACAAACTGCGGATCATCGGATATATCCGCCAGATCAATAAAACAGAACCTTACAACATAGCCATCCTGGCCGACCTGCAAGGTCCGAAGCTGCGTGTGGGTGAGATCGAGAACAATGCGTTGCCGCTGAAACCGGGAGACATCCTCACTTTCACCACCGAAAAATGTGTGGGTACGATGGAAAGGATCTATGTGTCCTATCACGACCTGCCCCGGGATGTACGTCCCGGTCAAAAGATATTGCTGGATGACGGCAAGATCGAAACCGTGGTAAAAGAGATCACTTCCGACAACCTCATCAAAGCAGAAGTAACCCTGGGTGGCATACTTTCCTCCAAAAAAGGCTTCAACCTGCCGGATACCAAGGTTTCCCTGCCGGCATTGACGGAGAAGGATATTGTTGATCTGGAATTCATCATTGATCATCAGTGCGACTGGGTAGCGCTTTCTTTCGTGCGCAACGTAAAAGACCTCGGTCTGCTGCGTAGCCGTCTGAAGGAACGCAATTCCAAAATGAAAATCATTTCCAAGATCGAAAAACCGGAAGCGATCCAGAACCTCAAAGAGATCATCTGGGAAAGTGATGGCGTAATGATCGCCCGTGGCGACCTCGGCGTGGAGCTGCCGGTAGAGCAGATCCCCATGATCCAGAAAGACATCATCCGCAAATGTATCCACCGCGCGAAACCCGTAATCGTGGCTACGCAGATGATGGAAAGCATGATCGACCGCACCCGCCCCAACCGCAGCGAGATCACGGACGTGGCCAACGCCGTATTGGAAGGCGCTGACGCTGTGATGTTGAGTGGCGAAACCGCTACCGGTAACTATCCCACACTGGTGATCCAGACCATGCGGAAGATCATCGGCGAAGTGGAGAAAGAAAGCATCATCTATAACCGCAACCTGATCCCGCAACGCCACTCTCCCACCTTCCTGAGCGATGCCCTTTGCTATAATGCATGCAAAATCTCGGAAGACCTGGAATCAGACGCGCTCATCGGCATGACGCAATCCGGTTACACCGGCTTCATGCTGTCCAGCTACCGCCCGAAATCACCGCTGTTCGTATTCACCAAGGAGAAAACGCTGGTGAACCAGTTAAGCCTGAGCTGGGGCGTACGCGCATTCTATTACGACGAAGAGGAAAGCCTGGACGATATCTTCCATGATCAGATCAATATCCTCAAGGAAAGAGGGTTCCTGAAAGGGAATGATGTGGTGGTGAACACCGGCAGCACACCGGTGAAAGAGCACCTGCCCACAAACATGCTGAAGATCACGAGAGTACCGGAGTAATTAAATAGCAATAACACATCAACGATAAAAGGTAGTTCCAGCGAACTACCTTTTTATTTTACAGAAAGAAAAATCCGAAACACCGGTTTCTCTGTACTTATGAAACTTACACTATATAAAGTGGATTAATAGGCAGGCTTCCCCTCTTTCTTATACGTAAAGAGGTAGATCATCACAGCGATCAACATAATACTTAATCCCGCTATACAAACACCGCTCCATTTCCCCATATCCCATACCCACAGCCCTACTCCGGAGCCCAGCGATGTACCTATGAAGCTCACGGTCATGAATACCGTATTCATTCTGTTGCGCGCTTCAGGCAGTAATGCGTAGATACGTGTCTGGTTGGATACATGCACTCCCTGCAAACCCAGGTCCAGTAATATGATCCCGACAATGATCCCCACCAGTGAGTTACGGAAGATCCAGAAAATGATATATCCCAGCAGGATGCAGGTCAATCCATATCCGATAGCGATGCGCGGATTCCTCCGATCTGCTATACGCCCGATCAGCGGTGCACCGAGTGCGCCGGTAGCTGCGGCAAGCCCCATCAACCCGATCACATCACTGCCGAAACTATACGGTGGATTGGATAAAAGAAAAACCGATGTGGTCCAGAACAAACCAAACACGGCAAAGCCGCAGGCATTGATGAGCGAAGCCTCCCGCAATAACGGCTGTTCCTTCACCAATGTAAGCAGCGAACGCATGAGCGCGCCATACGTACCGCTGAAAGAGGATTTGCTCGCTGGAAAAGAAAAGAACATGATCACCATCATGGCGGTGGAAAGACCTCCGGCGATCCAGAACATCGCACGCCAGCTCAGGTGCTGCCCTACCATGCCGCTAACGGTCCTTGACAAAAGGATGCCGATCAGCAAACCACTCATCACCACTCCAATCACTTTCCCGCGGCGTGAAGGCTCGGCCAGACTGGCCGCCAGCGGCAGGATCAGCTGAGGAACAATGGAAGTGAATCCGATGATCAGTCCCATGATCTTCAACATGGTGATATTGACAGACATGGCGGCCGCAAAAAGCGCAGCCGCAGCGAGCCCCGTCATGGTAATGATCTGTTTCTTCCGTTCCAGCTTATCGCCCAGCGGCACACAAAATAACAACCCTAATGCATATCCTACCTGCGTAAAGAAAGTCACCTGTCCCGCATTGCTCTCCGATACGCCGAACTCTTTACTGATAAGCACCAGCAAAGGCTGGGAATAATAAATATTAGCCACGATAAGACCCGTACACAGGGCCATAATACTAATGTTCCACTTGCTTAAAGACATATGCCACACTACATTATTGAACGCGGCAAAGTTAGTGCATTTACAAAATCCTTTAACTTTAGGGTATGGCATTCTCAAGTATTTATCCTTACACGCAGGAAGTGGTGGCCGAATACCCTGCAGATACAAAGGAAGCGATAGACAAGAAACTGCAGCACGGCTGGAAAGCCTTTGCAGCGCTGAAACAGGCCAGTGTGGAACAACGTGCGGCCTGGATGATGCAGGCTGCCGCCCTGCTGAAGGATCATGTTACCGAACATGGTACGCTGATCACGCGGGAAATGGGGAAAACACTGAAGGAAGCAAAAGCGGAAGTACTGAAATGCGCTGCCAGCGCAGAACATTATGCTTCCAACATCGCGTCTATGCTGCAACCGCGGCTGATCTCCTCCGATGCCCGGAAAAGTTATGCCGCCTTTGAGCCTAAAGGTATCGTGCTGGCCATTATGCCCTGGAATTTTCCATACTGGCAGGTATTCCGCTTTGCCATTCCCAACCTGCTGGCGGGCAATACGGTATTGCTTAAACATGCCAGTAACGTAAGCGGCTGCGGATTGGCCATCGAAAAGCTTTTCCGGGAAGCGGGTTTCCCCGAAGGCGTCTTCCAGACTCTGCTGGTGTCTTCCCGGGATATCGAGCCGGTGATCGCAGACCCGCGGGTGCAGGGCGTAACGTTGACGGGTAGCACACCTGCGGGCATGAGCGTGGCACAACTGGCCGGGAAATATATCAAGAAAACCGTACTGGAACTGGGCGGCAGCGATCCCTTCATCGTGTTGCGGGATGCAGATCTTGCCGCAGCAGCAAAAACCGCCGTGAAAGCACGCATGCAGAATGCCGGTCAATCCTGCATCGCCGCCAAACGCTGGATCGTGGAAAAAAGCGTGGCAGATGATTTTATACAACAGGTACAATCCCTCATCACTTCCCTCAAACAAGGCGATCCTTTCCTCGATGATACAGATACCGGTCCCATGGCCCGTCTGGACCTTGCAGATGAATTGCGCAGGCAGATGGATAAAAGCATCCAACAGGGCGCGCAACTGCTGGCCGGGGGCGAACAGCACGGCTGCAACTTCATACCTGCCCTGCTCACCGGTATTCAACCGGGAATGACCGCATTTGAGGAAGAAACCTTCGGCCCCCTTGCAGCAGTAACCCTCGCTATCAACGAAGGTGACGCCATCCGGCTGGCCAACCAGACGCCCTTCGGCCTGGGCGCCTCCCTGTGGTCGAAAGACACGGAGAAAGCAGCGCGACTCGCCGCCCTCATCGACAGCGGCAATGTGTTCATCAACGCCATGGTCCGCTCCGATGCCCGGCTCCCGTTCGGTGGCGTAAAGCAATCCGGTTACGGCCGCGAATTATCCATCGAAGGCGCCCATGAATTCTTAAACATTAAAACAGTTTATATACAATAAAAAGCAAACATGGCTGTCAATAAAAGGCTTTCAAACCTCCACGAAGGTTGTATTTTGCATCATTTATCGAATAAAAACGGGAAATCATAGGGGTAAACTTTAATTTCGCACGTCTTTTTTTTGATACCGCAACGTTTGCAAGAAAGTACATTTGACCTGACATGATGCATAACACAGCCGGAACGGCAATACCGGGCATGGAAACTGGCCGGCGGAAATGGTGGAAATCCACCTCTTTTATTGTCGTGATCTATTCACTTTTGACCGTAGTACTGTATATACAGCTGGTACTCACGGGAAAGTATAATAATTTCGTCATCTTCCGGACGTCCCTTCGCCACCTGACAGAAGGAATGCCGCTCTACAACCTTTACCCGGCCGAGTATTTCGACTATTACCTCTATCATCCGAGCTTCCCGGTGCTGTTCGCCCCCTTCGCCATATTTCCGCAAGAGGTGGGCCTGCTGCTGTGGCTGCTTTTCAGTACGGCCATTTTTCTGTATGCGGTACAAAAGCTGCCGATCAGGAACAACGTCCGCATCCTGCTGTATTTCTTCCTCCTTGTAGAACTTTTCAATGCCATCCAGTCGTCACAGACCAATCCGGCCATGACGGCCTTCATGCTGCTGACGGTGGTGCATCTCGACAAAGAACAGCCTGGTCGCGCTGCATTTTTCACCTGTTTGTCATTTTTCATCAAAGGTTATGGCGCCGTGATAGGGCTGTTGTTCCTTTTTTACCCGAAAAAATGGCAATACCTCGGCTATTGTGCACTGTACGGTGTGATCGGAACCCTGCTGCCGCTACTGTTCGTTTCCCCGGCTACGCTGGTGGATTACTACGTTGCCTGGTTTGATCTGCTCACCAGCAGTACGATCAAAGAAGATGGTTCCCTGCTGGGGTCCATTCACGAGATCTGGCATTTGCCCGAACAGGTAAAACCCTTGCTGGATAAGGTGATGATAGGAATCGGAGTAGTGGGGCTTGCAGCCGTTTTTGTGATGGGGTTGATCCGCCGGCAGGCCCATACACCCTGGCTGGTGGCGGCTTATCTGCTAATCTGGATCGTGGTGTTCAATCAGAGCACCGAGTCCCCTACTTACATCATGGCCGTAACGGGCGCAGGCATCGGCCTGCTTTGTTTCGCGCCCACCACTCCCTGGACAAAAACCTTACTGGTGGCCACTCTGGTGATCACCAGCCTTTGCCCGACTGATCTTGTCCCCAAATTCCTGAATGAAATAGCCGTACGCTACCGGGTAAAAGCCATCCCGTGCTTTGCTGTACTGCTTTATCTGCAATGGCTTATTTGTATAAAAATCAACCGGTCACAATAGGAAAAACAACAAAACCCCTGTTTTAACTATAAAGAACTTTATGCGAGCCGCAACAGCAACACTTAACCTAACAACTGCGCCAGCCCATTATAACAACCTGTCGATTTACAGCGAGAAGGTTGAAGACAGCCTGGACCTGGTGATCCCCTGCTGCAATCCGCCGGAAGGCTGGGTAGAGCAGATGATCTCCGATTTTTGGGAGCTGCAGGAGCTGATGCCGGAAACCGGCATACAGCTGATCCTTGTTAATGACGGGTCCACAAGGAATATGACGCAGGCGCATTTCCATCAGCTGGAGGAAGGTATTCCGGGTGTTCGCATCATCAATCACCCCGTTAACCGCGGGAAAGGTTATGCAGTTCGTTTAGGTGTAGCGGTGGCCAACGGAGATTTCCAGGTTTGTACAGATTACGACTTCCCTTTTGGTGTGGAAGCTGTTAAGCAGGCTTTCGAGCAGCTCCGGGACGGGGCGGACGTGGTAGCCGGCATCCGGGGAGATCACTACGTGCAACTGCTGCCCCCCAAACGCAAGATCCTCACCCGTATCAGCCGCATGATGAACCGTTACCTGCTGCGTTTGCGGGTAGACGATGCGCAGGCGGGTCTTAAAGCGTTCAACAGCAAGGGCAGAAGAGAATTCCTCGCAACACGGATCAACGGTTTTCTGTACGACAGCGAGTTCGTTCGCCGGGCAGGAAAAAATAAATCAATCGAAATCAACACGATACAGATAACTTGTCGCCCTGATATTCGTTTCTCAGAGTTCCGTTCCAAGGTATTGCTGCGGGAAATGTTTAATTTTATCGGGATACTTATCGCCAGGTAAATCAATATGAGCAAGGGGAGAAACAAGATATTGATCAGTGTGGATGTAGAGGAGTTTGACATCCCGGAAGAATATGGCCAGCATATTCCTTTGCAGGAGAAACTGGCGGTATCTTACCAGGGGGTGCTGAAAACCCTGGTGTTATTCGACGAGCTCCATGTGCGCGCCACTTTTTTTATTACGGCTTACTGGGCGCAGCACTTCCCTGAACTCGTACAGCGGATCGCCGAGAAACACGAGATCGCTTCTCACGCTTTTTACCACGATGCTTTTGAAGAAAGGGACCTGCTGCATTCCCGGCAGGAACTTGAACATATCAGCGGTAAACCGGTAAAAGGTTTCCGCATGCCGCGTTTAAAACCAGTGAACATTCAAGCGCTGGAGCAGGCAGGGTATGCATATGATGCATCATTGAACCCTACCTGGCTCCCGGGCCGTTATAACAACCGTCATTTACCGAGGACAGTACATCGTAAAGAAGCGCTTTGGGTGATGCCTTCCTCCGTAACCCCTTCCCTGCGCCTGCCTGTTTTCTGGCTGAGTGTGAAGAATATGCCGATGTGGTTCACGCGTTTCTGCAGCCAGCGGATCCTGCAGAACGGGGATTATTTCTCCTTTTACTTCCATCCCTGGGAACTGGAAGACCTGAGCGCTTATCAGCTGCCTTCTTATGTCAAGCGTATTTCGGGAGATAAGATGAGCCGGCGGATGAGGACCTTCCTGCTTTTCCTTCGTTCCAAAGGACAGTTCATCTCTCATTCCGACTATCTGGAAACCCGCTGAACCGTCACCTCGGGCGGATGGGCGTAATCATTCCATAAAGCGTCCGCTACAGATGCGGTAATATCTCCGTCAAACATCACTACCCGGTATTTCTGGGAATACTCGTTGCCCGGTGTTAATTTCCAGCTGTAATCTTTGGTAGGACTGAATTCTGCAAATACCTGTCCACCCTGATCCTTTTCCGGCCATACCCGTATCGGTTGCGGGGAGCTGAAATTATCCGGGGATGAAAGGATGAGTATTCCCGCTTTACCGCTCTTCAGGTCTCCGGCCACTTTGAACCATTTCGCCCGAGTGGAGTCCGCATCCTTTCGCGTTTTCCCTTCCGATGTGAGCACTTTGCTATTTTCATTGTTCCATTCCGGGTTCCCGCGGATCGCAAAACCGCCGCCATACCGGTAATGCCTCAGCTCGATCGGGGAAGCAGTTGCGCAGCTCAAAATGGAAACGAAATCCCAGACCTGCAATTTTCCATTTGACCGGTAAGCGCGCACGTCCCACACTTCATTCATCGCCGTTTTATCCGGTCCGCTCTTCCCTCCCAGTACCACATGCGCCTGTAAAGCCTTAAATCCGCCCCATACCAGTCCGCTCGTTTGCGAAATGAAATGCACGAAACGCACGGTGCCGGATAGTTTCTTCAGATTCCAGAAATCCACTTCCTTCCCTTCAAACTCCGTATCCGTCCACGGGTTCCAGATGCCGACGTGATGGTAGTGATCCTTGGGGTGGATACCCGTCAGCACCCTTCCTTCCGGCGACCATGCGGGATGGATAAATCCACTGCGCTTAAACGCCGTATCAATGCCGGCCGGCGGATATACTGTTTTATAATTATATTGTAACACCTGGTGATGATCTGCACTGATCACCAGCGCACCATCCTGATCCGTCAGCTTCACCGGTTCGGAGCTGAGGGCTACCTTACCGGCTACACGAAGTTCATAACTGCGGGTTTCCCCGGGTTTCATCTCTCCCTCCATCTGCCACCAGAGCCGGCGCCTGACTCCGGGCTCTGTTTGAGACAATACCATGCCCGGTTGTTTGCCACCGGTTTGGTAGAGTGCCAGCAATTCCGGGGAAAGATCCGTAATACCATCCAGATCGAGGCTGAGCAATGTATGCTGCCGCGCAAAGGCGCCCGCTTTTACCGTGATACGCGCAAGCACCTGCGCATCAACGATGCCGGCCAGCATCAAAGCGGCCATGAGAAGAACATAACGTGGGTATCGCATAAAGCAATCGATTGTAAGAGGAAGGTAAGTTATGGAATTATTTCCTAATCCGATAGTGTTTCTGCAAAATCCCCGTAAACACAGCACTGTAGCAATATGACAGTAAATATTCGATGGGCAACTGATCCTGTTTTATCCACTGGTAACTATTCTTTCCCAAGGTACGAAAGTCATCGTATCTTTAAGACAGAACAAAACTGTCCGCCATGATCCGCCATTCTATCATCCGGCAGGCTGTTCTTGCATTTGCAGCATATCTGTTCTGTGTCGTCACCCCACTGCAGGCAAGCAGCCAGCATTATAATCGTTTCTTGCAGCAAAAGACTGCACCGCTTCTTGGAAAATATCTTGTCTCGTTCAAATCCGCAGAAGGCGGTACACTTCGATATATCTTGTATATCGACAGTGTGATGGGTGTTTTCTTTTACGGGAAGCTGGAATCTGACCAGGGATACCACCCGCATCGTTATGAGTCCTGTCTCATCAAAGGCATGCTGGCCAACAGCAAGCATTACGACTTCGTGATGAAACCTTTGCTGGGCGCCCGGGACAAGTACACCTTAACCTGTCACCCTTACGAGTGGCTCCTCAACAACAAAACGTATTTCTCGATCAAGGAGCCCAACATCATCCGGGGTTACATGGTGGTGCAAAATGATTCGGAAGCGCCGCTGTTCAGCTTTTCCGGTATGAAAACGCGGGATTAGAAAGCCCGGTGCAATACAGCGCCCGTACCATTTCCGCTGGCATAAATGATCCTGCCGTCGCGGATCTTCACGCCATCTGCAATATCTTCTGCCAGCAGGAGCGGTCCGTCCATATCCACATAATCGAGATACGGCAGCAGATGCGCTACGGCAGAGGTGCCTACAGTGCTTTCATTCATGCTGCCGGTCATTACTTTCATGCCCAGCTGTTTCGCTTCGAGGATCATCCTTCTCGCAGGTGTGATGCCGCCGCATTTGGTGAGTTTTATATTGATGCCGTGAAAGAAGCCATGGCAGCGCTTTACATCGGTTTCCACAATACAGCTTTCATCGGCAATGAGTGGTAATGCGGATTGCTGCCAGACCTTTTTCATGCCATCCCAGTCGGCTGCAGGCATCGGCTGTTCGATGAACTCCACACCCAGTTCACGCAGCGCTTCCGCGTTGCGAAGCGTTTCATCCACCGTCCACGCGCAATTCGCATCTACGCGAAAGACGGCATTGGAATGCTTGCGGAGCTCACGGATGATGGCGATATCTTCTTTCGTTCCCAGTTTGATCTTGTAGATAGGCCAGGGAAATTCCACCAGTTTCCTGACCATATTTTCCATGGTATCGATCCCGATGGTATAATCCGTCATGGGATTGTGGGAGGGATCGAGGTTCCAGACTTCGTAGAGTTTCTTTCCCAGCTGTTTTGCATGCAGGTCGTGCGCCGCAATGTCCAGCGCGCAGAGCGCGAACATGTTATCGCTAAGCCGCGAATACATGGCCTCCCAGAAAGCTTCCGGCGTTTCCAGCTGATACGCTTCTATGAAAGAACGATGCGCGTTGATCGCTTCCATCAGCATGGGTACGGTGATGTGATAATAGGCATTGTCAGCCGTTTCACCGAGACCGCTCAATTCGTCCTGTTGCAGCTCAGCCACCAGCAAAGGTTGTACACTTTTGCTTTTTCTCGAGATCGTGAATGTATGACGGAAACGCAGTTCGAAAGGATACAAGTTCAGCTTCATAAAATAAATATACTGCGGGATCATGGGATTTCCTATCGCAAAGCGTTTCCTTACGATCGCCCGCTTTCCCTGACGAGCCGCAATATCCTGCAGTTGATGGTACCGGCTTCCATCAGGTCTTCAAGTGTGAGCGGCATCCGGTATTTCCAGTACCAGGGAGTGAATGCGGGTATATTGATCCGTTCTTCAGAGGGAGGAAGATGCGGGAGCGTGTCATCCAGTGCCAGCCAGTCCTGCAGCTGAAAGATGCTCCACATGGCGGGCGACTGTAAATGCCGGCTGACGATGGTTTCGATATCGTTTTTCCACCATTCGCGCAGGGTGCTCATATCATGCGTGGAAGGAGTGACCACGGAGAGATAAGGTACTTTTTCCAAAGCGTAATCCGCCTGCTTGGGCATGTGCTGTATCTCGAGACTGAGGATCCCCAGTCCACGCAATACTCCCGGCACACAACGCGGCACCATCCCCAGATCTTCCCCGCATATCAGCATATTGGTAGCCTGTTGCAGCACCGGCAGTTTGCGCAGCGCTTCCTTTTCCCAAAGTGCATCATGACGGCGGTAAAAGAACTCGTCCGCCAGCCGGCGGAGGCGTTGTTGCGTGGCGGTATCCAGCGCTGCGAATGCGGGCGTGCGCTCCATGCCGTAACGCGGGTGGAATTTTCCGGGTGAGGGTTCCAGGAACAATACGCCGGCTGATAATTCGTATAGTCCTTTCCGTGTGCGTTCATCGGCTACGGCTGCTGCGATCTTTTCCTGGGTATTGTAGGCCGGGAGGAGTTGGTAGAGGCCCTGGGGTGAGGGTTCCAGGTATTCCGCTTTCACATCGGAAGCAGTCTCACCGAAAATATCATCTATCCATGTATCAGTGATATATGGGTTGCAATAACGGGAACGGGTAAACGTAATTCCGTACGCCTGTATCTCTTCTTCCGTCAGCGGAATGGAAGGCTCCAAATGCCCCATCACGCCTTCTTTTGCATAACGCGGTATCTGCCATATACGGAAGAACCCCAGCACATGATCGATACGAAATGCAGAGAAGTATTGCGACATATGTGCGAGGCGGCGCTTCCACCAATCGTATCCCTTCTCCTCCATCTGCGTCCAGTTATAAGTGGGGAATCCCCAGTTCTGGCCGCTACATGCGAAATCATCCGGCGGCGCCCCTGCCTGTACATCCAGATGGAATAATTCCGGCGTTTCATTCACATCCGCGCTTTCAAGGCTCACGCCTATCGGCAGATCCCCTTTTACAGCAATTCCTCTTGCGTGCGCATATGCTACCGCTTCCTGTAACTGGCAGTGCAGCTGGTATTGTACATAGTAATGAAAACCCGGCGTGGTACTGGTATCCCGGCTGCAACGAAAAGTGGCATAAGGCTCCAGCCAGAAAGCATTGGCGGTTACCCAGGCCTCATATGCCGCATCCGGCTGATATTTCTTGTAAAAACTTTTGAGTGCGCTGATCTTGAAACGGATCACCTGCTCGTAATCCAGCGCCGGCAATTCATTGAGCGCCTGTTGCCGGATTTTATATCCTCTTGCTTTTCCGAGCTTCGGAAGATGGATATAGATGGGATGCAGAGCATAGGCCGATACAGCAGCGTAGGGATAGGAATCCGTCCAGTTGTAATGCAGACTGGTATCGTTCACCGGAAGCAATTGCAGGATGCGTTGCCCGGTCATCGCCGCCCAATCGGCCAACAGCCTGATATCCTCAAATTCCCCCACCCCCAGGCCCCCTTCAGACCGCAAAGAGAATACCGGCACTGCAACACCGGCTCCCCTCCAGGGCTTCCTGCGGAACCGCACGAACCCGTCACGGATAAGTACATGACCACGCAGACTGAACTCCCCGGTGAACAGGCGCCTGTTCTCCCCATCTTCAAATACAAAATTATCGCCTTCACGCAGAAGATATTTGTAAGAAACTTCCACACCAGCCGGTAATTGCAGCGCAACACCAAAACTTCCATCCTCGCGGAAAGGCATTCGTATAGCCTTCTCCGTTTCCCATCCGCCCAATTCCGGAATACTGCCCAGTAACCACACAGATGCACTGGCCGGCAACAATGGCACATACACCCTGAACCCATAATTCCCTTCCCCCGCTTCCGCTTCCACCGGCCGCACGAAAAAAACATCCCGGAACGGTGCGGTCAACCAGGCATGCTCCGCTTCCCCGGGCCAAATCCATATATCCCTTACCGTTAGTTCCTGTTCTCCGGGCGCCGGCGCCAGTGTGCGAGCGTTCCTTTCCGGGAGCATCAGGCCATTCTCCTGTTGCAGGATATAGCGGTATTCCGGCAAGGTTACACCGCTCCTGTGCACGGTGATCCGCCAGAACTGCTCATTGTAATACTCCATCGGCAAAGGCGTTTCTCCCGCAAAGGCGAACCAGAGCCGCTGCCCCCAGGCGGAAGAGAACCGGACGTAAAAATGAAGGGTCATAGGGGAAAATTACGAAAAAAAAGATGCCCGCACCTCGGGGTACAGGCATAGCCACTGTTACCATTTTGTTAGGTCATAATTTATGTATCCCCGGGAGATGGCTCTCCCGTACTGTTATGTCAGATCGATCCACACAGCTGTTCCATCCATGTTGCCGGCGTTTGCGCACCTGCCCGCACCAAAGTGATTTACATCCTGCGTAAAAGGAAACATGGGTTTGCATACCGGTGCTGTTAAAGGGTTACGAATGGTCAGGATAATAAACACTCCTTCTCCGTTACGGGCGCACATGTCAATGTTTAAAAGTGAGATATGGAAGGTTCAGAATGGTAATCCTGTTACCGGCTTCATAACGTGTCGATAAATTGCAATCGTTTGCTTAAATATAGATAAATTTTCCAACAATTGATACGTTGCGCTTGTTTTTTATAAACACTTAAAACAGGTGAACATGAAATACATTGCCATCCTCTTTTCCCTTACAGCATCCGGCCTGGTAGCCTGTAACGGTGACAATAACAACCTGCGTGCAAAAGTGGATGAATTGCAAAAGAAGGTAGATACGTATGAGGCCGCGCAAAAGCTGACAGATGAAAGGCTCGTTCGTTTTGACTCCCTTGATTTCCAGTTCTATAGCGGACAAAAATGGGATTCCCTCAGCGTCAGCCATGCCCCCAACATCAAGGTCTATTATCCTGACGGCACTACAACAGAAGGACTTAGCCCGCAGCATATCGACATGCTGAAACCGCAATTCGTGTTCGCGCCGGACACTAAAATCTCCGCGCACCCGGTACGTTTCGGTAATGGGGACTGGACCTGTGTGATCGGGATGATGGAAGGTACTTTTTCTCAGCCCATGCCCATAGGCGGCGGTAAAACCATCCCGCCTACCGGGAAGAAGTTCAAACTCTCCATGGTAACGGTAGGGCATTGGAGTGGTGGAAAGATGATGGAAGAATATCTTTTTTGGGATAACGCAGCCTTCATGAAACAGATAGGCCTCGGAAAATAATTTTACAATGATGTCCGTTTTACTCCCGATGCAAAAGACCTCCCTGTTCCTGTGCTGCCTGCTGGGCATTGCCTGCAGTAAAACGACCAGCACCACTCCTGCCCCCGGCGTACAGGAATACATTGTAACGCCCGGCCAGACCGATCCGGCGATAGACAGTTATAACAACCCGCACTACGCCTATTATGCATCCGGAAGAAGCCCCAAAAATGCCGTGGTGGTATTTCTTCCCGGTACAGGCGCCGAGCCGAAAAATTACCGTGCATTCGTGCAAAAAGCGGCGGACCAGGGTTATCACACTATAGGACTGATGTACCCGAACGAGCCGGCTATCAACCAACTGTGCGCATCTTCCGGCGATATCACCAGCCACTCCCGCGCGAGGCTGGAGATCATTGATGGTGTGGACCGGCATCCGGGTATACAGGTGAATGCGGCCAACAGCATTATCAACCGTTTTGTGAAGCTGATCGCATATCTGCACCAGGCGCATCCGGAAGAACACTGGGATCAATATGTTGTGAACGGGCAGCCAGCGTGGGAGAAGATCATCATTGCAGGTCACTCCCAGGGAGCAGGTCATGCCGGTGTGATCGGCAAGCATTACCCGGTGAAGAGAGTGATCATGTTCAGCGGCATGGATTTCCTGAACAACGGTCAGATACCTGACTGGGTCAATAATACCACCAACAGCGACAGGTATTATGCGTTGCATCACGTCAACGATGAGCTGGTCCCGTATAATGGGGCCAAAGCCGGATGGATTACACTCGGTATGGGCGCTCCTTCCGACGCTTCCACGCCCCCTTTCACCACACATACATTTTTCACCACAGCCATCCCTGCCCTTCCGCTGCCACCGCATTTCCACAACATGACCGCTGTGGACGTATATGTTCCGCGCGGCAAACTGGATGCCGTATGGGATTATTTCCTCCGCTAGTTGGATAATCCACGTAACTGGCTTACCTTATATAGATCAATCACACCCTTATGAGAAAATTGCTCGCCGGCCTTTCTTCCTGCATGATCATGGCGCTTCCGCTGCATGCACAGGACTTCCAGGCTACCATTCAACAGAAAGCCACCGCCCTGCTGCCGAAGGTCATAGAATGGCGGCGGTATATCCACGAACATCCGGAACTTTCCAACCGCGAGGTCAAAACCGCCGAGTTTGTGGCAACACACCTGCGGTCATTGGGGATAGAAGTACAAACAGGAGTTGCCAAAACAGGTGTGATAGGACTATTAAAGGGTGGTAAACCCGGACCGGTTGTGGCTTTGCGGGCAGACATGGATGCACTGCCAGTAAAAGAAAGAGTAGATCTGCCTTTTAAATCCACAGTAACAGCTGAATATCTCGGCCAAACGGTTCCGGTGATGCATGCCTGCGGCCATGACAGCCATATCGCCATGTTGTTGGGAACAGCGGAGGTGCTGGCATCAATGAAAAAAGATATACCCGGCACCGTTAAGTTCATCTTTCAGCCTGCGGAAGAAGGTCCGCCCGGAAACGAGGAAGGTGGCGCTGCCCTGATGGTAAAAGAAGGCGTGATGGAAAATCCGAAGGTAGATGCGGTCTTCGGCCTGCATATCAGCTCCGCGATAGAGATCGGGAAAATACAATACAAACCGGGACCTTTCATGGCATCTTCAGATTGGTTCACAATAGTGGTGAAAGGCAAGCCGGCTCACGGTTCTACGCCCTGGAGCAGTATAGACCCTGTTGTGACCGGCGCCGAGATTGTCAACAATCTGCAAACCATCGTCAGCCGTTCTTCCAATCTTGTAGAAGCCCCGGTTGTAGTGACCGTTGGCAAGTTCCACAGCGGTCTGCGCAACAATATCATTCCGGAAGAAGCCGTGCTGGATGGCACGATCCGTACCCTGGACAGTAAAGCGCAGCAAGAGGTGCATGAGCGTATCCGGCGCATTGCTACCAAAACTGCCGAAGCTGCGGGAGCCACCGCCACCGTAACCATCGATACCAAAACACTCGTTACCTTCAATGATTCCGCATTGGTGACACGCATGGTACTTTCGCTACAGAAAGCCGCGGGAGCACAACAGGTTTCCACTATGAGCTGGATGACAGGGTCTGAGGATTTTTCTTACTATGGTACGAAAGCGCCTGCATTCTTTTTCTATCTGGGCGGTATGCCGAAAGGAGGGGATCCGAAGAAAGCGCCGAGCCATCATACGCCGGACTTTTACATTGACGATAGTATGCTGGACGTTGGGGTGAGGGCATTCTGTAACATCGTATTCGACTATGGCGCCGCCAAAAAGAAATAAAAAAAGCCCGGCCGCTTGTGCGGCCGGGCTTTTCCAGCTATTACTCCAAAACTTTATTTCACTTCTTCAAATTCTGCATCTGTAACGGTATCGCCGGATTGGCCACCGCCCTGCTGCTGTCCGCCGCTGCCTGCACCACCATCAGCACCAGGTTGCCCCTGTGCCTGGGAAGCTTTGTAGAGATCTTCGGAAGCTGCCGTCCATGCAGTGTTCAGTTCATTCACAGCGGCATCAATTTTAGCGATATCCTGTGATTTCTGCGCTTCGCGCAATTTTTCGAGTGCTGATTCGATCGGTGCTTTCTTATCCGCCGGGATCTTGTCGCCATACTCCTTCAGTTGTTTTTCTGTCTGGAATACGAGACTTTCTGCCTGGTTGATCTTCTCTACCCTTTCGCGGGCAGCTTTATCTTCCGCTTCATGCGCCTTAGCTTCCGCTTTCATCTTTTCGATCTCATCCTTGTTCAGACCACTTCCGGCTTCGATGCGGATGTTCTGGGATTTGCCTGTACCCTGATCTTTCGCCGTTACGTGGAGGATACCGTTGGCATCAATGTCAAAGATCACTTCGATCTTCGGCACACCGCGTTGTGCAGGCGGAATATCATTCAGGATAAAGCGGCCCAGCGTTCTGTTCTGCGCTGCCATAGACCTTTCTCCCTGCAATACGTGAATTTCCACGCTGGGCTGGTTGTCAGCCGCAGTAGAGAATGTTTCGCTCTTTTTGGTAGGAATAGTGGTGTTGGATTCTATCAGTTTGGTAAATACACCGCCCATAGTTTCGATACCGAGGGACAGCGGTGTTACGTCCAGCAACAGCACATCTTTCACCTCACCGGTGAGTACACCACCCTGGATAGCAGCGCCAACGGCTACCACTTCATCCGGATTCACTCCTCTGTTCGGTTTCTTACCGAAGAATTTTTCCACTACCTCCTGGATGCGGGGGATACGGGTAGAACCACCCACGAGGATCACTTCATCGATCTTCGAAACATCTACACCGGCATCTGCCAGCGCCTTTCTGCAAGGCTCCAGCGTTCTTTCCACCAGGCTGTCGCTCAACTGCTCGAATTTCGCGCGGGTAAGCTTTTTCACGAGGTGCTTGGGCACGCCGTCCACAGCCGTGATGTAAGGCAGGTTGATCTCGGTTTCCTGGGAAGAGGACAGTTCGATTTTCGCTTTCTCTGCCGCTTCTTTCAACCGTTGCCATGCCATCGGGTCTTTATGCAGGTCTACCGCTTCGTCTTTCTTGAACTCATCGGCCAGCCAGTCCATGATCACTTTATCGAAATCGTCACCACCGAGGTGTGTATCACCGTTGGTGGATTTCACTTCAAATACGCCATCACCCAGTTCGAGGATGGATACGTCGAACGTACCACCACCGAGGTCAAACACAGCAATGAGGCTGTCGTGATGCTTCTTGTCCAAACCATACGCCAGTGCAGCTGCCGTAGGTTCGTTGATGATACGGCGAACGGTAAGACCGGCGATCTCTCCGGCTTCCTTAGTAGCCTGACGCTGAGCGTCGTTGAAGTACGCCGGAACAGTGATCACCGCTTCCGATACTTCCTGGCCCAGGTAATCTTCTGCCGTTTTTTTCATTTTCTGCAGGATCATGGCAGAAATTTCCTGCGGGGTGTATAATCTGCCGTCTATATCGATACGTGTGGTATTATTGTCACCCTTCGCTACTTTATAGCTCCAGTGAGGGATCTCGTTGGAAACTTCGTCAAAATGGCGGCCCATGAAACGTTTAACCGACATAATGGTGTTAATCGGGTTGGTAATGGCCTGCCGTTTTGCAGGGTCCCCTACCTTCCTTTCGCCGTTCTTTAAAAAAGCTACAACGGAAGGCGTGGTACGGCGTCCTTCATCGTTGGCGATCACTACCGGTTCATTGCCTTCCATTACGGCAACACAAGAGTTGGTAGTTCCTAAGTCAATGCCTATGATTTTTCCCATAATAATAATGTTCTCCTTTGTGAAACAGTGTAGCCCGGATAACTCCGGACTTGCCCTTGCATAGTCAATGATTATGCCAAGGCAGGGGCACATGTAATTATGTCAGGCTCAAATAACAATTAGTTGTATATGAATTAAAAAGATGTATAATCCACAAAACACAGTGGCCCGGTGTTTGTTTTTCAAGGGTACACCTAACCACATTCATATGAACAAAACCATGATGAAATGGGGTATTTGCATGTTGACCACCTTACCCCTTGCAAGCTTCGCACAAACCCAACAGAAACCCCACGCCACTCCTTCCAACGGAGGCGTTTTTGGCGGAAGCAGGAACTTCCGCACCTTTTCTATCGGCGTGAACGGCGGGGTGTTGGTGCCGGCCGTAGCCACGGGCGGCAGCAATGATTTTACGAAATGGCAGTTGAACTACGGCTATGGTGCTTATGTAAAATGGCAGTTATTACACTTCCTGGCCCTCCGCGGCGATTTTGTAGGCGGGAAACTGAAGGCAGACAACAGCCGTAAGCTTGGAAACGGCAACAATCCGGTTAGTCCTTACCAATCCTTCGAAACCAGCCTGAAATGGTCCGGCAGTCTGAATGCTGTATTTAACCTCGCTACCATCAACTGGCTGCACAAACAAAGTATGGCCACTCTTTATGTATCCGTGGGTGGAGGACTGGCAGGGTACAATCCAAAACTTACCACCACGGGAGGTGTGACCTTCGACTATAAGCCTTCCGGGGTGATTAAGGAATTCTTTGTGCCGGTGGGCGCAGGGCTGAAGTTCAAACTCTCCGAAGTGGTGAACCTCGACCTCGGCTATACGATGCACTACCTGGACGGGGATAACCTGGACGGCTATCCGAAAGGTACTTCGAAGGATAAGTACGCGTATGGCTATGCAGGACTGGAATTCCCGCTGGGCAAAAAGAACAAGCCGCAGCTCCAGTGGCACAACGCTCCTGCTGTGATGTACGACCAGCTGGTGGCGCAAAAAGAGCAGCTGAAAATGGAACTGGATGCACAAAAAGAGAATAATGCCAAACTGGCTGCCACGGTAGCGAAGTTACAACAGGATAGCGACGGCGATGGCGTATCCGACTTCTTCGACAAATGTCCGAATACACCGGCCGGCGAAAAAGTGGATGGTTCCGGATGCCCGCTTCCGAAGCCTGATACCGTGAAACCGGTTGTGAATATTATTACGGACGAAGACCGCAGATTGGTGAGGAATGCGATCGAGAACCTTGAGTTCGATTTCGCGAAATCCACCATCAAACCGAGTTCTTATCCGTCTCTCGACAAAGTGGCTGAGCTGTTGCAACGAAAGAACCTCAGTCTCAAACTCGCCGGTCATACGGACAATGTAGGCTCTGCTTCCCGTAACATGGCGCTTTCCAAGGAAAGAGCAGAGTCCGTGAAAGCTTACCTTGCCGGAAAGGGTGTGAACCCGAGTCGCATAGAGGCCACCGGTTATGGTATGAACCAGCCGATCGCCAGCAACAAAACAGCGGCGGGCAGGCAAAAGAACCGTCGCGTAGAATTCACGATCTATTAATCATTGCTGATAAATAAATGTCAACGTGGCAAATCGGCCGTTCATAAATGAACGGCCGATTTATTTACCTTAATATTGTGAGCTTGAAAAATACATCGCCATATGCTGCTGGATCCCGACAATAAGATTGTACAATGCTGTGCACGTGGAATGGCCCTGGAGGGCGAAGGCCGGCACAAACAGGCCGCAAAGACCTTTCGTCAGGCGTGGCGGAACGCAGAAAATCCCCTGGAAAAGGCTATCGCCGCGCATTATGTAGCGAGACATCAACCCAGCCTGACAGATAAACTGAAATGGGACCAGCAGGCATTGGCTTATGCGCTTGACGTAAAAACCGAAGGCATACAAGAATTTTTCCCTTCCCTTTATCTCAACATCGGCAAATGTTATGAAGACCTCCTTGATAATGGAAACGCTGCTGCAAATTATCAGCAAGCCCTTTCTTTTGCCCATCAACTTCCCGATGACGGCTATGGCCAAATGATCCGTGCAGGTATCCTGGCAGGCCTTCAGCGGCTTGCGGGTTGAGGAATGCCCTGTAACTTTTACCCGCCCCCTCCGTTTAAATGAAAATATCTTCCACATGAAAAAATCCCTGCCATTGATCGCTATTGCTATCTTATCAATGTTCGTTGCCCCTGCCCAGGAAAAGGTGGTCACCCCGGGCGTAAAAGGAGGCGCCAATTTCTCCTGGTTAACTAACTTTCCCGGAAACGGCGCCCGGCCGGGGTTTCACCTTGGAGGCCTGTTGCATTTGCGGTTAAATGCGCGCTGGCGCCTTCAACCCGAGGTTTACTTCTCCACGCAGGGAGAACGCTATGACCCGAAAGATCCGGAGGAATATTACAACTATCTTGCCTTTCCACTCTTGTTACAATATCGTTTCAAACATGGTTTCTTCGTAGAGGCGGGACCGCAATTGGGTATCCTGGTGAATGGCCGCATGCGTGAATATGGATCCCCGTCGTACACCGGTCATCATGAAAATACTTTTGACTTTCTCATTCCTGTTGGAGCCGGTTATCAATTTTCACGCAGGTTCGGGGTGTATGCCCGGTATAACAAAGGCATCACCAGCATTCGTAGCAATACCGGTGTAACAAAGAACAGGAACGAAGTGACGCAGGTGGGCGCGTATTTTTTGTTTTGATCCCCGGCCAACCCTTCCTATTTGAGAAATCGTGCCCGATAAGCTACCTTTGCCCTCTGACTTCCGATTAACATTTATTCGAATGAGCGTAGTTTCTGCTATCAAGAATGCCGCAGCGGCGGCTATCCAGGCACTGTACCAGCAGCCCTTTACAGCTGCGGACATCGCCGTTAACTCTACCAAACCGGAATTTGAAGGCGAATATACCATCGTTGTATTTCCATTTACAAAGTTCAGTCGCCAGAAGCCCGAAGAGACCGGGCAGGCGCTGGGAGCTTATCTTGTTGAACATCATCCGCAGCTGATTGCAGGATTCAATGTAGTGAAGGGCTTCCTCAACCTGCAGATCCATCATCAATACTGGATCCAATTCATACAGGAGGCACATACCCATAAAGCCCCCGGCGTAAAGCCTGCCAGCGGGCGCAAAGTGATGGTGGAGTACTCCTCCCCCAACACCAACAAACCGTTACACCTCGGGCATCTCCGGAATAATTTCCTGGGATATTCCGTGTCCGAGATCCTGAAAGCCAACGGGTTTGAAGTGATCAAGGCCAACCTGGTGAATGACCGCGGTATTCATATCTGCAAATCCATGCTCGCCTGGCGACTCTTCGCACACGGCGATACACCGGCATCTACCGGTATCAAAGGCGATCACCTCGTAGGCGATTATTACGTGCATTTCGAAACCATTCTGCGCGAACAGGCGGAACCCATCATCTCCCGCGTGCTGGAAGGCGATCTCCGGGATTTTGAGGGAACGGAACTGGACCGTGTCAGCAAATTGTATACGGCACTGCAAAAACCGGAAGTTCACCAGGATGCGGAAAAGGCCGGAAAGATCACCGACGAGATCAAGGAATTGAGCAGGAACAAAACGGAGATCATGCAGCAGGCCAAGATCATGCTGCAACAATGGGAAGCCGGAAACCCTGAGGTACGGGCGCTCTGGCAACAGATGAACAGCTGGGTGTACGAGGGCTTTGAACAAACCTACAAGCGGCTGGGCATCGATTTCGACAAGATGTATTATGAAAGCAACACCTACCTGCTGGGGAAAGACCTGGTGGAAGAAGGTTTGCAGAAAGGCGTGCTGTTCCGCAAAGCCGACAATTCCGTGTGGATCGATCTGACGGCGGACGGACTGGATGAAAAGCTCCTCCTCCGCGGCGACGGTACATCCGTATACATGACGCAGGACCTGGGCACCGCCCGTCTAAAATATGACGACTACCATATGGAGCAAAGCATTTACGTGGTAGCGGACGAACAGAACTATCACTTCAAAGTGCTGAAGCTGATCCTTGAAAAGCTGGGAGAACCTTGCGCGGAGGGCATCTTCCATCTTTCCTATGGCATGGTGGAACTGCCGAACGGACGTATGAAAAGCCGCGAAGGCACCGTGGTGGATGCGGACGACCTGGTGGATGAGATGATCAAAACCGCCGCCACGCATACGGAAGAGCTCGGTAAAGTAAAAGGGTTTTCCGATGAAGAGCTGCGGGAATTACATGAGATCATCGGTTTGGGCGCGATGAAATTCTACCTGCTGAAAGTGGATCCCAAAAAGAAGATGATCTTCAACCCCGAGGAATCCATCGACCTGCATGGGTTTACTGGACCGTTCATTCAGTATAGCCATGCCCGTATCAAATCCATCCTGCGGGAATTCTCTTCCGCAGACCTCGCTGAACTGGCATCCTACCGGCATAATGGCGAACTGCTGCCCATGGAGAAAGAGCTCATCATGCTTTGCGAACAGTTTGAAAGCGTGCTGGAAGATGCCGGAAAAGAACTAAGTCCTTCCATTATCGCGAACTACGCTTTCCTGCTGGCGCAAACGTTCAACTCTTTCTATGCCAAGAAAGAACACGGCAAATACATTTATTCCGTAAGAGATGCAGAAACAGAAGACAAACGCAGGCTTCGTTTGCAGATAGCCACCCTCACCGCCAATACCATCCGTCAAAGCATGCAGCTGCTGGGGATTGCGGTGCCGGAGCGGATGTAGCAATTCATTTCTCCCCCAGCTTCAGCGCCTGGTCGCAAATAGCCTGACCTTTTGTGACCTCACCTGAACAGATATACGATTTTCCAAGCATGAACATCGCAAAAGCGTTCTGCGGCTGCATCATGAGGATATTGTTCCATTGCGATACAGCGTGCGGGAAATCCTGTTTTTTGTAGTAAGCGTTGGCAAGATTAGTCATCACCTGGATGTCCTTCGGGCGAAGGCTCAAAGCGGTGAGCAGATTCCGGATAGCATCGTCGTAAGCGGCCTGTTTCAGGTGGGCCATTCCCAGGTTCAAATAAAGATCCGCATCAACCGGGCGTCCTAACCTGGCAGCCTGCTCAAATGTCCCGGTGGCGTTTTTGTAGTTTTCCATATTAAAGTACATCATTCCCAATTCGTAATATACATCCGCTGAGGTACTGTCTGTTTTCAGTGCTTCTTCGTAATATCGGATGCTTTCCTTGTAATTTTCCTGCTGGGCCTGCAACCGCGCAAGTCTGCAGAGAAGGTCCGGTGTACGACCCTTCTCCCGGCAAGCCTTTTCCAGCGCGTGAATGGCCTCTGCCGGATGGTCCAGCCCGGCGTAACTGCAGCCGATGATCAGGTCCATTCCCTTCCGGCCGTGCTGCTGTGCGCGCCAGGCATAAGTGAGCGCATCTTCATATGCTTTCTGCTCATAAAATATCGCTGCCAGCGTTGCCAGCGCTTCCCTGTGCTCGGGCAGTTGTTGCAGCAGCTTCAGCAACTGCTGTTTGGCAGGCTCGGGCTGCTCCTGCAACTGGTAAACGCCGGCCAGCTCAAGGTAAGCGTCCGCAAAACGGGCATCTTCCCCGATGGCAGCCGTAAAACGTTGCCGGGCCTCATCCAGGCGGCCATCCCGTTTCATTTGCAATCCCTCTTTGTATAACTGTTTTGCGTGGCTGTCACCGGCCGGTGCGCCAACGGATGCCATTAGAACATGACATGCCAATACAAGGGTACATAGGTGCAGGATACGGTACAGGAACATATCAAAAAGCGCTAAGCGCGTTTAGACAAATATAAATAAAAATTAATTTATAAACTATAAATTATTTCATGTCATTGGAAGAGAAGGTCAGCGGGAGCAGCTGGCCGGCGTCGGGGATGAGCAGGATGGGGCCGGTAAGACCGGCGAGGATAAGACGTATCGGCGCGTGAAAACGTTGCTGGTATTCTACCAGTGTTTGCCGGCAGATGCCGCAGGGCGAGATAGGTTTGTCGCTGACGCCCAATTCGTTGTCGTAACTGATGGCGATCGTTTGCACGGGAATATCAGGATAAAGAGAAGATGCGGCGGAAAGTCCGGTCCGTTCCGCGCAGATGCCCACGGGATAAGAGGCGTTCTCCTGGTTAGTGCCCATCACCCGTTGCCCGTTCGCCAATTGCAGCATGGCGCCTACCCGAAAGCGGGAATAAGGCGCATAAGCATACCGGGTGGCCTCCCGCGCCGCCTGCAGTAAGGACGCATCTTCCGGGGATAAGGTAGATGCATCCGCATGTTCTTCAAAACTGATCTGTTGAGTTTTCTTTTCCATAGTCTTCGCAAATAAAAAAGCGGCAAACGCTGCATCCGAAGTTAATGAATTTAGCATTTGCCGCTCTTTTCCAATAGGTTCCGTGTTATTTGATGGTCCTGAACAAGCGGCTCCAACGGATACCGCCTTTGCCGTAGCTCATCCAGATAAGCCAGGCCTTCCCTACCACATGATCTTCCGGAACAAAGCCCCAGTAGCGGGAATCCAGGGAATGATGACGGTTATCGCCCATCATCCAGTAATAATTCATTTTGAAAGTATACATATTGGTAGCCTGTCCGTTGATGATGAACTGTCCGTTCTTTTCCTCGAAACTGTTCCCTTCATATACGGCAATGATCCGGCGGTAAAGCGTAATATTGCTGCTATCCAGCTTCACGCTCACGCCTTTTTGCGGGATCACAATAGGTCCGAAATTATCAATGGAGAATTTAAAATGCGCAGTATCCTGCGGCCAAACGCCATCCTGTAAAGAGTTAATGAACGGCGCTACATTATTTTTCACTACTTCGAATGCGGCAATTTCTTTTTGTTCCGCAACGGTAAGATTGTAACTGTATTTACCTGCTTCCACGATTTCCGGGGTACCCTGAATGCCCATCTCTTCCAGTCTCACGGGATTCAGAGGCTCATTGCCCTGGGTGGCTACGTGATAAAGGCGTTCGCTGCCCGGAGGCGGATTTTCCGGTTGACTGTTCACTACTACAATGCCATTGCGAACTTCCAGCGTATCGCCCGGAATGCCCACGCAACGTTTGATGTAGTTCTCTCTTTTATCTACCGGCCTGGAGATCACGCGATACTGGTTCCAAACCTCATCCCTGCCCATGCGGCGCACGAGATCGTAATAGCTTTCCTCAGAGCGCTCCAGAGCCACGGTATCACCTTCAGGGAAGTTGAAGACCACCACATCATTCCGCCTGATCTGGCTGAAACCCGGGATACGCCGGTATTTCCAGTGGATCGCCTCTGAATAGGCCTTGGTATATTTCGTTAAAGGGAGGGTATGGTGGGTGAAGGGGACTGCCAGCGGCGTCATGGGGATGCGGGGCCCGTAGCTGATTTTGCTGACAAACAGGAAATCATTTACCAGCAGGGTCTTCTCCATGGAAGGCGTCGGGATTGTATAGGCTTCAAAAATGAAAGTACGGATCAGGGTGGCCGCAATGATCGCGAAGATGGCAGCATCCAGCCATTCACGCAATGCTGACTTCTTTTTCTTGGGCTGACCGTCCCGCTTTCTCCAAAATGCCAGGTTCATGCTCTATTGTTTAAGATAGTTTAAACAACAAATATAATATTCTGTCAATTGTAAGCTAGTTTTCCCCCGCAAAAGTTTTCTTAAAAATCCCACTTTAGTTTGTTAAAGCCGGTACCGGATCAAACCACTTTATTTCTATTTTTGTTTAATTCTATATATTGACCGTTGAACAATTTCACTATAAAAGACATTGAGAGCCTTACCGGTATCAAGGCACATACTATTCGCATCTGGGAACAGCGATACAAGTTACTGCGCCCCAAGCGCAAGGATACCAACCATCGTGTGTATGATAATGTGGACCTGAAACACATCATGCGCATTGCCTACCTGTACCGCCATGGTTACAAGATCTCCCGTATTGCCGGTATGAGCGATGAAGAGATCCGGCAGCTCTCGCTGGAGGAGGGCGGACAAAAAGGGCTGCATCTTCACCAGGTGTATGTAAACCAGCTGGTAGAGGCGATGATCGATTTCGATCAGGTGAAGTTTGAAAAGGTTTTTCATAACGTTCTGCTGCGCATGGGTTTCGAGCAGTGCATGCTCAAAGTGATCTACCCCTACCTCGAAAGGGTGGGGCTGCTCTGGCTGGTAGATTGCGTGATCCCTGCCCAGGAACACTTTGCTTCCAATATTATCCGCAAAAAGCTGATGGCCGCCATAGACGGGCTGGATATCCCTACCCTCGGCACGGAACGTTTCCTTTTATTCCTGCCGGAGGGCGAATACCGCGATATTCCGCTCCTTTTCGTGCATTATATGCTGAAAAAACACGGTTGCACAGTGGTCAGTTTTGGCAGCAATGTATCCCTTGAAGATCTGCGATTCTATACTGACCGCAAACCTGTAGATCATATTTATACCCATCTGATCAGCAATTTCCCGCAGAAAACGCTGGATACCTTTGCAAAGAACATCGGTCAATTGTTCCCCAACATTCCCGTTACCGTTTCCGGTCCTCAGGCGGCGCGGATCACACAACCGGTGCCGGACAACATAAAAATGCTGCTTTCTATGGAAGAGTTGTTACTGTTCGCGAGAAGAAAGTCCGCATCATAATTCCCTGGCCAATATCCGGCTGATCTCCTTTGCCCGGTTCATGATCATGAAATGGCCGCCTTTTACGATCGTATGGGTAGGTTTTACATAACGTCGCGGGAAGGGGCGATCGCTGCTGCCATGGATATGCACGATGGAAGGGGGCGTCCATTCATTCTCCCAGTGCACCACCGCTTCCAGTGCCCAGCGCATGTAGGTATAGTCTTTATTCTGTAGGGTAAGATAATCGTTCAGTAACTGATCTTCTTCCGGCCCCTTGCTTTGCATGAACAATTTGACGATGAACTGTCGCCTGCGGAAAAGCAGGCGATCCGGCATATGCCCGAGAATGAAGCGGGCCATGCCTTTGTAATAGGGCGGTATTTCGTGCTTGCTTTTGATACTGGAAATGAGGATCACTTTTTCCACCGGTATCAGCTTTGCGATCTCGATGCTCATCATGCCTCCGAAAGAAAGTCCCAGTAAGATCGGCTCCGGATGCAGGATGCGACGGGCCATACGGGCTGCGTACTCATCGATCGGCTCATCAGAACTAAGCGGGCGGATCCAGGGCAGAAAGTGTGTTTCAAAGCCTTCCGGGAATTCCAGATGCCTGAATACCCGTTCATCGGCTCCCAATCCGCTGATCAGGTAAATGTGTTTGTTACTCATCGTCTTCCGCAGATTTGCGAATATTGTAACGCTCCATCTTATTGTACAGATGACTACGCTGTATATCAAGTTCCTGGGCTGTTTTGGAAACATTCCAGCTGTTCCTTTGCAGCATGAACGTGATAAATATCTTTTCTACCTCATCGCGGAAAGCGTGCAGGCGCGTTAATACCAGCAGTTCGTCATTCAGGTAGTGACTTTTTTTTTCTCGTTATTGGGTATCACATAGTTCTCCACATCATCTGCCGTGATGGTTTTCCCTGACAGGATCACCAATCGCTCCACTACATTGCGCAGTTCCCGTATATTCCCCGTCCACTGATGATTCTGCAACGCCTTCATCGCATCTTTGTCCGCCGTTTTCCGGCCAATGCCGTATTCCGCGCAAACGCTGTCCAGGAAATGATCTACCAGCAAAGGCACATCTTCTTTCCGGTCATTCAGTGAAGGTACGTGGATCAGGATCACGCTCAGGCGATGGTAAAGATCGAGGCGGAAATTTTTCTCTTCCACTTCTTTCAGCAGGTCTTTGTTGGTAGCTGCCACCACCCGCACATCCACGCTGATCTCCTTATCCCCTCCCACTCTCGTGATCTTGCCCTCCTGCAGGGCGCGCAATACTTTGGCCTGTGCGCTGAGACTCATATCTCCGATCTCGTCCAGGAAAAGCGTGCCGCCGTTCGCCTGTTCAAACTTCCCGATACGTTGTTTCACAGCGGAAGTGAAAGAACCTTTCTCATGTCCGAAAAGTTCGCTTTCGATCAGTTCGCTGGGAATGGCCGCACAGTTCACCTCCACCAGGGGGCCGCTGGCGCGGTTGCTGTATTCATGGATCCAGCGGGCCACCAGCTCCTTACCGGAACCATTTTCGCCGGTCACCAATACCCTTGCGTCTGTAGGCGCTACTTTATGGATCGTGTCTTTGATCTTGATAATGGGCGCCGATTCGCCGATCATTTCCGGCGTTTTGTTCACTTTTTTGCGCAGCGTTTTTGTTTCCGCTACCAGCGTGGTCTTATCCATCGCATTGCGCAGCGTGATCAGCAGACGGTTCAGATCAGGCGGCTTGGAAATGTAATCGTATGCGCCTTTCTTCACCGCATCTACCGCCGTGTCGATATTTCCGTGTCCGGATACCATGATGATAGGTACATCCGGGTTGATCTCTTTCGCTTTTTCGAGGAATTCCAACCCGTCCATCTTCGGCATCTTGATATCGCACAATACGGCGTCATAGGCTTTCTCCTTGAACAATTTGAACCCCTCCGCACCATCAGCCGCTTCTTCTATCTTATACCCTTCATAGGTCAGGATCTCCGTCAGCGTTTTGCGGATGCTTTTTTCATCGTCAATGATCAGGATATTGGCCATAGGCTGTCTATTATTTTGTACGGTGCCAAAGGTAAGGATATTTTTATTTAGCTTTTCCCGTTAGCGGAAAGGTAATACAACAAAGGACCAACATAGGATCGCAGTGATGCAATATTAGTCCACTACTTTTACCGGTTTTATCTGTAATTTTATCCCATAGCAGGTAACTATTCAGCATTATGAAGAAATTATTTGAGCAACTTAAACTGCGGCATGCGGCAGCGGCGGCCAACGCCTACCCTTCATCGGAGCAGGTATGGATATTTTGCAGGGACCTGGTGAACTGGCTGTTCCCCGAGCATACCGGCAGGGTGATGGATGCAGTGCAGATAGAACAATATGCCAAAAAGCTGGAAACCCAGCTGCATGATCTGCTGGTACCAATGGGATCCGGTCTTCCGCAGGATGCGGGCACCACCAGCAAACGTTTTATGGAAATGGTGCCGGGTATTTACAGCGATCTGACGAAAGATGCAGAAGCCATCCTCCAGGGCGATCCCGCCGCCACCTGTCTTTATGAAGTGATCCGCGCCTATCCCGGCTTCTATGCCATCGCCGCCTACAGAGTAGCGCACGGCCTGCATCTGCTCGGCATTCCTCTTTTACCCCGGGTGATCACGGAATTTGCGCATGCCAAAACCGGTATCGACATCCACCCTGCCGCGGAAATAGCGCCTTATTTTTGTATCGACCACGGTACGGGCATCGTGATCGGTGAAACCACAGTGATAGGCCCGCATGTGAAGATATACCAGGGTGTAACACTCGGCGCGCTGAGCATCGACAAGACCATGGCCATGAACAAGCGCCATCCTACAATCGAAGAGCATGTGGTCATTTATGCCGGCGCCACCATTCTCGGCGGAGACACTATCATCGGTCATCACAGCATCATCGGCGGGAACGTGTGGCTGATCAAATCCATCGAACCTTACTCCCGTATTTATTACAAAGCAGACGGAAGCATTAAAGTCATATAAAACATGAGATCAGTACTGGACCTGGTAGGCAATACTCCCATGGTAGCGCTGCAGCGCATACCGGAAAACCCGGAAGTAACCATTTACGCCAAGCTCGAAGGCACCAACCCCGGCGGCAGCGTGAAAGACAGGGCGGCCTATGGAATGATCAAAGGGGCGCTGGAACGCGGAGAGATCAAACCCGGCATCAAGCTGATAGAAGCCACCAGCGGTAATACCGGCATTGCGCTTGCCATGATCGCCAATCTGTTTGGTGTGGAAATTGAACTCGTCATGCCGGAAGATGCCACCCGCGAAAGAGTATTGACGATGGAAGCGTTTGGCGCGAAGGTGATACTCACACCCAAAGAGCAAAGCATGGAAGGCTCGATCGACTATGCGCATGCGCAGGTGGCGAAGGGCGGCTATCATATGCTCAACCAGTTCGCCAACCCTGATAATTACGGTATGCATTACCGCACCACCGGCCCTGAAATATGGCGGGATACCCAACAAAGCATCACCCATTTCGTTTCCGCCATGGGCACCACCGGCACTATCATGGGCGTATCCCGGTTTCTCAAGGAAGTGAACCCGGAGATACAGATCGTTGGCTGCCAGCCTACGGAAGGTTCCAAAATACCCGGCATCCGTAAATGGCCGGAAGCTTACCTGCCGAAGATATTCGAGCGGGAGCGGGTGGACCGGGTGATGGATATTTCCGAAAAAGAAGCACGCACCATGGCCAGGCGGCTGGCCAAAGAAGAGGCTGTATTCTGCGGTATGAGCAGCGGCGGCGCTGTAGCAGCGGCGGTGCGGCTGGCGAAAGAATTAAAAGAAGGTGTGATCGTTTGTATTATTTGTGACCGGGGAGACCGGTATCTGAGCAGCGATCTTTTCGGATGAGCCCATCCCGGCAGATGATGATTTTCGTCATTTTATCTCCAAATAAAGGATATAAATATCTTTTATTCTTTATTTACATATACCTTTGCCCCGCAAACATTCTTACACACTTATCAAATTTTTGATCATGAAGGAATTAACGCAAGCCATCATCGGGCAGGTGGTAGCCGGTAATTATCGTACCGCCGGCATTTTCACAAAATTCGGCATCGACTTCTGCTGCAAGGGGAACCGTAGCATTGAAGAAGCCTGCAGGCAGAAAAATATCGATCCTGCGGCCGTTGCCACCGCATTGGAAGCAGTACTGGCCCGGCAGGATGATTCGGACGTCCGGTATGATTCCTGGCCTTTATCCGTGCTGATCAATCATATCCTGCAACGGCATCATCAATATGTAACCACCCAGATCCCGGTGTTGCAGGTTTACCTCCGCAAGCTGTGCAGCGTGCACGGGAAGGAACACCCGGAGCTGGAGGAGATACGGCAGCTTTTTGACGAAACAGCTTCGGAGCTGATTATGCATATGAAGAAGGAGGAACTGGTACTGTTCCCTTTCATCCAACAACTCGCGGAAACCAGCAGTACAACACCCGGCATCCACGCATTCGGAAAACTGGGCGGTCCGGTAGAAGCGATGATGCATGACCATGATCAGGAAGGAGAAAGGTTCAGGAAGATCGCCTCCCTGAGCCATGATTACACACCGCCCCCGGAAGGCTGCACTACCTACAAGGTCACTTACGCGATGCTGAAGGAGTTTGAAGAAGACCTGCATCTGCATATCCATCTTGAGAATAATATCCTCTTCCCCAAAGCCTTGCAGATAGAAGGCGGTAGCTGCTCCTATCGTCCTCCCATCCACAATCAATCTTTCTGATGACGATGATCATGGAACACGAGCGATCGTCCCGCGAAATTTGAACCATCATTATACCTCTTTTCAACCTTAAAGATCTCAACATGAAACACAAATACCTGATCATTACCGCATGTATCATGGGAACGCTTCTGGCCGCCTGTGGCCAGGGCCAGGAACGAAAATCGCCGGAGGAACAAAAGCCGGCAGACAATAGTCTTGTGCAAACCCCACCGGCAGCGGGATCCACCAGTGACAAAGGGATCGGCAAATTCAAGGATGTACCCCTCACCCATCCGCTGAACGAAGGAATGATCGCAACAGGCAAAACGATCGTGGATGTTAAATGCGCTTCCTGTCACAAGCTGACAACGGAAAAGCTGGTTGGGCCGGGGTGGAAAGGTGTGACAGACAGGAGAACGCCCGAATGGATCATGAACTTCGTTACCAACGTGGATGAAATGCTGAACAAGGATGCGCAGGCACAGGCGATGCTGGAGGTGTGCATGGTGAGGATGCCTAACCAGAATCTTAAAGATGATGAAGCCCGTGCCGTACTTGAATTCATGCGTAAGAACGACGGTAAGAACTAAAGCAACTATTCTGAACCACAATAACTTTTTATGAAAACATTTCCCCTGATCCTGTTGCTGGCAGGCGCAGCCGTCATCCAAAGCTGCAAGATGAAAAATACCGGCAATGCCGTAAGCGGCGATGCCGCCGGCAAAGTATATGTTGCGCCGGGCAAATACGATGAATTCTACAACTTCGTTTCCGGTGGCTTCAGTGGCCAGGTATCCGTATACGGACTGCCTTCCGGCCGTTTGCTGAAGGTGATCCCGGTATTCACGGTAAATCCCGAAAATGGTTACGGTTACAATGAAGAAACCAAAACCATGTTGCAAACGTCCCACGGCATGGTACCCTGGGACGACCAGCACCACCTTGCCCTTTCACAAACAAATGGCGAACACGACGGCCGCTGGCTCTTTGCCAATGCGAACAATACTCCCCGTGTAGGCCGCATTGATCTGAAGACATTTAAAACAATGGAAATACTGGAACTACCCAACAGCGCCGGTAACCACTCCTCTCCCTTCCTCACCGAGAATACGGAATATCTTGTGGCGGGCACACGCTTTTCCGTACCTATCGCTGAAAAAGAAGCTTCTCTTGACAGTACTTCCTACAAACAGAACTTTAAAAGCACGGTCTCTTTTGTAGGCGTGGATAAAACTACCGGACAAATGGGCATCAGCTTCCAGGTGATCCTTCCGGGTATGGACCTGGATCTGAGTCGCGCCGGAAAAGGCCCTTCTCACGGATGGTTCTTCTTCTCCACCTATAACACAGAACTGGCCAACACTTTACTGGAAGTGAATGCTTCCCGGAAAGATAAAGACTTCATTGTGGCCGTAAACTGGAAAAAAGCGGAGGAATATGTGAAAGCAGGCAAGGCTAAAAAGATGGCCGCCGCATATTATCACAATACCATCAATGAAGAAACCGGTATGACCACTTCCGAATTGATCAAAGAAGTGCTTACGCTTGATCCGGCAGAACTGAAAGACTTCGTATACCTGATCCCCTGCCCGAAATCCCCCCATGGCTGCGACGTGGACCCTACCGGTGAATATATTGTCGGCAGCGGCAAACTGGCGGCGTTAATACCGGTATTCTCCTTTCAAAAATTCACCAAAGCCATTAGTGACAAGGCATTTGAAGGAGAATTCGGCGGCATACCGGTGATCAGATATGAGGCGGCGCTGCACGGAGAAGTACAGAAGCCCGGTCTGGGCCCCCTGCACACTGAATTTGACGGCAAAGGGAATGCATACACTTCCTTCTTTGTTTCCTCCGAGATCGTGAAATGGAATATAAAAGACCTGAAAGTGCTGGACAGGGTTCCCACCTATTATTCCATCGGTCACCTGATGGTACCGGGCGGGGATACACGAAAACCCTACGGCAAATACGTAGTAGCCTACAACAAGATTACCAAAGACCGCTATCTCCCCACTGGTCCCGAGTTAGCACAAAGCGCGCAACTCTATTCCATCGATGGAGAAAAAATGCAATTGCTGCTGGACTTCCCCACCATCGGAGAGCCGCACTACGCACAGGCCATCCCTGCCGAAAAGATCAGGGAGCAAAGCGTGAAATTTTATGACATCAACAAGAACAAACATCCCTACGCCTCCCTTGGCGAGAAAGCGACCAAGGTTGTGCGCGAAGGAAATACCGTACATGTATATATGACGGCTATCCGTTCACATCTTACACCAGATAATATTGAAGGTATTCAGGTGGGCGACGAGGTGTTCTTCCATGTCACCAATCTTGAGCAGGACTGGGACATTCCGCATGGGTTCGCCATCAAACATGCACCCAATGCAGAACTGCTCATTATGCCCGGCGAAACGAATACCCTGCGGTTCAGTCCTGCTGCGCCCGGCATCTATCCTTTCTATTGCACGGACTTCTGCTCTGCCTTACATCAGGAAATGCAAGGCTACCTTCGTGTATCACCGAAAGGAAGCAATGTTCCGCTGAAGTGGGGAACCGGGCACCCGGATGCACCCGCTACCGTAGCTGCCAAATGATCATTCATCAGAGGCAGTACATCATCAACGATGTGCTGCCTCCATCTTCATCCCACATGAACAAGCTAAGTATTACAGGAAAGACCAGTATCCTTGTTGCCATCGGCTGTATTGCCGCTCTGTGGTTCCTGCCGCTGTGGAGAATAGACCTGGCTGCTCCTCAATACCCCGAGGGCATCTCCATGCAGATATGGATCAACGACGTAATGGGAGATGTAGATATCATTAACGGATTGAATCATTACATCGGGATGAAAACCATCCACAAATCGGATTTCCCGGAATTCACTTATCTGCCCAAAATACTGATCGCTTTTTGCATCGGCGGATTACTGGTGATGGGAATGAACAGGAAAAGAGGTTATTACATCTACACGCTCATTTTCTTCCTGATAGCTGCCATTTCGATGTACGATTTCTGGAAATGGGAGTATGATTACGGTCATCACCTCAACCCGTCCGCTCCTATCAAAGTCCCTGGTATGGCCTATCAGCCGCCGCTGATCGGGTATAAGAAGATGCTGAATTTCGAAGCTTTGTCGCAACCCGATGCCGGCGGATGGTTATTCATTCTTGCAGGAGCCATACTCACCGTTGTATCCCTTTATGAATGGAAACGCACTAAAACCGGTAAGATATGAAATGGGCTGTACTGGCGATGATATGCGGCATGCTGGCTGCCTGCAACAGGGATTTTGAACCGATCACGTATGGAAAAGATGCCTGTACACATTGTAAGATGACGATCATGGATCGTCGTTTTGCGGCGGAAATGATCGACAAGCGGGGCAATGTATTCAAATTCGATGACATCGCCTGCATGCGCCGGTTTATGCAGACAAAACAGCCTGAGGCCGGTGCGCTCTTCTTTGTGGAAGACTACCGGCAAAAAGAAACACAGGGGATAGGCGCTACCAGGGCCGTTTACCTGCAGCATGCATTCTTTCACAGTCCGATGAACGGGAATTGCGCCGCTTTCGCTACTGCAAAGGACGCCGGTACATTGAAGGACAGTTTGCAAACAACTTTACTCACCTGGGAAACCATTCCGTAAAATGCCTGTACGTTCGCTGATCTGTTTGCTCTTCTTTTTCACCTGCACTCAACAGGCACAGGCGATTATTTCCGCTACCATCACCGCTCCCGGAACAGGATTGCAGGCCGCGCTGGATGCGGCAAAGCCGGGAGACACCATCATGGTGAAAGCGGGATTATACAAACTTCATAATGTCCTCGTCCGCAACCCTGTGCACCTGGTGGGGGAAGGCTTCCCGGTATTTGACGGGGAAGGTAAATACGAGACATTCATCGTCACATCCGGACGAGTTTACATAGCAGGCATCGAGATCAGGAATACCGGGCGCAGCAGCCTTTCAGACATGGCAGGCATCAGGCTGCAGGATGTATCCAACGTCACCATCAACAATTGCAGATTCTATAACACCACCTATGCCGTATACCTCCAGAACAGTTCCTGGTGCACCATTTCCGACAACCGGATACAGGCGCAGGGCACCGATGAACTGCAATCCGGGAACGGCGTGCATGCCTGGAAAAGCAGTCACCTGCTGATCCGGAACAATGTTATCAATGGTCACCGCGACGGCATCTATTTCGAATTCGTAACCGAGTCGCGGATCGAGAAAAATATTTCTTTCAACAACATCCGTTATGGGCTGCATTTCATGTTTTCCCATCATGATACTTACAGTGGCAACACTTTTCGGAACAATGGCGCCGGCGTGGCGGTGATGTATTCAAAAGGCGTTGACATGCAGCACAATCATTTTGACCACAACTGGGGCGATGCCGCCTATGGCATTCTGCTGAAAGAAATTTCAGACAGCAGGATCAGCGGCAATGTTTTTCAGAAGAACACGATGGGGCTTTACATGGAAGGCTGTAGTCGCATCCGGGTATACCGGAATACCTTTTCCGCCAACGGATGGGCGATGCGCATCCAGGCGAATTGCGACGGCAACCGTTTCGAGGTCAACAACTTCACGGGCAATTCGTTCGATGTGGCTACCAATGGCAGTATGGTGCTCAATGTTTTTCAGGATAATTATTGGGACAAGTATGAAGGATATGATCTGGATAAGGACGGCACAGGCGATGTGCCCTATTATCCCGTGAGTGTATACGCCGTAATAACAGAACGGATACCGGCCGCCATGATCCTGTATCGAAGTTTTCTCACCAACGTCATGGACCAGGCAGAAAAAGTGATGCCCAGCATCATCCCTGATCAGCTAAAAGACAGTTCACCCAAGATGAAAAAATGGCCGTTATGATGGAGATATCGCAGTTGACAAAAAGTTTCGGGCGGTTCAGGGCGCTGGACCAGATCAGCCTTTCCCTACAGGAAGGGCAGGCCGTTTCCCTGTTGGGGCCCAATGGTTCCGGGAAAACGACCCTGATCAAATCCATACTCGGTATGGTGATACCGGAAACCGGTACGATCAGCATAGACAAACAAATTGTAAAAAGAGACTGGAATTATCGCTCCAGGATAGGATATATGCCGCAGATAGGCCGGTATCCGGATAACATGACTATTGAGCAGGTGATCAACATGATCACGGAGATCAGAAAAGACAAAGTTACGCCCGATAGAGAATTATATGAAGGATTTGAGCTGGACAGGATCAGGAAAAAGAAGATGCGCACCCTCTCCGGCGGAACACGCCAGAAGGTCAGCGCCTGCCTTGCCTTCCTCTTCTCCCCCGACATCTATATACTGGATGAACCAACAGCGGGACTGGATCCCGTGGCCAACGAAATACTGAAAAAAAAGATCGTAAAAGAATGTGCAAGGGGAAAACTGACGTTGATCACTTCGCATGTATTGAATGACCTCGAAGGATTGACCAGTCATATCATTTATCTCCAGGACGGGAAGGTCCGTTTTTATCAATCCGTGGAAACCCTTCAGGAACTCACGGGAGAAACCCGTCTGAACGGGGTTGTAGCTCATCTTATGCAAAACGATCTGAAAAACAAAGAAAACATTCCATGCTAACACTGAGTAAATATGTACTGCTGGACCTGCTCCGCAACAGATCCGTTCTGATATATACGGTGGTGCTGGGTATATTGTCTATCAGCCTGCTTTCCCTTGGCGATCAGTCTTCCAAGGGATTGCTGAGCCTGCTGAACATCACATTACTGTTTGTGCCGGTGATCACGATGCTCTTTGCCACCATTTATTTCTTCAACTCCCTTGAATTCATTGAGCTGTTGTTGTGCCAGCCGGTGAAAAGATCCCGTGTATTACTGTCGGAATACTTTGGCATGACGCTTTCACTCTCGGCGTCTTATATTGCCGGTGTTGGCATTCCGCTCTTCCTGAAAGTTTCCGGCGCCATTTCATGGATGCTGGTGATCACCGGCGTTCTACTGACTTTTATCTTCACCGCGCTTTCGCTGCTCGTGTTTGTGCTCTTCCGCGATAAAACGAAAGGGATCGGCGCTGCTATCGTGATCGCGCTTTTCTTCACCCTGTTATTCGATGGACTGGTGATGGCTTTCATTTTTTCTTTCAGCGATTATCCGATTGACAAACCATTATTGGGAATGATGGCATTCAACCCGGTTGACCTTGCCCGTGTACTGATGTTGCTGCAGCTGGATGTGGCAGTGCTGATGGGGTATTCCGGGGCCCTGTTCAAAAAATTCCTCGGGTCAGCCACCGGGAGCATTTTTTCGATTGCCTGCATGATCGGCTGGATTGTAGTACCGCTTATATTATCCGTTCGCATCTTCCGTCATAAAGACCTTTAATGCGACAGGAAGAAACGCCCTTTATTCCCCTCGTTCACCAGTTGCTGAATGGTGGTGTTGTCAAACACCTGTTTCAATTGTTTCCGGATCGGTGCAAATTGCTGATGCATAGGGCAGGGCCTTGCCTCTGAACATTCTTTCAATCCAAGCAGGCAGGCGGAAAATAGACCCTCCTCATTCACCGCTTCCAGCACGGCCCTCACCGGTAATTTCCGTGCCTTGTCTGAAAGATAGAATCCCCCGTTGGGGCCACGCACGGAACTGACCACTTTATTGTTCCGCGTAAGCGACTGCAATATCTTGGCGGTGAAAGATGGGGGGGAATCAATTCCTTCCGCAATTTCGCGAATACCCAACTTGCTGTCTTCCGTACCTTTCTGAGCGATATATATCACAGCCCTGAGGGCATATTCCGCAGTTTTAGAAAGCATAGCGCTGACCGATGGTTCCCTGCGAATGTACGCTAATTAAGGATATTCATATCTTTTATTTCGATAAAAATTGCTTCCGGCAGGAATAAAAAAAAGCGGCCGGATTGGCCGCTTCTCATATCGATTATATTTCCTTTAGCAGGAAGTTTACTTCTTCATGTACATCACTTCCTTCACCAGCTTCACGGTTCTTTCCACATCGGGAAGGTACAGTTTCACCAGGTTAGGTGCGTAGTGCATAGGAGCATCCACAGCGGTGATACGACGGATAGGTGCATCCAGATAATCGAAACCTTCTTTTTGGATACGGTAAGTGATCTCGGAAGAAACGCTGGAGAACGGCCATTGCTCTTCCACGATCACGAGGCGGTTGGTTTTCTTCACGGACTCGAGGATCGTGAACCAATCCAGCGGACGGATCGTACGCAGGTCTATCACCTCCGCTTCGATACCTTCCTTCGCCAGTTCTTCCGCTGCGCCCAGCGCTACTTTCATCATCTTGTTGAAAGATACGATGGTCACATCTTTACCGGCACGCTTAACATCCGCCTTACCGATCGGGATGATGTATTCTTCTTCCGGCACATCGCCCATATCTCCATACATCTGCTCGCTTTCCATGAAAACAACCGGATCATCGTCGCGAATAGCGGCTTTGAGCAGGCCTTTGGCATCGTAAGGATTGGAAACGGAAACTACTTTCAGGCCGGGTATGTTGGCATAATAGCTTTCAAACGCAGTGGAGTGTTGTGCGCCCAATTGTCCGGCCGAACCATTCGGTCCGCGGAACACGATGGGGCAACCTACCTGTCCGCCGCTCATGGCGAGCATTTTGGAGGCGGTGTTCAGTATCTGGTCCAGCGCCAGTACGGCAAAGTTCCAGGTCATGAACTCCACTACCGGGCGAAGGCCATTTTGTGCGGCACCTACACCGATGGCAGCAAAGCCCAGTTCGGCGATAGGGGTGTCGATCACGCGGCGCGGGCCAAACTCATCCAGCATTCCCTGGCTAACTTTGTATGCTCCGTTATATTCTGCCACTTCCTCTCCCATCAGGAATACCCGCTCATCGCGGCGCATCTCTTCCTGGAGGGCTTCTCTTAAAGCTTGTCTGAAGGCTATCTGACGCATTTGATTCTTTGATATATTTTGAACGTTACCGCCTTTTTCTCAAAAAGGCAGGGCAAAAATATTGTTTGTTTGCCAAAAAGCAAAGCATTTACATTTTCTCTATCACCATGGCGCTGGCGCCCCCTCCCCCGTTGCAGATACCGGCTACGCCGTAGCGGCCGTTCTGGCGGTGCAGGATGGAAGTAAGGGTAACGATGATGCGGGCGCCGCTACAGCCGATGGGGTGCCCTAAAGCCACCGCCCCTCCCCATACATTGAGCGTCTCCGGCCGGATGCCAAGATCGCGCTCGTTAGCCAGTGCTACGCAGGAGAACGCTTCATTGATCTCGGAATAATCCATATCGGCAATGGTCAGTCCTGCTTTTTTGAGGGCTTTGTTAATGGCTTTTACCGGCGTGGTGGTGAACCATTCCGGCGCCTGGGAAGCATCCGCAAAACTCACGATGCGTGCCAACGGCTTGAGACCCAGCTCTTTCAGCTTCTCCCCGCTCACCAGCACCACGGCGGCAGCGCCATCGTTAATATTGGAAGCGTTGGCGGCCGTAACGGTACCGTCTTTCTGGAAAGTGGGCTTCAGTGTAGGTATCTTGTCGAAATTCACTTTTTTATAATCTTCGTCTTCACTTACGGTGACAGCTTGTTTGCCGGGCACTTCCACGGGCACTATTTCATCCGCAAAGTACCCTTTACCCCAGGCCTCCGCAGATCGCCGGTAGCTTTGTATGGCGTAAGCGTCCTGGTCTTCCCGCGTGATCTTGTATTCCGCTGCGCAGATCTCGGCGGCGTTGCCCATGTGGAAATCTTTGTAAGGGTCCCAGAGCCCGTCCCGCAGCACGCCGTCGATCACCGCACCGTTACCCAGGCGGTAACCGTTCCGGGCTTTATCGAGATAATAAGGGATATTGCTCATACTTTCCATGCCGCCGGCCACTACCACGTCGTTATCCCCAAGCAGGATGCTTTGCGCCCCGAGCATGATGGCTTTCATACCGGATGCGCATACCTTGTTCACGGTGGTGCAGGGAACGGTATTGGGGAGGCCGGCGTACAGACTGGCCTGATTGGCCGGTGCCTGGCCGAGGTTGGCGCTGATCACATTACCCATGTACACTTCCTGCACCTGTTCTGCCTTTACCTTCGCTCTTTCCAGTGCGGCCTTTATTACCGTAGCGCCCAGCTGCGTGGCCGGTACGGGCGACAAAGTGCCGCTGAAACTGCCGATGGGCGTTCTGGCTATGGATACGATAAATACTTCTTTCATCTGAGGTTCGTTTGTTTTGGTGAATCGTTCGGAAAATCTCCAAATTTACGGAAAATAGAGGGTACTTCCGTTTTGGGAATTTCCCCTATGTTTGCATTTGGCAAATCCGAAACTTGATCTCCCAGAACACCATACAGCAGATATTAAACCGCATCGACATTGTGGAAATCGTGGGCTCCTTCGTAAAATTGAAGAAGCGGGGCGCCAATTACCTCGGCCTCTGCCCTTTCCATAACGAAAAATCTCCTTCCTTCACAGTTTCCGGCAGCAAGGAGATCTACAAATGCTTCGGCTGCGGCAAAAGCGGCAATACGATCAATTTCCTCATGGAGCACGAAAAGTACTCCTACGTGGAAGCTTTGCGGTGGCTGGCACAACGCTATGGCGTAGAGATCGAGGAGAAAGAGGTAAGCCCGGAGGTAAAAGCGCAACAGCAGCTGGCAGACAGCCTTTTTATCATCAATAACTTCGCCCGCGATTATTTCGTGAACACGCTCTTCAACACGGAAGAAGGCCAGAGCGTGGGTTTGAGCTATTTCGAGGAAAGGGGGTTTTCCGAAGAGATCATCCGCAAATTCCAGCTCGGGTACTGCCTCAATGAACGCGATGCATTCGTGAGGACGGCCGTTGCCAAAGGCTATAACCAGGAATACCTGCAAAAGACAGGGCTTGTCACCATCCGGAACGAACAACCTGTAGATAACTACCGGGGCCGCGTGATCTTCCCCATCCATAACCAGAGCGGAAAAGTGCTCGGGTTCGGGGCGCGCATCCTGGTGAAATCAGACCGGGCACCGAAATACATCAACTCTCCGGAGAACGATATCTACGTCAAGAGCAAAGTGCTCTACGGCACATATTTCGCGCGGCATGCCATCGACCGGCTGAATGAATGCCTGCTGGTAGAAGGTTATACCGATGTGATCTCCCTTCACCAGGCCGGGATCGAGAACGTAGTGGCCTCCAGCGGTACCTCGCTCACTACCGACCAGCTGCGCCTGATCAAGAAGTTCACCAACAACCTTACCATCCTTTACGATGGTGACAATGCCGGTATCAAAGCCGCGCTGCGCGGGCTGGACATGGCCATCGAGGAAGGTCTGAACGTAAAGCTCGCCCTGATACCTGATAAAGAGGATCCCGACAGTTATGTGAGGAAGATCGGGGCCGAGGGGTTCCGGCAGTTCATTGCCGAGAAGAAGCAGGACTTCATTCTTTTCAAGCTGCAGGTTTCGTTGCAGGAAGCAGGGAACGATACCGCGAAGAAGTCACAGCTCGTGAACGAGATCGCCGAAACGATCGCGCGGATCGACAAGGTAGAGGATTTCACCCGGCAGCAGGATTACATCCGCCAGTGCAGCCAGCTACTGAAGATCGACGAGGGCGGCATGGTTACGCTGGTGAACAAGTATATCCGCGAGCGGCTGACCAAACAAGCCGCACAGCAAACCCGTCAACAAACATCACAACAGCAGGAAGACGGTCCTTCCCTCGCGGAACAGTACCCTGAATATTTCCAGGATGACCAGGCGCCCGAAGCGGCGATCGACAATCTTTTCAACCGGGATGAGCGGCAGGAAAGAGAGCTCGTTAAAATACTACTCCGCTTTGGCGACAAACCGTTCAGCGAAGAAGCGCAGAACACCGTAGCGGATTACATCTTCCATCTGCCTTACGATTTCGAATCGCTGGCAGACAGTGAAGTGGTAAAGAAAATATTGCGGGAATATAAAACGCATTACGACCAGGGGAATCCCCTGGATAAAAAGTGGTTCCTCTACCACCAGGACGGCGATATCGCCAAAAACGTGGCGCTGATACTGGAAGATAAAGAAGCGGAACTCAGTCCCAACTGGGCGGATCGTTTCGAGATCAAAACCGTTTATGGGGACAATGCCTATCTCAAAGACACCATCTCCACCACCAACTATCTCATCCTCCGCAAGATCAAAAAACTGATCATCGAAAACCAGCAGGAGATGGAAAAAGCTACGGAACTGGAAGTTCAGATGAAATGTGTGGAGATGCACCAGCACCTCAAACAACTGGAGCAGGAGTTAACCCAGCAGCTCGGGATGGTAATTTTCAGGTAGTTGCTTTTTTCCTTTCCCAGCGCTCAAAAGTATACGCATAGTTATTCTTCTCATCCGCGGGATGCGACTCACTGTCCTTCAGCTCCCACTCTTCCCGGCTGAATTCCGGGAAATAGGCGTCGCCCTGCAGCGTAGTATGTACGCGGGTCAGGTAGATGCGATCCACTATCGGCATGGCCTGTTTGAATATTTCTCCGCCGCCGGCGATGAATATTTCATGGGTGTCCTGGGCTTCCGCTGCGCGCACGCCCTCTTCGAGCGAAGGAACGATGATGGTACCGGGATAGGAATAATCCTGCTGCCGGGTGATCACGATATTCTGCCTTCCTTTCAGCGACCCGTCCAGGGATTCGAAAGTTTTCCGGCCCATGACCATCGGGTGCCCCCAGGTGGTGTTCTTGAAGAATTGCATATCGCCTGGCAGTTTCCAGGGCAATTGATTATCGATACCGATCACATTGTTCTCGGAGGCGGCTACAATAATGGAAATGATCATACGGCTACCGGGGCTTTAATGTGTGGATGGAACTGGTAGTTCTCCAATTCAAAATCTTCATACTGAAATCCGAAAATATCCTTCACCGCTGGATTGATCTTCATCACCGGCAAAGGATAAGGCGTGCGGCTCAATTGGAGTTTCGCCTGTTCAAGGTGATTGTTATACAGATGCACATCGCCAAAGCTGTGTATGAATTCGCCGGGCTGTAAATCGCATACCTGCGCGATCATCAGGGTGAGCAACGCATAGGAGGCAATATTGAAAGGTACGCCCAGGAACACATCCGCACTCCGCTGGTACAGCTGGCAGCTCAGCCGGCCGTTTGCTACGTAGAACTGGAAGAGGCAATGGCAGGGGCTTAGCGCCATATCCGGAAGGTCCGCTACGTTCCAGGCGTTTACAACGAGGCGCCGGGAATCGGGGTTCTTTTTGATCTGTGCTACCACATCGCTGATCTGGTCGTAAGTCTTTCCATCCGCACCTTCCCAGCTGCGCCATTGTTTGCCGTACACAGGCCCCAGATCACCTTCCGCGTTCGCCCATTCGTCCCATATCTTTACCCCATGCTCCTGCAGATACCGCACATTCGTGTCCCCTTTCAGGAACCAGAGCAGTTCATAAATGATCGATTTCAGATGCAGTTTCTTGGTGGAAACCAGTGGAAATCCTTCCGCGAGGTTAAACCGCATCTGGTATCCGAAACAGCTGAGTGTACCCGTGCCCGTGCGGTCGGTTTTCTGATGGCCGTGATCAAGGATATGTTGGAGTAAATTCAGGTATTGTTGCATAACCCTGCAAGTTACTGGTAAAAGCCGAAACCGCCTAGGGTCGCGGTAAAATGTGGAAAGCAGGTGAACAAAATCGTCAGATTACTGTTACTGATAATATAAAGAAAACAGGTAAAAGAAACAAATCTACTTTCCCGTAAATTTCGTTAATCTGCAGAAACAGGAATAAGGAGGCACTTACAGCGGTTACAACATCCAAACGAAATTTCAGGAAAGACCTCGCTTATCATCGACCAAGATCCATTTTATTACAAGCAAGGCCGGAAAAAGATCAATCGACAATTACATCGGCTTCAAACCTATCTTTTAAAGGGAAAAAACCTGGAGCACCGAGAACGATTTTAGCGTAAAGACACACCCCAGGCAAGGATTACAGCATTGGCAAAGCCCCCGTCGGCCCTGCATGAGCTAGTTTTTCAACCTCTAAATCAAATGCTATGTAGCTGCACTCCCGTGCATGCAACGGCGTATCAGCCGGCATGCCTCATTTCCAACACTGATCATTTTTTATCAACCTTCTCATTCTTAACCTCTAAATCGCCAAAACATGTATCAGATCAAACAATTGACGCTGCTGCTGTTGCTGCTGTGTAGTGCCTTTGTGGCGGCTGCACAGCAAAAGGTGACCGGAAGGGTCACAGATGCCAGCGGCAACGGCATTCCCGGGGTAACTGTACGGATACAGCAGTCCACCCACGGAGCCATTACAGACGCCAACGGCCGTTTTTCCGTAGAAGCATCTAACGGAAGCGTCCTCATCTTTTCTTTCACCGGCTACAAAACCCAGCAGTTGACCGTTAGCGGTAATACGATCAACGTTACCATGCAGGAAGACTACGCCAACCTGGATGAAGTAGTGATCACGGGTTTGGCCACCTCCGTTAAAAGGAGCAATCTCGCCAACGCAGTAGCCACTATATCCGCCAAAGAGCTTTATGGTGTAGCGCCCGCGCAAACTTTCGACGCCGCGCTCAGCGGCAAGATCCCCGGTGCGCTGATCACCGCCAATTCCGGCGCACCCGGCGGCGGAATCTCCGTAAAGATGCGCGGTGTTACTTCCGTGTTCGGTAACTCGCAGCCACTCTATGTTGTGGATGGCATATTCATCAGCAACGTGAGCATTCCTGCAGGACTCAACATTATCACGGCAGCTGCTTCAGCGGGTAATCCGCAGAACCAGGACAATCCCTCCAGCCGTGTAGCCGACATCAATCCGGACGATATCGAAAACATCGAAATACTGAAAGGAGCCTCTGCAGCTGCGATCTATGGCGCCAAAGCTGCGGCAGGTGTAATCATCATCACCACCAAAAAAGGAAGCTCCTCCGGTAAAACCACGGTTCGTTTCCGGCAGGATGTAGGTGTGAATGTGGCCCGCAAGCTGTTGGGCATGCGGCACTTCACGGAAGAAACCGCGCTTGATTATGGCGGAGCGGCAGCAAAGGCGCAGTTCATCGCTGCCCGCGATGCCGGTAAATTGTACGATTATGAGAAAGAATTGTACGGAGAGAAAGGTCTGCTCCTCAATACCGGCGTAAGTGTCAGTGGAGGCGATGAAAGAACAGGTGTCTATTTTTCCGCCAATCGCAAAGCCGAAGACGGGATCATCAAAAACACCGGCTACCTTAATAACGCCCTTCGTCTCAACGTGGATCACAAGATCAGCGACCGCATAACGGCCGGATTGCGGATGACCTATATCAATTCCTCCGCAGACCGCGGACTCACCAATAACGACAACAACAGCGTTACCTATGGTGTATCCCTCGCTTCCACTCCGGAATTCATTGAGCTGCATCCGGATGCTTTCGGAAATTATCCCATCAATCCCGGAGCAGCCAATTTCCTCGAAACCCGCGACAAGATCCGCAACAACGAAACCGTGAACCGCGTGATCTCCGGCGGAGAGATCAAAGCGACCCTGCACAACAACAATATGACCAATACCAAATTGATCGTCCGGGGCGGGATCGATTACTTCAATCTCAAAACAGAAGCGATCTTCCCCAGGTCACTCCAGTTTATGAAAGGCGGCCTCAACGGCGCTTCCATACAGGGGAATACCAACAATCTCAACACCAATGTGGCCGCTATACTCGTGAACAGTCTCGAAGCCAATTCCAAACTTAACTTCACAACTTCCCTTGGCGCCACACTCGAAACCGGCAACCTGGATAACCTCATCGCCACCGCCACAAACCTGCTGCCACAACAGACCAACGTAGACCAGGCCTCCGCCTCCCAGTTGCAACAATTCAGGCAGAAGTACCGCGACAATGGCATCTTCATACAGGAAGAAGTACTGATCATGGACGCCATCACCGCCGCTGCCGGTGTTCGTTTTGACCGGTCCACCAACAACGGCGATTACAGGAAGTACTTTGTGCTGCCAAAGGCAGCGCTATCCTGGAACCTTGCCAAGATGCCATTCTGGAACGTTCGCAGCATCAACAGCTTCAAAGTACGAGCAGCCTATGGTCAGGCAGGTAACGTAGCACCCTATGGCGCGAAGTTCCTGGCACTTACTGCCAGCAACATCGGCGGGCAGCCGGGATCGCTGGTAGACACGCAGTTAGGGAATACGAACATCGAGCAGGAAAAACAAACAGAGCTCGAAGCCGGACTGGATATCAGCTTCTTCAACGGCCGCCTCAGCCTGGAGGCCTCTTACTACAACAAGAAAATATTTGACCTCCTGCTCCGCCGCGCGGTAGCGCCCTCCACAGGCTTTGCGCAACAGTGGGTGAATGGCGGCGACCTTCGGAACAGGGGTATTGAGATCGGTATAAATGCCACGCCGGTTGACAAGAAAGTCATTCGCTGGAACATCGCTGTCAATTTCTGGAAAAACACTTCCGAAGTCACCCGCCTGACCATTCCCGCCTTCCCGCTTGGCGCTTTCGGCAATACGCTGGGGAACTTCTACATTCAGCAAGGCAAGTCCGCCACGCAGATCATCGGCACACTCGGTACCGGTAAAGGCATAGGCGTGCTGGGTAATGCGGAACCGGATTTCCAGATGAGCTTTTACAACGATGTAACCGTGCTGAAGAATCTCAGCCTGCGTTTCATGATCCATTGGAAAAAAGGTGGCGATAACATCAATCTCACCCAACTGCTGTCTGATCTTTCCAAAACCAGCTACGACTATGACGCTATGGATTACGGCAACGTCAAAAACGGTGTGTACCGCGTGAATGCATTAGTGAATAACGATGCCAGCGTAAGGGTACAGGATGCTTCGTATGTGCGTATCCGTGAGATAGGTCTTTATTACAACATTCCTATCCCGAAGAACCGCTACATATCTGCCGTGAACGTTGGGGCATCAGCGAACAACTGGTTCACTTTCACCAAATACAAGAGCTACGATCCGGAATCATCCAACTTCGGCAGCAATACCATGTCCACATCCACCACACGCGGCAGCACCGGTGTTTCCACAGGTGTGGAAGTAACACCATACCCTGCTTCCAAGCGGGCGGAGCTGCACCTGGCGGTAACCTTCTGATTGTGAACATCCTTAAAAATGAACATCATGAAACAATATAAAATAGCTATCATCCTGCTGCTGTCCGGCACTCTCCTGACTTCGCTGAATGCCTGTCAGAAGGGAGAGATCCCCAACCTTAATACGCCCATTGCAGGGGACATTGTGAAGTCAGCAAGCAGGGAACAACTGATGAACCTCGCGGTGGGCATGGAATCCGGCATGCGTCTTACATTGAATACGTACTATGATGCATTTGGCCTCCTCGGCCGGGAGATCTACCGCTTCTCCGCATCGGAGCCCCGCTACACAGGAGAATTGATGCGTGGTCAGCTGGATAACAACACATTCTACACCACCAATCCCTGGACCTCCCGTTACCGCATTGTACGGCAGGCTAACATTCTCATTGACGCAGCCACCAATTCCGCGGCCATCACCGATCCGCAGAAAAAAGGATACCTCGGCTTTGCGAGAACGGTTATCGCTTACGAGCTGCTTCTGAACCTGAATATGACCTACACCAACGGAATCCGCACGGATGTGAAAGATCCGGATCACCTCGGTCCTTTCAAAGGCTACCCGGAATCATTGACAGATATTGCCAATCTGCTGGATCAGGCGAAAACAGACCTGACCGGCAGTGAAGTGATATTCCCGCTGTCACCGGGGTTTGCCGGGTTCAACACACCCGCCGGCCTGCTGAAATTCAACCGCGCGCTTGCGGCCAGGGTGGCTGTATACCGCCAGCAGTGGGCATCAGCGCTTGCAGCGTTGAACGAATCGTTCTTTGATCTGAACGGTTCTTTTAGCCTGGGCATTTTCCATGTATACTCCGCCAACTCGGGAGATCAGCTCAACCTGCTGTTCCTCCCGCAGAACAACCCCGGCGAGAACCGGCTGGCGCATCCCAGCTATGCTGCGGACATCGCTGCCGGAGACGACCGCATCCAGAAAGCCACGCTCCGCACCACTGCCGTTACGATAGATGGCCTTACTTCCAACAGGGACGTTTGGGTCTATCGGTCTAACGTAGACCCGGTGCCCATCATCCGCAACGAAGAGCTGATCCTGATCTACGCCGAAGCGAAGATCCAGCTGACCCAACTGCCGGACGCCATCGTCGCACTTAACAGGATCCGCACTTCCCATGGCCTTGCTCCTTATGCCGGTGCAGTTACCCAGCCGGCACTTACCACCGAAATGCTCACGCAACGGCGGTATTCGCTCTTCACGGAAGGGCACCGATGGGTGGACATGCGCAGGTACAATCGCCTGAATCAGTTGCCCAACGACCGGACCGGGGATAATGTACCAGACAAATTCCCGATCCCGTTGACGGAATCGAATTAAAAAAAGAAGAGCGTAATGAGTGGATCATTACGCTCTTCTCTCTTTATACTTTTACCGCCTCAAATGCCTCTGCGCTTCATCTCTGAACGGATCAGGCTCAACTCCCTTCCCATCTGTCCCGCTATGGATGTATTCTCCTGCGCGCGACGGATAAGATAAGGGGTTACATCTTGCACCGGACCATAAGGCAGGTATTTTGACACCCGGTAACCCGCGTGCGCGAGGTTAAAGGTGATGTTATCGCTCATGCCATATAACTGGGAAAAGCTGACCCGTGGATGATTGTGCGGAACACCCTTTTCATGCAACAGCTCAGCGGCCAGCATACAGCTCTCTTCGTTGTGCGTACCGATGAACAATCCCAGCTTATCCAGCCGGTCAATACAAAACCGGATGGCTGTATCATAATCGTCATCTGCAGCTTCCTTGTTGGGTTGGATAGGCGAGGTATAGGATTGCTCCTCTGCCCGCCTGCGCTCTTTCTCCATATACGCCCCACGCACCAGCTTTGCGCCGAGCAGATATCCTGCAGCCGCGGCCTTTTCAAAGGACGCCTGCAAAAATTCCAGCCGGTCGTGGCGATACAACTGGAACGTATTATACACGATCGTGTGTTCCCGGTTACAAAGCGCCATCATCTCATCCGCCAGATCGTCCACCGGCTGTTGTACCCAGGATTCTTCCGCATCTATCAGCAATCCCACCTTCGCTTTGGCGGCGGCGGACGCAATGGTACGGATGCGTTCCTTCACCCGGGTAAATTCTCCCTGTTCTTCGGCCGTCAGCGTCTCATTCCGGTGCAGTTTCTCCAGCAGGGAGAATCGGGCAAAGCCCGTTACCTTGATCGCCACGAACGGGATATGCGGCTTACCCGCAGCATACCGGATGGCACGAAGGAATTCCGGCACCGCCTTATCATAGTTCTCCTCTCCATCCAGGGCCTCCACTCCGTAATCCAGTGCAACCCCTACCCCGAATTTCCCGAGTTCTTCCGCTGCGTGTACCGCTTCTTCCAGCGATTCACCGCCGCAGAACTGGTTGAAAATGGTGTTTTTGATGATGCCTTTGACCGGCAGACCCAGTTTGAACGCCAACGGCGTCGCGAATGCACCGAATTTCACCAGCCAGGGCCGGCCGATGTTGCTGAACAGGAAATTCGCCCGTTTCAGCGCTTTATCAGACATATGCTCGAACGCAATGGCCGTATTCTCAAAGGATAATGATAGCTGCTTTTCCATGGCGGGCAAAGTTAAGGGGACGGCGCTGCTTTAACAAAAAAGCCCTTGAACTCATGATAGTTTTCTGACATCCGGCGAAGGACCGATCTGTGTTTCCGGGATTTTTTTTATTATATTTAACCCGGACAGCTTAATCAAACCTCTTTGCACCCAAACATGAGCGTAGCACAAAAGCAATTTAGCCGGCACAGGCTTCCACTGTATGCATATATGAGGAAACGCCGCAACTGGCAGCCCTTTGTCGCGATACTGATCACTGTTATACTGGTTACGGCGGGATTTATGTATTACTCCGCCGGCCGCCACCACGCCCGTTCTTCCATGTTACCGGCCGGGCAGCAGTATGCTACCTATCAATGCCCTTATGGTGAACGCAAGATGTTCACGCTCGCAGACAGCACCATGGTGCTCCTGAATTCCCGTACTCACCTGTATGTACCCGTTAATTTCCCCCATTCCTCCCGGGAAGTGATCTTGGATGGAGAAGCGTTTTTTGGGGTGAGGAAGCCGGGGAATAAGGAATTTGTGATCACGACGGATAAGCTCAGGGCCAGAACGAAAGGAGGTTTTTGCCGCATCCGTTCGCTGGAATCCCAGTCCGGCGCCACTTTCTATCTGCTGAACGGGGCTGCCAGCGTGCAGAAATCCTATCATTCCAATACAGACAACCAGCCCGAGCAGCTGCAATCCGGGGAAATGATACTCGCTAACAAGGATATTGATCTGATGGAAAAGGAGACTTTCCCGCCTGCCGAGCAGCAGGATTGCCTGGACGGGAAGCTGGTGTTCAACAATACGCCGGTGTCAACCGCGTTCAAAAAGATAGAAGACTGGTTTGGGGTACAGATGGAATTGAGAGGAAAAAACACTCCTTCGCAAGGTATTTCCGGGGTATTTCATACCGGTTCATTGCAGAACATGCTGTCATTGCTGAGCGACAGCATTGGTTTCACTTACCGCATTACACGGGATAAGGTAGTGATCAGATTTTAAAATTTCAGACGTCCCGCTCCTCCACCGGCAGTTTCCGGATAAGGTCATCGAACAGATCGCCATCGTAATCACTGTAAGCGCCATAGGCGTTGATGATATATCCGATCTGGCCATCGGTGCTTTCCAGGAGGTATAGCACTGCGGCGTCTGAGGGGTTGGAATCTCCTTCAAACCGGTAGGTACGGATGATCCTGAGGTTCTCCGCGCCATAGATGCGGCCATTATCCATTAATTCCAGCGTGCCGTCTTCCAGCAGCCGGAATTCTTTGTCGTATCCCCGTTCTTTCAGTATTTCCAGAACGCCGGTAAGGGTGGTCATGCCTCCGGGTGTTGTTTCCATGATATATCGGTTTGATGATCCTAACTCAGTTCCGCGCCTATTTTTTTCAACAGGGCGAGGGTTTTGCGCACGCCTTCCTCTTCCGACACCTTCATTCCTTCATATTCAATTCCCACATATCCTTTGTATCCGGCCGCTTTTACGATCTGCATCATTTTGCGGTAGTCCGTTTCGATACAATTCCCCTGGTCATCGAAATCATGCGTTTTTGCGCTGACGCCTTTGGCGAAGGGCATTAATTCCTGCACGCCCTTGTAACGGTCATATTCTTCCAGGCAGGTGGTTTTGGCCCAAGCTTCCGGTGTGTCGTTCTCCGGTTTGCTCCGATTGATGCAGAAGTTACCAAAATCCGGCAGGGTACCGCAACTTGGCCTGTTGATGTGTTTCATTACATCACTCAGCCAGATGCCATTGGAGGAATAACTGCCATGATTTTCCACGATCACGCCTATATTAAAATCCTTTGCAAAATCCGTTAACCTGCCAAGGCCGTCCACTGCAGATTTGGCAACATCCTCCGCCTTGCCCGTACCGGCCGCATTCACGCGGATGGAATGGCAACCCAGGAACTGCGCAGCTTCCACCCATTTGTAGTGGTTTTCCACCGCCTGTTTGCGAAGCTTTTCATCCAGGTTACCCAGTTCTCCTTCCCCGTCGCACATGATCAGCACGCTGCGTACACCATTGTCATCCGCCCGCTTCCTGAGTTCAGTGAGATACGCTTTGTCCTTCGCTTTGTCTTTGAAGAACTGGTTCACATATTCAACACCGGCGATGCCAAATTCCTGCTTCGCTCTTACGGGAAAATCGAGATGGGTCATTTTACCGGAGAAGAGGGCGTTGTGGAAAGACCACTCCGCCAGGGATATTTTGAAGAACAATTCTTTAGCTCCAGCCGTACCGGTGCTGTCTTTTGCCGCTGCAGAATCTCCCCCTGCACCACTTTTGCCGGCATTATTGCAGGCGGTCAGGAAAGCGGGCCCAAAGGTGGCACCGGCAGTGAATAAACCTAGCTGTCTTAAAAAATTTCTACGGTTCGTGGATGATGACATATGATGGAAGGGTTTTGAAATGGGTAATGAAAATGGATAATAAGATAAAGATAAAAGTCGAAATCGGGGAAAAATTTTCGGGTTTCGTTTTTTTACACACTTCGTGTTCAGCTCCTCTCCTGCAACCATAAATAATAATTCATCACTGCCCTGATCTCTCCATAGCTGAAACGGTCACCCAGTCTTTCCTTGATAGCGCTAATAGCATATCCGCCCGATCCCTCCACCTCCCGCAATATCGCATCCACCCTGGCAGCATCCGGCACTACGTCCCGGATATCCAGTTCGCCTTTGCGGATGAATTCCGACAAATGACTTTCCACGGTGCTGATGGCAAGGCTCCGCTTTGCCGCAATCTCTTCCACGGCATTACCTTCCAGGAACAGCTGCAGGCTTTGCCGCTGGCTGCCTCCTGCGTCCGGGCGCGCTTTCCGGGAGCGTTGCCGCGGAGCTTTCAGATGCATCTGTGTGCTCAGGCGATGCTGGATACAAAATGTCTGTATCGCATTCAGGAATGCATCTCCATATTTCGCCAGCTTCACATCGCCGAAACCGGAGATCTTTGCGATATCTGTAGCAGTCAACGGTAAATAGGTAACGAGTTCCATCAACGTTGCGTCGGAGAAAACGATATAGGGTGGTACGTTCTCCCGATCCGCCAGCTTGCGGCGTAACTGTTTCAACTCCTGGAACAATGCAGGGTTGGACATTTCGGCGGACGGTTTGGAAGGAGCGGCAGCCTGTTGTTTCGCCGGGGCAGTGAGCATCACACGTTCTTCTCCCCGCAATACCAGCCAGCTGGTATCCGTCAGCTGCAACACAGGATATTCACCTGTGGATGACTGCAGATATCCCAGCTGTATCAGCTCCCGGCCAAACTGTTTCCATTGTTCCCTACTGATATCTTTCCCGATGCCGAATGTTTTGATCTCCTGATGCGCTTCCCGCACGGTTGTGCTGCCGCGAAGAAAATCCACCACATAGTTCATCCCGAAGCGCTCCTGCAAACGGTATACAGCGCTGAGCATTTTTTGCGCGATCACCGTTCCGTCAAGCCGCTCGAACTGCCCCTGGCAGATGTCGCAATTACCGCAATGTTCCGGTGCTTCTTCCCCGAAATATCGCAGCAGGTACTGGCGGCGGCATTGACGGGTTTCGCAGAGGCCGGCCATTTGCTCCAGTTTTTTCAACATGATGGCGCTTTGCGCTTCATTCCCTTCCACGCTGGCGAAACGTTTCATCTTGAATACGTCCCCGGCGCTGTAAAAAAGGATCGCTTCACTGGCAAGGCCGTCGCGGCCGGCGCGACCGGTTTCCTGGTAGTACCCTTCGATATTCTTGGGCAGGTCCGCATGCACCACAAAACGCACGTTGCTTTTGTTGATCCCCATCCCGAAAGCGATGGTGGCTACCATGATGCGAATCTCGTCCCGGAGGAATTTTTCCTGCCGTTCTTCCCGCTCCTGTCTTTCCAGACCGGCGTGATAAGCGGCCACGGAGAACCCCTCAGCCTGCAGGTCCGCTGCCAGCGACTCCGTTCCCGCGCGCGACAAACAATAAATGATGCCGCTGTCGTCTTTATGTTCTTCGAGGTAAGTCAGCAGTTGTTCATAATGATCCCGTTTAGGGCGTATACTGTAGAAGATATTCGGGCGGTTGAAAGAATTCTCGAATACCGTGTATTGGCGGAGGTTCAGCTTTTCCAGGATATCCTGCTTCGTCAACCCGTCCGCTGTAGCCGTCAGCGCAATAACGGGTATTTTCGGAAAACGGTCCTTCAGCTGGCCGAGCGACAGGTATTCCTGCCGGAAATCGTGCCCCCAGTGGCTGATGCAGTGTGCTTCGTCAATCGCGAAAAGGGAAACCCTGATCTCCGCGAGTAATTGCATGAAATTCCCCTCTCCCACCAGCCGCTCCGGCGCCAGGTAAAGCAATTTGAGCTGATTGTTACGCAACAGCTGTATCACTGTTTGCTGTTCGGACAGGGACAGGGTGGAGTTCAGGTAAGCCGCCGGAATGCCGTTCTGCCGAAGCGCATCCACCTGGTCCTTCATCAGGGCGATCAGGGGAGATACCACCACGGTAACCCCGTCAAGCGCCAGCGCAGGCAGCTGATAACAGATGGACTTGCCGCCTCCGGTAGGCATCAATACCATCGTATCCCTCCCCTGCAATACATTTTCTATGATAGCCTGCTGGTTATGACGGAAATGTGTATAGCCGAAGTGATGTTTTAGCAGAGTTAACAATGACGACTGTTGCATAGCTCGAAAAAAAATTGCCTCCGGGCAAATATAGAACAATGGGTTAAGAGAATGTGCATAAAAAATAACACTACAATCTTTCCGCTACTCGATTATTTTATTAAATTTATTTCAGGAGTCTGATACAACTGTTATTCACCTTTTAACCCAACATCTTACGCGTATGAAACTGCTGGCGCCCATCCCCGCACTGACCACACCTTCTTTGCAGGAAACGGTGGACTTTTATGTGTCTGTGCTGGATTTTACCTGTACTACCGTTGATGAACAGAAGCAATTCGCTTCTATCGGAAAAGATCATGTAACGATGCAGCTCGTGCATCCGCAGGCATCTTTCCCCTACAACAACAGCGGTCCTTTTGATGAACCTGTTTTCACAGGCTCTATCTATATCCATCTCGAAGGGATCGATGAATTGTGGGAGAAGGTAAAAGATAAAGCTGAAGTCTGCTTTCCTGTGCAGAACTTTGATTACGGCATGCGGGAATTCGGGATCTATGATAATAATGGTTACCTGATAGAATTCGGACAGGAAATAGCCTGACCGGAAAGGGCATAAAAAAACCGCAGCGCGGATGACGCTGCGGATATTATCCATTTTTACTCACTTTCCCGCTGCTCCTTAGGGTTTTCGAGGACAATATTTTTAACCCGGCATGGGCCAGGGAAACGTGTTCACTTTTACAAAAAATAAGAGAGATGGTGTATTCAGCCAGATTCGATACCTAAATATAGGCTAAATTCCTTAATTGCCGTGATTTTTTAGGGCTTTGCAGCATAAAAAGCCGGATAGGGGCTTATTTTACAACAATAACACCGTCCGCCATGATCTGGATGTCCTTCTTCGGCGCAGTGATCTTTGCAATCTCCTCTCTGCTCCTGCCCGCATCTTCCGCAAAATGCTTCAATCGCTCTACAGACGTTTCATTCACTTTCGCCACACCTTCCACGACCACTGTTTTCCCGACAATGTTCTGCGGCATGAAAAAAGCGTAATCCGAAAAACGCACCATCACCGGCTCGCCGGAAGCTCTTTCCAGTTTCATGAAGCAACCTTTCTTCTTACACACTTCCACTACCTTCCCTTCTATTTTTCCGGTATACATAGTGTCTGTCTGCAATTTCCGGTGCAGGTCGTTCATTGCGATCGCTTTTTCGGCGGTGATAGCTTTACCATAGGTTACGCCCGGTTTGGCAGGGGTAATATTTGACTGGGCATACGTGAAGGTTACTGCAAACAATCCTGACAGTAACAGGAGGCATTGTTTTCTCATAAGTGTTCTTTTAAATAAACAGGTGACAGGTTACAAATATAAAGGAATAAAGCCGCCGGCAACGCTCATATATAAATATTATTTCAATTTGTAATATTTTTTAATATATCTTTATAGCGTTCATCCCACGTAAACGGATAAACAGGAAACAAAACCGTCAACGAACCTATGAAAACAACCAAACTACTGGCCGGCGCCACATGCCTGGCCTTATTTGCTGTAGCATGTAAAAAAGACAAGGAAGAAGCCCGGGGATCCGTGGAAGGGAAATGGAAGCCCCTGTATGAGCTCACTATTTCTTCTGCCGCCGGTCAATCCCATACGGACACAACGAGGCGCTATCCTGCTACTGACCTGTACAACTTCAAAGCAGGTGATACGATCGTAGTAACACAAAATACCAACGACTATTCCAAATTTTACAAGGTAAGCGACAGCAAACTCATTTTCTCCGATCACAAGAATTTCAGTGGGGACATGAACGATACGATGGATATCGATTATATCCGTGCATCTGAAATGAGCATTTCCGTTTCTGAATCTGCCACGGTAGGTGGCGTGAGCGCAAAAATAAAAGTGGCCACTGTATTTAAGAGATAGTGTAACCGAATACACGAACAGGATAACGGGTGTTGCGGCTTTGCAGCACCTGTTCCTTTTTCAGACCTCCCCGGAGATCCTGCCGACGGCCTCTCCGTACGCCGCGCCGATGGGAATGGCCGCCTGCCGGATGTACACACAGCTCCGGTCTATCCGCTCCACCTTTTGATTCGCTACAATATAGGAACGGTGCACCCGCGTGAACTGCGCTGCCGGTAAAAGGGCCAGGGCCTCCGCCATCGAAAGCCGGGATAATATCTTTTTGTCCTCCAGAATGAAATGCACATAATTGCCGGCACTTTCCAAGTAAAGTACTTCTCCCAGCTGTACCTTGAATTGTTCATACCCGGATTTGACAAAGATGTAATCCGGAACATTCACACCCGGTTGTGTACGTTCCTGCCGTAACTGCAGCAGGCTGTGCGCCTTGTTGCAGGCCTTCAGAAAACGAGCCAGGGAAAAGGGTTTCAGCAAATAGTCGATCGCATCCAGCTCAAAACTTTGTACGGCATGCTCGGAGTAGGCCGTCGTAAAAATGGTCATGGGAGGCTCGTGCAGGCTGGATAAAAATTCGAGGCCGGAGATGTCAGGCATCTTGATATCCAGGAAGAGCAGATCTATTTTCTCGGTCCTTAGCAGTTCCATGGCCTCAAAAGCGTTGGTGAACAAGCCTTTCAGCTCCATGAAAGGCACTTTTTCAGCATGCGCCTGTATCACGGAAAGCGCTACCGGTTCATCGTCTATCGCTATGGCGGTCATCTTCATGTCTGTAAATTACGTCAATTACACTTTATGCAGCAACAGCAGCCGGCGCGCACTGGCCCAGAGATTCCGGAAACGGCGCCCGTCTGTGGCTTCCCATTCCTTTACCAGCTGCTCGGACTCTTTCCGTCGCTGCGTTTCTGTCAGTTCAAAAATATGATCCATCACTTCCTTGTCCGCCGCTACCGCCCCATCGTGATAATGTACCTGCAACTCCCGTTGCTTTTCGGAGGCCAGCTGCGTGGTTTGAATACTGTTGGCCGTAATGGCTGCCAGCTTTTCGTCATATTCCCCTTTAGGCATCAGGAGTTTGGTCAGCAAAGGCATCACTTCAATCAGGGTGATAATGAAAACGATCAGGCGGTAACGCTGCTGCAACGGCGGATGCTCTTCCGTGAGCGTATGCAAAGCTTCTACCTGCGAAAGAAAACCATCCGTGAGCGTAGCCGTGTAGGCCGCTTCCTTCAGACTGTCCTCTCCCCGCATCACTGTCAGTTGCGCTTCTTTCTCCAGCCGCATCGGTTCCATCTCCCGCCTGAGCTTCCGCAGTTCTTCTTCCGCTTTAAGGTATTCCCCTTTCTTTACTCTGGCTATCGAAGACTCTCCGATCTTACCGGACCCGCCGGTACCGTCGGTTTCCCGGATATATCCGTCTTTATAATCTTTCACCTGTTCTTCCTTTTGTTGCAACTGCTGCTGATAACCGGCCAGCTGCTGCTTCAACTCCTTCGTGCGCACCGCATTCAGTTCTGTCTGCTCCCTGCGGAAATGCTCCAGCTTGGTTTGCCGGTCCAACACCATCTGCGCGTTGATATCCTTCCTGAATAACATCAATACCACCGGCTGCGAAATAAAAAGTCCGATAGTAACGGCCAGCACTAAACGAAAAGCGACCGGCAACAGCTGCAGCTTTCCACCGTTGCGATGCATGGCGGCAATCAGGCTCCGGTCGATGGACAGGATTGCGAAGCCGAAGAAGAGGGCCAGCCCTATCACCGCCAGGTCATCTTTTACCACGGTGGAAAAGAAATACCCCCAGGCAAGGGTGGCAAATAGTCCCGTTACAAGCACCGCAATCCCGACAATACGATATCGTTCCTTATCCGCCTTGCAATCCTGTAATATATCCGGATCGGCTGTGGCCAGCCACCACAGGAATTTACTGAAGCCATCCGGCTGCTGCTGTTGCTGTTGATTCATTGTGTTGTTATCGTCAGGTGTACAAAAAATTCAGAGGCCGTTTCCCGGATGCTCAGCTCATGTTTTTTCGGATAGATCAATGCGAGCCTGTGCTTCACATTGTTCAGGCCGATACCGAGGCTCATTTTCTCGGGATCATTAAGCGGTTTGGGATGCACGCTGTTATAGACATCGAAATAGATATGATCCTTGTCGCAGGACAACGTTACTACGATCCACGAACGGTTGCGCAAACTGATACCGTGTTTAAACGCATTTTCCACAAAGGGGATCAGCAGCATCGGCGCGATCATATGTTCACAATCCTGCTCGTTGATATTCACTTCGATCTTGATATCCGGCGATGTTTGCGTGCGCAGCCGTTGCAGGGAAATATAATTCTGCAGATAAGCGATCTCTTTATCCAGTTCTATCTTCTCCTGATGATTTTCATGCAACATGAAACGCATCATATCACCCAGCTTCTGCACGCCTTCGCTGGTGCGGGGCGCATGCTCCTGCAAAGCCGTACCGTAAAGCGTATTCAGTGCATTGAAAAGGAAATGAGGGTTGATCTGGGAGCGCAGGAAATCCAGATTGGCGGAAGAACGACCCAGCGCTCTTTCCAGATGCAACACCTTGTCCTTTCGGGAAATACGTACCCTCGCCAGAAACCAGGCCAGCGGCAGTACAAACAATATTTCCCCCAGTATGAACAGAACGAATAACGCGCCTATTCTTGAACTGCTGACATTGGAACCGATCAGGTACAACGCCAGGAAGGATGAGACCAGTACAGCAATTCCCAGGTTCCGGAATAATTGTATACTGCTCTGCTGTTTTTCAATGAAAGGCGGGAACAGATAATGGTAAGCGATGAAATAAAGGAGGATGTAAAAAAGTCCGGATACAAAAATCACTTTCAGCATCGCCGGGCGATTATCCTGCGAAAGTACTACCAGCCAAATCACCCAGCCCGCGAGCATGATCACCATTTCCACGGAAACCATTTTCCAGACCTGCCGTTTCATCACCCTTTCGTGCAACGTATCAAAATAGATATATTTCAGACCATAATAAAAGATATATCCGACGGATGCGAGCAACAGCATGACAAGCGCCCTTCCCGCGCAATAGTCGTAAAATTCGTTCTGCCCTTTATAGGCCAGCATGTAGCCATAGCGGTAGGTATAATAGATCATCACGAGGATGAAAAAAAGCGTCATGTTGCAAAGCGTCAGTGCCACCCCGCTCACCCATTTTCCACGTTCCAGTAACTTCGGTACCACCAGGTTATTCATCAACAGAAAAACGGCATAGCAGGCCGTTGCAAACAGCAATTTGGCCATCAGCAGATGAATGAAAGGATCGAATGGCACATTGTATCGCAGGAAGAGCTCCTCCATAGGGTAGTTGCCCATATGCTCCTCCTGGTAGAAAAGGAAGGGATAGAATAATGCGAACACTACCAGCAGGTAAAAGCCCGTCGCCAGCCAGAGTTCTGTTTTCCTGAATTTTTCCATGCCATGCATCTTTACTGCAATAATAGTGAAGAAGCCCGGCTGTTGTTAAGAAATGGTGTGAATAGGCGGGAATATGGGACGAAACCGGGCGGTTTTTTATACCTTTGTTGCCGTTTAACAAGGAGCATGTTATGGCAAAAGTAAAAGTAGGATTCGTTCAGATGAGCTGTACCGCCAATAAAGCGGAAAACCTCACAAAAGCCATCCTTAAAGTAAAGGAAGCCGCAGCAAAAGGCGCGCAGATCATCTGCCTGCAGGAGCTGTTCACTTCCCTTTATTTCTGCGATGTGGAAGATTATGAAAATTTCAAACTGGCGGAATCCATCCCTGGTCCTTCTACGGAGGCCCTTGGCAAAGTGGCGGGAGAACTGGGCGTGGTGATCATCGCTTCCCTGTTCGAGAAAAGGACGGAGGGCCTGTATCACAATACCACCGCCGTTCTGGACGCAGACGGGAAATATCTCGGCAAATACCGCAAGATGCACATCCCGGATGATCCCGCTTATTACGAGAAATTCTATTTCACACCCGGTGATCTCGGATATAAAGTCTTCAAAACAAAGTTTGCCACATTTGGCGTGCTCATCTGCTGGGATCAATGGTATCCGGAAGCAGCCAGGATCACTGCACTGATGGGCGCCGAAATCCTTTTCTATCCAACCGCCATTGGCTGGGCCACCAGTCAGGATGAAGCCACCAACACCGAGCAATACAATGCCTGGCAGACCATCCAGCGCAGCCACGCTGTGGCCAACGGCGTGCACGTGGTGAGCGTGAACCGCGTGGGCATGGAACAGAACGGATTGATGAAGTTCTGGGGCGGGTCTTTTATTGCCAATCCCTTCGGCAGCATCCTCTATCAAAGTTCTCATGAAGCGGAAGAGATGGTGGTGCAGGAACTGGACCTTTCCAAAACCGACCGATACCGCACGCACTGGCCCTTCCTGCGCGACCGGCGGATCGATTCTTATCAACCCATTACCAAAAGATATATTGACGACGAAGCATGATGCAGCCAACTCCCCGGGAACTGGGTTATTATTTTCCCGCCGAATTCCATCCACATACTGCCACGTGGCTGAGCTGGCCGCATAAAGAAGCCAGCTGGCCCGGCAAGATACATACCATCTTCCCATACTACAGCCAGTTCGTGAAATACCTGGCAGACAGTGAGAAAGTGCGGATCAATGTACGGGACGAAGCCATGAAAGCCCTCGCCACAGGGCATCTGCAAACAGCCGGCGTGAACCTCTCCCATGTGGAGTTCTTCCTGCACCCGACCAATGACGCCTGGTGCCGGGATCACGGCCCTGCTTTCCTTATCAACCCGCAGGCACAGCAGCAGAAAGTGGTGGTGGACTGGGGCTATAACGCCTGGGGCGGCAAATATCCGCCGTTCGACCTGGATGATGTGATCCCAACGCTGATCGCCAGGCATTACCAGCTGCCGGTGTACAACCCCGGGATTGTGATGGAAGGCGGATCGGTGGAGTTTAACGGGAAGGGGACCATCCTCACTTCCACCTGCTGCCTGCTCAACGAAAACCGCAATCCACATTTGAACCGCGAACAGGTAGAAACATATCTTCATCAATACTATGGCGCAGATCAGGTGTTGTGGGTGGAAGAAGGGATCGTAGGGGATGATACAGATGGCCACATAGACGATACCATTCGTTTTGTGAATGAAGATACCGTACTCACCGTGCTGGAAACCAACAGGAACGATGAAAACTATCACCTCCTCCAACAGAACTACCGCCAGTTGCAGCAAATGCGCCTGCTGAACGGTAAGCAACTGAATATTATCACGCTGCCAATGCCCGATCCCGTTATATTCGAAGACCAGCGGCTGCCGGCATCTTACGCCAATTTTTACATCAGCAACAAATACGTGATCGTGCCCACTTTCCGCTGCAACAAAGACGATCAGGCGCTGGACATCATTGCCGGCTGCTTTAAAGACCGGGAAGTAGTGGGCATCGATTCTACGGATATCATCTGGGGACTGGGCAGTTTCCATTGCCTGAGCCAGCAGGAGCCTGCCGTCTGAAACCAGCTACCACAGCAAGTCTTCCCGATTGCGTAAATCAATTTCCGGATCGGACACCTATATAGAATGAACAGTTGTTTCCTTTGCAAAAAATTTGCATTCGGTGAAACGTACATATTTACTCTTTTTAGGATGTTTAGCAGGCTCAGCGACAGTATTTGCTCAACAGGGTACAATGGCCATGGCGGAAGTACATACACCTCATGTTGCCACAGCGGACGAAAACGCTGAAAATGCTCCGAAAGGAATGATCAAAGGCATTGTAACCACGGCAGACGGGAAACCGGCCGGGTTCGTGACCGTAGTGATCAGGGAACTCAATAAAGGTACGGTGACCAATGAGGACGGCACCTTTACCATAAAAAATATCAAACCCGGTACTTATTCCCTTCATGTATCTTCTGTAGGTCTCAAGGCCAAACAGCAGCAGGTCACCATAGCTACGGATCAGGGATTGGAGTTGAACATTGCGCTGGAAGAAACGGCCGGCCAGCTGCAGGAAGTAGTGATCGATGGTCGCAGGAGCCAGAATGAAAGACCTGTATCCATCGGTAAACTCCCTGTGCCGGTGCTGGATCTTCCGCAAGCCGTGGCCACCATTGGAGAAGGCACTATCAGAGACCAGCAGGCACAGCGCCTCAGTGATGTGGTTCGGAATGTGAACGGGATCTATCTGGCCTCCACCCGTGGCGGTACACAGGAGACATTCGGTGCACGCGGCTACAATTTCTCTTCCACCAACCTGTTCAAGAACGGCGCCCGTGTGAATACCGGTGTGATGCCGGAAATGAGCGGCCTGGAAAAAGTGGAGCTGCTGAAAGGAAGCGCTGCAATCCTGTATGGACAGGTAGCGCCGGGCGGTGTGATCAACATGGTGACCAAACAGCCCAAATTTGAGCGTGGCGGTGAAGTGAGCATGCGCATCGGCAGCTATGACCTCTACAAACCTGCGATCGATATATATGGTCCGGTTAACGGCAATATCGCCTGGCGCCTGAACGGTACTTTTGAATCCGCCAACAGCTTCCGCGATGTGGTGAAATCCAAACGCTATTACGTAAATCCTTCCCTCCTGTTCAAACTCGGCAAACGTACGGAGTTGCTGGTACAGGGCGATTATCTGAAACATGATTTCACTCCTGACTTCGGGATCGGTTCGATAGACAACACCAAATTTGCGGACGTGCCCCGCAGTGCATTTATGGGTGCAAAATGGCAGTATTCCCACTCACAGCAGGCCACTGCCACCGCAGCGGTAAACCATACTCTTAACGAAAACTGGTCGCTGAAGGGCACCGTTTCTTACCAGAAATACAAGCGGGATTACTACTCCACCGAGCGGATCCAGGCGGATGCGAACGGTAAATGGGGCCGGCCGCTGAACAAGCTGCTGAACGATGAAGATTACTACTCCGGGCAGGTGGACCTTACCGGCAAAATAAAAACCGGCGGCATACAACACACCATCCTCGCCGGAGTAGATGCAGATAAAACGATCGCCCGTGCGTATACTTTCGATAACCCGACTGTTTACGACACGATCAATATCCTCGATCCTTCCAAATATGTACAGCGCACGGATATTCCTGCCGCCAACAGGCTCCGCCAGATCAACACACCGCTTACCCGCGCGGGCGTGTACATCCAGGACCTCGTAAGCATCTCCGAGAAGATCAAATTCCTCGCGGGCGTTCGCTGGAGTTATGTGGAAAGCGGTCGTCCTGACAGTACTAACTTCAAAACAGGCGCCAACACCGCGGGTTTTTCAAAAACAGACAAGGCATTCTCCCCCCGCTTCGGGCTGGTGTATAAACCCGTTCCCACTTCATCCGTCTTTGTGAGTTATTCCAATTCATTTACCGCCAATACTGGTGTGGACATCAACGGCGCTGTGTTGAAACCCTCCCTGATCGATCAGTATGAGATTGGTGTGAAGAACGATTTCTTCCATGGTTTGTTATCCGCTAACATGACCGCTTACCACATCAAGAACAACAACCTTGCACAGACCGCTCCTTTCCTGGCCGACGGCACGCCTAACAACAATACCAATATCAAGGCGCTGATCGGAGAAACAACAAGCCATGGCGTGGAACTGGACGTTTCCGGTCATCCCCTGCCCGGACTGGACGTTGTGGCCGGTTACAGCTATAACGAGATCTACGTATCTAAATCTCCCGGTACCAAAGGCAGCTACCTGAAAGGAGAACGCCTGATTAACAATCCGAACCATACTGCCAATGCGAGTGTATTCTACACGTTCGGCAGCACGGCTCTTAAAGGTCTCAAACTCGGCGCTACCGCTTTCTATATGGGCGCCCGGAATGCAGGCTGGAACAACACCGTAGGACAATCGCAGACTTACAATCGCCTCATCCCCGTAGACCCTTACACCACGATCGATGTTTCGGCCGGATATTCTTTCCGCAACATCTCCATCCTGGCGAAAGTTTCCAACATCACAAACACTTATAACTACATCGTTCACGAAAACTATAGCGTGAACCCGATACCGCCCACACAGTTTATGGCCACTGTTGCCTATAAATTCAAATATTAAAAAGAAAGGCCTCCTTCACCGGAGGCCTTCTCATTTCTGCTACATGCGCTTTGCATATGTTACCTTTTTATGAACAATGATGATCCGGGTCAGTCACCGGTGACAGAAATCATTTGCCATTTAAAAAACGCGGGTTACTTTTGACGAATGAATACCACCACAAAAACCGGGAAAGGCACTAACTGGTTACACGAACTGGACTTTATCGGCATACACCTTGTGCCGTTCCTCGCCTTTTTTACGCATGTAAGCGCATTTGACTGGATACTGTGTGCCGCTTTGTATGTGGTACGGATGTTCTTTGTGACCGGCGGTTATCACCGGTATTTTTCCCACCGCTCTTTCAAAACCTCGCGTTTCTTCCAATTCATACTCGCATTCGGCGCGCAAACCAGCTTCCAGAAAGGAGCACTCTGGTGGGCAGCCAATCACCGGGTGCATCACAAACACAGCGATACGCCGGAAGACCCTCACTCCGCCAAGATCTACGGTTTCTGGCATGCCCATATCGGATGGATCATGGATCAGGAACACAAGGCCACACGGTTTGATCTGATCAAGGATATGAAGCATAAAGAGCTTTTCTGGCTCAACAAATATCATTTCGTGCCACCCGTATTACTGGCTGTGGCAGTTTATTTCATTGGTAACAAAGTGAATGGCACAGGGTGGTTCGACTGGTCCGCCGGGCTTTCCACGCTGTTCATCGGGTTCTTCCTGAGCACCATCCTCCTGTTCCATGGCACCTTCACCATCAACTCGCTCATGCACAAAATCGGCCGCCCCCGTTACAACACCGGCGACGAATCCCGCAACAGCTTCGTACTCGCACTGATCACCCTTGGTGAAGGATGGCACAATAATCACCACTACTACCAGAGCGCCGCCCGGCAGGGGTTTTACTGGTGGGAAGTGGATATCACCTATTACATCATCCGCGTGCTTGGCTGGATGGGCATTGTATGGGATATCCGCGGAGTGCCGCAGAAAGTAAAAGACAGCAATAAAGTAGCCGCATAGATACTTCAGGGGCGCAGCGACAACGAGAATGGTTTGTCCGACGGCGCCAATCCGCGTTCAAGCGCCGGTTTAGGCCCCATCTGTAGTACCAGCTTCCCGCCTTTCTGAATGTCTTCGTGGGTAATGTAATTTTTCGTGTATACGGTCCCGTTAAGTGTGGCGGATTGTATGTAGACATTCTCTTTGTTGTTATTGACAGCTTCCACCGTGAATTTCTTCCCGTTCTCCAGCGTGAGCGTCATACCGGGAAACAACGGACTGCCGATCACATATTGGTCCGTACCCGGACAAACACTATAGAATCCCAGGGCGCTCATAACGTACCAGGAGGACGTCTGCCCCTGATCCTCGTCTCCCGGGAATCCGCTTTCAGAGGCATTGTACAGCTTATCCATCACCTTCCGCGCATGGTATTGCGCTTTCCAGGGTTGCCGTGCGTAATTGTAGAGATAGACCATGTGCTGGATCGGCTGGTTGCCGTGCGCATATTGTCCCATATCCGCTTTCACCATTTCTGTCATTTCGTGGATCATATGCTTGTATGATCCCAGGTGCACCGTGTTGGGAAGGGTAAAAACGGAATCCAGTTTTGCGGTGAAGCGTTCCTCTCCACCCATCAGGGTAATCAGTCCGTCTACATCATGAAAAACAGACCAGAGCCAGTGCCAGGCATTTCCTTCCACATACGGGCCGCCCCAGGCGAGGGGATCAAACCCCTCATCCCAACGCCCATCCGCCAACCGTCCGCGCATAAACCCGGTGGAAGCATCGTACACGTTCCGGTAGTTATACATCTGCCGAGCAAATATCCGGGCATAGAAAGTGTCGTTCACCGCTTTCGCCAGCTGATAGCCACAGAAATCGTCATATGCATATTCCAGCGTCTGGGACACCGGACCATAAGCGCCTTTAGTCATGGGCACATAACCCAGCTGGAAATATTCCTTCCAGCCATGGCGCCCGTTTGCCGGTCCCCATGGCCCTTTATTGGTGGCTTCATGATAATACACCTCCAGCGCCTTGTGCGGGTCTATTGTGCGGATGCCCTTCACCCACGCATCGGTGATGAGCGTAATAGCGTGATTCCCAACCATACTGCCGCCTTCCCCGGGGAAAGACCATGAAGGCAGCCAGCCGCATTGTTCCTGCGCGCTGAGCAAAGCCTGCAGATAATGGCCCTGCATGGTGGGATGCATGATGGTGTTCAGCGGAAACTGCGCACGGAAGGTATCCCAGAACCCATTGTCCGTGTACATATACCCGTTATGCACCTGGCCGTCATACGGACTGTAGTAATGCGGTTCTCCGTTGGCTTTGTATTCAAAGAACTGATGTGAGAAAAGGTTTGCGCGGAAGAGACAGGAATAGAATGTTCGTTTATCCGCTTCCGTACCGCCTTCTGCCAGCATCCGGCCGAACAGCGTGTTCCATATCTTTGCGGCGGCGGCTTTGGTGGCTTCCAGCGAATTGAATCCGCCCAGTTCCTTTTGCAGAGTGAGTTCCGCCTGTTCAAGGCTGATGTAGGATGAGGCGACCTTTGCCTGCACCACCGTTCCCGGTTTGAAGCGGATAAAAGCCCCCGCTCCTTTGCCTTCCTTCGACAATTCCCCGTTCGTTACCGTGTTGGACACATTATCCCAGGTGCCCCATGCCTCAAAAGGCTTGTCGAACACAATTGTGAAATAGTTCCGGAAGCCTTGCGGAATGTAGCGGCCATTGGTCACATATCCCGTGATCTTTCTTTCCGCGGGAATGATCTGCACCCCGCTCAGAGCGATGTAACCATCCAGCACGATGTGCGCCGCCTGTTTCTTCGGGAAAGAAAAACGCAGATGGGCGCCTCTTTCCGTGGGAGACATTTCCGTCACCACCTGGTTATCGAACTTCACTTTATAATAATGTGGATGCGCCACCTCGTTCTCATGGCGGAAAGCGGCAGCCCTTTTGTTCTCATCCACTACCAGTTCCCCGCTTACAGGCATGAGGGAGAACACGGCATAGTCGCGCGTCCAGGGGCTGCATTGGTGTGCCTGCTGGAAACCGCGGATGGTATTGGCAGTATACTGATATTTCCATCCATCCCCGTTACGCCCCGTTTGTGGGGTCCAGGCATGCATGCCGAAAGGGAGGGAAGTGGTGGGATAGGTATTCCCGTTACTAAGCTTGTATTCGGAATCAGTCCCCTGCAGGGTGTTGGCATATTCTACGAGCGGGCGCTGGGCGGAACAAATATTTCCTGCCAGGAACAGGCCGCTCATCACAAGGTTGATAAAACGCATAACGTGGAAAATTTGAGTCCATAATGATAATAATAGAAAATCGATTTAGCAAGACAAGCGACCGATTATTCCTCCAATTTCCTGCAAAGGTGATAAGGATTCGTATAAAATTCGTTCATCAACGCTTTCAGCTGAGCGGCCACGGTATTCACCCTTTGCTGGTAGCCGGCTTCCAGGCGGGTGAAGTGGAGGCTGTGCTGCAAGGATATCGTATAGGCGAGCAGGTTATAACAGGTGGTGAACTGACCGGTGGCCAGCAGCGCCCTTCTGTTGTTTTCCGGCCCTTCCTCCTGCTGCGGCTCGAACCATAAGGTGGTGCCGGTATTATAGGCCAGCTCCGCCACGTGCTGCATGCTCTCCGAAAAACGGCAGGAGGCATCCAGTTCCTCCACATAACGGGTCCTCCGCTCCTGGTATGCTTCCTTCGATTCCTGTGCCTGACGCCTTTCAAAGGGCTGACGCTTCCGGCTTTTATCGTTCGTGAAAGTAAGTTTGTAGATAGGGTTATCCAGTCGGCGGTATTGCAGGGAAGCATCTTCAAATAATCTTTCATAGATCAGCCGGCGGATATGTTTCAGGAACACCTCGCTGATCATGGTAACCGCGGAGCGCGCCCGGGCATTGGCCATTTGCAGGATGATCCCCAGTTCCACGTGTTGCAGGTATTCTGTCACTTTATATCCCATGCGGTGCGCAAAGTTATCACCGGGGAAAAGATACTTCACCAGCGCTGCAAGATCAGGTTGCGTCATGGCAGATTGTAATCGCGATTGCTTCCGCAGGAACTGCCTGTATTTGCGGTGCGCCCAGACGGTGATGATCACCGGTATCACGCCGAATACAACAAGGCAAACGGAAGAAACATGCACCCCTTCAAAAAAGAGCGGCAGTGTAGTGAGCAGGAAGAACAGCAGCGTTATGATCCACGCCATGGTAAGGCCGCCGGGTATCTTCTTCCACCAGCGCTGCAGGAGCATCCAGTAATATTTCGGGCTGTTCCGCATCCACGCCTTGTTGGTATTGATCCCCGGCGCCTGGTAAGGTTGCATGAAATAGCTCGTCACATCGCTCACCATGATGAGATCAAACCCCTCATCCTTCCGCCTCCCGTTCGCCAGCAGCAGGCTGTATAACCCCTGGTTATCACAGATCCCGCCATCCATCAACCCAAACTCACCCGCATCGGCGAAAGCCTTTTCGATTGCCGCACGCGGACTTCGCTCATTCTCTTCCGCCGTTTTGTTATCGTCCCAGCTATACGTGTTCAGCGTTAACGCATCTTTGAGAGAAGTCGTATCCGGCCCGCCTTTGTAGACAAAGTCCTTTGGAAAGATGATCGGCTCAAAACCCAGCGGGAAGCAGGAAGAAGCCGCGAGGATGTCTCCGAGGCGAATGCTTTTCAGCGCCGGTATCGCCGTTTGTTTCTGTTTCCAGTTTGGTGCGATATTATCATTGCCCAGCGCTGCTCCCTTGTTACCGACCCACTCCTCTCCTGCCTGAAAACGGAAAGAAATACCGGTATAGAAATCGGTGGCATTGAAACAGAATTCCCGGATATGCGGCGTATACGCGCCATCCTTCTCCATCAACGTCCCGATCTTCCTTTCCTCCGCCTCCGGTATCAACGCGAAGAGCTCTTCGTGATAAGCCAGGGCAAAGGCATTGATAAGATTGCGCGATTTACTGCTTTCCTTCCAGGCCGCATCATTTTTCAATATCCCGATCGCCTTTTCCAGCAACGCTTCTCCTTTGAGCCGGTGATTGAGGAAACGATAGAATTCCGCAAACCCGATCCCTTTATGCACCGCCGCCGTATATAAAGCCAGTGTGATGGTACCGCCGGAAGCAGAGGATACCGTGCGCACCTTGTGCAGGAGCGTGGGTTCTTTCGCGGATCCATCGGGTAATTTTACCTCGTGCAAAAGCGACAATACGCCGAGACCATACGCCGCCGCACGAAACCCTCCGCCGGACAAGCCAAAGCCGATATCTTCGAATGGCTTTTCCGGGAAACGATGCGGATGTACATGATCAGATGATGTGGATGCTGCTTGCATAGAACAGGATTTTCGACATGAGAATGCGGACAGGTATAGTGCGAACTTAAAGTTTTCCTGCTGTTTATACAACCATGGTATTATTTCTTAATTTAGCCTTATGCATCGCTTTTACTTCCTGTTATCAACGCTGTTCATCATGGCACAAGGTTATGCACAGCAAACGCAAAAGCCGCCGCTGCACGGCAAACACTGGATGGCTGTTACAGGCAAACCACTGGCCGCCACTGCAGGCGCCATGATTTTCCAGAAAGGTGGTAACGCCGTAGACGCAGCCTGCGCCATGCTCGCAGCCACCTGTACCATGTGGGACGTGCTCAGCTGGGGCGGTGAAACACAGGCGCTGATCTACCATCCCAAAACAGGTAAAGTGATCGCTATCAATGCTCTGGGTGTTGCTCCCACCGGCGCCACACCTTCTTTCTTCAGGCAAAAGGGTTACAATTTCCCGCCGGAATACGGACCACTGGCAGCGGTAACACCGGGTACACCCGGAGGTCTCTGTTACATGCTGGCAGAATATGGAAAATTAAGCCTGAAAGAAGTACTGGCCCCGGCCATGGAAATGGCGGCGGGATACCCCATAGAAGCGCAAACCGCGAACAGCATTGAGCGGGAAAAGAAGATGATCAAAGAATGGCCCTACAGCAAAGCCGTTTTCCTCACGCATCCCGGTGAACAAAGAGAAGCACCGGAAGCGGGAGAGATCTTCGTGCAAAAAGACCTGCTGGCCACACTCACAAAAATGGTGGAAGCGGAACAGGAGGCACTGCGGATGAAGAAAAGCCGCAAAGAAGCGATCATGGCGGCTTACGACCGTTTCTACAAAGGTGATATCGCGAAGGAATTTGTGAGAGGATGCCAGGAGCAGGGCGGATTGATCACGATGAACGATCTTGCCAAATGGAAACCGCTGGAAGAAGAACCGCTGCATGTAAACTATAAAGGTATTGACGTATATAAACTCCGGGAATGGACGCAGGGACCAATGTTGCTGCAGAGCCTCAACATCCTGGAAAACTTCGATCTGAAAGGAATGGGATACAATTCCGTGGAATACATCCACACCTTGTATCAAACCATGAACCTCACCTTTGCCGACCGGGATTTCTATTATGGCGATCCCTATTTTTCCAAACCTCCCATCCAGGGCCTGCTAAGCAAAGCATATGCAAAGGAACGCGCCAAACAGATCCACCCGGACAGGAATGATCCCGACGCTGGTCCCGGCGATCCTTATCCGTATGAAGGGAAAACCAATCCCCTGCTGCATTTCCTGAAAGAGCGCGAAGCGATGAAAGATACTACCGGTAACAAAAAGCCCGGGGATTTCGTACCGAAACATGATGTCACCACCGCTTACGCACCGGTAGACAGCGCTTACAAGGATCGCCTCTGGCGTGGTACCACCAGCGTGGAAGCTGCAGATGCCGAAGGTTGGGTAGTGTCCATCACTCCCAGCGGCGGATGGATCCCTGCCTGCATTGCAGGGCGCACCGGCGTTGGTATGAGCCAGCGCCTGCAAAGCTTTGTGCTGGACTCCGCACTGAATCCTTTCAACGTGATAGCGCCCGGCAAAAGACCGCGCGTAACGCTGACGCCCTCTCTGGCGTTGAAGGATGGCAAACCATTCATCGCATTCGGTGTGCAGGGTGGCGACACACAGGATCAAAACCTGCTGCAGTTCTTTTTGAACATCGTGGAGTTTGGGATGACGGTGCAGCAGGCCACGGAAGCCGCCAATATCAACACCAACCAGTTATGGCTGTCGCTGGGCGGAACCAGTCTGAAAGACCGCGTTCCCCGTGCAGGCAGCATCCTGTTGCATATCAACACGCCTGAAAAAACAAGGGCGGCGCTGGTAAAAATGGGCTATCAGCTCAAATTCGGCGCACGCACCAGCGGTCCCATCAATGCGATCCTGATCGACAAGAAACATGGCAGCCTCTGGGGCGGCAGCAGCAATCACGGAGAAGACTACGGCATAGGCTGGTAACAATAAAATCCACGTACACATATATGAAAACAGCACATCTTGTTATGGCGCTTTCCTGTGCGATCGCGCTGCAGGCACACGCAAAAGAAAAAGCAGACACCGGCATTATTGCAGACAATGCAAAACCGGAACTGATCTCAAAGCAATTCAGTTTTACAGAAGGTCCCGCGCCGGACAAAAAGGGGAATATCTTCTTCACCGATCAGCCCAATAACCAGATCTGGGAATACAGCACAGATGGAAAACTGACGCTCTTCCTCGAAGGTGCCGGCCGTTCAAACGGGCTGTACTTCGACAAAAAAGGAAATATCATCGCCTGCGCAGATGAAAAGAATGAGCTCTGGTCTATTGCTCCCGATAAAAAGATCAAGGTATTGATGACTCATTTTGAGGGACGTCAACTGAATGGCCCCAACGACCTTTGGGTAGCGCCTGACGGCAGAATCTACTTCACCGACCCCTACTACCAGCGCAAATACTGGACCCGCCAGAAACCCGACATCGAAGCGCAACGGGTATATTTCCTTCCACTCGGTAAAAAAGATCCGGTGATCGCTGCAGAGGATATGGTAAAACCGAATGGCATCGTAGGATCCAAAGACGGGAAATTCCTTTTTGTAGCGGATATCGGCGGAGATAAAGTGTATAAGTACAAGATCGGAAAAGATGGCAGGCTCACCGACCGCCAGCTCTTTGCGGACAAAGGCGGTGACGGTATCACGCTGGACAACCGCGGCAACCTCTATCTGTGCGGCAACGGCGTTTACGTATATGATCCCTCCGGGAAACTCATCCAACATATCGACATTCCCGAAAAATGGACGGCCAATGCCTGCTTCGGCGGCAAAGACCGCAACATCCTCTTCATCACGGCATCACAAAGCATTTATACGCTGAAAATGAAAGTAAAAGGGATTGAATGATGCATCTACAGGGAGACAAACACCGGCGTTTCCGTGACCTCGATGCTCACCGCACCCTTTTTCACCGTCCGCCGTTCCTCCCGCATCCTGTCAGCACTTTCGGCGGGATAATGCAACACTACCTGTCGCAGGCCGGCAGGTAGCGGCAAATTGTAATGCATCGTTTTTCCATCGTGCGTGGGCATGTAGAGCACATATATCGTATGCCCGTTCACGTTAGTGTACCGGTCCACCATCGGATAACTGCTCAGGGTGGACTGATAGGTATAATCCCCAATCAGCGCATTGGCCTGCAACAGGAAATCAAGGGCAGGTCTTCTTTGATGGGCTGCTTCATCGGCAAGTCCGGTAGTACAGAATCTGTCGGGCTCGCCGGGATTATCATCAAAAAGCTGGTAAAAGAAAAGCCGGCTGATACCTCTGCGGGAGTACAGAAGGCTGGTTCGCAGTATCCAGTCCGCCTGCGTTTGCAGCACAGAGCGCTTTCCCACGGCAGGTACTTTCTGTGGAGAAGACTGATGGATATCGTACCCTGATTCCGTCACCCACACTTCCTTTCCCCCGGCGTACCGCTGGCTCATTTCGAGGAACCGGTCCGCCGTAAATGCCAGTCCGCCTTCTTCCGGCGACACGCCCGCTGTGGCTTCCCCATACTGCACGGAACCGCCATTATTGGCGTATTGATGGTAATTGATCACATCGAAACAAAGCGATCCGTTCCGGAATTCCTTGCACCAGTCAATGATTGCGCGGATATAATCCGGTTCCGCCGCGGCAATGCCTCCTATCACCACCTTGCAGGCCGGATCTGCCGCTTTCACGCCAACTCCCGGTCCCAATCGTCCCTGATCCCCGTCGTAAAAAGCGGAGAGGTTGGCGGCATACTCGCGCCCCGTCTGATACGCGACGCGGCCCTGCCACCATTTATCTCTTTCATTATCGCATTCGATATAACGGATCAGTCCGAGACCTGTTTCCGGTTTGTTGGCAGCACTACCCGGCCCCCATTGTGGTACTGTATCCACTTTCAACAGTGCGGGATCAACGGCCTTGTTGCGCCCGTATCGCGCTGCAAACTGAAAGGCCGCCCGCGCCTGCTCTATATAGCTGGCGGGTTTGGAGAGATCGCTGTTGTAGCGCGCCGGTGGATTCCCGCGATCGCGCAGTTTTGGCGGATAGGTGCTCATGATGAAATCCGCCTGCGTTTTGAAACAAACCAGTACTTCAACATGCGTGCGGTCGAGGGCGCGATACAGCGCATCGTAATCCCAGGCCCCGGAGCGCGTGGGGCTGAAGGTATATTTTCCCGGTGTGTGCTCCAGCTTCTCCCAGTCCATATAATGCCGAAACGCCCCCAAAGGCTTCACCAGCTCCATTTTCCAGGATACCACCTTCCCGAAATCATCCCGGTTCGAAGGGTCCGTAAGGATGTTCCATTCAAAGCCATTCACGCCGGTGTAATGGCGGAAGGTCTGATGTACGGGTGCCGGCAGCGGTGGGTCTGTATAGAGTGTGAAATCACCATAGAGCTTCATCTCATTGGGAAAGAGCTCCCCTTTTTCGATCACGAGATATTTAGCGGCGAGCGGTGTTTTCAGTGGCACATCTACCCATTCGTTGTAAAGGTTTCCCGTGAAAGTAGCGATCAGCTGGCGTTTCCAGTCACCCGGACTAATCACGAACACTTTGAACGGTTTTCCTTCCGCGGTACCCATTCCGTCGTAAAAGCGGATTTTGCTGATGCGGACGTTCATGGGGTCAGGGAATTCGTACCAGATCTCCGAGGGGTAGACCGTCCATCCATAGCGGGGTTTCGGGAAAGTGGCCACGTCGTTATCGATCAGTTCTTTCAGGCTGGGGGTAGTGCTGCTCACCTGGTAGAAGCGGGAAAGTTCGAGCGGGATCTCCCGGGCTGTTTGGGATTGGCCTCGTGTGGAGTACGCGAGGCAGATGAGGAAGCATATGGGGGCGAGGGGTTTGATCATACCCGTAATAATTTTTCAACAGCTGTTTCCAGCGTTTCCTGCTTTTTTGCAAAACAAAAACGGATCACTTTGTCATCTTTACCCGAACGGTAAAAAGCGGAAACCGGAACGGTGGCTACGCCGAATTCTTTTGTCAGTCGCACCGCAAAATCCTTATCCCCTTCATCACTGATCCGGTGATACTGGTAGCACTGGAAATAGCTGCCATAACTGGGCATCGGTGAAAAACGTGTTTGCGCCATCAATAACTGGAAATGATCCCGTTTCGATTGCATAAAGCCGCTCAGGCCGAGGTAGGAATCCCTGTTCCGGAGAAATTCCGCCAAAGCCACCTGCGAAGGTGTATGGCAGGAGAAGCAGTTATACTGATGCAGTTTCCTGAACTCCTTCATCGTTTCCGCACCGCTGATGCAATAGCCCAGTTTCCAGCCGGTACAATGATACAGCTTTCCGAAAGAAAAAGTCACGAAGCTTCTTTCCAGCAGATCAGGATAACGGAGAATGCTCCGGTGCGGGATACCGTCATAGATCAGGTGTTCGTATACTTCATCGCTGAGAATAAAAATATCCGTACCGGCAACGATGGAACGCAGCTGCGCAATATCCTCTTCCCGCAATACGGAAGCGGTGGGATTATGCGGGGTATTCAACATAATCAGTCGCGTGCGGGGCGTGATCTTCGTCCGCACCTCCTCCCAGTCTATCCGGTAATCCGGGAACCGAAGGTCCACCGGCACGGGAACAGCCCCGTTCACAAGGATGTTCGGAATATAGCTGTCATACGCGGGCTCGAACAGGATTACCTCATCCCCCGGCTGCAGCAGCGTGGTAAGCGCAGTATAGATGCCGTAAGTACCGCCGGGTGTAATGGTGATCTGTGTATCCGGATGGATCGATGTGCCGTAGAGGTATTGTACTTTTTCCGCCAGCACTTCGCGCAGAGGCAGGTATCCCTGCATCGGCGCATATTGATTAAACCCCTTCCGCATCGCTTCATCCACCTTCGCGATCAATGCTTCATCCATTGGATAATCGGGAAACCCCTGCCCCAGGTTCACTGCCTGATGCTCAGCCGCCAAAGCGCTCATGACGGAGAAAATAGTGGTACCGGTAGCCGGTAGTTTGGATGCGATCTGCAATGTTGTATCGTTTTAGAAGGATGGATCAATTTGGTTTCAATGCGATGTGCAATACATCGCCCTGCGCTATGTTCCCGGTTTCTGTGCGGATCGTAACCACGCCGTCCGGCAATTGCACTTCCGCTTCGTAAGCATTGCCGAAGTAGAACAGTTCCTTTACAATCCCCTGCAGTGCGTAACTGCCGCCGGATACGATCTTGAACTGCTCGGGGCGGATGAATAACGTTGTATCGCCGGACGTTATGCCCAGGGCTTTTGCCTGCACGGCACTGATCTGGTTGTACCTGCCCAGCAATCCCGCCACATAAGCATCTGCCGGTTGCCGGTAGATCTGCAACGGCGGGCCCTGCTGGAGTATGCAGCCATCTTTCATCATGATCAGCTCGTCCGCCCAGGGAAGAATATCCTGTGGATCATGGGATACCAGCAGGCAGGTGATCTTCAGCTTGTCACCGATATCGCGGATAACGGATTTGAGGGTGTTCTTGTGAATCAGGTCGAGATTGGAGAATGGTTCATCCAGGAGGAGCAACCGTGGAGATGCTACCAACAACCTGGCCAGGGCGATACGTTGTTTCTCTCCGCCCGAAAGCTGGTCTGTTTTCCTTTTCAGCAGGTGATCGATCTCACATATCCTGTACAGTGCGGCCGCCTCCTCGTCCGGCAACGCATTCGCATACATCAGCAACTCCTCCACCCGGTAATTGTTGCGCAGTTCAAAGTGCTGCGACAAATACGCGATCCCCGGATGACCCGGTACCAGGCGTTCCCGCACCCGCTGCCCTTCAAACAGCACCATTCCGCTGTTCGGCATGGTCAATCCGCTGATAATCTTCAGCAAAGTACTTTTGCCGGAGCCCGATTCGCCCATCACTGCTATCTTCTGGAACTGCCGCTGCTCAAAACTAATGCCTCTCAATGCAAAATCCCGCCCTTCCTGTTGCCTGCGGATGTCCGATACTTTTAACAAGGTCATTGAACAAAAATAGCAAAGCGGCGCAAGAATGTCACGATTCTTCCTTAAATGACGATGGGCCGGCACTTTGCAGGCCGGCCCATCCAATTGTTATAAATCAATCATGCTTCACATTGTATAGTATCACGAACTCTACCCGTCTGTTCTTCGCTCTTCCTGCTTCCGTACTATTGGCAGCGATCGGCATCCTTGAACCAAATCCCCAGATAAACATCCGTTCATTCTGCACGCTGTTATCCAGCAGGAGCTGCTTCGCATTCGTGGCGCGCTTTTGTGAAAGTTCGTTATTATAATCATCAGCGCCGGTGTTATCCGTATAACCGTTGATCAATATCTTGGTTTTCTCGTACTTTTTGAGCACATCCGCAAAACGGGTGAAAGTAGGTTTTACTTCCTCCTTCAATTGGTCGGATGAAGACGCAAACAACACATTATTGGGGAAGATCACTTTCACACTGTCATTGATGATACTCACTTCCGCCTCATTCAATACATCTTTCAATTCGATGTATTGTTTGGTCATGTATTGATGCGGACCACCGGTCTTGCGGGTGGTTGCACAGGAAAACAAAAAAACAATGGCTGCCAGCACCAGCAATCCATTACCTGAACGTACTGCTTTTTGTGTCATATATTTTAGCAAATTTGACGCAAATGTAGGAAACATTCGTTATCAACATTTTATGCGATTTTTATTGTATATAAAGAAGTATTTATGTGCAAAATCCGGTCTAATGTTTTTCTAAAATATTTCTAACCGTCCTCTAAAAGTCTTTTTGAAAAACCTGCGATAGCTTTGCGGCGTAACGCGATAAACTTCAACTACTGCTATGAAAAAGATCGTATGCCTGACAATTGTATGCTGTACCTTTCAAAAGGCTCTTCCACAGGTTCCTGTAATTCCGGATAGCAGCCGGAACTGGACGGTGCACTTCCAGCTTTCCACCGTTTATCAATCGCACAATGCTTTCTCCCCCAAATATTCAGGCCCCAACAGTCTGGATACTGCTCATGAAGAAGCCTTGTCGCTCACAACCACCTTGTTCCTTGGAAGGCGGCTATGGAAAGGTGCAGCTGTTTATTTCAACCCGGAGGTGACGGGCGGGACCGCTTTCAGCAAAACCACGGGCATAGCGGGTTTCCCCAATGGCGAGATCTATCGTATCGGTAATCCCAAACCTACGCTTTTTATTGCGCGTGCTTACCTTGAGCAGGTTATTCCGCTCAATGACAGCGGCGTGGATATGATGGGAGACGATAAGAACCAGCTGCGGGGTATGCAACCTGCTTCCCGCATCGTGCTGAGGGTCGGTAAATTTTGCATCTCGGATTTCTTTGACAACAACAGTTATAACCACGATGCCAGATCACAATTCCTGAACTGGTCATTGATGTCCAGTGGCTCCTGGGATTTTCCGGCAGATACCCGGGGATATACCGGCGGTATTGTGGCAGAACTGATAAAACCCTCTTGGGCCGTGCGTTTTGCGGCAGTGCAGGTACCGCGGATCGCGAACGGGCTGCCGATGGACTGGAACCTGCTGAAAGGACATTCAGAGACGCTGGAGTTTGAACAAAAGTGGCATGTTCAGCATCATCCGGGAGCAATAAGAGCTACAGGGTTCATCACATTCTCCAGAGCGCCGTTCTATACAGATGCTATCAAAGCTATGCGTGAAGACTCGGTGAAATCTGCTTACCTGATTGCCGTATTATCGGGTAATCAGGAAGCGGCCGCTTACGGTGGCGCAAAATATGGGTTCGGGATCAGTGCGGAACAGGAGGTGGCCAGGGGTGTAGGCGTATTTGCCAGGATCAACTGGAGCGATGGACATACCGGTACCTGGGCTTTCACGGAGATCGACCGCAATGTGCAGGCAGGATTGAGCCTGGACGGTCAATTGTGGAAAAGGTCCGGCGATAATTTCGGGATCGCCTGTGCCGTTAACGGTTTATCACAACAGCATCGCGATTACCTGGCGGCAGGCGGTACCGGTTTTATTATCGGGGACGGGAAACTGAATTACGCACCGGAATATATTTTCGAAACCTACTACCGGGCAGTGATGTATAAGTTCCTCTCACTTTCCCTCGATTACCAGTTCGTGGTGAACCCGGCATACAACCGCGACAGGCGCGGCCCCATCAGCATACCGGGTATACGTGTGCATATTGGTTTCTAAGATCAGGGATACAACAGGTATTTCTTCCGCATCTTCTTATACTGGCTCAGCCCCGGTTCCCAGCTCTTCCTGATCTCTTCTTCGCTCGTTCCGGCAATGATCTGTTCCCTGAAGCGGGTCGTACCCGCCAGCTTATCAATCATTCCCATCTGGTTGCTCAGTTTGGAATCGAAGAATTTCTCTTTATGCGGATGCGCTTTGTACAGTTCCATCATCCATTGTATGTTGATCTTGCCCTTTTTACGGTACCCGGAAATATCATATTTCCGCAGATCGAGTCCGTAACACACCTGGTCCTGGAACAACGGCGTAGCGGCTTTGCCCGGCATGCTCACAGGTGTATAGGAGAAGGAATAGATACCTTTCAGCTCGGGGCTTCCGAGTACGGTAAAAGGCATCAGAGTGCCTCTGCCATGATTGATATAAGCCCCCTCGAAAAGGCAAAGAGAAGGATACAACAACACTGACTGCTGCGTGTTCAGGTTCGGGGAAGGGCTTACCGGCAAAGTGTAATCCATATCATGCCGGTAATTCTTCACCCTGATCACCCTGAATCTGCATTTCTCTTTATACTTCATCCAGCCCTCTCCTTTTACCATCCCTGCAAACTCTCCGACGGTCATGCCATGTGTGATGGGTATGGGGAATCTGCCGATACCGGATTCCAGCTTCATGTCCAGCACCGGGCCATCCACATATGCATTGGGATTGGGCCGGTCCAGGATGATCAGTTCTTTATCAAACTCCGCGCAGGCTTCCATTACATCACGAAGGGTATTGATGTTGGTATAGAAACGGCAACCAACATCCTGTATATCGAATATCATGATATCGATCTTCTCCATATCTTCCTTCGAAGGCTTCCTCTTTTTGCCGTACAGCGAAACAACAGGAATGCCCGTCAACGGATCAACTTCATCCAATACTTTCTCTCCATTGGCAGCATTCGCACGGAAACCATGCTCGGGACCAAAGATGAGCCTGATCTGCACACCCAGCGCCAACAGGCTGTCCACAATTGGTTTACGGCCAATGATGGATGTGGGGTTCACCAGCATTCCCACTTTCTTTCCTTTCAACAAAGGCAGATAAGCAGATACCTGATCTGCGCCGGTGAGGATGGAATCTTTGGCAGGCGAGGCGGATGCAGATGCCAGCACGAAGAGCATACTGAAGAGACAGATGAGTTGTTTCATAGGCTACAAGATAGCCCTTCTTACAGAGAAAAAAAGGTCTTCTGCCAGTAACGGCAAAAGACCTGTTGATTGTCTCAGCTATTTCGCTTCCGGATCATGTATGTTTACTTATAGACCCGCACATAGTCCACTTCAAAAACAGCGCTGGTGAAAGCCGGATCTATGGTCCCTCCAAACCCTCCGCCCATCGCGAAATTGATCAGCAGAAAGAAATCGTGATTGAAAGGCACATTGTTGTTGTTGGCAAATGTGAAGAACAGCTGGTTATCTACATAAAACCGGATCTTGTCCTGCCGCCAGTCTACCACATATTCATGAAATGATTCCGCAACACCCTGTATCGTTACCGTACTGCCATCCCCATTCCCGCCGGAATGACCGGGATAGTGCAGGGTAGCATATATCTTGTTGAGCGTACTGCCTTTGTGCTCCATGATATCCACCTCCCCGCAGGCCGGCCATCCTGCTGTACCAACATCACTGCCCAACATCCAGATCGCGGGCCAGGTACCTGCGCCAGTCGGCAATTTGGCGCTGACCACCACTTTACCGTACCTGAATGCGAACTTATCCCGGGTCAGTAACCGGGCTGACGTGTAGGCACTACCGTTATAGTTCTCTTTCTTTGCCGTGATCTTCAGTTTTCCATCCTGCACGATCACGTTTTCGGGCCGGCTGGTATAATACTGGGCTTCTCCATTTCCCCATCCGTTACTGCCGGTGCCTGTCTCATAGTTCCATTTCTGCGGATCGGGAGCGCCGTTCACATTGAATTCATCTGACCAGACCAGCGTAGGTGTGATATTCACCGCCACTTGTATGGATTTAGAGATCAATTGTCCGGATGCGCTTTTGGCGTTCACGGTCACATAGAAAGTATTATTGCCGGTCACATTATAGATGTAGTCGATCTTGCCGGTCGGTACTGTTTTGATCGTTCCGTCCCCAAAATCATAATCATATGTAACGGCATTGTCCGCAGTAGCGGTAAAAGCTACCGTGCCGCTATTATCCGTGCTGACCACGGCCGTTACAACAAGGTTGGAAGGCGCCACCGCCGGAGGGGGCGTACCACTGTTCTTCCCGCAACCGCAGGAGCTTACGAGCAACAGAGCAAAAATTCCAGATAAATATTTCATGAGGGATCATTAAGGAATAGCAATAATTTTTACGTACCAGGCGCCGGGAGCCTGTAAACACCGCAGCGACATTTTTGTGTCCGACCTTTCCAGTACCTGGTACTTGTGTACTCCCAGGTACATGCCCAGATGTCCTTTCTTCGAGAAGGTGATGTACTCTTTCGTACCATCCCCGTCATAACCGAAGGTCTCTGTATAAGACGCTGCAGCAGGGCCTTTTAGTGTGTAATCATCTGAACCGGTGAGGGTAGGGTCAAAATCCACGAGATATTCTTTCTTCCCGAAGATGTCGTTATTGGTGGTGTGTGTGAACTGGTTATTGGTGGATGTAAAAGTATATATATCGTCGTAAATACCAAGCCCGTCTTTTTCATTTGGTCCCGCAGCCCACCAGGCCGGAAAGTATACATCCGCGGAAGATACGCCCAGGTGCCCCGGCGCATCTTTATCTACCCGCCACTTCTTCGTACCATTTCCGGTGAGCATGCTTACCAGTGCAGGATCCGGCTGATAAGCACGGAAGATACTGATGGTTTGGGAGGTAGTACTGGATATCCCTGCCTTCCCGGACGCGATCACCGTAATGGTGAATTGTTTTGTACCGGTATGCGGGTAGCCGTGCGCGAAGGTATTACCCGTGGATAATGCGGGAGGAGTGCCATCTCCGAAATCCACCTTGTAATTAAAGGCGTTGCCGGAGGTAACTACGAGCGATATTTTCCCGGAGCCGTCGCCATCCGGATGGCCCGCATCTTTTCCGGCGATAGTGATCGCCAGCGCAGGTTTCGCGGGTGTGTCGAGATTCCCGAATTTATAATCGGGTTTCCTGCAACTCCCCAGCAGCAGCAGAGCCGCGAGCAAGGGCAGGGTAAAGTTTCTTATGAGCGTTATCATGGATGCAGTATGATCAGTTAGTTAATAGGATGTCGTCGAACAGGATGGTATAGTTGGGAGAGCCGTCTCCTTTTGTGCCGTCATCCAGGAAGAAAAGGATATTCTGCAATCGCTTGCTGTTATCATTGATCACGCCGGTGAAATCGAACGTGAGCTCTTCCCACATGTTGGCTTTGGTAGTGGCCACTTCCTTACTTTCCTTGAAGGAGTTGTCGCCACTCCGCTCCAGCTGCAGCCAGATGCGCATCCCCGCGCGTGGTGCAAACACTTTTACCCTGATCTTCTTGTTCACGGAAAAATCCAGCGGTTTGCTCAGCACAATATAATTACCCGCCCATACTTCCGGCGGCCCTTTCACTATTTTCCCCACGGTGGCGCTGGTGTTGATGCCGTTGCGTTGCGGATTGGGGATAACGGTGGTCATACTTCCGCCGAAGTCGCCCCAGTTGTAATTCACGGTTGGTACTTCAAAGGTCATCGGCAGCAGCAGTGAATCATAGATCTTCACGGATTGCGTGGAGCTGGTAGTGGCAGCGCCTCCGCTGAGCGCCACCACTTTCACATTGTAGGAACCGGCATTCGCGTAAGTATAGCTTACGCTGCCGCCTGCGGCCAATGCAGCAGGCTGCTCGTTCTGCGTTTCTCCGAAGAACACCTGGAAACCTGCCGGCGCATACAGTGCCGTTGCGGACACGGTGAGCTTGTGTACGTCAGACGAGGTGTTGACCTTCAGTTCTTCCGGCGCCCGGAACACTACATCCAGCTTGTGCATGCTTTCCGTTTTTTTACCGTTGATGCCGTTAGACGTGATCTTTACATTATAACTGCCTTCTTTATACACATGCGTGGTATTCTTTCCCGGAAGCACATTCGCGGGAGCAGTGGTACCATCGCCAAAAAGGATGTCAAAAGAGGCGGCGCCGGCGCCGCCCGGGGTAATGGTGACAAGGCCGGAGTTATCGGTGGTGATATTAAACAGAGCGGCGCCGTCAGTGGGTGCACCGGCGGTTTGTACAAAAGAGATATCGTTGTTCTCCTTGACGCTGCATCCTGCCATTACACCTATTAATAAAAGCATTGCTAATACTTTCATGGTTGTTGGTTTTGAGGTTTATTTATAACCAGGGTTTTGTTCCAAACCGGAGATCTCCACTTCCTGTATGGGAATGGGGAACAACTCGTGCTTGCCGGATTTGAAGCCGGTGATCACTGTAGCTGCCCTTCCCGTTCTCACCAAATCGAAAAAGCGATCCCCCTCCATGGCCAGCTCCAGCCTTCGCTCCGCCCAGATGGCCTGTTTCAGGGCATCGCCGGAAGCGGTGATATTGTGCAGCTGATCACTGAAAGCACGCTGACGTACTCTGTTCAGGTACTGTTGCGCTTTGGCATCATTCGGCGAAGTGCCTCTGTTATATGCTTCCGCCGCCATGAGCAGTACTTCCGCAAAGCGAATGGTCCTGAAATTGTTCAGGTAGTTCAATTCCGGCTGGCCGGATGTTTCTCCTTTGCGGGGCAGGTATTTCTGGTTATAAAGACCGGTATTCTTGTACGGTGCAACCTGGTAGGTAATGTTGAACTGCGGATTGGCGGCTTTGTAAGCTTCAATATCCAGCACGGTCACGGCCTTCCGCTGATCGCCCGGTTCGTAAGCTTTCGCCAGCTCCTGCGTGGGCAGGTTGGTGCTCCATCCCGGTGCATAGGGACTACTCCCTGTAAGTCCGCGTATGCCGCATTGCTGCACGGAATAGTTACCCTGGCCGCGTGTGGCGGCGCCCCAGTTGTAGTAAGGGGAGAGATTGGAATATTGTATCTCAAAAATTGATTCCGGTCCGTTCTCCCCGGCTTGCAGGAAGATGCTCCCGAAATCCTGTACTAAATTGAACGGCCCGCTGATCACGTTTTCCAGCATGGCTGCAGCGGCATCGAATTTATTCTGGTAGAGCAATACTTTACCCAGCAATGCCTGCGCGGCATATTTGGTGACCCTGCCGGGTTGGGATGCTGCAGGCGGTAATACATTGATCGCGTTGTTGAGGTCTGTTTCGATCTGTTTGTAAACATCGGCGCGAGGGGCTCTTTTCAACGTTCTGGAATCCGCCAGCGTCAACCGTTTGTCCACAAACAACGGTACATCCCCGAAGAACTTCACCAGCGTGAAATAATAGTATGCACGCAGGAAATAAATCTCTCCGTACATTGCATCCTTACCCGGAAAATCCACCGCCATGCCTGCAGGGTTCTTAGCCTTGAACTGATGCAGGTAATTGGCGCGGTTGATGCCTTCGTAGGCGCTGCGCCAGATCTCTGTGAGGTAGTCATTGTTGGGGGTGAGCGTATAATCATCTATCTGCTGCAACCCTAATACATCGGATGCATTCTCGCCGCCGGTAACGGAATTATCGGAAGCGATATCCCCGATCGGCACAGCCTGGTTTAGCCATTGTATCGGAGAATACACACTGACCTCCATCGTGCGGTAATCTGATTCGGACCGCAGGTAGTCCTGGTCGGTGACCTTGTAATCCTGCCGGGGCTGGTAATCCACCCACTTCTTGCAGGAGGCCATGGTAGTGACCAACAATAACACGCCTGCTGTTTTTATGATGTTTTGCATGTGTCGTTTTTTTAGTTGATAGCATTACAGTTTAAGGTTTACGCCAAAAGACCAGGTTCTCGCCTGCGGATAAGCCCCGCGGTCCACCCCGGTATCCATAATGCCTCCGGGTATTTCAGGATCGAAACCGGAATATTTCGTGAACGTATAAAGGTTCTTGGCCTGCAGGTAAACGTACACTTGTTTGAACCCTGATCTTTTCATCCAGGCGCCGGGCAGAGTATACCCTAACTGTATGTTCTTGATCTTGGCGAAAGAGCCATCTTCCACATACCGGTCAGATACGCGGATGTTGCTGTTGGCATCGGTGAAGGAATAACGCGGGTTCCTGGCATCGTTGGTACTGTTCGGGCCGGTCCAGCGATCGAGCACGCCTCTGAATTTGTTGGTATAGTTAGCGTTCCTTTCATACGCGCGGTACACATCATTGCCCACGGAAACGTAGGTGAACATGGAGAAATCAATGCCTTTGTAAGCCAGGTTAAGGTTCCAGCCCATTGTAAATTTCGGGAACGGATCACCGATCTTGGTTTTATCTTTATCGGAAATCACTTTATCGCCGTCCCAATCCACGAAACGAATATCTCCGGGCTGAGCGCCATCCTGCCGGGGCGCCTTGTCAATATCCGCCTGCGTTTGAAAGAGCCCGTTTGTTTTGTAACCGTAGAAGTAACCGGGTGTTTGGCCTTTTTCAAACCTGGTGACGGATTGCGACTGGCCATTGAAATAATAGCCGCCGTTCAGCACCGCGGAATTATCGGAATTAGTGGCTGTTACTACATTCCGGGCGGTGGTAAAAGTGAGCGAAGTGTTCAGATTAAAATCCTTCCCGAAATTATCGTTGTAAGACAACATCATGTCTACCCCGCTGCTCCTTGTGGAACCGATGTTGCTGGGCGGTACCTGCGCGGTACCAAGGTAGAGCGATGCGATGGAAGTGAACAACAGACCTTTCGTTTCTTTCCGGAAGTAATCCGCCGTAAAAGAGAATTTATTACGGAAGAAAGTTACATCCAGCCCGATATTGGATTGTGTCTGCTTTTCCCATGCCAGTGCGGGGTTCGCGTAGGAACCGACCGTAGATCCCGGCAGAAAAGCATTTCCGAAGGTGTATCCGTTATTGTTACCGTCTACATAATTCGGTCCGCCCGTAACGATGCTGACGAACTGCGGAGTTACGTTCTCGTTACCGATGGTACCGTAGCTGCCGCGTATCTTCAAATACTGTATAAAACCGGAATGGAAGAAATCTTCCGCCGAAGCCACCCAGCCCAGCGATCCGGAGAAGAAATTAGCGAATTTGTTATCCGGACCAAATGCATAGGAACCGTCCCTTCTTGCGGTGAAGGAAGCCAGGTATTTCTCCCTGTAGTCATAGTTGATACGGCCGAAGTAAGAGAGGTTCTTGCGGAACGACTGATAAGTACTGGAACCGCGGGCATTCAGGTTGGGAGCGATATCCCCTTTGCCGTCCCGCACCTTTTGCGCTACGCCGTTGATAACCGTATCCCGGAAGTAGACCATTCCCGCGGAGTTCTCACCCGTAGCGGCTGTAATTGCAGCAAACTGCCAGGAGTTGAAAGGCACATCCTGCCGGGAGGCATCCATGCCGCTCGCGTTGCTTTTCGATAAAGAGAACCCGAGCACAGTTTCGAAATGATGATCTTTTTTGATGGAAAAATTATAGTTGGCAAAAGTTTCAGACAAGAAGCTCGATGCGCTGTTCCGGTACTCCCGTACGCTGTTATGCGCGCTGGACGACACCTCGCCATAACCATTCTTCACCACCACGGCAGAACCATCCGCATTCATCGTGTTCTCTACGTTAAGCGGACCGTAGAACGCAAGTGGCGTGAAGCTTTTGCCGGTTTCATCCCAGTTCGTATAGCCGAAACGGGTAGTCAGCTTCAGGTCCTTCCATATATCGTATTGTAACTCTACTTTTCCATACAGCTTGTTCCCGTTGGATTGATTATAGGTATTGTCCAGTTTCGTGAGTGGGTTGAATATTTCAGACAGGATGAGGTTGCTGAACCCGTATTTGCCTACGGTATTCGGTACGTTGTTCCATACCGGAACGGTGGGATCGAAGTTCAGCGCACTACCGATGATGGAGTTGAAGGAGTTTTCCAGTATCCCCTTGCTCCGGAGGTTGACGTAGCTGGTGTTGACGATGAGTTTCAACCGGGAAGTGATGTCCGCATTCAGGTTAGCGGTTCCGTTCACACGGTTGAAATTCGATTTACTGCCTCCGCCAACAATTCCGTCCTGCCCGAGATAACCTCCGGACACGAAATACCCGATTTTGTCGCTACCGCCTCTGGCATTCACGCCGTAGTTCTGCATCATAGCCCGGTGAAAGACCTCCTTCTGCCAGTTGGTGCCGGCACCCAGTTTGGAAAGATCGGGGAAGATGACGGGACCGCCGGAGGCTACGCTGCCTTCATTGATAATACCGGCATATTCGGAGGCATTCAATACACCGATGAGGTTCTGCACTTCCTGCATACCTACATTGGCATTCACCCCTATCTCCGTTTTCTGATTCCTACGGCCGCTACGGGTAGTAACCACGATCACGCCGTTGCCGCCTTTCACACCATAGATGGCCGTAGTGGCCGCATCTTTCAATACGTTCAACGATTCGATGTCTGCAGGATTGATGGCGTTGAGATCGTCGAGGGTCTGGGGGATACCGTCCACGATCACCACCGGGTCCGTTCCTACATAAGATGGGATGCCCCGGATCAATACAGTGGGCTTGGAGCCGGGTGTGCCGCCCTGTATCACATTTACGCCGGAGGCCCTTCCCTGGAGAGCCTCTTCAAGTCTGACCGGCCGTAGTTTCTCTATATCCGCCCCCTTTACGGTGGATATGGCGCCGGACACCTTGGTGACCTTCTGGGTGCCATAACCCACCACCACTACTTCTCCCAGGTCTGACGCAGATACCTGCAGCGTGATGTTGATGGGAGCGTCGGAAACGGCTACCTCCCGGGCGGTAAAGCCCATGGCGGTCACCCTGAGGATTTGGTCCGCAGGCGTAACCACCAGCCGGAACTCCCCGTTTGCATTGGTGACGGTACCCGCTTTACTGGTCTGCGCAATGATGGTCACACCCGGAACAGGTGTTCCATTATTGTCCGTTACCCGGCCGGTGACCGTTTTTTGTTGTCCCTTTGCCAGGATAACGATCGATAGCAGTAAAGGGATCATTAGGGTAAGGATTTTTTTCATACGTGAGATTTGGTTTTGTTTAACGCATTTAGCAACGTGGTTTGATAATGTGGAAATTTTGGTTGATGTGTATGTAAATTACCCCAACCTTTGCACAGACGCTCAAATCCTGCTACATCCTGACTACATCATAAATACCCAATTCAATTGATAATCAATAAATATCGACTACTACATCACTACATCAAAAAGTAATACCTTTAATACATGAACCGTTTGTACCCTGTAATTACCATGTTATGTTTGTCATTGTCCCTATCCGGACAAAACACGATCGGTTTACCCCAGATCATCAATTACAGCAAAAACGACTTCCAGGCAGGTACCCAAACCTGGGATATCCGTCAGGATAACCGGGGTATCATGTACTTCGGCAATAATGAAGGGATGATCACCTACGACGGCAGTCACTGGAAGCTTTACCCCCTTCCCAACAAAACGATCGTTCGTGCGCTGGCAACGGATGAGAACGACCGGATTTATGTCGGCGGGCAGGATGAGATCGGATATTACGCGCCCGGCTCTAACGGCAACCTCGTTTACACCTCCCTCAAAAGCCTGATCCCCCGGCAGCAAAGCAGGTTTGCGGATATCTGGCGGATCGAGATATACCGGGAATCCGTTTTCTTCCAGGCCTCCGACCGCATCCTCGAATACCGGAACAACAGCATCAAAGTATATCCCACCACAGGGGAATGGGTCTTCCTTAAAAAGGCCGGCGGCCGGTTGTTCGCACAGGACAGGAGTAGCGGGCTGCTGCAATTCGGCCGTCAGGAATGGGTGCCCGCCCTGGAGAACCCACTCCCTGCGAACACGGTGGTTTCCGGGATCATCGAAACGGATCAGGACAGCCTGCTGGTGCTCACGCAACTGGACGGGATGTTCCTTGTGCATCACGACCACGTGGTGCGCAGGCAGCCTGTTGAGCCCACCGCTTCCGGCCCGCAATTCATCTATACCGCCACCAGGATCAATGCCACGGAATTTGTCACAGGCTCCACTTCAGACGGATGCGTGGTTATGGACTTCCGCGGGCATATCATCCAGCAGATCTCCCGCACGGAAGGGTTACAGAATAATAATGTGCTCTGTGTTTTCCTGGATCGCGACAAAAACCTCTGGGCCGGCCTGCGGAACGGGATCAGTTTCATCGCTTACAATGCAGCCGTCAAGTATATCACGCCCAGTAAGGCCAATGATCTTTCCGGTTACAGTACCCGTATCTTCAACAACGAGTTGTACATCGCTACTTCAGATGGCGCCTATCACGTTCCGCTTCCTAATGTTACCGGCGATCTGAGCTTTGCCAAAGGGATCTTTTCACATATCCGGAACAGTATGGGGGAAGTATGGCGGCTGGAGGAAGTGAACCGGCAATTACTGATGGGGCAGCATACCGGCAGCTACCTCATCCGGGACAATACCGGTATACCGCTCGCGGAAGGACCGGGATCCTGGATATTCAAACCCATATCCTCCGTATTTCCCGCGCAGGATATATTGACAGGCACTTATACCGGGCTTAAAATGATCGGGTTCAACGGAGGTCAGTTTACCGACAAACGGGAGATCAGCGGCATCCGGGAATCCATCCGCTTCCTGGAAATCGACAACAACAACACCATCTGGGCGTCCCATCCCTATCGCGGTATTTACAAACTGCAATTGGCAGCGGATGGAAAGCATGTACACTCGCAGTTGTATACCGAGGGCGCAGGACTCCCTTCCGCGCTCGGCAACTACGTGTTCAAAATCAAAAACCGGACGGTGTTCGGCACGGCTAAAGGCGTTTACGAATTTGACGCGGGGAATGAGCGGTTTGTGCCTTCCGCTTTCCTTGCGCCCATCCTCGGCAATATGGAGATCCGGTACATGAATGAAGATGCGGACGGCAATATCTGGTTCTGTAGTGGCAAGAAGATCGGCGTTGTAAGTTTTGGTGCGGGGAAGAATTTCACGATCACCTATTTCCCGGAGTTGAGCGGACAAATACTGCTTGGCTTCGAGAACATCTATCCTTTCAATAAAGAAAATATTTTTATCGGATCGGAGAAAGGCATCATCCATCTTAATTATGAAAAATATATTGCCAACAAACAGGCGGTGAAGGTATTGCTGGGACAGGTGAAGGCCATCGGGCGAGGGGATAGTGTGATCTTCGGGGGGTATTTCCGGCAGGGCACTGATCTTGTATATCAGCAGAACGAATCAGATATGCCGCATCTGCCCGGCAACTATAATTCTTTTCATTTTGAATACGGCTCTCCCTCTTACGCTTTAAAGAACAACATCGAATACAGTTATCAGCTGAAGGGATACGACACGAAATGGTCCGCCTGGTCATCCCGTTCTGAAAAAGATTATACCAACCTGCCTGCCGGGAAATATACATTCTCCGTAAAAGCGCATGACAATCTTGGTCACGAATCCGAAACGGTGACCTATCATTTCGTGATAGAACCGGCATGGTACCGTACAGGCTGGGCCTACATGCTTTATGTGCTGCTGTTCCTCGCAGCGTTATATTGGCTGGACAAATGGCAAAAGCGAAAGATGCAGCGTCAGCAACAAAAGTTTGATGAAGAACAAAAACGCCTCAAATACATCCATCAGCTTGAAATAGAAAAAAGTGAGAAAGAGATCATCGCGTTGCAGAATGAAAAACTTGCGAGCGAGATCACCTTCAAGAACAAAGCCCTGGCGGATGCGTCCATGCACCTTGTGGAACGGGGAGATGCGCTGGTGAAAGTGAAAGACGTGCTGGAGAACATGTACAAGAAAAATAACAGCAATCCCGAATTAAAAAGCGCCCTCCTCCTGTTGCATGATGCGGAGAAGAATAACGCCAACTGGGAGCAATTTGCTTCACATTTCGATGAGATCAATAATAACTTCCTCAAAAAGCTGAAACAGCGCTTCCCCACGCTTTCCAACTCCGATCTCAAGGTATGCGCCTATCTGCAATTGCAGCTCTCTTCAAAAGAAATTGCGCAATTGATGGCGATATCTTTACGGGGTGTGGAGATCAGACGATATCGGCTGCGTAAGAAACTCAATCTTCCTACGGAAGAATCCCTGACGGATTTTCTGACGGCATTTTCATGAACCGTTCGTTTATGGTTTTACTTCTGCCGCGGTATGGCCTGCCCATGTAGTGTTCAGTACCTGTGCCATTCTCTTTGCTGTTGATATCTGATCCGCACCGGCGTCCAGCGGCATTTTGCGCGGTTGCCCGTCCATATCCGTCTTTACGGCGGGATAAGCGGTGGTTACTGCGCCCTGGGCGCTGCTGCCTGCCAACAGATGAAAAGTACCGGTGTCGTCCCGTTTCAGTTTCGGGTCGGCTGTTGTATAACCTGTTCCCGGCATATCACCGCCACTGCTAACCTTGTACAGGATATTCCCTTTCCAGGCGAAGTCTTTATTCGGGCCGGATATTTGTGCGGCGGGCGCTTCGCTGCCTTGTATGATATTATACGCAATGGTGACAGCAGTGGCGCCGAGGCCGTTCGTTCTGCCGGGTTGAAGGATGTTCTGCGGGTTGTTCACCAGCGTGTTGAATGCGATCAACACACGATCGGGACGGTCGTGGCACGTAAGCTTGGCGCCTTCCGCCACTTCCCCGTCGCCGTTACCGATGGTGATGGCGGGTTTGCAGTTCTCGAAATAGTTGCTGTGGACCAGGTGATCATCGCCGAAAATGCGGAGGCCGGGGGTGTTGATGAAATAGTTGCCGTAGACCTCGCACCGGTTCCCGTGGCGCAGGGTGAACTGCGCCGGGCAATCACGGATGGTATTATAACGCAGCACAACGCCGGATGCTTTCACAGATATCAGTTCGTTCTCTCCATCGCATTGCTCAAAGAGATTATACTCCACCACGCTGTTGCTGGACGACATGCTGAACCCGCTCAGTCCGAATTGCAACGTTTCAATCCCATTGCCCGGCTGATGTTTCTGATCGAAGAAATAATTGTGATGTATCCGGAGCCTTTCCGCTATCTGGCTGCCGGAGCCGCGTATGGCCAGGAAGCGTCCCATGGCATTCTTATGCTGAAAAGTGTTGTAATCCACCTCATGATCGCTGCCGGCGATGTAAAGGTCTTCTCCGTCCCCGGGCGTCCCAAAACATTGCGGGTCCAGCGGCAGAAGGAGGTGCCGGGAGCACATTTTGCTTTATTGGCGGGATGTGAAAAGCGGAAACCGCGGATGATGATATGCGTAGCAGGACTTATCAGACTAAAACCACCATTCCCGGTGATCTCCGCGCCGTTCAAGGTTTGTGCGGCAATGGTGATCGGTTTGGCTGCAGTGCCTTGCTTGTTGATCACAATATCCGCATCCGTCTTGTACACGCCATTGGCTACCCATATCACATCACCGGGAGCAGCTTTGCTGATGGCCGTCTGAAGTTCGGGAAGGGAGTGCACGGTGATGTCTGCAGCGTTCAGTTGCAGGGACGTTAACAGACCGGCCATCCATAAGGGTAATGCTATTTTCATACGGGAATTTATGTGTACAAATTAGAAAATTCCGGGCAAAGGGATAATAGCATTTTAGCAATATTTAAATAAATCCTTACCTTTGCCCCATCATGAAATTATAATCCGCACATATAAGCAGTTCCTGCTGCTATTTGAAAGAGACTCACCCGGTCTCGTTATATCTATCAATTTCATTTAACATTCTCAACATCTTACTGACATGAAACTTACATCCTGCCAACGGACCACTCACCTCATTTTTTCATCAACAATGAACATTCCATGCTTATCAATGCACAACATATCACCTATCACACCCCTCATCACAAAACGCTCTTCCAGGATATCGGCTTCTCCCTCCAAAGGGGAGAAAAGGCTGCAATCGTAGGGAATAACGGCACCGGTAAAACCACGCTGCTCAGGATCATTGCCGGGCAGGAAAAGAGTTATGACGGCGATCTTCAGGTGACTACAAACCGCTACTACGTACCACAACACTATGGCCATTTCAATCATATTTCCGTGGCTGCGGCACTGGGTATCGCGCCGTTACTGGAAGCCCTGCGGGCAGTGGAAAACGGCACAACAGACCAGCATTACTATGATCTGCTGGAGCATCACTGGGATATTGCAGCGCGATGTGAAGAGGCATTTGCGCGATGGGGCATTACGGGTATCTCACTGGATCAGCCATTACAGCAATTAAGCGGGGGAATGAAAACAAGATTGTTCCTTTCCGGCATCGATATCTTCAGGCCTTCCGTTGTGCTGTTGGATGAACCTACCAATCATCTCGATAAACAGGCACGGACCCTGTTATATAACTGGATAGCGCAAACCAACAGTGCGCTGCTGCTCACGAGCCACGACCGCCAACTGCTTCGTTTATGTAATCCCATCTGGGAATTGCAGGCAAACGGTATCAAAGCATATGGCGGTAATTACGACGCCTATGCAACACAAAAGGCCATTGAATCCGCAGCGAAGGAGCACCAGCTGGCCCATCAGGAAAAATCGTTTAGGGAGGCAAAACTTCAGCAGCAGCAAGCCCTCGAGCGCAAGCAACGTTCGGATGCGCAAGCACGGAAAAGAAGCATAAAAGGAGGCGAACCCAAGATCATGCATAACATCTGGCGGCATAATGCAGAGCTTAGTACCGCAAAATTGAAACAGGTACATGATGATAAGCTAAGCGGGCTCCGGGAAGAAATGCGGGAGGCGGCAGCAATGGTGCAGATGCAGCGTATCATGAAAGGTTATTTCGATGATGCGGTGTTAGCATTCGGCAAAGTGCTTGTTCAGGCCACAGGCATTCATTATGCTTATCCGGGCAGCCCCGTACTATGGCGAAAATCACTGACCTTCACCATCCGCAGCGGCACCAGGCTGGCTATCAAAGGAAGCAACGGCAGTGGTAAAACGACGTTGTTCAACCTGCTGCAAGGCAGGATATTACCCACGGAAGGCGATATACAGAAGGCTTCTTTCAACGCTTTACTACTGGATCAGGATTATAGTCTTATTGACCGGCACAAAACAGTATTGGAACAGGCCTTCGCTTTCAACAAATCCCGCCTTGAAGTTCCGATGGTGCATACGTTACTCGCAAACTTCCTCTTCACTCCGGAAAGCTGGGACAGGTCCTGCGCGGTCCTGAGCGGCGGAGAGATGCTGCGGCTTTCGCTCTGCTGCATGGTATTGCAAAACAAAGCACCGGACGTCATTTTCCTGGACGAACCGGTGAATAATCTTGACCTCGCCAATATCCACATGTTAGCGAAGATATTTGCAGATTACCGGGGAACGCTGATCGTGATCTCGCACGACGAGGGGTTCCTGGAGGAAGCAGGGATCACGGATGAAATACAGCTGGAAGGAGACATCCGGCAAGCGTAAAAAAAACATCAACAATAAGCGCTATGGGCTGACCCTGATGGTCAGCCCTATTTTTTCATATATCAGGAAATCGGCCTAAAAAAGCGTAACTTAGACTTATCATTGCTTCGTGCTGTTTATACTTTTTTATGAAGCAGTTTGTTGTATGCGTTGCGTTCTTTCTCCTGATCCCGTCAATACTTGCGGCTCAAAAGGTGTTTGTTATAAAGATTGACGGAAGCATCAATCCTGTATCTGCCGATTTCATCCACCAGAGCATTAGCAAAGCCCACACTGAAAATGCCACCTGTCTTGTCATTTACCTTAATACGCCCGGCGGATTGCTGCAATCCACCCGTTATATCGTGCGCGACATCCTTGAAGCTCCCTTGCCGATCGTTGTTTATGTTGCCCCTGCAGGGGCGCATGCCGGTTCTGCCGGTGTTTTTGTAACCCTGGCGGCGCATATTGCCGCAATGGCGCCGGGAACCAATATTGGCGCAGCACATCCGGTGGGCCTGCAAGGGCAGCTGGATACGATCATGAGCGAGAAAACCACCAACGATGCCGCAGCATTTATCCGTTCCATAGCCGCCAAACGGAGCAGAAACCTGGAGTGGGCGGAAGAATCCGTGCGAAAAAGTCTTTCCATCACAGAGAATGAAGCTTTGGAAAAAAAAGTGACGGATCTGGTGGCAACCAATCTGCAGGAATTGCTGGAAGATATAGACGGGAAAAGTATTGTTACGGTGGATGGTATAAAGACATTACATACAAAACATGCGCAAACACAAGTACTGGAAATGGGCATGCTGGAAAGGATACTCACGGTACTGACCGACCCCAATGTTGCGTACATCCTGATGTTGTTGGGCTTCTACGGTATACTTTTCGAACTTTACAACCCCGGCAGCATACTGCCAGGTATGGTAGGCGTGATCGCGCTTATCGTGGCTTTTTATGCTATGCAGACGTTACCCATCAATTACGCCGGCCTCGCACTGATTGTATTCGCCATCGTACTTTTTGTACTGGAAATAAAGATCGTCAGTCATGGTATGTTAACGATCGGCGGCATCGCCTCCCTCCTGCTCGGTTCCATCATGCTGATCCGCTCTGACTCCGCGCTGGAATCCGTAAGGATATCCCGCAGTGTGATCATTTCCGCAGTAACCGTTACCACGCTTTTCTTTCTATTCGTAATAGGTCTCGGACTGAAAGCCCAGCGGGCTAAACCGGCCACAGGGGTGGAAGGTATGGTGGGTGAAACCGGTGAAGCACTGGATATATTGAACCCATTGGGAAATGTGCTGGTACATGGGGAAATATGGAAAGCGGAATCAGTAGAAGGACAGATAGACCAGGGCGAAAAAATACGGATAGTGGCAGTACACAATTTGAAATTACAGGTAGGGCATCTTATTACATGATATAAAACAAATACTATGGTAACATATTCCGTATGGATGATCGTTGTTGCCGTTTTTGTGGTCATCCTGCTTTCAAATGCAGTACGCATACTGCGTGAATATGAGCGCGGCGTTGTATTCCGTCTGGGGCGGCTGGTAGCGCCCGACGGGGTTCGGGGACCGGGATTGGTATTGTTGATCCCCCTCATCGATAAAATGGTAAAGATCAGTTTGCGGACGGTTGTAATGGATGTGCCCGCGCAGGATATCATCACACAGGATAACGTATCGGTAAAGGTGAACGCAGTGGTGTACTTCCGGGTGATCCAGCCTAACAAAGCCGTTGTGGAAGTGGAAAATCACCTGATGGCAACTTCACAGCTGTCGCAAACCACGCTCCGCAGCGTACTGGGGCAATCGGACCTCGACGATCTGCTTTCGCAAAGAGAAAAAATCAACCTGAAGCTGCAACAGATCATAGACAAACATACAGAGCCCTGGGGCGTAAAGGTTTCCAATGTGGAAGTAAAGCAGATAGACCTGCCACAAGAGATGCAGCGGGCCATGGCGAAGCAGGCCGAAGCAGAGCGGGAACGCCGTTCCAAGGTCATAGCGGCGGAAGGCGAATACCAGGCATCACAACGGTTGGCGGATGCCGCGAAAGTATTGAGTGAACAACCCAGCGCCATCACGCTGCGGTACCTGCAAACACTCCGGGAAATTGCAACGGAGAAAAACTCCACTACTATTTTCCCCATACCAATAGATCTGTTGAAGCCTTTTTTAAATAAGTCCCTCTAAAACTTCCACATATGAAAAAAACAATCAGTCATCTCTGCATCACTGCATGCTTTTCTCTGCTGACGCTCACACTGCGGGCGCAATCTCCGCAAGACATCAAGGCACAAATGGTAAAAGACTGGGAAAGAGCCCGGGATTATACCAGGGAGTACCTGAATACGATGCCTGCCGACAAGTATTCATTCAAAGCAACAGACAGTGTCCGCAGTTTTGCGCAGCAAATGCTGCACCTTGCGGGCGCCAACGTATTTATAACTTCCCAGGTATCCCAGGACAACCCACCGGCAGGCTTCGGCTTCGATATGGAACAACGGGCTTCCGCGCAGAACAAAGATTCCGTCATGTACTATGTGATGACGAGTTATGATTATGCGATCAATAGCGTAAAAAACACTGATGTCTCAAAATGGGGTGATGAAATTACGGTGTTCAACAGGTTCAAGGCAACGAAGTTTGCCATGCTGAACAAAGCATTCGAGCATCAAACACATCATCGTGGCCAGACGACGATATATATTCGTCTCGTTGGGATAAAGCCGCCACAGGAAAAATTATTTTGATATTATAAAGGGCTGGCCCTTTCACGGCCAGCCCTTCAGCATTCCTTTATCTATCCCCGGAGTTTAACAACCCGGAAGGTTTTTGTTTTATCCACACCTTCCAGCCAGAGCATATAAATACCGTCTGCCAGACCGCTGATGTTCCTGCTGACCTGCTTTTCGCCTGCCGGGATCACCCACTGCCGTAATACGTTACCACGTATATCCAGCAACGTGAGTCTGCTGTAGGAAAGACCATTGAGGTGAATGGTCAGCTGACCGGTGGTAGGATTGGGATACAGGATAGGTTTTCCCGCATCTGCATGCTCCACAGGTTGCTCCGGCTTCGCGTACGCTATCCGCGCGGAAGAAGAGTCCACTGCACAATTATCGATACTGAACCAGTTGAACTTGAATGTGCCTGACTTTACATGTATACCCGTATAGTTAAGGGCAGGCAGCGTCATGGTATCTTTTATGGTCTGCCAGGTACCGCCGGTTGACGGGATGGCGATAGTACCGAAATTATACCCGCTATGCCCTACTGAAATGGAAGCCGGCGCAGTGGACCGAACACGGAGGCTGATGGTATACAGACCTTTGACGGGAACATTCAACGTGTTGTAGGCAAACCAGTCGCTCACTTTCAGATTGGTGAAGTCCTGCCCGCCGCCAACATCCGTACAAGCCTCCAGAATGGGCCCTGTTGCGCGGTTGGAGGCGCTTTCCGCTTCATACTTGTCGTTAACAGAGCAGGTATAACCCGTTGTGACAACGGCTGTAGCGGATACAGAACCTCCGCTGACAGTAACAGTGTATGTGCCGGGTGTATTACCTGCCGTGAAAATGCCGGTTGTGTCGATGGTATTCCCTGCACCGGTAGTGCTCCACACCGGCTTGAAAGCAAAAAGGCTGTCGCGCTGATCATATCCTTTGGCAATAAACCGCTGCGATGCACGCAATGGTACTGTTGCCGTATCAGGGGTGAGCACAATGCGCGTGAGCACAGGCGGGGTGATCACATGAGCATTGGCGGTGCCGGTGATGTTCCCTGCCACCGCCTGTATGAGGTAGTTGCCGGTATCGCTGCTGGTAAAGATGCCCCTCGTATTCATACAGCCGTCACCAGTGCTGGATACCGACCACACTGGCGATATGGCGAACAGGCTGCTGTCCTGCCCATAGCCAACGGCGGTGAACTGCTGTGTTTGCCCGGTGGTCATGGTCACGTTCTGAGGCTTCACCACAATGCGGGACAGCGGGATGGAATCCGCCTGGAAGATGCTCAGCCAGTTAAAGTTCCAGCCGTCTTTGTTGGAAGTTATTCTGATGGTCTGCTGCCCCTGCTCTAATCGTATAGGCGCAGACGTGACTGATATCCATTTCTGCCAGCCGCCGCTTGCAGGCAGGGTTACTGTTTGCAGGGTAACGGAATCCAGCTGTATCTTCAGGCTGGAAGCGGCGTTTACAGCCACCCGGAACTGTATGCGATAGTTATCGCTGCGCGGCACGTTGATATCGTATTCAAACCAGGTGCCGGAACCTATATAGCTCACATCCAGACCTCCACCCGTATCCGCGGTGGTCTCCGTGCAGCATGCGTTGCCGTTGTCAAAACTCTCTGCCTGTATCTTCGCCGGTACATTCCTGTAATTGGAAGGCCGGAGGCTCACGTTGGCCGTACCTGTTTTAGTAGTGGTATCTACAGTTGCCGTTGCCATTACCTTTCCGGTGCTGTTCAATGTAGCCAGTCCGTCGGCTGTAATGCTGTTACCCGCGCCGGTAATACTCCATACGGGTGTGATGGCCATAGGATACCCGTTCTGGTCGTAAGCCTTTGCCGTGTACTGTTGCTTTTTCCCCGGCAGGAAAAACAGATCCGTTGGCGCTACCTTAATAGTATCCAGCACCGGCGTACCGATGCCCTTTTGATAAATACGCGCATAGTCCACCACCATGCTATCCGGCCAGTCTGCCTCCATGATGATGCCTCCCATCCCACCGCCAATGGCGAGGTTCAGGATGAGATGAAACTTCTGGTCAAAAGGCCAGTCCTTCCAGTCTGTATGCGGATTGGCATAAGACAGGATGCGCGAGGTATCATAAATGAACCTGATAGAATCCGGGGCCCATTCCATAGCGTATACGTGATACGCGGTATCCGCGTCCATCAACTTCTTACTCCCGGTAACGCCGCCGCCGTTCGTCCAGTTGTGGTTCTGCGTATGCACGGTAGCCATCACTGTTCCAAAGCTGTTGCCCACATGCTCCATAACATCCAGTTCCCCGCTCTTGGGCCAGGCGCCGTAAACGCTGCTGGTGGGCATGAGCCAGATAGCAGGCCAGGAACCGCGTGCGCGTGGCAGTTTGGCCCTCACTTCCACCTTACCGTAGAGGAAATCGAATTTCCCCTGCGTGATCAGTCGTGCGGAAGACCAGGGTTCCGTGGTGTTTCCTGTAGGATAATCTTTCTTTCCGGTGATGATCAGGTTACCATTCCTTACACGGGCGTTATCATGTGTAGTGTCTGTATACACCTGCTGCTCGCCGTTGATCCAGCCTTTAGGGCGCGGATCTATGGTCCATTTGCTGCGGTCCGGCAGCCCGTCAACGTTGAACTCGTCTGCAAACATCAGGGTCCAGTTGGGATTGCCTTCAAACACCACACTTCCTTTTGCCGTATAGGCGGTAACGTTAGCACTGTCCAGCTCCTGCCCTGCTACCGTCAACCGAAGCGAGGTTCTGGAATAGTTGGCGGGTGAGTTACCGCTAAGCGTGATAAGTGCGATGGTATCGTTCAACCGTTGTACATTGCTGACAGAAACGCCGGCAGGCAGGTTGGACGCTGCCCAGTTGGTGGCAGTCAGTGCGGAAGCCAATACACCCCCGTTCACTTTAGCGGTGAGCACGGCTCCGTTCTCGTGCCCCATCAGGATGCTGGTGTCTTTTAAAGTAATGCTCCTTGGATTGGGGCCCTGCACAAGGTCAAAATACAATATGCCATTGGCTTTCTTTCCATCTATGAATTGCACGGCGATGGTATTGAAATCCGTCCTGTTCTTCACGCTCTGGAAGTTAAAGGTCGCCTCTTCCCACTGGTTCACGCGGGAGGGTTTGTAAGTGAAGAACACTGCTTTGCTGTAATTGGTACCCGGCTGTAGTTTGAACATGATCTCTTCCTGTACGGTGCTGTACACCAGCATTTTGAATGTGCTGTTGGCGGAGAGACTGAAGGAATCCCTAAGCGAGCAGGAGGCGCTCATGTACTCGAAGCAGGTAGTGTCTTTAGTGAACTTAGCTACGAGGGGGCTTGTGTTCAGGCCGGAAGGGTTGGGGTTGGGCACCCCGAATTCCACCTTCCCGGTGGTGGTATTACCAGCGTAATAGGTCCATTTGCCGGAACAGAGGCCATGGCCCTCCATATCATCCAGAAGGATGTATTGTGCATTGAGCCTGCCGCATAGCAGTAGACACAACACCCATAAAAGTGTCGAAATCTTTTTCATAACGTTTCATTTTTGGGTGGATGGATCAGTCCCGCTCCGCGGGACTGATCCCGGTTTTCATGTTATTTAGATGGTTGAAAGGGTCACAAATTCGGGTTGATCAGTGCATCTGCTCCGGGGATTGGCATCCAGTAACTGGCTTTGGTGATAGCACCGGCCGGCTGCAGGTCGCCGGGGTCTTTACCGGCATTGGCCGCTTCTACCTGCTCCAATCGTACCAGGTCAAACCAGCGGCTCCATTCCCCTGCAAATTCCCAGGCCCGCTCACTCACCACGGCAGCTGCAAAATCAGCGCCGGACATACCATCCGGAAGACCGGTCAGCCCGGCCCGTTGACGTACTGCATTAACTGCCGTATAGGCATCACTGTTAGGAGTGCCTGTGGACCTTGCCTGTGCCTCCGCGTAGATCAATAATACATGTGCATACCGCATCATAATAACGGGGTTGGCGGACATATACACGTTCCTCGCTCCTGACTGGATGGTAAATTTTTTATAGTAAGGATGTTTGGTAGTTGTCTGCTGCCAGGAAATGGTGGTACCGTTGCTCAAAGTGAATTGCGTGCTGAAAGTAGCGTCCTTCCTGGGGCCTGCCGGGAAGTTGTTGAAAAATTTCAGTTCAGGGAAGAAATCGCTCCAGCCTCCTTCGTCCTCCGGCATGGTAGACAGCCCGTAAAATGAATTGTAGGTGATCCATTGCCCGCGGGTGAAAAGCGTGAACACATCTTCTACCGTACCGCCGGCAAAGATCTTCAGGTAATTGTCGCGGTAAAGATCAAATCCATAAGCGGCCCTGTTATCTATCACTTCTTTTGCTTTGGCTGCCGCCTGCGCATATTTAGCCTGGTTCTTCAGTGGCCACCCGGCTTCCGTGAGGTATACATCGGCCAGCAATGCTTTAACGGAGCCTTTATTGGGTCGTCCCGAGCTGCGTCTCACATTGGGCACCCATTCTTCCGCTCTTGCCAGATCCGCTTCTATCAGCGCATATACATCAGCGGGCTTACTCTTTTTGAGGCTGAGAAATGCTGTGGAATATTTTTCCGAAGGAATGACGGGCACTTCTCCCCACAGCCTCGTGAGCCAGTAATAGCAAAGTCCCCGCAGGAAGCTGGCTTCGCCCACGATGGCGCGAACGGAGTCCTGATTGCCGCCCTGTACGGATGTATAATTGTTGATGATATTGGTGGTGGATTGTATGGTTTTGTAACATCCCAGCCAGATAGGATTCATCCTGCTGTTGAGGGATGATACGTTGAAGCGGTCAAACTCCCTGAATTCTTCTTTGTTGGAACCGGGATGTGTAGTAAGGTCATCCCCGCCCATGGTCATGGCGATCTGCGCTACGGAAGTAAAGCCGCTGGACCAGGGGACCAGCAGACTTCCGTAAGCGCCGGTAAGGGCGGTTTCCAGGCCTGCCTGGCTGCTCAGGGCATCCTTGCCCGCCACCAGCCCCCGGGGCTCTTCTGTCAGTTCTTTGCTGCACCCTGCGGCCAGAACCAGGCAGAGTGCCAGATATATGGTGTGCTTCATGTGATATCGTTTATTCATGACTGTTATTTTTAAAAGCTCAGCGTTATTCCTCCTGTGATGGTTCTCGTATTCGGATAAGTGCCGAAGTCGATACCCTGGCGGATATCACTGGCGGAAGAATTGCTTTCCGGATCCAGGCCGGTATAGCTGGTGAACGTTAGCAGATTGGTAACGCTGACGAATACTTTCACGCCTACGGTATTCTTTAACACGGATTTAGGAATGTTATAGGCGAGACTGATATTTTTCAGGCGCAGGAAGTCTCCTTTTTCCAGGAAACGGCTGCTTTGTGTGAAGTTCCGGTTAGTGGTGCTGAAAGCCGGTATGTTGGAGGTTTCGTTCACACCGGGGATGTACCTGTTCCTGATATCTGCCAGGGTGGCTTCCCGCGCATCACCGCCATAATACATGGCCGCCGCACTGTTGTAGTTCAACCTGTCAAACCCGAAGAGCCCCTGGAACAACAGGTTCAGGGTGAATGCTTTGTAAGTGATGGTGTTATTCCACCCAACAGATGTTGTAGGAATACCATGGCCGATCACATGGTAGTCGTTCGCATCTATGGTGTTGTTATTGTCTATGTCGAGATAACGGGAATCGCCTGCCTTGGCACCGTACTGACCGGCCTTCTCCTCACCGGGCTTCCAGGTGCCCAGATAAGTGAGGCCCCAAATGGCGCCCAGAGACTGGCCGGGCATGATCACAAATTCGGATTGGGGCGACATGCCACCGCCTATTTTACGGCCATTGGGATCAAAGATCCTCGTTTTACCTTCTCCCAGAGAGATCACTTTGTTCCTGATGAAAGACACATTGAATCCTGTGTTCCAGGTAATGGCGCCCCTGTTGACCACATCGCCTTCAATAGCAAATTCCCAGCCTTTGTTTTGTACCGATCCCACGTTCCGGGTAATGGAGTTACCACCCAGATACATCGGCACAGTCTCCTGCAACAACAGATCACGTGTATCCTTTATAAAGTAATCGGCCGTAACAGTTATCCTTCCATTGAAAAGTCCGATGTCAATGCCTGCATCCTTCTGTTCCGTGGTTTCCCATTTCAGGTCAGGATTGCCGATGTTGCCCATCACAAGCCCCACCAGGTGGCCGGTGCTGTTGAATGATGCCGGTATATTGGAATAGGACGAAAGCGTACTGTACGCACCAATGGCCTGATTGCCGGTGAGTCCCCAGCTGCCACGCAGCTTCAGATTGCTGATCACCGGTATGTTCTCCATAAAAGGCTCATTGTTCACCACCCAACCCGCTGAAACGGAAGGAAAGTAGCTGTACTTATTGCTGCCCTGGAATTTGGAAGAGCCGTCCCGGCGAAGTGCGGCAGACAATAGATATTTATCGCGATAGCCATAATTCACGCGCCCCACCAGCGAAAACAACGCCCATTTTGAATATCCCGAGGAAGGAGAACCGGGTGTGCCCAGCGCCAGGTTATTCCACTGGAAGTTCTCATAGGTAAGGTTGGATGCACCGGCGGAGGAATAGTTGTAGGTGGACTGCTGGTATTCCGTTACGGCAGTGATATCCAGACTATGCGCTTCATTAAACACTTTCCGGTAGTTCAGCGTGTTGGTATTTTGCAGCACGATCTCTTTGCTGGACCGTAGGCTGGCAGTGGAAGTATTATTGTTGGTGATCCTGCCGGCAAAGCTCTTGTCGTCATACTGCAGGTAGTTGGCGCCGTATTGCAGGTTGAAGGTCAGTCCCGGCAGTATATTGAACTTGAAACCTCCTATCATATTGGCCAGCATCCTGTCCCTTACCGCCAGCCTGTTGACGGTTAACGCCACAGGATTGTAAAACAGGGAGCCTACAGGATCGCTGATCACAAAGCTGCCATCTGCATTCCGCACCAGCGTAGTGGGCGACCATGTAATAGCCTGTGCCAACGGGCTACTGGGGCCATCCGCAGGAATATCAATATTCTGCGCAGTGCTGTAGGAGCCGGTGATATTCAGGAAAGTGGATACTCTGTCAGAAAGGGCGGTGTTGATGTTAGAACGCAGGGTATATCGTTTGTAAAATGAGTTGTTGATCACGCCATCCTGATTCAGGTAGTTACCCGATATGAAGTAGCTGGATTTATCGCTCCCGCCGGAGAGGTTTAATAAATATTCCTGACCGGGCGCAGTTCTGAATATCTCATCCTGCCAGTTGGTACCTCCTTTGGCGCGGAACTCCGCGATCTGTGCGTCAGAGAACTTCGGTGCGATACCCACAGCCGCCGCATGCGCATTGGCGGTTTCCGCAAATTCCGCAGCATTCAGCAGGTCGAGCTTTTTCAGGACAGTGGAAGATGACAGGCGTGTGGTGAAGTTCACTTTTAAACCGCCTTTGCTGCCTTTTTTAGTGGTCACCAGTATTACGCCGTTGGAGCCCCTGCTGCCATAGATCGCAGTAGCAGATGCATCTTTCAACACCTGTATGGATTCGATATCATCCGGATTAATGGCAAAGAACTCCGCGCCTACAAAACCATCCACTACATACAGCGGATCGTTGCTGCCATTGATGGAATTGGAGCCACGGATACGGATACGCACGCCCCCGCCGGGAGAACCTGCGGAATTGGTCACCTGTACACCGGTAGCCCGGCCTTGCAACACCTGGTCCAACCGGTTCACCGGCGCATCCTGAAAGGCCTTTGAGGAGATGGAAGAAATGGAGCTGCTGAGGTTCTTCTTTCTTTGTTCTCCATATCCTACCACTACCAGTTCATTGATATTGGAAGCCGATGCCTGTAAAGCGACGGACAATTCTTTCCTGCCGCTCACAGGTACCTCCGTCTTATTATAACCCATGGAAGAGATCACCAGCACGGCATTATCATCAGGAACAGTAATGACATACGCTCCATCCTCATTTGTCGCCACGCCTTTGCTGGTGCCTTTTACCTGTATAGTTGCACCCGGCAATGGCTCTCCTTTCTCATTGGTGACCTTTCCCCTCACTTCCTTTTCAGGCATCGCACTTCCTTTATCGGGAGCCGGTTTCCGTTTTACAATGATCATTTTGTCTGATATGGCATAGGTGAGCGGTTGATCCTGAAAACAGGCTTCCAGCACCTGTTCCAGGGAAGCGTTCTTCAGTTGCAAACTCACCTTGCGGCCTTGCAGGAGCTGTTCATCCGTATAGAGAAAGGTATAGCCGGTCTGTTTCCTGATCTCCTGGAAGATTTTGTCGAGGGAGGAATTACGCTGGTTGATGGTAACTGTTTGTGAATACCCTGCTGCATGTACCTGCAACAAGGCAATGGTCATCAAAAGCACCGTTAATTTCATGATCAGTAACGTTTTTGCTGATAATCGTGGAAATTTTTTACCCCACGCAGCGCACAGGGGCCTGCTTTGGGAAAAAAGCATCAATTGCATACATTTGTGTGGTTTGGGTAAATAATGAATAATTGCCGCAAGCGATTGCACATACAGACCCAGGCTTTACCGGGAGCGTTGCACCGCTTCCGGTTTTTTTAGGTCCGTATGGTAAAGGGAAAGGTGGAATTTTAAGGACTCATGGTATCAGTTTTTTATAACGTACAGGTAAAAGTCAGGGCGATACGATAATCTGTTTTCCCCTGATCTCAAAGTGCACCTCCCCCGTCATCTCCATCATTTTCAGCACCTGAGATACAGGTACGCTCCTGGGTATAATGCCACGGAAGTGAGCATGCACCGGGGTTGTATACACTACATCCATGTTATACCAGCGCACCAGCTGACGCATGGCGGATGCAATATCATTACCTTCCAGTTGTATGTACCCATTCTTCCAGGCTACAGCTTCTTCCGTGTTCACGTGTGGTTGTAAGGTGAGCATATTGTATTGTTTATCCAGATGAGCGCCCTGACCGGGAGCCAGCTGTTGGTTGCTGCCGCCGCTGCTCACTTTTACCGCACCTTCCAGCAAGGTGGTCTTCACCAGCGCTTCGTCCTCATAGGCCATGATATTGAATTGTGTGCCTAACACAGCCACATCCAGACTATCCCTGTTCTGGCCGGTACGCACCGTTACCCTGAACGGCATGTCCGCATTCCTTGCCACGTCAAAATAAGCTTCGCCGGTAAGTTCCACCTGTCTCGTACGACCGTTGAAAGCAACAGGATATTTCAGGGAGCTGGCTGCATTCAACCATACTTTGGTGCCGTCAGGCAGTGTTAGCTGGAATTGCCCGCCCCGTGGAGTGCGCAGGGTATTGTATTGCAGGGCAGCCGGCGTTTCGTTGTACCCTTTTTGAGCGGTATAGGTGAGCTGCCCGCCGGCAGATTGCGTGATCTTCGTATTGCCCTGCTGCATCAGTGTTCCTTTGGCGACGCTATCCAGCGGCACCTGTGTTCCGTCTGCCAGCGTGAGTACTGCTTTGTTGCCACCGGGAGCAATGTCGTTATCAGGTGTATGTATAATGGTAATAACAGCAGGTTGACGGGGGGCTGTGCGCAGGAGCCAGTACAAAGCACCAGACAGCAACAATAGTGCAGCCGCAGCCGCAGGTATCCAGCGCATCCTGCTTTGCCTGCGAAGGGAAATAACGGGGACGGGTAAAGGTCCTTCCACCGCTGTTTCCGGACGATCCGATGCCAGTATCCTGCCTGCTACATCATCCCAATATGCTGTATCATAATCTTCAGCCGGATCGGCAGACAGCCTTTCCTGCAGCAGATCTTCCAGTTGCCGGGCTATATCACCCGTCTGGTCATTCCCGATCAGATCCGATAATTCCGTCAGCTCGGCGTCCGTGGCAGACTGGTTCAAAGCCCGGCCGAGCAGATATGTGAGGCGATCTTGTATTGACAATTTTGGTTGTTTTTATGATATTGAACGTGGTCTTCAAATAAACAGACGCGCTAGCGATCATTTAGGACCTATGGGACGGGAATTTTTTTTAGAGCCGCAACAACCACAGTACCAATGCCGGCATCAGGTACCCGGACAGCTCCAGGTGCTTGCGGATAGCCTGTAATGAACGCACCAGGGAATTTTTTACGGTATTGGGGGAAAGCGAAAGCTCACGGGCAATCTCCGGTATCTTCAGCCCGTGTTCCCGGCTGAGCAGATATATCCGTTTGGCCTGCGGGGGAAGCCCTTCCACGGCAATGCCCACCTGCTTTACCATGGAAGTATAGGTCATGTTCTCCTCCATGCTAAAGGTGGGTTCAAGTGGTATCAGGGCATCCAGTGCCTTGTGATGTACTGTTTGTTTACGCAGGTAAGTGAAGGACTGATAAAAAACGATGCGCAGGAGCCAGGATCGCGGCTGTTCTATTTCAGCCAGCTTGTCACGGCTGATCCATAACCGCAGGAATGTTTCCTGGATGATATCTTCTGTAACGGATGATGTTTTGGTAATATGCAGGGCCAGCGCACGGAACCGGGGTACATATATGTGGAAAAGCTGCCGGAAGGCAATTTCGTCGCCTTCGGAGATTGCCCGGAAGAGTTCCCTGTCATCGTGTGATTGCGCGTGCATGCGAAATAGCCCCCTTACGAAAGTAGCAAAATCCTGTTGAACATTACGAAATTGTAAGGGAACACGATGCGCCGCGGAATTTCTAATTTTCAGCACTACTTTTTGGGAAGCTCATGTGATTTCATGACTCCAACCCCAATTAGGTTAAAACATTGTCCACACAAACAATATCTAATTCCTCTAAACAACTAAGGGAACATGTTGTTTTCAAACTAACCAACTGTCCACTGCTCATTTCCTTTTCCATATTCTTACAATCCTGGTCACTATATCCGATAAACAATTGGGAATCTGTTCCGTAATGATTAGATTATTCCTATGCATTGTCTGAGGTGACAATGTTATTGGGGGGAACTCAGTTCTTCTTAAAAAAACCTTGTTTCCCATCGCCTATTTCCCTCCACAGTAAAATAACCGCTATACGCAGTTTGTCTAATAACGTTATCAAATCCCCTCTGGTCAATTTCAAAACCTTTCTGGAATACTCTAGGGGTTGAGGAATTTCTAAATAAATGGGGGTTAATGAAAGTTTTTCTCCTGCCCGGTAACTCAAGGGCAATAATATAATGCGGTAAAATACCAGCAATAATCGAAGTTTCCTCTTGGTGGCTGAAAGGATACCCTTTATAGTTAGGTAAACTATTGTTAATTAGTCTGAAGCGATTCATATTTGGCTTCCAAGCATGAATAATGCAGCTATCAATATTATCAACGCCACCGCCTGCAAATTTCTTTGCAACATGGTGATTCCTCGATGTAGATACTACATGCGACTTTTCTTTATAAATAGGTGCAGCCAATTGATGTAGCAAGGTCTGATATCGCTCCCTAAAGTACATTCTCAGATATTCCGAATGCCCCATTGCTGCATCAATGAAAACTCTCTTATTCTTTTTATCTGCAAAATATTCCCTAAACAGAACGTTTGTACTGAAGAATTGTACATAAGCCTTCCTCCGGTTCCTTACGGCCTTGTGTAAATGATCGAATAAATAATCAAAAGCCTCTCTACCAGCACCTTCAATAGAAAGATATCTGCCTTCAATACTGTCATCATAAAAATGTCGCGCTTTTTCTCCAATCATGAACAGCCTTTCCAGTAAAGTCTGAAAATCGATATCTGAGGTATCATATTTTACTCCTAATCTATGGCAAAGATTGCCCAAATTGTCTCCTCTGTAAATCATCTTTACTTTAGAACTGGCAGAATTGCTCAGAAGCTGCATAAGGAAACTGTTCAGAATTTCCAATTCTGCGAGTGACAACTCATTCTTAATATGATTAGACTGAACCATACCTAGAAAAATATAAAATTTTGATGGACCTTGTTAGAGAATAGTTTCGATATTATTGTTGAGCGTTCGTCGTTATTACAATTTTCATCGCTTATTTCTCATCAATAGCTGTTGAGCTTTATCGTATAACCGTCACACGTAAGAAAGTCGCGGGGATGGAAGTACCGCCGTTCTCTTTGCTTTGATTCTGAATCGTAAACAAATCTTCCAGTTCACGTTGCAGATCGGAAGCCTTTCCATTCTTTTCAGCGGCTTCAAAAGCATTCATGGTAGGGCCATAGTAATCCCTGAACCGCTTCATACATTCAACCGGTGAAAAAGGAGCAGTAAAAGTAAATGTATCCCTGAGGAAGGATATGTTCTCTTTGTTGATGCCGGCTTCCCCAAATCGCTCCGTAACGTGATCTTCTATCCCCCATAACATGGGACTGATAAAACCTTCAGGTGGCGGAGGGGTGTAGGAAGAACTGACCTTCAATACTTGCGCTACAAGCGTAGGATCGCCCGGTATCCAGTTACCCATAATGATCCTTCCGCCCGGTCGTGTAACACGTACCATCTCGCGCGCTACATCATAAGGCTTTGGCGCGAACATAGCGCCAAAAAAACTGACCACCAGGTCAAAAGACTGATCTTTCAGGTCATGAAGATCCGTAGCATCGCCCTCCTGGAAAAAACAATTGGTGATCCCTTCTGCTTTCGCACGCCTGTTCCCTGCTGCTACAAGATTACTGGCGATGTCAACACCCAGCACATTTGCACCGAGCTTTGCTTCAGGTATGGCCGTAGTTCCGTCTCCACAGCCGAGATCAAGAACGTTCATGCCTTTAGTAATCTCCAGTTGGGCCGCCAGCGCTACGCCGCTATCCCGCATGGTTTCTGCGATCCGGGTAAAGTCACCCTTCTCCCATAATGCTTTGTTTGGATTCATATAGGTTCATTTTTAGTATATCAGGCACGAGGCCATAGAGGAAGTATTATTTTGGGGTGTTCGCATAAAATTTTGGACTTATTCAAACAATTCAGATCAGCAATATACAACTTTACAGCCATAAATTTCATCCCCCTAAAATTGTACCGGTAATTAGTCCTGAATTTCATACATTTGGCCTGTCTCTATTCTAACCGGCTTGAGGATCGCACGATTGTAAACACGAACGCAAATATTCCACAAACGTTAAATAAAAAATCGTGGCAACATCAACACAAGCCAATCAGGCCAACAAATTGATATTTCTCGGACTTATTTTATTCCTGATTGGATTAACTATCGGGCTGTTTGTTCATCATATGCCGAACCCGCGCATGGGGCTTTCCGCACATCTCGAAGGCATTATGAATGGAATGTTCTTAATGATCCTCGGATTGATATGGAAAAGATTGATCCTGTCTCAAACATGGTGTAAGATAACATTCTGGCTCACGCTATATGGCGCATTTGCAAATCTGCTGGCAGTTATCATCGCTGCAGTAACAGGCTCAGGAAAAATGATGCCCCTTGCGGGTGGACAGGAAGGAGGAGGAATGGTAGAAGGACTGATCTCATTTTTACTGATATCCCTTTCTTTATGCATGCTTGCTGTTTGCATCATTGTGCTGACAGGCTTTTACAGATACATGCGAAGCCCTTCTGCGACCTGAATTTCATTCTAAAGAAAAAAGAAAAAGGGGAGCGAACTCCCCTTAAGCAGAACCAATATTAATAAGCTTTCCCTACATCACCATACATATGTACCTACAGCCCCTCCTTCGAGGCTGGGAGTAACTATTTTGTTGTTGAATCTGATGTTGAAGACTTCCTGAGAAGTGCCCTTGTTCAGTACAATCAACACCTTCTTCCCTTCAGGGTTTTTAAAGGCCACCGTCAAAAGACCTCCTGAATGATTGGAGCCGATCCTTACCGAACCGGGCCGCACAAATTTGGACGCATGGGCAATAATGTAATAAGCAACATTCCGGGTCACGGAGGAACCAATGGTGATCGCTCCAAGGCAACGGTCGCAACCGCCGGGTGTATGGGGAAGATAAGAGGGATCGCTCGCCAGGTTCCATTCCAGTACATTACGGCTCCAGTTACGCGGAGCGCCGATGATCAGGTTCTCCACATGCCATTGCAGCTCATTGGCAAAATTCTGAGGACCGCCTACCCATTGCTCCGTGAAATAAATGTTCTTATCCGGATAAGCATTGTGCACTTGCGACAAAGCATTGATGGAGCCGCCGTACAAATGAAATGCCGATCCGTCAACATAGGTTCTGGCCGCAGGGTCATCCAGAACGGTCAGCGGGTAATCCGGCCTGTCGGCATTATGATCGTATACAATGATCTTTGTTGTAAGACCGGCAGCGGCAAAAGCAGGCCCCAGTTGAGATTTGATGAACAATGCCTGTTCGGTAGCAGTCATCACCATACTGGGATTATTCCCCCCATGCAACGGCTCGTTCTGTGGTGTGATGGCATCGATCGTAATACCCTCTGCTTTCATCGCCCGTATGTATTTCACAAAATAGTTGGCATACGTTGCATAATACTCCGGCTTCAGGCTTCCGCCAACAAAACTGCCGTTTGTTTTCATCCACACCGGTGCAGACCATGGAGAGCCGAGGATCTTGATGGAAGGATTGAGCGCGATGATCTTTTTCAATATCGGTATCAGGTCCTGCTTTTCCCGATCGATGCTGAAGTTCGCCAGGTTTTGATCGGTTTGTCCCGCCGGCATATCATCGTACGTAAAGGTAGTAGCACTGAGGTCGGATGCTCCTATGCTGATCCGCAGGTAACTGACGCCGATACGGGTACTGTCCCAAAGGAAAAGCTCTTTCAACAGCTCATCGAGCGTGGCGGGTGGAAGCGATTGTAATAACGTGGCGCTTCCGCCTGTTAAACAATAGCCGAATCCATCCATCGTCTGGAAAACCTGGCTGGTATCCACCTCGATAGTGGCGTTTGAATTAGTGGTGCCGCTGAATACCAGGCTAACACTTTGCTTTGCAAAAAGCGCCGACTGATCAGACCGTGTCAGATAAAAACTCACATCCGATGTGGTGGGAGAGCCGGGGCCTGGCGGGGAATCACCACCGCCAGGATTGCCGCCATTCCCTTTCTGACATCCTCCTACTAATACCACCCAGAACAGTGATAGAAAAATGCCATTCCGTATACGATAGTTACGTTTGCCGACTACATTCATATCATTCATTTTTTGTTAGATGCCCCGCAGTTCCACATTACCTATCGATATCCCTGATGTACCGAGATTAGCGCCGCCTGATTTGATCACCAGATAAATGGTACCGCTTTGTGCGAATCTTATTTTACCAACTTTTCCAACCAACGCACCCGCACAACCGATTGTGTTGATATTGCCGTTAAAGGCCGTATTTCCGCAACCCGTCCAGGTATTCAGCGCAATCTGTACTCCGCCGTTGGAGTAGTCAGTATTCTGCGTTGGCTGGATAGTGCCGAAATACACTTCAAACCATGTATCCGTAGCGCCGCTGCCAGATACCAGCATGCCGAAGCGGTAATCTTTATTGGCCTGCACCTGTATGGCCTGGTAAACGCCGCTATGTCCCCAGCTTCCACCGGTGGCAGTCAATTTTCCGTTTGCCATGGTCCACACAACAGCAGGATTGCCGATAGTGAATCTTGTCCATTTGGCATCGTCTGCAGCCGACTGGAATTTACCACCCTGCACGAGGTTACCGGCTGCAAGATCCGTTGTGGCTACATTAAGGGGTTTGCTGGAAGAAACGGATGTTCCTCCTTTGCCTATCGCTAAATGCGTAATGGAATAGTTGCCGGCATCGGGCAGGAAAATTTCCTGTCTGTGTCTGCCAAATACTGCGCCCCCGCCATCGCCGAGATCCCATTTGGAAGCGATATAACTGCTGTCATTAGCCGTGATAACAAACCGGTTGGCGCTCCCGGCCACCGGAGTAATCGTAAAATCGGCATTCAGATTCGATTGGGAGATCCCCCGGTCTTCTACTTTCGGTTTGCTGCAACCGGATAACAGGCCTAACATGCCGGTCAATAAGAAAATGGAAAAATAACCGTATGGATATTTCATGTCAATAATTTTTACGATGTTGATAAACGGATGTTCAATTCCCTGCTTGCAGGATATATTCTTAATCGTATTTGGGATTCTGTTTCAATTTGGTTCCCTGCAATTCACGGTAAGGAATAGGAAATACTTCATTTTTCCCTGCTACAAAACCGCGGGGTCCCAATACGGTTGGCGCATCTCCCCAGCGCACCAGATCGAACCAACGATGCCCTTCACCAGCCAGTTCTGCCCTGCGCTCATTCTTGATGGCCATCATTGAAACGGGTACTGAAGTCAGGCCTACCCTCGCTCTTACAGCATCAAGCAATGCCTGTGCGCGGCCACCGGTTGCATTCAGTGCTTCCGCTTCCATCAAATAGGTATCCGCCAGCCGAATGATGTAAGTATTCTGGCGATAGTTGAGTTCGGTAGCGCCACCGCCTGTTGAAACATCGGAGGTTCTTGGTAAAAACTTATTCAGGAAATAACCCGTGTTCTGATAACCTTCGATATAATCTGCCTGTCCCGCCGCTTTCAACGCTTTCAGATCAAATACAGTGGCTGCAAAACGCGGATCGTTCTTGATGAAATCATAAAAATCCTGTGTGAAAACGTTAAAGCTCCATCCTGAAGGCAGAGAAGGCGCCGTGGAACCGGTAGGCCTTGAATAACTCCTTGGGCCTACCATTACGTTCAATGTATTTCCCATATCACGGCCACTGCCCCAGAAGCCCCAATCGGAATTACCGGCAGCGCTGTGTGTTTCTTCAAAGATGGATTCACTGTTGAATTTGTTGGATACCACCCACAGGTCGCTGAACCTGGTCAATAACTTATATCCCAGCGGGCTTGGACTGCCGGGCACGGGTCCGTTCACTTCTGCCAGTTGCCTGGCTGCGAGGTCGTTCTTCTTTTCATACAGGTACACTTTACCCAGCAATGCCATGGCTGCTCCTTTGGTGAGCCGGCCGGCCTCCGTCACCCCCGTAACGGCCACCGGTAAAACAGTAATGGATTCCGTCAGGTCTTTTTCTATCTGTGCATATACATCTTCGGGAGTTGCCTGAGTCACATCATAGATATTAGTAGCCGTCAAAGGCTCCAGCAATAATGGGACATTCCGGAACATCCGTACGAGGTTGAAATAACAATATGCACGCAGGGTTTTTGCTTCCGCTGCGATCCGCGCCTTCCTGGTAGCGTCCATGGGAACAGCAGGCAGTTTTTTCAAAAGCGTGTTGGCTCTGAAAATCCCCTGGTAAGGATCATTCCAATAACTTCCTGCCATTAGATTGGAGGTCATCGTATAATTGGAAAAGGATTGCAATTGTGTTCCATCGCTGGCGCCACCGCCTCCGGCTACATGATCATCGGAACCGGAATTCATCAGGGCGATCATATTCTCGAAGCCGCCCGCATTTTTTCGCAGCACATCGTACACTGCTACCAGCGCAGCATTCGCCTGATCTTCATTCGCATAGTAGTTCTCTGACAGGAACTGTCCTTCGGGCTTCACTTCCACGAAATCTTTTTTGCAGGCGCTTAGCGCAATTGCCGCGCCCGTAAGGATGCATATATATTTGGTCACTCTTGTTTTCATCTTTTTATGTTTTAATATTTCATTCCGCTTCAGACGGAAAACAGGACATTAAAATTGAAGCTGAACACCTCCCATGAAGGAGCGGGCCTGTGGATATACGCCATGGTCTACGCCAAACACCACTCCACCGATCTCCGGATCATAACCGGTATACTTCGTTAAAGTGAACAGGTTTTCAGCGGTTACGTATATCCTTAACCTGGTTACACCAACTCTGCTCAGCAGCTTTGCAGGCAGCGTGTACCCCAATTGCAGTAACTTCATACGCGCATAATCACCGCTTTCGAGATAGAAGTCTGACATGCGGCTAAAGTTGCCATTAGCATCATTGGTGGTGAGGCGCGGATAATCATTAGAGGTTCCTTCACCTGTCCAGCGGCCCAGCACTTTTGTTGAATAATTGGCATTGCCGATATCAAGCCTGCGCAAGCCCTGGAATATCTTACTTCCTGCTGTGCCCTGCATGAAAAGCATCAGATCGAAACTCTTGTACTCTGCTGAAAGCGTAAATCCAAAAACGTATTTGGGGATGCTGCTGCCCAGGAAAGTCTTGTCCAGATCATCGTTGGTGATCTTTCCATCGCCGTTTATATCTACCCATCTGAAATCCCCGGGTTTGGCATTAGGCTGGATCGGGCTGCCGTCTTTATTTTTATAAGCATCTATTTCCGCCTGGTTCTGGAAAATACCGTTCGACTTAAAACCAAAGAATGAATTATATGGCTGCCCAACCTGGATCCGCGTTACAGCGCCCATGCTCTGGAAACCGGCTTCGCCGGGAATGAAATTGGCGTCTGCCGCCACATAGGTCACTTTATTCTTCAGATAAGACACATTGCCGTTCACATAGAAATTCAGGTCCCCGATCCGCTGGCGATAACCCAGCTCAATATCGATACCCCTGTTTTCCATATCAGCAATATTGCCAACCGGGGACTGGGAAACACCTACATAACCCGGTATGGTAACCGGACGAAGGATCCCGGAAGTTTTTTTGATGTAGTAGTCAACATTCACAGAGAACGATTTCCACAGGATGGCATCAAACCCGATATTGGTTTGAGCGGTTTGCTCCCAGCGCAGATTGGGATTGTCGAGCGAAGCAGGAGCATACCCGGTAGTGATCCCGTCTGAAAGACCCAGCGTATAGTTGAATCCGCCGGTAACGGTAGCCAGGTAACCAAAGTCCCTGATGGCATCATTACCTACAACACCATAGCCGCCCCTGATCTTTAACCGGTCAATCACTTTGTTAACCGGCCAGAATTTTTCATTGGATACATTCCATCCCAAAGAGAAGGAAGGGAATACACCATATTTATTATTGCTGCCAAAGCGGGATGATCCATCGCGCCGCACAATACCAGTAAACAGATACCTCTCATCATAGCTGTAATTGACACGGCCAAATAAAGAATACAATTTGTGCCTTACGAAATCAGCCGAGCCGGAAGTTCTGTTAGCCTGCGGTATATCGAAGTTGAATGAAGCATCTTTATAACTGGTGATAGGCAGATTGAAAAGGGTGACATTGGAGCTGCCGCCGATATTCTCTACATAACTACCCTGGCCCAGCAGCACGGTAAAATTGTGTTTATCGATGGTATTAGTATAAGTAATGGTGTTTTCGATATTCCAGTTGAGATTGTTGTTATTGGATTTCCCGTAATTATTCTGGGAGGTTTTGACGGTTGCGCTCAGATAAAAGAAAGGTGTGAAACCCTGGCTGCCCCAGTAAGAGAGCTTACCGCCAAGTGTTGACCGAACTTTCAGGTGCTTCGTGATGGCTGCTTCCAGGTAAGCATTTCCCACAAGATCATCAGACCAGCCGTAGCTGCCCAGCCTTGTTTGCATGTATGCCACGGGGTTCGTCATTTCCTGCCCTACCAAACTGGAAATACCATAAGGGTTCCCTTTGTCGTCCCTGATCACAGGGTTCACGCTATAAGGCGCTGCATTGGCAACGGCGGGATCAGTGACTACCAAGGGAGTAATGGGATCCAGGTTGATCGCGGAGCTCAATGCACCTCCGAATTCGCTGTTGGTATTGCCGATGCCTATTATCTTCTGGTGAGAATACCCGATCGTTTGTCCGAATGTGAAGATCGGCGAGATCTTATGGGTGGAGTTCAGCCGGATATTTTTCCGGGTATAGTTCGAGATCGGCTTGGCTACAATACCCTGCTGATCCTGCATGCCGAATGAAAGGTAAAAAGTGGATTTCTCGGAGCCGCCGCTCAGACTGATCTCATGCGAGTACCGCCTGGCGTCATTATAAAATATAGCATCCTGCCAGTCCGTCCCTTTTCCGAGTGATGTAGGGTTGGCATAAATAATTCCGCCGCCGCCTGCCACGGAACGTTCGTTCAGCATGGCAGCATACTGGGTGGCATTCAGCAGTTTCAGCCGGGTGTTGGGAGCGGATGTCCCGTAAAACCCATTATACGTTACCGTTAGTTTCCCGGATTTACCCTTTTTGGTGGTCACCAGGATAACACCGGTAGCTGCCCGTGTACCGTAAATAGCTGCAGACGCCGCATCTTTCAATACTTCGATAGATTCAATGTCGCTTTGGTTCAGGTAGCCGATCCCTCCCTGATCAACTACGATCCCGTCTACCACCCATAAAGGGTTGTTACCGCCTTCACCGAAGGTGGTGATACCCCTTACCCGGATAGTAGCAGCGGAACCGGGCTGCCCGGAGTTCTGGGCAATGGTCACACCTGATACCCTTCCCTGCAGGGCCTGTTCAATGCGATTGCTGGGCACATTCTCCAGTTCTTTGGATTTGATACTCGAAATAGCACCGGTCACAACACTCTTGCGTTGCGTACCATAACCTACCACTACAACTTCATCGATCAGTTTCGAGGGATCATCTTCCAACTGAACATCAAATACATTGTTTCCCGGAATGGGAAGTTCTTTCGTTGCCATTCCAATAAAGGAGAAAACCAGAATGGCGTTGCGGTTAGGAGGACTGATTTTGAAGGTTCCATCATCGTCCGTGGAAGTACCGGTAGTAGTTCCTTTAACACGAACGGTAACGCCTCTTAATGGCTCGCCGGTTTTGGAACTTACTTTACCTCTTACCTGTAAGGCCTGGGCCTTTACATCTTGCGCCTTTACAGGCGATAAAACAGCCTGCGTCACAAGTATCAGCAGGATGGAAAAGAGCATTTTCATAAGTGGTGAATTGTTAGTTTAGTAATCAGTGGCTGTGGGAATTAAAAGTAGTTTGTCGTGCTTCTTTATCCTAAAAAGGCACCCCATCAATACCCCATCAAAAAACCTGTCGGCAGCGGCAGACAAGCATTTTTACCCCATATTTGCCACATCATCCTGAATTCACCCGAACAAACCCTGTTTATCTTGTTTCTTCGAACCGTATTGACCTTAAATTGAACCCTCCTGTTTCGAAATAAATCCGAAGCGTATTCCAACCTTCATGCAGGGCAACATCTTTTATTTCAATCGATTTCCAATCCGGACCTTTAGGTAATACCACTCCTTCTGCCGCTTTTTGCTGATCCACGAAAAGGGTTACTTTTCCATTCTCCTTTTGTGCATGGTACTCCAGCCTGAGACGATAGTTCCCGGTTTGCAGCACTTTAATGGTGTACCGTACCCACTCTCCGGGTTCGATATGGGATATGATGTAATGCCCTGCCTGATCAGGATCGGCTATTATATCCACGCCATCATTTCTGTATGCGTGACCACGGTTACCCCCCCACGCTGATCCGTTTGAGATATGATAATCTGCGGTATCGTTATCAAAATAAGCAGCTCCATTCCCGCCCAGGTCATAGTCAACAGCAGGTAGTAAGGAGCCGTTCCCGATGCTGCGTTCCCGGAATGGGATTGCGGCGGTTGAATGGGGCTGTCTTAGCAGGGCGTCCAGCACATCCCGCTGGATCACAGTATTCTCCAGCTTTGTATCAGCCGCCAGTTTCATAAGGCCCTGGTATGCTTCCTGCGCCGAAGGCCGGAGGCCTTTACCGGACCACCAGGCCAGTATCTTGTTGTACCCAGGATTGGAAAGTATCTGCATAGGGTTATTATTCCCCATTTTTTTCAAAGGCCACCAGGCCCAGCCAATGTTGTTTGTTTCCAGCAACCGGACTGCCTCGGTAAACCACACATTCGAGTTCTCCCCTGTTTCTCCCAGCCATACCGGTACTTTGTACTTGTTGCGTGTATCCAGTATATGTTGAATAGACTGCCGGTCATTATAATTCCAGTATTTGTGAAAGCTCAATACCATATTATCGTCCCAGGGAGGAAGGATCCCGCTATAGTTGTTCCCCCAGCCATTTCCTTCGATAATAATGATATGTCTCTTGTCAACTGCACGGATGGCACGGGTTATATCTACCATCAGTTGCCGCAGTGGCTGGTTCCCGCTTTCTTTCAACCCGTTCTTGTCATTCAGGGGGTCTGCAAATCCCCAGTTCGTTTCATTGAGGATATCATAGGCCGCAATGGCCGGCTCATGGGCATATCGTTCCGCCAGCTTTTTCCATAGCGCGATCGTTTTTTTCCGGTTCGCTTCGCTATCCCATAGTGAAGGTTTGGAGGGATCCCTGTCAGAGATATTCAGATCGTTACCCTGGCCGCCCGGGGCCGCATGCAGGTCGAGGATCAGGTACAGATGATTCACCTTGCACCAGGCCAGCAGGCTATCCGTGAGGCGAAAACCGCGGGGGATCCAAGTATCCTTACCTGCCACAGGCTCCTGCTCAACCGGTAAGGTGAACAGGTTATAGTGCAATGGTACGCGGACGGAGTTAAAGCCCCAGGCCTTTAGAGAGTCCATATCCACCCTGCGGGTATGGTTGGCCAGCCAGGCATCGTAGAACTCCTGTGTTTTCGTTTCGCCAATCAATTCCCTGATCCTTGAACGGATCAGGTGCTGCATACCAGCCCCCTGAACCCGCAACATATAACCTTCCTGCAACATCCATCCGCCCAGGCCAATGCCTCTGAGCAGAACAGGCATTCCCCTTTCATTAACGATCTGTGTATCGGCTGTTTTGAGGAATTCCTGGGCTTTTGCGGTGATACAGGCTACCAGGATAAGAATGGATGCAAGCAATTTGTTGATCATAGTGCTGAGGATATTGAGGTGAATAATGGATTCGTGAACCAAAGATTCAGCAGCCTAAATTAGCCATCGGTAATAGAAATCTATCATTCATTACCCCATCAATACCACATCAAAAAAATTATAACCCGTTAAACTACAGCACTTTGACCTTATCAATACCCTATCCTGCCCCTTCTTCCCTATGCTATATTTTCTTAAATTGAGTAGGAATTGATTGACTGTCATGCTGAAAAACTTATTCCACGTTGCATGCTTACTTACCTGTCTTACCAGTACTGCGCAGAATACGATCGCGTTACCGGAAATCATCAATTATCATAAGAGAGTTTATAATGCGGGTACGCAGAACTGGAAGATAGCCCAGGATAAGCAGGGCATCATTTATGTAGCCAATGATGATGGCTTATTAACTTTTGACGGGAACTTCTGGAAAAAGTATCCCCTGCCAAATGGTACCGGCATCCGCTCGCTTGCGATCGGTGGAGATGGCCGTATCTACATCGGCGGACAGGGTGAGATCGGTTATTTTGAGCCCGGAAGGAATAACCGGCTCGAATACACTTCGTTACACCGGCTGATACCGGATACAGACCTTGATTTCACGGACATCTGGGAGGTGGTTCCCGTAAGGAATGAAGTGTTCTTCCGTTCCTTCAAAAAGATCTTCCAGCTGCGCAACGATAAAATCACCGTTTACAGGAACATCGCCTGGGGATTCCTTGGCGAAAGCCATGGTGTGCTTATTGGTAAAGCATGGGAGAAAGGATTGCTGAAATTTCGAAATGGTCAATGGGAACCCTTCAAACAATCTCATTTTTTCAACGAGAAAACACAGATCACTTCCATCCTGCCGTTGGATGGCGACAGCTCACTGATCTTCACTAAAAATAACGGTTCCTACATTTTGCATGGCGAAGAGATGATCCCCTTCAATTCGGCAGACATGCGGCTGATCAATGATAAAAACCCTTACAAAGCGGCGATCATTGACAAAGACCGGATTGCGATCGTTACCAACCTGGCGGGTTGTTTCATCATTAACCGGAAGGGGGAACTGATACAACGGCTATCGCATCAGGACGGGCTGCAAAGCAATAATATCCTGAGTGTTCTTGTGGACAGCAAAAAGAATTTGTGGCTGGGCCTGGATAATGGTATTGATTTCATTGCATTCAACAGTGCCATCAAACATATTTATCCGGACTATCAGGAACACATAGCCGGAAAGTCGGCCATCGTATTTAACAACCACCTGTACCTCGGTACATCCAACGGGCTATACCAGGCTGCCCTTCCGCAAAAGGGGGATATTGGTTTTATCAAGAGCAAATTTGAACTGATCCCGGGCCCCAAAGGTCAGGTCTGGAACCTGTCCGAAGTGAACGGACAACTGTTGATGGGGCATAACGACGGACTGTTTGTGATCGACGGCAATACGACCCGGGTGATTGACAGTAGTTCAGGCTTCTGGACCTTTGCGCCACTCAGCAATGTTCCGCCTTCCGCCGTGATCATAGCCGGCACTTACAATGGCATCAATTTCTATCACTACGCAAACGGCCATTTCACTGATCCTGTTATTCACGCACATTTCGAGTCCGCCCGCTTCCTCGCAACAGACAACAACATCGCCTGGGCATCGCATCCTTATGAAGGTTTATATAAAATAGAGCTCAACGGCGGCGTGAACCCTCGTGTTTCCGTGTACCAGGACCGGAACAGCATACTTTCCGGCAACAACAACCATATCTTCAGCGCCAAAGGCAGGGTAATATTGACCAATGATAAGGGGATCTTTGAGTACAACGCAAAGAAAGACGATTTTGAGCCGTCTGTTCTTCTCCGGAAGCTTTTACCCAATGTGCCCATCCAATATTTGAAAGAGGATACACAGGGAAATATCTGGTTTGTGCACGATAAACATCTGGGTGTAGTGGACCTCAGTGGAAGGGAGCCGCAATTGATCTATTTTCCTGAACTGAATAACAAGATATCAGGCAATGGATTGGAATACGTGTATCCTTATAACAGTCGCAATGTTTTTGTAGCGGCGGACGAAGGTTTTTATTATATCAATTACGAGGAATATAAACAGTCCCGGGACCCTATCCCGATAGGGATCACCAGCGCCAGCATCATCAATCAAAAGGACAGCATCATATTTGGCGGTTATTTCAGCACGGAAGAAGAAAAGCAACAACTGCTCAATGATAAAGTACCTGTTATCTCCTATGCCTGGAACTCCATTCATTTCGAGTACGCTTCGGCATTCTATGGCAAACAGTCCAGCATAGAATACGCCTGCCTGCTGGAAGATTACGACAAGAACTGGTCTCCCTGGACAAAAAAGAACGAAAAAGACTATACCTATCTTTCCCCCGGCATCTATACATTCCGGGTGAAGGCCCGCACACATGAAGGACAGGAAAGCGCCGTTGCCAGTTATCGTTTTATCATCCTTGCGCCCTGGTACCGGACAGGATGGGCGTATACCGCATATGGCATCCTTGCAATCTTGCTTATTTATGCTATCTACAAATCACAAAAGAGAAAATTCATTTCACAACAGAAAAAGCATGATGAAGAACGTTTGCGGCTGGAATACCTGCATCAGTTGCAGATCGAGAAACATCAGGAAGAACAAAAACAACTGACGTATCTGCATCAGCTGGAACGGGAGCGGGATGAAAAGGAGATCATCCGGCTGCAAAATGAAAAGCTGCAGGCCGAGATACAGCTGAAGAATACGGAACTCGCTTCCACTACTTTTAACCTTGTTCAGAAAGGCGAAATGCTGATGAAAGTGAAGGAAGAGTTTGTGCGCATGAAAAAATCACACAAGCTGGATAAGGAACCAGACGACTATAAAAAGATAATCAGGATGCTGGGGGATGATAAGATGAAGAAGAACTGGGAGCAGTTTGCCGTACATTTTGACCTGGTGCACAGCAATTTCCTCGTATCGCTCAAAGAAACATTTGCGAACCTTACAGCCAGTGAATTAAAGCTATGCGCTTATCTAAGACTGAATCTTAGCAGCAAGGAAATAGCGCAAATCATGAACATCACGGTAAAGGGGGTGGAATTGGGAAGACATCGTTTACGGAAGAAATTACAGATACCGGCGGGCGTGAACCTGGTTAATTTTTTATTGAACTTTCATTCGGATATTCACTAATGTATCACTTTATTAATAATCAATTCGTCATTCGATTCAAAAATTGTAAATCTCCTTAGAACAAGTTGCTAGGATTACCCAAATAACCCAATCCGTATACTGGTATGGCCGTCTTCTATGCTCATGTTTCTGAATGTTTCATCAGCATTTTTCAATTAGGTAGGCATCCTACCCTCGGTGTCTACGGTTGGCAATACGTTCAAGCAGTTAAGTGTTCTTTACAAACTAGTTCGTACGCGATCGCGTCCTGATAGATACCAGTGAATATTTCGTATTTGCCCATCCACTTTGTCAATTTTATTATCTTCGATTTTGTGACCTTTTTACTATCAATCATATGCTTCGGCAAGAT
>JAFIGY010000021.1 GCA_017849435.1 Chitinophaga niabensis
CCTCCCCCAATGACTATGTAGCAAAACTCAACGGAAGCGACCCGGACAAAAAGATCGGCCCTTCCATCGTGCTGCGGGTGATGGCGGGCGATACCATCCGGATCGGCGCCAAAGCGTTTTATACATCCACCGGCACCGCGGTGTCCGGTTCCACGGTCAGTGATATGGTGGCGGCGCTGCTGCGGGCCTTCAGCACCGGTGGCGGGCCCGGCGGCGGTGCGCACGGCAATGGATACGGGGCCGGCTCCCCGGTGGCCACCAACTTCGGCAATACCGGCTACCAGTACCTCCGGGACAAGGACCCCTCGCAGAACCTGTCCAATAAGCCGAAGGCGTACCTGAATTTTGCGCTCTTCGACGATCAGTTTACCTTAGTGGAGGAGGGCAGCGGGGTCAGGCAGGTGCAGGGAGCCCCCGACCAGCTGCAGACACTGGCCACGGGGTTGCTGCCAATCCAAAGAACAGGGTTTTTGTATGTGTACACCAGCAATGAGAGTGTGGAGGATGTGTTCTTTGACAACCTGACGGTTAACCATCTGCCGGGGCCCCTGCTGGAGGAGACCCATTATTATCCGTTCGGGCTCACCATGGAGGGGATCAGTTCGAAAGCAGCAGGTTCGTTAGAGAACAAGTACAAGTATAACGGCAAAGAACTGCAGAATAAGGAGTTTGCGGGTAATGGCGGCAGTGGCTTGGAGTGGTATGACTATGGGGCCAGGATGTATGATCAGCAGATTGGTAGATGGCATGTAGTTGATCCGCTGGCAGATCAGATGCGCAGGCACTCACCATATAACTACGGATTTGATAATCCTTTACGATTTGTAGACCCAGATGGTATGGGACCGGAGGATTGGGTAAAGGATAAAGGTGGTAGATATAGCTGGATGGATAATGTGAAATCATCACAAACTACTCCCGAAGGATATACCTACGTAGGTGCTGCAGATAAAGATATTGTATCTGATTTAGGCCTTAATAGGAATTTTAATCAGGTGTCTACTAACGGGATTGGATTTATTGCTGGAGATGTTGAAGAAGGTATGCGTGGTCGTTATATTACTAATACACCTGTGAATCTTCGTTTAAAAAGCGAGATATCTGTTTCTGCAGTTGTAAGTGAAAACGCTGTTAACGTAACAGCAAATAACAAAGAGGGTAAAAAATTTGAAGGCTTAGCTGTTTCTGGTTCTACGGTTATGAAGGATCCTGTAGCAAGTGGAACGGTTACTGTTAGTCCATCTATAAATGTGGATTATGGGGGGAAATCTTACTCAGGTGCATTTGTTAAACCACAAGGGTCATATATATATGAAACAGGTACAACATCAACTCATGGAGGAGCAATTATTCCAGCTGCAGATTTGAATTCATCAAAAAAACTGTCTACTGTATCAATACAAGGAGGATTCTGGATTCAAACTGAAACTAGGGCAATGACACCTGTAGTGATCGCCCCTCTTGTTCCAACGCCTGTAACATTTAGACATACCTGGCACATTTCTAATAAGTAACGTTTATGAATACATTTTCATTTTATTTTATTCTTTTTTTAGCTGGAACATGTACAAGCTGCCATGCAAATACTGACCCCGGCAGCGATAATTGCAAAAAATTATACTTAGAAGCCAACGAGCGATTGAATGAATTTTATCAACAGGGCAACCAGAAGAAGCTCGATACTGCTTTATATATTCTGGATAAAAATATTGATGCTTGCCCTGATTATAATGTTCGGATGGTTGATTTAAAAATCAAATTATTGATTTTGCTAAATGCTTCCGATCGCGGATATAAATTCATCGATTCCTTGGATGTGAATAAATTTGATAAACCATATAAAAAGGGTTTATACCTTAAAAACTTTAAGGTTATAGGACTGGATAGCCCTGCAGATTCTGTGAACCGCATTAAGTTATACCAGGAGATGATCAATGATCTGCTTGGATACCTGAAGAATCATCCATCTGATAAGGAAGCGATTGCTGAATTGTTCTTTATAAAAATAAAAATGGAGAGCAGATCAAAAGTTCTAGAGGATATAGATATGATGCAACGTCACGATAAAATTAATGACAGCTTGTTTTATGAAGGATTGAAAGCTGGAATAACGGGCGAGCAAATCGGCACTTCTGTTGTTCAATAGCACAATTTATTTGTGCGAATGCTGGAGGAGACGCATTATTATCCGTTTGGGTTGACCATGAGCGGTATTAGCTTGAAGACAGCAGGAAGCTCGGAGGACAATACCAATATAACGGCCAGGAGCTACAACGTCAGGAGTTTGGCAATAGCGATGGTCTGCAATGGTATGACTATAAGAATCTTTTTTATGACAATCGGATTGGGTGGCTCTTCTGTGTGGACAAGCTGGCATCTGATTATCCGTATTATGCGCCGTACCGGATTGCAGGTAATGAAGTGCCGAATGCCAATGATCTTGATGGACCGTAACCATATCGTTTCAGCATTGAGACGGGTACCGCCAATCAGGCTGGAGATAACCTAAGAATAGGTATTGCCCCAGGAGATTACCTAAATGGTACGGGAGCGGCGATTGGTGCGGCAGAAATACACAAAGGGGGCATTTGCATGCTTTTGGAGAGAGATTATACCCCTTTAGCCGCACTTAATACTCTTATCACAGGGGAAACTGCTGAAGGTGGAGGAGAAAAAGGTGAGCAAGGTCCTCATTTTAATGCTAGACCAGCCGCAGACACAAGAAATGGGAAGGCTGAGGGTATGCAGCAACATTATCCATTTAAGAAAACTTTTTAAATAGAGATCATTATGTCGAGCAAGAATATTTGTCCTGTTTGTGGATATGATAAGCTAACCGAACCTCCGTATGATTTACTTGGGTACCCATCGTATGAAATATGTTCCTGCTGCGGTTTTGAATACGGGTTCGACGATGGTAGCGAAGGGAAAACCTTTGAAGTTTATAGGGCTGAGTGGATATCAAATGGCTATCCTTTTTATGTAGTAAGTGCAAAACCTGCAGACTGGGGTGACACAGAAATACAAAATCAATTAAAAAATATAGAAAAAGTAAACTACCACCCCAAGATATAAGCTGTGGAAGCTAATATTACTTACCGTGTGCGAAAATCCCTGTAGATGTAGAACTTTATTCCCCTGTTATACGCACAGTCCACATGATCTGCGCGGACCATATCCTATGATTAAAGGTTTTTCCAATACTCCCTAAATCTTCATTTTAGTGATAAAACCGTCCGTGAGGGCGTAGGCGTGATCACGTTCGGCTTCTGGTATTTGACCATCGCTTGGGGAAGTCCTTTTCTTTTTCCAACAATGGTTAAGCGGTCGCCCAAAGTCATGTTTTTTATTTTTTCGTTGTCTCAGTGTATAACCCATACGTTGTTCAAATCCGCAAGATTGATTTTTAGTTCTTTGTCACAAGTGATGCTATAGACTTGTTTATCAGATACGGTGGTGGTGTTAAAGTTTAAATTGATGGAGATATAGTTCTGTTTATGAGATAGGATTTTTTCGGTCCGTGCAGCAATATCGGCAGCAATTTTTTTAAGAGATGAGCTATCTTTTGAGCAAAGCTCATTAGTGGTACTTTTTAGTTGAATCCAGAAAATGCCATTTTTTTTATTGGTTTTTAAGGCTTCGTAGTCATGTTGTAAATTAGCTTCACATTGATATTTTTGAGCCAATTCATTTGAAAGTTCGAGTTCAGCATTGGAGAGAGGAACCTGGAAGGATTTACAGGCAACCAGTGCTGTAATCGTGCAAAAGAGGATGCACGCTATCGCATTAATGTGCTTGGATGTCACAGGTAGTCAAATATTTTATCTTGAACATGCTTTTTTAGTTTTGTTGTAAGTGATAGCTATGTCGATAAAATAATAGACTTTTTCTTTTCCATTCACTTCCTCCCCTGCAACTCCTTAATCTTCTTCTCCAGCTTTTTCGGATCCTTCGCATACGGCGCAAGGTCAAACAATTCCACCTTCCTGAATTCCACCGGATGGCTTTCACTCTGCAGAGAAATATACCCTTCGCTCAAAAGCTTCCCGTCCTGCTTTATCGCTGGATCGTAGTTGGAAACACTTCCGCCGCCGATCTGTGGTTTTTCGTATACCAGCACCGTATCTTTCTCCACGATATGTTTAATGATGGAGTCTCCCAGCACCAGGGCCTCTACGTGCACCCATTGGTCTCCGTGATACGTTTTTGATTTTGATTCGATGCAATGGGCGGTGATGAGTTTGTTGTTCATCACCACGTTGGTACCGGGGGTACAGAGATTGGCGGTGCTGCGGTTATTCTTCCCGTTGCCGCCGAGGAGCTGTTCTTCGAGGGAGATGGGGAAGTCCTGGTCCTTGCCCATGGTGTTAGCGGGCTGGCAGTGCAGCATGGCGCCGCTGTTCCGGTATGCCCAGCCGGGACCACCTTTTACCTGATCGCCGGTGAAACGGTATTCCATCACGAGAAGGTAGTAAGAGAATTTCTTCTTGTGGAAGATATGTCCGTATTGACTGTTGAAGTCGTCATAATTTTCGTAGGATACTTTGAGGTTACCGTTCTCTACCTTAAATGTATTCCCGAAGTTATCATTGAGCTGATGGCCGGTGATCTTAATATCCCAGTCCTTCAGGTCTTTCCCGTTAAAAAGTTTGATCCAGCCTTTGGATTGTGCCATAGCAAGGCTGCTTATCATTACAAAAACAAGTGTTGCGAGTAGTTTGATCTTTGACATGTATCGTAGAATTATGCCGTTAAGCTATGAAAATTAAAACTCCTTTGCAAGTTCCTCCAACCCAAGGTCCATTAAAGGGAACCGCCGTGCATCTTTCAGAAAGTAATGCCACCACTCGGTTTCCAGCGCCGTAAATCCGTACGCTTCCATCAGCGTCCGCAACAGGCGGCGGTTTTCCTGTACTTCATCGGAGAGGTCCGCGTAATTATGATGTGCCTTTTCGGTGAAGTCGTCGAAGGGCGTTCCCATATCCAGTTCCCTGCCCGTTTTGAGGGAAATGATCGTGAGGTCTACTGCTACGCCGCGGTTATGCCCGGAACCGACCTTGGGATCGGCGGCATATCGGTCATCCGGTACGATTTCCCACATTTTTTCCGTGATCCGGTAGGGGCGGTAACCATCGAATATTTTGAGGGCGAGGCCCATGGGTTTCAGGAGGGCCTGTACTTTTTGCAACGCCTGGTACGCCGGTTGCCGAAGCCATACGGCGGGGAAGGGATAGAGACGGGTATGCGTGAAATTGTCGGCAGTAGCATACCGCACATCCTGTGCGATATCTTTGATCAACACCAGCTGAAGTGTGCTATCCGCCTGTATTTGCGAGCGATACAAAGTCATGCTGTTCACTATCGGCAGGCCATAACTGTTCAGCGGGATCTGCTGCGCATGTACGTTCAGCGATGCCAGGTACAGGCATAAGATGAATATATTTTTCACAACGATCAGATTAAACTCCTTTAAAAATAGTGAAGAAAGTACAAAATGAAGGTAAAAAAGAATTGCAATTACCCTTATAATTGAGGTATTTTAGAACCCTTAAAATTACTAATAAGATGAGTTTGTTCCGATTAGATGGAAAAGTGGCCGTGGTAACAGGCGGCGGCAGCGGGATAGGTCAGGCGATCGCGAAGTGCTTTGCTGCGAGCGGTGCGGTGGTGCATGTGCTGGAGTTGAACGAAGCGGCCGGTCAGGGTACGGTGGATGATATCAGGAAGTCCGGGGGCGAGGGGTTTGTGCATGCCGTGAATGTGGCGGATCAGGCTGCTGTGGTGGCTGTGATGGAGAAGATCATCGAAGCTGCCGGCCAGCTGGATATACTCGTGAATTGCGCGGGCATTGCACATATAGGTAAACTGGAAACTACTGCGGAAGCGGATTTCGACCGGGTATTCTCTGTAAACGTGAAAGGAACTTATAATTGCATGTATGCCGTGATCGGGCAGATGAAAAAGCAGGGTGGCGGTGTGATCCTCAATATCGCATCCATTGCGTCCAGCGTGGGCATTCCGGACCGCTTTGCATACTCCATGAGCAAAGGCGCCGTGCTCACCATGACCTTGTCCGTAGCCAAGGACTACCTGGCCGACAAGATCCGCGTGAACTGCGTATCGCCCGCCCGTGTGCATACACCTTTCGTAGATGGCTTTATCGCTAAGAATTACCCGGGCAAAGAAGCGGAAATGTTTGAGAAGCTGTCTAAAACCCAACCTATCGGCCGTATGGCAAAACCGGATGAAGTAGGCTATCTTGCCCTCTACCTCTGCTCGGATGAAGCAGGCTTTATCACCGGCTGCGATTATCCGATCGATGGGGGATTCATCAAACTGAACAACTGATATGAAGCACGTTTTTATCGCATCCACGTTAGCGCTCGCTTTGATGGCCTGTAACGACGGCAGCGGGAAAAAGCAGGGCGCCGGCGGTTCCACGGAAACGGAGAACACCGTACAGGAAGCCCAACCCGGCGGCACTATTCAGGTGACGATCCTGAACCGGGAGAAAGACACCTCGTCCGTTCAATTCCATTTCACCGTCGATACGCTCCGGTACGAAAGAACATTCAACGATGTACCGCTGATCAAAGGCTATGACGATTCTGCCATCATCCGCACACTCTGGGACAAACCCAACAGCGTGTGGATCGGGCTGATCAAGCCGGATCGCAGCACCCGGTATTACCACGGCTCCCAGGACGGCCGCTCGCTGAAAATAAACTGGGTGCCCTCCCCACCGGCACGGATATACGAATATGTGGAGAAAAAGCTGGGGCTCGGCAAATCGATCCGCAATCAGCCGCTGGTACAGCAATACAAAAAAAATATCCAGTCCGGAAAGATCATTTCAGACTTCGTCGTAGAGCTTAGGCCCAAATCCAGGGACTCTGTGGGCGTATACATGACCTTCGGCGGCCTGGATTACACTGCCGGATTATTGGTGCCGGAAGGTGCCAAGCCTTATATCCAGGCTTATAAAGACGATAATTGCTTCGTGGGCCTGCAGATGAATGACGACCTCGTGGAGATATACGAAGTAAAAGTTATTGACGGCCGCCTTGGCTTCAGACAATTGAAATCAGTAAAATAAATAGTAACCAATGAAACTTATCAGGTTTGGATTGCAGGGAGAAGAAAAACCGGGACTGCTCACAGAAGCCGGTATGTTTGACGTATCTGCGTTCGGAGAAGATTACGGAGAAAAATTCTTTGAAACAGATGGATTGAACCGCCTTGCAAAATGGTGGGCGGCGAATAGTGGTAATTGTCCGCGTGTGCCCGATGGCGTTAGGTTGGGCGCTCCTTTGCAACGCCCGTCCAAGATCGTTTGTATCGGTCTCAATTACGCGGATCATGCGCGGGAAACCAACGCGGCCATTCCCACGGAACCGATCGTCTTCTTCAAATCCACTTCATCCCTGGTAGGCCCGAATGATCAGCTGGTGATCCCGCGCAACAGTGAGAAAACGGACTGGGAAGTGGAACTGGCGGTAGTGATCGGCAAAAAGACCAGCTACGTGGAAGAGAAAGATGCGATGGACTACGTGGCCGGCTACTGTCTGCATAACGATTACAGCGAACGCGCCTTCCAGCTGGAAAGGAACGGTCAGTGGGTGAAAGGCAAGAGCGCTGACACCTTCGCACCGCTGGGCCCCTGGCTGGCTACGAAAGACGAGATCGCCGATGTGCACAATCTTCGTTTATGGCTGACTGTGAATGGCAAAAAAATGCAGGACGGCAATACATCGAATTTCATCTTCAACATCCCGTACCTGGTATCTTACCTGAGCCAGTTCATGACCCTGCTCCCGGGAGACGTGATCTCCACCGGCACACCCGCAGGCGTTGGTCTCGGTTTTAACCCGCAGATCTACCTGAAGCCCGGCGATGTGGTAGAACTGGGTATTGACGGATTAGGAACATCCAGGCAGGAAGCAACAGCCTGGTCAAAATAAACAATCGCATGAGAAGATATTGTTTAGCGCTGGACCTGAAGGACGAGCCGCAGCTGATCGCGGAATATGAAGCCTATCACCGCGCTGTATGGCCGGAGATACTCGAAAGTATCCGCCAAAGCGGTATCACTGGCCTGGAGATCTACCGGGCGGGTAACCGCATGTTCATGATTATGGAGGTGGACAGCACTTTTTCCTTTGAGCGCAAATCCGCCATGGATGCGGCCAATCCGAAAGTGCAGGAATGGGAGGAGCTGATGTGGAAGTACCAGCAGGCTATTCCTGTAGCAAAACCCGGTGAGAAGTGGGTTTTGATGGATAAGATATTTACGTTATGATCATAGATTCTCATCAACATTTCTGGAATTTCGATCCCGTGCGTGATGCCTGGATCACAGAAGAGATGCAGGTGATCCGCCGGGATTTTTTGCCGGTGGATCTGGCTCCCGTACTGAAGGCCAACGGCGTAGATGGTTGCGTGGCAGTACAGGCGGATCAGAGTGAGGTGGAAACAACGTTCCTGCTGCAACTGGCCGCAAAAAATGCTTTTATCAAAGGTGTTGTAGGCTGGATCGATCTGCGGGCGGCCAATCCGGAGGACCGGCTCGCGCATTTTTCGCAGTTCCCTTTGCTGAAAGGGTTCCGGCATATTGTGCAGGGAGAGGCAGACGACAGGTTCCTGCTGCGCGAGGATTTTTGTCGCGGTATTGCCGCCCTACGCACCTATGATCTCACCTACGATATCCTCATCTATCCGAAACAGCTGCCCGCCGCCGTGGAGTTCGTACAACGATTCCCGGAACAACGCATGGTAGTGGATCATATCGCCAAACCGTACATCAAAACAGGGGATATTGCGGGATGGGAGCAGCATATGCGTGCCCTCAGCCACTACCCGAATGTTTGGTGCAAGCTCAGCGGCATGGTCACGGAAGCGGATTGGAAAAACTGGAAGCAGCCTGACTTTACGCCGTACCTGGATGTAGTGCTGGAGGTCTTCGGCAGCGACCGGCTGATGTTCGGGTCCGACTGGCCGGTATGTCTCCTCGCCGCAGATTATCCTGTCATGAAAAAGATCGTGACAGATTATATCAGTCATTTAAGCGCTACCGAGCAGGCAAAGATCATGGGCGGAAATGCCGTGAAATTTTACAAACTAACTTAAAAACAACAACATGAATCTCGGGTTAAAAGATAAAGTAGTGATCGTAACCGGCGGTGCCAAAGGTATTGGAGAAGCTATTGCCAGGCTGATCGCGGAAGAAGGTGGTATAGCGGTGATCGCGGGAAGAAAGGAAGCGGATAATGAAAAAACGGTAACGGCTATACGACAGGCTGGCGGGAAGGCTTTCGGCATCACCGCGGAATTGGGGAAAGTAGAGGATTGCAGAAAGGTGATCGATCTTACAATGAAAGAATACGGGAAGATAGACGGTCTGATCAATAATGCCGGCGCGAATGACGGGGTGGGACTGGCAAGCGGCAGCCCCGAGAAATTCATGGCATCCCTGCAAAACAATCTTTCGCATTATTACAACCTTGCGCACTTTGCATTGCCTTACCTGAAAGCAACAAAAGGCAGCATCGTGAACATCGGTTCAAAAGTGGCCACCACGGGGCAGGGGAACACCTCCGGCTACGCGGCTTCCAAAGGCGCCATCAACGCGCTCACCCGGGAATGGGCGGTGGAACTGCTACCGTTCTCCATCCGCGTGAACACGGTGATCCCCGCGGAAGTATGGACGCCGCTGTATGAAACATGGATCCATTCACTCCCTGACCCGGAGGCCAAACTGAAATCCATTGTATCCAAAATACCATTGGAAAAAAGAATGACCACTTCCGAAGAGATTGCGGCGATGACGGTGTTCCTGCTGTCCGGCGTATCTTCCCACACTACCGGGCAGATCGTGTATGTAGATGGAGGGTATACGCATCTGGACCGTTCTATCAGTTAATAAATTCCACACCATAATCATTCACCTTAAACGCAATTGTATATGGCAGGCGGTGCAGCTACCACAACCAACTATACATCTTCCGGCAACAAAACCGGCCAGAAGTACCTGATCCCTTTTATCCTGGTTACCAGTCTCTTTTTTATGTGGGGATTGGCCTATGGCCTGCTGGACGTGCTGAACAAGCATTTTCAGGAAGCATTGTCTATTGATAAGGCCCGTTCCACACTCTTACAGGCGGCCTATTTCGGGGCTTACTTCCTGATGGCCCTGCCTGCCGGTTTTCTGATGAAACGCTTTGGATACAAATCCGGGATCATCTTAGGATTGTTGTTGTACGCAGCGGGCGCCGCGCTGTTTTATCCTTCAGCGCATTATGCCAATTTTAATTATTTCCTGCTGGCGCTGTTCATTCTGGCGTCGGGACTTACCTGCCTGGAAACGGCCGCCAATCCATATGTGACGGTGCTGGGCGATAAGGCTACTTCCGAGCAGCGGTTGAATTTGTCTCAATGTTTTAACGGGCTTGGCTCTTTCCTTGGGCCGATCATCGGAGGAACCTTGTTCTTCGGTGGAGAGAAAAATACCGGTGCAGGCGCTGACCTGTCTTCTGTACAGATGGTATACATTGTGATGGCTGCCGCAGTTTTGCTGATCGCTTTCCTGTTCTACCGCACCAGTCTGCCGGAGATCGTCACTACAGAAGAAGGTACTGCCTCCGGGACGGGAGATAGCAAACCGCTTTTCGCGCACAAGCACTTTGTTTGGGGCGTGATTGCGCAATTCTTCTATGTAGCTGCACAAGTGGGTGTTGGTGCATTGTTCATCAACTATGTAACGGAATACTGGCAGGGCGCTACGAGCCAGAAAGCATCTTTCCTTTTGTCTTTATCGCTGGCATTATTTACTGCCGGCCGTTTCGTAGGAACGGCAGTGATGCGGAAGGTAGCGCCGAATGTATTGCTCACGGTATATGCCCTGATCAATATTGTGCTGTGCGCAGTAGTGATCAAAGGTGCGGGAGCGATATCCGTGTACGCATTAATCGGTATTTTCTTTTTTATGTCGATCATGTTCCCGACAATTTTTGCGTTAGGCGTGAAAGACCTTGGCAAGCATACTAAAGAAGGCTCTTCTTTCATCATCATGTCCATTGTAGGCGGCGCACTGGTGCCTTATGCGATGGGCGCGGTAGCGGAAGCAAAATCCACCGCGGTTTCTTTTATCATTCCCCTGATCTGTTTTGTAGTGGTACTTTTCTACGGATGGAGAGGATACCGCACCAAATAACGCTTTTTTAACCGGGAAACGCCGTAAAGCCACCGGTTTTACGGCGTTTTTGTTGTAACTTTCAGGACAAGAAACCTCCTGATATGAAACCGCAATACCTCCTTGTCGCATGCTTTTTGCTCTGCATTGCCTGTAAAAAGGAGACCCAGGAGCAAGGTACACTCCAGCTTACCTTCAACAATACCGTGAACGGTGTTCCCCTGAGCCTGAATACCACCCATTACACCAATGCTGCCGGCGAAAATTTCACAATTACCACTTTCAAATATTACATCAGCAATGTGTCCATGATCCGTATGGATAACAGTGAAATGGCAGTACCAGCTGCCTATTACCTGGTGGATGAGGCGAACGCAGCATCCAAAACCATCCAGCTGCCTGCGCCTGCAGGCGAATACAGAGGCATCATTTTCTACCTCGGTGTAGACAGTGTTCACAACGTCAGCGGTGCGCAAACAGGCGCGCTGGACCCCGTGAACGGGATGTTCTGGAGCTGGAACAGCGGATATATCATGGCCAAACTGGAAGGAATATCGCCGGTGTCTACAGCACCGAACAACCAGCTGACATTCCATATCGGGGGCTTTAAAGTCCCCTGGAGCGCGGTGCAGCAGGTAAAGCTCATGAGCCCGATCAGCGTGACGGTAGGGCAGGGCCATAAACCGCAGATTACTGTTGCAGCGGATGCATACACCTGGTTTAGTCAGCCGAACCTCATCCGCTTTCAGACGATCTCCACCATTCATGTGCCGGGTGAAGATGCCTGGAAGATCTCGATGAATTATCGCAACATGTTCCGCATCACCAATGTAACCGATCTGTGATCAAGTATTGCATATATGTTGCCTGTATCTTCCTGCTCGTATGGAGTTGCAGGAAAGGGACGCAGGATGTGCCCGCGGGGCCGCAGCCTTATAAAATGGAGCAGCCGCCCGATTATTTCCCGCAGCCGGTGTACGACATGAGCCAGAACCCGCTGACGGTGCAGGGGGTGGCATTGGGAAGAAGGTTGTTCTATGATCCGCGCCTGTCCCGGGATAGTACCATCTCCTGCGGTTTCTGTCATCAGCAGTTCGCTGCATTTGCGCATTTTGATCATCCCCTGAGTCATGGTATCCAGAACAGGAATGGTATACGCTCTGTGCCAGTACTGTTCAACCTGATCTGGGAGAAAGATCTTATGTGGGACGGCGGTGTGAATAACCTGGAGATCCAGCCGCTTACACCTATCACTGATCCGAATGAAATGGGCGAGGATCTGGCCCGCCTGCTGGCGCGGTTGAACGCGGATGCGAAGTACCGTGGTATGTTCCGGGATGCCTTCGGGGAAGGGGAGATCAACAGCCAGAAATTGTTCCGGGCGCTTACACAATTTATGGCTACCATGAACTCCTTTCATACAAAATATGACAGTGTGAAGCAGAAAATACCCGGTGTGCAGTTCACAGCAGAGGAAGCCAACGGCTACCAGATCTTTCAGCAGAAATGCGCCTCCTGTCACAAGGAACCCATGTTCACCGACGGGAGCTTCCGCAATAACGGACTGGCCTACAATCCTTCCCTGCATGATGCCGGCCGCATGCGTATCACCAACAATACCAGCGACTACCTGAAGTTCAAGGTCCCCTCACTCCGCAATATCCTCAAATCCCCTCCGTATATGCACGACGGACGATTCTATGACATTTTTAACGTCTTTGAACATTATTCCACCGGTATTGAACAAACACCCACCCTTGATCCGTTATTAAAGAACGGTATTCCGCTAACCGATTTCGAAAAACGTGAATTGTATTTTTTCCTGAATACGTTAACGGATCCGGGCTTCATCAACAGTAAAAACCTGAGCGAGATACTGATAACTAACTAGCTGAAAACTAACAGTATAAGAAAACCATATCGCCCTTTAACATTTTCTCTACCTTACTTTAATGCTTTCTGGCAGGAAATTTGTCAATTCCCCGTGTCATGCAAAATAATGTATTGAAAAAAATGGTTAAGTGTGGGGTGGCCATATTGCTTGTATCATTGATAGGATGGGTTCCGGCGTACGCGCAGCAAAAGATTGCGGCGGTGACTGTCGGTACCGCGAGTTACTATGCCCAGAAGTTCCATGGCAGGATGACAGCCAGCGGAGAAGTGTTCGATAATAACGGGATGACGGCTGCGCATAATACGCTGCCCATGGGCACGCTCATCAAGGTGACCAATATCCGGAATCACCGCTGGGTGATTGTGAAGGTGACAGACCGTTTGCATGCGGCGAATCGCAGGATCGTGGACCTTACCCAGGCGGCAGCGAAGAAACTGGGTTTTATTCACTGGGGGCTGACGAAGGTAAAAGTGGAAGTGGTGTCCCAGGAGTTTGTGAACAGCCTGCCCCGCTGGGACATAGCACTGAATTAACGGCCTCCGTACATCCAGCAGGTAATTACGTGGTCGTTCACCATTCCGGTGGCCTGCATGTATGCATAACAGATGGTTGACCCTACGAATTTGAATCCCCTTTTCAGCAGATCCTTACTCATCGCATCAGATTCCTTTGTTTTCGCAGGCACGTTCTTCATTTCCTTGTAATGATTGATGATGGGTTTGTGGCCCACGAACTGCCAGATGTATTTGTCGAATGAACCGAATTCCTTTTGTACGGTGAGGAATGCTTTTGCATTGCCGATGGTGGCGCGGATCTTCAGCTGATTGCGGATAATACCGGGATCCTGCAAAAGCTTTTCCACTTTCTTTTCCGTGTACTGCGCGATCTTCTCCGCGTCCCAGTTGTCGAATGCTTTACGGTAATTCTCACGCTTGGTGAGTACGGTGTACCAGCTGAGCCCGGCCTGAGCGCCCTCGAGGTTCAGCATTTCGAAGAGGTGGCGGTCATCGTGATTGGGAATGCCCCATTCTTTATCGTGATAATCTTTATAGAGCTGGTCTTTCAGGCTCCAGCCGCAGCGATTCTTTTCCATTATAATTCCCATTTTTTGATGATCTCTTTCACTTGTTTCTTGTAAGTCTTAAGATCTGCAATGGTCTGCCGGATGAAACTGTTATCCTCCAGTTTGCCCACTACCGCTTCCATCTCCGCTTCATTCTCGTAAGTCATCTGGCGGAAGGGGTTGAGATAATCTTTTTCGCGGGAGCGGTAGATCCCTTCCGTAATCATACCGAAAGTATATACGGATTGTTCCAGGAATTTCTTGAGCATGGAAGGCGTAAGTTCTTTGGATGTGAGCTGATGCAGATGCAGTAAGCAGGCGAGAGCATGTTGCAGTTTATCCCGTTCATACTGTGCGCCGGTTTCCCGGTATACATCGTGCAGCTGCGTCCAGCTGTTGATCTTTCCTTTCCGGATGCGCTGCTTGATGTCTTCGAGTACATCGGCGCGGATCAGCTGCCCGCCTACGTTATACCATGCGGTGCGTTTACTGCTCCTGCAAATGGTTTGCAGCGCTTCGAAAGTGGGGATGCTGCCGGTTTGCTGCAGGAGGTTGCGCATGGCATATAGCGTGATCAGCTCACGGAAGATAGGGTAGGCTTTGTGTACTTTGAGCAGCTGCACTTTGCGGGACCCGTTCTCGATCCCTTCGGCAAAGAGCTGCATGCGCGCCACCTTTGCGTTTTCTTCCAGCAGCAGGGTTTTGCCGGCTTGCTGGAGGTTCTTGCGGCTTACTCTGTCCAGGTTCTTTTCTTTTTGGGTGTAGTGGGCTTTGCCGACGGTGAGTTCCATGAGGTCGAGGGATTCGAGCAGTTCTTCCGCCGAATCGGGAGCGAGGTAATCATATTCGATCAACTGCGTTTTATCCGTGCGTTTGTCGCGGTCCACATACTTCCAGGCGTTCCTGGCCAGTGCATACATGTTGTAGATGAACCAGTAGCCGGGCATTACCTTGAGGCTGTTATCATGTTCATCGTTGAGAACAAGACTGAAAGGATAAGGGATATTCAGTTCATGCGGATAGTTACCTTTTGAAATAAGGGTGAAACTGGCGAACCGGGAGTTATGTTTCAGGCTCACGCACAGTCCCGGCCAGAAACCCCTGCCCGCAACGATCTCCCCGTCTGCGCCGCGGGAATTATGATTGGAACCGATCGTGGCGCCGGCAGCCATATTGCTTTGCCCCATAATGAGCGCCGCGCAAAGGAATGAGTTGTTATGATGCTGTTCGTGTGCCGGGAAGATGAGGGAATTCAATACTTCGCAGCAGGAAATAGTGGCGTTGTTACCGAGGTACGAGTTGATCAGGCGTGCGCCGTATTTCAACTGGGAATGGGAGGCCATCACGAAGCGCACGGCTTTCACCCCGTAGAATACCCGGCATCCGTAACCAATGATCCCGTTCACCAGCTCGCAGCCTTCCCCGATCTGCGAAGGGGCGTTGGCGTCACTGTTGATGGTGAGGTTCTTCAGCTTGTTGGCGCCTTTCAGATAGGCATCTGTGCCGATGATCACATCCTTGATGATCTTGCAGTTCTTGATCACGGTACGGTCGCCGATCATCCCGTAGTATCCTCTTTTTTTATCGAATTGCTTTTCTGTAAAGGCCTTGAACTGCTCCTGTAAAGCGGCGTCGTGCCGGTTGCGCGTCCAGAGCCAGGCATCCCCGGGCAGCATGCCGTCGAAAGGCATCACGCTGCGGCCGCCGTTCTCGTTACAAAGCTCCAGCCATATGCGCACACTTTCCGGTTCGCCTTCTTTTATAATGCCGTTCCCGAATTTGGAGTGGTCTGTTACGCCCATTTCGTTCACATTGGCAATGATCACTTCATTACCAACGATGTAGTGGGAAAGATAATTGACGTTATGGACCACTACATTATCCCCGAAGTCGCACGAAGCGATGGTGCTGTTATAGAGGCCGACGGGCAGGCGGAGATTGTGGAATTCGAGGTAGTAAGGTTCGAGCTTACCGATGCGCACAAGGCCGAAGAAATGGCAATGCTGCACGAGGTTGGGATCAAATTCATTATCTACAAGGATGTTATTCCAGTCATCTGACGTATTGTCGTTCCGCACCAGCGTTTCGATCTCGCCGGCTTTCAGTTTGCGGTGGATAGTCTCGCGGCCTCTTTGTTGGTCGCGGAGGTAGTATTCGTCCCTGCCTTCCGGGAGATAGGCCGGTTCAATGAACTGGTAGCCCAGCAGGCTGAGGGGTTTCTTTTCAATATGGTTCATAAGAATACTATTCTACGGTTACGGACTTTGCGAGATTCCTCGGTTTGTCCACATCATAGCCCTTCAGTACGCCGATATGATAGGCAAGCAGCTGCAGCGGGATCACCGAAATGATCGGCGCCACCAGCTCGTCCGCTTCGGGCACTACGATCACATCGTCCGCCATAGCGGGAATGACCTGATCTCCTTCCGTTGTAACGGCGAGCACTTTGCCTTTGCGTGCTTTGATCTCCTGTATGTTGGAGACGATCTTTTCGTAATAACTGTCTTTGGTGGCAACGAACACAACGGGCAACTGCTCGTCCACCAGCGCAATGGGACCGTGTTTCATCTCCGCGGCGGGATAACCCTCCGCATGGATGTAGGAGATCTCCTTCAGCTTGAGCGCTCCTTCCAGCGCAATGGGGAAATTATACCCGCGGCCGAGGTAGAGGAAATCCCGCGCGTCTTTATATTTCTCCGCGATCTTCTTTATCTGCGCATTCAGCTGTAGTGCGGTAGCCACTTTTTCCGACACACTTTCCAGTTCATCCAGCAGATGCTGGAAGCGCTGTGCGGTGATGGTCCCTTTTTCCTGCGCGATCTTCAACCCGATAAGGCTGAGTACGGCCAATTGTGCGGTGAACGCTTTGGTACTGGCCACACCGATCTCCGGTCCGGCATGCGTGTATACGCCACCGTTAGAGAGCCTTGCAATGGAAGAGCCTACCACGTTACAAACGCCGAGAATGATAGCGCCTTTTTCCTTGGCGCTTTCCATGGCTACAAGGGTATCCGCCGTTTCCCCGGACTGTGATACGGCAATGATCACATCGCCTTTTCCCACCACGGGGTTGCGGTACCGGAATTCCGAAGCATATTCCACTTCCACGGGAATGCGGCAGAGCTCTTCGATCATGTATTCGGCCACGAGCCCGGCATGCCAGGAAGTGCCGCAGGCAACGATGATGATCCGGTTGGCTTCCTTTAAAAGGTCCATATGCTCACGCAGTCCGCCCAGCGTAAGCTTGCCGCCTTTGGCGTCCAGGCGTCCGCGGAGACTGTCAAAGATCGTCTGCGGCTGCTCGAATATTTCTTTCAGCATGAAATGCGCGTAACCGCCTTTTTCGATGGCAGCCAGCTCCATGTCCAGCTTCTGGATATATGGCGTTTGTATCTCGTTGGAAATATTTTTGAGGATCAGCTCATCGGCTTTCACGATGGCGATCTCGTAGTCGTTCACATATACTACTTCTTTCGTGTACTCCACGATGGGCGACGCATCGGAAGCGAGGAAATGTTCTCCTTTTCCTACGCCGATCACCAGCGGACTTCCCTTCCGCGCAGCGATGAGGGTATCAGGATCGTCCTCATCCACGATCAGGATCACATAGGCGCCCACCACCCGCTTGAGCGCGATGCGTACCGCCTCTTCTGTACTGCACTGGTTGCTGCTTTTGATCTCCTGGATGAAGTGGATCAATACCTCTGTATCGGTATCGCTCGTGAATTGATGGCCTTTGTTGAGCAGTTCCTGCTTGAGCTGCGCATAATTCTCGATGATGCCATTGTGCACCATGGCCAGCTTGCCGTCTCCGGACAATTGAGGGTGCGCGTTACGGTCATTTGGTTCGCCGTGGGTGGCCCAGCGGGTGTGCCCGATGGAAATATGACTTTTGAGGTCTTTCCCGAGTACGAAGTCTTCCAGTTCCGCTACTTTGCCCTTTTTCTTGTACACTTTCAAACTTCCCCCGTTAAGTAAAGCTACGCCGGTACTGTCGTATCCCCTGTATTCAAGCCGTTTCAGGCCTTTCAATACTACCGGATAAGCTTCCCGGTGACCTATGTATGCTACGATTCCACACATAATTAAAAACGCATGAGGTTAAAAAAAGTAAAAAGTAAAAATAACGGTTTTGCCGGTAAAAATTGTCTACCGTACCAGTCCGTTGCTTTAAATTTTTTCTTTAGTTGTTGGAATTCATCATTGCACCAAGGTTCATATCATAATCCCATTTGTAACGGTTGCGGTATTTCACGCGCCGTAATACTTTGTGGAACTGCTCGGGGATAGGTTGATTTGTATTGAAACGGATATCTGTCAGCTGTGTGAGTGATTCGTTGTTGGAACACATTTTTTCATCGTCCGGCTGCAGGCCGCTGATCCCGAGATACCAGCTGTCTTCTTCTTTCTGCTTGTATTTGTAAAGATAAACGATGCCTTTTTTGAACCGATGGGTAGTATGCTGTTTGCTCAAAAGTACTACGGAATCCAGCTTGGTATTGTAGTTGACGGCACTGTAAAGGACGCTTTTGGCAATGGCTTCCTGCTTTTTATAGGCGCCGGGGAATTTGTCCAGCTGTTTGATGTCGCTCAGGGCATCCCATAATGTGATCCGGTATTTTTCCTGTGCGGCAATGCTTTCCATCAGGCTGTCTGACACGGGCAGGTGATTGCGGAGATAAAGGATGGCGAGGGATATCTGCTGAAGGGGATTTTTGATCGTTTCATACCGGGCAAAGAAACGGGCGGCATTCCTGTTGCTGTTGCGGTAAGGTAATAGCAGTGTGGCATAGTCCTGCAGGGTGGTATTGGAATGATATCGTTCTTCGTCCTGTTCTTCATTTGCCGTTCCCTGTTCCTGCTCCCCTGCGAGGTCTTTCTGGAGGGCAATGCGGGCATCAAAAGCAATCTGACTGATATGGTGTTCGTAAAGGGAAGGGTTGATCATGCTGCTGTCTACAAGGGTGGCAAGCAGACTGTACACGGGCTCCTTGTAATCCGTCAGCGCGGTGAGTTCGAGGAGGTCGGGGAAAAGTGACCGGGTGAGCTGCAGGGAATCGTAGAGCGGATGCAAAAGGGAGTAAATGAATTGATCTCCGCTGAAAACAGGGATCTCCTTCAGCACCAGTTCCTTAAAAAGCGCATTGCCTTCAGCCGTTTGTTGTCGCAATATACCGGTAAGGATGCTGTGTTGCAGGCTGGCGGTATCATTTGCCGCGATGTAGGCATTCTTCAGGAAAGGCAGTACATCCGGATGATGGATGGTGCCAAGTTTCAGGAACAGTTCATTTTTGGTGTCGAGATAATTTTTCTCGCTGCTGTTCCAGTTCCTGATCACATGGATCAATGCCGGCGCGTGTTCTTTTTCGAACTTTACCTTTTCGATGGAGCTCCTCGCCTGTTTGCGGATCGTGCTGTCTTTGCTGGCAAGATCGGCAAAGAACTCGGGAGCTTTGCTCCGGAAAATGGATCCCCCGAACACGGTGTCACGGGGCGTAAAACTGTCAAAGAAGGTATTGACGAAGGCGGATGGGCCCTGTATGTTGTCTGTAATGTTGCTGAGGGTATACTGGGCGCCGTTGCGGATGATCACTTTGCAAAGGAAGCCCCTTGTGCTGTTGGTATCCCGCATTTGCAGCAGCATGCTCATGCCTCCGCCGGGAAGGGTACTGAACTGCTTGCGCTGGATTACATAATCTCCTTTGTCTGTGATGTCGTTGATCTGGTTTTCCCAATACAATGCGCTGTCCTTTACGGAGAAATAACGGTCGAATTTCTGAAAGAAAATGATGATCTCTTCCCCGGTACTGTCTACCCGGAAGGGCTGGCTTTGGGATTTGTAAAGATGATCGGTATTTTCTTCCGTCCGGGAAACGCCAGTGAATGTAGCAGCCAGGGCGTCATCGTCTTTAGGCGTTACGGCAGTTCTGACGGTATAGTGAAGGCTGGTATCTGTATACGGTTCAAACTGTTTGTAAACCGGGTTCCCGGGCACAAAGGAATTGAAGAACTCCTGTGCCTGTTTCCTGTCATTCCTGTAACGGGCGGCCAGCAGGTAGTAATGTGGCCCCTGGGCGAAGATGCGTGTTTGCGTATAGCTGTTATCGTTATTCAGATCAGTGAACTCCAGGCAGGGGCGGCCTTGCCAGGTGATGACCTTCCGGCCTTTCTGCTGCTTCACGAATTGGGACTGCTGGAAGCTTTCCTCGGCAAACCCGAGATCCACCGTGTCTTCTTCGAGGACGCTGTAATCCGGGATGGTTTTACGGATGATGAGGAAGCTGTTACCGGTCTGTTTGTCCAATGCTTCATATTCCTGCCGTTTGCCCAGTGAGCGCAGGGTGATGTTGTTGGCAAAGACAGGTATGTGCGGCATCTTTACCGAGAACCCGGCGGAAGGAGCCTGGTATGTCACCCATCCGCTGCTGCTCATGGGTTTCAGCTGAATGGACGAAAAAAAATGATCGGCTTCTTCTCCATCCGCATATTCACCATTCCCACTGATCTTGAAGATGAATACTTCAAACGGCGTGATGAATATGTTGTACCGCTGCATATCGCCGCGCCGGGTACGGTTGCGGATATCAAATCCCGTATAGCCGTTTCGGTGAATCGTGTTTTTGGAGATGATCTTGCCGGGAATGTTTTCATAAAGCAGGCTGTCGATCTTCTCAAACACATCCTGTTCCGTTTGCCCAAGGCTGAGCGCATTGGTTTTGATCCGGCTCACGAGGTAATAGGCGCCGTTGGCAAGGTCCGCATACTGCAATTGATGCAGCATGGTGAGCGCGCTGAAATTGTAAAGTTTCCCGGGCAGCTCCGCCTTGATCCATCCATCTTCCGAAGTATAAGGCTGGAAGGTCACCGGGGCTTTTATCTTCTCCAGCTGATCCTTCTGCTCACTGTCCCTGTTCGTGATCGCCACTGGTCTTACGTTGTAGCCGGCTTTCCGGAGCAGACTGATCAGCCCGCGGTCTCCCGGCAGATGCGCGGCGCCTACGCCTGCGAACAGGCTGGCATGCGAGATGATGGAGTCGATCACATGGAACATGTTCTCATTGCGCCTGTAGAGGAATTTTTCTATAAAAGCGGGAGAGCTGTATTGTTCATTGGAAAGCGAATCCAGCACATCCAGGTTGCCGCGGCGGTAAGCATCGTTCAGCAGTGTGCGTACGTCCGTAGCGGATTCACTTTCCCGTACCGGTTTTTTTGTTTTCTTTTCTTTGGAAGCATCGCGGTAAGCTTCCAGCATCAAACGCTCCGACTCCTGGAAGCTTTCCACGCCGGTGGCTTTCTTGCCCATTTTCCGGCCTACCTGGAAGATGTACATATCCAGGAAGGTATCTTCCTCAAAATCTTCCTGTGCGGCAAAGGAGCGGTATAACAGATGGTTGATCATCTCGGGCCGGTAGGTGAGGCCGGTCCGGATGAGGTCGTTGTATGCACCGATGGTGAATGCGTCTTTGGACATGTTGCCGCTGTTGCTTAGCTCCGTCACATAACGGGAGCTGAGGCGGAGCATATTGCTTTTGGAAAAATCCTCCTGCAGCCGCTGTGGGTCCGTTTCCAGTGCCACAATATCCGAACGCCTGATACAGTAATAAAAGGAATCGCTGAGATGGAACGCAAGCTTACTGCTTACGTGCATGGTACCAAACAGGTAAGAGGGCTTCTGCATATTCCTGCCGCTGATCTCCCACAATAAGCCCTGGTATTTCTTCTTCTGCTGTGCAAACCCAACGGTGCCTGTTATCAGCAACAGACACATCAACACGCTTCTTTGCAAATAATTCATATAAGAGGATGGTAGGGATTTGATGCTACCCAAAGATACTGAAATTAGCGCTTTAGCAGCACCTCCTGGAACAGGCCGAGGATGCGTTTGTACTCGTCTGTCCAGCTGGCAGGTTCGGTGAATCCGTGATCTTCCACGGGATAAACCGCCAGTTCCCAGTTGTTCTTGCCCAGTTCGATGAGCCGTTGGCTGAGCCGCACAATGTCCTCGAAATGTACATTGGTATCTACCATACCGTGACACATGAGCAGGCGCCCTTTCAGGCCTTCTGCAAAGTAAATGGGAGAGGAGCGGCGATACGCAATGCTGTCAGTATACGGTTCATTGAGGATGTTGGAAGTATATCCGTGATTGTAGTGCGCCCAGTCGGTTACGGAGCGCAGCGCTGCACCTGCCGCGAATTCATCCGGGGTGGTGAACATGGCCATCAGTGTGATAAAGCCGCCATAGCTGCCACCGTAGATGCCGATGCGCTTAGGGTCTACGCCATAGTTCTGCGCGAGATAATGCGCACCGTCCACCTGGTCGGTGAGGTCTTTGCCACCCATATAACGGTAAATGCCTGTCCGCCAGTCGCGGCCATAGCCGGAGCTTCCGCGGTAATCGATGTCCAGCACGGTATACCCGAGATCGGTGAGCAGGTTATGGAACATGTATTCGCGGAAATACTGGCTCCACCATTTATGCGCGTTCTGGAGGTACCCTGCGCCATGTACGAATATCACCGCTGCACCATTTCGTTTAGCCGTTTCCGGTGTATACAACCTGGCATGTACCATTTGATTGTCGCGGGCCTTAAAGGTGATCACGTTCGCTTCCCGCCAGGGATATGCTTTGAACTCGTCTGATTGTGCCAGATGAGTAATCTGCACTGGTTTTGCGCCTGCCTTGTTTTCCTGCAGATACATCTCCCAGGGTTTGTTGGAGGAGGAGTACCGGAAGGTGATCCATTTTTCGTCAGGAGAAAGGCTGACGGTATGTGCACCGGGCATGGTGGTAAGGCGTTCCGTCTTGCCACCGGTTACCGGAATGCGGTAGTATTGTTTTTCACCGGGATCCACTTCGTTGGTGAGGATGTAGAAATGTTGTTTGTTATTGGACAGGGTGACGTCCTGCACTTCGTAGTTCCCGCTGGTGAGCGCGGTTTTTTTGCCGGTGCCCACGTTGATGGTGTACAGGTGGGAATAGCCGGTGGCTTCGCTCTGGAACCAGAACGTTTGTTCATCGATCCATCCGAGATTACCACCCCACCCGATGCCGGGGCCGCCGATCCAGGCTTCATCACGCTGGCGGTCCAGAAGGCGGAGGCCGCCGGTGGAGGGATCGAGCAGCAGGAGCCAGCGGTCTTTGTTATCCTGTGAGATCACTTCCACTACGGCGTTGCTGCCTTTCTCGGACCAGAACGGGCCGTTCACCACTACGCCGCGTTTTTTGGCGGCGGTATCTTTTTTCGGATAGTCTTTCGCGTAGTCCGGCTTATCGGTGATACCCGGGATGCCGGCGGTTTTGATGGAGATCACCGTATCTTTCACCCGGTCGAAGATGAAGGATTCGTAGCTCCCTTGCGGTCCGCCTACTTTGGATCGGCCGCGGATATCTGTCGTGTAGCCGCTTTCCGTTACATAGCTGGGGACGATGGTGTTTTTCTCGCCGGCGGGTTCATCGTACAGACGGTAGGTTACATATCGTCCGTCAGGGCTGAGGATCACTTCGGTCAGACTTTTGTCCCCGAGGTAGAGGGGGCGCAGTTCTTTCATTTTCGGAAGGCTTTTGTTGTAAGCTTCCGCTGCATCGGCTTTAGCTTTGCGGTCCCGTACGATCTGCATCAGTTCCTGTTGCTGATTTTTCAGGAACTGATCCTGCGGGCTGAGGCGCTCTGTTCTCTCCATGGGTTTGGAGCCGTGTGCGAATTCTGCCATTTGTTCTATCAGACCGGTATGTATGTCCCAGGTATACAAATTGCGGTTGCGGCGGAAGACGATGCGGGTATCGTTCATGGCAAAGTCAACCCCCATTTCTGTTTCCGCCGTGTTGGTGATGCGGGTCTCCTTGCCCGAGGCCACCTCCATCAGGTAAATGTCCCCATAATAGGTGTAGACGAGCTGCGTCTGTGCTTTATTATATTTCCCGAAATGCCGCGCCGCGATCCGTTGCCGGTCAGCCGGAACGGTCTTTGCGGGAGTATGTTTGGCGAGTGTGATGGAGTACAGGGAGTCCGCCTGCGCTTTGTCGGGATTCCAGGAAAAGTAGATGGTCTTGCCGTCGGGGCTCCAGTAAAGATTGTCCGGAGAAGTTCCGATCCATTTCGGATCGCGCATGATCTTTTCAATGGTCAGTTGTTGTGCACAGGCAACGCTGGTCAGGAACAAGCCCGCCAGCGGAAGCAGTATTTTTTGCATATAATAGTGTAGAATTTTATAATTTGTTGCAATATAAGTAAACAAGCGGCATGAAGTTGCGTAAAATGATGACCGGCTTATGGATCGCCGGTGTTTTGGCAGCCTGCACACAGCGGCAGCAGCAGGAGCGGGAACAGATACCGGTGTCTGAGGATACAACCTTCCTCACCGGTACGCTTTTCCTTGTACGTCATGCGGAAAAGAATCCCGGTGTGGATTCCACGTTGACGGCGGCAGGGTGTGTACGGGCGGGGGCCTTGTATCGTTTGCTGAAAGATTCTTCTATCAGCAGGATCTATCATACGCCCTACAAACGCAGCGTGCAAACCGGGGATTCCCTGCGCATCCGGGGGAAAGTGGATACGGTATTTTACCGGGCGGACAGTACGGGAGAATCGCTGTTATATGAGATCAGTCGTCACCACGACTGGGGCAAAAGGATACTCGTTATCGGGCACAGCAATACGCTCATCCCCATTATGAAGAGCCTCAGCGCCAAACCCGGCATAGATTCCATTGGAGATAAAGATTATGGAAATCTGTTCATCCTTCGAAAAACGAGGGACAGGGTATCGGTAGAAAGAAAGACTTACTAAAGCAGGATGCCTTTCAGGAACAGGTAGGCTACGCTGAAATAGATCAGCAACCCGGTCACATCCACCAGCGTGGCTACAAAAGGAGCGGAGGAGCTGGCAGGGTCGGCGCCGACCTTTTTAAGGATCAGTGGCAACATGGACCCGGAGAGCGTTCCCCACAACACAACACCGATCAGCGACACACCGAGCACAATACCGATCAGGATGGTATGTGCGCCGTATGATCCGAAGAGGCTCTGCCATATCATAACGCGGGTAAAGCCAATAGCCCCCAGTACACTGCCCAGCATCAGGCCGGAGAGGATTTCCCGGCGCATCACGCGCCACCAGTCGGAAAGCCGTACTTCCCCCAGCGCCATTGCCTGGATGATGAGGGTGGAGGCCTGTGAACCGCTGTTACCGCCACTGGAAATGATCAGGGGTATGAAAAGTGCCAGCACTACGGCTTTTGCGATCTCGTCTTCAAAATAATTCATCACGGAAGCAGTGAGCATTTCCCCTACGAAGAGTATCACCAACCAGCCTACCCGCTTCTTGAGCAGGCGGAAGAGCGGCATATCGAGATAGGGCTCGTCCAGCGCTTCGGTACCACCGATCTTCTGGATATCTTCCGTATGTTCTTCATTCGCGATCCACAACATATCATCGATCGTAACGATGCCGAGCAACACGCCTTTATCGTCCAACACGGGAAGGGCTACACGATTTTCAAGCCGGAATACCTGGATGGCTTCTTCCTGATCGTCGTTCACATGCAGGGCCACGAAGCGTTCATCCATAAGTGTGCTGACGACCGTATCGGGGGATACAAGGAGGATCTCCCTGATCCTGAAGTCATCCAATAGCCTGCCTTCACGGTCTATCACATAGATCACATCAATCGTTTCACTGTCGCGGCCGTACATCCGGATATGATGCAATACCTTTTCCACAGTCCAGTGCGCTTTGGCGGCAATGTAATCCGGCGTCATGATACGGCCCACGCTGTTCTCAGGGTATCCCAGCAGGGAGAGGGTCACTTTCCGTTCTTCGGGCTCCAGCAGCTTGATGAGCTCCTGAACGGCCTGACTGGGCAGCTCTCCGAGAAAAGCGGCGCGGTCGTCCGGCGGCAGTTCGTTGAGCAGTTCCGCCGTTTTGGCTGCCGGCAGCGCGCGGATAATGTCTTCCTGCGAAGGGAACTCAAGGATCCTGAAGGTAGCCACGGCGCGGCTCAGCGTCAGGTTGGTCATGATCGGCACTGCCTGATCCGGTTCTTCATAGATCAGTTCTGCAATGTCTGTGATGAGCTGGTCGTCCAGGAAGATTTTCAGGGTGGGGTAGTCCTGTTCCTTTACCAGCTGCTCAAACTTTTCCTGTAATACTTCATTTTCCATATGGTCCTGCGCTTGGTTGGATGATAAGATAGATGATCAGAGTATTTCCTGTACGTGTTTGCGGATGTTGTTGCTGATCTGGTCCGTAGGCAGATCGTTGGCGTCCTTGCCGAAGGGGTCCTCAATCTCTTCAGCGATCAGTTCCAGGCTGGCAAGGACGTAAAAAATGAATACCACCATCGGGATCACCAGGTATCCCAATCCGAATACATACCCCATCGGCAGCGTCATCACGTAAAAGAAGATGAACTTCTTGAGGAATACGCTGTAGGAAAAGGGGATAGGTGTGCTCCTGATCCGCTCACAGGCGCCGCACACATCAGTAAACGACTCCAGCTGTGTGTTCAGTGTGACCAGCTGTTCCCCGGAGATCACCTGCTGCCGATACAGCTCGGTGACCTGTGCCTGAAGCTGCACTGCCAGCTGATTGGGTACATGAACGCCCGTTCTGAACAAGGCCAGGGCCTCTTTGTTCATTCCCTCCAGCACGTCCCCGTGAAATTCCCCCCGCAGGTGATCCTTCAACGCAAAGGCATAGTTCGGTATCATCTGCCGGAAGTACGCCCGGGCGGTATGCCCTGCCGGGAGCATGGACTGTAGCTTGATCGCAAGGTTACGACTGTTGTTCACCAAAGTGCCCCATTGCCGGCGGCCTTCCCACCAGCGGTCATAAGCCGTATTGGTACGGAACACCAGCAGCAGGGAGATCACAAAGCCCAGCAGGCCATGCATGTTGGTGATGTTACGGATATGGTCTTTCTCCGACAGCCTGAACACTTCCAGCTCCAGCCAGGCAATAGCCGCAGAATAAAGCGCCATGGCAATGAACATGGGAAACAGCTTTTTTACGGTATCGGCCTTGTGGATACGGAAGATGAATGTAAACCAGTCTTTCGGATTATAATTGATCATACCGGCAAAAATAATATCTATTACGATTCCCTTCCACCAGGATCAGGATTTGTTATTTTGATAACTGGATGCTTTGATGTTACTTTACGCCTTCTTTATCAAGCGAGATTATGATCAAGCCGTATTTATACGTCAACAAAACAAAAGAAAAAGGCCGTGGTGTTTTCACCAAAGAAGCCATCCCCGCCGGAACATTGATTGAAATTTCTCCGGTACTGGTACTGTCTAACAGCGATACGCAAATAGTGGACAAAACCAAGCTGCACAATTACATTTTCCTCTGGGGAATACGGGAAACCCGCTCCTGTATTGCATTAGGCTTTTGCTCCATCTACAACCACTCCTACGACCCCAACTGTGAATATGAAATGGACTTTGATGCGGAAACGATGGCCATCAAGACCCGCCGCACCATTAAAAAAGGAGAGGAACTTTGTATTAACTACAATGGGGATCACGAGGACAAATCACCTGTCTGGTTCGATGTAAAAAGGAAATAACCGCCGCAAAAAAAAATCCGGGCAGATTGAGCCGGATTTCTTAATATTGTAAAATATATAAGTACTTATATATTTTTTATGAGCTTCTACCCAAAACTTGGTTACCTCATCTTCGGCAGTCGCCTGCGGCGTTTGAGCGAATACTTCCTGGCAGAGGTGAACAAGGTGTATGACCAGGCAGGCATTCCTTTTGATGCCAGCTGGTTCCCGTTGTTCTACCTCCTGTCCCAAAAAGAAAGACTAACGCTGATGGACATTGCCACGGAGCTGGAGGTATCCCATTCCGCTGTGAGCCAGCTGATCACGAACCTGAAGAAGAAGGGGCTTGTAAGAACGAGCCGCTGTGAAGAAGACGGGCGCCGCCAATGGGTGGTGTTCACCAAAAAAGGAGAGGAACTGCTCCGGCAGGTACTGCCGGTATGGAAAGGTATAGATGCTGCCATGAACCGGCTGGCAGCGGAGCATAAGCAAAGCAGCAGGATACTCGAAGCGATCGGCGCCCTGGAACAGGCGGTGGAAGAGGCTCCGCTGGCCATGCGGATACTCCGTGCCATGAACGATAACACCAAAACAATTGCATCATAAAATGAACCGGACCTTTCAATACGGAGCCGATCATCTCACTCCCGGCATTGCGCTGGACATCGCATCCGGCCGTATCCGCGGGGTGCTTACACCGGAGGTGATGGCTAAAGTACAGGCCAGCCATGCGCATGTGCAGGCCATTGTACAGCATCACACCACGGTATATGGCGTGAACACAGGCTTCGGCCCGCTTTGCGATACCAAGATATCGGAAACGGATACACGAACCTTGCAATACAATATCCTTCAAAGCCACAGTGTAGGCGTTGGAGCGCCTATTCCCGAAGAGATCGCGCGGCTGATGCTGATCACCAAGGTACATGCCCTGGCGCAGGGATATTCAGGCGTGAACCCGGCAACACTGGAACGCATCCTCTGGCATATTGAACAGCAGATAACGCCACTGGTGCCGGAGAAGGGTTCCGTAGGGGCTTCCGGAGACCTGGCGCCGCTGGCGCATCTTTTCCTGCCGTTGATCGGACTGGGAGAGGTTTGGCATAAAGGCGTGAAAATGCCGGCAGGAGAGGCTTTGCAGGAAGCAGGACTGCACCCCGTGGTACTGGGGCCTAAAGAAGGACTGGCACTCATCAACGGCACGCAGTTCATTCTTTCCTTTGCCGTGAAGGCGGTAGCCCGCCTGCACAATGCCCTCGAGGCTGCGGACATTATCGGTGCCTTGTCGCTCGAAGGTCTGATGGGCACTGCCAAACCCTTCGACCCCCGCTTACACAGTATACGTCCTTACCCGGGCAATCAGCTGGTGGCGCATCGCCTGAGCGCCCTGCTTCGCGGCTCGGCTATCATGGCTTCCCATGTGGATTGCGATCGGGTGCAGGACCCCTACTCCCTGCGCTGCATGCCACAGGTGCATGGCGCCTCCCGCACTGCATGGAAACACCTCGAGGAACTGACCTCTATTGAACTGAATGCTGTTACCGATAATCCGGTGATCTTCAGTGCGGAAGACACTATCAGTGGCGGGAATTTCCACGGACAGCCAATGGCCCTTCCGCTGGATTACGCGACCATCGCCGCCGCCGAGCTGGGCAATATCTCGGACCGCCGGTGTTATATGATGATCGAAGGCCGGTATGGCCTGCCGAAACTCCTGATAGAGGAAGCAGGACTAAACTCCGGTTTCATGATCCCGCAATACACCACCGCGGCGCTGGTAACAGAGAATAAAACGCTCTGCTTCCCGGCCAGCGCGGATAGTGTGCCCACTTCACTCGGACAGGAAGATCATGTTTCCATGGGATCCATCAGCGGCAGAAAGCTGATGCAGGTGATCGGCAACCTCGAATACATCCTGGCCATAGAGCTGTTGTATGCCACACAGGCGATCGATTTCCGCCGCCCGCTGCAATCCGCTCCGGTATTGGAAATGGCGCACCGGTTTGTGCGGGAAAAAGTCTCCTTCGCCCGGAAAGACCGCATCTTTGCCAAAGATATCGCGGCCCTGCATGAGATCATTACAGACGAATCACTTGTGCGCACGGTTAACAACGCTGCCACCATACACCAAATCAATTTAAACGGATCATATGAAAAACAATTCCGGCTTTCTTGATACTTACGCGGCGCATCCGCATTATAAAGCCCCTCGCGGAACGCAGCTGAATGCCCGTTCCTGGCAAACGGAAGCGCCTTTGCGCATGCTGTTGAATAATCTTGATCACGAAGTAGCAGAGAACCCTGACGAGCTTGTTGTTTACGGTGGCATCGGGCAGGCGGCGCGTAACCGGGAAGCATTGCAGCAGATCATACAAACGTTGCTGACACTGGATGAGGAGCATTCTCTGTTGGTACAGTCCGGTAAGCCGGTGGGCATCGTCCGTACACATCCGCAGGCCCCGCGCGTATTGCTGGCCAACAGCAACCTGGTGCCAAAGTGGGCCACCTGGGAGCATTTCAACGAATTGCGTGCAAAAGGGCTGATGATGTATGGGCAGATGACAGCCGGAAGCTGGATCTATATCGGTACGCAGGGGATTCTGCAGGGAACTTATGAAACCTTTATGGAATGCGGTCGCCAGCACTTCAGGGGAGACCTGAAGGGCCGGTTGCTGGTCACTGCCGGTCTTGGCGGCATGGGCGGCGCCCAGCCCCTGGCCGCTACCATGGCGGGTGCGGTGTTCCTTGGTGCGGATGTGGATCCCGCGCGTATTCAGAAGCGTATCGATACGAAGTATATCGACCGTATGACACATTCTTATGAAGAGGCGATCGCATGGGCGAAGGAAGCGCAGGCAAAAGGGGAGGCTATATCCATCGGCCTCGTCAGCGACGCGGGTGATCTCCTTGAAAAGCTGCTCCGCGATAACATTGTGCCGGACATTCTCACAGACCAGACTTCCGCTCACGACCCGGTAAATGGGTACATCCCCAACGGCATGGCCCTCGAAGCCGCTGCCAAATTACGTATATCTGATCCCGTTATCTATAAAGAACATTCGCTGAAGAGCATGGTGCGCCATGTGGGTTATATGCTGGAACTCCAGCGCCGCGGGGCAGTGACCTTTGATTACGGGAATAACCTGCGGGAATTTGCGAAAGAAGGCGGAGAAGCCCATGCCTTCAATTTCCCCGGATTCACACCGGCCTACATCCGGCCGCTTTTCTGCGAGGGTAAAGGTCCCTTCCGCTGGGTGGCCCTTTCCGGTGATCCGGAAGATATCTATACGACAGACCGTGCATTAATGGAAGCGTTTCCCGACAACGGACCGCTGATCAACTGGTTGCATAAAGCGCAGGAGCGGGTCGCTTTTCAGGGGCTTCCTGCCCGGATATGCTGGCTGGGGATGGGAGAACGGGAGAAAGCAGGACTGATCTTCAATGAGCTGGTGAGAACCGGCAGGGTGAAAGCGCCGATCGTGATCGGGCGGGATCATCTGGATTGCGGTTCCGTGGCATCTCCCAACCGGGAAACGGAAGCGATGAAAGATGGGTCAGATGCGGTTTCTGACTGGACGTTGCTCAACCTCATGTCCAACACCGCCGGTGGCGCTACCTGGGTTTCCTTCCATCATGGCGGAGGCGTGGGCATGGGCTATTCGCAGCACGCGGGAATGGTAGTGCTGGCGGATGGAACAGATCGTGCAGCGGCCTGTCTCAAACGCGTGCTGTACAACGATCCGGCGTTGGGTATTTTCCGGCATGCGGACGCAGGATATGAGAAAGCGCAGGAGTGGAAGGAGAAGATGGAGCAATATTAAAACGTCATCACATGAGACTCATAGGTCCGTTTACACAGATACTCCCCTTAACCGGCCTGCCGCTGAAAGGCCCGCTGAAAGACGAACAGCTGGAGATCATTGAGCATGGCGGTATATGGGTGGAGGAAGGTAAAGACCCGGTGATAGGAGATTACCGGCAACTGGCGCAGCAACATCCTGCTGCGGAAAAAGAATTCATCGATGAACCGGCGGTATTACTGCCGGGCTTCATCGATTGCCATACGCATATCTGCTTTGCAGGTTCCCGCAGTATGGATTACGCCATGCGCATCGCGGGAAAGTCTTATCTGGACATTGCCCGCGCAGGCGGCGGTATCTGGGATTCCGTCACTAAAACCCGCGCCGCGGACGATACCGAACTCACCGAACATACCGTGGCCCGCGCAAACCGGCATCTGAAGCAAGGCGTCACCACCATTGAAGTAAAAAGCGGATACGGACTTGACCTGGAGAATGAACTGAAAATGCTGCGTGCGATCCGCACGGCATCGCTCTATACCAAAGCCACGCTGATCCCTGCCTGTCTGGCTGCACACATCCGTCCAAAAGATTTTGACGGAGATGAAAAAGCTTACCTGCACTGGGTCCTAACAGAATTACTGCCTGTTATAAGAGAAGAACAGCTCGCGGATCGGATCGACATTTTTATTGAGGACACGGCATTTTCACCGGCAGCGGCAAAACAGTTCCTGCAACAGGTGAAGGACTTCCGGATCACGGTGCATGCGGATCAGTTCAGTAGCGGGGGATCGGCAGTAGCTGTAGAAATGAACGCCCTTTCCGCGGATCATCTTGAGGCTTCAACGGAAACGGATATACGAAGATTAGCTGCTTCAGGTACAGTAGCCGTTGCTTTGCCGGGAGCATCCCTGGGGTTAGGGGTTGCCTATGCGCCTGCGAGGAAACTGCTGGACGCCGGGGCCTGCCTCGCGATCGCGAGCGACTGGAACCCAGGCTCCGCGCCGATGGGAGACCTGTTGCTACAGGCCGCGGTGATGAGTGCGGCAGAAAGGTTATCTTCGGCTGAGGTGTTTGCGGCACTCACCTCCCGGGCAGCGAAAGCGCTGGGCATGGCGATGCCGCAGCAGGACTGGCAGGCTTATCCCTGTAAAGACTACCGGGAGATTCTTTATCAGCAGGGTAGTATGAAACCTTTCATGGTCTGGAAAAAAGAAAAACGTATCTAAATCTCATATCATGACCCTTGTTTGCTATCAACCATCTCATCAGAACATCTGGCAGGGCCGCATAGATGGCCAGGAGCCGGATGTTTGGCGCTGGCACCAGGTGATCCGGACGGTGGATGTGAGCCGCGAAAAGCTGCCTGTACTCCGGCCGGAACAGAAAGGCATCGCCTTCCTCGGTTTTGCTTCGGATGAAGGCGTGCGGAGAAACAAAGGAAGAACCGGTGCTGTAGCCGGACCATCGGCCTTACGGAACATGTGTGCCAATTTTCCGGTTCATTTCGATGATCATTTGCTGATAGACGCCGGAGACATCGTGTGTGAAGGACGTCAGTTGGAGATGGCGCAGGAAGCGCTTTCCGCGACTGTTCAACATATTTTGGAGGCAGGCTATCTGCCGGTATTAATGGGAGGCGGGCATGAGATCGCTTATGGGCATGAACGCGGTATCCGCCGTTTCCTCGGCCCACAGCAACAATTGGGCGTTATCAATTTTGATGCGCATTTTGATTTGCGGGAACCGGGGGCTGAGGGCGTCAGCTCCGGTACGGGCTTCTGGCAGATCGCGCAGGAAAGGGCTGCGGAAGGTGTGCCATTTCATTACATGGTGCTGGGGATTCAACGGAACAGCAATACCCGCAGGTTGTTCAATATAGCAGACTCCCTCGGCACAGAATACCTCCACGCTTCCCTCTTTCAATTGAAATACAGAGAGCAGTTACTCAGCGCCATAAACGCTTTCATCAGGCGTACGGACAAAATCTACCTCACCACATGCATGGACGTATTTGCCGCCCCCTACGCCCCGGGCGTAAGCGCAACCGCCTTCAACGGGCTCAGTCCTGACGCACTTTTCCTCGATTGTTACCGCACTGTACTCCGCAGCGGAAAGCTGGCCGGAATGGACATCGCGGAGCTGAACCCTTCGCTGGATGACGACTATCGCACCGCAAAGCTCGCCGCTTCCCTCATGTTTGAAGTGGTGATGAACTATTTTGCCGTGTAAATTCTACTTTCGCAGTATGAAGAAGATCGGCTTAATGTCAGACACCCATGGCTACCTCCACCCGCAGGTATTCAAATATTTCGAGAAAGTAGACGAGATATGGCATGCCGGCGATATCGGCAGTGTGGCTCTGGCGGATGAACTGGAAGCGTTCAAACCCTTCCGCGCTGTATACGGAAATATCGACGGACAGGATATCCGTATCCGTTATCCCGAGCACAATCTCTTTATCTGCGAAGGCGTGAAAGTCTGGATGACCCACATCGGCGGCTATCCACCCAAATACACACCTGCACTGAAGCCTCACATCGTGCAGAAACGCCCCAAACTCTTCATCTGCGGCCATTCCCACATCCTGAAAGTGATCCCTGACCCCGCGCTGCAACTCCTGCACATCAATCCGGGCGCCTGCGGAAAACAGGGCTGGCATAAAGTCAAAACGTTGGTACGTTTCGACCTGGAAAATGGAGAGATCAAGGCATTGGAAGTGATAGAATTGCCGGATTGATGTATCTTGTACGGAAGTACTGCGCCACTGCTGTTATGAATATACGAAGTCTTGCACTCCTCTTCCTGTTCTCCATCTGTGTATCCGATGTATCCGCGCAGCGTTGGAAAAAGCTGTTCAGGACGGAGAACGATGATAAGTACATCGAAGATCATACGGAAGATCTGACGGTAAGACTCTACGGTTCCCGCAAGTACACCTATTACGATATGGTGGACGGGCGGCTGAAGGAAGAAGTGCTTTACCGCCCGAACAGTACCAATAACCTGGGCGTGGGCGTCAATTACAAATTCCTCGGCCTCAACCTCGGGTTTAACTTCCCTTTTGTCAATAACGACAACGCCCGCTACGGAAAAACAAAGTACCTCGATCTGCAGTCGCATGTCTATCTCCGTAAGCTTGTTATCGACTTTTACGGCCAGTATTACAAGGGATATTACCTGGCCAACCGCCGCATCAACCCAACGCCTGTAGACCTGCGGCCGGATATGTACAACAAGGATATCGGCCTGAATGTCCAGTACATCTTCAACAGCAAGCGTTTCTCCTATCGCGCTGCATACCTGCAGAATGAATACCAGAAGAAGAGCGCCGGTTCGTTCATGATCGGCGGGGAATTCTTTGCGTGGCAAATGCGCGGGGATTCGGTATTGGTGCCACAGAATCTGGGAGTGAACGGTTTTTTTGACGATGAAACGTTCAATAAGACTTCCAGCCTGAGCATCGCTGCTAATGCGGGGTACGCGCATACGTTCGTGATAGAGAAGCATTTTTTTATTACACTGTCCCTTACGGGCAGTGCAGGAGTTAATCAAACCACCTTCCGTTATCCGGATACCCGGCGTCCCCAGCGTGCAATCGGCTGGCAGTTGAACAATACCATCCGTTTTTCTGTAGGATACAATTCCAGTCGTTACTTCGCCGGTATTCATTATGTGGATATCACTACCCGCAGCGAATCTCCCGTGAACCGCGCTTACCAGATCTTTGGCGCGGGAAATTTCCGTTTCAGTCTTGTGAGGCGTTTTGCGTTAAAGAAACCCTTGTTCTAAAGCAGCTCCAGTTCCCGTCCCATGTTCTCGCGGGCTTTTTTCTCGTACTTCTCGCGGAAGGGGGCTGATTTATAGATGTAGGGCCTGCACAGCAAATGTTCCAGTAAAGTCTTGCGGCCTTTTTTATAGAGGAAAGAAGGGTAGAGGCTGTACTCCTTCCGGATCAGTTTCGTATAGGCGTTATATTGAGCAGGCGGTGCGCCGAGGATGTGCAGGTCGAAATCGAGGAAATAGTCCAGATCAGAGTCCTGATGAGGATTCTGATGGGTTTGTGTAGCAAGGATGAATGTATGCACCTTTTCCCGTTTTTCCGGCGGATAGCCGATTTTTTTCAGGAAACGGCCGGCTTCTGCGGCGCTTTTTGCTTCGCTGCCTTTCCGTGTGGTATGGTAGATGATGTCATGGAAATAGATTGCGAAGAGTACGCTGTCGTTATCCTGTATCGCGGATGCATATTGTTGCTGCAGGTAGAGGAGATCGCTCAGATGGGCGGTATTATGATAATGCCTGCCTGCACCGCTGTATTGACGAATGATCTTTTCAATGGTCTTTAATGCGGTATCGGAGGCTGCCTGTTGACGATGTGTGAGCAGCAGCCAGTATTTTTGGATCTCATCTATGTGCATAGGCGGTTCAGGCCAGTATCCGAATATAAAAAGAAAAGCCCCGTTCCGGAAGAACGGGGCCCTTTATACATGTTAAAGGCATGTTATTTTTTTGCTGCCGCAAATTGCGCCCTGATCACATTCAGCGCGCCGCCGGCTTTGAACCACTCGATCTGCTGCTCATTATAGGTATGATTCACAGTGATGGTATCCTGCGTGCCGTTACTGTGGTGCAGTGCAACGGTCAACGGCTTGCCGGGAGCGAAGGTAGTCAGGCCCAGGATGTCGATGGTATCATCTTCCTGGATCTTTTCATAATCTTCCTTGTCGGCAAAGGTCAGTGCCAGCATACCCTGCTTTTTCAGGTTGGTTTCGTGGATACGGGCGAATGACTTCACCAGGATTGCACGAACACCCAGGTGGCGGGGCTCCATGGCAGCGTGCTCGCGGCTGGACCCTTCACCGTAGTTCTCATCGCCTACCACAATGGAGCCTACTTTGGCGGCTTTGTAATCGCGCTGGGTAGCCGGTACAGGACCGTAAGCGCCGGTGAGCTGGTTCTTAACGGTATCTGTTTTATCGTTGAACGCATTCACTGCGCCAATGAGCATGTTATTGGAAATGTTATCCAGGTGGCCGCGGTATTTCAACCAGGGGCCTGCCATGGAGATGTGGTCAGTGGTACATTTCCCTTTCGCTTTGATGAGGAGCTTCAGACCTTTCAGGTCTGTGCCTTCCCATGCGCTGAACGGCGCCAGCAGTTGCAGCCGGTCTGAAGTGGGGGATACGATCACCTGAACGCCGCTGCCGTCTTCTGCAGGGGCCTGGTAACCGGCATCTTTCACGTCAAAGCCTTTCGGAGGCAGTTCAAAACCAGTGGGCTCATCCAGCTTCACATCTTCTCCGTTCACGTTCTTCAGCGTATCGGTCAGCGGGTTAAAGGTCAGATCGCCGGCAATGGCCAGGGCGGTCACGATCTCGGGAGAAGCCACAAACGCATGCGTAGAGGCGAGGCCATCGTTACGTTTGGCGAAGTTGCGGTTGAAGGAAGTAATGATGGAATTCTTGCGGTTGGGATCGTCGATATGACGGGCCCATTGACCGATGCAGGGACCGCAGGCGTTTGCCAGTACCACACCGCCGATCTGGTCGAAAGTATTCAACAGACCATCCCTTTCAATCGTATAACGCACCAGTTCGGAACCGGGCGTGATCGTGAATTCGGAATGAACTTTCAGTTTTTTATCGATCGCCTGTTTGGCCAGGGAAGCCGAACGGCTGATGTCTTCATAAGAAGAGTTGGTGCAGGAACCGATGAGCGCAACTTCCAGCTTCTCAGGCCAGTTGTTCTCTTTCACCGCCTGCGCGAACTTGGAAATAGGCCATGCGAGGTCCGGGGTAAAAGGACCGTTCACATAAGGTTCCAGCTCATCGAGGTTGATCTCGATCAGCTGATCGTAGTATTTGGAAGGATCGGCGTATACGGCTTCGTCCGGACGAAGATGCTCTTTCACGCCATCAGCCAGCGCGGCTACTTCCGCACGGGAGGTCATCTTCAGGTAGTCGGACATTTTTGTGTCGTATGCAAATACGGAACAGGTGGCCCCGATCTCTGCACCCATGTTACAAATCGTACCTTTACCGGTAGCGCTCAGGTTGTCAGCCCCTTCACCGAAATATTCCACGATGCAGCCGGTACCGCCTTTTACGGTGAGGATACCCGCCACGCGCAGAATCACGTCTTTGGGAGAAGCCCATCCACTCAGTTTACCGGTCAGTTTCACACCGATCAGCTTCGGCATCTTCAATTCCCATGCGAGACCTGCCATTACATCTACCGCATCCGCGCCACCTACACCGATGGCGAGCATACCCAGGCCGCCGGCGTTGGGCGTATGGGAGTCTGTACCAATCATCATACCGCCGGGGAAAGCGTAGTTCTCGAGTACCACCTGGTGGATGATACCGGCGCCGGGTTTCCAGAAACCGATGCCATATTTATCAGAAATAGAAGCCAGAAAATCGTAAACTTCCTTGTTGGTGTCGATAGCAGCGGCAAGGTCTTGCGCAGCGCCCGTCTTAGCCTGGATCAGGTGGTCGCAGTGTACCGTGGAAGGCACGGCAACGGATGAACGACCACAGGTCATGAACTGCAACAAAGCCATCTGGGCGGTAGCATCCTGCATGGCAACACGGTCCGGGGCAAATTCCACATAGGATTTCCCTTTTTCATATGGAGCGGTGGCAGGTGCATACAGGTGAGCATATAAGATCTTTTCAGCCAGTGTAAGCGGGCGCCCTAACAGTTTACGGGTAGCTTCCACCTTACCCGGCAACGCCGCATACAATTTTTTAATCATGTCAATATCAAACACCATGGAAATAAATAATTTAAGAGCGATTATATTAAAAATTGCAGGGCGAAGTTAATCATTTTCGGAGAGTTTTTAAAGTTAAGAAGCAGGGCTGAAGGGGCGAATTACATTTGTTATTTATTCTGGATTATAATAAATTTGATATATGAACAAGATAAAGGATTTTGTAGAGTGGAAGGCCTTTGGTGTTTGTGCAGCCCTCGGTGAAAAGTTAGGCATCGCCACTTCCCGGATCAGGCTGTTTTTTATTTACGCTACTTTTCTGACGATGGGTTCCCCCCTCATCGTATACATGATCCTCGCTTTCTGGATGAATATCAAGCACTACATCATCAACGCACGCAGAAACCCCCTGCGATATCTTTGAAGGTCATATTAAAAAAATAATTTATTGTTTTAAACTTTTCAAGCGGTTTGGCATCTAACTTGTAATTACGCACCTGACTATTTGCTTTGCGAACCAATAAACAAGTATATGTCAACATTCTCATTGAAAAACCTTGTGCTGGGTACTGCCGTCATCAGCGGTATCGTATTCATGACCGCGTGCAACAAAAACGAGAGCAGTCAAAATGGCGATTATGACGGAGTTACTCGTCTCCGTGTTACACTCACAGATGATCCCGGTGATTTCAAACAGGTATGGATCGACGTTAAAGACGTCCGTATCAACAGAACAGACCAGGATGACCAGAACTGGACCAGCCTTCAGGGCGTTAAACCGGGTGCCTACAATCTGCTGGACCTGGTGAACGGTAAGGATACGATCCTAGCGGAAGCAGCAATCCCGAGCGGTAAGATCAGCCAGATCCGCCTGATACTGGGAGACAACAACTACATTGTGACCAGAACAGGCGAGAAGATCATGCTGGACGCTCCCAGCGCCCAACATTCCGTGCTGAAACTGAACATCAATCAGGACGTAGTAGGCGGGATTATGAACAAGCTCACACTGGATTTTGATGTGGCTAAATCTATCGTGAAAGCGGGCAACAGCGGGAAGTATATCCTGAAACCTGTGATCCGTGGAGTGTTGCAGGCGATAGGCGGTAATATCAAGGGTTTTGTATTGCCAGACAGTGTGAAAACCGCTGTGCTGGCGATCCGTGGAACGGATACGATTGCAAGTACTTACACCGGCCCGGGCGCATTCCAGATCCGTGGCGTAGATGCAGGGACGTATTCACTGAAATTCATTCCTGTGGACACTACGTTCAGAACAGCATCAAAAGACGGAGTAGTGGTAACCGTTGGGCAGATCACAACGGTGGATACCATCAGGTTACAAAAGAAATAACGCGGAAGGGAATATAGGAATCACTCAAAAAAAAGCCGCAGGACTTGTTCCTGCGGCTTTTCTATTCAATCGAGATGAAAGAGCGTCATCCCGTGATAATGATTCTGTAACTGATGCACCATGATGCTGCCTGCGATATTACGGGTCTCATCCCGGTAATGCAAAGTGATCTTCGGATGATCTCCCTGTGCCAGTAATACGGTGAACGGTCCGCGTATGAATGCCTGCCCGTTCCCGTTGATGGGCGCCTGATCCGTTTTCCTGAATTTGAGTTTGATCAGTTGCTCTTCCGTGACAGGGATAGGGAAAAGCTCTTCGGCGGTGTACCAGTTCTCCTGGTCGTCGTGGGTCAAAATACATACCTGCCTGGTCTCTCCGTCCACCTGCAGTATTTTTCCTTCCTGCAGCTGTTCTTCATATTTCGCCAGCACAATATCACCCACTTTTAATTCAGAAAAATTAATCATGGTGCTATGTTTAGTTTGATATGAATATAAAAGAAAAAAGCAAGAAGTAAAAATTAAAAAATCAGGCAGTCGTCTTTACCGCTTCACGGATGCGTACGAGCTCTTCCAGCAAGGGTTCCAGCAGGTCGAGGCGAAGCATGTTGGCGCCGTCTGACTTGGCTTTGGACGGATCAGGATGTGTTTCGATGAAAAGTCCGTCCGCCCCCGTAGCGATCGCCGCCTTCGCGATGGTGCCGATCATTTTCGGATTACCGCCGGTAACGCCGCTGGTCTGGTTGGGTTGTTGCAGAGAATGCGTGCAGTCCATCACCACCGGCACACCATGTTCTTTCATGATGGGAATGTTCCGGTAATCCACCACCAGGTCCTGATACCCGAAAGTGGTACCTCTTTCCGTGAGGAGCACATGTTTGTTGCCTGCCTGTTCTATCTTCTCAACGGCAAACTTCATGGCTTCGCCGCTCACGAACTGGCCTTTCTTCACGTTCACGAATTTGCCGGTGTCTGCAGCGGCAAGAAGAATGTCTGTTTGCCGGCAGAGAAAGGCAGGAATTTGTAACACATCCACATAAGCTGCGGCCATGGCGGCTTCTGCGGCGGAGTGGATATCAGAGGTAACGGGGAGGTTAAAGGTTTGCCCTACTTTCTGTAACAGGTCCAGCCCGTTCACATCACCGATCCCGGTAAAGGAATTGATGCTGGTGCGGTTGGCCTTGCGGTAGGAGGCTTTGAAAACGTAAGGGATGTTGAGGCGCTTGCAGATGGCGGAGACCTTTTCCGCTATACCCATCACCAGGGCTTCGTCTTCTATCACACAGGGACCAGCGATGAGAAAGAAGTTTTCAGGATTATATTGTTCTTTGAACAGTGCTTTTAATGTCTTCATGCCGCAAAATTAGCGTTAATTTCGGACATGCCCTTCCTGATAAAACCGAAACGAATACCCGCGCCTGTAATCGTCAATTGTTATCATATTGTCATTGTTTGCAACGTCAATTCCGCTAATATTGCGTCTGGAAACTAAATTTGGGCACTAACTTTTACAACCTCTTATATGAAGAAAGACAAGATACTGGTAATTGGCGCATGCGGACAGATCGGAGTGGAGCTCACGCTGGCCCTGCGTAAAATGTACGGCGATAATAACGTGATTGCGTCCGACCTCCGGGAAGAGCATGAGCTGTTGAAAGGTACCGGCCCTTATGTTTCCCTGGACGTAATGAATAAAGAGATGTTGCATGTGCTCGTTATCCGCCATAACATCACCCAGGTCTACCTCTTGGCGGCCATTCTTTCCGCTACCGGCGAAAAGAACCCGCTGCTGGCATGGCATATCAATATGCAAAGCCTGCTGAACGTGCTGGATATTGCCAAGGAAGAGGGATTGGACAAGATCTACTGGCCCAGTTCCATCGCCGTTTTCGGGCCCAACTCACCCAAAACGGATACGCCTCAGCATACGATCATCGAACCGACTACCATTTATGGTATCAGCAAATTTGCCGGTGAGCGCTGGTGCGAATATTACAACCACCGTTATGGCATCGATGTGCGCAGCCTCCGCTACCCGGGGCTTATCAGTTACAAGTCCGCCCCCGGCGGCGGCACCACGGATTATGCCGTGGAGATCTATCACGAAGCACTGGAAGAAAGCAAATACAAATGTTTCCTCTCCGAAGATACTTATCTGCCCATGATGTACATGCCGGATGCCATCCGCGCCACTATTGAGCTGATGGAAGCAGACAGCGCGAAAATAAGTGTCCGTTCTGCGTATAACCTTTCAAGTATGAGCTTCTCCCCTAAAGAGATCGCTGCTGCCATTAAAAAACATATCCCCGCTTTTACGATCAGTTACGAACCGGATTACCGCCAGCAGATCGCGAACGGGTGGCCGCAAAGCATTGATGACGGCCTCGCGGCGAAGGATTGGGGATGGAGACCGGAGTATGATCTGGAGAAGATGACGGAAGATATGCTGAAGAACCTGAAAGCACAAAAAGGGATGCAATAAAAAACAAAGCCGGAAGCAGATCGCCTCCGGCTTTTTTATATGGGTTGATAAAAAATTATTCTACAAAACCTACTGCCACGGTGGCGTTGCTGAATTCATCTACGAGGATGAACGTGCCGTTGGCAGGGTTTGCCTGATAGCTATCTGCAAATACTGGCTGCGCTGTTCTCAGCGTGATCCTGCCAATGTCGTTCAGACCCATCTCTGTTTTTTCTTCCACGCGCCCGGTGGTCACCTCAATCACATGATGCAGCTGCTGCACTTTCGCTTTGATGCGATTGGCGCCGTGCTGCAGGAGACAGGTTTTGCCGGAAGTCAGCTTCTGCTGATCCATCCAGCATATCTGGGCGGTCAGTTCCTTTTTCCCTTCGGGAATGGCGTCAGGGGTAACGAGGAGGTTACCACGACTGATATCGATCTCGTCTTCCAGTGTGATCACGATGCTTTCCGTGGCATGCGCCGCATCCAGCTGGCGGTCGAATTGCTCGATGGTTTTGATCCTGCTGCGTTGTCCGTTCGGCAGGGAAACGATCTCGGCGCCTTTATGGAAGCTGCCGCTGGCCACTTTGCCGGCAAACCCGCGGAAATCGTGGTGTTGCTCGGTTTTCGGGCGGATCACGTATTGTACAGGGAAGCGGGCAGGATGTTGTTTATCGTCCTGATCAAACTGTATGGCTTCCAGGTATTCCAGCAGGGGCTGGCCTTTATACCATCCGATCTTGTCTGTTCTCGTCACTACATTTTCACCATACAGGGAAGATATCGGGATAAATTTCACGACTTTATCCTCGTAGTGGGAGCCTTTTAGCAATTGCTGGAAATCCTCTACGATCTGGTTAAAGCGGGCTTCATCATATTCCACCAGGTCCATTTTGTTGATGCAGACTACCAGGTGTGGGATGCGCAGCATGCAGGCGATGAAATAATGACGATAAGTTTGCTCTACGATCCCTTTGCGCGCATCGATGAGGATGAGCGACACTTGTGCGGTGGAGGCGCCGGTGACCATGTTGCGGGTATATTCGAAGTGCCCGGGTGTGTCTGCGATGATGTATTTGCGGTTGGGAGTGGAAAAATAGATATGCGCCACGTCGATGGTGATGCCTTGTTCCCGTTCTGCGATGAGACCGTCGGTCAGCAATGAGAGGTCTGTGAAGTCCAGCCCCTTGCGTTTGCTTGCTGCCTGGAGGGCCTCCATCTTATCCTGCGTGATGGATTTGGTGTCATACAGCAAACGGCCGATGAGTGTGCTTTTTCCATCATCTACACTACCGGAGGTGGTTATACGAAGTACGTCCATTTCAGTTACGAATTACAGTTTAAAAATATCCCGCCTGTTTGCGTTTTTCCATAGCGGCCTCCGAGCGTTTATCGTCGATACGGGCGCCTCTTTCGGAGATTTTGGCGGCCAGTATTTCGCGGATGATGTCTTCCAGCTTGTCAGCGTCTGACTGAACAGCCGCTGTACAGGTCATATCGCCTACCGTGCGGAAGCGGACTTTGGAGCGGAAGGGGATCTCATCTTCCGTGGTGTTGAGGAAAGGAGAGTAGGGCCAGTACATGCCATCCCGCTCGATGATCTCGCGTTCGTGAGAGAAGTAGATCGACGGGATCTTCAGTTCTTCTTCACGGATATAGTTCCATACATCCAGCTCCGTCCAGTTGGAGATGGGGAATACCCTCACGTTCTCGCCTATATTAATTTTCCCGTTGAGCATGTCGAAGAGTTCCGGCCGCTGGATCTTGGCATTCCACTGCCCGAATTCATCCCGCACGGAGAAGATCCTTTCTTTGGCGCGGGCTTTTTCTTCATCGCGGCGGGCGCCACCGATGCAGGCATCGAACTTGAGCTCTTCAATGGCATCGAGCAGAGTAACGGTCTGTAAAGCGTTCCTGCTGGCGTATTTGCCGGTTTCTTCCTTTACTTTTCCCTGATCAATGCTGTCCTGCACATTCCGGACGATGAGTTCCAGCCCGAGGGATTCCACGAGCCAGTCGCGGAATTCGATCGTTTCGGGGAAGTTATGTCCGGTGTCTACATGGAGCAGTGGGAAAGGGATCTTTCCGGGATAGAAAGCCTTTTGAGCCAGGCGTACCAATGTGATAGAGTCCTTCCCTCCCGAAAACAGGATAGCAGGACGTTCGAACTGCGCGGCGGTTTCCCGCAGGATGTAGATCGCTTCATCCTCCAGCGCCCGCGGAAATTGCCATTGTATACTACTCATATAATGATGTTAATCTTGATCAACTGCTGTGTAAACCGCATTCTTTTTTGGATGCTTCCCACCACCACCGTCCGGCGCGGGGATGTTCTCCAGGTTCAATAGCGCGGGTACAAGGGGCGCAACCGATACTGATGAAACCTTTATCGTGCAGCTTGTTGTACGGCACGTTGTTTTCCTTCAGGTAGTTGAGCATTTCTTCAAAGGTCCAATGGATGAGGGGGTTGTACTTGTAAAGTTGGCGGGTTTCATCCCATTCAAGTACAGGCATATCATGCCGGTTCTCGCTTTGCTCCGCGCGGAGGCCGGTGATCCAGACCTTCGTGCCTTGCAGGGCCCGGTTAAGCGGTACTACTTTACGGATATAACAGCACTCTTTGCGGTTCTCCACGGAATCATAAAAGCTGTTGGGGCCTTTCTCCTTCACCAGCGCTTCCACTGCGGCCGTTTCCGGGAAATACACCTCGAACGGCTGTTTATAACGGGCACGGGTGAGGTCCATCAGGTCGTAGGTTTCCTGGAAAAGGCGGCCGGTATCCAGGGTGAATACCCGCACGGGTAGCTGGTTGCGCCAGATAATGTCCGCCAGCACCTGATCTTCCTGACCAAATGATGTGGAAAAAGCTACTGCACCGGGGAACTCCTCCGTCAGCATACGTATTCCTGTGGCTATATCTTTTTGCCGGGCAATAAGCCCTTGTATATCTTTCATGTAAGCTTCCTCTTTGCCGGTCAACAAAAATACATAAATCCTATAAAAACTATGGACTAAATGTAGTGATTTAGGGAAAAATATGATGATATCACGGGAAATAGCGGACTGCGGCCCTCTCAGAATGTATGAAAATGAGTATTTTAGTGTTTCATATATCAAAAAAATACCCTTTACTATGTACAAGTTTTTATCCCTTACCCTGCTGGGGTTAGCCCAATTTGTTGCCATTGCGGATGCGCAGACGCAAACATTCCAGGACGTTACCAATAACGGGAACGCCACCACGAACCTGTTACAAATAACGGGATTTAATCACATCCCGACCACCGGAAGCGGGCTTGAGCTTTATGGAAATACAACAAGTGCGGTGGTACAAGCTTTTAACCGCAACGCCTACCTCCCTATCAAATTGTACATTCAACCCAATGTAGGATCGCTTACTTCCATCAACGAAGCCGGCGGCCGGTTATTGGTCAACAGTCCTTTTGATGATGGCGCCACGCCGTTACAAGTGAACGGAGGGGTGAGCTTTACCTCCGTGCCCGTGGCAACGAGAAGAGGCATGAAGTTCACGCAAGACGAATTCAATGGAGGAAGATGCCTGATAACGCTGGATGCCAACAATGGAGATTTCGCAGGAATGGATTATTTCTATATGGAGCATTACGCGGGCCTTGCCGGGGCCAGGTTATTGACCGCCAACGCGGCGCCCTTGAAATTCGGGACTGCGGATGCGGACAGGATGATCATCGATGCTTCGGGGAACGTAGGCATCGGTACCATGAACCCGGATACCAAACTGACGGTGAATGGAACCGTACATGCCACGAAAGTGAAAGTGACCCAAACGGTGTGGCCGGATTTTGTATTTCAGGAAACGTATAAACGCCCAACCCTGCAGGAACTGGAAAGCTTCATCCGTCAACATCGCCGTCTGCCGGACATTCCGTCGGAAGCAGAAGTGAAAAAGAACGGGGTGGATGTAGCAGATAGTCAGGCGAAGCTGTTACAGAAAGTAGAGGAGCTGACTTTGTACATCATCGAACTAAATAAGAAAATAGAGGTGCAGGATGGCCAGATCAGGGAGCTGCAAAAGAAAAAGTCGAAGTAGAACATAAAAAAGGGGAAGACCCGCGGCCTTCCCCTGCTTATTAACCCATGTAAATCGTTTATTCCCGTGTGAGGATGTCTTTCAATGATTTGCCTTCCAGCAGCTTCAGCGTGGCGTCTCTTACCTTGCTCATCACTTCGTTCAGCCCGCAAACAGCTTCATCCTTGCAGTTCTCGCAACGCTCGTAGTAATTCAGGCTCACGCAGGGCAGGAGGGCGATAGGCCCGTCCAGCAGCCGGATGATGCGCGCCAGCGGGATCTCCTTGGGCGCCCGCATGAGGTAATAGCCTCCGCCTTTCCCTTTTTTGCTGCCCAGAATGCCGGCATTCTTCAATTCCAGCAGGATATTCTCCAGGAACTTGATCGATATGTTCTTTTCCGACGCTATCTCCGAGATCAGGATAGGGCCTTTGTCCACATTTTCCGCCAGGTATATCAATGCGTGGAACGCATATTGTGTTTTTTTAGACAGCATATTCTGTAATGGATCTGTAAATTTTGCACTCCCAAAACACAAATATAACAAAAACCGGCGGCATTGCTAAATACCGGGTTTACAGGCTCAGCACGTCTTTCATGGTAAAGATCCCCTTTTTGCCTTTCAGCCATTCGGCGGCAGTTACGGCGCCGGCCGCAAACCCTTCGCGGGAATGGGCGGTATGGGTGATGGTAATATCATCGATGGGAGAGCTGTAATGTATGATGTGAGTGCCGGGAGCCGGATCTTCCCGTTTTGAAATGATCTCCAGTTCAGCAGGATTGCCGGTGGCTTCGTTCACCCATTTTTTCTTGCCGGGCAGTTTTTCAAGGAGCTGTTCGGCAAGGGTGATGGCGGTACCACTGGGTGCATCTTTTTTCTGGGTATGATGGATCTCTACCATGCTGGCCTTGTAGGCGGACTGGGGAGCCATCAGTTCGGCCAGGCGGCGGTTGAGTTCGAAAAATATATTCACGCCGATACTGAAATTACTCGCATACAGAAAGGCTTGGTGCTTTTCGAGGCAGAGCGCCTTCACTTCAGGCAGCTTCCCGAGCCAGCCGGTGGTGCCGCAAACAACGGGTACATTGGCGTCGAAACACTTGAGGATATTGTGATAGGCGGTTTCCGGCGTCGTGAATTCGATCGCCACATCTGCCTGCTGCAGGTGTTCCTTTTCAAGCAGGTGTGCGGTGTTGATGTCTATCCTGAGCACGATCTCGTGCCCCCGGCCCAGGGCGATCCCTTCAATGGCTTTGCCCATTTTGCCGTATCCAATGAGTGCTATTTTCATATCGGTATGTCTAAAAATGATGTGATTATCTTAAAGCGAGGCCCGGCTTGCTTTTGCGCGAGCCAAAAGAAATATTGAGCCCGATGCCCAGTGTGCGGTTATCGATCAGTCTGGGCGATATGCGCAGGCTGAGATCGTTCTTGATATCGAACTGCCGCAAATGGGCGAACACGGTGGCGTCCACGATGTTCAGGGCGTAAGCGGCCACAAATACCAGCACGGAGTAATCCACATACTGCCGGTAAGCATCCCGGAGATATTTGAGATCTTCGGGGCTGTAACGCGGATAGGCATCTTTGAAATCGGGATTATTGGTATTCGCCGCCCGCGCCCGGTAAGCATCGCGGAATTCCCGGTACTTGTCCATATTCCAGATGAAAACCCCGGTGCTCACGCCCAAAGCGGCGTAAACAAGCGGTACTTTCCAGTATTCACGATTGTAGATCTGGCCCAGGCCAGGGAGTACGGCGGAATAGTAGGCGGCTTTACGCGGACTATGGATAGGCTTCAAATGCGCCAGCAGTGAGTCCTCAGGAACAGGCGCATGTGCTGTATCATGCACAGCGGCGGCCTGCCGGCGCTTTATTGAATCCGCCATCAGCCGATTGCCTGTTGTGTCCTGCGCATGGCCAGAGAATGCGGGTAATAAGAACAGGCACAACAAGGTAAAAAGAATATACCCTGCCTTATTTTTCACCGTATAATGATAATTTTTCCAGGATGCTGTCCAGCTCTTCGTCTGAATAAAATTCGATATGAATACTTCCTTTTCCGTTCTTGCTTCTATCCAGCAGCACTTTGGTGGAAAAATGAGATGACAGGTTATCCTGTATCTTCTGATAAGCAGGCGCGAGGCTGTTCTTCACAGGCTTCTTTGCACTGCCTTTATCAATATGGTTCACTTTCCGCACCAGCTCTTCTGTCTGGCGAACGGAAAGTCCGTTCTTCATGATCTCACCGAAAATATACAATTGCTTCTCCACGTTCTCCACGCCGATGAGCGTGCGTGCGTGACCCATGCTGAGTTTGCTGTTGCGCACGGCCACCTGTATGTCCGGTGGCAGCTTCAGGAGGCGGATGTAATTGGTAACAGTGCTGCGTTCCTTGCCCATGCGGTCTGCCACCTGTTCTTGTGTGAGGGACACCTCTTCCATCAGCCGCTTGTAGCTCAGCGCAATTTCTATGGCATTCAGGTTTTCCCGCTGCAGGTTCTCCAGCAGGGCCAGTTCCAGCAGTTCCTGGTCGTTGGCCTGGCGCACATAAGCGGGAATATCTTTCAACCCCGCCATCTTGCTGGCCCTGAAACGGCGTTCCCCGGCTATCAGCTGGTATTTCTTGCCATGTCTGGCTACTGTAACGGGTTGGATGATGTCGTGTAACTTGATGGACTGACTAAGTTCCTGTAAAGCCTGCTCGTCAAAATCCCGCCGCGGCTGCTTCGGGTTCACTTCGATCTGGTCCAGCGGGATACGCTCAATACCGGTAGCCTGCGCCACCACCTGTTCGCCGAGGGCGCTGGTAGTTTGCTTCAGGTCTGTATCAATGTTCTGCAGCAGCGAGCGGATGCCTTTCCCCAACGCCTCTTTCTTACTCGGATTGGTCATCGTTTATTGCAAGGATTTTATCTTCTGATTTGATCTTCGTGTAGTTGTGTTTTTGCAGGATCTCCTTTGCCAGGTTCAAATAGTTGATGGCGCCAGTGCTCATGGCATCATACATGATCACGGATTTACCGAAACTGGGAGCCTCGCCCAGCTTAGTGTTCCGGTGGATGATGGTATTGAATACGCTTTCTTCGAAGTGCTGCTTCACTTCGTCCACCACCTGGTTACTCAGGCGGAGACGGCCATCGTACATGGTCATCAGGATGCCTTCGATTTCCAGTTCCGTATTCAGCCTGCTCTGCACGATCTTGATGGTGTTGAGGAGCTTACCCAAACCTTCCAATGCAAAGAACTCGCATTGTACCGGTATGATCACGGAGTGGGAAGCCACGAGGGCGTTCACGGTGATCAGACCGAGAGAGGGAGAGCAATCCACGATGATGAAATCGAATTCATCTTTTACCGGTTCAATCACCTGCTTCATCACCCTTTCCCGGTTGGGGTGGTTGATCAGCTCCAGCTCGGCGCCTACAAGGTCGATATGGGAAGGCAGCACTTTGAGGTTCGGAGTTTCAGACTCCAGGATCACGTCGCGCGCCTGCACGTCGTTCACCATACAGTCATACAGGCTCTGCTGGATGTTGCGCAGGTCAAAACCCAGGCCTGTGGTGCTGTTGGCCTGAGGGTCCGCGTCTACCAGCAATGTTTTGTACTCCAATACTGCCAGGCTGCTGGCCAGGTTGATGGCGCTGGTGGTTTTTCCCACGCCCCCTTTTTGATTGGCGATTGCGATAATTCTTGCCATTGTTCTGTCTTAAATTCTAAGGTTGAAATAGGATAATAGGCCGATCTACAGGGAGATCGTTTCCCCGATCGCCGGCAGCAGGAGCGTAAGGCCTGCCGCTGTGAACTTCCGGGAAGCTTCTTCTTTATCTATCTTGATATAACCGAACGTATCGTAGTGCATTCCCACAATACGGTTACATTCTATGAATTCTGCTGCTATAATGGCATCGTCTACCCCCATCGTGAAATTATCCCCGATCGGCAACATGGCAAAATCCAGTTTGGCCCAGCGGGGGATCAATTCCATATCAAAGGTCAGCGCCGTATCGCCGCTGTAGTAAAAATTGCCTTCCCCGGTCATGAACAGGAACCCCATCGGATTACCGCCGTAACTGCCATCCGGCAGGCCGCCGGAATGATGCGCCACTACGCATTTCACGGTGCCGAAGTCAAACTGCCACTTCCCGCCGGTGTTCATGGGATGTACGTTGGAAACGCCCTGTTTAGCGACCCACTCGGTCAGTTCAAAAGCCCCCACCACTTTGGCGCCGGTTCTTGCAGCCAGCGTCACCAGGTCCGATATATGGTCCCCATGCCCATGGGAAACGAAAATATAATCCGCCTCAATACGATTGACATCTATTGAACGGGCCAGTTCGTTATGGGTAATAAACGGGTCAAAAACGATTTTCCTGCCTTTGATCTCTACCCCAAAGCTGGAATGGCCGTAATAGGTGAGCTTCATATTGTAATATTATGTTATAACAACCTAATCGGACAAAAATACAACGAATCGCCAAAATATCGGGCGGACTGGTTATTTATTTATTCACACCACGCCAGTGGGGAAAAGTAAGGTTTTTTTGCCGGGGATTGCAATTTTTTAGTCACATGATCGTCTCCATAACCGTAAAACAGGCCGTATGCCGCGCCGTTGTGGTAAATTTGCGGTTTGAATTTTAATAAAACGATTGATTGATAAATATTTATGAGAGCGGGACCGAATCTGGCATCCACCTTTATCATATTTTTGATCTTACTGGCGGTTGATGCATATGTTTTTGTAGCGATCCGTTCCATTGTGAGCGGGTTTCCTCCGAGATGGAAGGCATTGATATTCAGTATATACTGGCTGATGTCTGCCCTGGTGCTGGCATCTATCCTGTTTTACTCGAAGATCCCCTGGGAGAAATTCATGCAGGCGCGTTCGTACTTCATTACGTTCGCCTTCGGCTTGCTGATGGCCAAAGCGCTGGTAGTCGTCTTTCTGCTGGCTGACGACGGCCGCAGGGCGGTGATGTGGGTCGTGGAAAAATTCCGCTCCGCACCGGCTGTTGCAGCGGTGGAAGCTTCCAGGGAGATGCAGGGTATTTCCCGCTCACAATTCCTCATGAAAACCGGCCTGTTGCTGGGTGGCAGTATGCTGGCCACGCTGCTGTACGGTTTGAGCAACAAATACAACTACCACGTCCGCAAAATACGCCTGACGTTCCGGAACCTGCCGGAAGCTTTCCGGGGAATGACCATCGTACAGATATCGGATGTGCATTCCGGGAGCTTTACGAACCGGGAGGCCGTGAAACGCGGCATCGAGCTGATCCATGCGCAGAAGCCGGACCTCGTGGTGTTCACCGGCGACCTTGTGAATGACCGGGCGGAGGAGATGAAGGATTATATCTCCGTTTTCAGCGAGGTGAAAGCCCCGATGGGTGTATTCTCTACCCTGGGCAACCACGATTACGGCGATTATTACCCCTGGCCGGATTATGATGAGAAGCGGCACAGCGTGATGAAGACGGAGAATTTGGAGCGACTGAAGGCCATTCATGGTGAACTGGGCTGGCGCCTGCTCATGAACGAGCATGCCGTGCTGGAAAGGAATGGTGAAAAGATCGCACTCCTCGGGGTGGAGAACTGGAGCGCGAATCCGAGATTCCCGCGGAAAGGGGACCTTGCCTCCGCATATACGGGTACGGCGGACATTCCTTTCAAGATATTGCTCTCACACGATCCCACCCATTGGGATGCGCAGGTGCGGAAGGAATATCAGGATATCGATCTGATGCTTGCCGGTCATACGCACGGCATGCAGTTCGGAGTGGAAATACCTTTCTTCAAGTGGAGCCCTGCACAATACATGTACAAGCAGTGGGCAGGGCTTTATCAGGACGGTAAGCAGAGCCTTTACGTGAACCGCGGGTTCGGTTTCCTTGGATATCCCGGCCGCGTAGGGATTATGCCGGAGATCACCGTGATCCAGCTGGTATAATAATTGTTTCACTTTTCTCGTTATCTTGCATGTTAAGCCCTTATACCACGGGCGAGCTATGCGCTACAGGATCATCATTTTACTACTTGTGCTCACCGCCCGTCAGGCGGCGGCTCAATCACTGGCTGACCTTGAACGGCAGCTGGATTCCCTGATCAACAAACGTAATAAAAGCGAATTTGTGATAGGCGTGGGTTTCGGTAACAATCCCGCTTATGGCGGGAAGTCCACGGACCCTTTCCGCCCTATCACCATGAAATCTTTCTTCTCCCCCAATATTTCGTATAACCATAAGAGTGGCCTTTATGCTTCCGTGTATTCTTATTACCTGCTGAATGCTACCCAGCATCCCTGGTTTGAAATGGACCTCACTGGCGGTTACGACTATACGGAAAGTCATCATTTCCTTACAGGCATTTCATATACCCGCTATTTCTTTGCAGACTCCTCGGATGTACCGCAAACACCAATCAACAATGAACTGTTCGGATATTTCCTGTATCGCAAATGGTGGTTGGAACCGGGCATCAGCCTTGATCTTGGATGGGGGCGGCATAAGGAACAGCTCGCTAACAGATCGGAACGCACGATCAACGGGAGTGACTTCAACATGATCTTCGATCTGCGGCATTCTTTCCTGTTCATGGATGTGTTAAAGAAAGAAGATGCCATACTGCTGATGCCGGTGCTCTCTTTTACAGCCGGTACGGCCAATTACTACAGTAACCTCAAAAGCTTTCAATATGTTTCCCGCTCTAAATTGATCGAGCGGAGGCGAAAAAAGAACGGGAATAACAACACGCCTGTTGAAACTTCCATCAGCGACCACACCGGTTTCGAACCCCGCGCAATCGACCTGGGGATAAGGCTTTCCTACATGATCGGCAGACTTACGATCGCGCCTTCCTACACTGTTTTCAGATTATTGCAGGGAGACGATCATCACATCACCGGATATTTTACTGCAAGCGTGAGCGTTTCCCTGTAAGTAATTAGCATGGAATTTGCAGCGCTCATAGGGGTAAGGCATATTTCCTGCGTCTTACTACCGGTAAAAGCATTCATTCATCACGATAAAATTGAAAGCTTAACACAAAAAAGTTATTTATGAAAAAACTGTTTTTCGCACTTGCTGTTATCAGCTGTGTAACCGTATCCACTGCCAACGCTCAAAAATTTATCCGCTTTGGTGCAAAAGCCGGTGCTAACCTCGGTAAGATAGATGGTACCGGGTACGACAAGAGCTTTAAGCTGGGCTGGCACCTTGGTGGTTTCGCGCAGATCAATCTTGCAAAAGGATTTGGCATCCAGCCGGAGGTGATATTTTCCACTTCCAAAGCAGAAGTAAAGAACACCAGCGATTTTCAGCTTAATAATGAATTGCAGACCGTGAAAGATACCAAACCGAAGCTGGATTATCTGAGCATCCCGATCCTCGCTAATATCGATCTGGGCTCTCCCCGCTTCAAATTGCAGCTGGGCCCCCAGTTCAGTATCCTTACCAGTAAGAAGAACAATGTGTTCCAGGATGGCAAACAGGCGTTCAAATCAGGTGACTTCTCCGCAGTGGGCGGTCTCTGGCTGCAATTGCCGATCGTGAACATCAGTGCAAGATATGTGATCGGTCTTTCCAACGTCAGCGATGTAACCGCTTCTTCCGCCGTGAGTCCGGACAAATGGAAGAACCAGGCCATTCAGCTGGGCGTGGGCATTACTTTGTAGTGTAAACCTGCAACCGTATACAAGAGGATATCCGCCGGGTATCCTCTTTTTTTATTCCCGCAACCGATTTTGTCTTATCTTTTATCATGGCATCAAAGTTGACTATATAGGTATACTACTAAATTGGGGGCGAATCCGGGAGTGATCCTGCCATATTGTCCCCGGACTTAAAACTGACAGATGAATACATTTTTTTTAGGTAATTCGGAAGATGAAATAGAATTCATGCCTATTATCCCTTTGAATGAAGAAGGAGAGGGGCAGGAAGAAGACAAGATACCGGAGGAACTGGCTTTGTTGCCGTTGAGAAACACCGTACTCTTTCCGGGAGTTGTTTTACCGATCACCGTAGGCCGGGATAAATCCATCAAGGCAGTGAATGATGCCTACAGGACTGACAAAATGATCGGAGTGGTTGCACAAAAAGACAGTAATATAGAAGAACCTGGTATTACCGACCTCACGAACGTGGGCACGATCGCCAAAATAGTGAAGCTGATAAAGATGCCCGATGGTGGTACCACCATTATTATTCAGGGGCGCAAACGCTTCAAAATCAAGGAAATACTGACGGAGGACCCTTATTTCAAAGCCAGCTACGAACTGTTGCATGATGAAGTGGATGAGAATGATTCGGAGTTTGACGCCTATGTTTCTTCCATCAAAGATATGGCGGGACAGATCATTCAGCTCTCCCCCAATATTCCTTCGGAAGCCAGCATCATCCTGAAAAATATCGAAAATGCACCCTTCCTGATCCATTTCGTTTCTTCCAATCTTAACAGCGATTTAAAAGACAAGCAACAGCTGCTGGAGACCAATAACCTGCGCGTGCGCGCCGAGTTATTGCTGAAGCTCTTGCAGGTGGAATTGCAGCTTGCGGAATTGAAGAACAAGATCAACAATAAAACGAAAGCGGATCTGGACAAGCAGCAGCGGGATTATTTCCTGCAACAGCAGATGAAATCCATCAAGGAAGAGCTGGGCGGGGATTCAAATGACCGCGAGGTGAAAGAAATGCAGCGGAAGGCCGAATTGAAGAAATGGCCGGAGGCTGCGAAAGAGCTGTTTGCAAAAGGGATCGAGAAACTGGAGCGAATGCATCCCAGCACGCCGGATTATTCCGTGGTGTACAATCACCTGGACCTTATGCTGGACCTGCCTTGGGAGGAATACACGAAAGACAGTTACGATCTGAAGAAAGCCAAGAAGGTGCTGGATAATGACCACTATGGTATGGATCGCATCAAGGAGCGTATCCTGGAATACCTGGCTGTATTGA
>JAFIGY010000002.1 GCA_017849435.1 Chitinophaga niabensis
ATCTTCACCATCGCGGAAGTATCTTTCTTGTGGATCGTGAATTCATTGAGCGCATACGGCACATCGCCGAAAAGCGGTACGCTGGCGTCCAGATGGATAAGACTCCGCTGGTCCACTACGTAACTGCGGCTCACCAATGCATCTACCAGCTCATGCAGCTCACCCCGACCAATACCGGCGAGGAAGCCCAGCCGTCCGAAGTTGACACCCATTACAGGAATGTTCTTGTCACGGATAAAACTGACGGTATCCAGTAAAGTGCCGTCACCGCCAAGACTAACAAGAAATTCAATGCGCCCGTCCAGGTCTTCTGCTTTGGAGAAGGTGTCCGTTTGCGCAGGGAACTGCACATGCGGTCGAAGCTCCCTGTAGAGGGGTTCGTACACAACGGGCGTGATCTCCTGGCGGTTCAGCTCGCTCAGCAACAATCCGATATCTTCCAGATCTTCTTTGACAAAACCGCGGCTGTAAAGGGCAACGTGCATGTTCAATTATCAATTAACAATTACGAATTACGAATTGCGGTACAATTCGCAGACAATGTAGCTCAATAATCAAACTATGAACTCATTTGCTGATCACGAACCACAAAAATTCGTAATTCGTAATTCATAATTCGTAATTGACGATTACATGTCCAGTTTAGCGTGTAAAAATAGTCCTTTTTCTCCCAATTGGTTGACGCTATATTCGAAACGCACACAGGTGTCATAAAAGGAGACTACGTCCACGCCTACACCGGCTGTGTACAGCATCCGGTTGTTGAGGATGCCGTTCTTCGTGAATTTCGAGTAGGCATAACCCATATCTCCGTACGTTTTTACCAATACGCGAATGGGCAGGTTGCTGAATTTTTTTGGGACGACAGGCAGCTGGATGCGGAAATTGAGCACTTCTCGCCGGAGGGTGGATTTGAAAATAAAATAACTGGTGCCATCGATCACGTAGTATTCCAGTCCCCGCAGATAATCATCGCCGTATCCCATGGCACGCATACCAATGTAGGGTTGGTTATCCGTGAATTTCGTCTGACCCATCAGGCCGAGGGCGCCGTAGGTCTTGCGGGCCAGCTCCCAGTACTTTGTAGCCTTGAGGCGGATCTTCACATAATCCAAACCGCTGAGCGGGCCAATGCCTGCTTTGGACAACTCGCCCTGTAACAGGGTCCCCTTGAGCGGATACTGCCAGCTGTCCGCGTGAATGTAATTGAACCGGTAAGCCAGCTCCAGGTATCCCATGTCTTTATGTCCACCACCGAGATAATCCGGGTTCAACAATACTACGGAATCGTTTACGGCTTCGTTGTGATAGCTGAGCGAAAGCTGGTGGCGGGTTTTAATGGCCTTACGATAGGTATACGTAAGCCCCAGCATGAACTGGCGCCGGAGGAACTCATCCTGCCTGAGGAACTGCTGCTTGTTATGGTCGGAGATATAGTTGATCTCACGGTTACGGCTATACGACACTACAAAACCCAGGCCGTGCCGGAACTGCCTGTCGATATAAGGAAGATTGTATCCCAACAGGAATTTCTGTGTATATCCAACCGTTACATCGGCATACACATCATCATTTCGTCCTGTAAAATTATCCTGGAACGCCTTCACCCCCACGTTCACCCGCTTCAGGCTTCGTTTCTGCTCTACCCACCATTGGTTGAAGTTCCGGTCCGCCAGTTTGAAGATCGGGAATGCGAAGAGGTACCATCGCTCCCATACTTCGTATACGACGTCCGCCTCACGGCCTTCCCAGTTCTTGATATTAGCGGTGGCATTGAGGAAGAGCGAGGTATTCAGCAGCTGTTTGCGGCTGGCTTCGAGGGTTTCTCCAAGAGTTTTAAGATAGATGGTATCGCCAGGCTTGAGGTTCAGCTCACGCAAAATGATGGAGGTGCGGGTCTTTTTATTCCCCGACACCAGTATGTTGCGTACGATAATGTAACTGGAATCCTGCGCCGATGGCTGATCCGGAAGCGTATCCCGTTGCTGGCCGGCAGCGGTAAAAGTAAGCAGCAGGCATAGCCAAATGCCGGAAATATTGATAACAGTGCGCATGCAGACTTGTAGGTTCTGCTCTAAAAATAAGTTTTTTGGTGGAATCACATGCTGATGTAATTCATGAGCAGGTCGTAATTCTTTTTCAGCAGGTCTTCCTCGAGCTCTTCGCTGAACATGTATTTGATGGTATAGTTGAACCGTTCAAAAGTGGCTACAAGTCCCTGCAGCTCCAGCCGGTTCGTCTTGAGGAGCACTTCCAGCTTGGCGGTATTGGGGTTGGTGATGGTGTTCACGCTCAGCAGGGTGACCTCATTGCTTTCAGCGATACGGGCGATCTCGCTGAGGCTGTAATCCCGCGGTTCCACTTCCAGCACCAGCAATCCGCCGGGTTCCTTGACGCCGTTGTACTGGGCGAGGATGGCCAGCAGGTTATCTTTCGTAATGACCCCGAGATATTCATTTTCTTTCGTGATCACGGGAAGTGCGGAGAGCTTGAGATCGTAAAAGAGCTTGAGCGCTTCGTAAAAATGTGCACCTTCGAAAACGGCGGGTTTGAAAGTATGATTGTTCGGGGCGTTCTCCAGCAGCAGGTCCGGGTCTTCCCAATCCATGATTTCCTCTTCCTCTACCAGTGATGCATATTTGTTATCCACTACCAGCGGCAATTGCGTGAGATGAAACTCGTTCATCAGACGTAACGCTTTCGCACCGGTGTCTAACGGGTTCAGCACCGGTACGACGGTAGATATGAGTTCCTGTGCCAGCATAATCATTCGTATTTCTGCTACAATAATAGCAAAGAATATTCCAATCCCGTGATACTTAGATGTTAAAAATTAAAGAATCACGGGGCAATAGCGCAGCAGCCGGGATGAGCGGTCAGCCTGCGTTGACTTTTAATGTGCCGTTGTTGAGCCTTTTGAAGAAGTCATGCATGATCACATTGAATTCAGCCGGTACTTCCATCATGGGCGCATGGCCGCATTTGTCAATGTAATGCAGTTCGGAATTGGGTATGAGCTTGTGGAACTCCTCTGCTACCATTGGCGGGGTGATCGTATCGTTCATGCCCCATATGAGCAGGGTGGGCACAGTAATGGTGCGCAGCTCTTCCCCGAGATTATGACGGATAGCGGATTTGGCGAGTGTAATTACCTTGATCACTTTCAACCGGTTGGTAGTGATCTCGAACACTTCATCCACCAGCTCTTTGGTGGCCATGGCAGGATCATAGAACGTAAGTTCGGTTTTTTTACGGATGTACTCGTAATCACCGCGCTTGGGATAGGTTTCGCCCATGCCGTTCTCGAAAAGACCGGAACTGCCGGTAAGTATGAGGGATTTAACGTCTTCCGGGTGTTTCAGGATATAGACCAGCGCCACGTGTCCGCCGAGGGAGTTCCCCATGAGGTGAAAATCCTTGTAGCCGCGCGCTTCAATAAACTTGTGCACGAACTTGGCCAGACCGCCCACGGAGGTTTCCAGGATATTCAGATCAAACAAGGGCAGCATCGGGATCACCACTTTATTGTGCTGCTTGAAATAGTCCAGCAGACCACTGAAGTTACTCAGGGCGCCAAACAGTCCGTGCAGCAGAATCACTGGTTCTCCTTCTCCTTCTTCGATGTACTTAAATTTGCCCTGGGTTTTGATTTCGTAGTTCATTGCCTATGCTTGAAGTCAATTTTGCGCTAAAATAATTCTTTTTCTTAATTCAAATAATCCCCCGGATGTGCCTATCTGGAAGGTATTTCCCGGGCTGCTTTCTCAAAAAAAGCCTCCAGTTCCGCGAATACATCCTGGAATACAGGGAGGATGCGGCCCATCTGAGAGATCACTTTGGGTCCGATCCCTTCGATATAGGGATATACGACGGATTGCGTCTTTAGTCCGGGACTGAGCCAATATAGCTGATTGGCCAGCCATAACAGGATGCTGTAAATGATGGTGTACACCACCGCATAAAGTAAAATGCCGCCCAGGCGGTTCACCCAGCCGAGCATGGACCATTGTACCATCTTTTCCAGTGCCGCGGCGCCGATCCTTACCAGGATGACCACTGCCAGGAAGATCACGATGAAACAGATCACAGGCCACCAGCGGACATGCATCCCGGATTGCTCGAGACGGGCGGCCAGCACCGCGGATAGTTTCAGCGCTGCCGCCATTCCCAGAACAAAGGCCACCAGGGAGAACACCGCTACGATAAGGCCGCGGGTGAACCCTTTGTAGATGGCAAAGGCCAGGATAACGGCAAACAGGATGTCTATGGCCAAGGCCGTGATTATTTGGTCAGTAATTCCTTTACCAGCGCGGAAATGGCTTTACCATCCGCTTTGCCGGCGAGCTGTTTGGTAGCGACACCCATCACCTTACCCATATCCGCCGGGGAAGCGGCTCCGGTAGCGGCGATGATCTCCTGCAATGCGCTGCGCAGTTCCGCTTCATCCAGCTGTTTGGGCAGATACCGCTCGATCACGACCAGCTCTTCTTCTTCTTTCTTCGCCAGGTCTTCCCGGTTTTGCTGACGGAATATATCGAGGGAATCTTTGCGTTGTTTAGCCAGTTTTTGCAGGAGCTTCTGTTCGTCTGCTTCGGAGAGCTCGCCGCTGCTGCCTTCGGAAGTTTTGGCCAGCAGTACTGCCGCCTTGATGGCTCTCAGCGCACGCAGTTCTCCTTCGGCTTTGGCCAGCATCGCGGTTTTGATCGCTCCGTTGATATTTTGTTCTAATGACATATGTGTTACTGGTTTTGGTTCTTCAGCTTTTCTTCAAATTTCTTGTAGAAATCAGTGGCAAAAGCCCGTATATCTTTAGCCTGATCTGCCCAGGGTGTGGCCCGCTCGTAGGTATCGGCCATGGTCATCATAGTCTGGTAAAAGAAATCGGCCATTTCATCCACCATCATTTCCTTCGTCCACAGATCAATGCGGAGCGCGGTTTTTTCCTGCCCGTCCCAGAAAGCGATCATCATGGCTTTGGCTTTGTTGAGGCGGTCTGCAGTGCTGTCGGACGCGGTCCATTCAATTGTTTCGGGCACTTTTTGTTCATCCAGGCCCACATGTATCTGTATAGTAGATCTTTTAGTCATCTTTTCTGATTTGCGAGGCAAAAATACGTTTTTGTTCAGGAAGTGATCATCTGGCCGAGGGTTCCGGCAGCATCATCCCAGCTGCCGACCTTTGTGACATGCGCCAGCAGGCGGCTGCGCAGCATTTCATCTTTATACAGCGCGCTCATTTTTTCGGAGAGATCGGTGACGTCTCCGGGTACGGCGTTCAAAGCGGCATCTTTCCCGGCCTCGGGAGATGCGCCGGCATATAGCACTACGCCCGGCACTTCGCAACGCTGCGCCGCATATACGGGAACAGCCAATCCATCGGAACCGGCCGCATGCACCAGGGCATAAGACCCGCCGATCATACGGATCAGGGTGCTTTCATCCGGATCTTTTACCCAATACACATCTTCACGGAACTTATAGGTCTTGAGCGCTTCCTCAATCTCCTCACCCCCCGGCCCCAAAGCGCCCGCCAAAACTAACTTTACCCCGGAACGCAGGCGCTTCTTCAGCATGGAAAAGGCTTTCAACAGGGGAATCACGTTATTCCCGGATTGAATACTGCCAACGGCAATGAAGTATTCCATCCCGTCCGCAAAATCCCGCTTGGCCTCTTCCCGCTCTTCCCAGTTCAACGGTTGATACAGCCCGGCAATTCCCGGCCGGAGCATGACGATCTGTTTATCCAGCCCCCCGAACCGCTTGCCCACCTGTTCCCGCATGAACTCCGAATAAACGGCGATCCGCCGGAATTGCCGGATATAGCGGGAAGCCGCGGCCGTATGCAGTAACCCGGTATGGCGGGTGAGGAGCAGGAAAGCAGGCATTTCCGGAGGCGCAGGCATGATGGCATCTATGCAAAGCAGCCGGTCGACCCTGTATTTTCTGAACATCCCTTTCCATTGAAAGCGGTTCCAGAGGTATTTTCCAAGGCGGCCGCGGGAGTAGGGCTTCAATTCAATGATCTCCGCATTCACAGGCAGGGGAAGGGCAGGTGCCCAGGGCCGGTCCGTGATCAGCAGAAATGTGGCATCGGGATGCAGCCGGCACAGCCGGTAAATCATTTCAGTGGCCACATTCCCGGTATCAGCAGGTGTATCCTGGATCAGCGGGACAGCATTAACGGCTATACGCATGACTTAATTTCAGTTCGAACAAGGTACAAACCTATGGAAAACCCGGAAGGAAAAGAAAAACAAAAGGCCCGCTCAACGTTGTTTCTTCAACATTTAACAGGCCCGGCAAGCATGTATCCCAATTTACTAAGGTGTCTTGTTCAGTACCCCGAACCGGAAGGTCAGCGTATTGGTCGCTTTGGAGTTAGACGTTACCGTCACCACGATCTTTGCCACTTTCAAACTGGGCAGGTTGATGAGCGTAAAGTCCGTGGAAGCCGTGGTACCGGTCACCGCGGCATTTTGCGCGATAACGGCGCCGGATGGATCGGTGGCGGTTACGGTGATGCTCACTCCCCGCGATGGCAGCGGTGTGGAAGTGATGCTCAGTTTGAGCGAAAGGGTAGCGCCCTGCGCGGCATTATTATCCTGGTTCAGATTGATGGAAGGGATAGTCGCTACAAGGTCTGCTTCCTGCCCGGGCGGCGGGTAAGGCGTTACATCGTCTTTCTTTTTCTTCTTACAGCCTCCCGCAACGATCGCCAGTGCAAGGAAAAAGAGGAGCAAATATCTTTTCTGCGGCATAACGGTTCGTTTGAACGAATTAAAATTAAAATAAATAACTATGTTCTTCAAATTATCCGGCAAAAATAACATTACAATTTCCCTTTCACATCCATGGCATCCCGCAGGCCGTTGCCCAACAGGTTGAAAGCCAATACCAGTAGCATAATGGCTATGCCCGGCGCAAGGGCCAGCAAGGGGTTATGGGTGATGATAAAATTGTAGTTCTCTTTGATCATCAATCCCCAGGAAGGTTGCGGCGGCTGAACCCCTACCCCCAGGAAACTCAGGCCGGCCTCTACCACAATGGCTGTGGCGAAATTGCCGGCGGCCACTACCATCACGGGGCCGAGGATATTGGGAAGAATATGTTTCAGGATAATACGCGCGTGGCCGTAGCCCAGCGCCCGGGTGGCTTCCACAAACTGCAGCTCCCGAAGGCCGAGTACCTGTCCACGTATGATGCGCGCCACGCTCACCCACATGGTTAAACCCACGGCGATGAACACCTGCCAGAAACCTTTGCCCAACGCCAGTGTGATGGCAAACACGAGCAACAATGTCGGAACGCTCCAGATCACATTGATGAGCCACATCACCCCCTCGTCCGCCCATCCCCTGAAATAACCGGCAACCGCTCCCAGCAGGATACCGATGGTGAGGGAAATGATCACGGCGATACATCCCACACTGAGGCTTACACGCGTGCCTACGAGGAGACGGCTGAGGATGTCCCGCCCGAACTTGTCTGTTCCCAGCACGAACCGCCTTTCCATGATATGTTTTTCCAACACCGCTCTCTGCGCGGCAGGAATATCCCTGATCGTTTCTTCTTTCCCGTTAAGCACGCGGGCCAGCGAATACGTTTCCGGGATGCTGGTGGCCTCATCTGCATACTTCTCCACACGGATGGAGTCTTCCCTGAACTGCCAGCTCCGCACCGGCACCCAGGTCACCGCATCTTCCTGTCCATATACCATCCGATGCAGCCAGCTCCGTTCCGGCGCCCCCTGTACCTTCTGTACGGCCAGCAGATGTATCGTGAACCCCGGCCGCTGTCCGCTGATCTCCAGGATCATCCTGTTGGCATAGGGCGTTCCGTCCGGCGCCAGCCAGTAGGCGAAGATGCCGGCGAACAGTGCCAGTATGATAACCGCCAGACCAGCCATGGCGCCTTTGTTTCGTCGCAGGCGTTTCCAGGCTTGTTGTTGAAAGGAGGAGGACATAAGCCCGTAAATTAATGCATTTTCATGTATGCGTCCCCGTTACCTCATATTGACAGCCGGGCCCTCATATCACACGAAATTCAACTCCTGCGATCATTTTGCATGATACATTGCTGTGAAAATAGCTTAAATTTTACATAGACACAGGCGGCCGCTTTAGACGACAAATAGCATTGATAGTAACCATTTTATATTAACCATTAAACATTTATTTATGCTCACGCTCCAATTTCCGCAGATTTACTGCCCTTTCCCTTCTATGCTCAATCCCTTTGCTAAAGAAGCAGAAAAGCACACCGCGGACTGGGTGGCCCAGTTTGGCCTGGTGAAATCCGAGAAAGCCCGCGAACGTTTTCGCCGTGCGAAGTTCGCCATGCTGTCGTCCCGCGCTTTCCCTACCGCCGGACGTTACGAGCTCTGCATTGCCGCGGAGTTCAACACCTGGCTGTTTTTGCTGGACGACAAGAATGACGAATCCATGTTCGGGAAGATGGATTACCTGCAAATGGTACATTCCTTCGTTACGCAAATCCTGCAGAACAATCATGTTGTGGCGCCCGAAGAAGGGATGCCGCTGGCGGAAAGTTTCGCCAATCTCTGGAAACGGATGAAAAGGCTGGGAAATGCTTCCTGGCAGAAACGTTTCGTGCAGAGTATGACGGATTATCTCGATGCCTGCCTTTGGGAAGTAGGCAATCGCATCGAACACAAAGCACCGTCCGTAGCGGATTACATCGAAAAGCGGCCTTATACCGGGGCGCTGTTTGCAGACATCGAGCTGATTGAGATCCTGGAGAACATTTATCTGCCGGACGAGGTACGTTTGCATGAAACGGTGCAACAGCTTGCGCTGGCCTGCAACAATGTGGTGTGTTGGGCCAACGACCTGTTCTCTTTTGAAAAAGAGCGTCGTCAGGGGGATGTGCACAATTTGGTGGTGGTGCTGAAGGAAGAGAGGGGGTTGAGCCTCGAGGGGGCCGTAGCGGAAGCCGCCGCCATGCACGATGCGGAAGTAAGGCGGTTCATCTCGCTTAGCGAAACCCTGCCCGTTTTCGGTGAAGAAGTGGATGAAGAACTCCAGCGTTATGTGATCGTCCTGAAAGCGTGGATGCGGGCGAATCTCGACTGGAGCTTCCAGGACACGGCCCGTTACCGGATGAATATAACGGAAACGGCTACTGGAAACTGGGTACTCACCCGTATCTGATCTTTACGGAGGGGCGCTATTTCACCTGGCGCCCCTTCCACTCATACGATCCGAATTTGCCCAGCCATCCCGCCACTACGATATACACGATATGGAAAGGCTGCCCCGGAATGAACCAGGGCAGGAGGGAGATCTTGTGAAAGAAAGCCGCCACCGGTGCGAGAAAGAAAAGTTCGATCACGATCTTGTATACCAGCAGGCCCAGCAGCCAGCTCACCAGTGTGGGATGAAAAATGGTGATAATGCCGAACAACAGCAGGATCACGTTCCAGACATACACGAGCGCCAGCACCCGCGTAATGCGCTTGTCCTCATACTTGTCCGCTTTGGACGACCAGCGTATACGCTGGTTCATGAACGCGGGCAGATCGGCTACCGGCAGCGTGCGCACAACGGCATCCCGGCTTTTGAGGTACATCACACCGTCGGGGTATGCGTGATAGATCTTATACATCAGCAGCATATCATCCCCCGAAGCGATCATATCAATCCCCATAAATCCGCCTACTTCTTCAAATGCGCTTTTCTCGTAAGCCAGGTTGGCGCCATTGCACATGGTGCCGGTCTGCAAATAAGCCACGGACCCCGTGATACCTTGCATGGTCATGAAATCAAGGCTTTGCAGCTTCTTGAAGAAATTATCCTCGCGGTGATACGCCACCGGCGCAGCGATGAAGCGGGGGTGATAGGTTTCGTAGAACTTCACGATCGTTTCCAGCCACTTCGGCCCCATTTCGCAATCCGCATCCGTGGTCACGATCAAATGTCCGGCAGCTTCTTTGATGGCCAGTTCTATTGCTTTCTTCTTATAGGAGTTCAATCTTTCCGTCTGGCTGAGGTGATCACTCATGCGGATCAGGCGCACGTTCGGAGCAGGGAAATATCGTACTGCATCCGCCGTTCCATCTTCCGAAAAATCATCCACCACCATCACTTCAAAGAGATTGGCCGGATAACTTTGCTGCTGCAACGCTTCCAGCAGCCGCGGCAGATTTTCTTCCTCATCCCGCGCAGGAATGATCACAGACACTTTTGTATGAAAGGTATAGGCGTGTTCCCCGGGGTTGAACGCCTGCAGCCTTCTCCACCCATAGCTGTAAGAGAGCATCAGTATCCCGTATAAAACAGCAAGGCCAATGGTAATAATCAATAAAGCATTCATTGCTTAACTAGTCCTGATATTTTTTCTGATAATAAATCCTGATTCCTCCGATAAAAGCTGATGGCCTTTCTCCAGCACCAGCAGTTTACAGGGAAACGATCCGTCCGCAAAGCGTTCTCCCAGCACCGGAGGGATCACGCGGTCATAGCGCCCGAAGAGCATGACTGTATCGATATCGTATTTCCGGAGCAGCCGCTTACAGTGGCGTTTTGCCGGTATCATCCTCCGCATGTTCGTCCACACATTGTACACCAGCCTGCGTTTTTCCGGTTTGTTCATATTGTGGAAAGCGAACTTGTATACACTTTCGTTCAGCAGCCCAAACCGCCGCCATAAGGTGAGCAATCGAAAGAAGAATTCCGGGTGATGGGTATTGTAGGAAAAAATACGGTTGCCCATTTTGGTTTGCGTGGCAATGACATACCACGGATTGTTCTTCAGACCATCCGGCGCTACCAGTACCAGGTGGTTGACCCTGGCAGCCATTTTTTCCACGATGCACAACGCCAATCTGCCTCCCATACTATAACCCATAATGGAGAACCTTTGTTTGCCAAACTTTTCCAATATTTTTACTGTAAGAGCTTCGAGGTCTCCGATGTCTATATCCCGGTCTTCCCGCCAGACCGTTTTCCCATGAAAGGGCATATCTAACGCCACAATCGTGAACATATTGCCCAGCGCGGGTTCCATACAACTAAAGTGCGATGCGCTCTCTCCGAAACCGTGAAAGCAGATCAGCAACTCCTCGCCGGTACCGGCAACAATACCCGAGAACACACTTTGCGAATATGGGAAAGAAAGAATCAACTATGAATTACGAGTGAGTTGCTAAGTTACTCAATTAACAATTCGTAATTCGCAATTGAACCAAGTTGGCCAATTGATATAAACTCGGTAAATTACGAGTAGACTAAAAACATGCAAGATGGATACCGCGGTTAACAGTAAAGCAGCCCTGAAAGGTGCAGAATTTCTGGTAAAGGAGACTTCTCCGAACGAAATATTCATTCCGGAAGATTTTTCAGAAGAGCAAAGAATGATCCGTGAAATGGCTGAGCAGTTCATTACCAAAGAGGTAACGCCTGTGCTGGACAGACTGGATAAAATGGAGGAAGGGCTGATGCCGTCCCTGCTGGACAAGGCCGGTGAGCAGGGTTTGCTGGGAGCAGCTTTCCCGGAAGAATACGGGGGATTGGGAAAAGATTTCATTACCGCCACACTGATCAATGAAGCGCTGGGCGCCGGGCATTCCTTCTCTGTGGCCATGGCCGCACATACCGGTATTGGTTCCCTGCCGATCCTGTATTTCGGTACGGAAGCCCAGAAGCAAAAATATATACCCAAACTGGCCTCCGGCGAAATGAAGGGGGCTTACGCCCTTACAGAGCCGAACTCCGGTTCCGATGCGCTGAGCGCAAAAACCGCGGCCAAACTGAGTGCAGATGGGAAAAACTATCTGCTCAACGGACAGAAGATATGGATCACCAATTCCGGTTTTGCCGATGTGTTTACCGTTTTCGCGAAAATAGACGGTGAGAAGTTCACCGCTTTCATCGTAGAGAAAGGCACACCGGGATTCACATTAGGCCCGGAAGAACACAAAATGGGCATCAAAGGTTCCTCCACCCGTCAGATCTATTTCCAGGATGCGCAGGTGCCTGTGGAGAATGTACTGGGAGAGATCGGGAAAGGTCATCTTATCGCATTCAACATCCTCAACATCGGACGGCTCAAACTCTGCGCAGCCGCTCTGGGCGGAGCAAAGGGGAGTCTTGACATCACCATTCAATATGCCAACACCCGCGAACAGTTCAAACAACCCATCGCACAATTCGGCGCCATCAAACATAAACTGGCAGAAATGGCCACCCGCATCTGGATTTGCGAATCCGCATTGTATCGCACCGCGCAGCTGATAGACCAGAAAGAACATGAGCTGCTCACCTCAGGCAAAGCCTTTAACGAAGCCTTGCTGGGTGCTGCGGAAGAATATGCCGTGGAGTGCGCCATGCTGAAAGTGAACGGCTCCGAGGTGCTCGACTTTGTTGTGGACGAAGGTGTGCAGATACATGGCGGTAACGGCTTCAGCGATGAATATGTGATCTCGAAAGCCTACCGGGACTCCCGCATCAACCGCATCTTTGAAGGCACCAACGAGATTAACCGCCTGCTCACGCTGGACATGACGCTGAAACGCGCCATGAAAGGGAAGCTGGACCTTATGACACCGGCGATGAACGTGATGAAGGAACTGATGAGTATCCCTGAATTCGGGAATGACGATGAAGGCGCTTTCGCGAAAGAACAAAAAACGATCGTCAATATGAAGAAGGCCATCCTTATGGCTGCCGGTGCTGCCGCGCAAAAGCTGATGATGAAGCTGGAAAGCGAGCAGGAAATATTAATGAACATTGCAGATATGGCCATTGAAACCTTTATCTGCGAAAGCGCGCTGCTACGGCTGATGAAACTCACCGGGCGGAGCGGAGCGGATGCAGCAGCCATCCAGGCAGACATGGTACGTACCTATTTGCACGATGCGGCAGACCGCGTGCACAAGTCCGGCCGTGATGCTATCAACGGCTTTGCGGAAGGCGATGAACAACGCATGATGCTCCTCGGCCTGAAGCGTTTTACCAAAACAGAACCTTACAATACCAAAGACGCCCGCAGACGTATTGCGGATAAACTCATCGCCGATAACCGGTACGGCTTTTGATCAATTACGAGTTGACAATTACGAATTACGCGTTATTGGGTACTTTAAGACCATATTTCCTTTATAACTATTCATTTGTAATTGTCAATTCGTAATTAATTTTGGGTCATGAAGAAACGGATAGGAGGAAGCCTGTTACTGGCAACCATGCTCGTATTACAGGCGCGGGCGCAGGAGAAGAACTTTTTACGTCTTACCCAGCCCGCCAAACAAAGCAACGCAGTAACCAGTACACGGCAGTTCCTGGTAGGCAGCACCTGCAAAGGCTGCAGCATTTTTGTGAACGGAGAGCCGGAAAAGGTTTACCCCACAGGCGCTTTCGCTGTGGAGGTGGAACTGGAGGAAGGAAATAATCCTTTCGTCATCAAATCCGTCAGTCCCGCCGGCGATTCCATCTTTAAAACGATCAGCTTTGTGTACAACGTTCCGGAAACACCCAAACCGGTGAGCACTGTGAACATTGCGTACATACAAACCTTCCCCGAAGGCAATCTCACCGTAGCCCCCGGAGATCTCATCCGCATCAGGGTGAAAGCCATTCCCGGCGCAACTGTTACGGTGGGCAACAATTTCCAGCTCACAGAACTGCCGCTCGGCGGCGGTCAGAACATGCCGGGAATCTACCAGGGCACTTACGCCGTACAGTGCAACGATCCATTGATCAACGGAAAACCTTTGCAGGTACTGTTGAACAGTAACGGCACAGAGGTACGCGGAAGCACGCCCAATACTTTCACGCTGATAGATCCGCAAACGCAGCCCCTCGTTGGGAAAACCACCGGCGACGCGCCTTTTCTGAAGTATGGTTTGGGTGAGGACAGATTGGGCGGTACCAGAGTAGGATACCTGGATACAGCCGTTTACCTGAACATCACCGGGAAAGTAGGCAGCGATTATCGTGTTAAACTGGCGAAGACATTCACCGCCTACATCCCGCAGGAACAGGTGAAGCTCCTTCCCACCGGCACTTTTCCTCCTTCTTCACTAACTAATTCCTGGCGGGTATGGGGGGACGACCGCTTTGATTACGTCACCGTCAGCCTCGCTCAAAAACTGCCCTATCGTTCATTTCAACAGATAGCGCCTGCAAGGATCATTGTGGATATCTACGGCGCTACTGCGAATACCAACTGGATCACCCAGCTGGAAAACACCAAAGAAATCCGTAACGCTTACTATGAGCAACTGGAAGATGATATCCTCCGCGTCACCATCGATCTTACGCACAAACAAAGCTGGGGTTACCAGGTATATTACAATGGCAGCAACCTAACGATAAAGGTTAAACGACCGCCTTCACAACCCGCGCTCGGCAAACTCACGATCGCTGTAGACGCGGGACATGGCGGCAGCAACCTTGGCGCACAAGGCCCTACCGGGGTATACGAGAAAGAGATGACCCTGGCAGTGGCCAATGAGCTGCAGCAGGCGCTCCGCGAGGAAGGCGCCCATGTATTGATGACGCGGGTGAATGATTCTTATGTGGATAATAACTATCGCATCCTCTCCTATCGCGAAAAAGACCCGGATCTCCTCGTGAGCATCCACCTCAACTCTTCCTCTGATCCTATCCGCGCCAAAGGCACCAGCACGTATTACAAACACATCGGATTCCGGCCGCTGAGCCATTACATTTACCGACATATACTGGAGCTCGGGCTCAGGGAATTCGGCAATGTGGGCAACTTCAACTTCGCGTTGAACAGTCCTACCGAATACCCCAACGCACTCGTGGAAACCCTTTTCCTCAGCAATCCTGAAGACGAGATGCTGATCCTCGACCCTGCATTCCGGAAACGCATGGCAGATAAGATCGTGCTGGGGATCAAGGACTTCCTCGCAGAAGCCGGCCAGGTGGAAGATGCCGTTGCCGCCAATAAGACCAGCCCCGCAGAATAACCTACCATTTTAGTAGATTAATGTCTATCTTTGCATCCGCATGGCGGCGTTTATTTCGTAACTTTAACGTTAGCTATTGATAAATAAACACTTATGGGTCAGTTAGTGAAAGAATTCGATGCATATAGGGCGAAGATGAACGAGGTGATTCTCAGCAAACAGAACCTGGTAATCAACCGCCTCTTCAACCTGGATACCAACACCTATGCGGAAGGCGCGTTAAGCACCAAAACCAAGGAAATGCTGGGGCTGGTGGCTTCCATGGTATTGCGCTGCGACGATTGTATCAAATACCACCTTGGCAAATGCCATGAACAGGGCATCACCACCGCTGAAATGTATGAGATATTTGCTGTAGCCAATATCGTTGGCGGCACGATTGTGATACCGCATACCCGCCGCGCTGCCGAATATTGGGAAGAGCTGGTGAATTCGTAACTTTGAAGATCAAACCTTTCTATAAATGTCAACAACTACCATCCCTCCGCAGCCTTTAACGGCCAAGGACTTTGCAACGGACCAGGAAGTACGCTGGTGCCCGGGTTGCGGGGATTACTCCATACTCAAGCAGGTACAAACGATCATGCCGGGGCTGGGAATCCCCCGTGAAAATATTGTGATCGTATCCGGGATCGGCTGTTCCTCCCGCTTTCCATACTACATGAACACTTACGGTATGCACTCGATCCATGGCCGCGCTACGGCTATCGCATCCGGTCTGAAGGCTACCCGTCCGGAGTTGAGCGTGTGGATTGTGACGGGGGACGGGGACGGATTATCCATCGGTGGTAATCACACCATCCACCTGCTGCGCCGTAATTTCGATGTAAACATCATGCTGTTCAATAACCAGATCTATGGATTGACGAAGGGACAGTATTCACCTACTTCGGAAGAGAACAAGGTTACCAAAAGCACACCTTACGGCAGTATCGACCATCCGTTCAACCCAATGGCCCTCGCAATGGGTGCGGATGCTACATTCCTGGCCCGTAGTATGGACCGGGACCCGAAGCATCTGCAGGAAATGCTCAAGCGCAGCCACGCCCATAAAGGCGCCTCCTTCCTGGAGATCTATCAGAACTGCAACATCTTCAACGACGGTGCATTTGAGGTGTTCACGGAAAAGACCAGCAAGGCAGACGAAACCATCTTTGTGGAGCAGGGCCAGCCGCTGGTATTCGGCGCTCAGAAGAACAAAGGCATCCGGCTGGACGGCCACCGTCCGGTGGTAGTGGATCTGCAGGATGGCAGCTTCAGCGCTTCCGATCTCTGGATACATGACGAGACCGATTTCGGTAAAGCGCAGATACTCACCCGCATGTTCGATGATGCCCGCCTGGAAGGTCATCTGCCGCGGCCATTCGGTGTATTCTACGAAGCATTCAGACCTACGTATGAAGATATCATGAGCGCGCAACTGCAGGAAGCCACCGCCAAACGAGGACCGGGCAACCTTGACAAGCTGCTCGCCGGTAACGAAACCTGGACGATTCTGTAAACCAGATCAACAGTAGCATATATTAAACCGCATAAAAAAAGAGAAGGCCTTCAACCTTCTCTTTTCGTTTTATATCGATATAACATCGCTCTCAATGCGAAAATTTCCCGTCCCCCAACAACACTTTGTACAACAGCACCAGTCCGAAGATGATCATACATACCCCCGCTATGCGGTTCAGCCAGATCACATTGGTCAGCGTAAGTTTGTGACGAATTTTGTCTGATACAAATACTTTAAGGATATCGGCAGAAAGCACGAACAGCAGGCACACACTGTACATCGTTACGCGGTGGCTCACGGAAGTAGGGGCGTTGGCCACACAAACGCCCAGCCAGAAAATGATGACCCCCGGGTTGAGGGTGTTCATCAGGAAACCACCCAGCCAGATCTTTGCATAATCCCGCGTACGGAACATCTCAGGGCGCTCATCTCCGGTAACGATCTTTACCTTTTTGAAGAGCAGCCCGTAAATACCCATAAAGATCAGCAGGATGCCCCCGCTGATACCGATAGCATTGGTGTATTCCCCGAGATTGCTGATAAAAGAAGTAGCCAGGTTACCCAGGAGTACAAACATAATATCACTGGCAGAAACACCTGTGGCAAAACTGATACCTGCCTTGAAACCGTTACTGATGCTGTATTTGATGATAGCAAAAATAACGGGGCCAACAGATACGGATAAAAACATGCCCAAACCCAGTCCGGCGATGATGGCGGCAATCATGTATTCAAAACGGTTATGCTTTCACAGCAGGTTTAGTGGTGAGGAATTGTTCCCAGTCTTTCAGCTTCTCTCCTTTCAATACTCTGGGGAACTTGTTCATGGCGCCTTCCTTGCCCTTACAGCGGAGGTAATCAAGGAAAACCTGATAGGGCAGTATTTCCACGAAGATCTCCTTCAGCGCAGAAGTCCTTTCCACCGCATAGTCGTCATTCACCTCGCACAAAGTCTGATCAATGATTTCCCGTACTTTGGCGGCATCTACATTTACTGCGTCCGTGCCAATGTACCAGCGATGCGCAAAAAGGTTTTCGTAAGAAAAGCCCGCTACCGTGAATTCCCGTATGGTAATGCCCAGTTTCTTCTGCACATTGTCGATCGCCTTGTTCATGTTATCGACGCTCATGTGCTCACCGGCAAGACTGAGGAACTGTTTTGTACGGCCCACGATGGTGATCTCGTGTTCTTTCACCGAGGTGAACTTCACCACATCCCCGATCAGGTAACGCCATGCGCCTGCACAGGTGGAGAGCATCACGGCATACTCCACATCTTCCACCACTTCGTGGATCATGTAGGATTTCGGGTTGGGCTTCACTTCTCCGTCCGCATCAAAGTTCTCCTCGTTAAAGGGGATGAATTCGTAGAAGATCCCTGCATTCAGCACCAGCTTGATCCCCCGCACACCCGGCCTGGCCTGGAAGCCGAAAGATCCCTCGGAAGCCATGTAAGTTTCGATGAACGTGATGGGTTTACCGAGGAGTTTCTGGAAGCTGTCCCGGTAAGGCTCAAAGCTCACACCACCATGGATATAGATGGCGAGGTTCGGCCATATTTCGTGTATGTTCTTCACGTTATGATACTTGATGATCTCCTCCAGCACGATCTGCACCCATGCCGGCACACCGCAAACGGTGCCTACGTCCCACTGCGGCGCTTTGCGCACGATCAGCCGGATACGCTGCTCCCAGTTCGGCTTACGGGATATCTTCCCGCCGGGTTTATAGAAACGGCGGAACCATTTCGGGATATTCTTCGCCTGGATGCCGCTCATGTCCCCTTCGTAATAGTCCCCTTTCTCAAAAAGCGAAGTGGTCCCACCCAGCATCAGGATGCCTTTCTCGAAAGACTTGGGAGGAACATTGAAGTTCGCCATGGAATAAAGCTGCTTCACGCCCACTTTCTTCACCGTCCGCAACATATCCTTCGTAACGGGGATATGCTTGCTGGCTGATTCGGAGGTGCCGGAACTAAGGGCAAAATATTTGATCTTCTCCGGCCAGCTCACGTTGGCTTCACCCTCGAGGCATTTGTACCACCACTCCTTGTGCATCTTGTTGTAATTATGCACAGGCACTTTCTGCCGGAACTGACTTACCCAATTAGGGCTGTTCAGCATCTGCTCATATCCATAATGTTCACCGAACTGTGTGTGCTTGGCTTTCTCCAGCAACCGCCGCAGTACCTGTAACTGATACTGGCGTGGCGTTCCCAACTTGAACGTGAACTGCTTTCTGATGCGTAGGGATCTGGAAATAAGATTACCAATAATGGCCATTAATTGCGTTTCTGGTTTAAAAAGCAAAAATAGTTAATTCGCCGGTATGTAAATCAGGGGAAGTTGGCTAAGCTTCGTACCTTTGCGCCATGTTGAAATCAACGTTACTCAAAGCTACGCAAGCCGGCGCTAAAGTTTTACAGGAATATTTTAACGGTACTTTCACAATTTCTCATAAATCCTCGGTGAATGACCTGGTGACAGAAGCCGATAAAAAGGCAGAAGCCGCTATCATAGCCGCTATCGGGGAAGACTACCCGGATCACCAGATCCTCAGCGAGGAAATAGGCGAAATACAGACCGGCTCCAACATAAAATGGATCATTGACCCCATTGATGGTACAGTGAACTTTGCCCATGGCATCCCCATCTGCTGCGTCAGCATCGGGGTGGAGCAGGACGGGGAGATCATCCTCGGGGCAGTGTACAACCCTATCATGAATGAACTTTTCTTTGCCCAGAAAGGCTTTGGGGCTACGCTGAACGACAAGCTGATCAATGTTTCCGCGAAAACCAGCATTTCCAATGCCTGCCTGGTAACCGGCTTCCCCTACCATTGGGAAGAGGCCGTTAACAACCCGCTGAATGTGCTCCAGCGCTTTGTACGCCAGGGCCTGCCCGTGCGGCGCCTGGGTTCGGCCGCTATTGACCTTTGCTGGGTAGCCTGTGGCCGGTTTGACGGCTTCTGGGAACACCATCTCAATGCATGGGATTCTGCTGCCGGCTACCTCATTGTACAGGAAGCAGGCGGGAAAGTGACGGATTTTACCGGTAACGCCTACTCGCCTTATCAGAAACAGATATTGGCCACCAACGGGCATATCCATGAACAAATGTTGAAAGAGATCAACAGCACCCATTAACTATGGAAGAAAGAACTGAAATAAACGACCTCGGAGAGTTCGGCCTGATCGACTACCTGACCCGCAATATCGAGATACAACAGGCCAGCACCGTCCTCGGGGTGGGCGACGACGCCGCTGTGATCGACCATTTTGGCAGGCAGACGGTGATTTCCACGGATTTGTTGGTGGAAGGGATTCACTTCGACCTGATGTACACTCCGCTCAAACACCTGGGCTACAAATCCGTGATCGTAAACCTGTCTGACATTTACGCCATGAATGCCACGCCCACGCATATCACCATGAGCCTGGCCTTCTCCAACCGCTTCTCACTGGAAGCCCTCAACGAATTCTACGAAGGCGTATATGCCGCCTGCGAAAGATATAAAGTAGATCTGGTGGGTGGAGATACCTCCTCATCCCAAAAAGGCCTGCTGATCAGCGTAACCGCTATCGGCGAAGTAACGCCGGACCATTTCGTGAAACGCTCCACCGCCCGGAAAGGTGACCTGCTCTGCGTATCCGGCGACCTCGGCGCCGCCTATCTCGGCCTCACGCTGTTAGAACGGGAAAAGAAGATATTCCTCGAAAACCCGCAGATACAGCCGGACCTGGAGAACGAGACTTACGTGATTGGCCGGCAGCTCAAGCCGGAAGCCCGGCAGGATATCATCGCCTTCCTTGCAGAAAAAGAGATCATGCCCACTTCCATGATGGATGTAAGCGACGGGCTAAGCTCGGAAATACTGCATATCTGCAAACAAAGTAATGTGGGTTGTGTGTTGTATGAAGACAAGATCCCTGTTCACAACGACAGCCGCCAATTGGCCATGAAACTGGGTCTTGATCCCACCGCCTGCGCGCTGAGCGGCGGAGAGGACTATGAACTGCTGTTCACCATGAAACAGGAAGATTACGATAAGATCACCCTGAACGAAGAGATCGCCGTGATCGGGTATATGACAGATACCGCCGAAGGCGCCCATATCATTACCAGGAGCGGGAACAAACACCAGATCACTGCGCAAGGCTGGAACGCCTTTCACAAATAAACGGTTATTCGACTTTTAACTGTATAACGGGACTGTTGTGCGTGGGATCCAACCCATGCACGGCAGATACCGCGATCTTCAGGTTATATCTCCCTTTCTCGTTCGGCGCCAGCACACTCACTTCCACACTATCCTGCTTCAGGGCATCTGCCAGCAACAAGGTTCCTTCTATCGTCCTCCTCCATTCATCTTTCCTCCACATCGCATATCCTACAAGCGGTTTATAATCCTTGTCTATCAACACCGGCCGGTCATACCCATTATGAACGCCCAGCCTCAGTTTCACTTCTTCCCCCGGTTTTGCTGTGATCAACTTTACAGTGGGCATGAACTGGATCAGCGAATAGGAAAAATATGGCGTATCCGTAACGGTGTACAACTTCCCTTGCGGCGTTACCACACTGTCCACATCCAGAAGATGCTGCGGCCTGTTGCCGGACACCAGCAGTACATTCTGCCCCCAGAGCTGCTCTTCCGTATGCCAGTAGTTATATTGACTGCGACGCACGTACACACTGTTAAGGCTATACGAAGTTCCGCCTGTATAGAACATGTATTTGGAAGGCTGCTGATAGCTGTTCAGGAATACCACCGGTCTGTACCGTGCTTTTTCCGCGATCGCCGACGTCCACTCCCGGTTGTGATGTATCTCCGGACGAATTTCCACGCCCGGTGCAAAATCCCAGACCATATACACCCTCACTACCAACACGAGCAACAGAGACACCCACCAGGTGGCTTTCAATATCTTCAGGGAAAACTGTTGCCGCACAATAGCCGTATGCGCCAGTATCACCAGCGGCGCAAATACCATCACCGTCCAGTTCGCTTCCACACGGCCCTTGAAGGTGCTCAGCAGGAAGAACGCCAGTACGCCTGTCAGGCAATACTTCAGCGTACGTTCAAAATTACTTTGCAACTGTACGCGGAAAGCATAGTACAAAAGCAACCACCCCACAAGCGGACCGAATAACAGCAGCTGTCCCGCCAGGTAATCCAGTGAAAAACTGATGTCATAAGCGGATGCATTGCGTTCTACCAGGTGATATTGCAGGGAAGGGAAACCATGTGTATACTGCCAGTACAAATGCGGGAAAAATAATACCGTGGTGATGATCACCGCAATGTAGTAACGATATAAGCGAAGCAAAGCGAGATTGGAAAGCACGGTAAAGAACACCAGCAACACCCCGTGATATTTGCTGTAGAACATCAGGGCCATGCTCAAACCGAGCAGGAGCGTGTTCTTCCAGCTTTGGGATTCCAGGAAATTACGATAGATGTAAAAGTAAAGCGTAGCGAAGAAGATGAGCGGGATGTCCGGCACAGCCAGGATACCGCCGAGTTGCATGGCGCCCATGCCGCAAAGGATAAGATAAAATACCCTGTTGTCTTTTTGCGGGAGCAGCTTGTCCACCAGCACCAGCGTCAGCACGTTCAGCACCACCATCATCAGTCGCACGCCCAGCTCACAGTGACACAGAAAGTATCCTATCCGGATCAGCACGGCGATCATGGGAGGATGATCAAAGTAGCCCCAGTCGAGATGCCGGGAATACACCCAATAATACGCCTCATCGTCCATGAGCTCCGTACAGCAGGCCTGCAGAAGGGCCAGAATGGCCCAGACGGCCAGCACGGTATTCTTATACTGGTCTTTGGTAAAAAAGCGGATCATAACGGAACGAAGATAACCAAGTTATCTTTCAAATCAGAGGATCATGAACTTGTCCGCATCCTTCATAAAGGGGAAGCGGGTACGCAGTTCTTCGAGGTGGTTGCGGGAGAGGGTATATGTAAAGATATCCTCGTTGTGTGCCTTGTGATAAATGATCTCGCCTACAGGGTCGATCAGGCTGGTATCTCCGCTGTGGTAGATATTATTCCCGTCATCACCCACACGGTTCACGCCGATGAGATAGCACTGGTTCTCGATGGCGCGGGCCTGGAGCAGGGAGCGCCAGGGTGTGCTGCGGCGTTCGGGCCAATTGGCCACGTAAACCAGTACATCATAGGCCGGAGCGCCGTTCTCCTGTATGGTGTTACGCGCCCAAACAGGGAAGCGGAGGTCGTAGCAGATATTGAGACAGATCTTCCAGCCTTTCACCTGCGCGATCAGGCGCTTGTCTCCGGCGGCATAATGATTGTCTTCTCCCGCAAAGCCAAAGCGATGGCGTTTATCGTAAGATCCATAAGTGCCGTTGGGCAGCATCCAGATCAGGCGGTTGTAGTATGCTCCTTCGTCTTCAATGATAAGGCTGCCGGTGATGATCACGTTCTTCTCTTTCGCTTTCCGCTTCATCCATTGCACTGCGCTTCCATCCATTGTTTCCGCCAGCTTTTCGGGCTGCATGCTGAAACCCGTGCTGAACATTTCCGGCAGCACGATCACTTCCGTTCTTTCTTTGATGGAATCAATTTTTTGATCGAACATGGCCAGATTGGCGCCGATATCTTCCCAGTGCAAATTCGCTTGTATGAGCGAAACCGTTAAATCAGACATAAGAGATTTGAGTTACTGCAAAACGATCTCAAATTTACGCCCGGAAGGCTTAGAAAGTTTGCAATTATTACTGCTTTATTCGTCTTTTTTTGCGATTTGTTCAATGGCCCGGCGCGCCGGTTCTTGCTCAAAGCCCCTTTGGAGGAGGAATTGAAGGGTTTTATATTGTCGCCGGACAGGTTCTTCTGAACATAACAAACGATATTTTTTTTCGGCCAATACAGCAAGCGTAGCGTTGTAATCATCGCCATCGATCGCCGTCATGGCTTTTCTGATGCAATAGTCAGATACCTGTTTTTGCTTCAGGGCCATGCTGATTTTCTTCTTTCCCCACTGCTGCATTCTGAACTTACCGCCTGCAAAAGCAATGGCGTAGCGTTCTTCATTCAGAAATCCCTCCTCCACCAGGTGCGCTACTGCCTGCTCCAGTTCCTCACCCCGCAAACCCAGTTCCCGGCACTTCTCCCGCACTTCCATATGGCAACGCTCCTGATATGCACAGTAATGGCGGAGCTTTGCGATCTCCTCTGCCATCGGTTATTTTTTTACGATCATCAACTTCGCATAGTTCAGCATAATCTTCTTCTCACCGCCACCCTGCGGGAACATCACAGTAGCAATGCGGTTATTGGGCGCCCCTTCCAGATGGAGGATCTTCCCGAAACCGAATTTCTGATGTTCCACATCCATACCGGATTCCATCATGGCAGGGTCATCTGCTGTGAAATCCGGACTGGGCGTATGATTGCTGACTGCCCCTGAAGTGGGCCTGGGCGCCGTTCTTGCCACCGGGTTGTTAGTCGCGGGAGCGGAAGGCGCTTTTCGTTTATCGAACATCCCGCCCCAGGATACACCACCGCCAACGCTGCCGGAGTTCCGGAGGCCGCCACCTGCAAAGCTGCGGTCAACATATTTTTCCGGCATCTCGTCGAGGAAACGGCTGGGGTCATTCTGCTGCAACTGCCCAAAGCGGTAGCGGCTGTTGGCGTAGGTGAGGAACAGGCGCGCTTTCGCACGGGTCACCGCCACATAGAACAGGCGGCGCTCTTCTTCCAGTTCTTCCCGTGAGTTGATAGACATTCCGCTGGGGAAAACGCTTTCTTCCAGCCCCACCGTGAACACCACCGGAAACTCCAGACCTTTTGCAGCATGGATCGTCATCAGTTTCACCACGTCGCTGTCTTCATCATTCCCCTGATCCGCATCCGTGAGCAGTGTGATCTGCTGCAGATACAGGCCGAGGGTTTTATTGTCGAGCAGTTCACCGTCTTCCGTAGGTGTTTCCGTAAATTCCTTGATGGAGTTCAGCAACTCCTGGATGTTCTCATATCTCGCCAGCCCTTCCGTGGTCTTATCGTTGAAAAGTTCTTTGACGATATTGGTAGATTTGCCCACCTGAACGGCTATCTCGTAAGCGTTATGCTTCTCCAGCATCACGCGGAAGCTGCGGATCATCGTTACGAAATTCTCGATGGCTTCCACCGTACCGCCTTTGAAACCAAACTCCCGCGCGCGTTCCAGCACTTCCCAGAAGGTGATGTTCTGCTCATTGCTGTAAATGGTCACTTTCTCGATGGTAGTTTTACCAATACCCCGCACCGGGTAATTGATGATACGCTTGATGCTTTCTTCATCCCGTGTATTCATGATGATGCGGAGATACGCCAGGAAATCCTTGATCTCCTTGCGCTGGTAGAAGGAAATACCACCGTAAATACGGTAAGGAATGCTCAGGCGGCGCAGGCTTTCCTCAAATGCACGGCTTTGTGCGTTCGTGCGGTAGAGAATGCAGAAATCGCGGTTATTGTAATGATTACGGAGTTTTTGCTCGGCAATGGTATCGGCTACCAGCTTGCCTTCTTCATTATCGGTGCTGGTACGGATGAGTTTGATCTTCTCACCTTCCAGATTATCCGTCCACAGGTTCTTTTCAATCTGCCCTTTGTTCTTCGCGATCACTTCATTCGCCACGTTGAGGATGGATTTGGTGCTGCGGTAGTTCTGTTCCAGCTTTACCACTTTCACATCGTCATAATCTTTTTCAAACTGCAGGATATTCTGGATGGTGGCGCCGCGGAACGAATAGATACTTTGCGCATCATCGCCCACCACACAAATATTCTCATGAACGGCACCCAGCAGCTTCACGATCTCATACTGTGCAGGGTTCGTATCCTGATACTCATCGATCATGATGTATTTGAATTTGTGCTGGTATTTTGCCAGCACGTCCGGGAAGCCTTTCAGCAATACGTACATCTTGAACAGCAGATCGTCAAAATCCATAGCACCATTCTTGAAGCAGCGCTTCGCGTACATATCGTAGATCTTGCCGGTCAGCGGACGGCTGGCCCGCTGGTCTTCCTGCTGTACGTAGTAATCGTGCTGATATTCCTCCGGGCTCATCAGGCTGTTCTTGGCAGCGGAGATGCGGTTGTATACCAGGTTGGGCTTATAATGTTTGTCATCCAGGTTCAGTTCATTCACGATGGTCTTCACCACGCTCTTGGCGTCATCTGCATCATAGATGGTGAAATCGCTGGGATATCCGAGTTTGGGCGCATCCGCGCGCAGCAAACGGGCAAATACGGAGTGGAAGGTGCCGATGTAAAGATTACGGGCTTCGTTGCTGCCGAGTATTTTTTCCACCCTCTCCTTCATCTCCCTGGCGGCCTTGTTGGTAAAGGTGAGCGCCAGTATATTAAAAGCATCCACGCCATTCCGCATCAGATGCGCAATCCGGGTGGTCAGCACTTTCGTCTTCCCGGAACCCGCGCCCGCAATGATCATGAGGGGACCTTGTATGGCGGTCACCGCCTCCCGCTGCCTGTCGTTCAGATCGTCTAAATAGTTTGCCTTCATCAATTGAAATTTGCAGGCTGTAAAAGTACGATTTGGGGGGCGGATCGCGAAACTTATAAATACTGTTCCCGGTAAAACCTGTTCTCATCCGTTACCTGCAGCGGATTTTCCCTGAACCAGCGAATGAAATCCTCCCATTTGGATTTGTTGGCGGCAATCCAGTTGTTGAAAGCCTCTCCGTCTCCCTGACCCAGCAACCAGTAATTGTAAGACTCCAGATGCCCCAGCTGCCGGAGTTGTTGCTGGTAGTTGAAAAGAAGGTTAGGGTATTGCGTCGCATGGCCGTTCTTGTAATACTGTTCAAGGAAACGCTCCCTGATGCGGTGCAGGGAAGCCAGATCGATATGCTGTTCCGGTATGCTCGCGAGCATGATCGTTGTTTCATAAACACCGGTGCCGTAGGGCACCAGTTTCTTCAACAACAGCTGTGGATCTTTGGCAGTTTTAGTATCCATCAGGATGATATTGTTTTTGCTGAAGCTGACGGTGGCGCCGGTATCGCTAAATCTGATGTTGCTTTTATAGGTGAGATAGAGCAGCTTGCTGATCTCTTCCGTACGCTTGCTGCCTCTTTCAATGTTCATGAAGATCTCGCCGTAGAGCATGCCCCACACAGGATTGTCCGAATCACAGTAAAGTTTGGCCAGCCAATAATAGTTGGATGCATGCCCGGGCTCCGCTTTTACGCCGCCTTCAAAATACCGAACAGCCTTGTTATAATCTTTCTTCCCCATTTGCATAACACCCATTTCGAGGTAGAGGTTTCCGGCTTGGGGGAACAATTCCAGCCCTTTCGCATAGGTCTCGATGGCTTTATCCGGCTTACCGGTCATATCATAGCTGTTACCCAGCAGCTGGTACATGTAGGATGCGGCATCCTTATGGCGGATGAGCTTTTTCATGATGTCGATCACGGTATTGTAATCCTTTTGCAGATATCTCGCATAGCCGATCTCGTATGTATATGTAACGTCATCAGGGTCCAGCTTTTGAGCTTCTTCCAGCAAAGCGACGGAGGGCTCTATTTGGCCGTTATCCATCATCCCGATGGCTTTTTTCTTTTTTTCGATAGCCTGGTCGCGGTTGGAAGATTGGGCGGAAGCGCCGATGGCGAGGCAGGCGAGCAGGCAGAGGAAAAAGGTTTGTCTGAGCATTGTGTCTGGTTTTAAGAGGGATTTCCGGTGAAAGGATTCCTCAGCCCCGCATTTTCCATAAACCGGCAAAAAAATACCGCATCTTGCGATGCGGTATCCTTATGCGGTAATAACCTTATTTCTCATTCCGATCCACCTTGATCCTGTCCGGACGATTCGCCACTTCCCAGGCGGTGTAAAACACCAGCTGTGCCCGTTTGGCCAGCATGGGGTAATGGATCTTGTCCGGCTTGTCGCCCGCACCGTGATAATCCACATGCACCCCGTTGAAATAGAAGATGATGGGCACCTTGTGTTGCGCGAACATGTAATGGTCGGAGCGATAGTAGAAACGATTGGGATCGTTGGGATCATTGTATTTGTAATCCAGCTTCAGACCTACCTGCTCATTGGCCGCTTCGTTAATGGGCCGCAGTTCGGAGCTGAGCTTGTTGTCCCCGATCACATACACATAGTTGGAATCTTTTTCATGCTCAGGATCGATACGCCCGATCATATCGATGTTAAGGTCCACTACGGTATTGCTGAGCGGATAAATGGGATGTTCTGTATAGTAACGGGAACCAAGCAGACCTTTCTCTTCCCCGGCCACTGTCATAAACACGATATTGCGACGGGGACCTTTCCCGGCTTTCTTCGCTTTCATAAATGCTTCCGCCATCATCATCACAGACACGGTGCCGGAACCGTCGTCGTCCGCGCCATTGTGAATCTTTCCGTTGATCACCCCGATGTGGTCATAGTGCGCAGTCACGAACACGTATTCGTCTTTCTTATCGGTGCCTGGAAGGATGCCGAGTACGTTACTGGATTTTACTTCCAGTTTTCCTTTTGTGAAGGTGAGTGCTGTAACAGGCGCTACTGTCGCAACCGCTTTCGATTCTTTCACAGCAGCCGTCAGTTCCGCCAGGGATTTTCCGGTGAGGGCTGTCGCAAGGTCCGTTCCGATGAAATAGCTATTGGGTATATATTCCATGGTGGTGATCTCATCCCTGAAATATAAACCGGTCCTCATGAGCCGCGAGCCCATTCGCCCGATCTGGGACACGTTGGCGGACACAACAAATACTGCTTTGGCGCCTTTCCCGCCGGCTGTACGGAGCTTGTCGCGGAGCTGGGTTCCCTGCGGTTGCCCTTCAACCTTCGGGAACAGCGGCTTACCGTCCGCATTCAGCGGTTCGCCTTCTATCAGCAGTACGATCTTGTCTGTAGCGTCTATTCCTTTGTAACTGTCATATTGCTCATTGCTGATGCCATACCCGGCAAATACAACGGGAGTTTGGCCAAGCGTCTGATCTTTCTGATCGCGGAGACCGGCATAGTAATCTTTTCCAAATTCAAACACTTTCCCTCCTGCGGTGATGCGGCTTTCCTTCAGCGTGTCCTGCCAGAGACTGAAAGGCTGCTCCCATTGGCCGTTAGCGCCCGGCTCGAGGCCGATGCGTTTGAAATGCTCCGTAATGTACTTCGCGGCCTTGTGTTGACCCGGCGTACCGGTTTCACGGCCCTGCATCTCATCTCCGGCGATGATGTACAGATGTTTCTTGAGTTCCGCGGCCGTAATGCTTTTGGCATAGGGTGACGCCGCAACAGGTTTTACAGCGGGTTTTGCCATCTGTGCACATGCAGTAGCGCCGCAGGCGAGCAGGGAGATGGCAAGTGTGAATTTTCTCATTGGTTGATATTTATTATATGCAAAAGAAAGTAAAAGTTTAAAACAGGCCATACCGCTGATCAAAAACAAAGGGTAAAACGTTGGTGATTCGTTTTACCCTTGCAATATTATCGCGTTCCCTGCAGCTTACATGCAGGCGATCTTTCTTACCCGGTTCTCATGCCTGCCGCCTTCGAAGCTGGTATTCATGAAGATATCCGTCATTTCCCGCGCGGTAGCGGTATCTACGAACCTGGCCGGAATGCACAGGATGTTGGCGTCGTTGTGGCTGCGGGCCAGTCTTGCCAGTTCATCGCCCCAGCAAATAGCGGCGCGGATGCCCTGGTGTTTGTTGGCCGTGATGGCTACGCCATTAGCGCTGCCACAGATGAGGATACCGAAGGCATATTGACCGGCTTCCACGGCGCTCGCTACAGGATGCGCGAAATCCGGGTAATCCACCGAATCACTGGAATAGGTACCGAAATCTTTTACCTGCATCCCTTTTCCTTCGAGGTAGGAGATTACCTCTTCCTTATATGCAAACCCGGCATGGTCAGCCCCAATGGCCACCGGTAATGCGAGATTAAAGCTCACTTCCAAATTTGTTTCCATTGCCCTCAGAATTTTATAAAGATGATTGAATTGCTGTTATTACGACCATTCTTCGTCCGCTTTCTCTTTCGCTTCTCTTTCACGATATGCTTTCGCCGAAATAACGATACTGATCTCGTATAGCAGATATAAAGGTACGAAAACCAGCAATTGGTCCAGCACGTCAGGAGGAGTAATAATGGCCGCCAGAACAAGCAGGATAACAATAGCATGTCTGCGATAGGTGCGCATGAATTTAGGGGTGAGCAGTCCGAATTTGGTCAGAAAGAACACCAATACCGGCAATTCGAATAATGCGCCCATCCCGAGAATGATCTGAGACATCAATCCGAAATAATCATCAATGAAGAAGTCGTTCCGGATCAGTTCCGATACGGTATAACTGGCCAAAAAGTTCACCATGAAAGGAGCCACCACCAGGTAGCTGAACAGCACACCTGTCAGGAACTGAAAACTTACCCAGAAGATAACGCCTTTGGAACCTTTCGCTTCATTATCCTTCAGCGCAGGCCGTATAAAACGCCAGAATTCATAAGCGATATAGGGGAAAGCGCCCACAATACCAATTACGAGGGCCAGCTTGAATTGCATAGTGATCTGCCCGGCCATTTTGGTGTTCTGGAAATTCATGGCAACGGGTGTGATGCACATCTTATCCCCCAGACCCACTGCATGGCTGAGTTTGCACAGCCATTGATAAGTAACGAAACTCGGGCGGGTAGGGCCGAAGATCACATTGGTCACTATCCAGTCCGTGTACACGAACCCAAGAATACTCACGACAATAATAGCGATCACAGAACGGATGATGTGCCATCTCAACTCTTCCAGGTGATCAAAGAATGACATCTCCGCTTTGTCTGCATTCTTCGAAAATAACTTCTTTAACATGCTGTAGTATAAATCAGGAGCACAAATATAACGCGTGCCCGGTGAATAAGAGAATCCGGAAAGGATGTAAGGTAAAAATAAAATAACCGTAAAGAAAGAGAGAAAGATGGATAAGCACAAAAAAAAGAGCCAGCCCGAGAAGAATCAAGAGCCGGCCTTTCATCCATTGTTTGTTAACCCCAAAAAAGTTGAATTCGAGAATGTCTTTTTTCGCTACTGCGCTGGTAATAACTCATTCTTTTAATGGCAAGCTATCAGAGATAAGTTATAACCGTTACAGCGCTTTTAATTTTCTAAAACAAAAATAGAAAGAAATATCGTATTATCAATGTTACAACAAAGTTTTTTACAACCTTTTAACAAAAATCAAATTATTGTGTTACGGATCAACAGGTAAAGCAAATCAATTCGTGTTAATTTACTACTACTCCCTTCAAAAACGATTTAGCACGGCAAATATTATGTTAATGGCACAATTCCATTCTTCTCTGAAAATACCTGTCTGCAAAAGACTGGATACCAGTCGCTAAAGCGGGGAAAATTGCAGAATACCCTGACAACTTTTTTATCATGTGTAGTATCCTGACTACTTTCTTCCTTGTTTATAGCAATTTTCGCGCCGAAACCTGTTAATTCAGGATCTTCATTTTGACCATCTCGATGCGGGTGTCTGTTACATTGAGGATATCAAACTCGTAATCGTTGATGATGATCCGCTCTTTGAGGCGGGGAATGGTCTCATAATGCGAGATGATATAGCCGGAGAGGGTTTCGCTTTCGTCTTCCGGGAAATCAAAGCCGTAACGTTCGTTGAGATAATCGAGCTCGAGCCTTCCGGAGAAAATATATTCTTTCTCTGCGATCTGTTTTTCCACGAACTCCTCCACATCGTGCTCATCCTTGATATCGCCGAATATCTCTTCCAGTACGTCTTCTATTGTTACAATACCGGCTGTTCCGCCGAACTCGTCCACCACCCAGGCGATGCTCCGGCGTTCTTTGTTGAATTTCCCGAGGAGGTCAATCGCGCTCATGGTTTCGGGTACGGCCAGAATAGGATGGATCACGGAACGGATGTCTTTCGGATTCTTGAACATGTCCAGCTGATGCACATATCCGAGGATATTGTCGATATTCTGTTCGTAGATGATCACTTTGGAAAGCTTGGTATCAATGAATTTGCGCCGTGCGTCTCCGATCGTACTGTTGATATCCAATGCTTCTATTTCCTTCCGTGGGATGAGGCATCCGCGAATCTTCACGTGCACGAGGCTAAGGGCGTTCTCGAACAGCTCGGTGTTAAGCTCCTGACCGTCGCCTACGTGCTGCTGGCTCTGACGGATAAAATACTCCACATCCACGCGGGAGAAGGAGCTTTTGTTCTCCGTAATGCGCACATTGAAGAGATACTTCAATACCCATTCGGAAATGGATTCCAACAGATTACCGAGTATATAGAGAGGTTTGGAGATGACAGAAATGGGCAGTGCGAAAAAGCCGAGCAGCGCCTCCGGCCGGGAGCGGAAAATGCTCCGGGGGATGAAAAATCCGAAGAACAACATGACCAGCGTGGCAACGGCGATCTCCAGGAAAAGGGAAACCGCTACATACTGGGCCATTTCCTTTTCGGTCCAGATAAGCGCCCAGAGCGTATCCAGCCAGCCTGCTACAAGCATGCTGTAGATCACAATGGCAATCGTAAGGCCGATGAGGCTGGTAGCCAGAAAACGGGCAGGGTGTTCGTTAAATCCTGAAAGGATCTTGCCGGTAGCGCGTCCCTGCTTCTTTTTCAGCTCAATGCTCAGCCGGTTCACGTTGGCAAAAGCGGTCTCCATTCCGGCAAAAAAACCTGCCAGCAGGATCACTATAACCACTAAAACAATTGTATAAATATCCATCCAAACAAAGATATGAAATTAGCGAACAGACACATATCACTTATCCATTAACTATCGTATAACGGCTATATCGTCAAAAAGTTCTCTACGATATCCTTTACCTGGCGGTATGCTTCTTCAAGATTGCCATTCACGACAATGTGGTCAAACTGGTGGGCGAAGGAGAGCTCGTAACGGGCTTTCCCGAGCCGCTCTTCCAGGGAGGCCTGGGTTTCAGTGCCGCGTTCGCTGAGGCGCTCCCGCAGTGCGTCCAGGGAAGGGGGTTGAATGAAAATGGTGAGCGCGTTGCCGTGGTACTTTTCCTTGATAGACAGCGCACCTTTCACGTCTATATCCACCAGCGGATACTGATGATTCTTCCAGATACGTTCCAGCTCGCTTTTCAGCGTGCCGTAGTATTTGCCGGCATAGACCATTTCGTATTCGGCAAAGGCGTTCTCTTCGATCTTCTGATGGAATGCTTCCTGCGACAAAAAATAATAATCCTTTCCGTCCACTTCGTTCCCGCGTGGTGTGCGCGTAGCGGCGGATATGGAAAAAGCCAGCCCGGGCATTTCGCCGAGTAGTTTCTTGACGATAGTTGTTTTACCGGCTCCGGAAGGTGCGGTAACGATAATGATCTTGTTTGCTGCCATGTGGTTCTTTACACGCGCTTGATATCTGCTCCCAGGTTGCGCAGGCGCTCATCAATGTACTGATAGCCCCGGTCGATCTGGTCGATGTTGTGAATGGTGCTTTTGCCTTCGGCGCTAAGTGCGGCGATCAGCAAAGCCTGGCCGGCACGGATGTCCGGACTGCTCATGGTGATCCCTCTCAGACGATGTTGCCGTCCCAGACCGATCACCGCTGCACGGTGCGGATCACAGAGAATGATCTGCGCACCCATATCAATCAATTTGTCTACGAAGAACAAACGGCTTTCGAACATTTTCTGATGAATAAGCACGCTGCCTTTGGCCTGTGTGGCCACTACCAGCACAATGCTCAGCAGATCCGGCGTGAAGCCGGGCCAGGGATGATCGTATATGGTTAATATGGAACCGTCGATAAAGGTTTGTATCTCATAGCTGTCCTGCTGCGGAATGTAAATATCATCCCCTTTGATTTCCAGCTGAATGCCCAGCTGACGGAACTTGTCCGGGATCACTCCTAGATGCTCCACTCCGGCGTTCTTGATTGTGATCTCGCTTTGCGTCATGGCAGCTAGACCGATAAAAGATCCAATCTCGATCATATCCGGCAGCATGGTATGGGTACAGCCCCTCAGAGACGTTACCCCCTCAATGATCAGCATATTGGAACCTACCCCGCTGATCTTAGCGCCCATACTGTTCAGCATCTTGCAAAGCTGCTGCAGGTAAGGTTCGCAGGCAGCGTTGTAAATGGTGGTAGTTCCTTCCGCCAGTACAGCTGCCATCACGATATTGGCGGTACCGGTCACGGAAGGCTCGTCCAGCAGCATGAAAGTACCTTTCAGGCCATCCCCGGATTCAAGGCGGAAATAGTTATCGTCTGTATCGTATACGAAATTGGCACCGAGCTTTTCAAAGCCGATCACGTGTGTATCCAGTCTGCGGCGACCAATTTTGTCACCACCCGGTTTGGGGATATATGCTTTACCGAAACGGGCCAGCAGCGGACCGGCCATCATCACGGAGCCGCGCAGGCGGCCGGATTTTTTCTTGAATTCAGCGCTTTCCAGGAAATCGATGTCGATATTGTCCGCCTGGAATTCGCAGGTAGCACGACTCACCCTGTTCAGTTTCACCCCGATATCTCCCAGCAGTTCTATCAGCAGATTCACATCCAGGATATCCGGGATGTTGTGCACCGTCACTTTTTCCGGGGTTAACAACACCGCGCTGATGATCTGTAACGCTTCATTCTTTGCTCCCTGCGGTATAATATCTCCTTTCAGACGGTTTCCGCCTCTTACTTCGAAAACGCTGCTCACTTGTTCCTGTTTTTATATTTGTTGTGCTGTTTGTTATTCTTGCCGGAACCACCTTTGAATTTGTTCTGCTGGAAGGTTTTCCGTTTGCTGCCACCACCGACACCGCCGCCCTGGCGGAAGGGCTGCTGCTCGCCGCCCTGGCTGAAAGATGCCAACGCACCGCCGCCCACGCCTGGCTGGTATTGCAGCTGGCCGTGCGAGATCGTATTCAGTTCGGATTTAATAGCATCATCGTGCACACTTTCTTTATGCCAGTTCGAGTAGGCAAGTTTCATGTAGTTGCCGATCACCTGGGTGAACCCTTCCTTCTTTTCAGGATTTTCTTCACGGATCGCTTTGTCCATCACCATTTCAAGGTTCTTGCCGAAGTGGCGGCTACGGGGATATTTCTTGGGATACGGGAGGCGGTCCGGTTTGGTGCGCAGCGTTTCCCGGGTAGGAATAGGATAGGGCGAATCAATGTCCAGTTTAAAATCGGATACCAGGAACAGGTGATCCCACAGTTTATGCCGGAAATCCTCCACATTGCGCAAGTGCGGCTGCAGGGTGCCCATCAGTTCTATCACGGCCATTACCTGTTGCTGGCGATGCTCCCGGTCTTTCAGGGTTAAGATGTACTCCACCATCCGCTGAATATTGCGGCCATACTCACGCATGATCAGGTGGTTACGTGCGGTATTATATTCCATTTCTGTAGTTTGAAAAGGTTCCGTAAAAGTGTTGATTACTAACCATTCACAGCGAAGTTTCTTCTCGATGCCTTTTTTGCGGGAACGGTTATTTGTGCAGTCAAGCTTCCTGCAAACCTAACGAAAAATATTTACAAAATATTTCTCCCTTACCCCATCCCTGGCGATTGCTTAACTTTGCAGTATGAAACTCTCACTGGAAGGGAAAACCGCTGTGATATGCGGAGGATCGCAGGGATTGGGACTGGCATCCGCCAAAGAACTGGCATTACTCGGCGCATCCTGCATTTTACTTGCCCGCAACGAGGCGGCCCTGGAGATGGCGGTAGCCTCTCTGGATACACGTCTCGGACAACAACATGATTATTTTGTGGTGGATTTTGTGCGGCCCGATAAGGTGAAAGCCACTATCGAAGCCATTACGGACGAACGCATCGTACACATCCTCATCAACAATACCGGCGGTCCTTCCGGCGGCCCTATCCTGGCTGCTGAAGGGGGCGCCTTTATGAAAGCATTCGAAATGCATGTGGTCTGCAGCCAGATACTGGCACAGGCCGTGATCCCCGGCATGAAAGCCAGCGGCTATGGCCGTGTGATACAGATCATCTCCACCTCCGTAAAAGCCCCGATCAGGAACCTCGGAGTATCCAACACCATTCGCGCTGCAGTGGCCAACTGGGCCAAAACACTGGCGGGTGAAGTAGCGCCCTACGGCATTACGGTCAACAATGTGCTGCCCGGTTCCATGACCACGGACCGGCTAAAGAACATTTTCAAAGCCACGGGCGAAGCAAGAGGCATCCCCGAAGAAGCCGTGGCGGAAGAATGGCGGGCCGAAATACCCATGCAACGCTTCGGTGATCCTTCGGAATTCGGCGCAGCCGTGGCTTTCCTGGCTTCTCCTGCAGCTTCCTATATCACAGGCATCAATTTACCGGTAGACGGCGGTAAAACACCTGTTTTGTGATATTTTTGCTTCAAACTCCCTGCATGAACATCTGGAAGAACATCATCAAAAGCCCCACCTGAACCAGTCTTCATCACCCTGGTAAACAATATCTATTCCTTCCACCCAAACATTTTACGATGACCCATACTGATGTGCATTACGGGGATTATCTGCAGCTGGATAAAATCCTCCAGGCACAATTCCCTGAAAGCGACAAGCAACAACTTCCGGCCCATGACGAAATGCTCTTCATCATTATCCACCAGGCTTATGAGCTTTGGTTCAAACAGCTGCTCTATGAAGTGGATTCTGTCACGGACATTATGAAAACACCTGCCCTTGACGATAATTCCCCTGAACTGCAAACCGTTGTGCACCGGCTTTCCCGAATGGTTACCATCCTGAAGCTGCTCGTACAGCAGATCGATGTGATGGAAACCATGACGCCGATGGATTTCCTGGACTTCAGAGACATGCTCCGCCCCGCATCCGGTTTCCAGAGCTGGCAGTTCAAAATACTGGAAGCCCGGCTTGGATTGAAATACGAGCGTCGCTACGGACAGGAATATTACATCTCGCAATTAAGGCAGACGCAGATCGATATGATCAAAAAAGCGGAGGGTGAACAATCTGTGCTGGAGCTGTTGAATGAATGGCTGGAACGGATGCCGTTCTTTGCTGAAAAAGAGAACTGGCAGCACTACCGTACAACAGCCGTAACGGGAACGAAAGATGAACATATTTTCTGGAACGATTACCGGCAGATTTATATCAACAGCCTGGCAACAGCGGAAGAAAGCAACCGGGATTACTTCGATGCTGTGTTCTCCCGTACGGAAGCAGGGCGGCAGCTTTCCCCAAAAGCCTGCAGGGCCGCGCTTTTCATCATGCTGTACAGAGGTTACCCTATCCTGCAGCTGCCTTTCCAATTGCTGAACAGTCTGCTGGAAATAGATGAACAATTAAGCACCTGGCGCTACCGGCATATGAACATGGTGCACCGGATGATCGGCACACGGATAGGCACGGGCGGCAGCACCGGCAGGGATTACCTGAAGGGGGCGCTGGACAGGCATTATATTTTTGCGGAGATTGCCAGGCTCACCAGCTTCCTGATAGAACGGAGGAAATTGCCGGCATTGAGCCCTGAAATGGAAAGACGGCTCGGTTTCGCATAGGTGGCCTTTCCGGAAGAATAAAAAGGGCGTTACCGCCCTTTTTATTCATAACATCCTATTCCACCACATTGATGGTACGGGTAAAGCTCTCTTCCAGGGAGATGAAGGTCTCCGTACGCTCAATCCCTTTGATCTTCTGCAATTCGTCGTGCAATACCCGGCGAAGCTGGGAAATATCTTTACATATGATCTCGGCGAACATGCTCCAGCCGCCGGTAGTGTAGTTAAGGCGTACAATTTCAGGCATTTTGCGAAGTTCTTTCGCAACAGCGTCGTACATAGAGCTCTTTTCCAGGAAAATACCGATAAAGGCGATCACATCATAGCCAATCATTTTTAAATCTACATGTAATCTCGTACCTTTAACTATACCCAGCTCTTGTAACTTTTTCATCCGTACGTGGATAGTACCTCCGGAAACGAACAGTTTCTTCCCCAGGTCTGCATAAGAGATTTCCGCGTTAGACATCATCTCGCTGATGATCTGGAGATCCAGTTTGTCAATATTCAAATTGTGGCTCATTTTGACAAATTGTTTTTGAATGTTTTAAACTTACATGCAAATATTTAAAAAATATCGAAATTTCCAAAATTCTTCTTAAATTATTTGCAAAAAATACCCCCTGTCTTTAGATTTGCATCATAATCATTGAAAACAAGCCATTCCTGAGAGGCCGCTGAGCGCCGGAAAGAGGCCATTAGCGTCCGGGAATTCCAACTTTGTGGGGTGATGGAACTGGCAGACATGCCCTCTCGTCTCGAGGGTGGGGATCACGGGACAAACGTAGCGTAATGGGTTGACCACTAATCTTATTTGTGCTATGGCTAACCGCCTCGTGTAGGTTCGACTCCTACCCCTACAGCTAAAAAGCTCATAAGATAATACCTTATGAGCTTTTTTCATACAGTGCGGTTGATTTTTTTAGTGCGATCTAATGCAGCGGCCCCCTCGCCCTCAGCTCAAGCACTTTCGCATACTTTACCGTATCCCCCGGATTGGCGACCACAATGGAATCCCTGAACCGCTCCATGAACGCGGCCACTTTCGCTACGGCTTCCGGATGCCTGAATTTAATAGCATCGTCGCGGTTAAGCATATTTTCCGTCAGGTAGACTTTCTTTCCTGCTGCAATAGCTGCCTGTGCTTTATCCACGCACAGATCAAACACCTTCTCCGGCGCACATACTTCTGCCGGCACATGGTAAGCAAAGTAGGCGATCATACTGCCGGAGCCGAGGGTAATGATCAGGTCTCCCTTTTGCGCATGCCCTTTCAGCCAGCCGCACTGGTTTACAATGTAGTCACTGTCCTCCCGCGCGATCACTTTATATCCACCGATCACATTATGCACAAAAAGAATGATGATCACGGCCCAGGGCAACTTGGTAAGACCTGCGGTAAAAAGCGGCGCGATAAGGGTGCAGGTTACGAGCAGCATGATGGGTAATAACAGCATCGTCCAGGGTTCGGGGGAGTTCGGATCCAGGAACAACAATACCAGGGTATATACGATCACCCACCAGAGCAATATAGCGTGCTCTTTCCGCAGATGCTGCCGGCTGAAATGACGGATGGCCGATATCAGCAACAGGAGCATGGATAAGGCCACGAGGCCCAATGTACCTACAGCGATGTAGCTCCAGATACCATTGGCATTCGCCGCGAATACTTCCTCCACGATGATGTTGGCGGGAAACTTGTGGCGGATGAAGTTCTCGATGGCGTCAATCCCGTACAGGAACTGGGTGGCAGCGATATTGCTCAACACCACAAAAAGCGTAACCAGCGGCGAGCCGTAGGAACGGCTGGCGCCGGCGGCCAGGAAATTCAGATAACTCCCTTCCGGCTTCACGTACTGATAAGCCATCAGATACCCCAGCAGGATGATCACACCTCCCGTTAACGGATATACGAAGAAACCCGCCCAGCGCCGCCGGATCAGATAAGCAAAAGGGAATGCAAAGAAAAGCGGCATGGCATTGGGCTTGTAGATAAGCACCGCCAGTCCTGCCAGGAACCCTGCCAGCAAGGTCATTCTCGGACTATCCTTCGTAAAAATGAGATACAGCACGTAAACGCACAGCAGGTTGGAAATGCTGTAGATCTCCGCTTCCACGGAATAACGCCAATAGCCATACGAAAACAGGAGGAAAGCGCATCCCCACAAGGCCGCACCTTTCTCCAGCTGCAATACGTTCCGCATCAAACGGTAACACACCATAATGGCGCCGGCGCTGCAAAGGGCGCTGAGCACACACATCATCGTGTAGGCGTCCGGGTGAAGACCGAGGAGTTGCAGGAAATTATAACAAAGCCTGGAAATCGGCAGGAACAGCAGAAACCGGGGTTCCATCAGCTGCGCCCAGGTCTGGGTCTTTACCTGGAAAGCATAATGATAACCATCATCCGCTTCGCTTCTGTTGCCGGGGAGGCTAACAATGAAAAACAATACCAGTGCGGCGAATACCAGTATTTCCTTATAAGTTATGCGGCCTGCTACAGTTCTGGGGCCCGGGTGCCTGATGGTCATATGCAAGGTGTAAGGTCCCGCAAAATAAGCGAAATTGTTATTTTTGCCCCCCATGGGACAAAAGAAATTACAAAGGTTTGCAGAGATAGAAACTTTTCCTAATGTACTGATTTATCCGCAGGGCATGCAGGGTAAATGGGCGGAACATTTCGGGAATAGGAATCCGTTAACATTGGAGCTGGCCTGCGGTAAAGGAGATTATACCCTTGGACTGGCGCGCCTGTTCCCCGAAAGGAACTTTATGGGCGTGGACCTTAAAGGCAACCGCATCTGGCGTGGCGCTAAAACAGCTTTGGCGGAAAAACTGGGTAATGTGGCTTTTTTAAGAACACAGATCGATAAGTTGACGGATTACTTCACCCCGGAGGAAGTGGCGGAAATATGGATCACTTTTCCAGACCCTTTCCTTCGTAACTCCCGCGCCCGCAAACGCCTTACGCACCCGAGGTTCCTGAGTCTGTACCAGCAGGTATTGGCGAAGGGAGGCACCGTTAACCTGAAAACAGATTCGGCGGAGCTTTACCATTTCACCCGGATGGTGATAGCAGTAACGGGATGCACGCTGTTGGAAGATATCCCCGACGTATACGCACAACCGGAAGTTTCTCCCCTGCTGCGCATTCAAACATTTTATGAAGGAATGCACCTGGCTGATGGCAGAACCATCCGGTTCCTTAAATTTGTGTTACCCGCAGCGCTGATTGACTGGAAAGCGGTAAAACTCGATCTCGAAAATGAAGAAGCCGCTGGAGGAGAACATTGATTTTTATTATAACAAGCAGGGCTATGTGGTGCTCACGGAAAAATACCACCGGGAGCGCGGTTACTGTTGCGGAAATGGCTGCCTGCATTGCCCTTTTGATTATGAGAAAGTCCCCGAAGGCAAAAGAAGAAGCCTCCTCGAAGCCAGGCGCCAAAAAGAAGCCGGCGACGCCCAACTTCCTTGACACGGTGTACGCCATCGTACGGAAGATCCCGCGCGGCCGCGCCACCAGCTATGGCGCCATCGCGGAATCCGCGGGAATCCGCCTTTCCGCCAGAATGGTGGGATGGGCCATGAATGCCGCCGGACGCACTTCTCCGCCCGTACCGGCCCATCGTGTGGTGAACAGCAAAGGCCTGCTTACCGGCAAACATCATTTCGCCACTCCCACGCTGATGCAGGAACTGCTGGAAAATGAAGGCATCCGGGTGGAAAATGACCAGATCGTGGATTTTTCAAAGATATTCTGGGACCCCGCAGAAAAAAATAAGAAAAGCAAAAAGAAGGACCGGAAGGATAAACTGTAAAGTTTGGATACCTTTACAACTGTAACGGCTGCTGTCATCGGCTTTAAAAGGACTACATTTCGCAACTTAATCGTTCGTCAACTTGTCTGTATTAAAACTCAAACTGGATCAGGAACAACTGGTAGAGGATTTTTTCGAGGACACATGGCTCGCCGGTATCATGTCCCCGGCAAGGGACTACCAGCTCTGCTGGCAGATCAACCGGCAGCTGGGGCTCGACTTCCGGGTGAATAATTCATTGGAGATCAAGCTTACCAAACAACAACGCTCTTTTTACTTTACCGTGCTGGAATATCAGGAGCTTACCAAATCAGCCGCCCATTATTTTTACAACAATCACTGCAAAGCCGAATTCCTTTTGCCGGAGCTGAAACATGTGGACTATATCTGGCTGATCAAAGGCAATTATTACCAGGCAAAGGACGTGAGAGACCTGATCGAAGAATGCAGAAAGGTAGAGCTCGTGCAACTCGTGTCTTTACTGGATATGAAAGACATTAAAAATAAGATCAATTTAATTTTTTAACACATCTTTCCAGAAGGATGTAACCCCGAATCAAACTCATTCACCATGTGGCAGGAAAAAGAACAGCAATTATACCGTGCGTTTACTTTCCCGGACTTCAGGGAAGCCTTTGCTTTTATGACCAAAGTTGCGCTGGCCGCGGAAAAAATGGACCATCACCCTACCTGGACCAACACTTATAACAAGGTAGAGATCTTTCTCTCTACCCATAGTGCCGGGAACATCATCACGGAAAAAGACCGCCGGCTGGCAGCCATTATTGATAAATTATATAACCCTTCCTAACCAGCAAACTTTGTGAACCGGTTCGTTTTAACATGGCTCCTGTTTTGTTACTCCATACTTGCTTCCATTCGAACAGGGGCACAGGATACGCTTGCCATCAGCTTTGCAGGCCCGGTCACGAAGCTGGACCTTCGTTCTTATATCACCGTTTTCAGGGCGCCTTCCGGGCACATGAGCCTGCAGACGATACCGACGCAAACATTCCGTCACGATACCAGCCTCTTTCATCCCCACAAACAAATACTTTCCCATACCAACGATGTATGGCTGAAACTGGCCGTCCGCAATACAGGGCCTTCCGATTCCACGCTGTACTTTTTTTCCGGCTGGCATGACGACCTGGAGTGGTTCGTAACAAAACCCGATGGCAGCCTGCAATCCCGGATGCATACCGGCCAGATGATAGCCCGTGGTGATGTTAACAGATGGGATCAATATGCTTTCCCTTTACATGTTGCGCCGGGAGAAAGCAAAACTTTCTACCTGCACGTGGTGAACCGCTTCTACCGGGAGCATGCGTTCATGCCGGTACTGTTCGATGCGGTCAACTATGCCGAATTCAGGCACCAGCAGGCAGACCATTACAAACACGAAGTATTGCTGATACAGGTATTGATCGGAATGTTGCTGGTGTTCCTGCTGATAACGGTGATTAATTATAGTCAGCTGCCTGACCGGTCTTCCCTCTATTTCGCGGCATATATCCTCGGTCTGATCGTGTTCTTTGCCCTGCGCCTGGAAAGCAAGCCCTTCCAGCTTTCTTTCTTTAATTTCTGTCCCATGCTCAAATACTATTGGGACATTCCTGCGCTGCTCTTCTGCTTCTACCTCATGTATATGCTCTTCGGCAATATCTTCCTCAGCCTGCGCGAGCGCTATCCGCTGATGGAGAAGGTCTACCGTTACGGCGCCATCGGTACCGGTGCGCTGATTGTGCTATGTATCACATTGATCGCCACCGGCGATTACCGTACTTCTGCCGCCATTTACAGCTGGGTCTACTATATCACATTACTGCCGCTGGGCGTATCGTTCATTGCACTGGCGCGCAGAACACGGCATCATCCCCTGATCCGGTTCTTCCTTTTCGGTTCTATCAGCATTTATATACTGTCTATCTGGGCCTTCCTGAACAACCAGGAGCAAATGGTGGGCTTTACCAGCATCCCTGAGCTGGTAGCGCCTTATGGCGTAATGGTTATGGGCGTATTATTGCAGGCGTCGTTCTTCGCGGCAGGGCTCAGCTACCGGAACAAACTCGTGCACCAGGAAAAAACGAGAACACAGGAAATGCTCATCAAACAGCTGAACAAGAACAAGGAACTGCAACGCAAGCTGAACGAACAGCTGGAAGAGCTGGTGAAGGAGCAGACCACGGAAATATTACGAAAGAAGCAGGAACTGGAAGAACAGCGCAAATTGCAGCTGGATATAGAATACAGCAAAAAGCTGGCGGAAATAGAACTGAAAGCGATCCGCGCGCAGATCAATCCGCATTTTATCTTCAACTGCCTCAACTCCATCCAGCTTTTTGTGATGCAGCGGGATTACGAGCATGCGCAAAAATATCTGTCCGATTTCTCCTACCTCATCCGTAAAACACTGGATTTTTCCCGCCGCAACTTTATATCGCTGTCGGACGAAATTACTTATTTAAATACCTATCTTGGTCTTGAGAAAATGCGTTTTGAACAGAAGATGAGCTATGAGATCGTGGTGGACCCCGCCATCGCAACTGCGGAGCTGGAAGTACCCGCCATGCTGCTGCAGCCTTATGTGGAGAATGCCGTGAAACATGGTATGACCAACGAAGACCATACCACGGGCCAATTGACGATCCGCTTCAGCCAGGTAGCGCCGGATATGCTGGAATGCGTGGTAGAGGATAACGGCATTGGTATAGAACGCTCCCGGGCATTACGTTCCATGCCTTCGCATCACCAGTCCTCCGGCATGGAGATCAGTTATAATCGCGCAGAACTCCTGAACAAAATGTATAACACAGGCATCCAGATCGAGATCATCGATAAATCAAGAAAACAGGCCAACGACAGCGGCACGATCGTGAGGATACTTATTCCGCAGCTGTGACCGCTCTGCATCCATTTAAACTGCTTTATGATCCGCGCCGTAATTATAGATGATGAAAGGAACAGCAGGGATATCATTTCCCTGATGCTGGGCAAATATTGTCCGGAGATAGAAGCTGTGGGCATGGCCTCGAATTGCCGCGAAGGTATGGAGCAGATCCGCAAACACAAACCGCAGCTGGTGTTCCTCGACCTTGAAATGCCCGACGGAACGGGCTTTGATGTACTCTCCGGTGCGTATGACGCGTCCTTCGAAGCGATCTTCGTCACCGCTTTTGAAAAACGCTTTCTCCATACCATCCGTTTCAGCGAAGTAGAACTGATCCTCAAACCCATCGATAAAGAAAGTCTGTTACAGGCCGTCAACAACGTCACAAAACGCATCCTGCAACAGCAGCCGCATGAACGTTACCAGGTGCTCCTCAGTAATTTCAGCCAGGCCGCGGGAGAAGCGAGAAAGCTGGTGCTCCTTTCCGGAGAAGGATCGGAAGCCGTAGTGTCTGTGGACGAGATCCTGTACCTGGAGTCCCAATCGGACCGGACCATCTTCTACCTTGCAGACGGGCGCATCCTTGCCTCCATCCGGCCTTTCCGCTATTATGCAGAACTCTTCGCGCCCTTGCACTTCTACCAGATTAACAATTCTCAAATGGTGCAGGTGTCCCGCATCCTGCAGATAGAGCAAGAGGGTGCGCGGATACAGCTGGGCCACCATATTACGCTGGAGGTCACGGACCGCCGGAGACGGGAATTACTGGGCCTCTGGAAACAGGGCTGAGGTTAGAATAACCAGCCGGCCAGCAGGCAGGCCAGTACAATGAAAGGAGAGGGAAGACGCGTGAGGTAGAGGAGGCCGAGCGTCCAGAGCATGATCAGGATATTGTACCAGGTTACATGGATGGAAAAGAACAGGATGAGCGTGGCCGCCCACATGATCCCCACTACTACCGCATTGATCCCTTCCAGCGCACGGTAGATCATCACATGTTTTTTAAGGTTGTTCCAGATAGGAAAGAAGAACAGCACCAGCAACATACTGGGCAGGAAAATAGCGACAGGCGCCAGAATACAGCCCAGCAGCTGATATGCCGGACCCAGATTACGCATGATCATACCGCCCACATAAGCGCTTACGGAAAACGTAGGCCCCGGCATGGCCCGCATGATCCCGGCCCCTGTCAGCAATTCTTCCGCGGTCATGAATTGCGACTTGCTGCGGGTCACATACTGCTCCAGCATCATCGCGATAAGGATATCTCCCCCGCCAAACACAAGGCTGCCGAAACGGTAGAAGTTCTCGAACATGTTGAACGGCCGCCGCGTCACCCAATGCTCCGTACGCGCCAGCTCCGAGAGAAAGCCCGCTACAATGAAGATCAGCGCAAATAGCCAGAGGTTCGCCCACTGGATCTTTTTGGGCTTCTCCTGGAAATCGGGGATGCGTTTGTTACTGAAATTGGAAATGATCCCGCCAAGGATGATCGTAGCGGGAAAGGTCCAGGGAGATTTAATGAAATAAGCCGCCGCCATCGCCACCACCATGATGACCTGCGTGGCCAGGTTACGAATGCTGATCTGGTAAGCGCGAATACCGCCGTAGGCCAGGAACCCTACCGCCATCGGTTGCACGTACTTGAAGATGTCCACATTCAGCGCCCTTTTGTCCATATACTGCAACAGGAAACTCAGGGAGCCCATGAGCAGGCAGGCGGGCGTGATCCAGATCAATAGCGTAGCCACCGCCAGCGGAGCGCCTCCCCGCTTGAAGCCGATCAGGGTCAGCGTTTGTGAAGATGAAGCGCCGGGTAACAGCTGGCAGAACGCGTTGTATTCCATCAGCTCCGCCTCCGTCACATCCTTTCGTTGCTGCACAAAGGTTTTCATCATCATTGCCAGATGCCCTTGCGGACCGCCAAAAGCAGTGATGCTATGCAACAATACGGCCTTCAAAAATGAGATGTGACGTAAAAACACTATTGGTAAGAATTCGCCTGCTGAATTTCCGGTAAAATAATGAAATTTTTAATCTCCGGTCATAACAAACCAATGATCATTATTGATTTACAGGTTTTTCCGCCCAATGCCGGATTAAAACAGGGCATAAAACCTGCATTAACCTAACCCTGACGGGGTGAGGCAGAAAAACAAATGCTTCGTTTAGGCGTTAATGATATTAACCGCTCAATCTTGTCATATGCAACGATTTTTGATAGTATTCCTGCTCTTCGTCAATATCGTGACAGCCCGGGCACAACTTTCCCTTTATAACAGTAATGAATGCTGGTCCCAATTCCTCCTGCAACCATCCGGCCATCAGCCTGTCTCGCAAAGCGATACCTGCCTGGTGTTCGTGAGCAACCGGTACATCCACCCGGACAGTCTCCGTTTTGTGGATGAATATCTGGACACTACTACTCTGAAATACTTCTTCCTCGAAAAGCTTGACGGCAAATGGAAAGTCTACCAGGCCGCTTCCCTCGCGGAGGCCATGGGGCATCTGCCGCATAAGAAAGACATCGTGGTATATGCGGAAGGCATGGGCAAGATCTTTACCTCGAACGTTGAACGCGCAGAGTTGATGAGCGCACAGTACGATGTAAATGTGGTAATGTTCGATTATGCGAGCATCAACACCTCTTACCGTCCTTCGAAGAACTTTCGCTTTGCGCGGAAGAATGCCCGCCTGTCCGCCGGGCAATACCTCTCCCTTCTCGAGGAATTCCGGGAAGCCCGCAACAATAATGCAGGCTGGATCACCGGCGTGAAACTCACTACTTTCTATCACAGCATGGGGAATATCATCCTCGAGCAAATGATCAAAAAACACAACATCAGCGCCATCAACACAGCACCCTTCATCGACAATCTCGTTATCAATGCCGCCTGTGTACCGCAAAAACGGCATGCGAGATGGGTAGCGCAGATACACTTCGCCCGGCAGATATATGTACACTATAATCGTCGGGACATGCAGCTCAAGGGCGCGCACCTGCTTACATTGAAGAGGCAGCTGGGAGAAAAGATCAGCCGCCGCCGTGCGGATAACGCCACCTACGTTAATTTTCACAGTACCGCAGGGTGGCAACACAGCTACTTCATGAACTTTCCCTACAATGAATTCAGGCTGACGCCGGCCATGACCGGTTATTTTTCCCGGCTTTTCAACGGCCAGGGTATTTCATCTTCGGAATTGACTGCATTACTTGCTTCGCATAAAGAAGTGATGCGCAGAGAGAACGGCACGCTCTCACCCCCCTGACCCTGCGGGCTTCTGAGCACCCAAAGGTGGTGTCACAACACCCGGCATCCGGTACATGCCCGCATCCGCAGGGGGCGGAGGGGTTTCTGAAAGTTTTACAGGCGGCAACGACGGTAATTGCCCTCCTCCGGGGTTTGGTTCGGTTCCGGGGTCTCCTCCATTGATCACACGCAATTCAGTAACAGTCAGGCAGGTCAACAGACCTTCTTGGTGTTTATTCATGGTTGGTTATTAGTTCTGCAATATTATTTTTTCAGCCCGATCTCGCGTAAGCGCTCATCCAGGTATTCGCCTGCGGTGACAGGCGGATAGTTTACGGGATGCTGGGCATCCACACAGCTGTTCAGACAGGTGAGGTCCATATTCGATTTGGGGTGTAAGAAGAAGGGGATCGAAAAACGAGAAGTGTTCCATAACTCCCGCGGTGGATTCACCACGCGGTGAGTAGTGGATTTAAGACGATTATTGGTCAGCCTTTGCAGCATGTCTCCCACATTCACTACGATCTGCTCCGGCAGGGAGGTAACAGGTACCCAGTTGCCTTGTTTGTCGAGTATCTGCAGGCCGTCCGCAGAAGCACCCACGAGCAGGGTGATCAGGTTAATATCTTCGTGCTGTTCCGCGCGGATCGCTGATTTCGGCTCCTGTGTGATCGGCGGATAGTGGATCGCGCGAAGGATAGAGTTACCGTTATGTATCTTGTCGTCAAAATAATGTTCATCCAACCCGAGATACAATGCGATCGCCTGTAACAGGGCTTTGCCGGATTTTTCAAACCCGCGGTAAGCCTGGAAGAAAGTAGGTGTGAAGGCAGGTACTTCCTTTACTGCCACATTATCCGGATATTCAGCTTTAACAGGATCGTTGTCTTCCACGGACTGGCCGAACTGGAAGAACTCCTTCAGGTCAGGCGCATCAAAACCCTTCGCATGCTCTTTACCAAAAGAAGTATATCCACGCTGCCCTGCCAGCTCCGGAACCTCGTATTTGCGTTTCACTTCGTTCGGCTGCCTGAAGAACTCCTGCACATACCTGTACAGGTCCGCGATCAGCTGATCCGAAATACCATGATTTTTCACCGCCACAAATCCTACCTCTTCATAAGCTTTTCCCAGTTGTGCCACGAATGTAGACTTCTTTGCAGCGTCGCCGGAGGTGAAATCCGCCAGGTCAACGGAAGGAATGGAATTAACGGTTGCCATATCAACATTGTTTTGGAACAATAAAGATACGGGAAATTTCACCTTGACTGTTCACCAAGCAGTCTCACTTCTTCTACCGTGATGTTTACCACCGCGTAACGGGCCACCCGGTTGATCTTCATTTCATCCAGTGCATCCACCATGTTCCGGTACTTCGATCCCGGTGACGCTTTGATCATCACCACCAGCTGTTCCGCATCTCCATATGCCTGCGCCACCTTTCGCTGTTTGGCGCGGATCACTTCACCAATGCCCTTGTTCGCCGCAAAGCTGCTGGTATATACCTTTGGAGGCGCAGCAGGATCATTTCCCTGCCCGTCGTACCAGGCCACCTTGTTGTTGGCGCCTACCAGGATGGTGAGGGCTTTGCCGGCTCCTACCGGAACAGGTTCGCCATCCGCGGGCATAACCAGTGGAAGCGCTTTGGGATTGGAAAGCATGGTGGTGAGCATGAAGAACGTGATGAGGAGGAAACCAAGGTCCACCATCGGGGTCATGTCTACCCGTGTGGATCTTTTCCGGCTGCCGGACTGGATCATTTCGGCCATGGTACAGGTTTTTGAAGGTGAAGGAAATCAACGGCAACGGGTCCGAAACCCGTCGCCGGTAAATAACACACACTGTAAAGTGTTTTGCTCAATCTTCAGAAAGATGCGTTGCACGATGCTTTCCATAAAATAAAACGGGGACCGCCTGAAAGCGGTCCCCGTTTCGTATATACCCGAACGTTGGGTGATTAAAATTCTGCGTTCTTGGGAGTCCTTGGGAAAGGGATTACATCCCGGATATTGGTCATCCCGGTCACAAAGAGCACGAGGCGCTCAAAGCCAAGCCCGAAGCCGGCGTGCGGACAAGTACCGAACCGACGGGTATCCAGGTACCAGTACAATTCCTCTACGGGGATGTGGAGTTCCTTCATGCGGCCAACCAGTTTGTCGTAGTTCTCTTCCCTTTGCGAGCCGCCCACGATCTCCCCGATGCCGGGGAAGAGAATGTCCATGGCGCGTACTGTTTTGCCGTCCTCATTTTGTTTCATGTAGAAGGATTTGATCGCAGCCGGATAATCCGTGAGGATCACCGGTTTTTTGAAATGCTTCTCCACGAGGTAGCGTTCATGTTCGCTTTGCAGATCCGTGCCCCAGTCTTCCACCGGGTACTGGAATTTCTTGTTCTTATTGGGTTTGCTGTTTTTCAGTATCTCAATCGCTTCCGTGTAGGAGATGCGCTCGAACTGGTTGTTCAGCACGAACTCGAGTTTTTCTATCAGTCCAAGCTCGCTGCGTTCTGCCTGAGGTTTCTGTTTTTCCTCTTCGGCGAGGCGCTGGGCCAGGAATTCAAGGTCTTCCCGGTTGTTCTCCAGCACATACCGGATCACATACTGGATGAATTCCTCTGCCAGGTCCATATTATCTTTCAGATCATAGAACGCCATTTCCGGCTCTATCATCCAGAATTCCGCGAGGTGGCGGGCGGTGTTGGAATTCTCCGCGCGGAAAGTGGGGCCGAAGGTATAGATCTCCCCGAAGGCCATCGCGCCCAGCTCACCTTCCAGTTGACCGGATACCGTGAGGTTAGTGGAACGGCCGAAGAAATCTTCTTTATAATCGATCTCCCCTTCCGGTGTGAGCGGCGGTTTCTTCATATCCAGCGTGGTCACGCGGAACATCTCACCTGCGCCTTCCGCATCGGAAGCTGTGATGATGGGGGTATGCAGATACACAAATCCTTTATCGTTGAAGAACTTGTGCACGGCGAAAGCGAGAGCATGGCGAACGCGGAACACCGCGCCGAAAGTATTGGTGCGGAAACGCAAATGCGCGATCTCCCGCAGGAACTCCAGGCTGTGTTTCTTCGGTTGCAAAGGATATGCTTCGGGATCGGAATCGCCATAGATCTCCATGTGCTTTGCTTTGATCTCCACTTTCTGCCCTTTCCCGAGGGAAGGGATCACTTCTCCCGTTACCCCGATAGCGGCGCCGGTAGTGATGCGCTTCAGGAGAAGGGGGTCTGTGTTCTCGAAATCCACAACCACCTGGAGGTTACTATTGGTAGAGCCGTCATTCAACGCTATAAACTGGTTATTTCGGAAGGTACGGACCCATCCTTTTACCGTTACTTCATAGTTTGCTTTGTCACTGAGCAGGATTTGCTTGATCTTGACACGTTGGCTCATATCCTTAATAAATTTAAAAATGAGTTGCAAAAATAATGTTTTATTTGATCAGACTAAGGCCCTAAGCGGCCATGGTCGCTAACATTTTTTTGGAGAATAATAAAACTTATCATAATCTTGCATTTCATAATCTGTCTGATTAAGTTCCATTTTGCCATCTTCATCAGCAGTCCTTAGCTCAAGTGATCCCTATCAATTTAATGATCAAAGCTTTATTATTAACTTAAAACAATTATTTGTTAATTGGTGTATATTGGTATGCAGTGGTACCCGCCTCTTACGTGACTTCTAAATTTGACAAACGCAGATGATGTACGACATCTTACAATTGAACGACATGCTCGTTCCAGAGTTGCTTGACATTGCAGAAAAACTGGACATTCCCAACGCAAAGAAACTGGATAAGCAAGCACTGATCTATAAAATTCTGGATAAACAGGCTGTGATGGCGTCGGAGGATCAGCCGGGCAACGGAGACGAAAAGAAATCGCGAAAACGCAAGCCCGTCTCGAAAAAAGAAGAACCAGCTCCCGCTCCTGCCCCTGAACCAGTTCCCGCCGAAGAAAAACCCGCCGCAAAAAAAGGACGCAAACCCACCGCCAGCAAAACATCCAAACCAACAGAAGAAACAGCAGCACCACCCAAACGTAAACTCGATTTAGACCTGGATATTCCCTCCCTGACTTTTGATGATGATGAGGATATTGTATTACCGGCCTTGTCAGACGAAGCGGAGGAAGAAGAAGTTGCAGTACCGGAAGTGGAAGAAGATGAGGATGATTTTGTAACGGTGGAAGAACCGGTGGTGACTCCGAAAGCCCCCACCCACAAGTATCCTAACAAAAAAGAACAACCCTTCAACATCGAGTTCGACGGCGTGATCATCAGCGAAGGCGTACTGGAAATGATGCCGGACGGCTACGGTTTCCTGCGTTCTTCCGACTATAACTATCTCAGCTCTCCTGACGATATCTATGTATCTCCTTCCCAGATCAAGCTCTTTGGTCTGAAAACCGGGGATACCGTATGCGGCTCCGTTCGTCCGCCGAAAGAAGGTGAAAAATATTTCGCGCTGTTGAAAGTGGAAACCATCAATGGGAAATCACCGGAAGAAGTGCGTGACCGCGTGCCTTTCGATTACCTCACCCCGCTGTTCCCTTTCGAAAAGCTGCAACTCACTACTACGTCGAATAACTACTCCACCCGCATCATGGATATGTTCACGCCCATCGGTAAAGGCCAGCGCGGTCTCATCGTGGCGCAACCCAAAGTGGGTAAAACCATGCTGCTGAAAGAAGTAGCCAACGCCATCGCCACCAATCACCCTGAGATCTACCTCATGGTCGTGCTCATCGATGAGCGCCCGGAAGAGGTGACCGATATGGAACGCAGCGTGAAAGCAGAAGTGATCGCTTCTACATTCGACGAGCCCGCGGAAAAACACGTGAAAGTATCTGCCATCGCATTGCAGAAAGCAAAACGACTGGTGGAATGCGGCCACGATGTGGTGATCCTGCTGGATTCCATCACCCGTCTCGCCCGCGCGCACAACACCGTTGCCCCGGCCTCCGGTAAAGTATTGAGCGGTGGTGTGGAAGCCAACGCCATGCAAAAACCGAAACAGTTCTTCGGCGCCGCCCGCAAGATCGAGAACGGCGGATCACTTACCATCCTCGCAACCGCACTTATAGACACCGGTTCTAAAATGGATGAAGTGATCTTTGAAGAGTTCAAAGGTACCGGTAACATGGAACTGGCGCTGGACCGCAGACTGGCCAACCGCCGCATCTTCCCGGCCATCGACGTTACCGCCTCCTCTACCCGCCGCGATGATCTGCTGCTGGAAAAAGAAATGCTTTCCCGCATTTACATCCTCCGTAATCACCTGGCAGACATGAACACGGAAGAAACCATGAACTTCATGCTGCAGCATATGCGCGGCACCCGCAACAACGAAGAATTCCTGATCTCCATGAGCAGGTAACTATACCACGAATTGCATAAAAAAGGCTTCCGGATCGGAAGCCTTTTTCGTTTTAAACCTGAAGTGATGCTACTATCGATGTGGGTATGCTATGGTCATATCCGTAACAACTTCCTGCTGCTCAACAGGACCATGCGGCGGGCGCGGAGGCATCGGTGGATGCGGAGGCCCCGGCGGGTGAGGCGGCAGCCGGTGCGGCGGTGCACAGCCGGCTACTAACACTGCAACAGCAAACACAAATCCTTTCATCTTCCATACCTGTTTCATATCTGCACGTTTTATATCAATAATTCTTTTTCTGCTGCCCCGGTGCAAACGGCTTTGCTGACTTTGTACCATATATTTTCTTCGCCTGTCCCGGTGGTATTCTTTGTCCATTCGTCTCCTGGTACGTGACACAGCTGCTCAGCAACACGGTAGCAAACAGCAGCAAAGGTATTTCTCTTTTCATCAAACCCGTTGTTGTTTTAGTTCTCATACCTGAAACCCATCCAAAACTCTGCCAAAACAGACAGGGCACTGCTGTTGAACAGCAGTGCCCTGTCATAAAAGTTAGTATCTGATTAGAACAACCAGTTAACACCAACGCTGAACTGCTTTACAAAAGTCAGGTCAAAGGAGTTGGTTTTCTGTTTAGCTCCACCACCTTCAGGTTTGTCAACGGTGTTAGTGTAATTAACACCACCGAAAGCACCTTCCAGTACGAAATGTTTAGTTACGAAATAGCTGATACCAGGCTGGATATTAGCAGCAATTTCATTGGTTTTAAGAGTTTTGGTGCCGTTTACTTTAGTCTGTCCGAAACCATAACCTACGTTAGCCTCACCGAAGAAAGCAAACTTGGAATCACCGATCTGGTGGTAGTTACGAACGAAAACGCCCGGTGTGATCATGTTTGTCTGGGTTTTAGCTTCTACCCCCGCAGTTGTGTTTTTTACGGTTCCGAAGTTAGTACCTACAAACACACCTACCATCCATTTGTCGCTAACAGCATATCCTACTTTGGGGCTGATACCGAAAGTGGTGCTGGCTCTTTTGTTGTCAACGCCGTCAGTCTTAGTAGACCAGGTGTTCACATTCACTTCACCACCAACCAGCACATTACCTTTTTTCACCTGTGCATTTGCAAACTGGGTTCCGAGAAGGCCCAAAACGGCCACTACGATCATTTTTTTCATCTGTCGTACAATTTTAGTTTAATATGTCAATAATTGATTCCGCTAATTGAAACAATAACTCATGGTTTTTCTTTCTACATACAACATGTAATAAGCGATCGGGGAAGAAGACTTCGGGTTGATGATGGTTTACCGTAAACCGTTGAAGAAAATGGTGAGTAACATTCTCTCACGGCTCATAAATTCCTTTATATTGTCTGTACTTTGAAGTTCAAATCCTGCAGCCTGCCATTTGCACCAGGTCACCCACAAACCGAACAACACGTGCACCAGCAGTTCCGCTGTTTTTTCCGGATCATGTTTTTCAGCTATCTCTTTCATCACAATCCCCTTGCGGATCCAGGCAGATAAAAAACATTTTTCCGCTTGCTGTACTTTTTCCCCCACCTGCCGCATCAGGCTGCTGGGTTTATCGCTCACCCATTCATGGATGCCGAAGAGAAAATGGTAATCCAGCAAAATCCTTTCCTTTACTGATAAGTATTTATCCATCACCTCCTGCACAGAACCCGCCTGTTCCAGGAAACTACTCACATCCGTAAAGCACTGTGCAACAATTCTTTCTACAACCGCTACGTATATCCTATCTTTGTCAGGAAAGTAGTAATACAAAGAACCTTTTGACATCTCCAGATCTTTCGCGATCTCTTCCATGGTGGTCTTTGCCAGGCCAAAGCGCGTGAACCGCTTCAGCGCAGCTTCCAGTATCACTTCCCTTTTCTGATCCTGTTCTGCCATGTGAAGTATCTAAAAGTCTTTTGACTTTTTGACTTTGTGCGTCAAATGTACAAACTATTTTGGAACGACCAAAAGAATTTATGATCGAATTTAAAATAGTTACAAAAATAGATATGCATAAAATTATTGTAACACAAACATAAAGAAATATTTAATAATCACAATATGTAAAGCTCGAAAGATTTGTTAAAGTGCGGAGGGGTGCGGGTTACAAAGATTTAACAGGAAGATAATGTTGGCGAGATGCAAAAAAGACGGCTGCAAGACCGTCTTTTTCAATGAAATAGGTAAAAATCCGTCTTACCAGCCGAGCAGATAAGCGAATATCAAAGGCGCAACGATGGTGGCGTCTGATTCGATCACGAACTTGGGCGTGTGAATGTCCAGCTTACCCCAGGTGATCTTCTCATTGGGAACAGCGCCGGAATAAGAACCGTAAGAGGTAGTGGAATCAGAGATCTGGCAGAAGTAGCTCCAGAAAGGCACATCATGCCATTCCAGATCCTGATACATCATGGGCACTACGCAGATCGGGAAGTCGCCTGCAATACCGCCGCCGATCTGGAAGAAGCCTACGCCCTTGCCCCCGGAATTCTTCCGGTACCAGTTGCTCAGCTCAACCATATATTCAATACCGCTCTTCATAGTAGAAGCTTTCAGTTCTCCCTTGATGCAATAGGAAGCAAAGATGTTACCCATCGTACTGTCTTCCCATCCCGGCACCACAATCGGGATATTCCTTTCCGCTGCGGCGATCATCCAGCTGTGTTTCGGATCGATCTCGTAATGTTCTTTCATCACACCGCTCAGCAGCAGTTTGTACATATACTCATGCGGGAAATAACGTTCTCCTTTCTCTTCCGCCTCTTTCCATATTTTATAGATATGTTTCTGGATGCGGCGGAAAGCTTCTTCTTCAGGGATGCAGGTATCGGTTACCCGGTTAAACCCGCCTTCCAGCAGCTTCCACTCATCTTCGGGGCTCAGATCGCGATAATGCGGTACGCGTTTGTAATGCGTGTGCGCTACGAGGTTCATGATATCCTCCTCCAGGTTGGCACCGGTGCAGGAGATGATATCCACCTTGCCGGTGCGGATCATTTCGGCGAAGGAAATGCCCAGCTCGGCAGTACTCATAGCACCTGCCAGCGTCACCATCATCTTACCGCCTTCGGTCAGATGTGTTTCGTAACCTTTGGCAGCGTCTACCAGGGCAGCCGCATTGAAGTGGCGGTAATGGTGCTGGATAAACTGAGAGATCGGTCCTTTATTCATAACTGTACAATGTTTTACCTGCGTTAAAGCCGCAAAGGTAATATAAAGCGCCCGTATTCCCGATGCCCCTTTACAATGGCTACGACCCACAAAAAAACCGTTCCGGTGAACGGAACGGCTCCACTGATTAAAACTAAAACTAAAACGAGTTGACGGCTGATGCCTTATGCTTTCTCCAATTTTTTCAAAGTAGAAAGGCTGCCGGTGGACTCGGCTTTCAGCACAGTCCAGTGCGTGTTGCTTTCGAGTGTGATCACATAAGTAGTGTTCCCCTCTGCATCATATTCCACAATGTTGTGGATCTTCTGGTCGGGGTACTTCTTCATCAGCTTGGTGATCACGTTCAGCGGCAGCTCGCTGTCGGAAATGTAGCGGGAAGTAGCCAGCAGGTTCCCTTCCCGGTCGAAATGCGCAGTTACCTTGGATGCTTTCATGGTAAACTTGGCCACATAGTTCTCACTGGTGCTATACCAGGAAACGTCGGCGGCGCCTGCGAATTCCTTGTTAAATGATTCCATCACTTTTTTATTGTCGATGGTTTTGCCGTCGCGTGCAAAAGCAGCACTGGTTACGAGGACGGCAATGGTCAGAATGGCGATGATTTTTTTCATGGCGGAAAAAATTAATCAGATTTAAAAATGGCGTTTTTAAAATTTTGTCTGATTGACGATGTAAAAGTACGATGGTACGGGACGGGCGGCAAGTGAATAGTTAGGAGTGGTTGGCGTGCATTAAGGCAATGTTATGCGCGTTATCACGCATATATAAAAGGTTGTCGAGTACCCTCCCGAAACCCGCATGAATAAAGGAGTTGAGCGGAAAAGCCAAATGTTGCACGAGGCAGGGTTAAGACTTTGTTAAAGTGGAATACCGGTGACAACCGGTAGGATGAAAAAGACGTTCTCCGAAAGCGGACAATGATAGTCAAAACCGGACATTCAGCAGGAACAACCACTATTTATCAGGTGTTTACCACTCATTACCGTACATTTACCATTCAACAGACATGAACTATCTCGCGCACGCATATTTATCTTTTCATGATCCCGCAGTAACGGTGGGGCAAATGATTGCCGACTTTGTGAAGGGGAAACAGATATTGACGTTTCCGGCGGAGATACAGCGGGGGATAAGGTTGCATCGCGCGTTGGATGAGTATACGGACGGGCATCCGGCGACGCGGAGGGCGAGGGGTTTCTTCCAACCCAGCTGCGGTTTGTACGGCGGCGTGTTCATGGATCTTGTGTATGATCATTATCTCGCCAATGATCCGGCCCACTTCAATCAGCGTTCCCTTTCCACCTTTGCAGAGGACACTTACCATATCCTTGATCTCCATTACGAACTGCTGCCAACAGTCTTTCGGCAGGTGTTCTCCTTCATGCGTACCCAGAACTGGCTGTATTATTATCATCAGAAAGACGGCATTTACAAGAGCTTTTCAGGTGTGGTGCGGCGCGCCAAATATTTCCCGCATACTGTAGAGGTGCCTTACAACGTATTCGAAACATATTATGCCGAACTGGAAGCCTGCTACCTTGCATTTTTCCCGGATGCACTGGCCTTCATGCAGGAGCGCATCCAAAAGGAAAGTTAAAGTGGTGTGCCGCTGCTTTATCATTTTCTGAAAAACGCGTAGGTTTGGGGCAAATTGAAAAATCCTTAAAAGCACCGCAATTTTATGAATACGCTCAAAGCATTACTGGTTACAGCATGTATCGCTGCCACGCAACTGACCTTCGCCCAGGATAAGAAAATGCCGCCCCTGGATCCCAGTCCTATGGACATGGCTTATTACCCTGTGATGTTCCCATACATCTGCAAGGTAAAAGGCGAGCCCGGCACCCTCGTAGCCCGCACCGTCTACAGCCGGCCGCAGAAAAAGGGCCGCCCGATCTTCGGCAACCTCGTGGAATACGGCAAAGTATGGCGCCTTGGGGCGAACGAGGCCACGGAGATCGAATTTTTCCGGCCGGTGACCATCGGCGGCAAACCGGTAGCGAAAGGCCGCTATACCATGTACGCCATCCCCACGGAAAAGAACTGGACCATTATCCTGAACAGGCAAACGGACATCTGGGGTGCTTATAAATATGAACAGAATCTGGACGTGGTTCGTACGGATATACCCGTTACCACCCCTGACGAGGAGCTGGAAGCCTTCACCATGGTATTCGAAAAAGCCCCTAATGGCGCCAATCTGCTCATGGGCTGGGATAAGACCCTGGTAAGCCTCCCTATCCGCTGGAGCGAAGCGGCCGCCCCTGTAACCAAAAACACTGCGGGAAAGAAAAAACAATAAAACGCTAACTATCAGCATCATAACAAAGGCAGCGGGTGACCGCTGCCTTTTGTGTTTGCATAAAAAAAAGCGGTAAGAATACCGCCTTCAGAAATTTTAACCATATCCTATGAAAAACCTACGGTAAAATTAAAGGAATAAGCTATACGGGAAAACCCGTTTCTGGTGAAAGCATCAAAATATCTCGTGAGTGCCGGAATATGATAGGTATGGTTGTTCAGTGCTGTCATACTGCATGTGAAATCGGTCGAAAGCCGCGTAGAAAAAGGGTTGCAGCCATGTAGTAATACTACGTAAGTGTTATAGTATAACTACGCATACACGAAGATGAGCTGCCATTTTCAAAATCCTTACCTTTGGTATGCTCCTATAAAATATAGCAAACCATGAAGTTAGGTACCAAACTTATACATGCAGGCGTTGAACCAGACCCCTCCACAGGGGCGATCATGACTCCCATCTTCCAGACTTCCACCTACGTGCAGCGTGCACCGGGCGACCATAAAGGGTATGAATACGCCCGTACGCAGAACCCTACCCGCCATGCGCTTCAGAACGCATTGGCAGCCATTGAGAACGGAAAACACGGCATCTGCTTCGGCAGCGGGCTGGCTGCTACGGACGCGGTAATGAAGCTCCTCTCCCCGGGAGATGAAGTGATCGCTTCGAGTGATCTGTACGGCGGCACTTACCGCATCTTCACCAAAGTGTTCGCCAAATACGGCATACGGTTCCATTTCATTGATATGCAGGACGCTAATGGCATCCGTGCTCACCTGAACGCCCAAACGAAACTGATCTGGATCGAAACACCTACCAATCCTCTTCTGAATATCATTGATATTGCCGCCTGCGCGGCCATCGCCAGGGAAAAGAACGTCCTGCTGGCGGTGGATAACACGTTTGCGTCGCCCTACCTCCAGAATCCTCTCGACCTGGGGGCTGACCTGGTAGTGCATTCCGCCACCAAATACCTTGGCGGCCATAGTGATGTAGTACATGGTGCCGTGATCGTGAAGGACGATGCCCTGGCGCAACAACTCGCATTCATCCAGAACAGCTGTGGTGCGGTACCGGGGCCGCAGGACTGCTTCCTGGTGCTGCGCGGACTGAAGACCCTGCACGTACGTATGCAGCGGCATTGCGAAAATGGAGAAACCATTGCCCGCTTCCTCCGGGAACACCCCAGGGTGGGAAAGGTCTTCTGGTGCGGGTTTGAAGATCATCCTAACCACGCGGTCGCCAAAAAGCAGATGCGCGGGTTCGGCGGTATGATCTCCTTTACCCTGAAAAATGACAGCATGGAGGCCGCCCTTAAAGTGCTGAGTGGCACCAAACTCTTCTCCCTGGCGGAATCGCTGGGTGGTGTGGAATCCCTGATCGGGCATCCGGCCAGCATGACGCACGCTTCCATTCCGCGGGAAGAACGGATGAAGAACGGACTCGTAGATTCGCTGATCCGCCTGAGCGTGGGTATTGAAGATGCCGCGGACCTGGTGGACGACCTGCAACAGGCCATCGGCTGATCTGCGAAAGGATTATAAAAGTTGGGATAAACTGCTTACTTTTAAGACTTTACACCTACACTGCACAGCCGGAATGGCGTGCAGCCCGATATACCATAACCATGAAGTCCCGTCAATTGAAAGATTTTCTAGACGCCAAGGCAGATTATTACAATCAGCCTGGATTTATAAAAGGCGACCCCATCAGCGTGCCGCACCGCTTCCACAAATTACAGGACGTGGAAATTGCTGCATTGTTCTCTGCCATCCTCGCCTGGGGCAACCGTACCACTATCATCAACAAGTGTACGGAACTGATGGAGCTCTTTGATAATGCGCCGTATGATTTTATCCTGAACCACCAGGCGAGGGACAGGATGAAGCTCATGGGATTCGCGCACAGAACATTCAACGGGCTGGATCTCCTTTATTTTGTGGAGTTCCTCCAGCATTATTATTCCAATGTGACTTCGCTGGAATTTGCTTTCAGCGGGCATATGGACCAATATGACATGGATGTGGAGAAAGCGCTCGCCGGTTTTCACCATATGTTCTTTGCACTGGAACATCCGGATCGTACACGGAAACATATCTCTACACCTGCGCGGAATTCTGCGTGCAAACGATTGAACATGTTTCTGAGATGGATGGTGCGAAAAGATGAATCTGGCGTGGATTTTGGACTATGGGAACACATCTCGCCCTCACAACTCGTTTGCCCTGTGGATGTGCACGTCAGCCGGGTTGCAGCCAGGCTGGGATTGATAGAAAAAGCGGAAGCCACCTGGAAAACGGCTGTGGAACTTACGGAAAAGCTCCGGGAACTGGACCCGGAAGATCCTGTCAAATATGATTTTGCGCTGTTCGGACTGGGTGTGATGGAAAAATATGTTTGATCAATTTAGAACGATAATGAAGAAATTAACGGGACTGGCAGCGCTCTTATGCTGCTTCGCTTTATCACTCTCCGCGCAGGATTATGTGGAGTTGGCTTACAGGTTTCAAAAGGGGGATAAATTTGCGTTGCAACAGGAAAGCCGCAGCGAGACCTACATCACAGTGAATGATGTTGTGCAGCGCACCACCCGTGACTACAATAACAAAATGGAAATATCGGTCTCCGAAATGGCGCCGGGGCGTTTTATACTCACCTGCATCTATACGGATATCAAGTTTAATTTCAATGGCAGGAACCAGAACATTTTTGTAGACGCCAAAACCACCAATGAACAAGAACCCTTACAGGGCGCGCTCAAACTGATCCTCAACCAGCCTTTTACCTTAGAACTACAATCCACTGGTGCCATCAATAAAGTAGAAGAGTTGGATGCCATGCTGGACAAAGCTTCCGCGGCCTTCTCCAAACTCAAGTCTGACGAACAGACCGCGTATAAGAAACTGCTGAAAGACCAGTTCGGAACAGATGCATTCCGTTCCTGGCTGGAGCAACTGCTGGTGATCTACCCCGTGCATGGCGTGAAGAACGGCACACAGTGGGAAGAAAGCCTTCCACTTCGTACAGGGCTGAAAGGCCGGATAGACCTGTACTGGAACCTTCAGCACTGGGACAGTCAAACCGCCAAGATCAACGGGGCCGGCAATATCAAAACCGATAAACTGGAAACATTCACGGTTGAAGAAGGCATCCAGGCTACGGCGCGCATCCAGGGCACCCAAACCACCAATTACCTCATCAACCGGGAAAGCGGATTGCCCAGCATTGCCGTTCAGAACACAGAAATGAAAGGAGAATATGTGTACCTGGCCAATCGGAAAAAACAGCTGAAAAAAGACCTGACCGTACCGGTTCGCATCGTTACGAACGCATCTTACAAGATCAAGCAAATAAAATAATGCCCGATCAATACCTGCAGGAAACCGGGGTCTGGCTGCAAGAACATGCCGGCATTCGTTTATCCGGCTCCGTTAGCCGCGAGGAACTGGAAAAACTGCTTGCAGCCAAACTGGAGATGCTGGTGGAAAAAGACTTCCAGCAATTTGTATTACTGCTCTACCAGGTGGATGTATCAGAACAAAAAGTAAAAGCCATCCTGGCGGAACAACATTATCCGGACGTATATATTTCCATTGCGCAGCTGATCATTGCGCGGCAGGAGGAGAAGATCAGGAGCCGCACTGCCTACCGGCAACCACCGGAAAGCCTTACAGATGACGAAGAAAAATGGTAATAAAAAGTCCCGGCATATACCGGGACTTCCTTTTTTCTATAATGTTGGCTTTTATTTTTCGAATATCAATTCTTTCACTTTCTCCTTGTCTTCTTTCTCTTTCTTCAGATCGAAATACGTTCCAAACACCCGGTCCCAGAAAGAAGAGCTTACCCCGAACCCTTTATTATCACTCTTGTAGTGATGCAGGTGATGATTCCGCCAGAGCGGTTTCATAAACCTGAACGGCGGGTTCCAGGCGTGAATGGCGTAGTGCATGCTGCCATACATCAGGTAACCCAGCAGAAAGCCCGGGAAGAACATGAATGCCGTGTTCCCCATCATCAGATATATCAATGCAAACAATACAGACGCGATGATCAGGCTCGGTACCGGTGGCATGAACAGGCGTTGCTTATCCCGCGGATATTCGTGATGGTTGCCGTGCAATACGTATATAAACCGCGTCCAGCGGGGGTTTTCCGTGATGTGATGGAAAAGAAAACGGTGCATGATGTATTCAAAGAAGGACCAGCAAAAAATGGCTCCGGCAAATATCAGCGCTATCTTCCCCAGACTGAATCCCAACGTATCATAGCTGTAGTACAAGCTGTACCCGATCATCGGGATGTACATTCCCCAGATCACAAGGGGGTGGGTTTTGGTCAGCATTTCGAGATAACGGCTTTCGAACAATCTTGCCTGTCCTTTATTCTTGATCTTTTCAAACTTCATAACTCCCAAATTTTTAGTTCAACCAAATAAACTTTTTGGTAACAGAAGTAGGGAACTAATTAATTGAGCAATAGTCGGGGTATGGTAACCAATTCGTATCCTCTATATTGCAAATATCGTATCAATTTATCCAATTGAAAATAAAATTTATCTATACGGCGGGGGTCGGTACCTATATGTAGTAATAAAATAAAACCGTTGAGGCCCGCCGGGCGCTGTTTTTCGTAGTCGATAACGGATTGCAGGATGGCCTCGCTGCTGCGGTAACTTTTCCCCAGTTCAGGATACGTATAGTCGGCATTACTGCGTGTACCCGGCGTGAAATTCACGAGCTGGAGACCGAGGCTATGCGTCCATTGTACGATGGAATCATTGTACCATTCATAAGGCGGCAGAAAAAAATGCGGCGCGGGAATGCCGAACCGTTCCATGGCACGGTACCCTTCGGCCAGGTCTTCCTCAAACTGCCGCCGCGTTACCAACAGGCTATCCCGTTTCCCCCAGTCGCAGTACAACAAATGCCGCCCGGAATGGCTGGCCAGGTAATGCCCGTCGTTCTTCAGTCTTTCTATGACGGGCGCAAAAGCGGGTGTTTCATAAAAGGTTCCCGTCAGAAAAAACGAAGCGGGCACCTTTCTCTTTTTCAACACATCAGCGATGTATTTTCCGCCGTCTGCAAAATCATGTCCCGTGAAAACCACCGCCAGCCTTCGTTTTGTAGTGTCTCCGCGAGTGATGGCGCTCGCTGGCATGCCCAATCCTGCGGTGGCTTCTTCAAACAAGCCGAGATCAGGAACGTGCGGGCGTTTCCGCTGCAGTTCGTAATTGTAGATGATATCACCGGTTTCCTTAAAGAAAGGATAGCCGTCTTCTTCATACTCGTATTTGTCGTCATTCAACACACCATCCCGGTTCACATAGATACTTCCGCTGATCATGAATTCCACTTTGTTCTTAAAGTCGGCGAAATATGCAACATCTGTGAGGAAGCCGTAGGACCAGCCTGTTTTGTTGAACACACGAATGTAGGGCGGTATCTTACCGCGGCCGGCTTTGAAGCGGAAGAACTTCGTATAGCTGTCGAAGTACTCGGCCGTATCATATTTCGGATGCGCTGATTCCGAGGGCAGGGCCGCCATGTAGCGGTAGAGGAACCGGTAATCGTCCGCCGACAGCTGGAATCTGCGGGCCGGGGGAACCGAGGCCGGGAAGAGCACGGACTGCAGAAGCTGTTGCAGGTCTTCCAGCGGAGCGTTGTTATGCTTCGTGAAATCCATCGGCCGATTCACAAGCTGATCATTGCGATCATAATGCGCCTTCCCGATGAACACTGGTTTGCTGTAATCGAACGTGGCCGTGCTGTAAGTTGCGGGCTGGTTGTACACCGTAACGCCATCCCGCACAAAGCGGACGGGATTAGTATGCCGGTTCTCTTCTTCATCCATCGGCACAAAGCGGCGCACGATGCGCATCTGCGGGTATCCTTTCGCCAGCAGCTGATCGTGGATGGTTTGCTGGCCGATGAACTCGTAGAGGCGGTTGTAGGCGTCGTTATCGCTGACGAGGAACACTTTCCTGATGTAATGCGCGATGGACGGGAGGAGGTTTTCGGACGAGGAGTCCCTGTACACGGCTGACTGTCCACTGAAAGCACTGTCCGTAAGCATGGGCGTATATTTATCAATCCCCAGTTTACGCAGCTTTTCCAATGCGAGGAAAGCCAGCGGCATTTTTACAGTAGAGGCGGGATTGAAATATTTCTGCGCATCCACATGGTAGTAATAATTTTTGAAGACAGGCCGGTTCTGCGCATCCCGATCGATCTGCGTATAAATCAGCTGCACCTGGAAGGAATCCGGGTATTGGAGGAGGTGCTGCAATTTGGGTGAAGCGTGCCGCAGCAACAGGTCTTCCAGGAATTTGTCCGTCCGCTGCTGTGCCGCAGCGATCAAAGTGCATAATATGCAGATAAGCGTGGCCGATAAACGAGACATACCTTAAAGCTATAAAAATCCGATCGTTCCCCAAAAGGACTATATTTGACCACCAAAACCACCAAAACAAACCGATGAAACTCGTTACCTATTTACGGGAAGAAGTAGACCAGCTGGCACTTTTAGTGAACGGCCAGTTATATGACGTGCAGGAACTGCATCCGGACCTGCCCACTACGATGCATATGTTCCTCCAGATGTGGGAAGAAGTGATAGATCTGGCTAAACAGATCGATGCGCAGCTGAAGGCCGGGAAGATGCCGCGGGCTACTACCTGGGGTGTTCCCTATGAAAGCGTGCAGATCCTCGCGCCGGTACCTTTTCCCACCTCCTGCCGCGATGGTTACGCCTTCCGGCAGCATGTGGCGGCAGCGCGCAGGAACCGTAAAGTGGATATGATCCCCGAGTTTGATCAATACCCGATCTTCTATTTCACCAATCACAATGCCATTCAGGGTCCCGGTGAGATCCAGTGTATGCCGGATCATTTCCGCAATCTCGACTTCGAACTGGAAGCGGCCGTGGTGATCTGCAAGCGCGGGCGAAATATCACCGCCGCCGAAGCGGATGAGTACATCGGAGGATATATGATCATGAACGATATGAGTGCCCGCCTGCTGCAGATGGAAGAAATGAAGCTCAACCTCGGGCCTGCCAAGGGAAAGGATTTCTCCACCGTGATCGGCCCCATGCTCGTTACGCCCGATGAGCTCGAGCCTTATCGTATTCCCGCGAAGGAAGGCCACACCGGTAACAATTATAATCTCAAAATGCGTTGCTGGGTGAATGGCAAACAGGTGAGCGAAGGGAATATGGGGGATATGGACTGGACCTTTGCCGAGATCGTGGAAAGATGCGCTTATGGAACAGACATCCTTCCCGGGGACATCATTGGCAGCGGCACCGTAGGTACCGGTTGTTTCCTTGAGCTCAACGGCACCGGCAAGCTCAACGATCCCAACTACCAGGAACAATGGCTGCAGCCCGACGACGTAGTGGAAATGGAAATAGACGGTCTGGGCAGACTCAGCAATACCATCGTGGCGGAAGAATCTGATTTCTCCATCCTCTCCCTGAAAAAGAATGTATGAAAATAACGCCCGGTGAAGTAAAGACCAGTGAACTGCATGCCTACCTGCTTGGATCCATCGCACCACGACCGATCTGTTTTGCCAGTACGGTAGACAGTGACGGAAGGCCTAATCTCTCCCCCTTCAGCTTCTTCAACGTGTTCGGGTCCAACCCGCCCACACTCATCTTTTCTCCATCCCGGCGGGTGCGGGATAATACGGTGAAGCATACACTGGAAAACATTTACGCAACAAAGGAAGTGGTGATCAACGTTGTAAGCTATGCTATGGTGCAACAGGTATCCCTGGCCAGCTGCGAATACCCGAAAGGCGTGAACGAATTCGAGAAGGCAGGCTTCACACCGCTTCCTGCGGAAAAGGTAAAACCTTTCCGGGTGAAGGAAAGTCCGGTGCAATTGGAATGCATTGTAAAGCAGGTGATAGAAACCGGCACCGGTGGCGGCGCAGGAAATCTCGTGATCTGTGAACCGGTACTGTTACACATCTCGGAAACGATACTGGATGCCAACGGTCGTATCAATCCGCATAAAATAGATCTTGTAGCCAGGATGGGCGCTGATTATTACTGTCGTGCATCCGGAAGCGCCGTATTTGAAGTGGCCAAGCCTAATACCCAACTCGGGATTGGTGTAGATGCGCTTCCTGCAGGCATCCGTAACAGCCATATCCTGAGCGGTAATGATCTCGGGCAATTGGGCAATGTGCATGAATTACCCGTCATTGATGCTGCTTTTCATGATGATCATCTCAAGAACATCATACAGTATTATAGTGTGAGCCCGGAGGAAATGGAGAAGGAATTGCACACCTATGCCAAACAGTTACTGACGGAGCATAAAGTAATGGAAGCCTGGCAGGTGTTGCTGGCAGGCAATTAAAAAAGGAAGGATGTGTGCATCCTTCCTTTTTTGTTTATCAGCTTTTATTGCCGAATACTTTTTTGAGCAGCTCGGAGGTTCTGGCTGCAGGGTTCTGCCGGATGGCCAGCTCTTCTTTCGCAACCTGGTCAAACAGTGCTTTCACGGCCTTTTCCGTCACATATCCTTTCAGATCAGGATTGATCTTGTTGAATGTGGTAGGCAGATTGTTGTACTTCGTCACCAGGTTTCCATAATACTTTGTAGCGGCCGTTTTATTCAGCGCGCTGTCGATCACCGGTGAGAATGCGGTTTTCAGCGCATCCGTTGTTTTACCTTCAAAGTAATCCGTTGCAGAGCGCTGTCCTCCGCTCAACAATTTCAATGCATCCGTGATCGTCATTTGTTTGATCGCATTCACGAAAATCGGCTTTGCGTACCCCACGGCATCTTCCGCTGCGCGGTTGATCTGAAGGATCGCTTTGTCCACCTCACTTCCCAGCCCGATGCTGCGGAGCACCTTCTCCGCTTTCAGCGCATCCGGCGGCAGCAATACTTTGTACAAATCATTCCCGAAGAAACCGTCTTTCTTGTTGAGCAGGGAAATGCCTGCGCTAACGCCTTTCTCCAGCGCTTCCTTGATACCCATACCCGCTTCACCTTCGGTAACGGAACCGGTGCTGGTACCGGATTTCAGAAGGCCGGAAGCTTTTTTCAGGAGCTGTGCCTGTGAAGTGTGCAGGACTAATACACCTGCCAGTAGTAACATTGTTCTTTTCAGCATAGTTGAATCGATTAATAAAAGGGATTTATTCATGTATGGATAGTAACGGTACGTTGGTGTTGAATGCAATCCGGGAAGTATGGCTGCGTTTGAAGATACTGTCGAACAACCCGTGCTTCTTGGGAATGATCAACAGCAGGTCTGCCGATTCTCCCTGTGCAAATTCCAGGATACCATCTACGATATTGGGATGATCCACGAAATGATATTGCGGATGATAATTGTGCAGCATATTGTCCAGCTCCTGACTTTCTTCCGGTTTGATATGTTCTTTCCCTTCCTTGTGCACATTGAGTACATGCAATTCCGGCTCAAACTCATCCAGCATCTTGTGGAGCCATTCCTTGCGCGTGGTTTTTCCTACTTTCCGCAGATCGCAGGCAAACACGATCTTCTTCACAGGTCGGAATGAAGCCTGTGTGGGCACCACAATCACGGGGTAGCTGGAATTCTTCACAACATCCACCGTATTCGAACCTACGAGTATTTCTTCCAGCTGGCTGCCTCCTGTGATCCCCATCACGATCAGCTCCGCGCCTTCTTCCCTGCACACCTGATCAATGTTGGCTGCGAGCAAATGGTTATCCGCGCGGGATTCCAGCGTAACACCGGCTGGCACTTCCGAAACCAGTTCGCTTTTCATTTTATCGAGCCCTTCAATGCTCGCAGTTTTCAAATCTTCCATGTTCACCATAGGAACCGCCGTGGGCAGGTCAGGTATGGGAACAATCAGTTCATAGGCGTGGTACAGCACGATCCGGGACGTCCCCAACTGTTTAGCAAGGCCAAGCGCATAACGGGCTGCATTGTATGCCGTTTCAGAAAAATCTGTTGGTATAATGATGGTTTTCATGTTGGGTGGTTTTCCATAAAGTTAGCAATAACCGCACCAATCGGCCTAAGTTATATATGAAAGAAAACCATTGAAATCAGTTATTTTTGCACTCCGTTCAGGACCGGGGCCGGAAATCCCCGTTAAAAACCAGTATTACTCGAAAAATGAGCGTAATTAGCCAACAACAGCTTTCCGAGCAGGAGATCATCCGCCGGGAAAAGCTGCAGGAACTGCAAAATCTGGGCATCGACCCGTATCCGGCGGCGGAATATCCCGTCAATGCGTATTCCGCAGATATCAAAGCCGGTTATTCAGAAGAAACAAAAGCGCAATACCAGGATGTATGCCTGGCCGGCCGTATCATGAGCACCCGCGACATGGGCAAGGCGAACTTCGCCGTGTTGCAGGACAGTAAGGGCCGCATCCAATTATACATCAAGCGGGATGATATTTGTCCGGGTGAAGACAAAACCCTCTACGACCTTGTCTGGAAAAAACTGACCGATATCGGGGATTTCATCGGGGTGAAGGGATATGCTTTCATTACCAAAACCGGCGAGACCTCCGTGCATGTAAAAGAACTCACTGTTCTGGCCAAAGCCTTACGTCCCTTACCGGTTGTGAAGAAGAAAGAAGACGAAACGTTCGACGCCGTTACCGATCCCGAATTCAAATACCGTCAGCGGTATGCGGACCTTGTTATCAATCCCGATGTAAAGGAAGTGTTCATCAGGCGCACCCGTTTGATGCAGACCATCCGCGAGTTTTATAACGGGCTCGGCTACCTCGAGGTAGAAACTCCCATCCTCCAGGCCATTCCCGGAGGCGCCACTGCACGTCCGTTCATCACACATCATAATGCCCTCGATATTCCCCTTTATCTCCGCATCGCCAACGAGCTGTACCTGAAAAGACTGATTGTAGGCGGGTTTGAAGGTGTGTACGAGTTTGCGAAGGATTTCAGGAATGAGGGGATGGATCGCACGCATAATCCCGAGTTCACGGTGATGGAAATGTACGCCGCGTATAAAGATTATGACTGGATGATGCGTACCACCGAAAGCCTGCTGGAAAAAGTGGCCATGAATGTGAATGGTGGCACCGAAGTGGAAGTTTCCGGCAAAACCATCAGCTTCAAAGCCCCCTACCGCCGCGTTTCCATGTATGACGCCATTAAAGAGCACACCGGCATCGATATCAGCGGCATGGACGAAGCACAACTCCGCGAAGTATGCAAACAACTCGATATTCACGTGGAAGCCAGCTCCGGCAAGGGTAAACTGATCGATGAGATCTTTGGGGAGAAATGTGAACATCATTACGTGCAACCTACTTTCATCATCGACTATCCCGTGGAAATGAGCCCGCTTACCAAGAAGCATCGCAGCAAAGAAGGTGTGGTAGAGCGTTTTGAGCTCATCGTAAATGGAAAGGAGATCGCGAATGCTTATTCCGAGCTAAATGATCCCATTGACCAGCGCCAGCGTTTTGAAGAGCAGGTGCAGCTAATGGAGCGCGGCGATGATGAAGCGATGTATATCGATTATGATTTCCTCCGCGCCCTTGAATATGGCATGCCGCCTACTTCCGGCATCGGTATCGGCATAGACCGTCTCACCATGCTGATGACCGGCCAGCCCTCCATTCAGGACGTTCTCTTCTTCCCGCAAATGCGTCCGGAGAAGCAACACAACGCAGAGTAAGTAATGTATTGATCATAGTAAAGCCGGATCCTCTTCAGGGGTCCGGCTTTTTATTTGTTGCATCAAATGATAATTTTCATTAAATTTTACAAAATCTTTCTGCATGAAAATTCATATTCCAACCAGGATGGCCGTGGTGCTGTATGCGTTGATATGGGTGTACTTTGGCATCAATCATCTGTTACATGCCAAAGAAATGGGGCCAATGGTACCGCTGCCTGGCGGTACTTTCTTTGTAGTGCTCACCGGTATTGCCATGATACTGGCGGCAGTAGCCATCATCTTCAACAAATATGCAAAGCCGGCCTGTTACCTGCTGGCATTGATGCTGGTGATTTTATCCTCACCATTCACGTACCGGGACTAATCAAGGGTAACCTCATGGCGCCCGGGAACATCCTGAAAGATCTGGGTCTGGCGGCCGGAGCGATCGTGATCGGGAATGTGATCAACCATATCAAGCAAATAGGGCAGTAATCTTTTACTGCCCTATAAGCTTTCGACCATATCCTATGAAAAACCACTTCGAATGTACGTGGATTTGATACCGGCTGCTTACCAGACTTCCTATATGTCAGCTTTGAACCTATATCCGGTAGCTTTATGCCGATGACTGGTAAACAACTGCCCGGTTTTCTCTGACCGCTGGTACATTTCATTCCCGTATTTGACATTTGATCTTTATTTTCGTCGCCTCGCGGAGCGTAATTATCCGCACCACAACCTGTAAAATTATGAGAAGCATGTACAAATCTCTGCCGGTATGGTTTGCCGGTCTCTCCCTGTTGACCGTTGCCTCACAGCCGGCCGGCGCACAGGAAAAAAAAGAGCTCTCCTTTGAGCAGATCTTCACCCGCCCGGTGAGCATCACAGAACCCCTGCCCCTGATCCGTGGATGGGCAGATAAAGATCATTACATCGAGAACCGGGACGGGAAGCAGCTTTCCGTGGATGTAAAAACAGGCAATACAGCAACCTATGTACAGCCGCCGGCCACCGGCAGCACGGTGAGCGTAAAGAACAACGACATCTACCTGCAAAGACCCGGTGGTGGCGAAGAAATCAGGCTCACTAACGATGATGCCGTGGAAAAGAACCCCACGCTTTCTCCCGATGAAAAATATGTCGCCTTCACCCGCAACAATAACCTGTATGCGGTAGAAATAGCTACTAAAAAAGAAATACAGTATACAACGGATGGTTCCGATGTGATCTACAACGGCTGGGCCTCCTGGGTATACTACGAGGAGATCCTCGGCCGCCCGTCCCGATACCGCGCGTTCTGGTGGAGTCCGGACAGTCGCAAGCTGGCTTTCATGCGCTTCGACGATTCTAAAGTGCCCGTATTCCCGATCTACAGCGAAGTGGGGCAGCATGGTTACCTCGAGAACACACGTTATCCGAAGGCCGGGGACACTAATCCCGAAGTGCGGCTGGCAATCGTTCCCGTAACCGGCGGTACCATCACCTGGGCGGATTTTAATTCCAAAGACGACCAGTATTTCGGTCAGCCCTTCTGGACGCCCGATGGCAGCAGTCTCTGGGCCCAATGGATGCCCCGCGATCAGAACAATCTCATCATATACGCCATCGATCCGCAAACCGGCACGAAGAAAGCGATCTACGACGAGAAGCAGAAAACCTGGATCGACTGGTTCAAGGATATTTATTTCCTGGCCGGCAATAAAGGTTTCATCGTGATGAGCGACAAGTCCGGCTGGGATCATATTTACCTCCATAATATGGACGGCAGCCTGAAAAAGCAGCTGACCAGCGGTAACTGGCGCGTAAAGGAAGTATTGCAGATCGATGAGAAAAAACAGACCGTTTATTTCACCGCACGAAAAGAGGCAACCACCCGTTACGATCTTTACAAAACCAGCCTCAACGGCGGAGAGCCGCAACGACTCACTTTCGGGGAGTTTTCCCATGAAGTAAAAGTGGCGCCAGGCGGCGATTATTTCATCACCACCTACAGCAACCTGAAAACCCCTCCCCGAATGACCCTCCTGAATGACAAAGGAAAGGTCATTCGCGAACTGGGGAATGCCCATGGTACTGCATTTGACAGCTACCGCCTGGCCCTTCCGGAACTGCGGACCTACAAAACCCGGGACGGACTGGAGCTGCCGCTGACTATCATCTGGCCACTGAAAATGGAACCCGGTAAAAAATATCCCGTGCTGATCAGCATCTATGGCGGTCCGGATGCCGGCACCGTTTACGACACCTGGCGCCCTAACCTCCCCGCTCAATGGTATGCGAAGGAAGGTATCATTCAGGTAGCGATCGATAACCGCGCCGCAGGACACCTCGGTAAGATTGGTATGAATTATATCCACCGCCAGCTCGGCAAATACGAGATCGAAGATTATATGGATGCCACCCGCTGGCTCACCAGTCAGCCCGGCGTAGATGCCTCCAAAGTGTGCATCACCGGCGGCAGCTTCGGCGGATATATGACTTGCATGGCCCTGACTTACGGGGCGGATGTATTCACTCATGGCATCGCCAGCTTCTCCGTAACCGACTGGAGCCTGTATGACAGTCATTATACCGAGCGCTACATGGATACACCCAAAGACAACCCGGAAGGCTATAAGCTGACCAGTGTGCTCACCCATGCCGGCAAGTATAAAGGCCTGCTCCGCATCATCCACGGTACCATGGACGATAACGTACATATCCAGAACAGCATCCAGCTGGTGAACAAGCTGGAAGACCTGGGTAAACACTTTGAATTTATGGTATACCCCGGCGAACGGCATGGCTGGGGTGGGGCCAAAGGGATGCATTCCCGGAACGAAGCCTACCGTTTCGTATACGAGCATCTGCTGGAAAAACCACTGCCGGATCTTTTTAAAGGCACTAATTAAAGAGAAGGTATCCCCTATCTCCCTATAAAAAATGCCCCCGCCTTGTTCAGCGGGGGCATTTTTATGAGAATATCTTTCGGGAGTTAAGGGCAAAAAACAGGGCTGCAAGAATACAGCCCCGAAAAATTTTAACCATATCTTTATTGAAAAACCTGTTACAAATTTCCATAATTTAGAAGTAACCCTCATCTGCAAATTCGCCAACGCTATATTTTTTCTGGTAAACGTTCTAAAAACAGCATTAAACGATGTGAACTATTTGTTAATCCGGAGCAGAAAAGCGACATCAAGATAAGATTACAGTATCCTTAAAGAGCAGTTGCGGGAAATGAAAAAGGCGGTAAGAATACCGCCTTTGTAATAATTTTAACCATATCCTATGAAAAACCTAAGTCAAAGATAAGGCGGTTCTGATGCCTCGCAATCCGATTTCCGTGAACGTCATAATTTAGTTCGTAAAGCATAAAAAACCGGTCTTTTGCAGACACATTAATATTATTTTTAAATTAAAAATAATTTCACTAGGCGATTCTATGTCCGTTTTTTACGGGCCTGTCCGGCTGAAGCAACACGATTTCCTTGTCTTCTCCCACTACCCCCAGCACCAGGCATTCCGAGAAAAAATTGGCGATCTGCTTCACCGGGAAGTTCACCACTGCCACCACCTGCCTGCCGGGAAGCTCTTCCGGCTGGTACAGGCGGGTGATCTGGGCGGAAGAGCGTTTAATCCCTATTTCCGGACCAAAATCGATCTCCAGCTGGTAGGCAGGGTTCCGGGCCTTTTCAAATATCTGCGCGCGCAGGATGGTACCTACGTGAATGTGCACCTTTTCAAAATCATTCCAGGTAATGGCTTCCATGTAAGAAATATTTAATAATGGATAAATAACGGGTTGAAGGTAGAAATTGTCGGGTTGAGGGCAAAAAAATAGGGCGGTAAGAATACCGCCCTCAAATATTTTTAACCATATCCTATGAAAAACCAATACAAAGATATGCAGGCGGCTCATATCTCCATTTCGCTTTTCGTAAACGGGTGGTTTTATCTCGTAAACGCATTAAAAAAAAGCCTGTTAACATCGATTTAACCAAATCAATTCACCCTCAATGCGTTGCAGCCTTCGGTTTGGACTGCATAATATTGTCGATCTCTTCCATGATCGCGGTATCCAGCTTCGGATAAAGCTCCAGCGCCTTCAGGTTCTCGGTCAGCTGCTCTTCACGGGTAGCACCGAGGATGGCGGAGGTTACATGGGGGTTTTTGAGCACCCAGGCGATAGAAAGGGTAGCAAGACTGGTATTCAGCTTGTCAGCAACGGCCTCCAGCCGGGTCACTCTTGCCAGGTTATTGTTCAGCAGGTTCCTGTCCCGCAGCCACTCGTATCCTTCCAAACCCAGACGGGCGCCTTCAGGGATGCCTTTATTGTATTTGCCGGTGAGTATCCCGGAGGCAAGGGGACTGAAAATGGTAGTGCCGAGGCCAACCGTTCTGAAAACGGGAAGGTATTCCATCTCCATTTTCTCTCTTCTGAAGAGGTTATATTCCGGTTGTTCTACCACGGGGCCGATGAGATTGTTCTCTTTCGCCACCATGTGCGCCTCCATCAGCTCTGCAGCTGTCCATTCGGAACCACCCCAGTAAAGGATTTTTCCCTGCTGGATGAGGTTGGTCATGGTCCAGACAACTTCTTCCATGGGTACATTCCGGTCAGGGCGGTGACAATAGTAGAGGTCCAGGTAGCTCAATTGCAGGCGCTCCAGGGCTTCATGGCAGGCTTCCACCAGGTGTTTGCGGCTAAGACCGGTCTGATTGGGTTTGTTCGCTTTCCCTCTCCATCCGAAATATGCCTTGCTGGATACGGTGTAGGAGCTGCGATCCCAATTTTTCTTTTTCAGGATCCGGCCCATCATCTTTTCAGATTCGCCCAGGGCGTAAATCTCGGCATTATCGAAAAAGTTGATCCCGTTGTCATAAGCCAGGCCCATCAGGCGGTCAGACAGCGAATCATCCACCTGCTGATGAAAGGTCACCCAGCTGCCGAAGGAGAGCAGGCTCAATTGCAGCCCGGACTTACCAAGTCTTCTGTATTCCATAATCTGTTCTTGTTTTATAAATTGATGAAGGTCAAAAATAAATATTCAATTGTCGATTCGGAAGCGTTGAAAAATAATACTTTGGCATGGTTGTTGGGCAATCTGGTCAGGAAATTTTAGGTTAAAAAATAGGTTAAAGCGCACAGGCCGGTCAACAGACCGGCTTGTTGCGTTTAATAATAAGGTAAGTGCGGGGAGATCAGAGTGTACTATCCGGCGGAGCAAATGAGCCGTACACATCATCGAATTCGTACCAGGAGAAATCCTGGTTGGCTCGGAAACCTTTCCCGTAAAGGGTATCAAAAGGTGTGGCGAACCTGCAGAATTTTTCCGTTATAAAGAGCGCCTTCTGCGCATCCCATTTCAGGTCTTTACAATCCAGCCTTCGCATTTCTTTCAGGCTCAGGAACACAACGCTGTCCCGAAGATAGATATCGTTCTGGCCATCCATATATTTTCCGTAGCGGGATGTGAGTACGCTGGAAATGGACAGGGAATCATTATAGAACACCACTTTCAGTCCCCGCGGGAATTGGGTATAAGGTGGTGTGGTGGTATACCTTTCCATATAGGGAGCCGTGAGAACGCCTTTCACATGCGCGGTCTGGCTCATGATGGCTTCCACATCAAAAGCTTCTTCCACGCCCACTTTGTTCTTGTCAAACGCTTGTACGGCGCTCATATCGTTCTCACAACTGCAGCAGACAAGTGCGATGGCCAGGTATGAAAGGAATCGCTTCATTACAGGGCATTAATCGTATTTGGTCTTGATAAACCAGCGATCGCTGAGCGTGAAGCCCAGGGTGAGTTTGTAGAAAGTTTCCTTCATGGAAACGCCGGCATCACCACGGGTACCGATCTCAAATGCAGCGTTGATCATGGAGAACTGGTAGATGGCCGGCATGATCCTTCTCACCGGGAACCCTGCCCCGATGGAGAATCCCATCTGGTTCATACTCTTGTTCCCCAGCTTGATGTAATCTTTCCCGTAGTATCCTCCGAGGCGGTAAGTGACCTTGTTCCAATAACCGGTGAATGATTCGGCATTGGGGATGAATTGGCCGCCCACACTCAGTTTCCAGCTGTTCTGCGTGGAGTCGGGAGCACCGTAATTCCGGAATTTGCTCCATTGAGCAGTAGTGAAATCCGCCCCAAGCGCGAATTTGTTCGTTTTGGTAAGCATGATACCGCCTCCCAGTTGCTGCGGGTAGATGATATCGCCCCGAACGCCTTTCTGGTAGTCTACTGTATCCTGCGTATCGTATTCATTGGAAGAAGCGGAGTAGTAAAGAGTTTCCCGCATCTGCTCGCGGCGGCCGGTCAGCTTTTGCTGGAAGCTCCCTGTAGCGCCAAGCGACAGTTCCAGGTCCTTTGTGAGGTTAATGGTCTGCTGTACACCCAGCGTGTAAAAGAAGCTGCCATAGCTGGTACGGCGACTGTGTTTGGAAGGAAGGATGTTGGAAGTAGCAGGGTAGAGCTCTTTGGTGCTGTTGGTGACGTTCCCGAAGAGATATCCAACGTTCACGCCTATACTGAATTTTCCGATCCCGTAACCGGTACCCACATATACCTGGTACAGGCCGCCGCTTCCTTCATATTGATGTACCACAGGCACTTTGAGCGTGTCGAAGAAGGTTTTGTCTTCCCCCTGCGTAATGTTGTAAGCCACGCGGCTCATCGGGCGGAGACCGATGTTCATCCCCCATTTCCTGGAGAGCGGCAGACCCAGCTGAAGGTAGCTCAGCGTACCGAAACCGGCGCGGGAGTTATTCTCTTTGTTGGACAGCCGGCGAACGCCTCCGTTCAGGCCTACATCAAAAGTTACCAGCTGCAGATTGGAGTAGCTGGCCGGATTCAGGAAGTTCACGGACTGGGCATCGGCATATGCCTGTGCCACCCCGCCCATACCGAGGCTGATCGCGTTTTGCGAACGGGCAAGCTCACCCAGGCCAAAGCGAGAGTAAGGAGTGTTATCCTGGGCGGCAGCATTTTTTGCCGAAAGCACAATAACGCCAAACAGGCAAAAGAAGCTAGCTTTTGTCCAATACATTGAATTCTACGATTGAATTTAAACCTTTATACATTAAATACGGGCTTGCAAATATCTTACTTTTAAGACGGGAAGCAAAAAAATCCAAATTCCCCCCTGTTAAAAGCACGTTAAAGTTCCGGTACCTGGCCGCATAGGAGGCGATCATACCGTCCACTTCCGCCAGCGCGCCTTCCTGTACACCGCTGAGAATACTTTGCCGGGTGTTGTAGCCGACGAAGGAATAACGGGGATTGGGCGCCACCAACGGCAGTTTATCCGTAAATGTATGCAATGCGCGGAAACGCATGTCAATACCCGGACTGATCCCTCCTCCAAGGAATTCCCCGTTCTTGTGCAGGAAATTGTAGGTGATGGCGGATCCGGTGCCGATGATCAGGCTGTGTGCGCCCGGGAAAAGGCGCCAGGCGCCGGCCGCCAGCGCAATCCGGTCTACCCCGAGGGTTTCCGGTTTGTCATACACCAGCCGGATGGGCAGGCGGGTGGTATGGTGAAGGCGGATAAAATGAGTATGTTGGGCCAGGAGCGTTTCCAGCTCCTGCGGATGGTCCACCACCGAAGAGAGGATAGCTTCCGCCGGGCGATATTGCGCAAGTGCGGCACGCACTTCACCCAGCAACGTTGCTTCCGAAAAATGCAGTTCTTCTGTCAATTCCCCATTTTCCATTACACCGCATTTCAGGCGGGAATTGCCAAAGTCCAGGCAAAAAACAGTTCCAATCATGGAGCCAAATTAAAAATTATCTACGGATAAATTCCGGAAGTGTCCATTGAGCTTTATCCGGTCTTTCAACTTTTCCATTTCAGTCATCATCGGGATCACCTTGTGGAGATGGCGTTTGAGGTACTCCAGGCGCTGCAGTTCCTGGAAGAGGTGCAGCATTTCGTATTCTTCCTGCAGGGAAAGCCCGGCATGATGCGCAAGGTCATAGGCGCGCAGCGACTCATCCGCGTGGGGAAAAGATTTGTTGACCTGCAAAATGTGATGCAGCTCGCGCACCGCTTTCAACACTTGCTTCTGCAGGGTATGATTGGTACGGTCCTGGCTCTCGGGATAATTCACGATGGCGCCGGCATACAGCTTCTCCGGCACTTCGCGGATCACTTCAAGGATGCGGAACACTCTCACCCCGCGGGTCTTGACATCCAGCTCACCGTTATCATATTGCTTTTCAATCGATATTACTTCTACCAAAGTGCCGTATTCACTTACCTTCTTGTCAATCACCGATGGTATCCCGAAAGGTTTCTCTTCCCGGATGCAATCTGCTATCATTTGCTTGTAACGCGGTTCGAATATATGCAGGTTGAGTTGTTCTTCCGGGTACACCACAATCCCCAAGGGAAATATAGGAATGAAGTTAGTCATGATACTAAAATACATTTTTTACATATAATCACCCATTGCCGTTAATCTGTACTATTTTGCACCGCAATATGCATCAGCAACGATCACAAACCACGCTTTCCATATCCACTTACAACTGGCCCGCCGCGCTGGAGCTTTGCCTGCAAAGCGTACTGGTGCAGCAGGTATTGCCGGGTGAGATATTGATCGCGGACGATGGTTCGCGGGAAGATACGAAAGCGCTGGTGGGCCGTTACCGGGAACGGTTTCCCGTTCCTTTGCAGCATATATGGCAACCTGACGAAGGATTCCAGTTGGCGAAGATCCGCAACAAAGCTATTGCAGCGGCCACGCAGCCGTACATCGTGCAGATAGACGGTGATGTGATCCTGCATCCGCGTTTCATCGAAGATCATGTGCGCTTTGCGCGGCAAGGCTGCTATGTGACCGGCAGCAGGGTACTGATGAACGAAACGTTATCTGCACAACTACTGGAAACGAAACAGGTGAATATGCAACAGCTTCGCCGGCAGAGCAGGAATTTCTTCAACAGTCTGCACATGCCCTGGATATCGGACCTTCTCGCTTTCCGTTACAAGCAGGATCCGTTTGATGTGAAAGGTTGCAACATGGCATTCTGGAAAGAAGACCTGGTGCGTGTGAACGGGTATAACGAAGCTTTCAGCGGATGGGGGCGGGAGGACAGTGAATTGTCGATCCGGCTGAGTAATGCCGGGGTGCGGAAGCGTTTCCTGAAAGGAGGCGGTATCATGTATCATATCCATCACCGGGAAGCGTCACGCAGTCGTGAAGCGGAAAACGACCGGCTGCTGGAGGAAACCCGGGTGCATAAAGTGCAATACGCAACAAAAGGTCTTTCACAATATCTGGCGTCATGAGATTAGCTTACGTTTCTTACGAATATCCTCCCGATACAGCATTCGGCGGTATTGGCACCTATGTTTACATGATCACCCGCGCTATGCGGCGCATGGGTTACGAAGTAGAAGTCTTCAGTGCCGGCACCTCACGTGAAAGCCTACACGAAATTTTTGAAGAAGGGATCATCGTGCATCGTGTTCATTGCGCAAAGCGGAAACAGTTCCCTTCGGCCATAGCCCCTGTGTTCGCGGCACGCCATCAACAACAGGCGTTCGATCTCATCGAAAGCCCGGAGTTTGACGCGGATGGCCGCGTGATCCGCGAGCAGTTCCCGCATCTGCCGATGGCAGTCAAATTTCATACACCGAAATTCCTGGTACGGGAGCTGAATAACTCCGTAAAAAAACCGGGATGGCTGAAACGCCTTTTCACAGGCAGCTATAAGAAGATGGACGATGCGGAATACCGGCTCGCGCTGGCTGCGGATGATCTGTCCGCCCCCTCTCTTTCCCTCCGCAGCATCATCGCGGAAAGATGGGAGATCGATAAAAGCCTGATCCGGCATCATCCTTACATATTCCTTCCAAATGAAACTTTCCTGCGCATCCCCGTAACCACACTTTCCCGTACAGTGACCTTCACCGGGCGGCTGGAAACACGGAAAGGCGTGCTCGCGCTGGCGCAGGCCATTCCCGAAGTATTGCAGAAACACCCCGACGTTACCTTCCGTTTCATCGGGAAACCAGACCCCGGGCCCAACGGACAACCGATGGACGTGTATCTGAAAGCGAAACTCGCCCCCTTCGCCGCCAACATCCGGTTCATCCCCCGCGTACCGCCGGACCAGATACCGCTGCTCCTTGCTGAAACAGACATCTGCGTATATCCGAGCCTGTGGGAGAATTTTCCCAACGTTTGCCTCGAAGCCATGAGTGCGGCTCGCGGCATCGTAGCAAGCCGTAATGGCGGAATGGAAGATATGCTGGAGGATATCAAAGGCGGCATACTGATCGATCCCAAAAAACCGGGAGAGATCGCCAAAGGCATTTGCTACCTGTTGGAAAATCCGGAGGAACGGCAGGCGATGGGACAGCGTTGCCGGGATAAAATATTGACGTATTATGCGGGTTCTTTGCTGAAAGAGACCGCGGAAACCTACCGGGAGATAGCGGGGATCAAATAACCCTGTAATTCCTGTAATCGAACAGTCGCCTGCCGGTTTTCTGTTCTATCCAATACAAAACGCGGCGTTTGAAATTCTTGAATTTCTTGCGGCTGATATCGTATTCAAACTGCCAGTTCTTCCTGTCAATACGATCCTGCATCACTGCGGGATGCGTGCCGGCAAAGCGTTTCAGAGAGTCGATACCGGAGTAGTCGAATTCCGCTTTTACAATATTCTGTTCCATTTTGGTCGTATCATTCCCATGATACAACGAGATGGAATTATTCAGTTTGCGCGCCTGCTCCTGCGGATTCTTTACCCATCCGTAATGATGGATCCAGGCGTTCACGGGTTTCACATGAAGCTTCCGGCCATCGAGGCGAAAGCCTTGTGCATCGCGGTAAGAGCGGATGCGCTTGTTATAACGGAGGATGCGGATCTCTTTGTTATACCAGGTGCGGGAATCGCCGAGGTAATCATAGCTGCCGTAAAAATGCCGGTAGTTGAACAACAATCCTTCTACCCGCTGATCATCTTTATATTGCTCCATTGCAGCACGGATCGCGGGATAATCGTTCTCATGCACCACTTCATCTCCCTGTATATAGAAAGCCCAGGTGGTATCTTCAGGGATATGATCATACGCTTTATCCGTTTCCACCGCCAGTACGCGCCCTCCTTCCTTCAATGCATCGTCCCATACGGAATGACAAATGCGGATCTTCGGTGAAGAGATGGATTGAATAAGTTCCAGCGTACCGTCATCACAATTGCCGATGCTTACCACTACTTCGTCGCACAGCGGAAGAATGGAGCGGATCGCCTCCACCACAGGGTAATCATATTTCACGGCATTTCTGACAAAGGTAAATCCGGTAACTTTCATGACGATCTTTTGGCTGCTGCAAAGATGTGGAAAATCATCGATACATTTGTTTTATGTACGCACAATTGCTGCCGCGCCTGCTGCAAGGCGATGTAAGGGCCTTAGCCCGCTGCATTTCGCTCGTAGAGAACGAAGCGGAGGGTTATACCCGGCTGCTGGAAGAATTGCCGGCGGAGGAACATGCCCGCGTGATCGGGATCACAGGACCACCGGGTGCGGGGAAAAGTACGCTGGTGAATGCATTGATCGGCGAGCTGATCCGGCAGCAACAAAAAGTGGCCATCATCGCAATCGATCCGTCTTCGCCTTTCAACTTCGGCGCATTGTTGGGCGATCGCATCCGGATGAGCGAACATTTTTCCGATCCGCACGTCTTTATCCGGTCAATGGCGAGTCGTGGTGCATTAGGCGGCCTTAGCCCCAAGATCCTTGAAGTCAGCGATCTTATCAGGGCCGCAGGATTTGATTACCTGTTCATTGAAACTGTGGGCGTAGGGCAAAGTGAAGTGGAGATCGCCGGCATTGCGGATACCACCGTAGTGGTAGTGGTGCCCGAAGCGGGCGATGAGATACAGACGATGAAAGCAGGACTGATGGAGATTGCGAACATCTTTGCCGTGAACAAGGCAGACCGTCCCAATGCAGATGAATTTGTCAGAAACCTGCGCCTCCTCGCACACACGAAACGTACCGGTCAATGGGAGATACCGGTGATCAAAACCATCGCCACACAACAGCAGGGCATACACGAACTGATACAGGCACTGGATCAGCATCGGCAACAGATACAAAGCAACCATTCGCGCAAAGCCCTGCTGCTGGCGGAGAAAGCGTATCAGCTCATACAGCACCGGCGTATGCAGGATGTGGACAAGCAGGCGCTCTTTGCTGATGTGGTACAGCGACTCGACGCTCCTCACTTCAACCTCTACCGCATCGTGCAGGAATATACACAATCCGCTTCCTGAATAATTCCGTATCTTTGCCGGGTTCAAACAAAACAGCCACAGTAATGGTTACTAATACAATCGTATTCCGACTGTCCTTCGCTTACGCCGTGTTCAACTACGGCCTGTAATACTGTGCGCTTCCTTTCCTTGTTTATTTACTTATTCATTTATACAATCCTTTTGTTATGGCCTGGTTATTTTTAATTCTTGGCGGCCTGTTCGAGGTCGGGTTTACCATTTCGTTGAAGTATTCGGAAAATTTCAGCCGGTTATGGCCTTCCATTGCGTTCGTTATTTGCATCACACTGAGCTTTTTCCTGTTGAATAAAGCGATCAATAACGGACTGCCGATCGGTACGGCTTATGCGGTGTGGACCGGCATCGGCGCTGCAGGCACGGCCATTGCGGGAATGTTTTTCTTTAAAGAGCCTGTGATGTTGTGGCGTATATTTTTTCTGGCGATGTTGATCGGTTCCATTATCGGGCTGAAGTTTGTGTCGGATGGTCACTAGCCGTCCGCTTCTTCAGCAGCAATCCCGCAACAACGTAAGCCATGGTGCACGCCAGCGCGGATGGGATGATGGCGTTGGGTTCCCGTGTGCATTCCACTGCAAACACGATAGCCGTCAGCCATCCGCGTGATGCGCCGGCGAACAGTGCGGCCATTCCGGCTAATGCTGCCATTGAAGGATGCAGCTGCGTTGCGGGAAAAGCCCATTGCAGGCCAAGTGCCGTCATGATCCCCAATGATGCGCCGATGCTGAAGAGGGGCAGGAGCGTTCCGCCCTGTGTGCGGGTGCCGAGGGAGAAGGAGACGACGAAGAGTTTAAGCGTCAGCAGGTGTATGAGCAGTAGTAGCAATACACTTCCTTTCAGGATCATCCCGATTTGCTCTATTCCATTACCAAGGATATCCGGCGCATACCAGCCGGCGAGCCCTGTTACCGCAGCACTCACCAGCGGCCACCACCAGGCCGTCAAACGTTGCACTGCTTTTACGGCTACTATCAGTAATGCAGCTGTTAGTCCTGCTGCAATGCCTTCGAGACTATACAATCCCATCGCATCCCAGCCCGGGAATGACAGTGCAGGCATCTGCCAGAACGGCGCCATCCCTAACATCATAAAATGCATGCCTGCTCCAATCACCGCCGCCAGTGCAATGAAACTTGCCTTCCTGAGCGTCAACAGCTCAAAGATCAATACCATGGCTGCCAGCGGTGTACCGAACAATCCTGCAAAACCAGCGCTGATCCCGGCTAACATAAACAGTTCCTGTTCCGCGGCCGTTCCTTTCCCCCATTGCGCCACCATTCGTCCAAAGGCCATGGCAGCTCCTTCCGGGCCCAAAGGTATACCGCTGCCGATGTTCAATGCCGCTGCCAGCGGAGGCCATGCACGAAGAAACCAGGCACATAGCGCTCCCGCCACGGGGATCAGTATAACCGTTGCATTCAGATCGTGAAACATCGGAGAAACCGCATCCACACTCCAATTCCCGTAATAGACCAGATTACTGAGCAGGCGGATCATCCACAGGATCACAACGGCTGCGGCGCCACTCACTGCGGCGAGCAATATCGTGCGTAATAATACAAAAACCGTTCTATCCAACCGTTCGTCCATATGCTGCAATGTTGGCGCATCAGCGAACACCGGCAGGCTATTGCGATGAGAAAAATAACCGATCAATTTCAAGTGTATGCGTTTAAATATTGTAAATATAATGCATGCTCTCTTCAGTGCAATTTTATAGGCTGCTGTACGTTATTTTCAGGCTGTTAAACAACATGAATGTGCTATTCATCAACATGAAAATTTTTGTACTTTAGACGCCTCCGCATGAAAGCCCAATAGAACGGACAGAACCATTCATAAACAGATACAGCGATTTGAACCAACATGGCAAAGGAATCTACCTTTAACCCTGAACACCAGGCTGCTAATACCGCCAGCAAGGTCGTAGCCGCCCTTGAGAGGCTGTCTGAAGCTTTTCGCGTACTGCTTTGGCAGGAAGCCAAACAATATGGCATCAGCCCTATCCAGGTACAGATACTGACCTATCTCCTGCATTATCCGGATAAGCTGAAGACCGTTACGCATCTCGCTTCTCATTTCAACATGACCAAGGCCACCATCAGCGATGCGATCAAAACACTGGAGTCAAAGATACTGTTGCGGCGCAAAGAAGATGCAAAAGACAGCAGAAGCCATATTTTGTTGCTGACACGCGAAGGTAAAACTGTGGCGCGGAAAGTGGAGAATTTTGCAAATCCGATGCTGGATTATGTGCAAATGTTGAACGATGAAAAACAGGGCGGATTATTGGAGCACTTACTTGGCATGATCCAGGACCTTAACCGCAATCTTGTGATCACACCGCAACGCATGTGCTTCAATTGCGATTTTTACGAAAAGAAAGGCCGGCAACATTACTGTCACCTCCTGAAAACATTCCTGCAAAACAATGATCTGCGGGTAGATTGTCCGGAATTTCATTACAAGGAGAAATAAAGCGCGGTGCACTATTCCGCTTTCTGGCTCCGCCACCAGCGGTAGCCCATGAAGGCGATCAGTGCCAGCGGCGTAAAGGCCAGCATGAGAATGCCGTTATTCAGTCCTTTTGCAGGACCTTCCCCTAACTGCTGCGCGGTTTTGGTACAAAGTGAACATTGCGCCAACAATTCGCTGCAGGGAAGCAGCAACGCCATCGTGATCAAAAAGAAAAACAACTTTTTCACATTCCCTTTTATTTCATACAAAGATAGACCATCCTGCCGGCATATGAACTGATCAGGATCAGTAGTAAGGCTGGATCATGATATACACCACCACGCCGGTAATCGCCACATAGAACCAGACGGGCCAGGTGATGCGGGCGATCTTACGGTGGCGGGCATGATCTTCCTGGAACGCACGCAACAGCGTAAAAAGCACCAGCGGCACAATCACCGCCGCCAGCACAATGTGCGTCAGCAACAGGAAATAATATACATAACGAAGCCCTCCAACAGCGGCCTTCTCCGCAGCGTCCACAACGCCATTATGATCGATATCCCCGAATTTGGTGCTTTCCGTGAGGAAATGATAGGTTACGTAAGAGAGCAGGAAGATCACGGATAATGACACCGCGGTGAGGTTGGCCCACTTATGCGCTTTCTGATGACCATTCTTGATAAAATACAGGCTTGCCAGCAACAGCACGGCCGTAGCGGAATTCAGCACAGCATGAAAGAAAGGCATCATATGCACGTCAAATCCGGTTTTGATCTCCGGTTTCGGCAGTATGAACAACACAGCTACCACCAAAGGGATAACAATGGATATGATGGCGATTGGCAGATTTAAATTCTTGTTCTTCAATTTCATAGCATCTCAAATTAAAAGCATCAATTTCCGGAAGAGAACAATCTTTTTAATAATCCCGGTCTCTTTTTATCCTTGGCAATATGCAGCACGGCAATATCATTGACCATCCTCCTCACTTCATTCGTATCCAGCCCGTTATAGTAACCCCGGATATGCCGGTCTTTATCGATGATCACAAACTTTTCCGTGTGGATGAAATCATCCGGCCCGCCATTCCCCTGTACGGCGTTCACAAAGAACTCATTCCGGGCAAGATCATAGATCTCTTTCTTGGAGCCGGTGAGCAGCCACCAGTTCTTCGGGTCGATATTATGTTTATCCGCGTACTTCTTCAAAGTTTGAACGGTATCCCTTTCCGGATCAACACTGAAGGAAAGTATCTGGATAACGGAATCATTCTTGGCATTCCCGAAAGCTTCCTGCACCATTTTCATATGGGCGGTAAGGGTGGGACAGATAGAAGGGCAGCTGGTGAAGAAGAAGTCCACCACCAGTATCCGGTTCCGCACATCGGCGGGTTTTACTTTTTCGCCGAGCTGATTAGTGAGTGTAAAATCCTTTACCTGATGATACACCGTATCAAAAGTCATCTTCCCGTCCCTGATCACCGTGTCCACTTTCTCCGCGATGAAATACGGCGGAATATGCACAACATTTTTCCCGTAATGGTCAACGATCAGGTACCCTGTCAGCGGCACCAGTATGGCCAACGCAACTCCTAATAATGCTTTCTTTCTGATGGTGCAGGATTTTAAAAGTGATATAAATACAAAATGTAAAAGTGAAGTCTATCAGTCTGATGGAATCACTTTTACATTTCGCGATTATTGTGGCAAAGGCCTGTTAGTGATGATGCCCGGACTGAGGTGCGGGGGCCTCTACCTTGGCGGGAGTGCCGGGGGCGAGGTCTTTACGCAGGTTCTTCCAGGAATCGCCGTCCGCGAGGAATGCGATGATGAACCAAACGAACAGCAGCAGCGGGAACAGGATGGTCATGATCAGGTTCTTCACCTCGTGACGCAAGTGCATGAATTCCGCTACGATGAAAAAAGCTTTTACGATAGTCAGACCGATGAAAACAGAGTTCAGCAGCAGCTTGCCCGGAAAACCGGTATAAAGATGAAGGAACGCCAGACCGATCTCTACCACTGTAACGCCGAGTAATATCCAGAACGTTCTCCAGATGGTTTTTACTGCTGTATCTTTTTCGTTCGCTGTTGCAGCTTGTGTATGCGCCATGATCAATAAATGCTTTTCTCTTTAAAAAATACGTTCAATTTTTACTTCTGCTGTACTAGAGCAGGTAGAAACAGGTGAATACGAATACCCAAACGAGATCCACAAAGTGCCAGTACAAGCCTACTTTCTCCACCATTTCGTAGTGACCGCGGTACTCGTAAGTACCTTTGATCACGTTGATCAATACGATGATATTGATGACCACACCGGATGTTACGTGTAAACCGTGGAAGCCGGTGATGGTAAAGAAGAAATCGGTAAAGTTCGTAGAAAGGGGTGCGGAACCGTCATGGTTCAGGAAAGGATTCTTTCCCCACCATGCACCGATCTCGTGCAGATGCGTCCATTCCCAAGCCTGGCAGCTCAGGAACATAAGACCACCCAGGATGGTGAGGGACAGCCATTTGATCACGGCTTTACGATCCATATGATGCCCGGCATGTACGGCCAGTACCATGGTTACAGAGCTCATGATCAGGATAAAGGTCATGAGACTCACGAATACGAGCGGCAATTCCATATGCCCCATAAAGGGGAAAGCGTAGAAAACCTTGTTAGGGTCAGGCCAGGCTTGCGCCATGAAACGCTGTGTGCCGTAAGCAATCAGCAATGCACCGAACGTGAAGGCATCGGAGATCAGGAAATACCACATCATCAACTTTCCATAGCTCACGCTAAAGGGCGAATACCCTCCGTTCCACCATTTTTTCTTCGCGGTTACTGCGTTATCCATTTGTACGAATTATAGATTTTAATCTTAATTTTTTTATCTCGCCAGGCTGAGGAATATCAACAGATAGATCCAAAGCCCGTCTACAAAATGCCAGTAAGTGGAGGCCACTTCAATGGGCACGGCGCTGTAAGTTTTAACCCTCGTGCGGAAAGCTCTCGCAAAAAGGATCAGCAACGCTATCACCCCACCGAGCACATGCAATACGTGTGCTCCCACAATCACATAGATGAAGGAAGCAGACACTGTACTGTCCAGGCTCAGGCCATGATTCTTCATATCAGAAAAACCGATCACCTGGCACACCATAAAAGCAACACCCAGCAGGGCGGTGAGGGTAATGAGCTGTTTGTAGCTGCCCATATTCCTCGCTTTGAATTGCCGAAGCGCCATGTGGATGGTACCGCTGCTCAACAGGATGAGCGCAGTAGACACCCAGAAAATGGACGGCAGCTCAAAACTTTGCCAGTTTGCCTGGGAACGTTTCACAATATATGCACTCGTGAACCCTATGAACATCATCGTGATGCTGGCCATAGCGATCCACATGGAATATTTGTGCGGATGTATTTTATTCTTTTGTGCGCTCATTGTGATCATCTTCACAGTTTTACTTTATCAAACAACAACGCCAGCAATATTACTGCCAGGTAGATGTACGATCCGAACATCAGCTTGCGGGCGGAAGGCACATCACATTTCCGGTACAGGGTGATGGCGCGGTACAGATAGAACCCGCCGATCAGGATCGCTGCTACTGCGGAATAAGGTCCCGTCAGTTTCAGCAGATAAGGCATTACCCCGGCCGGAATAAGCAACATGGCGTACATCACGGTTTGCAGGGCGATCATTTTACCCGGACCGGCATCTGTTGGCATCAGCTTAAAGCCGGCTCTTGTATAATCCTTATGCGCTACCCAGGCAATAGCCCAGAAATGCGGGAACTGCCAGAGGAACTGGATGGCGAAAAGCGCCCAGCCACCTTCGGAAATACCGTCAGCGCCGGCTGCCCAGCCAATCAACAGCGGTAATGCACCCGGAACGGCACCCACCAGTACGGCCAGGGAATTCCATTTTTTCCAGGGCGTGTATACGAAACCGTATAACACCAGGGAAAGCAGGCTTAATCCGGCACTCAGCCAGTTGAAGCCGAAACCGAGAATAGCGAGGCCGGACACTCCCGTTACCACTGCTACCACTGCCGCCTCGGGAACGGTGAGGCGCCCTGCGGGCAGGGGTCTGGGAGCGGTACGGGCCATCAGCTTGTCCGTATCCTTCTCCAATATCTGATTGATGATATTGGCAGAACCGGATACGAGGATGCCGCCGGTGAATAATAAAAGAACTTTTATCAGGTTAAATTCCACACCGGGTACCAGCAGATAAGCCACCACGCAAGAGAATACTACCAGGAATGTAAGGGTGAACTTCATCATCATGAAGTAGTCCTTCACCCTGCTGGCAATGGCGTATGATACTGACAACTTTATGGAATTTTCTTGCAACATATGATTTCTTCACAATTCTTATCAACACAAATTTTACAACTGTCACAGCGGATCATCAATGTGAGGATTCATCGGCAGATACCGGAACGGTCTGCGGGATGAAGTCCTTACCATCCTTGCTGTAATCATAAGCCCAGCGATGAACTTCCGGGATCTCACCAGGCCAGTTACCGTGACCGGGGTGGATCGGGGTGGTCCATTCAAGGGTAGTAGCTTCCCACGGGTTAGGCGTGGTGAGCTTACGGCCTTTGAATATGCTGTAGAAGAAGTTGAATACGAACAGCAGCTGGGTAGCGAATACAATGATCACCACAAAGCTGATGAACTGGTTCAGTCCGCCGAACTGGCTGAAAGAAGTCCAGTTGGAGTAATCGAAATAACGGCGGGGCATACCGGCCATCCCTTCATAGTGCATCGGCCAGAAGATCAGGTAAGCACCTATCAGTGTGATCCAGAAGTGGATGAAGCCCAGCGTCTGGTTCATATATCGACCGTACAATTTCGGGAACCAGTGATAGATACCTGCGAACATACCGAAGAAAGCGGACACCCCCATTACGATATGGAAGTGTGCGATCACGAAGTAAGTGTCGTGCAGGTGAATATCGATGGAAGAGTTACCCAGCCAGATACCGGTCAAACCACCGGAGATGAACGTGCTCACGAAGCCGATAGAGAAGAGGGAAGCCGGAGTGAACCGGATGTTCCCGCGCCAGATGGTCGTGATCCAGTTGAATACTTTGATGGCCGAGGGTACGGCAATCAGCAATGTCAGCAACACGAAGAACGCGCCGAGGAAGGGGTTCAGACCGGTTACGAACATGTGGTGTGCCCATACGAGGAAGGCCAGGATGGTGATCGCGAAGATAGAGCCCACCATGGCGAGGTAACCGAAGATCGGTTTGCGGGAGTTCACCGCGAGAACCTCAGATACTATACCCATCGCCGGGAGGATAATGATGTACACCTCGGGGTGTCCCAGGAACCAGAACAAGTGTTGGTACAGGATAGCGGAACCACCTTCGTTCGGGAGGATCTTGCCCTGTACAAACAGTTCGCTCAGGTAGAAGCTGGTACCGCCGTGACGGTCGAACAGCAGGAGCACGAAACCGCTCAACAGTACGGGGAAGGACAATACACCGAGCACTGCCGTGAAGAAGAACGCCCAGATTGTGAGTGGCATCTTGGTCATGCTCATGCCTTTCGTACGCATGTTGAGGATCGTGGAAATATAGTTCAGGGAACCCAGGAGAGATGACACAACGAAGATTGCCATGCTCATCAACCAGAGGTCCATACCGATTTTAGAACCGATAGACGCATCGCCCAATGCGCTCAGCGGAGGATAAGCGGTCCAGCCGCCGGAAGCAGGCCCTGTTTGCACGAACAGGGAGCTCATCATCAAAACGCTGGCCAGGAAGAAAAACCAGTAGCTCAGCATGTTCATGAAGGGGGATGCCATATCTCTTGCACCTACCTGTAACGGAATAAGCAGGTTGGAGAAAGTACCGCTCAGGCCGGCTGTCAATACAAAGAATACGAGGATGGTACCGTGCATGGTCACCAACGCATAATAGGCTTCAGCAGTGATCCTGCCACCCTCTGCCCAGTGACCCAGGATGCTTTCCAGCCAGGGGAAAGTAGCATCCGGATAACCCAGCTGCAAACGGAACAATACAGAAAAGAACGCACCAATGATGGCCCAGATGATACCAGTAATGAGGAATTGCTTGGCAATCATCTTATGGTCCATGCTGAAAACATACTTCGAAATGAAGGTCTCCTCATGATGATGGTCGTGACCATTATGGCCATTACCATGCCCGTGCTCCACCGTGCCGTGATGCAGTAAATCTTGACTGTGCAATGTTGCTTCGTTACTCATAATAAGTTCTGTTTATGATCAGCCTTTGAACGGGGCGGGTTCGTGGCTATTTCTTTAATTTTTTTCGCTCCTGTGATCTATGATCCTTCACAAATTATTTTCCTGCCAATGCTACCGCTTTCGTTGAATCTGCAGCTGCCGGTTTCCCGGGCTCTACGGCAGGCTTGGGCGCCGGGTGTGCCTGCGCGTACTGCGTAGGCTGAGCTGCTAACCAGGTATCATATTCCTCCTGTGTTTCAACGATGATGTTTGCCTTCATGGAATAGTGCCCGCTACCGCACATCTGGTCGCAGGACAATTCATACACGAAATCAGGATTGCCGGTGCGTTTCTTCATCTCTGCGGTTGTATATTTCGGCGTCAGCCACAATGTAGTGGGGATACCGGGCACTGCGTCCATTTTCAGACGGAAGTGCGGCAGACCAACGTCATGCACCACGTCGCGGGAGCCGATGATCAGCTTCACATTCTTATTCACTACCAGGTGCAGGTCAGGTGCGATGATATCATCATGGTTCAGACTGTCCGTCCAATCCTGGCCTACCGGGTTGTTCTCGTTATTGATGTTCTTGAAGCTCTTACGGCCCAGTTGCCCGTCTTTACCCGGATAACGGATCAGCCAGTTAAATTGCTTTCCGGTCACTTCCACTACCATGGCGTCTTTCGGCGCTTCGGATGTGATACGCAGCCAGTGGCGGATACCAAAGGCAACCAGCACAGTCAGAACAATGGCAGGAATGACGGTCCAGATCACTTCCAGCTTATTATTATGCGGGAAGTAGAAAGCGGTTTTTCCTTCTTTCTCCTGGTACTTGTAGGCAAACCAGAACAGCAGTATCTGCGTTACCACAAACACCGCGATGGTGATGATGAAGGTTACCTTGATGAGGTGGTCGATGCCTTCTCCCTGCTCAGAAGCGGACTCCGGAAGCATTTTAGTTTCCAGGAGGTCATGGCACCACCACACGCCAATCAATCCCAACACCAGGAATACGATCATCAGGAAACCGTTGATGCGGTTGGATTGCTCGCGCGATTTCTTTTCACCTTTCAGAATGGACACATACTCGCTGGCCTTCGCAATCTGGAAGATCACGACGAATATGAGAACAACAACTAAAACTGCTAAAAATCCTGACATTGCTATGAATAATAATTAAGTTATCTAATGCTTTACGTTGATTCTTTCCCTGTATACGCCACGCATCAGGTGTGGTGTACAATACTTTCTTTCAGGTAAGGATGATTCTTCGGCGTCAGCGGTGCTTTTGCGAGCTGATTGGCGGTGATCCAGATGATCAGGCCAACGAAACCGAGACCAAGACCCAGTTCATACCAGGGGAAGTGCAGCTCCTTCACGGTGCCGGGCATTACCATCTGGAAGAAATCGAGCCAGTGACCGAAGATGATCAGTCCGGCCATGAAACCAACTGATGTATAGTTACGCTTGGTAGAGCGTTTCATCAAAATTAACAGCGGGCAGATGAAGTTGATGATCAGGTTCAGGAAGAACGTGGGCCTGAACGGCCCCCAAACGCGCGGCTGGAAGTAAACCGTTTCTTCCGGCATGTTGGCATACCAGATCAACATGTACTGGGAAAACCAGAGGTAGGTCCAGAAGATGCTGAAAGCAAACATGAACTTGCCCAGATCGTGCAGGTGTTCGTCGTTTACATTCTGCAGGTAACCCTGGCCTTTCAGATATATTACAAATAATGCGATCAAAGACATGCCTGACACAAAGGTGCTCGCAAAAGTGTACCAGCTGTACATGGTAGAGAACCAGTGTGCATCAATGCTCATCAGCCAAAGCCACGGAGTAGTGGATCCAACAGATAAAGCGAACACAACAATGAAAACCGCGCACCAAACCGTATTTCTCCAAAGGAGGCGCTTACCGGCATCCGGACTCATCGTCCAGGTATCTTCAGCGAGAGACATTTTGCGGATCTTCAGGGTCAGTGCCGTCCACGCACCCACTGTGATAACGGAAGCGATAGAAACAAAGCCTTTGTTCAGGAAGGGAGATTTGAATTCCAGTACTTTGTCTCCTTCCGGGTGGATCCAGTGGTAGATATGTCCTTTCCCACCGAAGATCAGGAAACCCAGCACCACCAGTAAGATCGCGCCCAATACGGGAACTGCCATGGAAATAGCTTCCGGTACCCTGCGGAAACCGATCTGCCAGCCGCCATGCGCCAGTGTAGTGGCACCAATGAAGAACGTACTGGCCAGCACCAACAGCAAAAAGTACGTGCTGTTCTGCAGTATACCTGCCCAGAAACGGGTAGACCCATGCTCTCCTGAGAATGCAAATAATCCGATCAATAAAGTCAGCAAGCCAATACCCAAAAGCACGAAGCTGGTCGTTCTTAATCTTGCCGGTACTACAAATTGGTCTTTCATTACTGTTGTATATTAAATACTTAGTTGAAATGCGTTTAACAAATTATTTGGCAGCCACTACCGTTGCTGCAGCTGGCCTGGCAGCTGCAGAATCTGCCGGTGCAGCCGGTGCCGGTGTACCGCCACCCTGCATGCTCTTGATGTAGGCCACTACTTTCCAGCGCTGTTCCATATCCAGCTGGCTGGCGTAGCTACCCATTACGTTATACCCGTAGGTGATCACGTGAAAGATGCGGCCTTCGGTGTAACCCATCAGCTTGCCTGCGAGGAAAGACGGAGGCGCTGCCGGGTATGGGCCTTCACCGCCTTTATACAGCGGACCGTTGCCGTCCAGCTTCTGGCCGTGGCATACGCCGCAATAAATATCGAACAGGCGCTTGCCTTCCTTGATACCAGCCTCATCCAGCACCAGCGGATTTTTGGTGAGGTTAGCCTGCGCTGTATCTTCTGCTTTCAGGTGATAAGGCAGCATTGATCCTCTTTTAACCGTTCCTTCCACCGGTTTCATGCTGGCCAAACGGGGATTGTAAAACTCGTATGCACGGGATTCATACATATCGGGCACGTAAACCTTGCCGGGCTTTCTATTATGCGCTCCCTTGTTACAGGCGGATAACAAAGCTCCACCGGCCAAAGCAGCTACAATCAGTATGTTGGAAGTCCTTTTCATCAAAATATTTATTTCTAACTGATCTGATCTTTCTTATTGTTTACGCATTCAGCGGTTGTACAGGCTGGCTGAACAATTTGTCCTCTTTGTCGAAACGACCCAGCCACCAACCGGCTTCTACTGTCTGTTCATGGATCTCTTTCGCGCCTACACTGTCCAGGAAAGCTTTCACTTCCTCGGGACGGGTTTTATCGGTCAGTTCAATAGCCATTACAAACAGGTCATCGCTCTGACGCGGATGAAACACATGCTTCTTCACGAACGGTGCCAGCTGGCACAGGTAGCAGAAAGTAAGCACCATCCCTACAGCAGAGAACAACACAGTCAGCTCAAAGGTGATGGGAATGAAAGCCGGCAGCGGAAAGTGCGGCTTACCACCGATGTTCATCGGCCAATCTGTTGTAAATACCCAGCTCATGAAAGATAAAGCGGTAGTGGTACCGGTAATACCATAAATGAACCCGGCAGTATGCAGGCTGGTCTCCCTCAGTCCCATCGCATGATCCAGACCATGCACCGGGAAAGGCGTATACACATCGTGAATCTTGTAACCGGCAGAACGTACTTTCTTCACCGCCGGAAACAATACCGCCTCATCATCAAAACAGCCTACAACAAATTTTTTAACAGCCATATGGATAAATATTCAAAAATCCGTTAATCAAATTCAATTCTTAGTGATGCGCCTGATCGTGTGCAAATTGGTCTGCATCCTGATCCTCATACTTCACCATCTTCTCCTTAAAGCTTTCACCGGATGTTTTCAGCACGTGCTTGATCTCCGCTACTGCAATTACCGGGAAGTATTTCGCGAACAGGAAGTAGCAGGTGAAGAACAGACCAAAAGTACCGAGGTAGAAACCAACTTCTGGCCAGGCCGGACGATAGTAGCTCCAGCTGGAGGGCAGATAGTCGCGGTACAAAGAAGTACAGATGATCACAAAACGCTCAAACCACATACCGATGTTCACGATGATGGACATGATGAAAGTAACCATGATATTTCTTCTCATTTTGCGGAACCAGAACACCTGCGGAGAGATCACGTTACAGGTCATCATGATCCAGTAGCTCCAGCCCAGGGGACCCGCGGCGCGGAACTTGTAGAAAGTATCAAACTCGTAGTTCACACCGGAGTACCACGCCATGAACAATTCCGTCAGATAAGCAACGCCCACGATAGAACCGGTGAGTACGATCACTTTGTTCATCGCCTCAATGTGGCCCAAAGTGATGTATTCTTCCAGGTTCAGTATTTTCCGGGTGATGATCAGCAGGGTTTGCACCATGGCGAAACCGGAGAAGATCGCACCCGCAACAAAGTAAGGGGGGAAGATGGTGGTATGCCATCCGGGAATTACAGAAGTGGCGAAGTCGAAGGATACGATGGTGTGTACGGAAAGTACCAGCGGGGTAGACAAACCGGCCAACACCAGGGATAATGCTTCATGACGCTGCCAGTGCTTGGTGGAACCGGTCCAGCCAAAGGAAGCAATACCATATAATAATTTACGCAGTTTCGTTCTTGCTCTGTCACGTACGGTAGCGAAGTCCGGCAACAGACCGGAGTACCAGAACAGCAGGGAAACGGTGAAGTACGTAGAGATCGCGAATACGTCCCACAGCAGCGGAGAGTTAAAGTTCACCCACAAAGGTCCGCGGGTGTTGGGATAAGGCAGTACGAAGAAGGCCATCCAAACACGGCCCATGTGCCAGATCGGAAACTGGCCCGCGCACATTACCGCAAAGATGGTCATCGCTTCCGCAGCGCGGTTCACCCCTGTACGCCATCCCTGACGAAACAGCAGGAGGATGGCGGAGATCAGCGTACCGGCGTGACCGATACCTACCCACCATACGAAGTTGGTGATGTCCCAGCCCCAACCGATCGTTTTGTTCAGGTTCCACACCCCTGTACCCCAATATACTTCCCAGGTTACAGAGAAAACGCCAAACAACAGCAAGGCTACGGAAATGAATAATCCAATGTACCACAGCTTTCCGGGCTTGGCCTCAATAGGACTGATGATATCCTCCGTTACCTGGTGATAATCCTTAACCCCATCTACTAAAGGTTCTCTCAGTGTGGATTCGTACTTTAAATGCATAGTATTTTGAGCTTTGCTCACGCTGCCTTTTCAGGCGGCGCTACGTTGTTTCAAAACTTAAAACTGGTTCTTAACTAATTCAATCTTCTGTTTTGCTTCACTCTATTAGTGATGCGCTGCTTTTTCTTCGCCTTTATGCGCTTCTTTTTTGGCTACCGGCGCTGCGTCCTTGTTACGGACCTTGGCGAGGTAGTTGATGGAAGGCAGTACGTGTGTTTCTTCCAGCACATAATACAGGCGATCCTGCTGCTCTTCGTTACGCACTTGATAGATACGGCTTTCTTTGTCGTTCACGTTACCGAATACGATGGCGTCGGCTGCGCAGGCCTGCTGGCAGGCAGTACGCGCTGCACCGTCTTTCATCGGGTGGCCGGCTTTCTTGGCAGCCAGTTTCGCGTCCTGTAAACGTTGTACGCAGAAAGAACATTTTTCCATGGTACCACGGCTACGCACCACCACGTCAGGGTTCAGCACCATGCGGGTGAGCGCATCGTTCATGTCCGCAGTGTCTTTCAGGTTGCCTTCAAAGCTGTCAGCACCATTCCAGTCTCTCCAGTTGAAGCGACGTACTTTATACGGACAGTTATTTGCGCAATAACGGGTACCGATGCAACGGTTGTAAGCCATCTGGTTGATACCTTCAGAGCTGTGGTTGGTGGCGGCAACGGGACAAACGTTCTCACAGGGAGCGTTGTCGCAGTGCTGGCACAGCATCGGCTGGAACACTACTTCCGGATTGTTCTCATCGCCGCTGAAATAACGGTCAATGCGGAGCCAGTGCATTTCGTGGGCTTTGATCACCTGGTCTTTACCTACCACTGAAACGTTGTTCTCAGCGGTACAGGCTACTACGCAGGCGCCGCAACCGAAGCAGGTGTTCAGGTCGATGGACATGCCCCATTTGATGCCCGGATACGGATGCTCAGGGTAAAGCGTGGCATCGCCGCGATAGTTATCTCCGTAGTGCTTCAGTTCATTGCGATCTTCATTTACTTCTTTCGGATTTCTGATGAATTCCTCCAGCGTGGTTTCTTTGATGATCGGACGGCCTTCGTAGCTGTTATGCGTTTGCGTAAGGCCGAGAGCATATTTTTTACCGGCAGATGTTACGTTCACTTCAGGTGCGAAGTAATCAAAAGTCTGACCGTTGAAAGATGCGAAAGGATAAGCATTCTGTCCCACTTCACCGGCTGCTTTACCGATGAACTCCTGCTTGCCGCGTCCATACCCTACTGCAATGGCCACCACGTCCGGATGGATACCGGGCACGATCAGCAAAGGCAGTTCTTTTTCCACACCATTTGCGGTAATCTTCAATACCTGTTTCTCAGCGTTGATCTCGTAATCATCACCCAGTTCGGTTTTGAAAGTTTTAGCGAGGGTATTGGAAACACAGGCGTAGTTGTCCCATGTAGCGCGCGAGATCGGATCTGGAGTTTCCTGCAACCAGGGGTTGTTGGCTTCTTTACCGCTACCGATGGTCACTTTTTGATAGAGCACCAGTTCCAGCTTGCCGCCTTTTTTGGCGCTGCTGATTTTGGCGGCTGCACCGGCGATGTCTCCGGCAAAGGAAGCGCCGCCTAAAGCTGCACCTGCCTGCGGTTCGATGATACCGTCCTGCAGCACTTTGTCCCATGCCTGCTGTGAGCCCAGCTTCGCGATCCATTCATTCTTCAGGTAGTCTTCCCAGGTGGTGGTGTTACCCATCCAGCTCAACAGGGACGCCTGGAATGCGCGGGTCTTGAACAGGGGCGCGATGGTGGGCTGAACGAAGCCGAAGTAACCGGTACGGCCTTCTGCATCATTCCAGCTTTCCAGGAAGTGATGGTCAGGAACAATATATTTACAGAGTTGTGTTGTTTCGTCGTAGCGGTCATTGAAAGAAATGGTCACGCCCACTTTCCTGATCCCGTCCGTGAATTTCTTCGCGTTGAAATAATCGTAAGCGGGGTTTGCTCCGTGTATGAACAAAGCGCCAACGCTGCCGGCGTTCATATCGCTCACCAGCTTCTCCATATCCGCATCAATACCCTGACGGTAGTTGCTGGTCACGGTCCAGTCGATAGTAGCGCCGTTAGCACCTGCGAGGTTATTGATCGCGTTTACGATAAGCTGTACGTTCACATCATTGGAACCGGATACCACGAGGGTTTTGCCGGGATTCGCCTGAATAGCTTTGGCTGCTTTCGCGATCCCTTCTTTCAGGCGGGCATCTGCCAGCGTGGGAGCGGTTACATTACCACCGAGCGCCTGCAACAGCGCGAGTGCTACTGCGCCGGTTTCGGAGGGGCGGTGGGTGTATCTTTCATCCGCATTGGCGCCGGTGAGGCTCATCATGCTTTCGAAGTGGAAATGTTTGCTCATTTCCGGGTTCTTTGCATTGATCTTGCGGTTGGTGCCGTATTGACGGGAATATTCTGCAGGGTTCAGCCAGGTACCGAGGAAATCAGCGCCAAGACTTACTACTACTTTAGCATTCTCGAAATGGTAGGATGGCAGTGTTTTCTTTCCGTAGGAGGCTTCGTTGGCCTGCAGCATACCGGAATAGGAAACTGCATCGTAAGTAACATGACGGGAGCCGGGATATTTGGCCAGGAACTCACCGATCAGTTTTTTGGTGGTAGGACTGATAATGGTAGAAGACAGCAGTACGATGGATTTGCCGGCGAGTGCAGCAGTTACCTGCTTGTCCAGCTCAGCGTACATCAGTTCCTGTATCCTTTTCTCCAGAGCTTTCTCCTGAGGACCATTATTAATCCCCGGGTAACGGAGACGGGCTACATCGTACAGGCTGAGTACGGAGCCCTGCATTCTTGCAGTACCGGCGCCGCCTGTAACGGCTGACATTTCGTTTCCTTCTATCTTGATCGGACGGCCTTCGCGGGTTTTAACCACCAGCGGAATGTATTCACCGTCTGTAGTATAGGCAGAAGCATAATAGTTGGGTACACCGGGAGTGATATCCTGCGGTTTATTTACGTAAGGAATCGCCTTTTTAACAGGGATATCACAGCTGGCAGCAATGGTAGCTGCTGCAGTGGTGAACCCGAGGTATTTCAGGAAGTCCCGGCGGGGGGTAGTAGCTCCCAGAAAGCTTTCACTCTCTTCAAACGGCAGTTCTTCCCGGAATTCATTCTTCACAGCTTCCTGATGCGCAGCGGTATTGTGCAACTCCTCCAAGCCTTTCCAATACTTTTTTTGCTCCATGTGATTATATCGAGTTACGATTTAAAAATGTTGAGTTACGTCGTCTGATGCGGTCTTGGTTTAGTAGTGGCATTTTTGACACTCGGTTCCACCCACCATCTCTACAGTTACATCTTTCACTTTGCCTTCCTTCACGTCGTTGTGCAATTTCTCAAAGATGCTGTAGTAGTTGTTTTCTGCAAATTGTACTTTGGTATTGCGGTGACAGTTCACGCACCATCCCATGGAAAGGTCTGCGAACTGGTGCACTTCGTCCATCTTCTGGATCTCTCCGTGGCAGGTCTGGCATTGTACTTTACCGGCTACCACGTGTTGGGAGTGATTGAAGTATACGTGGTCGGGAAGACTGTGGATCTTGATCCATTCGATCGGTTCACCGGCTTTTACATAGCGGCCGGCTTTCGGGTCCCAACCTACGTGATTATATAATTTCTGTATCTCGGCAGTACCATTTACTTTCTTTCCTTCCGCAGTGAACAATTCCGGCCCGGTGTATTCCGTGATGGCCTTGTGGCAGTTCATACAAACATTCTCTGAAGGGATCATGGCATGTTTGCTCTTTTCTGCGGAGGAGTGGCAATACAAACAGTTGATCTGGTTAATGCCTGCGTGTACTTTGTGAGAGTAGAAAATCGGTTGCTCCGGCATGTAGTCCTGCTGACGTCCCAGACCGATAGCTCCCTGAATGGTGAAGTAACCGCCGATCACGAACAACACTACGATGCACAGGGCGATGTAAGCTTTGTTCTTGTAGAACGGAACAGGTTCTGTTTTTTCGTGTCCTTCTTTTTCTGCAGCCAGCTTGTTGAGGTTGCTGTTGATCTGCATGAGGATCACGGCTACGATGGCGAGGATCAGGGTGATGATACCGAAGAGCAGGCTGTTGCTGCCGGGTTCTTCCTTGGCGCCCGCTCCTGCAGCTTCCGGAGCGCCTTTGGCGCCGCCGCCTGCGGGTTTGGCCGCTTCTGCGGAAATGTAAGCCAGGATGTTATCAATATCCGCGTCCTTCAGGGCCGGGAAGGCCGTCATCTGGAGTTTGTTATATTGATTAAAGAGATCGTTGGCGTACTTATCGCCGGTGGCAAGAACAGATGCAGAGTTGCGGACCCATTGATGGAGCAGCTTTTTATCTGTCCATCTGTCTTCAACTCCCGCGAGAGCAGGACCTGTCAGTTTTTTGTGAACATTGTGACAGGATGCACAGTTCTGCTGAAATAGCGCCTTACCTGCACCAGGATCTGCTGCCCGAGCCACGGAAATGGCACTCACCAGTCCCGCGCATAGGATAAGAACACTCACAAATTGCTTACGCAAACGAATGGAAACACGACGATACACAGCCTATTTAGTTTAGATTTGACCTAAGGTTTCGTTAAAAGTGCCAGCAAAAATAAGACAGAATGTTGACAATTTATCAACAATCGAAAAAAATTTGTCCTTGTTTTGAAGACACATTTTATATATAATCCGCGCGGCTTTCAACCGCGAAAACACTCAACTGTAGCTGATTGCAGCCTTGTGCAAAGGAAGCTCTCCCCGCATCACGTTATAAATTCCTGATAAAAATCATATTTCCATAAACAGTGAATACCCTGCTCCCGAATGATACTATTTTTGCATGTAGAAAAGTGCCTGCCTGTTGATGAAGGGTACCCTGCTGCTGCTGACAATCCCCGACAAGATAATATAATAATGGTTGAAATCTCCTGATATAGATCAGCTGCTCTGCTCCTCTTGCTTAAATTTAAGGAAAAAAGACCTGAACGATAAAATCTTATCTCCCTTATTTTTGCAGCTCATTAAATCTCCAGGCTTGAAAAACATCGTCATTTTTGCATCGGGCGCCGGCAGTAATGCCCGGAAGATCATTGATCATTTCAAAGGTTCGGACCTGGCCAGGGTTACGTTGATCCTTTCCAATAAAGCGGATGCGGGCATTTTGAAGATCGCGGAGCGGGAGCAGATCCCGGCCGTACTGATCGATAAGGAACTGTTCTTCCGCGGCGACACTTACGTGAAGCTCCTGCAGGAAGCTCAGGCCGACCTGATTGTACTGGCAGGGTTCCTGTGGAAAGTTCCGGCCAATCTCGTACAGGCATTTCCGGGCCGCATCATTAATATACATCCGGCCCTCCTGCCGAAATTCGGTGGCAAGGGTATGTACGGACATTTTGTACATGAAGCGGTACTGGCGGCCGGAGAAAAAGAAAGCGGTATCACTATTCATTATGTGAATGAAAAGTATGATGAGGGCGCTATCATTCTGCAGGAGCGTTGCGCCGTGAGTGTGGACGATACCCCGGAAACCCTCGCACGCAAGGTACAAGTGCTGGAACATACCTGGTTTCCTGTAATTGTGGAACGATTATTGACACAATAATGATGTAGCCTACAACTTGTTATGACCAGAGTACTCCCCTTTCTCCTGACCCTCACTTTCATTAGTTTGTGTTCGGTTGCCCAGGAAACGGCGAAGCCCTTCCGGAAAGGCACCTATATTAAAGTAAATCCCACCACCATTATTAATGAGCTGGATGTTTACCTGGAACAGGACCTCTCGCAGAAACTAAGCCTGGAACTCGGCGTCGGCGGTATTTATACGGATTACCCGGATTATGTGTTCATGAAAAGGATAGATATCGGCCAGCGGAAGCCGGGGGTTACCGCGGAACAATTTGTGGAAGGGCGCGGACTGGGTTTCCGGGCAGGTTTGAAATGGTACCTCGTACGGCCTGATGCCGCTTTCCGCGCACGCGGCACTTATTTTCAACCGGTGCTCTTCTATAAAAAGGTATTCTACCCGTATGCGGACGTTACTTACGGCGGACAGATCTTCCGCGAAGACGGCGATAAAAACGTTTATGGCCTTCAGCTTCTCCTCGGCCGCCAGATGCAGCGGAATAAATTCGTCATCGACCCCTACCTCGGCATCGGGCTGCGCAGGAAAGTGTATCATTATACGGACTTCTCCGGAGGAGACGGCAGCCCCATTGTGCGCAGCAATGGGGAACTGGCCAGCATCCTCCCCAGTATCCACCTCGGGATCAAGGTGGGACTGAAGCTATAACTTTGTAAATCTCGCCCCAAGGAATCCCCTGATTCCCTGATTAGGCGCAAATATGTAATTCGTATCAAACGTCATCGCGTAAGGATTTTCTACCGTGGGCACTACATTTCCACCCGCATCCCGTACCACCCGCTTATCGAACGGATCATGCGGGCGGGCAATGGCATTCTTCGGCGGCGTATAGTTCAGCAGGTTTTTTACCCCTCCATATAATTCCCATCCTTTCCCGAATTTTTTGGTGACCTGGATATTCTGGATACTCCAGTATGGGGACTTCGCCGGACGGGGATCCAGCGGGCCCTGCAAAGGCAGCAGCATCGGTCCGTAGATATTACCGGTATAATCAATGCTGATGCGTGGGCGGGCGAAGGAGTAGGAAACAGACCAGGTACCGGAAAACCGTTCGGTCAACATAGGGCGCGTTTTCTGCGTGCCATCCTTTTCATATACATCCATGAAAGTAACACCCGCCAGGAGTTTCAGGGGAAAGGAGAACATCAGGTCTGTATTCAGACTGAAGCCCCTCGAAATGGCATGCCCTTTCAGGTTATCATAAATAATGGAGTCCTGCCTGGAATAGTCCGGCATGATCCTGTTCGAAAAATAGGTGTAAAAAGCCGTGGCATCCAATCCGAGGAAAGCGTTGTTGACAGGGATCTTCTTCGTATAGTTCAGATTGATGTTCCAGCTGCGTTCCGGTTTCAGTTCCGACCGAAGCACTACTTCCCGCGCGCCCGTCAGCGCCGCATGATCTTCCGTGAATATGGACACTACCCTGTAACCCGTACCTGCATTGAGTCGCAGCACATTCTTATAGTCCGGCGACCATTTGTAGGCGATCCGTGGGGTGAAAATATTCCCGTGAACGGAGTTCCGGTCATATCGCATACCCAACAGTAGTGTATGTGCTGTGGCCAGCCTGATCTCGTCCTGCAGGAACAGGCCGGGCATGAGCGTACGCTGGGGCTTTTTCTTGATCCCTTCAGGTGTTTTTTCTTCCGTGGCCACTGTATTGTCGATATAATAAGTATATCGCAACGGCAGACCGGCTAACAAACTGTGCCGGCCCAGCTCTTTATCCCACGTGAACTGTCCGAAGGCAATCGTCTGCTTTGCCATGAACGGTTTGATACCGTAAAAGGAATTCTGGTCGTGGAAGTTGAAAGATCCCTGGAACATCACATGCTCTTTTACGGGCAACTGATATTGGCCGATGACTTCAACGCGACTGGTGAAGATGCTCTCCCCATACACGCTGTCCGATCCGCGCCAGTTCTTATTCCACTGCATTTGCCCGCCCCAGCGGTCTTCATAGAAATACCGCGCCGCAACAGAAGCCACGCGATCGTTCTTCCGGTTAAAGCTCCATTTATTGAAAACGGAAATGCGGTGCTGAAGGGTCACATCCGTGAATCCGTCCCCGTTTTTGTCCGTCGGATGCTGGAAGTTAAAATAGTTCACGCCCAGCAGTGCTTGCGCTTTTGCACCGGCACGCAGGCGGATGCCCAGGTCCACATTATGCTCCCGCCAGCTGGTAGTCATAACGTCCGCAGTGAAAGAAGGTGCGGTGGAAGGGGATTTGGTGATGATGTTGATGAGACCCGCCACTGCTTCGGAGCCGTACAGTGTGGATGCAGGCCCCTTCACGATCTCCACCCTTTCCACGAGGCTGTTGGGAATACCCGACAAACCGTAGACGGTGGACAATGCGCTCACAATAGGCATCCCATCAATCATCACCATTGTATATGGGCCTTCCAGTCCGTTGATATGAATATCTCCCGTATTACAAACATTGCAGTTCAGCTGTGGCCGCACCCCGTTCACATTCTGCAAGGCATCGAAGATGCTTGGCGTCGGGTTCTTGCGAAAGAACAGCGGGGTATAGACCTCTACCGGCACAGGGCTTTGCATTTTGGTGACCGGGCGGAGTGTGCCGCTTACCACCACTTCGTTGAGGCTGGAGGCCGAGGGCTCCAGTCGTATAACCGTTTCCGTGATACCCGCCGCCTTTATCTGAACAGGTTGCAGATACGTCACATACCCTACGGCGCTCACCTGTAGTAAATGCTTGCCCGGTGTAATATGCGGTATGTCAAACTCACCGCCCTCGCTGGTAGCGACCCCTGTTTTAAGGTCTTTAAATCCCACGGTGGCAAAAGGCACGGGCACATCCCCTGCCATCACTTTTCCTTTCAGGCGCCCTTGCCCCAGGGTTTCCATCGTATATAGACATAACATCAAAAAACATATCGATCGTAAAAATCCTGCTTTCATAATTTCATTTTGTAAGGCAAATTTAAAATCGGAATTGATATTTGTCTAAATTTATTTTTAGATTAATCTAAATTATAGGTTTGGGAATGGATCGGGGAACATACCCTTTTTCAGCCAGTGCCCGATCTCTTCTTCGTTACAAAGGCAGGCATTCAGCGCACGGGAGACCGCTTCTTTGTTGAGATCCTGACCGATGATCACCAGCTCATTGTAGCGGTCGGCGTACACAGGGTGCCAGCGCTGCTGTATCAGATCTGCGATAGCCCTGTCAATATTCCACTGCTTCCGGGGAATAGCGCACCACCAATGTCCCGCGCGATCCGCCATCAGGGAGGCGCCGGCCTGGCTCCAGTTGATAGCAATATCCGGTCGGGATGCGATCCAGCAAAGACCTTTACTGCGGATCACATTCCCCGGCCATTCGTGTTGAATGAAGCGCCAGAAACGCTCGGGGTGAAAGGGTTCCCGGCTGCGGTATACAAAAGAACTGATGCCATACTCCTCTGTTTCCGGCACATGCTCCCTTTCCAGTTCCGCGATCCAGCCTGCGCTCTGGGAGGTTTTATCGAAATCAAAGCGCCCTGTGTGCAGGATCTCCTTCAGGTCCACCTGCGCCCTGGTAGCCTCGATGATGCGGGCATCCGCATTAAGCTTGCGCATCACGGCTTTGAGCGCGTTCCGTTGTTCATCCGTCACCAGGTCGCATTTATTGAGGATGATCACATTGGCGAACTCTATCTGCTCCGTCAACAGGTTCACGATGGTGCGGGTATCTGCCTCATCGTCCGTCAGTCCTTCGTCCTGCAGGAGTCTGCGGCTGGAAAAATCACGATGGAAATTGAAAGCATCCACTACCGTTACGAGCGTGTCCAGTGTGCTGAAGGCGCCGAGATCGATACCCAGCGCATCATCGCGGTAGCTGAAGGTTTGGGCTACAGGGAGCGGTTCGGAGATACCGCTGGATTCTATCAGCAGGTAATCGAACCGCCCTTCTGCAGCCAGGCGCTGCACTTCCTGCAGGAGGTCTTCCCGCAGGGTGCAGCAGATGCAACCGTTGCTCATCTCCACAAGCTTTTCTTCCGTCTGATGCAACACGTTTTCATTCCTTACCAATTGTGCATCAATATTCACCTCGCTCATGTCGTTCACGATAACGGCTACACGTAAATTTTCTTTATTGTGCAGGATGTGATGGAGCAATGTTGTTTTCCCTGCGCCGAGGAAGCCGCTCAATACGGTTACGGGCAGTTTTCTCTTCCCGGCCCTCTTCAAAAGGTCCGGCGTAAACTGAATAGTACGGTCCATAGATTAATTTTTGTTGTTGATATCCTGGCAAACTTTACAATGGCGGCATTCTTTGAGGTTCTGCAAGTGCGCCCACACGATCAGCCCGGCCCCTATGGCAATCACAAAAGGCTCCCAGCCTTCCGGCGGAAAGAAGTGCCCTAACAGCAAAATGACATACCCGCCCGTAAAAAGCAGCAACGGCCGTACGTGCCGGTGATGCCTGCGGTACCCCCGTATGAGCGCCGTATACCCTACGAGAAAGGAAACACCCAACAGCCCATACTCCAGCTTCTCGTTCTCCAGCACTTCCAGCCCCAATAAGGGAAGCGCGGTGATCAGCAGTGGCAGCAGCACGCAATGTACCGCGCATACCAGCGATGCACCAATGCCCAGTGCATCCAGGTTCCATTTGGTAAATAGATTGATCCGCATCGTTTTAGTTTTTGTGGGGAACAAATCTACATTAATTTTGCAACAATGTTGCATTTAACAATAACTTTACAAAGAAAATTTAGGCAGGATAAGTATCCTGGGCTATTTTTATTCATTAATTGCAACTATGTTGCTTTTTAACAGGACGATATCATGCTACACACCAATAATCTTGCTTACACTTATCCCGGCGGTGAACTGCTCCGGTTCCCTGACATGGAATGCGCCGGCAGCCAGACGCTGCTGATCACCGGCGCTTCAGGCACCGGGAAAACTACGCTGCTGCATCTCGTAGCCGGATTACTACGGCCCAGCCACGGCACCATCCGTGTGGCGGAAACAGCCCTCCATTCACTGCGAACAGCAGCCATGGATACTTTCAGGGGGCAACACATCGGCATCGTTTATCAACAGCCACATTTCATCGCGTCATTATCCATTCAGGAGAACCTGTTACTAACCGGCAGACTGGTGAAAAAAGCGGTGTCACTGGAACGGCTATACGATATGGCAGCACGACTGGGCATCCGGGACCTCCTCCATAAAAAACCGGCACAACTGAGCCTCGGAGAACAACAACGCGCCGCTATCGCCAGGGCGCTCATGCCCTCCCCGCAATTACTGCTGGCGGATGAGCCTACCGCCAGCCTGGATGACCAGAACTGCGCCGCTGTAGCCGGTTTACTGGCAGAACAGGCACGGGAGCAGCACGCAGCATTGCTGATCGTTACGCACGACAATCGACTGAAACAACTTTTTGCTCATCATATCGCTTTATCATGATCCTGCGCATCGCTTTCCGGAATCTTCTTTATAAACCGTTATACACGATACTCTGCTGGTTATTGCTCACCTGCAGCACCACCGTATTGTTGCTCCTCATCACGCTCAGCCGGCAGGCAGGCGAGCAACTGGAACGCCAGATAGATGGTGTGGACATGGTGCTGGGTGCAAAGGGTAGTCCCCTCCAGCTCATCCTCTCCAGCATTTACCATCTGGATGCCCCTACCGGTAACATCAGCCTCGCGGAGGCACAGCCCTGGATGCAGCATCCGCTCGTAGCTTCATCCATCCCGCTTTCATTGGGAGATTCCTATAAGGGTCACCGCATTATTGGCACTACTACGGCTTACCTCGACAAGCTCCGGTTGAAACCCGCCACCGGCAACACCTTTCATCATTCCATGGAAGCAGTGATTGGTGCGGATGTGGCGGAACATACGCGATTGACCGTTGGCAGCAGGTTTGCAGGCACGCACGGTCTTGGTGAGAGCGGCCATGTGCATGAGGAGCATGCTTATATCGTTACGGGCATTCTTCCACGCACGGGCCTGCCTGTGGATCAGCTGATCCTTACCCCGCTGGAAAGCGTGTGGGATATCCATGAAACGGCGCAGCGGCAGATCACTGCCGTATTACTCCGCTTCAAATCCCCGCTGGCGCAGTTGCAATTTCCCCGCATGATCAACGAGCAAACCAATATGCAGGCAGCCGTTCCCGCTATAGAAGTGAACCGGCTGCAATCCCTGCTGGGAACCGGCACGGAGGTGCTGCGTGTGCTCGGCTGGTTGCTGGCGGCCCTCGCGGCGTGCAGCATCTTTGTGATGCTGGTACAGGGCACTTACGAACGGCGATACGAACTGGCTCTTATCCGAAGCCTGGGTGGCGGACGCAGCCGGTTACTGGGACTCGTACTGGCAGAAGCCGCGATACTCGGCCTTTCCGGGGTATTAAGCGGTTTTCTGTTGAGCAGATTGTGCGGCTGGTTGTTGCAACAACAGATACTCACCCGTTATCATCTTCATTTCTCCGGTATGTGGCGGCTTTCCGGAGCAGAAGCGCTGGCGGCTTCTCTGATCCTGTGCGCGTGCCTGCTGGCGGCGCTTTTACCCGCTATCCGGGCATTCCGGCTGAACATCTCTAAAACACTGGCAAATGCTTAAAACAGAAAAGATCCTGATCATCATCATGGCCTTTTGCTTCGTTTCCTGTTCGAATGTTTCGCAATGGTGTAAACATGGCAATAATTATCTGGCGCAGATCCTCAGGCTCCGGCAGCAGATGCCGGCGGCAGATCTCCCTATGTCCACCGTTACCAGCCCTTCCCGGCAGGAAGAAGAGGGTAAGCCGGTATCCTGGAAGCGACTGTCTGACGTGATCTTCCAGCGCAGATGGGATGAAAAGCTGCAACTGCCCATGCTGTACCCTTCTTTTTCCCGAGACATCAAGGCACTGAACGGCAAAACCATTATCATCAGCGGATATGTGATACCGGTAGACGCCAAAGGCGGCATGTATGTACTGTCCGCCAACCCTAACAGCTCCTGTTTCTTCTGCGGCGGGGCCGGACCGGAAAGCATCATGGCGCTCAAATTCCGCTCGGGCAGGCCGGCATTTACGACCGATGATTATGTGAAGTGCAAAGGACGATTAAGACTCAACGAGAAAAATATTTATGAATTATATTATAATCTTGACGATGTGGTGTTGCCGGGGCAGTGAGGCGGTGTCGTGAAACTGTGCTAACTTTGTACATTGGTAAAAGCCGAACAGAAATATGTCAAGGAAAGGAATTTTTTATATCATCTTTTTTGTGTTGTTGAGTGTGGGTTTTATGGCCTATTCCGGGTTAATGATCAAGGAAGGGACGGGCGCGTTCTTCGGGAAGGATAAATTACCGGTGCTGGGTACACCCGGTCATACGGTACAGAGTTTTTCCTTTACGGACCAGGATGGGCAGACCGTAACAAGGGAACAGATGAGAGGCAAGATCTATGTAGCGGAATATTTCTTCACCACCTGCACGAATATCTGTCCGGTGATGAACAAGAATATGGAAAAGGTGTATACGAAATACAAGAACACACCGAATTTCCTCATCCTTTCGCACACATCGGACCCGGATTATGATTCCATCCCCATACTGAAAGCCTACGCGCTGCAACACGGGGCCGATTCAAAGAACTGGCATTTTTTAACCGGCGATAAAAAACAATTGTACAAACTGGCCCGTGAAAGCTACCTCGTGGACGATGGGCATAATGCCGGTCCGGATGACTTCGTGCATACCCAATGGTTTGCGTTGGTGGATGGGGACGGACAGATACGCGGTTTGTATGAAGGTACCAAGGATAAAGATGTTGAAAAGCTGATCAACGATATTGACCGGCTGATCCATGAATAAACAGAAGTAATATGGCTGCAAAACACAAAGAACTCATCGTGCAGTTGTTACGCTCCAGCAAACTGAGCATAACAGATACGCGTGTAAAGATCCTGGAGCTCTTTCTGAAAAGCAACGGCGCGCTTGAACATGCTGATTTTGAAAAATTAAGCGGGAAGGCGTTCGACAGGGTGACGATCTACCGCACTTTACAAACCTTCCTCGACAAAGGGATCGTGCACAAGATCCCGACTACGGATACCACCGTGCGATATGCCATCTGCAAATCAGAATGCGGAGAACATGATCATCACGACCATCACGTGCATTTTCGTTGTGAAACATGCGGCAGTACCCAATGCCTCGATGAAACAGATGTACCGATCATCTCCCTCCCCAGCGGTTATGCCGTGCATAATGTAGAAGTAGTGGTGAGCGGGGTTTGCAAGGATTGTAAAATGTGATATATTTTCCTTTATTCCATATACTCACACAGTTGTGATCTTATCGATCTCCTTTTGCACAAAGCCCGCAAGTTCTTTTACGTAAGCCGGTGAAAAATCGAACCTGATCCCCGCGGCGGTATAGAGCTCCCGGAGGGTTCTGGTGTACCCGAGGCCGAGGGCTTTCATGTAGTTATCCAGCGCCTGCTGCGGATTTTCTTTATACTGCTTCCACATCGCAATAGCCCCTAATTGTGCAATGCCATATTCGATGTAATAGAATGGCACTTCAAAAAGATGCAGCTGTCGCTGCCAGTTGCTCGCACGATAATTCTCATATCCGCTCCAGTCCACATTTCCGGGAGAGAATTCATCCATGATCGCGATCCACTCGGTCGTCCGCTCCTCCACGGTATGCTGCGGATGCTCATACACCCAGTGCTGGAATTTATCGATCGTGGCGATCCAGGGGAAGATGGTGATGGTGCGCTCCAGCTGTTGAAGTTTGGCGCGGCGCAGATCGTCCGAACTGCTGAAGAAGATATCCCAATGATCCATACTGAACAGTTCCATGCTCATGCTCGCCACTTCCGCAATCTCCATAGGATACTCTTTGAAGGCGCTGAGGCGGAGGTTATGGCTGAGGAAGGAATGGATAGCGTGACCACCTTCATGCACCATGGTGGTGAGGTCTTTCATTTGTCCTGCTGCATTCATAAAGATGAACGGCACACCTGTTTCCGCAAGCGGGCAGTTGTAACCACCGGGTGCTTTGTTCTTGCGGCTGTCCAGATCCAGGCGGCCCATCTCTTTCATGACCTGCAGGCACTCGCCGAAGAAAGGCCGCAGCCTGCTGAAACATTCGATGGATTTCCCGATCATTTCTTCTCCGTTGTGGAAGGGCTCGAGTGGCTTTATGCCCACCGGTTCGGCCTCTGTATCCCAGGGGCGCAGTGCATCCAGCTGTAATTTGGCACGTTGCCTTTCCAGCGTTTGCTTCACCAGCGGCAGGATGTGTTCTTTCACGGCTGCATGGAACTGGAAGCAATCGTCCTTAGTATATTCAAAACGACCCAACTCTTCAAACTTATAATCCCGGTAATTCTCGAAACCCGCGTTCAGTGCTATTTCGTGACGCTTCGCTACCAGCGTGGAATAAAGTTGATCCAGCTGATCCTTGTCCTGAAGACGGCGGGCTGCTGTTTTGGAAAAAACTTCCTGGCGAAGCTCGCGATCCGGATTCTCGAGGAATTTAGCGGCCTGCTGCAGCGTGAATTCCTGCCCGTTCACATGGATGGTCATGCTGCCGGAGATCACGCCGTATTGCTGTGCCAGTACATTCAGTTCCGCTTGTATCGGTACATTCTTTTCGTTGAAGAGTTTCACCTGTTTCTGCACATTGCGGAGATAGGTGAAATACAATTGCTGGTCCAGCTGATCTTTATACGGGCTGGCCAGGAGTTTGCGGTTGAGGGCGTCCGCATAAGGCTGTAACTTTGGCTGTATCTCCATGCAGAAATAAGTGAACGCTTCCTCATATTCTTTACTGGCGGTATCCCGCGTCATGCGGATCTGGCGCCAGCAGGCGTCTTCGCTGATCACTGCTTCCAGTTCGCTCAGGTCCTGCAGCCATTTTTCCAGTGCTGTCACATTGTTGATCTCCCTGTTCTGCAAGGTTTCGAAGTAAGGTTGCAGTACGTCCCAGGTGGTAACGGCAAAATCTGCGGGCAGAAAATGACGGGGTGCTGCTATAATATGTGCGTTTTGCATAATCCGTTTATTAATAAAGGTTAAAAGGTAAGCCCCTTTAAAAAAAATTCCAAATCCGATATGGATTTGGAATTTTTTATTTCGGTCCGTAGATGCGGACTATTCTTCTGTTTTCTTTTTGCGGGTGGTTTTCGGCTTTTTCTCTTCTCCTTCCGCTGCTTCTGTGTCAGCCGCTGCTTTTTTTGCCGCCGCTTTCTTCTTGGGCACCGCTTTCTCCGCCGCAGGCGCTTCTTCCGCTACTCCTTCTTCCTTCTTCGCTTTCGCCTTTGCTTTCGGTTTAGCTTCTTCTGCAACAGCCGGGGCTTCCGTTTCCGTTGTTTCTTCCGCTTCTTCTTCAAACTTCAGCAGATCGTTGGCTTTGAGGATGGTGTACCATTTCACCATCTTCTTCATATCACTTACATATACACGATCTTCATCAAACTCCGGGAAAACGTTCCTGAAATAAGATTTGATCGCGTTGTTATCCGCTTTGGCTTCGATGAGGGGGAATTGCGCTTCTTTTTCCTGGATAGCCTTGAAAACAGCCGTCAGGTTTACGTTATCGCCTGTTGTAAAAACTTCAATGCTTTCCAATGGGGTAAAATTATGTACCCGGGAAGATACGAAGCGGGTGCTCTTATCCTCCAGCGATCTTACAATAGCGCCGTCCTGTTTGCTGGCCAGCAATTGGAATAAACCGCCCAAACCGGTTACTGCAACAATTTCTCTGTACTGCATGAATTCATTTTTAAGAACGGCAAATATAAAAAAATAGCAATAGATATTGCCCTGACAAATTTTCATCCTCGCGGAGGTGGCTGTCGCTATTGCCGGATTATCAATACCACAGGGAGTTTCAGCGTTTTCACGGACCCTTCTGGCCGGAATATTTGTATAAAAATAACATATATGCCCGGTGATGAGGGTTCCCTCGTGTCTGAAAGTCCGTCCCAGTATATATTCCCCTTGTTCCCAAGCAGCAGATTCCGTGCCAGTTGACGGACCGGGCGCCCTTGTGCATCGTACACCGTGATCCGGGCGATATGCCCGGGGTCGGGGAGGTTCCAGAAAATGTAGACACGGTCGGATTGGCCGTCGTTATCCGGACTGAACACTTCGGGTTCAACGGAGAACGCCGCTTTCTCCGGCGCATCCGGCTGTTGCTGCGAGTTAACGTAGCCCGGTGTGGCATAACCGGCGGTAGAGGCGGCGGAATGCCAGGAAGCAGGCTGTTGCGAAGGCAGGTCAGGATGCAGTTTTTCGAGGGAAATACCTTTGGTGGAACGGAGGATGCCGGAGTGCCAGGACTTTTTATAAGACACTTCATCAAGAATGCGGCCATCTGCTTTTAAAAGGATGATCGTTCCCTCGCTCTCCGGCAGGGTCGGTAATGTGCGGATCGTTTCCAGGTTGCCCTTACAGGCATATTGCCGGCAGAGTGCCGGTACATCCTGCGTAAAAGCCAGATATGCACCGGGGAGCAGCAACCAGGGCCCCTTCACCAAGGGCACCATTTGTTTCAACTGGTTGTTGACGTCCCGGGACGCGAAGTACAATGTGTTCAGATCGATCGTTTTGCGGCTGCGGTTGAATATCTCCACAAAATCCTCTGCGCCGGCAGGCGGATCGAAAAGCACTTCATGGATGATAACATCCATGGTATCCGCTACTTCCGGTAACCCGAATAATACCGGTTCCGGTTGATTTATCGGGCGACCGGCACAATCTGTTATATCCCGTGTTTGCAGACCATATATCTTTCCCCTTTCCAGCGGCTGTTCCAGCTTTAAGGAAACGGTATGGAACAAGGGCGGATGTGCCGTTACATGATGTATCCCCTCTGTGATGTAATGCGATGGCATTGCAGCGGCCCCACTGTCCAGCGTTCCGGAGAAATGCAATTGCAACAGCGTGCTGTCCGTAACGGATATGCGGATCATGGAAGGCAGCAGAGGTTCGCTGATACCTCCTTTCAGTGAGTTATGCCTGCCGGGAGTTCCACCTGTGGCGGCTTCCGAGGGTTTCCAGTTCTCTTTGCCTGTGCAAGGCCAATGCGTATCTGCCATTTCAAGGCTCCAGCCCCCTTCCCCTTTGACGCTGCCTGCATACCAGGCTCTCTCGTACGAAACAGCATGAATAGTGCGGCCCTGCGGATCATGGAGGGATAATAATTTCCCTTCTTTCGTTAAAGTGAGGAAGGCGGAGGTGTTGAGCGATGGCTGGTACAGGGATTGCGCTTTCTTCGCGCATATCACTACTACACTGTCCGGCTGCAGGCGATAATCCGGTAATATTATTTCTTTGCTGGTATCGCGCAACGTCCAGCCGGCGAGGTTAATGGCGAAAGGGCAAACATTCCTCAATTCAACGAACTCATGTTCCAGCAATCCTCTGCCCGTGGAAGGGTTGGCGAGTATTTCATGGATCAGTACTTCATGGGGTGCGGGAGTATGATAAAGCACGATCCCCTCATCCCTCAACATCCTGTTTCCCCATACGTCACTGATACCGGAAACCGTGATGCGGACTGCCATGCCATCGGGGAAAGGTGAGTCAAAGAAAAGCCGGACCTGGTCTTTCGCCCACATCACTTTCTGCGGCTGCCCGTATCCTTCCGCCCAATACCGCTCCGGCTCTGCGGCACTGCTTTCCACCGGTTCGGAAAAACGGATTAGCACTTCGCGGGGGCTTACCGCTTCCATTTGCAATATGCGCGGGGGAATGGTGTCTTCTTCCAGCGGTTTTACGATAATGTCATCAAAGTAATGGCGGTTGAAGAAGCCGGAAGTGGATTGGCGGATGAGGAGACCAAAACAGCGGCCTGACATATACGTGGTATCCTTGGTGATCCCTTCCTGCACCCCGTCCGTGAACAACCGCCATTCCCCGCCCGTGGTGCGGGTTACACGAATGCGCAACGGCTTGTCCGACACACCGTCCCGCCCGTCTATCAGCTTCACCGGTGCGGCGCCCGGTGGTTTCCTGTACAGGCTTACTTCGTGCGTGGTATTCCCGATCCGCACAAAGTACCCGGAGAGCTGCGGCGCTAAAAGATGGCAGGTATCCGCCAGGAGATATACGTCTGCATAATTCTGGGAAGAGGTGGTAAAGTCAAGATGTACAAAAAAGGTCCATTCCGCCCCGGTTGCCAATGTAGAAGGTCTCGAAAGATAGAACAGGCTGTTGGGTTGCGCATACCTGCTGCGCAGCATGCCCTGGTATACCTGGAAAGCGGTGTCCATTCCCTGCCAGGAGATATCGCCGTCATCAAAGTTTTCGGAAAATTGTGCCGATGCAGCAACCGGCAGCATCGCCAGTAACAGGCCACAAACAATGGGTCGCATGATATAAGAATTTAATGAGTTAACAATCTCATCGAATATATTAATTTTGTGTTTCTTAAAAAAACAAAAAACTGATGAAAGTAGCCGTAGTAGGAGCGACCGGACTGGTAGGCTCTAAAATGTTGCAAGTACTGGCGGAAAGGAATTTCCCTGTAACAGAACTCATCCCAGTAGCTTCCGAGAAGTCTGTAGGGAAGGAAGTGATGTTCAAGGGCAAGCCGTACAAGGTGGTAACTGCAGATACGGCTATTTCCATGAAACCGAACGTAGCTATTTTTTCCGCAGGCGGCAGCACTTCCCTCGAATGGGCGCCGAAGTTTGCGGCAGCGGGTATTACAGTGATCGACAATTCCTCTGCCTGGCGCATGGATCCCACCAAGAAGCTGGTGGTACCCGAAGTGAATGCCGATGTGCTCACGCCGGAAGATAAGATCATCGCCAACCCGAACTGTTCCACCATCCAGATGGTCCTGGTACTGGACCCGCTGCATAAAAAGTATGGTATTCAGCGTGTAGTGGTTTCCACTTATCAATCCGTGACCGGCACCGGCGTAAAGGCGGTAAACCAGCTCATGGACGAGCGGAAGGGAGTGGAGGGCGAGAAAGCCTATGCGCATCAGATAGATCTGAACGTGATCCCGCAGATCGATGTGTTCCTTGAAAACGGTTACACGAAGGAAGAGATGAAGATGGTAAAGGAAACAGTGAAGATCATGGGCGATGAGCGGGTGAAGGTCACCGCCACTACCGTACGTATTCCTGTTATCGGCGGGCACAGCGAAAGCGTAAATATTGCCTTTGAAAAAGATTTCGACCTGGATGAGGTACGGAAGATATTAAGTGCTACCCCGGGTGTGGTAGTGGTGGACGATCCTTCCAAAGCATTGTATCCCATGCCGAAAGATGCGCACGATAAAGACGAAGTTTTTGTAGGCCGCATCAGAAGGGATGAAACACAGGCGAATACGCTGAACCTCTGGATAGTGGCGGACAACCTGAGAAAAGGCGCCGCTACCAACGCCGTACAGATCGCGGAATATCTCGGCAAAAAGAACTGGCTGCAGTAATGCTGCATGCAGGTTGAAATACTTCATAAAAATTTATTACAGGGATGACGAATGTTATAACATTTATCATCCCTTTTTCTTTTTTAAATATCAAGCTGTACTTCAATCACTTATCCCTGCTGGATTTAAGCCGATTATGATATAACCTCAGGCAGATCGGCTTGCCTGTTATTTATTCTCAACGATTTATACGTTTCTCTATTTGGAATTTGTAAAATTTAAATGTAAATTCACTTCCCCATCAATTTTACGATGGCGGATATACGAAAAATCTGTATTGAGAGGCCACTACGAAAGTGCCTACGGGCAAGCGTTTTATCAGAATATACAAAACTGTAAAATCATCCAACTAAAAACTACACAGAAGTAGTATGGATATATGAAGGATATGCGTCAACTTTGATAATACAATCCTATGCAATTAAATTCTTTATCTGTTTTTTCGATGACAACTAAACAATCAAACTAAACACCCTTTCCTATGAAAACCAACACGAACCGTGAACTTTTGTTAATGCATAAGTTTACCGAAGAGTGGAGTACTAATTTTTCCTCACAGGTCTCCCGGATCATGAACATCGTTGATCAGAAAGATACCCTTGATGGAATTATGCCTATCATTGAAGTTGCGAACGTTTATAACCAGCGTTTTGCGCAAACCAGACTCGACAAAGAAAATCTTTTGAAAAACCGTAAATCACGCCCCTTTGAGTTTTTGATACACAAGAACTGATTTACTGTTAACATCTTCTGCACCATACACCTGTCCCGCACCGGGAAAGAGATATTGTGCGCCGGTGAGCGCCCCGCCCTGGTTGCCGGAGCGTATCCGGTAACCGGCAGAGCCGCCTGTTATTCATCCAGTGCGCTGTTCAGGAATTGCACGAACGGTTGCATTGCAGCGAATTGACGCAATATTTCCCGTGCGAGCGTGGGTTGTGTGGCTGCTTCATCTGTAATGCCTGCGCTTACGATCAGGCTTTTCAGTTTGATATAGGCAATAGCCGGATTATCTTCATGATAACCCTGCGGGGCTGTTTTGAGGGATTCGCCATTCACTTTGCCAAACACCCGGATGAATTCCTTCTTCCCTACAATGCGCTGGAATTCGGCAAAGTTATAGTCGACCTCCTGCCTTACTTTTTTTAGCACAGGCGCTTCCGGCTGCCAGAGCCCTCCGGCAGTGAAGCTGTTGCCGCCCGGCTCCAGCTGGAAATAATAGCCGGCACGGGGACTCTTCTTTCCTCCTTTTGAAAAATAAGCGCCCATATTCGTCTTATACGGCGTTTTGTCTTTGGAGAATCTAACGTCTTTGTATATACGAAATACACAATCTTTCACACTCAGCTCCCCAAAAGCAGGGTCCATTTTAGCAAGGCCGTCAATAAGCTGCTGCACCAGGCTTTCAAAATCTTCTTTGGCCTGCTGATAATGCGCCTTGTTATCATCAAACCAGATCTTGTTATTGTTCTGCCTGAGATCTTTCAGGAATTTCAATGTGGAACGTTGTAGCATATACAGATTTGTATCATTTTTTCCGATGGATAAGATACGAAAACTCCTGTTTGCCCGGACTGAATTTTTTCGGGAAAGCAGGAGTCTCGCAAGATGGTGGCCGGCAAGAACCGGAAGTGAGGATCAGAATTTGTAAACAGCCGCGAGCAGCACATTGGCTGTTGATCTCTTAGGTGTTTCCGCTTTTTTCATGAAGAGGTCCCTGGACCCCTGGTCCATCCGTACCTCCGGGATCAGCGTAAGTCCCCCTACCTTGTAATTCCCGCTCAGCGTGAGTGCGAACACGGAACCGCCGTTCGGGAATTCGCCGGCATTGGTATATACCTTCAGTTTGTCTTTATCATTGAAATACTCTCCGCGCAAAGTAAGGCCGAAGCTTTCCGCAGGATCATAGTTCAGATAAAGTGCGGAACCGTACCAGCTGGTTTTCGTACTCCCGTTCTTGTACATGCTGTAGGTACCGTTGTAACCCAGCCCGAATTTGGGGCTTACCTGGTAAGTGATCACGGCATCGAGCTGATCATTGCGGGTCTTAAGCGTGTCTCTGCCGCCGATGTAGTTCAGGTAGAACTTGAAAGGCACGCTGGTGGGCGCAAAGCCATATTGCGCGCCGATGTACTTGATCCCACCCCAGCCCGCGGCGGATTTAAGATCCGTTGGATTAAACACACCCACCATGAAGTTGTGTGACCCGAAAGTGAGGTCCGCCTTAACGCCGGTGTGGAAGAAGGGTCCGTAGGAAAACATGTAAGACATGCTGTAATTTCTGTTGGCCCAGGCATCTACTAGTTCGTACCCTACGTGCGTGGCAAAGCTGCCCATGGTGAACTTGAGGAAAGACGTTGGTGCATAGGAGATATACAGCTGTTTGATGGCCAGGCGGGTCTTGTCGTCATTATAAGAAAAATCTTCCGCCCGTTTCCCGAAGCCGACATCCGCTACGAGCCCTACATTCTTGAAAGTGCTCTCCAGTTTGAGAGAAATCATGCCCAGTTCAAAAGAGTTGTGGGAATTGGTAAAGCTGGTCTTGTTATCCGTATTGTTCTCGTTGAAGTTGTACTTGTAATACACATCTGCGGATCCGGATAGTTTAAAACCGACAGGCAGGAGGCGCAGGGAATCCTGGGCGCGGGTAGACATTGCAAAACAGACAGCCAGAAGCGCGAATAAACTTTTTCTCATTGTGTGAGCTTATTTTTTTGGTTAATAAAATGATAAGAGCCGCTGCTTGCTGAGGTGTTGAATAAATAATGATCTTCAATAGGGACATAGCACACCCGGATCGCTCATCACCACGGCTCGCGCCATGGTGATAAACAATGATATCCGGTTAAACAAAAAAACGAACTATACTTGCGATGAAAAATGATGGATGATCAGCTGTGTTGAATACCGGTTTCTTCTTCCGCCAGTTTGCCCTGCCCGTCGATACTCATATTGTTGGGATGATACACTTCGTTGTGCTGGGACAGGTCCAGCCCCAGCTCTTCTTCTTCCTGCGTTACACGCAACGGGTGGATGAGGTTGATCAGTTTGAAGATACCGTAAGATACGGTGAAGCTGTAGGCCACAACCAGCAACAGTCCCAATACCTGTTTGTAGAACAGGTCGAAGTTACCATAGGCCCAGCCATCATTCCCCGCGGCGTTGATCGCTTTTGTAGCGAACACACCGGTAAGCAGCATCCCTACCATGCCGCCTACACCGTGACAGGGGAATACATCCAGCGTATCATCAACAGAGGATTTATTCTTGAAGTGTACGACCAGGTTTGAAACGATCGCTGCAAAGAAGCCGATGAACATGCTCTGCGGGATGGCCACATACCCTGCTGCCGGCGTAATAGCTACCAGGCCAACAACGGCGCCGATACAGAAGCCGAGCACGGAGGGTTTCCTGCCGCGGATCACATCAAAAAATATCCAGGAAAGACCGGCAGCAGCGGCAGCAGTATTCGTTGCAGCAAAAGCAGAAACCGCCAGCGGGTTTGCCGCAAGGGAGGAACCTGCATTGAAGCCGAACCAGCCGAACCAGAGCAGACCGGTACCGATCAACACGAACGGGATATTGGCAGGTTGCAGCTCCTGTTTTGCGATATGCGCTTTACGGCGTTTAAGCACCAGTGCGCCGGCAAGTGCCGCACATCCGGCAGAGATATGCACTACCGTACCACCGGCAAAGTCCAGTACCCCCAGTTTAAAAAGGATGCCGTCGGAATGCCAGGTCCAGTGCGCGATGGGTGCGTATACCAGCAGGCTGAACAACACCATGAACAATACATAAGAAGTAAAACGGATACGCTCCGCTACCGCTCCCACCACCAGCGCAGGCGTGATCACCGCGAACTTGAGCTGGAACAATGCGAACAACAGCAGAGGGATGGTACCCCAGGCAGGACCGGACCCGACATGATTAAAAAAGAAGTAAGTGGCGGGATTGCCGATCAAACCACCCTGTGATTCACCGAAGGCAAGACTGAAACCTACCACTACCCAGATCACACTGATCAGGCCTGCAGCGATGAAGCTCTGCATCATGGTGGAAATCACATTCTTTTTATTTACCATACCACCGTAAAAGAAAGACAAACCGGGTGTCATCAGGAACACCAAAGTGGTGGCCACCAGGATCCAGGCAACATCTCCGACATTATACTTGCTCGTATCCGCAAATGTGGGGACCGTAGGTATAAAAATGCCAATTACTGCAAGAGCAGTTAAAAAAAGGAAAGGGAGATAATCCTGAAATGAAGTTTTCTTCATAGCGTTTCGTTTTAAAATTCGAAATAAAAGTAGGAATGGCGTTTAAAACGTCAAATAGAAGGGCTTAAAATTGGAAAAATTTGAAAAAAGAGGGAAATATAGATGGGTTATGACAAATAAATAATAATTATTTATAATATAAATATTACTTTCACGAATTCCTAAGGTTAGAATAGGTTAACTTTATCAACATAATTAATTGATTATTATATTTTTAAGAAAATTTAGCGGAGAATTGGAAAAATCTAATTGCAGTTGGAAGAAGTTGTACTGTAAAAACGCTATAATCGTTTTAAATATTTGATTAATAATTAAATAAATATAAAAAAGAATAATGCTGTTTTTATTGAAACCACATCATCCTTTCATTTATATTATAAATAATTCTATATAATGTTTATTGTTTTAGCAACTAATTTCGCTTCATATTTTCGAGTTCCTGTTGCATGGAGAACATCTGATCCCGTAAACGGGCAGCTTCCATGAAGTCGAGATCTTTCGCCGCCTTTTCCATTTCCTTTTTCACCCGGGCGATGGACTTCTCCATCTGCGGAATGCTCTTAATGGTATCCTGGTTGAATGAAGTTCCCTCGTCCGTCACCACCGCCATCTCATCATGCACGGCGTAAGGCGAGCTTTCATCAAAATGCCGGATCTCCAGTACGGAGGTTTGCCCGAGTATCTGCTCTTTCGATTTTCGTACGGTCCTTGGCGTTATATGATGCTCCTGGTTATGTTTTCGCTGCTTCTCCCGCCTACGGTCTGTTTCATCGATAGTGCGCTGCATGCTCTCGGTGATCTTGTCGGCATAAAATATCACTAATCCGTCCACGTTCCGCGCGGCACGACCGGCGGTTTGGGTGAGCGAGCGCTCATCCCGCAGGAAACCTTCCTTATCCGCATCCAGAATAGCCACCAGCGATACTTCCGGCAGATCCAACCCTTCCCGCAGGAGGTTCACACCTACGAGTACATCTATATTACCGAGCCGCAGATCACGGAGTATCTCCACGCGCTCCAGCGTATCCACTTCGGAGTGGATGTAGCGGGATTTGATGTTGATACGATGCAGGTATTTATCCATTTCCTCGGCCATGCGCTTGGTGAGGGTGGTCACCAGTACGCGATCCCCTTTCTGCACCCGCTTGTCGATCTCATCCAGCAGGTCATCCACCTGGTTCTTGCTGGGACGTACTTCTATCGGCGGATCGAGCAGACCGGTGGGCCGTACGATTTGTTCCACCACAATACCTTCCGTCTGTTTCAGTTCATATTCACCCGGTGTGGCACTTACGAAGATCGTTTGGTTGAGGAGGTTCTCGAATTCATGGAAATTCAGCGGCCGGTTGTCCAGCGCGGACGGCAGCCGGAAGCCAAAGTCCACCAGCGTCAGTTTCCGGGAGCGGTCGCCGCCATACATCCCGCTGACCTGTGGAATGGTGACATGGCTTTCATCGATCACCAGCAGGAAATCTTTCGGGAAATAATCCAGCAGGCAGAACGGCCGTGTACCAGGTCTTCTGCGGTCCAGGAAGCGGGAATAGTTTTCGATACCTGCGCAATATCCCAGTTCGCGGATCATCTCTACATCGTAATTCACTCTTTCAGACAATCGTTGTGCTTCGATCAGTTTGCCGTTGTTTTTGAAATATTCCACCTGTGCGGCCAGTTCATCCTGTATTTCCGCGAGTATCTGCACCATCAGGTCTTTCGGCGCCAGGTACAGGTTAGCCGGGAAAATGGCGGCTGTATCCAGCGTTGTGATCCTTTTGCCATTCGTTACATCAAAACTTTCGATCTCTTCGATCTCATCCCCGAAGAACGTGATCCGGTAACCATAATCCACATACGGCAGGTTAATATCCACCGTATCCCCCTGCACCCGAAAGTTACCGCGATTGAAATCGCCGGTGGTGCGTGTATAAAGTGCGTTCACGAGGCCGTGGAGCAGGGTATTCCTGCCAATATTGAGGCCTTTGTGCAGGCGGATGATCCCATTCTCGAAATCGGTGGGATTCCCCATACCGTAAATGCAGGAAACGCTGGCTACCACGATGATGTCCCGCCTGCCGGACAGCAGGTTGGAAGTGGCGCGGAGGCGGAGTTTATCCAGTTCCTCGTTGATGGCGAGATCCTTTTCAATATACGTATCGCTCACCGGCATGTAGGCCTCCGGCTGGTAATAATCATAATAGCTGACGAAGTACTCCACTGCGTTTTCGGGGAAGAACTGTTTGAATTCACCGTAGAGTTGTGCCACGAGGGTTTTATTGTGGGTAAGTACCAACGTGGGTTTCTGCGTGTTCTGGATCACATTCGCAACGGTGAAGGTCTTTCCCGAGCCCGTTACCCCTAACAGGGTCTGGGCCCGTTCTCCATCCTGCAGGCCTTCGGTGAGCTGACGGATGGCCGAGGGCTGATCACCCGAGGGCTGATATGGAGCGTGAAGCTTAAAGGGCATAATGATATCTTTTTTGGATCAGGGAGATCGAATTTCGGATTTTAGCAGGGAAATGCTTTGTTAAAATTTTCCGTTAATTTGAGCATTCTGTTCAAAGATCGGGTCGCAATACCCGAAATTCGCGGAACAAAATTCGACAAATCCATTTACATGAAAAAACACTTTTTAAGTAGTCTCATTGCGGGCATCCTGCTGATCGGCACAATGCCGGTAAAAGCCTGGGGCCCTACGGGCCACCGGGTGATAGGAGAGATCGCTTCCTTTTATCTGAGTCCTAAAGCACAGCTGGGTATCCGTGCGATCATCGGCAATGAAACACTGGCCATGATCTCCAACTGGCCGGACTTGATCAGGTCCGACACCACCGGTCAGTATAAATCCACTTCCCCCTGGCATTACCTCGATTTTCCGGGGCATTGCAGCCACACTGAGTTTGAATCCCTGCTGGCCGCTGCACATGGGGAGAATCTCTACAGCCAGATCGAGGCCATGAGCAAAGAATTGAAGGATCCCAAAACACCCGCTGCCCGCAAACGTTTTGCATTGAGCTTTCTCGTACACCTGCTAGGCGACCTGCACCAGCCGCTGCATGTTGGTCGGGATGAAGACCTGGGTGGCAACAAGATACAGGTTACCTGGTTCGACCAGCCCACCAACCTGCACCGTGTATGGGACGAGCATCTTATCGATTTCCAGCAGTACAGCTATACTGAGTACGCCAATATTTTAAACCGAGTGGCAACGAAGGCCGATGTGAAAGATATACAGGCCGGGCGTTTGCAGGACTGGCTGTGGGAATCGCACCTGTTGTCAGACAAAGTGTATGACCGCACAAAGAATGGGGACAAATTGAGTTACCGCTACAACTATCTTTTTGTGGATGATCTGAATGCACAGTTGTTGAAGGGCGGGGTGAGACTGGCGAAGGTGTTGAATGAGATATTTAAATAAGAAGAAAGGCGCTCAAATGAGCGCCTTTCAAATAACTATACTAATGCGATATCAAAGTTCACTAACTCCACAAACTGCTCCAGCCTTGCGCTGATGTCTTCTTTCGTGATCTCCCGCAACCTTGCCGCACCGAATTTTTCTACACAGAAGGAAGCCATGGCAGAACCTACGATGATCGCTGTTTTCATGTTCTCGAAAGAGATATCCTTTGTTTTCGCCAGATGCCCTATGAAGCCGCCGGCAAAGGTATCTCCCGCACCGGTAGGATCGAATACTTCTTCCAGTGGAAGAGCCGGAGCAAAGAATACGTTATTTCCATGGAACAGGAGCGCACCGTGTTCTCCTTTCTTGATAATAAGATATTTCGGACCCATGGTCAGCACTTTCTTAGCAGCTTTCACGAGAGAGAACTCGCCGGTCAGCTGCCGTGCCTCGCTGTCGTTCACCAACAGTACATCCACCATTTTCAGGGTTTTCAGCAGATCATCCAGGGCTACATCCATCCAGAAGTTCATGGTATCCATTACGATCAGTTTTGGACGGGGATGCATCTGGTTGATCACGCTCATCTGCACCTGCGGTGTAAGATTACCGAGGATAAGGAATTCGCTGCCCTGGTAGCTGGCCGGGATCACGGGCTGGAAATCTGCCAGTACATTCAATTCCGTTACAAGCGTATCCCTTGAGTTCATGTCCAGATGATAACGGCCGGCCCAGTAAAAGGATTTCTCGTCTTTTTTCACCTGCACACCGTCCAGCGCAACACCTCTTTGTGTCAGCGCATCCAGTTCCGCCTGCGGAAAATCACCACCGATCACGGACACCTGATTCACGGGTTGTACAAAGTTGGAAGCGGCCCAGGCGATATAAGAAGCCGATCCGCCGACGATTTTATCCGATTTACCAAAGGGCGTTTCAATATCGTCGAACGCCATCGTGCCTACTACGGTAAGAGACATGTAATGAACAGATTAGAGGTCTAAAATTGGGCAAATGTAAGGAATTAGCCCCTTAAACCTTCACTTTCTTCCAGTTCCCCCGTTTGAAGATCATAATAGCTGTTACCGCGATGATGGATTCCGCGATCACGATGGCCCAGAAAACCCCGGTAGGCCCCCATTCAAAGATGATCGCCAGCAGGTAGGCCAATGGGATCTGGATCATCCAGAAACCGAAAAGGTTGATGAACGTAGGCGTACGGGTGTCCCCGGCGCCATTGAAGGATTGAGCCATCACCATACCGAACGCGTAAAAAACGTACCCGATGCTGACCAGGCGAAGGCCCTCCACACCATAAGCCAGCACAAAAGGATCATGGGAGAATATCCGCAATATCCAGGGCGCGAAAATGATAAAGAATACAGACACGATGCCAAGGAAGATCATGTTCATATAAGCTGCTTTCCAGACGCTCTTCTCTGCGCGATCCGGCTCCCCTGCTCCAAGGTTCTGGCCAACCAGCGTGGCTGCAGCATTCGCGAGCCCCCAGGCGGGCAGGATGGCGAAGACGATGATGCGGATGGCGAAGGTGTATCCGGCGAGGGCGTCTTCCCCGAACCGGGAAATGATGCGGATAAGGAATATCCAGCTGGCCGAACTGATCAGGAATTGTAAGGTACCCCCGGCTGCTATGCGTATCATTTTAAGGATGGTATCCAGTTCCGGCTTTACATGATGCCAGGTCAGGCGGATCAGCTTTTTGCCGCTGCAAAGATGGTATAGCTGATACACTACCCCAACGCCCCGACCGATAGTGGTCGCTATAGCGGCGCCGGGCAAACCGAGGTCCAGGCCATAGATGCACAGAGGGCAAAGGAAGATATTCAGGATATTGGCCAGCCATAAGCTCCGCATCGCAATGCTCGCCTCCCCGGCTCCTCTGAATATTCCGTTAATCAGGAACAACAGCACAATCACCAGGTTGCCGGCCAAAGCAATTTTCGTATAGCCATGACCGGATGCGATCATTTCTTTGTCCGCCCCCATAATCCCCAGTATCTCCCTGGAGTATATCAGCCCCACAATACTAACCAGCACAGAAAAAGCGAAGGACAAATACAGCGCCTGCATGGCGGCGCGGGAAGCGCCATCCGGATCCTTTTCCCCAATCCTCCTGGCCACCACCGCAGTGGCCGCCATACTGATACCGATGGCGATGGAATAAATAATGCTCAATACAGATTCCGTCAAACCTACAGTAGCCACTGCCGCTTTCCCCAAACCTCCTACAAAATAGGCGTCTACCAGGGCAAACAGGGATTCCATGGTCATCTCCAGCATCATGGGTATGGCCAGTAATACCAATGCCCGGTTAATGCTGCCGGATGTATAGACTTTTTCTTCTCCTTTAACGGCCTCTTTAAAAAGCCTCCAAAGTTGCTGTACACGAGTCATAACCTGCGTAAATGTTCGCATGTTTAACGAATTAGATAACGATAAAATTCAATAATAATAAATAATGCTTGTGGTGCTTGGGCTACACCATCAAACGAGGAGATGAATACTGTTAGCATCGATCTGCTAACCACATTAGAATTTCATATGCATATAATTGAGGAATACAAAAGTAACAGAATTGCCGAATTCCTCTCGCTAAATCTTACCAGTTCAATTTATCCTTTCCTGAACCGGACAAACAAGCTTCGTCCATGCAATAATTATGGAGCTGTTTCGTTCGGCGCTGTTGTTTCCCAATGAAATACACGATAAACAAAAAAATATTTTACTTCGAAATACAGAGTCATAGGGCATTTCAACGGAATCGTATTACCAATTTTTAAAAAACTTTCAAAACCTTTGTAACATTTCAAAATATACCCCGTTTAACAGGGGCAACCTACACCGGATGCGCACATTAACCTAATTATTAACTAAACGCATTTAAAAACGGAAATCATGCTTATGCTTAAAAACAATGCCCTTAAGCTGGGGCTGCTGGCTACTGCCGTGTTTGGAATTACCATTGCATCCTGCAAAAAAGATGATGACAAGCCGGTGCTGCGCTCTAAGGAATATCTTTTGAAAGACTTATCCGGCGCGGGTTCCGGTAAAGTGTCTGTTCAGGAAGTGACTGATTCTACCTTCAACCTGACGATCCGCCTGGAGAAATCTACCAAAGACACAGTGTACACTTTTGCCCTTTACAAAGGCAATACTACTGCCACTGCATTTGACACCGCGTTCAGCCTTGGCACTATCAAGAGCCAAACGACCGGTGCCGCCCTCGAAGCGAAGCTTACGAACGTGAAAACGATCAAGGTAAGCGACACGCAAACGCAGAAGTTTAATTACGACAGCCTGTTGAAGTACAACGCATTTGCCCGCGTTACCTTCAAAGACCTGAAAACTCCGCCGAAAGACAGTGTTGTTGCCATCGGAAACGTAGGCAAGAGCGCACAATAATCTGTGTACATTTTTAGGTTGATAGATTGGATAGTCCCGGAGCTTGTGCTTCGGGACTTTTAGTTTCTATAAAAGACAACAGCCGGAAGAAATCCGGCCATTGCTTGTATATGATAGGATATGGTTCAAAATGGGAAAGAATTCCCTCTTAGAACATTTTAAACTGCGTTCCTTAATTTCTTAGCACCTTGAATTCCGTGCGCCGGTTTTTCTGGCGGCCGTCAGGATTGTCTTTGCCATTGGGCAATGTGTTGGGTGCTATGGGCCGGGTTTTCCCGTATCCCTTGCTGATCAGCCTGTGCCTGTCTATTCCTTTACTGATGAGGTAGTCCACGCAGGACTTAGCTCTTTCATTGGAAAGCTTCAGGTTGTAAGCATCTGTTCCTTTACTGTCCGTATGCGCACTCAGCTCGATCTCCATTTTGGGATTATCGAGGAGAAGGAAATAGAGGGTGTCCAGTATTTTTTTCGATTCGGGGCGCAGGGTGGATTTGTTGTAATCATAGAAAATATCGTTGATCACGATCGGTTTGTTCAATTCGAAACGTTTGAGACAAACGGAGGGATTCATCATGGAATCTACCATGCTAAGCGTCTCGGAGTTGAACGCGAAGTTCTTGGAGAAATAATTGTTTTTCTCCAAAACGATCTTGTATTTCCTGTTCATCTCCAGCTCAAATGTATATTCTCCGGCCGCATTGGTGATTTGTGTTTCCAGCACGTTCCGCTGGGTACTGTCCAGCAAAGATATCTTTGTTCCTTCCAGGGGTTTCCCTGTTTCACAATCCAGCACCAGGCCACCGGCCATTTTAGCGCGGCGTTTTACGGCATAGATCTCCAGGCAGCAGACAGATTCGCGGTCAGAGCTGATATAACCTTTTTGAAGAGCGTTCTTGGGTTGCAGGGCAGCGTAGTACAGATCGTCCTTCGCGGAGTTCAGGGGATAACCCATGTTCTGTGGTACGGTCCATCCGCCGAAAGCCCCCTTACTGCTGAAAAAATCCATTCCCCCGAAGCCCGTCCGGCCATCGCTGCTGAATATGAGCGTCTGCTTAACGGGATCATAAAAAGGTGCTCCTTCTTCATCTTTCGTATTGATGGCGGGTCCCATATTATTGGCGGCGCTCAGCATACCATTGTTACTGATGCTGCAATACCAGATATCAAACTTACCCATCCCGCCCGGGCGATCGGAGGCGAAGAGGAAGTACTTCCCGTCTGAAGTTACAAACGGTTCCTTGGAGCTGTAGCCGGCTATATTGATATTCGCATCCAATACCCGGGGTTCGGACCAGCTGTTACCCTGGCGGGCGCTCATGTAGATGGAAGATTGTTTGCGGCCGTCTTTTACGCTCCACCGGGTGACATACAATGTGCTGCCATCCGGAGAAATAGCAGCTACGCCCTGCTCGATCCCTTTTTCTCCGGGAATGGACAGTTTTTCATTGCTGTCAAAGCTGCTATTATCTCCCTTGGCAATGTATAGTGTGTTGATGAAAGGATTGGATTTCTTCGCCACCAATGCGGAATCCGGCCGGGAAGAAGTAAAGTAGAAAGTGTTACTGCCAACAGGTACCGGCGCATAATTTGCCCCGCCCTGGTTAATGTTGCCCGTTACCTTGATCACATCATACCTTGGCGCTTTTTTCATTTCCGCAATGGCGAACTCGCAGTTCTTCAGTTCTATGTCCGCCCGTGAAGAATACTCGTCGTATCCCTTATAGGATTGTTTGAACTGCTGCAGCTGCATTCTTGCATTCTCATAGTCTTCTGCGGTTCTGGCATTGGCGCGCAGGCATACTCCATACCAGTATTTAACGAGCGGGAAACGTTCGGGATCAAAGTTGGATGCTTCTGCATACCATTTTTGTGCATTTCCAAAATCGTGATACATGCGATATGATTCTGCCAGTCGATATACCACCTGCTCATAATCCTTCAGCTTCTTGTGTTTGCCCCTGGTGCTCTTTTCCACGAGATAGGGCCTGTATTCCCCCGGCTTCACGGTAAAAGTGCCGAGCGCCTTTGTATAGTACTGTGCCGCAGAATAATAATCTTTCTGCATGAAGTAATTATCCGCCGTGCGCTTGAAATCATATACATACTGTGCCTTCAGTGATCCGGAAATACATGCTAAAGTCAACAGTAAGAGGAATGTCGTTCTTTTCATAAGGATCATCATTTGATGTTACTGGGTTGAGGTTCTGACAAACACCGCTGGTATTATAACCGCGGACAGATGAAATATTCCGGTTGCATGATCCGGCGTTTGCGGCCTATGAATGAGAGCGATAGCTCAAATGCATTACTGCCGCTTGCCAGCCTGCGCAGGTTGGAGGTATTGGCATCGTAGCTCAGACCCAGCGTAAAATTTTTGTAATGGAATCCGGCAAAAGGGGAAATGGCGTCATTCACGCGGTAGTTACCTCCAAGCAGCAGATCGAACTCCGGATTTACCTTCACCTGTCCATATACTCCGCCTACGATCTCTTCCGCATTGCCCTGGCGCATGTACAGGCCATGCGGCGTAATGCTCAACATGTCGCTCAGCGTGATCCTGGAGCCACCGTGCACGAGGTACCGGATCGGCAGGTTTTTACTGTCTTTACTTTCCGCAACGAACGGATCTTTCGGCTGTGTAAGATGCGCACCGGCTACTCCGATGAAGGGGTTGAAGCGATGATTGGGGTTACCGTCAAACAACAGCAGGCCGGCATTTGCATCGAATACGGTAGAAGACGTAGCCCGAAGTGTTTCGCCGGAAGGGATATTGGGATCGAAACCCATGACAGGGTTATACTGACTGCCCATCTGGAATTTCGACTGATCCACCCGCCTGTTGATCAACCCGGCCTGTATACCGGCTGTCAGCTGGGTAGTACCGTTCCTTCCCATTTTTACACCGGTATAGGAAACTGTGGCCATGGCATTGAAATAATTGTACCCGGCATCCCCTGCGGCCATATTCAGCGCGGTAATCCCCAGCCCCACGTTCTTATCGGTAGGTGCGTCGAACGATACGCCAGCAGTGGAGAAGGGTTTTCCAAAATTGGCCCATTGGTTCCGGTAATTGCCGGTTAACCGGTAATCTCCGTCAATCACGCCTGCCAATGCAGGATTCAGCCAAAGCGGGTAAGCATAATATTGTGCAAAGTGCGGATCAACCTGCGCCTTTGCGGGTTTTACCAACAAAGCGCTCAATAAAAGCACGGCTACTAAAATTTTATTCTTCATAGGAGAATTTTTTGTTTTTTGAATTGGCCGGAATGAAGTGCTATACTTCATTCCGGCTGTTTTCTTGATTTTGCTTGCCTTTTATCTATCCTATCTTATGATCGTGATCGTACCACGTTTCTGCACGCTTGTACCATCCTGCAGCGTAGCCTTCAGCACGTAGGTGTATACACCAACAGGCTGTATTCTGCCGCCCATCTTACCATCCCATCCTTGCCCCTTGTCTCTGGATTCAAACACGAGCTGACCCCACTGGTTGTAGATCCGCAGTTGCATGTTGGCGATGGTAGTGCCGTACACATAGAGCACATCATTCAATCCGTCATTATTCGGTGTGAAGGCATTCGGTACGAAGATGGTGTTGCCGGCCGGATTGTCTGTTCCGCCATTACCCTGGAACCACGCGCTGTTCGCGCATTCACTGGCGCCGATGGTCATTACCTGCAGTGTTACGATCTGGTTCGGCTGCAGATTGTTGACGGTATGCGTGGTGCCGGTAAGGCCGGAACTCGGCTGGGTGAATGTTCTGCCACCGTCTGTGGACACCCTGTACCCGAGGGCTCCTGCGATCGCATTCCACTGGAACGTGATAGAAGTAGCGGTCTTATTCACCACTGTTACAGTTGGTGCTGCCAGCGGTACATGTACATTGATCGTGATCGGCGTACGGGTTGCACTTACGCATCCGCCGCTGAATCCTGCCGCTACATAGTAAGTAGTGACCGCCCTGATACCCGGTGTTTTGAATACTGGTCCGGTGAACACTGCCGTACCGCCGGTAGCCGATGTATACCAGCTGAAGATAGCGCCAGCCTGAGCAGAAGAGGCTCTGAGCGTTGCGGAGCTATCCGGACAAACGATATTAGCGTCTGCCGTTACTGCCGGCGGCTGCGGCACGGGACTTACCGTTGCGGTACCCTGTGCTCTGCCCGGACTGCTACATCCGCCTCCGATCACTGCTTCCACATATACATTGAAGTTTGTAGTAAGTGCATTGGTCGTGAAGCTGGCTCCACCATTACCCTGCAGGAGGTTGCCACCCGTTGCGGCATCGTACCAGTTGTAGACCACGTTCGGCGGCGGGTTCTGTACCGTGAAGGTAGCCGTACCACCGGAGCAAACCTGTACTGCTCCGCCGTTCACAAGTACCGGCGTAGCAGGCGCATCTGCCGGGATCAGGATCACCTGCGCCCTGCCTCCACTGGTGCAGGTGCCGCCTGGTGTGGTAGCTTCAACATATACGGTATCTTTCATCGTCAGCGGATCCGCGGTGGTGTAGGTATCTCCTACGAAGAGCAGCGTACCGCCGATCGGTGCGTTATACCAGCGGTATTGCAGACCTGCCTGTACGTTCGTCACTTTAGACGTTGCCCTGTTACCACGGCAAACGGTTACGGTGGAGGCATCCGTTACAGGTACCGCCGGACCGGAAGTGATGATCACGCTTACTTTCGTGCGAACAGGGTTCATACAGTTACTGCCGTTGATAGCAGTTACATAGTAATCTTTATTTGTTGCCAATGCCGGTGTAGTGAAGTCTGGCGTGGAAGCAACGATGTTTCCTCCTATAGCTGCATCATACCAGCGGTAGCTAATACCGGTCTGCGGATTCACTACATGGAAGCTGGCGGTGTTACCGGTGCAGATCGTTTTGCTGGTGGCATCCACGATCACCGGAGCCGGAGCCGGGTTCACGGTAACGGTTACACTGGTCAGCGGGCTGGAGCATGTACCGGACGATGCCATTACATAGAATGTAGTGGTGGTGGCGATACCGGTGGGGCTGAAGGTTGTACCCTGTGCCACCTGTTTCAAAGCATCCGGTGAATCGTACCAGGTATATGTAAATCCTGCCAACGGATTTTGAATAGAAAGGGTAGTTGGTTCATTTGCGCAGGTAACCGTGTTACCTGTTACTACCGGCGGCGCCGGAGCGTCTGTTACCTGGATATTCACCGCTGTCATTCCAGTGCTGGTGCATCCGCCATTACCTACTGCTTCTACGTAGTAGGTGGCAGCAGACACCATGGCTCCTGTGGTGAATGTAGCACCGGTGAACAGCTTATTGCCTCCCGGAGCATCATACCAGTTGTAGGTCACGCCGGCGAGCGGGTTCATTACTTTCAGCGTAGCCTGTGTACCGCGACAAACCGTTACGTTCGCGGATTCAACCGCTGGCGGATCGAGTTTGGCAATCACGCTCACTGCCGCTACTGCGCGGCCTGCGCTGGTGCAGTTCCCTGCAGCCACGGCCTCTACAAAGTAAGTAGCGGTGTCCGTCAACGCAGGAGTAGTGAATGTTGCGCCAGTGCCACGCAATGTTCCGCCGGCCGGGGCATCGTACCAGTTGTAGGTGATGCCGGGCACAGGGTCTTTCACAGACAGCGTAGCGGATTGATTGCGACAAGTGGTTTTCACATTGTCTGTCAATACCGGTACGGCTGGTACTGCATTCACATTCACAGTAGCCTGTATTCTTCCGCTTGCACTCGGGCAGCCGCCGATCGGGTTGCTGGCCTGTACATAGTAGATAGCAGTGCTACTCAGGGCCGGTGTGGTGAATGTTGGTCCGTTTCCTGCCGGTGAACCTCCGGACTGTACAGTATACCAGTTGATGGCCACACCGGCTGTATTGGATGTTACTCTCAATGTTGCGGTGCTGCCTGCACAGATGGCAAGATTATTAGATTCAAGTACCGGATCCGGCGGCGCTGAACCGACTGTCACGGTAACGGGCACACGTGTTGCACTACCACAGGTTCCGTTATATGCTTCTGCATAGAAGACGGTGGTGGTGGTAAGTGCGCCGGTGCTATAACTGTTGCCGGTTGACAATGGCGTACCGCCTGCTGCGCTGGCAAACCAGCGAATGGTAGTACCGGCATCCTGCGGCTGCGCGATCAATACTGCGGTGTTACCCGGACAAACAGCCGTATCTCCTTTAACGATAGCCGGAGTGGCCGGAACAGGCAATACCTGTATGGTTACGGATGTACGAACCGGGTTCGCACAATTGGTAGATGCGCGATAGCTTTCCGCATAGTAAGTGGTGATGGCGGTCAGCGCCGGTGTGGTGAACACCTTGCCTGTGAATACCGGCGTACCACCTACAGGCACCGTATACCATCTGATGGTGGCGCTGTCTGATGCAGTAGCCGTCAATGTAGCCTTGCTTCCCGCGCAGATCATTGTATTGTCTGCCGTTACGGTCGGTGATGACAGTACGCGGTTTGCATAATAGATATTCATATTTACGAGTGCCGTAGCAATGCCGCTTTCCAGGCGGATCTCTATGCGATCGTAAGCGCCACCCGGTGCGAACAGGGCAATCCTGTCGTTCGTACCACCCAGCAGGATCACGCGTATACCGGACGGATCCAGTGTTTTCGTATCGTTGTTGGAAGTTGCGCCATTATAAGATGTGATCTTGATGGCAGAGAGAACGCTCACGTCTGCAAGTCCTGTCGGGAACGCAAATCTCAGTTTCACCGTATCTCCTGCTGCTGCCAGGCTGCCGAAGTTCAGCACCTGCGTTACGTTTCCTCCAACCGCGCCTACTCCTACCTGCAGATTAGCGAAGTTGGTGGTATCGTTGTCTACCGCGTTATCAGGATTATTCACGCTGCACAACAGGCAAACGCCGTTAACACTGTTCGTTTGGCTGTTGGCAAAATCACAACCCGGGTTGAAGTTCCTGTTCACATTCACCGTTACGCTGGTACGACCGCTGGCGCAGCCGGAAGCGCTGACCGCTTCAACGTAATAGGTGGTGGTGTTAGCAAGCGGGTTAGTGGTATATACTGCATTTGTTGATAACGGAGTACCGCCCACAGCATCGAGGTACCAGCGGTAGGTAGCGCCCGGTGTTACGGAGGAGGCCGTTAATGTTGCGGTTTGGCCATAGTTTACGGTACCGCTGGCCGGGCTGATCGTTACCGTGGGGGTTGCCGGCACATCATTCACCTGTATGGTTACAGCCTTGGCCGCAGCGCTTGTACACTGACCATTGGCAGCTGTCACATAGTAAGTGGTAGTGGTAGTCAATGCAGGTGTTGTAAAGGATGCGCCTGTGAATACCTTATTTGTCAATGCCGCATCGCTGTACCAGTTAAAGGTGGCGCCTGGCGTAGTGGAAGTAGCTGTCAGCGTAGTAGTGCTTCCGGCGCAAACAACGGCGCTTGCGGGCGTTACATCCGGTGTGGCGGGCCTTGCCGTCACATTTACCTGAACAGCGGTTCTGGCAACACTTGCACAACCGCCGCTGGAAACAGCTTCTGCGTAGTATATCACGGAGCTGTCCAGTACCGGTGTGGTGAAAGTATCGCCGGTGAACAATGCTGTGCCGCCTGTTTGCTGTGCGTACCATTTGAATGTAGCACCGGCGGGAGCGGTAGCTTTGATAACGGCCGTACTGCCGCTGCAGGTGGTAACGCTGGTGTTATCCAGAGTGGGTGCGGCAGGCGCGCCGGTGAGCTTCACGGTTGCTTTTGTTCTAACCGGGTTGGCACAATTGATGGATGTTTTCACCGCTTCCACGTAGAAGGCCGTGTCCGTCGTAACCGGGCCTGATACAAAGGCCGGGCCGGTGAAGATCGGTGTTCCTCCTGTTGGTGTGGTATACCAGCGGAAGAGGGTATTGGCCCTGGGCGTAACGTTCAGGGTGGCTGTACCGCCGGCGCAGGTATTTACAGTTCCGGATTGAACAACGGGAACCGGTACGAAACGTTGGGCATAATGTATATTAAGCGCGCTGATGGCCGTTGCAATACCTGCATTCATCCGCACTTCCACCCGATCAAACACCGCTGCAGGAGCGAAGGTCACCTGGGCCTGCTGATTCCCTGACAGCAGCTTCAGGTTCAGTAATCCGCTGGTCAGTGCCGCACGGTCATTATTATAGGTTGTTCCATTGTATGTTGCGATCTCTACACCTCCCAATACGTTCACATCCGCGAGAGAAGATGGGAATGATAATACCAGTCGCACGCTGTCTCCCGCATCGCTCGGATTCGGGAATATGAGCGTTTGCTGTGCATATCCGCCCAGGAGGCCGAGCACAACATGGATGGTAGAATATGTTTGCGTGCTGCCGTCTACTGCGGAACCCTGATTATCCACATAGCAACCTACACAAAGACCGTTCACGTTGCTGATCTGTGCGGTAGCAATATCGCAGGGAGCATCCGGGTTGGTGATCTGTACGTTCGCGACTACCGGTATACGTTGAGCGCTCACACAACCGCTGGCGTTGGACGCTTCCACATAATAAGTGGTAGTAGCGTTCAGCGGCGGAGTGGTGAAGCTTGTGCCGGTGGCGAGTGCTGTACCGCCGGTTGGGGTGCTGTACCATTTATAAGTGAACGTTGGGTCAGGGGTGTTGACGTTGAAGGTAGCCGTTCCTCCCTGCGGGATGGTAATAGACGAAGCCGTCACAGATACATTCGGCAGGCCAACTATCACAAACACCGGTTTGCGCACTTCACTCGCGCAACCGCTGCCGCCGGAAATGGCCGATACATAATACACTGCGTTGGCAGTAACCGGCGGGGTGGTATAGCTTGCGCCTGTGAGTACAAGGTTACCGCCGGAGGGTGCGTCATACCATTTGAAGGTGGCGCCGGCGGGGCCGGTGGCGTTCAGCGTAGCCGTCTGGCCGCTGCATACATTTACGGTGTCCGCGGCTACCGTTGCTCTGGGGGTGATCTGTTGCGCGTAGTAGACATTGATCTCTGTCAATGCCTTCAGCACACCGGTCACATTGACTTCCACTTCATCAAATACCTGGGAAGGTGCAAAAGTGATCACCGTTTGTGTACCGCCATTCAGCAATTGAAGACTCAACAGGGAACTATTCAGCGGCCTTACATCAGCTGTATTCTCCGTACCGCTGTTGCGGGGCCTGAGCGTCACATTATCGAGCAGGCTGAGATCCAGCAGCCCGGTGGTAGCTCCTACCACAATACGGAGGCTGTCTCCTACTTTACTCTTCTGATCAAATTTGAGCCGCTGGTATACGCCGCCTAACAGACCCACCGGCACGTGCAAACGGGAAGCCGTTTGCGGATTATCGTCTACAGCCAGTGCCGCAGAATCAACTGAGCATAGCAGACAGAGCACACCGGTAACAGCATGGGTTTCAGATGTTGCCCTGCCACAGGAAAGATCCGGGCTGGCCGGGCCTACCGTTACATTGATCGGAACAGCCGTGCGCACATAGCTCTTCAGGCCGTCCGGTGTGGCTGCTTCTACATAATAGGTCTTATTCGCCATCATCACCGGTGTGTTGAACGTTGCGCCTGTAGCAAGCGGAGTACCGCCTGTGGGCACGTCATACCAGTTGAAGGTGGCGTTGGGTAAACGAATGGATGCGTTGAGTTTGGCACTATTGCCAAATGCAACACTGGGTTTAGGCGGGACAACAGACACCGGGATGAAGGCGGCGGCTTCATAGATATTCAGGCTGCTCAGCCCGGATACGAGTCCGGTGAGATCAACCTGTGCTCCGTCAAAAGTATTATTAACGGGAATGGTCACACGGAATTTGCCAACACTGCCGGTAGGATCGAGTCCCAGTAATTGCAGGTTAGTCAGATTGCTGTTCAGCATGACGGCGTCATTGTTGGGGGTAGCGCCATTGAACGTCTGTACCCGGATGCCGGAGAGCAACTGCGCGTTGATCAGCTGGCTGGGCACACCCAACGTAAATGCAATACTGTCACCGGCCTGATAGGTGCCGGGGAATTTCAGCAACTGGCCTACCGAACCGAGCGCTCCCACTGTGATGATCGCCTGCGATGCTGTTGTGGTATCTCCATCTACTGCTTTATCAGGGCTCTGCACAACACATCCTACGCACACACCGCTGATAATGGGGCTTTGTTGCTGATCAGCATATACCCATAACGGACCAGGACCTCCACTCACGGTAACAGGAGCTGCCGTGCGTACAAAGCTGGTTTTACCGTCGGGTGTGGCTGCTTCCACATAATATTTCCTGCTGCGGGTCAGCGGAGGCGTGGTGAAGCTGGCGGTAGTGGCAAGCGGAGTACCGCCCGTGGGCACATCATACCAATTGTAAGTGGCCCCGGGAGCCCGTACACTGGCGGCCATGGTAGCCGTGCCGCCGGAGGGGATCACAGGGGCAGGCGGTGTAACGGTAACCGGCATGAATGCAACGGCTTCGTACAAACGCAGTCCGCTCAATCCGGCCAATATTGCCGAGGTTCCGATCTTCACTCCGTCGAAAGTATTGCTGACGGGAACAGTGATCCGGAATTTGCCGGTACTGCCAAACCCTGCACCCAGAGCCCTCAACCGTGCCAGCGGATTATCCAGCGTAATAGCGTCTGCATTGGGGGTATTGCCATTATATGTCTGGAAGGATATACCTCCCAATAATTGTGTATTCAGTATCTGGTCAGGGATCTCAACATCCAGCGCAATGCTGTCACCCGCCTGGTAAATACCGGGGAAATGGATCAGCTGTGATACAGAACCCAACGCGCCTACCGGCATGATAATGGAAGAGGCGGTTGTTGGATCTCCATCCGCTGCATTATTCGCATTCGTAACATCACATCCAATGCACACCCCTGTGATAAAGGGACTTTCCTGACGGTCTCCATATGTCCACAACGGGCCGGGCCCGCCGCCTACGATAACGTTAACGGCAGTACGAATGAAGCTGGTCTTATTATCGGCCGTAGTGGTAGCTTCCACATAATAATGTTTTATCCCTCTGAAGAGAACAGGTGTGGTAAAAGTGCTGCCGGTGGCCAGCAGATTGCCGCCGGTGGGAGCGTCGTACCAACGGAAGGTGGCTGCGCCGAGCCGACTTGAAGCGTTCAGCGTAGCCGCGCTTCCGGCGGGGGAAACAACCGGATTGCCGGCCGGGGAAACGGTAACGGGCACTACTGCTGTTACCTCATATATGTAAAGACCACCCAACGCGCTCAATGCCGAGTTGATGGTCACCTCTACGCGATCGAAGGTACCGCTTACGGGAATGATGGCCCTTTGTTTGCCGGACGTACCGATGCCTGTTCCCAGTACCTGTATATTGGTCAGGGAGTTCAGGTCTGTAACGGTTACAGAGCTGGTACCGTTGAAAGCTTCTACCCTGATATTGCTCAGCACGGAAGCGTTCAATACGGCGGTAGGCACTTCAAAGTCCAGCACGATACTGTCTCCGCCCTGATAAGTACCCGGGAAGATGATCCGCTGGCCGATGCGGCCGCCAACACCTGCAACAATGGAAATGTGAGAGGCCGTGTTAGGGTCTCCGTCGTGGGAATAGCCGGGGTTCTGGATAGTACAGCCGATGCAAAGCAACGGGTTGAGGATATTCTCATCGCTAATGCCTGTGCTGTAAATAGGACCTGCAGCAAAATAATTACGTGTATTCGTTACAGTTAGTAACGATGGAGATCTTCCATACCAGTTTTCGGGAGAGAAATCCTGTGGTTTTTCATTGCCAGGGTACCACCAGTATTTCAGGGAGCTGGTTTCCGGAGCAGCTGCCCGCCCGTCTGTGGCAGACCATCCAAGAAGCCAGATTGCCGTTAAAGCAATAAATGTACGCCTCAGGCTCTTAGGAGTAACATTAAAACTCATATACAATAGTTTGGGTTATGATACTTTCATATACAGTACTGTCAAGTGTGCATGGGGATCAGCTGTGCAGGTACAGGATATGGTCCTTATGAAAACCTTCCTGTTCAACACAGGATTCAGCGATAAACACAACGAAAGGATATCTGTCAAAAAAATCAGGATTAAACAATGCCGCTCTATTCGTTTTTGATAGGATACTTTCTGGTTGATGGTTTTTATGCATTCACGACTGCACGAAATTAATCTGCGGCATCCTGTAATCGATGAACCATTCTTGTTCATTCCTTGATCAACATACCACTCTGTTCATTTTTTTTCACCTTGTTCATTTTGTTCATTTTTAGAAATGCCAAACAAAACGTATTCATTATTTGTATTGAACGCGAATAACCTGCCGGGCCATTTTTCATCCATCCAGACTATTCTTTTCTAAATACAACCATTTTTGTCTGCATGCAGTGGAAACCCATACCCATCAAGATGTTTCAAGGAATTAGGCCGCGAAAAGACTTTATTATAAGCCCCCTAACTGTCATAATAATGTCACATTTAAGGATTATTGGCATTTCCATTCACTCCGGAAGAAGCCGTTAGGTATCCTACTAATGAACAGCAGGTTCATACATTTTACAGTAGAGCGTATGTCGAATTTTTTGTGTGAACTGTCTTTTCAATACAACGTATTGGTAACCAAAATAAAAAACATGTATGTTCATCCGAATTTCCCTTATTCATTTTATTCATTTTTAAATTTCAAAATCCGAGCGTTCATTCCGCTACGTATGTACGGATTCGTTCCTCTTCCCTGTTCACAATAATCCATTAATTGTTCCCTTATGATTGACCTGTCCTACGATTTTATTATCACCTTGCAGAATGAGGTGCTGCGGCAATTTGGGGTAGATAATATGCAACCGAACCAGTGTAAACACCTCGCCCAGGCTATCCTTCATCATACCGGAAAGCTGGTGAGCGAAACTACCCTGAAACGTGTTTTCGGCTTTGCTGTAACCCAGCACAGCTTCTCCCGTTATACCCTCAACACATTGGCGCAATACTGCCGGTTCCGTGACTGGGAAGACTTCCAGGCACAGTATTATAAAAAAACCTTCCGGCCTCAGCCTGCGGATCATTCCAAATGGAGCGATATAAAGAAGCGCGCTGCCGCTGTTTCACATTACACACTGCTTACGCTGAAGAACCGCAGTGGTGTTCCGTTCGAAAACACGGTTCCCCGCCAATATTGTTTGTCGCACATCGAACGTTTCCTCGAAAGCGATTATGCCGCTACTGTGCTGATCGCACCGGCGGGATGGGGTAAATCCCTGGCACTCGTTCATGCGATTGAGCATTACTGGTTCGGGAAAGATCCGGTGCATCAGCAGGATATTTGCTGGTTTATCAATGCACATGCCGCTGGAAGCCTCCTCCTCAAAGGATTCTCCCTGTCCGCCTGGCTGGATAACCAACTGAACCTCGGCAACGGCGAAAATTTCCGCGAATACTTCAGCGCGCACCCGCATGAAAAAGGCGGCCGGCTGATACTTGTGATCGATGGATTCGATGAGATCGCGATGGGGGCGGACAAGCTGAAACTCCTCTATAGTAAACTGGAAGATTTCGTATACTCTAACGATCAGCACCCCTGGGTGAAAGTGATCCTGTCCATCCGTTCCGGCACCTGGGGCGATATGTTCCAGCAATCCCGCCAATACCCGTCCTTCCGGCGCTATTGGTACATGGGTACGGAAATGGATGAGGATACGAATATCAACATTCCGCTGCTTACGGAACAGGAGGTCAAGTCTGTTCTTTATAATTTCGACTTTGAACCATCCACCGTCAGGCTTTTCTCCGAAAGTTTCCTGCAGAAACTCCGCCATCCGTATTACCTGCAGCTGTTCTGTCATCTTAGCAACACGCCCGACCAGTCGTTCGTAGACGAAAACCTGAGCCTCTTCGAGATCATATCCCGGTTTATCCAGAACCGCGTATTCAATTCTCCCAGCAATACTTTCAAGATCCGCATCATCGAAAAAATGTTGCAGCTGGTGGATATGGGGAAGAACGGGTTGTATGCGGATAAGAGCATCCTGCTGAACCAGAGTGCAGAGTTGTTCCAGGCCTACCGGGAGCTGATCGCGGATAACATCCTCGTGGAGGAGAATCTCAGCCAGGAGATCATGTTCAATGTAAAGGTGCGCTTCGCCCATAATTTCCTGCTGGAATATTTTACAGCAATGCATTTCCTGCGCCAGCACGGACAAACGGTTTCCAATGAGCTTTTGCAGGAAGTGATCGCCCATTTCCCGCAGTCACATTTCCGCATCTCTGTTTTCAAATGGTTGCTGCGATATGCCATTGCAGACGGGCAGGAGAAAGGCATTCAACATCTCTTCCTGCTCCCGCTTGCCACAATGGAAAAGGCGCAACTGCTGGAATATGTGGTGCTGCATTACCAGCAGGAAGGCGATCAGCCTATGCCGCTTTCCAACATCTTCCCACAGGGATATTTCCGCAAGAACCCGATCAGCAATTTCATCAGTGACGACTTCATCCATTTCAGAAAACGCAAGGTGCTGAATACTTTGCTGGGATTGGCGGAGTCTGCGGAGGACAAGCTGAAGATCCGCTGCAATCTTTTTGTAATGGCGCTGATGCAGCTGGATGCGGAACAATGCGAGATAGAACTTGCCAATATCAAAAAACTGTGCGTGGCGGACGAAACTGTAAAAGAGATGTGGATCAATCCATACGAAACATTCCTCTTTATTTATGAATACCTCAAATTCGGTATACGGAATGACGAAGCGAAAGAAAAAATCTATCATTACGCGCAGTATTGGAGCTTCCCGCAGCAGAAAGCGCTCACGGTAGGGGAAGAAGCGGTGTACCGCGCCATGTGCTTCATCTTCCTGCTGCTGGGAGATCATGAGCAGCTGCTGAACTTCACCCGGCGGTTATTCGAACAGCATCCGAGTTTCCTTTTCTCCAGAACAGACCCCTTCCGTCTGATGATGCTTTGCTGGAAGGCACAGGCGCACCTGGGGGTAGGGGACTTGCCTTCCGCCCGGCGGATCTGTCAGCATGTGGAGAAAGTGCTCAAACAATATTCATCCGATTTCTTCAACGGCCGCCACCTGGAAACCCTGCAGAAGATCATCATGGCGGATATCTATTACCGCGAAAATGAATTCAACAAAGCTATCCGGGCTTCCGAAGCGGCGATGGACATGGCGCAGAAGCTTGACTTCAAAATATTTGCCCTGCTGAATTACGGCGTCCTCAACCGGATATACCAACATCTGCAGATGGATAAACAGAAAAAAGATGCGCTCCAGAAGATCGAACTAATCCGGGAAAGTACTTCTTTTAAACAGGCGCTGCCTTCGTTCACCAGCCGGTAACGGAACAGCTGTACGGAAAGGGAACTGATATGGCATAATTGGCATAGTTTTGCGGATACTTTCACCCGCAATGCCGATTGATCAAAGTAAATACTCCACATTCCAGCATTTTCTGCTGAACCTGTTGAGCCTGTTGACCATGCTACCGCTGGCCCCCTATATCAACCGGTTCATGCCCGTCATCCAGCTGGGCGACTGGCATATCGACCTTTTCCTCTCCATCCTGATCGCTTTTCTTTTTACCCGGCTACTGCTCTGGATCTTCAAACCGCTGATCATCCCGGCTTTTGTTCTGGTATTAAGCGTGCTGGGATTCAATTCGCTGACCGGCCGGTATTCCTTTACCAATGTGTTGAATGATTACAAAGGAATGGTGCAGGGGAACTGGGGGATGAAGGATAACAAGCAGCTGGACATTCTCAGCTTTTACCCACACAAGGTGGAGAGTTATGTGGACAAAACCGTGCGGGGCATCCGCGAGAAGATCAACTACCAGGATTCCATTGTCCGGAATTTCTCTGTAAAGCATTCCACGGAAAGATTCGATGAATACTGGCCGAAATACGGGAAGATCGTGCGGTATCTTTCGCTCTGGGCTTACATCCGGAAGAACTTCAAATATGTGAACGACAGCCAGCGGGATGAATACTTCGCCACTCCGATGGAAACCATCCAGAACGGACTGGGCGGCGATTGCGACGATCACTCCATCCTTGTGGCCTCCTGCCTCCAGTCCATCGGCGCCAGAACACGCATCGTACTGATCAGAGGGCACGCCTATCCGGAACTATACTGCGGGAACGAACAGGATTTCGAGACCATCAAACAGGCGATCGTACTTTTATTCAACAATCCTCCGGTAAAAGAGTTATATTATCATGAAATGAAGGGGGAGTACTGGATCAACCTGGATTACTCCGCCCGTCATCCCGGCGGTCCTTATCTGAATGACAAAGTATATGCGCTCATTGAACTATAGGCAATTATTTTCTTACCCTAAATAAAGTAACCATGAAAGTGAACATTGGTGTACCCGAAAAACATTTACAATCAGTAGCGGAAAAGCTGCAGGTGTTGCTGGCAGATGAAAATGTACTGTACACGAAAACCCGTAACTATCACTGGAATGTTGTAGGCGACAACTTTTCCGAAATGCATCTCTTCTATGAAAGGCAATATGGCGAACTGGCGGAGATCGTGGATGAAGTAGCGGAGCGCATCCGGATGATCGGGCATTACAGCACAGGCAGAATGGTGGATTTCCTGAAGCTCACCCATCTGTTAGAGCAGGAATATACCAGCAAGCAGTCCGAGCAGATCAAGAACCTGCTGGAAGATCATGAGACTATTATCCGTTTCCTGCGGGAACTGATCACAGAGTTTGCCGATCAGCAAAAAGACCTCGGCACCTCCGATTTTGTAACGGGTCTGTTGCGGACGCACGAGAAAATGGCCTGGATGCTGCGGGCCTATCTCTCCCGGTAAAAAGAAATGAGCCGGCCGGTATGCAAACCGACCGGCTTTTGTTTGTATTTGCCTGCCTGTGTAAACGTTAGTCTGATCCTTTGTAGATAATGATCTCCACACGCCGGTTCCTGCGCCTTCCTTCCGGCGTATCATTCGGCGCCACGGGCGTGGTTTTCCCCGCACCGGATACATGCCGGATATATTGTTCCCATCCTTTCTCCCTGAGATATTCCGCAACGGATGCGGCGCGGCGGCGGGAGAGATCCAAATTATATGTGTCCGTTCCTACATTATCCGTATGGCCTACGAGTTGTAACTGAATGCCACTCTCCCGCGGTATTTTACCGATCAGGCTGTCCAGCTTCCCATAAAGCCCTGCGTTCAGTTCGCTGCTGTTGAATTGGAAAAGCACGTCGGGGATCACGAGCGTGTCCGGCTTAGGGGGTTCCGGTGCTACAGCGGCGACGGGGGTTTGAGGGATGGGGGAACATATTTCTATTTCCACGTAGTTGTTCTGTTCCCTTCCTTCCGCAGTGGCGGTGTCGTAGCGCAGTATCGTATTCCCTCGGCCATCTATGGTAATGTCGTCATAGCTGAACCCGTTCTTATACACCAGTACATCTGCGATCTTGCGGGCTTTGTCTGTGGAAACAACCTGGTTATAGTCGTGAGACCCCGGCAGGAAAGCATATCCCGTAATGCGGATCTTCACCAGATTCCCCGGTTCATAATTCCGAACAACAGAATCGAGTGCGGCAGATGCTTCAGGATAAGCGGCTCTTCCTTTGGCTGTAAAGATGCTTTCATCTTTCACCGTAATGGTCCTGCATTTCCGGGGGGCATCTACCGAAATCCCTTTTCCCTGATACCGCTTCCGGAAGAATTCCACAGGAATGGTGTGACGATGGCGCCGGGCATAGAGTGTATCCAGTACTTTGAGCGCCTGGGGACAGAGAGGTTCCTCTTTCACCGGCACAATGCTGATACTGTCGATATAAATATATCCACTTGACTGGCTGAAAGGTTGCTGCGCCTGTTCATTCCAAAAGCTGCCCAGCAGGATGTGGGTGTAGCTCGCCGTTGCCACAAACTCTTTTTGTATCTGATATACCTTTACATGCGCCCTGATCTTTTTCAATTCCTTCACTACATCATTCCCGTTCACCTGCAGACTTCGTTCCGAAACATTAAAAGGCACCGGTGTTTCTTTATAAATATAATTTGTATCAAAACGGATATCCACCTCGGGGAGACCCAGGGCATCCTGTGCGGCCACCAGCGTGATCCGGTAAGTATTCCCTTTCTGAAGCGGGCAGATCAGTCTTGTTTGTGCGTAGCTACGCTCCGCCTGTCCTTTTTCCAGCCGGATAAAATTGTATCCCGCGCCTTGGGCGGGCTGATACATGTATGCGAACGGCAGATATTCGGGCGCCACGCTTTGCCAGGCTGAAGGGGAGCAGGGCGCCCTTCGTTCCACACAAATATTCACATCTTCAAAACCTGGATTGGGAACAAGGTTCTGGGCGCGGGCGAAGAACCCTGCCAATAAAGTGGTTGATAAAAAACATATATGCTTGTACGTTAGCTGCATAGGAATAGCGGATACCTGTTGCACTATAAACTCAAAAACAGATAATTTATTATACGTCATAACACAAACATGCGATATTCCCGCAGGGAGGCGTACCTTTGCATCACCCCTTACCCCTCAACACGATTCCTCATATTTAAACATATACAAGTATGGAACAGTTTTTTTCCGGAAAAACAGCTTTGGTCACCGGTGCCGGCTCCGGCATCGGGGAAGCCACCGCCAAACTTTACGCTGCGCATGGCGCGAAAGTAATTGTATCGGATGTTAGTGAAAAAGGCGGAAACAGTACTGTGGAAGCCATTCGCAAGAGCGGGGGCGATGCGCAATTTGTAAAATGTGATGTGAGCAAACCTGCGGAATGCGAACAGCTGGTAGCTGCCACTATCAAAGCTTACGGCCGGCTGGACGTTGCCTGTAACAATGCCGGCATCGGTGGGGAGCAGAATGCGATCGGCGATATGAGTGTGGAAGGATTTGATAAAGTGATCGCCATCAACCTCAGCAGTGTATTCTATGGTATGAAGTACCAGATACCCGCCATACTCAAACAGGGCGGAGGCGCTATTGTGAACATGGCATCTATACTGGGACAGGTAGGTTTTGCTTATTCAGCGGCTTATGTGGCCGCCAAACACGGCGTAGTAGGGCTGACACAAAATGCGGGTGTAGAGTACTCAGCCAAAGGGATCCGCGTAAACGCTGTGGGTCCCGGTTTCATTGATACCCCTTTGCTGACGAACACTCCCGCTGAAGCTAAAGCCGGACTGGTGGCCAAACATCCCATCGGACGTTTGGGGAAGGCGGAAGAAGTGGCAGAACTGGTGATCTGGCTGAGCTCGGACAAAGCTTCTTTTGTGACAGGCGCCTACTACCCTGTTGACGGAGCCTACCTGGCCGTATGATCCTATAACAGGAACTTGTCTGTTTGTTCAAAGAACCATTGGGGCTCATCGTAGAAGATGAAATGTTTCGCTGTATCGGAGATGGCAAGCGTTACTTTTTTTGCTGCCTTGAACTGATCCCGGTAGCGTACTTCCACGGACTGGTGCGTTACGCCATATTGCTTATACGCGATCCAGTCTCCCACCACAAGGATGCGCGAGGGGATCACGCCGAGTTTCGGCCGCAGGTCGTCCGTGAAAAGTTCATACATCGCCTGTGCCTGTGTAGCGGGGTTGGATTTCAGTGCCATTTCGGATACTTCAAGCATCCTCGCAGAGTCCCGCATCATGGCAGGCAGGATGCTTTGCTGGGTTTTGCGTACCTGGTCAGGCGTCAGGTTCTCCATGCCGGCGCGCATTTTCAATGCCATCGGCCTTACACTGTCCGCCGTAATGGTGGGCGACATGCTCAGGGCAGGGAGGAAAGCCCCGGCGCTCACGATCACCAGGTCGCCTACCAGCGAAGGGTGGCGGACAGCGAGCTGAAGGGCGAGGAATCCCCCGAGGCTGTGCCCCATAATAACCGGATGCTTCAGCTTGTTCGAACGGATATAGGCCGCCAGTTGATCCGCCAGTTCTGCAAGAAGACTGTCTGACTTGATTGCCGGCTGTCCCGCAAAGCCCGGCAGGGTAATCGCATGACATTCAAAACGCTCCGCGTAATGCGCCGTGGTTTCGTTCCACACACCGGAAGAGCAGTTCAGGCCATGTATCAATATCATCGGCCGGCCTTTACCGGTCACTTTTACCGCGAAAGAAGGTTGTTGGGCGAGGGTTGCGCCGGAGATCAATAATAGAAAGAGTGTGATCGTTTTCATTTTTCAGGATTTAGGAGGATTTGATACAGCAAAGGAAGATCATCTGCTTTCCCCGAAGAAAAGGGATTGACCACGGTACCGGGGAAAGGGATCAAATGACGAAATGAGGGGATTTGGGGGTGAAAGTCCGCATACAGCGATCCTTTTACACATTCATCCTTTATTCATATCATTTCATCAATCAGCGTTGGTCGTTTCACCCGGCGCCTGTAGTTTAGCGCTATTATGCACTGGTTTTTCCGATACAAACTCCATCACATCCTCTTCTGGATCTGCTACTTTGCTTTCTGGACCGCCTTTTCCGTGTTTAATTATCATAGCACGGTTGCGGCGGCGATGGGCTTCACTTTAGTGTGGTTCGTAGGGCAGGCTTCCTGCGTGTATGCCTGTATGTATCTCCTCGTCCCACGGTATTTCCACACCCGACAATACTGGACATTCACAGGGCTGTCTGTGCTGGCCATTGTGATATGCAGCGTGTTCATCGCTTTTTCCAATATATTCCTGCTACGGCTCATAGCGCCCAACGCGAATCTCGCACCCATCCAGTACCTCTCTTTCACCCTCATGGCCAACTTTTACGCCACCTGTTGCATGGCGGCGGCCAAGATCATCAAAGACAGGATAGTGGCGGACCGCCGGAACCGGCGGCGGGAGAAGGAGCAGATGCAGCATGAACTCAGCTTTTTACGATCCCAGCTGAACCCGCACTTCCTTTTCAACGCCATCAACAGCATCTATGTGCTGATCCGTAAAGACCCGGAAACAGCTGCGCAGTTGCTGGCGAAATTCTCGGATATGCTTCGCTATCAACTTTATGAATGCACCACCGAAAACATTCCGGTTGAAAAAGAGCTGAGCTACCTCGGGCATTACCTTGCCCTCGAAAAGATCCGCAAGGGCAGTTCATTACAGCTCGACTATACCGTAGACGATACCGTCCGGGATTTTTCCATCGCCCCGTTGCTGCTCATCACTTTCATTGAAAATGCATTCAAGCATCTCTCCACCAATAGCGGCGGGCAGAATTATGTGCGTATCGCGATGGGTTACGATCACCCCGTTTTCACGCTGCAGGTGGAGAACAGTAAAGACGAGGCCCCCTTGCCCCAGGAGCTCCCCGGCGGCATCGGGCAACAGAACGTGAAAAGAAGACTGGAGCTGCTATACCCTGAACGCCATTCGCTGGACATCCGCGATATGGGCAAAAAATATGTAGTTTTACTTCGCATTGTACACACATGAATATCCGTTGTATCATAGTAGACGATGAGCCACTGGCCCGCGAGGGTATGGAATTGCTTGTGAAAGATGCCGGCTTTCTGCAGCTGGTGGCGCAATGCAGCAATGCCATGGAAGCTAATGAGGTGCTGGCCTCGGAAAAGATAGACCTCATGTTCCTGGATATACAAATGCCACGCATCAGGGGTATCGACTTCCTGAAAACCCTCACCCACAAGCCCCTCGTGATCATCACCACGGCCTATCCCAACTTTGCGCTGGAGGGTTTTGAGCTGAACGTACTGGATTACCTCGTGAAGCCTATCACCCCGGAACGCTTCCTGCAATCTGTCAACCGCGCCAGAACGATCCTCCAGCAGCAACCGGGAACGGCGGACCACTTCTTCGTGAAAACAGGTTCCGGTTTCGAGAAAGTGGACTGCGCCAGCATCCTGTTCATCGAAGGAGCACAAAACTATATCACCATCCACACCCCGCAGGGGAAACTCATGACGCTGGCCACCATCAAATCCGTGGAAAGCCAGCTGCCAGCCGGAAAATTTCTCCGCGTGCACAAATCCTACATCGTGGCGGCAGACAAGATCGACGGTCTCTCCGGGAACGAGATCCGCATCAGGGACCACCGGATCCCCGTCAGTAAACACCACCGGGACGAGCTGATGCAGCTGATCGACCAGCGGCTGATCCGGAAATAAAGCGGCATCACCATTCAAAACGCTTCCTTGCCAATCATCAAGTCGATATAAGATTCCTCCTCTTTTATCGTCCTATATCCTACCATTTATCCTGTTTATCACGCATATGTGTAAATAATACAATTAACTGCGAACGGGATAGTATTTTTCGGATATCAACCTAGAAAATTTTAGATGAGTTTCAAGCTAATTGGCAGCATCGCTACCTTTTCCGGTAGCCTTTGTCTGCTGGGATGTATGTTGACAGGCACTGCGATGGCACAGCAAACCCCGTCTAACAAAGACACGGAAACGGGTACCATCAGCGGGAAGGTAATACAGTCCGGTAACAAGGAACCTATTCCCTTTGCTACCGTGGCCTTGCTGAATGAAGACGATTCAACAGTTGTCAACGGCGTTGCCGCTGATGAGAAAGGCGTTTTTGTACTCAAACCCATACCCTATGGCAGCTACTTACTCAAAATAGGCACCATGGGCTTTGCCCCTCACTACCGGAAAGTAAAGCCCAGCGCCGAACGCCCCCACTGGGAGCTCGGTACGATCCTCATGGAAACCGGCACCCGTACCCTCAAAGAAGTGAATGTGGTGGGACAGAAGAAAATGTTCACCATGAATAAGGACAGTATCGTCTTTACCCCGGATGAGAACTTCCTTCCGGGAGGTACCGGAATGGAGTTATTAGAATATGTGCCCGGAATTACAATCGATGCCAATAATAATATTACCATGGAAGGGAAGGATCGTGTGAAGTTTTATGTGGATGATAAACCCATTGCCCTCACCGGTATGGACGCCAACAGCTACCTGAACAACTTGCCCTCCTTTATGATCGAGCGGATTGAAGTGCTCAAAGTACCGCCCGATCCGGTGGAGGCGGAGCAGGCGCTTGTAGAAGGCCGCACCAACATCCGTTACATCAACATCATTACGCGTAAGATCCAGTTCCGTGGCTATTCCGCCGCTTTCACCGCGGGGATGGACAGTCGCCGCAACCTGAACGCCAAGATGCGGTATAACCTCAATCTGGCGCCTTTCCAGGTTACCTATTTCAACAATGGCGTGTATAATTCAGACAGTAGCTACCTGACCCGCAAGAACTTTCCGAAATCCGGCGTGGGGGATACCACTTTCCTGGATCAGAAAAACTTCCGCACTTCCTACAACTTCAACCACAACCTCAACGGGCGGTACGAGCTCAAGATCACGGAAAAGGAAAAGCTCCGCGGCTCCGTAACCCTTGGCTGGACGGGCGATGGCAGCAATGGGGAAAACAGCAGCGTTTACAGCAACAAGCTGCACGCCCCCACAATGGTCAAAAATCAGGAAAACATCAATCGCCGTGGCGGCTACAGGGCCGTTACGGACTGGAACTATATCAAGGAATACGAAAACCCGGAGAAAAAAGTGGAAGCCGGTTTCAACTTTACGAAGAATAACGGGACCGGCTATGGGAACAATGATTATTTCTATACAATGACGAACGATACTTCCCTGCAGCGCAACAAACGCCGCAACGGGAACTTTAGCACGCGTTCGTTCTTCCACTTCCGGCAGCCCCTGCAGGCCGGCAAATACTATGACCTGAGCGCCAGCATGGACCTTAGTGGAGGCAATAACCTGAACCTGGCCACCCGCAGGAATGTGAATGATCATGAATTACTGCCGGCCCCCAGGCTTTCCACGGATTATACCGATTTTAACCAGAACTACGCAGTGAATGCTTCCGTGGGCAAACGCAGCCGTACGTTCGGGTATAATGTCACCGGGCGTTTGAGCTATGCAGGTAACCATTCCGAAGAAACGTATGCCGGCAACCGCTTCAATAATGAAACCTACGAGATCAGAAGCTCGATGGGCATCAATTACAGCCCCTGGAAGAAACATATGCTGAACGTACGTTTCAATCCCGGTGTGCAGTTCTTTAACCAGATGGCCCTCCTGGATTCCCTGAAAAACCGCGTACCCTTCAAGTACACGAATTTCTCTCCCGGCGTCAATCTGCAATATGATTACGGACAGCAACAACTGGTCTTCAACTTCAACCGGAATATGGACCGGCCCACGCCGGACCAGCTGAATCCTTATGTGAACACGGCGGACAGCTTCAATATTCGGATGGGGAACCCGAACCTTCGCCCTTCCTTCACAAAGGATTATCGCATGGAATATACGCTGCAATACAAAACCAACCAGCTGAAAGCCGGACTGGAAATGCAGGATGCCAGTGATATCATTTCCCGCTACACCAAAGTGGAGCAGGTGAACAATGTAGCCATCACCACCAGTTCTTTCGTGAACCTGGCCAGCCGCCAGGACAGGAACGCTTACATCACCCTGAACTCTTATTTCTTCAAGGCTATCCAGAATAATAAAGGCGCCATCAATATGAACGTCAGCGGTGGTGTGCGTTATTACAATACCATCACAGACGGCGGAGAAGAAGGGAAAGATGCGGTGAGCGCGAAATTTGCGCATGTGGAAGGATGGACGTCTCACCTCACCGTCTGGGCTGCGTACCGGATCAGGGTGTTCTCCATTTCTGTGAACGGAAGGTATAACGGTCCCCGTTACTATGCTCAAGGCAAAACCGAGGCCCGTTTCAACAGCGGATTACGCGGACAGGTGAACCTCTTCAAACGCAAAATGAACGTGGCCTTCACCTTAGAAAACCTCTTCGGGTCTTCCGTGCGCAATGCATACGAGCTCACATCCACCTACGAGCAGTTCTCCAACAACCGCAAGAATGTGCGGTATTTCAGCCTGAACATTACGTACAACATCCGCAAGTTCACCAAGCTGGGCAAAAAAGGACCGAAAGATTTCGAGAAGGAAGAGCCGATGTAATCAGGCCAGCATGCGGGATTTTAATTCCAGGTATTTGTTCACTACATCCACCGTCAGGTGTTCCGGCGTGGAGAGCAGGGACATGATCCCGTGTTGCGCCAGCTCCCGGACGATCTGTTTTTTCTCATGCGCAAACTTCTGTGCGATCACCTGTATGTAGATATCTTCCACGGTGGCAGCCTGCTCTTCGTTCAGTTTTTTGATTTCCGTATTTTCGAAGAACACCACCAGCAGCAAATGGTATCTGGCCAGCTGGCGGAGATAGGGAAGCTGTCGCTGGAGGCCGGAAGCGGATTCAAAATTGGTAAAAAGGATGAGGAGGGAGCGTTGGGAGAAGGAGGCCCGCAACTGTACACCCAGTCTTTCATAATCGCTTTCCATCCATTCTGTTCGCTGGGCGTAAAGCATATCCAGTATCTTGTTCAGCTGTACCTTCTTGTTGGAAGCCGGGAGTATTTCTGCATCCGGACCGGTGAAAGTGACCAAACCCGCTTTATCTCCCTTATGCAGCGCCACATTGCTGAACACCAGCGTGGCGTTGATCGCATAATCGAGCAGGGTAAGCCCGTTGAACGGCATCTTCATATTCCGTCCTTTATCGATCACACAATATACCTGCTGCGATTTTTCTTCCGTAAAATTATTGACCATCAGATTGCCGCGGCGCGCCGTGGCTTTCCAGTTCAGCGTACGTACATCGTCGCCGCGGGTATATTCCTTAATGTGATCAAATTCCATGCTGTGGCCAATCACCCGCTTACGATGCACACCTATCTCATTCAGCTTATGATGAAAGGAATACAGTTCATAATGCCGCATCTGTAAATAAGATGGATAGACTTTCACTTCCTGCGGACTGTTGAAAGTATAACGCCGCTTTACGAGACCGAAGGCTGTATGAACAAACACATGTATGCTCCCGAATTGATACGCCCCTCTTTCCACCGGGCGAAGCTGATAATGGAACACTTCCTGCACCCGGCTTTTGAGAAAGTCTTTTATCAGGAAATCCCGTCGCTGGAACTGAAAAGGCAGCTCATCCACTACGCTGATCCACACGGGGAAAGGATACCGGTTTTCTACCCGGAGGCTTACATCATTCAGATCCCCATTGCTGAAACGCTCTCCGACTTTACGTTCAGCCTGCATTGCACGACCGGGGAGGTAGAGCAGTGCAAAATCCAGCAGTAAAAGTCCCAGCAGGGAAACCAATGCAAAAATGGAAACCTGGTACAATACCGGCACAAAGAACGATATGACGAACAGCATGATCACCGTACCCATGGCGAGGTACAGCCGGATATGAAAGAAAAGCGAGCGGTAAAATGTTTTCATGACCCTGTTGTTAGCGCGGTACTTCCACAGCTTTCAATATTTCTGCAATGATATCGTCCGGTGTAATGCCCTCCATTTCGCGCTCCGGAGTGAGCATAATGCGATGACGGAGGATATGCGGCAGCACATATACGATGTCATCTGGTGTTACAAAATCCCGGTCATGCATCACCGCGATCGCTTTGGCGCAATTCATCACGGCAATGGATGCACGGGGAGAAGCGCCGAGGTAGATACTGGGATTCATACGGGTTTCGTTCACGAGCGTAGCAATATATTGCAGCAGCTTTTCTTCGAGCAATACTTTCCGTACCTGTTCCTGTAAATGCCGGATGGCTGGTCCGTTCAGCACCTTGTTCACCTGGCTCGTCAACGCCTGCCCGCTCCCCTGAAGGTTAGCCGCCTGCAGAATGGCCACTTCTTCCTGTAGCGCCGGGTATTTCACTTCTATTTTGAAGAGGAAACGGTCCAGCTGCGCTTCCGGCAACCGGTACGTACCTTCCTGCTCTATCGGGTTCTGTGTGGCTACTACCATGAACGGTTGATCCAGCTGATAGGTAATGCCGTCATTCGTGATCTGCCTTTCTTCCATCACCTCGAACAGGGCCGCCTGTGTTTTGGCCGGGGCGCGGTTGATCTCATCTATCAGAACGATATTACCGAAGATGGGGCCTTTTTTGTATTCGAATTCTTTGCTTTGCGGGTTGAAGATAGAAGTGCCCAGCACATCCGCGGGCATCAGGTCCGGCGTGAACTGAATGCGTGAGAAGCGGGCATCGATGGAGGCAGCGAGTAATTTGGCGGCAAGGGTTTTCGCCACGCCCGGCACTCCTTCTATCAGGATGTGGCCATTCGCCAAAAGGCCCGCCACCAGCAGATCGGTCATCTGCTGCTGCCCTACGATCACCTTCGCGATCTCTGCCTTTACCGCCGCAATGGATGTTTGCAGGGCGGCCAGGTCCGTGCGGGGTTCAAAAGTGTTGACTTCCATTAGTTCGCTTTTAAATAGAATTGATAGATACTGTTATAAAAATGCTGCAATTCCTCGTCACTAACGTTATCGGATAAACGCAATGTGTGTACCTGCGCGATCATCTCCGCGACTGCTTCCTGCGGGTGGCCGGACTTCCGGGCCAGCATTGTCACGAATTGCTGATCCAGCCGGCTGGTGTTCAGGAAATAATTATTCCGGATATATTCCAGCAGGTGCTGGATCATCTTTTGGGCGAGGTTACCATTATGATGATGCAGGTAATAGAGGCGGCCCAGCGTTTCCGCAAAGTCCAGCGAAGTATTGGCCAGCGCCGGCTTTGGCGGGATGAGGCGTTGGCGCCTTTTCCCTTCGAAAAGCACATACAACAAAAGCAATAATACCGCCAGCCACAACGCCCACCGGAGGGGTGGATGGCGTAGCAACACCTGCCAGCTGGAAAAATCGCCCTGCTGCGGCGAGGTTTGGTATTTGTAATATTCATCCCAGTAGATCTGGGAAGGGAATTGTTGCATATAGGCCATCTGGTGTTCCAGCGCCTTGATGTTGTTCTTCTCCAGGAGGAAGGTGTTGGTCCAGACCGCGGGATTCAGCAATACGAAAAGCTGTCCGTTCCCCACATTGACCCGGAAGAAATTGGGCTCATGCTTCTCATTGGTGCCAAGAATAGTGGTAACGGCAGTGTCCGCATAGTCGAGGGAATACTGGTTCACCGGCCCGCGGCTTGTAAAGAGTGTGTCCGGCGCAAAGTGCGCATTACTGAAGGATTGCCAGGCCGTTCCGATCTCGGCAGGCTCCGTTCTCAGGAGGAGGTTAGGATGGAAGTGCGATATTTTCGTTTTGAAATTGAATGAACTTTCCAGCAGGGAGTCCGTTTTTTCCAATACGAGGAACAGCTGGTTACCGAAGCGGACGAAGTTGTACATCGCATTCACGTCATCCTGCGTTACGAACAGGTTTTTCGTGATGAGGAAATAGTGTGTACTTCCCTCCATAAAACCGCCGTTCTTCACATATGTTTTTGCAAAGGGCTTTGTGATAACCTTCGGTTTGGTACCGTCAAAGTAATGTTCCAGCAGTTTAAAAGGCACGTAACTGCCATAGGGGTTCTTATCCCGGCTGCTGTAAGTGATATGCCGTGCTGCGTACAGATCTTCCTTTCCTCCGGACTGGCTCAGGCCGCCGGCCACCAGCAGGAAGATAATGCCTGCTATCAACACCGAGATCGCTATGATGATGGCTGTTCGCACGGGTATTATCTTATCTTAACGTGTTTTTAAAATCCAGGAATTGCTCATTCAGCCGGGAGAATTGCGCGTTGTTCAGCGGTGCCTTTCCATACCATACATATTCGTAATGCAGGGTGAGTGCGGCAAAGGGTTTATGAAAGGCGGTGGTGGATAATTCGCGGAGATAATCCATATTCGTTTTATCCTTTCCGGGTGCGATCAGCTGCTTGCCTTCCAACAGCTGTAATGCCTGCAGGTAGCGCATTCTAACGGCCTCGCGCAAGTTGCCGGCTGTGATGGCTTCCCGGGCGAGGGCTTCGTAATTAAGCGGTCCATGTGACAGGATACCATCCTCGTCTGCAGTTGCCTGTTGACGGGAACGGCGACGGAAAACGGGGATATCGTTCCTGCTGGCAAACAGGATGATGGCAGCGAGCAGAATAGCGCCAAGCAGGCAGAAGAAGATGATACGGATCACCCGGATGTTCGCTATCACCCACTGTCCCAACCGCTGCATCCAATTGTTCTCATCAGATGCGGCCATTCGTTTGTTATACTGAAGGGCCTCCATGCCCCGCAGTTTCTTCAGGGCATCCGCCGGGGTTTCCCGCGGAGAAAGCCTTCCCTGCGCACTTTCATTCCACTCCCCGGGTTTCTGTGCATCCCGGAAGGAATGGGATACCTCACCTGCTCGTATTTTCTCCTCGAGCGTTTTGTCAGATGCTGTGGTGCCGGAGACGACTGTCGGCGTTGTGTCCGCCTCCACCTGTTGAAAAGGAGGTTGGGCAGGAGTTCTCTGATCCGCTTCCGGTACATCCAGCTCCTTGCCGCTTTTGAGCAGCGAATCCTGTGCAAAGGTCTGTGTTCCGATCAGCAGAAAGGCGCCCAGCAAAAGAGAACTGCTTATCCTTTTCATGCACGAACCGGTTTTATCAATTTACCATCTATATTCAGCCGATATCCCATTTTTTGCACACGGATAGGCCAGATCACAAAATATCCGATGATGAAAACAAAGGATATCGCCAGGATGCCGATGCTGATATACACCGGCATGGCAGTGTGGCGCGTAACATAGCTTTCCAGAAAAGCTGCCACCAGGAAAAGGGGAATGAGTGCCACGATGATCTTCAATCCTTCCAATGCTCCTCTTTTCAGGGACTCTTTTCGTGTATACGTTCCCGGGAATAGCAGGCTGTTACCCATGATCATTCCGGCCGTTCCGGCAATGATGATGGACGATATCTCGAGGGTACCATGTATCCAGATCACCAGTACTGACGCCCATCCCAGTCCCTTCGAGAAAAAGAAATACTGGAAAGAACCCAGCATAATGCCATTCTGCAGCAATATCCAAAGGGTACCTGCGGAAAAAGCGATTCCCATTACAAAGCAGAGCATGCTCACCTGAATATTATTGTAGGCAATGCGGAGCCACATGTAGAATGCATTCTGATCTTTATATACACCGAACGGATCCCCATTGCTGATGTTCTGCTCGGTCATGTTCACATATTCATCACCCAGCACGCCCCGCACAAAAGTTTCGTCATGCGCGGCCGAGAAGGCGCCGATGATGCAGAACAACAAGAAATAGCAAAAAGTGAAGAGGAACAGCCGGTGGTGTTTACGTACCAGCAGGGGTAGCTGATAATAGAAGAAATTCCGGAAACGGCCGCTCTCTCCTTTGTGATTACGGTAAATGCGCTGGAATATCCCGGCGGCAAGGCCGTTGATATATTGGGTCACTTTACTATGGCCGTAAAACGTTTTGGCATAAGCCAGATCGTCCAGCAATCCGGTAAAACGCTCCGCCATCTCATCCGGGTCTTCCGTGGGTTCCTGCTGGATCATCTTCCAGCGCTGCAAATTCTTTTTAATGAACGAAGATTCTCTCATTCGATAGCGGAGATAAAAATACTGAATCGAAAATATAATAAATTTTAAATTTGTTTATGCCCACTATTAAAATCCCCACTGCGTTCAATATCGATCTGGAGTTTGAGGCGGGCGACCTCGGCCGCCGGCTGGTCGCTTATATCATCGACCTGTTCATCCGGGCTGCTTATATCCTCCTGATGAGTCTCATTATTACCCGGAATATTCCCGGCGGCAATACACAGGATATCCTGATACTTTTGCTCATCGTGCTGCCCATCGCTTTCTATTACCTGATCTCGGAATTGTTAATGAAAGGGCAAAGCCTCGGCAAACGGGCGATGGATTTGAAAGTAGTGAGCCTGATCGGCAACACCCCCAATACCAGCCAGATCCTGTTGAGATGGATGTTCCGCCTCGTGGAATCTCCCCTGCTTACGCTTTCCCTCATTCTTGGCACCGTGGAATCCGCGTCCGCCTTAACCATACTGGTATCCCTGGCCATAGCCGTTCTTCCTGCCATCATCGTTTTCCGCTCCCCTTACAACCAGCGCATCGGGGATCTGGCAGCGGGTACCATCATCGTACGCGGCAGGCAACGGCATTCGATAGAAGAAACGATTTTCCGGGAAATTGACCAAACGGATTATGTGCCGCAGTTCTCCCAAATCCTGCGGCTTTCAGATAAAGACCTCAGCAAGATCAAATCGGTACTGGATACCGCGATCCGTACGGGTGACCAGAGTATGGCCGCACGCATTGCCGGACGCATCAAGGATGTGCTGCATATTGAGACCGATATGGACTCGATACTTTTCCTGGAGACTTTGCTCAATGATTACAACTACCTGGTGACGCGGAAGTAAAGTGCCGGTTACCGGGTCACTTTTACCACCTGCGTGCCGGTCCAGGCATCATGCCAGGGCGTACCGAACCCTGAAAACACTTCGAAGGGCACGATCCTGCAGAGACTGCGCTGGAAAAAATCCAGCCAGCCGGGAACGCTGCCATCTTTCCTCACCACTCTTGTTCCGGTGATATACTTTCCGGCAGAACGGCCTTTTGTGAGCCCTTCTATAGCCGTATAATAAAACAGGAAGAACGTATAATTGAAAGCAATGTAAAGTATTTTATCACCGGAGTCTTCGCTGTATACAAAAGCGAAAAAATCGGATCCGGCGCTTGTGATGATGGTAATCACAATTATCAGGAAGAGATAGTAAGCCACAAAATCTATCAGGAGATTCAGGAAGCGGGCGCCGGTAGTGGCAGGTATAAAGTTGTTGATATCATTCAGCTCTTCAGACAGGCTGGCCAGCTGCTGTTGTTCGGTGTAGGGATCATTAACAGGCATAACAGGTAATTTTTATCAAGATAATGATCCTTCGGTTGGAAAGCAATCCCTATTACAGCGCATCCTGGTGTTGCCATACGCCGTTCACGTATACCCCCTGCGGCAAAAATTCCTTGTTAAACACAGTAAGGAAAGCATCCGCGCCTTCGGCAATGATCCCCCTGTGCGTCAGGCCCATGAGCCGGGCGGGATAGGTGGAGGCCATGCGTAAGGATTCTTCCGGCGATATGCCCGCGTGTTGAACGCAATTGCGGACCCCTTGCAGCAAGGTGATCGCAGATCCGGAAAGCGTACCGTCCGGAAGCGTATACCGGTCGCGTTGCCGCACATGCGGATACACACCCGTGCTGGGCGCAACGGCATCAGTGATAAGGAACAACCGGTCCTGCATGATCTTCTTGCTGATGGACAATATTTCATAGTCCACATGTACACCATCGGGGATGATGCTGGCGTAGGCGTGCCCGGACTGGTATACGGCGCCCGGCAGGCCGGGATCGCGGTGATGGAGCGGGCTCATTGCGTTGAAGAGATGTGTGCTGGTCTGTATCCCTTGCCGGAAGCCTTCCGCTGCTTCCGCGAAAGTGGCATTGCTGTGGCCGGCGGAAATGATCACGCCATGATCCAGCAGCAGGCGGATAATTGCAGGGTCGCAGATTTCGGGAGCAAGCGTGATCATTTTGATAACGCCTTTCGCTCTTTCCAGCAGCGCTTCTACTTCCTGCTTCCCGGGTTTTTTGATGTATTCGGTGATGTGTGCGCCTTTCTTCGCGGGGTTGATATAAGGCCCTTCCAGATGAAGGCCCAATACGGCGGGATGCGGATTGTCCCGCACGGTATCGATCGCTTTTTCGAACAGGGTGATGCTGTTGGTGGCCAGCGTGATGAGGAAGCCGGTGGTACCGGTTTTCATCAGGGCATCGGCGATGGCTTTTAAAGCAGCGGAGGAGGGGTCATCTGAAAAAAGATGATCACCTCCTCCGTATATCTGCAGGTCTAACAGTCCGGGAGCAATATAATGGCCCCCGTGGTTGATGATAATGGCTTCCGTTGGTATTTTGGCAGCATCTGTCCAGCCGGCGATCTTTCCATCCTTGAGTAATAATGCCTTTCCTGTTATCTTTTCCTTTCCTGTAAAAAAAACGGCATTGGTCAGTGCTGTCAACATACCTGAATTATTTTATGGTCATTGGGTCCAGCCGGGATTCTGTTTCAGCTCGAGCCCTTTATCACTATAGAGTTTTATCTGGTCTTGCGGGAGCGGGTCAAGGTACACTTTAGGATCGATGGCGGTCCGTTTGCCGGTAGGGGAAGGAATAACATATCCTTCTGTTGTACCGGTAAGCGTTACATCTTTGAGCCAGGAACTACCATCGGCCTTGAGCCATTCGGAACGCTTGATCCATGCGCCCCGGTTGATGTCAGGATACTTTTCCGTATCCGTATAATCTATTTTCTTCCACCTTCTGAGGTCGTTCAGGCGAAATCCCTCCATCACCAGTTCCACGCGGCGTTCCCTGCGAATTTCCCAGAGGAGTGAAGATACGGAAGGATCGCGGGCCGGATCATCATAAACCGTTCCGTTCACTGCCGGTTGTCCGCCAACCACCTGCAGGTCGGGCAGGCGATCTACACCACCGTTCGGCCTTTTGCGGAGAACATTGATGGTTCTGTCCAGGTCATTTTGCGTAAGTCCCCCCAGTTCAGCAGCCGCTTCCACATAGTTCATCAACACTTCTCCATAGCGGATCACGGGCGCATGTGTGGGGTTGAGATTGGAAAGACCGATGGGCTGGTCTTTGATCTCTTCGTTCAGGAACTTCAGGGTACAATAAGCGGTAGTGGATACCCCCAGCAAATTTGTACGATTGTAAGACCCGTTGGGCCGCAGTTCCCTGTTATACGTTCCGAACATGCGCGGATCACGGTTCCCCATCACCTGATCTATGTTCTTATCTCCCTGGTATTTTGTGGACAGCTTGACGGGCAAACCATCCGTACAAAGATACGCTTCCATGAGATTCTTGTTAGGCCCGGTTTGTCCTTCGCGGTTCACATAACTGTTCAGGGCATGTGTGAGCAAGCCGGTGGCGTATCTGCGATACATGATGATCTCCCTGTTGTCTGAGAGGTCCAGGGAGTTAAAGCTTTCGCGGTAGGTTTTGGAGAAAGAATATCCTCCTCCCGTCATCACCTCGTTAGCCGCCCATTTCGCTTCTCCGAGATATTGTTTGGCTTTGTCCTCGTTCAATGCCTGATATCTTTCCCAGGTACCTTCGAAGAGCATGATCCTGGACATATAAGCCAGTACGATCCATTTGGTGACATTAAGTCCTTTGTCCCCATCGGAAGCTCTTACATTCTGCGCAGCGTATTTAAGATCTGCCAGTACGCTGTCCATAACCTGGGCGCGCGGGTCACGCGGTTTGTACATCTGGTCTTCCTGCGTGGAAAGCAACGGTTTGCTGTACCAGGGTACATCCCCGAATCGCACTATGAGGTCCGCATAAGCAAGCGCCCTGAAGAAACGGCCAACGCCTTTCCAATGTTTGAATGCCTCGTCGCTCAGCCCGGGAACCCGGTCTATACGATCGATCATGATATTGGCCTTGCGCACATTGCCGAAAGACCATCCACCGCCGGAACTGGGTATCAGTTTGGTGAATTGCGGCGGACTCGTGGGCCCGAAATCATCATTCAGTGATTGTCCCTGGTAGAAATAACTGCCGAACGTATAGCCGCTCCCGTATCCGTCAAACCAGGTGGTGTAAAAACCGTATGCAAAAGTGCGAACGTTCTTTTCGTTGGTCCAATAGCTGTCATCATCCAGCCGGTCCAGCGGATTACGGACCAGGAAGTCCTTCTTACATCCTGCGAACAGTCCGGCCAGCGCTATCAGGAAATATATTTTTGATTTCATGATCATCCAGTTTTGAGAGTTAGAGAGTGATTTGAACACCGAAAGAGATCTCCTTGCGGTAAGGATAAACCCGGCCGAAAGCTGAGCGGTCTGATTGCTCCGGTGTAAAGTCGATTTCCGGATCGATCGGGATGTTCAGGTGATCAAAAGTGATCAGGTTTTCCCCGCTGAGGTAGATACGGGCTGTTTTGATATTGGCGCGCCTGGTGATGTGAGCAGGCAGGGTGTATCCTACAGAAATGTTCTTCACCCGCAGGTAAGCCATATTCAGCAGGTAACGCGTTTGCCGGTAGAAGTTCCGTCCGCTTTCCAGTAGACCTCCGTCGGTTGGACGGGGATAGAATGCATTCGTATTGGTCGGTGTCCAGTAATCCATCTGGTGAGAGTACCAGCCTTCTGCATACCGGAAGCCGGGGATGAAGATCGGACCGGAAGGCCACAGCTCGCGTTTGCCTACACCCTGGAAGAATATCCCGAAGTCCACGCCTTTCCAGTCTGCATTGATCCGCAAACCGTACTGGTAGCGCGGTGTAGAGTTACCGATCACACTAAGGTCCCCATAATCGTCCAGCGATTCAGAGCCGTAGGTTACGGATTTCCCTCCTGTACGATTCAGATATTTGATATCACCAGGTCCGTAAGCGAACCAGGATGTGTTGCCGGCAAGTTTTGACTGATCAGGGATATTGGCGTTGGGCACCCATGTATTGCCCACTTTAGTAAAGTCGCTTTCCTGGAAAATACGGTCTGTTGTAAAACCCCAGATCTCTCCGATCGTTTTTCCATCATAGTTGCCGTAAATGCTTCTGGTACCGGAGTAACGCAATACCGTTTCCTTGAAATCGCTCAGTGATCCCTGAACGTTGAGGCGTATTCCGTTGGAGAAAGTGTTCGTCCAGTCAAGCGCCAGTTCCCATCCTTTTGTTTCCATAGCGCCGAAGTTCCGTGCGGGAACGATTCCTGCGTAAGTGCTGGGAAGCGTCACACCCGGACTGATCATATTGGAGGTCTTTCTCCTGTACCAGTCAAATGAAACGCCGAAGGCATTGTTAAAGAAACGGGCATCTGCTCCAATATCCGTAGAGGTAACGGTTTCCCAGGTAAGGGTACGTGAAACTTCCTGCGGAGTAGATGTTTGAGCGATATTGGTACTACCGATCAGCCAGCCGCTGGTGGAGGCGGACATCACCGGGATAAACCTGTAGTCCCCTACGTTCTGGTTACCGATCGCACCGTAGGAACCCCTGATCTTCAGGAAAGACAATGTCGGTTTTAACCTGTCCATGAATTTTTCTTCAGAGATCACATAACCGGCAGACATCGATTTGAAGAAAGCGTATTCATCACCCACCGGGAAACGGGAAGAACCGTCATAACGGCCATTCAGCTCCAGCAGGTATTTATTCTTGTAATCGTAGTTCACTCTGGCAAAGTACCCATTGGTAGCCCATTGGCCGCTGGAGCCGTTGGCAAACTGATCACCGGTGGCCAGGTTCAATTCTCCTCTGTTAGGGTCTATCAGCGTATTCCTTTTTGAATACTGCGATCCGTAAGTATACAGGTCCACATCCGTACCCACCAGCACTTTAAAGTTATGATCCTTGGCAATGGTTTTCTGGTAAGTGGCAAAAGCGCGGCCTGAGTTCATCTCGTTCCAGGAAGAGTTGTAAGCCACGTAATCGTAAGATGCGGACTGGTAGTTAGGCAGATAGTTCAGTGTACCTCCCCAGAAGTCGATACCTGCCGTACCGCCGCCAACAGAGCGGTATTTCGAGTTGGTGCCAGAGTACGTATAGTCTACATCGATAGTAAGGTCTTTTATCGGTCGCAGTGTAGTACCTATCTGTACGCGGTTGAACTTGGATTTGGTTTGATCCATATTCGCCTGCTGCACCTCCGTTAAAGCGCTGCGGAAAGGTTTACCGTCCAGCGTTCCGTAGGGATAGATCCTTGGCCAGCGATAGAGATAATACCAGGGGCCATAGGCATCCGAGGAGAAAATGAACGGCGTTTCAAAAGTTGTTTGGGAGGTCATCATCTTGCCACGAACATCCATCCATTCATTTACTTTCGTGGTAACGCTCAAAGTGGCGTTGTACCGGTCAAATTTGTCGCTCTTGGCTTTCAGCACGCCACCCTGCCCGAGGTATCCGAGCCCCACGTGGAAGGTTGTTTTATCATTCCCTCCTGTAACGGACACATCATGTTTCTGCATGAATGCATCCTTCCGCATATATTCTTTGGCCACATCAAAGGGGCGATAGAAGAACAACTTGCCATCCCGGATCTCCAGATCGCGGCCCATCACCATTTCGGGACCGAGGTCCTTGCCGCCGTAATCCTTTTCCCAGGCTCTGATTTTCTCGATACCGATGGAATCAAAATACATTCCCAATACACCGAACTGGGAAACGTTCGGGTTATTGTTTGTTCTGCGGAGCACTTCAAAAACGGCCTGCGCTCCCTGCACCGCCGGTGCAATAGTAGGCATCGTGGTAGGCCTGCTCCAGGAGAAGTTATTGGAGTAATTAACGCTGGTAGGCATTCCTTTTTTCCCTGACTTGGTGGTGATCAGAATCACACCCCAGGCTGCGCGGGTACCATAGATAGAGGTAGATGCCGCGTCTTTCAGTACAGAAATATCAGCAATGTCTTGCGGGTTAATCATTTGCAGGCTTTGGATCTCCACGTTATCCACCAGGATCAGCGGTTGCGCTCCGCCGCCGTTCAGTGAGCCCACCAGGCCTCTCAGGCGAATGCTTGGATTCCTTCCAAGGTCACCGCTGGCGGTAGTGATGGTTAAACCGGGTACTGAACCCTGCAATGCGCGGCCGGCATCAGAGATCGGGCGGGATTCCATGGAGCGTTTCACATCCACGGTAGATACTGCGCCGGTAAGGTTGGCCTTCTTCTGCGTACCATAACCTACTACCACCACATCTTCCAGCTTACGGCTGTCTGTTTTCAGCGAGATGCTGATAACCTGTGCTCCTTTACGTATGATGTATTCCTGCTGGATAGTGCCTACAGAGCTGAAGACGATCACCTGTCCCACATTCGCCGTTACACTAAAGTTTCCTTCTCCATCTGTGTATACACCTTTGGTAGTGTTCTGTATCCTTACGGACACCCCGGGCAGGGGAGCACCCGTTTCGTCTGTTACCCTTCCTTTCACCACCACTCCGGAGTCCGCTGCCGTAACCGGCGCCACGGGGGCAACGGGTACTTCTGTTCTGGTAACGATCATGATCGTGTTATCCACCAGTTTATAGCCCAGTCCGGTGTTTTGTAATAATGCATTCAATGTGGCGCTTACGCTGCGGGTGGCCATGTACAGAGACACGCGCCCGTATTGTTCAACGCGCTCCGCAGCATATGCAATGCGGAAACCTGAAAGTTTCTCTACCTGGCTCAATGCTTTTTCCAACGTAGTGTTAGCTGCCTCCATGGTGATCTTTCTTTCTTCGAGCACCTGTCCTTTACCCGGGATGGCCCAGAGGAGGTTAAAGCTAACCAGCATACAAATGATGGTGGAAAGGCTCAATCTCATAAAAAAACGCATTTGCGCGGAATAAACTGCCTCCGGCAGGGACGGAAATGACCGCCCTTTAGCAAAAACCGCTGATTTTTGCATATTTTGCAATAGTTTAAAATGATGAAGAATAGCCTGATCGGCTGTTTCGTTTTAAGCCAAGCCCCTCCCGACCTTCCACAGTGCGGAGGGGTTTTTTGTCCGCATCCCGTTAAGAAGGCGGACCCATTTTATACATCATGGTAAGAGATTTTGGTTACTGGACATAGATAATTGCTGATCGTCTGTTTGTTTCAAAATTGTAACTGATTCCTGATAATTGCTATCTGATTTATAATTATTCACAACATAATAATATCGGCTCCCGGATCCTGCTTATTCATTACAGCCGGTGCCATCTATCACAACATCATTTCCTTCTATTACATATTTCGTGTTACCAACCGTACAGAGGATATACAGCACTTCCTCCAATGTTTCCGTTCCTTCAAAGTTGGCCCTGATGCGGCAATGCCGGAGATTTCCATTGGCAAAGCGGATCGATACCTGATATTGTTCACTGATTTTTTTGGCGATATCTTCAAACGGCACCGCATCGAAACTCATTCCCTGTTTCAGCCATGCTACCGTTTCCGCCGCTTTTACTGTTTTGGTGGACGCGGTCTGATTTTCATATACGATCTGCTGATCCTGCTGCAGCACACCCAGCAATTTGCCACTCTTCTCTTCCTCGATCTTCACTTTACCGCGGGTAACCGTTACTGTTACGGACGATTGATCAGGATAGGCCTTGATATTGAAAGCGGTTCCCAATACAGTGGTGATCAGTTTACCGGAGTGGATAACAAATGGCTGGCCGGGCTGTGAATGTATATTGAAATATCCTTCCCCTTTCAATGTCACTTCCCGCGTGGCGCCTTTGAAGGACGGAGAATACACGAGGCTGCTGCCTTCGCGCAACACCACGGTACTGCTGTCCGGCAGCAGGATGAAACGCTTGCTGTCCGGCTTGTCCGGCACCACGGTCAGCACGGGCTCAGGTTTGTACTCCTTCGCCCCCGGCCTGCTGAACCACAGCAAAGCACCGATACCGATAATAGGCACTACTACTGCCGCCGCCCGCCACCAGGTTTGCCAGGAACCGGATTCATTGCGGAAAAGCGCGTCTTTCCGGCGGCGGTATTCTGAGAAATCCTGCCATAGCTCCTGTGTCAGCTCTTCATCCGTCCGCCATTCCACTGCCTCCGTATCCGGATGCTGCCAGTGCTCATACCACGCTTCCAGTGCTTCCAGCTCCTCCGGAGTACAGGTACCGGTTTTATATTTTTCCAGCAGTGTTTTAATGTCGAACAGGCTCATATGCAAAAAATCGTACGTCAGTTACTAATAGGACAAACAATCATAAGTAAACCGTTACCCATGTTAAAAAAATATTTTTCTTTCGCAGAATCGGGGTTTCGCTAGGTAATAAGCGCTTTATTTTTCTTACATTTATCGTACTTAAAAGCTTTCATTCTATTCCACACTACGCTGACCATACGGATACGGATCTGCTTTTATTCTGGAAGAAAGGCGACCAGGCAGCATTTGATGCCTTGTACCAGCGGTATGCCGTGATGTTGCTGAAAAAAGCGTATGAGAAAACCGGCGATAAAGAAACAGCAAGAGAGTTTGTACAGGAAGTGTTCCTCGAACTGCTGGAAAGAAAAGACCGGCTGGATATTCACACTTCTTTCAAGGCTTATATCTTCACCGCATTGCGTAATCGCGTGCTGAATTATCTGCACCGCCAGTTCATTCACCACAAATACGAGATCTTCCAGGAAACCCGCCCGCCTGCTGTGGTGAACGATGTAGAATCTTATCTTTCTCATAAGGAGCTGGCACACCAGATGTCAGACGCCATTCAACGGCTACCGGAAAAATGCCGGCAGGTGTTCCTGTTAAGCCGGTCCGAGAAGTTGAGCAATAAAGAGATTGCCGAGCGGTCAGGGATTTCCGTGAATACGGTAGAACAACACATGCGCAAGGCTTTGCGCCTGCTCCGCAATGGTCTTCAACGCAGTTCCATCCTGATCGGACTATTTTTTAGCCTGTTTTACTGATCCTTTCCTTCCTTCATTTTCCTTCAACGCCAGCAGATAGATCAATGATGCAGTGCCATCCATGGTAGGTTCATTGGTGCTGTAGTCCCCGTAATCATCATGATATACCACAAGGCTGCTCTGGAAGGGCGCATATTCATCGGGATCATTGAGACGGATGCCGATCAGGCTGTTGTAGATCGTTCCATATACGGGGCCGTCAACAAGACCACCATCTATAGGGTAATGGCCCAGATGCGTAAATGCAGAATGAGGATCAACGGGCGTATCGCCATATGCCGGCAGGCCGTATACCATACTGGTGCCCCAGGGGTTGCAGCCAAAGAGCCAGTCAACATTCGCCTGTGCCAGTGCGGCATAAGAAGCGTCTCCGCTCAGTTGCTGATACCAGTAGCATTGAATAGCGAACGATGTGGTGAGGTTGTTGCTGCACCAGATGAAAGGAACACCCCGGAAGAAAGCGTTCTGCTTTGCCTTTTGCCATACCCTGTCGATACCCGTTCTGTAATATCCGATCAGTTGCTGTTGTTGCGCGCCATTGGTTTGCTTCGCCATTTCATAGTGACCGATGTTGATGAACGGATACCATTGATAGTGACTGGCCGTATCCGCGCCGAGCCAGGGTGTAACGGGTTCCTGCACAGCGTATTTCCATCCTTCTTTCAAAAGCATCTGCTTCCGGGTAACGGCGTACAGTTGAGCCGCCGCCAGTTCCATATCATCCGTCCAGTTATCTTCCGCATAAATGTATGGCGACAGTACCGAAGCAGTTTGCTGCACACCCGGCTTCTTCACACCCAGCGCATACGCCGTAGCAGCGCGTTTCAACAGGGTAGCCGCGTAGCCGGGATCAGTATCCTTCAGTAAAGCATATCCCAATGCAAAAGCCCCCGCAAATTTTCCTGCTGTGGAAGCCACGCCGGTGCTTTTGTTCATCTTGTTATATTTCACACCCTGCACCTGCGGTTCCCCGGAGCAGAAGTAAACCGGCCGCTCAAAACCTCTCCCGTAAAAATTATCCTCCTTCGGAATGCGCATGCCTTTGTGGTCCCGATCATCTGCAATCTGGTTGAAAAGCCAGTCGTCTTTCGGATGCATTTTCAATAGCCAGTCCAGCCCCCACCGCGCTTCATCCAGCACATCAGCGGTGTTATTGCTGCCGGGAAGGCCATTCGCTGCATACTGATCGGCAAACACAGCGGGAAAATCGCGATAAGCAGCGAGAAGATGATACGCTGCATTGGCAGATGTGGTGGAATACTGAAGATAATCGCTGGCATCATGCCATCCTCCCACTACATCGATATGGGTGCTGTCCGGCATGGGGCCATAGAGCGTATAACCATCGAAAGTATGACAGGAATCTTTCAGGAAAGGATTGAAGCCGCTGCGTTGCTGACGCATATACCGCAAACAGAAATCCGCCGCACCCTTGTACACGTCTGCCGCAATGCGGAACACGGGCGACTGCGTATTACCGGTTTTCAGATAATAAACACCGGGCGTTCTGAATGCGGAAAAATCGAGCCGATAGGTTTGATGGAATGGACCATAGCTGCCATAAGCCTTGCCGGCAGTGCCATTGAACACCACTTTTCCGCTGGCGGAATCCACCAGTTGAAAAGACCGGAGCGCATCATTTGCCATGCTGCCCCACACCGCCACTTTCACACCAGCGGGCAGGTATCCCAGCTGATTGATGCGGATATAATCCGTCCGCGGCTCTTGCGAAAAGAGAGATAATGGTAATAATACGAGCAATAACAGGCAATGTTTCATGACGGCGCTTTTGTTCAGTAATGAGACAAATTAGCCATTATAAACCGTTACACCGCCGACTGCTGCAACATTTTTGAAGAGAGGAGATAGTTTTGATCCGGGCTATATATAAAAAGACAGCTGCCGTTGCGGATGCTTTGAATGATCTTCTTGTGCAATTTCACCGGGATAGCGGGGCAACCCAGGCTTCTCCCGATATACCCCTGCAGGTGCGCGAGTTTTTCATCCACATAATTAGCCGCATGCATCACGATGCCTCTTTCCATTGCATTGGAGTTGATGCCATCCTCTTCGCCTTCCAGCTTGAGGGAATAACCATGCTCCCCACGATATGTTTTACCGGTCACATAAAACCCGAGGCTGCTCTTATAGCTTTCCGGCGCATTGGAAAAGTCCGTGGCCATTTCTACCCCGGAGTTCCGGCCATGAGATACCAGTGAATTGAACAAGAGCTTCTTCTTAGTCAGATCGATCACAAAAAGCCGCTTCCGGGTAGAGGGCAGGCTGAAGTCTACGATCGAGAGGATATGCTGATTATGCAACTTCCCTTCCCGGAGGAGAAGATCATACCCCTGCAAGGCATAGTGATAAGCCTCCTGAGACAGACCCAGGGCGCTCAGGGACAGTTGGTCATACAGCATCTCTGTAGCAGAGATCTTTGCCGGTGCGGTGGTGGTGATAATAATACCTGTGCTTTTCGTCCCGATAGAAGATACTTTCAGGCTGAATAGGGAGGTAAGGACCAGGAAAGGGAGTACGTATGCTTTTTTACTAATGTGTAATTTCATCCGCTACATTGCATTTTCTCGTTACAAAACGACTTTTCCAGACAATTATTGTGTTCGCAAAGATCCGAAAAGTGTGTCATCCGTTCTGTTAAAATCACTTTAAGTCTGTCAGCAGGCCGTCACAAAACCGGCCATCCGTCCCGGGTCATTTCCGTCCATCCCGGACCGTGCAATTCGCCCCAAAAAGCATGCAACTCGCCCCTCAAACTTGCTACCACCCTACGTTTGCTGGTATTTTTGCGGAACAAGAACGATATATGAGAACAGTCCTTTTTACCATCTTAATCAGCCTGATCCTGTCCCCTGCCTTTGCACAGATCACCATCTCCGGTACCGTCAAAGACCGGCAGCAGCATCCCCTGCCGGGAGCCAGTATTTCCATAGAGCATACTTATTATGGGGCCACCGCCGGGGAGAATGGAGCGTTTTCCTTTACAGCACCCCTGAGCGGGCCCGCTAAGATTGTCATCAGCATTACGGGGTACTATCCTTACGAGCAGATGATCGCCCCCGATAAATCCCCGGTAGAGATCCAGGCTGTACTCCGGGAACGGATCAGCGAATTGAAGGCTGTTACCATTACGGCCGGCAGCTTCGAAGCCAGTGATAAAAAACGCACTTCTATATTGAAATCTGTAGACATCGTAACCACCGCCGGGCAGCAGGCGGATATTGTAGCCGCCCTTAAAACATTACCCGGTGCCCAGCAGGTAGGTGAAACTGAAGGGCTTTTCGTACGCGGTGGCTCCGGCAGCGAAACCCGGGTATTCATTGACGGGCTGATGGTGAACAATCCTTTTTTCAGCAATGTGCCGGACATTGCCCAACGGGGGCGTTTCTCCCCTTTGCTTTTCAAGGGCACCAATTTCAGCAGCGGCGGCTACTCCGCCCAGTATGGTCAGGGACTGTCCTCCGCGTTACAGCTCGAAAGCCAGGACCTGCCCTCCCGCACGGAAAGCAACTGGATCATTTCCTCCGCCCAGCTGAGCGTTACCGGGCAAAAGCTGTATAAATCCGGGAAGAGCAGCATCGGGGGTAGCGTGACCTATTCCAACCTGGCGCCTTATTTCGGGGTGGTGCCGCAGAAGGTCTCCTACCCCAAGGCCCCCGAGATCATCAACTCGGAATTCTTCGCCCGGCGAAAAACGAAGAACGGCATGCTGAAACTCTACGGATATGCCGGGTATAATACCATCGCGTTTTCAAAACCCGCTATCGGCAACGAACAATGGCAGCAGCAATTCCGGTTGTTCAACAACAACGCCTATACGAATATTACCTATAATGGGAAACTGAACAGCGCCTGGAAATGGTACGCGGGTGGCTCCATCAGCCTGAATAAAGATGATGTCAGGGTGAAAGTGATGGCAGGCGATACCCTGAAAAGCCATTTCTCCCCGCAACCGGAAAACCTCACCACACAGGCCAAAACCGTATTCACGCGATCCCTCGGCACAGGGCTCAATAAACTGTATATCGGTGCGGAGTGGCAGTATATGCGGGATCACATTTTTGCGGAAGACAGCATTCCTTCCCTTACTATTAAAGATCATTACACCGCCGCTTTTGCGGAAACCGACATCTACCTGAGCGCTTCCTTCACCACCCGGTTGGGGGTTCGGTGGGAGTATAGCGGGCTGTTGGGGCAGGGGGCTGTATCTCCCCGTGCTTCCCTCGCCTGGAAGATCGATGGTCGTCAGCAGGTTTCCGCCGCCTACGGCGATTTCTGCCAGAAGCCGGAAACCAATTACCTCTTCCGCAACCAGCAGCTGCTGTTCGGCAAAGCCACCCACTACATCCTGAACTATATGTACCAGGCCAACGACCGCCTGCTACGGGTGGAGGCTTTCTACAAGGGATATCACCGGCTTGTAACTTATCCTGTCGGCAAACCCGCGCTATTGTCCAGTGACGGCTCCGGTTATGCACAAGGGTTTGAAGTATTCTGGCGGGACAAACGTTCCATCCGCGGTTTCGATTACTGGATCTCTTATTCCTACCTCGATACCAAGCGGCAGTACCTTGATTATCCTTTCAAAGTACAGCCCGGCTTTGCCGCCACACATACCGCCAGCGTGGTGGCGAAGAAATATGTAGCGCCTGTCTCAACCTATATTTCCACCACCTACACCTTCGCCTCCGGCCGCCCTTATTACAATCCGAACCGGCCGCTGCAGATGTTTATGCAGGACCGGACTATCGATTATCATACCCTCGGGCTGCAGCTGAATTATCTCACGCAGTTCCGGAATGTATACGCCGTATTCATTTTCAACATGAGCAACGTGATCGGGAACCAGCAGATCTACACCTGGCGTTTCGCCGGCGACAAAGGAGCCGACGGCCTGTACCGGGGGGAGGCAGTAACGCCAATGGCTAAACGTTTCTTCTTTATCGGCTGCTACCTCAGCATGGGTATGGACAGAAGGAAAACATTTATCGATTAATACATTTAAACACTATCATCATGAAAAAGTTAATGACCATCCTCTTCATCAGCCTGTTCGTTTGCACCCGCATGTCCGCACAAACGGCCCATCCTTTTATCAGCACCATGGAAACCCAGCTCAAAACCCTCGACACAGCGTCCACCGGCGCCACTTTGATGACTCTTGCCAATACGTTCGAGCGTATCGGGAAAACGGAAAAGAACCGCTGGGAGCCTTACTACTACGCCGCATTCTGTTACGCGATGATGACGGCCGGAAGTCCGGATAAATCCCGGATCGATGTGCTGGCAGACAAAGCGGAGGGATACCTCAACGATGCCACAGTCATTGATGCGAATAACTCCGAAGTGAACGCCCTGCGTGCGTGGGTATTGTATATGCGGGTTTCAGTGGATCCTATGGCAAGGTGGCAGACCATTGGCCGGGAGGCCGCCGGGTACCTGGAGCGGTCGAAGGCGCAGGACCCTTCCAATCCCCGGCCTTATTACATCGAAGGCAGAACAAAACTGCGGGTGCCGGAGGGTTTGGGCGGCGGCGCAGAAGCGGCGCTCGCATCGGTGAATACCAGCCTGGAGAAATTCGCAGCGTTCAAGCCGGCCAGCACCATCGCGCCAAACTGGGGAAAGCAGCCGGCAGAAAGGTTCCAGCGGGACCTGAACGCAAAGATTTCCAATAAATAATACCTTTACCGTATGCAAATCCTGCAACAGAAGTTTCCGTTGAATATTAGTCTTGGCACAAGGATGCGGGTAGGAGCCGCTTATGGCGTGTTTGTCATGCTCTTCCTGGTGTGGTTCAAACCTTTCGGGATGGATGAGTTGCCTTCGGAGAGGGTATTCACCGCCAGTATTATTTACGGTGTTATCACCTTTGCGTGCATCGTGGGTTGCTCGATGGGACTCACCCTGCTTTTCCCGAATTACTTCAGGGAAGAGAACTGGACTACCGGGCGCCACATCTTCATTACCACTATCACCGTGTTGCTAGTTGGCATTGTGAACTACGGCTTGTCCCCGCTTTTCCTGAGCGCCACCTATAGCTGGCGGAATATGTTCTGGTTCCAGGGGGCCACTCTTTCACTGGCACTTCTTCCGATCACGATCTATTCGTTGCTCGCGCAGAACCGGTTACTGAAAAAATTCGAGCTGCAGGCCGCACAGCTGGAGCAGAAGTTGCAGGAGAAGCTGGAAAAGGAGGCCACCACTCCTTTGCCGGAGAAAGCGTCCGGGCACATTGAGCTCACGGGCGATAATCAGAATGAACAACTGATCCTTCCGCTGGATGATTTCTATTACATCACGGCCGCGAACAATTATATCAAAGTATATTTCCGGAAGAATAACGCGATCGTATATACGATCGTCCGGATGACGATGAAAAAGGCGGAAGAAGCCCTACTGCCGTGGCAGAGCCTGTTTCGATGCCATCGCGCTTATATTGTGAATCTGGACAAGGTGCAGCATGTGGAAGGCAATGCGCAGGGGTATAAATTGCTGTTGCAGGATGCGGAAGAACCGGTGCCGGTGTCCCGTTCGCTGAACAGTGAATTGTCTGACCGCTTGCTGGCAGTGCGGAAATATGTAAAATGATCAATGTTGTTCGTCCTGAAAATTGCAGCTGTTTTGAAGGAGATGATATAATGAATGATGAACGCAAACTGATTCAACATAACAACGGTCCCGCAAGCAATTGCGGGACTTTTTTTTTGCACATATGCGGATGAATAAACGGCGATTTGCGGTAGCTCATATAGGTGATCATGTATCATCACGACCATTTCATGTCTGCATATAATTTTTTCATTACAATGCGCGCGAAGTTTCAATGTGATGAATATCTGGTCTTAGGATGGATCACATAAATATTTCCCGATATTTATTTTCAATAACCTCTACTTCTTCCGGCTGCAGTGCGGAAAACTCTTTTATCCTGGCTCGTTCGGACAGTTTCCCCTCGCCCTGCTCGAGAAAGCGAACAATCAGGGCCACCATTTTATCCGGCATTTCGAACTGGTTATCGAGAAACTCCTTTATGTGGGCATATTTTTCAAGGTAGTCGACTTCTTCAGGTATGGTCTTTTCAATAGTCTGCTGCACACAGCTATAGAGGAATTCTGCCTGCTTCGTGGCATCATAGTATTTATATAGATCGATGGTATCATTCAGCACATCCACATTGTTGTCCGGCGACGGTTTCCACTCTATGAGATCGAGTGAAGGCGTGGAGAAATGCTCTAGGGCACGCCTATATTCGTTGAGCCGTTCGAGAATGATTGCAGATATCGGGAAGATGATACCTTGGGCCACGTATTCTTTCCGTAGAAGGACGTGGTGTATAAGGTACCGATGTATCCTACCATTACCATCTACAAAGGGGTGAATAAATACGAAACCAAATGCGATCGTTGCGGCGGCAATCACAGCATCAAATTTCTCATCTTTTTCCAGCCGCCTATCTGTGGCAATAACACCATCCATCAGTGATGGCAGGTCTTGCCACTTCGCAGAAATGTGATCTGGTATAGGCATTCCGGTTCTTCTGTCGTGCTCGCCCACAAAGCCTCCTTGCTGGCGCCATCCCATTTTCGTAAACCGGCGATCATCTATCACGATGTGCTGCAGTCTGACGAGCTCATCCTTGGAAATCTCCCTTTGTCCAGCCTGACCAATTGCACGTCCCCACCGCTGCGCGCGGTTCTGCGGTGGGTGCTCTCCTTCGATCGCATAGGATGCTTTTGAATCTTTCAAAAGCAAGAACGCGGCCGTGCGCGCCATCACATCCGGATGGATCTTCCCGACAAGCGCTTTTATTCTACTCGACAGATCCTGCCTGATGTATTTCTGCAGTGCGGGGGTTTTGCGAGTCAACGGGCAAAACCCGGGAACTCCTGGAAGATTGTTTCTTACCCGATGCCGCTTCGATAGCATGGGGGAGCTTCCGAATTGAAGATTTTCGTCCAGAACATCCACATAGTTTCCGGCCGTAAGATCAGGAAGGTCAAGCTGGCTGTTCATCAACCATTCATAGAGAAACCATAGCCTGCGGCGATATAGACCTGTGGGCTCTGCTGCGATCATGGCTGTGACCTCGTCAGCGGCCAATACCCCAAAAAGCTTTTTTAAGACCGCCAAATCAACACCTTCATACTTTAGTGCGAAGGTTAGGTGATCCGCAAGGCTATCTTCAGGCATGTACCGGGGCGATAGTACTATCCACTCATCAGTTTCGTACTGTTTATGCTTCTGGCTTATAAGTGCCAACCGATCGGGTATAGGAACCTGCAAGTCATAATGCCGTATGATGGTACCGTATCCAGCCAAAACGCCCTCCTCTGGAGCCACTTTTCCCTGAAAAACGCTTATGGAATATGAAAAATGCTTACGAATTGTCATAGTTCACGAAAACTGATTACGAATTTAAGGGAATTGGACCATAATTCGCAAGAGAAGTTGATAAGAGAATACATGCTTTATACTGGATTAGGACATGGCTTATCAGTGCTATAACTATACGGTTAGGCACCAATTTCCTCGAAATCGGCATAAACGAAATACGACTTTTTTACATGAAATGACGGCGCAGCCTTGCATTACGTTGGCCGGCTCCTGTCATTTTATATCCATCTTCCTCACCTGCGCGATCTTCAATAATGTGGACAGCATCTCCCGCGGAAAAAAGGGTTTATTCAGGATATCAAAGATCCCTTTCCGCGCAAATCTCCGCCGTACCTCCGGCATAATATCCGCCGTAAAGATCACGATGTGTACCTCCGGGTATTCCTGCCGCATGATCTCTGAAAGGGTATACCCATCCATTTCCGGCATGTGCAGGTCAACAAAGGCCACATCATATTGATTTGTTCGCAACAGGCCCAGGGCTTCCTGTCCGTTCAGCGCGCAATCCGGCTTTATCCCGAAGTATTCAAGCTGTCTTTGCGCGACCATGATATTGATGGGATTGTCTTCCACAAACAACATACGCATCCCGGTGAACTTGCGGGCGTAAGTGGATAGTTCGGATATCTGCGCCCGTTGCGGCGGTCTGTTCTTTTTGGTGGGTAGTTCAAAGATCAGATCAAAATAGAATTCCGTGCCCTTGCCGGGTTCGCTCTCCAGGGCGATACGACTGTTATGCAAGGTGATCAGCTTCTGGGTGATCGTAAGGCCCAAACCTGTGCCGGATTGTTTCCTTACGGCGGACTGCTGCACCTGCCGGAAGCTGTCGAACACCGCTTCGTGGAACGCTTTGGGTATCCCGATACCGGTGTCTTTTACGGAAAAATGCACCGTTACCTTTTCTGTCTTTTTGGATACCAGCTTTGCAGATATGGTCACTGTTCCTTTGTCCGTATACTTGATCGCATTGCTCACGAGGTTATTCAATATCTGGCTCACCCTGATCACATCGGCAATCACTTTCTTCGGAATGTTGGAGTCAACATCCGATAGCAGTTTCAGTTGCTTCGCATCGGCCAGTGACTGGAACTGGTTGTGAATATTCTTCACCAGTTCATGAAGGTTTACAATGCTGTAGGTCAGCTCGAACTGATCCCTTTCAATTTTATTCAGATCGAGTATATCGTTGATCAGTTGCAGCAGGTGATCTGCGGAGAAGAGAAGGTTGCTGATATACTCCTCCTGATCCGGGGTATAGTTGAGCTTGAGCAGGTTCGCGATCCCGATGATGCCGTTAAGTGGTGTACGGATCTCATGGCTCATGATCGAGAGGAAATCGGATTTCGCCCTGGCTGCTTCTTCCGCTGCGTTCTTGGCACGGATGAGCTCCAGTTCTGCTTCTTTCTTTTGCGTGATATCCATGAGCGCGCCTCTGATCATCACCACTTTATTATTCCTGACCACCGGTATACCAATCGCCCGGATCCATTTTTTCTTTTGCTTTGCCGATATCACGCGGAGTTCCAGGTCGTAGGACTTTCTTTGCTTTATGGCAGCCTCCGCATGCTGGTTCAGGATAGCGCGATCTGCTTCCTCGAAGAAACCGAGGGCGGATTCGAGTGTGAGATCGAAATCATATGGTACGTCATAGATATCATAGATCATTCTTGTGCGGAATACTTCTCCTGTTGCAAGATTAATTTCCCAGCCGCCGATGTGGCTCAGTTCCTGGCTCACATCCAGGAGCTGGTTGCTGAGCTCAAGGTGGGCCCTGGTTTCCTGCAGGGATATTTCGGCCAGTTGTTGGGTTGTGATGTCCTGAATGCTCAGGACCATGGAGTACTCCGAGGGGTTAGGGGATTGACGCAACGGCATGGCTTTCATACGGTACCATTGGTTCACTGTTTCATCGATATGCCTGTAGACAAACTCCTGTTGTTTTCCTGTAGCGATCACTGCGTTCAGCATTTCGTTGAACATCGCTGCCTGCGGTCCCAATACGTCTGCCAGGCGCTTGCCGAGAAAAACCTCCTTCGGCATGAACAACATCCTTTCATCCTGCACCCACACATTCCTGAACACCTGGTTCCCATCTATCTCGAAAACGATATCTTCCAGGGAAGTAATCAATGCCTGCAAATGTGTAGTAAGCTCCTGCTGTTTCTTTTCCGCCAGCTTCTGCTCCGTTACATCCTGCACATAACCGATAAAATACCCTTTCGTTCTTGAGGTCGGATTCACTGCACGGGCATTCACATTGCAGTAGCGTATGCTGCCTTCTTCCGGATGTTTTATCCGGAATGAAAAAATAACCGGATCATGCGGGTTGACCACCGCCTCCTGGATCACCGCTCCTACATGAGGAATATCTTCCGGCAATATGATCTGCAACCATCCTTTCCCAACAGACGCTTCCGCACTGAGACCGGAGATCTTTTCCCACTCTTTATTCACGAAAAAACAATTCCCTTCCATATCCGCAAGGAAAGCGCCAATTGGGGCCAGCTGCAATGCTTTCTGTATTTGCACTTCCTCCCCCTCGTGCAGATTGGTATTCATCGGAAAGGTTTAAGGTCAATTTTATATGGTTCTGGAAACGGAGGAAATATAGCATTTTTTTAAAAATGATGGCCGTCCTTAACATATCTGCCAGTCATCATTTCAGCAATGCCTGGTGCAGTACATGAAAACGGCGGTCTGCCCCGATCTGCTTTTTAAGGATAGTGATCCTGTCGCATATGAATTCCTTATAATAACTGAACATCGGCAATAATGCTTTCAGCTTATCGGCGTACTTTGCCGCAACCGTCTTTGCGATGGTTAAGTGGGGTGTGAAACTTCTCTCCCGGAGCCCGAATTCATGGAACAACCGCTCATGTATCCTTTTGATGCAATATGGCTCTTCTATCCGGATATGCAGGGTGGCTGCTGCTTTTCCATGGAGGAAGATATCCGCCCCGTGTAGCGTGATACCGAAGGGGTGTTGGTCTTGTAAGGCCTGATGCACAGTATGGACAATATACCCGTCGTTCTCCCGGCATTTGAGTTTCAGCAAAGATATGTGAGGAACCGACCGCAGGCTGGATGCGGGGATGACGACGTAGTTGCTGAGTTTTTCCCGTTGTGCGAGAACATCCTTCTTCACCGTTTCGTTCGGGGAGATAAGGATAGCATACTCGCAGAGGGTGCCTATGTCGAATAAGGTTAACTGTGGGGAGGAATTCATACTCGTCCATTCACGCCTATAAAACATTCCTCCCATATAAAATGTTGCACGGGTCTTTATATTGACCGGCTATCTGATCAGGATCACTGTTCCCTTCCGCTCAATTGGGCCACAAGGCGTAACCGCTTTAATAAAGTACACATAAGTGGCTGTCGGTTGTGGCTGGCCATTATACGTACCATCCCAACATGATGCGGGATTATTGGTATAAAAGATCCGCATGCCTGTTCTGCTATATATACTGAGTTCGAACTGTGTTACATTACTCCAGTTAGATACACGGAAACAATCATTCTTCCCGTCGCCATTGGGGGAAAAAGCGGTGGGAACCAGGTACTGCCGGGGAGCCACATTCAGGGTTACATAAGCACTCCCGATGCATCCGTTCGCATCTGTTCCCGTAACTATATAAGTAGTTGTAACATTTGGAGCGGCAATTGGGTTACTCACATAGCTGTCATTCAATCCCGCTTCCGGCGACCACCGGTAGTGCAGGGCTCCGGAGGCCAGCAATTGAGCGGTGTTGTTAGCACAGCCAATATCATTGGATTTGCCGGCTGTTATCAACGGAGAAGGATGGATGTTGAGCTGCGCGATCTGCGTTTGACTGGTAACTCCCGGCGCTCCAATCGTACAGCGAAGATACATCATCGCGTTGCCGGTGGTAGTATAAACAGGAGCCGTTGCCCCGGCGATGGTCTGCCAGTTTATTCCATCCATGCTTTGTTCCCACTGGTAAGTGACGGGAGCTGCGGCGGGCGTTACGGAGGTAGTAACTCTGAACTGTGCGGCCAATCCCTTGCAGACCGACTGATCCGCCGGTTGTTGCATGATCTGCAGCCGCACACTCTCCACAGTGAGCGTTCCATTGGAAAGCATCAGACGATAGTTGGCGGCAATGCCTCCGGCCAAAGTAACAGGATAGTTGCCCGGCAGACTGGATGTAGTGGCTGTAGTACTGATCATTGGAGGGGTGATGACTAATTCATTATCTCCGTTCACGAAACCGTTGTAGGTCATGGTTAACGCAGGGTTGGGGGCGCCATAAGGTCTCGACTGGTTATCCGCGCGTATAGACAGATCTCTTTTACCAATGATCAGGTTTGCGCCATTATAGTTCAGTATGTAATTACCATTCAATGCGAGGGTACCCTGGCCAATGCCATACACCCCTGCATTTTCTCCCGGTACACGGCTTAACGAGCCGGAGAACTGATCCCCCGGCGCCAATGCCTGCGATATTGTATATGTCAGCGATGGATCAGGATCGCCGTAGGTCTTATTTTGCGGAGTGGCAGTAATGGTAATGGTCCGGGGCTTAATGATAAGGTTATTGGCGATATAGGTGATAGTGTAATTACCGTTCAGGGTTAATGTATTTTGCTGAATAGTATAGGTGCCAACATTTTCTCCCGGTGCACGGTTTAATGAACCCGTGAATTGATCTGTACCTGCCAACGCGGGGCTGTGAGTGTAGGTTAGCACCGGGTCAGGATCGCCGTAGGTTTTGGATGCCGATGTAGCGGTGACGGTGATCGCCCGGGGCTTAATGGTAAAGTTATTGGTAATATAAGTGATGGTATAATTACCGTTCAGGGTTAATGTATTTTGTTGAATAGTATAGGTGCCAACATTTTCTCCCGGTGCACGGTTTAATGAACCCGTGAATTGATCTGTACCTGCCAACGCGGGGCTGTGAGTGTAGGTTAGCGCCGGGTCAGGATCGCCGTAGGTTTTGGATGCCGATGTAGCGGTGACGGTGATCGCTTTTTTTGTGATCGTAAAGTTGGCAGGTATATATGTAAGGATATAGTTACTGTTTAGAGAAAGATTATTCTGGCCTATAACGTAGGTGCCCGTGTTCTCCCCTGCGGCGCGTTGCAGCGTACCGGAAAAAGCGTCCGCCCCAACGAGGGAAGGGGTGAAAGTATAAGCCAGTGCCGGATCTGGATCGCCGTAGGTTTTGGATGCCGGTGTGGTGGTGACGGTGATCGTCTTCTTATTCACCTGTATCGTAAAACTGATATCCGACGCAGGATGGTAATCATTATTCCCGGACTGGGATGCAGTGATAACAGTAGTACCTGCAGTTAAAATGGTCACTTTCCCACTACCGTCTACTGTTGCGACTGTGGTATTGCTACTGGCATAAATAACCGCACCGCCTGAAGAAGCTGTTGCAGCGCCATCTATGGCCGGGTCTCCATAGGTAACAACAACAGTGCTTCCCGTTGTTTGTGTTGAGAAGTTCAGCGACTGCGGGAGTTTGTTGACGGTTAGTGTTGCCATACCGCTGGTGGAAGAGCCGCAGGTATTTGTAATGATGCATTGATAGCGGTAATTGTTCATGCTTCCCTTTACGCCGGTTATTTTTAATTCGGACGAAGTGACCCCGCTATATACGCTATTGTTGGTCAGGTCTGTAAAACCGCTCCCGGCATCTTCCTGCCACCTGTATGAAAATGTACCGCCGCCTGTAGCCGTCACGGAAAAAGAGATATCAGATCCGGAAGCAGCAGCACCGCTGGCAGGCTGAAGGGTGATCGTTGGTAAAGTGTTGACCACCAGGTTCAGTGTAACTGTGCTATCGCAACCGGTCAACAATGAGGGAGTAGTAAAAGTTGCCACCGCATTGCCGCCAGCGGGTATACTTTTTCCATTCCAATTGTAAGGCAACTGATTCTGGCAGATGGTAATTTCTTCCGTTACGGTTTTCGATGGATTTACGGTAAGGGTAGCTGTGTTGGATGGAACAGCCGGGCAATCCGATCTGCCTTTAGCCAGGCAACGGTAAATATATCCATTATAGCTGGCCGGAATATTGGTCAGGATAAGATTCGCTGTCTTCGTTCCGCTATAAACGGCATCATCCGCAATATTCGTGAATCCACTGCCGGCGTCCACCTGCCATTGATAAGTGGAAGCATTCGTGGCAGCAGTAGAGAAAGAACTACCCCCCTTTTCACAAATGCTCCCATTGGCCGGTTGTGTGGTAAAGGTGATGAGGGGGCAAACGATAAATTCATCAGCCCCGGGATCAGGAGCGGTACTGTTACGTGTATCGCCATCGATATCTGTAGTGATCCCTGGGACGGGTGTTCCCTTACCATCCAGCATGTTATTGGCAGAAGGGTTCAGGTGCAGATCATTGGAGGCAACAAATACAGGTTCTACATTGAGCGCATGTGCATTTCCTCCCATCAACGTTTGCATCTGTGCTATAGTTGTTGCCGATGTAGTGCCACTTATGCCAAGATTACCGCTTACGCTGTAATAGTCGTTATAATCTATCGTACCAAAAACACTTGCCGTGCTCGCATTGGATAAAGCATACCTGCTGTTGGCATTTCCGGTAGTTTGCAGGTTAGCCAGTATATTGTTTCGCACATTGATAGTACCGGTTGCAGTTACGTTGACAGTGATCAACAGGCATGAGGACTTGTGAGCACCCGTTGAAACGGGGTCAGTATTCAGTACAACTGTATTAAAGTCAATATCATAACCGCCGCCGCCATCTACCACAATTCCATTCCCGTTGTCATTGGCGTTAAAACTGTTCCCCCCTGTTCCTGTAATATCCCAAATGAAATTATTATACACTTTGGTGGCGGCAGTATTGATAGTATTTGCCAATATAATACCGGCGGCACCATAACCAGTGACATTCGTATTCTTGATGGTGCTGATCTTGTTGTTGGCGATCGCAATTCCGGATGCAGCGGTGTACGAGTAAATACCGATAGGAGAAAAACTGCCTGAACTGGTTATGGTATTAATTATATTGTCGTTGACAACAATATTGGCATTTGACACTCCGGGGGAGATATTGATACCGATAGGCGCATAGTTGCTGGAACCTGAATAAGCCAGGCCTGAAATATTATTCTTCGAAATGGTCGCGTTAACAGTACCGGTCGCAAGCCATATACCACGATCGAATTCGGGGCTGGCAGGATCAAAATTCCCAATGTTATTATCACTGATCGTTAGCCCATTTACGGATTGCGCATAAATGCCAACCAGGCGGATAGCATTGCTTCCTGTAGCGTTCAGATCATTCCCTGTTATCTTGATATTACTATTGGATGTGTTGGTGGCGCTATAAAAATATACTCCAATATATGTTTTCCTTATATCGTTATTCTGAAGCGTTATGTTATTGAAATAGCCCGGACTGCCAATTACGCCGGCATCACCTGCAACAACGGCCGTTGATGTGTTTGTGCCATTAATGATGACTGTATTCCTGATGGATATATTGCTGATGGGTGTTGTACCTACGGAGCCGATAGCGAGCACATTGCTGATAGAGCCACTGGTATTGATTAATGTCAGATCTTTTGTTGAAGTTCCGCTGTTAGAGCCATCTATTGTTACATTATTGGATCCGTTCAGCCTGATCACCGAAGCAGAACTGAGATTACCCGTAATGGTTGGTGTAATACCGGCCGCCGGCTTTATGTTCACAGAGGTATAGCTGGCGCTGCCGTTACCGGAGGCGTTTAAGGTAGCGGTGGCGATCTCGGTGGTATTACCGGTGATACTGAGCGTAATATTCCCCTGATGCGTACCTGCATTGATGGCATCAAAGGCTCCTTTTAAAGTGGAATATGACGTTGGTCCAGGCGTTCCCTGGCTCGCGGTTGCGATGACCTGGGCTAGTCCCGGGCTGGAATAGAGAACGGCAAAAAGCAGTATTACAGGGGAGATTCCGGAGAATCGTTTTACAAAGTGTGTAACAACTAGTCGGATCGATTTTTTCATAAGTATAGTTTGCCTCTGCGCGGGGTTGTGACTATCATTTACATTCACAACAAAGCCAGCTGGTAAGATACGGAATGATTTTGTGTTTTTATATCACCCTTTTTGGGGGTGCTACGCTACTACTAAGTATTTAAAAATTCTATTTGACATTAGAAATAATTGCGAGATAGTTCGTGAGTTAGATACAATACCAGAAGATCTTCCGAAAGACAAGGGTGGGCTTACTGCTGTAAGCGCTATCGGAACAGGTTTTGTAGATGATTTTGATCCTGAAAGCTTAAAGAAAATGGTACCGGATTTTGTACCTGGCTTTCTCTATTCCCCATCAGCCAACACATTGTTGGCAAAAACAAAAGGACCGCTTTAGCGATCCTTTGTAAAGGTTTGATTTCCCCTGCTCCCCCTGTTGGACAGTTATCTAACCAAGTGATATCCGATCTAATAATTATCAATGAATGCCTGGTTGAATAAATTTATGATAATGAATACATTAGGCTTGCTGTTTATCCGGGGTGGTATGCCTCCTGACAATTTCTTGTGCATACAAACCGGCTTACACAATCAGTTTGTATCCTTTACCATGCACATTCACAATCTTAATAGATGGATCAGCGCTTAATCTCTTCCGGAGCTTGGAGATCAAAACGTCCACATTGCGGGTGATGACAAAAACGCCGTCATCCTCCCAGATTTCTTTCATCAGTAGATCCCTTCCAACTACCTGGTTTTGGTTCGATGTTAGTATGCTTAGTGCTTTCGTCTCTTTAACGGAAAGCTCAATGGTTTTGCCGTTAAGGCTAAGAATTCCTTTTGATTCAAAAAATAAAAAAGTCCCCAAACTTTTATAATCAGCAATACTCAGAACGGTTTCGGTTTCATTTGATAGAGATTTTCCAACCTTTTCCTCTATAAGTTCCTGGGGTTCTGAAATTCTATTCCGCCTGCGAGCGAAATAAAGCCCTGCCAAAGTTACCGGGATAAAGGCGGGCAAAAGCCAGCCATAGGTGAATGACTTTTTTGAGGGAAATGAAATTTCAATTACATAGCAGCCTATTTTCTGTTCGCGCCCCCGGCAGGGTTTCAAATCGCCACTGGCTGTATTTACTTCATAGGCAAAAATGGTCTGGTTTTGAACGCATTCATTTACACTCACCGTATAACCTCCCTGCCTGTCCGTTTTTGCCAGTTGCTGATGCACTATGTTCATTAACGTATCGGGAGTGAATCCGAAACTGTTCTCAAAGGAAATCTGGTAAGTGTTGTCATTGACTGTTTTAACCGGCAATACCCGGGATGTCGAATCTTTGGAATGAAGCAACACCTGATGCCCGATATTACGAAGCACAATCTCCAGGTGCTTATCAGGATGCTCATTGTCCCTTTTTGCAAAAGCCATAGCAACTACTACCATGGATACCGAAAGGACGGCGAATAAGTAATATTGCTTCATACCGGTAAAGCTAAACTTGAATCGCTAATGTAAATCGATTTTACACAGCATTTACATTGTTTTACAACCTTTTTACACCATTTCAGGCTGCAACGACAAAATAACGGATAGGTTTGTCAACTATGAAAAAAATCAGTTTAGCAGTCCTTTTGTGCCATTGGCTTACAGTAGTCATCGCACAGCAGCAGTATTCAAAAGCCGTAAACGAACAGATCGCCCGGGTGGAAAACAGCCTATCGGGCGGCCTGGTCATCGACGGTAAACTATACAGCCTTTCTGAAAGAATGAAACATTACAATGTGGCGGGATTAAGTGTCGCCGTTATCGACAATTACCAGATTGTGTGGGCCAAAGGGTATGGTTATGCTGACAAAAAAGAAGGCAGGAAAGTAACTACCAATACCCTATTTGAACCCGGATCGATCAGTAAGTCACTAAACGCAGTAGGTATCTTATACCTGGCGCAACAGGAAAAGCTGGATCTCTACCAAGACATCAACCAGTACCTCGTCAACTGGAAATTTCCTTATGACACCGTGTCCCATGGCAAGAAAATTACAACCGCCCAGTTGCTCAGTCACACTGCCGGCCTGTCGGTTCATGGCTTCCCCGGTTACCAACGGGATAGTGTAATTGCTGCAGTCACCGATATTTTAGATGGCCGGGCTCCTTCCAACACGGAAGCTGTACGATCGCTGGCAGAACCGGGTACGGGACCCCGCTATTCCGGGGGAGGTACCCTTATAACGCAGCAAATGCTTACCGATCTTACAAAACAACGATATGAGCAATACATGTATGAGCATGTGTTCCGGCCACTGGGAATGAACAACAGTTCTTATAGTCAACCCCCGGCAGTCAACCAACGAAAAAATTTGGCAACAGGGTACAAAAGCGACGGCAATGAAGTTCCGGGAAAGTATCATGTATACCCGGAAAAAGCAGCGGCCGGATTATGGACTACACCCACAGATATATGCAAATACATTCTTGAAATGCAGCAGGCTTACCAGGGAAAGTCATCAAAAGTGTTGAACCAGGAAATGGTAAAATTGCATGTAACGCCCTACAAAAATGATGTGGCAATGGGTACCTTCATACAGAATAGGAACGGCGAAAAGTACTTCGATCATACCGCCAGTAACGAGGGGTTCTCAGGTTTATTCATTGGTGGATTAACAAACGGAAAGGGAGCTGCGATATTTGTAAATTCCGACGACGCTACCATTGCATTCGAACTGGTTAACAGCATAGCACTCGCATATAATTGGGTGGGTTTCAGAAAACCTGAAGAAATAACTACTTTACCGGTAAACGACACCATCACCTCGAAATACATCGGCGAATATATACTAGACGGATTTTTTTCAGAAATAAAAAAAGGAAAAGACGGGCTTTACTTGTGGGCCGATGGCATCAACAGCAAAATGTATTTTACGTCGTCAACCGATTTTCGCAACCTCGAATTAGGGGGCACAAAGACTTTTACTTTCGATAATGCCGGGACAGTAACCGGTTATTCGAATACGATTAATGGCCGGCTGCGCGCAACTGGGCAAAAGATAACCACTTTAGATACACTGAAACCGAGACCCGGGCAATCGGGTGTTTTGGGTCGTCATTTGCTGGAGACTAAAAATTATGACAAAGCGATTGGCTTTTTATCGAAGGGTTTGGCCAGCGAACCTTCAGACTCGTCGCTAGTAAAAAACTTAGCTCACTCGTTTCTCTTTAAGGGTGATTTCACCAAAGCGATTGAGCTATATAGACAATATTTAAAGTCAGGGCACACTGTGAGCGAGTTAAGCAAAACTTTGAAAAATGATTTTGAATATTTCCGCAATGCGGGGTTTGACCATTCCGTGATAAAAAAGGCAAGCGAGATACTTTCACTACAGGATCAATAAATAAAATGAAACATATACACGTACATACTTTGCTCTTCTTGTTTGTTTTTTGCACTTCCTGTGGGGGACAAAACAAATCAGGCCTTCCAAAAGAAAATAGCAAGTCCGAAACAAAAAACATAGTCACTTCCGTCGGATCTAATGAACGTAATATTTACTCTAAGTATGAGTATACTGATTCTATCGGTAAGCGTCTAATAATACAAAACAGTTTCCCAAAAGGTGGAATAAAATATACTGATTCTAATGGTGAGGTATATGTTTATGCTGTATTTTGGACCCGGATAATTAATGAAACAGATAATCCTCTGGAATTGAATATTGACTTTCCTGTAAATTCATATGAAGTTCCCTCTTTACCTGGTAAATACTTCAAAATACTGGTTCCTTCCGACACAATGACACTTGATAAAGAACACTTGTTTAATCATGGTCTGACAGACGTGGAAACTTTTTTAGATAGCAGTATTCATAAATCGTCCTCGTTGAAAAGATCAATTAATCCAAAAGAATCCAGTGGTTTTTATGTCGTAATACTCTGCCTGATTGAAGGAGCAAAGGGCACCCTGCGTACAGGACTTAGCCTAAAAGGGGGCAGTCTTTTTTATAGAATTTCACGATTTACCGGCCCGCCGCCACTATCATTAATCGACGAAAAAGAAATTCCTTGTGGAAGTATTAATTTAGAAAATTTCATGTTGCGGAAATAAATATACAGCCAGCGCACAACAAAATGTATCAGAAATAGCAGGATTCCCCTACCATGGCTCGTGAGACACGAGCCATTCGTTATATAAAACAAAAAACCCAGCATTACTGCCAGGTTTAAAAGCTTGCTCCCCCTGTTGGACTTGAACCAACGACCCTCTGATTAACAGTCAGATGCTCTAACCAACTGAGCTAAGGAGGAAGTTCCCGTTTCAAATTGGGATTGCAAAAATATACAAATTTTCATTCCCGCAAAATCTATTTGGACTTTTTTTCCAAACACTCCCAAAATAACACATTAGCAAAAACCCGCATGAGCGCAGGTCACCAGCTCAGCCAGCTCTTCTCCATCCCCACAAAAATCCCATCCTCCCGCATTTCAATGGGATAAGTTTTAAGATAAAACCCCTCACCACTGGAATTATACCCATTCCGCAAGGAAAACCTGTACCGGTGAAGCGGGCAAACTACATTCCCCTGCCCATCAATAAACCCCTCGGCCAACAGCCCCCCGGCATGCGGACATTTATACGCGAATGCATACAGCTGCCCCCCAAACCGGGAAAAACAAATCTTCTTTCCATGCACTTCATACACGGCGATCGCCTGTTCGGCCACCACCGGATCATCCGCATCCGTCAGCCGGTACCAGTTGTACTGTTTGCTCATCAAATAAAGTATTCCGTTTTTATAAGCCCGGTCGAAGAAGCCATTCCTGTCAGCCGGCTATTTGCTCATTAAAAGAAGTATTCCGTTTTATAGGGATAACGCTCGCGGTAAAGCTGCATTACTTTGTCAAGGATGGTTTTCCGCAGCTCGTCGATGTTGCGCCTTTCGGTGGCAGAAACGAACACGCAGTTGCCATGGGAGCGGTGCTGCCAGCTGTCTTTCAGCTGCTGCAGGATGTCCTGCTTCACCTCTTCGGTGAGCCACTCGTCGAAGGTTTGCTTTTCGTAGAGATCCATTTTGTTGAAGATGAGGATAGTGGGCTTGTCCAGCGTCTTCAGCTCGGAAAGCGTGCGATTGACAACCTCTATCTGGTCTTCATATTTGGGATGGGAAATGTCTACTACATGCATCAGGATGTCACTTTCCCGCACTTCGTCCAGCGTGGATTTGAAACTTTCTACCAGGTGATGGGGGAGTTTGCGGATAAATCCTACGGTATCGCTTAGCAGGAACGGCGTCTGTTCAAACACGACCTTGCGGGTGGTGGTATCCAGCGTGGCAAACAGTTTGTTCTCGGCGAACACTTCGCTTTTGCTGAGCAGGTTCATGAGCGTGCTCTTGCCAACGTTGGTATATCCCACAAGCGCCACACGGATATATTCCCCGCGGTCCTTCCGCTGGGTGAGCGACTGTTTGTCGATCTCCGCGAGACGTTTACGGAGGAGCGATATCTTGTCCTTCACAATACGGCGGTCGGTTTCGATCTCCGTTTCACCGGGCCCCCTCATCCCGATACCCCCTTTCTGCCGCTCCAGGTGCGTCCACATCCCGCGAAGCCGCGGCAGGATGTATTGATACTGCGCCAGCTCCACCTGTACCTTGGCCTGCGCGGTCCGGGCACGGCGCGCGAATATGTCCAGGATCAGGTCACTGCGGTCAATGACCTTTACCTTGAGCTCTTTCTGGATATTGGCGATCTGCGAACCGGTAAGCTCATCGTCAAATATCACCAGGCTGATATCTTTGCCGGCAACGTATTGCCGCACTTCTTCGAGTTTCCCTTTCCCGATGAATGTAGCCCTGTCCGGATGCGGCAGCTTCTGCGTGAACCGCTTTACGGCCTGCGCTCCGGCGGTATCTGCCAGGAACGCCAGCTCGTCCAGGTACTCCTGTACCTGCGCTTCGGTCTGTTCTTTGTGAATAAGCCCGATCAGTACGGCTCTTTCATCGGCGATCACTTGTTGTTTCTCTATCAAAGCGTCTAATAAATTTGTGCAAAGTTAATGATTTCGGGATGGCTTCCTGCGCAACGGGCGGTAGGCTAATTTTTCCTACATTTATGCCTCATCACAACAAAATCTACACCAATGCGTAAAACATTCCTGTTAGCAGGTATTTTATTCATTCAACACGGCATGGCACAACAGAAAATGAGCCCTGAGCTGCTCTGGCAGCTGGGAAGAGTGAGCGGGGAAACGATCGCGACGGATGGCACGGTCCTCTATGGCGTTAGCCGCTATACCCTTGCGGAAAACAAAAGTGAACGCAATCTCTACGCCATCCCACCGGGAGGGGGTACTGCAAAACAGCTGACCACCAGTCCAGGCACGGAATCCGGCGCGCAGGTGCTGCCCGATGGCCGCATCGCTTACAGCTACAAAGGCCAGCTATGGGAAATGGATAAAGACGGCGGCAACCCGGTGCAGAAAACAAATGTAGAAGGCGGGATGCAGAATATCCGCCTGTCCCCTGACGGCCGCGCAATCCTCTTCTCCCGCGAGGTGAAGCTGGAAAAAGTGAGTGGCATGGATTTTCACCCGGATCTTCCGAAATCCAACGTACAGATCTACACCAACCTCAATTACCGTCACTGGGATACCTGGGAAGATGGTAATTACAATCACGTATGCTATGCATCATACGATGCGAAGAGCGGAAAGGTGGGTGAGCCGGTGGATATCATGAAAGGCGAATTATTCGACTGCCCCCAGATGCCCTTCGGTGGCGCGGAAGACTTCACCTGGTCGCCGGACGGGAAGCAGATCATCTACGTATGTAAGAAAAAGCATGGCAAAGATTACGCGATCAGCACGAATACCGATATCTATCAATACGACATCGCCTCCGGCAAAACCACGAACCTTTCCGAAGGAATGAAAGGTTATGATGTACAGCCGGTGTTCAGTCCCGATGGCAAACGCCTCACCTGGCTGAGTATGGCGCACGACGGGTTTGAGGCGGACAAGAACGATGTGATCGTATATGATCTTGCCACAAAATCCCGTACCAATCTCACCCAAAGCTGGGATGGCACCGTTTCCGCCAGCCGCTGGAGCAACGACGGCAAAAAGATCTACTTCCTGGCCGTCATCAAAGGCACCGAACAGCTCTTCGAACTCAATCCTTCCGGCAAAGCCATCAAACAGATCACCAAAGGCCAGTTTGACGTGAACGGTTTTGTAGGCCAATCCGGCAACAGGATGGTAGTAACCCGTGCGGATATGAACCATGCCGCAGAGCTCTACACTGTTGACCTCGAAAACGGCACCCTCCAACAGCTCACCACTGTCAACAACGATATCTACAGCAGCATCGGGCAAAGCAAAGTGGAAGAACGCTGGATCAAAACCACAGACGGCAGGCAAATGCTGGCCTGGGTGATCTTCCCGCCCGATTTCGATCCTGCTAAAAAATATCCCACGCTCCTGTATTGCCAGGGGGGCCCGCAATCCGCATTAAGCCAATACTATTCCTTCCGCTGGAACTTCCAGCTGATGGCAGCGCAGGGTTACATTGTGATCGCTCCTAACCGCAGGGGGATGCCCGGCCACGGCGTGAAATGGAATGCGGATATCAGCAAGGATTGGGGCGGGCAGCCGATTCGCGATTATCTCTCCGCGATTGATGACATCAGTAAAGAACCTTATGTAGATAAAAAACGCCTCGGTGCCGTAGGCGCCAGCTATGGCGGATATTCCGTGTACATGCTGGCCGGTGTACATCAGAACCGGTTCAAAACTTTCATCGCGCACGATGGTCTGTTTGACCTGCGCAGCTGGTTCGGCACCACCGAGGAACTGTGGTTTGCGAACTGGGATATCGGCGCGTACTGGGACAAGGCCAATGCCAAAACCTATGAGCAGTTCAACCCCAGTAACCTGGTCAACAACTGGAACACGCCGATCATGATCGTGCAGGGCGGGATCGACTTCCGCGTAGGGATCGAACAGGGTCTGCAGGCTTTCCAGGCCGCGCAGCTGAAAGGGATCAAGAGCAAACTGGTGTATTTCCCGGAAGAGAATCACTGGGTGTTGAGCGCGCAGAACGCCATTACCTGGCAACGGGAATTCTTCAACTGGTTAAAGGAAACGCTGTAGTCAATTTGCGGATTTTGACAGTTTTTAAATCGCTTCTATGTTTTCTTCCTTAATCCTTGATACACGCGACAAGATAGCTACCATCACGCTCAACCGGCCTGACGTATACAATGCGTTCAATGATGCCCTCAGCTTCGAACTGCAGGATGCATTAAAACAGGTTGAGAAAGACAAGGAAGTAAGAGCCGTTGTGTTGACCGGGGCCGGAAAGGCTTTTTGCAGTGGTCAGGATCTCAAAGCGGCACAGGAAGGGGCCCGCAACCTCGGAGAATCGCTGCAGAAGCGATATAATCCCATCATCCGCGCCATCCGTAATATGCCGAAACCTGTGATCTGCCGGTTGAACGGTGTGGCGGCGGGCGCAGGATGTTCGCTCGCACTGGCCTGCGATGTGATCATTGCTTCGGAAAACGCGTCGCTGATAGAGATATTTATCAATATCGCGCTGGTACTGGATTCTGGCTCCTCTTATTTTCTGCCCCGCACCGTAGGCTACCATCGCGCATTTGAACTGGCTACCAAGGCCACCAAGCTGAGCGCGGAGGAGGCCCTCGGCCTGGGGCTCCTCAACAAAGTCGTAAAGCCCGAGGCACTGGACGAAGCCGTACAGGCGGAAGCGGAATTCTACGCCAACGCCCCTACGAAAGCCATCGGCATGCTGAAAAAAATGCTTACAAAGGGCATGACGGAAGATCTGGACGCCGTGCTGGATTACGAAGCCTATTGCCAGGAAATTGCCGGGAATTCGGAAGATAACCGGGAAGGGATTGCCGCTTTCCTGGAGAAACGAAAGCCGGTTTTTAAAGGGATTTAAAATAAAAAGGGATCGCTGTAAAACGATCCCTTTTTCAATTATTTACCAGTGGATGGATTACAATCCACTCAACGCAATACCAATAGAGTAAGGCCTGATATCCAGGTTGGTGTTATCCTTGAACAGCGGGTTCAGGTTCACGGAACCGAATAACGCAAAGTTGCCGTACCCTATGCGCGCCGTAGCGGCAAAACGCCAGGGGTTGAAGAACCGCTTGTTCTGTTCCTTGATGATATTCTTCTCCCCGCCTAACGAGTTCTTCCCTTTCGTATGTGCGTTCACGAGCATGCCCACTTTGGCGCCGATCGCCGCTTTGAAGCCCTTATTGGCGTTGTCTGACACCTGGCGGTAGCGGATCTCCAGCGGGATCTCCAGGTAAGTGGTGGCCACCTTGTATTTACGGTAAAGATCCGAACTGATAAACCGTACAGCAGTGGAGCTGCCATTGGACATATCAATCCGCTGCTTGTCCAGGAAAACGCTGCTGGTGCTGAAGCCCAAACCCGCCGCCACGCTGAAATGTGATTTGGAGAAAGGGAAATCATACATCAGCGCCATATTGAAGCCGCGGGAAAGCCCTTTCGTCTTTACGCTGTCCGGCGCCTGCGCCCACCCGTCATAAGAAAACTGGATCATGAAGAAGTCCCTGGAGTAGACAGCCCTTTGCTTTGCCTTACCCATGGCCGCGCCAGCCGTATTATCCTGCGCAAAAACACCTGTAGCGACTGCGATGAAACCCAGCGTAAAAAGTAATTTTTTCATAATATGTTTAAATGCTTGGCAAAAAGAATATCAGGCAAATTTAATGGAATGCTAATAAATCAAAGGGTTAAAATATTGCAAAAATAAATCATGGCAATAACCCCGTGGCCGATTAGCAGAATTTAAGTAAATTGTAAATCTAGCAGTTTCTACACCAAAATCAATCCGGCCGTACGGAAGCGGTGCATGTTTCTTGACCCCTGAGCGCGGAAAACCTTATGTATGGCGGGATTGACAATAAATATTTATGAAAAAATTCAGCAGCCCCGTCATTGTCGTAATTGTTGCTGCCATTATCTCCGTAGCTTGGTTCACCTGGTACGCCGGGTCGGCGGACAGTGTTTCCAATGAAAATAATGAAAAGCTCCGTATCGCCAACGATAAGATCCGCCAGCTGGAACAGGTAGAATACATGATGAAATCCCTGGAATCTGCTGTGAGAGGATATGTGATCACCGGGGACTCCGGTTTCCTGTACCGGGAAGACTATATGGAAACCCACCTCCGCGCACCGATGGAAAACCTCGTGATGCTCTACCGCAATAATCCCCCGGAGCTGCGCCAGCTGGATTCCCTGAAAACTGAAGTCTATAAAAAGATCGCCTTCTTCAACTACCTGATCAGCGCTACCCGCGAAGCTCCCGTGATGGCGGGCGCCATGCTGCAAACAAAACGCGGCGCTTCTTCTTCCGATGAAGTATCCCGGCTAACGGGCAATATCCTGCAAAAGGAACACCTCTCGCTGGATGAGCGCCTCAGCAATCACTGGCATAACCGCATCCCCTACCTGCTGTCCATTTTCGGAAGCGCCATCTGCCTGATCTTCCTCCTCTCCGGCCTCTTCCGCCTGTACAGGAATATCCGTAAGGCGGAACAGGAAGGAAAACATCTCCGCACCAGCGAGGAAAAATACCGGCAGCTGATCGAAGATGCAGGGGTGACCATGTACACTACCAACCGCGGTGGCTTCTTCACTTACGTCAATAACAAATCTGTCGACCTCACCGGGTATAAGCCGGAAGAGCTGATCGGCAAACAATACAGCATACTGCTGGACCCCTCGCAGCAAAAAGAACTGCAAGCCTTCTACGAAAACCAGTCCTTCGAAGGCCCGGAAGCCACTACCTTCGAATTCCCCATCCGCCGTAAGAACGGGGAAAAGATATGGGTGGAGCAACAGGCGGTGCTCGTACGCCACAAAGGCGCTTTCAAAGGATACCAGTGTATTGTGAAAGACATCCATCAGAAAAAGATGTACCAGCTGGAACTGGAACGCGCCAACAAAGAAATGGACGTTCTCCATCACCGCCTCCAGTCCATCCTCGAAAACACGCCTGCGGTAATGTTCATCAAGGATATCGCCGGCAAATATCTCCTCGTGAACCGGCGTTTTGAAGAAGTTTTCGGGATCAGCAGCGAACAGATCATCGGGAAAACAGACAAGGATTTCCCGGATGTACTGAAGCCGGAGAAGAACGCGCCGTACGACCGGGAAGCATTGCTCTATGAAATGCCCGTTGAAATGGAAGAATCCATCGATACCGGCGAGGGCCCCCGCTACTTCTTCATCACCAAGTTCCCGCTGCGTGACCATGTGAGGAGGATATACGGACTTTGTGGCATCGCGACGGACATCACGGAAAGGATCGCGAACGAACATGCGCTGATCGAATCCCGAAAGAAAGCAGAGCAGTCGAAATACGCACAGGAAAGGTTCATGGCCAATATGAGCCATGAGATCAGAACACCGCTCAATGGTATCATCGGCATCACCAACCTGCTGCAGCAAACCAGTATGATACCGGAACAGAAGGAGTATGTGGACGATATCAAGGACTCTGCGAACAACCTGATGATGCTGGTGGAAAGGATCCTTGATTTCTCACAGTTAAATGCCGGTAAACTCGCGCTCTCTTTTACAGACTTCGATCCCCGGCACCTCATACGGAAAGTTGTACTGGGAGAGCAGAAAAGGGCCACAGCCAAAGGGCTGCATCTGGAACTTCATCTCGATGAACATATTCCCGATCACGTACTCGGCGATCACACCAAGCTGGAAGCCGTACTGCGGAACCTGCTGGACAATGCCATCAAATTCACGGAAAAGGGGCATATCGATCTGCACGTTAGACTGACCGGTCAGGATCATGCCACCAACCTGCTTTCCTTTGAACTGAGCGATACCGGCATCGGCATTCCCGAACATATGCATGAGGCCGTATTTCAAAGCTTCTCGCAGCTGCATGGGAATAATGACAGAAGGCATGGCGGAGCAGGACTGGGACTGGCTTTAACAAAGCAGTTGATACAATTGCAGGAAGGCCGGATCTCCATATCAGGCAACAATGAAGGTGGCACTACCATCCACTTTTCGATCCCCTTCAGCAAAAATCTCTTCACACCGTCCGGCGATACATCGCCCCTGCATCTTAAAGGCAAACAGATACTCGTTGCGGAAGACAATCTCATCAACCAGAAAGTGGCCCGCAAAACGCTCGAACAGGCAGGCGCCGCCGTCACCATCGCAGAGAATGGGCTGGAGGCATTAGAAAAACTGGCTGCCGGCCATTTCGATTGCATCCTGATGGATATACAAATGCCCGAAATGGACGGACTCACGGCTACCCTGAGGATACGGGAAAAAGGGATGAGCATTCCCATCATCGCCATGACGGCCTCCGCGCTGAAAGGCGACCGGGAGCGATGCCTGCTGGCAGGGATGAACGATTATATTTCCAAACCATTCATTCCGGATGAGCTGTTCGCGAAGATCCTCGAAGCGCTTGGGGAAAGGGATCCCGCCTTCGCCGCATTCAGCGGTCCGGCGCATGGGGGTGAATCCACAAAATCCTTTGTAGACCTGCATTACCTGCGGGAGATCGCAGACAATGATCCGGATTACCTGCTGGAAACCCTGCATACTTTCCTTGAAAGAACATCCGGTATATTGAACAGCGCCATTCACAGTGCGCAGCAGGAGGACTGGAACGCCACCTGGCGCTATGCACGTCTTCTTCGTGTAAGCCTGACCGTTGTACGCATTTTCCCGCTGGCCCAGATCATGATGGAGGTAGAACAGGCCGCCCGGTTGAAAAGGCAGCTGCAAAGCATCCTGCCGAACCTGCGCGATGCAGTGAGTGTGTATAATCAGGCACAGGAGACCCTTCGGCAGGAAATACTACAGATCGGGAAAAATTAATGGCCGGCCGCCAGCGGGAGCACAAACCAGAAACGGCTGCCGCGACCGGGTTCGCTTTCTACGTCTATGATGCCCCCCTGCGCCTCTATGAACTCCCGCGCAATAGCCAGCCCAAGACCGCTGCCCCTCGTATCCTCCATGCCCGGCACCTGGAAGAACCGCTCGAAAACTTTGCTGCGGAAAGCAGGTGCAATGCCCCGCCCATGATCCTGCACACTAAAGCTTAGTGTATCCGTTTCCGTTAGCTCTACCGTGAGTTCCACATCAGCGCCCGGTGTAGAATAGCGGATAGCATTGGTGAGCAGGTTCACCAGTACCCAGGCGCTTTTTTCCGCATCAGCGGATACGTGGGGTACATCCGGCGGAATCGTAGTGTGGATGTGTATATTCCGGCTGTCAGCCTGCTTCTGCACAGTGTCCAGCGCATACTGGATGATATTCTGGGGCGCTACGGACTGGATCTGCAACTGGATGTTGCCGCTCTCCACCCTGGAGAAATCCAGCAGCTCGCCCACCATGCGGATCATACGACGGTTATCCTGCCGGATACTGTCCAGCAGCTCCTTTTGTTCCGTGGAGAGGTTGCCGGTGCGTTCATCCTCCAGTAATTGCAGACTGAGATCGGTGGCCGCAAGCGGGGTTTTCAGCTCGTGCGAGATCGTGGCGATGAAATGCGTTTTGGCGATATCGATCTCTTTGTAGGTGGTGATGTTCTTGAGGATGATCACGTAACCGATCTTGGCATTATCATGATGAATGTCGAGGGTTTCACGGGTATAAAAGCTTTCCCTTCCATTCGTCACGATTTTCACCGGCCCGTTGTCCTGTTTGTTGAGCAGGTAATGCAGCAGGTCATTCTGTTTGGCCAGCGTTGCGGCAGACCATCCGACAACGTCCTTTTCTTCCATACTGAGCAATTGCAGGGCCTCAGCATTGGCAAAAAGGATGGTTCCCTTGTCGTCAATCCCGATAGTAGCATCTTTGAGGCTACTGATCACCGCTTCGGCGCGTTTCTTCTCAAATACGATCCGGGCAAGGTTGCTATGCTCATATTCATTCAGCTTCTCTGCCATGGTGTTGAATGCCGTGGCCAGTTCCCCGAACTCGTCCTCCGATTTGAAATAAAGCCGTTGTTCATATTTCTTCTGCGCAATCCCCTTGATCCCTTCGGTGAGCTCATGTATCGGGTTGGCGATATATCCCGGGAAGTTATACACGAAGGTGACACCCAGCAGGAAGCAGATGCCGCTGATGACGGCGATATACAGCAGCGCTTTATCTGCCGTATCCTTTGTATGCTGATGTTTCCGCACGATGGCGTTCATGTTCAGCTCCATGATGGTGTAAATATCGTTCCGGATCTCGCTGGCCGGCACGGAGTCGGAAAAATGCCGGCGGATACGCTCCGTCACCATTCGTTCTCCCTTTTCCGTAATATTCTCTTCCTGCTTTTTAAGATTGTTGAGGAAGGTCTGCTGGTCCACCGGATTCTTCTCCAGCGCTTTCAGCATGTTCTTGGCATACTCCACGGACTCATAGTTATCCTGCAGGATCGCTCTCGCTCCCTGGTTCACCCGGCTTAGATAATAGTATCCCAGGATGCTTACCAGCATCAGCATCATAAAGAGGAAGAGCACACCTGCGGTGATCTTTGTTTTGAGCCTTAACCGTGTCATGATAGTATTACAAGATCGATTTCATTAGAGGATAATGTTTTCAGCAGTTGGTTGAAAATGTTCGTCCGTAAAATTATGCCAAAGAGACTGATATGCGGTTTGCCGATGCAAACGGTGGTGATTTCTTTTTCCATCGCTACTTTCATAATAGCATCGGGAATGTTGATATCCTGCACCCGTAATACCTCCGCACCCAACTCCGTAGCCAGTTTCAGGTTATTGATCAGGTGCCGTTGGTCTGCCAGGTTGATACGCCCCACGCTTTCCCGGGGTGTTTGCACGTACAGGACGTACCATTCACCGTGATAGTATGCCGCCAGCCGGGCCGTTTTGCGGATAACCTTCCGTGCGATCTCATCATTGCTGGATATACAGGCCAGGAACCGTTCGTGGCGCATCTGCTGCCCGCGGGGTATCTCGGTCTCCACTTTCCGTTCCACCTGTGAGGTCACCTCCCGCAAGGCCAGCTCCCGCAGCTGCAGAATCTTTTCCGCCTGAAAGAAGTTCTTGAGCGCAGTCTCCACCTTGCTCTGCTCGTAGATCTTTCCTTCCTTCAACCGGGTGATCAGTTCATCCGCTGTAAGGTCGATATTCACCACTTCATCCGCGATCTGCAGCATGCTGTCCGGTACTCTTTCGCTGATCTCCACGCCGGTAATGGCTTTCACCTGGTGGTTGATGCTCTCCATATGCTGGATGTTCACAGCGGAGATCACATTGATCCCGGCATTGAGGATGTCCATCACATCCTGCCACCGCTTCTCATTCCGCGAACCGGGAATATTCGTGTGCGCCAGCTCATCCACGATCACCCATTCCGGCGCCAGCAGCAGGATGGCGTTGAGATCCATTTCCTCGAGCATCTTGCCTTTGTAGAAAACCTGCCGGCGGGGGATAACGGGAATTCCGTCCAGCAAGGCTTCTGTTTCCTTCCGGCCATGCGTTTCAATATATCCGATCTGCACATTCACCCCTTTTCGCAAAAGGGAATGCGCTTCCTGCAACATGCGGTAAGTTTTTCCCACACCGGCGCTCATGCCAATGTAGATCTTGAATTCACCGCGACCGGTCTTATCGGCCATATGTAAAAAACGTTGCATCATCATGGCAAAGGGTGGGGTGGTTTTGCAATGGTTAAAACGAAACTGCGAGGGAAGCCGTAATAGCCACATTACTGGTCTTCCTTTCAATATCTTTTACAAAAACCTTGTCTTTACTGTCATACAATTTACCCTCCACCCGGAACAGCACATTATCCGCCGGCGCCACATCCACATTGAGCGAATACCCGCTCGTTCTGAATCCTCCCGGTACATCAGTAGCGATGATCACTTCATCATCATCCTGGTAATATTCATACCGGCCGGCCAGTGCGATCTTATTGGTAAAGGCATAGCGTGCGATCAATACCGGGGAATACCAGTTGTTCAGATCGCTTTTGCCTTTCTTCTTCTGCTCCAGGCCATAGTCAAAACCTGCGGTAAGGCTAAGCTTGTCAGTGATATTAAAGATACCGTAAACGTCGTTAAAATAACGCATCTGCCGTACGGAATCAGGCTTATCGTTTCCCACAAAAGTGCTCCAGTTAAGCGTTACGCCGGAAGAGGGTTTGAACGTGATCTGGGTGCCGAATCCCGGTGTCTGGTTGCCGTCTACCCGTTTTACCCGTTGCCAGCCGTTGAGATACATGGCGGCAAGGCTCCATTTTTCGTTGGGCGTCCATATGATCCTGGCGCCGGCCTCATAGTACGGCGTATTGTCTGCCGTAATGCTGCGGGTAAGGGTGGGACAATCCTTTCCCACGGCGCTTTCCCATCCAATGTGCGACGGCATGATGCCGGCGTCTAACCAAACGTTCCCGCCTATACGAACACCTACGTTCGCTTCGTAATTGTGCCGCATCAGTTCCTGCTCGGAAGCCAGGTTGTACTGGGGATAGGTGCCGGCCATCAATCCAAAATTGGCGCGGATGCGGTCGCTGGTGTAATTGGCTTTCAGATAGGCCAGGTTGACGTTCAGTTCGTTGTGCCGGTTGTAATTGTATACAAATCCCGGGCGGGTGTGGTTGGCAGGTCCGTTCAGATCAAAGGTATAATAGGCTTCCACATAACCGGAAAAGGTGATCTTTGATTTTTTGGTTTCCTGTGCCGTTGCGTTCAGAGCCAGTGCGGACACGGCTCCCATCATTAAAACTTTCTTCATGTTATTTTATATTATCCAATGCAATGTTGAGTTGCAGTACATTCACCTTTGAAGGACCGAACATGCCGAGCAGCGGGCCTTTTACGTGATCCTGTACAAGCTGTTGTACTTTCTCTTCCGGAATGCCGCGCAACCGGGCGATCCTCGGTACCTGTACCAGTGCGCCGGCGGGAGAAAGGTCGGGATCCAGGCCGCTGCCGGAAGCTGTTACCAGTTCCGCAGGGATCTGTTCTTTGCGGATACCGGGATTGTGTACCAGGAAAGTATCTATCCTGGCCTGCACGATCTTCAGGTAATCCGGGTTAGAAGGTCCTTTGTTGGAACCACCGGAACCGCCGGCGTTATAATCCACCGCGGAAGGGCGGCTCTGGAAATATTTTTCGTCTGTGAACTTCTGTCCGATGTTAGCATATCCCACTACTCTTCCGTGATGTGTGACCGTCACACCGTCTCCTTTACCGGGAGTCAGTTTCCCGATCCCTGCTATCAGCAGGGGATACAAACCGGCTGTCAACAGTATCAGCACGATGGTCAGTTTGAGGGCGGGCAAAAAATATCTTCTCATTGTATTGTTGTATTAATAGAATAAAGAAACCACGATGTCTATTAGTTTGATGCCGATGAACGGAACGATCACACCACCCAAACCGTATATCAGCAGGTTACGCCGCAGGAGCGCACTGGCGCCGATGGGCCTGTAAGCCACCCCGCGCAGGGCCAGCGGTATCAGTAGCGGAATGATGATGGCGTTGAAGATCACGGCGCTCAGGATGGCCGTTTCAGGGCTGTGCAGGCGCATAATGTTGATGCCTTGCAAAGCGGGAATAGACAGGATGAATAATGCCGGTACGATGGCAAAATACTTGGCCACGTCATTGGCGATGGAGAACGTGGTAAGCGTACCGCGGGTCATTAGCAGCTGTTTGCCGATCTCCACGATCTCGATGAGTTTGGTAGGATCATTGTCGAGGTCCACCATATTCCCGGCCTCCTTGGCCGCCTGTGTACCGCTGTTCATGGCAACTCCCACATCCGCCTGCGCGAGTGCGGGCGCATCATTGGTACCGTCTCCCATCATAGCCACCAGCCTGCCTTCCTGTTGTTCCTTTCTGATATAGGTCATCTTGTCCTCCGGCTTGGCCTCCGCGATGAAGTCATCCACCCCGGCCTTTTCCGCGATGTATTTGGCCGTAAGGGGGTTATCCCCTGTTACCATCACAGTTTTCACTCCCATTTTGCGAAGGCGCTCAAACCGTTCCTGGATGCCGGGTTTGATGATATCCTGCAGCTCAATCACGCCGGTCACTTTGTTATTAACAGCCACAACGAGCGGCGTACCGCCATTGGCGGATATTTTCTTCACCTGTTCATAGGTCTCCCCCGGAAATTCATTCCCAGCTTTCACCGCCATATCCCGGATAGCATCATAAGCTCCTTTGCGGATGCGGGTGCCATCCGGCATATCGATCCCGCTGCTGCGGGTTTCCGCGGTGAATTTCACCAGGGAGGCGCCGGTAACGGATAACTGGCTCACCACTTCCTTGCCTGCCAGTTCCACGATGGACTTGCCTTCCGGGGTATCATCCGCCAGGGAGCTGAGTGCGCTCACGCGCACGAATTCTTCTTTTGAATGTCCGTTGGTGGCGTAGAAATTGGTGGCCTTCCGGTTCCCGATGGTGATCGTACCGGTTTTATCCAGCAGCAGCACATCAAGGTCGCCGGCGGTTTCTACGGCCTTACCGGATTTGGTGATCACGTTTGCGCGCAGGGCACGGTCCATACCCGCAATACCGATAGCGGATAGGAGGCCGCCGATGGTGGTGGGGATGAGGCAAACGAAAAGCGAGATGAAGGCGGCGATGGTGATGGGGGTTTGCGCATAATCCGCGAATGGTTTGAGCGTTACGCACACGATGATGAACACCAGCGTAAAGCTTGCCAGCAGGATGGTCAGCGCAATCTCGTTCGGTGTTTTCTGGCGGGTAGCACCTTCCACCAGCGCGATCATTTTATCGAGGAAGGACTCCCCTGCTTCGGTGGTCACTTTCACGATGATGCGGTCGCTCAGTACTTTGGTGCCCCCTACTACGCTGCTTTTATCCCCGCCGGATTCCCGGATTACAGGTGCGCTCTCCCCCGTGATGGCGGATTCATCGATGCTGGCCAATCCTTTTACGATCTCTCCATCCGCAGGGATGATATCACCGGGCTCGCAGAGGAACAGATCGCCTTTCCGCAGCTGGGAAGAAGAAACGATCTTGATCTCGTCCGTGAAGATCTCACCGATAGGCTGGATCTTTTTGGCAGGCGTTTCTTCGCGGGTTTTGCGAAGGCTTTCTGCCTGCGCTTTACCGCGCGCTTCCGCAATGGCTTCTGCGAAGTTGGCGAACAGCACAGTCAGCAGCAGTACAATAAAAATGGTCAGGTTATAGCTGAAGGAACCCTGGGAATGATCGCCCGTGAACAAGGTATACAACGATACGATCAACATCACCGCGGTGCCCAGTTCTACGGTAAACATCACCGGATTTTTGATGAGTATCCTCGGGTCCAGTTTTATAAATGATTGTTTCAGGCTTTCTTTTACCAGCGGAGCAGGAAACAGTCTGTTATCTTTCGTTTTCATTTTCTTTACAGTTTTTCCGTTAATACAGGGAGAAATACTCGGCTATCGGTCCCAATGCAAGCGCCGGGAAGAATGACAGGGCTGCGATGATGACGATCACCGCCATGGTCATTACACCAAAAGTGACTGTGTCTGTCCGCAAGGTTCCCGCAGATTCCGGTACATATTTCTTTTGCGCCATGATACCTGCAATGGCCACAGGGCCAAGAATGGGCAGGTAACGGCCGAGGATCAGCACAAAACCGGTGCTGACATTCCAGAAAACATTTCCGTCACCCAGACCTTCAAAACCGGACCCGTTGTTGGCATTGGAAGAAGTGTATTCATACAGCATTTCTGAAAAACCGTGATAGCCGGGGTTATTCAGCCAGTTGGCAGGCGGTGTGGCCCAGCCGGTACCAATGTGGTGGGACAGAATATAAGATGACAATGCGGTACCCGCCAGTATCAGGAAGGGGCTCAGCAAAGCTACCAGTGCAGCGATCTTTATCTCTTTCGCCTCCACTTTATGCCCCATGAACTCCGGCGTACGGCCTACCATGAGCCCGGACATGAACACGGCGATGATAATGAAGATGAAGTAGTTCAGTATCCCTACACCGCAACCGCCGTAAAAACAGTTCGTCATCATCGCTACCAGCTCCATCATCCCGGTCATCGGCATGGTACTGTCATGGAACCCGTTGACGGATCCCGTGGAAATGATGGTGGTAATGGTGCTCCAGTAGGCGGTGGCGGCAGGTCCGAACCGGACTTCTTTCCCTTCCATCGCTCCTGTTGCCTGTGTGATGCCCATTTTTGCGATCGCCGGATTACCGCCTATTTCTGCGATCAGTGTGGGAATCATCAAAAGAATCATGCCTGCCGTCATCACGCCGAAAATGATGCGTGAGAACCGGCGCCGGTCTATGAAGAAGCCCAGGGCAAACACCATTGCAATAGGAATGATCGTTTGTGCAACGGCTTCGGTCATATTGGTGAGATAGTTCGGGTTTTCCAGCGGGTGAATGGAATTGGCGCCGAACCAGCCGCCACCGTTGGTTCCCAGGTGTTTGATCGCGATCATGCCAGCAGCCGGACCACGGGACACGCCCACCGTATCCCCCTGCATGGTAACGATCGTGTCTTTCCCGGCATAGCTGGTGGGGGTGCCGTTGAACGCGAGCACTACCGCTACAACAATGCATATGGGGATGAGGAGGCGGGTATTGGTTTTCACAAGAAAGACCCAGAAGTTCCCGAGCTTAGTAGTCGTTTTTTCCTTCAGCGCCTTGAATACAACAACCACCGCCGCAATACCGGTGGCGGCGCTTACGAACTGGAGGAAAGTGATCACAAAAAGCTGGGTGAAATACGTCACTCCCGTTTCCCCGGAATAGTGCTGCAGGTTGCAGTTCACGAGGAAGCTGATAGCCGTATTGAAGGCCAGATCAGGGGATTGCGCCGGATTACCGTCAGGATTCAGTGGCAGTTTGTCCTGGAAGAGGAGCAGAAAGAAAGCATACACGAACCAAAGCAGGTTGATGGTCAGCAATGCCTTGAGGTGCTGCTTCCAGTTCATTTCTTCTTTCGGGTTGATGCCACAGAGTTTGTAAATAAAACGCTCTACAGGCGCCAGAAAGTCCAGCCAGGTTTTCTCTCCTTTAAACATCTTTGCAACGTAACTTCCCAGCGGAATGGCTATGATCAGCGTAAGTGCGTAGGTGGCTATAATGCCTGCAATTTCAGTGTTCATGAATTAATCAGTTAGGGATTCAGAATTTCTCCGGCTTCAGCAGTACATAAATCATGTAGATGAAGACGAAGATGGCTAATACGAATAATGCGGTCATCATAAGGTGTTCTTTTAAATTTTGTCAAAAAAATCAACTGCCTTAAAAAAGAGCCAGAAGCAAATGAGGCCCGCCAGCAGATACAGAGCGATGAACATAGTCGATATATTTTCAGATGATAAATTGCAATTGTCTGTTCCGCGCATTTCTCAGCGATGCGGGTAACAATTCTTTTACGTGCTGTGCTTCCAGGAACGGGGAAACGCCAAACAGGAAAACATTTTCAATGGTGCACTTCAATGCAGCGCTGCCATTCCTGTACAGCACGCCTGCCATAGAAAAACACTTTTTAACCTCATTCAGTTGACCTCCTTTGATCAATTGCCTGGTATAGGCAGAAAAAGCCCCGATGGCTTTCGTGACCGCACCTGCCTGCTGCATGCCGGGCAGCAGGGCAGGGATTTGCTGGGCGATGAATAGCGGGATCTTTGCATCCGGTAACATGTCGTTATATTTTACCGGGTATAAGCCATTGAGATGCCAGATACACATCTGACTGAAAATCAATCGAATGGTATTAAAATAGGGTTAGAGCACCATGCAAAAACGGAAGGGTATATATCAAATCGGGTTAGTTCTTCCAGCGGATTTTTATCTCCGGCTGATCGTTCCCGTCCCATAAAATAACGAGGGAATCATGGGTGGTTTTCAGAATACGGCCTTCCCGGAATGTTTCATCATCCAGAAAAATACTGTCTTCTTTCACTTTGTAATACCGCTCCGCATTCCCGTCGAAGTCGCAATAGAAGAACCATTTTTCGGTTATTTCAAAAGCGCAGGCGGGATCATCGTTGGAGATCGTCCAGATACCCAAAAAGTCTTCTTTCCGGAGGGTGGAGCTGGAAAAGGAGGAGGATGTAAAGCGTCTGTTGAAAGACACCGGGCGGGGGTCGGGCTTTATGGTATCATAGAAATGCTCTGCTGTATTTATTTTCGCTGCAGCAGTGTCTTTTTTCTGCTTTGACGAAGACGTAGCGCTGTTACATGCGCAGAGGATAGCGGCGCAGGTCAGGACAGGGATGATTTTCATAGTTACTGGATATTGTACTCTTTGATCTTGTTATACAACGTGGTAAGCCCTATCTGCAACAATTCCGCGGCTTTGGTCTTGTTTCCTTTCGCATACTGCAGTATACGGGTAATGTGATGCTTCTCCATATCCGCCAGTGTAAAGGAGGAATGCTGATCCGCGGGCGCGGCAAACTGGAACTCGAAGGGCAGCAGGGGCACATCCAGCTCCGGTCCGTCAGAAAGGATGATCGCCCGTTCTATGACGTTGCGCAGCTCCCGGATATTGCCTTTCCAGGTATGCTGCTGAAGCGCTTTCACGAAGGCGTCCGTCATGCCGCTGATCTTTTTGCCGTTCTTCGGGCCGAGCTGTTGCATAAAATATTGCGCCAGCAGGGGGATATCTTTCCTGCGTTCCTGAAGAGAGGGTAATTTGATCAGGAAGGCGGACAGCCGGTAGTAGAGGTCGGCACGGAAATGCCCGCTTTCGATCTCCTGTTCCAGTTGCCGGTTGGTAGCGGCAATGATGCGGATGTTCACGCGTGTGGGTTTGGCGTCGCCCACTTTGTAAAACTCCTGTGTTTCCAGCACCCGCAGCAATTTGGCCTGCAATTCAACGGGCATTTCACCAATCTCGTCCAGGAAAATGGTACCGTTATTGGCTTCTTCCAGGAAGCCTCGTTTGTCTTTCACCGCACCTGTAAAGGCTCCGGCTTTGTGTCCGAACAGCTCGCTCTCCAGGATGTCCTTTCCGAAGGCGCTGCAGTTCACCGCCACGAACGGCTGGGTCCGCCGTGCGCTGGCCCGGTGAATGGCCTGGGCAAATACTTCCTTTCCTGCGCCGGTCTCCCCGAGCAGCAACACCGTCACATCCGTTGCAGCTACCTTTTGCGCCAGGTTGATGGCATCCCGGATCTCCTGGGACTGCCCGATGATACTGGTAAAATCATGCTTGCCGTTGATGCTGTTCTCGAGCGCGCGGATGCGGAACTGCAGACGGGCTTTATCTATCGCCTTGCTTACGAGCGGTAGTATGCGGTTGTTATCGTCTCCTTTGGTGAGGTAATCAAACGCGCCGTTCTTGATCGCCTGCACACCGTCGGCAATGTTTCCGTAGGCCGTCAAAACGATCACTTCGGTTTCAGGATGCTTCACTTTGAGTTCGCTGGTGAGGGTAACGCCGTCAGCGTCCGGCAGTTTCACATCTGATAATATCACCTGCGCCTCTTCTTTCTCCAGCAGTTTCCAGGCTGTTTTGGCGTTAGGGGCTTCCATCACAGTATACCCTTCCAGGCCGAGCAACCGGCCCAACAGCTTCCGCAGCTGCTCTTCATCGTCAATAATAAGGATTTGGCCTTTGGACATGATGGCAAAGGTAAGGGGTTCCTTTGTTATGTCCATTTTAGCGTGTTCTTCTCTTTAACGGAGACTCATGATATTCGTTTTCTTCGATTATCCTGCAAAAAACCGCCCCAGGACTGGGACGGTGCGTCTTGCTAAATATGCATAACTATTATAGTGGGAGTATAGATCGTTTCATCCTTTGTTCCTGTAGAATATCCAATAATTACGCCACTTTCCTGTGGCACAGCTTTTGGGTTTCATACAAGGAGCAAATCCTTTTTTATGAAAACATTCATAACGAACAAACCCGGTGAAATGACCACGCTTTCGCAGGTGCTGACCAGGCTGCATGAAAAGGGGTACGACAATGAATTCAGGATGACCGACCATGGCAAAATGCAGCCGGTGAACAGGAGCGAAATATATGATCCGCAAGACCTTAAAGTGATCAAAGTATACCGCTTTGAAGGGGAGTCTGACCCTTCGGACAGTTCCGTACTGTATCTCCTGGAGGATAAAAAAGGACGCAAGGGTTACGTGCTGGATGCGTACGGAGCATACACCACCCATGAAGAAGCGGGGTTCAATGAGTTCCTGAAAAAGATACCGGTAGAAGACCGGGAGGAGCAGTTTATTTTCGGTGGATTGTAATGCTCATCCCGGTATGATCAGCCGTTATGCCATCAGCGCATCATCATTCACAGATGATTCCGCGATCTGGGTCAGCAGGCTGTCTGCATCTTTTTCTTCATCCAGAATCTGTTCCAGCAGATTGGCCGCACCGGTATGGCCCATGCGGGATGCCAGCGTGCGAAGGCAGCCGTAGGCCGCGATCTCGTAATGTTCCACTTTTTGCGCGGCGATGATCAGTCCGGCATCCAGCACAGCGGATTCTTCTTCCTCATTCATCAGGTTTTGCGCTTCCGTGATCAGCCCTTCCATCGCTTCGCATTTTTTTGTCGCGGCCCGCATCCCCATCATATCAAAGATTTCTTCCACGCGGCTTACGTGCCCTTTGGTAGCTTCGATATGATCTGCGAAAGCATTAACCAGCTCGCGGGAGGAAGCCGCCTTCTGCATTTTGGGCAGGGATTTCAGGAGATATTTCTCTGCCCAGTAAATATCCTTCAGCTCCTCCATGAACAGATGATGGAATTTTGAATGTTCCACCGTTTCTTCCATATGCTGCTTTTTTGCGCCGGTTCTGGAAGCGTGGCCTTTACTGAGACCGTTGCGGGTGGTTTTGTGAGTAGGCATTTTGAAATGTTTTAGAAAGGTGAGTGATAGGGTTAGTAAGAGATTATTTGTTCAAACAACATTCCACATAAGCAAGTTTTCATAAAAGGAGCCGAGAATGGCCCTGCACCAGCCTTCCAGCGGCTGTTGTTCTCTGAAGCATGATGGACTGGGAAATAGTGTGTAGAAATAGATTTTCAGACTGTAGAAAATCTTCCATGATGGCCGGTGTGGGTAAGTTGCCTTTTTTTAGTTACCTTGAACAGCCCTATCGTCTTGCCGCATGCATATCAGCGTACATAAGAAGATCAGGATCGGTTTTTTCATTGCGTTCACCGTGATTGTGGGCGCATCGATACTTTCTTACCTGATCGCCAAGAACCTGATGCACAATGCCAGCCGGTTGAATCACGCGGTGGAGGTATCCAAGAAGCTGGAAGGGATGACCAGGCAGCTGAAAGCGGCCGAGGCGGCGATCAGGGGATACAATCTCACCCGGCAGGAGGGGTTCCTGCGGCCCGGCATGGAAGAGCGGAGCAATAAGATAGAAATGGAATACCGCAACCTCCGCCAGATCATGGACGATCCGCGCCAGCAGCGGAACCTGGATACGCTCAAACGGCTACTGGACATCAAATACAAACAACTCTCCGCCGGCGAACAAGCCATCAGGGCAAGCCGTATTTCCGTCAACGAAGGGGAGATCTCCATGGACCAGATAGACCGGAAAGTGGAAGATATGATCCAGATAGAGGAAGCCCAGTTGAGCGAGAAATCCCGCCTTTTTCAGTTCTTCTCCAATCTCTGGATACCCGTCGTTTTTGCGATCTCCATTTTTGCAATACTGATCGGCGTGTATTCCTATGTGATCCTTACCAAAGAATTCCGGTTGCAGTTGCATATCGAATCCAAACTGAAATCCTATCAGCGGGAACTCCAGGAAAACATTACGCTGCTCAACAAATCCAATCAGGAGCTGGAGCAATTCGCCTATGTGGCCTCCCACGACCTGCAGGAACCGTTGCGTAAGATCTCCACCTTTTCCGACCGTCTGCAAATGAAATACCGGCACGAGCTGCCGGAGGAAGCCATGCAGCTGATAGACCGTATGGTAGTGGCCGTTGCACGGATGCGGGTGCTGATCAACGATCTCCTGACCTTCTCCCGTGCCGGGCGTATTGTGCCGGAAAGCCTGAGGAACGTTGATATGAACACCCTTCTGCAAGACGTCATCGGCGACCTCGAAGTGGCCTTGCAGGAAAAGAGCGGCACCGTTTCCTGCGAACCGCTGCCCGTGATCGAAGGCAATGAAACCGGCCTTCACCAGCTGTTCCTGAATCTGTTGTCCAACTCCATCAAATTTGCCGACCCCGGCCGGCCACTGGAGGTATACATTAAAGGCGAGCTGCTGAACGGCCAGGAGACGGGCATGGCCAGGGAAAGCCAATGGAACGAACATTTCTGCCGGATCACCATCGAAGATAACGGGATCGGTTTTGATCAGGCGTATGCGGAACGGATATTCCTCATTTTTCAGCGCCTTCATGGCATCAGTGAATATAAAGGCACCGGCATCGGGCTGGCGATTTGTAAGAAGATCGTAGATGCCCACCACGGACAGATCACCGCTTACGGATATCCCGGCAGAGGCACTACCTTTGTGATTATCCTGCCCGTCAGGCAAACCGCGTAAAAACAAGCATGCTTCTTGCGGCATGATCATGCAATGAAAGACACACGGAAACATATCCTGATGATAGATGACGATGAAGACGATTTCTTCCTCGTAAACAGCCTGCTGCACGACGTTTCACCCGAACAATATCTGCTGGAATGGGCGTCCACCTACGAGAAAGGCATTGAAGCCATCGAACGGAAAGAACACGAGCTGTACCTGGTGGATTACCGCCTCGGCCGTTATACCGGTCTCGATATCCTCCATCATTTCCATCACCTGGGATATGAAGCCCCGGTGATCATGCTCACCGGCAAAGGAGATTACGCCATCGACAACGAAGCCATGATGGCCGGTGCCACAGACTACCTGGTAAAAGGCGAGATCAACGGCCCCGAGCTGGAAAGGGCCATCCGCTACGGGATCATGGAATTCAGACACCTGCGCACCATTGCGGAGAACGAAAGGAAGTACTTCAGTATTTTTGAAAAAAGTCACGATCTCATCATCATCGCAGATCAGAACAAAAACATCATCGAGGCCAATCATGCTGCGCTCAAAAAATTATCCTACCGCAAAGAAGAACTGATCGGCCTGAACCTGAAAACGCTTTTTCTGCTGGAACCCCAGGCCCGGCAATTCCTCGAAGACATCTACAAAGAAAACGCCATCGTGCAACAGGAGTTTGCTTTCAAAAGCAAAACAGGGCAGAAGCTGGACGTGCTCGTCAATGCCAGCATACTGGACGAGCAGCTTGGCACCTTCGTTTGCGTTGCGGAAGACATCACCGCCAAAAAACGGGAAGAACAGGAAAAGCGCAATCAGGAGAAATTTGTGATCACCGGCCGCATCGCCCGCGTAATCGCGCATGAAGTACGGAATCCACTCACTAACATCCTGCTGGCCGTAGGCCAGTTCAAGGATCAGGGGGCAGAACCGGAAGAAGGGCAGATTTACCTCGATATCATCGAGCGTAACTGCACCCGCATCAACCAGCTGATCACAGAACTGCTCCACTCCACACGCATGATGGAGCTGCGGATGCAGGCCTGCTCCGCCAACACCCTCCTGCAAAAAGCCCTCGAGCTCTCCGCCGACCGCCTCCGGCTGAACGGCGTACACGTGATCAAACACTACATGCAACCCGATGCATCATTGTGCGTGGATGAAGAAAAGATCCACATCGCCCTGCTGAACATCATCATCAACGCCATAGAGGCCATGCCCAATGGCAACGGCGTACTCACCGTCAGCACACAGCGGGAAGACGGGAAGGTATATATTCGTATAGGCGACAACGGTGCCGGCATCCCGGAAGAGAACAAAGGCCGGCTCTTCGATCCCTTCTTTACTTCCAAAATGAAAGGCACAGGTTTGGGGCTCACCTCCACGCAAAACATTATCCTCAACCACAAAGGAACGATACAGGTGGAAAGCGTACCGGGTGAAGGGTCCCTCTTTACAGTCATTCTCCCCGCCGGTATGGACGAAAGGCCATAAAAAACTGTCCCGCATGGTATATGCAGGACAGCGCTGGCAAGCTATCGGGTTTACAAGTGTTCCTGTTTGTTTCTCAACATTTCATCATTGCTGATAAATGTTCCATATAAACCGCTTGTATCACAAACCCGTCTCAGCAGCCAATAACTAAAACAACAGCTATGATAAAAGTATAACCGGTGAAAACGGTTCATGATCACAAAAACAATTTATATACCACTCGCTCAACCCGCTGATGATCCGCGTTCTTCGGGTGAAATAATCGCGAATTGGGGAATACCGGCAAATAAGAATGTGGAAATAATTCCCCAAAACATCTGTTTAACCACATAAATCAAGCCCGGCAAAATGTTTGCATAAGAGAAGGTTGTATGAGGAAGACACACCCAAAGTGAGCAGTACCATGCGCTACGGTAGACATACATCATATTTCAGCAGGCTCTTTCGAGGACTGGAATTTTCTTTCTTTATCCCGCAAACTTGGAAAAGATCCCATAATGCCAGCCCTGACACCGTCCTGAAACCCGTTTATAAAGTTCAACCAAAAAAAATGACTGCTTTTATTTTGATCATTGATGATGAACCAGACATATGCCGGCTTTTACAATTGAGTTTAAGCAAATATGGCTTTAAAGTAAAATATGTGCATGCGCTATCGGAAGGTATGCAGTTCCTGCAACGACACAGGCCGGATATCCTTTTCCTGGACATCCATCTGCCGGACGGCGATGGCCTGGAAGCCCTGCCCCAGATCAAAAGCCAGTACCCCGACCTCCCCGTGATCACGATCAGCGCCTATGACAGCGGTATCGAAAAACAAAAGGCTCTAACAGCAGGAGCGGCCCGTTTTTTGCCGAAACCTTTTAATGTAGGCATGCTGCAGGAGATCGTCTCTGCAGTGAAGAGCTAAGTCCCGGTAAACGGGCATATGCATAATTATTCGTAAATTTAATATCCTGTCCAGACCATATTTATTATGAAGAGAATCCTCATTATTGATGATGAAATAAACATATGTACTCTTCTCAGTAAATTCCTGAACAAGCACGGGTTTAAGGCGGAAAGTACGATGTCAGGCGCGCAGGCAATGAAGATGCTGAAAGAGCAGCCGTATGATCTGGTATTATGCGATTACCGTCTCAAAGACACGGACGGATCACAACTGCTATCCGATATCCGCCAGCTTTACCCGCAAACCGTGGTGATCATCATCACCGGTTATACCGATGTACGCATCGCCGTGGAAATGGTGAAGAATGGCGCATATGATTATATCTCCAAACCGCTCTATCCGGATGAGATCCTCAGCCTTGTGAACAAAGCGCTTTCCACCCGCGAAGAAGTGGTTCCGGAACAACCGCACGTTCCGCCGCATGCGCATGAAACGCTGACGCCGCCGCAAAAGAACGGGGATTATTATGTATACGGTGACAGTGAACCCTCCCGCGCCCTTTACCAGGAACTCACATTGGTAGCGCCTACGGATTACAGCGTCATCATATTCGGGGAAACCGGCACCGGGAAAGAATCCGTGGCACATCTTATTCACAACCGCAGTGGCCGGAAAAAACAATCCTTCATTGCGCTGGACTGTGGCAGCCTCTCCAAAGAGCTGGCCGCTAGCGAACTCTTCGGTCATGAAAAAGGTTCCTTTACGGGGGCCATCAACACCAAAATAGGCGCCTTTGAACAAGCCCATGGCGGCACCTTGTTCCTGGACGAGATCTCCAACCTTTCTTACGATATACAAGTGGCACTGCTGCGCGTGATCCAGGAAAAACAGATCCGCCGCGTAGGCAGCATGAAGGAAATTGAAGTAGACGTCCGCCTCATCGTAGCATCCAACGAAAACCTGTTTGAATCCGTGCAGAAAGGGAAATTCCGGGAAGATCTCTTCCACCGGTTCAATGAATTCACCATCCACATCCCACCCCTCCGGGAACGCAATGCGGACCTGCATTTATTCGTAACCACATTCCTGGAACAAACAGGGAAAGAATTGAACAAACCAACGACCTCATTGAGCGAAGAAGTCTGGGAATGCTTCCGGCAGTACGACTGGCCCGGCAACATCCGTGAGCTGAAAAATGTGATCCGGCGGGCATGTTTACTCACTCCTGCCGGAAAGGAGATCACCATGACGGCGCTACCACTGGAACTGAAGGCCGGCGGCATGTTCCGGGCGCAAGCCGCTACAGACATGGCCGAGCCGGAAATCCCCGAGATCGCCATGCTGGATTCCAACGACCTGAAGGCCGTAGCGCTCAAAGCAGAATACAACAAGATCATCAACGTGCTGAAAGCCGTCAAGTATAACAAAACAAAAGCAGCACAATTGTTGAATATCGACAGGAAAACCCTCTACAACAAACTCCGCCTGCTCAATATCAATTACTGAGCCTGGCGGTTCAATTCCTGTAGCAGGTCCGTCAGGTTCAAACGATGCGTGTACATGGTCAGTTCTCCGGACGCATCTTTCGGCCACAATTCCCGCGGACGATCCCAGTATAGCTCCAGCCCGTTCATATCAGGATCATTCAGGTACAATGCTTCGGACACGCCGTGATCCGCAAAACCAGTGAAGGGTACATTGGCTTCTGAGAGCCGCTTGTAAATGGCGGCAAGGTCTTTTCTTTCAGGATAGAGGATCGCTACATGATACAATCCCGCCGCATTTTCCGGCGCAGGGGGCATACCCTTGCTATGCCAGGTGTTCAGCCCGATGTGATGATGATATCCGCCGGCAGAAATAAAAGCCGCCTGCTCTCCGTATTTCATCATCAGTTCAAATCCGAGTAATCCGCAATAAAAATCCAGGGAGCGCTGCAGATCGGAAACCTTCAGGTGTACATGACCGATGCGCGTTTCGGCGGGAACAGTATAGCTCATAAACTGTTTGATTTAGGTACAAATATACGCGCTACCAGTACAGGTTCGCCAGCAGGAACCCGGCCGCCACGGAGGTGGCTACGCTTACCAGTCCGGGTACCATAAAGCTGTGATTCACGAGGAATTTCCCGATGTGTGTACTGCCCGTTCTGTCAAAACTGATCGCCGCCAGCAGGGTGGGATATCCCGGCAATACAAAATCCCCGTTGGTAGCCGGGAACATGGCCACAAGATTGGCCGGCGCAATGCCCAGCAGCACCCCCAGCGGCATCAGCGCTTTGGTGGTAGCGGCCTGACTGAAGAGCAGCATACTCAGGATGAACAGCGCGATGGAGAACGTCCACGGAGCGGAGCGCACCATGTTACCCAGCGTTCCTTCTATCATTGCTTCATTCGCCTGCATGAACGTTGCGCTCATCCACACCACACCAAAAATAGATACCACCGCCTGCGCACCCGCAGAAAAAAGGCTCGCTTTCGCCACTGCTGCGGTAGAGGTACGCGTTACAATCAGCATCAGTCCTGCTGCGGCCAGCATCACCAGTTCTATTACAGCGGCCATTTTGATGGTCCCGTTGGCATTCACGGAAAGGGTGGCTGCGCCGGGTTTGAAGGTGGGCAGCAATCCGGGGAATGCGCCGGCCAGCACTACCAAAATGAAAGCGGCCGCAAAAATGAGTACGGACGCTTTAGCGCCGCGGGGCAGCGGTTGCTCGTCTTTCGTCCGCTCTGCATCCAGCTCCCGCGCGAATTCAGGGTCTTTCATTTTCTCGAGGAATACCGGGTCTTTATCCAACTCTTTCCCTTTCTTCCATACAACGATCACGCCGGCCAGGATGCCGATGATACAGGCAGGGATACATATTTTGAGGATGTGCACCAATTGTATTTGTCCCGCCAGTATCGTGATCATAGCAGCGGTGGCCGCGGAAACCGGGCTGGACGTGATGCCCAGGTGCGCCGCGATCACAGATATGCTCAACGGACGTTCCGGACGGATCCTTTTTTTGATGGCTACTTCAGAGATCACCGGCAGCAGGGAGTAGTTGATATGCGATGTACCGGCAAATACCGTGAAGCAATAAGTGACCAGCGGTCCCATCAACGTGATCATGGAAGGATTGCGGCGCAGGATCTTTTCCGCGATGCGCACCAGGTAATCCATCCCACCTGCAGCCTGCATAGTAGCAGCGGTGGATACTACGGCCAGAATGATGAACACCACATCCACCGGCGGTTCAGCCGGGCGCATGCGGAACAAAAAAATGTACAGGGCAAGGGCAATCATCCCCGTTACTCCCATACCAATGCCTTTCATTCGGGCGCCAATCAGGATGGCTGCGAGCAGGATGGCAAACTGTAGCCAGATCATACGTGGTTTTTAACGGCCCAAGATACAGTTATCTGTTGATAAACTTCGGCCGGATCATATTATCGAAGGTGAAGATCTCATCCCATTTTTCCTGGGTCACCAGTTTCTTTTCCTTCACTGCAATATCATGTACGGATTTGCCCGTTTCCAGCGCCTCCCGCGCAATGGCAGCCGATTTCTCATACCCGATGATGGGGTTCAGTTGTGTGACGATGCCGATACTTTGCATCACCATTTCCTGTGTATGGGCGGCGTTGGCCGTAATGCCCACCACACATTTCTCACGCAGGGCATTGCAGGCATTGGTCATATAAGTGATGGAAGTGAAGAGAGAGAAGGAAATGACCGGCTCCATCACGTTCAGTTGTAACTGCCCCGCTTCCGCAGCCATGGTGAGGGTGAGATCCGCGCCGATCACATAAAAAGCCGTCTGATTCACTACTTCCGGGATCACGGGATTCACTTTGCCTGGCATGATGGAAGAACCCGGCTGAAGAGGCGGAAGGTTGATTTCGTTTAGCCCGCACCGTGGGCCGGATGACAGGAGGCGCAGATCGTTGCATATCTTGGAAACCTTTACAGCCGTCCGTTTCAGTACGCCCGACAATTGCACGTAGGCGCCGGCATCGTAGGTGGCTTCTATAAGATCACCGGCCAGCACCAGGTCAAGACCCGTCACTTTGCGCAGGTATTCCACCACCAGTGGAGCGTACCCTTCCGGGGCATTCACGCCGGTGCCGATAGCAGTGGCGCCCATGTTGATCTCCGAGATCAGCCGCTTGCTGTCTTCAATGCGGGAGAGCTCTTCCCGCAGGTTGGTGGCGAAAGCTTTGAATTCATCGCCCATACTCATGGGCACGGCATCCTGCAGTTGCGTGCGGCCCATTTTAAGCACCTGCCGGAACTCCTCCCCCTTGGCCTCAAACGAATCCGCCAGCGCCCGTAAACTCTGGCTGTAGGCTGTCAGCTTGTTGATGAGGGCAATGCGGAAAGCTGTGGGATATGCATCGTTGGTGGATTGTGAGCAGTTGACGTGATTGTTGGGATGGCAGGCATCGTAATCGCCTTTTTCTTTTCCCATCATTTCCAGCGCTACATTGGCGATCACTTCGTTGGCGTTCATGTTCACGGAAGTGCCGGCGCCGCCCTGGATGAGGTCTGTAATGAACTGATCGTTGAACTCTCCGTTGATCACCCGGTCACTGGCTTTTACGATACAGGTAGCGGTTTCGCGGTTTAGGACGCCCAGCTCGGCATTAGCCATGGCGGCAGCTTTCTTTACATACCCTAACGCCTGTACGAAAAGTGGTTCCACCTTCAGCGGAATGCCGGTAATGTGGAAGTTCTCAATGGCCCGCAGCGTTTGGATGCCATAGTACACATCTTGGGGGATCTCTCTTTCTCCGAGGAAATCATGTTCACGACGTTGTTTCATAGTTCGTTCGTTTTAACTATGTTAAGGTCGTTATTTTTTTGATTTATCAGCGCGGGGTATCGGCAGCATGTTGCTGCTCCTGCCGGATCTTTTCTCTTTCGTGCTGGCGGTCTTCGATCTGGCGGTATTTAAAATAAAAGAGGATAGCGAGGAAAAGACAGAGCTTGAACAGGATGAATGCGATAATGAAGATCCATTTCCATACTTTATGTACGGTGATGTAATTGCTCTGATTGGGCTGTATGTTGATGAAGGTATAGTTCGTCTTTTTATCACGATTCGCACCGCTTTCTGTTTGCGCCCATTCTACAGGCTGCAGGGTGCGGTCGCGAAGCTCCACAGGCGGCGGAACAGCGTCCGCCAGCCAGAGCCGGTGAAGCGTGTGTTCCACCTTACCGAGCTCCGTACGCAACTCGGGATGGTGCTGTAACATCTGCTCCAGCTCCCTGGCTTCCTCCGGGGTTGCCAGGCCCAGCGCATAGCTTTCTACTACGCCGCTTTCTATGTATTCTTGTAGATTCAACTGCGTCTTGCAAATTTTCTGAAAGCAATCATTGCTTCAAGCAGTAAATGGTTCACTTGTTCTTCCTCTATGCCTAAACGGGCAGCTACATCTGTTCTGGGTAGCCCCCTGCAATAACATAATTGAAACACCTTACGGCAATAACCGCTCAGGGAATTACTGAATTGTTTTATACCACTTTTCGCAAGGATAGTTATTTCATTACCAGTTAACGCGACTTTCGGAATCTCATGCACTGCGGATTCCCGCGTCATCTTCATAAGCCACGAAAATAATGATATTCCGCCAGATTGCCGGAATTCACCAATATTTTTAAATATACGGGTGAACGTGCGTACCAGGGCCTCTTCCGCATCCCCTTCTTCCGGTATCAATTGCAGTAACATGCCGTACATCGCTCCCGCATAACGGTCATATAACCAGCGTTTTGCCGCAGGGTCTCCGGCTTGTATACGGTTGATCAGAAAATGCTCATCCTCGAATGGGGTATCCAGCTGCAAGCCTTCACATGTTTTGGTGTAATAGTAATATAACGAAAAAGGCCGGTTTTCGAAATATCCCTTACTTTTAATCTCCGAGAATTGATCCGTATGCAACCACTCCGTCTGCTGCTCATCATCCTGACCTTTTACACGTCTTCCGTTTTTGCCCAAACGGGCGCGCTGGTGCTGCAAACCGATTTCGGGTTGAAAGACGGAGCAGTATCTGCCATGAAAGGTGTTGCTTACGGCGTTTCCAGCCAGCTCAGGATATTCGACCTTACCCATGAGATTCCGGCTTACAATATCTGGGAAGCAGCTTACCGCCTGCAACAGACAGCATTATACTGGCCCGTGGGAACAGTGTTCGTATCGGTCGTGGATCCCGGAGTTGGTTCCGAAAGGAGATCCGTTGTATTACGTACGAAGAGCGGCCATTATTTTGTGTCTCCGGATAACGGCACACTTACTTTGGTGGCGCAGCAGTTAGGGATAGATGCCGTGCGGGAGATCGATGAAAAAAAGAACCGCCTGCCGGGCTCTTCCAGGTCTTATACTTTTCATGGCCGTGATGTATACGCCTACACCGGCGCGAGGATGGCAGCCGCCGTGATCCCTTTCGATTCCGTAGGCCCCCTGCTGCCGGCATCGGTGGTGAGCATCCCTTATCAGCACGCGGAATACCGGAAAGGAACGATGTATGGGAATATCCCGGTGCTGGATGTGCAATACGGGAATGTGTGGACGAACATCGATGAACAAGCATTGTCTAATCTGCATCTGCAATATGGCGATCAGCTCCGGGTGCGCATCTTCTTCCGGAAATCATTAATATACGATGGTGTGATGCCATACGTCACCACCTTCGCTGCTGTCAAACAGGGTCAGCCGCTGGCTTACCAGAACAGCCTGATGAACTTGTCATTCGCGCTCAACTACGGAGACTTTGCGGCCAAACACAAAGTACGCAGTGGCCCGGAATGGACGGTGGAAGTACAACGGAAATAATTGTAACAGGATGGAAAAAGCATTGAAAATACAACAGTCGGAAACCCGCATCTTTAAAGCGGTATTCCCCAACACAACAAACCACTATGACACCCTTTTTGGCGGAACAGCCATGCAGCTGATGGATGAAGTAGCCTTTATTACGGCTACGCGGTATTCCCGCAAAAGAATGGTAACAGTATCGTCCGATAAGATCGATTTTAAAAAACCCATTCCCGGTGGCACCATCGTGGAACTGATCGGTCGCGTTGAACATGTAGGCACTACCAGCCTCAAAGTATCTGTAGAGATATTTGTGGAAGAAATGTATTCGGAAGAGCGTTATAAAGCCATCAGCGGCATCTTCACATTTGTGGCTATCGACGAATATAAGCGCCCTGTGCCCATAGAAGCCTGAGACAATTATTGTTTCTTCAGGAAATCCAGCACCGTTCTATTGAACCGCTCTGCGTCTTCAACGGGAATGTAGTGGGTGGCCTTCTCAAAGATATGCAACTCGCCGTGCGGTATAGACGATGCGATGAGACGGGTATGTTCATCCCTGATCAGATCATCGCTTCCCGCCATCACCAGAACAGGGCAACGGATATTTCCCAGCTGCGCAATAGTGATATGCGGTTCTTCTATCAACATCGTCATCAAACGCCGCACCTGCTCATTTTCTCCCGGTTTCAACTTCTTCAGTTCCTCATGCACGGCAGCGATCACTTCCGGCTTCACGGATGTTGTATCAGGATTGAGATTGGCGCCCATGACCATCAGACTTTTCACACGGTCAGGGTATTTGCCGGCCAATATCAGACCGGTATTGCCCCCGTCGCTCCAGCCCAATACATGCGCCTGTCTGATCTTCAGCTTGTCCAGCAACGCATGGGCATCTTCCGCAAAAAGATCGTAGCTCAGCCGCGTACCGTCATCACCGGATTGCCCTTGCATGCGGGTATCTGCCGCTATCACCTTGTAATGTTTTGACAGCTCCGGTATCTGCTTTGCGAAATCCGCGATGGACTGACCGTTGCCATGCAGCAACAAAAGCGGCTCCCCTTCCCCATACACCTCGTAATACAGGCGGATGCCGTTCACCTTTGCGGTTTTACCGGCTTTATCATTCTTTCCGAAAGGGATCACATCCTCCGGCGACAGTAGCCTGTTGCCATCAATGGCCAGATAGTTGTCCCGGATGCGGAACGAGGAATCCCGCGGAGCGTATTTCCAGCCATTAAGCGCCGAAGGGTCGTTGAAAGGAACACCTTTCAGCACGGCAGTATCCCAGGTGCCGGGTGTTCGTTCTACCAACAATGCAAAATTGTTGTAGGCATATTGTCCGGGCCCGAAAAACAAACCGCCGAACGCGATAGTGCTGTCTTTCTCCCTGAACGTTCCGGTAATGGAATACCGCTTCCATTGCGGATCACGAATGGGCCGGTCGCGCATGTTGTTGAAATAGCTGATGCCGCCCCCTTGCTTTTGCACGTTCACCCACAGGGCAGCATAGGAGGTTTTACCAGCAGGCTCGGCTTTCACATCGGCCTCCAGCCGGTAGGCATGGCCCTGCCAGGATGCTTTTACAAGTGTTTGTTGAAAAAAAGAATTCCAGGTTTTACCATACTGGGCAAAACAGGATAACGGGCATAGCAATGCGAGCAGTAATTTCTTCATAAGTGGCTGATGTACGTCAGATCATCCCTTCACTCTTGGGATAATCAAAAAAGAGGAAGCGCTTTTTGGCACGGTCAAATTCCTCCCAGTGATCGGTTTCCGCTTCTATGGCAAATATACCGGTTGTCGGCACATTGTCGATACGAATCTCTTCGGTAAGATAGTTGGCAAAATCAGTGATCCCGGGGTTGTGAGCAAAAATAGCCACGGCATTGAAGTCATCGTCGATCTTGGTGATCACCTTGAGAAAGGTGGATGCATAACAGAGGTATAGCTCGTCTTCCAGCAGAATGGCCTCTTTCGGGTATTTCCATTCCCTGGCCATAATACGGGCAGTGGCACGGGCGCGTTTCGCAGGACTGGAAATGATCAGTTCAGGAACGGTACCCCTGGTTAACAGCCTTGCAGCCATTTCGGGGGCATTTTGCTTGCCGCGTTTGTTAAGCGGCCGGTCAAAATCGTCCATATCCGGATCGTTCCAGCTGGATTTAGCGTGGCGGATGAGTAACAATGTTTTCATACACATTGTAAACCATTGAGTACAAACACTTATCCGAAAATACGGTATTTTACCGTAAGTTAACGCCAATGATATTTCGCGCTAAGGGCGGAAAGAGGAATTAAGATAAAATTAACACATATAAAGATGTATCAATATCCTCTTTCGTTCTTCCCTTCCATATAGTTCATGAAAGCTTTATTCACCACCCGGTTGCCGCCGGGGGTGGGGTAGTTACCGGTGAAATACCAGTCGCCCAGGTTATTCGGGCAGCTGGCGTGCAGACTTTCAATGTTCTGGTAGATCACTTCCACTTTTGCCTGAGTATCCGCCGGTGTAATGATCTCGGCGATCTTTGCGGATATTTCTTCTGGTGTAAAGGGTTTGTAGACATTCTTTACAACGTTCTGGGCATTGAGGGTATTGGTGCGCTCCAGCTCTTTACAAAGACCGTATGCTTCCTGCAGGATATACTCCTTGCCCTGCTCGCGGATAAGAGCAATGGCGGCCTGGAAGGCCACGAATTCGCCCATCTTGCTCATGTCAATGCCGTAGCAGTCCGGGTAGCGGATTTGCGGAGCGGAACTCATGATAATGATTCGTTTGGGGCCGAGGCGGTCGAGCATCTTGATAATGCTTTCGCGCAGCGTGGTGCCTCGTACGATGGAGTCGTCTATCACCACCAGCGTATCGGTGCCGGCTTTTACGGTGCCGTAGGTGATATCGTACACGTGTTGTACCATTTCATTCCGGCTTGCATCTTCGGTGATGAACGTACGCATCTTCACGTCCTTGATCGCGATCTTGTCGATACGGACGCGGCGGTTCACCATTTCTGTCAGTTTCTCTTCATCGAAATCCTTGCTCCAGCTCATGATACGCTCCACCTTGATGCGGTTCAGGTAGTCCTCCAGCCCTTTAATGAGGCCATAGAAGGCCACTTCCGCGGTATTGGGGATAAAGGAGAAGATGGTATTGCGGAGGTCGTTGTCAATTGCCTTGAGTACGGTCTCAGAGAGATGGTAGCCCAGTGCGGTACGTTCCTTATAAATCTTTTCATCGTTACCGCGGGAGAAATAGATCCGCTCAAAGCTGCATGCGCGGCGCTCTTTTGCCGGCAATATCTGTTCAATCGAATATTCTCCGTTCTCTTTCACGATCAGCGCTGTACCAGGCATCAGCTCCAATACTTCGTTCTCGCCTACGTTGAAAGCGGTACGGATAGCGGCGCGCTCGGAGGCGGCCACGATCACTTCGTCGTTAATATAGTAATAAGATGGGCGGATGCCGTGCGGATCGCGGATCACGAAAGAATCACCCGAGCCGATCAATCCACATACATGATAACCACCATCGAACATGGAAAACGCCTGTTGCAGGATGGCTTTCACATCCAGGCCGTTCTGCCGCACTTCGTCTTCTTTCGCCAGGAAATGGTGCACTACTTCCAGCATTGCCGCCAGGTCGCTGTTCTTGTGGGTTTCGCCGGGGGTTACTTTCACAAAATTGAACAGCTCATCCACATTTACGAGGTTGAAGTTCCCGGCCATCGTGAGGTTGCGGGCGGGGATGGTGTTATAGCGTACAAAAGGATGGCAGAGTTCCACATTATTCCTGCCCTGTGTGGCATAGCGCAAATGCCCGAGCAGCAATTCCCCGAGGAAACGCACATGGCCTTTCATCAGGCCCGGGTAACGGGTGATCTCGGGCTGGTATTTTTCTATTTCCTGTATCTCTTCACGGATCTTGCCAAAAACATCGCCGATCGGCTGGGGCTGGCTGCTCCGGATACGGTGCATGAAAGGTACTCCGGGCTCGGTGTGTAATTTTACAGTAGCGACCCCCGCGCCGTCCTGGCCGCGGTTGTGCTGCTTTTCCATGAGGAGGTACAGTTTGTTCAGGCCATAAAAAACCGTTCCGTACTGCTGTTGATAATAAGAAAATGGTTTTCTTAATCTTATAAATGCTAAACCGCATTCATGCTTTATCGCGTCACTCATGCCGTAAAATTGAAGTCGCAAAGTTACGCTTAAATTTCCAAATCACCGCGCTTGCGCAAAGTGCCGGCGGTATGAGGGAAAACAAACATCCCTCCCGGCTTTGAAATGCCGGGAGGGATGCAGGAAATATCTTGCCGGGTGTGCGCTAGTTATGCGCTACTTTGTTATCTCCGTCTTTCCATTTCGAGATATTTGGGCATTGGCGGTATTCGTCTTCCACATGCACATAGAACGTAGGCACTTTTTCCAGCAGCCATTTGCGCAGGGCCATGGCCTGTTTTTCTGCCAGGGTGCGTTGCTGTATGCGGGAGTAGTCATCCGTCAGGTTCTCGCGGTGAGGCTGGGTGCGGGTTTTAAGGTATACGAGGCGAACACCTTTGCGGCCCTGTTCGTCATCGAAAACGATTGGCCTGGTGATGCCTCCGGGTTTGAGGGAGTCCAGCAGCATAACGATGTCTTTTGTATGCGGATCGTCAAGCTGGTCAATCGTGATCAGCGTGCTGCCGGTATTCGGATTCTGCAACATCCCGCCGTTAAACTTCGCCATCGGCTCATCGCTGTATTTTACTACTGCCTCGCCGAAGTTCATCTTTCCGGCCATAATGTTAGCCCTTACCGTATCCAGTTTGTTGATGGCGGCATTGATATCTGCGCCTACGACGTTAGGTTTGAGAAGGATGTGCTGTACTACTACATTATCGCCCGCCCGTTTTATCATCTTGAGGAGATGATAGCCGAACTGGGATTTTACCGGGGAGGAAATTTCCCCTTCTTTCAGCCGGAAAGCGGCGGAAAGGAAGTCAGGGTCCCAGTTCTTATCGTTCCTGTTCAGCTGATAAGTACCTCCGTTTTCTTTCACGGCAGGATCTTCCGAATACAGGCTGGCATACGTGCCGAAATCACCTTCCTTCTTTTCTACCTTGCTCTTGAATTCCAGGAGACGGTCAATAGCGTATTTATCCATTTCACGGCTGGCCTTAGCCAGTACGATCAGTTGCCCGATCTCCAACTCGGATTCGTAGAAAGGAAGACTGTCTTTCGGAACGCGTTCAAAATTGTTCCTTACTTCTGTGGGCGTTACTTTCACGGCGTTCACGATCTTGCTCTGCATGGCTTTGGACAGCATACTTTCCTTGATAGCATCGCGGAAGCGTTCCCGGAGCTGATAGATGGTGTAACCGGTTATTTCCGTCATTTTCTCACGGCTGCCATAACGTTGTTCCGCCCAGCGGATCTGGCTTTCTATACGGCCGTCCACATCTGCTTCACTGATGGGCAAACTGTCCCGCTCTGCCTGCAATACGAGTATCTTTTGCGTGATGATCTGCTCAATGGCGGAACAGGCTGCATTGGCCGGCAGGGGCTGCCCTTCCAGCGCCTGTTGCTGCATATCCACCAATGCAGATTCAATATCGGATTTGAGGATGATCTTGTCGCCAACCTTCGCAACGATCTTGTCTGCCACAATTTTCTGTCCCGGTGCCAGTTGCACCTGTGCCATAGCTGCCTGGAAAAGCAGTACGGCTCCGAGGGAAGATAGGAGTAATTTTTTCATGGTAACGTTACTGTAATCCCAAAATAACCAATAAAAAATTAGCCGCACAAAGACGGCTAATCTATTTAACAAAAATTTCGGACTTCTTTAAAGAAAGAGGATCAGAGTGTTCTCTTTACTTCCACTTCTTCGAAACCTTCTACGATATCGCCCACTTTCAGGTCGCTGTAGTTTTTGATGGAAAGACCGCATTCCATGCCGGATACAACTTCCTTCACATCGTCTTTGTAGCGCTTGAGCGATTGCAGCTCTCCGGTATACACCACAATACCATCCCGTACGAGATTGACGCGGGTGTTGCGGTTGAGTTTGCCGTCAAGCACGAAACAGCCGGCAACGGTCACCTTGTCGAACTTGTAAGTTTCGCGGATCTCCACGTTGCACACCACTTTCTTCTCGATCTTCGGTTCCAGCATACCTTCCATCGCGCTCTTCAGCTCGTCGATCGCATCGTAAATGATGGAGTAAGTGCGTATTTCGATATTCTCTTTCTCTGCAAGGCGGGCGGCGTTCATGGACGGGCGTACCTGGAAGCCGATGATCAGGGCATCGGAGGCTGTAGCCAGCAATACGTCTGATTCGGTGATCTGGCCTACGCCTTTCAATACCACGCTCACCACGATCTCTTCGGTGGAGAGTTTCTGCAGGGAGTCGCTCAGCGCTTCCACAGAACCATCCACGTCCCCTTTGATGATCAGGTTCAGTTGTTTGAAGTTGCCCAGTGCCAGGCGGCGTCCGATCTCGTCCAGCGTGATGTGCTTCTTGGTACGGATACCCTGCTCCCGCACAATCTGCGCTCTGCGGTTGGCAATCTCCTTGGCCTCAGACTCATCTTCATACATCCTGAACTTCTCACCGGCCTGCGGCGCGCCATTGAGACCGAGCAGCTGCACAGGGGCCGAGGGGCCGGCTTTTTCAACACGTTGGCCGCGTTCGTTGAACATCGCTTTGATCTTACCGAAGTGAGAACCGGATACGATGGTGTCGCCCTGTTCGAGGGTACCGTTCTGTACCAGTACGGTGGTCACGTAACCGCGACCTTTATCAAGCGTGGCTTCGATTACTGTTCCGATAGCTTCCCGGTCGGGATTGGCTTTCAGTTCCAGCAATTCCGCCTCCAGCAATATCTTTTCCAGCAGTACCTCAATGTTCAGACCGCTTTTTGCGGAGATCTCCTGGCTTTGGTATTTACCGCCCCAGTCTTCTACAAGGAGGTTCATACCTGCCAGCTGTTCCTTGATCTTCTCCGGATTGGCGCCGTCTTTATCCACCTTGTTGATGGCAAATACCATCGGGAGGCCGGCAGCCTGGGAGTGGGAAATGGCTTCACGCGTCTGCGGCATGATGGCATCGTCCGCTGCGATCACGATCACGGCGATATCCGCTACTTTGGCACCACGGGCACGCATGGCGGTAAACGCTTCGTGACCGGGGGTATCCAGGAAGGTGAGCTTTTTAGCGTTATTGGTGGTCACCTGGTAAGCACCGATGTGCTGGGTGATACCACCTGCCTCACCAGCAACCACATTGGCATTGCGGATATAGTCAAGGAGCGATGTTTTACCGTGGTCAACGTGACCCATGATGGTTACGATCGGTGCACGGGGCTCCAGATCTTCCGGATCATCTACAATTTCCTCTTCATCTTCTTCCGTTGCATCGTCCACACCAATGAATTCCACTTCATATCCAAACTCGCCCGCCACCAGCTCTATCACTTCCGCATCGAGACGTTGGTTGATAGACACCATGATGCCGAGGCCCATACATTTCGAGATCACTTCTGCAAAGCTCACATCCATGAGAGTGGCCAGCTCGCTCACGGAAACGAATTCCGTTACCTGAAGCTTGTTGCCATCTGCACTTCCTTTTGCCTCGCGTTCGGCCATTTCATGACGTTTGTCGCGGCGGCGGCTGGCTTTGGTGCTCTTGCCGCCACGGGCGCCACCGCCCATTTTGGCCATGGTTTCCTTGATCTTGTTCTGTATTTCGTTCTTGTCGATTTCTTTATCTTCCGTTCTGCGGGGTGCGCCTTGTCCGTATCCGCCCTGGCCGGGTCTTTGATCCCTGCGTTGATGGGGACGGTTAGGTCCTCCCTGATGACCGCCCGGACCACGATTGCCCTGGTGATGACCACCACCGGGACCACGGTTGCCGCCCTGATGGTGACCTCCGCCGCCGGGGCCGCGATTGCCGCCCTGGTGGCCGCCCGGACCGCGATTATCGCGGTTACCTGGAGCGCCCTGGTGACGGTTATCCCGATTGCCCGGAGCGCCGCCGGGGCCGCGGTTGTCCCGGTTAGCGGGACCGCCTTCTTTGGCGAACTCGCCCGGTTTGATCGGTTCCGGTTTCTTTTCTATAACGATGCGCTTACGTTTGCGCTTTTCATCTTTGCTGAACCCTTTGTTATCCCTACGGTCCTGCTGTACCGGCAGGTCGATCTTCCCGATCACTTTCGGGCCGGTCAGTTTGGTGGCCTGGATATTTTCGATCACGGCATTGCTGTCTTCTTCGGAACCCTCTGCGGATTCGCGGGTTTCCGGTTTCGGAGCGGGCTCCGGTTTCTTCACTTCCTGCACCGGTGCCGGTACAGGCTGTGGTTCCGGTTGTTTTTCTTCCACTTTGGCAGCGGGTTTCTCTTCCTTCTCTATTACTACGGGAGCAGGAGTTTCCTTCGCTACCGGTGTTGGGGCCGGTTCCGGTTGAGGCGCCGGTTTTTCTTCCGGCTGTTCTTTTTTAGGTGCTGTCTTTTTGCGATTGGCCTGGCTCAGCGCCTCCAGATCGATCGTTCCCATAATTCTGGGACCGCTGATCTTCGGTGCGTCCGGCTTCACTACTTCTTCCTTCGCGGGAGCCTCTTCTACAGGGGCTTTCGGTTCGGGAGCGGGTTCCGCTTTTTTCACTTCCTGCACCGGTGCCGGTTCAGGCTGTGGTTCCGGTTTAGGCTCAGGCTTTACCTCGCGGGCTGCGGGAGCTTCAGCCGCTTTTGCCTCCGGTTTGGCCGGGGCATCATCTTCTTTCTTTTTAGCCGCCGCAGCTTGCTGATCCGCTTCTTCCTTCTTCTTTGCCGCCAGTTCCGCCTCCTCTTTCTCTTTCTTCTTGGCAGCGTCCAGCACGGTTCCCTTGGGCAGGGCAATCTGGTCGCTTTTCCTCTTGTTGGCCTTATCCTGTTGGAACTCGTTCTGCAAGGAAGTGTACATCTGGGCCGTGAGCTTGGCGTTGGGAGACCCGAATCCGTCCATATCAAAGCCTTTATTGGTCAGGAAATCGATCAGCGTTTCCTTACCAATATTGAATTCCTTGGCAGCAGCCAGCAATCGCGGTGTGTTGTTTGTTACTTCAGGCATATCGTTTTCTCGTCCTTCCCGTTTAATCCCCACCAACCGGCGGAGCAAATCTTTTAACATTTTAACAATAACTCAAATATCTCTGCAATCAAAGCCTAACCTCATGGGAAGGTGTAGCGGCCGGCTTTATTCTTTTTCAAATTCTTCCTGCAGGATCCTTCTCACATCCTGTACGGTCTCTTCCTCAAGGTCAGAGCGGCGTACAAGTTCTTCAGCGGTCAGATCCAGCACACTACGGGCGGTGTCGCAACCGATTCTTTTCAGTTCGTCGATCACCCAGGGTTCGATTTCGTCTGCAAATTCTTCCAGGTCGATATCGAATTCGGTTTGTTCCTGTTCTTCGTCCCTGAACACATCGATCTCATATCCCGTCAATTCGCAGGCCAGTTTTATGTTCACGCCCTTTTTACCGATCGCGAGGGACACCTGGTCCGCCTTCAGGTAAACAGATGCGTACTTATTCTCGTTATCCACGTCCATACGGCTGATCCTTGCGGGCGTAAGGGCGCGCTGGATCAACAGTTGAATGTTTGCGGTATAGTTGATGATATCGATGTTCTCATTACGCAGTTCACGTACGATGCCATGGATGCGGCTTCCTTTCATCCCCACGCAGGCGCCTACAGGATCGATACGGTCATCATAGGATTCTACGGCTACTTTAGCCCTTTCTCCTGGTTCCCGCACGATCTTTTTGATCACGATGAGGCCGTCGAATATCTCCGGTACCTCAATTTCAAGGAGCTTGGCCAGGAAAGAAGGATGTGTTCTGGAAAGGATGATCAGCGGGGAGTTGTTCTTCATTTCCACTTTTTTCACCACTGCCCGTACGTTTTCACCTTTTTTGAAGTAATCCGTCGGTATCTGCTCGGATTTAGGCAATATTAGTTCATTCCCTTCATCATCCAATAATAAAACTTCCTTTTTCCAAACCTGGTATACTTCTCCGTTTACGATCTCGCCTACACGGTCTGCATATTTCTTTACGAGGATGTTCTTTTTCAGGTCGCCGATACGCGCGGTAAGTGTTTGTTTGGCGGCCAGGATGGCGCGGCGGCCGAAGTCCATGATCTCCACCTCTTCGTAGAGATCTTCCCCAACCTGGTAATCCGGTTCCACAAGAATGGCTTCCGAATACGCGATCTGGGCATTATCATCCTCCACGGTACCGTCTTCCACGATGGTACGGCGGCGGAGGATCTCCAGGTCACCTTTTTCAGTATTTACAATCACGTCAAAGTTCTCATCTGAGCCATATTTCTTACGCAGCAGCGTCTTGAACACATCTTCCAACACCTTCATCAGCGTGGGGCGGTCAATGTTCTCCGCCTCCTTAAACTCGGTGAATGACTCAATCAGGTTAATACTAGCCATGTTTAGATTATTTTTTAAAACACGATGCACACCTTTGTGTGCTTTATTTCAGATAAATTGATGGTTGTTTGCTTCAGTTCTTTTTTCTTTCCAATGGTCTCTTCGAGGGTCAGCTCCGTTTCGTTGATGCTTAACAGTTTCCCTTCTGTAACGCTGCCGTCCAGTTTCGTCACTTCCACTTTCCTGCCGATGTTCTTTATGAACTGGCGGGGTATTTTCAGCGGTTCGTCCAGGCCGGGAGAGGATACTTCCAGGGAGAAATCATTGTCGGGGAACAATCCGGCTGCTTCCAGCATCGGATATAACTGTCTGTTCAGCGCCACCAGCTTGTCAATGGAAGCCCCCTGATCCGCATCCACATAGACCTTTACGTTGTTGGTCGGTTTGATCTTCACCTCTACGGCAAAATACTCGGGTTTGTCCGCCAGCAGCGACTCGAGCATTTCCCGGATGGAAGCTATCACTTGTTCGTTTGCCATACTAAAAAGAAGAAGGGGACTCATCGCGTCCCCTTCATTTGAATCATTTTTCCGCTACAAAATTAGCATTTATTTTCATTCCAAGAAAGTATTTAGCAGAAAAATAATAGAGAAGCGCGCCGGAAAGCCGCGCCGACACATATGTTTTAAATTTATAATGAATATTGCAGGTCTGGATAGATTGGCTTATATTGTACATGCGATGCGCAGGATAATTTCCAGGGTCAATTGGGAGCTGGCGGCGTGGGTGGCCGGACTTGCCTATCTGGCAATGGTGAGGCCTCATGCGGGGTTGCCGGACTTTTGTGTATTCCGGTGGATGGGGTTGGAAAGATGTCCGGGTTGCGGCCTGGGCGCGGCGGTGAGTCACCTTTTGCATGGGGAGTTGCGGGAGAGCTGGGAGCGCCATTGGCTGGGGGTTCCCGCGTTGGTGGTGTTGCTGATGCGTATCGTTCAGCTCATAAAGCTGCAATTTATGCCAATCATCCCCGTAAAATAACCGAATATGAACGACTTCTATTTTGCCATGTTGCCGGGCATCGATCATGAAGAGCTGATCTGGCTGGAGGAATTGACGAAGAGATTCAGTCCCGAGACCAGGCAACGTTTTCTGATCATGTACCAGGGCCGGCGCAAAGACCCTCAGACGATCCTGATCACCAGCCTGCTGGGATTTGTAGGGGTGGCGGGCGTTCATCGCTTTCTCATGGACCAGATCCTGATGGGAATACTTTACCTTTTCACGGCGGGGTTCTGCCTTGTGGGCACTATCATCGATGCCATCAACTATCGTAAACTCTCCTGGGAGTACAACAAACAGGCGTCCATGGATATTGCCGCCATGCTTGGCAAATTCTGAGGATCGTTAAAGAAACCTTAAAGTCGGCCGGCGAAAGGGATATACCGCTATCTTTGCGATATCATGCTCAAGTTAATTTTCTACATCTTCATAGGCTGGCTGCTATATAAACTGGTGTTCGATTTCATCCTCCCCGTTTATGGTGCTACCAAACAGGTTCGCCGCCAGGTACGGGATATGCAGGAGCATATGCGCAACCAATATCAGCAACAACAACAGACGCAGCAGCCACCGCACACTGCGGAACAAGCCAAACCCAGGGACAAGGGGGATTACATCGATTTTGAAGAGGTCAAATAATCTGTTTAGTTTTTCCTGAAAATATCAAGGATCGTTCTGGGCGCTTCGAGATGGATCGCGTGAATGCCTAATGCGCGTGCGGCTTCCACATTGGGAAGGGTATCATCGATGAACAGGGTATGTTCCGGGTGAAGATCGTTTTCCCGAAGGATGATCTCATAAGCTTCCTTCTCCGGCTTCCGAAACCCGATCAGGTGCGAGTAATAACTTTTATCGAAAAAGGCGGCCAGGGAAGGAATCCCGCGTGACTGTTCCAGCATGGCATTGAAGGCTTTGAGATGGATCGCGTTGGTATTGCTCAGCAGGAAAAGGTCGTACTGTTGCCGCAATTGCTGCAGCAGCTGAAGCCTGGCCAACGGATAATCCAGCAGCATGGCATTCCAGGCCCGGATGATCTGTTCATCCGTTACGCCCTCGGGCAAATGCTTCCGGATAGCAGCGAGGAACGCAGCTTCGCTGGCACGGCCGGTCTCCAGATCTTCGAACAGGTGATTGGCATGCAGCTGTGAGAACATCTCCGAAAAATTGGTGATGCCGAGGTCTGTAAATGCCTGATTAGTGCGCTGATAATCGATGTTGAGGATCACTCCTCCAAGGTCGAAAATAATGTGTCTGATGCCTTGCATGGTGTTGCAAAGTTAGGAATGACGCGGAAAATTTTCTGGCGGAAATGAATAAAAAATATTTACTTTTGCCGTCCCCTTAACGGGTCCCAAAAAGTTTGTTATATATTTTTTGTCCGCAAGGACGGTCCTATAGCTCAGTTGGTTAGAGCATCTGACTCATAATCAGAGGGTCCCTGGTTCAAGCCCAGGTGGGACCACAGGTAAAAAGGTGACTTTAGGGTCACCTTTTTTAATACAAATCATTTTCCCAAAGAACTGCTCTATATTAGTGTATCCCTCATCCACAACATGCCCAATATGATATATCATAAATTTCAGGACCTCAAAGCATATCTGGAATAAAAAAATCCATGCATGCAAAGGTACATTGCCGATTAGATGTTTATTCAGGTGCCCTGCTTTTAAAAATCTTTATTATGGAAATACTATGAGGGCCGATGATTCTCAGCTGAATGCACCTACAGAAGAAAAGCTACGTTGGAGAATCCCAGTGAAAAGAGTTTATGAACTTCCTTTTTCGTTTAGTGACAAGACCAAAGACTTGGTTATCGATCGCTTCCCGGATGATCTTTATAACCCGGACATTAAAATTTATCCTAAAAGAGTTGCCGTCATTAACCTGACTAGAGACTTGAAAGTGCCTTAGCCGTAGATGGCTTTGCTATCCGAATGACCCGGATTTCCTGTTCGGCTGGTTCATTGATCAGCGATTGCTTTCGATTACGCGCACCAAGTAAGCCGCATCGAAAACCATCATTCCTTAAAAAGAACGGGCGCCAAGACTGGCGCCCGTTTTCGTTAAACAACTATTATACTTATACTAATGAAAATACGATGATCTAAAAGGGCGTCCTGTTGCGGAAGAATGCTTTCCGGTTGATGTAATGCCCGACGGATACACTAAAAGCTTCATTACGCAATCTAACCCCGTTGCCTGGCTTCATGATGTTCTGCAAGCCATAGTCAAAATGCAGGGAAATATTGAACAGCCGCTGTATCTCTATACCATTGCTCAATGACAGCCCAAAATCCGTGCGCCGGTAGTTGCTGACGGAGCCATTGTCCGCAGGAGTGAGGGATGCATCTACATGGTTGTTTGCCCGCCCTACCACCAATACTTCCGATGGCTCGTTCACACGATAAGCAAAATAAGGCCCGAAGCCCAGCATATATCCGATAGCAGGAGATAATACAAAACGGCTTGTCAACAATACCGGCAACTGAAAATATTGCAGCCGTAACCGAGGATCGTGACCGTTGTATGGGTTGGCATCCTGGATAGTCGCAGTACGCGCAAATCCGCTCCCCCACTGGGTAAGGAACAACCCTGGCACTATACTTAGCTTTCTGCCCACCGGCAGATCTGCCGTAAATCCCATCCTGTATCCCGCAAGCAGGTTCCCGGCAGCAGTTTCATACCCGTCTTCAGCCGTGTTGCGGGAAAAAGCAACGCCTGCTGAGAACTGGATCAGCTGGGCTTTCAACAACTGGCTGTGTATGAATGTTAAACCGATGATGAGTGACAGGTATTTCATAGTATCTGCTATGCGTCCTTCCGTTTTGAAAACCGGGAATATTTCTTTTTTCCTACGCCATGCCTAAAAAAAGAAGCCGTCTCCGCGGAGACAGCCCCTTTTTCCTATTTCCCCTCCCTCTGGGAACCCGCCTTGGTATTCCCGAGGAGATCTTTAGATGCCCTGCGGGCATCAGAATTGTATTCTGAAGCTGCCGAAAACGCCGAAGTTCTGGGCAGTGGCCATGCTTTTTGCATCCGGAGAGAATCGCCATACAGCATCTACCCGGAAGAATTTAAAAATATTGTCGATGCCGGTGCCTACCTCGGTATACAGGTGTCCTTTCAGTGAGTGCATCCCGTACCCCATCGCTTCAAAACGGTTAAATGCTTTATTGGAGGGCGACAGGTCGCCGATAACCGTTTTCATGTTCCAGAACTGCCGCATATTTGTCCGGCGCATGAACGGAAGCAGGTTGAGCAGTTTCTTTTCAAAGTTGTGCTCGATATTGAACCCGGCATATTGATCGCTGAAGAACTCATACTTGTTCATCAGGCTGAATGCATCTTTATTGTAATAGTAATGTTCGTTACCAGGATGCATTTGCAGGAGCATGAACGGCACCTGGTTCCCGAATATCTTTCCGGCATAGGCCATGTATGTAACCTGCCCCCAGCGTGGCAGGCGGAAACGCTGGTTAACACTGATATTCACTTTCTGGTAAACGTACTGGCTGCCCATAACACCTTCAGGGGCGAAAGCATATATCAGCTCTGTAACAGGCTGGTTGCTCCTGATCCGGCGGACTTTCCTGTGCGTGCGCAAGGTTCTTTCGCCTGGAGCGTAACGGAATTTCATCTGGAATTCCGTGTTGATAAAATCGTTGGTACCGCTCGGCGTAAACCATTTGCGCTTGGGGAGCGGATCAAATGTTTCGTAATCGCTGCGGGCCGCAGATGCCTGTATGGAGAGGCTGTTGGGGAATGTTTTCGTAACGGCAAGCCGCACTTCGTCTTCCCGCACAAATTTCTGCGGAATGTTCGGCCGGCGGATGATCTGGCTGAATATGTTGTCCAGCGACACTTCCTCTCCGTTGAATCCCCGCTGGCGGTTATCGAGATCATGTTTATAGGACGGCTGAATATTCCAGCCGTTATCTCCGGGGAGGTTCCAGGATGCACCGATCTTCCCTTTCCACGCCTTGTCTTTCACACCATACGCCAGGTAAGCATACAGGCGGAGATCTTTACTGAAACGCTCGGTAGTGCCAACATCAAACCGGAAACGTAATCCTTCGAGCGTGTTGCGGCTGACCCATTTGTACCATGGCCCGATCTCTATGGCTCCGAATTTCTTGTGACCGTCTACAAGGAAGGAAAATGTGTTGCTCAGTTTTTTAAACGCCGGCAAAGCCCGCAGCGTATCCACCAGCTGCATGGCTTTCTGCTCATTCACAGATAGTGACTCCGGTCGCTGTAAATCCCACCAGGTATTGGTTTGCGCGGAAGCATCGTTCAACATCACGGTTTCTTCTTTCTTCCTGTTATTATTCAGCTTATCCGTAATGAACGGTTCATTCACTTTTACTTTCTGGTACAGAGTGGTCTTTCGGCCGATGAAAGAAGTTTTATTCCTGCCAAAGGGTGCAAGTTCCACAATGAACTTGTCTTTCGTCACCACCCATTCTTTCCCGTTCAGCAATGCGAATTCCTGTACAATACCGAGGCGTTTTACAAAATTCATGTTCACTGCACCGTCAACCGCAAGGCTGATCTTCTGCAAAGCCCATGTGGTACTGTGCACCCAGCAGTCGCCGGAGAAAAGGTTATCTCCTTCATGTTTAGGCGTGAACCGGAGGTGATAGTAAGGGTCACCGTTAATGATCTGCGTATCCAGACCTTTGTAGTTGTAATACCGGTCCCCTACGCTGCTAACAGGACTGATGAACTCCCTTCCGAACACATTCATGTAATCGTTGTAGGTATTGATCTTCTGATGAATGCCACCCATGTATTCCATGACGGACTCATTGCGGATACCACTGGTCTGCAGGGCTTTGATCTCTTCCCGCACTTTTTCAGGACGATGGGAAACGTAGTAGTCAGACAGGGATTCGGTCAGAAAAACGGGCAGGAAGGGATCCTGTTCGGAAATACTGTCTACCTTATCCAGCACAAACATGAACGGTTTCAGGAGCGGGTTCTTCTCCAGCCGTGATTTATCCAGATTGGCAAGGTCGATCTCCAGTTTGTTATATAATTCGCTGTAGTAGGAATCATAATGTCCGGGTGCGTTCTCATGCTTATGTGCCACGATATTCTTCCACCAGAGCAGGCCCTTGTTGTATTTGCTTTTAATAACCACGCCTTCTTTGGTAGCCGTTTCCATCAGTATCTCAAGCTCCGTTCTTTTTTCATTGTCTGCAAAAACCAGTTTCCGGTTCTCATATCCCACATAACTGATCACAAGCGTATCGCCGGGCTTGCTGCTATTTTTCAGGGAAAAATGCCCGATACTATCTGCCAGTATCCCGAAGCCCGCTGCTTTCCAATATACCGTGGCAAATGCAAGCGGCTCCTGTGTGAACCGGTTCATCACTTTTCCTGTTACTACCTTCCGGTCTTGCGCAAACAGGATCAGAGGGATAAACAGTAAGCAACAGCACGTGAGAAGTTTGCCTATGCGTATGCGCTTTTCTTGCATTTAATTTCTTGTATAGCCAGGTAACAGTGTTCGTTTAAAAAAGGGGCAACCACGAAAGAAGTTGCCCGTTATTTACAGGGAGAACGTGCAGTTTCAATACGGCCGTTCTGCATTTGAATTGGTTACGTTAAATGGTTGAGAATGAAATATTTTAAATACTGCTCTTACCTGTAAAACAGGTAAATGCGGGAATTTCCTACGCGTTGAAAAATTAAAAACTGAAGGTGTAGGAGAGGTAGTAGGTGAAGTTGAAGATACGGTTGGAGGTGAGCGTGGAATTGAAAGTATCTCCCTCCATATTCCAGAAATCAGGCAGGTACTTGGTTTTGGCCTGATAGGCGTTATACAGACCGGCGGAAAGTTTATGCTTTAGCCTGCCGGTGGACAGATAAAAGTTGGTGTTGAAGTTCAAGCGGTGGTATGCCGGCGCTCTTTTGAGGTTATAGAGCCGGTCATAGTAGATGAACGATTTGGAAGGATCCAGATCATGGTTCGGCGCGTCAGGTGGACGGCTGTCGTTGAAATCCGGATCAGAACCGGCAGGCAGCCACAGCCAGTCGCCAGTGCTGTAATACCAGAGAAGGCTTAATTCCCAGAACCTGAAGGGCATGTAGTTGACGGATACATTCAGATTGTGGCGGCGATCGTAGCGGAAGGGATATTTTCTGCCATCATTGATCCCGTCAAACTGCCGCCAGCTCCAGGCCAGCGCGTAGGAAAGCTGCAGGCGCCAGCGTTTGAGGCGTTGGGCAGCCAGTATTTCTGCTCCGTACGACCATCCTTTTCCTGCGAGGATGTCTTGCTCCCAGGTGGTTTCATCGTAAAAAATATTTCCTTTCTCCGCGAAATTCGTCACATTGTCCATCTTCTTGTAATAGATCTCTCCCGTAAGATTAGTGCCTCTTTTGCTTCGGAGATTGTAACCCAGATTGACCATATTGCTTTCAACCGGACGGAGCAGCCGGGTGCTGGGAACCCAGAACTCGCTGTTGATGCCCATGAACGGACTTGTTACCTGGTGCAGGTATTGGCCCATACGGGAGTAGGAAAAGAATAACTGCTGATCCGGCGCAAGCCGGTAGGAGGCGAACAGCCTCGGCTGGAAAGTATTATAGTTATAATCACGGAAACGGTAGGCTGTAAAATGCATACCCGGCCTTAGCAGCAGGTCAGGCGTAACATGAATCTCGTTCTCGTAATAGAGTGCCAGCTCGTTGAACGGCAGCGGCTTCATGGGTTTGTAGTAATCCAGCTGATCGCGGAATTCCGGGGAGATGTCTGAATTGAACGGATGGATGATGGTACGGGAGAATTTGCCGCCAAAGCGGAACTGCACGTCAGGTGTGGCGCTGAGCTCGAATTGTGATTTGGCTTCATATTGTTCGATGGAAGCGTAGTTGTTGAACGCTTTACTGGAGCGGACTTCCCCGGTTATAGAATCCTCCACGTTAAATTTCATGCCAGCCAGGTTATGATAATTGCTGACATTGAAAGTGGTGTTCACGAAAGAGCGCGGGCCCAACACGTGGTTCCAGTTGAGCGTAGCCAGCTTGTTGCCCCACATCTGCAAATTCTGATAATCCACCTGCCGTAACTTAAGCCGGTCTTTTCCTATATATCCGCTCACCATCAGCTTATCATTCCTGCCGATCAGTTGTGTGATCTTCAGGTGCATGTCGTAAAACCGGATCGAATAATCTTCATCCACGATCTTTAACAAGGGGTTGGTCCAGCTGTTACGGACAGACGCCATCAACGCCGTACGCTGTTTCACGATCGGCCCTTCAATGGTCAACGCCCCTGCGAGGAAACCAGCGTTACCTTCCGCGCTCCATTTGTCCATACTCCCGTCTTTGGTGTTCACTTCCGTGATGGAAGAAAGTGCATCCCCGAAGCGGCAGGGAAAATCGTTCTTGAACTGGCGGATGGATTTTACGGAAACGTTATTGATGATGGAGATCTCTCCCAAAAGGTGACTGGGGTTGAATACCCGGTTCCCGTCCAGCAGGAAAAGGCTCTGATCCGGGTCTCCACCGCGCACCAGCAACTTGCCCGTTGTTTCCTGCGTCTCCACGTTACCGGGGATCAGGTACAGGGAGCGCACGGGATCCGTTTCACCAAGAAAGTTATTATAGGCATCCGCGAGGTATTTGTCCGGAACGGAGCCCCCGTCTTTTTGCAGCACACTCCCTGATTCCACTTTTACTTCCGGCAGGGTGGCCGGAATCATGGGCAGGTTCATGCGAGTTGCGCTGCCGATGAAAACCTCCGCAGTACGCGTAGGGTATCCGGCATAAGAGAATTGAATGAGGTGCTTCCCTTCGGGGAGGTTCAGGCTGTAATAACCGAAATTGTTGGATTGTACTGCCTGTCCGGAATTCAGGTCCCGGATCACGGCAAAGGGTAAGGGTTCCAGGCTGCTTGCCTCCTGTATGAAACCATACAGGGGATAGTGTTCGGCCAGTTTACCTTTTGTGAGCAGGGAAGAGGAAGGAACGAGGATGATCTTGTCATTTTTCTCTTCCAGCGTCACTTTTTCTCCAGCGAGAATCTGATCCAGCGCAGTACCCAGCGTGATCCGCCCTTCCGGAAGATCGGCCGTCCGTTCCTGGTTCAGGTAATAAGGAGAATATTCGATAATGACCCCGCTGAGATCGGAGACTCTGCCCAGTAATACCGGCAGTGTGCCGCTGGAGGCTTTACAGTTGAATTTTTTCTTCAGCAGGGTACTCTGGGCATGTACTCTAAAAGGGAGGCAGGTTACGAAAACCAGTAAGATAAAGGAATACCATAACGGCTGCAATCCGTTAGCTGGAAGCGGTTTTATATTATTGCGATCGCCTGGTATGATGCTGTTACGGTTGAAAAATAATGACGGTATCGTTTTGCCTGCGATACTGCAGCCCCGTCAGCGCTGCGATCTCACCCAGTACCTGCTCCAGTGGTTGTTCCCTGAAGCTGGCGGTAACGGTAAGTTCGCCGGCCCTGGCTTCGAGTGTGGTGTCCAGCAGCACAGGTACCCCGAAATGATCTGAAAGGTCCTTTGCCACCCGGTCCAGCCCGGCTCTTTCGAACTGCAGAACGCCAGTTTGCCAGGAAAGATAGTTAGAATCGTTTACATTTTGTTGTTCAAACCCTTTGTTACCCAACAAAGCTTCCTGGCGGGCGGAAAGTACACAATGCTGGTCGGGCTCTTTCTTATCGGTAAAAAGCACTTTCCCGCTGGCCACTACTACCCGGTCCTCGTTATTCCCGGTATGCACCAGGAAAGAAGTGCCCAGTACCTGTATTACCGATCTTTCCGTATGAATGCGGAAGGGTTGGTTGTCGTCTGCTTTCACGTCAAAAAAGGCGTCTCCATTGAGAACCACCTTCCGTTCTTCCCCTTTGAAAACAGTGGGATATTGCAGGGAAGATCCTTTACGAAGCGTTACTTTAGAGCCGTCAGGCAGGGAAAGTTCAACATTCCCTGTTTTGGCGACAGCCATCTGCAAATTACGATGATCCCGCTGGAAAAGTAACCATCCCGCCAGGAGCAATACCCCTGCCATCACCGCGGCGGCGGCCAGGGTTCTGAAGGAGAAAGCCACACGAAGTTTCTTTTTACCATTCAGCCGCTCGTCCAGCCGCTTCCAGGCGCCAGCGGTGTCGAAAGCCGGCTCATTTAATATATGACCGGATTCCGTCCACAGCAGCATCAATTCCCTGAACTCATTCTCATGGTCAGGGTGCTGGCCGCGCCATTCCTCTAAAAGGCGCCGCTCTTCCGCACTTTCCCTTCCCTGGAAATGCTTTTCAATGATTGTCTGTATATGCTCGGATAACTCCATTGTATTTTGCTCTAATTAAAAGAACAGGATCTTGGGCAAAACTCCTACGATCCCTGAAAAAAATATAAAATTATCACTCCCCACCAGAAATGTACCCCTTTTGCAAAGGCTTTCAACAGCTTAACCGCCTTCCAGAGCTGATTATTCACGGTTTTGATGGAAATACCCAGGCTATCCGCTATCTCCTGGTTGCTCAGGTCCCCCATCCGGCTGAGCATGAACACCTCCTTGCACTTGGGCGGAAGCTGTTCGATCCCTTTCTCCAGCAGGGCCCGGTAGTTCACCGGTTCCGACCCCGCGGGTTCCGCGGGCAGGGCAGCCTCGTCTTCCGGGTCCATATCGGACAGGCTGTAAACAGGCATCCGTTGCTCCCGGCTCAAATGCGTGAGGCAATTGTTGCGTACAGCGGTGAAAAGGTAAAACCGGATGCTTTCAGAGGCGATGAGGTCTTTACGGTTCTCCCATATCCGTGCAAAAACCTCCTGTACAACATCCTCACAGACCTCCCGTTCTTTTACCAGGCTGAAAGCATACTTGCAAAGCGGATCATAGAATTTTTCAAATACAAGCTGAAACTGTCTGTAAAGCTCCTTTACATCCACAGAATAAAAATTTATACCCTTCAAATTTATACAATTAATGGAAGCTCCCGCCGATCTTTCGAAGTATTCCTGTCTTGCGGTTTTTTTTATACTTTAGTGCTCATCATTATTCTTTCTTTTAACCCGATTATCTATGTACTTAAAGAAAAAACCCCTCTACCTCGCATTTGCTTTCATCGCAATATGTGTAAACAACCTGCAGGCGCAAACCACGAGCCCTTATTCCCTGCAGGATGTGACAGACAAAGGAAAAGTTTCCCAACGGGACAATGAGAACCTTACACTAAAGTCCTCCACCCAGGATGCCATGAACTTCATCCGGTGGTACAATGCAGACGGAGCTCCTCTTGGATATGTCGGATATGGCTCCAATTCCTCAAGATGGTTTTATGTTGATAACTATGGCAATTATCCCGTGCGGATAAGCCCCCGTCTCATCCTCGGCAACAGTTCCGACGACGGAACTTCCTCCATTCAGGCAGATGGCCTCATCAAAGCCACAGGAACCTATCCCGGGCTGATGTTGCATAACGGCAAACGCTGGGACCTTTCCAACACAGGCAACAATCTCACGCTTAACGAAACCGGCATTAAAAGTCGCCTGTTTATCAAAGAAGGCGGGAATGTAGGCATTAATACTACAGATCCTCAGTCCGCATTGCAATTAGGATCTTATGACGCAAATAACACCAGCTCTATCACTATCCCCGGCGCTTACAATTTTGAAGTGATGAAGGCAGGGCAGGAAGGAAACGGCAATGCCGCCATAGAATTTGTCAACCATACCTCCGGCACATTGTCCTACGGCATTAAAATGGGTACGAACATTGACCGTTTCGGCGCCGGACTATATATCACCGCCGCCTCACCTGTAAGCAGCTACGCAAGCCTTAGCTACCCCTCCAGTCCCGCCCTTTTTGTAAATTCAAGCAACCAGGTGGCCATCGGTTCCAACAACACCGCCGGCTATAAGCTGGCTGTTGCCGGTAATGTGATCGCGGAAAAGATAAAAGTGAAAGCACAACCCTGGCCGGATTATGTATTTGAGCAGGATTATAAACTCCCTTCACTGCAGGAACTGGAGGCATTCATCAAACGTAACAAACACCTCCCGGATATTCCTTCTGCCGAAGAAGTGGCAAAGAACGATCTGGACCTCGGGCACACGCAGGCTGCCATGCTGAAAAAGATAGAAGAGTTGACACTCTATATCCTTCAGCAGAACAAACAAATAGACGCCCAGCAAAAAACAATGCAGCAGCTGGAAAAGCGTTTAAAGGAACTGGAAGACAAAAAATAATATGATCATCGTTATTCAATCCAAAGACCAGATCGGGCTGGTAGCCGCCATTTCGGGTATCATGTCCCGGAACGGGCTGAACATCGTTTCGCTCCGGGAGCATGTGGACAAAGCAGAAAGTCGCTTCTTCATGCGTATTGAAGCGGAGCATGAAGCAGATCCCTCGTCGCTGGAAAATGAAATAAAGGCGGTCCTTCCTTCAGACGCTTACGTCACCGTCAATCCACAGCCCGATAAAAAAGTAGTGCTGCTTGTTACCAAAGAGTATCATTGCCTGGCCGATATTCTCGTGCGGAATTATTTTAAGACCCTCGGCGCCACAATCCAATGCGTCATCGGCAATTACTCCAACCTGGAAAACATATGTACACGCTTCGATGTTCCCTTTCATCTCGTTTCGCATGAACAAACAGATAAGGAAGCATTCGAAAAGAACATCGCCGGCATCGTGGAAAGATATACGCCGGATTACATCGTACTGGCCAAATTCATGCGCATCCTCAGCCCCGCATTTGTTGCGAGATTCCCGACGCGCATCATCAACATACATCATTCCTTCCTGCCCGCCTTCGCAGGTGCGCACCCTTACAAACAGGCTTTTGAAAGAGGCGTGAAGCTGATCGGTGCAACGTCTCATTTCGTAACGGATGAGCTGGATGAAGGTCCGATCATCGCGCAACAGGTGATCCCGGTGAATCATTCGTATACTGCAGCGGATATGATGAAAGCAGGGAAGGAGATAGAGGTTTCTGTACTGGCGAAGGCGCTCAGCCTTGTTTTCAGCGATCGGGTGTTCGTATACCGGAATAAAACAGTGGTATTTGAATAAAATATAAGAAAGCCTCCGGAGAAAATATCCCGGAGGCTTTTTATTATGCTTTCTTCTTCGGCGCAGGTGGCGGAGGAGGAGGGGGCGGCGGAACGTCATCTTTACTCTTCTTCGTTTGCGCTGCATCCGCCTTCAGCTTCGGTGGCGTGAATTTTACTTTCGGCTTTTCTTCTCCTTTCTCCGCCGGTTCATCTTTCACCACTTTAGGCGGCGTGAACTTTACGTGTTCTTTTTCGGCAGAAGAAGAGGGTTTGTGTTCTTTTTTTGCAGCAGGCGCTGCTTTCGGCTTGTCCTGCGCATACAGGGCTGTGCCCGCCAGTAAGCATGCGGCAAGCAGATAAGACGCATTTCTGATCATAACGAAGGTTTTTATAAAGACATAGATGCAGCGCCTGCCATTTTCCACAAAAATTTCTTTACAGCATCCGCGCGGCTTCCAGGCCGGGGGATATCTCAAACGCGATATTCACCTTGGTACCTTCCGGGCTTCCGTCCTCATTGAAAAGGTCAAATACGTGGATATTGAAGGTGGTATTGAACAGCGCCTTGTACAGCTCTACCCTTTCCATACAGAGGCGCATCCCTTTTGATTCGTGGTTGCTGTTCCGGAGCCGGGTGGATTGCGCCCGCCCGATGCCGTTATCCTTGATCTCGCAAAGGAGCACGCCCTCGCGAAGCCGCCGCCAGTGGACCTGTAGTAACCGATCCCCATCCTTGTTCATGAGTCCGTGCCAGATGGCGTTCTCCAGAAAAGGCTGAATGAGCATACCGGGTACAAAGAACACATCCGGATCAATGCCATCTTCCACCTGGATATCAAAATCAAACGGTTTAGTGGTACGAAGGGCTTCTATTTTGAGGTAGTGCCGCAGGAGGTCCACTTCTTCCCGCAGCGAGATGAAATTCTTCTCGGAATGCATCAACACCATTCGCAGCAGGCGTGCAAAATTGGAAAGATATTCGGATGCTTTTTCTATCTCGGAAGCCAGGATGCAATGGTAAATGCCATTGAGACAATTGAAGATGAAATGCGGGTTCATCTGGCTCTTGAGCGTTACCAGCCGGAACTCTGCCAGTTGTTTATGCAGCAGCTGCACCTCAATTTCCTGGCGGCGGGCCTTTTCTTCGATCCAGGTGCGACCAATCTTGGCGGAACATATAGCGGCGATCTTTTCCAGGATGGCAAGATGCGTGCTGCTGTAGAAGTATTTGCGGTGATGCTCGGAGTCGATCACGCCTATCACTTTGTGATTATAAAAAATAGGCACCGTGATCTCTGAAAGCCGTTTTTCATCATCCACGATATATCGCTGGTCTTTTGAAGTATCAGGCACGATCTCTGCGCGGCCGCTGAGTGCTACATACCCTGTAATGCCTCTTCCCAAAGGTATCTCGATGGGATCACGGATCTCGAAGCGCAAGGGGTTCTTGGGCCCGAATGCCGCTTTTTGCACCAGCACCTTCCGCTCTTCGTCCAGCAAATAAATAACGCAATCCTCCAGATGCAGCCTGGAGATGCAGTTCTTGGCCACATCCCAGAGGATGTCGTCCACCGTGTTCTTGCCAAAAAGGGAGGCGTTGAAATAGTTGAGCGTAGCTTCGGTTTCAAGATGGCGTTTGTAGATAACCATCTGCCGGTACAAACCGGCCAGAAGCAGTAAAAGCAGAATAATTGCGACGATGTAGGTGACGGACGGCATTTGTTTACTGCAAAAACCACCAAAATTTAATCATTTTTCTCCATAGCGCGTTATCTTTGTTGGATGGAGCAGATAGTGCAGCAAATAGAAGCATATAAGCAGGAAATTGCCGCTTTCAGGCCGGAAACGGCGGAAGAACTGGAACAATACCGCATTAAATTCCTGGGAACCAAAGGTCTGGTAAAGGCTCTTTTCGGGGAAATGAAGTCCGTGCCGAACGACCGGAAAAAGGAGTTCGGGCAGATCCTGAACGCATTCAAGCAACTGGCGGAAGACCGTTATGAGGCGTTCCAGGGCCTGAAAGATCAGGCCGGTGCTGCGCTGGACCTGGACCTGACCCTCCCCGGGGAACCACACCGCCTCGGTACCCGCCACCCCATCAGCCTGGTCAGGAACAAAGCCATCCGCATCTTCGAACGTCTGGGCTTCTCCATCGCGGAAGGTCCCGAGATCGAAGACGACTGGCATAATTTCACGGCGCTGAACCTGGATGAGAACCATCCCGCCCGGGATATGCTGGATACGTTCTACGTACAGCAGAACCCCGACTGGCTCCTGCGCACCCATACTTCCTCCGTACAGGTGCGGGTCATGGAACAGGGTAAACTCCCTATCCGGATCATTTGTCCCGGCCGCGTATATCGCAACGAAACCATCAGCGCGCGCGCTCACTGCTTCTTCCACCAGATAGAAGGGCTTTATATCGCAGAAAACGTTTCTTTCGCCGATCTCAAGCAAACTCTTTATTATTTCGTGCAGGAGTTCTTCGGTAAAGATTTCAGGGTACGTTTCCGCCCCTCTTTCTTCCCCTTCACCGAACCCAGCGCGGAAATGGATATTTCCTGCCTGATCTGCGGAGGAGAAGGCTGCAATGTGTGCAAGCACACCGGTTGGGTAGAGATCCTTGGCTGCGGCATGGTACACCCGCAGGTGCTGGAAAACTGCGGCATAGACTCTTCCAAATACACCGGCTTCGCCTTCGGGATGGGTATTGAGCGGCTGACCATGCTCAAATACCAGATCAGGGACCTTCGTCTTTTCTCCGAGAACGACCTTCGTTTCCTGAAACAATTCCAGGGCGCTGTCTAAGCTGTTTAAAAGGCCCATGACCTCCATCACGGACGTACATACGATCGCAGTCTGCGGGGCAGGCACCATGGGTGCAGGGATCGCGCAGGTAGCCGCAGCCAGCGGTTACGACACCGTGTTGTTCGACACCCGTGAGGAAGCCCTCACCCGCGGGTTCGGTCAGATCAGCCGCAACCTTCATACCGCCGCAGAAAAAGGCAAACTGGATGCCGCCAGGGTACCGGACATACTCGGGCGCATCCGGGTCACGGAGCATATCGGCGATTGCCGGGCAGATGTGATCATCGAAGCGATTATCGAAGACATCCCCGCCAAAGTAGCCCTCTTCGATCAGCTTACCGCTATCAATTCCCCCCGTACCATTTTCGCTACCAACACCTCCTCCCTTTCCGTTACTGCCATCGCCAAAGCCGTTGCGCATCCGGAAAGAGTAGCCGGGATGCACTTCTTCAACCCGGCACATCTCATGCAGCTTGTAGAGATCGTCAGCGGAGCGGATACAGACCCCGCCATCGCAGATCTTCTTTACGCCCTGGCGCAAAAGATGCACAAAACGCCCGTTCGCGTAAAAGATGCACCAGGCTTCATTGTTAACCGCGTGGCAAGGCATTACTATCTCGAAGCCATGCAGGTTGCTGCTGCAGATGTGGCGCCGATAGGTACCATCGACCGGCTGCTGGAATCTGCCGGCTTCCGCATGGGACCTTTTGCGTTGATGGACCTCATCGGCAATGACGTGAACTATGCCGTTACCACCTCCCTCTACGAAGCATTCCATCATGCACCGCGCTTCCGGCCGGGTCAATTGCAGGCGGATAAAGTGGCCAAAGGAGAACTGGGCCGCAAAACCGGCAAAGGTTTTTACAACTATTGATTTACATTTGTGCCTTCATCAACGTCATCCAACACATGATCCTTGTTACCGGCGGTACAGGTTTTTTAGGCAGTTATCTGTTGCGTGCGCTCGTGCAGGCAGGCAAACCGGCGCGGGCATTGTACCGCAAACACATTCCTTCACAGATCAACGATGTGAAGGATCGTGTGGAATGGGTGCAGGGAGATGTGCTCGATCTGGGATCGCTGGAAGACGCGATGCAGGGGATTGAACAGGTATATCACTGCGCCGCGATGGTTTCCTTTCTGCCGGAACGCCGGGAGCAGATGCTCAAAGTGAATATAGAAGGTACGGCCAACGTGGTGAACGTATCGCTGGAAGCGGGAGTGAAAAAGATGCTGCACGTCAGCTCCGTGGCGGCGCTTGGTCGTGCCAGGGAACAGGCGGAGATCACCGAACAATCTATGTGGGAAGAGAGCAGGAACAACTCCAATTATGCTATCAGCAAGCACTTCAGTGAAATGGAAATATGGCGTGGCATTGCGGAAGGGCTCGATGCCGTGATCGTAAACCCCGCTATCATCCTCGGCAGTGGTTTCTGGCATGACGGATCCGGCATGATGCTGAAGAACGCCTGGAAAGAATTCCCGTATTATACGGAAGGGATCAATGGTTTTGTGGATGTGGAAGATGTGGCGAATGCGATGATAAAGCTGATGGATAGTTCCATTACAGCGCAACGATACATCCTTTCTTCCGAGAACTGGCCCTACCGGCAGCTGTTCAGCGTGATGGCAGACGCCCTCGGCAAAAAACCACCGCACATCGCCGCCAAACCCTGGATGGCAGAAGTCGTATGGCGCCTTGAAAAGATCAAAGGGAAGCTTACGGGCAAACATCCGCTCATCACAAAAGAAACAGCTCGTACCGCACGGCTGAAAGTCCACTACAACAATAACAAGCTGTTGCAGGCTTTACCCGGCTTCCGGTTCAAACCGCTGGAACAGACCATCCGCGAGATCTCCACGGCTTTCCTCCGGCACCCCTCACTTAAAAGCTAAGGCCAGCATAGCGCTTGCCAACGTTTGCTGCAAAGCCGCATCCACTTTTGCCTGCATCCATACCTTCGGCGTTTCACCTGGCATCACAGCCGCTACCGGCACTCCTCTCAGGTGAAATTCATAGCATACTTTCTCCGCACTGTTCTTTATACCAAAGTGGTTGTGCGCCGTCACGCGGATCTCATCCGTAGCGGAGCGCAGCACGCCCACCGGTTTGTTATCATTCAGCTCCAGGAAGGCGACATTGCTTTTCAGGATCAGCTCCCAGCTTTTCAACGGGTCCGCCGCCGCGGCGCCGATATGCACATACCACAGGGAAGCATCCCCGGGGAGCGTGTTGAGGTATCCCGGCAAAGGGCGGTTGGAAAACGTGATGCGGGGAGTGCGGAGCACCTGAACAGGGATTTGTGCCTCGGGGGCTTTCACCGTGAAGTAAAAAGCATCTGACACATTCCTGAGCTGCTTCGCCGGTGTATTGGCCGCTATGCCGTTGGTGCGGGAGGATGTGGTATAGCTGCCCAGCGAAAGGGTTTTAGCAGTCAGCCAGCCATCCCTGACCTTCACAGGCAGTTCGTTGGCAGAGACATACAGACCGGCATCTTTCACTACCGGTTTGCTGGTAACGGTACATCCCGCCAAAGGCAGATAAACCACAATTAGAAGGCGATAAATGATCTTTAACATGAGTGTGCTTACTAACTATTGATCTTTGCCCACAACTCGGGAATACGCTTGATCCAGGCCAATTCTTTCTTTTTCGCGCGGGCCTCACCGGTGGGTATGCCGAAGTATACTTTCCCGCCTTCGAGGGAGCCGGGCACGGCACTGGCCGCCAACACAACAGCCCCTTTGCCGATCACGAGGTCTTTGTTCACGCCCACTTGTCCCCACAGAGTCACATTGTCCTCGATGATCGCCTTTCCACCTATACCTACCTGGGCTGCAAAGAGGCAGTTTCTGCCGATCACGGCGCCGTGACCGATATGGATCATGTTATCGAACTTGGTACCTGCCCCGATGATCGTTTTGCCGCTCACTCCTTTATCGATCGTGCAGTTAGCCCCGATCTCCACGTGATCTTCGATCACCACCATCCCGCAGCTTTCCAGCTTGTCATACATCACTTCCCGGTCCGCTCTTTTCTTGAAATAAAAAGCATCCGAACCGATCACGGTGCCGGCATGAATGATCACGTTATCGCCGATAACGGTATGATCATAGATGGTAACGTTGGGATGGATGATGCAGTTCTTCCCGATACGTACATGATGCCCGATGAACACCCCGGGAGATACGATCGTGCCTTCTCCCACTACAGCCGTATCACTGATGGGCGATGTAGGCGGTACGTAAGGACGGTATCGTTTAACGAGGCTTACATAAGCACTGAACGGATCGTTCACTACCAGCAATGCCTTGCCTTCCGGAACGGCTACCTGCTTGTTGATGATGATGATCGTAGCCGCGGAGTGCAGGCAGGTATCGTAGTACTTCTCAAAATCAACAAAGGAGATGTCTCCCGTTTCTACCTTGTGTATCTCGTTGATGCCTGTAGCCATCAGCTGATCGTTGCCTGAGAGTGTTGCGCCAATGAGCGCTGCTATTTCTTTTACCGGAATCGGTGCTTCAAACTTCATATGAAACTCGTTAAAGTGAGAGCAAAGTTAGGGGGCGTTATCCACAATTTTTTTTTGCTTGTGAATAAAATTTCTTGTAAAATTTTTCTTTTGTGATGAAATTCTTTTTAATATTGTGTAGGGAATTTCTTTTCCCTGTACTTACTAACCCATTCACATAACAAGAAAGTCTGATTGTTCTCACGGTCAGACTTTTTTTATTGCCTCTGTAACCCGCTACAGCAAAGTATTTCAGCCGATACGTTTTTTTGATGTGACGATCCCTGCATATGCCGGTCCGGCTTTTTTGATGTTCCGGTGAAAGGGAAATGCATGATCCCACTTTTCATTTTTTCATCGCCTTCATTTGTTAAATACCCTTTTTAAGCATCGTTTTTTTGTTAAAAACCGCTTTAAGGCACAAACGACTATCAATTAAACGGATAGAAAGTGTTAATCCTGCAGATTCGCCATCCTGATGAGCTGTTGAAGGCGTAGTATCCTGATCTTTTTGCCGCTCAGATCAATCACTTTCTCCTTCTTGAATTCGGACAGCAGACGGATAGCAGATTCTGTGGCGGTCCCCACCAGGTTGGCGATCTCTTCGCGGGAGAGGGTTACGTTGATGGTTTGATCGTCGGCTTCCAGGCCGTAGGTTTCCTTGAGCGTGAGCAGGGTTTCCGCCAGCCGCTCGCGCACGGGTTTCTGTGCAAGATGTGTGATCTTTTGTTCCGCCTTTCTCAGTTCGCTGGTGAGTATCTGCATCATGTGAAGGGAAAGTGCGGTATCCTTTTGCAGGATGTCCAGGAACACATCGCGGGGTATGAAACAAACGGCGCTGTCTTCCAGTACGGTAGCTGTTGCGGTATACGGTTCGTTGCTAATGAGCGCTTTATACCCGATGAGGTCGCCCGGCTTTACAAGACGGATGATCTGTTCCTTCCCTTCATCTCCGCTATGCGAAAGCTTCACCTTACCGGTGTTGATGCTGTAAATACCATAAGGATGCGCCCCTTCCTGGAAGATCACCTGACCTTTACGGTATACGGCACACTGTTTGGCTTCTGCTATTTCAGCTACATGCGCTGGCGTGGCTGTAGAAAAAATATCGCTCAGGTACTTGTTACAAAACCGGCATTCTGTTTGATCGCTTGACATATCATACGCCATAAAACGGCTGGATGCCGCAAAATTACTAATTTACAGGCCCTTAACCAAAGCAAGCGCCGTGAGCCTCCTCTATTTTGTTGTGTATAAGCCGTATGAGGTACTGACCCGTTTTGGGAAGGAAGGGGATAAAGCCGTGCTGTCCGACCACTTTTCTGTTCCCCGGGATGTATATCCCGTAGGCCGCCTCGATTACGACAGTGAAGGGCTCCTGATCCTCACGAACGACAAGTCGCTCAATCATCGCCTGCTCGATCCCCAACAAGGACATGAAAGGGAATATTGGGTGCAGGTAGACGGTGCGGTCACCAATGCCGCCATTCAGCAATTACGGGAAGGCGTGCAGATCAATATCGATGGTAAACCATACCGCACCCGCGGATGCGATGCGGAAATATTTTCCGAAACTCCTTTTGTTCCTGAACGACATCCTCCCATCCGTTTCCGGAAGCACATACCCGCTCCCTGGATCCGGCTGATATTGCGTGAAGGAAAGAACCGCCAGGTGCGCAGGATGACTGCTGCCGTTGGCTTTCCCACGTTGAGGCTTATCCGTTACCGCATCGGGAAACTGGACGTCTCGAACATGCAGCCCGGCGATCTTATATCGCTGTCAAGGCAGGAGATCTATAGTGCCCTTTTCCCCTGAACGTAGAAATATGGCTGAATTTAACTAGGTTTGTCACAATAAACTGTTAATATGCTCAAATCCATGACCGGCTTTGGCCGTGCTGAGGTAACCCGGGGAGAAACAACTATTGTAGTGGAGGTCAAATCCCTCAATGGCAAACAGTTTGAGGTAAACCTTAAAATGTCTCCTTTGTTGAAACCCTACGAGTTTGACATCCGCAACCTGCTGCAACAGGAACTGCAGCGCGGTACGCTGGACGCCACCATCAACGTCAAACAGAACGGCGCTACCCGCCCGGTAGTGATCAATTCGGAACTGGCGCGCTACTATCACCAGGCCATCACTTCCCTGGCAAACGAACTGCAACTGCCGCAGGAAGATATGCTGAACGTACTGATGAAACTTCCGGAAGTGGTCACCCCCGCAACGGAACAAATAGAAGAATCCGAGTGGCTGGAAGTAGAAAAGGTGATCCGCACCGCTATCGGTGATATGGATGCGCACCGCGTAGACGAAGGCGCCATGCTGGAAAAAGACCTCCTGCTCCGTATCGATAACATCCTGCTGTATTCCGAGAAAGTGAAGGAGCTGGATCCGCTTCGGAAAGACCGCGTGCGTACCCGCCTCGAAAGTCTGCTCGCTGAATATGTAGGGAAAGATAATGTAGATGGTAACCGCCTGGAACAGGAGCTGATCTTTTACCTGGAGAAGCTGGATATTTCCGAAGAGCTGATCCGTCTCCAGAATCACTGCCGTTACTTCCGTGATATCCTTTCCGAAGCCGAGCCCGCCAAAGGCAAAAAGCTGGGATTCGTGTTGCAGGAGATCGGCCGGGAAATCAACACCACCGGTTCCAAAGCGAACGATGCCGGTATCCAGCAATGGGTAGTGATGATGAAAGACGAACTTGAAAAAGCCAAAGAGCAAGTGCTCAATGTGCTGTAAACGCCTTATAAAAAAGATCGGAAGATGAAGCTGCGACTCACCTGCGCCTTGCTGAGCCTGCTGGCTTTTGCCTGTAAGCCTCCCAGGATGGATACCTTCGAGAAGAACCGTGATATCCCGCATTCCAAATGGGCGGCAGACAACAGACCGGCATTTGAACTGGAGCTTTCCCCGGAAGATACCGCGTATTATTACAACATCTATGTGAACGTCCGCCATACGGACGCTTACGCTTACAATAACCTGTGGCTGCTCGTAAGCACGCAGCAGCCGGGAGACAGTACCGCCGCTGTGCGCCGTGTTGAACTGCCGCTGGCGGATACTTACGGCAAATGGACCGGCAGCGCGGTCAATGGCATTATCGTCACCGGAGCGGATGATATCTTCGAACATCGCATTCCCATCCAGCAAAATGCCATCTTCTCCAAACCCGGTCTTTACCGCTTTACCTTTGAGCAGAATATGCGCCAGAACCCGTTGCCGGATATCCTTAGCATGGGCCTGCGCATCGAAAAAGCCGCACCGCGGAAATAACAAAGCATGAAGAGATCTTCCTCCGGCCTGCAAAACAGAAAAGTGATCACCGGCATCTACATTTTCGTGCTGGCTTACACCGTACTGCAACTGGTATGGTGGGGCATCCTGCTGCATCATCAAAGCAAACAGATCGCCCGGTACGAACAAACGGAGCTTACGCATCGTGTGCACGAGCTCACTCAGCCCGCGGAGTTCATGGTGGAGATGCAACGGCTGCATAAGGAGCAGCAGATGCGCACCTTCAAATATGTTGGCGAAGGCATTATCTTCCTCGTGCTCATCCTTGCCGGCGCCGCACTCGTATACCGCGCCGTATGGAAGCAGATGCGGCTTTCCCAGCAACAGGAAAACTTCATGATGGCCGTTACGCATGAGCTGAAAAGTCCTATCGCAGTGGCCAAGCTGAACCTGGAAACCCTCCGCAGGCACCAGCTGGATGAGGAAAAGCGGGCAAAGCTGCTGGATACCACTATCCGGGAAACCAATCGCCTCGACCAGCTATGCGATAACATCCTCCTCGCCTCCCAGTTCGAACATCAGAAGTACCAGCCGTTCCTCGAACACCTGGATTTCTCCAGACTCCTGCAATCCGGCGTGGATGAACTGCAAAGCCGCACCCCCAGCCATCCCCTTACGGCAGACATCCTGCCGGATGTGTGGCTGAATGCGGACAAGTTCATGATGCACCTCATGCTCAACAATCTCGTGGAGAACGCCGTGAAATACGCACCCAAAGGCTCGCCTATTCGCGTGCGGCTGTATGAGCGGGATAAGACTTTAAAGCTGGAAATAAGCGACGAAGGGCAAGGGATCCCGTTGGGGGAAAGAAGCAAGATCTTCATGAAGTTCTACCGCATCGGCAACGAGAACACCCGCAAATCGAAGGGCTCCGGCCTCGGACTATACCTGACCAAAAAGATCGTGGAGCAGCATGGCGGCAGCATAACGGTGAGGGACAATGTTCCGCAAGGCACCTGCTTCGAGATCACCTGGAACGATTATTCCCTGCAATCCGCATAAAATTAACCAGTTGTCCGTAATTTTATAGGCAATAAGCTAAATACCACATCAATATGAAGGAAGCGACCAAAGCATCAATATTGCTGGTAGAAGACGAAGAGAACCTTCAGGAAGCCCTCAAGCTGAACCTGGAGCTGGAAGGATATGAAGTAACCGCGGTAGATAATGGTACAACCGCGTTAAAAGCCGTAAAGAACGAATACTTTGATCTGATCATTCTCGATATCATGCTGCCCGAAATGGATGGCATCGCCGTTTGCGAAAACATCCGCATCCAGAACAATGAAGTGCCCATCCTCTTCCTCAGCGCCAAGAACAGCAGCGCTGACCGGGTACTGGGACTGAAAAAGGGCGGGGATGATTACATGACCAAACCCTTCAACCTGGAAGAGCTTTTGCTTCGCGTGGAGAAACTGATCGTGAAAAACAAGAAGATCCAGGATAAGGACAGCGTGCCCAATATCTATCGCTTCGGTAATAACATGATCGATTTTGCCGCACAGGAATGCGTGGGAAAAGATGGCAAACAACATGAGCTGAGCAAGAAAGAGACCATGCTCCTCAAGCTGCTCATCGAGAACAAAGGCGAAGTAGTTACACGCGAAAAGATTCTGCAGGTGGTTTGGGGGTATAATGTTTATCCCACTACCCGCACCATCGATAATTTCATTCTCAACTTCCGCAAGTACTTTGAGCAGGACAGCCGTAATTCGCAGTACTTCCACTCCGTACGCGGCGTGGGCTACAAATTCACGGACGGCTGATACCACCTATTTCTGTCCTGCTGCCACCTGTAAGCCGCCACCCGCCAGCTATTCAATCTCCCTTTCCCGGGATTTGAAGGCATGGTATATTTGATTGGCTTAGGAATTCTAACTATGTATAACCCCTTTTTGCATGGATCGGCATTACTGCATATTGGCTTTGCGCTTCCGTTAAACGGAAAAGTTTTCTACTGGGCATGTTTTGTTATCGTTGTAGGAATACTGAGCCTTTCTTTCTGGCTAAGAGATAGAAGGCTCCGCAGGAAAATGCAGGAAAGGATCGCGGCACAACGCAGTCGCGCTTCTTTGGAACTGCACGTGTTTCAATCGCAAATGGACCCGCATTTTATTTTCAATAGTCTCAACGCCATTCACCGTTACATCCTTTCCGCCAGCACTGAAGAAGCGTCCATCCATCTCACCCGTTTCTCCCGGTTGATGCGGCTGACGCTGGAGAACGGCAGCAAGGAGTGGGTAAGCCTGAAAGAGGAGCTGGAAGCGCTGGAGCTATATCTTCAGCTGGAACAGCTTCGGTTCCAGGGGCAGTTTGAATATGAGATATGCTGCCATCCTACATTGCAGGATATGGAAGCGCTGGTACCGCCCTTCCTGGTGCAGCCTTACGTACAAAACGCCATCTGGCACCGCCTGCTGCAAAAAGCATCGGAAGGCAGGCCAAGGATAGTAGTAAAAGCAGGCCGGCAGGATGGAGGGGTATATATCCGGCTGGAGGATAACGGAATGGCCCGGCAGGGGGTTTTCCATCAACATCAGCAGCACACTGCCGGTACAACAATGGCCGCCGAAAGGCTCCATTGGCTGAATACCCGGTATCATACACAGGCAACCGTTACCACCGGCCATCTTTATGACCCTCATCACAGGAAAACCGGCACCTATACATTGATACAGCTGCCGGATGTGACCGAGACTTCATTACCGGAAGAAGCGGCTTTTTTTTAGTAAATTAGAGGTAAGGACGTCATCCAGAATCAGAGAGCTTATGCAAGCGATCATTATTGACGATGAGCTACACTGTAGAGACGTGCTGCAAATGCTGCTGGCGCGTTATTGTCCGGAAGTAACGGTGATGGCATCGTGCGCCGGTCCGGACGAAGGGCTGAATGCCATAGAAAAGCTCCAGCCGGAGCTTGTTTTCCTGGACGTGGAAATGCCGGGAATGAACGGGTTCGAACTGCTGGAACATTGCACCCGCCGCTCGTTCGCCATTATTTTCACCACTGCTTACGACCAGTATGCCATCAAGGCCATCCGGCAAAGCGCCCTTGACTTTCTGCTAAAACCGGTAGATAAGGACGAGCTCATCCAGAGCGTCAGGAAAGCATTCTCACAGGCACATCAAACGGTTCCCAGGGTAGACAACCTGCTGGAGTTCCTTCACCGGCACCTGCAACACAATGAACGCATTGCACTTCCCACGGTGGAAGGTCTTCGCATGATGCCCGTAAAGGATATCGTTTACTGCGAATCCGAAGGCGGCTACACAAAGGTGTTCCTTCAGCATCAGGGAAAGCCCGCACTCATCTGCCGAACGCTCAAAGAAGTGGAAGATACGCTGAGGGACAAGGGGTTTTTCCGTGTACATAACAGCTACCTCATCAACCTGTCATACATGTACAAATACATCAAAGGAGATGGCGGGGAGATCATCATGTCTGACGGGAAGAGTATTCCGGTATCCCGGAACAGGAAACAGGATTTTCTGACAAGGATTGAGAGATTATAGGCGCTTCAGATCGCCAACCGCCATCCAGCCCATCTTTCCGTCTGACAGCTGCACTTTGCAGAAATCGCTGGTAGCATCCAGTATCTTTACTTTCATCCCCTCCTTCGTTTCAAAAAGGTCTTTACTTCCGGCATCGGGGGCGGATTTTACTTTCACGGTCTTGTTCATCACAATAGCGGCTCCGCTGTTATAGGCTTTGTTATGCATCCAGATGGCCATGCCGAAATATCCGATGAAAAGCAGGGCAATAACGGTCATGCCCCAACGAAGCAATTGCTGTCCTTTGAACCGTGGTACAAAAAAATACCCGATAACGGCCGCTGCCAGCAACCAGAACAGCACAATACTGCCCATCGCCCATCCCGATGCATCGTGCAAATGCTGCCACTGAAGCCACCATCTTTCGAAGAACAGCAAAGGCAGGGATTCTATATTATTCTGCACACGCTGGTTAGCCAGCGCGAGGTTTTGTTCAATGGCTTCGTCCCCGGGTTTAAGGTTCAGCGCTTTCTCAAAGCTGTACACGGCCATGCCGGTCTGATTGCTTTTATAGTAAGCATTCCCCGCATTAAAGTACAGGTCCGCCACCTGGTACCCGGAATCGATCAGCTGCTGGTACTTTGACGCCGCAGCCTCATATTGCTGCTGCTGGTACAGCCTGTTGCCTTCAGTGAAGAGCGGTGGTTCTTTTTGTGCCTGCGCCTGCAATGCAGCGCCCAGTAACAGGCACGCCAGGAGATAATGTAAGCGGATAACGGGTGAACGCATCATCATAATCAATTATTTTCAGGCAGCCCTGCCTTTTAATTCATCTTCCAGTGCACTGATCACATGCACAGCTTCCTGATAAGCGCCCTGACGGTGCTCATTGCTGCCGGACGGTGCATAAAGGGCCATCTCGCATCTGTCCAGCAAATCAAACAGCTGATGCGTGGTATTGCTGCCATTCAGCTGCTGCGCATCGAGTTTTTCCCGAACCACATGCCTGCTCAACTCCGCCATGGGGATCTTCAGCTTATGGCTCAGGTACCCCCATACCGCGCGGGATGTTTCTTCATAGAACGCTTTGTCTTTCCCCTCCCGCAGATAGCGGGCAGCAAGCTCCAGCCGTTTGAGCGCTACCTTGTTGGCATGTTTGTGCCGCAGCATGGCTACATTGCTCTGCCGGAACAGCTGCTGGTTGCGATACCAGGCCATGCCTGCGATGGCGAGCAGCGGCAGGAGGAGGAGCATCCAGTAAAGCGGTTTGCCGAAGAAAAAGGGACTGCGTTTGCTCCAGGATTGTCCGCTTGTGCGGATGCCCTGCAGGTCTGCTTTCCCGCCAAAATCCTGCTTCTCTTTCTTCGCCAGCTTACCCGCCAGTACATGCAGCGGGAAAGCTGCGGACTGGATGGTTTTATATGCGTTGGCAGCAGGATCAAAGTAGGAGAATTCCACCGGCGGCAATGCATGATCACCTTTCTCCTGCGGCATCAGCACATATTGAAACTGCCGTGAGCCGCTGAGCGGATTGCTGTTCTTTTCGATGTTATCGGAAACAGTAGGGTCATATTTCTCGAAAGCGGAAGGAATGTGAAGGGGCGGTGCGTTCAGGAGGTTCACATTTCCCTGTCCGGTGATGGTCACTTTGAGCGTAACCGCATCGTCTGTTGTCAATTCTTTTTTATCCACCGCAGCTGTCATATTGAACTTCCCTACCGCACCACTGAAGCTGGCAGGGCGGCCCGCAGCGGGTAAGAGTTTCACGTTGATCTTTACTACCGGGCTCTGTATCTTGTACGGCACTACTTCATATTCGGGAGCGCCGAAGGCGTCGTCGAAAAAGGAATCGTCAAAAGGACTGCCGCCGAACGCGTCTTTGAAAAAAGGATCGCTGAGGGGATCATTGGCGCCACCGGAGCGCTTCTTCCGGGTAAGGCTTACAAAGTGCACTTCGTTGTTCACTTCCGCGGGGTCCAGCTCCAGTTCTCCCGATTGCAGCGGGAACAGGAGCGTTTTGCGGATGATGAACACTTTATATGGTACGCCGTTCACATATTCCTCTGTAGCCTGCGGCGGATTGGGCAGTTCCATATCCTTTGCCGAGAACCCCTTGAACGCAGGCACTTTCGTAACGCTGGAATTCGTCGGCAGACGGGTATAGAGTTTATACGTTGCCGTTAGTTGCTCTCCTTCATAAACGGTCGTCTTGTCCACCGCCACTTTCACGAACAGGTTCTTACGCAGTTTCTCTTTCACATCTTCCCCTTTCCGAACGATGCCCGGCTGCGACTCGAAGCGATCCGGCAATCCTCTCCGGGGCGGCTGTACCTGCTGCTGCTGTTGTTGTTGCGGTAACTGACTACCGGCCCCGCCTTTCACCACTTCTATGTTCACCGGATTACTTTTCACCAGCTTACCATCCACACGGGCGGTAGCACCGGGAAGCGTAAAATTACCCACCGAAGTGGGCCGTAGTACATAACTGATGGCATAGTATGTGGTGCCTCTGCCATTCACATAAGAGCTTCCTTGTATCTGCTGCGGGCCCTGCACTACCTCAAAGCCCTTGAATGCGGGCGGTGTGAACTGACTAAGGTTGACGGGATTCTCCAGCATAAACTGAACATGCACCATCTCATCCAGTGCAATGGTATTGGTATTCACCGAAGTGGTAAAACGGAACTCCTGGGCCATGGCAATCCCCACTGCGCAACAAAGTATGAACAGCGTGAGAACGCACTTCCTTAAATTGGCGATATTGACCTTCATCCTGGAAACAAATTTAACCATTGCGCCGTGCGCCTTCCTTGGGATACGAGTTAAAAGTTAGTTAAAATCAGCCACGGGAAAGGGTTTCAACCGATGTCTCCCAATATCGGCCGCATCTGTATATCTTCCACCACCGCCTGTTTGCTGAGCTGATAGGCCGCCCAGATCATGGAAGCCACATCTTCCGGCTCCATCAGCCGGTCAGGCGGACCATCAAAGCCTTCCCAGGAGGCGGTCCACGTAGGGCCCGGACTCACCGACGTTACTTTTATGTTAAATGGTTTCATTTCTTCCCGCAGGTTCTTTGAAAATCCCAGCAGCGCAAACTTTGTAATGCTATAGGAGCCCCCGTTAGGATAGGCTTTGTGACTGGCGGTGGAGCAGAGGTTAAAGATATGTCCCTGTTTCGCCCGCTTCATGTCCGGCAGCAATAAGCGGGTAAGATGATAAGCGCTGTAAAGATTCACGGCCATCATCTTTTCCAGATGCCCTTCTTCTTCTTCATGCACCTTGCCCGGTGTGAAGATCCCTGCATTGTTCACGAGAATCGCCGGCGGTTCGCCAAATGTGTCGAGCACTTTTCTGCCGAAAGCCAGCACCGCTTCTTTCACGCTCATATCTGTTACTTCCGCCAACACCCTCACCCCTGCGCGCTTCGCCATCACATCCGCCTCCGCAGCCTTCAATGTTCCGGCATGACGCGCGCAAATAGCAATATCGAAACCCTCCGCCGCCAGCCTCTCCGCAACGGCCTTGCCGATCCCTTTGCTGGCGCCTGTAATAACTGCATACATAATCGTACTGTGTTAAAACACTAAAATAAGCCGCCCCCGCGAAAAAACAAGTAACTTTGCAGACGCTACAGCCAACAAGAGGAACCATATATGCGGTATAAACATATTTTTTTCGACCTGGACCACACCCTGTGGGATTTTGAGACCAATGCCATCGCCACCCTGCGGGAATTGTACGAGGAACATGCGCTGGAAGAAAGAGGTATCCCTTCTTTCGAGGATTTCTATGCTTCTTATGCCGTGATCAACGACAAGCTCTGGGACCGCTTCCGCAAAGGATTCATCAACCGGAACGAATTACGTACCAAACGCTTCTCCCTTACATTCCTCGATTTCAAGATCGGGGACGAAAAGCTTACATCCAGCATGAGCGTGCGTTTCCTGGAAGTATTGCCCACCAAAACAGCATTATTCCCGCACACCATCGAAGTGCTGGATTATCTGCGCGACAAAAACTACCCGATCCATCTCATCACCAATGGATTTGAGGAAACGCAACGCCTGAAAATGCAGCATTCCGGCATTCAGCATTATTTCACACATGTGATCACTTCGGAAACAGCCGGCATGCTCAAGCCGCATCGGGAAATATTCGATTACGCGATGGGATTGGCCAATACCTCCGCCGCGGAAAGCATCATGATTGGAGATACACTGGATGTCGACATCCTGGGGGCGCAGCAGGCGGGGATGGACCAGGTGTATTTTGCGCCGGGAAATGTGGAAGATGGTGTTACGCCCACTTATACGATCAGGAGTTTGCAGGAGCTGAAGGAAATTCTATAAGAAAGACAGGTCATCCTGAATAAGAAGAGGCAGTTCAGCGTGAACTGCCTCTTCTGCTTTATATCCTGATAAGATACTTATCCTTTTGTAGCCGGCTTTGCTTTTTCAGCAGTTTTGGCTGTTTTCACCGCACCTGCTTTTGAGGGCATGCAGCAGGATTTTCCCTTGGCGTTCTGCGCTGTTTTACAGCAGCTGGCACCGTCGCCCTTGTGGCAACTCTCCTCTTTCTGGGTTTTCTTCTTGTCCGCAGCGGCTTTCTCCTGCGCTACAACCGGGCCTGCAAGCAGCGCTACGGCGGCAAATGCAAAAAATAATTTCTTCATAGCGTTGATAGTTTAATGTTCCGGAAATTAGAGAAAATAATTACATCAAATTGTTAAAAGTGACAAACGGGCGCTTTATCCCAGCTTTGCGATCACCGTTTGCCCGCCGCGTACCGTCTGTTCCAGCACCACATCCACTTTTGTTCCCACGGGCAAATAGATATCCACTCTGGAACCGAACTTGATAAAGCCCATTTCTTCATTTTGCTTTACCTGCATGCCGGCCTTGAGATAATTCACGATCCTGCGGGCGAGGGCGCCTGCGATCTGGCGGATGAGTATTTCCGAACGGCCATTGCCGATCACTACCGTGTGTCTTTCGTTCTCTGTGGAAGATTTAGGGTGCCATGCCACGAGGTATTTACCAGCGTGATACTGGCTCAGCTTCACTTCACCGCTGATAGGATTGCGGTTCACGTGCACATTGGCGGGACTCATAAAAATGGATACCTGCAGGCGTTTGTCCTTGAAGTATTCCGGTTCATAGGTTTCCTCTATCACCACCACCTTTCCGTCCGCCGGCGCGATCACCAGCTGCTCGTCCTGCTTCATCTGGCGGGCAGGGATGCGGAAAAAGGAAACGATGAAAAGGAAAAAGATCAGGGAAATGCCGAAGATGGTCCAGCAAGCAGCCGGCGATGCATACAGCCAGTAGAATACCGCTGCATTCAGCAATGCCAGCACAATAAAGGTCAGGGTAATAGTTGCTGTTCCCTCACGATGGATAGTCATTGTTCTGTTTTATGATTAAAGATTCCGCCTTTTTTGGCGGTACGAAGGTATGAAGAAAATGCCTGTCTGATCCGACCCTACACAAAGATCATATAGATCCAGGCGAAAGGAGTGGCCACCAGCAGGGAGTCAAACCGGTCCAGGAAACCACCGTGCCCGGGCATGATGCTGCCGGAATCTTTCACCCCGGCCATGCGTTTCAGGCGGGATTCCAACAGGTCGCCCGCTGTACCGAAAACGGCCGCAACGAAAGCCAGGCCGATCCAGTGATACCAGGCCAGCCAGCGGTCGCCCCAGAAATACCCGAATATGCCGGCCGCAGCAATGGCCAGCACCATACCGCCTATCGTGCCTTCGATGGTTTTCTTGGGGGAAATGGAAGGGAAGAATGGCGTCCGGCCAATGAGGGAGCCTGTAATGTAGGCCATGGTATCATTGATCCAGATGAAAATGATCAGCAGGAGGGGAATAAAATATCCCGGGATATTGGAGGAATGCCATCCGGCAGCGTCCTTGTCCATATCCAGGCGAAGATCCGTCAGCAGCCCAAGGGGAACGGTCACGTACAACAATCCCACCAGGGAATATCCGATTGTTTTGAGCGAGAAGTTCCTGCTCAGGAGTATTTCGCCGAGCGGAAGAATCAGGATAAAGAGGAAAGACATCACCCATCCGATCTCTCCGAGGGAGATTCCGTTCTGCGTTCCGAAATGAGATCCCGTAAAGGCCATCATGATCGCACAACCCGCCACCAGCACCCCATACCGGTGCCAGGGAGATACCTCGTTGTAGTCCGTATCTATCTGCTGCACCAACGCAAAATATTCCTTCAGGGCAAAGAAATTGATCAGGAAGAACAGGAGAAAGAACGACAGTTCGTTCCACAAAATGCCTCCCAACATAATGGCTACAAAGAAAAGAGCAGTAATGGTACGCGTGATGAAGGTCTTCATACTTTGCTACAAAGTTGGATCGGGCGTAAAGCTAAGGATTGTTTTCCATCTTCTCCTCCCCACTGGCCGCAATCAGCGCTTTTGCCTTCTCCTCGTTGGACATATGCACGTATACTTCGTCCATGCCCGGTAACATGGCTCCAAAAGAGGAATCCTGGCGGTTTACGATCACCGCTTCTATCTCGTTCTCCTCCAGCATGCCCCTGATGATCTCAGATTCGTAGGCCAGATTGCTGGCAAATACTTTTACCCAGTCCTTTTCCATAGTTCAGTCATTAAAGATTTTAAAAGGATCGTCTTCCTGCGTTTCCCGCGGAAGTGTTTCTGCCGGCAGTGCAAACGTCTGACCCGCTTGCCGGGCTTTTTTGTGCAGCTGCCACAGGAGCAGCCCTGCTACCAGTGTGCTGACGATCGCCATATAGATGGGCACATGATCATCTTTGGTGGCATCATATGTGATCATCCTGGCGTTGTACAGATATACCAATACCACCTGCAGGCCATTGTTCAGAAAATGCCCGGCGATAGACAGCCAGAGATTCCCGGACACGAAGAAGATCGCGCCCAGCAGGAATCCCAGCAGAAGGCGGGGCATGAATCCAAGGAATTGCAGGTGGATCGTGCTGAACAGAATGGCCGCGATCACAGTTGCCACCCAACCATTTTTCACGATCTGTGTTATTACCCTTTGCAATGCACCACGGAAAAAGACTTCTTCAGCAATGGCCGGCACAAGGGCTAACAAGAAAAGATTAAAAATGAGCGTCCCTGATCCGCTGCCCTTTAACAGCGCTTTTGTTTGCTCCGCCGCCATGTCTTCCATTTCCCGCATACCCTTGCTCACGGGCCAGGTGGCATTCCATTCGGACATAGCCCCTACCAGTGGCAGGGCGCAAAGCATGATCAACAGCGCCAACAGCAGCTGGAACGGTTTTACCCCTCGCTGCAATCCCAGGTATATCATGGGTTTCCGGTATACCAGCCCGGTAAAGATCAGGGCCGGGAGCAGAAAACAGGTCACCGTATAGAGCAACTGACTGATCTTGATGGCGGTAAGGAAGCGGGGAACTTTAAAAAGACCAGGGTCCTGCATCTGGTCAATCGTATAGCCGCCACTGATAGTTGGGAAAAGAACGGCCGTCAATACAGCATACAGGATCAAAAACACGAACCAAAGCCCGAAAAGCGTAGCCAGCTGGATAAAAGGAGATTGTTTCTGAAGAGGAGCCATAAGTATCGCTGTAGTATTTTTGCGTAAATTTACAGCCTGTTCGCCAGTTGTGCGATAAAATAAAATATCGGCGGGTACGCCGGATAATATGGTGAAAATTGGAGATATAGAACTGGGGGCATTCCCCCTGTTGCTGGCGCCCATGGAAGATGTGAGCGATCCTCCCTTCCGTGCGGTTTGCAAGGCCAACGGGGCTGACCTCATGTATTCGGAGTTCATTTCTTCGGAGGGGCTTATCCGTGATGCTATCAAAAGCAGACAAAAGCTTGACATTTTCGATTATGAACGCCCGGTAGGCATCCAGATCTTCGGAGGAGATGAGGAACCTATGGCCATGGCCGCCCAGATCGTGGAAGTGGCTAATCCTGATCTGCTGGATATCAATTTCGGATGCCCCGTCAAGAAAGTGACCTGCAAAGGCGCCGGCGCCGGGATACTGAAAGATATTCCTAAAATGGTGCGGCTCACCGAAGCCGTGGTAAAAGCCACCCGCCTCCCGGTGACCGTGAAAACACGCCTTGGTTGGGACGATGATACCAGGAATATTGAAGAGGTAGCAGAAAGGCTGCAGGACGTAGGCATCAAAGCGCTCACCATCCACGGTCGTACGCGAACGCAAATGTATAAGGGCAGTGCCGACTGGACGCTCATCGGCAAAGTGAAGAACAATCCCCGTATCCATATCCCCATCTTTGGCAATGGCGATATCTGCACACCGGAACAAACCCTTGCCGCCCGGGAAAAATACGGGATAGATGGTGTGATGATCGGCAGAGCTGCCATCGGCTACCCCTGGATCTTTAACGAGATCAAACATTTTATGGCAACAGGCCGCCACCTGCCGCCGCCCACGGTGGAAGAACGGGTAAAGGTCTGCAAACAACACCTCCGGCATTCCATCAGCTGGAAAGGAGAAGTGGTGGGGATCCTGGAAATGCGCAGGCACTACACAAATTATTTGAAAGGTTTGCCGCATATCAAAGAATTCCGCTCACAATTAGTAACTTGCAATACAGCGTCAACCGTAGAAGAGGTCCTGGATGCCATAGCAATGCATTATAAAGATCATATATTCGAAAGGACAGTGCCCCCAATGGCTGGTAATGAAGAAGCATCCATTCATCCAGAGATGGCAGTAGCGTGTGGTTTTCCGGATTAATCCCAAATTGAATCACAAAAAAATTACTTTCACAATGGCCACGATCAAAAATCTGAAAAACGAAGTCTGGAAAGACTTGCAGATTAAAAACAAATCTGCCCTGCGTAAAAGGTACGCAGTGTCCAACATGGGGAGAGTGATCAGTTATCATGAAAGTATAGAGGATGGGAAGCTACTGACCGGCTCTACCGTAGAAGGCTATACGGTGTTGAATATCAAGCCGGCGGACACCTATCAATCCCTCTATCTGCACCGCGAGGTAGCGCGACTGTTTGCCTCCAAGGCCGGGCGTACGCAGAAATATGTCATCCATCTCGATTTCGACAAAAAGAACAATAAAGCAGCCAACCTCCGCTGGGCAACCAAGGAGGAAATGGAGAAACACCAGCAGAAGAGTCCGGCCAAGATTGCCTACAAGGAAATGCAACGCAATCGCCAGAAGGGTCTGAAGCTGAACGTTGCAAAAGTGAAAAGCATCAAGCGCCTCCTGGATAAACCGGGCAGGAAGACCATGAAGCAGATCGCAGAGCAGTTTGACATCAGTGAAATGCAGCTCTACCGCATCAAAAGCGGGGAGAACTGGTCCCATGTAACATTGGATTAATGCCTGAGTCATCAGGAATGATCATACTTTGATGTTGTCTGACAGTGGTCGTGCCATGTGGTGCGACCACTGCATTTCAGGGGCTTTCTTGCACTGTTGCCTGTTTTGTTATACCTTACCCTCTCTAAACGATAGACTATGTCCGGTAAAAAAATAGCCATTATTGGCGGGGGGAATCTCGGCTCCGCCATTGCGCAGGGATTGTTAAAGAGCGGCTTCTCCAAAGCGGCAGACATCACCGTAACCAAACGGAACACCGCCACGCTGGCGCAACTCCGTGAGCAGGGCGTGCATATTGAATCCGATAACGAAAAAGCCATCAGCGAAGCAGATGTAGTGGTGGTAGCACTCAAACCATATAACGTGAAAGAGGTGCTGAGCGAATTGAAGGCTTCCTTCAACATTAAAAAACAGATCCTCATCAGCGTGGTGACCGGTATTCTGCTGGATGACCTCGAAAAAATAACACTGCCCGGGCTCCCTATCTTCCGCGCCATGCCCAATACCGCCATCGCCATCCAGGAATCCATTACCTGTATCTGCGGACGGAACGTGACGGAAGAACAGACCGCTTTCGTTAAACAGATGTTCGATCAGCTGGGCGTTACCATAAGCATTGATGAAAAACTGATGGATGCGGCCACCGTGCTGGGTGCCTGCGGAATCGCCTATGCGCTGCGCTTCATCCGCGCCAGCATACAGGGCGGTATCGAGATCGGGTTTGATGCCCGCACGGCCAACCTCATTGCAGCGCAAACGGTGAAAGGAGCGGCGGAATTGCTGATCAGGGAAAATCGCCATCCGGAAGAGGAAATCGATAAGGTAACAACTCCGAAAGGGTGTACCATCGCGGGTTTGAACGAGATGGAGCACCAGGGCTTCAGCTCCTCGCTGATCAAAGGGATCACGGTCTCGTATAACAAGATCATCAAAGGGTAAAAACAAAAAAGGCCGGGGTAAGAATACTCCGGCCATTTAGTTAAACCTACAACTGTTACACTGTTTGTAACAACTATTATCACTTATGCAAGTCTTTTATCAGTTCATCATGGAAGCGGATTCCAGTTCCATCATCTCCAGCTCTTTCGCCGTGGGAGCTACCATCCGCTGACGGATCAGCCGCTTCCTGGAGATCCTGCCCATGCCGAATTTCGCCATCGCTTTATCTACCACCATATACACTACCGGTACTACAATCAGCGTCAGGAACATGGAGCTGATCAAACCACCGATAATTACCCAGGCCAGACCGTTCTTGGTAGAAGCCACACCACCCGTTGCCAGAGCGATCGGCAACATACCGATCACCATCGCGATGGTGGTCATGAGGATCGGGCGGAGACGGGCATGGTTGGCATGGATCAGCGCATCATAAGTGCTCTGCCCTTCTTCCTTCATCTGGTTGGTAAAGTCCACCAGGATGATCGCGTTCTTCGCCACCAGACCAATCAACATGATCATACCCAGGATGGTGAAGATGTTCATTGTGTTGTTCGTCAATGCCAGCGCCAGCAATGCCCCGATAATGGACAGCGGGATGGAGAACATCACTACAAAGGGATACACATAGTTATCGTACAGCGCCACCATGATCAGATATACCATGATGATGGAGATCAGCAAAGCCAGCCCCAGCGTGGAGAAAGAATCTCCCTGGTTTTCCGCATCACCGCCGAACACATAAGATATGCCCGCCGGTTTTTGCAGTTTGGCCAGCCTGGCGGCAAACTCCTGGGTAACCGTGCCGGAAGGACGGCCCATCACCTGTGATTGTACGGATACAGAGGTGTTCTTGTCCCGGCGCTCCAGGCGGCTCGGACCGGAGCCCTCTGTGATCGTCGCGAATTGCGACAGTTTGATGAGCGCTCCTTTGTTGTTCAGGAAGTCGATATTGGCTACGTCGTTGATGTTCTTGCGGTTGAAGTCATCGAAACGAATATTGATATCGTACTCATATTCTCCCTGGCGGAATTTCACTTTGGAATCATCCGCCGTTCCACTAAAGGCAGTTTGCATCGTTCCGCCCACATTGTCCAGCGTGAGGCCGAGGGCAGACATCTTATCACGATCCACCTGCACGTTGATCTCGGGATTCCCTTCTTCCACGGACAGCTTCACCTCACTGGAACCTTCAATGGTCTTGAGTTCCGCCATCGCTTTCTTCGCAAATCCCATCACACTGTCAAGGTTCGTACCCATCACCACCAGCTCCACCGGCGCGCGTTGAGCGGTACCGAGGATGCTCACCGGCGTGGTTTTAACCTTTACGCCGGGCAATTGATCCTTCAGTTCTTTCTTCACTTTGGCGGCAAAAATATCCGCTGCATCGCGGAGGTGCTGATCCACCAGCATCACGGTCACTTCCGCTTTGTAAGCGGTGGACTGGGATGCGCCGAAACCATCTTCGGAGGTCTGCCCCACAGTAGTGATCAACGAGGTCACTTCTTTCTTTTTATCTAATATCTGCTCTACTTTCCGGGTAGCCTGGTTGGTTTGTTCCAGTGAGGCGTCCTTCGGCATTTCCAGCATTACAATGAACTGTCCGCGGTCACCGTTCGGGATGAACTCCCCACCGATGTATCCCCTTTTGATCAGCTGGAAAGAAGCCAGCAGCAATGCGATAGAGCCTACGATCGTAATCGTTTTGTGCGCCAGCGCCCATTTGAGCAGGCCGGTCATCCAGCGGGTGAATTTATCCAGCTGTCTTTCAAACCAGAGGATGAATTTCTCGAAGATGTTCTTACCGGTAAGATGCGTCAGCTTTCCGAAGCGAGAGGCCAGCAAAGGCACGATGGTGAAGGAGGCCAGCAAACTCAACATAGTTGAGATCATTACCACCACGCAGAATTCCCGCAGGATCTTGCTCACCAGCTCGTTTGTTAGTGAAATGGGCAAGAACACCACTACAATAACCAGGGTGATCGAAGTCACGGTAAAACCGATTTCCTTCACCCCATCAAACGCCGCACGAACCTTGTTCTTACCCATTTCCATATGACGGTAAATATTTTCAAGCACCACGATCGCGTCATCCACGAGGATACCCACTACCAGCGAGAGGCCCAACAGACTCATCAGGTTCAGCGAGAAGCCCGCCATTTTCATCCCGATGAACGTAGCGATCAGGGAAGCCGGGATGGAAATCATCACGAAGATCGCGTTACGAAGACTGTGCAGGAACAACATCATCACCGCCGCCACCAGCAGGATCGCAATGATGAGGTCATGTATCACGGAGTCGGCAGACTCCAGGGTGAACACAGACGCATCGTTCGCGATCTTGATTTTTAATGCATTGCCGCCATATTCTTTCTCCACACCTGCGATCGCTTTCTTCATCGCCTCGCTCACGGTTACCGCATTCGCATCCGTCTGCTTCTGCACCTGCATGGCAATCGCGTTCAATCCGTCCACACGGGCGATACGCTCTGCATCTTTCTGCGCGTCCTGCACATCAGCCACGTCCAGCAGCCGCACTTGCGTACCGTTGGCAGTGGTGGTGAGCACAAGATTACGCAGCTGGTCCACATCTTTGTATTTACCGGCGAGGCGGACAAGGATCTGCTGGTCCAGGGTCTTTACTTTACCCGTGGGGAAGTCCAGGTTCGCATTGGTGATCGTTTGCCTTACCTGCAGGATGGAAAGATTGTATGCTTCCAGTTTTTTCGGATCGATGTTGATCTTGATCTCTCTTTCCTGACCACCGATGATCGTGATCTGTGCCACACCCGGCAGGCGGGATAACTGCGGCTGGATCTTTTTGTCGATCAGATCGTAGAACTGGCGGTCATCCATCTTGGCCGTGGCGGACAAAGTCATGATCGGCAGGTCATCAAGTGAAAATTTGTTCAGGGACGGCGGCTTGGCATCCCCCGGAAGGTCCGCCAGAACAGCGTTCACCTTACGCTGTGCATCCTGAAGGGCGATGTCCACATTCGCATCGTTGTTCAATTCCACCGTTACGAGAGACAAGCTTTCAGATGATTTGGAGGTTAGCTTCTTGATCTTTTCCATCGAAGCCACCGCATCCTCGATCTTCTTTGTAACCGTGCTTTCCACCTCCTGCGGGGAAGCGCCGGGATATATCGTTGCAATGGTCACAACCGGTGAGGAGAACTTGGGCAGCAGTTCATAGTTCAGCGATTTGTAGCTGATGAACCCCAGCAAGGTCAGGATGGTGAACAGCACCACCACCACCGTAGGCCTTTTTATAGAAATTTCTGTGATCTTCATAATTCAATTCGTTTAGGTAAGCAATCTATCTGGCCTGTACGGTAACTTTCGCGCCATCGGTCAGGTTGATCTGGCCGCTGGTGATCACCGTTTCTCCTTCGTTCAGCCCTTCCCGTATTTCCACTTTATCGCCGAAAATGCGGCCGGCTATTACTTTCCTGAGTTTGGACGTATTGCTCTCCAGCACATACACCTGGTTGCTGTTCACGCCACCCACGAATGCCGTGCGGGGAATGAGCATCGCCGGTGCCTGTTGCGGCATGGCGAAGTTTGCTGTACCGTACATCCCTGCTTTCAGCGCTTTTCCACTTACGTTGTTCACTTCCATTTCTATCGGGTAGCTCAGGGTGTTGTCCCCTTTCGAAGCGATGAACGTGATCTTGCCGGTATATTTCGTTTCGGGAAATACATTGCTTTTCACATCTACCATATCGCCTGTTTTCAGATGGATCACCTGTGCTTCAGGCACTGTTACCTTGAGTTTCAAACGGGAAACATCCACAATATCGAACATCTTGGTACCGGCGGAGAGATAAGCGCCCTGCTCTACATATTTGGCGTTGATGGTCCCGGAGATCGGCGCTTTCACATACGTATCCCTGATACGGCGGGATGCGGCTTCATAGCGGCTTTGCGCCAGCTCATACTGCAGGCGGGTATCGTCCATTTGCTTCTGTGTAACGCCTCCTGTTTTGAAGGCGCTTTCAAATCTTTCCTTGTCTACTTTCAGCTGCTCCAGGTTCGCTTTCGCGGATTGCAGGTCCGTGCCCAGGATTTCATCGTCGATACGTGCCATGATCTGGCCCTGTTTCACAAAGCTTCCTTCCGTCACCATCAGTTTGGTAATACGGCCGGAGGTTTCGCTGAGGAAAGTCAGTTCCCGCACGGGCTCAAAGTTGCCGTTGGCGGCAAATTGCTGATCAAACTCGATGCGCGTCACTTTCTCCGTCAATACCGGTACTTCCCCCGTATTACTTTGTTTTACAAATTCCGTTTTGGCAGCGTTCCCCTTTTTGTTGGCGTTCAGCTTCCAGATGATGGCCGCAATGGCCGCTATTGTTAAAGTGCCGTAGATTAAAACTTTCTTCATGGCTTGCATTAGTTTAAGAGTGATGGCAGGTTACCGTTGGATTTGATGAGCTCCAGCTCCGCAAGTTTGTACTGCAGCAGGGCTTCGTTATAGCTGTTCTGCGCTTCGGCCAGCGAGGTTTCTGCATTCAGCAGGTCCGTGAGACTGGCGAGGCCAAGGTTGTAATTATTTTGTGTGGAGCCATACACCTCATCAGCAAGCCCCACGTTTTCTTTCTGCGTTTTGATCGTACTCAGGTTGTTGAGCAGTTGCAGGCGGGCGTTCTCGTAGGCCGTGCTGAGGTTCAGCTTATTTTCTTCCAGTTGTTTGGATATCTTTTGCAGTGTGATATTGGCCTGGTTCACCCTGGAGCGGCGGGCGAAGCCGTCGAAGATGGGCACTTTCAGCGTGAGCCCGATGGAAGCCATACTATACCAGTTGGCTGTAGTGCCACTGCCGCCGAACAGGTCGAATTTGTTACTCATCCCGTTGTAGGAATAGCGGCCGTTGAAAGAGAGTGTGGGAAAATATTCCGCGAGGTACGCTTTCTTCTGGAATTGCTGTAGCTCTTCTGTTTTCCTGAGCAGTTTGTATTCTGTTCTGTTAGCGATGTCGAAATTCCCGAAATCCGCCATCCCGGACGTTTTGCGCTCGATGTCGCTCAGCGCAAGGGAGGGAAGGGATATTTCCGTTTCCACCGGCATGCCCATTCTCAGCTTCAGTTTGTTCTCATCCACTTTCAGCTGGTTTTGCAGCTGGCTTTTCTGCGTCTGGTAATTCACCAGGTTCACCTTGATCCTGTCCAAATCGATTTTTTTCGCCAGCCCGTTATCGAACTGGCTTTTCGTGGTGGTGACGAGTTTAGTCAGTTTATCGATATTGCTCTCCAGCACATTCATCTTTTCTTTCTCCACCAGCAGCTGATAATAGAGCTGGGATACTTCATAGATCACATTCTCCTTCGTCTGTTGCGTTTGCATGGAATAATATTCCTCGCCGGACTTTGCGGCCTTGAGCCCTGTGAACACGCTCTGGTTAAAGAGCTGCTGATTCAGTTCCGCGGTAGCGCTGGCGCTCCAGGTGGTACCGGCTTCTATCAGGGAGGTTTTGCCGGGTTGACCCGTCAGTTCTCCCGGCAATACCAGTACCTGTTTCTTCAGGTTGTCCGTCAGATTACCGTTGGCGCTCACCTGAGGGAGGGCCTGTGCGCGTACTTCCGCTGTCTTCAGTTTCCCGATACCCTCTTCATACCTGCTGATGGCGATCCGCTGGTTGTTGGTCAGCGCGTATTGCAGGCAGTCCTTCAGGCTCAGCTGTTTCGTTTGTGCGTTTACGTTATAGACCCCTGCAACAGATAGGAACAGGAGCGATACGATCCATTTTTTCATATTCATCAGATGCTGTTATGGCGATTATTTATACCGTTTCTTTTGCGGCCAGGTATTCCGAGGCCAGCCGTTGCCCTTCGGGAGTGGCCACTCCGTATATGTAATGTTCAGTGACCTGGCAAAGCACTTCGTGCAGGTCAAATTCTGCAGCCGGGTAATCCACCGGGTTAAAGGCGGAGCTCAGTTGCATCAGGCGCATATGCGCAACGATGTTGATCCTGATATTGCCGCGGAACAGGCCTTCGCGGATACCGCGCTGGAGATTGTTCCGGATCGTGTTCGTAACGTATTCGTTCTTGAACCCGGTGATCGTCTTCCAGGCGGAAGGATGATACTTTTCGAGTTCAAAGAGCAGGATCGGGTTGATGGTTTTGGCGAGCTTTTCGGTCATCCGCATGGAAAGAACCAGTTCTTCAATCGCGTTCCGGCCCTCTGTTTTGGATTGCTCCATTTGGGCGCATTGGCCGCTGGTCATAAAAGCCACTACCGCATTTACCAGGTCCGTTTTATCCGCAAAGTGCTCGTAGACCGTTTTTTTGGAGATGCCGCACTCGCGGGCGATATCCTGCATCGTAATACTCTTGGTACCGAAGGTGCAGAATAAGCGAAGCGCCGTCTCAAGGATCCTGTCGTGCATTCCCTTATTTTTTTAATCCTTTGATAAAAATCCCGGCCAATTGCACCTGCCACTGCCGCACCGTTTCAAACTCCTCCTCCGACATATCATCATTCAACTCATTTCCTGAAAGTGACAGGCGCAGGCCGATCATAGCTTGTATATAAAGCACGGCTACCTTTGCAGGATCTTCCGCTACCAGTTCTCCTTTTTCCACTCCGGACCGGATAATGTCCGCAACCAGGCTGGTCTCCCTTTCCCGGGCCAGGCGGAACGCCTCTCCGGTATTTAGCAACTGCTTGTCCCGCAATACCTTGAACAGCTCCAGCCGGCAAAACCTTTTGGCAAAGGCGTGGCGGATGCCAATCATGCCCATCAGGGCGTCATAAGCAGTAGCAGAGCGGGCGGCTTCCTTTTCCAGCTCCCGGAAATAGGCTTCCCCGGCTTTTTCCAGTACCGTTATATGGAGTGCATTTTTGTCAGGGAAGTAATAATATAAAGACGCCTTCGAGCAATGCAGGTCATCGGCAATCTCATTCATCGTAGTCTTGGACGCACTGTAATGAGTGAACCGTTTCAGAGCCGCCTCAATGATCCGTTCGCGCATTTCGTCTCTGTTTTCTGTATGCATTAACTTTCTGACTTTTTTAGTTATAAAGTCAAAATTAGAATGATTTTTTGGTTTTGGTAAATAAAGTTGACCATTTAACGGTTTTTTAACTTTTCGATGACAAGGCGGGTTTGCAGGGTTTCCGAAGTGGGCGTTGATAATCAACAAGATATGTCAATATAAAAAGATTTGTGTAAAATTTGCACAAATAATAAATGGGTTAACTATCTATTTTCTTATATGTGTAATTTTATCATTAATAGGGGTATAAAATAAAAAAGGCGCTCCGGAGAGCGCCTTTCACTTTCAAAAATATGATTACTGCAATTTTTCCAATGCGGTTTTCAGTGCAGAGAGCATGGCAGGAATTTCTTCCTTCACGCAGGTGCCTACGCTCAAACGGTACCAGGGGGAGTTCTTCGCAGAACCGAATGCATAGAACGGCACTACTGCCAGTTTGGCTTCATCGAGGATGTAAGAGGTAACAGCAGCCTGGTCGGCCAGTACGGTGCCGGCGGCTGTTTTCTTCCCAACGAGGTCCAGTTTGATGGTCAGGTAGATGGCGGCTTGCGGCGCGATAGCGTCTACTTTGTGGCCTGCTTTCTTCAACCCTTCGAACCCTTCATAGATCTTCACCAGTCTTTCCTCTACTTCTCCTTTGAAGTGTTTAAGATATTTATCCACCGCTTCTTTCTGCACCAGGTATTTGGCGGCAGCTTTCTGCTCGGCCATCGGGCTCCAGGCGCCCACGTGAGAAAGAATGGATTTCATCTTGCTCATCACATGTTTAGGACCCAGCGCCCAGCCCACACGCACGCCGGTGCCGGCAAACGCCTTGCTCATCCCGTCGATGAATACTGTATAGTCTTTCATTTCGGGACGGAGGGAAACGGGGTTATAGTGTTGGGTATCTCCGAAAGTGAGCACCCAGTACATCTGGTCGAACAGCACATAGAGCGGTTTTTCACCTGCAGCGCGACCCTTGTTCTCTTCCAGCACCATATCGCAGATCTCTTCCAGTTGCTTTTTAGCGAAGGTAGTACCGGTAGGGTTCTGCGGGGAGCAGAGGGCCAGCAGGGTAGCGCCTTTCAGCAGCGGCTTCAGTTCTGCTGCGGTAGGCATGAAGTCATTTTCCGCTTTGGCTTCCAGCACTACGTGCTCTCCTTCGAGGAAGTGCGTGTAGTGGTTGTTGTTCCAGGAAGGCGTGGCATAGATCACTTTCTCACCACGGTCCACGATGGTACGGTAAGTAGCGTAGATAATAGGACGGCCGCCGCAGGAGATCACGATCTCGGAGGCAGGATCATAAGTAAGCCCTTCGCGTTCTGCAATGAATTCGCTCACGGCTTTGCGCAGTTCGGCGATGCCATCGGCGGGAGGATAGTTGGTATATTTATCCCGGTACGCCTGCGCGATCTCATTTTCAAACTCCTGCGGAATGGGGAATACCTTGGGATCAAAGTCTCCGATCGTAAAATTGTAGATCTTTTCGCCCTTAGCCTGCTTTTCCTTTATCTCTCCTGCCAGTTTGATAATTTCGGACCCGATCAGCGTTTCGGCTAAATGAGAAAGTTTCATAATCCCCAATTTTTAAGTTTAAATGAATGTAGATTTTTTGCGCCCGCAAAACTAACCGATTTATTAATAATTTAAAAGAATGGGCAGCGCGTTTTCATAATTTTCAACAGATAGCTGTAATCATTTAAAAGAATTTAATAAAATATCAAAATGCTGCATTTTTAGCAAGCATGTGATTTTCCATTAATGCGTGTGCAAAGACCATTGTGCGGGTAAAACCGGACGAGGATCATTCGCAAAACTTTCTATCTTTGTTTGCCTTACATTTGCAACAATTATCAAGTAACCTTATGAAGTTTATCGTTTCGTCCTCTACTTTATTGAAACAATTGCAACAGATCAGCGGTGTAATTAACTCGAACACGGTATTGCCCATCCTGGAAGATTTCCTTTTCACGATCGACAAGAACGAGCTGACCGTAGTAGCTACCGACCTGGAAACCGTTATGAAGGTAAAGCTGGAGGTAGAAGCCAAAGAGAGCGGACGTATCTGTATCCCGGCCAAGATCCTGATGGATTCCCTGAAGAACCTGCCGGATCAGCCGTTGACGTTCAACATAGACCTGAACTCCTTTGCCGTAGAGATCACTTCAGACAACGGTAAATACAAGGTAATGGGCGAGAACCCGGAGAACTTTCCGAAAGAGCCCGCGGCCGAGGACGCTACCAACTTTACGATGATCGCCTCCGCCCTGGTAACCGCCATCAACAAAACCCTCTTTGCAGTCAGCAACGACGATCTCCGCCCGCAAATGACCGGTGTGTTCTTCGAACTGCATCCTGATAACATCACCTTTGTGGCCACCGATGCACACCGCCTCGTGAAATACATCCGCACGGATGTGAAATGCCCGCAGGCCGATAGCTTCATCGTACCCAAAAAACCGCTGAACCTGCTGAAATCCGCGATCCCTGATAATGAAAGCGAGATCCGCATCGCTTATAGCAGCAATCACTTCTTTGTGTCTCACGATAATGCACAGATGATCTGCCGGCTGATCGATGCGCGGTTCCCGGATTATAAAGTGGTGATACCCAAAGAAAATCCTTACCGCCTCACCCTCGTGAAAGGCGATTTCCAGAACGCCCTGAAACGGGTGAGCGTTTTTGCCAACAAAAGCACCAATCAGGTGGCGCTCAGCATCTCCGGCAGTGAGCTCCAGCTCTCCGCGCAGGATGTGGACTTCTCCTTCGAAGGAAACGAGCGCATGGGCTGCCAGTACAGCGGAGAAGATATGCAGATCGCATTCAACGCAAAATTCCTCATTGAAATGCTGCACGCAGCAGAAGGGGACGAGATCACCATCGATCTCAGCGCACCTACCAAGGCCGGCATTCTTCGCCCGGTGGAAAAAGCCGAGGCTGAAGACCTGCTCATGCTGGTAATGCCGCTGCTGATGAACAACTGATCAGATATTTTTCATAAAAAAGCCCCGTAGCTCAACCGCTACGGGGCTTTTCATTTATTACCGAAAGTTATACATTAAACAATTGACATATCTGTCGAACGCCAAACAACAGTTAACTCTTTCTTCTCATATAAAGCCTTCTATGAATGAATTGCTTGTTTTTCTAATAAGAAAAAATCCCGCGAAACCCGCTACAATTGGGCAAATTATCGTAATTTCTACATGGAAATGTAACTGATCTGATCTAACCCTAAAGACTATACGAACGAAACCTGCAGCGAATGATCGATTTTTTTGAACATATTCCCTCTTACTACCGTACGGTTATCCTCGTGGCCGGTTTGGTACTGCTGTGGATCATTGAAGGAGTGATCCCACGCCTTCAATTCCGGGGCGACAAATACCGTCATGCCGGCACCAACCTGTTCTTCACGCTGACTACCGCTATCGTGAATCTGGGGTTTGCGTTCCTGATCGTAAAAGCTTCCGAATGGACCACCGAAAAACAGTTCGGGTTACTCTATCTGTTACGTCTCCCGGTATGGCTGCATGCCGTGCTGGCCATTATGATGATGGATTTCATCGGGGCGTATCTTGTTCATTACATCCAGCATAAAATTGCCTGGATGTGGCATTTTCACAAGATCCACCATATAGATAAAGCGGTAGACGCCACCACGGCGCTCCGGCATCACCCGGTGGAAAGCGTGTTCCGCGTAGTGGCCCTTTTTGCGGCGATTGCGGCCATGGGTGTGCCCATCTGGATGGTAATGTTGTACCAGTCCGTTTCAGCGTTCCTAAGCCAGTTCAATCACGCGAATATTCGCCTGCCGTATTGGGCGGATAAAGGCCTGAGCTGGATCATCGTGTCGCCGGACATGCATAAGGTGCATCATAGCCGGCACCAGCCGGAAACGGATTCGAATTATGCCAATATCTTCTCCATATGGGATCGCCTCTTCGGTACGTTTGTTTCGGTGAAAGATACTACCAGCCTGAAATATGGGTTGGACGAGTACCAGGATGCGCGGTATGAACAGATCGGCCCTTTGTTGAAAGTTCCCTGGGAAGAAGCGCCGGAACATGACCAGCAGACGAGCTTGCAGCAGTAGTTTTTTATTCAATAACTATATAATCGCTCAGAACATGCATCACCACCCAACGAGTCTGCCAAAAATCGCAGGATTTGCTTCTATCTTCATAGGAGTGATCGCTGCCGCCTTTTCATTTGTGAGTAAATCACCGGAGGCCACCATCTACATCGGCGCTGCCGCTGCTTTTGGCTGTGTGGTTTCCCTGATCATCGCCCGCAAAAGCATCGATGAGATGCAAATGGCCGTAGCAGGACTGTTTTTATCAATTGTAGCGTGCGCCGTAGGACTTTGGCACGTGTACAACTTATAATAAAACGCCTGTGCGTTGTTCAAGTTCCTCTTTTCGGTGCCGGTGCTAACCGTACCCGTACCAGAAAGAAAAACTCCCGAAACCGGATCGGGGAACTTGCGATGCGGCTTTTTATTTTCCTTTGCGCCGGCGTGTATATTTTTCCTCATAACCCTGCGCCGCACTGATCGGGAAAAGCACCATCACGCTGTCGTTCAGTGCCTTGATCAGCAGCGTATCTATCACAGCCGAAGGGTTCTTAACCCCTTCTGAATGGCTTCCCAGGATCAGTGTATCCCTTACCACTCTCCAGTTATCATATATCAGGGTGTGCATATTCACAGATGCTGCCTTGCCGTTCTTTTTCAGGATAAAACCCTGATCCATGCTGTCTATGCCCGGTACCGGCTGCAGCCATTTGCCAGGCAGCAACGTAGTGTCTATATGCACGGTATCCACTGTTGCCACAGAATCTGCATGGCTCGCCCGAGGAACTTCGGTACTATCGGCAACGGCTACACTATCTTTTTCTGCCGCTTGTTTGGACGCGGGAGATTGACAGGCTGCGATCAGCAGCAAAAAAGCAGGCAGAACGTTTTTTTTCATACAGGATCATTTAACGGGTATGGCTTCCCATTCATCAAAGATAATGCTAAACAAACGTGTATTTGGAATTTGCCGATCCGATCCCTAGATTTGTATCACTTTAGGGGTGTTCCGGTGCAGACCGGAACTGAGATGATACCCTCAGTACCTGACGCAGCTCATACTGCCGTAGGGAAAAGTAATACTGAACTCCTTCTCAACTACATCCTTAAAGTTTATTGTTTCACCTAAATTCTATGCAATCATGGAAGTGCTTGTAAACAATAAACTTTATGCGGTGCAGCCGGAAACAACCGTTACTGCACTCTTACAGTTTATTCAGCTCTCATCGCTCAAAGGCATTGCTGTTGCCGTCAATCAGCAGGTAGTTCCCCGGCCGGAATGGGCTGCCACCGTTCTTCATCCGGCAGATCAAATTACTATCATTCAGGCTACGCAGGGCGGATGATCTTTTTGGGGTACCCGGCTGCAAGCCGCTATCCGGCATCGTTGCGTCGCACTCTTCAGCGGCGCGAACGGTCATGGGCATTCATTTGTCCATGCATCATCCTGTTCTGTCACTAAACTCTTGCAACATGAAAACAACCGAACCTTCCCAGGCGATCATCAGCCGGGAGCCCTTTCCGGCATCTCAAAAAATCTATGTAAAAGGGCCGCTCCACCAGGTATCCGTAGCCATGCGGGAAATAACGCTAACGGATACACGATTACATGGCAGGGATGGCGCCGCTGTACCCAATCCTGCCGTAACTGTATATGATACAAGCGGTCCGTATACCGATCCGTCGGTTCCGATAGACGTACGCAGCGGGCTTCCCGGACTGCGCCAGTCCTGGATCACCGAACGGAACGATGTAGTGCAGTTGCCGGATTTCACTTCGCAATACGGGCGGGAAAGGCTGGCAGACCCGGCACTGGAACATCTTCGCTTCGGGTCTCTGCAACTGCCGCTCAAGGCCGCACCAGGCCGCAATGTTACACAACTGCATTACGCCCGCAAAGGCATTATCACCCCGGAAATGGAATATATTGCCATCCGGGAGAATCAGCGGGCGGAAAGCCTTTACCAGGCCGATAACCAGCTCTGGCAGCAGCACAATGGCAATAACTTCGGCGCCGGGATGCCGGAAAAATGGATCACGCCCGAGTTCGTTCGACAGGAAGTAGCGGCGGGAAGAGCGATCATTCCTGCCAATATCAATCACCCGGAAAGCGAACCGATGATCATCGGCCGGAACTTCCTGGTCAAGATCAACGCCAACATCGGCAATTCCGCCGTTACTTCCAGTATTGAAGAAGAAGTACAAAAGGCCGTCTGGGCCTGCCGCTGGGGTGCGGACACGATCATGGACCTCAGCACCGGCAAACATATCCACGAAACCCGCGAATGGATCATCCGCAACAGTCCCGTTCCCATCGGCACGGTACCCATTTACCAGGCGCTCGAAAAAGTGAATGGGAAGGCAGAAGCCCTTACCTGGGAACTCTTCCGGGATACGCTCATTGAACAGGCCGAACAGGGTGTGGACTATTTCACGATCCACGCAGGCGTGCTGTTGCGGTATATACCGTTAACGGCTAAACGAATTACGGGGATCGTTTCCCGCGGAGGTTCCATCATGGCAAAATGGTGCCTCGCCCATCACAAGGAAAGCTTCCTCTACACACACTTTGAAGAGATCTGCGAGATCATGAAAGCTTATGATGTCGCATTTTCCCTCGGCGACGGGCTACGACCAGGATCCATCGCGGACGCCAACGATGCGGCACAGTTTGCTGAACTGGAAACGCTCGGCGAGCTTACCAAAATAGCCTGGAACCACGATGTACAGGTCATGATCGAAGGACCCGGACATATCCCCATGCATCTCATCAAGGAGAATATGGAAAAGCAGTTGCAGCACTGTCAGGAAGCGCCTTTCTATACACTGGGACCGCTCACTACAGATATCGCCCCGGGCTACGACCATATCACTTCCGCCATCGGCGCAGCTATGATAGGATGGTACGGTACGGCCATGCTGTGTTATGTTACGCCAAAAGAGCACCTGGGGCTACCTGACCGGGAAGATGTGAAACAGGGCGTGATCACGTACAAGCTGGCGGCACATGCAGCAGACCTGGCCAAAGGGCATCCCGGTGCGCAATACCGGGATAATGCGCTCAGCAAGGCCCGCTTCGAGTTCCGGTGGGAAGATCAGTTCAATCTGTCCCTTGACCCGGATACGGCCAGAAGCTTCCATGATGAAACGTTACCGGCGGAAGGCGCCAAGGTGGCGCATTTCTGCTCTATGTGCGGCCCGCATTTCTGTTCCATGAAGATCACGCAGGAAGTCAGGGAATTTGCCGCCAGTCAGGGTATTGACGAGGCAGCCGCCTTGCAAAAAGGTATGGACACACAGGCGGAGAACTTTGTGGCGCAGGGAGGAGAAGTCTACTCATGAATCCGGTGATCTGGGTGGTCTCCTCACCCCAACGCCTACACGGAGAAGCCGCATACTTCCATCACCTGATGGATGCCGGTCTGGATACACTGCTGCTGCGCAAACCGGGATGGACCGCCCCGGAATACGCGGCATTGCTGCAAAGCATCCACTACCGCCATCATGAACGGATCATGATCGCGGGACAGCCGGAATTGTGCGCCCGCTTCGGACTGATGGGCCTGCATATGAGCGAAAGTTTCCGGGAGGAATGTTCTGCCACAGCCTTACAGGAATACCGGCAACGCCGGTGGACGCTCAGCACTTCCATCCACATGCCCGTATCCCCCGGCGATGCCTGGAAATACCTGCTCCTCGGGCCGGTGTTCGACAGCATTTCCAAACCGGGCTACACGGGCAAATGGAGCAACATACACGCGGTGCCTCCCGGTACGATCGCCATTGGAGGGGTCAGCGAACACAACATCCCCCGTGTAAAAGCGATGGGATGCTGCGGAGCTGCGCTGTTAGGCGCTATCTGGACCCATCCCGAAAAAGCAGTACAAACCTATCAAACGATCAAAGCGGCATGGTACCATACGTGATGAGTCTCGCCGGCCTGGACCCCAGCGCAGGAGCCGGTCTGCTGGCGGACATTAAAACATTTGAAGTCCTGCGGACCTACGGGTTAGGGGTTTGTACAGCATGGACCGTACAAACGGACGAAGCATTCTTCAGCGTGGAATGGATGCCGCCCGGCAGAATCATGGCACAGGCAGCACCGTTGCTCGAAAAATTCCCTGTGCAATATTGCAAAGTGGGCATCGTAGCACATCCTGAAGTATTGCTTGAAATTCTCCCGGCGATGAAAAAGATCAGGCCCGGTCTGCGATTCATCCTTGATCCTGTGCTGAAAGCTTCCGCCGGATATACATTTCACGCTGAACTGGCCAGCCAATGGGAAGCGGTGCTGCCGCATCTTTTCCTGCTCACGCCGAATTATGAAGAAGCGATCGCGATATGTGGGGAGCCTTCCGGAGAAATCGCGGCAAAGAAAATGGCGGAGCAGTGTACAGTGTTGTTGAAAGGAGGCCACCGGCCGGGGAAACAGGGCTGGGATACGCTGTATACCGGTGACGGATATACGGATTTTCCGCCTGCTGCAGAAAGCGTTGCACCTAAACATGGTTCGGGCTGTGTTCTGTCGGCCGCGATCACGGCGTATCTGGCAAGGGGGTTGTCGGTAGAGGGGGCTTGCCGCGCCGCAAAGGATTATACGTTGAAATTTTTACAAAGTAGTCCCGGTTTACTGGGGCATCATCATGCTTAATCTCATGGAACGACTCTTATATATTTCACAACAAACGCCCACAGCCTCTCATACGCAAAACATCCGGGAGGCCTGTGCCGCGGGCTGCCGCTGGGTGCAACTGCGGGTCAAGGATGCGGATGAGGCAAGCCGGGAGCGGCTGGCCGGGGAGGCCCGGAAAATCTGTGATCAATACGGCGCAAAGCTCAGCATCAATGATCATCCCGGCATCGCTAATCGCATACAGGCATATGGTACGCATGTCGGTAAACTGGACATGCCTGTGAGAGAGGCCCGCGCCATTGCCGGCCCGCAATGCTGGCTGGGCGGCACTGCCAATACGCTGGAAGACATCCTTGCACACGTGGAAGCCGGCGCGGATTACATTGGACTGGGGCCTTTCCGGTTCACCACTACCAAGGAAAAGCTCAGTCCCGTTTTAGGTCTCTCTGGTTACCGGTATCTCATGGAGCAATTGCGCCAGCGTGGTATTTCCATTCCTGTGCTCGCTATTGGGGGTATCCTGCTGGAAGACATTCCCGCGCTCATGGCCACAGGTATTCACGGAGTGGCCGTATCCGGCCTCATTACACATGCTCCCGATAAAAAGGAAATAGTAGAAAACATCCTCACCCTCTTAAACACTGCTGCATCATGGAACCACTCATCATAGCAGGCCAACCCTTCACCAGCCGCCTCTTCACCGGTACAGGAAAGTTCGGTTCCGCCGCACAAATGGAAGCGGCCATTCTCGCGTCCGGCTCGGAACTTGTAACCGTAGCACTGAAACGGATTGACACGGCGCATAGTCTGCAGGACGATATGCTGCAACATTTACAGCATCCGCATATTCATCTGCTGCCCAACACCTCCGGCGTGCGTACGGCGAAAGAAGCCGTATATGCGGCACAGTTAGCCCGCGAGGCGCTGGAAACCAACTGGATCAAACTTGAGATCCACCCGGATCCGAAATACCTCCTGCCGGATCCGGTGGAAACACTGGAAGCCGCTGCCAGTCTGGTCAAGCTCGGATTTGTAGTACTGCCGTATGTGCATGCAGATCCGGTGCTTTGCAAGCGGCTGGAAGATGCAGGCGTGGCAGCTGTTATGCCGCTTGGGTCTCCTATCGGCAGTAACAAAGGCTTGCGCACGCTGGATTTCCTTGAGATCATTATTTCCCAGAGCCGCGTGCCCGTGATCGTGGATGCAGGGATCGGGGCGCCGTCGCATGCTGCACAGGCCATGGAAATGGGCGCTGCGGCAGTACTGGTGAATACGGCTATTGCCGTGGCGCGACAACCGGAGAAGATGGCCGATGCGTTCCGGCAGGCGGTGATCGCAGGCAGGGAAGCTTATGAAGCCGGTCTTGGTACCGCCAGTGTGAAAGCCAATGCCAGCAGCCCTTTGCTGGCTTTCCTCGACGAGTAAAAATGAATTGTATGCGTTTCGAATCTGTTTTCCGGCAATACAGCTGGAACGATGTGAAGGCGGCCATCTACAGCAAAACCGCAAAGGATGTGGAAATGGCGCTGGAGAAAAAGCAGCGGGGGCTGGAGGACTTCATGGCCCTGATATCGCCCGCTGCCGCCCCCTACCTTGAACGGATGGCCCTCATCAGCCGGCAACTTACACAGCAACGTTTTGGCAAAACCATCCAGTTGTATGTTCCGCTGTATCTGTCCAATGAATGTCAGAATATCTGCACCTACTGCGGCTTCAGCTATGACAATCCGCTGAAACGTAAAACGCTTAGTGGCGCGGAGATTCTGCAGGAAGTCAATGCCATCCGGGAGATGGGCTATGAACATGTGCTGCTGGTCACCGGCGAAGCAAGTCAAACGGTGGGACTGGAATACTTCATGAAAGTGATGCCGCTGATCCGCCGGCATTTCTCCCAGATCTCCATGGAAGTGCAGCCGATGGATCAGGAAGATTATGAACAGCTTATTCCATTAGGTCTCCATAGCGTGCTGGTATATCAGGAAACATACCACGAGGAAGATTACCGCAAACATCATCCCAAAGGGAAGAAGTCAAGGTTCTCCTATCGACTTGAAACACCAGACAGACTTGGATTAGCGGGCATTCACAAGATCGGGTTGGGCGTGCTGATCGGGCTCGAGGACTGGCGCACGGACAGTTTCTTCACCGCGCTCCATCTCGATTATCTCCAGCGCACTTACTGGCAAACCCGCTACAGTATATCTTTCCCGCGGCTGCGGCCTTTCTCCGGCGGGCTTGCTCCAAAGGTGGACATGAAAGACCGCGAGCTGGTGCAGCTCATCTGCGCATACCGTCTTTTCAATGAAGATGTGGAGCTCAGCCTTTCCACACGGGAATCCGAAAAGTTCAGGGATCATCTTGTACAGCTGGGAATCACGACCATGAGTGCCGGATCAAAGACCAATCCGGGTGGATATGCCGTTGACCCGCAATCGCTGGAGCAGTTCGAGATCAGCGATGAAAGAAGCGCTGCCACTATTGCCGCGATGATCCGGGAACAAGGATATGAGCCGGTGTGGAAGGATTGGAGTCCGGTGTTCGGGGGATGAAAAAGGCTTCCGGGTACGGAAGCCTTTTTCATGCTACTATTTGGTGAGTGTTTTTTCGAGCAACGCCTTGAGCTCAGGAGCAGAAGGCCGTGGCGCATCCACATTCACGATCTTTCCCTGTTTGTCGAACACCATGAAGCGGGGAATACCTGTTATGCCGTAGAACTTCGTGATATCATTCCAGCCAGAAGCGAACAGCTGTGTTCCGCCCAGGGCTTCATTCTTCACAAAATCCATCCATTTCCCTTTATCCTTTGCCTCATCCACAGACACGCTCAGGAAAACCACATCCTTTCCGCGCATTTCTTCTTCCAGCTTTTTCAGATGCGGTATCTCTGCTTTACAGGGGCCGCACCAGGTAGCCCATACGTCTACAAGTACTACTTTTCCCTGCAGGTCTTTGAATGCAACGTTCTTCCCGGCAATATCCTCGTAAGCGAAATTATAGCCGGGTTCTCCTTCGGCAAACGTGCGCAATTTCTTTTCCGCCGCGTAGTAGCTGCTTTTCTGTTCCGCGGTCAGCAGATATTTTTCAACCGGCGCAATGGCTTCACGGAGATTGGAAAAAGAGCGGTAGCGGTCCAGGCCGTTTGTAATGAAGAGTCCTTTCAGTGTATCGTTGCAGATTTTGCTCACATTCCACTGCAACATGGCGGCGCCTTTGGCGTCAGGCTTTTCGCGGAGGTAGCAGAAGGTGGAATAAAGGCTCAGCAATTTATCCGTTTCGCCCAGTTGCAGCATACGGCCATCACAGAATTTATCTTTCCGGGCAATGGTATTGTAGTAAGCCGGGTAATCCTCGGGCTGAGGGTGCTTCGAACGGGGAGTAAAGATGAATTGCAGTGCAGCGGCTTCCACGTCCGTATCAATTACCAGCTTCATCAGGGAGTTGAAGCCCTTGTTGGGCGTAGCGAGTTGCTTCTTGAATGCTTCTGCTTTCGGCAAAAAGCCTGTGAGCAGCGGAAAGAACATTTCGTATGTTTCATTCGGCCGCTTGGTGAAGTCAAATGCCGGCGCTCTTACTTCATCATACAACTGATTCCATTGCTGCACCAGTTTGGACTCCGGAGAGCCGCCCTGCTGGCGGATTTCCTTTTCCGTAAAACTAAGCTGCAGCTGGTCGCCGGGTTTCAGATAGATGCGATGATAATCCCTTTTGAAATTATCCGTGACATAATAGAAGCCTTCTTTCAGCTCCGGAACAGCCAGGGCAAAGGAATTACCGGCACTCAGCCGGGTAGTGGCATATTCTGTTTTGCGGCCTTCTGCAACACCATAGAGCGTAATGGCGGTTATTTTCGGGTTGTCCACTTTTCCTTGTACGATCGTAAGCGGCGCAGGGATCGGTTTCCAGGATAAAAAGGGCGTCAGCACGACCAGCGTGCACAAATAAAGAGTAATGCGCATCATAAAGACGAATGTTAAATTGGTTGGTTTATATAATAAATATTTGTGATAGAAAAATAAGGAAAAGCCGATGAAAAAAACGGGAAATGTTGCCGAGCGGTAAAAATCGCCTCATAATTTGCCGCATCCTCCTACCTTTGCGGTATGGATCGCTCATCCGGGAAGGTTTACACCATGCAGTTCTGGTTGCTTTGTTTCAGCAACCTTCTCTTTTCTGCCAGCTTCAATATGATGATCCCCGAGTTGCCCGCTTATCTCAGCAGTCTCGGAGGAGAAGATTACAAAGGATATATTATCGGTTTGTTTACATTGATGGCGGGCCTGAGCCGCCCTTTTTCCGGCAAGCTCACGGATACGATCGGTCGCATTCCCGTGATGGTGTTCGGTTCTTTGGTTTGCGTGGTCTGCAGCCTGTTATATCCACTCGTCAGTTCCGTAGGGGCTTTTCTGCTGCTGCGTTTCTTCCATGGATTTTCTACAGGGTTCAAGCCCACAGGAACGTCCGCTTATGTTGCGGACCTTGTGCCCTTCACCCGCCGGGGGGAAGCGATGGGGGTAGTAGGGTTATTCAGTACTATAGGACTTTCGCTGGGGCCTTCCATTGGTGGTTCCATCGCTAATGCCTGGGGTATTATGACCATGTTCCGTTTTTCCGCCGTTTTTGCTTTACTGTCCGTTGTGATCCTCATCGGCATGAAAGAGACCCTTCACAACCGGCAAAGCTTCCGGCCCAGGCTGCTGAAAATTTCCAGGCATGAGATACTTGAGCCGCTGGTGTGGGCGCCAATGGTGATCACGTTCCTGACATATTTCAGCTACGGTGCTTTGCTGACCATCATTCCCGATTTTAGTGCGTACCTGGGGTTGCAGAACAAAGGTCTTTTCTTCACCTTCTTCACTGCCAGTTCAATAGGCATCCGCCTGTTGGCCGGCAAAGCGTCTGACCGGTATGGGCGTGTACCGATGCTGAAAATATCCGCCACACTGATGGCTATATCGATGGTGATGATCGGGATGGCAAATGCTCCCGCAGCCTTGCTGGCAGGGGCTTTGGTATATGGAGTGGCCCTGGGGATCAATTCTCCCGCCGTCACCGCCTGGACGATAGATCTGGGTCTGCCTGAACATCGGGGCCGCGCGTTGGGCAGTATGTATATTGCGTTGGAAGCGGGTATAGGGTTGGGGGCTTTCTGTTCCGCCGGCTGGTATAACAACCGGCCCGAACATTTCCCGATGGTATTCTATATCATGGCAGGCGTTACCATTTTCGCCACCATTTACCTGATGTTCATTTACCGGAACAAATACGTACGCCTGATGCGGAAAATGATCCGCGTACGTTTGCGGAGTCATTGATCCATTAAAATTTGCCTCTTTCGAAAAGGATCTTGGCGAGGAATATCCTGCTGATGGATAACGCCTTCGTTTTAGCGGTTCCGGCCGTTGGGCCTGCGTACAGTTCATCCACCGTTTCATGGAACAATTGCACCCATCTTTCAAAATGTGCGTCATCAATGGGAAGCGTACGGTGCCTGGCGTAGGGATTCCCCTGGTATTCTTTCCCTCCCAGTAACTGCGTTTCCCAAAAACGATACATGATCCGGAGATGCTGCGCCCACTCATCCGGCGCAATCCTTTCTTCGAAAACAGGCCCCAATAGCTCATCCTGCTGAACTTTCCCGTAAAAGGCGTTGACGAGCTGCTCTATATCCTGCATGTTTCTGATGTCTTGCATAAAATATCTCGGAATTGAAAGCAGTTTAATACAAAAATCCGAGAATATCTCTGATCTGGGTCATGTGTTGATTTTTAAATCATCCGGCGGTGTACATTTGGAAAAACAGGAACGTTATGGAAGAAATTGTTTTGAAAAAAGGAAACAGGGAAACATCGGTGCCGAGATCGGTTTTCAGAAAGGCGATCATTGAGGCTAGAAAAAGGAGAGCTGAAGAAGAGGGCGTTCCCTATGTTCCCAGAGAAAAAAGATTCAAAGTGAAATGGATCAACGGGGGCAGAAAACTGCCATACTAAGATAACGCGAACGTTCATATTGTTAACCCGATAAGTGATCATCATGTTAGCCCGTGGTTTTCAGGATCATATCTTTATCAATTGCCCTTTGGATGAAGCATACAAACCGCTTTTCAATGCCATTGTATTTGCTGTCTATCGATGTGGGTTTTATCCGGTTTGTGCACTGCAGGAAAGTAATGGGGCCGATGCCCGTATCTATAAGATCATCCGGCAGATACGGGACTGCAAGTACGGGATACATGATATTTCAAGAACGCAATTGAATTGCAATGGTCTTCCGAGGTTCAATATGCCTTTTGAGCTTGGATTATTCTTTGGGGCGAAATACTTTGGAAATGATTTTCAAAAAGAAAAAAATGCATTGATACTGGAAGCACAAAAATATCTGTCAAATGAGTATTTATCTGATATTAGCGGGATGGACGCCAAAGCGCATGACAATAGTCCGGATAATGTGATAAAGATCATCTGGAATTGGTTATCCACTGCCTCCGGCAGAAAAGATATTCCCAGCTACCCTATGATCATTCATGACTACAAGGAGTTCCTTCAAGACGGGCTTTTTCTCAGGAACAATGGCCTAAGCATCAACGATCTCACCTTCAACGACTACTGCGCCCTGCTGGAAGAAGGATTGAATTAACCCGTCCTGCCATTCCTGTGCCGCACGAACCCTATTTCATCTCTCGCATCATTCTCCCACTGGATCATCTCCTCCAGGAACTTTTCTATAAAACGCATCACCGCTTCTTCCGAAAGCTCCTCCGGTTCCAGCGTTTCCAACGTTTCATTCTTGGGCTTCTCTTCCGTCATTCCGTCAATAAAAGGATAACTGATCCATACAACGATCTGGCCATTCCTCGTTTGAGAAAAGGAAAGAAAGCCGCCGATTTTCATTTTCTGTACCACACTGAACGGCGATTGCTCCACAATGCCGCTGGGTTCGTGATCAAAAACGAGATACACGGCTTCCAGGCTCTGCATCATTTCATTCGCCCCTGCTTTCCAGTTCAGCTTGAATGTTTCCGTGATGCTGCCAAGAAATTTGACGAGGAACGGTTTCGCCTGTGTCTGCCAGCATTGGCGCCGCTGTTGTACTTTTTGCAGTACTTCTGTGTACTCCTGCGTGAGTTTACCAATATTCTCCATATCGCTACCTGCAAAGCAGCAACGGGTCACACTCGCGCGTCACCCGTTGCCTGATTATCATTAAAGTTGTTCGTACAATTTCCTCAACCTGTCGCGCGTCATCTTCTGCTGCCAGTCCTTACCCAGGGCATTCTCCCATAACGGTGCAAGCCCCATGGATACATCGATCATCTTCTCAAAATCCTCATCCTTCAACCCCTTCGTAATATGCTGCGGTATCTCCACCTGATGCTTCTCTACCATCTGCTTGAACTCCTTCACCCCTGCCGGATAAAACTCCTCCAGCTTGTCAAACACGATACAGTTGCCCACTCCATGCTTTGTTCCCAACAGGTAACTCAACCCATAGCTGACAGCATGTGCCACACCTACCTGCGAATAAGCAATACTCATACCACCGGCATAAGAAGCCATCATCAGCTTCTCGTCCGCATCATCATCCCACTGTGCTTTCTTCAAAAATATCTCCTGGCAAAGCTCCAGCGCCTTCTCGCCGTAAGAGCGGCTGAAAGCATTGAGATAAGTGCCTTCCAGTGATTCGATACAGTGGATATAACAATCCATGGCGGTATAGAACCGTTGGTTTACAGGCGCGTTTTTCGTCAATTCCGGATCCAGCACAATCTGGTCAAAAGGCGTGAAATCGGAATTGAGACCGAGCTTACGGGTTGGGCCGGTCAGTACGGTCGTTCTGCTGACTTCTGCGCCGGTGCCGGATAATGTGGGGATTCCTGCTTTGTACACACCGGGGTGCCTGAGGAGGTCCCAGCCCTGGTATTCGGAAGAAGAACCGGGATTGGTCATCATGAGGGAAACGGCCTTCGCCATATCCATCGTAGAGCCGCCGCCAATACCGATGATGCCGCTCACTTCGCCGAACGTTGCTTTCAGCTCGTCGCGGAGCCGGTCCACATACACGGTCTTCGGTTCATGCGTTACATCAATGAACACGATCTTGTCCTTTCCACGCAAAGGAATGCGGGAAAGCAGCGCCTGATGGCCCTCAAAAAAATGATCCACGAAAAAGATCATGGGCGCATCGCCTTTACGGTGAGGAGCGATGATCTCATCTACCTGGTTAAAGGCACCGCGACCGAATATAACGTATCCAACCAGTTTAAAGTTTCTGAATTTCATCTGTATGCTTTTGTAAGGGCGGCGAATAGCTGCCGTCCGTTAAATTTATTGATTCTTCAGCAATTTCGACGCCCGTTCCAGATCCTCCGGCGTATCGATCTCCACCCCCATGTAATCTGTCACCACCATTTTCATGGGGATACCGTTCTCCAGGTAGCGGAGGCATTCGATCTTTTCAGCTGCTTCCAACGGACTCATGGGTGTGCGGGTGAATTCCAGCAGGGCTTCCCGGCGGAAAGCATAAATGCCGATATGCTCGTAGTAAGTCGTGTTAACGGAAGTATCCCGGGGATAAGGGATCACGGAACGGGAAAAGAACAACGCGTTGAAATGCTTGTCCACCGCTACTTTCACAAAGTTCGGATCATCGATCTCTTCCTGTTTCCTGAGCACCTGCATCAGAGACGCTACCCGCACTTTCCTGCCTTCTTCGCCTTCAAATACTTTCAACAGCTTTTCCAGCGGGGCTTTCCGGGTGAAGGGTGTGTCTCCCTGTACATTCACGACAATTTCCACATCCTCCATCGTTTCTACGGCCTCGGCTATACGATCGGAACCGCTTTCGTGTTCACGCCGGCTCATCACGGCTTTCCCGCCATTTCGCACGATCTCTTCGTAAATGATATCGCTGTCTGTTACCACCATCACTTCATCAAAAACACCAGTGTCCCGTACGGACTCATACGTACGCCAGATCACTGTTTTGTCCGCCAATACGGCCATCAGCTTCCCGGGGAAACGGGTAGCGGCATAGCGGGCCGGGATCAATGCTATTCTCTTCATTACAGAACGCTTTTTATAGCGGACGCCAGCTTCTCTGCCCTCTCCCGCACTTCTTCATCGGTCCAGGATAAAGCAATGGGGAAGGAAATACAGCGGCTGATCAGCGCATCTGAAGCAGGGAACTGTTTGGTTTTGTAAGCATCCAGCGCTTTTGCCAGCGGGGCTGCAAAAGGACTGAGCGTGGCACCTTCCTTCAAATGGTTCCATTTGCGGAAGTAGTGCCAGTTGTTGTCAAACCAATGGAAAGCAGGCAATCCCGCTGCTTTGATGGCTTTGGTAGCAGCGCGGGCTTTGTCTTCATCCGGCAGGAAGAAGGAAAGATGTGTGGCACTGTCACCTTCCGGATCGGGGATACGACGGAATGTTACGCCGGGTATGGTTTCCAGGGTTGCTTTCACTATTTCTTTATTATTCCGCAGGATGGCCAGGAAGCGGTCCAGTTTGCGTATCTGCGCCAGACCTACGGCTGCATGCAGTTCGGAAATACGGAAATTGAATCCAAGATGCGGATGATCGTCCGCCCCACGGTCGGCGCCGCCGAGGTGATCGTGGCCGTGGTCAGAGTAAGCGTCCGCTTTCGTGTAGACGTCTTTGTCATTCGTGATAATAGCGCCGCCTTCCGCACAGGTGATCGTTTTCACAAAATCGAAGGAGAAGGTGCCGGCATGACCGATAGAGCCGAGTGCGCGGCCTTTGTAGGTGGCGCCGGTGGATTGGCAGGCGTCTTCCAGCAACAGGAGCCTGTGCTCTTCGCATATGGCCACCAGGGCATCCAGGTCAGCCATAGCGCCGCACATGTGTACCGGCATCACGGCTTTCGTTCTGGGGGTGATGGCGGCTTTTACGGCCGAGGGGTCCAGCGTAAGCGTGTCGTCAATGTCCACCAGCACGGGCGTTGCGCCTACGGACAATACTGCTTCAAAGCTGGCCACAAAGGTGAAGGTTGGCATGATCACCTCGTCTCCCGCACCGATGCCGAGGGCAGCCATGGCTGTCGTGAGGGCGGTGGTGCCGCTGGAGGTCAGTTGTGCATACTTTACATTGAATCTTTCGCAGAGCGCCTGCTCAAGTTCTTTGGCCTTCCAGATCCCTTTACGGGGGCCGTCAAAGCCATAACGCATATAGATGCCTGTTTCCAGCACATCATTCACTTCCTTTTTCTCTTCAGCGCCAAATAGTTCAAATCCGGGCATATTGATTAAATTTTTTGTTGTCGTTGTGCAAAGGTAGTATAATCAATGTATGCATAACTGATAAAAACTGTTTATCTTTTGCTAAAAATTTAACATGCGTTCGTTCATCATTATCATCGCGGTACTGGGTATTTTTACCGGCATGCCTGCGAAAGCCCAGCGCCACGAGGAGGCCCGGATCCGCGCGCTCATGGATACGCAAACGAAAGCCTGGAACGCGGGAGACCTGGAGGGTTTCATGGGTACTTACTGGAAATCGGATTCCCTGTTATTCATCGGCAAGAACGGCGTTACTTACGGCTGGCAGTCAACATTGGATCGCTATAAGAAATCCTATCCTGATAAAACCGCGATGGGATTGCTTTCCTTTCATCTCCTGGAATTTAAAAAGCTCGCGGCAGATGTGTATTTTGTAGTAGGGAAATGGACGCTGGTCCGCAGCATCGGAGACCTTTCCGGGCATTTTACCCTGGTGTTACGGAAGATCGGCGGGGAATGGAAGATCATCGCGGATCATAGCAGTTAAAATTCATCAAGATGGCAAAGTGGATTTTTTTGCTGCCGACGCTACTGGCCGGCGCATTAACATGCAAGGCACAATCGGATTGCGATATCCTGATCCGGAACGCGAAGATCATCGATGGCACCGGGAACTCCTGGTACTATGGAGATGTGGCCGTGAAAGAAGGTAAGATATTCCGCACCGGCAACCTCCCGCAAAACCTTACCGCTTCCCGTACAATCGATGCCAGGGGCCTTGTGGTGGCACCGGGATTCATTGACGTGCATACCCACATCGAAGGAGATGAGTTCAAAGTACCAACCGCGGAAAGCTTCATCTTCGACGGCGTTACTTCCGTGATCACCGGCAACTGCGGTTCTTCCAATGTGGACCTCGCAAAATATTTCTATCAGCTGGACAGTCTCAAAGCATCGATTAACGTTGGGTCACTGATCGGGCATAATGATGTGCGCAAAACTGTGATGGGCAGTTCGGACAGAATGCCCACAGCGGAAGAGCAGCAAAAGATGGAAGCCCTCGTGGAAAAAGCCATGCAAGCCGGCGCCGTGGGCTTCTCCACCGGCCTCATCTACCTTCCCGGCCTCTACGCCAAAACACCGGAGATCGCAGGCATGGCGAAAGTGGCAGCGAAATACGGCGGCCTCTATGCGACTCACATGCGCAATGAAGGCGATGCGGTGGAAGCCGCTATTAACGAAGCGCTCACCATCGGCAGAGAAGCCAACATCCCGGTAGAGATATCGCATTTCAAGATCGGCGGCAAACAAAACTGGGGCCGGTCCCATATTACGCTGGCGATGGTGGAAAAAGCGCGGAGCGAAGGACTGGAAGTGACGATCGACCAATACCCGTATACCGCCAGCAGCACCAGCCTTCGTACGATGCTGCCTGACTGGGCCATTTCAGGCGGTAATGATTCCATCCGTTATCGCATACAGGATCCCGTGCTGCGGAAAAAGATCGCGGCGGAAATGACAGGAATCTATAAGCATCGTGGACTGAAGCACCTGGATTATGCTGTGGTGGCGTATTTCAGGCAGGACACGACCTACAATGGCAAGAGCATTACTGAGATCAATAAACTGAAAGGACGCAAATCCAATCTCGCACAGGAAGTGCAAACGATCCTCGACATGGCCGTGGAAGGCAGCGCCGGCATGGTGTTTCACGGCATGAGCGAAAATGATGTGAAATACATCATGCAATATCCCTTCAATATGTTCGCTTCCGATGCGAGCATCCGGGAATTTGGCGTAGGCGTTCCACATCCGCGCGGGTACGGGACCAACGCACGGGTGTTAGGCAAGTATGTGCGGGAAGAGCATGTGCTGCGACTGGAGGAAGCGATTCGGCGAATGACGTCTTTGCCGGCACAGAAATTCCGGTTGGAAGGAAGGGGATTGTTATTGCCTGGCTATGCGGCGGACATTGTGATATTCGATCCCAACACCGTTAAAGACCTGGCCACTTACACCGCCCCTCACCAGCTTTCCGTTGGCTTCCGGTATGTGCTCGTGAACGGGCAGATCACGATGGAAAACGGTCGCCATACGGGTGCGCGGAATGGTGTTGTGTTGCGGCACCTACTCTCTGTCACCGGGACCAAGTGATAACATGAAACTGCTGATGATAGACAGTACTACGCTGAAAAGCAGGGCCCACCAGAAATTCTCGACCTTAAAGCCTTTCACCAGACTGCTGGCCCACATCACGATCAGTGCATTAATCACCAGCAGGAAGAGCCCCAGCGTAACGATCGTTACAGGCAGTGTAAGGATGATCAATACCGGTTTTACGATCAGGTTCAGCAACCCCAGTACCACAGCCAACAAGAGCGCGGTTTTAAAGTCCGCCAGCTTTACTCCCGGCAGGATGTACGCCGTGAGCAGCGCCGCCAGTGCCGTTACAAGTATGCGGATGATGATAGACATTGTTAAACGGATTAGGTATTATCAATTACACTAAAAGCCGCCGGAATGTTTAAACCGGTTATATCACGATCAGTTCGTAAAAATCCTCCCGGTTGTAATATTGTTGCGCCAGTTGCTGCAATTCAGCAGCAGTAATGGTTTTGATGGTGCGAATATTGTTGTAGAAATAATTTTCATCGAGGTCGTTCAGGATGAGATTCTTCCAGCGCTGTATCACCTGGAATGCGCCGTCGAGGTCACCAAGGATAGACCCGATCATGAAGTTCCTCACCAGGTGAAGCTCTTCCTCCGGCACGGGCTCCCGCTGCAAACGTTCCAGCTCTTTATACACCTCTGTTACGGTCGCTTCACACACATCCCGCCCCGCTTCCGTCTGGATATTGATTGCGCTCACCTGGCGGAAGTTGTAGAGTTGCGAATGGATGCCATAGGTATATCCTTTTTCTTCGCGGATATTGCTCATTAACCTCGATCCGAAATATCCGCCGAATATGGTATTCAATACCAGCATCCTGCCAAAATCAGGATGATACCGGTTCGGGAAAGGCCGTGCCATACGCACGGCGCCCTGCACGCCATTCTCATCATTGAATATCCGGTATTTCTTCTCCTCCGCAGGCAGCACGGGCAGTTCCGGCCGGAGCATGTGGCTTTCGCCGTTCCATTTGCTGTTGCCGAAGTACTGGTTGAGCAGCGGGATGATATTATCCGGGAGGTTTCCGGCGAGGAAGATCCGGCAGTTGTTATACGTGTAGTGTTTCTGATAGAATGCTTTCAGGGATTCCGTCTGCAACGCATCGTATGCCATCATACTGCTGACGCGGCCGTAAGGGTGGAATTCGCCGAACAGGTACTTATCGATATGCCGGTTCGCCACAAAGTCGCACTTCTGCAGGTTCACGGCCAGCTTCTGCTTCATGTTCTGAACGAAGATGCTGAGCTCTTCTTCAGGGAACGCCGGGTCAAGGATCACTTCCTGCAACACCGGTAATAGTTCCGTTGTATGTTTGGTAAGGCAGTGCAGAGTGTAGGTGGCGTTCTCGTGATAACAATTGCGGTTGAGATAAGCGCCGTAGTATTCCACCATTTCATTGATCTCCAGCGCGGAATGTTTGCCGGTACCGTTCTTCATCAGGAAGTTGGTGGCGGATGCGATAAGGCTCTCGGACTCGTACCAGCTGCCTGCCGGGAACACGAGCTCCAGCTGCAGAGTCTCCTGTTCCCCGGAGCGCACTACATAAACGGGAATACCGTTATCCAGCCGGAACAGCTCATACGGTTTCAGCAATATGTCAAAATCTACTGCGTCTTTTATAATGGGGGCCTGACTTCTGTTGACCATAATCTGTGCTTAGTTTCCTGCGTAATAGTGAATAGTGTTGGAATTTTGTTCGTTGAAAATGATCCTCGCTTCCTGCAGAATGTCTGCCGTAGTGACCCGTTCATAGTTATCGAACTCTGTGTTCATCAACGCGGCATCGCCCATGAGTTCGTAGAACGCCAGGTTATTGGCCCGGTTGAGCAAACTCATGTCTTCAAAGGCCAGCATACTTTCCACGCGGTTCTTCACCTTTTGCAGCTCTCTTCCCGGGATCTCGCCCTGTTGCAGCTTTTCGAGCTCTTCCTGTATGCCCTTCTCGGCATCTTTCATCTTCACACCCTTCACCAGCTTGCCTTCTATCACCAGCAATCCGGCATCTACGCTGCCGAAATGATAGCATTCTATGTTACTGAATAGTTTTTTCTCTTTCACCAGCACCTGATGCAGGCGGGAAGAGCCTCCGCCCCCCAGCACATCGGACAGCAGGTCCGCCGCATAATACCGCTGATCCTTCCGAGGATACATGTGATAGGCCTTATAAAGCGCGTCCAGCGGCACTTTCCCTTTTATCTCCAAAAAATGGGCATCCGCCTGCTGCGGCTCCTGCGGAAGATTACGGATATATCTCTCCCCGGACGGAATATCGCCGAACCATTTTTCAGCCAGCGCTTTCACCTGTTCCGTAGTAACGTTGCCCGCCACCACCAGGATCGCGTTCACCGGGCGATAATGACGGAAGAAGAAGGATTTCACATCCTCCAGCTTTGCCTGCTCAATGTGCGAAAGGTCCTTTCCAATGGTCATCCAGCGATAGGGATGGCGACTGTAAGCCAGTTCGCGCATCTTGTGCCATACGTCGCCGTAAGGTTTGTTGATGTAATGCTCTTTGAACTCTTCGCTCACTACTTTCCGCTGCACGTCAAGGCTCTTTTCCGAAAAGGCGAGGGAGAGCATCCGGTCGCTTTCCAGCCAGAAAGCAGTTTCCAGATTCTCTGCCGGCAGTTCTATGTAATAGTTGGTGAGGTCGTTGGTGGTGTAGGCATTGTTCTCTCCGCCGGCCATCTGCAGCGGCTCATCATATTCCGGGATATTGACGGAGCCCCCGAACATCAAATGCTCGAACAAATGCGCAAAGCCCGTTTGTGCAGGATCTTCATCGCGCGCGCCTACATCGTACAACACATTTACAACAGCCATGGGCGTTGTGGTGTCTTCATGCACGATCACCCGCAGCCCGTTCTCTAAAGTGAATCTATTAAAATGGATCATATATGTTTTTCCTAAGGCATACAAATCTACAATAAATGGGAATAGCTACAATATGCTGCGGATGGGGAGTTTTTTGAGCATCAATTCTCCATCCCGCATCAGCAACAGCGTTGGCCGGGTGCCCACGTTCTTTAGCAGGTCCCGGTAGATTTGCAGGTTGTTCGTGAAATTGTTATTCACCGCAAGGATGAGATCCCCTTTCCTGAATCCGGCCTTTTCCGCGGGTGAACTCTTGATCACATCGGTGACCTCTATACGATTATCAATCAGGTAAAGGATGAGGCCGGTGTAGGAATAATCGAACTGATCCCGGTAGTGGGTGTTGGGCAGAAGGTATATTTCTTTCCGGGCATAGTTCAGCGTGATGTTGAACCGCCGCAGGAGGTCATTCCCGATCATGCCGCCAAGGGACGGGTACGAAGTGATGTTAGTGATATCGTCGAACAGATAAGTGGGCACATTCCGGAAATTATAGTTCCCCACGCGGAATTCATTCACCGTAGTAATGAACATGGACATCTTCCCGCCGAGCCCCTGCGCTTCTGTGGGGATCACTTTCTTTCTCTTTTTTCTCACCAGCAGGGCGCTGTCCTTTGCGAACTGAGTAGTCAGCAAAAGGCACATACCGGCGCCTGTATCGAAATAGTAACGGTTCCTGACGTTCTGTTTCCCGCTCCGGAGTGGTGATTCCACAATCGGGATGTAGGTCAGGTTGGGACGAAGAAGCTGTCCCCCGCGAGGATACCGGAAACGCCCCGGAGTGTAAATGAAGATCTCTTCTTTATCGTAATCCACCTGCACAATGTAGCGGCTCAGCAGGCTGTACCCGATGATCCCGTCTATCTGGATGCCATACACCTGGCTGATCAGCTCGTAATCGTTGATGTGAAAATCAAGACTGTCCACCTTCAGCCCTGGCAGATGCAGGGTATTATCCGCCGCGTAGGAAACGTTCTTGGTGGTTCCCAATCCCCGGACCACCCTGTCAGACGGTGTGATCTTCAGTCCCAGCATAATGCAGGTACCCGTATCCAGGGAAATACCGGCGCTCCCGGTATCGAGCAGGAACTGCAGGGTATCCTTGAAATTGTTGATCCGTGCCTGGATCACTACCACGCCGCCATAATACTGCTTGAATGGAAAATGAGTGATCAGCTTTGCCTCATCGTTCTGCTGTGCAGCAGGAGCAACGGTATGCTGACCATGAACGTGCAGGGTAGTCAATAACAGGCAGAGGAGCGATCCGGGGAGGATATACTGGATGATACGCATAAGGTTAGGATGCCGTGCATCTCGGTTTATATAAATTTAACACATAAGTGCATTCATCGCGCATCGAATTATTACAAACGGTAAAATATTCTCTTTTCTTACCTTTGTTTCAAGATGCAATTACAGGATTTATACAAGAAGGCCCAGCAGTTTGAATTTCTGACGGCAGAAGAAGGGGTTTACCTGTTTCAGCACGCCCCGTTGGCGGAACTGATGCAGATTGCCAACGAATTGAGGAAGCAACAGGTGCCGCATGGTAAAGTGACCTGGCAGATAGACCGGAACGTGAACACCACGAATGTGTGCATTGCCAATTGCAAGTTTTGCAACTTTTACCGGATTCCCGGCCACAAGGAGGCTTACATCACCGGAATCGAGGAATATAAACGCAAAATAGAGGAAACCCTGAAATACGGCGGTGATCAGCTGCTGCTACAGGGTGGGCATCATCCCGAGCTCGGACTGAAATTCTACACCGATCTTTTCCGTCAGCTCAAGGAACTCTATCCTGAACTGCGGTTGCATACCCTCGGCCCCCCGGAGGTTGCGCATATCACCAAGCTGGAAAAAAGCACGCATATCGAAGTGCTGAAAGCTTTGCAGGAAGCGGGAATGGACAGCCTTCCCGGTGCCGGCGCCGAGATTCTTAACGACCGGGTGCGCCGCCTGATCTCCAAAGGGAAATGCGGGGCGCAGGAGTGGCTGGATGTGATGCGGGCCGCACACAAGCTCAACATCCCGTCATCCGCCACCATGATGTTCGGTCACGTCGAAACCCTGATGGAGCGCTTTGAACATCTTGTGGCCATCCGTCAGGTGCAAAGCGAAAAACCGGAAGGACATTACGGCTTCACCGCCTTTATCCCCTGGACCTTCCAGGATGTGGACACCCTGCTGCTGCGCATCCGCGGCGTGCACAACATGACCACTTCCGAAGAATACATTCGTATGATCGCGCTCAGTCGCATCATGCTCCCCAATATCACGAACATCCAGGCATCCTGGCTCACGGTAGGTAAATCTGTTGCGCAGCTCTGCCTGCATGCCGGCGCCAACGATTTCGGGTCTATTATGATCGAGGAAAATGTAGTGAGCGCAGCGGGCGCACCGCACCGGTTCACGTACCGCAGCATGCAGGAGGCGATCCGGGAAGCCGGCTTTGAACCACAGCTCCGCACACAGCTGTACCAGTTCCGGGAAATTCCCCCGCAAATTGAAGAGCAAGTAATTAATTATTAATATGTTAAAGGGGCTTCGGCCCCTTTGTCATTCCTTTAACATTTTCCCCCAAATAAATGTTAAAGCCTTTCCCGCCTGTAATCTTTCCACCCCTCTCTTCGTCTAATGGTTAATTAAAACACTTGAACGATGAAGAACAAGCCGAGATTTTTAACTGTAGGGGTGCTGGGCGTGTTGATGGTGTTTTTCGCCTCCTGCTCCAGTACCAAAGTAACGTCTTCGTGGAAGGAGCCCCAGGTTTCATTGCGCCCGGATGAAAAGGTATTGGTGATGGGTCTTGTGAATGATCGTCAGGGTGCCTTGCGCGCAAATATGGAAAGGGAAATGGTGGCTATGCTGAAGCAACGGGGTTATAACGCCGTTTCCGCCTTCGATGTATACGGTCCGAATGCTTTCAAGGGAATGAACGAACAGAAAGCGATGAGCAGGATCCGCCAGAGTGATGTGGACCAGGTGCTCACGATCGTGATGATGGACAAATCCAAGGAAAAGAGATATGTTCCCGGCAGCATGTATTATCCTCCATACCCGTATTACGGCCGCTGGTGGGGCTATTACAGCTACATGTATGGCCGTGTTTACGAGCCGGGTTATTATACCACGAACACGAAGTACTTTTTGGAAAGCAACTTGTATGACGTGAAGAACAACAACCAATTGCTGTATTCCGTCCGTACGGAAACCTTTGACCCCACATCCGCAGCCCGGATGGCAGTGGTATACAGTCAACAGGTGGTAAAAGACATGACGAAACAGCAACTGATCACGAAACGATAGCAGCGTAGTACAGTACCGTCATAATCAAGATCAACAGGTGATCCGCCGAAAGGTGGGTTGCCTGTTGTGTTTTAGAGAAGTATATTTACGTTCCAGAACATGCTGGAATTACCTGTAAACGATACTACCCTTTTGCGGCAATTGCACCCGGAACACGCCACCCTTCTGTTCCAGCTGATCAATAGCTCCCGCCGGTCCCTGCGCAAATTCCTGCCCTGGGTGGACTACAACACTACAGAGGAACATTCCCTGCGTTTCATTGAGTTAATGCTGCGCAAAGCAGACGAACAGGAAGCGATCGCGTTCGGCATCTGGTATGAAGGGCAGCTTTGCGGCGTGATAGACATGCATGGCTGGGATCATACCCTGCAAAAGGCCGAGGTGGGGTATTGGATGATGGAAGAGCGGCAGGGTAAGGGGATTGTGACGAATAGCTGCAAAACCCTCATCAGCTACGCCTTTGCCACCCTCCGGCTGAATAAGGTGGAGATCCGTTTTGTGTTACAGAATGATAAAAGCGCCCAGATCCCCATTAAACTGGGCTTTGCCAAAGAAGGCATCCTCCGGCAAAGCGCCAAGCTTCATGGCCAGTATGTGGACATGGTGGTGATGGGAATGTTGCGGAAAGACTGGAAATATTAAACATCGCAGATGTGCACGCCCTGCTTCAGGGACGCCAGCTTATCCGGGCGCTTCGGCACAAACTCCTGCGCCACAAACCCCTTGAACCCGGTTTCTACGATTGCCTGCATAATGGCAGGATAATACAGTTCCTGTGTTTCGTCAATTTCATGACGGCCCGGCACACCGCCGGTATGGTAATGCGCGATGTATGTGTGATTGTCCCGGATGGTGCGGATCACATCGCCTTCCATGATCTGCATGTGATAGATATCGTAGAGCAGTTTGAAGTGCTCTGATCCGATCTTCTTGCACAACTCCACGCCCCAATGGGTATGATCACATTGGTAGTCGTGGTGATCCACCTTGCTGTTCAGCAATTCCATCACCAGCGTTACTTTTTTCTTTTCCGCATAGCCGATCACTTTCTTCAGGCCGGCAGCGCAATTCTCGAGTCCCTGCTGATCGTCCAGCCCGGCGCGGTTGCCGGAGAAACAGATCAGGTTGGGAAACCCGGCTTTCGCCGTTTCATCGATGAGGTGCTGATAGTATTCCACCAGGCGGTCGTGGTGCTCCGTCCGGTTCCAGCCGCGGGTAATGCCCCAGTCCTTATTGATCGCCGCCACCATTGCGCAGATGAGGCCGTATTTTTTTGCCGTGGCAAAATCTTTCGGATCCAGCAGGTCGATGGAGGCCAATCCAATCTCTTTAGCCGCCTTACAGAGATCGTCCAGCGGAATGCCGCCGTAGCACCAGGCGCAGACGGAATGATGGATTCTTCCTTTCAGCGCATCGTCCATCACACTGTCGTGCGCGGATACGCGGGAGGAGAGAGAAGAAAATACGGTACCTGCAAGTGCCATGGTCGCTGCTTTTTTGATCGCATCTCTGCGGGATTGATCGGTCATAAAACGTGGTTTACGGCAGTGAATTTAACAGAATTTCCGGGGCTGTGCAAGTACCGGGGAAATACGTTTTTTTCATTTCTACGGGAAGTACTTTCCGTATATAAGTCAAAGAAAAACAATTTCTTCCGGGAACATTGCCCGGGTTGTGAAAAACTGTACGTAACATTTTGGTAGGTTATTTGATTATATATGGAAAACCGGTGCGTATGGAAAGAAGAGTTATACCCAGTTTTACCTTTTGCCTGCTGATGGATCTGCTGGGCTGTGCCAGTTATGCGGTGCCTGTACTGGGGGAGGTAAGTGATATCATCTGGGCGCCGATCTCCGCCTTTATTTTTTACCGCACGTTCAAGGGCCCGCTGGGCACATTCGGCGGCATTTTCAATTTCATTGAAGAGTTATTCCCCGGCCTCGATTTCATCCCTTCGTTCACGATCGCCTGGGTAGTGGTATCTATCCGTGAGCATACACATGCAGGGAGTAGAAAAGCGTTCAACGATCTGCAAGCCGGTAAACGAGCCTGAGTGCGGACCAAACCTCGTCCACCGCGCAGACTTTCACATCTACCAGTCCCAATGCGAGGGCCGTATCCCGGATCACGTTTTCGGTAAGGTCTGTTGGCAGGCCGGAGGATTTCTTGGGCCAGGAGACCCATATGGTCCCGTTCTTCGGGATGGTTTTCATCTGCTCCGGCAATTCCTTTTCCAGCGCAGCCCGGCTTTTTAGAAAAATATGCACCATCTCCGCCCCACTCTTCACCATCCTCACATCATCCGGCATCCCGGCCAGAAGCTCGCGGTAGTGGGCGGGGGCATGCAGGGCACAGATCTTTGTGCCTTCCCTGATCCCCAGCTTACGGTATAGCGGGGTACGGGAATAACCCGCGGAGTTTGTTGCCATAAGGCAAATATCTAGAAATTCCGATTCATTCTTCCGCCACCATTACCCGTACCGCCTCCGCCGTGCATCCTGTTGCTCCCTTCCGGCAAACGCATCATCCGGTCAGAAGCACTCTCCCGCTGCCGCTTGCCGCCAAACCGGTTCAGGAAATAGGAGAAGCTCACCAGGAAATAACGTTGCAAAACTTTCGTTTCCGAATCTTCAATATAGTTGTCGCTCACAGTACGGTTAACGCTTACATTCTGGTTCAGGAGGTCAAACACCTGGAATTTAAGCAGGCCTTGCTTTTTGGAAAACAGCGATTTGGAAATGAATGCGTTCATCATCGTATACTGCAGGTTATATCCCGCACTGCGACCGGTATTCGCGGTATAATCTATATCCGCTCCAATGATCACTCCCAGCGGCAGGTTCACGTTAAAATCGAGGGAAAGGCCGTAGTTGAAATAATTGGTGTTGTTAGACGGATTGTTGCTGAAGCGTGCTCGGTTATAATTTACATTACCGCCGGCCGCAACGTCGAACAGCTCTTTGTACATGTAGTTGAAGTTGGCCCCCTGCATGATGTTCAACGTTTGGGTGTACGTTTTGCTGTTATTGACGAGGCTTGCATCCTGGTTATAATTGATGGATGTATTGGTATTGAATGTGGTTTTCTGTTGCTTGTTCAGCGTAAATCCGTTCACCATAAAGGCTCCCACGTTATAGTTCCCGTTCATGTTCACTGGTTTCGTCACCTGCTTGCCTTCACTGGTGAGGTTGGTGGAGTTGGCGATCCGGTTAAGTATAAAGCTTCCATTAATGCTGGCAAAGAAGTTCCGCATGCTGGAAGGATTAACGGTGTTATAGTTCAGATTGAAGCTATTGTTGAAAGACGGCTTCAGGTCCGGGTTGCCCTCGCGGATATACAACGGATTGGAATTGTCCGGTACCGGCTGCAACTGATCCAGGCTGGGTTGTTGCGTTTGACCGCGATAGGAGAAGCGCAGTCGCCGGTTGCGGGAAAAATTGTAATTGAGCAGGGCCAGCGGTGAGAAGTTGATTGTATGCTGGGTGATCAGCCGGTCTTTCGAAATATTCCGGCTGCTGAGATTATTGAACTGGAGGTTCAGACCCAGGGTATAGTTGTACCGCAGTTTCTGGGTCATCAGGCTAAGGCCTGCCTGATGGTTGCTGTACACGTTATTGAATGCATTCGTAAGGCTGTCATTCAAAATATCGTAAGTGTCGTTCAGCTTGTTCTTGCTGTACGTACGGCGGTCGGATGTATTGTAATTGTAATTATATCCGTAACTGATCTCCAGGAAACGGTCCGTGAGCACCGGCTCCGTATAGGTCATCCGCACACCGAGGCTGGAGCCGGAGCTTTCCTGGAACACCTTCTGATCAATGGAATCCTTCAGGAAGCTGCCGTTGCGTTGCAGATAAGATGTCTGCGACTGGTTGATGGATTCCCGGTCGCTGCTGTTATAACCATAGGTCAGGTTTGCGCTGAACGTACGACCCTTTTTCCTGAATTTCTTGCGGAACAATGCATTTCCATTGATATTTGGGGATTTGGCCGAGGAGATATTGAAGCTGCGGCTGTTATTCACCGTGTCTTTGTTATTGTTGAGCGTGGTACTCTTGTTTGCGGAATAGTTATCTCCATCGCTGTACGAGAAATTCGGGTTGGCGATGATGGAATGGAATGAATCGATCTCGTATTCGATGCGCGCACTCACCCGATGGTTCCCATTGTTGGCGACAGAGCCATTGTTGGAGTTGACGAAGGAGGAAGAATCCGGTTTCAGGCGGTTTTCCCTTTCGCTCCGTCTTTCATTTTCCCGCCGCACATTATTGTAAAAATAGTTGCCGCTCACCCGAAGACCTTTACTAAGATTATCGCTAAAGTTGATGCCACCGTTCCAGTTACGCATCAGGCCGTTTCCTCCACCTCCGCCAGCGCCGGGCCTTCCGCCCATGGTGCCCCCGCCAAATCCGAAGCCATCTGAAAAAGTGAACCCGGTATTGTTCACGTTGTTGCCGCCACCAAGAACAGACAGCTGCTGTGTTTTCCGGAACCGGTTCACGTTGGCGTTTACAGAGAAGCGGTCATCATTCCCGTATCCGGCGCTGGCCCGGCCAAAAACACCCTTCTTACGATCAGGCTTAATAGTCAGGTTGATGGCCTTTTCCACCTCCCCGTCCGCAATGCCGGTAAACTGTGCCTGATCGCTTTTCTGATCGATCAGCTGGATCTTGTCCACAATATCCGCCGGCAGATTGCGCGTTGCCATTTTAGGGTCATTGCCGAAGAAGGGTTTCCCGTCTACCAGTACTTTCTTCACGGTTTCTCCATTTGCTTTGATGGTGCCGTCTTTATCCACCTGAACCCCGGGAAGCTTCTTCAGCAGTTCTTCCACCAAAGCGTTCTGCCGCGTTTTGAATGAGCCGGCGTTGTACTCTATCGTATCTTCCTTAACGGTGATCGGAGGTTTCACTTCCACTACTTCCACTTCATTCAGGTTAAGGCCTTTTCGCAGCAGCGGGAGCGTACCCATCGCAATCAGGCCCGTAGTATCTTTTACGTGAATACGACGGGTCAATTGCTGGAAGCCCATATAAGAAACTACCAGCAGATATTCTCCCACGCGTGGATCGCTGATCACAAAGGCTCCTTTGCTGTCCGCCACCACAGATGCCGCTACGGCAGAGTCTTTCAGCTCCAGCAATGCTACCGCCGCATTGGGAAGCGGCTCCTTGTTGGACTGATCTATTAAGCGGCCGGTGATCTTGCGTTGCCGGGTCTGTGCCCCGGCGACGGTAGCAATGGCCATAAGTGCAATGATAAAGAGCGTAATGCGTTGTTTCATCTGTTGGTTGTTTTTAATGGCCAGATGTAACCGCGCACTAAGGTCCTTGCGTGCAAGTGCTTTACTATGCCCGGTTTCATAAAAGGGATCGTGGCGGAACCTGTCTTGTTAGTGTGAAATGCTTATCTTATTGTTTACCTTCTGTCGCACGCTGGAACTTTTCCAGTTGTTCATTTTGGAATCTCTGCATAATAAGACGCCTTTTCTCTTTTAATTCTTCGCTGGTTATTTTCTGCGCGGTGGCAGGAAGGCTAACTTCCTCTTCTGGTACGGGTTTTAGTTCAATTTTTTTCGCAACGTAAGACCGTTTGCTGCTTTCTATGGATAATACCACGCCTTTATCGGGCAATACGCCATTGATAGGGGAGAAAGTCAGGGGGATATCCGTAGTATACCAGACAACGAAGCTTTCATCGCCCAGTTTTACGGTTGCCTTGTGGCAAGTGTATCCTGCAATGGTTTTGGTTTTCTCCGAGCTTTTAATGGCCGCCGGTTCCCGGAAATCCTCTTCTGCAAACCATATACTCTTTCCCGTACTGTCCTTTGTGTCTTTCAACACCGACAAGAATTTCCTTCTTTCCAGATCAATATACGTTGTGTTACTGACAGAGGAGCGCAGTGACTGTGTTTGGGTGCCGGCTGCTGCAACATCAGATACGGGCACGGTCGACTGGAATCCGGCGTTCCCCTCACCGATCTTGTGAGCGGTCATAACGAATCCTCCGCCACCGCCTTCGGTTTCGAGCTTCCCTTTGCCACCTGAAAAGATCAGCGTCTGTTTTGTGGTGATCAGGTCCGGCAGGCTGGGCATCCCGGCCGGCAGATTATCAGGGGATGCTTCAACGCGTGCGCCACCCGGGTTCATTATAACTATTTTGGCATTCGCCATATCCATGCGGGCGGTCATTTCATATTCAATCACGCCGGAGGTCTTCTGCGCTGTGGCGCTGGAGAAGGAGGCAAGGAGCAGGGCATAGACAGCTTTTTTCATACGATGTTTTTTTGTGCTGTAAAATTGCGGGATCTGGAGGAGGCGGGGGGTTAAGGAGTTTTATTTACTGTTAATTAATGTTAAGCCCCTGCCGGAAGATGCCGGGGATTGGATAGCTTTACAATCCATGCGAAACAGAATCCGCAACATATTAATCCTGATGAGCGCCTGCATTCTCGGCATTTTTGCATTCCAGGGGTACTGGCTTTACAATGCCTATGACCTGAAGATGCAGGAGTTCAACAAGAATATCAATGAGGCTCTCGGCAAGGCGATCTTCAACAAACAATTCTTCGATGCCTCCAAGATGATCGCTTACCGGATGAAAGACGATACCGTATTCAACCTCAAATTCAAGACCACCACGCCCCAGGTATTCATCGACTCCTTTAGCTCCACACTCCCCCACTCCAGCGGCAACAAGGCCGCCTTCATCGTACGTTCCACCGCACGCTGGGCGGACAGCCTGCCTGCGGCTACGGGCGCCACAGTAGGAGTACAGGGCGCAAGAGTCTATGCGGACACCCTCGCCCGCAAGATCTCTGACATCCTCATCATGAACAAGATCTATGACACCAGGTTCTCGATCAAAAAAATGGACTCCCTTTATGCGGCCGAACTTCATTCCCTCGGCATCTACACCCCCTACAAGCTGGACACCCTGCGGATCCCAACTTCCACTTTCAGGGAAACAAAGCAACTTGTAGTCAACTATCACCCAAACCACCCCAATCGCCTCGTCACCAGTACGATCCCTTTCAACCCACTCAGCAATATTGCCGTCCGTGCCACCTTCAGCAGCCCCTTCAGGCACATTCTCGGAAAGATGACCTGGACGCTCCTCAGCTCCGCCGTCCTCCTGCTTTTCACCGTGCTTTGTTTCCTGTACATGTTGCGTACCATCCTCAAACAGAAGAAACTTTCGGAAGTCAGGAACGACTTCATCAATAATATGACGCATGAGCTGAAAACGCCCATCGCTACCGTGTCCGCGGCCGTTGAAGCCATGCAGAACTTCAACGCGCTCAACGATACCCGGAAAACAGAGAACTATCTCCGCATCTCCCGGCAGGAACTGCAACGCCTCAGCGATCTGGTGGAGAAAGTGCTACACATCGCGGCAGAAGAAAAAGAAGAACTGGAACTTTTCCGGGAGGAGACGGACATCAACGAACTGGTCGGCAGTATCATCGCCAATCATCGGCTGAAAGCGAACAAGAAAGTGGATTTTACTTATACCATCCTTGCGAACCCGGTTGTGAACGTGGATAAAACACATCTGTCCAACGCAATCAATAACCTTGTGGATAACGCGATCAAATATTCCGGAGAACCGGTGGAGATCACGATCCAGGTGGCGCGGCAACAGGACCGGCTGAAGATCATGGTGAAAGACAATGGCATCGGCATTCCCGGTAATTACCAGGAAAGCATCTTCGAGAAGTTCTTCCGCGTGCCTACCGGCAATATCCACAATGTAAAAGGCTTCGGACTGGGTTTAAGTTATGTGAAGAAGATCGTGGAGAAACATGGCGGCACCATTCGTGTGAAAAGCGAGCCGGAGAAAGGCAGCGAGTTCCACCTCGAAATACCCGAGATTTGATCTAATGTACGTTATATGAACGCAACTGTTTTGCTGATAGAAGATGAATGGCAGCTGGCGCAGATCGTGAGGGACAGCCTGGAAATGCGCGGTTTCCGGATGTTCTGCGCGGAAGACGGGCAGGAAGGCCTGCGGCTGTACAAACAACACAAGCCGGACGTAATCGTGCTGGATATTATGATGCCGAATATGGATGGGTTCACGCTCACTTCAGAGATCCGGAAGGCGGACAAACAAACACCGATCATCTTCCTGACCGCCAAATCCCAAACGGCGGACGTGGTGAAAGGGTTTGAACTGGGCGGGAACGATTACCTCAAAAAGCCCTTCAGCATGGACGAACTGATCGTTCGCATACGCTCCCTCCTCCAACGGTTCCAGCACACTCCCGCACCACAGGAAACCGGTACGGATACAGTGGCCATCGGACAATATCTTTTTAACTACACCAAACAAACGCTCACCCGTAACAATAATGCTGAATTTCTTTCCCACCGCGAAGCAGAGGTGCTCTGGCGGCTCGTTCAGAACCGTAATCAGGTGATGGAACGCAAGTCTGTATTGATGGACCTCTGGGGAGACGATAATTTCTTCAATGCCCGCAGCATGGACGTTTTTATCACCAAGCTCCGCCGCTATCTCAAAGATGATCCGCGGATACAGATCGTGAATATCCGCGGTATCGGTTACAAACTGATCAGCTGAAGCGCCCTTTCCAACAGCTCATCCCTGCCCGCAGCAACGCCCTCCGTAGTAGGATACTGTACAACGTCGATCTTCACACCCTTCCGCTGCGCCTCCGTGCCATCCGGGTAAGCCACCCGCCGCCCGGTGATAATGCCCCTGTAATTCCCCGGCAGCTGGTATTGCGCAATATCTCCATCCGCACCAGCCGTTTGTGATCCAACCACCGTTACTTTCGTTGCGGCCTGCAGGATCATAGTCACCCATTCCGACTGGCTTAACGTGTTTTCATTTACCAGGAGGATGATCCTGCCGGGATATACTTCCGGATTCCTTTTACCCGTTTCCGGGTAAAAGCCCACTTTGCTCTTCATATCTGAATTGATCAACGTACCCGGATAGTGAATATTAGGATAGAAGTAATCCGCGAACCATGCGGGTTTCACGCCCAGCGTGGGCAGCAGCCAGCTGTAGATCATATTCTGAAAACAGTATTCCCGCAGGTCAATGATAAGTCCGCGCGGATGCTGACGGATCAGGTGCATCACAGAGTCCATTTTCTTTTTGGCAGTATCCTGCTGGTTGAGCGCCGAAAGGCTCAGCGCAGCCACCATCCCCACATCCTTCCCGACTGTTTTGAAAACATAATCACTCCGCATCCCGAACACTTCTTTGCGATATGCCTGCAGGAAAGGGTTTGTTTTTTTCGAAAGCACCTCATTTACCCGCAACAAATGAAGTTGTTTGTCGATGATCTTTCCATTCCGCAACACCGTTACCCGCAACACGGAATCATGGCCGCGGAAAGGAAATGCGTAGGAAGGATTGCTGAAGAGGAGATATTTACGCGGCAGGTTCGATCCCGCCAGCATGGCCGCCGCGGGCTTGCTGGCCGCTGCGATCGTTTTACCGTTCAGGCCGGTGATCACATCTCCTTTTCGTATATCATCCGTCGTGCAAAGACTGTCATCGATCATTCCCGTTACGAGAATGCTGTCGCGCACAAAGCGGAATGCGAAACCGGGAAAGAACTCGCCATACACTGCTTTTTCTTTTTTAATGGGAAAGCCGCTGGCGTGGGAATCATCCACCGTCCCCACCAGTTTCACCAGCGCCGTTTCATAAGCTTCCTGGGTGAGGGCATCGCGGAAAGCGGGAATATGTTGCCGCAGCACTTCGTCCCAAGGCTGGTCATTGAGATATTTCGCCGGAAAAACATACTGGATCATGTTCCAGAAGCGCGCTAGTGCAAGCAGCTGGTAGTGCGGGTTCGGATACGCGAGGTGTTCGTAAAATGGTTCATTCAGATTCCCTTCAAACGCGTTGTACATGTAGCGGTGCTTCTTTCCCTGAAAGCGGTTCTGTTCCACATTCAGCAGGGCGCTGCGGAGAGGTTCGTTCAACTGCTTCAGCCAGTCGTTATCCAGGTTTTTGGAAAAGAGGTCGTCAGACGGTGGTTTGCAGGTGGAGCAAGGGGGTATGGGGCCGAGGGTTTGGATCATGCCCGTCATCTCCTGATCAAACGCCTTTTGATGCTTCGCCTGCATCACGGGCTGGAGGTAATGCAGGAACAGGGAGTCCACATCAAAATCCCCGCGGGCCACATTCGGGTGATAATATTTCAGAAAACCCCAGACCTTGATGTATTGGAAAAGATAATCCGGTGTTTTTTGCTGCCGGGCAAACAGGAATTGTGTTGCAAATACCGTGGGCAGCAACAGGGCGATCATTTTTCTCATGCAGTGTAAATTAGGGAATAATTTATCTAGCTAAAAAGGTACAGCACGTCTTCCTTGGTCAGTTTCTTGATGAAACCACTGTCATCCGCAATGATGTCTTTCACGAGGGATTTTTTCCTTTCCTGCAGCTCCAGTATTTTTTCTTCTACCGTATCCTTACAGATCATACGATAAGCGAAGATGTTTTTCGTTTGGCCGATACGGTGTGTACGGTCAATGGCCTGCTGCTCTACGGCGGGGTTCCACCAGGGATCTACGATGTACACATAATCCGCCGCTGTAAGGTTAAGACCTACGCCCCCTGCTTTCAGGGAAATGAGGAACACCCGGCATTCTTCATTCTGCTGGAAATTCTGGATCGCCTTTTCCCGGTCAATGGTAGACGTGCTGCCATCGAAATATTCATAAGGGATCTTCATATGCGCAAGCCGGTCGCGGATAAGGCCCAGCATGCCGAGGAACTGGCTGAACACAAGTACTTTATGGTTTCCGATATTTTCTGCAATCTCCCGTGTGAGCTCATGCAGCTTCACGGAGTGGTTGGGGTATTTTTCCGCTTCGTTGAGGATGGCCGGTGAATCACAGATCTGGCGCAGCTTCATCAGGCCCTGGAGAATGGTCAGCTGACTGCGTTCCATGCCCTGATCTTCGATCACACCCAGTATTTTGGAACGATAGGTATTGCGGTAAGCATCGTAAATATGCCGCTGTTCGGCATCCATTTCGCAGAAGATCACCGTTTCAATCTTATCCGGCAGATCTTTGGCCACCTGTTCTTTTGTTCTCCGGAGGATGAAAGGGTAGATCAGTTTTTTCAGATGCTCTTTCCTTTCTTCGTCCTGGAACTTGTCGATCGGCGTGGCGAATTCATTGCGGAAGAAGTCCACCGTACCGAGCATGCCGGGGTTGAGGAAGTTCATCTGTGCATAGATATCGAAGGTGTTGTTCTGCATAGGTGTACCGCTGAGCGCCAGCCTGTTGCGGGTGTGTAACAGTTGGGCAGCTTTGGTGACCTTGGACTGAGGGTTCTTGATCGCCTGAGATTCATCCAGCACCACGTAGTCAAGCTCGAGCTTCATCAACAGCTGCACATCACTGCGCAGGGTACCGTATGTAGTGATGATCACATCGTATGCATTCAACTCTTCCGCATTGCGCAAACGGGCGGGGCCGTGATGGATATGATAGGAAATGCCGGGGGTGAATTTCCGGATTTCGTTCTCCCAGTTATAGATCAGCGTAGTGGGACAAACCACCAGCACAAGGCAGCCTTCGTTCGAGTTCTTGTAATGCTGGATGAAGGTAAGCGCCTGTACGGTTTTACCAAGACCCATATCATCCGCGAGGATGCCACCCCATTTCACTTCGTCCAGGTAGTTCAGCCACTGGAACCCGCTTTCCTGGTAGGGGCGCAGGTTGGCCTGTACATTACCCGGGAGTTGCACGCTCCGGATCTCATCAAACTGCAGGAGCTTGCGGCGTTTTTCATCCAGTTCCACCAATATCGCCTCATCGTCAATGAACTCATACAATTCATCGATTACGGAGAAGTTATATTTACTCAGTTTAAGACCGGCACCTTTATCTTTTTCTTCCCCGATCTTGAAAAGGAGGGAATATTTTTTCAGCCATTCTTCCGGCAGCAATCCCAGCGTGCCATCTGCCAGCTGCACATAGTTCTGCTTGTTCGCGAGCGCGCGCTTGATATCCCGGATGCCTACTTTCTGGTCTCCGTACAACACCTCCACCTGTGCATCAAACCAGTCGATGCCGGAGCTGATCTGCAAATTGGTGACCGGTTTATGGGAAGAGAACCGGAAGTTGCGGAGTTGTTCAAACCCGAAAACGCGCACGTCCATTTCCTTCAGCGCATCAAAGAAAAGGAAGAACCAGTTGTTCTTCAGTGCATCCTTGGCGCGGAGGAAGAAATAGTTATAGTTCGTGATATTCGCGAAGTTCGTGTGAAGGGTGCGCAGCCTGGCTACGAAAGCGTTTTCGGCCTCCTTGTTCCGGTGAATGACCAATACCTTATGGCCTTCCTGCACGATGATACGCGTTTCATCATTCCATTCCACTTCATGGCCATGATAAGAGAATCCGGGTTGAACCACGAAAGTTTCTCCCAGCTCTTTCAGGTAAACCCTGTTTTCCGGGGCCACATCATCCACTTCTGCGAGTAACGCATCATCAAACTGCACGGCATATGCTTTGCCGAGCGGCAGCATTACATCTTTGAGAAAATCCTGCCATTCACCGGCAGGCACCCGGAGCGCGTTCATCTGCTGATAGCGCATGATATTGATACTGTCCTGCGGCTTTTTGAAATGATAAATCGTGCCGTTATGCAGGAACAGCATAGGGCTGGCCCACTGGTTGGCGGATACATTCACCGCTTCCCCGTCAATATCCACCCAGGCGGTCACTTCCACATGTCCATCTATCTGGTCTGCTTTAAAATAAGGCTCCAATGGTTCTTCTTCCACCTGCAGAGGTTGCAGGTTCTTGGTTTTGAAAGACTGTCCGTCTCTCAACAGGAACACAAGCCGGTGTTCTGCGAGCATGGGGAACAGCTTCACCAGCTTGGGATGCAGATACTCCACGATCAGCTCCATGGTTTCCATGGGCAGGCCGTCTTCATTTTCATGCATGATATTTTCCCAGATGCCGGCAAAAGGAGAGTTCTTGTTGAGGAACTTGCTCACTTCCGCATGCTGCACCTTCCGGATGGGCGTGATCAGGTCGCGATCCCGTTCTTTGAATTGATAGAAATCAACATACTTTCCCAGGTCCACACGATTCACAAAGGAAACAAAAGCTGTTTCGTCTTCGCTGGCGTCACCGCTGACCAGCTCTGCCTGGAAGTAGGGAAAAAGGGTGTCGTTGGCATTGAGCACTACGCCCAGCCGCCGGGTGGCTGTGATCGTCTCCTCCACCGCAGGCTCCTCTTTCGCCGTCACCGGCGCCTCTACCTTTTTGATGCTGGGGTCCAACACGCGCAGGAAAGGCTTTCCGTTCAGATAAGAAAAAGCAAACTTCCCATCCAGATCGTCACTCAGGGAATAACCGTAGGAGGAGAGGAGTTTATTCTTTTCCTTGTCCCAGTTCCGCAGGGTATCGAAGTAAAACGGTCCATGCGCGTTCAGCAATTGCAGAAACAGCGCTGTTTTATGGACACATAGCGGATGTTCATGCTCATCGCAGGTGCAATGGGTATCGAAATTGCGTTCTTCATTCCGCTGCAGGATCAGCGGATATTTCTTCCCGTCCGCCAGCAATTCCGCCTCTACTTTTTCATCTTTCGCCGATTTGATCACTGCCTGCGATTTACGGAGGATCCGTTCCGCGTCCGCCATGATGTTTGCGGATGTGAGCAGCTTGATCGTTTTCAGGTCGATCGATTTCATTTTGACCAGTGTGTGCTGCTGGTCATATTGTGTTTCGAAAGATTCAAAATGGTTCCTGTCCAGCATCTCCTGGAGCTGGAACAGGGCGGCCGCTTCGTGGCGGCAAATATCCCCGAGGTTGTACGGACACTGGCACCGCACGCTCATGGAGGCAGGTTCGTGGTATTTATTGATGGATACTTTGTAAAAATTGGCGTGCGTGTCACTTTTTACCCGGAATGTGGCGGATTTAAGCACAGGATCCCCATCCAGCAGCTCTACCCCACCTGTAGCAAAGATGCGCTTGCCCCTCCGGATCACCTCGTCGGTGCCGTTATTATAAACATATTTCAACAAATGGGGTAGTGACATGCTTTTCCTGCCATTGCCTCTTTTAGCACAAGCCCGGGTTTAAACAAGAAGTACTGTTATTTTTTCAATAACGGCTCATGAAAAGGCAATCCACAAAAGTAAGCATAAAAATTCAAATCAGCAGAGGGAGAGGGAGGAATAGCGGGCTTTTCATGAAAAGATGGACAGGTATCGTTGTACGGACCGTTCCATCACCTCCGCCGCTCCGGAAAGGATGCTCATCCCGAAGGCGCCGTGCATCGTATTGTATTGCAATAATTTAAGTTGTTTTGCAATATTCAGCACCGCTTGTTTGGAGAGCGGAATGTAATTGGGGTAGCTGTACATGAAGGAAACGCTTTTCCGGCTGGGCGCCACCTGGATGGTATCCCCTACGAGGAGAGTGCCGTCGCCCTCAGGCCAGTACAGGATGCTGGCGCCGGGGAAGTGGCCGCCGCAGCGGACAATGCCGATGCCGTCCCACAAGGGCTCCATATCTCCCTCCCATAAACGAAGTTTTGCATTCCTCCGTCCCAGCCATTGCTCATCGGCCGCATGCACATAAATATCCGCCCCAAATGCTTCGCTCCACTCCACGATGGTGCTGAAGTAGTGCGGGTGGGACAGGGCGATGGCCCTGATGCCGCCAAGTTTTTGTACCAGATCGATGGTACTTTCGTCCAGATGCGTGATGCAATCCCATAATACATTCCCGCCCGCACTTTGCACCAGAAACGCACGCTGCCCGATCGCGAACTTTGGAGTGGTGTAAAGGGCGTAGAGGGACGGGGAGACTTTTTCTACAATATTCCTGTGCTGCCCGGCTATCTGCCGGAGCGTGGTCCAGCTTTGCCCGCCGGGGTTCACGTATTGCCGGTCATCTTCGCAGATGGGGCAGTGCGCCGGCGGGGTATCGCCGGCTTCATACTGAACACCGCAGGTGATGCAGATATAATTTGTCATAGAACGAAATTAGTGCAACTCAAACGAAAAAAATCCCTGGACAGCTTATTACAATTGAAACAGCAGTTGCGCAACCTCGTAGCATAAAGCGAAACGCCTGATCTTTCGGATCAGGCGTTTTTTTATTTTTCTACTATCAGTTCCCCGTTCCGGAGGATCGGCAGCACATTGGCGCCGTCAGGGGTAAGGCAGTATTTGATGTCTTCTTCAAGACCGTACCGGGCCAGCCGTTGATAGTGCGATGCTTTTTTCATGAACCCGAAGAGATCGCTTTTCGCGCTTTCATACAGGGTTTCAGCAGCAATGGCGGAATCGCAGTTCACATCGAAATGCTCTTTGATCCTGTTTACTACGGCACCTGCAAAGAGCGTATCTTCCATATTCACACGGTCTTTCCACGCTGCGCAACCCAGTATTACAGGCTGACCCTGTGCCACGAGGTAATCACATACAACGGAAATATTCGGGAAAGAGCCGGTAATGATCTGGATGGCGTCTTTGGCCATGTGGAGCAACTTTGTACCATTGGTGGTAGTGAGCACCAGCACTTTCCCTCCAATAAATTCATTCGGATATTCAAACGGAGAATTGCCGTGCAACAAGCCATCCGCAATTTTCCCGTCGCGCTCGCCGGCTGTAATGGCATCCAGCTGACGGCCGATGCTCACGCATTCTTCTACGGAAGCTACCGGTATCACTTTCGCGGCGCCATTATACAGCGCAGTGCAAATAGTGGAGGTAGCTCGTAATACGTCGATAATTACAACAATGCTGTTCTTTACGTCGAATAAATGCAGCAAAGCGGGCGACAGACACACTTCCAGTCTTGGTTTGGTATTTTCGGTCATGCTGTAAAATTTAATCAAGGATCACGCGCCACTTTTCGCTTTCCGCATATTCCTTGATGATCTTGTTCCGCAGCTGCAACAGCCGCTTCATGTATTTTTTAAGATAGAGTCTTTCAAACCAGCGGCCCATACGGCCATATGGCGTTCCAAACTCGAATTTGTCAATCACTACGGTTCCGTTTTCAATCTCCCGGAAAAAATGTTCATGCCTGATAAAAGAAAAATCTCCCTCTAACATTTCATCACAAAAATAGTGATGCTTTTGCATGGCGGTCATCTTCATGGTGAGCAGCCTTACTTTGTTCAGGTGTTTTGCCCGCCAGGTAACGGTATCGTCATATTCCATCAAACCACTGGTTCTTCCTTTCACCGCTTCTTCCTTGTTATGTTCCATACTGCGCTTGTGCAGCGTGATGCTCCTGCTGAGGTCAAAGACCCTGTCCATCGGGGCATGAATTACCGTGGTAAGATGAATAAGAGGCATAGCAGTTATACTGTTTAAAGATATGGTATAGACTAAGATACAGGTTTTCAATAACGCCGTCCTCTGCCGCTAAATTGTAAGCCGTCCCGGATTTAACCCAGGAACGGCACTTTGGAAACTTTGGCTTTCAGGAGTTTGTCCCGTACGGCAATGTAGATGTCCGTATCCAGGGCGGCGAAAGCGGTTTTCACATACCCTAAACCAATTGCTTTTTGCAGGGATGGTGCCTGTGTTCCGGAAGTAACCCGGCCGATCACGTTGCCTGCTGCATCTTTGATCTCGTAATCATGACGGGGGATCCCTTTATCGATCATTTCAAAACCGACCAGTTTTTGTTGCACACCGTCCGCTTTCAGCTTTTCGATGATCGGGCGGGCCGTAAAATCTTTCGTGAACTTGGTGATCCATCCCAAACCTGCTTCCAGCGGGCTGGTACGGTCATCGATATCATTCCCGTAAAGACAGAAACCCATTTCCAGGCGAAGCGTATCCCTCGCCCCCAGTCCGATCGGCTTAATGCCTTTGGAAGCGCCGGCCGCGAAAATGGCATCCCATATCTTGTCCGCCGCACCGTCCTTATCCTCAAAATAAATTTCCACGCCACCGGCGCCGGTATAACCGGTAGCACTGATCAGTACATTCTCCACGCCGGCAAAAGTACCTTTCACGAACGTGTAGTATTTCAGGTTCACGATATCCTTGTCCGTCAGCGGCTGCAGAACGCTGGTTGCATTCGGCCCCTGGATGGCCAGCAGACAGGTTTTGTCGGAAATGTTGTGCATCTCCACACCATTCGTGTTGTGCGCGCTGATCCAGTTCCAGTCTTTTTCAATATTGCTGGCATTCACCACCAGCATGTATACTTTATTCTCTTCAACGCAATACACAAGCAGATCGTCCACGATCCCGCCATTTGCATTGGGCAGGCAGCTGTACTGCGCTTTACCCGCTGTGAGCTTAGAGGCGTCGTTGCTCGTTACCCGCTGGATCAGGTCCAGCGCATGCTCTCCTTTCAGGATGAACTCACCCATATGGCTTACGTCAAACACACCCACACTGTTACGGACGGCCGCATGTTCATCGTTGATGCCGCTATAGGAGATCGGCATGTTGTACCCGGCAAAAGGAGCCATCTTTGCTCCCAGCGCAATGTGTTTGTGCGTAAAAGGCGTGTTTTTCATCTGTTTGCTTTTCTTGAGTTTTGTTGTAAGCCCTTTTCAGGCCCGGCAAAAATAGTATTTAATCCCCGGATAAAACAAAGCCGGTGGCGGAGCCAGACATTCCCATGATAAATAACCCTTTTACGCTATTTTTGCTCCAAAATTCACCTTCTGTGAAAAAGATTTACCTGCTTAGCCCACTTGTTTGTATAACATTATCCGCTTTCCCGCAAAAGAAAGCTGACCGCAAAACATTACAGAACCTGCAACAGCATGTGACCTACCTGGCAGACGATAAGCTGGAAGGCCGCCGCACCGGCACTCCCGGAGAACAGCTCGCCGCTGCCTACATTGCCGAACGGATGAAAGAAGCCGGTCTCAGTCCGAAAGGCGATAACGGCTATATGCAGACCTTCACCGTCAGGGAAGGAAAAGAACCCGGCACCCGCACCCGGCTCAGCATCAATCACCAGACCCTGAAAACCGGGGAACAGTTCGTGCCGCTCCCGTTCAGCGCCACCAAATCCGCCAGGGGAGAGGTATTACCCAATGTCAATGAGCTGGATAATATCTGGCTGATCAATGTGAAGTCATGGGAGGAGGAAGCCAGTCCACACGCCCGGCCGCTGGACATCTACATCAAAAAAACAAAAGAGGCCAAACAGAACGGCGCCACCGGCGTTGTGTTCTTCAATGGCCCGGAAGATAACAATACCGTCACCCGCTGGCTCGATGAAAAAACAGACATCCTGCCCATTCCGGCCATCTGGGTGGGCGCCGAAGGAAGCAAAACCCTTTCTTCCGACGATGCCAACGGTTATCAGCTGGAAATGGAAGTGGATTTCAAACCCAGCAAACGGACGGGCACCAACGTGATCGGCTATGTGGACAACGGAGCGCCCGGAACCGTAGTATTGGGTGCGCATTACGACCACCTCGGCCATGGAGAAGACCACAACTCCCTTGCGCCAAATGATAAGTCCATCCACAACGGCGCCGATGATAATGCCAGCGGAACAGCCGCATTACTGGAGCTCGGCCGCATACTCAAATCCTCGAAGCTCAAAAACAACAATTACCTGCTGATCGCTTTTTCCGGGGAAGAACTGGGCCTTTTCGGCAGCAAGTACTTTACCGAGAATAGTACCATTTCCATAAAAGATGTGAACTACATGGTGAATATGGATATGGTGGGCCGGCTTTCCACCGAAAAAGGCCTCCAGATCGGGGGTGTGGGTACTTCCCCGGCCTGGGGCAATATCCTCAAAAACACCGTGCCGGCGTCTCTGAAGGTAAGTTATGACTCCTCCGGCACAGGGCCCTCCGACCACACTTCGTTCTACAGGAAAGATATTCCCGTGCTCTTTTTCTTCACCGGCACACATCCTGATTATCACAAACCCGGTGATGATGCAGATAAGATCAATTACACCGGTGAGCTTAGCGTACTCAGGCTGGTATACAATATCATAGAAAAAGCCAATACCCAGCCCAAACTGACCTTTTCCAAAACCCGCGAACAACAGGTCAGCAGTGCACGCTTCAGCGTAACGCTCGGCATCATGCCTGACTACACCTATAACAAAGGCGGTGTGAAGGTAGATGGTGTGTCCGACGGAAAGCCGGCTAAGAAAGCAGGGCTGCAGGCCGGAGATGTGATCCTGCAGCTCGGGGACTTCCCCGTATCCGATGTGGAAAGCTATATGGGCGCGCTCGGAAAGTTCAAAGCCGGGGACAAAACGACCGTAAAGGTGAAACGGGGAAAGGAGGAGAAAGTTTTTGCCATCAGTTTTTAAAGCAGGTTTTATAACTTGCATTATGCGATACCTGTTACTTGCCTTTGCCATACTTACTGCGTGTAACCCTACCCGTGAGCGGACGGATACCAGCCATTATGACCTGATCAGTGAAAAATGTTTTGTGTTGCGGGAAAAGCCCGTTTCAACGGACAGTGCGGTGAACACCGGGCGGGACAGCATTATCCGCTTCCTGCAGCAGCACGATTTTCAGGCCAGGTATATTCAGAAAGACAGCCTGTTGTTCCGCCGCAAGAACGGATTGCAGGTGGAGATTGTACTGCCAACGCCGCAGGATGCCTGGGAGTCCAATACCATCATCGTATTTGATCCCGCCAAAAATCCCTTGTTCGTGAACCTGCATAAAGGCACCGCACAGGTGCTGCAATATATCAGCGAAAAATAACCGCGCAAAATCTATATCCCTTGCCAGTTCATCAACATATCAGGGTGACTGCGGATGCCGTTGTACTCCGCTTCAATGCCAAAGAAGGCATCATGGTGCTGCTGAGCAAACGCAGCATTCCGCCGCACATCTTTAAATGGGGCCTTCCTGGCGGTTTCGTCCGCAACGACGAGCCCATCGAAACAACAGTGCACCGGGAGATACTCGAAGAAACAGGCCTGCGGGTGAATTACCTCGAGCAATTCCAGACCTTCGGAGAGCCGCAGCGGGATCCCCGTGGAAGGATTCTCTGCGTAGCGCACTTAGGGCTTATGAAACCCAACGCTACCAGACTCACGCCAGGCGCCGGCAATAAGGAAGCCCGCTGGTTTCCGGTCAGGGAGTTGCCGCAGACCGCTTTCGATCATGCCGAAGTGATCGCCACCGCGCTGGACCATATGCGCCTCCGGCTGCGCAATGAACCCCTCGCTTTTGAACTCCTCGACCCCAAGTTCCCCGTTTCGGAATTGGAAAAGCTCTATGAATGGCTATATGATCGGCCTGTAGACCGGCGGAATTTCCAGAAAAGGATCCATAACCTCGGTCTGCTGACGTTGCAACAGGAAAAGTTGAAGCATCCGCTGCAAGGGCGCCCCGCTCAATTATTTAGCTTCAATCGGGATAAATTCACGGAATTGAAGGATAAAGGCACCTTCATCGAGATTTTTTCTTAATGTAATGATTATCAATTTTTAGCCCCTTCAACACAAATAATGATATTAAAAATAAATAAATATTTTCATTTTGTGTAAAACACACAATATATAACGCGAAATCCTTATCCGTATTGGGTTTCATAAATCCCTCTCCCCAAAGCACATACGAACCCCTTCGATTCACTAAATTCGTGAATATGGAGAACATCATTTTACTCGCGGATGCTTACAAGTACTCTCATCATAAATTATATGTGCCCGGCACGCAGTACATTTATTCTTATCTGGAAAGTCGTGGTGGGATGTTTGAGGAGACGGTTTTCTACGGGCTGCAATATTTTTTAAAGGCTTACCTGGAAGGGCCGGTGATCACTGCCGAAAAAATAAAAGAAGCCGGAGAGATGTTGCCGGAAGTTTTCGGCAGGAACGATGTGTATGACGCCACCCGCTTCGAATATATTTTGCGGGAACATGGCGGCCGTTTGCCGGTGCGCATCCGCGCTGTACCGGAAGGCACCGTGGTGCCGGTCAGAAATGTGCTGATGACGATCGAGAACACGGACCCCGCCTGTTACTGGCTCACGAATTTCCTGGAAACCCTGCTCATGCAGGTCTGGTACCCCTGTAGCGTAGCAACGCTTTCGAGGGAGATTAGGAAAGTAGTGCGCCGGTTCTACGAAGCCACCGCCAGCACAGCGGCTTTTGCAGGTATCGATCTTGTGCTGAACGATTTCGGCTTTCGCGGAGCAAGCTCCGTGGAAGCAGCAGGGATCGGAGGAAGCGCGCATCTCGTGAACTTCAGCGGAAGTGATACGCTGGTGGCTTCTACTTTCGCGAAACGGTACTATCATGCGAAAACCGCACCGGGACTATCCATCCCCGCCACAGAACATTCCATCGTAACGCTCCTCGGCGAAACGGGAGAGGCTTCCATCTTTGAGCATGTATTGAACACCTTTCCCGAAGGCATCGTAGCCTGCGTATCTGATTCCTACAATATTTTCCGCGCCTGTGAAGAATACTGGGGCACTTTGCTGAAGGACCAGGTGCTGGCCAGGAACGGCACGCTCGTGATCCGCCCGGATTCCGGCGATCCCGTGAAAACCCTGTTGGAAGTATTCCGCATCCTCATGGATAAGTTCGGGTTTTCCCTCAACGAAAAAGGATACAAGGTGCTGCCGCCGCAAGTGCGCGTGATACAAGGCGATGGCATCAGCTATCATTCCATTCCGCAGATCTATGAAGCCTTGCAGCAGGCCGGCATCAGCGCGGAAAATCTCGTGCTGGGCATGGGAGGAGCGCTGCTGCAGCGAGTGAACCGGGACACGCAGGAGTTTGCACTCAAATGCTCCTACGCGGAGATCAACGGGAAAAAGGCAGATGTACAGAAATTGCCCGTAGAACTTGATGCAGACGGTCATCTGCGCACGTCTTTCAAAAAATCGAAAGCAGGAAAGCTGCGGCTGATAAAAGATGCGGAAGGATGGAAGACCGTAGCGGAAGGGGAGAGGCCCGGGGAGGAAGATGTACTGGAAACCGTATTTGAGAATGGAACTATCATAAAAGATCAGTATTTTGAAGATATTCGTAAAAGAGCCCGCATTCCCGTATGAAACAATTTTTATCCAGGCCCAAACGGATCATCCTCGCAGTAGCACTGCTGACAATTGCCCTGGGGCTGCTTTCCGGTCGCTCCACCGTAGATATGCATCTGCAGGATACTTATTTTGTTATCGCTGCCTGGCATCTATTCGCAGTGCTGGGAACATTATTTCTTTTCGAGGCGGCCATCTATTACCTCACCGATAACTACCGGCAACGGCGCGCCCTTCAGTATATTCATATTATCAGCATCCTCCTGTTTTGCATCGCTGTCATCATCTTTCAATCAACTGGTACAAGCGGACCGCCAACCCGCTACTTCCAGGTTTCAGACGCCCCCCGGTTTGACCGGGTTGAAATGTTGATGATCATTGCGGCCATCCTCTTCTTTATCGGACAAATCATCTTTTTAATTAATCTGATCATCGGCTTCATCCTTGGTAAGAAACTGTTAAATCGCTGAACGGCCCCCCTTGCCCATATCGCGAAATCCGGATTTTTTTGCATATTGCACGAATGCGGAAGGCGATATCAGCGTTATCTCTTTGTATTTTGGCGGGATCGGGAGTAAAAGCACAGGATTCCATTCCTGTGCGCAGGAATAGTTTCTTCCCCGTGCCCGTTGTTGGGTATTCTCCTGAAAAGGGTTTTGAATTTGGCGTTGCTGCTTTGTACTCCTATTACTCGGACAAGAAAAACCCATCGCCTTTCACCCGCAACTCCACGATAGGTGTGCTTTCTACGTTCACTACCAATCATCAGTTCAAGTTCGATGTCCGTTTTGAGAACTGGACGAGGAATAACGACTTCCACATCAAAACGAACTTCCGTTATCATAACTTTCCGTTCTATTTCTACGGAATGGGCGATACCACACATTACGCCAACCGTTCCCTCGTGGGCAACATCCGCTATAAATTCACGGTGGAAGCGGAAAGACGCATCACCCGCAATTTTTACGGCGGGCTTTCCCTGCTCTACCAGAAGGATGAATTCAAGGCAGATGACCCGAAAGGCGTCTATCCACTGATGGATCTGCAGGATAAAGATGGGGGCTACGCCACTTTTATTGGTATCACCGGTGTATATGACAGCCGGAATAACCAGAATTATTGCACTGAGGGCTCTTACATAAGATTTAATGCCGCCTATGCCCCGTCTTTCCTTAGCAAGCACCCGCTGTGGCGCCTGGAAATGAAAGCCAGTCACTTTATCCCGCTTTCAAAGAAAAGCACTTTGGGATTGAATGTATATGGGAACTCCCTGCAAGGAAAAGTGCTTCCGTTTTATTTGCTGCCCGAACTGGGAAGCGATAACATTATGCGTGGATATTACACAGGCCGCTACCGTGGCCAGAACTATCTCGCCGCTCAGGCGGAATACCGATACCTCCTCGATCCTAAGATGCACATCAAAATATGGTTCGTAGACATGCGCCCCACCTTTGCACTGGCGGGTTTTGCAGGTACAGGATCCATTTTCGGCAATCATGATTTTGAGTTGTCCCGGTTCAAGCCGAACTACGGGCTGGGCGTCCGCTACTTCTATGATAAAGCCGCACGGATTACGATAAGAATGGATTACGGATGGGGTGAAAAAAGACAGGGGGAAAACCGTCAGCATGGATTCTACCTTTCTCTGGCAGAAGCGTTTTAGTCAAATGAAAAAGTCCGGATACATGGTACCCGGACTATCAAATATGCTGATCTGAGAGATTATTTCTTCGCGTATTTTATCATCGCATAGATGAACATGGCCCCGAACAGGATGATAAAGAACCAAACACCGTAATAGCCGATCTGGTCGCCAGCATCAAAGAAAGAGTTGAGTAAAACGTTCAACAGCATGATATACAGTTTTTATAAATTCAGCGGCAAGTTAGCGTTTTATATGGAAATAGACAACGGATTTCCTCTCCCCGCGGCTTAAAAACTTTTTCCCTCCTGACATAATGCCGTCATTCACCTGCATGAAATTTGTGCTGTTACTCATAATAAAAGCACACGCACATGAAAACCAGGCAATGTTATCTTTTTGTGTTCAACGGGTATTCTGATTGGGAACCGGTGCTCGCGGCGGCGGCGCTTCAGCAGTTCACGGATTTTGAAGTGATCCCGTTCTCGGTGGATGGGAAGCCCGTTACTTCCGCTGCTAACCTCAGGATCGTTCCGCAACGCTCCCTTTCACAGCTGAACCCTGTTGAGGCAGAACTGTTGATACTACCGGGCGGAACCGCCTGGTCAGCAGGCAGGAACCGTGAAATATCCCCCTTCGTTCGCGAAATGTTGCGATTGGAAAAAGTAGTGGCCGCTATCTGTGATGCCACGCTGTATATGGCTTCCGAAGGCTTTTTGGACAATGTGAAACATACCAGCAACGATCTTGGGCTACTCAAACAGTTCGTTCCCGGATACCGGGCTGAGGTGAACTACCTCCAGCGGCCTGCCGTGGCGGATGGATCGGTGATCACGGCCAATGGCACTGCTGGTGTAGCATTTGCTTTGGAGATCATCCGCAGGTTCGGGCTGGAAAAGGATAATGCGCAACTGGATTTCTGGTTTGGGTTTTTCCATAAGCCTGAATTCAGGTCGCTGCAATTCTCCTGATGTTATTTGGCCTGCTCTTTCGAAAGCACCTCAATGAGCTTGTATTCGTACGCACCAACATCCTGAATGCGCGGATCACGCGGAATGCGGTTCACTTTCAGCTTGTAGCGGTTGCCCTTTTCAAACCTGAATCCATCGATAGGTTCTGAAAGCTTTTCCCAGGGCTCCATGAGTTTATCACCATAGATCACCTCATAGCATTTGGTTTTCCCAAAGCCCGGTCCGCGGTCGCATTCCGCTTCGCTTTTCACCCAAATGATCAGTTCCTTGGCCGCCGGGGCGGGTTTTTCTTTTTTGATCAGTGTAAGACCATCCGATCCGTATTCCGTTCCCGTGTACACAAGGCCGTTCTCTGCCTTTTTGAAGGTCAGTGAATCCTTCGCCGGGTTGCCACTACCAACGGTTATCAGCGTTACCAGGTATTTTCCGCCCTCCTGTGCAGACCAGTTCCCGATCTGCAGAACTTCCGGAGTACTGTTCATATAGTCGGTTGTCATTTCCGCGTCGTGCGTGCTTTTTAATGTAAGGCCGATCAACCGGCCAGGACTGGAGGCGGCTGGTAAACTGGCTTCATAATATCCTACTGGCGGTGATGCAACGGCTTCCGGCATTTGCGTACTATCGCTGGCGGCGGATTTTTTAGGTGTATTCTGACAGGACGCAAGAATAGCGATCCCTGAAAGGAGGAGCAGTGCTTTCATAAAAAAGGTCGTTTAATAATACTATGTTATAACATCCGGATGGCTGATGTGTTTACCATTTCATCGGGATATAACAGTGTCCAGCAGTGGGCTGTCAAATATATTACCTGGTGAAACCATTTTTTCATCGAGGGGAACCTTGTTGCCGTACCGCTCCCGCATCACGGCTTTCACCAGGGGATGACTGAGATCGTATTCCCGCATGGGTTGCAAATTGCCCACCTCTATCCCGGTTGCTGCTTTGTAAACTTTCCAGACCAGCTCCGAACAATAGATCTGATCATCGGACCAGCCAAAATAAATATCATAGTCCTTCCCGATATACTGTTTCCCCGCCGCTTTCATTTTCTCCACCACTGCGGGAGTCATCAGGGAGTCCGCCCCTTTCAGTCTTTTTACCACAAAATGTCCGTTCCCGCGCGCTACCCACTCATCATAAGGTGTTTCCGAAACCGGTTGAACCGCCTCCAGCACATACCAGGCATTATTTCGGGAAAAAATCAGACCGCAATGGCTGTATTTCGAGTGTGTTGCCAGTTCAATCGCCTTGCATTGGGGTGAAATATTGGATTGAAAAATGATATCTCCCTCAGCCAAAACGCCCCCTTGAGCCTTTAATAAGCCAAACGAGGTTATCATTAACAATCCGGTCAAAACAAGGCTTCTTTTCATTAACATATTTTTAAATCTTAAATAACCATAAAATCGATCACCAGGCTGCAAATCGTTCCGCTTTCCGATACCCCCCAATAAGCAGGATAGATACCATCTCCGTAACCGGTATGGAACATGATCACATTCTGCCTCGGGTGGGCCGGTAAATGAAAATTAAAGCTATGATTTTCTTCTATTACATGCTTCCGCGCAAAGGCCCGTGCAAAAAGTGAGTCGTAAATATCACCATTGGGATGATCCCTGAAGAATCGCTCCAGATAAGCGTTGTAATGCTTTTGCGTATGTGCGTCACAGAGGCATCCAATGCCCGCATCTGTCGTAAAGCCGCAAAAGATATTATTATCATGCGTGCCGCCGGCGGCCTGGCCTGGTACATAAGCAAGTTCCCACTGCGCGGCCTTCTCATCGGAAAAGATCACCTTCAGCAAAGCATTCCTGCGGCGATTATAACTTCCGGCAACGATCATGAACACGGGATATTCACCCGGCGGCATCCTGCGGGTAAAGGGCAGGGCGTCATGCAGGCCCAGCAAGGGATCGCAAGCTACGATAAACCCGCTGGGCAACGCCAGCTTACCCAGGTAACGCTTCTCCAACCGCACGCCACCAGCCGCCTCTTCTTCGAAATAGGGGTTGTAGTCAAGCATGGCATACCTGACCTTAGTGCTCTTGTACTGTCCCAGTAAGCGTTTCAAAAATTTCATGTTGGCCTTTTTGGCTTGCAATACAGAATAGTAGCCCATTCGCTTGCAGGCGAACTTTGCTCCGTCCGCCCAAAAGCAGACCAGCAGCCGTTTTTCATCTATTATTTATCATAGGAAATTTGAGGTTGCCGTGTACAGGCGGTGTGTCCTAGTCATATAAATTATTCATGTGATATAGTAAGGAATAAAAATACGATCAAACGATCGATTAACTCAAATTCCAGACCTGCTATTTATCCACGATCTGACATATAATTTTTTATATTTTATAATAATTACATATATTTACTTTTGTTTAATTATTAGATTGCTTATTCCGGTCAGATGCAGCGACAATCCTATGCCTTTTTTCCTGTCCTGCATGCTGATCAGGAAGCTCGGAAGTCCTATTCACAAGTCATTAACGACCAGCGCGTTAACAGGAATTTCACATCACGGAAGGCTGAATTTTTCTGTTTAGGCACTAGCTTTGCAATTGTTAATCATGCTTTCTGATATCAATTAGCAAACAGTCCATGGATAGTAAGCCCAGAGCATTCATCCACCTTATCTAACCCCGTACACTAATATTTTAAGCCGTAGCCTTCCGTAAAACCAGTCGGGTTCTTAATTACTCATTCTAAACTTTTTAGATATGATGCGAATCGTACGCACCGCTGCGATAATCGTAGTGACATTCGTATGCCTCGTTGGCATGGCCGCGTGTTCAAAAGATGCTTTAACGCAAATGACTCCGCCGCCCCCTCCTCCTATAAAGGATACCACCTTCCTGATGAACAATCCGGTTGATAAAGCGCTGTTGCTGCAATTAGTGAACGATACCCGTTCCAAAGGATGCAATTGCGGCGATACTTTCATGGCGCCCGCACCGCCCATCACCTGGAACACAGCACTGGAAAGAGCTGCATGGCTCCATAGCAAAGACATGAATGAGGATAATTATTTTAGTCACTATGACTCTACCGGCGCAGATGGCGGCAAACGTATCACCAGTATGGGCTACTTCTGGAGAGCATGGGGTGAAAACATTGCCCTTGGTGTGTTGACGGAAAAAACGGTGGTAGACGGCTGGTTCAAAAGTCCTACCCATTGCAAAGTGCTGATGAACAGCACCTTCAAGGAAATGGGCGTGGCGAAGGTGGATAATTTCTGGACACAGGAAATGGCTGTTCCCAAGCCTACTCCCTGATCCAGCCAAAGGGCTACATATACAGATTACAGATCATAGTATGTTGATCTGTAATCTGTTATTTCTATTAACATATTTTTTGCAAGTCCGCTGCATTTTATTTTTACCTTTACGATCTATTGTTGTTGTTTTAGCCCTTTCCTCTGAAAAGCTAACGTGCTTTAACCTCTTTCCTATCAAAGACCCAGTATCAATTTTTTAATTAACTGGGATTTTTCATGTTAGCGACTGCAAAGCGTTTTATACCTGTTTTATTTTCTATTGCATTCCTGGCTACAGCCTGCGAAAAAGAAGCCTCCGTTACGCCTGCGCCTGTTCAGCCGGAGCAGCCTCAACAACCGGGAACAGTGACCGTGATCGTGAATAATGTAAATAAAGATCTGCTGTTGCAACTGGTGAACAATGTACGCGCCAAAGGATGCAATTGCGGCGGAACGGCTATGCCGCCGGCGCCTCCCCTTAGCTGGAATGTATTGCTGGAGCTGGCAGCGGCCAATCACAGCAAGGATATGAACAGCCGTAAATATTTTGATCACAACAGTCCTGATGGCGAAACGCCCCAGGCGCGCATCAAAGCGGCCGGTTATAACTACAGCTGGTCAGGCGAGAATATTGCTTCCGGGCCCACTACGGAAGCAGCGGTAATAGATGGCTGGCTGAAAAGCGAAAGACATTGCAAAAATATCATGAGCGCCAATTACAAGGAAATGGCGGTGGCCCGGTCCGGGAACCTTTGGACCCTGGTTTTCGGCACCCCCTCACCCAAATAATCCCTCAGGGAGGCGGCATTTTCCTCCGCCAGGTACGCCAAATGAAGTAGATGTAGCCAGCCAGGCTTAGCCCAAGCCAGCTATAGAACAAGGTCATCCGGAGCGGCGTGGATTCTTCCGGCACACCGAAACCCAGGTAAAGCCCCAGGAAGATGTTGATCAACATCCAGAACAATCCGATGAATACGGTTCGGATGATCTTGATGAAGAATTGCAGTAACTGCCAGTCAAAATTTCCTTTTTGTTCTTCATCCATAGTGTAAAGGTCCTAATTTTTAAGGAATACACAGCTTCATGAGATCGGCGCTGTCGCCACGAAATACATTAAAATCCACGGTGGTGCGGACACCGTTTACCCGCCCGGCATCACTATGCTGCCAGAAGACCCAGTTGCGTACACTGCGGGGTTTGTCTTTCTGATAATAATGCGCCACCCACAGGGGATAATCATCAAACTCTTCTCCGAGGTATTTTTCGTAGAAATGAATATTGGTGTAGATAATGGGTTTCACACCATAGGCTTTCTCCATTTCCTCCAGCCAGATGCGGGCCGTGCTGCGAATCACGGCGGGAGGCTGGTTGTTATGCACTTCAATGTCCAGCACAGGCGGAAGGTCCCCCGACTGCAGGTGCACGACGTTGCGGAAATTAATAGCCTGTTTCTGCGGATCACGGGTGGAATAAAAGAAATGGTAGGCTCCGCGGATAATGCCGGCTTCACGGGCTTTATCCCAGTTCTGCCGGAAAGATGCATCCTGCCTTGTGATCCCTTCTGTCGCCTTTATAAATGCAAAGGATATACGAATATCTTCCACCTGCATCTGCCTCACCGCCATCCAGTTCACATTTCCCTGGAACTTTGAAATGTCGATCCCATGTATGGAATAATTCACGGGAATATCGATTCCGAATTCTTCATACCGTACAAATTCCATCTGTCTTCTTTCCCGGAGGATCCACCATGCAGCCACCGCTCCCGCAATGGAAACAAAGAGAAGGATGTAAATAAGGGGGCGGCGAGCGCGTTTCTTTTTGGCCACGGTGACGGGTGCTTACGGTTGTACGGTGAAAATCCGCAGCAAGTATAGGGCAATTTTGTAAATTTATCCTCCAAAAGAGACCCGGAATATGCCGAAACTGAATCTGAACGATGCGCTCAACTTCCTGTCGAAATTCACTTTCCGGCGTGCCTGGAATGCTGGTAAGGTGCTTGGCAGTTACTATTGGAGTAAATGGCGGCAACAGCCGGTGCAATGGGGTTTCCCGATCTCCATTTCCTTTGAGCCCACTACATCGTGCAACCTGCGTTGTCCGGAATGCCCCAGTGGCCTAAGGGCCTTCACCCGCCCAACCGGCATGCTTCAGAATGATTTTTTCCGTAAAACCATCGATGAACTGCATCGCGATCTGCTGTACCTGATCTTCTATTTCCAGGGAGAGCCTTATCTCAATCCCGCGTTCCTGGAGATGGTGAAGTACGCTTCGGGGAAAGGGATCTATACCGCCACCTCCACCAACGCACACTATCTCACAGATGAGAATGCCCGCAAAACGGTGGAAAGCGGGCTGGACCGGCTGATCATCTCCATCGACGGCACCACGCAGGATGTATACACACAATACCGTGTAGGCGGAAACCTCGAAAAAGTGATCCAGGGGGCAAAGAATATTGTGAAATGGAAAAAAGAGCTCGGGTCTAAAAAACCGTTCGTGTTCTTTCAGTTCCTCGTGGTGAAGCCCAATGAGCATCAGATAGCGGATATCAAACTGTTGGCGAAAGAGATCGGGGTGGATGAGGTGCGCTTCAAAACCGCGCAGGTATATGATTACGAGGAAGGCAACCGCCTGATCCCGACAATCGATAAATATTCCCGTTACAAAAAACAGGACGACGGCACTTATACGATCAAGAACAAATTAGGCAACCACTGCTGGCGCCTCTGGCATTCCCCGGTAATCACGTGGGACGGACTGGTGGTGCCCTGCTGCTTTGACAAAGACGCACAGCATCGCCTCGGGGACCTCAAGAGCAGCACTTTCAAGACCCTCTGGCACAACGAGAACTATGTGCGCTTCCGCACCCAGCTCATGAAAGGACGTAAACATATTGATATTTGCGCGAATTGCAGTGAAGGAACAAGGGTTTGGGGTTAATCCTGATCCGCGCGCTGTTCTTTGCTGCCGGCAGCTTTGGCCGCCGCTTTCTTCCGATGTCTTCTGTTCCTGTAATGATCTACCAGCTTGATACCCAGGCGCACGCCGAGGAATTCCAGCGCCGTTACCAGTGCGTGAGAAAGCACTGATTTTGCTTTACCGCTTTCCCAGGCCAGCTTCGCCACTCTGCCCACAAAGCCCATTACACCGTTATTGGCGATGCCGGGCACCACGGTGTTCATCGCCATGGTCTTATAGTTTCCCTTCAGATGATCAAACCGTTTCCCCAGCTGCGCTTCCAGCTTGCGGCTCTTCGTACGCAGCCGCGTAACTTCTGCTTCCAGCATGGCAAGGTTTTTTACTTTTTGTTTCGGCATACGTGTCGGATATTATTCTTTGATCTTTTCTTCCGCATGCTCTTCCATATCTTCGATCTCATCTATCAACTCCGCCGCCAGCATATTCGCCAACGGGCGTTCGATAAGGCTTTTGCGAAACAGTAACACCAGTATCAGCAACAACACAAAAAAACCTGCCGCACACGAAAAGCCGATCGTGAAACTGTTCACCATCTCTCCGATCCAGAAGCCCATCACCATGCCCAGGAATACGATCACAAAGAAGAACAGCAGGAAAGCCATGATCAGCGAAAAGAACAAACCTAACGCCTTCGACAACTTTCCTGCTGCCTGGTACTTGATCAGGTTAAGGCGGGTCTCCACATACTCCCTGGCCACCTTTCCTGTTTCCGTAAAATAATTGGAAAAATTATCTTCCATGCATGTGTTTTTAAGATGCTATAAAGGAACTTCAAGTTAATTCATTTTCCATAGCATCTTCAAAATGTTGCTTCTTTGCACGGAACTTATCCTTCAACTTGTCAGCCTGAAATTTCAGCTTGTTCACCAATTCGTCCTTCTTGTCTGAATTCAGAAAATAACCAACGGCTACGCCTACGGCAGCTCCTACGATAAATGATACAACTGCTTTTGAACTTCTGCTCATAGTAAAGAGTTTTAAGGTGAAAGATTCGGGTTTGGGGGAGTACAGGGGGAATTCTGTCAACTCCGCATTATTGGCTGCAAACTTTGTTCCATAATTGTTTAGCAGGATAAATAAATTGTTAAAACAGCGCCGCCGTCCGCCGAAAAACCCGTAGGTTTGGGGTGTTCACCCATACTGTCGCTATGAGTTACCTGGACAACGAACGCCTCAAGCAGATCATTTTCCTCCTGCTCATCGCATTCCTCGGCATCCTGCTTTTTAAGGAGCTGTATGGTTTTTTCCCTGGTTTCCTCGGAGCGGTGACGCTATATATCCTTTCCCGTAAGTGGATGTTCCGGCTGGTGGAAGTGCGCAAATGGGGCAAAAGTTTTGCCGCGTCCGTGATCATGATCCTGTCTTTCCTCATCATCCTGTTACCCATCGGCGGACTGGTGAACATGCTCACCACCAAGGTAAGCTATGCGATCGCACACTCTTCTGAACTGATCAAAGGGCTGGAGAATATCAACCGGCAACTGGAGGAGGCGCTGCGGGTGGACCTGATGTCCGACGCCCGTTTGCAGAAATTACAGGAATACATCACCAATGTGCTGCCCGGCTTTGTGGGCGCCACATTCAACACGCTCACCGCTATCGCCATAATGTATTTCATTCTTTACTTCATGCTCGTGAATGGCCGCAGGATGGAAGAGGCCCTGTATGAATATATTCCGTTCAAGGATGAAAATGTGGAGTTGCTGGGCAAGGAGGTGCGGAACATGGTAGTGAGCAATGCCATAGGGATCCCGCTGATCGCGTTGATACAAGGGGTTGTGTCGTTGATCGGGTATTTGATCTTTGGAGTGCCGGAACCGGTTTTCTGGTTTGTGGTCACCTCTTTCACGGCCATGCTGCCCGTGATCGGCGCCGCAGCGGTGTATGTGCCGATGGGTGTTTTTCTGCTGTCTGCCGGGCAAACCTGGCAAGGGATCGCGATCCTGGTGTATGGGTTCGGGGTGGTAGGTACGTCAGATAATATTTCGAGGATGTTGCTGGCGAAGAAGATCGGGGATGTGCATCCTTTGATCACGATCTTCGGGGTAATCATCGGGGTAAGTCTTTTCGGGTTCATCGGCCTGATCTTCGGTCCGCTCCTTATATCGCTCTTTATCGTGCTTCTTCAGATCTACTCCAACGAATATCTCGTGAAAAAAAGAGAGGTACGGGTCGTGAAAACCCATTCTGCCAAAGAAAAAGCGGGGGGATAATTCTACAATCTGTGGTATTACCTGTAATAATTGTTCTCGGAAATGTACTTCCAGACGTTATCCGGCACCATATAGCGAATGGATTTCCCTTCCTGTATCCATTTCCGGATATTGCTGGATGAGATCTCCAGCAGGGGCGCATCCACGATCTGTACATTCGCTCCGTAGGTTTCCGTTACGGGATGCCCGGGCCGGTTGTAGACGTAAACAGGGTAATGGGCGATCAGTTGCTCGTAATTTTTCCAGCGGGAAATATTCTGAAAGCTGTCGCTTCCCATGATCACAACAAACTCCTGGGTCGGGAACTTCTCTGTGAGATACGTGAGCGTATCGATGGTAAAAGAAGGGCGAGGGAGGGAGAATTCAATATTGCTGACCCGCAGCCGGGGCTCATCCTGTACCGCCATTTCGGCAAGATGCAGGCGATGATGCTCATTCAGCAGGGAAGAGGATGCTTTCAGCGGATTGTGCGGAGATACCACCAGCCATACCTTGTCGAGGTCCGTATGATAGGCCATAAAATTGGCGATGATCATATGGCCTGTATGTATAGGGTTGAAAGAACCGAAATATAGACCGATTTTCATGCCGCCAATATACAAAGATTACTCCAACGGCTTGAAATGCTCGAATACATGTCCGCAATCCCTGCAATAGTGGATCGCACGGCAGAGTGTGGAGCCGAAAGGCGAGCGCAGATAGGTATTTGTGCTGCTACAATGGGGGCAGGGCGTACCAAGCATGATCTCCGAGTAGGCTTCTCCGTTATAGATCTGCGGCGGCGCAATGCCGAAGTTCCGTAATTTTTCTTTCGCTGTTTCCGTCATGCGGTTGCTGCTCCAGTGCGCCTCTTTATCGATCTCTACCGTTACGGGCATGTGCAGTTGTTCTTCCAGTACGGTGCGGATGTTACGGCGGATCAGCTCCACGGCGGGACAGGCGGAAAAGGTCGGGATCATTTTGACCTGCACGGCATCTGCAGAAAACGTTACCCCGGTGATCATGCCAAGGTCCAGCACGTTCAGTACGGGGATCTCCGGGTCCATCACCTGTTCCAGGGCTTTATAGATATTTTCGCTCGTCACTTCCATATACATGCATTACCAGGTAGCCGTAGGGTCCATGCGGAATACGGCACCCATTTCTTCCAAAAGCGGCTGCAAATAAGCGGTATGATAACCTTTCCGGCCACCCAAAGCGGGTGGTATGTTCTTTTCATCCGGGAGGTTGAGGCCCGCTGCCGAGAGGATATTATAAATACGATCCATCCACTGTTCCTTCAACGCCTTTTCACCGGGGTAGACTTTCTCTGCTACCAGCAACGCTTCTGCTTCGCCGCCATCTTCGAAAAGGCCCAATGCCAGCGGGAAGCAGTTGTTCAGGGCTGACTGCATCCTGGCGTAGCTTTCTTCTCCGGCGCGACAAAGCTGTGAAATCCAGGCGTTGGCGTGGAGGATGTGGTATTTGATCTCTCCTTTGAGTTTGCGGGCGAGGGGAGGCAGCGGTTCGAAAGTACTGTGCTGCAGGGAATCATAGCGGATCGCTTCCGCATGATCGAATAAAAAGTGGCGCATCAGGCTGAAATCATATTCGCCATTGGGTTGTTCTACGAGATGGCAGCACCGGTATTCTTTTTCATTCCGTAAAAAAGCGAACTGATCCGGGTCCGCGCCCTTCAGATCTTCCTGCAATATCCGGTACAACGCCCATGCATGGCCGATCTTGTCCTGCGCCATCGAAGAGAATGCAATGTCTTCTTCCATGATAGGGCCGAGGCCGGTCCATTCGGAGTTGCGGTGCCCCTGTATCAGCGCATCATCTGCCATGCAAGTGAGCAGATAGGTGAGCGCCTGTTCCTGTTGAATGGATGCTGTCATTCTTTCGATGATTTTTTGAAACGGTTGATCTTTTCCATGACTTTGAATCCGCTGGCATCGCGGTAGGTTTTCTCGAGGTTGTTAGCGAACATATCTTCATCCTCTGCATCAAACGCCAGAATATCCGCACTACGCACCACCCAGAGGTTCACACATTTCTTGCGGCGTCCGAATTGTTCTTTTGCGAAAACCAGTGCCAGCTGAGCATTGGGAGCATGCACGCAGCCTACATGTTCGTGATGGGCGCCGCGTTTTTCCTGGTGAAATACTTCAAACACATTCCAGTTCTCTCCTTCCTGTACCGTCACCGCTTCGCCGGAGGCGTTCAGCTTCAGGCGGTTAACGCGGGGGTCTAATGATTGGTTATCCATGCCGGTTCTTACGATTTATATTTTATGCAACGGGGGCGGCTATACGATCCGAAGGGTTCATCAACGCTTTACGCACCCAGCGGCCATGTGTTTCCGCCCATTTGCGTACATCCAGCCTTTCCTTGTTACAGGGGCCGCCGCCATTGATCACTTTCTTGAAGAGATCCCAGTCCGGATCAGAATATTCCCACCTGCCGGTGGTTTCATTCTTCTTCAGGTTCTCATCCGGCAGGGTCAGTCCCATATCCCAGATCTTGGGCACATAGGCATCCAGGAACTGGTTGCGCATATCGTCGTTGCTGGCCATTTTAACTTTCCATTGCATGAGTTTCCCGCTATGCACGGAATTTTTGTCCGGCGGGCCGAAGAAATGCATGATCGGTTGCCACCAGCGGTTGAGGGCGTCCTGCAACAGCTGCCGTTGTGCCGGTGTACCGGACGCCAGTTCTATAAATGCGTCATGCCCCTGCTTGAGATGGAAGCTCTCTTCATAACAGATCCTTTCCAGCGCGCGGCAATACGGACCATAGGAACCTTTTGAATTCGCGATCTGGTTCACAATGGCTGCGGCATCGATCAAAAAACCGATCACCGTCACATCGGCCCAGGATTCCGCCGGATAGTTGAAAACATTTGAGTATTTGGATTTTCCGTTCAACAGATCGTTGATCATCGTTTCCCGGCTTTTGCCGAGCGTTTCTGCTGCGTTGTACAACAGCTGTCCATGGCCGATCTCGTCCTGCACTTTTGCGATCAGCGCGAGTTTGCGCTTGAAGCCCGGTGCGCGGGTGATCCAGGTTCCCTCCGGCAGCGCGCCGATGATCTCGGAATGTGCGTGCTGTTCTATCAGCCGGATCAGCTGCCGCCGGTATTCAGACGGCATCCAGTCGCCCGGTTCGATCTTTTCGCCCCGTTCGATCTTTGCTTCAAACTCCTGTAGTTTTTCCGGGTCATCGTGCAAAGCTTCTTCCTTCAATTGCCTGTTGTTCGGCTCATCAAAAATGTATCCGCCGCCGTACATGGAATGATTGTTTTGGTAACTACGTAAATTACTGAATTTTGCCCGATCCCCCAATTTCCGCTGTGCTGCCGCTGCCGGCGGGATTCCGGAAAGATTCACGAACTTTATGATGTTATGCGCCCGCTTCTGCTCCTCTGCTGCTGGGGCCTCCTCCAATCCGCCCCGTATCCCGCGCCCAAGGTGGTGAAGGTGGTCTTTACAGTGGATGACCGGCGGGAAGATCCGGGTTCCGACACCCTCTTTTATCACCAGCGCGCAGCAAGGGCGGAGGATTTCCGCGGGAGTCCCAGGAGGCCCGGGCCTACGGAGGCGGTGAGTTTCACCAGCTTGGGGTTCGATGGCGGCAGCCGGCAATACCGGGATACGCTCGAGGTCTTCCTTGTGCTGCAGGTTTTCTGGGTAAAAAGCGCATCCTGGGCGCGAACCCTCCCACCCGGCCGGCATACCCTGGAACACGAGCAACTGCATTTCGACATCACCCGGCTGGTGGCAGAGCGCTTCCGCCGGAAAGTGCTGCAGATGCCACTGACGACAGATGATCATGAAAGCCGTATCCAATACGAATACCTCGAGTCTTTCCGCGAAATGAATCATTTGCAGGAAGATTTCGATAACGCCGTGCACCAAGGGATGAATATTGCTGCGCAGGATGAATGGAGGCGGTGGGTGAGGGATTCCCTGCGCGCTGCCGGAGTAAGGCCGGCAGTGGAATAATACATGGCACGGATTGTGCATATTTTATGACAATAAAGCATTTGATCTCATGAAGCTGCTTTTATGTTTCCTGCTTTCGGCCACAGCCCCCTCATCCCCGGGCGATACAGTTCCTCCGGCCAATAATCCGGGTGCATTGTTCGTTATCAGGGGAAGGGTAGTGGACTCCTCCGTCATGACCGGAGTAAAAGTGAAAAAAATGAAACCGCTGACGGGCGAGAAAGCCATCAGCCTATATGGCGAACGCGCGAAAGACGGAGTTGTGTTCGTGGAACTGGAAGATGAGACCTATAACGTAATGGGACTGGTGAAAGATAAAAAAGGCAAGCCGCTTTCTAATGTAACCATAATCGCTGAAGGAGAAACGCAGCGCGCTTCCAGTGACGCATGCGGACATTTTCACCTGCGCGGCGTCAAAGCCGGTACGCGGTTAACGATCCGGAAAACAGGATACAGCGATCAGTTCCTGGATGTATACAAACAGCCGGATGACCTGCTGGAAATACGGCTCAGCAAAAAATAAATCCCTCCAAAGGGGCAACCGCTACACCAAAATCATGCGTAAATAACTTACATTCGGTATAGATTTCTGACACTTTGAACCCGCATTTATGAAAAAGCTTTCCACATTATTCCGATACCTCCTGGTTTGTACTGCCGTGAGCGCCGTGCTTTTCAGCTGTAAGAAAAAGGATTCCGATACTCCCGCGCCCCCCGCAGATAATCCCAATAAATACGTGAATGACTGGATCTACTCCAATATGAAAGACGTGTATTATTGGACCGACAATATTCCGGCCAACCCGGATTATACCCTCACTCCGGACCTCTTCTTCAAAAGTCTCCTCAAACAACCGGATGATCGTTTCTCCTGGATACAGGATAATTTCCTGGACCTCCTGAACTCTTTGAGCGGCGTTAATAAAGAGGCCGGATATGAATACGTGCTGTTCCTGCACAGCAACGGCACAAAGATCGGGGGACAGATACAGTACGTGAAGAAAGGCTCTCCCGCCGCGGCGGCCGGCTTACAACGCGGGGATATGTTCTTTCAGGTGAACGGACAGGATATCAATTACAGCCAGGCCACTTCCCGCACAGATATCAATACGCTGCTGCAGAAACTTGGCGCGAATCATACCCTCACCATAGCTCCCTACATCAAAACAGCCGCCGGGAAAGACAGTGTCGGCGACTCCCGCCAGGTAAACCTCACCGTTGTGGAATTAGCGGATAACCCGGTTTACTTCGACTCCGTTTATGCTATGGAAGGCCGGAAGATCGGTTACTTTATCTACAACTTTTTCTCTCCGGATAAAGGAGACAGCTCCTTCACTTATGATAACCAGATGGACGCCGTTTTCGGAAGGTTCAGGGCTGCGGGCGTTACAGACCTGGTGCTGGATCTGCGGTACAACTCCGGAGGCGACCAGCGCTCTACCGTTAATCTCGGCAGCCAGATCGTGAAAGGATGGAGTGCGGACAAGCTCTTTTTCAAACGCCAGTTCAATACCCTTGTTACACAGGAGTTGACAAAAGCATACGGGGCCGATTACTTCAACATCAAATTCACAAACAAGAGCAATAACGTCGGCAACAATCTCCAGAATTTCATCATCCTCACCTCCTCGCATACTGCGTCCGCCAGTGAATTGATCATCAATGGTCTCAAACCATATATGACGGTATGGCTGATCGGGGAAACAACAGCGGGCAAGAATTATGGCTCCTGGAGTATTTATGAAAAGAATGACCCGAAGAACAAATGGGGCATGCAGCCGCTGGTTACCAAAACGTTTAACTCATTGAACCAGTCTGATTACAGCAGCGGGTTCACGCCGAATGAAACATACTCCGAAACCTTTGACCTTGGTAAGCTGGGCGATTCCAAAGAGCCCATGCTCTTCAGAGCGCTTACAAAAATATTAGGCCACGCACCCGCAAGAATGGCGCTGCCGGAGAATGCGGCATTACGCACCCGCGTGGATGCGATCGGTTCATCCCGCGACTTCAAAGCATATAGCAATACATTGGTGGAACGCAAGCCGGTGTATTGATCAAATATCTTCCAGTGTAAAAAGCCCCCGGAAATATTTTCCGGGGGCTTTTTGTTTATTTATCGGCTTCCTGTATCACCATCAAAATGCTGCTGACGGCCTGGTAGTAAAAAGAAGGGTTGATCCTGCTGAACTCGTCGGATGGCTGATGATAATCCGGATGATCTTCTACGCCGAAATACAGAAAGGGAATTTTCTTTTGATGAAACTCGAAATGATCGCTCTGGTTCACCCAGTTCTGGCTGCCGTCTTCCGGCTTATCATGCCCCATCGGCATGAGGATGGAACTGCGTGCTGCGGCAGGTATTACATACGTTTTCAGTTCAGGATAAAGACTGGTGCCGCACACATACAGCTCCCGCTTGTCGTTATGGCTTACCATATCCATATTGATGTTAAGCAGAATCTGTTCGGCAGATACCGGGAGCTCCGCTACAAATGCCTTTGATCCCTGCAAACCCATCTCTTCCGCATCAAATGCCGCAAAGATAAGGCCGTGGTGAGGTCTATGATCCTTATAATATTTCGCGATGGCCAGCAAAGCTCCTACCCCTGAAGCGTTATCATCCGCCCCGTTATAAATGCTGTCCGTCCCGTTCGCGGGTGTTTTAATACCGAGATGGTCGTAATGCGCACTGATCACGATAAAGCTGTCCACATTCCCTTTCACATAACCGTAGATGTTAGTTCCCATGATGCGCTGTTCTCCCCGGGAAAAGAAGAAAGATTGTTCATATGTGTTGTTGAAAGGCTTAATGCCAACTTCCCGGAAGCGTTGCAGCAGGTACAGCTGCGCCATACGATTGCCTCTGGTGCCCGTTTTGCGGCCCTCCATCTTATCGCTGGAAAGGATCTGCAGGTCTTTCATCAGCAATGCTGAATCTATTTGCGCGTATGCAGCAGAGCCCGCTAGGCAAATGAGGAGAAGGGGAAAAAGCTTCTTCATATGGTTAACATTTTTTCAAATGTAAACCATATGAGCGACTATTTGAATATTGAATAGATGAGCAAACTGCTGATGTATGCCAGCGAGGTCATGTAAGCGAACTGGATCAGCGGGAATTTCCAGCTGCGGGTTTCTCTTCTTACAACGGCCAGCGTACTCATACATTGCATGGCGAAAGCATAGAAGATCATGAGCGAGAGCCCTGAGGCCAGGGTGTACACCGGCGTTCCGTCGATCCTTGTTGCCGAGGCCATTTTCTCCCGCAATGTTGCGTCATTCCCTTTTGCATCGCCAACGCTATACAATGTAGCCATCGTACCTACAAACACTTCCCGTGCGGCGAAAGAGGTGATCAGCGCGATACCGATCTTCCAGTCGAAACCCAATGGCTTCACTACCGGTTCAATGGCATGCCCGAGAATACCGGCATAAGAGCTGGCGAGTTTCTCGGATTGCAGTTGTTTGTTCAGCTCCGCTTTCCGCGCGGAGTCCGTGGTTTGCGCCTGCAACTGCTCGTATTTGGCGTGCACGGTGGCCATTTGTTGACCCGGACCATAAGAAGAAAGGAACCAGAGGATGATGGAGATCACCATGATCACTTTCCCGGCATCGGTCACGAATATCTTCGCTTTTTCCACCATGGTAGTGCCTACGTTCTTCCAGCGCGGAGCGCGGTACACGGGTAATTCCATGATGAAATAACTTTTCTCTTTTATCCGGATGAACAGCTTCATCACCGCCGCCACCAGAATGGCCATAAAGAACCCGAGCAGGTACAGGCCCATCATCACGAGCCCCTGCAGGCTGAGAATCCCCAGCACAGAGCGGTCCGGTACCACCAGCGCAATCATGATAGTATAGATCGGGAGGCGGGCAGAGCAGCTCATGAGCGGTGTGATGAGAATGGTAATCAGTCTTTCTTTCCGGTTCTCGATATTACGGGTGGCCATAATGGCCGGCACAGCACAGGCAACGCCGCTGATCAGTGGCATCACAGACTTCCCGTTCAGGCCCACCTGCCGCATCAGCCGGTCTGTCAGAAAGCTGATACGGGCCATGTAACCGGTGTCTTCGAGGAGGGTAATAAGGCCGAAGAGGATCATGATCTGCGGCACGAACACCGCGATCCCGCCAATGCCGGCAATAATACCGTTGATGAAAATATCGCTCACCTTGTTATCCGGCAGTACCTGGGAAAGCCATCCGCTCAGGGAGCCGAAGCCGGCTTCGATGAGGTCCATGGGGTAGGAGGCGATCCAGAAAATGCTCTGGAAGAGCAGGAAGAGCACGGCCAGGAGAATGAGGTAGCCCCAGAAGCGGTGCAGGAGCAGGTGATCGATGCGCTCCGTTTGTAATTGTTGCTGCAAGGGGTCTGTTTCCACCACGGTGCCGTTCATGATATGCTTGATGCGGGCATAACGCTGCATGATTTCCTCTGCCTGCACTTTCGTTTTGTTGAACGTATGCTGTTGGAGGGACGTACGGATGGATGCTTTGCAGTGTTTGTCCAGGAAATCCAGCTCCTCGTAATTCACAGCCACATGTAACGCCGCATAGTCGCTGGAAACCGGGAAGATCCGTTTAACGTCCGCGATCACGGCGGGAGCGAGCTGCTGGTTCTCGATAAAGTCCCGGGCGGGTGTTCCGAATTTCTCCTGTGCGATCAGCTCGATATTCTTTTTTAACGCCGGCAACCCCTTGTTCTTGCGGGGGTTGATCGCTACCACCGGTACGCCGAGTTCCCGCTCCAGACCCGCGAGGTCGATCTCCACACCTTTTTTCTTGGCGAGGTCCATCATGGTAAGCCCGATAATCACGGGCATTTTCAGGTCTATGATCTGGGAGCAGAAAAGCAGGTTACGTTTGAGGTTGGATGCATCCGCAATGATGAGGATCATGTCCGGATGGTCAGTGCCCTGGGGGTTGAGGAGCACATCATATGTCACAAATTCATCCGCACTTTTAGGATACAGGCTGTAAGTGCCCGGCAGGTCAATGATATTTGCCTCCAGTTGGGAAGAAATACGGGCCGTACCGGTCTTTTTGTCGACGGTAACCCCCGGAAAGTTACTCACCTTCTGGTTCAGTCCCGTTAGCGCATTAAAAAGAGAGCTTTTACCACTATTCGGATTACCTACCAGTGCAATGTTAATGGGTGCCTTCATCCTTATCTGATCCTCTTGAATTTGGAATATACAAAACTAGCAATAATAAAGGGATAGGAATGATCGGATCGGGAAAAATCCGCGTTATCCCGCTTAAATCCATAAAAAAACCGCGGTCGATACCGCGGTGATTATCAGTTTTTGTGAAACTAAACTTATTGTGACGAAATCTTAGGATCGAAGGTTTTTGAAGGTATTCTGGAAAAGGAAGGAGACAAAAGCGGCGGCCGTTGCTTTTCCGCTGCGTGGAGCGGGTTTCTTTTCGCTACTGTCTTCCACCGGAGTGGTGTTTTCCTTTGCCGGTTCCTTATAACGGTAATTGTTGCGGATGGAATCGCGCTCGTCTTTTTGCTCCTCTTCTTTTTTTACTTTTTCTTTCTTCTCTTTCCGCTCAAATCCGTCAGCATTCATTTTAATGTTGATCTGATCATTACTGTCCCAGTCATCATCCCGGCCATCCCACCATTCATGCCGCCATTTGCGGATGAAGCTGTAGTGATTCCAGACATCCCGTTCTATGACAATGTTTTTGCCTACCGGCACACGCACGGTCACTTCCACACGCTGGTTACGATAGAGGGAATTCCGTGGGATCGAGAACCCGGAGGGGATGAAGAGCACGGAATCCTGCTGTTTGATCTGGAATTGTATCTGGCCGGCCAGCTTTCTGGCCTGTGCCACGGTTCTGCCGCGGGAGCTTTTCTCCACTTCTACGGCAAAGCTGTCCGTATCGCTTTTCCGGATATCGAGGCGGATATCTCCGATAACGGCTGTGTCATCCATTACACGGAGGTTACCGTCCAGCAGATTGATCCGTTCCATTTCGAGGATATCGTCCGCTTTGCGGATGATCAGTTTACCATTGGAAGGCTGGTTGATGGTTACCGTCTCCGGCTGGGAAATGCGGGGCGCTTTGAAGTCGCCTGACAATGAAATGGCCAGGCAAACGGAGAACACCACACCCAGCAGCCAGAAGAACCCCAGCGTATACCCTGCATATTTGTTCGTTTGGCGCGCCCCTGTCATTTTACGGATGATGAAGAGGATCAATGCCAGGATCGGAATACCGATCAGCAGGGATATCGCGGGCCAGAATAACATGGTTTGGGTACCGGCATCCAGCAAAAGGCTTTTTATCGGGATGAGGACCGCGGAAAAAAGTGCGGCCACAATAAGGCCCACTACCAATGTGAAGAGTATCACCACTGCCAGGAACATGAAGAACCCTTTCGCCAAAAATGCAATGACATTGGCGAGTCCCCGGAAAAACCCTTCTATTGCAGATCCGGCATCTCTACCGAACTGTCTCCCGCGGCCCTGCGAAAAATTTTTGACATCCTCCCCCATTTTTTCCACCTTGGAACGAAATGAGTTCATCTCTTCCTGCACGGTTGCCTTGATGTTATTCAGGTCCACCCGTTCTCCGCGCATCTCCAGCTTCTCTGCCGCTGTGATGGCCTCCGGCGTGGCAATCCAAAGGATGAAATAAAGCAGGATCCCGCCGCCCCACAAACCGATGGCCATAAGGGCGAAAATGATACGGAACACGATGGGATCTACATTGAAGTATGCACCCAATCCGCTACAGATACCACCCAATACCTTACCGTCAGGATCGCGGTAAAAACGCTTACGGGGCCGCACGTACGGAATGAAGCTTTCGCCGGAGGAAGATGACTGGGATTGTTTTGCACTATCGGCAGCAGCAGCGGCGGGTTCGTCCCCGAATTGCTCCGGCGTGCCCATGGAGGTCTTAATGGCCTGTACATCATCATCTGTAATGCAATGGGCGCCTTTCCGGATCTTGTCCTGGAAGACTTCCGCAATGCGGCTTTCTATATCTCCCACGATCTCGTCCGCACCTTCCTCTTGCGAAAAGTAGCGCCTGAGGCTGTCCAGGTACTGCCGCAGTATCTCGTAAGCGCTGTCTTCGATGGGGATCAGGCGACTGGAGAGGTTTATGTTAATAATCTTTTTCATCGTCTAATTCTAATTTAGGTTTTAGGTAAGCTCGGATATATAATTATTGGATGGTGTCTGGTTTTGTTAATTGATGCACGGCGTTGGCCAGCTCATTCCATGTACTCTCCAGGTCCAGATAAAACGCTTCCCCTTTCTCTGTCATGGAAAAATACTTGCGCGGGGGGCCGGAGCTGCTTTCCACCCAGCGGTAGGTGAGCAGTTCTGCATTCTTGAGCCGTGTCAGGAGCGGATATAATGTTCCTTCGAGGATGTCCAGCTTCGCTTCTTTCATTTTTTCTATAATGTCCGAAGGATAAGCCTCGCCTTGCTTGATGATGGAAAGAATGCAGAATTCCAGCACGCCTTTCCGCATCTGAGATTGTGTGTTGTCTATATTCATGGCAAGTGCGCTTTAAAAAATCTTTTTGTTCTGATGCTTGAACGGTTCTCCGTCAATCACAATACAAAGATAGAAAGAATTTACTACTATGCAATACACAATACTGTTTAATGCAAAATAATTTGTTTTGAACATTACCGGTTTCTTGTTCCAAACCCTTTGCGGTATTAGATTCCATCGTGCGAAAACGCTTTTGCAATCGGGGGAGAATTGTGATGAGCGGTTCTGGGAGAGGATGAACCACCCGGAAGCATAAACAGCTATAAGTGACGGGTTTATAGGTCATTACGTCCGATTTAACATTTTTTTGACCCTCCGGAATATGATATTTGGATTTCCGGCGGTAATTTGCAGCGTGATAAAAAAGGTACTCAGTATATTTCTTTTCAGCTTGATGTGCATTCAGCTGCTGCCTATCAAAGAGGTGGGGAAATTGCTGTTTACGAATCAGATCGTGGAGGAGCATGTGGACAGTGGGTGCATTTCCAAAGTGAAACTCAGCTATGGGGACATTAACTGTTACCGTCATCCGGAGCTGGAACCCCGTTTTAATGCCGATCTGCTGCTCTGCACACTTTCTTACAGTTTCCATGAAAACATTCCTGTCAGCCCCATACAGGAAATACAGACCCCGCCTCCGAACCCGTACATTGGTTAATTACGCTTTCCGCATGGCGCCATAGCGCATGCCTGTTCCATTTTATTTTACTGTACTACAGATCTCGTTCCGGGCCGTAGCTCTGCTGCTGTTTTCGGTTGTTCGCGTTGCTTATAACAAAGCATGCTGCGCGGTGGGTAGCGATCTGAACAAACCAATGTAATCATGAGCAAGAAAACTGCTGTTTTTTCAAATATTAAAGGCGATTTGTCGGCCGGCCTCGTTGTTTTCCTGATCGCCGTTCCGTTGTGTCTGGGGATAGCGCTTGCTTCAGGGGCGCCCTTGTTCTCGGGAATGATCGCCGGTATTGTGGGGGGTATAGTGATCGGTTTCTTCAGCGGCTCCCATCTCAGCGTGAGCGGCCCGGCTGCCGGTCTTACCGCCATTGTGCTCGCCGCTGTCACCAAGCTCGGTGCCTTTGACGCTTTTTTGCTGGCTGTTGTGCTGGCCGGCGCCATGCAGCTGATCCTCGGTTATCTCCGGGCGGGGGTTGTGGCCAATTATTTTCCTTCCAATGTGATCACCGGTATGCTCACAGCCATCGGCGTCATCATCATTCTGAAACAAATCCCGCATGCATTCGGTTATGATGCCGATTCCGAGGGAGACTTCGCATTCATCCAAACCGACGGGGAAAATACATTTTCCGCGTTACTGGGCACACTTAATCATATACACCCTGGGGCCATCATCATCACGATCGTTTCGGTGTTGATCCTTCTTTTCTGGTCAAAGATCCCTAAACTCAAGGTGCTCCCGGCTCCGCTGGTTGCCGTACTCGCCGGGGTAGGGCTTAATCAGCTCTTCATCGCCGCAGGCTCCAAACTGGGTCTGGCACAAAGCCATCTCGTGAATCTGCCGGTAGCAGGATCATTCTCTGAATTTGCAGGACAATTCACGCTGCCCAACTTCAGCCAGCTGGCGAACCCGGATGTTTGGGTGATCGCCGTCACCATTGCCATCGTAGCGACCGTGGAAACTTTGCTGAACCTCGAAGCCACCGATAAACTGGACCCTCTGAAAAGGTATTCTTCCCCTAACCGGGAATTGAAGGCGCAAGGGATCGGCAACATGGTCAGCGGTCTCATTGGCGGGATCCCCATCACTTCCGTGATCGTACGCTCTTCCGCCAACATCAATGCCGGCGGCCGCACGAGACTGGCTGCTATCGTACATGGTGCTCTTTTGCTGATCTGCGCAGCGCTCATCCCTGTTGCACTAAATAAGATCCCGCTCGCTACGCTGGCGGCGGTGTTGCTGGTAACAGGCTTCAAGCTTTGCAAACCGGCGATCTTCAAACAAATGTTCAGCAAAGGCAAATACCAGTGGATCCCCTTTGTGGTAACCGTTGCGGTGATCGTATTCACGGACCTGCTGGTAGGCGTGGGCGTTGGTTTGGCGGTGAGCATCCTCTTCATCATGTGGGGGAACATGAAGAGCCCTTACTTTTTCCACAAGGAGAAATACCGCACCGGAGACCTCTTCCGGCTGGAGCTTTCGCAGGAAGTTTCCTTCCTCAACAAAGCAAACATCCTGCTAACGCTGGACAGTCTGCCGGAGAACAGCACCGTTGTGATCGACGCGGGTAAGACCCTGTACATCGACCAGGACGTACTGGACATCATCCGTGAATTCGCCCAGATCAAAGCTCCGCAGAACAAGATCAAAGTAGTGCTCAAAGGCTTCAAGGATGCGTACAAGATCAACAACACCGATCATCTTTTCCTGGACCTCCCGGAAAAGGAGGGAAATCCGGTGAGTGTGATCATTAATGGCTCCCACAAAGAATTACTGAAAGAACTGAACGTGAACTAAAACAATCATCGATTAAAATATTCATATAATGAAAGCGCACAATAAAATCTCTCAAAGCAATCTGACCCCCGAAACAGCCTTGGAGGTCCTCCGCGAAGGCAACGAGCGTTTCGTCAACAACCTTCGCATCAACCGCAACCTGCTGCAACAGGTGAACCAGACCAAAGAAGGACAGTGGCCCTTCGCGGCAGTCGTGAGCTGCATGGACTCCCGTACGTCCGCAGAGCTGATCTTTGATCAGGGGCTGGGAGATATTTTCAGTATTCGTTTAGCCGGTGCCGTTATTTCAGATAATGTGCTGGGCAGCCTGGAATATGCCTGCAAAGTGGCTGGTTCAAAAATAATCGTGGTACTGGGCCATACGCATTGCGGGGCGATCAAGGGGGCCTGCGACAATGTGGAGATGGGCAATCTCACCGGTTTGCTGGGCAAGATCCGGCCGGCCATTTTCCAGGAAAAGACCATTCGCGAAAACCGGACTTCCAGGAATGAAGCATTTGTGGAAGCCGTTACGCATATTCACACGGAGCGTTCTGTGCAGGCGATCATGGAACAAAGCGTGATCCTCGCAGAAATGATTGACAAAGGCGAGGTCGGTATTATCGGGGCCATGTATGATGTAGAAACAGGCGTTGTTACTTTCCATGAACACACCCGGCGGATTGGACAACCGCTGGAAGTTACGGAAGCGAAGGCATAGCCTGTTATATGAAAAGCCGGAAGCAATGTTCTTCCGGCTTTTTTACTCCTTAGAGGTATTTTTCTCCTTTATGCCGTTTTACTTCGGCCACATATTCCTTGATCTGCTGTTCATTATCTTTTTTGCAGATCAGTAAAACATCCGCCGTATCGATCACGATGAAATCTTCCAGCCCCTGCAATAGTACCAGCTTGTCGTTAGGGGCCTTTACCATACAATTGGCGGCATCTATCACCATTACATTTTTCCCCTGAACGGCATTACCGAGATAATCTTTTTCCAGGTTCTCGTATGCGGAAGCCCAGGTCCCCAGATCGCTCCAGCCAAAATTGGAGGGTATCACATATACGTTATCTGCTTTTTCCATAATGCCGTAGTCGATGGAAATATTGGTACACTGGGAGTAGATCCGCTCGATCACATCTTTCTCCGCAGGCGTGTTCAGTGCTGCGGCCTCCTGTACAAACAGCTCATCCATTTCCGGCAGATAGGTTGCGAAGGCCTGGAGGATACTTTTGGTATTCCAGACAAATATTCCTGCATTCCAGAGAAAGTCTCCACTCTTGAGAAAGGTTTTCGCCAGTTCAAGGTTGGGTTTTTCTGTAAAGGTTTTTACCTGGTAGACATTATCCGCCACTTGCTGGGTTTCGTACTGGATATAGCCGTAACCGGTATCAGGGCGGGTGGGTTTAATGCCGAGGGTGAGCAGGGCATTATGTTTCTGCGCAAAGAGCAGGCCATTGAGACAGGTGCTGGTAAACTCCGTTGCGTCCATGATCAGGTGATCTGCGGGGGCGCAGATCATGCTGGCTTTGGGGTCCTTCTTGTGGACCTTATGGGAAATATAGGCGATACAGGGAGCCGTATTTTTCCGGGATGGTTCACTCACAATGTTTCCGGGCTTCAGATCGGGTAATTGTTTGCTGACAATAGATGCATACTGATGATGGGTTACAACGTAAATATTCTCTGCAGGCACAAACTGCGCAAACCGCTCATAGGTCCATTGCAGCAACGTTTTTCCTGTATTCAGGATATCCAGGAATTGTTTCGGATAGTCTGTGCGACTATACGGCCAGAAACGGCTGCCGATCCCCCCGGCCATGATGGCCACATAAAAATGTTTGTTCAACGGTGTCATCGCTCAAATAATTCCTTCTCGGATTAAATCATGTAAATGTATAATTCCATGATACTGATCATCTTTCATGACCAGTAGCTGGGTAATGTCAAATTCACGCATCAGTTCCAGGGCATTAACGGCCAGTTCGTTGTACTGAATGGTCTTAGGGTTACTGCTCATGATATCCCTTGCCTTCACGCCTGCCGCATCCATGTTCTTTTCCAGCATCCTTCGGAGATCGCCATCTGTGATAATTCCTTCCAGCCGGCCATCTTCTCCTACTACGCCGGTAACGCCCAGCATTTTGGAAGAGATCTCCACGATCACTTCCCGCAGGCTGCTCCCGGGTTTCACGGCCGGAACCTGATGCTGGCGGCTCAAATCCTCCACTTTCAGGTAGAGCTTCTTTCCGAGCGTTCCGCCGGGGTGAAACTTAGCGAAATCTTCTGCCGTAAATCCCTTCATCTCTATCAGACAAACCGCCAGTGCATCGCCCATCACGAGCTGCGCAGTGGTGCTGGAAGTGGGGGCCAGGTTGTTGGGACAGGCTTCCTGGGTCACAAACGTGCTCAGCACAAAATGTGCCGATCGCGCCAGGAAAGAATCCGTTTTGCCGACGATGGCCACCAGCGTATTCCCCATGTTCCTGACCAGCGGCGCCAATACTTTTATTTCCGGCGATTCCCCGCTTTTAGAGATGCAGATCACCACATCATCCGGAGTGATCATCCCCAGATCGCCATGTATGGCATCCGCGGCATGCATGAATAAAGCAGGAGTACCGGTAGAGTTGAGAGTAGCTACGATCTTCTGGGCTATTACGGCGCTTTTGCCGATACCGGCGATCACCACACGTCCGGGGCAACGGGCTATCAGTTCCACAGCCTGCTCAAAGTCATCATTGATATATTGCTCCAAACTTTCAATGGCAGCAGCTTCCAGCCTGATGGTCCTTTTAGCCGTTTCGCGGATGTTTACTATGGTTTTCTCTTTCATGAGCGGCTACAAATTTATCAATTTTTAAGCAAGCCCAACGATCATATAATTTATATTGACACAAAGGGGTTTTTTAAGTAATTTCGTGTCCCCCAAAAATACATGTTGAAAATATTTCATCTATCAGTCTTGTGAATTCGCTCTAGATTACACTAGTATTAAACAAATATGTGATGGCTGTTGCAAAGGTAAGTTTGTTGGATGCATTACGCGAACACTTTGGTTTTGATTCCTTCAAGGGGAATCAGGAGAAGATTATTAAAAGCATACTTTCCGGAAAAGATACTTTCGTGATCATGCCAACAGGCGGTGGTAAATCACTGTGTTACCAGCTGCCCGCACTGATGAGCCCCGGAGTGGCGCTCATCGTAAGTCCCCTCATTGCCCTGATGAAGAACCAGGTGGACCTGGTACGGTCGTATAGCAGCAAGGACAATGTAGCGCATTTTTTGAATTCCACGCTCACCAAAGCGCAGATCAAAAAGGTGCGGGCCGATCTTTTGTCCGGCAAAACGAAGATGTTGTATGTAGCGCCGGAAACGCTCACCAAGCAGGAGAACCTCGATTTTTTCCGGGAGCTGCAGATATCGTTCATTGCAGTGGACGAGGCCCATTGTATTTCCGAGTGGGGACATGATTTCCGCCCGGAGTACCGTCGTTTGAAGGAAATGATCGACATGATCGATGACAAGCTGCCTGTGATTGCATTAACGGCCACCGCTACGCCGAAAGTGCAGAGTGATATTGTGAAGAACCTGGTGCTGAAGGCGCCGGAGATCTTCATTTCCTCCTTCAACCGCCCCAACCTGTATTACGAGATCAGGCCCAAGCGGAAAAAAGACCAGACGATCCGGGAGATCGTCAAATTCATTCATCAGCACAAAGGCAAAAGCGGCATTATCTACACCCTCAACCGTAAAACCACAGAGGAGCTGGCAGATATGCTCGTAGCTAACGGTATTAAAGCCGTGGCTTATCACGCCGGTCTGGATGCCACCACCCGCGCGCAACGGCAGGATATGTTCCTGCTCGAAGAAGTGGAGGTGATTGTGGCCACCATTGCCTTCGGGATGGGAATCGATAAGCCGGACGTACGTTTCGTGATCCACTATAACATCCCGAAAAGCCTGGAAAACTATTACCAGGAAACCGGTCGCGGCGGAAGAGACGGCCTCGAGGGCATCTGCGTTTGTTTTTATTCTTACAAGGACGTGCAGAAACTCGAGCATTTGATGCGGGATAAACCCCTGTCAGAGCGCGAAATGGGCGCCCAGCTGATCAATGAAACCGTGGCATATGCGGAAAGCGCTGTTTGCCGCCGGAAAGTGATCCTGCATTATTTCGGGGAGAAGTATGAGCAGGAAAACTGCGGTAAATGCGATAACTGTCAGAACCCGAAAGAGAAAATAGAGGTCAAGAACCGCGTAGTGATAGTGCTGAAAGCCATTCAACAGCTGGAAGAGCGCTTCGGGACGGATTACGTGGTGAACATCATCACCGGCAAATCCAATCCACAGATCACCACATTCCGTCATGATAAACTCGATGTGTTTGGCGAAGGCAGGGAATTTGATGCGCATTTCTGGAATTCCCTCATCCGTCAGATGATGCTGGAAGGTCTTATCGAAAAAGACATCGAAGAATATGGTCTGCTCAAGATCACCGAGAAAGGCCGTAAGTTCATGAAAAAGCCGTTCTCCATCTGGGTATCGCTCAATCATCAGTTCGATGAGGATGGTGGGGAAGAAGAAGATGGCGCAACCGGCGAAGCACAGGCCTCCGCGGATCCGGTGCTATTCGAAATGCTGAAAGACCTTCGCAAGAAAGTAGCGAAAGAAAAGAACCTGCCACCTTTCGTCATCTTCCTCGAAACATCCCTCGAAGATATGGCTACGCAGTATCCTACCACCGTTCAGGAGTTGGAAAAGATCCAGGGCGTGAGCAAGGGCAAGGCCATTCGTTACGGGAAGAAATTCGTGGACGTGATCTCCAAATATGTTGAGCAAAACGACATCGTGAAACCCGATGATTTTGTGATGAAGAGCGTGGTGAACAAAAGCGGGTTGAAAGTTTTCATCATCCAGAACATCGATAAAAAAATGCCGCTCGAAACCATCGCGAAAAACAAAGAGCTGAGCATTCCCCAACTGCTGGACGAAATGGAGACCATCGTTGCCAGCGGTACACGCCTGAACCTGGATTATTGCATTGATGAAGAACTGGACGATTATGCGCAGGACGAGATCATAGAATATTTCAAAGGTTGCGAAACCTCCAGCCTGCAGGTGGCCAAAGACGAACTTACAGAAGGAAATTATACAATTGAGCAATTAAAGCTCATGCGGATCAAGTTTTTAGTGGAATATGGGAATTAGAAGGATCGAAGAGGAGATCGCCCCCGTGCGGGCGCGTATCCTGGAACACCCGTTATACGGACAATTACAGACCATCGCCGATGTACGCCTTTTCATGGCGCATCATGTGTTTGCAGTATGGGATTTTATGAGCCTGTTGAAAGGCCTGCAACGAGCACTCACCTGCGTAACCATTCCCTGGGTACCAATGGGCTCACCGGACACCCGTTTTCTCATCAATGAAATTGTAGTAGGAGAAGAGAGCGATGTGGATGCCGATGGCAGGCGCTTCAGCCATTTTGAATTGTATCTCCGCGCGATGGAGCAGGCCGGTGCCGATACAGCCGCCATCAGGGGGCTCGTAAACGGAGTGCTGAATGGACAAAGCATCTCTGCATTAACAAGCACTTTGCCTCCTTCCGTAAAAGGATTCCTGGACTTTACCTTCGAAGTGATCGCCACTGGCAAAGCACATGTAATGGCAGCGGTTTTCACGTACGGCCGGGAAGACCTGATCCCCGGCATGTTCTACGCGCTGGTGAAGGATCTGAACAGGCAGTTCCCCGGAAAGCTGGATATTTTCATCTATTACCTCGAGCGGCATATTGAAGTGGATGGCGACCATCACAGCCCGCTTGCACAGCAAATGGTAAAAGAGCTTTGCAGGGAAGATGAGGCGAAATGGGCGGAAAGCGCCATCTATGCAAGAAAAGCGCTGGAGTGGAGGAACGAATTGTGGAGTGGGATACTGGCGGGGCAGGAAATTATTCAATAAACTTTTTGTTTTTTAAAAGATTATCTTACTTTTGCAGTCCCCTGAACAAAATGGGGCACTGGTGCGGTAGCTCAGTTGGTAGAGCAAAGGACTGAAAATCCTTGTGTCGCCGGTTCGATCCCGGCCCACACCACGAAAAAAAGGTCATCATAATTGATGATCTTTTTTTATGCTTTTTACCGCCATTGACAAGTATTCCAACCCGCACAGAACGACCTCAATTACGTTCAACAAATGAGCAAATGAATAATAATTGATAGACTCCAATAGTGAAGACAAATAGAAGAGGATTTGTTTGATATCTCCTCATTTCCGGCCACCAGAATAGATAAGGATTTGACACGATATGTGATGCCAATTCTATCCGCGAACATAAAAACAGAGGCAAGAGAGTTTTTACGCTTAGGAACAATATTAACGTTTCCTTAAACACTTATTAATTGGAGTTGTTTATTCTAATTAGGAAGAAAGTTGCACAACTTCTATCTTTATATCATGTTTTATAGACGTAAAATCATTCTTGCTTTGTTAGAGCTTTTTGAAGGCGAACTTGAGAAAATCCGCCTGCAAAAGCTTTTATTCTTGTTTTGTCAGAAACAGGAAAAGGCTGATTATGATTTTATCCCTTACAAGTATGGTTGCTATTCGTACTCTGCAAATGCCGATATGGCTGCAATGGTAACAAAGGGCTTATTAGCAGAAACTGCCAAGAGTTTTCACAAAATTGACGACGTTAATTATTTGAAGTTACTGAAAACACCTGATCTTTCTAAGCTCAGAAGTATAAAGGCCCTTTATGGTGAGATGGACAGCTCTGCGCTGATGAAGCACACATATAGGAATTTCCCATATTGGGCTATCAATAGCGTTAAAGCTCCTTCTATCTTATCAAAAGAAGAGTTGGACAAAGTAGAAAAGCAAAAGACTTTATCTGATCAAACGACCTTATACACAATTGGTTATGAGGGAGGAAGTTTAGAAAATTATTTAAATCGACTACTGAGAAATGATGTCAAGGTTTTAGTTGATGTCCGCAATAATCCTTTAAGTATGAAATTTGGCTTTAGTAAGAGTCTGCTTAAACGCTATTGTGAAAGCCTTGGTATTCTCTATATGCATTTTCCTGAGGTCGGAATTGTGTCAGATAAAAGACAGGCATTGAACACTCAAGCGGACTACGATAGATTATTTGCGGATTATCTTGAGAATGATATTCCCAAAACAATTGATACTCAAATGACTATCTTAAACGTTTTGCGGAAGTATAAGCGAATTGCTTTAACTTGCTTCGAGGCAAACCATTGCCAATGTCACAGAAGCCATTTAGCAAATGCAATAAAAACGCTGCCGGGCTTCGAGTATGAAGTAAAACATATATAGAGTTTATATGCCCCGAAAAAAAGTCCTTATAACTGTCACTACGTATCCCCTTCCATCAAGAAGTCACGACGAATTGGTTTGTACAGCTGGCATGCTTGAAACCGGGGAAATGATTAGAATTTATCCCGTTCCTCTTAGTTTTTTAGGAGACCTTAAAGGAAGTGGACAAGTCAAAAGCGTTAAGTATACCTGGATAGAACTGGACCTTAGAAAAAGAGCTGACGATTTCAGGCCAGAAAGCCATTCCCCAGTAAATTATGATTTCCACGATCTGCAAATAATAGGCGAACGTCTAGATACTAAAAATAATTGGCAGGCTCGTAAAGATGTTTGTCTCCGTAATGTTTACATAAATATGGACACACTTATTGCGGATTCAAGAGCCCCTAAAAATATATCCCTCGCTGTATTCAAACCTGCAAGTATTGTTAAATTACATTGGGAAGAAACCGATAGAGAGTGGAAAAACGAATGGAAGGAGTTACGCAAGCAAGGCGATTTATTCCTTCCTGATAAAGACCCTGAAATAGTAATTCCTAAACTTCCTTATAAATTCAGCTATGTTTTTACTGATGAAACCGGTAAAGAACGGAAATTAATGATTGAGGATTGGGAAATCGGAGCGTTGTATTGGAATTGTTTGAAATCAACCAATGGAAATGAAGAAGATACGCTTCAAAAAGTAAAGACAAAATATGAGGACGAGTTTAAAGAAAAAGACCTTCATTTTTTTATGGGGACAACTAAGCAATGGCATATGCGTCGTGCTACAAACCCATTCGTGATTATTGGTGTTTTCTACCCCAAGAAAGAAATTCCTAAAAAGGAACCATCCAAGAATGATATACAAGCATCATTGTTTTAGGATTTCAAATCGGAACTATTACATTCATATATATATTGACAATTAACCCCGGAAAATAAAAGATACGAGCACTTACTTAGTGTAATTAACAAGCGAGTTAGTACTGAATTCTCATTGCTATCTGTAGCATGAAAGTTTATTATAAAATGGTAAATTCGTTTATATGAAAATGGATGGTTTGTTACTCACTCCCGATTCCCTGGATTTAGTGAAAATGTTTAATGAAATACATAAGTACATGAACGATCCGGCATTTATGGAGCTCCGTTCTAAAAAGCAACTGGAAGAGCTTAAGCAGCTCAATGAACATTCAACAAATGCATTATTTGATTGTTTTCAGGTAGATCTGAATGAGATTTTAGAAGATCGAACGATAGGTGCAGATGATACAGTAACAACAAACAAAAAAATATTTCAAACATTCTGTTCATATAGCAATACTTGCAGGGGGATATCCAACAACCTATTGGAGTTGTGTGACAAGGAAGGTACAGGAAGAGATCTCATAATTGTTTGCAATGTAGGTCATATTATACGATTGATGGATCAACTGGAAGTCATGCTGATGTATGGATATCCAGATGGAGCTTTCCGTGCATGGCGATCACTGTATGAAAATATTGTAGTAACTACGATCCTCCTTCACAGCCACGACAAAGATGTTTTTATGCGCTACAATGAACACAACCGCAAAAAAGAAAAAAGGCGGATCGACTTATATGAAGAATTGCGTACTAACCCCGGAGTTCTGGAGCATAACTTACCTTCAATAAATCAAGAGGTAATAAATGAAAAATTCGAAAGAATCAGACAAAAGAATGGAAAGGACTTTTTTAGCGGTGAATACTCGTGGGCTTCGTCAATAATCGGAAAAAACAGAGTTACATTTAGAGAGCTGGAAGATTTTGCCGGATTTTCACTTCTACGCCTATTTTATGTAATAGCAAGCGATTATTCACATTCCAATTTTAATAACATAGCAGATCATTTAGTACTTGAAGGTATTCATGTTGGCAACTTATCCTCGAAAGAAAAAAGTAATCGGATGCTTTTCTTGCCAATGGCGGCGGCAATACTTAGCCTTGACCCCCTCATCAAAAAGCTGATTACTGACTATTCCAATATATGTGAACAGGACTTCAATCTTACTGTCATTAAGGGGCTACAGACAGCTTTTTTTGAATGCCTCAAAGAAACTGTGTTATGAAGAACGAAAAAGAAAACTAGATAAGCAGAAACAATTTTCACTTATAAAAATGACACCTGAACTTCCCATATCCAATCGTAAATAACTTGTTCAGGTCGAAAAACAAATGTTATAACAGGGTCACGACCTCTCGGTTGAACGTTCTATGCAAATTCACGCCGCAAACTACTGGCGCATATTTCCATTTCTGTTTCCAGCGTCAGGGTTTTGAATTGCATTTCGTCTCCGGGATTTTCAATCTGTTCGATCAACAATTCCGCTGCTTTTTGACCGATCTCGAAAGTAGGTTGGCGGATGGATGTAAGGGCAGGAGCAAGGTAAGGGTTGAGGGGATTGTCTGAAAACCCGGCAAGAGCAACGTCTTCCGGGATACGTAATCCCTGTTCCTTCAATACTTTCTGGCAGCAGAGCGCAGCCCGTTCTACAGCAAAGAAAACAGCGTCGGGCTGATCAGGACCGGAGAAAAGGCCGCGGATAGCCGTTTCCATATCTTCCGTCTGTACAATCCACTTTTCCTGCAGTTGCATCCCGTGTTTATGCAGGGCATCTTCATACCCTTTCAAACGGTTCTGCGTGACAGAGAGCCATGGTGCCATAGAAACGAATGCGATACGCCGGAACCCTTGCCCCAACAAGTGCTCCACTCCCCTGAACGCCCCCGCCCGATCGTTCACCACCACCTTGTGCGATGGGATCGCTTCATTCACCCGGTCGAACATCACAAGCGGCGCATTCATCTCCAGTAAATGATCATATTGGCGGGTTTGTGCCGACATCGAAATGATCAATCCTTCAATCCTCCGCGATGCCAGCAGCCGTACACTGGCCACCTCACGCTCATAAGTCTCATGACTTTGAAAGATCATCACATGATACCCGCGTTGGTAGGCTATATCTTCAATTCCCGCAATGGTAGCGGAACAGAACGTATTGGCAATTTCCGGAACAATCACCCCGATGATCTTGCTGCGTTTCTCTTTCAGTGAAAGCGCAATCGGGTTGGGACTATATTGCAGCTCTTCCGCCACCTGCCGCACCAGCTCCCGCGTTTCGGCATTGATGTCCCCGCTGCCCCGCAACGCGCGGGACACGGTAGATGGCGAAAGCTTCAATTGCTGCGCGATATCCTTGATGGTGACGGAACTTCGTTTGTTCATTTCTTGAAAGTTCTGTAAAAAGCGGGCGCTTTTTGCCTGACAGATTGATGTAATCTTAATTTTTTATCCATTTAAATGTAATATTTTTAACGCAAACGTTGTCGATAACGTTTTCATAAAAGGTGATTGAAACGGCCCGACAGCAGCTGTTGCATGTCTCTCGCGGGTTCGTTACTTTTAATGTTTGGAGCAATCGTTATGAAAATATCTACCTCTTGTATCCGCCTGTTGTTATGTTGCTGGCTTTTTGCCGGTATGGCATGCCGTTCCGCCGGAAAGATCGAAAGCACTGCAGTGAACTGGAAAAAGATCCGGGTACTGGTATACACTAAGAACGGCAAGGGTTTTGTGCATGACAACATTCCCAGCGCTGTGGCCGCTTTCCGTAAAATGGGGCAGGATCACGGTTTTGCGGTAGATGTTTCCGATACCCCCACTGTATTCACGGAAAAGAACTTACAACAATACACCGCACTTGTTTTCACGAGCACCAACAATGATGTTTTTGATACGGATGCGCAGAAAGTGGCATTCATGCGGTATATCCAGTCGGGCGGCGGGTTCATGGGCGTACACTCCGCGATCGGCACGGAGCGCAACTGGCCCTGGTTCAAGATGATGATCGGTGGCACATTCTCCTGGCATGAATCCTTCCAATCTTACACAATAAAGGTGATCGATCCGCAACATTCTTCTGTACAGGGTTTGCCAAAAGAATGGACGAAAAAGGATGAATGTTATTTTTCGAAAGAATTATATCCCGGCATCCGTGCAGTGATGGCGCACGACGTTTCCAGCCTCAAACAACGGCGGGAAGCGCTCATTGAAAAAAACCGGGGGTCATATGGTGATCTTTACCCCGCCGTATGGTACCAGCATTTCGACGGTGGGCATATTTGGTTCACGGCGCTGGGGCATGATAAAGGGGATTACCAGGATCCGGTATTTGTGCAGCATCTCTATCAGGGTTTACGCTGGGTGGTGGAACAGAGCGGGAAACGGGATCTTTCGAAAGCCTATGCGACTACGCCCGCCACACCGGTGCATTATTAATGGAGAAGACAAACAACTACAGATGAAACAACGTTACATCTGGCAACTGAAATGACAAACAACTACAGATGAAATATTCGTATTTACTGGTGGCAGGTTTGCTCGCCACCGCTTGTAATCAGCCAACGGCAAAAGAAGACAAAGCAATGGTACAACTGATCACATTGGATCCGGGGCATTTTCATGCTGCGCTTGTGCAGAAATCCACCACACCGGGGATTGATTCCGTGGTACACGTTTACGCGCCCGATGGCCCGGAACTGGAAGCACACCTCGCGCTGATCCAACAATACAATACGCGTGCGGACCAGCCCACGCATTGGAAGGAAGAAGTGTACAAGGGCAAGGACTTCCTCGAAAAAATGATCGCAGAGAAAAAAGGGAATGTGGTTGTGATCGCCGGTAACAACCAGAAGAAAACCGCTTATATACACGCATCTGTCGATGCCGGGTTGAATGTATTGGCAGACAAGCCCATGGCCATTTCTGAAGCCGACTTCAATCTCCTGAAAGAAACGTTCGAAGCCGCCCCCGGAAAGAAAGCCCTGCTATATGATATCATGACGGAGCGCTCCGAGATCACCAATATCCTGCAGAAAGAATTCCTGCACCAGTCCGCTGTTTTCGGCGAACTGCTGAAAGGTTCCGCAGAACAACCTGCCGTGGAAATAGAAAGCGTACACCATTTCTACAAATACGTTTCCGGCAAAACGCTGAAGCGCCCTACCTGGTTCTTTGACCCCGCCCAGCAGGGCGATGCACTGGCGGATGTAAACACACACCTCGTAGACCTTGTGCAATGGATCTGCTTTGATACCACGATCATCAATTATGAGAAAGATATACAACTGACCCGGGCTGAAAAATGGCCCACGCCATTAAGCTTTTCCCAGTTCTCCACAATCACCGGAGCAACGGCTTTCCCTGATTTCCTGAAAAGCTTCGTGACAGACACTGTGCTCAAAGTTCCAGCCAATGGTACCGTGTACTATGCCGTCAATGGCGTGCACACCCGGTCCACCGCGCTGTGGAACTACCAGGCACCCGAGGGTGGAGGAGATACCCACTATGCCCTGATGCGCGGCACCAAAGCCAACCTGGTGATCCGTCAGGGTAAAGCGGAAAAATGGAAACCGGAACTGTATATCGAACCGCAAACAAAAGAAAGCGGTTATGAGGAGGCCCTTCAGGCAGCGGTAAAACAATTGCAGGCGAAATATCCGGGCCTTGGCGTGGAAAAGAACGGGGCCAACTGGAAGGTCCTTATTCCTGAAAATCTCAGAACCGGCCACGAGGCCCATTTCGCGGAAGTATTACAGCGATTCCTGCAATTCCTGAAAGCCGGCAAAGTGCCGGAATGGGAAGTGAAGAATATGCTGGCAAAATACTACGTGACTACAAAAGGGCTGGCCATGGCCAAACAACGATAGTGCATATGAGCATCTTCAATTTGTCGGAGAAACTGGCGTTGATAACAGGCGGAGGATCCGGGCTCGGGTTCGCGATCGCGCAGGCGTTTGTGGAGAACGGCGCGCGGGTTGTGATCGCGGGACGACGGGAAGAGATGTTGAAAGCGGCTGTGGAGCGGTTGGGGGAGAAGGCAGGCTACAAGGTTTGCGACCTTTCGCAGCTAAGCGGGATCGCTGCTTTCGTGGCGGAAGTGGAAAACGGATCCGGGCCACTGGATATTCTCGTGAATAACGCCGGCATCCACCTCAAAAAAGATGCGCTGGAAGTGGAAGATGCAGAATTTGAATCTGTGGTGCGGGTAAATCAGCAGGCAGTATTTGCATTGACGCGGGAAACCGCCAAAAGGATGATCGGCCGCAAAAAAGGTTCCATCTTGATGATCAGCTCAATGGCCGCTCACTACGGCATCCCGAAAGTGATTGCTTACACGGCCGCCAAATCCGCTATTGAAGGCATGACGCGTGCGCTGGCTGTGGAGCTTTCCCCGCTGGGTGTGCGGGTGAACTGCATTGCGCCGGGTTTTATTGAAACGGATATGTCCGCAAAGGCATTAAATAACGATGTTGAAAGAAAGAACCGCGTATTGGCAAGAACGCCGATGCAGCATCTGGGGAAACCGGAAGATGTGGGCCACGCCGCTGTATTCCTGGCTTCCGATGCCGCAAAATATATAACCGGCGCTATTCTGCCGGTAGATGGAGGTAACGCAATCGGATTTTAAAACATATTCCACATGCATACAAAAAATGCCGGTAAGGAATCTTCCCGCAGAAAATTCCTCAAAAATTCTATCAAAGGCGCAGTGGGTACGCTGGCGCTTTCGCATCTTCCCACTATTGTTCCCGCGCATGTTGTGCGCGGACCGCTTGCTCCCAGTAACCGGATCAATATCGGTGCTATCGGCAACGGCCGTATTTCCCGGGAACATGATATGCCGGGTGTCTGGAAATATGATCTGGCAAGGATCATGGCGGTATGTGACCTGGACAGGAACCGGGTACAATCCGCCCAGAAACTTGTGAATGATTATTACACGAAAAAAACCGGGCAGGCATCCAGCGCGGTGAAGATGTACGACGACTACCGTGAGTTACTGAATAACAAAGATATCGATGCGGTGCTCATCAGCACACCGGATCACTGGCATGTGTTACCGGCCATTCACGCCGTGCGCGCAGGGAAAGACGTGTACATGCAAAAGCCCGCGGCCTTGACCATTTCGGAAGGACGTTTGCTCAGCAATGAAGTACATAAAAGCGGACGTATCCTGCAGATCGGCAGTCAGCAGCGATCCATGCCACAATTCAAAAGAGCCTGCGAACTGGTGCGCAATGGGCGTATCGGAAAACTGCACACCATTTATGTGGGCCTTCCGATAGACGATCCTTCACAAAGCACTGTGGAAAAAGAAATGCCGGTACCGGCAGGGTTTAATTATGAAATGTGGTTAGGGGAAACGCCCTACGTCCCCTATACCCTCAAACGCGTACATCCCACCAACGATTTCTCCAGACCGGGATGGTTGCGCATCGAGCAGTTTGGTGCCGGCATGATCACCGGTTGGGGTGCGCATCATTTCGATATTGTGAACTGGGGCATGGGAACGGAATATACAGGTCCCATCGAGATCACGGCCAGCGCGGAGTTTCCGCCTGCCGGCAGCTTATGGGATGTGCATGGTCCGTTCAAATCCGAAAACCTCTACGCCAACGGCGTGAAAGTGCTGGCAAGTAATAGCTATCCCAATGGTGTGAAGTTCGTAGGGTCCGAAGGCTGGATCTTCGTTTCCCGCGGCAGTTACAGCGCTACGGCCAACGATCCGGCTACAGCCGCGAAAAACAGCAAGGCCCTGGATGCCAGTGATCCGAAAATACTCACCTCCGTGATCGGGGAAAATGAAATAAAACTTTATGACAGCAAGGACCAGCACGGGAACTGGCTCGATTGTATCGTAAGCCGGCAGGCGCCAATAGCCCCCATCGAAGTAGGGCACCGTGCCTGTTCGGTATGCCTGCTGAATCATGCAGGCATGAAGCTCAAACGGAAACTATATTGGGATCCGGTAAAAGAACGATTTAAAAATGATGATGAGGCCAACGCACTGCTTTCCCGCCCGCAGCGCTCTCCTTATATACTGGATTAAAAAAAGTACGGCCGCTGATCAAAACCCGGTGTCGGGCATTTGTAAAGGATCCGCTGTAAGCGCCTCCTGCTCCCTGCGATAACTGTGGGTCAACGCGAAGATCTCTGTGAATCCTGCGGGCTTCGACCACATGTCCTGCGTTTCTTTCATGATCGCGGAGATTTGTTTGAGGCCCTCATTCCAGGGCCGCTCCCATTTCTGCAAACACATCTTTGCCTTACGCAGATCGCTGTTCGATATCATCATCTGCATTTGCAACATCTTCTTGCTACGTTGCCGGTTAACCATATTCTTTTATCTTTTTACATCCGCATATTCCCATTCCTGCCTGGAACTTTTTGCTAAATACTTGTTAACAACATTGCCCCGGGATTAATTATTTTTGGAGTATGACCTCTCATACCATCCCGCAAAATGCGTCCACCGCCTGGCGATTGAAAGCGATATTCACCGGATCCATCGGGAACCTGGTGGAGTGGTACGACTGGTACGCGTATGCAGCATTCGCACTTTACTTCGCACCGGTCTTTTTCCCGGAAGGAAATTCCACGGCCCAACTGTTGAGCACCGCCGCTATTTTCGCGGTCGGTTTTCTTATGCGGCCGATTGGAGGATGGCTCTTCGGCAGCATTGCGGACAGACGCGGCCGCAAAACCGCCATGACGCTTTCTGTGTTGCTGATGTCATTCGGTTCGATGTTGATCGCGGTTACACCCTCCTACAGATCGATTGGATTGTTGGCGCCGGCATTGCTGCTGGGCGCGCGACTCATGCAGGGCCTAAGCGTAGGAGGGGAGTACGGCACATCCGCCACTTATCTTAGTGAAGTGGCTACGCCGGAGCGCAGAGGATTTTTTTCCAGTTTTCAATATGTGACGATGATCGGCGGTCAGCTGATCGCATTGGGGATACAGCTTTTGTTACAACGGGTTTTTCTCACGCCGGAACAATTAGGCGACTGGGGATGGAGGATCCCTTTCGTCATCGGTGCATTACTTGCCTTCGCTGCTTTGTACCTGCGAAGGAACATGCAGGAGTCTGTTTCACTCGAGGATCAAAAGAAGGAACGGGGATCTGTGATGGTGCTGATCCAAGAGCACCCGAAAGCGGTGTTGACGGTAGTAGGACTTACCCTCGGCGGCACCCTCGCGTTTTATACCTACACCACCTACATGCAAAAATTCCTGGTGAACACCGTGAAGCTCTCAAAAGAACATTCTACGATGATCTCTTTCGTGCTGATGCTGATCTATGCCGCTGTACAGCCGGCCTTCGGCTGGTTGTCAGACAAGATCGGCCGAAAACCGCTGCTGATAGGCTTTGGCGTATTGGGTACATTGTTCACGGTTCCTATTCTCACTGCTGTAAGTCATGCTGCTTCTGCCTGGACTGCTTTTTTTCTCATTCTCGCCGCACTGATGATCGTAAGTGGCTATACCTCTATCAATGCTGTAGTGAAAGCGGAATTATTTCCCGCAGAAGTGCGCGCGCTGGGTGTTGGATTGCCCTACGCCTTAACGGTGGCCCTGTTTGGAGGAACGGCCGAACCGCTTGCGCTCTACTTTAAAAAGATCGGCCATGAACCGCTGTACTACTGGTATGTGACGATCTGTATATCTGTATCGCTGCTGGTTTATATTACAGCGAAAGACAGTCGCAAGAATTCGTTCATGGATAAAGAACAACTATAAAACACCCGACAATGCTGGCTTTTCGGCGCGGGATTTTATCTGGAAAATCGATGGATGACCTTCTGGAGCGTCATTAATTTTCTTGCAGGCGTTTTGATCCATTGGTGGCTCTTGCGGTATCTTTCCCGTGAAAGCCGTGTAACAGCGCAACCTGAATTTATGTAATTTTACAGGATATGTACTTCTACATCAAGGCCCTCCATATCATCTTCATCGTTACCTGGTTCGCGGGACTTTTTTACATGGTTCGCCTTTTTGTGTATTATACGGAAGCGCAGGATGCGGAAGAGCCGCGGAAGAGCATCCTCCAGGATCAGTTCAGGATCATGATGAAAAGGCTCTGGCTCGGGATCACCTGGCCATCCGCCATACTAACCCTGATCTTCGGTCCCTGGATGTTGATCCTTTACGGCAGTGTTCCTTTGTGGTTGTGGATAAAGCTGGCTTTTGTATTGGGGTTGTACATTTATCATTTTCTGCTGCACGATATTTATAAAGGATTGATGAAGGGCAATATCCGTTATACTTCTACGCAGCTAAGGATCTGGAATGAAGTGGCCACACTTTTACTGGTAGCGATCGTTTTCCTCGTGGTATTGAAAAGCTTGCTGAGCATGGTTTGGGCGATCATCGGCCTGATTATTTTCGCGGTGGTACTTCTTATCGCGATCAAAGTTTACAAATCCATCCGCGAAAAAAAATCCCGTTAATCTTTTTTACCCATTGTCAGCTGCAGGTTTATGCCTGCTGAATATAAACGTACTTTCCCCTGACCAACACCTCCAAGCGGCACTTTCACGTAAGGCTGCAACCCCCATTTCAATCTTCCCGTTGTTTTCTTTTCCCAGTTCACCCCGAGATTCAGCACAGAGAAGTAATGCTGGTTCTCATTGTTGTATTCTCTTGAGCGTTTAACATCGTTCGGATAATAGTATTCATATTTTTCCTTCACCATGAAATAAGACGATGCGCCTGCCATCACGCTCCAGGTGCTGCGTGGATGTTCTGCAAAGGTATAATGCACATTGAGCGGAACATCCAGTACATTACAATTTGCATCGATCTTCGTGAAGTTCACGGGGTAGGGAGTGCTGTAGTCTGTTGAAGTAGCTCCGTATATTTTTTTCGTATAGACGGCACCGGTACTCAGGTACCATTTGTTATTGATGTGGTAACGCAACAAAATACCTGCTCCCATACCAATCCTTCCCATTTTAAGAGAAGAAGCAATGTTAAAATCCGGGCCCAGTGTAATTCCGCCATCAAATCCCTTGCGCTGCGGCTTCTTTATTTTCCGTTCGGTTTTTAGCGCATCCGTTTGTTGTTTTGAAAGAGAATCCACGATGGCGTTTACAGGTTGATCTTTTTTCACCGGCAGCGGGTTTGTTTGCGCTGGTACGGAAGTGACCTTATTATCAACTGGCATTTTTTTATCGACAGCATCGAAAGCCGGTGCTTTGTTTACTGTGATTTTCTCTGCCGCGGGGTGCTTTGTTGATCCTAAGAAAGGAACTGGTTCATTGGCTTTTTGACTGATTGTTTTTACCGGTGATCGCTGTTCATTTTTATTCTCTGTTGCGGATTGTGTTGCTCTTTCAAGAGGTGTAATTTTACTGGATACTTTCTGTTGGGAGGAGGATGAGCTGTTATTACTATCTTTAGCGATCACACGTTCTTCTTTCGCAACAGGTACAATCTTATCCTGTGTACGATTCGCCAGCCACCACCAGCTTCCTGCTCCGGTGAACAGCAACAGCAGTCCTCCAACCCACCACCATAAAACAGGGCGGCGCCGGTCGGAATCATCCAGCCGCTTTTTCATTTTTTCCCAGGCATCGGGATCGAAAGGAGGCTCTGCTTCCTGCAGCTTTTTACGGATAATATTTTCAAACTGTTCACTCATGACTGCATGGTTGCTCCGATTCTGCCGGTATCATTGTTATCATTGTTCTGATTATTTATAGTTGAAAGTGCCGCGATCTTTTCTTTGAGAATTCGTTTTGCTTTGAACAAATTGGATTTGGATGTGCCTTCGGAAATGCCGAGCATCTCGGCTATTTCCTGATGCTGAAATCCTTCCATCACGTATAGGTTGAAAACTGTTTTGTAAGCAGGAGGTAAATGCTGAACAAGTTGCAGTATCTCATCGTAAGAGAGTTTGTCCAGAGCTTTTTCATCGGAAACACCGAGATCATAAGCCTTGGTGATATCTTCCGAGAATGAAATTTTTTTCTTGCTTCGCAGATGATCGATAGCCGTGTTTGCCATGATCTTACTAAGCCAGCTTTTAAACGGTCGGGATGGATCGTATGAATGAATGTGGTAGAATATTTTCAAAAACCCGTCATTTAATATTTCAATCGCCTCACTTTTATTATTGGCGTAACGCAAACAGATAGCCATGGCATACCCGAAGAACTGCCGGTAAAGTGCCTCCTGGCTGCTGCGTTTCCACTGCCTGCAACCATCGATGATATCTGATATGTCCTGCACAGTTTTGTTACTACCTTAACTTATGAGGCAAACAAATATCTGCCTCTTATAAGTTACTGAATCTTTTTTTAAACGCCTTTGACTCCATTCACTTTTCACTTTCTTTTTACGAGGATGTGGTAAATGGGGTTGCCTTTCCATTCACTTTTTCGGGTCGGAATGAAAAATGAAGGCTTCAAAACACCTTTTTTCATCTTCCTCTTCAAAAACCCGCTTTTCAGGCGATTTTTCCGCCTTTTTCTTTTTTTGATACTGCTATTCCAGTGATACGACGATCGTTGAAATTTGAGGGGCTGATTTTTTAGGTTTTTTTGCTGAAAATCAATGTTTTAAGCTTCTATCGGTTTTTTCGGGGTAAAAAGAAAAAGACACCCGGTTTTGGATGTCTTTTCTTGTATAGATATTTTTTCTTTCTCTAACGTCCCATGTAAACCATGAGTATTTGCACATCGCTCGGATTCACTCCGCTGATCCGGCTGGCTTGTCCCAAAGTACGTGGTTTGATTCGCGTGAATTTCTGCCGCGCTTCATTGGAAAGTGAAACGAGTTTCGTATAATCAAAAGTTTCCGGGATCACGAGATCTTCCAGCTGGCTCATTTTTTTCACCAACTCATTTTCTTTTTCGATATACACATCGTACTTCACCTGTATCTCTACCTGTTCCAATACTTCCCGGCTATATTTTGAAAGCGCGTTTGCCACTTTAGGGAGATTGTTTTTCATAGACATGATATCCAAACCCGGGCGAAGCAACACCTGATGTGCTCTTTGTTTTTGTGTCAGTGGAGCAGATCCGTTCGCCTCCAGCCAGGCATTTGTTTCCTCCGGCTCAAGGGAAAGTTCTTTCAGGATCGTTTTTACCGTTTCCACACCTCCAAGTTTCTCCGCTGTTTTTCCCATTCTTTCTTCTGAAGCAAGACCGAGTCTGTAGCTTCTTTCCGTTAAACGGAGATCAGCATTGTCCTGACGCAGCAATGTTCTGAATTCCGCGCGGGAAGTGAACATGCGGTAAGGTTCGTCCGTTCCTTTGTTGATCAGGTCATCGATCAGCACACCGATGTAGGCTTCACTACGTTTCAGGACGAGGGGTTCCTGTTCCCTTACTTTCAAATGTGCATTGATCCCGGCCATCAAACCCTGGCAGGCAGCTTCTTCATACCCGGTAGTTCCATTGATCTGGCCTGCAAAAAAGAGGTTAGATACTTGCTTCGTTTCCAAAGAAAACTGCAGCTGGGTAGGGGGGAAGTAGTCATATTCGATCGCATACCCGGGCCGGAACATCCTGGCGTTCTCAAAACCGGGTACAAGGCGAAGGGCTTTTTGTTGTACATCTTCAGGGAGGGACGTAGAAAATCCATTCACATAGATTTCCACCGTATTCCATCCTTCCGGCTCTACGAACAGCTGATGCCGCTCTCTTTCCGCAAAACGGTTGATCTTATCTTCAATACTCGGGCAATAACGGGGTCCCACTCCCTGTATCCGACCCTGGAACATGGGGGACCGGTCAAAACCCGTACGAAGAATCTCATGTACCTGCTCACTTGTATAGGTAATGAAACAACTTCTTTGTTGCTCCGGTTTTATCTTCTCCACATCCATATATGAGAAGCCGGTAATTTCTTCGTCTCCTTTTTGTTCCTCCATTTTGGAATAATCCAGGCTCCTTCCATCAATACGGGGTGGGGTTCCTGTTTTGAGACGATCGCTTTCAAAGCCCAGGGAAACGAGTTGTTCTGTTATTCCCGTTGCCGCTTTTTCTGCCACCCGGCCTCCGCCAAACTGTTTATCTCCGATGTGAATCACTCCATTCAGGAAGGTTCCGTTTGTCAACACCACTGCTTTTGCCTGTATCTCATGCCCCAACCCGGTGATCACCCCGTGGCAAACACCGTTTTTTATGAGTAGTCCTTTCACCATATCCTGGTAAAAATCCACATTCGGGGTATTTTCCAGGGCTTCCCGCCACTTAGCCGCGAAAAGCATACGGTCGTTCTGGGTACGTGGACTCCACATAGCGGGACCTTTACTCCTGTTCAGCATCCGGAACTGGATCATGGATTGATCCGTAACGATCCCGGAATATCCCCCGAGAGCATCTATTTCACGAACAATCTGGCCTTTTGCAATACCTCCCATGGCCGGGTTACAGCTCATTTGGGCTATCGTCTGCATATTCATTGTCACCAGCAGAACTTTTGACCCCATATTTGCTGCAGCGGCAGCCGCCTCGCATCCTGCGTGTCCGGCACCAACAACAATAACATCGTAAGATGGAAACATACTTGAATTTTGAAAGTGCAAAGTTAAGTATAAAAGAGGTTTGGTAGGGAGAAAGAAAGCGGGGAGATGTTCCACGTGGAACATCGAATTAAGCACGAAGTATGCGAAGTATTCAAAAAGGAATATGAACCTTCATGCGAGTATCTAATGGGATAAGAATCTGCTAAACGATCAAAGGAGATTCGAGACAGAGGCGCTTGCACATCAAGTAGACATTAATCAAACTGGAAACCTTAAGAGGAAGCTATGAACTTAAACGAATTCCCCATCGAAAACCCGAATGTTCCACGTGGAACATTCCTTCTTACTCCTCAAAGTATCGTTTCAAATATTCATCTTCCTTCTCCCTCATTAATTGTTCCTCCTTCTTTGTCTTATCTTTATACCCACACAAGTGCAAAGCACCGTGGAAAATAACCCGGTGTAACTCATAATTGATGGTCACACCAAAAAGTGCGGCATTCTCTTTCACCCGGTCAATACTAATATAAATCTCTCCCTCTGTCACTTCCGGATCATCGGAAAGTTCAAAGGTGACGATATCCGTATAAGTATCATGCTGAAGAAATTCCTGATTGATCTGCAAAAGGTATTCATCGGTGCAAAAAACGTATTGAAGGTTATGTAAACCCTGTTCCTCCCGTTCAAACAATTCCTCAACGAACCCTTTTAACCGGGTCCTGTTCTTTAACCCTACCTTTACTTCATGTTCCGAAAATTGTACTGCCATATTGTAAAATTATAGTGAAAATTCGGATCGTTCATCCTCATTTTTTGCATATTGCGCTTTGTGCGATACCTTTGTTCTGTTATAGCTGGGGCCTTGGTCACAGATTGGTTTTAACTCGCTCAACATATATTTATGATCAAACTTTCTTCCCTTACGATCGGTAAAAGTGCAGTGATCCGGGAATTTGAAAAAAGCGATATACACATCAAACTTATGGAAATGGGTTGTGTTCCGGGAGAAACAGTTAAAATAGAAAAGATCGCTCCCCTCGGTGATCCTATCTGTATCATTGTTGCCGGATACAATTTATCCCTTCGAAAAACAGAAGCAGATCATATCTGGGTAGAAGAGATTGCGGCAGAAGTCAGCAAATAATTAATCAGAAAGATGCTCCGGCATCTTTTTTTATTTATCATCTTTTCCAAACCATTCCATAATAGGGTCTATCCAAACACTTCTTCCTTTATAAAAGAAACCATGGCTTAACCCCGTACTCAATTCTACTTCCCGGAAATCCTTTCCCGGCCGACCCTCAAATATTCTTCTGCAACTGATGGTTGCATCAGAAGTTTCTATGATGGAAAGAAACTTCCCTGAAAGATGGAGTCCCTCATATTCTTTATATGTATCCGGCCAACAACCGCCCATCATCACGTAATGCATTTCCTTATCTCCCAGTTTCCCGGCAACATGCAGAACAATGTTCCACCCGGCAGAAGCTCCAATCAATAGTATATGCCGGCTCTCCACTCCGGCTTTCAACAAGGTATCCAGCTGTTTCACGATCTTATCCGCATACACCGTATCCGGAACACGTTGGTCCCTGATCTCGCTGATCACATGAAAGCCTCTTTGCCGCAGGGAGTCCAGGATATTCGAATATTCGTAACGCCCCCACTTACGTGCCGCTGGATTGACAGCATTATCGCCATACCTGGAGACCACTGCGCCATGCAGGTAGAATAAATACTTCCCCTCACGATCTATCTTCTCCGGAACCCCTCTACCCACCGTCTGCCCCATCCCCATCAAACAACTCATCACCAGAAAAAAGGTCAAAACTACTTTCATATAACATTAATTATATGGTTATCAAAATTATATATAGTTAAAATATAGGTAACACATATAAAAATAAAAGGGCTGCCTCCCCGGCAACCCTCTCCATTCCTTTTTGACAACAAATGTTATAACCCCGCCTGCGCACTGATCTCCAGCATCCGGTCGATTGGCTTCCGCGCTGCCAGTCGCAATGCTTCATTCATCGTGATCTCCGGTTCCTCATACTCCATACAGAGATACAATTTCTCCAGCGTGTTGAGCTTCATATGCGGACAGTCGTTGCAGGCACAAGCGTTATTCGGAGGTGCCGGTATAAATGTCTTATGCGGATTCTCTTTTTGCATCTGGTGCAGGATACCGGTTTCCGTTACCACAATATATTCCTGCGCATCATCCCGCTGCGTGAATTTCAACAAACCGGTAGTAGACCCGATATAATCGGCAACAGCCAATATCGGCGCTTCACATTCCGGATGCGCGATGATCTTCGCCTGAGGATGCTGCACTTTCAACCGTGTGATCTTTTCCAGACTGAAAATCTCGTGCACCATACAGGCACCGTTCCACAACACCATATCCCTGCCTGTTTTCTTCACTAAATAAGCACCCAGGTTCCGGTCCGGTGCAAAAATGATGGGTTGATCCTTAGGCACGCTTTCGATGATCTTTTCCGCGTTGGAACTGGTGCAGATAATATCGCTCAGCGCCTTGATACCGGCGGAACAATTAATATAAGATATCACGATATGATCCGGATACTTGTCGCGGAACTTTTTGAACAGTTCCGGCGGCGCACTGTCTGCCAGCGAACAACCGGCCTTGAGATCGGGGAGGAGCACTTTTTTCTGCGGGCTGAGGATCTTCGCCGTTTCCGCCATGAAGTGCACGCCGGCGAACACAATAATGTCCGCGTCCGTTTTCGCTGCCTGCTGGCTCAAACCAAGACTGTCCCCGATGTAATCCGCCACATCCTGAATATCCGGTTCCTGGTAATAATGCGCCAGCACGATCGCATTCTTTTCTTTCTTCAGCCGTGCTATCTCAGCAAAAAGATCCAGCTTCACATCCACTTCCATATCTAAAAAACCTTTTTGCTGCAAATTTTTTTTCGCTTCCGTAATTGCCGTAAACATAGTTATAGAATTATTTTTCTTTTTAAAAAGAAGAAAAGCCCACTACTATTAGGGGTGTGAATATGGGGGAAACTCATCTTTCCCACTATATACAAATGTACTTGTTATTATTTTTTTGTGTGCTATCCACATGGAATTAACAGCGCTTTTTCCCGCGGATGCTGGATTTGGCATGCTTTATCCACAGTGTGGACAGGGAAAATGTTGCATAACTTTTTATGGCTTTCAGTATTAAGAAAATGTTAAAAGAGGCAGGTTATGCACGGGTGCATCTCCCGGAATTTTCCGCCGCAGAAAAACAAATTTAGTTTTACCTCTTCCGGAAGGCATGTTTTCCCATCAAAATTCCGGTTTACCCCATGGTTATTAACAGGATTTGTGGAAAAAACACCCCGGTTTTCCGAAATCGTCCCGCGAAAGGATTTTTTATCTTTCAGCGATTTAATTCACAAATTGTTGTGGATTATATCCGGCAGATGCTTATTTTGTGGATAACCCTCTAATTATGATCATCGGTGGCGTGACCGGAAACGATGGGATAGTCAGGGGAAAACAAGATTTTTAACAACCAATACCTGTGCATTAAAATTAAAAGAAATGTGGAAAAAGTGTGAATGAAGATAAAAAACGACCCACTCTAAATACTGCTCAAACCCTTTACTGTATTGGCTTTGAAGGCTAAAAAACCTATTTTGCAGTTACAACTATTTTATTCTATTTTTGCTACCTCTAAAATTTAGACAATATATTATATGTCAGTTATTCAGAAAATCAGGGACAAATATGCTATCGTTATCATTGTATTGATATGCGTGGCTATTGTGAGCTTTTTGCTGCAGGACGTTTTTTTCGGTAAGAACTCTATGTTCAGACAGTCTACCTCCGTTGGTAAAGTGAACGGTGTGGATCTGGATTACCGCGAATATGTTCAGCGGATAGAAAACGCGCAGAACCAAGCGCGCCAGCAGATGCAGGGTGCTTCGCTGGATGAGCAGACGCAGCAATACATCCGTGAGCAGGCATGGGATCAGTTCCTCCGTGAGCATATCATGCAAGAGCAGTATGAAGAACTGGGCATTGAAGTAACACAGGCAGAGGTGGCTGACCAGATCACGGGTAAAAACCCTCACCCCCTGGTGCTCCAGAATTTCACCAATCCCCAAACCGGGAAATTCGATCCTACTATCCTGGACCGCGTAAGAGAGAACGCCCGCCAGGATCAGTCCGGTCAATTGAGCCAGCAATTGCTGGCCTTTGATCAGATGATCGCGGAATATCAGAAGAACCTCAAATATATCACGTTGGTACATCAGGGTATTTATTATCCGAAATGGCTTGCACAGATGCAGATTGCTGATAATGCACAGACCGCTAACATCGGTTATGTACAGGTTCCTTATGCCAGCATCTCTGACAGCACCATTAAAGTGACCGATGATGAACTGAATAAATATATACAAGACAACAAAGCGCGCTTTGAAGTTCCCGAGAGCCGCAAAGTGGAATATATTTCTTTCGATGCGATCCCTTCCGCTACGGATTCTACTGCTACGCTCACAGAACTGAACAAGCTGAAAGCTGAACTGGATTCAACGCCTGACATCGCCGGTTTCATGAAACTGAATTCAGAACTCGGTTATTATGACGGGTATGTTTCCCGCACTGCGGTTCAGTTCCCGCTGAAAGATTCTGTGATTGACCTGCCTGTTGGTAAAACATTCGGACCTTACCGCGATAACAACCTCATGGTATATGCCAGGATGATGGACCGTAAAACATTGCCTGACACCGTGAAGTTTCGTCAGATCCTGATTGCGATGCATCAGGGTATGACGGATTCTGCTGCAAAACGTCGCGCAGATAGTCTCGAAGCGGTTGTTCGTGGCGGTGGAGATATCGCCGCACTGGCAAGAGAATTCTCCGATGATCCCGCCGGTAAACAAAATGGCGGGGAGTATACCCTTACGCCCAACGGTTATTTTGCCAATGAACTGCAACTCGTGAAAGACTTCGCTTTCTCCGGTTCCAACGGACAGTTGAAAGTGGTGAAAATGCCGATTGGTTATGCCGTAGTAAAAATCACGGAGCAGAAAAATTTTGGCCCCGCTATTAAAGTTGCCTATCTCGCCAAACGTGTAGACGCCAGCTCTACCACCACCAGTGAGGCATTGGGTCATGCGAATGATTTTGCTTCCAGGAACGGGGATCAGAAAACGTTTGAAAAAACGGTACAGGAAAAAGGATTCAATAAACGGATCGCTGATAATATCCGCCCGATGGATTTCGTACTGCCTGGCTTAGGCAGCGCGCGCGAAATGGTGAACTGGGCATATAAAGCTAACAAAGGTGATGTGAGCCCTGTGTTCACCATGGAAGATAAATTTGTGGTGGCTGTACTGACCGGTGTGCGTAATGCCGGCACTGCTCCGCTGGATGAAGTTCGTCCGCAGGTAGAAGCGGAAGTGAAGAAGACCAAAAAAGCAGAACAGATCATGGAGAAACTGAAAGAGCCCGCTACGCTTGAGGCTGCGGCCAGCGCTACCAATCAGCCGGTGCTGACGGCCGAGGGTATTGGTTTTGCATCTCCCTTTATTCCTTCCATCGGCTTTGAACCGCGCGTAACCGGCGCTGCCTTCAACAAGGGTTGGGGTACTGCAAAAGTTTCCGCACCTATTCAGGGGAATGGCGGTGTGTTCGTAGTGAAAGTAAATGCTTATGTTCCTGCTGCACAACCGGCTACGGATTATGCACAGCAGCGCGCTGCATACGAACAAAACCTGAAACAACTGACGGATAATCAGCTGTTTGAAGTGCTGAAAAAGAAAAGTAAGATTAAAGATAACCGCGCATCGTTCTTCGTTTCGAACTGATGCGTATATCAGCATATTTGAAAAGGCCGGGTTATCCCCGGCCTTTTTTGTGCCCATCCCCGGTTCCCCGGGAATTCGTAAATTTGTATCTATGGAAGAGATTGTAAATAAAGTGGCGCAAAGCGCACTCACAACAATAGACCTGGCCGACTATTTTCCGAAAGGAGAAACGGTTGTGTTTGATATAAAGGATCACCTGTTCATGGAGTTGATCCTGAAAGAGAAAGATTTTCGGGCAGGCCTGCAGGTGCTGGATTGGGAGAAATACCGGGGAAAGAATGTAGCCATTGTGTGCACGGCGGATGCGATTGTGCCATTATGGGCTTATATGCTGGTAGCTGCCTGCCTGGAGCCCGTTGCGGCCTATTATGCTTTTGGGGATGAGGGCTTCCTGCATCATACACTTTTCCTGAAGAACATCGGAACGCTGAATGTTGAGCAGTTCAGGGATCAGCGCGTGGTGATAAAAGGCTGTGGAGATAAAACCATTCCGGAATCTGCTTATGTGGAAGTTACCCGCCTGCTTCGCCCTGTAGTGAAAAGCATAATGTATGGAGAGCCTTGTTCTACCGTACCGGTCTACAAGAAAAAATCCTAAAACCAGCCGCGTTTTTTGAATATCCAGATCATCCCTGCAAAGATCAGCGCCATCATTCCCAGAACGAAGAAATATCCGTTGTGATGTTTTAGTTCCGGCATGAATTCAAAGTTCATCCCGTAAATGCCTGTGATCACCGTTAACGGCGCCAGCAGTGTAGTTACCACGGCTAACACCTTCATCACCTCGTTCAGTTTCAGGTTCATTTGTGCATGATAAAGCTCCTGCAGGCTCATTACCATATCGCGGTAGTTCTCCGTGAGGTCTGTGGCCTGAATGATGTGATCGTATACATCCTTGAAATATTTGGTAGTGCTTTCCTCCAGCAGGCGATTTTCTGATTTCAGTAAACCATTCATGACTTCGCGTACGGGTGCGATCCCTCGTTTGAACAGTTGCATTTCCTTGCGCAGATAGTTGATCCGGCCGAGTGTACGGTTATTCGGCTGACGCGGAATGATGTCTTCCATTAATTCGATCCGCTCGCCGAGTTTGTCCATCACAATGAAATAATTATCCACGATGACGTCCAGCAAAGCATAGAGCAGATAATCCGCGCCGGAGTTTCGCAGCTTGGTGCCGCTGGTGCGTAATCTTTCGCGGACAGGGTTGAATACATCCCTGCCGGGATCATCCTGGAAAGAGATCACCACATTTTTTCCCAGCACCATGCTCACCTGTTCCTGTTCTACAGAGGAGCTTTCCGGCCGGAAATACATCATGGGCAAAAGGCAGAAAAGATTATCCCCGATCTCGTCCATTTTTGCGCGCTGGCCTTCGCTCAGGATATCTTCCATCAACAGGTAGTGTATCTTGAAATGGTTACAAATGGCTTCTACTTCTTCCCGGCGCACACCGTCTACATTGATCCACTTGATTGTGCTTGTTTCGCTGAACCGGAAACAGCCGTTCACATGATCCATTACTTCTTCATGCACCATCTCCCCATCGTATTCAAATACGGTGATCTGCACTTTATCTACCGGCTTGCGGGTACTGCCCGCATCCACCGGGTTGAAATTCATAAGGCGCTGTTTCCTGATACGGAAAGGGTTAATGGCATCCGGAATCGGCAGTAATCCATGTTTGGCCATGACAAAGGATTTTATGCTAAAATAGGAGAAAAAGGATGGATGTCAGCAAATGTTCTCATTTAATTAAGATTACCATAACGGCCGGATAACATGTCTTAGCTAGTTTCAAAAGAAAAGATATGCGCACAGTCATGCTCGTGGCCGCCGCCATTGTCACCGGATTATTTTCCATCATCAGCGGCCGGCAGAAAGACAAGCTCACTCCGCGGGCCAGGCACGTACTGCAATGGTACAAGATACAAGTGCGCACGCTGGATCATGCGGCGGGTCATTTTTTGCATGCTGTTACGCAGAAAGAATCCGATGTTGTTATCCAGCAGCGATTCGCGGAAACCCGGGAAGCATACAAACACCTGGAGCTGCTGCTGGAATATTTCAACCCCTCCACCGCCAAAGCCCTCAACGGGCCCAACCTCCCGGAGGCAGAACCGGATAACCATAACATGATCATTGATCCCGAAGGCTTCCTGGTGCTGGAGGGAAAAATATTCCCTCGTATAGCCGTTACCGATACCGCATTCATTCGCAGGGAAACGCTGCGGCTCGTTTCCAATATTGAGCGGGTAAAAGTAACCGCCAATTCCCTGCTGGCCACAGATGCCCAGCTCTTCGACGCCATGCGGCAGGAACTTTTGCGGATAATGGCTCTCGGCATCAGCGGATTTGATTCGCCCATAGCGCAGCGTAGTTTGAAGGAAGCGGAAGATGCGCTGGATGGCGTGAAGGCGGTATGGTTGTTTTACGAGGACGATATCGATCATGCCAACCCGGACCTTTCCACCCGCACGAACACCCTCTTCCTCGGTGCGCGGCAGATGTTGCGGGGAGCGAAAGATTTCGCGGCTTTTTCGCGCATGCATTTCATCCGGGAATATTTGACCCCCCTGACCGTTAACATCAAGCTGGCGCGCGAAGCGCTGCATATCCCCTATACCCATGAGCCCCGGTTCCTTGATCCTGCCGCCTCGCACGTGTTTGAGAAGGATGCATTTAATCCGGCCTTTTTCTCCCCGGATCAAACGTTGACGCATACACGGAGCGAGGTGGCGCTGGGGCGTAAATTGTTCTACGACTCCATCTTACCCGCTGCCGCAGCACTCCAACCACAGGATGCCGTACTCCGTAATACCCCCACCCTCATCAACGCGGCGTTGCAGCCAGGCCAGTTCTATGACCAGCGGGGAGCCTACCTGGAAGACGCTGTGGAAAAGATTTCCGTGGATGAGCAATACGGAATGCTTTTTAAAGATGTTTTCGGGAAAGAGGTAACGGAACAGCATATACGAAGATCGATAGCTCCGTACATCCGTTCGCTGGTACAGCTGAATAGCCGGTTTGATGATTATATGCGGGGACATGAAGGAAAGATGAACGCCGCCGAGATCCGGGGGTTTGACCTGTTCATGGGGAAAGCGAAATGCGGCACCTGCCACTTTGTGCCGCTGTTCAATGGTACCGTGCCGCCCGCGTACAGCAATGCAGAAGCGGAAGTGCCTGCCTGGCAAAACAAGTACCGCATTGATCCCGATGAAGAGAAATATGCCCTCTGCCAGATGGAGCACCAGCGTTTTGCATTCAAGACGCCCACGCTGCGGAATATTGCATCCACCGCGCCGTATATGCACAACGGTATTTATGCCACGCTCGAAGAGGTACTGGAATTTTACAACAACGGCGGCGGAGCAGGAATGGGGGTGCGGGTGAATAACCAGACCCTGCCCAAAGATTCACTGCACCTGACCAGGCAGGAGCAGGCGGATATCATCGCATTCCTGAAAACCCTTAACAGTGAAATGAACTGATGATAAAAGATCAACCGCCGAAGTGAGTGACACAACGGCGGCTGAATAATGATCTGCAGCTGGTATCCTAATCTCCTTCTTCGAGCTCGAATATTTCCTCCAATGGCTTTTCGAATACCCGCGCGATCTTCAGGGCCAGAATGGTGGAAGGCACGTATTTGTTGGATTCAATAGTATTGATTGTTTGACGGGAAACGCCTACCAGCCTGGCCAGCTCGTCCTGTGTAAGGTTCTTCCTGGCGCGCTCTACCTTGATGCTGTTTTTCATACGGCGTTCTTGTTACGGTAAATTAAATAATTGAAACGGGCGATGAAGATAAGGAGAACGGTGTACATGTTGTAAACCATGATGGACAGGAAATCAAGGCCGTAAAGAAAGAGCATACAGATGATCAGCAGGATGTAGTTGATCAATACCGCGACCTGGAAAGACTCCAGGCGAATTTTATTGATATATTCATCTTCCGTTTTTTCCCGGCTGAATGCGATCAGCAGCAGTCCCACGATCAATATCACCCCCGTGACCGTATTCATAACAGGTTCCAGCCAGGGGAAGCCCCTGTAAGCATCGAGCCTTTCCGCGAAATGCAAATGAAAGATGCCGATGATGAGTGCCGGAATGGAAATGATCCAGCCGATCTTTTTGTAAACATGCGGTAAGAGATACTTAGACTTCATGGCGTTTTGAATTTTACCAAAGATAAGCATGTTTTACAAAATGTAAAATAAATTTTACAAAAAGACGTGTTTACAAGACAAAAAAGACCCTCCATTTGGAGGGTCGAGATTTTAATGGTGTGGCTGTGTCAGAATTTCGGCAGCGCTATTTCCGGTTGTTTACCGCCGGCAGGCCGCTCAAAAATATCTCCCAGCTTGGCATTGGCCGGTGTGAACCCGGCGGTCCACAAATAGAACCAGCCATTTTCCGAACCGCCGCCGAAGTCCAGGCGATCTCCTGCGCGCGCGGTGGCGTCGTTGGTGAAGCGGGCCTTCGTCAGCTCGATCCATTCACCCGTGTCTGTTTTCACCCAATGGTTGCCAAAGAAGCCTTTACGGGCGAGGTATCCGTTCTCGAAACTGAAATTTTCAAGGAAAGAATACAGGTGGCTCATGTATTTCCCGTCTTTCGGCGCACGGAAACTTGCGATAAGCTTCCACTCCTTATGTTCGGGCACATAGAAGTAAGCGGTGTATTGTGTGGTGGTGCCAACAGGAACGGCGTGCATGAGGAAGCGATATGTTTCACCGGCTTTCCAGTTATATACCCAATGGCTGTGCCCGCCGGTGCCTTCCCCGCCGAAACCGGAAGCTACCACGCTGTCGCCTTTAGCGAGCAGTGTTACCTGATCTTCATACCTCACCTTTGACCGGTCGTCCGGCTCTTTGCCGGAATCCCATACGGAGAAAATGATCCGGCGTTCCTGGGGGCCGTTCACCTGCATGCCGAAATAGCCGCGGTGGAAGCCGCAGGACATGAAGTAAGTGCCCAGTTTATCCTGCCCTTCCGGCACCCGGATCTCTCCATAGAACCATTCCACGTTCTTTTCTTCCGCCACCGGGTAGTTCAGGTGTACGGAAGCAGAGCGGCGCCAGGGTTTGGGATTGAACTGAATGTCTTTGGTGGCGGGGCCTTCCAGGGTTACGCCTTTGATATCGGCATATACATTGCCCTGTTTCTCGATGCCTTTCAGCGAGATGGTATAGAAACCGGGTGTTTTGAGTTTTGTCTGCAGCACAGGGATTGTCGTGTAGTCGCTTCCGTTAGGAATGCTGATCACTTTTTCCGTGCCGTTCACCAGGACTTTTATTTTCGCGGGCGCATCGCTTTTTGCCTGCAGTCCTATTTTCAGCGGGCCTGCATTCGCGGCGTGGAAGTAGAAATTCACGGCATTGGTACTGTCTGTCCACCTTACCACGCCTTGTCTGCCGGAGATATTCACGCCGGCTTCCTTAGGAACGGCGTAAGCGGTAAACCCCGGAATCACTACCTCTGCGGACTGTGCCTTTACGAGGCTGCTGGTGGCCAGGAGGCCCAGCAGTAAAAAAGAGTAGCCTGATCTGTTCATGTGCTTGCTTATTGAGTACTACAAATAAAACCGGTTAGCCGGCCAGATGCAACCGGTGATGGAAAAAATTGACAATTAGCGGAGAGAAGGGCTTTGTTCAGGGTGTTTGAATGTTACACTGGCACCAGTGGACGAATATCAGCGAAAAGGTTTTGACCAGTTTAGCGACCTCCCTTTCCGAGCCGGCAGTGCCCTGATGGAGGCCGAGGGATTTTACGACCCCGTTTTCTTCCATACCATAAAAACAGCCGGTGGCGGAATGGATGGCAAAACCATTCTTTACAAATCCCGTATGATTTTCCATGGCAATGCTACCCAGAATATCCGTGCGGAGCAGGGCCTTTAATTCGAAGAGTGGAATGAAAAGGTCAGGAGCGCCCACCTGGTGGCGGACATGCAGGCGGTCGTACAAACGGAGCCCTTCAGCAGATTCTCTGCTGTGGTTGATCCGGACGTCTTTGATCTCGTCCATCTCCTCGCCAACAGTACACAGCTTACAGATGTTGATGAATTCAGCCTGTCGCCAGTCATTTCCGGAAAAGGTCACCGTAAAATCCGGGTAAGCGGGCAAGTTGGTCATGGGAGGGCGTTCATTGGAAACGGTCGGTAGGGTGAACCAGGTATCCATTGGTGAACACATCACTTTACCCGAATATATGACGAAAATTTGTTAAAAGAAAGGGATTTTTAACGACGCGGTTTTTTATAACGGATCTTCACATTGGCTGTACCGGAAGGGATCATCCCGAGTTTACGGGCAGCTTTCTTTGACAGGTCGATGATACGGCCGGATACAAACGGACCGCGGTCGTTGATCCGTACTTTCACCGTGCGGCCGTTATCCAGGTTGGTCACCTTTACCCGGGAACCGAATGGGAGGCTGCGGTGTGCGGCGGTGAGGTGTTGTTGTTTGAAAGTTTCGCCACTGGCGGTTCTGCGGCCCTGAAACTTGTCGGCATAAAAAGAAGCCCTGCCGCTTTCCGTCACTTTGCGTGCACAGGAAGATGCCAGTAAAAAGATAACCGGCAGGATAAAAAAATGGTTCCGTTGTGCCATGACCGTTATAACTTCATCTGCATAATGCTGTCATTCATAAAATAGCCGTTGCCGATATCGATATCTTCTTCTCCGACTTTTGTAAAACCGTAACGCTCATAAAAACCGGTGGCCTTATTGTGGCGATTCACGTTCAGGGAAAGATGTTCCATACCGGCATCCCGTGATGCGAGCACCACCGCATCCATCAGGGCGCGGCCAATGCTTTTACCCTGCATTTCAGGCAGGATATAGATCTTGTGCAATTTTGATACCGGTTTGCCTTTGTAATGAAGCTCATATCCTGCAAATCCGCCAAAAACACCGTCCACGGCAGCGAGAAGAAAAACCACACCTTGTTCTTCCACCTGTTTCAGCAATACGGCATCATCATACATCATCTGCAGCATGTAAGTGATCTGTTCCGGCAGAAGGATGTCTTTGAATGTGTCCGGCCAGATTTTATAAGCAAGTTCCCGCACGATGCGGATCTGGTCTTTTCCGGCTTTGGTGATCGTCAGCATATGTTGCAATTTACGGCATATCAACATTGACGCTACATTTTTGTTAAGTTTACAAAAAAACGCATGCAACGTTTATTATGGGTGATCCTCGCCTTTGTTTATTTTCCCCTGCAGGCCCAGCAATTGAAACCCGGTTTTGACCCTAAAGAATTTTACGATCTGATGGAGCTGGTCAAGTGGGGGGACAGCTCCGCGGTGAGTAAGTCTTTCGATCACTTCAAATTATTGTATGTATCCCCGGAAGTGGGCTTTTACAACCGCTGGTTATTGTGGAAGCGGAACGATGGCGTTGGCGTGATCCAGATCCGCGGCACGGTTTCCCATCAGGAGAGCTGGCTTGCCAATTTTTATGCGGCCATGATCCCCGCCTCCGGTTGCATACAGCTGACGGACAGTACCCGCTTCACATATAAGCTCGCCGCGGATTCCGGCACTGCGTATGTGCATACCGGTTGGACCATTGCCCTGGGGTATATGGCGCCGGACATTGTTGCGCATATTAAATCGATGTATGCGGAAGGCGTGAAGGAGTTTATCATCCTTGGGTACAGTCAGGGTGGGGCGATTGCTTTCCTGACCCGGTCTTATCTAGAATACCTGCCGGGTATGCCCCGGGATATCCTGTATAAAACCTACTGTGGTGCGGCGCCCAAGCCGGGGAACCTTTACTATGCTTATGACTTTGACCTCATCACGCGGAACGGATGGGGTTTCAGGGTGGTGAACAGCGCAGACTGGGTACCGGAAACACCATTATCCCTGCAAACCGTGAATGATTTCAATCCGGTGAATCCCTTTATGAATGTGCGTGGAGAACTGAAGAAACAGAAATTCTTTGTGCGTTTATACGGCACTATGGTATATAACAAGCTGACGCGTACTACAAACCGCTCTGTGCGCAGGTTCCGCAAATACCTTGGAGGTTTTGTGTACAAACTATCCAGCAAACATCTGCCGCAGTTGAAGCAGCCGTGTTATGTGTACAGCAATAATTACATGACGGCAGGAGCACCGATCATACTGATGGCAGATGAGGCGTATCATCAAAAATTTCCGTTCAACGGTAAGAACATCTTCGTGCATCATTTTCCGGAGCCGTACCTGTATCTGCTGAAGAAATACTATCCATTCTAGAAAGGGATGCGGGAGAAGATCTCCGGGTACACGGTTACCAGCCCGTCTTCATCCACACCGATCTCCGCTTTGAAATCCTTCACAACGCCTTCGTAGCGATAGAGTTTATCATTGAGTTTGGTATACCATTGCTTCACGGGCCTGATCTCATCCCGGAGGATATTGATGTAGAGAACGTTCAGTTCCGTGCGTTCATTCGCTTCCAGGCGGAGGCGGTTGATGGGCAGGGTATTGGTGAACGGCGTGAGGGAAATATCAATGTCGATGCACTGCTGCCATTCCGGGCGGATGTGGCCGCTTTGGGTCCATTTCCCGTCCGGGTCCCGTTTGAGGGAGATCCAGGAGCAGTCGGCATTCTTTTCCACGGCCATTTCCAGCGAAGAAACCTGCCATAGCCGGTCTGCAATGATATCATAATTAACAGAGAAGGGCGTATCCTCGCCAAATCCCACGATCGTTCCTGCAATTCGTATATCCGTGTCAGATGTTTCCACGGTACAGTATTCCATCATTTCGTAGAAAAGGCCCTTCCAGATAACTTGTCGTTTCATGGCAAAAGAATGAGGTCACTGGTTGCTGTTGAAGGTATCGCCCTGGCGGATGTCTCCGGTTTCATATCCTTTTTTGAACCAGTACATGCGTTGGGCGGAAGTGCCGTGCGTGAAAGCATCCGGTACAACGTATCCGCGCGACTGTTTCTGGAGGCGGTCGTCACCAACGGCGTTTGCGGCCGCGAGCGCCTGCTCGATATCGCCCGGTTCGATGACATTTTTCATCTTCTCCGTGTAATGCGCCCATACGCCGGCGAGGAAATCCGCCTGCAGTTCGAGTTTTACGGAGTATTTGTTGTATTCGGTTTCATTCATCTGGCTTCGCATGCGTTGTACTTTTTCCGAGATGCCGAGGAGGTTCTGCACATGGTGGCCCACTTCATGTGCGATCACGTAGGCCATGGCAAAATCTCCCGGCGCGCCGAGTTTTTTCATTTCGTTGTAAAAGGAAAGATCGATATAAACCTGTTGATCCCCGGGGCAATAGAAGGGCCCGGAGGCGCTGGAGGCGTTGCCGCAGGCGGACTGTACCATATCCGTAAAAAGGACCAGTTTGGGTTCTTTGTACTGTTTGTTCATGTCTGTGAAAAGTTTGTTCCAGACATCTTCTGTTTCGGCCAGTACAACTTTCACGAACTGAACGTTGCGCTCTTCCGCAGCCTGTTGTTCCGGGGTTAGTTGCCGGGATTCCGCACCGGCCTGTTGCATGTTCATGACCTGGGAAGGGTCGCCTCCGAGGAAATAGATCAGGAGGGCGATCACAATACCGCCGATACCCCCACCAACAACGAGGCCGCCTCGGGATCCGCGGCGGTCTTCAACGTTTTCGCTTTCGCGATTTCCTTGCCAACGCATATAGGATTCAATATTTGGTTAGAGCTATAAATTTAAGAAATAAATGTACCGTTCGCTATTCTTTTCAGGTGTTAACACCATCATAAGGAATGAATAAACTGAACGGCCTGTTGAATGCCGGAAGCCCTTAATTTAGCTGAAAATCAGGGCATGTTTCCATTGTTTGTGCAGAAGAAACTCTTTTTCCTTATCAGTATTTCCTTTTGGATTTTGGGGTTGTTAACTCAGTCGGGTCGCCTGATCCAGTATTGAGGTTAATGATTTTATGCATGGCGCAAGTGTCTACTTGTGCCGGTTTATTTAAGAAAAAAATAATCTGAATGAAAAAAGGAACCCCGTTTCACATATAAAGCAAACTGGATTATCTTAGCTATCGCGTTGGAAGAAACGATGCTACCTTTGCGGGATTGGCTACCAGGCAGTATTACAGGCGACCGCATCTTTCCTGTTCCAAATTCTCCTATTTCGGAAGTACGCTCAATATCCGGACACGTTATAAAACAGCATTCTATGGATCCATTTAACGGCATCTCAAACTCTGCGGGCAAAAGTTCGCGAAGACAATTCATTCGAAATTGTTCGGCCGGGGCTATTGCGCTAACCTGTGGTTCTCTGACGAGCTGCCTGACGCTTAAAAGCGGCCATACACCATCGGGAAAGGCAAGCCGGATTGTTCCATTTAATCAGAACTGGCTGTTTGGAGGAAAACTTAACGCGGCCATGCCCGGTGCAGCTATTGATGATGCCTCCTTTGCACCGGTCACTTTACCACACTGCGCCGTAAATCTCTCCTGGCGGGAATGGAATCCTGCAGACTGGCAGGATGTATGGATATACCGTAAGCACTTCACTCTCCCCAAAGACATAGCGGGGATGCGTATATTCCTCCATTTCGATGGTGTGATGGTGGGTGCCACCCCGGTTATTAACGGGCATGCGCTTCCTCCGCATCTTGGCGGGTATTTGCCTTTCAGCTATGAGATCACGGAATGGATACGCAACGAAAATACGCTTACGGTGATGGTGGATGCCCGCTGGAGTAACGTTCCACCGCAAGGAGCCCCGGCCGGTGCAAAGCGTATCGACTACCTGGAGCCCGGAGGAATTCACCGGTCCGTTAGACTGGAGGCCGTTCCCACCATCTTCATCAGCGATGTTTTTGCAAAACCGGTCCAGGTACTTGAGCCCTCCCGCCGCATAGATGTTAATTGCACGCTGGATGCAGCGGCCTTACCGGAAGGACCGGTGCAACTGAAAGCAGAGATAAGGAACGGACAGCGCATTGTTGCAACAGTTCAACAGGCGATGACCATTGAGAAAAAAGGCAGGATTGAAGCCGCGCTGGTCCTTTCCAACCTGAAGGATGTTACTCTTTGGGATGTAGATAACCCTTTTCTCTATGATGTAACTGTTACGTTGTTGGTGAACGGAAAGCCGCTGCATGATTATCATACCCGGATCGGATTGAGGGAAGCCCGGTTTGAAAAGGACGGATTCTTTCTAAATGGCCGCAGGCTGCAACTCTTCGGGCTCAACCGTCATGAGATCTTTCCGTATGTGGGATTTGCCTTACCGGACAGGGTCATGCGGCATGATGCAGAAATGTTGAAAAAGGAATTCAATTGCAATATCGTACGTTGCTCTCACTATCCTCAGACCGAAGCGTTCTTAAACGCCTGCGATGAACTGGGGCTGCTGGTTTGGGAAGAAATTCCGGGCTGGAATTATATCGGGAACGATCCGTGGAAAGAATTAGTGGTGCGGGATGTACAGGATATGATCATCCGGGACCGGAATCACCCATCGATCATCATCTGGGGAACGCGCGTTAATGAATCGCCCAATGAAGTGGAGCTCTACAAGCGAACCAGGGCGCTGGCCCGGTCTTTGGATGATTCGAGGCCCAGCTCCGGATCAATGACGGCACATTCCACAAGGAACTGGGAGGAAGATGTTTTTGCCTTTGATGATTATCATGCTGATCCTGACGGGAGCGTTGGGATCAGGGAACCGCTGGAAGGCGTTCCCTATATGCTTGCAGAGGCGGTGGGACAATTTAATTACGCGGAAAAGAAGGGATTTAATTGCATGTACCGCCGCGATGCTGCTCCCCGGATACAACAGCTACAGGCGCTCTACCATGCGCAGGCACATAATAAAGCAGCCGACAGTCCGCGCAACTGTGGCGTTATTGGCTGGTGTGCTTTCGAATATTCCAGTCTGGTCAATTCTTACAAAGCGATCAAGAATCCGGGCGTGGCGGATGTTTTTCGGATCCCTAAAATTGGCGCGTCATTTTATCAATCGCAGGGCAATCCGGAGGTTGCACCCGCCATACATCCCAACTTTTATTGGGATTTCGGGCCGGCATCGCCCACAGGTCCGGGGAAACAGGCAGCCATTTTCTCAAATTGTGAGCGACTGGAAGTGTTCATTGATCAACATCATTTTGCCAGCCTTCTTCCTGATCGTAAAAATTACCTCCATCTGAAACACCCTCCTTTCTTCATCGATCTTGAAATGGATGGAAATAAACGTCCTGAATTGCGGATAGATGGATTTGTGGGAAATCAGCTGCGGTTATCCCGGAGCTTTAGTTCAAATCCCGAACAGGATCAGTTACTGCTGGCAGCTGACGACAAGGAGTTGATGGGCGATGGTTCGGATGCGACGAGGGTAGTATTTTTTATAGCAGATAAGTATGGCGCCCACAGGCCATTTGCGGAAGGCAAAATAGATTTTGCCATAGATGGACCGGGAGATATGATCGGCATTAATCCTTTTGATCTGAAGGAAAGCGGGGGCGCAGGTGCGATCTGGGTAAAAACGAAAGCGGGGAAGTCCGGGCACATTACGATAAAGGCCACCCATCCCCATTTTGGTACAAAAACCGTTAGTATCAGCGTAAACAGTATATAACATGAAAAACAATTCACGCAAATTATGGCCATGGTTCATCACATGGATGATAAGTTTGTTGATGATCCTTCCGAATATGTCAATAGCATCGGATATTGAATTGAAAGATGGAAAACTCAGGATCGTTTTTAATGCTGAAACAGGGGCCATCATCAGATTGGAAAACCTTGAAACAGGGTGGGTAATTGACAGAAGAGCCGCACTGGGCATATCATTCAGGATGCATGCCCCCTTGCCCGACCGGCGCTATAATTTTATTTATGGGCAACAGCAACGTGCTACCGTGAAAAGAATTTCGGAACAGGAAATTCATTTTGAATGGAAAAATCTGAAAAGCGAATATGGGGGCACATTGCCTTTGACATTCAGTGCAGCAGTTACTTTAACGGATGGGAAAATAACCTTCTCCGGCAAGCTGATCAATAATACTGACCTGACGGTAGAAACGGTAGAGTATCCGTATCTGGCCGACCTGAACCCTCCTTCCAAAAGCACGGCTATCCATGCGCGCACCATGTGGTATGGGAACCTGGAATCCGAGGAAATATATCCCGGCTTCGAAAACAGAAAAGGTTATTGGGGCGTATTCAATCCTGTAAAAACCAAAGATTCTCACCGCAGCCTGTATTGTTTATTGCAATCCGGCGGCCAGGGGCTATACGTCGGGCTTCAGGATCCAACGCAGCGGTATCTCGTACAGTATACATTTGAACAGCATCCTGCGAATATCAACTCGGTAAACGCTTTGATACCACAAACGGATAGTATTTCCGGAATAACGGTCAATACAGAATTCCGGTTATGCCATTTTCTATTTGCAGCGCCCCACTCGGTAACGGGCCTGATGCCTGTTATGTTTACGGGGTATAAGGGAGACTGGCAGGCGGGTGTGGATATTTATAAAGCGTGGAGGAAAACCTGGTTCCGGCAACCCCATTTACCGTCGTGGATACAGGACGTACATTCCTGGATGCAATTGCAGATCAATTCTCCGGAAGATGACCGGCGGGTAAAGTTTAAAGACCTCTATCAATACGGAAAGGAATGTGCGGACAATGGCGTGACGGCCATTCAGCTGGTCGGCTGGAATAAATTGGGGCAGGATGGGAATGATCCCCTGCAGGACTTCGATCCGAATTTAGGCACACATGAAGAGTTGCAAGCGGTGATAAAGAAGATAGAAAGCCTCGGCGTGAAGGTCATCCTGTTTGGAAAAATAAACTGGGCCGATAAAAGTACACAGGCTTATAAGGATGAATTATATAAGTATGAGGCGAAGGACCCTTATGGCGTAGCCTATGAACAAGGAGGGTATAGTTATTACACACCTACTCAACTGGCCGGTATCAATAATCATCGCCGTTCGGTAATGGATTTTAACAGCCCGGGGTATCAGAAAATTGTGGCAAGGGAATTTCAGAAGGTGCTCGATCTGGAACCCTCCGGATGGCTGTTTGATGAAAACTGCCATCATGGCACCGTGTTATATAATTTTGCCCCGGATCATGGATACAAGGCACCGGGATTCATTTATGGAGGGGATATGCCCATGGCGGCCATGTTGAATAAGATGGCGCAAAAAAAGAACCCTGATTTCCTCTTTGCCGGAGAAGGTCACCAGGACTGGCTGATGCAGTACTATCCCTGTTCTTATTTCAGGATGAATTTATCTTCCACGTCCGTAGACAGGTATATTGACCCGCAGGCGCCGCTTGTGGTGGCCGTCACCGGGGTAGATGACCGTGAAAAGCTGAATCTGATCCTGTTGAACCGATATATTATCAGCTATGAACCGTATTTTTTCAAGGGGCATGTGAATGATTTCCCGTTAACGCTGGAGTACGGCAAAAAAATAGATGCGCTCCGGCGTAAATACAAACAATGGTTGTGGGATGCGGCATTTAAGGATATAACAGGAGCAAAAGTAAACGCCAACGGGTTTCACCGGTATGCTGTTTTTCAAACGGAATCCGGCAGGAAGGCCGTTGTGATAGCGAATATGGAAAAAGAAAAGAGTATCCGGGCGAAAGTAGCGTTAACAGGGAAAGATGCCGGCGAGTTTAACCTGGCCACACCGGAAAACCCCGATGCTGTTGGAAATACAGGCATTGTGGATATACCGGCCCGTTCAGTTGTTGTGCTGATGGAAAAATAACGTATTTTTAAGTATCAGGGGGGCGCCCTCCCCTGATTGTAGAGAAAAATATTGCTTAGGACAAAAATCAAGCCTACAACACCCCTACGCAGATTATTACTTATGAAGACACCCGAAAGCACCGCCATGCCCTTTGTATCCCGGTTAGCAAGAGCAGGAACCCAAGGGATCAAAGATGAAGATGCCGTGAGCCGGATTGTGATGGTTAACAAACTGAGCCTTGCCTTTGGCGGGATCATCCTCATCATAGCCCCGGTTCTGCTCTATTTCCTGAAGGGCCGACCCACCATCATGATCGCGATTACAGCGGAGTTCCTGATCAATTGTTCTGTTATTTACCTGAACCACCGCCGACATTACAATGCCGCCAGCCTGATCCTCTATTTCCTGCAATGTATAGCCATCGTGTATTTCGGGTTCCTGCTCGGGAAGCTGCTACAGTTGCAGTTCACGATCGTGTTCCTGTTATCGATCATTTTCCTGATCTTCAAAGAAGATTTTCTAAGAAAACTGGCTTTTTTCTCCGCGTTGCTGGTGCTGGGCTGCCTGGAAGCCAGCTATTATTTCAACGATGCGGAGCCCCTTATCCCCATCAGTTACAACACGGCCTATGTAATCCACCTGATGGTGGTGCTGGCCGTATTGTTCATTATCGTGGTAGTGAGCAAACCCTATGTAAAAAGCAATGATATCAATGCCGCACTTAAACGAGCGAACGATTTCAAGCGCGTGTTCGTGTACCAGGTGATCCATGAAATGCGCACGCCGCTGAATGCCATCTTTGGTGTGGCACAGCTGATGAAGAAAGAGGTCCGGCAGGATCCCCGTCTCAAAACCGTAGAACCCCTGACCGATCAACTCCTGTCCGCCACCCACAACGCCCGCAACATCATCAACAACGTGTTGGACATGGCCCAGATCGAATCCGGCCAAACAGAGATCATCCACGAGAACGCATTTCATGTGGAGCCCTTTTTCGCGAACATCATCGAAATGAACAAAGTGGTGGCCCGTTCCCGCAACATCCAGCTGAGGCTGGTGCTGGAGCAAATGCCGGAGGTGATCATCGCAGATCCCCTGAAGCTGATCCAGGTTACAACCAATCTGCTGGCGAATGCGATCAAGTATGGGGACAAGAACAGCGCGATCACGCTGGCGGCCATCGGAGGCAAAGCCAACTGGAGGCTGCAGGTGAGCAATGTGGGGCCGCATATCCCCCCGGAAAAACGGGCGATCATCTTTGATCCTTTTGTAACCGATAAAAACAAGTACACCGAAGGCACCGGGCTGGGGCTGTACATCGTAAAGAACAAAGTGGAAGCGATGGGCGGCACCATCACGGTGGATAGTTCACCGGGCCTGCCCACCGTTTTCACCGCCGTGCTTCCATTGTGCGTTGGGCATGAAGAGGATCTTGCGGCCGAGGAGGCCATTCCCGAGATCACGGACCTTGGAGAAGTACATGTGATGATCGCGGAAGATAACGAACTGAATGCGATGTTGCTTTCCCGCCTGCTGGACCAGATGGGATGCCAGGTCACCGTTGCGCATAATGGCCTGGAGCTGCTGGAGCTGGTGAAAAAGACCATTCCCGACGCGATCATTCTCGATTATCACATGGAGATCATGGATGGAGAAGAAACCCTGCTCCATCTGAAGGATAATGCGTTACTGAAAGATATTCCTGTAATAGTCGCCACCGGCGATGCTTTTATAGAATCCCGTGAAGCCTTGCTGGCAGCGGGGGCAGACGCGTTCATCGAGAAACCCGTTGACCACAGGGCGCTGCTTCAGCTGCTTCAGAAACAGCTGCATCGTAGCAATGAGGAATTACAGGAATAACGTAAAGCCTTATACTGCACGCACTTTAGCCGGTGTGGCGATCTGCGTTTCTTCCCAGATGGATTGCGCCTGTTTATAACGTTGGGTATATACCTGCCACATCCAGCTGGCTTGTACGCCGCGTTCCAGCCCGTTGAGGTGGATCTCCAATGTGCTTACTCTTTCCGGATAATGATCCATCCACGCTTTACATTGTTGACGGATATGCTCCAGCAGGGATACATATTCAATGAGCAGTTCGCGTACCATGGCGGCTGCGCGGTAAATCACCTGGAACAGGGACAGATCAGGTTCGTTCAATGCGATCACCATGAGGAGGTTGGAATCCGCGCCGTTTTGGATCACTTCTTTTTCAAACGAGAAGAGATCGTTGGAAAGAGCGCCGAAAGCGGCCGTTACCCAGTGAAGGCGTTCCAGCTCCTGATCCAGCTGCATGGCGCGAAGCCAGGTCCAGTCGAGGAAAAGACCGTCCCCGTATTCCACCCACAGCACAATGTGGTGCATGCCGGAAAGATGACAGCGCATATCCACATATTCCTCTACAGAGGGGATCCGTCCAAGAGACGATGCGTTATTATCGCGGTGAGTGATCGCAATGTGGTAGGTGTAGAGACGATGGAATTTTTCGAACCACGCCGCAGGAGCGGAATCCCTGAAGTCGCGAAGCACTTCCGTGTTCGCCTTTTCCATGTCCGGCGCGAGCGGGGAGATGTGCAGCTGCGAATCATATTTCCCCATTCGCTGAATGATCTGTTTTGCTTCTTTTTGTTTTTCGGGCGGAAGGAGATGGAATACATCGCGCCCCATCACATCATTCAGATAAAAATCGATGGTGAGGTTCTTCATCATCGTGAGCATTCGCTGCGGTTCCGCTGTGGGATAGAGGAAGAGGGCACAGGTGATGTGATGTTTGGCATTGTCCAGCCACACCCCATATGCTTCCCCGAACTCTTTTGCGACCTTGCGCAGCTCGTCGCTTTGCGGGTGCGGTGTGAACTCACGGCAATACTCATCCAGCCGGAATGAGCCGTGATTAAATAATTCCTGCAGTGAAAATGTGGTGGTGCGGCTTAGGAATGCATACTCGTTCTGTACTTTCTCCAGGATGCTGCTGGTAGAAATTTTAAGCGATTTGTTTGGCATAACATGATAGATTAAAGTGAAGAAAAAACCGGTTAGCGATCGTTAACCAGTAAAAAGTTACACATTTGCCTTCGCTTGTTTTATATCTTAATAATATATTGAATAAGAATTAATTGTATATGATTGATCTACCGGAAAGAGGAATGATCGATAACAGATGAAAAAAAGAAAAGGCCGGGTAAAAACCCGGCCCGGCTGAAGGTTACAACAAAATCTAAACCTGCTTATGAGAAAAAGTTAAGATTAAAATCAGAGGGAAAGCGCCATTAATGAATGGTCTTTGCTTTCCAGTTGTGAGCTGCCCATGAGGAACTCGTCCACTTTTCTTGCACACTCGCGTCCTTCACTGATAGCCCATACCACAAGTGACTGTCCACGACGCATATCGCCGGCGGCAAAAACTTTCGGAATGGAGGTCTGGTACGCTTTTTCCGTGGCTTTCACATTCCCGCGATCGTCTGTTTCCACACCAAGGTCATCGATCATGCCTTTGTGTTGCGGATGAACAAAGCCCATGGCGAGGAGTGCGAGTTCACAGGGAACTTCCCTTTCGGAGCCAGGGACTTCTGTGAAGCGCGCGGGGCGGCCATCTTCACCGAGGCTCCATTGCAGGTCCACCAGCAGCAGACCTTTCAGGTTGCCTTTTTCATCGCCCACAAATGCTTTTGTAGCGATGGCCCATTTGCGGTCTGCTCCTTCTTCGTGAGAAGTGGATGTTTTCAGAACCATCGGATAAGTGGGCCAGGGCATATAATCAGAACGCTCGCCGGGAGGCTTGGGCAACAGTTCCAGCTGTGTTATGCTTACCGCGCCGTGCCGGTTGGAAGTGCCCACGCAATCGGATCCGGTATCACCGCCACCGATCACTACAACGTTCTTGCCCGTTGCGAAAATATCTTCACCGTCCACTTTTATTTTGCTGAGGCGTTTGTTCTGTTGCTTGAGGAAGTCCATTGCAAAATGCACGCCTTTCAACTCACGGCCCGGAATGGCGAGGTCACGGGGAATAGTAGATCCACCGGCCAGCACCACGGCATTGTATTCGCGGAGCAGGTCGTTCACACTAACGTTCACGCCTACGTTGGCATTGCATTGGAATATCACGCCTTCTTCTTCCATCAAACTGATCCTTCTTTCTACCACCCACTTTTCCAGCTTGAAGTCAGGGATGCCGTAACGCAGGAGCCCGCCGGGTTTATCATCCCGTTCGAACACCGTTACCTGGTGGCCCGCATAGTTAAGCTGCGCGGCAGCGGCCAGACCGGCAGGACCGGAACCGATCACTGCTACTTTCTTACCGGTGCGCACCCTTGGCGCTTTGGCCTTCACCAATCCCTTGTCGAATGCTATTTCAATAATATGTTTTTCTATTTCCTCGATGGCCACCGGAGGTTGATTGATACCCAGCACGCAGGAGCTTTCACAGGGGGCCGGACAAATACGGCCGGTGAATTCGGGGAAGTTGTTGGTAGAGGTCAGCACATCGTACGCCTCCTGCCAGTCCTTCCGGTACACCGCATCGTTAAACTCCGGGATCACGTTGCCCAAAGGGCATCCGCTGTGGCAGAAAGGCACACCGCAGTTCATGCAGCGCGCAGCCTGCTGGTTCAGCGCCGGTTCAGCGAAACGCTCCACAAACTCGTTATAGTGCTTTACCCGGCTCTTGGTGTCAGCCTTTCCGGGAAGCTCCCGTGTAAATTCCAGAAATCCTGTTGGTTTACCCATATCTCTGCTTGATCTGCTTTTAAAATTGTTTACTCCACGATGCGCTTACGCTTTGCTCTTCACGCTTTTCTGTGCTGCGGCTTTGAGCACAGCCTTGTATTCTTTCGGGAATACTTTTACGAAATGGCGCAGCTGGTTCTCCCAATCTTTCAGGATGAACTTTGCCACGGTACTATTCGTATAGGCGTGATGTTTAGTGACCAGGTCGTGCAGCAAAACAGCATCCTCTTCCCCAAGCGGGTCCAGGTCAATCATGTCTTTATTGCAGCGGCCGGCGAAGCTGCCTTTCACATCGTACACAAAAGCGATACCGCCACTCATACCCGCTCCGAAGTTTCGCCCGGTTTCGCCCAGGATCACCGCTTTACCGCCGGTCATGTATTCACAACCATGGTCGCCGGTGCCCTCTGCCACTACGGTGGCGCCGGAATTCCTCACACAGAAACGCTCTCCGGCCTTGCCGCGGATATAGGCTTCCCCGGAAGTGGCGCCATAGAGTGCCACGTTACCGGCAATGATGTTCTCTTCCGCTTTGAAACCTGCTTCGGTAGAAGGATAGAGCACCAGTTGTGCACCGGAAAGCCCTTTCCCGAAGTAATCATTGGCTTCTCCTTCCAGTTCGAGCGTTACGCCTTTGGTGTTGAACGCTCCGAAGCTTTGCCCGGCGGAACCGGTGAACTTGAAGTGGATGGTGTCTTCCGGAAGACCATCGCCCTTGTAGATCTTTGATATTTCATTGGAAAGGATGGTACCGATGGTACGATCCGTATTCCGCACATTGTATTTTCCGAATACGCGGGTCTTGTTTTCCAGCGCTGGTTTGGCCGCTTTGAGCAATTGCCAGTCCAGCACTTCCGCCAACCCGTGATCCTGCTCTTCCTGTTTGTACAGTCCGGTTTCATCGGAAGCCGGCTCACGGTACAGTACGGGGGAAAGATCGAGGTGTTTGTATTTCCAGTGAGATACGTTCTCGCGCACTTTCAACACATCTACCTGTCCCACCATCTCCTTCACCGTACGGAAGCCGAGTTCTGCCATAATCTCCCGCAGCTCTGCTACGAGGAAGTGGAAGAAGTTCACCACGTGCTGCGGGTCGCCGGCAAAGCGTTTGCGCAGTTCGGGATCTTGTGTGGCAACGCCAACGGGACAGGTATTGAGATGGCATTTACGCATCATGATACATCCTTCTACTACCAGCGCGGCGGTGGCAACGCCCCATTCCTCTGCGCCGAGCAGGGTAGCGATGGCGATATCCCGGCCGGTTTTCAGCTGACCGTCTGTTTGTACGATCACGCGGCTGCGGAGTTTGTTGCGTACGAGTGTTTGATGGGTTTCGGCAAGACCAAGTTCCCAGGGCAGTCCGGCATGTTTGACGGAGCTGATGGGAGAAGCCCCCGTTCCGCCGTCGTGGCCGGAAACGAGCACCACATCTGCATGCGCCTTTGCAACCCCGGCGGCAATGGTTCCTACACCTGCTTTTGAAACCAGCTTCACACTGATGCGTGCGGCGCGGTTAGCGTTCTTCAGGTCAAAGATCAGCTGCGCGAGGTCTTCGATGGAATAGATATCGTGGTGCGGTGGCGGAGAGATCAGACCTACGCCGGGCGTAGCATGCCGAACCTTTGCGATCCAGTCGTCTACTTTATGACCGGGCAACTGCCCGCCTTCACCTGGTTTTGCACCCTGTGCCATTTTAATCTGCAATTCATCTGCATTGGTCAGGTAATTGCTGGTGACCCCGAAGCGGGCGGAAGCTACTTGTTTGATCGCGGAACGCATGGAATCGCCGTTGGGCAGCAATTCATAGCGGAGCTCGTCTTCACCGCCTTCGCCGGTATTGCTTTTCGCGCCAATGCGGTTCATGGCGACGGCCAGCGTAGAGTGCGCCTCGTGGCTGATGGAGCCGAAGCTCATCGCGCCGGTGGCAAAGCGTTTCAGGATGCTTTCTGCAGATTCCACTTCTTCCAGCGGCACGGACTCACGGTTACGCTTAAACGTAAACAGGCTGCGGAGGGTGGCGGCCTTTTCACTTTGATCGTTTACGGCCTTAGAATATTTTTTAAAGATGTTGTAATCATTCATGCGTGTTGAATACTGCAACAGGTGGATGGTGGTGGGATTGAAAAGGTGGAACTCCCCCTTCCGTTTCCACTGGTAAATACCCCCCGGCGTTAAACGCTGTACCGGTGTTTCTTTCCGGCCATAGCCCGTCCAGTGTTTGGCCAGCGTTTCCTGTGCAATTTCATCCAGCCCAAGGCCCTGTATACGGGAAACGGCGCCGGCGAAATATTTATCAACAACGGTTTTATTGATACCGAGTATCTCGAAGATCTGCGCACCCTGATAAGATTGCAGGGTGGAGATGCCCATTTTGGAGAAGACTTTCAGCAGGCCCTCGCAAACAGCTTTGATGTAATTCTTTTTGAGTTTGTCCACATCCAGCTCCGTCTGCAGCTTGCCACTCAGGCGCATGTCGCGAATGGTGCTCAGCGCGAGATAGGGGTTGATGGCGGTGGCGCCAAACCCAAGCAGGCAGGCGAAATGATGTACTTCCCAAACATCGCCCGCTTCCACGATCAGACCTACCTGCCCGCGGTAACCTTTGCGGATCAGGTGATGGTGTACGGCGGAAAGTGCCAACAGGGAAGGGATAGCGGCATGTTCGGAGTCGATGGCGCGGTCTGAAAGGATGATCACTTCAAATCCGTCTTCCACCGCGTCTACTGCATAACGGCACAGGCGCGCAAGCCCTTTTTCCATCGAGCCCGGTTTACCGTCCGCTTTAAAATACGTATGCAATGTTTTGGCCTGGAAGATACCGGTGTCGATACTGCGAATCTTTTCGAGATCGTAGTTGTTCAGGATCGGATGTGGCAGTGCAACGCTATGGCAGTGCAGCGGATCCTCGTCCAGCAGATTCCCGTTGTTTCCCACAAATGTTGCGAGAGACATCACCAGTCTTTCCCGGATAGGATCGATGGGCGGGTTGGTCACCTGTGCGAACAGCTGTTTGAAATAGCTGCTCAGGTGTTGCGGCTGATCGCTGAGAATGGCCAGGGGCACATCTGTACCCATAGAACCAACAGGCTCTTTACCATCGATCGACATCGGCGCGATGATCGTTTCCAGATCTTCCGTAGCGTACCCGAAAGCGCGCTGATATTTGAAGATCTGTTCCCGTTCCAGATGCGTAAAGGTTACGCGGGGTTCGGGCAGCTCATCGATACGGATCTTGTATTTGTTCAGCCATTCAGCATAAGGTTGCTGAGAGCAGATCTGTTGTTTCAGTTCTTCGTCTCCGATAATGCGGCCCTGTTCCATATCTACCACGAACATCCTGCCCGGCTGCAGACGGCCTTTTTCTTTTACATTTTTCGGGTCGATGGGAAGCACACCGGCTTCGGACGCCATGATCACCCGATCATCTTTCGTCACCACAAAACGGGAAGGGCGAAGGCCGTTCCGGTCCAGGGTAGCACCGATGATCCTGCCATCCGTAAAGGAGATAGATGCAGGGCCATCCCAGGGCTCCATCAGGGAAGCGTGATATTCATAGAATGCTTTCTTTACCGGATCCATATCCTCATTTCCATCCCAGGCTTCCGGGATCAGCATCATCATCACATGCGGCAGGGAGCGACCGGTAAGATTGAGCAGCTCGATCACATTGTCCAGACACGCGGAATCAGATTGTCCTTCATCCACGATCGGAGAAAGCATTTCCATTTCTTCCGGCGTGAAGTATTTGGTCACAAAGCTGTTTTCGCCGGCGCGGAGCCAGTTCAGGTTACCTTTCAACGTATTGATCTCCCCGTTATGCGCGATGTAGCGGAACGGATGCGCCAGCTTCCAGCTGGGGAAAGTATTCGTCGCAAAGCGGCTATGGATCAGTCCGAATGCGGATACCATCCGTTCATCGCGGAGGTCTGTATAATAATGGCCTACCTGGTAAGTGGTCAGCTGTCCTTTATATACAATGATTTTGTGCGAGAAGGATGCAAAATAGATCTCGGCTTTATCTTTCGGGATAGAATTGCGTACCGTTTTGGTAATATAATTGCGCAATACGAACAGCTTCCGTTCAAAAGCTTCCGGATCGGAGATATGATAAGGGCAGGCGATGAACAATTGCTCGATCTCCGGTTCTACAGAAAGCGCTGTTTCACCGATGCCGTCCGGACGTACGGGAACTTTGCGGTAACCCAGGATATCCAGACCCAGTTTTTCCGCGCAACGCTGGATGATTTCGCGACATTCTTCGCGCCAGCGGGGCTCTTTCGGGAAGAACACCATCCCAACGCCATATTTACCGGATTCCGGCAGCTTGATGCCTAGTTTCAGGCATTCCGCATACAGGAATTCATGCGGCATCTGTATAAGGATACCGGCACCGTCGCCGGTAGTACGCTCGCTTCCACAGGCACCACGATGTTCCATATTTTCCAGCATCGTCAATGCATCACGGATGATCTGATGGGATTTCCGTCCCTTGATATGGGCTGTAAAGCCCGTACCGCACGCGTCATGTTCAAATTCCGGACGATACAAACCTTGCTCTTGGCTCACTTTTCGCATTGGCTTAGATTTTTTCCTTTTTTCAGATACACTCCTCCCGGCAGGAGTTTCCTCCGGGCTCAGGTACCGTAATTGCTTGGGAACGGTTTAAAGATACTAAAGGAACCCGGAATTTTTTACATAAAGTTCTATTAAACGCAAAAAATTTAGAAAAATTTAAAACAGAGGGCCGTGTAGTTTGAAATAATTAAAAATTGAAGCGCCTCCCGGAGCATATCGGACACAAAAAAGCCGGGAGCGTTTCCCGGCCTGGTGATAAATTGTGTAAAACACTGTCCGTCAAGGCTCGAAATCAAAGCGGGCCTTGCCATTGACCACTTCCACCTTCAGTGGGTCGCTGATCATGCTTTCATTTTGCATACGGTCCAGTGCCGTAACGATATAAATATACCCGTGACCTTTTATATATGTTTTATCCATCCACACCGGGTCTACCATTTGCGGTACGATGGCGAGGATCTTCGTAGGGTCATTCACGTTGATCACATCTTTTTCATCGAAGCGATACACCACATACTGCCGCGTTTGACCGGAGGTATCATCATCGGACCAACGAAGCTCAAGCCCTTCGGGCCTTTCGAAGGCGTCTATGAAATAAGGGGGATCCGGGGGTTTATTGTCCAGCCAGGGCATAGTGGGCCGAAGGGCGGGATAGCGGTAGAAATGATTCCGGAGGGAATCCAGTACGCCCAGCGGATTCGCGAGAAACGGCCGGGAGCTGTAGAACACGCTGCCATGAATGGTGGCCAGTGCGCGGGTGGCCTGTATCTGCCGGGGCATTTCATTGGGGTCCCTCCAGCCGGCAGAACTCCCGATGCGGTAAGGCGCGTGACCGATATAGACATGCCGCCCGTAAGCATGCTGTGCCCACCAGTTCACCAGCACATCGAAGGGTACAAGCCGATGTCCGAATTCCCAGTAGAGCTGTGGGGTGAGGTAGTCGATCCAGCCCATCCGCTGCCATTTGATCACATCGGCGTAGAGATCGTCGTAGTTGGTGATGCCCGCGCGGGTGGGGGAGCCGTCCGGGTCCTTGTCCCGATTACGCCATACGCCGAACGGACTGATCCCGAATTTCACCCAGGGCTTCTCCGCCTTGATAGTGGTGTTCAGCATCTGGATAATGGTATCTACATTGAAGCGACGCCAGTCATCCAGACTTTTCCCTTTCCCGTAAGTGCGATAGCTGGCGTTATCCGGGAAGTCCCGGCCGCCGATGCGATAAGGATAGAAGTAATCATCAAAATGAACGGCATCAACATCATAGCGGCGGACCACATCGCGGATCACTTCCGTGACGTAGGTGCGCACTTCGGGAATCCCGGGATCAAAATATTTCCTGTCGCCGTAAGTGAAAAACCACTGCGGTTTCAGGCGGGTGATATGATTCGGGGCCACGCTGCTGCTGCGGATATTGGACACCGCGCGGTAAGGATTGAACCAGGCATGGAATTCCATTCCGCGTTTATGCGTTTCCGTTATCATGAATTCCAATGGATCATAATACGGTACAGGCGGCTGGCCTTGTGTTCCGGTGAGGAATTCGCTCCAGGGTTCGAAAGGGGAGAGATAAAAAGCGTCGGCGGCGGGCCTTACCTGGAAAATAATGGCATTGATCCCGTTCCGCTGATGCGCATCCAGCAGGGAGATGAACTCCTGCTGCTGCTGAGCTGCGCTCAGTCCTTTGCGGGACGGCCAGTCAATATTCTCGACCGTGGCGATCCACACGGCCCTCAGTTCCCGCTTGGGCGGTAATTGCGCCTTGCCCTGCTGTATCACGATGCCACACATGAATAATACGGCCAAAAAGTACTTCACCATTTCCTGATAGATGCTTTTAACCCTGAAAACTGCGAAAATAAAACTCCAACTGCCAAATCCCAAACAGAAGTGGTTCATTTCCAGCAAAAGGAACGCCAAACTGCTGCCATTTTTATTCATCGAAAGACTGTAAAAAAGATTTGTATTTTGTAAGTATCATTTTCCACGGTATGAAAAAACATCTTTTATGGCTGTTGTTGTTGCCGATCATGGCCCGAAGCCAATCCACCACAAAAGAAATAGAAAAGGCAGCGCAGGAATTTGTAGCAGCGCTGGATACTTCCCTTCGCGGTCAAACCTGCTTCAGCTGGGACGACCAGGAGCGGTTCAACTGGCATTTTGTGCCCAAGGCGCGGAAAGGGCTGCCATTAAAAGCGATGAACGAACTGCAGCGCCGGAAAGCTTACGCCTTGCTGAAGCTTTGCATGAGCGGGGAGGGATACCGGAAAGCGACCACTATCGTAGAGACCGAGAACATCCTCCGGGAGCTGGAAGGCCGCGGGAAGGAAGATGAATACCGCGATCCGGGGAAATATTTCTTTTCAGTCTTCGGTGAGCCGGGTAAAGGGAAGCCCTGGGGATGGCGGATGGAAGGGCATCATCTTTCCCTGAACTTCTCCGCCATGGATCAGCATCTTGTGGCTGTAACGCCGGCGTTTATGGGATCTAATCCCGCCATTGTTCCGGGAGGTGCAGAGAAGGGGAGGCAGCTGTTGAAGGAGGAATCCGCACTGGCGTTCCGGCTGTTGTCATCACTGGATTCCGGACAGGCAAAACAGGCTGTGGTAGCGGAGAAAGCGCCGGCAGATATTATCACCGGCAACAAGCGCAAGGCCTGGCTGCAGGAACCGCCGGGGATTGCCTATAACAGCCTTACGGCGGATCAGCAACAGCAGTTAAAACGGCTGCTGGCTGTGTATGTGGATCGTTACACGAAACTGATGGCGGATATTCTCTGGAAAGAGATCGCTGCTGCAGGCTGGGAGAACCTGCATTTCGCCTGGGCCGGCGGCCGGCAGTGGGGAATCGGGCATTATTACCGGATACAGGGACCTACGTTCCTGATCGAATATGATAATACGCAGAACAACGCCAATCACGTACATACTACTTTCCGAGACCTGAAGAATGATTTCGGGGAAGATATGCTGAAAGCGCATTACGAAACGGCGCACCGGCAGTGACGAAGGAGGAAAACCTTCTCCCTGTGTTCTGACATTCCAGTAACCGTGTTTGTGGAATTAGCGGGAAAATGTTGCCGGTGGCGGATTCTAGAGCTTGCGCCCCAGATACTGGCTGTAATCCGGCAGGATGGCGTTGTACTCCTGGTGCATCAGGGGAGAAGTCATCAGGAAGTCCGCAGACGCACGATTGCTGGCCATCGGGATATTCCAGACCACGCCCAGGCGTAGCAGGGCTTTGATGTCGGGATCATGCGGCAGGGCCTCCATGGGATCCCAGAAAAAGATGATCACATCAATCCTGCCTTCTGCCACGGCTGCTCCTATCTGTTGATCTCCTCCCAACGGGCCGCTTAACAGCTTACGAACGGATACATCCAGGGCTTCTTCGAGCATTTTGCCGGTTGTGCCGGTCGCATACAGCTCATGTCTCGTTAAAACTGTCTTGTTGTACTCCGCCCATTCCTTTAATTCAGCCTTTTTGTGGTCATGCGCTATCAGCGCGATCCGCTTGCGTGCATGCAGGGTCTTAGTCTGTAACATAGTGCAAAAATAATTAAATAGATCACAGTTGGAGCCGGAAGCGCGGAAAGAGGGGTTCGGGGCGCCGAACTCCGGGAAAATTTCGTTAATTTTGGGCGAGAAAATTATAAATAATGATCAAAACAGGAAATCCCATCATTAGTATCTATACAGAGATGACACCCAACCCGGAAACGATGAAGTTTGTGGTGAATAAACTCCTGTATCCGAATAAATCTATTGATTTCCCTGATGCGGCCAGCACCAAACCTTCTCCACTGGCAGCCGAGCTGTTCACGTTCCCCTTTATTCGCGGGGTGTTCATCTGCAGCAACTTTGTGACGCTTACCAAAACCAATGATACAGACTGGATGGATGTGATCCCCAGCATCAAACAATTCCTGAAGGAATACCTGGAGGACAACCGTACGGTCATCAACGAAGAAGAAATTGTTGTGGCGCCCGTTACCAGCGGCGATGAAAGCGAAGTAGTACAACGCATCAGGGAATTACTCGAGAACTACGTGAAACCTGCCGTAGAAATGGATGGCGGCGCTATCCAGTTCAAAGATTACCACGAAGGCGTGGTAACGCTGATGCTGCAGGGGTCCTGTTCAGGCTGCCCGTCTTCCATGATCACGCTCAAAGCCGGTATTGAAGGCATGATGAAGCGGATGATCCCCGAAGTGAAGGAAGTGGTAGCAGAAGCAGAATAAGCCATAGTTGAGTGAATGATAGTGTTAAAAGCGCAGCCTCAGGCTGCGCTTTTTCTTTTATCTTGCAGCCAATTAAAAATGTGTATGAGAGGATTTTTATTTGGATGCATGCTGGCACTGTCCGCAATGCCCGCATTTGCGCAGCAGACGGAAGCAGTGGTGACCTATGGATTCCGGAATAACGGAAAGGAAAGCCGCGGGGAATTCAAACTCTATATCAAAGGCAACCAGGTGCATTTGTCACCGCAAGGCAGGCAAACCGAGCAGCAGTTCCTGCAACTGGCGGAAAAGGCCAGTTACCAGGTATTGAATAGCAACGGTAACGTATACACGTTGAAGAAACCCTTTACCGAATACGCCAAACCGGAGCCACAGCCGGGGACAGACACCATCCTCGGCATCCCCTGCAAAAAAGCGAAAGTCTTTATCCGCTCCAATACCATTGAAGTATGGTACACCCATGATCTCAAAATAAAAGGCACACCGAATATCACTATCGCGCCGGGCCTGGGCCTCGTGCTGAAAACAATCCGCAACGGCAACGCAGAAACGGTAGCCACGAAGATCGAATACCGCAGCATTACGCCCGAAGAACTGGCATGGCCGGCGAACAAAGGCGCCCTCGTGGATGAACCCACTTATCAACGCCAGGTGATCGACAGCCGTTATACCACGCTGACCATTTTTGACCAGGAGCAGATCAGCTTCGGAAATAAATCGGAGAACCCTGCAGGGGAACAGCTGAATATCACCTACCGTTATTCCGGCGGCACCGTGATCCTGAAGAAGGTAAAACTCCCCGCAGCAAAACCGGGGCAACGGCTGTTTGCCGAACTGGTGCAGTATTCCAACGGAGATGCGTACGACCGTACCGGTTCTGTATTCATGATCCCGGGGGATAAACCCGTCTCCTTTCTGAACGGCCTGCAGAACGGCGTACAGGCGTTACCGGTATACGCCGCCCGCAACGGGAAGAAGTACCAGGGGATCATTTCGACTGACAACTATCTTCCGCCGCTGGAACTGATGCGCTTTTTCACACCATTCGGGGTGCGGCACTTCAATGCACAGGCGAAGATCAAAGGATACAACTGGGCGGATTCCGCGGTGTTCAGGCAGGATATCACAGCCCTGCTTCCGCGCCTGCAGGGAGAAGTCTGGATCGGGATATTTATCGGGAATTATGATAAAGGCGGACATAAAGCCAGCCTGCAGTTCAAATACTATCCGGGTTATGACGGAGAGGCGACGGGAGAGCAGAAATCCTGGGTGATGCCCGTGTTCAACAGTACCAACATCATGGAAATGGCCGGGCAGGAATATGGGACGTTGTTTGATAAGGATTCACTCACCGTTACCGTGGATGTTCCGAAAGGGATCAGGAACCTCCGGTTGCGCTACATTTCCACCGGCCACGGTGGCTGGGGCGGAGGCGATGAGTTTGTTCCCAAACTCAACGAGATCTTCGCGGATGGCAAGCGGGTGTATCATTTCATTCCGTGGCGGGAGGATTGCGGCACTTACCGTCTTCTGAACCCTGCATCCGGTAACTTCGGCAACGGGCTGTCTTCTTCCGATCTCAGCCGTTCCAACTGGTGCCCCGGCACATTGACGTTACCGGTAGAAATACCGCTGCCGGACCTTGCTCCCGGAAAACATACGCTGCAGGTGGCCATTCCCCTGGGTAAGCCCGAAGGCAGCAGTTTCAGCGCCTGGAATGTTTCCGGGGTGCTGATCGGGGATAAAGAATAACGTATGCAAGAAATATCACAGGAAATCCTAAGCGGTTTCCGGCAGATGACCTGGCTGGAAGCCGTTGCCGTATTGTTCGGCGTGCTGAGCGTGCTTTGCTCGCGGCAGAACAGCGTATGGGTGTACCCGACCGGGCTCATCAGCACCGGCATTTACACGTATATGCTGGGGCAGCAGCATTTTCGGCTGTATGCGGAAGCGGCGCTGAACGCGTATTACTTCATCATGAGTGTGTACGGCTGGTATAACTGGGCGCGGAAAGATGCATCTCATCATTCCATCGGCATTACCCGGGTGAACAAACGGGAACTGGGAACAGCCGTGGGTATCGCGGTGATCGGATGGGGCGTTATTTATCTCCTGCTGCATCGTTTTTCCAATTCAGACGTGCCGATGCTGGACGCGTTCGTATCTGCCATGGCCTGCAGCGGCATGTGGCTGCTGGCGAAGCGGAAAGTAGAGAACTGGATCTTCCTGAACATTTCAAACTTTGTGGCAGTGCCGTTGTTGTTCTACAAGCATCTGGCGCTTACGGCGCTGCTTACCATATTTCTGTTCATTGTGGCGGTCACAGGGTATTTCCATTGGCTGAAGCTCTACCGTCAACAGCTAAACGAAAAAGAGGCGTGAAAAAAATAGTGGTCATCGGTCCGGAGTCCACCGGCAAGAGTACGCTCAGCGAGCAGCTGGCGGCGTATTTCCATACAGCCTGGGTGCCGGAATTCGCGCGGGGTTACCTGGAAACACTGGGCCGTGCTTATACGCAGGAAGACCTTTTGCATATTGCGGCAGGACAGTTGCGAACGGAAGATGAAATGGCCGCGAACGCTTCCCGGGTGTTGGTGTGCGATACGGACCTGTATGTAGTGAAAGTCTGGAGTGAAGCCAGGTACGGCGATTGTGATCCGCAAATACTTGATCTGATCGCTTCGCGGAACTATGATCTTTATCTTCTCACGTATATCGACATCCCCTGGGAAGATGATCCGCAGCGGGAACATCCGGCGCCGGAGGAAAGGGCGTACTTCTACCAGATCTACCGGGATATTGTCATGAATTCCGGTGTGCCCTGGGTGGACATCCGCGGGGATCATGAACAGCGGTTGCAGGCAGGGATCCGCGGGGTGGAGGGCATCCTGTCGAAATAAAAAGAATTACCTGACCAGGTCAGCAATATCGGGATCACCGGCGAGGTTGCGCATTTGTATAAGCACCTTCTTCTGCTTCCAGGCAGTGAACCTTGCAGGCGGTACAACTGTAAATACCACCGGGTTCGGCAGGGCAGCGGCTATCATGGCTGATTCCTCGCGGTTAAGGTCAGACGCGGGTTTATGATAATAAGCCTGTGCGGCTGCATCGATTCCAAAGATACCTTCTCCCATTTCCGCCACATTCATATATACTTCCAGTATCCGCTTCTTTCCCCAGATGTGTTCGATCATGAATGTAAAATACGCTTCGAGCCCTTTGCGGAAAAACCCGCCGCCCTGCCAGAGAAAAACATTCTTGGCCACCTGCTGACTGATGGTGCTGGCGCCACGGATCTTCTTGCTGGTACGGTTGTGCTTCATCGCTTTTTCAATGGATTTGAAGTCGAACCCGTTATGATCGGGAAAGAGCTGATCTTCGCTGGCGATCACAGCCAGCTTGGCATGTTGCGAAATTTCCTGCAGGCTCACGTAATTTCTTTTGAAGGACTTGTTGGTACCCCAAAGACTGAACCAACTACCGATCATCGTAGTGGTGATGGGCGGGTTTACCCAGCGGAGCAATACGATGTACACCAGTTGTGCAATAAAGAGAATGAGAAAAATTTTTTTAAACAGTCGCCAGGTTCTGGGAACAATGCCTTTTAATTTCATCGGGCGGAAAGTTAGCAAGATTCTTGTATTTTTCACGAGGCAACATTGCTTTCAGATCTATTGTTATAACTTAAAAACAGGAAGGACATGTTACTGGAACTGCATCCGCAAAACCCGAACCCGCGTAATCTGAAAACGGTAATCGAATGCCTGAAAGACGGCGGTGTGGTCATCTATCCAACAGACACCGTGTACGGGATGGGTTGCGACATTTTCAAAAACGAAGCGGTAGCGCGTATTTCACGGATCAAAGGAATCGATCCGAAGAAAGCGCATTTTTCCTTTATCTGTTATGATCTCAGCCACCTTACCGATTATACGAAAAGCGTAGATACACCGCTGTTCCGGCTGTTGAAGAAAGCGTTACCCGGACCGTATACGTTCATCCTGCCTGCCAGCCGGCAGGTACCGAAGATGCTGAAAACAAAGCGGGATACTGTTGGGATAAGGGTTCCTGATAACACGATCTGCCGTACGATTGTGAAGGAATTGGGCAACCCGGTGATGAGTACTTCCCTTCCGGTGGATCATTATGTGGAAGAATATACCGATCCGGAGATCATCCATGAAAAATTCGGGAAGCTGGTGGATATCGTGATCAACGGAGGGCCCGGAGGGATTGTTACTTCCACGGTTGTAGACTGTACCGGCCCGGAGCCGGAGCTGGTGCGGGAAGGAGCGGGGAACTGGGAAGAGCTGATGTAAAAGAAAAACGGAGGTATTGCAACATACCCCCGTTTCACGATTATTTGATTCCCATTTTTCTGGCGATATCGGCCGGAATGGCCTTTTTGTTCACCATGAAACAGGTGGTCTTATATGCGAAATAGGGCATGGAAGCATAAAAATAGCCACCACAGGTATTCCCTGTACCCCAGGAGTTCTTTACAATGAAAAACTTATCGCCCTGCTGGTCTTTGGCCATCCCGGTGATATGCATCCCGTGGTCATCCTGTGTTTCAAAATTATCGAAAGCCTGCTGGCGGTTTTCCTGCGTGATCACTTTTTCTTTGGCCGGGGTCGTGAACAGATCCTGGCGCTCTTTTTCACTATAGTCCGCCCAGTCTTTTTCCGGCACAATGGCCAGCCCGTCTTTGAAAGAGAAGCCTTTCTCGCTCACATCCGCCGCCCAGGCGATGGTATAGCCGTTCATGACCGCCTGTTCCGCAATGCTGGTGAATTCATTCAGCGGCACATTGTACACCCGTTCCCAGTTCCAGTTATCCGGCACTTCCAGCACGAACTGCTCGTAGAAGGGGTGGTGGGAGAAAGAGGAGATGATCACATAGTCATCTGCATGGAGGCCGAGATCTTTGGCGAAAGATTGTGGGGTATATTCTTTACCGTTGTAGGAAAATTTCTCCGGCGCTTGTCCGAGATAGGCATCCAGTACGCCATCGAGGGCTTTGGGCCACGAGGGGTTGAGGGCCTGCGCGTCTCCGAGGGTTTTGGTCATTCCTTCGAGGAGCTTCAGCATTTCCCCGTGATTGTAAGTTTTCTGGCGATTGCCGTCATACACGTCCTGCGGCACGAGCCCGTATTTCCGGAGGCAGAGCAGGTCGTCAGGAAATCCGCCGCCATCGCCGAAATTGGCTTTGCCGTGCATCCGTACATAGTTGGCAGCTTTCAGCGGATACATCTTGCGAACCACGAACATTTCGCTCAGGTTGAGGTTTTTACCTTTGCCCATACGGAGCAGTTCGGATTCAAAGAAAGAGAGCCCGGAAAAAGACCAGCAGGTGCCGGTAGCGCCCTGGTTCTGCACGGCGAAAGCATCCTGGTTCCTGAGTACGGTAAACTGGTAATTGCTGCCCGGTTTATTGGTGGCGGGCATGTTTTGTGCTTCTGCAGCTGCGCTCAGTAAAAGCGCAGCGCTCACCATCCATTTCTTCATGCGCTTGCTTTATGTTGTAAAGAAAGCAACAAATGTAATGGTAGCAGGCATTATGGCGATCAGGAAGATGGATGAGCGGTAGCCAGGGCTTCATATTGTTCGCGGGTGATCTCCCAGCGCCACAATTCCCCCGCATCCGTACCGTTCACTGCGCCGGCAAAATGGAGGCCGCATTTTTGCAGCACTTTTACCGCTGCGTTATATTCTTCCAGTGTGTGAGCGATCACTTTGCTGACATAGGAATGGCCGAATGCAAAACGGATCAGGGTTTCCGCCATTTCCGTGGCATAGCCGTGCTCGCGGTAGTCAGGGGACACCTCGTAGCCTACTTCCACAACGCCCTCAGGTGTGGGGCGGCCTTTAAAGCCCGCCGTACCGATCAGGCGGTTGTCGGCCTTATGAATGGCCAGGTAAAAGAACCAACCCAGCAACGCCGGATCATTGCGCATTTTATCATAAGCCACCAACACCATTTCAGGATATTCTGTCCAGTTCTCTGGCACGTCTACCCCTAATACCTGGGCTAATGCTTCATTCCCGTGTAAAACCGCTTCAAAGTATTTTAACGAGCAGGGCAACAACTGTAACCTCGAAGTTTCGATCATATATGAAAACTAGTAAAGGATTTCCGGAAATGCAAGCGGCATGCCAAAGGAAAAAAATGACAATTTGTTCATCTTCTTTTCTGGCATGCCTGAAAAAATTTCCGGATACGGGTCAATGAGCTTCCAGCCAGTTCCGGCCGGTACCGATCTCGGCTTCCACCGGTACGGAGAGCGGCATGGCGTTGCGCATGCCTTCTATGATGAGGGGTTTGATCTTTTCCACTTCCTCCAGGTGCGCGTCAAACACCAACTCGTCATGCACCTGCAGGATCATTTTCGAACGGAGGTTGTGTTCGCGGAAGGTTTTATGCAGGGAGATCATGGCCAGTTTGATCATATCCGCCGCCGTACCCTGAATGGGCATGTTGATGGCATTTCGTTCCGCATATCCACGCACGACGGCATTGGAGGAATTGATATCTTTCAGCCAGCGCTTCCTGCCCAGCAGGGTTTGCACGTAACCGTTCTTCTGCGCGAATTTCACCTGGTTTTCCATGTATTGCTTAATGGAAGGATACTGTGCAAAATAATTGTCGATCAGCACTTTGGCTTCGCTGCGGGAAATGCCCAGGTTCTCGCTCAGTCCAAAGGCGCTCACGCCGTAAATGATCCCGAAGTTCACGCTCTTCGCATTGCGGCGCATATCCGTCGTAACATCGCCGATCTCCACGCCGTAGACTTTGGCGGCGGTGGCGGTGTGAATATCCAGACCGCTGCGGAAGGCCTCGGTCATGTTCGCATCTTCGCTGATGGCGGCAATGATACGCAGTTCTATCTGGGAGTAGTCCGCCGAAAGCAGCGTGTATTCTTCATTCCGCGGCACAAAAGCCTTACGTACCTCACGGCCCCTTTCCGTGCGGATGGGGATGTTCTGAAGGTTCGGATTGTTGGAGCTCAGCCGGCCTGTTACCGCTACCGCCTGGTTAAAGGAAGTATGCACCCGGTTAGTCCGCGGATTGATCATTAACGGTAACGCATCTACGTAGGTGGACTTCAATTTGCTTAGCTCGCGGAATGCGAGGATATTGTCCACGATCGGGTGTTTGCTGGCGAGCTTGGCCAGTACATCTTCCCCGGTGGCGTATTGCCCGGTGCGGGTTTTCTTGGCCTTAGGGTCCAGCTGTAGCTTCTCGAAGAGCACTTCTCCCAGCTGCTTGGGCGAGGCGAGGTTGAAGCGCACGCCGGCCTGCTGATACACGCTATCCTCCGCTTTTTTGATATCCGTTTCCAGCTCCCGCGAATAATCCGCCAGCGCCTGCGTATCGATCCGGATACCTTCGTATTCCATATTGGTGAGCACTTTCACGAGTGGGTTCTCTACATCGTAGAACACCTTTTCCACCGAGCGCTCTTTGAGCAGCGGGAGGAATTTGTCTTTGAGCTGCAGGGTGATGTCTGCATCTTCCGCCGCGTAGTCTTTGATCTTTTCTATTTCCACATCGCGCATGCTGCCCTGCCCTTTGCCTTTTTTGCCGATGAGCGTTTCAATGGAGACTGGTGCGTATTGCAGGTATTGCGCGCTCAGGAGATCCATGCTGCGCCTGCCTTCCGGCTCAATCAGATAGTGAGCGAGCATGGTATCGAAGATGCTCCCTTTGATCTCGGTATCGTACCATTTCAGCACGATCATATCGTATTTGATATTCTGGCCGATGAAGCGCAGGTCTTCGCGGTTGAACAGGGGGCGGAAGGTGTCGAGGATCTTTATCACGGAAGGCCTGTCCGCCGGCAGCGGCACGTACCAGGCTTCCCCGGGTGTAACGGAAAAGCTCATCCCTACGATATCCGCGGCGTTGGCGTCTGTACCGGTGGTTTCCGTATCGAAGCAGATCTCTTTGGCTTTCATCAGCTGCGTCACCAGTGCGGTATGCTTTTCCGGGGTATCGGCGAGATGATAGGTATGCGGTGTGTTCCCGATGTTCTTGTCCGCAACAAGACCGATGCTTTCCAGCGGTTCCGTCAGCGGAGCGGGCGCTTCGGCCGGGGCCTCCACGGTGTTCCCGAAGAGGTCTTGCTGCAGGGGTTTTCCGCTGTCTCCTCCGCCGAGGGCGCTGAAGCCGTCTCCCAGCACCCTCTTCCCGAGGGTTTTGAATTCCAGCTCGGTGAATATTTCCGTAAGGGCTTCTTTATTGATCTCGGTACAGCAAAAATCTTCTTCATGGAAGGTTACCGGCACGTTGGTGATGATGGTGGCGAGTTTTTTGGAGAGGATCGCGCTTTCCGTGCCAGCCTTTATCTTTTCGCCCATCTTGCCGCTGATCTTGTCCACATTGGCGAGCACGTTTTCCAGCGTTCCCCAGTCGGCCAGCAGTTTCATGGCTGTTTTTTCGCCCACGCCGGGAATACCGGGAATGTTGTCCACGGCATCTCCCATCAGTCCGAGGATGTCCACCACCTGGTCCACGCTCTTGATCTGCCAGCGCTCGCAAACTTCTTTGGGCCCGAGGATCTCTTCCTTGTTGCCCAGTGCAGGCGGCTTCCAGATGAACACGTTCTCTTTCACCAGTTGCCCGTAATCTTTATCAGGCGTTACCATGTACACGTTGTAACCTTGCGCTGCGGCTTGCCAGGCAACAGTGCCGATAATGTCGTCCGCTTCATATCCGTCCACTTCCAGCACCGGGATGTTAAACCCTTCGATGATGCGTTTGATATCGGGGAGGGCGGCGATGATGTCTTCCGGCGCTTCTTCACGGTTGGCTTTGTAATCCGCAAAATCCGTATGTCTTTCCGTGGGTGCATGGGTATCGAACGCCACGGCGATGTGCGTGGGTTTCTCTTTGTTCAGCAGGTCCAGCAGGGTAGAGGTAAAACCGAACTGCGCGTTGGTATTACGGCCTTTACTGGTGAGCCTGGGGTTCCTGATCAAAGCGTAATAGGCGCGGTAGATGAGCGCCATGGCATCTAGTAAAAAGAGTTTCTTGCTCATGCGGTAAAAGTAAACAATTACCATATTCGCAACGCTATATATTGCCTAATTTTGCAACACGAAATCATGTAACAGAGGATGCAAAAAAGGACCTATTATTTGTCGAGCTGCAGCACCTGCAAGCGGATACTGGAAGAAACGGATGTGGTGGCAAAGGGATTTGCCCTGCAGGATATCAAAAAAGACAGGATCACGCCGGAACAGCTGGAGGAAATGCGGAAACTGAGCGGAAGTTATGAATCCCTTTTCAGCCGCCGCTCACAGAAGTTCAAGCCGATGGGGCTGGATGAGCGGGATCTGACCGAAGAAGAGTACCGCGACCTCATCCTGGAGGAATATACTTTTCTCAAGCGTCCGGTAACGATTGCAGGGAACCGGATTTTTGTAGGCAATGACAAGAAAACGGTAGAGCAGATGAAAAACCTGTTATAACGCTCCCGCGAAATCCCGCACGATCTTTTTATAGGCTTCCATATCCTGCCCGTGCTGAAAATCTGAGAAGGGGAAATGTTTTACCGCCTCGAGGGTTTTTTGCAGGTTGAACTGTTGTTGCGGAAGACTGTAGAAATACCCTTTTTCCATGAGGTATTTACCGAGGTATTCCTGCTCCGTTTGTCCGGGTGTGGGGATCAGGATCGCTTTTTTGCCCAGCTTGGCGAGGTCCATCAGGGTGGTATACCCGGAGCGGCTCAATACCATATCTGCCGCCAGCATGGCTTCATTCAACTCTTTCGCGCCGAGGTGGCTCACCTGCCAGATGCCCGGTGCAATTTCCGTCCTTTCGGCTTTATCCGGCCGGCCGCTCACAATCAGGGCTTTCAGGCCGGGGATTTGCTTTACCTGTTCCAGCAGCAGGGTTTCCAGGTTGGTCCGTTGGGGCTCCGGGCCGGAGATCAGCGCCAGCAGGTCATATTGTTTTGAAATGCCATCCATCGGTTCAAAGCGGGAAAGGCAGCCAAGGTATGTGGCATGCGCCGGCATATCGGCCGGATGGGCCAGTTCCCCGCTCAGGTTGGGTTCCCCGGCAAAGTCAGGGATCCAGCAGGCGGTATAACGGCGGATATAGCGATAATTAATTTTTTGCAATAATCTTTCCGTGAAGCCCCCGAAAGGTGTTTTGATGAGGAGCTGATGGGAGATGAACACACAGGGGATATCCGGATGGTAGAGCCCGAAGCGGTTGTCTGAGATCACGGCATGGATGCCGAGGTCGGCCACCGTTTTCCGCAGCCAGGCCTGCTCATAACGGACGGCCCGCCAGATTTTCGGGATCTGCTGGATGATTTTGAGACCGAAGAAAGCGCCTTTTTGGGCGTATTGGATGTTGTATCCGGGCAACGGGAGAATGGTTAGTTGAGGGAATTCCCGGGAGAGGAGGGCGGCGTGTTTGCCTTCGGCTGCAATAACTACCTCGCAGCCAGCGTTTAATAATTCGCGGATCAGCGGTATGTCCCGCGTGGCATGACCCAATCCCCAGTCCAGCGGTACGATGAGGACTTTTTTTAGCGCCTGGGAGTATGTGGACAAATAATTAGATTTTTTTTGCGAAAATAGATTAATTTAGAAATGACCATTGTTAAGAAAAGGTAAACACTCTCAACGTTTGGATAAGCAGTTTTGAAGAAGTTTCTTATAATGCAGTATGAAAAAAATTAGATGGTTTCTGATTTTCTTATTCTTTGGTAGTTTAGTGTGGCAGGGGTGCCGTGTGCTGAAAAAGAATGATTGCGGATGCCCGCCGATGCAGAAAGGGCGGATGAAGCATTAATAACTTACCATTATACCGAACCCATACCACCTATGATCTTAGCCTGTAACAGACTTCCCGGAAGGTCTGACACGTTATTGAAAAGTGATGTCAACAAAAAGAGCGAACACAATCAAACGAATATAAGCATGAAGCCTGTAGAGAGGGATTTACTCATCTTGCTGCATGAAGACCGTTACAACGAGCAGGAAATTCAGTATGAAGTGAAGCAGATCAGCGATATGTTGTCGTTGGTTGAAACCATGGAATACCTGACCAGTGCCACCGAGGTTGCGGACTGCAACAAGCACCGCGTGAGTAGCAAGCGCCGGGTGCTGGAACGTGCGTTTTTCCGTAAAACGCCCAAAGCATTTGAGTTCATCATCCATAAAAACTAAGACCTGTTTCATTATCCCTGTACGGTAGTGCTATTCTCCTGCCCTGATCTTTGCTGCGAGTCCGTCATCCATCTTGTTGTGAGTCAAAAGAAATTACACCGGAGCGCAAGGTAACCGCTTACGGAACGCACTTCTCATTTTCTGAAATTCTTGTTGTAGGTTTGCGGGCAAACAAATCTGTTGTGATGATAGACTTTTCCAATCTGCAAGATTATCTGGCACCCGTATCCAAAATGCAATTACACGACGATGAAGAATATGACCATCTGCAGATCGGGCAGTTGATAGATGCTTATGAAGAAGATCACATTCCGGATCTCGATGCCGCGCATATCGTGTTGCTGGGTGTTGGGGAAGAGCGCGGAAACGGCGCTCCCGCAGGAGGAAGTGCTGCGCCGGATGCGATCCGCCGCGAGTTTTACAGGTTGTACCAGTGGCATAAAGACATGGTGCTGGCCGATGCCGGCAATCTCCTGCCCGGCCGCTCCCTCACCGATGCATATGCTGCCTGCAAGAGCGTGGTCACCGAACTGATCGATGCCGGAAAAACAGTGATCCTGCTGGGTGGCTCCCACGATCTTACCTACGCACAATACCAGGCCTACGCCTCTAAAAAATATATTATCGAAGCCACCGTTGCCGATGCGCTGATAGACCTGCAGGAAACCTCTCCCCTCCGCTCGGAGCGCTTCCTCCTCGATATGTTCATGGAACAGCCCAATTATATCCGGCACTATAACCACATCGGCTTCCAGAGTTATTATGTGCAGCCAAGGATGCTCGAAACGCTCGACAAGCTTCGGTTCGATTGTTACCGCCTTGGTAAAGTGCGGGAGAATATCGAAGAGATCGAGCCGGTACTGCGGAATACCGATCTTTTCAGTGTGGACATCAACATGATCAAACATACCGACGCTCCCGCCAACACCCTTTCCCCGAACGGATTCAGCGGAGAAGAAGCCTGTGCCATCTCCCGCTATGCCGGCATGAGCGCCCAGCTCAGCAGCTACGGCATTTACGGATACCAGCCGGAAAAAGACAAAGACGGCCTCACGGCCAAACAGATCGCACAAATGCTGTGGTACTTTATGGACGGGCGTTCCGTGAAACATCGTGAAGCCCAGCTGAACGAGCGGGAATCCTTCCTTGAATTTCATATAGCCTTCACCGATATAGATACCATTTTTCTGAAGAGCAAGAAGACCGGGCGGTGGTGGATGCAGTTGCCGGACAAGGAATTTGTTCCTTGCGCTTACAGCGACTATCTGCTGGCGAGCAACAACGAGATCCCCGAGCGCTGGTTGCGGAGTCAGGAAAGGATGTAGATGTTAATAAACCGATGCCATGAGTAAACCACGCAAAGCCAGGATCGCACGTTTAAGCCTTATCCAGAATGCACAGGATGCGGTGCTGATCGCTATCGGGGTGATGCTGGCGGCTGTGGGGCTGGAAGGGTTCCTCCTGCCGAACGGCTTTCTCGATGGTGGAGTAACAGGTATATCACTGTTAGCAAATCGTCTCTCCGGCTGGTCTATCTCGGTATTGCTGATCGTGATCAACATACCATTTATCCTGCTGGCCTACAAACAACTGTCTAAAGCATTTACGGTTAAAACGATCGCCGCCATCGTGGGGCTGGCCACCTGCCTTGTTTTTCTCAAAGTGCCGGCCATCACGGACGACAAGCTGCTGATCGCGATCTTCGGAGGCTTCTTCCTGGGCGCAGGCATCGGCATGAGCATCCGTGGCGGCGCAGTGCTCGATGGTACGGAGGTGCTGGCATTGTATATCAACCGTAAAACAGTGTTGTCCGTTGGTGAGGTGATCATGTATTTTAACGTGGTGATCTTTTCCGTAGCCGCGGTGCTGATCAACGTGGAAACAGCATTGTACGCGATGCTCACCTATCTTTCCGCTTCCAAAACGGTGGACTTCGTGATCCAGGGTTTTGAAGAATATATTGCGCTGACCATTATTTCAGGAGAAAGCGAACTAATCCGCAAAACCCTCACCCTCAAACTCCGTAAAGGCGTCACCGTTTTCAAAGGCAAAAGCGGATATGGTAAAAGAGGAGAGGTGGACAATGAGATCGAGATCGTGTATACGGTGGTAACAAGACTGGAAGTACACAAGATCATTGACGAGATTGAAAAGATCGATGAAAAAGCGTTTATTGTGCAACACAATATCAACGATACCCGTGGCGGGATGATCAAACGCCGCGCCACGCATCATTAATCCACCGTTCAATATCACCACAATGAAAAACAGCCTTGTCGCCGTAATGCTTATGTTCACCGCTATCACCGCTACTGCACAGGAAAGGATCGATCTCTACCCCGGTCAGAAAGACCTCAAAATAGGAGGAGGCCAGAAGGTGGAGGATGTTCCGCATATCGACCACTATACGGCTGCCGCCGGGAAAAAGAACGGCGCTGCCATATTGATCTGTCCGGGTGGCGGATACACGCACCTTGCCACTGGTCACGAAGGAAAAGATATCGCCAATTATTTCACCGCACAGGGATTTGACGCCATTGTACTGCATTACCGGCTGAACGACGGGGAGCAGAAAGGCGCTCGTTATCCTGCACAATACAATGATGTGACCCTCGCCATGCGCATGGTAAAATCGAAAGCCGCTTCCTGGGGCCTGGACCCCGCAAAGATCGGCGTGATGGGCTTTTCAGCAGGAGGGCACCTGGCCTCTACACTCGCTACCATGATTCTTCCCGGCAATCCGCAGGCGAAGAATGAACTGGAAAAATGGAGCACGCGCCCCGCGTTTGCCGTGCTGGTGTACCCGGTGATCAGCTTTTCAGCGCCATACAGCCATCGCGGAAGCGCTACGATGCTGCTGGGACTAAATGCAGCGCAAACAATGCTGGACTCCCTGTCCACCGAAAACCGTGTGACCGCAGAAACACCGCCGACCATGTTAATTCACGCCACGGACGATAAGGGCGTTCCCATTGAGAATAGCCTTGCTTTTTACGCTGCACTAAAGAAACACAACGTTCCCGCCACCATGCATGTGTATGACCACGGTGGCCACGGTTTCGGGATGGCGCCGAAAGACCCGGTGCTGAATACCTGGCCGGGGTTGTGTGTGAATTGGCTGGAGGGGTTGTTGAAGAAGTAAAAGAAGACGCATTTTTATGATGCGCCTTCTTCATAATATCATTTACTCAAAGAAAACTATCCGCATCCCTATAAGCCTTGATCACAGCCAATTCCCCCTCTTTGCCGGGTTTTGAATTTCCGTGCTCCATGCCCAGAACGCCCTTGTAACCCTTATTGTACAAGTGTTTGAAGATGCTCTTATAATTCACTTCACCGGTACCGGGTTCTTTGCGCCCGGGGTTATCCCCGATCTGTACGTACCCGATCTCGCTCCAGCAGGCGTCGATGTTGGAAATGATATGTCCTTCGTTGCGCTGCATATGGTAAATATCGAAAAGGATCTTGCAGGAAGGACTGTTCACGGCGCGGCAGATCGCGTAGGTCTGATCGGAGGTGCGCAGGAACAGTTCGGGTGTGTCGCTCAGCGGTTCCAGCACCATCGTGAGGCCGCCTTTCTCGAGTATCTCTGAGCCCCGGCGCAGCGCGTCTATTACATTCCCCGTCTGGATACCGATCGGCAGCTTTCTTTCAAAGAAGCCCGGCACTGCGGTGGCCCATTTTGCGTTGATACGTTTGGCCAGTTCCACGGAGCGTTCGCAGGTTTTGAGGAATACGTCGAGGAATTCTTTTTTTCCGGTGGTGAGGGAGATCTTCCAGTTATCTCCGCCGTCTATCACGAATACGCCCATCCGCATATTCAGTTTGGCAAGGAGTTCCCCGATCCTGTTCTGCAGGGAAGTATCCCGGCCCAGCATCCCGTTGTCTTCAATGGAGCGGAAGCCCTGGTCGTGCATGAAGCGTATCTGGTCGAGGAAGTCGTCACCGGCGCTGTTCTTGAACATCCCGGCATGCGGGGCATAGTCCAGGTTAAACATCTTTTCTGCTTTTGCGGGAGCAGTATCTGAGGGCTTTGCAGAAGCGGAAAAGCCGCTGAAGGAGAGGGCTGAAATGCCCGCGAGGGTACCTTGTTGGAGGAATTTTCGTCTTTCCATAACCGGATTTTAATTGAGAAGCGAAATTTAATAGCTTTTCCATGCAAAACCGAGAAATTTGATAAAAAAGAACAGGATTGCTCATATTTTATCAAAGTATACAACGTTCTTACCCATTTTTTGACGTTCATAAAAAAATTATTGTATTCAACCGTCAGAATTGATAAATTCACACGCCTAATATTTTAGCACGTTTACAGATGAGAAAGAAATCAGTGGCTTTGTTGCTAGGAGGAATGTTGACCAGTGCAGCGTTTGCTCAGAACAATGAGCCGTTCACCGCTTACGAACAGAAGATCCCCGGGTCTGATGTGGTTATCAAAATGGTTCCTGTGAAAGCAGGGGAGTTCATGCTTGGAAGTCCCGCCAATGAAGTGGGCCGTAAAGCGGATGAAGGACCGCAGAAGAAAGTAAAGATTGATGCATTCTGGATGGGTGCTTATGAAGTGACTTTCGACCAGTTTGATGTGTATGCAGATGCGGATAAAGACAAAGCGCCGCTGCCGGACGGCATGACGCGGCCGAGCCCGCCCTACATCGATCTGACATTGGGCATGGGCAAAAGCGACGGATATCCTGCCAACAGCATGAGCCAGTACGGAGCGTTGATGTACTGTCGCTGGCTATATAAAAGAACCGGTGTGTTTTTCCGCCTGCCCACCGAAGCGGAATGGGAATATGCTTGCCGCGCGGGAGCTTCCTCCCCCTGGCCTTTCGGAACAGACAGCACACAATTGAAAGAATACGCATGGACGAAAGCGAACAGCGAAGAAGTATATCACAAGGTGGGAGGACTAAAACCCAATGCCTGGGGTTTGTATGATATGCTCGGCAACGTAGCCGAATGGACGCTGGATCAATATGATCCGAACGGCTATACCAAAGCGGACGCCGCTAATCCCTGGAATAAACCGGTGGCCAAAACACCGCGGACGATCAAAGGCGGACATTATATGGATCATGCCGTAGACGCGAGAAGCGCCTCCCGCCTGAAATCCGAAGAGTCCTGGAACTACCGCGATCCGCAGATCCCGCGGAGCAAATGGTGGAATGCGGACGCTCCGTTCATCGGGTTCCGGATCATCCGCCCGGTGAAGCAACCCACCAAAGAGGAAGCGGAAAAGTTCTTCGCGGAGGTGGTGGATAAATTCATTGGCGCCCGGTAAGCCGGTTTGTTAAAACGGCAGACAGACATGGATTTGTGAAATGGATATCGTAATTTCTGAGAGCTAATTGTCTTTTTATATCAAATCACCTCGGAACCAAGGTCCCGTAAAATACCCATCATGGAAAAGGAAAAATCATCATCATTCCACGACCAGAGTCGCAGAGACTTTGTAAAAAACTCCTCCTTACTGGCGGGAGGCCTTCTGGCGGCGCCCATCTTGTCACAGGCAAACTATTTTTCCGGTGCGCCCGGCACTATTAAAATAGCGCTGATCGGTTGCGGCGGCCGGGGAACCGGTGCGGCCACACAAGCGTTGCGCACTAAGCAGAATGTTCAGCTCGTAGCGATGGCGGATGCTTTCCGCGACCGGCTGGATGAGAGCTTTAACAACATCACCGAACAGATGAAGGAAACGCCTGACCGTATCAAGGTAAAGGACGCTCACAAGTATGTTGGCTTTGATGCGTACAAACAGGCGATTGCGAAGGCAGATGTGGTGATCCTGGCTACTCCTCCGGGTTTCCGTCCCATTCACTTCGAAGAGGCCATCCGCCAGGGCAAGCATGTGTTCATGGAAAAACCCGTGGCCACAGACCCCGCCGGCATTGCCAAAGTGCTCGCTGCCGCAGAACAGGCGAAAGCGAAGAAACTCAACGTAGTGGTAGGTCTGCAACGCCGCTATCAAAACTCTTATCGCGAACTCTACAAACGTATACAGGACGGCGCGATCGGAGATATTACCTCCATCCAGGTCTGGTGGAACCAGGGCGCCCTTTGGGTGAAAGAACGCAAGCCTGAGTATACCGAAATGGAATACCAGATGCGGAACTGGTATTACTTCAACTGGCTTTGCGGTGATCATATCGTAGAACAGCACATTCACAATATCGACGTAGGGAACTGGTATAAAGGCGCTGTGCCGGTAAGTGCCGTAGGCATGGGTGGCCGCGCGATCCGTACCGGCAAAGAGTATGGAGAGATCTATGATCACCACTTCGTAGAATACCGCTATGCGGATGGGGTAGTGATGAACAGCCAGTGCCGCCACTGGAAAGATTCCGTAAGCCACGTGGATGAAGAGCTGGTGGGTACCAAAGGCCGCGTGATCTGCGGCCGCGGAACGATCCTCGATCATAAAGGCAATGTGGTGTATCAATTCGACAGGGCAAAAGAAAACCAGCCGTACCAAGCCGAACACGATGAACTGTTTGAAGCCATCGCGAAGGGGGATTACAAATTCGAAGATGCCAAACGTGCTGCGGAAACTACGCTGACGGCTATCATCGGTCGTCTCGCCACGTACTCCGGCCAGAGCATCAGCTTTGAAAAAGCCCTGGCTTCCGGTCTGAGCCTGCAGCCCGCGAAATATGCATTTGACGCGCCGCCGCCGGTACTGCCCGATGCAAGCGGTAACTATGCTTACGCGAAACCCGGCCTCACCAAGTATTTCACGACCTGATATCCGTAAACAAACACTCATTATAAGAACCTTCCTGTTACCAACGGGAAGGTTTTTTCTGTTTAAAGCAGTATCTTGATCCTATGAGATCATATCTATGGATGGCTGCCCTGCTGATCGGTACTTCCGCTGCCGCGCAACCCAAAAGTATCCGCCAGTGGGCGAACCAGGATATTTTACAGGTAAAAGGACTGAGCAATGCGCATATCGGTATTTGTATCCTTGATCCGGCAACGGGGAAGTACTGGTATCAGTACCAGGACGATAAGTTTTTCATGCCTGCATCCAATACCAAGATCTTCACGCTTTTCGCGGGCCTGCAGCTGCTGGGAGATTCCCTGCCCGGTATGCGCTACAGCCAGAACGATACGGCGGTCTATATTCACGGTACGGCAGACCCGTCTTTCCTGCATCCTGATTTCGATTATCAACCGGTGAAAGACCTCCTCACCCAAACGCCTAAACGAATATGGCTGCAACCCGCCGTCATCCGGAACAAACGCTTCGGACCGGGATGGGCCTGGAGCGATTATGCCGACTATTACCAGCCGGAACTGAACGAATGGCCGATGTATGGCAACGTGGCCCGTGTGAAGATCAAAGGCTCTGTCTATAGCATCACGCCGGACTTCCCCGCAACCTCCATACCCGAACGCGCACCCGTAGAAGTTCTGGCGGATCGTGAAGAGCGGGAGAACCGCTACATCCTGCACATCCGGCCGGATGATACGGCGGCCTATAACTTTGAAGTGCCCTTCATCACCGGGGGAAACGATCAGCTGCGGCAACGCCTGCAGGACACACTGCATAAGCTGATCGGATTGTTGCCAACTCCTGTTGCCGGCAGCGGTACCGTACTGCGAAGCATTCCGGCAGACACGCTTTTTCAACCGATGATGCATCGCAGCGATAATTTCTTTGCGGAACAGGTACTGATGATGTGCTCCTCCCTTCGTTGGGATACCATCGATACCCGAAAGGTGATCGGTTACATGCTGGACGGCCCGCTGAAAGACCTGCCGCATCCGCCCAGCTGGGTGGACGGTTCAGGACTTTCCCGCTACAACCTTTTCACGCCGCGGGACTTTGTGACGGTACTACAGAAAATGTATAAAGCCTACCCGAAGGAAAGGCTCTGGCCGCTATTCCCCAGCGGCGGCAAAGGCACCCTGCGCAATTATTACCAGCAATTGCCCGGTCGGCTGTACGCGAAAACCGGCACACTTAGCGGATGCGTGGCGCTGAGCGGCTATATCGTTACGAAGAAAGGGAAGACGCTTATCTTCAGCGTGCTGGTGAACAATCACAATACAACGGCCACGACCGTACGAAGGGCCGTGGAACAATTCCTCGTGAAAGTAGCCAGCAGTTAAAAGGCATTAGCGATCAGCAGCGGTAACCCGATGGCGATGAAAACGCCGTAAACCAGGTCCAGCCAGAAATAAGAACCCAATGTTCCCAGCAGAATAAAACCGGTGATGGGCACCAGCAATATCTTCATCCACAACGGCGTGTTCTCGCCATGCCAGATGGTGCTCCACATGGAGGAAGCGTCCTGTGTGCTCGGGAAGGCATGCATGCCGATGGAAATGGCAAAATACAGCAACACATAGTCGAAGAAGGTGCCTGCGCTGAATTGCGCTACTGGCAACGCTGCCGGGAATGCAATGATAAACGCCAGAAGGGTATTGATCAGGAACGGACCTGTACCGATCAGCAACTGGTGGATGGGTTTTTTAGGCGGTTCGTGGATCACGTAGCCCAGGGGATTTGAGGTCTGGAAGTATTTGACTTTGTACACCGCCACACCACACCAGCGGCAGAACAATTGATGCGCCAGCTCATGCACCACCACACCGGGAAAGGTGACGATGCCAATGGCTTGTCCGGGTATAAACATAAATAAGCAGTTTAATCTCTGAAATGTATTTTATCCTGCTCCACACCTTTGATGAACGCCACGCTAACGGAATCGTTCATCGCATGGAGCTGGCGGCAGAGTTCATCGCGTTTGGCGGTATTGCCGTTGAAATGTGCGGCCAGGGCCAGGGTGCATATTGCATAGGGGTTGGATGGCGCCAGGTCGTACATTTGTTGCGCAAGGGCGAGGGCTTTTTTATCGTCTTTCTTTTTTAACAAGATGCCGGCCTTCGCCGTAAGCCCGTCTATCGACTCAACATTGTCCGACAATAGTTCTTCGCAGATCTCCAATCCTTTATCAAACTGTTTGTTCCCGGCGTAGGAGAGCGCCAGCCACCGGTGTCCGAAAAGCGCTTCCGGCGCGGCTTTTCTTGCAACTTCAAGTATATCAATAGCTTGCTTGAAACTGCTATCGATATAATACTGTTCTCCGAGCGCAAGCATGCCGGCAACGTCATGCTGATGAAGGGCATGATATTGTTCCAGCACTTTAATATACTCCTTCCGGTTTGTGGTACTGTCCAGCTTTGTGCTCACAGAAGGGTCTTCCGGCTCCAGGAACCTGGACTGTTCAATAACGGCATTCACTTTCGCCACCATTTCCCGGTCTTCCGGACTTTTCCCTGCCCACTTTTTCATCACACTGTCCACGATAGCGTAATGCCGGTTATGAAATGCGGCAATCACATAATGCGCATTCATTTTGAAGTTGGAGGGATAGGCTTTCAGAATATCGGAAAAGATTTTTTCCGCGCTCATGTATTTGCGTTCGTCCATCAACCGTTTTCCTTTTCTGTAGGCGAGGGTGGCATTAAAAATAGCGGGGAAATTAAAAAGGGAGATGAGGAAAAGAACCGCCACACCAGCGGCAAGCCCTTTTACCCAGCCGGCGATCGGATGACGGCTGAGGTCTTTTCGGCATTCGGGGCAGAGCCGGTTGGCATAGCCTTCTTCAAACGAAGGGTTATTGCAATGGCTGCACCCTTGTTGATGATCCATAGGGGAGGGATTTAGAAGGGTAAAATACATAAAAAAAGGAGGATGCACCAGTGCGGCGCATCCTCCTTTTGTGTGAGCGGAAGCGATTATTTCACGATCTTCAGCTCGTTGATGATATTGGAAGCACCACCCAGCTTATCGATGCACCAGAGTACATAGCGCACATCCACGCAGATGGTTCTGTTGTAATTTTTGTCGAACTGGATCTTGTGGCTCAGAGCTTCGTAGTTGCCGTCAAAAGCCAGCCCGATCAGTTCTCCGTTCGCGTTGATCACAGGGGATCCGGAGTTCCCGCCGGTGATGTCGTTGGTGGTGATGAAGCCCACTACGAGATCATTGCGTTTGAGGTCTTTATACTGACCGAAATCTTTTTTCTTCACCAGGTCAGCGAATCCTGCCGGCAGATCAAACTCATAATCACCGGGCACATATTTTTCCATCACACCGGTAACGGTGGTCACGTAATCGTATGCCACGGCATCACGCGGACTGTAGGGTTTCACCTGGCCATAGCTGAGGCGCATGGTGAAGTTTGCATCCGGATAACGAGAGGCAGCCGGGTGCATTTGCATTTCACCTTTCAGGTAAAGGCGGCCCAGGTCACTGTTCTCGGCGGTGAACTGCTGGTACAGCGGCAGGAATTTGCCAACGTAGTTCTTGCCGAAAGCGGCTGCATAGGCGTAAGCCGGGTCATCCTGCAGAACAACGGCATCCGGGTTGGACGTGAAGGCTTTCCATTTGGCATCATTGAAAATCATCGTGTTGGCAAACACGCTGGCTGCCCAAGTGCGATAGGTTTTCTCGTCGCCGAGATCGCCGAAGGACTTGAGGCCGTCGTAGAAACCGATCGGGTGCTGATCTTTCGGGATATCGTCGTGGAACATTTTGGCTGTGGCGGCGAGGATCTTCTGATCGCTCGGTTTATTCTCCTCTTTCAGGAAATTGGCACGGGCGGCGTCAGCAGCGGCCACAGCGGCTTTCACATCGCCTTTCTTCAGGATGGCGTTTTCCACCTGGGCGAGAGAGCTGGCAAAAGCAGCCAGCGGAGAGCCATAGATGCCCTCGTTCAGGTACACCCTTTGCTTGGTGTAAGGGGCCCAGGCCTTGTAGATCTTTTCGTATTGCGGGAGTACATTTTCGAATTCCGGTTTACCCTTGGCCCATTGCTGGAAGGCTGCTTCGGTTTTCTGCTTTTCCTGGAACACATGGTATTTCAGGAGCTGCTTGCTTTCCCCGTCGAAGAATTTCCAGTAGTTGGCGATGCTGGCGTAAGAAGAAGCCAGTTGCAGCTTCACGGCCGGATCTTTTTTCATTTCTTCGAACATGTATTTCAGGCGGATGTCGCGGAGGTTGACGAGTGAGGGGTTTTCCACTTCCGTCTTCAGCTTCACACCGTAAGAAGTTTCATAACGGTTGGTTCCGCCGGGGTAACCGAAGATCATGGCGTAATCATTTTCTTTCACACCTTTGATGGATACAGGCAGGAAATGTTTGGGCTTCAGGGGAACATTGTCCGCAGCATATTCAGCCGGCTTACCGTCTTTCCCTGCATACACGCGGAACACGGAGAAGTCGCCGGTATGGCGGGGCCATTCCCAGTTATCGGTATCGCCGCCGAATTTACCCACGCTTTCCGGCGGAGCGCCTACAAGGCGGATATCTTTATAACGCTCATATACGAAGAGCAGGTATTGATTGCCTTTGAACATCGGCATCACCCGCGCTTCATATCCGTTGCCGGTTGTAGCAGCTTTGATGATATCGGCATAAGCGGCCTGCAGTTTCTGAACGCGTTCAGTAACCGATGCGCCTTTGATCGCTTCCTCCACTTTGGCCGTCACATCTTCCACCCGCACGAGGAATTGTACGGAGAGTTTTTTGGATGCGATCTCCTGTTGTTTGTTCTTTGCATAGAACCCGTCCCGGAGATAGTTATGCTCAACACTGCTGGCGCTGGCAATGGCATCGTAGCCGCAGTGGTGGTTGGTGAAAATAAGTCCCTCGTTGCTCACGATTTCTCCGGTACAGCCTCCGCCAAAAATAATAATGGCGTCTTTCAGGGAAGACTTATTAATACTATAGAGCTGCTCTTTGGAAAGCTTCAGCCCTTTCTTTACCATATCCGCATACGTTTGCTGACCCAGGAGATAAGGCAGCCACATGCCTTCGTCTGCTCTTACCAGCTTTACAGAGAGTAACAGCAGCAACAGGAATAGATTTTTCTTCATAATTCAGGTTTTGTAAAAGAGGCCCAAACCTAGCATTTTTTTTGGTAATAGCGTTTACTGGCATGGATTTAAAGGTTTCTGGGTCAAGGGATTGTATTTCTGTCACATGTGTTTTTCTTTAATTTGTTTAGAGTTGCAGAACAATTATCGGCCATAAACGTTAAAATGGCTTGAAGATTGATCTTCTCCTAACTGATCAAACCATAAAACCACACTATGAAACAACTGTTCTTTTGCGGTTTAGCCGCTGCTGTTATGTTAGCTGCCTGCCAGGGTACAGGGAAACAGGCATCAAAAGATTCTACCGCCAATGCTTCTGCAGTTGCGGCCACAACTATGGACTGGAAGCTGGACCGTACACATTGGAAGCTGAAAGATTTCCCTGGCAGCAGGGTACAGGTTCCGGTAACGGAAAAGCCGATCTACGTTACATTTACGGATAGCTCTTCACAAATACAGGGGTTCCTGGGCTGTAACGGTTTTGGCGGGAAATTCCTGGCCACGGCCAAAGGGGACCTCCAGATATCGGATGTGGTCTCCACGCAAATGGCCTGCCCGGCGCTGGACGCAGAGAATACACTGGTGAAGGTGATGGGCGAAACCAACCGCTACACCATCGAGAAGGATATGCTGCGGCTGCAGAAAGGGGATTCCATCCTTGCCATCTTTACGGCCATCCAGCCCTGATTTCCGGAACGGCTTTTGTGAGGAACGTTTGTATCGATATAAAAACAAACGTATGAAACAGTATTTTCTTTTGATGGCAATTGCCGCCTCTATGGCTTGCAACGGCAATAGCAGCCGTACGGCAGCAGGAGACACCTCTGTGGAAAAGATAAAGGAAGGAGCGGAACAGGTAAAACAGGGCGTACAGGAGAAAGCAGACACGGTTGGCACTTACCTGAAAGAACAGAAAGAGAAAGCGCAGACAGCCATCGAAAAAAAGATGAAAGAACTGGATGAGAAGATCGATGAATTGAAGAAAGATGGCGGTAAGAAAGGGGAAAAGGCCCGTAAAAAATTGCAGGATGTGCGGGACGATCTCGGCAAAAAGCTGGAGGATGTGAAGAGCAGTTCCGCAGCGGCCTGGGATAAAACCAAAGCAGGGCTTGATAAATCACTAAAAAAAGCGGATAGCGCCTGGCAGGATCTCAAGCGCGACTTCAAAGAGCTGTTTCAATAGCCTTTGAAATTCCGGTACGTTGTGCTGATAGTAAACCCTCTGTCCGTTAAAGCGGGAACATAGCAGCGGATGGCCGTTATGCCTTTTTGCGGATCGAATGTAAACTCTTCCGGCTGCTCATAAAATGCGCAGTTGTTGCAGGTGCGGGCTGTTTTGTGCATATACAGTACGCCGCTGGCGGGGAGTTCGTCTATGAGGAACAGCTTGTTGGAATAATCGCAGTAGGCATTTTTCTCCACGATATAAGGAACCCCGTTTTCATAGCTCAGTTTCACCTTCTTGGCCTTCGCGTTGAGGAGAAAGTTGTTCGTCTGCAAAGGAGTTACCTGTCCGAACGAGCGCAGCAGGAACATCCGGATATATACCACGCCACGCAGGGTTTGCTGTTTACCGTTTTCTGTTACCACCAGCACGGAATCCAGCTTGTAATTAGGCGTATAAACGGCGGAACTGTAATCCGTGAGGTCTTGTTTCAGCAGTTCCTTCACGGGCGGCAGCGCCTTCAGCAATGTGTTGATGCCAACGGTGTTGGATACCGGCGTGGTATTATTGTTGTTGCCGGGGAAGAAAAGGATGTTGATAAAATAATTGTCCACCCCTGCGATGATATCCCGCGCTTTCCTTTTGGAAATAAGGTTGTAAGAAACGCAGGGCTTGCGTGTGAGGCTGTCTTGCAGCATTGTTTTACTCATTGTATAATCTGCTTCATTACCGATCGCCAGGTGCTGGGCAAATGAGACGGCAGGAACAAGGCATACGAGGAGCAGGAGTTTCTTCATGCTGAGGGATTATTTTCGCTGGCGCCAAAGATACAAACAAAAAACGCTGCGGAGTAATAATTCCGCAGCGTTTATAGATATTGAAGGTCATTGCATTATACACCCAGGCTCCAGCCGTCGCGGTAAGTGCGCTTTACGAACTGGTTGGCGTCGTCGAAGTTGGTGATCTTCATGTTCGGGCCGTCCCAGAGCAGCTTGATATAGCGGCCGGGGAAGTCGAATCCTTTACCATCGGCTTTCGGCTTGCGCACGTCGTAGCTGCGGATGGCGAGGTTGCCCATGAGGATCGTTTCGGTGAGCGGACCGGCGATCTCGAACGGAGCGCTCAGTTCGTTCTTACCGTAACCGGCGATGCAGGCGTTTACCCATTGTACATAGTGGCCTTCCGGAACGCGGGCGATGGTTTGTTTCACCTTCACTTCGGAAGTACGTTTGGTGGGCAGCAGGGAAGGATACATGCCGTAAGTGCCGCACATCATTTTGCCTTTGGTACCGATGAAGATAGCGCCGTTACCGCCGTCGCCCATTCTTTCGTTCGGGCCCAGCTCTTCCGGACGTTCCGGCTGAATACCGCCGTCCATCCAGTGCAGTTTGATATCCGGTTTGCCTTTCTTGCCGGCAAAGCTCATGATCACGTGAGAAGAGGGCGGACAGCTGTCCGGGAAGTAGCCTTGTTTGAACTCATCCACATACACGCTGCCAACGCTGGCTTCTGCGGATGTGGGGTAACCGAGGCCCAGTACACGGAAAGGAGGCTCCACGATGTGACAGCCCATGTCTCCGAGTGCGCCGGTACCGTAATCCCACCAGCCGCGCCAGTTGAAGGGAACGAGTTTGTCAACATAGTCCTTTTTCGGAGCCGTACCCAGCCAGAGGTTCCAATCCAGTTCCTTGGGGATTTCCGCCTTTTGAGTAGGCCAGGGAAGACCCTGCGGCCAAACCGGCCTGTTGGTCCAGCAATACACCGTATGTACGTCACCGATAGTGCCGGCGTTATACCATTCCATCAGTTGGCGAACGCCATCTCCGGATGCGCCCTGGTTACCCATCTGGGTTACCACTTTGTATTTTTTGGCGGCCTGCGTGAGCATGCGGGCCTCATAGATGTCGTGTGTCAGCGGCTTTTGCACGTATACGTGCTTGCCGAGCTGCATAGCAGCCATAGCCGCTACAGCGTGGGTATGGTCCGGTGTGGATACGGACACTGCATCGATGTTCTTGTGTTCTTTTTCCAGCATTTCGCGGAAATCCTTGTAAAACTTCGCTTTCGGAAAGCGCTTTACTGAATTGGCCGCACGGCGTTCGTCTACGTCGCATAATACAACAATATCTGCGGGCCCTTTGGCGAACTCCGCAATATCGCTTTCACCTTTACCTCCAACACCAATACCAGCCACCCGCAGCCTGTCGCTGGGCGCTGTGTAACCTTTACCTCCTAGTACATGACGTGGAACGATCATAAATCCGGCAGCAGCAGCAGCGCTGTTCGTTAGAAATGATCTACGGGAAATCTGGTTTCTTTTGTGATTGTTTTCGTGAACCATGATTTGTTAAATTTTCGTTCAATATAATAGAAAATTATTTGGATTTTATAATTATATCGATGAACGGCCTTCCCTGCTAAATCGATTTTACACTAGTGGTGACGAAAATGCCCGGCTGGCGAGGCTTACAAGTTAAGGAAACAATCGGTTAAGCGATCATTAAATTTGGTGTCAATGTTGTTTGTTATTATTTTTAGCGCTGCCAAAACAAAAACAACAGCATGCGAACTGACCGGAAACATCCCGCCGCCCTGCCATTCCTGTTCCTTTCCGAAATGTGGGAAAGGTTCGGATTTTACCTTTTACTCGCCATTCTTCAACTGTACCTGACGGACGCAGAAAGCGGCGGATGGGCCATGGACCGTAAAGTAGCCGTGGATATTTTCGGAACCTTCATTGCATTCGTGTACCTCACCCCTTTTGTGGGAGGCCTGCTGGCAGACCGCAAGATCGGGTATGCAAAATCCATTATCATCGGCGGCCTGCTGATGGGGATCGGATATATGGGCCTGGCGGTGCATAACCTGACGGTGTTTTATCTTTCACTGGCCCTCATTTGCGTGGGTAACGGGTTCTTCAAGCCCAACATTTCCACGCTGCTCGGGAATGTCTACAATGACCCGGCGTATATCTCGCGGAAAGATACAGGGTACAACATCTTTTATATGGGCATCAATATCGGCGCCTTTATCTGTACCTTCTTTGCCGCTTATCTCCGCAACAGCATTCACTGGGGCGCCGCTTTTATGGCGGCCGGTATCGGGATGTTCCTGGGCGTCGCTATTTTTATAGCCGGACTCAAACATTACAGGCACGCGGATGTGCGTAAACCGGAACAACCAGGGGATATGCCACTGGGCAGCATTTTTGCGCAGGTGTTCATACCCGTGCTGGTGGCGGGGTTCATCGGGTGGAAGATACCGGGGAATATCTTCGGCTCTGACTCTACGGATGCTTTCATCTTTGCCTGCCTGCCCATTATTTATTTCTTCGTGAACCTGCTGCGTAAGGCGAGCCCGGCGGACAAAGCTCCGGTAAAAGCCCTGCTGGCCATTTTTGCGGTGTCCGTCATGTTCTGGGCAGTGTTCAAACAAAATGGAACGGCGCTTACCACCTGGGCGCAGTTTTATACGGACCGGGAACTGCCGGCGGGCGTGGAGCAGCAGGCGAGAAAACTTTATCTCGCGGAGAATGTTACCAACAAGCAGGATTCCGTGGTGGCGTATGACAAGGAATTCAAGGTGATCAAGAATGATAAAGGGCAGCCGGTGAAAGAGTGGGGGAAGAATGTATATCTGAAAAATGTGGCGCCGGAAAAGATGCCGGCGCAAGGCGCCAGTATCAGCCTGATCAATACGGAACTTTTCCAGTCCATCAACCCTTTTTTCGTGATCGCTTTAACACCGTTGGTGGTAGCGCTTTTTGCGTTCCTGCGAAAGCGGGGTAAAGAGCCCGGCACACCAACGAAGATTGCATGGGGCCTGCTGATCTCTTCACTTTCCACGTTTATGATGGTGGCGGCGGTGATCGTTTGCGGGAATGGAGAAGTGAAGGCTTCCCTCTGGTGGCTCTTCGGATGTTACGGTGTAATCACGGCCGGAGAATTATTGCTCAGCCCAATGGGCCTTTCCCTCGTATCCAAGCTTAGCCCTCCCAGGTTTACGTCGCTGATGATGGGCGGCTGGTTCCTGGCCACTTCCATCGGCAATAAACTATCCGGTATCCTGGCCTCGATGTGGGATACTTATGATAACAAAGTGAATTACTTCCTGGTGAACTTCCTGCTGCTGGGCTTTGCCGCAGGCATGATCTTCGTGATGCTGCGCTGGCTGAACCGGATCTTCCGGGAGCATACGAAGTGATAAGGAATTTAAACAAGAGGACGTTTCATAACGTCCTCTTGTTGCAGGAAATCTGGATCAATCCCAGGTCATGATCTTGCCCCGGTCTTCCGGTTTGAGACATTCCTTCAGTGTTTTCTCATCGTACGAAAGATTGTATTTCTTCAATACGTCATCCGGAACGCCGTCCCAAACGTTCGGCTGGTTGCCCTGGTAACCCAGATCCTTCAACCCCATCTTGCTCGTGAAGAAACCGGTAGCGGTAAGGTTCCGCATGGTATTGAAAAAAGATACGCCTGCACTCAGCTCCGGAGCGGCCTTTTCCGGATACGCGATCTGGTCAACGATGCCGAGTTGTTGCTGGGGACTCAGGTCCGTGAACCCTTTGTCATGCGTTTTGAGGGAAAACACATCCAGCCAGCGTAACCCGCCGCGCATGGGCGTCTGGTATTTAGGTTGATCTTTTACGGTGAATTCGATGAATTCGGGAACCCCGGCGTCAGTTGCACTGCCGGAATGTTCGTCTTTGGGAATGATGATATCTGCAAGTACGCCAATGGTCTTCATTTCGGCGTCGGTAAAGAATTTATCCGCCATCAGACCCTGATCGCGCTTTTCTTCATCCGGTGTGCGGCCATAAACTGCCAGCACGCCTTTCCCCACCGCCTCTTTCTGTCCCGATTTATTTTCACAGGCACTGAGGATCACGCCTGTTGACAAAGAGCCCACCATAAGGGCTTTCAGCGATTCTCTTCTGTCCATGTTGTCAGAGGTTTTGTTTTTTCAATTCATCAACAATGTATTCAGATGCCCGGAGTGACAAGGCAAGGATGGTCCAGGTGGGATTCTTGTCCGCCTGCGATACAAACGGTCCGCCATCCACCACAAACACATTCTTTGCATCATGTGCCTGGTTGAACTTATTCACTACAGAACGTTTGGCATCATCGCCCATGCGGGTGGTACCTACTTCGTGAATGATACGACCGGGATTTTCGAGGCCGTACATCCTGTCCACCCCCGGCTTTTCTCCCAAAGGAATGCCGCCCATTTCATGAATGATCTGCTCGAAGGTTTCCTGCATATGCCGTGCCTGCCTGATCTCATGATCGCTCCAGGTATAGTTGAAACGTAGAACAGGAATGCCGAATTTGTCCACCACATTCGGGTCGATCTCGCAATAGTTGTCTTCCCGTGCAATGGCTTCACCACGACCGGCAAACCCAACGGTAGCACCATAGAAACGGCGATAATCATCCTTCAGCGAAGCGCCGTATCCGCCCGGTGTTTTACCGGCCCTTGCAGGATCTTTTCCCTGCAGGCCTTCTATCCCGAAACCGAATCCGTAGGAAGGCATGTGCAAACCGCCGCCTAATTCAATGTGATAACCGCGGGGGAAATCGAGCTTCTTGTTATCGAGCCACCAGGGAATGTATACGTGCATACCACCCACGCCATCTTCATTGTATCGTTTACGGTCCATCAAATGAGGAATGAATGCTCCGCGTGATGCACCGGTGGAATCGTGCAGGTATTTCCCTATCAGCCCGCTGGAGTTGGCGAGGCCATTCTTGTGCACGGATGATTTGGAATTGAGAAGCAACCGCGCGGATTCGCAGGCGCTGGCCGCGAGCACGATCACACGGGCTTTTACCTGGTATTCCTGAAGATCGTTCTTGTTGATGTAAGAAACGCCGGTTGCCTTTCCATTCCCATCCGTGAGGATCTCCCGTGCCATGGCATCGGTATAGAGATCTACGTTCCCGCTTTTCATGGCGGGTTTAACAAGACAGGTGGAGGAGGAGAAGTCGCCATACACACTACATCCGCGATTGCACTGGCTGCAGAAGAAGCAGGGTTGCCGGTCCTTGTTCACTGGTCGGGTAAGGATGGAAAGCCTGGATGGGATCACGGGGATACCAAGTTTGGCGCCCGCCTGCTTCACCAATAGCTCATGCAGTCGTGGTTTGGGAGGGGGGAGAAAATAACCGTCCGGGTCATTGGGTAACCCTTCATTCGTTCCGAATACCCCAATCATCTTGTCTACCCGGTCATAGAAAGGTTTCACATCGTCGTAACTGATCGGCCAGTCGTCCCCGAGCCCGTCGTGGCTCTTGTGTTTGAAGTCCCTCGGCCCAAAGCGCAATGAAATACGGCCCCAGTGATTCGTCCTTCCGCCGAGCATACGCGAACGGAACCAGTCGAACTGCGTACCGCTTTTTTTCGTATAGGGCTCTCCGTTAATTTCCCAGCCGCCGTAAGCCGCGTCAAAATCACCGAAGGGCCGTGTGGTGCTTGCACCGCGACGGGGTGATTCATAGGGCCATTTCAGCTGGGTTTGCTGTGCAGGATCGGCCGGGTCGTATTTGGGCCCCGCTTCCAGGAGCGCCACCTTCAAACCTGCTTCTGCCAGCACTTTGGCTGCCATTCCGCCGCCGGCGCCGGAACCGATGATGCATACATCGTAAGCCTTTGCCTGTTTTTTGATCTCAAATGCCATTGAAACGTGGATTTAAAATGAAAAGATTTGACCAGTAAGATTTTAAATCTATAAAAAAATGCGGAAAGTGGAAGCTGTTTTTTACTTTCGGCGTGTATTCTATGACAACGCAAGTACCTTATATCCTGGGGGTAGACATTGGCACCGGCAGTACCAAAGCAGTAGCGGTGACTGTGGCGGGACAAACCCCCGCCTCCTCCCGGCAGCCTTACCCCACCCTGCACCCGCAATCCGGCTACAGTGTACAGGATCCTGAAACGATCATGGAAGCTATTATCAGCAGTATCCGCAGAACCGTTACACAAATGGGTTCCGCACCTGCTGCGATCGCGCTGAGCAGCGCCATGCATGGTCTTCTGGCCGCGGATGCGGAGGGGAGGCCTTTAACACCCCTGATCACCTGGGCGGATAACCGCAGCGAATCCTTTGCAGCGGCGCTGAAGGGGTCTGCTTTGGGAACGGAGATCTACCAGGCCACCGGAACGCCCATCCATCCCATGTCTCCTTTTTGCAAGATACAGTGGCTCCAGGAGCATCAGCCTGATGTGTTTCAGGAGGCGGCCTGCTTCATCGGCATTAAAGAGCTGTTCCTTTTCCGCTGTTTTCATGAATTCATTATCGATCATTCTCTGGCATCGGCAACAGGACTTTTTGATATCCGCCGGCTTGATTGGCATCCTGCGGCCTGTAAAGCCGCCGGTATTACGGAAGAGCGGCTGCCGGTACCGGTAGAGGCCACACGACTCCTCATCGGCATGGACCCCGCTATGGCCAAGGCCCTTGGCGTGCCGGAAAGCACGCTTATCATGGCCGGCAGCAGCGATGGATGCATGGCGCAACTTGGCAGCGGTGCCGTGCAACCCGGACAGGCAGCATTAACCATTGGTACCAGCGGTGCTATCCGGATGATGACGGCGAAGCCGGCCGAAGATGCAAAAGAAAGATTGTTCTCTTACGCGCTCACGCCGCAGCATTATGTTTGCGGCGGGGCTGTGAATAATGGCGGCGGTGCGTTGCAATGGTTTTCGCAGGCTTTCCTGCCCTGGTCCGACTACAACAACTTCCTGAAAACCGCTTTCGCTGCGCCTCCCGGCTCGGATGGATTATTATGTCTTCCCTATCTGCTGGGAGAACGCGCGCCCGTTTGGGATAGCCGTGCCCGTGGTGCTTTCGTGGGCATGCAACAGCAGCATGGCTCTGCGCATTTTCAGCGGGCGCTGGTGGAAGGGATATGCTTCGGATTGTACAGCGTGGCGGAAGCACTGGAGGCGGCAGTAACACCCATTCAGGAAGTGACCGTTAGCGGAGGATTTACCGCATCTCCGCTCTGGATACAGTTGCTGGCAGACATCTTCCAGAAACCGATGCTGCTGCACCAGGAAGAGGATGCCTCCGCCCTCGGCGCCGCATTGCTCGGCTGGCAGGCCCTCGGCCAGATGGACGCCTGGCAGTTCAATTCCACCACCGCGGCCAGGGTTTTTGAGCCAGACAATACATACCATGCCGTTTACCGGAAGAACTACAAAGCATATTCCCTCCTGTATGACAAACTCAGCGAAGTGACAGAGATATTGCGGGGTTAGGCGCCTCTTTCGAACATTCTTTCCAGGTCGTTCATCTTGAACGAAATAAATGTGAAACGCCCGCCCGGAGAAACGTTCGGGGTAACGCAGGCGAAAAGCTCATCAATGATGTTTTGCATTTCCCTTGTTCCCAGCGCTTTGCCGGCGGGGATGGCGTTGTTGCGCGCCATGGAACGTATCAGTTGTTCGCGGCGGTTGAGCTTCAATTCCTGGCTGAAATGCTTGAACTGCTCCAGGAGCCCTTCAATGCTGGCCTGCTCGTTCCCGGATTGAATATCCGCAGGCGTACCCCTCACCACGAATGTGGATTGTCCGAACGGCTCCAGGTCGTATCCCAGTGCCTGCAGGTCCGGCAGCATTTCCGTGATCAGCACGGCATCCGCGGGCAATAGCTCCAGCGTTTGCGGGAAGAGGCTTTGCTGGGTGGCGATGGGTTTTTCGGAAAGGGCTTTCTGGTAACGCTCATAAAGGATGCGCTCATGCGCGGCCCGCTGATCGATCAGGATAAAGCCTGATTTGATCTGGGAGAGGATGTATTGTTGATGTACCTGTACAGGAACTTTTTGATCTGTGGCCGCTTCCTGCCAACGTTCATCGATCACGGAGGCGGTGGAAACGGGAGGGAGCTCGGGGCTGAGGTCCTTGTCTTTATCTGCAGGGGCGCCGTAGAGCTCCTTCCAGTGAAGGAGGTTGCTGCTCCTGTCTATCACATGCGCCTGATTGGCATGCGTGAACGTTTTATAGATAGATGTGTTGGAAGATTGCGCCTTTTTCTGGTCAGTGAACGGTTGGGTGAGGGCGTCCAGCTGCTGGATGCCGGGATCAAGCTCAAAGTCCAGTGCCGGTGTTACACTGAACTGGGCAAGGGCGTGCTTGATGGCGGATTGCACGAAGGCGTAGAGGATCCTCTCATCATCGAACTTGATCTCCTGTTTGGTGGGATGCACGTTGATGTCCACATGCGCGGGATCCAGATCAATGAACAGTGCATACAGCGGGAAGCTGTCTGCCGGGATCATCTCGGAGAACGCGTTCATCACCGCGTGGTTCAGGTAACTGCTTTTGATGAACCGGTTGTTCACGAAAAAGAACTGGTCCCCACGGGTTTTCTTGGCCGTTTCCGGTTTGCCGACGAAGCCGTGGATATTCATATAGTCCGTGCTTTCCTTGACGGTCACCAGTTTTGCGTTATAGTGCTGCCCGAGTATGCTGACTACGCGTTGCTTGAGGGAGCCCCTTTCCAGATGGAACATTTCCTGCCCGTTGCTGTTCAGGGAAAATTGAAGATGCGGGAAAGCCAGGGCCACCCGGATAAACTCATCCACGATGTGCCGCATTTCGGCAGCATTGCTTTTCAGGAAGTTACGGCGGGCCGGGACGTTGAAAAAGAGGTTTTTCATCGCAATGCTGGTACCCGGAGCGGTCTGACAGGGTTCCTGCTTTTTCACCACGCTGTTATCAATCTCGATATACGTACCGATCTCCTCCTGGTGCATACGGGTTTTCAGCTCTACCTGTGCAACGGCAGCAATGGAAGCCAGCGCTTCTCCCCGGAAGCCCATGGTACGGATATGAAAAAGATCTTCAATGGTTTCTATCTTGGAGGTGGCGTGGCGCTCAAAACACATGCGGGCATCGGTCTCGCTCATGCCGCTGCCGTTATCGATCACCTGTACCAGCTCTTTACCGGCATCTTTAACAAAAAGCCTGACCTCCGTTGCCCCGGCGTCTACAGCATTTTCCAATAACTCCTTCACTGCCGATGCCGGCCGCTGGATCACTTCTCCTGCTGCTATCTGGTTCGCTATATTATCCGGTAACAAATTGATGATATCCGCCACTTGCCTGCCTTTTAGCGTAAAGGTAGCAATAAAAAATATTGTTAAATGCAAACCCCGTCGAAACCAATCCCTGTAATTGTTCCGTAACTTTATGCTGTACCGGTTAAAACGTAGTTAACGCATAATTGAATGTTAACATGAAGACACATAATCTCCTAATTTTATGCCTGACTTTATTGACTAGCCAATGCACATACTCTCAAAACGGGGTTAAAAACAAAATCATGGAAGAAAAAAAGAATCCGGTGTACTCCCGCACGGATACTGGTAAGGTAAACCTGACAGAAGCAGAGTGGAAAAAAATGCTGCCGAAAGATGTTTATGAAATTGCCCGGGAAAAAGGTACAGAATGGGCATTTACTGGCAAATACTGGAACGCGAAGGACAAAGGAACTTACTATTGCGCAGCGTGCGGTAATCCGCTGTTTGTGTCGGACACCAAATTTGAAAGCGGCTGCGGCTGGCCGAGTTTTTATCAGCCGATCAGTAAAACCAGCGTTATTTATCAGCCGGACAATTCCCACGGTATGCAGCGTACAGAGGTACAGTGTGGAAGGTGCAAGGCTCACCTCGGACATGTATTTGACGATGGGCCGCCGCCAACAGGCCTGCGTTATTGCATTAATTCGGTGATACTTGACTTTGAAAAAGCAAAAGAGGCGGAGAAAAAATACAAAGAGAAAGAATAACCCACTTACAAAACCTGACTATTGCTGCTGCCGGCACAGGCTACACGTGCCGCGATGAAATAATTACATGCTGTTGAAGAGGAAGACCGGTCAAAAAAGACGCTGCTCCGGCAATGTACAGATTGCGGTCTCGACAGATGGCAAAGCGGGATAAAACGGAAAAGAGCGAAGAAGATCAATGCGTTACATCGGCGAGAAAAGCAGCATGACTGCTCGGCTCGAACTCTATGATGTCATACACCGCAAGCTGGTACTTGTCAAACGGATCTTCCGCGAAGATCGCTTCCACTTCTTTCCGGGTGGACGCTTTGCAGAGAATAATACCACCGGTGCGGGGCTTGCGCCGCCCGGCCAGGAGAAAGTGCCCTTCCTGGAATTGCTTCTCCAGGAAAGCGTTGTGCGCCTCCATGTAATGGTCAATGGCCGCTAATGGGCGGATGTACTGTAATAGGATCAGGTACATAGAAGATAAGGTCTTTCAGTAAATGGTTAAAAATCAGAATATTTACAAAGGTAGACAAATAGTTGGTTGTAGCACTGGTAAACTTGATAAGAACAATTTTGAACGCATTAGTAAAAAACCATGTATTTTTGGCCGTAATTTTCAAATCCATTTTAACATCTTTTTCTATATGAAAAGACCAATTACAAGAGCCCTCCTCTTTATGACGGGAGCTGCGGTTTTGTTGTTGACCGCCTGTTCCAAAGCCCCAGAACAGGGCAAATATATTCCCAAATCGGCGGCATTGGTGCTGAGCGTGAACTCAAAGCAGGTACAGCAGAAACTTGTAACGGAAGGCATCTCCGTAGACAAGCTGTTTGAAGCGGTACAAAAGAAAGATACTGCCAGCGGCTTCGCCAAAGCCATGAAAGACATGGAGAACTCCGGAGTAGACCTTCAGGGAGATGTATCCATCGCTCTGGTGCCGGGTGACGGCGGTATCAAAAGCTACATAAGCGGTGTTGCCAAACTGAAGGATGCAGCTAAGTTTGAAGCATTCCTGAAAGAAAAGACCCAAAAAGAGATCAAATCAGGATCTGATTTTAAATATGTTGTGGATGGTGAAAGCCTGATCGGTTTCGATAAGGGTACGATCATCTCTTTGTTTGCTTTCAATCCGAACAAGTTTGAAGGGAACGGCTTTACGATGGACACTACAGCTGCTCCGGCTGCGCCCCAGGGCATCGCCGGCGATGAAAAGGGCTGGGTGGAAACACTCAATGGCCTCTTCCACCTGAAAGCGGATGAGTCTGTAGGCACCATCGAGTCTTTCAAAAACGTGCAGAAAGAAAAAGGAGATGTCACCTTTTGGATGAGCTCCGAGCAGATCTATGCATTCAATCCTTCTTCCGCCGCCGGTATGGCTGCCATGTTCACTACTAACATCAAGAAAATAACCGCGGGTTCTTACCAGACCGTAGCCGTGTTCTTTGAGAACGGAAAGATCAAGGCGAACAGCACAGGCTACTCCGGTAAAGAACTGCAGGAGATCATGAACAAATACCCCAGCCAGAAGGTCAACCTGAGCATGCTGGAAACGTATCCCTCCGAGAATATTCTGGGCTATGCCCTGATGAACTTTGACCTGCGCATGGTGGGTGATATCATCAAACTTATCGGTATGGATGGCCTCGCCAATATGAGCCTCGCACAAGCCGGCATAACCCTGGATGATATCCTGAAAGCATTCTCCGGAGAGATCGTGCTGGTGAGCTCTGATTTCTCTGTAGTGAAGAAAGCGTCTCCCTTTGATTCTTCTTTCAAAGTCACGCAACCACAGCTGAAATACATCTTCAACATGAAGGTGGGTGATAAAGCGGCATTCGAGAAAGTAATGAACTCTCCCATGATCGGCCAGATGTTCACCAAACAAGGCGAGGAATATCTTCCGAAACAACCTCTGGGCGAATCTACAGCGGTATCCATCAACAACAAGAACATCATGGTAGGTTCAGACGCGGCCCTGCTGGCGGATTACAAAGCCGGCAAATCAAAAGCGAAACTGGAGGATGCGCTGTTGAGCAAAGCAAAAGGCAATGTATTGAGCGCATACCTGAATGTAGAAAAGCTGGTGAACAATCTGCCTGCTGAAGAAATGAAATTACCGGACAGCGTGTTGAACGACATCAAAGGTCTGCTGAAAGACTTCAATGTGATCTCTGAGCCTTATAGCGGTAAAACACAGCGTTCAACCATCGAGCTGAATTTCAAGAATGAAAATCAGAATACGCTGGCGCAGCTGATCACCTTCTCTAAGAAGATGTTTGCTTACTACGAAGCGCAGAAGAAAGAAGACCTGGGAGCAGCAGGAGCTACTGCGGTTGCTATTGACTCCGTAGCCGTTGCCACCCCCACAAAATAATACAGCTCCGGCTGAACAGATGCTTGAAAAGCCGCTCTTTACCGGGCGGCTTTTTATTTATTTAAAAAGTCTATATTTATCTTTCTACATCGGCCATTTAACAGAACAGGAATATGCAGATCCAATTATCTGCGGTAGTGCCCGTTCCGCTGCGTGAAAAGGTTTTGCAGCAGCAGTCGGACATCTGGAACCGCGACATTACTTTCCTGCCGGGGCAGTTCATCAAGATAAAAGCGCCCTCCGGCACCGGGAAAACAACACTGGTACATTATCTCTATCATATCCGGCACGACTATACGGGAACTGTTTCCGTAGATGGCAAACCCTGGCCCGCCTACTCCCGTGACGACCTGGCGGTGATCCGCCAAAGCAGGATCAGCGTGGTTTTCCAGGACCTTCGCATCTTTGAACAACTAACCGCCACCGAGAACATTGAACTGAAAAGGGTCATGGGGCCGCAGGCCTTTTATCCTCCGGAAAAGATCCGCGAAATGGCGGAGCGCCTCGGGGTTAGTCATGTATTGCAACAAAGCGGTGCTACCCTCTCTTACGGAGAAAGACAGCGCATCGCTATCATCCGCGCGCTGATGCAGCCTTTCGAATGGCTGATGATGGACGAACCGTTCAGTCATCTGGATGATGCCAATGCAGACAAGGCCGCGCAACTGATCGCGGAGGAATGCCACAGCCGCAAGGCCGGATTTATCCTCACTGATCTCGATCATGATCAGCGATTCGACTATCACCAAACCTATTACCTCTGACATGCCGTTTTACCAGATACTGAAAAAGATCATTCGCACCGGCGTAGGAAAAGGCCGCTTCTGGATGGCCGCCATCGGCCTGGGGATAGCGATGTTGCTGATATTGGTGGCATTGCAGGTGCATCGTAACTTTAATGAGCTGCTTTATAGCAAGAAGAACGAAAATGAGCGGGCGGACTTCCTGGTGATCAATAAAAGGGTCACGAACGCCATGATGGGCAATCCCGCGTTGACCACCTTTACGCCGCAGGAGATCAAAGATCTTTCTTCGCAGGCCTTTGTGGATGGCTTCCATGAGATCACCGCAGCGGAATTCAACGTGAAGCTGGTGGCGGATCAGTTGGGGTTTACCACGGAAATGTTCTTTGAAGCCGTGCCGGACAGTTTCATCGATGTGAAGAGCGCGGACTGGAAATGGCAGGCCGGGCAGCAGGAAGTGCCGGTGATCGTACCCAGCAACTTCCTGAACATGTTCAACTTCGGGTTTGCATTGGGGAATAATATTCCACAATTCTCTGAAGAAACCGTCAAATCCCTGTCGCCGGGGGTAGTAATCAGCCAGGGCCTGCGTACCGCATCTTTCAGGGGAAGGATCGTCGGATTTTCAGACAGGATATCTACCGTGCTGGTGCCGATGTCTTTTATGGAGTGGGCCAACAGCGTCTATGGCACAGGCGTCACCAAAGCGCCGTCCCGCGTGATCGTTAAAACAAAAGACCCCAGCGATCCTGTGCTGGCGGCCTATCTGCAAGATCATGGATATGCCACGGACGAAGAAAAAACGAGATACAGTAAAGTGCGGGTGATCGTACAAACGATTGTGAGCATAGTGGGCTTTTTCGGGATTGTGCTGCTGATGTTCGCGCTCCTTGTGTTCAGTATGTTCATTCAGCTGGTGATAGCTTCCTGTAAGAAGGAGATCCGCCTGTTGATCACGCTGGGTACGGCGCCGCGTCAGCTGCAGCGGTATTTGCTGAAACAGTTCGTACCCTTGTACGTTGTGATCGGTTTGCTGGCACTTGCGGTGGTGGCGGGTTTGCAGTGGTGGGCGTCCGGCCTGCTGGCCAAGCACAAGATGTATGTGTCCGCATTGCCCGGTCTTACTGCATTGATCGCAACGGCGGTTGTGCTGTTGCTGGTGTATATCGTGAACCTGCGTGCCGTCAGGAAACATATTGCAGACGTGTAAACACAATATACCATGAAAAAAATCCTGCCCCTCTTCGTAGCGCTCTGCTGTGCCGGCAGCGCGTTCGCACAGAAAACTATTCTGCATTGCGGCACATTGATCGATGGTATTTCCGGCAAGCCGAGGCAACAAATGTCCGTGATCATCGAAGGGAAAAAGATAGCATCCGTGCAGACGGGTTATGTAGCGGGTGGACCGGGGGACAAGGTGATCGACCTGAAGCGGCAAACGGTCATGCCCGGCTGGATGGACATGCATGTGCATCTTGAAACAGAAACGAGCAAGAGTGCCTATTCCGATAAATTCACGCAGAACCCTGCCGATCTTGCGTTTCAAAGCGTGCGGTATGCGGAACGTACGCTGTTGACGGGATTTACGACAGTGAGGGACCTGGGAGGCACCGGTGTGAACATTGCCCTGCGCAATGCCATCAACAAAGGTCTCATCATTGGACCGCGCATTTTTACGGCGGGCAAAGCCATCGCTACCACAGGCGGACATGCCGACCCTACCAACGGATTCCGGAAAGACCTGATGGGAGATCCCGGGCCGGAAGCAGGTGTGGTGAACGGTCCGGATGAATGCCGGAAAGCCGTACGCCAGGCATATAAAAATGGTGCTGACCTGATCAAGATCACTGCAACCGGCGGCGTACTGAGTGTGGCTAAAGATGGCAGCAGCCCGCAGTTCACGGAAGAAGAGCTCAAGGCTATCGTGAGCACCGCCAGGGATTATACATGAAAGTAGCCACACATGCACATGGTGCAGAAGGCATCAAACGAGCCATCAGGGCGGGAGTGAACTCCATTGAGCATGGCACGCTCATGGATGACGAAGCAATGAACCTCGCCATCAGGAACAAAACCTGGTATGTACCCACCATCACTGCCGGCAGATCAGTAGCGGATTCCGCCAAAATACCCGGCTACTACCCGGATATCGTGAAACCCAAGGCCGAAGCCATTGGTCCGCAGTTACAGAATACCTTTGCCAAAGCCTGGAAGAAAGGCGTAAAGATCGCTTTTGGAACAGATGCCGGGGTATACATGCATGGCCGCAACTGGCTGGAATTCACCTACATGGTGGCCGGCGGCATGCCTGCCATGGACGCTATCAAAGCCGCCACCAGCAAAGCGGCAGAGCTGCTGGGTATGGAAGATCAGCTGGGAAGCATTGTGCCCGGGAAAATAGCGGACTTCACCGCAGTGGATGGCGATCCTTTGAAAGACATTCAGGCGATGGGCCGGGTGAGCTTTGTGATGAAGGATGGCTTGATTTTTAAGCAGGGAAACGGTAATTTGGCGGCCGGTCAAAATAAATTAGCTATGCCGGGTACAAAAAAATTCGTGCACGTTGTCAACTTCTACCTCAAGCCGGGCTTGTCTGCTGCGGATGTAAAGAAATTTGAAGAAGGAGTGAGCTCCCTTGGGAAAATAGAAACGCTGCTGGTGTTCAATGTGGGCAAACCCGCATCCACAGATCGTCCTGTTATTGACAGAAGCTACAGTTACTGCCTTCTCACGGTGTTCAATGATCAGGCCGGGCACGATATTTACCAGGAGCATCCTGTGCACCTCGAGTTCGTGAAGAACTGCAGTATGTTGTGGGATAAGGTGGTGATCTTCGATTCCGAGACCATTCCCCAATAATCAGTCCTCTACCGTTAACGCATATACGGCAAAAGTCGCGAGCCAGTGTTCGCCGGCATAATCCCCGCTGGCCACATGGGGCAGCGCTGCATGCAGGTGGTTATTAGCCATTTGCCGGATCGCATTCACGTTGCTGCCTGCATGGCGGGCAATACCGTACAGGCACCAGGCACGACTCAGATTCAGGCCATCGAGGTGCACGAGCTTCCCATCGGTACGGTCATTCACCGTGGTAATCGCAAAAAGCGGGCTGCCGGGTTTGAACAGGCCGGGGAGGAATCCCGTTACCCAGGTCTTGTATTCCTTCTCCGGCAATATCCTCCACATCAGGTCCGCTTCTTCAAGGCAGGGGGAAAGAAAATCATATCCTCCCGGCTCCCAGCTGGCAGGGCAATCGCGGTCCTTTGCATAAAAACGCATGGCGGCATCGCGGATGGCGCTTTGCAATGCGGTATCGCGGGTAACCTGAGCGTAATCCCAGGCCAGCCGCAGTCCAAAGGCCAGGTTCGTATGTTCTCCCACACGGATCGGATAAGCGATCTTTTTAAGAAAATCCTGGTACGCATTGCTAAAATGAACGGCCAGCGGCCGGATGTTCAACCGCAGTTCCTTCGCCAGCGGATCGTTCCAGGTCAGCAATTCCGCCTGCAGCTGTAACAACCAGCTCCAGCCATAGATGCGCTCAAACCCTTTATTCTCTTTATTGCGGAAGATGAGCAGCTCGGTATTGATATTGTCGCGGGACAGGTTCCGGGCGAGTTTTTCGCGGATGATGCCGGCATTGGGCAGGTCCGGGAACATTTTCAGCAGCCGCACCAGCATCCAGTGCCCGTGCACGCTGCTGTGCCAGTCGTAGCACCCATAGAATGCCGGATGATAAGCCTTTGGGGCTTTGAGCAGCGAGGAATCCGAGAATACAATGCCTGTTTTATAGGGGAACTCATGCTGCATGCAGCGAAGCGGTAGTTGCGCGAAATGAAGGGCACCGGCGGTGGTCAGGCGGAGCTGGCCATCTTTTTCCTCGTACAGCGGCGTTTGTGCGTAACCGTTAGTAAGACAGAAAAGACAGAGCAGCAGGGATAAAGCTTTCATCGGTTAAAAAGCAGTTTAAAGTAAAAGGAGGGCCGGGTGAGTTTTTTCCGGAGGTCCACTTCGTAGAACATGCTGGAGATCACATCCCGCAGCTGTTTGTTCTTCATGCCCATTTTCATCAGCCAGTTGAAAAGCTTCGGATATTTTACCAGTTGTTGCAGTTTGTAGCTGAGTTTTAGTTCCGGGCCCAATACGCGGTACACGCTCTCATCATAGGCGGCCAATGTTCCTGCGGAAAAGTCGTTGGCGGAGAGGCAGGTGGCGGCTTGTTTTGCGGCGATGGTGCCGGTGTACACTGCGTTTCCGATACCTTCTCCGGTGAAGGGGTCTATCAGGAAAGCCGCATCCCCCACCAGCATGTAACGGTTGCCGGAAAGCTGCCTTTTCTTCGATCCCAGCGGAAGGCCGTAACCATCCAGGCTGCTGGTCATTTCCGCATCACGGAAGCGTTCGGCAAAAATGGGATCCTGTTTGAGCGTATCTGTGAGTAACGTTTTGAGATTGATCTTCCGGTCGCGCACGGCATCGCTGAGCATATCCATACCCACGTTAGCCTCGCCGTCAGGTAACGGGAAGATCCAGAGATAACCGGGGAGCAGGTTTTTCAGAAAATGCAGTTCGATAAAACTATCTGCATGCATGCCTTTTACGCCTTTGTAATAAGCCCTGATGCCGGCAGCGTAATATTTCGGCTCCATGCGGATGCCCGCTACTTCACGGGTGAAGGATGAGTGCGCGCCATTGGCAACGATCAGCAATTGTGCTTTAACCACGAGCGTACCAGCCGCATCGGAAACCAGGTATCCATCTTCCTCCTGTACATACTTATCGATACTAACACCTTCGAATAAACGAATATTTTCACAACGCTTCAGTTCATCCACCATAAAATTATCAAAGTGGATACGTTTGCAGACAAACCCGATGGGCGCATCTGTAGTCTTGCTGTAATTGGGCCTGTAGGGCACATCCATGCTCTGGCGGCCGGGGGAAACGAAAGTAACGCCCCAGCTGTTCTCCTTTTCTACAAACTGCCGCAGCCGTTCAGCAATTCCCTTATCGATCTTTTCCAGTCCGGTAATCACCTTTCCGCTCAATCCGTCTCCGCAGACCTTGTCCCGGGGGAAAACAGCTTTATCAACAATAACACAGGGAATGCCCAGGCGATCCAACTGCAGGGCGGCTGTTGCACCTCCGGGTCCTGCGCCGATAATACATACTGATGTGGTTATCATAATATCCTTGATCCGTATCAACAGCCAAGATACGTATTTATATATCTTTGCGGCAAAACCTATTACTATGTTCGGAGATTTGTTCGGCAAGCTGCAGGAAGCGCAGCAGAAAATGAGCGACAGCAAAGAACGCCTGAAACACATTACCGTGGAAGGAGAAGCCGGCAGCGGTCTCGTAAAAACAGTTGTGACCGGCAACCGCGAAGTGCAAAGCCTGGAGATCGATCCGGCGCTGCTGGAAGCGGACCGGAAGGAGGAGCTGGAAGACCTGCTGATCACAGCATTGAACCGTGCGTTGAAGAATGCAGAAAATGCATGGGAAGCGGAAATGAAAAATGTGGCCGGCGGAATGCTGGGCGGGATGGGCCTGCCGGGGATGTAAGACATAAAAAAACCGGGCATGTGCCCGGTTTCATATCCTTTATCTTTTTAATGGTCTCAACCTACCTCTTCCGCTTTCATCAACTTCTGATATTTCTTCCTTTCTTCTTCGTCCAGGATGGTTTTACGCATACGGATATAGTTCGGTGTAACTTCGATACACTCATCCTGCTGAATGTATTCCATACATTCCTCCAATGTCATTAATATCTTCGGTGCGATGTTGGTGGCCGCGTCACTGCCGCTGGCACGCATGTTCGTAAGCTTTTTGCCTTCGTTCGGGTTCACTACCAGGTCACCGGGTTTGTTGTTCTCTCCGATGATCATGCCTCTGTATACTTCTTCTCCCGGATCTACGAAGAAAGAACCCCTGTCCTGCAGCTTATCCAGAGAATAACCGGTGGTGGTTCCGCCCTCTTTCGCGATCAGCACACCGTTACTACGGCCGGGGATCGGGCCCTTCCAGGGTTTATAGTCATTAAAGCGGTGTGCCATCACAGCTTCACCGGCAGTATTGGTCAGCATTTGCGTACGAAGACCGATCAGCCCGCGGGAAGGGATCTCAAATTCCAGATGCTGCATCTCACCTTTTGTTTCCATCACCAGCATTTCTCCTTTGCGGCGGGTTACGAGGTCGATCACTTTGGAAGCGAATTCCTGCGGAACGTCTACTACCAGCGTTTCATAGGGTTCGCATTTCTTACCGTCCACTTGTTTCAGGATCACCTGCGGCTGGCCAACGGTCAGCTCATATCCCTCGCGGCGCATGGTTTCCACCAGTACGCCCAGGTGAAGGATACCCCGGCCATAAACGAGGAAACTGTCCGCAGAGTCCGTATCTACCACGCGCAGCGCGAGGTTCTTCTCGGTTTCTTTAATCAGGCGGTCACGCAGGTGACGGGAGGTCACAAACTTGCCGTCTTTACCAAAGAAAGGAGAGTTATTGATGCTGAACAGCATGTTCATGGTAGGCTCGTCTACGCTGATCACCGGCAGTGCTTCCGGATTCTCGAAATCGGCAATGGTATCGCCGATATTGAAATCTTCCAGTCCTACTACGGCGCAGATATCGCCGGGCTGTACTTCTGAAACGCGTTTTTTACCGAGAGCCTCAAACACATACAATTCGCGAACGCGGGATTTCTTAATGCTGCCATCGGTCTGTACGAGAGAGATGGGCTGGTTCTCCGCGATCCTTCCTCGCGTTACCTTTCCTACGGCAATACGGCCAAGGAAGGTGGAGTAATCGAGGGAAGTGATCTGCAGTTGCAGCGTGCCTTCGTTGATCTTCGGCTCGGGAACATGTTTGAGGATGCCGTCCAGCAGCGGAAGAATGTCTTCCCGCGGCTCCAGGGAGTCGTTGAACCAGCCGTTCTTGCCGGAACCATAATAGGTGGGGAAGTTCAGCTGTTCCTCGGTAGCGTCCAGGTTGAAGAAGAGCTCGAACACGGCGTCGTGCACTTCATCGGGACGGCAGTTGGGTTTGTCCACTTTATTGATAACCACAATGGGCTTCAGGTTCAGGTGCAAAGCTTTTTGCAGTACGAAGCGGGTCTGCGGCATAGGGCCTTCGAAGGCGTCTACCAGCAGAATCACCCCGTCTGCCATTTTCAACACGCGCTCCACTTCCCCGCCAAAGTCGGCGTGGCCCGGCGTATCGATCACATTGATCTTCACCCCTTTATATTCTACAGACGCATTTTTGCTGAAGATGGTGATACCACGTTCCTTTTCCAGGTCGTTGTTATCCATGATCAGCTCACCCGTTTCCTGATTGGAACGGAAAACGTTGGTAGAATGAAGGATTTTATCCACCAGGGTTGTTTTACCGTGGTCTACGTGCGCAATAATGGCGATGTTTCTAATCTGCATATAAATATTAAGAAGGCGCAAAGGTACGAATATTACGGGGAATTCGACGGAGCGGGACCTTAAATTACTGTGAAATAACAGGCAAGCTAAAATAGACTGTAAATCAATGTGTTAGCGCTTCCTGAAGTTGCCGGAAGGCCTGTTGATTGGCGGGATTGTCCAGTGCGCGGGCGATATCCTGCTTTTCCCGGGAAGTGAGGTGCCAGCTGAGAGCCGCGCCTTTGTCCGCCTGTTGCGGAACATATTGGAAAATAAGACGTTTAAACTTGCCGGGGAAATAGCCTTCCATATAATTGATCAGATGGTCCTGATCAAAATCCTGCATGCTCATCCAGTGGGATTGCATGGAGAAAAGCGGTTCAAAGATCAGATCGCCAAGGTCTTTCTGCTGCTTGATCGGCGAAATATCATTCTTGCGGGTATCCCGTATTTGCAGGAACAGGATGCCGCTGGTGTTTTGATTGATCCAGTCGCGGAATGTGTACAGGAAGCGCAGGCTGGTTTCCTGCCCGAAATTATCCCTGATCCCCGCATCCATCACATCCACGATCGGTTTGCTCGGCAGGAAAACGTTCGGCAGCACATAGGGAAAGGTAGCGCTCATACGGATGGCGCTGGTAACACGCAGTTCTTCCGCATGCTGCCGGGAGAAGAATTGCAGGAAATCCACCGCATCCACATCCCGTGTGCCGCTGGTGGGGTAGCGGTAATCCGGCGCACAAAGGTAGCTTACGGGTTGCGGGGAAATGTAGAGCCGGCGGCCATCAGAGTTGATAGTGGCACACCAGACCATCATTGGGATCTTTGCCTGCAGCTCCGGCTCGCGATAATCCCGGATGGTTTTATCCAGCGCATTGTCTGTATTGAAATTGAGCTGCATCTCAAATGCATAGCCGCGATCCTTGGCGTAGTAATTCTTTTTGATATTGAAATTGCGGAACGGGGTGATGAAATCGTTCACGGCAAAGGAGCTGAACACGGAATTGAGCAGGTCCCTGGAAATCCTTCCGCAATAGATGCTGTCATAAAGCCGCGGCCCTTTCAACAGACCGCTCTGTTCACGGAGGTATAGCTCCCGGAAATAAGTAGCGCCCAGCATACCGCCGGAAGCGCCGGTCATGAGGAAAGTATGCCGGAGCAATTCTCCGTGCAGCAGGCTGTCATACCGTTGCAGCACATTCATCGTCCAGGTGGCGGATCGGCTGCCGCCGCCGCTGGTGTTGATAATGATCAGCGGAGGCTTTGTATCGGCGGGGAATTTCGCTTTCCAGTTCTCCAGGATCTGCAACGTTGTTTTCTTATCTGCTTCGCTTCGTTCCGCGGTAAAGAAAAGTTGCAGGCTCTGTACGCTATACTCCGGCCGCTCCTGTTTATCGCGGTAATTCAGTCCATATGCCTTGTTCCGGTTATCGATCCATTGATTCTTTACCATCTGGTTGAGGCTGACGATCAGCAGGATGAGCACGGGAATGGCCCAGGTTTCCAGCAGGTAGGCATATGCGCCGGCGATGCCGATGAGGAATGCGAAAAAGATCAACACACTGGCGCCTGCGGGTATCCGAAAGGCGTTGTAATCCATCAGGTAGGCCATGATCACGAGAAAGATCAGCGCCATGCCAACGGTGATCATGGCAGCGAAGTGGTGCTGTTTGAAAATATTTTCGAGGTAATGTTTGTTGTAGTGGTCTACATTCCTTGCCCGCCGGATGCGCCAGGGAGTTGAAAAGTAGTTGTTCACGGGAAGGGCGTTTTCATCCCGCTCCTGATTCGGGGAAAAAACCGTGCGGAGAAAATCGCGGGGGCCGCCGAATTTTTTGAACAGTCTTTTACCAATGTTCTTATCCGCATTGAAGAAATAGAAAAAGGAAACGAAAACGATGGCGAGATAACCACAGATAAAACCTTCTGCCAGCAGGAGTATCTGTGGAATGGTATTAAGTTCCTGCCAGCGCTGATATTGCCATCCACGCCAGAGGAGGCAGAGGATGAAAATGCCGGGGAGGATCGAGTTATTGAGACAGTACCGGAAAAAGGGCTGGGTAGTAGTGGCCAGGAACTTGAAACGTCCGCTGTGCAGGATGAACGTGGTAATGTTCCAGCTCATGACGAAAACGGCGGCAGCAATACCAATGAGGGTAGTGCTGTAGAAATTTACTTTTCCCAGGTATTCCGGCGCCAGGAACAATGCATCACCGCCGAACGATTTGGCAAAACCGCCGTTGATGGTGCTGAACAGAATGGCCCAGAAGATCAGCAGGATCTGGTACTTGCGAAAATGCAGCAACAGGAGCTGAATAGGAAAGGAATAAAAAAATCTAAACCACAGTTTTTTCACCAGCATAAATTAAATAAAAAATGCTAGTATGAGCAAGCAAGTCCGTTTTTTATTTACGCACCATATACCTGCCCCAGATCATGACCATGAGCAGCACCATGCCGGTGAACTGGTGTGCCAGCGCGAACCACAGCGGGATCTTTACCTGGCTGTTCAATACGGTCAGCACACCGAGGAAAACCTGCAGCAACACCACCAGCAGAGCCAGCGCACGTACGGTGCCCAGTTGGGGAAGGGATTTCGACCGGAAATACCAGACCGTGATCAACACGGTTAGCAGATAAGCGAGGCTCCGGTGGATAAATTGTATGGTTATCTTGTTATGCGTGATATCTTCCGGCCATCCGCCTTCACGGAGCATGCCGGAAGGCCACCACATCCCGTTCACCGTGGGCCAGGTAGGAGCAGAAAGCGCTGCATGAATGCCGGCCATGAATGCGCCGTAGATCAATTGCAAGACAAGGATGCCGAGTATCCACCCTGATAATCGCCGCAGGGCGGGAGCCTGAACGATATTCCCGGCAGGGACGCTCAGTTTGAGCGCAAACCAGAGCGTATACCAGAGCAGGCCGAGGGCGGCAATGAAATGGATCGCGAGGCGGATATGACTGACATACAGGTCTTCTTCGTTCAATCCGCTTTTCACCATCACCCATCCGATCAATCCCTGAAGTCCGCCCAGCAAAAAGAGGATGATCATGGGGTTGATCATGCTTTTATCGATCTTCCGTTTGATGATGAAATAAATGAACGGCACGGCAAATACCAGTCCGATCAGGCGTGCCCAGTTCCGGTGCAGCCATTCCCAGAAGTAGATCCATCTAAAATCGGTCAGGGTAAAGTGGTTATTGATATATTTGGCCTGCCCGATCTCCTGGTATTTTGCAAAAGCGGCCTGCCAGTCCGCCTCATTCATAGGCGGCAGTGCGCCGAGGATCGGCTTCCATTCCGTGATGGAAAGCCCTGATCCCGTCAATCGCGTGATTCCGCCAAGCAGTACCTGCACGATGATCATGGCCACGCCGGTATAGAGCCAGATCACGATAGCCTTGTGCTGTTTATTTTGCTGTATATCCATAAACCCTGCAAAATTAGGGGGAAATCCGCCGCAATCGGGATGATTTTTATCAATTCAGGAATGATTTTGCAGTACCGGGCCCGATTTTGTAATTTTATCGCCCGTAAAAACTGTTAACTTGTTGCTGCCATATTACCAGGATACACTTATTGAAGCCGGTTGCGACGAAGCTGGAAGAGGTTGCCTGGCCGGGCCGGTATTTGCAGCGGCAGTGATTTTGCCCAGGGACTTTCGTCATCCGCTGCTCAATGATTCCAAACAGCTGAAAGAAAGCGAACGGGAAGCATTGCGCGGGGTGATCGAAAAAGATGCGCTCGCATTCGCAGTGGCCAGTATCGATAATGAAGAGATCGACAGGATCAATATCCTGAAAGCCTCGTTCAGGGCCATGCACGAAGCATTGGCACGATTATCGCTACAGCCCGGCATGTTACTGATAGACGGTAACCGTTTTCATCCCTATGGGGATATCCCGCATACCTGCATTGTACAGGGCGACGGTAAATATGCATCCATAGCTGCGGCCTCCATCCTGGCGAAAACATACCGGGATGACTATATGAAGCAGCTGCACGAACAGTTTCCGCATTACGGATGGAAGGATAACAAAGGTTATCCCACATCCGCGCACCGGGAAGCTATCCGGACCCATGGAGAAACGCCCTATCATCGAAGGTCGTTCCGCCTGCTCCCGGATCAGCTGAGCCCTGAGGGGGATGGGAAGTGGTAAAACAGGAACGCCATGTTAAAGCAAACGCAACAACAGAAATTATTACAGAAGTTATCACCTCAGCAGATCCAGCTCATGAAACTGCTGCAGGTGCCTACTGCTGTATTGGAAGAAAGGATCAAGGAAGAACTGGAAGAGAACCCTGCGCTGGAATATGGTGAGGAAGGCCCGGAAGAAGATTTCAATAAAGATACCCAGGAAGAGTTTGATACGCCGGAAGGGGAGGAGGATGATTTTGATCCTGATGGCAGCGAGAACGAATACGATAACATCGACATATCTGAATATGTGTCAGAAGGAGATGACGAGATCGCAGATTACAAACTGAGGGACGATAATTACCCGGATCAGGATGAGAGTCGTACCATCCCCGTTCGCGTGGAGACCACCTTCCACGACCATCTCCTCGGCCAGCTCGGCATGCTGAGCCTGGACGAGCGCCAGACGCGCATCGCGGAACAGATCATCGGCAGCATCGACGATGATGGATATCTCCGCCGCGAAGTCAGCGCCATCGTGGATGATCTTTCCTTTTCCCAGAATGTGCAAACAGATGAAGAGGAGATCCGGCAATTGATCAAACTGATCCAGCAATTCGATCCTCCCGGCGTTTGCTGTACCGACCTCAAGGAATGTCTGCTCCTGCAACTGCGGCGCAAGAACCCGGAAGATCCCGGTGTGGTGACCGCCACACAGATACTCGATACTTATTTCGACGAGTTCACCAAAAAGCATTACGAAAAGATCCAGCGCTCCCTCAATCTTACCGACGACGACCTGAAAGAGGCCATCGGCCAGATCATCCGCCTCAACCCTAAACCGGGCGGCAACTACAGCGTGCTCAACAAAGCAGAAAGCTATGTGATCCCGGATTTCTTCATCCTCAACAATAACGGCAAGCTTGAATTATCCCTCAACAGTAAGAACGCACCCGATCTCCGTATTTCCGAAGGATATCGTGAGATGCTGAAGGAATACGATCGCGGGGATAAAAAAGACAAGCGTCAGAAAGAGGCCGTGCTTTTCATCAAACAGAAGATCGACGCCGCCAAATGGTTCATAGACGCTATCAAGCAGCGCCAGCATACCCTGCTCAGTACCATGGAGGCCATCATGAATTACCAGCAGGAATTTTTCCTCACCGGTGATGAAACCACCATGAAGCCCATGATCCTGAAGGATATTGCGGATATTACGCAGCTGGATATTTCCACCGTCAGCCGTGTGGCCAACAGCAAGTATGTGCAGACCGAGTTCGGCACCTTCAGGCTGAAATTCTTCTTCTCCGAATCCCTTTCCACAGACAGTGGAGAAGAAGTATCCACCCGCGAGGTGAAGAAGATACTGTCAGACATGATCGGCGGAGAGAATAAACGCAAGCCGCTCAGCGACGAGAACCTCACGAAGATGTTGCAGGACAAAGGCTACAACATTGCCCGCCGCACCGTAGCCAAATACCGCGAGCAACTCAACATACCTGTAGCACGTTTACGCAAAGAATTATAACATGGAAGAGCAGCGCACTCATATCAATTTTCCGCCCGCACTCCGGGCCGTAGCCGAAGTATTCTCATACCTTCTGCATCCTTTGTTCATTCCCCTGCTCATCACGCTCATCGCCGTCACGGCGCTGCCTGAGTATTTTGTCACCTTCCGGGCCAACAGTTTCCGCTTTCCGTACGATGCGCTTTTTTTCCGCGTAGCGGCCATCAGCCTCCTGTTCCCGTTGCTCGTAGTAGTTTTGCTGCGACTTCTCGGTTTCGTGCAAAGCATACAACTCAGCGGCCGGAAAGACCGGATCATTCCCTACGTTTCCACTATCATATTTTATTTCTGGGCCTTTTACACCTTTATTCGCGAAGGCGTCAGCCCGGATTTTTTCAATGCTTTTTTCCTGGGCATTTTCATTGCGGTGATCATCTCTTTTATTGCCAATAACTTTTTGAAAATCAGCATGCACACCGTGGGTTGGGGGGGCGTCATCGGTTTCCTGCTCGCGCTTATGTGGGGCATGGATATGAACGTTTCCGTTCCGCTGGCCGTGGTAGTGCTTTTGTCCGGCATTATCGCCACATCGCGATTGGTGTTGCAAGCCCATACTACCGGGGAAGTATATACGGGATTTATTGTGGGCATCCTCTCGCAGATGATCGCGTATGTGCTGGTAGGGTAGTTTTGCAGCCGGCATTTGTTTTCCAATGACGCCGCCATTGCGTCGCACTCTTCAGCATTTTTTCAGAAAAAATTTTGCTGCGCAGATTCCCTGCGTAACAGCAGCGCAATTTTGTACTGTCCATTGCGCGTTACCCCAATTTAAGTTTAAACACAGGATACTATAAAATTTAGTAACGCATAAGAAATGCTAAAAATTTTAGGAGAATTCGAAAATTAAATTATAACTTGCACTACCATTAAATTTGTAATCAGTACTTACTAACAAAGTCGAACATTATGTCAAACGTTAATACAGACAAGCTGAAGGCGCTTCGCCTCACAATGGATAAGATAGAAAAGGATTTCGGTAAAGGCTCCGTGATGATGATGGGAGAGAAGGCCGAAGACCAGATGGAAGTGATCTCAACGGGATCCCTCGGGCTGGACATTGCGCTGGGCGTAGGTGGTTTCCCCAAGGGCAGGATCGTAGAGATCTATGGTCCTGAGGCTTCCGGTAAAACAACGGTAGCGATCCATACCATAGCGGAAGCGCAAAAGAAAGGCGGTATTTGCGCCATCATCGACGCTGAGCACGCCTTTGACAGTTCCTATGCCCGTAAACTGGGCGTGGACGTGGATTCCCTCCTGATCTCCCAGCCGGATCACGGTGAGCAGGGGCTGGAGATCGCAGACCGGCTGATCCTTTCCGGCGCGGTAGATGTGGTGGTGATCGACTCTGTGGCCGCCCTGGTGCCGAAAGGCGAACTGGAAGGCGAAATGGGTGAAAGCAAGATGGGGCTGCAGGCTCGTCTGATGTCCCAGGCTTTGCGGAAATTGACCGCTACCATCGCTAAAACCAATTGCTGTTGCATTTTCATCAACCAGCTGCGTGAAAAGATCGGTGTGATGTTCGGTAACCCGGAAACCACAACCGGTGGTAACGCGCTCAAGTTCTACGCTTCCGTGCGCCTGGATATCCGCCGCATGAGTCAGATCAAGGACGGAGACGAAGCAGTAGGTAACCGCGTGAAAGTAAAAGTTGTAAAGAATAAAGTTGCACCTCCCTTCCGCCAGGCAGAGTTCGATATCATATTCGGCGTGGGTATTTCCAAAACCGGTGAACTGATCGATATGGGCGTAGAATATGGGATCGTCCAGAAGAGTGGAAGCTGGTTCAGCTACGAAGGCAATAAGCTCGGCCAGGGCCGGGATGCCGTAAAACAGTTGCTGCTGGATAATCCGGAAGTAGCCATCGAAATTGAGAACAAAATCAAAGCCAAGCTGGCTGAACAGGCAGCATCCTGATGCCCGCCATCAGCAAAGCTTGCAGAAGAAAATAGAAAAGTTTAAAACGTTATCAATTAAACGTTTGTTTGGGTTAGTTTAGTAGAAGGTCCGTTGTCTAACGGACCTTTTTGTATTGGGAGGAACCCCTGATCACGGGCATAAAAAAACAGTGCGGGGTACGCACTGTTCAAGACCGGAGCCACCCATCGGGATCGAACCGACGACCTGTTATTTACGAAACAACCGCTCTGACCAGCTGAGCTAGGGTGGCTTGTGTTTGCAAAAATAATATTCCGGGGAATATCAAGTACACCCTCCGATCAAAAATTCCATTCTTCCTCCGGGTTTACCTCTGAAGTAAGCGCATCCCACAACATGTCTTTCAGTTCCTGCAACCCGGACTGGGTCATGGAAGAAATAAACACATGCGGTACATCCTCCGGCAACTCCGCGGCAATAGCTGCCTTCAATTCATCGTCCAGCATATCGCTTTTGCTGATGGCCACCAGAAATTGCTTGTCCAGCATCTCCGGGTTGTATTGCTTCAGTTCATTCATGAGAATGTTGAATTCCTTCAGATGATCCGCACTGTCTGCCGGGATTACGAACAGCAGCACAGCATTCCGTTCGATGTGCCGGAGGAAACGGTGGCCCAGGCCGCGGCCTTCATGCGCACCTTCAATGATTCCCGGCAGGTCCGCCATGCAGAAGGATTTGTTATCCCGGTAAGACACCATTCCCAGTTGCGGGGTCAATGTGGTGAATGCGTAGTTCGCGATCTTGGGTTTGGCAGCGGTGATCGTGGACAGGAGTGTGGACTTCCCGGCATTCGGGAACCCTACCAGCCCAACGTCCGCCAGTACTTTTAACTCCAGTATTTTCCAGCCTTCCCGGCCCGGTTCTCCCGGTTGGGCATACTCGGGGGCCTGGTTGGTAGGGCTTTTAAAATAAGCATTCCCGCGCCCGCCCTGGCCGCCGGGCATGAAGATTACTTCTTCCCCTTCATGCAGGATTTCTGCTTCCACTTCCCCGGTTTCCTCATCCCGCACGATAGTCCCCAGCGGAACTTCAATGATGATGTCCTTTCCGTTGGCGCCCGTGCAATTATCGCCGCTCCCATTCTCCCCATTCTCCGCGATCACGTTCTTGTACCAACGAAGGTGCAGCAATGTCCAGAGCTGGGGATTCCCCTTCAGGATAAGATGGCCGCCACGGCCACCATCGCCACCGTCAGGCCCGGCCATCGCTTTAAACTTGGTACGCATGAAATGCCTGCTTCCCGCGCCACCATGGCCGGATTTACAGAATACCCGTATGTAGTCTACAAAATTCTCCATAACTCAAATTCCTCCGTTCCGCCAGGAACGGGATAAAAACAAAACGCAAAGATCGTAAAGTTTGGCCTTACCTGATCTTTGCGTTGCAATATGATATGAAAACGGGGTTATACCCTTACCCCTACCAGTTCGTCGATTTCCTTGCTCAGCAGTTCGAACGTCTCTTCAATGGTACCGTCTCCCTTCACTTTCCTGAACTTGCCGAATTTCGCATAATGGTCCGCCACGGGAGCAGTTTTATTATGATACTCCACAATGCGTTTCTTCACCACATCTTCTGTGGCATCATCACTACGGCCGGAGGTGAGCCCGCGTTCGAGCAGCCGGCGTACCAGTTCATCTTCCGGCACTTCCAGGCTCAATACCATGGAAATAGCAGTTTTCTTGAGGTTTAGCAGCTTGTCCAGCGCCTCGGCCTGTGCCGTGGTGCGCGGGAACCCGTCGAAAATGAAACCCCTGGCGTCAGGGTTGGCGTCCAGTTTAGAGCTGATCATCCCGATCACTACTTCATCCGGAACCAGCAGGCCCTGATCCATAAATTTACGTGCCTCCAGGCCCAATGGCGTTTTTTCCGCGATCTCAGACCGCAACAGGTCGCCGGTGGACAGGTGGATGAGACTGTATTTCTCAATGATGTTGGCACTCTGCGTTCCTTTTCCACTTCCGGGAGGGCCAAATAGAATAAGATTGACCATGTTCTTCGTAATGTATTCATTCCGCCGGCAATTCACCGGCGCGTTAAAAACGTGTTAACAGCTTTCCTCCGTTGGCTAAACGGTTCTAAAGCATGAAAAGTTCAAATCAGGGATCACAGCCTTTCACTGCCTTCCGTAAGGTGCAAATATAACAAACAATTGAATGTATTGGTAATTTAAATTGGAATTGATGAAATACCGTAAAAAAACAAGAAAAAATAATAAAAATCCTTCAAAGAATGAACGAAAACACTAGAAGAATTTTAACAGCAACCGATTGAGAATAACGAGAAAAGGCATTTATATTTTAAATGTTCGTAATGCGTTAGCCACCAGTCACTTTCCTGCATTCCCGGCCCGTGATTTTTTGTATGTTTATGGGATGAGGAAACAATTTTTGGCATTAGGGCTCACTGGCCTCTTGCTTGCTGCAAACGGACAACCAGGCATTCAATCACAGGAAAGGCAACAGAAACGGATCAGGAAAACAGTAAAGGTTGTACCACCCCGCCATACAAAAGCGGATCAGTGGGTGGACAGCGTTTTTAACAGCCTCTCACATGAGGAACGGATCGCACAGCTTATCATGATCCGCATGCACTCGAACCTCGGTGCGGATCATATCGCAGCAGTGACGGCGGATATCCGGAATAATAAAGTCGGCGGACTCGTTACCTTCCAGGGCGGGCCGGTGCGACAGGCGGACCTTATCAATACTTACCAGTCCATCAGTAAAGTGCCGCTCCTTGTAGCAGTAGATGGCGAATGGGGATTGGGGATGCGGTTTGTGGACAGTGTGATCTCTTTTCCCCGCAATCTCATGCTGGGCGCCGTGCAGGACACCGGCCTCATTTACGAGGTTGGTAAAGCGATCGGAGCGCAATGCAAACGCATGGGCATTCAATACAATTTTGCACCGGTGCTGGATGTGAACAATAATCCTAACAATCCTGTGATCAACGACCGGTCTTTCGGGGAAGATAAATACAGGGTGGCCGGTCATGGCGTGGCCATGATCAGAGGGATGCAGGATGCCGGTGTGATGGCCTGTGCCAAGCATTTTCCGGGACATGGAGATACCGATGTGGATTCCCACTTTGATCTCCCGTCCATTAACAAATCTTTATCCCAGCTGGATTCACTGGAGCTCTATCCCTTCCGCAAAGCGATAGAAGCCGGTGTAGGCTCTATCATGATCGCGCATTTATACATTCCGGCGATCGACAACAAACCTAACACACCTACCTCCATCTCCCACAAGGCCGTAACGGACCTGCTGCAAAAGCGGCTCGGCTTCAATGGCCTGATCGTTACCGATGCGCTGGAGATGAAAGGTATCGCGAAGTATTATACGAACGGACAGGAATCCCTGCAATCCCTGCTGGCGGGGAATGATCTTATGGAGTTACCGTCCTCGGCCAAAGGCAGCATCACTGCTATCGCGCAGGCGATCCGGAAAGGGAAGATCAGTAAAGAAGAAGTATATCGCCGCGTCAAAAAAGTGTTGCGGGCGAAGTACGATCTTGGCCTGGCACAACTACAGCCGATTGACCGCAACAATATCACCGAAGAACTGAACGCCGCCGTGCTTCCCTTACGGCAACGTATATCCGAAAATGCGATCACGTTGTTGCGAAACGACAATCATTTGATCCCGCTTGCCACTACTGCCACAGACAAAAAGCTGGCCGTGCTGGCAGTGGGTGTGGATGGCGGTTTCAATACCTTCGTGGAAGCCGTGAAACAGCACCGCCCGGATGCGGATGCCTACGTCTTTTCCGCCCGCCAGAGCGAGGAGCAGGTGTCTGCCATGGTGCAGCGGCTGAAGAATGAATACGGCGCCGTGATTATTGCCATGCAGGATTACAGCCGCCGGCCGGCTAATGATTTCGGGATCACCCGCGCTGAAAAAGCGATCGTTAACCAGTTACAGGAAGAAATGCCCGCGGTAACGGTCGCATTCGGTAATCCTTACGCTATCCGTTTCTTCTGCGATGCGCCCACGATCATTGCTGCATATGAAGATGACAGTCTTACGCACAAAGCCGCTGCCAATGTGATCTTTGGCAAGCTGGAGCCAAAAGGGAAGCTGCCGGTGACCGTTTGCAATAACTTTCACTACGGCGCAGGCATTACATCTATCCTCCCCGTACCCACCTCTCCGCAACTGGTAGAATCCGTAACGCCGGAATCTGTGGGCATGAACGGCCATCTGTTATTGCGTATCGATTCCCTCGCGAAAGACATGATCAGCAAAGGAGCAGCTCCGGGTTGTCAGATTGTAGCGCTGAAAGACGGCAAAATGGTTTACAACAAGAATTTCGGTTCCTATGATTACAGCCAGCGGGAACCGGTGACCGCTACATCTGTATACGATCTTGCTTCCGTTACAAAGATCTGCGCAACCACTTTATCCGTAATGCGCCTCTACGATGAAGGCAAGCTGCAGCTGGATGCCACGTTGGGCACTTATCTCCCCTGGGTGCGCGGCAGTAATAAAGAACATCTCCGCATCCGGGATATCCTTTTGCACCAGGCGGGACTGATATCTTACATTCCTTTCTACAAGGAAACCCTGCTCCCGAACGGATGGCCTGATACAACGATCTATAAATCCTATCAGGATTCGCTGCACAGCCTGCGGGTAGCAGAACATATGTATATGCAGCCGCAATACGTGGATACGATGTTCCGCCGTATACTGGACAGTAAGGTAATGCCTGAAGGAAGACAGTATGTGTACAGCGATAATGATTTCATTTTCCTCGGCAAAGTAGTAGAGCAGCTTACCGGTAAACGCCTGGACCACTACGTGCGGGAAACATTCTATGAGCCGCTGGGCCTCAACACCACCGGCTTTGAGCCGCGTAGCCGCCTTCCGCTGCAGCAACTAGTGCCTACAGAGTTCGAGAACAACTTCCGGGTACAATGGATCCGCGGAGATGTGCACGATCCGGGTGCGGCCATGTTCGGCGGTGTAGCGGGCCATGCCGGTCTGTTCTCCGATGCAACAGACCTCAGCATCCTGGCGCAGATGATGCTTAACGGCGGAAGCTATAACGGGAAAGCATATATTAAACCGGAAACGATCCGCCTTTTCTCCGCGTACAACAGTTCCATCAGCCGTCGCGGACTGGGATTTGATAAACCGGAAAAAGATAATGCTGCCCGTTCCGAACCTTATCCTTCAAAGTTCGCTTCACCAGCCACTTTCGGGCATACCGGCTTTACCGGCACCTGCGTGTGGATGGACCCACAACATAACCTGGTTTTTGTTTTCCTCAGCAACCGGGTTTGCCCCAATGGCGGATCGAACGTTAAAATATCCACGCTGAATGTGCGGGGGAATATGATGGATGTGTTATACGAAGCGATGAAACAGCCTTAAAATATGAAAGGGCCGTCGGAAAGACGGCCCTTTCTTTTGTTAACGAAGGGATTTTGCATTTACTCAACAGATACCACGCGGTTGATCATGGTCTGTGTTTTAATGTCAACAGCTTTTTCAAGCTTGTTCTTGCCATTGCGGAGCTCGAATGTATATGCTCCATCTTCCAGCTTTTCCAGATTGTAACGGGCAACAAACCGTGGTGAAGTGCCGTCCAGCGCTTCTTTATGCAGTGTATTGTTATTGCTGTCTTTGATATACAGCGTTAACTTCTCGTGCGTAGGATTGTCAACCCGCACCAGGAAACGCAGTTCTTCCGAACCTTCCTGTGCAATATCGATCTTACAACCTTTTCTGGCCATTTCATTCTTCTCCGTTTTTTCCGGAGCAAGATGTGGTTTCCTGTCGTTCAGTTTACCGGCAAAGGCAAACTGCTCACTTTGCGCTGAAGCCTGCATGGAGAGTCCCAGTACGATAGCTGTTACCGTTAAAATGTGTTTTGGTGAGAAAACAAAACTGTGTTTCATGGTTAATTTTTTAAATAGTTAACTTTTCGGATCGGTAAGTATGTACAGCTGCTAATACTCTAAACCTTTTCTTTTCATCGCAAAGTTCTATCGCCGGCATTAACGGAATATTACGGGCGCATTAATTAAATGTGAGCGGATAGTTGCCTTAATGTTATGACCGGACTGTTGTTTCTGCGGGGAACTGTCTTAAGCTTTATTTCCTGTTTTGGTGGTTAATTAGTTGTTAATTGGAAAACGAATGTACGATTTATGCACATGAAATACACAAATTAATTTGAAATTTTTTTAAGCAGGGTAAGCGTATAAAATACACAAAGAAAGGGCTGACTATCTGATAGCCAGCCCCTGTTCGGATAAGGGTTTGTTTAATAAAAAGGATTCTGTATAATCTTGCTGTTACGGCGGATTTCCGCAGCCGGGATGGGCAGGTAATAATGTTTGTCCGTAAACTTTCGTTCCTGCATACCACTTGTTAACACATTGTAAATAAAAGTGTATGAATTATCCGGATTCAGCTTGCCTAAAATGTCTATTCCCCTGGCCGTACCACTGAATGCTGTTTTCGCGATCATCCATCTTCTGGCATCGAAATAACGATGTTCTTCAAAGGCGAGCTCATATCGTCTTTCATACCTGTACATATCGATCAGCGCCTGACCTGTAACAGCAGGTGTGAGTGCGGGCATTCCGCTGCGCGTGCGGATCTCGTTGACCGCGTCTCTCGCGGATGGCTCATCTCCCAGTGCCAGACTGGCTTCTGCATAATTCAGTTTGATCTCTGCGTAACGGAAGAAGATCCATTGCTGGTCTCCAAGGAAGAACTGCGCATCGAGTGTGATGTCCATGAACTTCCGGATATAATAACCGGTGAAAGTTCCGTTCCAGTTTTCGATGGGGCTCTGGCGGGTGTCCAGTCCGCCTACAACTTCAATAGAGCCATCCGCTTTTTTCCGCTCGAAACGTGCGGTTTGTATTACACCAACGGGATCCAGGCCAACCGCGTCTGAAGGGCGTTTTTTCCATGATGCGCCGTTGTACAGGATGGTGGCATAAAAGCGGGGATCACGGTTGTTATAAGGGTTGGCGGCCATGGTGGAATTGCTCCGATCAAACGCACTGCCATCCGCCATCTGATACCCTTCCACAAAATTCTCCAGCGGTACGTTCCCGCCCCAGTTATGATATCCATTCGGACCGTTGTACTTATCGTGTGAAGTGCCCAACAGCTGCTTGTTAAAGAGCTTGGAGAAGATCATTTCCCTGTTATCCTTATCGAGGAACACACGGGTATAATTATCAACGCCGGAAGAAGTTGGTTTGTAGATGATAAACCGGTTGCTGTCAATCACTGCTTTGGCGGCCTGTCTTGCTGCCTGCCAGCGCGCGGTTCTGTCTCCGCCTACATATCCCCAGGCGGGCTCTTTATTACCCGGCTGATTGAAAAGATCGCTGGCAGCGTATAGCAGGATGCGGCTTTTCAACGCCATCGCGGCATAGCTGTTAGCGCGGCCTTTGTTATCTCCTCCCTGTGTAGCAGGCAAAGCAGCTATCGCGCTGTCGCAATCTGCTACTACATATTTTACACAATCCTCAAAGCTGGCGCGTGCCACAAAAAGACTGACAGAGTCATCAATGGTCAGCGTTTTGGTAATCAGCGGAACGCCGCCCCAGTATTTGATCAGCATGTGATAGAAGTAAGCACGCAGGAAACGTACTTCTCCTTTGAGCCTCGTGCGCCAGGACTCGTCTTTGAACGGCACTTTGTCGATCTTCTCGAAGAACATGTTGCAGGCGCGGATGGCTTTGTAATGTTTATCCCATTCTCCGAAACCGTTCAATGCACCGAGATCGTCCGGAGACATGGCTTCGGTAACGGAAGTGGCGGTGCCGTAATTATGGATGAAGCGGCTTTCATCCGTCATGGAAGAAAGCATGACTTCGTTAAATCCATGCCGCATTTTTGCATACAGGTCGTTTACGAAAGCCTGTGTAAGTGCGGGGTCAGACCATACGTCCAGTTCGCTGAAGTTTGTGAGGGGCTTCTTTTCCAGGAAGTCCTGATTACAGGCCGATGCATAGCAGAGCAGCAAAGCGGAGAGTCCGGATATAATGAGGGTGTTGATTCTTTTCATCGTTCAAAAATTTAGAAGGTTACGTTAAGGCCGGCATTGAAGATTCTTGTTTGTGGATAGAACTGTCCGCTGCCTGAAGGGGATTCCGGGTCAAAGATCTTCACCTTGTCAAAGGTCAGCAGGTTCTGTCCGCTTACATAAATGCGCAGCTCTTCCAGTCCCACGCGTTTCTTCAACTGGCTGGGGATGGAATAACCGATCTCCACGGTTTTCAATCGCAGGTAGTCCGTATTCCAATACCAGAAGCTGTTCCGGCGGCTCACCCAGTATTCGCGGTCGCGATCATATGCCCTGGGCATGGAAGCGTCTGGATTATTGGGTGTCCATCGGCCTTCTGCGATCTTCATCGGGAAGTTCCCGATCAGGCCGGATTCTGTGCGGATGTACTGGCTGGAGCCGGTAGCGCCCTGCCAGAGCATGGTTACATCAAAATTTTTGTATCCGGCGGAGAGTGTAAGGCCGAAGTTCCATACGGGGTATTCACTACGGTTGATCCGTACTTTATCGAGGTCATCGATCACTCCGTCTCCATTCACATCTTCAAAAATAATATCACCCGGTACCGCAGTAGGGATGTGTGGATAGTCGTCTATCGCTTTCTTATCCTTGAAAATACCGATGGCCCTGTACATCAGGTCCGCACCAATCTGCTTACCGGTAGAACGCTGCCACTCGGGCACGTTTGGTGTTTCCGCCCAGTATATGATCTTGTTCTGTGCGTGGGAAACGTTGCCAAGCACTTCATATCTGAATCCGCGGATGGTCTGTTTGTGGCTCAGCTGCAGATCAAAACCCCTGTTCTGTACTTTACCGATGTTCTCGTCTGGCAGCGAAATACCTGCGTAAATGGGCACGGTGGCCTGTCGCGGCGTGAGGATGTTAGAGCGTTGGGTGTTGAAGTATTCTGCTTCAATACCAATGAGACCGTTGAATAGCTTGGCTTCCATCGCTACCTCCAGGTTGTTGGAGACCTCCCAGGTGATGTTGGGATTGGGGAATACCGCCTGTGACAATCCTTTGTTCAGCTTACCATCTCCGAAGATGACGCCGCCGCCGGAAAGCGCATAGGTACTGAGATACTGAAATGCGGCCACCTGGTCGTTGCCCATCTGCCCGTAGGAAGAACGCAGCTTGAAATAATTTACGGTTGTGCCGAAGATCGGCGCCCAGAAATGCTCTTTGGACATCACCCAGCCGGCGGACACACCGGGGAAGAAGCCGAAGCGCCTGCCCCGCGGGAAATTTTGCGATCCATCATAGCGCCAGTTAAAATCGAAAAGATATTTCTCGTCGTAATTATAGGTAACACGGCCGAAGTAGTTCAGACGAGCGGTTTCAAATGCAGAGCCGGTATTGTCTTTCTCATCATCGCCACCGGCGAACAACTGATCTACAGCAGAGGAAATGAAATATTTCCGTTTAGCCCAGATGTTGTCGCCGCGTACTTCGTTCCTTTCAATGGCCGCGATGGCGGACAGGTAATGTTTTTTGAAGCTGCGGGCGTAGTTGATCTTTCCGTTCATGGTGATGGCCTGCGTTTGCCCGAACCATTCTTCCAGTTCCGGCGAATTCACGCCACGGGTGGAGCCTTTCAGGATGGGCTGATTGTTGGCGTCCATTCCCTGAAGGGTGTAGAGCGTCCAGGGTTTGATGAAACGTTTCTGGAAGTTGAAGTTCTGATCGAGCGCGAGGTTACCATCGAGGAAAAGCCCCTCCACCCCGGGGATATATACCAATGCCCCGATATTACTATTCACAACGTAGGTTTTGTCCCGCTGATAACCGATCTCGTTGGTGCTTGTTACAACAGGGTTATCTCCGTATTCGATATCGGGCCCCGGCAGACCATTCGGCCAAACAGCCGCTTCGGTAGGCCTTCCGCGCAGAAGGGCCCTGAAGATGGAGCCGGCGCTGCGGGGCGGGAAGTTGCGGTCTTCCAGCCTGCCCGCGAGGTCTACTTTGAGAGTGATGTATCTGTTCACATTCGCATCGAGGTTGGCGCGAATGGAATGTTGTTTGTACTTGGTGGCGCTGTTCTTGTAAATACCGTCCTGGGAGAGGGTGCCGAGGGATACGTAATAGATGAACCTTTCCGATCCGCCGCGCAACGAGAGATCGTGACGGGTTTGCGCTGAGAGTGGTTTGATCACCGCGCCCAGCCAGTCCGCATTCGGATAGCGCCAGGGATCGGAGCCATCGCGGAACTTCTGGATCTCGGCGTCCGTGAATTTGGGAGTGCCGCTGATCTCGTTCACGATCTGCGCATACGTAGCGGCGTCGGCCATTTTGGGCAATCGTGTCGGCTGCGTGTACCCGAGGTTGAAATTGTAGTTCAGCATTGGTTTGCCGGTGCGGCCACGTTTGGTGGTGATGAGGATCACCCCGTTCGCCGCACGGGATCCGAAGATGGCGGCCGAAGCGTCTTTCAGCACGGAGATGTTCTCGATGTCATTCGGGTTGAGCCGCTGGTAGCCGTCCCGCGGAATCCCGTCGATCACTACGAGCGGGTCCGAATTGCGGAACGTGCTTCTTCCGCGGATGAGGATCCTCGACCCGTCATACCCTGGCTCCCCGCTGGTGTTGATGGCCATAAGACCGGATACCCGGCCTACCAATGCGTTTGAAATGTTCACTGTGGGAGCCTGTTTGATCTCGGAACCTTTTACGGTGCTGACGGACCCGGTTTTGGTCACTTTCTTCGTAGTGCCATAGCCGGTCACCACATACTCATCCAGCTGCTTTTCCGATTCTTTCATTTGAAGGTCGAGCGAAGTTCTGCCGTTCACAGGATGCTCCACCTGCTCGTACCCGATGAATTGCAGCACCAGCACTGCTTTTGGGTCCAGGTCCGGGAGCGTGAAAGCGCCTTTTTCATCGGAAACAGTGCCTTTGTTCGTGCCCTTGATCATAACGGTAACGCCGGGAAGGGAAAGGTTTCGCACATCCCTGACTCTGCCTTTGACCGTGATGTTCTTTGTTGGTTGTTGCGCTCTGGAAGCGGACATGCTTCCGGCAAGCATGACGATGACGGCCATGAGCATAGCCAGGCCACGACGTGGAATCTGTAGCATATAGTGTTAGGTTTTAATAACGGGTTAAAAGATCAATAGTAACACGAAACTTATCTAGTAAAGTTATCCAGATATTCTTTGAATATTTTCTAAAATAAGTGTTGAGCGGACACTCTTTTTTAGATGAATGAAAGCAGGGGAAGTCTATTCAACGTCTTTCCAGGCCCAGAGGTAGCGACTGGCGTGGGTTCTGTAAGGCGCCCATTTAGAAGACAAGGTGAGCAGTTTGGCGCGGTAGGCTTTTTTATCGGTGGGGTCGAGTTTGTAGAGTTTGTTCATGGCCTGTTGCAGGCTGAAGTCATCGCTGGGGAAAACGTCTTCTCGACCGAGGTAGAACATCAGCAGCATTTCCACGGTCCATTTTCCTACGCCTTTGATCCGGGTGAGATAAGCGATCACTTCATCGTTATCCAGCTTGTGCAGTCTGGCGTCTGTGAGTTTTTCATCAGTGACGAAGCGGGCCACATTATGCACGTATGTCACTTTTGCGTTGGAAAGACCGATGGCGCGGAGTTTCTCGGGCGGGGTATCCAGTATCTGTTGCGGGTTGGGTTCCCTGCCGTTATAAAGCTGGAGAAAGCGGTTGTAGATCACATCCGCCACTTTGCCGGATAGTTGCTGATTCATGATGGACACGACGAGTTTCAGCGCAATGTTCCGCTGAGGGGGCAGTACGTCCAGCGGCGCCTGTATAATGCTTTTCAGTCGCTTGTCCCTGCTCAGGTGCGGGATGTAAACATCGTGCGGGGTGGTGGTCTGCTTCATGTGCTCAGTAATTGAACGGATCGGTGTAGAGCAGGTGGAGGAGGGATTGTCCCACGGCCTGCATCGTACGCCGGTCTATGATGGCAAGATTGTCCAGACTGGTATGATGGTGCGGCATGAAATTGCCATTCGGTTGTGTGGCGATGATATCCAGTGTAGGAATATTGGCCAGGGTGTTCACATAGTAGTGATCATCTTCTGCGCCGGTGCCATTATCTTCATACCGGAAATAATCGGAATACCCTGCTTTGTTCGCTACATCCCAGAACAATTTCGTTTGTGCCTGCGCATATTGTTTCGAAAAGCTTTCCATATAAAAAGCGGCGTTCTTTCCGCCTACCATATCCAGCAAAATACCGTAATCGGCTTTATAGCCTGGAACATGCGGGTTTTTGGCCCAGTATTGCGTGCCCAGGCAGTAACTGTGCTCTACTTCCGACTCCCCGTAATCTTCCACATCCGTGAGCAGGATATCAATGCCATAGGCGGGTTTCTTTGCATGCAGCTGCCGCGCTGTTTCGAGTAATACCGCTACACCACTGGCGCCGTCATCTGCTCCGTCCATGGGAGCGGTTTTGTTGAATGCGTCTTTATCTGCAAGGGCGCGGGTGTCCCAGTGTGCCAGCAGAAGAATGCGTCTTTTTGCGGCGGGATTGAAAGTGGCGATGATATTGATGCAGGGCAGCTGTTTCTTTTTGGGTGCGGTAACCGTGGCGCGTTGCACATATACGGTATCCGCCAATGGGCGCAGGCTGTTGATGAGCCATGCTGCGCATTTTTCCTGCGCCGGCGTGCCGGGCACGCGTGGCCCAAAGGCCAGTTGCTTTTCTACAAGCGTGTATGCGGAGTCTGTCGCGAACGCCGGAATATCTGCTTTGGCGGTATGCTCACTTTCCTGCTGTGCGGTCTGTTTGCCGGTCTGCTGGCAGGCTGCCAGCGCAAATGCGGCCAGCAGCAAAAGCCTGTATCCTTTCATGCGCTGTTTATTCGATGGCATATGTAACGGTCCCGTCTTTTTCATCCTTCAGTTGTATGCCGATGGAAAGCAACTGGTTCCGGATCTTGTCTGAAGTGGCATAGTCCTTTTTGCCTTTCGCTTCCCTGCGGATGTCGATCAGCAATTGCAATACGCCGTCCAGCTTGTTGTTATCCGCTGGTTTTTCCGGGAGCAACCCGAGTATGTTGATGAGATAGGTTTGCCAGGTTTCTTTCATCAGGGCAAAGGTGGTTTCGCTCAGTTCGTGCATTTTCACCTGTCCGCCACGGAGGGAATTGATGACCGGCGCCAGCTCAAACAAATTGGCGAGTACCTTGGCAGTGCTCAGATCGTCATTCATCGCGTCTGCGCAATCCCTGCACCATTCCTGCACCTGTTTGTCCAGTTCTTCATTGATGCCTGCACCATTGCTGTTATATTCCAGTTTTTGCAGTACATCGTAGGCGTACCAGAGGCGGGCCAATCCTTTTTCCGCGGCCTGGAGGGCTTCGTTGGAGAAGTCCAGCGTGCTGCGGTAGTGGGTTTGGAGGATGAAGAAGCGGATGGTCATGGGGCTATAAGCCTTTTCCAGCAGGGGGTGGCTTCCGGTAAAGAGCTCCGTCAGCCGGATCTGGTTGTTATAGCTTTTACCCATCTTCCGGCCGTTGATGGTGATCATGTTATTGTGGATCCAGTAGCGGGCCATCATTTCTCCATGCGCAACCTCGCTCTGCGCGATCTCGCACTCGTGGTGGGGGAATTGCAGGTCCATACCGCCGCCATGGATATCGAACTGTTTGCCGAGATATTTGCTGCTCATGGCGGAGCACTCGATGTGCCATCCGGGGAATCCTTCGCCCCAGGGGCTTGGCCAGCGCATGAGGTGCTCCGGCGGTGCTTTTTTCCATAAAGCAAAATCCACCTTATTCCGCTTCTCGTCCTGCCCATCCAGATCCCGTGTGGTTTCCAGCTGGTCTTCCAGGATGCGTCCGCTCAGGATGCCGTAGTGATGGCTTTCAGAATATTTTTTCACGTCGAAATAAACGGAACCGTTCACCTCGTAAGCAAATCCCAATTCCATGATCTTCCGGATCATTTCAATCTGCTCTACGATATGCCCGGTTGCGGTAGGCTCGATGCTGGGCGGCAGGGTGTTGAATTGTTCCATGGCCCAGTGAAAAAGATTGGTATATTTCTGTACCAGCTCCATCGGCTCCAGCTTCTCCAGCAGCGCGCCTTTGGCGATCTTGTCTTCGGCGTCCCGGCCTTCTTCTTCAAAATGCCCGGCATCCGTGATGTTCCGCACATACCGCACTTTGTAACCAAGATGCAGCAGATAGCGGTACAATACATCGAAAGTGATGTTCGGGCGGGCGTGGCCGAGGTGAGACTCTCCGGAAACGGTGGGCCCGCACACGTACATGCCCACATGACCGGGATATAACGGAGTGAATACTTCTTTTTGTCGGCTTAGGGTATTGTGTAGTTTAAGCTGTTCTGACATATCAAATATTTCGGATCGGCAAATTTCGGACTTTATGCCCCGAATTTCGAATTTTTTAATCAAAAGCTGTGGAACAATTTTAACGCAGCGTAACGTTGGCGATCACCGGGCGATGGTCGCTGAGGTCGGAGTGGACAGTCTTGAAACCGTTGATAGTAAAGGCTCTGTCCGCAAAAATGTAATCTATCCGCAGTGTGGGGGAAAGGCCGTTGAAAGTTCTGCCGATACCGCTGCCTCTTTTCAGGAAAGCATCCTGCAGGTTGCCTTTGATGGTGAAGTAAGTGTAAGAGGCGGGCGTATCGTTGAAATCGCCGCAAACGATCACCGGATGCGGACTGGTGCGAATGAAGTCCGCCACGATGTTAGCCTGACGGCTGCGTCGCACATAAGCGTCGCGCATTTTGTACATGATGCCTTTCGCTGCTACCAGCACGGAGTCTTCCTGTTTTTTGATCTTTTCGATGGATTGGTAGTCCTGGGTATTGAAGCGATAGGATTCCAGATGCATGTTCACGATCCGGATAGTGTCTTCCCCGCGAACGATATCAGCGAAGATGAGGCTTTCCCCGAGCGGCCCCGGCGAGAGCTTCACTTTATCCGACTGCAGGATGGGGAATTTTGAGAAGATGATACTTCCCCAGTGCTGATTGCCGTTCCGGTTAAAATCGCTGGAAAAGAAGCGGAAAGGCAGATCGAGGATATGGGAAATGTCTTCCCGGTTATTGAAATCGTCTTTTTTCTCGGAGGTATAGAAATCCTGCATGCAGAGTACATCCGGCTGCTGCTCGTCTATCAGTTTGAACATCGCCTCCCGCGTGGGTTTGCTGTCTTTCTTCGTATAAAGTCCAAACAAAGCCACATTGTAACTCATGATGTTGAAGCTGTCATCTTCCTTCTTCCGGGTGTCCCATTCTTTGGGCCAGCGCAGGGCGAAAAAGGAGGACACGGATTTCCAGCCAAGCAACAGTGCTACCAGCGGGATGAGCGCATATTTCGGGTCAAAGATCAGCCAGAAAAGCAGGAACAGCAGCAGGATGGCCAGCAGTAGCGGGAAGCCCAGGGTGAGGAAACTGATCGGCCAAAAGCTTACCGGGGAGATCAACGGCGCCAGGCAGGCCAGCAGAAAAAACAGAACGGCTACCACATTCACGGTAAGGAAAAAACCTTTTGTAAAAAGTCTTAAAAATTTCAACAGGCAGAAGTTTGGCCGCTATAAATTTAACGTATTAAAAAACAAGGTGTTAATTATTTTGACCCCTTGTTGTGAAACAGCCTGTTTCGTATTTCAAATGATGAATAAGTGTGGCGACCTTATTTCGATTTCGATAGTGATAACCGTGCCATTACGGGAAAGTGTTCGAATCCTTTTCGCCGGTAAATAGCAAAATCCTCCACCCGGAAATGCCTGTCGGGCAGCACATAGTCGATCCGCAGAGTTGGGGACAATGCGGAGAAGGTTCTGCCGAAGCCGGAACCCTGCTGCAGGAAAGCATCCTGCAGATCGCCGCGAACGGTGCGGTAGGTGTAGGAAACGGGAATATCGTTGAAGTCCCCCACTACAATGAGCGGCAGGCGGCAGCTGTCGATCTCCTGCCGGAGGATGCCGGCCTGTTGGGAGCGCAGTTTGAAAGAGCGGCGCATTTTGCCGAGGAGACCGCGGACACGACTGTTATCTGCGTTGGAAACCGTTTCGTAGTCGCTGGACTCCAGCTTGTAAGAGGCGAGGTGCGCGGAAAATATCCGGATTGTGTCTTTTTGCACAAGGAGTTTAGCGCAGAGCAGGTCTTCCGCTTCATAACCGCCGAACAGTTCTACCCTTGAAGTGTCTACGATGGGGAAGCGGGAGAACAGGACGGTGCCGAAGTGCCAGGTATCCCAGCGGGTGAAACTCTTCACGAAGAAATAGTAGGGGAATCCGAATTTCAGGCGGATACTGTCGAGGTTGTTCACCTTTTCCGGATGATCGTTGGAATAGAATTCCTGCATGCAAAGCACATCCGGTTTCGCTTTGTTTATTTCTTCGTATATGCGTTCCCGGAATTCGGGAACGTCTTTGTATTCCCTCAGCCCCAGGCTGCTGCAGTTGAAAGTCATGACTGTAAAAGACCCGGAGGTGGCAGTTTTGCTGCCGCCGAAAAGATGGATCCCCCAGGTGGCCCGGGCGCTTTGTATGCACGCAAGGATGGCAACAAGGGAAATGACCCAGTATTTCTTCCGGTAGAAGAACCATAGAGGAATGAATAACAGGCTGCCCAACCACAGGAAGGGAAAAGGAAGACCTGCGAACCCGGCCAGCCAGAATTTTCCGGGATGGAGGCGGGAGAGCCAGGAGGAGAGGATCAGTGCAAAGGCAAGCAGTACGTTGCTCCAAAGCAGCAAACGACGGACGATAACAGGGATATATTTCATTGACTTATATTTCTTCCCCCCGTTCACGGCTGGCGCGCAGGAGGGTTTCTTTTTCTTCGGGGGAGAGGGCGTTCATGCCCTGCTCGCTGATCTTGTCCAGCAGCTCATTCAGCTTGTGTTCAGGCACGGAGCCTACACGGGTGAATGGATGGGGGTTGTTACGGAAACCGGATTTCTGTTCTTCCACTTCAACAGCAGTTGCCTGTTTGGCCGCTTTGGGGTGAAACACATGTGAAATGTTGAAGAGAAGCCTGTTAAGGCCGCCTCCCCAATTATGACCGCGCTTGAACCGGGAAATGAACAGGTAACCCGTGAAAGCGCCGCCGGTGAGGTATAGTATGTTGGCATGACTGCCTGCAGCGGTAAAGATGGCCGTACCATGCAGGATTAAAAAGATAAGGGTGATGATCCAGACCGGGATGCCGCCTTTAAGCAACAACGGGAATACACGGGCTTTAGGCGCCATGGTGGTTACACCGGCGGCCAGTGCCATAACGCCGGCGCCTGCGCCCATGATGGAGGCCGAGGGGGCCAGGGGCTTCAGTTCCGGGATAAGGTTCATGCCGGTGATATAAAATACCATACCGGTAAGACTGCCGAAGAGGTATAACGGTACGATGGTTTGCGGACCGGAAATGTTTTGCATCAGCGTACCGAAACAAAACAACCATATCATATTGCTGAAAATGTCCCAAATGTTAATGTGGGCGAACATCGCCAGGAGCAGGGTCCAGGGTTTGTTGAGCAATTGCGCCGGCGCTGCGGGGAGCATGGTATTGTTGAGGATATCCTGGTCAAAAGAAGCCGGACCAAACCCTTCCATCATATAGATTACCCTTGTGAACTGCAGCAGGATGAAAACGGTGATATTCAGGAGCAGCAGTTGCGTGACCATATTCTTCTCTTCCCCAAGAGACAAGCGGGGAAGTCGCTCTTTTTCCGCTACTTGCATGGCGCTTGCATTTAACACAAAATTACGTTTTTTTATGGTCAGTAGAACGTTCGCCGGTTATGCCGGTTCCATAATTTCAGCAGCAAATATCCGAACAGCACACCTCCGAGATGCGCCCAGTGCGCAACGTTATCGCCTCCATCGTTTTTGAGACCGAGATACAATTCCAGCAGGATGTAGCCGCCCACAAAATATTTGGCTTTGATCGGGAAAGGAATGGGGATGATGAATAAATAGCTGTTGGGGAAAAGATAACCGAATGCGAAAAGGATTCCAAAAATAGCGCCGGATGCCCCCACCGTAGGTACGTTGCGGTAGCCATCCTGATAGCTGTTCAGGAAGTAGCGCGCCAGGTTGATCAGCTCCGGATCTTCCGGCGGTTTGTTGGACCATTCGCTGTACAGTCCCTGCAATGCTTCCAGCTTGAACTTCTGCTGGAATTTTGCGAATGTATCAAAAGAAGGGTCGTTCATGAATTGCGTCACGTAATGCGAGATCTGCACGTTGTCATACACGAGTACGGCCATGTGACAGAAAGCAGCGCCGATACCGCAGACCATGTAGAAGACCAGGAAACGCTTCGGCCCCCAGATATTCTCCAGCGTGCTTCCGAACATCCACAGCGCGAACATATTGGTGAACAGGTGCCCGAACCCGCCGTGCAGGAAGAGATGGGTCACAAACTGATGCGGCATGAACAGGTCAGAGCCCCAATAATGAAGCCCGAAAAGGTTTTCCAGCCGGTACCCATACATCTTCTCCAGGGTGAGCTGTGCCAGGAACACCAATCCGTTTATGATCAGAAGATTTTTGATAACCAGGGGCAACATCTGGAATCTGCCGGGCCTGAACTCACTCATTGCGTGTATACTTAATCGTTATAGTATTAAAATCAATATCTGCGTTGAAGCAACACCACATTCTCGATATGATGGGTGTGCGGGAACATATCTACGGGCTGCACTTTTTCCACGGTATATTTTTCACTGAGCAGGGCCAGGTCCCGCGCCTGTGTAGCCGGATTGCAGCTCACATACACGATCCGCGGCGCCGCCACTTCCAGCAGCTTGGCTGTCAGTTTTTCGTGCATGCCTGCCCGTGGCGGGTCCGTAATGATCACATCCGGAGCTCCGTGTTCAGCAAAGAAAGCATCATCACAAATATCGATCACATCACCCGCAAAAAAAGTTGCATTCTTCACATCATTGGCGGCGGCATTTTCCCTTGCATCGTCAATCGCTTCTTTGATCAGCTCAATGCCCACCACCTTGCGGGCCTGCCTGGATACGAATATCCCGATGCTGCCGGTACCGCAATACAGGTCGTACACCACTTCGTGACCGGTTAACCCTGCAAAATCGCGGGTAACTTTGTAGAGCGTTTCGCCCTGATAGGTATTGGTCTGGAAGAACGACTTGGGTCCGATCTTGAAAGTAAAGTCTTCCAGTTTTTCCTCCACATAGCCTTTGCCAAAGAAAACCCGGGGTTCCAGATCAAATATACTATCATTCTTTTTGGGATTGATGGTATATAACAAAGTGGTAATACCGGGAACGGTTTCCAGCAGGTGTTGAAGGAGGGCTTCCCGCTCTTTTTTGGCTTCATGATGGATCACGAGATTCACCATTACCTCACCCGTAGTGCAGATGCGCAGTACCAGGTTCCGTAACCAGCCTTCCTGTTGCCGGATGTCGTAAAAAGAGAGGTTGTGCGCTTCCGCCCAGCTGCGGACGGTATTCTTGATCAGGTTGGCCGGCTCCTCCTGCAAATGGCAGGTTTGAATGTCCAGCACTTTATCGAACAACCGGGGAATATGGAAGCCGAGGGCGTTCCGCCGTGGCCAGTCTTCTCCCGCCTCTTTTATTTCCTCATCCGTCAGATATGCTTTGTTGGAAAAAGTGAACTCGAGTTTGTTCCGGTACCGCCGGGTTTGGGTGGCACCGATGATGGGCGCCATGGCCGGGAGTTCCAGGTGGCCGATACGGCGGAGATGATCCGCTACCTGTTGCTGCTTATACTGCAGCTGCAGCTCGTAAGGCAGCATTTGCCATTTGCAGCCGCCGCACAGGCCGAAATGTTGACAGAAGGGTGTTACGCGGTCAGATGAATGCTGATGTATACGGATGGCTTTCCCTTCCGCCCAGTCTTTCTTGCTCTTGCTAAGCTTTACATCCACCACGTCTCCGGGCACAACACCGCCCTCAATGAAGACCACCTTGCCTTCCACCCGCGCCAGTGCTTTGCCTTCCGCGGCGTAAGCTGTAACGGGTACATTTTCCAGAACTACGTTTTTTTTCCTCACGGGTGCAAAGGTAGGACGGTTTTCGCATCGGGCTATAAGAAATTTCTTTACTTTTATTCCACCTATGCGAAAACTGCTATGCTTCCTCTGCTGCCTTTGCAGCGCTTTTACCCTGCACGCACAGGGCTATCAGATCACTGTACAATTAAAAGGCTACCGTTCCGGCACATTATATCTTGGCCACTACATGGGTAAAACCACCTATGTGATGGATTCCGCGCAAATCAACAATGAAGGGATCGCAGTGCTGAAGGGGCCGGAGAAGCAGCCCGGAGGTATTTTCCTGATCGTGCTGCCGGGGAAGCAGCGGTTCTTTGAAGTGTTGATGGATAAGGTGCAGACTTTTTCCGTAATAGCCGATACCAGCGATCTGACGGGGAAAACGGTGTACAGGAACTCTCCGGATAACGACATGTTCTCCGCCTATAACCGGTTCCTGAACTCCCAGTCTGCCACGATGGACAAGATCCATCAACGGCTGGCAGTGGCGCGTACGGCCGGGGACACGGCCCAGGTACGCCCCCTGATGGACTCCCTCACCCAAAAACTCCAAAATTACCGCAACAGCATCATCACCCGGCAACCGCAATCCCTGCTAGCCAGCATCTTCAAAGCCATGCGCGACCCGGAAATACCGCCCATGCCCAAAAAAACGGACGGCTCCCTCGATTCCACCTACCCCTACCGCTACTATAAAAGCCATTACTGGCAGGACGTGAACCTGAGCGATGGCCGCCTCGTGCGCACCCCCATTCTCGAAGCCCGCCTGACCCGCTATTTCAATCAACTGGTAGCACCCGTTCCGGATTCCGTGATCACAGAAGCCGACGCGCTGATCGCCAAAACGCGGAAGGACAAGGAAAGTTTCAAATTCGTGCTCTGGTGGCTGACCCACACCTATGAAGCTTCACCGATCATGGGGATGGACGCCGTTTTTGTACATCTCGTGGAGAAATATTACGTGCCGGGAGAAGCCTACTGGCTGAGTGATGAGCAAAAAGATAAGATCATCGCCCGCGCTTATGACATCGCCCCCAACCTGATCGGGCAGCGCGCCGCCCCACTGGTATTGCAGGATTCCGCGGGCCGGCCTTCTTCGCTGTACAACGTGAAAGCGAAATATACGGTGCTTGTTTTCTGGGACCCCACCTGCGGGCATTGCATCACGGAGGTGCCCCGACTGGATTCCGCTTTCAAAGCCAGCTGGAAAAAGAAAGGGGTAGTGATGTTCGGGGTGAAAACGGAAGGCACAAAAGAAGAGTGGACCAATTTTATCAGGACGAAGAACCTCACCGGCTGGATCCACGCCTGGGACCCCGGGTATACCAGCAATTACCGCAAGTTCTACGACGTATACAGTACTCCGCTCGTATACCTGCTGGATGAAAATAAGAAGATCCTTGCCAAGCGGCTGGCCGTTGAACAGCTGGAAGATTTCCTGGAGCGGGAGCAGAAGGATAGCGTGAAGAAATAGCTGTTCTTATTTTTTCTTTTCAGCTGTAAAAAACTGACAAACAACAAGATGTAAACATTTAACAGGCTTTTGGCACAGTCTTTGGAAATACCGGGGTGTAACAAATCCTCGGGATATGATCAAAAAAATGATTCTTTCGTGCCTGGCTATCGGATTATCGGTAGCAGCCATGGCGCAGGGGAGGATCGGGATTAAAGGCGGCTGGAACCTCGCTAACATTACCAACACAAATAGCGGCGGTGTAGATAACAGCTCATCTTTAAGTTCCTTCCATATTGGAGCAATCGCGGATGTGCCGTTTTCTCCCATTATCTCCCTTCAACCCGGCATATTTTATACGGGTAAGGGTACACGGATAGAGAGAGGGGATGATAAAAGTACAACCTATCTCAAATCTACTACTAACCCCCAGTACATAGAAATTCCCGTGAACCTCGTCGGGAAACTGCCTTTGGGAGGAGATACCAGGCTTTTCGTGGGTGCAGGCCCTTATGCGGCTTTTGGTGTGGCCGGTAAAAACAAGTATACTTACAGGGCCGGCCCGGTTACCGCAAGCGGAGAAAGCAGCATCAAATGGGATGACGACACCCCCTTCAATTCATCAGACCCTAACCAGGGTTACGACAAGTACAAACGTTTCGATTACGGCGGCAACGTATTAGCCGGTATAGAATTCCAGAATTTCCTGTTATCCGCCCAGTATGGTTTTGGTTTCGGCAAGATATTGTCCGGTACGGATAACAGCAGTGACAACAAAGGTAAAAACCGGGTATTGAGTGTTTCCGTAGGGTATCTTTTCGGAGGCAGGAAATAAACAGCAATTAACAACCATATCATCCTAACACGTGTAAAAATTTTCTAAAACAACAAAAAAAGAACATGAAAAAAGTATTGTTATCCGTTGCAGTAATGCTTATTGCCAGTGCTTCATTCGCACAGGTGAAGTTTGGTGTAACAGCAGGCCCCAGCTTCTCCAGTTATACGGGCAAAACGCTCGGCGGCAGCAAGCAGACCAGCAAACTTTTGACAGGCCTGCGTGCCGGTGTAACGGCGGATCTTCAGCTGGCAGACGAATTCTTTATCCAACCCAGCCTGCTGTATGTAGGGAAGGGCGGTGTCAGCAAAGGCAGCCTTGACCTGAAAACCCGCATCAATTACCTGGAGCTGCCCATCAACTTCATGTACAAACCGGAAGTGGGTGACGGTAACCTGTTCATCGGCCTCGGCCCCTACTTTGCTTATGGCCTCGGCGGCAAGAACGAAGTAAGCCAGAACGGCACCAAAGTAAGTCAGGATATCAGCTGGGGTAACGATAACGTTGGCCAGTTGAAACGTTTCGACGCCGGCGCTAACTTCCAGGTAGGGTATGAATTCCCGATGGGCTTTAATGTTGGGCTGCACACAGACCTCGGTCTTGTGAACATCCGCGGTAAAGGAGACAGCGACAATACCTTCAAGAATACTTCATTCGGGGTATCTGTCGGATACAAGTTCGGCGGACGATAAACGTATCAGGTAACAAATAAATAGCCGGTCCCGTGGGGTTTTCCCACGGGACTTTTTTTGCGCCGCTGAACTTTAAGGCCGGCCAGGCTGTTATCTTACTTACTCCGACCCCAATGCAGGTATTATTTTTTTGTGATTTCCGGGTATTTGAATGTTCGCATGCTTTTAAAATGATGGATAAAGCCGTATGTTTGGCTCCGTTTCAAGGACTGTGAATTGAGCACATTTTAGCAAATCGCGTAACCCCGTTCATCATACATTGGTTCGGGCTTTTACTATCCGCTGTTGTACCAACAGTAACCCCTGTTAAGAAAATAAGGATAATACACCTATTTATTTTATGAAAAAAGCAGGTCTGCTGTTTATCGTCTTAACCATTCTTGTGAATGCTCAGGCCCAGGTAAGCCTTGGCTTGAGGTCCGGCTACACCGCATCTGACATCAGGGTCTCCGGAACAAGCCGTGGGGATCTGGGGGATGCCGAAGGTTTCATGGAAACTTTCCATGGCTGGCATCTTGATCTGTTGTTTAACGTACCGTTACAGCACGGATTTTACTTTCAGCCCGTTATCCGCTATGTTACGAAAGGAACAGGTTTTCAGGCCGCACGTCAGCCCAAGGCCGAGCTTTCTTCCGTATATGTTCCGCTGGGGAGCCGTCTGAAGCTGAATTACCTGGAGATCCCCTTCAATTTCGTATATAAATTACCGTTAGGTAGCGGGAAGATCGCGGCCGGCTTTGGCCCTTATGTGGCTCATGGACTGAAAGGACGATATGATTTTGACATCGTGCAGAACGGGCAGAGCGTTACACAAAACTCCAAAGCAGTACAATTCTCCAGTAAACCCAACGATAACCTGGTGACGATGCGGGTATATCCCTGGGATGCCGGCGCCAACTTTGTGCTGGGATATGAATTCAATAATGGTATCATGATAAGTGGCAACTACAGCCTGGGATTGACGGATGTTGACCGCAACCGGTATACCACCAGCAGGAATACCTATTTCGGGATAAGCGTGGGATTCCTGTTCAACCGCGAAGATTACTAGTAAAGCAAAAGGGATATTCCGTAAAAAGGTGGCCTCCGTTCAACGGGCCACCTTTTTTATGGTACCATAGGGGTAAATGCATTGGTCTGCGTCTTACTATCAGCAATACATTACAATAAGTTTCAAACAAAGGTGTGACAGTTATAGGGAAAAATGCCATCGCGTATCTACGCAATGGCCATTTTTTTTAATACTATCTGATAGCCTTGATCACATTGCAGATCACGTGCGGCTTACCAAGCGTATAATAATGCAATACGGGAACACCCGATGCCTTTAATTCTTTAGACTGTTGAATGAGCCATTCCTGGCCGAGGGCTTCCACTTCTTTGTCTGTTTTGCATTTCATGCCTTCCACGGTGAGCTCTTCCGGCATATCCACATAAAAAGTACGCGGTAATACGGTAAGCTGTTTCTTGGTGGTCAACGGTTTCAGTCCGGGTATGATAGGCACAGTGATTCCCGCTTCCCGGCACTTGGCCACGAAATCAAAGAACTTCTGGTTGTTGAAGAACATCTGGGTAACAATATAGTCTGCCCCGGCATCTACCTTTCGTTTGAGGTAAGCCATGTCTGTCTGAAGGTTCGGTGCCTCGAAATGTTTTTCCGGATAGCCGGCCACACCAATACAGAACCTGGTTTTGATACCGCCCTGCAGGTCTTCTTCCAGGTAAATGCCATTATTCATCTGCGCCACCTGTTGCAGCAGCTCCAGGGCGTAGCGGTGTCCGTTGGGATGGGGTTCAAAGAAAGTTTCATTCTTGGGCGCATCTCCACGCAGCACCAACACATTATCGATGCCAAGGAAATTAAGATCGATGAGGGCGTTCTCTGTTTCTTCCTTGCTAAAACCGCCGCAGATGAGGTGAGGAACGGCATCTACTTTGTAGTGGTTCATGATGGCGGCGCAAATGCCCACCGTACCGGGCCGCTTGCGGATCTCTACCTTGTCGAAAGATCCATCAGCCCGCTTTTTGAACATATGTTCGCTGCGGTGATAAGTCACATTGATGTAGGACGGCTTGAACTCCATAAGAGGATCCAGATGCTCATAGATGGAATCAATGCTTTTTCCCTTCAGGGGTGGCAGTATCTCGAACGAGATGAGGGTGTCTTTAGCCTGCGCGATATGTTCAGTAACTTTCATCTTTTTGGATGTGTTTTTAAAAAACCTCGCAAAAATAACATATCCTCTAATAAATAACTAATAGCCAACGAATGGTTAAAATATTTTATCTATCTGCCTCAAACCGTTGTCCATTCGCCGATTTTATTATTTTTGCTAAGTTTCAAGATATGGCATTAAGAATACATACGCAGCAACTGGTTAAGCGATACCGGAGCAGAACGGTAGTGAATCACGTGTCTGTAGAGGTTACGCAGGGAGAGATCGTGGGCTTGCTGGGCCCTAACGGGGCGGGTAAAACCACCACGTTCTATATGGTGGTGGGCTTGATCAAGCCGGATGAAGGGGAGGTGTTCCTGGATGAAGTGAACATCACCAAGCTGCCGATGTACAAACGCGCCCAGATGGGGATCGGCTATCTTCCGCAGGAAGCCAGCGTGTTCCGTAAACTGAGCGTGGAAGATAATATCGCGGCCGTGCTGGAAATGACGAAGCTGAGCAAACAGCAGCAAAAGGAAAAACTGGAACAGCTGCTCAGCGAATTTCGCCTGCAGCACGTACGGAAAAGTCCGGGTGATGTACTCAGCGGAGGAGAACGCCGCAGGACCGAGATCGCGCGCGCATTAGCCGTTGATCCTAAATTCATTCTGCTGGATGAACCTTTCGCAGGGATCGACCCGATTGCGGTGGAAGATATTCAGAGCATCGTAGCCAAACTCAAATACCGGAATATCGGTATCCTCATCACGGATCATAATGTGCAGGAAACCCTTTCCATTACAGACAGAGCCTATTTATTGTTCGAGGGCAAAATCCTCAAGGCCGGTACCGCCGAAGAGCTGGCGGAAGATGAACAGGTAAGAAAAGTGTATCTTGGCCAGAATTTCGTCCTTCGCCGGAAAGATTACCTGGACGAAGCCGCTAAACTATAACTACTATCAACACCCTAGTAAAACTGGTATGAAGATATTAAGTCCCGCGCTATCACAATTGGCCAGAATCCGCATGGGCCGCATTGAGCACTTTATGCAATACCCTTTGCAGGTACAACTGCAGGTATTCCAGAACCTGCTGAGTGCCGCGCAATACACGGAATTTGGTAAACAGTACGGCTTTTCCAACATTTTTAAAATAGACGAATTCAAGCAACGGGTTCCGGTCCATAATTATGAAGCAATGAAGCCCTACATCCAACGTGTGATGGAAGGCCAGCAAAATGTTATCTGGAATACGCCCATCAAATGGTTCGCCAAATCCAGCGGCACCACGGCAGACAAAAGCAAATTCATTCCCGTTTCGGTAGAGAGCCTGGATGATTGCCACTACCGTGCCGGCCGTGATGTGTTTTCCCTTTATTATAATAATGTGCCGGATTCTGATGTATTGACCGGCAAATCCCTCGTTATCGGCGGCAGCCACCAGGTAAATAAACTGTCCCCTGACAGTGACAGCTACTATGGTGACCTCAGCGCCGTGATGCTGCAGAACATGCCTTTCTACGGCAACATGATCCGCACGCCGGACCTTTCCATCGCCCTCATGGATGAATGGGAAGAGAAGATAGAAAGGATGGCCAATGCCGTGATCCATGAAAATGTTACATCCATCGCCGGGGTACCAACCTGGACCATCGTGCTGATCAAACGCATATTTGAGCTGACCGGTACGGATAACTTGGCCGATGTATGGCCCAACCTGGAATTGTACATGCACGGCGGCGTGAGCTTTACGCCCTATCGCGATCAGTTCACCAAACTGATCCGCAAACCGGACATGCATTACCTCGAATCCTATAACGCTTCCGAAGGCTTCTTCGCTGCGCAGGATGTTCTCGGAGAAGAAGGTCTGCTCCTCTTCCTCAACCACGGCATCTTCTATGAGTTCATGCCCATGGAAGAATATGGCAAGGAATTCCCGCGCACCCTGCAGCTGAATGAAGTGGAAACAGGGAAGAACTATGCGCTTATCATCAGTACAAATGGTGGTCTATGGCGTTACCTCGTGGGAGATACCGTACAGTTCGTTACCCTGGCGCCTTACCGGATAAGGGTTAGCGGGCGGACCAAATCATTCATCAATGCATTTGGCGAGGAACTGATCGTGGATAATTCGGACAAAGCCATTGCCAAAGCCAGTGAAGTGACCGGGGCCGTGGTGAACGACTATACCGCCGCACCTATTTACTTCAGCGATCAGGGCAACGGCGGGCATGAGTGGCTCGTCGAATTCGAGCAGGCGCCCGGCAACCTGGATCAGTTCATCAATGTACTGGACGAAACCCTTAAAACCATCAATTCAGACTACGAGGCCAAGCGCCACAAGGATATTGCCCTCCGCCGGCCACTGGTGCATGTACTGCCCTCCGGCACCTTTACTGAATGGCTGAAAAGTAAAGGGAAACTGGGCGGCCAGCACAAAGTACCGCGCCTGAACAACGAACGTCATCTGCTGGAAGAAATCCTCCGGTTCACTGAAAAACAAAAAGGGATGGTATAATTTTCCATTACCTTCGCTCATCCAACTAAAGCTAAAATTTATCCGTCAACAATGAAATTACTCGACAACAAAGTAGCTATCGTAACAGGCGCCAGTCGCGGCATTGGAGAAGCCATTGCGCTGAAGTTCGCTGATGCAGGAGCACATGTTGCCTTCACGTATGTAAGCTCCGATGAAAAAGCCAAAGCCCTCGAAGCCCGGCTCACTGCCAAAGGCGTAAAGGCCAGGGCCTATAAAAGCAATGCCGGCCTGTTTGAAGATTGCGAAACATTGGTGAACGATGTAATAAAAGAATTCGGTGCGGTAGACATCTGCGTGAACAATGCCGGTATCTCGAAAGATAACCTGCTCCTGCGCCTCAGCCCGGAACAATGGGATGAAGTGATGAACATCAATTTGAAAAGCGTATATAATATGACCAAACTGGTGATGCGTCCCATGATGAAAGCCAGGAGCGGCAGTATCATCAATATGAGCTCCATCATCGGTATCAAGGGAAATGCCGGCCAAAGCAGCTATGCAGCTTCCAAAGCGGGCATCATCGGATTCTCCAAATCCATCGCCCAGGAGATCGGCAGCCGCAATGTTCGTGTGAATGCAGTGGCTCCGGGCTTTATTGAAACGGATATGACCAACTATCTGCAGGATGGGGAAGGGGCGAAGGCTTACCTCGACAAAATCCCGCTGGGCAAATTCGGTACTCCGGAAGACATCGCCAATGTATGCCTGTTCCTCGCGTCAGACATGGGCGCTTATGTGACCGGCCAGGTTATCAGCGTTTGCGGAGGTTTGAATACCTGATCTTTGCAACAACAAATGATATACAGGCTCCCATCCCACGATGGGAGCTTTTTTAATACCCTTTCCCCGGCGTTTCTACGCGAAAAGTTTCAATGCACTTCCGGTCTTGCAGGGTAACATATACGGTTTTCCCGTCTTTGCCGCCAAAAGTGAGGTTACTGCAGGATTTCCCCTTCAACGGGATCTCGCGGATCTGCTCGCCGTCAGGGGACAGTACTACGATCATGCCTTTGCCGTAACGGGTGATATAGAGGTTCCCCGCCTTGTCGCATTTCATACCGTCCAGACCATGATCTGTGAAAAGCGCAAAGAGCTGCTTGTTGGAGATATTCCCTTTATCATCCACATCATATCGCCAGACTTTCCGCTGCACACTTTCATTCACGTACAATGTTTTTTCATCCGGACTTAGCTCTATACCATTGGTGGTGCCCATGTTCGCTTCCAGCAACACGAGCTTCCCACCCGCGTCTATGCGCCAAAGCTGGCCGGTCTGGTTCTTCCAGTTCGGGTCGGAGGCAAAGAGCTGATCTTTTTTGTTGATGCAGATATCGTTCGGCTGATTGAATTGCGTGGAATGAACATATACACTGACCTTCCGGTTCCGCATATTGACCTTGAGCACTTTATGCGTTTTGAAATCCGCCAGGAACATCTGTCCGTCCCCCGAAAACCGGATGCTGTTCGCGATACTGCTGTCCGGCAGGGTTACGAATATTTCCCCTGCGCCGTCTTTGGTATTGATCTTTCCGATCGTTCCGTCTTTCTGAAAATTCACCACGTAGAGATTTCCGGCTTTGTCGAAATTCGGGCCTTCGATATTACGGGAGAACATGTTTTCTTTCGTCAGGTCTTTGGCTGTGTACAGTGGCTCCTGAGCACACAGGCTGCAGGCATATAGCAGGCTGAAAATGGTGAAAAGCGGCTTCATCGGTTCTAGTTATGTTCCGTTAAATTAAATTTTTTTAGTGTAAAATTTCAAATGCTCCTATTTTGCAGCCCGTATGATTCACGTATCGGACATTAAAGACCTGGAAAGGCTGACCATTCACAAGGTAGGCAATGCCACCAATGAAGATCCCCTGGTGCTGTCTCAGCAACCGCTGGAGCTAAAAGATGAAACGATCGGCACTCTGCTGCTCAGCTATTTCATCCAGCCGTTCACGAACAACGCCGAGTATTTCAGATTTTATCATGATGCGGATATCCATCTCAACGAGGTCTACAAATACTGCAGCCTCATCTTTGAGGATAAAGACAATTTCCAGGAGCAGTCCGTCAACATCGCCAAACATCTTTATAAGCATTCTACGCATCCCAAGATCAAGGGTGGAGAGCTGTATATCGTGCATTTTTCAAAATGCCAGGTAGACGGGGAAGAGGTGGAAGCCCTGGGCATTTTCAAATCGGAGAACCGCGATACCTACCTGAAGGTCTTCCTCAGCAATGATAACTATGAAGTGAATTATGATGACGGGATCAATATCAATAAGCTGGATAAAGGCTGCCTCGTTTTCAATATCGAACAGGAACAGGGATATAAGGTGAGCATTGTAGACAGCATCAGCAAACAGAACGAGGCTGTATACTGGAAGGATGCGTTCCTGCAGGTACAGCGGCGGGAAGATAGTTACCACCAGACCGAAACCATGGTAAACCTCTGCCAGCAGTTCATCCAGAAAAAACTGCCGGAAGAGTTTGAAATGAACCGCATAGATCAGATCGAACTGTTGAAAAAATCAGCAAATTATTTCAAAGAGAAAGAACAGTTCCAGATAGAAGAGTTTGCGGAAGAAGTATTGGGCCACCCTGATGCGGTGGATGCGTTCCGCAATTACCGGGAACATTTCAAGGGAGAGCACCGCCTTGATATGCCAGATGAGTTTGACATCTCTGCCTCCGCATTTAAAAAGCAACAAAAGGTTTTTAAAAGTATCCTCAAGCTGGACAGGAACTTCCACGTTTACATCCACGGTAACAGGGAAATGATCGAGCGTGGGTTTGATGAAGAGCGGAATATGCAGTACTACAAACTGTATTTTGAAGAAGAGAAATGATCATTGTCCCAGTTGCTTCTGCATTTTATCCAGCTCGTGGATCGCGTTGATGATCTGCTGATCATATTTATTCTTGCCTTCCTGCAGCGTTTTGTAGCTGTAGGTGAACATTTCCTTTTGTGTGTTGATCATTCTGCGCAGCAGCTTATTATGCCGGCGGGAATCCTGCCCCAGAGACAGCTGATCGATCTCGTCCATGATGCGGAGGTTCTCATCCATGTAATAAATACCAAAATTCTTCAGCCATTTTTCCCGGTCATCTTCCGCGCGGGTGGTGTATGCACCGGCTGCGAGAATGAAATTTTCGTCCAGCCGCTCCAGCTTCCGGATATAAGTGTGCACGTCGCGGGGTAGCAGGAAGTAGATGGAAACAAGCAATGCGCTCATGAATGTAGCAGTCAGCGTCATGTTCTTCCGCAGGGACGTTGCTCCCGAGAGCCCCGGATACAGCAGCCATCCGAGCAATATGCCGGTTAGGAGGCCACCTGTATGTGCTGCATGATCAAATCCGTCAACAAAGAACAAAGCGATGAGGCTGCTGCCGATGTAGATGCTGATGCTGGTTAGCAGGGCCTTACGCTCCACGGGTTCTACGAGGGGGCGCAGCAGGAGGGAGAACAAGAGACCGAACAAACCGAAGATGGCGCCGGAGGCGCCGAGGGACGGCGTGATATCGTACCACCATAAACTGGCAAGACCAGACGCCAGTGCACAAAGCAGATAGACGATGAGGAATCGCCATTTGCCCAGCAATGGTTCCAGGTACATCCCACAGATCATCAGGCCGTACATATTGAAGAAAAGATGGAAGACGTCTTTATGCAGGAAACAGGAGGTCAGCAGCCGCCAGGGCTGTCCGAACAGTGTGAGAGGCTTGAAGTTCTGGCCGGCTTCCTGCAGGAGCTGCTGGTCTACTGCCCACCATGAACTGGCAGGGAAAAGCAATTTGTTGGTGAGTATCAGGAAGAACAGTATGTTCAATCCGATGAGCAGCGGGGTGATGAAATATCCTTCTACAGGTTTGATCGCCTGGAGCAGATTTGCCGGGATGCGACGGGGTTCCAGGAGGTGCGTGGCTTCGGGTGTTGCGGGAGGGAATACTTCCGGAGCAACGGTGTCTATCATTTTCAGGAATCGACCGATGTTCTGGCGATTGCGCCAGCAATCAAAAAGCTGCGGGCCTGTGGACACACTCAGCAGGTGAAGCCCGTCTTCCCGCACCTGTACGCTTACCTGTTCGTTCCAGGAGCGAATGCTGAAACGGGTGAAAGCGATAATGGTATCGGTTGTTACCCGGCTGATGTGCCAGCCCAGTTTTTCCATGGCGACCTTGCTAATAGCGATCTGTTCCGCGGCACTGCGGTTTTCAAGGATGTGGGTGGTGCCATATCGGGGAGGGAATCCGATCATTGCGGAATAATATGTGTAGAGACGCTCTTTCGATGCGTCTCTACACTGTATAATACGGTTTGATGCCCGTTTTATTGTTTGGTATCCGGCTTCCGCGGCGGACGATTGCGGTGTTTGTGCTGTCCGCCACCCTGACCTCCGGGTTGCTGCGGCTTATTGCCGCCTTCCTTCGGTTCGCGCGGTTCCCGGGGTTTTTGCTCCTGTTTGGGAGGTCTTTGTTCCTGACGGGGGTGCTGCTCTCCACGGGGCTTTTGCTCCTGGCGCGGCTGCCGCTGTTCCGCGGGCTTTTGCTGCTGCTGCTTTTGCGGCTGATCCTTGGGTGGACGAGCCTGCTGCTGTTGCGGGCCTTTGGGTTTATCTTTCTGCTGTTGCTGTTCTTTGTGTTTTTCGCGGTTCTTCTGCTTGCGTTTCTGGGATGCTTTTTCCAGTGAACGAAGACTGATCTGTCCCACCACGTCGGCAAAACCGAGGTCCGCTTCCTTATTTGGTTTGGCGCTCACCACTTCCACTGCTTTCAGCTCTTCCGGTTTCACGCCCTGGCGATTCAGCTGCTTGATCTCTTTTACACGGGAAATGGTCAGCGGATATTGCTTGCTGCTGTTGTCATAAGCATACCACATGAGGTTCTTGAAGATATCCCGTTTCTGGAGCGTAGCCTGACCGCTGGCGGTCTCTATCATATCGCAGTCATCCGGAAAATCTTTAAGGGCATCCAGGTAAGTATCCAGCTCATAGTTGAGGCAGCACTTGAGGCGGCCGCATTGGCCGGAGAGCTTGGCCTGGTTGATGGAAAGGTTCTGGTAACGGGCGGCGGTGGTGTTAACGGATTTGAAATCCGTGAGCCAGGTGGAGCAGCAAAGTTCGCGGCCGCAACTGCCGATACCACCTACTTTCCCGGCTTCCTGCCGGGCGCCGATCTGACGCATTTCCACTTTTACACGGAATTCGGAAGCATACACCTTGATCAGTTCGCGGAAGTCCACACGATCGTCTGCAGTATAAAAGAAGGTAGCTTTCCGGCCGTCTGCCTGGATCTCCACTTCTGCGAGTTTCATTTCCAGGCCGAGGTTGCGTGCAATAGCCCTGGCTTTGATAAGGGCGTCGCGCTCCCGCTTCTTGTTGTCAGACATGCGGTTCAGGTCTTCCGTAGAGGCCCTGCGGAGAAGCTTTTTTACTTCGGGGGTATCTTCCACCCGCCGTTTCTTCATCTGCAACTTAACGAGTTCACCCGTAAGGTTGACCATACCCACGTCAAAACCGCTGACCCCCTCCACGGCCACCATCTCGCCTTTTTCAAAGACCTGTTTGGTGGAGTTCCGGAAGAAATCCTTGCGACTCCCGTTATTAAAACTTACTTCTATAATGTCAAATGGTGCTAAACTATCACTCAAGGGAATATTGGACAGCCAATCAAACACATTCAGTCTGTTACATCCGCCACTGCTGCAACCTCCATTACTCTTGCATCCCGCCGGCTTCCCTTCCGCACCTGTACCACATCCGGCACAAGCCATATTATTCGGTTTATTTATTTAATAAAAAATTTATTCCTGCATTCCCAGGTCACTAAAAGTACATATTTACTTTCAGAATCAAAAGACGCATAGGGAAATAAGGCACAAAGGTACAATAAATTGTTGACAGCTATACAGGCAGGGGTCTTCCTTTGAAAATGTATTGCATTCGTATGGAAAGCGCGTGGAAAAGGATTTTTCCGTTAGCATTGCGTTCTATGTGATAACAGGCATTGTCCAGCTCCTCCATGATCTGCTGCATTTGCTCCAGGTTGGCCAGTTTTTTCAATTTTTCCGCAAAATCCACCTCTTCTTCCGAAAATGCCAGCAGGCTCCTGTCCATATACTGAAGGCGCAGGCTGTGTTCCAGCACATTGATGAAATAGCGGAGGAACTGCTTCTGGTTCTCCCGTCCCATTTTGGCGCTGGCCATATGATCCACCCATTCCTGCAAACCGGCCCTGTTTTGCATGAAAATAGCGTTGAGCCAGTTGCGCAACAGTTCATGATAATCGTTATCCGTATGCTGCAATAACTGCAATGCTTCCCGGTAATTGCCGGCGGCGATGGTGGCGATCTGTCGGGCCCGTTGTTCCGTAGCGCCGTTCCGCTTTACCAGGGCCCTGATGATCTCATCCTTGTGCAACGGGTTGATCTTGATCAGCTGGGTGCGGGAGAGGATCGTAGCCAATATCTGTTCCTGGTTCTCAGCCACGAGTATGAAGACGGTATTGGCCGGCGGCTCCTCGATCAGTTTGAGAAGGCGGTTCCCCTCATTGCCGAGGTATTCCGGCATCCACATAAAAAGGATCTTGTAGGGACTTTCGAAGCTTTTGAGATTGAGTTTGCGGATGATATCCTGGCATTCATGGGCTGTAATATTCCCCTGCTTGTTCTCTGCACCGATGAACTGCAACCAGTCGTACACGTTACCATAAGGTTGCTGCGCCACAAATTCCCGCCATTCCGCAATATAATCCGTGCTGAGCGGTTTGTCTCCCGGTTTCCGGGGAATCACGGGATAAGAGAAATGTATATCCGGATGAATATATTGCGCCGCTTTTTTGCAGGCCGCACATTGGCCACAGGCATCCTGTTCCTGCCGGTTCTCGCAAACAAGGTATTGTGCAAAAGCCAGACCGGCCGGCAATCCACCTGCCCCTTCCGGCGCCAGCATGAGCATGGCGTGGCTGAGGCGGTTATGGTTGACGGCGTGCAGCAGCTGTTGCCGGGCAGCATCCTGCCCTATGATCTCAGAAAAATACATGGGCGTAAAAATACTGCTTATTACGGTAAGGAAAGAAAACAGGCTTTACTGAAACTGCCTTCGATCTTCAACGCCGGGGAAATGGTCTGCAGATAATAGCGGCCGGAAACAGTATGGGCATTACGGTCTACTTCCGTGAGTGTTACAGCGGAGGAGTCTGTGATATAAATGTTGAAGGCTTGTCCGTTCTTAATGCCGAAAAGTACCCGCCCGGTGGTATCGCTGCCTGCTTTGCGGGCGTAGCTGTAGGTTTTCAGCCCCAGGCTGTCGCTCTGCAATTGAGCGGCATTACGATAGACACCGTCCGCAATGTTCATTACAATTTTTACAGAATCCGAATATGCCTCCAGGCTGAGCAATTTGATGCTGCCGGTGGAGTTTCCGGTGCGCAGGAGCGTGGAGCTGAATAATCTCAGGGGGATGGTTTCCTGGCCACCGGCGGGCCGAACCTCCACTTTGGCGTTATCACAGTTGGGAGATGGCAGTGTATCATTGGTGCAGGCGGACAATAGCAAGGCACCGCCCGCCACCGCGAGTTTTTTCAGTAGATGTTTGGTCATGTATGCTTTATTTTTCAATAGCCGCAATCACTTCCGGCGAAGTGGGCGATGTTTTGGGCTTGAATACAGCCACCAGTTCGCCTTTTTCATTGATCAGGTATTTCTGGAAATTCCAGGTCACTTCTTCCGGCTCCAGCTGTTTGCGCTTGCTTTCTGCAATCAGCCACTGGTAAAGCGGGTGTATGTCGTCTCCTTTTACAGATATCTTGGCTGCCATGGGGAAAGTAACGGCATACTGTTTTGTACAGAAGGCTTTGATCTCCTCATTCGATCCGGGCTCTTGTCCGCCAAAGTTGTTGGCGGGGAAACCAATGATCACCAGCTTACCCTTGTACTGCTTGTACAGCTTTTCCAGGTCTGCATACTGTGGTGTGTTCCCGCACATGGAAGCGGTGTTGACGATGAGTATTTTTTTGCCTTTGTATTTAGAGAGGTCGATCTTTCCGCCCTCCAGCGCATCTACCTTGAAATCGTAAATTCCGCTTCCGAAAATGATGGAAGTGAAAAAAGAGAAGAGCATTAACTTGAACATAACCGATTTTTTAAGGTGTTATTGGGGGATATGATAAGTCTTTGACAGGCATAAAATTAAACAACCCGGGCAGAAAATCAATATTATCCTATAATTATCAGAATGGTTTGCCCTGCTGCAGATAGTTATCCAGCGGCAGGCGGTTGGCAAGCGAACGGGCCAGCGTCATTTCATCCGCGTATTCCAGTTCTCCGCCGAATGCGATCCCCCGGGCGATGGTGGTGATCTTCACCGGGGACTCCCGCAGCTTTTTCGAAAGGTAGTAAATGGTGGTATCGCCTTCAATAGTGGGACTCAACGCCATGATCACCTCTTCAATGCCCTGCTGCTGCACTCTTTCCACCAGCGAGTGAATATGCAGCTGTTCCGGACCAATGCCGTCGATCGGGGAAATAATGCCGCCGAGTACATGATAAACACCGTTGAACTGCTGCGTGTTCTCGATGGCGATCACATCCCGGATGTTTTCTACCACACATACTACGTTGGAATGTCGCGCGGGGTTGGCGCAGATGCTGCAAATATCTTCGTCGGACACATTATGGCAATGCTTGCAGAATTTTATTTGCCGGCGCATGCGGGCGATGGTTTCGGAAAACAACTCCACCTGGGCCGTATCCTGTTTCAACAGGTACAGCACCAGTCGCAGGGCCGTTTTTTTACCCACTCCCGGCAGCCTGGAAAATTCGTTAACAGCATTTTCAATCAATGCAGAAGAGAAGATCATGTGGCAAAATTACGGATAATGGACGGCTAAAGCTTCACAGTGGTGGGCACCGTCCAGTTCTTTTTGATGTTGATGGTCTCCTTGTAGGAGAATACCCTTTCCGGCTGCTTCTTCGGTTTGCCGTAATAAACGCCTGTATCCCAGATGCCGTTCCTGTTTTCATCCACCAGTATCCTGATCTCGTACTCTCCCGGCTGTATGAGTCCCCGCTCCCAGGCCCCGTTGACGAGCACACCGGAGTATTTGACCTCCTTGTTGGATACCAGCTGCGCTACAAACTGGTAAGCGGACGTATCCTCCGGCAGAACGTTCCGTGCACTGTCGCCTATGTGCAGCGTGATTTTAACGATGCCATAGTCATCGATACCTTTGGCGGAAAAGCGGACAGTATCTGACTTTGCTGTTTCCAATCCGGATGTATCTGTGGCAAAGCCCTTCGGCAGAATGAGCTCGTAAGGCTTACCGGGCTTCCAGTTGTAGACCAGTTTGAATTTCGTGGCAGTGGTATCCGCCCTGTGCAGGGAGAATTGAACGGGCTTATGCAAAGTATCTTCCAGCAGTTGCATCCTGGAGGAATCGAGCTTTTTGATCGGGAAATTGAACGTGAGGGTGAGGGAATCACCCAGTTCCTGTTTACCGCCGCCCACATCCGTTCCCGTAACGAGTTTGGGCTTTTTAGCCTGCTTGGGTGGCGGCGTTGGCTCTGCCGGCTGTACTTCTTTTTCCTCGGCTTTAGCGGTGTCTTTTTCCCTGAAAAGTCCCAGGTTGATGCCACTGATATTCTTCGTGAGGTGAATAGCGCTATCGGCAAAAGCGATGTATTCGGTATGCTGGGTGTATTGAAAATCCCGGTCTTCTTCCTTGAGCGCAAAGATGCGGTAAGTACCGGGTTTCAGATTTTTAAAACGGTAAGAGCCGTCTCCTTTTGTTTTGGAGAGGTAGAGCGGCTTTTCTTTGGACACGGCGGAATCCGTCATGTTGGAGTATAACATCACGGCCACGTTACTATCCGGCTTGCCGGTTTCGGCCATGATCAGCTTCCCGGTGATCTGCAGGGAATCCAGGTAGTTACCGGTGGACACCACATACTGAAAGTCTTCTATGGGATTCCGTTCATTTACGTCTTTCACGGCATCGCCGAAATTGAACGTATAGGTGGTGTTGGGCTGGAGCGTATCCTTGATGATCAGGGTAACGGTGCGGAGCTTGGCGGTAACAGTGGGTGTACGTTTGAGCGTAGGGGATACGATCATCTTTTCGATCACGTTATCCAGTTCTACGAATTCGTTAAAATAAAAGGTGACGCGCTGGCTGTTAAAGTGGAGGGACGAGTCATGCGGGGATACGTAAACGAGCCGCGGAGGAATAGTGTCCCTGGCGCCTCCGCCCGGTGGCACAATGTTAGCACATTGCGTTAAAACGCTGCACAAAACCAATGTGATCAGTGAGCCGATCCAGCCCCGCAAATTCTGATTCATGTTCCTTGCCTCTGAATTAAATGATTTGCAAACTTACTCTTTGTTGGCCATTATTCTTCCTCTTCTTCTTCCACCAGCGAGTGCAAAGCGATCTGCAGCCGGTTGTCTTTCACGAAATTGCACCATTTGCAGTCTTCCTTACCGCAACCGGTGTAAAACTCCTTGTTCTGTATCCGGATCCAGGTATCGGTGATCTGCTGTGTAACGGTGGTCATGTCTTCCGCCGTGATCATGATCTTTTCCTTAAAATATTCCTTCTGCCTGTTGGGCTCCACGAAATCGAATTCGGTGCTCACCACCTGCCAGCTTTTCTGTTTGTAATTATCCAGGAGTATCTTGTAAAACACCGCCTGCCGCCAGTAATCACCGCCGTTAGGATTGCGCTCGTTCGGGCGGTCGAATTTCTTCAGGTCTTTTTTCGTTTTCTCGTAATCGCCCGTTTTATAATCCACCACATTCACTTCGTTCCCGGAAAACTCCAGCTTGTCGATCTTGCCCTTGATGGGTACGCCGTTGACGACCACATTCCGGATATTGCGCTCTACGCTTACGATGGTGTTCCAGGTATGGATGTATTTATCGTAGTATGCATCGAGGATGTCCTGCCCGTATTCTATCCTTCTTTCGAAAGCCTCGCGTGTGAAGGCTTCGCGGCTGCGGAACATACTGTATTTGAAATCGCGGATGAACTCTTCTTTCGGCGGGAACGCGTTATTGGCCTGCATCTTCTGAAAGAGTTTTTCCAGCGCGAAATGTACGGCGGAGCCGAATTCGGTACTTTCAGAACGGCCAACCGGTACGCGGATGAGGTTTTGATAGTAGAAGGCGAGCGGACAGCGCAGGTAATTGTTCAGCGCCGTCACGTTCATGGTGAAACCGCTCAGCAGATTGTCTATAAACAGCTGATCCACTTTTGCGATCTCCGGCGCCTGTTCCGCACCATATTGCAGTGCCCGGAAGGAGAACAGGGCTTCTTCGGGCAGCTCCACTTTGAGTTCAGGAAGGATGTGGGCCTGCAGGATCTCGGTGATGAACATACTTGGCTCCAGTGGTTTCCCGTCCTGGCGGAATTCAGGGTAGCTGATATAAAGATGTTTTTCGGCGCGGGTAATGGCCACGTAAAACAGGCGGCGCAGTTCCTGTTCGTCCGTAGAAGTGGCTTCGGTGGAGAATACGGTTTCCGGGAAAGTGAAACCGGTGTTGCTGCGTTTCTTTTTCTCCCAGAGATGCGAGTTGGTGCCGGCGAGGAACACATATTCAAACTCGAGCCCTTTCGCGCCATGCGCTGTTAACAGGTTCACGCCTTTTTCATTGCCGGAAACCTGTACCAGCGGGATCGGGAGGCCGTTGCTTTCCATCAGGTCCACGATATGCATCAGGGAAACGATGTTCAGTTCCGGATTGCGGCGGGTTTCTTCCTTGATGAAATCAAAGAGGGCCTGCAGCATTTTCATCAGCGCGATCTTTTCCGGCGAAGCCATGATGTAAGAGAGGATACCGCCTTCACTGATAATATTGGCGAACAATTGCTGCAGGGTGGTATTGTATGCTTCCCTGATCCATTTTTCCACCAGGTTCCCTACCCGCATGGCCTCCGCATGAGGCGCCAGCGAAAACAGCGTAGGGTTGCGGGTTTCGTTCCATTCCTGGAGGAACTGGCGGATGGAGGATTTTTGGCTGTAGCTTTTTTCCGCCACCTGTATGCTGATCTTCGCCGCTTCTATCGGCGGTACGTTGTAGAAGTCATAGTGCATGATCTCGAACAAGAGGTCGTCTCCGCTGTAGGGCGTTTCCAGCTCCGCCGCAATGTAACGGAGGATGTGGATCACTTTACGTGCAAACGGTTGTTCAAAGAGATTGATATGACGTTTAGAGAAGAAAGGCAATCCCTTGAGGCGGAAAAACTGTGCCAGCTCTTCCCCGTATCTGTTCTCTTTATAGATCACCGCGATTTTTCCCGGCTGTACACCTTGTTGCAGGGCCAGCTCCACTTCCAGTGTGATGCCGGCCATTTCATCCGCGGGGGTGTTATACCGGCGGATAACGGGTGGAATATCCAGCGCTGTCAGCTTTTCGTTGGAGGCTGTCAGTTGTTTGCTAAGCCCCGGCAACTGGTCTACCAGCCGGGAGCCTTTGTTCTGGCTGATGAGAGACATGGAAGCGTTGAGGATGTTCTGCACGGAACGATAGTTCTGCGTGAGCACAATGGTGCGCAGATCTGCCGCGAAGCTGGCGGCAAACTGTTCCATGTTCTCGATATTAGCACCCTGGAAGCGGTAAATGGACTGGTCATCGTCCCCTACTACAAAAATATTAGGTCGCTCTTCACCGTTGGTGAACAACTGGATCAGCCGGTTCTGGGTACCGCTGGTATCCTGGTATTCATCTACCAGGATGTACTGGAACCGTTCCTTATAATCGGCGAGCAGATTGGTGTTGGTCTCAAAGGCGCGGATCACCCAGTTGATCATATCGTCAAAGTCGTAGCGGTTGGCTTTGAGCATCATCTCCTGAAATATATCAAACTGCTCAACGGCAGCCAGTAGTCGCGCCATTTTCTCTCTTTCTCCCGCCAGTTTTTCCGCTTTGATATCGCCTTTCCTGAAACGGCCGGAGGCTCTTTTATAAATATAATCTTCCCGCGAGGGCAGGCTTTCCACATAGGTTTCCACTTTTTCGCGGATGAAGGGTACCGTCCAGCCTTCCCGTTTCATGGTGGAGAAGAGGTTGGCAAGATTGCGCATGTCGAAGTACACATCGCCGCGATAGCGTTTGAGCGGATTATCTTTCGAAAATCCGTCGATGAGTGCCTTCAGCAGCTGGATCTTTTCAAGATCGGAGATGGGGTCCAGTACGTTCTTCTCGAAAAGAGAGAGATTATCCTGGATCACTTCATTACAGAAAGAGTGGAAGGTATGGATGTTCACGCGGTAGGCATCCGGACCGATGAAATCCGTCAAACGTTTGCGCATGGCCACTGTTCCGGCATCTGTATAAGTAAGGCAGAGGATATTGTGTGGCAGGAAGTCTGTATCCCGCAGGATCTTCCCGATGCGGGAGGCGAGTATCTGCGTTTTGCCCGTACCCGGCCCCGCGATCACCATTACCGGCCCTTCCGTGTTGTCCACTGCTTCACGCTGGCGTTCGTTCAGGCGGGTATAGACCTCCTGGAAACGTTCGTTATATTGTTGCGGATCCCTGCTGCTCATATTATTGTATGTACCCTTCTTTTAACACGCTTTTCAGGTCTTCAAACGGAACGAACAGGTTGATCTCGCCCATGGCATATGCCGCGATCTCATACGGTGTATAGTTGAACACCACGCCTTTGGCGGTGATGAAGAAATTTTCGTTCGGCTCGATATGTTTATCGAAAAGATATCCTTTGTTCAGCGGCTCTGAAGCCGGAACGTTGTATTTTTTGCGGAAGGATTTTTCCAGTGCGGCTCCCAAAGCCGCCTTGAATCCCGGTTTGAACACATCGTTCGGTTTCAGTATTTTCTTTTTTGACAGATCTATTACTACAAAATTGCTGCCGTAATTGCCGTGCGCGCCGCCGGTATAGGAATAATCAGCATATTCCAGCACCAGCAGGGGAGGCTGGTTCCAGACCACTTGTATTTTTGAAGCAGTGTTCCAGCTCCAGCTGGCTCCCATCCCGTTGTTGATCTCGTTGGTATCTACATCGTCCCGGTTGCTTTTATAATCCCGGAGGAATGTATCCACAGGTATTTTCACGATCAGCTCCGGTTTGTCCGCATACTTTGTATGCGGCGCAATAGCTTCCCTGATGACCTTCAGCACTTCATCGTCCGCACCGCCGGTGGGCCATACGATGGCGGAGGAAGCTGTGCCCACAGGGGATTTGGGGTTGGCGGGAAACAGGCTCGCGGAATCCGAGAAGCCGAATACATTGAATTGAACGGTATTGGTGTTGTTCTCCCGGAGATCGAAATCGTAGCGCTTCCTGCTGTTTTTCCAGGTGCCGGTGAAATGCCCTGCGGCGTCTATCTTTCCGGTGAAGGTGTTGTTATCATCCGGACTGGTATTTTCAATGAGAACGATCCTGCCGGTGGAGTCCTGTTGGGGGAATAACCGGATCGGGTCTCCTATCTTATCATAATAATACCATCCTTCGTATTGATCTTCATATTTAATAAGGTTCATCGTGATCGGCTGCCCGGCCACAGCGCCTTTGAACTGGCGGTAGAATGTTTTGGCTGTTGCAGAGGGAGAAGCCTTTTCGGAGGGGGCTGACATTGTACTGTCCTGTTGCCCGTCCGTTCTTTTTGTTTTTTGTCGGCAGGCTGTTGAGATCAATGCCAGAGAGGCTAATAAACAGAGGTATATTTTCATGAATGCCGTATTAAAACTGATGTAAATTACCACAATAACCGATAACGGTCAGCATGTGTGGACAGATAAGCCTTAATTTTGCGAAAAACCCATACAATGATCAATCAGAAGATTGCGGATTTGCGGCAGGATTACCGGCGTTCCACGCTCAGCGAGCAGGATGTGGCGGCTGATCCTTTGCAGCAGTTTGGCCGCTGGTGGCAGGATGCGATACAGAGCGAGCTGGAAGAACCTAATGCCATGACGCTGGCCACGAGTACGCCGGAAGGCAGACCTTCGGCCCGGATCGTGCTGTTGAAGAGTTATGACGAGGAGGGGTTCCTTTTCTTTACGAACTATGAAAGCCGCAAGGGGCATGAGATGGCGGCCAATCCTTATGTAACGTTGCTTTTCTTCTGGAAGGAGCTGGAGCGGCAGGTTCGTATAGAAGGGACCGTTAGCAAGGCCTTGCCGGAAGTGAGCGATGCTTATTTCAATTCGAGGCCGCTGGGAAGTCGCATCGGGGCGATCGCTTCACCGCAGAGTGAGGTGATACCGGGGCGGGGGTTCCTGGAAGGCCGGGTAAAGACACTGGAAACAGAATTTGAAAAGGCGGTGCCGCAACGGCCGGAGCATTGGGGTGGATATGTGGTAAAACCGGAGCTGGTGGAGTTCTGGCAGGGGCGGAGCAGCCGGCTGCACGACCGGTTGAGGTATACCCTCGAAGCAGGGCATCGCTGGAAAATAGAGCGGCTTGCGCCGTAAAAAATAAACGGGTCCCGGACCACAGGAACTTGAAAGTCTGCCGTCCGGAACCCGGTTATATTAAGCCTTTTTAGCAGCTGCTTTGGGAGCAGCGCTCTTTTTGGTCTTAGCGGGACGGCTTTTGCCGAATGATCCGTTAGAGATCTTTCCTTTCTTGGTTTTGATATCTCCTCTACCCATGATATTGTTTGTTTAATTGGTAAATGATGCTGCAAAAATAAAAAAAGCAAGAAACAAAACTGTTCCTTGCTTAAATAAGTTGGGTTGCCAACTATTAGAGCTTGTCAGACAGAGCTTTACCGGCTTTGAATTTAGCCACTTTTTTAGCTTTGATCTTGATGATCTGGCCAGTCTGGGGGTTTCTACCGTTACGTGCAGCACGTTTGGAAACAGAGAAAGTACCGAAACCAACCAAAGTTACTTTACCACCTTTTTTCAGGGTATCAGCAACAGCTTTAGTGAAAGAATCCAAAGCGTCGTTAGCTTGAGTTTTGGTAATGCCAGCGTCTTTGGCAAGTTTGTCGATCAATTCGGCTTTGTTCATAGTTAGTTAAGATTTAACTAGTGAGAAAATGTTTGATGTGAGCAAATATAGCGCGTTTTATAAGATTACCAAATTTTTAAAACTTTTTTTTGTCGGCTGAAAAACCCTGCTGGTAACGTTTACAGCAGATTTGCCTTATAGGCCGGCCAAATGTTAATATTCAATAACCTTCCTGAAACCCGCTACAGTATTGGATTTATAAGCATCCAGCTATAAAATGCCCTTTTACTTCAACTATTGTACCAAAGCAGGAATCCCTTGAAAATAGTGAATTTCCTGTGGATAAGTTTGAAGGCTCATACAACCTGCATCACCGTTCGGAAGGCTATAAACTGGTCCCCGAAAGCATCGAAGGTCTTTTGCCGGAAGAGGGGTGCATGCTCCTGGATGTAAGTATAGTAGTTCTCGAGCGTATCTGTGAAGTACTGTATGGCATAAGTAGGGCCTTCGGAATCATCCTGTTCCAGCAACCGGCAGATGCGGTAGTCGTGGAAAAGGCCGGTGGCCATGATCTCCGGGATATGCTCCTGTTTCATCCATTCCAGCCACCGGTCCTTTATCAGGGCGGAAACCTTGATGGTAACGTTAAATATGATCATTACTTGTTCAATTGAAGATATACCGGGCAATGGTCGGAATGCTTTACCTGCTGCCAGATCTGGGCATCTTTCAGGCGGTCTTTTAAAGGTGTTGTAACATTGATGTAGTCGATGCGCCATCCTTTGTTATTGTTGCGGGCGTTGGCGCGGAAGCTCCACCAGCTGTACTGGTCCGGCTCCTGATGGAATTCACGGAAAGTATCAACAAACCCGCTGCCCAGGAATTTGGTGAGCCATTCCCTTTCTTCGGGGAGAAAGCCGGAGGAGTCTTTATTGCTGACGGGGTTGTGTATATCGATGGGTTTATGAGCGATGTTATAGTCGCCGAGTACCACCAGTTGGGGGCGTTCTTTTTTGAGGGTATTCACATAATTGTAGAATTCGTCCAGCCACTGGTATTTATAGGTCTGTCTTTCCTCTCCTGAGGTGCCGGAAGGGATATAGGCATTAATGAGGCTGATATCCCCGAAATCGGCCCTTAATACGCGGCCTTCCGCATCGCTCTGGGCATGCCCGTTGCCGTAGTATACGTTGTCGGGTTTTATTTTGGTGAGGATGGCTACCCCGCTGTACCCTTTCTTCTGGGCAGGGTACCAGAAATCCTGGTATCCCAGTTGCTCAAACTGTTGATAGTCCACATTCTCACGATGGGCCTTTACTTCCTGCAGGCAGATGATATCCGCCGGGTCTGTTTTGAGCCAGTCCGTGAATCCTTTTGTCATAGCAGAACGCAGGCCATTGACATTGTAGGTGACGATTCTCATGGGTGCAATGTTTTGGGCAAAAATAAGGATTCGGGGGAAAGGCTGTAAAAAGGAAGCCGCCCGGTTGTACGGACGGCCCCTTTGTTTGAAAACCCTCTTAAAATTTAGCAGCGAAAAAGATCATAATCCTCCCAGTATCTTGCCGAGGCCCAGGGTGCTGAGCAGGCTGTTCACGATGTTGGAAACGGGGGTGAGGAGGTTACCAAGGCCCGTGCTGCCGAGAAGGCCGGTCAGCAGGTTTGTTACGGGGCTCAGGATGTTGCCGAGGCCACCGGTACCGGGCAGATCAAGACCGCCATTTACTTCTTTTGCAGTTACGGCATCCAGTTCCTGGCATCCGTAATTGTGTGCTTGCAAGTTTTCCATGATGGTATGTTTTTTTGTGAGTGAAGTGTTGTGATGATGGATCAACAAAAGGGTAATTGATCTGTGATCAGGTACTTCAGGGGTATATGGGAAGATTGGAGGACAAATCAATGGAGGACTGACCGGAAAGCAGGATGACGGAGGAGAACTTTGTGGTATTCGCACCGTGGGGTACTTTGGGTCAGTCCCCTGATAATAAAAGGTTTTACAGGCCAGGCACTATACCGCCGAGGCTGCCCAGCAGGCTGTTCAGCAGGTTAGTGACGGGGGTCAGTAAGCCACCGAGTCCGCCGAGACCGGGCAAACCGCCGCCGGTGCCGGGAACGCCGGGAATACTGGAGAGCAGTGCATTGGTATCCAGTTGTCCGCCTACAGTGATCTTGCCATTTGTGTTAGTAATGCCGAGGGTGAAGAATCCTCCGTTGACATCTTTTGCAACGGTTGCGTCTATTTCCTGGCAACCAAAGTGCTGAACTTGCAAGTTTTCCATATGATAGGATGTTTGGTTAAAAAGCATCTTGAGGGTCACCGTTCTTTCCTGGCCGGTGGGATGATCCGGCCACAACTATCCAATATCACGAGTAAATTTTCAGGAAAAGGGCCATACATATTTTGAATGCATGGGTGGAGACTTCCGTGATCATTTTTCTATGACGGATGTAAGTTACGGTGGGGCTGTCGAAAGACAATTATTCATTTTATTCATTTTCAGGGCGCATAAGAGGGCTTGTTCATTTTCTGAACAGCTTATCGTTAGCAAGTAATTAACAAAATAATTCAGGAATAGCCGTGATATTGAATTTTGTAGGCCGTATCGTGAAATTCAGCGAAATTACAGGCTGAACAAGGGGCAGCGGGATCATCAGGGGTTCAATTCCGACCCTGTTTCCGCGACCGCGCAATACCCCTCATTCACCAATCGTTAATAAAAGCCTGATACAATAAACCATGACAACAAGCCCCTCTCTCCATGTACGGTCTACACCACCATACAAGACGTTTTTATACCTGTTGTTCCCGCTTGTTATCCTTTCTTACACCGGCTTTTCACAGCAGCACCTCGTTGAAAGCCTCAAGACATCATTGGGTACGGCAAAAGACAGTACGCAGTATGCCGACCGGCTGAACCGGATCAGCGCGCTGTCCCTCACCCAGCATCTGGACTCCTGTTACCGTTACGCCGCCGCCGCCCAGGAACTCTCCGAGCGGATCCGTTATCATAAAGGTCTCGCCGATGCCTACATGAACCTCGGGGCTTATTTTACTTTTCAGAACAATGGCCGGTTGGCGCACCGTTTTTACCTTGAGGGTTTGCAACGGTACAGGAACCTCGGAGATTCCGCCGGGATCTGTCAGGCCCTTTACTGTATCGGCGGATACTATCATTACCAGGGGCGTACCGGGCTCGCCATTCCTTATATGAACGATGCAATGGCCATTGGCAGCCGGTTATGGAGGGATTCCGCCTGGGCGCCTATGCTCGCCAATTACTATATGGTGTTTGCGGAAGACAGTTTGCGGCAGGACTCTGCACGTTGGGCGCTGCATAAAGCGCGGGACATCGCCACCCGTTATCACGACGACCGCATGATCACCTATACCGGGCTTTTCCTGGCGCATGAAAGGTTCAGGAACGGGGAGTTGTCAGAGGCCATGCAGGAGCTTCGGGATCTGGCGGCCGGAGCTATGAACAGAGGGCTGACCTATCTTGCCGTGTATGCGTATGCGCAGCTGGACATCTACGCATCCTATGCCCGGTTGCCGGACTCTGTCGACTACCGGAAAAAGATGCTCGAAGCAGCGGTGCATGGAGGATATAAAAGGTTGATGGTGCGGCCGGTCACCACGTTATATGAATACTATAAACGGAAAGATCCCGCTGAAGCCATGCCTTATGCGGATATCATGTGCGAGATCGCCCGTCATCAGGAAGATATGCGGATGCAGGGGGAGCGGAATTATATGGAAACATTTTTGCAGGACCAGGAATTGAAAGCGCTTCGCCTTCATAACGCCCTGCAGGAACAGACCATCGCTACAGACCTGCTGGAGAACAGCAACAGGAAACTGCTCATCATCTTCCTTGGAGCCGGTAGTTTACTGCTGGCCGGTTTACTGCTCGGCTATTACCGGTTGTATTATAATTCCCGGAAGAAAACCCGGAAACTGAAAGAGTTCAACCGGCTGATGTCAGAAAAGAACCGGCAGTTGCAGCATCACGATGATTTCAAGAACAAATTGCTCAGCATACTGGCGCACGATTTTCGCCTGCCGCTCAGTCATATCATTAACGTAACGGAACTTTTCAAGCAGAAAGACATACAGGCCGGTCAGTTCCGGGAGATCGCGTTCAGCATCGCCAGTATGGCCAATGAAACCCTGCAGCTGTTCGAGACGGTGCTTCAGTGGATCAAATCACAGTTATCCGGGTTTGAGTACAAACCACAGCCTTATGTGCTGCGTGACCTGTGGAATGAAGCACAGGAACCGCTGTTCACGGACATCCGGGACAAGGCCCTGCAGATCGAGCTGCATATCCCGAATGGTTTAACCGTGACTGCCGATAAGGAAATGTTGCAGTTCGTTAACCGGAACCTGCTGCACAATGCCGTTAAATATTCATTGCGGGGGGGGCGTATCATGATCGATGCTTCCCGCGATAAAGATCGTGTATACGTAACAGTTACCAATGAAGGAAGCGGAATATCTGCGAATGTTATTCCCTATATCTTTGACTACAAGGCGCCGGGGGCTTTCTCCCAGGATTCCGCCAGGGGTGCGGGTTTGGCTCTGATCATCTGTAAGGATTTCATGGAAAAGATGAAAGGGTCGATCTCTGTGAAGAGCGATGGGCATACCTATACCACATTTGAATATGTCATTTGAGCGAGGTATTAATACCTCTTGCCAGAATGAATAAAATGAATGAACGTTTATTCTCTCAGCCATCCTATATTGCAACCGTATTATTTGTTTAACCCAGGAGCAGCGCGGAATCGTACGCTTCTTCAAAAACGACACTATGAAAAAAGTAAGATCTGCCACATTGCAACATGTTTGTTCGCCCAATGTTTCCTGCATTGTTCATGCGCCTACCCATCTTCAGCCTTTAAAAGGATTGAGTCGCTTATTGGTGAGTTTATCGCGGTACTATGATAAGAGTGGTCCTGCAGGGCCGCCGGTTCCGGGAACGGCTGCGTAAGAAGGGGTCGGAATATTCTTGACCGGTATATGCATTGTCGCTGCAATGCTCCCTTCTCCTGGCCGGGAGTCAGGATTAACAGCATCGGTTCGCCTGCATTGAATGGTAGGGGAGGCGAGCGATTTGCCTGGGGGCGCTGGGGGGAGGGGCCGGTCATGTCTTTACATTTTATCTTCTTCATAACCGACCGGGATGAGAGGCCTTACGAGAGGGCTTGCTGATGCTGGGTGGCCGGCTGGTGAATTACATCCTGATCACGGGTACGGGCATTCGTGTGCATGGTGCCAGCTCCTGATGGATGCGATAAAACAACGCGGTACCTCGTACTATATTGACATCCGGTACAACAATACCGCGGCCGGCCATCCGCCATTGGCATGCCAGTCGTACTTCCGGCTTCCGGCTGTGCACTCTGCGCTGTGGATTGCCTGATGTATCACTGTGCCACTATTTACGTCCTTTCAGTCAATTTCAACCAGTTTTCAATCAGGGTATCAACAAAATATTTCCATGATGGAATTGCTTACTGTCTGTTGCCGGAATGGGAGAATGTTGTTGCGGGAAGATGATCATAAGCAGATCGTGATGAACAGCCTGCTGTTTATGGTGAACGATCAACGGATATGGCTATATGGTTTCGTTATTCTGCCGGATGAATTGCATTTGCTGTGGAAGAAGCGGCCGGACTGGGAACATCGGAATGTCAAACAGATGATGCTCAAGTACACAGCACAGCAGTTCAAACGATCCCTGCGGATCCTGTGGCCGAAAGAGCTGGAGTGCTACAGGAGTGAGCTGAGGGACAGGGAGTTTCAGTTCTGGGAGCAATCGGCCTACATCACAAAGATCAAAACAGGTGCCGAAGCGGAAGAGGTATTGGAACAACTGCATGAAGTGCCTGTTTCATCCGGACTTTGTAATAACGTCAACGACTATCCTTTTTCATCGTCGTCATTCTATCATAACGGGCATGATCCTCATAAAGTACTCACACACTATTACCAATACTTTCCACCGTAACAGCATTGCACAGCCATATAATTTTAACATGTGTAATTTTTCCGGGGAGTCTTCCCCGGAAACCCTCGCCCATATACCAAAACGAAACCGGCCGAAACCCCTCAGCCCAACGCGCTGAATAATTCCGGCCGGTTTAAATATCCATTATCGTATTATCCCATTACCCCATTACCAGGGTGCCTACCTTCCTTCCCATGATCACATGCAGCAGATTGCCCGGCTTATTCATGTCAAACACTATGATCGGCAGCTTGTTTTCCTGACAGAGCGTAAATGCAGTCATGTCCATCACGTTCAGCGAACGCTGATAAACTTCTGAAAAAGTGATGGTCTCATATTTCACCGCTGAAGGGTCCTTTTCAGGATCGGCCGTGTAAATACCGTCTACCCTCGTTCCCTTCAGAATCACATCCGCCTGTATCTCAATAGCACGAAGCGAAGCCGCTGTATCCGTCGTGAAATAAGGATTGCCTGTACCGGCCCCAAAAATTACAACCCTGCCTTTTTCAAGGTGACGGATAGCCCGGCGCCGGATATAAGGTTCCGCTATCTGCTCCATTTTGATGGCAGATTGCAACCGGGTATACATACCGGCTCTTTCAAGGCCGCTCTGCATTGCCATCCCGTTGATCACTGTCGCCAGCATACCCATATAATCCCCTTGCGCCCTTTCAATCCCTGTTTCCGCTTCGTTCATTCCACGGTAAATATTCCCGCCACCTATCACCACCGCCACCTGTACTCCCAGGTCGGTGATCGCTTTGATGTCATGTGCATACTGGGATATTACCTTGGGGTCAATTCCATAATTACTGTCTCCCATCAGGGATTCACCACTCAATTTGAGCAAAATTCGTTTGTACTTTGGCAACATGTCAGCTATGATTAATGTAAGATCTGTTTCTCCCGAACAATATTAAATATACAACTCCGCCTCAAATTTATCCCCTGAAAGCGTATATGCAAAAAAAAGGAGAGAATTTTTCGTTCTCTCCTTCTATATGAAATAAGGTTATTACCCTAATGCTACACGCTTGAACGTGGTCACTTTCAGATCGCCGTCTAATGATTTCAGATAGTCTGCTACGGATTTGTTGGCGTCTTTTACGAAAGCCTGCTGCAACAGGGTGCTTTCTTTAAAGAACTTGTTGATCTTACCGGCGGCAATTTTCTCCGCCATTTCAGCCGGTTTGCCTTCTGCCTTGATCTGCTCAACAGCAATCTCTTTTTCCCTGGCGATCAGCTCGGCCGGAACACCGTCCGCATCCACAGCGATCGGGTTCATCGCCGCGATCTGCATGGCTATATCTTTACCCACCTCATCAGAAACAGCTTTGCTGAAACCTACGAGCACACCCATGCGGTAGTTACCGTGAATGTAAGCGGTCACACCAGCACCTTCCACTCTTTCAAATTTGCTCAGGGTGATCTTTTCACCGATCTTGGCCACCTGGTCGTTCACCTTGTCTGCAACGGTAGCGCCATCGAGAGGAGAAGCATTCAGTTCTTCTGCGGTTTTTACATTATTAGCGAGCGCCAGGTCAGCGATGGACTGGGCGAATTTCACAAAATCATCGTTCTTTGCTACGAAGTCGGTTTCGCAGCTCAGCAATACCACAACGCCGGCTTTACCGTCAGCAGTGGTCTTCGCAATCACTACGCCTTCTTTGGTTTCACGGTCGGAGCGGAGAGCCGCTACTTTCTGACCTTTCTTACGCAGATAATCAACTGCCTTTTCAAAGTCACCGTCTGTTTCTACCAGCGCCTTTCTGCAATCCATCATACCAGCTCCTGTTTGCTGACGAAGCTTGTTTACATCAGCGGCTGTAATTGTTGCCATGGTATATAATCAGTTTATAAGTTAAAAATTTGAAGATGCGTACACCGGATGGTGAATAGCGGATGTTTATAATGTGAATCGTGAACGACGCATATCATTCACGATTCACTATTCTTGATTATCCTATACTGTATATTATCTGGCTGCACCAGGCCTGCCTGCACCGGAGGGGCGGAATCCACCACCGGAACGGCCACCACCGCCACCAGGACGGTTACCGCCGCCACCGCGATTGCCACCGCCGCGGTTACCCTGACCGCCACCACGGTTGCCACCGCCCTGGCCGCCACGGTTACCACCGGGACCAGCATTTCTGCCGCCGGGGCCACCACCGGGTCTGCGACCTCTTTCACCACGCTCGTCGCCGCCTTCCAGTTCGAACTTGCGAACTTTGTTTTCGGCTTCTTCTTCTTCCACGTCATCCGTTTTTTCAACAGCGCGCTCAGCCAGCCCTTCTGCGATAGCAGCGGCGATGTAGCTCACGATGATAGCGATGGATTTGGTAGCGTCGTCGTTCGCAGGGATAGCGAAGTCAACTTTGGTAGGATCGGAGTTGGTATCCACCATGCCGAAAGTAGAAACGCCCAGGCGTTTTGCTTCAGCCAGCGCAATGTGCTCGTGGCTGATGTCTACGATGAACAGGGCAGCCGGAACACGGGCCAGTTGGGAAATACCACCCAGCACTTTTTCCATTTTGTCCTTATCGCGGGAAAGCGTCAGACGCTCTTTCTTGGTGATGTTATCAAACGTACCGTCCGTCAGCATTTTCTCAATGCTCTGCATTTTCTTCACGCTCTTACGGATGGTCGCAAAGTTGGTCAACATACCACCCAGCCACCTTTCGGTCACATAAGGCATGTTCACACGTTTCGCTGCTTCAGCAACGATTTCTTTCGCCTGCTTCTTGGTAGCCACGAACATGATCTTTTTACCGCTCTTTGCGATGGATTTCAGCGCTGCGGCTGTCTCCTGCAAACCTTCTACGGTTTTGTTCAGGTCAATGATGTGAATACCTTTCTTTTCTGCGAAAATATAAGGCAGCATCTTCGGATTCCATTTCTTCTTCAGGTGACCGAAGTGTACGCCGGCTTCCAGTAACTGCTGCTGTAATGAAGTATTATTTTCCATGTTGTTTTAATCAAATTGATGGTCAAGAATTGAATGCTACAATCATTAACGTTTAGAGAACTGGAAGCTCCTTCTTGCTTTAGCTTTACCTGGTTTCTTACGTTCAACTGATCTCGGATCACGTTTCAGCAAACCTGCAGCTTTCAATGCAGGACGGAACTCGGGATTGATCTCGCACAAAGCACGGGCGATGCCCAGCTTTACAGCCTCAGCCTGACCTTTGATACCACCACCCTGCGCATTGATCTTCACATCGAATTTATCCAGCGCATCGATGGTTTTCAGGGGTGCCTCCACCTGGTTCTGCAGGTAGATGAGCGAAAAGTACGTTTTATAGTCTTTGTCGTTCACCAGAATGGTACCAGTACCCTTGCTCACATATACGCGGGCAACTGCTTCCTTACGACGACCGATAGTATTTTTTTGTTTTTCCATTATTCAGGTGTAATTAGAAAGTTAAAGACTGGGGTTTCTGTGCAGCATGCGGATGCTCGGCACCAGCATACACAAAGAGCTTTTTGTACATCGCACGGCCCAGACGATTCTTCGGCAGCATGCCTTTCACCGCTCTTTCGATCACCACTTCCGGACGACGGCGCAGCAGATCCTTCGCAATCTCCGCTTTCTGACCACCGGGGTAACCGGAGAAAGTCAGGTATTCCTTATCGTGCAGTTTGTTGCCGGTAAAAACAACCTTCTCGGCGTTAATTACAATAATGTTGTCGCCGCAGTCAGTATGAGGAGTGTAGTAAGGCTTGTTCTTACCTCTCAGGATGGCCGCAATTTTGGCGCACATTCTGCCCACTGTCATGTTGGTAGCATCTACAATGTACCAGTCGCGCTTTACGTAAGCGTCATTGGCAGATTTTGTTTTGAAACTTAAAGTATTCATTGCTTAATAAAATAGTTTAGTCACCCGTTTGGGAACGCAAAGCTAAGTCGGAAAAAGAAAATAACCAGCAAATTGAATGGCTTTTTTTGAAGGTGCCTTTGTAATTAATTGATTTTCAATAAAAAATTTGACAGGAAATTATTAACACCAGGGTTTGAGCCCTGTTTTAAAGGGTTTTTGAACGAAAAAAGGACCGGCACGCCGGTCCTTTTTATATTTTACGGGAATAGTCTACTGTGGATAACCCGGGTTCTGGCTTAATGCGGAGTTCGCCTTCCGTTCCCGGTCAGGTACCGGGAAGATCATTTTGTTATCATCCCAGGAAAGACCGCCATAGGTCTTCCCAAACAACCGTTTCACATCATGCAATACCAGTCCTTCCCCGAAGAACTCGAACACCCGTTCCTTCACCACGTCATTGGCCGTGGGAGTGTTGATTCTTGGTAATCCGGCCCGGTGGCGGCTCTGGTCAAGGTCGTTGGCAGGGGTATCGCCGATGGAGGTCCCCAGCCGGAGATTACACTCTGCCCGCACGAGATACATTTCCGTGATCCTTATCAATGGGATGTTCTGTCCGAATTCTGTGTACTTGCCGCAAGCCAGCGTGCCGGGCCGTGATCCTGTGCCGGTATAGATGAGTTCTTGTGCACGGAGGTCTGCCGCATCAAAGGTGGCTTTAAACGCATCGGCCACCATAAAATCAGCCCTTCCTTTAATAGCGTCCCCATTGCTGATGTTATCATAGAAAGTGGCGAGGCCGTCGTTGGCATTCCCGGCATTGTTCTGATCGTTCTGCTGGAGCTCCCAGATGCTTTCAAGCGTGTTCCTGGACCTGAAAACGGTCAACACATCAGGATTGGGTGAATAGCGATTGATACTGAGAACGCTGTTGGCGGCATCCCGGGCTTTCGCATAATCCCCCTGTTGCAGATACACCCGCGCCAGTATGGCGAGTGCGGCATATCGGTTGGCACGTAGGCCGTTGGATTCCGGCATGGCTGCCGCAGCATCGGTAAGGTCCTTGATCACCTGGGCATACACTTCGCTCACGGACTTACGTGCCAGCTTTTGCCTGGCTGCATCTTCCGATTTAACGGCTTTTAGCTCCAAAGGCACACCATCCTGCGGATTGGCTCCGGCGGGTCCTCCGGACCATTGCTTGCCATAGAGCCTTACCAGCTCAAAATGCAGCAATCCTCTAAGGAAAAGCGCTTCCCCCCGGAATGCGTTTTTTTGATTAGCGTCCGAAACAACGTCCAGGGACTCCAGAACGATGTTCGCACTGTTGATAGCCCGGTAGGCCTGTACCCAAATACGGGTGATGTTGCCGTTGGCAGGAACGATCGTTTTATTTGCGATCTGGCGCTGGTCATTGAAGGTGCCCAGCCATCCACAGTAAGCGGCGCTATTGTTTTTATCGGTCACATAGAGCTCGGGTAACATCTCCAGGTCGGTGCCATAAAGCCCCGGACCCCCCATAATGCTGTAAATACCGGTGATCATCAGGTCTACGTCGGCGGCATTTCTGATGGCGCTGTCCTGATCTATATTTTGCCTGGGTTTTATATCAAGCTGCTTGCCGCATGATCCCGCAAAACCGATTATCATCGCCGCAGCCGCTATGCTTGTAATATATTTTTTGACGTTCATAACTTGACTGTTTTGAAGATGATCAGAAATTAACATTCAATCCAAATGTGATCGTCCTGGCCTGGGGCGGCGTATAGAAGTCGTGTCCCAGCTGCTGGCTGCTCAGGTAGGAAGTATTCACCTCCGGATCATATCCTGTGTAATTGGTGATCGTGAAAAGGTTGCTGGCTGCAACATAAACCCTCAAAGACTCCATCCTCATATCCCTCGTCCATTTGCGGGGAAGGTTATAGCTGAGGTTCACGGATTTGAAACGAAGGAAGGAACCGTCCTGCATCCAGCGGTCGGATTTGGCGGTACCATTACCGTCGTAAAGCCTTGCCTGCGGTACGCGGGTGATGTCGCCTGCTTTCCGCCACCTGTTCAACTGATCGATGGTCTGGTTATCAAAATAGTCAGCATTTACAGATTGGAACATCCCCGCCTGATTGAACACCTTGTTGCCTACTACGAATTGCGTTTGCACATCCAGTGAGAATCCTTTATAGGAGAAGGTATTGCCAAAGCCGCCGTAATAGTCCGGATGCGGACTGCCCAGTTTTTGCTCTGCCGCCTGTGAATATTTGTTGGTTGTTTTTCCGCTGGCATCATAGTAAAGCGCATCTCCGTTTTGGGGATCCGCACCGGCAAATTTCACGCCATAGAAGTACCCGTAAGGCTCTCCCTCCGCAATACGGCCCAGTGTACGGGTGCCGGGATTGATGGAAGTGCCTTGCATGTCCAGTACTTTATTCTTGTAGAAAGTCAGCGTGAGGTTGGTGTTCCATTTGAATTCACCAACGAAGTTCTTGCTGTTGATGCCTACTTCCACACCTTTGTTCTGCATGGAGCCGAGGTTCTTGCGGATGGTGGTGTAACCATTGGATGCGGGCACCTGTACGTCCAGCAGCATGTCCAGGGTTTTACGGCTGAACACGTCAACAGAACCGTTGATACGATCTTTCAGGAAGCCGAAATCAAGGCCGACATTTATTTCACGGAGTTTCTCCCAGCGCAGATCAGGTACCGCCAGCCTTACCGGAACGAGGCCCACTGCTTCCGCATAGCTGACAGATCCGTACAGGCTGCGGGAGTCAAAGTTGCCGATCCTGTCGTTACCGGTTAAGCCATAGCCGACCCTCAGTTTCAGGAAGTTGATCGCTTCAGAGTTCTTGAGGAAATTCTCTTCACTCAGGATCCATCCGGCCTGTACGCCCGGGAAAACGCCGTACTTGTATTTTTTGTTAAACGTACCGAACCGGGACGAACCATTCACGTTCATGTTGGCCTGCAGCAGATATTTATCCATGAACTTGTAGTTGGCGCGCACGATATAGGATACGTTCGCATTAGCCGTTTCAAAAGAGGTACCACCGGTGATCTTTGCTGCGTTGGCGATCTTCTGGAATTTGTCGTTCGGGAAGTTCTGGCCGGTCACATCATTGTTACGGAGCTTGTTGTCGTCATAGATCATCCCCAGCAACGCTGTGATGTCATGTTTTTCAGCAAACTTTTTCGTATAGGTGAACGTGTTAGAGAAGATCTGGTTCATACTCTTCACGGAGTTGTTGTAACCGGAACCATGTACGCTGCCCCCTGTTTGCGTTCTGAGACCGCTGAACTGCTCTTCTTCGAAGCTCACGAAGTTGAAGCCGTAATCCGTTTTGAAGGTCAGCCCCGGAAGCAGGTCGAAGGCGAAATAGACGTTGCCAAGTCCGGTATAGTTCAACCCCGTGTTTACACCACTTTCCAGGTTGATAAGGTTGTTATAATAGATAGTGGCGGCGTTATAACGTCCCTGTGCATCGTAAAGGGGCTGTAGCGGCGGAAGCGCATTCAGCTGCACCGGGTTGTCAAAGGCATTGTCATTGGGTACCCGGTTGGTGAAAGTCCTCATCAGGTTCAGGTTTACCCCTGTTCTGATGCGGTCTGTAATGCTGTGCTCCAGGTTAACGCGGCCGCCTATACGTTGCTGGTCGTTACCGACGATAATGCCTTTCTGTTTGTTATAGACACCGCTCAGGTAAAAGCGGGTTTTGTTATCGCCACCGCTGATTCCCAGGGAATATTCATTGTAGAAGCCCTGCTGGAAACCGGCTTCGCTCCATTTGGTATCATAGTTTTTGTCCCAGTCGGTAGTGCCGGTGTTGCCGTTGAACTCATCCTTGATATTGGCGCCTGCATTGGTCGCCGCCTCTGTGAACAGCTCGCGGTACTGTGCCGCATTCAGGAATTTCTGAAGATGCGCGGCCTTGCTGGTACCATAGGAAGCATTCAGCGAAATACGTGTTTTTCCGATCTTTCCGCGTTTGGTGGTCACAAGGATAACGCCGTTGGCACCACGGGCGCCATAGATCGCGGCTGTAGAAGCATCCTTCAATACATCGATGGATTCTATCTCATTCGGATCGATAGTGGCCAGCGGGTTGTCAGGCTCGGCATCCGCCGAACCGAGGGAACCTGATACGATGGGCACACCGTCTACAACATACAATGGCGATTGGCCTGCGTTCACGGAAGAGATACCACGGATACGCACATACGGGGCCTGGCCCAGCTTACCACTTCCGGAGTTCATATAGATACCGGTGGTGCGGCCCTGAAGGGCAGTTTCGAAAGTAGGCATAGGCTGATTTTCAAAATCCTTAGCCGAAACTTTCGCTACTGAACCGGTCACATCCTTACGCACCTGCGTACCGTAACCGATCACCACTACTTCAGACAGCTCTTTGTTGCCGGCAGTAAGCACGGCATCTACAGTACCGGATGCCCCGATGGGCACCTCCAGTTCCCTGTAGCCGATAAATGAAAAAATGAGGGTGCCTGCGCCAGCGGGCACGGATAATTGGTAAGTACCATCTGCTTTGGTGACAGTACCGAGGTTTGCTCCTTTTACCTTAACGGTAACACCCGGAAGAGGGGTATTATCTCTTACATCTGTTACTTTGCCGGTTAACATTTTGTTCTGGGCTAATAACGAGAGGGGAAAAATGAAAAGCAAGCCAAGGAAAAGAACATGGTAGATCCTTCGCATAGACTTAGATTTTGATTTTGAATGGTTTTCAGTAATGGTTTAACAATTAATTGCGTTTCCTGTTTTCAAGTTAACTTTATTTTAAATCGGCACCAAAAAAACATCGTGGATGACAAGATAAATTCTTGTTTGGTTGCATAGTCTGAAAAGCTTTGCAGGTAAATGTTGCAGGGATCGCCTTAAAAAGAAAAGCCGGAAACAAAGTTCCGGCTTAAAAATTTTTCATGAGGAAAGATCAGTTGTTCCTGTTCCTTGCACCAAGATAGATGAGGATATATTGGAAAAGGATCACTACAGAAGAAACAGCGGCTACTACATAGGTCATGGCTGCCCACCAAAGTGCATCTTTAGCCATGGCATGTTCCTGTTTGTAAGTGATGCCGGCACTATCCAGCCATACCAGCGCTCTTTTGGAAGCGTCAAACTCCACAGGAAGCGTTACCAGGGCGAAGAGGGTGGTCACGGCAAAAAGCACGATCCCTCCCAGCAACAGCGCCGGAAATACCTTTATCAGCAATATACCGGCCAGCAGTATCCATTGCACGAGGTTGGAGCTAATCTGTACCGCAGGCACCATTTTGGACCGGAAGTTCAGCCATTGGTAGGAATTGGCATGCTGTACGGCGTGTCCGCATTCGTGAGCGGCAACGGCCGCAGCGGCTACGCTGGTGCCGTCGTATACATCCGGACTAAGGTTCACGGTTTTGTCAGCCGGGTTATAGTGGTCGCTCAGGTGTCCTTCCACGGAAACCACCTTCACATCGTAAATTCCGTTGTCCCGCAGCATCCTTTCCGCAACTTCCTTCCCGCTAAGACCAGAAGAAAGGGGTACTTCACTGTACTGCTTGAACTTGCTCCTCAGACGCCAGCTTATCAGCATGCTGATACCGACAAAGATCAATGAGGTGAGCATAACTCCGGGCGATAGTGGCATCATAATTATTTATAATTTGATTCGTTGTAAAATTACCCTTATCTACTATCAAAACCCTTACCAGACAGCGGATTTAACATTTTTTACAGGAAATTCCAGCCGCTTTTGCAGAAAGCCTCCCCCTGCCAGGGATTTTGGCAGTATAAAAAAATTAACACTGCCACTTTGGCCGGGCGTCCCTCCTGCTTCCCCGGGACCAGGTATTTTATCTATTTAAAATTAATTGTAATATATGTAAATATTAATATATGAATCGCTATGTTAGTGCCCTTCTTTATCAATATTTTACGAAAGGTTGCTGAAAATACCCTACAGGCGAAACGGGCCACAACAGAGGGTTACAGCCGACAGGCTGCCAAAGGAATTAACACTTTAAAAGTTATTAACATCCTTCAAATAAACTTTTTTATTCTCAAGCCATTTAGTAATTTAGTCCTGAATTTAATGGGTTAGTAAGTAGAAAGAGTCAGTGGAGTCTTCCATTGGCTCTTTTCTCTTTTATGCATTTTTATCCCTCATTTTGGATCATTACACGCCTGAAAAATGCTACCTGATTCCTTCTCCGTTTTTTCCGCTTACTTTGTTGCATGAGTAAGATCAAAACGGCTTTTTTCTGTCAGAACTGCGGTTATGAAACAGCGAAATGGACGGGCAGATGTCCTTCCTGCAATCAATGGAACACATTCGTGGAAGAGAAAGTGCAAAAGGAGATCCCTTTGCGTCAGCAGGAATGGAGAGCGGATCAGGCGCACATCCCCAAAGTAGTGAGCCTTGACGCGGTGGAAGGTCTGGAAGAACGGCGCTGGCTTACGCCGGACGCGGAACTCAACCGGGTGCTCGGCGGCGGCATCGTAGCGGGTTCGCTGGTGCTTGTGGGCGGGGAACCAGGTATCGGCAAGTCTACTTTATTCCTTCAGAATGCATTGCTATTGAAAAACATCCGCACGTTATACATCAGCGGGGAGGAGAGTGAACAACAGATCAAGATGCGGGCAGACCGGCTGAAGATCAGGAACGATGAATTTTACCTTTTAACGGAAACATCCACACAAACAATCTTTAAAGAGATCAAAAAGCTCGAACCGCAACTGGTGATCGTAGATTCTATTCAAACCCTGCAATCTCCGTTGATTGAATCGGCGCCCGGCAGCGTTTCCCAGATCAGGGAAACGGCCGCTGAGATGCAACGGTTCGCAAAAGAAACCAACACACCGGTATTCCTGATCGGGCATATCACGAAAGATGGTTCCATAGCGGGCCCGAAGATACTGGAACATATGGTGGACACCGTGCTGCAGTTCGAAGGAGATCAGCATTACGCTTACCGGATATTGCGCACCATCAAGAACCGCTTCGGATCAACGGCCGAGCTGGGCATTTATGAAATGACCGGCCAGGGATTGCGACAGGTAAGCAACCCTTCGGAGATATTGATCTCCCAGCGGGATGATCTGTTGAGCGGTATCGCCATAGCGGCCACCATCGAAGGATTGAGGCCGATGCTGGTAGAAGTGCAGGCTTTAGTCACACAATCCGTTTATGGTACACCCCAGCGTACTGCCACAGGCTTTGACCTGCGACGTTTGCAATTGCTGCTGGCAGTGCTGGAGAAACGGGGAGGATTCCATTTCGGCGTGAAGGATGTATTCCTGAATATTGCGGGTGGATTGCGGGTGGAGGATCCTTCCATCGATCTTGCGGTATTATGTGCACTTCTTTCTTCTTACGAAGATACCGGCATCTCCCACAAGTATTGCTTTGCCGGAGAAGTAGGACTCAGCGGCGAAGTACGCGCCGTGAACCGTATTGAGCAGCGTATTGCGGAAGCGGAGAAACTGGGCTTCGAGAAAATTTTTATTTCGAAATATCACAAGAAAGGACTGGATTATAGTAAATTCAATATTGAAGTTGTGTCTCTCGGAAGAGTAGAGGAAGTGTACCGGCTGCTGTTCTGAGTCGCGCTGAATAATGTTTGTTAACTGAAAACAGGTGATATGTTACGTCCATTGTTGCATTTGTTATACCCGCATGTCTGCGGGCATTGCGGACAGGAGCTTTCCGGAACGGAAACAGTACTATGCCTGCGTTGTGCTTTTCAGCTTCCGGCGACCGGTTTCCAGGGGATAGAGAACAATCCGGTAGCGCGGATTTTTTGGGGGAGGGTTTCCCTGCAACATGCTATGGCCGGGTATTACTTCAGCCGGCATTCCTGCCTGCAGGGACTTATTCATCAATTCAAATATCATGGAAGACAGGATATTGCCGCTTTTCTGGGCAGGCAGCTGGGTCTGCTGTTGCAGCAGAGCGACTGGTGGCAGGAGATATCACTGGTGTTACCGGTGCCGTTGAGTGCCGTCAAACAACGGCGCCGGGGATATAACCAGGCTGCGATACTGGCGGAAAGCATCGCCGGTGTGCTCAACTGCGCGGTGTTGCCGGAAGGCTTGCGACGGGAGCCGCTTTCCGTTACGCAAACACATAAATCAAGACTGGAAAGATGGGAGAACGTCTCCACTGTGTTTGCCCTGAACCGGCCGGAAGCTTTGCAGGACCAGCATGTGTTGCTGGTGGATGATGTACTGACCACCGGCGCAACGCTCGAAGCCTGCGCACAGGCGGTGTTGGGGGCAGGGGAAGTGAAAGTAAGCGTGTGCAGTCTCGCGTACGCAAGCAAATAAAAAAATACAGGTGTTCGAAAACACCTGTCTCTGGTAACTATTCCACGTTATGAATACGCAATTGTTGCATTATGTCAACTACAGCTTATGAGGAAGTCTTTTCTTTCGTTTCTTTTCCGTGATGCCTGCCACGTGCCGCTTTTGCACGTTTTTGTTGACATACACCACTCTGAAGGAATCATCCACCCGGGAGCTTTCCGCAACGATCTGCTGCAGGCCGAGCTTTTCCAGGTTTTCATTCAGTTGTCCGATATAGTCCCTGATGTTCATGACAATATTTTTTTCCGGTTATGTAAATGTGTTTACTGTGATAAGTTGTATCAGCGACACATATAACAACATCCGGCCGCAGCGCGGTGGTGGTAAGAAAAAGCCACCTGCAGGTGATGAGTATTTTCGGGTATCTCGTTTATAAGCATCGTTCTTTACTTTAAATGGCTGGTTCGGGTTTGACTTCGTTGTAAATACTCTACAAATATAATAGACTTTGTAGAGTGAGCAAATTTATTTTGATGATTTTTTATAGATCGATCATAATAATTTAATAATGAGACTGTTAGGTAATTAAGAATTCCTTTCGCCATCCGGATGTCATCCTGCTTTCCTATTTATGTTTATTAATCAGGACTTTTCTATCTTTGCATTTGCCCGCAGGTAGATTTGTTTATTGTTCGGCCTCGGGCTTCATTGTAAACCGTAACTAATAAACGTTATTGCCATGAAGTCTTTGGAACAGTGCGCCCGTGAGCGCATCCTTATTATTGACGGTGCTATGGGCACCATGATCCAGCGCTATAAACTCCAGGAATCCGATTACAGAGGGGAACGTTTTAAAACCTATCACACGGATGTGAAAGGCAATAGTGATTTGCTGTCGCTTACCCGGCCCCAGGTCATTGAAGCCATTCACAGGGAGTACCTGGAAGCCGGAGCGGATATCATTGAAACGAATACTTTCAGCAGCACTACTATTGCGCAGGCGGACTATGATATGCAGGGGCTGGCCGTGGAGATGAACATCGCTTCCGTAACGATCGCCAGGCGGGCTGCGGATGACTACACCCGCCGCAACCCGGAAAAACCGCGCTTCGTAGCCGGGGCCATCGGTCCGCTCAACAAAACGCTGTCCATTTCCCCGGACGTGAACAATCCCGGCTTCCGCTCGGTGACTTTCGATGAAGTAGTGACGGCCTATTATGAGCAGGTTAAAGCGCTCACCGAAGCAGGGGCTGACATCCTGCTGATCGAAACGATCTTCGATACGCTGAATTGCAAGGCGGCCATCTTTGCCATCAAAAAATATTTCCGCGATGCCGGCAGGAAAGAATTGCCGGTCATGATCTCCGGCACTATCACGGATGCATCCGGCAGAACATTGAGCGGACAAACGCTGGAAGCTTTCTATATTTCCGTGATGCACGCCAAACCCTTCTCCATCGGGTTGAACTGCGCACTGGGAGGGAATCAGATGAGGCCCTACATAGAAGAGCTTTCACAGATCGCCAACTGTTATGTCAGCTGCTATCCGAATGCCGGTTTGCCCAACACTTTCGGAGAATATGATGAACAGCCGCATGAAACGGCGCATATCCTGGAAGACTTCGCTAAGGAAGGCTTCGTCAACATCGTGGGGGGCTGTTGCGGTACAACTCCGGATCACATCCGCCATATTGCAGAACATGTAAAGCACATTGCGCCGCGCCCTTTGCCGGTGACAGAAACCGTATTGGCATAATATCGCACAGCACTGGAGGAACAAAGCATGAACAATACACATACGATCAAACCATATTTACGTTTAAGCGGCCTGGAGCCGCTGGTAGTAAGGCCCGAAACCAACTTTATCAACGTTGGGGAACGAACCAACGTAACAGGATCCAAGAAATTTGCAAGGCTCATACGGGAAGGCCTGTACGAAGATGCCCTCTCAGTAGCACGCCAGCAGGTAGAGAGCGGCGCACAGATCCTTGATGTGAACATGGACGATGCGCTGCTGGACGGCGAGAAGGCCATGACCACCTTCCTGAACCTGCTGGCATCGGAACCGGATATTTCCCGGGTGCCGGTGATGATAGATTCCAGCAAGTTCAGCGTTATAGAAGCCGGTCTGAAATGCCTGCAGGGTAAGTGCATCGTGAATTCCATCAGCCTGAAAGAAGGCGAGGAGAAGTTCATAGAGCAGGCCATCATCTGCCAAAGCTACGGCGCCTCTGTGGTGGTAATGGCCTTTGATGAAAACGGGCAGGCGGACACGCTGCAAAAGCGGGTGGACTTTTGCCACCGGGCCTACAAGATCCTTGTTGATAAAGTAGGATATAATCCACAGGACATCATTTTCGACCCGAACATATTCGCCATTGCTACTGGTATTGAAGAACACAATAACTATGCAGTGGAATTCATTGAAGCCTGCCGTCAGATCAAACAGCTGATGCCGCTGGCCAAGATCAGCGGAGGCGTTAGTAACGTTTCTTTCTCTTTCCGCGGCAATGACGCCGTGCGGGAGGCCATGCACTCCGTTTTCCTGCTGCATGCTATCAAAGCGGGTATGGATATGGGCATTGTGAACGCGGGGATGATCCAGATTTACGATGAGATCGAACCGCAGCTGCGGGAGCTCTGCGAGGATGCGATCCTCAACCGTCGTCCGGATGCCACGGAGCGCCTGATCGCTTTTGCGGAAACGGTAAAAGCAAAAGGAAAAACAACGGAGAAAGACGAAACATGGCGGAAAGGAACGGTGGAAGAAAGACTCAGCCATGCGCTTGTGAACGGGATCACCGATTATATCGAATCAGATACGGAAGAAGCCCGTCAGAAATATGACCGCCCGCTCGAAGTGATCGAAGGTCCTCTGATGGACGGCATGAATGTGGTGGGAGACCTTTTCGGAAGTGGAAAGATGTTCCTGCCACAGGTGGTGAAAAGCGCGCGGGTGATGAAAAAATCCGTGGCCGTGCTTACACCTTTCATCGAGGAGGAAAAGGCGCAGCTGGTGGCGAAGAATGGGGGACAGATCAAGTCTGCCGGCAAAATACTGTTAGCTACCGTTAAAGGAGATGTGCACGATATCGGAAAGAATATTGTGGGAGTAGTGCTCGGGTGCAATGGGTACGATATTATCGACCTTGGCGTGATGGTGCCGGCAGAGAAGATACTGCAAACAGCGCGTGAACAGGAGGTGGATATCATTGGCCTGAGCGGTCTCATTACACCCAGTCTGGATGAGATGGTGCATATCGCCCGGGAATTGAAACGTCAGCAATTTGACATTCCTTTACTGATCGGCGGCGCTACCACTTCCCGTACGCACACCGCGGTGAAGATCGCGCCGGAGTACGCAAATGGCGTAGTGCATGTGCAGGATGCTTCCCGTAGCGTAACCGTTACCGGCAACCTGTTGAACAAAGCCCTCAACAAGAATTTCCTTCGGGATGTGAAAGAAGAATATGAGAAGCTGAATGAAGCTTTCCGCAATAAAAGGCCGATCAAGCAATACCTTCCGCTGGCCGAAACCCGGCAGAACAAGGTGCCGATCGATTGGAATGCTTTCCAGCCCGTGAAGCCTGCCTTCCTCGGAACAAAAACGTTCAATGGATATGATCTGGCGGAGATCGCGCAGTATATCGACTGGCAACCGTTTTTTATTTCATGGGAACTGCACGGTAAATTCCCGCAGATACTGGAAGATGAGGTAGTAGGAAAGGAGGCCACCCGGCTCTTTAATGATGCCCAGGCCATGTTGAAAAAGATCATCGAAGAAAAATGGCTGACGGCAAGAGCTGTGATCGGAATATTCCCGGCCAACTCCAATGCTGCGGATACGGTGACGGTGACCTCCACAAACGGCGCACAGGTGCCGCTGGAATTCCTCCGCCAGCAGATCAAAAAAGCACCCGGTCAACCCAATATCAGTCTGGCTGACTTCATTGCGCCCGCCACCACCGGCAGGCAGGACTATATCGGTGGTTTTGCGGTGACCGCGGGGGAAGGGATCGAAAAATGGCTGGATGAGTTCAAAAAAGAGCACGACGATTATAGCAGTATCATGCTGAAGGCCCTCGCCGACCGCCTCGCCGAAGCTTTCACGGAACTCATGCACGAACGCGTCAGGAAAGAATTCTGGGGCTATGCCTCCAGCGAACACCTGAGCAACGAGGCACTTATCCGGGAAGAATACCTGGGTATCCGCCCCGCTCCCGGCTATCCCGCCTGCCCGGAGCATACGGAGAAGTACAAGCTCTTCGATCTGTTGAGTGCTACGGACGCCACCGGCATTACCCTGACGGAATCCCTGGCCATGTACCCCACCGCAAGCGTCAGCGGCTGGTACTTCGCCCATCCGGAATCCAAATACTTTGGTCTCGGCAAGATCGAAAAAGACCAGGTGGAAGATTACGCGCAGCGTAAAGGCTGGACGATCGAAGAAGCGGAGAAATGGCTTCGCCCGAGCCTCGAATATGACATGTAATAAACGAACGTTTATTTAACCGGTACAGATGCCAGAAAAGCACCGTCTTTGTAAAAACTGATCTTTTGCAGGTCCGGAGAACGGGATATTTTGAACACCCACGCCCCGGTGGAAGTATAAGTCTCCTTCTGTGCCCCATTGGTAATAGATACATTCAGCGCCAGCTCCGAAGGATGGCTCCCGGAATTCTCCGGCAGATGCCGGAAGCTCAGCAGGTGGATCGCCTTTCTTTCATATGAAACAGGCGTGGTGACCGCTACCATGATCTCCTTTGAAAAATCCACCGTATCCTGAACCTCCATTACCTTGCCAAATCCGAAAACGCTGTCGCACTCCTGCTTTGACGTGAAAACCCAGCAAGCCACACTGTCTTTCTGATGGAGCGTGTTCTTCACGAAATACCCGGAAGTGATCTCTTTGCCATTGAAAACAAGGGAATCCGCAGACTTGGCTGTTGTAGCGGAATCAGCGGATGGATGCCTGGAGGGACCACTGCCGCAGGCTGCAAAAAATACGGTGGCGCCGGCGAGGATGACTTTTTTCATGGGTGCAGATTTTAGAGGAAGTTGATATAACGAATATAGATCAAACCGGCTATATTTGAGCGCAAAGGAAATGTTATGGATCAACAGATTGAAAAAAGAAAACCTTTCGATGGACTGGATACGTTTATCCTTCGCGTAACGGATGTAGCAGGCACCGGCCGCTGGTATAAAGAAGTATTGGGCCTGGAGGAGATCTGGACGGATATGGAAACAGGGCTTATCGTGCTGGACTCCGGCAACACTATCAGTCTCACCCTTTGGAAAACAGATCAGGCACCGACCGTTAACAATAATATAACCCCTTTCCCCATTTTCAAATCGTCAGACATTCTGCAATCCCATGCTATGCTGCAATCAGCCGGCGCCAGGGTTTCGGAGATTAAGGAAGACGCGTTTGTCAGAAGTTTTGTGTTTTATGATCCGGAAGGAAACCAGCTTGAAGCCTGCCAGGTAAAATAGATGATGTATTCTTATTACGGGAAAACACGCAGCATTTTGCGTACATCTACGCTTGTGCTACCCTCTGAAGGGTAGTACTTTTGGGGTATGCTTGAAGAATGCATGTAACCCCAAAAAAGAGTCTCTCAAAGTTAGAAGTTAAGGTACACTGCTTGTTAACCCCAGTTACAGTTGTTAGCAGGGACGCACGGCGCCTCCCTGCTTTTTTTATTTTACATCCACCCACATTCCGTTATCCCGGATAAGGTTGATCAGCTCTGCTACTGCTACGTCGCTGTTAAGACCGCGTTTCACAACTTCCTTGCCACGATAAAGCGTAATTTTCCCCACCCCGCTGCCTACATAACCGAAGTCGGCATCCGCCATTTCTCCCGGTCCGTTCACGATGCACCCCATGATGGCTATTTTCACACCTTTCAGGTGATGAGTAACGGCACGGATGCGTGCAGTGGTCTCCTGCAGGTCAAACAGCGTACGGCCGCAGGAAGGGCAGGAGATATATTCTGTTTTGGAGATCCGGGTACGAGTGGCCTGCAGGATGCCGAAGGCGATGTTATTGATGAGCGCTATTGGTTCAGTTACAACTCCGGGCTGCCGGGTAACGGCCAGGTCAGGTTGCGCCTTCAGCCAGAGCCCGTCCCCGAACCCGTCCAGCAGCAATGCGCCGGTTTCGGTGGCGTAATGGATCAGGTCTTCGTCTGGTGTATTATGACCGCTGTTACAGAGAATAATAACGGGAGCGGATATACGTTTTTCCATGATCTCTATCATCGCTCTTCTTACAGTGGCCATGGCATGTGCCGAGGTGGAATACAGGACCGGTACTACATCGCCGGATTGTTGCAGGGCTTCGAGGAAGGTTGTGAGATCCGGATTTCCCGGCTCGTCTGCGGAAGCGGCTACGAAATTGATCTTTGCAAGACGTCCTTCTGCGCGCGCAGCGAGATAGGTGCGTACATCCGCATACGGGAAATGTTTTTCCTTATCGGCAGTATGGAGCCAGGTATGATATTGTACGATCACTTTGAGTGTACCGGGTAAGGCAAAGTCAGGCACATGATTGCCGGTGAAGATATAGTCTGCCGCGGCATCGCCGATATTCCATTTGTCGGTCACCGCATCATAAGTATAGCCAATGCCCCGGAGGTCTGCCGGAGAGATATGCGGCAGATGGCTCAGATCGGCTATTACCACGGGCACCTGTTTACCGCCGATGTTATCTATGGCGATCGTTTCTCTTCGCTGGTAATTGAAAGGTGAGTAGGGAAGCTTTTGTTCATCCTGCAGGGGCTGGATGGGAGGATGAGAAATGCGATGCGTATAGCGCTTCACCAGGTCGCGGCACACCGGCAGCTCAAATTCAGGATCTTCCGTGAGGGAAACCCGGATAGTATCTCCTACGCCATCTTCGAGCAATGTGCCGATACCGATGGCGGATTTGATACGCCCGTCTTCCCCGTCGCCCGCTTCTGTTACGCCCAGGTGGAGGGGATAGCAATGGCCGAGTTCCTGTTGCATGGTTTGCACCAACAGCCGGTACGCCTGTACCATTACCTGGGGGTTGCTGGCCTTCATACTCAGCACGATGTTCCTGTAATGGAGGTCTTCCGCGATGCGCAGGAATTCCATCGCGCTTTCCACCATGCCCATGGGCGTGTCCCCATAGCGGCTCATGATACGGTCGCTGAGGGAGCCGTGGTTGGTGCCGATGCGCATGGCTGTGCCGTATTCCTTGCAGATATTCACCAGCGGCGTGAAACGTTCCCGGATGCGGTCAATTTCTTCCTGGTATGCTGCATCTGTATATTCCAGCAGTTCAAACTTCTTCTTATCCACGTAGTTGCCGGGGTTGATCCGCACCTTCTCCACAATGCGGGCGGCTATTTCCGCAGCATTGGGCGTGAAATGGATATCGGCCACCAAAGGGGTGGTATAACCGCGCTTGCGTAACTCATTCTTGATCGGCAGCAGGTTTTCTGCCTCGTTTTTGCTGGGAGCGGTAATCCTTACCAGTTCCGCCCCTGCTTCGATGCAGCGGATGGCCTGTTCCACCGTACCTTTTGTATCCATTGTATCCGTGGTGGTCATGGTTTGGATACGGATGGGATGGAAATTGCCGATCGTAAGGTCTCCAACTTTGGCTTCCAGGGTGGCCAGGCGTTTATATTGCGTCAGCGAATGACAATAAAATAGCATGTTGATGAATATGAATACAAAGCAAAATTAGGAAAAATAAACCCCTGTTTCCTGCATTCATTTTCGCGGGGGCCATTCCGGCGTTTTATTATTTTTTATGAGCGGTAAAGAACTGGCACCATAAATGCCTAGTTTTAACGATGAAATTTGTTTGTGACCAAATTGATGACCACTAATAGTATGCAGAAGAATTAAGATTGTGAATAGCATACCCTATCAACAATTGCCATTAAGCGGACAGTTCACCGTGTTTGAAGTGGAGGATTTCCACACCGAACTGGCTGGACTGCCACACCGGCATCATGATTATCAGATCATATGGTTCACCCGTGCAAGTGGGGAGCATATAGTGGATTTTGTGACGTACGATCTGATGGACAATACCCTTTTCCTTTTACGCCCCGGGCAGGTGCATCAGCTTCCCCAATCCGGTATTTATGGCTTCAGTGTCACCTTTACGGAAAAATTTTATTTCAGTAATAAACACGACCGGGAGGCATTATACGATTTTACCACTTTATTTGATGATTCGCAGGAATATGCGCCGATCAGCGTCAGTCGTACTACCGCAGCCGGTTTCGTGATGCTGATCACGCTGATGAAGCAGGAGCTTTCCGTGCAGCTGGAGGGAAGCAGCAGCAGTATTATCAAGCATTTGCTGAACGCATTCCTGCTGCTTGCCGAACGGGAGAAGAAACATAACATCGCAAATGCACCGGCATTGCATCATCATGATAACCGCATTATTCAGCTGCGGCGACTGGTAGAGAAGAATTTTCGCAAAGAGCACCTGGCGACCTTTTATGCGCAACATTTTGCGCTTACGGCCAAACGACTGAACGAGATCACCCGCGAAGCGATTGGTAAAACAGTAACGGATATGGTGCATGCGCGGCTGATACTGGAAGCCAAGCGGCAGCTGGCTTTCAGCCACAGGAGTGTAAAGGAGATCTGTTATGAACTGGGGTTCGAGGACCCGGCTTATTTCAGTCGTTTTTTCAGACATCATACCAATTCCTCGCCCCATGAATTCCGCGAAACTATGTTCAAATAATACCAGCTATTCGGCCCTTTGTCCAAACACCGGGGCTAAATGAAAAGTAATTTTACATACTGTTTTCTTAAACGGAACCCATGTTTTATGACGCGTTTGACGGAACGCGTTTTTCATTTGGTAAGGAAAGTGAAGGGCCGGTCTCAGCATATGAGACCGGCCCTCAATATTTGTTGTAACGTGTAATTACCAGTCCTTTTCCACCATGCCAGGGCTTGCTTTCACCTTTTTCATCTTGTCTTCCTGCAATTTCTTTTCCTGTTGTGCGAGCGCCTGCAGCAAGCGTTTGGCTTCATCCGGCGTCAGCTTACTGGGTTTAGGCTGCGGTTGCTGGTCTTTATCCTGATCTTTTTTCTGATCCTGTTTTTGCTGATCGTTCTTTTTGTCCTGGTCTTTTTTCTGATCCTCTTTCTTGTCTTTATCTTTTTGTTTGTCGTTCTTCTTATCCTGATCTTTCTTATTATCATTACCGCCGCCCTGTTGCTGTTGTTGTTTCAGCATCGCCTGGGCATACGCGAGATTATAGCGGGCCTGTTCATCAGCGGGATTGGCCTTCAGGGCAGCTTTGTAACTCTTGATACTCTCTTCCCATTTTTTATCTTCCATGAAAGTATTGCCGATGTTATAGTTCGCATCGCCCTTGATGGCGTTGGCGCCTTCTACTTTCAGCGCACTGGAATATTGCTGGCGGGCTGCGTCGTACCTTTTCTGTTCGTAGTAAGAGTTGCCGAGGTTGTAATTCCCTTCCACTGACTTGCCGTTCCGCTCCAGCGCTTTCTTGTAGCTGGCCTCTGCGTCTGTATATTGCTGCTTCCTGTACAGGTCGTTGCCCTGGCGGATCAGTTTGTTCGTGCCTTCCTGTGCAGATGCAGGAGTGGTGGCAAACAGCAGGGCTGTTATAACGGCAACGGCTATATGAAAATGATGCTGTTTCATTTCGCTTCCACGGTTTTAAGTCCGGGCAGGTCTTCTCCTTTCTTCTTTCTGCCTTCCGGCAGGAAGAATTCCAGCACTACCAGCAGCAGGCAGACCCCCAGGAAGTATTGAAAATAGCTGTTGTAATCGGAAAAAACGTTCTCGCCGAATTCCTTTTGCTCCATGTGATTGATCTTTTCGGAGAGGGCGTCTACTACTTCATCTGTATTATTCATAAGATGCAGGTACATGCCTCTGCCTTCCGCGGCGATGCCCTTCAATTCATCTTCGTTGAGTTTGGAAATAACGGTATTGCCCTCCCGGTCTTTTTTCAAACCGCCGGTTTCCGGATCAGGAAGGGGGGAGCCGGTTGGAGAGCCTATGCCAACGGTATTGATCACTACACCGTCTTCCAGCGCTTTCCTGGCTTCGGCAAGAGCACCGGGATTATGATCTTCCCCGTCTGAAATGATGATCAGGGCCTTGTGTTTCCTTTCTTTTTTATTGAATGCCTCATTGCTTATGCGGATCGCCTGGTTGATCTCCGTTCCCTGGCGCGGGATGAGTTCCGGGGTTACGCTGCCGAGGTACATACGGGCCGCAGAATAGTCGATCGTGAGCGGCATTTGCAGATATGCATTCCCGGCGAACACCACCAGTCCGATCCTGTCATTATCCATCTTGTCCATCAGCTTTGTGATCAGCTGTTTGGCGCGGGTAAGGCGGTCCGGCTTCGCATCCGGGGCCAGCATGCTTTTGCTGACGTCCAGTGCAATGATCACGTCTACGCCTTTACGGGTGATCTTTTCAACGCGACTGCCTTTTTGCAGGTTCGCGAGACCGATCACGCCAAGGAAGAAGGCTACGAAGAGGAGCAGAAATTTAATCGTGAACAGCCTGCGGGAGTAGCCGCTGAACAGCTTTTCTACCATCACGGGGTCTCCTAAACGGCGGATGGAACGGCGTTTCCACCAGGTAACCCAGGCAAAAGCCAGTACCAATACTGTTAGCAATACAAACGCCCAGAGGTATTCAGTATGTTGAAATCTTAACATGGTTAAAACAACTTACCCCGGTCATTGCCGGGGCAAGCAATCAAAAATAATTTTTTTGTAACGTATTACAAGGATGGGGGCAAAGGATTTAGGAGTTTTTTAACAGGCGGGTTATTTTTTCCCTTTGAAGAACCCCTCTTCCGCAAGTATCCCCCGTAATATTTCGTTTCTCACCGCCCGGAGGTCCAGTTTCGGGTCTTCCGTCTCAAAATTGAGCACAAAGAAGCTTGGATGCAGGTTTTCCTCGATCCATCCGGCCACCCATCCGATCTGTTTTTTACCCACAGTGCCCCAACCGGTTTTGTAGGCGAGTTTGTATTGAGGAGTCTCTTCCTGCAGCATTACACCGCATACCAACTCCTGTGCCCGTTTCTGGAAGGGGAGCTGACCGAAATACAACCGCTTTACAAATCCCAGTTCCTCATCCGGAGAGATTTGAAGGGAATTATCCAGCCAGAAGCTGTCGATCCTGCCAATCTTGCGGTTACCGTACTGGATGGAATCCAGCCAGCGTTGCATGGTATCGCGGCCGATACGGCGCGCAACTTCCTGGTAGTAGGGAACGGAAGAGGCCCGGAAAGCCTGACCCATGGTGAGATCATGGTTCCATGCTTCGTGAGAGCGGGTAACACTGTCCCATTTGATGACCATATTGGTATCGCTGATCACGCCGGTCTGCAGGCCAACCAGTGAATTGAATATCTTGAAAGTGGACGCGGGAGTGAAACGCTCCTTGGCCCGGTCGATGTTATAGACCCTGAATGTGCCCTGACCATTGTCGAAGAGCATGAAACATCCTTCCAGCTTGTATTTTGTAAAATATTTCTCCCATTCTTTCGCTTCTTTCACATTGTTGGGAGAGCAGGCGCCGAGCATCAGGGCGATAGTCAGCATTAGCAGCAGGCCGGATGTTCTCATTTTTTGCAAGACTTGAAATTTGATGATTTAAAAAGTAAAAATAGGGAATCGGACGCACCTCAGCGGAAAATAAAAAACGACGGGTGGTTTCACCGCGTCGTTTCCATATGATGCTTTTTACTTTTTTTTAAACAACGGTCTTCTCTTTCAACACGCCCAGTTCCCTGCCGATCCTGGTGAAAGCGGCGATGGCTTTGTCCAGCTGCGCCTGGCTGTGTGCGGCGCTCAGCTGCACGCGGATCCTGGCCTGACCTTTCGGTACAACAGGGTAGAAGAAGCCGATCACGTAAATGCCTTCCTGCAACAGCTTGTCTGCAAACTCCTGGCTGAGTTTGGCGTCATAGAGCATTACCGGAACAATGGGGTGATCACCGGGTTTGATGTCGAAGCCGGCTTCTGTCATTTTTTTGCGGAAGTACCTGGTGTTAAACTCCAGTTTATCGCGCAGTTCGGTGGTTTCGCTGAGCATGTCCAGCACGGCGATGGAAGCGCCAACGATGCTGGGGGCTACGGAATTGGAGAAAAGGTAAGGGCGGCTGCGCTGGCGCAACATGTCTATCACTTCCTTCCGTCCACTGGTGAAACCGCCGGAAGCGCCGCCGAGGGCTTTGCCGAGGGTACCGGTGATGATGTCCACCCGGCCCATTACGCCGCGGTATTCGTGGGTACCGCGACCGGTTTTACCGAGGAAGCCGGAGGAGTGGCTTTCATCGCTCATCACGATGGCATTGTATTTATCGGCGAGGTCGCAGATCTTGTCCAGTTGCGCAATAGTGCCGTCCATGCTGAAAGAGCCGTCTGTCACGATGATCCTGCTGCGGGCGCTTTGGGCTTCCTGGAGTTTGGTTTCCAGGTCGGCCATGTTATTGTGTTCGTAGCGGAAGCGCTGGGCTTTGCAGAGTCTTACGCCATCGATGATAGACGCGTGGTTGAGGGCGTCGGAGATGATCGCATCCTGTTCGGAGAAGAGCGGTTCGAATACGCCGCCGTTGGCGTCGAAAGCGGCTACGTAGAGGATGGTATCTTCTGTGCCGAGGAATTTGGAGATCTTCTCTTCCAGCTCACGATGAATGTCTTGCGTGCCGCAGATGAAGCGCACGCTGCTCATACCATAGCCATGGGTTTCGATTGCCTCTTTGGCTGCAGCCACTACTTTGGGGTGGGAGGAGAGGCCCAGGTAGTTATTGGCGCAAAGGTTGATCACGGTTTTACCTCCCACGGTGATCTCCGCGCCCTGTTCGGACGTGATGATCCGCTCGTTTTTATACAAACCGGCGGATCGTATTTCATCCAGTTCCTGTTGTAAGCGTTTAATGAAGTTTTGGTTCATGTTCTCACGTGTTTTTTGCTGTATCTAACAAAGTTAGGGCAATAAATGTATCAAGGAATGAACAGGTCTTCCGGCGGAAATCCTACAATCATAAAAAGTTTGACCGATGTGTAACATTTATAAGCCGGTTTGCGTCATACAATTATCATGGACGGTAGATTATGACGAAAGGTACTGTACGCTCACTTATCCGGTGGTTTCCCCTGATCTGTTGCGGGGTGATGGTGGGGGCTTTTACGGCCCTTACCTGGTATGCAACGGGGATGGACGTTCCCTGGGCATCCGGCCCTCAGGGGTCTGCTTTGGAGGTCATCAAAAAGCTGCGCATAGTTGAAATATTGTCATGGAGCTGGTGATAAAGGCTTTACGGGAGGCCTTTTCAACAAAAATGTCGGAAATTAGCACTTTAAAAGCCCTGGCGCCGGATGACGGAAAAGGAGTACAACAAATGCGTGGACCTGTATAGCGACAATCTCTTCCGGTTTATAGTCAAGAATCTTGATCATACGGAAGATGCGAGAGACGTGGTACAGAATGCGTTTGAAATATTATGGAAACACTGTAGTGATGTGCCTTTTGAGAAGGCCAAGAGCTATTTATTTACAGTAGCCTACCATAATATGATCGATCACGTACGGAAGGTGAAGCGGATATCTTTGGTAGAGGAGTTCAGGGAAGAAGCAAAAGTTACGGAACAAAAGATACATAATGCACGTAATATTATAGAAAAAGCGCTTAAACGGCTAAGTGACGTGCAGCGCTCCCTCATCCTGCTGAAGGATTATGAGGGTTATAGTTACGAAGAGATCGGGGAGATCATGCAGCTCAACCCCTCGCAGGTAAAAGTCTATTTACACAGGGCAAGAGCACACCTGAAAGAATATCTGGTGCGGATGGAGAATGTGATTTAATTGTCAAGATGTTCAAAATCAGAAAATTATGTCGATAGACATTCAAATATCAAACTACGAGGACTATCTCTACAGCTATGTGGACGGGGAGTTGAATGCCGAGGAATCGGCGGCGCTGGAGCGTTTTGTGGCGGAGCATCCCCAGGTGCGGCAGGAGCTGGATCTTTTGCTGGCTGCCAGGTTGCAGCCGGATGAGGAGATGGTGTTCGATAACAAGGCCATGTTGTACCGGGGCGGGGAGATCCATTTGCAAAACTATGAAGGGTATCTTCTGAGCTATGTGGATGGGGAGTTGAACGCAGAGGAATCGGCAGCATTGGAGCAGTTTATGGTACAGCACCCGAAAGTGCGCGAAGAGCTGGTGATATGGCAGGCTACCCGCCTCTACCCTGATCCGGCGCTGAAGTTTGAGAATAAATCCGTGTTGTACCGCCATTCCGGAACGCGCGTAGTTCGTTTGCGGAAAACATACTGGTGGGCGGCAGCTGCGATGGTGGCCGGCCTGCTGGCATTTCTGAAATTCCATGATAACCATACAGGAACTATCGTAGAGGCGCCGGCGGTAGCGGATCGCCAAACCCCGCCACCACGGAGGGAAACCGCTCAACCAAAAGTGGCGGACGTACAGCCCCGGCAAGATGTTCCGCAGCCGGCAGCAGCACCGGTTATCAAAAAAACGGCAGCACCTGTTCTGGCCAGGAACACCGGCAAGGTCAATACCCCCGCCCCGGCAAGCGATCCTACTCCCGTAGACCTGTCAGGCCTGCAAACGGAAATAGCTTCTGAAACCGCGGTGGACAAGGCTATCGTAGCAGAGTTGAGCAGGAAAGCGGAGCCCGGGAACGTCAGTGGGCAAACACCCACGGCCAATATACGGTCATCTATTGAAGTAAAGGATCACCCTGCGCTGGCTACCGCGGCACCCGCCGCTGAGCCCGGCGAACTGATCATGTCCGTGACCGGTAACGGACTGGAAAGCAAAGTACTCGATAAAGTAACCAATGTGGCAAGGTTTTTTGCCAAAAAGAAAAATAAATAAAGGACCGGTAAATGGCATAGTCATATGAAGTGTAAAATTTTACTCAGTCTCCTTACCATTATCCTGTCTTTGGGCGCTTTTGCCCAACAGGCTGCCATAGATACCATTCAGATCAAGGGCCTGGTGATCATAAAAGGGAAAGACGCCCGTGGGAAAAATATTTTCAAAGCTTACCAGGATACAGCTTATGCCCGGCAGAGCCTGAAAAAGAACCTGCATACCCGGTTCCTGGTGTTTGATCTGGGGTTTAATAATTATCGGGACAAGAGCAATTATTCCAGCGCCATGGTCATTTCCATGCATCCGTCGCAACAGTACAACGGGATCTATGGCCAGTATTATAACGCCGATAAAAGCCGGGATTATTCCGGAGCGGCGCTGAATTCTTTCGCTCCCCGGCAGGCCAGCGAACCATTAACTCCATCCGAATTTAAACTTATCACCGGAAAATCGATCAATTTTAATGTATGGCTTATCATGCAGCGGTTGAATGTTTATAAGCATAAATTGAACCTTATCTATGCTTTAGGTGTAGAAATGAATAATTACCGCTTTGCGAGAAACATCACTTATATACCGGGCTATCCGACAACGATCATCCGGGACACTGTGAATTTTTCAAAAAACAAGCTCTTTGCATCTTATCTGACCGTTCCCCTGATGCTGAACTTTAACTCCAATCCGGTCCGCCCCGGCCGCTCTTTTGAAATGAGCCTCGGGCTGTCCGCAGGATACCTGGTTAAATCCCGCACCAAGCAGATCAGCGCAGAACGGGGTAAAGTGAGGCGTACGGACGATTTCAATCTGAATAAATGGCGCGTGGGCCTTACCGGCGAGCTGGGTTACGGTCCCGTTAAACTATATGGCAATTACGCCCTCACACCCCTGCACGATTCCGGACTGGAGCAATATCCGTTTTCTATCGGGATCAGGCTGAACGGTTTCTGAATATTTTAATATATAAAAATTATCTATATATTTGGGCGAAATTTTTATCAGGGTAACAATCCGTCACGTTTATTTATCCTATATAAACTGTACACAACCAAACTTCGAGTAGTATGCGTTCATTCCTAACTTTTGTAGCAGTGATAGGTGGCATCGTTTTTTTTCATGTAAGCAAGATAAAATTACCCGAAACACCTACCCCGATAGCTGCCGGTGAACCGGTTCCCGACCTGTCCATACCGGGAAGTACGCCGCGTTTGCCCGCTCCCGGGGCTACGGAAGCGCTGGTGTTCATGCCGGACAGCATGTTCCAGTCCTATCACGGTGATCGCAATTTTTATGTGACTAATCATTTCCACGTATTATACGTTAAAACAGACACCACATTCCTGACCGCTCCCGGCCCCCAGGTGGCCCGTCGTACTTACGCCGGCAATATGTTACGCAAATAATCTCATCCCCGTAAATCCTGTCTTGTGTCAAAATTCCCGGACAAACTCCCCGATTGTCCCGGGGCATTATTTATATTTGGCTATACAATAAAATCTTCAAACCTATTTTATGAGAATATTCAAAGTTTCCCTGTTCCTGCTTATAGCGGGAACGCTGCAACTATCCGCCCAAACGAAACATGAGTGGAAGGAGGCAGGCTCCGGAGGTTACCCCTACCGGTATGTGACGGGGGATCCTATGCAAGCCCGCTTTTATACACTGAAAAACGGCCTTACGGTCATCCTCAGCGTCAACAAAAAAGAACCCCGGATACAAACCCTCATCGGCATACGTGCCGGTAGCAACAGCGATCCCAAAGATCACACAGGTCTCGCACACTACCTGGAACACCTGTTGTTCAAGGGCACTGTGCAGTTCGGTTCCAAAGACTGGGCAAAGGAGAAGCCGTATCTGGACAAGATAGAGGGACTCTACGATACTTATAACCAAACCACGGACATGGCAAAACGAAAAACGATCTATCATCAGATCGACAGCGTTTCCGGCCTCGCCGCCAAATATGCCATTGCCAACGAGTATGATAAAATGATGGCCGGCATGGGCGCACAGGGAACCAATGCACATACCTGGGTAGAAGAAACGGTATATGAAGAAGATATTCCTTCCAACGCCGTGGATAAATATCTCGCAGTGCAGTCCGAGCGCTTCAAAGACCCTGTTTTCCGGATCTTCCATACAGAACTGGAAGCCGTGTATGAAGAGAAGAATCGCGGATTGGATAATGATGGCCGCAAGATGTATGAAAAGATGCTGGAAACCCTCTTCCCTACGCATAACTACGGTCAGCAATCCACCATCGGCACAGTGGAACACCTGAAAAATCCCTCGCTGAAAGCGATCCGTCAGTTCTATAATGAATATTACGTTCCGAACAATATGGCGATCGTAATGGCCGGGGACTTTGACCCTGATTATGTGATCAAACGTATCGACGAAAAGTTCAGCTACATGAAAACGAAGCCGGTAAAGGAATATACCGGTTCCAAAGAAGCATCGGTCACCGCACCCATCGTAAAAGAAGTGTTTGGTCCGGACGCCGAGAACGTGAACATCGCTTTCCGTATGCCGGGTGCACTGGATACGAGATCATCCGTGTTGATCACCGTGATTTCCCAGATCCTTTCCAACGGCAAAGCCGGCCTGATGGACCTGAACCTGAACAAGCAGCAAAAACTGCTGGGCGCTGGTGTTAGCACGCTGCAATGGAAAGATTACACCGTACTGGCATTGAACGGCCGCGCCAAACAAGGCCAGACGCTCGATGAGGTAAAAGACCTGCTGCTGGGCCAGCTGGACATCCTCCGGAAAGGGGACTTCGATGAATCCCTCATCACCGCCATCGTCAACAATTTCAAGCTGTACGAGATACAGGGGCTGGAAAGCAATGGTAACCGTGCCAACACGCTGATGGACGGCTTTATCAAACATCGTGGCAGTAACTGGCGCTATGATGTGGATTTTGTGGACGATATGGGGAAGGTAACGAAGAAAGAGATTGTGGATTTTGCAGACAAATATCTCAACAACAACTATGTACTGCTTTACAAACGCAAAGGAGAAGATAAAAGCATCGTAAAAGTGGAAAAACCGCCGATCACTCCCGTGGAAGTGAACCGTGATGCGCAATCTCCATTTTTGAAAAGCATCGCAGCCATGCCCGCTACGCCGGTAAAACCCCAGTGGCTGGACTATGATAAGGACATCCAGAAGAGCAAGACCGGAAACGCAGACCTGCTCTATGTGCAGAATAAAGACAACGGTCTGTTCCGCCTCTACTACCGGTTTGACATGGGTACCTGGGGGAATAAAAAGCTGGCACTCGCTGCGAGGTATCTCGAACTGCTCAGCACCGACAAATACTCTTCTGCCGAACTGGGGAAACAATTCTATGGCCTGGCCTGCGAATGGCGGGTAAGTCCGGGTAATGAAGAAACCACCATTTCCATCTCCGGTCTTCAGGAAAATTTCGATAAAGCTGTAGCATTATTCGATCATCTCATCAACAACTGCAAAGTGGATGAACAGGCGCTGGCAGGGCTGAAGAACAGGATGCAGAAACAGCGGGCTGATTTCAAACTGGGCAAAGGCAATATCATGGGCGGGCTGAGAAGCTATGCCACCTACGGTCCGAAGAATCCGTTCAATAACCAGCTGAGCAACGACGAGCTGAATGGTGTAACCGCACAGGAACTGGTAGACATCCTGCATACGCTGCCTTCTTACAAACACACCGTGATCTACTACGGTCCGCAAACGCTGGCCGCGGCATCTGAAAGCATCAAAAAACTGCATGACCAGCCGGCAACCTTTAAAGCGGTACCGGATGGGCAGAAATTTGAGAAAGTACAGCAATCCGCCAACAAAGTATTGTTTGCCAACTATGACATGGTGCAGGCGGAGGTGAACTGGATCCATAACGGAGAGCTGTATGATCCTTCCAAAACTGCGGTGGTGAACCTTTTCAACAACTACTTCGGTGGCGGCATGGGCTCTATCGTATTCCAGACCATTCGCGAATCCAAAGCGCTGGCGTATTCTACTTATGCTGTCTATTCCGCGCCTGCTAAAAAAACAGACCGCTACGGAATGATCGCTTACGTGGGCAGCCAGGCAGATAAAGTGAATGAGGCGATCAATGGCATGAACGAACTACTCACCACCATCCCCGAATCCGAGAAACTGTTCGAGACCGCCCGCAGCAGTGTAAAAAAAGATATGGAGACCGAACGCATTACGCAGGACGGGATCATCTTCAGCTACCTGAATGCGAAAAAACTCGGGCTGGATAAAGACATCCGCAAGAGTGTATATGAAAGCATCAGCAAACTCAAATTTGATGACCTGAAAAAACTCCATCAGCAAAATATCTCCGGTAAACCCTACACTTATTGTGTGCTGGCTTCCGAGAAAAAAGTGAGCCCGGACGATCTGAAGAAGTATGGTGATGTGGAGGTTCTCACACTGGATCAATTATTTGGATATTAAAACCGGCATCATCTTTCGCAAAAAAGACCGCTCCATCGAGCGGTCTTTTTTTTAACACAATATTCACTTTTCCTCCGTCGTTTATCTAACAGAAAATTTGAAACGTCGATGTGGCGCTATTGCTGTTTGGCCCTGCTGTGGCCTCTTTTTGCGTTCGAGCACAATAATAATGATCTGTATTCCGTTCGACTGGATCCTTCCCGGATAGATGCAAGTAAAGTTTTTCTGTTGATCGACAAGAGCGATTACCGGCTTTATATTTATGAGGATGTAACGTTGTTGAAAATATACAAGGTGGTTTTCGGGAACAACGATAAATCTGACAAATTTGTACAGGGAGACCGGCGGACGCCTGACGGTACTTTTCATATTCTCTCCAAGCGGTATGATGGCCGCTGGAGCCGTTTTATGCTCCTGGATTACCCGAATGAAGAAGCCCGCAGGAAATTCCAGGATCGCATGGCCAACGGCCTCATCCCGAGGGGCGCGGACATTGGCGGCGGGATAGGGATCCATGGGGTGGAATACGCTACCGGGATCAGGGATTACTATGTGGACCGGCGCATTAACTGGACGCTCGGTTGCATCAGCCTGAAGAACGGCGATATCAATGAATTGTATGATGTGGTAAAAGTAGGTACACCTGTTGTGATCCGACCCTGAATGATCACAGTCCCTCAACATTTCGCCGGGTCCGTTCCGGGCGCGTATTGAATGCCTTGCCAAATTTGTACATCAATCCCAGCCGGAACCAGGGTATTTGGAATTTGCGGGCAATATCCTCTGTATACACATTATCTGCAAACACCCCGCGGGCGATATAATATTTGTTGAGAAAATTCTGTAAACGTAGACTGATGGCGGCTCTCTCCCCCCAGAGCTTTTTATTGACGCCCACATAATAATTCCTCCAGCCGATAATGTAGCCATAGAACAGGGGAGACCGTGATTCCCAATATCCTCCTGCTTCCAGGCCCCATCCTTTTTTAAGCTGGCAGACGGCTGTGGCGGAGGTTTTAATATAGATGCGCATGCTGGAAAGCGTGTCGCTGCGAAAGGAAGCGTTGAATACATTGCCGTTGACGTTCAGCTTAACACGGGAACCGATATTCAGCGAAGTGTTCAATGCAACCCCGGTTTGCGTGGCGCCGGCGATATTAGCAAAAGTGTTATAGATCACACCCGGCGATTTCATCATCCGCATGCTTTGGATGCTATTATTCGTATAGGCATGATAGATAGACACCAGAAAAGAGCTGTTATGATTGAACGTGGTGGATAAGCTCAGTTCGAACCGGTTAATCCGTTCCGGGATCAGATCGGGATTCCCTTCCGTGATATTGGTAGAATCGCTGTAATCAACAGCCGGAGTAAGTTGGTATACTTCCGGGCGCTGTATCCTGCGCGAGTAGCTCAGGGTGGCGACGAGTTTTTCGCGGATGGTGCGGGAAAGGATGATGTTGGGTGCGAGAATACTATATGGATGAAGGGTTACCACCTGCCCTCGCTGACGTGCATCCAGCGCGGTGTATTCATAACGGAGTCCGCTGCGCAGCGTCCATTTGTTCAGTACAACGAGGTAGCTGACATAACCGGCAAGAACGGTCTGATGAAAACGATAGCTGAATGATCTGGCCGGATCCCGTTCAATGCCCGCGATCGAATCGAAAATAAAAATATCGTAGTCTGCATAAATTCCGCGCCGGGCGTATTTGATACCGGTTTCTATTTTGTTCTGTTTCCGTAAAGGATGCGTATAATCTGCCTGGAAGATCAGATCGTAGTTGGTGCTATTGTTCTCATTCTGTTCCTGATAGTTCTGTTTCCCGTGCTCTATTTGCCGCAAAAGATAGCTGCCCCCGTTTTCCCGGAGGGAGTATCCTCCGAGGAGGAAAAGTTCCCGCCCTTGCTGCAGGCGTTTGTTGTAGGAGAAGGAAGCACTTTTCACTGTATAAATACCGTCCCGGTTGGTTTTTCTCAAATATTCCCGCGTGGGCTGATTCACATCCAGCTCCTGTGTTCGTTCAACAGGAAAGCGCCCGTAGCGCAGGTTTACATCGAGTGTTTGCGTACTATCCGGCTCCCATCCTCCGTTCAAACTAAAAAAATTGCTCTTCCCGTCAGAGATGGTGGAGAGGAACTGACGGGAGGAAAAGTTGTTTAATCCCCGCCTGTCGGAAGTTTCGTCGTTGTAAGTGTGATTGCGGTTGAGAAAGATATTTGCCGATGCAGAGAACTTTGCATAGCGGTAGTTGAATTTCTGATCGACGGTTTGAGAAAGCGGACCTGCTTCTGCATTGAATATGCCGGTGAGGCCGCGAAGGCGGTTCTTTTTCAACGTGATGTTCAGTACGCCGGCCACGCCTTCTGCATCATAGCGGGCGGAGGGATGCGTGATCACTTCCACTTTGGCAATATCGTCCGCGGATAATTGTTTGAGCAGATCGCTTACATTATTGGCGTAGAACTCGGAGGGTTTGTTGTTGATGAAGATCTTCACGCTGCCGCTGCCCCGGATACTGATGCTGCCATCCTGCCCGATGGTTACGTAAGGAACCCGCTGGAGCAGATCCTGTGCGTTGCTCCCGGCGGCCACCAGGTCTCCCTGCGGATTGTACACAAGCCCGTCTATCCGATGTTCGATGGCTGGTGGCCGTTGTGCGAGCACGTTCACGCCCTGCAGCTGCTGTGCGAGCGGGAGCAGGAAAATGGTATCGGGTTGTATGAAGGGGGCGGAAGAAGAAGCGAGTTGTTTGTAATAAGGATGATAGCCAAGATAGCGGATGCTTAAAAGGAAGCGCTCCTGTACGGGCAGATCAAGCCGGAATAATCCGGACTTGCCGGTGGCTGTGCTGTGTATCACGCTGCTGTCCATCCGCATCAGGAGCACCGTTGCAGCATTCAGCGGCTGATGTTTTATACTGTCCAGCACAATGCCGCGGATCTCCTGGGCCGTAACAGGAACTGCAGTGAGGGTCAGCCAGTAGTATATGAGGAACTTCTTTGCCATCGCAATACAAAGGAAGCGTGGCAGGCAGGCAGCGGAAAATTATTTACATCAGATGTAAAGTTCGCTGGACGAAATGCGGGGAATAAAAAAGGGCACCTGCGTGCCCTTTTTAGTATGGTTGTTCCGGAGCAATTATAATCTGCCGGCTTTGATCTCTTCTACTATGGCAGGATCCAGCAGGGTGGTAGTATCCCCCAGGTTGTCCAGCTCACCTTCCGCTATCTTGCGAAGGATGCGGCGCATGATCTTACCGGAACGGGTTTTCGGCAGACCAGTCACAAACTGGATCTTGTCCGGTTTAGCGATGGGACCGATGATGCGGGATACGGTCTGGATGATATCTTTCTTCGTCAGTTCCGGATCTTTTACATGTTTTTCCGTGATCACAAAGGCATAAATCCCTTGCCCCTTGATGTCATGCGGATAACCCACCACCGCGCTTTCCACTACGCCTGCGTGCATGTTGATGGCATTTTCTACTTCCGCGGTACCAATGCGATGGCCGCTAACGTTCAACACATCGTCCACACGGCCGGTAATGCGGTAATAACCGTCCTCATCCCGCAAACATCCGTCGCCGGTGAAATACAGGTTCTCATAAGTGGCGAAGTAAGTAGTGCGGCAACGCTCGTGATCACCGTAGGTGGTACGGATCATGCCGGGCCAGGGGAATTTGATGCAGAGGTTCCCGTTCACGCCGTTCCCGGTTATTTCCTTACCGTTCTCATCTACAAGTATCGGCTGGATGCCCGGTAAAGGCAGCGTGGCGTATCCCGGCTTCTCAGGCGTGATACCGGCAATGGGTGCAATCATGATACCGCCTGTTTCGGTTTGCCACCAGGTATCGGTGATGGGGCATCTTCCTTTTCCGATCTGATCTTTATACCAATGCCAGGCTTCTTCATTGATCGGCTCACCTACCGTACCCAGCGTAGTCAGTGAACTGAGGTCTTTGTGGTTAACAGGCCCAAGCCCGAAGCCCATCAGGCTGCGGATCGCAGTGGGAGCAGTATAGAGCACGTTCACGCGGAACTTGTCCACGATATCCCAAAAACGTCCGGCATCAGGATAAGTGGGAACACCTTCAAACATCAGCGTGGTGGCGCCTGCGCTCAGGGGGCCGTATACGATGTAGCTGTGACCGGTGATCCAGCCAACGTCCGCAGTACAGAAATACACCTGTCCGGGTTTATACTGGAATGTATTGATGAAAGTATAGTTGGCATACACCATGTATCCGCCGCAGGTGTGTACTACACCTTTCGGCTTGCCGGTAGAACCGGAGGTATAGAGGATGAAGAGCATGTCTTCCGCATCCATTTCCTCGGCCGCTACGGGCGGGTTGCCCATCGTTTCTACCTGCTTGATCTCATCTTCCCACCATACATCGCGCCCTTTGAGCATACTTACGGGAGTGCGGGTACGGGTGCAAACGATCACTTTTTTTACGGAAGGGCAGGCCATCAGGGCATCGTCGATCACGGATTTGAGCGGAATGTCCTTCGCGCCGCGGAAAGCGCCATCGCAGGTGATCACCAGGCTGGCCTGTGCATCCTGGATACGATCAGCGATGGATTGGGCGCTGAAGCCACCGAACACTACGGAATGTATAGCCCCGATGCGTGCGCAGGCAAGCACGGCTATGGCCAGTTCCGGGATCATACCCATATAGATGCAAACGCGGTCACCTTTTTTAACGCCGTTGTTTTTAAGCACATTGGCGAACTGGCAAACTTTATTGTATAATTCGCGGTAGGTAAGAATGCGATGTCTTTCTTCCGGATCATTGGGTTCCCAAATGATAGCGGGTTGATTGCCCAATGTACCGAGATGGCGATCCAGACAGTTTTCCGTGATGTTCAGCTTTGCGCCGGAGAACCACTTCACCTCCGGGTCTTTGAAATTCCATTCCAGTACCTTGTCCCACTTGCGGCGCCAGTAGAAATGATCTGCAATATTCGCCCAAAATCCTTCCGGGTCTGTAACACTATGCTGCCAGGCCTGCTGGTAGTCTTCAAAATTCTTGAGTTGATATGGGTACGCCATGATTCCCAATAAGATTTATAAGTTTATAACAGTTTTTTTAACGGGGCTTAAATTTAGTGATTTATGTTTGAAGATTATCTAAAAACAACGATCCCGGCCACCAGGACCGGGATCGCAATGAGGCGGGCCGCATATCAGAGGCTCTTTATCCTTTCTTTCACATAAGTGTGGATGGACATCTCGTCTTTAGTTTCCGGTTTCGCATCCTGTACATATTGCTGGTAGTACTTCTTGGCTTTTTGCGGATTCTGGAGGTATTGATCGTAAATACGCGCGATGCCGTATTGCCGCATGGGGTCCCTGAAAAGATAATAGGAGGTATCGTAGTAAGCGATGGCTGTCCGGAATTTTTTCATCTTCTCAAAATTATCCGCGATAGCTGCATAGTAATTGTCGAGGGCTTTTGATTTGGCCAGATCGATGCAGGTTTGCAGCAGTTCGTTGCTCTTTTCGTAATTTCTTTTCTCGGCGTAAGACAGACCGGTGTAATAGATCAGTGTTTCCGGCGCTGCGCCTCCGTTAAGGGGCATCAGCCGGTCATATACGCTGATGCAGTTATCATATTGCCTGAGACGATAATAAGCCACACCCATGTAGATGCAGGTTGTTTGATCAACAACGCCCATGTTTAACAGGCGTTCCCCGTAAACTGTTGCCGTCTTCATACTGTCCCGGAGGTAGGAAAGGCGCACCAGCTGCGCGATCACGGTAGCGTGTGTGCTGTCAAAGGAATAGTAATGCTTCAGCACGCTATCTGCACGCGGGTACAGCTTCCTGCTCATCAGCACGGAAGCGAGAGAAGTCACGATGCCGGCATCTTTCGGGTTGAGTGAATAGGCGGTCTGTATATAATTGAACGCAGAGTCTTCCAGCTTCAGTTGATCACAAACCTGGCTCAGCTGTTTGTAATAATTAGCATTATCCGGCCGCAGCGCTACCAGCTTTTCAAAATATTGAAGCGTCATGCGGGGCTGCTTCTGTTGCCTGGCGATATTCCCGAGGTTTTGCAGGGCCTGGATGTGATTGGAGTCTTTTTCCAGCACGCGGTTGTAATTCCTTTCCGCCAGGGCCAGTTGTCCACTTTGATAATAAGCATTGGCCAGTATGGCCAGGCCGTTAGGATATTGCGGTTTTATGGAGCCTTCCATGTATTGGATGATCTTGTCATATTGTTGCTCCTGGAGGTAATCCATGATGAGCCCTTTATCTACATTGTCCTGCGCTTGTAACGACAGGGCATTTGCAAGCAGGATCAAAACAAGGGTAAAATAACGTCGCATAGCATTTCCATTTCGGTAAAACTAATAATTTAGTTGTAAAAAGAAAAATTTAGTTGGTGGGATGATCATGGCGGATGTGGAGATCGCGTTGGGGGAAGGGGATCTCAATGCCCTGCTCATTGAAGGTATCGTAGATGAGGGTAAGAAGGTCGCTTTTCAGCTGTGCGAGCCGACTGATATCTGACCAGAAGAGCACGCGGAAATCCACGGAGCTTTCTCCGAGCTGATGTACGAGTACCAGTGGCTTGGGGACGCTTTGTACGCCGTCCGTTTTCTCTAGGATTTCTTTCAACAGTTCGCCGGCCTTCTTCAGGCTGGAGCCGTAAGCCACCCCAATGATCAGTTCCCCTCTGCGCAGCTGGTTGGTGAGGGTCCAGTTCGTGATATGCTGGGAGAGCAGGTCGCCATTAGGAACAATGATCTCCGAGCCGTCTACTGTGGCAATTTTGCTGGCCCTGATCCCAATCTCCTTTACTGTGCCATGTTGTGTGCCGATGTCGATCACATCACCGATCTCTACCGGCTTTTCAAAGGCAAGGATCACGCCTGATACGAGGTTATTGACGATATTCTGTAGCCCGAAACCGATGCCTACACTCAATGCGCCGATAATGATCGTCAGTTTGTCGATAGGAATGCCGGATGCGGCAAATGCCAGCAGAATGCCGATGGCCAGTACTCCCAGCCTGATAAGCAATACAGCGCTGTTCCAGCGGTTCTTCTTCACGGAACCTGAGGGATCATGCCGTCCGAAAATGAATACCATCACTCTGCTGATCAGGAATGCGAGCCAGATCACCACAATGAAGATGAACACGCTGGAGTAGCTGAAGGAAGTGTTCCCGATCTTCCGTTGCGCGTCCAGGAAATTCAGCACGGCGTCCCGGATGATGTTATAGATGTTGAGATTACGGATGAGCGTAACCAGCCAGCCGATGCCGGCCAGGAAGTACAAAGCGGACCGCAATCCCTGCCGGATGCGGTCGAAGTCCAGGAATGCGGCAAAGCGGCTGTTGTTCTTGCTGGCTTCCACATGCAGGTAGAAGGTCTCCAGCAGGAGTTGCACCAGCGTAAAGAAGGCTTGCGCGGAGATCAGGCTGAACACGGCGCTCATGCCAAAGAACTTGGCGAGCATCACCCGCCCGAAAAGATTGGCAATGAAGGCAGTGATCATCATCCAGATGGTCAGCCATACCAGCAGTCGCGTGTAGGGCGGAAATTGCGGGGCAGCTCTTTTCTGTTCCTGTAGGAACCACCAGCAGGTGAGTAATGTTGCGATCTGCAGCAGGAACTGGGCCCAACGCTCCTGAAAAGATGATTGCATCATGAGGTTCAGGATAGCGTAGCCGGTATAAAGGAGCAGCAATACAAGCCATTGCCGCCTTAGCCAGCCGGGAGATTCCGGCCGCAGCAGCAATGTCACGCAAATGGCCAGTGCGAGCCAGAGCAATGCCAGCAGAACGATAGGAGGGTTGGAATAAAAGAAAGGCCCGATCGTAAAGATGAAGATAAGCGAGGTTAGCAGGGGCCTGCCGGCGGCGTAACGGGCATTTGCGAAGATGCCGTCCTTATCCGGGTGATGCTTGCGGATACGCCGGATACTGTTCAACAGCCAGGCAAAGAACAGGAAGAAGAGCAGGATATTCAACGCGTGTACATCCTGATTGAATTTGCTGTAATAATTCAGCACTCTTTGCGCGGCTATAACTGAGCCGGAGAAGGTCGTTTCAAAAGGAAATGAGTAATCGGCCGGCCTTACGCTCCAGAGGTTTTTTTCCTCCCGCATCCAGATATTCTTCTGCGAGGAGCGTATCCTGAAATCCACCTCGTCCAGCATATCCATGATGGAGATGTAGTTGGTGGCCACTCTGTTCTGTAAAGCACCAATGCGCAGGAGGCTGTTCCGGTTGGCGGTGTCCGCCTGCAGCCATTTGGTATTGAGTGCGGCAAGCTGATCCTTGTAAAGCAGCTCAAGTCCCGGGTCTTTAGGCAGCTGGCTGAGGATGGTGTCGTGCAGGATGTTGTTGATCTGCGTGCTCATGTCCGTGATCGTACGACTGTAGGCGGACAGGGATCGCTGCCAGCCTTCGTGCACTTCCCGCGTTTCCAGCAGGATCACCTGCGCGGAATAGAGGCTGCGGATATTGAGCATGCGGCTGCCGCCCATGATGCTGTTGCGAAGAATCTTCACCAGTTTTTCCGTGCCGGGCAGTTCTTCTGAAAGCTCCGTGGTGTCAAATCCCCGGCGCAGGGTATTATTCACCTGGTTGAGCATTTTAGTGATATTCTCCACCCGCTCCACCACATTTGTCGCCAGGGTATCCGGCCCTTTTGACGCGTTTGCGGGAACGGAAATATTCTGCGCTGCTGCGTTATAGCATAGCAGAACGAGCAAGAGAATGTACCAGGAGGCGCTCCGGTTCGCTTTCATCATCGGGCAGTTAGGATATGAATTTAAACGATTTACAGCAATGATCCCCAACAAAAAAGCAAAAAGGACTCTCTCCTTTTTGCTTTCCCGATGTCTTTTTCAACAGCCTCAGGCAGGTGCTGCTTCGTTGTCTGTTACAATCAGTGTGATGATGTTAGCTATGGGCGCCTCTACCGGGATTTCCTGGTATGAGAGCGTGGAGACCCCTTGCATTTTGTTGACGGAGATGGCGTTGATCTCGCGATCGGGCGAGAGGTAACTGGCTTCGCCGTGAACGCTGACCGTCACATGCCGCACGGACGGACCTGCGGTTTCATGTAAGTCTTGCAGGAAGCGGGTTATTACATCGCGCAGCTCTTGTTCCTGCCTGGATGAATAATTTGTTGTTTGCATAACAAAAAAATTGCTGCTTTCGGTTGGTTGTGCACGGATTTGGACTCACCGGGACCGGTATTTGCTATGCCGTTCCTGGATGTCCCTCAGCAGAGTGTCCGCCACTGCGAGGATCTTGTCTTTTTCCGCGTTGCTGAAAGTGTTTTTGCCCTTGGCCTTTCTGTAGAAAGTAGCCTCGCTCCAGCCGCACTCCTGGCAAACGCTCTCGCGAAAAGACCGTGGTAACTGGATCATTTCGGTGTGTGTATCCATCAGGAGGTTGTTGGATGAAAGATTCTTCGATTCCATTTGACAATAATTTTATCGTTTTGATGGTGTATTTGCGCAAATTGTCAATAAAAAAGTTATATTGATAATCAGAATATCAAATAATTGGTTGATAAGAATTACAAGTATAATAAAATTTATTTACAGTGGAATCAGTCTCGAAAAATATTATTCACGAGGGTGCGAGATTAAAGCAGATCGTGCGGGACAAAGGGATGAAGATCCTTGATTTTGCAGAGCGGGCGGACTTTTCCAACCAGATCGCGCATTATTATTTTCGCCAGGAGGCGATCAAGCGATCTACGTTACTGGAGTTCTGCACATTGTTGAGCATCAGTCTGGATGAATTTTATTCCTGGAACCATCCCCGCAAGGTATTGGTGCCGGAGAACAGTGATCTGCATCACGGGCGTCGCCTGGATGAGCTGATCCGGGAAAAGGGATTGAACAAGACGCGCCTGGCGAAGCGGATGGGTTTGAGCAGGAGGGCGTTGTACAACCTCCTCGAAAAAGAAACCTTTACACCTGAGCAGTTGCGGAAAGTCTGCCAGATACTGGAGATCAGCCAGAAAGAGTTCCTGGGCGGCAGCCTGGAAGACGACGGAACGGAAATGCAGGAGGTGGAAAGCTGGAAGGACAAATACTATAAACTGCTGGAAGATCATAATAAACTGCTGATGGAAAATGCCCGCCTGAAGGAACAGTTGCAGTCAGGCAAATAATTAAAAACCCCTTCTCTGATCCGGATTACATCAAAGTGGCATTTTTTTTAAAAAAGGATTTACATATATTAGCAATTTGACATTTGTAATATCCGATCCCTGAACTATGAAAAGTGTTGCATTATCCCTGTTCATGTGTCTTTACCTCCTGACCGGCCACGCGCAACGGGCTTCCGGTCCGGAGCTGAAAGAGTTTGAGACTTTCTGGAAGAAGCTGTACACAGCGATTGTGAAAAGAGATTTCCAGCTGGTCAGTCAGTGTACGGAATTTCCCCTCGTAGTAAAGAAAAGCCTATCAGATACAGCTGTGCAAACCATCCGGAAGGAAGAATTCGTCCGTTTCTTCAGCAATTACCTTGAACTGCCTGCCAATGAGACCTTCGGCAATAAGTACAGCCTCCTGAAAGCCCGCAAAGCGCTAAGCGAGGACGATATTTCGCTCGTGACGGATGATTCCGCCACCATTGAAGATTTTGAGTTTCAAAAGGTGAACGGGCAGTGGAAGCTTGTTTACGTATATGCAACAGAGTAAGTGCGGGCAGATATAAGGATTAAATTAATGTAATCATCCCTTCGGCATCTTCAAATTTTATCTCGCAGAAAATTAAGATTTCCCTTAATTTTGCACGATTTTTTTGTCCGCTACGGACACAAGGATCGAATGGTTTTTCATCATCAACAGCTAATAAAGAAAGATGCCCAGAGACACCTCCATCAAATCTGTCCTCATTATCGGTTCCGGTCCCATTATTATCGGTCAGGCCTGCGAATTTGACTATTCCGGCTCCCAGGCAGCGCGGTCGCTGCGGGAAGAAGGGATAAAAGTGATATTGATCAATTCCAATCCGGCCACTATCATGACGGACCCCATGATGGCAGACAAGGTTTACCTGCTGCCTTTAACGGTGGATAGTATTGAAAAGATACTGGAAGAAAATCAGATCGATGCGGTGCTTCCCACCATGGGCGGACAAACGGCCCTCAACCTCTGTAAGGAGGTGGATGAGCTGGGCATCTGGGAAAAGTATAATGTACGCCTGATCGGGGTGGATATTAAGGCTATTGACAAAGCGGAAGATCGCGAGCAGTTCCGTCAGTGGATGATCGAGCTGGGGATTCCCGTAGCGCCTGCGCGCACCGCCAACTCCTTCCTTGAAGGGAAGGAATTTGCCCAGGAGATCGGGTTTCCGCTGGTGATCCGGCCTTCTTTCACGCTCGGTGGTACCGGTGGCGGCTTCGTGCATTCAAAAGATGACCTGGATGAGGCGCTGGACCGTGGTCTCAAAGCCTCTCCCATCCATGAAGTACTGGTAGAGAAAGCCGTACTGGGCTGGAAGGAATATGAACTGGAGCTGCTGCGGGACAAGAATGACAACGTGGTGATTATCTGTACTGTGGAAAACCTTGACCCGATGGGTATCCATACTGGTGATTCCATTACGGTGGCGCCGGCCATGACCCTCAGTGACACCGCTTTTCAGGATATGCGCAACAAGGCCATCCTGATGATGCGCCAGCTGGGTAACTTCGCCGGTGGTTGTAATGTGCAGTTTGCGTTGAACCCGGAGAATGAAGAGCTTATCGCCATCGAGATCAACCCCCGTGTGAGCCGCTCTTCCGCACTGGCTTCCAAGGCCACTGGTTATCCCATCGCCAAGATCGCTTCCAAACTGGCCATCGGTTATACACTGGATGAACTGGAGAACCAGATCACCCGCACCACTTCCGCCTATTTTGAACCGGCGCTTGACTATGTGATCGTGAAAATGCCGCGCTGGAACTTCGACAAGTTCAAAGGGGCCGATGATACGCTCGGGCTGCAGATGAAATCCGTGGGCGAGGTAATGGCTATCGGCCGTACCTTCCCCGAAGCTATCCAGAAAGCCTGCCAGAGCCTCGAGAATGAGGCGGTAGGACTTGGCTACTATGGGAAATCCCTCCTGAAGAGCGAACAGCTCATCGAAAAGCTGAAAAGACCTACCTGGGATCGCATCTTCCGCATCAAAGACGCATTGATGGAAGGCATGTCCGTAAAGAGTCTTCATCAGCTGACACAGATAGACCGCTGGTTCCTGCACCAGATCAACGATATTGTAAGCGTAGAGAAACAGTTACAGGAGCATGACCTGGAATCTGTTCCGGCAGAGCTTTTGAAGGAAGCCAAGCAAATGGGCTTCTCTGACAAGCAACTGGCGCTCATTTTCGGTAATTGCGAAGAAGAGGAAGTGTATGAGAAGCGCAAAGCCCTCGGCATCATACGCACTTACAAAATGGTAGATACCTGCAGCGCAGAATTCGAGGCCAAAACCCCGTACTTCTACTCTGCGTTCGATACCGTGAATGAAAGCATTCCTTCTGAAAAGAAAAAAGTGATTGTGCTCGGCTCCGGCCCCAACAGGATCGGTCAGGGTATCGAATTCGACTACTGCTGCACCCACGGCCTGCAGGCCATCCAGGAGTGCGGGTATGAAGCCATCATGGTGAACTGTAACCCGGAAACCGTGTCCACAGACTTCGACATGGCGGACAAGCTCTACTTCGAGCCTGTATTCTGGGAACACCTCTGGGAGATCGTCGAGCTGGAAAAACCAGAAGGCGTGATCGTGCAGCTGGGCGGGCAAACTGCGCTCAAACTGGCGAAACGGCTCACGGAGAAAGGAGTGCGGATCATTGGAACTTCCTTCGACAATATGGACATTGCCGAAGACCGCGGCCGTTTCTCCGACCTGCTGAAAGAACTCGGCATCCCTTATCCCAAATACGGCACGGCTTACAATACCGATGACGCCATTGAAGTGGCCAAGGAAGTAGGTTATCCTGTGCTCGTTCGCCCTTCTTACGTACTGGGCGGGCAAAGGATGCGGATCGTGATTAATGAGGAAGAGCTGGAACAATCCGTGTTAAGTCTGCTGAAACACCTGCCGGGCAACAAGATACTCATCGACCATTTCCTCGATCGTTGCCAGGAAGCGGAGATCGATGCGATCTTTGACGGGGAGAACTTCCACGTCATGGGCGTGATGGAGCACATCGAACCGGCCGGTATCCATAGCGGGGACAGCAATGCGGTACTGCCTGCGTTCAACCTCAGCCACATGATCGTGACCACGATGGAGTATTATGCGGAGAAAATCGCCAGGGCGCTGGATATCCGCGGCCTGATCAACATACAGTTCGCCATCAAGGACGGACAGGTGTTTGTGATCGAGGCAAATCCGCGTGCATCACGTACTACGCCTTTCATCGCCAAAGCATACCAGGTGCCTTACCTGAACATCGCCACCAAAGTGATGCTGGGCGCCAACAAGCTCACGGATTTCAAGATCGAGAAACAACTGAATGGCTTTGCCATCAAGGAACCCGTGTTCTCTTTCAACAAGTTCCCCGGGGTGAATAAAGAGCTCGGGCCTGAAATGAAATCCACCGGCGAAGCGATTCGCTTCATCAAAGACCTGCGGGACCCTTACTTCAGGGCGCTTTACAAAGAAAGAAGCATGCACCTGAGCAAATAATAGCTGCCAATCGGGATGGACGAATGATGTTCCATCCCGATTTTTTTTTCACAGCTGTGAAAGTGCGAATAATTTTCCCCTTACATTCGCTGCATAAACCATTGTTTGTATCATGCCCGTTAACCTTTGGAAAAGCGCGCCCTTCCTGCGTCTCCTGCCTCCACTCATCGCCGGGATCATTCTCGGGATGTATGTTCAGCCCTCCATCACGATGATCATGACCCTGTTCGTCCTTTGCGGGACGGCGGTATTGCTGCCTGTAATGCTCCCGATCGTCCCGCGCTTTGCGTTGCGCAGCATACAGGGCGCCGCGTTGCTGGGATGTACCGGCTGCCTGGGTATGGGACTTTTTTACACCGCAGATATCCGGCATACATCGCAGTGGTTCGGGCATCATTTGAAAGACAGCAGCCGGCTGGCCGTTACTTTGCTTGAAACGCCATTCAGGCGCACGAGATCGTGGAAAGCGGAAGCGGAGGTCACCGCTATACTGGAAAAAGGGGAAGTGAAGCCGGCATCGGGAAAAATATTGCTGTATTTCCGCGATACGCCGGCATTACGGTATGGGGACAGGCTGATGACGTCTGCGGTGGTGCAGCGGATCCGCGGGACGGGGAACCCCGGCGCATTCGATTACGGGAAGTATTGCAGTTACCGGAACATCTTTCACCAGGCTTTTCTCCGGAGCGGCCAGTGGCGGGCATTGCCGGGAAATGAAGGGAACCTTGCCGGTCGCTCGCTGATCAGGATCCGCGATCATTGCCTCGAAAGCCTTAAAACGTTTGTCCCTCAACGTGAGGAATACGGTGTGGCTCAGGCTTTGCTGATCGGGTACCGGGAAGAGCTGGACAGGGATATCGTGCAAGCCTATACGAATACGGGCGTGGTGCATATCATCGCTATTTCAGGTCTTCACCTTGGATTGATCTACATCACCCTGCTGCAGTTATTGCAATGGCTGCCGAAGAAGCGCTGGATCAATATCTGTAAAGCGCTGCTGCTGATCGGGGTACTATGGGTTTTTTCGCTGTTGACAGGAGCTTCTGCTTCCGTGTTGCGGTCGGCCGTCATGTTCACCGTCATCGCTACGGGCCAGCTGATGATCGACCGGCATTCCAATACCTGGAATACCCTGGCTGCCGCGGCATTCCTGTTGCTGTGCTATAACCCGTATTTCCTGGTGGATGTGGGTTTTCAGCTCTCTTTCCTGGCCGTGGGCGGGATATTGCTGTGCTATCGGCCACTGTACGATCTGTGGCTGATCCGGAACAAGTGGCTGGACAAGCTTTGGCAGATGGTGGCGGTTTCGCTGGCTGCGCAGATTTTCACATGGCCCGTCTGCCTGCTTTATTTCCATCAGTTCCCCAACCTCTTTCTGCTGGCCAATATCATTGCTGTGCCGCTTTCCACGCTGCTGCTGTATGGTGCGATTCTGTTGGTGTCCCTCGCGGCCGTTCCTGTGGTGAACATCCTGCTTGGGAAGCTGCTGGGGTGGGGCATTCTGCTGATGAACACGCTTATCCTGCAGATAGACCGCATTCCCGGCGCTGTAACGGACGGTATTCAGGTGGACCTGGGACAAACTGTTTGTCTCTATGGCGTCACCATCCTGCTTTGCGCCTGGTTGCTGATGAAATGGAAACGCGGCTGCCATTGGGCATTAGCCATGTCCGTTGTATTTGTCGGTCTGCATACATTACAGGAAGTACAGGCCATGCGGTGCAGGCAACTGATCGTTTACAACATTCCGGGGAGTTCCGCGATTGCCTGTATCAGCGGCGCACGAAGTGCCTGGTGGGGAGACAGTACGGTCAGGCGGGAACAATATTTATCAGCCCGAGGCGGAGCGTTACCAGTTTCGTATAGGCGGGAAGGTGAGTTGATCTGTTTTGAGGGTAAGCGGTTGTTGCGGTTGACGAGGGGGCTGCGGGGTGAGGGACCACCAGAGCGATTGAAAATAAATTATATTTTATTATCACATAATTCAAAGGTAGATATCAGCCGTTTGCAGGAATTTTTTATATACGACATGCTTATTTTTGATGCATCCAGCACACCTTTCCAGCTTCGAAAGTGGAAAAATGCCTGTAACAAATTACCTTTGCGCTGCTTTTCGGTTCCGGATGAAGGGGCCTTTGTTGTAAATCTCTAATTTTTTTCTTGCATGCAAAAGCAAATCAAATCCGCTTTGATCTCCGTTTTCTATAAAGATAACCTGGAGAATATCGTTAAAACATTGGGCCAGCAGGGCGTTACAATTTACTCCACCGGGGGAACGCAAAAATTCATTGAAGAGCAGGGAGTAAAATGTATAGCGGTGGAAGACCTGACCGCTTATCCTTCCATCCTTGGCGGCAGGGTTAAAACCCTTCACCCTAAAGTGTTTGGCGGTATTTTGGCACGCCGGGAGAACAAGCAGGACCTTGAGCAGCTGGTGCAATATGAGATCCCGGAGATTGATCTGGTGATCGTAGACCTGTATCCTTTCGAAGAAACGGTTAAAAGCACGAAAGAAGAGCAGGCGATCATTGAAAAAATAGATATCGGCGGTGTTTCGCTTATCCGTGCGGCTGGTAAGAACTATAAAGATGTTGTGATCGTAGCTTCCAAAGATCAGTATGCTGCCCTGGAGCAGGTGCTGGTAGAAGGAAAAGGTACTACCAGCCTGGAGCAGAGAAGGAATTTTGCGGCAAAGGCTTTTGAAGTATGTGCGCACTATGATGTAGCGATCGCCGGGTATTTCCTGCAAAATCAGGAAAAAGATTATTTCCAGCTTTCCGCGCCGCAGGGCCAGGTGCTCCGTTACGGAGAGAACCCCCATCAGAAAGGTGTTTTCTATGGTGATCTGAACGGGCTCTTCGACAAACTGCACGGCAAGGAACTGTCCTATAACAACCTGGTGGATGTAGATGCGGCTGTTCAACTGATCGCTGAATTCACAGAAACCACCTTCGCCGTGATCAAACATACCAATGTTTGCGGTATTGCCAGTAGACCTGCATTAGGCGCCGCCTGGGAAGCTGCGCTTGCCGGCGACAAAGAAAGCGCTTTTGGCGGTGTGCTCGCCTGCAACAAGCCTGTAGATGCGGAAACGGCCAAGGCGATTCATGAGATATTCTTTGAAATACTCATTGCGCCCGGCTTTGAACCGGCGGCACTGGAAATCCTCCAGGCCAAAAAGAACCGCATATTACTGCTGCAAAAACAACCGCTGAAAACGGAAAAAATGTTCAAGAATGTGTTGAACGGTGTGCTGGTGCAGGATAATGATGAGGGCAGTTTCGAAACCTGGAATGATACCGGCGCACAACCGGCTACCACCGCGCAGAAATCAGATCTTGCCTTTGCGAATATCGTTTGTAAACACCTCAAATCGAATGCGATCGCACTGGTGAAGGATCAGCAGCTGGTAGGTAAAGGTTGCGGCCAGACTTCCCGCATTGATGCCCTCCGTCACGCTATTGAAAAGGCCCGTCAGTTCGATTTCGATCTGAAAGGTGCTGTGATGGCTTCCGATGCCTTCTTCCCCTTCGATGATTGTGTACGCATCGCGCATGAGGAAGGGATCAACGCTGTGATCCAGCCCGGTGGCTCCATCCGCGACAACGACTCCATCACTTTCGCGAAAGAACACGGGATGGTGATGGTGATCACGGGGATGAGGCATTTCCGTCACTAAGCATTATAACAAAACCATAAAGGGCCGTTGATCAACGGCCCTTTTTTATTACCGCTCAATCCCGGCTACAGATAATTTTTGTACTATTGCCAATGTAGATGCCATTCTTACAGCAACATATGATGCAGGATGCGGATGACACCATGCTGGTCCGGAAATACAAGGAAACGGGACAGATGGAATACCTTGCCGCGCTGTATGAGCGGTACATGAACCTGGTGTATGGTGTTTGTCTGAAATACCTGGACGAAGAATCTTCCAAAGACGCCGTCATGCAGATATTTGAAGAACTGATCATAAAGGTGAAGCAGCATGAAATACAGAGTTTCCGCGGATGGCTGCATGTATTGAGCCGGAACCATTGTCTCATGAAGATAAGGGGTACCAAGGGCCGGGTGGTTTCGCTGGAGGATAACGGATTTATGGAAATCGGGGAAAATAATCATCCAGATAACGGGATCAGTCTTGAAACCAACCTCCAGGCGATGGAAAAATGCCTGGAAACCTTGCCCGAAGAGCAAAAACAGAGCGTTCACCTGTTTTACCTGCAGGAGAAAAGCTACCGGGAGGTCGCGGACATCACCGGCTATGAAATGAACAAAGTAAAAAGCTACATACAAAATGGTAAAAGGAATCTGAAGATCTGTATGGAGAGAAATTAATGGCTGATAATCAACAATATATCACCCCCACTGCGGAGCTTATCCGCCAGTACCTCGAAGGGAAGCTGGACGATAAGACGATGCATGCCCTCGAAAAACAGGCATTGGACGATCCTTTCCTGGCCGAGGCGTTGGAAGGATATGCTTTGCATCCGCCGGATCAGGGTGCTGCCCAGCATGCGCTGAAAAACCGTTTACAGGAACGGATCAGTGGGGCATTGCCTGCTAAAGGAAAGGTGCGTCGCCTGGATTATCGCTGGCTGGCAGCCGCTTCCGTACTGATATTGCTTTGTATAACAGCCGTAATGATGTTGAACAAACCGGCACGGAAGTCCGGGGAAGTAGCGCAAACGCAGGCGAAGGAGGGGACCGCCCCTCAGGCGGATACTACTCCCGCAGCCGGTCGCCAAAACGTTGAAAAAAGGCCGGAAACGCCGGTACTCGCGGATAACCGTGGACTTCCGGCATTGGCACGCCCCAAACAGGCGGACAGAAGAGCTTTAAAGACAGTGCCCCCGGTGCCCGCTCCCGCAGCAGAAGTTCATCCGCAGGCAATGGCCGCTCCCGCCATTGCGAAGCGGGCAGACGCAGCGCCGGAAACGACTTATGTGACGAAAGAAGAGAAACGCCAGCTGGCTTTAGCGTATCCGAACAAGATCGATACTTTTCATGTCGGCAGGATGACAGATACAACTGCCTACGCTTTCCAGAACAGAGCAAGGACTTTCAGTACAGCGGAAAAGCTGGTGGAAGGAAAACTTACCGGTGCGGCTGCCCCCTATAACAACGCTTATAACGATCAGGCTGTTCGCATGATCAGCGGGGTGGTGCTGGATGCGTCAACCGGACAAAAAATATCCGGTGTGCAGGTGTTTGTCAAAGGCACAAATAAAGGGATCGTTACGGATACCTCCGGTGTTTTTGCACTCCAGGTGGCCGCCAAAAACAATGTGCAACTGGGCTTTTCCTCCATAGGATATCAACATAAAAATGTAACGGTATCAGAAAGCACCAATAACCTGAAGGTCTCGCTTCCTGTAAGCGAAGCGGCGTTGAATGATGTAGTGGTAGTTGGATATGGAGGGAAGGCGAAGAAAAAAATAAAAACCCCCGAACCGGTAGTGGGCAAAGAGGTGTATGACGCCTACCTGACTTCGCAGAAGGTTGTTTTCGTTCCCGGACTGACAGCAGAAAAAAGCGGAGAAGTACATATATACTTCACCGTTATGCCTGACAGCACCCTGCGGAACATTACCGTGGTGAAAAGCATGGGAGACGAGGCAGACAAGGCGGCTATCCGGATCTTGGAGCAAGGGCCGCGCTGGGTGCCAGGTTCCGGCAGGAATGCAAGGAACGTAACGCTGAAAGTACCTATCGAACTAAAAAGGAAAGAATAAAAAAAGATGTACCGGAACAGCACATCTTTTTTCTTCATGGTTAACTTGGGGAAAGGTGTCTTTTATTTTTTCCGCTCTTTCCAGAGCTGGTTAAATGATTTAGGTGCAAATACCGGCAATGCGCGATCATCCCCCCAGGCCTTCCCGAACAATTTTCCGATCACGAAATTCTTGGTCTTACCGCCTACCAGGTTCATCATGCGCCGGCTCAGGCAAGCCTGCTTCCAGCCGAACCATCCGAGCTTTTCGCCGCCGGAGGTATGATTTTCCTCTACTGCTTTGTGCCGGTTGTGTAACAACAATTCATGGAGATTGATCCGAACCGGGCATACTTCCGTACAGTTGCCGCAAAGGGAAGATGCAAAGCTCAGGTGCATATATTCTTCGATCCCCCGCAGATGTGGTGTGATCACAGCACCAATAGGTCCGCTGTAAGTGGTTTTGTAGGTATGCCCTCCGATGTTCTTATAAACCGGGCAGGCGTTCAGACAAGAGCCGCAGCGGATACAGTACAGGCTCTCCCGGGCTTCCACATCCTTGAGAATATTGGTGCGCCCGTTGTCCATGAATATCACATACATCTCTTCCGGGCCATCTACTTCGCCTTCCTGGCGTGGACCGGTGAGGATAGTGTTATAGGAAGTGATTTTCTGGCCGGTGCCATAAGTGGCCAGCAGCGGCCAGAACAGCCCCAGGTCATTGATGGAAGGCAATACCTTTTCAATACCCACCAGTGCAATATGGGTTTTAGGAAAGGATGTGCTTAGCCGCGCATTCCCTTCGTTTTCCGTTATCGCGATCCCACCGATGTCTGCAATAATGAAATTGGCGCCAGTGATGCCCACTTCCGCATCCAGGTACTTCTGACGGAGTTTCTCCCGCGCCACCAGTGTGAGTTGTTCGGGGGTGAGGGAAGGGTCTGAGCCCAGTTTCTCGTGAAAGAGTTGTGCCACCTGCTCCTTGCTTTTGTGCATGGCCGGCGTTACGATATGATAAGGCGGTTCTTCGTCCAGCTGCTGAATATATTCCCCGAGGTCCGTCTCCACACTTTCAATGTTATGTTCCTGGAGGAAATCGTTGAGATGAATCTCTTCCGTGGCCATGGATTTGCTCTTCACAACGGTCTTGCAGTTTTTGGCCTTGCAGATGGCGAGTATCTCCTCCCGTGCCTGCTCCGCATTCTCCACCCAGATTACCTTTCCGCCGCGCTTCAGGAAGTTCATCTCGAAATCTTCCAGGTGCTTGTCCAGGTTCTCGATCGCCTTCCATTTCACGTTCTTAGCCCGCTCTCTCGCAGAAGCGAGATCGGAGAACTGCAGTTTGCCGTTCTTTACGGCAGCATTATACTTGCTGATATTGAAGTTGATCGTATTGCGGTGACCCAGATCTGCCGCTTTTGTTTCGCTTTCGGAAAGAAAGGTGCTCGCCGTCTTGTTCATATATTCAGATGTATCGTAAAGATAGTCAAAAAGTGATCGGGTGGTTGGTATGGCAGTGCGTTTGCGCTTATACCATCAGCAATTTTCCAAATCGTATCAATCTTCCAAATGCTGTTTGCTGGCTATTTTATCCAGCGCAGCGTAGAAGTCCGCGCCGTATTTCCGGGTGATCGCTTCCTGGAGGAACTTGTAAACCGGTACCTGTAGCTGGTTTCCCAGTTTGCAGGCGGGTTTGCAAACACTCCATTTATCGTAATTCACCGCTTCAAAGGATTCGTATTTTGTGATGCGGATCGGGTAGAGATGGCAGGAGATGGGCTTTTTGAATGGTACGACCCCGTCCCGGTAAGCTTTCTCGATCCCGCAGCCGACAATTCCGTTGTCGTCGATAGTGGCATAGGCGCAGATAGCTCCGTTCACGATCGGTGTAACATGGCCATGCTCATCGTCCCAGGTATGCAGCCCGGTCTGCTCAATTTCCCGGATGCCTTCTTCCCGCAGATAGGACTTTATTTTCGGGTAGATCTTTTTCAGGATGGGAAGTTCCGCTTCTTCCAGCGGCGCACCGCAATCGCCCGCCACACAGCAGGCCCCTTTGCATGCGGTCAGGTTGCATACAAAGTTCTTTTCAACCACATCATCGCTGATGTATTTATCATCGATCACTATCATCTTGCTCTCAATTCAATTAGCTTTCCATTTCAGCGTGTTAACCAGGTGCCAGATATCTTCCTGCAGGAATTTATGGACCGGCGCGAGGGAATCCGCGTTGGGCGCAGCGTAAAAATACAAAGCTCCCCGCAAAAAATGACTGCCGGAATCCGTTACATAAAATTGTTTCGCGGAAGCGGCGTTACCCCCTACATCATAAAGCAGGCCATACACCCGGTTGGGTGTGCGAATTTCTTCTTCATCGATGGAGGAGGCTTTGTAGGTATGTTTATAGGTCAGTTTAAAAGCATCATCGATGAGCTTGTTCAGGTTGTTCTGCCTGCCTACCACTTTATAGCTGAGGTAGATCTTCCCGTTCAGGCCCGGTATGTCCACATTAATCCACCAGGGATTCTCGGGTTTGGCGTCAAAGAAAAGCGTGTCCTTCACGATGTTGCCATACACCGGGTACTCAAATGTATATGGGTAGCCGGGTTCATCGAACAGGCGGTATTTTTTCTCCGGCAGATCTATCCGGAAATAGCCTCTGGGCTTGGGAGTGTAATTGGGCTGGCGGCAGGCGGAGGCCGATAATAGCAGTAAAGCGGCTGTCAGCAGATAAATTGTACTTTTCACGACCCGTCTCATTCAGTTTCAATACCCGGTTTGATGCTTACCTGTACTTTCTGGATGCGCATCTTCGTTACTTCCAGTATGGTAAAATCATAATTCTTGTAGGAGATTACGCTGTTCTCTTCGGGGAATTTGCCGGAGAGCTCCAGGATCAGGCCGCCGAGGGAATCGCTTTCGCCTTTTACCTGTTCGAACGTGTCCGGGGAGATGTTCATGATACGGCAGACATCGTTCAACATCGTCTTTCCCTCAAAAACATAGGTATGTTCGTTTACTTTGTTATAGTTGAACTCCTCCTCATCAAACTCGTCTTTAATATCCCCGATCACTTCTTCCATGATGTCTTCCAGCGTTACGATGCCGGAAGTACCACCAAATTCATCCACTACTACGGCAAAGTGCATATGGCGTGTCTGGAATTCTTTCAGCAGGTCTTCGATCAGCTTGTGCTCATGCACAAAGAACGGCTGGCGCAGCACTTCGTGCCAGTCGAAGTTATCCCCTTTATCAAGATGCTGAAGCAGGTCTTTGGTATGTACTACGCCCACAATTGTGTCCAGGTTATTCTTGTAGACGGGCAGCCGGGAATAATGGAGGTCCGCTACCCGCTTTACCACCTGGCTGAAAGGCAGATCGTATTCGAGGCCGTTCACGTCCAGCCTTGTGCGCATGATCTGTTTTACGGCGATGTTGCCGAATTTGAGGATCCCTTTCACGATGTTCTTTTCTTCCTGTGATGCGCCCGGTTCCACACTCATTTCGATCACCTCATCGATCTCCTGGTAATTGATAGGGCGGGTGCTGCGGTGAAAGAGACGGGCTTCGATGCCTTCGCTCATGTTCACAAAGAAATCGCTCACGGGTTCGAGCGTGGCATGAATGATATGTACAAACCAGGCAAAGTAGGTAGCGAAGCGCATATTGTTCTGGGTAGCCCATACGCGCGGCAGTATCTGCCCGAAAAACAGCAATACAAAAGTGATGATGGCGATGCGCACTACGAAAGAGAGCACTGCAAGCTCCTGCAACGTTTCCACCTGGTAGATCAGGTAATTGGTGATAAAGATGAAAGCGATGTTGAACAGGATATTGGCGATCTGAAGGGATGCCAGCAGCGATTTGGGCTTTTCCAGCAACCGGATGATCATCTTGCCTCCATTGCTTTGGCGGGTTTTGAGTACGTTCAGGTCTTTATAGTTCAGGGAGAAAAATGCCACTTCGGCGCCTGAAACGATGAAAGTTAACAGTAACAGGATAAAGATCACGAACAGGAACACCACTACATTGGGTGAGGGTGCCGTCAGACCTTGTAACAAAACGCTCGAGAAAGGTAAAGTACCAACCGATAGGTAAACCAAGATATTTAAGCTTTGGTCAAAAGTAATGGGAAAGTAATTCATGTCTTAAATGATAGAATCGCTTTCCCGCATGCAAATATAAAAAAATGTACCGTTACCGGCGGATAGTCTCTAAAACTTAACTTTTTTCAGAATGGGAGGTCGTCGGCGGGCTCGCTCATGGGCGGAATGTCTATGCTGCCAAAGCCTTCGCCGGTGGTCTGGCTGCCGGAGGTGGCACCGGAGGTGTGATGATGGGCCATAGGGTGTTCCCCGTTATTCACGTCAATACGTTTGTCCAGCATAACGAGATTATCCCCTACCACTTCTGTCGCAAATTTTTTGTTGCCTTCCTTATCTTCCCAGCTCCTGGTGCGGAGCCGACCTTCGATATATACGAGGCTTCCTTTGTGGAGATACTTTTGGGCCAGTTCTGCCAACCCTCTCCACAGCACCACGGTATGCCATTCGGTCTGGGAAATGAGTTTGCCTGCACGGTCTTTAAAAGTTTCGGTGGTGGCAAGCGAAAATTTAGCCACTGCTATATTGCCTTCCAGGAATTGAACATCGGGGTCTCTGCCAAGATTGCCAATCAGGATTACTTTATTAACACCTCTCATAATTGTAGGTTTTAATCTGTCCTATTTAAAAAGTTCTTCTCACGGTCAACCTTACTAAAGTTAATGTTTTTTTCCAATCGGTGCATAGAATTTTTACCATCGCTGCGATGAAGGTGCTTATTTCTAAGTGCTTATAAAAGAAGGGAACGGGATGGTACTATTCAATGATTGTCCCGTCAACCTTTCAGGTAATCCACAATGATCTTCGGGAACGCAAACTTTTCCAACTGTTTTTCGGGAATGGCCAGATAGCCTTGCGGCGTTTCGAAATGTTCCGGCACCTGCAGCCGGAGGAAACGGGCGTAAATGGTCTGATGGGTCAGTTGCTGCTTTACTTCCGCAGTGGAATCAACGATCTTGTAGGGATGTTTGCCCAAAAGGTGCCTGAAGCCGGCGGATTGCTGCAGGGCGCTGTCGCTGGCGGGGGCGGGAGTTTCAAGAAGGATGAACTCATGGAGATTTTGCCAGATATCCTTCCCTGTGCGTTTCCGGATGAAAACCCGGCCTTGCTGCTCCAGCAGGAGGTAATGAAAGTATCTTTTTTTAATGGTGAGCTTCTTTGATTTTACGGGCACGAGGTCCACAAGCCCCTTCTGGTAAGCCTCACAGTGTGGGGCGAGGGGGCAGTCGGAACAGGCGGGCTGCTGCGGCTTACAGACCACCGCGCCGAAGTCCATGATAGCCTGGTTGTAGATACCAGGGTGTTGGCGGTCGAGGACTTCATCTGCCAGCCCTGTGAACAGTTTTTTGCCGGCCGTGGTGTCCGTTGGGGTATCTATGCCAAAATACCTGGCCAGTACGCGGTACACGTTCCCGTCCAGCACCGCGTGCGGGAGATTAAAGGCGAACGAAGCGATGGCCGCCGCCGTATAGGCGCCCACCCCTTTGAGCGCAGCAATGCCTTCATAGGTTTGGGGGAAGCGGCCCTTGTGTTCACCGGCGATAGTACGTGCCGCCGCCAGCATGTTCTTACAGCGGGCGTAGTAGCCGAGGCCCTGCCAGAGGCGGAAAACCTCCTCATCGGGCGCCTGTGCCAGTTTGGTGACCTCAGGGTAGGCTGTGATGAAACGTTCATAATAAGGCCAGCCTTGTTCCACCCGTGTCTGTTGCAGAATGACCTCGGATAACCAGATGCGGTAGGGGTCTTTTTCTCCTTTCCAGGGCATGGTACGGTCGTTTTTTTGCCGGTTCCAGGCCAGAAGACGTTCCCTGAAAAATATCTTTATATCGGTCATTTGCGCAAAATAATTTATATATGTCGATGTTTTTTTATATATTCGTATTTCCCAGACGGCCGTTGGTATTGGATTGCAGCGGGTTAGGGTGACTTTGGGAGCACAAATAAACACATTTTTGGCAGTCGCTATCCATAATAAAAAATATTAAATTTTATTTGCTTGAAAATTCAGCAATTAAAATTTTTTTAATAACTTTGAAAACAAAGTAATCCTCCGCTTCATTATGAGAAAAGCTGATTTGATTAACAACATTGCTGAAAAAACCGGCATCCCTAAAGTAGACGTGTTAGTAACACTCGAGGCCATGTTCAAGGAGGTAAAGGAAGCATTGGCAAATGGCGAGCATATCTACATTCGCGGATTTGGCAGCTTCATTACCAAAAAACGTGCTGCCAAGATTGGCCGGAACATTAAAAAGAACGTGGCCGTGGAGATCCCGGAGCACTACATTCCTGCATTCAAGCCATCTAAAGAGTTCGTTGCGGAAGTAAAGAAGCTTAAAAGTTCTTAGATTTGCATCCTAACATTTTTTAGGTGCAAAGAAATCAACTACTCCTTATTGGCCTTGCAGTTGTCGTAGTTACGGCATTGTTCGCATTCGGCCGTATTACGCCTAAGGTACATCAGCATGAGCATGCTGCTGCGCCCGGTGCTGCCATGATGCAGGGGCAGGCCATGCAGGCCGCGGATTTCACAGATCTGTTGAAGAAAGCAAAAGAAAAAGTTCCCGCCGATAAACTGGTGCAGATCACCAGTCTTGAAAATGCCGTTGTACGTGGCGATGTAAAGTCCCAGCAGATCACTGCCTATCAACAACTTTATGCCATCTGGGACCAGTTGAATGAACTTCCTATCGCTGCCCATTATGCCGCAGAAGCAGCCAAGTTGGAAAATTCCGGAAAAAACCTCACCTTTGCAGCCAATTTATTTTTGGACCATCTCTCGCACACCCAAGACGAAGGCGTAAGGATGTGGGAGGCCAATTCGGCCCTGGAGTTGCTGGACAAGGCCATCGCGCTTGAACCAAACAATGACACACTGAAGATAAAGAAAGGTTCCCTGCTGGTAAGGAATACTGGTGAGCCTATGAAGGGGATCGGTATTCTCCGCGAGGTGGCGGAAAGGAATCCTGATTTCCTGGATGCACAGCTTACGCTGGCTAATTTCAGTATCACCTCCGGGCAGTTTGATAAAGCGATAGAACGGATGGACGCTGTACTGAAACGTCATCCCGATGAGCCGAAAGCGCTTTTTCTGTTAGCTGTGGCGCATCAGAGCAAAGGAGAGAACGGCACCGCCATCGAGCTGCTCCGCAAATGCCGGAAACTGATCAAGGATCCCGGACTGGCAGCAGAGATCGATGAGTACATTAAAAGCATTAAATAATATATTATAAAACATTAAAAAAATTAATTGCGTATGCCCTGCGGAAAGAAAAGAAAAAGACATAAGATCGCAACCCATAAAAGGAAAAAAAGGCTGAGAAAGAACCGCCATAAGAAAGGCAAGAAATAATTCTCCCGTTTCCCCGCCATTTATACTGACAGGTATAAGTTGCCGGAGCCGGACGCGATAAATTTTTGAAACAATCCTGCATGATTTTAGCTAGAATCCTTAAATTGCTGAAGTCATGCAGGTTGTTTACGTAGGACGGCCTTAATAGATTCCGGACTTCACCCTGTATATATCACTAAACCCTTTCGCAATCCTCCTCAAGTAGTGAAACGCCGGTTCCCTGACCGGCAGGTCATTTGGAAATGCTGTACCCTGTTGTGTAGCAGGAGGTAGCATAAAAGTGAAGTATTTATGGATAAAATTTTGACGCTTGAATAAGGAATTGATAATAAATGCAGCACCTTCTGGTGTTGAAATTGCATTGCTGGAAGACAAGAGATTGGTGGAGCTGCATCATGAAAGCGGCAATCCTAATTTTGCAGTGGGGGACCTTTATTTGGGCAAAGTAAAGAAACTCATTCCCGGCCTGAACGCCGCATTTGTGGACGTTGGATTTGAAAAGGACGCCTTTCTGCATTATACGGACCTGAGCCCTTATATCCGCTCCATCCTTAAGTTTACCCAGCAAGCCATTACCGACAAGTCCGAAGCTTTCGATTTCGCGAAGTTCAAGAACGAACCGGAGATCGTGAAGACCGGCAAGATCACGGAAGTACTGGGCGGTAAACCCAACATCCTGGTACAGATCCTCAAAGAACCGATCTCTTCCAAAGGTCCGCGCCTTAGCTGCGAAATATCCCTGCCGGGCCGTTTCATTGTGATCACCCCCTTTAACAATATTGTCGCGGTTTCCAAAAAGATCCACTCTTCCGAAGAAAGAAAAAGGTTGCAGAAGATCGTGGAAGCCATCAAGCCGCATAACTTCGGCGTGATCGTACGCACCGCGGCGGAAGGGAAGAAAACGGCGGAACTGCATGAGGACCTTACCACGCTGGTGAGTACCTGGAAAACCATCCAGGATAACCTCCGCAACGCGCAGGCCCCTCAAAAGATACTGAGCGAGCAGACCAAAACCACCAGCATCCTCCGCGACCTGTTGAACGAAAGCTTCAACCGCATCGTGATCAACGATAAAAATATTTACTCCGATACCAAAACATACATCCAGAAGATCGCGCCGGAGAAGCAGGACATCGTTACCTACTATCACAACGGCGCACCCATCTTCGATCATTTCGGTATCACCCGCCAGGTAAAAGCCTCCTTCGGGAAAACAGTGAACCTGGACAGCGGGGTGTATCTCATTATTGAAGCTACGGAAGCCCTGCACGTGATTGACGTGAACAGCGGCTACAAAAGCTCCAGCAACAACCAGGAACAGAACGCGCTGGCGTCCAACCTGGAAGCGGCGGCAGAAATTGCGCGGCAGCTGCGGCTCCGCGACCTTGGCGGCATCATCATCATCGACTTCATTGATATGAAGCTGCCTGAAAACAAGAAAAGCGTGTACGAGGCCATGGAGAAGTTCATGGCGCAGGACCGGGCGAAACATACCATCCTGCCCATTTCCAAGTTCGGCCTCATGCAGATCACGCGTCAGCGCGTAAAACCGGAGATCACCATTTCGGTGGCGGAAGATTGTCCCGCCTGCAAAGGCACCGGTAAAATCGGCGCTTCGATGCTCATTGTGGAAGACATCGAAAAGAACCTGCAGTACCTGCTCAACCACCAGCACAAAGGCCTCACCATCCGCCTGCATCCCATCCTCTACGCCTATCTTACGAAAGGCTGGCTGAGATCGCGACAGTGGAAATGGTACTTTACCTACAAAAAGTGGATCAAGCTGAAGGCGGATTCCAACTATCATCTAACGGAATACCACTTTTTCGACGCCAACGACGAAGAGATCAAACTATAAAAGAGCATCGCAGGTTACAACCGCAAAAGATATTAAAAAGGGAGAGAAGCCATTCGCTCCCTTTTTCTTTTTAGTTTTGTGTTCAACATAGACAGATCAATATTGTTATACCTCACAGAGTAAATCAACAAAAACATATGCAGAGAATCTACCTGTTACTGATCACTGTACTGATGGTGATAGCCTGCCAGCCCGGCAGGAAGAAAAACCGCGAAGCCATCAACCGTGATACGAGCCACTATACCAAACAGGAATACATCGCCCAAACGCTGGATAGTGGCCAGGTTAGCACTTTCCTGCAGCGGCACCCGCAGTTTGCCCCTTACAGCGAGCTGATCCATGAATTCTATCGTAAACGCGGCTTTCACTATGCCTGGATCAATGAAGAAGGCATTACCGAACAGGCCGGCGGATTTTTAAATATGATGCGCAGCGATGAGGAGAACGGTATTCGTGATAGTTCTCTGGACAAGTCCCGTATACAGTCGCTGTACGACTCCCTCGCCCAACAAGGCCCTTCCATCGACCGGAAAGACACCATCCTGCCGGTAGCGGAGCTGCTGCTCACCGGACAGTTCTTCGTATATGCGAACAAGGTATGGGGCGGTATAACCAGTGATTCCGCACGCGACCTGGAATGGTTCATCCCCCGGAAGAAAATAAATGTGGAAAGCCTGCTGGACTCTATGATCGCCAGCCCCAAAAAACCAATCAACGCGCAGGAACCCGTGAACCGCCAATACAAGCTGCTCCGCGATGAACTGCAGAAGATGGCGGACATCGTGAAGAAACATCCTTCGTTCGATTCCCTGAAAATGGACAAGAAGAGTTATCAGCGCGGGGACTCCTCCGCCCTTATCGCTGAGGTGAAAGCAAGGCTGCAACTGCTCGGTGATATGAAGGAAGCGGACAGCTCCCGTCAATTTACACCCTTCCTCGATTCTGCCGTGCGGGCGTACCAGACCCGCATGGGACATAAAGTGGACGGCATCATCCGCCAGAATACACTGGACGCCCTCAACCGCCCGCTCCAGCATTACATGCAACAGATCCTCCTCAATATGGAACGCTTGCGCTGGGTACCCGTGGAAGTGACCACGGACTACATCCTCGTGAATATTCCGGAATTCAGTCTGCATGCGTATGAGGACGGAAAGCTGGCCTGGAGCTGCAACGTAGTTGTCGGGAAACCCGGCACCAGTACCGTGATCTTTAACCGGGATATGAAATACGTAGTATTCGCTCCTTATTGGAACGTGCCGCCCGGTATCCTCGGCGGGGAAGTGTTGCCAGGCATCAAACGTAGCGGGGCAGGCTATCTTGCTCGGCATAATATGGAAGTGGTAGGTGCCAGCGGCAATGCGATCTCGCCAGGCGCTATCAGCTGGGGAAAATATTCCGGCGCCAACTTTCCGTATATTGTGCGGCAGAAACCCGGCGGCTCCAATTCACTCGGCAAGGTGAAATTCCTTTTCCCCAACGAGTTCAACATCTACCTGCATGATACCCCGTCCAAGAACCTTTTCAATGAATCAAAACGTTCTTTCAGCCACGGCTGCATCCGCGTATCCGAACCTAAGCGTCTCGCACAATGGGTACTGCGCAAGGATTCCAGCTGGACGGAGGCCAAGATAGACGCAGCGATGAATGCCACCAAAGAAAAGTATGTGACGCTGAAAAACAAGCTGCCCGTGTTCATCGGTTACTTCACGGCCTGGGTCAGCAGTAAAGGACAATTGAATTTCCGGGATGATGTGTATGGCCATGATGCCAAACTGGCCAAGCTGTTATTCGGAAAATAACACGGCTTTGCTGCGGATGTTCTCGCGGGAAAGGCTGGCGTGTGTTTTGATGTTGCGGGTACAGCGTACCAGCAGTACATAGCCCGCCCAGAGCGCGAGCACGCATCCTGTTACGATACCGTAGTAAGTTTTCGGGTCCAGGTGGCTGAATTGCACAGCACCATCGTTGAGAAGCAGGATGGCTACGGCTACGTTGTTCACCAGGTGAATGAGGAAGCTCATGCAAAGGTCCCGCAGGCGCAGGTAAAAGAATCCCGATAATATACCCAGCAACAGTGCGCCCGGCATCTGTGACGGATCCGGGTGCGCGAGCATGAACAACAATGAGCTCTGCAACAGCGCAATGCCCCCGGAATAACGCTGCAGCAGGGCTTCCATAATGATGCCCCGGAAAAGGATCTCTTCCATGAATGCCGCGATCATCACTGAACCAATGATTCCGAAAAGCGAACCCGTTTCAATGGCGGTAAAAGAAACTTCCGGCCAGTGGGGAAGCGGGAGCAACTGCGCCAGCGCATCTTTCACCATTACCAGCGCCAGGGCCATGGTAAAGGCCAGTACAAAGGTCTGCGCGGTCACCTCAATACGCGGCACGAACGTAAAATTATGCCGTTGTACGATCAGCGCATAAAGGATCACTGCAATGCCGCCAAAGAGATAAATGGAAAGCAACAGGTTGGGATATTGGAGAAGATTGCTGCCGGTGAAGAAAAAAGCCACGCCAGCAGCCAGCATCCAGGCACCATAAAGCCGGAGCTGCATGAGCCATGCTCCATTGAGTGAAAGACCATTCAGGGTTTTGACATACATGATGCAGGGTTCGTATTTCGCGTAAACAGTCATGCTAATATAAGTATTTTACATATCTGAAGCAATATCAATTTGCGCCTCCGGCAACCGGCGGCAGCGGATTTCCGGAGGATGAGATTACCCGGTTAAAACCTTATTTTTGCGGCATATGGAAAAACAGATCATTCACACCAACAGCGCCCCGGCGCCCATCGGTCCGTATAACCAGGCGGTGAAAGCCGGCAGCATGCTCTTCATCTCCGGCCAGATAGCGCTGAATGCGGAAACCGGTCAGCTCGAGAAAGACGATATTATTTCCGAGACCCACCGTGTTATGCAGAACCTCCGGAATATCCTGACCGAGGCGGGAATGGATTTCAGCGATGTGGTAAAGACTACCATCTTTATCATGGACATGAATGATTTTTCCCAGATCAACGAAGTATACGGTAAATATTTCTCCGGTTACTTCCCCGCCCGCGAAACCGTGCAGGTATCCGCACTGCCGAGAGGCGTGAATGTTGAGATTTCCATGATCGCGATCAAATAACCGATGCGGATACTCGTTACAGGCGATCATTTGCGTTGGGAGGAATTCCGCAGCTGCCGTAAGGCGGAAGGACATACGCTCATTCGGTCAGAGGCGCCGTCCCCTGAGGGGGATGTGATCGTTGATCTTTCCCTGGACGAGCATCCGGAGCGGATGGCGTGGTATGTGCAGCATCCGGGGATACCCGTGCTCGGCTGCCAGGTGAAAGCCGTATATCCGCAATACACTCATATTTACGGGTGCAACTGGCTACCCGGGTTTATCGGGATGCCGAAGGCGGAGGTATCGCTGCCCGCCGGCGTATCCGCTGAAAAACTGAATACCCTCATGCAGCAACTCGGATGGTTATACGAAACCGTTGCACCTTCCGTAGGAATGGTAACGCCCCGTATGGTTTGTATGATCATCAACGAGGCTTATTTCACCGCAGAGGAAGGTACCGCATCGCGGGAAGACATTGATATTTCCATGAAACTGGGCACCAATTATCCATTCGGACCATTTGAATGGTGCCGCAGGATCGGTATCCGGCACGTATACGAAGTGCTGGAAGCCGTGTATGCATCTACGGGAGACGAGCGGTACCGCATATGCGCATTGCTGCAGCAGGAATACACGGCACAACAATTATAAAACAGGCAGGTTTGGCATTGATCCTTCATATAGATACGGCAACGGCTATCGGTTCCGTTGCACTTTCCCGCAACGGCGAAGCACTCGAAACACTGGAAAACACAGAACAGCGTGACCATGCGGCTACCGTGGTGTTGTTTATCCAACGCCTGCTGGAAAACCACCGGCTCAGTCACGAGGAGATTGACGCTGTTGCAGTGAGCGCGGGGCCGGGGTCTTACACCGGGCTCAGGGTAGGACTGGCCACGGCAAAGGGACTTTGCTACACCTGGCAGAAACCGCTGATCGCTATATCCACCTTACAGATGATGGCTGCCGGTCTCCAACAAACACATCCCGGGGATGTGTATTATGTGCCGATGATAGATGCCCGGAGGATGGAAGTATTCGCAGCAGCGTATGACAATACACTCGAAACTGTCATGGAACCCCAGGCGATGATATTAACCCCCGATGCATTTCAGTCCCTGATCTCCGTCAAAAACACGCTTTTCTTCGGGGATGGCGCTCTAAAATGGCAGGAATTGGCAGGAGTCCGACCCAATATGCAATTCCCTTCTTACCACATTTCCGCCGCCCATATGATCCCTTTGGCGGAAAAAGCCTTTGCGGCAAAGGACTTTCAGGATGTCGCCTACTTTGCCCCCCACTATCTGAAAGCTTTTTTCCATCCCGGGAAAAAGTAACATCCGTAGATTTTTTAGCAGATTTTTAGCATTTCGCCGCATCATATTACGCATTTAAAAGCGTTATAATCTGAGAGCGGTAAAATGGACAGTCAAACGCGCCTTTAAATGTCATGTTAATGTCAAATTGTGAGAAAAATGGGGGAAATGGAATTGATATATTAAAAAAGAAGGTATAGAAATTTTTTTTATTGTGACAGATATTATAATTTTGTGTAATCAATATCCGTGATTATTGTCTAATAGTCGCGTTTTACTGTCCGTTGATCCCTGTCATTTCATTATTTTTTTAAAACTATTTTGCGATGGAAAAACAATTATTAACTACCTCTTCTAATACTCTTATTATTTCTAGGGGTAACAATGAAAAAGATCAGATCAAATTGGATTACATTGCCGTTAAGAAGGCCGCTATGGTGTTGAGAGCCATCAACCACAAGTTGCGCCAGCAGATGATCAAGCTGCTGGAGGACCATAAGCGTATGACTGTAACGGAGATATATGTGAAGTTGCGTTTGGAACAGTCGGTAGCTTCCCAGCACCTTGCTATCCTGAGACGTGCAGGCATTGTGATCACTGAGAGAGACGGTAAGTTTATCCACTATACCATCAACAAACAACGCATTGCCGAAGTGGCCAAGTTTGTGGAAGAGCTAGTGGGATAATATCCGTTGTATCTTTTTCTATCCGGCGCGGAGCGCCTGCATTATATTGAAAGACTGTCTTCCCCGGAAGGCAGTCTTTTTTTTGTGCAATTATGTTCCATGTTCTAACCCGTTTCTAATGCACTTTTAATTCTCAGGATAATTATATGCCAGGCTGTTTTTGATTAACATTCATCTGCATTTGACCTTTCACTGACGCCCCCCGCATCCACTTGGGAACTTCTTCGTATTTTTGCATAAATCAAAAACCACATGTTCATTAAGCAGTTGTACACAGGATGCTTGTCTGAAGCTGCGTACTTTATTGAATCCGAAGGAGTGGCTGCAGTGATAGACCCGCTGCGCGACGTTGCATCTTACCTCGAGCTGGCGCGTGAAAGGAACGCGATCATCCGCTATATTTTCGAAACCCATTTTCATGCAGATTTTGTTTCCGGCCACCTTGACCTGGCAGCCGCTACCAAGGCGCCGATCGTTTACGGCCCGGAAACGGTGACCAGCTTCCCGGTGCACATCGCGAAGGACGGTGAGGAATTCAGGATCGGCAAACTGACCCTGCGTGCACTGCACACTCCCGGTCATACCCTTGAATCCACCTGCTACCTTTTGTTGGACGAACACCAACAACCACATGCCATCTTTACCGGAGACACATTGTTCGTTGGAGATGTGGGGCGGCCTGACCTTTTCAGTGGTAACCTGAGCAAAGAAGATCTTGCCGGCCACTTATTTGAATCGCTCAATACCAAAATAAAGACCTTGCCGGACAATGTGATCGTTTATCCTGCGCATGGTCCCGGTTCGTCCTGCGGCAAGAACATCGGGCCGAACACGTTCAGCACCATCGGGGATGAGAAGCGTTCCAACTATGCGCTGCTGGCGGAGGACAAAGCCGCTTTCATCCAACAGGTGACGGATGGCCTGAGCACTCCGCCGCAATATTTCCCGATCAATGCGAAGATCAACAAAGAGGGGTATGATGCGATGGAAACGCTGAAGGAAAGAAGTCTGAAACCCTTAACCATAAAAGACTTTAAGGAAAAGGTAAAATCCGGGGCCCTCATCCTCGATACCCGCAACGCCAGTGTTTTCACGGAAGGCTTCGTGCCCGGATCCATCAGCATCGGGCTGGAAGGCCGTTTCGCGGAATGGGCGGGCAGCCTGCTGCCGTTTGATCAGCCGATGGTGCTGGTAACTGCGGCCGGACAGGAAGAAGAGAGCATCGTACGCCTTGCCCGCGTAGGGTTTGATAAAGCAGAAGGATATCTCGATGGCGGATATGAAGCCTGGCAGGCAGCCGGAGAAAAGATAGACATGATCATTTCCGTAGATCCCGATGAGCTGGCGATGGACATGCCGCATGACGACAACCTCATTGTGGTGGATGTACGTAAACCGGCCGAGTATGCGGACGGGCACGTGAAAGGCGCCATGAACGTGACGCTCAGCGACCTTACAGACCCGGGTTCCATGGCGGATTTTGACGATCATCACAATCTCTATGTGCATTGTCAGGGCGGTTATCGCAGCGTGATCGCCTGTTCCATGCTGAAAAAAGAAGGTATCCATAACCTGCGGAATATAAACGGCGGCTTTAACAAGCTGAAGGAACAGGAAGGGATCGAGATAGAGCAGGAAAAGAATGTATTGAACTAAAAGATCACCTTTTATAATGGAAACGCCGGAGGATAAAAGCTTCCGGCGTTTTTTTTATATAACCCTGACGGATATACGTAATCTACGTTTTATCGATTTAACATATACATTTTTAATTAGTTACATTGATTTCTCATTATTATATATTCAATTGCGTAACAATTATTTAAATGAAGAAATAATTGTCATTTCGGGAAGGATTGCCTAAATTCCTGTAAAATTTTAATCGTATGAAACAGCGCAAATCCTTTTTTACCGTCTGTCTAGCACTGATGATGGGCGTATTCCTGTATGCTTGTAAGCCAAGCGATGCGAAACTTCAGAAAGAAGTGAACGACAAATTGGCCACTGCAGCCCCTGGCGTAATGGCGGAAGTAAAAGGTGGAGTAGCTACGTTGACCGGTGAAGTGATGGATGAAGCTGCAAAATCTACGGCCGAAGATGCCGCCAAGGGAGTGAAAGGGATCAAATCAGTGACGAACAACATTACCCTGACCCCTCCGCCTCCGCCGCCCCCCGCCGTGGTGATCAACCCTGACGATATGGTGCGCAACAGCGTGGATTCCGTACTGAAGAAAGCGGGTATCAGCGGCGTAACAGCCACTGTAGCCAATGGAGAAGTAACTCTTACCGGTACTATCCCGAAAGCTGAACTGAAGAAAGTTATGCAAGCCGCTAACGAAGCCAAACCAAAGAAAGTGATCAACAAACTGACATTGAAGTAAGATCGGCCTTTCCATTCAACCATTAACCTTAAAAAAGTAAGATTATGTCATTACAGGATAAATACGCTGAACTGATACAGCAGGCAAACGGCGCTGGCGTGACCGGGCTGCAGGTGGCAGAGCAGGATGGTGTGCTGTACGTTACAGGCACCGCTCCTTCCAATGCCGTGAAAGACCAGATTTGGGGCACTTATGAGAAGCTGGACCCGGAAATGCGTTCCGGCGATATGGTACTGAACATTTCCGTAGCCGACGGCGGCGCTGAACAGGAATATGAAGTACAGGCAGGAGACAGTCTGAGCAAGATCGCGAAGAACTACCCGGGTGTTACCTGGCAGGATATTTTTGAAGCAAATAAGGACCAGATCAAAGATCCGAATCTGATCCATCCGGGGCAGAAGCTGAAGATACCTTCCGCATAATGCTATCGGTTAAAAAAAGGAACGGGGTCCCACCATCAGGCGGGACCCCGTTCCTTATTCGGACTCTTCCGGTTTGTAAGTATGTTTCCATCGCCGGTGGCTCCATACCCATACTTCCGGTTGCTCCTGAATATTTTTTTCGAGGTACTGTACGAATGCTTCCGTGATCTTTCCTTCCGGTTCATGCTCCGGGTTTTCAAAGGCGAGCGTGAGTTGTGCCTCATAATACCCGCGTTTCACTTTGCGAATATCTGCAAACACCACCGGGATATTATACCGGCGGGCGCTCGTTTCGGGGCCTTTGTAAAAGGGGGTCATTTTATTCAGGAAGGGGAACCAGTAGCAGCGGCGGGGATTGCCGGGGTTCTGATCGGCCACCAAAGCGAGGAGATATTGTTTGTTTATCCAGGGGGCCATGCCATTGCTCATGTCATTGGCCGGAATGAGCACTGTGCCGAACTTTTCCCGGAAGTGCCGGAACATACGGTCTACTGCTTTGCTGGTGATGGGCATGTACACCACAAGGAAAGGGAACTGTACGCCCTGCATACAGAACAGGTTCGCCCATTCCCAGTTGAAATTATGGCCGAGATGCAGCTGGCAGCTCCTGCCTTCCGCATAAAGCTTTTGCAGCACGCTAAGGTCGCACTGGAAGCGCTTTTGCAGGGATCTCCTGCTCATCGTGAGCAGTTTAATGGTTTCCACCATCATATCCGTGAGGTTGCGGTAGTATTTTGCGGCTAGCTTTTTCCGCTCGGCTTCCGTTTTATCCGGAAAGGCCTGCAGCAGATTTGCCATCACTACTTTCCGGCGGTATCCCAGCACATGATGCACCAAAAAATAAAGCACATCGCTGAGGCGGTATAATAACCACAACGGCAGTACGGAAAGACTGTAACAGAAGGCGATGAGAATATAGTACATGTGTTACAGGATAATGTTCTGCACCAGTTCGCTCTTGTTCGGATAATCGGTATTGTAATGCAACCCGCGGCTCTCCTTGCGGAAAGCAGCGCCCTTCACAATGAGATAACCCGCGGTGATGAGGTTGCGCAGCTCGCAGAGCTGGGGAGATACAGCGGTTTCCCGGTAGAGGGCCTCTGTTTCCGCGTGGAGAATATCCAGGCGGCGCATGGCGCGCTCCAGGCGGACGTTGGTACGCACGATACCCACGTAATCGCTCATGATCTGCTTGAGCTCTTTCAGGCTTTGCGTGATGAGGATCATTTCCCGCGGAGCGGTAGTGCCCAGTGTATCCCAGTCCGGTACATTTTCCCTGAAAGCGATGCTGTCGATCTTCTGCACGGCATCCTGGTAGCAGCGGTGCGCAAAAACCATCGCTTCCAGCAGGGAGTTGGAGGCGAGGCGGTTGGCCCCGTGCAATCCGGTGCTGGCGCATTCTCCACAGGCGTAGAGGTTGAGGATGGAGGTATGTCCCCATTCGTCTGTTTTAATACCACCGCAACTGTAGTGAGCGGCCGGCGCAACCGGGATCATGTCTTTGGAAATATCGATACCGATGGATTTACATTTCTCGTAGATGTTCGGGAAATGATGGATGAATTTCTCCAGGTCCATATGCCGGCAATCGAGATAGACATGTTCCGTACCGGTGATCTTCATTTCGCTGTCGATGGCGCGGGCCACAATATCGCGGGGTGCAAGAGAAAGCCGTGCATCATACTTATGCATGAAATCTTCTCCGTTCTTGTTTCGCAGAATACCGCCGTCGCCGCGAACGGCTTCAGTGATCAGGTAGGAGGGACTTTCGCCGGGTTGATAGAGCGCGGTGGGATGGAACTGGATGAACTCCATGTTTTCTATCCGTCCTTTCGCACGGTATACCATGGCCACTCCGTCTCCGGTGGCGATCACAGGATTGGTGGTAGTGCGGTATACCTGTCCGTTCCCGCCGGTGGCCAGCAGAGTGAGGCGGGAGAGTATCTTTTCTATTTTGTTGGTCTTGAGGTTCAGCACATAGATGCCATAGCACTCAATATCCAGCGTGGATTTTGTAACGAGGTAGCCGAGATGGTGTTGGGTGATGAGGTCCACCACAAAGCAGTGGGTGATCAGCTCGATATTCTTTTTACGGTGGATCGCTTCCAGCAGCGCACGTTCTATTTCCCGGCCGGTCACATCTTTATGATGGATCACCCGGAATTCCGAATGTCCGCCTTCTTTACCGAGGGAAAAATCGCCGTCTTTCTCCTTGTCGAAATTCGCGCCCCAGGAGATCAGTTCATTCACTCTGTCCGGCCCCTCTTTCACCACGATCTCCACGATCTTTTCATTGCAGAGCCCATCCCCGGCTATCAGCGTGTCTTCGATGTGTTTCTCGAAGCTGTCATTCTCCAGGTCATTCACCACTGCCACGCCACCCTGAGCGTACTTGGTATTCGTTTCGTCCACGCGGGTCTTGGTAATGATGGTCACCTTTTTATCCGGGCACTGTTCTGCTACTTTCAGGGCATACGTGAGCCCTGCGATCCCGGAGCCTACTACCAGGAAGTCTGTTTGATGCATAGACGTCAAAAGTAGTTAATTCAGCTTATTTCACCTTCGAAAAAGAGATGTTCCGCGCCCTGGACAGGGATATTCGGAATCCGCTGATCATGTTCCGGGCATCCCGCACAAAATAAACCGGACCATAAGGAGAGGCAAAGCCATCTTTATATTGCGGCTCGAGCCTGAATTTCATATCCGGTTTCTGCAGTTGCACGAAGGTGAGTGTAGTGCCTTCTGCCACGAGGGACACCTGTGCTTCGGCTTCTTCAGAATAATATTCGCCGGCGTACTTTGCGATCGCTCCTTCGGAAACGTTGGAAAATTCTACTGCAGTATACACAAGCGTATCCCTGTCCGGAGACGTCATCCTGAACGCACCATCCATAAACTCGATCCTGTTCCCGCCTGCTTTGAAAAAGCTCTTTCCCTGTGGTTCCAGCAGGGTATTGGTGTTGGCATACAGCTTCCCATCTTTCACCAGCAGCTTCATACCGGCATTGGTTCTGGGATTCCTGTACCATCCGCTATATTTCTGCAGCTCGGCCTCCGATACCTTCACAGTGGGTGTTTTGGAAGGAGATGCCTTTGCCGGTTCCGGTATGAAAAGGTTCCGCGTCAATGCCCAGGAAGAAGTGGAGTCCCCGTCGAATTGCGAGGTATTGCTCACAAACGCGAAGCAGAGGCCCGATTCAGGATAATACTCGAGGTTGGCGCGATAGCTGGCGGTAGCGCCACTGTGCATGATCACATCCTTTCCGTTCAGCTTCGTTACAACAAGGCCCGAGGCATATGCATGCGGCACACCGTTGTTGAAATTACTTTTTGCGGTCTGCTTCGGGAGGAGGGAAGGATGACCGAATTTTCCACTGCTGTAGAAGTTCGTCCACTTCACAAGCTCCTCCGCGGTGGTGAGCAGGCCGCCGTGCCCATACACGCTTTCATTCGGCATGTCGTTCAGATATCTTCCGTCCGGCCCCATGCTGTAAGCCATCGCACGATTGGGGACCAGTTTTTTGTAGCTGGATCGCCACGTGGAGAGTGGCATATCCGCGGGATTAAAAATATTCGGACGGGTAAAGTCTTTCAGCTCGATGCCGCTCACCCTTTGCACGATGATCGTCATCAGCGTATAGTTCGTGTTGCTGTAGATATATTCTGCACCCGGCACATTGTTGAGGGCTTTCTGCCGGCAGATGATCCGCAAAGCATCGTTGTTGCTATAGGTCCTGGTACCGCGCGGCCACCCGGTGAGCTCCGCTACGCTGCCCCAGTCACGGAAACCGCTGGTATGCTGCATCACCTGGCGAAGGGTAATGGGGGTACCATAATCCGGCAGTTCGGGAATGTATTTGTGAATATCATCGTTAATAGACAGCTTTCCCTGTTGTTCAAGCAGCAGGAGAGCGGCGGCAGTGAACTGCTTGCTCACGGAACCCGCTTCTGTCAGGGATGTGGTGGTCATGGGTGTATGATGCTCCAGGTCGGCCATGCCCCAGGCTTTGGAGAAGATGATTTGTCCATTACGGCTGATGGCCATTTGCGCACCGGGATTTTCCGGTTTGTATTTGCTGAAGTAGGTTTCGATCCTTGCCAGCGTATCCTGCCAGGTTTGCGCCTGCGTGGCAGTGCAGGCCATCATTCCGCATAAAAAAAGTACTGTTTTCTTTCGCATGGTTGAATAAATTATTTCGTTGTTTTCAAATATTTCATCGCCCCTTCCACGATCATCCATTGTGCCAGTCCGTATGTCAGCATCACGAGTATGCCACTGCCCGTGAACGCCCCCTGGAATCTGGCGATAGCCAGCATGGAATCGGAGGCTACGAACAGGATCGCTCCTGCTACACAAGACCTTTCCGCCTGTATGCCATAGAGCCCGAACGCGCGAATGGCGGACAGTAGCATGATTGTGATCACTGCTGCATAGATTACAACCGCAGGTGCCAGGCTGCCCAGCGAAGGCATCAGCCTGAATACTAACAGGATAGCATATACGATAACAAGTCCCATAAATCCCCATTCCTTTGCACTGATCTTTGCGCGGGGTTTTACACGGAGAAAGAAAGCGGTATACAGCAAATGCGCCAGCAGGAAGCTGATCAATCCGGCGATAAAAAAATGATCGAACAGCAATAGTACATCTCCCCACCAGGAGAAGATCAGCGCCACAAAAATAAGATTGCGGAGCGGGTTGGAAATATGTTGTGCGAGCACCCAGGCATAGCAGCCCAGCGAGATCATCAGCAACGGTTTGGTGACGAAACGGGCATAGGGTACATTGAATCCTATTACCAGCAGGTCCGCCAGCAGGATGAAGAAAAATACGATCTTCCAGGGTTTTGGATACATAAGCGTGGACATATATCCGGCAACATACTTAGATTTTAATTAGGAAGCAATACGTAAAAGGTGGTACCCTTGCCCGGAGGACTCACCACTTTCAATTGTCCCCCATGCATCTGGATGATCTGCTGGGAAAGGCTCAGGCCGATACCGGAGCCTTTTTTCTTGGTGGTGAAGAAAGGGATGAATATCTTTTCCTGTGCTTCAGCATCGATACCCGGACCATTATCAATGATCTCGATCGTTACCTGCTGTGCATTCCCAAGGGAACCTTTTACGCTGATGACCGGATCATCCGTGTGTTCCAGCGCGTCCATGGCATTTTTCAACAGGTTGATGAGCACCATTTGCAGTTGTGTTTCATCTGCATGTACTTCTATATTGTCCGGTGAAACATGCATATGGTACGTGATGCCGGCGGCTTTCATATCGGCCAGCAGCAGGTTGCTGACGGATTGTATCAGTTGTTTCAGGTTGATGGTCGTGAATTGCGGCTTGGGCAATGTGGTATAATCCCGGTAAGCGTTCACGAAGTTCATGATGCCTTTGCTGCGGCTCTCGATGGTTTCGAGGGCCTCCTTCAGATCGCCAACCGCTTCGGCCTGGCCTTCCTGCACGGCAATGTCGTGCTCCACAATTTCCTGCATGGTGCCGATAAGGCTCACGATGGGTGTTACGGAATTCATGATCTCATGCCGCAGTATCTTGGTCAGGTTCTGCCAGGCTTCCAGCTCTTTTTGCTGCAGTTCCGCATGGATGTTCTGCAGGGAGATGAGTTTCACGAGCCTGCCCTGTAACCTTACGGTAGTGGCTTGTATGGAGAGCTGCTGGCCATTCTGTGTGGCGTACAGCATTTTTTGCCCGGCGGGAAGTTCCAGCAAAAGTTCCGGCAGGCCCGGATGCGAATGTTTAAGCTCATCGATGTAACGGAGGCGGTAGATGCCCATCAGCCGGAAGGCGGCGGGGTTGATCAGTTCTATTTTCCCGTCCGGGTCGAAGGACAATACCCCGATACTGATGTGCTGGATGATAGTATCGATGTATTTCAGGTTGGCTTCCCGTTCCGCCCGCGTTTGGCGGAACGCTTCGAGTACTTCATTGAACTGGTGGTTGAGGGCGCTGAAGCTTTTGCCGAGTTTGTTATCTGCGCTGAAACGGATAGAGAAATCCTCATACCGGATCGCTTCCAGGAAAAGCGTGAGCTTGCGGTTCACGCGGTTGAGATAATAGTACAGGGCCATTACCTGCCCGATCAGCAGGGGTATCACCAGGATCACGGTAAGCGGGTAGCCGGTCCACCAGAGCCAGCACCCGGCCATGATCGTGACGATCATCACAACAATCCTCAAAAGGATATTCAAACTAAAGCGGTTCATTCACTCAGAGGTTATATTTTTCCATCCTCCTGTACAGTGCGGCCCTGCTTAACCCCAGTTCTTTAGCAGCATCGGTGATATTGCCATTGCATTTTTTGAGCGCCTGCGAGATCATGTTCCTTTCCATTTCTTCGAGATTGAAACCTGTATCCAGCGGTTCGGCCGCGGCATTGGTCTTTACGAAAACATCTTTCGGCATCAGCGTTTTACCCTGGCAAAGGATCACCGCCCGCTCGATAGCATGTTGCAGTTCGCGGATATTTCCGGGCCAGTCATATTTCTCTAACTGTGTGGTAAGCGTTTCATGCAGGAAAGCCACGGGGCGGTTGTATTTTTTGCGGTAAAGGCCTAGGAAATATTCCGCCAGCGGTACGATATCTTCTTTTCTCTCGCGCAACGGCGGAAGATGTACTTCGATGGTATTGATGCGATAGAGGAGATCCTGCCGGAACAAGTGCTGGACGGCCATTTGCTGGATATTCCGGTTGGTAGCGCAGATAAGGCGTACATCCACCGGGATGGCTTTATTGGAACCCACACGGGTAACGGCGCGGTTCTGCAGTACGGTGAGCAGCTTCGCCTGGAAGGGGATGGAGATGTTCCCGATCTCGTCCAGAAAGATGGTGCCGCTGCTGGCTTCCTCGAACCGCCCGTTCCGGTCGTCCCGCGCATCGGTGAAGGCGCCTTTGACGTGGCCGAAGAGTTCGCTTTCGAAGAGTGTTTCGCTAAGGGCGCCAAGGTCAACGCTCACGAAGGATTTGTCTTTCCGCTGACTAAGCGCGTGAATTTGCCGGGCCAGCAGGTCTTTGCCGGTACCGTTCTCTCCCAGGATGAGGATGTTGGCATCCGTACCGGCCACACGGGATACGGTTTCCATTACTTCCTGCATGGCGGGACTGTCCCCAATGAGCACATTATCTGTATGGAGTGTGGCGCCGCCGGCTTTCTTTTCCTGTTTCGCCTGATGGGTCTGCACGGCGGTCTGCATGGTAGCGATGAGCTTTTCGTTTTCCCAGGGCTTCAGCACGAAGTCCACCGCACCGGCTTTGATGGCGCGCACGGCCATTTCCACATCGCCGTAAGCGGTGAAGAGCACCACGGTTGCTTTCGGATTGATGTCCAGGATACGATCCAGCCATTCAAATCCTTCTTTTCCGCTGCTGAGGTCGCGGGTGAAATTCATATCCAGGAGGATCACATCGTATTCAAAGTTGCTGACGAGGTAAGGGATCTTTTGCGGATTCTTCTCGAAATCCACCTGGGCAAAGTGCCTTTTAAGCAGGAGGCGCGCCGCCCTTAAAACATCCGCATCGTCATCCACGATTAAAATCTTTCCTTGCTGCGTATTCATCTGTATTAAAAATTTGGGTTTGACCGGTTCGGGTACGAACACTACAAATGGCATTCCGTTCCGCATGCCGGATGATGGTTGATGGGCGGATTTATCTTGTAAAACAGCCCATCAGCAATATTAAACAAAGATTTTCTTCGCCGGCGGGTTATTTTAAAACTGCTGCGATTGCCCGGAGAACTGTCCGGAAACGGACACTCCCTGTCCGCTTTGGAACAGAACGGTCCGCGGCAGGTATCCCCAAATTAGCCATGGTAGTGTGTTCCGGCATTTGGCACGGCTTGGCACATGGATTGGGTATCTACCGGCAGCAATTACGATCATGGATAGACAACTCAAAAAGAAATTCTGGAACAGGCAGCGGATCTTCTTCGTTGGCGGAGGAGGGGTGCTGTTACTGCTCATTTTATGGGGCTTTATTTTTGCCGATAAGAGAAGCAAGCTGAACGTAGAAAAAGACAAGATCACTATTTCCGCGGTTACCAAAGGCTCCTTTGATGAGTACATTGCGGTGACCGCTGTTGTATATCCGCTCAAAACCATCCGCCTTGACGCTATTGAAGGCGGATATGTGGCTTACAAATTCCTGGAGGGCGGCAGCATGGTGAAGCGCGGCGATTCCATCCTGCGGCTGGAAAACCAGCGACTGATGATGGACTTCGTGAACCGGGAAACAGAGATGTACCGTTTGATCAACGAATTACAGAATACGCGGTTGCGGTTGAAGCAGGATCGCTTTTCGCTGGAAAAGGCCCTCAGCGACCTGGATTACCAGGTAGATCAGGCCAAGGATATATACGACCGGAACAGCAAACTGTTCAAAGACAAGGTAGTGGCCGAGCAGGAATTTCTGAAAACCAAGCGGGATTATGAAAAGCTGGTAAAGCAGCGCCAGATAGAGGTGCAGTCGCAGGATTACCAGATCAACAATGCCACCACCCAGATCTCCCAGCTGGAAGGGACCATTGCGCGTACGCAGCGTAATTTGCAGATGATGAAGGAGAATCTAAGTAACCTGGTGGTGAGGGCGCCGGTAGACGGACAGTTGTCATCCATCAACGTGGAGGTGGGTACCAGCATCCAGGCCGGCCAGAACATCGGTCAGATCGATGACCTGAACGGGTTTAAAATGCGGGCAGAAATAGACGAACACTATATTTCACGGGTATTTGCCGGATTGAAAGCCTCCTTTGAGTTCAATGGTAAGAACAACGAGATGGCGATCTCCAAAGTATACCCTGAAGTAAAGAACGGTCGTTTTGAAGTAGATATGAATTTTGTAAATGCGACACCGGAAGGTATCCGCCGCGGGCAATCCTCTCCTATCCGCCTCGAACTAGGAAAATCATCAGAAGCCATGCTTTTGCCCGTGGGTGGATTCTTTTCCGATACCGGGGGAAATTGGGTGTATGTGGTTGACAAGAGCGGAAAGCGCGCTGTGAAACGCAACATCTCCCTCGGCCGCAAAAACCCTGTTTACTTTGAAGTGCTGGACGGCCTGCAACCGGGCGACCAGGTGATCACTTCTTCTTATGAGAATTTCGGTAACAAAGAGGTACTGGAATTTTAACATCTTACATCACAACATTCAAACCACAACAATGATCAGAACAGTCAATTTGCAGAAGCTCTTTACTACGGAAGAAGTAGAAACCACCGCACTGAACGGCATCAACATGGATGTGCAGGATGGAGAGTTTGTTGCCATCATGGGACCTTCCGGTTGCGGGAAGTCCACTCTCCTGAACATCCTTGGCCTGCTGGACAATCCCTCCGATGGCGAATATCATTTCTGGGGGAAGGAGGTGGCCCGTATGAGCGAACGCCAGCGTGCGCAGCTGCGTAAGGGCGCCATCGGCTTCGTGTTCCAGAGCTTTAACCTCATTGATGAGCTCACTGTATTCGAGAATGTGGAATTGCCGCTGTTGTATCTCAAAGTGCCCTCCAGCGAACGTAAGCAAAGGGTAGAAGAAGTGCTCGAGCGCATGAACATCATGCATCGCCGCAATCACTTCCCGCAGCAGCTTTCCGGCGGTCAGCAGCAAAGGGTAGCCATTGCCCGCGCTGTGGTAGCAAAACCCAAGCTGATCCTGGCGGATGAGCCCACCGGTAACCTGGACTCCACCAATGGGGAAGAAGTGATGAAACTCCTGCAGGAGCTCAACGATGCCGGCACCACCCTGATCATGGTAACGCACTCCCCTTACGATGCCGGTTTTGCGCATCGCATTGTGAACCTGTTTGACGGTAAGGTGGTAACGGAAAACATCAAAGAACAATTTCACGTATAAAACCGCTATTGTATGTTCCGGAGTATCAGGATTGCCTGGAGAGCCCTAAAGCAGCAGAAGCTATATGCCGTCATTAACATTGGCGGGCTGGCCATCGGGCTGGCGGTAGCTACCCTGCTGCTGATGTGGCGGCAGGAAGAGTTGAGCTACGACGGATTTCATCCGGGGAAGGAACATATCTATGAAGTGCACAGCACGTTTGAATCCGGCGGGAGCATGCAATACTGGGGCACCACCCAAAGCGCCGTTGCCGCACATGCCCTGCGGTCTGTGCCCGGTGTATTGAATGCCGTGCGGGTGGCCAATAATTTTGATTTTTCCCGTTTCGCATATGGAGACAAGGTTTTCTATGAAAAGAAGATGGCTTATGCGGACTCCTCGATGTTCAGCGTATTCAACTTCCCGCTGCTGAAAGGGGATAAGAAACGGCCTTTCAACGACAACAATTCCATCGTTATTTCCGCATCCATTGCAAAAAAATATTTCGGGAATGAAGATCCTGTGGGTAAAGCGATCACTGTAGACAAAGAAAACCAGTTCGTGGTTTCCGGCGTGATGGCGGATATACCGGAGAACTCCAGCATCCGCTACGATATTTTCTTTCCCTTTGACAGGCTGGTAAAAGGGTATGGGAATAACCGGTACTGGGCTTCCCGTGATAACGACTGGGGAAACTTTAATGTACGCACTTATCTGCAATTGCGGCCGGATATGGACATCAAAGCCACCGAAGCGAAACTGGGCAAACTGTGGGAGGTGAACAGTCCCAATGAGAATACCCCTCACCGGGGATATCTCCTGATGGCATTGAAGGATGTGCACCTGTATGATGTAAACGGTAGTGAAGGGCTCATCAAAGTGATCCGCATTTTCTTTCTCGTGGCCATCGTCATCCTGCTCATCGCCTGCATCAATTATGTGAACCTTTCTACTGCGAGGGCCAGTTACCGTGCCGTGGAGATTGGTGTGCGCAAGATCGTGGGGGCTAACCGTATGCAGCTCTTCCGGCAGTTCATGAGTGAATCGCTGCTGGTGTTCTTTATTGCGGCAGTACTGGCGATTGGATTGATCTACCTGGCGCTTCCCATATACAACAACATCCTCGGTAAATCCATGCACTTGAACCTGCTGGAAGGCCGGATACTGGGGATCCTTGGTTTTGGAGCGCTGCTGATGCTGCTGGCAGCGGGCTTGTACCCGGCTCTCTTCCTGACATCTTTTTCCCCCCTGAAGTCGTTGAAGGGCAAGGGGGCTATTTCCAACGGATCCGGGTACTTCCGGAAAGGGCTTGTGATAGCGCAATTTGCTATCTCCGTGGTATTGATCGGCAGTACGCTGGTGATCGGCCTGCAGTTGCGATATATCAATACCAGGGAGCTTGGTTTCAATAAAGAAAATGTATTCGTTTTCCCTGTCCGCAGTATGCAGGATCATGGGGAATCTGTAAAAGAAGAAATAAAACAGATCCCTGGCGTAACAGCCGTTACGTTCGGGAACAGCAAGGTGATCAGGCTGGATAATGCCACCAGTGATACGGATTGGGATGGCAAACAGGAGAATGACAACCTGAATGTGAACACATTGGCAGTAGATGCGGATTTTATCCCTTCTATGAAATTGCAGATGAAAGAAGGGAGAGCCTTCCGGTATGGCAAGGCGGATTCCGCCGCATATATTCTCAATGAGGAAGCTATCAGGCTTACCGGGCTGAAGGATCCGGTGGGGAAACCGTTCAAGCTGTATGAACGGCCGGGCATTATCATCGGCGTGGTAAAAGATTTCCAGAGCGGGTCCATGCATAGCAAGATCAAACCGCTGGTAATGTTCTACCGGCCTGCGAACTGGCAGCTATATGTTAAAACAGACGGCAGGAATACGGCGGCTGTGATGGACAAGATCAAAACGATATGGGCAAGATATAACCCGGACTATCCTTTTGAGCCGGAATTCCTCGATACCGGCTACGCCAGGATGTACGAAAGTGAAACGCGTACCGGTAAACTGTTTATCGCTTTCGCCGGTGTGGCGATCTTTCTCTCCTGCCTCGGCCTCTTCGGCCTGGCTACTTTCGCGATCTCGCAACGAACCAAAGAGATCGGGATCCGGAAAGTATTGGGCGCTTCTGTCAGTAACATCATCCGGCTGATCTCGAAAGATTTTCTGAAACTCGTGCTGATCGCCATTCTGCTTGCCACGCCCATTGCCTGGTTTGCCATGCAGAACTGGCTGAACGATTACGCTTACCGCATTGTGATGCCTGCCTGGGTATTTGCGGCGGCAGGCGGTATCGCCATCCTGATCGCGATCTGCACTGTTAGTTTACAATCTGTCAGAGCCGCACTGATCAATCCGGTGCGCTCGCTTAAATCCGAGTAAAAGAATTGTGTATGGAAAAGTCAATATCCTGTTTTGCGCACAAGTTGCTGGATGCCGGCCTGAACGCCGGGCATTCCTCTGGTGTAGGCAGCAATCTTACGGGTGGCGACCTGTTCGAATTGTTGCCTTACATGGTGATCCCAATGCTGGTTGTGCTGATCGGGGGATTATACCTGATCAATTTTTACAGGAAACGGAGGCTCAGCAAATAAATAAATATTACCTATGCTCCTGAATTACATCAGAACCGCCTGGCGGAACTTCTGTAAACATACGCTGTACAGCGTCATCAACATCTCCGGTCTGGCTATCGGGCTGGCGGTTTGCATGCTTATAATGCTGTATGTGGCGCATGAGATGAGTTTCGACCGCTTCCATCAACGCTCCGGGAGGATCTTTGATGTATATGCCAGGATCGCAATGGGAGCGGATACGGTACAACTGCCATTCATGACCTACCAGGCCGGTCCTTCCGTAAAAGAACACGATGCGCGGGTGGAAGATTTCCTCCGCCTGAGAACATCCAACCGCCCGGCGGTGATCCGGAATGCAGCGCAACCGGCCATTAAATTATCTGAAAAAAAGTTCCATTTTGCAGACAGCAACTTCTTCCGCTTTTTTACTTTTCCCCTGCTAAAGGGAGATCCAGCGCATGCGCTGGACAGACCATTTACGGTAGTACTGTCGAAAAGTGCGGCCGCACGTTATTTCGGGAAGGACGAACCGGTGGGAAAGGTGCTGCGGTATGAAGGAATATATGATTTCGAAGTGACGGGTGTATCGGAAGATGTTCCTTCCAATTCTACGATCACCTACGATTTTGTGGCATCACTTTCCAGTTTTTTAAAGATGGATGAGAGCCAGGGGATGCTGAAAACGCCCAATGTGGGGATCGGGGCATTCAAAACGTATTTCCTGTTGAAAGATCCGCGGGATGCAGATGCCGTTAGCCGCACCATGCAGCAGTTGTCAGCGCAGGGAAAAGACAAGAGCAGCGAACGATATGTTTTTACAGGCATAAAAAATATGCATCTTTCTGCCAACTTCGGCGATTTCTCCAACCTCCGGTATTTGAAAATATTTCCGTTGGTAGCCGGCCTGATATTGTTACTGGCGCTGATCAACTATATGAGCCTTGCCACCGCAAGAGCTACATTACGGGCTAAGGAAGTGGGCGTGCGCAAAACGCTCGGTGCGGGAAGGGCGGGACTGGCCAGACAATTCTATGTTGAATCCGGACTGTATGCCGTGCTGGCATTTGTACTGGGCGTATTGATCTTCCTGCTCGTTAAACCGGTCTTTTATCAGCAGCTATCATTGCATATCGATACTTCATTTTTGCTCAGCCCTGTTATGCTGGGTATCGGAGCGGGTTTGTTGATGATCACCATCTTCATCGCCGGCAGTTACCCGGCACTCGTATTGTCGTCTTTCAAACCCGTTTCCACGCTGGCCGGCAAGCTCAGCCGACGGTCAGGAGGGGCTTCCATTAGAAAAGTATTTACCGTATTGCAGTTCAGTATTTCCATTGCATTGATCGTTTGCGGCCTGGTGATTGACCGGCAGCTGGATTTTTTCCGGCATACGGATACGGGCGTGAACAGAACCAATATTATCATGGTGCCTTTTGCGGCGGCAGCCGGAGATCATTACAATGCTTTCCGTAACGACGTCAGCGCCATCGCCGGTGTCCGGCAGACAGCCATGGCGAGTTTCCCCATGTATGGCGGGTATAATTGCTTCTTCACCGAGAATGCCGAAACAAAAGAACAGGTAATGCTGCCGGTGTATCATGTAGACAGTGCATTTATTCCTATGCTGGGATTACAATGGAAACAGGCGCCTGCATATGCAGAGCTGCTCACACAGGGGAACAAGGTTGCTGTTAACGAAACCACTATTCAAAAACTCGGCCTGCCTGCAAATCCCATTGGAAGTTTCCTTCATCTGGGGAATGACCAATACGAAGTTGTGGGTGTACTGAAGGATTTTTCTTACGCATCGCTCCATCGCAAAGTTGATGCACTCAGTCTGTTTGTTAGTAAAGACACCGCCTCCACCTGGCGTTCGGCAGGCGGTTGTCTTTTTGTGAAAACCACTGCAGGTGCGAATATGCCCACTTTGCTGGCGGCTATCCGGAAGTCGTTTGAGAAATATGACGATAACAACCCATTCAAATATCAGTTTATGGACGATGCCTATGATGCGATGTACAAGGCGGAAGACAGGCTGGCCAGGATATTCAGCATATTCACGGGGCTGACGGTATTGATCGCCTGCCTGGGGCTCTTTGGTCTTGCCGCTTTTATGGCGGAGCAGCGCACAAAGGAGATAGGCGTGCGCAAGGTGCTGGGGGCTTCTGTAGGGAGCATTGTGGGATTGCTTGGGAAAGATTTCATCAAACTGGTATTGATAGCCATCCTGCTGGCAACGCCGGTGGCCTGGTATCTTATGCATGGCTGGTTGCAGGATTTTGCCTACCGCATTCACATGCAATGGTGGATGTTTGCAGTTTCCGCAGCGGCTGCGCTGTTGCTCGCCTGGATCACCGTAGGCATCCAATCTGTAAAGGCCGCGTTGACGAACCCGATAAAAGCATTAAGGACAGAATAAATCTCTGCTTATGATCAGGAATTACATCAAAGTGGCCATACGGCACTTACTGCGCAACAAAGGCATCACCGCCATCAATGTTGCGGGACTCGCCATTGGCATGGCCTGCTGCATCCTGATCGTGCTGTTCATCAAGGATGAACTGAGTTTTAATTTATTTCATAAGGATGTTGCCAACATTTATCGGCTGAACACAGTGAGCCATCAAAGGGACGGACGCATCGAATATGGCACTATCACCCAGTTCGGCGCGGCTCCCAACCTGAAGCTGGAATCCGCGCGGCTCAAGGATGCTGTACGCATTCACTACCAGAATGAAATGTCGGTCAGCACCGGAGCGGAAAAGTTCAGGCAGGAAAACATCGTATATGGAGATGCGGGTTTGTTCCAGATGTTCAGTTTTCCTTTGCTGGCCGGAAACCCTGCCACAGTATTGAAAGAACCTTACACTGCCGTGCTCACGGAAACCACGGCCAGAAAATATTTCGGGAAGGGAAACCCAATAGGCAAAACGATCCGGATACAGGATGAGTATGACTGCCTCGTTACTGGTGTGGCAAAAGATATTCCGGCCAATACAGATATCGGGTTTGACATGGTGTTGTCCTACACCACCTTCACCCGGAACGCCCTGAAAGCAGGCTCGAAACCCGAAGAGAACTGGTTTGGCTTCGGTTCGAATGAAACCTTTGTACAGCTGCCTGCGGGTGTTACTCCTGCCATGATGCGGGGAGAATTAGATGCTTTTGCAAAGAAACATGTGGTCTCCATCGCCAAACAGTTTGGGGTGGATTTCGGATATGTGTTGCAGCCACTGGCTAACATACACCTCTATCCGGAAGGTGACCAGGCGCCATCCAATGGTTACTCCAAATTATACATCTACGGTGTGATCGGGTTGTTCATTATCCTGATCGCCTGTATCAATTTTATGAACCTCGTTACGGCAAGGGGGCAGGAAAGAGCGATGGAAGTAGGATTGCGGAAAGTGATGGGCGCTGCGCGGAAAGCCCTCATCACCCAGTTCCTCATTGAATCCGTGATCGTTTCCATCACCGCGTTCCTGCTGGCCATTTTACTGGCGCAATGTCTCCTCGCCGGATTCAACTATGTGACCAGTAAGCACATCGAGCTATTCATCCTGACGAATACACTGCTTTTCGCCGCGTTGTTCCTGCTGTCAATTGTAGTGGGCCTGCTGGCCGGCAGTTACCCGGCCTTATATCTTTCGGGCTTCCTGCCTGTCCGCATCCTGAAAGGGGGCGCCGGTACCGCTTCCGGCAAATCCCTTTTCCGCAAGGTACTGGTGGTGTCTCAGTTCACGATCGCCATTGGGCTGATCGTTGCCACGATCGTGATCTATTCCCAGTTGCGGTATATGCAGCAGCAGGATCTGGGGTACAACCGCAAGGGCCTTGTGAACCTTTCTCTCAGAAGCGCCCGCATGAGCGATGCGAGGGATGTGATGAAGACGGAGGTATTACAGTTGCCGTTCGTGAAGAGCGCCAGTTATACCAGTACTCCCTTCGGTGGAGGGGGTGGCATCAACGTGAACCCGGTGGGAAATGAAGGCGTGAAGCTCGAAGATAATTTTGCGGCCCTGTGCATATCCACCGATTTTTCCTACCTGACCAACGCAGGGGTGAAGATGTTGCAGGGGCGCGATTTTGACCCCCGTTTTCCTTCGGATAGCATTGATGCTTTCGTGATCAATGAAGTGGCCGCAAAAAAATTCGGTGCAGGCATTACTATCGGGTCCCGCATCGTATGGAACGGCAGTGACGAGCCCCGGAAAGGGAAAGTGATCGGCATTGTGAAGGATTTTAATATTCAGTCCCTGCGCCAACCGATCATGCCGATGGTGGCGATGATGAATAAACGTGCCGGCGTATTATCCATACGACTGGCGGATGGAGATACACAGGCCCAGCTGGCACAGCTGGAAAAGGTATGGAACAAAGTGCTTCCGGCATTTCCGTTCAACTATCGTTTCGTGGAAGGTGCTGTTGCCAGAGAGTATGACCAGGAACAGCGTTCCGGCGGGTTGTTCGGCGCTTACGCCGCTTTGGCCATTATCATCGCCTGTATGGGATTATTCGGACTGGCTATGCTGATCGCGCGTCAGCGCACGAAAGAGATCGGCATCCGTAAAGTGCTCGGCGCTTCCGTAGCCAATATCACCGTGCTGCTGTCCCGCGACTTCCTGTTGCTTGTGTTCATCGCCATCTTTATTGCCGCGCCCGTTGCCTGGTATGGGATGAACCAATGGCTGCAGAACTTTGCTTTTCATATCAACGTTCCCTGGTGGGCTTTTGCGGTGGCGGGGCTTAGTGCGCTGACCATCGCTTTGGGCACCATCAGCTTTCAATCCATCAGGGCAGCATTATTAAACCCGGTGCGCTCGTTGCGTTCGGAATAAAATTGTACGAGATGTTCAGGAACTACCTCAAAATAGCATGGAGGAACCTTTGGCGTAACAAAGGGTATACGTTCATCAATGTAGGCGGACTGATGACCGGTCTCGCCTGCTGCCTGCTCATTGCCCTCTATGTGTTCGATGAACTGAGCTATGAAAGATGGAACCCTGATTCGGACAGGATTTACCGTATAAACTCGGATATCCGTTACGGCGCAAGCGATTTTAATATGGCCGTTACCTCAGATCCTATGGGACCTGCGCTGGCCAAAGATTATCCGCAGGTAGAAAGTTATGTGCGGTTAAGAAGTGTTGGTAACTGGATATTGACGAAAGGGACGGAAAGTTATGTAGAAGAAAAAGTGTTGTTTGCCGATTCTTCACTCTTCGATGTTTTCCCCTTTAAAATACTGGCCGGCAGCGCAAAACAGGCATTGGCAGTGAATTGTATGGTCATGGACGAAACGATGGCGCGCAAGTATTTCGGTTCGGTGGATGCGGCCGTCGGTCAAACGCTCCTCGTGGATAAGTCCGCTTCTTACCGGATCACGGCAGTAATTGCCGATATTCCCTCCAATACGCATTTCCGGCCGCAGATATTCCTTTCCATGGCTAATCAGAATGGCAGCAGGGAGGGTAGTTGGGTATCGCACAATTATACCACATACCTGAAATTGAGGAAAGGGACAGATATGGGGCAGTTCAACAGGAATTTCCGGGACATCAACTCCCGGTATGTAGGTCCGTATTTACAGAAAATATTGGGAATGGATATTGCCGGGTTTGAAAAACAGGGCAATTTCCTTCGTTATTCCCTGATGCCTATCCGGGATATTCACCTGCGTTCCAACCGGGGCGGAGAGCTGGATGCCAATAGCAACATTCAGTATGCGTACATATTTTCCGCCATTGCTTTTTTCATTCTCCTGATCGCCTGCATCAATTTTATGAACCTGGCCACAGCACAAAGCACCGGCCGGGCGCGGGAAGTGGGTATCCGCAAAGTGCTTGGCGGAGAACGAAGCTCCCTCATCGCGCGATTCCTGTCAGAATCCACCGTTACGGTTGTACTGGCGCTGATACTGGCGGTGTTGGCCGTAATACTGGTGTTGCCAGCATTCAACAGTTTGTCCGGAAAATCGCTCAGCCTGTCTAATTTACTCACCTGGCGCTTTCTGGTGGTGATGGCAGCTATCCCTCTCATGGTGGGATTATTGGCGGGAAGCTATCCTGCTTTCTTCCTCTCTGCTTTCCAGCCGATCGCGGTGCTGAAAGGAACACTCCGCAGGCAGATGGGAGGCGCCCGCCTGCGCAGCATATTGGTGGTGGCGCAATTCACCGTGACGATCATATTGCTGACCGGCACTGTAGTGATCTATCGGCAGTTGTATTTCATCCAGCATAAGCAACTCGGTTTCAATAAAGAGCAGGTATTGATCATCCAGAATACTTATCTGCTCACCACCCGGCAGGCAGAAACTTTCCGGAAAGAGCTGGAACACCTGCCTGGCGCAGAATCCGCCACTGTGGCTGCTTACCTGCCCACCAATACAGACAGGAGCGATAATCCCTTCTTCCCCGATGCTGCGCAACAGGGGAAAGGAGTGTCTATGCAAAACTGGCAGGTAGATGAGGCCTATCTGAAAACCATGAGAATGGAAATGGTGAGCGGGCGGTTCTTTTCGCCGGAGTTTCCGACAGACAGCAATGCCGTTGTGCTCAATGAAGCAGCCGTAAAGGCGTTCGGGTTCAAAGAGCCGGTTGTGGGCCGGGATGTTTATTACTTCACGGGCGATGCGGGCAAAACCACGCGCAGGATGCCGGTGATCGGTGTGGTGAAGGATTTTCATTTTTCGTCCATGCACAGCCCCATTGGACCTTTATGTTTTTTGCTGCAGAAAACAAGGAATAATGCAGGCGCTAATATAGCCGTGCGTACGACAGCAACGGTGGATAAACAGGCTTTTGTGAAAGCAGTGGAAAAACAATGGAAGGCCTTTTCACCCGGCCAGCAGTTCTCCTACAGTTTCATGGACAAGGATTTTGAAGGGATGTATCAGGCCGAGCAGAAAGTGGGCAAGATTGCGTTGCTGTTTGCAGCATTGGCGATCATCATCGCCTACCTCGGTTTATTCGGACTGGTGGCTTATGTAGTGGAGCAACGCACGAAAGAGATCGGCATCCGCAAAGTACTGGGCGCTTCTGTGGCAAACGTGGTGAGCCTGTTGAGCAAAGATTTCCTCCGGCTGGTATTAATCGCCATCCTGCTGGCTACGCCGCTGGCATGGTATCTCATGCAGCAATGGCTGAAGGATTATGCCTACCGGATCAACCTCGAATGGTGGATGTTTGTGTTGGCCGGTGCGGTAGCCACAGGAGTAGCGGTGCTTACCATCAGCTTCCAGTCCGTAAAGGCGGCATTGTTGAACCCCGTCAAATCATTAAAAACAGAATAATCCGCATATGATCCGAAATTACATCAAGATCGCCTGGAGGAACCTTTGGAATAACAAAGTGTTCGGGATCATCAACATTTCCGGGCTCACATTTGCACTTACCTGTTGTATGTTCATTCTGCTGTGGGTCGCGAATGAGTGGAACGTCAACCGTTTTCATGAAAAGCTGCCGAACATCTACCAGGTATATGAAAACCAGTATTATTCGAATAATTTCATACTAACGGTATCGGCTACACCGGGCCCACTGGCGGATCAGTTGAAAGTAGAGATCCCCGGCATAAAAAAGGCCGCACAGGTAGGCTGGCAGACGGAGAAACTGATGAGCACCGGGGACAAGGGCTATAAATTCAAAGGCCTGTATGCCAACAACGATATTTTCCAGTTGTTCACCTTCCCGTTTATTGAAGGAGATCCGAACAAGGCACTGCTGGGCCCGAATGATATTGTGTTGACGGAAAAGGCTGCCCATACGCTGTTTGGCGATGGGAAAGCGATGGGGAATATGGTGCGGCTGGAAGGCAGGGAAGATTATATGGTAGCCGGTGTGATGAAAGATCTTCCCCGGAATTCCACCTATAAATTTGACTGGCTGCTGCCCTTTGAACGACTGACACAGGAGAATCCCTGGCTGAAAGAATGGGGCAACAACGCTCCACGCACCTTTGTGCTGGTGGACCCGCAGGCGGATATGAATAAAGTGAATGCCAAAGTGAAAGGCATCATACAGCGGAATAAGAAAGAATCCAATACCGATGTATTCCTCTATCCTTATAAAGACACCTATCTGTTTGGCCATTTTCAGAATGGCAAAGCCGCCGGTGGCCGCATCGAATACGTACGTCTTTTCATTATCATCGCTGTTTTCGTGCTGTTGATCGCCTGTATCAATTTCATGAACCTTTCCACTGCCCGCGCTATTCAGCGCAGCAAGGAAGTAGGCGTTCGTAAAAGCATCGGTGCGGGTAAGGGATCCCTTGTTTCGCAGTTCCTCGGCGAATCCTTTATCATGGTGCTGATCGCTTCTGTCTTCTCGTTATTGCTGGTGTGGCTCCTGCTGCCTTCTTTCGAGAATATGGTGAACATTACGATCACCGTGCCGCTTTTCACCTGGTATAACATGCTGGCGTTGCTGTCACTGGCTGTTTTCACCGGTTTCATGGCAGGCAGCTATCCCGCGTTCTATTTATCATCATTGAATCCCGTTGCCACGCTGAAAGGCGGTATGTTGCGACTGCGCTCCAGCGCTATCTGGCTGCGGAAAGGGCTTGTGGTTTTCCAGTTCGTAATCTCCACTGTATTGATCGTAGGAGCCATCCTGGTGTACCAGCAGATCAGCTTCATCAAGAACCGTAACCTGGGATTGAATAAAGATCAGGTGGTATGGCTCCGGAATGAAGGATCGATCAGTAAGGATATTCAGCCTTTCCGCAGCACATTGGCGGGAATGCCTGGCATTGTGGCCGTGTCGGATGCAGATCAGCTGCCGATAGCGATAGGGAATAACTTCTCCGGGGTGGACTGGCCGGGGAAAAATCCCAAGGATGATATTCTCTTTGACAATCTGCATTCCGGGTACGACCTTCAAAAGGTGATGCAACTGGAGATGATAGAAGGGCGTACGTTCTCCAGGGATTTTCCTTCAGACTCCGATGGTGTGGTGATCAATGAAACTGCAGCAAAAGTGATGAGCCTGAAAAGTCCGTATGTAGGGCAGATACTGACCATTAACAATAAAAAGAATCCCATCATCGGTGTTACGAAGGATTTCGCCAGCAACCATCTGCAGACTAAAGTAGGACCGATGGTGATTCGCTACCGCAACACGGATAATGGCTACATCCTTATACGAGTGAAGCCTGATGAAATGGAAACCGGCATTGCCAGCATCGGAAAGGCTTTCAAGCAATTCAACCCGGAATATCCGTTTGAAGCACATTTCCTGGATACGGACTTCGCCGAAATGTACCGCAGTGAACAGGTGATCGGCCGCTTATCCGCCGCCTTTACCGTACTCGCCATCATCATCGCCTGCCTTGGCCTTTTCGGGCTGGCTACTTTCACGGCACAACAGCGTACCAAGGAAATAGGGATCCGCAAGGTGTTGGGAGCGAGCGTTATGCAGATACTGACTTTGCTCAGCAAGGAGTTCCTTCGTCTCGTGCTCGTTGCTATTGCCATTGCATTGCCACTGGCGGCATATTTCATGAATGGCTGGCTGAACAAGTTCGCGTATCATGTGGAAGTGCAATGGTGGATATATTTTGCCACCGGTCTGTTGGCTCTTATACTGGCGATGTTGACAGTCAGCTATCAATCCGTGAGAACTGCCCGCATGAACCCGATCAAATCTTTGAGGACAGAATAAAAAAGAGGATGCCATGCTAAAGAACTATTTCAAGATCGCATTCCGGAACCTGTGGAAAAACAGGACCATCTCAACGATCAATGTACTGGGGCTCAGTGTGGGGATCAGTGCAGCGCTTGTGATATGGATGATCGTGTATTATGATATTTCGTTCGATAAATTCCATCCCAACCGGGATCGTATTTACCGCGCTGTTTCCGATCTCAACTTCGGCAGTACGGTGATCAACACCTCCGGGGTGCCTATGCCACTGGCGGATGCCATGCGTCATGAAGTAGCGGGGGTGCAGGCACTGGCCCATATTTTTGATCACGATATGGATGTAAAAGCGGAAGGACACGAGCAAAAGTTCAGGCATCAGAAAAACATCCTCTTTGCAGATGATCAGTATTTTGTGGTGTATCCCTATAAATGGCTGTACGGATCACCTGCAGCGCTCACAAAAGCTTACCAGACCGTATTGACGGAATCCCGTGCGGAACAATATTTCCCGGGCATGAAGCCGGCTGATGTAGTTGGCCGTACGCTGATGTACAATGATTCCATACAGGTGACGGTTGCCGGCATCGTGGAGGCATTCAAAGAAAGATCGGACCTTCAGGCCCAGGAGTTTGTTTCCTTCTCCACCATTCCGGCCGTGGCCGACCTGAAAGAAGTCACCGCCTGGGGGCGCTGGAACAGTACCAACTCTTCCTGTAACCTGCATATGCTGCTCAAGCCGGGCGTTTCCCCGGATCAGATAGAGCGGCAATTATTGAATATCCGGAAAAAATATCTCGATAAAGACAACAAGAATCTCTATCACCTGCAGCCCCTGAACGATTTCCATTTCAACAGCAAATTCGATCTGTTCGATCAACGGCAGGCGAGCTGGAGCACGATATACGGACTTAGTACGCTGGTGATTTTCCTCCTGCTGCTGGGTTGCATCAACTTCATCAACATACAAACTGCACAGGCGGGAGAACGCGCAAGAGAGATCGGGATACGAAAAGCCATGGGAAGCAGTCGTGGTAAACTCATCTGGCAGTTCCTGGGCGAAAGTCTCGTGCTGACCTTCTTTGCGGCGATCCTTTCCTTACTGATGGTACCACTGATCCTGCGGTTGTTCGACCATTTCATTCCCGATGGTGTAACCTTGCAGCTGCTGAAAGAATGGCAGGTATTCCTTTTCATTCCTGCGCTGATCATCATAGTAAGTGTGCTTTCCGGTCTTTATCCCGCTTTTGTGCTCGCCCGTTTCCAGCCGGTTAAAGTGTTGCGGAACAACCTGCATGGTGTAAAAGGAAAGGCCCGTCTCCGCCAGGTGCTGACAGTATCGCAGTTTGCGGTGGCGCTGGTATTGATTATGGCTACAGTGATCGTCAGCCGGCAAACGCAGTATGCGTACAGAAAGAATCTCGGCTTTAGTATTGATTCACGGCTTTACGTTATGTCGCCTCCGGGAGTTAAGGACCTGGCGCCTCTGAAGAGCAGCTGGATGAATGTACCGGAGATAGAGCACTTGTCCCTCTCTTACAGGACCCCCTCCAGCAACGGTACCGTTTCTTCCCATTTCGGTCTCGAAGGCGAAGATCCCAATTCAAATGATCTTACAGAAGTGAAATACATTGATACCGCCTATCTTCCCCTATACAACCTTCATTTACTGGCCGGCCGCAACATTCTGCCCTCGGACACCGCCCGGGAGCTGATCATCAACGAGGCATTCGTTCACAAGGCAGGATTCAAAACACCTGCAGCGGCTATTGGCAGGACGTTGAGATATAATGATGTGAAAATGCCGATAGTAGGAGTGGTGGCAGATTTTCATTCCAAATCCCTGCGGGAAACTATCAAACCGATCGTACTCACGAGCAGTCCGGTCGGCAAACGCGGACTGCATGTGGCGTTTAAGAAAAATGTTGACGTGCCGCATGCGCTGGATAAAATGAAAACTTCCTGGGAAAAGCTCTTCCCGAATGATCCGTTCGATTACAAATTCGTGGATAAGACCGTTGCCGGCTTCTATGAGAAAGAGGCGCAACTGATCAAATTATTGTCCTGGGCCACCGGTGTCGCTGTTTTCATCAGCTGCCTCGGCCTGTTGGGACTGGCCATCTACGCCACCCGTCAGCGCACCCGGGAGATAGGGATCCGGAAAGTGCTCGGCGCGAGCCTGATGAGCATCATGGGACTTTTTTCGAAAGATATTATAAAACTGGTGATCATTGCTATCTGCATCGCTACCCCTGTTGTCTGGATCGTGATGCACAACTGGCTGAATGATTTCGCTTACCGCATCAGCATGCCTGTATGGGTGTTCCCGGTATGCGGACTGCTGGCGATTTTGCTGGCCGTATGTACGGTGAGTGCGCAATCTCTGAAAGCCGCGATGGTCAATCCCGTGAAATCATTGAAGTCGGAATAAAATTTTTGCAGCATGTTCAGGAACTACATCAAAATAGCATGGCGGAATATCTGGAAGTCCCGGAAACTCTCCGTTATCAACATCACAGGTCTGGCTATCGCCATTGCCGTATCGCTGTTGCTTTGCCTGACTGTATACTGGGAGAAGAGTTACGACGGGTTTCACAAGAACGGGAAAGATATTTACCAGGTTTACCTGGATGAATACCAGCCACAGAAAACGCGTACCCGTTCCAACCTGCCGCTGCCCACAGGTCCTGCCATACAGGCGGAGATCCCGGGGGTGAAGGCGATGACCCGGTTGCGCACAGGCGGTGCGGCGATGCGGGTAAATGATATCACGCAGGATGCCAGCGTTCGTTTCGTAGATAGCGCTTTCCTCCAAATGTTCACATTCCCCGCGATCAACGGAATGCCAGTATTGGGGCTGAACAATGTGATCCTCACGCGGAAAACGGCGCAGAAGTTTTTTAAGGAAGAAGATCCGGTGGGGAAAACGATCCACATGAAGGACGGAGAAATCTGGAAGCCCTTTACCATCACCGCCGTACTGGAAGATGTGCCCGGCAATTCCAGCCTGCGTTTCGACCTGCTGGCCAGAACAGAAGCGCAACCGCGGTATGAGCAGATCCGGGACGACTGGAACAGCTCCAGCATACAAACTTTTGTGCAATTAACGCCCGGTACGGCTGTAGAGGATGTGGAGAAGCGGGGAAAAGCTTTTTTGGAAAAACATTTTGACGGGGATGTAAAGCAGTTGAAGGTAGAGGGGGCGAAACCGGATAAATTCGGCGGCGTGATGCATCTTGGATGCATTCCCATGAAAGAAGTGCATTTCAGCGAGATCAGCTCGCTGGGAAAAGTAAAGCACTCCATGTTATACCTGATGTTGTTTGTGGCCGGGTTCCTGCTGTTCATTGCCAGTATCAATTTCGTGAACCTTACAATGGCAAAGGCCTTCACGCGTGCGAGAGAAGTGGGCATGCGCAAAGTGCTGGGGGCGGCTAAATCGCAACTGACACTGCAGCTATGTGGAGAGGCATTTATATTATTCCTCTTTGCTTTGATACTGGGGCTTACACTCGCTTATTTCATCCTGCCGCAATACAATGCGATGCTCAGCTACAAGCTGAATTTCGCCCTGATGGGGAAACCTGAAGTGATCATCGGCACGTTGCTGGCCTTTTTGCTGATATCCCTGCTGGCCGGTGGATACCCGGCATTATTGCTGGCGCGCTCCCGAACGTTGCAGATATTGAAAGGGAAGGTCAGCACGGGGAAGCGTAACTATCTCCGTAATTCCCTCATCGTAGTGCAATTCACTTTTTCCTGCCTGCTCATTGGCTGCACGCTGGTAGCCTGGCAGCAAATGAACTACCTGCGCAGCAAACCGCTCGGGTATAATACACACGAAGTGATCAGCATACCGGTTGGCACGGAAGTGAACGGACACCTGCTCCTGGAGCGTATGCGCACACAACTGGCGCAGCAGCCGGATATCGTGAGCGTTTCCGGCGCCGGCAACAATTTTGGATTGGGGAAAGACAGGAGCAGCTCTACCTCCATGATGATCTTCAAGCACGATCAGAAGCAGATGTCCACCCACTGGCTCGGTATCGAATTCGGCTACCTGAAAACGATGGACCTGCAACTGATCGCAGGGCGTGACCTGGATAAAACGCTGGCGGGCGATTCCAACGCCATTGTCATCAATGAAGAGATGGCGCGGCAGCTGGCAGTGAAAGATATCATAGGGTACAGGATGCGGTTTGATGAAGACGGACCACAGTACCAGGTAGTAGGGGTGGTGCGAAATTTCCACTTTAAATCCCTCCACCGCCCGATCGAACCGGTAACGATGTATCTCAACCCGCAGGCCGGACCGCCGGATTACCTCTTTGTGAGAACAGCGCCGGGAGACCTCCGTGCTGCGATGCAGGCCGTGGAGAAGGCGTGGAAGAGCGCCGCGCCGGGGGCGCCGTTCCTCGGTTCCTTTGTGGATGAGAACACGGAAAGATTATATGAAAACGATAGAAGTCTTTCACAGATATTTGTAAGCGGAGCCGCGCTCACCATAATTATCTCCTGTATGGGACTTTTTGCCATTGCCATGCTCGCCATCGGGCAGCGCACCAAAGAGATCGGCATCCGGAAAGTACTGGGTGCAAGCGTGGTGAACATCACCGCACTGATCTCCCGCGATTTCCTGCAGCTCGTGGGGCTGGCCATCCTGATCGCTTCCCCGCTTGCCTGGTGGATGATGCATCGCTGGTTGCAGGATTTTGCGTATCATGTGCACATCAGCTGGTGGGTATTTGCCATCGCGGGCCTGCTGGCCATTATGGTGGCGGCCTGCACGATCAGTTTTCAAAGCGTCCGCGCAGCCCTGATGAACCCGGTAAAATCTTTACGAACAGAATAAAATATTAATCAAGATCATGATCCAGTTACGCAACATCACAAAACATTACCCGGTCGGGTTTGGAAAACATGAAATTTTAAGGGATGTGAACCTGGTGATCCATCAGGGAGAATTTGTGTCTATCATGGGCCCTTCCGGATCGGGGAAGTCTACCCTGTTGCACATCCTTGGATTACTGGAGGAACCTTCAGATGGGGAATATCTCTTTCAGGGTGAACTGGTGCACAAAATGAGCGACAAGAAACGCACACAGCTGCACCGCGGAGCGATCGGTTTCGTATTCCAGGCATATCATCTGATAGACGAACTGACCGTGTATGAGAACATTGAAACCCCCTTACTCTATAAAAACATGCCATCCGCCGAACGTAAGAGTCGCGTTGCGGATATCCTTGACCGTTTTAATATCGTAGCCAAGAAAGACCTGTTCCCCAACCAGCTTTCCGGTGGACAGCAGCAGCTGGTGGGCATCGCGCGCGCCATTGTTGCGCAACCCACGGTGATCTTCGCGGACGAGCCTACCGGTAACCTGCACTCAGATCAGGCCCGCGAGATCATGGAACTGTTCAAGCAATTGAACCAGAAAGACGGTATCACCATCGTACAGGTCACCCATTCGGAAGTGAACGCCGGCTATGGCAACAAGGTTATCCAGATCATGGACGGCAAAGTGTACTGATCAAAATACATTTTCCGCTATTTAAAAACTCATCATATGATGTTTTGCCTTAAATTCGTGTGGCCCACTGCCACACCTACTAAAAATTTGCCATCTATCAAGAATGAGAGAATGGTGTCATTTCAATTAATATATTTTTGTCAGGCTATGAGAATAAAGTCCCTTGCAATCGTTTCGATAATGGCTTTGCTGCTGTTTGCGACCCCGCGCCCGGTTTCGGCCCAGGATAACTGGACCTATCAGCGTTGCCTGGACTATGCACTGTCTCATAACCTGACCCTTCAGCAAAGTGTGCTACAGAAACGAATGTCGGAACTGACCCTCAAGCAGAACCGGATGACCCAGCTGCCCTCGCTCAATGCAGGCGCCAGTACGGGATACCGCTTCGGTCGCTCCATTGACCCTACTTCCAACAGTTTCGTTACACAATCTTTATTTAACGCCGGTTTCAGTCTCAATGCCAGCGCAGACCTCTTTGGCTGGTTCACGAAACAGAATAATATTGCCGCGTCCAAATACCAGTTGTATGCTAACAATTACCTGCTAGAGAAAGCAAGGAATGATATGGGCGTGAATGTTGCTAATGCATTCCTGCAGATACTGCTCACCAGCGAACAGGTAAAAGTAAGCCAGGCACAGGTGAAATTGAGCCAGGCACAGCTGGATAATACCAAAAAACTCGTAGCCGCCGGTTCCGTTCCGGAAAGCAACCAGGCAGACCTGGAAGCGCAGCTGGCAAGGGACAGCTCTACGCTGGTGACCGCAAAGAACAGCAACGCGAACAGCATCATACAAATGAAAGCCTTACTGAACCTGGATTTTGCCGTACCCTTCGTAGCAGAACCGCCGCAGAACATTGCCGGCATTCCCGTGCTGAGCCTCGCTGAAACAGGTCCCGAAATGGTGTTCACTGCTGCGCTGGCCGCGCAGCCGCAACACAAGGCGGATGAAATGATGGTAAAAGCAGCAGGCCGCACCCTGCAATCAGCCCGCGGCGCCCTCTATCCCAGTCTGAGCCTCAACGCCGGCGCGGGTACCAACTACGCCAACTCCAACTATGAATTTATCGGTAACCCCGTTCCCAAAACAGATACGCTGGGCTCTGTAAATGTGGCCGGCACAGACTATGCTGTGGTGAGGAACGGATTCAAATATCCCAACACCCGCCTGGTGCCTTTCAAAGACCAGCTCAGCAACAACTTCGGGCAAAACATCGGGCTTAGCCTGAACGTACCGCTCCTCAACGCCTGGAGGCTGCGCGGCAACGTGGAAAAAGCAAAGATGGATATGCAGAACCAGAAGCTGACAATGGCCGTCAATCAGCAGAAACTCCGCCAGGATGTTTACACCGCTTATTCCGATGCCGTTGGCGCCCAGCAGAAATACTATGCCACCATCTCCACCGAAAACGCATCCCAGAAGGCGTATGACTTCGCAACCAAACGCTTCAATGTGGGACTGATGAATTCAGTGGAATATATCACAACACAAACAAACCTGTTCAAAGCACAGATAGACAGAGTATCGGCTTTGTACGACTATATTTTTAAAATCAAATTACTGGAGTTCTATCGCGATCAGCGAATAACGCTATAGAATCCGGACACAGCATTAACCGGCGTATATGAAGAAAAAGAAACTGCTTTACTGGATCATCGGCATCTTTGTCGTAATTATTATCGCACTTGTCATCAAGGGCACAGGCAAGGACGAAGGCACAAAAGTGGCGGTGGACAAAGCAAGCAAAAAAGATATTATTGAAGTAGTTTCTGCCAGCGGCAAGATCTTTCCTGAAATTGAAGTAAAGGTAAGCTCCGACGTTTCCGGCGAGATCACCGATCTGCTCGTACAGGAAGGAGATTCCGTGAAAAAGGGCCAGGTACTGGCACGCATATACGCAGATATTTACGGCTCCATGCGTGATCGTGCAGCCGCTTCCGTTAGTCAGCAACAGGCCGAACTGGCCAACAGCACTGCTGCGCTGAATGCGTTCAAAGCCAGACTGGATCAGGCAAAAGCTGCATACAACAGGAACCTGGAGCTGCATAAACAAAAAGTGATCTCCCGTTCCGAATTTGAAACAGCCGAAGCTACCTATCGGTCCGCGCAGGCGGACTTCAATGCCGCAGAACAACGTATCAACAGCAGCAAGTTCAGCGTGGCCAGCGCGCAGGCAAACCTTACAGAAGCGAATAAGAACCTGGGCCGCACCACCATCGTAGCCCCCATGACCGGTTCCGTTTCCCTCCTTTCCGTAAAGAAAGGGGAACGCGTGGTAGGTACCGCGCAGATGACTGGTACGGAAATGCTCCGCATCGCAGATATGAGCACGATGGAAGTGCAGGTGGATGTGGGAGAGAATGATATCCCGAAAGTAAAATTCGGAGACTCCGCCGTGATAGAAGTAGACGCCTATAATAACCGCAAATTTAAAGGCATCGTAACGCAGATCGCCAGCTCCAGCAAGGGTACGGCTACAGCTGTCACTACATCCGCAGAACAGGTGACCAATTACATCGTACATATCCGTATTGTACCCGAATCCTATGCAGACCTCATAGATCCCGCGCACCGCCGCAGGTTCCCGTTCCGTCCCGGAATGAGCGCCAGTGTGGATATTCAGACCCGCACGGTGAAACAGGTACTGTCCATCCCCATCAACGCCGTTACCACGCGTAACCCGTCAGACACCGGTAAGCTGGCCGCCAAAGGCAAAGATGCCAAAAGCAAACCGGCCGGAGATACACCCGCCAATACCGGCAATGGTGACCAAAAAAAGGATTTCAAAGAAGTAGTGTTCGTGCTGCAGAAAGATAATACCGTGAAAATGGTGGAAGTGACCGTTGGTATCCAGGATGATAATAACATCGAAGTGAAATCCGGTTTGAAGGAAGGAGACGAAGTGATAAGCGGCCCGTATTCCGCCGTTTCACGCGGATTGGAGAATGGGAAGAAAGTGAAAGTGGTACCGAAGTCGCAACTCTTCGAAGGCGGGAAATAACCCACTTTTGCCTTACATTGCAGGAAATTTCGGGAAAAGTTGAGCATGGGCAATCATATCGGCATTATTGGAAGTGGCAGCTGGGCTACAGCGCTGGCGAAAATATTGACAGACAACAATCAGCATCTGCACTGGTGGATCCGCAATGAGGAGACCATCCGTCACATGCAGCTGCGGCATCACAACAAACATTATCTTACCTCTGTATATTTCGATACCGGCCTGTTGCAATTGAACAGTCATCTGGAAGAAGTGGTGAAGGCCAGTAATACCCTCATTCTCGCTGTACCTTCTGCTTTTCTGCGGAATGTGCTGGACTCCCTGCCCGCCAACGCCCTCGCTGACAAAACCGTGGTTTCGGCCATCAAAGGTCTTGTGCCCGGCACCAATCAGCTGATCAACGACTACCTCGCATCCCGCTTTGGATTGCCTCTTGAAAATTATTTCACGATCACAGGTCCCTGCCATGCGGAAGAAGTGGCCAGCGAAAAGCTGTCGTACCTCACCTTCTCCGGCGTCAACACGGCAACGACCGAAGCCCTCGCCGCAAGGTTCAATAACAGCTACCTGCAAACCATCGTGAACAGGGATGTGATGGGCGTGCAGTTTGCGTCTGTGCTGAAGAATATTTACGCCATGGGCGCAGGGATCGCGCATGGACTGGAATATGGGGATAATTTCCTCAGTGTGTTCATCACCAACTGTTTCCGTGAAATGCAGGAATTCCTCGAGAAATACGAGCAATTCCAGGCTGGTTCCGGTAAGGAAGCCATCATACACAACTATAACGCCAGCGCCTATCTGGGCGATCTGCTGGTGACCTGTTACTCCCTGCACAGCCGCAACCGCACGTTCGGGAATATGATCGGCAAGGGCTATAGTGTAAAGGCTGCGCAACTGGAATTGAATATGATCGCGGAAGGATATACCGCGAGCCGCTGTATTTTCGAGATCAATGCCGAGATCGGGGCATATATGCCCATTGCGCAGAAAGTACATGCGATCCTCTGGGAACACCTGCATCCGGAAGAAGCATTCCTGGAACTGGAGAAGGGATTGATCTAAAAGAACATCGCCGCCGCAATCCCGTCTGCAAAGAACTTCCCTTCATGTGTCAGCCTGAGCATGGTGTCTTCCTGTTGCATCCATCCTTTTTCAATGAATTCCCTGCCCGCTGCCAGCAGTTGCAATGACTTCTCCTGTCCGAACTTCAGGGAAACCCTTTCCAGGTTACAGCCTGCCGCCGTGCGCAGGGAGATCATGATATATTCGTTCAGCGCCATTTGAGGGCTCAGTACCTCTTTTTCAAAGGGGATGCTGCCTTTGCGAATGCCTTGCAGGTAGAGGGCGTTATTGGCCACATTCCACTGCCGGGAGTTTCCGTTGAAAGAATGGGCGGAAGGCCCGAGGCCCAGGTAGGACTTGCCCTGCCAGTAACTGCTGTTGTGCCGCGAGCGCCGCCCGGGCAGTGAGAAATTAGAGATCTCGTAATGCTCATAACCCGCCGCTTCCAGCCATTGCATCAGCATTTCGAAATGAACAGCCGCTTTATCCGGATCTATCGCAGGGATCTTCTTCCGCCGGATAAAATGATCCAGCGCAGTGCCCGGTTCAACGGTTAATGCGTAGCAGGATAAATGCGGAACGCCCAGCACAACAGCCTGTTCTACATTCTGCTGCCAGTGCGCGTCTGTAAGCGTAGGACCACCATAAATGAGATCTATGCTGATGTTATCGAAGCCGGCTGCCTTCGCCAGCTGAATACAGTCCAGGGCCTGCGTGGCATCGTGGGCGCGGTTCATCCAGCGGAGGTCATCTTCGAAGAACGACTGCACCCCGATGCTCAGGCGGTTCACACCCGCAGCATGCAATGATTCGAGAGAAGAAGCGTTTAGATCGTCAGGGTTGGCTTCGAGGGTGATCTCGGCGTTGGGAGAGATGGGGAATGTGCGGTGGAGGGTTTCCAGTAATGCCCTGATCTCTTCAGGAAGCAACAGGCTGGGGGTACCACCACCGAAATAGATCGTCTCCACCGTTTCGCCGGCAAGGTATTCCTGCTGCATCGCCGCTTCCATCAACAGGCATTGTACCATTTCACCGCGGGATTGCAGGGAAGTGGAAAAATGAAAGTTGCAATAGTGGCACGCTTTTTTACAAAAAGGAATATGAAGATAGATACCTGCCATGCTGATTTATGAAAGATTTGCCGAGATTATTTGCAAACCTCGAAAATACATGTGAGTTTTGTTGATATTTTTGGAACAAGAATAGTTTTAATTGCATCTCAAAATATTGCCGATTGCGTACCTGGTTGTTGTTATTGCTGATCGTTACTTGCTCGCTGAATGTTCCCGCGCAGGACAGCACCGCGCGTAAGCCGGCTGTCACTACCATTAAAAAGCCTGTCAAACCTGTTGTACGGGACAGCACAAAGCATAAAACCCCTGCTGTACTGCACAAAGTTACGGCAGATTCCGCGCATACTGCTTTTATACATCGGTCCGACTCTCTCAAAGTTGCTGCCGGACCCGGGATACATGCTTATGATACCATCATGCAGTCCCTGGCGAAGACCAACCGCTATCTTAATACTACCGGGAAACCGGCGCACTATGATATCAACCATCTGCGGCCGGATCAGCAGCAGGACTGGCTGATATACCTCGTGGGCGGCACTTTGCTCTTACTCGGTATCATACGCACATCTTACCTCAAATATTTTTCCGACCTCTTCCGGGCTTTCATGAACCCTACGCTCAGCCAGCGCCAGCTGAAGGATCAACTGTCGCAATCGCCCTTCCCCAACTTTTTAATGAACGCCTTTTTCGTGATCAGTCTCGGGCTTTACCTGTATCTGCTGATGTACCGGCTGAACTACCCGACGGATGCGATCGCCTGGATATTGATACCCGGACTGATGTTGCTGGTAGGGGTCATTTACCTGTTGAAGTATATCGTATTGCGGTTTTGCGGATGGTTGTTCGGGAATGAAGAATTGATAGATGCCTATGTGTTTATCCTTTACCTGATCAATAAGATATTGGGCATCATGCTCGCGCCTTTTTTGGTGATCCTGGCCTTTTGCAAGCCCGAAATCGCCCAAACAAGCCTATACATTTCTATATTTTTTATAGTGTTACTGGTTGGATATCGTTATATAAGATCATATTCACTGGTCCGTCAACATCTGTCTTTTAGCAAATTGCATTTTTTTCTTTACCTTTGCGCATTCGAAGTAGTGCCGGTTTTAATAATCACGAAGGTATTACTGATTTGGTTAACTGGTAATCCGTAAGGTTACTGCGATTGTTAACACAAGAGCAAATTACGTATGATAAAAGGCGGGCCAAAAAAAGATTTGCAGGTAAAACAACTAACGATCCTAATTTCCCAACCTAAGCCAGAGACAGAGAAATCACCTTATTTCGACTTAGCAAAGAAGTTCAATGTCCGGCTTGATTTTTATCCTTTTATCAGGGTAGAAGGAGTGCCGGGGAAAGACTTCCGGAAACAGAAGGTAGACATTGTTAATTACACGGCGGTGATATTTACCAGCCGGAATTCCGTGGATCACTTTTTTCGTGTATGCGAAGAATTGAAGATCAAGGTATCCCAGGATTGTAAATATTTCTGTATTACGGAAGCTGTGGCGTTGTACCTGCAGAAGTTCATCCTCTACCGCAAACGCAAGGTATTTTATGGGGCTGATGGTTCCACAAAGAGCCTGCTGGAGGTTATGAACAAGCATAAAGAGAACGAAAAGTTCCTTTTCCCCAGTTCTGACAGTCAGAAAAAAGACATTGAAGAATGGCTGAAAACCAACAAGTGCGAGTATGCCACCGCTTCATTGTACAAGACTGTTTCCAATGATGTGAAAGAAGTGCTGACGCAAACGGAATATGACATGATCGTATTCTTTAGCCCTTCCGGCGTGAAGTCCCTTTTCGAGAACATGCCGAAGTTCAAGCAGAACGGTACCCGCATCGGGGCTTTCGGTCCTACTACTTCCGCAGCCGTGGAAGAAGCGGGCTTGCGGCTGGATGTAAAGGCCCCCGCCCCCCAGGCGCCCTCCATGGTCGCTGCGCTGGAACAGTATCTGCATGAGATGAACAAGAAGTAACCATTAGGACATTTAATAGCTATTTAAGGGAGCATCGCAAGATGGCTCCCTTTTTCTTTTTAATTTCGGATCGTCAATGGTATCATTAACCATACTACTATGAATCGATTAGCAAAGGAAACCAGTCCGTATCTGCTGCAGCATGCGCATAATCCGATTGACTGGTACCCCTGGGGCGAGGAGGCCTTCAGGCGCGCGGAAGCGGAAGACAAACCGATACTGGTGAGCATTGGCTATGCCGCCTGCCACTGGTGTCATGTAATGGAACGCGAGAGTTTTGAGGATGAAACAACGGCCCGCATCATGAACGAGCATTTCATCAACATCAAGATAGACCGCGAAGAACGACCGGATGTGGATCATATCTACATGGATGCGCTGCAGGCCATGGCCGGATCCGGCGGATGGCCGCTGAACATGTTCCTGCTGCCCAGCCGTAAGCCTTTTTACGGCGGCACTTATTTTCCCCCACGCGCCGCATATAATCGCCCTTCCTGGAAAGAAACGCTGCTGGCCGTGTCTGAGGCTTTCAGATTGAAACGGAAAGACCTGGAGGATCAGGCCGCCAGTCTTACCGAACACCTCCACCAAAGCAACCAGTTCGGGATGGATACGGTCAATCGGCTGATCCCGAAAGAAGAGCTTTTTACGGAGAAACAATGCGACGCTATTGTACTGGCTATCATGGGGCAGGCAGATAAAGAATGGGGTGGCTTCGGGCACGCGCCGAAATTCCCCGGAACGTACATCATCCAGTACCTGCTGCGCTATTATCGCACAAAGAAAAATGAAGAAGCGCTGCGGCAGGCATTGCTGTCCCTGGACAAGATGATCAATGGCGGTATTTACGATCAGCTCGGTGGCGGATTTGCGCGCTACTCCACAGATGAGAAGTGGCTCGCTCCCCATTTTGAGAAAATGCTGTATGATAATGCACTGCTGACAGACACCTTGTGCGAAGCTTATCAGCTTACGAAAAACAACGTATATGCGCAAACGTTAAGGCATACACTGGAATTTGTACAACGGGAGCTCACCTCCCCCGAAGGTGCCTTCTATTCAGCACTGGATGCAGATTCAGAAGGAGAGGAAGGGAAGTTCTATGTCTGGAGCCTTGAAGAAGTGGAAGCGATACTTGGTACAGATGCTCCCGCATTCTGCGCGTATTACGATGTGCAGCGCCAGGGCAACTGGGAAGATCATAACATCCTTTGGGTGCCCCGCCCGGCGGAAACAGTGGCCGCGGAGTTGAAAATGGTGCTGCCGGAACTGACGGCCCTGCTCAGGAAATGCCGGGAGAAACTCATGGAAGTGCGCAGCCGGCGGGTGCGTCCCGGACTGGACGATAAAATATTATTAGGCTGGAATGCGTTAATGATCCACGCCTGTTGCAAAGCGTACGCCGCACTGGGGGATCAGACCTTCCTCAACATGGCGCAGCGCGCGATGACCAGCATCTGGCAAAATATGCGGCATCCCGGGGCATCCCCCGCTTTCTGGCATACGTATAAGGCAGGAGAAGCGCGGTATCCGGCGTTCCTGGACGATTATGCGTACCTGATCAGGGCGCTTGCCGCTTTGCAGGAAGTGACCGGGGAGCTGGAATGGCTGCGCAAGGCAAAAGCGCTCACGGAATTTGTAACAGAACAATTTGGGGACGAAAACGCGCGTTATTGCTATTACACTGCAGCCGGACAGGCGGATGTGATTGTACGGAAGAAGGAGATCTATGACGGAGCGATCCCAAGCGGGAATGCGGTAATGGCGCAGAATCTCTGGTATCTTTCCATTGTGTTTGACCGGAAGGACTGGGCAGAGCGGGCGGTGACCATGACGGCGGGGCTGGCGCAGACGGTAACGCGGTATCCCGCGTCGTTCGGAGTTTGGGCGGGCATGATGTTGCAGATGGTGCAGGGAACGCCCGAGCTGGCAGTGGCGGGAAGCGATTATCAGGCGCGGATGAAGGAATTGAATGAACTGTACCTTCCATATAAAGTATTGCTGGGAGCAGAAAAGGATCAGGAAGACATACCGCTTTTACAACAGAGGGCACAAACAGGGAAGACGTGGATATACCTTTGCAAAGATTATCATTGTATGAAGCCTGTGGAATATATATCGGAAATAACTAATTTAATATGATATTTGTTGTAAATTGCAAGCCCTTTGATAAATTTGGGATTCCATGGAAAAAATAACAGTGAAATTCCGCAAATAAATATTATATTTATATTAAATACGTATATAACCTTGACAGGCAAGCATTTAAGAAGGCAGGATAGAAGGTATTACGCTGCGGTAAATTGGTAAAAGGAGTGCAGGATTACATAATAAAATGTTAAAAGCAGCGTTTAAAGTTGTTACGGAGCGGGGATTTGCGGAATTGAAAAAGTTGGATAAAAAGTAACTACGGATTAGAAATAATTATTACATTTGCTATCTTTCTGATAAACAACCAGGTGAAAAGTGTGACTAAAAAGATATCTTGCGCGTCGGCCGATGCATCTGGCAGGTTAAAGAAAAATCGTATTCTAATGAAAGTCACCCTTATGAAGCTTAATTATTGTAGTGCGCTGATGGTTGTACTGCTGCCGGTTTTGCTGGCCAGCTGCGGTGGTAGTAAGACCCCCAAAAACGCACAAGGACAGCTGATAGGTGTTAGTCCCAGGCCTAGATACTCTCCCCCCGTACCTTACGGAATGGTATACGTACCTTCCGGAACTTTCCATATGGGTCCGAGTGATGAGGACGTAAACTATGCTTACACAGCAAGGAACAAGTCGATCTCCATCTCCGGTTTCTACATGGATGCTACCGAGATCACGAACAACGAATATCGTCAATTCGTGAACTGGGTGATAGACTCTACTGCGCATATCCTCTTGGGGCATGTGAAGAATATCGATGGTCAGGATTATGTTGACTGGAAGCAGAAGATCAACTGGAAGGATAAGTCCACCTACGAGAAAGTAGATGCCATGATCTATTCTGCGGAAGACAGGTTGTATGGCCGCAAGGAGATAGACGTGCGAAAGCTGAAATATCACCAGGAGACTTTCAACTGGGAAAAAGCCAAGCTTCGCGAGAATAAAGACAAACCCCGTTCCACGTTCATCGAAAAGAAGGACGTGGCCGTTTATCCTGATACACTCTGCTGGATCCGTGATTTCTCTTACGCTTATAACGAGCCGATGACGAGGATGTACTTCTGGCATCCGGCTTTTGATAATTACCCGGTGGTAGGGGTGACCTGGCACCAGGCAAATACGTTCTGCGAATGGCGCAGTAAATTCTGGGAAGACTACCGTACTTCCAAGAAGCTGTTTACGGAAGATAAATTCCAGTTGCCTTCAGAAGCGCAGTGGGAATATGCAGCCCGCGGCGGTCGTGAACAGGCGCCGTATCCCTGGGGCGGTTACTACATCCGTAATAAGAAAGGCTGTCTGCTCGCCAACTTCAAACCCGGTCGCGGTAACTACCCGGAAGACGGTGGTTTTTATACCGTTCGTGCGGACGCTTACTGGCCTAACGACTATGGGTTGTACAACATGGCCGGCAACGTAGCGGAATGGACGCAGGATATTTTCTACGAGAATGCATATTCTTTCACTTCCGATATGAACCCGTATTTGAAAATGGATGTACCGGACAATGCCGCACCGCGCATGAAGCGTAAAGCGGTGAGAGGCGGCAGCTGGAAGGATATTGGATATTTCCTGCAGAATGGCACGCGGTCTTACGAATATCAGGACAGCGCCAAATCGTACATCGGCTTCCGCTGTACCATCGCATTCCTGAGCAGATCTAAAAACGACTTTAACCATAGAAGAAAATAACCAATAGGAATTAATAGCTAACATCTGGTGAATAAACCTCCAGGCTAAATTTTACAAGCATGGCAAACACTAAACGAGCTTTTTACCTTTTAATCACCCATAAACTTAAATTTTAACCTATGGCTATGAATCCTAACACAGCAAAATGGCTGAATTTCTTTGTGTGTATCGGTGCATCTGTAGTGATCATCGGAGCATTGTTTAAACTGCAACACTGGCCTGGTGCTGAAGTGGCTTTGATTGCAGGTCTGGGTACAGAAGCATTGATCTTCTTCGTATATGCATTCGTACCGGATACCAGTCACACCCCCGCCCCCGGAGCAGTTGCAACGGGCAGCCCGGCTTTGGCCAATATGGATAAAATGCTGCAGGAAGCAGACATTACGCCCACGAACCTGGCACGCCTGAGCGATAATTTTTCCAAGCTCGGCAGTACGGTGGAAAAAATGCGTGATATCAGCGATGTGGTAGCGGCTACCGGTGACTATACACAGAAAACCCGCGAAGCAGCCAGCGCGATCGGTTCTGTTACGCAGGCTTATACCAGCGCAGCACAGGCTGTATCCTCTTTTAACAACGCATCCGAATCTACCCGCCACTTCCATGACCAGGTACAGTCCATGACCAAAAACCTGGCTTCATTGAATGCGATCTATGAGCTGGAACTGCAGGATACCAATAACCATTTGAAAGCCATGAACACTTTCTATAGCAACCTCCTTACTGCTTCCCAGGCTATGAGCAGCAGCGTGGATGATGCCAAGAAAACACAGGAGCAGATTTCTCTGCTGGCAAGGAACCTTGGTAACCTGAACACCATCTACGGTAACATGCTTACTGCAATGCAGGGTAGATAAGGTAACGCTAATACTGAAGTAGAACAAGAGACATTCATTCAAAACTTGTAATCAGCTATGGCATTACCAAAAGAACCCAGGCAGAAGATGATTAACTTCATGTACCTGGTACTAACGGCTATGTTGGCATTGAACGTATCCGCAGAAATATTGAACGCATTTGATATCGTAAATAACTCAATCAATACCTCCAATAATTCAATCGACAGCAAAAACCAGATCACTTATAAGCAGTTTGCTAAATTAATGACTACGGATGCTGCCAAAGTGGGTCCCCTCAATGCAAAGGCGAACCAGGTAAAAGCCCTGTCCGCCGCTGCCCATACCTATATAGAAGATCTTAAGAAAGAAATCATTACTGAAAGTGGTGGAAGAGACGATAAAGGTGAGATAAAAGGAAGGGATAATCTGGACGCCGCTACCCGTGTGATGGAGAACCAGAAGAAAGGACCGGCATTACATCAGAAATTAACGGATTTACGCAACTCCCTGCTGTCTATCATCGATCCGAAAGACAGGAAGGCTTTTGAAGCCAATCTGCCGCTGAAGGTGGATGAGCCTGACCAGAAAGGAGCTACTACCAGAAAGAGCTGGACGACCTATCACTTCAACATGGTACCTACCATCGCTGCAGTGACCATCCTGGGTAAGTTCCAGAACGATATTAAGAACTCTGAATCCATGATCATCGATAAACTGTTGAAAGAGGTTTCAGAGAACGACTTCGTGTTCGATAAGCTGGACGCGTTCGTGTCACTCAACTCCAAGAACTTTACCGCCGGTCAGACCCTCGAGGCTACGGTTGTAATGGGAGCATATAACAGTACGGTGAACCCTACCATCGTGATCAATGGTTCACCGGTAACCGCAACCGGCGGTAAGGGCGTGTATTCCACACCCGTAGGCGCTATCGGTGAGCATTCGATCTCCGGTACGGTTACGTTGACCAAACCCAACGGGGAAGTGATCTCCCGGCCGTTCACCGAATCTTACAAAGTAGGTGCAACCGCCACTGCGATCTCTGCCGATAAAATGAACGTATTGTATACCGGTCTGCAAAACCCGATCACCATTACGGCGGCCGGCGTTCCCGCAGAAAAAATACAGGCTTCTATCAGCGGCGGTGGCGGAACGATCAGCAAGAAAGGCGCCGGTGAATTTGTTGTAAGCGTATCACAAACCGGCAAAGCCGTGATCAGTGTATCCGCAGAAATAGATGGCAAAGTGAAAACGCTGGATTCAAAAGAGTTCCGTGTGAAACAGGTGCCGGATCCGGTGATCATGGTGGGCTTCAACAAAGGTCCCGGCATGAAATCCGCCGACTTTAAAGCACAGCAGGGTTTGCGCGCCGTACTGGAAGACTTTGTATTCGATGGTGTAAGGTACGCTGTAGTAGGCTATCGTATGGGTATTGAGCCTAAAGGCCGCGAATATGTGGAAGGAGACGCTACTTCCGAATACTGGCCTGCAAAAGCGGATATACAGGCTGCTGTTAAGGCGCTGAAACCCGGTGACCAGGTTTACTTTGATAACATCAGGGTGAAAGGTCCGGATGGCAGAGTACGTTCTATGCAGAACATCAATTTCAAGATCAATTAACGAAACCGATAAATTACTGGGCTATGCGAGCAGTAATATTGAAAAGAATCAGCTGGGGTGCATTTTTGGTAGTGGTATTGGCAGCATCTGCCAATGCGCAGTCACGCCGGAGAGGAAGCGGCAATCCTACTACCAATCCGCCTGCTACGAACCCAAGCCAGCCGGCTAACCAGCGGCAGAACGCTCCGGTAACCAATCCGGCTACCGGTCGCAAGGTAAATGTGCCGGCCGCGCCTGCCGTGCAGGATGCCAACACCGCACCAAAGCCGTCTTTACGGCAGGATGGTGTAGGTACTCCGGTAGATACGCCGCGTAAATCCCTGCGTGTAGACGACGTTTCAGAACGGAACCCGATCCGCGACCGTGTACCCATCGCATATGATTACATCCGCGAAGACGACAAGTTCTGGCAAAAAACGCTCTGGCAGGTGATAGACATCCGGGAAAAGATGAACCTTCCCTTCCAGTATAACGTGGAGGACGAGAATGGCGTTAACCAGCTGCTGATCAATATTCTGATCAATTCTATCAAGAACAAGGAAGTAGAAGCTTTCAGCCCTGTTGACGACCGCTTCAGCACACCAATCTCCTACGCGGAGATCATGACCAAGCTGACCGGTGAAGTAAGGCAGGTGAGAAGCGTAGACCCCGTAACCGGTGAAGAAAAGATGGTGGAAACAAGGGATGATTTCAACCCCGAAACCGTTAAGCAATATAAGATCAAGGAAGTTTGGGTATTTGATAAAGAAGCCTCCGCATTGAAAGTGCGCATCCTGGGGATCGCTCCCATGGTATCGCGTATGAACGATGATGGTACTTTCCGTGCCGCCGTTCCTTTGTTCTGGCTGTATTACCCGGACCTGCGCCCTGTTCTGGCCAAGTACGATGTGTATAACCAGAGCAACGATGCCGCCACCATGACCTGGGAAGACCTTTTTGAAATGCGTTTCTTCTCCAGCTTTGTGGTAAAAGAAAAGAATGCATTTAACCGCGAGATCAAAGATTACATCAAAGACGGCGTAATGCGCCTGCTGGAAGGTCAATCCATGAAAGACAAGATCTTTAACAAGGAACAAGACCTCTGGCAGTATTGATCTGCTGACAACGCTCAAATCCTGAGAACAATAATGAAAAAACCGCCTCCATTATCCGGAGGCGGTTTTTTTTATGATATATTGCAACCATATGCAGGCCCTCCGTTCCGCCATACAAGCCCTGATCCCGCTTCCTGAGAAGGAATGGGAAGCCCTCGCCGCCTGCTGGCATCCCGTGCAATACAAGCGGAAAACAGTGCTCACGGCGGCAGGAGATACAGAACGATATGTCTATTTTGTACTTGATGGGGTGCAAAGAGCTTTTTGTTTAGGAGAAGATCAGAAGGAGGCCACGCTTGTTTTTTCTTATACCGGTTCCTTCTCGGGTATCATTGATTCTTTTTTCCTGCAGCAACCATCCCGCTATTACCTGGAAACCCTTACCCAAAGCTCTTTTCTGCGGATGTCTTTTGCTGATACGGAACGGCTGATGCAGGAATTTCCGCTGATCGCGAAGTGGATCCACATCAGCCTGGTACACGCGATGGAAGGCATCATGGAACGACATATTGAAGCCCTCACCCTGAACGCTGAACAGAAATTCCGCCGCCTCCTCACCCGCAGCCCCCATGTATTGCAACTCATTCCCCACAAATACCTGGCATCCTACCTCGGCCTCGATCCGGCTACATTCAGCAAGCTGCTGGGAGGGGTACGGCTGTAAAATAAGCAACAGATGAAAAGGTAAATCTTTGTCTGCACCAAGATTTTCGAAAGCAGGTGCACATAGCTTTGCGGTATATTTAAATCCATCAACATGCCTGTTTTCGATAGTAAAATACTCCTGCAAGACCTTGCCGGCGACGTGCACAGATTGCTCCACACAGTAAAAACACAGCTGGCTTCACAGCCTGTTTCCGTATTGCAGCAGGAACCCGCTCCCGGTAAATGGAGTGCGGTGCAATGCCTGGATCATCTCAACGGATACGGACAATTTTATATTCCCCGTCTCGAAGCCGCTATTGCCAAAGGTGAACAACAGCAATGGCATGCAAGAGGTACATTTCGCAGCGGCTGGTTCGGGAACTATTTTACGAATCTCATGAAACCTAGGGAGGACGGGGCTTTGCGCAGCAGAATGAAAGCGCCGGCCGGTCATCGTCCGCCCCCTCACCCCAACGCCCCCTCTACACTTGCCACATTCATCCAACAACAGGAACAACTCCTGCAACTCCTCCAACGCGCGGAAAAAACAGATATCGCCAGGCTCCGCGTGCCCACGTCCCTCACCAGCCTCCTGAAGCTCTCCGTCGGCGACACTTTCCGTTTTCTCATCGCGCATGAACAACGACACATACTGCAGGCCCTCCGCGCACTGCTCGCTGTAAACGGCAACCAGCATACTGCGGTGTCGATGCAGTTCATTTTGTAAACGCTTCGTTAATAATTGCTGTTAAGGGAGAAAGGCCCTGGAAATCAATGTGGACGGCACTTTGGTGCCAACTGCTATTTTGTGGCGATAACAAATACTTAACAACTGGAAGGCCATCGGAGTACTATTTTAGTAATGCAAACAGAATGTGATGCGAATGCACATGATCATAGTAGAAGAACCCTCCGGCGTGTCCGGAATTTCAAAATAAATCTGTGTCTTTTAATGGTTAACTTGGGGAAAAGAGCCTGGTTCTCAAACCGGGCTCTCTCATTTTAGTTTTGTTCCGCCTCATGAAAATGATCCCAGATCAGTTGTGCTTTCTTCTGCCCCACTTCTTTCACCAGGTCTTCCAACGGCAATAGTTTGATTTTGCTGACGGAGCGGAATGTTTTTAACAACTGTGTAGCCGTATTCGCTCCGATCCCTTTGATCCCTTCCAGCTCGTTTTTGAACGTTCCCTTGCTTCTTTTCTGCCGGTGGAAGGTGATCCCGAAACGGTGCACTTCATCCCGGACGCGGCGGATGAGCTTGAGGCTTTCACTGTCATACGGCAGTTTGATGCTCTCGGAATCGCCGGGGAAAAATATCTCTTCCTCATTTTTGGCGAGTCCCACCACCGTCATGCTGCCGATCAATCCCAGCTTGCGAATACTTTCCATGGCGGCGCCCAGCTGCCCTTTACCGCCGTCTATGATAACCAGCTGGGGCAATGGCTGCTGTTCGTTCAAAAGGCGGTTATAGCGGCGGAAAACAACCTCCGTCATGGAGGCGAAGTCGTTGATGCCCTCTACGGTTTTGATGTTGAAATGCCGGTAATCTTTTTTGGATGCCACGCCGTCTTTGAACACTACGCAGGCGGATACAGGATAACTTCCCTGGAAGTTGGAGTTATCGAAGCATTCGATATGCACGGGCAGTTCCGGGAGCTCCAGGTCTGCCTGCAGCTGATAGAGCACTTTCTTCCGCTCTGTATCGCTTTTGCCTTCCAGGTGCAGAATCTTTTTCTTGTGGAGTTCCTCGCGGAAATAATTCACGTTCTTGAGCGAGAGGTCCAGCAGCTTTTTCTTATCACCGCCTTTGGGAATGGTCTGCGTGACGCCCTCTTCCGGGAATTCCACCGCAAAGGGCAGCACGATCTCCTGTGCCCGGCTCTGGAAGGCTTCCCGCAAATAGGCGATGGCGTAGGCCATCACTTCTTCATCCGCTTCTTCGAGCTGCTTTTCGAGGGTAACGGTTTTTGTATCGGTGATGGTACCGTTGAGCACCCGCAGATAGTTCACATAAGCATGATTGCCATCGCTGAGGATGGAGAATACATCGAGGTTACCAACGCGCGAGCTTACGATGGTGGAGCGCGACTGATATGCCTGCAGGCTTTCGATCTTTTTCCGTTCTATCTCTGCTTTCTCGAATTCCATATTCGCGGCATGTTCCTGCATGCGCGCACGGAAGATGTTGAGCACCGGGGAGAGGTTGCCTCGTAGGATCTCTTTTACCTGCTGTAATGCATCCTTGTAATCTTCTTCCGTTTGCAATCCTTCACAGGGGCCTTTGCAATTGCCGAGATGATATTCGAGGCATACCTTGAATTTGCCTTTCCGGATATTCTGTTCTGTAAGGTTGAGCGTGCAGGTACGCAGGGGAATGTTGTTCCGGATCAGCTCCAGCATTTCCCGCACGCGGCCAACGGAAGTGAAGGGGCCGAGGTATTCCGAGCCATCGCGGATGATCCGGCGGGTGAGGAATACGCGGGGGAAAGGTTCATGCTTGATGATGATGAAAGGATAAGATTTATCGTCTTTCAGGTTGATGTTGAAACGCGGCTGGAATTGCTTGATCAGCGAATTTTCCAGTAAAAAGGCATCCTGCTCTGAATCCACGATGGTAAACTCGATATGATGGATGCTTTCTACCAGTCGCCGCGTCTTGTAATTATCATGATGTTTTACGAAGTAGGAGCTGACGCGTTTACGCAGACTTTTGGCCTTGCCGATGTACAGCAATTCCCCGTCTTCCCCGAAGTATTTGTAGATGCCCGCCTGTATGGGCAATGTATGCGCTATCTGCTGAAACTCTGCTGCTGTCATATCTTGTCAGTTAACGGGTGGAAAAGCGTGAGCACTTCCAGGCTTTCCGGTTTCATGAAGATGATCTTCTGGAAAGTGTGGACCCGTAGTTGTTTGTTACGTTCATAAACAACTTCCTGCCTGAACTCGTACATGAGGTTGGTAGTGAAGGTGGTGGCCTGCGCGGACCTGATCCTGCCCTGCCGGTCCACATCGAGGATCAGTTGGTAAGGATGCGTTTGTTTGCCTTTGGAACGGAAGATGAAGGTGGTGTCCATCCTGAACTGGTCCGCGATGGTATCCCTGTTGTACGCGTCTGCTAAGGAAGGTTTGCTGATGTCCGCATCCATCAACGGCCGGAAAAGAGAAGCCAGTGCGGCGCTGTCCTTTACTTTTACGGAATCGGTCTCCCCGTTGATCCGGACGATCTTGGTAACACCTAGTTGCTGTTCCTTCAGTTGTGTGATCTCCTCCCAGTGGTAATTATTCAATGTCCGGTAGCCGGAGGCCTTCTGCCCGGCCGCTGGCTGTGGCTCCATTTTGCATCCTGCTATAGTGATGACCAGGCAAAAAAGCAATCGTCTCATAGCAGCAAATTTAAAGAAATAATGCGCCGTAAAAACGGCGCATCTGATGCATGAGCAAATCTGTCGAGAGCACTAAAAACTGGGCCTTACGGCGAATTATTTGAAGCCCTTAGGGGCGGCTTACACTGATCTTGCTTAACAGGCGCGGACTGGCCATCGAGCTGTAATCATACTGGTATACTCCGTCTTTGGCGCTTACCAGCAGGCGGTTCTGGCCTTCGTAAGGGATTACGTCGAATGTTTCCGGGCCTTCAATCAGCTTTGTGGTAACAATGTTGGCAACATCCGCTGCATTGAGGAAACGTAATCCGAAGGTGCCTTCGCAAATGAAGAGCCTCCCTTTGTCAACGCCCAGTCCGAACGGATTCTTCATTTCAACAGTCGTTAGTTTGACCGGGTTGTCCACATTGCTGACGTCAAATACCTGCAACTGGTTGATATTACCGCCGCAGGCGTTTCCGCTCCGGATCGTCACATAAGCCTTATTCCCTTCCACCACTACCGGATCGCAGGCCCTGAAATGCGTTACGGCAGAACGTCTGGCAGGTTTAGCCGGATCGGCAATGTCATAGATGAACATCGCGCTGCGGCTTCCGATGAAGAGATATTTCCCGTAGGGGAAGATCGTTTCAATACCGGATGAGATCGTCTGTTCACCTTTCGGTACCGGTACGGCCGGATTGCTGATATCAAATGCCTTTAATGACTGCATATTAACCGTATACAGAAAGTCGTTGACGATAGTGAACCGGGCCATAGACCCGCCTTTGCCGACGGCACTTTTCGAACCGCCGCTATTACTGTACAGCGCGGCATCATATACCAGGCCGGGACCTGTTTCGCAATCGCAGGAGTAAGTAGTGTCCCTTGCTGTATAGCCAACGATCACGCTGTCCGGCGTTTTGTACCTGCCCATGATCAGCCCTTCCTCATTTACCGGGAAGTTGAGTACCGCAGGCAATTGCTTCATGAGCGTGATATTCCGAGGGTCGCTGATGTCATATACGGCCAGATCAGCAAACCCGTCCGCATACAGCGTATTTCCCTTTATCGCCATATCCCTGTTCCCTACCAGCCGGAGGAAAGAGATATTCCGCGGCGCGGCGGGATCGCTGTTGTCAATGATGTGGATCCCTGAATCCGGTGCATTCACAAAAATGTACTGATCCTTGATGTATATCTTTCCTGTCTGATGAATATCTCTCGGCTTCTCCATTTTCATCGTGGCCCAGTAATCATTCACTGTCATGAAAACAGGCGTGTAGATCTTTCTTGTCACGGTTCTGTGGCATTTGTCTTTCAGGCAACCACTCAACGTCCACGCACATAGTAAGGCCACAACAACGAGGAATTTAGTAGAATTACGCATAGGGGAACAGTTTGACCTGTTAAACGGAGGGGCTGAAATAAAAGTTACAGGGGGGCGAAAAATAAAGAGGCCGCCTTATTAAGACAGCCTCTTCGTATGGTTGAATTTCGTAAAGCTTACACGAGCAGATGGCCCGTCATCTCCTTTGGAATGGGAAGGCCCATGAAATGAAGGATGGTAGGCGCAATGTCTCCCAGCTTGCCGTTCTTCACTTCGCCTTTGAAGTCTTCGCTGATGATGAAGAAAGGAACGGGGTTGAGGGTGTGTGCGGTATTAGGCGTACCATCGTCGTTCACCATATAATCCGCGTTGCCGTGGTCGGCGGTGAGGAAGATCGTATAGCCGTTCACCAGGGCCGTGGTCACTACTTTGGCCACACAGCCGTCTACCGTTTCCACTGCTTTGATAGCGGCTTCCCATACGCCGGTATGGCCCACCATGTCCGCATTGGCGAAATTCAGGACGATGAAGTCAGCCGTTTTTTGCTCCAGTTCCGGGATGATCGCGGCAGTTACTTCAAGCGCGCTCATTTCCGGTTTCAGGTCGTACGTAGCTACCTTGGGAGAAGGGATCAGCAGGCGTTTCTCTCCGTTGAACGGTGTTTCGCGGCCGCCGGAGAAGAAGAAGGACACGTGCGGATATTTTTCCGTTTCCGCAATACGGATCTGCGTTTTGCCATTTTGCTCCATCACTTCACCGATCGTCATGGTCAGGTTATCGTTCTCGAAGATCACATGTACACCGCGGAAGGACTTATCGTATTCCGTCATTGTGGTATAGTTCAGGTTCAGCGGCTTCATATCAAAATCGGGGAATGCCTGCTGGGTGAGCACTTGCGTGATTTCGCGGCAGCGGTCTGTCCGGAAGTTGAAGCAAAGCACGGCATCGCCTTCCTGGATGGTAGCGAGGGGCTGGCCTGCATTATCCGTGATGATGATCGGTTTGATGAATTCATCCGTTACGCCTTCGGCATAGGAGGCTTTGATGGCTGTGGGGAGGTCTTGGGTGAGGGCGCCTTTTCCGTGCACAAGTGCATCGTAGGCGAGTTTCACTCTTTCCCAGCGCTTATCGCGGTCCATGGCATAGTACCGGCCGGTTACGGAGGCGATCTGACCGGTGGATTTGCTGATATGCGCCTGGAGGTCTGTCAGGAATTCCAGCCCGCTTTTCGGATCAGTGTCCCGCCCGTCTGTGAAGGCATGAATGAACACTTTCTTCAGTCCCCGTTCGGCCGCAATGTCCGTCAGCGCTTTAAGATGGCTGATGTGGGAGTGTACTCCGCCGTCACTCACGAGACCTATCAGGTGAAAAGCCTTGTTATTGTTCCTGGCATAATCCATGGCAGCCTGAAGAGGCTTGCTGGCGGCCAGCTCCCCGTTGCGTACCGCAACGTTAATGCGCTGCAGCTCCTGGTACACGATACGGCCGGCGCCGATGTTGAGGTGACCTACCTCTGAATTGCCCATCTGGCCGTCAGGCAGCCCCACGTCTTCACCACAGGTGATCAGCTCGCTGTGCGGATATTGCTCATAAAGGCTGTCTACGAAAGGAGTATTGGCGTGCGCGATGGCATCGGCGGCGGGTACTTTGCCCTTACCCCAGCCGTCCATAATGATCAGGATCGCTCTTTTATTTTCCATACAAATGTTCGTTGTTCGATGATGAAAGAATCGGGCCGTGAAAATAATAATAACATCCCTTCTCTGGGTTAAAATTTTCGTAAAATGAACTTCCAGCCATATAAATTTCGTAACACGTTAGTATAATTTTACATATCAATCATTTAATATAACTTGCTGTGGCTCAGTATAGCACAATAATGGGATATTATTGAACATCAACAATTTGGCATAGTTTTGGCACCTGTTATGGTTGTTAAAAGTATAATTCGACATAAAAAACGGATAATGAAAAAGTTAATCTTTGTGCTGGGGGTACTGGTTGCATGCGGGATGTTTACGGCCTTTACCATGATGGCCGGACCGTTCGAGGATGTGGTCAGCGCCATCAAGCAGGGGGATGCCGGCAGTCTGAGCAAATACTTCGATAACACAGTGGAAATCAACATGTCCGGGAAATCAAGCTCCTACAGCAAGGCGCAGGCGGAAATTATTCTGAAAGACTTCTTCGGGAAGAACAATGTTAAATCTTTCGAGATCCTGCATAAGGGAGGTCAGGAAGGCGGATCTCAATACGGGATCGGGAACCTGGTCACTGCAGGGGGGAGTTTCAGAACATCCTTTGTGTTGCAGAAGAAAGGGAATGCCTTCGTCGTAAATGAATTACGATTCGAAAATAAATAACGGAAATTAGCTTAAGCGTATAGAATTGGAAGGCCGCCTGCAGATGGTGGCCTTTTTGTTTGTAACTTGCCCGAGATTTCTAACCAGCAGTTTACATGTTACAAAAAGAGGCATTGATCAATTTTATCAGCACGGCGCTGGCGGAGGATATCGGGGACGGAGATCACAGTACGATGGCTTCCATACCGCCTACCGCAAAAGGAACGGCACAGCTGAAGATAAAGGAAGACGGAGTGTTGGCCGGGATGGAAGTGGCGGAGGCCATTTTCCGGTATCTGGACATGTTCGTGGCCTTCCGGGGGTTCAAGAAAGACGGCGATAATATGAAGGCCGGTGAGCTGGCTTTTGAAGTGGATGCGGCCGTACATACACTGTTGATGGCGGAGCGCCTTGTGTTGAACTGCATGCAGCGCATGAGCGGCATCGCTACGCTGACGCGTCAATATACCGATCTGCTGAAAGGCTATCATACCAAAGTGCTGGATACCCGTAAAACCACGCCCAACTTCAGGATGCTGGAGAAAGAAGCGGTGCGCATCGGCGGTGGCGTGAACCACCGGATGGGCCTGTATGATATGATCATGCTGAAAGATAACCATATCGACTTCTGCGGCGGGATCACCCCGGCCGTGAACAATGTGGTGGCTTATCTGAAGAAAAATGGTCTGGACCTCCGGATAGAAGTGGAAGCAAGGAGCCTGGAGGATGTGCGGGAAATATTATCCGTAGGGCAGGTGCACCGGATTATGCTGGACAATTTCACGCCGGAACAGATCGGTCCCGCGCTGGAACTTATCAACGGCCGCTATGAAACCGAAGCCTCCGGCGGCATTCATCTCGGTAATGTGGAAGCTTATGCGAAAACGGGTGTTGATTTCGTTTCCGTGGGCGCTATCATTCATCATGCCGTCAGTCTCGACCTGAGCCTGAAAGCAGTTATCCACCTCCATAAATAATATTTTTTGAGGAAGATATTGATCATCATTAACCGGAAAGCCGGCACGGATCGGGAGAAACGCCTGGGCGACGCCATCCGGCAGCATCTTCCGGCCTCACAGTTCAGTGTGGAAACCACCTACCTGCAATACCTAGGGCATGGCGCGGACCTTGCGCGGGAAGCGGTAAAGCGGGGCGTGGATACGGTGGTGGCTGTAGGGGGAGATGGTTCCATCAATGAGATCGCGCAGGGATTACTGGGTTCCGCAACCGCCCTGGCCATTGTACCATTGGGCAGCGGTAACGGCCTGGCCCGCGCGCTGAAGATTCCGCTGGATGCGGAGGAGGCGTTGGCTGTAGTGGCGAGGGGGATACGCAAACCGATGGATGTAGGATTTGCCAATGAACATCTTTTTCTGAGCAATGCAGGGGTAGGTTTCGATGCATTGATCGCAGATCGTTTCCGGCATAGTAAGAAACGAGGACTGCTTAACTACGCACGACTCGTGATCGGCGGTTTTTCCAGCTACGACCCTTCCTTGTATACGATTGACACAGACGGAGAGAAGCGCGAGCAAAAGGCTTTCCTGATGACCGTAGCTAACGGGAATCAATTCGGATATGAGTTCAAACTGGCGCCGCAGGCCAGCGTTTTCGACGGTCTGCTGGATGTTTGCCTGGTGCCGCCCGTCCGTTTCTGGGACCTCCTGCCGCTAAGTATCCGCTCTCTTCGCGGAGATGTGCATAAAAGTCGGTATATGCAGCATTTTGCAGGAAAAGAGATTACCATCAGCAGTACGGATCTTTCCTGTCTGCAGGTAGACGGCGATGCCGTTCCGCTCGGAAAAGATAAAACCGTGTATTTTCGTATTGCGCCGGGAGCCTTGCAGGTGATCATTCCCGGTGAATCCTAAAACCAGTGTTATGAGCAAGAAAAAGCATGCTTCTTCCAATGGCATCGTGTATTCAACAGATCCCAACTACGCTTACCGGCATGATGAGCCGGAAGCACAGGATACACTTCCTCCCGCACAACAACAACTGAAAGTAAAACTGGACACAAAACAGCGTGCCGGCAAAACGGTTACAGTAGTGGAAGGTTTTGTGGGTAAAGACGAAGACCTGGAGAAGCTTGGAAAGGAATTGAAAACCAAATGTGGCACAGGCGGCAGTGTGAAAGACGGATGGATACTTATTCAGGGAGATTACCGCGAGAAGGTGCTGAAATGGTTGCTGGATTGGGGATACAGGGCGAAATAGAATTATCAATTACGAATTACGAGTGAAGCTTTAAGTACATTGGATCTCCTGTTATTCCCCCATTCGTAATTCGTAATTGTTAATTCGTAATTGACTACCTGTTTACCAGCTTCATAGCCCCTTCGGAATATCTTTCTCCTTCTACCTTGTAGCCAGCCATCAATTCCTCTATCTCCTGTACGTCTTTCTTCGACAATACGATGTCTGTGGCCGCAACATTCTCCTGTAAATATTTCCGCCGTTTGGTGCCGGGAATGGGGATAATGTCGTCCCCTTTTGCCAGCAACCATGCGAGGGATAACTGCGCCAGCGTACAATTCTTTTCCGCTGCCGTTTTTTCCAGTGCGTTGATGATCTGAAGGTTCTTTTCAAAGGCCTCTGCCTGAAAGCGCGGCAGGGTGCGGCGGAAATCGTTTGCCTCAAAATTCTTCACATCTTTCAGTGCACCGGTGAGTGCGCCTCTGCCCAGGGGGCTGTAGGGAACGATGGTGATGTTCAGTTCGCGGCAGGTTGCGATGATCTCTTTTTCGATATCGCGTACCCAGAGAGAATATTCGCTTTGCAGCGCCGATATCGGGTGGACGCTGGCGGCCTTGCGGATAGAAGTGGGTGATGCCTCTGAGAGGCCGAGGTAGCGTACTTTACCTTCCTTTACCAGTTCTGCCATAGCGCCTACTGTTTCCTCTATTGGTATGCCAGCATCTACACGATGTGCATAATAAAGATCGATATGGTCTGTGCCAAGCCGCTTCAGGCTTGCTTCGCAGGCCTTCTTCAAGTATGCAGGAGAGCCGTCGAAATATGTGGTATTGTCTTCCCGGATGCGGAAACCGAATTTAGTGGCGAGAAAAACATCTTTGCGGCGCGTAGCGAGTACTTTGGAAAGCTGTTCTTCATTGAGTCCCTGACCATACATATCTGCCGTATCCCAGAAGTTAACACCGAGGTCCAGCGCCAGTTCCAGCGTTGCCCGTGACTCCTGATCATCCCGTTGTCCGTATGCGAAGGCCATGCCCATGCAACCCAATCCGATCGCTGATACTTTTTCACCTGATTTACCGAGTGTTCTGTAATGCATTGTAATAGGATTTTATGCAGACAAATTTACGAGGGAGCTTGTCGATGGAAATTGCACGATTCAAACTGGAAATTATAAAATTCAATTACCCGGTTTCACAGTGGGAAATCATTAAAATGCAACAGTTGTTGCACTTTTATATTTGGATAGTTAAAAAAGAATGATCATCTTGTAACCCATCATTTATTAACCAAGATCGAGGGGAGTATCCCGTGGCTGGCGTTTTGGAGAAGAGAGCGGTTTGAAAGCCATCGCAAAATGCCTTGACAAATTCCACTTCTCCAAAGCCAGTTGTTTAACTGGCTTTTTTATTTCCTTCTTCCTTTCCGCCACTCATTTCACTACCACAAACTCCACTTCTCCGAACCCTAACTCCAACATCTCCTTTCCGCGTTCCAGGCACAATCGTCCATCGGGCAGCACATCCCAAATCACGCCCTGGAATATGTCGCCGTCTATCTTGTACAGCGCAGGTTCCCGGTAACGGTACAGGCAGGCTTTGTATTCTTCCAGCCAGGCATCGAAAACGGCGGGGTGGAGGCGACTGTAACGCTGGTCCAGGCAGGAACAGAGATCATGCGCAAGTTCCCGGCTGTCCCAGGTCTTTCCCGTGATCTGTCGCAGGGATACAGGGTTGGGGAGATGTTCCGGGAAATGGGGGGTGTTAACGTTCAGGCCAATTCCGGCAATGGCATATTGCCAGATATTTCCGCGTAAAACGTTCTCTATAAGAATGCCTCCTGCCTTTCTGTCACGCCAGTAAATATCATTGCTCCATTTGATGCGGGTGTCTTCCCCGGCATATTTGGAAAAGAAGTCATACGCACCGAGGGCCATGGCGACGCTTAACATGAACTGCTGGGGCAATCCCAGCGCGGGTTGCAGTACGGTGGTGAGAATGATGTTCTCGCCCGGGGCGGATAGCCACTGCTTTCCCCGCTGTCCTTTTCCCGCAGTCTGCTCCATGGCGAACCAGGTACTTCCGTCTGCCACAGGCCCGGCATTGACCTGTGCCATGGCATAGTTATTGGTGCTGTCTACAGTAGCCAGCACGTGAAATGGGTTACCGATCACAAGTTTGTTTTAAGATTGAAAACAAAGTAACGCATTTTAACAATTTTTTACCGGCTCATTCGTCCTCTAATATGAAGCAGGTATGATATTTTGGCGCTGGTTTAGTAATTTTGAAGATTAAAGATTATTTTTAACAAAAACGGCATTTATTGGCACCCTTAACCATTCTAAATACCAGGAAAAAAGCGATAACACGCGTTAACAGAAACAGCAAGATATTTACTACTATCATAAAGGCCATACAGGAAAAAAAAGGAGAAAATATCGTTTCCCTTGATCTGCGCAAGATTCCTGAAGCTGTAGCTGACTTCTTTATCTTATGTGAGGCCAATTCCAATACTCAAGTTAAGGCGATTGCGGACTTTGTGGAGGAGGAAGTGAGAAAGCATACCGAAGAAACTCCCTATAAACACGAAGGTTTCACCGCCCAGCAATGGATACTGGTGGATTATGTGAATATCGTGGTGCATGTTTTCATGCCGGAAACCCGCAAATTCTACAGTCTGGAGGAGATGTGGAGCGATGCGGAAAGCATGGAACACCTTGAAAACTGAACAAAACCGCCGGTTTTGTATTAATTATTTGTATAAACAGACAACAATCATCCGTAAAGGAGCGAACGATCATGGAAAAAGGAGGCAATAACTATAACAAGGGATCAGAAAAATCTCCGAAAAAAGGACCAAAGTTCAATATATACTGGGTGTACGCCTTTATTGGCATCGCCTTGTTGGCCATGAACCTGGTGGACTTTGGGAATCACCCGAAAGAACTCTCCGGTTTTAAACAGTTCCAGCAGGAATACCTGCGTTCAGGGGATGTGGACAGACTGGTGGTCGTGAATAAAAAGCTGGTGGAAGTATACATCAAGAAGGAACGGCTGAACGATCCGAAGTATGATGCCGTTAGCAAGAACCGGTTCGGACAACTCAATCCCGGCCCTCATTACCAGTTCACCATTGGTACGGTAGAGGGATTCCAGAAGGAGCTGGACAAAGCGCAGGAGGGCATGCCCCTGGCTGATCAGATGAACGTATCTTACGCGGAACGCCAGAACTGGTTTGAGCCGCTGATGCAAATATTACTTCCCATCCTGCTGCTGATCGGGATGTGGATATTGTTGATGCGTAAAATGGGCGGGCCTTCCGGCGGAAGCGGCGGACCCGGTGGCATCTTCAATATCGGCAAATCCAAGGCTACACTTTTCGACAAGGGCACACGCGTGACCATCACCTTCAATGATGTGGCGGGTCTGGATGAAGCGAAAGTGGAAGTGATGGAGATCGTGGATTTCCTCAAGAATCCGAAAAAATATACTTCTCTTGGTGGTAAAATACCCAAAGGCGCCTTGCTGGTAGGCCCTCCGGGCACGGGTAAAACCCTCCTGGCAAAAGCCATGGCCGGCGAAGCGCAGGTGCCCTTCTTCTCCATGAGCGGTTCCGATTTCGTGGAACTGTTCGTTGGGGTCGGCGCCAGCCGCGTACGCGACCTGTTCAAACAGGCCCGCGAAAAAGCGCCCTGTATCATCTTTATCGATGAGATCGACGCCATTGGCCGTGCCCGTGGAAAGAACGTGATGATGAGCAACGATGAAAGGGAAAACACCCTGAACCAGCTGCTCGTGGAAATGGATGGCTTCGGAACAGACAGTGGGATCATCATCCTGGCAGCTACCAACCGCCCGGATGTGCTGGACAGCGCCTTGCTGCGCCCGGGCCGCTTCGACCGTCAGATATCTATCGACAAGCCCGATCTGGCCGGCCGTGAGCATATCTTCGACGTGCACCTGAAACCCATCAAAACATCCCCCAACCTCGATATCAAGAAACTCGCTTCCATGACCCCCGGTTTTGCCGGTGCGGACATTGCCAACGTTTGTAACGAAGCGGCGCTGATAGCAGCCCGCAAAGGCAAGAACGAAGTGGAGATGGAAGATTTCAACGACGCAATCGACCGCGTGATCGGAGGTCTGGAGAAGAAGAACAAGATCATCTCTCCGGAAGAGAAAGAAGTGATCGCTTACCACGAAGCAGGCCACGCCATCTGCGGATGGTACCTGGAACACGCAAACCCGCTGGTGAAAGTGACCATCGTACCGCGCGGAGTAGCTGCACTGGGATATGCGCAATACCTGCCGAAAGAGCAATACCTCTACAATACCGAACAGTTGATGGACGATATCTGCATGACCCTGGGCGGTCGCGCTGTAGAAGACCTGGTGTTCGGCAAAGTATCCACCGGCGCACAGAATGACCTGCAGGTGATCACCCGTATGGCCTATGCTATGGTGACCGTTTACGGTATGAATGATAAAGTAGGGAATGTTTCTTTCTACGATCCCAACAGCGATCAGGCTTTCACCAAGCCTTATTCCGAAGAAACAGCCAAGATCATCGATAACGAAGTACGTCTCCTGATCGAGAAGGCATATGCCCGCACCAAGGCACTGCTGACGGAGAAGCTGGAGAATGTGAGACTGCTGGCTGCCGAACTGCTGAAGAAAGAAGTGCTGTACAAGGATGATCTGGAACGCCTCATCGGCAAACGTCCGTATGATACGCACAAGGAACATCATCTGAATAAAGAAGGAATGACCACCGATGGTGTGCACCCTTCCGATATCATCAATCCATCACCGGCAAACGTAATTTCTGAATAAGGATGAAAGTTTCTCCTGCGAAAGAAAATATCCTGAAAAGAGTCAGGAATGCGCTTAGCCAGCCAGTGCAATTGCCTTTCCCCAACGCAGAAGGCGGCAACTCGGTGTTTGAAACAGAACATGAAGGCCTTGAGATCAAGTTTGCGGAAGAATTCTCCAAACTGCAGGGCAAATTCATCTTCTGCTCTTCCCGGGATGAGCTGGCTGATAATCTGCAAACGCTGGTGGAGAACAAGGAATGGACGCATGTGCAATGCAAAACGCCCCCTCTGCAAAAAATGCTGGAGCCTTATAAACCCGCTTATCTCAATGTGGGTGAAGAGGACCGGATGGACGCCGCTATTACGGATTGCGAATACCTGATAGCCCGCACCGGCAGTATCGTATTGAGCGCTGCACAACCGTCCGGCCGCGCATTACCGGTGTTTGCTCCGATTCATATCGTGATCGCCTATACGCACCAGCTGGTGTTTGATGTAAAAGACGGCATCACGAAAATGAAGGAAAAATATTCCGGCCAGCTGCCCTCCATGATCTCCTTCGCCACCGGCCCCAGCCGTACGGCGGATATCGAGAAAACACTCGTGGTAGGCGTGCACGGCCCGAAAGAGGTGTATGTTTTCCTCCTGGATGAATAATCTTTTTTATTTCGATAACAGAACAATGTAAAATGCAAAAGGAAAACCATCACTTTTGCATTTTACATTTAAGCAAGATCATGGAACTTTTACTACCAGCCGATAAACGTATTTACTTTGCTTCAGATTTCCACCTCGGCGCTCCCAATATGGAGAAGAGCCGCGAGCGGGAGCGGCTGGTAGTGCGTTGGCTGGATGAGGTGGCGAAGGATGCGCAGCACATCTTCCTGGTGGGGGATCTCTTCGATTTCTGGTTTGAGTACAAACATGTGATCCCCAAAGGGTATACGCGGCTGCTGGGAAAGCTGGCAGAGCTGCGGGACAAGGGGATTGGTATTTCCGTTTTTATCGGTAACCACGATATGTGGATGGATGGTTATTTTGAGGAAGAGCTGGACATCCCCGTCTATGACGAACCACAGGTCTACACGATCGCCGGTAAAAAATTCTATGTGGGTCATGGTGACGGGCTCGGCCCCGGCGACCACGGATATAAATTCCTCAAAAAAGTATTCCGCAACCCCGTTTGCCGCTGGCTTTTTTCGTGTATCCATCCCAGTTGGGGCATTTCCATGGCTAATTACTGGAGCCGTAAAAGCCGTGCTGCTACAGGCTCCGAGCTGAAAACATTCCTCGGTGAAAACGATGAATGGCTGGCTATTTACAGCAGAGAGGTGCTGCAGAAGGAACATTTCGATTACTTCATTTTCGGCCACCGCCATATCCCGATGGACATCCGGGTAGGAGAGAACAGTCGTTACATCAACCTTGGTGACTGGCTGAATTACAATACCTACGCCGTTTTCGACGGACAAAACACCGAGCTTAAATATTACAAACCCTAGCCCAGTATCTCATGCAGGATGGGCGGCGAGTGCAATTCCGTAAAATCGGGCAGATGCAGTTTGTAAAATTCCAGATAGGCATATAGCATATTCCTCCTTCTTTCTTTGTTCAACTCAATATTTACCAGCGCGGAGGGATGTTTAACCTGCTGCAGACGGTTGGTGATCTCACTGGCGGTTTCATCGAGGTAGTTGGTATGATGAGGAGGAAGGTCCGTGAAAACACCCTCCTGCAAATCCAGATAAGGCGTATAGGCGGAATAATGTCCCGCGAAATGGAACCCGAGGTGTGCCGCCAGTTTCAGCGTAAAATAGAGCGGCAGATTCGCTGCAACGGAAGATGGCTCGGTGTCCAGCGCTTTGAATGCCGTTTCTGTAAAATGATACAATTCAGGATTGTGCTCCGGTTGCCTGATGCACTTCTGCAGCAATTCAATCAGATACAGCGCCACTGTATTCTTCACGATGTTCACATGCATAGATGTATAGATGTGGCCCAGTTTGAATTCCGATATACGTTGCAGGTTTTTTTGTTCATGATGATAGACCACAAGGTCGAGGATATTCCCGGGTTGCAGGATGTTTCCCTTTGCCGCCCTGGGCTTGGGAGAACGTACGCCGTTCACGATATAGGATTGTATGCCGAACAGTTCTGTGAGAATGCTCAGGATTACACTGGTATCGCCATATTTTACCGTGCGGAGCACGATGCCGGGTGTTTTATGCAGCATGTTGCAAAAGTCGGATATCAGTGGATAAATACCAGTTTTGTGACGAGTTTTTCCTTACCGGTTTCATCGGAAGAAAAAACGAGATATACACCGCTTTGCGGCCGGTGACCGGTATAATCCCGTCCGCTCCATACTGCCTGGCCGCCGTTCGCACGGGACTGGAAGACGAGTTTGCCGCTCACGTCCGTGATCTTCACGATGGCATTGCGCACGAGGCCGCGGATAGCGATTGTGCCTTCGTAAGCGGGCGGTACAGGATTGGGAAATACCAGCACGTCGTTGCCCTGTGTGATGGAACCTTCCGTGGCGGTGCCTCTCCAGGAAAGTAGTCCGGCCGCAGTGGCAAAGAATACTTCTCCTGTCTGCGGATGTACGGTGATGTGATAAATCACATTGTCGGGGAGCGGACTGTTGGTGGTATTGAATTGTTCTATGATCTTGTCGCCATCCGGACTGATCAGCCAGGCGCCGTTCTGTGTGCCTACCCATTTCCGGTTGGCGCCGTCTACGGCGATGGTGTTCACCTGTTCATGCTGGAACAGATAGCCTGCAAAACTCCCCTGCTGCACGATGGGCAGATAAGCATCGCAGCCGGCAGCACTGAATACTTCGGAGGCGCACTGTATCACCGCTACTCCGCGGGTGGTGCCCACCCATATCCAGCCCTGGAGATCCCTCGCCACACAACGCACATCCGCACCGGGCAGATTCCCCCGCCCAACGCCCGGCTGGTAAAGCTTCCACTTGTCGTCCAGCGTATTCTCAAGGCTGCTGCCATGGTTGAAAACGAATAACCCGTTGCCCAGTGGGGACACGATCCATTTTTGCTGCACATCGTCCACCAGCACCTGGCTAACGGCATTGGCTATATGAAATATGGGGATGGGGAATTTCAGCCAGCTGTTGTCTTTCTTCTTTACCAGCAGATTGTTATCCGCCCCGAAAACACTCACCCAAAGATTCCCTTCTCTATCCGTGGCCATTCCCGCCACTTGCAGGTCCGGGGCAATGACTTTCAGCTGTTCGTTCAGAACCCCTCCGCCGAAGGATCCCGCATACACTCCTTCGTCCGTCCCGCACAGGGTGATCACATCGTGAAGAGCATCCGGGACGGGGTAATTCGTCCATTCCTCGCGCTCAAACCGATAAAATCCGTTTCTGTTGCCGGTGGACTGCCAGTTGCCGGTAACGGTTCCCGCTGCAGCCCATAGCGCCCCGTTGTGCACGATCATATCGCCGGCCACAAGGCCGCCCGGACTATTGGGACTGAAGTGCTTGTAAATACCGTTAGCCGATTGTATCAACCCTTCCCGGGCATCGGCGATCCATACGGCGTCTCCCGCGGAGGTTGCGCCGGAAGGGTTTTGTGCATTAAAACTGTTGATGACAGCGCCTTCCGGGGACAGCTGCAGAATGGCGCCCGGATGGCAGACGAATAAAGTATTGCCGGAAGTCTGGATACGGAGGATCGGTTTGCCGTTTGAGAACCAACGTACCCATTGATCATTTTTCCAAATGAACAGGGTGTCTTTCACCTGTCCGATGACCTGTTGCCCGATGCTGGTGAGGCTGGTCATGATGCCGGAGGAAATGTTGGTCCAGTTGCGCAGGTCCGCGAGATTACCGCCTTGCAGCAAGGCGCGTTTCACACCGGTGCCCGTGGCCGCGTAGCCATAGCGGCCGTCAGTAACGGAAGCGTTTACCCGGCCGAGGGGGTAGGTATCTGTGATCTCATGCCGGTCAAGGTCCACCGTGATGATCCCCAGGCCGGTGGACAGCCAGGCATGATTGCCCTGGAAGGCGATGTTGTAGATATGTTTATCGCCGGGCACCTGCTTCTGCAGGATGTCAGGGATATTCACGATGGCCTCTTTCCGCAGTACGTCGAGGTTGCTATTCTGGTAAGCGATCACGAGGGACTGGCTGCTTTCATGATACCCGATGGTGGCGATGCCGGCATCATGCAGTCCGTTCACTTTACTGTACCGTGTAAAAGCGTGATCTGCAAGGGATACGCTGAAAATGCCGTAAGGAGTGGCACAAAATACCGCTTCCTTCCCGGAGACCATGCCAGCAGCCTGCCCGTACGGGAAATGTTCCCGCCAGTGCCCTACAGGCACGGGTTGGGAATAAACCCGCGGGGCGAGGCAAAGCAGGATGAAGGGGAGAAGGCGCCGATACATGCGTCAAAAGTAACAATTATGAATTATCTGCTATGCATAAACCATTCTCCCCATCTCGGATCGTTCTGAATTTCTAAATGAATGGTTACCTTTATGGCCTTTACCAAATCAAGTAAAACATATGTGGCAGCGCCTGGCAGGTTTTGTATTGAAATTCCGTTTATGGCTTCTGGCTTTATTATTTATAGGCACTGGCGTGATGGCCTACTTTGCCGGCAAGGTAGAGCTATCCTATGAATTCACGGGCGCCGTTCCCCAAAACAACCTCAAATTCCTCGATTACATGCATTTCAAGCAGCAGTTCGGAGAAGACGGGAATATGATGGTGATCGGTATTGAAACGGACAGCCTCTTCCGGCTGGATTTCTTCCGGGATTATATAAAGCTGAACGACGACCTGCGTAAGATACCTGCTGTGGAAAATACGCTCGGTATTCCCATCGCTGTGAATCTCGTAAAGGACGACAGCACAAAGAAACTCAGGGCAGTACAGCTTTTCCAGCCTGTACCCCGGGATCAGGCAACGCTGGACAGTCTTGCCGTCACTTTCTTCTCCCTTCCCTTTTACAAAGGACTGCTTTATAGTACCAACAGCCATGCTTACATGCTGGCTGTGCATATCAATAAGCAGGTGCTCAATTCAGAACGGCGTATAGAAGTGGTGCAGGCGATCACCAAAACAGCAGAGGCATTCGGAAAGAAACATAACATCGATGTGAAGTTGAGCGGCCTGCCGATGATCCGTACCATCATGGCTACTAAGGTGGCGGATGAATTGCGGATGTTCCTGAAGATATCGTTTTTGTTGACGGCCCTTATCCTCTTACTTTTCTTCCGTTCGCTGAGCGCGGTATTGATGAGTATGATCGTGGTAGCGATAGGCGTGATCTGGTCTGTAGGCACCATCGTATTGTGCGGATATAAGATCACTTTGCTGACAGGCCTGATCCCGCCGCTGATCGTAGTGATCGGGATACCCAACTGTGTTTATTTCCTCAACAAATATCATACGGAATATGCCCTGCATGGCAACAAGATGAAGGCATTAGTGCGCATGGTGCAAAGGATGGGTATCGTAACGCTCTTCACGAACCTCACCGCCGCTATCGGCTTTGGGGTGTTTTACTTCACAAACAGCGCCATCCTCAAGCAATTCGGGGTGGTAGCCGGCGTGAACATCATGCTCATCTTCCTGATCTCTTTCATCTTCCTTCCTTCCGTGCTCAGCTATCTGCCGCCACCGAAGACCAAGCATACCAGTTATCTGGACAACCGGATGTTCCGCGCCGTTCTCGGTTTCCTCAACACACTCGTGTTCCGCTTCCGCCCGGCCGTTTATCTTATAACTGTGCTGATGGTCGGCGGCGCTATCCTCGGTATGATGCGGCTGCGCCCGGTGGGATACATCGTGGATGATATTCCCAAATCAGACAAGCTGTACACCGATCTGAAATTCTTTGAACATCATTTCAAAGGCGTGATGCCGCTTGAAATTGCCATCGATACCAAAAAGAAGAACGGGGTAGTAAGCCTGCAAACCCTCAGCAAACTGGACGAGCTGGGAGCTGTGATAGCGGCGCAACCGGAATGTGCGCGTCCCTTATCCGTTGCAGAGGGTATCAAGTTCGCGAAGCAGGCGTACTATGGTGGGGACAGTCTCAACTATGCTGTACCCAATCAGTTCGATATCGGCTTCCTCGCACCTTATCTTCGCATGAAAGGCGGTGGAGACGGCAGCAACTCCACCTTTACCAGGCTGGTATCTTCCTTTATGGACAGTACCCGGCAAGTGGCACGGATGAGTGTGAACATGGCAGATATCGGTTCTGTGGCGCTTCCGCGGTTGATCGACTCCCTGCGTCCCAAAGTGAACGAGATATTTGATACCGCGCAATACAAAGTGACATTCACCGGTACCAGCATCATTTTCCTCGAAGGCAGCCGTTTCATCATCAATGGCCTGATGGAAAGTATCCTGCTGGCATTTGTGCTGATCGTTTTCTGCATGCTCTACCTGTTCCGCTCCTGGAGGATGTTAATCATTTCACTGGTGCCCAATGTCATTCCGTTGCTCGTAACGGCCGGGGTGATGGGCTGGCTGAATATCGCCATCAAACCCTCTACCGTACTAGTGTTCAGCATCGCGCTGGGTATTGCCATCGACGTCACGATCCGTTTCCTGGTGAACTTCAAACAGGAATTGCCGCAGCATAATTTTGATATATCCGCCACCGTTAAACAGACCATTAACGAAACCGGCCTGAGCATCATTTATACTTCGCTGATCCTGTTTGCAGGCTTCATGATCTTCTCCTTCTCTGAGTTCCAGGGCACCAAAGCCCTGGGCTGGTTAACATCCCTTACGCTGGTAATGGCCATGATCACCAACCTGACCATTTTGCCGGCCATGCTGTTGTGGATGGAAAAAGCCCTGCAGAAGAAGGCCCGCAAAAAAGAGCTGTGGAAACCGCTGGACGAGGAGCCGGACCTGGAGATGAAGGAAATAGGGCTGGAGGAGAAGAATGACTGATGAATGTTTTTTGGAACATGATAATTTATTGATATGTGTTCCGTCCAAAACCTTAGTCCGTGGCGCTTTGCCACGGATTTTTTTATGTCACCCTGCTAAAATAATCTAGTGGGGTACGTTCATCATACGCATATCACCGTTTGTAATAAAGGATTATTTATACAGCAGAAAAAGTAAGAGGTTTAGCATGCCATTTCTAACCTCTTAGTCCATGAAGAATAAGTTCCTAAAGGGCGCTCATTTATCGGAGCGCAAGTTTAAGGAGATATTGAAACTATTCTCCGAAGATCTAACCGCCACGCAGATTGCGAATATCAGTGGGGTTAGCAGGGTAACTATCAATAGTTACCTGAAGAAGATCAGATTGCAGATCGTAAAGTATTGCGAATCTCTGCAACCGGAATCTTCAGCCAATGCAGCAGCCACCTGGGTGCAAAGAGCCCATTCCCACACTAACGGCCATGACACGGCCGTAGCTGTAAAGGCAGACGTTGACCGCATCGTTAAGCCGGTATTTTCGGTATTTACAAACGGGAGAACAGGGTGTTCACGGAGATACTGCCGGATGTGAGCAGATCTATGATCCAGGCTATCGCCCGCGGACGCAGCGTGCTGGAAACAGTAGGCAGCGCAGAACGCATCAGGCGTTTCAGCGGAGTAGTGGATCTCGGTCAGTACCGCTTGTACCATCTCGGGAACGGTCACCACGAAGCAGATACCAAAGCTTCGCTGGACGATGTGGACGGTTTCTGGGGGCTCACCAAGCACCGGCTCGCAAAATTTAAAGGTCTCAACAGAAATACAGCCTATCTGCACCTCAAAGAATGTGAATTCCGGTACAACTATCGGAACGAGGATCTCTACAATGTATTGATCAATCTCTTGAAAGCATTCCCTTTAAATTTATCCTGACCCGCCGCTGATCAGTATCAGAACTGAAATTAATATGAACGGAAACATTCATGTTTGTAGCGGTACAGCATATCGTGTGCCTGGAGGGGGCTGCAGCATTTTTCTCAGACAAAGCATTGCTTCAACATAATTCAAGAATCTCGATTTAGATTTTGGTTGATGATAAGCGGGTGATAATCTTATCGCCTGCTTTTTCTTTTTTATGCCTGTACTCCTTTATGGGTAAGGCTTTCAGCGCATCGCTCACGCACAGGATTTATTGTTGCACAAAAAAAATCCTGGTAAGGGGGGATAAAAATCGTGAAGAGGGGTATATTTGAGCGTTAAATTTTCATTGAACAATTAAATCGTGCTTATGAGGAAAGGTCTGACCGCCTTGTTCCTGCTCCTGGTATGCCTCTCAGGACAGGTATTGGTGCAGAACCAAACCATTAAAGGAAAGGGTACTGTTGCAGGAGATGGCTCTCCTATTATCGGAGCCACTATCATCAAAGGAACAAATCTTGGAGCTGTCGCCAACGCGGAAAGCTCATTCAGCCTGAATGTGCCGGGAAGTGCAACTGTACTGTGTTGAGGTTCTTCCATTGATTTCGGTTACATCAACATAAAAAGCAGTAAGGGTGGAATCAATGATGCGGAGATGTAATACATCTTCATAAATTCTTCTCTTATTTGGAAAACTTTTTATTACTAACGGTTAGGTATATACGTTATCGGGAATATCTTGATAGGCTTGCGTTTCAAACTTTCCAAGCGTGATTATGGCACGTTTGTGTAATCTTAAGAAAACGTTAAGTAATTAATATTGTATTATTATTTCCAGTACATCTGTAACAAAATCAAACCAGGATTTATGACGTGTAAACCAGCGGACGCCATTCAACATTCTTTTTTCGGAAACGCCTATGGATATTGACTTTTACAAGATCCTTCCGTTTTGAAATTATAAAGTCTGTCTGACCCAAACTAGAATTCCTTTCTGGCATTTTTAACCGACTGAATTCGAACATAGATCGAGTAATTATTTATTGCAGTCTAAAATCTAAACGCTTATAATTTATGAAGCAAGTGCTCTTTTTATGGCTTGCGATGGTAGCCTTTCTGCCTGCGATAGCACAGAATCAAACCATCACCGGCAAGGTGACCGATGCAAAAGACGGGTCATCGTTACCGGGAGTAACCGTTGTGGTCAAGGGATCCACCAAAGGAACACTCTCTAAATCTGACGGTACTTACGCTATTGAGGCGCCATCCGGCTCCACAGTGGTTTTCTCTTTCATGGGATATCTTTCAAAGGAAATTATCGTTAGCACCTCTGCTACCTATAATATTTCTCTTTCTTTGAACGATAAAGTATTGGAAGAAGTGGTGGTGAACGGTTATGGTTCCACTTCCCGCCGGAAATATAACGGCGCCGTTACGGTGATCGGATCAGAGAAAATGGAAAACGTACCTGTTGCCACTTTCGATCAGATGCTGCAGGGCCGTGCACCGGGTTTGTACAGTACCTCTGGTAGTGGTCAGCCAGGCGCTGCCAACAGGGTGGTGATCCGCGGAGCCAGCTCCATCAGCGGTCTTACCTCCCCGCTTTATGTAGTGGACGGGGTACCGGTAGAAACCGGCGCTTTTGCTGCCATGAACGCGAATGATTTTGAGAGCGTTTCTGTTTTGAAGGACGCGAATGCTACCGCATTGTACGGTTCCCGTGGTGCGAATGGGGTGATCGTTATTACTACCAAACGCGGTAAAGAAGGACGGGTTGTTTTCAGCCTGAAAACACAACACGGTTTCTCCAACAGAACGCGTCCCCGTTTTGATATGATGAATGCTGACCAGCGTCTGAAATTTGAAGAAGAGATCGGCGCTGCTTACAATTATTCTCTCGGACCCGGATGGGAACTTTCTCCGCTGAATCCTGCCAACGCTAACCTTACGGAAGGACAGAAAGCTGCTAACAAATCAACGCTGGACAGCCTTCGGAACCTCAATACGGACTGGAGGAAAATATTTTTCCGTGACAGGGCCGCTTTCCAGGAGCATGAGCTCGCTGCCAGCGGTGGTACCGAGAAAGTAAGGTTCTATAGTGCACTGAACTATTATAAACAGCAGGGTATTGCCCTCCGTTCCGGGCTGGAGCGGTACAGCTTCCGCACCAATGTGGATTTTAAGGGCGACCGCTTTACGGGTGCGATCAATACCTCTATCGGTTATGCCAACATCAACTCCATCGAGGCGGAAAACTCTACCGCAGTAGTAAACCCTTTCGCCGCGGTTTACTATGCATTGCCGTATGAGTATCCGTACATTAACGGCGTACTTGTACACTCCGGCAATGCCGCGCAGTATGGTGTTTGGGACCAGCGTGAAGGTTCTGACGCATTGGAGCGTACACTGAATACCACTGCCAAACAAAATCAGCTGAAGGGCGCCATCAGCCTCAACTTGCGCTATGACCTTCACAAAAACCTCTACGCCCGTACGCAGCTGGGTATGGACTATCGTGAAAGCGCTACTTCCCGTTACGTGAACCCCAACTCTTATGTGGGCAGTCAGAGCACCGGCCGCCAGGGGTCTTACGGCGAAGGGCTTGCACGCTATTACCAGTTCACTTCTACTTCAGGCCTGACCTACCATAATACATTTGCAGTGAAGCACGATCTGGAAGTGACAGCTTTATACGAGTTCAACAGGATCAAAGCCACCAGTATGTCTTACACTGGCTACGGGATCAACCCCCTCTTCCCCGAAACTCCTGTAGGCATCACACCGGGTAACAATACAAACGGATTCATTCCCACTATAGGCGGTGGTAAATCAGGTTCCGCGCTGGCTTCCTTCATCGGGTTGGTGAAATACGGATTTGCAGACAAATACACCCTGAACTTTACACTGCGCCGCGACGGTTCTACAACCGTTCCCGAAAAAAACCGCTGGCATAACTTCTGGTCTGTAGGCGCAGGCTGGGACCTCATGAAAGAAGACTTCATCCGGGATATCAGGCATCTGAGTGCATTGAGAGCAAGAGTGAGCTACGGTACTTCCGCATCTCCGTTTGCCAGCTATTTTGGATATACTCCTACTTACGGTCCTACCCGTTATGGCGGTGCTCCTGGCATCTATCCTGATGCGATCGGTAATCCCGAATACGACTGGGAGTATACCAAAACGTTCAACGCAGGTTTCGATGCATCTGCCTTCGATTCCCGTCTCCGCCTTACTGTAGACTGGTATAATAAAGTAACGAATAACCTGTTCATCAGCGAACAACTTTCCCGTACTTCAGGCTTCTCTGGTCGTAGCATCAACGCCGGGGCTTTACGCAACCGCGGTATTGAAGTGGACCTGAGTGGAGATATCGTGAAAACTGCTAACCTTACCTGGTATGCCGGCGCCAACTTCGCTTACAACAAGAACGTGGTGACCAACCTGGGTGGTGTGAACGAATTCATCTCAGGTACCAGCATTGTGCGTGTTGGTCTGCCGATCGGTTCTCACTATGCGGTTAAATGGGCCGGGATAGATCCGAAGAATGGTAAAACGCAATACTACCAGGCTGACGGTAAGATAGCGCCGAACTATGCTTACAACGACAATTTTAAAGTAGCCGAATACGGTACTTACAATCCTCCCTTCATTGGTGGCTTTAATACCGGTATTAACTGGAAAGGCCTGACCGTTGAGGCGTTCTTCTCATTCGCTTCAGGATTTAAACGCTTCAACAACGAAGACTTCTTTAACCAGAACTATTCTTTCGCTACCAGTAACCAGTCTACCCAATGGCTTCGCCGCTGGAAGAAAGCAGAGGATATCACAGACATTCAGGCATTCGGAGATCCGAGAAGGTTCTCTTCCAGGGATATCCAGGATGCTTCCTACATCCGCTTCAGGAACCTGAATGTTGGCTATTCTCTGCCTAAAGCATGGCTCAGCAGAACCAACCTGATCAGCCAGGTACATATCTACGTTCAGGCTCAAAACATTTTCACACTTACCAGCTGGACAGGATTTGATCCGGAAGATAACAACAACATCGCTCAGTTTGAATATCCTGCAGCCCGCACGTATACTGCCGGTGTGAAAGTTAATTTTTGATCTAAAGAATGAAGTAACATGAAAGCTATCAATAAAATATTATTAGCAGGTTTGTCATTCGCAGTATTGACATCAGGATGCCTTGCGGACCTGGACCTGAAGCCTACAGATTCTGTTGACCAGACTGTAGCCATCAAAAGCGTGTCTGATCTGAATACCGGCGTGATAGGTGTATATGCAAGCTTCACGGCGGGTAATACACAATATGCCACCTCCCTGGAAACGGATGAAGCATTGATGCCGAAGGAAAACAATACCGGTCGCGGTGTGATCCCTTATCGCTGGCAATATGACCCTTCCTCGGCAGAGCCTGGTGCTGCATGGACTAACTACTACGCAGTGATCGACCGCGTCAATCGTATTCTGAAAATAGTGGATAATATTCCGGCAACCGGTGCAGATGCAGATACTAAAAAAAGGCTCAAGGGTGAGCTCCTGGCCATTCGTGCCTATTGCCACCTGGAGCTGTTGAGCTATTATGCTGTGGATTATGATGCGGCTTCACTCGGTGTGCCCATCATGCTCGAATCCAAGATCAGCAAGCCTAAACGTGATCAGGTATCCAAAGTACTGGATCAGATCAATGCAGACCTTACTGCCGCAAAAGATATGATCCCCGCGAGTTATGCTCCTGCAGCACGTTCCCGCGTCAGCAAACTGACAATAAGCGCCATTCAGGCCCGGACCGCATTGTTGCAAAAAAACTACGATGCAGCCGTTACTTTTGCCACAGAGGTGATCACTGCTCGTAACCTTGCTACCCGCACACAGTTCCCCAATATCTGGCTGGATAACGATTCCGACCTTTCCGAAGTGATCTGGAAATTAAAAAGGGATAACGGTGATGAACGTATGGGGGATGCATACCGCGACCGGACCGGCCGTATCATCTGGGCTCCTGCCTTTAAGTTAATGGACTCATTCGATCAGGTGAATGATGTTCGGTTTGCATCTTACTTCAAAAATGTTGGTTCAACTTCCGCTCCCCGCTGGACGCAGATCAAGTTTGTAGGCGGTCAGTCTGCGCTCGTGAACCTCGCAGATGCCAAACTGTTCCGTGTAGCTGAGATGTACCTGATCCGTGCGGAAGCTTATGCCAAGAAAGCGACGCCGGATATTACCAGTGGCGCTGCTGACCTGAACGCGCTCCGCACCGCTCGTATCACAGGATATGCGCCGCAGACGTTTGCTACTGCGCAGGACCTGATCACGGCTGTGTTGCAGGAAAAGTTTAAAGAACTGGCCTTCGAATCTCATCGCTATGTAGATCTTCGTCGTAACAACCTGCCTGTTAACCGCGGGCCTAAAGATGTAGATCAGGCAATGGGTGCCGTAAACCTGGATCCTTCGCAAAAGGAATATTACTTCCCCATCCCTAGCGGAGAGACGCTTGCCAATGAGATCATTGAGCAGCATCCGAAATGGAAATAGTCGATCTTCCCTGATATTCAGGTATTTCAACCCGCCCGGTTTCCGTGGCGGGTTGTTTTTTGCTCACATACTGATTATCATCATCCTGTAATTTATCGGAGAATGCATGTTGGCAGCCCAATGTAGGAATAATTGAACGAATAAACTTTTCTAGTGCGTCAATACAACATTTGTGTTAGTCTTAACAAAATGTTAATTTGTTATTATTGTAACGTTATTCAGTATCAATAAAATCTAAATCGAATCTTATGAAAGGAAAAACTTTACTTCTCCTGCGCGTGCGCAGTTATATTTTGAAGACATAGAAGGATTACGCTTGTCCATGCTTACTAAAATCTATTCGTTCAGTTAACTGTTTATTTTCCGGTGAACCGCAATGGCGTTCCCGCTTGAGACAGTTCTATTTACGGACGACTACGCTGACTTTATTCTTCAAATAGAAAATCACAAAATCGAGACAGACAAAATCTAAATGATTAGCACCAGGATCTATTGAATCGAGCCTTCTGTTTCCTGGATGGATCACGTCAGCGTTTTTGACCCGGATGCAGTTTTAATATTTAATCACCCATCAATTAGTTATGAGAAAATTACTTTTACTCATGTGCATGTGCCTCTGCATTAGTCAGGCATGGGCGCAAAACCGTACCATTACGGGTAAAGTCACAGATGACAACAAGCAGCCGTTATTCGGTGCATCTGTGTCTGTGAAAGGCACCACTATCGGTACCATCACGGATGAACACGGAAGCTTCACACTGACCGTGCTTCCAACTGCCAAAACATTGCTTTTTACGGCGATAGGTTTCGAAAACAAGGAAATTTCCATTGGAGACCGCACAGCGGTGGATGTGCAAATGACTTCCAGCAATTCTGTGTTGAGTGAAGTAGTGGTAGTAGGTTATCAGACGATCAGGAAGAAAGACCTGACGGCTGCGATCTCTTCCATATCCAGCAAGGAATTGTCCGACAAACCGCTGCCTACCTTCACCCAACTGCTCCAGGGCCAGGCCACTGGTGTGCAGGTGACCACACAAAGCGGTCGCCCGGGTGTGAATGCGTATATCAGGGTGAGAGGGATCGGCTCCATCAATGCTGCCCCTGATCCGTTGATCATTGTAGACGGGCTCCCTGTCAGCACTACAGCCTTTGCCCTCGTAAATCCGGATGATATTGATGATGTTACCGTATTGAAGGACGCATCCGCTACCGCCATTTATGGTTCACGCGGCGGTAACGGCGTAGTGGTAGTGTCTACCAAAAAAGGCCGGGGCAAAGCAACATTATCATATAATTTCCAATATGGTGGCGTAAGAGCGCAGGAACTGAAGAATGCGCGCATGATGAATGCCATGGAGAAAATGCAGTATGAATATGAAACGGGCTACTACCAGAACCCGATTTTGGATAGTATGATTGCCAACAGGATCACCTCAGGGGCCTTGCCGGCAGGAGCAAACATCTTCAATGTAACAGATGCCCAACGCCTGGGATTGTGGCAAACAGCCGCGAGCCGCGGAACAGACTGGCGGAAGCAGTTGTTGGTAAAAGCAAGGATCGCAACACATGAAATTACCCTCGCCGGTGGAGCCGACAAATTCAGCTACTACTTCTCCCTCAACAAGAGCGATAACGAAGGGGTACTGTATGGCTCCTATTGGAACAGGACCGGCGGCCGCCTGAATGTTGAATATCAGGCCATGGATTGGTTTAAGATAGGTACCAACCTCGGAGTTTCCGCTACAAAGGAAAACCAGGTGAGGGAAGCTTACAATAACCAGAACGCTTATGGTGCAACGTATTTTACGAATCCATATGAACCGGCTTTCCTGCCCAACGGCAAATACAATCCCACTTTGCAGAACTTCAATCCGCAGGAAGGAGCAGATAACAACCCGCAGGTGTTCAACAGGATATCTTCTTTCGCAACAATGTACGGCGAGGGCAAGTTCCTGAGATACCTGACATTGAAAAGCCAGTTTGGTATTAACTATAATACATTCAAAGAGGAATACTACCTGAAAAAAGGCTCCAACCTGGCAAATATTCTGGGATATGATAATAAAAGAGATGGCGGCAACCAGGATTTCCTGTATGTTTTCACCAATACTGCCAACTGGCGGCAGACGCTGGCAAACAAACACAATATCAATGTGCTTGCCGGTACGGAATTTACCCGGAGCAGTTTCTACAGCTATAGCATGCAAGCGAGAAATTTCCCGACGCCTTCCGTGAATACGCTGGAGAATGCAGCCGGGCCATACACCGCCACTACCTCCAGGGCGGAATGGTCCCTGATCTCTTATTTTGCAACTGCAGGGTATGACTTTGATAACCGCTATTCTTTGACGGCCTCTGTACGTACGGACGGTTCTTCAAGGTTCGGTAAGAATAATCAGTTCGCCAATTTCTGGTCTGTAGGGGCCGCGTGGGACATCTATAACGAACACTTTTTCAAACTCGATCAGCTGTCCGCTTTAAAGCTGAGAGCATCCTACGGTACTGCCGGTAATAATAACATCGGTAACTACACTTCTCTCGGCACATATGCGCTGAATGTCAAATACAATGATCTGCCTGCAGCGGTTCCGACACAGCTGGCTAATCCAGACCTCACCTGGGAAAAGCTCAAGCAGTATAACATAGGACTGGAATTCGGATTTTTGGATAACAGACTGCTGGGTACCGTTGATTACTACAACAGGAGGACCAATGACATGCTCTATCAAAAGAATGTTTCCTACGGAACAGGTTTTGCTTCTTACCAGAGTAACGTAGGGGATATGCGAAATAAAGGGATTGAGCTTTCACTTGGATACGATGTGATCAGGAAGAAGGATCTGTTATGGAACGTAAGGGCAACGTATTCTCATAACGATAACGAAGTATTGTCTCTTTACACGGATGATGTGGTGGATGCTTCCGGCCTCGGGAAACTGAAGGTCGGCCAGCCTGTAAATACCTTTTACATGGTACGCTGGGCCGGCATTGATCCCACAACGGGAAAGAATAACTATTACAAGAAAGATGGTACCATTACGGATGTCTATAACGGCGCTGACGCAGTGAATCTGAATGGTAAAGCCCCCGTGGTTAAATATTTCGGCTCTGTATTCACTACATTGAGGTACAAGCAATTTGATCTTTCCGCTCAACTTTATTATTCCGGTGGTAACTATATTTTCAACTATATCTACCGCGATATGGAGAACGATGCGTCTGATCCCACCTCTAATCTCTATGTAGAAGCGCTCACCTATTGGAAGAAACCGGGGGACAAGGTGATCAACGCTAACATACACGATGCGTCTCAAAGGGTTAGCTACAATACGGACAGATACCTTCAAAAAGGCGATTACGTTAGTTTGAGGGATATAACACTCGCTTATTCGCTGGACAATAGCCTGCTGCGGAAAACCAGGATACTGAAAGCACTGCGCGTATATCTGCAGGCAACAAACCTCTGGTTAAGCACAAAGTATAAAGGTGTACCCGAGGTTGGTCAAATCAACAGCGAAACTTCCGGCTATCAGCCTGGTCAGGCACAACTGTATGGCTTCCCGCAGGTAAAAGCGATGACATTGGGCGTTAACGTTAAATTCTAAAAGCAATGACAATGAAGAAACTAACATATTATATTCTTGCAGGTTCCCTCTTCCTGGGCGCTTGCAGTAAATCAGAGCTGGATCTGTTTCCGTATAACCAGGTAGAAACAAAGCAGGCCTTTAATACGGAACAGGATATTACCTTGGCGGTGAACGGGATGTATAACCGTTTAAAATCATCTGGTTCTTATTATTCCGGTTCCTGGAACATCATTTGGGATTGCATCGCCGATAACCTGATCATGAACCAGTCCGGGAGGTTGTCTCAGCAGAAGTATTCAAAGTGGCAATATAACTCCACCGACACGCATGGTATGTATCAGGGTGGGTATACTATTGTAAGGACTGCGAATGCTATTCTGGAGAATATTGAAAAGTTCCCTGCCGGCGCATTCAAGGACAATGCCAAAGGAGAAGCATTGGCGGTACGAGCTATGACCTATTTTGATATGTCGAGAATTTTTAGCAAGGCATATGTGAATGCAGTAGATGCTGATTCTACCATTAACTACACCACTACTACAGACTACAACATCAAACTTCCCAAAGAACCTTTGAAAGGGTTTTATGACAAGGTGATCGCGGACTTAACCCAGGCTTACAGCCTGATCAATACCAGCAATGGCGCTGGCCGCCTGAACAAAGCGGCGGTAGCCGGGCTGCTGTCCCGTGTATATCTTTATAAAGGTGATTGGACAAATTGCATCACTGCAGCCAACAATGCTTTAGGTACTACACCTAACCTGCCCAGCATTGCTAACTTCCCCGGTATCTGGACAGATGTAACGGAAGCAGGAGTATTGTTCAAGCTCAAAAACACCAACACTGATAACGTGAACACTCTGGGCGTAAATTATTACCAGGCTGTTGGTAATCCCCTTCAAATGAAATCCGAATATGTGATAGAGTATAATCTTGCTCAGCTGTTCCAACCCGGTGACGTAAGAACCACTACTTATGTGGCCAAAGACAGCCTGTACCAAACCAACCGCTATAACCAGGTGGTGAAGTGGCGCGGCCGGGCCGGTCAGCCTGCCGGTGTGCTGGATGCCAAAGTACTCCGCACAGCCGAAGTGCTGCTCAACCGTGCGGAAGCCGAATACCGGAGCGGGGCTACTAACGCTGCGTCAGACGATGTGAATCTCCTGAAAACAAACAGGATCAACGGCTGGACGAACGTATCCTATTCCGGCCAGGCCCTGTTGGATGAGATCCTGTTGCAAAGAAGGCTGGAGCTTGCTTTTGAAGGCGATCGTTTCTTTGATCTGAAACGCAGGAATCAGCCTATCGTAAGGGACGGTACCAAGGGTGATAAATCCAACGGCACAGGGATCTCATATGATCCCAATACGCTCACCATGCCGGTCGGCAGCAAGCTGTTCCTCATGCCCTTCCCGCAACTGGAACTGGATTTCAACAAGAATCTAACCCAAAACCCGGAATGGAGATAATATAATATTTAATTAAAATGTCTTGAAAGAGGCTGCCAGCATTGATTGGCGGCCTCTTTTTTTGCTTTTGTGTCTATCACATATTCGTGTACTACCATTAAACCCTGAATCCCAGTATCTTGTGCCGAAACACCGGAACTGTCAAAAGCAAATCTTATGAAAAGAACGCTACTCTTATGGCTGCTCCCTGCTATAAGCTCGCCTGGCGTTGCACAGAAAAAAAGCCAGGATACTCTTCCAACCGAGCCAAAGCTCCTGGATGAAGTTGTTGTAACAGCCTATAATACCGCCACCCGCAGGCAATATACCGGCGCAGTATCTACCGTACCCGGAGCCAAAGTGAGCCAGATGCCGGTAGCTTCATTCGATCAGGCGTTACAGGGGCGGGTAGCAGGATTGTACGTAGCGGCCGGCACTGGCCAGCCCGGAGCGGCAGCTCGTGTGCTGATACGGGGACAGGCTACGTATAGCGGTATAACCAGCCCTTTATATGTAGTGGACGGCATGGTGGTGGAGAGCGGCGTCTTTATGTCCATGAATCCCTTCGATTTTGAATCTGTCAGCGTGTTGAAAGATGCCAATGCCACCGCTTTGTATGGCTCCCGTGGCGCGAATGGCGTCATCCTTGTGCAAACAAAACGGGGAAAGGCCGGCGGAGCAACCTTTTCTTTTCATACGCAGCATGGCTTCTCTCAACCTACCCGTTCAAAACTGGATGTAATGAGTACGGCAGAAAGGCTGACGTTTGAGGAAGAAGTGGGGCTCGAAACCGGTCGCACGATTGGTCCGGGCTGGACCTTCTCCCCCAGGAACCCCGCCAATGCCGCTTTGTCTCCCAGCCAGAAAACGAGGAATGCAGCCATTCTGGATAGTCTGGGGAATATCCACACCAACTGGCGGGATATCTTTCTGCGCAATAACGCCCCCTGTCACGAATACGAACTAAGCGCTTCCGGCGGAACCGAAACCGTCCGTTTTTATTCCTCCGCGAACTACCTCAAGCAGGACGGTATCGCATTGCGCTCCGGACTGGAACGCTACAGCTTCCGGAATAATATGGACGTAAAGTATGATCGTTTTACCGCAGCCATCAATACCGCAATAGGCTATACGAACAGCAGCCTGATCGAGAATGAGAATACTTCCACTGCCACCAATACAATGGCCGCCATGTATTTCGCACTGCCATATGAGCAGCCCTATATCAACGGCCAGCTCGTACACACGGGGAACAAAGACCCCTACGGCGGCACCTACGATACCCGCATCGGATCGGATGCCCTGGAGCGGGTGCAGAATACCTCCTATAAGGTAAATCAGCTGAAAGGAACGCTGAATACCGCTTTGCGCTATAATCTCACGGATCACCTCTATGCCACCACCAACCTGGGATTCGATTACCGGGAAAATCTGGAGACCCGCACGATCAAGCCCGGCACCTACAGCGGAAGTCAGCCCGCCGTTCCGGGCAGGCAGGGGATGCGAAAGGAAGAAATGATCCGTTACTTCCAGTTCACGGCAACTACCGGTATTACCTATACGAAAACGATCCATGATCTGCATAACTTCAGTATCGGCGGTTTTTATGAGTTTAACAGGATGAAAACCTTCTCCCATAATTTTTCCGGGTACGGCATTACGCCTGGCCTCGAGGGCTCGGCGGCCGGTATCACCCAGGGCTCCGCTTTCAACGGCTTCATCCCCCAGGTGGGCGGTGGAAATACGGGAATGGCGATGGCCTCATGGGTAGGAGTGGCAAGATATGCATATGACGATAAATACACACTGAACATCACCTTCCGCCGGGACGGTTCTTCCACCGTACCCGCCCGCAACCGCTGGCACAACTTTTACGCAGTGGGCGCAGGGTACGACATCAAAAAGGAATATTTCCTGCAGCAACAGCGTTGGCTGGATGTACTGCGGATACGCAGCAGTTATGGTACTGCCGCCTCTCCCTTCAGCAAGAATTTTGCCTATGCCGCCGGATACGGCGCTACCCGCTATGATGGCCTCCCGGCCATTGCGCCGGTGGAAGTGGGCAATGCTGACTATGATTGGGAATATACAAAGATGTTCAATGCGGGTCTTGATGCAGCGTTGTTGAACCAACGCCTCCGGCTGACGGTAGACTGGTACAACAGGCGAACGGAAAATGTATTTGTGGATGAACAACTGTCCGCCACCAGCGGTTTCGGTACGCGGAGGATCAATGCCGGCGTGATCCGCAATCGCGGCGTTGAAGTGGATATGAGCGCCGATCTTGTGCGGAATAATAACGTCACATGGACTGCCGGCTTCAACTTCGCTTACAACAATAACAGGGTGATGAGTCTGGGTAAGGCCAACGAGTTCTCCCAGGGTGCTTATATTTTACGTGTAGGTCTTCCCGTTAATACGCATTACATTACAAAATGGGCGGGCGTAGATCCGCAAACAGGCAGATCAAGATACTATAACCGAAAGGGTGGGATCGTTACCACCTATGATCCTGCCACGCAAAGTGTGGCTGAGTTTGGAACGGCAGATCCCCCTTATGTGGGCGGCTTCTCTTCCCGCCTTTCCTGGAAAGGCTTTTCGGCGGAAGTGTTCTTCAGCTTTGCGCAAGGCCACAATCGCTATAATTCCGAAGAGTATTATATCCTGAACAGCAACCAGAATGCAGCCTTCAATCAGTCCCGCAAATGGCTGAACCGCTGGCGTAAACCAAGCGATGTTACGCAACAGCCTTCTTTCAGCGACACACGGAATTTCACTTCCCGCGATGTGCAGGATGCTTCCTATGTACGTTTACGGAATGCGCAGATCGCTTATACGCTGCCGGCAGCACTGCTAAAACATACCGGCATACTGAAGCAGGCCACTATTTACGTACAGGGGCAAAACCTTCTTACACTCACGAACTGGAGTGGTACCGATCCGGAGGATAATAACGGTACGGCATTTTTTGAATATCCGGCGGCCAGGACCTTCACTGCCGGCGCACGCATACAGTTTTAACCATTAATGGAGAAGGACATGAAGACAATTCATAAAAAGGGGATGATCGCATTATGTATGCTGGCTTCTTCCTGCATGTCAGACCTGAACATAAAATCGGCTGAAATAATAGATCAATCTATTGCATTCAAATCCGTAGACGATCTGAATGCCGGAACGCTGGGTGCTTATGCGGGTCTGGCAACCAATACGATCAGTATCAGCACATGGATATCGGACGAAGCCACCTGGCCGGCGGAGAACACCTCGGGCCGGGGGACTCAGGTATTCAGCTGGAAGCAGGATGCCGTGAATGTGGATATTGCTGCCGCCTGGACAAACTTTTACATGGTGCTGGACAGGGTGAACCGGGTGCTGGGTGCGTTGGATGACGTATATGCCACTCCACAGGAAGAAAGCACGAAGCAACAGCTGAAAGGTGAACTGCTCGCGTTGCGTGCCTTCTGTCATTTCGAACTGCTGCGGCATTATGCTGTGGATTATGAACCGGCGTCTGCCGGAGTGCCTGTTATGACAAGATCGTACATCGGCTCACCCGCAAGGAATACCGTACAGGAAGTGTTCGCACAGATCGATACAGATCTTGAAACGGCTAAAACCCTCATCCCAACAACCTTCACGAACAAAAACCGCATCACCCGCCCCGCGGTAGCAGCCATTCAGGCCCGCTCCGCACTCTGGCAAAAGAAATGGGATGTTGCCATCACCGCCGCTACGGAAGTGATCAACGCGATACCGCTCGCCAGCGCGACCGCCTTCCCCGACATCTGGCTGGATAAAACCGAAGCGGAAATTGTATGGAAACTCAAACGCGAAGCGCAGGATGCCCGGATAGGGGATATTTTTCGGGATGGGTCCGGCCGTGTGCTGTTTGCACCGTCTTATAAATGGATGAATGCCGTGGATGCGTCAAAAGATGTAAGGTTCGGCGTGTACGCGAAAGACCTCACCCCAACGGCCACTACAAGGAGATGGACGGTGAACAAGTACGTAGGCGGCCAACCTGCACTCGTCAATCTCGCCGATGTGAAACTTTTCAGAGTAGCGGAAATGTACCTCATCCGCGCGGAAGCATATGCTTCAAAAACAACAGTAGAACTCAACGCCGCCGCGAGTGACCTGAATGCACTCCGCATACAGCGCATCAGCGGATATGTTCCGCAATCATTCGTAACAGCAGCAGACCTCCTGGATGCAGTAATGCTGGAACGATACAGGGAACTTGCTTTTGAAGGACATCGTTATTTTGACCTGCGGCGGAGAAAAATGAATATCACACGAACAACCGCAGACGCAATAATGGCACCCGGCGCCACTCTGCTGACTCCTGGCGACAGAGGATATTATCTGCCTATCCCCCTGAAAGAACTGCAAACCAATTTGCAGATCAGCCAGCATCCCAAATACAACGATTGATGATTGCTTGATAATTTGATGAATTTAATGTTACCGACAGGCTGCAAAAAATAATTTTTCGCAGCCTGCTTTTTTTACAGACAGCACTTCATAGCGCGTTTATCTTCTGATGTTTGAAGGGAGAGTATGAATAGATAAATATTCCCTATTGTGCAATTTTTTCATATCAGTGAAGCAACTTGATGCTTTATTAGCAAATATTTAGTAATTTACTGTAATTGAATGCTTTAAAGCACACCTGCTTGGACAAAAGAAACCAAAACAAACGGACCCTGAATTACGACTGCTAAAGTTTTATCGCTATTTACCCTTCACCATTTTGACCTTCTAAGCAACGCTATTTACCCCGAATCTGTGATCTGACCGGGCAATGACCTGCAGGTTGTTTATGCAATTATTTCAAACAGGTAGAAAGGCCAAAGTCTAATCCAACACCAAAATCCAATCGATATGAAAAGAATGTTACTCCTCATGTTCTTTTCGGTTTTGCTCTGTGGGCATCTGATGGCCCAAACCCGGACTATTGCCGGGAGAGTGACCGATGCAAAAGATGGTACCCCGCTTCCGGGCGTTACTGTTTCCATTAAAGGCTCTTCAAAGGGAACCATCACCAATTCCAACGGGGATTACCGGTTGGAAGTATCACAGACCGGAGGAACCCTCGTATTCTCGTACATCGGCTACAGTAACAGAGAACTACCCATGCCGGCAGGAGGCCATCTGGACGTTCAGCTGGCTACGGACGACAAAACGCTTCGCGAAGTAGTGGTGACCGGTTATGTGGACATCAAGAAGAAAGAAGTTACGTCATCTACAGCTTCCCTTGACGGGGGCAAGGTGCACGACAAACCTATTCAGAGTTTTGATCAGGCATTGAAGGGACAGGCTGCCGGTGTAAACGTCAATGTTACCTCCGGTATCCTGGGAGATGCGGTGGCTATCCGCATTCGCGGTGTGAACTCCATCAGCAACAGTTCATCCCCGTTGATCGTTGTGGACGGTATTCCGCTGGTTTCCGGTACGAACCTCACTACTTTTAACGGCGGTAACGGCACCCGTTATAACCCGCTGGCAGATATCAATCCGAATGATATCGAAACGATCGACATTTTGAAGGATGCCGCCGCCGCTGCATTATATGGTTCCCGCGCCGCGAACGGGGTGATTGTGATAACCACCAGAAGAGGCAAACAAGGCACCATCACAGCAACTTACAACGGCAATTTTACCTGGGCGAAAGCAGCCCGGTTACCCAAGTTGCTGAATGGAGATGATTTTACGACCATCCAGAATGAAAAGGCTGCCAATCTTGGGCTCGGACCGATAGCCGTGGATTATGATCCCACCGGCAGCGGGAAACCGGCCCGTACGGATTGGCTGAAACAGGTGTTTCAAACAGGGTTCACACAAAATCACAATGTATCTGTTTCCGGAGGAACGGAGAAAGCACAGTTCTACGGCTCCATGGATTACATAGATGCAAAAGGGATCGTGTTTACCAACCGGCTGCGCCGCGGATCAGTAAGACTCAACCTGGATGTTACACCCAAAACATGGTTTAAGGTAGGCGTAAACTTATATGCTTCCAAAGGCCTGAATAACGGTGTACTGTCAGACGGGTTGCTGGCAGGCGCCACCGTTGCCGGCTATAATGCGCCGCCGAACGTACCGGTATATAATACGACCGGCGATTATGGCGGCTTTTATCTTTCCGCTGCCAACCGCGACCTCGGTAATGGTAATAACGTGAACGTATCTACGAACAGATTGAACCGTTTCTTTCACCCGCTTGCAACATTGTTGCTCGGGCGAAATGACAATATTTCCAATCGCACATCAGGCGGCATATATGGTGAGTTAAGTCCTATAAAAGGATTAAAGATCACGTCCCGTTTCGGGGTGGATTTCATCCAGGATTTTGAAGATCAATACAGCGGACCTGATCAGGCAGGACTTGGCTTTAATTTTAACGGCCTTGTGCAGGAGAACCTGGTGCGCAATAATCAATGGAACTGGTCCAACTTCGCCACCTATACCCGCACTTTCGCGGAGAAGCATACAGTGGCTTTAACAGCCGGTGTTGAATACCAGTATCGTAAAAGAATAGATCTGTATACCGGGCAGGGGAACCTTACGGATAGCTATTTTCAGAGTATCTACGATGGTCTGAGTGCCGGTACCGGTAATACTTTCGCCGGTGGTACGGCTAATGCGGATGCATTTGACTCTTACTTCGGCCGTCTCGCATATAACTATAAGGGTAAATATTATGTGGAAGGTGCACTCCGTGCAGATGCCTTCTCCGGTTTTGGTATTGATAACCGTCGCGGTTATTTCCCCAGTGTTTCCGCAGGATGGCGTGTTTCTGAAGAAGCTTTCTTCAGGGATCATGTAAAAGTGATCAATGATCTCAAAATCAGAGCCAGCTACGGTAAGGTAGGGAATGCCAATGTAGGACCTTATCCCTGGAGAACGCTTTATGGCGGCGGGCAGTACGCAGAGCTCAACGGCTTGTCCATGGCGCAGATAGGCGACCCCACCCTCAAATGGGAAACTTCTAAAAAACTGGATATCGGTTTTGATGCAGCGCTTCTCAGGAGCCGGCTGACCGTTACGTTTGATTATTTCAAGAATAATGTGGACGGACTGGTGCTGAGCGCTCCTGTATATCGCACCACAGGCATTCCCGGCGCGGCGGTGATCACCAATATCGGCGCTATGTGGAACCAGGGTTACGAGCTAACGGTAACGGCTACACCGATAGATAAAAGAGGATTGACGTGGACCACCTCCGCCAACTTTACAGCGCTGAAAAACAAAGTAACACAACTGGCCACACCGGATGATCTGGTAAGTGGCTCCAACCGTGCCAGCATTGGCCGGCCACTGGGTGTGTTCTACATGATCCGCTGGGCAGGCGTAGACCCGAACACGGGCTATGGTATGTTCTATGCGAAGGATGGCAGCATCCGGAGGTACAACCCTTCACCCGGTCTCGCTACCGCCGACCGCTGGACCACACAGGACGGTTCTTCCAAACTTCCCGGTATTACGGGAGCAGACGCTGTTTACCTCGAAGGCAAAACAGGGTATCCTACCTGGTATGGAGGCTGGACGAACACCCTGACCTATAAAGGCATCGAACTGGGTATCACGCTTCAGTTCAGTGGTGGTAACTGGCTATTAAACGCCACCCGGCAGGGTCTGATGACCAATTTCTTCAACAACAATATTGACGAGATCAAGTCCCGCTGGACGCCCACTAATAAAAACACGATCACGCCCAAACTGGTATTGCGGGAAAACGTGACCACACAAACCTCCACCCGCTGGCTGGAAAAGGCGGATTATCTGCGCGTGCAGGAAATCGTGCTCGCATATACATTCCCTACGGTCAAGAAGATGCTGGGAGTATCCACTTTCAGGGTATTTGGCTCCGTGAACAATGCCTTCCTGCTCACTGGTTATTCCGGTCAGGATCCGGATATCAATACCAACCGCCAGGCAAATATTGCTTTTGGTGTGGATAGCCGCGGCGTGCCGCTGGCCCGCACGTTCGTACTTGGTTTGAGAGCAGGATTTTAATGTTTATGGTTTAAGCTAAAACTTACTATTATGACAACGATCAATAAATTTCGAAAGAACATCTGGATACTGGCGGTCGGCCTGGTGTTAGGCAGCTGCTCTAAAGTAAACGAGCAGAACCCTTATGTCAATGTAGATCCGGCAGATGTATTCAAAACTCCCGCCCGCGTGGAACTGGCTGCGATCGGTATGTATGATGCCTTGCAGAATGCAGAGTTCCTTGGGGGGAGGGTGCTTATTTATGCCGATCAGCGCGGGAACGATGCGAACATCGCTTCTTTCTTCGGAAATACGGGTTCTTTTACATTGTTATCCGGAGACGCCATCCCGCTGAACTGCTGGACGGGCGGCTATCGTACGATCTTTGAAACGAATTTCTTCACTAAAAAACTGAAACAGAACGAAAGCGTTGTGGGGAGTACCAAGGCGCTGCAATATTATGCGGAAGCCAAGTTCATTCGTGCATTATGCTACTTCTATCTTGTTAATCTGTATGCACAACCTTACAGCTTTACCGCGGATGCTTCCCATGCGGGCGTACCGTTAATCCTGGATGCGGTCACAGACGGCCAGGGCGCACTCAGTTCCGCTAACAACGTGAAGCGGAATACGGTGAAAGAGGTATATGATCAGATGATCGCAGACCTCACAGACGCTTCTAACAATCTGCCGATTACTTACAATGATATTTACCAGGACAGGGCAAGGGCTACCAAAGCTGCGGCAGATGGTTTGCTGGCGAGGGTTTACCTCTACAAAGGAGATTGGGCAAATGCGAATGCAAGGGCAGATGCAGTGATCGCCTCTCCGCGCAACTTCAGTCTTTCCGCAGAACCGATCGATGTGTTCAAGTTTGATAACCAGACTTCTCCCTCCATGAATGAGAAGATCTTCTCTGTTGCGATGAACACGGCGGATAACCCCAATACCAACAACGCCATCGGGCAGCACTACAGTCCTAATGGAAGAGGCGATATTTCCATCAATCCGGCATACTTCAACATCCCGAATTTCGGTGCAACGGATAAAAGGAAGATTGCGCCGATGATCCGTGTGGTAGGCGGCGCCAGCTGGACGGGCAAGTATTTCAATAACACGTATGAAAACTGGGTGCCTATCCTCCGATTGGCGGAGATCAAGCTGATCAAAGCGGAAGCGCTGGCAAGGATGTCCACCATTGTTGATCCTGTAGCGTATAATCAGCTGCTGGATATCCGCGTTCGCTCGAATGCCTCCACACTGGTACCTCCAACAACAAAGCAGGGGTTGATAGACCTGATCATGAATGAAAGAAGGATCGAACTGGCATTTGAAGGGCAGGGGTTGTTTGATTTCCTGCGCACCGGGCGGGATGTTCCGGCGCGCCTTCCTGTGCAGCCAATCCAGACCTGGGGTTCCAACTTCGTGGTGTTCCCGATCCCGTTCGTGGATTGGCAACGAAGCGGAGGCGTTTTGGTGCAGAATCCGGGATATTAATAATAAAAAATGGGGATCGTTTGATCCCCATTTTTTATTTCAGTACTTCACTGAGTTGTTTCTCCAGCCCCCGGCCTCTCAGATCCGCCGCAATCACCTTGCCATCAGGATCGATGAGGATATTGGTGGGGATGCCGGTAATACCGTATAAAGGTACCACAGAGGATTCCCAGAACTTGAGATCGCTCACATGATTCCAGTTCAACCCGTCATCGGCAATAGCTTTCACCCAGGCATCCTTCGTTTTATCCAGCGACACACCAAGAACCGTAAAGTTCTTATCCTTATACTTCAAATAAGCACTCACCACATTGGGGTTTTCCTGACGGCAGGGGCCGCACCAGCTGGCCCAGAAATCAACCAGCACATATTTTCCCTTGAAGGAGCTCAGGCTGACATTTTTTCCGCTGGGATCGGGCAGTGTGAAATCAGGCGCCTGTTTCCCGATGAAGGAAGCGGGCCCGGATTCGCCACCCTGTTTGGATTCTTTCTCCACATCGGCGAGATATTTCGCCATATCCTTTACCATGGAATTATTGGGGAAACGCTTGATGATGCTTTCAAAAGCGGCTCTGTTATCCAACAGGTCTTTCGCATCGTCAAACCGCACCAGCTGCATCGCAAAAACGGCTACCACAGGCTGTTGTGTTTTCTGTGCTGCGTCCAGGAAATATTGGCGGAAATTTTTTGCTTCCAGCTCAAATGATTTTCTGCGCTCGGAAAGCAGGCTGTCCGGCGTTTTGGCCAGGCGCAGGCTGTCCATGGCCTGGATCTCCTTGCTGAGCACCTGGGTTTTTTCGCTGTAGTGGTTCAGCAGCTGCTGTATCTCGGTTGTGGCTTCGGAGCCCTTAACGGTAATTTTTTCCAGTTCGTTGTAATCGCCGGCGATACCCATGTTCCCGGCATCAAGGGCCAGCACGATGTATTTACCATTCTCGAAACGGATACGATACAGACCCTGCTCGGCCACCATACCGTCCAGCTGAAATTTGCCGGAAGCGTCTTTTACGGCGGAAGTATCCACGATCCTGGGCGCCTGGCCGGTGAGCTCTTCAAGGTATACTTTTTCAAGCGGAGCATTGGCCAGCTGTACATCGATCTTGAATGTGCCTTTTTCCGAATGCGTGTTACAACCCGCCAGCAAAGCCGCCGCAGCGAGCCATATGGCTAATTTTTTCATCTGTGAGTTTTTGGTATTTTTCAATAATGGAATCAAAATTAGGGTTTAATAACCGGATGCTCTTCTGCGGATTTGTTAAATTATGTAGCCGGTACAGGCGTGTTACAGCAGCAGTAAGGTATTCCGGGTTAAATGTGGTGCAACTTATAGCAATGAACGGCAATCTGCTTGCAGTGGGCATGCTATGGTTCACGGTAAAATGGATGAGTGGCATGTTTAGCTGTTCAACCGTTTCATTAACAATTCGTTAGTTAGTTTTGGATCTGCTTTCCCTCCGCTGAGCTTCATCACCTCTCCCACAAACAAGCCGATCAGCCCTTTCTTTCCGGCTCTGAATTCGGCCACCTTGCCGGGATACTTCGCCAGCACTTCGTCTATAACAGGGAGGATACTGCCGGCATCGGTGTTCTGTATCAGGTTCAACGCAGTAGCAATCGCTAACGGCGTTTCCCCCGGTTCTTCGATCATGACCGGCAGGATGCGGGAGGATGCGATGGAAAAATTCACCTTCCCTTCCGCGATCAGTGCGATAAGGTCGGCCAGTGTGGCGGGAGGAACAGGGAATGCCGCAATATCGGCATTGCGTTCGTTCAACCAGGATTTCACCGGTCCCAGTATCCAGTTGGCGGCCGCTTTATGATGCGGAGTAGCGGCGATCAACACTTCAAAGTAAGTCGCGGTAGCTTTATCGTCACAGATCACACGGGCATCATATTCCGGAAGGCCGAGTTGCTGAATATAACGGCTGGTCTTTTCCTCGGGAAGTTCAGGCAGTGATGCACGTATATCTTCAAGGAAAGTAGTGGTGATGCGGAAAGGAGCGAGATCCGGTTCGGGGAAATAGCGGTAGTCATTCGCCTCTTCCTTGGAACGAAGCGGGAAAGAACTGCCATTGGAGGCATCAAAGCTGCGGGTCTCCTGCACCACCCGCTCCCCGCTTTCCACCAGTTCTATCTGCCTGCGGATCTCATTCTCAATGGCCCGTTTCACATTGCGGATGGAGTTCATGTTTTTGACTTCCACTTTCGTGCCCAAACGGCTTTCACCTTTGAGACGGATGGAAATATTGGCGTCGCATCGCATGGAACCTTCTTCCATATTGCCATCGCAAACATCCAGCCAGCGTACGAGGCGGCGAAGCTCGGTGAGATAGGCATAAGCCTCCTCGGCATTGTGAATATCCGGTTCCGTTACGATCTCTACCAGTGGAACCCCGGCGCGATTGTAGTCCACCATGGTGTTGTCCGGATCCTGATCATGGAGAGATTTGCCGGCATCTTCCTCCAGGTGGATGCGGTTCAACCGGACGTCTCGCGCCCCGGCGTCTGTAACTACGGGTACATGGCCGCCGATGCAGATAGGAGCGGTATGTTGACTGATCTGGTAACCTTTCGGGAGGTCCGGGTAGAAATAATTCTTGCGGGCGAAGAAATTTTCCCGCTCTATTTCACAATGACAGGCAAAACCAAGGCGGATAGCCAGTTCTACGGCTTTGCGATTCAGGAATGGCAAAGTTCCCGGGTGCCCGAGTGTCACCGGGCTGATATGGGTATTGGGCAAGCCGCCAAATGCAGCACTGTCGCTGCTGAACAGCTTGCTTTCTGTTAAAAGCTGGGCATGTACTTCGAGGCCGATCACCGCCTCATACTTGTTATAATCAATACTCGCACTCATACTGGGTTGTCCTGGTAGATTCGCACAAAGATATTCAAACTGCAAAAAAGCAGGGAATTTTCGCGAAATTACAGGACTAACAATATCCTATGGCTTCTCCCGCAGACATATACGCCGCCCAGCGCCGCTTTTTCGATTCCGGCGTTACCCGCCTGTATGCTTTTCGCAAAGCGCAGCTCAGGCAGTTGAAAAAGGTGATCAGGAATCACGAATCCGCCATCCTCTCGGCCTTGCACGCAGACCTCCGCAAATCGGCCATGGAAGCCTATGGGAGTGAGGTCGGACTGCTTTACGACGAACTGGACAACACCCTCACCAATCTTCGTCAGTGGATGCGCCCGCAGGAGGTGACGTCGCCTTTGATGCATTATCCTTCCAAAAGCACGATCTACCGGGAGCCGAAAGGGCTTACACTGATCATCGGCCCCTGGAATTATCCTTTCCAGCTGGTGATCAATCCGCTGATCGCGGCCATCGCCGCCGGGAACTGCGCTATCCTCAAGCCTTCCGAAATAGCCACCCATACGGAAGCTGTTGTGCAACAAGTGATCCGGGATGCATTTGATCCCGCTTTTGTGACAACGGTAACAGGTGAAGGACAGGTGGTGATCCCGGATATCATGCAGCATCGTTTCGACCATATTTTCTTTACCGGCAGCATCCCGGTAGGCCGCAAAGTGCTGGAGATGGCAGCGCCGCATCTTACGCCTGTCACGCTCGAACTGGGCGGGAAAAGTCCCTGCATCGTGGATGCCGGCGCTGACCTGAAAACTGCTGCCCGCAGGATCATCTGGGGGAAATGCTGGAATGCCGGCCAGACCTGCATCGCGCCGGATTATGTGCTGGTGCAGGAGAAAGTGGAAGAAAAACTGATCCGGGAGATGAAGGAGGCGATCGGAAAGTTTTATGGGGAAGATCCCGCTAAAAGTCCGGATTATCCGCGCATCATCAATGAAAAAAGATTTGATCAGCTCATTAGTTATCTGCAACAGGGAAGGATTGTGGCAGGCGGACAAACAGACAGAACAGACAAGTACATCGCGCCCACGCTGCTGACGGACGTTTCACCCGATGCGCCGGTGATGAACGAAGAGATATTTGGACCCATTTTACCGCTGATTCCCTACCAAACCACCAGCGACGCTATCCGTATGATTGCCCGGAACCCTTATCCCTTATCGCTCTACATCTTTTCCGGGAGTCGCCGCACGGAGGAAGAATTCATGGAGAAAGTATCTTTCGGAGGTGGTTGTATTAATAATACGCTCGTGCATTTCACGAATACAGACCTGCCTTTTGGGGGGATAGGGTTCAGCGGGATGGGGAGGTATCACGGCCGCTCGGGGTTTGAGGCGTTCTCGCATGAAAAAGGGGTAATGAAAACCGCTACCTGGCTGGATGTAAAAGCCAAGTACCCGCCTTTCGGGAACAAACTCAGGTTGTTGAGAATGCTGATGAAATAAAAAACGGCCCGCATACCGCGAGCCGCTTCTTTTTGCTTACACTTAAACTATAATCTACAGATTTTCCGTATTCAGTCTTTTTGGTACCTTGATGGATAACGTTTGTACGTTACCGTTACGATTCACTTTGGCGGTGATGGTCCCCTGGTCTTTACTGTCTTTGTAAGACTGCGCTACATCTCTTGCGTTTTTCACCGTTTTGCCGGCTATTTCAGTGATGAGGTCATTTTCCTTGAACCCGGCTTTATCTGCTGCAGAACCCGGGGTTACTTCCTGTACCCTGGCGCCGTTCCCTTCTTCCGTATCCTGTACGGAAAGGCCAAGCCTGGGTCCGCCGCCCTGGAAGAATTCTTCGAAAGGCATCCTGTCCCGCGGTATGCGGAAGCTGTAGTTATTGCCTCCGCCGGTTCCGGGCAGGGAGAATGCACGGGGAGCCGTGTCGGTGTTCTTGGTCAGGGTAGCCGTTGCCTTGCTTTCCTTATTATTACGTTTATACGTTACCGTTACCTTATCGCCAGGATTCATGCCGCCGATCGCTTCGTAAAGGTCCTGTGGTTCGGCCACCTTTTTATCGTTGACTTTCAGTATCACATCGCCCGTTTTCAATCCTGCTTTTGCGGCAGGGCTCCCTTCCCTTACTTCCGTGATGGTAGCGCCGGCGGCTTCTTTTTTCTCGGTCATAACGCCCAGTACAGCCCGGTTTCCGCCAATGGCAAATTCACGCGGACTATTGCCTTCATCCATCTGGAAGCCGCGGTCAAAGCCCATGCCTGTGTTTCCGTTCCTAGGCCGGATCGCGCGCCTGCGCACGGTCACATCACCGTTCTTGTAATCTTCCAGTTTCTTTCCATCTACCAGCACTTCGCCACCTTTGATCTCGATGGTCACTTTGGCGTCTTTATCTTCTCCACTTTTTCGTTTGATAATGATCTCATCATATTCTCCCAGTTTGCCGGATTCCTTCTCCTGGGCAACAACCGGCAGCGCATACGTTGTAGCGGCCGTGAGGCCAATGCTGAGGGCATATAACAAATTACGCATATGAAGATGATTTTACTGTACAGCAAATGTAGGAAGCTGCGGGGCTAAGGAAAAGTTAAAAAAGGAGGAGGGGTGTTAAGGAATGTTAAGGGCCGGCTGTGTGGCCGGCCCTTATATGATTTAAAGGATACTTCTCACTTTCTCGATCACCTGCGGAAGCTGCGCTGCATCCTGGCCGCCGGCGGTAGCCAGTACCGGCTGGCCGCCTCCGCCACCTTTAATCAGCGGCGCCACTTGTTCCTTAATGATCTTTTGCGCGTTCAGTCCTTTGTCCTTCACGAGGTCGTCAGACACCATGACTGCTACCTGCGCTTTACCACCGGCATTGGCGCAGAGCACCACTACATAAGGTGCTGTAAGAAGCTCTTTCACGGCAAAGCTGTATTGCTTCAACACGTCCGCATTGCCCGCTTCCACCACTGTTCCGAGGAAGTGGATACCGTTCACGGTCACTGCCTGTTCCGGCAGGGATGCGGCGGTTTGCTGCACCTGGCGCAGTTCCAGCGCAGACAGTTGTTTCTCGAGGGAAGCTTTTTCGCTCATGAGATTTTCTACGGCCTTGCCTGCATCTTTCGGATTTTTCAGCTGGACTTTTATTTCTTTCAGCTGTTGCAATTGCTCATTCACAAAGGCTTCCGCTTTGGCGCCTGTCACCGCTTCCACTCTTCGAACACCAGCCGCAACGGCACTTTCTGCAACAAATTTGAATAGTCCGAGTTCGCCGGTGGAGCCCACGTGCGTACCGCCGCAGAGCTCTACGGAGTAGGTGGGGTCGATTGTCACTACTCTTACCGTTTCTCCGTATTTTTCTCCGAAAAGTGCCATGGCGCCAAGCTTCAAGGCTTCTTCGCGGGGCATTTCCCGTATTACGACCGGGATGTTTTCCCGGATTTTTTCATTCACGATCGCTTCGATGGCGGAGAGTTCCTCATCTGTCACTTTTGCAAAGTGCGAAAAGTCGAAGCGGAGATAATCCGCATTCACGAGGGAACCTTTTTGCGCCACATGGGTACCGAGCACCTGGCGCAAAGCCGCATGCAGCAAGTGAGTGGCGGAGTGATGGCGGGCAGTGTTCCGGCGTTTGGGAGCATCCACTGCTGCCTGTACGGGCCCGTCGATCTTTGCTGGTAAGGAATCCGTGAAGTGTACGATCAGGTCATTTTCCTTTTTTGTATCCGTAACAGGAATGGCCTCGCCGTTGAAGTGCAGCAGGCCGGTATCACCTACCTGTCCGCCGCTTTCAGCGTAGAAAGGAGTTTTGTCCAACACCAGCTGGTATTGCTCTTTCCCTTTTGCCTTGATCTTGCGGTATTTCAGAACTTTTGCAGCGGTATTTAATTCGGTATAACCCGTGAAAATACCAGAGGGCTGATCCTGCAGGATGGTCCAGTCGCCCATATCGAGCTCTGTAGCAGCTCTGGAGCGGTCTTTCTGTTTTTTCATCTCCGCATCAAAACCCGGTCCATCCACCTTGAATCCGTTCTCGGTAGCGATGAGCGTGGTAAGATCCAGCGGGAAACCGAAGGTGTCGTACAATTCGAAGGCGGTTTTGCCATCGATATGTTTGCTGGCATTGTCCGCCATGAAATCCTCTATCCGGCGGATGCCGCTGTCCAGCGTGCGCAGGAAGCTGCTTTCTTCTTCAAACACCACTTTCTTCACAAAGTCTTCCTGCTGCTGCAGTTCCGGGAACACCTGGCTGAATTGCGCAGCCAGAGCAGGGACCAGTTCATGCAACAGCGGCTTTTTTACATCCAGGAAGGAGAAGTAGTACCGCACCGCTCTCCGGAGAATGCGGCGGATCACATACCCTGCGCCATTGTTGGAAGGCAGCTGTCCGTCTGCAATGGTGAAGCAGATGGCACGGATATGATCGGCGATCACGCGGAACGCGATATCTGTTTTTTCTGTTTCGCCATATTTTTTGTGGCAAAACTTTTCCGTTGCGTGGATGACGGGTGTGAAAACATCCGTGTCATAATTGCTCTGTTTGCTTTGCAGCACCCTTACCAGGCGCTCGAAACCCATGCCGGTGTCCACGTGCCTGGCAGGTAAAGGTTCCAGCGTGCCATCTTTCAGGCGGTTGAACTGCATGAATACGTTATTCCAGATCTCTATCACCTGGGGATGGTCGTTGTTCACGAGGTCTTTCCCCGGAACCAGCGCTCTTTCGGCATCGGTGCGGCAATCCACATGAATCTCCGAGCAGGGGCCGCAGGGGCCGGTATCGCCCATTTCCCAGAAATTGTCTTTCTTATTTCCATTCAGGATGCGGTCTTCCGCAATATACGCTTTCCAGCAGGCGATCGCCTCTTCATCCATCGGGAGATTTTCTTTGCTATCTCCTTCAAAAACAGTCACATACAAACGATCCTTCGGCAGCTTGTAAACTTCTGTTAACAGTTCCCAGCTCCAGGCGATGGCCTCCTTCTTGAAGTAATCCCCGAAGCTCCAGTTGCCCAGCATCTCGAACATGGTGTGATGGTAGGTATCGATGCCTACTTCCTCCAGATCGTTATGTTTGCCGCTTACACGCAGGCACTTTTGCGTGTCCGCCACCCGCTTATAGGGCGCTGGCTTGTTACCGAGGAAAAGGTCCTTGAACTGGTTCATCCCCGCGTTCGTGAACAGCAGGGTAGGGTCGTTTTTTACGACGATAGGAGCGGAAGGCACAATATGATGGCCTTTGGAAGCAAAAAAATCCAGGAATTGTTGTCTGATCTCGGCTGCGGTCATAAAATATTGCTACGTATTAATATCTAAATTTATTTTTATAGTTGTGTCGGTATCAAATTTGGCTTTAATTTGTATGTCGTGCAAAGTGGCGCCCCGGGAAAATTGATATTCAAAAGATTGCCGTTTTAGCCTAATTCAATTAGGTTTGTGCACCTCTGTTGAACCTTCAGCCCCCTGAGCACAGGTTGAACGTGGTGCAAAAATATTGAAATAATCAAAACTAGCTATATCGCCCTTTTGTCCGGTCTCCAGGCAAAGGGGGCCGATAATAATTTTAACCGCGGAACGTTAAACGTTCTCGTGCTATATCAACCCGTAAGGTTTCATGAAGAAGGTCAAATATTTCTATAATACTCAAACATTAAAATACGAAAAGCTCGTAGTGTCGCTACGGGTGAAAATACTGAGGATACTCGGGTTCATTTCCGCTGCCATCGTAACGGGAGTGCTCTTCCTCTCCGTGGCTTACCGCTTCCTGGATTCTCCGAAGGAAAAGCTGCTCCGCCGGGATATTGACAACATGAAGGAGCAGTTTGATGCTTTAAAAGGCAGGATGGGCGAGTTAAAAACGCATATGGATGAGTTACAGCACCGGGATAACCAGATCTATCGCGTGATCTTTGAGGCAGCACCGATTCCGGACAGTGTGAGGACGGGGTCGCCGGACAAGGATGAAGAGATCGTTCAGTTGCAATCCAAGCCGAACGGGGACGTCATTGCCGCCACGGCGAGAATGCTGGCCGAGTTGAGTAACCGCGTGAAGGTGCAGGAGAAATCCTATGTGCAGATAGAAGACCTGATCAGGAACAAACAGAAGATGCTTGCCTCCATTCCGGCCATTCAGCCAGTGTCCAACAAGGACCTGGACAGGATCGCTTCCGGCTTCGGGTATCGCATCGATCCTATCTACAAAACCATGAAATTCCACAGCGGTCTCGATTTTACCGCTCCTTCCGGAACCCCCATCTATGCAACCGGGGATGGAAGCGTGGAAGATGCCAGCCTCAGCGATGTAGGCTATGGGAACCACGTGGTGATCAACCATGGGTATGGTTACAAATCGCTGTACGGTCATATGGTGCGGATGAAAGTGAAGCGCGGCCAGTCTGTAAAGCGGGGGGACGTGCTGGGCTGGGTAGGCAGCACGGGCAAATCCACCGGGCCGCATTGCCATTACGAAGTGATGAAGAACGGGGTGAAGGTGGATCCGGTTTATTTCTTTTATAATGATCTTACGCCTGAACAATTCGACCGTATGCTGAAAATTGCCCGCTCCGGCAACCAGTCCTTCGATTAATGGAATGATTATTGGAGGAATTGCCCCGGATTGTGCATAAAATTTGACAGATCGGCTGGCAGGGATGCGTAAGCTATTCCGTAATATTGTATCCGTATTCCTTTTTTCTCACAATTGATCTCGGTTATGATGCAGCAACTGGACTTATTTGGAGCAGAGCCGCAACGGCCTGTGCCGGTCAAAAAAGTTGCGCCGCAGGCGCAGCCGGAAAAGGATCAAGCCCTGTCTGACGATGGCATACCTCTGGAAGAAACACCAGTGGCAAAAGGCAAGAAGCGTGGACGCAAGAGCCTGAAAGAACTGGCCGGCGATCCGCATGTGATCCAGGAATTGGAAAAGCTGACGCTGGACAAGCAATATTATTCCATCAGCGAAGTGGCCGGTATGTTCAGGGTCAATACCTCGCTCATCCGTTACTGGGAAAATGAGTTCGATATCCTCCAGCCGAAAAAGAACCGCAAAGGCGATCGTTTGTTCCGGCAGGAAGATATCCAGAACCTGAAACTGATCTATCATTTGCTGCGCGAGCGCAAATACACCATAGAAGGGGCCAAGCAAAAGCTGCGGGAAGACAAAAGATCCGCTTCCCGGAATTTTGAAATGATCAAATCACTGCAAAAAGTAAGGGCATTTCTCACAGAACTAAAAGATCAATTATAAAACAGAAATTATGCGACTACACACAGTATTATTAGGATGTGGATTGTTATTGTCTTCCGTGACCATGGCGCAGTCCTCCGGCGAATCCAAGTTGCTGAAAGGAAAAATCGAAATGAAACAATTGATCAGTGATCCCGCGTTTGCATGGTTTTATACCGGCGTAAACAAGTACGAAGTGAATAGTAATATGGTGAACTATGTGAAAGCGACTAAGGAGCAGCTGCAAATGGTAGTGTTGGTGAATACTACGGAAGAGGCCAGCAAACAATTATTGCCGCAGTTCTATAAAGTGATGATCATGGCCAGTGTGCCTGAAGAAAGTGTTCATATATACGGCGCGGATGATAAGGGCAACACGGGGAATGCAGTAGCCGATGGTTACAAGGTGAAGAAGTTCCCCACTATTCTCATCATGAGCGACGGCAAAGAAGAAGGGAGGATCGCCGGAATACCCAAGCAGCCGGTGGAAGAAGAACTCGCTCAGATCATCATGAAAATAAACAGCAAGAAGAAGAAAGAAGAATAGTTGGAAAATCGTTCTTATAAAAAGGGTGTACCGTTTCTATGGTACACCCTTTCTTTTTTTATGATGCCATGGGAGGCGAATCTGTTTTCACGGCCAGCCTTACTCCCTGCTCCGACAAGATCCTGATAGCCGCCAGGTTTACATCCTGCCGCAGGTTCAGGTATAGCCCGCCATCGAGGATATTGGTCATGAAAATGATCTGCAACACAAACGAATCTTTGTTAAAATCGAATACCGTTACGGTGTATCCGGGTGCTACATCCTGGTGGTTGGCGAGATAATCACGAATCCCTTTCGCTACGCCCGCTACTTTATCCGCCGGGGTATCCGCCGCCAGCTCCATTTTCATGGCCACCCGCTGCTGTGTGCGCAGGGAAAGATTATCGAGCACACTGTCCACCATCTTCTTGTTGGGCACAGTCACGAATGTTTTCTCCAGCGTACGGAGGCGGGTACTCCGCAATCCTATCTTTTCCACCACGCCCTGAAAGGAATCCACTTTAACGCTATCGCCTACACGAAAAGGCTTATCGAAGAAGATGATAAAAGACCCGATCAGGTTCTCAATGCTTTCCTTGGCCGCGAGAGCGAGGGCTGCCGCACCGATACCGAGGCCCGCAACCAGCTTTTCCACAAGGTCCCGGCCGAAAAGGATATGAATCAGCACCATGGCGCCGATAATGAACATAATGGCCTTGAAGAAATCGCGGAAGAACACGATGAACTGGTTATCGGTTTTGTCTTCTGTAAGGTCAGCCCGCTTCTCGAGGATCAACGCAATAAAATCGATGAGGCGCAGGAGGATCCAGATTACCGTAATGCTGAAGGTGATCTTCAGCATTACTTCCAGCAGGCTGTGCAGAGTGAAGGGATTGCCGGCACGGTTATAGATCGGTATATCCAGCTCGGGAGGGAACACGAGGTGGTTGCTGGCCATGATGAAAGCCGTCAGCAGCAGGAAGTATTCAATAGGCCGCAGCAGCAGCTCTACGAATTCGTGCTGGCTGATCTCCGGCGACCAGTGCCTGATCATTTTGAAAAGCCCTGCCGCCAGGCTTTTTGAAAGGAACCGGCGGATAAAATATACGAAGAGAACAATGCCCAGCACGATGCAATAGTTGCGGATGGTATTGCTGAGGATGATATGGTCAAGGAATTCATTCATGATGCAAACTTATTAAATCGTACAGGCTTTTGCGTGATCATCTTGTATTTGTACGATGCCCGGCCGCTTTCCTTTTTCGAAGCTGCCGTAAACACCGCTGATCCCTAATGCTTCCGCGCCATTGTAAGTAGCCCATTGCAGCAGCGCAGCCAGCGGTATCTCCGGATAATATTTGCGGATGGTGCTGATCTCGCTCCAGAGGGACAGCCGGTGATTGGACGCGAGACTGTCCGTCCCCAGTGTGATCCGGCCTTCCGCCCGAAGGAAAGTGGGAATATCCGGCAAACGTTTTTCGATGTACGCATTCGCATTGGGGCAAAGGCACCAGTATATCGAAGCAGCACCCTCCTGCGCAAAATGAATGTCTGCCATGGTGGTGTAAGTATTGTGCACAAGCAGCAGTTTGTCCGCATGCGGGAAATACGGCAGGTACGTCTGCAGGCTGCTTTTCCCTGAAGGAGAGAACCCGGAGATGTCCATCCCGAAATGTCGGTAGAACTCCAGGAAAGCGCCATTCCCGTTTTGAAACAACGCGTCTTCATCCGCACATTCCTGATTATGGATGGTCAGCGGGGTATTATTTTCGATGCTTCCCAGTAGTTGGAACAAGGTGGAGGAAACAGAATAAGGAGCATGCGGCACCAGGGAGCAGGGCAGGCCATCGGCAGCAAACCGGCCGTATACGGTGAGGGATTGCTCCAGCCGTTGATGCGCTACTTTGTCTATGAATCCCATGCATTCAATAAAACTATGCCAGTAGATCGGCGATTGTTGTTTTGCGGAAAGGGTGGCGGTAGTATTACAGATATCACCCACCGCAACAATTCCTTCCTGCCGCATTTCTTCCGCCGCATCCAGGATCGCCTCCTCCAGTATGTCTGGCGTAGCGGGTTGCCGCCGTTCCATAACAGTGGTCAGGAAGGCAGGAAGCCCCGTTCCCTCCGGCACCACCCCCTTCATATGCGAAAGCTCCAGGTGACAATGGGTGTTGATGAAACCCGGACAAAGCCACCCGTCTATCTTCCTGACATCTTCTCCGGCCCAGGAGCGCGGTACAATGGCGGAAACAGTGCCGTCATCCTCAAGGATCAATACCCTGTCCGGCCCCAGGAACCGTTGTCCGTCAAAAATATCGTCAGCTGTCAGCTTTGTCATCAATCAAAGATTAGGAATCGGCTTAAAAATGTAATTTTGCACCCCGAAGCGCATACGAATTACGGGTTTTTCCTGCAATGATCATAAAATTCGTGATGCGCAACCGGATAATTAGTAATTAAATATGATAGATAAACTGGAGGCCATCAAAGGCCGGTACGATCAGGTGGCGCTGGCGCTCACCAATCCTGAAGTGGTGCAGGACAATAAACAGTTCAGCAAACTGAGCAAGGAGTACCGGCAGCTGGAGAAGATCGTGAAAGCTTACGATGCGTACCGTAAGTTACTGGATGCCATTGCTTTTAATAAAGAAGTGCTGGAAAGCGGCGATGAAGAGATGCGGGAGCTGGCCAAAGAAGAAACAGAATCGCTTGCTGAGCAGAAAGATAAAACAGAAGCAGAGATCCGGAACCTCCTCATCCCTAAAGATCCGCAGGACGAGAAGAATGCTATCCTGGAAATAAGGGGCGGTACCGGCGGCGATGAAGCCGCTCTTTTTGCCGGGGACCTGCTCCGCATGTACCTCCGCTATTGCGAGAACAAAGGCTGGAAAACCGCTATTATGAGCGAGAATCCCGGCGCTGCTGGTGGATACAAGGAAGCTGTGGTGGAAGTGACGGGGGACGATGTATATGGAACCCTTAAATTCGAATCCGGTGTACATCGCGTGCAGCGGGTGCCGGCCACAGAAGCCTCCGGCCGCGTACATACCTCCGCCGCTACTGTGGCAGTGTTGCCGGAAGCGGAAGATGTGGATGTAGAGATCCGGGAAGCGGATATCAAGATGGATACATTCCGTTCTTCCGGTGCGGGCGGTCAGCACGTGAACAAAACGGAATCCGCCGTGCGCCTCACGCACATCCCCACCGGCGTGGTGGTGGAATGCCAGGAAGGACGCAGCCAGCACTCCAACCGGGATATTGCCATGCGTATGTTACGTACACGCATATACGAAGCAGCCGTGCGCAAACATGAAGACGCCATTGCTTCACAGCGGAAGAGCCTTGTTTCCACCGGTGACCGCTCTGCCAAGATCCGCACCTACAACTATCCCCAGGGCCGTATCACAGACCATCGGATCGGGATGACGGTCTATAACATGGATGCTTTTATGAATGGTGAGATACAAGACATGATCGACGCCCTGCAGTTTGCCGAGAATGCGGAAAAGATGAAGTCCGGGGACCAGGCCATTATCTAACGTTAATTAATGGTCAACAGTCTGCTTTTCCCGCAACAATTTTCGCACGGGTAATGTTATTATCCTACATTCGCCTCTATCCACTCCTAAATTATATTACAATGCTCGATCAATTAGTTCAACTCGTGCGCGATCATGCACAGGATGCAGTGGTGGCCAATCCTGCCGTTCCCAACGAACAAAATGAGGCCGTGATCGGTGAAGCTACGCATTCCATTGCAGCGGGTCTGCAGGATGCCCTGGCCCAGGGTAATGTACAGGACGTGATGAGCCTGTTCGGATCTGATGGTCAGGTAGACAGCAGTCATCCTGTAGTCAACAACATTGCCGGCAACCTCGTCAGCAGCCTCACCCAGAAGTTCAACCTCAACAGCGGAACAGCTGCTTCCATTGCCAGCTCCCTGATCCCCAGCGTATTAGGCTCCCTCGTGAAGAAGACCAATGACCCTAATGACAAAGGCTTCTCACTGGACGGCATTTTCAGCGCGCTCACCGGCGGTTCCACACAAGGGATGGATCTCGGCGGTCTGCTGGGCAAATTTACCGGCAGCCTGGATCAGAACGGGGATGGGAAATTAGACCTGAGCGATCTGACAGCAGCCATCAGCGGCGGTGCCAAACAACAACAAAGCAGCGGCGGTATCGGTGGCCTTCTGGGCAGCCTTTTCGGGAAGTAAGTACGTAAAAAGACAGATGGAGCGGATTTTCATCTGTCTTTTTTATTTATTTTTTATAGCCTATACATCAGCCTTTTAGAAGAAAAACCTAATCTTGGCAATATATTTGATTAGCCTGTAGCGAACTAAATACAAACAGGCGAGCATATCCTGTACAAATTTTTATGTTAAAACTTACTATGATGAAACGATTGAATGCAATAGTCGCAATGGCTTTGGCAAGCACTTTATTGTTCAGCAGCTGCAGCACCTGGCAAGGTATGGATAATACGAAGAAAGGCGCTGTGATCGGTACCGGCGGCGGCGCTGCCGCAGGTGCGGTGATCGGTAAGGCTGCGGGTAATACCGCGCTCGGCGCCATCATCGGAGCGGCAGTAGGCGGTACCGCCGGTGTTCTGATCGGAAAGAAAATGGACAGGCAGGCGGAAGACATCAAGCATGAGGTTCCTAACGCGAAAGTAGAACGCGTAGGGGAAGGTATCAACGTTACTTTCAACTCTGGCGTATTGTTCGGATTTGACAAATCTGACCTGACTGCTACAGCACAAAGTAATATCCATGAACTGGCAGCCGTATTGAACAAGTACCCCGACACACATGTACGGGTGGAAGGGCATACGGATAACATCGGTAAAGACGCCTATAACTACGGGTTGTCTGAACGCCGCGCCAAATCAGTAGCGAACTACCTTATCGCACAGGGCGTATCTGCCAATCGTGTGCAAACCTTCTGGTATGGTGCTACCCAGCCGAAGGTGTCAAATGACAGTGAAGCGAACCGCGCACAGAACCGCCGTGTTGAGTTCTCCATCTTTGCGAATGACAAGATGAAGTCCGATGCGAAGAAAGAAGCGGGGCAGCAATAATATAACGGAATCTTTTTTGGAAGGTCCTCCTGGTTACAGCGAGGACCTTTTTTATAAGCTATAAGGTATCCAGTCCGGCCAGTATCACCTGGCAGGCTTTTTTTATTTCTTCTTCCGAAATGATCAGCGGAGGAACGATGCGAAGGCATTGTGGGGCGAAAAGGAACCAGTCGGTAAGCACGCCGTTGGCGATGCAATGATCGATCACTTTTTTATTGGACGGGAAATCTTCCGTTTCAACAGCGAGCATGAGGCCGAGGGAGCGCACAGCTTTGATCTTCGGGTGTTGCAGCAGCTCCCTGAAAAGTTTTTCCCTGGTGGGAATAGTGGCCATGATATCTTCTTCGATCAAGGCTTTCATCCCTGCAAGCCCTGCGGCGCACGCTACGGGATGACCGCCAAAGGTGGTGATATGCCCTAACACCGGCTGATGTGTAAGGCTCCACATGATCTCCCGGTCTGCAATGAAAGCCCCCAGTGGCATGCCGCCACCCAGCGCTTTCCCCAGCAACAACACATCCGGCACAATGCCGTACTGCTCAAACGCCCAGAGCGTACCGTTCCGCCCGAGGCCGCATTGTATTTCATCCAATATGAGCAAAGCGCCCGTTTCCGTGCACTTTTTCCGTAAAGCGTGTAGCCATTCCCGTGAGGGAGCCAGTACGCCGGCTTCCGCCTGTACAGTTTCTGCGATCACACAGGCGGTGCGGTCCGTAATATGTTCCAGGTCTTCCGGGGAATTATGTGTAAGGTGCCATACATCCGGCAGCAAAGGCCGGTAAGCGTTCCGCCAGTATTCATCCCCCATGATGCTGAGGGAGCCTTGCGTGGAACCATGATAGCTGTTCCGGAAAGCAACGATCCCCGTGCGGCCGGTGTGGCGTTTGGCGAGTTTCATGGCGCCTTCGGTGGCTTCACTGCCGGAATTGGTGAAATAAACACTGTTGAGGGATGCAGGCAGATGATCGGTGAGGAATTTGGCGTAGGCCACCTGTGGAGATTGCACGAACTCGCCATATACAAGCAGGTGCATGTAGGTGGATGCCTGCTCCTGTATGGCTTTCACTATTGCAGGGTGGCAATGCCCCACATTACAAACGCTGATACCGGCTATCAGGTCCAGGTACTCTTTACCTGCCGCGTCCCACATGTACATGCCTTGCGCTTTCACGATCTCTAATGCCAGCGGGGCGTCAGAGGTTTGTGCTACGTGTTGTAAAAAAAGCTGCCTGTTGTTCATCGGGACGAAGGTAAAAAAGAAGGAACAATCCGCTATTTTTACTTTTTAATTGAACGCTTAACTTTCAAAGATGCCTGTAATATTACCTGTAAAAGGAGTGCACCCGCAAATGGGTGAGAATTGTTTTATTGCGCCCAATGCCACTATCGTAGGGGATGTAATGATGGGAAAGGATTGCAGCATATGGTTCAACGCCGTGGTGCGGGGCGATGTGAACAGCATCCGGATGGGAGACAAGGTGAATGTGCAGGACGGTGCCGTGATCCATGCTACGTATCAGAAAACGAAAACGATCATCGGCAATAATGTTTCCATCGGCCACAATGCTATCGTGCATGGATGCACCGTGGAGGACAATGTGCTGATCGGTATGGCGGCGGTGGTGATGGATAATGCACATATCGGCAGTAATACTATAATTGCCGCCGGCGCCGTTGTATTGGAGGGAACAAAAGTAGAAGCCGGAAGCATCTATGCCGGGGTACCCGCCAAAAAAGTGAAGGACGTCAGCCAGGAGCTGATCCATGGAGAAATAGACCGTATCGCGAATAACTATATCATGTACGCCGACTGGTTCCGGGATCAGGTTTGATACATGTTAAGAAAAAATGTTATATTGCATGGACATAAATCTCCCGTCCCTATGAAAAATAAATGCTTGTTGCTGCTATGCGCCGTTTTTCTGATGGTCAGCTGCCGGTCTCAGCAGTATGGTTGCCCGGGCAGCACCTACTATAACAAGGGTAATGCAAAGCAGAATGCCAGAGCGGGCAAACAAATGAGATTATTCTGATACACCTTTTAAACGGACGTGTGATGCGAAAGCGATATTTTCTGTACATGCTCGCCACGGGAATCCTCTTCCTGGGCTGCCGCACGCAAAAAACAGGTTGCCCTACTCCGAAGCGTAACCTGGGAGCGGAAAGGGTGCTGGAAGAGATGAGTCAGCCCAAGAAAAAGAAAGGATTGTTCCGGCGGAACTAGTACAGTTGCTCTTCGATGGTGACAAGGATGGTGGCGTAGCTCACATAACGGTCCATATCAATTTTTCCCACTTCTACGGCTTCTTTTACCGCACAGCCCGGTTCATCCAGGTGGATGCAGTTATTGAACTGGCAGTGTTGCAGGTATGGCTGCATTTCCAGGAAGTAGTGGGAGAGTTCCGTTTTCGGGATATCCACGATCCCGAATTCCCTCACCCCCGGCGTATCGATCAATCGCCCGCCATCCGGCAGATCGAACATTTCCGCAAAGGTGGTTGTATGCAAACCTTTCCCGCTCCATCCGCTGACATTCTTGGTTTTCAGCTGCAGGCCGGTCACCTGGTTGATGATGGTGGATTTTCCAACACCGGAATGTCCTGATATCAGAGTAGTATGTCCTTTCAGCAGATCGCGCAGGATATCCATCCCTTCTCCCTTACCTGCCGTTGTCAGCAATACTTTATACCCGATGGACTCGTACACTGCCTGCCAGTGTTCGAATTTTTCCATTTCCTTTGCTTTGTACAGGTCCTGTTTGTTGAAAACAAGGATCACGGGAATGTGGTAAGCGGCGGCTGTTACAAGGAAACGGTCGATGAAGCCCTGTGAGGTGCGGGGTTCCTTCACGGTGCAGACCAGCGCAGCCTGATCCAGGTTGGCGGCTACGATATGCTTTTTATGTTTGCCCTGTGGGGAACTGCGTACAATATAATTTTTTCGTTCGGCGATCTCCGTTATGACGGCAGTGCCCTGCTCGCCGTCTTCCAGGCTGATACGCACCTCATCGCCCACGGCGATGGGGTTGGTGGAAGTGATGTCTTCATCCTTCTTGAAAATGCCTTTCATACGAGCCTGAATAAGCTCGCCCGTAGCGGTTTTGGCGGTATACCAGCTGCCGGTGGATTTGTAGATCACTGCTTGCACGGCGTAAAGATAAGCCAATTAAGGCAGTCTCCGGAAGAGGGTGTAACGCAATACTACTTCGAGCAGGATGCAGGCCAGCGCGATCATGGCCAGCGGGAAGAAGTGTTCCTGGAAGCGACGGTAAGAAGTGATCTCTACTTTGGTTCGCTCCAGTTTGTCGATCTCGTGGTAGATATTTTGCAGGGAAGTATTGTCTGTTGCACGGAAGTAACGCCCACCGGTTTCTACGGCGATCTTTTTCAGGAGCGCCTCGTCGATCTCCACATCGGTCATCTGCATGCGTACCGTGCCATCCGGCATGGGAGTGGGAAAGGGGGCTTTCCCCGTTGTGCCTGCGCCTACCGTGTAAACTTTCACTTTGTAGGCTTTCGCGATCTCCAACGCTGTGAGCGGATCTACCAGACCGGTGTTGTTCACGCCATCCGTCAGTAATATGATCACTTTGCTCTTGGCTTTGCTGTTATGGAGGCGATCCACGGAGGTGGCCAGTCCCATCCCGATGGCGGTACCATCCTGCAGGAGACCGCTTCTTACCTGCATCAGTTGTTGTTTCAACACGCCGTGGTCCATTGTAATGGGGCATTGAGTGAAGCTTTCACCGGAAAAGATCACGAGCCCGATACGGTCGCTGATGCGGGAATCCACAAAGTCCATGGCGGTTTTCTTCACTGCTTCCATACGATTCGGTTGCAGATCTTCCGCCAGCATACTGCCGGAGATGTCTATACACAATACAATATCGATCCCTTCACTGTCGATATTCTCGGAAGTATTGGAAGTCTGCGGTCTCGCCAGCGCCGCCACCAGCGCAGCATAGGCGATGATACGCAAGACCAGCAGCAGGGGGCGGAAACGTACTTTCCAGGAAACGGGCAGGCCCTTGAGGCCCTGCAGGGAAGATACCTGCACGGATCCCTGATATTTGCGGCCCGCGCTCACATACCACCAGATCATCCCGGGGATGAGCAGCAGCAGCCAGAAAAAGGCCGGATAAGCGAATTCAATATTTTTCCAGAACTCAGGATTCATGTTTCGTTGACGGGTTTGTGCTGTTCGGCTGTGGTTCAGTTGCAGCCGCAACGGCAGGTTTGGTCCATGCTACCAGCGCAATGGCTTTCTGGAGGCATTCCTCGTGCTCCAACGGTGAAGGTTGCAGTTTGGCAAACTTCGCAAGGTCGGCCAGTGTGAGGATGGATTGCAGCTTATCACGCTGCTGGTTCAGCACCGTTACAGGCTTGATGTTGTGCAACAGTTCCGCGGTGGTTTGTTCCAATGCCGCAATGTGGAACTGCTGTTCGAAATATTGGCGGATAATATCTGTCAGTTGGGTATAATACAGCTTCACGTCCGTATTCCAGGGTTTCTCTTTGCCCAGTTGCTCCAGCTGCCTCATGGCGATCTCGTAAGGAGATTTCCGTGGTCCTTGCACAATCGGCCTGAGGGCGGGTTTGCGCTTGTGCCAGAAAACGAAATACAACACGATCAGCGCGATCAGCAAAACGGCGCCCAGCAGGTAAGGCCAGTAATCGAGCATATTCAAGGTTACTGAGCGTAAGGGTTTGATGGGTTTGAATGCTTTGGTGGTATCTACAGCCACGGTGTTGACGTCAATGTAAATGGGTTCCGTGAATACGGAATCATAGGAACCATCGGTCACAGAGAACACCTCAAACTTCATCGGCGGCATTTCCCAGCGGCCGGAATCGAAGCTGGTAACTGTTACTACCTGTTTGAACAGCTTTTGCTGGGCATCTGAGCCTGCGGTGTCCAACGGCGTACGGTTTACGATCTCCAGGTGGTTCAGGGAGTCCGGCAGGTTGGGGAACACCACTTTGATGTTGGCGCCTTTCAGGGCATACAACATCACTTTCGCCGATAACTCGATCTTAACCGGCTCACCTATACGAATTTGTGTAGTATCTGCTTTCGCATGTACCTTGAAATAATCCTGGTATTTTCCCTGTTCTTCCTGGGCCGGCAGGCGACCGGCGGTAAGCAGGCATCCCAGCAAGGTGTAAACGAATATTTTTTGCTTGATTCTCATCTATGTTTAAACCCTGTTCAGGAAAAATGTTTGTAATGCTTTGACGTAATCTTCGTCTGTTCTTATACTGATCAGTTCCGCGCCGCTTTTTATGAAAGCGTTGCGGCAGTACTGTGTATGCTGCTGGAACTGCTGGGTGTAGTACTGGCGGATCTTCTTATCGCTGGTATCCACCCATTGCGAAGCGCCGGTTTCGCCATCCGTCATGCGTACCATTCCTACAGCCGGAAGGTCTCTATCCCGCGGATCAAATACCTGCACGCCCACTACATCGTGTCGTTTGGAGGCGATGTTAAGTGCATCCTGGTAATTGCCGGAGAAAAAGTCGCTGAGCAGGAACACGATGCTTCTTTTCTTTGCGGCATTATTGAAGAAACGCAATGTTTCGGAGATATTAGTCCCTTTCCGTTTGGGCTTGTAGGAGAGCAGTTCGCGGATGATGAAGAGGATATGCGATTTTCCTTTCTTAGGCGGGATGTATTTCTCCACGCCGTCGCTGAAGAAGATCACACCTACCTTGTCGTTATTCTTGATGGCGGAAAAGGCCAGTACGGCGCAGAGCTCTGTTACAAGGCTCCGTTTGGTATGGGTGGCCGTTCCGAAGGTTTCGCTTTCGCTCACATCTACCAGCAGCATCACGGTTAGTTCCCGCTCTTCTTCGAATACTTTTACAAAGGGGTGGTTGAAACGGGCGGTCACGTTCCAGTCGATCGCACGCACATCGTCCCCGAACTGGTAGTCCCGCACTTCGCTGAAAGACATACCCCTGCCTTTGAAAGCGCTGTGGTATTCGCCTGCGAAAATGTGGTTGGTAAGCCCTTTGGTCTTGATCTCCAGCTGGCGGACTTTCTTGAGTATTTCTGCCGTTTCCATGATGTTGCCGGTTTATGGTACTTCCACTGCGTTGAGTATCTCGTTGAGGATGTTCTCGCTGGTGACGTTCTCTGCTTCCGCTTCATAGGTAAGACCTACGCGATGACGCATAACGTCGAAGCATACACTGCGCACATCTTCCGGGATCACGTAGCCTCTGCGTTTCATGAAGGCGTATGCCTTGGATGCAAGGGCCAGGTTGATGCTGGCGCGGGGAGAGCCTCCGTAGGCGATCAGCGGCTTCAGCTTGCTGAGCTTGTAATCTTCCGGATTGCGGGTAGCGAACACCACATCGATGATGTATTGCTCGATCTTCTCGTCCATATACACCTGACGCACGAGCTTGCGTGCTTCAAGGATATCTGTTGGGCTTACTACCGGGTTGATCTTCGATTGCCCCTCCGGCTGAAGATTTTGCCGGATGATATGACGTTCTTCTTCTTTCGTGGGATAGCCGATCACTACTTTGAGCATGAAGCGGTCCACCTGCGCTTCCGGCAGGGTGTAGGTACCTTCCTGCTCGATCGGGTTTTGTGTGGCCAGTACGAGGAAAGGCTCTTCCAGCTTGAAAGTGCTGTCCCCGATCGTCACCTGCTTCTCCTGCATGGCTTCCAGCAGGGCGCTCTGAACCTTCGCGGGGGCGCGGTTGATCTCATCCGCCAGGATAAAGTTGGCGAAGATAGGGCCTTTGCGCACCATGAATTCATTGCGCTGCTGATTGTAGATCATGGTACCTACAACATCCGCAGGCAACAGGTCCGGCGTGAACTGGATCCGGGAGAAACGGGCGTTGATGGCGGATGAGAGGGATTTGATGGACAGGGTTTTGGCCAGGCCCGGTACCCCTTCCAGCAATACGTGCCCCTGAGCCAGCAGGCCGATCATCAGGCGATCTACCATGTATTTCTGACCGACGATCACTTTGTTGATCTCTGTGTTCAGCAGGTCAACGAAACCACTGGCCTGATGGATACTGTCATTAAGCTGACGGATATCGTACGATGTATTTTCCATGAATTAACTTTTCGAGGTTGCTAAAATAATGATTCTGTTATTTCAACCTACTGCCAAAGTGGGCGTTCGCCGTTAAAATGCTGTTAAAACACGCCCTGAACAAGTTCCCGGGTAAGCAGATATGGTTTAAAAAAAATTCCAATTTAACAAAGCGGTTTGATATTTACGGCAATTTTTTAGTGAAAACGTACATTTGTTGCTCGTTTATGGCTGCAATCGTTATGCCATAAGGCTTGTAAATCAACAGATCATTAAAAAAGCGAAAAAAAGATGGACCAGGAAGATTTCGATATAAGATGGAAAAAAACAGAGGGCATGTTGACGGAGCGGTTCGGGAAAACGCCCAATATGGAAGCGATCCTGTTATTGATCGGGATACAGGAGTTGAACAGCCCCAAAAAGAAGTTCACGAAAGAGCAGAAACAGGACCTGATGCATATCGCCGTTTGTACCCTGCTGAGCCAGAGCGGATACTATGAGCCCGAAGGCCGTGATAAAGACGGCTGGCCGCATTTCCGGGAACTACAGCCCGTGCCGAAGATGGAGCTGGAAGAGCAGGAGCGGTTTCTGAAAGAGCATGTGATCGCTTATTTTGAAGAATAGCCGATCGCCGCCGGATCCATAAAACGAACCCTTATGCATAAATCACTACTCATTTCAGTTTTGCTCCTTTGTTTTGTTGGCGCGCAGGCCCAACGCAACCGGAAAGTGAAGGTGATCACGGATTACGGCACCATGGTGATCCGGTTGTATGATCAGACGCCCTTGCATCGTAACAATTTTATCAGGCTGGTGAAGCGGCATTTCTATGACAGCCTGCTGTTTCACCGGGTGATCCAGCATTTTATGATACAGGGCGGCGATCCTGATTCCAGGCAGGCCAGGGCCGGCACTTTCCTGGGAGACGGGAATGTGGGGTACGTGATCCCCGCGGAGTTCCAGCTGGACCTCTTCCACAGGAAAGGAGCGCTGGCGGCGGCAAGGGATAACAATCCCGCGAAATCCTCCGATGGAAGCCAGTTTTACATTGTGCAAGGGAAGAAATTCACGGACGGACAGCTGGATACTCTTGAGCAAACACGCCTTGGCGGCCGGAAATTGCCGGTGGATCAGCGGGAAGTGTACAAGACGGTGGGCGGAGCACCGCATCTGGACCAGAACTACACTGTGTTTGGACAGGTGATCAGCGGGATGGAAGTGATCGACAGGATCGCGGCCCTGAAAACCGACAAGAACAACCGCCCCTTGCAGGATGTACGGATGAAGATCCGCATGAAAAGGAGATTCCTGTTCTTTTAATCATTGTTTTTTAACATATCCTGCGGGAAGAAGTTTTTATTTTTCTCTGTACAATCTTTATTTTTACCGCTCAAAATCAAATTTGACATGAATTTTCCGTCTCAATTACGTTACACAAAAGACCATGAATGGGTTTTGCTGGAAGGGAACACCGCCAAAGTGGGTATTACTGATTTTGCACAGCGTGAGCTCGGCGACATTGTGTTCGTGGATATTGCAACAACCGGTAAGGCTTTGCAGGCCGAGGAGGTCTTTGGTACCGTAGAAGCGGTAAAAACCGTATCAGACCTGTTCCTGCCCGTTGCCGGCACCATTGGCGAAGTAAATCCCCGGCTGGAAGGCAGTCCTGAGCTGGTGAACACCGATCCTTATGGTGAAGGCTGGATGGTGACTGTTCAGGTGAGCAATCCCGCTGATGTGGAAGGTTTGCTGACTGCAGATGCTTACAAGGCACTGGTAGGTGAATAAGATGAACGAAATCAATACAACCGATAACAAGCTAAGCATGAGAATGATCCGGTATTATATACCCGCGATAATGTGGATCATTCTCATTCTTATTTTGTGCACACTGCCGGGTTCGGCGCTGCCACATGTATCGTTGTTCGACAAACTGCATATCGACAAGGTCGTGCACTTTTTCCTGTTTGGGGGAACCGTGATCCTGCTGGCATATGGTTTGCACCGGCAGCAAAAGCATGTGAACATTCCCGCGCTGGTTGGGCTTGCCGTGGCGGCTACTTTATATGGACTGGCGATCGAGTTCATCCAAAAATATTTTATCCCCAACCGGAGCTTTGAGCTGATGGATGTGGTAGCGGATGGCGCCGGCGCTGTAGTGGGGGCGCTGATCTTCGGATTGATCGGGAAGCGTTTTCTTAAATGATCATTTTACTTTCAATATGATATTCATGCACTCATTTTGAGTGCATTTTTTTTGTTTGGACTCCAAAACATGCATTTTGGGAAAGGAATATCAAGTAAAACTGACAATTTCTCGGGATTGGGCAGCTAAATTTGGTGGTGGTTGTCAGGACCCCTAATTTTAAATCATGATAACAATTGTTAGCCTAATTCTTCACGTAATGGTTTACCCATGAATGTTGGTGCCACTATCAGGAATCTACGGGAGGCGAGGAATGTTACCCAGGAGTATATGGCTGCGAAGCTGAATATCGGGGTGACGGCGTACGGGAATATTGAGCGTAATGATGTAAAGCGATTGACGGTTGCGAGGGTCGCGGAGATTGCAAGGATACTCAATGTACATTTCCTGGAGATCTTCGGATTTAAAGACAAAGACCTTCTGGGGGCCGGGGGGAAGCAGGGAGGTGTGCCTTTCAACGAGATCAATATGCAGGCGGTGTTGCAGTATTTCCGGAGGGACAAGGAGTTGATGCTGGAGCTGCTGGGTGTGCTCCGGGATATGTGTGAGCAGATGGGGCAGGGGATACAGGAGCATACGAAGATCTTGCAGAAGGTGGTGGCTATGCAGCAGGACATTCAGCGGGAGATGCTGGCAAGACGTTCCTGACCGGTCATCCGGTACTGATGATATTTGCTTTCATCCATTGTTTTGTTACCAGACTAGAATTGCAGGCGGAAGCTGCCGAAAATGCCGAACCTTTTTTCATAAGGTTCATCGGGCGCAGGTTGGGGTGCCACCCGCCAGACAAAGTCCACACGGATGAACTTGAATATATTCTCCACGCCCGTGCCGATCTCGATATAGGGACTGCCCTGCAATGTTTTGAAAGGATAGCCTGCAGTAAGATTGAGGGCCTTATTCTCATCCGAGAGTTTTCCGATGAGACCTTTGGCCGTCCAGAATTGCCGCAGTTTCAGCTTACGGACAAGCGGAATATAATTGAAAAGCCCGCTGCCGAGCGTATGTTCCACGTTAAAGCCGGCATACTCATCGCTGATGAATTCAAAACGGTTCATCATGTTGAAAGCATACTTGTTGTAGTAATAGATCTCGTTGCCGGGGTGTACTTCCAGCAAGGGATAGGGTAGCGGAGAAGAACTGAAGATCTTTCCGCCGAAGAGATTGCAGTACAGTTGTCCGAATGGAGGGATCTTGATATAATCCGAAATGGTGAGGGCCGCTTTGTGGTAGTTGTAATTGCTTCTCATAAAGCCCTGAATGCCCAAAGCATACTTCAGTTCCACGATGGGGTATTTGCTGCCGAGGCTGAAGCGGTAGAAGTTGCCTTCGAGGAACTCTTCACGGAAAGCGTAGCGTAGTTTCACGGCTACTTCCATATTGGTGGTCGGGTTCAGGTTCGTACCGTTCTTCGGGAAGAAGGCCTCCGAGGGTAAGGGGTCGAAGGGCATGAACTGTTTGAGCACCGCAGAGAAATGATGAGAGAAGCCGGAGTAATATTCCTTGTAGAACTCGGCACGTTTCTCATCAATGAGCATGAACTTCTGCGGTACGCCAGGTTTCCGGATAGCAAGCGTGAAGATGTTATCAGTGCCTACTTCATCGTAATAAGTGGCGCCGTTGTCCAGGTCGCGTATATAAGAACCGTAGACATACATTCTTGGATGGCGTTGCAGCAGCCAGAGTGCGGAGACTTTTCCCTTAAAGCGGTCATCATTGAAACCATAGGCAAGGTATCCGTTGAGATAGATGTTCTTGTTGAATTTAGGTGTAGTACCCAGGTCGAGGCGCAGGCGGAACCCTTCCATCCTGTTCCTGGAGAAGAGATAGAAATAAGGCCCCCATTCGATCGGACCGAGCGGTTTATAACCGGTGGCCAGGAAGCGGATGGTGTTAGAGTACTTCTGGAATAAGGGCATTTTCTGCAAGGTGTCTACCATGTTGTAAATACCCTGTTCATTCTTGCTTAGTCTTTCATGGCGGTTCTGCGCCCAGAATGAATCCGGTCGGGTACGTGCGTTGTCCTCCACTACAATGTTCTGCGGATAACGTTTCTCCGCGAAGATATTGGTAGCTGCGGTGTCGTTTGCTTTGACGTCTTCATAGGTAGTGGTCTTGCGGCCGATAAATTCAATGGTTTTTGTAGGCTTGGGACTTGGCGTCCAGAAGTCCACAATGAATTTATCTTTTGAAATGAACCATCCGGAGCTGTCAGGAAGCGGCCTGAATTCCTGCACGAGGCTGATCTTGCGCACGAAGTTGATATTGGCGTCACCGGGAACAGACATGCTCATTTTTTGAACGGCATAAGTGGAGTCCTGTACCCAGACCTCACCCACGAACACATTCTCGCCCTTACGCCGCGGTTCGAAATTCAGCTTGATGTAGCGTAGATTGGCGATGTATTGCGTGTCCGTGATACGGTAGTTGTAGAACAGGTTTCCGCTGTTACTGATCGGGCTTACAAAACTTTTGTCGAACACCGGAATGAAATTGTCGTACACATTAATGTTCTGGTACATCCCGCCAAGGAACTTCGTCACGCTCTCATTATCCAGTCCGGAGGTGCGGCTGGCCCTGATGATTTCTTTGGTCTTCCGCGGATTTCTCTGGAAATAGTAGTCAGAAATACTTTCCGTAAGGAATACAGGCAGGAAGGGTTGATTTTCCGTAGTACTGTCAATATTCTTCAGGATAAATGAGAATGGCTTCGTGAAACGATTCCTGGAAAGTTTGACGGTATTGAGATTTTTGATATCCAGCTCCAGTTTGTTGTAGACTTCATACTTATAGCTGTTCAGGCGGTCATAATTATTTTCCGGTTTTCGCCGGATAATATGACGCAGCAGGATCAATGCGAAGTTGACATTCGCTTTTATCTCGTATTGTTTGAGGGACACGTCCGAACGGGATATCTCGAAGTTCAGCGTTTGGTCTTTCAGCTCCCTGTTCACAAAGAGCACGGTACGGCGGTATCCCATGACCCTTACCAGCAGGGAATCTGAAGGAATATGCGCAAGGTCGAACTGGAAAGCGCCTTCCGCATTGGTGACCATGCCGATATTTGTGCCAACAAACTGCAAAGTGGCAAAGGGGATCAGTTCCTGGGTATGCGCATCCTTTACAATTCCACTGATCTTATATTGCGCGTTGAGAGGTAAGAAGCTGATGGTACAAATAACAAAAGCTATGGTTCTTTTCCAGCCGGTCATACACGGGGCAAATTAGATATTTTCAGACGAATATGTTAAGCCAGGGTTAAAACCGACAGTTTTATAACAAATATTTAAGCATATCGAAGTATGCGCCGGAGCACAGCGGGGAAAGGAGGTGTTACATTTCATGATAGTTTGGTTTATATGGGTTTGTAATGTTTGTCCCGTTACCCGGGTGAATATGCTGTTTGTTTTTTGATCGTTGCTGCCATTCATGCACTGCCGGAAGCCACCAGTTCTCTTGCTCCGCTGCGATAGCAGGGGTTGATATCCTGTTTATCCCGTGCCGTTTGCTTTCATGGGATCGCGGATAAGGGCATAGGTGCGTACGAACTCCAAATATGTTTCAGTTGCAGGGGGAACCGCGCCGGTTTGCCGGGTTCCCTGGGCCAAGGGCGTCCTGCCTGCTTATTATATACAATAGCATGCCAGATTTTAGTAACTTTGAACCACAAAGTGCTTTTCTTATGAATGAGCAACAACATCTCGAAACGCTTAGTGATATCAAGCGTATCATGGAGCGGTCTACCCGCTTTATGTCTCTCAGTGGTCTCGGCGGCATTGGCGCGGGGATCAGCGCACTGCTGGGGGCCTGGCTGGCAGAGCGGGCGCTGGAGGATCATTATGCAGCCGGCGGGCTTTACAGCGGACGCGCAGAGAATTCGGACCTTGTTTTCCGGCTGGTGATGATTGCGTTGGCGGTATTGCTGGCGGCCCTGGGTACAGGGTTTTACTTTACCTGGCGGAAGGCCCGGCAGCAAGGCTTACGGGTATGGGACCCCTCGGCCCGGAAAGTCCTTTTCCACCTCGCCGTCCCCCTGGCCGCAGGAGGCCTCTTCATCATCGGCCTCCTCTATAACCAGCAACCCGCCCTCGTAGCGCCGGCATGCCTGGTGTTCTATGGGCTTGGACTGGCGAACGCCGCCAAATATACGGTGACGGATATACGCTATCTCGGCTATGCAGAGATCCTCCTTGGCGTGATTGCCATGTTCAACCCGTATCATGGCCTGCTGTTCTGGGCTTTGGGATTCGGTGTGCTGCATATCGTTTATGGCGCACTGATGTGGTGGAAATACGAACGCATCCCCGCCGAATAATGCACTGTGCCTTCCTTAAAAAGTATGGACATGAATCCGATCGGTAATCTGAACAAAATATTTGAAAGCCGTATTCGCCTGGGAGTGATGAGTGTGCTGATGGTAAATGAAGAAGTGAGCTTCAACGATCTGAAAGAGGTGCTGGAGGTCACCGACGGGAATCTCGCATCCCATCTGTCCACATTGGAGGAAAACACCTACATCAAGGTGCATAAGGGTTTCATCGGCCGGAAGACTAACACCACCTACTCCATCACCAAAGCCGGAGAAAAAGCCTTCAAAGGGCACCTGGCCGCCCTCGAGGCCATGATACGCTTTACCCAGTAATCTTTTACATATGCCCTCATTCCTGCAAACCCTTTCCAACCGCATCCGCAGTTTCAGCCACGCCATTGCAGGCATCCTGAGTTTCCTTCGCAGCGAACCGAACGGCCGGATTCACCTGGTGGCCACCGTGGTAGTGATCATTGCGGCGGTCTTCCTGCATTGCAGCAGATCAGAATGGATAGCGCTGATCATCGTGATGGCCATCGTGTGGTTGACGGAAATGTTGAATACCGCCATTGAGAAAACGATGGACCATGTTACGCCGGAGCAGCATCCCGGTGTGAAACAGATCAAGGATATTGCTGCGGGAGCGGTGCTGATCGCCGCTATAGCCGCGGCCGTTACGGGGGCGTTGATCTTCGTGCCGAAGTTGCTCTAAAAAGAAAGGCGGCGTTCCGATCCGGAAGCACCGCCTTTTATCATGAACATACATCTTTTAGAAATCGATCCCCAATGCAAAGTACAGCAGGGGTTTACCCTTGAAGAAGCCGGTCATCGGCCAGCCCGCGTCAAATCTCGCAAAGTATCCCAGCAGGGTGGTTCTGGCGCCAAAGCCGTAACCGCCCACGAACGGTCCGAGGAAGCCTTCCTTGATCCGGATCTGTATGCCGTCAGGACTGGTATACGTGGTATAGCTCGCGTCCTTGAAGCTCAGCTTCTGGTTCCAGGCGGTACCAATATCTACGAAGGAAATAGCCTGGAAGTTGCGGAGGAACGCAGAGTTGATCGGCTTGTCGATGAAAGTGGTGAATACCGGTAAACGTAATTCGGTGTTCATCAACATCACGTTGTTACCGTTCTTGATATTCTGCTTGTAACCACGCATGTTCACGGCAAGGGTCTGGTAAGCGTAGTTATCGTTGCTCACAGGCGTGTTCTTATAAATATCGGGTGTGAACATCCAGTTGTCTACGCCGCCGAGGAAATAGATCAGCTTGCGGCTGCCCCAGGACATATCCATTGCAAAACGGGTAGCCCAGATAAAGTTACGTTTGATCTCCACGTAATGACGGAAGTCTACCCCCATGTTGTAGGTGAACTTGCCTTTGGGCGTTACCTGGTTGAAGAGCGTGTTGCGGTTACCGGCAATCTGCGCCATGAGGTCACCATAGATCTTGTAACGTGTACCCTTATAGATATTGATCGCCGGGTTGAGGGTATTGTCATGTACATATTCGAGGCGGCCGAGGGCGTAGGTTTCCTTGTAACTCTTCTGGAGCAGTGAGGGTTTGTCATTGGCCAGTATCACCAGCTCGTCTGTACGAATACCGCCGCTCATACGAAGGCTCCGCACCACATCGAAAGGATATTTCACTTCGAGCTGGTAGATGTTGGTCTTGTTCTTTACAGGATAAGCTATATCCCCGTTGCTCACTTTAAACAGCACATCACCCTTTTCTACTTTACGATAATAGGTAGCCTTATAGTCGAAGCGCTTCTTCAGATAAGAGAAGGAGAACATGTACTCTGACCCGTCCAGCGCTACCGGTATACGGAAGGCGCCGGTGAATTTGTAATCCTCCATCAGATCGCTCACCCCTATCCGGATCATGCCGTTCACAGGATCGGTGAGGCGGATGGGAGATTGGGGAGGACCGCCATACGGCTGGTAACGGTTCATGAGTACCGAGTTATCGATCTGCGCCACCAGATAATCGGACGAGAACTTGAGCTTGTAATTGCTCAGGCGCGCCAGCTTGAGCACCGGCGGCTCTTCATGTGCTGCACGGGACTGGCGGGTTGCCTGGCTGGTGGTATCCGCCGGTTCATTGCCAAACTCACTCTGGAAGAAATCATGCTGTTTGGCCGTATCTTTTTTCTGATAGTAGCTTGGCAGCCCCAGTTTCAGACTATCCTCATGCATCTGCTGCAGCCGGTACTGTGTAGGCCTTGCCGTTACATTCCGCCTGCGGAGGGTGTTGGTATCCACCTTCAGTTTGTAAAGGCGTTTCCAGTCGCCCACCTGTATCACTTCAGAAACCAGTCCCTGATCTCCTGCAATCCTGGATTCCTTGATCCCGTATTGATAATTGGTCACAGGGAACACATAGGTGGAATCATTGGTGATGGTTACCGCCTGTATGGAATCCGGAGCAGTGGCGCCGTATTCCGCGAGTGCGGAATCCAGTTCCAGCTTGTCCGGGTTATGCAATATCTCTGCACCGATGAAGTAAAGGGAATCCACACCAGCTCTTTCGGTCTTGAAGAAGCCCGCGTAGCGGTTATTGATACCATTGGCGTCGCTCACGAAAGTGAAGTGAGTGGTATTGTACTGCACCGGAAGACGGGCGTTGCCGTAGGGCAGATTGGTCAGCTGGGAGATCTGCTTCTCGGATGATTTGTTCCAGTTATCGATGAGGAAAATATTGTAGCGGTTATGCGGCAGCACGGTATCGCCGGAACGGGCTTTGGCGGAAGGGCGATTGGAAGAATAGATGATACCGCTCTTCCCCGGGAAAGCTACAAAGGACGGGTCAAGATCGTCATACACATCGTTGGTGATCTGTTCCGTTTTGCTGTTGCTGATACTATAAGTGAAGATGTCAGTATGTCCGTTCTTCACGGCGGACATCAGCAGGGAGTTGTCAAATTCAAAGAAATATTTGAAGTCGATCACCCGCTCGAACTGGGGAAGGTCCTGGTAGATTTTGATCTTCGTGATCAGATCGTATACGAGGAGTTTCGTTTTGCCTTCATGTTCGTAGATAACAGCGAGGCGATTGCCTTTCTGGTTCCAGGCCAGCAGCGGATAGTTCGGGTCCAGCTTGGATGACAGCTGCTTCACGCCGCTCTTCAGCAATACTTTGGTGGTGCTCCAGCCGAGGTTGATCTTTACTTTGTACAGCCCTTTGCGGTATTCCACTACGGCATACATGCTATTCTTGGGATTGGGCTGGTAGCGGTAATAATCGGTGTTTTTTGTGATCTCGTTGGATATCACGCCGGTACCACGGGTGACCTGCCGGCGGCGGCGATTGTCCTGCTGGTAACGTTTCATCATAAAGCTCATGAAGTCCTGCATGGCCTTTTTAGGCGTCATGTGCAGTACCTGCTCAAAGCCTTTCTTCAGCCCGCGGTTGATGCGGGTAATATACATGAGGTAAGGAACGGCGTCCTTCCCGTATTTGCTTTCCACATAATACCAGAAAGCCTGTCCGGCCAGCAGCGGCTTGTCGTAGGCCATCTGGTTGAATGACTTGTATTTCCCGGAAAGGATGATGGACTTCATATCCTCATCGAGGGTTGCGTTCCAGTGTTCGGCAGCGTAGGCAATGAAGCCGTCTGTGAACCAGTTCGGGAAGTCGATCAGCACGGCATTTCCGGCAAACTCCCCGATATCTTCCCCGAAAAGCAGCGTTTCCAGCATCACACGGGCGATGCCCTGCCGGATCTGGCGGCGCAGGTGCTCGTGATCCCCGTCAAAATAAACCAGCAGTTTATTCCCTACCAGCTTGGTCACCCCGCCGGTGTTCTGCCAGTCTATCCCCATACCGATATTGGACTGTTTGAACTCCCCGAAATTGTTGTAGACCACAATATTCACTTTCTGGCGAAAGGTGTATTCCATGAACTCCTCCATGGAGGGCAGTTCCTTTTCGGCCGTTTGGGCCACGTATTTGGCAAGCTCCAGGCCGTTCTGGGAAAAGTAGGTGTTAAAGTGGCGGGTGGTATAGAAACGCCATTTGAAATTCTTGAACTGAACCCTGTTTTGACCAAACTCAACCGTATTAGTTTGCGCCTGAACGTGGAACGTGCCAATCGATAGGAGAATAAAGAGGAACAATGACCTGGTAATAAATCGGTTCATACGGAAAGTATTGATAATATTGTGTTCTGAATTAAAATTAGCAAAAATCGGCCAACAATGTTTGAAATCCAATATTTCACGGTTAATCCGCTACAAGAAAACACATATGTCCTTATAAACGAAAAAAAGGAGTGTATCATTATAGACCCGGGCTTTTATTATCAAAATGAACGGGAAGAATTTTTAGGGTTTATACGGGACAGGGGGCTGAAGGTTGCCCGGTTGCTGAATACGCATTGTCATCTGGACCATGTATTTGGCAACGCCCTTGTGGCCAAAACCTTCGGAGCAGGCCTGGAGATCCACGAGAAAGAGCAGCCGGTGCTGGATCGTTCCCCGCAGTCGGGCGTCATGTACAACCTGCCCTTCGAGCCCTCGCCCATGCCGAAAAGTTATCTGGCTGAGGGGGACAGGGTGAAGCTGGGGGACGATGAGCTGGAGGTACTGTTGACGCCGGGTCATTCGCCCGGGAGTATTTCTTTTTATTGTGCGGCCCAGGGGTTTGTGATAGCGGGAGATGTACTGTTCCGGCAAAGCGTGGGCCGGTCTGACTTCCCGGGAGGCAATTTTGAAACCCTAGCCCGCAGCATCCGCCAGAAACTCTATGCCCTCCCGGATGAAACGGTGGTATACCCCGGCCATGGCCCCTCTACAACCATCGGCTTTGAAAAGGTGCACAATCCCTTCGTCCCGGAAGACCGCTCATCCCGCCTTGCGTGACAGCAGCCGCCCGAATTCAGACTTTTCCATGATGAATATAACGCCCACGTATATACCAGTTCCCAATACCCCGAAAGCATGCACGATCCGGATGCCGGGGTGCAGCGACCGGATATAGTGATGTACCAGGTAAATGACCGTGGCCAGGGCCAGGTAAAACAGGATGCGGGCTACCGGATAGGGCACGGGGTAATACTTCTGCCCGAGGATGTAGGAAGACAGCATCATGAAGGCGTAACAGGTGAAGGTGGTCCAGGCAGCGCCGGTATAGCTGAAGATCGGGATCAGCCAGATGTTGAGCAGGATGGTGATCACCGCCCCGGCCAGCGTGATGTAGGCCCCCACCATGTTCTGATTGGTCAGCTTATACCAGATGGAAAGGTTATAATAGATCCCCAGGAACACAGTGCCCATGGTAATGATCGGCACGATGTTCAACGCGTTCGCATAAGTGGGGTTCTTGATCGTGATCAGCAGCTTCCAGACGTCCAGGAACAGCGCCACTCCCAGAAAGACCAGCCCGCAGGCCATCACAAAGAACTTCATCACACGGGCATATACCAGCCGCGCATCTTCCTGTTTGCTCTGATGGAAGAAAAAAGGCTCCGCCGCCATCCGGAACGCCTGTATGAAAATAACGATCATCACAGAGAGCTTGTAGTTGGCGGCAAAGATCCCCTGGGCCGTAAACTGCTCTTCCGCCGTGCCGGGCAACAGATACGTGAGGGAAAGCCGGCTCATCAGTTCGTTGATCATCCCTCCGAATCCCACGATCAGCAAAGGCAGGCTGTAGCGCATCACTTCCTTCCACAGGGCATTGTCAAACACCCAGCGGATGGACCGCAACTCGCGGTATAGTAACAGCAGCGTGAGCAAACTGGCCAGCAGGTTGGAGATAAGGATATAGGCCACTCCGTTGGAGGCATGATACCATCCCATCATATCAGGGGCTTTCCGTTGCAGAACGGGGCAGATCATCAGGAAGAAAATAGCGAAAAGCAGGTTGGAGACTACATTCACCAGCTTGATGAAAGCATATTTCCGGGGCCGCCCCTCCTGCCGTAAACGGGCAAAAGGCAGGGTGGCCAGCGTATCGAAGAAAATAATACCGGCCGTGTAATAGATGAAGTCCGGGTGGTTGGGCATCTTCAACAGCTCCGCCAGCGGCCCGGCTCCGGCTACAATCAACAGGCTCAGCACGGTGGTGCTCACCAGCATGGAAACGCTCAGGGTATTGTACAGCCGTTCCTTGTCTGTATTCAGGGCAAAGCGGAAATAACTGGTTTCCAGCCCGTAGGTAAAAACGATGTTCAGGAAAGGGATGATCGTGTAGATAAGAGACATTCGCCCGTAATCATAGGGAACGAGCAGGCTGGTAAAGAATATCTGTGTGAAAAAGCCTAAAAATCTGCTTGTAATGGTGGGTAACCCGTACCAGATCGTATGCCCTGCCAGTTTTTTAATACTTCCCAATGCGCTGAATTTGGATCAAAAATAGGAGTTGGCTTACTCGTTTCCAAAGTTATTACGGCGACCGCTCTTTTTCTCGCTCAGACGTTTCTTGAACTGCAGCCGCTTTTCGATCATCGCCCGGGTAGGCTTCACCTTGATGCGTTTCTTCGGAACAACGAGCGCCTGTTGCAGGAGCTGATTCATCTTGCGGATCACTTCAGTTTTGTTCCCCAGCTGCGTCCGCGCTGTTTGGGACTTTACCTGTAACAACCCTTCGGCATTCAACTGGTTTCCCAGCTTCTGCAATAGCCGTTCCTTCTGCTCTCCGGTGAAGTGCGCGGAGCCGGCAATGTCAAAATACCCTTCCACCATGGTTTCCACCTTGTTCACATTCTGACCGCCCTTCCCGCCGCTACGGGCGGTTTTGAATTTTATCTCCGATGATACATCCAGCATAAAGCATTTCTTATCTTTAATCACAAAATTATATGAAAGTCGTGATACAAAGGGTGAGCAGGGCGGACGTCACCATCAACGGAACTGTTAAATCCGCTATCGGTAACGGTCTGCTGGTACTGCTGGGCATTGAGGATGCAGACGGGCAGGAGGATATCACCTGGCTCAGCAACAAAATCGTGAACCTCCGCATTTTTAATGATGATGCGGGCGTGATGAATCGCAGTCTGCTGGAAACGGGCGGGGAACTGCTGCTGATCAGTCAGTTTACACTCCATGCCGCCACAAAGAAGGGGAACCGCCCTTCCTATATGAAAGCCGGTAAGCCGGAGATAGCCATTCCCTTGTATGAAAAGATGCGGCAGCAGCTGGAAGCAGACCTCGGAAAGCAGGTTGGCACCGGCGAGTTCGGAGCAGACATGAAAGTTTCCCTGCTGAACGACGGCCCCGTGACCATTATCATCGACACCAAAAACCGCGAGTAGTGTATCTTTATAAAAACTGTACAATATGACCATCAAAGAAGCCCAGGAGCGGGTGGATCAGTGGATCAACACCACCGGCGTTCGTTATTTCTCCGAACTAACGAACATGGCTATACTAACAGAAGAAGTGGGAGAGGTGGCGCGTATCATCTCGAGGCAGTATGGCGACCAGTCCTTCAAAGAATCCGACAGCAAAAAGGAACTGGCGGATGAGCTGGCGGATGTTTGCTGGGTGGTATTATGTCTCGCCAACCAAACCGGCATCGACCTCACCGTGGCGCTGGAAAAGAATTTCGATAAAAAGAACGTAAGGGATGCCAACCGGCATAAGGACAACGAAAAGTTAAGATAATTACCGCATTATTAATGCAGTATTAATTTAATACGTTGTTTCGATTTTCAAATTTATCTTTGCGCCCTATGGCAACAGATCAGAACAAATTCCAGGCGATTATTTCGCACTGTAAAGAATATGGGTTTATTTTCCCTTCCAGCGAGATTTATGACGGGTTAAGCGCGGTATATGATTATGGTCAATACGGAGCCGAGCTCAAAAAGAATATCCGGGATTACTGGTGGAGGAGCATGACGCAGATGCATGAGAACATTGTGGGGATCGACTCCGCGATCTTCATGCATCCTACTATCTGGAAAGCATCCGGGCACGTGGATAATTTCAGCGACCCGATGATCGATAATAAAGACAGCAACAAACGTTACCGCGTGGATCACCTCATTGAAGGCTACGCGGATACTTTGCCGGAAGCGGAAAAAACAGCACTGATCGGGAGGATGGAAGAGTTGTTGAAGGAGAATGATTTTGCGGGATTGAAGCAGCTGATTGAAGAGAAGAAGATCACCTGCAGCGTGAGCGGCACCGCTAACTGGACGGACGTGCGCCAGTTCAACCTGATGTTCTCCACCCAATTGGGCAGTGTAGCGGAAGAAGCGAATGAGATCTATCTCCGTCCTGAAACCGCACAGGGCATTTTCGTGAACTTCCTGAATGTGCAGAAGACGGGGCGGATGAAGGTTCCCTTCGGCATCGCGCAGGTAGGGAAGGCATTCCGGAACGAGATCGTGGCACGCCAGTTCGTGTTCCGCATGCGGGAGTTCGAGCAGATGGAAATGCAATTCTTTGTGCGCCCCGGCACGCAGCAGGAATGGTATGCTTACTGGAAGGAAGAACGCATGAAATGGCATAAAAGCCTCGGCCTCAATCCCGCCAACCTCCAGTACCACGATCACGTGAAGCTGGCCCACTACGCGGATGCAGCGGTGGACATCGAATACAATTTCCCGATCGGTTTCAAGGAAGTGGAAGGTATCCACTCCCGCACGGATTTCGATCTGAAACAGCATCAGCAATACTCCGGCAAGAAGATGCAGTATTTTGATCCGGAGATTAATCAGAACTATATTCCCTACGTGGTTGAGACTTCTATCGGTCTGGACCGCTGCTGCCTGATGGTGTTGAGTGAGGCATACGAAGAGCAGGATTTGAGCACGCCTGAGAAAGCAGACAGTCGCGTGGTGCTGAAATTCCCCGTAAAGCTGGCTCCGATCAAACTCGCTATACTTCCATTAACAAAGAAAGATGGTTTGCCGGAGATTGCGCAGGAATTGATGGCGGATTGCAAGAAGAATTTTTATTGTTACTACGAGGAAAAAGACAGCATCGGTAAACGTTATCGTCGTCAGGATGCGATCGGTACGCCTTATTGCGTGACCATCGACCATCAGACGAAAGACGATGGCACCGTCACCATCCGTCACCGTGATTCCATGGAGCAGGAGCGGATCCCGCTGGCCAGTGTGAAAGAGTTCGTGATGAAAAAAATTGCAGAGCAGGGTTTTATGCACAATTAACACATTGTGCATAACTGAATTGCTAATTTTTTTGGCATTTGCTGTAAAGGTTTATATTTGTATATAAACAGATTCGGTTATGGAGTTAAAAACAGATTTATTCTTAGGAGATAGCAAGAAAATACTCAAAAAACTGCCAGATAACTCAGTAGACCTTATCGTTACCTCCCCTCCTTATGCTGATCAACGAAAAGATACATACGGAGGTATTTCGCATGATAAATATGTTGAATGGTTCTTACCAATTACCAAAGAATTATTTAGAGTTCTAAAGCCAACAGGAACGTTTATTTTAAATATCAAGGAAAAGGTGGTTAATGGGGAACGTAGTACTTATGTGATGGAGCTAATAATAGAAATGCGTAAGCAAGGTTGGTTTTGGACGGAAGAATTCATATGGCATAAGAAAAATTGCTTCCCAGGAAAATGGCCCAATCGTTTTCGGGACGCATGGGAAAGGCTTTTACAGTTTAATAAAGATAAAAAATTCCATATGTACCAGGATGAAGTAATGGTGCCAATGGGCGACTGGGCCAAATCAAGATTGAAGAAGCTGAGCGAAACAGATAAGGTACGAGATAACTCGAAAGTGGGGAGCGGATTTGGCAAAAATATTTCAAACTGGCTAGAGAGAGAGAAGGCCTATCCGACCAATGTGCTTCATTTGGCAACTGAGTGTAGTAATAAAAACCATAGTGCCGCATTTCCTGAAGAACTGCCTGAATGGTTCATTAAACTGTTTTCAAAAGAAAATGATACCATTCTGGATCCATTCATGGGATCGGGGACTACTATATTTATGGCTAATAGATTAAAGCGTCATGCTATTGGGATTGAAATTGTCCGCGAATATTATAGTATGGTGAAAGAACAGATCGAACCAGTTCAACTATATTTGTTAGAATCCAAGGAAAACTATGAACCCATTAAATCTTCAGGAGGTTACGCAGTACGTTGAGGCGAATATTTCTGATTTTCATAGAAAAAGAATTGAAAGTTTGAATAGTTTAAAGTTATCAGATGTTCTTAAAAGGAAAAACCCGTACTTATATAAGGCAAAGTATGTTTTAACGGCTGCTGAGATTGTTGAAAGCATTGTAGATGCACATATAAGCTCTCAGGAAGAGACCATTTTTGGTGATTGGCTGGAGGGATTAGCCATTTTTATTAATCAAAAGGTTTATGGAGGTCGCAAATCAGGCATTTCAGGGATTGACTTAGAGTTTGATTTGGACGGTAGAAGATATATTGTGACCATAAAATCTGGACCTAACTGGGGCAATAGTAAACAAATTGAAGCTATGAAAGCCAGCTTTAAGAGTGCCGTAAGAACATTGCGAACAAGTAATTCTCAGTTAAATGTTGTAGCAGTAAATGGATGTTGTTATGGCAGAGACAATAAGCCAGACAAAGGGGATTTCTTTAAATATTGTGGCCAAAAATTCTGGGAATTTATTTCGGGGAATGTCAATTTGTTTCTTGAAATTATTGAACCACTTGGACATATGGCCGATCAAAGAAATGAAGATTTTCTCTTGGCAAAAGCTAACATGATTAACAGGTTTGTCCGTGAGTTTGGAAATACATTTTGCAAAGAAGACGGGGCTATCAATTGGGAGATGTTAGTAAGTTTTAATTCTTCAATCACTGCTCCTAAGAATAAAAGTGCTCAAAAGAAAAAGCCGCACTATAATTAGAACAAAAGGAGTATGGATCTTATCCATACAATTCAAGATGTATATCGTGCCGGTCGTACCCCATCGCCATGATCTTCTGCTTCGCTTCATCGATCATCGCTTTCCATCCGCAGAGAAAAAAATGCGCCGGTCGCCGGTCTGCCAGCAGCTCTTCGTACACGGCGTGTACATACCCCTTTCGCCCTGACCATGAAGGGTCGTTCTCCCGGGATAAGGTGGGAATATATTGGAAACCGCTCATCTGCTCCTGCAATTGCCGCATTTCATCTTTATACAACAAGTCCCTTTCAAACCGGGACCCGAAGATCAGGTAAATGTTCGGATGAGCGATATTGTGCAGATGCAGGTGATGCGTCATAGAGCGAAATGGCGCAATGCCTGTGCCCGTGCAGATCAGGAAAAGATCCCGCTCCATGGGCTCCGGCAGTGTGAACACACCGAGTGGCCCGCGTAACGTCAGTTCGCTGCCTTCCTTTATTTCCGTAAAAAGATAAGTGGAGCCGGCCCCGCCCTCCAGCAGCACGATCACCAGCTCGATCTCGTTGCTCCCATTGGGGTGGGAGGCGATGGAATAGCTGCGCCAGCGTTTGTTCTTCTTTTCATGGATCGGCAGGTCGAGTGTCACGAACTGGCCGGGTTTAAAATCGAATGTGCTTTTTTCGGGTATGCGAATCCAGAACCTTCTCGTATTATGCGTTTCATCCACAATCTTCGTTACCACGCCGGTATACCATTGTTCAGGCATGTAATATGATATTTATGTGAATTATAGAGCCTCTTATCAGTTCTCTATCAAATTACATAAAAAATGCCATCCACGCAAAATGCACTATCTTTGCATCCTTCATGAATTTGCAGGGTGTTTTACAGTTGTACGAACGAGACAACCGCCTGAAATCACTGGCGGCCGGGATCATATTGCCCCAGCCCGGCTATTTTCACCTCACTGGTCTTTGCGGAAGCGCCACCAGCTTCATTGCCGCCGCAGCCTGGAATGCAACGGACGTGAATCATCTTTTCATTCTGAACGACAAGGAAGAGGCTGCCTATTTTCATAACGACCTCGAACAGCTCACTCAGGCGCTGGACATTTTCTATTTCCCGGATTCCTTCAAGAAAACCGGGCAGTTCCAGGAGTTCAACAGCAGCCACAGCATGTTGCGTACGGAAGCGCTCATGAAGCTCTCCGGCCACAATGTTCACAAAAAGATACTCGTCACCTATCCCGAAGCCCTCTACGAAAAAGTAGCGGGCACTACTGCCTACAATGCCAATATGGTGCATGTGAAAGTAGGCGAAACGCTGAAAGTGGACGAACTGCTGGCAAAGCTGACCACCTGGGGCTTCGGGCACTCGGATTTCGTATATGAACCCGGCCAGTTCGCGGTACGCGGCGGCATTCTCGATATCTATTCTTTCGGGAACGAAAAACCCTACCGCCTGGAACTCTTCGGAGAAGAGGTAGACTCCATCCGCCTTTTCGATCCGGAATCCCAACTTAGCGAACGCAAGCTCATGCAGGTGACGCTCATCGCCAACATGGATACGCGCGTAGTGGCACACAGTAAGATGAGCCTCCCGGATTTCCTTCCCGCCAACACGGTCGTATGGATCAAAGATCCGGCCTATGTGCAGGGCGTGATCGGACAAATGGAGCTGCGGTTACAGGACTGGCTGCAGACGGGTCAGCGGGTGAAGGTGACGGATGAGGAAGAGATGGAGCTGAAGGACGAGGATTTTGTGTCGGCTCAAACCCTGATGGAACAACTGTTACAGCGTTCCTGCCTCGTATTCGGCACGAATTTTAATTTTGATCGTGTTCCCTCGGCCGTCCAATCCCTCGTATTCGGCACCGCGGAACAACCCGTGTTCAACCGCCAGTTCGATCTTCTCATCAAAGACCTGGCAAAACATAACGCAGAAAAAACGTCGCTCTTCATATTCGCGGAAAACCCGCGCCAGCTGGAACGCCTCAGGAGCATCTTCGAAGACCTGAAAGCGGACTTCCTCTTCTATCCCATTCCCGTTGCCATCAGCAACGGGTTTATTGACAAGGACCTGAAGATCGTCTGCTACACGGATCACCAGATCTTCCAGCGTTTCCACAAATACAAGCTGAAGCAGGCCTACAACAAAAACAAAGCCATCACCCTCAAAACCCTGAAAGAATTGCAGGCCGGCGATTACGTCACGCATATCGATCACGGTGTTGGCGTGTACAGTGGTTTGCAGAAGATTGAAGTAGGCGGCAAAATGCAGGAAGCCATCCGCATCATCTACAAAAACAATGATCTGTTGTACGTGAACATCAACTCACTGCACAAGATCAGCAAATATACCGGCAAGGAAGGCGTTGTGCCGAAGGTGAACAAGCTCGGCAGCGACGCCTGGGAGAAACTGAAGGAAAAGGCGAAAACGGAAGTGAAGGACATCGCCAAAGACCTGATCAAACTGTACGCCGCCCGTAAGGCCCAGCAAGGCTTCGCCCACTCGCCGGACACTTACCTGCAAACAGAACTGGAAGCCTCTTTCATCTACGAGGATACGCCGGACCAAAGCAAAGCTACCTCCGATGTAAAGCGGGATATGGAATCTCCTGCGCCCATGGACCGCCTCGTTTGCGGAGATGTGGGCTTCGGCAAAACGGAAGTGGCCGTACGCGCCGCCTTTAAAACGGTGGTGGACGGCAAACAGGCCGCTATACTGGTGCCCACTACCATCCTCGCTTTCCAGCACTATAAAACATTCTCCGAACGGTTAAAAGACTTCCCTTGTACAGTCGATTATATCAACCGTTTCAAATCAGCAAAGCAAAAGAAGGAAACCCTGCAAAAGCTGGTGGATGGCAAGGTGGATATCATCATTGGTACGCACGCCCTGCTGGGTAAGGAAGTGAAGTTCAAAGAACTCGGCGTGATGATCATCGACGAGGAGCAGAAATTTGGCGTAACAGCGAAGGAGAAGCTGAAAACGATGAAGGTAAACGTGGATACGCTCACACTAACGGCAACGCCTATACCAAGAACGCTGCAGTTCTCGCTCATGGGGGCCCGTGACCTTTCCATCATCAACACACCGCCGCCCAATCGACAGCCGATAGAAACAGAAGTGCAGGTATTCGATAAAGACCAGATCCGCGATGCGATCTATTACGAGGCGGAGCGGGGCGGACAGGTATATTTCATCCATAACCGGGTGAACGGGCTCCGTGAAATGGCAGGACTGATCCAGGAACTGTGCCCGGATCTGGCCATTGCCACCGCACACGGACAAATGGAAGGGCACAAGCTGGAAGAAGTGATCATGGATTTCATCGACCGTAAATATGATGTGCTGGTATGTACCAACATCGTGGAAAGCGGCGTGGATATCTCCAATGCCAATACCATCATCATCAATAATGCCCATCATTTCGGTTTGAGCGATCTGCACCAGCTGCGTGGCCGTGTAGGACGTAGTAACAAGAAAGCATTCTGTTACCTGCTGGCGCCGCCATTAAGCACCTTGCCCGCAGACAGCCGCAAACGCCTGCAAACGCTGGAGCAACACAGCGAATTGGGCAGTGGGTTCCAGATCGCGATGCGGGATCTGGATATCCGCGGGGCAGGGAACCTGCTGGGCGGAGAGCAGAGCGGCTTCATTGCAGAGATCGGTTTTGACATGTATCAAAAGATACTAGATGAGGCCATCCGCGAACTGAAGCAAACCGACTTCCGCGATCTCTTCAAGGAACAGCTCGAAGAGAAAAAAGATTTTATCAGCGATTGTACGATCGATACAGACCTCGAAATACTCATACCGGATTCCTACGTGGAAAGCATACAGGAACGTCTTAATCTCTACCAGGAACTGGACAATATTACGCAGGAAGTAAAACTGACGGAGTTCATCGCAGGGATGGAGGATCGTTTCGGAACCGCACCGGATCCGGTGCTCGACCTCTTTACCATGATCCGCAGCCGCTGGATGGCCATTGAGCTTGGTTTTGAAAAGATGATCCTGAAAGAAGAGACCTTACGCTGTTATTTCATTAACAATCCTGACAGCCCCTATTTTGAATCCCCCACCTTCCAGCACATCCTGCATTACATCCAGACGCGCACAAACAACGCGCGACTCAAACAGATCGGGAAGAACTTTATGTTAATTGTTGACCGCATCCGCAGTATGAACGACCTTCACGCTTTTCTCAAGGCTATGAGCGATGCCCGCAAGTAATAAATAAGTAAAATGTAACTTATATTTGCCTCATCCGTTACATGCTCAATAACCTGACTAAAAACACAAAGAAAAGTTAAAGCCTGCAAGGGCATGTGGAATTGAACCCAACCCCTGCATCCTGATGTTGAATTTAAAATTGAAAGCAATGAAAAGATTAACCGTATTATTAATGGGACTCATTATGACAGCAACATCCTTCGCACAAACAACGCCGGACAACAAGCCTCTGGTGAAGAAGATTGAAGTGACCGGCACTGCAGAAATGGAGATCACCCCCGACGAGATTACGCTGAACATTACACTGCGCGAATATCTCAGGAACAAGAACAAAGTGACCATCACCACTTTGGAGAATCAATTACAGAAAGCCGTGCAGGAAGCCGGTATTCCGAAGGAGAATTTCACCATCGAGAATGTGTTCGGCTATAACTATGATCAGTGGTGGAGGAAGAAGAAAACAAATGAAGACTTCCTGACTCGTAAACAATATCGTTTGAAGCTGAACAGGCTGGATAAAGTGAATGCCATCCTCGCCGCTGTGGACGATGAAGGTATCGAAAGCGTGAACATCGCTTCTTTTACGCACAGCAAAATGGAAGAATACCGCAAACAGGTAAAGATGAACGCGCTGAAAGCCGCGAAAACCAAAGCGGAATACCTCCTTGGAGCGATCGACGAAAAGATCGGCGGAGTGCTGGAAGTGCAGGAATTCAATACCGATCATTATTCCGATGTGCGTCCTGAAATGGCGAACGTAAGAATGTACAAATCTGCCGCTGCTGACATGGCAGGCGGTGTACCGGATTCCAACATCGATTTTAAAACGATCAAGATCCGCGCGGAGATCAGAGCCGTGTTCGGGATCAAATAAGATAACAACAACATGTAAGAACGGCGCCGGATTTACAACCGGCGCCGTTTTCGTTTATTCGACCCTTTCAGCCGTCATTTCACTGTTCTGTATCTTCTTCAAGCTCCTTACACGGCCCGTTTCGTCTACGTTAAAAATAATGGTGGCGTCTATTTCTTTCGCAAAGAACCGATGAGAACCAAAGGGAATGATCTCCTTTTTATCTTCCCCCACCTTACCATACAACCGGTCATTCTCTTTCACGATATAAAAATCGAAGTTCGGGAAATGATACCTGCCCACATATTTGTCGAGCGTTTGAGATGCAACCGGGATTCTACTGATCGCGCTAACCTGCTCTTTACTGCGAACGCCCTTTAAAGGCAACCCGGAACCTGTTAAGACAAAGTCAGTGACATTTCCCCGCGGCCCTCTTTCGAATGCAAGGCTAAGGATGCCATTGGCGATGCGGAACCCATCCTTTCGGAATGGAATGAGCGGCGATTTTTGTCCTCCTTTGTTATAGTAGAACAATTGCCCGTCCTGGATAGCGATAATTCTTTCCCCTTCATATTCCGTATGATAAACGCCCTGGTATGCGGCAAGCTCCTGTGTTGTAAGCTGTATCGATCCACGGGTGTAAGGTTTGCCGAGCAGCATGGCGGCTATCCTGGAGGCGGGTTCGTCCAGATCGCCCACGCATTCGCAATTGGAGAGCAGCGCTATAAATATTTTCTCTTCCGGCAGATAAGCCGTATATGTGATGAAGCCATTGATCACTCCAACGTGCTTGACGGATAAGCTTCCCTGTACATTACCCGTTTCCCAGCCATAACCGTAACCTGTGAGCCGGCCATTGCCAAGCCGGTAGGATGTTTGCGCTTTTTCGAGCATTGCGCGTGGTATCACCCTGAAATGCGAGAGCGCTTCATACCAGGTTAGAAGGTCATCTGCAGTGGACATCAGTCCACCGGCCGCATAAGGCAATGTCATGCTCAGGAAGTCCGCGTTCTCATAGTAGCTGTTCTTTCTTTTATACCCGGATGCGCGGTTGCGGATAACGGGAGAGGGAGTGTCATAGAACGAGTTTTTCATGTCAAGGGGTTGGAAGATGTTTTCGCGGATGTATTGGGCGTAGGGTTTGCCGGAGATCCGTTCAATGATATAGCCCAGCAATATATACCCGGAATTGGAATAGCGGAAATCTTCGCCGGGTGCGAAATCCATCGGCTCATTACTGAAAAGGCGGATGAGTGCTTCCGGCCCAAGGTCTTTCCGCTTTATTTCTTCCGTCCATTGTGTTACGCCGGTGTAGTTCTTTATCCCGGAAGTATGCGTTAGCAAATGTTCAATGGTGATCTTCCGGCCCTGTACGGGATAACCGGGAATGAAACGGGTGATCTCGTCCTGCAGCGACAACTTGCCCTCGCCGGCGAGCTGCAGTATGGCTACCGCCGTGAATTGCTTGGTATTGGACCCGATGCGGAATACATTATCGGTGGTCATCATTTTATCCAGCTCAAGGTTAGCCATCCCGAAAGCTTTTTTATAGATGACTTTTCCTTCTTTTGCAACAAGTGCTACACCACCCGGACCGCTTTGCGGGAACCTGGCCATCAGCAGGGAATCAAACTCCCGGTCATAGTGCTGGCAATAAACGCTGGAAAAGGAAAACATGATCAGTAAAGGGCATAGCATAGCCCATAATGAAAATCTCATTATACAAGTTTTAATGACGTGAATGTTATTAGTGCTATTTTGATTGCCGGTGCATGGCTTTCAGGAGGAAATAGGCGGCCAGCAGGCTGAGGCCCAGGAACAGAAATACGCAAAAAGGAAGCGGATCGCCGGGCCAGGAGACCGGCAGGGAATGGAGATACCCTCCCGCCAAAATACCCAGGGAAACTCCAATGCTCACAATACCGAGCGTAAGGATCAGCGGCAGATAGTTATGGGCGCCTTTAAAAAGGTCCGGTGGCAACCCTTTTTCAATAATGGCCATTCGCTCTTTATGTCGTGTGGTGAAATAGTAATAACATATTCCGAATATTACGAGGGACAACGAAATAAGCAAGGCGGCAGATGTTGTTTGCATGATATGGATATTTTTGTTCGTTTCAGGTATGACCGGATATTACGCCAGGTGGTCACCATGGTGACCACTTTGATCAGAAAAAAGTCTAAGTACAGCATGGCATCCAACAGCGATCACATACAGGAAGACCTTCTTCTGGAAAAAGCCATCCGCGGCGAACGGGAAGGACTGGAGTGCCTGGTGAACGTCTATAAGGACCTTGCCTATACCATCGCCCTTAAGATCGTTTTGAACAGGGAAGATGCCGAAGAAGTAGTACAGGATGCATTTATGAAAGCATTCGCTGCGCTCGGAAGCTTCAGAAAAGCCTCCCGTTTTTCCACATGGCTGTATCGTATCGTCTATAATACGGCGTTGACGAAGGTGGCGGTTAGAAGAATATCCACACAGGCCATCACAGATCAGGTTACAGAAGCGCAGCCTTTCGAGGAGGTGAAGGGGGAGTGGGACAGAAAAAAATATGTTGACATGGCCATTTCCAGGCTGAAGGAAGATGAGCGCATCGCCATTACCCTGCATTATATCGCTGAAATGAGCGTTGCGGAGATCGGCCGGATATTGAACCTCAAAAGGTCCGCGGTCAAAATGCGTTTGCTGAGGGGAAGAAAGCAGATCGAAGCGGTATTGCGCGTATTATTGAAAGAAGAAATAAAAGATTTGCTATGAAAGATAAGAAACCCGGAGAAGACAGGCTGGCTACCATGTTGAAGGAAACTGGCCTCGATGAGCCTTCCGAGCATTTCAGCGGTCAGTTGCGGCGTTATATAACGCAGCGCTACAAGCGGGATTATGCCTTGGAATACAAGCGGGAAGAGTGGTTGGGTAAATTGATCCTCGCTGTGCTGGTTTTGTTTAACCTGCTTATGCTATATTACCTGGGCGCATTCAACGTCAGTCCGGTTTTCTTTATAGGTATGACCGCGTTTATCCTCGGTGGGTTTGTACTGATCATGATGATCAACTCCCGCCGGAAGTTGCAGAATATCTAAAAAGAAGGGCCGCCGATCGTCACCGGCAGCCCTTCTTTTCTTTGTCTGTTTAATGCGTCACATGGCGTAAAAACGCGTGACGATCCGTTCTACTGTCGTTTTAAACTGTCTTTCATTCTATTTTGCTACTACTGCTTTGCGCGCCCGGCACGCAAGCGGAAGTCAGGTAAGTTGGGATAAATAGGACATGGTCAAAAACTATCTTTATTTCAATGACAGCACCGATACGTCAAACTTTCCTTCCGTAACAGTCTTTTTCATGGAAGGATCAAAATCGCTGATGATGATGCCGGAGAAAGTGCCTTTTGCTTTGGTCTCGGAAACAGCTTCCAGTATAATGGTGGCGGTGGCGCCCTTTGTGACGTCATCCGCGGAATAAACATCAGACAAGCCTGCTTTTGCCCATCCGATGGAATTCAGCAACGTTGGTGTGAGCTGGTAAGTACCGGCCTTCAGCTGCCTGTCGGGAAAGATCACATTCACCGTGATAGCCTGGTTCTGTGCGGATAAACCAGATATCACCAGGTAGGAATTTACCTTGCCGGTATCGTGCAGGGTAGCTGTTAATTGCCTGCTAACGGTAATGAGCGTATCATTTACTTTCATCGAGAAGGAGCCGCTGATGGTATTCTTGTCCTTTTCACAGGCGGTGAATAAACCCGTCATCAGCAGGCCAATAGCCAGGATGGATTGTTTCAGTTTCATAGGATAGTACCGATATGCATGCAATATACGAATCTCAAACAAATTAATTAAATTATTTATAAGTTAATTTGATTATTTGTTTGATCAAAAAGAAGGCTGATCGATGAAGATCAGCCTTTTATCATCCGTTTTATGCGTCGATTTTCGCGTATTTGGCATGAGATTCAATGAATTCCCTGCGCGGAGGCACTTCATCGCCCATGAGCATGGTGAAGATGCGGTCTGCCTCAAAAGCGCTTTCAATGGTCACTTGTTTGAGCGTGCGCATTTCCGGGTTCATGGTGGTATCCCAGAGTTGTTCGGCATTCATTTCACCCAAACCTTTATACCGCTGAATGGTCACGTTGTCTTCTTTACCGCCGCCGGCCAGTTTGGTCACTGCGGCTTTCCGTTGTTCTTCATTCCAGGCGTAAATATGGTCTTTCCCTTTCTTCACCTGGTATAAAGGCGGTTGAGCGAGGTAAACGTATCCCTGCTCTACCATTTCTTTCATGTAGCGGAATACGAACGTAAGGATCAGCGTAGCAATGTGGCTTCCGTCCACATCGGCATCCGTCATAATGATCAGCTTGTGATAACGGAGCTTGCTGAGGTTGAGGGCTTTTTCATCATCCGGTGTACCGATTGTTACACCGAGTGCGGTAAATATGTTCTTGATCTCTTCGTTTTCATAGATCTTATGCTCGAGGGCTTTCTCTACGTTCAGGATCTTACCACGGAGCGGGAGAATGGCCTGGAAGTTCCGGTCGCGGCCCTGTTTGGCCGTACCGCCCGCGGAGTCCCCTTCGACGAGGTAGAGCTCACATCTGGCAGGATCGTTATCGGAGCAGTCAGCGAGTTTTCCGGGAAGTCCGCTGCCGGTCATCACGCTTTTACGCTGCACCATTTGCCGGGCCTTTCGCGCAGCTTCGCGGGCCTGTGCGGCCAGCACCACTTTATTGATGATGGTTTTGGCTTCGCGGGGATGCTCTTCGAGGTAAGCGTCCAGCACATTGGCCACGGCGCTGTCTACAATACCCATCACCTCGGAGTTGCCGAGCTTGGTTTTGGTCTGTCCTTCAAACTGCGGCTCGGGTACTTTCACGCTTACAATACAGCTGAGACCTTCACGGAAGTCGTCTCCCGTAACTTCTACCTTCGATTTCTCGAACATCTTGTTTTTATCGCCGTACGCCTTGAACACGCGGGTGATCGCTCTGCGAAAACCTGCTACGTGTGTACCGCCTTCGATGGTGTTGATATTGTTAACGTAAGAGAAGATGTGCTCGTTGAAGGAATCGTTGTAGAGCATGGCTACTTCCACGGCTACGTTGGAAACCGCGTCATGTGTTTCAATGTAGATGGGCTGCTGTACCAGTGGGTTGCGACGGCCGTTCTTGTCCATCAGTTCCACAAATTCAATGATACCACCTTCGCTGTAGAAGGTTTCGCTGAAGGCATTGCCCTGCTCATCCTTCTCGCGCTCGTCTGTCAGTGTAATGCGGATCCTGCGGTTCAGGAAAGCCAGTTCACGAAGACGTCCTGCGAGGGTTTCGCGGTTGTAGATCGTTTCCGTGAAGATGGTGGTGTCCGGCTTGAAGTGTGTGATGGTACCGGTGATGTCCGTTATACCAATCTCCCGCACGGAATATTGCGGGATGCCTTTTCTATACTGTTGCTCGAATATTTTTCCTTCCCGGTGAACGGTCACATGACAGGGATCGCTGAGCGCGTTCACGCAACTCACGCCCACCCCGTGCAAACCGCCGGAAACCTTGTAAGTGTTCTTGTCGAATTTACCGCCGGCGTGCAGCACGGTCATCACCACTTCCAGCGCAGAACGCTTCTCTTTCGGGTGCATGCCGGTGGGGATACCGCGACCGTCATCTTTTACCCGGATGGAGTTATCCTCGCAGATGGTTACTTCAATGTTTTTACAAAAGCCGGCGAGTGCTTCGTCGATGGAGTTATCGACTACTTCATAAACGAGGTGATGCAGACCCTTCACCCCAATGTCTCCGATATACATGGCGGGGCGCTTCCGCACCGCTTCCAACCCTTCCAAAACCTGTATGCTACCCGCGTCATAACCATTGTTCGGGGTAGTTGTTTGCACTAATTCTTCACTCATATTATTAGCTGAAAATCTTTTTTAACAAATCAGTAGACAATCCAGCAAAAATAATCAAAATCAGCCTAATTTCCATGAAAAACAGGGCATTTTTGAGGGAGGTGGATAGTATGTGGATAGCAGGTTTGACAGGGAGGGGAAGGACGAAGGGATGTTGATATATTAATTATTTTTTTAAACTTATTGAATCTGCGGCTCCTGTTTCTTTTTTCTCCAGTTTTGTGAGCATGCTGGTGCCAACGGTTTCCTTCACGCCGGTAAAGATCGTTTTCCAGATGAGGTTGAAGAATGATTTCCTGGGGTTCCGATGGTGGAGCGGCTTAACGGTTCTGGGGGCTTCTCCGGGCATGGGATTGGCATTCCGGATAGCCAGCAGATTGGCAATGAGGCTGACGAGCCCCTTCCTTTCGTTGCCGCTGGCATCCTTTCTTTCCCTCAGTACGGCAATCTTCAGTTTGGAATAGAGCAGTTTGAGCGTGCCGGAGGCTTTGCGCTCGTCTCCGCTGATATTGAATTCGAGGTCCTGGATGCGGACGGAACGGATTTCAACCTGGCCTAAGGGTTTTGTAAGGGCATTGAATTCCCTGCCATCCATATTATTTAATTGTCCGCTTACATTGAATGCCCCCGCCGGATCGCCCAACATAAGATCGAACCGTACTTTCAGCTTGCCGGTTTGCATAAGCACGGCATGCAGGTCAGCGATGCAGTGTGGGTTGGCTGCCACTGCCGAATCGATATTCGTGATGTTCCGCAGGAGACCTCCTGCATGCTGGAACTGCACTTTGCCCATACCCCGGCCATGGGCACTCACTTCGGTATAGCTTACGTCAACGCTGTTGGCAAACAGGGTGTCGATGCGCAGCGGTGTTTTCAGTTTCATGAGCAGCTGGTTCGGGAATTGGCCAAGCTTGTCTCCCGGCGGCATGGGCAGACTGCGGTTACGATAGATATGCAACTCTCCGGCGTCTATATTGACGTTGCGGACAATCACCTGCTGTTGCAGGAGGTTCTGGGGTGAAATGCCATCCAGGCGCAGGTTTCGGAACGATATTTCAAAACGGTCCTGCTGCGCTCCAACAGTCCTGTCAAACTCTTCCCGGCTGAAACGGGGATCCAGTCTTGCTTCCCCGATGTTTACCGCCTGATCTGCGGCATGGAGACAAATGTCTTTCATGCGCAGTTCGTAAAGACTGTCCGGCGTGCGGCAGCTCCACCGGTCCAGATTGATGTCAAAAGTGCGGGCGTACAGGAACCTTGATGGGTCATGCTGACTGAGGGAATCGATCTCCAGGTGGCGGATGTCTATATCCAGCTGATCCAGCCTTACAACAGCCCGGCTGCCATCTTTCCGGATCTGTGTGAAATCCAGCTTCAGCGGGGCCAGGATGAGCCGGTCTATATTGAACCGGCGGATATCTTTGTGGACGGCTTCATAAAAACTTTCGGGCTTGCTGGTGTCTATGCTCCGCTGGTCTTCCACCACCGTGATCTCCGGATCAACAAGCGCAAAGCCGCCCGCATTTACTTCGTTATTGAGGAAATACCGCCATAACCGCATGCGGGTTACCTGCAGCCGGCTGGTACGGGCATTGTACAGGAGGGCAGGGGCTCGCTGCTCCTGCACCAGCCGCTGATAAACGACACTGTCGGGGTGCAGCGCCACCTGGTGAATAACGAGACTGCCGGTGAGGAGGTTCAGATCTATGGCGCCATAAGTGAGGGTATATAAACTATCCGAACTTTCCATCACGTATCGTCTTAATTCTTTGTCCAGCACACGTTTCCAATGCATGTTGAGGTACCAGGCGCCACCCGATACAGCCAGTATCAATATGCCCGTTACAGTTAGTATGATCTTCCAGTGTTTTTTCATGCCATTGATGAATGGGTCAAATTTATATCAATCGGTTGTTAAGTGCATGCTATTGTAAGCAGTTTGTAAAACCGATAAGATTGTAACAACGATTCGCTAATTTTGTCTCGCTTTAGATGAAAGAAGTACAGGAAATATTATCACTGGCCATTCCGCAGCCTGCCATGAGCGACCAGCTTCATTTGGCGGAAGCGGATACGGTGGCGGTTCCGGACTGCCTGGAGTATCATCTGCAGCGGTACGTGTATGACCGCCCGTTACCGGTGGAAGATGTGGCGATGGTGGTGTATCAGCCTGCCAGGCGCGGTCAGTCAGCTGCTATTGAGCTGCGTTACTGCGTAGCAGGCAGCCGGTATTGCAAGAACCCGGGCTGTACGGATCAGGTATGTGCGGAAAAGAAGAAGTTGCAGGATGACTGCCACGACAAACTTCCTTCCATCGACATGATCACGGTACGTTTCCAGCCGGCTTTTATCCAATCCCTTCAGAAAGGGAACACTTCCTTCTCCCATTTCGAATTCCAGTCCCGGAAGCCTTTCATGAAAACCATCCAGCCCTGCACCAAATCCAAGGCTGTGCTGGAAGAAATGGTGCATCACAACTACGAAGGCGTCCTGAAAAATATCTTCCTCCAGAGCAAAGCGCTCGAACTATTACTTTTCAGTTCCGACCAGTTCATCCAGAATGACACGGACGAACGCTATGGCTGCCGTTTCCTTACGCATATGGAAGACCGGGAGAAGATAGAAAAAGCCCGCAATATCCTGCTCGAGCAGCTGGATGCGCCTGTCACGATCCGTGAGCTGGCCCGCCGGGTGGCCATGAACGAGTGTTACCTGAAAAAAGGCTTCAAGGCTATGTTCGGTACCACCATTTATGATTATTTCCAGAAAGAAAGGATGGAAAAAGCGAAAGGACTGCTCTATGAGAAAGGGCTTTCTGTTTCCGATGTTGCCATCATGATGGGTTATTCCTGCATTTCCCATTTCTCCACCGCCTTCAAGAAGCACACAGGGTTGAAGCCTTGCGAACTGCTGCTGCGCTAACACATTTTCCTTTTACGATCATTTGTTTTCCCGATCTCGAAAGTCCGTCTGAAGAGATTGCATTTTCTTTGTGCTACGATCACTGGATATCTATCCGGTTGTTCCTCATAAGCTTCCTTATCAGATTTGACCTAAGGAAAAGCTTGCAGACGATTAGTAAAGCCATTAATCCGGCAGTACAACTTATCAAACACCACAACCGGTACTGCAGTCCGTAAGTTTTTCCATCGTAATTTGCATAAAGCCGCTACTTTCCAGGTAGCGGTTTTTTCATGTCCGGTGGTTATGACAAAAGAAAAACCCCGCCCAAAAGAGCAGGGTCTGTCCTATTTATCCCTATACCTATGAAATACTTAATTAATGTGTTACTGTATCAGTAATTTTCTCTAATCAACAATAGTGCCAGCATCATTCAAAAGTACAGATTTGGCAGTTCCGCCATCATCAATATTTACCTTGTAATATGCTGCAACATCCGCCCTCTCGATCTTCCATCCTTCTTTAACAACTGCGGACGGGTATTTGTTCTTCAAAGTTTCTAAAACTGCGGCAGGCAGATTTCCTGCCGGAAATTCGCTTCTGGTGGCTACCCAGGCTCCTTCTGCATTGTACTCTGCCGTCGTCTTCACGTTCTCCTTGGTAAAGCTGGCTATCCAGTTACCAGTAGCTGTTTTAGACCAAACTGCGTCAGTGGTGCCCGCAAACTGGGCGTTCTGCTGAAATGCCTCCTTTATATTGGCAGGCGCCTCCATTTTTTTGGCAATGACGGCTTTGGTTTTTTTTGCTGACTTATGCTCTTGCGAAAAGGCTATGCCGGAAGTGAAGATAGCAGCGCAAATGAATAACGTTACTTTTTTCATACAAGATATGGTTTTCTGCGTTATACTCTTCTGATTCCTTAACCAAAACAATGCCAAAAACGCAAAGTAAGCATAGTTTATTGTAAAATACTCAATTTTAGACGGACTTTTTTCATCCCCCTGTTATTTTTTACGAGCGGCAACGAAGCACTGATTCATGGCGGTATTTTCGTAACTTCGCAGAATTTTAAATCTCAATTTTAATTGCCCGGGAGGCAGATTGTTTTATGTCCAGCAAATACCAGGAATACAGTCAGCTCAATTTACCGCAAATAGAACAGGAAATACTGCAGGCATGGGAGCAGCATCAGATCTTCGAACAGAGCGTAAGCAATCGTGATGGCGCGGCGCCGTTCGTGTTCTATGAAGGTCCGCCGAGCGCTAACGGTCTGCCGGGAATTCACCACGTGATCTCCCGTGCCCTGAAGGACCTGGTGTGCAGATATAAGACCATGCAGGGTTTCCAGGTAAAGCGCAAGAGCGGCTGGGATACGCACGGCCTTCCTGTAGAGCTGGGCGTGGAAAAAGCGCTGGGCATTACGAAAGAGGACATCGGAAAAAAGATCTCCATTGCGGATTATAACGATACCTGCCGCAAGGAGGTCCTGAAATATAAAGACCGCTGGGAGGAGCTGACCCGCAAGATGGGCTACTGGGTTGATTTACAGCATCCCTACATCACTTTCGACAATTCCTACATCGAAAGCCTCTGGTGGTGTCTGCAACAACTATACAAAAAAGGTCTGCTTTATAAAAGCGTCAGCATCCAGCCTTATTCGCCGGCTGCCGGTACAGGGCTCAGTTCCCACGAACTGAACCAGCCCGGCACCTACAAGGATGTGAAGGATACCACGGTAGTGGCCATGTTCAAGGCGCAGCATTCCGATCTTTCCAAATTCCTGTTCGATGCGGCGGGTTCTGAAGAAGTGTTTTTCCTGGCCTGGACCACCACACCCTGGACGCTTCCTTCCAACCTCGGCCTCACCGTAGGCGCCAATATCGATTATGTGCTGGTGAAGACCTTCAACCCCTATACCCATCTGCCCGTCAACGTGATCCTGGCCAGGGACCTCGCCGGTAAGTACTTCCGGGCAGAAGGGGAGAACGCCGATTTTGGTGCGTACAAGCCGGAGGACAAAGTGATCCCCTGGAAAGTACTGACTACTTTCAAGGGCAGCCAGCTTGAAGAGATCCGCTACGAACAGCTCCTGCCATACGCCCTTCCCGAAGAGGGAGACCCTTTCCGCGTGCTGATCGGCGATTTCGTGACCACTGAGGACGGTACAGGCATCGTACACACCGCGCCTGCATTTGGCGCAGATGACAACCGCGTGGGCAGGAAATACGGCATCGGTATTCTGACGCTCGTAGACCGGCAGGGTAAATTCCTGGATAATGTCGGCGAGTTTGGCGGTCGCTATGTAAAAGATTATACGAATGATCCGGATTATAAAGATGTGGATGTAGACATTGCGGTGAAACTGAAAAAAGAGAACCGCGCGTTCAAAGTGGAAAAGTATGAGCACACGTACCCTCATTGCTGGCGTACGGACAAGCCCGTGCTGTATTACCCGCTGGATGCCTGGTTTATCAAAACCACCGCTTTGAAAGACCGGATGGTGGAACTCAACCGCACCATCAACTGGAAACCTGCCGTTACCGGTACAGGCCGCTTCGGCAACTGGCTGGAGAACATGGTGGACTGGAACCTGAGCCGCAGCCGTTACTGGGGAACCCCGCTGCCGATCTGGCGTACGGAAGACGGCTCGGAAGAGATCTGCATCGGCAGTATCGAAGAGCTGAATGCCGGCATCCGCCTGGCCAACGAAGTGTTGGGCGGGGACGTGAATAAGCATTACCTGCATGAAGGCATCCTCGACCTGCACAAACCATACGTAGACGATATCATCCTCGTCAGCTCCACCGGTAAACCCATGCGCCGCGAGCCCGACCTGATAGATGTGTGGTTCGACAGTGGCGCGATGCCGGTGGCCCAATGGCATTATCCCTTCGAGAACCGGGAAATGCTGGAAAAAGGACAGGCCTTCCCGGCGGACTTTATCGCTGAAGGCGTGGACCAGACCCGTGGCTGGTTTTACACCCTGCATGCCCTGGCTGTGATGCTGTTTGATAGTGTAGCGTATAAGACAGTGGTTTCCAACGGTCTGGTGCTGGACAAGAACGGTAACAAGATGAGCAAACGGCTCGGTAACGTAGTGGATCCTTTTGCCACCATCAACCAGTTTGGGGCAGATGCTACCCGCTGGTACCTCATTACGAATGCCTCCCCCTGGGACAATATGAAATTTGATGTGGAGGGGATCAGGGAGGTACAGCGTAAACTGTTCGGTACATTATATAATACGTATAACTTCTTTGCGATGTATGCCAACCTGGATAATTTCAGGTTCAAAGAGGCTTACATTCCGCTGGAACAACGGCCGGAGATAGACCGGTGGATCATTTCCCTCCTGAACACCCTCGTAAAGGAGGTGACCACCAGTCTGGAGGATTATGAGCCTACGCAGGCAGGACGGGCAGTACAGGAGTTCGTGGATGAACATCTGAGTAACTGGTATGTGCGACTTTGCCGCCGCCGTTTCTGGAAAGGAGAGTACGAACATGATAAAATTTGTGCTTACCAGACCTTGTATGAGTGTTTGGAAAAGATCGCGCAGCTGATGGCGCCGGTATCTCCGTTCTTTACAGACTGGCTGTACCGGAACCTGAATAGTGTAAGTGGCCGTCTGCAGGTGGCTTCCGTTCACCTGACGGATTTTCCGAAAGTGGTGGTCGTGGCAATAGATCCCGAGCTGGAAGAGAGGATGCAGTTGGCCCAGGATACCTCTTCCCTTGTATTGTCCCTTCGCAAGAAAACCAATATCAAGGTACGGCAGCCATTACATAAAATATTGATACCCGTACTCGATCCGCATATGCAGGGTCAACTCACTTTAGTGGAACATTTGATAAAAAGCGAAGTGAATGTAAAAAGTATTGAGTACCTTACGGAAACGGAAGGTTTTATCAAGAAAAAGATCAAGCCGAATTATAAAACGCTGGGTAGCAGGATGGGGGCAAAGATGAAAGCGGTTGCCAATGCAATCAGCACATTTAGCCAGCATGACATTGCCACCCTTGAAAAGAGCGGAGAATTTATCTTGATGATTGATAATGAACACGTTCCGATTCAGTTACCCGATGTCGAGATCATTTCTGAAGATATTCCGGGATGGACGGTTGCTAATAAAGGAGCATTGACCGTGGCCCTGGATATCACTATTACCCCTGAATTGCTGGACGAAGGCAATGCCCGTGAACTTGTGAACCGGATCCAGAAGATACGGAAAGACAGCGGTTTTGAGTTGACGGACCGGATTGCAGTGAAAGTGGCGGATGTACCCACTTTGAAATCGGCGATAATTAACTTTAATGACTATATTTGCACGGAAATTTTGGCAGATAGTTTGGATGTAGTGCCGCAATTACAGGAGGGCATAGAAGTAGAGGTTAACGATCTTAAATTCAACGTATTAGTTAACAAAAAAAGCTAATCCCATGGCAACAAAGAAGAAGGTTGCTAGTAAAACTACCAAGAAGGCGGTTCCTGCCAAGAAAGTTGCAGCTAAAAAAGCTCCCGCAGCAAAGAAGCCTGCTGCTAAACCGGCGCCTGCTAAAAAAGCGGTTGCGCCGAAGAATGCGACGGCTAAAAAAGCGGTAGCCAAAAAAGCAACACCCAAGGCGGCTAAACCCGCAGCTAAAAAAGCAGCAGTGAAAAAAGCGCCCGTGAAACCAGCGCCTGCTAAAGCGGCACCCGTGAAGAAAGCAGCAGCCACTTCTTCCAGGAAGGCGACCCCGGTAGCAAAGGCACCTGCCAGGAAAGCCGTTGCGCCTGTAACGAAAGCTCCGGCAGTTAAACCCGCTCCCGTGTCGGCCACCAAACCTGCACCTAAGCCAACTGCCAAACCGGTTATTTCTAAACCCGTAGAAAAAGTAGACATAATGCCAGCAAAGAATAAACAGGAAAAACCAGAAAAGGATACAGCTAAGAAATCCAAATCAGCAGAGCCTGTAAAACGGGTGATAGAAAAACCTGTAACAAGAGCAGCTGCTTCCAGGACCTCTTCTGCGGGCAGCAGGCCGGCGATGAAAACGATCACTTACGCGCCTGAATTTACGAAGTCCGTACTGGATCAACCGGAGGCTCCGGCAGGACCTATCTACCGGTACAGCGATCCTGAGTTGCAGGAGTTTAAGGAGATCATCCTCAAAAAACTTGATGCCGCTAAGAAAGAGCTCATATATCTTCAGGGCCTGATCACCCGGAAAGATGAAGCTGGTACGGATGATACAGAGAACAAATACATGAGCATGGAAGATGGTAGTGGTTCTCAGGAACGTGAGCAACTGAACCAGATGGCCAGCCGTCAGATACAATTCATCGATCACCTGGAGAAAGCGCTGGTAAGGATCGAGAATAAAACTTACGGCATTTGCCGTGTAACCGGCAAACTGATCGATAAGGCCCGCCTGAAAGCGGTACCGCATGCGACCCTGAGCATCGAAGCAAAACTGGCGAAAAGCAAATAAATAGTGTAATAGCTACATAAAATTGAAGGGGCTGTCCGATAAACGGATGGCCCTTTTTCATTTATCCATTTTATGAAACACTATATACCCGGCGAGGTTATATTCTTCCATGTTGTTGGATGATCACTGAAGTTGCCGGACGATCCCGAAAAGAAAAGATCAGTGTAAGGCCGGGAGAGCCCGGCCTCCTGATTTATAGAAGTAGCAATAACAAAAGGAACTACCCGGATCGCTGATAACATCCGGCTGAAAATCATTCACCACTACAGCTCCCGGTGGATTCCGGTTATTATCTACTATGGATCATCACTTTATGTCTCTTTCCATCACCCGTTTTCCCGCCCGCGCCCGCAATAAAGCGAGAAATGCTTTATGCGCCTGCTGGAACATTTCTTCCAGTTCTTCCTCTGTAGGATATTTACGGACAACCTCTTCCGCATCCTCAATAATATCCCGCAACTCTTCCAGGGTGAATTGTTCGCTCCTGCTGATCTCAAGCGGCGTAGTCTTGAATACAATAATGATCTTTTCATCTTCGGCAAGATCAATGGCCTCGTGTAAGCGCTCCCGCATAACTGATATTTCCATAACGATTTGTTTTTTACGAATGTAGTTGGAGACGATGAAAGAACAGAAGAAAAAGGGCGAGAGATTATTACCTAAAACCGAGAATATCTCGGTATTTGCGACTTTGGGAATGGAGATAAATAAAAAATGCTTTTCAGCGGTGAAACTGAAAAGCATGGAGGGTTTTCGGGGACAAAAAAGATCACGCAGATTGCAGCTGTCCGCCTGCCGTTTCCTCCGGCCTGAGCGCCCGGCGGATCTGCCTTGCCGCGAGGTATAGGAGACCTGCTGTAGCCACTACGGCCAGACTGCCCAGTCCGATATTCCTTACCTGCTGCTTGCTGGGCCAGCGCATGTTTTGCCGCGCAGGGCCTGCCTGGGCTATATCCAGCAAAGGTGCCATGCAAATATCTTCAATAACTTTATCAGCAACGGTTTCCGCTTCCACAAACTGTGGATGGTATGCTACACCGATCCCCGCTTTCTCCAGCATCGTACGATCGTTTTCCCCATTCCCCACATAGATAATATTCTGCGGAGAAATGTGATATTTCTCGGCGATGTAGGTGAGTATCTGACTCTTTTCGTAAGCAGGGGCATTCTCTTTACCATTCAGGAAATAGCCGGGTATCGTGAGTTCGCCGGTAGCCACACTGTGTATCAGGTGTAAGCGGTTGGCAAACGCGAAATCCGCTCCCAGCTTATTTTTCATATGGTTCGCCACGCACTCGAAACCATCTGTGATGAATCCACATACATATCCTCTTCGTTTCAGTTCCCGTATCACGTGACGGATATCCGGCGTAACGGGAATATCGTCGGCCACTTCGAGCAATTCAGCAAGATTACGACCCTGGAATAGCGCAGCAGTTCGCCTCAGGATAGAGAGCGGATCGGAGTGATGCTGCAATATCTGGTAGAGCCCCTCTTCTTTCTCAAATGCGGCCGCGGCCAGATAGAGATAGTTTTGTGTGAACACCGTCTCATCCAGGTTGAAGATGACCATCTTATCCAACTTGTCGATAGACTCCAGGATGGAGTATTCCATTTGTTCCCTGATCAGATTGATGTTGCCCAGTGTTTCCAGGTTCTGCTGGGGAATGCTTTCCGCTTTCCTGAGAATGGTGCGGGATACTTCCCGACTCATTTTGCTCAGCTGTTCCCAGGTTTTCATGGCGTTTTCAAGGCGCCCGATATTCACTTCCTGGATACGGGCCTGCATCAGGTGCATGTCTATCAGCAAACCGATGTCTACGCCATAATCATTTTCAAAATGTACTTTTTGCAGGAACGATTTTTTTGCGGCGATCATACCGCTCAAAGGCTGATTGAAATGGGCCAGTTCGGGAAAAAGAATGCTCAATAGCGGCTTTGCCACAAGTTGCGTAACACGGCCGGCCTGTCTTTCAAAATAGGACTTCGTAAAGTCGGCCTCATCGTTCACGATCGCATCGGTCAGCAATTCTACAAGATGATCCGGATAAGTGAGGATGTCCCCATCCACATACATGATGATATCATGTTTCGCGGCCATCATGCCTTCCCGCATGGAGATGCCCTTGCCGCGCTGACTGCTGGTGATCACTCTTACTTTTTCTTTCATCGCTTCTTCAACAGTGTTGTCTGTTGAATTATCATCCACCACAATGATCTCTGTTTTCCTGGCGGTTTTCCTGATTGTCCTGATAACCTGACGTATGGTAGCGCCTTCGTTGAGCACTGGTATAATTACGGAAATCATAGGTGTCAATTGTTTGGGTGAAGAAATAAGGTTCCTGCTGGCAGCCTCCTAACACCAAAAATAATACCATAAAAAAAGCGCCCCGGTCACGGAACGCTTTTTACATATCATTCTGATCATTCTATTTAAATTCCTGCATCTCTACCAGTTTATGATAGATCCCGTTCATCGCGAGCAATTCATCATGCTTTCCCCTCTCGCGGATCTCTCCATGGTCCATCACTATGATCTCGTGTGCATGCTGGATAGTGGAAAGACGATGTGCGATAACGATAGTAGTGCGGTTTTGCATCAGTTTATCCAGCGCCTCCTGCACAAGTTTCTCGGACTCTGTATCCAGCGCGGAAGTGGCTTCGTCAAGAATAAGGATGGGCGGATTTTTGAAGATGGCCCGGGCGATGGTCAAACGCTGGCGCTGTCCTCCGCTGAGTTTGCTGCCCCGGTCGCCGATGGTGGTTTCATAGCCGTTTTCCAGCTGCTCAATGAATTCGTGAGCATTGGCGATCCTGGCGGCTTCTATGACTTTGGCGGGATCAGCATCCGGTTGCCCGAATGCAATGTTGTTAAACACGGAGTCGTTGAACAGGATGGCTTCCTGGGATACGATCCCCATCAACTGCCGCAGATCCTGCAGTTTCAGATCGCGGATATCTTTACCGTCCAACAGCAATTGTCCCGCTGTTACATCGTAGAAGCGCGGAAGGAGATCGGCCATGGTGGATTTACCGGCGCCGCTTTTCCCCACCAGCGCTATCATCTTCCCTTTTTCGATGGTCAGATCAACATGTTTCAACACCTCGTGCTGATCATACCGGAAGGATACGTTGTTGTAAGTGATGCTATGCCGGAACCCATTCACCGCCAGGGCTCCGGGTTTCTCTTCGATCGCATTCGGCGCATCGAGCACGGCAAATATCCGCTCGCCTGATACGATTCCTTTTTGCATGTTGGTGAATGCGTTGGAAATGTTTTTTGCGGGTTGCAGGATGGTGAAATAAATACCGAGATAGGTGATGAACTGTTCCGGTGTAAGCCCGTCCTGCCCTTCAATGATCATGTATCCGCCCACCATAACGAGACAGGTGACGAGGATCACCCCCAGGGATTCGGACACCGGGGAAGCCAGTTCGCGTTGATTGAACATGGATTTGCTCAAACGGGTGAACGCACGGGTGAGCTGCGCAAACTTCTGCTGCATATAGCTTTCCGCTGTGAAGCCCTGAATAATGCGCACGCCGCCAAGCGATTCTTCGGAGATATTCAGCAGTTTGCCCAGCATTTCCTGGCTGTAATAGCCTTTCTTCCTTAATTGTTTGGATATGTAGGAAATGAGGATGCCAGACAGGGGAAAGAAGATAAGGGTGAACAGTGTGAGTTTAACGGAGATATAGAACAGCGCAAAGAAGGAGGCGATGATGACCAGCGGATCCCGGAGCAACACCTGAACGGAGTTTGCGATCGTATACTCCACTTCCGCCACATCGTTGGTCATAACGGACAGCAGATCTCCTTTGCGCCGGTGGCTGTAGAAGGAAAGGGACTGGGTGGTAATCTTTTCATAGAGCAGCCGCCTTACTTTATCCAGTATGTTCATCCGCAGCCGCACCATTACACGAACGCTGAGATATCGGCCTATATTCGCAATGAGGGTAGAAGAGCCGATGATCACGCATACAAAACCGAGCGCATACATTTTGCCTTTCTCTGCCGCGAACATTTCGAAGTAATATTGAAAAAGTCTTTTGAAATATTCAATGGTAAAAGAAAAATCCGGCATTACCGATACTGTGTCCTTCACCTCATCCAGTGGCCTGAACAGTACCTGCAACAAGGGAATGAGCATGGCAAAGTTGAGCAATCCGAAAATAACGCCGATGATGGTATAGATCACATATTCCGGTAAATAGTGGTGTAAAGGCTTTACAAACCCTAACAAACGCTTGAATGTCTTCATTCCTGTGTATTAATGATCGCAAAAGTACGCCAAAAGCGGGAATCTTGCCGGGAAGCGTGTGTACGGGATTTACGTGAATAAACGTGTAAAATAGTTAATTTTGGCGGAACGGATGGATTGTTCAGCTTAAATTGAGAAAAATGCAGGAAACAAAAAGGCAAAAACAGGTGGCACAGCTGGTGCAGGAAGAACTCAGCGATATTTTCATGCGCATGGGGTTCAATGTTACGGAAGGGGGGATGATCTCTATTTCCTCCGTGAAAATGACGCCGGACCTACTGGAGGCCAGGGTATATTTAAGCATGTTCCAGATCAAGTCTCCCACAGAGATGCTGGAGCGTATCAAAGACAAAATGGGAGAGATCAAACGGGAACTGGGCAACCGGGTGGGCAAACAATTGCGCCGTGTACCGGAGCCGGTGTTTTTCCTGGATGATACGCTGGAGCACGTGTTCCGGATGGAAGCGCTTTTCAAGAAGATCAACGAAGAAAGGGACAAGCAATAGTATCACATGGTTTGGCAGTTCGCGCTCCGTTATTTCCTCGCCCGCAAATCCACTACTGCGATCAACATCATCGCGTGGGTGAGTGTGGGCGCCATTGCTGTCGGCACCGCCGCGCTGATCACGGTGCTGAGCGTGTTTAACGGGTTTACCGGACTGGTAAAAGGACTGTACTCTTCTTTTTATCCTACCCTCAAAGTGACGCCTTCCACCGGCAAAACGATCATCCTTACGCCCGACCAGTTGAAGGCCGTGGCCGCTATTCCGGGAGTAGCGTATATTTCCAGCACTGTTGAAGAAAAAGCAGTACTGCGTAACGGTTACGAACAAACGATCGCCGTGCTGAAAGGGGTGGATAGTCAATTCACACATGTAGCCGGCGTTCAGCGCAAGCTGGTACGCGGGAAATTTGACTTGGGGCACGAGAATGGCTATCAGGCAGTATTTGGACTGGGTGTTGAGTCTGCGCTGGGGGTGGATGTGGAGCACAGCCTGGTGCCGGTGAACGTGTACATCCCCCGAAGAGATGCTTCTGATGCAGGTTTCAGCGCAGCCATGCCGGAGCAGGCGTTGAGTATGGGCGTCCTCTACCCCACGGGCACTTTCGCCATCCAGCAGGATTTTGACAGTAAATATGTGATCACTGATATCGGGTTTCTGCGGAACCTGTTGGGAATGAGCGCAGGAGAGATGTCTGCTCTGGAACTCTCCCTGCAGCCGGGCGCTTCCGAGCAAAGAGTGCGGCAAAAGGTGCAGGAGCTGCTGGGAGATTCCGTGAAAGTGTTGACCCGGGTGGAGCAGAATGTGACCATTTACAATGTGATGCAAACGGAGAAGTGGGTAACGTATGTGTTCCTCAGTTTTATTCTTGTGATAGCGGCGTTCAATATGATCGGCTCACTGTCCATGCTGGTGATCGAAAAACAGAAAGATATCACCATCCTAAAGGCGATGGGCAGCCGTAACAGTCTTGTGCAGCGCATCTTCCTCAGCGAAGGTCTGATCATTGCGGGGATCGGCAGTGTCATCGGGTTTACCCTGGCCGTCACCATCTGCCTTTTACAGCAACATTTCGGACTGGTAAAGCTGGGCGGCGGCTCTTTCCTGATCGACGCCTTTCCCGTGGAGATGCATGGAGAGGATTTTGCGCTCGTAAGCATCACCATTCTCGTGATAGGGGTGCTGGCCAGCTGGTACCCTGCCAGCCGGGCCGCCAGGCAGGAAATAGGGCTGAAAGCGACATAAAAAAAGTGTATACCGGGAAGGCATACACTTTTTGCATTATAAGGATGAAAATTTTAATAATCTCCGAGTGTTTCCGGTAATTGTGCCAGCGCTTTGGCCAGCTGCTCATCATTCGGAGCAATGCCGTGCCATTCGTGAGAGCCTTCCATGAAATCGACCCCTTTCCCCATGATAGTTTTCATGAGGATAACGATCGGTTGCCCCTGTCCGGTCAGTCCTTTTGCTTTGCCGAGGGTAGCGATCACATCATCCATATCGTTACCGTTCATGTGCAGTACATTCCAGCCGAAGGCCACGAATTTGGCATGGAGGTCGCCGAGGGACATCACTTTATCCGTAGGGCCGTCAATCTGCTGGCCGTTATAGTCAATAGTGGAGATGATATTATCTACCTTGTGGTGAGCGGCGAACATGATCGCTTCCCAGTTCTGGCCTTCATCCAGTTCTCCGTCGCCATGCAGGGAATACACGAGTTTGGTATCCTTGTTCAGTTTTTTGCTGAGGGCTGCGCCGAGAGCAACGCTCATCCCCTGGCCGAGGGAGCCGCTCGCTACCCGTATGCCGGGCAGATGCTCGTGTGTGGTGGGGTGGCCTTGCAGGCGGGAGTTGATCCTGCGGAAAGTAGCCAGTTCCGGTAAGGGAAAATAGCCGGAACGCGCCAGAGCACTGTAATACACGGGGGAAATATGCCCGTTGGAAAGGAAGAAGAGGTCCTGGTCTTTCCCATCCATGTCAAACGGTACAGGGTGATGCTGCAACACTTTGAAGAACAAAGCTGTAAAAAAATCAGTACACCCAAGGGAGCCTCCGGGGTGCCCGCTTTGCACCGCATGCACCATCCGTACTATGTCCCGCCGGATCTGCGTGGCAATATCTTTCAGTTCTGGCATGATAATTGGCGTTTTATGAGCCGCAAAAGTAATAAGAAATTGACCAGATTTACAGCGGATTAATTGTTTTTTTGCAAGAATGGATAAAATCCATGGGTTTTAAAAATTATTGATACGCATTTCACTGAAATTAATATCTTTGCACCACAACCCCCCATATGGAGAATGTAATTATCGCGACTGTCCTGAGTTTCGTTATAACCTACTTTGCAATTCCTGTCTTGATAAGGGTTGCAGAATTGAAACATCTCTATGACGAACCAGATGAACGTAAATCTCACAAGTCCCGGATCCCGACCTTAGGCGGGCTGGGCTTCTTCGCCGGCTTTGTGCTGGCCATTCTGGTTTGTATACCCTCACAGCAAACATTTCCGCTTCAATATCTGGTCGCGGCCTTTTTCGTGATCTTTGTGGTAGGGATCAAGGACGATATCGTTGGCCTTTCTCCGGTTAAAAAGCTGATAGGTCAGCTGGTGGCTGCTTTTGCGATCATTTACCTGGGAAATATACAGATCCGGAATATGTACGGAGTGTTCGGGGTGGAAACATTGCCCTATCATTTCAGTCTGCTGTTAACTTACTTTACATTTATCGTGGTGATCAACGCCTTCAACCTCATTGACGGGGTAGATGGCCTGGCAGGAAGTGTAGGCATGCTCGTGGCTTCCATACTCGGAGCTTATTTCCTGTATGTGAACGAGTTACTGTATGCGGTAATGGGGTTTGCAATGGCAGCCGGACTAGCCGCTTTCCTGATCTACAATATCACTCCTGCCAAAATATTCATGGGAGATACGGGCTCCCTGCTCGTTGGACTTGTTAATGCCACGCTGGTGATCAAATTCATTGAGGTGGCAGGCAATCCTGCCGGCAAGATGCCGGTTCAGTCCGTACCCGCGGTAGCTTTCGCCATCCTGATCGTTCCCCTGTTCGATACGTTGAGGGTGTTTGCCATCCGGATGTCCCGTGGCCGTTCACCTTTTACGGCGGACCGTCATCATATTCACCATTATATGCTGGCATTGGGGCTGAGCCATCGGCAAACAACCCTGGTAGCCGTTCTGTTCAATATACTGTTTATTGCTGCGGCCTTTATGCTGCAAGGGATCGGAACCACTTATCTGTTGGCTGTGGTAGGTTTTACCGCATTTGGTCTCACCACGGTACTGTTCTTCCTGAAGAAAAGGGTGGAAACTGCGAAAACGGCTATACCGGCAGCAGAAGCAGTTCCTGCCGCAGACTCCGCTCAGGGCGTTACCAAACCCAAAATACTTCGCGTTAATCCGGAAGGAATGCTGCAGGACAAATAATGCGGTAACGCGTATTCCTGTTTTCAAGTGCTGCTTCTCTTGTTGACCTCCTTTGATGATTAAAAGATTTCATGTAGGTTTGCAAGCACTTTAAGTATTATTTCTTATGCAAGACGATCTTAATTTAATTCTGGATGATACGAAAGATACCATGCAGAAGGCTATATCGCATTTGGAAACGGAACTCACCAAGATCAGGGCAGGCAAAGCGAATCCGCAGATACTGGATGGAATTACGGTAGACTATTACGGAGCGCCTACTGCACTGAACCAGGTGGCAAATGTGAGCGTGGCAGATGCCCGCACCCTCACTATCCAGCCCTGGGAAAAGAACATGCTTCAACCGATAGAACGCGCCATCATCGCTTCCAACATCGGCCTGAACCCCCAGAACGACGGACTGATCATTCGCCTCTTCCTGCCACCGCTCACGGAAGAACGCCGTAAAGAGCTGGTGAAAAGGGTGAACGGAGAAGGGGAACACGCGAAAGTGGCTATCCGTAACATCCGCAGAGACGCCATCGAAGGGATTAAAAAATTACAGAAAGATGGATTGAGTGAAGATACGGCTAAAGACGCAGAAGCAGACGTACAGGGTTTTACAGACAAGTATATTGTACTGGTTGACAAACACTGCGCTGCGAAAGATAAAGAGATCATGGCCATTTAGGAATATGGCAGGAAAAAATATCAGGAAAAGGACGGAACCCTCCGTCCTTTTTATTTGCGGTTTACAAGATAAACACCTCCCATAATCACCAGCAGGCAAAGCACCTGCCATGCATTCACCTGCTCTCCGGCCAGTAGCCCCCAGCCAATGGCCACCACCGGCAAACCATATGTAACCATCGATGCGAATATGGCACCTGCTGAACGGATCAGCTTGTAAAAAAGCAGGGATGCCATGCCCGTACCCATGATACCTAGCACCATGGCTGCACCAAGACTAACCCACGGCCTCCCCCCACCCGCCATCACTTCCCTGAAATTACTGAACAGGAGCACCGGCAGCGAAAAAAGCGCCATAAAGAAAAGTGAAATGGATACCAGCTGAAGGGATGTGTAGCCTTTCAGGTAATGATGCACGATCGCAATATTCAGCCCGTAACAGGCGGTAGCCAATATCACAAAGAACCCATAGTACCAGTACGCGTTAGTCTGGATACCCTTCGCCAGGAAGAGGCAGATCACCCCCACGAATCCAATGGCAAGGCCTGCCAGCTGACGTTTGCCTACCTGTGTTCTGAAGAGCAGCAGGCTAAACAATAAAGCAAATACAGGCGTAAATGAATTCAGCATGCCGGCAAGAGAACTGTCGATCTTCGTTTCCGCAATGCAAAAGAGAAAGGCAGGAATACCGTTACCGAGCAATCCGGACAAAATGATCACCGGTACCTTTGCACGCGGCGTTTGCCGGATGAATTTGAAAAAGAAAGGGAGCAAGATTAGTCCTGCCGAAATAAGCCGCAGGCTGGCTACCTGGTAGGGACTGAAGGATTCCAGTCCTAGTTTCATGAGTATAAAAGAACTGCCCCAGGTCAGACATAAGAGCAGGAAGATACCCCAGTTAAGCAATCGTTGGTCCATAGAAGGTGTAAATATACCGAATCTAAAGGCGCAGATAGTAAGGTCCCTTACAACTGTAGCGTAATTTCCTTAAATTTAATAAATAACTCACGCTTATGGCCGAAGTAAAATTGTCGTCAACGCCCGCCACTGCCCCCGGAAAGTTCTCAAAAGAACACACGAAAAAAGAATTGTTATCCATACTCGCCGAACTGGATGATCTGCAAAATCTGCTTTTTGCCGAACATAAACACAGTTTATTGGTTGTACTACAGGGCATGGATGCCAGCGGGAAGGATGGTGCGGTAAGGAATGTATTCGGGAAGATGAACCCAATGGGAGTGCTGGTGCAACCTTTCAAGACACCCACTGCGGAAGAGATGAATCATGATTTCCTTTGGAGGATACATCAGCACGCTCCCGGGAAAGGCATGATCCAGATATTTAATCGGTCTCATTATGAAGATGTACTGATACAACGTGTACACAAATGGGTGGATGAGAAGACGATCAAAAAACGCTTCGGGGCCATCAACGATTTTGAGAAGCTGCTGGAAGAGCACAATGACACGCATATATTGAAATTCTACCTGCATGTTTCACGGGAGGAGCAATGGAAGCGACTGGAAGAGCGCACGCAGGACCCCACCAAGATGTGGAAGTATAACGAAAAGGATTTTGAAGAGGCGAAGCTGCTGAAAAATTACTGGAAAGCGTATGAAGATGTGTTCAGGCACTGCAGCAAGGTACCCTGGATTATTGTGCCATCCGATCAGAACTGGTACAAGGAATATGTGATCGCTAAAACGGTAAGGGATACACTAAGATCGCTCAAAATGAAATTCCCCAAACTCCCATCGGCAAAAAAATAACGAGGAGAACAGGAGGTAATGTATTAATATCGCACTTGTTACACCATTATTTTTTAACGATAAAACCTTTGCGTATGTCCTTTTTCAGTGAATTCAAAGCCTTCGCCATGAAAGGCAATGTGATTGATCTGGCAGTCGGTATCGTGATCGGTGCTGCTTTCGGAAAGATCGTGAATGCCCTGGTAACGGCTATTATTATGCCTATTGTGGGAATATTGATCGGGGGATACAATTTCGCCAGCCTGTCGATCGATGTAGGATCTGCCAAAGTGAAGTATGGCGAATTCATCCAGGCGATCGTGGAATTCCTGGTGATCGCGTTCGCCCTGTTCCTGGTGATCAAAGCCATCAACAGGATGAAGAAGCCAGAAGCGCCTGCCGCTCCGCCCGCACCCACTACGCAGGAGAAATTACTGATGGAGATCCGGGATACGCTGAAACAGAAATAATTTACCGCTTTACAAACTGACGGTTGGCTGTGTTATGCAGCCAACCGTTCCATATTACATTTGTTTAACCAATCAGAGAATGAAGAAATTTTACTTGTCCCTGGCCATTTGCCTGCTGGCAGCTTTCACTGTGATGGCACAGGAAAATACAATGAGAAAACTAAGGGAGGAAACCGAAAAGAAAATCAAGAACAGCGAAAAAGATACCACCGGCAGATTATGGAAAAAAGGCGGCACCTTTGGACTCACCTTTAACCAGGGATCGTTAACCAACTGGGCCGCGGGTGGTGATAAACTTTCCCTCTCCCTGCTCGGTACGCTTAACGCTTTTGCGAATTACAAGAAGGATAAACATTCCTGGGATAATAACCTGGACCTTGCCTATGGCTATGTGAACACCACCAGCCTGGGGGGCCGTAAAAGCGATGATCGCATTGACCTTACTTCGAAGTATGGTTATGAGATCGGGAAGCACTGGTACCTGAGCGCTCTTTTCAACCTGCGCACCCAATTCGACAAAGGATATCTCTACCCCAAGGATACCACGCCGCAGCTGGTTTCCAAGTTTTTCTCCCCGGCTTACATCGTGCTTTCACCGGGTGTGGATTACAAACCGACCGATGAATTCTCCCTCTTCATGTCTCCCGTTACAGCCCGCTGGGTGGTTGTGATGGATGATACCCTCGCCGCCCATGGCGCCTACGGGGTAGATACCGGCAGGCATGTGCGCAGCGAATTTGGTGCCTATGCCGTAGTCACCTGGAACAAGGAAATCGTGAAGAATATCACTTACCGGACGAAACTGGAACTCTTCTCCAATTACAAGAAGACCCCCCAGAATATAAAAGTGTTCTGGACCAATACTTTGTCCCTGAAAGTGAATAAATGGATCAATGCCAATGTGAATGTGGATATGATTTATGATGACGATGTGAAGGTGTTTGAGAACCCGAAAACGGGCGTCATGGGACCGCGACTACAGGTCAAACAGGTCATCGGCGTGGGCTTCACGGCCAAGTTCTGATTCAGCCGGAATTTTCTTATTTTTGATAAACCTGTCGGGCCTTCCGGCAGGTTTTATTGTTTAACTATGAGCAACGAACAAGAAATTTACAAGATCAGTCTGCCCCAGTTCGAGGGGCCGTTCGATCTGTTGCTGTTCTTTATTGAAAGGGATGAGCTGGATATCTACAATATCCCGATCACCAAGCTGACGAAAGACTTTCTGGAGTACATCCATCATTTGGAATCGCTGAACATTGAACTGGCCAGCGAATTCATCCTCTTCATATCCACCCTCATGCGTATCAAAGCCAAAATGCTGCTGCCCCGCAAGGAGCTGGATGAAGCCGGGAACGAGATAGACCCGCGGCAGGAGCTGGTGGACAAGATACTGGAATATAAACGCTACAAACAGTCCGCCGCTGAATTGGCAGAAATGGAAGCGGACCGGATGCTGCTGGCAAAACGCGGCAACATTGCCAAAGAACTGGCAGAGATAGGAGAAGTGACCAGTGAAGGCACTGAAGTGCAGACCCTCACGCTCTTCAAACTCACCAAAACTTTTGAAAAGGTGATGCAGCGTGTAAAAGAACGGACTAACAAGCCGCAGCACGTGGTGTACAAGTACGATTATACCATGGAAGGCTCCAGGGAATACATGATGGACCTGGCCCGCTCCGAGCGGACGATCGCCTTTGAGAAGATATTCGATCACTGTAAAGACCGCGTACATGCCATTTTCCTTTTCCTCGGTATGCTGGAGCTTGTGCAGGCAAAGTACCTCAGCATCATGGTAGGCGAAGGCAGGAATAATTTCATTATCGAATATGTGGATCCTTCCGAAAGACCGGAAGGAGAGCCCGTTGTGTTTGAAGAATAATATGGCCGAAAAGAAAGAACATATCGAGGTCGTGTCCCTCCCGGATTATTCACACGGCGCACAGGAAGCGGATCACTTCAGCGTATCCACTCTTTGCGGTATGGGACCGGCTTTCTTTGAACATCAGGAAGCCCCGCACCGGCACGATTTCTATACGATCTACTGGATCAGGAAAGGACAATTGACTCATACGATCGATACGGTTACCCACGTGGTAAAGCGTAACACGCTCTTCTTTCTTGCACCCGGCCAGGTACACCAGATGAAGTTTTCGGAAAAGGTGGAAGGATATATGATCGCGTTCCATGATTCCCTGCTCTGCCCCGCCGGCGGTGATTCCACCGGTATGAATGCTGTGCGGAACGGGCTGTTCGTCAATGACCAGTTCAGCTCCGTCATCCATATCACGAACCAGGATGATGAAAAGGAACTTGAATGGATGGTGAAACGGATGATGCAGGAAGTGGAACAGAAACAACCTAACTATGAGGCGGCCTTCCAGAATCTCCTGCATTACTTTCTCGTAGTAGCTTCCCGCAATGCGCCGGAACCGGTGGAAGTGATCCCGGAGTACCACGCAAAACATAACGGCGCCCTTTTTGTGCATTTCAAAACCCTGATCGAAGACAAATACCGGGAACTGAAGAACGTATCAGACTACGCGGCCCTGCTGCATATCAAACCCGTATTGCTCAACGAGATCAGCAAACAGTTATCCGGTATCACCGCAGGAGAACATATCCGCAATCGTGTGATCCTGGAAGCGCAACGATATCTCTATAATACAGACCTCTCCGCTAAAGAAATAGCATATAAGCTGGGCTTCGAAGATCCCCATTACTTCTCCCGCTTCTTTAAAAAATACACGAACCAGTCGCCCTCAGAATTCAAGGATTTGGCAAAGGCTTGATAATCATTCAATTGCATCTTTTCAAAAAAAAGTACACCTGGAACAGCATTCTATCCATTCCAAATAGATGTTGTAACATGTAATTTTGTGTTGTCTTTAAAAGGAGAACACATTATGACAACGATAAAAAAAGTAGCACATGTTTACCAGGGCGCACAATCACACATGGTTGGCGACGGTTTTAAGGTGCAGAATCTGTTCCCGAACGGTAACCGCATCGGGAAGCAGCTCAGCCCTTTCTTTCTGCTGGACTATGCGGCCCCCAGCTACTTTCCCCCGTCAGATCATCCCCGTGGCGTGGAAGAACACCCGCACCGTGGCTTTGAAACTGTTACCATTGCTTACCAGGGCTCCCTGGAACACCGCGATTCCGGTGGTAATGCAGGGAAGATCGGGCCCGGCGACGTACAATGGATGACCGCTGCTTCCGGCGTTGTGCACGAAGAAAAGCATGAAAAAGAATTCACCCGTCAGGGTGGTGTGCTGGAAATGGCGCAGCTGTGGGTGAACCTTCCGAGGGCACATAAAATGGATACCCCTCGTTATCAGGCCCTCGAAAAGAAAGACATCCCTGTTGTTGATCTTGGTGAAGGCAGCTACCTCCGGGTGATTGCGGGTAGCTATAATGGTCAGCCTGGTGCTGCCAGAACTTTCAGTCCTCTGAACCTTTTTGACGTGCAGCTGAAAGCAGGCAAAACGTTCACGCTCACACTGCCGGATGGTTATAATACCGGGATCGTAGCGTTGAAAGGCGAAGCCCGTTTCAATGACACGCATACAGCAAAGGGAGTGGAGATTGCAGTATTTGAAACTGCAGGTGAAACCATCACCATCACGGCGCTCACGGATGCGTCCCTGCTGGTGCTGAATGGCGAGCCGATCAATGAGCCCATCTTCGCTTATGGTCCTTTCGTAATGAACACAAAAGAGGAAATCATACAAGCGGTAGAAGATTACAACAACGGCAAAATGGGTCATCTTAATTAATTCGTACCAATACCACTATCATTTATAACACTAAAAACTACAAACAATGACAACCTGGAAAATTGATCCCACTCACAGTGAAGTGGAATTCAAAGTAAAACACCTGATGATCACCAACGTTACCGGTCATTTCGGTGAATATGACGCTACTGTTACCAGCAGCAAAGACGATTTCAGCGATGCGAGCGTAAGCTTCGAAGCAAGCGTGAACAGCATCAGTACCAAGAACGGCCAGCGGGATGAACACCTGAAGAGTGCTGATTTCTTTGACGCCACCAATCATCCGAAGCTGACTTTCCAGTCAACCGGTGTGAAAAAGAAAGATGCAGAGCGCTTCGTGCTCGCAGGTAACCTTACCATTCGCGGTAATACCCATCCTGTTGAACTGAACGTGGAATACACCGGTACTACCATTGATCCCTGGGGTCAGACCAAAGCAGGGTTTGAACTCACCGGCAAGATCAACCGTAAAGATTTCGGACTTACCTGGTCTGCCACTACGGAAGCCGGCGGTCTGGTTGTAAGTGATGAAGTGCGTCTGATCGCCGCAGTACAGGTCATTAAACAAGCATAAAAGTATTATAACATGGATATCCTGGAGAAACTTGCGTGGCGCTATGCCACCAAAAAGTTCGATCCTGAGAGACAATTAGATGAGCGGCAGCTGGAAAGGATCCTCCGGGCCACCAACCTCTCCGCTTCTTCATACGGTCTCCAGCCCTACAAAGTGATCGTAGTAAAAGATAAAACCGTAAAGGAAAAGCTGAAAGCGGCTTCCTGGAACCAGTCGCAGATCACAGATGCATCGCACCTGATCGTATTTGCCCGGTATGAAGAAGTGAATGGGCGACACGTGGAAGACTATATTGAAAATATTGCCGGTACCCGCAAAGTAGACCGCACGCAGTTGAATGGATTTGAAAACATGATGAAAGGGAAACTGGATGCACTGGATGCGGACACTAAAGCGAACTGGTCGGCCAAACAAGCCTACCTCGCGCTGGGTACCCTGCTGACGGCAAGCGCAGCAGAAGGCATTGATGCTTGCCCGATGGAAGGATTCGACGCAGCGGCTTATGACGAAATACTAGGGCTGAAGGAAAGGGGGCTGCGCACGGTTGTAATTGCAGCGGTTGGTTTTCGCGCAGCGGATGATGGCATGCAGCATGCGAAGAAAGTGAGGAAATCCCTTGAAGATTTTGTGGAACTGGTGTAAAGTGTGTAGGGGTTAAGGTAAAACCGGATGATATGTTTCATCCGGTTTTTTTGTTATTTTTAAGACCGCTTTCGATCAAACAATCACCTCATAAAAAATTAAACCATGAAAAGATCTGCATCTGCCAATTGGAAAGGTACCGGCAAAGAAGGAAAAGGCACCGTTTCAACCCAAACAGGCATACTCAATAATACACCTTATTCCTACCTGAGCCGCTTTGAAGACGGTCCCGGTACTAATCCCGAAGAACTGATAGCAGCCGCTCACGCGGGTTGCTTCACCATGAAGCTCAGCTTTGTGATCTCCGGTGCAGGGTTCACTCCCGGTAACATTGACACAAAAGCGACCGTTACGCTGGAGAATGGCGCTATCACCAGCAGCCATCTGGAAGTAACGGCCAGCGTACCCGGACTGGATGCTGCGAAGTTCGCGGAGTTTGCAAAAGATGCGGAGGAAAATTGCCCCATCTCCAAGCTGTTTAACACTAAGATCACGATGGACGCAAAGCTGGTGTAAGCGAACGGAAAGATATCATATGCAAAGGCCGGACGAGCAGATCAAACCTGCGTCCGGCCTTTGTTTTGGAGAAAATATTTGTCCATCTTTTTAACCGATCTGTCCATTGATAAAACCTGAGGATGGATGGAAATTTGCTGTAGAAAATAACTCAGGAGGAAATAATTATGAAAACAGTAGTTCACCGGGGAAATACCCGCGGGTTTGCGGATCATGGATGGTTGCAGTCGTTTCATACTTTCAGCTTCTCAGGCTATTACAACCCTGACCGCATTCATTTCGGCGCATTGCGCGTATTGAATGACGATACTGTCAAAGGCGGTATGGGGTTCGGCGCGCATCCGCATGATAATATGGAAATCGTCAGCATTCCGTTAAGCGGTGCATTGGAGCACAAAGACAATACCGGTCGGCATAAGATCATCAATCAACACGATGTGCAGATCATGAGTGCCGGCACAGGCATACAACATTCGGAATTCAATGCATCCAGAACAGAACCTGTAAAATTCCTGCAGATATGGCTCTTCCCCAGGTTGAAGGACATCCCGCCCCGGTACGATCAGAAAACATTCGATCCTGCCGGCCGGAATAACCAATTGCAGGTAGTAGTAGCGCCGGAAGAAAGCGATGCAACACTCTTCATCAATCAGGATGCATGGTTCTCGCTCGGCAAATTCGATAAGGGGCAATCCATAGCATATGCTTCCAAAAAAGCCGGTAACGGTGCGTACCTGTTTGTGTTGAACGGGAAAGTGAAAGTAGGAGAGGAAATCCTCGAAACCCGCGACGCTATCGGGGTTACGGATTACAGTACATTGCAGGTGAGCATGCTTGAAGATGCGGAATTCCTGCTGATGGATGTGCCCATGCATGTCTGATAACGTAGAAAGATCGTATTCAAAATAAGCGTAAACTATGCGGCTGTTGGGGTGGATAAATTTCCCGCTGTAGGATGTACCCCGGAATAGAAAAGAATCGTAAATTAGAAGTGAGGATGAGCATATTGACACATAAGCATGGAATGTATGATAGATAAGGCCCTGACCAGCTATCGTCATCATTTACCTTAAATCAATATATCATGGAAGTACCCACACAGTCCACCGACCTGCAGGCACAGATTCTTGCCTGGAAGGGTGAGGTTGAGAATGTACGCACTGATTTACGTGCTATGCGCCGCAGGTTGGAAGAAATGGCCGGAATGCGTCAGGCCAACCAGGAAAGAATGGTTGAAATAGAACACTTCCAGAATCAGTTCATCAGACAGCTGGAAGTAGCAGATGAGATGTTCCACGATCTGAAACAGTCGGCAAAAACAATGAGCAACGGTCGCCAGCCAATTATTCACCACGACAGGCCGGTAGATGATTACCCGGTTTTACAGGACCGAATGCAGGTGTTCCACAAACTACATGCTGAATTGAAAGGAGATTTTAACCGGTTTGAATCATACCGTTAAGCGGAGCTTTTTTCATTCATCTCTTTGAGCTTATCCTGTATCTTATGAAGCATGGCATCCAACTCTGCGCTGCTCTCCTGCAGCATGCCCAGCAGTTGTTTGTTCAGGGAAGGTGTGTTTTTTTCCAGATCCAGCAGAGACACGATCCCGAGAATGGCAGATACAGGCTTGCGGATATCATGTGAATTGATGCGGGCTATATCCTGCAATACTCCGTTCTGATGCAGCAGTTGCCGTGTTTGCCGGGTATTGCTGTCAATATCCTGGATAGCGCCGATCATTCGCACGGGTTTCTTTTGTTCATCATAGATGATGTGTCCACGGTCACGTACATATTTGTAGGTACCGTCACCGCAGAGGAAGCGGTATTCTCCGTTCCAGTTCATTTCCCCGTTCCACATCGCCTGTTCAATAGAGGCGGTAACACCGGCAATATCTCCGGGATGTACTTTGGTGCGCCACCAGCTGCGGCTGCCGTTCACTTCCTCATCCTTATATCCGAACAGGGAAACGGGGCCGTGATTGCTGGTAAGCCGGTTGGTAACAATATCCCAGTAATAGATATAATCCTGCGTAACCTTTGCCAGCAGCTCATATCGGGTGCCGATATCTTTTGCCATGATCGTGGATCGTATTTCCATATCCACATCTATCGCCATTACAATGCGGGCTTCCCGGCCATGGTATTGTGTGCTGTGGGAATAGATCTCGGCAGAGAACACCTCGCCGTTCTTTTTGCGGTGTTGCCAGATGCCCCGATAGGCAACATGTTGCTTGGTATTTTTGACGTCAGCGAGTACCTGCAGGATCGTGGAAGGATCGCGGATGTCCAGTATCTTCATTTGCATGAACTCCTCGTGGCTATACCCATACTTGACTACCGCCGCGTTATTGACCGCGAGGAAACGCAGGGTATCCCAGTCGTAAATCCACATCGGTACCGGATGCTCATAAAAAAGCTGCCGGTATTGTTCAGAATAACGTGTATTCCTGGAAAGATCACCCCTGACCAGCACGTAGATAAGCACAGCCGAACATGCCATGAAAACGGCATGCAGCAGATACTGTAATAATGCCGGATTAACCTGGGGGAAACGTGCTGCGAGTGATGTCCATATAAGATTGTAACAGCCCAGCCATACCAACCCGAACAGGAGATAAAGACTTGCTGCTTTGAGAGCAGTATGGCCCATCGCAGAAATTTGAAATGAATTTATGGAAAATTGCGGACGTCTCCAATTTCCTTACCACTCCAGCGTCACATTCGCTGTTTGCGCATACCCCGTACAGGTGAGGACCAATCCCTTCGACAGCTCCCGGTCCGTCAACACTTCGTTTACAGACATCCATACCTTCCCTGCTGTGCATTTGGCGATGCAGGAGCCGCAAACGCCGCCTTTGCAGCTGTAAGGGAGGTGTACGTTCTGCCGCAGGGCAGCGTGCAGGATATTCTCGTTACCGGGCACTTCGAGCGTTTGTTCGGAGTCGCCGAAACGTAACAGTACTTTGCGGGGTGAGGGGTCTTCCGGTAATTGTACCCGGGCTATTTTGGCTTCCGTATTCACCACGAAATTCTCCTTGTGCAGCTGTTCGCTGCGGAAGCCCATGAACGTGAGCGTGAATTGTACCATACGCATATATTCCGCCGGCCCGCATATAAAGAACTCAGCGTTCTCTCGCGGGAATTTCAGGTGCTTCGGCGCGATCATTTCCAGGAGACTGTTGCTCATGCGGCGATATAATACGGCGGTATCTCCGGGATCACTGAAGAGCCAGAGCACGGTGAGGCGATCGGGGAATTTTTGCTGAAGGGATTTTATCTGCTGGTAGAAAATAGTGTTGTGCTCATTCCGGCTACTGTAGATCAACGTTACGTGCGCTGCTTTTTCTACATACAGGATGTGCTGCAGCATGGAGAACAGGGGCGTGATGCCGCTGCCGGCGCCGAGCAGGAAAATATCGCGGGGAGTATCCGGCATATGCTCCAGTGTAAAACGACCGGAAGGCAGGAGTGAGGTGATCACATCCCCTGTTTTCCAGGTGCGCAGGATATGCCGGGAGATCTCGCCGTTAGTGATCCGTTTGATAGTAACGGACATGAAAGAATCAACCTCCGGTGTGGAGCTGAAAGAATAGGAACGGCGGTACTCCGTGCCATGCAGCCGGATGAGAAAAGTAAGGAATTGACCGGCCTTGTACGCTACCGTTCTTCCGCTCACTTCTTCCAGCCGGAAGGTCACAGTATCCGGTGTTTCCGGAATCACGGCTGTGATGCGTAATTGTATGTACAGGTCGTTCATGGTAAGAAAGGCCGCCGGCGGCAAATACGGCCTTTATCAGCTGGCGTGAACAGTGATTTTACTTTTGAGCATTTCACGTACGGCCGCCGCAATACCGGCAGCATCATAGCCGCATTCCCGTTGCAATTCGGCGGGCTTGCCATGTTCGATCAGGCGGTCCGGGATACCGAGGCGTCTGATCTCGGCCTTGTAACCATGATCTCCCATGAACTCCAGGATGGCGCTGCCGAAGCCGCCCTGCAAGGCGCCGTCTTCTACAGTGATCACCTGATCGAAACGCTGGAAGATATCATGTAACATGGCGGTATCGAGCGGTTTTACAAAACGCATGTCGTAATGCGCGGGCTGCAAACCATCTGTCATCAATTCTTTCATGGCTTCGGTCACAAAGTTGCCGGGGTGGCCGATGGAAAGTATCGCAATGTCCCGCCCGTCCTGGATCTTGCGTCCGGTGCCGATGCGGATCGGTGCGAAAGGTCTGCGCCAGTCGGTCATCACCCCTTCCCCGCGCGGGTAACGGATCACGAAAGGTACCCTGGTGGAAGGCAATTGTGCCGTATACATAAGATTGCGCAGTTCTTCTTCGTTCATGGGCGCGCTCACCACGAGGTTGGGGATGCAACGCATATAGGGAATGTCGTACGCCCCATGGTGCGTGGCACCATCTTCTCCTACAAGCCCCGCCCTGTCAAGGCAGAAGATCACCGGCAGGTTCTGGATGGCAACGTCATGCACCACCTGGTCGTATGCTCGTTGCATAAAGGAAGAGTAGATGTTGCAGAATACGGTCATCCCCTGGGTAACCATACCAGCAGAGAGGGTGACGGCATGCTGTTCGCAGATGCCCACGTCAATAGCCCTGTCCGGCATTTTCTCCATCATGAACTTGAGGGAGGAACCGGAAGGCATGGCGGGTGTGATGCCCATGATGGAAGGATTCTGCTCGGCCAGCTCAATGATGGTATGGCCGAAAACATCCTGGTATTTGGGAGGCTGCGGCGCTTCAATGGTCTTCTTGAAAATTTCACCCGTGATCTTGTCGAACAGTCCGGGTGCATGCCATTTGGTCTGGTCCTGCTCGGCCAGCGCATAGCCTTTACCTTTAGTGGTGACGATGTGCAGCAGCTTCGGACCGGGAATGTCCCGCATATCCTGGAGGGTATCCACCAGTTTGGTGATATTATGCCCGTCGATGGCTCCGAAATAGCGGAGGTTCAGGCTTTCGAAAAGATTGCTGGAACGGGATACCATGCCTTTTACACTGGCTTCCAGCTTGGAGGCCATATCCCGCGTGAATTTCTTGCCTACGGGCAGCTTACCCAGCAGGTTCCACACATCGTCCCGGAATTTGTTGTAAGTATGGGAAGTGGTGATATCGGTAAGATATTCTTTCAGTGCGCCCACATTCGGGTCGATGGACATGCAGTTGTCGTTCAGGATGATGAGCAGGTTGGTATTGGACACTCCTGCGTGATTCAGCGCCTCGAAGGCCATCCCGGCCGTCATGGCGCCGTCCCCTATCACTGCAATGTGCTGCCGGTCATGTTCCCCCTTGTTCTTCGAAGCGATGGCCATCCCCAAAGCCGCGCCGATGGACGTGCTGGAATGCCCTACCCCAAAGGTATCGTATTCGCTCTCGCCGCGGTTAGGAAAACCGCTGATCCCCTTGTACTTGCGATTCGTATGGAACACATCTTTCCGGCCGGTCAGGATCTTATGTCCATAAGCCTGATGCCCAACGTCCCACACCAGTTGATCGTATGGAGTGTTGAAGGCGTAGTGCAGGGCCACGGTAAGCTCCACAACGCCCAGGCTGGCGCCGAAGTGCCCGCCATGTACGCTCACGGTGTCAATGATGAACTGGCGCAGCTCTTCGCACACCTGGTGCAGCTGCTCCTTGCTCAATTTCCGCAGATCGGAGGGGTACCCGATCTGGCTCAGTAACGGACCGGCCGTAATTTCCATATCAGAGGAGGGTTTAATGCCCAAAAATACAGCTTTTTTGCGCTACTTTGCCGCAAACCCATTTAAACGCCTATACCGCCATTGATAAAAAATGCTTTTCCGCCGATAGGCTCAGATGCTATTTTTGAATGGAACGCAGGGTTTTAGTAACTTGAGTAACCTTGCCAAATTGCATGAATGTTTAAACGTATTTCAAAATATTGGTGGTGTCAGATACTCGGGTGGGGAGCTTATGCCTTTCTTTATTTTTTCTTCGGGTTCTTTTTTGACATACTGGACATCTCCATGGTGCAGTATGTGTTCTCCGTAGTTGTGATCGGTATCCTTATCACCCATGCTTTCCGCGCCGTCATCGTTCGGTTCAGGTGGATCGAAAAGCCTTTTGAAAACGTAGCCATCTACTTTTTTTTCGGCATATTGGTTTGTTCCACGCTGGACTCCTTCCTGCTCAGCTGCCTGGGCCTGCTGTTCAATCCCAGTCATCTCGTATACGATTTCAACGATAACTGGCTGCGGGCCTTCATCCAGCAAACGGTATTCCTCGCCCTTTGGGCGGTGATCTATTTCCTCTGGCATTACGTGGAGGAAAGCCGGAACTCCCAGGTGGGCCAGTTGAAGCTGGAAGCCACGGTGCGTACGCTGGAACTCAAAACCATCAAATCGCAGCTCAACCCGCATTTTATTTTCAACGCATTGAACAGCATCCGCGCCCTGGTAGACGAGAACCCGCGCAGGGCCAGAACAGCCATTACCGAGCTGAGCAACATCCTGCGGAACTCCATGCAGGCGGACAAAGCGGAGACTGTAAGCCTGGAGAACGAATTGAGTATCGTAAAAGATTATCTTGCACTGGAGAATATCCGTTTTGAGGAAAGGCTCAAAGTGCAATACGACATAGACCCGGAGACCCTGGAACTCCCCGTTCCCCCGTTGATGTTACAAACGCTGGTGGAAAACGCCATCAAACACGGCATCTCCCGGGAAGTAAAGGGAGGGCTTATTCTGATCGGGTCCCATGTGCACGACATGAAGCATGAGATCACTATCCGGAACACAGGGCAGATCGTTGAAGACATGAATGGCCACGGATTTGGGCTGGCCAGCACGCGGCAGCGGCTCGGATTGCTCTTCGGCAAACGCGCCTCCTTCGAGATCTATAACCTCGACCCGGCAACGGTAGAAGCCAAAGTGCGGATGCCGCTGCTTTGATCGCGAAATATTTACTTTAAACGTCATCAACCAAATAAAGCAAGACAAGTATGAAAAAAGCACTGATCATAGATGATGAAAGGCTTGCCAGAAGCGAGTTGAAGAAGTTGCTGGTAGATCACCCGGAAATTGTGGTGGTAGGAGAAGCGGTGAATGCAAAAGACGGGATTGAAAAGATAGAGACATTACGGCCCGACTTGCTGTTCCTGGACATTCAGATGCCAGACAAGACAGGATTTGATCTGCTGGCCGAACTTGAAAGAACGCCGCAGGTGATCTTTACCACGGCATATGACGAATATGCCCTGAAAGCGTTCGAATACAATGCGCTGGATTATCTTCTCAAACCCATCGAACCCAAGCGACTGGCCGATGCTATCCACAAACTGCATCAGGTGGAAGAAAAAGAGCGTCTCGCCGCCGCATCCGGTATCCGCAACATCCTCGGGGAAAATGACCAGGTATTCGTAAAGGACGGGGATCGCTGCTGGTTCGTGAAACTGCAGGAGATACGGCTCTTTGAAAGTGTGGGGAACTACGCCCGCGTTTATTTTGAAACCAATAAGCCTTTGATCCTCAAATCATTGAATGCGCTTGAGGAGCGCCTGGACGAGCGGGTGTTCTTCCGGGCCAACCGCAAGCACATCGTCAACCTGCGGATGATTGAGCGGATCGATACTTACTTCAATGGCGGGCTGCTGCTGGAAATGCGGGGAGGAGAGAAGATCGAAGTAAGCCGGCGGCAGGCGGTGAAGTTCAAGGAAATGATGAGCCTGTAATAACCTTCTTTAGCATAAAGGGCCTTCCGGAGAGGACGGCCCGCTGAATTGTGATTATGAAAAAAGGCCTTTAGGGCCATATCTCTGATCGATCTTCGTATAGCTGTTACAGTGATAACGGCAATGTTATGCAATAGAAGGGAAGGGTAATGCCTGGGATTTGCTTGTTAAGTCCGGATGTTTTCAGTAAAATTTGAGGAAGGGATAGAACAGGAACGGGTTACAGGGAAGGGTTATCTGTTGGCGTTAACAGGAGCTTTGTGTACAGCATCTGCAATTTCCTTGATCAGGGAAGTATCTTTCTCAATAGCATTACCTACTACGATAATATCGGCGCCGGCTTTACAGTTGAGATAAGCCTTTTCCGCGTCCCTGATACCACCGCCTACGATCACGGGTACTTCTACCTGGCTGGCCACCCGATGGATCATGGTTTCAGTGATCGGTTTACGGGCGCCGCTGCCGGCATCCATATAGATCACTTTCATACCCAGCATATCACCGGCCATAGCCGTACACATCGCGATATCGTCCTTGTCCGCCGGAATGGGTGCGGCATTGCTGATGTAGGAAACAGTAGTAGGTGCACCTCCATCTATCACCATGTAACCGGTGGAGATCACTTCCAGCCCGCTCTTTTTAACAGCGGCGGCAGAAACCACATGCTGGCCGATCAATAGTTCGGGGTTGCGGCCGGAGATCATGGAAAGGTACAGCAAAGCATCGGCATACCTGGAAACCTGGGAGGGACTCCCGGGGAAGAGAATCACCGGAATAGAGCAGGTAGCCTTGATCTGTTGCACCACCTCATCAAGATGGTTCGTGATCACAAGGCTGCCGCCCAGGAAAATATAATCAACCTTTGCTTCAGTACATTTCGCCGTCAGATCAGCGATACCGGTAGGTGCCACCTTATCCGGATCTATCAGAACTGCGAATGACTTTGTACCCTTTGCCTTTCTCTCGATAAAGGAACTGTATATTTTTCTGTACATCAATTAATGCAATTGTTCCGGTTGTCGCAAATGTATAAATTTTTTTCTAATAAGGCACAGCATTAAATAAATATGCATGGTATTGATTTTGCAATTGAATAAGAGCGAAAAGGATGCCAATATCCGGTAAAAAAGGGCCATTTGTTAATGAAAGGAATGAGGCTGATTATGCACAGGCTGTGGATAAGAAAAGGGACGGTCAAGGGGTTTATTAAATTATTTTAGTAATCCCGCACACAACGTAGGAAAATCGATTTGTTTAATCCTGTTAAAATAATCATAGGGCATGAAAAATCAAGTTAAAAAGGCCGGCGGCCTCACGTTTACCCGCCACTTTACCAGGGAAGGTATTAGCCCATACGACCAGTTTGAATATGAAATGAGGACCTCGGTGATCCGGAATCCCGGAGGAGACGTCGTGTTTGAAATGAATAATGTGGAAGTGCCGGCGGCATGGTCCCAGATCGCTACCGATATCCTCGCCCAGAAATACTTCCGCAAGGCCGGCGTTCCCCAGCCCGACGGTTCCCTCGGCCGGGAAACCTCTGTAAAACAGGTGGTGCACCGTATGGCCAATTGCTGGCGCGCCTGGGGCGAGAAGTACGATTATTTCGCTTCCATGAAGGATGCTCAGGTTTTCTACGAAGAGCTGGCGTATTGCATGCTCAACCAGGCCTGCGTACCTAATTCTCCCCAATGGTTCAATTCCGGCCTCTATGAAAGCTACGGCATCAAAGGAAAGCCGCAGGGCCATTATTATGTGAACCCCCGTAGCGGTCAGCTGGAAAAGTCCACCTCCGCTTACGAAAGGCCGCAGCCACACGCCTGCTTCATCCTGAGCGTGAGTGACGACCTCGTGAACGATGGCGGCATTATGGATCTTTGGGTACGGGAGGCCCGTATCTTCAAATATGGTTCCGGCGTGGGCACTAACTTCTCACATATCCGCGGAGAAGGAGAAAAACTCAGCGGCGGCGGTACTTCCAGCGGTCTGATGAGCTTCCTCAAGATCGGGGACCGGGCGGCCGGCGCTATCAAGTCCGGCGGTACCACCCGGCGGGCGGCAAAGATGGTGTGCCTGGACCTGGATCACCCGGAGATATTGGAATTCGTGAACTGGAAAATGGAAGAGGAAAAGAAAGTAGCCGCCCTCATTGCGGCAGGATATTCCTCTGATTATGAAGGAGAAGCTTATCGTACGGTATCCGGACAAAATTCCAATAACTCCGTACGCATTCCTAACAGTTTTTTCCATGCCCTTGAAAAGAACGGCGATTGGGAGCTGAAAACCCGCATGACCGGCAAAACCGTCAAAACCGTAAAAGCCGGCGACCTCTGGAGTCAGATCGCTTACGCGGCATGGCGTTGCGCGGACCCCGGCACACAATACGATACCACCATCAATGAATGGCATACCTGTCCACAGGGTGGCCGGATCAACGCATCCAACCCCTGTTCCGAATACATGTTCCTGGATAACACAGCCTGCAACCTTGCATCCGTGAACCTGCGCCGCTTCTTCAACGAGGAGAACAACCAGTTTGATGTACCGGGGTTTGAATACACGGTAAGATTGTGGACGGTAGTACTGGAAGTTTCTGTACTCATGGCGCAGTTCCCTTCAAAGGAAGTGGCACAGCTGAGCTACGAGTACCGCACCCTCGGCCTGGGGTATGCGAACCTCGGTTCCATGCTGATGGTGAGCGGTATCGCTTATGACAGCGAAGAAGCCCGCGGGATCGCGGGGGCAATCACAGCCATCATGACCGGTGTTGCCTATAAAACTTCCGCTGAAATGGCCGCTCATCTGGGCGCTTTCCCCCGGTATGAGGAAAACAGGGGAGATATGCTCCGCGTGATGCGTAACCATCGCGCAGCAGCTTACGACGCCGCAGATGCATATGAAGGGCTGGAAATCCGGCCGCATGGGATCAATGCGCGGTATTGCCCGGACTATCTCCTGAAAGCCGCTACCAAGGCCTGGGACGATGCCGTGCAACTGGGTGAGCGGTATGGCTACCGGAATGCGCAGGCTACTGTAATAGCGCCTACCGGTACCATCGGATTAGTGATGGATTGCGACACTACCGGCGTAGAGCCTGATTTTGCTTTGGTAAAATTCAAAAAGCTCTCCGGCGGCGGCTACTTCAAGATCATCAACCAGTCCATTCCCACAGCATTGCGCAACCTCGGTTACAGGGAAAATGAGGTCCGCGCGATCGTTGATTATGCAAAAGGAACCGGCAGTTTCTCCGGTGCGCCTTACATCAATCCGCAAAGCCTCAGTGAAAAAGGCTTTATCTCCGAAGAAGTCCGCAAGCTCGATACCGCTGTTGCCTCCTCTTTCGATATCACTTTTGTGTTCAACGTTTATACACTCGGCGAAGAATGCCTGCAGCGGCTCGGTTTCAAGCCGGAACAATATTTCAGTCTTGAGTTCAGCCTTTTGCACGAACTTGGATTTTCGGATGAGCAGATAGAGGCCGCCAACGATTACGTGTGTGGTACTATGACCGTAGAAGGCGCGCCCTACCTGAAAGCAGCGCATCTTCCCGTATTCGACTGCGCAAACAAATGCGGCCGGAAAGGGGAGCGGTACATACACCCGCACGGCCACATCCGTATGATGGCGGCGGCGCAGCCATTCATTTCCGGCGCTATCTCCAAAACCATCAACCTTCCGAACGAAGCCGCGGTGGAAGAGATCGCGGATGCCTACAAACTTAGTTGGGAACTCGGCCTCAAGGCCTGCGCGCTCTATCGCGATGGTTCCAAACTGAGCCAGCCGCTCAGTAATAAAAGCGACAAGAAAAAGAAAACTGCCGGGGAACCCGCAGAAGCAGCGGCAGAGGCCGGTACAAAGATCATCGATATGGATTCGCTGACCATCGATGAGCTGCTTGAAGAGTTGAACAAGCGCATGATCGCCAGTTCGGACACCTCGCTGAAGCGGGCCCTGTCAAGGATCGTAGAGCGAAAGAAATTGCCTACCAAGCGCCGCGGCTTCACACAGAAAGCCAAAGTGGGCGGGCAACCCATCTTCCTGCGCACCGGTGAATACAACGACGGTACGCTGGGTGAGATCTTCATAGACCTCGCCAAAGAAGGCTCTACTTTACGCAGCCTGATGAACTGCTTCGCCATCGCAGTGTCCGTAGGATTGCAATATGGCGTGCCGCTGGAAGAGTTTGTGGACAAGTTTGTGTTCACCCGCTTTGAGCCCGCCGGTATGGTAGACCATCCCAATATCCGCTCCTCCACTTCCCTGATCGATTATATCTTCAGGGTACTGGGCTACGAATACCTCGGCCGTACGGACCTCGTACACATCCTGGATGCACCCGGCAATACAGGAGAAGATGAGTGGGATGAACCTGTGATGCAACACGAGTTATCCAACGTGCGCATCATTGGCAGTCCTGCCGGGGCAACCCCGCATAAGGCAACGAAACCGCATGCTGTAGCGGCTTCCAGCGGGGAGAGCAGTACACAGGATTACATGCGCAGTATGCAAAGTGATGCACCGGCCTGCAGTACCTGCGGTCATATCACTGTGCGTTCCGGAACCTGCTATAAGTGTCTGAACTGCGGGAATAGCATGGGTTGCAGCTGATCGGGAAGCGCGTTTTTTAAGGAGCAGTTAACAACTTCCGATAACATCCCCGAATGGGGGCGTCTGCTGAAAGTTGCGATGGGATTGAGTTTGGATGGAAATAAAAAGACGAAAACTTTGTTAATTATTTGTTATTCACACATAAAAATTTCAAATAAAGTTAACATAGCTATACCTTTGTATACAAATAGGGTTTTCATAGGATAGTAACAAATTGAGGGCGCTTTTCTAAGTGCCCTTTTTCTTTTGTAACCCTTGTGGAGAAAGGGTTTTGTGGGGCGAGGGTTCGCCCGGGAAAACCGGTTCACTTTCTCTCTTCTCTTTCCCGCTGCGGGATCATCGCAGTCAGTAAGCACTACTAACGATCTTCAAACTGAAAATTTTTAGCGCCTTTCCGATAGAACGAAGACACTGCATGTGATTTGTTAACAAACCACCCGATCCGGTCATTTTTATCCCCGGAATCTTGCAAAACCGATTTTGCCATCCGGAATCTTCTATTCGATTTTGTTCAAAAAAGGAGGATTTATTTCGTTTATTTTTATTTTGAGAGGCTTATTTTGAGGTTTTTAAATATTCATAGGATTCCATTTCTATTTATGTTAAACTTTTTATATTTGTTAAAGTATTAATTTTTTATATGGTTACTGTCCTATGAAAAACCAAATATTCCTACACCGCGAGAATCTTCTTGCAAAGTAAATGACTCTCGAAAGCAATGGATTAATCCATTGCTTTTGTTTTTATAGAGGCCGGTGTGGAAGTTTGGGGATCAGACAGGAAGCAGGTCGCAGAAATAGAACCGGGTGTCCCAATCAGTCGGTTCCTCCTTCTTAAAGCAATTTTCGCCATCATCTTTATAACAATCACCTCCCCGGCTGCGTGCCGGTGCGTAGACTCTTTCAACCGTTTCACCTAACTGAAAGTCAACAGGTTGAGCAAAGAGCGGGCCGTCAAACACAAAACTGTGGAACTCGCCGTTCTCTCCGCAGGGATCCACTCCCGGTGGGAGATCGGCGAGGAAGGCCTCATCAATAAAGCGACCGGCAAAGGAGGCCGGCAGATATTTCGCATTAACACACACAATCACCGCTTTGAACCCCTCGGCCAGAAAATCCCTCATCAACCCTGCACTATCCCGTCCCCACAAAGGGAATACCCCATTCATGCCCACTTTAGCCAACTGCGCCTCCCGGTAAGCACGCAGGTCTTCCAGGAAAATATCCCCGAAAACCGCATGCCGGATACCTTCTGATTGAAGATCGGTTAGCTGCGCCTCCATAATACGATTGTAATCTTCCATGGAAGCATTCTCCGGGAGATAGGCTTTCTTCAGCGGAATGCCCGTTTGTTTTGCCTGTTCCTCCAGTAAAGCCTCCCGCACCCCGTGCATGGATACCCGGTGATAGGCTTCGCTCAGCGTGGTAAACAGGTAGCGTACCCGGTAAAGCTGCTGCTTTTGCAGCTGCCACAGCGCGAAAGTGGCGTCTTTCCCGCCACTCCAGTTGATATATGCATCCATGGATGTAAAATTATTCAAAATCCGGGTGTGGGCGCGAATTGTATTTAATCAATTGATAATAAATAATTTATATGCAATAACCCGTATTGTGATGCTGCATGTTTATAATCTAAGATGTTGATTTTAAACTATCTACGATTTCCGGAGGATTTTTTTGCAGGATCCCCCATTTTTCTGCAACTTTTCCGCCAACGGGTCGTCTTTCTATTGTACGCCGGAATTTTGGTACCGTGAAAACCGCAGTTTGTACCGTGGAATTACGTATTTAGCCCGGGTTCATATTTTATTTCATGTTATTTTGTATTTTTAGGTCATTAAAATTTACCCGTATGAAAAAGCTGTTGTTTTTGCTGATACTGGGTATCGTAACAGCCACTGCAGCGATCGCCGGTAATGGTGATAAAAATAATAACGGTGATAAAACCGAAAAGGGCGCAAAAGCCAAAACAACGAACAGATTGGAGGAATTCATCTGGACGCTTCCGCAATCCAAAGTGGTGGAGAAAGTAGAGGAGAACGAGATGCAGAAGGCCATGGTGGAATTGTATAAATGGTATCTGCAGAACGAGACCCGCATCAACAGCAGCCCGTCTCTGAAAGGTGACAGCAACGAATCCCAGGTAGCGCCGTTCAAAATCGATCCCAAAGTGCTGCAGCAGTACATCCAGTTCATCAAAAAGAATTTTCCAGGTCTGAATGAAGACGACCTGAATGATAAACGTCCTACTACTTCCACTATCAGGGGCAGGAATGCGCCTGTGTCTTATGCCGATGACCTGGATGCACCCACTTCTTTGACCGCATCAAAATAATTTTGTAAGTTCGGTGAATGCATTTTCTACAGTTTACGTACAATAGGGAAGAGGTTATTCACGCATTACGTTTTCACTTTCTCCGCCGGGGTGAGATCAAAGTATTCCGCAATACCCTGATCATCCTGCTCATCGCAGCCATTACAGGATTCCTGTTCCGGCTCGTGAATTTCAACGCCCTCCTGGGCATCGCCATTATGATGGGGATACTGGGCTGGGCTTTCTGGTATTTATTGCCGGTATCCACCTATAACAAGGCCGCTACTTTTAAAGACAATATCCGTTTACGTTATAACGATGAAGGAATGGCGATCGTGACGGGACAGGGAGAACGGGCGATGCCCTGGGAGCGGTTTTCGCAGATCGTGGAAACACGGTCTTTCTTTTTTCTGTATCGCGACAAGCGCAGTTTCTTTCTCATCCCCACCAGCGCCTTTGAAAGCGACGAAGCCCGGGAACAGTTCAGCGCGCTCATGCAGCGCCTGTTCTCCGACTACAGCCGTTTGAACATTTCATAATGTGGGATGCCCACTTCTTCAAATTCTTCTCCGCGTACCTTGTATCCGTTCTTTGCGTAAAATGCTACCGCTTCTTTCCTCGCATGCATCATCAGTTCCATGAATCCGTTCAGGCGACCCTGCTCTTCCGAGAAAGCAAGGATGCTACTGCCGATACCTTTTCCCTGTAATCCGTTATCCACGGCCATTTGCCGTAACTGCAAAGCATCGTCGTTCAAAGGCGTGAGAATGCAGCAGCCAAGCAATTGCTGCTCATCAAAACAACCGACGAGCACATCGTTGATCTCCTGTTGCAGGTATTCCTGTGTAAAGCTGAGACCAAGCGGTTTCCGCAGGATCTTGTCGCGCAACGCTACCATATGCTGGTAATCGCAACTGCCGTATTCGATGAGGCGCAAAGTGAGCATGTTGCAAAATTAACGCGGAATGCTTTGAAAATAACTGACGATCAGCGGAGCTACGGAATGTACCCGCAGGAGCGGATCTGATATTTGCAGCGCATTGGGATGAGTGTCTGTACAAATCATCTGTTGTATCAGACCGCTGTTCCGGATCTTTTCAAAGCCGTTACCGGCAAAGATCCCATGAGTAGTGATCACGGCAATGGCCCGGGCGCCTGCGTCCAGGTAGGCTTTGGCGGCGTGCAGCAGCGAACCGCCGGTGCGGATCATATCATCGTAAATGATCACCAGCTGATCCTGCACGTTGGCGCTGATAGCAGTGATATAAGTTTCTTCGCCGGAGATGCGGCGTTTGAAGACAAATGCTGCGGGCACGTGGAGGTCGTTGGCCAGGGACTCCACCCATTTTGCGCGGCCGGCATCCGTGCTGGCAAGCACAAAAGGCATACCTTGCGCGAGCTCCAGCGCAGCGTTTCGCACGAGGAGCTTGCCGTAGAGGTGCACGGGGCGGACGTTGCTTTCGAAATAATAGGAAATGCCGTCCACATGCAGATCGATCATGATTACTTTGGTGCCCATGGATGTGACCGGCAAAGCAGAAAAAAGAATGGCGCGGTTCTTGGCCTTCACTACCTCCCCGTATTGTACGGCGCGTTCCATGGTGGAATAGCCGAAATAGGGGATCACCAGGTTCAGGCCCAGCGCACCGTTCTGGATACAGCCGTTGGCGATGTCAAAGAGTTCAAGGGTTTCTTTGTCGTCAATTGTTCCGCCGATCAGCACTACCTCCCGCCCACTAACGTTGCTGGTTATACGATGATAGTGCTCTCCGTCGGGGAAGTCGCGGATAGTGATGGCGCCATCTTCCCAGTCCTTCGGAGCGATATCGAGGATGCGTTCTTTCAGATACTGGTAGCGCTGGGTAGCGAAAATGATCTTTTGTGGCATGATAAGGGAGGATAATGGCCGAAATTACGTGAAAATTATTTTTAACGTTTCATTTGGGCTTGGAGCGCTAAATTTGACAGATTCGTATGAAGCATGTTCTGTTCAGATATACTGTTGCACTGTTCCTTTTTGCCGTTCCGGCATGGCAGGGTGTTGTGGCGCAGGTGCGCTTGTCGGGGATGGTGACCGATTCGGATACCCGTGCAGGATTACCTTCTGTGAGCATCTGGAACAAGCGGGCCAGGATAGGCACCCTGAGTAGCGAAACAGGCCGTTATTTTATGCAGGCTATGCCTGGCGATACGGTGGAATTCTCCATGTTGGGGTATGTACGGGAGCAGGTTGTTGTACCGGCGCTGCCCAGTCCCACGCTTAACATTGAATTACATAAACAGATCATCGGCCTGTCCGGTGTTCGCATAAAAGGACGTATTTATCAGCGGGACTCACTGGCTATCCGGGAGGAGTATGCAAAATATTTTGGATACAAACGGCCCGGCGCAGTGGACGTGTTGAAAACCCTGCCTTCCAATCCCATCACAGCCCTCAGCTACCTGATACCCAATAAGGCACGCCGGCGGAAAGAGAAATTCGGCGAACAGCTGAAATACTGGGAAGAAGAAAAGAATATCGATTATCGTTTCAACCCGGAACTGGTACAGCGGATCACCAGGCTGGAAAGCCCGCAGCTGGACAGTTTCATGCTTAGTCACCGCCCGAGCTACCATTTTCTCCTGAACGCCACCGAGTACGATCTGATGTTGTTCATCAAGCAATCGTACCAGCGGTATGCGCGGGAGAAGGGATTTGCGCCGAAGGATTCCACAACGGGTCAACCGTAGATAAAAGCTGAAGTGAGTGACACAACGGCGGCCGGGAAATGTTACCGGCGCCTGTATCCAAAAGAAAAACCAGCTGCACGGGCAACCGGTCCTTCACAAATATCCTGTTGACAAAATTCATTTCAACAGCTGCCCTTTCAACCGCAACAATTCCGTTTCCGCCAGTTTCGTATTGTATCTCGCCTGAATAAGCCGATAGGCGGCCAGTTCAAGGCTTTGCTGCGCTTCTTTCACCTCCAGGGTTGTGGAAACGCCCTGCCGGAAGCGCTCCAGCGCCACCATCACGTTTTCCCTTGCCAGTCCCACACTTTCTTCTTCCAGCGTGAGGGATTGTTTGTAGTATTCGTAATCCTTGAATGCGTTCCGCAGCGTCAGTCTTACCTGTGATTCCTGGCTTTCCAGTGACAGTTGCTGATATTGGATATCCAGCTTAGCCGCTTTGAATTGGCGTTGTGCATTAAGACCGTTGAAAATCGGCACCGTGGCGGAAAGGCCGTAAGTGAACCCCCTGTTCTGGTTGAAGACAGGGCTGAATTGGTTTATCGCGGCGCTGGCGCGGGACTGGTTAAAGTTGTAGGCGGAGTTGAAAGCGATAACGGGGAAGAAATCGCCCCGGCGTTCTTTCAACACGATTCTGGATATTTCAACATGCTGTTTCGCTACCTGCAATTGCGGGTTGGTATTGTGCAGATTTTCGAGGATCTGACCGTAAGAGAGCGCAAGATTTACCGGGATGGTATCCAGCACATCATAATTGGTGTTCTCGTCAGCAATGGCCAGCAATTGATTCAGCGCAGCTTTGCTCTGGTCAATGGTTGTTTGTTGCCGCAACCAGGCAGCGCGTTGTGCATTGTAATCCACCTTTGCCTGCAGCCAGTCTGTTTTCGGAGCAAGGCCCGTCTGGAATTTGGCATCGGAGAGTTTTACGCGTTCGTCTGAAATAGACAGTTGTTCTGCCAGTGCGCGCAGTTGTTGTTTTTGCTGCGCGATGTTGTAGTAACTGTTGATGATGGAAGCGATCGTGTTCTCTACCTGGTTCTTCACGCTGAGCTCGCCGAGTATGTCAATCGCCTGAATGCGCTGGCGTGTGGCGAACATCTTGAGGCCGTCGAACAGCGTCCATGTGAGGTTAAGGGAAGATTGCCATTGCTGGTTCCTGATGCCGCTGGTGTCTCTTTTGTTACCGTTCCCGAACTCCTGCTTCGACCCTGTGTTGCTCCAGGTTTTGGAGGCTGTTCCATTCAGCCGTGGCGCAAACGCGAAATCCGCATACGCCCGGTCATTTGCCGCCACTTCTGCATTGTTGCGGGCGAGACGGATGTCGAAATTATTTTTCAAGCCCAGGTCAATTGCCTGCTCCAGCGTCAGTACCTGTTGCGCCTGTGTATCGATGGCCAGCAGTGTGAGCAATATCCCGGCTGCGTAAATCCTGATCAATTTCATCTGTTTATATTTATTAGGCATGCGCCGCGGAGGCTGCTGCTTCCGGCGCTTTCAGCACTGCGCTTTCAAACTCCGTGTTCTTTTTACGAATACTGAAGAAACTGTACATCGCGGGGATCACATACAACGTGAGCACCAACGAGAACATGATACCACCTACGATCACGATCCCCAGCGGAATACGGCTGGTGGATGCGGCACCGAGGCTCATGGCGATAGGCAGGGCGCCGAGGGCCATAGCAAGACTGGTCATCAGGATCGGGCGTAAACGCATCACCGCTCCTTCCACCGCCGCTTCGGATTTTCCCCTGCCGGCATCGCGCATATGATTGGCGAATTCCACAATAAGGATACCATTCTTCGTCACCAGGCCAATCAACATGATCACACCGATCTGCGAGAAGATATTCCAGGTTTGACCAAACAGCCAGAGGGACAGCAATGCACCCGCAAACGCCAGCGGTACGGTGAGCATGATGGTTATCGGATCGATCCAGCTTTCGAACTGTGCGGCCAGTACAAGATAGATCAGCACCAGAGCCAGTACCAGCGCAAACATCGTATTGGAGCCACTCTCTGCATAGTCGCGCGAAGAGCCGCTGAGGGCGGTGTCAAAGCTGTCGTCCATCACTTTCTCTTTTTGCAGCTTATCGTAGATTGCATACATGGCTTTAATACCGTCTCCGATGGTTTTGCCGGGGGCGAGACCGGCGGAGATGGTGGCTGATTTCATACGGTTGTAGTGATAGATCACCGGGGGGCTTGTTTCTTCTTCCATCGTCACCACATTGTCCAGCTGAATAGCCTCCCCACGGTTGTTGCGCACATAAATACTTTGCAGGTCCACAGGATCATCGCGATCCTTACGGAACACCTGGCCCATTACCTGGTACTGTTTCCCATTCCGGATGAAATACCCGAAGCGGCGATTACTCAACGCAAGTTGCAGGGTAGAAGAAATATCCGCTACGGAAACGCCCAGTTCGCTTGCTTTTGCACGGTTGATCCGGATGCGCAGTTCCGGCTTGTTGAACTTGAGGTCTACATCCACGCCCTGAAAAACGGGGTTACTGTTCGCTTCATCCATAAAGCGCGGGATCGCTTTCGAGAGTTTCTCGAAATTCACGTTCTCCAGTACGAAAGATACCGGCAACCCGCCACGGCGGCCTACCTGTATGGTCTGTTGTTCCAGCGCGAACACCTTTCCTGTAGGGAAGCGGTACATGTTGCGGTTCACCATGTTCACGATATCTTTCTGCGAACGGGTCCGGTCTTTCGGTTCAGGCAGTGTTACAAAAGAGAAAGCCGTGTTTACAGAGCCCGCGCCGGAGAAGCCGGGGGCCGTAACGGAAAGGATCACGTTCTTTTCCGGAATGGAATCTGCCAGGAACTGTACCAGGTCATTCACATATTTATCCATCGCATCGTAGGAGGTTCCTTCCGGCGCGGTGATGGAGAGGCGGAAATAGCTTCTGTCTTCCAGCGGCGCCAGTTCCGATTGGAGGGTGCGGAAGAGGAAGTAGATCATACCCAGACAAACAAGTATGATCGCCACTGCCATTAACCGCACTTTCATGAATGCATTCAGCGAGCTTTTATAACTGTTCTCCATCCAGCGGAAGAAAGGTTCTGTTTTCTCGTAGAACCAGGAGTGCTTATGAGTTTTACGCGCCAGCTTCACGTTGAGCACCGGCGTGAGGGTGAGCGAAACAAACGCGGAGATCAATACCGCACCGGCCACAACAATCCCGAATTCCCGGAAAAGCCTTCCTACAAAGCCTTGCAGGAAGATGATCGGGAGGAATACGAAAGCGAGCGTAATGGAGGTGGCGATCACCGCAAAGAAGATCTCTTCCGATCCTTCCTTGGCGGCACGCATGCGTGGCAGACCTGCTTCGATCTTTTTATAGATGTTTTCCGTTACCACAATACCGTCGTCTACCACCAATCCCGTTGCGAGTACAATAGCCAGCAGCGTAAGGATGTTGATGGTGAATCCGCAGATGTACATGATGAAGAATGCACCGATGAGTGAAACAGGGATGTCTACGATCGGGCGAAAGGCCATGAGCCAGTCGCGGAAGAACAGGTACACGATGAGGATCACCAGTGTGAGCGCGATGATGAGCGTTTCCTGCACTTCGTGGATACTCTTCTTGATGAAGGCTGTGTTATCCATCGCGATGTTGAGGCTGAAATCTTCCGGTATATCTTTTTTCAGGTGTTCATAACGTTTGTAGAATTCTTCGGAAATGGCCACATAGTTGGAGCCGGGCTGCGGGATCAGGGCCAGCGCTATCTGCGGAATACCGGATTCCTTCAGCTGTGTTTCCTCGTTTTCAGGGCCGAGTACTGCCTGTCCTACATCACGCAAACGGATCTCCGCGCCGTTCACGTTTTTGATAATAAGGTTATTGAACTCTTCTTCTGTATCCAGTCGCCCGAAAGTTCGTACAGTCAGCTCCGTTGCATTCCCCGCGATCTTTCCCGAAGGTAGTTCCACATTCTCCTTTTGCAGGGCGGTTTGCACATCGCCGGGAGTGAGACCGTAGGCGGAGAGGCGGGCGGGGTCCATCCAGATGCGCATGGCGTATTTCTTCTCGCCCCAGATCTGGATGGCGCTTACGCCGGGGATGGTCTGCAGTTTTTCCAGCAGCACGTTGGTGGCATATTCTGTGATCTCCAGCTGGTTGCGGGTATTGCTTTGCACTGTCATGGAGATGATCGCGTCGGAGTTGGCGTCTGCTTTGGTTACAACGGGCGGGGCCTCGAGGTCGTCAGGGAGGGAGCGTTGGGCCTGGGAGACCTTGTCCCGCACATCATTCGCGGCTGCTTCAAGGTCTTCACCCAGCTCGAATTCCACCGTGATATTGCTGCTGCCCTGGCTGCTGAGTGAGGAGATATTCTTGATACCGGCTACGCCGTTGATGGCTTTCTCTAACGGTTCGGTGATCTGTGTTTCGATGATATCAGAGTTGGCGCCGGGGTAGGAAGTCCGGACGTTCACTACCGGCGGGTCGATAGCGGGGAAGTCCCGCACGCCGAGGAAAGTAAAGCCCACAAGGCCGAAGATCACAATGATGATGTTCATCACTATGGCTAGTACCGGTCGCTTGAGGGATATGGAAGGTAAACTCATGTTGATCTTTTTAGGCCTATTGCACCTTGTTGTACCTGAAAGTTGATCCCGGCTTCAGCTGCAGGATGCCGGTGGTGATAACGGTATCGCCTATCTCCAGGCCGCTGAGTATCTGCACATTGCTGGCGTTCCGGATACCGGTTTCCACGTTTACGAATTTTGCCCGTCCGCTGTCTGCAACAATCACCTGTTTGTAACGGGTGCCGGGGATCACGGCCTGGGACGGGATCATGATCGCGTTCGGGTTATTTTTCAGCTGGATGGAAGTTCTGGCAAAAGAGCCGGGAAACAGCTTCCCGCCAGGATTCGGCACAATGGCGCGGATCTTTACGCTGCGGGTGGCCAGGTCGATCTTAGGATCGATGGCATAGATGCTGCCCTTGTATTTTTCGGTATCCCCTGCCACGGAAAATGTAACGGGGTCGCCTTTACGGATCACATTGCTGTATTTCTCCGGCGATGCAAAGTCGATCTTCAGCGGATCCAGCTGTTGCAGCGTAGCCATCACCGTAGTGGGACCTACAATGGCGCCTTCGCTCACGTTCCGGAAGCCCAGCGTGCCGCTGAAAGGAGCGCGGATCTCGGTTTTCTGAAGCTGCGCCTTGTTATATTCAATGTCCGCACCGTAAGCGCTGACCTGGTTGCTGGTGATATCCACATCCTGCTGGCTGATACCATTGATCTTGAGCAGTTGTTGTTGCCGGGTGAGGGTGGTTTGGGCGAGCTGGCGCTGAAGTTCCAGTTTCTGGAGCTGAGCCCTGATGTCGCCATCGTATAATTTGACCAGCAGAGTGCCTTTACTCACTTTGGTACCTTCCTTGAAGTAGATCTGAACGATCCTGCCGGTAAGCTCCGGCTTCAACTCCACTTCTTCATTGCTTTGCAGGGTACCGCTGGCTTCAATGATCTCGTCCAGCTTCACGGGTTTTACAACATAGGCATCTGCAAGGATCGGTTTACCGGGCCCCCGGCCGGCTGCCGGAGCCGGGCCCGTGGGCGCTTTCGGGTCTTTTTTGCTGCCGGACTGGCAGGAAAACAGCCCTGTGGCCGCCGGAATGGAAAATAAAAGAACAAATAATACACTCTTACTGCGCATGTGAAATAATATGATTTTGTGAACGCTTAAGCCGAGCTCCTTACATGACAATACGTCTCCCGCAAGTTAGCGGAAATTGTAGCTGGACAAATTTAATAATTGGATGTTAAGCCTTCCCCAATCCGGTTTTAAATATGGTTAAGTGGCGGAATAGCAGTTTGAATGGTCAACTTATCTGTCGTAACACTTAAATGGGACAACGCCATATATAATAGTATGAATGACATGAAAAAGGGCGTCATTTTCGTACATCCGACGAGAAGGGAAACAACCTTATATACCTGTAGAAATGAGTTCCACAGCGGATTTGAGCACAGCTGTACATTGGTATCCCACGTTAAAATTTAGTGACCTCCTTGGCAATTCAATAAAAAGTATATTTTTGCAGTCAAGTTTTAAACCAAAAACACTTAAAATTATGTCAGACATTGCATCAAGAGTTAAAAAGATCATTATTGACAAATTAGGCGTTGACGAAGCAGAGGTAACTCCTGAAGCCAGCTTCACCAACGACTTAGGTGCTGACTCTTTGGATACGGTAGAACTGATCATGGAATTCGAAAAAGAATTCAACATCTCCATTCCTGACGAACAAGCAGAAACTATCACCACTGTTGGCCAGGCTGTCGCATACCTGGAAGAACACGTAAAATAATCCAACAAATCAGAACTGTTTTAATGCAACCAAGACGAGTAGTCGTTACAGGTTTAGGCGCGCTGACACCGCTCGGCAATTCCGTGGAGGCCTATTGGCAGGGATTGGCGAACGGTGTATCCGGCGCTGATTTTATCAAGCAGTTTGACGCTTCCAAATTCAAGACCCGCTTTGCTTGTGAGCTGAAAGACTTCGATCCTGCCAATTACATGGATAAGAAGGATGCCCGCAAGATGGATCCCTTTACACAGACCGCAGTGATTGCAGCAGACCAGGCCGTGGCTGATGCCAGGGTGGACAGGGCTTCTGTGAATGTGGACCGGGTAGGGGTTATCTGGGGTACGGGCGTAGGGGGAATGATCAATTTCACCAACGAACTGAAGGAATTTCATGCCGGGGATGGAACGCCGCGTTTCAGCCCTTTTCTGATCACCCGTCTGATACTGGATATAGCCGCGGGGCATATATCCATGCGTCATGGGTTCAGGGGGCCGAACTTTTCCGTTGTTTCTGCTTGTGCATCCGCCACCAATGCCATTATTGAGGCGATGTACACGATCCGTTACGGAAAGGCGGATATGATCATTACCGGAGGGTCCGAGAATATCATCAATGAGCCTTGTGTTGGCGGATTCAACGCCATGAAGGCCCTCAGCGAGCGGAACGACGACCCCAAAACGGCATCCAGGCCGTTTGATCTGGACAGGGACGGGTTTGTAATGGGAGAAGGCGCCGGAGCACTGGTGCTGGAGAGCTATGAACATGCCCTCGCCCGGGGAGCCCGGATCTATGCGGAGTTAGCCGGAGGCGGCGCTACCGCAGATGCGCATCATATCACGGCACCACACCCGGAAGGGCTGGGAGCATTCAATGTCATGAAACAGGCACTGAGCGATGCCGGCCTGCAACCCGGAGACATTGACTACATCAATGTACACGGAACTTCCACCCCATTGGGCGATATTGCAGAAGTAAAAGCCATTCAGCAGGTATTCGGCGAGGCTGCCTACAAATTGAACATCAGTTCCACCAAATCCATGACCGGGCATTTGCTCGGCGCGGCCGGTGCGGTAGAATCCATCGCCAGTATCAAAAGTATACTGGAAGGTCTTGTTCCGCCAACAATCAATCACTTCACAGACGATCCTCAGCTGGATTCAAAGTTAAATTTTACCTTTAACGTAGCACAAAAACGAAAAGTAAGAGCAGCACTGAGCAATACCTTCGGGTTTGGCGGGCATAATGCCTCTGTTATTTTCAAAACATTTGTTCCTTGATTGTGTGAAAATACTTCCAGGATTCGTATATAAACTCATCTACGGCAAAAGGCAACTGTACAAAGACCTTTACAATTTACTCGGGTTTCACCCGGGCAACCTGTCCTTGTACGAAGTAGCATTGAGCCATCGCTCCAGCAAGGAGAAATTCCTGGAGAGCAACGAGCGACTGGAATACCTTGGGGACGCCATCCTGGGCGCTATTATCGGCGACTATCTCTTCAAAAAATATCCTTACAAAACAGAAGGCTACCTTACTGAAATGCGCTCCAAGATCGTGAACCGGCAGCAGCTGAATGATATCGCGATCAAGATGGGATTGCGCAAGCTGACGATCTACGATAAGTACAATTCTTTCCTCAAGATCAGCCAGATCTTCGGTAACACCCTGGAAGCCCTTGTGGGAGCAGTTTACCTGGATCGCGGATATAACCAGACCAAGCAATTCGTGCACAAACGCATCCTGGTGCCTTACATCGACCTGGAAGCACTGGAGACCGTGGAAATGAACCACAAGAACAAGCTCTACGGCTGGGCCAACAAGCACGGCAAAACGCTGGAATTTGAACTGATCGAAGAGCAGATGGACAATGGCCGCCGCATCTTCACCGTAGGGGCCATGCTCAACGGCGAACTTATCTGTACCGGCAAAGCCTTCAATAAGAAAGACGCCAGCCAGATCGCGGCTTCTCAGGCCATAGAGTTGCTGGGCATTGGCACGGATGATGCCAAATAACCCCTTTATTTAGACTTCACATCCAGCCGCAATATCGTTTTCAACCGCTCTACCGGCGTTTTGGAAGGATCCGTAATGTAAATCTCGTGGTGTACGCCTGCTTCCTCCAGGTGATGCTGTTTCATGTATTCCAGCAGGCGGTGGATATTGGGGGTTTCATCATGATAAGATCCGATATGGAGAATCTGTACGGCGAGGGTGCCGGGCAGGTGTTCAAAGCAGAGTTCCGGCAAATGGGGGACGTTCTTGTTCCCGGCGAGGGCAACGGCTTGTTTGAAATCGTTCCGGGTAACGAAAGAGGGTAGCTGGATGAGGAGCTTCCAATGCCATTCTGCAACGGGCACCTCATTCACCTGCGCGCCGCTTTCCGTCCACCACAATCCTTCAAGGGAGGCTACCTTGAAATCCTTATCCTGCAGCTTGTTGATCTTTTTAATATTGTACGCGGCCGTGTACAGGGCTTTCACCTTTGCATGAAAAAGCCCGGCATTCGGATCGCCCGCTCCTTCAATGGTGATGTAGCTGGCGGCAGCGATGGTCACCAGCTCCGGAGCTGACTTGGCGCGGTAATAGTGTTTTTGCTCTTTGGCGAGATCGGTCTTTTGCATATGTTTCAGGTTATTTATGCAAAGGAAAGACCGGGAGATGACAACCTTATGTCAGCAGTGATGCGCAGATAATTCCCTGATCTGGGTTTGTATAACCACCTTCAGCTCCTCCGGTTCCACAATAGTAACGCGGTTGCCGAACATCAGCAGCCAGCGGGAAAAATAACCCAGATTATTATACAGGAAGGTCATTTCCACATCATCTCCTTCTGTTCTTTCCTGCACCATGCCGTAATGATACTTCTGCTCCTGCAGATAGCGGGCCACATCGTGGGAGAACCGCACTTTCACGAGATTGGGATGGTCCGGGTCAGATTCAAATTCATGGGAGAGATATTGCTGCAGGGTCATCCGGGCGTTTTTATCGAAGGAGTGCTCGGTGAGGGAAAGGTTCTTGATCCGGTCCGCCCGGAAGTCCCTGTAATCCTGCCGGAGCCGGCAAAATCCAATAAGGTGCCAGCTGCTGTTCATGTGAAAGATCCCTATGGGCTCAATTTCCCGCCGCGTCACGGAGTCGTTGTAAAAAGAATAATACTCCAGCGCCAGCACCCGCTGCCGGGCGAGGGCATCCTGTATATCTGTGAGAAAGCGGTTGGGGAATTGATCATCCGCTTTCCTGGTCCGCAGAACAGCAATATTCTCGTCCAGCGACTCCAGGAAATCCTTATCACCTCCCCGTAGTACGGCCCGGATCTTTTGCATGGCATTGCTGAACTGCTGCCGGTTGGAATGATCGCTGTGCTGTTCCATGAGTTTTTCGCCGGTGAGCAGGGCGGCTGCTTCCGAACGGTTGAACATGACGGGAGGCAGATGATAACCGTCTACAATGTAATACCCCGTTCCGGCCTCGGCGCCGATCGGAACGCCTGCTTCCATCAAGGCTTTCACATCGCGGTATACGGTCCGGAGGCTAATCTCGAAACGGTCGGCAATTTCCTGGGCTTTCACAATTTTTTTGCCCTGAAGTTGTATGAGGATGGCTGTTAGCCGGTCGATGCGGTTCATGTACGCAAATGTACATTTTCCCGATCTCAGGGGGAGCAGGAAGGAAATTTTTCCCGTATTAAACTCCGGGGGAAAAAGAAGGTCAAATGACGTGACGATATTCTGTTCAGGTACAAAACGCAGAAAATCCAGGAAAAAGATGTTCCAACGCGCAAGCTTTCACAAAAGATATCGTCTAACTTTTAAAATCCCGGAAAAAAACTGTTAAAGATATTTCGACCCTGCGCAAAGGGTCGTGAAGTGCTAGTTGCTGTTACAGCATATAGTTAGGTTAAATGGTAAAGCCTTGGCAATTCCTTGCCGGGGCTTCTTTTTTAGTAGCTCATCTCATTCAGCTTCACTTTGCCCCGGAAAGTCCAGAACACGAATATGGTGTAGGAAAGCACCAGCGGTGTGCCAATAGCGGCTATCAATAGCATGATCTTCAACGATTTGGGAGATGATGCCGCTTTGTAGATGCTGATGTTATAAGCAGGATCCAGTGTTGAAATGATGATGTTCGGGTAGAGGCCGATGGCAAACAGGATCAACAGGATGGAGGTGATGATGCTGGAGAACACGAATGCCGTGAAGTACCTGCGGCTGTCAATGCTCCGCTTGATGTTCAATACGGTCAATACCGCCAGCAGCGGCAGTGCGAAGAGCAGCGGATATTCCTTGAAAACGGCCGTCATATGCGGAATATAGATTAACGTACTCATGGAAGCAAGGATGAAGCAGAGGATGAAGAATTTGCTGCAGTTGTTCACGAGCACTGTGAGCTTGGCATACAGCCGGTTCTCTGTTTTCATCACGAGATAAATGGAGCCGTGCAGCATGAAGAGCGACAGGGTGGTAATGGAGATGAGCAGGGCGTAGGGGTTGAAGAAAGTGAGCAGGTCCCCCGTGAACTCGTGCTCCGCGTTGATGGGCAGCCCGTGGATGAGGTTGCCGAGGACGAGCCCGAGCAGCAGTGTGATGAGGGTGCTGGAGGCCATATAGCTGATATCCCATAATTTCCGCCACCAGGCCATCGGCTCCTTGCTGCGGAATTCGATGGAAATAGCCCTGAAAATAAGTGCGACCAGGAACAGCATGAAAGGGATGTAGAAGGTAGAGAGGATTGTGCCGTATACCAGCGGGAACCCTGCGAACAGGGCGCCACCGGCTATTACAAGCCATACTTCATTCCCGTCCCATACCGGCCCGATAGCATTCAGCGCTTTTCTGCGGCTTTCTTCTTTGTTGAAGAAAAGATGCAGGCTGCCGGCGCCCAGGTCAAAGCCGTCCAGCACGCCATAGCCGGTGATAAGGCCGCCGATGACAAGGAACCAGAGTGTTGGGAGATCTAAACCGAGGATTGTTTCCATACTACAGATTTGAATCAGGAATGATGAGTGACAGGCAACTGACCGATGTTGCGTTTGGAATATTCGTCGCTTTGCTCTTCTTCATTGGTGGTGATGTCCGGACCATGTTTGATCTTTTTGTTCAGCAGGTACAGGAAAAGCACCAGCAGCAATGCATATACGAGCGTGAACAGGATCAGTGAGAACATTACCTGGTGCGCTTTCACATCTTTGCTCAGCGCATCCGAAGTACGGAGAAGACCGTACACCACCCAGGGCTGCCGGCCGGTTTCCGCCGCGTACCAGCCCGCCTGGTTCGCTATCTGTGGTAACAGAACCGCCAATACGAAAATGCGCATCAACCATCGCTGGGAGAAGAGCTTCTTCCGCCAGAGCAGGAAAACCGCCAGGAGCGAAAGCGCGATCAGCGTCATGCCAATGCCGATCATGATATGATAGGTCTGGAAAACGAAGTTCACTGCAGTGGGCTGCTCGTTTTTCGGGAATGCGTTCAGCCCGGTAACAGGTGCCTGAAAGCTGCCGTGGGTGAGGAAAGACAGTCCCCCCGGCACCCGGATCCCTGTTGTTTTCCCGGATTTCGCATCCACCCAGCCCAGCAGGTACATGTCCGCAACGGCCAGACTGTCGTAATGCCCTTCCATCGCCGCCAGCTTTGCCGGCTGGTATTCGCTGACATATTCTGCGGAACGGTGACCGGAGAAAAGCTGCAGCAGCGCCGCCACCACCGCCACGCTGAGCCCGACCCTGAACATCGCCTGTGCATGTGTTACGAAGCGGCGCTTGAGGATATACCAGGCGGCCACACTCATCACCAGGAAAGCGCCGGCCAGGAAAGCGCCGATCACCACATGAATGTAGCGGTCTACGGAGGAAGGGTTGAACACCATGGCCCAGAAATCTGTGATGATCGCGCGGGCCTCCAGGCCTTCGCCTTCAATAATATAGCCGGCAGGTGTTTGCTGCCAGGAGTTTGCTACTACGATCCAGAGTGCGGAGAACATAGAACCCAGTGCTACCATGATGGTGGCGAAGAAGTGAACACCCTTGCTCACACGGTTCCAGCCGAACAGCAGTACCCCCAGGAACCCTGATTCCAGGGCAAAGGCGAAGATGCCTTCCGCCGCCAGCGCACTACCGAAGATGTCGCCTACATACCGCGAGTAGGTGGCCCAGTTAGTGCCGAACTCAAATTCCATCACAATACCGGTAGCTACCCCAATCCCGAAGATTAATGCAAAGATGCGGATCCAGAAACGGGTGATGTCCTCATACATTTTTTTGCCTGTGCGCAGATACATCCCCTCCATGATCACCAGGCAAAGCCCGAGGCCAATGCTCAGCGGGGGATAGATATAGTGAAAGGCGATGGTGAAAGCGAACTGTATGCGGGCAAGTATCTCAACGGAGGGCATGATGATATGGAGTTTAGTGGATCATGATACAAAGGTACCGTGTCGTGGTCATTGAACGGACTGACGTTGATCAGTCGGCCACCCTGATGTTAGTCATAGCACCTTTGTGTAATAACCAATATTTAACATCATCCGGCTACCCGGGGTTTTATATTTGACCGCCATTCGCAGTTACCTACGTGTTAAATCGACTGCAATGGGTTAAATTGGAGCGTATTAAACAGGTCTGGCGGTCCCGCCGGACCTGTCCTTTTAACAAGAAGGGTCATTTCATTAACAAGCGTTTAACAAATCTTACCATTTTGTGTTATTAATTTAGTAACACTACCAACTTGAATTACCAGTAAGTTCAATATCATAAATTGGAGAGTAAATTTCAATCTGGCCCGATTTTCATCGGGCTAATTTTTTGAATACTGTTTTTTTGTTAATGAGTTGTTGTCGAAAAAAGCTAATTATAAAAAGAAATAAAAATAATTTATTGATATTCAATATATTAATTCTGATTCACGTATGAATGGATTTGTTTACAGCTTGTGAAAAAGAATTATATTTGATATAGGTATTTCTTGATAAATGATCTCGAACAGGTTCAATAACATTAAGAAAACAGGCCTTACATCCCTTGTGAAAGATGATGATGCGCGAAAGATCATGGTGGTGAATTCTTTCAGTTTCCTCACAGCCCTGTTGTGTACCCTTTGCGGGGTATCATTGTCTGTTATATCCGGTCACTGGATCATTCTTTACACAGCCCTTGTATTCGTTGCCGGTTTTCTGAGCATCCTTTTGCTGAATAAAAAGGGATATTATGCCCTTGCCAAGTTCGGACTGCTCCTGGTGTTCTGCATGGTCATGCTGTATTACGGCGCTACTTTCGGGGAAAGCACACAGGTACATTTTCTCGGACTCTTCCTGATAGGGGTGCCTTTGCTGATTTGTTCCCCCCGTGAAAAAGGATTGAAATGCGCCTGTTTGGCGCTGCCGCTGATGTCCATCATCCTGTTGGAAGCGAATTACTATTACGACATTTTTCAACCCATGGAACTGACGCGGAGCATGACGTATGCTTTCCGCTGGCTGATCATGACGGTAGTGGTAGTATTGAATGGTATGGTGATCAGTTTTCACCAGATCAATATCAACAGTCTGCTGAAAGCCCTGAATGTGCGCAATCAGGTATTGAATAACCGGAATGAAGACATTGCCCGGAAAGAAAGGGAGTTGAAGGAAGCATACCAGGAACTGGCTGCTTACAATGAAAAACTGGAGAGGGAGGTCAGCAAGCGCACTGCCGAAATAAACAACAACCGGATAATGCTGGAGGATATGCTGCGCAACCTGCAGGAAAGCATGACCCAGTTGAAAAAGAAAGATGTACAGCTGGAGCAATATGTGGCTGAGCTGGAAACATTAAAGAACAGCCTGACTATGGCGCGGGATGATGCGCAGAATGCAAATGCAGCCAAATCCGCTTTCCTGCGGGAGATCAGTCACGAGATCCGCAATCCGCTCAATGCCATCATCGGGATCAGCTATCTGTTGCTGAACGATCAGGGGAACAAGAACAAGATCCCGCGCAGCATTGTGAATTACATCGAGAATATTTATACGAGCAGCCATAGTTTGCTGGAGATCATCAATAATGTGCTGGAACTTGCCAAGATAGAAGCGGGCAAAACGGATGATATCCGCCTGGAGCCTTTCGCACTGCGGGATTGGGTGCGCAGTGTTACGGATATCTACCAGAACGCCGCGCGGGTGAAATCGGTGGAGATACAATTGCAGGTAGATCCCCGGCTGCCGGCACATATCCTGGGAGACCGCGTACATCTTACGCAGGTATTGAACAACCTGTTGGCCAACGCCATTAAGTTTACGCCCGCACATAAAAAGGTCACTATTGCCTGCTTCCGCCAGGAACCCCAGCTGTGGTGCATCCGGGTGTCCGATGAAGGCATGGGCATAGAGAAGGAAAAACAGGATCTGATCTTCCAGCCTTTCGAGCAGGCGGACAAAAGCATTTACCATAAATTTGGCGGAACGGGATTGGGACTGGCCATCACCAAGCGGATTGCCGAACTGATGGGAGGCGAGATAGAAGTATACAGCGAGCCCGGAGAGGGTACATCCTTTACCGTTACATTGCCCCTCAAGGCAGATACGCGTACGGGATTGCAGGACAAACCCCATGAACGGAAACAATTCTCCCGGTTGCCGGATAACAAACGGATATTACTGATGGAAGACAGCCAGATCAACCAGATGATCATGGAGCGTTTCTTCTCTTATGTAGGTATGCAGATCATGATCGCGGACAATGGGCAGGATGGGATCACGATGGCCCGCACCCAGCTGCCCGATCTGATCATTATGGATATGCATATGCCCAAACTGAGCGGCAGTGAGGCATTACAGATCATCCGGGAAGATCCCCTGCTGCAGCATATACCCGTGATCGCTATTTCAGCCGACGCCTTCCGGGAACAGCAGGAGGCCGCACTCCGGGCCGGCGTGAACGAATACCTGATCAAACCTGTGGAGTTTGACCGCCTGTATGAAGTGGTGGATAAATATCTTCACGCGGCAGATCAAACGCTGATCGCCAAGGCGGCGGTGTAAGCCTACAACGCCGGTAGCCCTTCGTACACTTTGCTTTCAATCACACTTTCATCATCCGGTTTTGCTTTTCTGACGGAGTTAACGGTCCGGTATTCCAGGGCTTCCGATGGCAGGGCATATTGCAGGATCTGTTGCAGGCCGTTGTCAGAAAGCGCCGGAGAGAGCCATTCCTCTTCCAGTTCTGCGGGGAGCATCAGGGGCATGCGACCGGCATTTTCACCGCCATTATGGATACGGCGCATCACATCGTTGGCATCTCTCGTCAGCAGCGTGAATGTTCCGGGCAGCTCCCCGGTTTCGGGGTGGGGGATGTGCGAATAATTATAAAGACCGGCAATAAAGAAAAGTTCCCGGTCCTTCACGCGGATATAGTAAGGCACTTTGTTCTTCCAGCCCGGTACTTCACGGTGTTCAAAGAAGCCGGTGGCCGGCACCAGGCAACGATTCCTCCGGATACGGCTCCAATAGGCGTTCCCATCCAATACTTTTTCCGAACGGGCATTCACCATCCACTTCCGCCCTTTCTTCACATCTTCCGGTGTTTTCATGTAATTCGGGATCACTCCCCATTCAAAAGACAACAGCTTCATGTCGCCTTTATCATTGATCACAACCGGCCATTTGGGATACCCCTGGGCCACCTTGTGAAAAGTGGGCTCAAAACGGATATCCGTTCCCGTTAGTGCGGGGATATATCTGAATATGGACTCAATACTGGAGGAAAACGCAAGATCGTAACACATGTATTTATATTTTTTCGATGTCGGACAAAGGGATTGGCATTTCTTTATCGCGGTACTTCAAAGTAATAAAAAGTTCCCCGAACTGCAGGCATAACGCTGCTTCCAATTCGTTTTTCCTGCCGGGGCGCCAGTTGGTATGGATGCCCACCCATCGCTTCACCTTTGCTTTCAGAACAGGGTCCGGATCCCAGTCCTCCTCCTTCAACAGCGCAATGTACACCAGGAAACCGGTGGGCTGGGCTGCGGCGATGTACAGTTTATCGACATCAACGGTGTCTTCCACGCGGTACATGTGCCTTCGATGGTCTGCGGGAATGGCCTCGTAATGGGCAAACGCTTCATCCGGAGAGCGGTAAGGCGTGATCAGCAGGGCTTCCTGCGATGCTTTTCCGCCACGGGGATAAGATTGGCGTACGAAGGAGGAATGGCCGGCTGCAATAAGGGCTTCCAGCAGGGAGGGGTCCAGTAATGCGAGCGGGTTGTGCATCTGCAATATTAATACAAATCGCTGTGCCATGCATGCAGCAAGGATCATGCGAAATGCCGGGTAATGGCTTCCGCCAGCGCTTCTACCAGCCGGGCGTCTACCGGGGCGCCCGAAGTAAGGGCCCGCAGGTTATCTTCTTCATCCAGTTCAAAAATGATGGAACTGCCTTCGGCACTGACATGAAAAGACACGGTATAGCCTTTTGCATAAGGTGTTACAAGATAAACGTTGTTATGGACGGTTACGGAGAATGGTTCCATCACAGGGCATTTGAAAGCGAATATACGCTGGTTTCCGGTTTCGCCCGGCTGCCCGGATAAAGACCGGACAGCCACAACAGGGTGATCAGGTTGCAAACTAGGTTGAAAGGCCGGCTTCGGGCGATGCTTGTGATGTTCTTTCATCGCCCCGGCGAATGATTCCGAACAGGTAATTCGTTAGTCCTGCACCCACCTGCCCGCCAGCAGGCGGGCTGTTTGATGAGCCAGCACTTCCGGTTCAAAAGGCTTGTGCAGAAATGCATCGGCCTGTATGCCGAACCAGTTGGAGATGTAGGATTCCTCAATGGTGGATACGATCATCACCATTACCGGAAACCTTTTTCTGGCTTGACTTTCACGAATACCATCCACCATTTCCTTCAGATTCTCAAAGGGCAACCGCAGATCAATGATTACCAGGTCATAGTCGTGCATACGCAAGTTAGCAGCAGCTTCTCTGCCATTGTGGACAAGTTCTGTCGCATAGCCTTCATTCTTCAGTATCAGTTCAATCACACGGAGCATCAGCAGATCGTCCTCTACTACCAGTATCTTTTTCATATCACAATGGTTGCCCGATGATACAGCGCATGGAATCCCTACTGCCAATGGCAGGTACAGGTATGCTGTATTCCGGATGTTAGTGTTTTAGGTTACCCCGACTGCAGTGTATACGTTTCCGTTATATCGTAACGACGGTTCAGCGGCCTTATAGGTACACAGTTACTGTTTCGTGGTCAGAATCATAGGTTATTCAATATTGATATGGTTAGAATTATGGGCGTCATGCATGTAACCGTGTAAGTATTTGCACATACTGTGCCAAAAATTATTGTGTATCAATTGTTATTGAGCATTAACTTTTTGAGGGAACGAAAAGCCGGATTTAACGCCCGATTAACAAAACATAGGAATTTATGAGGCACCTTCCTATATTTGCTCCGAGTTCTTTACTTCATTTCTTTTCTTTCCACAGCGCGGTAAGCGGCGAAAGCCGCTTTTAAAAAGGAATCGTGTGCAAATCACGAGCTGTCGCGCAACTGTAAGTAATGGAAAAGTTACCGTCCCCGATGTTCATTGCTCTAACCTGAATAGAGTGAGAAGAACGGCGGTAATGTTACAAGCCAGGATACTTGCCCGCTGTGTAAGACAAATGCTTTCGCGATTGAAGCAGTAGTCGGGAACGGATGGGCATGCCCTGTCGTGTCTTTTTCATTCCTCACCTTCTACACAAATCCTGAAAGCATACCGGAAACTGTAAGGAGCATTAATGCACATTAATGTTTAACCAAAAGTTTGATGCGTATGCTTAAACACAACCTCGGTTACCCGCGCATGGGAAGCCAAAGACAGCTCAAGAAAGCCTGCGAAAAGTACTGGCAGGGCGAGATCGGCCGTACTGAATTATTCCTGACCGCCAAACGCCTGCAGGAGGAACACTGGCAATTGCAGCTGGATGCGGGAATGGACCTGATCCCCTGTAACGATTTCAGTTTTTACGACCAGGTATTAGACATGACGCTGCTGCTGGGCGCCATACCGGACCGCTATGCGGCCGTGGCCACAGATGTATCCGGGAATGCGGAGATAGATCTCTACTTTGCCATGGCCCGCGGATACCAGCAGCATGGCCTGGATGTTACCGCCATGGAGATGACCAAATGGTTTGATACCAATTACCATTACATCGTGCCGGAATTCACGGCTGCACAATCATTCCGGCTGTTCTCCAACAAGGTCTTCAATGCCTTTGATGCTGCGCGACAAGTCACCGGTTCCGCCGCTAAGCCTGTCCTGATAGGCCCCGTATCTTATCTTCTGCTTGGGAAGGAGAAAGAGAGCGGTTTTCACCGGATCGATCTGTTACCCCGACTATTACCGGTTTACATCGGGATACTGCAAAAGCTGCAGCAGCAGGGAGCGGTATGGGTGCAACTGGATGAGCCTTTCCTGGCCATGGACCTGAGCGAGGTGGAGAAAGCCGCTTTCACGCAGGCTTATCGTGAGATCGCGAAACATTGCAAGGGCCTGAAACTGTTGCTGGCTACTTATTTTGAAGGACTGGGTGAAAATACTGCCCTCGCTGCGTCATTGCCTGTTTGCTGCCTGCATGTGGACCTTACCCGCGCTCCGCAGCAGCTGGAAGAATTGCTGGCCGCACTGCCGGAGAAAACCTCCTTATCCCTCGGCGTCGTAGACGGCCGCAACGTGTGGAAGAACGATTACGAACTATCGTTGACGAATATACGAAAAACGATCAATGTACTGGGCGATAACCGGGTGATGATAGCACCGGGTTGCTCCCTGCTGCACGTCCCGGCCGATCTGGCCCATGAATCGGACCTCGACCCTGAAATGCTTTCCTGGATGGCGTTTGCCCGCCAGAAACTGCAGGAGATACGGGAATTACATGATATCCTCCGGGGAAACACCGCACTGCTCACGGCCAATCAGGCGGCCATCGCATCACGGCGGCAATCTCCACGGATCCACAAACCGGAGGTGAAGCAGCGTACGGCGGCGGTGACCGACAAGGATGCGATGCGGCAAAGCGCTTTCCTGCAAAGGCAGCAGGCGCAGGAGCAACGTTTCCGGCTGCCGCTCTATCCTACAACCACCATCGGTTCCTTCCCGCAGACGGACGACATCCGGCAGCTGCGCGCCAGGCTGCGGAAGGGAGATATCAGCCAGGAAACGTATGACAGCGAAATAGAACAGGCAACGGTATCGGCTATACGATGGCAGGAAACCCTCGGGCTGGACGTACTCGTACACGGCGAGTTTGAAAGGAATGATATGGTGGAGTATTTCGGCGAAATGCTCGATGGTTTTGTGTTCACCCGCAACGGGTGGGTACAGAGCTATGGCAGCCGCTGTGTAAAGCCGCCGGTGATCTATGGAGATGTGAGCCGCCCCGGGGATATGACCGTTCGCTGGTCCACTTACGCGCAGGCGCAAACCACACTGCCCGTGAAAGCCATGCTCACAGGGCCTGTTACCATCCTGCAATGGTCGTTCGTGCGGGATGATCAACCGCGTTCCCTGACCACCCGCCAGATCGCGCTGGCGATCCGGGATGAAGTACTGGCGCTGGAAGCCGCCGGTATCGGTATCATCCAGATCGATGAACCTGCTATCCGGGAAGGGCTGCCGCTGCGGAAAGCGAAGCGGGACGAGTACCTGAACTGGGCCGTGAATGCCTTCAGGGTTGCAGCTTCCGGGGTAAAGGACGATACACAGATCCACACGCATATGTGTTACAGTGAGTTCAACGACATCATCGAGCATATTGCCGCAATGGATGCGGATGTGATTACGATCGAAACCTCACGATCGCAGATGGAACTGCTGGAAGCTTTTGCAGGTTTCCATTATCCGAACGAGATCGGTCCGGGTGTATACGACATCCATTCCCCCAGGGTTCCCGGAGTGGACGAGATGGCCCATCTGTTACAGAAAGCGGCGGCGTTACTACCGGTGAGGAATCTTTGGGTGAATCCGGACTGCGGATTGAAAACGAGGAAATGGCCCGAGACGAAAGCGGCGCTGGAAAATATGGTAAAGGCCGCCAGAAGGGAGCGGGAGCGTGCAGGGGTGTAAGCATGGTAAGGGGCGTATCCGGAAAAGATACGCCCCTTTTATTTATTTCTTTTCCAATACTCTCCAGACGATCGCCGCGGCAACACCGCCCACTATCGGGGCTACGATGAACAGCCAGAGCTGCTCCAGTGCCCTGCCGCCGGCAAATACAGCCGGACCGAAGCTACGGGCCGGGTTTACGGAAGTCCCCGTGATGGGGATGGCCACCAGGTGGATCAGCACCAGGGTGATCCCGATCGCCAGACCGGCCATCGTACCGTTGCCCCATTTAGAGGTGGTGCCGAATATGACAAAGAGGAAGAGGAAGGTGAGCACCGCTTCCGCGATGAAGGCAGCGGAAGTGCCGTAACCGGCCAGGTACCCTTCACCCCAGCCGTTTGAGCCGAGGGCCCATGGACCGGGCGCCCATCCGGGAAGGCCTTTTTGAATGGCGTACAACACAGCGGCACCCAGGGTAGCGCCGATGAATTGCGCAATGATGTAACCTACCGCGTCACCGGCTTTGATCTTGCCGGCCGTTAGCATAGCGATCGTAATGGCAGGATTGATATGGCAGCCTGAAATGCCGCCAATGGCATAGGCCATCGCCACTACCGCGAGGCCGAAAGCAAAAGCGATACCCAGCAGGCCTATTCCCGCAGGCCCGGTTTGAGAGACCCCGGATACCACCGCTGCTCCGCAACCAAAGAGCACCAGCGAAAAAGTGCCCACCAGTTCGGCAAAATACTTCGTGGATGAATTTACTTCCATATAAGAAACGGGTTTGGTTCCTATAAATACAATCGGACCCCCGCGATTGTTGTTGACCATCCAAAGATTATCCGGAAGATGCAAACGTTTGCATTTCTCGGGAAACAATGGTAAATTGTTCATCAGGATGAAAGCGTTCCTTTATTTCACGTTACTGACCGCCTCTTTGCAGGCCTCCGCGCAAAAGATCGTTTTGCTGGACAGCTATTTCAATAATGAGCAAAAGAAAGACTCCGCCGGCAGGCTTCACTCCTGGCACTATAAATGGGAAGAGACCGCCATGAGCGGATTTTCCATCCTGGGCAACACCTTCCTGCAGCAGGGCGCAGACACAGCAACGCTATACGAAGCCCCCACAGCCGCCAGCCTCCGCAAAGCCGCGATCTACATCATCGTGGATGCGGACAATGAAAAGGAGAATCCCTCCCCCCAATTCATCGAACAACCTCACATCGACGCCATTTACAAATGGGTGGAGAACGGCGGCGTGCTGGTGCTGATGGGGAATGACAGCGCGAATGCGGAGCTGCATCATTTCAGCAGGCTGTCCAAACGTTTCGGGATCACGTTCACAGACCGCAGCCGGAATATGGTGAAAGGGAAAGACTATCCTACCGGCGCCATCCACATTCCCCCGCATCATCCCATCTTTCCTTCCATTCAAAAAGTCTACCTGAAAGAGATCAGCATCCTCGAAGTGAAACCACCGGCCAGGGCGGTGATCACGGAAGGAACGGACGTGATCATGGCGGTTTCGAAAGTGGGGAAGGGTACCGTGTTTGCGGTGGGAGACCCCTGGCTCTACAATGAATATACGGACGGAAAGCGGATCCCCGCCGAATATGAAAACCCCGCAGCCGCGAAAGACCTCGTAAAATGGTTGTTACAGCAAACCCGGTAGCAGATGAAAGCGCATCAAAAAATCGTTTCAAAAAGAAGGTGGAAGAACATGCGAAGGCTCGGATGACTTCCGCCTGCCATGATATACCATATCCAGAGCGGCGTCATCACTGTGCCAACACAAAGCATGACAGTCCCCTGCTTGCGGATAGCGGGCGTATAAGCGTATACACGGGTGCCGTCTGGGAGGGTTTTCTTCGTATACCAGAGGAACCCGCCGATAAAAAAGCCCAATAATCCTCCGATGAAAGCAGACAGAAACCCGATCCACAGCCATAAACGGCCGATCGCTTCCGGCCGGGCCAGCTGTTCTTTACGCTGGCGGTCCAGATACGCCAATTGCGCAGGGGTGAATGTTACGCCTTTTTTTTCAAGGAGTTTCAGGGCGAGGGCGTAATCATATTCTCCCCATTCATCTTTCTTTTCGATCACTTCACGCAGCTCCGCTTCTGAAAAAGCGAGGAGATAATAATCCGGGTCAGCATCTTCATCGTCTGTCGTTTGGAGCTGGCGGATGAGGGCGTCTGCCGCGGAGAACAGGGCAGCAGGGATCTTTAGCAAAAAAGTGTTATCGAAATGTTGTCCGATCAGTTGCTGATCCAGCATGACAGGGGTTTCTTCCAATACCGCCGGAATATCGCCGGCCTGGAGGAATTCCTGCATGGACAGTGCTTCTTCGGCTGTAGCGTATTTCCTGAAGGTCAGGTATTCAGACATAGATACGGTTATAATTGTGGCCACAATGTAGGGAAAAAGGCTACGGCGGTCAATGCCACAAAAGATGCATATAATACGGAAAGGGACAAACGAAAGTTTGTCCCTGTGACGGAAGGAGACGATACAAATGCTTTACGCGATCAGACCTGTTTCCGCGCCGAAAGCATGATCTATCAGGATTTTCCAGGTACCATCGGTTTGCTGGTGCATGACCTCTATGCCTTTGGCGCTTACTTTCACTTCATCGCCGTCCGTGATGTTCCATTCAGATCTTCCTATGGCGATGTTCCCGGTTTGCAGGCAGTAGACCGTTTTGATCTCCATTTTTCCCCTGATGGATAAAATGGCTTTGATGGCTTCTTCAAAACGATCTCTGCCGGAAACGGGTTTGCCGGGCTCGGGAACAATAATACCGGAGGTATCGTACATGCTCATTACCGTGGCTACGTTGCCGGTGTTGAAAGCCGCTGCAAGTGCTGCATGCGCATCTTCTGCTCTTTTGGGTAAATTCATATTGCCTGATTTTTATTGTGAAGAATATTTTCTTTCGAGGTTCAGCAGCCATTGTTTCTTTTCTATACCGGCGGCATACCCGGTGAGATTGCCGTTGCTGCCGATCACGCGATGGCAGGGAACGATGATGACGAGCCGGTTGCGGCCGTTCGCAGCGCCTATTGCGCGGGTGGCATTGGCACGTTGCATGCACAAAGCCTGTTCTTTGTACGACCAGGTTTCGCCGTAAGGGATGGATTGCAGTTGTTGCCATACCGCCTGTTCAAAAGTGGAGCCGGGCATGACTAACGGAATGGTAAATGTCTGCCGCATCCCTTCAAAATATTCTGCCAGCTCCTGTTGCACCTGCCCGAGATAAGGATGATTCCCGGGCAGCATCACTGCCTGTAATCTTTTTTTCAGATCATCCATTTCTTTTTCCAGCCTGATCCGGTTTGTGAATTCCAACAGGCACAGCCCTTCTGTGGTGGCGCCGGCTATCATGGGTCCCAATGGAGAAGCAAATTGCGCCATGCTGATCACGGTTGTTTCTTTTGCGCGGGAAGGTGCTTTCCCGAATACGGACCGGTAGCTGTCTGCAAATCCGCTGATGGATCCGAAGCCTACATGAAACGCCGTCCGGGTAATGGAGCTGCCGCCGGACATCTCCCGGAAAGCATTATTGATCCTGCGTTTCCGTTGATAAGCATGGAAGGTCATGTGGTAATGTTTTTTGAACCATCTTCTGATCCTGCCGGGTGCCAGCTTTCTTTTTATTAACACCGCATCTGTGATCCGCAGGCCCGGATCGTTGTCGAGTTCTTCCAGCAGGCGGTGGATGAAGGAGGGCATTTCGCCGTTCTTTTCCATCGGCCTGCATTTGAGACATGGCCGGAAACCCTTTCCCATAGCCTCTTCAGCGGAATCGTAAAAGACCACATTCTCCGGTTTGGGCTTCCTGGCAGAGCAGCCGGGTTTGCAAAAGATGCCCGTGGTTTTCACGGCTGCAATGAAAATGCCTTCGTACCGGGCGTCTTTCCGGAGGAGGATGTCGTATTTATCTTTAAACGTCAGCATTTTGATGTTGAGGTAAATGTCAACACAAAATTAGGAGGATAGATACGTCCGGAATTGTACAAAACGGAACAATGTCAATTGACGGTGAGAGCCTGCGCTACGGGGTAAGCGGCAGGGGAATACGCGGAAGGGGTAAAACCGGTGAAGAGTTTGAAATCGCGGATAAAATGGGATTGATCGAAATAGCCACAATCATAAGCGACGGTGGTGAGGGAAGATGGATGTTCTGATATCAGCTGAAGGCTGAGCTGAAAACGGTTGATCTTGTTATAGAATTTCGGGGTGACGCCGGTGTATTGCAAAAAAAGCTTGCTCAGGTAGCGGGAAGAAATATTGTACCGGGAAGCAATGGTTTCAATGTGATCAGGACCATCGGTTTGCTGCAGGTCTTTGACAATTTGCCCAACCATGGCGATATGGCCGAGCCGCTTTTCTTTTTTTGCCAATCGGCCCAATAAAAATTTTTCTATCAGCGCGATCCTTTTATGCAATTGCGGTGTGCCCTTCAGCCGGGCATGCAGTGTTTTCACCGGTTCACCAAGCAGGTCCCGCAGATCGGTCACCTGATCATTGAACCGCCCCACTTCGCCATCCAGGAAGTATGCCGCGGAATGCGCATGGAAGCGGATACCCAGCATTTTGTTCTTTCCTGCGGACCTCACGGCAAGCGGTTGTGTAAGCTTTCCCCACAGCTCAACCGGCGGTGTGGTCTGGAATACGTCATTCACGGAAAATTGCCATATCCCTTCACCAAGATTGAAAATGACCTCCATATGCCCGCCGGGAAATACGGTGTCATCCATTTCCACGCCTGTTTCCGACTCGAAAGTATAATAGCATTGGACGTATGGCCGTAATAATTCTCCGGGTATGATCTCTCTGTATTCCATGTACCTAGTTTACGTCTACTAATTTACAGAAATTGCCAACCGGGAACAACCGGAAAATTGACAGGTAAGTCCCCCTTCGTGGTGAAGGGATCTCCAATGCATATTTTTCAGAATTTATTCGTCGTAAATTAGAGAACCATTATTTCATTCCCTTGTAAAAAATGTCAATGTCTGGTAAAGCGAAAGAACATTTCCCTGTGCTGGGGATCAAAGCGTTCCGGCCTCCTGAATCGGAGGCGGACTATAACCTGCTCTACCACGAGATCCGGGGGGAAAGGCATATTGAAAAGCCGCATCAACACGACTTCCTCGTTTTTCTCCTGTTTGAAAAAGGCAGCGGGACCCATTCGATCGATTTCATCGATCACAAAGTGACAGACCACCAGGTGCATCTCTTATTCCCGGAGCAGGTACATCGTTGGGATCTTGGCAGGAAAACGCGGGCGCACCAACTGATGATCAGCCGGCCTGTTTTTGAAACCTTTCAGGATGCGCTTGAATTCTCATTTGTACTTTACCAGAACCATCCCGTGATCGCACTCGCGCCCGGGGCTTTCCGGGAACTGCTGTACGAGTTTGAATCGATCCGGCAGGAACTTCGCAAGAAGTCCATCCAGTGGAGCATCGTTCATCTAAGGAGCAGGATCATTGCCCAGATGATCAGCCGTGAAGCGGAAAGTGCATTCGAGGATATAACAACATATCGTGCAAAACCGGTGCTGTTCAAATATCATTCGCTGGTGAACATGCATTTCAGAGAGCAAAGATCAGTGGCTTTTTATGCGGATCAGTTGAATATTTCGGCCAATTACCTGAATATACTTTGCAAAAGACATTTTCACGTACCTGCCATGTTCCTGATCCAGCACCAGACTATACTGGAGGCCAAGCGGCTCATCTATGCCTCGGAAATGTCCATAAAAGAGATCGCCTTTACCCTCGGCTTCAGCGACCTCGCTTATTTCTCCAATTTCTTCAAAAGCCAGACCGGGGTTTCTCCACGGGAATTCAGAGAACAGTTATAAAATTTACAAGTTTTGGCATAAATCCTCCATTCACTCCGGGGGAAAGTTGGGTAGCTTTGCCTGCAAAATAAAGTAGTATGTCTTCCGAATCAATTTCCCGCAAACATTTCATTAAAAGTTCGTCTATCCTGCTCGCAGGTGGCAGCGGCCTGCTGTCCGGCCTTCCTTCAAACGCAACAGAACAAATAAAATCCACAACCGGAAGTAAAGCACTCACATTGAAGAATGTAAGGCTCGAAACGGGTTTTGAATATGAGGAGGGTGAGGTCATCGCTACAAAAACGGAATTATTTACAATCGGGATCAGTGAAGGGAAGATAAAGTCGGTGCTGCCGAATAAGCCGAATGCTGCGGCTGTTGATGCAAAGGGATGGCTCATGCTTCCGGCGTTTAAAGACATGCATATTCACCTGGACAAAACCTTCTACGGTGGTCCCTGGAAGGCGCATCTCAGGAAGAACAGGTCTGTAAAAGACATGATCGCGTTTGAACAGAAGATCATTCCGGAACTGCTGAAAACGTCCACCTATCGTGCGGAGAAGCTCATTGAGCTACTGCAGTCCCGTGGCTCCAGTTTTGCGCGGAGTCATGTGAATATTGAGCCCACTTCAAAACTGGATTCTTTAAAGAACCTGCAAAAAGCCCTCGAGAACAAGAAGCATTCGTTTGATGCAGAACTGGTGGCATTTCCGCAACACGGGATCTATTATACACAGTCCGCACAACTGATGAAGGAAGCCGCCAAGATGGATATCGATTTTATCGGAGGGCTGGACCCCAATGCCATTGACGGAAGCGTGGAGAAGAGCATGGATTTCGTGCTGCAATTGGCACTGGACCATAACAAGGGTATTGACATCCACCTCCACGAAGGCGGAGAACCCGGCCTGAAAACAGTGATGTATCTTATCGACAAAGTGAATGAGAATCCTGTATTGAAAGGAAAAACATTCATCAGTCATTGTTTTGTACTGGCAAAACTGGAGGGGCGCGAGCTGGAGGAGGTTGCAGAAAAGATGGCAAATGCGCAGATCGGCGTTATTTCTACCATTCCATTCGGCAGCAGAACGATGCCCATCCCGGTGTTGTACAAGCACGGTGTGGATGTTCGCGCGGGGAATGATTGTATTATTGATCACTGGAGCACTTTCGGATCAGGTAGCGTTTTGCAGAAAGCCAACCTGATGGCGCAACTATATGGCTATACCAGCGAGCTGGACCTTTCAAGATGTCTGAAACTTGCAACACACAACATCCTGCCACTGGACGATAAAGGTAACCGCCAATGGCCGAAGGCTGATGATACGGCAAACCTGGTGTTAGTGGATGCCAGCTGTTCTGCGGAGGCCGTATCCCGTATATCGCCGGTTAGATCATTGATCCATCGCGGAAACATTGTATACTGATATGATAAACCACTTTCTTTTGATCCTGTCAGCATTTTTTCTGAACGCGTGTAAAACAGATATTGATATGAGCCGGCAAACATCGATCATAGAAGCCGTAAAGAATAATCAACCGGCCGTTGTGGAAGCCGCATTGAAGAAAGGGGCGGATGTAAATACAAAGGACGGGAACGGCAAATCGCTCCTGCTGATCGCAACACAGGCCAATAACCTGGAAATGGCGCGGCTGCTGGTAGCATACGGGGCGGATGTAAATCAGCAGGATGACAGGAAAGACAGTCCTTTCCTGTATGCAGGAGCATCGGGATACGCCGCATTGATAAATTTGTTCCTCGCCAACGGGGCAAGGTTTGATATATTCAACCGCTATAATGGTACTGCATTGATCCCGGCCTGCGAAAAAGGGCACCTGGAAGTTGTGCGTATATTAACCTCCACCAAAGGATTTCCCATAGATCATGTGAACCGCCTGGGCTGGACGGCGCTGATGGAAGCGGTGGTGTTGGGAAACGGGAGCGAAAAATATGTAGCCGTGGTAAAGATACTGGTGGATGCAGGATGTAACATCCACATTCCTGATAGCGAAGGGGTAACGGCATTGCAGCACGCCCGGTCAAGAGGGTATGCTGCAATTGCCGGAATTCTGGAGAAAGCTGTAAAGGCAGATTAGAGCGGGACCCCGGTATAGCTGGTAGCGTCATGATCCCAGATGAAAATGGCGTTCTTACCGTTGTTGTGCTGGCCTACATACCAGTCGCGGTTCTGGATCGCATTTTTCAAAACGACAGGATAGTCTGATTTGCCGGTTTTTTCCCAGCGTCCTTTGCGCTGCTCACCGTATGCCTCCCAATAATAGGAACCATCGCTATTGATGTGCAGTGGCTTTGTTCTTGCATTCACATTCACCACCATCGTTTTGCCGGCGGCGCCATTGTCTACTACATAAAATGCATCCGTAACGCCTGTTTTCCATTTTTTAATGAAGAACGAAATGTCCGCAACTTTGGAAGTTCCATTGCCGGCAGTGGCATCTTTCTTCACCACGGGAGCCGGGGCGGGTTTATAAGGCTCTATTTCTTTTGCCTTGTACACTTCAATCTCGCGGGGCTTGCCGGAGTTGTTCTGGCTGTGCGCAGCAAGTATACAGCTACAGGCGATTGTAACGGACAGTAGTAGTCTTTTCATAGATATTTTGCATTTTCAGGTTGAAGGAACAAAATAGCAAATCCCTGCTGCCGTTACAAGCCTTCAGGCTTAATAAGGGATTAAAAAATGATCTTTCAACCAGGTAACTGAGATGCATCGAGGTAGGCAAATTCCCATTGGTGGCCGTCCAGATCGGCAAAACTGTGTTGATACATCCAGCCATGGTCTTGTGGCTCGCGATAAATGACTGCGCCCAGTTCCTTCGCTTTAGCGACCATATTTGATACCTCTTCTTTTGATACGGCATCCAGCGTGATCAGCACTTCGGTACTTTTTTGCGCATCGCTGATCGTTTTTTTGGTAAAGGTTTGAAAGTAAGGTTCCATGAGCAGCATGGCATAAATGGTATCGCTGATCACCATGCAGGCGGCATTTGCATCGGTGAACTGCGGATTGAAATGAAAGCCGAGACCTTCAAAGAAAACCTTTGATCTGTCGAGATTCTTCACCGGGAGATTGATAAAAACTTTTGTTGCCATCGTGTTAAATTGAAAGGTTAAGATGTATTTAAATCGATACAACAAAGAAACTACACCCGGCCTGGAACAATTGGTTTAAAACTTGGGTAAACGGGTAAATTTGATCACTTCTTTTCTTTCCTGAATGCAGAAGGCGATACGCCGGTTTGTTTTTTGAAGAATTTGCCAAAATTGGCAGGGTCTGAAAAATTCAGCTGATAGGCAATTTCCGTTATTTCGAGATCGGTGTAACGGATCAGGGATTTGGCTTCGCTGATCAGCCTTTCAGAGATATAAGCGAGCGCGTTCCTGCCTGAAACCTGTTTGACGGATTGGGAAAGATAGTTGGCCGTTACAGCCAGCAGATCGGCATATTCCTGCACCGTCCGTTTATCGATATAATGGTTATTGATGAGCTGGATATATTTTCGAAGAAGTATTTGTTGCGCATTGGCCAGTCTGACCTCTTTCTGCCTTTCCATCATAAAGCCCTCCAAATGATAAAGCAGGCCAAGTAATTTCATCCGTGCTTCCATCTGCGGCTCTTTCCCGGATTTTTCATAAGCGGTAAATATTGCTTCAAAATGCGGCGCCAGCACTTCAAAAGTGGTATGATCAAACCTGAACAGGTTGGTATGCAACAGATCAAATAAAGGGAACTCTTTGTGAAAATCCGGTTTAAAAAAAGAGAAACAGGCTGGTTTAAAGTAGATAATATAACCCTCCAGCGCGTTATTGTGAGAGAAGCTGTAAACCAGGTCAGGTGAATGAAAAACAAGAAAAGAGTCGGGATCATGAATAGTTTGATCGCCGTATTGCACCTCCAGTTTTCCGGAATTATAGAACAGTGCGAAAAAGTAAAACGACCGTTTGAAAGGCGGCCGGTAAATATGCAGTTCCTGATCCAATTTCTTTACCCGCAGGCAGTAGAAGTCCGGATCAGTTGTTCTTCCCGGCCAGGGGATAGACGCAAGGAAGTCATTGATATCAGTATAATATGGGAGCTTGGCCATGCTGCATAAAACTATGAAATATCCGGTTTTGAATTGGAATTAAACTAAATTTATAGCAATGCGATTCAATTTCTACCGGCCGGATAATCCCATACTCGCGGATTTTATAGAGGGCTATTATTTTTTGAGTGGATGTGAGGAGGGTAGCGGGTTAAGGTATTATACTTTCCCTAATAACTACTTTATCATTTCCGTTCTTGAGAACGCGCAAATTGATGTCACGGAAAATAAAGTGATATGCACTTCATCGTCCTGTCCAAATTTCCAATCCAACCTTACCTGTAACTATGTTGCGCCGTTGCTGGTCAGTTATGAAGGGCCTGTCAATGAACTGACGATATATTTTAAACCGCTCGGCCTGCATACTTTTGTGCCCGGCCTGGCTGAATATAACAAGGCGGAGAACTTTGCGCGCTTTGATCCGTTCCCCGACTTCCGGGAAGCGATGACGCATATTTTTCACACGCCTGACCGAAAGGAACAGATCGCCTTACTGGAGCAATACTGGTTATCAAAGTCTGTTTTCGCTGTCGATCCATTGTTGCCGGCCATACTCAGCGGAATGGAACAGGGAAAGAATGTATCGGAGATTGCAGAGAGCCTGAATATTTCGCGGCAGTATCTCAATCGGATCTTTGTAAGATACCTTGGGAAAACGCCGGTAGAATTCCGGAAGATCCAGCGGTTCAGGAACGCCGTGAAAACCAGAGACGGCTCAAGAACCTTAACGGAGCTGGGGCTTGACAGTAGCTTCTATGACCAATCCCACTTTATCAGGATCTTTAAATCGCTGACTTCGCTGTCACCCGGTGTATTTTTCGGTAAAACAGGCTTTCAGCAGGAAAATGTGTGGTTGCACGTGTAGTTTACATTTGTACAATTGTGGCATCCTGCCAACGGTTATTTTTGCAGAAGAAATCGAAATCCATGAAAGTTGTAATACGCCTTTATACTTTATTATTTGTTTTTATAGCGGCAGACGCGAGCGCGCAGGTGAATCAGTCTCTGACCAGAACCATTGACAGTCTTTATGATGTGGATCAGGCAGTACAGCTCAAATTAAAGGACCTGATCGAGCGCAATGCGCCCGCAGACAGCCAGGCGCAACAGACAGCCCTGAAAAAGGAAACCTTTGTCCGCCAGTTGCAGATTGTCAAAAAGATCTACGCGCAGTATGGCTATCCCACTATCCGGATGGTGGGCGCGGATGCATCACATCATTTTTTCACATTGATCCAGCATGGGGATAAAGACCCTCAGTTTCAGTTGGAGATGTTGCCGGTACTGGAAAAGCTTTCCAAAAAAGGAGATATCTCCAGGAAAGACTATGCTTATCTCTATGATCGTGTTCAGCGCAACACAGGCGGGAAGCAGCTTTACGGTACGCAGCTTACTTATGGCAAGAATGGCAGCTTGTTTGACAGTAATAATAAAATCGCTTATCCGCCAGACCTCGCTGATCCGGAAAACGTGGATAAACGGAGGAAGGAGATGGGTCTTGAGCCTATCGAGGAATATTACGAATCCGTTCTGCAACTCCTGGGTAAGCCGAGGGCAAAGCCAGCATCCAGGTAACCTCCTGTTTACAGGATCTCTACATATCCGTCCGTTTGCTGATGAGCGCGTTATGGAAGTGCTTCTCTTACCGTTCTCCGCTATATCCTTTCCCCAGGGCAGTTTCCCCAAACGTGGGTGGTTAATTGCCCGATTATAAGGGATGCCCTTATACTTTGTCGCTTTTTTACAACAAAAAAAGATGCTGCTTTATTATTTTCGGCGTATTTATTTTACTTATGAAGTCAGGTATAAAGAAATGGTAATTAGAAATAAACCATTCATTATCATCATGAAATCACTTTACTTTTCTCTCGCATTTATATTAGCGGCTCTTTCTGCTCCTGCCCAAACAAAAATCACAGGCATTGTAATCAGCCATGTAAACATTGTTGACGTGGCAAATGGGGGAATACTCACCGACAAGGACGTGCTTATAAAAGGCAACCGTATCACCGCAATTGCTCCGGGGGGAACGAAAGCATCTTCCCGGCAATTGAACGGAAATGGTAAATACCTGGTCCCCGGCTTCTGGGATATGCACATTCATATCACGGCAGACATGTCTTATTATGACTGGACCTGCCAGAACTTACGTTTGCTGATATTGAACGGTATCACAGGATTCAGGGAGCCGTTCGGCGAACTGGCTACCAATAACAGGGTCCGGGAAGCAAATGATAAGGGTATATTCCCGTCGCCGCGTTTCGTTGTTTCCGGGCATATACTGGATGGTTATCCTGCGGTACAACCACAATCGACAGTAGTAACCACTACATCGGAAGCTATGCAGGCTGTGAATCTCGTAAAACTTGCCGGAACCGATTTTATAAAAGTATACTGGCAGTTGAACCCGGAAGTATTTGACACCATCATTACCTGTGCACATGACCAGGGACTAAAAGTAACCGGCCATCTGCCTTTCCGTGTATCTTATTTTGATGCCATAAAAAAAGGTATGGATGCTGTTGATCATATGGATGGTTATATAGAAGCCTGTTCATCGGTTTATGACTCCATAAGGGCCAATCGTATATACCATTACGCGGTAACGGGCGGTAATTCTTTAAAGAATAAAACCTATACACCCGAAGATATTTTGAGGCCAACCAGGCTGGCATTGGAACATTTCAGCAAAGAGAAACAACAACAATTATTGCAGGCGCTGGCCGCAGGCAACACATGGGAAGTGCCTACACTTGCCACCCGGCAGGTAGTGAGTTTTATGGACGACAGCCTGTGGGCAACCAACAAGGATGCTTACGACCAGGAGCTTTCCTACCCTGGTATAATAGAAGAGAATAGCGCCTGGCAAAAAAAACATCATAAACTGTATAATAAGCCTGAACATTGGGAAATAATGCACCGTGATTATGTTTTTAACAAAGAAGGTGTTCGCTTAATGGATTCCTCCGGTGTTAAAATGCTGATAGGTACAGATGCTGTGGTGCCACCATTAATGACCGGGGTTTCCACACATTGGGAAATGAAGCTATGGCGGGAAGCAGGGGTATCCCCTGCGCATATACTAAAAGCCGCTACGTTAAACCCTGCTCTGTTCCTGAACAGGACAGATTCTTTAGGCACTGTCGAAAAAGGGAAAATAGCCGATCTTGTATTGTTGGATGCCAATCCGTTGGAAGATATCACCAATACCCAAAAAATTAACGCAGTGATTTTAAACGGGCGTTTATTCGACAGCACAAGGTTAGTAGCATTGCGAAAAGAAATTGTTGTCGTCAATAAAGGCATCGCATTGGTGAATGACTGTATAACAAGAGCATATCAACTGCACGATGAAAAGAAGTACAAAGAAGGTACACTGCTTTTCGATTCCCTGTTCAGTACAAAAGCGTACGCTGCCTTAACCAGCCTGTATGGTAACCAGGGGGCATTAGCTAAAGCAAATTACATTGCAGCCTGCTTTTGGGCGCTCTCAGGTAAGATTGACAAATCCTTTTATTATCTGAACAAGGCTGTTAAAGAAAATCATTTTTCTGATATCAATAATATGCAGTCGGATCAGGATTTAACAGTACTTCATAACACTGTTCAATGGAATGAATTAATAAAAAGCGCGCGTCAGAATAAAAAACATCCTTAACAGGATATTTATTTTTTACGATGAGATTGATGTGATCATTCACTTCATAAACGCTACTCAATGTTTCTCAAAAGTTCACTTTTTACAGGCTTTTTTTGCCTGGCAATAATTGTATCTTTTGCCCAAAAAAAACCTCCGCCTAACTGGCAATTACTCGACTGGCAGCAGGATGGCTTTCCCGGCACAAGCGTGGAAAAAGCGTACAACACAATCCTTAAAAATAAAAAACCGAAAAAGAAAATTATTGTAGCAGTTATTGGCGATGGGCTTGACAGCACACATCCCGATTTGGCAGGTATACAATGGACGAATACCAAAGAAATACCCGGCAATAATATTGATGACGATGGCAATTTCCAATGAAACCACAGAAGCCATCAGAGAATATGTTCGCCTGCGGCCAAAATTTGAAACAACTGATACGAATGCCGTTAAAGCCGATCCGCAATTTGCTTACTGGACGTCGGTTGTGGCTGATAAAGATGCGAGGCTTAAACAATTGTATTCATTTAAAATGTATGCTCACTCCTTCAGTTTCTCCATGCTGCTAAGCTGGTTTCAATCTTCCTCTGATAGAATCCTTTCATCAGGAATTCACTTCTTGTTTTGTTGCAGGCTTATTTATGTTTAAGAGTAATTTTAATTGAGCAGATGCTGTTGGTCTTATTTTGAGGTTTACCCAAACAACCGCTCTGCTAATGCATCTTTTCGCAAAGGAGACACTTCAATCTCTTTTCCATCCATTAATTCCAGTGTGCCTCCTTCTCCTTTGCGATATTTTACTACGTAATCCAGATTGACTATCACGGAACGGCTTACCCGCAGGAAAGATGGCCCGCCGAGGGTATCTTCAAATTCTTTCAATGTTTTGGAAACAATAATTTTTTTGCTGCCAACAATATGAAATATACTGTAATTGCTCATGGCCTCTACATGGGTGATATTGGACCTGTTCACAAGATGTATTCCTTCCGCCGTGGGAAGCGCCAGGCGCCCATGCTCTTGTTGTTTGTTGTCTGTTGAACTTGTTTTTGGGGATTTTTGCTTTGCCGCTATCCTTTTGCTTAGCCGGTCAATGGCTTTTCGGAGTTCGTCTTCATCTATCGGTTTCAGCAAATAATCTATGGCGCTGACCCGCAGCGCATCAAGTATATAAGTGTTATGAGCGGTTGTAAAAATGATTTCAAAACTAAATTCACCGAGGCGTTCAAGAAACTGAAAAGCATTCATACCGGGCATTTCAACATCGAGGAAAAGGATGTCCGGCTTATGGGTTCTGATTTCCTGCAACGCTTTTTCAGGGGAATTATAAATAACTTTAATATTTATGCTATCACGAAAATCGTGTAGCTTTTGCTCCAGCAGCCAACTGCTGCGGGGCTCATCATCAAGTATAGCAGCATTGATCATGGCCTTGCGCTACGGCGTTTTTATTTTTGTAAAGGTAACTGTATTTCCCCCAACAGCAATAACACTGTTGTCACCAAATGCTCCCTGGTAATTTTGCCCCGCTGCCCAAAGCGTACCATCTTTTTTTAGAACAAAACTATGCGAACCACCGGCAGATATTGCCACGGCGTTGTCAGCCACTTGTACCCAGGATGTGCTGTTGCTGGAGCTCCCCTTACCTAATTCCCCCGAATCATTTTTTCCGGTTGCCCACACGGTGCCATCCTGCTTTAGTATCAGGCTATGATGCTCCCCGGCTGATACAGCGGCAACCTGACTGGCCACCTGTGCCCACGAACTGACGTGTGTTGTAGAGCCGGTGCCTAAGAGGTCGCCGTCCCCGATGCCCCAAAGTGTGCCGTCTTTTTTAAGAATAAAACTATGAGACATTCCTGATGTTACAGACGCGGCATTATCTCCTACTTTTACCCAGGTAGTGCTACTTGTAGTACCATTGCCCAACTCCAATCCGGCAGCCCAAACAGAGCCGTCCGATTTTAATAAAAAGGCATTGCTTACCGCTGTAGCTGCAGACGTTGCACCATTTGCCACTGTTTTCCATACAGAGTCAATCTTATTAATGGAGCCATTACCAAATTGCCCGTACCGGTTATTTCCAGTGGCTGCAACTTCTCCGGCTTTATTGATCATAAAGCTGTATCCGTGGCCCGCAGACGCAGACATGGTTGCTACATTGTTTGCCACGCTTACCCAGTTAGAATTGCCTTTAGTACTATTATTACCGAACTGCCCGGCAAAGTTAGAGCCTGCAGCCCACAGTGTTCCATCCTTTTTAAGCATAAGGCTGTGTGGAGGATAAGCTCCGACTTTTGTACTGACATCTGCAACATTATCAGCTACTTTCGTCCATGCAGGCTTGGCAATCTCCGTCCCATCACCCAACTGGCCGTGCAAATTGTTTCCGGCAACCCAAAGCGTTCCATCCGTTTTTAACAGGAAGCTATATCCACTTCCTGCTATAATTTTTGGAGTAGCAGTTTCCGGAGGGTTGGTAATTCCGCCATCATTGTTTCCGCCGCCTTTACTACATGCGGCAAGGGTTATGGTCAGTAATAGCAGTTGAAAAACTTGTTTTAGCTGTTTCATGACTTGATACGTTTATTTGTGTAAACCGAAAATAGCCAGACCTAAGCTTTGTGTATATGCAGATGAGCGAACCGGGTATTCTGATGCGCAAATCACCTGTGTAAATAAGGGAGTTTTATTCGCCAATGTTTTACATTTTATCTGGCGAAATTGCACTTGGGACGATATTTTTAACCGGTTTAATACTTTTCAAATAAGAAAAAATGGCGTGGATCTCATCGTCTGTCAGTGCTTTAAAATTCATCCAGGGCATCGGTGGTAATAAAGTCCGGCCGTCATCAAGTCCTTTAAATTTTCCTTCGGTGAGCGCCTTTTTAAATTGTTTCTCTGTCCAGTTGCCGATACCGGTCTCATCGGGTGTTAAATTTCCTGCAAAGGAAATACCCCAGGGGCCTGCAGAAGCCGTGAGGTCTGGATAAAACATCGGAAAACCCTCCTCCTTGATTAATTTGCTGTCAAGCTTTACCAAAGGTCTGTTGGAGGGATAGCCTGACAACATTAAGTCAGGAATGATTTCCGGGCCTTGTGCCCCCATTTTTTTGGGAGAATGACAATCGTTACAACCTATTATGGTTACAAGATGTTGTCCCAGTTTTATAACATCTTCCTGTTTGGGTTTGCCGGTTGTAGCACTGTTGTCTGGTTTCTTTTCATTCTTGTTTGAGCAGGAATAAAAAGTCAGGATTAAAGAAACAGTGCTAATCGATGTAATAAATAATAAAATCTTCTTCATCTTGTTTGATTTTGAGTATTTGAAGAATATGTTTTATTGAGATAATCGTATAAGTCAAAGATAGCCAGGGTGGGGTACCCTGTTCGAGCCGACGAGCCAACCAGGTATTTCAACGCGTAAACCACCTGAATGAATAAGGAAAACCCTTTGAAATTGATAGATCAACCGCTATTTTTGGGGAATGCGTGTATCCTCTTTTAAAGAGATCTCCCTTATAGTCTTTGCCATATCGCTGATCCAGGTTGCCAGCGGGCAAAAGTATGGACTGCGCGCAATAGATTCCATGGTGAAAAGCCTGGTAAAGGTAAAAGAAGATACCAACAAAATAAAATTGATCTACAGAATCGGAGATGCCTATACTACCATCGACCCGGTAAAAAGCATGCAATATGCCCGTGACGGGCTGGCCAGATCTGAAAAGCTGAAATGGAATAAAGGCATGGCGGCATTTAATATGTCAATAGGTAACGTTTTATCTTATGCGGGGCGATATGATTCTTCCATTTATTATTACAACCGGGCCTATACTATTAATACAAGTATCAATAACAGCGGGGGCATTATCAGTGCATTGCTGAATATCGGTTCAGCGTACCAGGATAAGGGCAATTATAATAAAGCCGTTGAATATTTATTCAGAATAATACCCATTGCGGAAAAAGCAAATGATTATTACAATCTTTCCATTGCTTCCCACAATCTTTCCGAACTATACTACCTGATGGGCAATGCTGATAAAGCGCTGCATTACGCCGGGCAGGCGTTAGGGTATGCTGAAAAGGATGGCGATGCCCTGAATAAGGCGAATGCCACAGAGTCTTTCGCCAATGCATATTTATTGAGAAAAGATACGTTACAGGCAGTAGCATATTATGGAAAAGCATTCCTGTTATTTGAACAAATAAATGACCGGAAAGGTATGGCGACCATGTATTATAAATTGTCTGTAACGGCAAAGGACATCGTTAAAAAGACCGAATACGGGTTAAAGGCGCAAAAAATATGGGATGATATAGACCCTGCATTCAGCATTTCTATCGCAAATCTGGAGAACCTGGGATTTTTATTTTTAAACAGGGCGCAGGGCTCAACTGCGTACCGGCTTTTGGACTCATCTGAAAAATATATCAGGCGGGCTAATGCGCTGAGCAAAGAAACCAACAATGCGGAATATATAGCAAGCACTACGAATATGCTCGCAAGGTTGCAGGAAGCTAAAGGCGACTATAAATCAGCGCTGATGAACCTGAAGGCGTCCACCCGGCTAAGGGATTCCCTCTACTCCTGGGAAACGCGCAGCAAAATTGCTGAACTGGAAACTAATTACCGGTTAAACAAACAGGCTACCGAATTTAAAGAAGAACAGGAGCTTGCCACGCTTCGTTTAAAACAACTGTGGGTGTATGTCATACTCTCGCTGGTTGTTATAGTAGGGATTTTCCTCTTCTTTTTAAACAAATACAGGATAAAACAGCTGAGGCTGCAACACGCAGTGCAACAACAGCAGGCCGAACGTAAAGAATGGGAATTAAAGATCCAGAACCAGTTAATGCAAAGTGAATTAAAAGCCATTCGTGCGCAGATGAACCCTCATTTTATTTTCAACGTTCTTAATTCCATTGAAGCATTTATAGTGAACAATGAACCCAAGACCGCGGGCCGCCTGTTGCAAAAATTTGCCGCACTGTGCAGGTTGATGCTGGAGAACTCTACACAACAATATGTTAATGCCGGACTGGAATGGCAGGCGTTAAAGCTTTATGCTGAACTGGAAGCGGCGCGGTTTAATTATCAGTTTTCTTATGAATTTGAGCAGGCGCCCAATACAAACCTTTCTGAATTGCTGATTCCCCCCATGATGGTACAGCCTATCGTTGAAAATGCAATTCATCATGGCTTACGCGATGCACCAGGAGCTGGCCTGCATTTTAAAGTAACCGCCATACACGAAGAGGATTTGCTCATCTTCATTACCGAAGATAACGGCAGGGGATTAAGACAAACAGAAGACGAAAAAAAGGCAGATGAATTTGTAAAGAAAAAATCTTTGGGGCTTGCATTGATAAAAGAAAGGATCGGCATTATCAATCAATCCATCGGGAAAGAAACGGCCGCATTTTCATTGGAACCTAATATAACTGGCCGTGGCGCCGTTGCTATATTAAAGCTGCCGGTTTTAAATAATTGACCTCCTCATTCACAGGAAAAAAGATTATCGGGATTTTAAATGAACAGGAATCGGGCAAATCAGTAGTCGATATCTGTTGTGATCATGGCATAAGCCATGGCCAAAAGTAGAAAATGTGTAAAGGTGTTTTTACTGCTACATAAACTGTAAAAGCCAATACAGGAAAGGCCCTAAACAAAAAAATGCCTGGCAGTTACCTGATGATCATTTTAAAGCTTGCGGAGAGAGGGACTCCAATCGAACACCTGATACCATTTTTGACATTTTGAATGGGTTAAATAAATAATCGTCTGTAAAACGTTCAACGCACTAAATATAGTTTTTCATTTTTTTATTTTATCCATTACCAAACATAGGAGTCTAAATAAAAGTGGTTGTCAGGATTCCCCCCTAAATTGTCGTTTTTGCACCGCGTAGAATCATAAAATGCTTCTGACCTTTGTATTATCACTAACAATCAAACTAAACCGGGCTACTTTATGAAGAATATATTAAAACCACGAAATCTTATTAAATTACTCCTAATCGCAATCATTATGACTGTAGCATCTATATCCAATGCACAACAAATCAAACCTGCCAGTAGTGGCTACGCACCAGCTAATGGTACCAAAGTTTATTACGAAGTATACGGCGACGGTAAGCCTATCGTTCTAATACACGGTGCTTACTATACTATCAGGATGAATTGGGGGGAATTAATACCTGAATTGGCAAAAACAAGAAAAGTAATTGCTATAGAATTGCAAGGACATGGGCATACACCCTTTTCAGATAGAAAATTATCACGGGTAACTTTAGCCAGCGATGTGGAGAAAGTAATGGATTATCTGAAAATTGACAGCGCGGATATAGCGGGATATAGTTTCGGCGGTCAGGTAGCCTACCAGTTTGCGATACAAAGTCCTAAACGATTGAGGAAATTGGTCATCATTTCTGCTGTTTATAAAAGTGAAGGCTGGATAACCGAAGTAAGCGGTGTTTTTAAAAAAATGAAGCCTGAGTTTTTTGCAAATTCGCCGCTGCAAACCGCCTATGATGCGGTAGCACCAGATAAAACAAAATGGAATAAGTTCCTGGAACAGATGATTGCCTTGGCTGGAGAGCCATTTAATTTGGGTGACGAC
>JAFIGY010000003.1 GCA_017849435.1 Chitinophaga niabensis
ATCTATGATTACTTCCTCAAAGACCACCTGGGCAATGTGCGTACGGTGCTGACGGAAGGCAGTGGCCAAAGCCGCTACTACATGGCCACGATGGAAACAAACCGGGCGGCCACGGAAAAAGCCCTGTTCAGAAACAGCGAAGACAGCAGGGCGCCCAAACCGGCCGGTTACCGGGGGGATGCCACCAGCTCCCCCAATGACGAGGTAGCAAAACTCAACGGAAGCGACCCGGACAAAAAGATCGGCCCTTCCATCGTGCTGCGGGTGATGGCGGGCGATACCATCCAGATCGGCGCCAAAGCATTTTATACATCCACCGGCACCTCGGTGTCCGGTTCCACGGTCAGTGACATGGTGGCGGCGCTGCTGCGGGCCTTCAGCACCGGTGGCGGGCCCGGCGGCGGTGCGCACGGCAATGGATATGGGGCCGGCTCCCCGGTGGCCACCAACTTCGGCAATACCGGCTACCAGTACCTCCGGGACAAAGACCCCTCGCAGAACCTGTCCGATAAGCCGAAGGCCTACCTGAATTTTGCGCTCTTCGACGATCAGTTTACCTTAGTGGAAGAGGGCAGCGGGGTCAGGCAGGTGCAGGGTTCCCCCGACCAGCTGCAGACACTGGCCACGGGGATGCTGCCAATCCAAAAAACAGGGTTTTTGTATGTGTACACCAGCAACGAAAGTGTGGAGGATGTGTTCTTTGACAACCTGACGGTTAACCATCTGCCGGGGCCTTTGCTGGAGGAGACCCATTATTATCCGTTTGGCTTGACCATGGAGGGGATCAGTTCAAAAGCTGCGGGTTCGCTAGAGAATAAATACAAATACAATGGTATAGAGAAGATCGGAGATTTAGGCTTAGAAGATTATGATGCCCAGTTCAGAGAGTTGGATCCCCAAATAGGCAGATGGTGGCAGGTTGATCCAAGGATTGAGAACATGGAAGCATGGTCGCCCTATGCATCTAATTTTGATAACCCAATTAGTTTTAGCGATTTTTTGGGGGATGCGCCGGAGGGGATGGAAAGTACTGATGATGGAGGTTTAACCTTCAGGAAGGTCGCTGCAAGTGTTTTGGGAACCTTAAATGGGGTTGTAAAATCAATGGGATTCAAAGGGACGAAAGGTGAATACATGCCTTGGACCGATGCGGAGCTGGAATATTTTAACGCAGCAGAGATGATAGGCTCTTACGGTGGTCCATTGCTGCCGTTAGCAGGCCGGAGAATTGGCCCCCCGGAAAGTTTGGTTCCGGTACCGGAGGGGAGCGGAAAAGTGATACCAGTGACTCAGCCAGTACCATTAATTGCTCCATTGTCTGAGCCTCAAACAACCCGTGAAGCAAAGGGGGCGCAAAACTCTAAGACAAAGGATGCCGCGCAGGCTGGTAAGGAAGCGCATAAGGAGTTTGGGGAAAAGGCCAAAGCAAAGGGTTGGAAAACAGAGGTGACAATGACTGATCCCGCCACTGGCAAGAAAGTGCGTGCGGACGCCGTTACCTCAGGTGGGCATCCAGTCGAACTCAAACCTAACACTCCTTCCGGCAGAGCGAAAGGAGCTAAGCAATTACCTCAGTATGAAAGAGCTACAGGAAAGAACGGGCGAGTAATTTATTATGAACCTGCAAAGAAACTAACCCAGTAATAGTTATGTATGAGAGTGTATAATTTAATATCAGGAATTTATTCAATAGCGATACCCGATGGGTATTTAATCGAAGAAGATGAAAATACTATTGGTATATATAATGAAGAGGATGGTGTAGGCACCATTAATATTACGGCATATGTTATACCAGCTTCATATGATTTTGTAATCGAAGATGAGTTATTGGACTTTGTCTTGTCGAATAAAGGGGTTACGAAATCAACTGCGTTTTTTATTAAGGAAATGGAAAGTGATTACAGGGGATGCGAGTTTGTGACAGCCGATGATCGATATTGGAGATATTGGCTTTTATATAGGAATCACAAGGCTGTCTTTTGTACTTATAACTGCAGTGTTGAGGATTGTTCAGTTGAAATTGACATTATTCAAAGTATTATAGAATCAATTAAAGTGCACTAGTAAAACAAGGCAAGCTCGGTGAATGCCGGTTGTTTGTTTTATCTTGAATATGCTTTTTTAGTTTTGTTGTAAGTGACGGTCATGAAGATGAAGTAATAGACTTTTTCTTTTTTATCAGGTGGGCTTAGCTTCAATAATCGCTGATCGACTGCAGTGCTATTTTGACGCATCCCTTTTATTTTTTCACTTAAAAAGAAAGGTGTACATCTTTAAAACCGGTTCTTTGAAAAAGCAGGCAGGCGTTGAAGTGGGTCAGTAATTTATTATCCCTTTGGGCTCACCATGGAAGGGATTAGTTCCAAGGCGGCGGAGAGCCTGGAGAACAAGTATCTTTACAACAGCAAGGAGTTGCAGAGTAAGGAGTTCGCAGGTAATGGTGGCAGCGGACTGGAGTGGTATGATTATGGCGCAAGATTTTATGACCAGCAAATTCGGAGGTGGCATGTGATTGATCTGCTGGCTGACATGATGCGCAGGCACTCACCATATAATTATGCGTTTGATAACCCGATACGATTTATCGATCCTGACGGAATGATTCCGGGCGATTTTTAGAATGAAGACGGTCGTTACATAGGGAGTGATGAGAAAGACGATGGGAAGGTTTATGTTATAAAAACAACACAGAAGAAATTTGACAGTGGCGCACCATCTGCGGGGATATCAATGGGGAACACGAATATTAGGAAAGTCTGCAGTTGTTTTTGTATATGTTGATATGCTGGAACTGCAGTCGAAAGTTGGAACGCTGCCACCACAGAACAAAAAGTGCAGATAAGTAATCCATGGTTAGGTATGTCTGCGTTGTCTGAGAAATCTACAGGTGAGCAATGGCTAAATTGTACATAAAAAGATGAAAATGAATCAAGAAGCATTTACAGATTTAGTTGCTTTTATACATGAGCAGTCCAGAAGATATGAAGTTCCAATTACATTGGATACTTCTATCGAGAATGACCTTGGTGCGACTGGAGATGATGGAGAAGAGCTGATTTTAAAATTTAGTAAACGCTATAATGTAAATATTGATAATTTTTACTTTACCAAGTATTTTTACCCCGAACCCTTTGTGTCAAAAATGCCTGAAAAAATAGAGATATTAAGCGTGGGGCATCTTTTGAAAGCTATTGAAGCTGGTCGGCTAGATGATGAGGTTATTAATGGATAATGCATTATTGAATAAGAACCCGCGCAGATCGCGCGGACTATTTGGTTATCTGGAATATGTTTTTTTAGTTTTGTTATAAGTAATAGCCATGTCGATGAAATAATACACTTTCTCTTTTTTATAAGGTGGGCTTGGCTTCAATAATCGCTGATTGACAGCAGTGCTATTTTGGCGTATCCCTTTTTACTTTTTCACTTAAAAAGAAAGGCGCACATCTTTAAAACCGGTTCTTTGAAAAAGCAGGCAAGCGTTGAAGTGGGCCGGTAATTATTATCCCTTGGGGCTCACCATGGCAGGGATCAGTTCCAAGGCTGCGGAAGTTGTCGAGAACCGCAAGCAATATAACGGTATCGAACATACGACGGATTTAGGCCTCAATCAATATGACGCATTCTTTAGAAGCCTCGACCCACAAATAGGCCGTTGGAGGCAAATCGGCCCCAAATCAAACGCTGCAATAAGTTTATATGCAGCAATGGATAATAATCCAATTCGATATGCTGACTTTCTAGGCGATACTATTATTGTCGACAAAAGAGGCTACGTTGTAAAGCAATATGGGGAGGACAATTTAGTTCTTGCAAATTAATTAGACTCATAAGAAAGAAGATTATAGCATTAGTGGTATCCTTGGGCATATCACTACTTTTTTTAGAAGTAGTTTTAACTCCCCCTAGTGTATTTAATTTGGTACCATACTCCATACATCGTTCCTTTTCAACTGACGGTTCGAGGGAAACAGAGTTTATTATCATTTTTGATTTGGCGGTAGCATTAATTCTTTTTTATATAGCCTATAAGATTTTAATGAAAGTGATGAAATGAGAGAAAGAAGATATTGAAACAATAAGCCCCGTGCAGATCTGCACGGGGCTTATTGTTGGTAGTATTACAAAAAGTGCATCAGGATAATTAAATAAATTGAAATAGCTACGATTTAGTTAACTCTTATCTTACAGGAGATAGTTTATTGTCTCTGGTAGTGAGAGATACGGGGTATTATAAAAGGTACCCAGATACAATAGTTGTTAAATTTTGAATGAAAGAGGGCACCTTCCTGTTTTTGCAAACTTAGGAGACGCCCTCTTTTAGTTTTAGAAGAACAATTGTGACAACGCGTTGGTCACATCATTCGTTTTGGGTTTGAGGCCCAGGAATTTTGTGTATTGTGCTACGGTGAGCAATGTTTTCAGTTTCCCGAACAGGCCGCCCTGCAGGGCGGAGAATTTAGAGGCGTAAGCAGCCTTGTTGGTACCTAACAGCCCCACGATCCCTGATTTATCCTTGAGGAACCCCGTCACGGCGTTGAGCACGTTGGGTTTCTGGGTTTCGGTGAGGGCCAGGGCGGGACCGAGTTTGCCGAGGATGGCGTTGGCGGTGTTGCCAACATCCAGGGTTTTGCTTTGCGCGGTCTGTACAGCGCCTTTAGCTTTTTCAAGTGGGTTTTGGGCGAAGGAGCAGGTAGCGATGCCGGCGGTGAGCAGGAAGGCTGCGATGAACTTTTTCATATGTTTTGTTTGATTTGGGACGGGAAAGGTACGTAATAGTTATATACAAAAAGGGTCGTTCGCATATACGAACGACCCTTTTTAAAAATATGCGGAGTGATTACTCTGCTACTACTTCAAATTCCAGTTCAGCTTCGTTGCCTTTACCGAAATCGAGGCGGGCTTTGTAAGAACCGAGTTCTTTTACATCGCCGATGATGTGGATGCGACGGCGGTCGATCTCATATCCTTTTTGTTCTTTGATAGCACGGGCGATCTGAACGCCGGTAACACTACCGAAGATCTTGCCGGAAGTACCGGTTTTGGCACCGATCTTCACAGGAGAAGCTTTCAGCACTTCCACCACTTTCGCGATTTCGGCCAGCATCTTCTCTTCCTTCACCTTCTGCACTTTCAGACGCTCTTCCAGCTGCTTCAGGTTGGAGTGGCTTGCTTCAACGGCAAACTTTTGAGGGATCAGGAAGTTCCTGGCATAACCATTCTTCACGCTTACCAGTTCATTCTTCTGTCCCAGGTTGTCTACGTCTTGTATTAAGATTACTTGCATTGTTTCTTACTTTAAAAGGTCAGTAACATAAGGCAATAACGCCATTTGACGCGCTTTCTTGATCGCCTCGGCCACTTTGCGCTGGAACTTCAGCGAGTTACCGGTGATACGGCGAGGCAGCATCTTGCCCTGGTCATTGAGGAATTTCTTCAAAAACTCGGCATCTTTGTAATCTACATACTTGATACCCAGTTTCTTGAAGCGGCAGTATTTTTTCTGGCGCTTCTCCTGCTTAACGGCTGTTAAGTACTTGATCTCTTGTTTTACTGCCATAACTTTAAGCTTCTACGGGTTTAGGTTCAGCATCATAGGCGCCTCTCTTCCGGGTGTTGTACGCCTGCGCGTGCTTGTCCAGTTTGGTCACCATGTAACGCAATACATTTTCATCGCGGTTGAGCTGAATTTTCAGCTTCTCATTGAAGTCGGATGGCGCCTTGAACTCCAGAACCAGGTACATGCCCGTGGTTTTTTTCTGGATCGGGTACGCCAGTGATTTTAAACCCCAGGGATTTTCGTGCACGATCTCTCCGCCGTTCTCTTTTACGAGATCAGCGAATTTTTTCTGGGCAGCTTTGTAGTCTTCCTCAGAAAGCACAGGGGTAAAGATCACCATCAATTCGTAGTTTGACATAATTTTCCCTTGTTTGTTTGAAAATAAAAAAATAAAAATCGGAGTGCAAAGATAGGGGATTCTTTTGATTCCAAGGCTTTACCGGCGCGAATTTCCGAAGAAAATAACGGGACGGACGAAAAAAAATCCGGAGCCCTGCGGGAGAATTCCGGATTTAAGGTTAAGATATTGACTATCATCTGCTAATGAATATTTTCTTTACTTCTGTTTTGCTGCCGCACTGCACCTTCAGCAGGTAAATGCCCGCCGGCAGGTGGCCAACGTCTACGGACTTGTAATTGCTGCCTTTGAAGAAGTCGGTTTGGCCATTGTATCTGATCATGCCTTGCATATCAATGAGTTGTATGGAGGCCGGAGCTCTTTCAGGCGCTTCCAGGTAGATGTGCAGCCTGCTGCCAAGGATGTACCAGAACAGGCGGAACCAGGCCTGGCGGCTCAGTACCAGCACGCTTTGCACGGGGCTGTACCGGAAAGAGCTGTCTTTCCCGATCTGCTTCAGGCGGTAATGCCAGTAGCCGGGCAGTACGGAATTATCCTGACTCGTATATGCGGCGCCCTGCCCGTTTACAGCAGTGGACGGCACGGTATCGATGGGAATGAAGTTGCGTTGATTGGCGGAGCGTTCTACAATGAACCGGTCGTTATTGATCTCGCGGGTGGTGCTCCAGGAGAGCCCTACACCTCCGTTCTGTTCCCGGGCCGTGAAAGTGGTGATCACAACGGGGTGTGCCAGTACTCGGATGTCATATCGACTGATCACGGGATAGTGGTCGGATGTGGTAGTGGAGTACGATGGGATGAGGGTTTCCACATAGCGTAACACTTTGGTGGATTGCGGTATGTAAGCGTACTGCATTTCGTTGGAGCCCATCACCTGATCGATCATACTGGAGAAGGAAACGGTGGACCGCTGTTTGGCCAGGCTTAACGGATAGGTGAACGGTGTGTAATCCAGGGTGTCCATCCTGAAATCTATGTAAGAAGTGGTAGTATCCGGCGCGAGCTCGGTGGTGATGGTTCTGTTGAAATCATCGTTGAAGTCGCCGAGAACCAACAGGTTGTTGTAAGGATACTGAGTGTCCAGGGAGTCCTTCAATTCCTTCGCACCGTTTTTCCGCCGGTGCCAGCTTTCAATCTTCTCGGCGGCCGTACCGGTATTGGCTTTTGCATGTATGACGATGAAATGGATGCGCGCAGTATCGTTATTAAGTACCACGCTGGTTTCCATCAGGTAGGGGAAGCGGCCTGACGACCAGTTGTAGCGGGCCGTGGTGCTGCCACCCTGGCGCAGTACGCCGTATGTGCGGATATTCTTGATCAGCGAATCTTTATACACAAATGCCAGCTTTTGTGCGCCATTGTAATCCGGGGCCGTGATGCTGTCCGCCCTGGAACCGAAATCGGAGATGGTATACCGATAGCCCGGGAGGGAATCTACGATAGTCTTCAAGCGGAGGGTGTCTACTACCTCGCAGAGGGCGTATATGTCGGCGCCCGCACTGCGCAATACTTTCAGCGCATTCGTCTGTTGAAGGTTATCGTCGGCGGGACCGAAATCCCTGGAGCCGAACCATTCCATGTTCCAGTTCATCACTTTCAGGGTACGGAGGGAGGTGCCGCTTAATTGCACCCTCGCAGCAGCAAGCCCTGCCGAAGCAAAACTCACAGGGCCACTGAAATTTTGATCCGCTGCTGCCGGCGAGAACCGTGCCCATACAGTACGCTGGCCTTCGGTAGCAGGGAAGGTGAGGGTGGGGAAATACTGTGCTTTATCGAGGGATATTTCAAAATTGGAAGGCGCGGTAACGTTAAGCGGCGCAGTAAGATCGTTCGCCCAGAACGTGAAAGGCTGCGGATCGGAATGCTGGCCGATTCTGACGTAATCGAAATCCAGCATCGCCGGAGCGGTGGTGATTGTAGGAGGCGGCGCTGTGGTGGAATTGGTGATGTGTATATCATCCAGCGTCCACCTGCTGGCTTGCAGACCAGGGGAAGAGGTGTATACCCATGCGATGTACACATCCGTTCCTTTGAAGGCGGCGAGGTTGATGCCGGAAGAGGTGCTCCATACGTCGGAGGCGGTTTCGGGGAAACGCCCGTTGATGGCGGTCCAGGTGGCCAGCCGCGGATCTCCGCTGCCGCGGTAGTCTGTGGATATTTTCAGTTCAAGGGCGGGACCGTTAAACGCGCTTCTGCCGGAGAAGGACAGGAGCGGATAGTTGAAGCCGCTCAGGTCCAGCACAGGAGAGATCAGCCAGTCCTCGTTCTCCCTGGCAGCGCCGCCGGAGAAGCCATTGATCTGCACGCCTCTGCCCGTCTGCCCGAAAGTGGTACAGGCCCAAACCTGCGCTCCGCTTACGTTATATTGGGTAAAGCCACCGGAAAGGTTGCTGATGCAGTCCGAAAAATCAAAATCCAGCAGCTGGCTGCCGGTGGAAAATTTCCATACGGTACTGTCAGCGATGCCTGCAAATCCGTTACCATTGGAATCCTGCACGGCATTACTGTCCAGCGTCACGAAATAGGTCCTGTTGCCGCGCAGCCCGGCCTGTATGCTTAGGATACTGCCGGAAACGGTGATGGCAGAACTATTGATATCTAAGATCTGTTGCGTTCCGTGTGTAAGGTTATGAATGACGAGCGTACCTGCATTTTTGCGGATGTTCTCGTTGAAAGCAATCTGGATGATAGCGCCCGGTTGCACGCCGGCAGTGCCGTTGGCAGGCAGGAGAGAATCGATCACCGGCGGGGTGACGTCGCCGCTGACGCCGGTCACAACAACACTATCGATCGCAAAACCCGGCCGGGAACCACCGCCGCTGATCTGGCGGTTCACCCAGCGGAGCTGTACCACCGGTTTGTTCTCACATTCGGCAGGCAACAACACCTGCCGGAGAGCAGGGTTCTGCGGTGTTGTAACCCCGGAGCCGGTCTGGCGGATATTATTATTCTGGTAGGCGGTAGTGGTGAGCGTCGTGAAATTGCCACTTTCCCCCACGCGGTATTGCAGCGCTACTTCATTGATCCGCGTATTCGCAGCGCTGTCATAGGGATTACGGATCGTCATTACCCGGAACAGTACGTTCACGCCGGTATTGCCGGTGGTATTGAGGCTCAGCGCCAGTGCATTATCCACCGTGCCGCTATTGAGGAAACCTGCTTTGCCGTTGTAGTTCAGTACGCCATTGGTAGTGGAAGAAGCGCTGCTGTTGGCGGCCAGCGCTTTATCTGCCGTTGCCGGCAATACGTTGAAGTTCCCGGAGGGTGCTCCGCTCAGCACCCATCCCATCCAGCCATCCGGGAAAGCGGTGGCGGTGTGGGGCAGGGCGGAAAAGTCCTGCTGATAAGGCAAAGCCTGCGGCATCGGGTTGGATTGTGCAAGGGTCAGTAGTGGGAACAGTAAACAGGTAAGGAGTAGATTTTTCTTCATGAAAGACAGGTTTGGTTAAAGAACGGGGTTTAGCTCGCTCCTTAAAATTACATTAGTTCTTGCAACGGGAGCGGATTTAACATGATGAATTTGTTAATTTAAAGAGTGGCCCGGTCATCTTGTCAGACCTGCGCCCCGTGGCACAACCTTTGAAAAGGCAAACCCGTTAAAACTGATCAATTATGCAGAAAGGTGCTATACGTGTTCAAACAGAGAATATTTTCCCCATTATCAAAAAATTCCTGTATTCGGATCACGACATTTTTTTACGCGAGCTCGTGAGCAATGCCGTGGATGCTACGCAAAAGCTCAAGACCCTGGCCAGCGTGGGTGAGTTCAGGGGAGAGTTGGGTAATATCGATATTACCGTTTCCCTGGATAAAGAGAAAAAGACCATCACTATTTCAGACCGCGGGGTAGGGATGACGGCAGAAGAGGTAGACAAATACATTAACCAGGTGGCATTTTCCGGTGCGGAGGAATTTGTGAAGAAGTATAAAGGACAGGGAGATGGCGCGAATATTATAGGGCACTTTGGGTTAGGGTTCTATTCCTCCTTCATGGTGAGCAGTCAGGTGGAGATCTTCACCCGCTCCTGGCGCCCGGATGCCAAAGCTGTACGCTGGGAATGCGACGGCAGCCCGGAGTATCAGCTGGATGATGCGGAGAAAGCGGAGCGCGGGACCGACATCGTGTTACATATCAACGAAGAAAGCGAGGAATTCCTCGACGAGCATCGCATCCGTGCCATCCTCGAAAAATTCTGCCGCTTCCTGCCGGTACCTATCCGTTTCCAGGATACGCAGATCAACAATACTGCTCCCGCCTGGGTGAAAAAGCCCAGTGAGCTTACAACAGAGGACTATCAGAACTTTTACAAGGAATTGTATCCCTTTGCGGAACCGCCGTTGTTCTGGATTCATCTGAATGTGGATTATCCATTCAATCTGACCGGCATCCTGTATTTCCCCAAGATCACCAAATCTTATGAAGTACAGAAAGACAAGATCAATCTTTACAGCAATCAGGTATATGTGACCGATGAGGTGAAGGACATTGTGCCGGAATTCCTGATGCTGCTGCATGGCGTCATCGACTCACCGGATATCCCGCTGAACGTAAGCCGCAGCTATCTGCAGGGAGATCCGAATGTGAAAAAGATCAATGCGCATATCACGAAAAAAGTAGCGGATAAGCTGGATGAAATGTTCCGGACAGACCGTGCATCTTTTGAAGAGAAGTGGGAGTACATCGGGTTGTTTGTGAAGTATGGTATGATGACGGACGATAAATTCCTCGAGAAAGCCAACAAGTTCCATCTCATGCAGGATGTAAAGGGCGATGCGTTCTACACACTCGAAGAATACCGCACGGCAGCCGTACCACTGCAAACGAATAAAGAGAACAAGCTGGTGATCCTTTATGCTACCAATCCCGTGCAGCAGGACAGCTACGTACAAGCTGCCCAAGCCAAGAGCTACAAGGTGGTGAAGCTGGAAACATTGATAGATGCGGGTTTCATCAACCAGATGGAAATGAAATGGGAGCATGTGCAATTCACGCGTGTGGATGCGGACATCGCCGATAATCTCATCAATAACGAAGCACAGGCACAAAGCGTACTGAGCGAGGAACAGGAAGGTAAGCTGAAAGACCTCTTCGGGCGGCACCTCGCGCAACCCAACATTAAAGTGGAATTAAAAGGACTGAATGCACAGGAACAACCCGTGATCGTTACCCGCTCCGAGTTCATGCGCAGGATGAAAGACATGGCCGCGATGGGAGGCTCTGCAGCCAGCTGGTATGCCGGTATGCCGGATGAGATCACAATGACTGTGAATGCCAACCATCCTATCTACAAGGGTATCCTCAGCGAAGGAAATACGGACAAGCAACAGAAGCTTGTGCGCAATCTTGCGGACCTGGCATTGCTCTCTCAAAATCTGCTGACAGGTGCGGATCTTACCGCCTTTGTCAATCGCAGCGTTGAGTTGATGGGGAAGGAATAATATATACAAATTCCCGATGTATTATATTTTTTGATCAGCTGGTAGTGGTGAAAGTCGCTACCAGCTTGTTTTTTGGTACAATACTTGCGTTCGAACGGCGATTGAAAAACCATATCTCATAACCGTATCTGCATGATTTATTCTTTCTCCCACATTACTTACTCCGGGGAAAAGCGTAATTTACAGATCGCATTTTGTGCCAACATGATCCGTGTAAATCATTTATTAAAACTGCGAAGGAAAGCAATGACGGTAACCAGTATTGCCTTATTGATGTTAACGTTCGCCTGTTCCAAGCAGGCGACAACGGGACCGGTCACAGGCGAAGAAGGAAAGAACCCTCCGCCCGCAGTTGACACGAGTAGTTTCGTGCGCCAGCAAACCGGCGTGAGCTTCCGGAAAGTGAACAACCCGAAAGGGATCACCGATTATGTATTACAGATACCTGCTTCCTACAACGATCAGAAAACAGTGAAATGGCCCGTGATTATTTTCCTTCATGGTATCGGGGAGCGCGGTAATGATCTGAACCAGGTAAAGAATGCGGGGCTGGCCGGGAAAGCGGCTGCCGATCCTAATTTCCCTTTCATTGTGATCTCTCCGCAATGCAAAACAGACAGCTGGTGGGATAACCCCAGCCTGGACGCCCTCTACGCCGATGTGCTCAAACAATACAATATAGATCCCCAACGCATTTATCTTACCGGATTGAGCATGGGCGGATATGGTACATGGGATTGGGCGCAGAACGCACCTGATAAGTTTGCCGCTATCGTGCCGATCTGCGGTGGTGGTACTCCGGCTAACGCCTGTGTGTTGAAAAATGTGCCGGTGTGGGCATTCCATAATGCAGATGACCCAACCGTATCCGTTTATAATTCACGGGATATGGTGGATGCGCTCGGGAAATGTGGCAGCAATCTCGTGAAATACACGGAAAACCCTACCGGCGGGCATGATGCATGGACCAAAGCGTACAATGATCCCGCATTGTATGACTGGATTAAAGCACAGAAGAAATAATCCTTCACCGGATGGGGGATGCTTCATCCGGTGCCGTTTTACACCTATATGATTAAAAGCATTGCCTATACCGCCTTTTGGCTGTTCTTTACCCTTACTGCGCTGGCCGCGGAAGATTCCACGCATGTGGAAGACCGGTTTGGTGCGGGGTTTTCTGTAAGATATGTGATTCATCCGGGGGCGTCTGTCGATCAGTATTTGTTGTATATGCCTGCTAAATTCCGCAAACGCAAGCCGGACCGCTGGCCGGTGATCTTTTTCCTGCACGGGAAAGGGGAGCGGGGATATAATATAGACCTGGTAAGGAATGTGGGGTTGACGCAGATGATCAGTAAAGGGAGTGATTTCCCGTTTATTGTAATAGCGCCGCAATGTAAGCCTACCGCTAAAACCTGGGAGGTGCCCAGTCTCAATGCTTTGTATGCGGACGTAATGCGCCGCTATCCGATAGACACTACGCGGGTGTATCTTACCGGGCTCAGTATGGGTGGATATGGTACCTGGATATGGGCCTCGTCCAATCCCTCTTTATTCACCGCCATTGTGCCGATCTGCGGATATGGTATAAGACGGCTGGATCCCTGTGGCATGAAGGATCTCCCGGTGTGGACGTTTCACAATACGGATGATGATACGATTGATGTGGAGGAAACGCGGAAGATCGTGGCGGCAATCAAAGCCTGCGGAGGTACAAAGATCCGGTATACAGAGCGCTCTACGGGCGGCCACGATGCCTGGGGCCGGGTGTATTACGGGAAAGAAATATTCAGCTGGCTGCTTTCGCATCAGAAGCCCTGATGTCGATCACCTTCAATTGCAGGCTGATGTTCCCGTTCCATTCATTTTCTTCCACGGTAAAAACAATATCGAAAGGTCGCTTGCTGTTCACCAGCTCAAACTTGTCCGCCATAAAAAAAGCGATGCCGGAAAAGGCGTTGCTGTTTTGCTGTTTGACGGAAAGCTTCAGGTGCTCTTCCTTCACCACTTTTGAGAAACCGGTATCCATCACTCTTTTGGCCAGGAATACAGGTCGGAGATTTTCCGGTCCCAGCGGTTCGAACTGCCGCATGATGTTATAGAACGCAGGGGTGATATCAGAGAGGGCGATCTCCGTGTCAATTACGATCTCCGGGATCAGCATCTCAGGATCGATGGTAGCGGCTACCACGGTTTCGAATTTTTCGCGGAAGGCTTCCACATTTTCCGGCTTCAGCGTCATGCCGGCGGCATAGAAGTGCCCGCCGTAATTCTCCAGCAATTCCTTGCACTGATGGATCGCTTCATATACATTGAACCCGGAAACGGAGCGGGCCGAGCCGGCTACTTTATCGTTGCTCTGTGTGAGGATGATAGTAGGACGATAGAAATATTTGTCGATAAGCCGGGACGCCACGATGCCCACCACCCCTTTGTGCCAGTGTGGTTGGTACAATACGGTGGATTTGCGGGATTGTTGCGTGACATCGTTCTGAATAATATGGACGGCTTCCTGCGTAATGCTCATGTCGATCCCTTTCCTTTCCAGGTTATCACCGTGGAGCATTTCCGCAAATGCATATGCCTTTTGGTAGTCTTTTTCCAGGAAAAGGTTCACCGCCTTGCGGGCATCGTCCATTCTGCCTGCGGCATTCACGCGGGGTGCGATCACGAAAACGAGATTGGAAGTGGTTAGTTTTTCTTTCAGGGCACTCAGCTGAATGAGTGCTTTGATACCGGGACTGGGATCGTCGTTCACCTGTTTGAGGCCGTAAAAGGCCAGTACGCGGTTTTCGCCGGTCATGGGAACGATATCCGCTGCAATGCTGGTGGCTACAAGGTCCAGATGCCGGTAGACCTCCGTCATCGGAAGTCCTTTTTTCTGTGCCAGTGCACTGATCAGCTTGAACCCGATCCCGCATCCGCTTAACTCCTTGTAGGGGTAGGGGCAGTCGGCCTGCTTGGGATTTAGGATGGCGACAGCGTTCGGCAGGATAGCATCCGGCAGGTGGTGGTCGCAGATAATGAAATCAATACCCAGCGAGCGGGCGTAAGCGATGTACTCTACGGATTTGATGCCGCAGTCCAGCGCGATGATCAGGCTGAAATCATTGTCCCGCGCATATTCTATACCCTGCATGGAAATACCGTAACCTTCCCGGTAGCGGTGTGGTATATAGAATTCGATATTATCATATAGTCTGGAAAGGAACCCGTATACGGTAGCCACGGCTGTCGTGCCATCCACATCATAATCTCCGTACACCAGTATTTTCTCACGTCTGAAAAATGCTTCCTCAATGCGAGAGATGGCAATGTCCATGTCTTTCATGATCCAGGGATCATGAAGGTCGTCCAGGGAAGGGCGGAAAAAATGCCGGGCGTCCTCATATTTCCGGATGCCCCGCTGTACCAGCAGACGGCAAAGTAAGGGATGAATACGTAAAGCAGCCTGTAGCTCCTGTTCCTGTATTGGTTGATATTTTTTTACTGTCCAGCGTTTGTCCATGAATAGGTACTTGCGGAAATAGCTTCCAATGTTCAATCAGTCTTCAATATTGTAAGATAAGGATGATTAGCGTATTATCGTTGCGATCCTTGTCAAAACGGAGATAGTTTACGCTAAAACCGGGAAACTCTCCGGAAAATGGAGACGCTGCCGGTCATACATCGGTTAAAATTTTCTGTCGGTCGTAAAACGGACGAGGGATTCCAGTCCTGAGCGGATGGTACTGTCAGGGAACTCATGCAGGATGGCCAGGGCTTCATCGCGGTACTGCATCATTTTTTGCCGGGTGTAGTCGATACCGCCGCCTTCTTTGACCATATTGATCACTTCGTTGACCTTGTCTTTATCTTTATTATGATTTTTTACGATGTTGATGATGTGCCGGCGTTTTTCCGGAGAACAGTGTTGCAGGGTATGGATGAGAGGGAGGGTCATTTTCTTTTCGCGGATGTCGATGCCGGTGGGTTTGCCGATGTTGGCGGCGCCGTAGTCGAAAAGATCATCTTTGATCTGGAAGGCGATGCCTACCTTTTCCCCGAACACGCGCATTTTTTCCGTGAGGGCTTCATCGGCGGTAGTGCTGTAAGCGCCTGCGGCGCAGGCGGAGGCGAGGAGGGAGGCGGTTTTGCGGCGGATGATATCGAAATAAACGGCTTCCTTGATATCCAGCCTGCGGGTTTTTTCCATTTGCAGCAGCTCTCCTTCGCTCATGTCCTTTACTGACTTGGAAAGGATCTGCAGGCTGCGGTAATCCTGGTTGTCCAGCGACAGGAAAAGTCCTTTGGTCAGGAGGTAATCCCCTACCAGCACTGCGATCTTGTTCTTCCAAAGTGCATTGACCGAGAAAAAGCCACGGCGCTCCAGGGAGTCGTCCACAACGTCGTCATGTACAAGTGTGGCGGTATGCAGGAGTTCCACGAGGGCGGCGGCGCGGTAAGTACGTTCGTTTATATTATCTGCGAACAACCGGGCGGAGAGGATAACGAACATAGGTCTGATCTGTTTGCCTTTCCGTTTCACGATATAATGCATGATCCGGTCCAGCAACGGCACATCACTTTTCACCGCCTCCGCAAATTTTCCCTCAAAATCGTGTAATTCCTTCCCGATCAGTTGTTTAATTTCCTCCATGGATATAATAAAAAGGTTCGCTAAGCTAGGTCTAAAATATCACATTTCGATAATTTGGCCCCGAATTTGTAGATATTGCCTGAATGTTCTTTAAATTATGCTTTAATTTTGAGGCAGTTATCAATACAAATAAAATCGCAAGAAAAATTTGTATATTCATTTAGGATTTTTACCTTTGCTTGGTAAAAAACGCGTTAATTGTAAAATCTTTAACAGTTTTTAAATAAAAAACAATTATGGCAAGCAAAAAGTACTTACTACTGGCAGGTGCAATGACTCTTCTGGCAGCATCTCCTGGTTTTGCGCAGGTTAAGCCCACTTATGATGCCCTGGACTCCTCTAAAGTTTCGGCTCGTAATATGGCGCAATTCAACAGCTTCAGAAACAACCAGTCTAACTATCCGGCTAAGCCGAGAGATATGTGGGAGCTCGGTTTACATGGCGGTTACCACTTCATTAAAGGTAACGTGGCCGCTCTGCCCGGTTTCGGTGGCGGTATCTCCCTGAGAAAAGCGCTCGGTCATACTTTCTCCGTTAGAGGTGAGTATACCGGTTCTTTCGACTACGGTCTGGATTATCAGCTGAAACCGACTGTCAGCACTCCCTCTGGCAACCCTTGGGCTGCTACAGCTGCAAAGAATGGTGGTATGATCGTTCCGAACTACAAAACAGCAACTCACCAGCTGTCTTTGGACCTGATCGCTTCTTTGAGCAATATCATGTTCTACAAGGCGCAGCCTAAAGTGAACTGGTATATTCTCGCCGGTTACGGTCTTGTATTAGCTGACGTTGACGTTGACGCATTGGACGCCAGCGGCGCTGGTTACAGCTACGCCGGTATCAACTTCGGTGGCAAAAAGAAAGATATCCGTAAGCAACTGAAGAACCTGTATGACAAAAAGTATGAGAGCAATGCTCCTGCTCAGGGCAACAGGGTTCAGATCGGCCGTAAGGACAATAACCAACTGCTCCGTCACGCACTGGAACTGGGCACTGGTCTGGCATTCAAAGTTTCCAAACGCTTCAACATCGGCGTAGAAGAGAAACTGACCCTGCCGTTTGATGCTTATATGGACGGTTATCCTGGTGTTAATGGTGGTTCTACTAAAGACTTCTTCTCTTACACCAGCCTTCGCCTGAACTTCAACCTCGGCAACCCGAACAAACGTGTTGAACCGCTCTGGTGGATTAACCCGATGGACTTCGCTTACAGCGAGCTGAACGCTCCCCGCCGTATGAAGATCCCGGTTCCCATCCTGCCTGATTCTGATGGTGATGGTGTAACTGACCAGTTCGACCGCGAGCCGAACACTCCTGCTGGTGCTCCTGTTGATTCTCACGGTGTAGCAAGAGATACGGATGGTGACGGTGTTCCTGACTACAGGGATAAACAACTGATCACTCCGACTTACTGCCAGCCGGTTGATGCTGATGGTGTTGGTAAATGCCCGGATCCTGAGTGCTGCAACAAAGTAGCTGCAACTCCTGGCTGCTCCAGCCTCGTATTCCCGAGCGTATCCTTCAAAGGCAGCGCCACTAAGATCTCTAAAGATTTTGAAGCAGTACTGGGTAGCGTAGCTAACACCCTGCGTCAGAATCCTTCCTGCAACATCCTGGTTACCGGCCACGCTGGTGCTAAAGGCAAGAAAGGTGGTGTTGATCTGAGCTCTCGTCGCGTTGACGCTGTTATCGACTACCTGGCTGAAAAACAAGGTATCGACCGCGGCCGCTTCATCAAACAAAACACTCCTGGTGATTCCAACACGGTAGACCTGGCTCCTGCCAACTAATACCATTCACCGGTAAATATTTAAAGGGTCCTGCAAAAACTTGCAGGACCCTTTTTTGTTATTTGATAGCAGCAGCAACGTCATTTATATTTTGCTCTCATAATTATTACTAAATTTGAGCCTGCTTTCATCTTACTAATTATCTACTCAGCGTGGTAAAAGACTTTAATAAAGCTACCCTGGCCGGATTGATTGTGGCGCTGGGGATCATCTACGGCGATATAGGCACCTCTCCACTTTATGTGTTCAAAGCGATTGTAGGCACCAACGAGATCAGCGATCTGCTGGTGATCGGGGGGATTTCCTGCATTATCTGGACGCTGACCCTGCAAACAACCATCAAATATGTGGTACTGACCCTGAAAGCCGATAACAAAGGCGAAGGCGGCATATTTTCCTTATATGCGCTGGTGAGGCGGCACGGGAAATGGACGGTCGTTTTTGGGATGATAGGAGGAGCCGCACTGCTGGCTGACGGCATTATCACGCCACCCATCACCGTGACATCCGCGGTAGAAGGTTTGCGTACTCTCCCGGTTTTCAAGGACCTTGGGGAATGGACGATCGTGAAGATCGTGCTGATGATTATTACGCTGCTGTTCTTTATTCAGCAGTTCGGTACCCGGTCTGTAGGAAGGATGTTCGGGCCGATTATGGCGATCTGGTTCAGTATGCTGGCTGTGCTGGGGATCGCGCATATTGCGGATGACCTTACCGTGTTGAAAGCTTTGAATCCCTATTACGCGATTAAATTACTCACCTTGTACCCGCATGGCTTCCTCATCCTCGGGGCTGTCTTTCTCTGCACAACGGGTGCTGAAGCGCTGTATTCCGACCTCGGGCACTGCGGAAGAGGAAATATCCGTGTGTCCTGGATCTTCGTAAAATCGGCCCTGATCCTGAACTACCTGGGCCAGGGCGCCTGGTTGCTCACCCAACGGGGCCAAAAGCTGGGCGCAGGAGAGAACCCTTTCTTCTCCATTATGCCCGAATGGTTCGTGATATTTGGCGTACTTATCGCCACCATCGCTTCCGTGATCGCCAGCCAGGCTTTGATATCGGGGTCATTTACCCTGATCTCCGAGGCCATGCGGCTCAATCTCTGGCCAAAACTTAAGATCAATTATCCGACGGAATTACGCGGCCAGCTGTTCATCCCCGGTATCAACCTGATGCTCTTCGCCGGTTGCTCCGCCATCGTACTACTGTTCAAAGAATCCTCGGCCATGGAAGCGGCCTACGGCCTTTCCATCACGATCTGTATGTTAATGACCTCCTGCCTTTTTGCCTTCTACCTCTATACGAGAAGGGTCCGAAGAGGATTCATTGCATTATACCTGGCCGTTTACCTGACCATCGAGTTCTCTTTCCTCTTTGCCAACCTCGTGAAGTTCACCCATGGCGGCTATGTGACGGTGATTGTAGGGGGACTGCTGTTCCTGGTGATGTACGCCTGGTTCCGGTCCAGGAAGATCAAGAACCGTTATGTGGAGTTTGTGAAGCTGGAAGATTATCTGCCCATCCTGCAGGAGCTCAGCAACGATACCACCATCCCCAAATATGCCACGCATCTGGTGTATATGAGCAGCGCGGATAATCCCAAGGAGATCGAACATAAGATCATCTACTCCATCCTCAATAAAAAGCCCAAACGGGCCGATATCTACTGGTTTGTGCATGTGGATGTGGTGGACGAACCCTATATGAGCGAATACACGGTGCAAACCATTATTCCCAATGAGGTGATCCGGGTGGAATTCAGGCTGGGCTTCCGTGTGGAACAGCGCATCAACCTGATGTTCCGGATGGTGGTGGAAGATATGGTGAGGAACAAGGAGGTGAATATCACCAGTCGTTACGAATCCCTCAGCAAAAACAATGTTGTAGGGGATTTCCAGTTCATCGTCATGGAAAAATTCCTCTCGCACGATAATGACCTGCCTTTGCATGAACGGCTCATCATGCGGATCTATTTCATCCTCAAAAAGATCGGGCTTTCGGAAGAAAGAGGCTTTGGACTTGATTCCAGCTACGTAACGATCGAGAAATTTCCGCTGGTGGTGGCTCCTGTCACCAATCTACAACTGAAACGGGTACACGAGCGGCATCGCTATGATGATTAATGGGTTGCAGGATAGCGCGATAGGTGTTATATTTAGCGCTTCCTAAAACACCATCCTTATGTTCAGACACGTTTACGTTACAGCGCTGTTACTGGCCTTTTCGGGGCCATCCTTTGCCCAGAAAGCCGCTTCGGCGGACTACCGGGAATTGCCGGATCCGCGCCCTGTTGATGCGGCCGCCTGGAGCACCGTTCAGCCGGGAACACACGTCTATTTCGGCAGTGCAGATATCCGCTATGACAAGATTTATGCACCCGCCTCTTCTTCTCTCAGCACTTCCTGGAGCGCCAAAGCCTGGAAAGGAGAGAAGGTCCACACACAATTCGTTGTCTACACCACAAAACCCCTCGAGGCCGTAAGTATTGAAAAAACCGGGCTGCAATCGGCCAACGGCAGCAAGATCCCTGCCAGCGCTGTGCAACCGGGCTTCATCCGGTACGTGATGACGGACGAGCTGAACGCTCAGGGCGGCGGATGTGGCTACCGGCAGGCAAAGGACTTCGATTCTTCCCTCGTGGCGGATGGTATCGACTTCATGCCTGCTATCAGCGTTGCCGCAAACAATACGCAACCGGTTTGGCTCAGCATTACCGTGCCGCCGGCCACACCGGCAGGCTTGTATAAAGGTGCGGTGAAAGTAAAGTCCGGCAAGGGCTACCTCGCTACGCTCAACTATGAGATCACGGTAGCGGACCGTACTTTGCCGCAGCCGAAGGACTGGAAATTCCATCTCGATCTTTGGCAGAGCCCTTACGCCGTGGCCCGCATGTACAACGTGAAACCCTGGAGCAAAGAACATTTTGAGGCGATGAAGCCATATATGAAAATGCTGGCGGCAGCCGGACAAAAAGTGATCACCACCAGCATCATCTATGATCCCTGGAATGGCCAGACGGAGGACATCTACGGGGATATGATCAAATGGACGAAGAAGAAAGACGGTTCCTGGAGCTTTGATTATAGTGTGTTTGACAAATGGGTGGTTTTCATGCAGGAAATGGGCATTACAAAACAGATCGCCTGTTACAGCATGATCCCCTGGAATTTGAAATTCTATTATTTTGATGAGGCCACGGGTAAGGAGGCTGTGCTGGTAGCCAAACCCGGAACACCGGAATATGATAACCACTGGCGCCCGATGTTGACGGATTTTGCAAAGCATCTGAAAGCAAAAGGCTGGTTCGGTATCACCTGTATTGCCATGGACGAGCGCCCGATGGAGGCCATGCAAAGTGCGATCAAGCTGATACGTAATGTGGATAAGGATTTCAAGGTATCACTGGCCGGTAATTATCACAAGGAGCTGGTAAATGATATTTATGATTACTGTGTTGCCTCCGGCCAGGATTTTTCTGCAGAAGAAAGAAAATGGCGTTTTGAAAAAGGATGGCCCAGTACTTATTATACCTGCTGTGTAGAAGGATTTCCCAATACTTTTACATTCTCTCCGCCTGCAGAAGCCGCATGGCTGGGCTGGCATGCCGCGTCCAGGAACTACAACGGTTATCTGCGCTGGGCGTTTAACTGCTGGGTGAAGCATCCTTTGCAGGACTCCCGTTTCCGCTCCTGGGCTGCCGGCGATACGTACCTCGTATATCCCGGTCCCCGTTCTTCCATTCGTTTTGAAAGGATGATCGAAGGGATACAGGCGTATGAGAAAGTGCAGATATTGAAAGCGGAAGGGAAGGGCGAGGCGCTGGACAAAGTGCTGAAATCCTTCGAGATCAATGCGCTGAAAGCCAGGAAGGCGGGGGATATGGTGAGTAAGGCGAATGCGGTGCTGAACAGCTTGTAAGACATTAAAAAATCCTCCGAGGAATCGGAGGATTTTTTAACACAACTAAAAAACAATCAAACGTTCTAATAAAGTTTCTTTGATTCATCAATCCGGCTTTTTCCCGTCTAAAAAGGTATTGATCGTGTTGATCTCTGCCTGATTATCCTGGTTGCTGCCAACCGTATAGCTGGAATAGAAATGCTCTGCGGAGCCGGCGCCATTGTCCAGGTCAATGTTGCGGCGCAGGTAAGCGGGCACATTCTCAATCTCCTGGTTGTTCTCCATGTTCTTCACGTTAAAGCTGATGCTGCGCAGTTTGGCCACTCTTTCCATCTGTCTTCTTTTCTGTTCTTCCAACTGCTGTTGCGCATCGTCCTGTAACTGTTGCTGCGGTGGTTGCGGCTGTGGTTGTTCCGGAGCGGGAGCGGGCTCTTCCCGGAATACCATCTTCATCTCAGGCTCCTGCGTATTGTTCACCGGCTCCACATAAATATTGGAAGGCCGGCTCAGGTAGCCGCCTGAGGTAGTACCGGGCTGAGATGTTTGTTGCACGGGTTGCGCAGGTTGTACAGGTTGTTGTACAGGTTGCGCTTGTTGTACCTGTTGTACGGGTTCCGGCTCTACGGGTTCGATGTTCAGCACGAACGTTTCACGCGGAGGAGGTGTGAATGTTGCTGCTGTAGCAGGATGCGCCACTACCGGCTCTACCAGTCGCGGTGCCATTACATCTTTCTCCGGTTCATCCACAAAAAGGCTGGCCTGGTTGTTCATCTTCTTTTCATCTCCTTCCTGTCCCAGCGTCATCACAATCCTGGGTTCATCTTTCACTACCGTTTGCGCCACATTTACTTTCTGCTGCTGGATGGGGTTTTGCTCGAAGCCGGTAGCGATAATGGTTACGCCCAGTTTCCGGTCCAGCTCCGTATCATATCCCACACCGAGGATCACATCGCAATCCTCGCCTGCCATGCTTTGTACATAGGCCTGGATGGTATCCATTTCGTCGAGGGTATGTTCGAATTCCCCTTCGCAGGAAGAAATATTGATAAGGATCCATTTGGCTCCCCTGATGTCGTTGTCGTTCAGCAGCGGGGAAGTCAATGCTTCCTCGATGGCTCTTTGGGCGCGGTTTTCGCCTTCTGCAACGGCTGCGCCGAGGATGGCCACACCGCCATTGCGCATAACGGTACAAACGTCTGCAAAGTCCACATTGATCTGACCGGTGGAATTGATCACATCCGTGATACATTTTGCAGCGGTCGCCAGTACGTTGTCTGCTTTTTCAAATGCCGCCTTGAATTTCAGGTCACCGAATTTCTGGCGGAGTTTATCGTTCGAAATGATCAGCAGGGTATCTACGTAATCTTTCAAACGGTTGATACCTTCTTCCGCTTGTTGCATGCGTTTTTTCCCTTCATAGGAGAAGGGGGTGGTAACGATGCCGACGGTAAGGATGCCGAGCTCTTTACAAATTTTTGCAATGATGGGAGCGCCGCCGGTGCCGGTACCGCCGCCCATACCTGCTGTGATGAATGCCATTTTGGTATTCACCTCCAGTATTTTTTTGATTTCTTCAAAGGATTCCTCCGTTGCCTGCTCTCCGATCCGCGGGTTGGCGCCTGCGCCCAATCCTTGTGTCAGGTGGGGACCCAGCTGTACTTTGTTGGGTACAGGGCTGTTGGCGATGGCCTGTGCATCGGTATTGCAGATGATGAAGTTCACCCCGTCGATGTTCTGGCTGAACATGTGGTTCACTGCATTGCTTCCGCCACCGCCAATGCCAATTACTTTGATGATGGAGGATTTTTCCTTTGGAAGATCAAAATGTATCATGACTCTTTCTCTTTAAATGGGTTAGTTATTGGTGTACCGTGTTCCTACGCTACTGTTTTGATCGTTTGATGTAAATCGATGTTTTGCTTGCAACAATCACGCCACAGCTTTTACAGCTTGGCGTCTTCTTCTTCCGTGAACATGTCGATGATCTTAGTTTTCATCCGGTCAAGGAAGCCTTTCAGGGAAGCGTTGCGTTCTTTTGCTTTCCTGTGCTGGCGTGCATCCGGAGTTTCCGCGATCTCTTCTTCTTCCATCCATTCTTCCGATTCTTCCGTCTGGCGGGCTGCCTTTTCCTTCGCGAAATAGCTGGTGTTGATCTTCACATAGTTCTCCTCCAGTGCACGCCTGTCGTTTTCATAATCGTTATAGCCCTTCAGTATCAGACCAACACAGGTAGCATACATGGGCTTGGTGAGTTCATCGGTGTGCCCGCTGGCGAGGTGTTCGTTCGGGTAGCCGATGCGGGCGCTTACGCCAGTGGTGTATTCGGTTAATTGAATCAGGTGCTTGAGTTGGGAGCCGCCACCGGTGAGGATGATACCGCCGTTCAGCATTTTGTTGTCCATCCCGATCTGTTTCAGATGGTAGACTACAAAATCCAGGATCTCACTCATCCTCGCCTGGATGATATGCGCCAGGTTCTTCACGGATATCTCTTTCGGGCTTTGGCCGCGGAGACCGGGAATAGTGATATAAGCGTTGTTTTTGGCTTCATCCGCAAGGGCGTAGCCGAACTGTACCTTCATTTGCTCCGCCTGCGTTTTCAGTACGCCCAGGCCGTTCTTGATATCATTCGTGATATTCTCGCCGCCGTAGGGGATAACAGCCGTATGCTTCAGTACGCCTTCGTAGAACACAGCCAGATCTGTAGTGCCGCCGCCGATATCGACAATGGCTACGCCTGCTTCAAAGTCCATATCACACATAACGGCTGCTGCAGAAGCGAGAGGTTGCAGTACGAGGTCTTTGATACGGAGCCCGGATTTCTCCACGCTACGGTTGATATTGCGGATCGCGTTCTTGTCGCCTGTAATGATGTGGAAATTGGCGCCTACTTTCACACCGCTCATACCGATGGGGTAAGTGATGTTCTGGAGGCTGTCCACAATATATTGCTGAGGGATCACATCGATGATCTGATCGCTGGCAGGGATAACGGTCTTATACTGATCGTTTACCAGCTGATCGATATCTTTCTGCGAAATCTCCGCATCGGTATCGCTGCGCACAATGTCGCCGCGGGTCTGGAGACTTTTAATATGGTGACCTGCAATACCGACGTATACCTCGTTGATCTCGAGGTTGGGATTGGATGCATAGCAGTTTTCCAGCGCCTGACGTATAGCCTTGATGGTTTGATCAATATTCAGCACCATGCCGTGCTGAACACCAAAAGATGGGGCCTTCCCGAATCCGAGGATTTCCAGCTTACCGTATTCATTCTTCCTACCTGCGATGGCTGCTATCTTCGTGGTTCCAATGTCGAGACCTACAATGATGGGAGCTTCCTGATTCATGGTACTATATTGTTTTTAGTTGCGATTACGATGGTTATTTGGTTTATATACAGCTTTCGGTTTGTTGCCGCCGGCCTTTTCAGGCTTTTTGGCGGCGGGTTTGCCGGAAGCGGATGGTTTGGCGGCCTTTGGTTTGTCCGGCCTGGCCGTTGCCGGTTTAGGTGATGGGGATGCGGTCCGGAGATCGTCGTCCACCACTATGTCCGCTGTTGTGGAATCTTTGTACATCGGCGGTGGCGGTGCGCTTTTGCCATCCCTTCTGGTGCCGATCACTTCGTCCTTATAAGCGATGTTGATCCGTGAATAGGTGTTCCAGCCTGCTTTCGGAAGCCCTTCCCGGTAGAAGAGCAGCAGTTTGGAAAACTTCGCCGGTATGTCCGTCCCTTCTCCGAATACCACTACGTGGTCGCCGAATTTGGGGGTGAGCTCAAATTTGCGGTCCCCGGTGATCATCACCTGTTCCACCTGGGCATTCCAGAAAGTGTCTGCTGCAATGTACCGGGCCATATTGCCGATCTGTACGTACAGCAGGCTGTCTTCTTTCTTCAGTTGTACCGCGTCCGTGGGGAAGCCTGTGAATACAGGCACCCTGGCGGAGAACCGGTCGGATACCGGGATGCGTTCGCCCTGTTCATCGAGGTAGAAGCTGTTGCCGGAGAAAGTGAATATGCGGGCGAGGGGATCGCGCTGCGCCACCACTATATTCAGTATCTGCCGGTTATCGATGAAGATCTGCGCGGAGCGTACCCAGGGATCCCTTTCCACCGTCCGTTCCAGGTTGGCGATATTAATATCGCTGATGGCCATGCCTACAGGACTCTGTTGCTTGTCCTTCGTGATCAGGGCTCTGATATCCTTCTCATCGATGAAGGCATTGCGGTCATCGCCTTTCAGCGTTACTCTGATGCCGGAGCATTTGGTATTATCCTTATCACGCATCGCTGCCACGAGCAGCACCATAAAGCCCGCCAGCACCCCGCTCCAGAGGAGGAGGATACCGATGCGTTTAAAGGCTGTTCTGGTTTTAGATGCCATGATCTGTTTTTATTTTTCGAGTAATTGTTGTACTGGTTCCCGCAGCAGGTCAATATCTCCGGCGCCTGCAGTGATCAGCAGTTCCACCGGGTGACCTTTCAACCATTCCGCTACTTTGGATCGTTCCATGATCATTACTTCCGGTCCTTTGATCCTGGCCGCGATCATCTCACTTGTTACTCCTTCTATCGGCAATTCCCTTGCAGGATAGATCGGGAGCAGGATCACTTCGTCCGCCAGGGAAAGGGCTTCGCCGAAACCGTCCGCGAAATCGCGTGTGCGGCTGAAGAGATGCGGCTGGAAGATCACGGTGCATTTCCTGTTACGGAACAGGCTTCTGGCGCTGTTGATGAGTGCTTTCAGCTCTTCCGGATGATGTGCATAATCATCGATATACACCAGCCTGTCATTCTTCACGAGATACTCAAAGCGGCGGCGGATGCCGGTGAATGCGGCTACGGCAGCCTTGATCCTGTCGTTGCTGATCCCCAGCAGCTGCGCTACCCCGATGGCGGCCACGGCATTCTCCACATTATGCATGCCGCCGATATGCAGCTGCACGTTATCGATCATCCAATCCTGCTTCACCACATCAAACTCATATCCGCCGTTGTGCATCCGGATATTGGCTGCGCGAATGTCGGCTGCGTCATTTTGCAGGCTGTAGAAGAGTTTGTGGTCCCCTTTCAGCGCCGCTGCTTTATGCAGCCCGTGCCTCGCCAGCAATGTGCCATTGGGTTTGATGTTCTGCGTATACTGGATAAATGCTTCTTCCACTGCGGCTGCGGTGCCGTAAATATCCAGGTGATCCGGGTCCATAGCGGTCAGCAGGGCAATGTCAGGATTCAGTTTCAGGAAAGAACGGTCGTATTCATCCGCTTCGATCACGGCTACGGGTTTCTCACTGCTCCAGAAGTTCTTTCCATAGTTGGAACTGATGCCGCCCAGGAAAGCGTTACATCCATAACCGCTGTGGCGGAGGATATGCGCGATCATGGTGGAAACGGTTGTTTTACCATGCGTGCCGGCCACTGTAATGGCGAATAGTTCGCGGGTGATATCCTGTAACACATCGCTGCGCTTCACCACCTCATAGTTGTTCTCCCGGTAGAATACGAGCTCTTTGTGCGCGGCGGGGATGGCGGGTGTATATACCACCAGGTCCGCCTGCCGGTCTATTTGCTCCAGGTCTTCCGTATAATGAATCCGGATACCTTCCGCTTCCAGCTGTTGCGTGAGCAGGGTGGAGGTACGGTCATATCCGCTGACGATCACACCTTTCTCGTTGAAGAAACGTGCGATGGCGCTCATGCCGATGCCGCCGATGCCTATGAAGTAGATCCTATGTATGTTCTTCAGTTCCAAATATCTTTATTTGATCAACCCGAGCACGGCCCGGGCGATGGTCATATCTGCATTGGTATTGCCGAGCGGAGTGATGTTCCGTTCCAGCTGTTCCATCATCGCCTTGTTCTGCACGAGACTGAGCGCTTCATTGGCCAGGCGATTGAAAGCTTCATCGTCTTTGATCATCATCGCGGCGTGTTTGTTCACGAGGCTGAGGGCGTTCTGCGTCTGGTGATCTTCTGCTGCAAAGGGGTAGGGCACAAAGATCACCGGCTTCCTCACCACACAAAGCTCTGCGATTGCCAAAGCTCCCGCCCGGGAGATCACGGCATCCGCCGCCTTGTAAGCAAAATCCATCACGTTGATGAAATCATAGACTTTCACATGTGTGGCAAAAGGCCCTGCGGCTGATTTTGCTATATCAAAGAACAGCTTGCCGGTTTGCCAGATCAGCTGTACATCTTTATTCACGAACTCAGCAAGATGGGGCAGCAGCGCTTCGTTGATGGACTTCGCCCCGAGGCTCCCGCCTACGGCGAAAAGCGTGGGTTTCCCCTGCGCAAGCCCGAAGTGCAGCAGTGCTTCTTCACGGGTGACGGCGCTTTGGGTGATGGCTCCGCGTACCGGGTTGCCGGTCAGCAGGATCTTGTCTGCCGGAAAGAATTTGTCCATTCCCTCATATGCCACACATATCCTTGATGCTTTACGCCCGAGTATCTTATTGCTTTTGCCGGCGTAGGAGTTCTGCTCCTGTATCAGCGTGGGGATCCCTTTCCGCTGGGCCTCCCGCAGGATTGGAAAACTCGCATATCCACCCACACCTACCACTACGTCCGGCTGAAATTCCTTCAGGATGTTACGGGCCTGGTTGAGACTTTTCAACAGTTTGAACGGCAGCAAAAGATTCTTCAACATATTGCTGCGGTTGAAACCCGCGATTTCCAGTCCAACGATCTTATATCCCGCCTGCGGCACTTTCTCCATTTCCATCTTGCCTTTTGCGCCCACGAAGAGTATCTCCGTATCCGGTTCCAGCTTGCGAAGCGCATTGGCGATAGCAATCGCGGGGAAAATATGTCCCCCGGTACCGCCGCCTGCTATGATAATTTTCCTGCCCATGTAATTTTCATTCTTCCTTTATGCCGCAACCGCCACACTGGCAACTTCTTTTTTTCCTTCTGCTTCTTCCACATGCCGCGAAACGCTTAGGATGATGCCGATGGAAAGGCTCGTGAATATCACGGAGGAACCACCCATGCTCACCAGTGGCAGAGTAAGCCCTGTAACCGGCAGCAGATGAACGTTCACGGCCATATGCATCAATGCCTGTATCACCAGTGTTACGCTTAATCCTAACGAGAGGAAGGCGCCGAAGGCGAAAGGACATTTTTTAAAGATCCGGATGCTGCGCAACAGCAACAGCAGGTAAGCGCTCAATATCAAAAAACCGCCAAAGATACCATACTCCTCAAGAATGATGGCATAAATAAAATCCGAATACGGATGCGGTAAAAAATTCCGCGCAGTGCTGTTTCCGGGCCCTTTACCCAACGTGCCGCCCCCCGCTATCGCGATCTGGGACTGCTGTACCTGGTAAGGAACATCCTGCTCTTCTTTGCTCGTGAAACTCTCCACACGTTTAACCCAGGTTTCGGTACGCCCTTTCAAACCCGTTACCTGCGCGATAAGGAACATCAACAAAACAAGCCCTGCCGCGCCTCCTATCATCCCGAACAGGAACTTCAGCGGCACCCGGCCAATGAAGCACAGCAGCATGCAACTGGAACCCAGCAGCAGCGCGGTACTCATATTTGCCGGCATGATCAGGCCGCAAATGATCCCTACCGGCATAATGATGGGCAGGAACCCTTTTTTGAAATCCGTGATCACGTTCTGTTTCCGGGAAAGTTGTCGGGACACGTACATGAACAACGCCAGCTTCGCGATGTCCGACGTCTGGAAGGTGAGGTTGATCACCGGGAGTCGGATCCAGCGGCTGGCTTCGTTCAAATGCGAACCAAACGCCAACGTATATACGAGCAGGGGAATCGAGAGCAGGAAACCGATCTGCGCCACGCGGGAATAAATGGTGTAATTCACCCGGTGTGCGAAATAGATGATCAGGATGCCGAGCCCGAGCACGGAAAGCTGCTTGAACAGGTAATATTCCGTATGCCCTGCATAAAGCCGGTATGCCAAAGAGCCGGTGGAGCTGTATACTGCCAACAAGCTTACTGCAGACAGGAAGAACACGATCGTCCAGATCACCTTGTCGCCTTTTGTCCTATGTAGTAAGTTGTTCACCGATGGATGGTTGTTTCAGTTAAAGTTGTTTCACTTCTTCCTTGAACTTGCGTCCCCTCTCTTCATAATTCTTGAAGAGGTCGAAGCTGGCGCAGGCCGGGGAGAGTAATACTACGTCCCCTTTTTCGGCGAGGCGGAAAGCGGCAGCTACGGCGTCTTTCATATTGTCCGTATTCACCATCACCTCAATGTCTTTGGAAAGCGCTTCGTGAATGGGACGATTGTCCACACCCAGGCAAATGATCGCTTTTACTTTTTCGCGTACCAGCTCGCGGATGGCGCTGTAATCATTGCCTTTGTCCACACCGCCCATGATCAGTACCACGGGACGTTCCATGCTTTCCAGGGCGAACCATACTGAATTCACGTTGGTAGCCTTGCTGTCGTTGATAAAATCCACACCCCGTACGGTGGCCACGTACTCCATCCGGTGTTCGAGGCTTTTGAAAGTGCTGAGACTTTCCCGGATCTTTTCCTTCCGTATATCCATCGTGCGGCCTGCTATTCCTGCTGCCATTGAGTTATATAAATTATGCTTACCTTTTAATGCCAGGTCGTACATAGACATAATTACCGGTTCGTCTTTCACGTGAATATTCAATTGGTCGTTCGCAATAAATCCACCTTCTTTCAATGGTTCCATAATGCTAAAAGGTATTGGTTCTGAATAAAATTGTTTCGTTTCCAGGTAATGCCTGATCTCGGGGTCGTCCAAGCAATAAATGAAGTAATCTTCTTTCGTCTGATTCATGGCTATGCGGAATTTCGATGCCACATAGTTTTCCATTTTATAATCGTAGCGGTCCAGGTGATCCGGTGTGATATTCAACAGGATGGCTACATCCGGTTTGAAATCATGGATATCGTCCAGCTGGAAGCTGCTGATCTCGATGATATAATAGTCTGCCGGCGCTGTGGCTACCTGGCGGGCATAGCTGACGCCAATATTCCCTACCATGGCCGCGTTGAGACCGGCTGTTTTAAAAATGTGGTAAGTGAGCGCCGTTGTAGTGCTTTTACCGTTACTGCCCGTAATGCCAATGATCTTTTTGTCTTTGCTATAGCGCCATGCCAGCTCTATCTCCGATATCACCCGTACGCCCCTTTCGCGTACCTTTTTCATCAGCGCTGTTTTTTCCGGGATGCCCGGACTTTTCACGATCTCATCCGCGCCGAGTATAATATCCCAGGAATGGTGCCCTTCTTCGAAGGGGATGTTATGTACCGCCAGTTCCTGTTTATAGATGTCCCTGATCTGCCCGCCGTCCGACACAAACACCTCGAATCCCTTTTGCTTTCCCAACAGGGCCGCGCCGATGCCGCTTTCTCCAGCTCCCAATACAACTAATTTCATGGGCTATCTGATTTTTAAAGTTGCGATCGCAAATGCCACGCACATGATCGTTACGATCCAGAACCTCACCGCGATCTTGCTTTCATGATATCCCAGCTTCTGATAGTGGTGGTGCAGCGGGCTCATCATGAACACCCTTCTGCCTTCCCCGTATTTCTTTTTTGTGTATTTGAAGTACGATACCTGGATCATTACACTAAGGCTCTCCACGAAGAACACGCCGCAGATGATGGGCAGCAGCAGTTCTTTCCGCACGATGATAGCCAGTGATGCGATAATGCCCCCTAGCGCAAGGCTCCCTGTATCTCCCATGAAAACCTGGGCCGGGTAAGCGTTATACCAGAGGAACCCAACACAGGCCCCTACAAATGCGGCGATGAAAATAGACAGCTCGCCGAGGTTTGGGATGTACATGATGTTCAGGTATTCCGCGAACTTGATGTTACCACTCACATAGGCGAATATCCCGAAGCATATCCCGATCACGGCTGATACGCCTGTGGCCAGGCCATCCAGACCATCCGTCAGGTTGGCGCCGTTGGATACGGCGGTGATAATGATGATCACCACCAGGATGTACAGGACGAAGGTGTACTTCTCCGCGCCAGGGATCCAGGAGATCAGCCGGGAGTAGTTGAACTCATGGTTCTTAACGAAAGGAATGGTGGTGATGGGCGTTTGCACGTCCACGAACCTTTTCCCTTCCGGTGTTACTCTTTCGGTACGACTCACCACGCGTTCGTTGACCGGCATCTTTTTATCGTTCATCACCTCGCGTGACATCACTACGTTCTCGTTGAAATACAGCGTAGTGCCCACGATCAGGCCGAGGCCCACCTGGCCGAGTATTTTAAAGCGGCCGGCGAGGCCTTCTTTGTTCTTTTTGAAAACCTTGATGTAATCGTCTATGAACCCGATCAGCCCCAGCCATACCGTACTCAGCAGCATCAGCAGGATGTAAACATTCAGGGTGCGGGCGAACAGCAGGGTAGGGATGAGGATAGCGGCAAGAATGATGAGGCCGCCCATGGTGGGAGTGCCTTTCTTGCTATGTTCCCCGGCCAGACCAAGGTCACGGATGGTTTCCCCGATCTGCTTGCGTTGCAGGAACTTCACAATCCGTTTACCCAACAGCAATGAGATCACGAGCGACAGCAAAAGGGCCATCGTTACCCGGAACGTGATGTACTGCCACATCCCCGTACCGGTGTAGTTGAATTCTGTTTTGAGATAGTTAAAAAGATAGTATAACATATATGACTGTACGTGATCTTACTTTTCTAATAATTCCAGTATTTCCTGCAACACCTGCTTGTCGTCAAAAGGATGTTTCACTCCCCTGATCTCCTGGTATTTCTCGTGCCCTTTGCCCGCCACCAGGATGATGTCTTCCTGCTGCGCAAGGCTGCAGGCCGTTTTGATCGCTTCCTTCCGGTCTGTGATGGAGATCGTTTTTTTGCGCTGATGTACAGGTACGCCAGCCTCCATCTGCCGGATGATCTCACCAGGGTCTTCAGAACGGGGATTGTCCGAAGTGAAGATCACCTTGTCGCTGTGCTCTGCCGCTACTTCCGCCATCACCGGCCGCTTGGCCGTATCTCTGTCCCCACCGCAGCCAACCACCGTAATGATCTGTTCATGTCCCTGGCGGAGGTTCTTGATAGTAGCCAGTACGTTGAGCAGGGCATCCGGTGTATGCGCATAATCCACGATGCCGATGATGCGCTGTTTTTTGGAAATGATATAATCGAACCGGCCTTCTGCTCCCTGTATATCGCTGAGCGCCGCCAGCACTTCGTCTTTATCCTGCCCGTCGAGCACTGCCGCAGCGTATACTGCCAGCAGGTTGTAGGCATTGAATTCCCCGATCAGCCGGAAATGCACTTCCCTTTCCCCGATCTGCATGATGAGGCCGGTGAGGTTGTTTTCCAGGATCTTCCCTTTGAAATCCGCCATGGTACGCAGGCTGTAGGTGGCCTTGCGGGCCCTGGTGTTCTGCAGCATCACGTTTCCGCGTTTATCGTCCAGGTTCGTGAGGGCGAATGCGGAATTCGAAAGGGAATCGAAGAATGATTTCTTTACACGGATATATTCATCGAATGTTTTATGATAATCCAGGTGGTCGTGGGTGATATTGGAGAAGATCCCGCCCGCGAACTTCAATCCGGCAATGCGTTGCTGATGGATGGCGTGGGAGCTTACTTCCATGAACGCGTAATCACAGCCTTTGGCCACCATGTCCGCCAGCAGGGCGTTCAGGCTGATGGGGTCAGGGGTGGTATGCGTGGCCGGTATAATGGTATCGCCTATCTGATTTTGTACCGTGGAGAGCAGGCCGCAGGTATGACCGAGCTTGCTGAACAAACGGAACAGCAGTGTTGCGATAGTGGTTTTACCATTGGTGCCGGTAACGCCTATCAGCCGGAGGTTATGGGAAGGATTGCCATAGAAGTTCCCGGCCATGATCCCTCCCGCCTGTGCGCTGCTGCTCACCTGCACATAACATACGTCAGGGGAAATCGTTTCCGGCAATGTTTCACAGATGACGGCAATCGCCCCCTGCGCAATGGCTTTGGGAATGAAAGCATGCCCGTCGGCCGTTACGCCGTGGATGGCAATAAAAGCATCGCCTGCTTTTACAGCGCGTGAATCGATACACAAGGCCCGGATGGCAATATCGTTATTGCCCTGTATGGCCAGGATGTTCACATTATATAATATTTCGCGCAGCGTTAGCATCAACTTAATTCTATAATGATCGTTTGTTCTTTTCCTATGGTTGTTCCACCGGGCAGGGACTGCGTGGCCACTTTCCCGGAGCCTTTGATCACCACGCGGAGCCCGGCATTCTCCAGCAGGTATAATGCATCTTTCAGCCCCATCCCTTTTACATTCGGTACCGTACCGGCAGCCTGCTGCAAAGGCTCAAAGCTGAGTTTGTTGTTCCGGACATCCGCGCTCACCCAGTTGGAGGGAGTGATGTTCCCCTGCCAGGGCAGGTTCAGCGTGTTCACCACGCTTTTCCATTCGCTTCCTTTGCCACCCTTCATGGCCATGAGCGTATCCAGCCCGCCGTTAGCCGGCATTGGCTGTGGTTTCTGGTTAGCCAGCGCATATAATTTATCCGCTACTTCCCGGAAAACCGGTCCGGCCACACTGCCGCCATAGAATTTGGCGGCGTGTGGCTTGTTTTTTATCACTACTACGCAGGTGTATTGCGGATCTTTCGCCGGGAAGTACCCTGCAAAAGAGGATTGATAGATCTTGTCCGCATACCCCCTGTTCCCGTTCGCCACCAGCGCGGTGCCGGTTTTACCTGCGAAGCGGTAATAAGGCGTTTGCAGTTTTACGGCCGTTCCGTTCAGTACCACTCCTTCCAGCATGTCTTTCAGCTGGTTGAGCGTACGGGAGGAGCAGATGCTGTCCATCACCACCACCGGTTCAAACTTTTGCACCGGTTTGCCGTACTCCATAATCTCGTTCACGAGGTAAGGCTTCATCATCTTCCCGTTATTAGCAACGGCATTATACAGCATGGCCGTATGTACCGGTGTTTGTTTTACCGCATAGCCGAATGCCATCCACGGGAGGGTGATGGCGTTCCAGTATTTGCTGGCAGTGGTGGGGATGTAGGGCGCCCCTTCGCCCACGAGGTCGATACCGGTGGGTTTGTTCAGATGCAGCTTGGCGAGATGCGCTGCAAACTCATCCGGTTTTTTGAAATAATATTGATAAGCCAGTTTGGCCATCCCTACATTCGAGCTTCTTTCAAAAGCGTGCTTGACGGTGACATTGGTGAGATGGTGCGGTTCGGAATCATATACCGTGTTGCGGTTGATGTTCCATCTGCCGTAATTCAGGTCCACCATGCTGTTCGGCGTAACGTACCCGTCTTCCAGCACAGAGATCATCGTGGCCAGTTTGAAGGTAGAGCCGGGTTCGGTGGCCATAAGGGCGTAGTTGGCGTCTTCCCAGTAACTGCCGTCCTTCTGGTGGCCGAGGTTGGCGATGGCTTTGATCTTGCCGGTCTTCACTTCCATCAGGATGCAGGTACCGTGATCCGCTTCGTTTTGTATCATCATCCGCATCAGTGCTGTTTCCACGATGTCCTGCATATTCACATCCAGTGTGGTGATGACGTCTTTCCCGTTCTCGGGTTCGATATCATAGCCTTCCACCGGCATATAAGTGCCTCCGGCGATGCGGCGCATGAGGCGTTTGCCGGTCACGCCGCTGAGATCATCGTCGTAAGTTCTTTCAAGTCCCACGTTCTGCGCATTTTCACGGGAGAGACCGATGGTGCGGTTGGCAAGGAGCTTGAAAGGGTTGATGCGTTTGTTCTTCGTTTCCGCGATCATTCCACCTTTATTGCGGCCGAGGCGGAACATGGGGAAGTTGCGCAATTGCTGATACTCATCGAACCGCGCATCTCTTTTCAGCAAAAAGTAGCGGTCTTTATCCTTGAACCCTTCCTGCAGCGCCCTTTTGTATTCTGCTGCGGACCGATCCATGAACAAAGCCGCCAGGCGGACGGAGAGAGAATCTATATTGTCTTTGAAGATGTTGAGCTTTTTATCCTGCAACCCGTCTGCCTTGAAATCGATGCGGATATCGAAATAGGGGATGGAAGTGGACAGCATGCGGCCTTCTTCGGAGTAGATGGTGCCGCGGTCGGCATCCAGGTCCATATAAGCCGTATGGAGACTGTCAGACATGCTGCGCCAGTAGTCGCCTTTTACGTGCTGGATATAGAACACTTTTCCGAGGATCGCAATAGCGAAGATGCCCATGCCGATGAAGCACAGATAGGCTCGCCATAGTATGTCCTTTTTAATTTCCATTTGCCGGGTCAGGTATCAGTATCTTTTTTTCGGATGTTATTGTTTGTTGTCCGCCTGCTTCGGTTCTATCCGTTGCGGGGGAGTGTTGAGTTCTTTCAGGCCGAGGGGTTCCACGGCTTTGCTTACTTCGCTCAGTTTGCTCCGGAACATCAGTTCGCTTTTTACGCTCAGGTATTCCCACTTCAGTTCCCTGATCTCCTTGCCCAGTTTATTGATGCGGCGCACTTTCTTTTCTGCGAGATGGCTGTTGGCGATATACACCAGTGCGATCACGGCGAGGAAAAGAAGGAAGGGGAGGTTCCGGGTGATCAGCTGATAGTTGATCCGCAACCGCCATTCCCTTTTAGGTTCCTGCGGGAGCGATCCCTCCACGGCTTCTTCGTTCATATGCTTTTCTTCTTCCTGCAACACGACACAAGGTTTAGCAACAGTTTATCGCTATGATTTTTCTTTTTTGGTAACAGGGGATAGGATGGAAGTAACGGTTACGGTTATATTTTTTCAGCCACCCGTAACTTGGCGCTCCTGCTTCGCGGGTTGGCCCGCAGTTCTGATTCACCGGCCGTTACCGGCTTTTTGGTGATCAGTTTGAAGCGCTTTGGCGGAGTTTCAAACGCGTAGGGATTATCCTCCGCAGTTTCGAAACTTCCCGATCTCATATAATTCTTCACCAGCCTGTCTTCCAGTGAATGGAAGGTAATGATGGCCAGCTTTCCGCCTGGTTTCAGCACTTGTGATGATTGTGTGAGCAGCTCTTTCAGCGCGCCCAGTTCATCATTCACCGCTATCCGCAGGGCCTGGAAAACCTGTGCCAGGTATTTTGCGGGGTTGCCTTTGACGATAGGCTGTATGAGGGATTTGAATTCGGCGATGGTACGCAGCGGGTGCGACTTGCGCAGCTGTACGATGGTTTTGGCCAGGGTTCTGGAGTTGGTGACTTCCCCATAGTCCTGGAACAGCTGATGCAGGTGATGCTCGGAATAGCTGTGCAGGATATCCGCTGCCGTAAGGGTGCTGCGGGTGTCCATACGCATATCCAGGTTCCCGTCGAAACGGGTGGAAAATCCCCTGGTGCCGGTATCGAACTGGTAGGAGGAAACCCCGAGGTCCGCCAGCAGGCCGTCTGCTTCCAAAGCCTTGTGGAGCTTGAGGAAGCGCTGCAGGTGCCGGAAATTTTCCCGGACGAAGGTAACCCGCTCGTCCACAATACGGTTACGGTAGGCATCCTCATCCTGATCAAACACAATGAGCCTGCCCTGCGGGCCAAGCCGCTCGAGGATAGCCCGGGAGTGGCCCCCGCCGCCGAAAGTGGCGTCCACATAGGTGCCATCCGGCCGGATCTGTAAAAGCTCCACCACTTCGGTGAGCAGAACAGGCAAATGATACGCTGATGGTTCCATATGCCGTGTTTTACAATCCCGGGTTTTGTCCGTCTCCCGCCATTACCTGCTGTGCCAGGCTGCTGAAGGCTTCCGGTGAGAAATTATCAAAGAACTCCTGGTATTTCGCTTTGTCCCAGATCTCGATCTTGTTGTTCGCCGCCGTCAGCACAATGTCCTTGTCGAGCCCGGCATGCGCCATCAGGTTCTTCGGGATATTGAGCCTGCCGGCGCTGTCCAGTTCCAGGATAGTAGCGCCATTGAGAAAATAGCGGCGGAATTCCCTAACTTTCGGATCAAAATCGTTCAGTTTGCCGATCCTCTCCTGTATAGGTTGCCACTCGTTCATCGGGTACAATGTCAGACACTTTTCAAAACCACGGTTCAGCACAAACTGGTTGCCCGCACTTTCCGCTATCTGCCGTTTGAATCCGGCAGGGAGCAGGAAGCGTCCTTTTGCGTCCAGCGTTGCTTCATATTCACCAAGAAAACCCGTCATGTCAGTGTATTAGTACCTTGATTTCCATTTTCTAACACAAAATAACACTTTTTCCCACTTTTTACCGAAAAAATGCATTATATATTTTTTCCACAGGAGAATTGTGCCTTGAATACTGGGGTAGAAGGTGGTTGTTCGGGTGGAAGTGTGGATAGCGGTGAGTTGTGTGTGGATAAGATGTGTAAATGTGAGGTAAAATTGTGAATAACGGACAGGAGGAGGCCGTCATCGTCCCAACTCCTTCATTTCGACCATTTTTGCAAAATTTTAACTGGGTGGACCTACCATACTATCAATATTTGCTTTTAATTCGTACCTTTGCGATTCTTTTTTATGAGGAAAATTTTCTTATATACCGGCCTTTTGGCCGCGCTGACTGTCACCGTCTCCTGCAACCGGGAGCTCCGGCGGATTGAAAAAAGCAATGATCTGGAGAAGAAACTGGCGTATGCGAACAAGCAGTACGAAAAGAAGAAATACCAGATGGCGCAAACCCTGTATGAGGAAATGATCCCCGTGTTCAAGGGTACCGAGAAGTTCGAAGACCTTTACTACCGCTACGCTTATTGCTCTTTCTACCTGAAAGACTACCAGCAGGCGGCTTTCCACTTCAAGAACTATCTGGACGCCCTCCCCAGCAGTCCGCGCGCCATGGAGATCGACTATCAGAACGCTTATTGTTATTATAAGCTTTCTCCGAAAGTGCCGCTGGATCAAACCAGCACGTCCAAGGCGATAGCTGCGATGCAGACTTTCATCAACTCCTACCCGACCTCCCCTAAAACCGCGGAAGCCAGCGTAGTGATTGAATTGCTGCGTCGTAAGCTGGAGCAGAAGGAGTTCAACGCCGCCGAGCTGTATTATAACCTGGGGCACTTTAAAGCGGCCGGGGTGTCTTTCAAAAGCCTGATGCGGGCGTACCCGGATTCGGACAAGAGCGACAGCTACAAGTACATGGCCATCAAAGCCTATTACCAGTACGCCAGAAAAAGCATCCCCAGCAAACAAGTGGAGCGCTATGAGACCGTGCTCACCGAATACCTGGAATTTACGGATCGCTATCCCAACAGTAAATTGAAGGGAGATGCCGAAAAATATTATACCTTAGCAAAAAATAACATTAAATACCTGGAAAATGAGCAAAATAAAGAGAAGTCTATCCAGCAGCATTAATCCCTGGGTAGAAACCAGGAATACGACTGATATCAAGAACAGGACCGGTAACCTGTATGAGTCGATTGCCATTATTGCCAAAAGGGCAAACCAGATCAACATTACCGTAAAGGAAGAACTCCATTCCAAACTGGAAGAGTTCGCCAGCCATACGGATAACCTGGAGGAAGTGCATGAGAACAAAGAGCAGATCGAGATCTCCCGTTTCTACGAAAGGATGGCCAATTCCGCTATTCAGGCTACGAACGAGTTCCTTGACAACAAGATCTACTTCCGCAAGAACGACGACGATCTGTATAGCTGATCCCATCGTTTTCGCGAAAAATACTACCTTCATAGCGGCAGAATGTTTCAGTTCTGCCGCTTTTGTTTTGCCACATGTTACAAGGGAAAAAAATTCTATTGGGCGTTTCAGGCAGCATCGCGGCTTATAAGGCAGCCCTGCTGGTGCGCCTGCTCGTAAAGGAAGGCGCGATTGTGAAGGTATTGATGACCCCCTCGGCCTGCGACTTTATCACCCCCCTCACACTCTCTACTTTGTCCAAACACGAAGTAGGTGTACATATCAGCGAACACGGCAACTGGAGCAACCACGTGATGCTCGGCCGCTGGGCGGATGTGATGCTGATTGCGCCGGCATCGGCCAATACGATGGCCAAAATGGCGAACGGCATCAGTGATAACCTCCTCCTGGCAGTATACCTTTCCGCCACCAGTCCCGTACTGTTCGCTCCGGCGATGGATGAGGATATGTGGTATCATCCCGCCACCAAAGCCAATGTAGCCCGACTGCTCAGCTATGGCCACCGCCAGCTGCCGGTACAAAAAGGCGAACTGGCCAGCGGTCTCTTCGGGGAAGGCAGAATGGCGGAACCGGAGGAGATCGTAGTCTATTTACGGCAATTCTTCCACCGGCCTTTGTCCGGCAAAACAGCCCTGGTATCCGCCGGTCCCACTCAGGAACCGATTGACCCGGTGCGTTTCATCAGCAATCATTCAAGTGGAAAAATGGGTATTGCGCTGGCGGAAGCACTGGCCGATGCGGGTGCGCATGTACAGTTAGTATTGGGCCCTACGCATCTTTCCACGCAACATACCGGCATCACCACCACCCGCGTGGTGACCGCAGCGGATATGTTCAGTAGTTGCGAGCAACTCGCCCCGCAATCGGACATCATCGTGATGGCCGCCGCTGTAGCGGATTACAGACCGCGTACCGTAGCGGATAAAAAGATCAAGAAGAAAGACGATGAAATGAACCTCGAACTGGAGAAAACCACGGACATCGCACGAACACTGGGCGCACAAAAGAAGAACGGCCAGGTGCTGGTGGGATTTTCCCTTGAGACCAATAATGAGCGGGAGTTTGCGTTAAAGAAGCTGCAGGACAAGAACCTGGATATGGTAGTACTGAATTCCCTGAACGACGCCGGTGCCGGCTTCAACTATGATACCAACAAGGTGACCCTGCTTTCCCGCAATGGGAAAGAGATCGCACTGCCGCTGCAATCCAAGCAGGAAGTGGCACGTAACATCGTACAAGCTATAATCGATCTGCAACATGCGTAAACTATTCTTATCCTCCCTTTGCCTTGTGCTTTGCTGCCTTCAGGCGGAGGCGCAGGAACTGCGGGCCAATGTATCCGTTCAGGCCGCGCAGCTCGGTACCAGTACGGACAAAAGGGTATTCACCACCCTGCAGGGTGCGCTGGCGGAATTCATCAACAACCGCAGATGGACGGACGACGCTTTTACGCCCGCGGAACGGATCGAATGCAACTTCCTCCTCAATGTTACGCAATCGCTGGGCAATAACACCTACAAGGCCTCCCTTACCATACAGGCCACCAGACCCGTATACAACGCCGGTTACACCACCAGCATCCTCAACACGCAGGATAACAACATCGTATTTAAATATGTGGAGTTCCAGCCGCTGGAGTTCAATGAACAACGTATCGTGAGCAACGATCCGCTGGTATCTAATCTGACCGCTTCACTCGCATATTACATCTATATCATACTGGGACTGGATTATGATTCTTTCGCTCCCCGCGGCGGTGATAATTTTTTCAAGAAGGCGCTCAACATCGTGAACAATGCGCCGGATGGGAAGGATATTGCCGGATGGAAAGCTTTTGAAGGAAACAGGAACCGCTACTGGTTGCAGGATAACCTGCTGAACGTGAAGTTCAGCCGCTTCCACGATGTGATGTACCAGTATCACCGCCAGGGACTGGATCAGATGTATGACGATGAGAATAAAGGTCGCACTGCCATCATGAACTGCCTCAGCATGCTGATGGCCATTCACGAAGATGTACCGAACTCCATGCTGGTGCAGGTTTTCTTCAATGCCAAAAGCGAGGAGCTGTTGAAACTGTTTTCAAAGGCGCCACCACAGGAAAAGCAAAGGGCCGCGCAAATGCTGGCCGTGCTGGATGTACCGAATGCCAATAAATATCAGCAGCAATTACGATAGCATCAATATAACGAATCAATCATGCGAAAAACGGCCGGAGTGCTCTTGTTCAGTTTGTTGGTCGCCTGCGGAGAGGCGGAGCGGACACCGGGAGGAGTATTATCGAAAGAGAAAATGCGGGATGTTCTGCTGGATATGAATTATGCGGAAGTCTACGGAAGAGAACAGGGGGCCGATACGGTACGTATGGCCGATTCCGTTAGAGAAGCCAATGTGAAGAAATATTATGTACAGATATTGCAGCTGCACGGGATCAGTCGTGAAGCGTTCCAGCGCAGCTACAAGTTTTATGAAACGCACCCGGACAGGCTGGAGGAGATTTACCAGGAGATGCTGGAGATCGTGAAGCGGAAGCGGGAAGCGATCGATTCGCTCGACCGGATCAGGATGGACCGGTTGAACGGTGTGAACGGGAAGAGCCGGTTGGATTCGTTATACTGGCCGCGTGCAGATAGTATGAAGCTGACATTACCCTAACAGCATAACACCAAAACATGAAGAAAGTAGTCGCTAACGCCGATGAAGCGATCGCCGGTATATCCGACGGCGCTACGCTGATGCTCGGAGGCTTTGGTCTTTGCGGCATTCCGGAAAACAGTATTGCAGCGCTTGTGCGCAAGGGCATTAAAGACCTTACCTGCATTTCGAACAATGCGGGAGTGGATGATTTTGGATTGGGATTGCTGCTGAAAACCCGGCAGATCCGCAAAATGATGTCGTCTTACGTAGGAGAGAACGCAGAGTTCGAAAGGCAGTTATTATCCGGGGAACTGGAAGTGGATCTGATTCCCCAGGGCACCCTCGCCACAAGGATCCAAATGGCAGGCATGGGTATCCCGGCCTTTTTCACTCCCGCCGGTTATGGAACGGAAATAGCGGAAGGGAAGGAAGTGCGCCGTTTCAATGGCAAGGATTATCTCATGGAACTGGCCCTCCATGCGGATTTCGCTATTGTAAAAGCCTGGAAGGGAGATACCTTCGGCAATCTCGTTTTCCGCAAAACCACCCGTAACTTCAGTACTTCCATGGCTAAAGCCGGCACTATCACTATTGCGGAAGTGGAACAACTGGTGCAGCCCGGGGAATTGGACCCGGACCAGATCCATGTGCCTGGCATCTATGTGCATCGCATCTTCCAGGGCAGTAATTATGAAAAGCGCATTGAAAGGAAAACCGTGAAGATCTGATCTTTTTACCCTAAAACTTCAAACAATGGCACTCGATAAATACGGTATTGCAAAACGCATTGCCCGGGAATTGCAGGATGGTATGTATGTGAACCTGGGGATAGGGATTCCCACGCTCGTATCCAATTTTGTACCCGCCGGTATTTCCATCATGCTGCAATCGGAGAACGGTATGCTGGGTATGGGGCCTTACCCCGCGGAAGAAGCGATAGATGCGGACCTGATCAACGCCGGTAAGGAAACGGTGACGATACTGCCCGGCGGCGCTTTCTTTGATTCCGCCGAAAGCTTCGGCATGATCCGCGCCGGGAAGGTGGACCTCACGGTACTCGGCGCGATGGAAGTTTCCGACACCGGTGATATCGCCAACTGGAAAATACCCGGGAAAATGGTCAAAGGCATGGGTGGCGCGATGGACCTGGTAGCCTCCGCCCGCAACATCATCGTGGCCATGATGCACACCAACCCGAAAGGAGAAAGCAAGCTGCTGCCCCAATGTACCCTTCCTCTCACAGGTGTGCGCTGTGTGAAAAAGATCGTAACGGAGCTGGCCGTACTGGACGTGACCCCCGAAGGATTCATGCTGCTGGAACGTGCACCGGGCATATCTGTGGAAGAGATAAAAGCCAAAACGGCCGGCCGGCTGGTGATACCGGAGGATGTGCCTGAAATGGTTTTATAATCGTAACTTACAGTATGCAATTGTGTTATAACGGTAAATTCATGGCGGCAGACAAACCGTTGCTGACCGTGGATAACCGCAGTTTCCGGTATGGCGACGGGTGTTTTGAGACCATGAAAGTGTACCAGGGGCAACTGTTAGTGGCAGATCTGCATTTTGAAAGGCTGATCGCAAGCTTACATATCCTGCACTTTCACATTCCCGCGCATTTTACAAAAGAATACTTTTTGGAGTTGATCCGCGAGCTCTGCCAGGTCAATGGTGTGAGCCGGCTGGCCCGTGTACGCCTCACCGTGTGGCGCGCCGGCACCGGGCTGTACGATCCTGTGGATCATACACCACATTTCCTCATACAGTGCTGGGAATTACCGAAACATATCTTTGAGTTGAATGAAGCAGGCGTAAGTCTGGGCATCTTTCCCGATGCCATCAAGAGCGCGGATAAGCTTGCCAATGTGAAATCCAACAACTGTCTTCCATACGTAATGGCCGCGCTGTACGCACGCCAGCACAATCTCAATGAGGTATTGCTGTTGAACAATTTCGGTCGCGTTGCGGATACCACCATCGCCAATATTTTTATCGTACATGGCCGCAAGGTGATCACGCCGCCGTTGAGTGAGGGCTGTGTTTCCGGCGTGATGCGAAAGCATTTACTACAGGCCGAACTTCCCTTTCGGATTGAAGAACAGCCGCTGACGGTGAGCGATCTTGCGGGGGCAGATGAGATATTCCTTACCAACGCCATCTTCGGCATCCGCTGGGTGGGGCGGTTCAGGAACACGCATTACTCGAATGCCGCCTCGTTGATCCTGCATGATCTGCTGCACGAAACAATGTTATAGCGCCATCATCTCCTTCAACCTTTCCACGGCTATTCTGCCTTCTTCGCCCAGGTCAAGACTGAATTCATTCACATACAGATCAATATGCTGCCGCATCACCTGCTCGTCCATTTCCTGCGCATGTGCCTTCACATAATCCGATAATACAGGATATGCTGCAAATGCCTGCTGGAGGCTGCGACGGATCAATTGGTCCACTTGCTGTTGTACAGTTTCAGGAACGTCCCGACGGATGAAAATGCCGCCCAATGGGATCGGTTGACCGGTTTGTGTTTCCCAATATTCGCCGAGATCTGTCAGCTTTACGAGGCCTTTCTGCTGATAAGTAAAACGATTTTCATGAATGATTACGCCTGCATCTGCTTCGCCGGATAATACCGCCTGTTCAATATCGGAAAAGACCATGATCTTTTTATTCACGGCATTTGGAAAGGCAATGCTGAAAAGGAGATTGGCGGTAGTGAACGCTCCCGGAATGGCGATCGTATATTGATGGATGGTTTCCAGCGGGATCGTTTTTTTGGCGATCAGCAAAGGCCCGCAACCCCGGCCGAGTGCGCTGCCGCTGTTCAGCAGCCGGTATTTGTCTGCCATCCGGAGACCGGCGGCGAAGCTGAGCTTGGTGATGGCCAGCTTTCCCTGTAGTGCCCATTGGTTGAGGGTTTCCACATCTTCCAGTTTCGTGTCGAAAGAAAATCCTTCCGTGTCCATTTTCTGATTCACCATTGCATCGAAGATGAAAGTATCATTCGGGCAGGGTGAAAATCCAAGGCTCAGGTTCATGGTAGATCAGCGCTTTAAGAGGCAAAGATAAGCTGTTCCATTGTTCAGATAATGGGTAGCTCAGCGAACGTCTGCCGGAGAAGATTATTCAGATTTTTAACAGCAAGCGGAATATCCCATTTGCTTTTATCCCTCACTTCCACATAATTGGAGATCGTGCGGAGCTGCAGGAAGGGAATATGTTCCATGAGGCATGCGTAATGAAAGGCCGCACCTTCCATACTTTCAATATCCGGCTGATATTTTTGTTCCAGCCTGTTGATGGTTGCCGCCGATCCGCTGACCATATTGACGGAAACGCCCGTGGCTTGCGGAAGCGCCTGAAGAGCCGGTGGCAGCTGCTCCCATGTATTGATTAAATAATGATGCGTAAATGGTGACATATCATGCTGCCAGAGCCCTATCCCGAACAAATCCGCAAACTCCCCCCGATCCTCCGCCCCAAGGTCGCCCAGCACTTCCCGCCGTACCACCACTCCGGTGCCCAATGCCCAGTCCCGGCGGAAACATCCCGCAATCCCCGCTTGTATGGCAACATCCGGCCGGTGCAGCGCAAAGTACTTTCCCAGCGAGAATCCTGTATACATCATCCCAATACCTGTCACCAGCACGGCTACTTCCAATGCGCCCTTTTGTCCTTTTATTGTAAAGTTCCCCGCTGACGTTGCTTCCCCTGTTTCCTGCAGCCAGTCTGTAAAAGGCTTTATCTCCAGTGCTGTAGCGGCCGTGATGAGTACTTTCATGCCTTAAAGGTACATTATGTAACTTTACACCCTGAATTACTTTAAATTTGCAGGAAATTTATTCGGACTAAAAATGATCTATTTAACGCGCGTGGAGCATTTTAATGCGGCACACAAGCTATTTAACCCGCATTGGAGCAAAGAGCAGAACCTGGAGGTATTCGGTAAATGCGCTAACGACAACTGGCATGGTCATAATTATGATCTGCATGTGACCGTAAAGGGCAATCCCGATCCGGAGACCGGCTTCGTGTTCAATGCCAAAACACTCGGTACGCTGATCAAGGATGTAATTGTGGAGAAGCTGGACCATAGAAATCTGAACCTGGACGTGGATTTCATGAAAGATAAGTTCACTTCCGCGGAAAATGTGGCGATCGCCATCTGGGAGCAGCTGGAAAAACATCTGCCTGACACCGTTCAGCTGCACTGCATCAAACTGCACGAGACCGCCAAGATCTACGTGGAATACTATGGCGGAAAATAATCAAGCATAACCGTAACACATGGCATACAAGCGGCAAGATTCTTACGACGAGAAAGTTACATCCGGATTGATCGATAATTACAGGAAAAGCATTGAACTGCTGGGAGAAGATCCGGAACGGGAAGGGTTGCTGAAAACCCCCGAACGTGTGGCAAAAGCCATGCAATACATGACGCAGGGCTACCAGATGGATGCAAAAGCCATCCTCAACGGCGCAAAATTCACCGAGGCTTACAGCGAAATGGTGATCGTGAAAGATATCGAACTATACTCGATGTGCGAACATCACATGCTGCCTTTTTTCGGGAAAGCACATGTGGCGTATATCCCTAATGGTTATATCACCGGCCTGAGCAAGATAGCACGGGTGGTAGATGTGTTCTCCCGCCGGTTGCAGGTGCAGGAACGCCTGACCCACCAGATACTCGATGCGATCCAGGAAACACTGGAGCCGCAGGGTGTGGCAGTGGTAATAGAAGCACAGCACTTGTGTATGATGATGCGTGGCGTGCAAAAGCAGAACTCGGTGACTACAACTTCCGCCTTCAGTGGACAGTTTGCGGACGGCCGCACCCGCGCGGAATTCATGAAACTGATCAGCTCAGACCTGATGAGCAGAAGATAAAGATCACCCCGGTGATCCCCCATGGTTTAAGCCAGTGGACAGCACACTGGATTAAACCATATTTTTTTACATATATTTGCTGCCTGATAATTAATGAATAAGAAACTTATATGAAGCACGCTTACGTATTTCCGGGACAAGGTTCCCAGTTCCCGGGCATGGGCAAAAGTTTTTATGAGCACAACCCGCAAGCCAGGTCTTTATTCGAGAAAGCCAATGACATCCTCGGTTTCCGCATTTCCGATATCATGTTTACCGGAACAGAGGAAGACCTCAAGCAAACAAAAGTAACACAACCCGCCGTGTTCCTGCATTCTGTGATCGCGTTCCTCTGCCTGGAGAACCCTCGCCCAGAAATGACCGCAGGCCACTCCCTCGGTGAGTTTTCCGCGCTGGTGGCCAACGGTACCCTCGCTTTTGAAGATGCGCTGCGCCTGGTAGCCATCCGCGCCAATGCGATGCAAAAAGCCTGTGAACTGCAACCTTCTACGATGGCGGCAGTACTCGGACTGGAAGATGCGAAAGTGGAAGAGATCTGCGCCTCTATCACAGACGACGTGGTAGTGGCAGCGAATTATAATTGTCCGGGCCAGCTGGTGATCTCCGGTACCATTCCGGCAGTACAGCGGGCGATGGAACTGATGAAAGCAGCCGGTGCTAAAAGAGCGCTGTTGTTGCCGGTGGGCGGCGCTTTCCACTCTCCCCTGATGGCGCCTGCGCAGGAAGAATTGAAAACAGCTATTGAACAGACAAAGTTCAATACCCCGGCCTGCCCTGTTTATCAGAACGTGGTGGCCAAGGCAGTGAGTGATGCGGACGTTATCAAGCAAAACCTTATCACCCAGCTCACCGGCGCTGTAAAATGGACGCAATCCGTTCGGGCCATGATCGCGGACGGTGCACACCGGTTCACAGAAGTGGGGCCGGGCAAGGTGTTACAGGGATTGATCCACAAGATCGATAAAACTGTGGCAACGGACGGAGTGAGCACCGGGCTGGAAGCAGCGGTAGCGAAATAATTATTTTTAATGATATTCGATGTATACCGGGGGCAATTGTTCCCGGTATTTTTTATTTTGGGGCAAATCTCAATACCTGTATCTATGAACAAGTACCTTTTAACCCTCTTAGCCCTGTTAACCGCTTCAGGAGCCTTTGCACAATTTCTCTCAACAAGCAATGACAACTCTACAGCCAATCTGATCCGCATCACCGGGCAAAGCAATATACCCCTGACAGGCGCGGGATTGGAACTGGGATATAATACCATGGATGGGAATGGCCATCTGTCTTCTTATGACCGGTCCTCGGGGCTTTTCAAGAAAATGACTTTTTTCGCGAAAGACATCTGCCTGCTGCCGCAGAACGGAAATGTAGGCGTTGGAACGGTTAATGCTTTAGCCCGGTTGCACGTGTTCAAACCCGAACCCATATCGCTGGAAACCGTGGATGTTGCGTTTGCAATAGAGCAAACAGCAACACAAACATCTTCCGGAAATACCTTCTGCCGCAGAGGTTGCTGAAAAAGGCATTGATCTGGGTGACAATCAGGCGAAACTGTTACAGAAAGTGGAAGAACTGACCTTGTACCTGATTGAACAGAACAAGCAGATGCAGGACCAGCAGAAGAAGCTGGCGGAACAGGAGGCTTATATCAGGGAGCAGGAAAAGCGTATTCAGGCCCTGGAGCGGAAGGCCGCCCTGTAACTTTTTCATCTCCGTATCGTTTTAAAAAACAAACACCTGCTATGCGTCCTTTATCCTATCTCGCATTTCCTGTCCTTTTCATTCTGGCAGGATGCAGCAAATCCGCTGATATAGAAGCGAGATGGCTGGAAACAAGCCAGCGCAGGGAAGTGATCATTTTTAACGCCGGAATGCCCGGGGAATCGGCGGCGGAACAGATCCCGGGAGAGGGGAATTTTTTCTTTCAATCGCGGCCATTGCCATCCACCGCTAACAGGGCCAGTGAATCCGGCATTTATTTTTATACGATCGAGGGGGACAGTCTGCTATTGAAAACCCGCCAGGAGAAATTTTATTTCAAGATGAGCCAGGACAAGAAGACGTTCACTATCGGCCGGTTCTTTTATAATCCTGGCGGGTTGCCTGATCTGCTGGTGTTTGAAAGGCAGTGATCATAGTTCGATGCTCGCGTTCCACCATTCAGGATCGAACTTCGCATCATATTTTTTGTAAAAGTTGATAGCAGGCTCATTCCATTCCAACACCTGCCATACCATCCCGGAGAATTGCTTTTCCCGTGCTTCTTCTATCAGCTTATCGAACAGCAGCTTGCCGATCCCTTTTCCGCGCCAGCTTTCCGTCACTACAATATCTTCCAGGAACATGCGGCTGCCTTTCCACGTGGAGTAGCGGATGTAATACAGCGCGAGCCCAACAATCACGCCATCCGCTTCAGCTACAAATGCCCACCACACCGGGTTAGGGCCAAATCCGCTTTCTTCGAAATGAGACAAAGTAACGGTCACCTGTTCCGGTGCTTTTTCATACAAAGCCAGCTCCCGCACAAGTTCCATCATACGGGCGCAATCTTTTCTTTCTGCTCTTCTTATCCGGATCATAATATCAATAAAAAATATTTTAACGTAAAGCCTGCTCGAGGTCATTCAGAATATCGGTCACAGCTTCAATCCCCACGCTTACGCGGATCAATCCATCCGTGATGCCATACTGCTCGCGCGTTTCTTTCGGGATGCTGTAATGCGTCATCGAAGCGGGATGGCAGATGAGTGTATCGCAGGTGCCGAGGGATACGGCGCGCAGGCACATCTGCAGCCGGTCGATGAAGCGCTTCCCGGCTTCGAGCCCGTCTTTCAGTTCAAAGCTCATCGTGGCGCCGGCATGTTTCATCTGGCGTGCAGCGATCGCGAAATCGGGATGGTGTGTGAGGCCGAGGTAATTCACCTGCGCCACTGCCGGGTGCGCATCCAGGAAACCCGCTACCTCCATGGCATTGTGGCAATGCCGCTCCATGCGTACTTCCAGCGTTTTGATGCCCTGTGTGAGCAGGAAGGCGTCAAATGGATTGCTGTTGGCGCCGAGCAACCGGTGTACCTTTTCCACCGGGCCTTTCATCATTTCCACATCCTTCCCGATCAACACTCCGCCAATAGCCGTTCCGTGGCCATTGAGGAATTTGGTGGTGGAGTGGAACACGTAATCTGCTCCGAATGCGAAAGGCTGTTGCAGGTAAGGGGTGGCAAAGGTATTGTCCACGGCCGATAAGAGCCCATGCGCTTTGGCAATTCCGATCAGCGCTTCCAGGTCAACGCAGCGTAATGTAGGATTGGCAGGCGTTTCCAGGTACATCAGTTTGATGGAAGGATCTGCTTTGATGATATCGGCGGTCTTGTTCAGGTCCCGCATATCAGTGATGATCGCTTCAATACCCAGTGGTGGTAGTATTTTGCGTAAAAGTTCTTCTGTGCCGCCATAGAGGGAATAATGCGTGATCACTTTATCGCCGGCCTTCAGATGTGCGAGAAAAAGGGTGGAGAGGGCGCCCATCCCTGAGGCGTGCAGTTTGGCCTTGAGCGGCAATGGCTGACCGTAGGGATCGGTAAGCCCGAAACCTTCGAGGGCAGCGATCTTTTCCTCTGCTTCCCGGAAATTGGGACTGTCCCAGCGGGAATAAATATAGCCTTCTTCCTGCCCGCTGAACCGGCGCATCCCCTGTTCCGCCGAGTCATACACATAAGTGGAAGAGGCGTAAACCGGCGTCAGGTGCGCATATAGCGGATCCTGTTCATGGCCTGCATGCACGCATACAGAACTGAAACCGGAGAGCGGTGTTTGTTTCATGGCTTGTAATGAATTATCTTGTTAGTGATTTTATCTTTGTAAAAATAAGCTATAGATGAAGGATCTCCTACTGCGGTACGCAATGTACAACATCTGGGCGAACCAGCGGATCATCGTTTTGCTGAACGGCCTTACGGACGAGCAGCTGGATCGCGATCTTGGCGGCAGTTTCCCCTTGCGGAAAACAATCTATCACATCTGGGATGCGGAAAGCATCTGGTATCAGCGGTTACAGCTGATCTCCCCCGTGGTCCGGCCGGCCGGGGATTATAACGGCAGCTGGCCGGAATTCGTACAACAATTCGCGCGGCAGAGCGAGATGCTGAAAGACCTGATAGCGGTGGCTTCAGATGCCAAGCTGGCACACACGATCGAGTACCACCATTCGATAAAGGGTATCTGTAAATCAAGGGTGGAAGATGTTATCCTCACGGTATTCAACCATTCCACTTATCACCGCGGGCAGATCGTGACCATGTTGCGACAATCAGGGGTTACGAAGATTCCGCCTACGGATTATATCGAGTACACAAGAATTAAGAAATAACGGCATAAGAAAAAGTTTGTATGAGCCTGGAAACATTTTATAAAAATGCCCCAAGACACCTGGTAGCAGTGGACTGTATCATTTTCGGCTTTGAAGACGGTAAGCTGAAGCTGCTCATTATCAAACGCAAGGTAGATCCCATGGCCGGCGCCTGGTCACTGGTAGGAGGATTTGTGCAGGAAGGGGAGAGCACGAATGATGCGGCCGGTCGCGTACTCCGGCAAACCACCGGCATTCAGGATATTTATATGGATCAGTTGCAGTGTTACGGAGATGTGGACAGGGATACCGGCGCCCGGGTAATTTCCGTGGCCTACTACGCTCTCATCCGCATCAGTGAGCACGACCGGCTGCTGGCCAATGCCCATGGCGCACACTGGCTCTCCATGCACCAGATCCCGGAACTGATCTTCGACCACAACAGCATGCTGAACGACGCCCTCACCCGTTTACGCGATAAAGCCCGCTTTCACCCCATCGGCTTTGAGCTGCTGCCGGAAAAATTTACGCTGCCGCAATTGCGCAACCTGTACGAAGAAATCTACCAGCGGACGCTGGATAAAAGGAATTTCCGGAAAAAGATACTGGCGCTGGACATCCTGGAGAAGTTGGAGGAGAAAGACAAAAGTACGTCCAAGAAAGGTGCGCACCTTTACCGGTTCGATAAAAAGAAATACAGCGCCCTGGCGGATCACGGGGTGGTGTTTGAGATATAGGGAGATAAAAAAAGTGCGGGACTCCCGCACTTTTTTCTTTTACTTCGGATCGTACGCCCATTTTATATAGCTCGCGCCCCAGGTGAAACCACCTCCAAAGGCAGCCAGCACAAGGTTGTCGCCTTTCTTCAGTTTTTTCTCCCACTCCCAGAGGCACAGCGGAATAGTGCCTGCCGTGGTGTTCCCGAAACGCTGGATGTTGATCATAATCTTCTCTTCAGGTAATCCCATGTAATGGGCAGTGGCGCTGATAATGCGCAGGTTCGCCTGGTGAGGCACCAGCCAGGCCACGTCTTCGGCGGTGAGGTGATTACGTTTCATGATGTCGCCTGCGGCTTCTGACATGTTAGCCACGGCGTATTTGAACACGGTCTTACCTTCCTGGAACACATAATGTTCGCCGTTGGCAACAGTTTCTGCGCTGGCGGGATAGTTGGAGCCACCGGCTTTCATGTTCAGGAACTCACGGCCGTGACCGTCGCTTTTGAGGATGCTGTCCAGCACACCGTACCCTTCGGTATTGGGTTCCAGCAGCACGCCGCCGCCGCCGTCGCCGAAGATGATGCAGGTGGCGCGATCAGTATAATCAATAATAGAGCTCATTTTATCCGCCCCGATGACCATCACTTTCTTGTAGCGGCCACTTTCGATGAACTTTGAGCCTGTGTCCAGTGCATACAGGAAGCCGGAGCAGGCGGCGCTGATGTCAAAACCGAAAGCGTTCTTCGCTCCGATCTTATCCGTCACCACATTGGCAGTAGCCGGAAATACCATGTCCGGTGTTACCGTAGCCACGATCAGCAGGTCTATCTCTTCCGGGGTGATGCCCCTTTTCTTGCAAATTTCAAGGGCTACCGGTACACAGAGCTCTGACGTACCTTTCCCTTCTCCTTTGAGTATCCTCCTTTCTTTGATGCCGGTTCTGGTGGTGATCCATTCGTCTGTCGTATCCACTAATTTTTCCAATTCCTGGTTCGTCAGTACATAGTCGGGAACATACCCACCCACCGCCGTAATGGCGGCCGTTATTTTGCTCATATTGTTAGGATAAGTTATTAAAATGGGCGTAAAAATACGACATAAACGAATATTTCTATTTATGATTTAAATTTACCCCCTGATAATCCTATATGATAGCATACCTGAATGGCAAACTGGCTTACAAATCCCCGGCCCTTGTACACCTGGACGTGAACGGGGTGGGATACGAGGTACAGATCAGTTTGCATACATACTCCCAGATCCAGGCCATGGATACCTGCAAGTTGTTAACTTACGTACACATCAAAGAAGATGCGCACACGATGTACGGATTCTTTACCGATGCCGAGCGCAGCATGTTTCTTCAGCTCATCAGCGTATCCGGGATAGGGGCCGGTACCGCGCGGATGATGTTGAGTTCATTGCAGCCCGAGGACATTCAACGGGCGATTGTCATGGAAAACGAAAAAATGCTCGAAGGGGTGAAAGGGATCGGATCCAAAACCGCCAAGCGGCTGATCCTCGAGCTGAAAGATAAAATGCGGAAGCAAAGAGAAGATGTATTACATTTATCTGTAACTTCTCACAATACAATCCATGATGATGCGTTAAATGCTCTGGTAACCCTGGGTATAGCACGCAATATGGCTGAGCAGGCTGTCCAGAGGGTGCTGAAAGCTGAGCCGCAATTGAATGAATTGGAGGTACTTATCAAGAAATCCCTCAAAAATTTATAAATTTATAGTCCTTGACCTCTATAAAACCTAAGATCGCTTGGCAAGAAAGAAATACTATGGTGCTATTGCAGTAATAGGTGTTGTATCTTTTATCATTGTTGACACGGCCGCCAGAAACAGGAATAGTTCGGGATATACCTATAAAACTTATAGCGGGATCGCGGATAACCGAAAAACTGATATAACGAATCCAGATACTACTGCCAAACCAGATACGCTGAAATTCCCCATTCGCGACAGGCGGGGAACAGCAGTAACGGACCCTGTGCGTAATGCCATTGATCTGAAAGACCCTGCCAACATCCGGAAATCCGTAGAATACGACCCTGTTACCAAACAATATATCGTTACCGAAAAGATCGGTGATCAGTTCTACCGGCAGCCTACCGTAATGAGTTTCGGGGAATTTTACCGGCTCCAGGCGCAGCAGAGCGAGCAGGACTACTGGCAGAAGCGGGCCAGTACCATCAGCAATCTGAACCAGCGCAGCCAGGCGCCGCAGTTGTATTATGGCGACAAGCTCTTTGACCGGGTGTTCGGTGGGACCAAGGTGGACATTAAGCCGCAAGGGAGCCTTGGGCTGACCTTCGGTTACCAGGGCCAGAATGTGAAGAACCCCGTGTTGGTGGAAAGAGCGCGCAAGAACGGGGGATTTGATTTCGATATCGACATTAATATGAACGTGACCGGCCGCATCGGTGAAAAACTGAAACTGATCACGAACTATAATACCCAGTCCACTTTCGATTTCGAGAACCAGGTAAAGCTGGAATACACCGGCTACCAGGATGAGATCATTAAAAAGATAGAAGCCGGTAATGTGAGCTTCCCCCTGCACAGCTCCCTGATCTCCGGGGTGCAGTCCCTCTTCGGGATCAAGACACAGCTGCAGTTCGGTCGCCTTACTGTCACCAGCGTGCTCAGTAACCAGAAATCGCAGAAGCAGAACATGATCCTGCGCGGCGGGAACAGCATCCAGGATTTTGCCATTAAAGCCGATGAATATGAGGACAACCGGCACTTCCTGCTGGGACAGTTCTTCCGCGATACGTTCAATTACGCGATGAGTAACCTGCCGGTGATCCGCTCCCAGGCTTACATCAACCGCATTGAGGTATGGGTCACCAATAAAACCGGAGCTACCATCAACACCCGCGACATCGTAGGTTTGATGGACCTGGCCGAGTACAAGCCCTTCAATCCTTCGATCAACGTGCTCACCGGCAACCGCCTGCCGGACCGGAATACGAACGACCTCTACCGCAAGCTCGTCAGCGATCCCGGCATGCGCAATACCGGTACCGTGGTAAGCCGCCTGCTGGCCCTCGGGCTGCAACCGGTGCAGGAGTTCGAAAAAACCTTCGCCCGTAAACTGGATTCAACAGATTATACCATCAACCGCCAGATCGGTTTCATTTCCCTCAACCAGCAGTTGCAGCCGGATGAGGTATTGGCCGTTGCTTACCAGTACACCTATAACGGACGTGTATACCAGGTAGGTGAGTTCTCCCAGGAAGTACCGCCGGATCAGAATAACTCCGCGAACCAGAAAGTGCTCTTCCTGAAACTCCTCAAAGCCACATCCGCCCGTCCCGCTCTTCCCATCTGGAAGCTGATGATGAAAAACATTTATTCCACTAACGCTTTCCAGATCAACCGGCAGGATTTCAAACTGGATGTATTGTATAAAGACCCGGGAACAGACAACCGGGTGCCCAGTGAAAAAAGATACCTTCCCGATGCGAAAGGTATCTACACCGGCGCACCGATCATCACGATCCTGAACCTGGACCGCCTGAACAACCAGAATGATCCGCAGCCGGATGGGGTGTTTGACTACGTGGAAGGATATACGATCAATTCCCAGACCGGACGAGTGATCTTCCCCGTACTGGAACCCTTCGGCGATGGCCTCCGCAAAGCATTCGGCGGCGATCCCATCCTCGAAAAACAATATCTCTATCTCCCCCTGTACGATTCCATCAAAGTGATCGCGCAGCAATTCCCGAACCTCAACCGTTATGTGCTCAGAGGCTCTTACAAATCCTCCAACTCCTCGGAGATCAACCTCGGCGGTTATAACATTCCGCCGGGATCGGTAACGGTAACGGCAGGCGGGCAAATGCTGCGGGAGAACATCGACTATATCATAGATTACAACCTCGGCCGCATTAAGGTGATCAACGGCGGCGTGCTCAACTCGGGCGTGCCCATCAACGTGCAGTTCGAGAATAACGCATTGTTCGGCCAACAGGTCCGCAATTACATGGGTACCCGCCTGGATTATTTTGTGAATGACAAGCTGAGCCTCGGTGGTACAGTGGTTAAAATGAGCGAACGGCCTTACTACCAGAAAGTGAATTATGGGGACGACCCGATCAAGAATACCGTAGTAGGCTTGGATGCCAATTATATGTCCGAATCGCGGGGATTGACGCGCCTGCTGGACAAGCTGCCCAATTTCCATCCTACGCGCCCCGCCAGCATTCGCTTTACGGGTGAGGTGGCGCGGCTGTTCCCCGGGCATAGCAAGCTCGTGAACGCTCCGGGCAGCAAACAGGGGCAGGTGATGATCGATGATTTTGAAGGGGCGCGCAATGGCTACGACCTTAAATTCCCGGCCACCAGCTGGGCATTGGCCTCTACCCCGAAAGACGCCACAGATGCGAGCGGGAACATTCTTTTTCCCGAAGCGGCTTACAGTGACTCACTGCCCTACGGCAGGAACAGGGCGCTGCTTTCCTGGTACATTATCGAGCCTACGCTCCAGATACCCAACTCCCCCAGTCTGCCTCCCGGCGTGAAAGCCTCCCAGAGCGATCCGCGGACCCGTCTCATATACCAGCGGGATGTGTTCCCGAACCGTTCTACAGACTTCGGTCAGAGCCAGCTGAGCACCCTCGACCTCGCATTCTACCCGGAAGAGAAAGGGCCCTACAACTTTGAAACCTCTCCGCTGCAAATGAACGCAAACGGAAGGCTGAAGAGCCCGAAAACCCGCTGGGGTGGCATTATGCGCGCGATCGATAACAGTGACTTCGAAACCGCCAATATCGAGTTCATCGAATTCTGGATACAGGACCCCTTCATCAAAAATCCCGGCAGCAATGGCGGTAAACTGTACTTCAACCTCGGGAACGTTTCGGAAGATATCCTCAAGGATTCCCGCAAAATGTTCGAGAACGGTTTGCCGAATCCTAATACCGATCTGAACAAACTGGATTCTACCCACTGGGGCCGCTACCCCAAATTCCAGCAGCAGATCACACAGGCATTTGACAATGACCCGGTGATCCGCCGCTACCAGGACGTAGGCTACGACGGTCTCATCGATGAAGATGAAATACATTTCCGTGCACAATACCTGAACGACCTGCGTACCACTTTTGGTCCTACCTCCCAGGCTTACCTGAGCGTGAAGGACGATCCCTCTAACGATGACTACCGGTGGTATCGCGACAAACGCTATGATGAAAATGGTGGAACGGGCATCCTCGGCCGCTACAAACGCGTAAACGGATCTGAAGGCAACTCGCCCGTATCAGACAACAGTTCCCAGTTCTCCAGCGCGGCTACCAACTATCCGGAATCTGAAGACCTCAACCGGGACAATACCCTGAACGAAACCGAAGAGTATTTCCAATACGTGGTGGACCTGAAACCCAATATGCAGGTAGGCAGCAACTATCTCGTAGATCGTTTCGTAACGAGGATTACTTATCCGGACGGTCACCAGGGAGATGAAACCTGGTATCAGTTCAAAGTGCCGATGAATGAATTCAACAAGCGGGTAGGGAATATCCCCGACTTCAAATCCATCCGTTTCATGCGGATGTTCCTCACCGGTTTTGACGACTCCGTAGTAGTGCGTTTTGCAAAACTGGACCTCGTGCGGAACCAATGGCGCCGTTATCTTTACGAACTGAAACCCGGCGACCCTGTTCCGGTGGACAATTCCACTACCTTCAATGTTTCCGCCGTGAACATTGAAGAGAACTCCAAGCGTCAGCCTATTCCATATGTATTGCCGCCGGGGCTGCTGCGCCAGAATACTCTCAGCACCAACAATACCAACATCCTGCTCAATGAACAGGCCCTTTCCGCGCAGATATGTAACCTGAAAGACGGAGAAACGCGAGCGGTATATAAAAATGTGAACATCGACCTGCGCCAGTATAACCGCATGCAGATGTTCATCCACGCCGAAGCAGTGAGCGATCCCACTTCGCTGAAAGATAACCAGCTGCAGGCCATCATTCGCGTGGGTAGCGACTTTACGGAGAACTATTACGAATATCGCATTCCGCTGAAAGTATCCCCCTGGACTTCCAGAACGGATGTGGAGATATGGCCCGAGATCAATAACCTTGATCTGGTGCTGAACCGTTTCAGTCAACTGAAACAGAAACGTAACAACGATGGCGCTTCCCCGCTGATCCCTTATGTGCAGCCGGATGGCAACAACTTCATCGCCGTGATGGGGAACCCCAGTCTCGGGGACGTTCGCAGTATCATGCTCGGGGTGTTGAACCCGAAAGACGATGGATTGCCGAAGTGCACGGAAATATGGGTGAACGAATTACGGTTGACCGGTCTGGATGAAAAAGGCGGCTACGCAGCGATGGCGCGCATGGACTTTCAGCTCTCCGATCTGGGGTCTGTGACGTTCAGCGGGAACATGCACACCGCAGGGTTTGGGGGCGTGGATCAGCGTGTGAACGAGCGCTTCCGCGACAACTACCTGCAATACGACCTGGCTACCAATCTTGACCTTGGCAAGCTGCTGCCCAAACGTACCGGCATTACCGTACCGGTATATGCAGGTTATTCGCAAACCGTGAGCACACCGCAATACGATCCCTATGATCTTGATATTAAGCTGAAAGACAAGCTGGCTCTGGCCAGGGACCGGGAACAGCGGGATTCCATCCGGAAGAATGCGCAGGATTTCACTTCCATTACAAGTCTCAACTTCACCAACGTGCGTAAAATGACGCCGGGCCGGAAGAAGAATCATCTCTGGGATATCGAGAATTTTGACGTCAGTTACTCGTATTCCCAGATATACCGGCATAACCCGGTGATCCAGAGCGATGTGCTCACCCGCCACCGCGCTGGTCTCGGATATAATTTTGCCGGTCAGCCTAAATACCTGGAACCGCTGAAGGGGCTTATCAAGAGCAAGTCGCCATGGCTCTCCCTGCTAAAAGACTTCAATCTTAACTATGTGCCTTCCATCCTCAGTTTCCGTGCGGATGTCACCCGGCAGTTCGGTGCTACCCGCCTGCGGAACGTGGGAGGAGGGCCTTATCAGTTGCAGGAGACCTACGATAAATACTTCACCTTTGACAGGTATTATATTGTAAAATGGGATTTATCCCACAGCCTGACCGTTGATTTCAGTGCGTCCAACTTCGCGCGTATAGATGAGCCTGCGGGCCGCATCAATACCAGCGCCAAGCGGGATAGTGTGCGGGGTAACTTCTTCAAATTGGGCCGTACCACCAACTATTTCCATAACGCCACCATCACCTACACGCTTCCCACATCCAAGTTCCCGCTCCTGAACTGGACGCATGTGGATCTGAGCTATAGTACGGAATATAGATGGATCGGCGCTTCCCGCCTGGCTACTTACCTCGGGAATGCGATCGAGAACTCCAACCAGAAAACCGTTCGGGCGGAGTTCAAATTCACCGAACTGTACAACAAGAGCAAGTGGTTACGGAAGATCAACGCTGCTTCCGCATCGGATTACATACCGCCACAGATGATGAACAACAACCAGCCGCAGGCGGCTAAACAGCAGCCCAAAGCGGAGGAAGAACAAGCAGCCTCCGGCCTGGTAAGAGGTGTGATGCGCATGCTGATGTCGTTGAAAAGGGTAACGGTGAACTATTCGGAAAATGCGGGAACGCGGCTGCCGGGGTATCTGGACAGTACCAAGCTCATCGGGATGAACTTTGCTTCCATGGCGCCCGGCCTCAATTTCGTATTCGGATATCAGCCTAACAAACAATGGCTGGACAATTTCTCGAAACGCGGGCTGATCACGCGGGACACGCTTTTCAATATCCAGTATCAACAACAGTTCACGCAGCGTCTGGAAGCGCAGGCACAACTGGAACCGATCCGCGATCTGCGCATCGACCTGAACCTGACAAAATCCTTTACACAAACGCATACCGAATTATACAAAGACACCATCGGCAATGGTTCCTTCGGGCATCTCAACCCTTACAACGCAGGTGGCTTCGAGATCACTTTCATTGCCATGAAAACGATGTGGGGCAAGATCAATACGGAAAAAGGCGTTTCCCAGACCTTCAAGGACTTTGAAAGCTACCGTAAGATCATTTCCCAACGTTTGGGTAAAGGCAACCCGTATAGTAATGACGGTTCTGTTCCTGTTAATGATCCGAAAGATCCGGATTATCGATATGGTTACGGCCGTTATGCACAGGATGTGCTGATCCCGGCCTTCCTGGCGGCGTATACCGGCAGGAGCCCGGATAATATTCCCCTGCTGAAACAGGGAAATCCGGGAAGCGGCGTCAGAACCAATCCGTTCAAGAACATCTTCCCGAGGCCGAACTGGCGGATCACTTACAATGGTTTGAGCCGTGTGGCGCCTTTCAGCAACTTCCTGACCAACTTCACGCTTACGCATGCCTATATCGGTAACCTGAGCATGAATTCTTACAACACCGCGCTGATGTTCTACGACCCGCTGTTGCTGGGATATCCGGCCTTTAGGGATTCTGTGTCCGGCAACTACGTACCGTATTTCCTGCTGCCGAACATGACCATCAACGAACAGTTTGCGCCGTTGCTGGAAGCAGACCTGACCTTTACCAACACCCTCAACCTGCGGGTTGGCTTCAAACGCAGCCGCACCCTCAGCCTTAGCCTCATCGATTATCAGCTGAGCGAAATGCGCTCCAGTGAGATCACTATTGGCGGCGGTTACCGCCTGCGCGGGTTCCCCCTGCCTTTCACCCTCGGGAACGGTAACCGTAAACTGGAGAACGATCTGAACTTCCGGCTGGATATGAGCTTCAGAGATGATAAAACGATCAACAACAGGCTGGATGCGGATATACCCATCCCCACCAGTGGCCAGAAAGTGATCGGCATCGCGCCTTCCATCGATTATGTGGTCAACAACAGGCTGAATATTAAATTCTTCTATGATCGAAGGCAGACCATCCCGGTGATCTCCTCGGCCTATCCGATCACCAATACCCGGGGCGGCGTTACGCTCCGCTTCATGCTGGCACAGTAGTATTTAGCAAGCCATACATTGCAACGGGGATCCGGCCAAGGATCCCCGTTTTGTTATCGCCTGATAAAAATCATCGTTCCAAATCCGGAGATCTGTTACTTTTGTATTCCTGTCATGAAATACTTCTTTGTCATCATTACGCTCACCGGCCTTTTGCTGCAAACCTTCGGCAAGGGATTGATATGGGCGGAATATATGCTGAACAAGGATTACATCGCGCGGGAGCTCTGTGTGAACCGGGCAAAGCCCAGGCTGGCCTGTAACGGCCAGTGCCACCTGATGAAACAGATGGCGAAGGAAACGCAGAAAGAACAAACCGGAAATACCGCGAAAGACAAATACGAGGTGATCTTTTCCGAGATCAACAGGCAACCGGCATTATATCCTCCTTACATCATTATAAAACGTCTGGCCGCTTACGATCAGAACATTCCCCATCAACCGGTTCATACCATATTCCACCCACCCCGGGCCTGATCTTCTTCCATCCTTCATCCTGAACAGGGATGACTTTTACATGATCTGGTTCTGCTGAAGCACGGGACCTGCAGTAACGTGCGGACGCTATTTACATACAAGCTCAAAGCATTGACATGCTACGCTTTTTTACATTTTTTTGCCTTTCCATGGTGAGTATGAACGCTATGGCACAGGTGAAGGGCAGGGTTATTGACGCCCAGACCCTTGAAGCCCTCCCCGGGGTCAGCATCCGCAACAGCGACGGCGGATGTTTATCCGATGCGCAGGGCAGGTTCGTACTGAAAAACACCCGAAATAAGGATTCCATCACCGTTTCCTTTGTCGGCTATGCGAAGCAACAGTTGCCGCTAAAAGAAGGAGACGACTGGATCGTTCGGTTGGAGCGGCTTTCCACCAGCCTGAATGAAGTGATCGTATCCGCCGGCCGGAACAAACAATATCGCACCGAAGCGCCGATAGCCATCAATACCCTCTCCACGCAAACCATCCGTGAAACAAAGGCTACTTCGCTGGAGCAATTACTGAACAAAGTAAGCGGGGTGTACATGGTAGACCTCGGCAACGAACAGCATACCATGGCTATCCGTCAGCCTGTCGGCTACCGCAGCCTTTTCCTTTATATGGAAGATGGGATTCCCATCCGTACCGTCGGCGATTTCAATCACAATGCCCTCATCGAAATCAATATGGCGGCATTAAAAACGATAGAAGTGATCCGCGGCCCGGCCTCCTCCCTTTACGGCAGCGAAGCGGTGGGCGGCGCCGTGAATTTCATTACAGCTTCTCCTGCATTGTTGCGTACGGCGAGGATACAGGCGGAGATGAGCGACCAGGGATACAAACGCACAGACTTTACCTTATCCGGTACCAAAGGCAAATTGGGGGTGTTGTTAGGCGGATATTATGCGGATCAGCGGAATGGATATATGGATCACAGCGATTTTCACAAGCTGGCCCTCACATTGAAAACGGAATATAAAGCAAACGAGCGCACCACCTGGACGAACAGCGCATCGCTCGTCGATTATAAAACGGATCAGACCGGAGGCATAGACAGCGCGCACTTCTTCAACAAGAACTATCAAAGCTTCCATACTTTCTCCTACAGACTGGTAAAGGCTTTAAGAGTACGCAGCACGCTGGAGCACAGCTGGAACGCCGGAAATACGACCAGCATCACAGCTTTTTACCGGCACAATGAAATAGGGCAGAATCCTTTTTACGCCATCAAAACCACCAGCAATCCGCTGAAAGCGCGCGGAGAGATCAACAGTGATGCTTTTCAGAGCATGGGTCTTTTAATGCAGCACAAAAAGCAGTTCGGCTGGAAGCAGGCGGCGTTGATCACGGGGCTGAGCGCGGATTACAGTCCTGCTACCTACTTCGCCAGCTACATCGATGTCACCCGCAACGCGGCGGGCTACTTCACCGGCTATACGAAAACGGATTCCGTGCTCACCGATTACCGCGTAGGGTTGCTGAATACAGCGGTATATGCGCAGGCGGAAGTAAGTCCGGTTACCCGGATGAAAGTAACGGCCGCCTTGCGGTACGACCGGATGGATTATAATTTCGACAATCATCTTCCGCCTTCCGCTTTCACAGGCGCTCCCGGCGAGCGTAATTTCTTCCATGCCTGGGCGCCCAAAGTGGGGTTGACCTATGATTTCGGCCGGGACCGCGGCATATACGCGAACTACAGCGTAGGATTCGCACCGCCGAATATTTCCGAATTATACCGGGGCGTGAAAGTGCCCACATTGCGCCCTGCCACATATCACAACTACGAAGCGGGCGGCTGGTTTGCGTTTGCGGCAGACAAAGGGTATATCGATGTAAGCTTTTATCGCATGGATGGAATAAACGAGATCATCAGTGTGCGATTGGCGGATGGTTCTTATGAAAATCAAAATGCCGGCGCAACCCGTCACAGCGGAGTGGAATGGAACCTGCGGTACGCGCCCGTACGCGCTTTGTTGTTCCGCACCAGCGGCACATATGCAGAACATAGTTTCATCCGGTATGAAGATAAAGGCAAAGCATATAATGGTAACCGCATGAACGGAGCGCCCGCTTTGATCACCAATACAGAGCTGACCTGGAAGCCCGCTTTCCTGAAAGGCATCCGCGCCGGCGTGGAGTGGCAGCATGTGGGCGGTTATTATATGGATGCGGCCAATTCCGAATCCTACGGTGGATATGACCTGCTGAATGTCCGGTTGGGGTATGGCCGCAAGAGATTCGAATGCTGGATCAACTGCCGTAATGTGGGCGATGTGATGTATGCCACCATTGTTGATAAAAGCGCCTTTGGAAAAAGTTACCGCCCGGGCCCGAACAGAACATTCAATCTGGGGGTAGCATATACGATCACTGCAAAAAAACAGGGATGAGATACGGAATCATTTTAATATTCGCGGCGTTCACCGCCTGCACTACGCAGCCTTTTTCTTCCGGCAGCGAGATCATATTGTCAGATACCTCCCGCAACGCCTCCTGCGCCTACATGACGCGCGATGCACACGGACAATTGGTGATCAGTTGGGTGGAAGAGCCGGGGCACCTGATGTACGCTGTTTCAGCGGACGAAGGGAAAAGCTTTGCAGCTGCCAGACCTGTTCCTGCCGCCATTGGTGTGCAGGCGCATGCGGAGAATATGCCCAAGCTGGTATTTCGTCCGAATGGGGAAGTGATCGCCATGTACGGTGTGCAAAGCAATGATCCGCGCAACAAATACGCGGGAAAGGTTTTCTACACCCGTTCTGTGGACGGGGGCGCGAACTGGTTACCGGCGGAACCTTTGGTGAAGGATACTGCGAGCTATGACCAACGCTACTTTGATCTCGCACTGCTGCCTTCCGGCGAGGCCGCCGTCATCTGGCTGGATAATCGCAAGCCTGATCCGAAGAAAGAAGGCTCTACTGTATACCTGGCCACTACCGGCAGGGAACCGGGCTTTCAGCAGGAACATCCGGTGGCGGAAACAGCCTGCCAATGCTGCCGCACCGTGTTATATGTAGATGAGCAGGGCGCCGTTCACGCAGCGTTCCGCGATATCATCCACGACACGATCCGGGATATGGTGCACATGGTATCCACAGACAGGGGACGTACATTCTCACCACCGGTACGCATCAGTCCCGATAACTGGGCCATCAATGGCTGCCCACATACCGGTCCTGCTTTAGTGAAGAACAAACAGGGATTGCATTTCGCCTGGTTCACGATGGGTGGAGGGAAAGGTGTTTTCTACTGCCGGTCGGTGGATAACGGTATCACCTATACGAGAAAAGAGAACATCAGTGCATTGCCCACTGCCAAACATCCGCAGCTGACTGCCCTGCAACAGGATCATGTTGCGCTGGTGTGGGATGAAGCGGCGGATACCAGTTCCAGCAGGATCGGCATGCAGCTGAAAGATGGTGCCGGGAAAACGATAAGGGCGGGATTTATCACTCCGGCAGCCGGGTACGCGAATTTTCCGGTATTAAAGCCGGCGGGAAAGCAGATGGTGCTGGTCGCCTATAAAAAACGGGAAGGCATGCGGGAAAAGGTCTGTGCGCAGTTGGTACAGCTGCCGCAATAAATGATAAAGGCCTCTGCATTGCAGAGGCCTTTATCATGAAAAAAACTTTTTCAGTTATAACCGAAGGAGTACTGTTTTTCCCCCTTCCAGCTTTGACGCATGGCCCACCGGCCATAATTGTTTCTACGGGAACCGTCGAAGTAGAAACTTAAAAATTCTTTCCATCTAGGATAGTACAGTCTGATGACGTACATAGTAACAAATGTAAGCATAGGGATATGGTTATAGGATCATCAAAAACAGGGCTGTCAGTATCATCCTGCACCCTTTCAGTGCAGTAGAATTTTCGTTTCTATACGTGGCATTTATAAGGCAATCGGCAACAGGAGTCAGTCACACGCTAAATAGATAGCGGATTTCAAATATAGTTGAAAATCATCAACTGTTTAATAACACTTATGTGTAGTTTTTAGCGGTGGATATAATAAGCGTTCGCCTGCGCCGTTGGCGTCACCACCAGGTCGTTAATGCATACATGCGGCGGCAGGGAGCAACAGTAGAACACTACATCTGCCACGTCCTGCGCGGTTAAAGGGGTAAACCCTTTATAGACATCTTTAGCCCTGGCGGCATCGCCTTTGAAGCGAACAAGGGAGAACTCTGTTTCAGCGGCTCCGGGGTGAACGGCGGTCACTTTGATATTGTACGGCAGCAGGTCGATGCGCATGCCTTGGGAGAGTGCATCTACGGCAGCTTTGGAAGCGCAGTAGACATTCCCTTTGGCGTATACGGTTTTCGCGGCGGTAGAGCCGATATTCACGATCTGTCCCTGTTGCCGGGCTTTCATCCATGGGATCACCATCCGGGATACATACAACAGGCCTTTTACATTCGTATCGATCATCGTATCCCAATCTTCCGTATCGCCTTCATCAATGGGGGAGAGGTCCAGCGCCAGGCCGGCATTGTTGACCAGCACATCCACAGCCCGCCAGGCTTCATCGAGGTTGCCAAGGATAGTTTCCACCGCTTCTTTGTTCCTTACGTCAAACACCAGCGGCATCACTTTGATCCTGTACTGCTGCTCCAGTTGTTGTTGCAGCTCTTCCAGCCGGGCCTCCCGGCGGCCGGTGATCACAAGGTGATAACCTTCTTTTGCGAACCGCTCGGCGCAGGCTTCTCCGAAACCGGCAGTGGCACCGGTGATAAAGGCAATTTTTCCAGGCTTCATGTGGTTTTTTTTATCGCAGCAAAGTTACCGTTCCTTTCTTGAAAATTTTCTTACCGTAGAGGTCAACGCCCTCAAGCACCCAGAGATAAGTGTCCACGGCCGCGGGCCGGCCTTTGTAATAACCGTCCCATCCATGACGGAAATCGAGGGAGCTGTACATCAGTTCTCCCCAGCGGTTGAAGATGCGGAAGAAATGATATTCCTTCATCCCTACGGGAATGAACCGGAAGTAATCATTCACGCCGTCCCCATTGGGGGTGAAGGCGTTGGGTACGTAGAACTGCGGGCCGGTGTAGTATTTGATGTGGATGGTATCGTATCCGTAGCAGCCTTGCTGATTGCTGACTTTGAGCACAAAGGAGATGTCCTGGTTCCAGGTGAGCAGAGGATCCCTGGCATTGGGATCGCTGAGGCCCGTGGGAGGCCACCAGGCATAGGTGTCCCCGCCCGAGCCCTGGAGGCGCAACGTCTCACCGCGCGCCAGAATGGTATCATTCCCGGCGAACGGGTTCACTTCATAGAGCCGCAGGTTCTGCGTGACCACGGCGGTACAGCTTCTGTCGGTCTGCAGGTTCAGGGTGACGGTGTACACATCGCCTTTAGGGAATCTGACGACCGGCCGCTGTTGGGAAGAAGTATTCGCATTCGTGCCACCAGGTATCCCGAAATCCCACTTCCGCGAGGTAATATGTCCATAACGGTAGGTGGATGTATCATTGAAATAAACAGGGTTCTCGCGGCAGAGGCCGTTAACGGTAAAGCCTGCATGCAAACCCGGATAGTTGTTGATACGGCCGATGGTACTGTCTGAACAGGGCAGGCCGGGGTTCACCACAAGTTTGACGGTATAGACGCCGGTGTCCGGGAACTGGTGGAAGAATACATCTCTGACGTAGGTAACGGTGTCTTTCCCGTCGGAAAAGGACCAGCGGTAGGTGGAGGTGAAACCTGCCGTACTGTTGTTGGTAATGGGCACAAAGAAGCCCAGCGTATCGTTGCAATGGTTCAGCAGGGAAGGGGTGGAGGCAATGATCTTCGTCTGGCAGTTGTAAACGGTGATCAGGATGTCTTTGTGATGTGTGCCCAGCAACTGCCCGGTCTTGCGGTCGTATTCGGATACGCATACGGACACTACAAAGCTTCCCGGCCTGTCCGGCACACCGGTGATGATGCCATTGTTGTCGATAGACATAGGTGGATTGCCACCCATCGGCGCTCCGCCGTGATAAGGCGGCCTGTAGCCGACTTCGGTGGTATATGGAGGCGGAGTGGCCGCTTCGTTGGGGCGTGTACTACCGCCTGCCAGTGCACTGCATAATGAGTACGTAAGGCTGTCGCCATCCGGGTCCGTAGCGTGATAGTTGTATCGCAGCGGAAGCCCGGAGCAGATCACGATCGCTTCATCTGTCCCGAAATAAGCACTGTTGTTCCACGGCCTGGATTCACTACCGGGAATGGTAGCATAGAAGGTGGAACCTTCTCTTTCTGAATTATAAATATTGGTGAGCGCTTCTCCACGGCAGCAGCGTTGATAGGTGATATAATAGCCTCCGGGTATAGGCGGCAGTTCCAAAGTATCGCTCACATAAAACGCCACTTCCAGGTAAATGGTTTGCGGAGAAAGACAGGGATTTTTGAGCGTATCACGCAAAGGGCGTGTATACTTTATCGTTAGCATTTTGGTCGGCAGCGCTGGCCGTCCGTCTACTGTGAATACGTTAAAGGGAACCGGGTTTTCGAAGTAGTCAATGCACCCCTGCCGGGTACCGCAAACAAAGTCTCCATTGCGGTATAGTTTCAGGGTCACCACATACCTGTAAGCCCCACTGGATGGGTTAAAACCAATTGTGCGATAATACAATTCCCCGCCAATTATATGGTAAGCGCTGACGGTGCTGAAAAGCAGGCAGCATACAACAACGTGGAGAACAAATTTGCCCATGGATAAGGCTTGTTGCTCTCTGAATTTACGGAAAATAAAGGGCTTCAGGAAAAATTACGAAGCCTCTCTGAACATAAAAAAGAAGATAAAGTGTAACGATGTGTCTATCTGATCAAAACTACTGTGCCCTTTTTTTGGATGGTTTGACCAACTTCATTGACCCCCTGAACGATCCATACATAAGTGCCTGCATCCATAACGCGGCCGTTCCTTTTTCCATCCCATCCCTTCAGGTATTCGCGGGTACTATATACCTCTTCTCCCCACCGGTTGTACACTTTGAAGAATTCCAGTTTGGTAACGCCCACGGGTATAGGCCGGAAAATATCATTGATGCCGTCACCGTTAGGTGTGAAGGCTGTGGGGACATAGATCTCCGGCCCGGACATAAAACGGACCCTGATATCGTCTTCTCCCAGGCATCCTTCTTTTGAATAAACCTTGAGATGATAAACGATCTCCCGGTTGAGATTTGTGATCGGATCAGGGATATTCGGATTGCTGAGCCCGTCTGGGGGAGACCAGCGATAAACAAGGCCGCCGGTGCCATGCAACTGGAAGGGTTGTCCTTTTGTAACGATCGTATCATTACCGGCAAATGCGGGCACAGGCGGAACTACGTTCACAACAACGGCTGCCTGTACAGGCTTCGGACAACCCAGTGTATCCGTTACCGTTACTACGTAAGTGGTAGTGTCCTTCGGCCAGACCAACGTGCGTGGTTGCTGCGGACTGGCAACAGTAGCTGTGGGCGTCCAGCTGTAATATGTACCGCCGCTGGCCTGCAGCCATATTTTTTCTCCATAACAGATCGTGGTATCCAGGCCGGCATAGGCGCGCGGCGGATCAACCGTGCGATAGCTGACCGTATCCCTGGCGAGACAGGTTCCCAGATTCGCCTGTAACTGATAAGAGACGGAGCGTGGGGGCGTTACTGTTATCTTCTGACCGCGACCAACCACCTGCCGGGTATCGATCTGCGTCCAGGTGAAGGAATAAGGATGATCTGACCGGGCCACGAGGTCCACCGGATCTCCTGTACAGATGGTAGAATCAGCCGGCGCTTTGATGATCAGTTGTCTCACAACATCGATTTTGACGGTCTTGCTGTTGATACATCCCGTTTGATCGGTGAAGGTCACGGTATAGGCTGTATCCTTCTTAGGCGTAACATAAGGTGTGGGGGTTTGCTCTCCGGTGATGTTATACAGGGGGCGCCAGGAGTAGGAGCCGGTCAGCTCACTCTCGGCATGCAGCTGCAATCCGTCATAAAAGCACAATAAAGTATCGCCGGATGCGGTGAAAGGTGGTTTGTCGTAAATGCTGATCTTGTTCGAGATACTTTTTTCACATCCTTTGGTAGTGCGCGTAAAGAGGCTGATGGTGTAGTCTCCCGGCCGGGTATATTGCCAGGTTGGACTGGCAAGATTGGAAGTGTCGTTCTGAAGGCCCGTTTCCCCGAAATCCCATTTGTAATATTCAATATTGCCGATATCGTTGCGGGAAGTATTGATGAAGTTCGTTGGTTTGGTAATGCAAAGCCCGGCGATAGCGAAAGAAGGCTTTAATACCGGGTATACTTTTACGGTGGAATACGCGCTGTCACCGCAGCTGCTGCTCCGGTCCACCATCAGTTTTACGCGATAAGTGCCCGTGTCTTTGTATTGGTAAGGGAACGTACTGCGGTCTGTGGTGGTAAGCGTATGGCCATCCCCGAAATCCCAAATGTATTCTTTGTTAGGGGTGCTGTTATTGATGAAGTTGATCACGTATCCGTCACAGTCTATGAACTTGTCCGGAAGGGAAGCTACTACCTGCCGCACGCAGTTCTCTACCGTGAACTGAAATTCCTTTTTATGCTCGCCGATATAGAGGCCGTTGCGGTATTCCCGGGCGGATACGGTCACGATATAGAGACCGCTTTTGGGCGCAATGCCGGAGATAACACCGGTTTTCGGATCAATGGTTACTTTATCGCCAAGCGGCTGACTGGCGGAGAAGGGGGATTTATAACTTACTTCCTGATAAGGTGGCGGGGGAGAAGTGGGAGGCTTGGGAACATCCCTGCTGGCGCCGTCATAGGCTGTTGAGAAAGAGTATACCAACGAATCCCCGTCCGGGTCCTGTGCGGCGTAGTTGTAGACGAACCGGTTGTTCGCACAAACGATCACTCCTTTCTCTGTATTGAAAACAGGACTGTTGTTGCTGTCAAAACCATTGGCCGTACCGGGTATCGTGGTGTAGTAGGTGGCGCCTACGTTATTGTTTTCTGAATAGATATTGGTAAGATTCGTTCTGCGGCAGCACCGCTGGAAGGTGGCAATGTAACCGGAAGTATTCGGGTCCAGGTCCACTACCTGGCTGTAGTAACCGATCTGGTAACAGATGTAGGGTGGGTTTACGATGCAGGGGTCTACATCGGTAGCAGTGTACTTTTCGACTTTGTTACGTGGTACACCGGACATATCTCCCACCTTTCTGCCTGTACCATCATACAGCGAGATGTCCACTGCGTCATCGAACTGTGCGGATGTAGCGTCGCAGCGAACGAATAATTTGAGGGTGATGCGGTATTGGTTCTTAGTACCGTTCTTTCCCAGGTAGGCATAGTACATTTCACCGCCAATGATATGGTCGGCCCTTGCAGCCAGGGACACCAGGCCCAATACAACTATTATCAAGAAGGATCGCAAAGCGGTTCAGTGGTTGTTTTACGATGCCCGTTGGCAAAAAGCGATAAAATGGTGCAGGATCAGGTTGCTTTCTTCAAATACTTCCAGCAGCCCGGTATGTCCTACGTCTTCAAAAATATGGATATCGGCAACCGCTGGCATGGTTACCTGTTCCAGAACGTTTTCAGGCGGTACTGCCTGATCTTCCTTCCCGATAAAAAATAATACCGGTACGTGGATGTCTTTTAATACGGCCGTACGGTCCGGTCTCGCCATCATAGCTTCATAATAAGCGATCAGCGTATCGAGGTTGCCCGGAAGCGCCGCTTGTACGTAATTGTCTACACGGACGGTCTGCTTTGCGCGGAAAGATGCGGAGAACATATTAGGAAGCAGTTGACGAAGGAAGGCTTCGGTACCGTATTGTTGCATCATCCGGATAGACTTCTGCCGCGCTTCTTTTTTCTCTTCACTGTCCGGCCTGGCGGTGGAGCTAAAGAGTCCCAATCCCTCCAATAGCTGCGGATGCTTTTCCGCAAAGGCAAGCGCCACATATCCGCCCATGGAATGACCGATAATGGTGATCTGGCTGATATTTTCCGCTACAAGGATGGCGTGAACAAATTCCGCCATACTTTCCATGGAAAGTGGTGCGGTGCGTGCGGACTTCCCTGTTCCGGGAAGGTTCGGCACCAGCACGTGATAATAAGCTCTCAGAAAAGCGGTCTGATGTTCCCAGGTAGCCTGGTTTTCTGCGAATCCGTGCAGCAGCATGACTGCTTTTCCCTGTCCTTCCGACCAGTAAGTTCCTTCCTGGCTGCCATTATGAATTGTTTTCCACATTTTGCCTGCGAATTGCCCGTAAAACAATGGTATATGCCAGCAGCAATATACAAAAGATCACGGGAGCTTTGGCGATGTATTCGCCGTATTTTACATAGAACGTCAGATCGGCGGAAGATGTTACGTGAAGTCCGATCACTCCTTCTTTCCAGTATGGCAGCGGGTCAATTACCTGGCCGTAGGGATCAATAAAGGCAGAGATGCCGGTATTGGCGCTTCGGGCCACCCAGCGGCGGGTTTCGATGGCCAGCAGCCTGGCGTATTGCAGGTGTTGCCGGTGCCCTTCCGTATTGCCCCACCAGCCGTCATTCGTGACCACGGCCAGCAGATTGGCGCCTGCCTTCACTTTTTGCGCTACAAAATCCCCAAAAACGGATTCGTAACAGATGGCAGAGAAGACGTTGGAGGATTTTTCCGGGCTGGTGAAAAGGTTGACCCCGGGTGTGAGGCCATAGCTTCCTGTTATGCCGCCGAGGTCCATGGCAAGGTTCTTCATGAACGGGAAATAATGTACATAGGGTGTAAGTTCTACGCCGGGAACAAGTTTGGCTTTGTGGTATATCTGTATTCCCTGTGAAGTATCTATCCGGATGGCTGCATTGAAGGCGTCATAGGCATTGCCATCGTTCAGCTGGCGGGCGGTAGGGGACACGCTTTCTCCGGCTTTGTACAACCGGAGGGTAGTAGCCCCGGAAATGATCTTTGCACGGGGATATTGCCGGAGGAAGTCCCGGATGCTGATGATCTCCGGCAATTGATTGAGCTCATGTTCCCAGGCACCCTGCGTAAAGAGCGCCGTTTCCGGCCAGATCACATAATCTGTTGAAGAGTCGGTTTTCTGCCGGGAAAGATCCAGCAGTTTTTGCAATTGCACCTGCGCGGAGCCTGCAGTAAATTTTTCATTATACGGATCGATGTTCGGTTGTACGATCACGATGTTCAATCCTTTGGATGGGTCCTGAACGGATTTTCGCTGGCCGGCAAAAAGGGAGAGCAGAAAGGGGATTGCCAGCAGTGCCAGCGGCTTCCAGCCCTCTTTTACCTGTACTCTTCCCTGCTGCCACAAGCGGTAAACGGCGATATTGGTCAGCAATATCCAGAGCGAACCGCCAAGGGTTCCGGTGTATTCGTACCACTGCACCCAGTCCGGATGTCCGGCAAATGCATTCCCCAATGTGAGCCAGGGCCAGCTTAGTTCCCAACGCTGATGGATATATTCAAAAGTGAGCCAGTAGACGATCAGCGCAAAATATCCTGTCGTTTTCCCCATCCTTTCCTTAGCGATCCTGTAGCCCAGCCAGGGGATGGACATTAACAGGGCATTGAAGGCGTTGGCGAAGATGCCGCTGACGGGTACGGTTGTATTGCCTACCCACCAGGTGGTGCCGGTATTCCATATCCAGAGCGCGAGGTATAGCAGGCCGAAATAGGCGGCACGGTTTTTCACCATATCCGTGATGGCCAGCAGCGGAACAAAGCCGATGAAGACCAGGAAGGTGAGTGGTGACGTAGGCCAGGCGGCCCACAGGATGCTCCCTGCGATGAGGCTGAGCAGCAGGGGGAGGCATTTGCGCAAGGTCATCGGCTGTAGTTCGGCGCTTCCTTCGTGATCACTACGTCATGCGGATGGTTCTCTTTCACGGTGGCGGCGGTGATCTTCACAAACTGCGCTTCCTGGAGCGCCTTGATATCCTTAGCCCCGCAATACCCCATTCCCGCACGGAGTCCTCCCACGAACTGCTGCACTACTTCAGACAGCACGCCCTTGTAAGGAACACGGCCAACAATCCCTTCCGGCACCAGTTTCCTGATATCGGCCTCCACATCCTGGAAATAGCGGTCTTTGCTGCCTTCCGCCATCGCCTCAATGGAACCCATTCCGCGGTAGGATTTGAATTTGCGGCCTTCGTAGATGATGGTTTCACCCGGACTTTCCTCCACACCTGCGAAGATGGAGCCGGCCATGATGGTAGAGGCTCCTGCCACGAGGGCTTTTACCATATCGCCGGTATAACGGATGCCGCCGTCTGCGATCACCGGGATGCCGGATTTCCTCAACGCTTCCGCGGCGTTCATGATGGCGGACAATTGCGGGAATCCTGCGCCAGTCACTACGCGGGTGGTACAGATGGAACCGGGGCCTACGCCCACTTTCACGGCGTCAGCACCAGCGGCTGCCAGCGCGAGGGCGCCTTCCGCAGTGGCGACGTTGCCGCCTATCACTTGTAATTTGGGGAAGGATTTTTTGAGTTTCTTCAGGGCTTCCAGCACATGAACGGAGTGGCCGTGCGCGCTATCCAGCGTTACTACGTCAACTCCCACATGAATGAGCGCGGCTGCGCGGTCCTGGAGGTCAGGCGTGATGCCGAGCGCTGCGCCTACGAGGAGGCGGCCGAAAGCGTCTTTGGCGGCATTGGGATAGCTTTGCAGCTGGAGGATGTCGCGGTAAGTGATCAATCCTACCAGTTTGCCCTGTTTATTGATCACCGGCAGTTTTTCGATGCGGTGATGCTGTAATATCTTTTCTGCTTTTTTGAGATCAGTACCTTCGGGAGCGGTTACGAGGTTGTCTTTCGTCATCACTTCGCTGATAAGCCGTTTGGTATTGGACTTTTCGAAACGAAGGTCGCGGTTGGTGAGGATGCCGATCAGTTTTTTATCGCCGTCAACGATGGGAATACCGCCGATGCCATTCTCGCGCATCATGCGCAGAGCCTGTCCTACAGTAGAATCGGCGCTGAGGGTGAGGGGATCGAGGATCATGCCGCTTTCGCTGCGTTTCACCTTTCTGACCAGTTCTGCCTGCTTTTCTATGCTCATGTTCTTGTGCAGAATACCGATGCCGCCCTCGCGTGCCAGTGCAATGGCCAGATTCGCTTCCGTCACCGTATCCATAGCGGCAGACACCATGGGTATGTTGATCCGGATGTTCCTGGTAAGTTGGGTGGAGATGTTCACTTCTCTGGGAAGCACTTCTGAGTAGGCCGGTACAAGGAGTACATCGTCAAAAGTAAGACCGTCTGCTACAAATTTCTGTTTGGATTTTCCCGCAGGCATATCGCAATTATTTTGGTATGTTTCTAAATAATTGCACGCAAATGTACGTCTTTTTTGTGGAATCAGAACAGCCGTTTTTTATCTGTTGATTAATTGATATGTATTTCCCGGCAGGGCCCGCAACACCGCGAGCATTTCCAGCTGCAGCAGGATGCCCGGTAGTTTCCGCTGGGGGAGGCCGCTGTGGTGGCGGATATCATCGATATGCAGGGCGTCATGTTCCTGCAGGATGCTTACCACCTGCTGTGCCTCCGGTTCGAGGTCCGGGAACAGTTGCTGCTGCAACGTTTGTGTAACAGTACCGGCCATCGGCCGCCAGTTCAACGCTTCCAGTACATCTGCGGCGGAGGTGACCAGTGCTGCTTTGTTCTGCCGGATCAGTTCGAGGCACCCGGCGGAATGGTCGTCGCCAATGCGTCCCGGAACGGCCAGCACATCCCGGTTATACCCGGATGCAATATCGGCGGTGATCAGCGATCCGCCTTTCAGTCCGCTTTCTATCACCAATGTGGCATCGCAGAGGCCGGCCACGATGCGGTTGCGACGGGGGAAGTTCTGCCGGTCCGGCTGCGTACCGCTGCGGAAATCCGTCAACAACCCACCCTGCTGTTGCATGGCCTGTGCGGTAGCGGCATGAATGGAAGGATACAGCCGGTCCAGCCCGTGCGCCAGCACGCCGATCGTTGGCAGGCTATGCTTCAGTGCAGCCCTGTGCGCGACGATGTCGATCCCGTAAGCCATGCCGCTCACGATGGTTACTGCTTCCCCGGCCAGCTCTTCCACGATCTTTTCACAGATGTCATGTCCGTATGCAGTGGGGCGGCGGGTGCCTACGATGGCGAGAACCCTCGGGGCCAGGAGATCCACCGCCCCCTTCGTATACAGCATCACCGGGCTGTCATAACAATGTTGCAGGCGCTTCGGATAGCCGGCGTCCGTATAGAAAACAGGCTTTATCTGCTGCCGTTCCAGGAAACTGATCTCTTCCTCCACCCGCCGGAAATCCGAGAAATGCCGGATGGCGGCCGCCCGCAACGTGCCTACACCAGGCGTCCGCTCAAGGTCCCGCTGCCTCGCGGTGAAAATGGCGGAGGCAGTACCGAACTGTTCCAGTAATCCTTTGGCTACAACGTCTCCGATCTGCGGAATGAAAGTAAGCGCAATGCGATAATGCAATTCCTGAAGCATGACTGAAGGGTTTAACAAACGATGCTATTCTAATATACAGCTTTTTACCGAAGTTTGCATGACATCTTTATCAGGATAAAATATTCGTTTATGCGTTTACGTTATATAGCGATCATATGGCTGGGACTGGCGGCCTGCAAAACCCCTCGCCCCACCGCCTCCTCATCCTCCCCCGTCACGCTCCTGACCCGGGGCCCCGCCTGGGCAGCCCTCTGGCTGTCAACGCTTTTCCCCAGAGGAGTGAAATGGTCTCCTGCGCAGCGGGATAGTATCGTGCGGGCGGCTTTGAAACCTATATACTAATCACCTTCAACTCCGTTCTCCTGTTCTGCGCACGACCAGCTTCGGTATCGTTCGTGTCTATCGGTTTGGTTTTGCCAAAGCCCTTCGCCTTCAGCCTGTTTGCCGCAATGCCATGCTCCACGAGATACTGCACCACGGATCTGGCGCGGTTTTCAGACAATACCTGATTATCCGCATCGCTGCCTACATTATCCGTATGTCCGCCGATCTCCACCTGCATGGCAGGATTGTCTTTCAGCAGGGCCACGAGCTTGTCCAGTTCCGTTGTGGAAGCGGGTTGCAGGGCATATTCCTTTGTGGCGAAGAAGATGTTCCGGAGTACAACGACTGCGTTGGCTTCCAGCGGTTGCAGCGGGATGTTCTTTTCAAAAGGCTGATCGCCTTTGGCTTCCTTCAGCGAGAAATTATCGGAATAGAAGAGGTACCCTTTCCTGTTCACGTTGAAGGCGTAGTCTTTTCCGGTGGGTAGCGGGACGAGGTAATCGCCGTTCTCGTCACTACGTATAGTCGCTATCGTTAGTTTCGTGGAAAGGTCCATCAGTTCCATCGCTGCCGTCAGTCGTTTATTCGTTTTTGCATCGTACACAAATCCTTTCACATACAAGGTGGGCAAAGGTCTGGCAGCTTCATACAATTCGAAGCTGTAAATATCAAGCGAACCCCGGGAGTCAGAACGGTCGGATGCGAAATAGGCTGTTTTACCGTCTGAGGATACAACAAGACTGCCTTCTTCTTCAATGGTGTTGATCGGATAACCGAGGTTGACAGGTGTTCCCCAGCTGCCGTCAGGCTGGCGGCGGGAGTAGAAGATGTCGAGCCCGCCATAACCGGGATGTCCGTCGGAAGCGAAGAACAACGTTTGCCCATCCGCGTGCAGAAAAGGCGTGGTTTCCCTGCCGGGAGTATTGATCGTGGGACCGAGCCGTTCCGCGCGGCCCCATTGCCCTTCCGGTGTACGGTGGCTGACGAAGATATCGGAGCTGGCATCCGGTGTTTGTCGCACGAAGTACAGGGATTGTTTATCCGGGGAAAGGCAGGGCTGTGATTCCCAGTCGCGGGTATTCACTCCCGGCCCTACATTCTTCGGCATCTGCCAGCCTTCCGGTGTTTTGATGGAATAATAAATATCGCAGCTGCCGCGGCCTTCCGGGAAATCGCATCCTGTAAACACCAGCATCTGGCCATCCTGTGAGATATTTTGCGCGCCTTCATTGAAAGAAGTGTTCACGGGTTCGCCCATATTCTTTGCAGGCTGCCATTGCAGACTGCTGTCCCGTGTGGAAATAAAAAAGTCTTCATTCTTCCCGTTCACGCGGCGGGTATAGATCAGTGTTTTACCATCGATCGTGAGGGAGGGAAAATATTCCGGGTCGGGGGAATTGATGTTGTCTCCCAGGTTTTGTGGCTGAAAGGGGACCGGTTTGGTTTTCACGGCAAATTCCATGTTCTTTTTTAATTGTTCCGCGGCCGGTACCGGATTTTTGGCATTGGCGATGAATGCATTGACCATGGCCAGTGCTTCAGTGAACATCCCGTTACCGGCCAGCGCTCTGGCGTTAGCCAGCCGTACGCGCCGGATACCGTCAGGGTCGAGAGTCTGCAGCTGTTTGAAAGCTTCCAGCGCCTGCGCATATTGTTTCATCTCCACGTAGGTCAATCCCAATTGTCCATATGCATCCGCGAATTTCGGCTGGAATTTGACAGCCTCCTGCAGATATTTGACGGCATCTTTGGGCTTGTATTCGCGCATGGAAGAGATCGCCTGGTCAAAGGCGGCCTGCGCTTTTTTGCCGGCTGTTTCGTAGGTGACCGTTTGCGCGGCGAGGCGTATGCTGCAACAGCAGCAAAGGAGTAACAGGAAGTGTTTCATAGTTGATCACTAAATAACGAAAAATCGGGGGCTTTTATGATGACGATGTGGAACAAACATTTGGGCAACGCCCGGCCATCAGGGAACGTTGATGTATTTATGAATTTGCAGGGATATCTGCCATTGCGGGTTATCCTTCACATAATCGATGATGTAAGGGGTCATCTCCGCAGCCCGGCTCCATTCCGGCTGGAGGTACAGTTTACAGTGTTTGCCGGCCAGGGCGGCGTATTTCTCGGCCCAGGCAAAATCGGACTTATTGTACACTACTACCTTGAGTTCATGTGCCTGTGCGCAGATCTCCGGCAGCGGGGCTTTGAATTTTTTTGGGGATAAGGTGATCCAGTCCCAGCTTCCGCTCAACGGGGAAGAACCGGATGTTTCGATATGCGTGCGGAAACCCGCTTTATGCAAGGCTTTCGTAAGCCCGTCGAGGTTATGCATCAGGGGTTCGCCACCGGTGATCACGGCAATACGGCCGGGGTGAGCGGCTGCTTCCTGCACGATATCCGCGATGGCACGTTGCGGATGTTTGTCAGCCTCCCAGCTTTCCTTCACATCACACCATACACAACCTACATCACAGCCTCCCAGCCGGATGAAATAGGCCGCTTTCCCCTGATGGAGCCCTTCTCCCTGGATGGTGTAGAAAGACTCCATCACGGGCAATGTAGCGGTATGTATGGCTGTTGCCTGCATCCTACAAAGATAACTCAATTCTGGTTCCCTTTCTGCCCGATTGCAGCGTGATAGGTGTTCTTCAGCAAAGCTGCGATGGTCATGGGGCCTACGCCTCCGGGAACGGGCGTGATGTAGCTGCAACGGGGCGCTACTTCATCGAATTTCACATCGCCGGCAAGGCGGAAACCGCTTTTTTTAGAAGCATCGGGGAGACGGTTGATCCCAACGTCTATCACGATGGCGCCTTCTTTCACCATATCGCCGGTCACAAATTCCGGCCGGCCGATCGCCGCCACCACAATGTCTGCCTGCAGGCATAATTCCTTCAGGTTTTTGGTGTGGGAGTGGCAGAGCGTTACAGTGCAGTTACCGGGATTGGTATTGCGGCTGAGGAGGATGCTTACCGGTGTGCCTACGATGTGGCTGCGGCCGATCACCACGGCGTGTTTGCCTTTGGTGTCTATGCCGTAGTGCTCCAGCATCAGCATAATGCCGTAAGGGGTAGCGGGAATGAAAGCCGGAAGGCCGCTCACCATTTTGCCTACGTTCATGGGATGGAAGCCATCCACATCTTTGCTCGGGTCAATGGTGTTGATCACCAGTTCCTCGTTGATGTGTTTAGGCAGCGGAAGCTGCACCAGGATGCCGTCAATATCCGGATTCTCATTCAGCATATTGATGTGATCGAGGAGATGCTTTTCTGAAATGGTATCTTCAAAGCGCAGCAGCGTGGAGTTGTAGCCGATCTCTGCGCAGGATTTTACCTTGGAGGCTACATAGGTTTCGCTGGCACCGTTGTTTCCCACCAGGATGGCGGCGAGGTGCGGCGTTTTTTTGCCCTGGGCTTTCAACTCGGCTACTTTCAAAGCCAGTTGTTCTTTGATAGCCCCGGAAACGAGTTTGCCGTCTAAAATTTGCATGCGCAAAGGTAGGGAAATTAGTTGAATCCGGGGGATAAGAAAGGGACCGGAGCCACCGGTCCCTTGTAAACCAAATTGAATGAACGTTGGAATTTAAAAAGGGGTAGATTAAACTTTAGGCGCAGCGGCCAGTATCTCTGCGTCCGCCTGCGCGGCGTATTTTTCGAAATTTTTGATGAATTGTGCGGCGAGGTCCCTGGCCTTTGCATCGTAAGCAGCGGCATCGCTCCAGGTGTTTCGGGGATCGAGTATCTCGGAGGGCACACCGGGACAGGATTCCGGTATGGCCATGCCGAACACTTCGTGGTTCTTGTAAGCCACTTTGTCCAGATCTCCCTTGAGCGCCGCGCAGATCATGGCGCGGGTGAAGCTCAATTTGATGCGGCTCCCTGTACCATAGGCACCTCCCGTCCAGCCGGTATTTACCAGCCAGATGTTCACATCATGCCTGCGCATCCTTTCTCCCAGCATCTGCGCATAGCGTGCAGGATGCAGGGGCAGGAAGGGGGCGCCGAAACATGCGCTGAACGTGGATTTGGGCTCGGTAACGCCGGCCTCCGTACCCGCTACCTTGGCCGTGTACCCACTGATAAACTGGTACATGGCCTGGCCCGGGTTCAGGCGGGAGACGGGTGGTAATACGCCGTAAGCATCGCAGGTAAGGAAGAAAATATTCTTCGGAATACCGCCGATGGAAGGTTCCAGCGCGTTATCGATGTAATGCAGGGGGTAGGATACACGCGTGTTCTCGGTAATGCTCTTGTCCGCATAATTCACTTTCCGGGTGCCGGGGAAGAACCCTACATTCTCCAGCAGCGCGCCTTCACGCACGGCATGGAAGATTTGCGGTTCTTTCTCCTCGTTGAGGTCGATGGTTTTGGCATAGCAGCCGCCTTCAAAGTTGAAAACGCCGGTATCCGTCCATCCATGCTCGTCATCTCCAATGAGCTTGCGTGCAGGATCCGCGCTCAGCGTGGTTTTGCCGGTGCCGCTCAATCCGAAGAAGATGGCAGTATCGCCTTTACTGCCCTGGTTGGCAGAGCAGTGCATGCTCAGCACATTCTTCTCGTGCGGAAGCAGATAATTCAGGATCGTGAATATACCTTTCTTGATCTCGCCGGTATATGCCGAGCCGCCGATGATGATCATTTTCTTTGAGAAATTCACCGCCGCGAAATTATGCTGGCGGGTACCGTCCGTAGCCGGATCGGCATAACAGCCGGGTGCCTGGATGACGGTCCATTCGGGCTCCAGCTGCTCCAGTTCTTCCTCATGTGGCCGAAGGAACATGTTATAGGCGAAGAGACTAGACCAGGGCGTTTCCGTGATCACCCGGATGTTGATCCGGTAACCGGGATCCGCGCAGGCCTGGCAATCCCTCACCCACACGTCTTTGCCTTTGAAATACTGCGTAATGCGCCGGTAGAGCCGGTCAAAATTTTCAGGGGAGAACGGGAGATTGAAATCATTCCAGTTCACAGTATCAGCTGTAATGCTGTCTTTCACAATGAACTTGTCTTTGGGGGAACGTCCGGTGAACTCGCCTGTATTCACTGCCAATGCACCGGTATCGCTGAGATTTCCCTGTAAACGCGCCAGGGATTGTGCCGTCAACTCCTCAGGTGACAATTGGTAGTGTATACTTGCGATGTTCTCTATGCCCAATTCCCGCAATTCTTTGAGTGTATCTCTTACACTGCTGACTTGCATAAAGAAAGATTGTTTTGGTGTATGAGCAAAACTATGATTTTTTTGATTTTTTCAAATTTTATAGGTGTTGCACCATTGAATTTTATGATATTCTGTATGTTTAAAGCGATATTTTTGAATAATATTCAATTACACCGATTTCAATTTATTGGAAAATCAACAGAGGGGCGGAATAATTATTTGTTAATACGGTACCATTTTGGGTGAATGTACTATAACTTTTGTGTGAGCTTTCGCTGTTATGGATGTTTTGCCGGTTGATGATTTTCCGGTAAGTTTGAGCCCTCATACATCGAAAAAAAATTGAATCAATGAAATATCTGCCGCTGGATCAGCAAATTTTTATCCGGAACCGTGAACGCTTCAGGGCTAAGATGCAACCGGACTCCATCGCGATCTTTAATTCCAATGATGAACTTCCCACCAATGGTGACGCGCTCTACGCTTTCCGTCAGAACGCAGACCTGTACTGGCTTACCGGCATAGACCAGGAAGATACCATGCTGGTGCTGTACCCGGATAATCCGGATCCCAAACACCGGGAAGTGCTCGTGCTCGTACGGCCGAATGAGCTGAAAGAGAAATGGGACGGGCATCGCCTGCGGAAAGAAGAGGCACAGGCCATTTCAGGGATCGAAACGATCGTGTGGCTGGATAGCCTGGATGCACTGTTACAGCAATGGATACACGAAGCCGCCAATATCTATCTTAATACCAACGAGAACAACCGTAAAGCCAATCTCGTGCCCGTAAGGGATTACCGCTACGCCGCTCAGCTGCGCGAACGCTACCCGCTGCATCATTACCTTCGCTCCGCGCGTATCCTGAAAGAGCTGCGCGCCGTGAAAACCGCGGAAGAAGTGAATGTCATTCAGCAGGCGATCGATATTACGGAAAAAACTTTCCGCCGTTTGCTGCACTTCATTCAGCCCGGCGTATCAGAGCATGAAATTCATGCGGAGATACTCCACGAGTTTCTGCGCAATCGGGCTACCGGTGAGGCTTATGGCTCTATTATCGCTTCCGGCGACCGTGCCCGTACGCTGCATTATGTAGAGAACAACCAGGAGTGCAAAGACGGGGAACTGATCCTGATGGACTTTGGCGCTGCTTACGGCGGATACAACGCGGACCTTACCCGTACCGTACCCGTGAACGGAAAGTTCAGTCCTCGCCAGCGCCAGGTGTATTACGCCTGTCTGCATTTGCACAACTATGCAAAATCCATCCTGAAGCCGGGCATCACCATTGCAAAATATCATGAGATGGTAGGCGTGGAAGCAGGAAAGGAGTTTGTGAAACTGGGACTGCTCACGGAATCCGACATTAAGAACCAGGACCCCGAAACACCGGCCTACCGGAAATATCTCTACCATGGCATCTCCCATCACCTCGGTGTGGACGTGCATGACCTCGGCCCTTCGTTCTTCCAGCCTATCCCTGAAGGCGCCGTACTGACGGTGGAACCGGGCATTTATATCGAAGAAGAGAAAATGGGCGTACGCATCGAGAACAATATCTGGCTGAAAGCCGGCGGGAATGTAGACCTGATGAAGAATATCCCGATCACTGCGGATGAGATCGAGACGTTGATGAAACGATAATTGCGGAAGCAATGATTATATTGTAGCGTCGGGAGCAACCCTCCCGGCGCAATTTTTATCCGTAATCGCTGATAAATGAAACAGATTCCGAATATCCTTACCCTTTCCAATCTTTTTTGCGGTGCACTGGCAATCATTTTCATCCTGCACGCACCGGAGTATATTGCCGACTTTAACGGAACCGAATACACCGTCACCAATCCCGAACCTATCTACTGGGCATCCGCACTGGTGGTGATTGCCGGTATTATTGATTTTTTTGACGGGTTTGCAGCGCGTCTGCTGAAAGTCTCTTCCCCGCTGGGCAAAGAACTGGACTCACTGGCGGATGTAGTGTCATTCGGTGTGGTGCCTGGCATGATCCTTTTCCGGATGTTGCGCAGCGCTTACTTCCGGATGCCGGATGTGTTCGATGTATCTTACTTCAACCTCGCGCCGGCCTTGCTGATCCCATGTTTCGCCGCATACCGTCTGGCCGTTTTCAACCTGGACAGCCGCCAATCCGAACATTTCATCGGTGTACCTACACCCGCCGTAGGCTTCCTCGTGGCATCATTCCCGCTCATCATGCTATACAACCCTTACAACCTGGCCCCCTGGCTGCAGAACATCTGGGTCCTTTACGGCATTATCGCAGTACTCTGCTACCTGATGGTGAGTTCCCACCCCATGATCAGCCTCAAGTTCAAGAACTTCTCCATGAGGGATAACTGGCCCCGTTTCCTGCTGATAGTATTAACGATCGCCGGTATCCCCATACTACAGTACGCCACAGTACCCTTTATCTTCATCCTGTACGTAAGCCTCTCTCTGATCTTTCCTCCAAAAAACACCGTCAGCCCAAACCCGCATCCATAGCCCATCTCGTAATTCGTAATTCGTAATTCGTAATTAATTTATTAGGTTTGCGTCAAAATTTTAAAGAAAAATGACTTTTACAGCTCATATCAACGTGATGCCGCTGAAAGAATTGCTGGACCCTCAGGGCAAGGCCGTATTGGGCGGACTGAAGAACCTGGGCCTCGGAAACGTGTATGACGTGCGCATCGGCAAACATATTACCCTGCAAATTGACGCGCCGTCAAAAGAAGAAGCACAGCACATCGCGGAGAATGCCTGTCAGAAATTACTGGCCAATCAGGTCATGGAATTCTACGAAGTAAATATCCAGTAAGCTTTGTCCAAACTCTTCATCATTCCTTCCCCCATCGGCAACCTGGCGGACATGACGTACAGGGCGGTAAAGGTGTTGGAAACGGTGGAGCTGGTGCTGGCAGAAGACACCCGTACCTCCGGTATTCTGCTGAAGCACTATCATATCTCGAAGCCTGTAACACCTTATCATCAGCACAATGAACATAAGGTGTTGCAGCATCTCGTGCAGCAGCTGCAGAGCGGCAGGCAAATGGCCCTGCTCACAGATGCCGGCACGCCGGGCGTTTCGGACCCCGGCTTCCTCCTGGTACGCGAATGCATCCGCGCCGGCATACCGGTTGAATGCCTTCCGGGCGCAACGGCCTTCGTTCCTGCGCTTGTCAACAGCGGTATCCCCATGAACCGCTTCTCCTTTGAAGGCTTCCTTCCTCCCAAAAAAGGCCGGCATACCTTACTCACTAAACTCGGCACGGAAGACCGCGCCATGATCTTTTACGAATCTCCGCACCGGCTCGTGAAAACGCTGGAAGATTTTATCGAGTATTTCGGCGCAGACCGCCAATGCTGCGTTTCCCGCGAACTGACCAAAATGTTCGAAGAGAACAAACGGGGAACGCTGCAGGAAGTGCATGATTACTTTCAGGAAAAGGGCGTGAAAGGGGAGATCGTGATCGTTGTGGAAGGGGTTCAATAGAATACCGCCACCTCTTCCAGTGGTTTCCGCTGTAAGTCAGGCACCCAGCATGTTTCCGCAGGATACCCCACCGGTATCAGCAGGAATGCTTTTTCGTTCTCCGGCCGTTTTAACAGCTCTCCGAGAAAATTCATCGGGCTGGGTGTATGCGTGAGCGCTACCAGGCCGGCGTGATGGATGGCGGATAAAAGGAAGCCCGCGGCAATACCTGTACTTTCCTGTACGTAATAGTTGTTGTGTTTATGCCCGTCATGCTCCAGTTCGTAGATACGTTTGAAGAGGATGATGAGCCAGGGCGCTGTTTCAAGGAAAGGCTTGTCCCAATTGGTTTGCAAAGGTCTCAGGTCCCTTAGCCATTCTTCGCTCATGCGACCGTTATAACTTCTGTATTCTTCCTGTTCCGCTGCATGACGGATCTCCTTCTTCAAGGCGGCATCGCTGACCACGCAGAAGGTCCAGGGTTGCTTGTGCGCACCGGAAGGCGCGGTGCTGGCGGAGAGAATGATGTTTTCTATCACTTCGCGTGGTACGGGTTTGTCTGAGAAGTCGCGCACCGTGCGCCTTTTGTCCATCCACGCCAGCATTTCTTCAGAACGTTTGAGCATGGTGGGAGGATCGAATGTTTCGCGGGAATAGTGGATGAAGGGATAACCGTCGATGAGTTTCCGGGTGGGCATAGTAGTGATGTTTTGGTGTGTCTTCCCGGTAAGTTAATAAAAAAGGAGTTCTGCCATCAAAACTATTAATTAACAAAAATCACGTATTAATACGTTTTGTCGAATGAAATTTATTGCCTAATATTACAATAGAGAGTTGGCACCCCAAGGATAACTAAACACAGCATCGTGTACCCCAAAAATGTGATCAGTGTTAGAAATGCTGTTGTTTAAGACAGACTGGCTTTACTGAAAAACTTAATTCCGCTTATTTAACCGCAACCCTGAAAATGAACTTTCAATGATTGATCAGGTATTGAATGCGATCGTTACGCAGCTCAATACGTACATTGGAACGGCAGACCCTGAAGTGATTCTTGGAAATGTATCTTTTGCGGACGCATTCCAGGAAACCTCTTCCCACAATCTTAGCGACAAAGTGATTGCTTCTGTGATCAACATAGAGCAGGAAGATACTTTGCGCAATCTTCCCTTCCGGCGTACGGCATATTCCGGTGGTATTCCGCAGGGCGTGGAGCGCCAGCCGGACATCTTCCTCAATATTTATGTGCTGTTTGGCGCCAATAAACATAACTATAGTACTGCATTGAACCGCATTTCGCAGGTGCTCAGCTTCTTCCAGCGCCAGTATGTGTTCACTGCAACAGATATCCCGGTGTTAAGTGTGCATCATTTGGACAGGGTCATCTTCGACCTTTATTCCACGAGCTTCGAACAATTGAACCAGTTATGGAGCATCATGGGCGGAAAATATATGCCTTCCGTGGTGTACAAGATGAGGCTGGCCGTGATACAGGACACAGAGCCACGGGGCACAGGCATTATCACAGAGATCGATCTCGGCGCAAAAGTATTATCAAACCAGGCGCCGGAAATCTAATACGATGGAAAAAATTGTATGGCGATATCAGCCGGAGTTCAGGATCAGTATAAAGATCAATGGAACAGATGCAGCAGATGCCGTGAAAGTGGTGCCTGCGCCGTCTTTCCCCACTCCGTTCAAAAATTATGGCGTGCTCACGCGCAACGTGCCAGGCGGAGCGGTAGCATATGTGCGGCAGTTCAAACAGGGTGCGGGCTGGGTGCCGGAGGTGAATCTCACCGCAGCCAACACATTTACTTTCTGGTTATACCTGCAGCGCAAAGTGGATTTTTTTAATAACGGCAGCCAGCGTTTCGGCCGACAAATACTGTATGCGAATAATCTCTCCGCGGCCGGCGCTATCGACAGCAATCTTGCCGCCAACGTGGTACAGCTTACCACCGCGGCAGCAGCGGGAGACACAGAGCGTGGAGCACTTAGCACTTTCCTGTTGTCGAGCGCCGTTAATCCCGGGGATTTCACCGCCTTCAAAGCCGGAAAGATCGCGGCCGGTGCGCCGGTCAGCTTTTCTGTGAACACGCCTGTTGCGCCCACGCAAACGAGTGTGGGGCTGGATGTGAGCGCGATGCCGAAGGGCGCTTACATCGTACGGCTGGAAGGAGGGGCGCCGGTACAGGAGCGGGTGATATTTGACCAGGTAGCCTCCGGATCGGCCGTGAACGGAATTATAGAGATATATAAAGACGCATGGCAATTGGGTCCCCAACCGAGGGAATACAGTATAAATTTTTTAAGCACCTGATTAAAATAACGTAACATGTTAAACCTTGCAGATCTTAAAACACCCGGCGTTTATATCGACGAGGTGCCGAAGTTCCCGCCTTCCGTGGCGCAGGTAGAAACAGCCATCCCGGCTTTCATCGGTTATACGCGTAATACAACCCTAAACGGGGTTTCGCTGGTGAACAAACCCGTCAGGATCAAATCCCTCGTGGAGTATGAAGCCGTATTCGGCGCCCGTCTGGAAACTTTCACCGCGGCGGTGAATACCAACGCTTCGGGGCAAAACATCGTTCAAACCCCGCCTGCAGCCCCAGCTACATTGTACAGGATGTATTACGCCCTGCAGATGTATTTCGCGAACGGGGGAGGCCCCTGCTACATCGTGTCCATCGGCGCGGATACAGTAGCGGCGGCGCTCTTGCATCATACCGCAGGTCTCACAGCGATCGGTAAGGAAGATGAACCTACGCTGCTGGTGTTCCCGGATGCGCTGCAACTCTCCCGGGGCGATTTCTACCAGGTATACCAGGCCGCACTGGCACAGTGTAACGACCTGAAAGATCGTTTTACGCTGATCGATGTTTTCAACGGTCATCTGGACTACACTGATCCTGCCGGAGAGAACGTGATCGACAGCGCGACCCTCGGCATCCGCACACTCATCGGGAATAATTTCCTGCTGTACGGCGCCGCTTATTATCCGCATCTCTTAACAACCCTCAATTATAATTACGATGAAACTACGGTGACCATCACCGGCACGCTTGATGGCGCTGCAGTTCCGGCCGGAACAGTATTGCGGCTGGCTAATCCCGTTCCTGCCGACGAAGCGAAGTCGGTCTATCATCGCGCGAACAAGCTCTATCACCAGATCCGCGACGCTATTGCCGCCATGCCGATTGTATTGCCGCCCAGCAGTACCATTGCAGGTGTTTATGCCACCGTAGATGCTACCCGTGGCGTATGGAAAGCGCCTGCCAATGTGAGCCTTCGCTTCGTGAACAATCCTGCGGTGGCGTTAGATGATGCTGCGCAGGCTAACCTCAACGTACATACGACCGGGAAATCCGTGAATGCGATCAGGGCTTTCAGTGGTAAGGGGGTATTGGTGTGGGGTGCGAGAACCCTCGCCGGTAACGATAATGAATGGCGCTATGTGAACGTACGCCGCTTCTTCAATATGGTGGAAGAGTCCACAAAGAAGGCCACGGAAACTTTCGTGTTCGAACCGAATGACGCCAACACCTGGGTGAAAGTGCGCGCCATGATAGAAAACTTTCTCATCCTTCAATGGAGAGCAGGCGCACTGGCAGGAGCAAAGCCGGATCAGGCATTCTATGTACGCGTAGGTCTCGGACAAACGATGACGGCGCAGGACATCCTTGAAGGCCGTATGATCGTGGAAATTGGTATGGCAGTGGTTCGTCCGGCTGAGTTCATCGTACTTCGCTTCAGTCACAAAATGCAGGAATCTTAATCTTTAAAGTCAATCTGTTATGGACTATAAAACCCCAGGCGTTTACGTGGAAGAGCTGCAACTCATCCCGCCTTCGGTGGCTTCTGTTGCCACAGCGATCCCTGCATTCATCGGCCACACAGCCATTACGCAGGACGCCAAAGGCACAACGCTGATCAACAAACCCATCCGCCTTACTTCCCTCCTTGATTTCACGAACATCTTCGGCGGCGCATACGATCCTGCTTCTTATACCGTACAGGTGGATCCCGGTGCAGGTTTCAACATCCTGAACGTTACGCCGGCCAATGGCAGGAAGTATTATCTCTTCGATGCCATCCGCCATTATTTTGACAACGGCGGCGGCCCCTGTTACGTGGTGACCGTGGGCGATTATGCAACGGATGTGGCTTTCGGGAACAATACTACCGGTTTGCGCGGAGGTTTGCAGTCGCTGGAAAAAGCAGACGAGCCCACATTGATCGTGTGCCCGGATAGTATGGCGCTCCGCATCCCGGCAGGAACGCCGGATTACGCCGCGGCAGGCAATCTCCACAAAGCGATCATGGATCAATGCAACCGCCTGCAGGACCGTTTCGGGATATTGGACATTATGGACGGCCACCTCGCCCCCACGTCCCCCATCCCGCAATTCCGCAACCAATCCGGCACAGAGAACCTCAAATATGCCGCTGCGTATTATCCCTGGCTGAGTACCACCTATCTCAAAGACATCCATTTTTCGCAACTCAGCTTCGTCGATAATCAGGTCGTTCCCGTTGCCGTTCCTGACGGTACGATCGATACGATGACCGGCAACGCTGCACTGGACGGGCTTGTTACGGACCTCCGCGCAAAGCGGGCGGAAGAGCAACGCATCTTCTCAAAAGTAACAGCGGTGACGCTCAACAGGAGCAATTACAATCCGCTAAGCGCGCAACTGGCCATTCTGCGCGGGGCTGTTATGGCAGCCACCACTGCAGTACAGGTGAGACCGTTGTTCACGACCATGATGACTTTTGTACGTCAGCTTGCACTGGCTTTCCGGAGCATTGAAACCGACGCCGGCAATTCTCCCGGCCTCACGCTGCTGCTCACTTCGTTGAAAGCCGATACCGGTTTGCGTACACAGATCGTAAACCTCATTAAATTCGAAAAGAATACTTTCGTGATGAACGCCATTTCCACTGCCCGTGTGGAAGCGGACGTAAACACTGATTACACCGCGCTGAACACGCAGGATTGGGTAGGGGGCGTTGCTATCAGCGCCATTACAGCGGATACCACGGATTTTACCACGCCCTCCGTTGCGCAAACCGCCCAGCTGGCGGCCAATTCCACCTTTTTCCAGAAAGCCTTCGATACGATCGCACAAGCCTACACGGCATTGGTGCAGGATGCGGTGTTCCGCACGGATCAGTCGGAAAAAAACCTTTTCGCCAAACATCCTTTTTTCAAAGCCGTGTATGAACGCATCCGGAAAGATATGAGCCTGCTGCCGCCTTCCGGGGCTGTAGCGGGGATCTATGCCTCCACAGACCGCTCGCGCGGGGTGTGGAAAGCGCCGGCCAATGTGAGTATGCGCGGGGTGATAGAACCGGCGTACAAGCTTACCGACAAAGAGCAGGGCGACCTGAACGTACACGAATCGGGCAAGTCCATTAACGCGATCCGGGCATTCACGGGGAAAGGGATCCTCGTCTGGGGCGCGCGTACCCTTGCTGGTAACGATAACGAATGGCGCTATGTGAACGTCCGCCGCTTCTTCATTTACGTGGAGGAATCCGTGAAGAAGGCCACCGAGCCTTTTGTATTTGAAGGCAACGATGCCAATACCTGGGTACGCATCCGGGCCATGATCGAAAACTTCCTCACGCTGCAATGGCGGCAGGGCGCACTGGCAGGCGCTACCACGAAAGATGCTTTCTATGTAAAAGTGGGACTGGGTGAAACGATGACGGCGCAGGATATCCTTGAGGGCCGGCTGCTCGTGGAAGTAGGCATGGCAGCGGTACGACCGGCCGAGTTCATTGTATTGCGCTTCTCCCACAAAATGCAGGAATCCTGATTTGATAACTAACCTTCTAAAACAATAAACTATGGCGAACTATCCGCTTCCGAAATTCCACTTCCAGGTTGAATGGGGTGGTGCCAGTATCGGTTTTACAGAAGTAACAGGACTGGATGTGCAAACCGATCCGATCGAGTACCGCGATGGCGCAAGCCCGGAATACACCAAGAAAAAAATGCCGGGCATGCAGAAGTACAGCAACATCACCATGAAGCGCGGCACTTTCAAAGGCGATAATGATTTTTTCAAATGGTGGAACACTGTAGCCCTGAACACCATTGAACGCCGGAACGTTACCATCAGCCTGCTGAATGAAAGTCACGAGCCGGTAGTGGTATGGAAAGTCAAGAACGCCTGGCCGATCAAGGTGCAATCCACGGACCTCAAGGCAGACGGCAACGAAGTGGCGATTGAATCCATTGAGCTCGCACACGAAGGGCTCGTTATCCAAAATGATTGATCCCGATGTCAGCATTCGATTATCCGCAACCCGGTTTTCATTTCCTCGTATTATTCGAAGTACTGCCGCAGTTCCCCAATGACGTGCGCTTTCAGGAGGTATCCGGATTGAGCGTGGACATTGAAATGGAAACAAAACCGGAAGGAGGGGAGCATCGTTTTTCGCACAATCTGCCCGTGCGCGCCCGTTATGGGGACGTTACGATGAAGCGTGGGCTGTTCCTCGGTTCCGGCGTGTTACACTGGGCAAGGCAGGCGATCAATGAATTCCGGTTCAAGCCCAGCAATGTATTGATCTCTCTGATGAATGCAGATCATGTGCCGCTGTTCAACTGGTACCTGATCAACGCTATTCCCAAACGGCTGGAAGTTTCCGGTATCAATGCCGGCAGCAATGAGATCGCCGTGGAAACACTGGTGCTGAGTTACCAGTATTTCAAATACTACGATCCGGTAAGTGTGGGATTGGATCTGGCGGCGGGGCTTACGGCATCGGCCAATATCAATATCGGACTTTAAAAATCCAGACACATGCCTATCGAAGTCAGAGAGCTGGTGATCAAAGCGAGGGTGGAAGATACGCCACAGGGAACTTCCGGAACAAACGCCTCCGGCGGAAGCAGTAATAGTCCTGTCCGCTCCGCATTGAGCGAACGGGAACTGCAGCGGATCATCTCGCTTTGCGCGGAAGAGGTTTTGAAGGTTTTAAAAAGACAAAAAGAAAGATAAATGCTGGACGCTTTATTTGGTGGGGGGAAGCTCAACAAGATGATCATCCAGGCGTATGAGCCGGTGGTGTCGGGGAACAGTTCCCGTACACTCAGCAAGGCTGAAGGAGACAAGTATGCCGTACAGATCAATCCTGACACCTATTCCATCAATCACTACGTGAATTACCAGCGCAGCGAAGCGATGGGAACTTCGGACAGTAACCCGAAGCTCGCCAACATGGCGCCAACCACCATGGAATTCACGATCATCTTCGATGGAACCGGCGTAGTGCCGCCACCGGCAGGTCCGCTGGATAATATCCCCATTGCGGGAGCCATTGCCGGCCTGTTCAGCGGAGAAGAGAAGTATGATGTGATGAAAGAGATCGGCAAGTTCTCTAAAGTGGTGTACAATTTCGATCCGCAAAGTCATGGCCCGCGATGGGTACAGATCACCTGGGGACGGCAGATCTATGACTGCGTGCTGATCAGCATGGCACTGAACTATAAATTGTTCGACGCCAGCGGCACGCCCTTGCGCGCGGAAGCACGGGTCAGCTTTCAAAGCGCCATCGGAGATATCCTCCGGGAAAACAAGGAAGGTAAACAATCCCCGGACCTCACGCATCAGCGCACGGTCATTGCAGGAGATACCCTTCCGCTGATGACCCACAGCATCTACGGCAAACCCGAATACTACATTGAAGTGGCGCGGGTAAACAAACTGTACGATTTCAGAAGATTGAAAAAGGGAAGTGAGATATCCTTCCCGCCGGCAAAAAAGAAATGATCATGAGCGACACCGCATTATTACCCATAGAACAGGATACCAGCCTGGTGACGTTCACCATCAAAGTGAACGGCCAGGATCTTCCATCCGGCCTCCTCATCCGCACAATCACTGTTCACAACGAAGCGAACCGCATCCCTTCGGCGTTGATCTGTATTGAAGACGGAGATGTGATGCTGATGGACTGGGCAGTGAGCAACGATACTTTTTTTGTGCCCGGTAACGAAATAGAAATACTGGCAGGATATCAGGGCGTGGACGAATCTGTTTTCAAAGGCATCGTCACCCGCCACTCCCTCCGCGCCCGGCTGATGCATACGGAGTTGCAGGTAGAATGCCGGGACAAGGCAGTGTTGATGACCATTGCCCGGAACAGTGCGCTCTATGCGGATCAGAAAGACAGCGACATCGCATCCACGCTGCTCGGCAATTACGGGCTGGCCGGCAACATCGCGGATACGCCTGTTACGCACGCCGGGATGGTGCAATATGATGTGACGGACTGGGATTTTCTTATGAGCAGATTGAGCGTTGTGGGGTTTGTGAGCGTGGCGCATGAAGGGAAAGTGGACGTAAGCAAGCCCGCCGTGGCGGACGCTGCGGATGCTACTTTACGCTTTGGCACCAATCTCATCGAGTTTGATATGGAGATAGACGGATCGCAGCAATACGGTGGGGTGAAAGCCCAGAGCTGGGACCCCTCGGCCCAGCAACTCCAGGAAGCAGAAGCGGCGGACCCCGGATGGAAAACGCCGGGCAACCTCAGTCCTTCGGATATCAGTTCCTCCGCCGGCGCCGCGGAATTCACGCTCCGTCAGCCCGGAAGGCTCACGGAAGAGGAGGCGCAAAGCTGGGCGGATACGAAATTGCTCAGGAGCAGAATGGCGTTCATGTGCGGAAGAGCGCGGGTACAAGGGTTCTCAAAAGCATTGCCAGGCATCACTGTGGCGCTGGAAGGCCTTGGCGACCGCTTCAACGGGATGGCCTGGATCAGCGGCGTGCGGCATGAGATATCGCAGGGCAACTGGCTGACGGACCTTCAGCTGGGCTTTACACCGAAGCAACATGCGGAAGCATTCCCGGATCAATCACACCCGGCATCTGCTTTACTCCCGGGCATCAGCGGCTTGCATACAGGCATTGTAACCGCGCTGGAAGGCGATCCCGATACTGAAGCCCGCATCCGTATCAAAGTACCGGCTGTGAGCCTGGATGGCGAAGGCTATTGGGCCCGCGTGGCAACACTCGATGCAGGCAATAATCGCGGAACATTTTTTCTCCCCGAGATAGATGATGAAGTACTGGTGGGTTTCCTCGATGATGACCCGCGGCAACCCGTTGTGCTCGGCGGTCTTTTCAGCAGCGCCAAAACGCCGCCGCTGACGGCTGCAGACGCAAACGATGAAAAAGGATATACCTCCCGCAGCGGCATGCACCTGCTGTTCGATGACAAGAAAAAAATACTGACCATCGATACACCAGGCGGGAACAAGCTGGTGCTGGATGAAGATAAAGGTGAGATCAATATCACAGATCAGAACGGCAACAAGATCGTGATGTCTTCTTCAGGCATCTCGGTGGAAAGCGCCGGAGACCTTTCGCTGAAAGCTTCTAAATCCATCAAGATGGAAAGCCAGATGGATTTTGGCCTCAAGGCAGGCACACAGTTCAAGGCGGAAGGCACGGCAGGGATGGAAGTGAGCTCCAGTGCCGTGACCGTGGTGAAAGGAAGTCTTGTACAAATAAACTAACGCATATGCCTCCTGCAGCAAGAGTAAGCGATATGCACGTTTGCCCGATGATAACGGGAGTAGTACCCCATGTAGGCGGCCCTGCGCTGCCGCCCGGTGGCACCACGGTATTGATCGGCGGTATGCCGGCGTTGCGCGTGGGAGATATGCTCACCTGCACAGGTCCGCCGGACAGTGTGGTGATGGGTTCATCCTCCGTGTTGATCGGTGGTGTGCCCGCGGCGAGAATGGGAGATAGTACGGCGCATGGCGGGGCCATTGTAGCAGGATGCCCCACTGTATTGATAGGAGGATAAAAAAATATTGAAAGATGGCAGGCGAAAAAGCATTTCTGGGCCGGGGATGGAGCTTTCCCCCGGTGTTTGACAAATCGGAAAAAGAAGTACTGATGCTGGAAGCGGAAGAAAGCATTCGCAGCAGTATCAGCCTGCTGCTCTCTACGGAACTGGGCGAACGGGTGATGCAGCCGTACTTTGGCTGGAAGCGGGATCGCTGGCTGTTTGAATCGCTGAGCACCACAGCGGCCACCGCCATGGAAAAAGAAATTGAAACGGCGCTGCTGATGTACGAGCCCAGAGTGAACCTGAATGAAGTGCGGATACTGCCGGATGAGATGGTCGCGGGAAAGATCAGCATCCTGGTAGATTACACGGTGCGCAGTACGAACAAGAGAAATAACCTCGTATTCCCGTTCTATCTAACTGAAAAATAAGATGTCCATCACCAGTAAAAATATCTATCAGTACCTGCTGGCCACGGATGGTGTGAACCAGTCGCAACGCTCACAGGCCGCGCTGGATCCCGCCAATGTGAAGATAGACGGCCGCTCCGCTACGGACCTCCTGCAGTTCCTGGATGCGCTGGCGGTGCAGATCAGGTATTATGACAGGAACAATCTTCCGCAGGGCGACTGGCGCGCTTTTTTTGACCTTTTGCGGAATGTGATGTCGGAAGATGCGCTGAGAACTTTTCTCTCCGGGAAGAAGGATCTTTCCCCGCACCTGGCGTTGCTGCTCTCTTTCCTGAAGATCTACGCCATCGCAAAAGACGATCTGAATACGCTGACCAAAAAACGGCTGGATTATTATTATGAAGAAGCGCTGCGGCTGAAAAGAAGTGCTCCCACACCAGATCAGGTGCATGTGTTGTTTGAACTGAATAAGAATGCGAAGCCGGTGCTGATCAGGTCCGGTGTACAGCTGGATGCCGGAAAAACCGCTTCCGGATTGCCTATGCGTTATGCCGTGGAGAATGAAACGGTGATCTCGCATGCGATGGTGGGCATGATCAGATCGAGCTACACAGATATGAATGCAGTGGGCAGGCGGATCATTTTTAAAGCGGAAGACGCCACTAAAGTATGGAACAACACCCGCACCGCCTGGCGTCCCTTTGGTACGGCGCAACTCGCGCTGCCACCGGAATCCCGGTCAATGACCCCCTCATCCCTCGGCTGGGCCGTAGCCTCGCCGACCCTCCTGCTCGCAGAAGGTAAACGCACTATCCGCCTGACCATCCAGTTACGTTCCTTCAAAGGCGTCACATCTCCCGAGCTCGTGCTCTCATCGATGCTGGACGTGTCTTTAACGGGAGAGAAAGGATGGATCACGGATAACATCACATTGCAGGCGAAACTGACGCCGGGCGTGCTGGTACAGGATCCGGACAAGGAGAACCCCTTCACCCTGGAACTCTCCGCAGACCTCCCGGAATCTTCACCCGCCATCGTCCGTTATAATGAAAAGATACACCAGGCTGCATTCAAAACGCCCTGGCCGGTGATGCGCGTACTGCTGAAACCGGAGCGCTATATGATGGAAGTATTGGCTGGTTTCCGGGTGGAAAACGTAGGTGTTGAAGTGGAAGTGAAGGGCATGAAGCGGATCATCCTGCAAAATGATCAGGCAATGCAACCTGCGGATAAACCGGTGCTTCCCTTTGGCAGCACACCACTCGTGCGGAATAACCTGTACATCGGCAGCCAGGAAGCATTCAGCAAAACGCTTACTTCCGTGAATGTAACGCTGGAATGGCAGGATCCGCCGGAAAGTCTCGTGGATCAATATGCCAACTATGACAACAACAACATCTCGCAATCCCTCTTTGCTGTTGCAATGGACGTATTGCAGAACCGGAACTGGAATACACGGCTGGTGGCGAATGAAGCACTTTTCAATCCTTCCGGTACCGCGTTGCCGCAACAAGTGGGTGTGGACCGGTTCTCATTTGCCGTAAAAACGGCAGGAGCGGCGTTCTTGCGCGATCCCAACCTGGTGTTGCCCGGAAGTTTTGATAATACGGTCAATCAGGGTTTCATCCGGCTGGTATTAAAAGGCCCCACCCGCAGCGATCTCGGGAATCTGCCGGTGGAAGCGCCATTTGAAGCATTCGGACATAAAACGTTCCCGTTCGTATATACGCAACAGGTGATATTGCTCAGCAAGTACAATAACGTTGGCCCCAAACCGGAACTGCCGAAACCGCCATACACACCGGTCTTGAAATCCGTTCGGCTGGACTATACCGCGAAAGACATGTTCCGGCCGGATGATCCGAACGGCATTGATCAATATTTCATGCAGGATGTGTTTGGTCCCGGTGAAACCATCAAAAGCGATACAGCTTTGCTGCTGCCGCCACAACCCGGCAAGGGCGCGTTATACATCGGATTACAGCATGCGGATGCGCCCCAAACGGTTTCTTTCCTCTTCCAGGTGGAAGAAGGAAGTGTGGAAGGCGATGCCCTCCTGCGCTCCGCCGATCTCCGCTGGAGTTACCTCGCGGGCAATCGCTGGCGGGACATTGCGCCGGCGGATGTACTCGAGGAAAGCACCGGTGGTTTTCAGAAACCCGGACTGATCCGCGTGAACATGGGCGCTGATGCCACCCTCGATCACAGCCTGATGCCCAAAGACATGCGCTGGTTCCGGGTGAGTGTGGACAATAACCCGCAGGGCGCCGCCGCCATCAGCAGGATAGATACGCAGGCCATCCGCGCACAGCTGGTGTTGCCTGACGGACTGGCGAAGGCTTTCGAAGCGCATCTTTCCGCGCCGTTGCCATCGCAAACGATCAGTAAGCTGGTGCAGAAGATACCTTCTGTCAAAAAAGTGATGCAGCCTTTTCCCTCCTTCGGCGGCCACAATGCCGAAGCGGATGATGCTTTCTATCGCCGCGTAAGCGAAAGGCTGCGGCACAAACATCGCGCGGCCGCAGGCTGGGATTATGAACGCCTGTTACTGGAAGCTTTCCCGGAAATATATAAGGTAAAATGCCTGCCACACGCAGATACCGATCAATCCCTGCACCCTGGAGACGTGTGCCTGGTAGTGGTGCCCGACTGGCGTAAACGCCCTACCGGCGATCCTTTGCAGCCAAAGGTGAACCGGAACCGGCTGCGGGAGATCAGCGACTTCATCAGCGGGAATTATGTATCCCCTTTCGTGAACGTACATGTCAGCAACCCGAGCTACGAAACCCTGCTGGTGGATTGTAAGGTGAATTTTCAACCGGGCTTCGATCCCGGATTCTATTCGATCGTGCTGAATGAAGAGATCAAGCGTTTCCTCAGCCCATGGGCCTATGAAGACGGTCAGGATATCGTATTCGGTGGAAAGGTGTATGCTTCTGAGATACTGGCTTTCATCGAAGGCCGGGAATATGTGGATCACGTTACGGATTTCGGATTGTATCACCGCCACCAGGGGCAAAGCTTCCTGGGCGGAGGAATAGGAGATATGGAAATAGGACTGGATTTTATCGTGGGCGATACGCCGGAGCCCAGCATCGGCCCCGGAGGAAAAACGATCAATGTGGACTTCATCGTGGGCATTCCGGTAGAAGTGGCCGCGGCCACGCGTCCGGACACGATACTGGTTTCAAACGATACGCACCGCATTGAAGCTATGCAGGCCGGCAGCGCGATCTGCGTGGGCACCCAGCAGATCGGCATCGGGCAGATGATCATCGGACTTGATTTTGTACCCATTTCATAATTGCTAAAAAATTTCAATCATGCCAGAACGTAGCAAATCTTATTTAAAACAGCAGTTCAGAGACGGCGAACGTCCAACTGGCGCGGACTTTGGCGACCTGGTCGATTCATTTGTCACCAAAATAGATGATTCGGTGAATGTGGATAGCAACAATAACCTGAATATCCCCGGCGGTGTAAACCTTGGCAATCCCGCTACCGGCGTACCTGGCACCATCCGTTTCAACAGCGGGAATGTACAGGTGTATGACGGCGGTACATTCAAGAACGTAGGCGGAAGCGCCGGCGCTTTCCTGCCGGTAGCCGGTGGCCCCAATGTAGCCTTCGGTGGCGGTAACGTAGGTATCGGAACTTTCGTGGCCGCGCCTACATTCAAACTGGAAGTGGACCTCGGCAATAACGTGGGCCCGGGTGACCGCGCCAAATTTGGCAATGCGGTAGTAGCCAATGGTAACGGTGCTTTTGCCACATCGGCCCAGTTCAGTCATACGGATCATAGTCCGGGCAACACCAACTTCGCGCTGCGTCAAAGCCCTGCCGGCGATGTGATGCTCAATGCGCCCAACGGTCAGCCTATCGCCATTACGCACAGCCGCACCAACACCCGGTTGTTCATCTCACCCACCGGTCCGGTGGTAGTAGGGAACAACGCCACGCTGCCCGGCGCTACGGCCAGTCACCTGTTACAAGTGAACGGCGATGCCGGTAAAACGCTGAACGGGAATGTGTGGACGGTACTTTCTGACGTACGCTACAAGAAGGATGTGAAGGGTTTTGATGATGGACTGGATAAGCTGATGCAGGTGCGGCCTGTTCGTTTCAAGTACACCCATTTACCGAATATACCTGCTGATCATGAAGAGGTAGGGATCATCGGGCAGGAGATGCAACAGGTGTTCCCGTATATGATCTCCGGAGAAGAAAAGAAAGATGAAGTGTTGATGTACAACGGCAATGCGCTCACTTACGTGATGGTGAACGCCATTCAGGAGCTGGCACAGCGGGTGAAGGAACTGGAAGCCCGGCTGGAAGCAGCTCATCAAAAGCATTAAACTCATGGATCAGGCTACCCCGATCATTGTTGCCCCGCCGGCCATGAAAAGCCAGGATTTTGCCTTCCTCCGCGAGGAAGGGATGAAGCTCCTGCGTGCCGTGGCGTCCGAAAGCTGGACGGATCATAACCTCCATGATCCCGGCATCACCCTGCTGGAAGCCTTCTGTTATGCGATCACGGAAATGGGCCTGCGCAGCGGGATGGATATGCGCGATCTCATTGCGAGCGACATTTCCGGGCGGCAACAGGACCTCTACACCGCCGCGGAGATATTGCCCGTATCGCCCATCACCCTGCGCGATTTCAGGAAAGTGCTCGTGGATCATCCACTGGTGCAGAATGCATGGCTCTTTCCACTGAATACCGATCCGCGCGGAAGATTGAGTGTATTACTGGAATTTGAGAATGCTGACCTGAACAGCAATACTTTCAGCATTATCGTTCACCCGTTGGCGTTAGGCAATGACTACAATGTGGATATTGCTTTCCCATATTGGGATGATGCGGATGCACAGCCCTTCAGTGAGAAAGTGACTTTCACCGGCATTACTTTTGATATGAGCTCCGGCAGCCAATGGAATCTCATCGAGGGCAGTGATGCGTATTTCGCCCGTATCAATGTAAGTTACCAGCCGCCTGTCGGACCACCGGCGGTGAAGCTTTTGTGGGTAGTGGCGCAGGTGACCACGCCGATGAACAATCCACTTACGGCATTACCGCTCATCCTTCCGGAACTGAGCGCAAAGTTGACGTCCCTTGTAGATAATAGTCCAACCGATCTCGCACTGGTACACCGTTTCAATCAACGTGTGCAGGATGCTAACAATGCCATGCGCATCGTGCGGCGTTACCTGAAGGATTACCGGAACCTGTGTGAAGATTTTTACGATTACAAAGCCGTTCGCCTGCAGGAGATTGCCGTGTCCGCTATCGTGGATGTGAATCCCGGTGTGGTGTTGGAAGATCTGCTGGCGGATATTTTTTTTAGTATCGACAGATTTGTGGCACCTGTCAATCATTTCAGCAGCCTCAGTCATCTCCTGTCAGCACACACGCCCGACGAGATATTTGAGGGCCCGTCTATGGATGCGGGTTTTTTGCAGGATGGCTCCCTCAGCACCACGAACCTTCCGGACGTGCTATACACTTCAGACATGCTGCGCCTGATCCTTCAGCAAAGGGATCAGCGCGGGACTGATATCATTCAGCGCGAGGATGTAAGCGCCCGCAACATTGCGGCGGTGCGCAATCTCAGCCTTGCCAATTATCTTGATAACCGCCCCGTTACCTCCAATGCCCGCGACTGCCTGCATCTTGTGGAAAGCCAGCGGCATATTCCGCGCCTGAGCCTTACCAAATCCCGGATCATCTTCTTCCGCAACGGGGTGGAAGTAGCATATGATCTGCAGCGCGTGATCCGCCTCGTGGAGGAAAAGAAAGCGGCGCAACAGCTGCTGGAGGCCACCAGCTTTGAAGATATTCCACTCCCCGTTGGAACGCCTTATGCTACGAACGATTATTATCCTTTGCAAAATGATCTCCCGCTCGTATATGGAACAGGGGAGGCCGGTCTTCCCGAAACCGCTTCCGAAGAGCGGAAGGCGCTGGCCTTGCAGCTGAAAGGATATCTTTTCTTCTTCGAGCAGTTGACGGCAGGACTGGCGGGCCAGTTATCCCATATCAATTCTTTTTTCTCTTCCGATCCCGATCTGGAGCAAACGCTTTTCCAGCCCGCGTTATATCAATTACCGCAAGTAGAAAAACTGCTCAGAAGTTTTGACCCGCTTACCACCAGCTGGGAAGATTTTCAGAAAGACGCAGGCAATGGATATGTTACCGCTCTCCTGCAATCCGGGGAAAGCCGCGAGCAGTTCCTTGCACGCCGCAACCGTGTGCTGAATCATTTGCTGGCCGTTTTCGGAGAAGATATGTACGATGTGGCGGCGCTTGCCTATCACAAAGCCTCTATCGTAGCCGGAAGCAGCGCGATGCCATTGAATACACTGCTCCAAAAGCAGGCCGCACAGCGCAATACAGCATCCCGGCAACTCATCAGAACCAAATCCGCATTCCTTCGCGATCTTCCGGCATTGAACCGGGACCGGGCGCAGGCATACGGTCATCCGCTCTGGAGAACGGACCGGCTGCTCCGCACACAATCCACTCCCGCAGGATTCTCCTGGGAGATCGATGATGCGGACGGAACGCCCTTGCTGCGCAGCGTCGCTCTATCGGCTACGCTCGCCATTTGCCGGAGGCTGGCGGCAGAGGTGTTGTCACTTGCCACCGTTGCCGGAAATTATGGAACACGCCCTGATGGCCCTGATCTGCGGCTGATCATCAAACGCACTCCGGCGGATACGACGGCCATCGCGGAAAGCGTTGCCGTGTTTGCATCCCCGGCACTCGCCGCTACCGGCATTACCAATACCGCCCAAATGATCATCCAGCTATGGAGCAGCTTTGCGCTGACGCCGCTGGAAGAAAGACTGTATCACATGCTGGGCATTGCCATGAAGGAAAGAAGGAGTATGGTGCACAATGCCGCGGATTACTTCGAGATATTCAATCAACCGCCCAATCCCCCCTTCCGTAAGCGTTTCAGAATGTGGGAACGCCCGCTCTTCACCGGGAACGAATTACTCACGGGCCAGGTGGATTATACGGCAGCCACGGATCCGCTGGCGGTGGCCGCAGCGCAGGCAGGGATCCAAACGGTGATCAGTCGTGGTGCGGACATCACGAATTACGTGATACAAAACCCCGCCCCCAACACTTACCAGGTTATGCTGCCGGATGCAGACGGCACTTTGCTGGCCCGCGCGCCGCTCAACTACGCCACGCCCGCTTTGGCGAAAGAGGCGTTGCAGAACATCTGGCAGCACATTTTCCGGTTGTTCAGCATGCAGGGCTTTTACATCATGGAACATCTGTTGTTGTTCCCCGTCACTACCGGGGGAACAGCCTTGAATATGACCGAAACCCCTAACCCCTACGCATTCCAGATCAGCTTCGTGTTCCCGTCCGGATACGCACGCGATTTTTCTGTGGCCGGAAGTCCGAAGCAACCGGTGCAGCCCGAAGGGTGGAGGGATATGGAATTCAGGAAACATGCGGAGAACCAGGTAAGAAAAGCCTGTCCCGCGCATATCATGCCAAGGATATTCTGGGTGGATGCCTCACTGCCGGGAACACCGGTAGCTGCAGGAGATCCGAGCTTCAACAACTTTGAGATACGGTACCGCAACTGGCTTTCCGCTTACCTCACGGATGAACCGGCGGAAGCCGTAATCGCGCCATTGAGGAGCGCATTGGCCCTGGTATTGAAAAATATGTATACTGCTTTGGGAAGCTGACATGCAGGATAAAGATACACATATCATCCAGCGACAAGTGTTCGAGCTGAACGTATCCGGCCCGGGAACCGGGTTTGCGTGGGAGCAGCATGCGGCGGAATATCTCCATCGGATCATTCAGCCGTGTATACAGGCCAGTTTCGATGCGCTGCCTTTGCAGGGGCAGCATTTGGTGATAGACAGGCTGGAGATTGACCTGGGAGTTTTTGGGCCGGGGAAGTTTGAAAAAGACGCGCCTGCGAAACTGCGGGAGATGCTGGGGAAATTGTTGCAGCAGTACGCTGTTACGCCGTTGCCTGATAACGTGGATGCATACACGTCGTCTCCCGTTGTACAAAAACTTTCCGAAGCACAGGCTGCGCACCAGGTATTGCTCAGCTTCCTCACGTTGGGGCGCTTCCCCTGGTGGCACAAAATGCATGGCCGCCCGCAGTACCTCGACGAACTTTTTAGTATTTCTCAAATACAATCACTGCACGACCATGGAAAGCACAAGCTGAAAGAAACCCTGCAAGCCTCGCAGGCTGCAAGGCTGCGATTGAGCAATCATTTCAGCGCAGCATGGATCAGCAGCTGCCTTCAATTGCTGGAAATGAAAGGAGAAGAGGGCCGCCGGCAATGGGATGTATTGTCGCCGGCGCTGGCATCTTTCCCGAGCCTGCAACCTCTCTTCCATCAACATTTCTGGACGATGTGGATGGAGTCTTCCGGCAGCCTGCATCTGCCCTTATTGCTGGAGCGGACCGCCGGCGGATTCAACACGGTGACCGTTGAACTGGCGGATATCATTCTCCGGACGGAACAATGCGGGCATATGCATGCAGCATTGCAAACATACCTCTCCGCGAAGCATACGGCAGCGGAAACAACCCCTGCTGCAAACAGTACAGATGAAATGACGCTGAAAGAGGAGAGGAAGACGATACCTCCGGAGATTGAAATGAAAGAAATATCGGCCGTCATTGCAGAGCAATCCTTATCGAAGACAGGCATGGCAAAGAAACCGGAGGGAGAAGGACAACCATCGATTTTCGTAGAGGCGGCGGGGTTAGTGATCCTGCACCCGTTCCTGCCAGAACTTTTTCGCATGGCAGGCTTGTGGGAGAAGGAAGGGTGGCATGATCCCGGAAGTCCTTTGAGAGCCTTACAGTTATTATCATGGCTGGCTTTCGGGGAAACCGGCCTGCATGAATACCGGCTTGTTTTTCTGAAAATGCTGGCCGGTCTTGACGCTGAAACCCCTATCCCTGCCGTTCCCCCGCTCACCGATGTGGAAACCTCTGCCTGCCGCGAGTTGCTGGAAGCAGTGATCAGGCACTGGAGTGTTTTGCGTAACACCAGCCCCGAAGGCTTGCAGGAGGGCTTCCTGCAACGGGAAGGCAAACTCTCGTCAGGTGAAGGGAACGACCTGTTGCAGGTGGAGCCGAAGGCACAGGACGTACTGCTGTCGCATCTGCCATGGGGATACGGTGTTGTGAAACTGCCCTGGATGAAGCAGATGCTGCACGTAACATGGATCTAAAAAAACAAAACCTAATATCATGAAACCCAAAGTTCAATGTTTTCTTCAGACGGCCGGCCGGGTATTGTTGTACCTGGTTGTACTATTTATGCCGGTGCTGTTGCGGGCACAGGCAGTTATCAATATCAATACGCACGACGCGGAGTATGAGTTCAAGCTGCCCTTCGGCGCAGCGATCGGGACGCCTAAAACCATAGAGGTGCAGGGCGCATCCGCACTGGTGACCTGGGATTATAACAGCAAACCTTCCGGCTTGCCGGGATACACGGAAACGACAAGGGGATTTACAGTGAAAGGGCTAACGATCGCGTTGCCGGCTGACCCCGGCGCCAATATCGCCAACACGGAAAAAGTGACGATTGCCGGTACACCTACAGAAACCGGAACCTTTTCTTTTACATTGGTGGTGACTAACTCGGACGCCTCCAAAACGCAGACGCGGGATATCAAAGTGACGATCAGCAAGGACCTGCAGGTAGTGCTCGTACTGGATCGTTCCGGCAGCATGGCCTGGTCGCTGACTTCCATGACGCGCTGGGAAGCATTGAAGAATGCAGTCAGCAGCTTCGTGAATAAATATCAGGCATTACAACGCAGCAATGATAAACTGAGCATCACTTATTTTGATACGGACGTAACACCGGCATCCGCCTGCTGCAACGGTCTTGTTGCCGTTGCGCCCGGTTTGCAGACCACCGTGGCCAACGATCTACAGGCTAACAATCCCGGCGGGTGGACCAACCTGGGGAAAGGGATACAGGTCTCCCAGACAAAATTGTCAGATGCCTCCAAAGGTCGCAGCATACTCGTGTTCACGGACGGGGAACAGAACCAGGTGCCCATGGTGGGCAATGATGGGAAGAGCATTGGCGGAACGCCTTTGCCGGCTAACAATACACCAGGTAACATCAAAATATACACGATCGGGTTATATGGACCCGGCGTGATGAACACTATGCTGCAGAACCTTGCAGGATATACCGGTGGAACCTATAATCACACGGAAACCGGTAATGACCTCGCCGCCGCATTTGACGCTGCGCTGGCTTCCATTCTGGCCAATTCAAGTCCCCAGCTGGTAAAACGAAGCACCACGAAGCTCACACCGGGCGCCGGAATGCAGAAGCTGCTGGAGTTTCCCGTGAATAACCGGGTAGATAAACTGCTGCTTGAGTTCACGTTCGACAAGAAATTCGAAACCAACCAGCTGACGCGTATGCTTTACCAGATAAAAGTATTGCATGACAGCGCAAACGTTACATATTCGGCAAGAACCAGTTATGCAGGGAATTACACGAACAGCATGCTGCTTACTTTTTATTTCAACAACTATACGGAAACTCCGATTGCACCACAGGGAAAATGGGAAGTGTTCATGTCTGATTCCATGATGAGGGTAGGACAGGTGCTGGTAACGGCCATTGCGGACGATCATAATTTTCATATGACAAGAACACTGGGGAACCAGCAGCCTAAAGTAAAAGACAAATACCCGATAGCCATGCAACTGGATTGGCTGGGGCATGCGATCAAGAACGCGGATGTGCAGGCAGTGGTCCTCAGGCCGGGAGAGGATCTTGGGGATATTCTCGCGAAAAATCCCTTCGTCGCCAAGCTCTCGAGTGCACAGGACGCAGGTTCGCCGGGGCAGCAAAAGTTCGATCAGCTGATCGCCAATGACAGCACTTTCAGGGCCTTAATGCAAAGCAAATCGGAGAACGCCGTTGCACTAAAGCATACAGCCAACGGAAAGTATGAAGGGACTTTCGACGGACTTACCGTAACAGGTACCTACAACCTCCTTATCCGCGTGAAAGCGGTGGATTCGGCAGGAGGGACCATTGAGCGTTTTCATGAAGAGAGTTTTTATACGGCCTTTGGCGGGATCGATCTGGCAAGCTCCGCCATTTCTACCCGTATCGACAACGGTTTGCTGATCATGAATATCAAACCAATGTCCAAAGACAAAAAGCTGATCGGGCCCGGTTATGGCAACGCCTTTACGGTCAGCAATCCTGATATCAAGATCGATAAAGTGGTGGATAACCAGGATGGCAGTTATGTGATCACTTACTCCGGGAAGATAGACGCCGCTACCACGTTGGGAGTGGCGGGGCAGGATGTTTACACCGGGAAGTTACAGGATGCCGGCAGCTCCGGTTCCATTGTAGACAAGATCAAAGCCTGGCTGGAATCGCTCGGCTTACCGGCATGGACGATTTGGATCATCCTCCTGCTCATTATCCTCCTGCTTGCATTACTGTTCAGGAAAAAGAAGAAATAAGCACCCATGAAACAGGCCTTGGACAGAAAAAGTGAAAGAGCGGAAAGCGGCTACCGGCAACAACCCGGTGGCCCTTTCTTCAGTAAGGCGCCGCCTGCTGTGATCCAGCGTGCAGTGCACAATGGTACCGATCACGGAGGCAACTATCAGTTTGACGATACGGCCTGTACATTAACCTATAACCAGGACTGGTATTATCATTTCCCTGCGTCGATGAACGCTGCGCAACAAACATCGTATATGAATTCCGCGGAAACACAGGTCAACGGCGTATGGTCCCGCAAGCACAAACTGCGGCCGGCCAGCGGCGCTTGTTCGTGTAATGCAAACGGTGTGGATGTGGATGTAAGATTGCACAATCATACCGATCCCCGCAACGGCAGGCGTGGATTTGATGTAAATGTGGAGCATTCCGGTACATCGGGTTTCACCAATCAGCCTGTCCGGACAGTAACACTTGGAGACACGCATGATACTCCTGTGAATCTCGGCGCCACCACGCAGCAAAGGATTGCGCATGAGTTCGGGCACACGCTGGGTATTACGGATGAATATGTTGGCTGGGCAGCTTTGGGACTCGGCCATAGCGATACCTCTTCCATCATGCATTCCGGAGACGATGTACGCCCCCGGCACTATCAGCATTTTGCGGACCTCGTAAGCAATGAAGTAGAAGGCTGCCGTTATCGTCCGGAAGGATTCTCCTCCCGTGCCCTCGTGAACCCCGTAGCGCAGTTGGGCATTACATCCGGTTTGACGCTGAATAATGCACAATTCGTGATCGATCTGCGGCTGAACAGAAGGATCGGCAATACGGATATCCTCGGCTTAGCCACACCCCGCGCGGGATTTGAAGGATTGATGAATACTGCCACGGGGAATTTTATGTTCGGGCCTACTTTCGATCTCAGCCTGAACCGGCTGGCGCATCCATTATACGTGGATGTAGGCACGGGTATGCTGTTTGATCCGGAAGGTCCGGGTAACCGGCCCGCCTCTCTGAATATCCCGTTCAGTGCTACTGTAGGCGCAAGATGGAGTGGGTTCAGTACGGGTATCAACTATACCGGATTGATCGATATGTTACACAATGCACCTTATACCCACCTCGTGGGCATCAATCTGCAAGTGGACCTTTAGGACCCATAACTTTTAAAAAGCATTGTATGCAAACAGCAAACTTGCTCACGGAAAAGAAAACCTCCCATGGAACCGGCCAGGGTCCCTTCTTTGGCCGAAGTACGGTTGTACAGCCCAAGCTTTCCGTCAACCATCCCGGTGATGCACATGAACGGGAAGCGGATGCCGTGGCGGATAAGGTGATGCGGAAGTGTGCAGCATGTGAGAAAGAGGAGGAAGAAAAAAAACATGTGCATCGCAAACCGTTGTCAGACAGAATTACGCCTGTTGACAGGAAAAGCGGCGATGGCGGAGGGCCGGTGCATCCATCAGTGGAGCAATCCATTCGTTCCCGGAAAGGACAGGGACAGTCTCTTCCCAATGAAACCCGGAACTTTATGGAAAGCCGTATCGGCGCGGATTTTAGCCAGGTACGTGTACATACGGATCCCGATGCTGTGCAATTGAGCCGGGAATTGAATGCCCGGGCATTCACCACAGGTAATGATATTTATTTCAATACAGGTCAATATGCTCCACATTCCTCTGAAGGCACGCAATTGCTGGCGCATGAGCTGACCCATGTGGTGCAGCAGGGAGCTGCCGGAAAGTCTGTTCAGCGTTCCTGTAACGATGGCGCCTGCGATAGTTGCGCCGGCGGCATCCGGGATTTCTGGATCACTTTCTTCTTCAGAAGGCGGGCTACACGGCATACCATGCGGGTACTTCGTGAACAGATCAATGGCGCTAAAAGGATATTGAATAATTGTTGTCTCCGTTTGAAATGCGAATTCAACTGGACGCTCATCCCCGGCGGCGGTGATTTCAGGTTCCTGGATGATCATGGGGACGGAACATGGAATTATCTGCAGGACGCGCGGGACCTGGGAGAAGGCAATACTTTCAACGGCAGCAGGGGTATTCCCATCCTTGTAGTGGATAACGTTGCGGATTCAGGCGGTGGTGTAACGGTTGACAGTCGTTTTGACGCCGGGTATACCGGCCGGACTTACGCCGTACTGGCAGTGAACCAGGTGAATGGTAATCCCGGTTGTAATCATCTCGCACATGAGCTTTGGCATATTTCCAGTGGCATTGTAGGGCATGATGTAGCGCATGGTACGCTCGCCGCCTGCCAGGGGAACGACGTGAGCCCCGAGTATTGCGCAGGGTTGAGGGATCTCGTAGCACCTGCGTGAAAAAAATTGTAACATGGAAACATCTCCCATCGATAAAACGATCAACCATACCGGCAACGGGCTGATGGAAAACTACCTGGTAGTGGCGCTCGATTATTTCCGGAAGTTTGTGGCCGGTCGTCTTGCCATGCACCTGCAGAACGGCCCGCCGGTGGTATACAACCTGCAACCCCCTCAACCCCAGGATCACTCGTCTTTCGCCCGTTTCGCCCGTCACTCTATGCCCTCGCATGAAGAGATGATTGTACTGCTGACGGCCCTCGCCCCCCACATCCTCACGGGATTCTACGATAACATCATCCAGCAATTCCTGCCGCAGGGTGGAGAACTGCCGGAATTCGGCGGCATCAAAGGGCAGCATCACCGCGGTACATTGCCTACCGGTGAAACGGCGCTGTTCCTGCTGGCGGGCACTGATGCGCATGCAAGATTATCGCTGCTGCCACTTTTCAGCGATGCCAGTTTCCTCTTCCGTCATGGCATCGTTTCCCTCGAATCGGTCCGTAACGGAGAACCACAGCTAAGCGGCCGCCTGACGCTGGATCAGGAATACGTTGAAGTATTCACCACAGGGAAAGTAGGATTGCCAAAGCTGGATATGCATTTTCCCGCGGAACATATCACTACGCAGATGGAATGGGATGATCTTGTGCTGCCGGAAGTCGTGTGGCGGCAGGTACATGAACTGGAAAGCTGGATCAAACATCATGATACCCTGATGAAAGACTGGGGTATGGGCCGGAAGCTGAAACCGGGCTACCGTGTACTGTTTTACGGCCCGCCGGGAACAGGAAAAACACTCACGGCCACACTGCTGGGGAAATATACCGGTCGCGAAGTATTTCGCATCGACCTGTCTATGGTGATCTCGAAATACATCGGGGAAACAGAGAAAAACCTGGCCGCCCTCTTCAATAAAGCAGAACACAAAAACTGGATACTTTTTTTCGATGAAGCGGACGCCATTTTCGGGAAACGTACAGGTGTGCGGGATGCGCATGACAAATATGCCAACCAGGAAGTTTCCTACCTCCTGCAACGCATTGAAATGCACGCAGGCCTTACCATCCTCGCCTCCAATTTCAAGAATAACATGGACGATGCTTTCATCCGCCGTTTCAGTTCTATCATCTATTTTCCGCCACCACGGCCTGCAGAGCGACTACGGTTGTTGGAAAAATCCTTCCCTCCGGCCATCCACCTGCAACCGGATGTGGACCTGTCCGCTATTGCCGCCGCATATGAGCTCACCGGATCGCATATCATGAACATCGTGCAATATGTTTGTCTGAATGCACTGGAAGGGAATAACTTTACAATATCGCACAATGACATTCTGAAAGGCGTAAAACGGGAGCTGGAAAAAGAAGGAAAATAGTTTTCATTCATCATTCTTAATACCCACACTTATGATCACGCCAGATATTAAAACAAAGATCATTCGCATTGTCAACGTATTCGAAACCGGCTCGCCGGATGGAAAATACGATTCCCTCGTTATTTATCCCGATGGAAGGAATGGTAGCCGCCAGATCACCTACGGCCGCAGTCAGACCACCGAACAGGGCAATCTCCGTAATCTGCTGGAACGCTATGTTGCCCTGAACGGCATGTTCGCCAACGACTTCAGGCCTTATCTTCCTAAAGTGGGAACGGTGCCGCTTGTGGATGACAAGGCATTCAAACAGCTGCTCATTAAAAGCGCGCAGCAGGACCCCCTCATGCGGCAGGCGCAGGATGAAACGTTCGATATCCTGTACTTCCAGCCTGCCTTTCATTTCTTTAACGCAGAGCAGTTCACACTGCCGCTGAGCATGCTGGTGATCTACGACAGCTATATCCATTCCGGCGCAATTCCCGCATTCCTCCGGGCTCGTTTTCCGGAACCCACGCCCCTGCGTGGCGGGGATGAAAAGGCCTGGGTCCGGGCATATACGCTTGTGCGACAGCAATGGCTGGCAACACATCCCAAAAAAGTATTGCACGCCACCGTTTACCGCACCAAACTGTTCCTCCATGAAATGGACGCGGGGAACTGGATGCTGGATGCGCCTGTGACCGTGCAGGGTATTGTGATCCCCTGATCCGCAAAAAAACTTGAACGAGCAGACACACACCACCCCCCAACCTGGAACTTCCAGGGAACCGGCTTCTGTTAAAGAAACCGGGCAGTCCGGCTTTTTCCAGCCGAAGCTTAAAGTAGGTGCTCCGGATGATCCGCACGAACGGGAAGCGGACCAGGTGGCAGATCACGTGATGCGCGCACCGGCAGATGCAGAACCGGCTTTCTTCAAACCCGCGCCGGTTCCCCTGCAACGGAAATGTGAACATTGCGAGGAAGAAGAAAAGCTGCAAAGGGAAGAAGAATCGACAGAAGAAACCGGCATCTTTATGCAGGCTGCCGGCGACGGCGAACCCACGGTAACCCCTGCTGCCGCACAGGCGATCACACAAGGTGCGGGAAAAGGAAATCCCCTGCCCACGGGCACCAAAGATTTTATGGAAAACCGCTTCGGCCGCAGTTTTGATGAAGTGCGGCTGCATACGGACGGCGAAGCGGCACAACTCTCCGCAGGACTCCATGCACAGGCGTTCACACATGGGAAAGATATCTATTTCAACGCCGGCAGGTTTGATCCCGCATCTTCCGCCGGAAAGCATTTACTGGCGCATGAACTGACGCATGTCGTGCAACAGTCCGGCGGTCCGCGTAGCGTGCAAAGGGCGCCCAATCCACCGGATCAGGATAAATCCCTGCAGGTGTGGAAAGACGCCGTGATCCTCGAACAGACCTATCACAAGGTGTGGGTGGATCATTTGTATCCCGGTACGCTGGTGACCGGGTATGTGCATATTGAACTCATTCATGTGCCGGCGGACGTCACCAGCCAGTTCCTGCCGCCGGAGGCCATGGGCGGCGGACAGAAAGGCGTTTCCATCAAAATGCCGGAAGAAGGCGTTCCCGTAGAATTGCCGCCCATTCCGAAACAACCGGATTATTTCGAATGGCGGGAGAGCACCGGTAAAGACGTCAAAACACCGAATACCACCGGCACCCTGCCATCCCCGCCGAAAGCGGGCGGGAAGGGTGTTGTGATCAGGGTGAACCGAAGGATCGAGATTGTGACGCGCAATAAGGTGCGCGCTACCATCGTGATGTCAGGGAATACCAGCCTTCCGCCTTCCTTTAACATCACGCAGCTGAATGCACGCTCCGCGCTGGAACAGGTGTTGAACTATCCGATCGCGAACGCATCGCTGCAATTGCTGTTCAACTACACGTTCCCGGGAGATGAGCCCGACAGCGCCGACCCCATCAACGAGCAGCGGGTTACTTCCCTCAATGACCTCATCCGCACTTACGCCCCCGATCTCGCCGGTATTGACCTGACGCCCTATCAGCAATACAATGCAGCCATCCATCTGCTGCTGGCCTACGTTCCGCACGCGGCCATCGTGTTGCAGGATTATTCGAGGAAGATGCAGGATGTGGAAACAAAAACACTCGCTGAAGCAGAAAAATATATACAAAACCTCGGGAAACGGGATGGCATCACCGTACAATCCCCGGATGGGAAGTTCCATACATCCGAGCTCACACAAATGGAACTGTTCAATGCTCTTAATGAGCTGCGTCTTCACCAGGGTGAACGGCATGAAATAAACTGGCGCACATCCGGGAACAAAGTGAAAGTGGAGAAGATATTCCTGAATGGAAAAGAAATATCCATCCGCGATGCAATAGATAATCTTTACTACGTAGATCCCGACGCAGCCGCTGCCGGTAACGGCAAAGCCGCTGGTGAAGCGATCATTTACCGTATGATGAACAGCGGATTCTATGCCCGCAAGCCCGTCACACACGACGAAGCGATGAAGTTATGGAATGATATCGACGACAGAATAGAATTCCCGGAAAAGCTGCCAGATATCACCCATGTGCCGGATGGTATCTTCGTGGCATTGTACGCAAAAGGCACAGGGGAATATCATACCATCAACGCGGATTATGTAGAAGGGAAACGGCGGTTCATGAAGAGTAAGGATGACTACGACCGGGATGTAAAGGTGAAATCAAACACCGCCCCGCCGGAAGAAGAAGGCTCCACGCCGCTGATGTTCGATATCTACGAAACTGCCGGCGGCGGAAAAATATTGCAGTACATAGAAGCGCAGCTGGATAAAGGCGTGCTGAACGACACCGCCTTCCGCGATGTCGCAAAGGATAGGAAATACCTGCAAAGCTCGCTGTCATTGATCGTGATGAATAAAATGAACAATGCCGGTAATCGGCTTGCATTGGACATTATCACCAAAGCGCACAACGGTCTCAAAACATTACTGGACGATGATGATGCCTTCCGCGCACTCATCATGCGCTTCCCCGACATGAGTGAGAAAGATCAGAATGACACGCTTTCCATATTGGGTGTGGAAGCAGAAAAGAAAGATGTATACCGGAAGATACTGGCGGATAAGAAAACCGCTTACCAGATCGCATTCGGCATCACGGTAAAAACGATCGGACTAACCCCCTTGCGCTCCGGCCTCCGCACCGTCACCACCGAGCTCGCCACCGCAAAAGAACAAATCACCAAAGGCCAGCTGAACGCGCTGCTGGTGGAAGGAGACTTCGGGAACGTGATCCGTACGCAGATCTATAAACAATTCGGCTTCACCAAACTTACTGCGGAAACTTTCCCGCATCACGACCAGACGCAGGGCGTATTTCCCACAGCGCTTTCCGGCAATGCCCTGGATTACTCCGGCATGATGGAACAGATCTATGCCAACTTCGTAGCGCACAGCGATAATGCCATGACGGTCATGAAGGTGACTGTTATCACCCTCATGGCACTCGTAACTGCCGCCATTGCGATCGCTTCAGGCGGGATCGGTACCGGTGTGGCAGCTGTATTCTTCACAGAAGGCACAGCCGCCTTCACCGCTACTTCCATCGGCGTATCCGCCCTTTCCATGACGGTAATGGGAGAAGCTTTCAGCCAAACCCTCGGCGCGGCAGGTGTTGGTCCGGGTGGCGCTTTGGGCAAGGACAAGGAATATTACGGGGCAAAGGAATTGGGTAAATCGTTCCTCGAAAACCTTGCCATGTCCACCATCTTCACCGGACTGGGCAGTGTGATGAAGAACGCTTCGGCCGTTTGGCGGATATCTGCCACCGGCGCCGCCTTCATCGGGTATAGTCTGGGCAGGCGCATCATAACGGGAGAAGGTATCCCCAAAGGCCGTGAGCTCCCGCTTTTCATCTATGAGCAACTCATCACGCTGGCCGCTATCGAAGCAGGTTCCGTACTCGCCAGACCGATGCTGGAAATGTTCTATACAAAAGGACTTTCCCTGAGAGTGACCCGCATCAACGAAAAGATCACCGCGCTGAAAACAGATATCGCGGCATCCCAAACGAAACTCGCAGACATCCTCTCCAAAGGAGATGCAGACAATGCCTTGAAAATACAACACCTCGGGGAGCAGCGGGGATTGCTGGAAAAGTACCTGGGCATCCTCCGCGAGATAAAGGAAGCAAAGGATATTCAATACGATCGGGATGTAGATTACGAGATCAAGTTGGCGGAAAACGCGCTGGAAAAGATCAGATTCGTTGAATTCCAGCAGAAGGTAGGATTCCGCCAGAACCGGTTTGCAGGAGATAAGGTAAGCTATAAGCCCGGTGATAAAGCGGTGCAGGATATCAAAGATTATTACGGAGAGAATAATGTAACTGGTCCGGACAAAGACGGCATGCTGAAAGTAAAAACAGAAGATGGTAAAGAACTCAATTTCTACCCGGAAACGAAAGAGAAGGAAGTGAACCGCTCCATCCTCGAAAGGCCCGCTACCAAATTGCCTCCGGATGTTGCGCATTCCATCAATGTAACGTGGACGAACATCGGCAACGTACCTGGCATGATCATTTACAAAGGCAGCAAAACAGTGGCGGAAGCCAGGGACTTCTGGAATGAAACCGGCCCCAATATGTACGACCAGGTATACACAGGAGAATACTATATCAAGTATGATACTACACAGGGCCGCCTGCTGTTGGGCGAAATACAGACCGGGCGCATACTCGGCTTCTTCCTCGATGAAGGGCGCATTTATCCTACCGCCGAAACGAAAACACTGGTGAATGATCCGATGAAGGACATGGGTATTGCCGTTGAAAAACTGCAGCGATACTATGGGCTTAAAGACCCCACCATTCCGCTCAAAGGCAATTTCTCCAGCAAGGCCGTTATTGTGGCGGATCCCAACAGAACCACCACCATCCTTGGCGCTTATGTGGTGGAAGACAATGGAAAGGTCGTTTTCCGCGATATGCCGCAGTTGTTCGATAATTTCGGGAATCTCAAGAATGCAGATTTCGGCGCAAAAAAAGGAGGATTCAATGTGCTGAATGTGGGAGAAGGTTTCTACGAACCCGGCAGTTTCTTTGACAAGTATAATCGCCCCTGGCTGCTGGAAGCCATCCAGCGGGATGATATATTCTATGTGGCCTCCGATCCCACGCAGGAAATCTTTATATTTAAACGGGATAAGTCCGGTAACTGGCTGGTCGACAAAATAACCGGAGAGCGGCTGCGGACTGGCTTCGGAAAAGAAGTAAAAATACTGGAAGACAACGGTTACAAGTATGATCCCGTAACAAAGACCTACAAAAAATAAATGCATGTATTCAGGTTATCCTTCATTTCCGGATAATGTAAAGGCCGTTTGGCAGGATGTTATACAACGCTATGGCTTTATGGCCGCAGAGGAAGGGGAAGTTGTGGTGGAGCTGCAGAATGCTTATACCCGCATTGCTTTTGAGATCATTGAAGAATCTCTGATAGCGTCCGTTAAGGTAAACGATCAGTTCGTTAACGTGGAGGATTGGGCCGCGGCGGAGGATATGCAGGCCTATAAAACCTGGGAAGAACAAAGGAGGCAGGCGGTGGAGGGGCTTTCACGGGAGGAGTATTTCAAAGCGTATCTCCTGTATCTGAAGATACTGACAGAGAAATATTTCGGTAACCTCCTGCAATCCGGCGCCGCTCCGCATTCCGCTGCTTATGATGATATGATGCAGAAGCGGAAGGTTGCGCAGGAAAAATTCAGCAGGGCCTGGAAAGCCATGCAGGGCCTGGATTATGAACATCCCATCCGCCAGAAATACATACACGGGGACCCAGCCTGGGTGGATGACATGATCCGGGTGTTGGACGGGCACTAACAAATTATTTTTTTGTTAATTTCGCCGTTTACCAACAACCTGAATATGAGAAAAACGATCGTTCCTGCACTTTTGTGCCTGTTGGTGAGCGCAGCCGCTTTCGCACAGCCGGACCGCTGGCAGCAACGGGTGAAGTACAGGATGGATGTGCGGATGGATGTAAGCGCCAACCGGATTACCGGCAAACAACAGCTGGAATACACGAATAACTCACCGGATACCCTCTTCCGCGTATTTTACCACCTCTACTGGAACGCCTTCCAACCGGGAAGCATGATGGACGTACGCAGCCGCGAGCTCGGCAAGCTCGTGCTCGTGGATTCCAAAGGCAAGCTGAAGAATGACTGGGATGAGCGGGTGAAGGACCGGATATCCAAACTGAAGCCGGACGAGATCGGCTACCAGAAAGTATTATCCCTCAGGTGCAACGGCCGCCAGCAAACTTACCGCACGGAAGAGACCATTCTGGTGGTAGACCTGGATCAGCCGGTCCTCCCGAAAAGCAGCGTTACTTTCGACCTGGAATTTGAAGCGCAGGTACCGGTGCAGATCCGCCGCAGCGGCCGGATGAACAAGGAAGGGGTGGATTTCTCCATCGCGCAGTGGTACCCTAAAATGTGCGAATATGACTATGAAGGATGGCATCCCACACCCTACATCGCACGGGAATTCTACGGCGTTTGGGGCGATTTTGACGTGAATATCACCCTCGATAAGAAATATGTAGTGGCAGGAACCGGCTATCTGCAGAACCCGGAGCAGATCGGCTACGGATATGAAGCGAAAGGGACAAAAGTGGTACGGCCGGCCGGGAATACGCTCACCTGGCGGTTTATAGCGCCCAATGTGCATGATTTCGTTTGGGCCGCCGACCCGGATTACAAGCATATTAAAAAGGAAGTGGATGGTTTTACCGCGCATTTCTTCTACCTGGAGAATGATACCACCCGCACAACATGGCCGCAGCTCGCAGAGATGATCCCTAACGCCTACGCCTATATCAAAAAACATTTCGGCCCTTATCCCTACAAACAATATTCCTTCATTCAGGGCGGCGATGGCGGCATGGAGTACCCTATGGCCACGCTGATCCTCGGTAACGGAAAACTCTTCGGCCTCTACGGCGTTGCCATCCACGAATGGATGCACAGCTGGTACCAGGGCATGCTGGGCACTAACGAAAGCCTGTATCCCTGGATGGATGAAGGCTTCACCACTTTCGCGGAAGATAATACCATCGGCAATACCATCGATTCCCTCAAAGGCCGCTGGCCAATGGAAAGCGCTTACCGCGGGTATTTCGGGCTGGTGAAAGGAGGATTCGAGGAACCGATGAGCACCCATTCGGATCATTATAGTACGAACTATGGATACGGACAAAGCGCTTATTCCAAAGGTGCAGTATTCCTCGAACAGCTGGGATATGTGATCGGCGCTTCCGTACGCGATGCAGGGTTATTGAGGTATTACCGCGACTGGCGCTTCAGGCATCCCAATCCGAAGGATTTTATTCGCGTGATGGAGAAGGAAAGCGGTCTGCAGCTCGACTGGTATCTGCAATACATGATGAACTCCACCAAGCATATCGATTACGGGCTGGACAGTATATACAACGAGAATGGTCGTGGTGTGATCCGTTTGCGCAGGATAGGAGAGTTCCCCATGCCCATCGATCTGATGGTGGAATATGCAGACGGGCGGAAGGAATTACATTACATCCCGCTTACGCTCATGTTCGGTAACAAACTGCAGGAAGATACTTCCATCAAACGCGTGGTACATGATGGCTGGAAGTGGACGCATCCAACGTACACGGTTACACTGGATGTGCCTCTTGGCCGGGTGAAAAGCATTGAGATCGACCCCAGCCGGCGAATGGCGGACATCGATCGAAGGAATAACAAAGCAGTAGGAGAATAATATCGAAAAGAGGGAGGGCGCTCCCTCTTTTTTTATGGGAGGCTTTCAAAGTATTTCTTTGCGGTGGCCTCGCCAATGGCCACCATGTTCTTCATCTCTCCCGGATCGAATATGAGTCCGCCGGGACCGCCGCCCAAGGGCTTTTCCGGGCGGATGATATGCAGGGTGAGGTTTTTTTTGCCAACGAACGGATTCTCCAGCGGGATATCGAAATATGTATCAATATCTTTTTGTTTGATCCCCGCCGCTTTCATTTTAGCCTTAACATCATTCAGATATTGCAGGCTGCGGTTCACGAATTTCGGCAGCTGCAGATCATTCACCGCCACGTCAAACATAAACCAGTTCAGCGTTTCCTGCAGAATATCAAACGGGTTGGTAAAAAGATGATCCGCTGTTTCCGGCGTTTCCGGTGTGAGCAGGATAGCATAAACCACCTCTGCGCCGTTGTCGATCGCCAGCTCTACAGGAACGTATTCCCGCAAACCGCCATCCACATATTGTTTCGGCTGATCGGGGATCACCTGGTAGGGCGGCAGGAACACCGGCTGGCAGGAGGAAGCGAACATGGCGCGGCGGAAAGTGCTGCTGTCATTCACTTTCACCACATCATAGTCCGGCGAAGTCATCGGCCGGTCGCTGTTCGTGAAATAGGTGATCCTGCCGGTTTGCAGGCAAACGGTGGTGAGATAAACTTCTTTTTTGCTTTTGATCATGGCGTTGTAACGATCATCCGTGAACGTGCTTTTCAGCAGGTTGCTCAGTGGCTGGGCGTCGTAGAGCGAATAGGCGTTCTTGTTGCCGAAACGGTTGATGACATTACCAGTCAGAATGATATCGCTGGTAACATGTGTGGTATAAAGGTTTTCCAGGAGATTGATCTCCCCGGTAGCCGCCAGGGGCACAATGAGCGAGCCGGTGCTGGTACCGCAAAGGGTATCGAAAGATAATTGGGGTGTGGAGGCCATATATTTCAGCACTCCTACGGCAAACGCTCCCTTGGAGCCGCCGCCGCTGATCACCAGGGCTGTTTTGGGCATAACGAAGAAATTTAAAGGTCAGAGTTCAGGTAGAGGCGGTATCTTCTTTCGGAAAATGTTCCACCCCAGACCCAGCTGGAACCACCAGCTGTTCAACATGTAATCCCGGTGTGATTTGACGGACAGCGTGAGCACATTGCCGATCTCTGCGGCAATGCCGCCGCCAACGAGACGCTGGTCCTTAGTGCCCCAGAGATGCTCCCCTACCAGCTGCACGTTGAAAATAGTGCTCTGCAGGGCCTTGGGGCCGTCCCAGATCAGCAGGGCCACACGCCCTCCGCCTATGCCGTAAATGTGCTTGTCCATAAAAGCCCCGCCACCGGTGACGCCTATACGTAATTTCCCGGGCACAACGGCCAGTTGGGGAGAGAACGAGAGCGTGGCGAGATAGAAATCCGGACTTTGATCAAAGGCGGTAGCCGCACCCTGCCCAACCTCCAGCGGAAATATCCAGCCGCGGGGGAATTCGCTCTGTGCGTGGCTTCGGATGGCAACACATAACAGCATGATCAGTAAAAAAGGAATGTATTTACTTTTCATGGGATGTACAATTAACAGGAAGGTTCCGGGCAGTAGGAATGTGTCTTTGGGGTGGCCGTTACCTGCCTGAATGAAAGCAATGGCCGGACGAGGGGTGTGATCGTCCGGATTTACATTCCTGAAGTTACGGAAATATCATCAGAATATGACGCGTTCCAGCTGGCTGGCCCAGGGTTGATCCGGCTGCTCCCGCAGCTGCAGGGTATGCAGGTGATGATGATTGTGGTAGGCGGTAAAATATAACACTTCCCGTATCGTGAGCTTGCCCAGCAACGGATGGGGCACCTGGTATTTGTCCAGTTCCTCTTCAGACCATTTATCGATCTGCTTCAGCAATTTATCCGCCTGTTGCTGAAAAGCCAGTTGAAGCCCTGCACGCTGCGAGGCCTCTGTAACAGGAGGAATATAAGGCCGTGTAGCCACCGCACCATGCCCAAGCACTTTACGGTAAGCTTCCCGTATCTCTTCATAAGAGCGGGAGCGAGCCGCGGGCTTACCGAAATAACGAAGCAGGAAGCGGGGAAGTTTCATGGCGGTATTGACCGGTTTTGCACTCCGGATGAGATGGTCCAGTTGCTGGCCTGCCGACCATTTTCCTTCCGGCGAAACAATAAAACGATGATCGGAGAGGGTATCGATGAACGCGGTAAATTCCGCGAAACTGGTTTGTAATAAGGTTTTTATAGCCTGCTTGTTCATATGGTTCCGGTTGTTGCAGCCAGCTGCAAGGTTAAAGATCACTCGAGCACTTCACAATGAAAGCCTTGTTGTTTCACAAAGTTGATGATCAGCTGTTCGTCCACCTTCATATCCATAATGCGCAACACTTTATCACAATCTTCGATATCAACATGGCAGTTGCCTACGTCAAAGTTATCACAAATTGCCCTGATAATAAGTTTCCGTTCCTGATGTGTGCCGATATTGGTTTTGAAGATGCCGATCATAGCACGGGTGTTTAAAAGCGTTCCCATAATCCTGGGTCTAAGCATGTGGTTGAATAATAACGGTGAGGACTGTATTAAATTTTATGGTTTGGGAGATTCATCTTCCCGAAGATCTTCCGGCCGCTCTTCCCTGCTTTGTCCCCAACGGCGCCCAAAGGGGCCGCCCATACAGCGGTCGAAATGACTCCTGAGCCGTTCTTTCTCTTCCGGGGAGAGGTGTTCCATCTTCTGTCGCATTTTTTCCTGCCAGCGCCCTTTCTTCCAACCCCAGCCGCCACCCTGGTGGTGATGACCTTTCGGGAAACCGAAGAGAAGCTTGCTCAGGAACAGCAATCCCAATGCCTGCCAGAAGTTGATAACGGGACCGGCAAAAAGTTCAGGGACCAGCCAGTTCCAGAGTAACATGGTAGCAGTGCCGAACAGGAAGACAAATAACGCGCCTAATGCTATAAAGCCCAGTATCTTCCATCCAATATATCTTTTCATTTTCATGCGTTTAATCGTTCAGTAATTCTTTGTACAATTGCGCCAGCCTTTCCCGCAGATATAATACTGCGTAGCGTTTGCGGGAGAGAAGCGTGTTCACGGATATACCTGTTTCCGCCGCAATTTCCTTGAAAGAGCGCCCCTCCACTTCATGTTGAAGGAACACATAACGTTGTTCTTCCGGCAGTTCATCGGTGGCTTCGGTAATGGCATCGGCCAGCATTTTACGGAGAAAGGGAGTATCTGCCTGCGCTGCGGGGTCCGGGAGTATATCCGACAGATAGAGCGGTCCGTCCCCTTCGCCCCCGGATACCGTCAGGTCCGAAAAACGGTCTTCCCGCTTCTTCCTGAACCAGTCCGTAATGCGGTTCCGCGTAACGGCAAAAAGCCATCCGGTGAGCGAGTCTATATCAGAGCCCAGGCGAAGGTATTGGGTGAACTGGAAAAGTACATCCTGCAGAATGTCTTCCGCATCGGCCACATTATCCACCCGTTTCCGGATGAAATGCAGGAGCCGCTGGCGTTCCTTTTCTACCGTCTGCCTGATACGCTCGTTTTGTTCCGCTGCCATCGATTTTTGTATGGAGAGCCACTCGTTCATCTTAATTAGGTAGACGAACGAACAAAGGGCATATTGTAAAGGTCCAGAATATTTTTAGCGATTCCTTATTCAATATTGCGAAACCGATACCTCATTTGACGAAACGTGTATATCGATCTGTACACTGAGGATCAATGGCTTGGGGAGAGACGGGTTATTTTACGGATACCACGAACTTTTCCTGGAAGAATTCCTCGGGGAACAGTTTGTAAATGTTGACCATCCTGGGCCGGCAGCCGCTTTCGGATATTTCCTGGTCCAGATCACCGCCTTTGAGGCAAAGGAGTCCGGATGGCTGATGTTCCGGCGCACCCTTCCGGAGCAGGGGCTTGCTCCAGTGCCAGAGGTCTTTCAACGGAGCCACCGCCCTTGAAACCACCAGGTCGAACTTGCGGTTCCTGATGTCCTCCACCCTGGAATGCGCCGTTGTTACATTGCTGAGGTTGAGCGCCTCTGCCACGGCTTCCACCACCTTGATCTTTTTGCCGATGGAGTCTACGAGGTGGAATTGCACTTCGGGAAAGAAAATAGCCAGCGGAATGCCGGGGAACCCGCCACCGGTACCAAGGTCCAGCACCTGCAGGCCGGCGGGGAGATCAGCTGCCGCAGCGATGGCCAGGGAATGAAGAACGTGTTTCTCATAAAGCGCGTCAATGTCTTTCCGGGAAATGACATTGATCTTCTCATTCCATTCCTTGTACACAGGCGCCAACGCCCGGAATTGATCCAGTTGTTTGGGCGTAAAATCTGAAAAGTATTTTAAAACGATCTCCATTGGCTATTTCCACTTGCTCCTTCCTTTGCTGAAGAACAATGCGGGCGTGAAGATAACATAATATAAGAACATGAGGATGTCCATCAGCCAGCTGTATAGAAACAGATCCCGCTCATCCAGCTTTTTCAGGGCGAAATAAGTGATCACAGACTGGATCAATATTTTCCCGCCGAGGATATATAAAGTGATGTACAGCATGGGAGGATAGAACAGCACCAGCACCATTGCGGGATAAAAAAGGAAATGAGACAGGGAAAAGAGCCCGAGCAGCAATTTATGCCCGAAACGATAGTGTTTGCCGGTGGACATATGCCGGGTCTTTTGCCTGAACCAGTGCTTCCATTTGCGCTTGGGCTCGGAATACGCAAAAGCATGCTTATTGATAACCACACCCACGTTCCCGCTGTTCGCCGCCCGGTTCACGAACAGATCGTCGTCGCCGGAAGCGATGTGTTGGTGGGCGGTGAACCCTTTATGACGGAAGAACAGCTCTTTTTTATAGGCCAGGTTACGGCCAACACCCATGTAGGGGATACCGGACAAGGCAAAGGAAAGATATTGCAGTGCGCTGAAGTAGGTCTCATACCGGATCACCTTATTGAGAAAGCCCGGTTGTTTATAATAGGGCCCGTAGCCCAACACGATCTCTTTCCCGTCTTCAAAACCCTGGCCCATCATAGACAACCAGTAGATGCTGGCCGGCTTGCAATCCGCATCCGTCAGCACCACCGTATCATACCTGGCCCCCTTGATACCAATGGATAAAGGATACTTTTTACCGGGGATGAACTGCGCGGGCTGTTTCAGCTCGATGTGGCGGTAATGAGAATAACCGTTCTCGATGGAGGCAAGGTAATATTTGGAGTCGTCCTCTGAATTGTCATTCACTACAATCACCTCGTAGGCCGGGTCCTGGTGCGCATGATAACGCTGCTGGAGCACGGTAGGGAGGTTCTTTGGAAGGCTCCTTTCCTCGTTCCTGGCACAGATGATCACGGAAAGCGGTTCCTCCGGCGGATGTTCTTCTTCAAAATGACGCTTGTAAAATGCCACTCTTGAGAAGAAGATCAGGTAATATAACACCTGTACGCCCGCAGCAGCGGCGAAACAATAAAAAATGATAAGCCCCAGATTGTCCGACATAGGGGGCAAAAATATATGTTTTTATTTATCTATGTAATAGTGTGGGGAAAAATATTCAATACCTTTGCCCATTGAAAATTGAAGAGGCTTTGCAATTCGAACTACATACCACCGATCCTTCCGGCGCCAGGGCCGGCACTATCACCACTGCGCACGGTACGATACAGACACCTATTTTTATGCCTGTAGGGACCGTAGGCTCCGTTAAGGCTGTTACGCAGGAACAACTCCGGTCAGAGGTAAAGGCCCGGATCATCCTCGGAAACACCTATCACCTTTACCTGCGCCCGGGTATGGATGTGCTCAAACAAGCAGGAGGGTTACACCGGTTCAATGGCTGGGAGCGCCCCATCCTTACCGATAGTGGCGGATACCAGGTGTTTTCGCTGGCCGCTAACAGGAAGATCCGGGAAGAAGGAGTGATATTTCAAAGCCACATCGACGGCAGTCGCCATCTTTTTACGCCGGAAAATGTGATGGACATTCAGCGGACCATTGGCGCGGACATTATCATGGCTTTTGATGAATGTCCCCCTTACCCCAGCGAATACATCTATGCCAAACGCAGCATGGAACTCACGCATCGCTGGCTGGACCGCTGCATCAAACGCCTCGCCGAAACGGAACCGGCCTATGGCTATGAACAGACGCTCTTTCCCATTGTGCAGGGAAGCACTTATAAAGACCTCCGCAAGATATCCGCCGAAGCCATCGCTTCCCGCAATTGCGCCGGGAATGCAATCGGAGGATTGAGCGTAGGGGAACCGGAAGCAGAGATGTACGAGATGTGCGGACTGGTGACGGAAATACTGCCCCGTGAAAAGCCCCGCTACCTGATGGGGGTAGGCACACCCTGGAACATTCTGCAGAACATAGAGCTGGGGATTGATATGTTCGATTGCGTGATGCCCACCCGCAATGGCCGGAATGGCATGTTGTTCACCTGGCAGGGCGTGATCAATATCCGGAACAGGAAATGGGCGACGGATTTTTCGCCGGTGGATGCGCACAATCCCTGCGCCGCCAGCCAAAACTATTCCAAGGCTTACCTGCGTCACCTCTTCGTGGCCGGGGAAATACTGGGTATGACCCTCGCCAGCATTCATAACCTCTGTTTCTACCTGGAGCTGGTGAAAACAGCAAGGGAACAGATTTTGCAGGGAACCTACGGCCCCTGGAAAAAAAGTGTGCTTCCGCAATTACAGGTGCGCCTCTAGGTTAATAATAGCAGGAATGTTAGCTTTGGCACTTTAAAGTTCGTCCGCCGGAAATATATGAAGAAGATCGACTGGTACATATTACGCAAGTTCATCGGTACTTTCATCTACTCGCTGCTGATCCTCCTTGTGATCTCGGTAGTGATTGACATTACGGAAAAGATCGACGACTTCATGAACCACAACCTTTCTTTCGGGTTCGTATTCATGAACTACTATATCGGCTTCATTCCGCATATCGCTGCGTTACTCTTCCCGCTTTTCATCTTCATATCCGTGATCTTTTTCACTTCCAAAATGGCCTACCGTACGGAGATCGTGGCCATTCTCAGCAGCGGTGTGAGTTTCCGGCGCTTCCTGCGGCCTTACTGGATAGGCGCTTTCCTTTTTGGCGGTATCCTCTGGCTGGCTAATCAATGGGTAGTACCAAACGCTAACCGCATCCGCACCGCATTTGAGAACAAGTATGTGAGCACTCCCGAATTGCAGAAGGAGATGAAGAATAAAACCATGCGGGTGGACAGCAGTACCTATATTTCTTTCGGCTATTACGAACCGAATTTCAAGAATGGATCGGACTTCGCCATGAAGCGTATCAATGGGTTGAAGATGATCTACAATCTGCAGGCAGACCGGGTATCCTGGGATTCCACCACCCAGAAATGGAAGCTGGAATCCGCTTCCGAACGAACCATTAACGGACTCCGGGAAACTCTCCGCCTCATTCCCGATACTTCTATCAAGATCTCACTCCATCCTTCCGAAATGCTAGAGGAAAGGAACAAACAGGAGGCCATGACTACGCCGGAACTGAACCGTTACCTGAAAAGGGAAGAGCTGCGTGGCGCGGAAGGGCTGAATGTTTATTATGTAGAAAAACACCGCCGTACTTCCGCCGCCGTAGCGGTAGTGATACTGGTGATGATAGGCGCCATTATATCCAGCCGCAAGGTAAGGGGCGGGAGCGGGTTGCACCTCGCTCTGGGCATTGTGATCAGCGCCACTTATATCCTCCTCCTTCAGTTCTCCACGGTATTCGCCACCAAGGCCAATCTGGACCCGCTGCTGGCCGCCTGGATACCGAATTTCCTCTTCGCCGGACTGGCCTTCTGGCTCTATATGCGGGCACCGAAGTAACACTCCCGGGAAACGTGAAATAATACGTTAAATATGCTTTAAAGGGTAGGGTTTTTGTGATTTATCGTTACTTTTGTCTATTGATCGAATTTGTTAATTTTTCTAAATCATTGCAGGAAAATGAGTTATATAAAAGAGAAATTCAAGGCAAAAGCAGATGAGCTGAGTGCAGAAGTCAAAGACCTGCTCAAAAATCACGGTACAAAGAAGATCGATGATGTGACGATTGCCCAGGCTTACCAGGGTATGCGCGGCATTACAGGTCTGGTTACGGAAACCTCCCTGCTGGATGCAAATGAAGGTATTCGCTTCCGCGGTTATTCTATCCCCGAACTGCGGGAACATCTGCCGAAAGCGCCCGGTGGCGCGGAACCTCTGCCGGAAGGCCTGTTCTACCTGATGTTGATTGGTGAATTGCCTACAGAAGCGGATGTACAGAATATCAGCAGCGTGATGGGCCGCCGTTCCCACGTACCCAACCATGTGTTCGATGCTATTGAAGCGCTGCCGATCTCTTCCCATCCTATGACCATGTTCAGCGTGGCGGTAATGGCCCTGCAAACGGAGTCCGTATTTGCAAAAGCTTATGCGGAAGGGATGAGCAAAAAAGATTACTGGAGCTATATGTATGAGGATACCATGAACCTCATCGCGCGCCTGCCGCGGGTAGCCGCTTATATTTATCGCCGCAAATACAAAAATGGCGTGCATATTCAGCCGGATGGCATGCTGGACTGGGCGGGCAACTTTGCGCATATGCTGGGTTATGAAGATGAAGGTTTCAAAGAACTGATGCGCCTGTATATGGTGATCCATGCGGATCACGAAGGTGGTAACGTAAGCGCCCACACGACACACCTCGTAGGCTCTGCGCTCAGCGACGCCTATCTGTCATTCGCCGCCGGTATGAACGGTCTGGCCGGTCCCCTCCACGGTCTCGCCAACCAGGAAGTGATCAAATGGATCCTGAATATGCGGGAAGAACTGGGTGGTGGTATGCCTACCAAAGATCAGATCGAAACATATGTGAAGAAAACACTGGCGGAAGGGAAAGTGGTACCGGGGTATGGACACGCTGTATTGCGCAAAACGGATCCTCGTTTCACCGCACAGATGGAGTTTGCGAAGAAGCATCTTCCGAATGATGAACTGGTACGTATTGTTTGGATGGTATATGATACCGTTCCCACCATCCTGGAAAGCCTCGGTAAGGTAAAGAACCCCTGGCCCAACGTTGACGCGCATTCCGGTGCGTTACTCGTACACTACGGCCTGGTGGAATACGAATTCTATACCGTGCTGTTCGGCGTATCCCGCGCCCTCGGCGTACTCGCATCCCTCTGCTGGGATCGCGCACTCAGCCTGCCGCTGGAAAGACCGAAGTCCGTTACCTCCGAATGGATGAAACTGTTCGTAGAAGGGAAAGTGGAAGCAATCGCGGAATAGTAGTCAATTACGAATTATCAATTACGCATTACGAATTGAAATTCGTTTTAGGGCGAACGGATCGCGTTTCAAAATATCTAAAAGGCAAACGGTCTGCGGACCGGTTGCCTTTTTTCATGAAATTGCCGTACTTCGTAATTTGCAATCATTTGCCTTTTTAATTTGTGCACAAGAATGCTGCACATGCTTAATTGAGATAATGTATATTGAATTACTCATTCGTAATGCGTAATTGATAATTCGTAATTGAATCTCGTTTCTTCCATATTACCCAATCCGATCGAATACCTGAAAGGCGTAGGGCCGCAGCGGGGAGAGCTGTTGCGCAAGGAGATCAACATACACACATTCCGCGACCTGCTGGAATATTATCCTTTCCGGTATGTGGACAGAACGAAGGTGGAAAAGATCGCGCATCTCAGCGGGATGGAGGATTTTGTGCAGATCAGGGGCCGCATTGTTCACATGGAAGTAGTAGGAGAGAAGCGCGGAAAACGACTGGTGGCCACTTTGCAGGATGAAACGGGCCGGCTTGAACTGGTCTGGTTCCAGGGATGGCAATGGATGCAAAAATCGCTGCGCGAAAATGTGGCCTACCTGGTGTTCGGCAGGCTCTCGCAATTCAATGGCGCGCTGCAGATGGCGCATCCGGAAATGGACCTGCTTACGGAAGAAACATCCAACGGCCGCCAGCACCTGGAGCCTGTTTATTACACAACGGAAAAACTGAAAGCGCGCGGACTAACGGCAAAGGCTATCGGAAAACTTACCCGTAACCTGCTGGAACAAATGTCCCCCGCAGAAATACCAGAGAACATCCCCGGTCCCGTATTGCAGCAGTTTCGCCTGATGCCCCGCGCGCAGGCTTATTTCAAGATACACCTGCCGGCAACGGAGGAGGAAGCGAAGCAGGCACAGCGGAGGTTGAAGTTCGAGGAGCTTTTCCTCGCGCAGATCCGCATCTGCCGCCTCAAGATCCGCCGGCATAAAGCCAGCCACGGTTTTGTGTTCAATGCCGTGGGAGATACCTTCAATACCTTCTACAACGATCATCTTCCTTTCCCGCTCACCGGCGCACAGAAACGTGTGCTGAAGGAGATCCGGAAAGATACTACCACCGGCCGGCAGATGAATCGCCTGTTACAAGGGGATGTGGGAAGCGGGAAAACCATGGTAGCGCTGCTAACCCTGCTGATGGCCATCGATAACGGTTTTCAGGGCTGCCTTATGGCGCCGACGGAAATACTCGCGCAGCAACATTTGAAAGGCATCTCGGAACTGTTGAAAGATATGCCGGTGAAAGTGGCATTACTCACCGGGAATGTAAAGGGGAAAGCAAGAAAAGAGATACTAACGGGAACGGCTGATGGCAGTATCCACATCCTCATTGGTACGCATGCGCTGCTGGAGAACGAAGTGAAATTCCATCATCTCGGTATGGCCATCGTGGACGAGCAGCATCGCTTCGGGGTGGCACAACGGGCACGGCTATGGGAAAAGAATGATACGCCGCCGCACATCCTGGTGATGACCGCCACGCCTATCCCGCGTACATTGGCGATGACCGTGTATGGCGACCTGGATGTATCCGTGATCGATGAGATGCCACCGGGGCGTAAACCCATCACCACCGTACATCGTACGGAATTCCAGCGGCCGCAGGTGATGGATTTTATTAAAGACGAGATCCGCAAAGGGCGACAGGCATATATCGTATACCCGTTGATCGAGGAGTCTGCCAATATGGATTATGAAAACCTGACCAAAGGATATGAAGAAGTAAAAGCATTCTTCCCCGAACCCAAATATTACATCAGCATGGTGCACGGCCGTCAGCCGCAGGAACAACGGGAAACCAACATGCACCGCTTTGTGACAGGAGATACGCAGATCATGGTGGCTACCACCGTGATAGAAGTAGGCGTGAACGTGCCCAATGCATCCGTGATGGTAATCGAAAGCACCGAACGCTTCGGACTTTCCCAGCTGCACCAGCTGCGAGGCAGAGTAGGACGCGGCGCGGAACAGAGTTATTGCATCCTGATGACAGGCAATAAACTCGGCAAGGATTCACAGGAAAGAGTGAAGGTAATGGTGCAGACAAATAACGGATTTGTGATCTCGGAAAAGGATATGGAACTGCGCGGCCCTGGTGATATCGAAGGCACCCGCCAGAGCGGCCTGCTGGACCTCAAGCTGGCGGATATTGTGCAGGACAGGGCTATGCTGGCTGCTGCCAGGGAATCCGCAGAAAAAATACTGGAAGAAGACCCCAATCTTGAACTACCTGTGAACAAACCCCTGCATGATCATCTTGCCACACAAAGGTCAAAATCTGCGTGGAGTAAAATATCTTAGGCTGTTTTACGTTGAAGCTTTGGATTGGTTGGCAGAGATGGTTGATCCTGAATTTGTTGCTTGCCCATACCTTTGTGCACCGTCTGCTGCCAGCCGCCAACCAATTGCTCCCGCTCCGTAACAATTTGAGGCGCCAATCCGTTTAAATAAGTATATTACCTTTATACTGGGAAACATTCTTAAAAATCGAAACCGCTTGAAATCTACACGCCTTACCGGTCTTTTTGGTGCATTGCAAATCTGGTTACTCCTCTTGTTTGGATCACCCGTTTTGGGCCAGCAAACAACCGGTACCAGTAATTTTTCCCCGCTGGAATATGTGGAGAATAAAGGACAGTGGGAAGGCGATTTCCTATACAGGGTAAGGCTGACCAACACCAGTATCTATCTTAGGAAGAACGGCATCCGCTTTCTGCTCCTGAATCAGGACGATCTGTCTAAACTGGATGAAATGCGCCATGGTCGGCATGATGATACCACTGCTATCTATTATCCCGATGGATATAAAAAAGGTCCCGATGTCAGTAAAGGCACACCCAGTCCTTATCCATACGTAAAAGGGCAGGTGAGAGGGCATGCATACGATCTGGAATTCCTGAACAGTTCGCCCAACCCGGAAATCTCCGGATCCAAACCCACACAGGACAATATCAATTACATCCTCGGCAATGATCCTTCCAAATGGAAATCAGGTATCAGCGCTTATACAAATGTGCTGTACAAAGACCTGTACCCGAATACGGACCTGCAGGTCTATTCTGAAGGCGGACAAATGAAGTACGACCTTATTGTACGCCCGGGTGGCGATCCCGGCAAGATCCAGCTGCATTACAACGGCACCACGGGGATGTCTCTTCAGAAAGGTAACCTGCATATCAAAACCACGGCGGGAGAAGTGCTCGAGCTGATGCCTTTCGCTTATCAATATATCAACAGTGAACGGAAATCCGTGAATGTACAGTACCAGCTGAACGGGAATAAAGTGAGCTTCAGGATATCCGGGAAATATGACAGCCAGTATCCGCTCGTCATAGACCCAACTGTTGTGTTTGCCACGCTTACCGGTTCCCGCGCGGAAAACTGGGGCTTTACGGCAACGTACGACGCAGAAGGTAACTTCTACGGCGGCGGTATTGTGTTCGATAATGGTTATCCTACTTCTCCCGGTGCATTCAGCAATTCCTTTAACGGAAAGCTGTATGATATGGGGATCACCAAATTCAATCCCTCAGGAACCCGTATCGTTTATTCCACTTACATCGGCGGGCAGGGAGAAGACCAGCCCCACAGCCTTTTTGTGGATGCGCAGGGGAATCTCGTGATCTCCGGCAGAACCAATTCCGGTAACTTCCCCGTTACGGCAACAGCCGGCCCATTGGGTGGATGGGATATCACCGTTACCAAGCTGAACGCGAATGGTACCGGTCTGGTGGGTTCCATGAAAATAGGCGGTACGGCTGCGGACGGGATGAATATCCGGTCAGACAGGCGGGGGCCTGCGGATGTACTGCTGCGTAATTATGGCGACGATTCCCGCAGTGAAGTGGTCATAGACGGTTCAGGAGATATCTATATTGCCAGCTCCACACAATCCACCAACTTCCCCGTTACCCCTGGCGTGTTCCAGGGAACTTACGGCGGTGGCCGGCAGGACGCCGTGTTGATGAAGATAGATCCGAATGTTTCAAGGCTGATATGGGCCAGCTATCTTGGCGGAAGCGCGGAAGATGCGGCCTATGTACTGGCGCTTAACGGGGGTAATAGTGTGTATGTGGCCGGGGGGACCGCCAGCACCAACTTCCCCATACGCGCGGGCGCTGTTTATCCTTCCTACCGTGGCGGCGCCTGTGATGGTTATATCACGCACGTTTCAGCGGATGGTACTACCATTCTGCAATCCACTTACCTGGGTTCGGATAATGCCCGGGCAGATCAGATATACGGTATACAACTGGATCGCAATGGTGATGTATACGTGATGGGTACAACGGAAGGGAACTGGCCTATCCTGCAACCGCAAGGCACTACCACTTTCTACAACGATAATTCCAAGCAGTTCATCACCAAGCTGAAACCTGATCTTTCCGCGCTGATCTATTCCACTACTTTCGGAAAAGCGGATCCCACACCCAGCCTGTCTCCCGTAGCCTTCCTGGTAGACCGCTGCCAGAACGTGTATGTGTCAGGGTGGGGCGGAGAACTGAATACCGGCACGGGTTTCGCCAATTCCGGCACTACCGGGCTTCCCGTTACACCGGATGCGCGCAAGTCTACCACAGATAACAGTGATTTCTACTTCTTCGTGATGAAGCGGGATGCTACAGGTATTCTGTATGGCACTTTCTACGGGGGGAACGGATTGTTTGAGCATGTGGACGGCGGTACCAGCCGGTTTGACAGGAACGGGGTGATCTATCAGGCTATCTGCGCCGCTTGTCCGCGACCGGGTCAACGACTACGTTTCCCCACCACTCCCGGTGCATACTTCACCGGTATCCCGGACGGCTGTAACCTTGCTGCGCTCAAAATATCCTTTAACCTCGATGGCGTGCGCGCCGGTTTCACCACGCAGGAAAGAAAGAAAAACTATTGCGTACCGGCCGATATCACTTTCATAGACACCACCAACGTGCCTGCGCAGAGCTGGATATGGAACTTCGGCGATGGCTCGCCGGAGGTGACCAATACCAGCACCACCGTGCAGCACCGGTATAATAACGTTGGCGACTATACGGTAAGGCTCGTTAAGTACGATCCCGGCAGTTGTAATGTATACGATACTGCGCATATGCCGCTCCGCATACGCGCGGATGAGGCCACGGTGGCTTTCACGGAAAAAAGGCTGCAGCCCTGCACGGCGCTGATGTATGAATTCACCAATAATTCCGTGGCTCCTGCGGGCAAACCGTTCCAGAACAATTCCTTTGTGTGGGATTTTGGGGACGGAACACCCACCGTCACTGCCGGTCTGGAAACCCAGCAGCACCATTATGCCGCGGAAGGAGTGTATAACGTGAAACTCACATTGGCAGATACTAATTATTGCAACGCACCGGAAACCAAAATGCTTCAATTGCGTGTAGCCGCTAACGTTGTAGCGGCATTTACGATGCCGGATAGCGCCTGTGCACCGTTTATTGCGCACTTTGATAATACTTCCAAAGGAGGGACCTCCTTCCTGTGGAATTTCGGGGACGGTACTACTTCCACCGATATTTATCCGCAGCATACCTTCACGCAGCCGGGCAAATATCTTGTGAAACTGACGGCCAATGATCCGAATACCTGCAACCTGACGCACGATACATCGAAATACATTACCGTATTGCCGCCACCGGTGGCCGCCTTTACCTTCCAGCCCAACAAGCCGGTAGAGAACACGCCACATGTGTTCACCAATCAGTCCACCGGCGCAACGCACTATTGGTGGGAATTCGGGGATGGCACCACTTCCACGGAAGTGAACCCCACGCACCAGTATCTGCGCACGGGAACATATAATGTTTGTCTCATCGCTACTACCCAGTTTGGATGTCAGGATACGGTCTGCCACACCGTCAGCGCTATTGTAAACCCGCTGTACGACGTGCCTACCGCGTTCTCTCCGAATGGCGACGGGATCAATGATAAGTGGGAGGTCAAGGGATTCGGTATTCTGAAGTACGATATGAAAGTGTTCAATCGCTGGGGCCAGCTCATGTTCCATTCCAATGATCAGAAGATCGGTTGGGACGGCCGCTTTAACGGCGTGCTGCAGCCGATGGACGCTTACGCTTTTGTGGTGACGATTGAATTTACGGATGGTACGCGGGCAACGAAAACGGGGAATGTTACATTGTTAAGATAGATGGATGGGTTATGAGAAAGTATGTTTACCAGACGATCTTAGTTTGCTGTCTGTCGGGAGCGCTTCCGGCCGCTGCTCAGGACTTGCATTTTTCGCAGTTCTTCAATTCCCCATTGTCCACTAACCCGGCCAATACCGGCTTCATACCCGACGGGAATTACCGCATCGGTCTCAATTACCGGAACCAATGGGCCACAATCCCTGTTCCGTATAAGACCATGTCTCTCTTCGGGGATTTTCAGCTGCTGCGTGATAAGCTGGAATACGGCTGGGTAGGCGTAGGCGGTTTGCTGCTGCGGGATGTGGCCGGCAGCGGTAACCTCACTTCCACCAAAGCTTACGGCTCTGTAGCATATCATCAGCTGTTGGGCCAGAGCAGCCTGCTTTCCGCCGGTTTCAACGTAGGGTATGCCAACAAGCGGGTAGATCTGAACAAGCTGACCTTCAGCTCGCAATGGAATGGTCAGTTCTTTGATTCCCAGATGGCTTCCGGTGAACCCATCACACAGCCTTCCACAGGCTACCTGGATATGCAGGTGGGGATGAACTACGCGTATTTCCCCAATGAACTGGTGTATATCAATGGCGGTTTTTCCGTACATCATGTGAACACCCCCAAAGAAAGTTTTTACGATGGCAATAACAAGATTGAGCGGCGTTATATCGGTTTCCTGAACGCCAGTCTCAAGATGAACGACTATATCATCCTGAATCCCGGTGCTTATTATGCCCGTCAGGCAGGCTCCAGTGAAACCATGGTTGGTGCCAACGCTGCCTATAACCTTTCCGGAGATGGTGTGCAACAGCTCTTCGGTGGCCTTTATTACCGGGTGAATGATGCATTTGCCTTTATGGTAGGCTATCAGGTGAATAACATCAAGCTGATGTTCAATTACGATGTAACATCCAGCTCGCTGGCCATCTCCAACAAGCGGCAGGGCGCCTATGAGCTCAGCCTCATCTACCTGGGCCTTTATCCCAACCGCAGCTTCTCACATGCGAAGCGATATACCCTCTGTCCTTCTTTCTGATCATCATAAAGAAACGTTAATGTCAGGCCATGATCAGCAAAAAACCGATAATTTAGCCGGAACAAATCATACTATGAAACGTATACTCATCGCCGTTATCATGCTTGCCAGCGTACAGGCTGCTTCCGCTCAGTTCTACAAAACAGACACCGTTCCCCGGAACCGCTTCGATCCCAGCCGCATCATGATCGGTGGCTCATTGGGCTTTACTTTCGGTGATTATACTTTCGTCAATATTTCCCCGCTCATTGGCTACCGTTTCACACCCAAGGTGGCGGCAGGGATCAACATCAACGCACAGTATGCTTCACAGCGCCTGCGGGATGTGAATAACCAGACGCGGGAAAGGAATAACTATTCCATCTTCGGCGGCGGCCTCTTCGGACGCTTTTATCCGATCGAACAATTCTTTATTCATGCACAGCCGGAGTACAATCGCATTTCGCTGAAAACCACTACCTACTACAATGACGTCCGCGATGTAACAAAAAGAACTTACGGCGCGCCCAGTCTGCTGCTGGGCGGAGGATACGCACAACCCGTCGGCGGTAATTCCGCACTCACCATCATGATATTGTATGATGTACTGCAGGACAAGAACTCGCCGTATATGAACAGGCCCATCATTTCCGGTGGCGTCAACATCGGTTTATGATCGTCTTACTAAATTGTTAACTGTTTATCATTACTAAACTTTTATTTACAAATACTGCTATATTTGTTGGATAGAACAGATTTTTTATGCTCCAGCAAAAGCAGGCAGACGCCGCCGTGATCGGCGCAGGGATCGTAGGGCTCGCCACTGCGTACCATCTTGCATTACAAGGCCGGAAAGTAGTGGTGTTTGAAAGAACCGGTCGTGCACTGGGTGCATCCGTCCGCAATTTTGGACTGGTATGGACCATCGGGCAGAAACCGGGAACTGTTTATGAACGGGCTTTGTACGGAAGAAGCATTTGGAAGGAGATTGCTGCGCAAACAGGCCTGGCCTGCGCGGAAACGGGTTCCCTGCACCTGGCGTATCACGCGGATGAGCAGGCGGTGATCGAAGAGTTTGCGCAAACGGCCAATGTGCATTGCCATTTACTGACCCCGGCTGAAGCTGCGCAGAAAAGCAGTGCTTTCAAACAGGGTGGTCTGAAAGCCGCTCTCTGGAGCCCGATGGAAATGACCGTAAATCCCCGGGAAGCCAGCGCTGTTATTGCCGCCTGGCTGGAGAAAGCAAAAGGGGTGACGTTCCGTTTCGGCACCGCAGTGAACGGTATCCAAATGCCGCATATCGAAACAAGGGAAGAAAAATGGAAGGTGGATCAGGTGTTCGTTTGCAGTGGGGCCGACTTTGAAACCCTCTACCCCAGGCACTTTTCCGCCGCCCCCATCACCAAATGCAAATTGCAGATGTTGCGCACAGTGCCGCAGCCGCATAACTGGCAGCTGGGACCGGCTTTAAGCACCGGGCTTTCCCTTATACACTATGCCTCTTTCGCACATTGTAAAACCCTCGCCCCCCTGCGCGCCCGCATCGAGAAAGATTTCCCGCAATACGTGCAATATGGTATCCATCTGCTCGTGTCCCAGAACGGGGCCGGAGAGCTGTCTATTGGCGATTCCCATGAATACGCGCCTTCGGTGGATCCGTTCGACAAAGAAGAGATCAACCAGCTGATCCTCCAATACCTGCCGAATTTCTTACAGGTGCCCACCCTGCAGATACAGGAACGCTGGCACGGCGTGTATCCGAAGCTGACCAATGGCGAAACCGACCTGGTATTGGAACCGGAGAAAGGGGTGACCATTGTGAATGGACTGGGAGGCGCAGGAATGACGCTGTCATTCGGGCTTGCCAGAGATATTGTCGCAAAGCTTTAAATCCCATATTGTGTTTCACATACACGTGCGGGGCGGCTTTCCAGCTGCCCTTTTTTATAGGCTTTTTCCCCGAATTCCCCTATTTTTATTGGGATTTTTAATTAAAACCGAGCAGAGATGAATGATACGTTAAAGAATTTGAGGGACCGCGACTGGACGGAAACCAAAGCACATTCCAGCTGGCAGATATTCAAGATCATGGCTGAGTTTGTAGACGGGTTCGAAGCACTGGCAAAGATCGGCCCCTGTATTTCCATTTTTGGTTCCGCCCGCACCCGCGAAGGAAATCCTTATTACGAACTGGCAACAGAGATCGCAGAACGGCTTGCGGAAGACGGTTTCGGGATCATCTCCGGCGGGGGCCCCGGTATTATGGAAGCTGCCAACAGAGGCGCGCAGAGAGCGAAAGGGAAAAGCGTAGGGCTCAACATCACCCTGCCGCATGAGCAGTTTTCCAATCAGTATATTGATCACGACAAAAGCCTGCACTTCGATTATTTCTTCGTGCGCAAAGTAATGTTCACCAAATATTCCCAGGGCTTTGTGATGATGCCCGGCGGCTTTGGCACAATGGATGAATTCTTTGAAGTAGCCACACTCATCCAAACGAAGAAGATGACGGAAACTCCGCTGGTACTGGTAGGTAAGGAGTATTGGTCCGGCCTGCTGGACTGGATCCGACGTGTAATGATGGAGAAAGAAAGCAACATCCACCCCGAAGATCTCGATCTGTTAAAGGTTTTCAATACAGCGGACGAAGTAGTGGAATATTTCCGGGTCTTCTACACCACCAATAAACTGCGCCCGAATTTCTAGTATTATATTTTGGACATATACATATGTGATATATTCATCCAAGGTGAAAAAATTACATACATTTATATGGTCACAGCCTGTTATGAACCTGTGAAAGGTTTTAAATAGTTGTGTCTATTAATGGTTAACATGGGGTAAAGAGCCTGGTATTTTTATCGGGCTCCTCTTTTTTTAAAGAGAGATCAGGAGGTCGGCCGCAGCGCAAACATCAGCCCCCGTTGCGTCGCACACTTCAGCTGTACCGCCATCCTCCACATTCTGCCTTGTTCCTTCTCGATTATTCAGTAGGTTTGCAAAAAATTCAGGCATGGAGGTAATACCACCGGATATCCAGGCGTTTGCAGAAAAGTACACCACTCCTGAAACGGATCTGTTGTACCGCCTGCACCGCGAAACATACCTGAAGGTGGAGCAGCCGCACATGCTGAGCGGGCATTTGCAGGGCCGTTTCCTCACCATGATCAGCCAGATGATCAGGCCAAGGAGGATACTCGAGATCGGCACTTATACGGGTTATTCCGCCATCTGCCTCGCGCAGGGTTTAACGGACGATGGCCACCTGCATACGATAGACGTGAATGAAGAACTGGAAACACTCAGTGCAAAATATATCGCAGCAGCGGGATTGAAAGACAAGATCACGCAACACACCGGTAAAGCCTCGGAGATCATTCCCGGTTTACAGGAGGTGTTCGACCTGGTTTTCATAGATGCAGATAAAGCAGGCTACGAAGGATACTATGACCAGGTGTGGGAGCGGCTGCGGCCGGGAGGCTTCATCCTCGCGGATAATGTGCTGTATCACGGAGAAGTAGTGCTGCCGGAAAATGAACAAAGCAATAATGCCAAAGCCATGATCCGTTTTGCACAGAAAGCAGTGACCGACAACCGCGCGGAAACGCTCTTACTGAGCCTCCGCGACGGTGTGCTGATGATCCGGAAGAAGACCCATTAAATTCAACATATTCATGCAAGCAAAGTCATACTGCCTGGCGATCTGTCTGGTCGTGAGCGGAGCCATTAAAAGTTTCGCGCAGAACATGAGCACCACACAGTACATCGACAGTTACAAGAGCATAGCCATGGAGGAAATGCGCCGCTCCGGCGTGCCAGCTGCCATCAAGCTGGCACAGGGCATTCTGGAAACACAGTCCGGGAACGGCTGGCTGGTGCTCAATTCCAACAACCACTTCGGCATCAAGTGCAAGAACAACTGGATAGGTCCCAGTGTGAACTACGATGACGACGCCCAACAGGAATGTTTCCGTAAATACACCTCTGCCATTGAATCTTTCCGGGACCATTCCGAATTCCTGCGCAACAATCCCCGTTACAAATTCCTGTTCGACCTGGACCCGATGGATTACAAATCCTGGGCCTACGGCCTCAAAACAGCCGGCTATGCTACCAGCAGAACGTATCCGCAGCAATTGATCCAGATCATCGAGAACTACAACCTGCAACAATATACCACCCTGGCCATGAGCAATGCGCCCATCCCCAGCGGTCCCGTTTTCATTGCCGGTAAAGACGATCCGGGCGCGCCCGCAACGCCGCAGCACCATGTGATAACGGTAGATGACCGGCCGGTCAGAACACAATATCCGCAGAACACCGTCTTCAGGATCAACGGCCGCAAAGTGATCTTCGTGAAAGAAGGCACAGCACTGATCCAGATCGCGAATGAAAAAGATATCCGCCTCAGTAGCCTGCTCCGGTATAACGACCTGGAAGCGGATGTACCGCTGGAGAAGGATATGCTCATCTTCCTGCAGAACAAAAGCAAACGAGGGCAGAACGATTATCACATTGTAGTACCCGGTGAAACGCTCCATGATATTGCACAGGCGGAAGGCGTGCAGATACGCTGGCTCCGCAAACGGAACAAACTGGAAGAAGGTGAGCAGCCTGCAGCAGGAGAACGGGTGGCGCTGGATGGCTACGCATCCGCCAAACCCAGACTGGGCCGTAATTCTGTCGCGAAAGTGGACGATTATAAAGATCTGGAACCACGCAAAATCATTAAAGACATTAAAGAAGAAATAGAAAAAGCCAAAGCGTCTGCGGCAACTACTGCTACACCTCCGCCCGCGGCCCGCGAGGAAAAAACAACTTCCGGTATACCACCGCAAATGGTGGAAGATCTCAAAAAAAGCGGATCTGTTGTAACGCCCGCCGGTACGCAATATCATACCGTTGGAGAAAAAGAAACGCTCTACAGCATATCCCGCCGCTATAATGTGACCATCGCGCAACTGCAACAATGGAACAATCTGCAGGATAATGGCATCAAGATCGGGCAGCAATTGATCATCCGCAAATAACGCAACTGTCAACACCATGACCATCCAAGTACACGATAAGCGCTTCGAGCCATTCATCACTGAAGCCACCCTGCAGCAGCGCATCAAAGAACTCGCAGCAGAGATCAGCAAAGACCTGCAAGGCACTAAACCCCTCTTTATCGCCATCCTGAACGGATCGTTTATGTTTGCCGCCGATATCTTCAAACATCTTACCATTGAAGCAGAGATATCTTTCATCAAACTGGCTTCCTATAAAGGCGTTAAATCCACCGGTAATGTGGTGACCGCCATCGGGCTGGATGAAGACCTTTTCGGACGCACAGTGGTGATACTGGAAGATATCGTGGATACCGGCAAAACCCTCCACCAGTTCCTGCCTCAGCTGCGGCATCAGCAACCGAAGAAACTATTGGTGGCCTCCCTGCTGCATAAACCGGATGCGCTCACCCACGCCGTGCAGATCGACTACCTGGGCTTCTCTGTTCCCAATAAGTTCCTGCTGGGATACGGACTGGATTATGATGGCCTCGGCCGGAACCTCCCGGAGATCTACCAATTGTGCGAGTAATTTTTCGCCGGATTGTCAACTAATTAAATATTTTCTTAATTTTATGTGTCGTTGTATGTAAAATAATCACGATGCATAAGCTCCTCATGTTGCTCTGTTGGCTATGCGGGAGCATGATGGCGACGGCACAAAGACAAAGAGGATCCGTTTCCGGTGCGGTGCAGGACAGCATTACGCATAATCCCGTAGCAGCGGTGAAGGTGAGCGTTCTGAAGGATACGGTGAAGGTTATGACAAATCAGTACGGTCTTTTTCGTATAGACGTTCCTGTTGGCAGTACCCATCTTGTATTTGAGAAAGACGGCTACCGGACCAAAACAGTGCCCCTCGACCATTATGATCGCATGCTCATTGAGCTGAGCCCTATAGGGAAAACTTCCGGAGAAGACCTGGATATTGCCAAAGCCAAGGCCCGGGCGAGGTTTGCCCATAGTACCAATCCCAATTACAGCAATCTGGGCATGGGGATTTCCTCTTTTTTTGATGAAACATACGGAAAGCTTTACGAGAACAAGTTTGTAGATGCGGCCAAAAGCAGGGTTTCTTTCTTTGCGATGGATGTGGACCGGGCGGCATACAGCAATATGCGGCGGTTTGTGAGACTGCGTGAGCCGATACCGGTGGATGCAGTACGGATAGAGGAATTGGTGAATTACTTCCATTACAGTTACCCTTTGCCGCCGAAGGACAGTCTTTTTGCGATCTACGCCCAGTACACGGACTGTCCCTGGAACAGGCAGCATAATCTTTTGCAGATCGCTGTGCGGGCGCAGCAGATTGAAATGGACAGTTTGCCCGCCAGCAATCTCGTTTTTCTCATCGATGTTTCCGGTTCTATGGGAACACCGAATAAACTGCCCTTGCTGCAGGCTGCTTTCAGGGTGCTGGTGAATAACCTGCGGCCGAGGGACCATGTGTCTATCGTGGCATATGCGGGAACGCCGGGGCTGGTGCTGCCCGCTACACAGGGCGATCAGAAAGAAAAGATACTCAACGCCATCGATTACCTGAGCGCAGGCGGCTCCACCGCCGGAGAAGCAGCGATCAAAATGGCTTATCAGCTGGCGGAAGAGAACTTTATCCCGAATGGGAACAACCGTGTGATCATGGCCACGGACGGGGATTTTAACGTGGGGCAAACGAGCGATCAGGATATGGAAGACCTGATCATGCAGAAAAAGGAAAGCGGCGTATTGCTCACCTGCCTTGGTTTCGGCATGAAGGACTACAAGGATTCCAAACTGGAAACGCTTGCTACCAAAGGCAATGGCAACTTCGCCTATATTGATGACCTGGAGGAAGCCAACAAGGTGTTTGCCCGGGAATTCGGCAGCACACTCTTCACCGTGGCCAAAGACGTGCGGGCGGAAGTGAGCTTCAATCCAGCCAGGGTAAAGGCTTACAAGCTGATCGGATATGAGAACAAAATATTGAAGGAAGATAACAGTAACGGCGTGAAAGTGGGCGGTGGTATTGTGGGCTCCGGGAATTGTGTAGTGGCATTGTACGAGATCGCCTCCGCAAACCCGGAACCAGAGGGTGTTTTATCCGATGTGAAAATATGGTATCGCACTCCGCAGGATACAACATTGCGTGTTGCGAAGCAGGTTATTTATCAGTCGAAGCAGGAATTTGAGAAGACTTCCGATGATTTCCGTTTTGCATCTTCAGTAGCGCTTTTCGGCATGTTGCTAAGAAGATCGGGGTATACGGGAGAAGGGGATATCAGCATGGTGACCGGTATCGCGAAACGTTCATTGGGCGCGGATAGCGGCGGATACCGGGGAGAGTTCGTGAAGCTCATCAAGCTGGTGCGGAAGAATGCGAAATGGCTGAAGTAGGCGGTTTGGTTTTCCACGCGAATGTACCGATGATCATTCCTGCAATGCTGCATATCAGGCCCGTGAATAAGGAAGGGACTTCTGTTTCCGTTAAACTTCCTGCAATATACCCCAGGGTTCCCAGTATGATGGAAAGGATGGTGCCTGCTTCATTGGAACGCTTCCAGTATAGGCCCGCGGTAAGGGGAACGAAGAGGGAAACGAGGCTGAGTACGGACGAGGAGGCTACCAGCTCATAGATATTATGGCTGCCCAGGGCCATCAGCATGGAAATTGCCGATACACCTACTACAGACAGTCGTATGATACGAAGGAATTGTTTGTCCGTCAGATTTTTGAAAAAGGGACGGATGATATTCTCGCCCAGCACAGTAGCTGGCGCAAGGATAGCGCCGCTGGTAGTACTCATAATGGCGGACAGCAATGCGCCGAAAAAAAGGATCTGTATGAACAGATTGCCGTGTTCCAGTACCATGTTAGGCAATATCTTTTCCGTATCGCCCTGTGCAAGCTGCGGATAGAGTTGCTGTGCGCATAATACGATCAGCAGCGGCAGACTGCCAATAACGAGGTACATCAACGCACCCAGGTACGAAGAATGTTCCGCCACTTTTTCGCTCTTGCTGCTCATCAGCCGCTGAAACACATCCTGCTGCGGTATGGAACCGAGCCCTATTGTCATCCAGGCGGCAAGGTACTTCAGCCAGTTCTGCCAATGGCCATCCGGGAAGAACCGGAAAGTTCCGGCCGGCGCCCTGTTGATCACGGTCTGCAATCCGCCTGCTTTATCCACTACGGAGTACGTGATCACCAGTATCCCGATAATGATCATGATAGTCTGAATGAAATCCGTAATGGAAACAGACCACATACCGCCCATATACGTATATCCCATTACGATCAGGCCGCTCACGATCATGGCGATAGAAGCAGGCACGCCCATCACGGTATTGATCACAATGCCCATGGCTACTATTTGCGCGGCGATCCAGCCGAAATAGGAGGGAACCATCAGCAGGGCGGAGATCACTTCCGCCTTTCTTCCATATCGTACTTTAAAAAAATCGCAGAAGGTGAGGAGGTTACTGCGATAAAGTTTTCGCGCGTAGAAAAGCCCCACCAGCAACAAACACAAGGACGCTCCGAAAGGATCTTCCATCACACCGAGCATGCCATGCCGCGCAAACTCGCTGGTGGAGCCAAGCATGGTCTCCGACCCGAACCAGGTGGCAAAAATAACACAGGTGCTGATCCCCAGCGGCAGGCTGCGACCGGCCACCACAAAGTCATTGGCGCTTTTAACCTTCCGTGCCGCCCATTGCCCTACAAGTATGGTCAGCAGCAGATAAACGAGAACAAAGGCTGTGAGCATAGGCCGAAAAATAAAAAGAAAAATCCACCTTTTATTTGATGATCCTGAAACAATGTCGGAGCAGTTTGCCCTGGAAGTCGAAAGGAACGGTCTGCGCCGTGATATTCTTTACCGAGGAAGCCTGAATAGCTGCTTCCTCCAGTTCAAACTTGCGGAGGTTGTTGGAAAAATAGATCACGCCTCCTGTACGCGTGGCCAGCAGTACTTTATTGATCAGCGTTACGTGATCCCGCTGAATATCCAGGAAATCCTTCATGCGCTTACTGTTGGAGAAGGTGGGGGGATCGAGGATAACGAGATCGTAGGTGTTGAGCTTCAGTTCATCGAGGTGTTGCAGAACATCTGCATGGATATATTGATGCCTGGCGGGATCATACAGATCATTGAGCCGCATGTTTTCCTCTGCCCATTGCAAATAGGTTTTGGACAGGTCAATAGAAGTAACGGAGGCTGCGCCGCCTGCAGCAGCATATACGGAGAAGGAGCCGGTATAGCAGAAGAGGTTGAGCACTTTCTTGTCTTTCGCTTCTTCCAGCACCATGTGCCGCGTGATCCGGTGGTCAAGGAAAAGGCCACTGTCCAGGTAATCCGAAAGATTCACTTTGAATTTCAGCCCGTCTTCCTGTACGATCATTTCTTCCTTGCTGGAATCCAGCTTCTCATACTGGCTTTGGCGGTCCTGCTTGCGTTGCCGGGTGCGGAGGTAGACGTCGTCCTCCGCTACCTGCAAAACTTTCGCGATCACTTCGAGGCTGGTCTGCAACCACTGATCATAGGCTGTTTCATCCATTCCGTGCTGGCTCCGGTATTCGGCCACATATACTTTGTTCTCATACAGCTCAATGATCAGCGGGAACTCCGGCAGATCGCGGTCATACAGCCGGAAGCAGGTGATCCCCTGCCTCCTTGCGGTTTTGCGCAGGTGCTTCTCTACTTTCGCGAGCCGGTTCTCGAACATCTGGAATTTATCGGACATAGATGCAAAGAGGATAAGGATCAGCTGAAAATGTCCCTCACTTTCTCAAAGAATCCTTTCTCGCTTTTTTCCGGATTAGGTTTGAAGTTACCGGACGCCTGCAGTTTTTCAAGCATGTTTTTTTCCTCTGCCGTAAGCGTCTGCGGCGTCCATACATTTACATGGATGAGTTGATCGCCTTTCTCATAGCTGTTCACGGAAGGGAAGCCTTTGCCTTTGAGGCGGAATATCTTGCCGCTGTGCGTGCCGGCCGGTACTTTGATCTTGGCTTTCCCGTCTATGGTAGGTACTTCCACCTGTATGCCAAAAGCGGCGTCAGGGAAGGAGATATGAAGATCGTATGCTACATTGAGGCCTTCCCGCTGTAATTCCGGATGCGGTTCTTCCTCGATGAGGATGAGCAGGTCCCCGGGTGCGCCGCCTCTTTCGCCGGCATTCCCTTTTCCGCTCATGCTAAGCTGCATGCCTTCCATAACACCGGCCGGAATATCGATGGATACGGTCTCTTCCCCATATTGACGGCCTTCTCCTTTACAGGCAGTACATTTATTGGTGATCACCTGGCCTTCCCCGTTACAGGTAGGGCAGGTGGTAACGGTCTGCATCTGGCCCAGGAAGGTCTGGGTCACTTTCCGCACCTGTCCGGAACCCTGGCAGGTGGTACAGGTCTGGAAAGCATTCCTGTCTTTGGCACCCAGTCCATTACAGGTGGAGCAGGTTACATGTTTTTTTACCTTGATCTTTTTGTTGGCGCCTTTGGCGATCTCTTCATAGGTTAGTTTGATCTTTACCCGGAGGTTGCTGCCCCTGGCTCCGCCTCTGCTTCTGCGGCCACCGCCTCCGCGGGCGCCGCCACCGAAGAAGCTGCCGAAAATGTCTTCCCCGAAAATGTCCCCGAAGTTGGAGAAGATGTCCTCCATATTCATATGGCCGCTGCCGCCGAAGCCTCGGTTACCCATACCGGCATGACCAAAACGGTCGTACTGCCCACGCTTGTCCGGGTCGCTCAGCACTTCATAGGCCTCCGCCGCCTCCTTGAAATGTTCTTCAGCCTCCTTGTTACCGGGGTTACGGTCAGGGTGATACTGCATGGCCACTTTACGGTAGGCCTTTTTGATCTCATCCTGGGATGCGGTTTTGGATACCCCTAGTATTTCGTAATAATCTCTTTTAGTGGACATGTTTATACACTTGAATAGCCCACTCTCGGGAGCAGGCTGTGATGGATTGATATCGGCAAAATGTTGCTGTCACATCGTCATTTACCCACTACAACGCGGGCATGGCGAATGATCTTGTCATTCAGATAATAGCCTTTTTGCAGTACATCCAGTACTTTGCCTTTCAGATCTTCCGTAGGGGCAGGTATTTCCGTGATGGCATCATGCAGGTCAGCATTGAATTCCTGGTGAAGGCTGTCCATTGCTTTCAGTCCCTTGCTTTGCAATGCGCTGTGCAACTTGTTGAAAACCAGCAGCACGCCGTCTTTCACAGCATCCACATCCGCAGCGGTCTCCATTTGTTTCCTGGCCCTGTCCGAATCATCCAGCACATCCAGCAAAGCAATGATCACCTCCTTGTTGGCAGTATTTATAAGTTCGATGCGCTCTTTGGCGTTCCTTTTCTTGAAATTATCGAAATCAGCATTCAGCAGCAGGTATTTTCTCCGCAACTCTTCCAGCTCACTGGTTTCGGCACCCGGGGTGGCACCCTCTGCACGAACGTCAGGATTTTGCTCCTCGGGCTGCCCGTTTGCCTGCATGTCTTTGTCTTTTTCTGTCATGATGGTTAAATTATCTGCAAAATAACAACAGACAAGAATTTTGCCAAGGCCGGATGAGGGGACAATATGGCAGAAGCAATTGATAATTCGTAATTCATAATTGATAATTTACCTTTGCGCTCCATGACAAAGGTTTTTCTCAAAAAGAAGATACAGAACAGGGTCCTGCTGGGCCATCCCTGGGTGTTCGGGAACGAAGTGGGGCAGATAGAGGGAGAGGTGAGCGCCGGCGATATTGTGGATGTGTTCACGCATACCGGAGTGTTTGTGGGCCGGGGGTATATTAATCCCCAGTCGCAGATACTGGTGCGCCTGCTTACCCGGGACCGCAACGAGCAGATCAACGACGGTTTTTTCCTGCACCGGTTGCAAAAGGCCTGGGAATACCGGCAGAAGATCGGGTATGTGGAGAATTGCCGGCTGGTGTTCGGGGAGGCGGATGAATTACCGGCCCTGATCATCGACAAATTCAACGATTATCTCGTGATCCAGACGCTCGCTTTGGGCATGGATAAGTGGAAACCGGCCATAGTGGCGGCGCTGGAGAAGATATTCTCGCCTAAGGGGATCTATGAGCGCAATGATGTGCCTGTTCGGGAACTCGAAGGGCTGCCGCAGCAGAAGGGATTCCTCAGCGCACCCTTCGATACCGATATCATCCTGAATGAGAACGGCCTGAAATTCCATGTAGATATCGAGAACGGCCAGAAAACGGGGTATTTTCTGGATCAGCAGGACAATCGCCGGGCGATCCAGCATATCGTAAAAGGAGCAGACGTATTGGAAGCTTTCTGTTACACCGGCACTTTCTCCTGCCATGCGGGTTATTATGGTGCGAAAAGCGTACTGGGCCTGGATATCTCTGAACATGCCGTGGCCACCGCCCGCCGGAACGCGGAATTGAACGGGCTGCAGGACAAATGCAAGTTCCTGGCTGTGAACGCGTTCGACCAACTGAAACAGTGGACGAAGGAAGAAAGGAAGTTTGATGTGGTGATCCTGGACCCTCCGGCCTTCACCAAAAGCCGGGAGAACATCCAGAAAGCGATCACCGGGTATAAAGAGATCAATCTGCGGGGGATGAAATTACTGAAGCCCGGAGGCTTCCTCGTAACCGCCAGCTGTACCAACCTTGTGAATCCTTCCCTGTTCCTGGAGATCATCGATATGGCTGCGAAAGATGCCAGAAAGAAATTGCGGCAGGTGACGTTTCTGACCCAGGCACAGGATCACCCCATTTTGTGGAATATCGAGAATACGACTTATCTGAAATTCCTCATCGTAGAGGTGCAATAATAAAAGAAGGCCACACATTGTGCGGCCTTCTTCGTTTTTATAATAAAAGCAATTATTTCACCACATTGAATTTTCCCGATTCCACCACCGTGCCATCCTTCTCCCGAAGCTGGAAAATATACAGACCACTGTAGTAGTTATCGAGGTTCACCTGTGTTCTGAAACCCAGGTTCTTAATATGATCCACCTTCTTCCCCAGGAAATTATATACAATAATCTCGTAAACCTTGTCGTTATTACGTTGAATTTCAAAAAATATCTTCGTGGAAGCGGGGTTAGGATATGCTTTTACGACTTTGCTCACACTCTCCGTGCCTTCAGGAGCGGGTTTGGTGCCTTGTGACCATGCAGGGATTGTCATGGTACAGAGCATTAGGAATAAAATGAGTGTAGAGTTTTTCAACATAGTATCCAAAGATAATAAATTTTTTAAATATTACTCAAATCTTTTCGGTTTGGTTTCTATAGTAAATATAACAAACGCCGAGCCAAAAAATGAACACCTGTCAAGGTTTTTTTGAAAATTTTAACGCTTTTTAAAGGTCTCCGGGAGGCCTTTTTTTTATCTAAAAGCGGGGACAGGTCACACTGTTGAGGGTGCTGTTCCGGCTGTTCAGGAAATTTTTGAAGACCATAGAGATCTCAAACCCGCCCATGGCCTGGCTGGCCGTCCGCAGCCGGGAGATGTTCACATCGTAGCTGATCCCTATTTCATAAGCCCCCATATCCAGCCGCATCATCGGTACAATCGCGTCGTTCCAGCGGAGGAAAAGCCCGCCGTACATCCCCCTGTCAGATTCCAGACCCTGATCCATCAGTCCATACCCGATCAGGGCACCGCCGATGTACTCGGAATAAGCGCCCTGGTGCAGCTGGTTGTAATGTGCAATCACCTTCACCCGTTCAGACACCGGCACGGTAATGCCTAAGTTGAAGCTTAGCTTGGGATCGAGCACGATCGTTTTATCATTGTAGAAAGAAACTTTGGGTTTGTTGAAGTGATAGTAAGCGGCGCCCACAAAGTAATTGGTGGCCTCCCCCAGCACTCCGTTATAGCTCATGCCCACACCCGCATCCCAGTAATGGTACCCAACCCTGGCCAGGCGGCCTTCTTCGCCTGTGGGAGCGTATGGGTCAAAGCGACCATTGGTATATTGATTGTTGAAAGTGAGATGGGTGGGATCGAACTGGCGCTGCACAAAGCCTCCCATGAAACCGAGGGAGAGAAAACTGCTCTTGTCGTTACTGAGCGACTTGTGGTAATTGATCGCCGGAAGGATCTGTACCGCCTGCAGCCGCGAGGTGCCGGCCCTGTCGTAGGTTAGTTGCATGCCCGCTGTTACATGGTCATTATGGTTCCCGATGGGAAACTTCATCTCTCCGCTCATCGTACCGGTCTGGTATGGAATGGTGACGCTGTTCCACTGGTTGCGGTATACTGCCTGTACGCGCACATCTCCGTTGAAAAGCCCGATCAATGCCGGGTTCCGGAGGATCGGCGTTTCCGCGAACTGGGAGAGGTGTATATCCTGCCCCTTCGCATGGATGCAACATAGCGCCAATACCAAACTTTTCCACAGTGTTTTCATGCTCTTCAGCGTTTTCATGTTGTTATCGTAATAAAGTTACATTTCCTCTCAGCTGGAAGCGCTCATTCGAATCGCACAGCGCATCGAACAGGTAGATGTAAACATCTGCCGGCAACGCTTTCCCGTTGAATGTGCCATCCCATCCCTGGCTGATATCGTCAATATTGAAGTTCTGGCGTTTGAACACCTCCTGCCCGAAGCGGTTGAAAATGCGCAGGGAGTAGATGTTGCGGATCCCTCGTCCCCGCGGGAAAAAGATATCATTCACCCCATCACCATTGGGTGAGAAGCCCGCCGGGAAGAATACACCGCTCTGATCACAGACGAGCTTGACGTTGAGCACATCCGTTGCCTTGCAACCCTGATTGTTGGTCACTTCCAGCGCATAGTCCATAGACTGGCGGATGGCCGAAACAGCCTTTGGACAAGTGGCACAGTCCAGGTAAGTGGAAGGCTTCCATTCCCAGCTGACCACATCGCTGCTGTAAGTGGGATTCAGGTAAACAAGACTTCCCGCGGTCACGATCTGATCCGGTCCCGCGTCCACTGTGGGCACAGGTTTTACCGTCAGCCGGATGTTGGAGGAAACAGCAGGACAGGCAGGGTCGTTGCTGGCAATGACCGTATAAGTGGTATTGGTGAGCGGTGTTACCACCGGCATGGCGGTTTGCATGCCGCCCGGAGACCAGGTATAGGTGGCCGCGCCCCAGGCACGCAGCTGGGCGTTGCTGCCGCTGCAGATAGCGGTATCCGGACTTACACCCAGGTTCACCGCCGGGACTACCCTGAGCCGTACCGTATCATTTAACGTACAGCCGTAAGCGTTAGTAGCCACGGCAATATAAGCAGTGTCTTTCAGCGGAGATACGACCGGGTTATTGCAATTCGTGCAATTGATCTGGTATGCAGGCTGCCATTGGATGCTGCCATTGCTTTGCGCCTGCAGGGTTACGCTGCTGCCTTCGCAGATCTTTGTTTGCGGGGTGGCGGCGTGTATGACAGGCGTGGGACGGATAGGGATCTGAAGGGTGAGGGAGTCCATGCAGTTACGCGCGTCCGTGATCACCAGCTTCACCGGGAAATATCCGCTGCTGTTGTATTGTACAGGTGCAGGCTCTTTGGAAGAAGAACGGGCGCCATTCCCAAGATCCCATTGCCAGCTGGTCAGCGGGATGTTGGGCGTAGGAATGGAAGTCTCCGAAAAGCGCACCGGCTGCCCTTCACAGGCTGTGCCTGCCAGCATGAAACCCGCTTCCGGCGCCGCTACTTTGAGATGATCCTTTTTTATAATCGTATCGGGACAATAAGCGGGGTCTTTATAACGGATGATGAGCGTATCTGTAAAAAGACCTTTCACCTCCATCTTCTTTCGTATATCCACTTCCGTTGTACTCCACTGTGTTCCGTCACCGAACCGCCAGTTATAGCTGTCCACCAGATCGGCCGGCACCTGTACCACGCCGTAGGATACCGAGCTGCTTCTGCAAACCGTACCCACACCGGTGTTGAAGTCCGCCGCAAATACCCGGATAGTGCGGAACGTAGTGCTCATACAGTTCTGAACAGCATTCCTTACTGTCAGCCGTACATTGTAAGTGCCGGTTTGTGTGTAGGTATGCTGTGTATGCATGTTATTATCCTTCGGGCTGTTGTCGTCAAAATCCCATTCGTAAACATCTCCCGGTGAACCGGCCGAGGTATTGGTGAAGCGGAAGTTCATCCGGTTATTGCAGGAGCGTGCGAAGGTAAAATCCGCAACAGGACCGGTATTGTTGAGTGTAACGGGCGTTGCCGCGGTATAGCAGCCATTGGAACCGGCGCTCATTTGTATGGTAACGTTGCCGGTTGTACGAAAAGCGTGATTGATATCATTTTCAGAACCCTCATAAACAGTACCATCCCCGAAGTCCCAACGATAGCTTCCGGCATTTGCAGCTGTGGCCAGTAACCGGGCGCTGGTGCCTGCGCAGTTGTCGGGCCTTGTAGCAGTGAAGCTCACATTCTGCGGAGCAGTGCCCGTTTTGACCAGCTGCTGGAAATTGCGCAGGGCGGTACAGCCTTGCAGGGTAGTAACGGAAAGACTTACATTAAAACTGCCTGCCGTTGCATAAGTATGTATGATGGAAGGGCCGGAGGCGTTCCCGCTCTGGCCGTCCCCGAATATCCAGGCGTAATTGCTGACAGGATCGTTATTGATGGTATTCACGCTGGCGGTGAGCGTGGCGGCGTATGGTGCGCATCCCTGCAGTACGGAGCTGTTCAAACTGATGGCAGGCGCAGCAATCCTGATCATTCCTTTCTTCTTCGCCGTTTGCGTACAGCCGTTCGTGTTTATAACGGTGAGAGATATATCAAAAGTATCGATCCTGTTAAATGCATGTTGGATAGTGGATGATCCCGTTGTCACCGGCGCTGTGCCGTCTCCGAAATCCCAGATGCGTGTTTGCGCGCCCGGCGTAAGGTCTGTGAAAGTGGCAGTATAAGGGCCGCAGGCCTCGGGGGTATTCACGGAGAAGTCCGCCGCAGGCGGTGCATATACCACAAAGCTCTGGCTGGCGCTGCTGGCATTGTTGGGATAATATGCCGTAAGTGTTACCGTTACGGGGCCTGCTGCAGGGAAGGCGATCTCCGGGTTCTGTTCCCGGGAGCCGCGTCCGTTACCGAAATCCCAGACGAGGGCCAGCGGGGTACCGGTGCTGGTGTTCCGGAAGGTAAAGGTGGAAGGGGCGCAATGTGTAGCAGGAGAAGCGGTATAGGTAAAAGCAGCCTGCTGCGCTTTCACGGCCGCAGGAATGGCCAGCAGGCATAGCGTGAACAGGTTTTTCATATGAGGTGCAGGGATGATTCTCATCTGATCCAGGGATATAGGATACTTATGGTTAAAATGTATTGTTAATGAATTACACAAATTTATAATATTATTCCGATATATCCATCAGTTTATCGCAGGAGGGTGACATTACCTTTGAGCAGGAGGGGCTCATGGGTATCACAGACGAGCTCTGCGTAATAGATGTATACATCGGGGTTAAGTAAAGTGCCGCCGAACCTGCCGTCCCATCCACAGGCAGGATCGTCGGTATTACAATTATCGCGCTCAAAGATCAGCTGTCCCCAGCGGTTATAGATCTTGAATGTCTTAATGCGGCTGATGCCCTTTCCGCGGATGTAGAAAACATCGTTTTGTCCGTCTCCGTTGGGACTGAAGGAGTTGGGGACAAAAGCCGTACTGCCCGGGCAGATCAGTTTTACAGGCAGCAGCGCAATGGCGGTGCATCCGAATTGATTCGTTGCCGTGATGTTATAGGTCACATTTCCTTTAGGCGTGACCGTAGGCTCCGGGCAATCCGCGCAGCTGAGCCATTGATTGGGATACCATTGCCATTTAATGATATCCGGGCTGCCCTGCACATGGAGTGGCATATCGGTGCCGGCAGGAATCACTCTTTCCGGTCCGGGAATAAGCACTGGCGCAGGATTTACTGTGAGCAGCACTTCCGTAGTATCCGTAAAGCATGCATCGCTGCCATATCCGATCACCCGGTAGCGGGTAGTAACGGAGGGCTGGGCCATTGGGTTCGGGATATCTGCTTTGCTGAGGCCGGTTTCCGGTAACCAACGGTAGCGTACGGCGCCGGTAGCCTGTAGTTGTGTTTGTTTGCCACTGCAGATGACAGCATCAGACGATCTTACTTTGAAGGGATAGGAGAGTGTAACGCGCATGGAATCGGACTGCCGGCAACCGAAACTATTGATGGCAAGTACCCGGTAAGTGGTGTCTTTAGCCGGATGTACAGAAGGGTTCGGACTGGCAGGATCGGAAATATTGTAGTTGGTCCAGCTGAACTGTGCGGGACTGGCATTGGATTGCAGCTGGAGGGATTGGCCATAGCAAAGCACTGTCTGTTTCGGCATCACGTTCAGTGTTGGTAAAGGATGAATGGTGGCTTGTATGGAGGCGGTATCCGGACAAGTGCCTTTTTCATTGCGGATGATCAGTTTCACGTTATGTTGACCGGGGGTGTTGAAGGTCATGATCGGGTTGGGGCCTGTCATGACCGGAGCGGGCTGATCATCCACCAGCCAGGTCCACCGGGTGTTGGGCAGATTTTTGGTTTCCTGTCCGCTGAAGCGGATCGATTCCCCGGCGCAGATGGGCGTTGCGGGGCGGAGGAGGCTGTGGGGGAGGGGGTCTACGTTTACGGTTTTGGAGAGGGAATCTTTGCAACCGTAAAAACTGGTGACCACCATCTTTGCCTGGTATACGCCAATGGCATTATAGAAGAAAACAGGGCTGGCTGCGGTGCTTACGTCGTCTGTCCGGCCGGGGATGCCAAAATCCCAGCGATAGGTTTGTGCCTTGTTAAGCCGTGTATTGGAAAGAGAAGTACTGCTGTTGAAGAAAACAACATTCCCGGCATCGCAGGCCTTGCTGTCGTCCAGCGTGAAAGCCGCTTTCACGATATCCACGATGATACTGTCCGGCGGCCCCTGCGCGGGAACCTTGCAACCTTGTGCATCTTCCAGCACTACCCGTGGATAATACACTCCCTCTTTATCGTATTTGTATTTATAGCTGTTGGTTGTTGTCGTTTGTACGTTACCGTTATCAAAGTCCCAGATATATTTCACTGCATTGGCGGAAGTAGCGGTGAACGTGACCTCATGAGGAACGCACCCGGTATTGGGCGTCATCGTTCTTGTGCCGATGGGGCCTTGTATCACGATCTCTTTTGTTGTGGTACTGATACAATCTCCATCGGAATATACGTTGAGGGTGATGGTATATTTACCGGGCAGGTTGTAGACGTGGGAAGGGGCGTCAAGACTGGATCTGCTTCCATCGCCAAAATCCCAGACGGAGCGTTTGAAATCGGTGCTTTGGTTCGTAAACTGCACCAATACCGGCGGGCATACCGGCAGATCCGGCGGAACGCTGAATTTAGCCTGCGGATTGGGTACCCGGATATATTTATCCTTCACGATCGTATCTGTACATCCGATGTTATTTATCACTGCCAGTGAAACGGTGTAGGTACCGGGCTGTGCATATGTTTTTACAGGACGTTGTGCAGTGTTGGTGGTGTTATCTCCGAAGTCCCATGCGTATTGCAGGTTGCTGCCGGTGGAGGTGTTGTTGAACTGCAGGCCCTGGTTCAGGCAGGCAATCGTAGTGGCAGTGTTGAACTGTGCGGTTACACCGGTTACAGGTACGGCTTTGGTGATAGTGGTATGGCATCCGGCATTATCTATCACGCTTAATAACACATTGAAAGTACCGATTCTGCCAAAGGGGTGCTTGTAATCCACTGGCGCTGTGAGCAAAGAATCATTGGGTGTGCCGTCCCCGAAATTCCAGGTCCAAGAGCGGATGCCATAGCCATGGGAAGGTGTGGAAGCATCCGTGAATAATAGCGTATCGCCTTTGCAGTTCCTTCCGCGGAAAGTAAAATCGGCATTGGCTCCGTTCACCTTTACGGGCAGGATATTGGAAGAGCTGCTGCAACCATTCCTGTCGGTGACCGTGAGCACTACATTATAATCTCCAGGCCGCGGGTAGGTTCTGGGTACATCAGGCCCCTGAACCGGTGCGTAATACCCATCTCCCCAATTCCAGTTCCAGTTTACGATGTTGTTGGGGTCTACTTTGGAACGGGAGAAGGTAATGCTCATCCCGGAGCAGATCTCCGTTTTATCCGCACTTAATACCGGCTTTTCATCGATGATCGAAATAGTCAGCAGGCGCGTGGACTCACAATTACCGTTGCTAACGGTGAGGCGTATATTAAAAGTTCCTGTGGCAGGGAATACGTGTGTAGGGGATTGATCCGTGGAAGTGGTGCCATCCCCGAAATCCCAGAGCCAGCTGCGGGGCGTACCTGCCACCGGGCCAAAATCAGACAGGTCTGTGAACATCACGGTATACCGGTCACTGCAATTGCGATCGATCCGGAAATCGGCAATGGGTGGCAGGATGGAAATGAAAGCTTTTTTGGTGAGGCTTTTGTGGCATCCGTAGTTGTTCACTTCCAGCGTTACATCATGCAGGCCGATGTTCTGGAAATAGTGTGAAGGGTTTTCAGTGGTTTCAAAGGAGTTATTATCCTGTGGAAAATTACAACGCCATGCCGTGCCGCGAGGGGTGGACAGATTGGTGAAGTTCACGGCAAACCGCTGGCAGGGGGCTTTGGGATCTGCATCAAAATCCACCACCGGTACTCGCCCCGCCTGCACAATCACTTCCTGTGTCAGCCGGCATCCTCCGCTGACATCGAGGATCAGCTTTACGTGGAAGATGCCTTCCTGGTTGAAAGTATGAGAAGGATTGGGAGATGCAGAGGTGGCACCATCCCCGAAATCCCACTGGTAACCGGTGATACTGCCGGCTGTAAGCAAACTGGCACTGAAGGTGCTGTTCAGGGGAATACACCCTTCAACGGGCGTGGCATTGATCACTGCCCTGGGTTCTTCTATCCGGATATAATCCATCAGCGTCATGGAATCTGCACATCCCTGATCATTCCTGACGCGCAGCTTTACATGGTAGTCGCCAAAGCGGGTATAGGTATGAGATGGATCCAGGCCATCAAACGTACTGCCATCCCCAAATGTCCATTGCCAGCTGGTAGCGCCGATGGATTGGGAACTGAACTGCGTGGTGAAAGGAACGCTGCAACTTTGCAGCGGAGTGGCCGTGAAGCTCACTTTGGGTGAAGGGCTTACTGCAATGGTTTTGCTGATCGTTTCCATACAACCCGGCAGTCCGGAGGTAAGCGTAACGGTATAATTTCCCGCATTGGCGAAATAGTAAACGGCGTTTGTAGCAGAACTGGTGCTGCCATCAGGGAAGGTCCAGGTAGAGAGTGTAGGGCGGGGAGAAGTGTTATTGACCAGTGTTACATTTGTGCCTGCGCAGGCAGGGCCCGGTACACTGAAATCTGCTTTCGTTTTTTGAATGGTGATATAATCCGCTTTGGATACGATCGCTTCACATCCTGCTGCATTCTTTGCCTTCAATATCACGGTATAACGTCCTTCCTGCTGATAAGTATGAGAAGGATACTGGTCCGTGGAAGTGCCGCCATCCCCGAAGTCCCAGGCGTATGTTAGCCCGGCCGACCCACTGCTCCTGAAATTGACAGTGAGCGGTATGGTACAACTGCTGAAAACATCAGAAGTAAAATCTATTTTAGGCGTTTCTCCAACAATGATCAGGTTCTGCTGAGTAATACCATTCGTACACCCGAAACTGTTAGTAACGATGGTGGAAATAGAAAAACTTCCGCCAACGTTATAGGTATGAGAAGGATTGGTGCCTTCGAAAGTATTGCCATCCCCGAAGTCCCATACGATCTTGCTGATAGTACCTGAGCCGGGTGTGGACTGATCCGTGAACTGCACAGTGAGCGGTGTACAGCCTTTCATGTCGGAAACAGCGAAAGCTGCAACGGGATTATCTCGTATCGTAACGGTTTTGGTGAAGGACTTTGGCCCGGAAGGGTAAGTAACGGTAAGCGTTACGTTGTAAGTGCCCGCAGTGGTAAATACTTTACCTGCATCCCGCGTGGTAGCGTGCGCTCCCAAACCAAAATCCCAGTCATATGCCGTAGCGCCGTTGTCAGACAGGTTTGTGAACGAAACGGTGAGGGGCGCACATCCTTCCCATTTATCCGCTGTGAAGCTGACATTCTGTGCAAATAAAGGTTTCGCCGCCATCAGCAGCGTGAACATAAAAAGGAGTACAAAAGCCCGCCTGCCGGCAGACTGTTTATGGTGATTCATGGATATGCGATATAGCAGGGTTCTAGGGTAGCAAAAATAGCCCCGGTTCGTAATACGCAATAAAATTAATATTTAAAAAACAATTATCTGTCTGTATTAACATTATGTTTTCAAGCCGTTAACTGATTTATTACTTATTTGCTGCCTGATAGGATATTTTTAATTGGTCATACTTAGTGTTCTGCCATGCAGAGAGCAACTTAGTACAAACAGGAACCACGTATGCCTGCATTAGACAAAGCTTATTGGAATGCCCGTTATGAGAACGGCAAAACTGACTGGGATATGGGTGCCGTGTCACCTCCCCTGAGAGATTATTTTGACCAGCTGCCGAACAAGAACCTGCGTATACTGATACCCGGCGGGGGCAATAGTTACGAGGCGAAATACTTGTGGGACAATGGTTTTAGGGATGTTACCGTGTTGGATATATCAACGGTGCTGATCGACCGGCTGAAGCGGGAACATGAGCAAACGGGTATCAAGTTCATGGCAGGGGATTTTTTTGAGCATGAGCATGAATACGATCTCATTGTGGAACAAACCTTCTTTTGTGCGCTGGATCCCACATTACGGCTGGCATATGCGAGGCATATGTACGACCTGCTGTGGGAGGAAGGACGGTTAGTAGGTGTTTTGTTCAACCGTGAGTTTGATGAGCCCGGTCCTCCTTTTGGTGGCGGTATTAAGATCTACCGCCGGTTATTTGAGCCTTATTTCAATTTCAAGACCTTCGCCCCCTGCTATAATTCCCACCCCGCCCGCCAGGGAAAAGAGGTTTTCGTCAATTTCAGGAAGCTGGACAGTCTGTCCAGGAAGCGGTGATATTTCCACAATGCCGCTTATCTTTACCGCATGAAAGGATTTATTTTGTTAGCCGCCCTGCAGGTAGTTTCCTTCGCAGGCCTGGCACAGGATCAGGTAAAGGCGGATGAATTTGATAAAGGCATGCACCAGCCCGGGATACAGTTGCTGGATGTACGTACCGCAAAGGAGTTCGGGGAAGGCCATCTGCCGGATGCCCTTCAGGCAGACTATACGAAAAAGGAAGAATTCTTTGACCGCATCCGGCATCTGGACAAGACGAAGCCCGTTTACGTTTACTGCCTGAGCGGAGGACGCAGTTCCGCAGCAGCCAAATGGATGCGGGAGAACGGCTATACGAAAGTAGTGGAAATGGAAGGAGGCGTGATGGCCTGGAAAAAGGCCGGTAAGTCGCTCACCGGGGGAACCCCCAGTCCGCAGATGACCATTGCCGACTTTGAAAAGGCGGTTAAGGCGGACAAGCTGGTATTGGTGGACGTTGGCGCTGCATGGTGCCCGCCCTGTCGGAAAATGGAGCCGGTATTAAAACAATTGCAACAGGAACGAAAGATCAGGGTTGTGAATGTGGATGGAGGAAAGGATACGGATGTGATGGGTAAAATCAGTGCCAGATCGCTTCCTACTTTTGTGCTATATAAGAATGGCAGGGAAGTCTGGCGGAAAGAAGGGATTGTGGGGATAGAGGAATTCCGGACCGCGATAAAAGAGTAAAAGAAAAGAGGCGTCTCACATGAGGCGCCTCTTTTCTTTTTAGCTATACAACGATATTATTATGGGTTGACTGTAAAAGACACTGTGTTCCTGGAAACAGAAACGGATATCCCGGTTGCCGGGCTCAGCAACAGATCCAGCTTCCTGGTGGCAGCTACCGGGTTGAATTTCACTACAACGATCCCTTCACCCTGGCCGGCAGGAATGGTCACCTTACCCTTCGGCGTCACAAAAGTGAAGTCGGTTCCTTCCACAACAGTGGAAGTTGCCTTTACAGTGTAATCAAACACCAGGTCCTGCTTAAACCTTGCTGCAGCGGCGGTGATACGTACACGCATTGTGTCGTTACCGGTGGTAGCGGTAGGTTTAACGGTCTTAGTCAGCGGATCTTTCCAGTCGATCGGAGTCGCTGTAACGTTGAGGGTCATATTTTTCCCGTTCACGCTGGCTTTTACATCTCCATCTTTCAGTACCAGGTTCAATTTCTTGCCCGCGGCAGTTGGTTTCAGGGTAAAAGCTACTTTCCCCTGGCTGGCGTTGGCAGGAATGCTGGCCTGGCCATAAGCGCCGATCGCTTCTACATCGGTTGGTAAGATAGCGGTGGAATTCAGTGTATCCCAGCCTATTTTTGTTTCTGTGCTTACCTGCCGGCCGATCAGCTGGATCAGCTGGCTGTCTGCTACGGGTACGTTAGCGGCGTACACGGTCCTTGTATATGAATTACTGGGAGGATTGCCAAATTCGATCAGCGGTGCTCCCTCATACACAAACATCTTGTCTTTATTGCAGCTGAAAGCGGCGGCTGCCAGCAGCACTACTCCAACAATGATTATTCTTGATTTCATATTCATGCTTTTAAAATGATTCTTCAGAGACTGCATCCCCGAAGAATTACGCCATCAATAAAACGGGTTTGGTTTCAGGTTTTTGTTCACATCTGTTTCAGTCGTAGGAATGGGTGCAACCAGTCTGTAATCTTTGTTTTCGATAGTGGTAGCACCTTTCACGATGTTCCTGCCGGTACGCAGGAGGTCAAACAGGCGATGACCTTCAAACGCCAGCTCGATCCTTCTTTCCCTCCATATTTCTTTTGTCAGGTCGTCTCCTGTTAAAGCCGCTATGGGAGCCAGTTTGGTACGGGTGTGTACTTTGTTCAGGTCATCCATGGCGCCTGATTCTTTACCCGGCTGCATCGCTCTTGCTTCTGCGCGGTTGAGATATACCTCGCTGGCGCGGATCAGCATGATGTCGTCACCACCCCTGTACGGTTTGGCACCGGGCCATTTAAGGCAATAATATACGATCTGGCTGCTTTTAACATCCTGTTTGATAAGAGACCTTCTGCGCGGATCGGCGGTGCCGCCGTAATAATCCGCCAGCAGTTCTGCACGGGCTGTGATGTCTCCATAACCGCCGAGGATGGGATGTTTGTAGTAGATGTACTGGATGGCATCCGTACCCAGTGATTCGTAAGCCTCGAAACTGAGACCGAAGATCATTTCAGGATGCAGGTTCCCCCATTTGGACATATAGGTGGCGCTGTCTGAAACGAACTCCACTTTCAGCTTAGGGGAATTGAAAGGCATCAGGGAAATGGCGCTGGTAGCAGAAGCTTCAGCACCCGCCCAATCGCCACGATACAATTTCACGCGACTGTTCAGCGCAACGGCAGCGAGTTTGGAAGCGCGGAACGGAGCTATCTGGGTGATGGAGCTCGCTTCAGCCCTGCCCAGTTTCAGTTCTGCGGAATCGAGGTCTTTCACGATCTGTGCATACACTTCATCCACCTTTGCACGGGCCGGATAGCCGGGAAATGCAGGGTCCGTTACATCGAGGATCGCATCTGTTACAATGGGAACTCCTAAATCGAAATCGTACATGAAACGGGGATTGCGGGCATAAGACCTTACCAGGTCAAAATAGTTGTAGGCGCGCAGGAAGTGCGCTTCGCCCAGCAACTGTTGCTTTTCATCCTCCGTAAATCCTTTGATCTGATCAATGTACTTCATGATGTAGTTGCAACGGAAGATATTCACGTAGCAGGCATTCCAGATGTTAACCTGCGCACGGGGCTGGTTATTGGCTTCTGATACAAACCTGTTGGAGTTGGAAGATGTGATCTCTCCGTTGTCAGCCAGCACTTCACATTGCACGATGAAATCGCGGCCATAGTAACCGGAACCGCGCATGCTCGCATATACGGAGATGATCGTCGCTTTCAACGCGTCTTTGCTTTTGGTAGCAATGTTCAGGTCGATGGATTCCTTGGGATTTGTTTCCAGCAGTTTGTTGCAGGACACTGTCGTTGCAGTAGCACTGACAGCGAGTATATATAGAAACAGTCTCTTCATTTCAGACAGGTTTAAAAGTTTACGTTAATGCCAACAGTATACTGTTTGCTTTGCGGATAGATACCGAAGTCCCCGGTTGTACCGTTGATCAGCTCAGGATCATACCCTGAGTAGTTGGACCATGTGTGGAAATTCGCCGCCGTAGCATAGATCCTCGCATATGCGAGACCCCACTGACGTAGTACCTTTTTGGGCAGGGTGTAAGCCAGTGTGATATCCTTGATCCTCGCATAGTCTCCTTTCTCGTAGTAACGGTCTGACAGGGAGTAGGCGGAAGAAGTTCCCGGGATTGTACCACCGTAGTAAGGTTTGAATACATCGGTGATGTCTCCGGGTTTCTGCCATCTTCTCCATTGGGAAGCATATTGGTTCCTGTCAACTGTACTGCCGGCGCGGGAAGAGAACAGCGCATCCTGGTTCAGCAGGTAGTTGCCACCGGAGAATTGCAGGAAAACACGCAATGAGAATGCCTTGTAAGTAAACTCGTTGATAAAACCGCCGTACCAGGTGGGATCCAATGTACCGGGCAGATAAGCACGGTCACGGGCAACCGGTTGGTAAGTGATGTTCCCCAATGTGTCATACCACATCGGACGGCCATCAGCAGGGTTGATACCAGCCCATTTTTGGGTGAAGATAGAGTTGATGGGACGGCCGATCACGATGGCTGTACCGATGTTATCCTGACCGGGCAACAGTTTCGTTACCTTGTTCTTCACGCTGGAAACGTTGAATTTGGTTTCCCATCTGAAATCTCCTGCGTCGAAGTTTACGGTCTTTAATTCAAACTCTATACCCTGGTTGCGCAGGCTGCCTACATTCTGCTGGATGGAACCGAAACCGCTGGTGATAGGCAGGGGCTTGGTGAGCAGGAGGTTCTTGCGGTCTGCAATGAAGTAATCCGCTGTCAGGTTGATGCGGTTCTTGAGAAGAGCAAGGTCGAACCCGAAGTTATAGGATTGGTTGCTTTCCCAGCTGAGATCCGGAACAGCGAGTGCTGACGGAGCTGCACCGGGCAATCCTTCATAAGTACCGCCCAGGCCGAACAGTTGACGGCTGGGGTAGTTACCGATGAGACTGTTACCGGTCTGACCATAAGAAACGCGGAATTTCAGATCGCTGATCACGTTGCTGTTGGCAAGGAAGGCTTCTTTGGAAGCTCTCCACATCAAAGAAACAGAGGGGAAAGTACCATAGCGGTTGTTTTTACCAAAGCGGGAAGAACCATCGCGACGTACTGTTCCGGTTACGGTGTAGCGGTCGTCATAAGTATAAGACAACTGGCCAAATCCGCTCAACAGTTTCCAGTCGCCATAAAAAGAACCGGGGTTGGTCGGAACCGCGGTAGATCCCACGGTGGAGAACTCGTAGCTGGGAACGCCGGTACCACCGGTGTTGAAGCCTCTTGATACGTTATAACGGTATTCCGTTCCGATCAATGCAGACACTTTGTGAACATCATTGAAAACATGGTTGAAGTTCAGGGTATGGTTCGTCTGCCAGTTCAGCAATTCAGAGTTGTAGTCGCTCACACGGCCGGAAGGCGCGCCATCCGGAGTGCGGGGATCTGTAAAGCGGTGTTCCTTTACATCGCCGTATTCCGCGTTGATCGTACCACGATAGGTCAATGAGTTGGTGATGGAATAGATCACGCCCAGGTTACCGATCATTTTCAGGTTACGGGCGTTGTAGGAATCGTAGTTTGCCTGTTGCAGCGGGTTAATGTAGTAGGCGCCAAACAGGTTCTGGTTGTAGGTGCCGTCTTCGTTATACGGACCGGTACCGGGCCACAGCAGGATACCACCGCGGTTCGGGTTGGTGAAAGTACCTGCACCGTTCACGCCATTTTGCTTGTAGGCCGCCAGCAGGATGCCGCTGCTGATCTCAAGCTTTTTGTTCACTTTATGGTTCAGGTTCAGTTTCATGGTACCGCGCGTAAAGTCGGACGCGATCACCTGACCTTCAGATCTGTTCAAAGAACCGGAAAGATAGAAGGTAGTTTTTTCGTTACCGCCATTGATCCCGAGCTCATAGTTCTGGATAATACCTTTGCGGAACAGGATGTTTTGCCAGTCATAGTTCGGGAGGCTGTCATATTTGGTGGTACCGAACAGTGTGGGTACCCAGGAATCGGCGTCTGCTTTACCATAGCGGTTCAGGCGGGATTCATAAGCCAGCTGGATCAGCTGTTGTGTGGTGAGTACGTCCACTTTCTTGATCCTTTCGGAATAACCGGTATATACACCCAGTGTTACATTGGTTTTTCCGGCTTTCCCTTTTTTGGTAGTGATGATCACTACGCCGTTCGCAGCTTGTGCACCGTAGATAGAGGCGCTGGCCGGGTCTTTGAGCACATCGATCGTCTCAATATCGTCAGGATTCAATGCTGCGAGTGCGTTGGACGAAGGGAAGTTGCGGGTGTTGTCGCCAGAGTTCACCTGCACACCATCGATGATGTAAAGCGGGTCAGAACCTGCGTTGATAGAACCCAGGCCACGTACACGAACGCTCAACGCGCCGCCGGGAATACCATTGTTGGCAATTACCTGTACACCGGCCATTTGACCCTGCATAGCGCGGTCAAAGCTTTGTACCGGGCGGTTCTCAATGTCTTTCCCCTGTACAGAGGTCACGGCTCCGGACACATCCCGTTTACGTTTCACACTATAGCCGGTCACCACAAATTCATCCAGACTTTTTTGATCTGACAATAATTTCACAAGAAGCTGGTTACCGGAAGGAATTGGCATTTCCTTCTTTTCGTAACCTACGAAAGTGAATGTGAGTACCTGTGCGTTGGCAGGGATGGAGAGGCTGAAAGATCCGTCAGGTTTGGTAATAGTTCCAAGGTTGGTGCCTTTAACGCCTACCGTTACACCCGGTAGCGGGGAGTTGTCTGTTCCGTCTGTTACTTTCCCGGTAATCACGCGATTTTGCGCGAACACCCCGGAGAGTGTCAATAACAGACATACTCCCAAGAGAAGAACTCTCTTCATAAGTCGTCGATTTAGATTAGATGTTTAAATAATTTGAAAATCAAGGCGCCAAAGTAAAGCTTAATATTTTGTTAAATCTGGCACAAAAGTGTTATTATTTGTTGCTACACATAAATTTTTATGCTGAAAGCCAATGCAATTGACTTTCAAACGGGCTATAACAAACGAAAACCAGTGATTATATCACAACTGATAAATGCCCCCGAATTTTTCCCGGGCATATTCAAGGAAATAGCGGAAGTTCAGTTTTTCACTGGTCACCTTTTCACAGAGTTCATTGGAGGTATAGAACCGCCCGTATCGGTGGATGTTTTCCCGTAACCATTGCAGCAGCGAGCCATAGGCGCCGGATGCGATGGCGTTTTCCAGGCCGGGTATCTGCTTTTTTGCGGTGGTGAACAATTGTGCGGCGTAGAAGCTGCCGAGGGAATAGGTAGGGAAGTATCCGAAGCTGCCGTGTGACCAGTGGATATCCTGCAGAACGCCTTTCATATCGTCCGGTACTTCCACCTGGAGATAATCGAGATAATATTGGTTCCAGGTGTCTCGCAGGTCTTTGGTCTGGAGAGAACCTTCGATCAATCCTTTTTCAATCTCATACCGGATCATCACGTGGAAGTGATAGGTGAGTTCATCCGCTTCTGTGCGGATGAGGGAAGGTTGTACGAGGTTGATGGCCTGGTAGAAGTCGTTCAACGGAACAGCCTGCAGGCTGCTGCGGAAGATGCCCTGCAGTTTACCGTAATGGTGCTGCCAGAAAATGAGGCTGCGGCCTACATTGTTCTCCCAGAGCCGCGATTGCGATTCGTGAATGCCGAGGCTGGCGGCCTCGCCGCAGGGAAGACCATATTCCTCAGTTGGCAGGCCTTGTTCATACAGGGCATGGCCACCTTCGTGAATGCAGCTCCAGGTCATATTGCCAAGGTCCTGCTCATCGATGCGGGTAGTTACGCGCACATCCTGGGGGTTGAAGCTGGTAGTAAAGGGATGTTCAGATACATCCTGGCGGCCGGCTTTGAAATCGTACCCCATTGCTTTCAGCAGGTTAAGGCCGAATTCCCATTGCGCGTCCTTAGGGTAGTGGCGGTTGAGGAATTGCTTGTCCGGCGCATCCTGCAGCGCAATTTTTTGCAGCAGCGGAAGCAGGGATTCCTTCACATCCCGGAAGATCGTATCCAGCATACTCACATCCGCTCCTTTTTCATATTCGTTGAGCAATGCATCATATGGATGAGCCTCGTAGCCGAGGATATCCGTTTCCCGCCGTTTAAGCGCCACCATTTTGCTCAGCAGCGGTTCAAAGACCGCAAAGTTATTTTCCTTGCGGGCCCTGATCCAGGCGTGATAGGCAGCGTTGGTAGCGGAAGATAGCTCTGCCACAAAGCTGGCGGGGTACTTGCGTTGTTTTTCATAGTCTTCGAGGGACAGTGCTATATTCTTTTGTTCCGTGGCACTGAGATCGCTGCGGCTGCTCAGTTCTTTCAGCAATGTTCCCAGTGCATCTTCCGTAAAGAGTTCATGGGCAATGGTGCTGAGGGTGGTCAGCTGCTGGCCGCGGAAGCCTGCTCCCTTTTCAGGCAGATAGGTTTCCTGGTCCCAGCTCAATATGGCCATCGCATTACGCACATCCGCGATCTTTTGCATCTTTGCTTTGTAATCTTCGTAAAGCTCCCGGGAAGTTTTTTGCACTGTCATGAAAACGGTTTTATTTTACAAATCTAGTTAACAGCGATAAGATATGATCATCCGCGATATAATACAAGTCATAGAGGCTTTCGCGCCCATGCCTTACCAGGAGCAATATGATAATGCCGGACTTATCTTCGGACATGCGGATGCTCCCGTGAAAGGCGTACTGCTCACGCTGGATGCCACGGAGGCTGTGCTGGATGAAGCGCTGGAAAAGGGATGTAACCTGGTGATCGCGCATCATCCCATTGTTTTTGGCGGGTTGAAGAAGATCAATGGCCGGAACTATGTAGAGCGGGTGGCGATCAAGGCGATCAAAAATGATATTGCGGTGTATGCCGCGCACACGAACCTAGACAATGTGAGGGGAGGCGTCAGTGCAATGATGGCGGAGCAACTGGGTCTCGGAGAAACGCGGGTACTGGACCCTAAGCGGCAGCTGCTCAGCAAGCTCTTTACCTTTGTGCCTTCAGCGGATGCGGAAACAGTGAGGTCGGCACTCTTTGCAGCCGGCGCCGGGCATATCGGGAAGTACAGCGAATGCAGCTTTAATCAGGACGGAACCGGTACCTTCAGAGGAGCGGCGGACACAAACCCTTATGTGGGAAAGCCGGGAGAACGGCACCAGGAAAGGGAGATGAGAGTAGAGGTGATCTTTCCGACCCATTTGGAGGGGACTGTGGTCCGGGCCCTGCTGCAGCATCATCCTTATGAAGAAGCGGCATATGATATCGTGAAGCTGGAAAATGCCTGGGCAGAGGTGGGTTCGGGGCTGATTGGCGCCCTGCCTGAGCCGATGGCGGAAATGGACTTCCTGCGGATGGTGAAGGAGCGTTTCCGGACAGGATGTGTGCGCTATACTCCGCTGCGGGGTAAACCCGTTAAAAAAGTGGCTGTTTGCGGAGGAGCGGGCAGCTTCCTGCTCAGGAAGGCGGTTGCCGCCGGAGCAGACGCTTACGTGTCTGCCGATTTCAAATACCATGAATTTTTTGATGCTGAAAATCAATTAATTATAGCAGACGTCGGACATTTTGAGAGCGAACAGTTCGCAGTGGACTTATTTTATCATATATTGACCGAAAATTTCCGTAATTTTGCGCCTCTTAAATCTACCATTCAAACAAACCCGGTAAATTATTTATAATACATGGCTACTGTTAAAGAATACAACGTTGAGGAAAAGCTGGTTTCTGTACTGAAGTTACAGAAGATCGATTCCAAGTTGGACGAGATCCAGATCCTGAAAGGGGAGTTGCCTATAGAAGTACGGGATCTGGAAGATGAGATCGAAGGCCTGAATCATCGTCAGACACACATCGAAGACGAGATCAAGGGTATTCAGGACTTTGTAGCTGCCAAGAAAGCGGCTATCAAAGAAGCGGAAGCCCTGGCCAAGAAATATGAGAAGCAGCAGGATAATGTAAAGAACAGCCGCGAGTTTGAAGCCATCACCAAGGAAGTGGAGATGCAGAACCTGGAGATCAAACTGGCAGAAAAACATATCAAAGACGCGAACGAAGAGATCAAGGATAAAACCCGCACGCTTGAAGTGGCTAAAAAAGCGGTAGCGGAAAAAGAAGCGAACCTGAAGCATAAGAAAGGAGAGCTCGAGAAGATCATCGGCGAAACGGACAAGGAAGAGCGTCAGTACGAGAAGCAAAGCCAGGAAGCTCGCGAGAAAGTGGAAGCCCGCCTGCTGCAGGCTTATGAGAAAATCCGCAAGAACTATCGCAACGGCCTGGCCGTGGTAACGGTAGTGCGCGACTCCTGCGGCGGATGTTTCAATGCCATCCCCCCGCAACGGCAGGCAGAGATCCGGCAGCGTAAGAAGATCATCGTGTGTGAGCACTGCGGCCGTATCCTGGTGGATAATGACCTTGATGCTACCGTGACCATCTGATCGTGAAAAAAAGTTATCAGCACATAAAAAACAGGAAAGGGGAGCGCTTCTTTCCTGTTTTTGTTTTAATCTGGCAAGATATTGGATGCCCTGGGCCCCGGGATATCCCATTTTAATTTTGACTTTTATCTATGCGTTTTTTCTTCATCATAACCCTTTGCTTCGGTTTATCTTTTCAGGCAGGTGCGCGGCAGAAAAATTACGATTTCAATGCCCGCTGCCAGCAAGCTTATGATGCGATCATGCAGTTGCGCCTCAACGCAGGAAAGGCATTGCTGGAAGAAGAAAAACGTACTAATCCCGATAACCTCATCCCTTATTTCCTGGATAACTATATTGATTTCTTCACCCTCTTTTTTAATGAAGATCCTTCGGTATATGCCCGGCAGCGTAAGCTGCGGAGCACGCGGCTGGACCTGATGAGCGAAGGGCCGGAGGATTCTCCCTACTATCTTTACACACAGGCTGCCATCAAATTCCAGTGGGCGATGATCCGGGTGAAGTTCGGAGAAAAGTGGGATGCCGTTTGGGAAATACGCAAAGCCTATATCACCCTGAAAGACAATCAGCGGAAGTTCCCGCAATTCCTGCCGAACAACATGCTGATAGGATCGCTGCAAACCGTGTTCGGTACCATTCCGGAAGGCTATAAATGGATCACCAACATCCTCGGCCTGAGGGGCAGCATCAAACAGGGGATGCATCTGCTCCAGGGGGTGATTGACAGTAACGATCCCGTAGTGGCGATCTTCCGGGAAGAATCCTATTACTATTACTGCTATCTCAAACTCTTCATCGAGAACAAGCCGGAGCAATTGTGGCAGTTCGTTCATCAAAAGCAACTGGATACCCGCAATAATTATCTTTTCGCCCTGATGGTGGCCAATCTCTCCCTGAACAACCAGAAAGCGGCTCAGGGTATCAAAGTGCTGGAGGAACGTAATCAAAGCGCTGAATACACGGAGATCCATTACAAGGATTATGTGCTGGGACTGATGAAGCTGGAACGGCAGGACGACGATGCCATCATGTGGCTGGAACGGTTTATCAATAATTTCAAAGGTAAGTTCTACGTGAAAGAAGCGCTGCAAAGGCTTAGCTGGGCCTATTACCTGAAAGGGGATATGGCCGCCGCAAACAAGTATCGCAGTATGATCCTGCAACGGGGCAGTACGGAAACGGATGCCGACAAACAAGCGCAAAAAGAAGCGAAAAGCGGGAGATGGCCCAATCCCCTCCTGCTGAAAGCCCGCCTGCTGAGCGATGGCGGTTTCTATCAGAACGCCCTCAACCTGCTGCTCGCTAAACGCTCCAACGATTTCTCCACCATGGAAGAAAAACTGGAATATGCCTACCGCCTCGGCCGTATCTATGATGAAATGGGACAGGACTCCAATGCCATCCGGTTGTATGATGCCACCATTAAAGTAGGCACCAACCGGCCGGAGTACTTTGCCGCCCGCGCCGCACTGCAAATGGGTTATATCTATGAGAAACGCGGCGATAAAGAAAAAGCCCGCCAATGTTTCCAGACCTGCCTCGACATGGAAGGCCACGATTATAAGAATTCCCTTGACCAGCGTGCAAAAGCAGGCCTGCTGCGGTTGGAAGGGAAATAGTGATCAATTATCAATTACGAATTACAAATTACGATGCAAGAATTGTATAATTTTATGAATTATTTATTCGTATTTCGTAACTCGTGTTTCGTAATTCGTAATTGAAGAAATTATGCTCAACCGCCTGGTTATTCAGAACTACGCGATTATCGACAACCTGGAGATCGATTTCTCCGGGAACCTTAATGTGATCACCGGTGAAACAGGTGCAGGTAAGTCTATCCTGCTGGGCGCACTCAGCCTCATCCTCGGAGAACGCGCCGATCCTTCCGTGTTGTTTGACAAAACGAGGAAATGTGTGATCGAAGGAATGTTCAAAATAAAACCGCAACAGGTGCAGGCTTTCTTTGAAACACATGAACTGGATATGGAAGATGCGGTGATCCTTCGACGGGAAATTAGTACTGCCGGCAAGTCACGCGCTTTTATCAATGATACGCCCGTTAATCTCACCCAATTATCCGAATTGAGCCGGCTGCTGGTAGATCTGCATCAGCAGTTTGATACGCTGGACCTGGAGAAATCCGATTTTCAGCGGGAAGTGATCGATGCGCTGGCCGGCCACCAGGAACAGGTGCAGGCTTATAGCCGACGGTTCCAGCAATATTCCCGTTTACAAAAGGAGCTGAAAGAATTGCATCATCAGCGGGATCATGCCAACAAGGAATCGGATTACAACAAGTTTCTGCTGGATGAATTGCTGGAAGCGGATTTGCAGGAAGGCGAGATCGAATCGCTGGAAGCGGAGCAGCAATTGCTGAGCCACGCTGAAGAGATCAAGGGAGCGTTGAACCGCATTTATTTTCAACTGAAGGAAGACGAACAACCGCTGTTACAGCAGCTGCGCCAATTGCAGGCTTCCCTGCAGGGCCTCGCTGCTTTTCATAAAGAAGTACCGGGGCTCGCCGGACGGATGCAGTCGAGCTACCTCGAACTGCAGGATGTGGCAGGGGAGATTGCGCGTCTGAACGACCAGGTGCAATATGACGGAGAACGGATGGAGCAGCTCAACGAGCGGCTGGCCCTTGTTTACAGATTGTTGAAGAAACATAACGTACAGGATACAGCAGCGCTGCTCGTCATCAGGGACACGCTGCAGCAGGGACTGGACGGGGTATTGAACCTGGATGACCGCATTCAGGAACTGGAAAAGCAACTGTATGCACGGCAGCAGGAACTGGAACAGACAGCTGTACAGATATCCGCTCAACGAAAAGCGCAGGTGGCGCCTTTTGAACAGAAAGTGAACGCCCTGCTGGCGCAGGTGGGCATGCCCAACGCCCGCGTCCGGGTGGATATACAGCAGGGGGCGTTACAATCGTTCGGGCAGGATGTTATTGAGTTCCTGTTCGATGCCAATAAGGGCAATAACTTCGGGCCGATCCGTAAAGTGGCTTCAGGCGGGGAACTGAGTCGCCTGATGCTTTGCATCAAATCGCTGGTAGCACGTTCGGTGGCTTTGCCTACTTTGATATTTGACGAGATAGATACCGGTATTTCCGGTGAAGCGGCGCGACAGGTAGGCATTATCATGAAAGAGCTCGCCCGTGGCCACCAGGTGATCTGTATCACCCATCAGCCGCAGCTCGCCGGTAAAGCTGATGCGCATTACTTTGTGTACAAGCAGCTGGAAGGGGAGAAAGTGAATACGCATGTGCGGCTGCTGACGCAGGATGAACGGATCACCACCATCGCTAAAATGCTGAGCGGAGAAAAACCGACGGCCGCCGCCCTGGAGAATGCCCGGGAGATGGTTATGCAATAACATTTCAATTTTCCATTTTAACCGCTATTTTTGCCCAAATTTTAATCAATGGCTCATAACTTATTACAAGGGAAGAAAGGTATCATTTTTGGCGCACTGGATGAGAATTCCATTGCCTGGAAAACAGCAGAGCGTTGCGTACAGGAAGGAGCACAGATCGTGCTGACCAATGCCCCCATCGCATTGCGTATGGGTGAGATCAACAAGCTGGCCGCATCCTGCAATGCCCCGGTAATACCTGCCGACGCCACCAGTATGGACGATCTGAACAACCTGTTTACCAAATCCATGGAACACCTCGGAGGAAAGATCGATTTTGTGCTGCACTCCATCGGGATGAGCGTGAACGTAAGAAAAGGGAAACCCTATACGGACCTGGATTACGATTTTTATCATAAAGGGCTGGACATTTCCGCAATGTCCCTGCACCGCGTACTGCAAACCGCTTACAAGCTGGATGCGCTCAATGAATGGGCTTCCGTGGTAGCGCTCACCTACATTGCAGCACAAAGAGTGTTCCCGGATTACAGCGATATGGCGGATGCCAAATCCATGCTGGAATCCATTTCCCGCAGCTTCGGCTATCACTATGGTGTAAAGAATAAAGTACGTGTCAATACCATCTCACAGTCTCCCACCAGAACCACCGCAGGCAGCGGGGTGAAAGGATTTGACGGCTTTATCAGCTATGCGGAGAAAATGAGCCCGCTGGGGAATGCCACTGCTGACCAGTGTGCGGACTATACCGTGATGATGTTCTCTGATTATACCCGCATGGTAACCATGCAAAACCTCTTCCATGACGGAGGTTTCTCTTTCACAGGCGTATCTGCGTCCGTGGTGGAGCAAATGGAGAAATAAACCGCTTACCGGTATAAAAAAAGGAAAAAGTTAAAAGTTGGAGGAATGTTCCTGATGGCTTTTAATTTTTTCCTTTTCAATTTTTTGAAGCGCAGGTAAAACGCTGAGGGATGGCGTCTGATGAATAGGGCCGGGGATACCAATCAATATTCGTCTTCGTTGAAGAAGAAGTCGTCTTGCGACGGATAGTCAGACCAGATATCCTCTATCCCTTCATAAATTTCTCCCTCATCCTCCAGTTCCTGCAAGTTTTCGATAACTTCGATGGGTGCACCGGAACGGATGGCGTAGTCAATGAGTTCGTCTTTTGTAGCAGGCCATGGAGCATCCTCCAGGTACGAAGCTAATTCTAAGGTCCAGTACATCGTATATAAATTTTTACTTTTCCAAATTTTCGCAAAAGTATTATTTAATTTGAAATAAACAACTATTACTATTTTAACGGTTAATTACTTTGTTCGGCTATGCTTACTGCTCGCAATGTTACCAAAAATTATTCCAACCTGCCGGTACTCAAGGGAGTGGATATTTCTGTCAGTAAAGGGGAAATAGTGGCCATCGTAGGATCTTCCGGAGCGGGTAAAAGTACATTGCTGCATATCCTCGGTACGCTGGATGCGCCTACAATGGGGCAGATCGAGATTAACGGAGTGGCCACCAGTACTTTATACGGGAAGAAGCTTGCTGATTTCAGGAACCGCCATATCGGTTTCATTTTCCAGTTCCACCATCTTTTACCCGAGTTCAGCGCATTGGAGAATGTTTGCATTCCCGGGTTCATAGCCGGAACAAAGAAAAGTGCCGTACGGGAGCGGGCCATTTTCCTGCTGGAAGTGCTCGGGCTCAGGGAGCGCCTGGAGCATCGCCCCAAGGAGCTTTCAGGGGGAGAGCAGCAGCGGGTAGCCGTTGCAAGGGCGCTTATCAATAACCCCGATGTGATCATGGCAGATGAGCCCACGGGTAACCTGGATTCCCATAATGCCCGGGAGCTGCACCAGCTTTTCCTCCAGCTTCGGGACCAGTTCGGACAAACGTTTATTATCGTCACCCATAATGAAGAACTGGCTACCCTGAGCGACCGTCAACTGATCATGAAAGACGGGAAAATAGTCAGCTAACGCTTTATTTCCCCAGGCAAACTGCCAAACTGTCTTTCCAGTAAGGTATTTCCAACCCAAATACGGATTTGATCTTCTCCTTGTTTAACACGCTATATGCCGGGCGTTCCGCTGCGGTCGGGTACTCATCCGATGTAACGGGCCTGATGCTACAGGTGGCGCCGGTAAGGGCTTTGATAGCCAACGCGAAGTCATACCAGCTGGCCACGCCTTCGTTGCTGTAATGGTAGACGCCGCCGGCATTCTCAACCGGGTGCTGCAATATGTGGAGGATGGCTGCTGCGAGGTCCGGTGCATAGGTAGGGGTGCCTACCTGGTCGAATACCACGTTAAGACTTTCTTTTTCCTGCATCAGTTCCTGCATGCGGCGTACGAAGTTCACACCGGTGCGGGAGTAGAGCCAGGAAGTACGGATGACAATAGCATCAGGATGATAGCCCAGCACAGCCGCCTCGCCACGGAGCTTGGAGCTGCCGTAAATACTGCGGGGAGATGCTTCGTCGCTTTCCTTATAAGGCCGGTAATAACGGCCATCAAAGACGTAATCAGTGGATATATGGACGAGGGTACTGTTATGCTGCGCACATGCTTCAGCGAGGGTAAGGGGCGCCTGGAAATTCACCTGAAAAGCAGTTTCCTCTTCCTGCTCGGCTTTGTCCACCGCCGTGTATGCGGCACAGTTAACCACTGCGTCAACAGGCTGACGGTTGAAGAATTCCTGCACGGCAGCGGTATCGGTGATATCCAATGCCTCGTGGTCAGTGAAAATGAGATGAAGGTCAGGGTGTTGCGGGGCGAGGGCCTGCAGGGCATTCCCCAACTGTCCGTTCGCGCCTGTTATCAGGATATTCTTCATGTATCAGTTTATTAACGGTAAACAAAATTATGTGTGCAATCTGCCAGCAACGGCAGCAACAGGTCCTTTTCAGAAATGATGGCGGCTTCGGTCGGAATACCCCAGTCGATATTCAGCGCCGGATCGTTATAGCGAATCCCGCCTTCGCTGGATTTATTGTAGAATTCATCGCACTTATAGATGACCTCAGCTACAGGGCTTAACACGGAGTAGCCATGCGCAAAGCCTTTCGGGATCAATAACTGAAGCTTGTTCTCTGCAGAGAGCTCAAGCGTATATACTTTACCGTATGTAGGTGCGCCTTTGCGAAGGTCCACTACTACATCCAGGATAGCGCCTTCCAATACGCGGATCAGCTTGGTTTGGGCGTAAGGCTCCTGTTGGAAGTGCAGGCCGCGCAGAACGCCGTATACAGAACGCGCCTGGTTATCTTGTACAAATTGGAAGTCAATGCCTTCCTGCCGGAAGGTACTGGCATTATAACTCTCAAAAAAATAACCCCGGCTGTCGCCATGAACCGTTGGTTCATAGATCAACAGGTCAGGGATCCCTGTTTCAATGAAAGGCATTATCGTTGCTGGTATTGAGTTTCGTAATATTGTTGATAGGCCCCGCTGGTAACATGCTGCAGCCATTCTTCATTGGCGAGGTACCAATCGACTGTTTTCTCCAGTCCTTCCTCGAATTGCAGGCTGGGTTCCCAGCCAAGCTCCCTGTTGAGTTTGCCGGCATCGATCGCATAGCGGAGATCATGGCCTGCGCGGTCTTTCACAAAGGTGATCAGTTGGGCAGAAGTGCCGTTTGTTCTGCCGAGTTTCCGGTCCATAATGTTGCAGAGCAAATGTATGAGATCGATGTTTCTCCATTCATTGAACCCGCCGATATTATAGGTTTCACCGGCATGACCCTTATGGAAAATAACATCGATGGCACGGGCATGATCTTCCACGAAGAGCCAGTCCCGCACATTTTCCCCTTTGCCATAAACCGGCACGGGCTTGTTGTTCTTAATGTTGTGGATCGCCAGCGGGATGAGCTTTTCCGGGAAATGGTGGGAGCCATAGTTGTTAGAACAATTGCTCAATACTACCGGGATGCCGTAGGTGTGATAGTATGCTTTTACAAAATGGTCGGAGCTGGCTTTGGATGCAGAGTACGGTGACCGCGGGTCATAAGCCGTTTCTTCTGTAAAAAGGCCCTCGGCGCCGAGGGAGCCATATACTTCGTCTGTTGACACATGATAGAAACGTTTGTTCTCCATATTGTCTTTCCAGAACTTCCTGGTGGCATTCAGTAATACGGCGGTGCCCAGCACATTGGTTTTGATGAATGCCAACGGGTCGAGGATGGAACGGTCTACATGGCTTTCTGCGGCCAGGTGGATCACGCCGTCGAATCGGTGTTTTGAAAAAAGGGCATCGATGGCAGCCTCGTCTGTAATATCCACCTTCTCAAAAATATAGTTGGGCTTATCTTTAACATCCACCAGGTTTTCCAGGTTCCCGGCATAAGTAAGCTTATCGCCGTTAACGATGGTATATTCCGGGTATTTGTTTACAAAAAGCCTTACTACATGTGAGCCAATGAACCCCGCTCCGCCGGTTACCAGGATGGTTCTTTTCATGATCCTAAAATATGGAGTGTTGGGGAGATTTATTTCCCCAACGCCTGTTTAAAATATTCGTAAGTGATCTTTAATCCTTTTTTCCGGTCCACTTTAGGTTCCCAACCCAGCAATTGCCTGGCCTTCGTAATATCCGGTTTGCGCTGTTTGGGATCGTCTTTCGGCAAAGGCTGGAAAACGATCTTTTGTTTGGTACCTGTGAGTGCGATGATCTCTTCTGCAAATTCCAGCAGGGAGATCTCCGCGGGGTTGCCGATGTTCACCGGTAAGTGGTAATCGCCCAGCAGTAAACGGTAGATTCCTTCTACAAGATCATCTACATAACAGAAAGAACGGGTTTGCGAACCGTCTCCGAATACGGTGAGGTCCTGGCCGGTAAGCGCCTGGCTCATGAAGGCAGGCAACGCGCGGCCGTCATCGAGGCGCATACGGGGACCGTATGTGTTGAATATGCGGATGATGCGGGTGTCTACGCCATGGAAATTATGATAAGCCATGGTGATGGATTCCATAAAGCGTTTAGCTTCGTCATACACCCCCCTCGGCCCAACGGGATTCACATTTCCCCAATACTCCTCGGGCTGCGGATGCACGTTGGGATCACCATAAACTTCTGAAGTGGAAGCCACCAGGATGCGCGCTTTCTTTTCCTTTGCCAGACCCAGCAGGTTGTGGGTTCCAAGGGCACCTACCTTCAACGTCTGAATGGGCATTTTAAGGTAGTCGATGGGGCTGGCGGGAGAAGCGAAGTGCAGGATGTAATCCAGTTCGCCGGGTACATGCACGAACTTGGTCACATCATGGTGATAATATTCAAATTCCTTCAGCGGGAACAGGTGTTCGATGTTCCTGATGTTCCCCGTCAGGAGATTATCCATTCCGATCACATTATACCCTTCTTTGATGAAGCGGTCGCAGAGGTGAGATCCGAGGAATCCGGCGGCACCGGTGATCAATACACGTTTCTTTGTATTCATGGTTGAGAAGGGGTTTAAGGTTTAGAGGCAGAACGTCCAACGCTTTCATAATAATAGCCAAGCTCCTGCATACGCGGTACATCAAAGAGATTACGCCCGTCAAAGATAGCTCTCCCTTTCAGGGTAGCAGCAATCTTGTCGAAATCCGGCGTGCGGAATACGCTCCATTCTGTGGCGATGATCAGCGCATCGGCATTTTCGAGGGCGGCGTATTGGCTCTCTGCATATGTTACCTTGTCACCGATCAATTGTTTTACGTTAGCCATGGCCTCGGGATCGAACACAGAAATGGTGGCACCACCTTTTACAAGTGCATCGATAATATATAAAGCCGGCGCTTCGCGGATGTCGTCTGTATTGGGTTTGAAGGCAAGCCCCCACAGTGCGAAATGTTTTCCTTTGAGATCATCTTTGAAATAGCTGCTGATCTTGGGCAACAGGAACAGCTTTTGTTTCTCGTTCACATCCATCACGGCATCCAGTATCCTGAATTCATATTGTACTTCCTGGGAAGATTTTACGAGGGCCTGTACGTCTTTCGGGAAGCAGCTGCCACCGTAGCCGATACCGGGGAACAGGAACCGTTTTCCAATACGATCATCACTGCCCACACCTCTGCGCACCATATCCACATCCGCACCCAGCTTCTCGCAAAGGATGGCGATCTCGTTCATGAAAGATATTTTGGTGGCCAGGAAAGAGTTGGCGGCGTATTTGGTCAGTTCTGCAGATTTTTCATCCATGTAGATGATAGGGTTGCCCTGGCGTACAAAAGGCGCGTAGAGGTCTCCCATCACTTTGCGGGCACGCTCGGACGATGTGCCTATCACTACCCGGTCCGGCTTCATGAAGTCTTCCACCGCTACACCTTCCCGCAGGAATTCGGGGTTGGATACCACATCAAAATCTACCGTAGCATTTTTGGCGATGGCTGCGTGCACCTTGTCAGCCGTACCTACCGGCACCGTACTCTTGTCTACGATCACCTTGTAATCTTTCAGCAGCTTACCCAGCTGGTCTGCTACCCGCAGGATGTAAGAAAGGTCGGCGGAGCCGTCTTCTCCGGGAGGGGTGGGCAGTGCGAGAAAGATCACCTGTGCATCGCGGATACCTTCTTCCAGGTTCGTCGTGAAATGCAGGCGCTCCTCTTTCAGGTTCCGCTCGAATAATTTCTCCAGTCCGGGTTCGTAGATAGTGATCTGTCCGGAGGTAAGTTTGTTCACCTTGTTGACGTCAATGTCTACACAAGTCACGTTGTTGCCGGTTTCGGCGAAACAGGTACCGGTAACGAGTCCTACGTATCCGGTGCCTACTACGGTAATTTTCATGTGGGGCTTAGTTTAAAAATGATTTAACTGATGCTATGATGTGTTCCAGTTGATCCTGGTCCATTTCTGTATGGATGGGTAAGGATATTACCTTTCCCGTGATGCTGTCCGTAACAGGCAGGTGTTGATTGAGGTCGGTCATGCCGGCGAACATCTTCTGACGGTGCGCGGGCACGGGGTAATAGATCATGGACGGTACCTGTTTTTCCTGCAGATATGTCTGCAATTTATTCCGGTCTGCACCTTCGATCTGTAGCGTGTATTGATGAAAAACATGCAGCTGGTTGGAAGCCTGATAAGGCGTTATGATGGAAGGCATGCCGGCAAAGGCAGCATCATATGCAGCAGCAACGGCCCGGCGGGAGGCAATGTACTGATCCAGCAACTGCAGTTTGATGCGGAGCACTACGGCCTGCAGCGTATCAAGCCGGCTGTTCACGCCTACTTCGTCATGATAATACCGTTGGCTCTGGCCATGATTGGCTACCATCCGGATTTTTGTGGCGAGGGCGTCATCGTCCGTGAACAAGGCGCCGCCATCCCCATAACAGCCGAGGTTTTTGGAGGGGAAAAAGGAGGTACAGCCGATGTGGCCGAAGGTTCCTGCCTTTTTGCTTGTGCCGTTCTTCATCGTATAGTGGCCGCCGATAGCCTGTGCATTATCTTCGATCACAAACAGGTTGTGTTTGCGGGCGATCTCCATGATCTGTTCCATATCAGCGCTGTGGCCGTACAGATGTACGGGCACAATGGCTTTGGTTTTGGGAGTGATGGCTTTTTCAATGGCTGCCGGGTCTATACAGTAAGTTTTCGGATCGATATCTACAAATACCGGTTTCAGGCGCAGCAATGCGATCACTTCGGCGGTGGCGATGAAGGTAAAGGAGGGAGTGATCACCTCGTCTCCCGGTTCCAGTCCGAGTGCCATCATCGCTATCTGTAATGCATCGGTGCCGTTGGCGCAGGGGATCACATGTTTGGTGCCCAGGTATTGCCCCAGCTCCTGCGAGAATTGCTGGACGGGGGTGCCATTGATAAAGGCAGCACTTTCCAGCACTTCCTGGATCGCGGCGTCAACCTGAGGTTTAATCTTGCTGTACTGGCGTTTGAGATCCACCATCTGAATAGGAACCATGTAGGATGTCTTTTTTTGAGTCCGCAAATTTACAAATTTTGGGATAGGCATAGGGACTATCTTTGTGAGATATTTGATTTATTGCGTTAAGTATCAATTCTGTGGGTTTATCGATCATTTTTTACAATGCCGGTGTTCGGCTGTACAGGCTGGGCGTATGGCTGGCAGCGCGGATAGGGGGTAATAAAAAAGCCCGGCTTTGGCTGGAAGGCCGCCGGGATGTATGGAACGGGCTGAAAGCCGCTGTGAAAGGCAATCTTCCGCTGGTATGGGTGCATGCTGCCTCCCTCGGGGAGTTTGAGCAGGGAAGGCCCGTACTGGAAGCCCTCCGCCAACAGTACCCCGGCCACCGCATACTGCTCACTTTCTTTTCTCCCTCGGGATACGAGGTCCGCAAGGATTACAAAGGGGTGGACCACGTATGCTATCTGCCATTGGATACGGCGGCCAATGCCCGGCGTTTCCTGAACCTGGTGCGCCCCCGGCTGGCCATTTTTATCAAGTATGAGTTCTGGTATCATTACCTGGCAGGGCTCTTCTCCAGGCAGATCCCGGTTTTGTTAATCTCCGGGATATTCCGCCCCGACCAGGTTTTCTTCAAACGATACGGTGGCCTGTTCCGTGGGTTATTGAAACGGATGGATCACCTCTTTGTGCAGAATGAAAGCTCATTACACCTGTTGCAGCAGGCCGGCATTCCGCATGTTTCCCTGGCGGGGGATACGCGGTTCGACAGGGTTTGGGCGCTGCAGCAGCATCCCGTGGTGCTGCCGGAGATCGAACGCTTCATCGCCAATGCGCAGGTGGTAGTGGCAGGCAGCACCTGGGATGAGGATGAGAAGCTCCTCGCCGCATGGTGGTCTGAGAACCCGCATGGACAGCTGATCCTGGCGCCGCATGAAATACAGGAAAGCCATTTGCAACGCATTGAGGCGCTTTTCCCGGAGGCGATGCGATATTCTGTATTTGCCAGAACCGTACAGTCGCCCGCACGTGTATTGCTCATCGATAATGTGGGAATGCTCTCCGCTTTATACCGTTATGCCCGCATTGCCTATGTGGGTGGCGGTTTCGGGAAGGAAGGAATACATAATCTGCTGGAACCGGCTACCTACGGGAAACCGGTGATCATCGGCCCCATCTTCCACCAGTTCCACGAAGCGGAGCTGCTTGTACAACTGCGGGGAGCATTGGTGGTAAAAGACATTACCAGCCTGCGCGAAAGCATGCATGCGCTGGAAGATGAATATTATTATGAACAGACAAGTGAAATAGCCGGGCGCTTTGTGGAAGAGCACCAGGGAGCTACGCGGAAGATCATGGCTTACATTCAGGAAAAACGTTTCCTGACGAGGGTGTAGAAGTGGCTCACCACTGTGTCTTTCTCATCCCATCCCAGCTTGATCTTTAGCTCCCGCTCGATCCAGTATTCCGCGTCCTGTAACGAAGTGCTTTCGTTGATCGTTTTGATACAACGCTCGTACATGGTTTTATCGCCGCGGAAAAGCTCCTGGATGAACTGGAACCGGTCGTTGATGCCGATGGCGCTCCGGAGGTCCGGAATGCCCATGCCACCAAGCTTTTCACCCAACTCCACCTTGTTGTTGCGGAGTGTGTCGTTCAGGGAGGTGGATTGTTTGCCCACCAGTTCGTTCAGCTCTTTGCGGATACCGTTCTCCTGCGGTACGGGAGGAGGCGGAGGATCAAAAAGCGTGGCGCTCACCGGCTTTTCGTCTGTGGGCCTTAGTTTCACAGGCACGCGATCCGGAGCGTAGCCATTGGAAGCCGCCTTTTCCGGAACAGGAGGTGGTAGTGGTGCGGGTGCCGTTTTTTCCACGGCAGGAGTATGGGCAGGCATGATCACTGCCACATGTCCATGGCCTTTTAACTCCTGCTGTTTCTGAAGGTTCCGCTGGTGGAGGATTTCCGCCTGCAGCAGTTGAGTGTAATAGGAAATGGTTTGCAAACCTGCATTCGAATTTTTCAATTCCTGCAGTTTGTCAATTAATGCACTTATTTTTTCCATGCCTTAATTGTTAACGCCTTCTTGAAGAAATTATTTTATTTGCACTAAGTTATACTTTTTTAACAACTTAGTAATCAAAATACTATAATATGTTTATTGAACCTTCTCTTACGGGAGGTCGGAAAGGATGGATCGAAGTGATCTGCGGCTCGATGTTCTCGGGTAAAACGGAAGAACTGATTCGCAGGCTGAAGCGTGCGCGTATCGCGAATCTTTCTGTGGAGATATTCAAGCCGGCGATGGACGTGCGTTATGATGAACATAATATTGTTTCGCACGATGAATCGAAAATATTATCCACCCCCGTGGAAAGTTCCCAGCAAATATTGTTGCTGGGGCAGGGAGTGGATGTGGTAGGGATCGACGAAGCGCAGTTCTTTGATATGGAGCTGCCGAATGTGTGCGACCAGCTGGCACTTGCCGGTATCAGGGTGATCGTGGCCGGGCTGGACATGAACTTCCAGGGTGAGCCCTTTGGGCCTATGCCTTTTTTGCTGGCGAAAGCAGAGTATATCACCAAGCTGCACGCCATCTGCGTGCAATGTGGGAACATTGCCACACATTCTTACCGCAAGAGTGCGGACAAGAGCACGGTATTGCTGGGGGAGAAAGACCTGTACGAGCCGCGCTGCCGGCATTGTTACCATCGTGGTACGGAATTGCCTTAATGCGTATGGAAGGGGGTGGAACCGGCGTCTAATCTATGACAGGCCGCCGTTGTGTCACTCACTTCAACGGCTGTTCCGGGGCCGGGCGAAAGGGGGATGTTAAAATCCCTTAACCTCGCGCTTTATTAGTTTTTCATTCGTAGCTTTGCGGCGTTTTATTATGAAGCAACTCATTCTCGATATCCTGGCATTCTTCTACAAGCCTTTTGCGAAGGTGATGCCTTTTCAGACCTTCCGCTACCTGGCTTGCGGGGGCGGTAATACGTTGCTGGATATTCTGTTGTTCTTCGTGAGCTATAACTTCATCCTGAAAAAGCAGATGCTGCATCTGCCTTTCCTGACTATCAGCCCGCACATTGCAGCGGTGCTGATGGCTTTCGTGATCAGCTTTCCCACGGGCTTCCTGTTGAACAAATACATCGTTTTCTCCGATTCCAACCTCCGCGGCCGCGTACAGTTGATCCGGTACTTTTTGCTGGTAGGGGTTTGCCTGTTGTTCAACTATGTGTTCATGAAATTTTTCGTAGAGATCTGTCATTTCTACCCCACGATCTCCAAAATATTCACAACGGTGCTGGTGGTATGTTTCAGCTATGTGACCCAAAAGAAATTCACGTTCAGGGTAAAAAGCCCGGAAGTGTTACCGGCAGTTGAAGTGAGTGACACAACGGCGGCTGAGTAAAGCTGTTCCGCTCACCGCATGATCTTCCTTTTTTTCCACTGTGATGCCTGACCGTTGGTGCTTGCTGTAACAGGCACCTGTGGCTGACCTGCGGTTTGCCAGATCTGAGCGGCGAGTATGGCGGCGGCACGGGCGGCATCTTCGTTCAGGTGTTCCAATGCCTGGGGTGTAAAGTATTTGCTGATGAAATTCGTGTCGAAGTTCCCTTCAATAAAGGCGGGTTGTTGTAAGGCCCATTCGCCGAAAGGCAGGGTGGTGCGGATGCCGGTGACCTGGTATTCCGCGATGGCCCGCAGCAGGCGTTTCCGCGCTTCTTCCCGGTCCGCTCCCCAGGCGATCAGTTTCGCGATCATCGGATCATAGTAAATGGGAATATCCATGCCCTGCTCATAACCATCGTCCACGCGCACACCGTAACCCTGCGGGCGGATATAGGTTTCAAGCTGACCGGTATCCGGCAGGAAATTATTGGCCGGGTCTTCTGCACAAACACGCAGTTCGATGGCGTGACCGTTGATCTGCAGTTCTTCCTGCGTGAACAGCAGTTTGCCGCCTTCTGCGATGCGGATCTGTTCCTTCACCAGGTCGAGCCCTGTGATCATCTCCGTAACGGGATGTTCCACCTGCAGGCGGGTGTTCATTTCCAGGAAATAGAAATTGAGCTGCTCATCCACGAGGAATTCCACGGTGCCCGCACCGTAATAATTACAGGCCCGGGCCACATCCACTGCGCACTGGCCCATAGCCGCGCGGATAGCGGGTGTGAGGCAGGAAGACGGTGCTTCTTCAATCAGTTTCTGATGACGCCGCTGGATGGAGCATTCCCTTTCAAACAGGTATACGCAATGGCCGTGCTGATCTCCCAGCACCTGTATCTCGATGTGGCGGGGAGCGCCCACGTATTTTTCGATAAATACTGCATCATCACCAAACGCGCTCAGGGCTTCACTTTTAGCCAGCCGGATCTGTTCCTCCAGTTCACTTTCCTGCTGCACAACGCGCATACCTTTACCGCCGCCGCCGGCAGAGGCTTTGATCAGGATGGGGAACCCCGTTTTCTTCACCACTTCACGGGCTTCTTCCACGCTGCGCAATGGTGTTTCCGTGCCAGGTACCATCGGCACGCCAAAACGTTGCGCGGCCTGCTTGGCGGCCAGTTTGCTGCCCATAATCTCGATAGACGCCGCGGAGGGGCCGATGAAGACCAGTCCGGCATCCGCTACCGCCTGCGCGAACTTCGCGTTCTCGCTCAGGAAGCCGTAACCCGGATGGATAGCATCCGCGCCGGTGTTTTTGGCCACCGCGATGATCTTGTCACCAAGGAGATAACTCTGGCTGGATGCGGCCGGCCCGATACATACTGCTTCATCCGCATATTGCACAAAAGGCATCAGGCGATCCGCTTCCGAAAAAACGGCTACGGTGGCGATGCCCAGTTCGCGTGCGGAACGCATGATCCGCAGGGCGATCTCTCCGCGGTTGGCTACTACGATCTTCTTTATCATAACTTTCCCAGGTGATAAGGGGCTAAAGTTAATGGTTTTAGCCTTTATCTTTGCGCTTGTGAAAAGTTCCCTCTCCCGGATCATCGCCCTCGTTAAAAAAGACCTGCTGTTGGAATGGCGGCAGCGGCATGCATTGTTCGGTATCCTGCTGTATGTGTTCTCTACGGTTTTTGTGATCAACCTGATGGTGAAGGAGCCGGAGGAAAATATCTGGAATGCCCTCTTCTGGGTGGTACAGCTCTTCGTATGCGTGAACGCCGTGGCAAAAAGCTTCCTGCAGGAAAGCCGGGGGCGATTGCTCTATTTCTATTCGTTGGTGCATCCCCGTTATTTCATAGTGGCCAAGCTGATCTATAATGTATTGCTGATGGCCGCTTTCAGCGTTGTTTCGCTGGTCTGTTGCATTTTCTTCCTGGGCAACCCGTTGATCCATCCGCTGTACTTCCTGGGTGTGGTGGTATTGGGCGGAGTTAGCCTGTCCCTGCTTTTCACCATGCTGGCGGCTATAGCGGCACAGGCCAGTCACAATGCAGCACTGATGGCTATCATGGGCTTCCCGTTGATCATGCCCATCCTTATGCTGCTGGCCAACATTTCGAGAAGCGCCTTTGCCCCGGTAGCGCAGCCCGGCCTGCCGGGCATGTTCCTGCTGCTGGGCGGGATGGATGTGCTTGTGATCGCGCTGGCGCTGGTACTGTTCCCTTATCTCTGGAAAGAATAATTCCATACATTTTTTAACAAAATCACGGCCCCGGTAAAGGTTTTTCAAGTATTTGCGGGCCTTTTGCGATAATGTCAAAATCGGCAAATTGCTTTGTCATTAACGCTAAATCCTGTAGGTTTGCCCCCACATATCATCGCTCTAGCATAATGGCAAAACATTGGTGGAAATTTCTGAGTGTCATACTCCTCCTATACGTGATCATCGCAGGTTTCAGTGTAGAAATACCGGTCATTGGAACCAATGAGCAGTCCAGCCGGAACCTCTTCTTCCACGTTCCCATGTGGATGTGCATGTACGCCAACTTCACGATCTCTGTTGTATACTCCGTCTGGTACCTGGCTACCAACGATCTCCGGAAAGATATCGTCGCATCCAGCGGCGGCAGTGTGGGCGTGCTTTTTGGCCTGATGGGCTTTGCCACAGGCGCATTATGGAGCACTTACACCTGGGGCGGCACTATCGTGAACGATCCCAAACAGCTGACCACCGGCATCGCATTGACCATCTACCTGGCTTACCTGGTGCTCCGGCAGTCTTTTACCGATCTGGACAAACGCGCCAGGGTTTCCGCTATCTACAACGTATTCGCATTCGCCTTACTTATACCGCTGACCTACATCATTCCGCGCATGGTGGATTCCCTCCATCCGGGAAGCGCTACCAGTCCGGGTTTCAGCTCCAAAGACACCAACCATGTGATGATGCGGGTGTTTTACCCGGCCATTATCGGATGGGTATTGCTGAGTATCTGGATCTTCACCCTGCGGGTGCGGTATAAAAAACTGGCATTAAAAAATCTTCTCCATGGCTAAACGATTGCAATATTTCTTCCTGTCCATATGCCTGCTGCTGACATCTCTCACTGCTTCAGCACAACAGGATACTGAAAAAGGTCCCGTGAACCAGTTCTTCCGGAGTGAAGGGAAAATTTACGTGGTAGTGGGCGCGCTGGTGATCATTTTTATCGGTATCGTGTTATATCTGGTAAGACTGGATCGCCGGATCAGCAGGCTGGAAAAGGAATAGGAACAGATCAACATACGGGAAACACCAAAACAATATACAAAACCGTTTTTTATGGCTAAAGCAAAAGCGCTGGCGCAAGAACAGCATTATAGCTTTTTCCACAGCGTGGAACAAAGCTTCGATAAAGCTGCGCAGTTCACCAAGTGGGAAAAGGGGATACTGGAGCAGATCAAAGCCTGTAATGCTGTATACCGGATCAAATTCCCGGTGAGGGTTGGAGACCGGATCGATGTAATTGAAGCTTACCGTGTACAACATTCTCATCACAAACTCCCTTGTAAAGGCGGTATCCGTTTCAGCGACGAAGTGAACCAGGACGAGGTGATGGCGCTGGCCGCCCTGATGACTTACAAATGTGCCATCGTGAATGTGCCCTTCGGTGGCGCCAAAGGCGGTATCAAGATCAATCCCCGCAATTACAGCCCTTTTCAATTGGAAAATATCACCCGCCGTTATACCGCCGAGCTGGTGAGAAAGAACTTTATCGGTCCAGGCATTGACGTACCCGCTCCTGACTACGGAACAGGCGAGCGCGAAATGAGCTGGATCCTGGATACTTACATGAGCCTCCGTCCCGGAGAGATCGACGGCTATGGTTGCGTGACCGGCAAACCCGTATCACAGGGGGGCGTGCGGGGTCGCAAGGAGGCCACGGGGCTGGGGGTGTTCTATGGTCTTCGTGAGCTTTGCAGCGTGAAGGAAGACATGAAACGCCTGGGAATGGACACCGGCCTCGAAGGCAAAAAAGTGATCGTACAAGGGATGGGGAATGTTGGCTATCATGCCGCGAAGTATTTCCATGAAGCAGGCGCGAAGGTGATCTGCCTCATTGAATGGGACGGTGCTATCTTCAATCCCAAGGGTATGGATCCTGATGCGGTGCTGAAACATCGCAATGAAACCGGTTCCATCGTGGGTTTCCCCGGCGCAAAGAACCTCAAAAAAAATACGGAAGGCCTCGAACTGGAATGTGATATCCTCATTCCCGCCGCGCTCGAAAACGTGGTTGACGGAGAGAATGCGCCCCGTGTGAAAGCCAAGATCATCGGAGAAGCGGCCAACGGACCGCTCACACCGGAAGCGGACGAGATACTCGCCAGGAAAGGCGTGATCGTTGTACCGGATATGTTCCTGAATGCCGGCGGGGTAACCGTATCTTACTTCGAGTGGTTGAAGAACCTGAGCCACGTGCGTTATGGCCGCCTTGGCAAGCGCTTCGATGAAAATATGAACAGCCACATCCTCGGGCAGATCGAAGAACTGACCGGCAAGAAAGTATCCGAGAAAGAAAGGAAATTCATTGCGCATGGTGCGGACGAAGTGGACCTGGTGTATTCCGGACTGGAGGAAACCATGATCACCGCCCTGCATGAGGTGCGGGAAAAATCACTGGAACACAAAAAGATCAAGGATATGCGTACAGCGGCTTATGTATGCGCTATCGACAAGGTGGGCGCTGCTTACGAGCAACTGGGTATCTTCCCCTGATCGCATTTATACGGTATTCAAACGAATGGCTGGCCTCCCGGGCCGGCCATTTCCTTTTACGCCGGAAGGGCCGGATAATCCGGTAACTCCGTCTCAAACTCCCAATTCCCTTCAGCGGTATTTAACCGGCAACACCACGTATTTCGTCCGTTCGTGATCACGAGATAAGCGGCTGGCAATGCCATATGATACCGTACAATCTGCTCCAGCACTGCCGTACCGAGGGGGACGTCCATCTCCTTGCATTCCACGATCATCCAGGGTTCGGCCTCGCGGGTGTATACTACAATGTCGCACCGTTTGCGCAGTTCGCCGAGGGATAATTCCTTTTCAATGCTCATCAGCACACCGGGATAAGCCTTTGTTTTCACGAGATAGTTCAGGAAATTTTGTCGGACCCACTCCTCCGGCGTCAACACCACATATTTTTTCCGGAAAGGATCAAAGATCATGTCCTGACCGTCAGCGGCCATGATGCGGAAGTCGGGCGGCGGGAATTCGATGTGGATCATGCTGTAAAACTAGGGAACTGATGGCTGTTTGCCGAAAAAAGGTTACATTCACTTGTCAAAAAGCTATGAAGACGAAAGAAGAGATAGTAGCTAATTGGCTTCCCCGCTATACCGGAGAGAAGCTCGAGAATTTCGGCTCGCACATCCTCCTGACCAACTTTTCCAACTACGTGACGATGTTTGCCCAATGGAACAAGGCGAAGATCGTGGGAATGGACAAACCTATGCAATGCTGTACGGCAGGAGATATTACCATTATTAATTTCGGAATGGGAAGCCCCGGCGCCGCCACGGTGATGGACCTGTTGAGCGCCATCATGCCAAAGGCCGTGTTGTTCCTAGGGAAATGCGGAGGATTGAAGAAAAAGAACAACATCGGCGATCTTATTTTACCGATCGCCGCCATCCGCGGAGAAGGTACTTCCAACGACTATTTCCCGCCCGAAGTTCCGGCCCTGCCGGCCTTCGCCCTCCAAAAAGCTATTTCCACCACCATCCGCGAATACAGTTGCGATTACTGGACGGGCACCTGCTACAGCACGAACCGTCGCGTATGGGAGCATGACGCCGATTTCAAAAAATACCTCGAGCGCATCCGCGCGATGGCCATCGATATGGAAACTGCTACCATATTCTCTGTCGGTTTTTTTAACAAGATCCCAACCGGCGCGTTGTTGCTGGTATCTGATCAGCCCATGGTACCGGAAGGCGTTAAAACCGAAGAGAGCGATAAGAAGGTGACCAGCGAATTTGTGGACCGTCATCTCAAAATAGGGATCGACTCTCTGAAGAACCTCATCAACAGTCACCAAACCGTTAAACATCTGCGCTTTTGAGCTCTCTGCCACTCGTTTCATTCCGCCGGCTGGAAGTAACTTTCCGCACGGAAACGGAAACTGTCACCGCCGTGAACGGCATCAACCTGGATATTGCGCCTGGTGAGATATTAGGTGTGGTAGGGGAGTCCGGTTCCGGGAAATCCGTTACGGCGTTGAGTTTAATGCGACTGATTCAATCCCCGGGAAGGATCAGCGGCGGCGAGATCATTTACCAGGCGTCCGGCAAATCTCCTGTAAACCTCTTGCAACTGCCAATGACGGAAATGCGCGGCTATCGCGGCAACGAGATCGCCATGATCTTCCAGGAGCCGATGACATCCCTCAATCCGCTGAAAACCTGCGGCATGCAGGTGGCGGAAGCGATCCGGTTACATAAGAAAGTTTCCCGGCGTGAAGCGAAAGAACAGACTGTGGCGCTTTTCGAAAGAGTGCGCCTTCCGCAGCCTGTTACTGTATACGACAAATACCCGCATGAATTGTCCGGAGGCCAGAAACAAAGGGTTATGATCGCTATGGCCATCAGTTGCGGGCCACGACTGCTCATTGCTGACGAACCCACTACTGCGCTGGACGTAACGGTGCAGCAAACCATCCTCGAGCTGCTGAAAGAGCTGCAGCGGGAGATGGGCATGAGCGTAGTGTTCATCACGCATGACCTCGGGGTGATCGCTGAGATAGCGGACCGGGTGGCCGTGATGTACAAAGGAAATATTGTGGAGGAAGGCACCGTGAACGATATTTTCGATCATCCCCGGCATCCTTATACCAAAGGTCTCCTGGCCTGCCGCCCCCCTCTGGATGCACGCCTCCGCCGCCTGCCGGTGGTGCGGGATTTTATGGCAACAGACGCGGCGGGCGCTGTAAAAGAAAAGGCGGAAGATGTACAGGCTTTTACACACTCCCTGGCTTTGCCTGAAGAAGCTTTGCAGGCGCGTGACCGGCTATTGGCTGATCGTCCGCCGCTCCTGAAAGTGGAAGGGTTACGTACCTGGTTCCCGCAAGGCCGGAGTTTGCTGGGAAAAGTACGGGGTTGGGCGAAAGCGGTGGACGACGTGAGTTTCGAAGTAAGGGAAGGGGAAACGCTGGGACTGGTGGGTGAGTCCGGATGTGGTAAAACCACCCTGAGCCGCAGCTTGTTACGGTTGATAGAACCCACAGGCGGCCGGGTGTTATACCGGGGGAAGGACCTTCGAAACCTGAGTGCCGCAGCCATGCGGGAGATGCGTAAGCACATACAGCTGATCTTCCAGGATCCCTATTCTTCCCTGAATCCCAGGCTTACCGTGGGGCAGGCTATCCTGGAGCCAATGCAGGTACACGGCTTGTACCGGAACGACAGGATCCGGAAGCAGAAAGTAATGGAGCTGCTGGAAAAGGTGAATCTCCGCCCGGAGCATTATGACCGTTATCCACATGAATTTTCCGGCGGTCAGCGGCAGCGGATTGTGATTGCGCGGGCATTAGCGGTGGAACCGGAGTTCATTATCTGCGATGAATCCGTATCCGCCCTGGATGTAAGCGTACAGGCCCAGGTGCTTAACCTGCTGGTGCAGCTGCAGCAGGAGTTTAATTTCACGTACATATTCATCTCCCATAACCTGTCCGTCGTGCATTTCATGAGCGACCGGATGATGGTGATGAACAAGGGAAAGATCGCTGAGATCGGACCGGCGGCGGACGTTTACCACCGGCCGCAATCCGATTATACCCGCCGTCTTATAGCGGCCATTCCCGGGCGGGAGAGGAATTTTTGACAAAATGCATTCTATTTCGTACCTTCGCACACTTTAAATTCATTCATACCGTAATATGAAATTATCACAATTCAAGTTCGATCTTCCCTTAAATCTGATCGCACAACATCCTTCCAAAACAAGAGATGAGAGCCGCCTGATGGTTGTTAACCGCACCACCGGCAAAATAGAGCACAAGGTTTTCAAAGACATCCTCGGTTACTTTAACGACAAAGACGTCATGATCGTGAACAACACCAAAGTGTTCCCGGCACGTCTATATGGCCGTAAAGAAAAGACCGGTGCGAAGATCGAGGTATTCCTGCTGCGCGAGCTCAACAAGCAGAACCGTTTGTGGGATGTGATCGTGGATCCTGCGAGGAAGATCAGGGTAGGTAACAAATTGTATTTTGGCGATGACGAGAGCCTGGTAGCGGAAGTGATCGACAACACTACTTCCCGCGGCCGTACTATCCGCTTTCTGTTCGAAGGGAACGACGATGAGTTCAAGGCAGTGCTGGATAGTCTGGGTGAAACTCCCTTGCCTAAATACATCAAACGCAAGCCCGAGGATGAGGACAAAGAGCGTTATCAGACCGTGTATGCGAAGTACGAAGGCGCTGTTGCGGCTCCCACCGCTGGTCTTCACTTCAGCCGCGAGCTGATCAAACGCCTGGAGATCAAAGGGGTGAAATTCGCGGAAGTAACGCTGCACACCGGTTTGGGCACTTTCCGTCCGATTGAGGTGGAAGACCTGAGCAAGCACAAAATGGATGCGGAATATTTTCACATCGATGAGTATGCGGTGAAGATTGTGAACAAAGCGAAAGAAGAGAACCGTAAGATCTGCGCGATCGGTACCACTACCGTAAGAGCGATCGAATCATCCGTGACTGCACAGAATCACCTGAAGGCGGCGGAAGGCTGGACGAACACCTTCATCCATCCTCCTTACGATTTCTCCATCCCGAATGCCCTGGTGACCAATTTCCATCTGCCAAAGACCAGCCTGTTGATCATGACATGCGCCTTTGCCGGGTACGATCTGATCATGGAAGCTTACCAGCAGGCCATCAAAGAGAAATACCGCTTCTTCAGCTATGGAGATGCGATGCTGATCGTTTGATCCCTTCGAGGGTTAACTTTATTCAAGGCAAATGGCAGAAGCTGTTTGCCTTTTCTTTTTAAATCCTTTACTTCGTAAGTACATATGATTTCCCGCCGCAAAATAGCGCTCATTGTAGCCGGAGGTTCCGGGCAAAGGATGGGCCACACTACACCCAAGCAGTTCCTGGAGCTGGAAGGCAAGCCGGTATTGTATCATACCATTCATGCTTTTTTGCAGGCTTATGAAGATACGCACATTGTGCTGGTGCTGCCGGAAGCGCATAAGGGCAATCTCGCCACTGTATTGGCTGCATTCGACCGGCCGCCCTCCGTTACTTTGGTAGATGGTGGGGAAACCCGCTTTCACTCCGTGCGGAACGGCCTGCAGGTGATCCCGCAGGAAGCGGTGGTATTTGTGCATGACGGCGTAAGACCCCTGCTTTCCCTTTCGTTGATCCGTACCTGTTATGAGGAAGCCCTGGCCAAAGGGAATGCCGTGCCCGCCATCGCGTTGAAGGACAGTATACGGGAAGTGGATGACGAAGGGAATATAGCGGCGGATAGAAGCCGGTTCCGGATCATTCAAACTCCGCAGACCTTTTTATCGGAACAGATACTGCCTGCATTTGAACAACCCTACGACCCCTTGTTCACCGATGAAGCCACTGTGGTAGAGCGGTTCGGATATGCCGTGAACCTGGTAGAAGGCGAAGAGCAGAATATCAAGATCACCCGTCCGCAGGACCTCATAATAGCAGCGGCTTTTTTGCAGGAACGCAGAAAATAATATAGGCGATACCGTTATTCGGACTGCCCCTTGCCGATCTTTTGCAGGATCTGGTGAGCCGCTTCCAGTGCCTGGAATCCATCGATTACATTCACGGCGACTGGTTTATTCTCCAGGATGCTGTCCCGGAAGAGTTCCAGTTCCATCCGGATCGCATTGGATTGTTTGATCTCCGGGTTGGCGATGGCGATGGTCTTTTTGCCGGCATTGGTGGCAATGTCCAGCGTGAAAAGCCCTTCATCCGCAGGTGTTTTCAGTTTGATGATCTCCGTTTTCTTGTCCAGGAAATCGATACCGATGTAGGCGTCTTTCTGGAAGAGGCGCATTTTGCGCATTTTCTTGAGGGAGATACGGCTGGAAGTAAGGTTGGCAACGCAGCCGTTATGGAATTCTATGCGTACGTTCGCAATATCCGGTGTGTCGCTCATGACGGCAACACCGCTTGCAGAGATGCGGCTGATGCTGGATTTCACGATGCTTAGCACGATATCGATATCGTGGATCATCAGATCCAGAATTACGCTCACGTCTGTTCCGCGCGGGTTGAACTCTGCCAGGCGGTGTACTTCTATGAACATTGGGTTCAGTTCATATCCTTTCAGGGCAAGAAAAGCCGGGTTAAATCGCTCCACATGCCCCACCTGAAATTTAATATTGGCTTCTTCCACCAGTTTGACCAGCCGTTTGGCTTCATCCATGGTATTGGTCATCGGTTTTTCCACGAATACGTGCTTGCCGTTGCGGATGGCCAGTTCACAAAGCCGGAAATGCTGGGTGGTAGGGGCTACAATGTCGATGGCGTCAGAGTCAAGGATGAGTGCTTCCGGTGAATCGTACCGTTTGATATGGTATTGTTCCTGAACGCCTTCGGCATGTGCATCACCCGGATCGAAAAAACCGGTCACTTCTACGTTTTTCATCGTGGCCAGCTGAGATAAATGGATCTTGCCTAAGTGCCCTACGCCGAACAAGCCTATTTTGAGCATGTGAGATATTTTATTAATAGGATAATTCCTGCAAATGTAACAAAACGACATGTTATTACTTTATACAATAGTCGTTATATTGCTGTCGATTACTACATGCGCATTCTCTTCATTTTAATATTGCCCCTTTTGCTGGTTGTATCCGAAGTTTCGGCGCAGGCGTGTATGCAACGGGGCCAAACTCCGCAAAGCGCTTTCCCCATCTGTGGTACGAAAGCCCTGAAACAGGCGTCTGTTCCGCTTTGCGCGGGTACGGTGATCCCGCTGCCTTACTGCCCGGCGGGCGTGACTTATCGCGATGTGAATCCTTTCTGGTACAAGTTTACCTGTTATGGCGCAGGTACACTGGGATTTACAATCACACCGAATGATCTGCGGGATGATTACGACTGGCAGTTATTTGATGTTACCGGTAAGCCTGTAAGCGATGTGTATACCAACACGGCCACACAGGTAGCCGGCAACTGGAGTGCGATACCCGGTGCTACCGGAGCGTCTACCGCGGGTACGCGGCTTATGGCCTGCGAAGGGTTGAGCGAGCCCAACTGGAGCAGTATGCCAACACTGATCGTAGGGCATCAATACTTGTTAATGGTCAGCCATTTCACGCAAACGCAAAGTGGTTATGAGCTGTCCTTCGGCGGCGGAACCGCCAATATCACCGACCCCTTGCCCGGCGCATTCCTGGAGGCCGACTTTCGTTGCCGTAACAATCAGGTCAGCATAAAACTGAACAAACGATTCCAGTGCAGCACCATGACGGCGGAAGGCAGTGAATTTGAGATCACCGGCTCCAATGCGGTGGTAACAAGTGCCACAGGTGTGGGCTGCGGTAGTGGATTCGATATGGATTCCGTAGTATTGCTGCTGGACAGGCCATTGCCTGCCGGCAATTACACCGTGCGTGTCCGCAATGGTACAGACGGTAATACGATCCTCGATGCCTGCGACAATCCCATGGCAGTAGGGAAGGAGGTTGCTTTCACCGTGCCTGTTGCACAGCCGGTGCCGTTTGACAAGATCAGACCGGCAGGCTGCGAACCCTCTACCCTCAAAGTCCTTTTATCCGGCCCGGTCCTCTGCAACTCCGTGGCGCCGGACGGAAGTGATTTCCGAATTCGCGGCAACGGTTCACCCGTCAATATTATAAAGGCCAATACTTTCTGTACCGGTACCATGACGGATAGCATAGAGCTGATGCTGAGCGCGCCTATCTACATCGGAGGCAATTTTAATATCGACCTGGTTCGCGGCAGCGATGGTAATACGCTGATCAGCGAATGCGGCGTGGAAACCCCTCTGGGTTACACCGTGGCATTCACGGCAAAAGATACGGTGAGTGCGCGTTTCACCTATCATTTGGCCTTGAATTGCGCAAGTGACTCATTGTACCTGCAGCATGATGGAGCACATGGCGTCAACAGCTGGAAATGGTCTTTTGATGATGGCTCGACTTATAATACCCGCACAGTGGACAAGGTGTACACCGATTTCGGGCGGAAGAAGGTGAAGCTGCAGGTTTCCAATGGTGTTTGTACCGACGAGCATACGGAAGACGTGCTGCTGGACAATGAGCTGAAAGCTGAATTCAGTATGTCTGCTTCCGTACTCTGCCCGCTGGACATGGTGGCATTTACGAACCAGAGCGTGGGCCGTATCGTTTCCTACAACTGGGATTTTGGCTATGGGCCCAGTACCCGGCTGATGACCCCGCCATCCCTCCGTTACCCCGTTGGCAGTCGCGAACAGACCTACAACGTAAGGCTGATCGTGGAAAGCGACATGCAATGTTTTGATACCATTGTACATACCATCAAAACCGTTCCCAGTTGCCGGGTAGCAGTGCCAACCGCCTTTTCGCCGAATAATGACGGTATTAACGATTACCTGTATCCGTTGAACGGGTACAAAACAGCTGACCTGACATTCCGCGTATACGGAAGGAATGGCCAACTGGTGTTTGAATCCCATAACTGGATGCAAAAGTGGGACGGAAAGATCAACGGGTCCCCTGCACCCATAGGCGCCTATGCATGGATGCTGGAATACACGGACACAGAGCTGGGGACACGCGTGTTCCAGAAGGGCGTTACCACGCTGATCCGGTGATCCCTCTTATGGTTCATCCGGTTTATCCGGCATCAGGCCGTCTTCCCGCAGACTGAAATACCCTTCATCCGAAACGATCAGGTGATCCAGCACTTCTATTTCCAGCAATTTCCCTGCATCCTTCATTTTTCGTGTGATGCTGATATCTGAACGGCTGGGCCGGAGATTTCCGGAAGGATGGTTATGGCATAATATCAGGCGGGTGGATTTGTGCAGCAGCGCCTCCTCGAATACGATGCGGGGATCCACGGTGGTGGAAGTGATGCCGCCATAACTAACGCAATTGTGATGCAACAGCTTGTTGGCATGGTTGAGGTACAACACGTGGAAGGCCTCATACGCCATATCTTCCAGGAGGGGTTTCAAAAGCGCCGCTGCTTCCGCACTGCTCCGGATAACAGGCTTGTCAAGCAGGGGCTCGCTCTGCCGCCTCCGGGCAAACTCAAGGGCTGCGAGGATGGTGATCGCTTTCTTTTCGCCGATACCCCGGAATTGCCGCAGATAATGGACATCCCTCCGGGCCAACTCCGACAGGTTGTTGTCGACACTGTCAAGGATTTCCCGGGCCAGTTCCACTGCCGATCGTTCCGGCGTGCCGGTGTTCAGGAGGATAGCGAGTATTTCAGCATGGCTGAGCGTTGCAGCGCCTTTGTTCACCAGCTTTTCCCGCGGCCGGTCATCTTCGGCCCATTCTCTGATGGGGGGCCGCTTGCGAGGCGCAATGTAATTCGAGATAGAGGGCAGGAGCCCCGGGTTAACATTCATTTTCAAGCCTTTCCCAAATTTACAAAATGCTAATTATATTAGCAAATATTTACCAAATTTTTTAGTTTTTCCCCCTCAGTCATCACTCTATGGCGAATTGATATAAAAGCGCCTGAATTTTTTTTCTTCATATCCGGTATAAAGTCATAGTTTTGCAACCTCTTTTCTTCATCATGAATCCATCGGTAAAAATCTTTACGGGTAATAGCAATCCCGCACTGGCAGAGCGTATCGCGGCCAGGTATGGCAATGGCCTGGGTAAAGTGAATATCCAGAAATTCAGCGACGGCGAATTTCAACCGGTTTTCCTTGAAAGTATCCGCGGCCACTATGTTTTCCTGGTACAAAGTACCTGCGCCCCCTCCGATAACCTTATGGAGCTGCTGCTCATGATCGATGCGGCTAAACGAGCCTCCGCAGGGTATATCACCGCAGTGATCCCGTATTTCGGGTTCGCCCGGCAGGACCGGAAAGATAAGCCCAGGGTGGCCATCGGTTCCAAGCTGATCGCCAATCTGCTGACGGCTGCAGGTGCTAACAGGGTGATAACCATGGATTTGCACGCTCCGCAGATCCAGGGGTTCTTTGATATCCCGGTGGATCACCTCGACAGTTCCGCGATTTTTATTCCCTATATAGAGAATCTGAAGTTGAAAAACCTTACCTTTGCGTCCCCTGACGTGGGTTCTACCACCCGGGTGCGTGAAGTGGCCAGCTTTTTCAATGCGGAAATGGTGATCTGCGACAAGCACCGTAAACGGGCGAATGAAATTGCGTCAATGGTGGTGATCGGGGATGTGAAGGACAGGGACATCGTGTTGATCGATGATATCTGCGACACTGCAGGGACGCTCACCAAGTCTGCCGCATTGCTGATGGAGAAAGGGGCCCGGAGCGTAAGGGCTTTCTGTACTCATCCGGTGTTCAGTGGCAAGGCTTACGAGAATATTGAAAACTCTGTGCTGGAGGAACTGGTGGTATGCGATACCATCCCGCTGAAGCAGCAAAGCCCGAAGATCAAGGTGATCAGTGTGGCGGACCTGTTTGCGGTGGCCATCCGTAACATGCATGAGAACAAATCTATTACAAGCCTGTTCGTGCACAGTCAGCGCAGGATGCAATAACAAGTTTTTTATCATTATTCATAAATGTTTAAACAATGAAAACAATAACCATCGAAGGAGAACTCAGGAGCGAATTCGGCAAAGAAGCCACCCGCCAACTTCGTTCTGAGGAAAAAGTGCCTTGCGTTATTTATGGGGGTGCAGATACAGTTAGTTTTTCAGCTCCTGTTACTGCTTTCAAATCACTGGTGTATACACCTGACTTCCAGATCGCAGAGATCAAATTGGGCGCAAAAACTTACCGCTGCATTATGAAGGACCTGCAGTTCGATACCGTTACGGACGAACTTTCGCATATTGACTTCCTGGAGCTGGTAGAGGACAAGAAAGTGGTTGCTACACTGCCCCTGAAAATGGTAGGCCAGTCTATCGGCGTAAAGAACGGCGGTAAGCTGGTAGTGAAAATGAAAGCATTGAAAGTAAAGGCGTTTCCGAAGGATCTGAAAGAGAACCTGGAAGTGAACATCGATAACCTGGACCTGAACGGTAACATCCGTGTGGAAGACGTGAAAGCAGAGGACATAGAGATACTGAACTCTCCCCGTATCCCGGTTGCTTCCGTGGTAATGACGCGTCAGCTGAAACAGGAAGAAGCTGCTGCGGAAAAGGATGCCAAGAAGAAATAAATTGGTAAAATATTTATATCAGAAAGCCCGGCGGAATATCAGCCGGGCTTTTTATTTTTGGCATCCCGATTTTAATCGGGTTAAGTATCAGGTATATGAAGTATCTCATTGTCGGATTAGGGAACATCGGATCGGAGTATCATCACACCCGGCATAATGTCGGTTTTGACGTAGCGGATGCGCTTGCGCACAAGCACAATACCGGCTTCAGAAGCGACCGGCTGGCGGATGTTGCGGAAATAAAGTGGAAAGGGAGAACACTGGTGGTGATCAAGCCCACCACCTATATGAACCTGAGCGGGAAAGCCGTCAAATATTGGATGGATAAGGAAAAGATCGCTTTAGAGAATATATTGGTGATCGTGGATGAGCTCGCGTTACCGCTGGATGTGATCCGCTTGCGCCCGGGAGGCAGTGATGCCGGGCATAACGGGCTTAAAAGCATTCAGGAATCTATTGGAACCAACCAGTATCCACGCCTGCGATTCGGGATTGGCAATGACTTCCCGAAGGGAAGACAGGTTGATTATGTACTGGGCAAATGGAGCAGCAGGGAAGAACCGGTGGTGCTGCAGAAGATTGACAAATGCATGGAGATTGTCGAGAGCTTCGCCACTATTGGTCTGCAACGCTCGATGAACAATTATAACAACCTCACTTTCCCATTATAGAAGTAAATTGTATATTTCGTGCCTGAAAGGTACCCCTGCCTTAACCGCTATAGACCATGATCCGTGTGCAATGACCGTTATATGATTCAATTTAGCTGTCGATTTGAATTATAATACGTACAATGGACAATGTATTGTGGGATATAGGTATAACCATAGGCTTTATTTAACCTTACAAAATACACGCATTATGAAAATTATCTGCGTTGGAAGAAACTATGCCAAACATGCAGAAGAATTGAAGAACGAAGTGCCCTCCGAACCCGTGATTTTCATGAAACCAAAGAATGCATTGTTGCAGAACAACCATCCTTTCTATTATCCGGAGTTCACGGATAATCTGCATTACGAATGCGAACTGGTGTTGCGGATATCGAAGAACGGGAAGCACATCCAGGAGCGTTTCGCCTCCAAGTATTATGACAGCATTTCGGTGGGTATCGACTTTACAGCGAGAGACCTGCAGGAGAAGCAGAAGGCCAAGGGGCTGCCCTGGGAGATCGCCAAGTCATTCGATAATTCGGCTGTAGTTGGCAAGTTCATTCCGCTCACGGACGAAACGGATCTGAAAGACATCAATTTCTGTTTGTACAAGAACAAGGAGATCGCACAACAGGGGAATACGAAAGACCTGTTGTTCTCTTTCGACAAATTGATCGCCTATATCTCCCGTTTCTTTACCCTGAACATCGGAGACCTGGTGTTCACGGGCACTCCGGAAGGTGTGGGTCCCGTTGAGATCGGGGACTCGCTGGAAGCTTTCATCGAGAATGACAGCCTGCTGGAATTTATGGTGAAATGATCCGTTGAAAACGGCTTTTGCAGTTTTCAGAAAAGTAAAAAGTAAAAAATTGAACAGTAAAAAAGGGCATCTATCCGATATCTTTTTCTTTTTTTCGTTTTAATTTTTTTCTTTTTCACTTTTATCGGACTGTTGGCCCTGAAGTTTGAGAGCGAATCACCACTCAGGGAATGTTACTGTAAATCACATCCAATATCCTGGTTAACTCCTGATAATCCTGCTCAGAAAGATTTTTCCACCCTGTTTTACGCATTTCCAATACCAATGGCCGGATGTCCTTATACTTGTTCACACCGGCAGGGGTTAGTTGTACATATACCTTCCTACGATCGTCCGTAGAAACCTGTCTTTCCACCAAATCTTTCTTTACTAACAATTCAATGATCCGGGAAACCGTGGTGATATCCTTGGAGGTCAGCCTTGCCAACTCATTGTGCGTGATGCGCTTGTGTTTGTAGAGGTTCTCTATCAGTAACCATTGATCCACCGTAATATCCTTGTTCAGCGAATCGAAGTTCTTCTGCCAGTAGTTGCGTATTTTTTTGAGGGTAGCATCCAGCTTAAAAAAAGACGGATTACTAACGAAAGTGTCGTGCATATTAATTAATTTGCGTTAGCAATAGTTGCTATTACAACTATTTTTTTAAAATCAACCATCACCAAAACAATCTTGCGTGCTTAAAGATAATACAAGCGCGGCGACTTTGAAAGCGACCATTACACACCGGGAGCTGGATGCGGATTTCCAGAACCTGCTTCTGCAGGCATACCGTATCATGTGCCTCGCAAGGAATATGGCTGACAAGTACGAGGCGAACCGCGCCATCTGCAAATATGTACATTCCACTTCCGCCGGCCACGAAGCCATACAGATCGCTGCAGGTCTGCAGATGAAGCCCTGGGATTACGTAAGTCCCTATTACCGGGACGACAGCATGATGCTGGCTATGGGATTTTCTTCCTATTCCCTCATGCTCCAGCTGCTCGCGAAAGGAGAGGACCCGTTCAGCGCGGGGCGATCTTACTATTGCCACCCCAGCAGCCGTCAACCGGGTAAACCCACCATCCCGCATCAAAGCAGTGCCACCGGCATGCAGGTGATCCCCACCACCGGAATGGCGCAGGGCATACAATATCTGGAACAGACTGGACTTTTATCTACCGACGAAAAGCCCGTGGTGCTCTGCTCCCTCGGGGATGGCAGCGTTACGGAAGGAGAGGTGAGCGAGGCATTACAGTTTGCCGTGTTGAAAGGACTGCCGGTGATCTACCTCGTGCAGGACAATGAATGGGGAATATCCGTCAGCGCCGGAGAGGCCCGCGCCATGGACGCTTTTGAATATGCTGCCGGGTTTAAGGGATTGGAAAGGATTCGCGTGGATGGAAGCGATTTTGAAGCCAGCTATCATGCGATGGAATCCGCTATCCGGTATGTGCGGTCGGAAAGACTACCGGTGCTCGTGCACGCCACTGTACCGCTGCTGGGACACCATACTTCGGGCGTTCGCAGGGAATGGTACAGAACTCCGGAAGACCTGGCCAGGCATCAGGCCCGGGATCCGCTTCCCCGGCTGAAGCAGCTGCTGGAACAGGTAGGGGTGGATTTTCTGGAGATAGAGAAGGCAGAGGCGGAAGGGGTCAGCCGGGTTGATGACGACTTTGAGGCGGCCGTGAATAGTCCTGATCCGGACCCCTCCGCCGTGCAGGATCATGTATTCGCTCCGACTCCTATTATCGAAGAACGTGGGACCCGTGCGCCGGTTCAGGGTAGTAAAGTTGTGATGGTGGACGCCGCTTTGCACGCGATCGAAGAGATCATGAAAGTTCATCCGGAAGCTATTTTCTTTGGTCAGGATGTCGGCCGCAGGCTGGGTGGTGTATTCCGTGAAGCAGCTACACTGGCGGAGAAATTCGGGGACCATCGGGTGTTCAACACCGCCATACAGGAGGCCTATATCATCGGCAGTACGGTGGGGCTTTCGGCTGTTGGGGTAAAACCCATCGTGGAAGTGCAGTTCGCCGATTACATTTATCCCGGTTTCAACCAGCTTGTCAGCGAGATATCCAAGAGCTGTTACCTCACTGCCGGAAAATTCCCTGTGCAAACGTTGATCCGCGTGCCGATCGGTGCTTATGGAGGAGGTGGCCCTTATCATTCCGGCAGTATAGAATCCACTTTGCTGAGCATCAAGGGGATCAAGGTGGCTTATCCTTCCAATGCCGCCGATCTGAAAGGCCTGATGAAAGCCGCTTTCCTGGACCCTAACCCCGTCGTGATGCTTGAACACAAAGGCTTGTACTGGAGCAAAGTTCCCGGCACTCTTGACGCTATGATGATAGAACCGGCGGAGGATTACGTTTTACCGTTGGGGCGAGGGAACGTTGTGTTAGCAGCAGAAGATAAGGACGATGGCATTTGTGTGATCACCTACGGGATGGGCGTTTATTGGGCGAAAGCGGCTGCTGCTAATTTTCCGCGGAAGGTTGAGGTGATTGACCTGAGAACGTTGGCGCCTTGGGATGAGGGGCTTGTGTTCTCCACCGTACGCAAGTTCGGTAAATGCCTGCTGATCACGGAAGAGCAATTGAGCCATTCTTTTATTCAAAGTATCGCGGCGCGTATCTCGCAGGAATGTTTCCGCTGGCTGGATGCACCGGTAATGACCATCGGCGCGATGGATCTGCCGGCGGTGGGTTTGAATATGGGGTTGGAGAAAGCTATGTTACCGACGGTAGAGAAAGTGGTGGGGAAGATGGAGGAGTTGTTGGGGTGGTGATCTTTTGGGTGTTGAGGGAAACTGCCTAAAGTGTAGACACTATAACATAAACTGTGTAAACCTAGAAAATTGGAGTTCGTCGCTCCGATTTTTTTAATTTTAAATTTTACACAGACAATGAAGCCAGAAGATTATTTATCAGATGAATTTTTGAAGCAGTTCAAGACCGGGCAGCA
>JAFIGY010000022.1 GCA_017849435.1 Chitinophaga niabensis
CGCCCGGATGCGCACGAGCAGTTCCCGCATTTCAAAGGGCTTTACCAGGTAATCATCCGCACCGGCATCGAATCCTTCTACTTTATCATCCGTTGTACCGAGTGCTGTGAGCATGATAATAGGGATGTCCGGCCGGGCTTCCCGGACCAGCTTGCAAAGATCAAGGCCGTTGATCTTTGGCAGGATCAGGTCGATGATGATCAGGTCAAAAGCCCCCGAGAGCGCCAGTTTCCTCCCCATTTCACCGTCAAACGCAGCCGTAACGTCAAAATCCTGCTCCTCCAACCCCCGCTTCACCAGCTCGGCCACCCTGACCTCATCCTCTATGATTAAAATTTTCACGGCGATACAATTTATGGCTATACAAAGGTAGCTAATCCCGGATGATAAGGCATTATTTTAGTATAGCCCCTTCCGTGATATCTGCCGATGGATGCAGCAATACCTGTTCATTGCCTGCTAACTGACCAAACACTTCCGTACTGTCGTTACTGCTGATCCCTTCTTTCACATGGATAAAGCGGGTATGCCTGCCTTCATCCAGTGCAATGAGGTATTTGCCGGTAGTAGTGTTCACGATAGTGCTGCCGGGCACTACAAAGGATTGCGCGTTCACTTTCAGCGGCAGCAATACTTCCGCGAACATCCCGGGTTTTACGAGGCGGTCTTCGGCCTGGATGTCCATTTCATAAGCCTCTGAACGCATACCGGCGCTCATGGCGCCTGCATAACGCGCAATTCGCGCCTGATAGGTTTTGCCGGGATTGCTGCTGAGCTGGTAAGACACCATGCCCTTGTCGTCCACATTGAGATATTCCGGCGCGTATACTACCAGTCGCAATTTTTTCTCCTGCTGCAGCACCAGCGGCGGTTTGTCGCCTCCTTTGGTATCGGGCCCTACCAGCGCTCCCGGGTGTACGTTCCGCTCTGTGATGATCCCGTCAAAAGGAGCGGTAACGGTGAGATAAGCCATGGAGGTTTCAATGGCCGCCACGTTGGCCTTTTCTGCTTCCAGCGTAGCTTCATCTGCTTTCATGGTGGCTTTGGCGCTTTCCAGTTCGTAAGGAGATACGGCACCGGGTGTTTCGGCGGTTTTTCTGATCCTTTCATAGCGATCCTTACTGTGCAGGGAAATGGCCTGCACCTGCGCATAACGGGCTTTGGCAGCCTGCAGGTGCTGCGCAATCTCCGGCGCTTCGAGCACCATCAATACCTGTCCTTTTCTTACCACCGTTCCCATATCCACCGGTACCTGCTTCAGGAAGCCGGTCACTTTGGGATAGATGGCTACAGCTTCAAACGGCTTTAGCTCTCCCGGTAACTTCGCCACGGAAGAAAGCGGACGGCGAACCACCTGTGTGCACTCCACCGTTTGTACGGGTTGCGGTTTACCGGCCGTCATATCTACCGGCTTGTGCGTATTCCCGCAGGCATTGGCAAGCAGCACGATGCCGATCAGCAGGGATGATAGTTTTAACATTTCTCCGAGTTTTTTTCTTTTCAGGTCCGGCAGTAAAGACGGACTTTCCAATGTTGATTTTTTCTGCATGGCGGCAAATGCCAGCGGTAATATGAAGAGCGCGGCAAACGTTGAAGCGATCAGACCGCCGATCACTGCTCTGCCCAGCGGGGCGCTTTGTTCCCCTGCTTCACCCATGCCGGATGCCATCGGGATCATCCCGGCAATCATGGCAAGGCTGGTCATAAGAATAGGGCGAAGGCGGATACTGGCGGCCATCACGGCCGCTTTTTCAGCATCCCTGTATTCCAGGCGCAGCTGCTCCGCATTGGTAACGATCAGGATGGCATTCGCCACAGATACGCCGATAGACATGATGATGCCCATGTAGGATTGCAAATTGAGCGTGGAACCGGTTTGCAGCAGCAGCAACAGCGAACCGAGTATCACCGCGGGAACGGTGACCAGCACGGCCGCGGATAATTTAACGGATTGATAGTTGGCTGCCAGCAGCAGGAAGATGATTAGTACGGCGAAGGATAATCCCGTTTGCAGACTGTCCATCGTTTCCGAGAACAGGCGGGACACCCCGAGTACTTCTGTTTTAATGCCTTTTGGCGGCTCGCCCATGTTGTGCAATATCTGCTGCACGGCGGTTGTGGCGGTACCCAGATCTTTTTTGTGGATGTTGGCATTGATGGTGAGGAAGCGCCGGGGACCCATCCGGTCATATTCTCCTGGCACTTCTTTGGTGTTGAAAGTAGCCACATCCGCCAGTACCGGCCGCGCCTTGCCTCTGGTGAGGGATATCTCCTTCAGCTCGTCCACTGTTTGCATCACGTATTCGGGAACCTGTACCTGCACCTGGTAGGTATAGGCTGCTTTCTCATCGAGCCATTGTATTTTTTGTGTAAAGCGACTGGAAGAGGTGCTGGCGGTGACCGAGCGGGCGATCTCATCTACCGTTACGCCCCATTGCGCGGCTTTGTCGCGGTCGATGTTGATCTCGATGGTGGGCATTTTGAGTGGCTGCGATATCTGTACGTCCCGCAGATAAGTTACTGTCTTCATCTTTTGCACGATGGTATCCGCATACTTCGCGATCTGCAGCATGTCTTTCCCCGCTACCCGTACTTCGATGGGTGTACTGGCCCCCTGGCTCATGATCTTCTCCGTCATGTCTATCGGTTCAAATGATAAGCGGACGCCGGGCATGCGGCTGGTGATATTGCGGCGGATGGCATCTTTCAGCACATCCATGTTCATATGATATTTTTCATCCAGCTGCACCTGCAGCACTGCTTCATGAGTACCGGCATTGAAGATGTATACATTGCTGGTGCCGTAGCTGGTGGGCACGAGCCCTACATAAGCTGAGCTCATATCAACATGATGCTCCACGGTAGTATCCACAATAGCGAGCGCCTGCTTCAACAGCACTTCGGTCCGCTCCAGCCGGGTACCATCGGGCGCTTTGAGCCGCAGCTGGAATTGTCCCGCGTTGGTCTTCGGCATCAGGTCTTTCCCGATATCCATAAAGCACAATGCGGAGAGGAAGATCACAGCCAACAGATAGATGGCAACGATCAGCCGTTTTCGGGGCATCAGTTTTTCAAGGCGGCGCATGAAAGCGAGTTTCAGGCGCTGGAAGCGATCGTTCTTCTCCGGCTTGGCCTTTTCGTGCTCCAGGTGTTCGGCGATCTGTTCGATCTCCTGTTCATCCATCGCTTCGCCGGCATGCGCGTGAAAATGCCCGTGCCGGTAACGGAATTTTTCCTCCCGCAGCAGCCAGTTGGAGATCACAGGCACGAGACTTTGTGCGAGTATATAGGAAGCGATCATGGCGAAGCCGATAGACAGGGAAAGCGGGAGGAACATCGCTCTGGGAATGCCGTTCATGACGAAGGACGGTGCGAATACCGCGAGGATGCACAGCAATATCAATAACAGTGGAAAAGATATTTCCCGGCATGCCTCGAAGATAGCCTCTTTCCGGGGCTTGCCCATTTCAAGGTGCTGATGGATATTTTCTATCGTCACCGTTGCCTGATCCACCAATATGCCCACTGCGAGGGCGAGGCCGCTCAGCGTCATGATGTTGATCGTTTGGCCTGCGAGGCTTAGCAATAGCACGGCCGTGAAGATGGAAACGGGGATGGTGATGATCACTACAAGGCTGCTCCGCAGATCGCGGAGGAAGAGCAGCACTACAAGACCCGTAAGCAGCGCGCCGAGGGTGCCTTCGAAAATGAGGCTCTTCACGGCATTGGCCACGAATACGGACTGATCGAATTCGTAGGAGATGCGGATATCGTCCGGCAGCAGGCTCTGCATTTCGGGAAGCGTAGCTTTGAGGTCTTTCACTACCTGCCAGGTAGAAGCGTCCGCCGTTTTCACTACCGGGATGTACACGGAGCGTTTACCGTTCACCAATGCATAATCCACCGTTACATCCATCCCGTCTGAAACCTTCGCCACATCACTGACGTAAACGGTAGCGCCCTGCTTTGTTTTTAAAGGGATGTGGTTAAACTCTTCTGCGGTTTTCTGTAATGTGTTGATCGTAGTGAGATACATGGTGTTACTCACCCGCAGGTTACCTGAGGGCGACATTACATTCGATTTGGCGATCGCGTCCACCACATCGTCCGGCGCTACGCCGAAGCTCCGTAGTTTATCCGGGTCCACATTCACGATCAGTGAACGTGAGTTGGCGCCGAAGGGAGGCGGGGCGCTTAATCCCCGCACAGTGGCAAACATCGGGCGAACGCGCGTGGTGGCAAGGTCGTAGATCTCTTTCAGTGACCTGTTCTGGCTGGAGAACACCAGCTGGCCTACGGGCAGGGAAGATGCATCGAAACGCAGTACCTGTGGGGGGAGGGCGCCGGGCGGGAAAAACTTCATCGCCCTGTTCACCTGTAACGCCACCTGCGCCGATGCTTCGGCCATATCCGTACTTTCATAGAAGCTGAGCTTGATCATGGTAAGCCCCTGGATGTTGCGGCTTTCGATATTCTTTATCCCGTTCACATACAGGAACTGATCCTGCAAACGCGTGGAGAAAAAACCTTCCATCTGCTGGGCAGACATCCCCCCATAAGATTCTATCACGTAGATAGTCGGCAGGTTCAGTTTAGGAAATATGTCGATAGGGATTTTCGGCACGGTGATCAGGGAGAATATCAGTACTCCCAGTACCAGTATGATCACTGTAACAGGTCTTTTAAGCGCACCTTTAACGAGATCCATGGTGTAATTTTTAGATGTTGCGAATATTTAGTTCCCGATCCGGCTGGTGAATATGGACAGATCGCCTGCCGCGCCGGCCTCCATCAATAAGGCTCTCCAGACGTTATTATACGCCGTCAGCTGATCAGCCGCGGCGCGGTTCAACGTGTACAGTGCCTGATACAGTTCCGGCAATGTGGACAATCCTGATTTATACCTCGCATCTGATTGATTATATGCCTGCAATGCTGCTTCATATTGAAGCGGCGCCTCTTTTACCTGTTCCAGTGCCGTCGCCAGCCGCAGCCTCGCGCTGGACAATTCCGCATTGCTTTTCAAAACCGCTTCTTCCAGCAGGTAACTGTTGTACGATTGTTGCTGTAATGCGCTGTGGTACTGCTTCCTGACCTGTGGTACGGAAAGGATGTTCCAGCGGAAGGCAACGCCGGCCATGTAGTTCCATATACGAGGTCGAACGCCTTCCCAGAGGTTACTGTTCAGATGTCCATTCATGTTATCAATCCCGCTTCCTCTCGTCCAGCCCGCGGAAAGCAGGCTCAATGAAGGGAAAACGGAACGTTTCACCGCCCTGGCGCGGGAAGCCTGCAGATCTACAAGGGAGCGGTAATAGCGGAGCAGGGGTGCCTTCGATGTGTCTAAAGTTTCCTGCATCGGCAGCGTTGGCGGTATCCCGTTCGTTAATCCGGCCGTGTCGATCTCCTGTATGGGTTGCGATTGCCCGATCAGCTGCGCCAGCCTCACCTGTTGTGTTCTTTCATCCTGTTCCGCCTGTAACAGCGACAATTTTGCCTTGGCTACTTCTGCATTGGCCAGGGATGAATCCGCTCCGGGGCGCAATCCATTCAGTGTGTTAGCCATGATGGCGGAACGAAAGGCATTGGCGCGTTCCAAATTCTGTTCCTGCGTATGCATGAACTGTTTCAGCGCAATGAGCAGGAGGTAGGCATCGGCTACTTTCACCTGTTGCTGGAACACTTCATTGTCCAGCTCGGCCTTTGTTTTCTGCAGGGCGCTTTCGGTAACGGCTATACCGGCTTTCACTTTCCCGAAATTGAAGAACTTCCAGTCCACGAGCATCGTGGCGAAGCTGGTCCACACACCCTGGTAAACCGGTTCTGCTCTTGTACCACCGGTCACGGAAATAGCGGTACCGTTGTTGGAATAGGCTGCGCCGGGTACGTTGTTCGTACTGGCAAAGAGGTATTGGTCCTGCACGATCAGTTGCGGCAGGTAGTTCATTTTCTCGGCGGCAATATCATACACCGCTGCTTTTTGTAATGCTTTTCTGGCTTTAATAGCGGGATAATTTTCGGAGCAAAGCTGCAGGGCCGTTTTAAGGTCCAGCATCCCGGTAGAATCTCCTGGTGCGGGAATGCCGGCATGGCCCTGCATCGAGCACAAGGTGAAGATCAATCCCCAAATCCTGTTTCTCATGTTTTGTAGGAATTACAGCGTAACATCCCGCAGGGATTGCGTGATGTATGAAACAATCATTCAGTCGATGGTCGGGTAGGGGTATGCGGGATCATCGCAAGATGGCACAATGCTGCAGAAAGATCCGTTGGGGGGTAAAAGGAAGACGTGAAAAATGATCCTGATGGATAGAAGGTTTGAAGAAAACCAGTATCTGCCGGAAGTTGCGAAGAACGAGGGCGAAGAAGGAGGGGCCCGGGGTGTAGGGTTCCTGGCCGAGTACTGCATCTTCCGCGCTGAGTAACTGCTGGCAGTTGTGCTCATCCTGGCGTTTACGTTGCTTGGCAACCAGCAGCTGCCAGTTGAGGTCTTTGGTGAGCAGTTGATTCAGGCAGATGTTATGGGTAGCAAGTGTCAAAAACATTCCCACTACCATCGATTTGAAAAGAACCGCTGATAGGAGGAAATAACTTTGCCAGCTGCGACCGTACTTCTTCATATTACAAAAGTGATTTTTTCCGGGGCTAAAGAAAAATAATGCGGATTAAAAATGCATTAAAATTGGGACGGCCGGTTAAATGAGGGGATGGCACCTCATCCCGTTCTTACATTGAACAGATATCCTACCAGCGCTGTCATAGCCATGGCGGCGGTTCCCCAGAAACAGATACGCCATATGCCCTTGAACACGCTGGAGCCGCCGGCTCTGGCGGCAATAGTGCCCAGCAGTATCAGGAAGAAAATAGAAAAAGCATATTGCATTTCGATCATGTAGCGCAATGGTGCAAAGAGGGAGAGCAGCAGCGGCAATGCGGCACCGGCTATAAATGAAGCGCCGGAGGCAAAGGCGGCCTGCAGAGGCCTGGCCTGCGTGATCTCATTGATGCCCAGTTCGTCCCTCGCATGCGTGAGCAGCGCATCGTGACGGGAAAGCTGCACGGCCACCTGCATGGCCAGCGCTTCATCCAGCCCCCTGGATTGATACAGTTTGGCCAGTTCTTTCAGCTCTACATCCGGCATGGTCTCCAATTCCCGCTTCTCTCTTTCAAGGTCCGCAGTTTCCACATCCGATTGAGAGCTCACGGATACGTATTCACCGGCGGCCATTGATAAAGCGCCGGCCACCATTCCGGCCACGGCGGCAAGAATGATCGGTTCCCGTTCATGGCTGGCCGCTGCAATACCTATCACGAGGCTCGTGGTGGACAGCAGGCCGTCGTTAGCACCCAATACAGCGGCCCTTAGCCAGCCGCTTCTGTTGATATAATGTTTTTCCAGTTCCATCAGGATTTGTTTTTTGCAGGATGATATACTTCCGGGTTGATGATCTGTGGCATTGGTTCGTTCCGCAGCAGAGCCAGGATGTTTTCCGCTGCCATCACGGCCATTTTGCTCCGCGTTTCCACGGTGGCGGAGCCGATGTGCGGTAATACACATACGTTGGGCAGGTTCAGCAGCGGATGGTGGCGATCCATCGGTTCGGGATCGGTAACATCGAGCCCAGCTCCCCGGATGACCTTGTTCCGCAAGGCCCCCAGCAGGTCCGCTTCGTTGTGCATGCTGCCACGGGCGGTGTTGATGAAGATGGCCGAGGGTTTCATTTTTGCAAAAGCATGTTTGTTGAAAAGCCCCTTCGTTTCCGGGGAGAGGCTGGCGTGCACGGACAGGATGTCGCTTTGCTGAAGGAGTTCATCAAAAGAAACATATCGTGCATTAAGTATTTTCTCTGCTTCCGGCTGCCGGTGCCGGTTGTGATAAAGGATGTTCATCTGGTAGGCAGCTTTGCATTTCAACGCCAGTTCCATCCCTATTTTCCCCAGCCCGAAGATCCCCAGCGTCCGCCCCGTGACCTCCATCCCAAGGTTGGCAGTAGGATCGTAAAACCCCCATTCGCCGCGTTCAATGCTTTTGTGCATATAAAACGCGTTCCGGGAAACGGCCAGCATCAGCAGGAAGGCCACATCGGACGTGGCGCCGCTCAGCACGCCGGGCGTATTGCTGACCGGGATACGGTGTCGGGTAGCGGCGGCAACATCTACATTGTCGTATCCGGCGCTCATCAGGGCAATGCCTTTCAGATGCCGGCTCTCCCACAGGAAATGATCATCTATTTTATTGGGTCCCACACTCAGCAGGGCATCCTGTTGTTTGCAGGCATTGATCAGCTCCTGCTGACTAAGCTCTCTTCTTTCAGCATACCGGGTTATCGTACAACCGGCCGCTTCCAGCAGTTGAAAGCCGCTTTCGGGGATTACCCGGGTAATAAGAACACGCATCTTCCTGACGTTAATTTGCTCTTCAAAATACCAAATTATGCCGCAATAACCGCAGCAAAGTTCTACAGTTTATGGTGATGATCCATTGTACTTTCGGGATAAATGGTTGTACTTTTTGCACAAAATGAGGAAAGTATTAAATTGTGTGAGCTTTTTTCCCTGTGAGTAAAAACATCAAGTCCATACCATTTTCCTATATCAACCACCTGCAGGAAGTGCATTACAAAAAGAATGACATCGACCGGCAGGATGTCGATATGCTGCTGAACAGGTTTCGGCAGGTGAATCAGCTTCCCTTCAATCTTATTCCCGCTTTTTTTCTGCTGGACTATGTCAAAAGAGATTATGTGCTGGTTTCGGAAGGTGCAAAGTATATATATCAGTACAAGGCAGAGGATTTTATGTATGGAGGGTTAGATATGTTGCTTTCGATCTTTAACAAGGATGACTTCAAAGTTTACAACGAGCAGCTGTTTGGTGCAAACTGGAAATTCCTCAAATCTGTTCCGCAGGAAACACATCGCGACTATATCTTTAATTTCAGCTTCCGGGTAAAGAACGGGAAAGGGCAGCTTATCCAGACCTATCAGCGTGGAAATTACATCACATCTCCGGACGGACATCCATTGTACAGCCTGGGAATGATGATGAACGTTACGGGCCTGATGAACCCACGGGTCATGTATCACTCCATCGAGAAAGTAGAGCGAGGCCGTTTCGGAGAGGAGCAGATCATCGAGCAGAACTGGTTCTACCCCTATGAGGAGGATACCATTCTTACTGAAAGGGAGCGGGATATTGCCGGATACATAGCGGATGGATGGAGCATCAAGCAGATTGCTGATAAGCTCAACCTGACCGGGAATACGGTCGCGAATCACCGGAAGAACATGATGCGCAAGACCAACACAAGGAATATGGCGGAACTGACCGCGTTCGTCTTGCGGAATCATATCATTTGATCCAATAAAAACACCGCCGGGTTACGGCGGTGCAGTTATAAGTGTTGACCGGGATTACAATTTTACGATTTCCTTCATCATTGCTTCAGCTACCATGGCATTGCCTGTTTTATTCAGATGTACGCCATCTGTAGTAAGGATACCTTTTTCAGCGTCCGCTTCATTGTGCGCCGCGTCATACTCAGTGAAGAGTTTCCGCAGGTCACAAAGGGGAACCTGCGTATCCTGACTGATCTTGCGGATGGCGTTGCTGTATTTGTCCAGCTCGGTATCCTGTGCATTGGCGCCATTCTTCTTTTCGCCGATCACCGCGGGCGTGCAGATCACCAGTTTGGCATGTTGCGCCTGCAGTTTTTTGATGAGCGCGCGGTAAAAGCCTTCGAATTTGGGCAGATCGGTACCGGTGTGGGAAGTGGCTTTGTGCCATACATCGTTCACACCGATATAGATCACTACAACGTCCGGTTGTTTGCTGATCACATCGTCTTCCATTCGCAGGTAGAGGTCGTATACCTTATTACCGCCGATCCCGGCACCGACGAGTTCGTAATTATCATTCCCCTTTTGCTGCAGCATCGTTCTCATCTGGCTGATATATCCCTCGGGCTGCACCGCTGCCTGGGTGATGGAATCTCCGAAGAAGATGACTTTTTTCTTTTTTGGTAACGTGGAAGAGAGCAATGCGAAGGCACTGCAAACGAGAAGCATGATGGATAGTCTTTTCATTGCTGTGGAAAAATTTTGAAAAAAATACGCATAATCATCGGGAGATCAAAGCGCCTTTTTAATAAATATCGCATTACGCCGGTTACAGTAATATAACCGGGTTAATATTCGAGCGTTCCGAACAGGCCATTCTTATAATCGGTGATTGCCTGCTCCACCTCTTCTGCTGTATTCATCACAAAGTTATCTTTTGCGGCTACCGGTTCATCGATCGGTTCGCCGGAAAGGAACAGTATGCCGGCATCTTCCTGTGCCGTGAATGTGATCTCGTCGTTTTCTTTTTCAAAAACGATGAGATGGTGAAGGCTTACATTTTCCTGCCCGTTCACGAGGATGCTGCCTTTGTACACATAGAGCAATGCCTGGTAACCGGGAATGGCTTTGAGTTGTACCGTTTTTCCTTTATCCGCTGTACCGATAATGGCGGTCACCGGGGTGAAGCTTTTCATGGGACTGCGTTTGCCTTCATATTCACCACTGGCAAGACGAAGCTGCACGCCCGGCTGCTCCAGTACGGAAGGCAATTGTTCTTTGGGAGCGGATTGATAGTATGGCTCATCCCATTTGTGGGCTTTGGGAACATTCAGCCATATCTGGATGAATTCCTGTGTACCGCCTTTTTCGAGGAAAGCCCTCGTAGGCCCCTCGCTGTGAAGCAGCCCTTTTCCTGCAAACATCCACTGGATGCCGCCGGTGGAAATAGTACCGGAATGGCCGGCATTATCCATATGATACCCTTCCCCCTCGATCATGAAAGTGACGGGCGAGAATCCCCGGTGCGGATGCGGATGAATGCGGAGCGCGCCACCTGCTGCGATCTCTTCCGGACCGATATGGTGGATCACGATAAAAGGATTTGCAAAACGGAAATCCTTATGCGGCAACGATTGAATGACGGTCTCTTCTTCCGTGATCTTTTTCTCGCGGCCGGCCAGTATATGCAAGATGGCTTTTTTCATAGCTCTCAAATTTAAACCATCCTGCCGGCACGAAAAAAATAATATCTTTAGCCAAGATATTTTGTATGAAGCTGGATGTTTTCTCTTTGCTGGTATTGCTGGGCGCTGTGCAGGCTTTGTTCTTCAGTGTTTTCCTGCTCTTTTCTCCTTCCAACAACCGCGTGCAGAAACGCTCGCTGGCTTTCTTCATCTTCATTCTCAGTTACAACGGGTTTGAAACACTGAACTGGAGCACGAATGCCGGCGGTCTTTTTAAGCTGTTCGAGCTTTTCCCATTCATCGTGATCTTTGGGCTGGGGCCATCTCTTTATTTATACGTCCGCTCTTTTAACAATGAAGCGATGATCCCGAAAACGCGTAAACACTATATCATTATCTGGGTGGCGCTGGCGGTGCGTATTTCGCTGATCGTGCTGTGGATCTTGTCGAAAGATAAACAGCGGGCGGTTTCCATTGTGAACTGGACGTCCAGTATCGCGGAACTGTTAAGTGTGATCTGGTTCTGGGGGTATTATGTACTGGCCGTACGGGCATTCAGGAAGCTGGTGCCGGAAAACACAAAGAATGGGTCCTGGGTACCGGAGGAAGCCGCATTGATTACCCGGTGGCTGAAAACGCTGCTGATCGTTATGGGGATCTTTGCCGTTACCTGGTTTGTAACCGTGATTGTGCCCACTTATGTCTATCATATCTGGTCCGGACCGCAGTATTATGTACTGGAAGTGATGCTCGTTGTGTTCATTTACTGGATCGGGTTTACAGGGTACCAGCGGACGAAGGTGATCTACATTACCCAGCAAAAGAAAACACAATCCTATTTCGATAACCTGCCTAAAGAAGAAGTGGAAGGGAGCGTTTCCGCCCTCCAACAAGCGATGGAACAGGACAGGCTGTACCTCGACCCCGATATCAATGTTAACAGCCTTGCCGCGCACCTTAAAATAAACCCCAAGACCCTTTCCGCAGTTCTCAACCAGCATTTGAACAAGGGATTTGCAGAATATGTGAATGCCTGGCGGGTAGAGGCTGTTAAAAAGATGATGCTGGACCCGGCCAATGGTCACCTCACCATCACCGGTATGGCATATGAATGCGGCTTCAATTCACAGCCCACCTTCCAGCGGGCGTTCAAAACCCAAACCGGGCAAACGCCCCGGGAATTTCAGGCAATGTATATGCAAAACCTGTCCTGATAGCATTCAAATCCGGATTTGAATAGGTCTGGCGGACATTTTCCGGTTGGTTTGCAGTCAAAAAGCAACACCATGATTCGCCAGATGATCTTCTTATTTTTAGGCATGACCCTGACCTGCAAGGTGTGGTCACAAGTAGCCGGTTCCTACCAGTTCAATCCCGATCCGGCCCATCTGTTCATTTTACAGGAAAAGAACGGGAAGTGGATATTGCGCGGCGATGAGAATCCCCGGCAGGAGATCGGGCTTACCCGGCTGCCCGATGGGAAATATCAGCTGGATGGTATTCAGCCCGCCTCTATACTGCAATTTAATCATGACACGATGCAGTTAGGCCCCAATGGTGCAGTGAAAGCGGTCAGGATCAGCGCTGCTACGGATTTTCCCGTTGCAAAAAGGGTGTCCAACCGGAAGAATGGATTCACCCGTGCAGACACCCTGCGGGGCATGCTTTCTCCCTTGCGCAGCTGTTACGATGTTACGTATTATCATCTTACGGTGGATATTGACCCGGTAAACCGCATGGTGGCGGGTAATTCCCTCATCCGGTTCCGCACGATGCAGTCATTCCGGCAATTGCAGATTGATCTGTACGAGAATATGGTGATCGACAGTATCATATATCGCCATCAAACCCTGTTTTACACCCGTGAATTCGATGCCGTGTTCGTTACATTCCCTCATAAACTTCCACAGGGCGCAATAGACGAGATCCGGGTCTTTTATCACGGCCGGCCGCAGGAGCCGGACCGGTCCGTACCCATGAACGGAGGATTTGTGTGGCGGCAGGACGAGAACGGGAAACCATTCATACAGGTGATCTGCCAGGGCTCCGGCGCCAGCCTGTGGTGGCCGAATAAAGATCACCTTTCCGATAAGGCGGACAGTGTGCTGCTCACCGTTACCGTTCCGGCTGGTTTGCAGAATATCTCCAACGGCCGCCTGCGCCGCCAGGAAGCAGTGCCGGGGAATAAAACCCTCACGGAATGGTTCGTCAGTTATCCCATTAACAACTACAACGTGAATGTCTGCATCGGAGATTTCCGGCATTTTTCTGATGTGTATGTGCGGAAGGGTGATACCCTTACGCTGGATTACTATTGCCTGCCTTATCACCTGGACCGGGCAAAAGCCCTCGCCCCAAAAGTCAAACCAATGCTCGCAGAATTTGAGAAACATTTCGGGCCGTACCCTTTCCCCCGGGATGGTTTCAAACTGCTGGAAACCCTTCACCCCATGGAACATCAGAGCGCTGTGGGTCTCGGGCCGTTCATACAGGATACCACAGAGCTGAGCCGCCTGCTGTGGCACGAGGCGGCGCATGAATGGTGGGGAAATAATGTCAGCTGTAAGGATGTGGCCGATTTCTGGCTGCATGAAGGCTTCGCAACCTACAGCGAGAAAATGATGATAGGGAGTACTTATGGCCCGGAAGCCGCACTGAACGCCCTGAAAGCCGAACGGCCCGCCAACCGGGAGCCGGTGATCGGGGTGAGGGATGTGAATCATATTTTTTATCCCCTGTGGGACGTGTATTCCAAAGGCTGCCGCGTGATACACACCCTTCGCAGTGTGATGAACAATGATGTGCGCTTCTTCAGTATCCTTCGCGGTATCCAGCAACAATTCCGTTATAAAACGGTGACGACATATGATATAGTGGATTACATCAGCCGGCAGTCCCACCTCGACCTTACAGCTTTCTTCAACCAGTATCTCATCCAAACCAAAGTGCCCGAACTGCAGGTAATGTTCCAGGAACAGGCAGGCGGGCTGTTGGTGCGCTATCGCTGGAATGATGTAGTAGCAGGTTTTCGTATGCCCGTGAAGGTGACTCTCAATAATGGGCAGTATGCCTTCATTCACCCGGACGGGAACTGGAAACAATTGCTGGTAAAGGGATTGAAGCAGGAAGCGTTCAAGGTGGATCAAGATAATTTCTATGTGAAAATGAAGGAAGTGAAGTAAGGCTATGTCGTGATTATCGGGTATATTTGGCAGGTACAACATCATTTAAAACCTGCATTATGACAACGGAATGCGCTGCAACGATCTTCCATGTGAATGATCTGGAGTCCGCTTTAAAATATTATGTAGATGTGCTGGGCTTCGAAATAGATTTTCGTTATGATACCCTGGCGGGACTGAAGCATGGCGAGGTGCTGATTCATCTGTCCGGCCCCGCTTCGCACCCCAGCGTCGCGAAAAGGGCTGTGGGGCAGGGGCATGTTTACATTTTTTGCGATGAAGTGGACGAATATTTTGAGGATGTATCTCGCAAAGGAGCATTGCTGATGGTTCCGCCCGCCGATCGCGACTACGGGATGAGGGATTTTGCGGTCACGGATGCGGACAGCAATATCCTGGCCTTCGGCACCGGGATTGTGGGATAAGTGGCCGGAACTTGCGGGCTTCCTGTAACTTTTGAACGTTCTGCTCCGTTACAGGAAAAAACCTTGCGTATGAAATTTGTCAGATTCCTCGTTCCTGTATTGTTATTGTTTGCCTTTGCGTGTAAGAAAGATAAGAACAAGATAAAAGCCTGCGGTGTGGATAATCCTGTTGAGAATCTTGCCTGGCTTAAAAAGGCGGTAGACAGTATGAATACGAGAAAAATGCCCGGAGACATTGGGCTTCTCACTTTTGAAGGACAGGATTACTTCAACATCCAACCGTTGCTGATGTCCTGCTACGCCTGCTACATTTATCGTTGTGACGGCACGCAGCTCGTTCATCCTGCTGATTCTGCGTTGATGCGAAGGATTCGGATGGATAGCCCGGACCATTTCAAAGTGATCGCGCGATTTGGGTACTGACATTGATTCAATACCTTGCCTCTAATGCGAAAGCCTTTGCCAGCAACCTGAAAGATTCCATCCGGAGCGCTGCGTTTTCGGCAATGGTACTTACCACAATTTCATCCACACCATATGCTGCGGCGAGCGACTCCAGTTGAGCCTTCACGCGGGCGGGTGTTCCGGCAACATACCGCCCGCGGTTGAAGTTGATCCGCAGCTGTTCCTCCGGCATGTATTCCGTTTCCGCGATCTCCTCGTAAGAAGGAAGCGGTTTGATCAGCCCTCTGTCGATATGCAGCAGCCGGTAATCAAATACCGCCTGCCATTTCTCGACTTCTGTTTCATCTTCCGAGCAGAACACAAATATCCCGAAGTTGGCTTCTGGAGCCGGGAGCGATTTGGAAGGCTCGAAATGCGCCCGGTACTGCGCTACTACATCCGGTCCGCCCTGTGGATTGATGAAATGCGCGAAAGACATGGCGGTGCCGAAATGTGCAGCCAGACTGGCACTGCCGCCGCTGGAGGTCAGCAGCCACATCGGTGGCACGGTTTCCGCCTGTGGCATGGCTTTCACTTTTTCGTATATGCTTCCGGGTGATGACCTGTCCGTCATGAAATGTTGCAGGTCGATGATCTGCTGCACAAAATCCTTGTCGCTGAAAGTATTCTGGGGGTTGAGCAATCTCGCCGTCAGGCGGTCGCCACCCGGCGCCCTGCCGATGCCGAGGTCAATACGCCCGGGGAAAAGGGCTTCCAGCATCCGGAAATTCTCCGCCACTTTGAGCGAACTGTGATTAGGCAGCATAACGCCCGCGGAGCCCAGCCGGATATGAGTGGTTTGGCCGGCCAGGAAAGCCATCAGCACTTCTGGTGTGGAACCTGCGATACTGTTGATATTATGATGCTCTGAAAGCCAGAACCGCTTATACCCGAGCCGGTCCGCCAGCTCAGCGGTGGCTTTCGTTTCCAGCAAGGCTTCCCGGGTGGTGGCGCCTGTTCGTACGTGCGACTGGTCAAGGATACTAAGTGTTATAGGATTCATCTGATCTTCTGTTTCCGTGTTAATCCGGTAAAGGTAAGCACTGTATACATTCCGGCAACTACGTACTTTTTGGTAACCAGGTTACCCGGGGTATAGCAGGAAAAAAATAAATGTCTATTTTGTGGGAGATCATTACAAAGTACCAACGTTATGAAAACATTGCTTTATATCCCCGCATTCCTGCTGGGGATGCACCTGCATGATCCTGCACCTGTGCCGCAGGATAAAGACCGGACCTTCGAAACCACCCCGGTATGGGCCGATGAGTTCAATTACAACGGGCTTCCGGACCCTCAGAAATGGGGATACAACACCGGCGGCAGCGGATGGGGCAACAATGAGCTGCAATATTATACCGGCGACGGGAATGCAGTAGTGGCCAATGGCGTGCTCACCATCACTGCCAGAAAGGAAGCGAAAGAGAACCGTCAATATACATCCGCGCGGCTCACTACCAAAGGGAAAGGCGATTTCCTGTACGGGCGTATCGAGGTGAAAGCCAAGCTGCCTTCGGGCAAGGGGACCTGGCCGGCTATCTGGATGCTGCCGACCGTTCCCGAATATGGCGGCTGGCCAAAGTCCGGCGAGATCGATATCATGGAGCATGTGGGATATGATCCCGATAACATTCACGTCACCATTCATACGCAGGCCTATAATCATGTTGCCGGTACGCAGAAATCCGGCACGAAAGTGATCGGGGGCTCCAGAACGGAGTTTCATGTTTATCGTGTGGACTGGACGCCCGATGCGATCCGTGGGTATATCGATGATCAGCTGGTATTTACTTTTATGAACGAAGGCAAAGGTTCCGCTGCCTGGCCGTTCGACAAGAAATTCCATATCCTCCTCAACCTCGCCGTAGGCGGTAACTGGGGCGGTGCAAAGGGGGTGGACGAAACGGTCTTCCCTGCCACCATGGAAGTGGATTACGTTCGGGTATACAGGATGATCGAAAAATAATCGTTATACCGGCCTTCCCATTCTTTTCAGCAAACGTAAATGCGACCGTATACCGCCGAAATAGCTGGTGTGGTTCGGCATGATCCCGTGCGCTTCAAGGATAGCGTACAATATCCGGCTGATGCATGGATAATGCACATGGTGAACATGCGGAAATAAATGATGCGCGATGTGATTGTTGAAACCACCGAGGATAAAATTGGCGGTGGAACTGAAAGGATGCATGTCATTAGAGCTCTTCACCTGGTTCATCAGCCAGGAAGTTTTAATATATCCGTCCCCGTTAGTATCCGGATAGTCTGTCGCCTCTACGTGATGTGTAATCAGGAAAGTGAACAGGAGGAAGAGGGATTGCAGAAAATGCATGCCGATGAAACCGCCCAGCACCACGTACCATGGCGGTGCAGAGAAAAGCAGCGGCAGCACAAGCAGGTAGGTGATATAACCGGTCTTCTGGAGCCAGAACGACAAATGGTAGCGAACACTTCTGCGGCCGCTGTACAGTAGCAACATATCTTTCACAAATATCCAGAACAGGGAATACAGGGTATATCCCAACGGCGCATACCAATGCTGGAAACGATGATACCAGCGGCGCCGGCTGCCGGGGAGCACACGGATCAGCCCGGATATTTTCAGATCGGGATCATAATCCGCCACGTTCGGGGCGTAATGATGCTCGTAAATATGCCTTTGTTTCCAGGCTTCGGCATGTGCGCCTGTGAGTGTGTACAGGAGCGTGAAGCAGAGATGGTTCGCGTATTTGCTTTTGAAGACGGTGTTATGTGCGCAATCGTGGGAGAAATTGAACGCCAGCAAAACGGCCATCATGCCATATGCCATATAACAGCAGATGAAAAGCGCCGGGGTATGCACGAAGTAAAGCGCGGCATAACAACAGGCCGCCAGCGGGAGATAAAGCAGCAATTTCAGCCGGATCAGGCGCCGGGCGGCTTTCCGGTTCATCACGAGCTGTTCTTCCACCTGCCGGTAGATGGTTTTCAGCAATTGACTGTCTGCAGCGATATGAAAATGCTTATCCCGCAAACGATGCCGGTTTATAATCAATATTCCTGCCCATCGCCTTCAAAAAACGGAAATGTGCGGCAAGAGAACGGTGGTAGGGCATTTCCATATACACAATCCCGTGCTTCTCCGCCAGTTCCCGGAAAATGGGAAGGATGTTGAGGTAATGTACATGACAAATATTGGGCAGGAGATGATGCAATGCATGCGCATTGAAACCGCCGAGCGTCCAGTTAAAGAATACGCTGGAGGCGTTGTAATCCACGGACGTGCATAGCTGCAATTTCGGCCAGCTCATCTCCAGTTTCCCGTTCTCGTCCGCCACCGGATGGTGTACGTAATCCGACAGATGAGAAACGCCCAGCACGCCGGTGAACACAGCGGAGATCAGGAAGTGATTCAGGAGAAAGGCCAGCAGCACCGTTCCCCAGCCGAAAGGCAGGAGGTATACGGGAAGGATGATCATGTACCCGATGTAGAGGAGTTTGAAGGCGATTAGTTTGATGACCTCGGGGCGAGGGATCTCCACTTTGATCGTGCGGCTGGTCCTGTTGAAGATCATCAGCGTTTCCCTGAACAGGAACCAGTTCAGGGAATAGAACAGATAGAGGAATGGCGCATAGATGTGCTGATAACGGTGATACCATTTCAGCGGCTGATGGTCCGTCATCCTGATCAACGGATTATTCAACACATCAATATCGCTTCCTTCAATATTGGTATACAGGTGATGCGATTCATTGTGATTCTTTCCCCATACATAAGCATTATTGCCCTGAAGGTTGAAACTTAGCTGGAACAAGAGCCTGTTCCAGAATTTGCTCTTAACGGCTACGCCGTGTGCCGCGTCGTGCGAAACATTGAATGCCGTCAGCAGGATGGATAATCCCATGAGCAGATAGGAGAGATAGAAGACCGGAAGTGAAGCAGTGGTAATCATCCGGAGATACAGGCAGATGTTAAGACTGAAATAGAGGACGATCTTGCACAGCATGGTGCGGTTGCCTGTTTTATGGATGCCGTTCCCGGAAAAGTAAGCCTCGGTTCTTTCCTGCAATTCTTTGTAAAAAACAGAGCCTTCGTCTTTAGAAAAGCGGATTTTCTTCATATTTCAAAGGTATAATCCCCCAAAACGAAGAAATATAGGCGGTTCGTGTGATAAAATCAATTTTAACATATTATATTTACGTGTAATAAAGATGTGTAAAATGCAGTACCGCAGGCTTTTACTGGCGCTTATCGCCCTCGCGTTCTTTTCTTGTAAGAAGAATTCCAGTTCCGAGAATAATAATGACGGAACCAATGGTGTGTGTAACAAGGTGATGCAGCATATTGTCAAGTGGCAGAACCTCGTGATCGCTGATGAATACCTGGCGGTGAACTACGACGGGAGTGGCCGTTTGAATAATATCAAGATGAACCTAAGCCTTTCCGAATATCGAAATTCTACATTCGAATATGATAACAACGGGCGGATCAAACAGGCGATTGTGCGGGATAACCGGATCGGGAATATCGTGGATACCATTGTGTACCGCTACAATGCCGCGGGGAAAGTGGATTCCATGTACATGAAGCAGGATAATGGCTGGCATTATATCCTTTCCTATGACGGCAACGGGAATGTGGTGAAGTTCTCTCTTTCCAGCGGCACTACCACGGAACATTACTGGGATCTCACCTATGATAACGGGAATATAAAGAGAGCGGTGCTCTACAACCGGAACAGCAACGGCACTTATGCCAAAGAAACCACGCTGGATTATACCTACGATGATCGCAAGAATCCTTTCCAGACTATTGCCATGTACATGTTCTACCTCGATGATGAGGACCGTATCCTGCGTGTCTCAGGGCCGAATAATTTCATCAACGAAACATATACCCGTCAATCCAGCGGTAATACCGGTACTTCGGGATACAAATACAAGTACAACGTGAATTGTTATCCGGAAACGAACCAGGTAACCTTGTCCGGTCAACCTGTATCATCCAATCCTTCGTTTGCTTACACTTATCAATAAGCCATCTGTTTATTGTTTAACGATCTTGATCTTCAACGCACCGTTATCGATCACTACAAAATAAACGCCACTCTTCCAGCCGGAGGTTTCTACGTTAGTGCCCGCATAATAATATTGCGAACGATGCACGCGTGTTCCGGAAGCATTGAATACTTCCAGTTCGTGCGCGCCTTCGGTTAGCCCCGTGACATGGAAGCTGTTGCTGAACGGATTCGGGGACGCCTGTGCCGTGATGATCAGTACCGTATTTGCCTTACCGGCCGCGGTGGCTGCTATGAGCGGTGAGCCGGGCTGGAACGTGATGGTGTTGCTATTGAACTGACGGCCGAGGGAGTCTTCCATCTTGAGTCTGTAATAAACCGTTTGCGTGGCATTCACATTGTCTGTGTAGCTGTAGCTGATATCCGTGTTGGAATTGCCTGCAGCGGGAATGGTGGTGAGTGTATTCCAGTCCCAGCCATTCGGGCTCTGCTGCACCATGAACTTCGCAGTTTGCTTTTCACGGGAAGTGGTCCACTGGAGCAGCTGGCTGTTCGGTTGCTTCACTCCGGAGAAGGTCTTTATCCTGAACGGCTGGATATACATAGAGTCCGGGATCACGGTGATCACATTGCTGTAAACCCCTTGCCCCATCACGTTCTCCATCCGCAACCGGTAATAGAAATTGTACACCGGCACCATGGTCACGGTGTATCTGTAGTTCTGCAGGGTGCTGGAATTGCCGGTGGCGGGAATGAAGTCAATGATATCCCATCCTACGGAATCCGCACTGCGTTGTAATACGAACTTGTCCATATTGACTTCAGAAGCAGTTTGCCAGCTGATGATGTTGTTACTGAAATCAGCATACCCGCTGAAGCCCGTGAGGGTAACGAAGCCGGTGGAGGTGAAGCTTAGCTTCTGATTGCCGCTGTAGAAAGAACGGCCGGAAGTGTCTTCCATCCTGAGCCGGAAGTATACATCCTGTGTATAGGTACCACTGTCTGTGAAATTATATTGAAGCGGGGATGTAGAAGTGCCTGCGGCATTCACTGTTCCCGCGGCCGTCCAGTTCACGGCATCCATGCTGCGTTCAATGTTGAAGCGGCGGGTATTCTTTTCCGCTGCGGTGCTCCATTGCAGATACGGATTGCCATTCACGCGTGTAATGGAGAAGCTTTGCAGGATGAATGGAGTAGCGTACATCGGGTCCGGCTGGATGTTGATAGCGGCGGAGTATGTGTGGCTGCCTGTACTGTCTTCCATGTTCAAACGATAGTAGAATGCCTGTTGCGGCACCTGCAGATCGGTGTAGGCATAGTTTTGGGCAACAGATGAAGTACCCCTGGCATTCACGATGGCCAGCTGGTTCCAGTTCAGAGAATCCGTACTACGTTCAATGCGGAACCATTTCGCACGGTTTTCCGATGCCGTTTGCCAGTTGAGTTTGCGTTGATCGAAGTCCGCAAGGCCGTTGAAATTGTTCAGTACAAAGGCTGCAGGCGGCGTGCCGGAGGAATATTTCACCCCTGCCGTATAGAATACCCTGTTATAGGTATCTCTCAGCATGAGGCGGTAAAAAATGTTACCGCCGGGCGGGGTATTGTCTGTGAAAGTATAATTATGCACAACAATGGTGCTTCCATTTCCTGTAACAACGCCCGTGGAATCCCAGTTCAGGGAATCCCGGCTTCGCTGGATAATGTAATTGCCCATGTATCGTTCTGCATCGGTACGCCATTTGATGCCTGCTCCACTTCCCGGCGCTGCGAAAACGCTGAGCTGACTTAACCTGACGGGACCTTTGCAAAGCGTGTCCGGTATGCCTTTGGCCACGATGCGCTGGAACATGACCCGATGGGCGAAGTCATTCAGGTGAATACCATCGCCGGCGGCGTAAGTGGGATTGATCGTGCCATCGGGGTTGGCGAAGTCGGTCCAGAAGTCGATGCTCTTAGGCCCGAATCGCATAGTGATCCAGTCGCGCATATCCATCAGCGGCTGCCGCGGTGCGCCCCATAACTGATCACGTGGCTGCGTGGTAGTGACCCATATCGCTATGTTCAGCGAATCGGCTACGGCCACAATGCGGTTGAAGTTGGCTTTCTGTTCATCCAGTGTATAGCCGGCTGCGGCATCGTTGGAAGGAATGTTCATCAGGATGGCATCCGGGTTGAAATCATTCACGGCTCGTGTAATGTTTGCCGTTGGATCCGGGTTGGGGCGGGGATTTCCGGCTACCACAGGCGGTACATACCAGCTTGGTTGTATGGAATAACTGGTGATGCCGCCAACGGCGATGTTATACACATGCCAGTCGGGGTGAATCGCTTCGAGATATACTTTCAGCCTTCGGCCGAAAGAGCTGTCTATAGTACTGGGACCATTCCATCCGGCTGCGGTGGAAGTACCTACGATAACGAGACGGAAACCTTTGTCCGTACATTGTTGCGCATGCACAGCCGGCATGCTGATCAGCATATAGAGGATCAGTGCATAAAGTTGTCTCATGGGGCCTGTTTAACGCGTTTAGCGGTTCGAGTGGTTCTTCCAGTAGGTGTGGAGGTAAAATTATTATAACAAAGATAGTAGGATTTCAACTACGTTTCATAGAACTGCGCACATTAATTCTTCCTTAGAGTCACCTCGAGGCACAACAACCTCCCATCCATGGAAGACGCCAGCACCGTGTTGCCGTTCACGGGATGCACGGTGTTAACAAGACAGTTCGAGAACTTGTGCTTCCAGCGCAGGCTGCCATCCGATGCAGAGAAGGCATACACCACACCGGATTGTCCCGCTACATACACCGTATTGCCGTATTCGTTAATGGGCGAAGGGCAGATTTCGTATCCCATTTCCACCGGGGATTGCCAGAGGATCTCCCGCGCAGCGGCCTGGGCGTTGATGGCAATGAGATGGCCCTGCATGGTTTTGGCGTAGATGCGGCTGCTGTCCTGCGAAATGCCCATTGATTCCCGCACGAGGTTCAGAGAATCCATGTTCTGCCAGTATATGGCGCCGTTACTGGTGTGAAGGGCGCGCATTTGCCTGTCAGGGGAAACGATGTAGACCTTCTGATCCACCGCTACCGGCCAGCAGGCGGCAGGGGAGAACATGCGGTTATCCGTGGGGTTGGTCCATACCCAGTTTCCGGCGCCGGAACCGGCGTTGAGTGCGTAGAAGTGGTTGGCCCAGGAACCGAAGAGTACCTGGTTGCCATACACCAGCGGTTTTGTTTCTACAAAGCCTTTCACACTGTCATAGTCCCAGCGCAGTTTACCGGTGGGTATCTCCCAGGCCCTGCAATGCCCGTCTGATCCTGCAATGATCGCGAGATCGCGGTATAAAGCGGGGGAAGATACAATGGCTTTGCCGGTGGGTCTTTGCCATAGCAGTTTTCCATCGGAGTGGGACAAACAATATACGTTCCCGTCTGTGGAAGGAACGATCACATATTTTCCGGACACCAAAGGCGTGGCATATATTTTCCCTTTCGTGGAGAACTGCCAGCGGAGTTTTCCGTTGGAAAGGTTCACGGCTTTGATATCTCCGTTGGTGTTGGTGTAGATCACTTTGCCGTCAGCCACTGCCACAGCGCTTCCCATGTCTCCCGCTTCCTGTACGGTCCATTTGACCTTTACCTGCGGATATTCGGCATTCATGGCATAAGAAGGCCTTGGAGGGTGCTGCATCCAATGATGACCGTTGAGCGCAACCCTGTGCCAGGCAGGCAGGGTTTGTACGCCGGGCCTGCGTTCATTGAACACAAGGGAGTCTGCGGTAACGGACACAATGTTGTACCCGCCGATCGCGGCTTTGGCCCGGAGGTTGGAACGGCACATGATACCGGGGATGCCTTCAAAATTGTAGGCCCTGTTCACATGCCCGTGTCCGCAAAGCATCGCTTTCACATTCCGGTCCCGCAGGCGGTCCAGCACATCGAACCAGTTATTCAGACTGCTGTCCTGCGGATAGTGGTTAATGTAGATAACAGGTTTTTGCCTGTCTGATTGTTGCTTCAATTGCGCATCCAGCCATACGATATTCTCCCGCGGCACCTGGCCCGGTCCCATCCGCATGTTCGGGCCGCAGTTGGTACCGATGAACCAATATCCTTTATGTTCGAAACTAAATGTTTCATCTCCGAAAACGGTCCGGAAAGTATTACAACCACTTTCGGACCATTTGGTATCGTGATTCCCGGGAATGATGTGCCAGGGTTTGTTCAGTTTGCTGATCACGCTTTTGGCCAGGCGCAATTCGTCATCAGACCCAAACTCTGTCACATCTCCCGAAAAGATCACGAATGCGATATCCTGTTGCCCGTTGATATCTGCCACCGTCCGTTCGAGGTCTTCCTGCCCGGTTTCAGTGCCTACATGGGTATCCGTCACTAACGCAAAACGGAACAGGGGATCCTGGCTGATAGCCGGAAGGGTACAGGCGAACAGGAAAATAAAAAGGAACGATGTTTTCATGGCAGCATGGTATATGCCGACAAAATACAAATTCCATTTAAAATAAATAAGTGACATGCACCATCGCCCGGTTGCCGGCTTTCACATGCGAACCTGCGAGCGTTTGTGAAACGACCGGCTGAAAATTGGCACCGGCGGAAAAGGTGCCGAAAGCAGCCTCCAGTCCACCTGTAGCCAGCAAAGTATAGCCGCCGGAAATATCCACCTGCAGGCGATGGTCCTGATCCTTTGCCGCGGTTTCGTACAACAGACCTGTGTTGGGTGCAATGCTTACCTGCCTGGCTACCCTGAACTTGTAATAGGCCAGAAGATTGGCGGTGAATTTGTTCCCGTAGCGGTAATCATACCGGTTCGCAGTGTTGATCTTGTAGCTGATGTTAGTATTGATGCCGGCATCCATCAAACGAACATCGTACATGGCATTCAGTGTGAAATCCGTGCTGGCGGTGCCGAGCTGGAAGTTATTGGGTGTTTCCTCATTTTCTTTCTTTTCCGACGGTTCATATCTGCCGGTGGGTACTTTGATGCCGCCGCCTATCCACAGGGATTGCACGAGCAATTTGTGATGGATCGTCTGCCGTTTGTTGAGTAACTGATAGTAACCTACTGCGGCCACATCTCCCAAACCTGCTTTCCGTATCGTATTGCCCTGGTTCTCCCGACTGTTGATGTTCAGTGGCACAAACCCCAATACCCGGAAGTGTTTCCCGATATTCCAGCCTCCCCAGACCTCAGCGGTCTGATAGGTTTCGCTGGTGGTGAGATAGGAGGTGGAGCCACCCGGACCAAGATGCGAACGCAATGTTTTGTACTGGTAACGGAATCCCATGAAGCGTTTGGAGAAATCCGGCAGCAGGCCGATATAGTAGCTGCCCACGCCGCATCCGCAGATGTCGCAGGCACGGGCTTCGTAAAAGCAGATGAGCAGGCCGGTTATCGATATCAATATTTTCTTCATCATTCGGAGAAGCGTTTGTCTTTTACAAAATTTTTATCGTTCAGCGTGTTGAGAAAAAGGATGATCTGTTGTTTCTCTTCTTCCGTTAACGCAATGCCGCCTTTCAGCAACGGATCGAGGGTGGGCATGTCCTGTATGCCTCCTGCATAGTGGTCCAGCACCGCTTTAAGCGAATAGAAACGCCCGTCGTGCATGTAAGGCGCGGTATACGCGAGATTGCGCAAACCCGGTACCCTGAAGCGGTATTTATCCGCGGGATGAAGAGTAACGGGATATCTGCCTTCATCGTTGTTAGGCCCTGCGCCGATGCCGTTGTTGCGGAAGGATTGATCCGTGAACAAAGGCTCCTGGTGGCATTGGCTGCATTTCTGCTGAAAGAGCCGGTAGCCCGCCTGTTCTTCCGCTGTAAATACAGGGCCCTGTTTGCGCATCACACTGTCGTATTTCGATTGATCGCTGACCAGCATCGCCATGAATTGAGAAAGGGCTTTCATCATCCGCGCGGTATTCATTTCTTCCGAACCATACGCTTTTTTGAAGAGCGCGGGATAGGGTGGTGTGTTCCGCAGTTTTTTCAGCACGTTCTCAATGGTTTCATCCATTTCAACAGGGTTGGTGATGGGGGCTATGGGTTGCAGATCGATGTCAAACACGCCGCCGTCCCACATGAAAGTCCTGTTCCATGCGAGGTTCATAATAGGCGGTGAGTTGCGGGTCCCCAGCCGGTCGTCGATGCCATGGCTCACATCGTGGCCATGATGGGTGAACGCGGCGGATTGAATGTGACAGGAGCCGCAGGAAATGGTATTGTCCCGGGAAAGTCTGGGTTCGTAGAACAGCCGCCTGCCCAGTTCGAACTTTTCTTTTGTGATGGGTTCGGTGTACACGGCGGAAGGAAAGCCCACCGGCTGTTTAAAGCCGGTGAACGTTTCGGGAGCGGGTTCCTTTTTGCTGCAGGCGTACAGGAGCGTCAGCAGCAAAATGCGTTTAGTTTTCCGTATGATCATGACGGAACATTTGGGTGTAGTTCGCGGAAATGAGCCTGCTGAAATCACTGAACATCACCGTGGGATTGTTGGCAATGCTAACGCTGGTGGAGCCGTTGAAGACTTTCAGGATGTCCGCCATCAGATGTACATTGGCTTCCCGGCCCTGACGTACTTTGGCTGTTCCGCCGGCGCGAAGGTCAACCGTGAAGGTTTTGATGTTATTGATGGTGGGTGCACTGTATCCACCGAATCCGCCGATATGGTAACGGAATTTGCGCAGTCCGTCCGGCCCAACGGGTGCCGCTGCTGAAATACCTTCCATCCTGAAAAAGATATAACCGCTGTTCCAGCCCCAGTACATGCCGGTTTCCATCGTACCCGCAGGGTCGAGGGCGCCTGTTCTCCGCTCAATGCCCATGGTACTGCGCAGACTGTCTACGCCCAGCACGAAGGAAATGGATGCGTACTCTGCTTCGGGTACGCGCACTTTCACGAATTGGGAAGATGCATTGGCTTCAGATATCAGGAAGTAACTGCTATCCTGCGGTACGCTGTATTCATCACCGTTCACGGTTTTTACTTTGATGTTGCTGATGAAGTACTGAAGCAGGGTAACCGAGAAAGATTCTCCGGAAGCATTGGCGTAAGTAGCCGTATTCAGCTGGAGGTTCCGGTCGCCAACGATATTGTCAAACTGGATCGATAAGGTGGCTTTCTGATTTATATTGAATGTGGGTGTCGGGTCATCTTTTTTAGAGCAGGACATAAGGGTACCGGCCGCGAGGGCAGCAAAGATCAACAAATGTTTCATGATGTTTTACGAGTTAGATAGACACAATAAATTTTATAGTCCGGGTACGCATACCCGAACGGTCACGAAAAAAGCTATGCCGTTCAGGCTGCCGGCGGATGGAAAACAGATGTGGGCTGATCTACGGGGGAGCCGATGGAAGAGGGGATGTGCCTGTCATTCGCCAGTGTTATGCAAACAGCGGCCAGTGAATGATCGGCTTTGATATGGGGGTAGAATATTTCGCTTTTGTTGTCAGCTTTGCGGAGCGGGCTTTCCTGATCTTTCTTTTGTTCTTCCGCCAGTTTTTTGGTGAGCTGGCAATGACCGTTACAATGTAACTCCGGTCTGTTGCGGTTTTCGCAGAGGTTCTTCGCAATGAATTCCTGGTTGATGCGGAAGCCGAGCATCACCACATAACGGTCTCCCACCTGGCTAAGCCAGGTCAGCAGGAAAAAGATAGCGATCCATTGGTTCCGCATGATGTGCAAATGTAAGGTCTTGCGGATAAATGTAAATATGATTTTGGTCATTCATCCATGCCACCATCGTTTCCTTTTTCCGTTTTGTTGCTGCCGGCAACGAGGGTGTTGATGGTGTTGATCTCGTCTTTTGTAAAGTAGCGCCATTGGCCGGGGGGAAGGTCTTTCAGCGTGATGTTCATGATACGCACGCGCCTGAGGGAAGTGACCGCATATCCCAACGCCTCGCACATCCGGCGGATCTGCCGGTTCAGGCCTTGTATAAGGATGATGCGGAATCGCTGCGGGCCTTCCTGTTGCACAAAACACTTTTTCGTATATACGCCCATAATGCGTACGCCGCTGCGCATGGTTTTGATAAACTCGGGGGTGAGGGGTTTATCAACAGTTACGATGTATTCCTTTTCATGCTGGTTGCCCGCGCGAAGGATTTTGTTCACGATATCGCCATCGTTGGTAAGGAAGATCAGTCCTTCCGATAATTTATCCAAACGCCCGATGGGAAAGATGCGGGAAGAATAATTGACATAGTCGATGATATTGGTCTTGTCTTTGAGGTCGGTGGTACAGGTAATGCCTTTGGGCTTGTTCAGCGCGATGTAGACGGTGGCCTTTTTCTTTCTGAGCGGCTCTCCATCGATCTCCACTACATCACCCGTACCCACACGGTTGCCTTTGGAGGCGATGTTATCGTTAATGGTTACACGGCCCTGTTCAATATATTTGTCGGCTTCCCTTCTGCTACAGAAACCGGTATCGCTGATGTATTTGTTAATGCTGATGTCCATATCGCTGCGCAAAATTAAAAATTTTGGGCGGAAACGGATCAGCAGCCTGAAAGCATTGTTGTATGAGTTTTCGCGGCCCCACTGACGCGTTATATCAACAGTATGTCTATCCGGTGTGCCTGTACCACCTGTACGCAATTGGACCAGGAGAAAACAGTGAAGTAGCCATCCTGGGAGGCTACAAGCGCCAGTGCTTCCTGCTGGTCATGCACGAATTGTGCAGCGGAAAGATGCCGGGTGCCGCCGATATTGGAAGGATGTATCATTCTCGGTGTACCGTCCACTACCGGTTCGGAGAATAATACCTGCTCCACAGGTTCTGAGTGGCCGGCCCGCGCGATCTTAGCCCCGAAGGTAAGCAGCTGATGCCGGTCGTTGATCACGGTAGCGCCGTCTACCGCCGTGAGACCGGATATATTCTCGATCTCCCGCCGAAGGGCGTTCTGCCAGTATAATTCGCTGACCACATTACTGTCTTTGCAGATTAAATCCGCTACGCCGGAGAATACCGGGGAAATGGGGTATTGCAGGGGATGGATGATCGATTCCTTCCATCCGTCGTGGTGCGAAGGCGTCACCAGCAAAATACCACCGCGTTTATGCGCACGCATGGACACTGCCATTTGTATCAGCACGTTCACGGGATCGTTCCAGAGCGCGGAAGTATTCAACCCAAGGAGGGAGCGGAGGATGGCCGGACTGTCCGGCAGCAGGCCGCTGTTCTCGTTCACGATCTTCACCTGATCCCCTTTCAGCATCGCCACATTGGTGAATTTGCCAAGTCCCCGGTTACTGCGGTGTTTGATCACCAGTAATCCCGGCTCGGAAACATCCAGTACAAAACAATAGTTGGGTAATTTGGTGGTAGTGCCCCAGATGTACATTTCGTATTCATCGTACCACACGCCTACGTGTACACCAGCCCTTTCCACGCCGGGGGCCAGTTTGGAAAGTATTTTGCTGGTCAGGGGCAGTCGCTGGGAGAACAGGAGCGGTTTACCGGCCTGATCCGGGTGCAGAAAAGCCAGCGATATTCTCGGGGGAACGCCTTCCTCCCGTTGCAGACTGGCCCAGAAGGCCACATCTATCATCACTTCCACGGCTCTCGTGCCGGGAGGGGTGGCGAGTTCTTCTTCACTGTTCTCCGCAGCGGCAGCGATATGTTTCAGAAAATGTACGGCAATATTGCCGGCCACTTTGGACGCTGCCTGGTAGGTGGATGATTCGTATGCTGTTTCCATAGTTGCTTTTTCTCACCTCAAATGTAACTTTTTTAGTTTTTTCCCAATTTTAGAGGGAGGAGTTCCAAAATAACAGCCGATTGCCTATATTGTTCTCTATCTGCATTTCACAATGCCCATCCCATGAAAAGAACACTATGCCTGCTTTACGGCATATTATACCTGTGCGGATGGGTAGCTGCACAGGACCAGCATCCTTATATACTCAATGGTTCGGCCACGCAAACGAGCTGTAATTGCTATGTGCTTACGGAAGACATCAAAAACCAGGGCGGCACGGTCTGGAATAAGAACAAAATAGACCTGCGGGAATCCTTTAATTATGTGTTTGATGTGAATCTCGGTTGCAAGGACCTGGATGGCGCGGACGGCATTGGTTTCATTCTGCAGACGAGAGGCACGAATCTCGGCAGCTCCGGCGGGGGGCTGGGCTTCAAGGGGATCAGTCCGTCCCTCGGCGTACTGATCGATACCTACCAGAACCTCGGCGATCATGATCCCACCTGGGATCATCTGGCGATACAGGCGAATGGAGACCTGGATCATGCCACCGCCAACAACCTGGCCGGGCCGGTGATGCTGCTGGATGGCGTGGAGAATATCGAGGATTGCCAGTGGCATTTGTTCCGCATTAAATGGGATGCTTCCGCACACGTAATGGAAGTGAGCGTAGACGGGCAGCTCAGGCTGACCCTGAAAAAGGATATACTCAATGATATCTTTAACGGCGATCCGATGGTATTTTGGGGCTTTGCCGGTTCCACCGGCGGTCTTTCCAACAAGCAACAATTCTGCGCCGCATTGCGCCCGGCTTTCGATTTTACAGGTGGACAGGTGCTTTGTGAAGGCACTCCCGCGAAGTTCCGGGACAATTCCAACTCCTTTGGCGTGATCACACGCTGGTGGTGGGATATGGGAGACGGTTCCCGGTCTGTTGTGGCGCAGCCCCCTCCGCATCAGTACCCTGCCGCCGGGAATTACCTGGTGAAACTGGTGATTGAAGACAACAGCGGCTGCATATCAGATACCCTGAAATCACCTGTTACCATCGGATCCTACCCGGTGGCGGATTTCAGCGCCAACACCCTCTGCCTCGGAACCCCGCTCAATGTCAAAGATCAATCGACCGTAAAAGTGGGGACGCTCCAGCAATGGCAATGGAACTGGGGCGATGGCACTACCTCCACCGTGCAGAACCCCGTGGCCCCCTATACCACTGCAGGATCGCACCCCGTGAAGCTCAAAGTGACCACCAAAGAGGGGTGCAGCAGTGAGGTGACGAAACAGATAGACGTACGGCCGATGCCGAAAGTCAAAGCCAACGGGCGCAATGTCTGTATCGGGGAAGTATCGCAATTCACCGGCACTAACCTCACACCGCAGGTACCGGTGAAGGACTGGGCCTGGGAAATGGGGGATGCATCCATCGTGCGGGGAAAAGATATCAGTTATCGGTACACCGCCGGTGGGAAATACACGGTGAGACTGCATGCCATTAGTAATGACGGTTGTGTGGCCGTGCCCTCAGACCTTCCCGTGGAGGTGGTTGCCTTACAGCTGGATGCAGGCCGGGATACGATCATTGCGCGGGATCAGCCGCTGCAGCTCAATGCCGTAGCGCAGGGGAGCAATCTGCGGTTCGTGTGGTCACCAGTAACCGGACTGGATGACCCTTACAGCGCATCGCCGAAAGCCTTCCTGCAAAAGGATCAGACGTACCACGTCACCGTCACTTCCCCGGAAGGATGTATGGGTGAGGGGGTCGTACGGGTTAAAGTGTATGAAGGCCCGGAATTCTATGTTCCCACCGCCTTTACGCCTAATCATGACGGGCATAACGACCAGTTCCGGGTGATTGCCGCCGGTGTGCCGCAGATCGATTTCTTCAGGATATGGAACCGTTGGGGGCAGGAGATGTACCGTACTTCCACTTTACCTGCGGTATGGGACGGTACGCTGAATGGCAAGCCTGCTGAAGCAGATACCTATGTGTGGATGGTGCAGGGGGTGGACTACAAAGGCAGGCGGTTCAGCAGGAAGGGCACGGTAACGCTTATACGATAATTTCAGGATGCTTCCAGGGCTCGCGGTAAGGGCGGCGCAACAATGCTGTCGCTTCCCGGTCCCCCGTAATAATGCGTTTCTCCGGATCATAACTGAGCGGCCGGCCGGTTTGCATGGAAATATTGGCCAGAATACAACTGGCAGTGGAGATATGCCCTTCGGCAATGTCCGCAACAGGGCGGCCGTTATGAGTGATCGCCGAAAGGAAATCCAGCATATGCAGCCGCGTGGCGGGCGCCGCATTCAACTCAATGTCCGGCTCCGTTACATCTTCCGGATATTTTTCTTTTTCAAACACCACATCTTTATGAATAGGCTCGCCATTACCGGAGGGAATGAAATCGTACTGCATGGTACTGGCTTTTAAGGTTCCCTTTTCTCCGTACAGCGTGAAGGCCCAGGGGTATTTAGGATCTGCGGGCGCTCCCCAGGTGCGGTGCTGCCACACACAGTTCAGATGATCGTATTCGAAGATGGCGGTTTGTGTATCCGCAATGTTTGATTTGCCTGTGGTTTGCACATAGATGCCGCCGGTGGAGGTGATACGTTTCGGCCAGCCAAGCTGCAGCATCCAGCGCACGGTATCGAACATATGGACGCACATGTCTCCCATAATACCATTGCCATACTCCATGAAGGTCCGCCACCAGCGTTTGTGTGGTATACCGTCATAGGGGCGCAGGGGCGCGGGGCCGGTCCACATATCATAATCGAGGAAATCCGGAACGGCCTGTACCGGCGGGTTGCCATTGGCCTGCATGTGATAATAACAGCACATTTCCACATGGGAGATCTTACCTAACAGTCCCGCCTCTACGATATTCTTTTTCGCATCTATCAGGTGCGGTGTACTTTTACGCTGCGTGCCTACCTGTACTACCCGCTTGTATTTACGTGCCGCAGCTACCATCGCTTCACCTTCCATCACATCCACGCTGATCGGCTTTTGTACATATACATGCGCTCCGGCTTTTATTGCCTCAATGGCCTGCAGGGCATGCCAATGGTCGGGCGTACCAATCAGCACAATATCCAGCTGGTTCTCTGCCAGCATCTTCCGGTAATCATTATACAACTTCGGCGTTTCATGCGAGGATTGCCGTTTGCTGACCATGGCAGCGGCTTCTGAAAGCATGTGTTTGTCCACATCGCACAATGCCACCACTTTTACGGGCGCTACCTGCATGAGACGGAACAGATCGCTTTTGCCGTACCAGCCCGTTCCGATCAGGCCTACGCGGTAGGGTTTGGTAGGATGGAGAATGTCCAGTGCATTTGCGCCCAGTGTACTGAGCACCAGCGAAGCGGTTGCGCCTTTCAGGAAACGGCGGCGGTTGATGTTGAAATTTTCCATAATGAAATGTATAACGTGGCTCCTTTAAAAATACAGATTAAATAGTTAGCGTTTTTCAAAAAAGATGATTTGTGCGACATTTGTGGTTTTACAACAGTACATGAAAGTTTGCATAGCGGAAAAACCTAGCGTGGCAAAGGACATTGCGGAGGTGCTGGGCGCGAAACAGCGGAAGGACGGATATTATGAGGGGAACGGATATTGCGTCACCTGGACCTTCGGGCATTTCTGTACCCTCAAGGAACCACATGACTATCATGAGCACTGGAAATTCTGGCACCTGGACGATCTGCCGATCATTCCCGCCAGTTTCGGCATCAAGCTGATAGAAAATGCCGGTGCACAGAAACAGTTCGGTATCATCGAACGGCTGATCAAAGAATGCGAGGAAGTGATCAACTGTGGGGACGCGGGGCAGGAAGGGGAGCTTATTCAGCGATGGGTATTGCTGAAAGCGAAGTGCGCGGTTCCTGTGAAACGGCTGTGGATATCTTCTCTAACGGAGGAGGCTATACGGGATGGCTTTGCCCATCTTAAAGATGCGGAGCAATACAATAATCTTTATGCGGCGGGGAGTAGTCGCGCTATCGGCGACTGGCTGCTGGGAATGAATGCCACCCGGCTTTTTACGAAGAAATTCGCGGAAGGGAAAACCGTATTGTCCATCGGCCGCGTGCAGACGCCCACGCTGGCCATGATTGTACAGCGGCAGAAAGAGATCAACGCCTTTGTATCTGAAGAGTATTGGGAGCTGAAAACCCTCTACCGTGAAACCGAATTCACCGCCGTCATAGACCGTATCCGGCAGCAGGAGCGTGCTGTAAAGGGATTGGCTTATCTAAAGGAACATCCTTTCGAGATCGTTTCTTCGGAACGGAAGGAAGGGAAGGAAGGCAATCCCCGGCTTTTTGACCTTACTGCCCTGCAGGTGGAAGCCAATAAGAAATATGCCTATACGGCGGATGATACGCTCAAATACATCCAGAATCTCTACGAGAAAAAACTGGTCACTTATCCCCGCGTGGATACCACTTATCTCTCCGAAGACCTACATCCGAAAATTGCCGGCATCCTCGAGGCATTAACCCCTTACAAACCTTTAACGGCGCCCATCCTCGCAAAACCGATCCCTAAACTCAAAACGGTGTTCGACGACAAGAAAGTGACCGATCACCACGCGATCATTCCCACAGGTGTATACCCGGAAAACCTCCCGCTGGAGGAAAAACGGGTTTACGACCTGGTAGCACGCCGCTTCATTGCCGCTTTCTACCCGGAATGCCGCATCGCCAATACCACGGTGATGGGGAAAGTAGGGAAAGTGGAGTTCAGGGCCACGGGCAAGCAGATACTGGAACCCGGTTGGAAGGAGGTGTATGCTAACGATACAAATGTGAAGAAAGAAGGAGAGGAAGAAGAAAAAATATTACCCGTGTTTGTGCCTGGCGAAAGCGGGCCGCATACACCCCGGATCCACCAGGGCAAGACCACCCCTCCCAAACCCTTTACCGAGGCCACTTTGCTGCGGGCGATGGAAACCGCGGGCAAACAGGTGGAGGACGAAGAGATGCGGGAATTGTTGAAAGACAATGGCATCGGTCGCCCGTCCACCCGTGCGAACATTATCGAAACCTTGTTCCGGCGTAAATACATCGAGAAGAAAAAAAAGAATATCTATGCCACACAAACCGGCATCGACCTGATCGATACCATTCAGTCTGAATTACTGAAAAGCGCCGAGCTTACCGGTGCGTGGGAACGTAAGTTACGGATGATCGAGAAAGGAGCATATGCACCGGAAACCTTCAAGCAGGAACTCACACAAATGGTGACGGACCTTATCACGGAAGTGAAGCGCAATGCGCACAAAACGATCAGCGTGGCGCCGCCTGTTGCCCCAAAGCCCGAAGTGCCCGATGTACTGAAATGCCCTAAATGCAAGGAACATCCGATTAAGAAAGGGAACTCGGCCTGGGGATGCACCAATTTTAACGTCTGCGGATTTAAAATACCGTTTGTGTTTGAAGGAAAGAAACTGAGTGATAAACAACTGGCGGACCTTGTGAACAAAGGGAAGGTGAGGGGCGGGAAGCTGTTGCTGAATGAGCGGTTTGAATTGGTGAGCGCCTCCTAGGCAATCCTGTACACGCCCGTTTCCTCATACCGCGATGCCACAATGATAGCCGTATCCGCTGCATGCTCGGTGAACAGGGCATGTACCAGCGCGGGATCATTGTTGTCTCTGGAGAGGTGGGAAAGGAAAAGATGACTCATGTATGACGGCCGGTGCGTTTTGAATACTTCCAGCGCCTGGGTATTGGAAAGATGTCCTTTCCCGCCACGGATACGGTTTTTGAGAAAGTAGGGGTATCGTCCCTTTTCCAGCATTTCTTCATCATAATTCGTTTCGAGAAAAGCAGCATGACATTGTGAAAAATGACTGATCAACTGATCGCAGGGGATGCCGATGTCTGTGAAAACCCCAATCCGGATATTATCGTTGTGGATGATAAAGCTGTGCGGGTCGGATGCATCATGATGCTTGGGAAAAGCCGTGATCTGCAGCCGTCCGATCTGTATCGGTTCAAATGCGCGAAAAGAAAGGCCCTCCAGCTGCATGCCGCTGTGCGTAAGCGTGGGAGCAGTGATGTATACAGGAAGCCTGTATTTCCTTGCCAGCACGGGAACACCACGGATATGATCGGTATGTTCATGGGAAACGAATATCGCTTTCACTTTTTGCATGTGCAGGTTCAGGCGTTTCATCCGCCGCTCCGTTTCCCGGCAGGAAATGCCTGCATCTATCAGGATGGCCTCTTCTTCATTCCCGATGTAATAACAGTTCCCGTTGCTGCCGGAGTTCAATGATGTGATGTAAAGCGACATTCCCGCAAAGAAAAGGAATTTGAAGGAGACCCGGGCAAAAAAACATAGGTAGTGGTCAAATTTTGGGTTGTAGAACGATATGACTATGCAGACCTTTATGTGCGATCTATAGATCCACATGAACACGTTAGCGAAACTTTAAAAATTACTGCAGGAACAAAAGGCATTTCGTCAACCAGTGCCTTGAGGACTTTCATTATTTAATTTGTCAAATAGCATTATGATGAATCCAAAAAGATGTGTTTTTTGGGTACTGGGATGTATTTGCCTGGTAGTCCAATCTACAACCACCTATGCCCAGGGAACACCAGTAGCGGTTGACTCCGCTCGGGTTAATTCCAAAGCGTTGCAAACTATCAAAGGTATTGTTATCGACAAGGCACAGCGAACGCCGATCAGTGGCGCCAGTATTGCGGTCACGGGCGGAGGCCGGGGCACCGTAGCAGATGCGGACGGTCGCTTTGAAATAAAGGCATTGCCGAACAGCTGGCTGAAATTCACGATGCTGGGATATCAAACGGTAAATGTGCAGGCGCGGTCCGGCGAGATCCATGTAGAGATGGAACTCGCTACAAGAGACCTGGAAGAAGCAGTGGTGGTGGGTTATGGTACTCAGAAAAAAGAATTGCTGACCGCTTCGGTCGTGAATATGAAGTTCGATGACATCAAACGGAATACACCTACTACCTCAGTCGGGAATCTCCTGGCCGGACAGCTGACGGGCGTAAGGATATCCACCCCCAGCGGTGTGCCGGGCAACCAGCCGGGTATCGTTATCCGTACCGGCAGCACTTTTAACAGCAGCGGTAATAACCAGCCGGTGCTGTTCGTGATAGACGGCAAGATCAGCGGGTCCGGTGATTTCAATAACCTTAGTCCGAATGATATCGATAATATCACTGTGTTGAAAGACGCCGCTTCCGCCGCGGCCTATGGAGCAAGGGCTGCCGGAGGCGTAGTGGTAGTGACCACCCGCACAGGAAAAACCGGTAAAACAAGCATCCAGTATTCTTTCAATACCGGCGTTGATAAAAGAACGAAGAACGCTCCGCTTACCACTGCCGTACAAACAGGCGAATTGTATAACCGCATTAATCCTAATTCTGATCCTGCCGGCTGGAAATGGGCAAAAAGTGATCTGGATTATTTCAGGAATATCAATAACGGATGGGGATATGATCAGCTCGGTGAGATCTGGCAGGATCCCTCCACCACAACGCATAACCTGAGCGCATCCGGAGGAACGGAAAAGGTCCGCTATTTCGTAGGCGGGTCTTATGTGAACCAGAACAGCTTCATCAGGAATCTTTCTTATAAAAAATATAACCTCCGCGCCAACATCACCGCCGATATCACCGATCGCCTCCAGCTGTTCACCGGCTTAACGGTGAACAATAACAAACGGTATTCCCCTCCCACAGATGCTTCTTTTAACGACTGGTATGGCAAACTGCGGATATGGCAGCCAGATCAGCCTGTATGGTCCGGCGGGGGAAATCCTATCGATTATGGATGGATCATGAACATGGGCGCGCAGGTAAGAGGCGATGGAGGATATTATAACAGCGACGGGCTCAAACCTGTGCTGAACCTTAAACTTACGTACAAGATACCGGGGATAGAAGGATTGAGCGCTGTGGCGCAATTCAATAAATCGTATACCAATAACCGGGACAAATGGTTTCAAAAACAGTACGATCTCTGGGTGATGAAGAAAGACGGGCAGCATATCATCTCTACCAATGATGCAGATCTGCTTAGTCTCAAACGCTCTAACCAGATCGGTAAAAACTATATCCAGGAATCCTACTCCTGGAGCAACGACTATCAGCTGAACTTCCAGCTGAACTACGAGCGGACCTTCAATAAGGTGCACCACGTCAAAGGATGGCTCCTGTACGAAAAAGCAGAAGCACAGGTGGGAGGGATATCGGCCGGTCGCGAGAACTTCCCGGTATATCTCACGGATCAATGGTGGGCTGCCAGCGGGGACCGCGCGGATAGTTATGCGAGCGGTACCACCAATATCACGACAGGCAGGAAATCATGGGTAGGACAGCTTTTCTACGACTATGACAGCAAATACATGATCACCGCCAGCTACCGGTATGACGGCTCCATGATCTTTGCGCCGGATAAGCGCTGGGGATTGTTCCCTTCCGTTTCCGCAGGATGGATCATCTCCAAAGAGAATTTCTTCCGGAATATCAAATCGATCGATATGCTGAAGCTGCGTGCCTCCGCCGGCCTTACCAGTGCGGATAACATCACCGGCTGGCAGTGGCAGCAAAGTTATTCGGCAGCGAATTCCGCATACCTGGGCACCGGGGGTGGCACCAACGTGGGCATCACTTATGGGAATATCATCAATCCCAACGTGACCTGGGAAAAGACCCTGAACTATAACGCCGGCGTGGATATAGACTTCCTGAAGAACTTCAATGCCAGCGCAGAATATTACTTTGTCAAAACCTATGATATCCTTGGCTCCCGCATCCAAACGATCCCGCCTACTTTTGCCCGCAGTATGCCGGCAGAGAACTATGGCGAGGTGCATGCACAAGGCGTGGAAGCCAGTATCGGTTATCGTAACAGCAGCGGCCACTTCAATTACTACGCGAACATCCTGGGCTCTTATGGCGGCGCTACCTACGTGATCAGGGATCAGAATGTGACCTATCCGTACCAGGACCAGATCGGAAGATCCACCACCCAGATCGTTACGCGGATCGCTGATCGCATCCTGCGCACACAGGCAGATGTGGACGCCTTCGTGGCACAAAACCCCAACTACAAATATTACGGCTTCGCACCCGCAGTAGGCCAGATCGTATACAAAGACCTGAGCGGACCTAACGGGAAACCAGATGGTATGATCGACGACTGGGACCAGCAGGTGGTAAAGAAAAATAACAACCCGATAGTAATAGGCGCCAACCTCGGCTTGGAATGGAAAGGGATCACGATAGATGCTACTTTCAGCGGAAACCTGCACCAGTGGAGATTCTACAATGATCTCGCTAACGGCGTGGAATGGAACCGGATGTGGACGAAATGGTATACTGATGGCTGGACGCCGGATAATCCCAACGGTTCCCTGCCCTGGCGCTATTCCACCAACGATGGTACCAGACGGGTGAATAATGACAATAGTACGTTCTGGCTTGTAAAAGCAGATTTCCTGCGCCTGCGGTTCCTCAATATCGGTTATAACCTTCCCGGCAGTCTTGTAAACAGGATCGGGTTTAAAGGACTCCGTTGCTACTTCAGCGGCACCAACCTCTTCGTGATCAGTAAGTTCAATAAGGATTACTATGATCCGGAAATGGGCAGCAATACGGCTTTCCCGGTGATGAAGAATTTCAACTTTGGCGTGAATGTGACTTTGTAACTAAAACGTTTGTACAATGAGATTAAAGAACATACTAACGATATTGCTCGGCGGCAGTCTCCTGTTCGCGGCCTGTAAGAAAGGGCTCGATTATGCGAACACCGGCGTTATCAGTCCGGATAACGTCTGGAAAGACCCGAATATGATCAAGGCTTTTCTGAATGATATTTACGGTGGGTTGATGCCCGGCTGGCCTTTCAATGGAGGGTCCAGTGATGAGGGCATCTCCACGGCCAAAAGCCTGGGAGAATATCAGCGCGGTATTGTGACCATCGCCAATACCAACACTTCCGTAAACTATACCTTTGTAGAGCGGATCAACTTTTTCCTGGATAATTTGTCGGGTGTTCCTACCACGGTACTCTCCGCGGACCTGAACAAGCAATACACCGCAGAAGCGAAATTCTGGCGGGCCTGGACTTACTGGGGAATGGTTAACACCCTTGGTGGTGTGCCGTTGATCCTCCATGCACAGGACCCCTCCAAAAAAGATGGGCTCTTTGTGCCGAGGAATAAAACTTCTGAATGCGTTGCACAAATCATCAAAGACCTTGACAGCGCCATTCTCCTGCTGCCGGGTGTATATCCGAATGCAACCGCAGATTATGGCAGGATCACGAAAGTAGCGGCCATGGCCTTCAAAGGGAGGGTGTTGCTGGCTTATGCCAGCCCGCTTTTCAATCCCGGTAATAACGCTGCGCGCTGGCAGGCGGCATATGATGCCAACAAAGCAGCAGTGGATTATGCGGTGAGCCAGGGATACGGCCTGTTTTCCAACTACCGCAATATCTGGTATCAGAAGCGGAATAAGGAAGTGCTTATGGCGAACCAGTTCATGTATCCTGCACATCCTGATAATTTCAATGGCATTCGCCCGGAACCGCTCACCAAAGACGCATCCAACAACAATCAACCGCTGCTTTCATTGCTGCTGGCTTATCCGAAACGGGATGGATCACCGATGCAATTTGACAAAAGCATGCTGGCTGATCAGGCATACAATGCACAGTTCCTCACAGATTTCTATACCAACCGGGACGATCGATTCTATACCACCATATTTTGCGGCGGAACGCCTTATCCTTGTCCGGATGAACTGTCCCCCATTTATGTAAAAGGAAACAGCTTCTGGAATGTATGGCAGTGGGATGCTGTCAACAACAGGTATATCAACGCCCTGAGTATTATTCATCCGGGCATGCCGGGTAATCCGGGGATCACGGGATTCTTCGACCGTAAAGGGCTGGATACCACGGTCACGGCCGGTCTTGGCGGTCAGGCGCAGATCGACTGGATAGAGATAAGATATGCCGAATTGCTGATGAACTACGGAGAGTGCGCCAATGAAACCGGCAAAGCCGGGGAAGCGATCCAGGTACTGAAAGATATCCGTACAAGGGCAGGCATTGCCGCCGGGCCGCAACAGAACTACGGCATTACAGCCACCACCCAGTCTGATATCCGCGAAGCGTATATACAGGAACGGCAGGTGGAATTCGCTTTCGAGAATAAACGCTTCAATGACCTGAGACGCTGGAAACGATACGATGTACTGAACAAACAAGGCGCACGTCATGGGCTATACATTACCCTGAAAACCGGCCAGACCGTAACACCTGCTGATAATATCATGAACGGCACTGTGCGGGCGAAGTTCACCGCCAACTACATCGATAACCTGGATGGTGATCCCAACTTCAAGTTCAACCTGGACCTGAACCACTGGTTCTGGGCGTTGAATCCCGCGCAGATATCACAATCCCAGAATGTGATGTTGCAGAACGTTGAATGGGGTGGTTCTTTTGATCCACTGCAATAAGGGTTGATTTTGGCAGGAAGGGGCTTGAAACGCTCTTTCCATTTAATTACTTTTGGTGAATGCACGGTATGAAGATAAAGTTGCTGGCAGCCATGATCAGTTGCGGCATGTATACAAACGTTTTTTCGCAGGATACAGGAGCGTACGGAACGATCTGGCAGATCGACAAAAAAGACGGGTCTGCGAACGAGTTCGCGTTGGCTCCCGGCGGGTATCGCTCTTTTGTAGCTGCTTTCGGTGGAGAGAATACGGTCTATAACATCGGTTATTCCACAGCCGGCAAACACTGGCCTTACGTATTACCCGGCCCGTTGGACAGCTGGGCCGGAGGCGGGTATTGGGCCGGATTCTATCCGCGTCATTTCCCCCGTATCTTCTTCCGTCTGCCATCAATCGGGCAACAATCATTTACGCTCAACATCGGATTTGCAGATGCAGCGGCGAAAAATGCGCCTTCGGTAGAGATAGATATCAACGGTCATCGTATTATACGGCCATTACAAGCCGGGAACGGCAAACAATTGACAGATCCGCAAGCCGGAGGGCAGTCACAATCGATTACGGCAGATGTACCGGCCGCCTGGCTGAAAGCAGGCATGAACATAGTGCAGTTGGGCAGCAAAACAGGTTCCTGGGCGGTATTTGATTATATCACTTTTGAATCGGACAAACCGGTGAAGATCGCTCCGGCGGCCAATACGCTGGTGCTCTCGGCGCAGGCGGCAGGATTTGAATATCTCCGTAACGGCAAACGCTCACAACCACTATTGTTGGATCTCTGCCTGCTGGATACCGCGCAGACCCTGCGTATTGCTGTAGACGGGTTGCCGGCCGTTAGCCGGAAAGTGGAAAAAGGACACAGTACCCTCGAGATCCCGCTTCCTGCAAGCCCCCGCTCATTCACCAGCCATATGAAAGTATGGGCGGACGATGCGCTCGTGTACACCGGTGAAATAACAAGGGCACCGCAACCATTGCACACACCGGCTGATTACGTGGACCTGCTCATCGGAACAGGCAACTCAAGGTGGATGTTCAAACCCGGCCCTTCACTTCCGCTCAGCATGGTGCAAATCGCGCCGGATAACCAGGATCAGACATGGAAGGCCGGGTATGAATATACGATCGACAATATCATGGGCTTCAGCCATTTTTCAGACTGGACCATTTGCGGTCTGCTGATGATGCCCACCGGCGGAAAGCTGCAGGTGAACCCGGGCCGGGAGAATGAGCCGGACAGCGGCTACCGGTCCCGGATCGATAAAAGCACAGAGAGCGCCCGCATCGGAAAGTATAGTGTGTTCATGACAGATACCCGCATCAAGGCAGATATCACCGCTACCCAAAGGGCATCCATGCAACAATACACTTTTCCGAAAATGGATAGCGCCCGCATCCTGATCGATCTGTTCACTCCCAACGAATACCCGCATAACCTGGTGGATGCAAAGGTGACCCGCGTGAGCGATACAGAGATCGAAGGATATGCCACTTACTATAACGCATCCACAGGTTATACGCTGCAACAATCCTATACCGTCTATTTCGTGGTACAATGCAACAAGCCTTTCCGCTCCATGGGTGGCTGGGTGAATAACCAGGTGCCGCCTGTTACAGGCTACATCCCCGGCTGGAAGATGGACCATGAATTTGCATCGCCGCCGGAGATACGGTATGATATCAACGAGTTGAAAGGAAAGGGAGATGCCGGCGTATTCCTGAATTACAGCACGCAGGCAGGGGAAACGATCAAAGTGCGGACCGGCGTATCGCTGGTGGATATGAAGGGCGCGAGGAACAATCTTGTTACGGAGATCAACCGGCCGTTTGACTGGGATTTTGACGCAGTGGTGAACAACCAGCGAAAAGTATGGAACGAGTATTTAGGTCGCGTTGAGATCACAACAGACGATTATTTACAGAAAGTGAAATTTTACACGAACCTCTATCGGGCATTGGCTGCTAAAGCCAGCTGGACCGATGTGGACGGACGATTTACAGATGAAAATGAGCAGATCCGCAGCATACCTCCCGGGGACTGTATTGTGAGCGGAGAGTACTGGAACACGTTCTGGAACAACCAGCAGCTCTTTAACCTCGTGGCGCCGGAGATCTCCTCCCAGTGGGCGAAATCAGCCATCGCGCTGTATAAGAACTCGGGCTGGTTCAATACAGATCCGGCGGGAGTGGAGCATACCGGCGTAATGGTGGCCATGCACGTGGTATCCCAGATACAAGGCGCCTGGCAGAGCGGTATCCGAGATTTTGACCTGCCTGCCGCTTTTGAAGGATTGAAGAAGATGCTGACCACGCCTCCGCAAAAGTATGCCGGTGGCGGAACGGTAGGGGTGGAAGATATTGTTCCTTACCAGCAGTACGGTTATATTCCCAAAGGAATGGGGGCGGTATCCAACACCATGGAATACGCATACGATGATTATTGCCTGTCGCAAATGGCATTGGTATTGGGGAAGAAGGAAGACGCGCAGTTCTTCGGGAAGCGATCCGGAAACTGGAAGAACCTGCTGGACGCCCGTACCGGTTTCATCCGCCCTAAAACGAAAGAAGGGGAATGGGTATCTCCGTTTGATCCTTATCATACGCCGGGCTTCGTGGAAGGTAATGCATTCAATTACACCTGGTTTGTGCCGCAGGATCCGTTGGGGCTCATTGCCGCTATCGGAAAGGGAAGGTTCATCAACTGCCTGGACAGTGCCATGATAAAATCGGCTCCGGCCAACTTTAACGCTCTCGGAGATAATTTTTCCGCTTACCCGATCAATCACGGTAACGAACCTACGATGCAGGTAGCTTATCTTTTCAACTGGGCTGGTGCTCCCTGGCTTACGCAAAAGTGGGCACGGGCCATTCAGGAACAATATTATGGATGTACACCCTACGACGCTTATCCGGGGGATGAAGATCTGGGGCAGATGAGCAGCTGGTTCGTCATGAGCGCGATCGGTTTGTTTCAAATGGATGGCGGCTGTTCGGTGACGCCGGTATACGAAGTGGGCAGTCCGCGTTATCCCGCAGTCACATTGCACCTGAACGGAAAATACAACCGGGGGAAATCGTTTGTGATAGAAGCTGTGGGCGCTTCAAAAGAAAACAAATACATCCGCAGGGCTTTACTGAACGGGAAGGAATGGAAGGATTTCAGGATACCGCAAAGCGAGGTGCTTAAAGGTGGGAAACTGACGCTGGAAATGACAGACCGGCCGGTGAAAAACGGTTTCGGACGGTTAAAATAACACGTAAATTGGTCAAAAAGGGCATGGTATTACTGCTCCATGCCGGGTTACATTTGAATTAGAACAGTTATGCATCTGGAACGTCTGGTATTGGGAACAGCGGGATTAGGAGGGATCTGGGGGAAAGTGCCCCCGGAGGCGTCTGTACGCGCGATCCTCAACGCCCTCGCCCACGGGATCACTGCCATAGATACAGCGCCTGCGTACGCTGATGCGGAGCGGTATGTGGGCTATGCCTTAAAGGAATGGTCCGGCGCAGCTCCCTTCATCAGCTCAAAAGCCGGTCGGCTGAAAGGATATGCGCCTGATGAAGGCCACTACGATTACAGCAGGGATGCCATGTTCCGCAGCGTGGAAGAAAGCCTGACGCAATTGGGCGTTCCGGTACTGGACCTTTTGTTACTGCACGATCCGCAGCAGGTGAGCGAAGCGAATTCCGCCGCTGTTGTGGCCACTATGCAGGAACTAAAAGAAAAGGGCTATGCAAGGGCGATCGGCATTGGCGGAAACCCTCCGGACTGGGTATGGCCATGGCTGCAACAACACGTTTTTGAAGGACTGATGGAATACAACCGGCTGAACGCCTGCCATACCGACGCCTTGGGCGGATCATTAAAATTCTGCGAAGAGCAGGGTATCCGCTATTTCGCCGCAAGTCCGCTGCATATGGGATTGCTGGGCAAGGCTTACGGATCGTTTATCAAAGCGCCGCCGGCATGGCTGTCGCAGCAGGATATTGAAAGAGCACGTTCTTTACAGGAGATAGCGCAGGAGGAAAATATGCCGCTACCGGCGCTGGCCCACCGCTTCCTCCTGTCCCTCCCGCATCCTTTCCATATCGTAACAGGAGCATCCAACCCGGAAGAACTAAGCGCCACACTGGCGCATTTTAAAGCAGGCCCATTACCGGAAGGCCTTTCCAACAAAATTTTGAAAAACAGCAAGGTAACATATATCACATGAGCAGGATAGATGCCGAGATTTTCAATATTGTAAAAGTTCGAATCAATGTACTCGAACCAGTGACTGCTGTAACTCCTTTCCAGGATGCAACGATGGGCCCGTTCCTGACGTTTGGCCTTGCCATGATCACGCTGGAAGACGAGAACGGGATACAAGGAGAAGCGCCGGTTTACAGCACGTATACCAACATCCTTGAAGCCTGTTTCCTGCCGATCCTGCTGCATTGCAAGAACATTCCCTACACGGAATTGTATCGCAGGTTATACTGGTCCATCCGCAACGAAGGTTTCCGGGGCCCGGCAGCGGCCTTACTGGGACAGGTGGACATGGCGTTGCACGACCTTGCCGCCCGGCGGCACCAGTTACCGCTTCACCGCTACCTTGGCAGTGAGCGGGATGAGGTGAAGGTGTATGGCAGCGGCGGTGGTACTAACTATACCTATCGGCAGCTGGAAACAGAGGCCCGTTATTTCCTTGATACCGGCCTGGATTGCTATAAAATGAAGATCGGGAAGGATTTTGGTTCGGATATGGCAGGCGATGTGGAAAGGGTGAAATTCGTGCGCAGTCTTTTGGGACCGGATGTACAACTGGCAGTGGATGTGAACCAGGTCTGGACCCGTGAGCAGACGCTTCGTTTCATTGACCTCGCAGGGAGTGTGAACCTTGCCTGGATAGAAGAGCCCGTACATTCCGCCGGATACGAGCAGATCAAAATGCTTTGTGAAGCTTCCCCCATCACTATTTCCTTTGGCGAATCCGAACGTACTTCCAGGATGTTCCCTACACTGGTGAACCTGGGCGTTCGTCATCTGCAGCCGGTGCCCACACAGCTGGGCGGTGTGAAGGAATGGATGGAAGTGAGGGATCTGGCGGCTGCTTCCAACATTGCATTTTCCTCCGGGGGATACTCCCTGTACACGGCAAGTCTGATGGCAACAGCGCAGGATGATTGCAGGGTGGAGTATCTTTATTCGATCATGCATGGGCTGGAAAAGTATTTCAGCGTACGGCCGGCGTGGAAGCAGGGGAGGCTGGTGATGCCCGGGGTGGAGGGGATTCCGGTGCGGGTGGATTGGGATTACTGGACCAGGGCCGGCAAAATAACCCGTACACAAACGTGGGTAGAATCATCCGTAAAGGCATATCTGCCTAATGTGTCTCTGTAAAAAATAAACTGCAATCATGTGAATGTTACATTAGCCGGAATTGATCTTGTTATACTGGCCATTTATATCGTCGCACTGCTGGTGATCGGCTTTTATCTCAATACACGGAACAGGTCGTCAATGAAAGATATTTTCCTCGGTGGAAGATCCCTCAAATGGTGGCAGATCGGTTTCTCCCTTTTTAGCGCCAATGCGGGCCCCATGATGCTGGTAGGTTTTGCGAGCATCGGCTTTACACAGGGTGTGGTGGGCAGCAATTTCGAATGGCTCGCCTGGATATTTATCTTTCTGCTGTCGATGGTGTTCCTGCCGCATTATATTTCCACAAAGGTCTCTACCATGCCGCAGTTCCTCCTGCTGCGCTTTGGGAAACGGTCTTATAATTTCCTGGTGATATACAGCCTTTTGTCCATTCTCGTGGTATGGCTGGGAAGCGCATTGTATGCAGGCGGACTGATCATTTCCCAGATATTCCGGTCAACGCTGATACAATCGGTATTGATCATTGCAATCATCGCATCGAGCTTCACTGCCATCGGCGGATTGAAAGCGGTAGTAAGAACGGGGATATTCCAATCCCTCATCATCATATTTTCTTCCATCATCCTCACTTTCCTCGCCCTTCAGAAGATCGGCGGGCTGCATGCATTCATGGAAGCGGTGCCCTTCGGGCACTGGAAATTGTTCCGCCCGGCGAGCGATCCGGAATATTCATGGGTGGCGGTGATTGTGGGATATCCCGTTGTGGCGATCTACTATTGGTGTGCAGATCAAACGATTGTGCAGAAGATGCTCGGAGCAAAAGACGTGCGGGAGGGACAATACGGCGCGATCTTTATTTCCGTACTGAAGATCATTATGCCGCTTATTTTCATTTTTCCCGGCATCATGTGCTATGTACTGTTCCGGGACGTTGCAAAACCGGATAATGCTTATATCACGCTTGTAAGCCAGATCATGCCGCATGGTTTGCTCGGGTTATGTGTGGCGGCATTGATCGCTGCGTTGATAGATACCGTGTCATCCGGACTCAATTCATTCAGTACCGTTTTTACGCTGGATGTGCTGGCCCGGATGAAACAAATGGATGAGCCCGCGAAACGCAGGGCCGGTCAATGGATCACATTGCTGGCTGCAGGGCTGGCCGTGGGGATTGCTTATCTGTTCTCTTTATCAGGGAAAGGTTTTTTTGAATTGAGTCAGGGGCTGGTATCCATTCTGGCGCCACCGCTTTCCGTGGTGTTCCTGGCCGGTATTATCTGGAAACGGGTGAATAGTCTGGCTGCGGAGATCGTGCTGTATGGCGGCGGCCTGGTATGCCTGATCGTGGGAGCCTGTCATGTGCTGAGTTATCCATCAAAAGAATTCTGGCCACACTTCCTGCTGCTGTCTTTTTATCTTTTCCTGGCGATGGCGGTGGTGATCGTTGTTGTTACTTTGTGCACGAAGCCCCCGGCCGTTAACCCCCTTCCATCGATCATCGATACCTGGCGCCAGTCAGGCGGGAGGGGAAGCCGGGTATGGTGGCTGTGGGTGCTGCTCGCAGTGGTAATGTGCGGGATCTATTTAACTTTCAGTTAAAGCCGGTATATGTATCGATTTACCTTTTTTATTGCCTGCTGGCTGTTTGCGGCAGCTTGTAATGCAGGGAGAACAGAGAAGCTGGAGGACAAGGTGTTTGTGGTGAACATCGTTCCGGATGAAAAGAAGTTGCAGGAGTACCTCGAATATCATCGCCATATCTGGCCGGAGGTGGAAAAGGGTTTTCAAAAAGCCGGATACCGCAAGATCAAATTGCTGCGCCGGAATCACCTGGTAGTGATGATCGTAACGGTGCCGGAAGGGGCCGATCTCGGAAAGATGGGTAAAGTAGCGGAATCGTATGACAAACGCTGTGCGGAATGGAATCAGCTGATGAGTAGCTATCAGCAGGGGATCCCGGGTACGGAACCCGGACAGACATGGACGGAAACGGCGCCTTTTTATATATTCCGGAATGATAACTGATCAGCTTATTTTTCCGGAGCTGTTTCATACTGCTTCATAAATTCCCTGGGCGAAAGCCCCTTCACTTCCTTGAAATGCTTGTTGAAGTTGGAAATGTTGTTATAGCCGCTGAGATAACATGCTTCTGTTACGTTATGATTGCCCTCCAGCAGCAATTTAGCGGCATGCCCTATCCGCACTTCCTTGATGAAATCAATCAGCGTACGATTGGTGCGCGCCTTGAAGAAGCGACAGAATGCCGCGGGAGACATCGGAAGAATGTCCGCCACCGTTTTCAGGGTGATCTCCTGCTTGAAATTCGTGAATATGTGATCAAATACTTTGTTGATCTTTTGCGCATCCCCGGAATTGTTAACCGCGTGATAATAGGGCGATGAAAGCACCCGGCAATGTTCGGATTTCGCCAGCACGTCCAGCAGGCTTAACATCTGCGCTGCCCGCGTCATCCCGGAGGAGAAAAGCATCTGCTGCATGATCATCTTGGCACTGGCGACGGTGGGGCCGGAAAAGGAAAGCCCTTTCGCCGCTTTGTCAAACAGCACATTCAATTGTTTGGCCTCCGGTGTTTCCAGCAATTGCCTGCCGAGGAAATCAGGGAAGAAATGGATCACGATCGCCTGCGGCTGGACCATCGGGTCCAGCACAGTGTAATATTGCCAGCAATGCGGAAGATAGCTGCCCAGCAACACCAGCTCAGGCCCTTCGAAATCTTCAATATGATCCCCAATGAACCTTTTCCCGCTACAATTCTCCAGCAGCGCGATCTCAAAATTGATGTGAGACCTGAGTACGGTGTACCTCTTTATTTCCTGGAACTCTGATCTGATCGTGAAAGACTGGTCAGGCGGGAAAGTGAAATTTTCATATATGTACTGCATAAACCCCCATGCTAAAACATGCTAAAAATAGTCAAATTCTCCAAAATATCGCAGTGTGCAAAAAGGAATTACACTGCAAAAAAGCACTGCAAATGGTCAAATTTAAAGTAGTGCGGGCATTATCATTGTAGGAAATTTATGACCGCCTGGCTCTTCTACATGAAAAGTATTCAGTGAGGTATATTCCACATTCAACATAAATGTGTATGCATTAACTAACATAGCTGTGGTCAGCGTGGAAAAATGTCATATAGACGATTAACGATGAATCAGACGGGCGTTTTGTACGCCCGTTTCTTACAATCATCAGGCGATCTTTTTCAGGCGGAAGCGGGCAGGCGTTTCCGCTTTTTTAAAACGATATGATGGCAGGATCAACGCTTTTATGGATACTTCTTCTTTCGGTACACGGATATGGGCAGACGCAACCGTCCATCCCGCAGGAACTTCACGGAGCGCTCAGCGTGGCCGTTAAGCACTATAACGGTACATCGCTGATATCAGAAGAGAAATTTAACGGGAACATTCTTGAAACCGGCAATTGCCGCTGGCAACTGGATTGGAAAGTAACAGCTCCATCGAAGGACGGGATGGAATGTACGCTTACGTGTAAACTGCAGCGCGGCAGCGCGCCTGCTTCGGCGCTGGCGGTTTCATTCGATTTCGGGAAATGGGAAGCACGCAATTACGTGATGGTGCCGGGGATCGTTTACAACGGGAACCGCTACCGTACCATCGGGAATGGATATAACCCGCAGTATCCGCGGGATATGTATTACAACCAGGCCGTGCCGGTCACGCTCTCAAACAATCCCCGATTGTCAGCAGACAAGGGTGATGCTTCGCTGGTAGAATTGCAGACAAACAATACTGCGGTGCCTGCCATGAGCTTCTTTTCTCCTGCGCTCCGGAAAGGATGGATCGTTTTAACGGAGCAACAAACCCGTTGGGGGAATAGCGGATTGACGATACGGGAAAATGCGGATAAAGACAGTTGCTCCTTTGGTATTTCCGCCCCGGCGGTTCGCCGGCTGGCGGCAGGTTTCGGGGATTTTCATCCCAGCGGGGACCAGGCACCGGACTGGCAGGAAGGAGATGAAGTGTCCATCCGTTTCCGTATGTATGCATTCGATGCGGATAATATCCCTGCACTGCTGGAAAAATTCATGACCGTGCGGAAAACCGTTACGGGTCCGAATACACCGCGGAACCTTTTGCCGATGAGTGAGCTTGTGGCAGCAGGTACCCGGATATGCAGCGGTAATTTCTCCGTTCAGCCCGTGGGGAACTACTATCTGCCGGAGAACAGCAAAGATTTCCAGCTGGGATGGGTGAGCGGGATGATCAATACCTTTCCCATGCTGGCGCTGAACGACAGCACAGAACGCCGGCGGGTATCGGAAGAACTGGATTTTATTACGGCAAAGATGCAGGGCGGAAGCGGTTTTTTCTATGGAACGATCACCGCTAACGGGCAGGTCCGTACGGAAAAAGCGCCCCCTGATTTTCCTGCCGTACAGGCGCTTGTGCGCAAGAACGGCGATGTATTGTTCTGGCTCATGAAACACCTGATGCTGTTGAAGGCACAAGGATACGGCAGGAGCATCAAACCAGCATGGGAGGAAGCTGCAAAACGGCTGGCAGACGCCTTTACGCGCAACTGGAAGAAGTACGGGGAGTTCGGGCAGTATATTGTACCTGAGACCGGGGAGATCGCTGTATTCAACTCCAGTTCCGGCGCCATTGTTCCTGCCGGTCTGGCGCTCGCGTCCGCCTACTTCAAACATCCCGGCTGGTTGCAAACGGCCACAGCAGCAGCGGATTTCTATTACACACGGGATATCCTGCAACGTGGTTTTACCGGCGGGGGATGTGGGGATATTTCGCAGGATGCAGATTCCGAATCCTGCTTCGGCTTCCTTGAATCACTTATGGCTTTATATCAATATACCGGAAAACAGATATGGTTACAGCGTGCAAAAGTACAGGCCGCGCTGTGTGCTACCTGGACGCTGGCTTACGATCCCGTATTCCCGGCCACCAGCGCCATCGGAAAGCTGGGTGGAAAAATGGCCGGCGCCGTTTGGGCCAGCAGTCAGAATAAACATGCAGCACCAGGTGTGTGCACTTCTTCTGCCGACTACCTTTTCAAACTGTATCGCGCAACGGGAGATAAGCGATATGCAGCATTGATCAGGGATATACAACATGCGCATGCCGAAGCAGTGAATATGCCCGGCCACATCACTACGAATTACCTCACCGGCTCCAGTATGGAACGTATCCAGCCGAGTGATGCGGAAGGAAAAGGCAGTATCGGGAATTTCATTCATACCCGCAATTCCTGGACGGAAACAGACGGCATCCTGATGGCGATGGAGATCCCGGGTATTTATCTGCAAACGGATACCGACCAGCTGTATGTTTTCGATCATATAACAGTTACACGGGTTTCCCGTACGATGCTTTCTTTAACCAACAAAACATCGTACAATGCGGAAGTTGCGGTAATGGCGGAAACCAGCCGTATGGCCACCCGGCCGATGGGATATACGACATTCACAAAATGGCCGAAGGTAAAGGTCAAAGCGGGAGAAACTGTGGTTATGACCGTATCATTCCCAGCCGGAAAGGGAGGATCTCCACAGTGCAAAGTGATGAAATAGTGACGGGGTCTTTGGCAACGATCTCTTTCGCAGCCGCTTCATCTTCCACTTCCACAACCCCTAACCCCCAGGCCCCCCGGGGATCAAAAACAGGTCCGAATATCAACGCGATCTTCCTGTTGCAAAGGTCCGCCCAGTAAGCAGCGTGCGACTGCATAATGGCGGCTTCCTCCGGCGTGATGTCCATCGGGAAAGTAGCGCGGGGAGCGATCAGCCTGAATACGAAATGAGCCATAGCGATGTGGTTGTAACTGTTCGGCTGAAAGATAAGAAGTTTTATGGCAATATTTCCCGCTCTCATCCTCAGTGCATAAAACAATGGCACCATACTTGTTCTCCTGTTAACCCAAAGCCCTATCGGCACTTAAACTGCTTTTCAGCGCATGAAAGAAAAGATCACATGTTTTCTTATTGACGACGACCCGGATGACCATGAGTTCTTTTTGCACGCCATAGACGAGCTGCAACGGGAAATCGAATGCTTCTTTGCAAGCGATGGGGTAAAGGCGGTCAGAAAATTAAAAGAAGAACAGCATTTCACACCGGATTATATTTTCCTTGACCTGAACATGCCTTTAATGGATGGTAAAGCATGTTTGAGGGAGATCAAAAAGCTGGACAGAGTGAAGGATATTCCCGTGATCATCTGCTCTACTTCCACCCGCCCGGAAGATAAAAAGGACGCCCTCCGCCTCGGAGCCACTGCTTATCTCGTTAAAGAATCCAGCATCGGGCTGCTGCGCGAAAAACTTCACGCGATCTTCGAAGGCCGGGGCGCTATACGCTGAAAGAAAGATGGAGCTATTTCGACGCTCGTTTCCGTACAGTAGTACGTTTGAAGCCGGCTTTTTTTACAGTGTTCCTTTTCTTAACGGTCTTCCTTGGAACCTTTTCGCCTTCTTCCCTCGCTTCCGATAATCCTATGGCTATTGCCTGCCTTGGGTTGGTCACTTTCGTGCCGCTGCGGCCGCTTCTTAATTTCCCTTCATGCATTTCATGCATCGCTTTGGCTACTTTTTCAGCGCTTCGCCTTGAATATTTTGCCATAACCAGCGTTTTTCAGGTGTAAGGATCGGGTTTACATCCTATCCAGCCTCAAAATGCAAGCCATATGTACGGCGGGTAAATATGCTGTCAAAAATGATGTGGATGGGTAATTTCAGGGATACCTGTAGAATTTCTTCCGCTGCCTTTTATGCATGAATTTTATTTGAGATGTTTAGCCGGCATTGAATATTCTTTCTATATACCGGAAAATAAATCATGTGTGAGGGTACATGCTGGCATGATTCTTTTATTGTATGTAGTGGAGTTTCTTAAAAGGGGTGGTTTGGTAAAACAAATCTGAGAATACACCCTTACACCTGATCTGGATAATGCCAGCGTAGGAAACAAAGAAACATCTGGGGCTCCGGTGAAAACCGGAGCCTCTGTACGTTAAATCTGTCTGCCATGCAATCACTACTTGTTTTAACGGACCTTTCAGGCGCGGCCTTTCATGCGGCAGAATTTGCCTGTTCTTTGTCGAGGCAGATGCATAGCCGCCGCATCCTGCTTTTTCACGCCTATCACACATTCATTCCTGCCACGGATATTCCTGTTTCCACCGGCCGGGAGAACCGGAAAATAGAGGAAGAGATCAACCGTACGCTGGAGACCTGGGCAGATCAGTTAAAAGGGCAGGTCAACCCCGGTACGGAGATAGCAGTAAGAACAGAGGATGCTGTACTGGCCACTGTCGTGAACGAGCTGTGCCGGCAGGAAAAGATCGATATGATTATTATGGGAGTCACCGGGAAGTCCGTGCTGCGGGAAACTTTCATCGGCAGCAAAGCGATCCAGGTGCTGGATATCAGCGAATGCCCGGTATTGCTGGTGCCGCCGGAAACCGCGGTGGCGCCGGTGGAGAATGTCATCTTTGCAACAGACCTGAAGAAAGTATCCGCTACAACTCCCTTGCAGGAACTGGAAAGCCTGTTGCACGATATTCCGGCGCATCTGTGGGTACTGAATGTGGAACATCCGGATGAGCGGTATTCGCCGCAGTTACGGGAAGAGCTGACTGATCTGCATACGCTGCTGCAGCAATATGATCCGGAATACCGGTTTTCCATTCATGAAGATATTGTACAGGGGATTATCACGTTTGCGGAGGAAAGATCCTGCCCGCTGGTGATTGTGGTGCCCAGGAAGCATGGTTTGTTCCACAGCAGCATTACCCGGAAGCTGGTGCGTCGTTTACACGTTCCCGTTATCGCTATCCCGGAAAGGAAGTATTCGCCTACGCAGGTCGGGTAAAAAAATTATGATTGATTCGTTCAAAAGCTTATCTTGGCGGTATAAACAGGAAATGGTGTCTTCCTGACCCAAACCGCTTCTCAAGCTGATGGCGCCTACAAATGAATGCAACCGCAAGGTTGATAAACTGTTATTTGTAGGTATGAAAAAAATCCGTAATCCTTTCGAGCAGATTTTCGTTGCGAAACATTTACTGTACTGGACTTTACTGGCAGTGCCCGTATCACTGGCGGCCGGTTCTCTTGTAGCCTTCTTTCTCTGGTCTCTGGATGAAGTAACGCGGTTCCGCTGGGAGCACTCGTGGTTATTGTTTCTCCTGCCGGTGGCAGGTGTGGCTGTCCATTTTCTGTATAAACTATGGGGAAAGAACGCAGAAGCCGGTAATAATCTCATTATGGATGAGATTCATCAACCCGGCGGAGGCGTACCGGCACGAATGGCACCGCTCGTATTGCTGACCACACTGATCACGCACCTGTTCGGCGGTTCGGCGGGAAGAGAAGGAACGGCGGTGCAGATCGGCGGGAGCATGGCAAGCCTGTTGGCCAAATGGTTCAAACGCTCCAAAGAAGATCTGCGTATGATGCTGATGATGGGTATTGCAGCCGGATTCGGAGCAGTGTTCGGAACACCGCTCACCGGAGCCATCTTTGCGTTGGAAGTGCTCGCCATCGGCAGGATCAAATATGACGCGCTCGTCCCTTGCCTGATCGCCAGTGTATTCGCAGATATAGTATGTACAGCCTGGGGGATCGAACACACGCGCTATCACATCCTTTTCAGGTCCATGAACGATCACCGGCTGATCGATTTTCTGTTACTGGGAAAAGTGATCCTGGCCGGTGTAGCATTTGGATTGGCCGGCTGGCTTTTTGCAATGGCTTCACGGCAGATAAAATCCCTCGCCCAAAAAGCCTTCCCGTCCCGCCAATGGCTCATTCCCCTGACCGGTGGCTGCATCGTGATCCTGCTCACTTTCATCGCCGGAACGGAGGATTACCTCGGCCTCGGCGTTACCGCTCATAATCCCGGCGGTATTTCAATCGTCAGTGCCTTCCACAGCAACGGCGTTACGCCCTGGAGCTGGCTCTGGAAGCTGATCTTCACAGCAGTCACGCTGGGCATGGGTTTCAAAGGCGGAGAAGTGACGCCGCTTTTCTTCATCGGAGCGGCGCTGGGTAACACACTTGCCATGATCGCCGGTGCGCCGGTGGATCTGTTTGCGGGACTGGGCTTTATTGCAGTGTTCGCCGCAGCAACGAATACGCCCATCGCCTGCACACTGATGGGCGTGGAACTCTTCGGCGCCGATCATGTTCTGTATTATGCTGTGGCCTGCTTTACCGCGTATTACTTTAGCGGGCATACAGGGATCTATCATGCGCAGCGCGTTGCCGTGCGGAAGCATGATGTGAAAGCAGAGAAGGAAAGCCGGAAGATTGATTAGGAGGAGGCTTGAATTAAACAAAACTGAAAATCACTCACCCCGCGGGTTCAAACAGTTCGATCAGGTTACCGGAGGGGTCCATCAGCAGTACCTGTTTGCCGCCTGCTCCGGTGATAATATCATTGCGGAATACGGCGCCTTCTTTCTTCAACCGGTTAACCATGTCTTCAAGGTCTTTCACCACAATGCGGATGCGGTTCCATCCGCCGGGTGCCGGAAGTGTACCATCCGGCATAGCCTGACCGGCCGCACCTGCGCCGGGCTGATTCATGAAAATACGGAGATTGCCTCTTTGTATATCTGCATAAGCCGGTCCTGCCTGCATGTTGATGGTAAACCCGAGGAACTTCGTATAAAAATCCACGGCTATTTCTGCATCATGCACAATATATCTTACCCCCACAATCGATTCATTTGTTTCCATAGCTGCAAAGGTATGTCTGCTAAATTAAGTGTATTTTGCCACTTTATGGAAACGCTCCGGCCTTTATTAACGACTTACGCTTACAACATCACAGGTTCCCTTGAGGAAGCAAAGGATATCGTACAGGATGCTTACCTGGCTTATGTACAGGCGGATACAGCGGCAGTGCGGGACCCGCGTGCATATCTCATCCGTACGGTGATCAACTTTTCCATCAATCATAAAAAGAAACAACAACAACGTATCAGCGCTTATACCGGCGAATGGCTGCCGGAGCCGGTTTCGACGGATAATGCGGAGGCAGCCCTCATCCGCAAAGATGTATTGTCTTATTCCCTGATGGTATTGCTGGAACAACTGAATGCCCGCCAGCGCGCAGTGTTCATCCTGAAAGAAGCATTTGATTATGATCATGCGGAGATCGCGGAAGTGATAGGGATCACAGAAGCTTATTCAAGGCAGGTATTGCGCCGCGCAAAGAAACAGTTGAATGAAACGGGAGAGGCGACGGATAGAATGGTAGATGCAGCGCAGCTGGATAAATATCTGGAACTGATTCGTACAGGAGATATGCAACGGCTGGAGAAGATGTTGTGTGCGGATGTAGCTTCAACCTCCGATGGTGGCGGCAAAGTGGCAGCAGCGCTGAAACCTGTCTATGGCTGGCAGGATGTTGCGGCGTTTATTACGGGTATCTATCGGAAGTTTTACGGCGATGCCCTTATTGAAAAAGGCATGATCAATCATCAGCCTGCATTGTTCTATTATCATGATGGCAGGATCGTTACCTGCCAGATCTTTTCCTTCCTGAACGGGCGTATCCATCGCATATTCTTTATGCGCGATCCGCAAAAACTCTCGGCATTGCAGAAAAATCCCTGAAAACTGTCACGTTTCCATCGCTTTGTTTGTCTTTATACAGAAACAAATTTTAGAACGATGGAAAGAATCAGTCACAACGAATTACCCGAAGGCTTTTTAGGCGTATTGAAACATGTACAGGCGTATATCGATCGTTCCGGTCTGGATAAACAGCTGGTGGAATTGATGTGCATGCGGGTATCGCAGTTGAACAGCTGTGCGCGTTGTTTGGATATGCATTATAAAGATGCGCTCCTTGTAGGAGAAACGCCACTTCGCCTCATTTCCGTATCCGCCTGGCGTGAAACACCCTATTATTCCGCAAAAGAACGGGCAGTACTGGCCTTTGCGGAAATGCTTACCAAAATGCCGGATGATACAGGCAGCGAGCATATTCATGACGAACTGCGGGAACATTTCACCACGCAGGAAATTGCATATCTGACGCTGGCGGTGGCACAGATTAACACCTGGAACCGGGTGGTAAGGTCTTTCGGCTCCACGCCGGGGAATTATGTAGCGGGCTCCCGGAGAGCAGAATAATCAGCGCCCTTTCCCTGTCAGGATCGTGTAGTCGTTGGCGTTTGCTGCACGGTAGCGATCACGCCTTCTTCATACGTGGTGGGCCTGAATTGAAACCGACGTTCGAACCTGCTGCTGTCGAAAATATAGTCGCGGTCGTACTGATAGAACATTTCCGCCAGCTCCTTCATGATCGGCACAAATACGCCGATGGTGGAGGCCAGCCATTGCGGCATCACGGAATAACGTGGTGCTGTTTTCATGATCCGGGCGAACAGCTGTATCCATTCTTCTCCCGTCAATACGGCGGGATGTGTAGGCAGATGCCATACCTGGTTGAAGGCGTCAGGCGTGTTACCCAGCATGGCCGTAGCTTTTGCGGCATCCGGGGTATAGGTGAAGGAATGTTTTTTATGTGCGTCGGCAAACCAGTTGGCTTTTTTGCCTTTGAGGAAATTCTTATACACCAGTTCGTTCATCACGCTCGTTTGACCTGTACCCGGACCATAAAAATCCGCGGAACGTGCAATGAGCGCCGTGATGTTTCCCTGTTCCACCTCCTGCATCAGCATTTGCGCGATCTGCGCTCTTACCTTTCCTTTTTTGGTGGAGGGATTGACGGGAGTGGTTTCGGTCATTGGGGAGAGGGCATTCCTGTCGTACATGTAAATATTGTCAAAGAAAACGAGCCTGCTGCCATGAATGCGGCAGGCTTCGATCACATTCCGCATTAAAGCCGGCCACTGACTGCGCCATATCCTGATATTGTAAGGGAATCCGATGGTGAGATACACTACATCCGAGCCTTCCACGGCTTGCAGCACCTGTTCACGGTCCGTAAGATCCGCCGGGAAAAGTTCATCTCCCGGATTTTCCTTTTCCGGATTGCGGCTGACGAGACGGATCTGATCTGTATACGCTGCCAGTTCTCTGGCCAGGAATTTGCCGATCGCACCGCCGGCACCGAGGATGGTTTGCATAAGATATTTTTTGCCCGCTCAAATTACAGAAAATGCGTTACAATGAGATATTTTCATGAGCGTTGTTTCGGTAGCTAACGACCGTTATCTTTCTAAAAATCAGTAACTTCCGCTCGTCATCAAAGATCTTAAATGAAACGGGAGTTGCTCCTTACGGCAGATGGCTCACATACTATGGCGGTTCCCGCCATGGACGTGACCTATCACAGCAGGTACGGCGCTGTGCAGGAAAGCATGCATGTTTTTATTCATGCCGGTCTGCATAACGTCACCGCGCTTCCGGAAGGAGAGACGTTGCATGTGCTGGAGATGGGCTTCGGCACGGGACTGAACGCCCTGCTTACGTTCCGCGAAACCTTGAAGAACGGAAGAAGTGTATACTACCGGACGGTTGAACTGTTCCCGCTCACGGAACAGGAAGCATTGATGCTGAATTACGTGGAGCAACTTGGGGATCCTTCTTTGGGAGAAGTGTTCGCGGGAATGCATGCGGCGCCCTGGGGCGAGGATGTACAACTAACCCCGGCATTCACTCTGCACAAATCGCAGGCAAACTTCCCGGATCTTCAGATGGACAACGTATTCCATCTTGTCTACTACGATGCCTTCGCCCCCGGCGCACAACCGGAATTATGGGAACAGCCGGTATTCGAAAAGCTGTTCCGTTCATTGCATCCCGGTGGTACGCTTGTCACTTATTGTAGCAAGGGCAATGTACGGAGAAACATGACCGCCGCGGGATTCCGGGTGGAGAAACTCCCTGGCCCCCGGGGTAAAAGAGAAATGCTGCGAGCTGTTAAACCATCTATGTCCTGAATATGCCCTGGAACCCGGAAACATATAACAAGTTTAAGAAAGAAAGGAACCTTCCGTTCTATGACCTGCTGGCGCTGATTGCCGTGAAGCCCCGCCTGACCGTGCTGGACCTCGGCTGCGGCACCGGGGAACTGACGCGTATGCTGGCGGATGCCCTGCCTGACGCATCGGTTACCGGCATTGATGCCTCCGCGGAAATGCTACGGGAATCCGTGCAGTTTGAACGCGCCGGTCTGCGTTTTTATCTGCAGTCCATCGAAGAAACCCTACAATCGGATGAACAGTACGATCTCATATTCTCCAACGCCGCTATCCAGTGGGTGAACGATCATCCTGTGCTGCTGCCGCAGATTATCGCCAGGATCAGGGCGGGCGGACAATTAGCCATCCAGTTACCCTCCAATCACCATAGCTTCACGCATACCGGCATCCGGGAACTTGCGGCCCGGGAACCTTATGTAACGGCATTGAACGGGTGGAACAGGGAGTCGCCGGTGTTACCGCCGGAAACGTATGCAGAGATCCTGTTTAACAACGGGGGAGGCAATATCCGTGTATTCGAAAAAGTGTATCCTCATGTATTGCCTGACGCCGCGGCATTGGTAGAATGGACTTCCGGCACGGCCCTTGTGCCTTATATGGAAAGACTGCCGGATCATCTGCAACAACAGTTCAGGCTGGAGTACGCGAAGATGATTGCAGCGCAAACGCGCAGTGTGCCGGTCTTTTATCCGTTTAAACGGACGTTGATGGCCGCGGAGTTTTAACCGGCTTTATAAGCATAAATACGATTACTTTTTAACCTTCCAGTACGCCGTTGTCTCCGGCTTGCGCTCATCAGTAGCCTTCACCAGTAATGTGTCTCCGGCCGCGATATTTCCAAATACTTCAATACCTGCATCCGTTGTCATACCTTGTCTTACATCAACCCATTGCGCTTTACCCTCATGAACACGGATCACAAATTTTCTTTCCTGCGTGGTGGCGATGGCGGTAGGAGGAACCATAAAGGAAGCGCCGGATCGTTCCATCTTTATCTTCACATAAGCAAATGCGCCGGCTTTCAGTTGTTGCCGGGTATTATCTACCATAAACTCCCAAAGCTCTGTACGCGTTGCAGGATCGATCGTGCCGGACTTCCGGCTGGGGACTGCCGTAAATGTGCTCGTCGGGTATGCATCTACCCTGAACGCTATTTCTTTAAGAGCAGCAGCTGTGCTCACATATATTTCGGGAATAGCGGCTCTCAAACGAAGCTTATTATTGTGTTGAATAGTGAACAGCATCGTGTTGATGCCTGCAAGCGCGCCGGGATCTGCATTTCTGGCTGTAATGATCCCATCGAACGGTGCAGTGACATAGAGATAGCCGGATACTGCTTTGTAAGCCTGCGATTGCCGGTGAACGGCTTCGAAGGTAGCACTGTCCGCCAGCATCTGCTGCCGGCTCCGTTCGAGGTCCACCGGCGCCACGATCCCCGGTGTTTGCGCATTGGAAGCGCGACGCAGCCTCTCATAATGATCTTTGCTGGAAGCCCATTTCGCTTTGGCGGATTGCAATGCAGCTTCTGATTCTGCGAACCTGCTATTCACTTCCGGCGCTTCGATCACCGCCAGCGTCTGACCTTTCCTCACCCTGTCTCCCAGATCTGCTTTCATCTCCCGTACAAATCCCTGCACTTTGGCGTAGAGCACAGCCTGTTCATAGGGAAACAGCTCTGCTGGCAGCTCCACCGTTTTTCGCGCGGTATCTGCTTTCAGAATGAATACTGGTACGGTGTCCTGCACTGTAGCTGCTCCGGATGCACTGGTCGGCTGACCGGCCTGGTTACAGGCTGCCAGCGAGATACAGGTGGAAAGGAAAAAGATCGTTCTGATATTAATGTTTGTCATAAGTCTTGCTGTTTTCATCATCAGGATCAAGGGATACGGATCGATATGCACGTCTGCCGGCAAACAGATGATAAATGTGCGGAAGGAAGAACAGTACGCTGATAGCGGAAAATACCAGTCCCCCGATCACCGCCACGCCCAGCGGAGCTGTTTGGTCGCCTCCTTCTCCAAGCCCCAGCGACATGGGAAGCATGCCCGCAATCATCGCGATGCAGGTCATCAGGATAGGTCTGATACGCGCACCGGCTGCCTGCAGATAAGTATGCGGTTCACCGGTTTTCCGCAACTGTTCCGCATGGGTAATGAATAACACCGCATTGGCAATCGCTACGCCAACGGCCATAATAGTACCCATATAGGATTGTATGTTGAGCGAATGGCCCGTCACCAGCAAAGCGAGCAAAGAACCGACGATTACTGCCGGGATCACAGACAAGGTAGTAATGGCGATGCGGAACGATTGAAAATAGACGGTCATCAACAGGAAGATCACCACGACAGCTACTCCTAAACCGGTTTGCAGGCTGGAAAGCGTTTCCTGCAGCAGGTCCGGCTGCCCGCGCAGAATGATCTTTGCGCCATTCGGTAATTTGCCGAACGCAGCGATGGACGCCCTGACCTGCCTGAAGACGCTGCCAGGATCCTGCCGGTGAATATTGGCAGTGATGGTCACATATCGTTGCTGGTTCAGCCGGTCGTATTCTCCGGGGATCACGGTTTGTTTCCAGGACGCCACTTCGCTAAGATAATGCGTGGTGCCCATTCCGCCGGATACAGGGATTGCTTCGAGTGCAGCGGTGCTGTTCATCCGGTATTCCGGGTATTGTACCTGTACCTGGTAAGCAGTGCCGGTGGCCTTATCCAGCCAATAGCTGGGAGCGGTGAACCGGCTGGAGGAAGTAGCGGCAGTGGTGGACCTGGCGATCTGTTCGCTGGTAATACCCAATTGTCCGGCTTTAACCCGGTCCACATCGAGCCGGATAGCAGGATAATCCAATGGTGTGGCTATCTGAAGATCGCGGAGCGATGGGATGGCGGAAAGCCGTTGCATCAGCTGTCCGGCTGTTTTGCGTCCTTCCGCAAGATTGCGGTTCACAACGGAGATTTCCAGTGGATTAGTGCTGCCAAGGTTAAGCACCTGTTCTACGATATCACCCGGCTCGAAAGATATCTTCACCTCTGGCATCGTTTTACTGACGGCCGCTCTTAACTGCTCCTTGAACGCGGCCACACGGATCACACCTTTTTTCAGCTTGATGCGCGTAACGGATTCATGGGGGCCTCCGGTCCACAAATGAATGTAATTCACGGGGTAGCTGGAGGGTTGTGTGCCGATAAAAGCGGAGGATATATCAGTATTATCTTTTCCGGCAATACTGTCTGAAAGCTGCAAGAGCTTCCTGGTAGCATCTTCCGTTCGTTCAAAACGTGTACCCACGGGCATGCGTAAACGAACCTGCACCTGCCCGCTGTCTGACGAAGGGAAAAGCGCCGTGCCGGTAAACATCAGCAATAACGCCGCCAATGCGAATGAGCAAAGCAGGAATAATATCGTGATGCTTTTGAATCTTCCCTGCAGCCGCTGCCCATATGCTTCATAACGCCGCTTCATCCGCCCGGAGAAAACAGGATCAGCATCGTGTGAAAGGTGATCTTTTAATAACCAGTTCGCTACAACTGGCACGAAGGTTTGGGATAAAAGAAAAGATGCGATCATGGCAAACCCAACTGCCAGCGACAAAGGCATGAACATCGCTTTGGGGATGCCGCTCATGAATAGCGCCGGTACAAAAACCGCCAGGATGCTGAGCAGGATCAGCAACTTGGGACCGGCTATCTCCCGGCAGGCATCTGCGACCGCCCGCGCGCGACGCTTTCCCTGCTCCATGTGGCGATGAATATTCTCGATCGTTACCGTTGCTTCATCCACCAAAATGCCTACAGAAAGCGCAAGCCCCCCCAGTGTCATGATGTTGACGGTTTGCCCGGCGAGATACAGGCAGGTGGCGGATGTGAGCAGTGCCAGCGGAATGGTCAGCACAACGATCAGGGCGCTTCTGCGATCCCGGAGAAACAGCAATACCATCAACCCTGTAAGCAGGGCACCCAGGCCGCTTTCAAACAGGAGGCTTTTGAGGGCATTGACCACATAGCCGGACTGATCGAAAGCATAAGACACCCGGATGTCATCCGGGATGGCGGCCTGCATATCCGGCAAAGCGGCCTTTACTCTTTGCACAACATCCCAGGTGGACGCATCCGCTCTTTTCGTAACAGGGATATAAACAGAACGTTTGCCATTGATCAATGCGTAGCTGGTGGTTACATCCGCACCCAGACTAACATTGGCAATGTCTTTGACATATATGGCAGCACCGGCGCCCAGCTGCAGCGGCATGTTCTGGATATCCTGCAGGGTCTCGATCATGCTGTTCTGCGGAGTGATATAAGTAGTGTCTCCGATGCGTACATTTCCTGCCGGGGCAATACTGTTGAACTTTACAAGCGACTGTACTACCTGGTCTGGCGAGAGGTTGTGCCCACGCATCTTTTCGGGGTCTACTGTGATGAGCACCGTTTTCTGGTTGCCGCCAAAAGGAGGAGGCGCGGAAACACCGGGTAGTGTGGAGAACATCGGTCTTACCCTGAACAAAGCCAGGTCTGATATTTCACCCAGCGAGCGCGTTTCGGAACTGAACACCAATTGTCCTACCGGCACACTGCCCGCATCAAAGCGGGTAACGAAAGGCGGCACTGTGCCCGGAGGCATAAAGGCGCGGGCACGGTTCACATATCCTACTACTTCCGCCATCGCCTGACTCATGTCTGTTCCTTCATTGAATTCGATCTTGATGATCGCGGCGCCCTGTATGCTTTTTGAATCCACATACTTCACACCGGTGATATACAGGAAATGATATTCATAATAGGAGGTGACAAAACCTTCCATCTGTTCCGGCGACAAACCACCGTAAGGCTGCGCCACGTATACCACCGGCAGCCCGAGTTTCGGGAAAATATCTATCCGCGCGTTCCGGATGGAAAGGATGGAAAAGAAGAGGATGGCAATAACAGCCACCAGTGTGGTGACGGGGTGCCGTAATGCCGAAATGATAAGTTTCATATCCGGAGTATCTTATTTCAGATGGTCAATGAAAATATTCAGATCGCCCTTTGCCACGGCGATATCCAGCAGGGAACGCCAGGTTTGCACAAAAGCGCCGGCCTGCGCGGTTTCAGCTTTCAGCAGCTCATATTGTCCCTGTACCAGTCTTGTAAAATCGATCAGCCCGCTTTCATAACTGAGCTTCAGGCCATCAAAGGCGAAGCGCGCGGTACTGCTTTGTACAAGCGATTGTTGCGCGATCTGTAAATGTTGTTCAAAATTGAACTGTGCCATTTGCTTTTGCTTTCGCAGATCGAGTGCCACCTGATCCAGCTGCGCAGCGTCCGCGAGTAATAAGGACTGATATTGTTTTTTGCGGATGTTCACCTGTGCAAAATCAAATACCGGAAAGCTCAACTGGATGCCCGCTCCATAATTTTTGTGCGAAAGCGACCAGCCATCCGCTTTATGGATCGAGCCATCGGCCGCCACACCTGATCCGCGGGCATAAGCATTGGCCCAGAGGTCCAGCCTGGGGCGCCAGCCGCGCTGAATTTCCTTTAATGCTGCAGCTGTGACGCTCTGCCGCGATTGATAGTATTGCCATAACGGATGTGTGGAAAGAGCGGCGGTCGTATCTTCCGGGGAGGGCAAATGCCGGAAGAATACCGTGTCTTCGAGGCGTATCATTTCCGGTGTTTCCGGTAATGCCGTTAATCTTGCCAGCTCGGCCACCAGTTCAAAATAACGGCTTTGAATGCCGAGAAGGTCCATCTCTGTTTGTGCGAGCGCGGCCTGGAATTGTGCGGTATCTATGCCCGGCCGCAATCCTTCTTTCGCCAGTACCAGCGATTGGGTGAGGCCGGTTTTTGTACGTTCTCTGTTGGCCCTGTAGCTTTCAGACAGCTTCAGCAGATAAACCGCATCGAGGTAAGTGGATATAACGAGGTATTGTTGACGGAACAGGGCATCATTATATTTTGAAGCAGCCAGTCGGTATTGGGCAGAAGCTTTGTCCACAGCGGCCTGTCGCTGACCAAAAGTAAGCGGGTTCCATTTCAGGAGTGCTGTTAATACGGAGCCGGGTACGGGATCATAGGTATTCCCGGTTACCGGAGGGCCGCTGATGGGAAGAAAAGAACCGGGGTAGGTCATGCCCGTTACATTGTTGTAGGTCGCATATCCCGCCTGGTAACCGGCTGTAAGCTCCGGTACGAGGGAGTTTCGCGCCTGCGCTACATTGTAGCCGGTTGCTTTTGTTTCTTCTTTTTGCGCCCTAAGCTGCGGTTGTTGCGCTCCGGCCAGTGACATGGCCTCTTTGATGGTAAGGCCGCGCTGCTGTGCGGTGAGCGGATAGGATAGTAGTGAAAGACAAATAGCGATGCAGAATTTGTTCAGGTGGATCATGAAACCTGTTTTTTGCTCCCTTTGCATGCTAAGGTAGTCGGGTTTCCCTGTATTTCAGAGGATATTCTTATTAATTTTTATGATCTGTGGTTGAAGGAGAAGTTGTTTCTTTATTTTAGCAATATGATGAAAAGCGCGCTCACCCTTCACCTGATCTTTTTCTCTTTCGCTGTTTCGGCCCAGACCATAAAAGGCCGTTTCCTCCCGGACAAGCACAGCGGTTGCCGCGTATGGGTGGCCGAAGCGCCCGTTGACCTGCGGGTAAGCTGGAGCGGACCTTGCGCGGGAGGAAAAGCGGAAGGTACCGGTACATTGGTGGAATACGCAGCGGATAAGGAAGTGTTGCGGTATGAAGGAGAGATGCGGAAAGGGAGGTTGAACGGAAAAGGGAAGTTGAATTATGCGGGTGGATTGAAAGAAGAGGGGAGTTTTGCAGACGGACTTTTACAAGGCCCCGGAAAGAGGAGCTTTCCGGGAGGAGGATATGCGGAAGGAGAATTTGTGAAAGGGCAGCTGAAAGGGAATGGCAGGATCGTTTATGGCGGAGAGCCGGCAAGAAAGCTGGAAGGACATTTTGAAGACGGGGAATTCCTGAACCTCGATGACCGTTATCGTCAACATCTCGAAAAGCATATCACGAACCCGGCAGACAGCGTAGATCTTTATTTCGGAGATGGCGATCTGAAACAGGATTTCTATTTCGCCCTCGTTCCTGCAAAACCCGTGAAAGGCGTGCTGGTACTACTCGCCGGGGCATGGGAAAGCGCCGAGTACGTATTGAGCAGCAACAGACCCCTCGTCCAGCAAAGCTTTGACCATCAATACGCCGTCCTCGTCCCGTCGCTGAACAGATCCCTCGTACTGGACGATGCTTCGCTGAACCTTTTGAATGATGTGCTCCGTCATGCCATCGCGCAATACGATCTTCCGCGGAACAGGTTCGTATTGGGAGGGTTCTCCGCCGGCGGTATTCTCGCCCTGCGCTATACAGAGCTCGCCAACGAGAACGCAAAACGTACGGAAGTGGTACCACGCATGGTATTCGGCGTAGATCCGCCGGTGGACCTGGACCGGCTGTACCGTTCGTTCGAACGGAAGCTCCGGAAAGACCCTCAGGCCCAGGAACCCGCCTACGGCATACAAATCCTCAGCAAAGCAGCCGGTGGTTCTCCGGATCAGTTCCCGCAAAAGTTCGTGCAATATTCTGCCTATTCGCGGGAGAACGGCGGCAATGCCCGCTATCTGAAGGAAGTGCCTGTAAGGATTTATTGCGATGTGGATGTGAACTGGTGGCTGAACAACCGGGGCGCGGACCTGTATGACATCAACGCGCCGGACCTTTCTGCGTTGATCAATTTCCTCCATGGGGCGGGGAATGCCCGTGCTGAATTTATCAATGCCTTTGGGAAAGGATACCGGCCGGAAGGTACACGGCATCCGCATTCCTGGTCGCTGATAGACCCGGAGGATTGTATCCGGTGGATGCAGCAATACCTCGGAGAATAAACGTTAGTGCTGTTCTGCCAGTTCTTTTATTTTCGCCAGGGCTTTCGGCCAGGTTTTGCTGAAATAATCCTTGTATTCCTCTGTCACGTCCATTTCAACCGTCAGTTCGGTGCCGGTGGGAGAGGGTTTCAGCGCATAGCTTTCAATGGAACCATTCCATTCCTTTCCTTCAGCGCTGTTCATATCTTCCACACCTTCCAGTACTACACCGATGTGTTTGAAAGACATGAATTCTTCCGGAATATTTTCCGCAACGGTAGACACCATGCCGTTATTTCTGGCATCGAGAAAAAGTACTTTGCTGCCTTTTTTCCAGCCATCCGTTTCAGCCCTGGAACCTTCGCTAAAAGCGGTTGTCCACGCACGGTAGGAAGCATCGTTCCAAAGAACGTTCCAGACCGTTTTCCTCGGAGCATTGATGGATACTTTGAATGTTTGCTTTTCCATAGTGATGTGTTTTTACAAAGGTGCATTGCTTCCGGAAAAATAAAGCGGTACGGATGCGACAATCAAAGGGTATTTTCCGCCATTTTTATCGATCTTACAGAAAAAGCCCGATGGAGAACTATACGATTATATTGTTGATCATGGCGCTGATGATCGGCGTATCAGGCATGGCGGATAAAATAAAACTCCCGGTGCCGGTACTGCTGCTGATCGTCGGGATCTCGATCGGTTTTATGCCGGCCATGCCGGCCATCGGGCTGAACCCGGAGATCATTATGCTGCTTTTCCTGCCGCCATTGTTGTATGATGCAGCTTTCAATATTTCGTTCAAAGAATTCAGAACACACATCAGTACCATCAGTACGCTGGCCATCGGACTGGTATTCATTACAGCGGCGGGGATTGCCGTGATCGTTCATTACATGATACCCGGCATGAGCTGGCCATTGTCTTTTGTATTGGGTGCGATCCTTTCTGCAACGGACGCCGTGGCGGCTATCGGTATCACCAAAGGGTTGCGACTGCCGCACAGCACGGTCACCATACTGGAGGGAGAAAGTCTGGTGAACGACGCTTCCGCTTTAGTGGCCTATCGTTTTGCAGTAGCTGCGGTGACGGGCATCGCTTTTATATGGTGGAAGGCCTGGCTGCAATTCCTGGTGGTGTTGGGCGGAGGTTTCCTGGTTGGCCTGATCATCTCCTGGATACTGGCGCTCGCGTTAAGGTTCTTCCGCCATCATGATATGGTGATCATCAGCCTGATGCTCCTGATGCCTTTTGTAACGTATCTCCTTGCAGAGCATTTCAATGTTTCCGGTGTGATCGCAGTAGTTGTATTAGGTCTGGGTATGTCCCGGTTAAGCCGGGAGAAATTTCCGCAAAGCATCAAAGAACAGTCAAGGCATTTTTGGGATGTGATCATCTTCCTGCTCAACGGCCTTATCTTCTTATTGATCGGTCTGCAGTTCCCGGTTGTATTGAAAAAGATGAGCCTCACGCAGGTGTGGCCCTATATCGGTTATGCTGCAATGATTGCATTGGTGGCTTTGGGTATCCGGATGATCCGGGTTTACCTGCAGCAGTTCGACCTGCAAAGAGCCTTTAACGGCAAACGTCGTCGTACCCGTATCAGCGAGGAGGCCCTGTTCGATTCCCGTACGAGTTTCATCATCACCTGGTCAGGCATGCGCGGCATCGTTTCCCTCGCGATTGCCATCGGTCTTCCTGCCACACTGGAAAATGGAGCGCCTTTTCCGATGCGTAACGAGATCATTTTCCTTTCTATCGCGGTGGTGCTGTTTTCCCTGTTGGGACAAGGACTTACGCTTCCCTGGGTGGTACGGAAATTCAGCAGGGCATCCGCACATCCGGCTACGAATACGCCGGAAAATACACCATCCAAATATTGATATATCGATTTAAATATTTGATAATCAGATATTTAAAACTCCCTCATTACGATCCCCACCCATGCTGCTTCATTTGAAAAAATGTGAGCGAAAAGCAGAATTTCTGGACAAATTTTAAGATTTTTGGGATTACGTTTTAAAAAATGAAAAAATGAGCAAGATACCCAGTACATTATTCGACAAAGTATGGGATTCACATGTAGTCAGGAAGATCACCGATGGTCCGGATGTATTTCTTATTGACCGGCATTTTATCCACGAAGTAACCAGCCCGGTTGCATTTCTGGGATTGGAGAGCAGAGGGCTCAAAGTGATGTTCCCGGAGAAGACATTTGCAACGGCGGATCATAACACGCCTACAATCAATCAGCATTTGCCGGTGACGGACCCGCTCTCCGCCAACCAGCTGAAAGCACTGGAGACCAACTCCGCTAAATACGGTATCTCTCACTGGGGTTTAGGTAACCCGAAGAACGGGATCGTGCATGTGGTAGGACCGGAGAACGGGATCACCCTGCCGGGAATGACGATCGTTTGCGGAGACTCGCACACCTCCACCCACGGCGCTTTCGGCGCGATCGCTTTTGGTATCGGTACTTCCGAAGTGGAAATGGTATTGTCTTCCCAATGTATCATGCAGCCGAAGCCGAAGAAAATGCGCATCAAGGTAAATGGTCAGCCGGGTAAAGGCATTACACCGAAAGATGTGATCCTCTATATCATCTCCCAACTCACTGCCGCCGGTGCTACGGGATATTTCGTGGAATATGCGGGCGATGTGTTCGAGCAGATGAGTATGGAAGGCCGTATGACGGTTTGTAACATGAGCATCGAGATGGGCGCACGCGGTGGTATGATCGCGCCGGACGAAACTACCTTCGCTTATATTAAAGGCCGGGAGAAGGCTCCGAAGGGTGCTGACTGGGACAAGGCGCTGGCTTACTGGAAAACGCTGAAAACAGACGAAGGCGCTGCTTTCGACAAGGAATATATTTACAACGCGGCGGATATCGAGCCGATGATCACTTACGGTACCAACCCGGGCATGGGCATGGGCATTACGCAGCATATCCCTGTTACACAGGAAACCGGCAGCGGTAAGGCGAGCTATGAAAAGTCCCTCCAGTATATGGGCTTCCACGAAGAAGACGCCATGCTGGGCAAGAAAGTGGATTATGTGTTCATCGGCAGCTGCACCAACGGTCGCATCGAGGACTTCCGCGCTTTTGCTTCCATCGTGAAAGGACGTAAGAAAGCAGCACACGTGACTGCCTGGATCGTACCGGGATCTCATATCGTGGAACAACAGATCCGCGAGGAAGGTATCCTCGATATCCTGACGGACGCGGGTTTTGAGCTGCGTCAGCCGGGATGTTCCGCTTGTCTCGCCATGAACGACGACAAGATACCAGCCGGCAAATACGCGGTGAGCACCAGTAACCGGAATTTCGAGGGCAGGCAGGGACCCGGTTCCAGAACCATGTTGGCAAGCCCCCTCGTGGCTGCAGCCGCTGCTGTCACCGGCGTGGTAACCGACCCAAGAACCCTGATGGCTTAATTTTTTCATCTCATCACAACACGATCAACAAATGGCTTACGATAAATTCACTACGCTGAAAAGCACGGCCGTCCCCATGCCGATCGAAAATGTGGACACTGACCAGATCATCCCCGCCCGTTTCCTGAAAGCGACCGAGCGTAAAGGATTTGGCGATAACCTGTTCCGCGACTGGCGCTTCGATGCCAACAACCAGCCCCGTCAGGATTTTGTGCTCAACAACCCGATCTATTCCGGCAAGATACTCGTGGCCGGCAAGAACTTCGGCAGCGGCAGCAGCCGCGAGCATGCTGCCTGGGCGATCTACGACTACGGATTCCGTTGCGTGGTGTCCAGCTTCTTTGCAGACATCTTCAAGAACAACTCCCTGAACGTCGGCATCCTGCCTGTGCAGGTGAGCCCTGCTTTCCTCGACAAAATATTCTCTGCCATCGAGAAAGATCCGAAAGCAGAACTGGTGGTGGATCTGCAGGCGCAGACCATCACGATCGCTGCCACCGGGGAAAGCGAGTCGTTCGATATCAACAGCTACAAGAAACATAACCTCACGAACGGTTATGACGATATCGATTACCTGCAGGCCATGAAAGAGGATATCCGTTCATTCGCGGCCAACAGTCCGTATTAACCTTTCATAACCTATGCCAGTGCAGCGTTATGTAGAAATAATGGATACCACGCTCCGCGATGGTGAGCAAACCAGCGGCGTTTCTTTTTCGCCGTCGGAAAAGCTGACCATCGCGCAGCTGTTGCTGACGGAAGTGAAGGTAGACCGGATCGAGATTGCGTCCGCAAGAGTATCAGACGGAGAGTTTGCGGCCGTGAAGGCGATCACCAAATGGGCGAAAGCCAATGGCTTCCTGAACAAAGTAGAAGTGCTCACCTTCGTGGACGGCGATGTATCCGTACAATGGATGCAGAAAGCCGGCGCCAAAGTGATGAACCTCCTCACCAAAGGCTCCCTCAATCACCTCACACATCAGCTGAAGAAAAAACCGGAGCAGCATTTCGCCGAAGTGGGCGAAGTGATTGCGCTTGCACGGAAGAAAGGTCTGGAATGCAATGTGTACCTGGAAGACTGGAGCAATGGTATGCGCCATTCAAGGGAGTATGTTTTCCAGTTCCTCGATTTCCTGCAGGAACAGCCGGTGAAAAGGATCATGCTACCCGATACACTCGGCGTGCTGATCCCTTCCGAAGTGCAGGAATACATCTCCGCGATCGTGCAACGGTATCCCGGTATGCATTTCGATTTTCATGCGCACAATGACTACGACCTCGGAACGGCGAATGTGCTGGAAGGCGTGAAAGCCGGCGCACACGGCATCCATCTGACCATCAACGGGATGGGCGAAAGGGCCGGAAATGCGCCACTGGCGAGCGCTGTGGCCGTGTTGCATGATTTTCTGCCGGATGTGCAGACGTCTGTGGCCGAGGAGTCTTTATACAGCGTGAGCAAACTCGTGGAAACATTTTCCGGTTTCCGCATCCCTGCTAACAAACCGGTGGTAGGCGAGAACGTGTTCACGCAAACGGCCGGTATTCATGCGGACGGCGATAAAAAGAACAAACTCTATTTCAGCGACCTCATGCCCGAACGCTTTGGCCGCCAGCGCAAGTACGCGCTCGGGAAAACCAGCGGCAAAGCGAACATCGAGAATAACCTTCAACAACTCGGCATACAGCTTTCAGAACCCGATCTAAGGAAGGTGACCCAGCGCATCATTGAGCTGGGCGACCGGAAGGAAATGGTGACGCAGGCGGACCTGCCTTACATCATCTCCGATATCCTGGACAGTAACTCTATTCAGGAAAAAGTACGGATCGAGAGCTATGTGCTCACACATGCCAAGAACCTGCATCCTTCCGTTACCCTGCGGATATCCGTGGAAGGAGAGGTCTCCGAAGAGCATGCACAGGGCGAAGGGCAGTACGATGCCTTCATGAAAGCGCTGAAAAAGGTCTACAAAAAAAGGAAACAGGAGTTGCCCGTGCTGGTGGATTATGCCGTACGCATCCCGCCCGGCGGTAAAAGCGACGCACTGTGCGAAACCGTGATCACCTGGCGGCACAACAACCGGGAATTCAAAACACGCGGCCTGGATAGCGATCAAACCGTATCCGCTATCAAGGCCACCCAAAAAATGTTAAATCTGATCTAATCACATAGCATGGCAAGCAAGCATATTTTGATCGTTCCGGGAGACGGAATAGGACAGGAAGTGACCGCAGTAGGAAAGAAAGTACTGGACAAGATAGCCCTGAAGTTCGGGCACACCTTTTCTTATGATGAAGCCCTGATCGGGCATGTGGCGATTGAAGCCACAGGGGATCCGCTTCCGGCAGCGTCCCTGGAAAAAATGCGCCGCTCGGATGCGGTGTTATTCGGCGCTGTAGGGCATCCCAAATACGATAATGACCCTACCGCCAAAGTGCGGCCGGAACAGGGTTTGCTGAAAATGCGCAAGGAACTTGGCCTTTATGCCAACCTGCGCCCCATCAAACTGTTCGATGAACTGCTGGATGCATCGAGCATCAAACCGGAGATACTCAAAGGCGCCGATATCCTTTTCTTCCGGGAACTCACCGGGGATATTTATTTCGGGGAGAAAGGAAGAAAGAATAACGGCGATACGGCTTACGACATCGCGGAGTACAGTCGTTATGAAGTAGAACGCATCGCCAGAAAAGCGTTTGAAGCAGCCAGAACAAGAAGGAAAAAATTATGCTCCGTTGATAAAGCGAATGTGATCGAAACATCCCGCCTGTGGAGGGAAGTGATCCAGAAGATCGCGCCGGAATACCCGGATGTGGAAGTAGAACACCAGTTCGTAGACGCAACAGCGATGTTGCTGATCAAGGACCCACGCCGCTTCGATGTGGTAGTGACGGCAAACCTCTTTGGAGACATCCTTACAGACGAAGCTTCCCAGATCGCAGGTTCCATGGGCATGCTGGCATCTGCTTCCATCGGTGATGGTACCGGCGTATATGAACCGATCCATGGTTCCGCGCATGACATCACCGGCAAAGGCGTAGCCAATCCGCTGGCTTCTATATTGTCAGCCGCCCTGCTGCTGGATATTTCCTTCGGACTGAAAGCAGAATCCGAAGCCGTGATCAATGCAGTGGATCAGGTGCTGAAGGCCGGTTTCCGTACACGGGATATCGCCAACGCACACACGCCGCAGGATAAGATACTGGGAACCACGGCTATCGGTGATGAAGTATTGAAATTTATCTGAAAAACATACTTATGAAAAAATGGAAAATTGTATGGTGGATATTACTGCTGCTGCTCGTTGGCATACAGTTCTTTCGTCCGGAAAGGAATGTTGCGGCTGTGGCAGGACCGCATGATATCCAGACGGCATATGCAATGTCTCCCGAATTGCAGGGTGTGTTCAAAAGGGCCTGCAATGACTGTCATACCAACAATACCGAATATCCCTGGTATGCCAATATTCAGCCGGTAGCCTGGTGGCTGAACAACCACGTTAAAGATGGGAAGCGCCACCTGAACCTGAGCGAATTCATGCACTATTCCCTCGCAAAGCAATATCACAAGGTGGAGGAAATTGCGCATGAGGTGAATGATGGCGGAATGCCCTTGTCCTCCTACACCCTCGTACACACCAACGCCAAACTGACCGCAGAAGAAAAGAAAATGATCAGCGACTGGTGCGAAGCCGTAAGGGATACGATGAAAGCGAAATACCCGGCGGACAGCCTGATCCGGAAAAAGCCGGCACCGAAAAAATAAATGGCGAAAGGAGTTATGCTTACCTGATTTTACCGGCGCCGGCGCTTTTGCCAGCGCCGGTTTTTGTTGCAGCGCTTTTCTTCTTCGTCTTCACCATCGCAGCCATTTCATTCTCCTGCACCCGCATCTTCACGATCTTCTCTATCAACTCCACCGGCAGTGGTTTTTCCGGTGAAAAATGGATGGTGGTACCCGTGGACTTAAAAGGTTTCAGTTCTTCCTTAAACTCCTCAAGGATACGTTTGTTGACGACAAAAAAAGAACAATGGCCAGGGAAAGCCGCGAAGCAGACCAGTGCGCCGTGATGCTTGTACATCGGTACCTGGTAGCTGATCAATTCCTCGGCCTGGGGCGCGGCCTTTTTGATAGCAGTGCGCACTTTTTTCAGCGCAGTACGCACTTCAGGTAAACATCTTTGCAGATATTCGTCTACATTGGCGGCGACGGTTGTTTTCGCGGCTTTCTTCATATTGACCATTTTTTATCAGGAGAGCGGATTATTTCCCATCGTAAGCATCCTGCAATACCTGGATGTCCAGCTTGCGCATTTTCATCATCGCCTGCATGGCTCTTGCGGATTTCTCCGGGTCGCTGCCATTGAGCAGTTTCGGTAAAGCGGTCGGCACAATCTGCCATGATAAACCGAACTTGTCTTTCAGCCATCCGCACATGGATTCCGCGCCTCCATCGGCCGTCAGCTTGGTCCAGTATTCATCTACTTCTTTTTGGGTTTCGCAGTTCACTACAAAAGAGATCGCTTCCGTGAATTTGAACATGGGACCGGCGTTCAACGCAGTGAATTGCAGCCCGAAAAGCTCGAAGGACGCCGTTAATACAGTACCTTTGGGCATGGGGGCGCCTTCTCCGTAACGGGAAACACTCAGTACCTTCGAGTCCTTGAAAACGGAAGTGTAGAAATTCATCGCTTCCTCCGCATTGTTGTCGAACCATAAAAACGGGGTGATCTTTTGCATAAAATGTCGTTTTACGTGTTGTGATTTTTTGTTTCAGTTGGATGATACAAAAGTACCTCACCGGGTTTAACCAAACAGGTGCGTAAAACGACATTTTGGAGGTGAATTGCGACATGCTAATTCACGCGGCCCTGTTCATCCGCAGCACCACCCTGATCATGATTACGTTTGCGGGAGTTGGCCTCCCTGCCAAACCGATAACTGAAGGATACCCCAATCCTTTGGGTATCGCCTTTACGCCAGGTCATGGCTGTTACCTGTTGTATTCCGATGGTCCTGATACTGCTGTTACGGGTGTTAAAGATGTCGTTCATCTCCAGCCTGATCCTTCCTTTTTTACCCAATACACTTTTCTGCAGACCGGCGCTGATGTCGTAAAGGGAGGAACCCTGTGCCTGTCCCCATGACTGTCTGCCGGGGAAGAAACCGTTGAGTTCTGCATTCCAGCCGTTGCCGAGCGTGAACTGGTTGGACATCTCTACCTCATGAATGTTCGTATGCCGGTTGGGATTGACATCTCCGGTGTTATGCATAAAAAGCATCAGGACGGTGCCGTTGATCACCCACCATTTGTAAGGGTTGAGGTACAGGTTGGTGACAATACCGAGCGTTTCACTGATACCGAAGTTCCTCGGACGGGAGATGAAAATATCGCCCACAGCTTCGGTGGCAGAGAGAATAGGGTTTTTATCCCGCATGTATCCCAGCGAAACGCCCAGGAAATGCCTGAAGTTGTAACGGAAATCGAAGGAATAAATGTAACCCGGCAGCAGATCAGGGTTTCCGGCGGTATAGGAGTATTTGTCGCGATACAGCAGGAAAGGATTCAACTGCTGGTAATTCGGGCGTCGTATCCGCTGGGAGAATGCGAGCGTCATCACATGATGCCCGCTGCTATCGAGTTTCCACATCAGATGGATGGAAGGGAACAGATTAGTGTAAGTTCGTGTGAAGGCGGAATCCCTGATGAGCGCATTACCCTGCTGGTCGCCTTTCAGCCGCACGTTCTCCAGCCGCAAACCGCTCTGCAGGCTCAGCCGGTTCCATTCCCGTTTGAGGCTGATATAGGCGGAATTGACATTTTCGGTATAGCGGAAATAGTTGGTGCGGGTGTAATCCGGCGTGATAGTGTTTCCGTTCTTGTCGAACCAGTCGGCTTCGTTATCCATTTGCACAAAACTGGCTTTCATTCCCGTGCTGAACGCTATCCTGCCCGGAAATGGCAGCGTCTGGTCCACTTTCCCGGAATAGATGGAAAAACCGACGGGCTGCTGGTAGATTCGCTCCCTGTTGCTTTTCAGACTGCCGTCCGGCCAGTAAACGAAATCCGGCATGTATTGATCACTGATGGAACGATAGCTTACGTAATCCATATCTGCAGTAAGTATTTTATTCGGACTGAACTTGTGTTGCAGATTCAGGTTGAGGCTGGCGTTCTTCCAGGTGGATGTTCCGCTGGTGTATCCGGCGGCCGTTGAATCTGGTTTGGCAAAACCGTTGTAATGGTCGCTGGTATAGGTCAGGAGCTCGGATTTCGGACGGGTATTGCCATTGAGCAGAATGCCGAGGGTGGTTTTGGAAGAAAGGAAATAATCCACACCCAGCCGCGCATTCCATGCGGTGGTGAGATCTTTGTTCCGGTTGATGAGGGATACGGTGGATAATAGAGTAGCGTCGCTGCTAAAGAATTTGCGGTCTGTTTTGTTTTCTGCATATCCTTTGTTAGTGCTATAACTCATGTTCCCGAAGAGATTGTATTTACGGGTCCGGTAATTGAGGTTCAGCGCGGAGTTCCCCCGGCCATAGGCCCCCTGGCTATACCCGGCGCTCACATTGCCGTTGAAGCCGCGGGTCTTGCTCTTTTTCAACACGAGGTTAATGATCGCTCCGCCGGCGGCATCGTAGCGGGCGGGTGGATTAGTGATGAGCTCTATTTTGTCCAGCATATCAGCAGGAAGGCTTCTCAGGTAGAGTGCGAGGTCTTTGGAAGACATATGTGTGGGCCGGTCGTCGATCAACACCAGGATGCCGCTTTTACCATACAGTTTGATATCGTCGTTCATATCCACGATCACGCCGGGCGTTCTGGAAAGCGCATCCATAATGCTGCCGCCTGCACCGATGATCATCGCTTCCAGGTTCACAATGACCCGGTCTGCCTTCTGTTCGATGAGTGGTTTCTTTCCCGTGACGGTGACGCCTTTCAACTCTTTCACTTTCTGGGCCGGGGTGGTATGGTATAATAGTAACGCCACTGCCAGTATAAGGATGCGTTTCATGTGTTAAAGGTTTTTCTCAAATATGAAGAGGCGCGCGCAGCGGGCGAAACATTATTGGTGAACACGGTGGTAGGGGGGACAGGATGAGGATTCGCGGGGACAGATGATTCGTCACCTTTTTCGGGCGATTCGTCACCGCCCTGCACCAGTATTGCAAAATTTCCGGAGATTTGAGGTATGTTCAACATGCAGAAGATCATCGAAGGGAATCCCCTGCGCCTGCACAGTGTGTTTTGCCTCGTGGTGTTGATGCCTTTGCTGGGGTTGATTTATTTTTATACGGGGAGCCTTAGTGTGAGGGATCTCACCACGTGTATGTTTTTCCTGCTTTGTGTTTATGCCGGCCGTTGGTTGTGCCGGGAATGGTATCTCCGAAATCAATACGGTCTGTTCTCGCTGTTCTCACTGCTGGTTTGCGTAGCCGTACTGGTGAGCTGGTGGCTGATCGTGAAATATCTTTTTCATCACCCTTATGCGGAACTTCACGAGCTCTCCGCTTTCAATGGCCCTTTCTTTATCATGGGACTGGTGATCGGTATGCTGATGAAACTGATCACAGCATCTGTCCGTAAGCAGTTGCAGGACGCACGCACGGCGGCGGAGCAGAAACAGACGGAACTGAGCCTGCTGCAATCGCAGCTGAGCCCGCATTTTCTATTCAATACGCTCAATAACATGTACAGTATTTCCATTGTACAACATGAGCTGGTACCGGAGTTGCTATTGAAGCTATCCGAATTGCTGCGATACACGGTATATAATACGCGGGAACCGCTGCTTCCGGTCAGTCAGGAACTGGCCTATATTCACAATTATGTAGATTTCGAAAAGATCCGCATTGGCGACCGGCTGATGCTGCATATGGATGTTGCACCGGTAACGGATTCGGGGATCGCGATACCGCCGATGCTGCTGATCGTGTTTATCGAAAATGCCTTTAAACATGCCAGGGATACGCTGAAAGAAAAGATCTATATTGCTATAACACTGAAGATAGAAGGAGAGCATATTCTCTTTTCCGTCGTGAATTCGCACAATGGCGAAGTACAGGTGCAGCAACGTTTTCCGGAGCGCTCAGGCATGGGGCTTTCGAATACGATTCGGCGCCTGAATCTGCTGTATGCGGATGATTATGAACTCAAACAGTCGGATGAAGGCGGATTGTATACCGTTCAGCTCCGGCTCAGGATCAAAAGAACGCACACATGATCAATTGCCTGATCGTAGATGATGAACCATTTGCCAGAAAGATTATCCTCGAATTCTGCAAACATCTGCCTGACCTTCAGGTAGTGGGAAATTGCGCAAATGCGCTGGAAGCACGGAATATGCTCCTACAGCAGCCTGTAGACATCCTGTTCCTCGATATCCATATGCCGGTGCTGGACGGGCTCGGCTTTTTAAAAATCCTGGAGAACACGCCCCAGGTGATATTCACTACCGCTTACCGGGAATATGCTGCAGATGCGTTCGATGCCTATGCCTGCGATTACCTCGTCAAGCCATTTTCACTGGAAAGGTTCATTATTGCGGTGAACAAAGCCCGGAAGCGGCTGCACGCTGCTCCGGTATCACCCATGGCTAACATCATCCCGGAGGATCATTTCTTCATCAAAACAGATGGCAGGATTTACAAGCTGCAATACGATGTGATGCTCTATGCTGAAGCTAAAGGCAATTATACGAAGATCGTAACGGTTGACAAGACCATCATGCCTAAGATGCCCTTCTCCAGCTATGAAGTACTGCTCCCGTCCCGGCTTTTTATCCGGGTACATCGTTCTTTCATCATCAACCGGTCAAAGATTTCGCATATCGAAGGGAACGTGGTGTTTGTAGATAAATTCGAAATACCGATCGGCAGCAATTACAAGGAAGCCTTCCTCAAAACCCTCGGCCTTTAAATAAACTCACACATCATACCGTTTCAAAAGATTGTCCAGTTCCTTCCGGCTGAGATCGAGATGCAGGCCATCCATACCAATGGCGCCCTTTTCCCTTAGCTGCCGGATGGTTCTGTTGAAACTTCGGACGGTGATGGCCAGGTAATCCGCGATGTCTTTCTTGGAAAAGAATACCTGTTGATCCGCCTGCAACATCAACAACCGCAGCAGCGCGTATTCGATAGGGTAGATCTGTTGATAGGAAGCCCTGATACAGGTTTGAGCGATCCGGGTGGCCAGTTCTTCCACCACGATGCGGTTGAAATCGCTATCCGTTCCCATCAGCTGCAGGAACAACACTCCCGGCAGCACGTATGCTGTTACCGGTGTGATGGCCTCTATGTTACAAAGGCTGGGGGTCTTGCGGATCGCTTCCAGCTCTCCGGTGATCTCACCTTTACCAAGAAATTCGAAAATATAGTCCTTCCCGTTATCCTCCCGGATATAACATTTGGTGATCCCTTCCCGGATAATGTATACGAAATGGATCTGTTCCCCCTGCCGGATAAACCGCGCGCCGGGTTCAAATGTCTTTACCGTTACCTGACGGGCGTGTTCGCCGGTCTGTAACCGCTCTGCGCAGGATAAAAAAGCCTGGTTTGTTCGTAACATAGATGGTGGCGGGACAATTGTCCCGTTATTTATTGAACCCTTGGTTAATTTTGCATTCTGTTCAAACTTAAAAATAACGATGTTCGATCATATTAAAGTTATCGCATTCGACGCAGACGACACGCTATGGGTCAATGAACCCTACTTCCGCGAGGCAGAGTTGAAATTTGCAGAACTGCTGGAAGATTATCTGCCGCAGCACAGCGCGGTACAGGAATTATACAAGACGGAAATGGCTAACCTCGCCTTGTATGGTTATGGGGTAAAAGGCTTCATGCTTTGCATGATGGAAACCATTTTGCGGGTCACGGAGAATACCGCGCACCCGGACCTTCTGCACAAGGCCATCCGGTATGGTCAGGAAATGCTGGGCAAACCTATCGAACTGCTGGATGGGGTAGAAGCCGTATTACAGGCGCTGAACGGCCGGTACCGGCTGGTAGTGGCCACCAAGGGCGATCTGCTGGACCAGGAGCGGAAACTGGAAAAATCCGGGCTCGCACATCATTTTCATCATATCGAGATTATGAGCGACAAACGGGAAAAGGATTATCGCAAACTGCTCCGGCATCTCGACTGCCGGCCGGATGAATTCCTCATGCTCGGGAACTCCGTCAAATCAGACGTGTTGCCCGTACTGGCAATAGACGGGCATGCCGTACATGTACCATATCATATCACCTGGGAGCATGAACACATAGCGCAGCCGGTGATACATCAGCGGTTCCGGCAGGTAAATGTGATCACGGATATTTTAAATCTGTTGCCATGAAACAATTTCAGGTAAGTACGGCGTCTTTGCTGTATTTATGTTTGTATTCAAGCGGGGTCAAACCGGTGATCTTCCGGAATACCTCCCGGAAAGCTTTGATATCCGAATAACCCACTTCGTACATCACTTCATGGATCGTTTTGTGGCCGCCGGATTCGAGCACCTTCTTCGCGAGTTCTATCTTTACGCGTTGTTGATATTCGAGGGGCGTATTGCCGGTGGCTTTGATGAAACGCCGGTCAAAATTGCGTCTGCTGAGTGAAAGACTGCTGGCGAGTGCCTGCATGGAGATCTTCTCTGCAAGGTTGTTCTCGATGTAAGTCTGCGCCTGCCTGATCTCAGTATCCGTGTGATGCTTCTGTCCGTTGAAAATAGTGAAGGGTGACTGGCTGCTGCGGTCGATATCCACCTGGAACACCTTGGCACAGTACACCGCCGTTTCCCGGTCGTAGTATTTTTCCACGAGATACAGCATCAGGTTGAGGAACGAGAACGCGCCGCCATTGGTATAGATACCCTGTTCATCCGTGATCAGCTTTTCCGTTTGCAGCTTTACGGCCGGGAACATTTCCCGGAACTGATCCGCCGCATTCCAGTGTGTAGAGCAGCTCCTGCCATCCAGCAAACCGGTGGAAGCCAGCAGGAAAGCCCCTGTGCAGATGCTGGCTACTTCCGCTCCCTGGAAATATTGCTGCCTGATCCAGTTAACGACGGCTTTGTTTTTTTCTACGGTTGCCTCCAGCTCATGATGCGCCAGCGCCGGTATGATGATCAGGTCTGTATGAGAAACCTGCTGAACAATCGTATGTGGCCGGATGGCAAACAGGCCGTCATACAGCTCCACATTCCAGGCGGTACCCGCCAGCTGTACGTTGAACACAGCTTCTTTTCCCCTGCTGATGTAATGCTTGTTGGCCTTGAGGATGAATTTGTAGGCCCCGATCACACTGCTGAGGTTGTTCTGTCCTTCAGATATAAGAATGGTAAGGTGTTTCATGGCCGGAGTTTACTGTAAAGGTAAGGTTTTGATATGGCTAAAATGCCCCTTGGAGATATTTTATGGTCTATTTAGAGAACGGTATAAAAATGTACCTTTATCAACATAGACAAACCCCATAAATCCATGCGCATATGGAACGTAACGTTTTTATCAGATCGTGCCTGTCCGTGGCCGCCATGCTGTCTTTCCCCTTTCACGTGCTTGCACGAAAATTTGCTGTTGACAAAGGTTTTAAAGTAGATGCCGGTAAAGACAGGCGCAATAAAAGCCTCTCGCTTTTTGAGGGCGATACCTTTTACTGTAAAGTATCCACAAAGGATACAGACGGAGGGATCTATGTATTTGAGTCCACCCGCATCAGGAACGGCGGCCCTTCTCATCATTATCATTTCGAGCAGGATGAATGGTGGTATGTGTTACAGGGGGAATTCCTGTTTAAAGTGGGAGAGGAGATGTATCACGCGAAGGCCGGCGATAGTATTTTCGGGCCGAGGATGATACCGCACAGTTTTGCGAAAATCGGCGAAGGGGAAGCGCGGCTGTTGATGTTCTTTCAACCTGCAGGTAAAATGGAAGAGTGTTTCCGGAAGATCAGCGAAGGTATAACGAAAAATATGACGGAGGCCGAGCAGGACCGGTTCCGGGAAGAGCACGGTTTCAAGCGGGTGGGTCCTCCCATCGATCACTTTAAGAAATGGTGATCATTGGATGAACACATCCTCCCGTGTAAGATCGTAGAACAGGTTTTGCAGCTGATGCAAATGCACCAGGGGGCGGCCATAGGGAACCAGACCCGCGGAAGAGTTAGCCAGTGGCTGAAAAGCGCCGGATACCTCCCGGATGTAAATGCTGCTGGTTCTGTTATACCTGTAGGCATACGTGTCAGGATCTTCACCATAGGCTTTATCACCCGGCAGGAAACCGAAGCGTAGCAGATGCGAGGTTTCCAGGGGCAGCGGGTGCACTTTATCCAGCGGCAATTTGCTTTTTGGGAGGGAGGAGTTATAAATATGCCCGTCCAATATGCCTTCCACGCGGAACACAGTTTCGATCATGTTATAATCATAATACCATACCATATTGCCGATACGGATATCCGTTTCCTCTATCATAATCGCTGTAATTTATACTGCAATGATAGTTTTTCATACTGACATAGGGCTGTCACACCCCCATTTTACTTTTGAACTGACAAACGATCATTTCACCTTTCAAACCAGTAAAATGGCTAACACACCAACACTCAGAGGATTTGCCACTATCAGTTTTTTCGCGGCCGATCATGATGCCGCCAGGCAATGGTACACACAGCTCTTCGGCGTAGAGCCTTATTTTGTAGTGCCCGGGTATGTTGAGTTCCGGGTAGGAGATTATCAGCATGAATTCGGCCTGATAGACAGCCGCTATGAAGTAGGAGGGCCCGCTACGAAACCAGGCGGTGCAGTCATGTACTGGCATGTGGATGATGTGAAGAGCATGTTCGAAAAGCTGCTGTCTATGGGAGCCACCGAACATCAGGGCATTATCAACCGCACCGAAGGATTTGTGACTGCTTCCGTGACAGACCCTTTCGGAAATATCCTCGGCATTATGTACAACCCGCACTACCTGGCGGTTTTAGCCGCCAGGAGAGTTTGAAGGTTGTTATTCACCGGAGAGTTCCAGCACGGGCACCGTTTGTTTCCGCATACAAACGAAGCTTAACGCGAACGCCAGTACGAAAAGCAGGATGCTGATCCAGATGATCTGGTGAACGCCGTAGGAGGTGATCATGAACCCGCCCAGCATGGTGCCGATCGTTACGCCCGCGTTCCCGAAGGATACCATCAGACTGGCCGCCAGTTCCGGTGCATCCGGTGCTTCAGAAGTGCTGCGGGTTTGCCCGATCAGGAATCCTCCGGTGTGGATAAATCCCCAGATAGAGATGATAATGGCCATCGGAATGAACAGGCCGCCGAAAGTATAGGCCAGCAGGTGAACGAAGATGAGAGATAAGAGGAACAACCGCGTGGTCAGGATCACGTTCCTGCTCAGTGCGATTCCGGTAAGCCAGTTCCCTGCAATGCCTGCGCCACCGAATAACAGCAACATCAAACTGATCTCTCCTCCGCCCATCCGGGATATTTTTCCGAGATATTCCGCCAGATAACCATAAGATGCGAACATGCCGGCGATCATGATCAGGGTCGCCGTCAGGTTCACCCAGAGCTGCCGGTTGCCCAGCGCTTTCAGCTGGCTTTTAGTGGATGTTTTTTCCGCTACCGGCATAGAAGGCACAAAAGCTGCCAGCGCGAGGAATGCCGCGAGGTTGATGAGTCCGGATAATACAAAGGATGCCTTCCAGTTTACGAGTTCCGCCACATAAGTAGTGATGGGAACCCCTAACACCGTGGCCACACTCAATCCGCCTAATACTACAGACACCGCTTTGGGCGCGTCTTTCGGCTCTACCTGTCGGGATGCCGCCACCGTGGCCACCGCCCAGAAAACAGGATGAAGGAAGGCCGGAAGTATCCGCGCAATCATCAGCATGGTGAAGTTGGGGGATATGGCGGAAAGGACGTTGGACACCGCGAAAATAGCCAGCACGAGGCACATCATCACTTTGCGGTTGAACTTCGAGGTAAGGAGCACCGAGAACGGTCCTGTTAACGCAATCGTCAGCGCAAATCCGCTCAGCAGCCAGCCGGCCGTATCGATGGAAACATGAAATTCCCTGGCGATGGTGGGCATGATCCCGATCACCCCGAATTCCGTTGTAATAATGCCAAAGGCGCCAAGAGCCATGATGTAGATAGACTTTTTCATAAATTGATTTATTCAGATGTATCGATATATAAAAGCGCAGGCATGGGTCAGGTATTTTAACCTGCGCATAGTTAACTCTTCAAAGCCTTGAGAAAATGAATGTATTCGTCCAGCACCTCCTGGTTCAGGACATATTTCAGGTTCCGTCCTTCTTTTTCGGGAATGAGCAGTTCTGCCTCCACCAGTTGTTTGAGGTGGTGGGAGATGGAAGGTTGTGCGAGGTCGAGGAAGTCATAAACTTCCGTACAATACAGGCATTCTTTCCGCTTTCGCAGTTCCTGCAATATCATCACCCGGCTGGAGTCGCTCAGGGCTTTGGATATTTTCTCAAACTTCCGGCTATCCATATGGTTTCTTTCAAATACGTGGCAAATATAAATAGATATATCGAAATGTATAAATGTTTTTTCAGGGTAAGCAGGATCAGCATCATAACAGCTGCTTTCATGGATATCTTTTTTGTTTTTCCATGTTCCGTTTTACCTGCCACGCTAAGATCCGCATGATCAGATCAAGCGGCATGGGCCAGGCCAGTGGAAACTGTATGGAGCCTTTTCCCTGCTTGTAAGCAGAGAGCGCCTGCTCAAAGGCGGGATCATCCGTTGGCGCGGGATAAAACCCGATATGATGTTTGAAAACGGCGAAGTGAACGAGGTTACCCGCCAATGTAAAGGTAGGCATTCCGTACTTGATCGTTTCCTGCGCTTCAGGGGCGGCTTTTCTCACGGTTGCCCGGATCTGCTCCAGCACCAGCCGGATATCTTCCGGATAGCCCGCAATGTAGGCGTCTATGCTTTCTGCCGGTTTGTTCTTTTCTGTTTTGGTCATGGTTTCGCTTTACTGGACAAGATGATGCTTTTTTCAGGCTTGTCATTTTAAAAAATGATGTTATTTTTCATTTTTCCCCGTAACTGCCCACGTCTCAAAATCAATTTGCACCTACAACGAAACGTATGAGAGGGATTATTGTTTTTCTATTATCGACACTTTTTTACAGCTACGGGTTTGCTTACAATTACGGCGAGCACAAGATCATCGGCGATGCGGCTTTTCTGCGGTTCATACAGTCGCTGCCGGAGCAGGAGCGGACCAGCCTTCTCCGTTATCTTCATATCAAAAACGATGCCGCCGGGAAGCCTTATTATTTCGAGGGCTTATCCGGGAAGGACCGCCAACTTATCTCTTATGGCGTACTGAACGGCTTGAGCGGCGATCATGAAAGCAATCCGCTGCTGCTGGAGGAGCAGCTCCGGTATCAAAGCTCGGTGATGGAACGGATCATACAACTGCATGAGCAATATATCAGGATGGGCTATACGGCGGCGCCTGACGGGAAACTTTCCAGGCTGGATTTCAGCTATGCCCTGAAAGCGGCCTTGAATATCTCTCACTTTTATGAATACAGGAAGGGCTTTAAAGAGCAGCTGCGGCATTTTGACAAAGCAGTCATCAAACAATGTGAAAACCCTTCTCTTGTAGACGGTATTTTCAAACGGCTGGGCAAAACCAATGCCGTCAACATGTATGTGACGTTACATGTGCTGGCCATTGATCTTGCGGAACAAAGCGGCCGTCTTATCCGCAGTGACGAGGAAACTGCCTGCCGGCTATTGTTCTATGCTTTTCTTTTCAATGGTTTTGCGGATCATTTCCTCGAAGATGCTTTTTCCGCAGGCCACCTCGTTGTGAACCGCACTATTTTCCAGTCCCTCACCAATAACAAAGCGCTGCATGACTTCTACTGTGCGAATGGCTGCAACGTGGTGAACAGTAAGGGAGAGGTCTGGCATGCCTACGGGGACGGGCAGTTTAATAATCCTCATCACAGCTGGCATAAGGACACTGCGTTGCAGGCGATTCATTACACGGAATACACCCCGGAAGCCTCCCGCATCATCCATGCTGTTTATTTGTCCCTCAACGATCTTTCCACGGCGTTCCGGCAGGCGGCAGATGATGCCGGGCATAAGGCTTTCCTCGAAACCATCCCGGATAACAGAGGAGAGCAGCCGCTTTACCTGATCCGTCATATTCCCAGTCTGGAATGGATCCCTATTCCCTACAACTCCGATCTCGCCGCACTGTTCCCTGAACCTTCGGCCATCACACCGGCGATGAAGAAAGCGAATGAACCACTCCGGTACCGCGATTTCGTGCGAAGCCGCGTGGGAAATTCCCTCGTGGTAGGGCTCACGAGCGGCTTCTTCAGTGAACATTACCTGAGGGGGCCGGAAGTGCGCATCAACGCAGGGAACTTCAGTCGCCGCTTCGATTACAACAGCGACGGTGGTAAAAAAGGACTGCTGGATCACTGGCTCGGCTACACGCTTAGCTACAGTTTCGCGAACCTGAAAGACGATAAAGCGGCTGTAATCACCACCGCCGCGCAACAAGTACGCGGCGGGATCAAAGGGAATTTCGATTACTGGGTAAGCAATAAACGCTTCATCGGTTTTTACAGTTATGTGGAAGCGGGCGCACAGTTCAATTCCGGCGGTACCCGATTTATATTTGTACCATCGGCAGGCTTCCAGTGGTCGTCTCTCGTGAACATCAATCCGCAGACCATGAAAAGCTGGATCCGCATTCCGCTGCAATACCTGCTGCCGTTGAAACTGCGCTACGGCGTGGTGGTTTCACCCGGGGAAGTGCCGAGGTATTTTTCGGCGGCGGATATTGATATTTTGTTGTGAGTCTAATGCCCGCCTCCCTGAACAGGCGTTGCAGCTCCTTCTATCACTTTCGCCAGCTCCGGCTGCTCTTTCTTCTCACGGCTGAATATCTTGTGCAGGATGAAGATGCTGAACAGCATGCACACGGCGCCGATCAGGAAATGGATGCCCGGGAAATAGAACGGTGCCTTGCTGGTGGTGAAATAAGCAAAAGTGCTGTTCATGATCAACGGCCCGATGATGGTGGTGAGGCTCATCAGGCTGGTAAGTGACCCTTGCAGCTCTCCCTGTTGATTAGGCGGAACATGCCCCGCTATCACGGATTGCAACGCCGGACCGCATAAGCCACCGAGACAGTAGGGGACCAGGAAGGCGAACATCATCCAGCCCTGTGTGGCAAAGGCAAAGAGTACAAGGCCCAATGTATAGAGGGAAAGGCCAAGGTAAATACTTTTTTCATTCCCAATCTTCGGGTTGACCACCCGCGTAAGGCCCGCTTGTACTGCACCAACGAGCACACCTACCACGGCCAGGGAAATGCCTATCATTTTTTCGTTCCAGTTAAAGCGGTAGGCAGTGAAGAAGTTCCAGTTCCCTTGTACAGACTGTGCACCCAGGTAGATCAGGAAAAAACTCACCGCCATTCCTCCGATCTCAGGATGCTTTGCCAGGAATTTCAGGGAGCCGAAAGCGTTGGCCCTCTTCCAGTCAAAGGGACGGCGATTTTCCCTGCTCAGGGATTCCGGGAGGAAAAAATATCCGTAGAGACAGTTGATGAGGCAAAGTGCTGCGGCAGCGTAAAAAGGCGCCCTGATCCCCCAGTTCGCTAACAAAGCGCCGAGTGCCGGTCCCAGCACAAACCCCAACCCGAATACGGCTCCGATCATACCGAAATTCTTGGTCCTGGAAGCTTCATCAGTACTTATATCCGCAATGTACGCGGCGGCCGTTGTAAAGCTGGCGCCTGTAATACCGGCAATGATACGCCCCAGGAACAACCATCCATAAGATGGAGCTAATGCCAGAATAATATAATCGATCCCGAAACCAAGCAAGGACAATAACAGAATAGGGCGTCGGCCATATTTATCGCTCAGGTTCCCGATAATAGGGGCGAAAAAAAACTGGGTAACAGCAAAAGCGAATAAAAGGTAAGAGCCATAAATGCTGGCCTCATTTACCGGGATGTGCTTCAATTCTACAATCAACTTTGCCATCACGGGAATGATCAATCCCCATCCCATTACATCGATCAATAATGTCAAAAATATAAAGCTAAGCGCTGATTTCCTGGATGTTTGCATAACAAGGGTTTAGAACTTGAAAAATTAGGTTTTTTCCTGGTAAAAAAAATTTGTTTGATGATACGAGGTGGGTACTCGTCACACAGTTTCACTTTAGATCCGGTGCAAAATTATTCCTGATTTTTACAAGTGCAAACAAGTCGGCGGCAGGTATCGGCAAATTACCGGTAAAAGCAGGAGTTTTACCGGTGAAAATGAGGCAGGCAGGCTTCCACTATTTCATCCCTGATTTTTGACGAAACCATGATGACGTGATCTTAAAAAAGCAGCAATGATCGCAGTATAGATGGTCCCGAAAACAGGTCCGGCCAGGAATCCCTGCACAATAAAAGTCTTCAGGTTGAGCTGTCGGGATGCTTCATCCGCCGTCATTGCGCCGGAAGATACTGCGAATGCGATTGATCTTTCAAACAGGTCAGGGGAGATCAGCTGCGTGAACCAGGGATATACCGGCCCCAGTATCGTTACGAACAACGTCAGGAACAAGCCGCTGATCATTCCCTGCCTGTACGTCATTTGCCCGTTGTAGAACCGGAGCTTCTTCTCCCGGATGGCCAGCGTATAAACGATCACGGAAGGAAGGATGATCAGGGTATTGAAGAGCGGGTTATAGGCGATATGTTCCGTATAGAAGCCGAACAGCTTCCCCAACAGGGCCCAGGTTATCGACATCAATGTATAGATGAGCGCCCATTTTATTTCGATGGTCAGATTTTTCATGGCAGGGATTATTGTTGAGCGGTGTTAAAGTTGATCATCCACTGAATGCCGTATTGATCCTTGCATATCCCGAACAGCTCGCTCCAGGATTCGCGGTTCATCGGCAGTATCACTTCTCCATTGGCTGACAGCGCATCGAATACCCGGTTTGCTTCGGATTCGTTATCCATCGAAATGCTGATGTAGAAGTTATTCCCGGCCTGTATTTCCTGGTTCCGGGAAGGGAGGATGTCTGTTCCCATGAGGGTGTTGCCGCCTACGGGCAATGAAACGTGCATGATCCTGCTACTTTCTTCCGGCTTCATTTTTTCGCTTCCCGGCATGTCGCTGTAGCGTATCAGCGAGGTGAAACTGCCGCCGAAAACGGATCTGTAAAAGGTAAACACAGCTTCGGTGTTTCCGGAAAAGTTCAGGTAAGTGTCCAGTCTAAGCATAAAAAAGGTTTTGATAGACTGCAAAAGTAGTCGCGATTGCACTCCTAAAGTAGGGGTGTGACGACAATATCAGGGGGGAAACGCGACAACGGAAAGCGGTACCTTCGCATCATGAAACGGATATCCATCATCGTACCCGAGAACGGCGTATCTGCCAGCATTACAGATGCCCGGAGGTTCTTTTCGTTCGCCAACAGTTTCCTGCAGGAAGAAACTTTCCATGTACAGCTGGTAGGGTTCAGGAAGGAGATATTGCTGGATGATGGCGTGGTATCCATCAGGGTGGACAAAACCCTGGAATCCTCAGGCCCCAGCAACCTGATTATTGTCCCGGCCATTTCCGGGGATGTGCTGACTGCCACGCAGTTGAACAGGCATTATTATCCCTGGCTGATCCGTCAGTATAAGGAAGGAGCGGAAATCGCCAGTTTTTGTGTGGGCGCATTTATCGTTGCCGCCACCGGTCTGCTGAACGGCAAGCTTTGCGCCACACATTGGATGTACGCCAACGAATTCAGGAGCTATTATCCGGATGTAATGGTGGTGGATGACAAGATCATCAACGAGCAGAACGGTATTTTCTCCAGCGGAGGAGGAACATCCTATTGGAACCTGCTGCTGTACCTGCTGGAGAAGTATACGAACAGGCAGGCAGTGATCGCTGCTACAAAATATTTTCTGCTGGACATTGAGCGGCATAGCCAGGCTGCGTTCATGATCTTCAAGGGACAGAAAGAGCATGATGATGCGCTGGTGAAGCAAGTGCAGCTGTATATTGAAAAGCGATACAAAGAGAAAATCCATATCGAAGAAATGGCCGCACAGTTCTCCATCGTAAGGCGTACGCTGGAAAGAAGGTTTATTCGTTCCACAAAGAATTCGATCGCGGAATATATCCAGCGGATCAAGATCGAAGCGGCCAAGAAAGAAATAGAGACGGGGCGTAAGACGATCCAGGAGATCATGTACGAAATGGGTTATTCCGATATGAAAACCTTCCGGGACCTGTTTTACCGGATAACCGGACTAACGCCTGTGGATTACCGTAAAAAGTATGGCAGAAGGGATGCCTGATATCCTCAGAACCGCATGGCAGCCCTGATGAAGGGATCGTAACGGAGCAGGTAATTCATGTTGATGAGATCCCTCACGTCAAAAGGCACTTCGTACTCTACGCGATCATGCATCAGGTCAGCCGGTTTCTTCACGCCGGTGGTTTCAATGGATGGTGCAATACGGTATGGCAGCTGCGTATGCGGCAGTTTGAAGAGGAGCGGAGCAAAGCCCACACCGAGGAAATATCCTGTATTCCTGCCGATGGAATGGAAATTATCATCTTTCCTCGCATTGGGGACGATCATAGCGCTGCCCGTGCTGGAATAGTGATGTTCGAAAAGTACAATAACGGGACCGGTGTAACGAAGCGAGGCATCAGAAGGTTCCAGTTCAGCGTGTCAAGGTCTTCATACATTTGCTTTTTAGTGAGCGTAAGGGATTGGGAGAAGGCGTGTTTCGCAGGGGTAAGCAGGATAATGGCGAGGAAGAAGAGCGCTGTCTTACAAAGCTTCATGCAGTTATGAAATTTAGTCTCAAAACGTAATGATAATGCAAATATTTTAACTGAAGACAGGATTCAGGGTCAGGAAAACCTGACTTCCGGGAGCATCTGATCAATTTCCCTTCTTCGCAGTATCCTTACCGGACGATATCCTGTAATCATCATCGGAAATACCTTTCACGCCCTTCGGTTTCTTTGGGGCAGGGGCAATGCTGATAGAATCATGATATGGAACCCCATATATCCGCAATGCCGGTGAATCCTTTTTTATAACGGGCGTGCTTTGCCGAAAAGCGGAATCCGGATGTGCGATCTCATTCAAATTTAACGCCGGTGTATCTTTTTTAACAGGGAGCGGGGAGAAGGGTATCTCCTTCTTTTTAGCAGGATAGACCTGCCTGTTACTGTCTTTGACAGGCGCCGGCTCCGCTTTAACCGGAACGGTTTCCCGGGGCGCTGTATGATCCTTATGGCTGAAATGCCACCACAGGAAGGTGACCGCAATTATCACTCCGGCAAAGCCGAACCAGCCTTTACCGCTAAACCGGGACGAAGGTTTCTTCGCCGGCATATCGGTAGCCACATCCAGCTGCGCTTCGATGCCAGCCCAGATACTGTCGGACATGTCCGGCACAGGAACCTGATCCAGCTTCGCTGCTATTAATTGCTCATATGGAGTGGTGTTATTCACTGGTTTTGTATAGCGGTTATTTTTTGTTGAAGGATCTTCCTTGCCTCGCTTAAATGCCATTTGCTGGTACCCTCGCTGATGTTCAATTGCCCCGCGATTTCTTTATGGGTATAGCCGTCAATGGCATATAGTACAAATACGGCGTGTGTGGCCGGGGGGAGTTGCCTGACCAGTTGCAGGATGGCGGCTGCATCTGTTTTCTCGATAACACTGTTGTTGACAAATGGCTCTTCCGCCGCACCCGACTCCAGGCTGGTAAAGCGGCTTCGCTGTTTGATGTGGTCCAGCGATTCGTTGATAATGATCTTTTTCAACCAGCCATGGAAGTTCCCTTTCGTTTCATCAAAGGAGTGAATGCTTCTGAACATCTTCACAAAGGCGTGACCAAGGATGTCTGCCGCCTCATGCTCATCGGCAGCATAGCGCAGGGCAATGGTCATAGCAAAGCCGTAAAGCAGCCGGTATAGCTGCTCCTGTGCTTTTCTGCCGCCGTTACGGCAATCCCTGATAATGCTATGTAGATCCTGTTCCAGCCTCTAAATGCTTGTGTGTTTTATTACCATTGGGCATTGCGCACTTTTCTTGCGAAGATTGCCGTTGCGATAGCGCTGACGTTTAGTTTCTCTGCAGGGTCCAGTTCGTTGTAGAACCAGATATTCCGGTTGATCATGTCAATAATGGCGATCACTCCGCCCGGCGTGCTTAATTCATACCCGGAAAGCAGTTTGACTGGCAGTCGTCTTATCTTTCCATCCGGCGATTCCGTTTTTTGAATGCTTAGCGCTTTTATGTAGATAGTATCGATGCCATTTGTGGCCAGTCCGTTATCTTCCTTCCTGATATAGGTGAAAGGGTTTTTATCGTTCTCTGCTTCCCTGTCATATATATTCGTCATTAACAGCTCCCAGTGCCTGCTTTCCTGCGCAGTGTCCACACGAATGAATGCGGAGAATACATACTTGTATTGCTGCAGTATGTCTAAGCCGGGGAAAGGGTTTTTCTCATTCACTATCTCATACTCATGTTTTTTTGTTACTTCATTTTCATGTGCATATACTTCTACCATGTTCTTCCCGTCTGTGATCGCGTAACGGAATTTTGCTTTCTCCTTTCTGACCGTTTCGCTTTTCTGAATGCCGATCTGGTTCCACAGCAGGTTTTCCAGGATAAATCCGCGACCCCATCCGGGATAAACGACATGTATGCCTCTTTTGATTTTCGATGTGGTAAAATTGCTGAACGACATCCTGTTGCCTCTCGCACCGTTCACATGCTGCATGGTGGCCTGTTGCCTGAATGTTTCGGGTATGGTCAGTTTTATGGAAGATCCGCAGCCCACTAACCCCATCGCCCCCATCATGATCATTACAATGTTCTTCATCCGCATACTTTGATAACACAATTTATTCTTTTATATGCTATACCCGCTTTTTTACCCGAAGGTTGGGTACCCCGAAAAAAAAATTTCTTTTGATCCTGCCCCAACCTTCCCTGACCCTGCGAGGGTATTACTGTCAAAACACCCTTATGAAAAGAATGACAATGAAATGGACTTTTATGGCACTGACAGCAGGTATGATCTTTTTTTCCTGCAGGAAAGAGAAAAGCGATGCATCCGGATGTAGTATCAGTATGGCGGGCCTTTCCGGCTCCTATAAACTGACGGCGCTGCAATACAAACCGAGCGCAACTGCTGCGCCACTGGATTATCTCGCAACTATGGAAGCCTGTGAAAAAGATGATATCCTCATCCTGCAAAGCAATGGTACCTATAATTACAACGATGCCGGCACCATCTGCACCCCGAACGGAACAGACCACGGTACCTGGAGCCTCAGCGGCAAAACCCTCACCAGCGACGGGAAATTAAACGGCACCATCGCCAGTTACGATTGCAAAACACTGGTGTATTACGTGGAGAATGCATTAGTGGCAGGGGACAGGCTGACGTTTACGATGGTGAAGCAATAGCCATATGTGAGATCCCGGGGAAAATTGCCTATTTTAATCGGGATGAAAGTACAAATAAGGGCTTACGTACCCCTGATCACGACAATTTTATTGTTCAGCGATTGTAGCACAATAAAGAACACCGCGGGTGGAGGAGTTCCCTCGTTAAAGGAGACCTACAAAAATGATTTTTTGATAGGAGCGGCGCTGGGTGCGCGTTATATCCAGCGTTCCGATCTGCGGGCGGATTCCCTGATAAAGCGGCAGTTTAACGCGGCCACGCCGGAGAATGTCATGAAAGCCGGGATCATCCACCCCGGATGGAACACTTATCGTTTTGAACTCGCTGATCAATTGGTAGAGTACGGGCGGCAGAACAATATCAGGATCAACGCCCATACGCTGATATGGCACAACCAGTTGCCGGGTTTTCTCAGGAATATGGAGGATGCGGACAGTGTGAGGGCGTTCTTTGAAAGCCACATCAGCACCGTGGCTTCCAGGTACGATGGTAAGGTTTATTCCTGGGATGTTGTGAATGAAGCATTGAATGAAGACGGTACCCTGCGTAATTCTATTTTTCTTCAAAAACTCGGTCCCGCTTATGTTACGGAAGCTTTCCGGCTGGCCGGGAAGGCGGCTCCTCATACGGAACTCTATTACAATGATTACGGCATCGAAAATCCCCGGAAGAGAGCGGGCGCTGTGGCACTGGTGAAGAAAATACAGGCAGCCGGGATCCGGATCGACGGCATCGGTATACAGGGGCATTGGCAGCTGGGGAAAGTACCTTACAAGAACATTGAGGAAAGTATAAGGGTATTTTCGGGTCTGGGGATCAGGGTGATGATCACGGAGCTGGACCTGTCCGTATTGCCAGAACATGCTGCTGATCCCTATCCCCACGGCCTCCCTGATTCCGTACAGAACAATCTTGCCAGGGAATATGAAACGCTGTTCAGGTTATTCCTGCAATACAGGAAACAGATCAGTCGCGTTACTTTCTGGGGCGTAGAGGATGGCCACAGCTGGCTGAATGACTGGCCCGTGAAGGGGCGTACCAATTATCCTCTGCTGTTTGACAGGAATGATGTGCCGAAGAAAGCTTTTTACAGTGTGATCGATGCCGGGAAAAAATAACTGCAGGGTGCGGGTATCATGCATATAAAACAGATACCGCCTGACAGACATGCTTGTCATCGGCGGTAAGCTGTTTAAAATAGAAAGTATCGATGCACAGTGGCGGCCGTAATAACTTATTGCCTGGCTTCCAGCAATTCGTCCAGGTTGTCCATTCCCATCGTAAATCCTTCCCTGAAGCCCATTTCAAGTATCTTTTCGAGATGCTCAAAAGTATCCATCTGAATACCGATATCTACCGTGGTAGTGCCTTTATTATCGATGAAAGTATTTGTCCAGAACATGTTGGGAAATTCCTCGGCAACATTCCCGTTCTCATCGCAAAAAGCATCCCGCCAGGAGAATTGTTTCAAAGGGCTTATTTTTTTGTAATCAGCCTTGCACCACTGTGCAACGTTTTCCGGTGATACCATGGCATACAGCCAGGTGCCGCCTTCCCGGAAATTCAGCGTTTTGGTCCGGGCCTTGTAAGGTTTAGGCGCCCACCACTGATCCAGGAGCTCGGCCTTCGTCCAGGCATCCCAAACGTTCTGAAGATTCGCATTGAATTCCCGTTTTACCCTGATGGTTTTGTTTTCCCGGTCCACGGAAAAATCAAATAACAGCGTGTTTTTCATTTTTTCTTGTTTTTGAGGGTGGATAATACATCGTCAAGTTGATTGAACCGGTCTTCCCACATGTCTCTGAACTGCTGTAGCCATTTGTCGATTTCTTTCATCTTATTAAGACGAAGCTGGTAATAGATCTCCCGGCCCTGTTGTTTTTGTATCACCAGTTCGCATTCCGTTAAAATGCGCAAGTGCTTCGATACGGCCTGCCGGGTGGTGTCGAAATGTGCTGCAATGGCATTGGGCGTCATGGCCTGCAGGGCGATCAGTGTGATAATGCCGCGCCTTGTAGGATCGGCAATTGCCTGAAAAATGTCTCGTCTCATATAATACGGGTTTGAGCGCTACTACTATGCCAGAATTTTGCAGGCACAATAAGAATGAGAAACCGTTCAGTTGCAAATATATGTGCAACTTTTTGGTTTCGCAAATTTTTTTTTGATGACCGGGGATGCTTTTAATTATCTTTAGTGATGATGTTTGAGCAGATCGATAAGTTCACCGACCAATGTATTTCGCTTACGCCCGAAGAGCGTGAGTTTTTTCATTCAATGTTGAAATTCCGGCGGGTCAGGAAGCGAACCTACCTTTTGCAGGAAGGGGAGATATGTGATTTTGAGGCTTACATTGTGAAGGGTTGTATCCGCACCTATTACCTGAGCGATGACGGCACCGAGACCATCCTTTCTTTTGCTGTAGAAGACTGGTGGGTAAGCGATCTGTATAGTTTCACCGAACAAAAGGTCTCGAATATGTTCATTGAAACGATAGAAGACAGTGAGCTGCTGGTGATCGATTATGCATCTAAACAAGCGCTCTTCAAAAAGATACCCAAATTTGAAACGCTGTTCCGCCTGCTGGTGCAGCGATCCCTGTTTGCACTGCAGCGGCGTTTTCACAGCCTGGTTTCCCAAACGGCGGAACAGCGTTATCTGGCTTTTGTTGAAAAATATCCGCAAATCGTACAACGTGTGCCTCAAAATCAGATTGCGCGGTACCTCGGTGTTTCCCCTGAATTTTTAAGCAAGGTGAGAAGTACGATGCTGAAAAAGAAGTAAAGTACCGGCTTACCTGAAAACGAGTTGATTGGCCAGTTCCAGTTCCTCCGGGATAATGGTATGGCCCATGTTGTCGTATATCTTTTCGGTAACGGCTGCTCCCATATGCTGCAGGATATGGCTCGTATCTTTTACCCGTTGAACGGGAACATGGGGATCAGGATTGCTGGTACCGATAAAAACGGGCATCCCGTCAAATGTGCCATGGTAGTTTTCCGGGTAGATGTGGTCACCAATGAGTCCACCCGTGAACGCAACGGCGCCGCCGTATTTCGCGGCATTCCTTGCGAGGAATTCGAGCATCAGACAGGCCCCTTGGGAGAACCCCACGAAATGGATGTTCTCCGGTGCTGTTCCTTTCTGCTGCATATCCGCCACCAGTTTTTTTATCACGTTCAGTGAGGATGATAACGCCGGTTCGTTCTGCGCGGGCGGTGCGAGGAATGATAGCGGATACCAGGTGTGATCCGCGGCCTGCGGCGCAAAGAGTGCATAATCGGCTACGTTCAGGTAATTCGCGAGCGACAGGATGTCTGCCGCTGAACCGCCTCTGCCATGTATCATGATCAGCGCTTTTGTTGCTGTTGTGAGCGCCGGGCCTGCTGTTAAAATATTTTCCTGATGCATCTGGAGTTTTTTATTGATGTAATGGTGGCAGGATCCGCTCTATATCCGCTCTGGCCGGCTCAAATTGCCTGGGCAGTTTAAGGTGGCTGCCCAACTCTGCGAGTGGTTCGTCTACAGTGAATCCCGGATTGTCGGTAGCGATTTCAAAAAGTACGCCGCCCGGTTCCCGGAAGTATAACGAAAAGAAATAATCCCTGTCAATTTTCTGCGTGATCTGCAAACCTTTGCTGAGCACCTTTTCCCGGTATTCCATCTGATCCGCTTCGTTTGCCACCCGGAAGGCGATATGGTGATTGGTGCCTGCTGCATTGCGCCCGGGTTTGCCATCCGGTAATTCCAGCAGATCAATGATGGCTGCGTTAGGGGTGGCGTCTGTAATAAAACGATACCGGTTGCCTTCCTGCGATAGCAGGCGATAGCCGAATATATCCGTCAGTACTTTTGCGGTGGGGTCTATTTTTACGAGCGATAAAGTCGCGCTGTGAAACCCCCTCGTGGCCACATCTCCTTTTATCTCTCCTGTTTCCCATCCCTCCCGGTTATCCGCTTCCTTCGGAACCAGCAACGCGAGGTTCAAACCATCGGAATCCGTAAATGAGAAACAGGTTTCGCCGAACCGTTCGTTTACGTCTGTAAAAGGCACGTTGAGCCGGGTGAACCGGTCTTTCCAGAAATCCAGGCTCCCTGCGGGCACGGAGTATCCGATCTCCGTCGCCATCCCGGTGCCCGTGCGTCCCTGGCCGATGCCTTCCCAGGGGAAGAAAGTGAGAATGGTGCCGGGGGTTCCCTGCTCGTTCCCGTAGTAGAAATGATAGGTGCCGGGGTCGTCGAAATTGACGGTTTTCTTGACCATTCTTAGCCCCATCGTTTTGGTGTAAAAGTCGTAGTTACGCTGCGCATCGCCCGCTATCGCCGTGATGTGATGCAGGCCAAGTATTTGTTGTCCGTTCATCGTTGAATGATTTTAAAAAGTTCTTTTATTATCTACTGCATTACGGATCTCACTTTCCAGCAAACCGCTGCCCCCCCCGAAATGACGCACCAGTTTTGCATCCGGGAGGACCGCCTCCATGAACTGCCGGAAATCTGCTTCGTCCTCGTTGGTGACGCCGGCGCAAAGCAGCACTACATCGTATGTTCCGGCCGACAGTCGCGCTAAAGCCTCCTGCTTCGTTTGCGCAATTGTTCCGTTCCAGTTCCCGTGATTGCGGATCAACCGGTTCACCACTTCCATGATGGGTGCATTGTAACCGACCGCCAGTATTTGGATCATAGTTTGAGAATTTAAATGTTCATCGGTACTTCCATCAGCAATAACTCCGCACCATCGGATAATGACCGGAACGTAATAGCCTCCGCCTCCCACACGCCCAACCCGTCTCTGGCATGTAGTTCCCGGCCATCTATCTCAAAGCTGCCGTTAATAACGAAGGCATACACGCCGTTCCCGTTTTGATGTATCGGGTAGGGGATGGAGGGACCTTTGCCAAAGGTTCCGATACTAAACCAGGTATCCTTCCGGATGGTAGTGGCGGATCCGTCATTCCCCGGCCGGATGAATTCGTATAACTGGTCTTTCCGAAGTGCTGACGGGAGTTCCATCCGGGTATATTGGGGATCGGTGTTCAGCGCTTCCGGGTAGACCCATATCTGCAGGAACCTGGCAGGCAGGGAAGGGCTGTAATTATATTCGCTATGGAACAATCCGCTGCCGGTACTCATCACTTGTACCTGCCCCGCGGTAACCATCTCTTTATTCCCTACATTGTCTTCATGCTGCAAGCTGCCTTCAAGGGGGATGCTGATGATCTCCATGTTATCATGCGGATGCGCGCCAAAGCCTTTTCCGGCGGCAAGCACATCGTCATTCAGTACCCGTAATGCGCCAAAGCCCATTCGCTTTGGATTGTAGTAATCGCCAAAGCTGAAAGTTTTCCTGCTATCCAGCCATTCAAGATGATCGTGGCCGCGACTTTCCGCTTTGTGAAGGATATATTGTGCCATCAGTGAACTGTTTTATAACACAAATCTCCGTCATAAAGATGTTAAGCCCGATGAACTGTATTAAGAAAACGGATTAATCTACATTAAGAAATTGAAGCGGCCCGGGGAAGTACCCGGGCCGCTCAAAAGGGATCAATATTGTTATCTGTGATTCATACCCTTAACGAACCGCGGAATCCTCTAACGGCGTAGTAGGAGTCCGCACCGTTATGATATACAAACACGGTATTGTAGCGGCGGTCGCAAAAGAGGGCGCCACCGAGTTCCCTGATATCGGCAGGTGTTTTTATCCAACTGGAGGTTTTGGCGTCGAATACACCAAGCTGCTGCAACTCCCGGTATTGATCTTCGGTTAACATTTCTATTCCCATATCATGTGCCATATCCATGGCAGTATTTTCCGGCCTGTGCGCCTTTCTTGCTTCCCATGCCGCACGGTCGTAGCAAATACTTCTGCGGCCTTTAGGCGTTTCCGGAGAACAATCATAAAAGAGATATTCGCCCGTTTTTTTATCGTGACCAACAACATCCGGTTCACCACCGGTCCATTCCATCTCGTAAAGCGACCAGAGCTTATCAGGACTGGCATCCAGTTTTGCCTGCACTTTCGCCCAGTCAAGACCTTTATGGCGTTTCATGTTTTTTTCAAAACGGGTCTTTAAAGTATGGAGCAGTTCTTCACGCTGTTCTGAAGACAATTTCTTTTTGTTGCTGTTCATATAGCCAGATTATATCTAATCGTTTAATCCTTTTCCGCTCAGGATGTGCTGCATGTATTTTTCAATCCTCGATTCCCGGGTGCCGGATTGCTTCGGCGCGGAAAAATAGAGGAGGTATCCCCGTTGCCGTCCCGGTGTTAATGCATCAAAAGCAGTTTTCAAAGCAGGCATTTTATCCAGCTTATTTTGAAACTCCTGGGGAATGCTGAATTCGGCAGTATTCTTTAAATCCACCTTCAACCCGGCTTCTTCCACTGCGATAGCTTCATAAATGTAAGTTTTCAGGACAGGAGCGCTTTCTGTGATCTCCCGGGCATTGGTGAAACGTATCTGCCGTGCTGCCTGCACATTCTCCGTTTGCCGGATCAGTATGCCATGGCTGTCATTCAGCAAGGCACCTTTGAAAAATAAAAGCGCACAGTATTCCTTAAACACATGCATTAAAACGACATTGCTTCCCTGAAACGTGTAGCAGGGAACGCCCCATTTCAGCTCTTCAGTCAGCCCGCAGCCCAGAACAATCTTCCTCAGTTGTTCCAGTTCTTTCTGCCACCTGCCTTTGCTGAAGTAGAAATCGGCCTTGGGATTCATGTTGTTCATGCACTAAAGTTAACTGAAATAATCCTTCTGTCCGCCGGCCTGAAATACCAGGATATCACCGTGAGTAGGAGCAACAGTAGTGAGGGGAATAGCTCCGTCACGGGACTGCCTGATGCAATATGTGAAAAGATCGCTCCTGATGTCAGGAAGAAAAAGCCAGCGTAAGCCCATTCCTTCAGTAAAGGAAACCTCGGCACAAGTATGGCTGCAACACCCAGTATTTTCCAAACTCCGAGTATGGTGAGGAAATAAACAGGGTACCCTAATTGCTGAATGCCGTATACTCCCGGCGGTGCAACAGCCCCTTCCGATTGCTGTCTCAGCAGCTGTACCAATCCGGTGGACAGCATCCCTGTGGCAAGCCAGATAGTGGCGATCCAGTAAATGATCTTATTTCTCTTTGTCATGATGCATTATTTTAATCTGCTTACAACTTCCTCCAGCCGGTTATGTGCCATGTTGATGCCATAAGTGAAGGGAAGCTTCAGTACCTGGTCTCTCTGTGCAACAGATTCATATATCACGTGCATATTGAGTTTGCTGGTACTGTCTGTGAGTTGCTCAAATTCATAGATCTCCAGCTGTACACCAAAAGGGGTGTTCTCCATTTCAAATGTCCGGGTGATTTTACGGTTCGGTTCAAACTCGTGGATGGCCCCGTTAGCCCGGAATACCACGTTCCCTTTGTCATCTGTTGTTTCATATTGCCAGCTGCCGTGCTTTTTGCCTTCCAGTTTCAATACTTTCGTTCCCATCCACTGTTCGATGATTTCCGGTTCTTCATACGCTTTGAAAAGCAGCTCCAGCGGTAGATCAAACTCCCTGGTGATCGTTAATTCCTGTTTGCCGTCTTCGGCATGGACCTTTGTTTTCCGTTCCATATTGTTTTATTTTTTGGGTTTGTATGCTTTCATGATGCTCTCCAGTTTATTGAACCTGTCGTCCCACATTTCGCGGAAGGGTTCAATGAAGTCGGCTACCTCTTTCATTTTTTTAGCATTTATATGATAATAGATCTCCCGGCCGCTCTGCTCTTGTTTCAGCAATTCGCATTCGGTGAGTATTTGCAGATGTTTCGAAACGGTGGGCCTTGCGGTGTCAAAGTTTGCCGCTATGGCGCCTGCTGTCATGGATTGTGAAGCGAGCAGCAGCAGGATGGCTCTCCTTGTCGGGTCTGCTATGGCCTGAAATACATCGCGTCTGAGGTTCATTGCGTAGCTATTTGACTACAAATATACATGTAGTTATTTGACTACGCAAATTTATTTTGTGAAGATGAAATGGGGGTGTCAAATTCAGAGAGATAGCGCTTACGCCTGGCCTCCTTCTCCGTTAGGTGCGCGATAAGACTGCTTGTCCACCTTCCTGTACGCCCATCCGAATATCAGCGGGAACACCCACAGGGAGAATATCATGGCACAGAGGATACCTCCGATCACCACCCTCGCAAGCGGTCTTGAGCTCTCCGAGCCTATACCATGGGAGATTGCGGCAGGGAAGAGGCCGATCGCCGCCATCAGGGCTGTCATCATCACCGGTCTTATCCTTGTATTCACACCCAGCTTAATGGAATTATAGAGAAGATTTTCCCCTCGCATATTGGTGAGATTCTCTTTAAAGCGCGTTATGAGAATGATACCGTCCTGTATACAAATACCGAACAGGGCAATGAAACCGATACCTGCGGATATGCTGAAATTGGTTCCTGTGATATGCAAAGCCAGAATACCGCCTACCAATGCGAAAGGTACATTCGTAAATACAAGTATGGCGTCTTTGAAATTTCCGAACATGCTTATCAGCAGCAGGAATATCAATGAAAGACTTATTGGCACTACCAGTGCAAGCCTTTTTTGCGCTCTCTGCTGGTTTTCAAAATCTCCCTGGAAAGCCATGGAGTATCCTCTGTCCAGATGTACCTTTTCCTTTACTTTTCGCTGTGCTTCTGCAATTGTGCTACCCATATCGCGCCCCCGGATAGAGAACTTCAATGCGGCATACCGTCTGTTGTCGTCCCTGAATATCAATGCTGCGCCTGTTTTCTGCGTAATTGTCGCGATTTCCTTGATCGGCACTTTACTGCCATTTTGTGTAGGCACCAGCAGTTCGCCGATTTGCGCAGGTGTTTTCCTGAATTCTTCCGGAAGCCGTACGCGGATATCAAAGATCTTTATCCCTTCATACAGCTGGCTGGCGGGCGTACCGCCTGTTCCCAATCCTGTCATAGCCATGCTGATAACGGCATTCGCCTGGGAAGTGGCCACACCGTACAATGCCATCTTTTGCTGGCTGAGATTGATATCCAGTTCCGGCTGGCCGATATTGTGCATAATGCCCAGGTCTTCTATCCCCTTTACATCTTTCAACACGTTGAAATATTCATTCAGCTTGCCTTCCATGTAGTTCAGGGAATCGCCGTAGATCTTTAAAACAATACTCCCTTTCACTCCCGAAACGGCCTCTTCCACGTTATCCATAATAGGCTGGGAGAAGTTCAGGTTGACCCCGGGAATAACGGATAGTGCCTTGTTCATCCGGTCCACCAGTTCCTCCTTGCTTATTTTGGGATTCCATTGCGATGGCGGGAACATCAGCACGTCAAACTCATTGTTATAATATCCTGTAACATCTGTTCCGTCATCCGGTCTCCCTGTCTGCGACACGCAATATTGCACCTGCGGAAACTGCATGATAATATCCCTGGCCTGTTTCGAAACCTCTACGGATTTATTCAGGTCTATGCTATAGTTGGTCTGGATCCGGATCCAGATACTTCCTTCGTTCAGCTCAGGCAGGAATTCCGACCCCAGGAATTTGAAGGAGTATATTCCCAGCACCATGACGATAAGTGCTGAAATAACAACGATCTCTTTTCGCTTGAAGGCTTTTACAAACCCCAACAGCATGAATCCCATCATATGATGTACAATGGGATTATGTTTTTCCCGCACATTCTTACGCATCAGGATGGCGATCAACACCGGCACAAGGGTAAGCGTAGTGATCAACGAGCCCAGCAGGGCGAAACTCAGCGTATTGGCGAGGGGAGAGAACATTTTGCCCTCTACTTTCTGGAAGGCAAATATTGGCAGCAGGGCCGTTATAATGATAACGTTCAGGTAGAAGGGGCGTTTCCCTATTTCTGCCGCATTCTTCCTGATCAGGCCCAGCTTGCTCATCTTGTTGAACTTTTCCATGCCCACCTCCCTGGCCTTATGATCCAGCACCACAAATATCCCTTCCACCATGACGATCGTACCATCGAGGATGATCCCGAAGTCAACAGCACCGAGGGAAAGCAGGTTGGCGCTCATGCCCATCAGATGCAGGCAGATGAAAGCAAACAACAGGGAAATCGGGATGATGACCGCTACAATGAAAGTGGCCCGCCAATCGAACAGGAAGAGGGAGATCAGGATGATCACCAGCAGGATACCCTCTATCAGGTTATGCAATACGGTATGGGTGGCATATGATATCAGGTCGGCGCGATCGTAGTAGGGAACGATCTTGGTATCGGCCGGAAGTACGGAGTTGTTGAGGTAATCGATCCTTTCTTTCAGGCTTGATACTACTTCCGAGGGATTTTCTCCTTTGCGCATTACAATGATGGCTTCCACTACATCCGCCTGATCGGTTACTTTGCTTTTGCCATCTTTATCAATGGTCTTGTCGCTTCTTCCCACCCATCCCAACCGGGGAATATTGGATATTTCCACGGTGGCCACATCTTTTACGAGGAGGGGTACACCGTTATTGTTCTGTATGATGATATTCTTGATCTCTTCTATGTCATTGAGCAAACCGATCCCTCTTACGACAAAGGCCTGGTTGTTCTGAAATATCATATCCCCGCCGACATTGATATTCGTATTCTGCACCGCCGTAAAAACATCCAGCGGGGTAAGACCGATATTGGCCAGTTTTCCCGGATCCACCTTGATCTCGTATGCTTTTGTTTTCCCGCCGAAACTATTGATACTCGCAACCCCCGGCACACTCCGCAACCGCCGGTCTATTACCCAGTCCTGCATCGTTTTGAGTTCCCTTACATCCCGGAAGGTACTGGTGAGCGTATACCGGAAGATCTCGCCGGTAGGACCGGTAGGGGGCTGAACGGATGGTTGCAGTCCACCCGGCAGGTTGGCATTCGGCAGCAGGTTCATGACCTGCTGTCGCGCCTCCCGGTCCTTGACGTCATCGTCAAATATCAATTTGATGAAAGAAAGACCGAAAATAGTGGTTGAGCGCAGGCTGATTTTTTTCTGTACCGGATTCAGGGCTATTTCAATAGGGATCGTTACAAACTTCTCCACTTCTTCCGCACTGCGGCCTGGCCACTGGGTGATGATGGTGATCTCTGTATTGGTAACATCCGGGAAGGCTTCAATGGGCATGTGGATGAAAGTAAACACTCCGGTGATGATCAGCAAAGAAGTGATAAACAGGATGAAGTATTTATTTTTTATCGAAAACCCGATGAGCCTTCTTAATATCTTGGCCATTTTCTTGTATTAAAAGATATTAACTATTCAGTGCCTGGTAAATAAGAATCACGTCTCGGGCAATCACTTTGTCGCCCTCTTTCACGCCGACTGAAATGTAGGTGTGATTGTCATTGGAGCCCAGTATCTGTACGGGCGTGATCCTGACGTCCTTGGGGCTGTTGTACAGCAGTACATAATACTGACTATGATCAAACATCAATGCATTGGAGGAAACCGTGAGCGCCTGTTTTCCCAAAGGGTTCAGGATGTTCACGCTGGCGAACATCTGCGGCTTCAGGAGATAGCCGTCATTGGGCAGTACGATACGGACTTTCATCACTTTACTCGCCGGGTCAAGTACATTCAGCATTTTATTCACTTTCCCTTTAAATACTTTATCAGGGTAGGAGAGCGTGGTTACATTTACATCGGCTCCCACATGTACGCGGCTGATATTGGATTCGTAAACATTCGCCTGTACCCATACGTTTTTAAGGTCGGAGATGGTGAACATGTTACTGCCGTTATCGGTACGGATAATGGTATTGTTGGTGATATTCTTCTGGACGATGAAGCCATCGATAGGCGATTTTACTTCATAAATCCCCTGACGGTTATTACCGTTTATCCTGAGGATGCGCTGCGCCATCTCCAGTTGCGCCAGCGCCTGGTCATGGGCCGTTTGCGCGTTTGAAAGGTCCAGCTGGGAGGATAATCCGTTCTTGAACAGGTCCTTCACCGCATCCAACTGCTTTTGGGTACTGCGGACGTTGGTTTCCGCAACCACCATATTATTCTCGTAACCCGCCATCTCGCTACTTTTTACAGTGACCAGTACCTGTCCCTTTTTGACGGCATCGCCCAGCTGCACTGCCACATCCTGCGCCACGCCGCTCACAAGAGGGAATATATTCACCTGGTTATCCTGATTGAAATCCACCATGCCCGTAAGCGTGATCGCATCGGTGACAGGGGTCATTCTAACAGTATCGATCTGTAATCTCTTCATGATAGAATCAGGTATCACATAACTTTCCCTGTCGTCAGTCTTTTTCTGATTCTTGTCGCTACAGGCGGTTAAGGCCACCAGTATAATGATCGGCAGCGACTTTAACACAGTTGATATTTTGAATATTTCTCGCATGGGAGTAGCCTGTCTTTATTTAATTAAAAAAATTAAAACCCGTAAAAAAGTTGATGCTTTCCAAAGCAGTCAATTTGTTAAGTTGTATCCCGTTTATCTGCAGGGTGTTTTGCTTGTAGGAATCATAAAAATCCAGGAAGTCCAGCAGCCCGATCGTTCGTTTCTTATATGCTTCCAGCGCTGCGTGGATCAGCCGGCTATAATCATTTTTGAAACTGGGATCGATCTTCCTGTAGAGCTTCTCCGCATCTATGGATTGCTGCAACGCCCGATATACATTTTCCTCAACGGTTTTCTCCACGCTTAGTTCTGCCGTTTCATTCATCTTGATAGCGTTCTTCGCGGATTTGATATTTCCCTGGTTCCGGTTGAAAAAAGGCAGATCGATGGCAATGCCACCCATAAACAGGTCATGTATATAACTGCCTTGCTTGTCGTAATTCACATTGAAAGAAGGATCCGGAACGGATAATGCTTTTTGATAATTATAATTCAGCTTGCTGATCTCGGTGGCCGTTTGCGCGATCCTTAGATCCGTACGTCGCTTGTATGCCGAATCGATAAGTTCAGGCAGCGGATACTTCAGCGGGTCAGAAGCTGCTACAAGGTTAGAATCCAGCTGGGGGACGATATACGTCAGGTTCTTTACCTGGAGGATCAGCTTCAATTCACTCTGGGTATTATTGATCTGATCTATCAGTCCTTTATATTCACTTTGCAGACTGTACAATTGCGCCTTCACACGCACGATCTCCTTTTCCGAAACCCAGAGATTCCCTTCCTTCAGCAACTTGTTATATCCGTCCACAACCGTCTGCAAACCATCTATTTCATCTTTATATACCCGGGCGCTTTCCCGCAGATAGTAGATAGAGAAGAAATCTGTCCGGAGTGTATATCGCAATGTCCGCAGGAGATCGAAGAACTGAAATTCAGCCAGCTTAGTATTGGTCCTTGCCAGTTTGATGGCTTTATTCCTTTTGCCCGCAATAACTATCTGCTGGCTGATGCTGGATGCAGCTTCCCCGGAAGAAGAGAAAGGAGAGGGGAATGGTTTGTTCTTCGGTGCCGGTTCCAGGCTCGGATCATGACCGGCTATGACCGTAGAGAAAGTGAAATTTGGATTGGGATAGAGCCTGGCCTGAATTTCCAAAGCCTTCACAACATCGATGTTATATCTTTGGGCCAACAGTGCAAGGTTGTTTCTTAAGAAAAGATGTTCAGCACTATCCAGCGGCAGTCTTAAAGTATCAGCAACGGGCAATGGATTGTTTTGCTGAGCATTGACACCAATAACACTTATACAGAGAACAAACCATACACGCAACACTTTTTTATATTGCATAACAGAAGATATGTTAGGGAAGCGTTTATGACAATGAAATTACGGAAATGGGGCATTCCGGACCAATTAAAAGTTTTTAATTATTTAATTAAAGGATTCTTAATTAGAAGATTCTAATGCACACATCAGCATCACGATCAAAGCTGCATTTACATACTATATATTTTTAATTCTTTACGCTGGTTTAAAACAAGGTTATAGATGTAACAATATTGCCGCAACTTTGTTCAACAACGCTGGTGCAGGCGGCAATCAGCACAAATGAAAAGGTCTCCCAATAACAGGGAGACCTTTTCATTTATGAACCGTTATCAAAAATTATCAATCATCATCCTTTCTGGATTTCGGATCTATTTTCAGACCGAGGGCTTTTAAGCCCTTTCCATGTGCTCCAAAGTACTTCTTGGGAAAAGGTTTATCACCATGTATAGTGGACCATACATACTGGCTAAACAGCAAAGCGTCTTTATCGATCAGATCGGGCTTGGAGAAATCCATCCGCTGTGTTTTGGGCGCCAGCCTCGCGGTGGTTTTACTTTTGATCTTTTCTTTAGGGGGATTCATTTCGTTGATAGGAACAGACGGGGTAAGATAATTATAAACGGTGTGATCAGGGACTTCCTGAAAGCATTCTGTCATTAGCGGCGCCATTGCCACTAACTGGTTCATAGGCTGTACACCGAATATCTGGCAGATCGTATGCAATACGGATGACTGGTTGTAAAAATGACTGATGACAGTGTCGCGTCTTACATAAGGGCCGGCCACCAAACAAAACGACCGGTGCCCGTCTACGTGGTCCGTACCGCTTTGGGGATCATCTTCATTAATGAATACAACCATATCTTTCCAAAAGGAGCTTTTTGAAAGGGCTTCAACTACTCTGCCGGTTGCCAGATCATTATCCGCCACGTAGGCACGGGGAGTAGGATTTTTTTCACTATAACCACTGGTATGGTCATTAGGCAGATAAATAATGATGAATTCCGGCAGTTTGCCCGCTGTTTCATATTCATTAAGGGCGTTAATGAACGCGTCAGCCCTGATCTGATCCGGGATATTCATGTTCCATCCGGGAAAACGCAGGTCGCTGTACTTGTTTAAAGTTCCGATATGGTATACGCATTTGAACTGGGCTGAATCGTTCTTGTTCTTCCAGGAATTATACAGGTCGGTCCAGGTGCTTCCTTTTGTGATTTCAGCGAGGTCTGTCTCTCCAAAATTTCTAAATGAAATGCCTTTTCGCAGCAGGTGATCCCAAATGAAACCACAGCCGGCATAAGACAGGGGATCTGTACCAAAATCATAGGCGCAATGCCCGTTTGAAAAATCTTTTTCATGATATGGTGTAGTGATTCCCTGGATGGCCCACTGGTGCCCGTCGCTCGAATTAACACCATTGCAATAGTAATTATCGAGCAACACAAATTGTTTGGCAAGTTGATGCGTATTGGGTGTTATATCTTTCCCAAATTCAACGAGTTTGGGATCGCAGTTGCCTTTCCCAAAATCTCCCAGCACCTGGTCGAATTTTTTATTTTCCTTGATGATATAAACTACATGTTTAATGGAAGATGGTTCGCCAGGATTATCGGGGATAGGTTTAGGCCTGGCATTCAAATTAGCTTCCGCCTGCGCCCTGAGCATTTCAATTAAATGAAATCCTTTCTTTGCTTCTGCCGTATGCTTGTCTAATTCAGCTTTATTACCGGGAAGCGAAACTTTTTGCAATCCTCCTTTCAGGGGAGTTACATTCCCGATAAACAGGTCGTTCCCATTGCTGCACACAGCTCCCGGGAACCCGCCTGCTGCAATGAAACCATAAGGGCCTTCCTTCGGGCGATGGGGATCAATGAGCGCAATTGAATTATTACCGGCATTGGCGGCCAGTAATATTTTTCCATTGGAGCTGAACGCCAGCGCTGTTGTGAGGCTTCCGTAGGGGAGGGAGGGATCCGGCTTGGTATTGATCGTATGTACGGTCCTGAAAGTCTTTACATCTATAATACTGATCCCATCGCCGCTATCGTCGGTTACATAAAGCAATTTGCCGTCAGGGGAGAGGGTCATTGATTCCGGGTGAATGCGGGTGGGGATCTCCGCGATCTTTTTTCTCGACTGAACATCTATCACGGTAATGGAGCCACGCAATGCTACAGATCGTTCATCTACGGCAACATCTGTTCCGGCAGATTGTTCCGTTCTGTCTCCTTTTCCGGGATGCGGGCCTCCGAAATTACTCACAAATGCCATCTTTTTGTCTTTGCTGATGACTACGGCATAGGGGCAAACGCCTACGGGAATCTCGCTTATTAACTTACCTTTTGAAAGGTCAACAACAGCTACCTGGTTTGTAATAGCCAGCGCTACAAAAGCGATATTATTACACAGCCCGATCCCTAAGGGGTTTGATTTTTTGTTATTAACGGATAAGTCAATTTTTTTCGTCAGCGTAAATACCCCGGACTTACTAATATTCCCGATGTATAAATTTTTCTGCAGCCCGGTGAAATAGATAGTAGAATCATTACTGTCCACCGCAAGGCCGTTCATCGAGCCCGCTTCGTTCTTTTCAGGATAGTCGATATGATTAATGACCTTAAAATCTTTTGCATCAATAACGGACAGATGCCTGTTGGTTTTTGCAATGAGCAAATCTTTCTGATGTGCAAATTCAAGGTTCAATACCCTGTCACCCTTCGTTAATTGGAGGCTTTGCCCTGCCGGATTCAGCAAATGGCTGTTCACCAGCAGTCTGTCTCCAACCGAATACTGATTCCAGGCAGTATCTACGGGTTTTCTAACATCCTTTCTTGGTTCTGTTACCTGAGCCTGTGTAGTTTGAGCGACGGATAAAATACATACAAACAAAAAAAGAGGCAGTACATTCTTCATATAGCGTAATTTGTAAAATGTTATCGGAATATCCATTCATCTGTGACCATGAAATGATATGTCGCCAAAGATAGAGCTACCGATTAAACTGTAAAATGGGCATTTTTTAATTAATTATTATCAATATTTGCTTATCGGGCCGGTTATCCTGAAAAGCCGGCATCTCTGAAACATAGACTGATGGATTAATATAGCGTTTTATTGCGCAGCCGCCGTTTTCCAGTAATAAATGCGCCTGATCGCTGCATTCTTCTTCAGTTCATCCACCCCGGACGTTGTAATGCCCGTTGCATTCAGGTTCACTGCCTCCAAATGTTTCAATCCAATCAACTGCTTATTGATCTTGTCAGTTATGGGATTCCTATCCAGCCGCAATTTCTCAATATTGATGAGTGCAGTGAGAAAGTCAAGATCTCCGTCTGTAAACCCATTTTCCGATAAATTCAGCCAGATGATATTTTTGGCAAGTGGGAGTATTGCAGACTTGCATGCAGTTGCTTTAATGCCTGATCCGGCAGGTAATGTAACATCCAGCATCAATGGCTTCTTCAACATCAACCGCACCTTAAATCCCGCATTCCGGAGTTTGTTTATCAACGATGTATCTGCCGTAAGAGGGATTTCAGGATTGATATGTTCGGTAACCTCACCTGGTTCTTTGCCTTCCACGGCGCCAAGCCCTAAATACTGTGCCACCATGGGCCTGAGAATAGCGGAATCTCCTAAGACGGCAATGGTTTTGTTCATCCCGGCCCGCCCTTTTGATACCCACCATCGGATCAGCTGCACTTCATTCTTTGTCAGAGGCGGCTTACCATCCGCAGGCATAAAGTCCTTATGCTTTTCATCCAGCATCACGCGCCGGATTAGTTCACCGGAATCCGCGTTGCCGGGAACAATGGCCGGACCATTTTTTCCTCCTTTCAGTATGCTCTTTATGTCCTCCAGCGCCAGGTCTCCTTTGTTTTTACCATTGCGGTGGCATTGCACGCATTTGGCCTGCAGTATGGGCTGTATCACATCTTCAAACAGCAGGGCATCCTCAACCCGGTCAGGTTTTGGACGTTCCTGCTTTAACAGCACCTGCATGGTGAGGTAATCATGGCCATGGGTAAGACCTGCACCCTGGTGGCCACAGTAACTTACAAGCGCCAGCATGCAGATCAATAATATGGAAAACAACGGACGGGGCACAGGGATCTCTTTCCGGAAAAATGAAGTAGTCGTAAAGTAAAGAAGCCCGGATATAGCCGCCAGCGAAATACCGGAAAGCTTATGATTGTTCAATGCGTCTGCATCGTAATCTCCCCTTAAGGAAAGCAGGTAGCCGAATATACAGGCCAGTACAGCGGATGCGAACCCAGCCAGCAGGGTAATGGGAACGGCCTGCTTCAAATAGGCGAATTTTCGCGTGTAAGACAGCAGATTGAAAAGCGTAGCCAGCAGGAGGAAACCTATCGGCAGATGTACGATCAACGGATGCAGGCGCCCGGAAAAGGTTAGTATATCCAGTAATATCATACGCGCGTTAATTTAACAGGCGCTGTATGGTTGGCGTTCCATTGGCAAACATATACGTTCTTGTCCTCATCGATGCAAACATCGTGGCCATGATGGAATATCTGACCAGGTGCCTGTAATGTAGGCTGTAATACTCCATTTTTATAAACAGGAGCGGTGCCACCGGGATTGGATACCACTTTGTTCTCCGCATCAAGGATAGTAACAAAACCGGAAGAGCCGGTCATTTTTCCTTCAGCATTTTTAGACCAGCAAACACCGGCATACAGGTTGTTGCCATTAATAACGGCGCGGCAAACATACATACCCGGCAGATCTATCCGCCTGATGAATTTACCATCCATCGTAAAAACTTTATAACAGTTTTCGTTGCGGGAGCAGCAAATAAGAACGGGATTATTTTTGTCGCGATTATCTACGGTAACACCATGTGCGTTTTGCAGGTTGTGATCGGGGTTTCCATTGTTATGGCCGCCAAAATGCCTGATGTATTTCCCGTGGCTGTCGTATTGAAGGATGTAATCAGATCCGTATCCATCTGCCACGTAAATGTCGCCATTGGGCGCCACCGCAGTTTCTGTAGGCATAAACGCCTCTTTGTCTGTATACACGCCTATGGTACGCGGGTGCCCGATGGCAAAGATAAGGCTGCCGTCTGTTTTGGTTTTTACAACCTGACCGGCCTGCGGTTTCCAGCTGCCAGACCGGTCCTGGTACCAGCCGCAGTCTGCGAGCAGTAAAAAATCTTCCGCTCCTTCCTTACTAATCGTAAGGCCATGCCCCCCGGGGAATGCAGTACCCCAATAGTCTAACAGTTTACCTGATTTGTCGAATATCAGGATGTTGTTGTTGGTATGATCGCCCAGCATGATCAGGCGGCCTTTACTATCCTGTACCATTTCATGGCAGTTCGATAATGGATGGCTGGTTACGCCGATCTTAGCCCATCCTTTATCTACTTTGTATTTAAAATCACCATGACCAATAACAGCAGGGCTATCCGGTTGTTTGTCTTTATGGAGTATGGAGAAGCCTAATGCGGGAGTAGCTGCTACTAAAGCGGAAGCCATAGTGGAATTGCGGATGAAGTTTCTTCTTGATGTCATGTAGTTATTTGATTTGATCAGGTTAATATATCTCTTACTGTTTTTCCTTCCACATCGGTTAATCTGAAACGCCTTCCCTGGAATTTGTAAGTAAGTCGTTCATGATCTATACCCATGAGATGCAACAGTGTTGCCTGGAAGTCATGTACATGAACAGGGTTTTTTGTGATGTTATAGCTGAAATCATCTGTTTCGCCGAAAGATATACCGGGCTTAACACCTGCGCCGGCCATCCACATGGTGAAACAGCGGGGGTGATGGTCGCGGCCGTAATCAGTGGGTGTGAGTTTACCCTGTGAATAAACGGTGCGGCCAAATTCGCCGCCCCAGATCACAAGTGTATCCTCGAGCAGGCCTCTGCGCTTAAGATCAGTGATCAGTGCGCCGGTAGCCTGATCGATGGAACGGCATTGCCGTGGCATGTTGCCGGGAAGATTGCCATGATGATCCCAGCCCTGATGATACAATTGAACGAATTTCACATCTTTCTCGAGCAGTTTGCGTGCCAGCAGGCAATTAGCGGCATATGTGCCGGAATCCCGGGAACCAGGGCCATACAAATCAAATATCTCATCCAGTTCATCTTTTACATCCATCACTTCCGGAACGGATGTTTGCATGCGAAAGGCCATTTCGTACTGAGCAATGCGGGCCTCTATTTCCGGGTCGCCATACGTATTATGCTGGAGCTGGTTTAGTTTGGACAGGTATTCAAGCATTTCCTTCCGGTCCGCGCCATCATATCCTTCCGGATTATTGAGAAACAGCACCGGATCTACGCCAGATCTGAACTGAACGCCCTGGTATTCTGAAGGTAAAAAACCGTTCCCCCATAACCTGGCATACAATGGCTGGTCTTTGGGTGCATCTTTGGAAACCAGTACGATGAATGTAGGCAGGTTTTCATTGTCGGATCCCAGTCCATAACTTAACCAGGAGCCAATAGAGGGACGGCCTGGCAACTGGTTCCCGGTTTGTAAGAAGGTAATGGCGGGGTCGTGGTTGATGGCTTCGGAATGAATCGATTTTATGATGCAAAGATCATCTGCCACCTTTGCTGTGTAAGGAAGCAGTTCACTGATCCAGGCGCCGCTTTCGCCATGCTGATTAAATTTGAAAGCGGAAGGTACAACAGGCAGCAGCGCCTGACCGGAGCTCATGCCGGTAAGTCGTTGCCCGTTTCTGATGGAATCAGGCAGGTTCTGCCCCCACAATTTATCGAGGGCAGGTTTGTAGTCAAAAGTTTCAAACTGCGATGGGCCACCGGCCATGAAGAGGTATACAACCCGTTTTGCTTTAGGAGCAAAGTGTGGAATGGCTTTCAGGATTTCCTGTTCCGTATCGCCGGCAGCATTTCCGGCAGCCAGCCTGGATGCATTGCTGAACAACTTGTTGCCCAACAATGTGCCCAGCGCCAGCGCACCAATGCCCATGGATGTTTTGGTCAGGAAGTCGCGGCGGCCTAATTGCCGATGTAGTTTATCGAAGTCAGGCGTGTGTATCCTGAATTTTTCTTCATGATGATCGCACATTTGCTTATCTTTTTATGAGTGACGCATCTGAGTTAAGAATGGTGCTGGCAACTACGGCGTTCGCTGCAATTGCTGCGCTGTCTATCGCCCCGGTGAATTTATATTGTCCGGCATACAGCCAGCCTTTTTGTTTTAACGGATGCCGGCTGAATTTGCTGTACTCAGCCTGCTGAAGTTTTAAGAGTAATTCAACCTCCTGAACTTGTGGTGAACGGCCGGTCAGTTTTCTGAATGTGGCAGTGATTGCTTTTTTGTTGTCAGGTTCTTTTGTCATTTGTTCACCCAATACTTTTGCCGCTTCCAGGTAGGTGGGGTCGTTCAACGTAACCAGCGCCTGTAAAGGCGTATTTGTTTTTTGCCGTCTGACAATACAGTAACTGCGTGATGGCGCATCGAAAGTGGCTAATGTGGGGTTGGGCACAGACCTTTTTACAAATACATATAAACTGCGTTTGTAAACAATGCTTCCGGTATCCGCACGGTATGTTTTACTGTTGATTTCCCATAATCCGCCTGGCTGGTAGGGTTTGATGCTTCTGCCGCCAACTTCCGGATTTAATAATCCGCTTGCCAGCAATGCATTATCCCGTACCATTTCGGCAGGCATGCGGAAGGCAGGGCCATGAGAAAGCAAACGATTCTCCGGATCTTTTTCCCCGGCATCCGGCATAGCGCGGGAATCCTGCCGGTAGGTTGCAGACATCACTATCAGCTTGTTGATCGCCTTCACATTCCATCCGGAGTCTGTAAAAGTAACCGCGAGCCAGTCCAGTAAAGCAGGGTGGCTGGGCATTTGGCCCTGGTTGCCAAAATCTTCGGCTGTTTTTACAAGGCCTGTTCCGAAGAAATTCTGCCAGAAGCGGTTTACAGCAACTCTGGCGGTTAGGGGATTATCCGGATGGGTAACCCATTGGGCCAGGCCGGCCCTGTTCTTGGGAAGATCTTTCGGATAAGCCAGTATTCCCTCTGGTGTATTCGGAAATACCTCTTCTCCCGGCATATCATAATTGCCGCGTTGTAACAGGTAGGTCTTTTTGGGGACCGGCATTTCCTGTATCACCATTAGCTCTTTTACCCGGGCAACGGTGTCTGCAAGTTTACTGCGCAGCCGCATTAATTCAGCTCTTTCTTTTTGTAATGCCGGGTCAACCGCGGATAAATAATATTGTTTCAGCGCATGCAGGTCTGACGTGGCTGTAATGGCTGCCCAGGAGGTTTTCTTTGCAAGAATGCTTACTTCTAAAGGCGTAAGGCTGCGATTGTAAACAGCTATATCATCCACCAGTGCATGGGTGATACCAAAACCACGATCCCAGCCGCCGATCTGCAAACCTGTTTCATTGGGATCGATCTCATTATTTACCACCGCTCTGAAAAGGATGTCCTTTCTAAGCTGATCCATCACGGTTGTCATCTTCATAAGCGTGCCATCGAGATAGAGGTTCAAGCCGGCTGCTTTGGAGGAGCCATCATAGGTTACCGTTAATTGTATCCATTTGTCCCGCGGAACAGTGTCTGTGCTCAACCGGGTGATCGCATCAGAAGGCGCGGTATGCGCCATCATTACCTCCAGTTTATTATCCTTGAGATACAAGTGGTACCCCCTGAAATTGTATAAACGTTCTCTGTCTCCTTTATGAAATATAACGCCCTGCTTTAAAGCACCGGGTATTTTTATCCATAGCCCTATGCTGAAGGGCTGTGATTTTCGGAATACGCCGGCTGGTTTGAGATCCAGCCAGTTGTCGCCGTTTAACTGTAGGGCCTTGCCTGTGCCATGCGCAGCAAAGTCACTGCCCTTGCCCGGATCATTCTTCATGCCTCTCATCACGCCTGTGTGTTGTTTGTTCACAGTGTTTTTAAAATCGCCATGGTCGAAATTGAAGTATGCCTGCAGGTTGTCTGCCGGGATTTGGAAAGCTACTTGTTTTTGATATGCTTTACCACTGATCCATTGCTCAAAGCCGGAAGCTCTGTTTTCCAGCAATAACAGGTTCTTTTCCGCCCGCCCAATACTGTCTGTGATTGCCTGAATGGCGTCCTCTTCCTGTTTTGCAGGCAGTAGCAATGTTGGTGTTGGTAAAGCCCCGTCAAATGATATCTGCCCCGCTTCCTGCACATTATTGAAGAAGCTGAACAGTTCGTAATAGTTCTTTTGGGTGATGGGGTCGTATTTATGATCATGGCATTTGGCGCATCTTACAGACAAGCCCAGTACCGCATCGCCAAAGGTATTCGTTCTGTCTGCCACGTATTCCGACTGGAATTCTTCTTCCACAATTCCACCTTCCATATTCTGCTGATGATTGCGGTTAAATGCAGTTGCAATGATCATTTCCCTGGTAGGGTTGGGCAACAGATCACCTGCCAGCTGCCATTGGAGGAACTTGTTGTAAGGGAAATCACTGTTAAATGCTTTGATCACCCAGTCGCGGTACGGCGACATGTCTCTTTCCGCATCAATTGAATAACCGTGTGTATCTGCAAATCTCGCGGCATCCAGCCAGTCAACCGCCATTTTCTCCCCGAAATGCGGTGATTGTAATAAGCGGTCTACCTGTTTCTCATAGGCTGCAGGAGAAGGGTCGTTTATAAATTCATCGATCTCTTTTAAAGTAGGGGGTAAGCCGGTAAGGTCCAAAGAAACTCTCCGGAGCAGCAATTCCTTATCGGCTTCCTGTGCAGGGGATAATTTTTCTTTCTTTAGTTTGGCCTGAACGAAATTATCTATCGGGTTAACGATCTTCCATGCCTTATCAACAGGCTTTGGGACCCTGGGTTTTACTGGTTTTACAAAGGCCCAGTGTGGCTTGTATTCAGCCCCGTCTTCCACCCATTTTATGAGGATGGCCTTTTCCGCGGCAGTCAGTACCAGGTGAGAAGCCGGCGTTGGCATTAAATACCCGGGATCGGAAGAAATGATCCGGTGGAACAGCTCGCTTTTATTCAAATTGCCGGGAGTTATAGCCACTTTCCCTTTATTTTCCGGTAGCTCGGCATAGGCGGCAGCTGCAATATCCAGCCGAAGTCCTGCTTTTTGTTTGGCCTTATCCGGCCCGTGGCAGGCAAAACATTTGTCGGAAAGTATCGGCTTTACATCATTATTATAATCCAGTGGCCCATCGAGCGCGGTATAGGCTGCCTTTACATCAGCGGGCATGTGAGGAGTGGTGGAAGAAAAAACAAACACACTCAGGCTGATAACAAATGCAAGTAGTAGCAATATTATAATAACTCGCCGCATCGGTGGATAATTTATATAGTACGTGGTGTGAATAAAAGCGACTGATGGCTCCTCAATAAAAATAAATGTAAGAACGCCATGATGTATACAAAATACACAAACGCCGTATATATTTCCATAAATCTGACAGATTGCAAATAAGAATTTTCGCTGTCTTTACTTTTCTGGATGCGGGTGACAAACAGGGCAAAAAAAGCATTGGAGTTGGTCAATTTTGGAGTAGGAGAGACAGGGTGTTTTGCAGATATTAAAATGGCTGCCTGCAAGGACAGCCATTTTTCAAAATAATAAAAGCACCTGACTATTCAGGAATATGATAATATCTGCATACAGCAGCATAATCGCTATAATCAGGATGAGGTGCCTGCCTGCCGCCGGAGACACCGCCAGGTATAATCACGTAACGGTATTGCAGCATTGTACTCAAAGCAACACTGTTACTGTTATCATGTGTAAAACGCGTAATAAGTATTTTATATAACAGGGGAGTAAATGAAATAGTACTGGCTTTGCCACCAGCATAGCTGGTATAAGGCAAAACGAACCCTCCTCCACCATACGTAAAATACACAATCACCGTTCCTGAGTTGAGAATAGCGGTGGAAAGGCTGGGCGCTGATATGTAGCCCGCCTTCACTGAGGAATTATCTATCGTTGTGTCATTGAAGTTAGTAGCATATTTCCAGGTGGAATAGATCACATTGGCTGTACCTGCCGGACCTTGCGGGCCCTGTGGGCCTTCGGGGCCTTGCAATGATAAGGCGGCACTCCACGCTCCGGCTGTTTTGGTACCATACAGGTTATAGGTAGATTTATCCAGATAATAATCTCCGTCGTTTCCTATTGACGTTGCAGGAGCGCCGGTACCACTGAGTATCTTACTGCCGGCAGTTCCCGTTGCTCCGGTAGCACCAGTGGCCCCTGTTGCTCCTGTCGCACCAGTAGCTCCCGTAGCGCCAGTGGCTCCTGTCGCACCATTAGCCCCCGTTGCGCCCATCAGGCTAATAGGTGTTCCCCAACCATTGGTTGTCTTCGGGCCATAAAATTTAGAACTGGAAAGATCCAGATAAAAATCACCAATATTGCCAATACTGGCCGCAGCGGCACCATTTCCGCTGTAAATCTTGCTGCCGGCAGGGCCAGGAACTCCCTCCGCACCCTTTTCCCCTTGTGGACCAGCTGGTCCCTGATCTCCCTTTTTACAGCCTGCTGATGCCAGGAACAGAAAGAAAAAAAACATTGTTACATGTGATAACTGCTTCATGCTAAGTTTGTTTTATTATTGACTGAAGTTGATTTGTATCCGTCTGTTTGGAGTAATAATACTCCTGCATTTAGCAATAGGAACTAACTGGTAGCTTACACGCTATCGTTTGCTAAAAGAAATACGCCATGGCATTGGGTAACGGATACGCTAAACATATCCGGTTAGCGAAAGCAGACCAGCATTCCGCAATTACTGAGGCTCCATAACCATAATTAGTAAAACTCTCACCGACAGATATTACAGGGCAATCAAAAGTACATATTAAAGCTACTGTCGATGCTTCCGGATTATCATTACCATCTTATACATTTGCTTTTTTCTGGGGCTACGCAGGGTTGTCTGCCGCAACCAGATATAGGTTTGTTTCTTGTCTTGCTTTTATTTTCCGACGATACTGATCATAGGAATGTAAGGATTTCGATTTCTCACTACCAGTGTTTTTATTTTTAGGAAGATTAAAAATAGTAAAAAAAATATAGCCTCCTGCATGCTAAACAATTATTCGCTTAACTGGCAGTTTCTTACTGATAACTGGCAGGAATTATTAATAACCCGGTCAACAATTCATCCCTTTATTTTTCAGTCAGAAGGAAGATCCTTCATTCTGCAGTCTTTTAATGAGTGGCTGCAGGAAGCAGTACAGGGCAAAAGAGCAGCGCTGTTCATCATTACACTTTCCATTGTTCCGATATTATTTTTATCGGCATTCATTATTTTCTGCCGGACATTGTATGCATAGCATAAGTAATTATCACTTATACAACGACAAATAGAAGAATTACTACAGTTTTACAAGGAAATAGCAAAGTTTGTATTAAAGTTTTGCCGGCAACTTGGAAAATCTGGACAAGTTGCCATCTTGGATTAGCGCTGGCGTCTTAATACTGGTATCCATGTGGCGATGTAAGCTACTACACTATCTTTGTTCGGCAATGAATGATAGAATTGATACGAAAAAATTTTACTTTTAAGCTTCTATGAGATATTGCCTAATCTTGATTTTGCTAACAGTGGGCACGCGGGTTTCCGCGCAATCTTCACGCGATCTTCATACTACATTACAACGTGCTATCGCGGCGAGGCCAGCTTACGTGGCAGCCAGGCAAGATGAATTGAGCAGCTTGTTGCGTAGCAAGGATACCTTGCAGGGGCGGATGCAATTTTATACGCTGAATGAAAAACTTGCACGTGCCTACGTAAAGTTTAAGGTTGACTCCGCTGCCTGGTACCTGGAACAAAACCTGGCCATTACGCACGATATTCATCGCAATGACCTTACCGCTCATACGGGGATTATACTGGTTGATTGCTACTCGCTGCTCGGTAAGTTCCGCGAGGCACAACAACTGCTGGATAGCATTCGGCCTAAAGAGCTTGCAGCCCCTGAGCAGGCAAGATATTACCAGGCTTACCGGAATTACCTGAATTATTATACGATTAACGACGATGTTTCTTATGCTGGCGATTTAGCCCGATATCGCGACATCGCGCTTTCGCTTCAGGACACTACTTCGGTGGCTTATCAGACCGGCAGTGCCGAAAAATTGCTTGATCAGGGAGATGCGGAAACCGCAAAACGGCGGTTGTTGCTTTTACTGGAAAAGCTTCCTCCCGGGAACGAAAGCTATGCGCTGACCACCTATCTCCTGGGCAACACGTATACCCGGCTTCATGACCAGGGAAATGCCAAAAAATATTTTACGCTGTCTGCTATTGCGGATCTGAAGAACGCCACGAAAGACAATGCCAGCCTGCAAAAGCTTGCAACGATTTATTATAGCGAAGGCAATCTCGAAATGGCTAACGAGTTAACTAAATGCGCGCTGGAAGATGCCGTTTTCAGCAGCGTACGATTTCGCATGTTTCAAGTGGCAAAGTTTAGTGAAGAAATCACGACTGCATATCAGCTAAAGCAGCATCGACATAAATGGCAACTACAGCTGTTGGTAGCCTTGATCGCTGTTCTGGCTATATTAGTGGGATTTGTGGCGATCGTTATCTGGCGACAAAAAAGCAAGGTAGAGCAAGCCGGCATAGCGTTAGCTTTACTCAACAAAAAACTAGCGGAATCTAATCGTATCAAGGAAGCCTATATCAGCAATTTTTTCGAGTGGTGTTCGGGTTATATCGACAAGATTTCACAATACCGTAAAAAGCTCTTCAAGAAAGCAATCAGCAAACAAGGCGATGAGTTAATCTCGGTGCTGAAATCCGACGAGTTGGAGAAACAGGAGCTGGCAGAACTTTACCGCACCTTCGATACCGTCTTTTTAAGCATCTATCCAGACTTTGTCTCAGCGTTCAATGCTTTGGTAGCGCCGGGAGAACTACCGTCTCCTAAACCGGGAGAGATACTTTCTCCAATGATGCGCGTCTTTGCTCTGGTCAGGCTGGGCATTACTGATAGTGCAAAGATTGCCGCTTTTCTGCGCTATTCGCCGAGCACCGTTTACAACTACCGAACGAAGGGCCGAAACATGGCCGCTGGCAAACGGGAAGACCTCGAGGCAGCCATCATGCGAATCGGTGAACCGGCCTGATGAATTGAAATGTCATCTACTTTTTCCTTATACTTCTGTTAGTATAATTATTTGTTTCTCAACAATTTAATTATTTTCTCAGTCTACTTTCATTTGCGTGGACAGGTTAACCACTACCATCATGCTTTACTTTTGATCCATGCAACGAATACTCTTTTTCTGCTGCCTATGCTTTGTCATGTTAGCCAATGTGACGATTTTATACGGGCGTCAACCAGTTATGTACAGGTATATGGACGTTAATAGAACGCACGTGGTTTTTACCTGTGGCGACCAGCTTTGGATCATGAACCGCAGCGATGGTGTAGCCAGGGTTGTTAAAACAGATCAAACAGTGATTGAAAACCCGTTATTTTCCCCAGACGGCAGTTCAATAGCCTATTCGGCAGTATTGAATGGAAACACAGATGTTTACGTCGTTTCCATAACCGGGGGAGTGTCGCGGCGACTCACCTGGCATCCGGGTCGCGACAGACTGCGCAGTTGGAACGGCACCCGTATCATCTACAGTTCAGCCAAAGCTGCCGCTCCCGCCCGTTACACCGAGCTGTATGAGATCGACCCCACTAGTGGACGAGAACGAAAACTACCATGCACCGGATCATACTGCCAGGTAGCACCAGACAGCACTTATACGGCAATTGTAGGTGCGGAAGATATCATGGAAACGGGAGCATTCAGGGTATATCGCGGCGGCAATCTATGCAGGATTCAACTCAAGAATAACACGACAGGAGATATTCAAGATTTACCTAACGGCGGCTGGAATGACCTTAGCCCCGTTTGGGTTAACGGGACACTTTACTATATCAGTGATCAAGACAGGATCCGAAATCTTTATAGCTACGACTTGCCAACGGGGAGAATCAGCCAGCTGACCGCTTTCGACGATTATGATATTCATTCCCTTTCTACTGACGGCAGGTCAATTGCATTTGAAAAAGGCGGCCAGCTCTTTTTGCTGGACCTTAGGACGCGGTTATTACAGAGCGTCCTTCCGCAACTGCCGGCAGGTTATATATTCCCCGGGCAACAAGCTTATACGCTCTCTGACAAGCGGCAAATTCGCTCAGTCTGCATCAGCCCTGACGGGACACGTCTCGCAGTAGATTACCGGGGCGACATTCTGGAAGCTGAACTTTCGAAGACACCGGTTTTTCGAAACATAACCGCAAGTGCAGGAGTGCATGAGCAGCAACCTGCCTGGAGTACTGACGGCCGCTTAGCTTATCTCAGTGATGCAAGCGGCGAGTACAATCTTATTATTCAAGGAAAAAAGGCAGGTGACTGTCAAAAGATCGGATTAGGCGAAAGCTATTTTTCTGAACTCCAGTGGAGCCCTGATGGACAAAAAATAGCGCTGTGCGATCATCGCCGGCGATTACTGATCGTTGATATTCCCTCCGGGAAAAGCTGCGTCGTGGCCGTCGACAGCGTTTCTGTCCTGAATGAAAACCAATTCAACTGCCAGTGGTCAGCCGATTCCAAGCTCCTGGCATATCAGGAACGTTGCCCAAACCAGTTAATCCGCCTGGTTGTTTACAACACCGCCAGCAGTCAAACAGCTATACTGACTGATGGTACCGTCGATACCCGTTTCCCGGTTTTCAGTCCTGACGGTAAAAGGCTCTATTTTGGTGTTTGCAGGGATAATAGCCTGGCATTGAGCGAACTGGATGTGAGTGCTTTCGGCCGCGATCGTCTCTGGGACATCTATCAAATAACTTTTTCTGCTGATAATAAACCCGTCCGACCGCGAAAAGTAACCAGCAATTTGCTGGATCTTCACAACCTGGCGGTTACAGCAGAAGACCGTTTGTTTTTTATCGTTAATAAAGATGGTCGGCCCTGCCTGATGGCCTGCGAGGCAGGAACAGGTGTTATATCTGTTATACGTTCGAATGTAAACGACTTTCAGACCGTTACCGGTCAACTTCTTTGCCGACAAGGCAACGACTTTAGCCTGCTGGAAACTATGCCACCACATCGTGCACAGGAGATTCGCATACCTTCACTTTCTGTCATGGTCGACCCGACTGCGGAATGGCGGAATGAGTTTAATGAAACGCTCCGGCTGATACGCGATTTCTTCCGCGGCTCCAGGCATCCTGATGTAAATGCGTTGAAACAGCGATACGAACCCTGGTTAGCTATGCTGACCTGCCGGGAAGATTTCAAGTACCTGCTCAGGCAAATGCTCGGGGAACTTCAAAGCAGTCATGTTTTCTTTTCCTCATCAAAAGAACCGGCTCAGGTGGATGAAGCAATAGGGCTGCTTGGTGCCGACTGGGAGATTGACCAGGGACATTACCGCCTAAATAGGATCTATCACGGTGATGTGTGGGGAGCTACCAGCTCGAACCCGCTTGACAGGGATAGCGTACATGTATCTGAAGGTGACTATCTTGTTTCCATTGACGGGAAACCTGTTCCGGCCGGAGCGCCGTTCGAAGCTCTGTTACAAGGCGCGGCCGGAAAACGTGTGATGCTTGGATTCAGCCACCAGCTGTCCGCCGTCGAAGAACGGCTTTATCCGGTCTTACCGCTTGATAACGATGAAGACCTTCGTCGCTGGCAATGGGTATCAGGAAATCGATTTTTTGTAGATTCAATGAGTAAAGGCAGGGCCGGTTACATTTACCTGTCCGATACGCACCGGTCGGGTTATCAAGCCTTCAACCGAGACTTTGCTTCCCAGGCAAATAAAGCATTTCTCATCGTTGATGCCCGGTTTAATGCTGGCGGCTATTTTCCGGACTACTTTGTTGAGATGCTTGCGCGCAGGCCGCTGCTCCAATTCCTGCGAAATAATGCCTCGCCACTCCAGGAGCCGCTAATGACAGCCGCGCCGAAAATAATGCTCCTCATCAACCAGCGGACGGCGTCCGGTGGTGAACTGCTGGCCGCGGAATTCCGGCAGCGTGGACTTGGTCTAATTGCCGGCACGCGAACCGCCGGATTAAGTAATCCCTATACTTGTGATCACCAGTTGCTGGATGGAACCACGGTCGTTTTACCAACCCTGGAGCTGACTGACCTTAAGTATCATCTTATCCTCGAAAATCAGGGCCTGGTACCGGATATCATCGTACCCGGCAATACTGAGGAACCGGCAGGCAGGACACAATTGCTCCGGTCTTTAGCACACTTACTCTCTAATCAATAATCAGATGAAATCTTATTTGTTATTATTCGGATGCACTTTTCTTTCTTTTTCCAGCTTTGCCCAGCAACAAAATCCACGTTACTCAGGAGTGACCGAACGGCGCATCGCACAGGTTGAACAGCACTTGAATGGCTGGGTTAGAGAATCCGGCAAAGCAGACTTTACACTAGCTGAGCGGATGGCGTATTACCACGTCAACGGCGTCAGTATTGCCGTAATCAATAACTTTAGAGTGGATTGGGCGCGCGGATACGGCTGGGCGGATAAAAACCGTCAACAACCCGTTACGGTGAACACGGTCTTCCAGGCAGGCTCTGTCAGCAAAACGGTTAACGCCATCGCGCTCATGCAATTAGTACAGGAAGGTAAATTGCAGCTTGACCAGGATATTAACGCCCTGTTAAAAACCTGGCAGTTTCCGTACGATTCGGTTAGTCAGGGCGTAAAAATTACGCTCCGGCATTTATTGAGCCACCGGGCGGGGCTCAATGTCAGCGGATTCGCCGGTTATGAGCGCCCGGATACGATTCCCGACATCTACCAGATACTGGATGGCCGTTCACCCGCCAAAAGTAGTCCGGTAAGATCGCGATTGGTTCCCGGATCAGCTTTCCGTTATTCGGGGGGCGGCATTATGATCTCTCAGCTGCTGGCGATGGACGCGGATGCCAGTTCTTATAATGATCTGATGAAGCGACGGCTGTTTGAGCCGCTGGGGATGAAGCACAGCATTTATTATGGGGATCAGTTGCCGTTCAAGGCAACCGGTTATTACTGGGATGACAAGGAGTTGCCGGGGCAATACCGTCTTTACCCGGAAGCGGCTGCTGCCGGCCTGTGGACCACGCCTGCAGACTTGGCCAAACTGTTGATCGCCTACCAACAAGCTTATTCGGGCCTTTCTAACCAGTTGCTCAGCAAACAAGCCGCGCGTGAAATGGCAAAACTCGATCTTCGTGCGGAAGGCGACCGCCATAAGTCAGCTTTGGGATTCTTTATCGAGCAGCGTGGTGGACGTACCTACTTTACGCATGACGGTAAGGTAGAGGGCTTTCTTAGCTTGTTCTTTATAGACCCGGAGAAGGGTAACGGTTTGGTGGTGATGAACAATGCAAACGATGCCACCGGCCTGAACATCGAGATCGCCAACAGTATCGCCCAGGTCTATGGATGGAAGGGATTCAACATCCCGGAGGAGCGTAAGACCATAGCAATGAAAACTGATTCGCTTGCAGTATATAACGGGACCTATGTCAACGGATCGGATACGCTGACCTTGATGACACGTCAGGAAGGCCTTTTTTTTGCCAGCAGCTTCAGTTATTATGGACGGCCGCAACTCGTGACTTTCGTGACCAAGGAGCAGTTCTATGTCTACGAGGAAGAGTTTTTCACCGATTACTGGGGCTACAAAAATCAATATTTTGCCAAACGGAGTGCAGATGGTCAAGTTACCGAGATCGTTAAACGGGTTAAAGGGATGCCAGAAAAGGTTTTTGTCAGGGAGTAGTGTTGTTGTTACCATTCCGGTCTCACGTAATTAACACGTAAAAGCTTCCCCAGGTGACATTATTGTATCTGGTTCAGTAAATATTGTATCTCGTACTTTATTGTTAAATTCTCTGTTTGAGTATAATCTTAAAACCGAATGCTTAAAGAGAGCACCACAGAGAAATCTATGGCGTTACCTGTTCTTCCGTCTAAAGGGACCTTTTGGGGCGATGATCTCCAGATTGGTACCATCAGGGTCTTGGAAATAAGCTACGGCCGTGCCAAATCCTGATTTTAATCCATCTTCCTGCTGGAATACGATTGGTTCACCTTCCGGTTCCACGCCTATTTCTTTCAGGCGTTGTATAGCAGCAGCTATATCATCTACCTCAAAACAAAGATGCATAGCACTGATCTGGTTGTTCTGATAAGACGTTTTTTCAGGAACAGGAAGCACATATTCCAAAATATCGATGTTCAGATTATCCAGGTGGAGATTCGCGTATTTGATGAGGGTATCTTCCAATCCCTGTGTTTTAGCCATTCTTGGTCCACCGATTTCATCCTTATTCGATATTTTGGTACCAGTCAATGCTTCATAAAAAGCGATAGACTTTTCCAAATTGCTGACGGTAATTCCGACGTGATTGGCACGTGAGAATCCGGATACTTTTGCGTTTGTCATAGTGTCTGGTTTTTATTTTTATACAGTTAGTAGATGGCAACAGGATTTACAAGTGCACTGTTGATAGCGTTCATTTCTTCCGGGGAGAGCCGGATATCCATTGCTTTAGCATTGGCCATGGCCTGTTCTGCGTTTCTTGCACCTGCCAGCACCACGGTGATCGCGGGTTGCAGGCTAGTCCAGCGTAATACCAGTTGAGATAACGTCGCATTTTTAGCTTCCGCTATCGGGGCAATTGTATCGAGGAATGTTTTCACCTTCTCTAAATCAAACTGCTGGAAATATCCATTTCTATGATCATTATCTTTCAGTTTACCTTCTTTGAAGTATTTACCAGTGAGTAACCCCCTTTCCATGGGGCTATACACGATAATACCCACATCATTTTTCAGGGCGTAAGGCACCAGGTCTTGTTCAATACTCCGGTTTAGCATGCTATAACCCACCTGGTTGCTGGCAATGTTCACGGTATTCCGGGCTTCCGCCAGTTGGTCAACGCTGTAGTTGCTGACCCCTGCTGCGCGGATTTTCCCTTGTTGTAAAAGCTGTTCCAGCGCTTCCATGGTTTCAGCAATGGGGGTGGTACTATCCGGCCAGTGGATCTGCAACAGATCAATATAGTCTGTCTGCAGGCGATGAAGACTTTCTTCCACTTCCTTCACTACGCTGGCTTTGGAAGCGTATTTATACACAGGTATTTTTTTGCCGGCATCCTCCGCATCAAAGAAAAATTCGCCTTTCCCATGGTTGCTGCCGTCCCACACCAGGCCGAATTTGGTTAACAGTTGAATCTTACTTCTATCATATCCTTTGGTGGCCTCGCCAATCATTTCTTCACTCAGTCCGAGCCCGTAGAACGGCGCAGTATCCAGTGTGGTTACACCGTTGTCAATAGAGGCTTTTACCGATGCGATGGAGTCTTTTTTCTCGTTACCACCCCACATGTTACCGCCGATAGCGAAGGCACCGTAAGTAATGGCAGATAATTTCAGTTCTGTATTTCCCAGTTTTCTGTATTCCATTTTTTATTTTCTTAGTGAGATGAATATCCGGACAATTGTTTTTGATGCTTCAGTACTTGTTCCAGGTGCCTGATGTAGTCCTGATGATAGTTATTGATCCGTTCTGGTGTAGCGTTTTTTTCCAGATCATGAAAGTGGAAGCCGGTTGTTCTATCCATGCCTACGAACTGGTTCATCTTGTGAAAACCGAACAATACACCATCATCCACTGATCTTTGATCAAAAAATTCACCCGGGAGCGTAAAAGCAGTCTCAGGGGCATTCCAGGTAGTGGTGACCATATATTTTGTACCCTGCATCAGTCCGCCGGTACCGTAATTGATAGCCGGATTTTTCCGGCTTCTGCCGTCGCTGGCGTACATACCATTCTGATGACCGGCCGTGAATACTTCGTCTATATATTTCTTTAAACGATTGGGTACCTGGAACCACCATATGGGGGTGTGATAGATAACCAGGTCGGCCCATTTAAAGTGCTCCACTTCGGCCATCGCATCAAAATCATCATTGATATTGACCACCCGATACTCGAACCCATTTTGGGCCAGGAATGCTGCCGTCCAGCTCGTCAGCAGGTTACTAAACCTGCCACCGGAGTGAGCGAATACCTGTCCAGCATTGATAATGAATACCTTCATTTATATAATTTTAATTATCGATACCGCAAAGTTCTATTATTTTTATATATCACACAAATAACTTAAATTGCAGTATAGTATCATAAAAATTATAGTTATGCCATGGAATCTCGAATGGCTTCGAACATTTAAGGCCATATATGAAGGCGGAACACTATCTGCAGCGGCGCAGGAGCTTTCTGTTTCCCAGCCAGGCGTAAGCCTTCATTTAAACTCGCTGGAAGCTTTTACCGGGTATAAACTGTTTGACCGGTCCGCCAGAAAGATGGTCCCTACAGAAAAAGGAAAGATCCTGTACAACTACATACTGGCCCCCTTGAAAAAACTGGAAACGGGGGAACAACATTTTCACAAGCGTTCGAAAGAAGAGCGTGCAACGATTAGTGTGGGAATGTGTTTTGAAACGTTCCAATACACGCTGGAAGAACATATTGCCAATCTACCATTTAATCTGATCATCAAATTCGGGGAATATCCGCAGATGCAACAGGATCTCGACAATGGTCTGCTGGACCTGATCATTACACCACAAAAGGGGCAACAGCAAAATCTGCAATACCTGCCATTTTCCAAAGAGAAGATTGTGCTGATTGCCGGCAATAAAACAAAAACAGCCGAACTGGAGAATTTGTTTGATCAGGGAAAAACGAAAGAAGCGACTCGCTTATTAAAGCAGCAACTCTGGTATAGTACAGCAGCAGACATGGAACACCTGAAAAATTTCTGGGTAAGGCATTTTGGAGAACATCCGGATTTCAGTCCGAATTTTATTGTTCCCAATATCAGCTCCATTATCCGCTGTCTGAGTGATGGTAGAGGATTTTCGGTCGTACCGGATTTTCTTTGTGCGGAAGCCATTGCGGCGGGGAAAATAAAGGTAGCCTGGGAAGGCACTAACCCGCTGGAGAATACGCTTTATTTCGGCACCCGGAAGAAGACCATGTACCAGAAAGAAATCGGGCAACTGGAACAGTTACTGAAAGAAAAATGGGAAATAAAAGCTGAAAAATAGCTCTTACAGGTCCGATTTATACTGGCAGGTATTTATTAAGTACTTTCCAATTTTCCAGCTAAATAACCTAAAACGAAGTAACTTACAACCACTCTTCAAAGGATAAAAAGTGATTACAAACTATAAAAAAAGAATACGAATTTTGTAATAATCCAATCACAAGTTAGCGGTCATTGTATGGCGATACCCTACAACTTTTGAGCAAATAATATGCAAGCACAAAAAGGGAAATACGAGGGCTTACAGAATGATGAGCTGGGAATAAAGATTCGCTCAAACGACAATCCTTATCTTTCAGTTGACATTCAAAAAGAACTGCTACAACCTCGCAGATTATCTTCTTATTTTATTGTATTAATTGAAAGTGGTTCAATCACATACAATTTTGACTTACAAGACTTTATGCTTACTGACGGGCACTTGCTTTTTGCAATGCCCAATCAAATTTTTACGCCACCCGCTAAAATAGACAATCTTAAATATTTCAAGCTGCTGTTTGATGAAAATACACTGGCATTATTGCCACAACAATTTCCCTTCCTGGTCAACCCTTTAAACGCACAAACCATAGTTCTTGACAGTGCTGCAAAAGAAAGAGTAATAAAGGTTTTTGGAATTTTGAATCAGATACTTCACTTAGATAAATATAAGACGGACGCTGAAATAATATTAGCTTATTTGAACTCATTACTATCAGAACTAAACAGCGCTTATTTCAAAAACAAAGAACCCGTCAATATCTTAAACACTAATCTTTCAAAGTTTGTCGAGTTCAAATTAGTCGTGGAAACGCACCTTACAGAGCAACCTTCTATCAACGCAATTGCAGAAAAATTAGCTTTATCTACAAACAGTTTATATCGGATAGTAAAAGAATATTCCGGAACATCACCCAAAGATTATTTTATTAACCGCTTGATGGCGGAAGCTCAGAGAAGATTGCGTTATTCTAATATTTCTATCAAAGAATTGGCCTACGAATTAGGCTTTAATGATCCTGATTATTTTTCAAGGCTCTTCAAAAAAAGCACAGGAAAAAGTGCAAGCGAATTTTCGCCCAAGTAAGATTTGTCGGGGAAATAAAATGAATTGTCCATTTCCGCTATTTTTTAACCCTCTACTTTTGCCTCATAAAATTCATACAGGAAATGAAATTTGCATTAGTAACGGGAGCTAACAAAGGCATTGGCTTTGAAGTTGCACAGCAACTTGCTCAAAAAGGAATTTATATTTACCTCGGCAGTCGTAATTTAGAAAATGGTGTTGAAGCCGTTGATAAATTAAAAGCGAAGGGATTAAACAATGTAGAAGTTATTCAGCTTGACATTACAGATGACGAATCAGTAATTAAAGCCCGTAAAGAAATAGGTAAAAAAACAAAAGTGTTGGACATACTTATTAATAATGCGGGTATTTATGGTGGTTACCCGCAAACGGCACTTGACTCAACTATTGACCAGTTTAAAGCAGCTTATGATACAAATATTTATGGCGTGGTGCGAGTTACACAGGTATTTATTGATTTATTGAAAAAGTCGTCAGCACCCCGTATTGTAAATGTAAGTTCAAGTCAAGGCTCAATTACCCTGCACAGCGACCCAACATATAAATACTACGACTACAAAGGTGTTGTATATCTTTCTTCAAAATCTGCCCTGAATATGTACACTGTTGTTTTGGCATACGAATTTAAAAATACCAACTTCAAAATAAATGCCGTTTGTCCGGGATATACAAAAACAGATTTCAATGGACATCGTGGGCCCGGAACTGTTAAAGATGCCGGAAAACGGATAGTAAAATATGCGCTCATTGACAATGATGGCCCAACAGGAAAGTTTTTTAGCGAGGAAAATAATCCTGAAACAGGAGAAATACCCTGGTAACGAAGATTAAGTATAAGACCTGAAACAACGAACCACTAACAGGTATTTGCAATATGGCGGCCTGATGTTAAATGCTCAACAGTATGTCAAAGACCTGACCCCGGTTTCTTCTACATAGGGTAAAAGCGCTATAGTCGGATCCGTAGCATCACTCAGGTTAATATATGCTCTCACATCAGCGGTTGTCAGTTAGTTTCGGCGCATCTATGACGGCGAAATAGCCTATTGTGTCAATGGCTCCGGCAGGACCGGCACTGCCATCCTTGTTGCAAGCGTTCACTAAAAAAATTGCAGATGTCAATGAGATCAGCATAGAAAATTGGGATAGTTTGATTGGAGTTCGTTTTTTTAATGCTAGTTAAAGTGGGCAATTCTCTTTTCATATCCCAACAATAAACCTTCTTTCAATTTTTAGTACCGGACTTTTACGACCTGGTGATTTATGCTGGTTATACTGAAAAACCAGGCTGGTGGATGGGTTAAAACGAAAAAAGGTACGATTGCTCGTACCTTTTGTGATCCCGCTGGGACTCGAACCCAGGACCCATACATTAAAAGTGTATTGCTCTACCAACTGAGCTACGGAATCGCTATCAAAGCGGGTGCAAAAATAGGAATATTTTTATTTCATCCAAATTTTTGAAATTTTTTTTCAGTCAGCCTTCATTTCCGCTTCTGATTGAACGCTTTAATCTCCTCAACCAACCGCGCCCTCCCTTTCTCCGGCCGCTCCAGCATCACGTAATGCGTCCCCTCCGGCAACGTCACAAACTGCTTCTTCGGCGTATTCACCAGTTTATTTTCGAGCGCTGCCATATCTTCCGGCCGGCTCCAGGTATCATATGCGCCGCGTACCACGAGCACAGGCACACGAATATCTTTCGCCTGCCACAACCCCTTGCCCTGCGCGGTATAGAACCCCTCGGCCCGATACCCCCCGGGAACTTCCAGCACGCTGTCGGCATTAAAACTGATGGCGGTGTGCTGGTAAGCCTCGGCCACTGCCGGGTCGCGCCAGCTGCTCTTATCGGCGGAAGGAATAACGCTGTTCCAGTTCTCGATCAGCATAGCCGCGCTGGCCCGGCGTAATACGGGTGTAGAAGCGTAATTGAACTGGGTAGTGTCCAACGGATTGCGGAAAACCCTGGTATAGGCCCAGGGAGCCTTGACGTTATAGAGACTGTTCAGCATGATGAGCGCAGCGATCTTGTCCGGATACATGCACGCGTAATATCCCATCCAATGCCCACCACTGGCCCAGCCGAAAAGGGTGACGCGTTTCTTCCGCGTCTTTTCGGTGATGAATTCCACCACTGCATCGATATCGTGGGAAACTTCCGCGGCAGATCCTGCAATGACCCAACGGCGCGTAGTATCGTAATCAGGGCGGGTAGAGGATTCCCACCCACGCGCATCCATGATGAATACGTCCATTCCCGCTTTCGCGAGGTCTTCAGCAAGCGAGCCGCCGGGCACGGACAGATCGAAGGAGGCGATTGCACCCGGACCGCCCCCATGCAGCAACAATATCGGCGGTTTGCGGCTGTGTTTCCGGGCCCTGATCTCCCGCACAAAGATGCGCACGCCGGGGTCACTGGCAATGGTATAGTCTTCCCGATGGATCTCTTGGGCAATAGCGGTGTACGAAAGGTGTAATGACAGGACTAACAAGGTTTTCCACATAAATCATGGATGATTCAGGCATAAAAATAACGTAATTTACGGACAGAATGAAAGAACTACATATCTCGCAGGTGGAGGAAACCGACCTGCCCCTGCTCATACAGCTGGAGCAACAGACCTTCCTGGACGCGTTCGAATCAGCGTATAAACCGAAGGACGTAGAGGCTTTTCTCCACGAAAGGAAGAACATGACCGTTATTCATGCGGAATGGACAACAAAGAATACATTCTTTTACATCCTGCGCCATACCGGCACGCCTGCCGGTTTTTTAAAACTGAACCTCCACAAACAACCGGATAACGGAACGGTTTTCCCCGAACCGGTCATGGAACTGGAACGGATCTATCTGTTATCAACCTTCACAGGAAAGCAACTCGGGAAAGAACTGATCGCGTTTGCCTACCAAAAAGCGCGGCATCATTTCGTAGAGGCGTTGTGGTTAGGAGTGTGGGAACATAACCATAAAGCGCAGAGATTCTACGAAAAGGAGGGATTCCTGCATTTCGGGGAACACAACTTCATGGTGGGGCAACAGCAGGACCGGGACCTGTTACTGGTGAAGCGGATGGGGAATGAGTGAAAAAACTACAAAGAATAGCTAAAAACATGGTACCGGAACGACCGGATTTCGCCGATATTGCTGTCATAAACGGATCAATCCGCGTTATGAAAAGCGCATCGCGCTTATTTTTTGGATTTATCCTGCAAACGATTGCACTCACTTAAAATCAACAAGAATTCCATGAAAAAACTGGCATGTCTGCTTACGATGCTGATCACCGCGCAATCCCTTTTCGCCCAGAAGGACGACCACATGAAATGGTGGCGCGACGCGCGGTTCGGTATGTTCATCCACTGGGGCGTGTACGCCGTTCCGGCTGGTACTTATAAAGGCTATCCCATGGCGCGGGGAGGAGGGGAATGGATCATGAACCGGAGCAAGATACCGGTGACGGAATATCAACAATACGCCAAACAGTTCAATCCCGTTAAATATGATGCGGATGCCTGGGTAAAAATGGCGAAGGACGCAGGAATGAAGTACATCGTGATCACGGCGAAGCATCACGACGGCTTCGCACTCTTCAATTCTAAAGCCAGCAAATGGAATGTGGCGGATGCAACACCCTATGGGAAAGATCTCCTGAAACCCCTGGCCGCGGCCTGTAAGAAATACGGGATCAAACTGGGGTTCTATTACTCTCAGGCACAGGACTGGAACAATCCCGGCGGAGCCGTTGCCCGTAAGGAAATGCGCGAAGGCTGGCCGAACCCTGATTCTGCTAAAATAGACGCCTATACGAAAGAACACAGCGGTCACTGGGATCCCGCTCAAACAACGGCTACTTTTGATCAGTATATCGACAGGGTGGCTGTTCCCCAGGTGAAGGAGCTGCTCACCAATTATGGGGAAGTAGCGGTGCTCTGGTGGGATACGCCGACTAACATGACGGATGACGCTGCGAAAAAACTGCAATCTGAACTGGCACTGCAACCGAATATCGTTACGAATGACCGCCTCAAACGCCCGAATTTCCCTGGCGATTATAAAACGCCGGAACAACGCATTCCCAACGCCAGCGAGCTTGATGGCCGCGATTGGGAAACCTGCATGACGATGAACGGCACCTGGGGCTACAAAAGCTACGATAATAAATGGAAATCCGTATCCACACTCGTCCGTAACCTGATAGACATCGCTTCCAAGGGCGGGAATTATTTATTGAATGTAGGGCCTACGGCGGAAGGGGAGTTCCCGGAAGAAAGTATCAAAAGTCTGAAAGGCATTGGCGACTGGATGAAAGTGAACGGGGAAGCGATCTACGGTACAAAAGGTAATCCGCTGCAGGCGCAGGAGTGGGGCCGTATCACCCGGAAGCAGAACACTTTATACCTTTCCGTTTTTGACTGGCCGTCCAATGGCCAACTGAGCGTTTCCGGTCTGAAGAACAAGGTGAAAAGCGCTACCATACTGGGTACCAAAGGAAAACTCAAAACTACTGTCAACGGCGATCAGCTGTCTGTCAGCCTGCCGACACAGCCCGTTAATGAAATTGCTACGGTGGTGAAAGTAGAAGTGGAAGGGAATCTTTAACTCGCTTTCTTTCCCACCGGATCCTGCCGGAACATCTTTGCCAGTAAGGCATACAACTCGGGGTGATGCGTCTGCATCGCCTCGGGTTTTTCAAAGAAATACTCTGATACTACGGCCAGGAACTCACTCTGGTTCATGGCGGCGTAAGGGTTGATATCCGAATGCCCTTCTTCTATCCGTCTGATCTCTTCATGCATCACCTGCAGCCAGGGAAGGCTGTAGCTGTTCTGCAGCAGGGACTCCGGCATACCGTCTACAGCGCCGTCCGTTTTATCTACCAGGTGTACGAATTCATGAATAGCAGTATTGTGTTTCCCTTCATGATCGGAAAAGCCTGCCCGCAGCGCGGATTGGGACAGTAACATTTGCCCGTTCAGCGCACCGCTGCCCACCATGCCGAGAATATTCCGCCGGTCGCCTTCATACTGGTATGTTTCATCGAAAGTATCCGGATAGAGAATCACATTGGTGAGATTACGGTAACGCCAGCCGGGAAAATAAAAGATCGGGATCACTGCGCTGGCCGCGATCAGCACCCGGTCCACATCTTCCACCTTCGTACCTACACCTTCAATGGTCACGTCCCGCAGGAAATCCTGTACAGCGGCCACGAAACGAGGTTTTTCCTCCGGTTTCAGCTCGCGGTAATAACGTACCTGTGCTGTCAGCAACGCTTCCGTATTGGCGGGAATAACAATTCCCCGGCGCTTACGCGGGCGGCGCCAGAACCACCAGAAAAGCAGCAGAAAAACGATGATCGGTATCACAAATGCCATAGATCAAATGTCGCATTTCGCCCTCACCTCCGCAACTTTTTCTATTAGGGATTGTTTATCAAACAGAACAATCAACTCCGCTCATGCCAAGATGGTTACGCATTACCTTCATCTCCACCGGAAGTTTTATCGTTCTGATCATCCTGCTATGGCTGGTGCTCGCATGGATCATCCGCAGTAATAAGCAAACCCTGCTCCGGGAAATATCCGCGCAGTTGAGCAACCGGCTGAACGGACAGCTGGAGATCAGAGACATGGAGCCATCACTGGTGCATAGTTTCCCCAATATTTCCGTTACCTTGAAAGATGTTTCGCTGAAGGATAGTCTTTTCCGGCAACATCATCATGCTTTGCTGGACGTAAAGGAAATATTTGTGAAAGTGAATACTTTCGCCATTCTTCGCAAAAAAGTGGAGATCCGCCAGATATCGCTGAAAGACGGGAATATTGATTTGTACACCGACAGCTCCGGATATTCCAACACATACCTGCTGCAGGGTCACTCCTCTGGCGGAAAACAGCCCGTCATAGAGCGTTTCCGGATGGAGAACATGCAGTTCTCCCTGGAGAATGGTCAGAAGAATAAACGGTTCCGCTTCGCTATCCGTTCCATGCGTGGCGAAATGAAAAATAATGAAGAAGGATGGACATGCGCGCTGCATACGGATATGCGGATACAGGATATGGCTTTCAATACGGCGAAGGGAAGCTATGCACAGAACAAAACGCTGCAGGCCGATATCGATCTCCGGTTCACATCCGCCACACGCACGCTGTCTGTCCCTTCCCAGATATTGTATTTCGATCAACAACCTTTTACATTCGACGGTACTTTCAATTTTTCCCAGGCGCCACCTGTCTTTAGCCTGAAGATCACAGGCAACCATGTGCATTTCAGGGAAGCGGCGTCCCTGCTTACGCCCGCTATTTCCCGGAAGCTGGATAGTATTGACTTTGCACAACCGCTCAATGTACAGGCAGATATCCGGGGACATATGCAATACCGGGATACGCCTTATGTGCACGTCACCTGGGATACGAAGGACAATGTATTGTCCGCACAGTCCCTCGTCCTCGGAAGCTGCAGTTTCCGAGGCGGGTTCCTGAACGAAGTAACCCCGGGTAACGGTCATAACGATGCCAATTCACGGTTAAGCCTATACGATTTTAAATGCCGTTTTGGCGATATCCCTGTTTCGGCGGACACGATCCGCATATTCAATCTGAAGAAACCCCTGCTCACCGGCCGCTTCAGATCCCGTTTCCCGCTCGGCAGCCTCACAGCAGTCATGGACACTGGTTTATTCAGGTTTTCCAAAGGCGGGATGGATGTGGACCTCGAATACCAGGGTTCCTGGGACGCGAGGGATACCATGGCCGGCTTTCTCCGGGGTACAATGAAAGTGCAGGATGGGGCTTTTGTTTATGTGCCGAGGGGGCTTGCTTTTTCCAACTGCCAGGCTACGCTGGATTTTACCGGCCAGGACCTTTTCCTCCGCAACGTGCATGTGCAAAGCGGCAACAGTACTGTACAAATGGAAGGAAGTATCCGCAACATCCTCAATTTTTATTTTTCCGCACCTGAGAAGATCGTGCTGGACTGGTCGGTTCGCAGCCCGCTGATCAACCTCAACGAATTCCAGTCCTTCTTCACACAACGCCGCAAAGGAGCGGTCAGTCAGCGTAAAAAGCAGCAGGATATGGCGCGGGCGATAAAACAGCTGGAAGTGATGCTGGATGCCTGCAGTATGAATATGAAGGTAGCGCTGGATAAAGTGCGGTACCGGCAATTCACGGCTTCCAATGTAAAGGCCGGCATTTACGTGACCCGGAACGACGTCAGACTCAATAATGTGGCTTTGCAGACAGCAGGCGGACAAATGCAGTTGAACGGCAGTATAGCGCATGGAGGGGTCGGGAACGACCGGTTTTCTGTGGACGCGCGGCTCCGGCAGGTGCAGATAGATCAGCTGTTCCATGCATTCGAAGATTTCGGGCAGAATGCGATCCGGGGAAAGAATCTGAAAGGAATATTATCCGCCACCGCAAAGGTTTCCGGCGGATTGAAGGAAGACGTTTCCATCAAGCGGCATTCGCTGTTCGGCGCTGTTACCTTCGATCTCAACAAAGGCGCACTCATACACTTTGAGCCGCTGGAAGATATCGGTATGTTTATTTTCAGGAAAAGGGACATGAGCAATATCACTTTCGAGAATATCCACAACACGCTGGACATTCAGGGCAACAAAATCATCATCCACCCGATGATGATTGCTTCCAGCGTATTGAATATCCAGCTCGAAGGCATATACGGATTTTCAAAAGGAACCAATATCAAAATGAAAGTCCCGTTACGCAACCCTAAGAAGGATGAGTTGATCACGGATGCGGAAGAATTGAAAAAACGGAGAAAAAAAGGCATTGTGATCAACCTGCGTGCGGTAGACGGACCGGACGGGAAAGTGAAGATCAAACTGGGTAAGGGAGATTGACCATGGATCGGGCAAGGAATTCCCCGGTGCCTGACAGCAGTATATTTTCTGTTATCGCCGATCCGCGTATATTTGCCAATATGTACGCCATTGTAGACATTGAAACAACAGGGGGCTATGCCGGCGCAGGGAGCATCACGGAAATCGCCATTTTTATCCATGACGGCATGCAGGTGGTAGATCAGTATGAAACGCTTGTAAACCCTGGTGTACCGATCCCCCGTTATATTCAGGCATTGACCGGCATTACGGACGAAATGGTGGCGGATGCGCCTTATTTTGAAGATGTATCCGCAAAAGTGTTCGAATTGTTGCAGGGTCAGATATTTGTGGCGCACAATGTGAATTTCGATTATTCCTTTCTCCGGCATCAGCTGGAATCCTGCGGATACCGCCTGCAAAGCAAAAAGCTCTGCACCGTACGCCTCAGCCGGAAAATATTTCCGGGATACCCTTCTTACAGCCTGGGCAATATCTGCCGTTCCCTGAACATCCATATACAGCAACGCCACCGCGCATCAGGGGACGCTGCGGCTACTGTACTGTTGTTTGAAAGGCTGCTGAACGCGGACAAGGATAAGGCGATTGCTGCCGCCCTGCACGCTCGTTCCGGAGAAAAATGGCTGCCGATGCATTTGCCGGAAGACCAGGTATCGGTATTGCCCGCTTCACCCGGTGTGTATTACTTCCATAATGAAAAAGGGAAAGTGGTGTACGTGGGGAAGGCGAGGAATATCCGGAAGCGCGTCACCAGCCACTTTACCGGCAACAACCCCGGCCGGCAGCGGCAGGAGTTCCTACGGAACATCCACAGTATTACGTTTGAGCGGACAGGAACGGAACTGATGGCCTTTATCCTTGAATCAATAGAGATACGCCGGCTCTGGCCACGATATAACAATGCGCAGAAACGCATCGAATCAAAGTTTGGATTTTATGCTTTTGAAGATCAGCAGGGGTATTTAAGGCTGGCCATTGAAAAGCGGAGAAAATACACCACGCCGGTGTTTGCGTTCAACCTGCTGGTGGAAGGGCATCAACGGCTGAGGGCGTTGGTAAAGGAGTTCAAGCTCTGCCCGAAACTCTGCTTCCTGCAAACGGGCAACGACGTCTGCATCGGCATCGAAGAGAAAACCTGCAAAGGCGCCTGTGAGAAAAAGGAGAAGCCGAAAAAGTATAATCAGCGGGTACAAAAAGCGATCGAACATCTGCAGACGGAGCAACCGTCATTTGCCATCATGGATGCGGGACGCATCGCTACGGAACAGAGCTGCATCCTGATGGAGAAAGGGAAATTCTACGGCATGGGTTATGTTCCCCGCGATGTGGCAGTTTCCGACGGTGAAATGCTGAAGAACTGGCTTACACAGTACCCTGAAAATGAATTCATCCTCAATTTATTACGGCAGTATGCCAACAACAATACGGCAAGGCTGATCAGTCTGTGATCTTTTTCCAGCCGCCAGCTGTCTTTTCCTGCACCATTCTTTCCTGTTCCTTTTCAGCATCGGCGGCATCTGCACAGGTTTTTACCTGTATCTGGCCTTTGGTGCCGGCCTTGCCCTGCCGGATGAATAGTTTAGCGCCACTTAAAGCCACTTCCCAGAATTTCTCCTGTTTCCCTTCGCCCTGCACGAGGCGGATGGTGCCGGCTGGTATGGCCGCTGAAGGAATGAGGGAGGAGAGCGGAGCAGCATCCGGAAGCCGGTCGAGGCGACGGAGAATATCTTCCATCACTTTCTGCGGCTGTTGCAGCCAGTCCTTCGCATATACCGTGATCGTGCGCCAGCCAAAGCTTTCGAGAATGGCGGGGCGCTGATAGTATTGTTCCAGCACATCGGGATGCTGATAGTAGCTTTCGTCATCCACGAGGATGCTCAGGGTAAAGGCTTTGTCTTCCGGCTTCGCCTTCACTGCCAGCGAACATTTGAAACCCGATTGTCCCACATGCGTTGCAGTGATGAATCCCATCTGCTCCAGCTGTTGCCGGATATCGTGGAGTACAACGGTATCGGGTATACGATAATGAGCGGATGACCGGTCTGTTGCCAGTCCGTCCAGTATATTGCGGGTCATGGCCATATTACCTGTGCTCACGGCCTCTGCGTATTGCAGGAAGCGCCGGAGGTAATTAGCGCCGGCATTATAAACATTGGTGATCTGGTGGTGCCGGATGCTGCTGACAATAGCCATATGCTGTTTGGCACGGCTGAAGATCACGTTCAGCCGCTTTTCTCCACCTTTCCGGTTAATCGGCCCGAAATGCATGGCCATTTTCCCGCGATGGTCCTGTGCATAGCAAACGCTCATGATGATGATATCTCTTTCATCTCCCTGCACATTCTCCAGGTTCTTGATGAACAAGCCGGTGAACTGACCTTCATCCGTCCTTTCCGTGGCGGCATCCAGCAGTTCATCGAATGTTTTATCATGGGCAGTCAACGTTTCCAGCGCGGTTTCAATAGCATGTTGCTGCTCCTGGCTAAAGGCCACAATGCCAATGCTTTCCGGCCTGCGCTTCAACAACAGCTCCCGCACGAGATGCGCGATGTACGTGGCTTCAGCAATGTTGCCCCGTTTGGCGTATCGCCCTTCCGGGAGATGATGGAAACTGATGCTCCGGTCAAACAGCGTATTCACGGTGAAAAGGGCGTCTGAGGGTTGTTGTACCGTGATGGCAGGTTTTTCTGTGCTGTGGATGCTGCGATCGGGAATGGTCAGCAGTCCTGCCCCGTAAAAAGCATGGTTGCTGTAACTGATGAGCGTTTCAAAATGACTACGGTAGTGCCATCCGAGCATCACGCTGTTCATCTTCCTGGCCCCCTGCACCAACAGACTATCCGCATCCGCACTAAGTATTTCGTCCTCTTCCTCTTCGCGTTCAAGATCATCGGGATCCCCGGATTTCGCCGTGAAAAAGTCCGTAGGCGGCATCTGCCGGTCATCTCCCACGATGATCGTTTGCGGAGCGCGGTAGAGGGCGGGGACGCCTTCTTCCAATGTGATCTGGCTGGCTTCGTCAAAGATGACGGCATCAAAATAAGGCTGATCGAGCGGGAGGGAGTCGCTGACACTCAGCGGACTCATGAGCCACACCGGCTTCAGGTCCCGCAGTACCCGGCCGCTGGCGCGTGAGCTCAGTTCCCGGATGCTCTTGTAACGCATGCTTTTGGCGAATTCATTCTCCAGTATCTTCCGGCCTTCGGCATAGATCTTCGCAAATTCCTGTTCCGCTTCCGGCACCATGGAAACCGCTTTGCTACTCAGTTGCACATGGGCAGAGAAGCGTTGGCGGATATGGGCACGGATGAAGGCTGCGTTGAGTTTCAGCAGTTCGTTATAACAGTGCTTTATTTTTTCAACTATCTCTTCGATAGACTGGGAGCCGGTTTGGGCAAAAGACTTATTGTACTGATAAACCTGCCGGAGCGTTTTGTGTGCCATGCCGGCCTCCATTTCCGGAGGCGACCAGGGCAGCTTGCGTAAGGCCAGTTTTAACGCGGCGGGCATTTCCATATAATTGCCGAGGGCGGGCAGCAATTCCTCCAGCGCGGGCATGTTGAGGCGGATGGAATCGAGCGTGTCGTGGAGCGTGGAGAAGGTCCGGGGTGGAGGGTCTTGCAAAACCTGCTGCAAGGCCTGTTCCAGCCGGTTCAGATTCTCGTGCAGGCCAGCCAGTTGTATCACGGCCTGTTGTGCCTGCGGGTGTTGCAATAGGTATTGCAGCGAGCTGTCAGCCTGCCGCGCCCGCAACCTTTCAATGGCCAGCCAGGTAAGCTCGATGTTCTCTATCTGATATTGCTGCTGCACCGAGTTACGTGTATCCGTGAACGTTTGTTGTGCGGCATATTCGGATTTCAGCAGCTCAAGGATATGGCTGTAAGTGGGAATGACGGCATGTTTGGAGAGATCATAACATGCACTGATCTGCCTTTTCAGCCTTCGCCAGCTGCCGGAGAGAAACCGCCAGAAAGAATTTTCGTGCCGGTATGCCACTTCCAGCGCCTGCAGGGTATCCTGTTCACTGAATTTCCTCGTCCAGTGCACATTCTGCTGCGCCGCTTGTTCCGCTGCCTGCTGCAAAGCGCGGCACTCCCTGACCTTCTGCTCAAAAGCCCTTGCCTCAGGATTCTCCGCCATCACCAAACGTAAATTGCCGCTGACAGGCTGGAGCAATACGGCATTGAGCACCAGTTGCCGCAGTTCTTCCAGCGTTCCCACGGTTACCTGGCCAGCCTGCATGGTTTTCTCTACGGTTTCGAGGCGTCTGTCGGCGTCTTCCAGCAGCCGGGTCAACAGCTGATGCGGTTGTTCCGATGCAAACACCCGCTCCTGTACCTTGCTCAACGGATGCGCTGCAAATACAGGCTCCGCACCGCTTTCCTCCAGTGCTGCTCCCAGCTGTTCGATCATATTGCCGAACTGCAGCCATTGCCGGTAATGCGGAATGGTTTCTTCGGTAGCGGGGTCGGTGGGATGGAGAAGGGGCTTGAGGGCGAGGAGGCGCTCTGTAAGCGTGCGCACGGGTATGCCGGCATTTTCTTCCGGTGTGCCCTGCGTGGTGTGAAAGGCACGCAACGTCTCCAGTTGTTGTTGCAGTTGGTGGAGAAGTGTGTTCCGTTTCAGCGTAATGCTGTGCAGATCCGGACCCGGACGCAGGAAATCTTCATATGTCTCCTTCAAATCTTTGATGAAGGATCGTTTATCACCCTGACTATCATGAATGTAACAGCATAACTCATCCAGCCCTTGCTGCTTCAACCGGTGAAAAACCACGTCCAGCGCGGCTCTTTTCTCACATACAAACAACACCTGCTTTCCACGCGCCACAAAATCGGCGATGAGATTCGTGATGGTCTGGCTTTTTCCCGTGCCCGGCGGCCCCTGGATGATATAGCTTTCTCCAAGCTGCGCCTGCTGAATGGCTTTTGTTTGCGTAGGATCGGCCAGTATCACGTGATACCAGGCTTCGGGCAGTACCGGAGCGATATCGTCGTCCACCGCCACCGGTTTGGGCCGTTCACTGAAAAGCTGCTCGAACACTTCATGCTGCTGCGGTTGCTCAATCACCTGGTTGTAATCCCGCACCAGGCTCATCTTTTTATAATTGAAATTCCCGAGCACGATATGGCAGGTGTCGAAATCCCAGCGGTAGGGATTATTTTCTTCCGCCGCCATTTCAAACAGCTCCCGTTCTACCGGCTTACCTGCTTTCTGCTGGTATTGTTGCACGGTGTCTTTGGCCTCCTTATAAATCAGGTTGATGCGCGGTTTGCACCGGTTTTGCAGCACGATGCCGCGGTTGGCGCCTTCGATCTGCGTTTGCAGCAGCTGATAGAACTGCTCTACAGACATCTCCTCGAGATCTACCATATCGGGCAACTCAATCCCGTAGAGTTCCCGCAACTGGTTGGCCAGCACGGGATTCACTTCTGCATTATTATCTGTGATGCCCAACACATACTGATCCGCGCCTACCTGTTTCTTTTTCCTCAATTCCGCAGGTATCAGCAGGAGGGGACTGAAAATGCTTTCCTCCGGCTCTTCACGGAGGTTGTGCCATTTGAGGAATGCGATCACAAGCCTGAGCTGGCTGAAACCATACTCCTGCACATCCCGCTGCGCTTCCAGCCGTACTTTATTGAGGATACCGGGCAGATAGGAATGGTCTTCAAAGCGGAGATATTTATTCAACGCGAGGTCTTTCATCCCGATCACCTGTGCTGCGATGACTTCATTCCAGGTGAATAGCAGGTCCGGGCGGATGCTCTGGTGATGCAATACCATCGGTACGCTGCTATGGGTGAGATTGGCGAACCGGCTGTTGGGCTTGTAGTATAACAACCGGTTACGGCGACTGATATCGAAAAGGCGGTTGCGGAGTTTATGCAGGATGAAGGACTGTTTTTCTTTCCGGTCATTATACACCCATCCCGCCACCTGCGCCAGATCGAGCTGTTTTTCCGGATCAAAATCGCGGTAATGTTCCAGCCGGTGAATCGCTTCCTGCAGGTCCTGCGTACGTTGCGCACGGTCCAGTTCCGTCATCTCTGTGATGAGGGTGCCGAGGGTGGGATGCAGTTGCTGGTGCTGAAGGGGGTGTTTACGTTGTTCTGCCAGCTGGTCGATGTTGTTGGCTGTATACAGGTCCAGCCCCAATGCCACACTCGCCAGTACAAGTCCCAGGCAGAAGATATCCGTTTGCGCATCATGATGACCGAGCAGCATTTCATAGCTACGATAACCGGGAATATAGGCAGCATGAAGCAGCGGCTGTTGCAGATCCTTGTGCACCAGGAGGTTGATGGCATCCGGATGATCCGCCGTCAGCTTCATTTTCCCGGCAATAGCAAAATGCGGGTTATGTCCGTTTGAGCGTGCGTGAACTTTCTCCAAAGCTTCCAGGGGCGGGTGCGCTTCCGTAATGTTGATGGTAATGGTATGACCAGTGGTTTGCAGCGAATCTTCGAGATCGAAAGGTGCTACGAGGCTGGCGTCGTGCAGGGTTTGCACCTGTTTGAAAAGCGGCAATACCGCTGCGATCACATCGTCAGTGGTGTAGGCTCCGTGCTGGAAAGCGGTTTGCAGAAACTGCGGGAAAGAGATCGTCGTCAATGTATTCGTTTATGCTGAACGGTTATAGCCGGCATCATCTGCGAGCCGTTCAAAATTATCAATTTTCACCGGGCGTCAAAGTTAAGGATGTATGTTTTTCCGCTTCGTTGTTGTTTTCTTCCGCTTCGTTGACTTTCGGTTGCCGGGTGGAAGCGGGCAAAGTTACTTTGCTGTAAAACAATATATTATGCAACGAGTGTTTTGCCTTTTATTCCTGGTGGTTGCAGCCATTAATAACGCGTCGGCACAGCGGATTATTGGCACCGTTCATGATAAAAATAACCAGCCGTTGGAAGGGGCCAGTGTGGGGCTTAAAGGTACGAGCATTGGTACCACCACGGATTCGGCCGGGGCTTTCCGCCTCGAGGGGGCCGTATCCGGAGAACTGGTGATCTCTTACATTGGATATAAAACCAAAACATTACCGGTGCAACCGGGTATGACGGTGAAAGTGGTGCTGGATAAAGACCCCTCCACCCTCGGTCCCGTCACGATCTCCGCCGGTTCCTTCGAAGCAAACGATAAAAGTAAAGGTGCGGTGATGACGGCGATGGATGTGGTATCCGTGGCCGGTAACGGCGGCGATGTGGCGAATGCCATCCGCACATTGCCCGGCGCACAGCAGGTAGGGGAGCGGGAAGGGTTGTTCGTACGTGGTGGTACGGGAGAAGAAACAAGGCAGTTTGTGGATGGAACAATGGTACCGCGGCCTTACTTCGTGACCCTGCCTGGAATCCCACAGTTCAACCGCATTTCATCGCCGTTTATGTTTGAAGGGGTGGTGTTCAGCTCCGGGGGATATTCGGCGTTGTATGGTCAGGGGCTTAGCGGCGCGCTGATCATGGAAACGGTGGACCTGCCGGAGAAATCCTCCGCCATCCTGGGTATTTCTCCCATTGTAGCAGTGGCGGGCATTCAGAAACTCGCAGCCAACAAACGCAGCAGCGTTTCGCTGAATACACGGTACATGAACTATAACGCCTATTCAAAAGTGATCCCGCAAAAACCGGATTACTTTTCCGGCCCGGCTTACTGGATGACGGAAAGCATGATCCGCGCGAAAACAGGGAAAACGGGGATGTTCAAGCTGTACGCCAATTTCGGGTACAATAAAACCGGGCTGTACCGGGATGATGTGGATAGTGCCGCCCTGCGGCAGGGTTTTGAGGCAAAAGACCGGAACCTGTACGTGAACATGAGTCACCGCAGCCGCCCCTGGAAAGGCTGGCAGCTGGATGTGGCAGCGGCATTCAATCATAATGAAACGGATATACGAAATTCCCTCGTGAATGCGGAGAAAACCATTGTGCAACTGCCGGACACACCTTACAATGCCAAGAACGGCACCTTCCTGACCGGTGGAAACTATTATCAGGGCCGCATTGTGCTAAGCCGGTACCTCGCCGGGGATCATGTGTTGAAAGCAGGGGCGGAATATGAACTGAATGACGACCGCTATTACCAGGATCAGCACTACGCCGCTTTTGCCGAAGCGGAATGGCGGATAGCCTGGCGGCTCGCACTCCGCACTGGTCTGCGTTTTGAATATTCTCCCGCCGCAGCGGATGCGGAAGCAGCGCCGAGGCTCAGTCTCGCATACCGACTGGGAGACGGCTCCCAGCTCAACGCCGCATGGGGCATATTCTATCAGAAAGCAGATCCCCGTTACCTGCGACTGGATCCATATCTATCGCCGGCCAGGGCAACCCATTACGTAGTGAATTATCTGCGCCGTAGTCATGGAAGGTTGTTCAGGGGCGAGGTGTTCTACAAAAAATATGACCGGCTCTTAAAAACGGTCCCTCATCTGGATATGAGCGGGAACGGCGATGCGAAAGGGTTTGAATTGTTCTGGCGGGATAAGAAGCCCATCCGCAACCTGGATTACTGGGCCAGCTATTCTTTCCTGTCCACCCAACGCAATCACCTGGATTTCCCCCGCCTGATGGAGCCGTCCTTTGCTGCCCCACATACATTTTCACTGGTAGTGAAGCGGTACTTTGAACCTATCCACACCAACATCAACCTGTCTTATTCCCTCGCTGCAGGCCGGCCGTATTACGACATTGCCGGTGGTACTATCCGGGATCAGGGTATAACCCGGCCCTACAATGTGCTCAACCTCGGCATCTCTTACCTGACGGCGCTTTTCCCGAAGTGGAAGCAGAAGGACTTTACCGTGATCGCCTTCGGGGTGAACAATGTACTCGGAACCAGGCAGGTATTCGGATACCAGTATAGTTACAACGGAATGAACAAAGTACCGGTAATGTTACCGGCTACACGGAGTTTCTTCATCGGCATTTTTATGAGTCTGGGTATCGACCGCACCGAGGATTATCTCAACGAAAATCTTTAAAACCAATATATCATGAAACAGGTACTTTCATTGCTCTTCGTACTGATCCTTACCAGCCGCGTACATGCGCAGGAAGCCCGGCTGGAGACTGCTGTGGCCAAATTGAACAATGCCGCTACCATCGGCGATTACCAGCAACTGGCCAATGAATTCACCCGGCTCTCCGCAGCATCGCCCGGGGAATGGCTGCCGATCTACTATGCGGCGGTCAGCAATATGAAGCTGGCGTTCCTGCAAAAAGGGAATCCGGAAAGAGCCATGTTGTTCAGCAACCAGGCGGAAGATCAGATCAAAAAGGCTGAGGAGATCGCCAAACCCGCCAATAATCAGAAAGATCTCTCGGAGATCTACTGCGTATACAGCTTTGTGAACAGAAGCAGGGTAGAGGCGGATCCTGTGACTAACGGAAGGAAATATGGCCCGGTAGCAGCGGAGCAGCTGGCCAAAGCCCGTAAACTGGACGCGGCCAATCCCCGTGCGCTTTACCTGGACGGACTGATCAAATTCCAGACACCGCCCATGTGGGGTGGCGACAAAAAGAAGGCGAAAGAATTGTTCGAGGCGGCCATAAAACAGTTTGCCCAACCACCAGCATCTGCCATAGCGCCACAATGGGGAAAGAAAGATTGTGAAGCGATGTTAAAATAATGTTCATCATGAAAGCATCCACAGAAAGAAAGATCATCCGCTGGTTTCATATATTGGCCAGTATACCGGTGGTCGGTTATATCTACGGACCGGTGGCCGGCATTCCGCGCGCTGCGTGGACCGTGAAACTGGTACTCTTCCCGTTGATTGTGCTGAGTGGCTTGTGGCTGTGGAAAGGGCACTGGGTGAAAAAACAATTCCGTTCCGCGAAAACGGCCGGAAGGGCTTAACTTAGGAAATATGAAATCATTTCTCAGGAAAAATATCTGGCGCATTGCCACCACATTGATACTTGTGATTGCGGGATGGGTGGTTCGGCAGGCAATGGCGCCGGATATCAAACTGATCTACCATCTGTTCAGCTCGCTGATCGTGATCGTGGGGACGCAGGTGGTATGGGGCATCCAGGCAGGTATTCATAAACTGTTGAACAAATGGCTGCCTTTCTCCACTTATCTCTACTTACGCGTGATCGTGCAGCTGTGCGCGGGCCTGCTGGCCATGTACCTCTTGCGTCTCCTGATATTCGGTGTGTTCTTCCCGAACGCCCCCGTCAGTCTCGCGCTGGTGACCCTGATCAACAGCCTCGTATCCATATTGGTGAACCTCGCCCTGATGAGCGAACAGTTCACCGCCTGGTGGGTGGAAAGCCAGGTAAGGGCAGAAAGACTGGAAAAGGAGAAAGTACAGGTACAATATCTGCATCTCAAGAATCAGGTAGATCCACATTTCCTGTTCAATGCACTTACCTCGCTGGACAGCCTGGTGAAAACAGAACCGGACCTTGCCTCACAGTTTATCGGACACATGGCTAAGGTATACCGTTATGCCCTGCAGAACCGCGACAGGGAAGTGGTGAGCCTGCACACCGAGCTGTCTTTCCTGGAGCACTATATCTCACTGCAAAAGATCCGCTTCGGACCGGCATTGGGAATTGACATACAGATCGATAAAATGCAGCAGGAGAAAGGAATTGCGATGGTATCCCTGCAAATGCTCATCGACAATGCCATCAAGCATAACGAGATACATGCGGAATATCCTCTCCGGATCAGCATTTTTGTGGAAGGAGATTACCTGTACGTTCGCAACAACAAACAGGTTCGCCGGCAGCTGTTGCATTCTGATAAACGCGGATTGCAGCAGATGACGCAATTGTATACTTTCCTGACTGATCGCCCGGTATTAGTAAGAGACGAAATCGATACCTTTACCGTGGCATTGCCATTATTGTAAAACCCAATCCGATGCAGGTATTGATATTGGAAGATGAACCATTGGTAGCGAATCATTTGATCCGCCTGGTGCATCAATTGCAGCCGGACTGGCGGATCACCGGTCCGGTAGCCAGCGTTCGGGAAGCCGCATTACAGCTGCAGCGGGGGCCGCAACCTGACCTCATACTGGCGGACATCCAGCTATCGGATGGCATCAGCCTCGATCTGTTCCTCCATATGCAACCGGCACAGCCGGTGATCTTTACCACTGCCTACGATCATTATGCGATCCGCGCTTTCAAGCTTAACAGCATCGACTATCTGCTGAAACCGATAGATGTGGAAGAGCTGGCCGCCGCATTCCGGAAATATCATTTGCTCCGCGAGAAATATAATAACCCCGTTTACCTGGAAGAGCTGATGCATTTTGTACAGCACCAGCAGCGGAAACAGGCGTACAAGGAGAGTTTTGCCGTACATTATGGTCGCACCGTATATGTGGTACCGTTAGCGGAGATCGTTTGTTTTTCGAAGCAGGAACTGATCTTCCTGCATCAGTCTGACGGGAGACAATGGATCACGGACTATCGTTCTCTGGATGAAGTGGAAGACCTCCTCGACCCTCAACGATTCTACCGCGCCAACCGCCAGTCCATCATACAAAAATCTTTCCTCTCCGGCTACAAATCGGATGATACCGGTAAACTTACTTTACATCTGAAAATGGAAAAACCACCTGCCGTAATGGTGAGCAAAGACAAAGCAGCAGCGTTTAAGACCTGGTTTGAAGGCAATGCTATGCCGTGAATTGCAATTCACTCAGTCCCCGGTACAACCCCTCTTCGTTTTCCATCAATTCCTCATGCGTTCCTTTCTCTACGATCGTTCCTTTATCCAGCACCAATATCAGGTCAGCACGACGAACGGTGGACAATCTGTGCGCGATCACAATGGAAGTTCTGCCCTGCATCAGCTTATCCAGCGCATCCTGCACCAGCCGCTCTGATTCTGAATCCAGCGCAGACGTGGCTTCATCGAGGATGAGGATACGGGGATCCCTCAACACTGCGCGCGCTATGGCGATCCGCTGGCGCTGTCCACCGGAAAGCTGTATCCCGCGTTCACCAACGATCGTATCGAGCCCTTCGGGGAAATCCCGGATGAATTCCCAGGCATTCGCCTGTTTGGCGGCGTGTATGATGGCATCTTCCCCGGCTTCGGGGTTGCCATAAGCAATGTTCTCGCGGATGGTACCGCCGAAAAGGAATACGTCCTGCGGTACCACGGCCATCTGGCTGCGCAATTCGGAGAGGTCATAATCCCGGGCCTCCCTGCCATCGAACGTGATACGTCCCTGTTCGGGATCGTAGAAACGCAGGAGCAGCGAAACGATGGTGGATTTACCGGCGCCGCTGGGGCCTACCAGCGCCACCTGCCAGCCCGGCTGTACCTGGAAGCTGACGTTGCGCAGCACGGCGATATCTTTGCGGGAAGGGTATTGGAAACTCACATTCTCGAAACGGATCTCCCCGGAAATGCCGGTCCTCCGTTGTGCGGTAGATAATGGCTGAATGGCCTCCACCGGCTCGTTCAGTATCTCCAGCAGATGCTCGGAAGCTCCCATGGCGCGCTGGATGCGGGTGTATATTTCGGCAAGACCGCTGATTGATCCGCCAATGAAACCGGAATACAGGATGAAAGAAAACAATTGCCCCACTTCCAGCTGTCCTTCCGCCATCAGCATCGCGCCTTTCCAGATCACGGCTACCATAGCGCCGAACAGTCCCAGTATCAGGAAAGAAACGAAGGCGCCCTGGTAAAGGCCGGCTTTTATACCGGTTTGCGCCGCTTCGTTCGTTTTCTTCTTATATCGGCCTATCTCGAAATATTCATTCGCAAATGCTTTCACATTGAATATCCCTTGCAGCGTTTCCTCCACGATCGTATTGGAATCCGCTACCTGCGCCTGTACCTGCTTGGAAAAACGGCGGATGAACTTACCGAAGAACACGGCAGCTACGCAGATCAACGGAACGATGGCGAGCATGAACAAGGTCAGCTTCGGCGAAGTAATGGCCAGCAGAGCAATACCACCACTGATCACGATGAGCTGGCGCAGGAATTCCGCAAGGGTAGTGGTGAACATGTCCTGCAACTGGGATATGTCGGAGGAAATGCGACTGTTCAGTTCTCCCACACGGCGCTCGGAGAAGAACTTCATCGGCAGCCTGATCAAATGACTATAAGTGGCCTGCCGCAGGGATGCCAGCGTTTTTTCGGTGACGCTCACAAAAATGCGGATGCGGAAATAGGAGAAAAGGGATTGCAATATCAGCACGACCGCCAGCAAAAGCCCGATCCGGTCCAGCTGCTGCAGCAACAAGCCCTTATGCCCGGCGTCTATGAGGTCTCCAAGGAGCTTAGGAAAAGCCAGGCTGGCGCTGCTGGAAAGAAGAAGCATGATCAGCCCCAGCGCAAACTGCCAGCGATAGGGTTTTGCGTATTGATAAAGGCGTAACGCCCTGCGGATACCGGATAATGTGATCTTTGCGCGCTTATTCTGCTGCTCCATAATACATGAAATTAAGGCTTTCGGGTGAATGCCGGTCTAATGATGTAGACGTACGGACAGCAGAAATATTGTATCAGGCGGCGGCTTTGATCCGTTTACTGACGAAAAAGAAAACAAGCACCTCCGCCAGCATCAGCCCGGCATACCATAAACTGTCCGGCCAATAGTCGCCTGACATCCAGAAATAGAACGCCAGCGGCAGGGTAATAGCCAGGCCGGTAATGGCGATGAGGAACTTGGCGTACACGTTGAACGTATACCTGCGGAAGATTTGCGCGTTATCGCTCACTACCGGGTGACGGAGTTTCTGCAGGCAGTATATATTCTCGAGGATGTCAAATATCCAGGCAAAGAGCTGAAGAAAGGCCACCAGCCAGAAAAAATATTGTCCGTAGCCGGTCTTGTTCCCGATCAGGATGCAGAGTAAAGCAATAGAAGGATAAGTGCCTGCCATGAAGAAGAAATCCACCCGCAGATGGGTTCGCAATGCTTGTTGCGTGCCGGTGGACATACCTTTGATCATATCGCAGAGCTCCTGTTCAGAAGAAGGAAGTTGTGTGTCGAGGATACTGAAAGGGGTTGCCTCTCCGTTGCGGTCTGTATAGCTGAAACGCCGGGCCAGCGCGGTCATCCACAGGGAAGTGACCAGCACGATGCTGAAACAGATCACGAGATAAGGCCAGGGGTTGGAAAATATCGCGTCCATATTATTTCTTGCTTTGGGTGAGGATATCGGAAACGCCACGCATATCTTTTTGGGAAGAGTTGATCTGCTGGTGAACGATGATACGCGCGGTCTTATATTCTTCCCAGTTGAAGTCCTCGATCAGGAACTTCGTGGCAGCCTGGGCGCCGAGCACAAACAACTCCCGCTGCTTGCCTACCGGGATGTTAAAATCCAGCCAGTTGTAATCGCTCACATGGATCACCCCGATCCCTTTCCGGAAAAGACTGTTCTTGAGCAGAAAATCCTTGTCGTAATAATACCGTACGGTGTTGAAGAGTTTTCCCAGATAGGTACCCAGACCCATATTATCCGCCCGGTTCTGTGTGTTATCCGCAGGTTTGCTGTCATCCAGCTCTATGCCGAAAGTAGGAAGCCGGGGCTTGACCACTTCCGGGTTGTACAGGATGTTGATCGGAAAATTGGATAAAACGCCGCCATCCACAAAGCGAACGGCAGTGGGAATATCCTGCGGCTCCATCAGCAGATAGTTCTTCCAGTTCGTCTGGATAATCGGCTCATCCCGCGGGATGTTCCGGATGATATGCGACTCGAAGAAAATGGGGATGCTCATGGAGGCCCGCACAAATTCAGCCGGATGAATATCTTCCTGGTTCACGCGGAATAGGTTCCACATCCTCGGAAATTCAATCTTGTTCTGTGTGATAATGTCAGAAGTGATGAGCGTAATGTCCGGCACAAGACCTTTAGTGGGATTATCATCCGGTGTACGATCCGGGTCATTGTCTTCCACACGCAGGCCATCCGGCACTTTTCCCGATACCCGCAACAGGTCATCTATCGTACTGACGCCATTTTCGCCCATGATCATCTTCATCCAGTCCGTAAAATTCCGCCCGGGGTTGATCCCGAAACCACGATTCTTGAGCCGCTGGATAAGATAGGTGCCGTATCCCGCCGCAAAACCCAGTCCCAGCAGGATGATACCCGTGAAAACATAACTGAAGATAGCGATGCCGTGAAAAATGGGGTGACGATAGCTCAGGCCGGTAGTGATGATATCCAGAAGCAGGAACACCACCAGTGAAATACCCATCCACAGGCCGCCGTTCCGGATGCGTTGCGCGAAATGCTCGGTTTTGATGATCCACCGGATCAATGCGCGGGCAATGGGATGCCCGTCAACGAAATCGAAAAAAGGTTTCTCGCAGAGATATTGCAGGATGCGTTCGGAGCTGGTGATCTGCCGGGCCTTGTCTTCTTTCACCACCGCCAGCAGGGTTGTATTGATAGCTCCTGCACTGGTACCGGCGAGCCGCATGAAGCGAATGCCCAGTTTCTCGAGGATGTACGTATAGCCTACCAGCGCTACGCCCAGTACGCCACCGCCTTCCTGTACGAGGTTCACATATTGATGCCCTTCCGCATCGAAAGTATCTGAAATACGAAGTTTTTTGTAATTGTGGGGAGTGCCGGGCTCGTCAAATTTATCAGCCAACTGCTGTAACGCAGTGACCACTTCCGGGGCCTGCGTGAAATATTCCGGCGGAACTTTTTGGGTTGCAGCCATATAGGATATTTTTTGGGTGTTAACTATTAAACTTAAATGTAAGGAATTGGGGCGATAAATCCAATGCGGGAACTACTCAAATACACGGAAACCCTTGTATTGGGCAATGGCGAGCATTTCGCGGTCGCCGCCGCTGTCCCCGTAGGCATAAATGGTGTCAAATGTGGTCAGATGCACTGCCTCCTTGATCCGGTGCACCTTTTCTTCCCCATTGCAGTTCCTGCCTTCCAGCCTGCCGGTGATCCGGCCATCTTTTACTTCCAGTAAGGTAGCGATGCAGGGGATACTCAAAGCGCTGCTCCACGGCGCGATCCAGTTGGATGCAGATGCGGTGACGATGTATATTTTATGTCCTGCAGCCTGATGCCATGCAATGGCATTGAGCGCTTTCGGACGAAGCAGGCCGGGAAGGCGCTCGCGACAGAAATCATCACAACGCCGCTGGAAAACCTGCAGAGGGGTATTACGGAAAAAATGCCCCAGCACCATCTCCTTCATCCGCTGATTGGAGATCGCTTTCAGTTTGAACAGCATCAGGAAAGGGGAGAGCAAACCCATTCCCAGATAGAACCGCAACGGACCCTTCTGGTACCGGATGATCTCAAACAGGGTATCCCTGCGGGTGATAGTCCCGTCAAAATCAAAAAAAGCGATAACGTTCATTACAGTTTAAGCTTTTTGAAAATGAACTCAGGTATGTTGCGGATGATCAGCATAATATATCGCCAGAACCATTTCGTGTAAATGACGTTCTTTTTCTTTGCCGCCGCCTTGAAAACATCTTTCGCCACCTGTTCCGGCTGCGCGGTCAATAGCGGTGGTAAAGACAAATTTTCGGTCATGCGCGTGTTCACGAAACCGGGCTGCACGCTCATAACGTGTACGCCTGTATGAAAAAGGCGGTTGCGCAAACCGGAAAGATAAGCCGTGAACCCCGCTTTGGCACTGCCATACAGGTAGTTGCTCATCCTGCCCCTTTCTCCCGCCACGGAACTGATCCCGATGATGGTGCCGGATTTCCGCGCGGCCATATCTTCTGCCACGACATTGAGGATGGACACTGCGCCGGTATAATTGGTGTGCAGGATGCGGGATGCCTCCTGCCAGTCGCGCTGCCCCTTTTCCTGGTCGCCGAGATAGCCGAACACGCAGATTACAATCTCAGGTTTTACAGGCAGGGATTGATAAAAAGCAGCATGACTGTCAAAATCTGTGGCGTCAAAAGCATGAGTGGTAGCGGTGGTATTATGCCGGATCTGCAGGTCCTGTTGAAGGGCATGCAGCTGTTCCGGCCTGCGGGCGGCCAGCTGGATGGCGTAACTTTCGGATGCATACTTGCGGGCGATGGCCACGGCCATATCAGAGCCGGCGCCGAGTATCAATACAGTAGGTATCATATTGGTCAATTACGAATTACGAATTATCAATTACGAATTGTATATAAGAGAAAAAGCAATAAGTTCTTCACTCGTAATTCGTAATTGCTAATTCATAATTGTTTATCCCCAGCCGGTCAGATTGTACAGAGCGGAATTTTCCGCCGGGGTTATAGGTTTTCACGATGTCTGCAAACTTCGCAGCGTTCGGGTAGCTCTTCCAGAACACTTCCTGCTGCATACGTGCATCCTTGCTGAGATAGAGCCTTCCTCCATATGCCAGCACCATCGCGTCCAGCTCGTCCAGAAAGGGGAAAAGCCCTTTCCGCACGGGGAAATCGAGTGCCAGCGTATATCCTTCCATCGGAAAGGAGATCAGATCATCCTGCTTCCCAAAAACTTTCAACACGGCGAGGAAAGAGCCCCATCCTTTTTCGCTGATGCGACGGAGGATGGCTGCCAGCCCTTCTTTCCGGTCTATCGGCAACACAAACTGGTACTGCACGAAGCCCTGTTTACCATATCCTCTGTTCCAGTGATGGATGGCGTCCAGCGGGTAGAAGAAGGGTTCGTAAGGCACCACGTTGTTGATCTCCTTTTTGAAGTTCTTGGCGTAGTATAATGCATTGAATGCTTTAACGGTGAAGTTGTTCAGCACGAAAGAGGGAAGGTTGAACGGTACGGTGAGCTTTAGCTTTTCCGGCAGTTCCAGCGGAAAGCGGACCTGCTTACTGTTCAGCTCTTCTTTCTTTGCATGCTCACCTACGATGAGAATGCTGCGGCCGAAGCTTTTACCTTTCTGCAGGCAATCGATCCAGGCCATGGAATAGGTATAATGCCTGTACTCATCGAACAGGCGCAGAATGTCATCAAGGTTTTCGGCCTTGATCTGTTTCTGTTTGATATAGGCGGTCTCTATCTTCTTTAAACGAAATTTTACTTTGGTGATCACGCCGGTGAGCCCCATTCCGCCACAGGTAGCCCAGAACAGATCGCTGTCCTGATCCGGGGAACAGGTGACATAACCCTTGCCGGTAAGCACTTCCATACTGATCACGTGGTTGGAAAAGCTGCCTTCCGCATGATGGTTCTTACCATGTACATCGGAAGCAACGGCGCCCCCAACGGTGATGAATTTGGTGCCGGGGGTAACGGGCAGAAACCATCCGTCCCGTACGATGATCTCCAGCACCTGGTCCAGCGTAACCCCGGACTGGCATTCAAAGATGCCGGCCTTAATATCGAAGGACAGTACTTTGTCGTAACGCAGGGTGGAAATGCTATGCTCGCCGAGGGATGCATCACCGTAGCAACGGCCATTCCCCCGCGCGATCATATGATCGTGGGTGTTAACGTACTGCAACAACTGATCTTCCTGCGAAAAGGAGCTTTCGTCACAGTCCAATGCGGGGTAATTTCCCCAGTTTGATAATTGTTTGCGCATTATTCAAAAAAACTTTTATTCGTCGGTAAATAAATGATCACATAAAAGCTCAGGATCCACAGGAGAATGGTTAATTGAATAAAGCGGTCTTTGTACAGGATTTTAGTGGGAGAACCGGTATCGTTCTCCACGTAGGTTATTTGCAAATATCGCATTAATCCCGCAATTACAAAAACGGCGGTATAATAAAGCCGGTAGGTTTTGAAGTGCGCCTGGGTGAGATCGTCCATGGTGTACATGATATAGGTAACGATGATCACCGCGGAAACCAGCGCCAGGGAAACGTTCAGGAAATCCATATTATATCCCTTGGAAGCAACGCGCATATCTTTCCCGGACGCGATCTTCAGTACAATATCGTCCCGCCTCTTGGCGATCGCCATAAACAGCGCCAGCAGAAAGACCATCAGCATGAGCCATTCGGATACGGGGATTTGGGAAGCCACACCGCCAGCCTTTACACGCAGCACAAAACCCGCGGCAACGATAAAGATATCGAGGATGGAAATATTCTTCAGCCCGAAGGAATAGGCCAGGTTCAGCACGAAGTAGATGCTCAGCACAAACAGGAACTTGTTTCCGATCAGCCAGGCGCCCCCTAGTCCCGCCACCACCAGCAACCCGAAAACCACCAATGCCACAGACTTGGAAATAGCACCGGAAGCGAGCGGCCGTTTGCATTTCTCCGGATGCGCCCTGTCCGCCTCAATATCCCTGTAATCATTGATCACATAAATGCTGCTGGCCAGCAGGCTGAAACATGCAAAAGCCCCCAGCAGCACAACGACCTTATTCACATTGAATATCTCGCCCGCGAAAAAGAGGGGAATGAACAGAAAAAGGTTCTTGGCCCAGTGTTTCGGCCGTAAGAGTTTCAAGTATTGCACGGGGATTAAACATTAATGCGCGGCAAGATACAACGAATCTGAGGATTTGTAATTATTTTTGCCCGTCTCGAATATCAAAATACCATTATTTGTTTAAAATACCCCATACGACTATGCACAAAGCTTTTATGACACCTCGACGGGCTACAATACTGGAATACCTCATCATTATTGGCTTTGCCCTGGTGCCGCTGTTGGTCACATTTCCCTATCGCGTGAATATTTTTCTTTCCTGGGAAGGGGCATACCGACTTTCGCAGGGCCAGGTACCTTACCGGGATTTCGGCACGCCGCTCGGTTTCGGGTACTGGCTCGTACCGGCGCTGTTCTTTAAGCTGCTTGGTCCCCAGCTGATCTCGCTCGTAAAAGCACAGGTGGTTTTAAATATCATAGGTGGCCTGGCCTTCCGGTCTATCCTGAAAAGTCTGCAGGTACCAACGGGCACGCGCATACTGTCCGTGCTGTTATACGTGCTGTCTTATTCTTTCATGAACTTCTGGCCCTGGTATAATAACACCGTTATTATCTATCAGCTGACGGGCATGGCTTTCCTGCTCTGCGGCATCAGCCGGACCGGCAAATGGAAATGGGCGCAGCTCTTTGCCGCGGCGTTCTTCACTTTCCTGAGCTTCTTCACCAAGCAGGATGGCGGCGGACTTGCTTTATTGCTCTGCCTTGCGCTGCTGGCTTATCACAGTCTGCATGAAAAACGCTGGCAGAAGCTGGCAGCATTTATCGGGTTTTATATCATCGTGGCCTGCGCGTTCATCTTACCTTTCGTTCCTCACGGTTTCGGCTATTGGTTCAATCATGGCCAGCCGCCGCATAACTCCCGTTTATCGGTAAAGGATTTCGCGGATGAGTTGTTAAACGCCTCCCAGTGGCTCAAATTCTATTTTCTGTTGATTGTATTGTTGCTGATACCAGGACTTCGGGACTGGAGGGGGCTGTGGGCGAATAAAACCCGGATGCTCTTCCTACTCGTCACCCTTGGCATACTGGTAGAAGCGGCGCTGTTCCAGGTAACGAGTTATACACCGCCGGACAATAACATCTTCTTCCATAGTTTCGCTTTTGCTTTCATTCTCACCATGATGGGGGAAATGCTGCAATTAAAAATGGAAACTCCCAAAGCCTTCTTCGCATCCGCATTGCTGATCCTGCTTTGGTGGTCAGGCTCCTATTACAAGTATATCGACAGGATACTGGAACGCGTACTGCCCTCGCCGCCGGAAACCGTACAAGGTGGTGAGAACGTTGTTTCCCGCAGGAATTTCATGATCGATACGGATACAACCGATGTGCCCTCTTCGCAATGGATTTTTTCCGATCTGCCGGAATTCAAAAAAATATACATGCCGCCATCCACCGTACATGGGATAGAACGGCTGATGGCCATGCCCGAAATAAAATCCAAAAGGGGAGGGGTTGATCTGTTGAATCTCACCGAGTTAACCCCACTGGATCATGCTATCGGGTACAAACTGGAAACCGGCCATCAGATACCGCTGTGGCATCACCTCGGTGTAGGCATGTTCAACAGACAACTGGCCGATTATGCCGCTAAGATCCGGCAGAAGAAATACGATGTGGTGCTTTACGAATACGCGCCTACGCTGAATAATTTCTTTCCTTTTGCACTCCGGGATGAGCTGAAACAGCATTACCGGCAGGTAGACACCTTCCTGGCACCAAGAAGGCCTACCAATGCAACGATAGAGGTGTACGTCCGATAATGAAGACTAAATTGATCACAGCCCTCGGGCTGGTGTATATTATCTGGGGTTCTACATACCTCGGTATGAAAATAGCGGCAGAGGTACTGCCACCTTTTCTTTTATCTGCCATCCGTTTTATTATTGCGGGATGCCTGATGACGACCATCGGTCTGGTACGGGAAAAGACGCTGCCTACAAAAGAACAGGTGCGCAATGCGGCCATTGTAGGGGTGTTGCTGCTGGGGTGCGGCAATTCCAGTGTAGCCCTGGCCGTTAAGTTCATTCCATCCGGACTGGTAGCCCTGTTCGTAGCGGCTTTGCCTGCCTGGATGATCATGCTGGACTGGGCTTTCTTCAGCAAACAACGTCCCAAACCCCTCACCCTCGGCGGCCTCGCACTCGGCTTCGTGGGCCTTTTCTATATATTCGATCCTTTCCACTTTTTCCATACGGCCGATGCGGCGGCCAGATCCTACCCGCTCTGGCCTATTCCCGTACTCACGGCGGGTTCTATCGCCTGGGCCCTCGGTTCTCTGCTGTCCCCGCGGCTGAACCTTCCCAAACCATTGACGGCCTCGGGGCTGCAAATGCTGGCGGGGATGCTGGCTTCCATTATACTTAGCTATATTTTGGAGCGGCAGGACTGGCACCTGGCCGGTCAGATGACCCTCCGCACCTGGTCCGCGATCCTTTATCTCGTGTTCTTTGGTTCGCTCGTGGGATATACCGCTTACAGCTGGTTAGTCAATAATGCGCCTACGCGGCTCACGGCCACGTATGCTTATGTAAACCCGGTGGTAGCTATATTTCTGGGATGGCTGATCGCCCATGAGAGCCTGTCAGTATACGCGATGATCGGCTCCGGTATTGTAATTGCCGGAGTAGTGCTGATGACCTGGAAGAAAAAATAATTACTTGGCCGCTTCTATGCCAAAACTCATGATGTTGGTATTCACCAGCAGCTGATCGTTCATGTTCTCCATATGCCGGGAAGTACCGGTGAGCTCGTATTTCCCTTCAAATATGGTATGTCCGCTTGTTTCGTCAAGGGACTTGGTGGTGCAGATGGATTTCACCTGCAGGCGGTGATGATGAAATATCTTTTCGAGGTCGCCAGGCTGCATCACATCTTCCCGGTAACGAATGGCATAGAATCTTTTTTCTGCATGGCTGAGAATGTAGGCTTCCAGGGGATGCAACGCCCACAAGAGGATCAGCGCAATAATAGTTGTGAATCCCCCGATGTAGAATTCTCCCAATCCCATCGCCATCCCGATAGCCGCAGAGGCCCAGATCACGGCGGCAGTGGTGATACCGTCCACCGTAAGCCCGCTTCTGAAAATAACACCTCCTCCTATAAAACCCACACCTGTAAGGATGTTGGAGGCGATACGGTCTCCTGTGGAGCCACCTGCATAGTGGCTGAGCACCGTGAATAAGGCAGAGCTTACACAAATAACAGCAATGGTGCGTACACCGGCCGCTTTGCGCCGTAATTCCCGTTCCAGCCCGAGGAGGCAGCCTGCCAATGCTGCCACAACAAGGCGGGTACACATGAGTTCTACTTGTGAAGTATTCATGCCCTAAATTTAGCAAGTTCCCGGCAGCGGAACGCCATTGACGGATAAAAGTTTGTCCAGGCGGATCACCAGCCCGTTATCCGTCAGGAGATATTCCGCTTTATCCAGCGTATACAGATCCCCGATACGGGCGGAAAGTTCCTGCTGAACACCGTTCTCGTCCAGAAATACCAGCAGGCAGGGCACACGCATGGTAGCCCAGGCCTCCAGGCGGTCGTAGTAATTGCAATCTATCGGCTGATATCGGTCCATAAAATTTGCTTTGTAAAATTAAGTTGTGCTGAAGTATTTTTGCAACACTAAAAATAATCCGGCATGTTAGAATCTACTTTTAAATTTCCCCACCAGACCGCCTTCTACAAAGGCAAGGTGCGGGACGTATACACCATTGAGGACAAATGGATGGTAATGTTCGTGAGTGACCGCATCTCTGCCTTCGATGTGGTATTGCCCCGCCCGATCCCGTACAAGGGGCAGGTGTTGAACCAGATTGCGGCGATCATGCTGGATGCTACGAAAGATATCGTACCGAATTGGGTGAAATCCGTACCCTTACCCAACGCCACCGTAGGATTGAAGTGCGAGACTTTCCCCGTGGAAATGGTGGTGCGCGGTAACCTTACCGGCCATGCATGGCGTACCTACAAGAGCGGTAAACGTGAACTCTGCGGTGTAGCGCTGCCGGAAGGCCTGAAGGAGAACGATTTTTTCGCAAACCCCATCATCACCCCCACCACCAAGGCACATGAAGGGCATGATGAGGATATTTCCCGCGAGCAGATCATCGCGCAGGGGCTGGTGAGCAAAGAAGATTACGAAAAACTGGAAAAATATACCCTTGCCCTGTTCCAACGCGGCCGGGAACTCGCGGCCAAACGCGGATTGATACTGGTGGATACCAAATATGAGTTCGGTAAGATCGGTGATACGATCTACCTGATCGATGAGATCCATACCCCGGACTCTTCCCGTTATTTCTATGCAGAAGGATATGAGGAAAAACAAAAAGCAGACGAGCCGCAGAAACAGCTAAGCAAGGAATTTGTGCGTGAATGGCTGATGGAGAACGGCTTTCAGGGGAAAGACGGCCAAACGGTACCGGAAATGACCGATGCGTTCGTGGAAAGCGTAACCAACCGGTACATCGAACTGTTCGAGAAAATCACCGGCCAGCCGTTCAAAAAAGAAGATGTAAGCCAGGCGGATGCCGAAAAGAAGATACTCGAAACTTTAAAGGGTTTGTAAAGCAGAAAGGGAGCAGCAATGCTCCCTTTTTTGTGGCTTCACTGCAGGCCGTCACCCATACAGGCTTTCAGCTTCTTTTCTTTTTTGATCCGGATATGCTTTCCTTCGGTATGGATGATGCCGTCCCGCGTCAGTTCGTTCATTACTTTGAAGAGGGATTCATAGGTAGTGCCCGCAAATGATGCGATGTCCTGCTTCGTAAGTATGTTATTGATATTCCCATGTTCATCTGTTCCGAACAGATCGCGGATTTTCAGCAGAGCTCCGGCAATCCGGCCTTTTACATCCAGGTGGATCATATTGCGCATACTGTGTTCGGTGGCCTGCAATTCATGGGCATAGAGCATCATCATCTGGTAGGCCAGTTCACTATTCACTTTCAGCGTGGTCCGGAAAAAGGCACTGGTCACAAAACAGGCTTCCCCGTTGTCCAGCGCAGTAGCGGTGACGGGGTAACGCTGATCAGGACCGATTCCCCGGTGGCCCAGTACATCGCCCGCTACTGCAAATTTGATGATCAATTCTTTCTCATCTCCCCATCGTTTGTGAACTTTTACTTTCCCTTCGTGCAGAAAATAAAAACCTTCAGCCGGATCATCTTCCCGGAAAATCACCTGTCCTTTTTTGAAACGCAGTAGTTGCATCTCAGCAGCAATGGCGGGCAGCCATTCCGCAAGGCAGTAACGGCACAAAAAACAGTTCGGATGGTGCATAAATATTGCCTGATTAATATAATTACGATGAAAAATGAAAATATATCTTCAAAAATATTGCATAAATAATACTTTTGTAGCCGAAAAGCATATATTTTATGGATGAAACTTCCATCCCTGTAGCACCTTCGCTGGAAGCGGATATTTCTCCTGATCCGGAAAGCTCGCTTGTTTCACATCGCGTTTTTCTCCTCAGTGTGCAGGTAGTGATCAATGCCATCCTGATCGGATGCATTGCGAAGTTCCTGGTGGCATTAATTAATCTTATCACGAATATATCCTTTTACGGCCGCTTCTCCTTTGCGGAAGGAAATCCGGCTCATCATGCATTGGGGTATTGGGTGATCCTGGTGCCGGTGATCGGCGGGTTACTGGTAGGGATCATTGCCAGAAGGGGATCAGCAGCCATCCGGGGGCATGGTATACCGGAAGCGATGGAACAGGTGTTGACGAATGAAAGTCGCATCAAACCGGTCATCACACTCCTCAAGCCTTTATCGGCGGCAATCTCTATTGGAACGGGAGGGCCTTTTGGGGCTGAGGGGCCTATCATTGCAACGGGCGGCGCCTTTGGTTCCCTGGCAGGACAGATCATGCGCATCTCGCCTAATGAGCGGAAGATCATGCTCACCGCCGGCGCAACCGCCGGTATGGCGGCTATTTTCGGAACTCCTATAGCTGCGGTGTTACTGGCCATCGAATTATTACTGTTTGAATTTTCACCGCGTTCCATTATCCCGGTTGCCCTGGCATGTGCCACCGGCGCTGCTATGCACTATCTGCTTTTCAGTACGGCCCCTGTTTTCGCCATGCCGGATATCCCTGCTCCGGGATACGAGCAAATGCTCTGGTACCTGGCGCTGGGCGCTATTATCGGGGTAATGGCCGCTTTCATTTCCAAGAGCATCTACCTGATTGAAGACATGTTCGAGAAGCTGCCCGTTCACTGGATGTGGTGGCCTGCAATTGGCGCTGTTGCAGTGGGTGTAACCGGATATTTTGCACCGTACACACTGGGAGTTGGATACAACAATATTACCGCGTTGTTATCAGGCCAGCTGACTGCGCAAATGGTGCTTGGACTGTGTTTCCTGAAATTCATTTCCTGGTCTGTTTCCCTCGGAAGCGGCACATCAGGCGGAACACTGGCGCCGCTGCTAACCATTGGCGGCGCTGCCGGCGTTGGTTTGGGGATGATCGTGCTCGATATCTTCCCCGAAAGTCATCTCAGTCTTTCTACCTGCGCGTTAATAGGAATGGCTGCCATGTTTGCCGGCGCCGCCAGAGCGCTGCTTACTTCCATCATTTTTGCATTTGAATGCACGATGCAGCCGCATGGACTTTTACCGCTGCTGGGAGCTTGTACGGCTTCTTATTTCGTCTCCTTTTTCCTGATGAAAGGCTCGATCATGACAGAGAAGATCCGGCGGCGGGGTGTTTCCACGCCGGAAGCTTATGAACCCGATGTGTTGCAGCATTTGAAGGCAGGGGAAGTGATGGAACCGCGAACATCCCTGATCAACGAGGAACATCAAACGCTGTACGTCTACCCAGAAAGCAGACTCAGCCTGGCGATCGATATCATGAGCCGTTACAGGATCGATCATCTGCCCGTGGTACAGAAAGAGCGAAAGGACCAGGTGGTCGGTATGCTCAGCGCCCAAACGATTTTCGCGGCATACCGGAAATACCGGATGGCCGGAGAGCGTCATCAACGGGCGATTTCTCTGCGGCGAAGAGGGTATCGGCTGATCCTTCGGGGAAAGCATTTGTTCAAAGATGAGCGAAATGGGTAATCAATCGCTACATTTGCAGGGTATAATGAATTGAGCGATTAAACGGATGAAACACCTTGCAGCTTTAAATAAATACTTTGTCAAATACAAATGGCGCTTCCTGCTGGGCATGTTGTTCACCGCCATCTCCATCGTATTCAGCGTTTTCCAGCCCATTCTCGTTCGCCAGATATTCGACCTCCTCGAAGAAAACCTCAAGAACTACCGGATGATCAGCGACACGGGCCTGAAAGGCGCTTTCCGCAGCGGGTTCTCGCAAACGCTTACTTTCTACGGTGTATCCATCCTTGGCCTGGCGCTCCTGAGCGGTTTCTTCATGTTCCTGCAAAGGCAAACCCTCATTGTGATGAGCCGCCATATCGAGTACGATCTGAAGAATGCGATCTACAAACAATACCAGCGGCTGGACCTGAATTTCTTCAAAATGAACCGCACCGGCGACCTGATGAGCCGTATCACGGAAGATGTATCCAGGGTACGCATGTACGTTGGACCTGCGTTGATGTATGCCACCAGAACGGTGATCATGATGGTCATCATCATCTGGCTGATGTGGAACGTGAACCCGGTACTTACGCTATATACCTTATCCCCGCTGCCTTTGCTGGCAATCACCATTTATTTCGTGAACCGGGTGATCCACAAGAAAAGCGAACGCATTCAGGCGCAACTTTCCAATATCACTTCCATTGCACAGGAAAATTATTCCGGCATCCGGGTGATCAAATCCTATGTGCAGGAGGAGCCCAGCGCGGTGCACTTCGAAGAGGCAAGTGAAACCTATAAGCACAGCTCTATCAGTCTTGCCAAAACAGACGCCCTCTATCAACCCGCCATGGCGCTCATGATAGGCCTCAGTGTTATCCTGACCATCTTCACCGGCGGTATGCAGGTTATACATGGCAATATCACCATCGGTAACCTGGCGGAGTTTGTGTTGTATGTGAACATGCTCACATTCCCGTTTTTTTCCATCGGGTGGGTAGCTTCCATGATCCAGCGGGCAGCCGCTTCACAACAACGTATCAATGAATTCCTCGATATCCGGCCGGAGATCAGGGATGCGGCGAATGCGAAGGAGCAGACGCTGACGGGGGAAGTCCATTTCAACAATGTATCCTTCACTTATCCGCATACCGGCATCCGGGCATTGCAAAACCTTGAATTGAAGATCAGCGCAGGCCAGAAAATAGCGGTGATTGGTCGTACCGGTTCCGGCAAATCCACACTCGCACAGCTGCTGATCCGGATGTATGATCCGCAGGAAGGACAGGTGAAGGTGGATGGGGAAGATGTACGTGAACTAAAGCTGCATTCCCTCCGTAACCAGATCAGCTATGTACCACAGGATGTATTCCTGTTCTCCGATACCATCAGCAATAATATCCGCTTTGGAGAGCCGCAGGCAGGCGAGGAGGATGTGCGTCAGGCGGCCAGGCAGGCATCCGTAGAGAAAGATATTCTCCAGTTCCCGGAAGGTTTCGGAACTGTAGTAGGGGAAAGGGGTGTAACCCTCAGTGGTGGCCAGAAACAACGGGTATCCATTGCGAGGGCGCTGATCCGGAACCCCAACATCCTTGTGTTCGACGATTGTCTCTCTGCCGTGGATGCGCGTACGGAGAAGGAGATCATCGGCAATCTCTATGCTTACCTGAAAGACAAAACGGCCATTATCATCACCCATCGTATCTTCTCCCTTTTCGCATTCGACCGCATCATTGTACTGGATGAGGGAAGGATGGTAGAGAGTGGTACACATGAAGAATTATTGCTGTTGAACGGCTATTATGCAGAGCTGTATGCCCGTCAGCAAACAGGGGAGGAAGAGAGCGTAAATGAATCATAGTCATTGCGTTGTAATGCAATACCATCAAGGTTTCCGGGAAATATAAGATGATTTTTCAAAATCATTTAAAATTATTTTGATATTTGTAAAACAATAGTATATTTGTTGATTATTGATCATTCAAACAGGATTTGATTCGTTAACACTTAAATCTATCAACTGTGGCGTACGAAAACAACAATCAACAGGAAAGAAACAACGACAGCATCTTTTCCAAGCGATTGAAAGCGGGCAAAAGAAGAACTTATTTCTTTGATGTAAAAACTACCCGGGGGAACGACTACTTTCTGACTATCACGGAAAGCAAAAAACGTTTCAACGATAACGGTTACGACAGGCACAAAGTATTCCTGTACAAAGAAGACTTTAACAAGTTCCTGAATGCTTTAACCGAAACGATCAATTATGTGAAAACAGAATTGATGCCCGATTTTGACTTTGATGCTTACAACCATGACTACTCCCGTGACGATGAGCAGGATGGCGAAGGTGTAGAAGTAGCTGCTTCCCGTACAGAAGTTGCCGCTGAAGCCGAAGCTGAAGCTCAGGCCCCTTCCAACGAGGATGTAGACAAATGGTAAAACCTTTCCCTGTCAGTAAGATATTGAAAACAAAAACTCCGGATCACTCCGGAGTTTTTTTGTTTATTTACTCAACAAATTTCTTCACCCGCTTCGTCAGTTCTTTTGCTTCATAACCCACCCAGTGATCCACTATAACACCTTCAGGCGAAATCATAACATAATGCGGAATACCATTCACCCCATATCGCGCGGCGAGGCCCGCCATTCCCATGTCATCATTCAGGTTGATTGTTGCGGGCGTCTTCTTTTCCAGGAACTTCTTCCACAGTTCTCTCTTTTCATCCATATTAATGCTGATAACTTTTAACCTCGAGGAAAGTGAATCCGCTATCGCGTCCAGCTCGGGCATGGCTGCGATGCAGGGGCCGCAACCCACGCTCCAGAAGTCAAGCAACAGGTACATGCCTTTATAGTCTGTCAGCCGGTGCGTTTTCCCCAACAGGTCTGTCATGACAGTATCGGCCATCGGTTCTCCTTTTTTAACAACCACTACCGGGTACAGATATACCCTTGTTGCCACCCCGGCACGACTCTTACGTTGATTTTCGGGTAACTTGTTATAGAGCTGTATCACTTTTTGCCGGAACGCTTCACGATGATTATAGGTGGCAGATAGCGCCGCCTGCCTGAGTTTAGCCATCCAGATGTCCGTAACCGGCATGCGCTCCATGGTAACAAGCTCCCTGTCCATGATCTTATCCATCCATGCCTGTGCCGCTTTGTTCAACGAATCGGCGGCCGCTTTTATCTCACCCGGACCGGCATCCGGACGTTTTTTTCTTAGCTGTTTTCTTTCCACAACTGCCTCCTGCCATTGCTTCCATTCATTCGCACTGGGTGCAAAGTAACGGGCAGCCTCCCGCTGCTCCGGAATATTGCTGCTTACCCGCCAGTTCTTGAAAAGGTAACCCTCTCCATCTATCTTAATGTCAGCACCCGGCGAAGCCCAAACGTCAAGCCAGGATGACGGGAAGTTATCGCCATCAGCCATCAGCGCATATTTCGTAACGCCTTCCTGTTCCGGTTTCGCCGTAAAGGAAAAGACGCCGTTAACGATGGTTCCTTTTTCTACCGTTGATAATACCGAACCGTTATCCATCATCAGGAAAATCGGGATACTATCCTTCAGGCCCTTAATGCGACCCTTTATCGTAAATGTTTGCTGGGCCGAGGCGGATACCAGGCAAAAACAAGCAGCGATGAAGAAGAGGAGAGACTTGTTTGACATACGAAGCAGTTTAGCTCCGTGAATCTACGAATATTTCGTAACAAAAAGCAGGGAAACTATTTACTTGTACAGTTTCCCTGTTAAACGATTATTTCCGCAGCTGTTTGTATGCGTTGATAAGCCCGTTGGTAGAAGTATCATGCGAGCTTACCGGCGTCTCGTTCAGCAGTTCGGGCAGAATGCGGTTCGCGAGTTGCTTACCCAGTTCCACCCCCCATTGGTCGAAGCTGTAAATGTTCCAGATTACGCCCTGCACGAAGATCTTGTGTTCATACAATGCTATGAGCATGCCGAGGGAACGCGGAGTGATCTGCCTGAGCAGGAATGAGTTGGTCGGACGGTTGCCTGCAAAGGTTTTATAGGGAACGAGGGGTTCAGGAGTGCCTTCGACCCGTACTTCATCCGCCGTTTTTCCATTCATCAGTGCTTCCGTTTGCGCGAAGAAATTAGACAGGAGTTTAGGATGATGGTCGCCGATAGGGTTGTGGCTGATTGCAGGTGCAATAAAATCGCAGGGGATCATTTTGGTGCCCTGGTGGATCAGCTGGTAAAAGGCGTGCTGGCCATTCGTGCCGGGCTCTCCCCAAACAATCGGTCCGGTTTGCCAGGAGACAGGATGCCCGTTCCGGTCCACATACTTTCCATTGCTCTCCATATTCCCCTGCTGGAAATAGGCGGCAAAGCGATGCATATATTGATCGTAGGGAAGGATCGCTTCGGAATCCGCATCAAAGAAATTACCATACCATAGCCCGATCAGCGCCATGATCACGGGGATGTTCTTTTCCAACACCGTATCCCGGAAATGCAGGTCGGTAGTATGTGCGCCGGCCAGTAACGCTTTGAAATGATCGAAGCCGACGGTCAGTGCAATAGACAAACCGATCGCGGACCAGAGGGAATAACGGCCGCCTACCCAATCCCAGAACGCGAACATGTTCTTTGTATCGATACCAAATTCCTTCACGGCTTTTTCATTGGTGGATAGCGCCGCAAAGTGCAGAGCAATATCCTTTTCCGTGCCGCCATGCTGCAGGAACCAGCTGCGGGCGGTATGCGCGTTGGTCATGGTTTCCTGTGTGGTGAAAGTTTTGGACGCAATGAGGAACAGGGTTTCATCCACCGTTACTTTCTTCAGCGTCTCTGCGATATGAGTGCCATCTACATTGGAAACGAAGTAGGCTTGAATGCCCGGAACCCAGTAGGGGTGGAGGGCTTCGGTCACCATCACTGGTCCAAGGTCGGAACCGCCAATACCGATGTTCACGATATAACGGATACGCTTACCCGAAAATCCTTTCCATTCCCCGCTGTGTACCCTGCGGCAGCAGTCTTCCATTTGTTGTAGCACGGCGTTCACCTCCGGCATCACATCCCTGCCATCCAGCATCACCGGGGTGGAAGATACATTGCGCAGCGCAGTGTGCAGTACGGCGCGCTGTTCGGTGGCATTGATCTTCTCCGCGCTGAACATCGCATGGACTGCCTCCTCCAGTTTGCATTCCCGGGCCAGTTCCAGTAAGGTTTGGAGCGTATCCGGGTCTATGAGGTTCTTGGAATGATCGAACAGGATGTCCTCCAGTTGCAGGGAGAACTTCCGGAAGCGATCCGGATCCTTTGCAAAAAGGTCGCGCATATGGGTCTGTTTCATGGCGGGCGCCAGCGTTTGCAGTTTCTGCCAGGCCTGGGTGGTAAGTGGGTGTACGGATGGGAACATACGATGCTGTTAAAGTTTCGTTCAAAAATACGGTGGAAAACCGGGAGATGAAAGGTTTAGCGTGTTTCATAATTCGTTAATAAAGGATTATCTTTGCGGACTTATGACAATAGAGCAACTTAAGGCTATGAGGGACCGTCTGTACGTCCTGGGAGGTTTTCTTTAACGTACAGGACCGCATAGACAAAATCGAAAACGACAAGCAAATGACCCTCGCGCCCGGTTTCTGGGACGATAACGAGCGGGCTACCGGCATTCTGAAAGAGATCAAGGTGAACAAATTCTGGGTGGACCTCTATGAGCAGGTACGCACTGCCATTGAGGACAGTGCCGTATTGCTGGAATTCCAGAAGGAAGGCGAAGCCACGGAAGAAGAGGTGAACACCGCGCATCAGCATGCCACCAACGCGCTGGACGAACTGGAGTTCAAGAGCACTTTGAACCAGCCGGAAGATGAAATGCCTGCCGTATTGACCATCAACTCCGGTGCCGGTGGTACGGAAAGCCAGGACTGGGCAGAAATGCTCCTGCGCATGTATCGCATGTACGGGGAAAAGCAGGGCTGGAAAGTAAGTGAGATAGATGTGCAGTATGGGGATGGTGCGGGTATCAAATCCGCTACCCTTGAATTTGATGGTGAATTCGCCTATGGCCTGTTGAAAGCCGAAAGCGGGGTACACCGGCTCGTACGCATTTCTCCTTTCGACTCCAACGCCCGGAGGCATACTTCTTTCGCTTCCGTATTCGTCTACCCGCTGGTAGATGACACCATTGAAGTAACGGTGAACCCGGCAGACCTGGAATGGGAATTCTACCGTTCCGGTGGTAAGGGTGGTCAGAACGTGAACAAGGTGGAAACGGCAGTGCGGCTGAAGCACATCCCCTCCGGCATCATCATCGAGTGCCAGCAGGCGCGTACGCAGGGTGAGAACCGCGAAAAAGCGCTCACTATGTTGAAATCCCGCTTGTATGAAGAAGAGATCCGCCGTCGCGAGGAGCTGAAGAACGCTACCAATGCGAACAAACGCAAGATCGAGTGGGGGTCTCAGATCCGTTCCTACGTATTCCATCCTTACAAAATGATCAAAGATCATCGTACCGAGTACGAAGTGGGCAACGTGCAACCCGTTATGGACGGGGAGCTGGACGGATTCATCAAGGCTTACCTGATGATGCAGAAAGAAGAAGAAAAAGGTTAAAGCAGCCAATCATAATTTATCACGAAACAACAATCTAAGCCATGCATAACGCTTATTTTGATTTTGCAGCACCAGGCAATGAACCGGTAAAGAGTTTTGCGCCAGGCTCCCCGGAAAGGGCAGCACTGAAGGCACAGCTGGCCGCGTACAAATCCGTTGAAATGGACATCCCGATGTACATTGGCGGAAAGGAAGTGCGCACCGGCAAAACGGTGGATATTCGTCCGCCGCACGAGATCAAACACAAACTTGGCCATTTCCATGCCGGCGATGCCAGCCATGTGAAAGCAGCCATTGAGGCAGCACTCGCTGCGCGTCAGCAATGGGCGGACACTCCCTGGGAGCAACGCGCCGCCGTTTTCCTGAAAGCAGCAGAACTACTGGCCACCAAATATCGCGCGCATACCAATGCCGCTACCATGCTCGGGCAGAGCAAGAACGCCTACCAGGCTGAAATTGACAGCGCCTGCGAACTCATTGATTTCCTGCGCTTCAACGTACATTACCTCACGGACATCTACGGTCAGCAACCAGTAAGCTCACCGGGCGTGCACAACCGCCTGGAATATCGTCCCCTCGAAGGTTTCGTACTGGCTGTTACACCCTTCAACTTCTCCGCTATCGGCGGCAACCTGCCTACTTCCGCCGCCATGTGCGGTAACGTAGTAGTTTGGAAACCGGCCAATACGCAGGTATATCACGCCAGCTTCTTCATGAAAGTGCTCATTGAAGCAGGTCTTCCTGACGGGGTTATCAACCTCGTATATGCAGATGGACCTACCATCGGGGATGTATGTTTCTCTCATCCTGACTTTGCAGGTATCCACTTCACCGGCTCCACCGGCGTGTTCCAAACCATGTGGAAAACGATCGGCAATAACATCGCAAAATACAAGACCTATCCGAGGATCGTGGGTGAAACAGGAGGGAAGGACTTTGTGCTTGTGCATAAATCCGCTGATGTGGATGTGGTGGTAACAGCCCTGGCACGCGGCGCATTCGAATACCAGGGCCAGAAATGCTCTGCGGCTTCCCGCGCGTATCTGCCAAGCAACCTTGCAGAGGAGATCAAAACGAAACTGAGCGCTACCCTCAAAAGCATGAAAATGGGCAGCACGGAAGATTTTTCCAACTTCATCAATGCCGTGATCGATGAGCGTTCTTTTGACAAGATCGCATCCTATATCGATGGAGCAAAGAACGATCCCAAAGCAAAGATCATCGTGGGTGGGAAGTATGATAAAACAGTTGGGTATTTCATCGAACCTACCGTGATCGAAGCTACGGACCCGCATTACAAAACGATGTGCGAAGAGATCTTCGGCCCTGTACTCACTATCTACACTTACGACGCCGATAAGTTCGAAGAGGCGTTAACGTTAGTAGACGGTACCAGTGAATATGCGCTGACCGGCGCGGTGATCGGTCAGGATCGCTATGCACTGGACCTCGCCACGAAAAAACTCGTGAATGCTGCGGGTAACTTCTATATCAACGATAAACCGACCGGCGCAGTAGTAGGTCAGCAGCCATTTGGCGGCGCCCGTGCATCCGGTACCAACGATAAAGCAGGTTCCCAGTTGAACCTCTACCGCTGGCTGAGCGCGAGAACAGTGAAGGAAACCTTTGTTCCACCTGTGGATTATAAGTATCCCTTCCTGCAGGAAGCGTAATACAGGGTACATGCAAAAGAAAAAAGGATGATCTTCTTCGCGGGGATCATCCTTTTTTGTTGTTACTGTTCATGCTGGATCTTGCTGATCGCGGTTAACGCTTCGTCCACATGCTGTGTTGCCTGAGACAAGGAGTTGAACTGGTGTATCACCACGCCGTCTTTATTCAGCACATATGTCACCCGTCCGGGTAACAACATCATTCTCGGCACACCAAAAAGCTTCCGCACTTTATTGTTCTCGTCGCTCAATAAGGTGAAAGGAAGGTGATATTTTTCCGCAAATTTCTTGTGAGATGCCACATTGTCCCCGGATATTCCTACCACCTGCACGCCCTCATCCTTAAACTTCGCGAATGAATCCCGGAAAGAGCAGGCTTCTTTGGTACAGCCGGGGGTATCATCTTTCGGATAGAAATAAACAACAACAGGGCCTTTGGCCAATGCTTCAGAAAGCCTGAACGTTTTCCCGTCCTGATCTTTCAATTCAAAATCGGGTACCTTGGAACCCGTGGTGATCTGGGCTCTGGCAGCAGTGCCAAATCCGAGGATAGCCAATGTCAGCAACATGATATGTAAGTGTTTCATGACACAATGATTATTCCTGTCAAAGCTACAAAAGCTGTACCATTCGGAAATGTTAAAACAGCAGGGTCATACCGGACGGAAGGCGGCTGATGCAACAAGTTCGATGCCGGTTTATTCATTAAAAGTAAAACATTATGTTAATTACATATTTGTGTGATCATGATATTATCGTGATGCGATGATCTTTCCTTTTTAAACTGCCGAATGAATCCTTATTTTTGATCTTCAAATTCCATTTGCTTTGAAATCTATTTTAACAGAGAGGCAATTAGCGATCACGATCGACCGGCTCAGTCATCAGCTGGTGGAGAATCATCTTCAGTTCAGGGACACGGTGCTGATAGGGCTGCAGCCACGCGGTATTTATTTATCCAACCGGATCTTTCATAAAGTGCAGGACCTGTTGCCCGGTGTGCATATCCCTTATGGCCGGCTGGATATCACTTTCTACCGGGATGATTATAAAAGTGAGAAGGGGTTGCAGGTTCCCAATGAGACTGACATCAATTTTTCTATCGAGAATAAAAGAGTGATCCTGATCGATGATGTGCTCTATACCGGCCGTACCATCCGTTCCGCGATGGACGCTATGCTGGACTTCGGTCGCCCTGCAGCGGTAGAACTGCTGGTGCTGATCGATCGGCGCTTCAGCCGGGAACTGCCTATACAACCTGATTACACCGGCCGTACCATAGACGCGATCATTACGGAGCGGGTGAAAGTGTTGTGGCAGGAAAGGGATGGGAAAGATGAAGTTGTGTTGATTGCATAAACCTCTTATATTTGCACCTTAGAATGTCACTGTCTGTTAAACATCTTCTGGGTATACGCGAACTGACGCGTCAGGATATAGAGCTTATTTTTCAAACTGCCGACCAATTCAAGGAGGTTTTACAACGGCCCATCAAGAAAGTTCCCACCCTTCGGGACACCACCATCGTCAATGTTTTTTTTGAGAATTCCACCCGTACGCGCATTTCGTTTGAACTGGCGGAAAAGCGGCTTGGTGCGGATGTGGTGAATTTTTCGGCCTCGGGTTCTTCCGTATCCAAAGGGGAGACCCTGATCGATACCGTGAATAACATCCTGTCGATGAAGGTGGATATGGTGGTGATGCGCCACTCTGCCAGCGGTGCGCCGCATTTCCTGCAAAAGCATATACAGGTGCCGATCATCAATGCCGGCGACGGCATCAATGAACACCCTACACAGGCTTTGCTGGATGCGTTTTCCATCCGCGAAAAACTGGGTGGGGTAGAAGGGAAGAAAGTAGCTATTTGTGGAGACATCATGCATTCACGGGTGGCACTCTCGAATATTTACTGCCTCAAAAAACTGGGCGCTGAAGTCACAGTAGTAGGTCCGCCCACACTGATCCCCAAGCATATCGAAAAAGCGCTGGATGTGAACGTGAGTTACAACATCCGCGAAGCGCTGAACTGGTGCGATGTGGCCAATGTGCTGCGCATCCAGCTGGAACGGCAGAATATGCCGCTTTTTTCCTCGCTCCGGGAATATTCCCTCGCTTATGGCGTGAATCGTGCGTTGCTGGACAGTCTGCAGAAAGATATCCTGATCATGCATCCCGGTCCCATCAACAGAGGGGTGGAATTAAGCTCGGATGTAGCGGATTCCGGCCAGTCCATCATCCTTGACCAGGTGGAAAACGGCGTTGCCACCCGCATGGCCGTACTGTATCTCCTCGCCAGAAAAGAAGCCTAATCATTCTTCAGACTTCGGGTTGGGTTCATCAGCGCCGCGCGCCAGGTTTGGGATATGATCGCCATGAGACCGATCAGTAATAACAACCCGAAACACAGCACCAGGCTGCCGATGCCGAAACTGATCCGCAACGGGAAGTTCTGCAGGAACAGGTTACTAAGCAGATATCCAATGGGCAGGGCAATGCACCCCGCGATAAGAAGAAGTCGCAGGAAACCCCTCGACAACAGGATCACCAGACTCCCCACACCAGCCCCCATCACTTTACGCACACCTATTTCCTTCCGCCGCAACGCGGTAGCATAGATCACCAGTGCCAGCAACCCCAGCACCGCGATCACCACGGTCATCAGGGCGAGATAGCCGAGGAAAGAGATATCACCCCACTTGGCGTTCCGCCGGTACAACGTCTCCTGCAACCACGAGGTTTGCAAAGGCTGCCCGGGATAAAGTTTTTCCCACCCCGCCTTCACCTGTTGCAGGAATTTTTCCTTGTCCGCATGCACCTTCACATTCACAAGGCTGTAATTTCCCGGTTCCGTACGGAAGGCCAGCGGCGCAATGGCCCGGCCCAGCTGTTCATAATGGAAATCCCTCACCACCCCGCGCACTTGCGCCTGCACCGTGTCATTCAGCCACAACAGCTTGTCCACAGCCGCTTCTGGCGATAAGAACCCCAGGTTCAGCACAGCCTGCTCATTCAATAAAAGTTGCGGCAGGGCCTGTTGTCCCCCGAAATTGGAACCCGCCACCAGCTTCAATCCCATCATCGGCAGAAAAGCGCTGTCCACATTGTAATAATTCATTTCTGCCGATCCTTTCTCTTTACTAACGGAAAGGGTCATACGATCTCCCCTGTGCAAACCGAGGTTGCCCGAAGCCGCAGAAACGGCCGTTGTACCGCTTAACGCGGCAAGCTCCTGCTTCAGCAACTGCTCCTTGTTCCCCTGCAACTGGATGCTGAGGATATTCTCAGCATTGAAACCCGGATCTGTAGTGGCCATGAAATGGAACTGCCGGTAGAAAGCGAACAGGAAAATGATCACCACGAGGGAAAGGGACAACTGGAAAACGATCAGGCTCTTACGCAGGTTGATCTTCCCAAACACCTTCCATGAAGGCATGCTCTTCAATACTTCCGCCGGTTTGAAGGAGGAAAGTATCCAGGCAGGCAATGTACCGGCCAGCAGGCCGGTAAAAAGACTGAAGCCCAGGAAAACCAGCAATACCTTCCACGTAAGCACCAGCTCCGGGATGTTTTCGTAATCCACATTAAAGATGCCGGAGCGGCGGAAGAGTACCAGCAGCAGGTACGACAATCCAAGCGCCAGCAGGGAGATCAGCACTGCCTCCAGAATGTATTGCGCGAACAGCTGGGATCGCGTGGCGCCGGATACCTTCCGTATCCCTACCTCCCTCGCCCTGGTCAATGAACGGGCGATCGAAAGATTCGTATAATTGAAACAGGCGGATACAAGGATGATCAACCCTACACCCAGCGCCCCCAATAACTTCGGCCAGCCACTCCCGCCGCCGATATCGTTATAGATATCATCCCAGGAAGGGGTGATGCCGGTTAAGGACTGCACGGGGAAACGGATGCTTCCCTGCGATGGGTCCTGGTTTACACCGGAAACGATCCGGTTTAATAAACCTTCCAGTGTAGAACGTTTAACGCCGGGCTGCAGGAGCACATACGTATAGGCGTCCGCGTAAGTGTCCCAGTTCAGGGATTTCTCCGGGAGCAGTCCGTTCTTCTCCAATTGCGGAATGGTGCCGGCAGAAGCATACGCATCAAAGGCAATATGCGATTTCTCCGTACGCGGCTGCAGTACGCCCGTTACCTGGAAATTCCCCATCTTCCCGATGGAGATCATCTTGCCGATGGGCGCTGTGCTGCCAAAGAAACGTTGTGCCGTTTCGTAACTGAGCACAATACTGTTCGGTTGCTGCAATGCTGTGGCGGTATTGCCTTTGTTCAGCGCAAATCCGAATATCCTGAAAAAAGAAGGCGTGGTAAATGCGCCGTTGATTGTGATCTCCTTGTTACCGTCTCCTGCTGTGCCTTTGAGCGCAGGGTAGAGGCTCACCGCATCTTCCACCACTCCTTTTTCCGCCGCCAGCAGGTCCCTCAGTGGCAGCGGCGTACTCGCCAGTTTCCAGCCATTGCCTTTGGCATTGCGCAAATCGGAGAGAACGCGGTAGGTGCGCTCCGGATAAGGATGGAAACGGTCATATCCCAGCTCGGCCACTGTGTTGTATATAACGATCATGCATACACTCATACTGAGCGCCAACCCGAAAATGTTGATCGCGGTGAACAGTTTGTGCCGGGTGATATTCCGATACGCAGTGAGGAGGTAGTTACGAAACATGCCATTAAGTTATGGATAGCGGCGGTTCAAAGGAAGTGCCAGGAAGAATTTATTTGGGAATAAAATTAATACACATTAGTTATATTTATAAATTGTCCGAATGCGATCAACTGTTGTCCGCCGTAGAACAAATCGCAAAAATGAGTAGATTAGCTGATGCGCACGATCCTTTTACTGTTGGTATCCAATGTATTCATGACATACGCCTGGTACGGGCATTTGAGAGATACGAACATTCCGTTGTGGAAAGTTGTTCTCGTCAGCTGGGGCATTGCTTTTTTCGAGTATTGTTTCATGGTGCCGGCTAACCGTTACGGCTATACGGAAGGCTTTAACGGCTTTCAGCTGAAGATGATCCAGGAAGTGATCACCCTCACCGTTTTCTGCTTTTTCGCCGTGCTTTTCCTGAAGGAGCCGCTGCGCTGGAATTACCTGATCTCTTTCGGATTACTGCTGGGCGCCGTATATTTCATGTTCAAAAAATAAATCCTGTGAAACAATTATTCCTGACCTGTGCCTGCTGTTGCCTGTCCCTGTTCGGGATCGCGCAAAATACTCCTTTACAGCAACACCCTGATTCCGTCCACACCGATAATCCGCTGGGAACGCCGCTGGACAAAATGGTGGATTCCTTTTCCCGGCAGGACTTTCAGCAGGGCAACGCAGTAGGGCTCTGTGTGGCCGTGATCCGCAACGGTGAAACGCATATCTATAATTATGGCGAAACAGCCCGCGGAAATCACACCCTGCCAAACGAAAATACGGTTTACGAGATCGGCTCCATCAGCAAAACCTTTACCGCCACGCTGCTGGCGCTGCAGGTGACCCGCGGGAAAATGAAGCTGGACGATCCATTGACGAAGTACCTTCCCGATTCTGTACCCGTGCCGGTATTTGAAGGCACGCCTGTTACCCTCGTGACGTTGAGCAATCACACTTCCGGGTTACCACGACTCGCGCCCAACATGGCCGCTCACGCGCGAAAGGATAATTTCTATGCAGATTATACCAATGATCTGCTGTTCCAGTTCCTGCGCAACTTCAAGCCCATCCGCAAACCGGGGGAAAAGTACGAGTATTCCAATATAGGCGCGGGCCTGCTGGGTGTGCTGCTGGCCCGTTACGCCGGCACCACCTACGAAACGCTCCTCGAGCGGGAGATCACCAGACCCCTGCAAATGAAAGACACCCGTGTGCAATTCACGCCTGCCATGAAATCCCGGCTGGCACAGGGATACAAGGCTAATGGAGAAATGCAGATCCCCTGGGATTTCCAGGAGATTGCCGGTCTGGGGGGCATCCGCTCCACAATGCATGATATGCTGATCTATGCCCGCGCGAATATGAGCAGGTCCGCCGGCATCCTCGAGAAAGCGATCACATTGACCCATCAGCCTACTTACACCCGCCCGAACACTGACAACGCCACGGTAGCGTTGGGCTGGCATATCTACACCTGGCAGTCGCATTCCGGTGTGGTACATAACGGCCAGACCGGTGGATATCATTCCTTTATGGCTGTTGATCCGGAAGCCGGTATAGCGATCATCGTATTGTCCAATGTAGCCACGGAAAACAGAGTAGGTCTGAAACTCCTTCGCGGCCTGTAAATCCACAAACGGTACATCATTCACACGATTAATTGCTATTTTTGACGACTTGATAAAACAGGCCGACACTCCATGTTCAGATACAGATCCTTTTACTGGCTGGCCGCTTCCCTGTGGCTTTGCTCCCTGCGGCTTTCCGCGCAGACCGCCCCCGCGCTTAACGCCGCGGAAATCAAACTGCAGTTGAAGAAACTCAACACGCTCGGCAGCGTGCTGTACATGGCCGCCCATCCGGATGATGAGAACACCCGGCTGCTGGGGTTCCTCGCCAAGGAAAAGCTTTACCGCACCGGATACCTTTCCCTGACCCGGGGAGACGGTGGACAGAACCTGATCGGGAATGAACAGGCGGAACAACTCGGACTGATCCGTACACAGGAGCTGCTGGCCGCGCGCCGTATAGATGGCGCGGAACAGTTCTTCACCCGCGCCAACGATTTCGGATTTTCCAAAAGCCCGGAAGAAACATTCCGGATCTGGGACCGGAAAAAGATACTGGGAGATGTGGTATGGGTGATCCGCAAATTCCAGCCCGATGTGATCATTTGTCGTTTCCCGGCTGACAGTCGCGCCGGACACGGCCATCATACCGCCTCCGCCATGCTGGCTGCCGAAGCTTATGCAGCCGCTGCCGATCCCAAACAATATCCCGAACAGCTCACCAACGGCGTAAAACCCTGGCAGGCCAAACGCCTGCTCTGGAACACGTTCAATTTCGGAGCGAACAATACCACATCTGAAGATCAGTTCAAAACAGACGTGGGGGTTTATAGTGCGTTGCTGGGCAAGGGGTTCGGGGAGATCGCCGCGGAAAGCCGCTCACAGCACAAGAGTCAGGGTTTCGGAGTGCCTGCTGCACGCGGCTCAGCCCTGGAATATTTTACCACTATTCAGGGCGATGCCCCTAAAAGCAATCTGCTTGATGGCGTAGAAACCAGCTGGCAGCGTGTTCCAGGTGGCAAAGCGATCGGAGACCGGGTATCGGAACTGATCCGGAAGTATAACCCTGACGATCCCTCCGTCAGCGTACCCACGCTATTGGCCATACGAAAATTGATCCAGGCACTGCCGGATGGTTACTGGAAGGAACAGAAGCTCCGTGAAACGGAAAAGCTCGTGCTCTCCTGCGCCGGTATCTGGATGGAAGCATTCAGCAACACGCCCGAAGTAGTGCCGGGTGAAGCTTATGGCGCCAGCCTGCAGATCATCAATCGCAGCAATATCCCCGTGAGCCTGCAAAAGATCAGTATCAACGGGCGGGACTCGCTCCTGCAGCAGGACCTGCCATTCAATAAATTCATCTCCCTCCCGCAACCGCTCCCCGTACCGGCCAATACTGCTATTTCCCAGCCTTATTGGTTGCAGGATCCTCATCCCCAGGGGACCTACGTGATCAATGATCCCATGCTCACAGGGAACCCGGAAAATATTCCCGCCCTGTCTGCTACTTTCCACCTGAAAGTGCAGGGGGAAACGATCACGGTTACACGACCTTTCATTTACAAGTTCACCGATCCCGTGAAGGGAGAGGTATACCGTCCGCTGGTGATCGCACCGCCTGTGATCTCCTCGCTGGGCAACCAGGTATTCATTTTCACCAAAGCAGAACCGCAGGCGGTACCCGTGAAGCTCCGGGCCATGAAGAGCAATGTAAGCGGCGTTGTAAAACTACATTTACCGGCGGGGTTCCGCGCGGATAAAGCCGGCATCTCTTATTCCCTTGCCGGCAAAGGCGATGAAACGGAAGTGGTGTTTCATGTCGCACCCGTGAAGGTGAATGGCCGGAACATCGTAGATACTTTCACTGTTGCGGCCTCCTATAACGGAAAAGAATATACGAAGAGTATGACCACAATCCAGTACGATCATATCCCTGCCATTACGATCTTTCCTCCCACGGAAGCACGGCTGGTAACGGTGGATCTAAAATATAACGGCCGGAAACTGGGATACATCCCCGGCGCAGGCGATAAAGTGCCCGAAGCGCTGCGCCAGGTAGGTTATGAAGTGAGCCCGCTGGATGAAAAAGAGATCATGAGTGGCGACCTTTCCCGGTATGACGCCATCATCACCGGCGTGCGCGCATACAATACGCAGGACCGCCTCCGTTACTGGCAGCCGCGATTGCTGGAATATGTGAAGAATGGCGGTACTCTCGTAATCCAGTACAATACGAACAGCGGATTGGTAACCGATAAGCTCGGACCGTATCCCTTCAGCCTTTCCCGCGACAGGGTGACGAATGAAAATGCCCCGGTCAAATTTCTGCAACCTGAAAACCGGCTCTTCACCTATCCGAACCACATCGCCGGCAGTGATTTCGACGGATGGGTGCAGGAGAGAGGTCTTTACTATCCGTCCGGCATTGACGGCGCTTACAGCAAACCACTTGAAATGAACGATCCGGGTGAAAAAGCACTCGACGGATCAACCATCATAGCCAGCTATGGCAAGGGAAAATATGTATATACCGGTCTTGCTTTCTTCCGTCAGCTCCCCGCGGGCGTTCCGGGAGCATACCGGTTGTTTGTGAACATGATATCGAAATAAACAAAGTATGAGTAAACGCGATAATACCCGGCTGAATATGTCAGCCGCACTGTGCATAGGACTGGGGCTGCTGATCGGATTCATGATCAAGAAAGTGCACATCGGGTTATTAATAGGTCTTGCACTGGGGTTGCTGGGCGGAGGATTGTTGTCAAAAAGAAGCTGATCATGCAAACACCTGAAGAAAAACCACCACTGTTCCGGCGCTGGTCTACCTGGTACGCAATTGTTGCCGGCTGGCTGGTGGTGTTGATCGTGTTCTTCTATTTGTTCACCAAAACATATTCATGAGTTTTTTAGACTGGGTTGTACTATCTCTCACGTTATCCGCAATTATCCTGTATGGCATCTGGAAAAGCCGGGGGCAGAAGAACCTGGACAGCTACTTTCTCAGCAACCGTTCCATGCCCTGGTATATCGTACTGTTATCCATCATCGGTACACAGGCCAGCGCCATTACTTTCTTATCGGCTCCCGGCCAGGCGTATGCGGACGGTATGCGCTTTGTGCAGTATTATTTCGGGTTGCCGCTTGCGATGATCGTGATCTGTATCGCCTTTGTCCCTATCTTCCACCGTTTAAAGGTCTATACCGCTTATGAATATCTTGAACAGCGCTTTGATCTGAAAACCCGGACGCTTACCTCATTCCTCTTCCTGATACAACGGGGTTTATCTACCGGTATCAGTATATATGCGCCTTCCATTATCCTGTCGTCTCTCCTCGGCTGGAATATCTACTACACCAACATTTTCATGGGTGGGCTGCTGATCATCTATACCATGTATGGCGGTACCAAAGCCGTTTCTTACACCCAATCGCTCCAGATGGGCATTATCTTCGCCGGTATGTTCCTCGCAGGCTGGATGGTGGTGCATTTGCTGCCGGAGCATATCGGGTTTTCGGAAGCGCTGCATGTATCCGGGAAAATGGGGAAGCTCAATGTGATCGTTACCGACTTTGATCTGAAAGACCGCTACAACATCTGGAGTGGTGTGATCGGCGGCTTTTTCCTCGCATTGTCTTATTTCGGTACGGATCAAAGCCAGGTGGGCCGTTATCTCACTGCCAAAACCGAAGCGGAAAGCCGGATGAGCCTGCTCATGAACGGATTGGTAAAAGTGCCGATGCAATTCCTCATCATGCTGATCGGAGCATTGGTTTTTGTATTTTATCTCTATTTCCGTGCACCTATCAGCTTCAACGAAGGCCAGCTCCGGCTCGTGCACCAGTCCGCTTACGCACCACAGATGCAGGAGCTGGAAAGGAAGTACGATACGCTGGCGCAGGAGAAACAGGGATATGTGAAAGCCCTCACCACAGCACTCAAAACAAATGACGAAGCGCAGATCAACACGGTAAAAGCGTCTCTTCAGGCTATGGAAGCCGCTTCCGGGAAGATACGCGATTCTGCGAAAGTGCTCATCCGGAAGGCCGATCCCGGCGCGGAAACCAATGACACGAACTACATTTTCCTTCATTTTGTAGTGAACAATCTGCCGCAGGGACTCGTGGGTCTGCTCATCGCCATTATCTTCCTCGCATCCTGGGGAAGCATTGCGGCGGCGCTGAACTCGCTGGCTTCTACTACCATGATCGACGTCTATCAACGGATGATACGGCCGGATGGCTCGGATGCGGATAACCTGCGGATGTCCAAATGGATCACCCTGGGATGGGGTATTTTCAGCATCGCCGTGGCGCAGTTCGCTACAGGTATGGGCAGCCTGATCGAAGCGGTGAATATCCTCGGCTCCCTTTTCTACGGTACTATTCTTGGAATCTTTGTGGTCGCCTTCACCATGAAGCGGATAGGAGGGGATGCTACTTTCCTCGCAGCGGTAATCGCGGAAATTGCAGTGGTGATCATCTGGTTAATGGATTCCGTTTCCTTCCTCTGGCTGAATGTAATAGGATGTTTGCTGGTGATGGCACTGGCCTTGTGTTGCCAGCTGATTATGGGCAGTCGTCGGATAAAAAAATAAAGGCCGACCCCAATGGTCAGCCTTTTATCTTAACGCGTTGTAACTCCTTACAAACCCGCGATCAGCTTTTCGTTCAATGCCACATAATCATCATTCTTCGCTGTTTTCGCCAGTGCGATGGATTTTGTTGCAGTGGCTTTGGCACCGGCCTTATCGCCCATTTTCGCCTGTATTTTCGCTTTCAGGTGGAATATCCAGTAAGCATCCGGACTGCCTTTAGTGGCAGCATCGGCCCATTCCAGCGCCTTTTTCAGGTCACGGCCGTTTTCGTAGTAATAAGAAGCGGCCTGGAAGTAAGGCTTCTTTTCCGTTTTCATCGCTTCATCGATCTGCGCCATTATCTTTCCGTCAATATCAGCGGTAACCTCGATGGGTACCATGGTCTGATCCCAGAGGATCATCAAGTTCATCGCATTGGGCCGTACATTCTCGAAGGTGATCATGAAAGACTCGATCGGGAAAGGCAGCTGCTGCGGTTGCGCTTCGAAACGTACCACATCGTCTTCTTTTTTATACCCGTCAATTCCCCAGTTCTTGAGGCCTTTGTTCAGGATGACTTCCCAATTGTTCTGGCCGGGAACGGTATACAGCACGTATTCCCCTGCAGGAACGGGTTTGCCGTTCAGTTTCACATCTTCCCCGAACTTGATACGGGTAGCGGCATTCGCCCCTGTGCGCCACAACTTGCCGTAAGGCACCAGGTCTCCCATGATCGTTCTGCCTTTCATGGCAGGGCGGGAGTAGGTTACCTCAACGGAAGAGAGGGCAAAGTCCTGTTTGATGGTTTGAGTGGGACTGGGCGCCGGCGTTTTGATACCCTGGCCCAGGGCAGGTACAGCAGTAGCCAGGCATATTGCCAGGCCAGTCAGGAGGTTTAGTCGCTTCATATTTTAAAGGATTTTTTGGTGGTAAGAAAAGTGATATGCAAAAATAGGGAAGAAAATACAAAGCTGTCCCTTTACTCGATCAACCCGTTCCGGAAAGCATACAATACCAGTCCCACCGTATTCTTTACGTTAAGCTTTTCCAGGAGTTTCTGCCGAAGGCCTTCTACCGTACGTGGACTGAGAAATATCTGTTCCGATATTTCCTGCGTGGTGTATTCATTGCAGATCAGCCGCAATACCTCCAGTTCCCGGTCACCTAACTGTACCTCGTTCTTGAAGGTGGGCTTGAATTGTTGTTTGTTCTTGTGCAGTACTTTTTTGAGCAGGGCGAGGTTCACGTTCTCATTGAAGTAGAAGCCCTTGTCGTAAGTGGTGCAGATGGCCTCATAGATCTCCTCCGGTTCACTGTTCTTCAGGAGGTAGGCGTTGGCGCCGTTTTCCACCAGGTGTACGATGAAGTTGTCGTCTTCATACATCGTGAGGATGATCACTTTCACCTCGGGATACTTTTCCTTTACCTTGATGGTAGCCTGTATCCCGTCCATCTTCGGCATTTTGAGGTCCATCAGGATCACATCCGGCTGCTGTTCCTGCATGATCTGCAGGAGGTGTTCTCCGTCTTCCGCTTCAAACACCACATTGATATTGTCATAGGGCGTGAGCGTATTAATCACACCGCTGCGAAATATCTTATGATCGTCTGCAATAGCGACTTTAATAGGAGACAGCATAACAGGAAAAAATTTTACTTAGATCACAGGCTGAAAATTCTCTACCTGCACCTCGGCAACAGTACCGGCAGGGGAATTTTTCACAAAGGTGATGTTTCCGCCGATAATATTCAAGCGGCTTTCGATATTTTTTAAGCCCAGATGTCCTGTTTTCTTGCGTGATTCGTCCAGTCCGTCGATTAGTTTCCCGTTGCCGTCATCTTCTACGCGAACGGTGAGGAGGTTTGGGGTGCTTTGGTAGCTGATGCGTACATTTTGGGCTTCTGCGTGTTTCAGGATGTTATTGATCAGCTCCTGTACCACCCGGTAAACGTTCAGGGCTTTTTCCCGGTCAACGGGGTAGCTGGTACCATCCGTCCGGTAGGTGATACTGATCTGTTTGTTCTTGTTCATCAGGCTGGTAAAGGAATCCAGCGCGTGGTTGAGGCCGAGGTTCTCCAAAGTGGTGGGGTGCAGGCTTTGGGAGATGAACCGCAGCTGTTGAATAATGGTATCTGTAAAGTCCTTCGTTTCCTTGATCCGTTCTACTTCCCCGTTCCCGGCGCGCTGCTGGAGGGAATTCAGGTTCAGTTTGAGTACAGACAGCTGGGCGCCCACCTCGTCGTGGAGATCTTCCGCGATGCGTTTGCGCTCGGTTTCCTGCCCCTGCAGCACGGCCACGAGCCTTTCCTTCTGCAGCTGGAGGTCTTTGTCCCGCAGCTTCAGCTTATACTGTATCACCATCTTTTGCTGCAAAACAACCAGCACCACCACAAAGATGCCGAGCATCATCATGGCAAGCGTACCGATCATTATGAGTTCTACGAGATTCATCTCTCCGTTCTTTTGATTTTTCGTAAACCTACATAAAAAAGCACGAACTGGATGATACCGGCAGTAAAGTTAAGCGATCTGGTGATCTGGTAAGCTGCCCGCAGGGATTTGTCTCCCGCCATGTTCAGATTGGCATTCTGCAGGAAGCTGAAGAAGAGATACATCATGAAAGAGCTGCAGATATAGATGAACAATCCGGCATTGAACCAGAAGGTGGGAAGGGAGTTGATATAGATCGATTGCTCCCGCAGTTCTTCATTCCGTAACAATTGCAGGAAGAATGTAACACCATAGATAATGAGGATAACGTTCCGTGTAGTCTGCGATATGGAATTAGCCACTTTATATCCTTCCAGTAAGGTGATATCCAACAGGTAAATCACGATCACTACTGCCAGTACTGGCATCACCAGTTTTCGCACGGGGGATTTTTTCAATACCTGCAGGTAGAACATGGACAGGATAATAATTTGAGTCAGGTTCATAATGGTGTTGAACCACCAGTTATTCTGCACTATCCTTGACAGGATATAGGAGCCTCCGGCGTATATCACGCTGGCAATAACATACAGGTATATCAGGCGTTCTTCCCGGTTGAGGGATCTGTATTTCATGGTGAAGGGGATCAAAAGTAAACATTCGATCCCCAACATCACGAAAAAAAAGTAGAGCGAAATTGGCACTTATTAAACTTTATCTGTATTCAAGGGGTTCGGGGAGGCGCAATCATAAGGACATCCAACACCATCATCGAGGATTTCGGTGGAAGGGGTGTCTTTATTCATGCCGGCAGCAAGTTTGAGCGCTTCCGGGATAATATCATTCCCGTCCTTGTCAACACCTACGAGCACAAACTTTTTGTCCCTTTTACCATCGCCGTTTATATCCAGTCCGTAATAGATGCGTAATCCCACTACTTCCGGCTTTTGCAGCAGGGTGTTAAGCTTGTTGATACCGAAGAACTGTGAGATGAGGAAGTCCTTGTGTTTCTTCCGTTCAAACTGGTCGACCCGGAAGGTCTGTGTAATTTGAGCGCCGTTGACGAGGGTGATGAATTTCCCGGCGTCTTTGTGAAATTTTGACATTGCGTGTAGATTTAAAAGAGTCAATAAAAATATCGGGATAAAATTATTACAAAATCTGACTTTTCAAAGTGGGGAGGGCGGTGGGGAGATGTGGTTGTTTAGGGGTTGAAGATCAATTGGATGCTTTATCACTGCGGATTTTAGCGGAGCGGGAGGGGGTGTTGGGGGGAGGGGTTTGCGTGGTTTTCCCGCAAAAATGCGTAGAAATACGCATTTCCGATTTACAGGGTCTTAACGCTTGACTGTAACCCTATTCTTTTCAAACTTTGTACCGTTGAAATTGATACAGGGGAGGAGGGTTGAAAGAATCCGTGTTAATTCCAAAATTTTACACGCACTCGGGCCTTTCTACCATTCGTTTGTTTCGTTAGTATGCAGAGGGTTGGCCGGTTACCCTGAAACCGGCAAAACAAGATCGGTTACCCAAAAAATTTTGAAAAACCAAAATGGTCGCTTATGAGTTACCTGTTAATTGGAAACATCTCTGCACTGATTAGTGAAGATTGTATAGAACCCCTGGCAAACGCGCGAATCCGGATTTACCTGCCTGGTGATCGTTATGATACCGAAGAGCTGGCGCGCGGGATTTTTAAAGATCTGCAGCAACTGTCCGAAAGGGACGTGGAAGCCAAAGCGGATTATTTGTTAGCCGAGTCTGCATTGGATGAGCGTGGTAATTTCAGCCTGGGCTGGGACGACATTCATCTTTTTACGGAACCGCTGGAAATGGACATCTGTCTGAACAGCGTTCCCGGTAAACATGCAGGCAAAGAACAAAAAGCACATTGGGTACAGTATCACCTGAGCACGCTGGTACCGCATTGGAAACGCTCCCGGGATAAATATCTCGCAGCATTCGCCTATGTGGTGCCTTCGGATAAATGGAGCGGCATCCGCTCTGAATTCGGAAGCTGGGTGATCTCCGGTGCCGTTAAACATGCGGAAAACCATGAAGGATTAGACGCCATTCGGGTGGAGGCGTACAATGCCCTGAACGACAAGTTGCTGGGCTGGTGCAATACCAATGAGAATGGACGCTACAAACTATACTTTTCGAGGAAGGAGATCAGTGGCAGCCATATGCTGCATCTCTGGCAGAACGAACCTGCCGGTACAGGACCGGATGTTTATTTCAAACTGTACTGGCACAACGAACTGATATGGAGTGAGCATAAAGACACCGCTCTTCAACCGGAAAGGCAATCGATCAAACCATGCACAAAGTTGAACCTCTTTATCAAACCACCCGTTACAGACAAAAGGTTGCCGGGGTTTTCAGGATGGTTCAATGATTTTATCCATAACACTAAAACAAAAAGTCAGTATAAAGACCTGCACCTGACGTATTAGGTCGGTCTCACCCAATGTTGGAAAGCCCCAATATCTACAAACAGCTACCTTCCCTCAGCCAAGCCTCCCATAGGTAGCTGTTTTTTTCTCTTTCATATTTCTGTAAGAAGGCTTTTGGGAGGCTGAAAATTTTGATATGCGTTACAAGTTCGCCCTTAACACCTGATCAGTAACGTTGTCAGAATCCCGGATGGTAGTGCTGGAGTGTGTCGCGGAGGTACTCCCGGTCTAAATGCGTGTAGATTTCGGTAGTAGTGATGCTTTCATGCCCCAGCATCGCCTGAACGGCCCGGAGATCGGCGCCGCCTTCTACGAGGTGTGTTGCAAAAGAATGCCGGAAGGTGTGCGGGGAAATAATTTTGTTGATCCCGGCTTTAGCCGCCAGTTCCCTGATCACCAGAAAGATCATGACACGACTTAAAGCGCTGCCTCTTCGGTTCAGAAACAGGATATCTTCCTGGCCTTTTTTAGGGACCATCTTTCTCCTCGTTTCATCATAATAGATATTGATGTATTTAATGGCGGATGTTCCGATAGGAATCAGCCTTTCTTTATCTCCCTTTCCGATCACCCGGATATACCCGTCATCAAAATGAAGGTTGGATATTTGCAGCGCAGTGGCTTCGCTTACCCGCAATCCACAACTGTACATCGTTTCGAGGATGGCCTTGTTGCGATGTCCTTCCGCTTTGCTCAGGTCTATCTCCGCGATCAGTTTTTCTATCTCTTCAAAGCTTAGTGTATCCGGCAGTTTGCGTAATGTTTTGGGTGCTTCGAGCAATTGGGAAGGATCTGCCTGAATGGCCTGTTGCCTCTCGAGATAGCGGAAAAAACTTTTGAGCCCTGAAATGATCCTCGCCTGTGAAGTGGCCGTCATCCCCAGGGCCGCGATCCATCGCGAACAAGCCTGCAGGTCTTCGAGAGTGACTTCAGGCGGACTTATCCGTTTGCCGGCAGCCTCCAGGTAACTTCTCAACTGCCATACATCCCTTATGTAAGCTTCAATGGAATTGTCGGACAGGGAACGTTCCGATTTAAGATGCACGTAAAACCCATTGATATATGGTTTCCACACCTTATCATCTTTCATTTGCATTTGTCCCATGCCTGTAAAAATACAATAACGCCGGATTATTACACATAGGCCGAATAACTGCCGGCATGACAAAGAAAAATGGAAGCACCTCGCCTGTAATAATTTTGCAAAGCAGCCCCCTGTATCTGCGATGCATCACTTGCAATCTGTCCACATTTAATAACAACGGCACTTCCATTCTCTGGTTTTGTCATAGGGGGTTTGGTTAAGAATATGGCAGTGAAAAAGTAAGAGAGCAAATAGGGAGCTATATCCCTCTGTTGATTTGTCCTATGATCTTATATCCTATGAGATTAACATACCATTATTGACAATACAAATTTCCGTTAAAAGCAGTTATGAAAATACTCTTTGGGGCGCTTCATTTACTCAAAGCGATCAAAATGCCTGCATGTTCCGTTCCCAGCGAATACCGGATAATTTGGGAATACAATCCTTCGGCAACATGCCGTAATATTTGCGGAATGCCCGCGAAAAATGACCGAGGTTCTGATAACTGATCCGGTGTGCCACTTCCGCCACAGGATATTTTCCCGTTCTCAGCAATGCCATGGCTTTCTGCATCCGCAATTCAGTATAATATTCATATACATTCTTCTGGTAAATCTTTTTGAACAATGCGTTGAATTTCGATTTACTCATGAATATTCCCGCTGCCAGTTTATCAACCGTCGGAAAAGGGCGGGAGAGATCTGCAAATACTTTGTTGATATGATAGATGATCTTTTCCTTGTCTGCAAAATCGATTCGCTCAACATCGCTTTGCTGTTGGATGATCTTGCTGAGGGATAGTGATACGAGTTGCAGAATGATGCCTTTGTAAGCCACCAGGCGCAGATCGTAGGCAATGGACCTGATTTCCCCCGTTTGCCGGGCGGTGGCATATAGCTGCATGTCGATGCTGTGGAAGATGTAAGGAACATCCTTCAGCCAGGGCGTTTCTCCCAGGTTGGTCTGCATCCATTGTTCGGACATGATCACCCACATGTAATTCAGGTAAGCGCCTTTATCACCGCTAAGACCGGTAGCCGTAGCCGCTTTGTAGATCATCAATGCGTGCAGGTTGGAGCCTTTCGTGAAGTGATGTTCTTCATCCACTGTTTCTTCGCTGTTGTAACTCCCGGTATTGTAGCGGAAGTAACAGTTGGGGGAGCGTTCGTTCTTTACATATTCAATCGTCAGTTTCTGTTTCAGAAATAATTCCATCGTACAAAACGATAACCCTGTTTCGATCTCATTTACTTCCGCGAATCCTGTGGCAATGGTAGGAGGGAAAATAAACCGGTTATCGGAGATCCGGATATTTGTTCCGGCTAGTCTGTTGACATCTGTTGCAAAATCAAAGAGCCACGATCTGTTCAGATCAATCTTCAGGTGTATTGGCTTCATGGGCTAGGTTAAAAATGCGTCAAGGTAAAATAAATAAAAGTGAAAACGGTACTCCTACAGCCTTCACTTTTACTCTTCCAGCCTTTAATTGACGCAGATCAGCACCCCGCGCTCATAATCTTGTTTCCGTAGGCTTTTGATCGCTTCTGCAATATAATATTACTCCACGAAAAAGCGATCAGTTCCAGTATCACTCCTTTATGAGCGGCATTACGCAGTGATGATGCAACCGATCGCAGGCTGGCGAGCTGCTGCCTGATCCTGCAGAGACGCATTTCTTTATCCGCATAAGTGAAAGACACCATCCCTTTTCCCATAGCTTCCATCGCCCTGCCATCCGGCTCTGCCAGCAAATGAAGGTTCTCCTTCATCCATTGTTTGGACATTACCAGCCAGAGGCTGTGCATCGTCTCGCCTTTACACAGGCACTGCCGGATGGTCATATCCGCATCATATCCCTCAAACACGGGATGCGTCAGATCATAACGGAAGTAATACAACGCTTCGTGATCATGCAGCGGTTCGAATAATAACGTGAACGGATGCCGGTTATGAAAGTGAACGATACTAAGAGTTAACCCGGGTTCTATTTTTTGCACCGCCGCATAACCGTTGCCTGCAGATGAGGGAAACACAAACCGGCCCGACCGGATCCTTTTCTCCGCACCTGTCATCCTGTTCACACCATCTGCCAGTTGTGAAAGCCAGGTGCCTTCTGGGTCGATCTTCAGGCGAATTTCTTTTACATCAGTCATATTAATCAAGTTAGTCAATAGAAATATGTTAAAAAATTAATATTTATTGTGCAGCCACAATAATTTTTCTGGCGGAACTCCGTCAGAATGCGGATCCCGGCAAGTAAACGGAATAAAAGACATTGCCCGGGGGAGCCGGAACAGATGCTGCCAGAAAAAAGATCATCTTTACCGCAGGGTTGTTACCCGGGTAAACGAGGGTGTTTCATTAGAAATAAAGATAATGTGATCAATAAGCGTTTTTTTTGTAAAAAATCGGAATCGCAAGCGGTTTGGCTGAAGAATTTTAATTAAAGTACGTCAAATTTTAGAAACAAACGAATAAAAAACCTGATTCTTTTACTACTTTTATACCCGCTTATTTTTAGCATTAATGTTATATTGATTGTCCATTCAACCACAGTTATGTCGGATTCATCGCTAAAAAGGATACAAAAGCTGCTGGTAGCCAACCGCGGCGAGATCGCGGTGCGGATATTGAGAGCAGCCTCGGAATTAAGGATCAGGACGGTTGCCATCTTCACGTATGAAGACCGGTATTCCCTTCACCGGTACAAGGCAGACGAAGCTTATCAGATCGGAAAAGATGACGAGCCCCTCAAACCGTACCTGGACATTGAGGCGATCATTCACCTCGCCAAAACGCAAAAGGTGGACGCCATCCATCCCGGTTATGGCTTCCTCAGCGAGAATGTGCAGTTCGCCCGGAGATGTCAGGAAGAAGGAATCATTTTTATAGGTCCCGATCCCGAAGTAATGGCGCAGCTCGGTGACAAGGTGGCGGCCAAAACCCTCGCCAGAAAGGTAGGCGTGCCTTTGATCGAGGACAGTCGCCTTAAACTCGAAAGCGTGGCCATAGCAAGGGAGGAAGCAGAGCGTATAGGCTTCCCCGTTATTCTCAAGGCAGCAGCCGGCGGCGGCGGTCGCGGTATGCGCGTAGTCCACAAGGCCGACCAGCTGGAGAAATCTTTCACGGAAGCCAAAAGTGAGGCTGGCAAAGCGTTTGGAGACGATACGATCTTTATAGAGAAATTCATAGAAGAGCCCAAGCATATTGAAGTACAGCTGATGGGGGATAACCATGGCAATATCGTTCACCTGTATGAACGCGACTGCTCGGTGCAGCGCCGTTTTCAAAAGGTGGTGGAAATTGCGCCGTCTCCCAATCTGCCTGTGGAAACGAAAGAGGAGATCTACAAATATGCGTTGGCGTTAGCTCACGAAGTGAAATACAACAACGTGGGTACGGTGGAATTCCTGGTAGACCGGCAGCACAAGGTTTATTTCATTGAAGTGAACCCCCGCATCCAGGTAGAACATACGGTTACGGAAGAAGTAACGGGTATAGACATTGTGCGGTCGCAAATACTTATTGCCAAAGGGCATCATTTGTCCGACCCCGAAATATTCCTCAAGTCGCAGGAAGACGTTAAGCTGAACGGTTTCGCCATTCAGTGCCGCGTTACCACGGAAGATCCGGAGAATAATTTCACGCCGGATTATGGAACCGTGATTGCTTACCGGAATGCGGGTGGTTTCGGGATCAGGCTGGATGAAGGGAGCGCTTACTCCGGCGTGAAGATCTCACCTTTCTTCGATTCCATGCTGGTAAAAATCACCGCCTCCGGCCGTACGCTTTCCGGCGCTGCCGGCCGTTTGCACCGTACTCTGAAGGAGTTCAGGATCCGTGGGGTGAAGACCAATATCCGTTTTCTGGAGAATGTGATCACGCACGACACTTTCCGGAAAGGGAATTGTACGGTCAGCTTTATTGACAAACATCCCGAGCTCTTCAAGTTGTCGCCGATCCGTGACCGCGCCACCAAAACGCTCATGTACCTGGCGGATGTTACAGTGAACGGACATGTGGATGTGAAAGAAAAGAACGAGAGCCGCAAATTCCGTGTGCCGCATGTGCCGTTCTTCGATCCGTTGGCGTCGGTGCCAGAGGGGTCCCGCAACAAATTGCTCACACTTGGTCGCGAAGCATTCGCGGAATGGCTGCGTAACGAAAAGCCGGTCTACTTCACAGATACCACCTATCGCGATGCACACCAGAGCCTGCTCGCCACCCGTGTGCGCTCGAAAGATATCCTCGCTGTAGCGGAAGGCTATGCCCGCAACAACCCGCAGATCTTCTCCATGGAAGTATGGGGCGGCGCTACCTTCGACGTGGCTATGCGTTTCCTGCACGAATGCCCCTGGCGCAGGCTCCAGCAGATCCGAGAGGCCATGCCCAATGTGTTGTTACAGATGTTATTCCGTGGCTCCAATGCCGTAGGATACTCCGCTTACCCGGAGAATCTCATCGCCAAATTCATTGAAAAAGCAGCCGAGAACGGGATTGATATCTTCCGCATCTTTGATTCCCTCAATGATATTGAAGCCATGAAACCCAGCATCGGGTTCGTGCGCAACAATACAAACGCCCTCGCCCAGGCAGCCATCAGCTACACCGGCGACATCCTGGCCAAAGACAATTCAAAATACACGCTCAATTATTACATCCAGCTCGCCAAACGCCTCGAAGACGCCGGCGCACACATGCTCTGCATCAAGGACATGGCGGGGCTCCTCAAACCACAAGCCGCCACCGTGCTCACCGGCGCCCTGAAAGACGCCGTGAAGCTTCCCATTGTGCTCCATACGCACGACACCGCTTCCATACAGGCCGCCACCTATCTGAAGGCCATAGAAGCAGGCGTGAACGTAGTGGATTGCGCCATCGCATCGCTGAGCGGGCTCACCTCGCAGCCCAACCTCAACTCCATGATTGCCATCCTCGAAGGCCATGAGCGCAGCCAGCCGATGAACCTCGCTTCCCTCAACGAATACAGCAACTACTGGGAAGATGTGCGGGAATTCTATTATCCCTTTGAATCGGATATGAAGGCCGGTACCGCGCAGGTGTATGAGAACGAGATCCCCGGCGGACAATATTCTAACCTGCGGCAGCAGGCGGAGTCCCTCGGGCTGGGCGACAAACTCGAGATCATCAAACATAATTACGCCGTGGTGAACCATCTCTTCGGCGATATCGTGAAAGTAACTCCCAGCTCCAAGGTGGTAGGAGATATGGCGCTCTTCATGACCGCCAACAACCTCAACGCAGAGGATGTGCTGGACGAATCCCGCAATCTCGCATTCCCCGCCTCCGTGCAGGGCTTCTTCAAAGGCGAGATCGGCACGCCGTACGGAGGATTCCCGGAGAAACTACAGCGCATTGTGCTGAAGGGCATCGAACCGCTGAAAGGTAAGCCTAACGATCATCTGCCGCCGGTGGACTTCAACAGCGACTTTGCGGCCTTCCAGCTGAAATATCCGCTGGCGGAGTTCCTGGATTACCTGAGCTACCACATGTTCCCGAAAGTATTTGAAGAATACTATCAGCATGCGCAGGTATTCGGCAATGTGGAAGCCATTCCCACACCGGCCTTCTTCTATGGACTGAAGCTCGGCGAGGAAATATTGATCACTTTGGGGAAAGGGAAAACCATCATCGTAAAACTGCTGTATGTATTGCCGCCGGACGCTACCGGTATGCGTACCGTGGTGTTTGAGCTAAACGGCTATACCCGCCGCGTACAAGTGCGGGATAAATCCGTGAAGAGCGAGGTACCGGTGAATAAAAAGGTCAGCAATCCGGAAGTAGAAGTGGGAGCGCCGCTACAGGGCAAGCTTTCTAAACTGCTGGTAAAGGCGGGCGATGCGATCAGTTCCAATACGCCGTTGTTCATCATTGAAGCGATGAAAATGGAAACAACCGTAACGGCTACACGGAATACGAAGATAAAGGCCATCCATCTTCGGGAAGGCACCATGGTGCAGCAGGACGACCTGGTAGTAGAACTCGAGAACTGAACATAAAAAAAGCAAAAGCGGGATGAACTCCTGCTTTTGCTTTTTATACCTTGCGAGTTTTGCTTTTAGAAACGCTCCAGTCCGCTGAAGAAGAAATCGCCTTCAATGGCGGCATTCTCGTCTGAATCAGAACCATGAACGGCGTTACGGCCGATAGATTCCGCATACAGCTTACGGATGGTGCCTTCAGCCGCCTGTGCGGGGTTAGTGGCGCCGATCAGCGTACGGAAATCTTCCACAGCATTCTTCTTCTCAAGGATAGCTGCCACAATGTGCCCGCTGCTCATGAACTCTACCAGCTCGCCGTAAAAGGGTCTTTCCTTGTGTACAGCATAGAATTCACCGGCTTTTTCAGCAGAAAGACGGGTCAGTTTCATGGCTACGATCCGGAAACCTGCTGCGCAGATCTTGTCAAGGATAGCCCCGATGTGTCCGTTCTGTACGGCATCGGGCTTGATCATGGTAAATGTTCTGTTACTCATATTTTCAATTGGTCGTTGTACAAAAATTTGGCGCAAAAGTAAACAGATTTTACTTAGCATTAAAAAATTTTGAAATTCTGGCTCAAATGAAGAACTTCGCACTTCGTTTGCCTAAACGAAAGCAGGTAGCGACATAACAGCTAGTAACATATATTGTTTTTGGAATGAAGCCAATTGAGGATATCAAGCCATTACTGGAAAGCCCCAAAAAAGTGGTGGTAACGATGCACCAGAAACCGGATGCAGATGCGATGGGCTCCTCGCTCGCCATGTATCATTACCTGCGCCGCAAAGGGCATGATGTGACCGTTATCTCGCCCACCAATTACCCTGATTTCCTGAAATGGATGCCCGGCAGTGATGCGGTGCTGGATTTTGAATCCGCCACGGACAAGTCCCAGAAAGCGCTGGAAGGTGTGGAAATGTTGTTCTGCCTGGATTTCAATACGATGAGCCGGACCAAAAACATGGAGCCCAACCTGGAAAAACTGCAATGCGTGAAGGTTTTGGTAGACCATCACCTGGACCCGCAACCGGATTTCGACTACGGTATCAGCGATACCACGGCCGCCTCCACCGCTCAGCTGATCTATGAGATCATCTACCGGCTGGGGGACGAACACTATATCGACAACGATATTGCGCAGTGTATTTACGCCGGTACCATGACGGACACAGGCTCTTTCCGTTTTGCGTCCACCTCCGCCCGCGTGCACCGCATGGTGGCCGATCTTCTGGAAAGAGGGCTGGAGCATGAATACATCCACCAGGCCATTTATGATAACTTCCTCGAGAACCGCCTTCGTTTTATCGGGCATAGTCTGCTGAACCGGATGGAAGTTTTTTATGAGACGAATACAGCCATCATGGCGATCCCGTATAGCGATCTGAAGCGGTTCGACCTGCAGACGGGGGATACGGAAGGACTGGTAAATTTCCTTTTGTCCATACAAGGCATTAAATTAGCAGCGCTGATCATAGACCGGAACTCGGAAGTGAAGCTTTCTTTCCGCTCCAAAGGCAATTTTGACGTGAACACGTTTGCACGCAGATACTTTGAAGGGGGAGGGCACTTTAACGCTTCCGGCGGCCGCAGCTCGGATTCGCTGGACAAAACCGTACAGCGTTTCCTCAATGCAATGCATGAAAATGAAGATCTTTTGCAATAAACTTACCTAATACAATCAAATGAAAAAGAACAATCTGTTACTTGTTGCATCACTGGGCTTGTTGCTCGCAAGTTGTAAAAGCGGCCCGAAAAAAACTCCTGGTGGTATTGATTATACCGTTGAGAAATCAGGAAACGGTGCCAAACTGAAGATCGGAGACACCATCCTCGTGCACTTTACTTCCTATCTCAATGATTCCATGATCATGAGCACCCGTCAGCATTCTTCCAATGCTGTTCCCATCGTGATCACCAAATCCAACGACAAATATGATCTGATGGACGGTTTTGCCCAGCTGACAGAAGGTGACAGCGCCCTGTTCATCATGCCGGTGGATTCCATGAAGGAAAAACCGCCGTTCGTGAAACCCGGCGACAAGTTCAAAGTAGGCTTTTATGTAGAAAGCGTATACTCTGCGGCTAAACAAACTGCAAAAGACGAAAAGGCCATCAAGGAATACGTTGAAAAGAACAAGTTGAAAGCTACCAAAACTGAGAAAGGCGTTTACGTGGCTGTCACTCAGGAAGGTACCGGTGAAAAGCCGAAGAATGGCGATACCGTTTCCATGAACTATACCGGTAAACTGCTGGATGGTAAAACATTTGACTCCAACACGGATTCTACCATTCACCCAGGCATGCCGCTGCAACCTTTTGTTTTCGCGCTCGGTGAAGGCCGCGTGATCCCGGGATGGGATGATGCGATCCTCCAGCTGAAAAAAGGTTCCAAAGCTACCATCGTGATCCCTTCCGCTATGGGCTACGGTCTCCGCGGTGGTGGTCCGATCATCGGCCCGAACAGCGTGCTCGTATTCAATGTGGAACTGATGGATGTTAAGGCTCCCGTAGCTGCACCTCCGGCACCGGTAGTAACTCCGGCTGCTCCTGCCAAAAAGAAATAATCCGCATCATTGCGATAACAAAAAAGGTTGTCTTAGCGGACAACCTTTTTTTATTTACAGGAATTTACGTCTGACCTGCGCATCCGGCACCATGCATTCCTCCCTTTTCCCGAACCAGCGGTAACGGTTCCGCACAATCCAGTTGTACATCGCATCCCGCAGGGGTTTAGGCAGGATGATTAGTATCCATGCCATGCTCCAGGGAAACCCCAGTTGCTTTAACACCCTCAACCCCGCGCCACTCTTCACATACACCGCCCCCTCGTCCAGCAACACAAACGTATCCATCTTCCCCTGATCCAGCCCGGCTTTTTCGAGCAACGCCGCAGCAACGGGGGATTGCAATGGCGCAAAACGGAATCGGTCGCGCTTATCATGACGGATCACGAAATTCACGCCTGCGTTACAAAAATTACAGACGCCATCAAAGAGTATGACAGCAGGCTCCATGATCAGTGAATACCGGTGTAATTATGCGGGGTGATGGCTTTCAGTTCTTTCTTCAGCGCCGCGCTGATTTTCAGCCCTTCAATGAATTTATGCATGGTTTTCTGCGTGATCTGCTCACCGCCGCGCGTCAGTTCTTTCAATGCTTCATAAGGCTGCGGGTAATTTTCCCGACGCAACACGGTCTGAATAGCTTCCGCCACTACGGCCCAGTTGTGTTCCAGGTCCTCATGCAGCTTGGACGAATGAAGGATCAGTTTGCCCAGTCCTTTTTCCAGGGATTTGATGGCCAGCAGGCTGTGTGCGAAGGGCACACCCACATTGCGCAACACGGTAGAGTCCGTAAGGTCGCGCTGGAGGCGGGAGATAGGCAGTTTGGCGCTGAGATGTTCGAACAGGGCATTGGCCAGGCCAAGGTTGCCTTCGGCATTCTCAAAATCGATCGGGTTCACTTTATGCGGCATGGCGGAAGAGCCTACCTCATTCTTTTTGATTTTCTGTTTGAAGTAATCCATCGAGATATACGTCCACACATCCCGCGCAAAATCGATCAGGATGTTGTTCACCCGTTTCAGTGTATCGAACTGCGCCGCTATATTATCGTAATGCTCGATCTGCGTAGTGTATTGCATGCGCTGCAGACCAAGGATATTGTTTACGAACCTGTTACCGAATTTCTCCCAGTTAACAGCCGGAAAGGCAACATTATGGGCGTTGAAATTTCCGGTAGCGCCGCCGAATTTAGCGGCAAAGGGGATCTGGCCCAGTAATTTGATCTGGCCTTCCAGCCGCTCCACGAACACAAGTATCTCTTTCCCGAGGCGGGTGGGAGAAGCCGGTTGGCCGTGGGTTCTGGCCAGCATCGGAATATCTTTCCACTCTTTCGCAAGTTTCTTCAGATGCAACACCAGGTTGGCTACAGCAGGGAGATAGACATGTTCTATGGCATCTTTCCAGAGCAGGGGGGTAGCCGTATTATTGACATCCTGGGAGGTCAACCCGAAATGCACCCATTCCAGCTTATCCTCCAGTCCGAGATTCTTCAATTCGTTCTTGAGAAAATACTCCACCGCTTTTACATCATGGTTCGTGATCTTCTCCGTATCCTTCACCAACTGGGCATTTTCCACGGTGAACGACTGGTAGATGTTACGCAATGCGGGGATCTTGGCTTTCGGAATGGAGAACAGCTTCTGTTCAGCCAGGGCAATGAAATATTCCACTTCCACCTGTACACGGTAACGGATCAGTGCAAACTCGGAAAAATAGGGGGCGAGTTCTTCCAGTTGTCCCCTGTAACGCCCGTCTACCGGGGAAATAGCAGTTAAAGCTTGTAATTGCATCATATTTTGATTATCCGGTCAATATTGCCCCTGGCAACCATTGCTGGCAAGTCCGGCGTTGGTATGCAGGAATTACTTTATTTTTGCAGGCTCAAAATTACAGAAATTGGAACGGAAAGTAAAAGTAGCTGCGGTTAGTTATCTGAATACGAAACCTTTATTATATGGATTCAGGGGTCACAACATCCTGCGGTCCATGGAACTGAGCCTGGATTACCCGGCAAAGATCGCCCGTCAGCTGATTGACAGGGAAGTGGATGTAGCGCTGGTGCCGGTGGCGATCATCCCGAAACTGGAAGAATATCATATTATTGCTGATTTTTGTATCGGAGCGGAAGGGCCCGTGGCCTCCGTTTGCCTTTTCAGCGAAGTGCCGCTGCAGGAGATCAAACGTATTTACCTCGATTATCAAAGCCGTACTTCCGTGGCCCTGCTGAAAATACTCGTGCGGGATCACTGGAAGCTTTCCGTGGAGTTTATAGAAACCACGGGGGATTACCAGGATAAGATAAAGGGTACCGATGCCGGTCTCGTTATCGGCGACCGCGCCCTTGCGCAGCGACATATTTCTCCCTTCATCTATGACCTCGGTGAAGCCTGGCTGCGTTTCACCAGCCTGCCTTTCGTTTTCGCCGCCTGGATCAGCAACCGCCCGCTGCCGGTGGAATTCATCCAGCAGTTCAACGATGCCAACAGCATCGGGCTAAACAACCTGCCAGCTGTGGTGGCCGAGAACAGCAATCCCTGGTTTGACCTCACCGCCTACTACACTCAAAATATCAGCTACCGCCTTACACCCGCCAAAAGACAGGGTATGCAGCGATTCCTTGGCTACCTGGTCTGAATAAATTTAAAGTAAAGTTGAGAGGAAAAAGGGTTAACTTTTAGTAAAATCCTCTCATATGAAAATAGGTATCCTTGGTTCCGGAGCGGCTGGACTAGCCCTCGGGAGCGGCCTGATTCGTATAGGCCATGCCGTTATGATCGGCACCCGGAGGCCCGAGCAGGAAAAATTGCAGGAATGGCTGCATCAGCATCAAAAAGATGGTCAGCTCGGAACCTTTGCCGAGGCTGCCGCATACGGAGACGTACTGATCCTTTGTACCAACTGGCAGGGAACGAAGGCTGCGATTGAAATGGCCGGTATCTGGAATTTCAAAAAGAAAGTAGTTATAGACGTTACCAATCCGCTGGATGGCAAGGGCCCCGATAAGGCCGGCCGCCTGGAACTGGCATTGAGGAATGCCGCTTCCGGCGGGGAACAGATACAGGCCTGGCTGCAGGACGCACATGTGGTAAAGGCATTCAATAGTATCGGTAACCCCTATATGATCATGCCCCGCTTTAAGGAAGGTGAGCCCACCATGTTTGTTGCCGGCAACGACGATCTCGCGAAAAAGGCTGTAGAAGATCTTTTGCGGCAGGCGGGATGGAAAGATGTGGTAGATACGGGCGAGATAGAGATGAGCCGTCATCTGGAATCACTGGCGGTGATCTGGTGTGCTTATGGTTTCCGGACCGGTACCTGGAACCATGCTTTTCGTTTACTCCGGGAGTGATTTTTATCCCTTCGTAGTATAACTTAAAGTGATATAACCTTTATTTACTATTTATAATTCATCTTTCTATGTTGCCACGCATATCTATTAAAGAGGCATTAGAACAAGATTAATACGATATTATATTGTTTGTAATCAGTTAATTATATATAATTAAATTTAATGAATTATATATAAATTTATATGTGTTTTTCTCCGAAATTTAATACGAGCAATTCACTTCTGCCTTACCTTTGCACAAGTTGTCTCGAGACCGGAGTGAAGATCGTACGTTGAGTTTTAGTCCCTGAAGCATTACATCATTCGTAAATTTTGACCTTACGTGAAAAACCTTTACATTCTGGGGCATCGGATACGTGTCAGTGTATGTGCATGTGTGATGTTGCTCCTGCTCCAATTTAAAGCCGCTGGGCAAGGAGACCAGCAAAAGACTACGATCAGGATGAATGCCTGGGGTAGTACGATAGGCGCCTGGATCCATCTGCCCGATGATTACAATACCACATCGCAGACTTATCCTTTACTGATCTTCTTCCACGGGATCGGGGAAGCCGGTACAAATCTGGATGCCGTGTTAGCGCAGGGAATTCCCAAGCTGATCTCTCAGGGCGCCAAAATGGATTTCACCGTTGGCGGTAAACTGTACAAATTTATTGTAGTATCTCCGCAATCTCCCAGCGGATGGATGAACGCAGATCAGACCGATGCTATTATCGAAGACCTGAAATCCCGCTACAGAGTTGATTTGAACCGCATCTACCTGACCGGCCTCAGTGCAGGGGGATATGCCACGTGGACGTACCCGTTAGGAAGCACGACTTATGCCAACAAAGTAGCTGCTATTGTACCGGTATCCGCAGCTGGTCCTGATAATCAGCAGAACATTTGTAACATCGCCACCGCAAAGATACCCGTGTGGACACTCTGCGGCAGTGTGGATCAGTTCATCGATGAAGACAGAAGACTGACCGATCTCATCAATAGTTGCAATCCTCCCGTAAAAGCACTTCTGACCGTTACGCCCGGCGCCGGACACTCCGGCAGCTTTTGGGACCAGGCCTACGATGTCACCAATAAATATAATACGCCCAATATCTATCAATGGATGCTGGGATATAGCAGGAACGGTTCTACGCCGCCGGTGAATCAACCTCCGGTGGCCAATGCAGGTCCCAATCAAACGATCACATTACCCACCAGCACTACAGGCCTTGATGGCAGCGCATCTTCCGATCCTGTCGGGAGTATCACTGCTTATTCCTGGGCAAAGATCAGTGGCCCCGCTGGTGGTACCATCGCTTCGCCGAATGCCGCCAAAACCAATATTAGCGCGCTGGCAGCCGGAACGTATGTATTCGAACTCACTGTCACCAATGATAAGGGACTCACCAGCAAAGCACAGGTAACCATCACTGTGAATGCGGCCAATCAACCGCCGGTGGCCAATGCAGGCAGTAATCAAACGATCACATTGCCGGTAAGCACTGCCAGTCTGGATGGCAGTGCATCTTCCACACCAACCGGTACTATCACCACCTGGGCATGGGCAAAAATCAGCGGCCCCGCGGGTGGCGCCATTGCCACGCCCAACGCAGCCCAAACCAATATCAGCGGACTGTTGGCAGGTACTTATGTATATGAGCTGACCGTTACTAATGATAAGGGGTTAACCAGCAAAGCACAGGTAACCATCACCGTGAATGCAGCACCCTCCACGCCAACGGTAGCCAAAGCCGGTGGAAGTCTCAATGTTACGCTGCCTGTATCAACCGCGAACCTCGACGGGAGCTCTTCTACCGGTAACATCGTTACCTGGGCATGGAGCAAACTAAGCGGCCCCGCCGGTGGTACCATCGCCACACCCAATGCGGCTAAAACCGCTATCTCCGGGCTGGTAGCAGGAACCTATTCTTACCAGCTCAGCATTACGGACGACAAAGGCGTTAGCAGCACGGATATTCTGACGGTGACCGTAGCCGCTGCACCTTCCGGAGGCGGGGATGTTTGCAACAATTGTAAACTCACCCTCACGCCCGGTACAGACGGCGGTCTGTACATAGACGGCTCAAAATACAATCTTCAGCCTGGTGATACGATCTGTATCAAAGGGGGCACATATACTTATGCAGAATTCTACAATTTTAACGGCGCAGCTGGAAAACCGCTGGTGTTCATCAACTGCGGCGGCAAGGTAACGATCGGTGTGAACGGTAATGCCGGTATGAATTTCCGCGATTCCAAATATTTCAAAGTAACCGGCTCCGGAAGTGCGGATAAATATGGATTCTATGTCACCAGCGGAACGCCGGGAAAATACCTCCCCAGCGGTTTTGCAGCAGGTAAAGGTTGTTCTGATTACGAAGCGGAGAGAATAGAAGTGAGCAATGTGGAAGCAGGTTTCCTCTGTAAGGTGAACCCTGTGTGTGAAGACCCCTCCACCCAATACCCCAACTTCGCTATCCGCAACATCATCTTCCATGATCTTTTTATCCATGAAACACTCGGGGAAGCGATGTACATCGGCCATACCTCCCCACAAGGCATAGAGATCACCTGTAACGACGGCAGCAAACAAACCCTTGTGCCGCCAAAGATCTTCAATTGTAAGGTATACAATGTAACCACGCTCAACAGTGGATGGGACGGTATCCAGGTTTCCGGTGTGCCGGAAGGGCTGGAGATCTATAATAACACCGTGACCAACTACGGTACTACCGACATGGGTAGCCAGCAGGCCGGGATCATTTTCGGTGGTGAAGGGAACGGCAGCGTGCACGACAATATCATCAACGGCGGTACCGGTAACGGGATGCAGATATTCGGCGGAGGGCTGATCTATGTTTACAACAACGTGTTGAACAAAACAGGTGTTAGTCCTACTGAAAAACAGGATGCCATCTTCATAGACGACAAACCTACCGGTTATCTGTATAAACCGATCCAGGTGTATGTGTTCAACAATACCGTCATCAACTCCGGCCGCACCGGTATTCTGTTCTACAATTCCATGAATACAGCGGCGCCGGGAAGTAAGTTCTATAACAACTTTATTATAGCGCCGGGTTCCTGGACGGCTTCAAAGGGAGACAAGGCTTACATCGATATCAACCCATCCGTAAATCCGGATATCACGAACAACGTATACGTACTGGATCCCAATGCCGCAAATTTCCGGAACTATGCAGGCGCGGATTTCCATCTTGCAACTGGTTCTCCGGCGATCGACAAGGGCAGGGAAGTAGCGTCGTTCGGTGTACCGGGGCTGAATAAAGATATTGATGGTAACCAGCGTCCGTACGGCACTGCGGTGGATGCAGGCGCATATGAGTTCACCGGTGGCACACCTCCCGTTAATCAACCGCCGGTGGCAAAACCGGGGAACAATGTTACAATTACATTGCCTGTAAATACCACAACACTGGATGGCAGCGCTTCCTACGATCCGGATGGCACCATCGTCAGTTATGCATGGGCAAAGATCAGTGGCCCTGCCGGTGGCACAATTGCTTCGCCAGCTGCCGCTAAAACAGTGATCAACGGACTGGTAGCGGGTACTTACGTATATGAACTCACGGTAACGGATAATGGCGGATTGACGGGCAAAGCACAGGTGACCATCACCGTGAACGCAGCCAATCAGCCGCCGATAGCCAATGCAGGCAGCAATCAAACGATCACACTGCCTGTAAGCACCGCCAGCCTGGATGGTAGCGCATCTTCCGATCCTGCCGGCACTATCACGGCCTATTCCTGGGCAAAAATCAGTGGTCCCGCAGGTGGTGCCATCGCTACACCCAATGCAGCTAAAACCAATGTCAGCGGACTGGTGGCAGGATCATATGTATACGAACTCACGGTAACAAATGATAAAGGACTTAGCAGCAAAGCACAGGTAACCATCACCGTGAACGCAGCCAATCAGCCGCCGGTAGCCAATGCAGGCAGCAATCAAGCGATTACACTGCCTGTAAGCACCGCCAGCCTGGACGGTAGCGCATCTTCTACACCAACCGGCACTATCACGGCCTATTCCTGGGCAAAGATCAGTGGTCCCGCAGGTGGCGCCATCGCTACACCCAATGCCGCTAAAACCAATGTCAGCGGACTGGTGGCAGGATCATATGTATACGAACTCACGGTAACAAACGATAAAGGACTCAGCAGCAAAGCGCAGGTGACCATTACCGTAAATGCAACAAATCAACCACCGGTCGCTAACGCAGGCCGGGATACGACCATCACCCTGCCGGTGAACAACGTCATGCTGAGCGGAGAATTGTCCAAAGCTCCCGGTGGCACGATCGTTACATGGTTATGGACCAAGGTGAGCGGCCCACAGGGCGGCGTGATCACCAGTCCCAATACCACCTTCACACAGATCACGAATCTCATTGCCGGTGTATATGTGTTCCAGCTCACAGTAACCGATAATAACGGCGCTTCCGCAACCGCCAGTGTAACCGTTACCGTTAATCCACCTGTAAATCAGCCGCCGGTGGCAAATGCGGGGAATGATGTTACACTCACGTTGCCCAATAACAGCACTACGTTGGATGGAACGGCTTCATATGATCCGGATGGCTCCATACAGAGTTATCAATGGACGTATATCAGTGGTCCTTCCACTTTCGCCATCGCGAATCCAACAGCGCCTAAAACCCTGCTGCAGAACCTGCAGGCCGGGGTATATGTTTTCGAACTCACCGTGACGGACAACCGCGGCGCCAAAGCATCCGCGAGAGTAACCATCACCGTGCAATCCGCCGCCAACAAACCGCCGGTGGCCAATGCAGGCAGCGACAAAACACTGACCCTGCCGCAGAACTCAACCATACTGGATGGTTCCGCTTCCTATGATCCCGATGGCACCATCGTCAGCTATGCCTGGACGCAGGTATGGGGAGCCGCAGCAACACTGAGCACTCCCAATGCCGCACAAACGGGCGTTAGCGGCCTGCAACAGGGCACTTATATTTTCGAACTGCGAGTAACCGATAATAGCGGTGCATCATCCACTGCACGCGTTACCGTAACAGTAAATGCCGCTAACTCTCAGCCTCCGGTATCCTTGCCCGGTGCTGATCAAACCATCCGGTTGCCGGAAAGCACCGTTACGTTGGATGGTACCGCATCCTACGCACCCAATGGTCAGATCAGGCAATACAGCTGGAAACTTGTTTCCGGTCCCGGCCCGGCTTCCATTATATCTCCCTCCGCCGCCAGAACACGTATCACAGGCTTGTCTGAAGGGATATATGTATTTGAGCTGATGGTGACAGATAACCTGAACAATACCGCAAGGGCCACAGTACAGATCACAGTACAAAGTTCGTCCGGAGATAAACAATTACGTCTCTTCCCGAATCCGGCAGTAGACAACATACAGGTAAGGCTCAAAGCCAATACCATCCAGAATGCCACGCTCCGGATATTCAATTCCAACGGCACCCTCGTGAGAACGATCCCGATCGGTACGCAACAGGAAACCTGGAATCAGACGGTGAATGTGAACGACCTGACAGGTGGTTTGTATATCATGAAAATTTCGGGAGACAGGGGATTGAATATATCCACGAAATTTGTGAAAGTATCCGCATCGCGGTAAGCAAAGAAAGGATAAAGTTCAAAGCGGGGTTACACTAAGCGTAACCCCGCTTTTTTTATACAGCTCTCCTGAAAGAACGGACAGCCAGTATCAGACTGCAGCCAAGCAGGATCGTGCTCATGATGAACGGCGCACCGGGAAATAGCACAGGCGCATCTTTCTTCGTAAAAAAATGGAACAGGCCGGTCATCAGCAAAGGCCCCACAATATTGGTAAGGCTCATCAGGCTGGTGATAGCGCCTTGTAGTTCTCCCTGTTCCGTAGGAGGCATCTCGTTGCTCATGATACCCTGCAACGAAGGCCCTGTAATACCGCCGAGGCAATAAAAAGGCAGGATCGCAAACATCATCCAGCCCTGCGTGGTCAATCCGAAAAGCAGGTAACCGGTCGCTAACAAAGACAAACCGACGATCACTGCCCGCCGTTGCCCCAGTTTCGGCACTACCACCCGGATCAAACCACCCTGCACAATCGCCGCCATTACGCCAATGCAGGAAAGCGAATAACCTACCATCTCTTCCGACCATCCAAATTTAAACATCCCGAAGTAGGACCATGTACTGTGCAGGGCGTGGCTGGCCGTCATTAATAACACAATGGCGCCCAACAGGGAATAAATGTTCTGATACTTTCGCATATGCCGCAAAGACCCGACAGGATTAGCCCGCGCCCAGGTGAAAGGACGCCGGTTCTCTTTCGCAAGCGATTCCGGCAGAATGAAATACCCGTACAACCAGTTCAGCAATGAAAGACCAGCGGCCACATAGAATGGGAACCGGAGACCAAATTTACTCGTGATGCCACCAATAGCAGGCCCCAGTATGAAACCCAGTCCAAACGCCACACCTACCAGACCAAAGTTCTGCGCACGTTTTTCAGCCGGACTCACATCCGCGATGTATGCAGAAGCCGCAGTCATGCTGGCGCCCGTGATTCCACAAAGGATGCGGCCAATGAATAACCAGAAGATAGAAGGAGCAAAGGCCATGAAGATATAATCGAGGCCCATGCCAAACAATGCAGCCAGTAACACGGGTCTGCGGCCATAGCGGTCGCTCAGCCCGCCGAGGATAGGGGCAAAAACGAATTGCATGATGGCGAAAGCAAACGTGAGCCAGCCGCCATATTGAGAAGCATCGCTGAGATTCCCGCCGATCAATGTTTCGATTAGTCTGGGTACGATGGGGATAATAATACCAAAGCCTGTGCAGTCGATCAGTAACGTGATGAAAATAAATATAAGCGCCCCTTTCTTGTTGGTCATGCAAAAAAAATTTGCGCAAAATTATGGGGAATGCCCGTCCGCAGAAAGTTTTACGCCCCGCCAAATGATGTATGACATTCATAAGTGGGCAGTGCGATTGGAACGATGGCTTTAGGATTCCTGCATAGGGATCAGCTGAAGCATGTCCGGTTGCGCTGAAAACGCCTGCCGTAGCCGGTCTTCATGAGTATCCGTAATGAACACCTGTCCGTAATCATTGCCCTGAACAAGGTGGATCAACCGGGAAACCCTTTCCTGATCAAGCTTTTCAAACACATCATCCAGCAGAAGGATGGGAGGGAAGTGCTTTTGAGCACGGATCGTCTCATATTGCGCCAGCTTCAGTGCGAAGAGGAAGCTTTTGCGCTGCCCCTGCGAGGCGCTGCTTTTCATGGGATGCTCATCCAGCAGGAACAACAGATCATCCCGGTGAATACCGTGTGTGGTCCGCTGCAATTGCTTGTCGCGAAGCCTGTTCGTGCGGAGGAGCGATGAGAAGTCCTCGTCCGTAAGCTGGCTCTGGTAGCGGAAGGCCACCGTTTCATGACGACCGGCCAGGTAATCATACTTATCCTGTACCTGTCCGATGAAAGTTTCGAGGAAAGTCCGGCGGATATCGAACACCGGCACACCATGCCGGACCAGTTGCTCATCGAACACATCCAGCAGGGCGTCCGGGGAATGGGAGAGGTTCAGGAGCGTTTTCAGCAGGCTGTTGCGCTGCTGGAGGATTTTGTGGTAGGCGATGAGATGCTCCATGTACCCGGGATACAGCTGGCAGAGGAGGCTGTCCAGCCACCGGCGGCGGTCCTCGCTTCCGCCGAGGATGATCTCCGCGTCATCCGGCGCGATCATCACGGCCGGGAACTGCCCGATGTGCCGGGAGAATTTCTCGTAGCTTTCATCGTTCAGGGCGATATCTTTTTTGCCGTCCTTTACGGTGCAGACGATCTTGTCATCTTTAGTGCCCCTTTGGAAGAGGGCTTCCAGCCGAAAACCGTTTGTGTCGTACCGGACATTCTGCGTTTCCGTGGCGTTGAAATAGCTTTTGGTGAAGCAGAGATAATAAATGGCGTCCAGGAGGTTCGTCTTCCCCGAACCATTCCGGCCGGTGATGCCGATGACCCTTTTGGAAAAACTGAAAGTCCGGAAAGTATAATTCTTGAACTGCGTGAGTGATATTTTGGAGACCGATAACAAGCGTAGCGGATATGATTTATATAATGAAGTAATATTTTTTAACATATAGAGCCGCAACTGGTTGCGGCATCCTGCCGGTGTTCGCACATCCTTCTGCAAAATTGCTTGAATTTGCAGATTTTCCTGTTATATTTGCGAACAAATTTAGAAATAGTGCAAACTTTAACAGACGTGAAGACGAAATTCACCAAAGAGACTTATCTATACTGGTATGAATTGATGCTGTTACTGCGCCGCTTTGAAGAGAAGGCCGGGCAACTGTACGGTATGCAAAAGATCCGCGGGTTTTGCCACCTTTATATCGGGCAGGAGGCTATTGCCGCCGGTGCGATGACGGCTACCAGGCCCGGGGACAAATTCATCACGGCTTACCGCGATCACGCCCTTGCGATTGCTAAAGGTATCTCTGCCAAGGCTTGTATGGCCGAGTTATACGGTAAGGCAACCGGGTGCTCCAAGGGTAAAGGGGGCTCAATGCACTTTTTCTCAAAAGAACATGGTTTCTTCGGCGGCCACGGTATCGTGGGCGCGCAAATAGGTACCGGTGCCGGTCTGGCTTTTGCCGAACAATACACCGGTACGGATAATGTGGTGCTCTGCTTCTTCGGTGACGGCGCCGCCCGTCAGGGGATGCTGCATGAGACCTTCAACATGGCCATGCTGTGGAAACTCCCGGTAATCTTCATTTGCGAGAACAATCACTATGCGATGGGAACCTCTGTTGAAAGAACTTCCAACGTATTGGACATTTACAAACTGGCAGACGCCTACGAAATGCCGGCCGATTCTATCGACGGGATGAGCTGTGAGGCCGTGCATGAAGGGATCCAGCGCGCTGTGACCCGTGCCCGTGAAGCCGGTGGCCCCACACTGCTGGAGATCAAAACTTACCGCTACCGTGGCCACTCCATGAGCGACCCGGCCAAATACCGCACCAAGGAAGAAGTAGAAGAGTATAAAGAGCGGGATCCGCTGACCGTAGTGTTGAAAACCCTGCAGGAGAACAAATGGATCACCGATGCGGAACTGGAAGCTATCAACGAACGCGTGAAAGCAGAAGTGGAAGAGTCTGTGCAGTTCGCAGAAGAAAGCCCCTGGCCGTCAGATGATGAACTGTTGAAAGACGTATATATTCAGCAGGATTATCCTTTCATCGTTGACTAATGCGGTCCCTATCCACCTATTTATTCAATTCAGTAAAAAAGAAATGACAGAGCATAAAGCACACACCAAACAACCGGCACATAACAAGGAGTTCGACCTGCAGCAAACGGCAGACAGGGCGCAGGACTTCTATGCCAGGAACAAGAACATCATCAACATATCCCTGCTGGCCATCGTAGTGATCGTTGGCGGCTTCTGGGGTTATAACCGTTTCGTAAAGGCTCCGAATGAAAAGAAAGCCCAGGAAGCGATCTTCCAGGCGCAGAACTTCTTTGCCGTGGATTCCTTCAGGCTCGCCCTGCATGGCAACGGTAATACTTACGGATTCCTGCAGGTGATTGAAAAATACGGCGGCACGAAAGCCGGCAACCTCGCCAAATACAGCGCAGGTGTTTGCTACGTGAAGCTGGGTGAATACGAAAAAGGAATTGAACAGCTGAAAGCCTTTTCCAGCAAAGATCTCGTGATTCAGTCCCTCGCAAACGGCCTGATCGGGGATGCTTATATGGAATTGAACAAAATCACCGAAGCTGTTGACTACTACAAAAAAGCAGGAGCTGCGGATAATGATCTGACCGCTCCGATCTATCTCCTCCGCGCAGGCCTGGCTTCCGAAAAAGCCGGTAAACCGCAGGACGCCATCGCTATCTATCAGCAGATCAAACAAAAGTATCCGCAGACGAACGAAGGCCGTGAAATGGAGAAATACCTCGCAAGACTGGGAGTAGTGAAATAATTTCGGGAAATGTCCAAACACAATCAAACATTACTTGACAATACTGGCATTCTTCAATTGGAGGGTGCCAGTGTTGTTATAGTTTATACGGAATGGAACGACTTCGTGACCAATGAACTCGTGGCGGGCAGCGAACGTACGCTGGATGCCTACAAGGTACACCACAGGAAAGTGAAAGTGCCCGGTTCGTTCGAGTTGCCTTTCGCCTGCCGCCAGATCTGGGAGCAAACAAAAGGGACCGGTGCGCAACCTTCCGCCATTATCGCTTTCGGTTGCGTGATCCGCGGAGAAACACCGCATTTCGATTATGTATGCAAAGCAGTAACGGATGGCATCCTTCAGCTCAACCTGGAATTGCCGGTACCCGTTATCTTCGGCGTGCTTACCGTGGATAATGAACAGCAGGCTACAGACCGCCTCGGTGGCGCACATGGACACAAGGGAGAAGAGGGCGCGCTCACTGCACTGAAGATGATCCATTTTCAACGCCAGCTCAACAAGTAAAGAATTATTTAACTTACAGCGATGAACGTACAGCTTTTCATACCTTGCTTCGTTGATCAGCTTTTCCCCGAAACGGCCTTTAACATGGTTAAAGTGCTGGAGAAGCTGGGTTGCAAGGTTAGTTATAATACCGATCAGACTTGTTGCGGCCAGCCCGCTTTCAATGCAGGCTATCAGGATGAATGCCGTTCCGTGGCCACCAAATTCCTGAAAGACTTCCATACATACGATTATATCGTTGCACCCAGCGGCTCCTGTACCGGTTTTGTGCGGAACTATTATGGAAAGCTCTTCGATAATTCCGCCGCGCATAATGATGTGAAGCTGCTCCGGAAAAATCTTTATGAATTCACCGAATTCCTCACCGATGTACTGAAAGTCACCGATGTTGGCGCTACGCTGGAGGGTAAGGGTACTTACCACGACGCCTGCGGTGCACTGCGCGAATGTGGTATCAAACAGGGACCACGGCAACTGTTGTCTAAAGTAAAAGGACTGGAACTGAGAGAGATGAATGACTGCGAAGTCTGCTGCGGCTTCGGCGGCACGTTCTCCGTGAAGTTCGAACCAATCTCCGTTGGTATGGGAGAACAGAAAGTGCTGAACGCGATCGACAGCGGAGCGGACTTTCTCATTTCCACTGATCTCAGCTGCCTCATGCATCTGGACGGCTACATCCGCAAACATGATCATTCCATCAAGATCATGCACATCGCCGATGTACTCGCCAGTGGCTGGTAATCCATATCCATCATCACCCGTTCAATTTGTTCGTTATGCAATACTGGTTAGTGAAATCCGAACCATTCAAATACTCCTGGGAACAATTTGAGAAAGATGGCAAAACGATGTGGGATGGCGTGCGTAACTATGCTGCACGCAACAATCTCAAAGCCATGAAGAAAGGAGACCAGGTGCTTTGGTACCATAGCAACGAAGGCCTGGAGATTGTAGGCATTGCCAAAGTGGTGAAAGAACATTACCAGGATCCTACCACACCGGACCCCGCATGGGTGGTAGTGGACCTTCAGCCCTTCAAAAAACTGAAGAAACCCGTCTCACTCGTACAGATAAAAGCCGAAAAAAATCTCGCCGATATGGACCTCGTGCGCCTGGGCAGGCTCTCTGTGGGCACTGTTAAAGAAGCAGAGTTCAGGAAGATCATGGAAATGGCCGGGATGTAAAAATCTTGCTATGTTACCCAAACTCGTTGTACTTACAGGCGCCGGCATTAGCGCAGAAAGCGGTCTCCGCACTTTCAGGGACAGCGATGGTCTCTGGGAAGGTTATGATGTTTACGAAGTAGCGTCTCCCGGCGGCTGGCAGAAGAATCCCGCGCTGGTACAGGATTTCTACAACATGCGCCGCCGCGATGTACTGAAAGCACAACCCAACGCTGCCCACAAAGGGCTCGCCGCGCTCGAAGAACATTTTGACGTGCGCATTATCACCCAGAACATTGATGACCTCCACGAGCGCGCAGGCTCCACACGCGTACTGCATCTGCATGGCGAAATCCTCAAAATGCGCAGCGAATACGATGATACTACCTTATATCCTGTTACCGGCGATATTCAAATGGGAGACATCGCGCCTGATGGCGGACAGTTTCGCCCGCACGTTGTGTGGTTCGGAGAAGCCGTTACCATGATAGAACCTGCAGTGCTGGAGATTGTACAGGCAGATATATTCGTGCTGATCGGTACTTCGCTGAATGTATACCCGGCAGCGGGTCTGGTGGATTACCTCCGTGCGGACGTTCCCAGATATGTGATCGATAAAAAGATCCCACCGGTGAAGGACAGCGGATATCATTTAATTGAAAAACCTGCTACGGAGGGGATCGAAGAATTGATGCGGTTACTCCTCCAATAAAAAACCGCCCGAAGGCGGCCTCTGTATTATTCAAAACTTTCTTCAAACCGTATATCGTATTCCTCCAGTTCGCGGAGTACCGGGTTATAGACCTCGGGCATTACCGGAATGTGAAGGCCCGTCAGCTGCAGGGAGCCGGACAGCACCAGCTTGGCCATGATCCCCAGCGGCAACCCCACTGTTTTAGCCATCGCTGTTCGCAAATTATCCTCGCCCTGCACGATCATATAACTGTGCAGTTTGGTGGCCATATTCCTCCGCTCAAATTCAATCTCGTGCAACATCACGATCATGTCCTTGTCCGTAGGCTCCATCTTCAATCGCGTATCCAGCACATGCTGTAATATCCCGGCATTAGTCTGCTCGCCAAGATTGATCATATCGCCGTTGAGGATACCCAGGTACTTTAACTGTCGGATCAGCTTACTTTTACTGCTCACCCCAAGGAACTGCGCGATATTCTCCTCATTGCTCAACTGCTTATCCACCTTCACATGCTGGGCCGCCCACTTGAAAAAAGGCAGGTTATCCGTATGCTGTTTTTTGCTGTCATCGGTGAGTCCCAGCTTCACCAGTGCATTCCAGCCCTCGCAGAAATCCGGGTACCGCAGGGTGGCACGCATGAAAGTAGGGATATTCCTGAGCGAATAGGCATCGATGTAGTTCAGGGAATCCCGGTTAGGGTAGTAGGCCAGTTTACCGAGACCCGGCACCTGTACCGTTTTGGATTGGTCAAACAACTGCTGGTAGACCACCTCCTTTACCTTTCCCTTTTCTTTGTAAGTGGCTCCGGAAACGCCGGCCAGCACAATGTTGCGGGAGTTCCAGGAGATCTTGTACTGCCAGGGATTATCATTGCTCTCCGGAGATACCAAGCCGCCGCAATAAGATTTGAAAGCAAATATCTGTCCCCCTTTTTTCTCGATGGAATGGATCAGCTTCATGGCGGACATATGATCGATCCCCGGATCAAGGCCCATTTCATACATAAACAACAAACCGGCTTTCTGAATATCTTTTTGCAATTTGCGAATCTCCGGATCGATGTAAGAAGCTGTCAACAGGTTTTTCGAATAATGAAGGCAATCCTTTGCGATGATGATGTGCAGAACGGGAGGCAGAAGCGAGATCACCAGATCCGCTTCCTGGATCAGTAGTTGTCTTGTGGATGGATCTTTAATATCGATGGCTGTGGGAGTGGCATAGTAGGACTTGCCGATCTTGGATTTGATCAGCATCAGGTCATTATCTACCACGGTAATGTGCCACTTTTGCCTCGGGGCATTGGCCAGTAAATAATCTATCAGAGATGTAGCAGACTTTCCGGCCCCAAACAACAGAATGTTCTTCATAATTTTTTATAGAAAATGGTTAAAAACTATTCGGAGAAAACAATATAATCCCGGGAATGTTCAGATAAGCACTGCGGCCTATCCGCGACAGTATTATTGCTTCTCCATCTAAGCGCTTTGATTTTCATAGGGTTATAAACAAATAGCTTGCCAACTTAGGAATAGCTGGTATATATCAATAAATAGATATATAAAACATTTCCGGGAGATGATGCGAATGTAGTACAAATCCGGGGAAGGATCAAACAACAATATGCTGCAAACATGCTTGTTTTTTATTCACATTAAGCCCCCAAACCCTCTAAATACGGGCTGAAACCGTTATATTTGCTCTTCATTTAATAGGACTGAAAAACCTGTAAACCAATAACATAATGATAGAGAACACGGAGAATCAAGACAATCAAGGTGGCGGCAGGATTGTGCAGATCAACATCGAAGAGCAGATGAAAACGGCGTACATCGACTATTCCATGTCGGTGATCGTGGGAAGAGCTTTGCCAGATGTGCGGGATGGTTTCAAGCCGGTGCATCGCAGGGTGTTGTTCGGGATGAACGAATTGGGAAATACGCATAACAAACCTTATAAGAAATCCGCGCGTGTGGTGGGAGATGTAATGGGTAAATACCATCCGCACGGGGATGCATCTGTATACGATACGATGGTACGTATGGCGCAGCCCTGGTCGCTCCGCTACATGCTCATCGACGGTCAGGGTAACTTCGGTTCTATCGATGGGGACATGCCTGCGGCCATGCGTTATACGGAGGTGCGCCTGCAGAAGTTCGCGGAAGCGATGCTGGAAGACCTTGATAAAGATACTGTAGATTTCACGCTCAACTTTGATGACACGCTGGAAGAGCCGGTGGTACTGCCTACGCGCATTCCCAACCTGCTGGCCAACGGGGCTTCCGGTATTGCGGTGGGGATGGCTACGAACGTCATGCCGCACAACCTGTCTGAACTCGTGGATGGCCTCGTAGCATTGATCGATAATCGTGACATCACCATAGATGAACTGATCAAGCATGTAAAAGCGCCTGATTTCCCCACGGGTGGTATCATCTACGGGTTTGAAGGCGTGAAACAGGGCTTCGAGACCGGGCGCGGCAGGGTAGTGGTAAGAGGCAAGATCATGTCTGAAACTGCCAAGAGCGGCAAGGAAAAACTGATCATTTACGAATTGCCTTACCAGGTGAACAAGGCCGTGCTGCATCAGAAGATCGCGCAACTGGTGAATGATAAAGTGATTGAAGGAATTTCCGATGTGCGGGATGAGAGCGACCGGGAAGGGATGCGCCTGGTGATCGATCTCAAACGGGAAGCCATTCCGAATGTGATCATCAATCAGCTGTACAAATATTCCGAGCTGCAAACATCCTACGGGATCAACAACGTGGTACTGGTAAAAGGCCGTCCCCGTGTGATGAACCTGAAAGAATTGCTGAATGAGTTCGTGGAATTCCGCCATGAAGTGGTAACACGCCGTACACAATACGAATTGCGGGAAGCGGAGAAGAAAGCCCACATCCTCGCCGGCTACCTGATCGCGCTGGATCACCTGGACGAAGTGATCTCCCTCATCCGGAATTCCGCAACGCCGGAGATAGCGCGGGAAGGTCTGATGACGAGCTTCGGCCTCACCGAGATACAGGCAAAAGCCATCCTCGAATTACGCCTGCAACGCCTCACCGGCATGGAGCGCGAAAAGATCCGTGAAGAATATGAAGATATCATGAAGCTCATCGAGCGGTTGAAGGAGATACTGGCAAATGAAGGACTGCGGATGCAGATCATCAAGGACGAGCTGGAAGATGTGAAGAAGAAATTCGGGGACGAACGTAAAACCGAGATCCAGTATCTCGCCGCTGAAATGCGCATCGAAGATATCATTGCTGAAGAAGATGTAGTGATCACTATTTCCCACCTTGGTTATATCAAACGTACTTCCGCTTACGATTACCGCCAGCAGAAACGCGGTGGCCGTGGCGCGATCGGCGGTAAAACAAGGGATGAAGATTATATCGAACATCTGTTTGTAGCCTCTACACACCATACCATGTTGTTCTTCACCGAGAAGGGCCGCTGCTACTGGTTAAAAGTCTACGAGATACCGGAAGGAGAAAAGCAAAGCAAGGGACGGGCTATCCAGAACCTGATCACCCTGCCTTCTGACGACAAGATCCGTGCGATCATCGATATCCGGGATCTGAATGACACAGAATTCATCAATAGCCACTATATTGTGTTATGTACCCGTAACGGGATCATTAAGAAAACGCTGCTGGAAGAGTTCAGCCGTCCGCGTACGAATGGTGTGAATGCGATCACCATCAACGATGGCGATCAGTTGCTGGAAGCCAAGCTGACCAATGGCAACAGCGAGATCATGATGGCTATCAAAAGCGGCCGCGCTATCCGTTTCCCGGAAAACACCGTGCGTGACACAGGTCGCGGTGCCATAGGCGTAAGAGGTATTGAAGTGGACAATGAGAACGATGAAGTGGTTGGTATGATTTGTGTTGATAAAGAAGACGAAAGCCGGACCGTGCTGGTGGTTTCCGAAAAAGGCTTCGGTAAACGCACCAATATCGAGGAATACCGCATCACCAACCGCGGCGGTAAAGGGGTGAAAACGATCAGCATCACTGAAAAAACAGGCAGCCTTATTGGTATACTGGATGTAACAGAGACGAACGATCTGATGATCACCTGTAAGTCAGGCATCACCATCCGTATGGCTGTGGTAGACATCCGCGAAGCAGGCCGGGCCACGCAGGGCGTGCGCCTGATCAGATTGGATGATACAGACGAGATCGCGGCCGTAGCACGTTTGGACGAACAGGAGGAAGAGGAGACGGAAAATGGGGAAGGCAACGGCAAAACCGCTGCCGGTAGCGAAGAAACACCTGCCGTTGAACCGGAAGCTTAATTTCAAAACCACAAACAATTAACGATAATTAAAAAAACCTGAGCCACATGAAAAAACTATTTGTATCCCTGCTCTTTTGCGGCGCTGGCTTTGCCGTAATGGCACAAAAAGCCAAGGTGAGCAGTGCAGAAGATAATCTGAAGAGCGAGAAATTTGATCAGGCAAAAGCAGACATCGATGCAGCATTGCAAAATGACAAAACGAAAGATGATGCCAAAACCTGGTATGTGAAAGGGAAGATCTATGAAGCACTGGCCACCAAGCACAAAAGTGCCGCTGATGCACTGGTAGCTTATGAGGCGTTCAAGAAAACCCTGGAGATCAACCCGAAACTTCCCGAAGCACTGCTGGAGCTGAACAGCCGTATGTACAACATCTACGCAACCATCGGGAATGCAGGCTATGGTAACCTGAATGAACAGAAATGGGATTCTTCTTTCACCTATTTCAAAAAAGCATTTGAGGTGGCCGACTTCTATAATGGCAAGAACCTGGGAGGTACCATTCCCCGTGATACTGCCATGGTATTCTATTCCGGTTATGCTGCCCAGCAGGCCGGAAAGAAGGACGAAGCATTTGACCTGCTGAAACAGGCTGCCAAACTGAGGTACAAAAATGAGCCCGCGCTTTACGTAGTACTCGCACAACAATACGAAGAAAGAGGTGATAACGCCCACTGGCTTGCCACGATCGATACCGCCAAAGCATACTTCCCGGCTGACAAGCGTTTCAACGATATGGAAATGCTGTATTATTCCAAAACAGGGAAGACCAATGAGCTGATCAGCATGATGGAAAAGAAAGTACAGGAGAATCCTAAAGATTTCGCCCTGTTGCTGGATTATGCCATCCGCCTGGACAATGTGGGCAATCCCCGCGATGAGAAAGGCGCCGACCTGCCCAAGCCCGCTAACTTCGATGAGCTGATGAACAAAGCAGAAGCCGCTTACAAGAAGGCATTGGAGCTGAAAGCAGATGACGCCACCGCCAACTTCCAGCTTGGAGCATTATATTTCAACCGCGCCGTTGCTTTCAACAAGGAACTGAACGCTATGGACAGCAAACAGCTGGGCACTCCCAAAGCGAAAGAATTGCAAGGTAAAGTAGAAGGGCTGATGAACCAGTCTCTGCCTTTCTTCGAGAGAGCGGATCAGGGCTTTAGCGCTCAGGGTAAACTCGATCCCAGCGACAAGCGTACATTTGAAAGCTGCCTCTATGCCCTGCAAAAGATCTACGCGATCAAAAATCAGAACGATAAGGTAGAAGCAGTGAAAAAGAAACTGCAGAACCTCTGATCATATCAATGATATTCTTATAAAAAGCCGCATCTTTTAGCAGATGCGGCTTTTTGTTGCATTAACGGGCATAAAATTCTACAGTTATTCCACACTGTTGTTTATCGGCATGTTTGTTCTCATTTCTTTCTCTCCCCTGTAATAAAAACGTTATCAACACATTATACATCCCCAAGAGATTAATCCCCCGTCTTGGCATGGTAATTACCATAGGCTAGAGGATAACTGTACAATTACATTCATAACCATATCAAATCCTTAATTATGATCACAAGAGCAAAAACAACCGACACTGAAGCGCCTCAACAGCAGCCCCAGATGAAAGAAGGCCGTGCCTTTCACCATGGAAGCTCCCGTGAAGAAGAACATGATGAATTTGATGAAGATGATCAAATGATAGAAGCGTATGATGAAAATGAAGTTGGAATGGAAGAAAGACGCAAACACCGGGAAGCTGATATGGCTGATGGAGATGAGGCCGCGCATCAGCATATTGTCAGAACTCCGAGCAGGCGTGGTTTTGCGGCAATGGACAAAGAAAAACAAAGAATGATCGCCAGTAAAGGTGGAAAGGCCTCACATGGTGGTGGCCGTAAACCTGGCAAAAATCGTTAAACAGCAGCAGCAATGCTGGATAGCAAATGGCCGGATAATGTTACGATATATTGTCCGGCCATTTGTTTTCCGTAAATTGTCATTTCATAACGAACATCATGAAAGCCGTAGCTGTATCCGCCTTTAAAGCAGTTCCCCAAATCATGGAACTCCCTGAGCCCGATGTAAAACCTGGTACTATCAAGATCAGGCTGGCCGCTGCCGGCTTGAATCCTTATGACTGGAAACTTGTAGACGGCATCATGGACGGCCATATGCCGCATACTTTCCCAATGATCCTTGGCACGGACGGCGCAGGCGTTGTAACGGCAACAGGAGAGGGGGTTACCCGGTTCCGGAAAGGAGATCGCGTCTATGGCCAGGTTCTGCATGCCCCTATCGGGGAAGGCTCTTACGCGGAATATGTAGTGGTTCCTGAAAATGCCAGGATCACGCATGCTCCGGAGAAGATTTCGTTAAGTGAAGCAGCGGCTGTTCCCACAGCGGGCATGACGGGTGCGCAATTGCTGGAGAAGTCAGGATTACGGGCAGGGCAAACATTATTACTGATCGGCGCAACAGGCGGAGTGGGATCTTTCACGGTCCAGCTGGCGAAAGCGAAAGGCATACAGGTGATTGGAACAGCAGGTTCAGCAGAGGAAGCAGAACGCCTCAGATCCCTCGGCGCAACAACCATCATCAACTACAAGGAGACCCCGGTCCGGGAAACGGTTCGCCAGCAATATCCCGCAGGTGTGGACGGCCTGATCGATCTCATCAATAATGCAGCAGGATTTACGACTATGATGACCCTGGTAAAAAAAGGAGGCGCCGCACTCACCACCCTGTTCGTGGCGGATCAACATGCTATTGAGGCGCAGGGATTGCACGGTGGGAACTTTGAGACCAAGGGATCTCCTGCGTCACTGGACGTGCTGAAACAAGCCATCGATGCCGGACAACTGAAGGTGCCCGTGGATCAGAAAATATCGCTGGAGGAAGCTCCGGCTGCTATTGCTGATAGCCGGGAGCGGAAGAGTCGCGGTAAAACCATCATCCTGATCAACGACCAGCTGTAGGATCCCATTCCAGCACCGTTACCGGTTGCGGCGGCAGATCCGATCTCCCTTCACCATCCCGCTGGTCCGCCATTTGAACGAATAAATGCAGTTTCTTCGCGGTTCTCCAAAGTTCCGTATCGTACGAAGGCTCCCATGAACCAACAGAAGTATCTGTGAGATCGGTAACCGTCCATTTTCCGCGTTGCACATCCCTGCTAACGGCAATAGATACACGATTACTTCTTTCTTCATCCCTGAAAACAAGCGCGACATTACTTTTTCCCCATGCGATGATCTGTGGCCTGGACACCGGGATGCGTTTGGTGCCGCCGCCACTCAGGCTGAAAGGCGTTCTCCGGAATTTCAGCGATTGTACCATCCAGCGTCCGCTTTGCAGGAAAGCTACGTGATACTGTGGAATGGAGTCGCCCTGCTCCCGCCAATACGTCGCGACGAACGGACGACCGTTTTCATCCGTGCACATGGAGGTTTGGTTGATCAGTTCGCTTTTTTGCGGAATGCGGCAAATGTATTCTGCGTTCGAGGTGTTGATCGGCAGTTGATATTTTTCACCGGTAGATTTTTCCCAGGTCAGGCCACCATCCCGGGAACGGGCATAACAGAGATCGTGATTCGTGCTGGCATCTCCACTTTCCCGCCATACCCACGACAGATGGAACACGCCCTTACTATCCATACAAGCCTGCCAGTAAGCATTCCGCATATTTTCTCCGTCCACCAGGTTATTGTGTACCCGTTGCCAGCGAGCGGTTTGCACATCATAGCGGTTCATCACGAGGTTCCCTTGCCCCGAGCGGCCATCGCGATACAGAAAAAGGAGGTTACCATCCGGTGTGCGGTAAAATTCGGGATAGGTCACCTTTTCCTCCTGTGTGCCCGTCATACTCATCTTCTCCGTCATTTCCAGTGAAAAAGGCGCTTTGCTTTTACAATACCGCAATGCATTGGCGTGATGATCCCAGGCCAGGTGAAGGTAGCCTTTGCCATCGATCTCCAGGCAGATGGTGTTATGGGCATCGGCGGCATTGCCTTTGAGGGGAGTGGTTTTGAGCTCCCATTTACCGGCGGGGAGGGTTCTTTTGCCCAGGACCACATGGGCGTCTTTGTCGTAATAAGCGATGAACTGTGTTTGGTGTGCAGTGGCGAGGGCGTTCTTCCGGAACACCACCACATTCACGGAATTGCCTGCCCAGCCTTCACCAACATAAGAGGTGACAGGCTTTTGTTGTGCGAAGAGCGTTGTGCTGCAGAAAAGCAGCATCACATAACGTGGAAAATATACTTTCAAAACGATGATGATTTAAGCGGTTATTCCTTTTGCAATTCTTCCCGTATCTTTTTGGGAAGCCCGGCCACAACAAGATCGTAAGATTTTTTCGTCCATTCCAGCAAAAGTTTATCGGGAATAGAGCCATCGAACAGCACAGTATTCCAGTGTTTCTTGTTCATATGGTAACCGGGTTGAACCGCTTCGTAGCGTTCCCGCAGTTCCACCGCCTCATCCGGATCGCATTTGAGGTTCACGCTTTCAAATTCCTCCACATCCAGCAAGGCGAATATTTTACCCTTCACGGAAAACACGAGGGTCGTTTCTCCAAAAGGAAATCCTTCCGACGTTACCGGCAGGGATAAACAGAAGTTGTGATATTTTTCGAGGTTCATGATGTCATTGATTTAAAGTTACCTGTCGTTCTTCAGTTCGAATGCTGATGTGTATTGATATTCAGGCTATGGCCTGCATACCGCGGATGGTGGCTTTATTGTCGTTTAATCCTAATACAGTTTCAGCAAGGTAACATTTTTCCAGCGTTGCAGTGCCGTTCTCCTGTACTACCAGGTTTTCAATGCCTTTACCATTCATATCGGGTTATTTGCTTGAGAAGATTTTATGCCGGGATAAAAATTTATGAAATGCTATGAAACAGAGAGGGATTTAGGGTAGAGGGCGTTTCGGGGCTGATGAAATTTTTAATTCAAAAAATAGTAATTTAAATATTGAAAATCAATTCGATATTATTTGTATGAAAGATTGCTTAAAACGAGAAGCAAATTGAAATTTCAGTGATTTTTTAGTTCAGATAATAAGCTGATGTTCAGTTTATTAGAAAACATTTATTCAATATTTCTTTCTGATCATTTTTTCCTGTTGTTGGGTGATGGTTTCTTCGCAAAGCGATAAAGTAACTAAGCGGATTGTAAGAGATTGAGGGGCAAGGGGTTATGACTTAAATTGTATTTAACATAATATAAATTATAGAATAAAATAAGCAATCGCTGTGAAAGTATGGTAATTCGATGGTCAGCCATATTTCTACAAAAAAATCACCCCCGAGTCACCTCGTTCCTCCCCAACCACTCATGCCCAACGTTATACACCATAATCCCTTTCACGGCTTCCTCAATATGTACCGCCGGTCGCTCGCAATTAAACCGGTGCAATACCTGGGGCAAAACATCCTTCTTATGATTGGCTGTCCCAAAAATGAGATCCAGCGCAGGATGAGGACCATTGAGCAAAGTATTGAAAAACGCCTTGCTAATTCCCGTGTCAAAATGCGGAAAGGCGAAAACTTTGTAGGGCAGCTTGAATTTCTCTACAAGGTAGTTCACACTGGTAGTGGTTTGCCGTAATTGTTCTTCAAAGCTCAACTCCGTATAATACGGATGGTCGATGCTATGCCCTCCCACCGAGAACCCCTGATCCACCAGCAACTGCACTTCCCCGCTGGTCATAAACGGCCTCCTCTCCCGCAGGTACCCTTCAAAATCCACAGACAACACTTCCCCCAACTGATCGGTGAGCCCACGCTCCCGGTACTTGATCCGGTGCATGGCATCGGAGATCTCCGCCACCGGCGTGTCCGGCCTCAATTGCAGTATCCTCGAGGCTTCACACAACTGTGCTTTGGAAGGACTCCCGGACTGCAACGCTTCGATCATCAAACTGATCTTGAAATGATAGTAAAGCGATTTATTATCCAGGAAATCTGTGTTCAGGAAGAAGACAGCGGGCAACCCTTTCCGTTGCAAAATGGGAGCGATGATCTCCTTCACCTCCCGCAATCCATCATCAAAAGTCAGTAAAAAACTATCGGCCGGCAATGGCTGACCGGCCCGGATGCTGTCCAACACCTGCTGCAGTGTTACCGGTTTGAAATGTTTGAGCAGGTAATCGAGATCCGTTTCAAATTCCCGGACGTTCTTGTAAGGATAAAGATGTTTGATATGCGGAACACTTTCATTGCTCACCAAATGGTGATAAGGCAACAGGATGCGCCCGCGGTACAATTTCCTGAGCAGGGATAAATTCAACAGCCTTACGCCTTTATAGTAAATGTTTTTGAGGGGGTTCATGTCTGAGGGATCGTTCGTTTGAGACACAAAATACTAAAACCTGAAATTAAAAAAGAAGCCATATCAAAAGTATGATATGGCTTCTTTCTATGTAGATATTTCCTTTGTTATAGCTGATTAAGAGATCTATTTCATCCCTTACGCCGCCTTCTTCACTCTCTTCGGCACCGCAATCTTCGCTGTCGCCGTTTCCTTCAACCGAATAATCCCTACCCAATGCATCACTTTCATCACCGGGTAAGTGGGATCGAATTCATACCATTTCTTTGCGAAGTTCGCGCTGTCCTTATGTTTGTGGTGGTTGTTCTGGAACAGTTCGCCCAGCAGGAAAATGCCCCAGGGCTCTGAATTTCTGGAGTGATCCCCGTTGTCGAAATTGCTGTAACCATATTTGTGGCCACACCAGTTCACGATAGCTCCCTGTATGGGACCCATCAGGAAGTGAATGGGCAGCAGCAGGTACCACCAAAAGCTCGGTGCAAACACGGCATAAAAAGCCACATAGATACCAACCCAGATCAAACGGGTTATCCGGTTGTCACCGAACTTATCCATCGCTTCCCAGGTAGGCAGCGGCTCTTGCGTGAACTGCGCATCCGGCAGGTTGGTACGGTTCACAAATCTGGCGTAAATCTCCCGGGTGTGGATCATCATATGCCAGACATCCTTGAAGAAATGCGGAGAATGCGGATCATGCTCTGTATCGCTGTACTCGTGGTGCATACGATGCATTACACCATAAGCCCGGGGAATCAGATAAGAAGATCCCTGGAAGAACCACGTGCAAAAATAGAATACCCGCTCCCAACCTTTGCTGGTTTCGTACATCTTGTGAGATGCGTACCGGTGCAAAAAGAATGTATGAAAGAAAAGAGATAAGAACCAGTGTGAGAAAAAGAAGATCAGTATCGCTGTCATGTTATACCACTCAGTTAAAAATGTGAAGAGCAAAGGTAACCTTAAATAATGGCAATCAGGAGGAATTTAACGCGACATTAATGTATATATTAATATGTGATATGATTCCCCTTACTCTATCTTTACCCGCCTGAGTTCCAGCAGGTTAAGTCCATTGCTGGTAAACCCTTTGACGTTGGGTTGACGGAAGCGTACGGACATATCATAGAACAGCGGCACCACGGGAGCGTCCCGGATCACGATCTGGTCCATCTGCTGATAATACCGGTACCGCACGGAATCCCGCACTTCCCGGAGGGCTTTTTCATACAGCTGGTCGAAGGCCGGATTGCTGTACCGGGTATAATTCGGGGGCGCAGGGTTCTTGCTGTAGAACATGGCCAGGTAGCTTTCGGCATCGGGATAATCCGCGATCCAGCTGGCGCGGAAGAAGGGAACGGCAGATTTGGCCACCTGATCCATCAGCGTCCCTCTTTGAATGATCTCCACCCGCACCGGGATACCTGCCTCTTGCAGCTGATGCGCTACGTAATCGGCCAGGTCTGAATAGATGGGAATGGAAACAAGTTTGATGGGCGATAGCCCCTTACCATCAGGGTACCCGGCTTCTTTCAGCAACTGCCTGGACAAACCGGGATTATACGTATATCCCTTCACGTTAGCTGTATCGAAAGAAGGCAATCCCGCCGGTACAAACCCGGAAGTTGCCGGTATACCGATGCTGTTCCGCAAATAGGTCATCATTTTCACACGATCGAACCCGTAATTGATCGCCTGCCGTATCCTGATATCCTGCAGCGGCGATCCCTGTACCCCGGGCTTCTCCGGATCCATCACGATCCCGAAATACTCCACGTTCAGATAAGGCGCCTTCATCAGCACGATCTTCCCATCCCAGGCTTTCTTCAGCTGTCCCTGCTTGGTGAGCACTTCGTCTTTAAAGGAAGATTCGATATCATTGATGAAATCCAGCTGTCCCTGCCGGAATAACAGGAACTCGGTACCCTTGCTGTCGATGAAGCTGACTTTAACGGCATCGAGGTATGGGAGCGACTGACCAGCGCCGTCTTTCTCGAAATAATGCTTGTTCTTATGCAGGATCAGCGCCTGCCCTTCATCCCAGTAATGGAACACAAACGGCCCCGTGCCACAGGGATGTTTCCGGAAATCTTTCCCGTACCGCTCCGGCGCTTCATGCGGAATAACGGAGCAATACTGCATGCTGAGTATCCCGATGATGGGATGAAAAGGTGCCAGCAGCACAAGCTGAAAGGTGCTGTCATCCAACGCGCGGAAACCGTTCCCGGGATCCACCCTGCCATTGAATATCCACGCTCCGGGCGATGCAGTGGCGGGATCCATCACGCGGCGGAAACTGTATGCCACATCTGCGGCCACCATCTTCCGGCCTTTGCCGCCGGGAAATATTTCCTGATCGTGAAAGTAAACGTCTGTGCGCAGATGAAACGTATAGGTAAGCCGGTCGTCAGACACTTCCCAGCTTTTGGCAAGCGATGGCCGAAGGTTGAGCATACTGTCCGGCTCCACGAGCGTATTATACATCTGCCGCACCGCCCAGATGATCGCCTGGTTCTTGGCGAAAGCAGGGTCGAGTGTAGGAATACCTTCCTGCTGATTGTAGCGGAAGACCATTTTGTGATCGTGGCGGCTTTGGCCACAGGACATCCATAGTACGGCAAACAGAACGAGAGAATACTTCATAAATCCACCGAAAAGGTAGCCATAATCTGCCAGTGATCAAAAAATCAGCCGTCGAATCATCCTTTTAAAATATCTTTCCACCCAAATTTAAACCGTCATGAGAAGTTTTTTCTTCCTGCTGTTGGCCTGTTCCATAATATCCGATGCACGGGCGCAAAAGCCTTTCACACATGCAGATACGCTGCGGGGTACGCTCACGCCTGAACGAAGCTGGTGGGATGTTACCTTTTACGATCTGCAGGTGAAAGTGAATCCGGATGAAAAATCCCTCACCGGTACCAATACGATCCACTACCGCGTACTCCGGTCTTCGCAAAAGATGCAGATCGACCTGCAGGAGCCGCTGGTGATCGATACGATCCTGCAGAACGGGCGCCCCCTCTCCTTCACCCGGGAAGGTGCAGCCTGGTTCGTGGCGCTGACAGCCCCCCAGCCCCAGGGCTCTCTCCATTCCCTCACGATCCGCTACCACGGGCATCCGCGTGTAGCCGTGAACGCGCCCTGGGATGGTGGCCTGGTATGGGGAAAGGATTCGCTGAACCGCCCCTGGATCGCAACGGCCTGCCAGGGCCTCGGCGCAAGTGTATGGTGGCCGAATAAAGATCATCAGAGCGATGAGCCGGACAGTATGCGCATCACCGTTACCGTGCCGGAAGAACTGACAGATGTCTCCAATGGACGGCTCCTGTCGCAGCGAAAGAACGGAGACGGTACCGCTACTTACACCTGGTTCGTGAGCAACCCCATTAATAACTATGACGTAGCCCTGAACATCGGCTACTACAACCATTTCTCAGATACCTACACCGGAGAGAAAGGTCCCCTTGATCTCGACTACTGGGTACTCGATTACCATCTGCCCGTCGCAAAGGAACATTTCCAGGTGGTGAAGCCGATGATGAAATGTTTCGAGCACTGGTTCGGGCCGTATCCTTTTTATAAGGACAGCTACAAGCTCGTGGAAACACCGCATCTCGGAATGGAACATCAAAGCGCGGTGGCCTACGGAAACCGCTACAAGATGGGCTATCGCGGAGCGGACCTCTCCGGTACCGGCTGGGGATTGAAATGGGATTTCATCATCATTCATGAAAGCGGTCATGAATGGTTCGGTAACAACATCACCACGAAAGACATCGCGGATATGTGGGTGCATGAATCCTTCACCAATTATTCCGAAACCCTCTTTACCGAATGCCAGTACGGCAAAAAAGCCGGAGACGCTTATGTGCAGGGCACCCGGCGGGGAATCAGGAATGACCGCCCGATCATCGGGCCCTACGGCGTGAATCAGGAAGGTTCCGGCGACATGTATCCCAAGGGGGGTAATATGTTGCATACCATCCGGCAGGTGATCAACAATGATGAAACATTCCGTAAAATTCTACGTGGACTGAACAAAACGTTTTATCATCAGACAGTTACCACACAACAAATAGAATCTTACATCAATCAGAACAGCGGACATAACTTCAGTAAAGTATTCGACCAGTACCTGCGGCGTTCCCAACTGCCCGTTTTTGAATACACCATCAGCGGAAATACCCTGAAATACAGGTGGGTGGCTGATGTAGCGGGATTTGACATGCCACTGAAAGTAACGCTGGAAGATGGAAAATATACTTTTATCTATCCCGGCAAAGACTGGAAAACGGCATCGCTCAAATTGAAAGATCCTGCACAGTTTAAAGTGGATGATAACTTTTACGTGAAGGTGAAAGCGATATAATTTCTTACCTTTACCGCATGCGTTACAAAGTAGTGAGTATGGGCGATGCGCTCAAAGAATTCCTCAACAAGAGCCGGTTCAAACCCAGGCTGATGGAGGTGCGCATCCAGGAAAACTGGGAACAGGTAGTAGGCAAAACGATCGCGCGGTATACGGAAAGTGTGCAATTGTTCGACAGTAAATTAGTCATTACTACTACGGTAGCGCCTTTAAAACAGGAACTTAACTATTCGAAAGACCGGATCATCCGGTTGGTGAATGATATGCTCGGGGAAGAGATCGTGAAGGAAGTGATGATCCGTTAGATCTGGTCCTTGAACCGGCTGACGAGATACTGAAGATCTTTCATCGTGAACCGGGTCTTCAGATGCAACATCACCATCTCCCCTTCATCCTGCACCAGCAGCACAAGATGGTCCAGCCGGTCATCATTCCCGCTCCTGCTCAAAAAATGTACATTGCTGCCTTTGTGCCGCACTTCCATCAACGGCTCAAACTTTGCTTCTCTGGCCAGTTCTTCTTTCAATAACCGGATCGATTCATCCGGAATCTTCTTCCCTTTGTCCATTTCAATGGTATAGACTTTCATGCTGCGCACTTTCTTCAGCGCCCATTTGATGTCTTTCGCATCTCCGTTGAAGGCGCTTTTAGGGATAAACCAACTGACGATGCGCAAGGGCAGGAAACTCAGGCCGATACGATGGGTTTCGGCAACGGGACTGAACTCATGGGAGAACCGGCAGAGTTGTTTCCGCTGTGCGGATGCCGGGCTGGCGGCCAGTATGGCGCATAAGGCGACAAGCAGGATGGAGCGGTACATAAGCTAAGGTTTCTTTTTAGGAAGTTTGCTGAGATTTTCGAATCCGTCGATCTTCACATCCTTGGCAATATCCGAGATCTCGTTGAGACTGAGATCTCCGAAGAGCGTCAACGCCAGGAAGGTGTCTGTGCTGCCGACGAGCATCACCAGTTCGCCGATGTTCCCTTTATTGTTCTCCTTCACCATGAACTTCACATCGGCATCCTTGCTGCGCACGCTCATCAGCTCTTCCAGTTCTGATGTGAGGAACTGTGCAGCTTCCCTGTACAAGCGTTGCCCGTCTTTCGCATCTTCTTTCACGAGAATACGCAGCCCTTTCAGTTTGCTGGTGACAGATGTGATCTTCTTGAAATCAGGATCGTCTGTGGCCACCTTGGAAAACATCGTGAACATTTTAGGTGTGATGTTAACCACGGTAAAGGCGGGATCATTCTGATATTTCTGGAAGAATTTATCGATAACGCTCTGCGCATGCAACAGTTCCGTGCTGCATAACACGATGATGAGCAGAAAAGATAGTCGTTTCATCTGTAATAAAGATTTTGTGTTACTGGTAATTGTTGATATGCAGTTCTAGAATAGCTTTAGTTATGACCACCCTGTACGATCTCCTGAGCTTCGCTGAAATAGCTGAGCTTCTCCATCTCTGTTTTTCCTTTGTTCAGGTGTTTTGAAATAAGCTGCAGTGCGCGTTGTGTTTCCTGGTAGGCGATCTTCGGATCATCGAACGTATCGCGGAAGGCCAGTTCAGGATTATTGCCGCCTGCGTGTTTATGCTGGAATTTGGTAACGGAATACCCTACTCCCACCGCCAGCAACAACACCGCCGCATACTTCATCCAATGGTGCCAGAAAGGCCGGATGATCTTTGCGCTTTCGGGGTGTTCCCAGGGCGCGGGCACATCTGTAAAGAGTTCCGGCATCGGCATCTCCCCTTCTGCATGGAAATAACGGAACAGGGGCGCCGCTTCCATCAGGTCCACCGGCAGGGCATCCTCATGTTCTGCGTAGAACAGGCGCAACTGTGCTTCTTCTGCTTCGGTTGTCTCACAGGCCCAGTATTTTTCCAACAGAGCCCTGATGTCATTGTATTCCATACACATGCAAATTTTGTAATTGCTCCCGTACCTGTTTCCTGGCACGGTGCAGGTTCACTTTCACTTCACTCATTTCTATATGCAGCACCTCTGCGATCTCCTGGTAACTCAAACCGTCGATATCCCGGAGTTGCAGAATGGTGCGGTATTTCTCGGGCAGTCCGCGTATAAGTCCATGCACCCTGCGCATCAGATCACTCCTCTCGGCTTGCTGGTGCGGCGTATGCTGATGCGCAGCGGGCACTTCCTGAGCGCGGTCCAGATCATCGGTGATCCGGTACTTTTTGCTCTTGAGCTTGTCCAGCGCCAGGTTCCGCGTGATGCGCATACACCAGGCTTCCAGGTTCTGGAGTTCACCCATTTTTTCCTTGTTGTGCCACACCTTTACGAAGGCATCCTGGATAATGTCTTTGGCGTCTTCCTCGTTGCCCAAAAGATGCAGCGCGAAGCGGAAGAGCTTCTGCTTGATAGGCATGATCTGGTTGAGGAATACTTCTGACGACATTTTCAGTTTTTAGTTTGGCGGAAGGAGGCATTCCTTCGGTGCGATACAATAGGAAGACGACCCGCCTGACCGTTTGTTACAAAATAACAGAAAAAAAATCAGGGCTACTGGAAATCAGTTACTTAAACGGATACGGGGGTCAATAATGCTGTAGAGAAGATCCGCCAGGAGGTTGATCACCACAAAAATGCCGGCGGTAAAGAGCACAGCGCCCATTACCACGGGGAAATCGAATTTTTCGAGGGCGTCTACGGTCACTTTTCCGATGCCTTTCCATCCGAAGATGTATTCCACGAAGAATGCCCCCGCCAACAGTTCTGCGAACCATCCGGTGATGGCGGTGATCACAGGGTTGAGGGCGTTGCGGAGCGCGTGACGGTAGAGGATGGCGGTTTGACCAAGCCCTTTGGCGTAAGCCGTGCGGATATAATCCTGATTCAGCACATCCAGCATGGCGCTGCGGGTGAGTTGCACAATGATGGCCAGCGGCCTTATGCCGAGGGTAATGGCGGGGAGGATGAGGTTCCGGAGGTTGAGGATCCTGCCGTCGAATGGATCGATATCGAAAAGACTGCCGGTCATATATAAACCCGTGTAATCGCTCCATACGAATCCGAACAGGTAAGCCAGCACGATCCCCGCAAAGAATGACGGCGCCGAAATGCCGATCACACTGGCGAATACGGCGCTGGTATCCATCCAGGTATTCTGTTTTACAGCAGAAAGTACTCCCAGCGCTATGCCCACAACGGTGGCAAAGATCATTGCCGCCAAAGCCAGTACGAGGGTACCCGGCAGGGCTTCGGTCAATATTTCCCACACATCCTTCTTGCCCTGGTAGCTCCGGCGGAGGTACGGGGTTTTGATCACCAGCGCCTGATTTCCCCCAACGCTGAAAAGGGCATATCCGTTCAGGGATTCTTTCAGTTCCTGCCTCGAATGGATGCCGATGGGCGAAAGATCATTGAGATATAAAAGAAATTGTATGCTTTTGGGCTGATCAAGATGCAACTCCTTCCGCACATTCTCCAAAGAAGCCACGTCTGCCCGCTGCCCCAGTGTAAGCCGCGCAGGATCCGCGGGCAACACATTGAAGAGCAGGAAGATGACGATCACCACGCCGAGGAGGACGAGGATGCCGTAACCCAGCTTGCGTATGAAGAAGCGGAACATCTAGGGAATATCGTTATAATGCCATTTGCCTTTAATGGTTCCCCTGTCCAGCAGTATCAGGCAGGGTGTACTGCGACCGGCGGTCTTGATAGCTGTACCATCCATCTGCAGAAATTGGAAATCCAGTCCGCGTACAGTTTTGAACTGTTCCACCGCATCTTTGGGCGAGCTTGTGATACCAAAGATCACCAGTTTGCCTTCTTTGGCCTGTTGCTGCAATGCCTGTATCTTCTTTTCCCATCCTTTACCGGCTTCCTGTACATCGCGCACCAGCAACAGGTATACGGGCAGGCTTTCCATTAATACCGCACGGTTCTGGTTATTGCCGTCGAAATCTGTAAGGATGAAATCCTTGATCGCAGGTTCTGCATTACCTTTCTTCACGAGCTTATCCTTCCGGTCCACATATTTCCATGTAGAATCCTGCCAGGGATAATTCTCGGTGGTAAATTCCTGCTGTTTGCCATCCTTTTCATAAATGAGCACCATTTCATAAACATCCGGCGTAGAACCGGGCGGCACTTTCATTTTTTGGGGAATGTTGTTGCCCACTTTGTAAGGCAGGCAGTCCACCACCGGGAGATGCGCGAGCGTATACCATTGCAGCACTACGGGGAAAAGCACAGCCAGTATCATGACGATGCCGGTGGCCTTGCCGGAGAACAGCGGCCTGATGTGGTTGCGGCAAATGAAGATCACGATGATCAGGGCCAGCAGAACAACGTCTTTCCAGAATGACTGAGCGGCAGTGAGCCTGATACAGTCGCCAAAACAACCGCACTCGCGGATCTTACCGCTGAAGAGCGCAAAACCTGTGAGGAAAGTAAAGAATATGATGAGCAGGAGCAACAGAAAGGAAAAGATGCGCATCCGGTATCCCAGCAGCACAGCGAACCCTGCAATGATCTCAAAAGCGTTCATGATCAGGGAAAATGCCAGGGAGAAGGGTACGAGGAAAGGCAGATGCAGCACCTCGAAAAACTCGTCCATCTTATAACTCAGGCCCAATGGGTCATTCGCCTTGATAAGACCGGAGAAGATAAACAATACCCCAACAAGGATGCGCGACAGGATTACGATTGGTTTCATGCGGAAAAGTAAAAAATTCAATGTAAAGATTAAAAATAATGAATTACTTCCTTTCATCCAGCTGGATGAGCGCAAATACGGCGTAATTCACGATATCCACATAATTGGCATCCATTCCTTCCGAGATCAGTGTTTTCCCTTCATTGCGAAGGATCTGTTTGATGCGGAGCAGTTTGGTAAGGATAAGGTCAGCAAAGGATTCCTGGCTCATGTCCCGCCAGGCTTCGCCATAATCATGGTTCTTATCCTGCATCACACCATAAATGAAAGATATCTTCTCATCATACAACCGTGAAACGGTTTCTACAGGCAGGTCTTCGTAAGGATCATCCGGTAATTCCATCTGTATCAAAGCAATCACCCCGTAATTCACGATACCCCGGAACTCTCCGCCGATATCGTCAGATACCTTCTGCTTTCCAAGCTCCTGGATATTACGGATGCGCTGGGCTTTGATGAAGATCTGGTCAACGATCGATATAGGCCGCAACACCCGCCAGGAAGTACCATAGTCCTTTGTTTTCTTGATGAATATATCCTTGCAGCCGCTGATCACTCCCTGATATTGTTCCTGTGTGCCCATAGATCAATTATGAATTAACTGCGAATTACGCGCTTTTTTATGATAATTTTACCCTATTTACCATTCGTAATTCGTAATTAAATGAACCGTTTCACCATCCGGTGCCGGGGAAAGCTGACAGACCTGTCGAAGCCCCTGGTGATGGGGATCATCAATATCACAGACGATTCTTTCTTCGCGGAAAGTCGTACCCGTGAGCTGCATCATATCGTAGAGCGGGCCGGTGACATGCTGCAACAGGGCGCCGCCATGCTGGACATTGGCGCACAGAGCACCCGCCCCGGCGCCCCCGAAACAGGTCCGGATAAAGAACTGGAACGATTACTCCCCGCCCTGCACGCCATCCTGCATCACTACCCGGACGCAATACTGTCCATCGACACCTATCATGCAGCGGTAGCAGAGAAATGCATCCTTGCCGGCGCGTCCATCGTGAACGATATCAGCGCCGGCGATATGGATCCGCAGATGCTGCGCACCGTAGCCAGACTACAGGTTCCGTTCATCGCCATGCATATGAAAGGCACTCCTGCCGATATGCAGAAGAACCCTCAGTATGAGGACGTTGTCCGGGAAGTACTCGATTACTTTATCCGGAAAGTGGCACAATGCCGCGAAGCCGGTATCCGGGATGTGATCATTGATCCCGGTTTCGGATTTGGCAAAACACTGGAACATAACTACCGGCTGTTGAAAGAAATGGAAGTGCTGCACATGCTGCAAACGCCGCTGCTGGTAGGCGTTTCCAGAAAGTCCATGGTATACCGGCTGCTGGGTAACACCGCAGCGGATGCACTGAACGGTACTACGGTATTGCATACACTGGCTTTAGAGAAAGGTGCTTCCATCCTGCGGGTGCACGACGTAAAAGCCGCTACGGAAGCCATTCACATCGTTTCTTATCTGCAGGCGCTGTAGCTGCACAAATATTTCTATTTTTACAGGATGAAGGAAGTATATCAATTTTATGGATTTGAGTTTCGCTGGTTGAACGTTCTGGACCTGTTGATCGTAATTTTTCTGGTGATCCAGCTTTACCGGCTGCTAAAAGGCAGTCTCGCCTTCAATATCTTCATCGGCCTGCTGATGGTGTATGCGGCGTTCTTTCTCGTGCGCGCCCTGCAGATGCCTATTCTGACCAGTATCCTTGGTAATTTTATCAATATCGGACTGATCGCTATCATCATCATCTTTCAACCCGAGATCCGCAAATTTTTACTCGTACTGGGGAAGAAAACACCACTCAGCAAAGACAGTTTCTTCACCAAATTATTCCTGCCTGACCGCTTCAAGAGTTATAAGGAAGAAGAAAATATCATCAGCGAGGTGATCATTGCCGTGAGTCACATGATGGCCAGCCAGACCGGGGCCCTCATCGTGATCGCCACCACTTACCGCGTGAAATTCGATACCGCCAGCAGCATTTCCATCGACGGGAATGTGAGCGCCAAGCTGATAGAAAGTATTTTCGAGAAGAACAGTCCCCTCCACGACGGTGCGCTGATTGTTGTTGGGAACAAGATACTGGCCGCCAAGGTGATACTGCCCGTTTCCGAAAATCCCAACCTCCCCACCCGCATCGGCATGCGGCACCGTTCGGCCGTAGGCATCACAGAACACAGCGATAATCTGGCCATCATCGTTTCCGAGGAGCGTGGGCACGTCTCTTATGCGCAGGACGGGCAACTGACGCAGAACGTTTCCCTTGAGGAGTTGAAAGTAAAGCTGTATGAAGTGCTGGTAGACGGATACTGATACCTCCCGAAAAGCAAAGTCCCCCCGCTATCGCGAGGGGATCAATGTTTGGGGGGATGTTGTTTATAAATAATAAAGTAATTAATCAAGTCGTATATCCAGCGCCTGCTCCCGGACTCTCATCACATATTTCCCTGCCGGAAGGCTTTGTAACTGTAACGTATACACGCCGTTTTTATGTCCGCCCTGTAAAGGGATCATTCTCACCGGCACCTGCTGATCATCATAAATGGTACATTGTACCGTTCCTTTCTCCCGTTCCATCATTCCTATGCAAACGCATACCGTCCCTTTCTCGGCAGGTAGCTGTCTTAACGCAGGATTTCCGGAAAACAGAAATAATAATACACTCCAGATATACATAAGAAGCCGTTTGGTGGATGATGTTCCAGGCTCTTACAGGAGATGATTAAAAGATCAGGTAAACAAATATACGACAATTTATATCTTTCAAAGATTGAATTTGTTAACTCCCCGTTAACCAATCAGAAGGCATCCTCCAGGTGCAGAACCTCGGGGGCACTTTCAGGTGCTAATATAATGGAAATGATGTCAAAACGTATGTGATCCGGGTATAAATGATATTGTTCCATATATCTGTCCGCTGCCTGCAAAAGAAGCTGCTGCTTGTGGGAATGCACGGCCTCCTCGGGCATCCCGAAAGCCTGTCCGCTACGGGTTTTTACTTCCACAAAAACAAGGGTATTGTCCTGCCGCGCAACGATGTCGATCTCCTTGCGGCCATACCTCCAGTTCATATGCAGTATCCCGTACTGCCGTTCGCGAAGGAAATCAGCGGCCAGCTGCTCTCCCTTTTTCCCTAACACCTGATGAGATGCCATGTGATTTTTCTATTTTTACAACTTAACAATGGATCATGAGCAACCGGAAATTATTCTACCTGAACGGAAAGGTACAACATTATGCCTGGGGAGGATTCACCTATATCCCCCATTTACTCGGACTGCCTGTTAGCGACAAGCCCTGCGCTGAATACTGGATGGGCGCGCATCAGAGCGCCCCTTCCCTGCTGGATGGCACGCAGCCGCTCAATGAATACATTGCCGCGCAGCCGGTGGAAGTATTAGGCCCGCAGGCAGCCGCCCGTTTCGGCGAACTTCCCTACCTCTTTAAAATACTGGATGTGAAAGACATGCTTTCCATTCAGGTGCATCCTACCAAACCGGAAGCGGAGAAAGGTTTTGCGCGGGAAAATGCGGAAGGCATTCCCCTGAACGCGCCGCATCGTAACTATAAAGACGCCAATCACAAACCGGAGATCATGGTAGCGCTCAGCGACTTCTGGCTGCTGCATGGCTTTTTACCGGAAGAACAACTGCGAAAGGTGTTGCAGGACGTACCCGAGCTTCGCTCACTGGCACCCATATACGAAAAGGAAAGCTATTACGGGTTATACAAAACCGTGATGGAGATGCCGCAGGAGAACGTGAATCAATTATTACGACCATTGGCGGAAAGAGTGCTACCTGCCTACGAGGCCGGTACACTGTCCAAAAACGATCCCGCCTTCTGGGCCGGCCGCGCCATCGCAAACGATCCACAGGGAATGGCGAACCTTGACCGCGGCATTTTCTCGATCTATTTCTTCAACATCGTATACGCCGCGCCCGGAGATGCCGTGTTCCAGGACGCCGGTATCCCGCATGCCTATCTCGAAGGCCAGAACGCGGAGCTGATGGCGAATTCAGACAACGTGCTGCGCGGCGGGCTTACCCCCAAACACATCGATGTACCGGAGCTGCTGAAGCACACCCGTTTTGAGGCCGTGCATCCGCAGATCATGAAAGGTTCAAAGATGCATGGCGGGCAGGAACAGGTGTATCATACGCCCGCACCGGATTTCGAGATCAGCACTATCCACATCGCCGCGGGGCAAAGCTACACGCACACTACCACCGGGCCGGAGATATGGATCGTGTTAGGCGGGGAAGCCGTGGCAAAGGGATCCGCGGAGCTGAACCTGCAGAAAGGCCATACAGCGTTTGCCGCCTTCGGGGAAAGCTACCGGATCACGGCAGATACTCCTACCGTGATCTTTAAAGCTACTATTCCTTAATTGACTATATTTGTACTGCTAAAGCAAATGCTTTTCTATGAAGAAAGAAACATTATCCAGAGCACTCCTGATAGCAGGGCTTATTTTTATCACCTTCATCTGCCGGTTGCTCACCAACCGCATGGGTATCTATAACTTCACCGCGATGGGCGCCGGTGCGCTCTTTGCAGGCGTAGTACTGAAAGAGAAAAAATATGCTTATGCCGTGCCATTGATCGCGCTTTTCCTCAGCGATCTTTTCTTTGAATTGTTTACGGAGATAAAAGGCTTTTACGGCGGGGAAATGACTTTCGTATACCTTGCTTTCGTGCTCACTACCTTCATTGGAACACGTATCCGCAAGGCCAATGCCGGTAACATTCTCCTCGCTTCCATCGGTTCAGGGGTATTGTTCTTCCTGCTGTCCAACCTCGGTACGTTCCTGTTCCGGGATCTGTATCCGCATACGTTCAGCGGGCTGATCTCCTGTTACGCAGCAGCCATCCCGTTCTTCCGGAATGATTTCTTCGGTAATTTCTTCCTGAACACGATCATGGGAAATATCTTTTACAGCGGGCTGTTGTTCGGGGCTTACGCTTTGCTGAAACCTGTTTTCTTCAGAGAACACGCTGCAGAAAAACAGTTTGCATAAGATCAGTTTTTGTGTTTATAAACCGGAAAGGATGGGGGGAAGCCTTCATCCTTTTTTTATTCCCATTGCAGGAACCAATACTTTTCATGCTGTACCTTCCTGTACTGCGGCACCATTACCGGGTTCCGGAAAAGCGGGCAGTCGGTCACCAGTGTATGGAACTCTCCGTTCTCCCCGCAAACATCCACTTCCGCCGCTTCCAGGGCTGCGATGACCACATCATCGAGTGTGAGGCCGAGGAACCCCTCACCCAGCCGCTCGTTACAAGACACGATCATACTCCTCATCCCTTCCTGCAACATCCGGTATACGAGCAGTTTCCGTTCCAGCTGCCAGAGCGGAAGGATGGCTTCCAGCCCGGCCGCGGCACAAACTTTTTCTTCCCAGTCGCGGTGCGGTTGCAGGTCAATATCCCCGAAAACGGCCGCCTGTGCGGCATAACGCTCCCGCATACTGTTTAACGTATGGATAAAATTGGTTTCATAATCCTGCCAGGAACTCGCAACGGTCACCAGCGGCAATTGCAGCGCATCAGCCTGCTGTTGGAGAATGCTCAGCGGAAGACCGTGTGAACGGGAGATATGCCCCTGCTCGTTCATAACGTTCAGCAGCGCAACGGGCCGGAATCCTTGCTGCACGGCCAGCATGAGCGCATAGCAACTATCCTTGCCACCGCTCCAGGAACAGATGATATTTCGGGAGGGATCAGTCATTCAGCTTGAGCACTGCCAGGAAGGCCTCCTGCGGCACTTCCACGCTACCGATCTGGCGCATGCGCTTCTTACCTTCTTTCTGCTTCTCGAGGAGCTTGCGTTTACGGGAAATGTCACCACCATAACACTTGGCGGTAACGTCTTTCCGCATGGCGCTGATGTTCTCCCTCGCCACGATCTTGGCGCCAATGGCAGCCTGAATGGCGATGAGGAACTGTTGGCGTGGCAGCAGCTCTTTCAGTTTTTCACAGAGCTTGCGGCCGAAGTCGTTAGCGCGGCTCCGGTGGATGAGGGCGCTGAGAGCGTCCACTTTCTCGCTGTTGAGGAGGATGTCCATTTTTACGATATCGCTTTCGCGGAAACCGATGGGCGAATAATCGAACGAAGCATAGCCACGGGTCTGGCTTTTCAGCTTGTCGTAGAAATCGAACACGATCTCGGTAAGCGGCAGTTCGAACATCAGCTCCACCCGCGTGGTGGTGAGGTAGCTCTGGTTGAGGAGGATACCGCGTTTACCCAAACAAAGCGTCATGATATTGCCGATGTATTCGGGTTTGGAGATGATCTGCGCGCGGATGAACGGCTCTTCAATGCGTTCGAGTTTAGTAGGATCGGGCATTTCGGCCGGGTTGTTCACCTGGATCACTTTGTCTTTCGTATCATATGCAATGAAACCTACGTTGGGAACGGTGGTGATCACGGTTTGATTGAACTCCCGCTCAAGACGCTCCTGAATAATCTCCATGTGCAACATGCCGAGGAATCCGCAGCGAAAACCGAAGCCCAGGGCCTGGGAGGTTTCCAGCTCATACGTGAGCGAAGCGTCGTTCAGCTGCAGTTTGTCCATACAATCCCGCAGCTCTTCGAAATCTTCGGTCACTACCGGGAAGATGCCGGCAAATACCATCGGCTTCACCTCTTCAAAACCTCTAATGGCCTCGCGGCAGGGATTATTGGCGAGGGTGATGGTATCCCCTACTTTCACTTCTTTAGCATTCTTGATACCGGTGATGATGTATCCCACATCTCCGGTACTCACCCGCTGTTGCGGTTCGAGCCCGAGTTTGAGGATGCCTACTTCATCAGCTTCATATTCTTCACCGGTATTAACGAATTTGATCTTGTCGCCTTTTTTGATCGAACCGTTGTATATCCGGAAATACGCGATGATACCGCGGAAGGAATTGAACACACTGTCGAAGATCAAAGCCTGGAGCGGCGCTTCGGGTTCGCCTTTCGGTGCGGGGATACGGGTAACGATGGCTTCGAGTATCTCTTCAATACCGATACCTGATTTACCGGACGCCAGCAGGATGTCCTCGGACTTTACACCGATCAGTTCAATGATCTGATCTTTCACTTCCTCGATCATCGCACCGGCCATATCGATCTTATTGATCACGGGAATGATCTCGAGATCGTTGTCGAGCGCGAGATAAAGGTTGGAAATGGTCTGCGCCTGTATGCCCTGTGCAGCGTCCACCAACAGCAAAGCGCCTTCGCAGGCGGCCAGTGCGCGGGACACTTCATAGGAAAAGTCAACGTGACCAGGGGTATCGATCAGATTAAATATATATTTTTCGCCATTTTTGGCGGTATAGTTCATTTGAATAGCATGGCTCTTGATGGTGATCCCTTTTTCCCTTTCGAGATCCATATCATCCAGTACCTGCGCCTGCATATCCCGGTCGGAAATGGTTTTAGTGAACTCCAATAAACGGTCGGCCAATGTGCTCTTACCATGGTCAATGTGTGCAATAATGCAAAAATTCCGGATATTCTTCATATATAATCCTGTGTGATCTGCGTTCTAAGGCCTCGGATGACAATTTTACCGCTTCCATCGCAGACCAGGCTTCGTACAAGGCGCAAAGGTATTAAATTTTGTTCTTACATTTATCCTCAAAATTACATCATGGCACTGCAACAACAATTTGAAGAGGCTGTGGCAGCCAGCAAAACCCTGGACACGAAACCGGACAACGACATCCTCCTCCAACTCTATTCCCTTTACAAACAATCCACCGAAGGAGATATCAATATAGAACCACCCGCCAACATGTTTGATTTTGTCGGGAAGGCCAAATACGACGCCTGGAATCATCTCAAAGGCAAAAGTAAAGAAGAGGCTATGCAGCAGTATATCGACCTTGTGAAGAAATTGAAAGGATAAAGGAATTGAGTACCTTTGAAGCTATGGTACCGAATTTTACGATCAGTGAAAAGACCCAGCATTTTCTTGGCCTTGAAGAGCAATATGGCGCACACAATTATCATCCGTTGCCTGTTGTATTAACCCGGGGCGAAGGTGTTTTTTTGTGGGATGTGGACGGGAAACGTTACTACGATTTTCTTTCCGGCTATTCTGCCGTAAACCAGGGGCATTGCCATCCCAAAATACTGGCAGCGCTGATCGAACAGGCGCAGCAGCTTACATTAACCTCCCGCGCTTTTTACAGCGATGTGCTGGGGGAGTATTCCGCTTATATCACCCGTTATTTCGGATTTGACAAGGTGCTGCCGGTGAACACCGGTGTGGAAGCCGTGGAAACCGCGCTGAAGCTCTGCCGCCGCTGGGGATATGTGGTGAAAGGCATTCCGGAGAACAAGGCAAAGATCATCGTTTGCGCCAATAACTTCCACGGGCGTACGCTGAACGTGGTTTCTTTCAGCACCGATCCGGTAGCCAAAAAAGATTTTGGTCCCTATATGCCCGGTTACGAAGTGATCCCCTTCAACAACCTGGCCGCACTGGAGAATGCACTGCAGGACCCGAATGTAGCCGGTTTCATGGTAGAGCCCATACAGGGCGAGGCCGGTGTAGTGGTACCCGATGAAGGATATCTTTCCAAAGCCCGTCAATATTGTATAGACGCCCGCGTGCTTTTCATTGCGGATGAAATACAGACCGGTCTGGCCCGCACCGGCAAGCTGCTGGCCTGTGATCATGAAAATGTAAGACCCGATATACTCATCCTCGGCAAAGCCCTTTCCGGTGGCATGCTTCCCGTATCCGCCGTGCTGGCGGACGATGAGATCATGCTCACCATCAAACCCGGCGAACATGGATCCACCTACGGTGGCAATCCCCTCGCCTGCAAAGTGGCGATGGCTTCGCTGGAAGTGTTGCGCAACGAACAGATGGCGGAGAACGCGGTGAAGATGGGAGCACTGCTGCGGAAAGGTCTGGAAGATATTGGTTCCCCTCATATCAGTATTGTTCGCGGCAAAGGTCTGCTCAACGCCATCGTAATCCGGCATGCGCACGAAGATGCAGCCTGGGAGCTTTGCCTGGCTTTGAAAGAGAACGGCCTCCTCGCCAAACCCACGCATGGCGACAAGATACGCTTCGCTCCTCCCCTCGTCATCAATGCTGCACAGATCGAAGAATGTGTGGCCATTATCAAAAAAAGCCTGACCACGCTCGATTAATTCTCATTTATGTAGATTTGTGTTATGGGCAGGAATAACCAAGGCATCCGCAGCTCCGGCTGGAAAACTGACCTGATGATCGGCTTCCCCGACGGGTTGTTGCTGTTGCTATTCACCACACAGGTGTTGCATACCAAAAGTCTTACTGTACAAGCCTTCTATACCATCCACTTACTGATCCTCGGCCTGGGCACCCTCCTCATCATGCTGGCCGTATTCCGTGCCAATCGCGGGGATGACGATGAAGGCGTGATGACTGAAGAAGAGCAGCAAAAACTCGAACATCTCGATATCTCTCAACAAACCATCGCACACATTTCCGATGAAATGCAGCGTGATCAACAGCAATGGGAGAATACACTAAAAGCGGAGAACGTGCAGTTACAAAAGTTCGGGTTGATACATGCCCTGCGCAGTACGCTGGTGACGGGGATATTTTTTCTGATCGGCGGCCTGATCGCGTTCTTTCCTTATCTCGCGCAGGAAAATTTCAATTCCGCATCCGGGGTAAGTCTCACCTTGAGTTTGATCAGTCTTTTAGTCTTTGCCTGGTTCAAATCGCAACTCACCGGACAACGTACGTTCTGGCTGGCTTTCCGGTATATGCTAACGGGAGGGCTGGTGATACTGGCCTCTTACCTTATAGCCATTGCTATTTAACGGATTGCTGACGGTGGAGCAGCACGCAGATGAAAGCTGTAAGCGCACCGGCCAGTGATAAATACAACCCGATCTTTTGATCCGGGCAGATGCCCATTTCGCAGCGGGAAAAGAGGAGCATGTTACGAAAGGTCCATGCGGCGAGGAAAGCGCTGGTGAAGAGGTTGATGCGGGGGGCCCAGGGTTTCCGTACGAGGAAAAGCACCAGCACCGCCAACGCTACTGCAATGCAAAGCTTGCCCGGTTCTCCGAAGCTGGAACCTGTTGTATTCAGCCCTGTGAATACCTTCGTCACCGCACCGGTCCGGATACTGATCCAGGGAAGGAATGCGCTGATCATGACGAGGATAGCGGCAGCGCTGCCGATGATAGATGTTTTGGACATGGGTGCAAAGTAAAAAATTAAAAACGAGAAAGAAAAAATAAGCCGGCAGGTTGGATACCCTGCCGGCTTTATTCATTACCGTTTTCCCGGCGGACAATTCATTCTCAGGAATCCCGTATATAATTTCGACAGGTGACTGAATGTGCCCTCCCTTTCAGATATTCCGTGCGTACGGTTAGGATAAGCCATGAACTGGAACATCTTGTTGTATTTGATCAGTTCATTTAGCAGCATTTCCGCATTCTGATAGTGAACGTTATCGTCCCCTGTACCGTGAATATACAAGAGCCTCCCGCGGAGGTTCTTCGCATAGGTGATTGGCGAACCTTTTATAAAATCCTCTTTATTCTCCTGCGGCAGCCCCATGTAGCGCTCCTGGTAGATATTGTCGTATGTAAGCTGATTGGCCACCGCGGCAATAGCGATACCGGTTTTGTAGATCTCGGGAAACTGGAACATCAGGTTCAGCGTCATGGAACCGCCGCCGCTCCATCCCCAAACCGCTATCCTCGTGCTGTCCACAAAGGGCCATTTTATGATCTCCTTTGCCGCCATCGCCTGATCCCGGGCATTGAGCGTACCTACTTTCCGGTAGATGCTTTTCCGCCAGGTACGGCCTTTAGGAGCAGGCGTGCCGCGGTTGTCCAGTGAAATACAGATGTACCCGTCTTCACTCAGGTCACCATTATAAAGATAATTCTGCGTGCTGAAATACTTGTCTGTCACCGTGCAGGATGCGGGCTCTCCATATACATAGAACACTACGGGATACTTTTTGGTGGAATCAAAAAGATGGGGCCTCGTCATCCAGCCATCCATCGTTACGCCGTCCGCTGTAGTGACCTGGAAAAAACGGGCGCCTCCGGGTTTGGCGGCAGCTGTTGCGTAGACCTGCGCTAAGTCTTTGCCACCGAGACCTTTGTGGTCGGAAAGGTTGATGAACTCGTCATATTGCCTGAACAAATGGTTTTCATATTGATGTTTCGCGAATAATCCATTCGGAGAGATGCTGTAGGAATGCCAGCCCGGTTGATCTGCGGGTGTGATCCGCTCTGCCTTACCACCACTGAGCGATACCCGGTAAAGGTATTGCTGGGTGGCATTTTCCGGCGAAGCCAGCAGGTAGATGAAATTATTCTTTTCATCGATGCACACGATGCGGATCACATCGTAATTGCCCGGTGTGAGCAGCTGCTCCTGTTTTCCGTCCGCGGAAATGTTGTACAGGTGCCGCCATCCGTCTTTTTCGCTGACCCAGATGAAAGATTTCCCGCCCTGCACCCAATCCCAGCCGGTGATATCGTCTTCGTCCCACCGCGACTTCACATCTACCCAGGCATCGTCCTGCTCCTTATAGATCGTTTGTGCCTTACCGTTAGTAGCATCCAGCAGCATCAGGTCAGACGTGTTCTGTTTGCGGTTCAGCTGCTGGATGATCAGCGTGTTCTTCCCGGGCAGCCATTCCATCCTTGGAATGTAGTGTTGCCGGGCATCTCCGGGCACCTGCATCCAGGTGGTCTTTTTACTCTGCAGGTTCACCACGCCTACTTTGCAGCCGGAGGGATCCTCTCCTGCCACGGGATATTCCACGGGCACGGTGAAGGAATAGATGGAATCCGTGTTATTGATCATGAGGAAGTCCTTGATCCTGCGGGCATCTATCTGCCAATAGGCAATGCTTTTGCTGTCGGGGCTCCAACGGAAACCATCGCGGCAGCCAAACTCCTCTTCATACGCCCAGTCGAACGTACCATTGATCAGTTTACGGGTGCCATCGGTGGTGAGTTTTGCGATTTTCCCGGTTGCAAGGTCTTCCGAGTAAAGGTTATGTCCGCTGACGTAGGCTGCTTTTTTCCCGTCCGGGGAGAGTTTGGCGAACATGAGGGAGCTTTCGGGTAAGGAGGCGCCGAGTTTGTGCAGTTTATTGCCGGTCCGGTTAAATATCCAGTAGTCTCCACGGGTATTATACCGCCATACCCGGCGGGTATTGGTGAAAATAAGGACCTGTTGTTCATCGGGAGAGAAGCTGAAGGATGAGATTTCCAGGTTTTGTTTAGTGCCCGGAGGGGTGAGGGACTGGGCGCTGATTCTTTCGGTAGCGTCGCCCCCCTTTACAGGCTTGGCCACGATAGATCCCAGGGATTCATTCCAGACGGCATCTCCTTTCCGGGTCCATTTTACATCCTGACTGAAACCATGCAAACTCAAAACCAGGCAACAGTATAATAAAACATTGCGGGATAGATGCATAAGCGTTTAGCTGAAATAGTTAGTAATGAGTAAAAATAGGGGGAATTATCCACAATGTGGGGGTAACAAGATGTCAAAAGGGTGGATCTGTCAATGAGCGGAAAAAGTGGCCCGATGTTTGAATTCTACCCCCTGAATGCTTGCTACAGCATACAATGGAGAACCGGTGCAACCAAAAGATTTGAAAACATCGATAGTGTATCTTTCTGAAAATTTGAATATTTATTCATAATATTTTTTGACAATTTGTTTTTTTATGTATTTTTATGGAATCGATCTGTAATCCTATTGAAAAACTACAGTATTTATGGTACAAGTAACCTATTCGTACAAAAACCGGGAATTCTTTCAATTGGAAGACTCCATCATGAACCAGATCGCAGAAAGCGGAAAACGGATGCTTTTTGCTCTTCTGGAACCCATCCACGATCATTTGATGCATGAGAACGGGAAGATCCGCATTTGTTTGGATGAACATCCGAACATTGAGCTGGAGGGCTTCAGCGCGCCGGTGAAATACCGGATCGAGCGAACCCTGCGCGGGGAAGATCATGGATTTTAAGACATTACCTGCTTAACCGGATACACACAACAACTGCTCAATACTGCGGTGCGCCCCCTGCACCGCAGTTCTTTTTTACCTACTGATCTCTTTCAATGGCCAGGATTAACCGTACGATCACGGTAAGGAGTTCGAGAACGCTTATCGGAAGGTTATTTTTTCTAATTGCCTGCTTTTCATCACTTACCGGGTTGATCAAAGGTTTTCGCATGCTTGCCTTTACCGGCCTGCTCTGCCTGCTGCTGATCACAGGGCGCTGGCTGCTCCGGAAGCTGACGGTCATATCCCTGGACAGTCAGGGGATATCTTACGCCAGTCCCTTTAAAAAGGTCCGCCTTTCGTGGGCGGAAGTACAAACGGCCGGGGTGTATTACATCAGGAACGGGGAAGTTTGCAGAATTCCTCCGGATGCCACTATCCCGGACCTGCATCATGTTCCCCGAAAGATATTCGTTTCCACAAATACCGATTATTCCCCGTGTCACGATCGACGCATCAGCGATACCTGTATTCACTTCCGCTGGAGCTATGACGCCTGGCGCGTGATCTCTGCTCATACCGGCAAACAGGCACATGCTGCATAAAAAACCCGCAGCTAACCGCTGCGGGTTTTTTATCGAATTACAATTTCGTTTTTACTTGCTATTCAATTTGGACAACAGACGCAGTATCTCAAGGTACAACCATACCAGCGTTACCATCAGGGCAAATGCGCTGAACCATTCGAAATATTTGGGTGCGCCCTGCGCTACCCCGTTTTCGATCAGGTCGAAATTCAGGATCAGGTTCAAAGCTGCCACCACGGTCACCACTACGGAAAAAGCAATACCAATCATGCTGCCTTCATGCAGGAAAGGAATATCGATATTGATCAGTCGCAGCACCCATGCGATCACATAAAACATAGCGATACCGGCAGTTGCAACAATGATCACGGATTTGAATTTTTCCGTTGCGCGGATGATCCGTGCCTGATACAGCAACAGCATAGCGAGGAAAGTACCAAAGGTCAGACCTACCGCCTGCAGCACGATACCCTGGTATCTACTGCTAAAGTAAGCTGAAATGGCCCCAAGGAACAAACCTTCGGCCAATGCATAGGCCGGGGACAGATAACCGCTCCATTCCTTCTTAATATTAATGATCACGCCCAGTATCAAACCGCCAATTGCGCCACCGATCATGTATCCGAAAACATTCTCACCTTTTGCAAAAATGCCCCAGGAGTAAACGGATGAGCAAAGCAGTAATGCAAAAAGGAAACCCATCTTACCGATCGTACCGCGCAGGGTCATCGCTTCTCCGTATTGCAAACGGGATGCTTCTTCAAAAGTCTTTTCTTTCAGTACAGGGTTATTGGATTCAAAAAGTGCCATACTTGAAAAATTTTTATTCCGGTAAATATACATTTTTTTGATCAGTCCTCTTTACTGCCCTTCTCCCCGGTGAACCAATGTTCCTTATCCCGGAAGAGCACATTAAAGGTGGTGAGTGATCCGTAAATACGGGTGATGTATTGTTGCAGGTTCACTTTGTCCTCATCGCTGAGCAGCTTATGCGCATTGATCTGCTGTTCCAGCACCCGCAGCCGGTCCCGCACCATCACGATCTTGTGAAAGAATACTTCCACCGGTATTTCTTTAGGCTTCATCGAGGCATCCTTAGGCTGTAACACCATCGTTCCGCCTGCCCACCTCTCCCCCAGCGGCACCACCTCCGAAAAACCGCCCCAAAGGCGGAGTATCTTCAGCAAAGACGCCTCCACCTGCGAAACGGTTTCTACTTCCGCGGTGCGGTTCTCGGAATACAATACTTCAAAAAGCGGATCCTGTTTGTCCACTTCCACAATCCCCTGATTAATAAAAGTGATCACGTATTGCGCGTACCTGACGCCGATGATCACACCCGGTCCGTAATGCGCGTGCTGCACACGGGAACCGATGCCTGCAGTAAGTTCTTCCATACTATTATGTATATATCCTTTTATATTCCACGAATCTTTTTTAACAAAAATTTAGGAGTGCTCGGATGCATTTACCTCCCTTCCGGAGAAGGAAAGGATGGTATTGATCAGAAGCCGGCGCATTTTGCGTTCTGTTTCCTTATCCGGGCGCGGGATCAAGAACTGCACTTTGTAATGCACGAGGTCTTTTTTGATCTCCAGTATCTTGAGCGAAAAACTGTTCTCCATGATATTGGTGGCAAAGGGACGCAGCACATCTTTCATTTCTTTTTCGAGCACATCGGGAGCGGACTGGTGTTTGAGGTCCAGTTCAAATTCGATGGTCAGCTTTTTGATGTTCTGCTTGCTCTGGTTGACCACCATGGAGGAGAAGATCACAGAGTTGGGGATCAGCACGATGTCGTCATCCTCATTCTGCAGCACCACATTGATCAGCGTGATGTCCAGTACCCGGCCGCGGTAATCGCCTACCTTGATCTGGTCGCCCAGCGAAAGCTGATCGGTGAACATAATGATCAGCCCGTTAATCATATTGGCGATGTACTCCTTGGAAAGCAGGGCAAAGGCTGCCGCTGCGATGCTGAGACTGAAGAACATGTCCTTGATGTTCACGCCGAAGAAGATCATGCCGGAGACCAGGAGCACAATCGTATTCAGTACGGAAGAGATGCGGTTGATGCCCAACACGAAGTTATCCCGCGTGAGCCTTTGCAGGCGGTTTTTGCTGAGGTACCAGGAGATCATCACGATCCAGCCTATGGAGATCAGCAGATTGGCGCCGAGGAACAGGGAAACGGCATTGGCCATCTTCCCCAGCCAGACGTACTTTGCAAACAACGCATGTTCCGTGAAGTTAATGTACACCACCGCGCAATACAGCAGCAGTTTGAGAATGAAAAGGGCAATCTCTTTTCTGAATCGCTTCCTGTTATATGTAGCCTGTTCCGTAAGCATATGCGGCCAAATTTACGTAATTGTGCCTGATGTTGTATCTTGATGCCACTACTCTTTAAAACCACCTGTTGTATATGCAGAAATTGTTGTTCTCTTTCTTCGTTACCCTGTGCTTTGTTCCGGCATACGCACAGCTGAAACCTTCGCATAATCTTGTTTTCGACCATCTCGCAAAGCGCTGGGATGAAGCGATGCCGTTAGGTAATGGCATGCTGGGCGCGCTGGTCTGGGAGAAGAATGGTAAACTGCGGATGTCCCTCGACCGGGTAGACCTCTGGGACGAGCGGCCCGCCCTTGACCTGAAAGGCCATACCTTCAAATGGGTAGAGCAACAGGTACTGAACAACCGGTACGATACTGTACAACGCGCCATGGATGAGCCGTATGAAGTATCCGCCTGGCCCACCAAATTGCCCGGCGCAGCGCTGGAGTTCAACATCAGTAACATTGGCACAGTCCGGTCCAATGTGCTGGACCTGGCAACCGGCCTCAATACTGTCACTTTCACCAACGGCGTTGTCTTCAAAACCTATGTGCACGCCACCGCGGCTATGGGCTTCTTTACGTTTGAACATTGTGGAGAAACATTAACGCCGGAACTGATCATTCCGAATTATAATACCGGCCGAAGCGGCGGGAACGGTAACAGTGTAGACGGCCTCGGCCTGGAACGGCTGGGTTATGCCAAAGGAACCCTGAACCGGAAAGGGAACGAAATACATTATCATCAACCCCTGCACAACGGACAGTATTATGAAGTGCTTGTAAAATGGCAACGCCTGCCGGATAACAGGATCACAGGTGTGTGGACCATCACCGGCAATCAACCCGCAGCTGCATCCTTTGAACAACCTGGCCTGTGGGCGTCCCATAAAACGTGGTGGGCGCAATTCTGGGGACAATCCTCCGTTTCCCTGCCAGACACCCTGCTGGAAAAACAATACTATCGGGAATTATACAAACTGGGTGCCATAGTACGGAAAGGCGCTCCCGCTATTTCATTGCAGGCGGTATGGACGGCGGACAACGGTAACCTTCCGCCCTGGAAAGGCGATTTCCACAGTGATCTTAATACCCAGCTTAGCTATTGGCCCGCCTATACGGCCAACCACCTGACTGAAGCTGCTACCTTTACGGACTGGCTCTGGAAAATACGCGCGGAGAACAGGAAAACCACACAACAATACTTTGAAGTACCCGGACTAAACGTTCCCGGCGTAGCTACCATCAATGGATACCCGATGGGCGGATGGGTGCAGTATTCCCTCTCTCCCACCGTGGGCGCCTGGGTTTCCCAGCATTTTTACTGGCAGTGGAAATATTCTATGGATGCGGGGTTACTGAAAGAAAAAGTATATCCTTACCTGCATGAAACGGCTACTTTCCTCGAGAACATCACCCGCATGCAGAACGGGAAACGTATGTTGCCCCTGAGCTCCAGCCCGGAATATCATGATAACAGCATCCGGGCCTGGTTCCGTAACTGGACGAACTACGATCTTTCCCTCAGTCATTTTCTTTTCAAAGCAGCGGCGGAAGTAAGCGATGCCATGGGTAAACCGACAGAAGCCAAACACTGGCTGGCTGTAAAGGAAAGCCTGCCTGCGCTGGATGTGAATGAAACGGGACTGACGGTGGCTCCCGGAGAGAACCTTACCGGCTCACACCGGCACTTTTCGCAGTATATGTCCGTGTACCCGTTAGCGTTATTAAACGTCCGCAAACCGGAAGATAAAACGATCATGCTCAACAGCCTCCGGCAGATCGAGAAAAAGGGAACCCGTGCATGGGTAGGCTACTCTTTCGCCTGGATGGCCTCTTTGTACGCGAGGGCCAATGAGGCGGACAGTGCATTACGGTACCTGCAGATATTCGCATCCAATTTCTGTTCTGTTAACAGCTTTCATCTGAACGGGGATCAACGGGGCGGACAGTATTCCGGTTTTACCTACCGTCCGTTCACGCTGGAAGGTAATTTTGCTTTTGCGCAAGGCGTACATGAACTGCTTTTGCAAACCCGGGATGGTGTGGTGGAAGTATTTCCCGCTGTGCCGAAGAACTGGAAAGACGTCAGTTTCCGGTCTCTGCGGGCCGAAGGCGCTTTCCTGATCGATGCGCGGAAAGAGAACGGCGTGCCGGTACAGGTGAGAATAAAGGCGGAAAAGGCCGGTGTGCTCAGGATGCAACTCCCCTTCCCTACCTGGCTGGTAAAGCCCGTTCCGCGAAACGCCGTTCAGGTGAAAGACAGAGGGCTGGTAACGGTGTCGATGAAAGCCGGGCAGGAAATTGTATTTGAAAATGCTTATGAATAGGCGCGGCTTTTACGCTAAATTCAAAACACTCCTCACCACATTCAAATCGCCTGTTCACGCCTCATCGGCAAATGCCTTCCTTTGCAGGAAGATTGTTTCTCCTGTATGTTGAGAAAAACGTCATACACCATTCTCTTCCTGCTCTGCTGCCATTGTCTGCAAGCGCAGCAGGTCCTCGATTCCATTCATCCTTTTTTCCGGGGAAAGCTGAAAGCGGAAAAAATAAGGGATGACTTTGATTACTTCGAGGTGATGCGGCCTTCTTATAATAAAGGGAAGCAGTTGTATAATGACGTTATTCTGGCACTTTTTCATTCCAAAGCCTTATACTTCAAAACCGCGCTCAACCAGAAGGAAGTACTCGGGGAGCTGGATTCCTTTCGCTTTAATTCGGTGGACCGTACTGTATTTGAAAGCGGATCGCCGTATGTGAAAAGTACCGCAGTACCTTTGTTCGACTCTTCGGAGATCATTGTAACGGCCTATGGCATTAATCCGGGGAACAGGGATCTGTACCAGTTCCGGGTATTGCAGGATAAAGAAACCGTCATCGTACCCTGGAGAAAGATCAGTTTGTTTTCCCCGGTTATGGTCCACTTCCGGCGTAATGTTGACGGGAGCGAACAAAAGGAAATGGCCTACCTGGGGTCGTTCAGGGCACCGATCGGGAGTAGTCTGACGATTGAGTGCAGGAATATCATGGCCCCCGACACCACGTATACCATTTCAGCGGTTTGGATACAAAGAGCACCCGCCGTGATAGCCACTTTCACTGTGAAAACCATGCGTGATTTCTTCGAAGTATATAAATACCAGTGGAAACACGATTTTTTCAAGCCCGACGGCGCTACTTACTACGGCAATATAGTAATGCCGCCGGTAGACAGTCTACTGCAGCAGCAAAAAACGTTTGATCATGCAGATAACAACATTTTTTTCTATCTGAAAGACAAGGTAAAATCGGAGAAACTGGTTGAATATAACATCGTACGTGGGAAAGACAGCAGCGGCTGGACGCCCAACAGCTTCGATCCCAATATCATCTGGTTAAAAAACCTGCAGCCGGGAGATTACCAACTGCTGCTCCGCTATAGTTTTCAAAAGCAAAACGCCGGCACCTATGCTTTTCGCGTACGGCCGGCATGGTATCAAACCATTTGGTTCAGGATCGGGGCGGGTATCATCGTGATGATCATCTTATCGCTGCTGTATGTTCTGTATATTTCACGTCAACAAAAGACAAGGTTAAAAAAGGAAACGCTGCATAAACAAAGGGTGCAGACTGAATTGAAATCCATCCGTTCCCAGTTCAACCCGCATTTTGTATTCAATTCCCTGAACTCTATCCAAAACCTGATCAATAGCAGGAAAGTGGAAGAAGCGAACAAATACCTGTCTGATTTCAGTTCGCTGATGCGGGATTCATTGAAAACCGGCAGCCGAGAAATGGTCAGCCTCACAGAAGAGTTAAGAATGCTGAAAAGCTACCTTGAACTGGAACGCCTGCGGTTTGGCTTTGAATATGCTTTCCGGGTGGATGAAGCGATCAACCCCATTGAAACCGAAATACCCACCCTGCTGCTACAACCATTGGTGGAAAACGCTGTTAAGCACGGTATTTCGGGGCTTTATGAAAAGGGTATCCTGATGCTCCTTTTTGAAAAGGACGGGAATGATCTGCGGGTGAGCGTGGAGGACAACGGTAAGGGGTTTAATACAGACCAGCCGTCGGATGGATATGGCCTGAAGCTGACTGCAGAACGCATCGCACTGCTGAATGAAACCATGAAAGGGCAACATATTGCAATGAACAAACATAGTGCGGCCGGAGACACGCAGATAAAGTTATTGTTTAAAAACTGGTTCTTATGATCACAGCGATCATCATAGACGATGAGCCGAATAATATCGACAACCTGAAAAGCCTGCTGGATCAGCATTGCCCACAGGTGGAGGTAAAAGGGACGGCGAAGAATGCAGATGAAGGCGCGCTGCTTATCAACCGCCTGCAGCCTGACCTGGTATTACTGGACATACAGATGCCGGACAAGAACGGGTTCGAAATGCTGCAATCGCTCTCCAGTTACGACTTTGAAGTGATATTTGTTACGGCATACGACCAATACGGTATGCAGGCGGTAAAGTTCTCGGCCATCGACTATCTGCTGAAGCCGGTCAATGTGGAAGAACTTATATCCGCGGTGGGAAAGGTGCTGAAAAGAACAAAAATGAGGAAAGAGAACCTGTTGCTCAATAACCTCATGCAATACATTCAAAACAATAAATCCGGCCATAAACTTGCTTTATCCACCTTAAAGGAAACACGCTTCGTAAGCCCGGAGGAGATCATCCGTTGCGAGTCCTCCAACGCCTACACGTTATTTTACCTGCATGAGCAACAAAGGATAACAGTATCCAGACCTATTTTCGAATACGAGGAGATCCTGTCAGGATACGGCTTTTTACGTTGTCACCAATCGCATCTCGTGAACAGGCATTTTATCAAAAGCTGGGTCAAAGAAAATGGCGGATACCTGCTGCTCAATGACGGCACCCGCATTCCTGTTTCCAGAAGCAAGAAAGATGCGATACTGAAAGAACTGGGAAAACATTAAACCATCACATATGAAATTATTAGCAACTTTAGCGCTTGCACTCATACCGGCATTCTCATGGGCGCAGGTGACCATCAAAGGCACGGTAAAGAATAACGGCGACAGCATGCTCGTTTTCCGGAAGGCCGGATTCCACCCCATCACCCGGGAACGTCAGGACAAACGGTACAAAGCACCGGTAGACAAACATGGAAAGTTCCGGATCACATTGCCGGAAGAGGGCGTTGGCGAGTGGCTCCTGGAGTTCGATGACCAATTTCAGTTTTTTGTGCTGGTGCAGGGGCATGACGTTGAAGTGAAAGGCGATTTTTCAAAGCCGGAACCATTGACCGCTATAGGAGAAAACGCCGGTGATTTCAATTATCGCGCGTATTGGGAGAAAGAGGCATTGCCGAAATTTGATCACAATAAGCATTACAGGAACAGCCTCCGCTCTTCAAAGATCGATAGCGTTATACTGGCCCGGAATACGGCCGCAGCTTACTACCAACAGGTACTGGACGAATACAAAAGCACCCACCGGATGAGTGAACGTTGCTATCAGTGGCTGAAAACAAAGTACAGGTACGAACCCTATGAAAGAACCCTCGTGGAAAATACTGACAGGAATCATGGTGTGGACAGCAGTGTGGTATCCGCAATCATGGCATGTGGCACAAATGATGATTTCGCTGCCCTGAACTGCGCAGAATACAACGACCTGATCAGCATGCTCTACATGCATTACCAGTTCAACAAATTGAAATTCCCTTTAAAGGTCGCCGATTACTTTGATTTCGGTACGGGCAACATCTTAAAAGGAAGTACAAGGGATGTTTTTCTGACCCGTGAGATCGTGGTGCTGTCACAGGCCGAAGACAGCATCTATAGACCGCTTTTCAGCAAATACAAAAACATTGTAAAGGACAAACATTTGACAGAACTGGTGCTACGGGCGCGTAACGAGTACCGGGAAAGACTGGCGGCGAGTAAATTGTCAAAAGAGAATATCAGTCAGCATACTTCGCTGAACGAGATCTTCGGCAAATACAAAGGCAAGGTGATCTACGTCGATTTCTGGGCCAGCTGGTGCAGTCCCTGCCGTTCTGAAATGCCGAATGCTGCCAGGTTGAAGAAAAAGTTGTCTGGCAGGGAGGTGACCTTTCTTTACCTGGGCCATGGCGATAAAAAGGAGAACTGGCTGGCAGCGAGGAAAGAACTGGAGATAGACGGAGAACATTACCTGTTAGACGGCAAGTTAATGAAAGAGGCTTCGGAGGTGTTTGGTATTACCGGTATCCCACATTATGCGATCATCGACAAGCGGGGGAACATCATCCGTAAAAGCGCAGCAAGACCGCAGGAGGCTTATGAAGAGTTGTTAAAGCTGGCTGACCTGCCTTAAGTGGCCAGCCTTAACAACCCGGATCATTTAGGAAGATGCATATCCATCGCGCCTGCTACTTCTGTGGATACCTCTCCGAGCAGGCGACTGGGGCCGTTGGGGTTCGTACCCGGGTCGCCATTGCAATTCTGGCCGGTGTAAACTCTCACAAAATCGATATAGGTCAGTTTGACGGGCCTGCCGTCTGCGTCTACTGCATTAGTAATATCGAAAACATTGTAGCCGCGGCCTTCCTTCGCCTGTATACCGAGGAAGATGGGCGAGCCGCTGTCTGAATATCCCCATTCAAAGGGCTTATTGGTGATCAGACCCGGGCCGTAAACAGGGTCGTTCTCCTGCACGAGAGTACTCTTCAGAAGCGTACCTTCAAAAATAAGCGAGTCCTGATTGGAAACCCAGGTTGGGTAGTAGGCCTGGTTATGGAATGGATTCCGTAATACATAACCGGTTTTCCCCTGATTGTCTTTCCAGCGGATGTCGTCTGTTAAGTTCTTGGGGTTGTAGTAAGTGATGCGATATCGTTTGATGGTTTCGCTTTTGTTGTATTCGCTGCCGGCCAGTTCGTACCATGCATTGTCATCAGGCAAACCGTTACCGTTCAGGTCCTGCATCACCATCACGATACCCGCCTCTGACCATTCCTGACCTTTGTTCACCAATGGATTCCCGTAAATCCCGATATCATATCCATCCTTATTATCTACAGAATGATCAAAGCCGAATATCACATAACCTCCATAGCTGCCCAGCGACAAAAGCGCGTTTGCGCTGCCCACCAGCTTTTGCGCTCCTGCAAGGTCACCTTTTACGGATTCGTTCACAAACTGACCGGGAGCGGGAAAATACTCATACACTTTACTGATAAATCGTTTACTCGTTTCCGTAGTCGGGCGGTAATATTGTCCCGGTGAAACCTGATCCTTTTGTTTAGAACAGGCTGCAAAAACGATGAGCGCCAACGCAGTGCAATACTTTTTCATGCTAGTTGTTTTTTAGAAATACAAAATGCGCGGGAATATCCCCCGTAGTGATCGACCACTTGTGTTTGCCTTCTTTGTTATAGCAATGCAAAGTTCCCGGTGTTACATAGTCCTTTGCATCTGTTACAAATACATCCTCCGTTTCGGGATCTACGGCAATGCCATAGGGTATCTTGATATCCTTATCCGTTCCGTCTGTAATGAAATTCTCATTCAGCTTTGTTTCGGTCTTCACATTCAGCAGGGTATAACTGATGGTGTTGCTGTGGGTGATATAGCTCCATTCAACACTGTAGATGTACGCTAAATCTTTGTGAATGCAGAGGTTGGACGCAGCGATATCCAATACCTGTTTCAGCTGGTCCGTATGGGTATCAATTACGTATATGCGTGAGGGTATGGTGTAATAGTCCCCCCGGGAGGTAACGTACAAGTCGCCATAAGCATCCAACACCATGCGATGCAGGTTGATGCCCGCTTCTATCCGCCTGATTTCCCGCCTCGTATCGAGGTCAATGACAGAAACAGTTTTTTCATAGTTCGGAGGATTGTATCCTCCTGAATTCGCTACATACAATTTATTGCCCATTACCACCAGCTGCTCCGGGTTCCTGCCCGTTCTGATGCGGTCCTCGATCTGCCAGGTGGCCGTATCCACGATTGCTACATAGCCATCATTAGAAGTGATGCAGGCTTTGCCTTTATAAAAATCGACATAACGGCATTGGTTGATATCGATCTGCCGGATGCGGGTGACCGTTTGCGCGTCTACCACTTCCACTTTGTTGGAATTATTGACAACGATGTACATCTTGCTGCCATAGATACGGATATCGTTCCCCACATCCCCCAGTCCGCGCGTCACCTCCGGGTTGTAGGCCGTAAATACCCGACGGTCATATTGCCCGGTAACGAGATCAAGGTAATCCAGCGAAGCCTTGTTCATGTTCATGTTGCCTTCGTTCAGCAGGTACAATCCTTTCACAATGCCCCCTGGTGGCACAACGCGCTGGTAGCCGGCGATCATCTCCGTTTCCACCCGCGGTATCACGATGCCTTTCCGGCAGGCAGCGAATAAAAGCAGCAAAGGCAGGTATCTGTAAAGCATGGTCAATAAGCGATGTTGAGGGTGAGACGATAATTCCTTCCGGGCATGGGGAAGTTGAGTACCACATCATAATACTGGTTCAGCAGGTTATTCACTTCAGCCGTCACGCCCAACGCCCGGCCCTTCCATTGAAAACGTTTTGCGATTGAGGCATCGCTGGTGTACCAGGGTTCGATGTAATTCACGGGAATGTTGGTTTTCTGCGAGTAGCGCTCGCCAGTGTAAATAAAGCTGTAATTCAGGTCCCACCCTTTCCAGCTGACACCGGATACGAACGAACCGCTGTGGCGGGGCGTGTAAGGTATCTGGTGGCCGTAATTGTAACCTCCGGGTGTAAGGTCCAGCGCCTGTTGCCAGCTGTAGTTGATGCCGATAGTCAATGGCAGGAATGCGGTGCGGATATTCACGTCTATACCGTGAATGCCTACACGATCCAGGTTCATCATCGTCCACCGGAACAGGTTCGCTGCCGGAACGGCCACGATCTTGTCCCGCACGGAGTTGTAATACCCGTCCACCTGCAGGGCCAGGTATTGCCACCGGCCCCGGAGGGGTTTTGCATAGCTGAACCCGATGTTATACTGGCGGGTATATTCCGGCCGGAGGCTCGTATTCCCGATGAAAGTGTAATAGAGATCATTGAAAGTGGGCATGCGGAATATTTCCTTATAGAAGGCCCTTCCGCGGAAGTTATGCGCTTTGAACGGCTGCCAGGAAACGGAGAAAGACGGCGTCAGTTCCTGCTTACGGCCTGCGCTGGTAAAGAACTTCACCTGTTCATTCACAAACGTACCGAGCAAACTCCCTTGCAGCTCCACCCGCTCGAAATACATCCGTGTAGCCAGTGCCGTTAGTTGTGTGTACCGGGTGGGGTAAGCAAAACGGTAGATGTTGGCGTCCAGGGTATTGAGCATGAAGTCGGTACTGAGCACGGTTTCCCACCAGGAGGTGAGCTGATAATGATGGGCGAGTGAGCAATACCCTTCCTGCTGGGTGTACCGGTTATCGAGGAAACCGGCCTCGTTGCTGTATTCCGGGTCCAGGTAACGGGTGAAGAGGTGTGTGTATTTCCCGCGGGCGGCGATCTTGTACTTTTTGGAGAACTGATGGGTGAGGGAGCCTTGTATGAAGAAGTCCTTATCCCACAACCGCTGACTGTATTCAAAGCGGTTTGCGACGATGGCGCCGGGCAATCCGCGGGCGGAATGATAATGATATAATTTGAAGGTCCAGCTGCTGCTGTCTTTCCACATTCCCTGTAAACCCGCTTCGATCCGCCAGGCCTGTATATCTGCGTTCCTGCGGACAGCCGTGGTATCGTATACACCGTTGGTGTACCTGAATTTGTACCGGCCGTTTGCCTGCATCCATTCCGCGCTCACGCTGCCGGATATACGTTCCGTGATGCGGGCCTGCCAGCGGAGAGCAGGGTTTACCAGACCGAAGGAACCCGTCTTGAAACTGAACTTTCCTTTCGAGCGTTCCTGTTCGCTGAACGCGATCTTTGCGGATTCGATGTACAACGCACTGGCAGCTGCGAATCCACGGGCGGGCTGGAAGATGTTGTTCTGTTGACCACTATACAGACTGATACTGTCGATATTATCCAGAGAGAATTTCCCCAAATCGATCTGCCCGTTCTGCGCATTCCCCAGCTGCAGCCCGTCGTAGAACACGGCTGTATGTTGTGTACCCATACTACGCACATTGATCGTTTTCAGTCCGCCGATGCCGCCATAATCCTTCAGCTGCACGCCGGCGAAAAAGCGCACCGCGTCTGCCACAGAAAGACTGTTCAACCGTTTTAACTCCGCTCCTGCAAGGGTTTGAACGGGATGTGCCGTGTTGATGGTCAGCGGGATCCTACGGGCTTCCACCCTTACTTCCCTGAGCGTATCCTGTGCGGAAGCGCTGCCTGCCAACAGCAGACAGGCTCCCATGCAGGTTATCATGCCCGGCTTCATGGCTGAAAGACTACCATGGCAGGGAAATACCAGCCATTATAGGTAACGGTCCGTTTCAGCGTACCGGTGTTCGCATTATAGAAAAGCAGCCGGTTGATGTTACCGGTATACTCGCCGTTGATGGTGGTGAGCACCAGTTCATCGGTATGTGGATCATAGGCTACCCCGGCGCCATAGAAAAATTGTCCGTCCGGCAGTGTAATGAACGGCACATCGAGGGAAGCCGTATTACCCGCTACATAACGGTACAGCTTGTTACCATAGCCCCAGCCTTTGCCGGGCTGTACCACGAAAATATTGTTGTCTTTCGTGGAAGCAGCCATGGACACACTTCTCCACGCGCCCCAGGGAACAACGGCCTTGAACTTCATTTTCACGGAATCCAGCGTAAGAGTTTGCGGGTCAATACTCATCAGCAGGGAATCCTTCACTCCGTATACCTTCCCGTCTTTCGCCTGTACAAAACCGATGGTGGCTTTCACAGGTTTTTTTACAACACCGTAGGTAGCCACATCCAGCACCACCATTCCATCTGCCGCCGTATGTGCGAATACGTAATTGCCGGCTTTCAGCATGTTCCCTACCATTCCGGTAACACCCGAGAGCTTGTCGCCCAGCGTGAACGTCTGAAGGTTGATAGGATAGATACCGTTACCGGTGCTCACGAGCCCGCGGGTGGCATCAATTCCCACAAAGGCTACGGCATCGCCGCCCGCAGGTTTTTCGATGCGGCCGGTTTCTTTCAGGGAAAAGGCATCTGCCGCTATCAGCGGGCCGCCGGCTTTTACGACGAGATACAGCTTGTTCTGGAAGATGGCACCGTATTGCAGAGTATTCATCACCCCGCCCAAAGGTGCAGCAGGGTTTTCCTTTTTATGGACCCAGGGGGTGAGGGTGTCCACACCATAAGGAGAATAGAACACGCTGCCCGTTTCTGTTCCGAACCAGCCTTCATTGAGCACATAAAATCCATTCTCATATCGGCCCCAAACCTTTATCTGATAGGCCACTGAATCCGTTCCCGCAGCATTCGATGCACGGAAGCTGATGCGGTAGGTTCCTCTTTCTTTCGCTTCAAAAGTAAAAGTAGCTGTGGCGCCCGCCGGTGTGTTGTTCACCAGCCATTGATAACGCACGTTGTTCGTATCGCTGAGTTTCGGGCTTAACGTTCGGGATTGCCCCAGTTGAAGGGTATCCTCTGTTTTGTCGGCAGTGGCTTTGAGCGCAGGCAGCACGGTATCCTTATTCCGCTGGCATGCTGCGAATACGATCATCAGTGCCAGACCTGTGAGCACTTGTAAATGTTTGTTCATATGCTTGCTTGTTTTGTACGATGACAAATTCACAGCATGCATGCGGCGTATGCACAACATGCATACCCAACGCGCAAATGAGGGCTTCGTAAAATGAGAATATAATGCCTGTTAAGGCCCTACATCCCTGGCTTTTCACCCGAAAGCGTTGAATGGAAAAGCAACTGGCAGGTCTTCTGGCTCTCCTGCTTTTCCGGCGGCCTTCCCTTCCTGACGGAAAGTGGCTTGGAGTGTTCCGGAAAAAACGATCCTTATGAAAAGGATGCAGGATTACAGCTACGGGGATAGCTCCGGTTTTGCACCGGATTCCCTTTTAATGCAACATCCGTATGAACGGATACAGCAACCAAATGCAGGTGCAAACCTACGTTTCGGTTTTGAATTCTCCAAATAAGGTTAGCGGAGCCGGCTGTGCTTCCTGCCATATCCGAAGTAAATGACAATGCCGATGAGCAGCCAGGAGATCAGACGGATCCAGGTGCCTGCAGGCAATGAAACCATCATGATGAGGCAGGTGACAATACCGAGAATAGGCACTACCGGCATGAACGGTGTTTTAAAAGGACGGGGAAGATCGGGTTGTTGTTTGCGGAGGATGAGCACACCGAGGCATACCATCACAAATGCCAGCAGGGTGCCGATGCTCGTCATCTCCCCCACTACGCTGATCGGTACGAATCCTGCGAACAGCGCAATGAAAATACAAAGTACGATATTGGAACGGGAAGGCGTTCTGAAACGCTGATGCAGGCGGGAAAATACCGGCGGCAGCAGACCATCTCTGCTCATGGAATAAAACACCCTCGATTGCCCCAGCAGATCTACAAGAATAACGGAGGTGTAACCGATAAGAATAGCGAGGATGATAGCGATGCCCAGCCACTTGTAGGGCGTTTTGGCGATAGCGGTAGCCACGGGTGCAGCATTATTCACAAACTCCCTGTAATTGGAAAGTCCCGTCAGCACATAACCGAATAACACAAAAAGTACAGTACAAATGATCAGCGAGCCCAATATGCCTATCGGCATGTTCTTTTTGGGGTTCTTTGTTTCCTGTGCCATGGTGGCTACAATATCAAACCCGATGAATACGAAGAACACTACGCCCGCGCCCCGCAGAATACCGCTCCAGCCGAACTCTCCGAAGGTGCCGGTATTGGCTGGTATATAAGGATGATAATTGGCAGGATCGATGTACTTCCAGCCGAGTGCAATAAATACCAGCACCACGCCTACTTTCAGTGCCACCACGATCGCGTTGAACAGCGCGGAGCCTTTGGTACCGCGGATAATAATGGCTGTGACGAGCAGGATGATCAACACGGCGGGCAGGTTGATCCAGCCACGTATAATCTCCCCGCTTTGCAGGGTAAGTGTTTCGAATGGCGACTTCACCAGTTGTGGCGGCAGATGCAGCCCGAATTCTCCAAGGAACCGTACAAGGTACTGGCTCCAGCTGATCCCTACCGTTGCCGCCCCCACGGAGTACTCCAGCACCAGGTCCCATCCGATGATCCAGGCGAAAAACTCTCCCAGCGTGGCATAGGCATAAGTGTAAGCGCTCCCGGAAACCGGTACCATGGCCGCGAACTCCGCATAACATAATGCACTGAAAGCACAACCCAGCGCCGCTACGAGAAAAGACAACGTAACGGCAGGCCCCGCGTTGTTGGCCGCCGCAATCCCAGTGAGCGAAAATAATCCCGCCCCAATGATCACGCCGATCCCTATTGCAACGAGATTAATGGCGCCCAGGCTGCGTTTTAGTGTATGATCGCCGGATTCAGCGGCTTCCTGCTGCAGGAGCCGGATGGACTTTTTAATCATGGGGGCGAAGGTAAGCCGGATTATTTAGTCTACCAAAACTATAGACTTTTCTTATCCAACCTGCACAAAGCTTCAAACAACATGATCCCGCTAAGCTGGATGGAAGCATCCTGTTGGGCGCCGGGAGGTTGCTGCCGCCAGGTGGTTTCAAAGAGGTATTCCGGTCTTTTGATCCCCTTTCCCAGCAGGCTTTTTCCGTTGTTGCGCAGGTATTGTACGAAGTGTGTTTTCGTTGAGGCGTCAAGGTTACCTTGCAGGATAAGTTGGGTGAAATAGCGGATGAAGATCCCTTTGAAGAGCCCCGCATCACCGCCGTGGCCTTCTCCTTTCAGGATGCCATCGGGTGAGAAACGGGCGGTATCATTCACCACGAAGGTGGCGGTACGAAGCGCCTGTTCCAGGTAAGACCGGTCTTTCGTGAGGGTGTATAGCTCAAGGGCGCCTCCTAACCAGGTGCCCTGGTTATAAGTAAACACCATTCTGGGCGTGGTGTTCACTTTGCGCACACCGTCCTTCTCGGTCATATTATCCCATACGGTACCGTTCTCCGGGTTTACGAGATGTTCCAGTTCCCAGGCGTATATTTTTTTGGCGAAATCAAGATCTTCCTGTTGCCTGTTCAATCGATACATCCGTGCTGCAATGATCATAGCGGGACCGTTGGAGCAGGCATTCTTGGAGTGCGGCGTTCTGATCATCCACATCACGCCACCACCGGCTACGTCCGTCCATCCCGGTTTGATCATGGCCCACAGTTCTTCTGCAAGCGCTTTGTAACGGGGCGTGCGCGTAACGTCATAGGCACGAAGCATAGCCAGCGCAAGCCATTCCATATCGTCATAATAATCATTCCGCCATTTGTTGCCGTTCTTTTTATACATCCCGTTCAGCAGGCGGTCCAATTGCTGTATGTAAGCTTTGTTGCGGGTGCGTTCATATCCGTCTACCAGCACATCTGCCGCGTGGGCATTCCACCAGTAGTCGAAGGACACATTGCCGGAATTATTATGAACATAATATTGATCCGTTGTTGACCAGTATTGTTCATTCAGGGCGAGATACCCGCTGTCCGCCGCGCGGGACCAGGATTGTGCAGAAGAAACGTTTGTAATGAAAAGGCATAGCGCGACTGGCGAAAGCAGTCTGAAAAGACAGTGGAATTTCATGAAAATCGAATTAAGCGTTGGCCATTAGTGGCGAAGGCTTAAAAATAGATATTAAATTTCATAAAACAGAGGACACTCTTTTTTCCGGAAAAACACTATTTTGCTGTCATAACCGTCCAGCAACTGTCAACATCCATGCCAGCAACGTACACTGTGAGCTTGTACAGCACCGCACACCGCCTGCACGCGCTTCATCGCCGGCTTCGGCAGCAGGAAAAGTACATCCGGGAGCAACTGCCTCCTATCCTGCGGGCGTTTGAAGAGGGCCAGCAGGGAAAATTCTCCGGGAAATCCGTTAAAAGGATGATCAAATACTGGCAATTATCGCTCAATGTTATTTGCGACAGTCTGTACCGGCTCACCGGCCGTGAGCTGAGTGAAGATGAGCAGTACCGGATCATATTGTTCGGTATTCTCGGTCCGTTGTACGACGATCTTTTCGACGACGGAATACTCGATCATCCGCAGATCGAGGCATTCACGCTGGAACCGGAGGGGTTTGTGGCCGAGGGGTTCGAACAGTATGCCGTGAAACAGGCATATCTGCAACTGCTCGCAAAAGTACCGCAACGGCAGCATGTGATCCGTCATCTTCACGAGGTTTTCCTATGGCAGAAAGCCTCCCTGCAGCAGATGCAGAACACTATCGGCGAAGAAGAGCTCTACCGGATCACTTACGAAAAAAGCTATTGTTCCTTCCTGCTCTGTTATTCCATCCTCGATCACTATCCCGAACCTGCAATACTGGAAATGCTGTACCCCGCCGCCGGGCTCCTGCAACTGACCAATGATATCTTTGATGTTTATAAGGATATTCAGGGAGGTATTTATACCGTTCCCAATCTTTACCGGGATTTCGACAAACTTCGCAGCAGGTTCATGAGCGATGTGGCACAACTGAACCAAAGGCTGCAACAGTTACCCTATCAAACCCGGGAAAAGAAAATATTCGGGATTACTATTCATGCACTTCATGCCATGGGCTGCATCGCCATGGAGCAGCTGCAGAAAACCACCCGGGATGTGGCAGCCCTCACCGAGCTCAGCCGGGAACAGCTTGTTTGCGATATGGACAGTTTCTTCCAGAAAGTCAGGTGGATCAGGCAGGTACAATACCTGGTGAACTACGGCTGATCCCCTGATGTCAATCAGATACTCCCCTAATGGCCGTCATACATCCTCCCCTCACATCATGGTACTTTTGGAAGAAAGTGGAAAAATAAAGCATAATGAGGAACGGAAAACTAGGAATGCTGATTGCGGAAAATGAGTCATGGCGAAGCAGTATTAAGTTTCTGGAAGAACAGAACATACGTTTCAAAACGCAGCTGGCAGATATCCTGAGTAAGGATGGTCATGTTCCCGGGCTTGATCAGTTGGAGGATTTCCAGAACAGGTTCATTAAAATGGATGAGCAGATAAGCCTGGTCAGGCATGAGGTAAGGGAACAGCTTTACCAGTTGCAGCAATTTTCCCGTGGAAACAGCCTTCAATACAGGAGGGCTATTGAATTGCAGGAAGGGTTGAAAGTAAAAGTGCACATACTACATGAAAACTTCCGGAAACTTAGAACGGAGTTCAACATATACCTGCAATCCAATGTACACTAGCAAATCATGTTTGCCAGTTTCTTTTCATTGATGATCACGATCGCTCCTTCCCTGATATCGATGAGTTTTTCCTCTCTGAAGTCACCGAGGGTACGGATAAGGGATTCCGTAGCAGTGCCGGCAATAGTGGCCAGATTATCCCGGCTGATGTCAATAGTGAAAGGGGTTTCCGGTTGCTGATTATATTTCCGGTTTAGGTTCATCAACGCTTCTGCCACCTTCTTCCGGAGGGAATTATATGCCAGGCCCAGGAGTTGCTGCTCTTTATTGGAAACGTTCCTTGCCAGCATCCGGATAAATTGAAAAGCAACTTCCTGGTTACTGTTGAGCAGTTCTTCAAAATCTTCTCTTGGAATAACCGCTATTTCACATTCTTCCATGGCTTCCGCTGTATCTTTATATACGGTGCCTTCCAACAGGGCAACATATCCCAGAAAATCGCCGGCATTGTATAGCTCCACTACCAGTTCCTTTCCATCCTCATTCCTTTTAAAGGTCTTTACTTTTCCTCTTTGAACATAATACAGGCGGAGCGGGTGATTCCCTTCCATATAGATCACCTGCTTCTTCTTATACCTGTCCACATTCCTTCCATCGGCAAGTGACTGCAGGTTGATTTTCCCCGTGGCCTCCTGCATGAGTTGATGAAGCCCCTGCAGATTGGCAGGGAAATTTTGTTTTTTGACATCTGCTTTCCTGAGGCGCCCTTCCACGGCATGAAGGAGATCCGTACCACTGAAGGGCTTGGTGATATAGTCGTCTGCCCCCATCTCCATTCCTTTCCGGAAATCGCTCCTTTCTGTTTTGGCAGTCAAAAAGATGAATGGAATTTCTCTTGTTTTTGGATTTTTTTGTAACATATGCAACACACCGTATCCATCCAGTACCGGCATCATGATATCACAGATCACCAGGTCCGGATGATGCTCCAATGCCTGTTCCACTCCTTTTTTCCCATTTTCCGCAGTCAAAACCGAATATCCGGCGAGCTCAAGTATTTCCGCGGTATTCTCACGGATTTCTCCGTTGTCTTCAATTAAAAGAATTGTTTTCATGATAGCCTGTTACTTTATTCAAAGGAAATACAATCGTAAAAGTAGTGCCTTTTTCCAGTTCACTGTTACAGGAAATATGGCCGTTCATCAGTTCACTGTATTTGCTGACGATATGAAGCCCCAATCCCGTACCCTGAATGTTTGCCGCATTGGCGCCACGGAAAAAACGCTCGAACAAATGCTGTTGGTCTTCTTTCGACATCCCGATACCCTGATCTTTTACTTCCAGGCTGAAGGCATCGCCTTTGTTTGCTGTGCGCAGATGAACCCGGGAATGGGCAGGTGAGAATTTGACGGCATTCACGAGCAGATTCATAATAATATGACGTAACAGCGTAGGGTCTAATGCTATTTCAGGATCGCCGGTATGCTCATATTCCACATGCTGGCCCTCTTTCAAAAGTCCCTGCACCTCCTGTATCATATCAGCGATCTGTTCTGGAACATTGAAATTCATCATGCGCACCTGTATCTTCCCTTCTTCGATCTTGCCTACAGACAGAAAATCATTCAGTATGTCCGTGAGCAGGTTCACAGAACTAACGATCCGCTGCAGGTGCCGGTTACGCTTAGGCTGGTCTGCCTCTGCCGCATATTGTTTAACGAGGAATGCAGAAGACAGGATCGTGCTAAGGGGTGTACGGAATTCATGGGATGCCATGGAAACGAAACGGGATTTCAATTCTCCCAGTTCCTTTTCCCGACCCAGCGCCACCATCAGCTCTTCCTTGGATAGTTCCAGTTGCTCAAGCGCTTTCCTGAGCTGTAAGGTACGGTCTTCCACCATCTGCTCGAGTTCCGTATTCAACTTCTCAATCTCTTCTTCCGCTTTTTTCCGGAGCGTGATATTATTGATATAGGCGATTACAAATGCACCTTCCTCATTGTGATAGTGGCTCAGGCTTATTTCCACCGGGAACTCTGTGCCATTACTGCGCACTGCATAAAGATCCATGCCAATCCCCATCGGTCTGTTCTGTGGATGGCGGTTATAACGGTTCCTGTGCCCGATGTGTTTTTCATGGAATCGCCTGGGCAGGAGTTGTTCCACCTTTTTCCCCAACAGTTCCTCCCGCCGGTAACCAAATTCCGTTAATGCAAAATCGTTGATCATAACGATCTCCCCTTGTTCATTGGCTACAATGATCCCCAGGCTGGCATAATCAAACAGGGCTCCGAAACGCTGCAACTCTTTTTCTATTTGCTGGCGGTAATGAAGCACGGAGCCAATGTCAGACATTCGGAAAAAACAGTAGCTATGATTATTGTAACGGAAAAGGAGATTTTCATAGGTGCAGCGGACCGTTTCCCCCTTTTTATTCATCCAGGTGATCTCCTCCTGAATGCCAACACCCGTCTGGTTATAACCGATCTGATTGCTATCGAGTACTGATGCCGCCTCCAATATGTCTTCTGTCTCAAGCATCTTCATACCGGCCTCATTCATGTAGATCAGCTTCCCGTCCTTCATGTCCCTGATCCCTACCAGCCCTGAATGCCTTTCCATAATAGCCGCAAATATGGATAGCTGAAAACCTTCGTTGAGGTGATTTGTCAATGTAGTCATTTAATGTCCGGCTATTACAAGTGTATTAGAAACTGTCTGAAAGGTAAGTATTTTATATGTTTACATCAAAGCAATCGCTTCAAAGCCCGGCAAATTTGTGGCCGTTTGACTCCCTGCCATATGACAGCTGTCATGCAATTCCATGACCCTCATCATTTCCGGTTTTGCCCGATCCTGATATACTTGTGCAGCGATTAAAATGATATTATGAAAAGGATTCTTGCCATATTAGATGCATCACATTTCCCGGATACTGAACTCCGCAGTTTTCATTATATGGCCGGGCTCTCCGGGGGAGAGCTTACGGAGATCTTCCTGGAAGATATCGTTGCGGGGAGTAACAACGGCATTCCTGTTGCTACAGTTGTTACCGAGAGCCGGTTCGCAGACCTGTTGCTCATTAATCAGCAAACTTCTTTTGCAGAACTCGCAAGCAGCCAGCCTCCGGAATTTGTGAAAGATACACTCACTGAAGCAGAATGCCCGGTTATGATCGTTCCGGAAAATACGGCTCCGGTGAACGAAATTATTTTCACCTACAATGGCACACATTCATCCATGTATGCGATCCGCCAGTTTACACAACTATTCCCCTCCCTTTCCGATATTCCGGCACAGGTTGTTTATGTAATCGAAAACGGCAACGGAGAGATACCGGATAAAAAATTGCTGACAGCATATATGGAACAGCACTACAGGCATGTCAGCTACACGGTTATGGAAGGAGAGCCTGCACCGGCACTCCTTGGACTTCTGCTGCATAAAAGGAATTGCATTGTATGCATGGGCGCCTATGGACGAAGCAAAGTCTCCCGTTTCTTCCATCACAGTCATGCCGACAGTATCCTGCGGATGTTTAATGTCCCCATGTTTATTACCCATCCCTGAAGAGCCAATGTGCTAAAAATAAAAAACGATAAAGGAAACCAGCCGTATGGACACGCTCCAACTAAACCAGAGGCGTACATTACAATGACAAACGGCACATCAGCTTTAAATAGTTTGTCAACTTCCGGTTAATATTCTGATTTTCTTTCAATTGTTATGAAAATGTTGTAATATTAGTAGTGTATGATATAGCGATCCCGAATTCCAATTGACCCATATGTAGATCACCAAAATCATCCACATCCATTATGAAAAGAATTCCCTTATTGGCAATAGCCTTGCTCTGCCTCTGCCATGCTTATGCCCAACAGGCCAGAATGGGCCGGGTATTTGACCTATACACACTTTCACCGGTTAAGAACGCTGATGTTTACGCAAATGGCAAACTATACTCTGTTACGGATGCCAATGGTTATTTCAGTTACGAATGCGCCGGATGCACACTAACAATAAAAGCATCCGGCTACGAACCGCTGACCCTGCAGGCGAGGGACGGCAACACTCTCCTGACCGTAGGTTTAACGGCTGCCTCCTATAATCTCAATGAAATAACGGTGAGTGCCGTAAAACCCGGTGCCAATCTGCTACAGCCGCGATCCGTGGGTATACTTACCCGGCAGGATCTCCAGCGGAATGACGGACTGTTCCTCGAAAACACCCTGAACCTGATACCTGGCATACGCATGGAAAAAAGGACCATGGCCGGCGGACAACGCATTACCATCCGGGGGTACGGGAATGGCACCAACTTCAACGGCACCGGCTATAAGTCCTATCTCAACGGCATCCCTGTCACAGATGCAGAAGGCAGCACCATCCTTGACGATATCGATTTCTCCGTTCTGGGACGGGTGGAAGTTATCAAGGGTCCCGCTTCCAGTTTGTATGGCAGTGGCATCGGCGGAGTGCTCAAAATGTATACGGCCAAACCGGCCTGCTATGGCACCAGCATCCTGCAGGAAGCGCTGGCCGGCAGCTATGGGCTCTTCCGGACTAACACCCGTATATCGCACGCGGGAAATAAATCTTCCATTATGCTGAATTATGGACATCAGAATTATGACAGTTACCGCATCCAAAGCGCGTCTAAAAAAGATTTTGTTTCCTTCATCGGCGATTTCACCCCGAATGAAAAACAGGTATTCTCCGTTTATGCAGCTTATAATAACTCCCGGGATCAGTTAGCCGGGCAGCTGGACAGTATCCAGTTTGCACAAAAGAAAGATACCGGTGAGGTGCCTTATCTGAAGAACAATGGTTACGTGGCTTTCGAGACTTACCGTGCCGGATTGTCCCATCAATACAGCTTTTCACCTCACATCAATAATACCACCAGTGCTTTTTTTGGAGGATATAAACAATCCCAGGCCTTTGCCGTTGGCTTCTCTTCTAACATGACGCAGAACTTCGGAGCGCGAACGGCTTTCGGTTTCAACTTCTATGGCAGGCGGGTATCGCTGAACGGTACGATTGGCGCGGAATTCCAGAAAACGAATTCGTTCAGGAAGAGTTACGGACTCACCAATAGTGTGTTGGGCGGTCTTAGTGGCGACCTGGAGCTGTCCACCATGCAATACAGCCTTTTCACCCAATGGGAACTGAAGTTGCCGGAGGGATTTTTGATCACCGCGGGTCTTAGCAATAATTATATTGAATATGGTATTGACGACCGGCTTACGAATTCCGCCAATCCCACTCATAAGGACCAGTCCGGGCGCAAGGTCTTCACCCCTGTGCTCACGCCACAGATCAGCATACTCAAGTCACTGAGTGATGCAATATCCGTATATGCCGGTGTAAGCAGGGGTTATTCTCCACCCGTATCCGGCCAGGTGGTCATTCCCCAGATCAGCCAGGTGAACACCGGTCTGCGGCCGGAAAAAGCCGTGCAGTATGAAGCAGGTACCAAGGGCAGTTTGTTGCGCAAGCAGCTTTCCTTCCAGCTGGCCGTATTTGATATGGAGATCAGGGATAAACTTACGTCCCAGGCCATAACAGGCAGTAACGGTACTGTGCTCTACACAATGGCCACCAATGCCGGCGGACAACAAAACCAGGGAATGGAAGTGGACCTCGCTTACACCATCACGCCCCGTTCATCCACCGTTTTCTCCCTCATCCGCCCGTTCCTCACCTACACCTATTCTCACTTTACCTATAAACAATTCAAAAGTGACAATAACAACAACGAGAAAACCATCGACTACAGCGGCAGGAACGCTTCCGGTGTACCGCCCCACCTGTTCAACGCTGGCGTGGATATCGTTACCCGGCCAGGGTTTTACCTGAACACGACCTGGCAGTATGTGGACAAGATGCCGATCACTTATGACAACGCTCACTATGCAGACGCCTATACGTTGCTACAGTCCAAACTCGGATATCGTCATGATTTTGGAAAACATTTTAACCTCGATGTATTTGCCGGCGGTCATAACCTGACCGGCAGCCGGTATTATACCATGGTATTCCTCAACGCCAACTTCAGTGCGGCTTCTCCAAACATTTACCTGCCCGGTCCCTATACCGCCACATGGTACGGCGGATGTCACCTCACCTATAAATTCTAAACAAGCGGTATGAAAAGAATATACCTCCTCCCTCTGCTGCTCCTCTGTGCCTGTGGCCGGTTTGGCCATCAGAACGGGCATGGGACGGACAGTACACGCATCGTATGCCTCGCCAAACAGTACAACGAAGTGATCTATGCGCTGGGGACAGAAAAGAACCTCGTTGCAGTGGACCTTTCCAGCACCTATCCTCCTGCCATCAAATCATTACCCACTGTGGGCTATCACCGGGCATTAAGCGCGGAAGGCATCATTGCGCAAAATCCCACGCTCGTAATCCATGACAACAACATCGGACCGGAACCGGTGATGCGGCAGCTGGAGCAAATGAAGATACCCATGAAAACCTTTGCTGACAGTGTTTTCACGATTGAGCAGGATAAAGCCATGATCCGGCAGCTCGGCGCTTATTTCAGCAGGGAAAAGCAGGCGGACAGCCTCTGCCGGCAGCTGGATTCGGATATGGAACACGCCCTGGCCGAAGCGCGGCAATACAGTGATACTCCCAAAGTGGTGATCATTCATTTCGGCCGTGCCATGAATATTTATCTTGCCATCACACAGAAAAGCACGGCGGCTAAAATGATACGATGGGCCGGAGGGGTTATTCCCATATCCGGAGATAAAGGCATGCAGCAGGTGTCTCCGGAGCTGATCGCACAGGCTGATCCGGATGTGATCCTGTTGACGGACTTTGGATACGACCGGCTGGGCTCCGCAGAGAAAGTGAAAGAACTGCCGGGTGTGGCCGGTACAAAAGCCGCACGCAATAACCGCATCTACCGGATAGAGGAACATGATATCATTTATCTCGGTCCCCGTACCGGCGCCAATGTACTGGCTTTCCAAAAACTGATCCATGCGGGACCGGCAGCACAGTAAAGTCTACCTGCTGCTGATCATTCTGCTGCTCACAGCCATGCTCTTCTCCGCCTGTTTCGGCGCAGTCAATATTCGCATGGATGAGATCTCCAGTGCATTCGGCAAATTCTTTTCTGCACGAAACGATCTCAGTTTGCACGAACGCATTTTCCTTGACATCCGTTTGCCGAGGGTATTATTCTGTGTACTGGCCGGAGCTGCATTGGCCATTGGTGGCGTGCTGTTGCAGGCACTTTTCCGGAATCCCCTCGTAGAACCGGGCCTGATCGGCACCTCAAGCGGTGCTGCTTTTGGGGCGGCGCTGTATTTCGTACTTGGCGCCACGTTACATTTTCATGCCGGTGAATGGACTTTACCCATCGCCGCTTCCGCGGGCGCTATGATCGCCACTTTCCTGGTGCTGGGATTATCCGCAGGAAAGAAAGGAAGCAAGACCGGCATCGTCACCCTCCTGCTGATGGGCATCGCGGTGAATGCTTTGTTTCTTAGCGGTACAGGATTTCTTTCCTACATCGCCCGCGATCCGCAGGCACGCTCCATTACTTTCTGGAATCTTGGCACGCTTTCCGGCGCCAACTGGCATGCCGTGACCATCGCTGCCGTTGTACTGGCCACCTGTTGCTGGCGGGCACTTGCCAATGCGCGAAAACTGAACCTGTTGATGCTGGGGGAAGATGAAGCCATGCTGGCCGGGGTTTCCGTACCACGGTTGAAAATGGAGATACTCCTCACCAATGTGATCATGATCGCAGTCGTAACGGCTTTCACAGGCGTGATCGGGTTTGTGGGATTGGTAGTGCCGCATTTTCTACGGATATGGAAAGGGGCGGATAACCGTTACCTGATCATCGGCGGTGCATTGGCCGGGGCCGTGCTGCTCAGCTTTGCGGACATCATTGCACGGTTACTGCTGCGGCCTGCAGAACTGCCGATCGGGATCGTTACCGCTTTCGCCGGTGTGCCGGTTTTCATCTTCTTACTGCGAAAGAAAAATTATTATTTCTGACAATGCTGACCTGTCATCATATCACCGTCGTGCGGAACAACCGGACTTTATTGAAAGATGTCAACTTTCAACTGGATGCCGGGAAACTTCACCTGATCATAGGGCCTAACGGGGCGGGGAAATCCACGCTGTTGCGCGTGATCAGCGGACAAATGGCATCCTCTTCCGGTACTGTATCTTATGGAGGTAAATCTATTTCTGCTTTCAATCCACGGGAACTCGCCAAAGTGCGGGCGCTGCTCTCCCAGCACCAGGAACTTTCTTTTCCGCTGAAAGTCCGGGAGGTGGTCATGATGGGGAGGTATCCACATATACAAGGCAGGCCTTCGGAAAAAGATATGCGCTATGGACAGGAAGCGATGCAGCTCTTCGATCTCGTTCCTTTATCTGACCGCGATTATACCAGCCTGTCCGGCGGTGAAAAACAACGGGTACATTTTGCCCGTATCCTTTCGCAGATATGGGAACCTGTTCCGGGTTCCTGCCGCTATTTGTTACTCGATGAACCGCTCACGTTCCTGGACGTGCATTACCAGTTCCGGTTCATGCGATTGTTGAAAGAATTGTTACAACAGCAGGATCTCGTGATCACCGGCGTAGTACATGATCTCCATATCGCTACCCGGTTCGCCGATCACCTGCTGTTATTGCACGGAGGTGAACTCGTTAGCCGGGGCAGCCGGGAAACTGTGCTGAGTGCAGATAATATTCAACGTTTTTATCAACTCGAAGAAGAAGATGCAAGCACGATCATCGGCAAAGCATTCAGATAAATTGTTTGGGTTTTATCCCTTTTTCACCACAGGTCACAATCTCCCGTATCCTTTGTTCCCGCGTTTCCGGGCGCTTCGCCAATACGAGCCATTGCAGAAGGCGCTTCTTGTCAGAACGGCCAAGACCTGAAAAGTGATCCCTGGCTTTAGGATTCTTTCGGCCTCGTTGTCGCGGCCCAGCAGCTTGAGCAGGCCGGCCACGCCGAAGTCGAAGCCGTCCATGATCGCGAACGCGACCAGCAGCGTGCCCAGCAGCGCCCACCAGACCA
>JAFIGY010000023.1 GCA_017849435.1 Chitinophaga niabensis
GACAACAAGACTTAAACCTACGACCCTCCCGATCTCATCGGGATGCGCTACCGGGCTGCGCTACGTCCCGAACCGGGAACAGTGTTTGAACCCTGTAGTTATTTTGGAAACGATTTGTAAGAACTTTTATCAGGACAACAAGACTTAAACCTGCGATCCTCCCGATCTCATCGGGATGCGCTACCGGGCTGCGCTACGTCCCGAACTCCGGTATCGTTTTTCAACGACGGGATGCAAAAGTAAACATTTATTTGATTTATAAAAAAATATTCATCCATTTTTCTCACGGTTTCCCGTTTTCCATTCATCGTCCTGCATACATCTGAAAGCATAAATGCTTACATTTGCCCCTGATCGGGACAAAATTAAAGATCACCTATTTCTGCAATGGATATTTTACTCAAAAGTGTCAGGATCGTAGCGCCTCTCTCTCCTTTTCACGGGCAAACCCAGGATATTCTCATCAAAAACGGCCTCATTGCCGACATCGCCGGGAACATTGCCGCTGACAGTCAGACGCACATCATAGAAGGAAAAAACCTGCACGTTTCAGGCGGGTGGGCGGATGTATTTGCACACTTTTGCGATCCCGGGCAGGAATACAAGGAGGATCTCTCCACAGGAGCTATTGCCGCGGCCAAAGGCGGCTTCACTGCTGTAATGATCGTCCCCAACACGCAACCGGCCCTCCACACCAAAACGCAGATAGAATACGTGCTCAGCAAAAGCCGTAACGGCGTAGTGAACGTACTGCCAATCGGAGCCATCACCAAGAACCTGGAAGGCGCTTCCCTGGCGGAAATGTATGAAATGCGCCAGACGGGAGCCGTGGCATTTTCAGACGGGTACAAACCGGTACAGTCCTCCGGCATCCTGCTGAAAGCACTGCAATATGTAAAAGCTTTCAACGGCACAGTGATCCAGGTACCGGACGATACCAGCATTTCCGCACACGGGCTGATGCACGAAGGCATCTACTCCACGCAACTGGGAATGCCCGGTAAACCGGCCATTGCGGAAGAGATCATGATCCGCCGCGACCTCGAGCTCGCAAAGTATACAGATTCCAATATCCACTTCACCGGCGTCAGCACCCGCCAGGCCATTGCGCTGATCGCGGAGGCAAAGGCTGCCGGCGTAAAGGTGACCTGCTCCGTAACACCTTACCACCTTCTCTTTACAGATGCGGATATGGTACAATACAACAGCTTCCTGAAAGTGAACCCGCCTCTTCGCAGCCAGGACGATGTGGAAGCGCTGCGTAAAGCTGTGAAAGAGGGTGTCGTGGATTGTTTCGCCACGCACCATCAGCCACAGGACTGGGATGCGAAAGAAGTGGAATTTGAATACGCCAAAAACGGGATGATCGGGCTGGAAAGCTGCTTCGGAGCGCTCCGCAACGTGTTGCCGGACCTCGGCCTGGATAAATTCGTGGAAATGCTCAGCAGCAACCCGCGCCGTATCTTCGGGCTGGAGGCCGCCACCATCGCCAAAGGAGCGAAAGCCGATATCACTTGTTTTGAACCAGATGAGGCCTATACATTTACTGCAGCAGATATCCATTCCCGGTCCAAAAATTCCCCTTATATTGGGAAGGAATTGAAAGGTAAAGTGGTGTGTGTGATCAACAATCAACAAATCCTTTAATCCTGTTTTATGCAAAAGTCCAATCACATCAATTACGGTCTGGTAACCGCGGGTGCCATGATCGCATTATCTCTCCTTACTTACGTTCTTAAACAGCAGGAAAATCAGTGGCTCTCTTATCTGGGTCTCCTGATCCTCGCTATCGGTGTAATATTGAGTTGCACTAACTTTGCAAAGATCAATGATGGCAATGTGACCTTCGGCAATGTTTTTTCTGTCGGGTTTAAAACTACCGCTGTCATCATAGTCATCACCACGCTTGTTACCGTCATTCTCATACTGGCAATGCCTCATATCAAGGAACAGGCGATGGAAACAGCCAGAGTGAAAATGCAGGAACAGGGCAAATCCACTGATGAAATAAACATGGCGCTTGATATCACTTCCAGGTTTTTCCTCGTCTTTGTTATCGGGTTCTCCGTTTTCTTCAGCCTCCTGACAGGTCTCGTGGCCTCCCTTATCGGAGCGGGCGTGGCTAAAAAGAACCCTTCCATACAGTAAAACGATCTGATCACTGATGAATTTAGACATATCCGTAGTTATTCCTTTGAAGAATGAAGAAGAATCCCTGCCGGAGCTGGCAGCATGGATCGCCCGCGTAATGGAGGAAAACAGGTTTTCTTACGAAGTGTGGATGGTAGATGATGGCAGCACGGATAATTCCTGGGAAGTGATCCGCGATCTTTCAGCAAAGAATCCCTGCGTCAAAGGCATTAAATTCCAACGGAATTACGGCAAATCTGCCGCGCTGAACGAAGGCTTCCGGAAAGCGCAGGGCAATGTGGTGATCACCATGGATGCGGATCTGCAGGATAGTCCGGATGAGATCCCCGGCCTCTACAGCATGATCATGAACGATGGATATGATCTTGTGAGCGGCTGGAAAAAAATTCGTTATGACAATACCCTCACCAAAAATATCCCTTCCAAACTCTTTAACCTCGCTACCGTAAAAATGAGTGGCATCAGGCTGCACGACTTCAACTGCGGCCTGAAATCTTATCGTAAAAAAGTAGTAAAAACAATAGAGGTCTACGGGGAGATGCATCGTTATATCCCTGTAATCGCCAAATGGAGCGGATTTCGGAAGATCGGGGAAAAGGTGGTGGAACACCGGAAGCGCAAATACGGCACCAGCAAATTCGGGCTGGAACGTTTTATCAATGGTTTCCTCGACCTCGCGTCCATCACTTTCGTCGGCAAGTTCGGCAAACGCCCGATGCATTTCTTCGGCGCCCTCGGCACCCTCTTCTTCCTTATCGGCTTTATCATTGCCTTTTATCTGGCTTTCGCCAAGATCTTCTTCCTGCAATACAAGATGACGGAACGCCCGATCTTCTTCCTGGCCATGTTATTGCTGATCATCGGTTCCCAGCTGTTCCTTACGGGATTCATTGCAGAACTGGTGTCCCGCAACGCACCGGAACGCAATGCTTACCTGGTGGAAGAAATCCTGGAAAATAAAGACTGATGACGTCTCTCCGGAACAAAAAGATCGTGATCCTCGGCCCTGCACATCCCCTGCGGGGCGGACTGGCCGCTTTTAACGAACGGCTGGCCCTGCAATTGATCGCGCAGGGGAACGATGTTACGATCCATACTTTCTCGTTCCAATACCCCGGATTCATGTTCCCCGGGAAAACACAGTATGCGGAAGGGCCCGCGCCGGCAGAACTGCTTATCCGCCGCAGCATTCATTCCATGAATCCGCTCAACTGGCGCAAAACCGGTAAAATGCTCCGGAAAGAACAACCGGATATCGTGATCGCAGCATTCTGGCTGCCCATCATGGCTATGAGCCTCGGCAGCATTGTTCGTTCCATCCGGAAGAATGGGCACACCCGCATTATCGGGCTGGTACACAACCTGTTCCCGCATGAAAAACGCTTCGGAGATGCCGCACTCACGCGCTTTTTCGTCAGACAATGCGATGCATTCATCACCTTGAGCGAAGAAGTAAAGAAAGATATCGGCACCCTCACCCGCAAGCCCGTCGCCTATGCTCCGCATCCGGTATACGACAGTTTCGGTGAACCCGTGGCGCAGGAAATCGCGAGAAAATGGCTGGGATGGGATGGGCAGAACAAACACCTGCTCTTCTTCGGCTTCATTCGGGCATACAAGGGCCTTGATCTGCTCCTCGAAGCGTTCTCGGATGAAAGGATCCGCCAGATACCTCATTTGAAGCTCGTTGTAGCGGGAGAATTTTACGAAGACAGGAAAAAATACGAGCCCTGGCTAAAGGATGACCGCCTTATCCTTCATTCCGACTTTATCCCGAATGAGGCCGTGAAATACTATTTTTCTGCAGCGGACCTCGTTGTGCAGCCCTACCACACCGCCACGCAAAGCGGCATTTCCCAGATGGCTTACCACTTCGAGAAACCCATGCTGGTAACAGCCGTAGGCGGTCTGCCGGAGATCGTGCCTGACGGAAAAGCCGGTTATGTAGTCCCGCCGGAGCCCAAAGCCATTGCTGACGGCATTCTTCGCTTTCTCTCCCAGCCCCCGGATGTTTTCCGTAACTTTATCCGGGAACAGAAAAAACTGTATTCCTGGGAACATTTCACAGCCATACTGGCATCCCTGGCGGATGCACAATAATCCGCGGATTTTTTTGTTATTATCATGCCATGAAGTACTTAACCGTCATTATCCTTGTCCTTTTTACCGTCACCACCCACGCCCAACGCTTGTCTCCATCAGATAAAGCTGCGCTGGACTTTTTCCAGGATACGCTCCGTGCCATGAGCTACGATGTGATCAACGGAAAAGAAGAGTCCGTTCGTGCATCGCGCAACGACGAGTTCATCCCGAAACTTGTAACGGCTCTCAAAACAAAATACTCCTTCTACTACCCTTTCGATTCCGTTAAAACCATGGCCAAGGTGTATCCGCAGGACAGCTCCTTCCGCATTTTCACCTGGCCGCTGGAAAGCGATAACAGCACGTTCCGCCATTTTGGTGTGATCCAGATGAACACCAAAGACGGATCACTCAGGCTTTTTCCGCTGTTCGACAATTCAGCGTACACCAAAAACACGGATACCATCACCGGCGTCAAAGGCTGGCTCGGCTGCCTGTACTATGCCATCGTGCAAAAACATTACTTCAACGCGGAATACTACACCCTGTTTGGATGGAACGCGCATTCCCAGTCCAGCCAGAAAAAGATCATTGAAATGCTGACGTTTAAAGACGGGCAGCCGGTGTTTGGCGGACCATTCTTCAGCTTTGCGGAAGACACCGTTCCCAAGCCCACCCGCAACCGCTTCATCCTGGAATATAAGCGGGAGGCAGTGGCCACCATGAACTTCAATCCTGAAATAGACATGGTGGTTTTCGATCACCTGATCTCTGAAACCGGCGGTGAGGGGGACAAACCGTACAATATGGTGCCGGACCTCGATTATGAAGGGTTTAAATGGAAAGCCGGCAAATGGGTACACATCGAAAAAGTCTACCACGATGCGCTTCAACTCGGCAAATACCCGATAGGCGTGCCTTTTGAGAAAAAGAAAAAAGCGGATTATCTGCAGAACATCAAAACACAGGAAGAGATGGACGCAGAGGAAGCCGCGCAGAAGGCACAAAAGGGTAAGAAAAAGAAGAAGGAATAGCAGACGGCAACCCTGCGCCTGCAATACCGCCTTCATTTGCTGCTGCATCGCGGAGGGCTTTCGGCTTTTCCATTTCCACATAATCCGGTCCGCCTTCCGCTGCGAGATGTATTAACCCCTGTTGGTAATGTTGGTGCACCTGGATTCCAGGATCGTTCTGAATTGTACGTACAGGATATCTGTTTCGAAATTCTCTGCAAAGAACTCATAACGGTGTTTGCTGTTATTCACATAGAGGATGGAAGATTCTCCATCATCACTGTCTGTCTTGTTCCAGAGCTCGTTCACATCGTTGAAATTAATACGCACAGGTTCGGTGCCATATCCTTTCAACGCCGCAAAGCTGAGACCCGCGTCGTCTACGGAGATTGCCTGATGGCTACCGTTGATGGCTTTCATCTTGAGGTACCTGTGTACCGCATACGCCACAAACAGCAATCCGAGGGCAATGACCACATATTTACTGGCCGGATACGCAAGGATGGTGGCGCTTTTGAACCGGATATTGAAGGGTTCGGTAAAGGAGTAGATAATGCCGGCAAGACCAACGGCCGCGAGGAAAAGGAACCCCCAGGAGTACTTTTCCCTGTAGTTGAATTTTTCTGACATGGTTTCCGTTTTAGGTTAGGTTTAAACAAACGTCGGGGCCAAAATAATACGCAAATCAACAATGACCAAATAAAAAAATGCCCCGGTTTGTTTTTAACCGGGGCTTTGTTGTAAACATATCATGATGCTGCTAAAACAGCTCTCCCTGTACATTCCCTTCTTCTTCCGGTGGCGTTTCCTCCTCTTCCGTCAACAATTCCACACTCACCAGATCATCACCTGCAAACCTTGTTCCTACTGTTTTCCAGCCGGTCACTTCAATCGTTTCATGCAGTGCGATCTCTTCTTCTTCAGGGTCCCGCTTCCTGCCGGTTTTCAACAATACCAACGGCTCTGCCTGTGTGGTAACGAGTTCCAGGTAGTTGTCCGTTCCCTCCTTGATGAAGGAGAATTTGTTGTTGAGCGTTTGCGTCTCTATCTTGAACCGCTTGGCATTGAACTGCCGCTTATCGGCATCATAATAGATCGCTGTTACGATCTTCTCGGGGTTGAATTTTTCAATATATACGGCATCGTTAGATTCATACCGGTTGGTCACCTCGTAATTGGTAAGCTCGTAAGTACCATTCTTGTAGAAGACGAGTATCTTGTCTTCCCCTTCAAAACTTCCCACATACAGTCCGCGCTGTTCTGTATTCAAACGGCCCACCGTATCGTCATACCATATTTTGATACCGGACAATGTGGAAACGCCCTTCTCCTTGAATTTGACATTGCGGATGGGGTATTTGGTCACCACATTCCCCATCGAACCACGGCCCTTGATGGGGATCGTTTCGAAATAAAAATCAAATTCCTTCTTCTTGGCCGCACAGTTGGGACTGAGGCGTACGGTCACCACTTCCGCTTCCCCGTTGGGATTGGCGGAGAAGTAGTGCACTTTGGAGTTCTTCTCTCCTTTGGTGAGCGGGTATTCCTTGTCGCGGGTGATACCGGTTACGTTGAAGCGTTTAGCCAAGCTGTAGCCGGTTTTACCATCCACATAGATCATGTTATAGGTCATGCGTTCATCCCCCTTCCGGAAAATGTCCACATGAATAATGTCCTTGCCCACAAACGTCTTGTCCGCCACCTTCGTCACCAGCATCACACCGTCTCTGCGGAAAACGATGATATTGTCCAGATCGGAACAATCGGCCACAAACTCGTCTTTCTTGAGAGAGGTACCGATAAAGCCGTCTGCGCGGTTCACATACAGCTTGGTATTAGCCATGGCCACCTGCTGCACCTGAATGGTGTCGAATATCTTGATCTCGGTTTTCCGCTCCCGGCCTTTCCCGTATTTCTTCAGCAGGCCCTCGTAGTACCCAACGGTGAAATCCACGAGGTTAGCCAGATCATGCTTTACCTGTTTGATATCAGCGTCAATGCCCTTGATCTGCTCGGTGAGCTCATTGATGTCCAGCCGGTAAATTCTACGTACGGGCTTCTCCGTTAGCTTGAGGATATCTTCACGGCTGATCTCTCGTTTGAGAAGTTTCTTATATGGACCAAAGCCCTTATCAATAGCCACCAGTACGGCTTCCCAGTCCTTATGCTTCTGCTCCAGTTCCTTATAGATCCCTTTTTCGAAGAATATTTTCTCCAGGGAGGTATAATGCCATTTCTCTTCCAGCTCCGCCAGCCTGATCTCCAGCTCCCGCTGAAGGAGGTCCTTCGTAAAGTCGGTAGCGCGCCGCAGGAGGTCGGAGGCGCCGATGAACACGGGCTTGTCTTCAACGATCACGCAGGCGTTCGGAGAAATGGAAACTTCACAATCCGTAAAGGCATACAGCGCATCGATGGTGATATCCGGGGAAATACCGGGGGCCAGCTGCACTTCTATCTCCACGTCTTTCGCGGTATTGTCCACCACCTTTTTGATCTTGATCTTGCCGTTATCGTTTGCTTTCACGATGGACTCCATCAATGCAGTAGTGGTAACACCGTATGGCACGTCCTTTACAAGCAGGGTCTTTTTATCTTTTTCCTCGATATGCGCCCGCACCCGTACTTTCCCGCCACGTCTGCCATCATTGTAATTCGTAACATCCACCATGCCGACGGTGGCGAAATCGGGGAACAGTTCGAATTTCTTTCCACGGAGATAGCGGATGGAAGCATCAATCAGCTCGCAAAAGTTATGCGGCAGTATCTTGGTGCTAAGGCCTACGGCGATCCCCTCCGCACCTTGTGCCAGCAGCAGGGGGAACTTCATGGGAAGGCTCAGCGGTTCGTTCTTGCGGCCGTCATAGCTAAGCTGCCATTCGGTGGTTTTAGCGTTAAAAGCCACATCCAGCGCAAATTTGGAAAGACGTGCCTCAATGTAACGGGCAGCTGCCGCTTCATCCCCGGTGCGTACATCGCCCCAGTTACCCTGCGTATCGATGAGGAGGTCTTTCTGCCCGAGGTTCACGATCGCGTCGCTGATGGAAGCATCCCCGTGCGGGTGGTACTGCATCGTTTGCCCGATCACGTTAGCCACCTTGTTAAATCGTCCGTCGTCCATCTCCTTCATGGCATGCATGATCCTGCGCTGTACGGGCTTCAGCCCGTCTTCCACCCCGGGCACGGCGCGTTCCAGGATCACATAGGAGGCGTAGTCCAGGAACCAGTCCTTATACTTCTCATCCACATGCTCGCTACCGTGCAGGGACTCGTCCTGTGATTCTTTCGTATTGCTCATAAAAAATCTTTATCGTTTATTATCTGCCTGCAAGAAAATCTTCCCGCCAAACCCTTACTGAGTCTATTTTTACGTCTTCCAACGTATTCAGCTCCATGAAGGAACAATCCGTGATGGCTTCCAGCTGATGCCAGATGCGGATGGGTATCTCCACCCGTGCCGGCGCTTCCACTATTTCCGTACGTATTTCCTTTTCCTCCAGCGGGCACCAGTGGATGGCGGCTTTCCCGCTCAGCAGGTACATGATCTCCGGGTTCTTGTATTCGCTTTTCCCTTCATGATAATGCTGCCCGCTGCTGGAACCGGCATTCCGGTAACAAAGGATGAAGGTACCCGTGCGAAATGTCTGCCATTCGTAGTTCCGTCCTCTTTCGTCTTCTCCCCGCAATTCCAGCGGGGTGATGATGATCTTTGCCATGTTATGCATTTTCAACAGGCGCGGGTTCTCCGCTGCCCGGTAATTTCACTTCAAAATCGCGCATCGTTCTCAACTCACCCTTGTGCTCCACTTTTCCTTCCCTGATCAGTTCTTTGATCCGCCAGTTCAGAAATTGCTCCATCACGGGGTATTTGAACTTGCCGGTGACCTGGGAGATCACTCTACCTGCTTTCTGGAAATCCCTGCCGATCTGTTGCAACAGGTCTTTGTCAAAAAAAGCAGCCGCTTCACCGCGGATCTTCTTCCCTCCTTCCAGCAGGCGTACGCCGGCATTCTCGTTCATCAGCCTCCTCCATTCCTCCCCGTCCAGCTCAAATTCCGCGAGAGACACCTCCCGCGCCAGTTTCCGGGCTTTGAGGAATTCCTTGGGCATAATCTGGCTCAGATGCGTGGGATAGAATACTGCGTTCTTCTCGTTAAGGAAAGGAAGATTATTGAGATATACCAGTTGTATACGGCCGGAGAACCGGTCCAGCTGACTGATCAGCCAGTAATATCCGCAAACGTCGCTGGTATTTTGTCCTGCCCAGATCCATACATCCAGCTCCTCTTCTTCCCGGAGCCTGGCTTTCAGCGCTCTTACTGGATCTTCCGGCGGCGCTACTTCCGTTCCTTCCGCCGGCGCGGGTATATCCAGTATCATATTCCACCATTCCCGGCGTGCATTCCGGCCGTCGGGCGTATCCAGGATGAACAGGGGGCCTACGGCCAGGTCATCTTCAAAACAGAGTATCTCCCCGTTCAATTGTGGCTCCAGCTCAAAGGCTGCTTTCAGATTGGTAACGGACGCTTGCCCGAATACAATGTGCAGTATCACTTTTATCTATTACTTTTTAATTGTTCTCCGCTTCTGCCAGGTCTTTCTCGTACCGCAGGTTATTGATAATAAAATCCTGCCGGTGCTGGGTGTTCTTGCCCATGTAATATTCCAGCATCTTTGCCACCGGCATTTCCTGGGACGGGATGATGGGCTCTTTCCGCATATCGTCTCCAATGAACTGCCCGAACTCTTCCGGCGATATTTCTCCCAAACCCTTGAACCGCGTGATCTCCGGCTTACCACCCAACTTTCTGACCGCCCGCTGTTTCTCCTCCTCGCTGTAGCAGTAGATGGTCTGCTGCTTATTGCGGACGCGGAAAAGCGGTGTTTCGAGGATATAGATGTGCCCGTTTTTAACAAGGTCCGGGAAGAACTGCAGGAAGAAGGTGAGCATCAACAAACGGATATGCATCCCGTCTACGTCCGCATCGGTAGCAATCACGATATTATTATATCGCAGGCCCTCCAGCCCTTCTTCAATATTCAGCGCGTGCTGCAGCAGGTTGAACTCCTCGTTCTCATATACAATCTTTTTGGTAAGACCATAACAGTTCAGTGGCTTACCGCGTAAACTGAACACCGCCTGTGTTTCCACGTTGCGGGATTTGGTGATGGAACCGCTCGCGGAGTCCCCTTCCGTAATGAAGATGGTTGTTTCCTTCTGACGGGTGGCCATCTCATCCTTGCTTTTACCGGTATACTCTTCATTCAGGTGTACGCGGCAATCTCTCAGCTTGCGGTTATGCAGATTGGCTTTCTTGGCCCTTTCATTCGCCAGTTTCTTGATACCGGCCAGCTCTTTCCGTTCCCGCTCGCTCTGCTCAATGCGCTTCTTGAGCGCTTCGGCCACGGTGGCGTTACGGTGGAGATAATCATCCAGCTGCTTGGAAAGGAATTCCAGCACGAAGTTTTTCATGGACTGCCCGCCTTCTGATACCGCGAGGGAGCCCAGCTTGGTCTTGGTCTGGCTTTCAAACACCGGCTCCTGCACCCTTACGGCGATAGCCGCACAAATGGAAGCGCGAATGTCCGTAGCATCGTAATCTTTCTTGAAAAAATCACGGATGGTTTTCACGAAGGCCTCGCGGAAGGCCGCGAGGTGTGTACCGCCCTGGGTAGTATGCTGACCGTTCACGAAGGAATAGTACTCCTCACCGTACTGGTTCTCATGGGTGATCGCCACTTCAATGTCCTCCCCTTTCAGATGGATAATGGGATAACGAATATCTTCCGCATTGGTCTTGCGCTGGAGCAGGTCCAGCAGACCGTTCTTCGAAAGGTATTTTTGTCCGTTGAAATTGATTGTGAGTCCGGCATTGAGGAAACAATAGTTCCATATCTGGTTCTCCAGGAAGTCCGGAATGAAATGATAGTTCTTGAAAACCGTATCATCCGGTCTGAAGGTTACCAGCGTACCGTTCGGCTCCGTAGTGGCGGCTTCCTTATGCTCTTTTAGTAATACCCCTCTTTCAAATTCCGCCGCCTTTTCCCTGCCCTCCCGGAAGGAAGCTACCCTGAAATAGTAGGAAAGCGCGTTCACCGCTTTGGTACCCACCCCGTTCAAACCTACGGATTTCTGGAACGCTTTGCTGTCGTATTTTGCGCCGGTATTGATCTTGCTCACTACGTCCACCACTTTTCCAAGAGGAATACCACGCCCATAATCACGTATCGTCACGCTGTGTTCGGACACCTTAATATCGATCTGTTTGCCGAATCCCATCATATGTTCATCGATACAGTTGTCCACCACCTCCTTGATCAGGATGTAAATACCATCATCCATACTGCTGCCGTCCCCGAGCTTGCCGATGTACATACCCGGGCGCAGCCGAATGTGCTCCCGCCAGTCCAGCGAGCGGATCGAATCTTCCGTATAGGCATTGAACATATCTTTATTCGCTTCTGCCATAGTTGTTGAATTAATCGCTTGATGTTGAAACCGTTGGGGAGGAAGAACGTTCCGGCCCCTTACTAAATCTTTTAGCAAAACCCGGTCGTTGGCAAAAATAAAGGATTAGGACAATATCCGGAGTAGATTTTATACACCATACTTATCATTTTGATTATCAGTATATTTAATATGCATATTCACAATTCGGCCTTCAACCTGTCACACGTTCGCATTACAACATGTTACAAAAAAATTGATACTTTATTAGACAAATGGGGCCGGAACTTGTTATCAAATAAATTTCTATTCAAATTATATTTTATATAATTAAAATATCTATATTTACATCAGTTTCTATCGACCAAGCATTGAAAAACCTTATTAATCATGTTGCGTAACTGCTTCGGATTATTTGAACCTTATAAAAACTATCCTGATGAAAGCACTTTTCTTCACCCTGGTATTGTCTGTCCTGATCATAGCACTGATCGTGACCCTGCTCATCAGGCGGGAGCAGCGGGATATGCATCGTTTCAAAGACCTGTGCATTCGTATCATGCAGAAATTCGATTCCTGGCAAATGATGCGCTGAGGATTTTCCACTTTCATATTACCGAACCTATAAATCCCTATACCTATGAAAACCGGCTTACTTTTCAAACTGGCATGCCTGTGCATTGCCTCTGTGGTACTGATGGCACACCTGACACGCAAATACCTGCGTAAGGAAAACGCTGCCCACTAGCCGAAACACAGGCACAACCGGTGATTAAGGCACACCGGGACCAGTCAACGAAAAAGATCCGTTCATCTGACGGATCTTTTTTTTATGCTATTTTGATGGAAATCTTTGTTTTTTTACCCACTGCTTGAATAGTCCGGAATAAACCGCTAACTTGTTACTACACAGTCTGGGATTGCGTTTACAGTATACCACGTTCATATCATCGTTTACATGCTGCACCTTCCGCGTTTGGCCTTTGCGGCCGCCTGTATATTGACCATTACTGCCTGCCATCAACGGAACAGGCATGAAGAGGCCGGTAAACTTAAACTACCGGAGGAAGTGGATTACAATTTTCACATCCGTCCTATTCTTTCAGATAAATGTTTTACCTGTCATGGGCCTGACGCCAACAAGCGCGAAGCGGGGTTACGGCTGGATATCGGGGACAGTGCTTTCAAAGCGCTCCGGGAAACACCCGGCGCTTTTGCTTTTGTTCCCGGCAAACCGCATCAGTCTGAGGTTTATCGCCGCATCACCACTTCGGATACCTCCCAACGCATGCCTCCCGTGGGTTCCAATCTGCGGCTGACCGAACATGAGATCGCGCTGATCGGGAAATGGATCCAGCAGGGTGCGAAATATAAACCGCACTGGGCCTTTGTACCGCCCAAATCCACAGCGCCTCCCAAAGTGAGCAATGAAAAGTGGCCGCATAACGATATTGACCGTTTCATTTTGCAGGGCATGGACAATGCCGGCCTGCAACCCAACCCGGAAGCCGATCGGGAAAGGCTCCTCAAACGGCTCTGCCTGGACCTTACAGGTCTGCCTCCCACTGTGGAGATGATGGACCGTTTTCTGGCGGATAGTAATCCGGATGCTTACGAAAAAATGGTAGACACCCTGCTGGCCATGCCCCAATACGGGGAAAAAATGGCCGTACACTGGATGGATGTGGCCCGGTACGCGGATTCTCACGGATACCAGGATGATAACTACCGCAGCCAATGGCCGTGGCGGGATTGGGTGATACATGCTTTCAACGTCAATATGCCTTACGACCGGTTCGTGACCTGGCAGCTTGCGGGAGACCTGATGCCCAACGCTACCCGGGAGCAACTGCTTGCCACCGGCTTCAACCGCAATCACAAGATCACGGAAGAAGGCGGTGTGATTGATGAAGAATACCGTGTAGAATATGTAAGCGACCGTACCAATACTTTCGGCAAAGCCTTCCTTGGTGTGACCATCGAATGTGCGCACTGCCATGATCATAAGTACGACCCCTTCTCCCAGAAAGAATATTACCAGCTGTACGCCTTTTTTAACAGTGTAAAGGAAGTAGGGCTGCAATCCACCGTAGGCGGACCGGAAACCTATGCCAAGAAACCCTACACCGAGATCTCCAACGAGGAGGTGAAGGATGTGCTTTCCTTCATCAACAAACCAGATACCAATCGTTTAATCGTGTCCGTTATGGGCGATCTGGATACGGCGCGAAAATCGTATATCCTTACCCGTGGTGTTTACGATGCGCACGGCGCCGAGGTAGTGCCCGGTACGCCCAGATCCATACTCTCCTTCAACTACGCGCCGAACAGGCTGGGGCTGGCGCAATGGCTTTTCAGCGAACGGAATCCCCTTACCGCGCGCGTATTCGTCAACCGCATGTGGCAGGAGGTGTTCGGAAAAGGGATCGTGAAAACTTCCGGGGATTTTGGCATGCAGGGCGAACTGCCCTCCCATCCTGCTCTGCTGGACTGGCTGGCGGTGGATTTTATGCAACACGGATGGGATATCAAACGGCTGATGAAACAACTGGTGACATCCGCCACCTATCGCCAGTCCGCCGTTGTGAGCAAAGAAAAAATGCAGGCGGACCCTGATAATGTATGGCTCTCCCGCGCCCCGCGTTTTCGCCTTCCCGCGGAATTCGTGCGGGACCTGGTGTTGAGCAGCTCCGGGCTGCTGGTGAAAAAGATCGGCGGTCCGAGTGTGAAGCCTTACCAGCCCAAGGGCCTTTGGGAACTGGCCACCTCCGGCCGCGGAATACTTGCCCGCTATCAGCAGGATCATGGTGAAAGCCTCTATCGCAGAGGATTGTATACATTCATCAAACGTACCGTGCCACCGCCTTCTCAAATGATCTTCGATGGTAGTAACCGCGATCAATGCGAGGTAAAACGACTTACCACCAATACACCGTTGCAGGCGCTTGTGATGCTGAACGATCCGCAGGTGCTGGAAGCCTCCCGCGTACTGGCTGCGAAGCTTTTGCAGGATAATGCGGAGCCGGTGGGCCAGGCATTTCGTATGATCGTCTGCCGCAGACCCAATGCAAAAGAACTGGCTTTGCTGCAGGAATATTACAAAACACAACAGGCCCATTTCCGCGAGCAACCGGCGGAGGCAGGAAAAATACTGGCCGCGGGTGAATATCCCTTGCCGGAGAACGCAGATAAACCGGCCATTGCCGCCCTGATGCAGGTAGTGACCACCATTTATAATCTTGAAGAAACCCTTTCTAAATCCTGATATATGGACAAAGAATTCCTGGAACACGGGTTGAACATGAACCGCCGCAAATTCCTTTCCCGGCTGAGCCTCGGGCTCGGCAGCGTTGCCCTCGGCTCCCTGCTGATCCCGGATCTCCTGAGCGGTGGCAGCGATGCGGAGGAAATGGGATTTCCACCGGGCATCCCGCACTTTGCCCCAAAGGCGAAAAGGGTGATCTATCTCTTCCAAAACGGCGCCCCCTCGCAGCTGGAATCTTTCGATTACAAACCGATGCTCCGCCAGATGATGGGACAGGAATTGCCGGCGTCCGTACGCAGGGGGCAAAGATTGACAGGCATGACGTCCGGACAATCATCTTTCCCGCTGGTAGGTTCTTTCTATGATTTCAAACAATACGGCCAGGCCCGTGCATGGATCAGCGACCTCTTCCCCTACACGGCAAAAGTGGTGGACGATATCTGCATTATCCGCTCCATGTTCACGGAAGCCATCAACCACGATCCGGCATTGACCTTCTTCCAGACCGGCGCCCAGCAAGGGAACCGGCCAAGCATGGGCGCATGGCTCAGCTACGGGCTCGGCAGTGAAAATAAAAATCTTCCCGCGTTCTGTGTATTGCTTTCCCGGGGTAGAGGGAATGGACAGGGGGTATATTCGAAACTCTGGACCAACGGGTTCCTCGACAGTATACACCAGGGCGTGCAGTTCAGCAGTGGCGAAAGTCCCGTGCTCTACCTGAATAATCCGCCGGGCATGGATTCCACCGGGCGCAGGAAGATGCTGGACAAGCTTGCCGAGTTGAACGATATGTCCTACAAAGAATTCGGCGATCCGGAGATCAGCACCAAGATCCGCCAGTACGAAATGGCTTATCGCATGCAAACTGCCGTGCCAGACATCACGGACCTGTCCAAAGAATCTGACGACATCATCAAACTATACGGCCCTAACTGCCTCGTACCCGGCACCTTCGCCTCCAACTGCCTGCTGGCAAGGAAACTCTCCGAGAACGGGGTTCGCTTTGTGCAGCTCTATCATCAGGGATGGGACCAGCATGGCAACCTGCCCAATGAAATGGCCGGTCAGGCAAGGGATGTGGACCAGGCGTCCGCGGCCCTTATCACCGATCTGAAACAGCGTGGCCTGCTGGACGAAACGCTCGTGATCTGGGGCGGCGAATTTGGCAGAACGAATTATTGCCAGGGCAAGATGACGGCAGAGAACTACGGCCGGGATCACCATCCCCGTTGCTTTTCAGTGTGGATGGCAGGCGGTGGCGTAAAGCCCGGCGTCGTGTATGGAGAAACGGATGACTTTGGATACAATATCGTCAAAGACCCGGTGCATGTGCACGATTTCCAGGCAACAGTATTACATCTCCTCGGGCTCAATCACGAAAAACTCGTCTTCAAACACCTCGGCCGCCGGTATCGTCTAACGGACGTAGCCGGTAAGGTAGTGGACAATCTTATTGCATAAACCAGCATCGCATGTTGAAACGCCTGGCCGAAAATTTCCTGATCGCGGCTAATATATTTATCCTTTTCCTGATCGTTTTTTATACGCAACTGCACATCCCTGCCTGGCTGCAGGTGATTGGCAGGATGCATCCCCTTTTGCTGCATTTTCCGATCGTACTGCTCATCCTCGCGCTGGTACTGGATCTGCTGATGTTGCGCAATGAAGCAATGCGAACGTACGCATCATTGATCAATACCCTTTGGCTGACCGGTGCGCTCACTGCCGCTATCACAGCCATCATGGGATTGTTGCTATCCAAAGAAGAAGGATACAGCGGCGGCGCGCTCGGATGGCACAAGTGGTCAGGCCTCGCGATCGTTTGGCTGGCTTCGGCCTTATACTGGTACCGGTACTTTCGCAGGGGCGTGATCGTTACAGGCGGATTGGTCATGGCAGCGGGACTGGCCGTGGCCGGACATTTCGGGGCCAACCTCACCCATGGTAACGACTTCCTGCTGGCGCCGGTGACGCCACAGCAGAAAGGGTTGAACGTGCCGATAGAAAAGGCCGTTGTATTCGATCATCTTGTTAAACCGATACTCGAGCAAAAATGCAATGGCTGCCACAATGCCGCCAAAGCGAAAGGGGAACTGCGGATGGAAACAACGGAGCAGCTTAAAAAAGGCGGCAAGAGCGGCGCACTCTTCGTTGCCGGCAATCCCGATGCCAGCCTGATGCTGGAAAGGATACATCTGCCGCTGGAAGAGAAGAAACACATGCCCCCTAAAGGCAAAACGCAATTAGACAACCAGGAGATCGCCATCCTCCGGTACTGGATACAACACGGCGCGGATTTCAAAATGAAAGTGGCTTCCCTCCCGAAAGCCGACAGTTTGTACCGGCTCGCAGCGCAAATGCTGAAACCGCCGCCCCGGGAAAACTTCACCTTTGCCGCCGCCCCCGAAGCCACCATCAGCCAGCTGAATAACAACTACCGCGTTATTTACCCGCTTTCCCGTACCTCTCCCGCATTGGTCGCGAATTTTTATAACAAGACCCAATATTCCGCCAAAGCGCTGGAAGAGCTGCTCCCGTTGAAGAAACAACTCGTGGAACTGCATCTGCAGAAAATGCCGGTGAAAGACGAAGACCTCGCGATCATCAAACAATTCACCAACCTCCGCGTGCTCAATCTCGACTATTCCGCTATTACCGGCAAAACGCTCGGCGACCTGGCTACTCTGCCGCATCTGCATTCCCTGGCGCTATCCGGCACAAAGATCACCGCATCCCATTTGCAGCAACTGAAGAACAGCAAAAGCCTGGAAGAAGTATTCTGCTGGGATACACCGCTCACGCAGCAGGACCAGCAGCAACTGTCTCTCATTAAAAATATCCGTTTCGAAAAAGGTTTTGATCCCGCCAAACAGTCGCCCATCAAATTAAATCCACCAATCATCGAAAACGACCAGCCTGTTTTCCTCGCAAAACAAACGCTCGTTATACGACATCCCGTGAAGGGTACAGAGATCCGCTATACGCTGGATGGTTCTGATGTGGACAGCCTGCTTTCACCGGTGTACAAAGGGCCCGTGGAAGTGGATTCCGCCCTCACCGTGAAAGCGAGAGCTTACAAAAGCGGCTGGTACGGAAGCGACGTTACGCAATCCCGTTTCCTGAAAACCACCTGGAAACCTGACAGTGCCGTGTTGTTAAAGCCGGGCAACGAAAAATATACGGGTGAAGGTTCTAAAACATTAACGGACCGGCAGATAGGCGGATTCGATTTTGGCAGCGGTAAATGGCTTGGGTTCAAGTTCAATGATATGGAGCTGGTATTACTTTTCCATGAACCTGTTAAAGTACAGACCATCACGCTGAATACCCTTCGCCTGACCAAAAGCTATATCTTCCCGCCCGCCAGAGTAGAGGTTTGGGGCGGCCGCGATCCTGCGCACCTGCAACTGTTAAAGAGAGTACAACCCTCCATGCCCGGGAAAGACGACCCCGGTGCTATACAGAACATTGATTGCAGCTTCCCGGAGAGAACGGTGTCATGTATTAAAGTGGTGGCGGTGCCACTGCAGAAGCTTCCTACGTGGCATGAGGGGAAAGGGCAAAAGGCCTGGGTGTTTGTAGATGAGGTGTTGATCAATTGAGAAAAGTAACCTGGTTGAATAAAAAGCGAAAGAGGGATGGTTATGCCATCCCTCTTTCGTTATACGTTCATACCGGCCCCTACCGGTTAAAATACTTGTTCACGGCATCCGTCCGGCTGCGTACATGCAGCTTTTCGTAAATGTTATGCACGTGCCTGCGCACGGTTTCGATACTGATGAAAAGATTCCCCGCAATCTCCTTGTAGAGAAATCCCTTCGAAAGCTGGTCCAGGATCTCCTTCTCGCGGGAGGTCAACGCTTCAAGCGCCGGGTTGGGTTTGGCTTGTTTCTGGAAGTAGGCCACTACCCGCCGCGCGATCTGTGAGCTCATGGGAGAACCACCGTCATGAAGATCGCGGATGGCATCGAGGAGTTCGCCGGGAGAAGTCTTTTTCAGGATATACCCGCTGGCGCCTGCTTCCAGCGCCATAAAGATCTTGTCATCGTCCTCATATACCGTCAGCATCATGAACTGCATATCGGGGAACTCTCCCTTCAAACGGGCAATACATTCAATACCGTTAATACCGGGCAGGTTAAAATCCATTAACACCACATTGGGTAACAGTAGTGGAATTTTTTCAAGGGCTGTTTCTGCATTGTTGAATGCACCAATACAAGCATATCCTTCGGATCCATTGATCAACAGTTCCATCGCAGAACGGATATCATGATTGTCCTCAACAATAGCCACAGAGATGATATCCATGCTATTTTGTAGCTTTTTTTTCGAATATACCATCATTTCAATTTAAAGTCGTAACACCAAAATGGTATAAAAATCAAATTTACGATTAATTTAATGGTATATCGAGGAAAACTGTTGTACCATTTTGCGAAATGATGTCGACCTGGCCTCCCACCTGCTGCATCCGCTTCTCGATATTCTTCAGTCCGTTGCCGAACAGCCGTACCTTTTCGGGGTCAAAGCCTTTGCCATTGTCCTTGATCATAATCGTCATATTCTTAAAAACTTTCACTTCTATGATTACTTCTGATGCCTGCGCATGCTTCACCACATTGTGCAGGGACTCCTTCACCGCCAGGTAAATGTGCCGCCGGGTTCCTCCGCTGAGCTTCACATTGGGGATGTTCTCGGGAATAATGAAATGATGCTGGATATGCGCATGCTCCAGGAAGTCTGCGGCAAAACTGCGGATGTATGCAATGAGGTTGGCGAGGGAATCGTTGGAGGAATTCATGGCCCAGATGATCTCACTCATCTTGTCCACCAGCTCTCCCGCCGCTTCTGATATCCGCTCGATCTCTTTGGTCTGCCCCGTATCCTTGATCTTTCGCTTCGCGATCTCGCTTAACAACCGGATGGTAGACAACCCTGACCCCAGGTCATCATGCATATCGCTGGAGATCCTCGCCCGCTCCTGGTCCACAGCCTGTTCTTTTTCCAGCTTCAGCTTCTCGTTCCGGATCTTGTAATCCAGGTACAGCGCGGAGAAATAATAAGCGACCCCGAGTATCAGCAGCAGCAACAGGAATTTGAACCACAGCGACTGCCAGAAGGGTATTTTGATCACGATCTGTAGCGTGGTGGGAACAGGGTTCCAGACCTCGTCGTTATTGCAGGCCTTTACTTTGAACGTATAACTGCCGGGCCGCAGGTTGGTGTATCGCGCCACGCTCTGGTTGCCCGCCATCAGCCAATCCTCATCCGCCCCTTCCAGCATGTACTGCACTTTGTTTTTCAGTGGATTGGTGAACTCCAGCGGTACATACTCGATGGCAATGGTATTCTGGTTATGAGGCAGCTCCACTTTTTTCAACAGGGAAATAGCGGTATCTGACTTATACGGACGGTCCCAAACCTCCAGCCGCTTGATGATCACCTTAGGCCTATTGGGATTGTTGCGGAAATTACGGGGATAGAAACCCGTGACTCCACGCACCCCGCCAAAGAACAGTTCCCCGTCCATGGACTTGAAATAGGCGCCGGTATTGAATTCATTCGACTGCAAACCATCCTCAAAATTGTAGGTCACCAGGTTATCCGAATTCTGCCTGATCTGTGTAATGCCTTTATTATGACTGACCCAGATGCCTTCCTTGTCATCCAGCAATACGCCGTAAACGTAATCGCTCACCATTCCCGTATAGTCATAACTGTTATAGTGCCGGATCACGTCTTTATAGTCCTCTGACAATATCAGCAGACCCTTATTAGTGCCTACCAGCAATTGTTTATGCGCGTTCTTGTTAATGGATTTGATCTCCAGTTCCTTCAGCGGCAGCGGGATCCGCTCCCAGTTAGTGCCTTCTGCCCGCCGCCAGTAAAGGCTGGCGCGGGTGCCTACGAACTGGTTCCCCCAGAAATCCTCAAAGAAACAGGTCAGGTGTTCGCCGGGGAAACGATGCACGATGGCGGCTTTATAACCCTTCTCTACTTCGGAGAACATCATCAGGTATTCGCCGAAATTGAAATAGGTTTCACCATTGGGCCGCTTGTTCACAAAGGGATACATATCATCCTGCACCGGCAGGCCCAATGCTTTGAGGCTGGGAGTAAGATCGCGGTATTTTTCGGTTTTGATATTGAACAGGCCGATGCTGCCCCTTATGAAATGGAACCAGAGCGTTTCATAGTCCTCACGACAAATACTGTGCAGACTGTTGGTCGGGAATTTGCCGGGCGAGGTTTCATTAGAGATCCGCTTGAGGTATTTGCCGCCTTTCTCGTAGATATCCAGCCCGTCCTGGAACAGGCCCACGTACAAACGCCCGTCGTCATGCTTGTAAACGGATTTCACCACGTTATGCGAGATACGCGGAGAGCGGTACAGGGAGAACACTTTTTTGTTCGGCGCGTATTTCTTCAATCCGTCCCCATCCGTTCCTACCCACATATTGTCCGCATCATCTCTATACAGGGAGATCACCTTGTTGAAAGAACTGGTCTCGAAAGTATTGAAGCTGGTGATATGACTAACGATCTCGTGACTGCGCATACTGTATATAATGATACCGTTGTTCCCTCCGATCCAGGCATTACCGCGGTCGTCCAGCTCGGTCACATAAGGAACGAAAGGTTCGCCCATCTCATTCCGCTGCGGAACGGGCAGATCTGTATACTTGTTACGCCGTGCGTCAAAAATGGTGATGTGCCCGCTGCTGGCTACGAGGAGGGAATCCGCGCTCAATACGCGGATCACCGGTTTCTCGGCTACGGTGGGAAGGCAATAGGTGATCAACCGGGCGGAATGGATATCCATCCGCACCAGCTCTCCCTGATCAAAGCTCATCCAGATATTATCCCCCTGCTTTACGATGGTTTGCGGTACTGCCTTTCGTTTTACGAAAGGGGGCGGATACAGAATGATCTTCTTCAGTTCATAAGTGATATTATCCAGCACATACAAACCTTTCAACGGCCGCCAGACCCAAAGTGTATGCGTGGCGGTGTCTTCCCCGAGGATGAGGAACTTGCGGACGAAATCCCTCTCCGCTTCGTTCACATAACCGGAATCTGTGAAAACCAGCCGGAAGGTGTTCTTGTAACGGTCGTAAAGACTGATGCCGAGATTATGGGAAAGGAGGAGCTGCTTGCGACTGTCCCGGTAAAAAGCGTGATTCCTTGTACCATGCAGTCCGAAACTCTTGATCACGGCGCGGCCGTGCTGGGAAGCAGAACTGAACATCACCCGCTCGTCCGCCTTGCCGGGCACCTTGTGATCTGCGGGATTGTAGTGATATTCGTTGAATACATATCCGTCAAAACGGTTCACACCATCAAAAGTGGATATCCAGATAAACCCTTCCTCATCCTGCATGAGGCTGTAAATGCTGCTTTGTGAAAGTCCCCTGTCCACCCCGAACGCATCGAAGTTATAACTCCGCTCCTGCGCGGACACGGAAACGCAGATGGCAAAGAACCAAAGGGTGACCAGGATACCTGACTGTACGACTAAACGCTTCAATTGGTTAAAAAGAGATTTGCAGGTTTGCGGTAGATGCAAATATATAATTCTAACTTACACTTTCTAGTGATTTTAGATTTTTCTTATTTATTATTGCTTTAAAGCGATACAAAATGAAACCTGTTGCCATACTCCTCCTGTTGTTTTCCCTCAGTCGTTCACAAGCGCAAACGCCCTGTACTATCCGCTCCCTCACCACCGCACCGGTTAACAGCATCCGGGGCCTGAGTGCAGTAACGGATTCCATTGTGTGGATATCAGGCACACAGGGCAAAGTGGGCCGCAGTCTGGATGGCGGGCAGCATTGGGATTGGTACACCGTGCCGGGTTGTGATACGGTGGATTTCAGGGATATCGAAGCTTTCAGTGCCAGCAGAGCCATCGTCATGGGTATCGCATCCCCCGCCAGGATCTTTCTTACAGAAGATGGCGGGAAACAGTGGAAGCAGGTGTATTTCAACGATGCCAAAGGCATTTTCCTTGATGCCATGGATTTCCGGGATGAAAAGGAAGGCATGGTCACAGGAGATCCTATAGACGGGCGTTTCACGATATTGGTCACCCGGAACGGCGGGAACAGCTGGGAAGCAGTACCCGGACCCGCGGCGCAGGAAGGAGAAGCCTGTTTTGCAGCGAGCGGCACCACTTTGCGGGCATTACCGGGAAAGGGGTTCGCATTTGCCAGCGGCGGAACCATCTCCCGCCTGTTCCGGTATGATGGCGCCTCCTGGACCCCACGCCCCCTCCCGCTCACCCAGGGCGCACCCAGCACCGGAACTTTCTCCTTCGCTTTCCACGATGCACAGAACGGCGTTGCAGTGGGCGGAGATTATATGGAAGCCGCCAACACCACGCGCAACTGCTTTATCACCCGCGATGGCGGACGTACGTGGGTTGCCCCCACCGCTCCTCCGGCGGGATACCGCTCCGGCGTTGAATACCTCGATGCCCGGCGATTGTTAACCACCGGCCCCTCCGGCACAGAATACTCCACAGACGGCGGCATGCATTGGACCTCCGTGGGAACGGAAGGATATCATGTGGCCAGGAAAGCAAAAAAAGGCAACCGGATATTTCTTGCCGGCAGTAAAGGACGGATAGCAGTATTGGAATGGCACAAATAAAAAAAGGCGCCCTGGAAAGAAGCGCCTGTATCTTATACGCTTATTGTATCACAACCGGAACAATAGGTTAAAGCAAAAAGTACATTTATCCTGAAGTTAACAGATATCACTGCAATATTTCGTGGAACTTGGCGAACAGCCCGATTTTTTTTGGGAAAGACGGAATTACTCCCGCCAATGCAAACAAAAAAATCCCCGCACAGTAGTTTTTTTGATTAATTTAGATGACATAAGCCCTCCGGGGCCATACATTATTCATTGATATAGAAACAGATTCGGCGCGATGCAAGTGGCAACCAGTTCAGGCAAGTATTCAGTAAAACATTATCCTGACAATATTCAATCGTGGAAAAAGGAAGGGAATTATTTTTATTTCTATACCTCTACCACTATCCTCGAAGTAAGGGTTATTTCTGACAA
>JAFIGY010000004.1 GCA_017849435.1 Chitinophaga niabensis
ATTAACAAGAAGTTACGACAAAATAAAAACGGGACAAAAGTAGATTTTTCTACTTTGTCCCGTCAAGTCGGGATGACTGGATTCGAACCAGCGGCCTCTTCGTCCCGAACGAAGCGCGCTACCGGGCTGCGCTACATCCCGAATGGGCTGCAAAGTTAATGTTTGCAATTAAAAATCAAAAAAATATTTGGAAAAACCTCAGATTCCTTTTGGGCCGGGAATAAGGGCTTCATTGGGGACCTTACTGTCGGAGGCATATTTTCATGCCGAGGGAGTACTTCCATCACAACTTTGACCCACACATGACCTCGATCCTTTTCCCATAGCTCATTATTTCAAAATCGGGAAACCTTTGGCCGAACTTATCGGATAGAAAGATATTGTCATGCTCGCATCGTGCGTCCAGATCAAAGCCCTCAATGCATCGTCTCCAAACAGCACTTTCAATCTTTTCCCGGCTGTAATTTTTTCAAAAATGAGGGTGTTGGTAATGCTTTGCGTTTTCCCGAGGCCGTTCGCCTGCATAACTTTTGGAGATAAAGGGGTATTTAAATGTACACTGAAGATATGACAGCGGAAATTTTAGTAACTAAATAGGTTCCTATAAATTTGTAACTAATAAATAAATAAAGATGAGAAAAGTAATTTTGGATTTAGCCGTAACCCTGGACGGATTTATTGAAGGACTCAATGGGGAAACAGACTGGTGCATCATGGATGATGACATGGACTTTGAAGGCTTCCTGTCAGGTATAGACACTATATTTTACGGAAGGGTAAGTTATGATATGTGGGGCAATTTTCAACCTGGCCCTAACGCCGGTCCAACGGAACAAATGATATGGAAAGAAGTACATGCAAAGAAAAAATTTGTTTTCTCACATCAGAACAGGCAGGATGATAACGCCATTTTCATCAGCTCCCATATCGCAGATAAGGTAGCTGAGATCAAAAAGCAGGCTGGAAAAGATATCTGGTTGTACGGTGGTGCAAGTATTATCAAGACGTTTATCCAGTCAGGTCTTATTGATATATACAGAATATCCGTACATCCGATCGCTTTGGGAAGTGGCAAGCCATTGTTTGAGGATTTGCAGCAGCGGATTGGATTCAGATTGACGAAAACCAATGTTTTCAGATCGGGTGTTGTGCAGCTTATTTATGAACAAACCCTTCAAATTCAGTGATCTGAAGGGTTTCCGTTTGACAGGTGAGCAGGATTGGTTACTGGTATTGATGAGGATAAGGCAGGCCTTTCCCGGTTTCGCATAATAATTTCAGGCTTCTTAAGAACATCGCCCAATCATAAGTGCATAGGGCAAACTCCGGCGTATAATCCTTCCACCCGTCATGATGAAAAAATAACACGGCTCCGTTCTTATGCGGTTCAATATCGAATGTAATAGTGGTGCCGATCCATTCCCCTGACGCTGTAAGGCAAAGCCATTGTACCTGCTTAAAAGGGTCAAGTGTTGTGACCTTCATTTCCTTATAATAATCGGGGCCGAAAGGAAAGCGGGCGATACTGTCTTTTTCCGGCTTTGCAGTTGCTGCAGGCGTCCACCATCCGGCTAAACCTTCCTGTGTGCTGACTGCTTTATAAACTTCTTCCGGTGCGGCTTTAATAACCAACCTGTGGCAAATGTTTTTCATAATTGTTCGCTTTATTTATTGAAACTCAAAACTATTGGTTAAAACCAAACCGGGAGGGGAGGAAGTTAGACTTTTTGAGGGGTTCATTTGGACAGGTCAAATCATGTATCTTAGCATCCAAAAGTAATTTTTATGATCTCAGGAGCACATACCGTTTTATACAGTGCTGATCCGGAAGCCGACAGGGATTTCTTTCGAAATGTTCTTCGTCTTACGAATATAGATGTGGGACATGGATGGCTTATATTTGGCCTGCCGCCTTCAGAAATAGCCGTTCATCCCGCTGAGCGTAGTGGTGCTGTAGAGCTGTTCCTCATGTGCGACGATATCCGGCATTTTATGCAGGAAATGGCCGGGAAGAATATCCAATGCGATCAGGTGGAACATCAAAGCTGGGGTATCCTTACTTACCTGACTTTACCGGGTGGGGGAAAACTGGGGGTATATCAACCTCTTCATCAGAGACCGGCGCCCGTTTTATAGGAATCCGAGATATCATGTTTATACTGCAACTCTTCCAGCACAGTTGCCGGGGTGTACAGGGTTCCATTTTGTACTCTCTCGTCCTGTAAATGCGCATACCCCCACAGCAGGATCTTTTCAATAACAGGTATCAGGGTTTGCCCGTCTTGTGTGAGCCTGTATTCTACTTTAGGCGGAACAGCTGCAAAAACCTGCTTTTCCACTATTCCTTTTTGTTCAAAAAACTTAAGATTATCTGCCAATACCTTTTCGCTTAGGCCGGGTAATGCTTCTTTAATGGCATTAAACCGGAGGGTTCCTTCCCGTAAGTGCCACAGGATACCAATTTGCCATTTGCCACCAATATACTGAAGCGCGTGCTGCACCGGACAGCCGGCTAGCATTTCCTTTGAAGCCATGTCATATCCCTTTAGTTACTCCAAGGTAAGCTAATTACCCGGATGTAAACCTGCTTATTTGAACAGGGAAAAAATCTTTCTTTGTAATGTAAAATGACCGGAATGTCCCAAACAAAATATACTACGATGAAAAAGATTTTATCTATCCTTATTTTTTGCAGTATCGCCCCCTTTGCCCTGTATGCCCAATCCAAAACAGAAACGGAGATCAGGCAGCTGGAACAGCGGGAATTAGAAGCCATACATAAATCCGATACTGCCATGCTGTTGCGGATGTGGTCGAAGAATTTCGTTGTAAATAATCCATACGGACAAATTGTAACCGTCCCGGAAATATTAACCTTCATACGGGAAGGGAAAATTGATTATTCAACGGTGGAAAGGAATGTTGAAAGGGTAACGATCGTGGAGAATATTGCAATCTGTATGGGGAAAGAGATTGTGACACCCGAAAAAGCAACTGAAAATGCCGGCAAGAAAGTTATCAGACAATATACCAACATATGGATGAAAGAAAAGGGCGGCTGGCGCATGGTAGCAAGACAGGCTACTATTGTAAAGATTGAATAGGAGGGGGCCAGATTGCCTGAGTGAATTCGTTCCGAACGAAGCGCGCTACCGGACTGCGCTACATCCTGAATGGGCTGCAAAGTTATCCTTTGCTGGAAAAAAACCGGAAAATTATTTGGAAATAAACTTCAAATTCCGCCGGATACCTGCATACTTGCTACGTTTCAGAGGGGAATGGCGGAATATTTGTCGGAACCCCTCCTCCGTCAGTTCCTCCCATTCCGCCGTAGTGAAATTCAACACTTGGGGAATGGGTCTGAAAGCCGCCTCTGCAGTGGCTTTTGAAAAACGGTTCCAGGGGCATACATCCTGGCACACATCGCATCCGAACATCCAGTTGTCGAACTGCCCCTGCAAGCCTGAAGGGATCAGCTGTTCCTTCAGTTCGATGGTGTAATAGGAAATACACCGGCTGCCATCAACAACGGTAGGGGAAACAAGGGCGCCGGTAGGGCAGGCGTCAAGGCAGCGGGTGCAGGTACCGCAATAATCGCCGGTGGGAGGATCATATTCGAGGGGAATATCCACGATGAGCGTGGCAATGAAAAAGAAGGAACCGGCCTGTTTATGGATGAGATTGCCGTTCTTGCCGATCCAGCCGAGACCGCTCCGCTGCGCCCAGCTTCTTTCCAGTACGGGTGCGGAGTCTACGAACCCCCGGCCCTGAATATCCCCGATCTCCGCCCGCACTTCCGCCAGAAAAACGTTCAGCTTCTCCCGGATCACTTCGTGATAATCCTGCCCATACGCATATTTCGCGATCTTGGGTGCATCCGCTACCTGCCGCTCGGCAGGATAGTAGTTCAACAGCAGGGTGATAACGCTCTTCGCGCCCTCCACCAGTTTCCGGGGATCGATCCGCTTGTCGAAATAATTTTCCATGTACTGCATGCTGCCATGCATGCCTTTCTGTAGCCATTGCTCGAGCCGGTAAGCATCTTCTGTAAGCTCTTCGGCTCTGGCAATGCCGCAGTGGTCAAAGCCCAATGCGCGGGCTTTTTGTTTGACCAGGAGCGTATTTTGTGCGATCTGCTGCATCCGGCCGCAATTTACATTATTCCGGGCACCTGTATAAAACCCGGAAAATGTATACTTTTGCCCAAATTTATACCCATACCTGTTAATATTTCTGACCCGAATGCAACGCAAATCTCTCAGTCTCCTTGCCGCAATGCTGCTCCTGTCCGGCCTTGCGATGTCTCAAAAGAAAAGTGAAGCCCGATTCGGAAGGGTTTCCGCGGAAGATTTCAAAACAACACGTTACGACCTGGATACTTCGGCCGCAGCGGTGATCATTGCCGATATCGGTTCTTCTTCCTTTGAATCCGGGAATGACTGGTTCATACAGGTGTATCAGCGCTATAAGCGCATCCGGATACTGAAGAAAAGCGCGTATGACGAGGCGAATGTGACGATCTATCTCCATCAGGAAGGGAATCAGGAGGAGCGGGTGTCTAACCTCAAAGCAGTGACCTATAACCTGGAAGACGGAAAAGTGGTGGAAACAAAACTGGAAAGCAGGTCGGTTTTCACGGATAAAAGGGACAAGAATACAATTGTGAAGAAGTTCACCCTACCCGCTGTGAAAGAGGGCTCCATCATCGAATTTACCTATACGATCAATTCCGAATTCCCGTACATGCTCCGCCCCTGGTCTTTCCAGGATGCGCAATACCCGGTACTCTGGAGCGAATACGAAGTAACCCTTCCGGAATATTTTGAATATATCTTTCTCAGCCAGGGTTATAATCCTTTCTTTATCAAGGATAGTGAGAACAGCCGCAAAACCTTTACGCTTCGCGCGCCTACTAACACGGGCTACGGCACTTCCAGTCAGCGGACGGAAGCCTTTACCGTAACCCCGGGTGTTACCCGCCACCGCTGGGTGATCAGGGATGTGGCGCCGCTGAAGGAAGAGAACTATGTGACTGCGCTGGGTAACTACGTCAACTATATCGAATTCCAGTTGTCAGCTTACCGTTTCCCGGAAAGACAAGTGGAACCGGTGATGAGTACCTGGCCGAAGTTCATGGAAAGGCTGTTGCAGGATGAAAATTATGGAGGCGGGTTGGATAAGAACAACGGCTTCCTCTCCGATAAAACGGATGAGCTGACAAAAGGCGTGGATGCACCTAAAGAAAAAGCCATCCGGATCTACAACTGGGTCAGGGATAACTTCACCTGCACGGATCATTCAGCGCTGCTGGGCACACAGTCCCTGCGCACCACCTTCACCAAACGGAATGGTAACGTAGCGGATATCAACCTGCTGTTGATTGCCATGCTGCGCCAGGCCAGGCTCAACGCTGCACCGGTACTGCTCAGCACGCGAAGCAACGGAAAGATATATCCCGCTTATCCTATTCGGTCCAAATTCAACTATACTATTGCCAACCTGATAATAGACAGTGTGGATTATGATATGGATGCAACGCGCCCTTTCCTTGGCTTCGGTAAACTGCACGAATCCGCGTACAATGGCTTTGCCCGTAAAGTAACGCCGGAAGCGGAATTGATGAAGTTTGACGCTGATTCGCTGAAACAGCAGGAAGTGACCACCATTTTTATCGTAAATGATGATAAGGGAAAGATGAACGGCCATTTTGAACAGCAGGCCACGTATTTCGATTCCTACCGGCTGCGTGCCAGAATAAAGGAGAAAGGGGAGGAGGCGTATTTCAAAGAGCGCGCAAAGACCTTTATGCAGGATGTAGACCTTAGCAACGGCAAGTTCAAAAAACTGCAGGATTATAGCGAGCCCGCTATTGTGGAGTATGACTTCACCTTCAGCCATCCGGATGAGAACGGCATGATCTATCTGAATCCGATGTTCTCCGAATCGCTCAGGTCTAATCCTTTCAAGTCCGCCAACCGCAAATATCCTGTAGAAATGCCCTGTGTGATGGATGTGAACTATACGCTCAGCATGCAGATACCTGTCGGTTACGTGGTGGAAGACATGCCCAAGTCTACTCTCGTGAAGTACAATGACGGCGAAGGCATTTTCCAATTCCTGATCGGCCAGCAGGGCGATATGATCCAGCTGCGTTCCCGTATTAAACTGGGGCGCGCAAACTATGAACCGGACGAATATACCAGCCTCCGCGAGTTTTTTGATATGATCGTAAAGAAACATGCAGAACAGATCGTTTTAAAGAAGAAATCATGATACGGATCACCCTTTTTTTATTGCTACTGACTTCTGCTGTGTTCGCCGGCGATCCGCAATATCCTGTCAGCGCCATCCCGGAGCACCTGCTGAAGAACGCGAATGTGGTACTGCGGCTACAGGAGGAAACGGTGAAGCTGAATGACCTGAAAGATATGCGCATTACCCATCATATCGTGCTGACCATTCTCAATGAAAGCGGAGAGAAGTACAGCGGTTGGGGAGATATCTACAGCAAGGATCGGGAAATCCGTGATGTGCGCGGCGCCCTGTATGACGCGGCGGGCAACCTGGTCCGCAAGCTCAAACAAAGCGAGATCAAGGATGTCAGCGCCGTCAGCGAGAATAACCTGATGGACGATAACCGCCTGAAAATGCACGATTTTTACTACAAAGTGTATCCGTATACGATAGAATATGAAGTGGAATACCGCTATCGCACCACGTTGTTCTTCCGACCCTGGTTCCCGCAGCCGGGCAAAAACTTCTCGGTGGAACAAAGTCGTATAGCCATTACCGTTCCCACAGCCTACCAGCTGCGTTACCGCCAGTTCAACTACCCCGGTCAGCCGGCACAGACGACAGATAAGGATACCAAAACCTATACCTGGGAGATTCGCGACAGGAAAGCGTTTGAAGGAGAAGTGTTTTCCGGCCCGCTGCGGGACCGTACCGTAGCCGTTTATTTCTCTCCCAGCGATTTCATATACGGGGATTACACCGGAAAGATGAATACCTGGGACGATTACGGGAAATTCCAGCTGCAGCTCAATGCCGGCCGGGATCAGCTGCCTGACAAAGTAAAGGCGGAAGTGCACACGCTTGCAGACGGATGGAAGGATCCGAAAGAAAAGGCAAAGGTTTTGTACGAATATATGCAGAAACATACCCGCTACATCAGCATCCAGCTGGGGATTGGCGGGTGGCAGCCGTTTGACGCCACTTACGTGGCCACCAAAGGGTATGGCGACTGCAAAGCGCTTTGCAATTACATGTTCTCCCTGCTGAAGGAAGCCGGCATCCGTTCACATTACACCCTCGTGAAAGCCGGAAAAGGAGAAACGGACCTGATCGAGGATTTCACTGTGGACCAGTTCAACCATATCATCCTTTGTGTGCCAACAGGGAAGGATACTACCTGGCTGGAATGCACCAGCCAGACGGAACCTTTCGGCTACCTCGGCAGCTTCACCAGCGGAAGAACGGTATTACTCGTGGATGAGCAGGGTGGCAAACTCGTGCGCACGCCCGTGTACGCAATGGATCAGAACCGCCAGGTACGGCATTTTGCAGCCACTATCAATGAGAACGGCGATCTGAGTGGGAATGCGGAAACGACTTATACGGGTTTGCAGCAGGACTGGTATCATGGTATGATCAATAATACCACACCGGAAAAGCAGTTGGATAAACTGAAAGAGAACCTCAACCTCCCGAGCTACAACATCAACAAATTTCACTACACCGCTCATCCGCAGGCGCGCCCCGTTCCTGAAATGGACGAGCTGCTGGATATCACTGTGCCTAATTACGCTTCCATCAGCGGCAAAAGGATGTTCATCGTGCCGAATGTGCTGAACCGTAGCACCCTGCGGCTAACGGAGGATTCAACACGGGTTTCCGATATTTATCTGGGAACGGCCACAAAAGATGTGGATACTCTGCAGATCACTATCCCTAACGGCTACACGCCGGAATCGGTTTTCCCGGAAGTGAAGCAGGAAAGCCGCTTCGGGAAGTACACGGCATCGGTGAAAGTGGAAGGGAACAAGTTGACCTATGTACGGTGCTTCGAGCGGAAAGCGGGGGTGTTTCCGGCGAGGGATTTCCCGGCCCTGGAAGAATTTTATAATGCGGTGTATAAGTGGGACAGAAGCAGGATCATCTTTGTAAAAGCACAATAAAAAAAGGCCGGATGTTGTTGCATCCGGCCTTTTCAATTATTTCTCCCTCACGCATACGGATATACGCCTGTCCAGCTTGCGTTGCTCATCCGGCGCATCAGCCGGAGCCTTGGCAAACTGCGAACCATATCCTTCTCCACCCAGTATCTGTACCGGTTTTACGTGCTCTGTTTGTAATGCGGTTACCACAGCTTCTGCACGGGATTGCGACAGCCTGAGGTTCGCCTTCGCATCTCCGGTGGCATCTGTATATCCGCCTATCTTGATCTTCGCTTTGGGGAAAGCGTTCAGGATCGCTACAATGTTCTGCACCTGCGCTTTACTGTCTTCCGTTAGTTCGGCGCTGCCGGTTTTGAAGTTCAGGTTGTCAAAATCGAACCATTTGTCCTTGCCGCCTTGTGTGTTCGGGTCTTGTAGGAACTGCACCAGCTGGTCTTCAATACCGCCTTTGAATGCATCCAGCACTTTGCCATCAGGCAGCGTTACTTTGATAGATTCCCGTGTAGCCGGTGGTGGGGCAACCTGTGAAATGGCGGAATCTTCCATCTTGGCTGTGGTCACGGAATCTGCAGGCGGAGGAGGGGTGGGGCGTTCGTTGCAGCCTTTCAGCCAATACCAGAGCAGCAGGATGATGGCCAGCAGCAGGATAAGTATCCACAGCCAGCGATTCCTGCTGGCGCTTTCTGCGGCATGGCCTACATTGTCGGCCGCAGATTTCAGGCCACCGGTAAGGCCGGATGCAAGGCTGCCCAGTTTTTTGCCAATGTCTCCGAGGTTGGCATGCCCCAATACGCCCGCGAGTCCCAGGCCGGAAGGAACAGCTGCCAGTATGTTATCTTTCTGACTGTTCAGGAAAGCCATCAGGCCGGATGCGCTCAGGTTCTGACTGGCGGCATGCTGCCCGATCACGCCGAGGGAAGCCGGTGCGGCTGTTTGCAACAGCGATGCCGCAGAGCTGGGTTTGATACCGGCGTAAGATGCAATAGCATTGGATATATCCTGTGCCTTATCTCCAAAGAGGGAACGCAGGATATCCGAACCTTTGGCCATCAGGCCTGCCGGAAGGCCACTTGCGAGGTCACTCAATTTGGAGAACTCGCCGGATGCCGCCTCTTTCACCATTCCCAGCAAACCTCCCGCATCTCCGGTAGAACCGGCTTTGTGCAACAATCCCGTTAAGACAGTCGGAACAATGCCGCCCAGGGCTTTTTGAACGTTGCCTTCGCTTTCGCCCAGCTGCGCGGCAGCCTTGTTGGAAAACTCACTGGAAAATAGATTCTTCAGGGTGTCGAGCAAGTCGAATGCCATAGTAGTACAGTTTAGGAGTTATTGAATATTAGCAGATTAATGGAAGACGATGAATGATGATGCTAAGGTTGTTCCGGTAAAAGAATATAACAGGATAATCAGTCGGCGGTTTAGCGAAACACAAATTTAACAAGCGCTGTATGCGGTGGCCTATACGTAAAAATATGTTTCCCAGTTGCTTATCGAGCGTATGTCGGCCTGAAAAAATTGCAGTTGAGAGCAATTGTTAACTGAAATTACTGCAGTTCAAATAGCATTTTTCTGTCATAATAACCGTTTTTTTCGATTGGATCAACATTTGTGCACTCGAAACAAATTAAAACATCCAACCGTTAACCTAAAAGGAGAAAAGAACACACATATGAATCTGAATAATTTTACCATCAAATCGCAGGAAACACTGCAACAGGCACAGCAGCTGGCCTTCAATCACCACAATCAGGCGATTGAAACGGGCCATATTCTAAAGGCTTTGTTACAGGATGAAGACAATAGCATAGAATATCTGCTGAAGAAGAACGATGTGAATACCGCGTTCCTGGATAACAAACTCGGCGAAGAGCTGCGGAAATATCCTACCATCTCCAATGGAGAAGGTGGCCAGGTATTAAGCCGGGACGCGAACAACGCCATATTGCGGGCAGGTTCCAGCATACAGGAATTCAAGGATGAGTTTGTGAGCGTGGAACATCTGCTGCTCGGGCTGCTCGGCGGCGGCGACGATACCGCAAAACTGCTGAAAGGTGCGGGCCTAACGGAGAAAGGTTTGAAAACCGCTATCACTGAGCTTCGCAAAGGAGGCACCGTAAACTCCCAGACCGCAGATGCCCAATATAACAGCCTGGAGAAATATGCCAAAAACCTGAATGCGCTGGCACGGGCCGGCAAGCTGGACCCGGTGATCGGTCGGGATGAAGAGATCCGCAGAACGCTGCATATCCTTTCCCGCCGTTCCAAAAACAACCCTATCCTCGTAGGGGAGCCGGGGGTGGGTAAAACGGCCATCGCGGAAGGACTGGCACATCGCATCATCAACGGGGACGTGCCCGATAACCTGCATAATAAAATCATTTACGCACTGGATATGGGCGCGCTCATGGCGGGCGCGAAATATCGCGGTGAATTTGAAGAAAGATTGAAAGCAGTAGTGAAGGAAGTAGGAGAGAGCGATGGCAGCATCATCCTTTTCATTGATGAGATCCATACGCTGATCGGTGCCGGTGCCATGGAAGGCGCCATGGACGCGGCTAACATCCTGAAGCCTGCGCTGGCTCGCGGAGAGTTGCGTGCTATCGGCGCCACTACGCTGAATGAATACCAGAAATATTTTGAAAAAGACAAGGCCCTGGAACGCCGTTTCCAGAAGGTGCTCATCGATGAGCCTACGGAAGAGGACGCTATTTCCATCCTCCGCGGACTGAAAGAAAGATATGAGAACCACCATCATGTGCTGATCAAAGATGAAGCGATCATCGCAGCCGTGGAGCTTTCCCATCGCTATATCACGGATCGTTTCCTGCCAGACAAGGCAATCGACCTGATCGATGAAAGCGCGGCGAAACTGCGGCTGGAAATGAACTCCATGCCGGAAGAACTGGATGAGCTGGAACGCCGCATCCGTCAGCTCGAGATCGAACGGGAGGCTATTAAACGGGAGAATGATGAAGGAAAACTGCGGGAACTGGGCGCGGAAATCGCCCGGTTAAGCGAAGAACGGAATACGTTCAAAGCCAAGTGGAAAAAGGAAAAGGAGCTGGTAGACAAAGTGCAGAACGCCAAAGCCGCGATCGAAGATCTGAAGCATGAAGCCGAACAGGCGGAGCGCAACGGTGATTTCGGTAAGGTGGCCGAGATCCGCTATGGCAAGATCAAGGAACAGGAAAAGATCGTGGAAGAATTCACGAAAGAGCTGAATACGATCTCTGCCAATCATAAACGCCTGCTGAAAGAGGAAGTAGATGCGGAAGATATTGCCGAAAACGTGGCCAAAGCTACCGGCATCCCGGTAAGCCGCATGATGCAGAGCGAGAAAGATAAACTTTTACATCTCGAAGAGGAGCTGCACAAACGGGTAGTAGGGCAGGATGAAGCAATCGTTGCCGTGGCGGATGCCATCCGCAGAAGCCGCGCGGGCTTGCACGATCCTAAACGCCCCATCGGTTCGTTCATCTTCCTCGGTACTACCGGGGTGGGTAAAACGGAGCTTGCAAAAGCGCTCGCCGATTTCCTCTTCGATGATGAAAGCATGATGACCCGCATCGATATGAGCGAATACCAGGAGAAACATGCGGTAAGCCGACTCGTAGGTGCTCCTCCCGGATACGTAGGATATGATGAAGGCGGGCAACTCACAGAGGCGGTTAGGCGTAAACCTTATTCCGTTGTGTTGCTGGATGAGATTGAGAAAGCACATCCCGATGTGTTCAACATCCTCCTGCAGGTGCTGGACGATGGCCGGCTTACAGACAACAAAGGCCGTGTGGTGAACTTCAAGAACACGATCATCATCATGACCAGCAACATGGGCAGCCACATCATCCAGGAAAATTTTGAAAAAATATCAGAATCCAACCGGGAAGAAGTAGTGGACCGTACCAGGGAAGAAGTGATGAACTTGTTACGGCAGACCATCCGCCCTGAATTCCTCAACCGCGTGGATGAAGTGATTATGTTCCAGCCGCTGCTGCGGAAAGAAGTGAAAGGAATTATTAACATACAATTACAACAGCTGCACGATCTGGTAGCCAAGAATGGCATGATATTGGAATTCTCCGATTATGCGCTGGAGTACCTCGCAGAACAGGGTTACGACCCGCAGTTCGGCGCCCGGCCATTGAAACGCCTGATCCAGAAAGAGATCGTGAACCTGCTGAGCAAGAAAATACTTGCCGGTGAGATCGACAAAACAAAACCTGTTTTGGTAGATGTGTTCGATGGAGTGGTCGTGATCAGGAACGCATAACAATTCTATTCTAAATACGACGATATACAGTTACAGGTAATACCCGGATGATTCCTCATCCGGGTTTTTTTATGCGGCAACGAAATTAATATCAATATATTATAATATTAATCAAATTAAAATTTTGTGTAATTTAAAATCAGGTCCTATATTGCGCCCTACGCCCGGCAGGTTTCCTTATAAGGAAGATGGGGGTTAAAAGGCCTACAGGAAGGGCGTGGAGTATGTTTCACGCCTTCCCCTGTAAGGTGCGTGTAGCCAAAAGCGCTACATTTGCCTGCAAAACAAGGTTATGAACCAGATCGGGGAAAGAGAAAAAAGATTCATGGCCCGGGCGATAGAATTATCGAAACGCGGTATGCAGAATGGGGATGGCGGTCCATTTGGTTCCGTTGTGGTGAAAGGGGATGAAATAGTGGGTGAGGGCTGGAACCAGGTGCTGTCGCATAACGACCCTACGGCGCATGCGGAAGTGGTGGCTATCCGAGATGCCTGCAACCGTCTGCAAACCTTTCAGCTGGAGGATTGTGAAATCTTTACATCCTGTGAGCCGTGCCCCATGTGCCTCGGCGCCATTTACTGGGCGCGCCCGAAACGGGTGTACTTTGCGAATACCAAAGAAGAGGCCGCAGCAATCAACTTTGACGATTCCTTTATCTATAAAGAGATTGAGGTGCCGCATCAGGAGAAGAAGATACCTTTCATCGCTTTTCCCAGCGAAGCCGCCAGGGAGGTATTCCGGTTATGGGATGAAAAGCAGGATAAACAGTCCTATTAGCGCCTATCTGCGGGAGAAATGGTACAGCCAGAATACGGCGATGGCCAGGAATATGATCATCAGTGCGATGACGGCGATGTAGAGATAAAAATGTTCCTTTTTCTTTTTGCGATTTTTCCTGCGCAGCTTTTGCAGTACATTCCATTTGGCTTGCCGGAGCCATGCGGGAATCTGTTCTTTCTCGCGGATGGCGGAAAGCCCTTCAACCGCTTCACTGCACAGCTCACAGTCCGCCAGATGCAGCTCTACCTCATGCCTTTCTTCGGGGCTGAGTTTTCCCTGTACATATGCCAGCAGCTGATCCTGGGTGGGACAAGCCGTTTCGGTGAATATGTCTGTGAAATGGTCGTTCATAAAGTTGCTTTCGCTACTGCAAGTTAGCGTTTATTTTTACTGTACTTTTCCAATAATAATTTCAGGTTGCGTTTCCCGTTCTGGATATAGCTTTTTACCTGCAGAAGGGAATATCCTGTAAGATCGGATACCTCCTGATAAGATCGCTTCTCAAGGTAGAAGAGCTTCACACAGCGGCGTTGTTCATCGTTCAACAATTCCAGTGCCTTTCCCATGTTCTCGATCATGACGTCTTTCTGTACATGCGCGGATGCATCTTCCTGTTCCGCTACTTCGGGCATGTGCCCTTCCTTCAGCTCCACATCCTTATGGTGCCGCAGTTGCATCAGGCAATGGTTGCGCGCTACCTGGTAGATCCAGGCCTTGAAGAAAATGACCTCATGTTTGCGGATGTCTGACAGTACTTTCAGGAAGATCTGCTGTACACTATCCCGCGCATCTTCTTCATTCTTCAGGTATTTCATGCAGAGACCCAGCAGCAGGATCGCATACCGGTCGAACAGGACGCCTATCCAATCGCTGTTGCCGTCGGTCTTATACCGTTGCAGCAGTTCCTGGTCTGTAAGATGTTGATCGCTGGGATAATTCACGGTGTAAAGATAGAGTTCTGCATTATAAGATGCAGCCTTGGAGAAAATCCATAATGTTTTTTAGTTCATGTTATCCAAAGCAGCCTGCGCCATGGATTTCATACTGCCTTCCATGCGGATGACTTCCCTGAAAAGGCGGCGGGCCTTGTTATTCTGGCCTTTGGTGCGATAGCAGAGGGCAAGCTGATATTTGGCGCGTTCGGAGTATTTGTCGTTGCCGGAGAGCCGTTTGAACTGGCTGATCGCTTCGCTGATATCTCCCTGTTGTTGGTACCGGAGGGCCGTCCGGTACAGGAATTCATCTCCGGACAGGTTATCTGTGACGGGCCTGGTGTCTTTCTCTTCTGCAGGAGTGGGTTTTACCGGAGGTGTTGTTTTTTCTTCTTTGGGTGGGTCCACTTTTTGGGTCGCGATCTCCGCTGTTTCAATTTTAGTACGTGTATTCGTATCCGTTACCGGCAGTACCGTTTTGCGGATGGTGTCTTTTGCAGCTTTCTTTTTGAGTGATGCACTGTCCTTTACCGGAGCCGGCGTTTTTTTCACTTTGGCTGCTGTGTCTTTGGTATTGTATTGCGTGAGAATGGCGGGTGGCTTGCCGGAGGTAACAGGCTTTTTGTCCACCGTTTTATACGTTTCGTCTTCCCGGACGGCTGGTATTTCGTTGCCGGCCGGTGCGGGTTGCGGTTCTTCCGTTTTTTGCGGGGTGGCCGCCACGAGGGGGCGATTCTTCAGGTGTTGCCGGAGCAGGAAAATGCCGCCAATACCTACAACCACGAACATGACCACCCAGAAGGAGGAGATTAATCCCTCCTTTGTACGTCCGTTGCGTTTTGTGCGGCGTATTTGTTGTTCGGTTTGCCTGGCCTGCGGTGCATATTCCCGTTGGAGGAAAAGGCTCAATTGATGGCTAAGCCGTTCGTATGGCTCATGTTGATGTGTATCCGCCAGTATCTGCAGCGATTCATGGCAAAGGTCGCAATCCACCAGGTGCTGGTCTATGAGATGCTTTTCCACATCCGTCATGTTACCACTCAGGTAACGGAGGGACTGGTCCCTGTTCAGACAGCGTACAGGGGTGAAGATCTTGAAGATCCTTTCTTGCCTGGAGGAATTATTGTTCATACGCCTGATCCATCAAATAAGTTGCAAGTTTCTTCTTGGCTCCTTTCAGTTTATTCCGCACTTCATCGGTAGTGGTATGCTGGCTTTCTGCAAGATCGCTGAGGGACTGGTGCTCCAGGTAGAATCGGGTAACCATCATTTGTTCATCGGCCTGCAACGTTCCGAAGGCTTTTTCGAGTTGTGCTGCAAGGGCTTCTTTTTCAATGGGGTTGTTTCCTGCATTCTCTACGCGTGTTTCCAGCCGCTGGATGGCCTGCTCATAAGGCAGCGGGAGCGGGGGCTGGGTTTTGTCCCTCATGGAGAAATAGGATGTTACAAGGGCATAAAGCACCTCATTCACCTTATTGGTGGTGCTGTGCAGGAGACGGGCATACAATTGCCGCGTCAGGTCCGGGAATGCTGTTTCTGCACGGCTCTCCGCGGAGAGGTGTGGAAGGCTGAGCGCTACCAGCAGATGGCTGTAGCGATCCAGGAGGGCGCCTGCGGCTTCCTGGTCCTGGTGCTTCCTGATACGCAGCAGTAATTCCTTATCAGTCAGATTATTTAACAGGAGGTGCATAAGCTTATCAATATATTTACGCATTTTCGTGTTAAAAGTTCATCTTCAGGCCATTTAATATAAACAATTAACATGCCATTAGCCATTACCATCGTACCTGTTATGCCGCTCAGGGCGGAAGCCTCTCACCGGAGCGAGATCGTCTCCGAAGCGCTGTTTGGGGAATGTGTTGAAACAGAATCAGTTACCCCGGATGGCTGGGTGAAAGTGAAAATGCAGTATGACGGGTATGAAGGCTGGGTGACGGCATCGCACCTGGAAACGATCCCGCAGGAACTGTATGACGTACCGCCTGCGCATGTGGCTACACAATGGGCAGCCAGGCTCTCTGTGAATGACCAGCCGATGTATATCCCATATGGTTGTTTGTTGAAGCTGGATGTTCCGGTATGGGGAAAAGTAAAGGTATCTGCGGAATCCGGAATAGCGCATTTCCGCCCGCCGGCCTCCCCGGGAACCGCATGGGGCCCTATTGCCCACAGCTTCCTGAATACAGCCTATTTATGGGGCGGAAAATCCGTTTTTGGTGTGGATTGCTCGGGCTTCACTCAGTCCGTCTACAAACTCCTCGGCCATCCGCTCCTCCGTGATGCCTGGCAGCAAGCCACACAGGGAGAACTGGTGTCCCTTATCCAGGAGGTGAAACCGGGTGACCTCGCCTTTTTCGACAATGAAGCGGGCAGGATTACCCATGTGGGCATTATGCTGAATGATCACCAGATCATTCATTCTTCCGGTAAAGTAAGGATAGACCCGATCGATAACCAGGGTATCGTAAATGCGGATACCGGTGTGCGCACACACAAACTGCGCCTGCTTAAAAGGTACTTCTGAAAGTTAAAAAGGCTCCCCGGGACGAGGAGCCTTTTTTGATACGTTTATTACTGCTGTGGGAAAGTCTTGTCGTACAATGCGAATGCATCCATAATGATCTCCTCTGCCTTGGCCTTGTTCTGGAATTCCTCCACCTTCACGGTTTTGTTCTCGAGTTTCTTATACTCTTCGAAGAAGTGACGCATCTCGTCAATGAAATGCGGCGGCAACTCTGAAATATCGTTGATGTAGTTTACGCTCATGTCGTGCGCTGCTACGGCAATGATCTTGTCGTCCGCTTCTCCGCTGTCGATCATCTGCATCACCCCGATCACCTTGGCCTCCATGATACACAGCGGCACACAGTCGATCTGGGAAAGGATGAGGATATCCAACGGGTCATGATCATCACAATATGTTTTCGGAATAAAGCCATAGTTGGCCGGATAATATACAGAGGAATACAAAACCCTGTCCAGTTTCAGCAGACCGCTTTCTTTATCCAATTCGTATTTGGCGCGGGAACCTTTCGGTATTTCGATGATACCGGTTACCAGGTGGGGTACGTTATCGCCAGGACTAACACTATGCCACGGATTTGTCGTCATAAACAATACTTCTTTTTAAACCTTTAAAACCAATAAAGGCGCAAAATTAAGGAACAAACCCGGAAATAGCGGAAAAAATTAAGCGATCATTGGATCCTGGTGGAATCCTTCTGTACATGGAAAGAATCCTTTTGCGCCCGCGGTATGGACGGTGGCGCCATCATATTCATGTCCACACCGGGCATAACGGAAGTGGGAAGGATGCTTTCGAGTGTCAGTGATATTTTCCACTGACCGCTTTCTTTGACCAGTTGCAGTGTTTCGCGTTTGTCGATAGATGAATTAAGGATGGTTACCGTGGCTTTGTCGCCTTCTTCCGTATGATTTACAACTTTGAGCTGGGCATTTTTGATCTTCTCCCGTTCGTTCTCGTTCCGTTTGCCGTCAAAAATGGAGTAAAGCAGTATAACCTGTTGAGATTCTTTTGTAGCGTATTCCTTGGCACGTTCAAAGTTCGATTCCTGAATAGCGTGCATGAATTGCAGGGCAACCTCCTGTGGATCGGGTTTCTTTTTACATCCTGAAAAAAGCACGACCGATATACACAACATATAAAATAATCGCCTGAAATAACTCATGAGGTTTATAGGTTAAAGTGATATTGCATGAACAAAATTAACGGGAATCGTTCAATTGCACAACTTACAACAACGCCTGTTAAGATACTGTTAATTGTGATCCTCCTTGTTTTCGTCGTAAGCCTTGATGATGGCCTTTACCAGGCGGTGGCGCACTACGTCTTCCTCATCCAGTTCAAGGTATCCGATCCCATCGATATTCCGCAGGATACGGGTGGCTTTACCAAGACCGCTCTTCTGATTTTTGGGAAGGTCGATCTGTGTAAGGTCGCCGGTAATGATCGCTTTCGCGGATGAACCGATACGGGTAAGGAACATCTTCATCTGCAGGTCTGTGGAGTTCTGGGCTTCATCCAGGAGGATGAACGCATTGTCCAGCGTACGGCCACGCATATACGCCAGCGGGGCAATCTCGATGATGCGGTTGGTCATGAAATAGCTGAGCTTATCTGCGGGGATCATATCATCCAGCGCATCATACAAAGGGCGCAGATACGGATCGATCTTTTCCTTGAGGTCACCGGGGAGGAAACCCAGGCTTTCACCGGCTTCCACAGCGGGACGGGTGAGGATGATCTTGCGCACGGCCTTGTTCTTAAGCGCTCTCACGGCCAAAGCAACGGCTGTGTAGGTTTTACCGGTACCGGCGGGACCGATCGCAAAAACGATGTCGTTCTTATCCGCCAGTGCCACCATCTTCTTCTGATTAGCGGTTTTGGCACGAACTGTGCGTCCGTTGGGGCCGAACACCAGTACTTCATTGGGATTGCGGTCTTTGAAATGATCGATGCCGGATCCTTCTTCCTCGCCGAGGATCTGCTCGAAATAATTTTCACTGAGGTGGCCGTTGCGTTCGAGGTAACTCACGATCTGGCCGATCTTTTCCCTGGCGTTAGCCACTTCTTCCGGTGCGCCGGACAGCTTCAGCTGTGTGCCGCGGGATAAGATCTTCAGTAAGGGGAACTTCTTTTTCAGTAAGTCCAGTTTTCCATTGTTCACCCCAAAAAATTCGATGGGATTTACGCTATCCAGGTTAATGATCGATTCTGTCAAGTGCGGTTCGATTTATATGGTTGTCTGCATTCGGACCTGAAAGCTGTAAAACCGGATGTGGAAGAAAAGCCGCCGCATCCGGTGAAACGGCCTAGATCCGGTATCCGTTCTGTTTGAACGCTTCTACGCGTTCTGCTGTTTTTTTGTCGCTTAAGGCGAATATCCTTGCTGCCAGCACAGCCGCATTTCTGGCGCCTGCTTTGCCTACAGCCAAAGTACCTACCGGCAGGCCTGCGGGCATCTGTACGATGGAGTACAGTGCGTCCACACCACCAGGCAATCCGCCTTCAAGGGGAACGCCCAGCACCGGGAGGGATGTATAGGCGGATACCACGCCCGGCAGGGCTGCTGCCATACCTGCTGCTGCAATGATCACGCCATATCCCTGCGGTTGTGCATTTACCACCAGGTCACGTACCTTATCGGGATTCCTGTGGGCGGAAGCCACGATCAGATCGCTTTCGATACCAAAGAACTGTAAATAATTTTGAGATTCCTGCATTACCGGTTTGTCGCTCTCGGAGCCCATGAGTATTAATACTTTCATCCTGCTGTTTGATTTTTAATCTCCTATGCTTAATAGTTAAACGTAAAAAGTGAATTATTTGTTTCCTGCTCCAAAGATATTTAAAAGGAGGCAACCGACCACAAGAATACCTGTGTGAATTTTTTGAAAACAACGATAATCGTATTTGCCGTTTAATAGCACGAATTTGTATAATATATTGAGTACCTTTGTTTCCATCCAATCGCCTATGCCAAATTGAACGATTCCATGAACATTGCCCTGCTGCACCAGGTATTGGAAGCTTTGCCGGACCCGGCGGCGGTATTTGATACACGCCTCCGTCCGTTATCTGTCAATAAGGCTTTTACTGCAGAGAACAGCCGACACCTCGATATTGAACAGAGAAGCGGCGACGAAACATTTCAGCATCACTGGCAACGCGCCCTCCGCGGAGAGCGTACGGAATTTGTTTGGGTGTCAGGACAGCCCGCCCGGCACTGGCGTATCAGTCTTAGCCCCCTCTTCTCCGCCAGCCGGACCGTAGAAAGCGTACTGCTGACTATCCGCGACATACAACTGGAGGTGGAAGCGCAGGAAAATGAGCGGTTTTTCCGGAGCGTGCTGGAGAACCTCCCCATCGGCCTCCATCAGTTCACACCGGAAGGCTGGAGCAAAGACATGAACCAGGCACAGCGGGATATCCTCGGTGAGATGCATCCCGCCCTGCAGCATCAGCCCTACAACGTTATTGCCGATCCCATCAACCGCCGCAACGGATTGCACGCGCTCCTCGAAGAGGTGAAGCACCGGAAAATACCGGTAAGCCGGGAAATGCTCCTGAAGTACGTGGAGCAGGAAGAAGAGAACGTAACCCGCATCCAGCCACTCTATTATGAAGCCACCGGATTTCCCGTGCTGGACAAGGAAGGGGAGATCGCTTATCTGTTCCTCATCCTCAGCGAGATCACCGAGAAAAAACTGGCGGTGCTCAGTCTTGAGAAAAGCGAACGCCTCCTGCATACCATTGTGGAGAACCTGCCCGTAGGCTATATCCAGTTTGATAATTACGGATTCATCCGGCGGGTGAACCAAACGCAGCGGCGGTTGTATGACAGTGCCGGCCTGAATGAAGAGCAGCTGGGGCTGAATGAGCTTTTCCTGCGGGTATTGCAGGAAGGTAAAGTAGTCCGTATTGAGAAAAAACTGGAATATACACTGGATGTCCCCGGCGGGAAAGTAGAACGGGAGCTTTTCCTGGATCTTACGATGTTCCCGGTGGAGGATCCGGTGGACAAGGATCAGCTGGTAGTGGCGCTGGTGAATGATATCACGGAGAAAAAGCGGCAGGAGATCGAGAATACCAAAGCGCAGGAGTTCCTCTTACAGACCGGTGAGATCGGGAAGATAGGCGGCTGGGAGCTGGATATGGGCACGGGCAAGATGCGATGGAGCGCGCAGACCTATAAGCTTCATGAGCTGCCACCCTATGCGGCTATGACGGTGGAAAAGGCGCTTTCCTTCTATACTGGGGATTCGCGGAAGAAAATGGAACAGGCCATGGCGGCTTGCATGTCGAGAGGTAAGGCTTATGATATCCAGATAACGCTCAGCACTGCCAGGAACAACGTGATCCAGGCCCGCACTATCGGCCGGCCGGAATATCGTAACGGACGTATTGTGCGTATCTATGGCGTGATTCAGGACGTGACCGAACAATACAAGATCCGCGATCAGCTTTCCCGCAATACGGAACTGATGCGGCTTTTCTTCGATACCATTGACATGGGTTATGCGGTAATGGACAAAGACGGCAGAGTGAACTTTATTAACCGGAAGGCTCAGGAGATCGTGGATCACGGCAAGGTGATCGGCCGGAATATTTTTGAGGTTTTCCCGATGCTCGTGGGATCTACATTTCATGCCAGGGTACAGCAATGCATCCAGCAACAGGCGCCCGTTTCTTTCTTCAATTACCTGCCGGAACTGGATAAATGGTATGAGTTCCTGCTGGCGCCGATGCAGGACGGGAGCATTTCCATCTTCACCCGCAATATCACAGAAAGCAAGAAGATGCAGCGGGAGCTGCGAAAGGCCAACGACCAGCTTTCTGCACTGAATAAATACCTGGTGAACCAGAACAAGCAGCTGGAAGACTTTGCGCATATCACTTCACATAACCTGCGGGCGCCCATCGCCAACATGAAAGCGCTGATGCATATCATGAGCGAAACGGACAACGAAGAAGAACGGGTGTTATACGTAGGCATGTTCAAAGAAGTGATCCGGAATATAGATGAAACGCTGAACGATCTCATTGAAGTGGTACAGATACGGAAAGACCTCAACGTGGAAAAGGAAAGGCTGTCGTTTTCCGATCGATTGCAAAAGGTGAAAGACATCCTGTTCGTGGATATTGAATCCAGCGGGATCAGGATCACGACGGATTTTACGGTCGCTCCCGATATCGAATATCCGCGCATTTATCTGGACAGCATCCTGCAGAACCTCCTGACCAATGCGATCAAATACCGCTCGCGGGAACGCTCTTCCACAGTGCATTTTCGCAGTTGGGTGGTAGACGGAGGCGTGGTATTGTCGGCTGAAGACAACGGGATCGGGATTGACATGGAGCGGTATGGAGGCAAACTTTTCGGGTTCAGAAAAACGTTTCACAAGAACAAAGATGCCAAGGGGATAGGGCTTTTCATCACCAAAAGCCAGATCGAAGCGATGGGCGGAACAATAGAAGCATACAGCAAGCCTGGTGCCGGAACAAAATTTATCATTACCTTCAGGAACGAATAGCTTACCTATATGAAGCCGCTACATTCGATTTTCATAGTCGATGATGATCCCATCCATCAGCAGATCACACAGATCATGCTGGACCGTCAGCATATTTCAGATGCTGTAAAGAAGTTCTCGGATGCACAGGAAGTGCTGGAACATATCCGCGAACACCGGGATAATGCGGCGCAGCTCCCTGACCTCATTCTCCTTGATCTGAACATGCCCGTTATGGATGGCTGGGAATTCCTGGAAGCTTTTTCTGCGGTGCGGGAAACGCTTTGTAAACCGGTACGGGTATACGTACTTACATCCTCTATCGATGAAAAGGACCGGGAACGGGTGAATGATTTTGATTTTGTGGAAGGATACCTGACGAAACCGCTTACAAGCGACATTATCGGACAACTGGGACAATAGCCGCAGTTCAGCCTTTCAACGCCCTGATAGTGGCCAGCGGGTCTTTAGAGGCAAAGACCGTATTGCCTGCCACCAATACATCCGTCCCGGCTTCTACGATCGCTTTTGCATTTTCCAACGTAACACCGCCATCAATCTCAATTAATGCAGATGATCCACTCTCATCGATCATCTTTCTTAACTGGCGGATCTTCGCATAGGTCTGTTCGATAAAATGCTGCCCCCCAAACCCCGGGTTTACACTCATCACCAATACCAGATCAACATCCCGTATAATATTTTCCAGTAACTGCACCGGCGTATGCGGATTCAGCGCCACACCGGCTTTCATACCCAGCCCTTTTATCTGCTGGATGTTCCGGTGCAGATGCACACAGGCTTCGATATGTACGGTAAGATGCTGTGCACCCGCTTTCGCGAATGCTTCCGCGTACTTCTCCGGCTCTTCTATCATGAGGTGCACATCGCAGACCTTGGTGGAAATTTTGGATACCTGCGTAATAACCGGCAGGCCAAAACTGATGTTCGGCACAAAGCGGCCGTCCATCACATCCAGGTGCAGCCATCCGGCTTCGCTCCGGTTGACCATTTCCACTTCCCTGCCGATCTCCAGAAAGTTGGCAGCCAGCAGGGAAGGAGCGATGATAGGTGTTTTCTTTTCCAAAGAATGATGATTTAAGATTGGTGCAAACCTAATGATTTTTACCGGCTAAGGCGGAATCCAGGAGGGCTTTTGCTTCCGGATAGTTTTTACGGAAGGAAAGCGCTTTGGTCAGATCGTCCAATCCTGCCGGTTTTTCACCCAGCTTGAGGAAGACCCTCCCCCTATGGTAGAAAGTAGTGGCATTGGTGGGGTCTGACTTGGTAGCCATGTTAAAAAGTCCCAGCGCCTCCTTCAGTTTCCCCGCCTCTTCGGACAAATTGCCCAGCGCGATGTAAGCCGCCGTGTATGCGGGTTCCCGGCGGATTGCTTCCCGGTACCAGGCCGCCGCCATCCTGTTATTGCCTTTTGCCTCGAGGATATGCCCTACATTGTAGGAGGGCTCGGCCGCTTCCAGGTTGATCCCGTGGGCGAGGGTGTAATAGTTGTATGCAGAGTCCTGCAGATGTTTCGCAGTGAACAGGTCCGCCAGCATCATCACCGCTTCATATTCGCTTTTCTTTCCGCGCAATGACACTGCCTCTGTCAGCCGCGCGATGGTCTGCGCGGTGTCTTTCCAGTGAAGTGCGATCAGCGCTTTGACATATGCCGCTTTATCCAGACTGGCCTTATCCTTCGCAAGGATCATCGCCTGGCTGTCCGCCGCCTCGTATTGGTGATGTTCCAGGAGTGCATTGGCCAGGTACATCCGCAATTCGGCATCCTGTGGTACAGAATCCAGCGCTGCGCGCATATTTTCAATTGCGATAGCAAGGGAATCCACTGCAACGGCGGGCTGTTGCTTTTCCTGCACGGATGACTGGCAGGCGGCAAAAAATATCAGCAGAGCACTGATGCGTAAAAGTTTCATTACCCAAACTTAGGTAAGAAATGCGGCTTGTCAAAACTGCATTAAGCCTGCATCAGCCAGTCTTTCAATTGTGCATAATCCGCATCCATCCTCACGGCCGTCTTTTGCAAATGGAACAGCTGCTGTATCCTTTCAGGCATATCCACCCCGGCGCGCAATCCCTCCGGCAGCACATTCGTGAACTTCACAGGGTGTGCGGTTTCGAGGAAGATGCCGGTATGACCGGGATGTTGCCGGAGGTATTGTTTCAGGCCGAGATATCCCACCGCTCCGTGCGGGTCCATGAGGTATTGGTGCTCCCGGAAAACGGCTTCCATGGCTGCTGCTGTTTCTTTGTCCGTAAAGCTATACGCAGAAAGACTGGCTTTCAGCGCCCGTTCGTTACCGGCAAAGAGTTGCAGTATCCGCACAAAATTGCTGGGATCGGCCACATCCATGGCATTGGATAGTGTTGGAACGGCGCTGTGCGGTTCATACCGGCCGTTTTGAAGATAGCGCGGCACGGTATCGTTTACGTTGGTGGCGGCGATGAAATGATAAACAGGAAGTCCCATCGCGGCCGCCATCATGCCTGCGCAGATATTACCGAAATTGCCGCTGGGAACGGATATGACGGTTTCCTTGTGCCAATGTTTCACTTTGCGGTAAGCCATGAAATAATAGAACATCTGCGGGAGCCACCGGGCTACATTGATGGAATTGGCGGAGGTGAGCGGTCGCTGTGCCTGTAGTTCCGCATCGAGGAATGCGGTTTTGACCATGCGCTGGCAGTCATCGAACGTGCCGTTGATCTCCAGTGCGTGAATGTTACCGCCTAAAGTGGTGAGTTGTTTTTCCTGCAGTTCGCTCACTTTGCCGGAAGGGTAGAGGATGACCACTTCCACGCCCGGTACATGATGGAACCCTTGGGCCACGGCGCCCCCCGTATCCCCGGAAGTAGCCACCAGTACGGTTACCGGCTTCTCATTCCCGCGGCGGAAGTAACCGAGGCAACCGGCCATGAACCGTGCGCCTACGTCCTTGAAAGCGAGGGTAGGGCCGTGGAATAACTCCAGCGCATATACGTTTTCTTCAATTTCCCGGAGGGGGAAAGGAAAAGAAAGTGTATCCCGGATGATCTGTTTGAGATGATGCTCCGGTATCTCATCGCCGATGAAAGGCTGGATCACTTTCCGCGCAATGTACAGCGGATCATATTCTTCAAGCCGTTCTGCGAAATCTTTGTCCAGTTTCGGGATCTCGAGGGGGAAGTATAATCCCTTGTCCGGTGCAAGTCCCTGGATCACCGCTTCCCGGAAGGAAGCGCGGTGTTGATGATTTTGTAAGCTATAGTACTGCATGGGAATTAATCTTGGATTTCGTGTACGCCGGATGTGCTGATCCGGGAAACGTAGATCTTGTAATCCACCCCGAGAGGTGCGTATATCTGTTGCATCGTGTCCGCCACGGCGCGGGCATTGGTTTCGCCTTTGCTGAGCATGAACACGGATGGCCCGCTGCCGGAGATCCCTCCCCCCAGGGCCCCTGCTTCCCGGCATTTGAGCTTCAGTTCATGAAAGGCGGGAATGAGGATGGAACGGATGGGCTCTACGATCACATCTTCGAGCGCCCGGCTGATGAGCGGATAGTTTTCCTGGTAAAGTCCGGCTACGAGGGCGCCTACATTACCCCATTGGCGAATGGCGTCGCGAAGTAATACCTGCTGTTTGAGGATGCCACGGGCATCGGAGGTTTTTACTTCTATCTGCGGGTGGATCACGGTCACCCAGAGGTCTTCGGGGGTATGGAGACGGATCACATCCAGCGGCTGATAGCTGCGTACAAGCGTGAACCCGCCCATGATGGCCGGCGCTACATTATCTGCGTGCGGTGTTCCACAGGCAAGGCGTTCTCCTTCCATTGCAAAGCGAACGAGGGATTCAGCCGGGAAATGATCGCCGAGGAGCTTGTTCAGTCCCACCACGGCTCCGGCCGCGCTCGCTGCGCTGGACCCGATGCCGCTGCCGGGCTGGATGTGCTTATGTATCGTTACTTCCACACCAAGATCCGGCTGCGCGTACTCCTGCAACATGGCCTGCAAAGCCACGCCCGCTACATTCTGCGCTGCTTCCAGCGGAAGCGTGGCGCCTTCCACGCGGATGATGCGAACGCCCGGCGCATCGCTGATCTGCAGTTCCATTTCGTCTCCGGGGCCATCCAGGGCCAGGCCCACCACATCAAAGCCGCAGGCCACGTTCGCCACGGTGGCGGGGGAGAATACTTTTACGGAGGATTTGTTTTGCTTGCTCATAAGATCTTTTATCGAACGGTTCTGATAATATCTGCAAATATGCCGGAAGCGGTCACATCCGCGCCTGCACCGGCTCCTTTTACGATAAGAGGCTGCTCCGCATAGCGGCTGGTGGTGAACAGCACGATGTTGTCCTTGCCTTCCAGCTGGTAGAAGGGATGTTGCGGATGCACGGATTGCAGGCCCACGGAGGCTTGTCCGTTATGATAACGCGCCACGAACTTCAGTCGCTCCCCTTTGTCTGCCGCCGATTGCAGCAGGTGCCGGAAATGTGCGGCGTGTACATCCAGTTGTTCATAGAATGTCTGCACATCTTTCGCATGTAAGCATTCATCCGGCAGGAAGGAATGATTACGGATGTCTTCCATTTCCAATACTGCGCCGCTTTCCCGCGCGAGGATGAGAATCTTACGCATCACATCTTTACCGCTGAGGTCGATGCGCGGATCGGGTTCCGTGTACCCTTCATTCTGTGCCGCTTTCACCACTTCACGGAAGCTCGCGCCATTCACGAAGTGATTGAAGATGAAGTTCAGGCTGCCACTGAGCACAGCCTCAATGGTTTGTACCCTGTCGCCGCTGCGTATAAGGTCATTCAACGTATTGATGACCGGTAAACCGGCGCCCACATTGGTTTCGAAGAGGAAAGACGCATTGAACTTCCGGGCGAGGTCTTTCAGTTGTTTATAGTTGGCATATGCGGATGAACAGGCGATCTTGTTACAGGTCACTACGGAAATGCCGTGTTGCAGAAAGGTACTGTACAGGTCTGCTACCTCATCGCTGGCGGTATTATCTACAAACACGCTGTTGCGGAGGTTCATGGACCGGATATGTTGTGCAAAATCAGCCAGATGCATATCCTGGCCGGCCTGTAGCTCTTCTTTCCAGTGCTGTAATGAAATACCGCTATCGGAGAAGCGCATCCTGCGGCTGTTGGCCAATGCCATCACCCGTACCTGCAAACCCAGCTCCTGCCGCAGGTATTCCTGTTGCAGCTGCAGTTGTTCCAGCAGTTTGCTGCCTACATTTCCAGTGCCGGCGATGAAAACGTTCACCTGCCGCGATTCCGATTCAAAGAAGGCTTCATGGATCACATTGAGGGCCTTTCTCACATCGTTCCTGTTGATCACTGCGGAAATATTCTTTTCGGTGGAACCCTGTGCAATGGCCCGAACGTTGATCGCATTGCGGCCCAGTGCTCCGAACAGTTTACCGCTCATGCCATGATGGTTCTTCATGTTGTCGCCCACCACCGCCACGATGCAGAGGTCTTTTTCCACGTTCAGCGGCTCGATGCGTTTGTCGTGGATCTCCTGTGCGAACTCGCTGTCTACTGCCGCTTTGGCCTTCAGCATGTCGTTTTCGTGTATGCCTACCGTGATGGAGTGCTCCGAAGAGCTTTGCGTGATGAGGATCACGTTCACTTTTTCCTGTAACAACGCATCGAACAATCTTTTGGAAAACCCGGGAATGCCCACCATGCCGCTGCCTTCCAGCGTCAGGAGCGCTATCTGGCGAATACCGGAGATGCCGGTGACCGGGAAGGGTTTTTCGCCGTTGTCCTGTATCAGTGTGCCGTAATCATCCGGTGCAAAGGTGTTCCTGATCCGGATGGGGATGCGGCGGTTCATAACCGGCTGGATGGTAGGCGGATAGATGACCTTGGCGCCGAAATGGGACAATTCCATGGCCTCTTCGTAAGAGATATGCGGAATGGCGATGGCCTGTGGTACGAGGCGCGGATCCGCCGTCATCATACCGCTTACGTCCGTCCATATTTCGAGTACGCTGGCGTCCATGGCGGCGGCTACGATGGCTGCGGTATAGTCCGAGCCACCCCTGCCGAGCGTAGTGGTTTCCCTTTCACCGGTAGCGGCGATGAAGCCGGGCAGTATGGTGTATTCTGAGGAGGGATGCTGGAAATAGCCGGTGATCTGGTAGTCTGTTGCTTCAAAGTTCACAAGGGCATGCCCGAATTGTGCGTCTGTAACGATCAGTTCCCGGCTGTCTTTCCATGTGGTTTTTAAACCGGTGTGTTTGAGTTTTTCCGCTATCAGCCAGGAGGAGAGGAGTTCACCGAAGCTCATGATCTTGTCAAGGGATCTCCTGCTCAATTCGCCTACCTGGAAGATGCCGTCGCATAAGGATTCCAGCTGGTTCAGCTGCTTTTTCACCTGGCTCAGCAATCCGCTTTGCGCGGTGATGGGGAAGAGTGCCCGGATGGTATCCAGATGCCTGGCTTCGATCTCCTGCAATATGTTCTTGTATTGTTCCTGCGCCTGGCCCGCCAGTTGTCCGCTTTGTATGAGTTTGTCCGTAATGCCGCTCATCGCTGAAACCACGATCACCATATGTCCCTTTCGCGGGTATTTTGCGATAATGCCGCAAACCTGTTCTATGGCCTGGGGGCTGCCAACAGAGGTTCCGCCGAATTTTAAAACTTGCATGAGAATAAATATTAATAATAGGATGTGGACGCGTTTTGGTCCCGGTAAGTACCAGCTTGCTGGTCAATGTTGACGATATGTGAATTTAACCCCGGGATGGGGTCGTGGTAGTAATAATAGTGCCGCGCACTCCGGAGGAGAGAGGAGCTATACGGATAATATGTGAGATGGATAAATACACTATTATTTTATGACTTTGAGATTACAAAGATGGTGATTTTAGAATTAAAATACAAACAGGATTGTCAAAATTTAGAAAATATCTAAAAAACGGCCGGGGCATATGGGTGTAAAAACTTTTCGTTTTTAGAAAAATAGCCGTAATTTTAACGGATTATATTGCTATGCACGATCTGCTGAAATATAAGAACCAGCTCAACTACTGCTTTCTTATGGCTGCCCTGGCCATGGATTCGACGCTGCTGTAACCCGCCCTTTCCTGCAGCCTGCCCGGCTTTATTCGTAATTTTGTAACTGGATGTTAGCAGGATGCCTGCCCGTACACGGCAGTCTATTATCGTATTTCAATAAACCCTTTTATGCCACATTATCACACACTTGGCCAGATCCCGCATAAACGGCATACACAGTTCCGCAAGCCGGATGGTCAGCTTTATTCCGAACAATTGTTTTCCACGGAAGGTTTTTCTTCGCATTATTCCCTGTTGTATCACTGTCATCCACCTACAGAGATCGTGAAGGTGGACGATCCGTATAGCGTGGCGCCGCAGGTGGCGGAGGAAAAGATGCTGAAGCATCGCAGCTTCCAGGGGTTCAATGCTCAGCCGGAAAATGATTATCTGAAAAGCCGCAAGCCGGTGCTGGTGAACAGCGATTGCCATATTTCACTGGCAGCGCCGCAACAGAGCCTGAAAGATTATTTTTACAAGAATGCCGATGCGGACGAGCTGTTGTTTGTGCATGAGGGCTCCGGCGTATTGCGCACACAATATGGGCGTATCGAATTCGGTTATGGCGATTATCTCGTGATCCCGCGCGGTACCATTTACCAGCTGGAATTCTCCAACGCACAGAACCGCCTGTTCATCGTGGAATCCTTCAGTCCCATCCGCTTCCCCAAACGCTATCTCAGCCATTATGGCCAGTTGATGGAGAATGCGCCTTTCTGTGAGCGGGATATCCGCCAGCCGCAACAGCTCGAAACCATTGATCAGGCGGGGGATTTTATCATACTCATCAAGAAAAAAGGCGTGATGTACCCGATCCATTACGGTCATCATCCTTTTGATGTCATTGGATGGGATGGATGCGAATATCCTTTTGCGTTTTCCATTCACGATTTTGAACCGATCACCGGGCGCGTACATCAGCCCCCGCCGGTGCATCAGACTTTCGAAGGCCACAACTTCGTGGTATGTTCCTTCTGCCCGCGTTTGTTCGATTATCACCCGCTGGCCGTACCGGCGCCTTACAATCACAGCAATATCGACAGCGATGAGGTATTGTATTATGTGGACGGGGATTTCATGAGCCGCAAGCATGTAACGCGGGGAATGATCACCCTGCATCCGGGCGGTATTCCGCATGGTCCGCATCCCGGTGCGGTAGAGAAGAGTCTCGGGGCTAAGGAAACGAAAGAGCTTGCCGTGATGGTGGATACTTTCCATCCCCTGCAGATCACCCGGGATGCACTGGAAATTGAGGACAGGAACTATGTGATGAGCTGGGCGGAATAACATTATAAAAGAAAAAATAAAAAGCATGGAATACAGACAACTTGGACAAAGCGATTTGAAAGTATCGGCGATCACTTTTGGCGCCTGGGCCATCGGAGGATGGATGTGGGGCGGAGCGGAACGGAAGGACGCCAAAGAAGCGATCAGGACTTCTATTGATCAGGGCGTAACATCGATCGATACAGCGCCTATTTACGGACAGGGCACCAGCGAGGAGATCGTGGGAGAAGCACTGGAAGGTGTTTCGCGGGACAAAGTACAGATACTGACCAAATTCGGGCTCACCTGGGAAGGATCGAAAGGTCAGTTCTATTTTTCGAGCAAGGATAACAGCGGTAAGGACATCAACATTCATAAATATGCCGGAAAAGAGAACATCATCCGGGAGTGTGAGGACAGCCTTCGTCGTCTCCGCACGGATTACATCGATCTTTACCAGATCCACTGGGCAGATGAAACCACCCCGATAGAGGAAAGCTTCGAAGCGGTATTGCGTCTTAAAGAACAGGGAAAGATCCGTGAAGCCGGTGTTTGCAACTATGACAAGGGGCAGATGCAACGTGCGGAAAACGTATTGCCAATGGCTTCCAACCAGGTGCCTTTCAGTATGGTGGAGCGCAATATCGAAAAAGAACTGACGCCCTACTGCATAGAACACCGCAAGGGCATCCTCGCTTACAGCCCCCTGCAACGCGGCATCCTTACCGGGAAGATCAAACCGGATCATAAGTTTGAAGATGGCGACCATCGCCCCGGTACCAAATTCTACCAGCCGGACAATATCGCAAGGATCAATGCATTTCTCGGCCTGATCAAACCGCTGGCGGAAAGTAAGAATGCCACGCTTGCGCAGCTGGTGCTCCGCTGGACCATTGAAAGGCCCGGTGTTACCGTCGCGCTGGCCGGTGCCCGCAACGCAGATCAGGCTATCCAGAACGCAAAGGCCATTGATGTGAAACTCGCTCCGGAAGAGATCGACTTTATCAATAAACATTTGTACGCAGTTAGCTTAATATAAACCAAACCATCAACACCAAAACAATCTTTTAATTATGAAACCTGCTGCAGTCATTCCCCAGCCAACGGAAAGCGAACAGGACTTCCTGCCGCTCAACGGCACTGATTATGTAGAGTTTTATGTAGGCAATGCCAAACAGGCAGCGCACTTTTACAAAACAGCCTTCGGTTTTCAATCGCTTGCTTATGCCGGCCCCGAAACCGGTGTGAAAGACCGTGTATCGTATGTGCTGGTACAGAACAAGCTCCGGTTTGTGCTTACCACGCCGCTTCGCTCCGGTAATGAGATATCCAGGCATATCGATAAGCATGGAGACGGCGTAAAGGTACTGGCCATCTGGGTGGATGATGCCCGTTCCGCTTTTGAGGAGACCGTAAAACGTGGCGCAAGGCCCTTTATGGAACCGACCGTAGAGAAGGATGAATTTGGAGAAGTTGTGCGGAGCGGCATTCATACCTACGGAGACACGGTGCATATTTTCGTAGAGCGGAGCCATTATAGTGGTCCTTTCCTCCCTGGGTACCGATCCTGGAAGAACGCCTACAACCCGGCTGACACAGGATTGCAATACGTAGATCATTGCGTGGGCAATGTGGGTTGGAATGAAATGAACCTCTGGGTGGATTTTTACGGCAAAACCATGGGATTTCACAATCTTGTTTCCTTTGACGACAAAGATATTTCCACCGAATATTCCGCGTTGATGAGCAAGGTTATGAGCAATGGTAACGGCCGCATCAAGTTCCCGATCAATGAGCCGGCGGAAGGAAAAAAGAAATCCCAGATCGAGGAGTACCTGGATTTTTATGGAAGTCCGGGTGTACAACACGTTGCCATCGCCACCAATGATATCGTGCATACGGTGAGCGAGCTGCAACAGCGCGGCATCGAGTTCCTGAGTGTGCCGGGCACGTATTATGAAGACCTGCTGGACAGGGTCGGGAAGATCGATGAGGATATAAAGCCGCTGAAAGAGCTGGGAATATTAGTAGACCGGGATGAGGAAGGATACTTATTGCAGATCTTCACCAAACCGCTCCAGGACAGGCCCACCGTGTTTTTTGAGATCATTCAGCGGAAGGGGGCAAAATCCTTCGGGAAAGGCAACTTTAAAGCACTTTTTGAATCCATAGAAAGAGAACAGGCCCTGAGAGGTAACCTGTAAAAGACTACAGCGATAGCTGAGGATTACAACAGATATCAACTTCGGCAGCCACCTTCAATTTTGAAGGTGGCTTTTTTGTGAGCTGTACGCCGCAATGCTGAACGTTTTCCGGAAGATTTCATGTTCCAAACCCGCGAGGATGAAGTAGATCAGCTGGTATCACAAAATGTGATACCAGACAAAAAGCAGATTGGTGGCTCATTTCCGTTCGCTTTTACGGAAGCCGGTGTTGCCATGTTGTCCAGTGTACTGAAAAGCCAGCGGGCGATAGACATCAACATTAATATCATGAGAACCTTTGTGGCATTGATAAAGATGGCTATCAACCATGAAGAACTGATGCATGAGTTGAGCGTCATGCGTCAAAAGTATGATACACAGTTTGATGAAATGTTTCATGCTCTTGAGCAACTGGTAAGGGTTCCGGAGGTTCCCCGTACTATGATCGGATTCCGGAAGCCTGATCCAGCTTGAGTTTGATCTGGTATCACAATTTGTGATACCAGATCAAACCCTTTACCCTAAAGGATTTGATTGTTCGAAAAACATTTTTTTCCTTATTTATCAAGGGATTACTCACTAAAAATCTTAAATTTGACGTTTATATTTATGGACCTGAGAATACTATTTGGTTGCTTATTTATACTGGCCGGGCTCTTTCAGCTGCTGACCGCATATCTCATATTTGCGGGACAACGGCACTACGTGCTCCGCTTTGCCAACAGAAAGGTGGGTTCAATAATATATGTTATTTTTGCATTTGTATTATTCTACCTGGCTTATTATTTCCTGGTAAAATAGTGGAAAGCTACAATCTATGAAGCGTATCATAATTGGTGTTTTATTATTGATGGGAGCGATGCAGGGAGCGCAGGCACAACAGTCCTTCCTGGAAAACCAGAAACTGTTCCCAAGAGTGGGAGAGGCTTTCCGGGAGAAGGAAGAGCTGATCAAAAAGGAGTTCGCCAAAAAAGGGATTGCCTATCCCGCTAAACAGATATATATCCGGTCTTTTAAACTGGACAGCGAGCTGGAGATCTGGGTGAGGAATAACGTTTCCGATTCCTTCCGCCTCCTGAAAACCTACCGCGTTTGCTCGCTCTCCGGCAGGATGGGACCCAAGCGTAAGGAAGGCGACCGCCAGGTGCCGGAAGGATTCTATTACATCAATGACTTCAACCCGAACAGCAGCTTCCACCTTTCCCTCGGGATCAATTATCCGAACTATTCCGATAAGATACTCAGCGATCAGAAGAAACCCGGCGGCGATATCTACATCCATGGCAGCTGTCTTACCATAGGATGCATCCCGCTGACGGACGATTTCATCGAGGAAGTATACATCATGGCGGTGAATGCCAAGAACAACGGTCAGGACTTTATTCCCGTTCACGTATTCCCCGTCCGTTTCGGCAATTCCCGTTCAATGGATTACCTCGGCAACGTTTCCCTTACAGACAATGAATCCCAGAAATTCTGGGTCAACCTGAAATCAGCTTACGATTATTTTGAAAAATATCATAAGCTGCCGGTTGTTTTGATCAACAACCAGGGGAAATATGTTTACAATACTACATTGCCGGCCCAGCCGATCGCGCACACAAAAACAGCTTCAGGGAACTAAACATTCCTGCATATCATTACATAAAGAAGAGACGCAGCTGTTGCGTCTCTTCGTGTTTTTGGTCAGTATCGTGTCAATTTTACACATTCATCCAAATTATTTTGGATTCTCGATTTTTTTTCGAAACTTACCGGAAAGGTCAAATCAATTTACTAATATGAACAGAAGAGATGCTATCAGGAATGTAGCCATCCTTATGGGTACGGCACTTTCCGCTTCCACGTTAGCGGCTTTGGAGGGATGCAGCTCCGGGCCCAAAAATTACACGTTGCAAACACCTGAAACCAAGGCTCTGCTGGATGAAATAGCAGAAACCATCATCCCGGAAACCAGTACCCCCGGTGCAAAGGCGGCGAGGGTAGGAGAGTTTATGGTGCTGATGGTAGGGGATTGCTATGATGAGAAAGCGCAGAAAGTCTTTGTAGACGGCTTGGGCAAAATAAATGAGGAAAGCAAAAAACGCTTTTCCAACAAGGCTTTCATGGATATCACACCGGAACAGCGTACCACGCTGCTCACGGAGATTGACAAGGAAAGAGTGGCCTACAACAAACGCGAGAACAAGAAGAAAGACGATCCTGTTCATTACTTCCAATACATGAAGGAACTGACGCTGCTTGGTTACTTTACCTCCGAACCCGGCGCCACCAAAGCGCTTCGGTATGTAGCCGTTCCCGGCAGATACGATGGCTGCATCCCTTATAAGAAAGGTGACAAGGCCTGGGCTTAACACAACCAATTCCTTATTCTCTCAAAAACTACAGTAATGAACCTGAATATAAAAGCACAGGAACAAAATACATATGACGCTATTGTGATCGGTTCCGGCGTGAGCGGCGGATGGGCTGCCAAGGAACTGACCGAAAAAGGACTGAAAGTATTGATGCTGGACCGCGGCAAGAACCTCGAACACGGTAAGTACGAGACAGCCACGAAAGATCCCTGGGAGTTCCCGCATCGTGGTAAGATCACGCAGGAACAACGCAAAACGCACGACAAACTGCAACGTGATTATCCCTACAGCGAACACAACGAGAAATACTGGATCAACGATAGCCAAAGCCCTTATAAAGAAGACAAGCGCTTTGACTGGTACCGCCCTGACATTGTCGGTGGAAAATCCATCATGTGGGGCCGCCAGAGCTACCGGCTGAGCGATATCGATTTTGAAGCGAATCTCAAAGACGGCATTGCAGTTGACTGGCCGATCCGTTATAAAGACATCGCACCCTGGTATGATTATGTAGAACGCTTTGCAGGGATCAGCGGGCAGAAGGAAGGATTACCCCAGTTGCCGGATGGCCAGTTCATGCCTCCAATGGAAATGAATTGCGTGGAGAAAGATGTGAAGAAACGCATCGAAGCAGCATTTAAAGGCCGTATTATGACCATCGGCCGTGTGGCGAACATTACGCAGCCTTTGCCCGGACGCACTAACTGCCAGTACAGGAACCTCTGCAGTAGGGGGTGCCCCTTCGGCGCTTACTTCAGCACGCAATCTTCCACCCTGCCTGCAGCGATGGCTACAGGAAACCTCACGCTCCGCCCGGATTCCATCGTGAATTCCATCATCTATGATGAAAAGCAGGGCAAAGCTACTGGCGTAAAGGTGATTGACAAGCAGACCAAACAAATGGTGGAATATTACGCGAAGATCATCTTCGTGAACGGCTCTACACTGGGTACCACCTTCGTATTGCTGAATTCCATCTCCAGCCGCTTCCCGAACGGTTTCGGGAACGACAGCGGCGTGTTGGGTAAATTCCTGATGGATCATCATTTTCGTACAGGCGCTTCCGGTATAGCGGAAGGATACGAGGATAAATACTTTTACGGTCGTCGTGCGAACGGCATTTACATACCGCGCTACCGCAATCTCAATGGCGATAAACGGGACTATATCCGTGGTTTCGGTTACCAGGGAGGCGCCAGCCGCAGCGGCTGGAGTCGCGGTGTGGCAGAGTTGGGTGTGGGTAAGGATTTCAAGGAAATGCTCACAGAGCCCGGCCAATGGAGCATGGGTATCGGCGGTTTCGGGGAATGCCTGCCTTATGAAGATAACGTGGTGATGCTGGACAATACGGAGAAAGACGCATGGGGCCAACCGGTATTGCGCTTCAACGCTGAATTCAAGGAGAATGAAAAGAAGATGCGGAAGGATATGGCGAATGATGCGGCGGAAATGCTGGAAGCGGCGGGCGTCAAGAATGTAAAGACGTACGATAATGGTTCTTACCCCGGCATGGCTATCCACGAAATGGGCACCGCGCGCATGGGCCGCGATCCCAAAACTTCCATGCTCAACGGTTTCAACCAGATGCACGCCGTGAAGAACGTATTCGTGACAGATGGCGCTGCCATGACCTCCGCTTCCTGTGTGAACCCGTCCCTCACTTACATGGCGCTTACCGCCAGGGCGGTGGATTACGCCGTAAAAGAGATGAAGAAAGGAAACATCTGATAATCTGCGTTATATGAACCTTAACATTAAAGCAGAAAAAGAAAATACTTACGATGCGATCGTTGTAGGTTCAGGCATCAGCGGTGGCTGGGCCGCGAAGGAATTGTGCGAAAAGGGATTGAAAACCCTCGTCCTGGAAAGAGGCCGGAATGTAGAACATATTAAAGACTACACGACGGCCATGCTGGCCCCCTGGGAACTCAAACACCGCGGCTGGCAGACCCGGGAGATGAAGGAGAAGCATCCCATTCAGAGCCGCTGCTATGCCTTTGACGAGGCTACGCAACAGTTCTGGGTGAATGATCTGGAGAACCCCTACAACGAGATCAAACCCTTCAACTGGCTGCGCGGATACCACGTTGGTGGCCGCTCGCTTATGTGGGGCCGGCAGGTATACCGCTGGAGCGATATCGATTTTGAAGCCAATGCGAAAGACGGTCATGGTGTGGACTGGCCAATCCGTTATAAAGACATCGCGCCCTGGTACAGCTACGTGGAAAAATTCGCAGGCATTACCGGTCAGGCTGAAGGCCTGCCACAACTGCCGGACGGGGAATTCCTTCCTCCCATGGAAATGAATTGCCTGGAGAAGCATGTGGCAGCAAGGATGAAGGAAAAGTATACGGACAGGATCATGACCATCGGCCGTGCAGCGCATCTGACCAAAGGATTGAATGGTCGCGGTCCCTGCCAGTACCGCGACAGGTGCGCAAGGGGCTGTCCGTTCACCGGGTATTTCAGCAGTAACGGCGTAACGCTTCCTGCAGCGAAAGCTACCGGTAACATGACGTTGCGTCCTTTTTCCATCGTGCTGGAAGTGATGTTTGACGATCAGACGCAGCAGGCGAAGGGAGTTCGCATCATGGATGCGGAAACGAAACAGGTGATTGAGTATTATGCGAAGATCATCTTCCTGAATGCCTCCACCCTTGGCACTACCGCTATCCTGCTCAATTCCGTGTCCACCCGCTTCCCGAATGGCCTGGGTAACGACAGCGACCAGGTAGGCCGCAACCTGATGGACCACCACTTCGGCGTAGGTGCGGGAGGCTCTTATGAAGGGTTCCAGGATCAGTACACCTATGGCCGCCGTGCCAATGGCATTTACATTCCGCGTTTCCGCAACATCAGTGAAGCTACCAAACGCAGCGACTACGTTCGCGGTTTCGGCTACCAGGGCGGCGCTTCCCGCGGCAGAGGTACCGGATGGGACGGTATCGGCGTGGCGCTGAAGGAAGCGCAGGCCGAAGCCGGTAACTGGGGTATGTGGATCGGCGCCTGGGGAGAGCATTTGCCCTATCAGGATAATACCGTACGATTGAATAAAAACAAAAAAGACGTATACGGTTTACCAACATTGGATATCGACTGCAGTTTCCGCGACAATGAGATGGCGATGCGGAAAGATATGCTAGAGAGCGCTAAGGAGATGATGGAGGCTGCGGGGCTGAAGAATGTGTGGGGAGGGGATGACATGCCGCCTCCAGGGCATTGTATCCACGAAATGGGTACCGCCCGTATGGGACGTGATCCTAAAACCTCCGTGCTCAACGGCTTCAATCAGATGCATGCAGTGAAGAACGTATTCATTTCGGATGGCGCCTGTATGACCTCCTCGGCCTGTCAGAACCCTTCCATCACCTACATGGCCCTAACCGCCCGCGCTGCGGATCACGCCGTGTCAGAACTCAAAAAACAGAACATTTAGTTCTTTATAAAGGCGCCGGAATAACCGGCGCCTTCTTTTTCCCCGATAAAGGTGAAATCTACACCCGCTTCGCTTAAAATTCTATCATTATTTAGCTGATCATTCATTAGGTTTACACATTAATTTGCCAAAACACGTCTAGAAAATAATGAGAAAGCTACTCTTAACCGGTTGTCTCGCCCTGACCTGCTGGATGGCACAGGCGCAGGCGGACAAGAAACCGCACACGTTCACGCTCAGCAAATCCGATTTCCTGCTGGACGGAAAACCTTACCAGCTCATCAGCGGCGAAATGCACCCCGCCCGCATCCCGAAAGAATACTGGCGCCATCGCATCCAGATGGCGAAGGCGATGGGCTGTAACACAATTGCCGCATACATCTTCTGGAACTATCACGAACAAACGGAAGGTACTTTTGATTTCAAAACCGCTAACCGCGATATTGCCGAATTCATCAGAACCTGTCAGGAAGAGAATATGTGGGTGCTCCTCCGCCCGGGGCCTTATGTTTGCGCGGAATGGGAATTCGGCGGATTGCCGCCCTATCTGCTCCGCACGCCGGATATCAAGGTGCGTTGTATGGATCCGCGTTACATCGCCGCCGTGGAGCGTTATGTAAAGGCGCTGGCGCAGGAAGTGAAACATCTGCAGGTGACCAAAGGCGGCCCTATTCTAATGGTGCAGATCGAGAACGAATACGGTAGTTTTGGGAACGACAGGAACTACCTCCTGCACCTGCGGTCAATCTGGGATCAGCAGGGTATCGAAGTGCCCTATTATACAGCCGATGGCGCTACCGCCTACATGCTGGAAGCCGGCTCTATTCCCGGCGCAGCTATCGGTCTTGATTCCGGGAGCTCCGACAATGATTTTGCCGCAGCCACCCGCCAGAACCCGGACGTACCGGCATTCAGCAGCGAATCCTATCCCGGATGGCTCACGCATTGGGGCGAGAAATGGGCGAAACCGGGGATCAAAGGGATCTCCAACGAGGTGAAATACCTGATGGATCATCATCGTTCTTTCAACCTGTACGTTATTCACGGTGGCACCAACTTCGGATATACTGCCGGTGCGAATTCCGGCGGGAAAGGCTACGAACCGGACCTGACCAGCTACGACTATGATGCGCCGATTAACGAGAACGGCGACACAACGGCTAAATACATGGCATTGCGGAACCTCATCGGCTCTTATCTGCCCAAAGGCAAAAAACTGCCGAAAATACCCGCCGCCATCCCCACCATCACCATTCCGGAAGTGCAGCTGCAGGCTTATTCCAGCATCTGGGAACATCTGCCGCAGGCAATTCCTTCCATACAGCCGAAAACTTTTGAAGCATACGGACAGGATTACGGTTTCATGCTGTACAAAACAAAACTGATCGGGCACAAGAGCGGAAAACTGACCATCACCGATCTGCATGACTACGCCACTGTTTTCCTCAACGGCAAATACATCGGTAAGCTGGATCGCCGGCTCGGTGAACGCACGATCGATATTCCGAAAAGCGATGTGAAAGATCCCGTACTGGAGATCCTGGTGGAAGGCATGGGCCGCATCAATTTCGCACAATACCTCATTGATCGCAAAGGCATTACGGATCGTGTGACGCTGAACGGTATGACGCTGATGAACTGGGAAGTGTTCGGCCTGCCGATGACGGAACCCTTCATCACGCAGTTGACCGCATCTAAAGCGGAGGCGGACAAGCCCGGTCAGTATTTCAAAGGAAAGTTCACGCTTGCCAAAGCAGGAGATACTTACATTGACATGAACGCTTACAAAAAAGGCCTCGTTTGGGTGAACGGACATAACCTTGGCCGTTATTGGGAGATCGGTCCGCAGAAAAGACTGTATTGCCCGGCTGGCTGGCTGAAGAACGGAGAGAACGAAATCGTGATCTTCGATCTTCATCAGACCGCTGCCGCGCCGGTAACAGGACAAAAAACAATGGAGTAAAAAATGTAAAATGTAAATCATTAAACGGTAAAACGAAAAGAGGAGCAGGCACGATGTCGGCTCCTTTTTTCGTTTCACTATTGATTTTATAGAGAAAAAGGGCTAACTTAAAGTAAAGTTTTTCACGCCAATTGTTGAACACTTTAAAAGTAGCTTACCATGGGGAGAGTCAGAAATATCTTGGTGGGCAAAGGTCATGCAGTGTACTCCGTCCACCCGGAAAGTACTGTTTATGAAGCCCTGAAAGTTCTTGTAGACAAGAATGTCGGAGCCTTGGTAGTGGTAGATAAAGACCAGTTCCTGGGTATTTTTTCCGAACGTGACTATGCGCGCAGGGTGATCCTGAAAGGCAGGGCGTCCAAGGAAACAACCATCCGGGAGATCATGACGGAGCATCCGATCACTGTCACAGAAGATGATACCATCGAAGATTGCATGTACAAAATGACCGATAAAAGGATCCGGCATCTGCCGGTTGTTGACGACAAAGGGCGTTTGATCGGACTGATATCCATCGGTGATGTAGTGAAATACATCATCGACGAGCAGAAGAATATCATTGAAAACCTCGAATGTTACATTCACGGCACTCACCACTAGCCAGGCATTTTCACACATCGCAATGACCCTCGCCATTGCACCCGGCACATTCCGATAATCCGTTTACAAACCTGTTTTTACCGGCATAAGCATTTTCGTTTACCCTGTGCCGTTATATCAGCAGGTACGGTGCTTTCATTGTTTTATTGTTGGATCTGAAGGACAGACCAGGCATGTGCAATAAAACAACAGATCGGAGCAGCAGTATAACTGGAAGAAGGAATTTTAATCAGATCGTCACGATAAAACATTACAGCCATGAATCCGACCTGGCCTTTCCTCGTATTTGGAGCCATCGTCATCGTTTTGGTGCTGGCTATCCTTGGCTTGTCCTATTTATTGGGGCAACGCCATAAAGATCGTGCTACCGGCGAAGCCTACGAAGCCGGTATCCTTTCCACCGGGTCCGCCCGCCTCCGTTTTCCCTCCCAGTTTTACTTAGTGGCCATGTTGTTTGTGATCTTCGACATTGAGACCGTTTTCGTGATCTCCTGGGCCATTGCGTTCGGAGACCTCGGCTGGGCGGGATTTATAGGTGTATCCGTCTTCATTTTCATATTGCTTGCCGTGCTGATCTACGAATGGCGGAACGGCGCGCTGGATTTTGGTCCGGATGGTAAGAAAATACTGAAAGCATACTGGAAGATGCGGAAAGATAAAACAGTTCAATCATCCAAAAAAACAACCAGACATGAAGTGGTGGTTAACTGAAGCAAAAGAGGCCGCACCGAATAAGTCCGGTAACTTCTCCATGGAAGAAACTATCGGGCAGAGTGTTATGCTGACCTCTGTAGATCGTTTGCTGGCCTGGGGAAGAAAAAATTCCATGTGGCCTTTTCATTTTGGATTATCCTGCTGTTTCGTGGAAATGGCCACCGGCATGACGCCCAAATACGATCTCGCACGTTTTGGCGCGGAAGTGATCCGCGGTACGCCCCGCGAAGCGGACGTGATGATCATTGCCGGTACGGTTTTCATCAAAATGGCGCCGATCATCAAACGGTTATATGAACAGATGATGGAGCCAAGATGGGTGATTTCTATGGGTTCCTGCGCAAATTCCGGCGGGATGTATGATATTTACAGCGTAGTGCAGGGGGTAGACAAATTCTTACCGGTAGATGTGTATGTTCCCGGATGCCCGCCCCGCCCGGATGCTTTCATGCACGGGCTGGTATTGTTACAGCAGTCCGTCGGAAAGGAAAAACGTCCGCTGAGCTGGGTGATAGGGGAACAGGGGGTGATCAAACCGGAAAAGATCTCCATGAAAGACAAGAACCGCGAGAAGCGGGAACAAATGATAAACTTCAAGACGCCTGACGAAATATAACAGTATTTATGCGGATAAAAAGGATCACTGCAAACGTATATGAGTTACCGTTAGGGTATGTAAATGCCTTCCTGGTAGAAGATGACGATCTTACGCTGATCGATACGGGAGCGCCGGGCAATGCCGGCAAAATATTGAAAGCCGTACGCGAAATGGGGCGGGATCCGGAAGAGATCAGGCATATCCTGCTCACGCATGGCCATCCGGATCATGCGGGCAGTGCCGCAGAACTGAAAGCGATCACAGGCGCAAAAGTATATATGCATGCTGCGGAGGTGCCGCATGTGGAAGAGGGTAGAAGCCCTCGCCCCCAAACTCCCTACTTCACCGGCATCGTGAACAAAACCCTCTACCAGGTATTCGTTAAACGGGCGTCCGGGCAAATACCTCCGCTGAAAATTGACGCAACGCTGGAAGATGGCGACTGGCTGCCCATCGCAAGCGGCATCCACGTAATCCATATACCGGGCCACAGCCCCGCACAACTGGCTTTTTTTATACCCGGCCAGAAGAACGTGCTCTTTGTGGCGGACGCAGCAGCCAATATCATGGGCCTCGGGTACAGCTGCTTCTATGAAGATTTTTCCGCTGCGGTGCATAGTCTGGAGAAACTCTCCACCTTTGATTTTGATGTGGCCTGCTTCGGTCACGGACGTACGATCCTGCACGAAGCAGCCAACCGTTTCCGGAACAAGTTCCTGAAACAAACACCCCGGGTCAGCCATCAGGCGCAGTACCTGGTACTGGAAGAAAATACGATCATCAGGCTAAAAGAACCTGAGGAAAGAATATAAAAACAAACTCATCAAGGCAAGGGCCTAAAGCTTGGAAAAGCGCAACAGCATGGTGCATCGATACAATGAAAAACTGTTATCATGCCCCCGAGCATCTTTCAAACCCTCTGCTCCCGGTTCGGTGAGAATATCTTCCACGAACAGCTCACCCGGGATGAGACGCCCACCGTTTGGACGCCTCAGGGAAAACTTGTGGCGGTGCTGGAATACCTCCGTTCGGAAGCAGAACAACCTTATCGCATGCTCTATGACCTTACGGCCATCGATGAGCGTGCGTTGAAAAGTCAATACAACGGAACCGGCGATTTTACCCTTGTCTATCACCTCTTTTCATTTGAACGGAACGCATTCATCCGCATAAAAACAGCCCTTCGCGGAGAGTATCCCACAGCCCCCAGCATTACCGACCTCTGGCCCTCCGCAAACTGGTATGAGCGGGAAGTTTATGATATGTTCGGCATCCGGTTTGAAGGGCATCCGCTCCTGAAACGTATACTCATGCCCGTTACCTGGGAAGGATATCCCCTGCGCAAGGAACATCCCGCCCGTGCCACGGAAATGGGACCATTCCGGTTGTTTGATGAAAAAGAAGACAGAGAGCAGCAGGCGCTGCAATTCAAGCCGGAAGAGTGGGGCCTGCAACGCCACAGCGATGACGCGGATTTCATGTTCCTCAACATCGGCCCGCAACACCCCGGCACCCACGGCGTGCTGCGAATCATCCTGCAGCTGGATGGTGAAGATATTGTGGACGCTGTGCCGGATATCGGCTTCCACCACCGCGGGGCCGAGAAAATGGGCGAACGGCAGTCGTGGCACACCTATATTCCCTATACCGATCGCATTGACTACCTCGGTGGAGTGAATAACAATCTCGCTTATCTGCTGGCCGTGGAAAAGCTGGCCGGTATCGGGGTGCCGGAACGCGCAGAAGTGATCCGTGTAATGCTTTGCGAACTCTTCCGTATTGCCAGCCATCTCGTATGGTATGGCACTTTCGCACAGGATGTAGGGCAGCTGTCCCCGGTATTCTACATGTTTACGGACCGCGAAAGAGTCTTCGAGATCATTGAAGCCGTTTGCGGCGGGCGCATGCATCCCAACTGGTTCCGCATCGGCGGCGTAGCGCAGGATCTGCCGAACGGCTGGGATAAGCTGGTGCGGGATTTTCTCAATTATTTCCCGAAGAAACTGAAGGAATACGACAAGATGGTGATGCGCAACGGCCTGTTCAAGGCACGCACGGTGGGCATCGGGGTGTTCACACAGGAGGAGGCGATCGACTGGGGTGTGACCGGGCCCGGACTAAGAGCCTGCGGAATGGAATGGGATATGCGGAAGAAGCGCCCTTACAGTGGTTATCAGCATTTCGAATTTGATATACCTGTTGCGCAGAACGGTGATTGCTACGACCGTGCTGCGGTGCGGGTGAATGAAATGTGGCAAAGCCTGCGTATCATCGAACAATGCCTGAACAATATGCCCGCCGGCTCTTATAAATCCGATCATCCGCTTGCCACACCACCATTGAAACAGTTCACCATGCAGGATATCGAAACACTCATCCATCACTTCCTCAACGTTAGCTGGGGACCGGTGATCCCCGGCGGGGAAGCGATGAGCTGCATTGAAGCAACGAAGGGATGGAACGGATATTACCTGACCAGTGATGGGAACACCTCACCCTACCGCGTCCGCGTACGCACACCGTCATTCGCACATATGCAGATGGTGCCGTATATCAGTCGCGGTTACACGGTGGCCGATCTGCTTTCTATCCTTGGCGCCATGGATTATGTACTGGCCGATATTGACAGATAAAAATTGACCATCATGCTTACCACCGCAGAAAAGGAACTGATAGAACACGAGATCCGGCAGGTGCCGGCGAAGAAGGCTGCCTGCATTGAAGCGTTGAAGATCGTTCAGGAACATCGCCGCTGGGTATCGGATGAAAGCATTCAGGATGTGGCGGACATCCTGGAGATGAGCCCCGCGGAAGTGGATAGCGTGGCTACTTTTTACAACCTGATCTTCCGCCAGCCTGTAGGCAGACATATTATCCTGCTGTGCGACAGTATCAGCTGTTACGTGATGGGCTATCGCGATCTGCACCGGCATATCACCCGCCTGCTCGGCATACAATACGGTCAAACCACGCCGGACGGCCGTTTTACCCTGCTTCCCAATCCATGCCTCGGTACCTGCGATCATGCGCCTGCGCTCATGGTGGATCATGATCTTTACCGCGATCTGCAACCGGAAACATTGGAAAACATCCTGGCAAAATATACCTGATATGGAACGTCCGTTAACACAACATATCGCCTTTCCGCCGCTTGGGCTCCGCCAGTACGAAGCTGTAGGCGGCTATCAGGCTGCGCGCAAGGCTGTAAAACATATGTCGCCGCAGGAAGTGTTGGATATAGTGAAGGAGTCCAATATCAAAGGCCGGGGTGGCGCAGGTTTCAGCACAGGAATGAAATGGAGCTTTGTGCCCATGAATGTTAGCGGACCGAAGTATCTCGTGGCCAATGCGGATGAGATGGAGCCCGGAACGTTCAAGGACAGATGGCTGCTGGAAGGTAATCCCCATCAGCTTATTGAAGGGATGATTGTAGCTGCTTACGCGATCCAGGCCACTGAGGCGTTCGTATTTCTCCGCTGGGCCTATAAGACTGCGGCGGCAGAGATCAGGAAGGCAATACAGGAAGCATATGATGCCGGTTACCTCGGGCAAAAGATACTCGGAACGGATTACTCCCTTGACCTGCATTTGCATACCGGTGTGGGCAGATATATGTGCGGTGAAGAAACCGCATTGCTTAATTCCCTCGAGGGCAAACGCGCTACACCCCGCTCCAAACCCCCGTTCCCGCAAGTGAGCGGCCTGTTTGGCAGGCCCACTATCGTGAATAACGTGGAAACGCTCAGCTATATCCCGCATATCGTGAATAAAGGGGCCGCGTGGTTCCAGTCCCTCAGTCATACCGCTGACGGGGGAACGAAGATCTATGGCGTTAGCGGGCGTGTGAAGAAGCCGGGGGCCTGGGAATTGCCAATGGGTACCACCATGCGCGAACTGATCGAAGAACATGCCGGCGGAATGCTGGATGGATACCGGTTCAGAGGAGCGCTGCCGGGAGGCGCTTCCACAGATTTTCTCGTAGAGGAGCACCTGGACGTGAAGATGGATTTTGCCGGTGTTGCCGCTGCGGGCAGCCGTCTGGGAACAGGCACGATGGTGGTGTTGGATGACAGAACCTGCCCCGTGGGATTCGTACACAATCTGGAGCATTTTTTTGCACAGGAGTCCTGCGGCTTCTGTACACCCTGCCGCGAGGGTCTGCCATGGACGGAAAAGTTACTCTGGGCCATTGAACAGGGAGAAGGGAGAGCGGAAGATCTGGCATTGCTGGCCTCACACGCCACATTGCTCGGCCCGGGAAACACTTTCTGCGCACTGGCCCCCGGCGCCATGGAACCACTACAAAGCGCATTAAAATATTTCCGGGATGATTTTGAAAGACATATCAAAGAGAAGAAATGTCCATACCATACATATACATAACTGATCAAAATGGCAACCATTTACATAGACAACAAGCCTTATGAGGTAAAGGACGGAAGGAATCTTCTGGAAGTCTGCCTCCAGCTGGGCATCGACCTGCCTTATTTCTGCTGGCATCCTGCGCTGGGTTCCGTGGGCGCCTGCCGTCAATGCGCCATTAAGAGCTTTAAGGATGAGAATGATACCAAAGGCCGGCTGGTGATGAGTTGCATGGAGCCGGTGAAAGATAATATTCGTATATCCGTGAACGATAAGGACGCGGTACATTTCAGGGAACAGGTGATCGGCTGGCTGATGACCAATCATCCTCATGATTGTGCCGTATGCGATGAAGGAGGAGCCTGTCACCTGCAGGATATGACAGTGATGACGGGCCACAGCTACCGGAATTATCGCTTCACCAAACGTACATACCGCAATCAGTACCTCGGGCCTTTCCTGAACCATGAAATGAACAGATGCATCCAATGCTACCGCTGCGTACGTTTTTACAAGGATTATGCCGGGGGAAAAGACCTGAACGTTTTTGCAGCACATCACCACGTGTATTTCGGAAGGGAAAAAGATGGAAAACTGGAAAGCGAGTTCAGTGGTAACCTGGCGGAAGTTTGTCCTACCGGCGTGTTCACAGACAAAACCCTCCAATCCCACTACACCCGCAAATGGGATATGGACTATGCACCGTCTGTATGCCAGGGCTGCTCCCTGGGATGCAACATCGTAGCCGGAGAACGTTATGGTTCCCTGCGGCAGATCACGAACCGCTACAATGGGGAAGTGAACGGATACTTTCTGTGCGACAGAGGACGCTATGGATATGAATTTGTGAACAGTGTACACCGTATCCGTGAGCCCGCCATCCGCCCGCACCTGAATGGTACTTCCAGCAAAGAACACATCATCCGCCATGTAGCGGCTAAGCTGAAAGAAGGCAAGGTCATCGGCATCGGTTCGCCAAGGGCCAGTCTCGAATCCAATTTCGCTTTGCGGCAGCTGGTAGGAGAGAAACATTTTTACAATGGGATGTCGGATGCGGATCACGACCATACAGCCCTCGCTCTCAAAATACTCCGGGATGGCCCCGTTCCCCCCGCCGCCCTGCATGAGGTGGAAAAAGCGGATATGATACTGATACTCGGGGAAGATGTAACGAATACCGCTCCGATGCTGGCGCTGGCGGTGCGGCAGGCCGTAAGGCAACGCCCGATGCAGGACGCCATGCGGGAAATTCACCTGTCCGCCTGGCAGGATGCCGCTGTAAGGGAAGCCATGCAGGAAGAAAAAGGTCCGCTTTTCATCCTCAACACCTTCCCCACAAAGCTGGACGAGCTGGCTACCCGGGTACAAAGGGATGCACCGGAAAATCTTATTCGTATAGCCTTTCAGGTGAGTCATTCCCTGGATGCCGCCATACCGGAAGTGCCGGATCTTGGAGAGGTGGAACAGATGCTGGTGAACCAGATAACGGATGCATTACTGGCAGCTCAACGACCACTTATCATCAGCGGTTATGGCAGCGGGTACGATGCTTTTATGAAAGCGGCCGCCAATATCAGCGGGGCCTTGCAAAAGAAAGGAAAACAGCCCATGTTAAACCTCACCGTACCGGAATGTAATAGTCTTGGTCTGGAGATGCTTGGTGGTCACCGCCTGGATTCAGCGTTCGATGTATTACTGCACGGAGACGCAGAAACAGTCATCGTGCTGGAGAACGATCTGTATCGCCGTGCGGACAAGCACAAGATAGAAGCGATGTTCAGGTATGCAAAAGAAGTGATCCTCATCGATCATCTGTATAACCAGACCGCGGAAAAGGCATCCGTGTTGCTGCCTGCCGGAACGTTCGCGGAATCGGACGGTACCATTGTGAACAATGAAGGCCGCGCGCAGCGCTATTATCAGGTATATGTGCCGAAAGGATCCGTACAGGAAAGCTGGCGCTGGTGCCTGGAAATTGCCCAGGCTGCGGGTATTCACCGCCTCAACGGTTTGCGGCATCTCGATGATATTGTATGGGCGATGTCCATCGCTGTTCCGGCGCTGGAACCCGTGCAACGGCTGGCGCCGCACGCGGATTTCAGGATCGCCGGTCAGAAGATCCCCCGTGAACCGCACCGCTATAGTGGTCGCACGGCGATCGATGCCAATAAGAACGTAAGTGAACCGAAGCCGCCGGATGATCCGGATACACCGTTCTCTTTCACGATGGAAGGTTTCCGCGGAGAACCGCCCGCTCCGCTGATCCCCTTCTTCTGGGCACCGGGCTGGAATTCGGTACAATCAATCAACAAATTTCAATCCGAGATCGGCGGTCATCTGCACGGAGGCGATCCGGGGAAGCGTCTGCTGGAAGGAAACAGGAACGGAGAGATCACTTATTTCCTGGAAGCGCCGGAGGCCTATGTGCCTATTCCGGGGCATGTGCACATCATACCCGTTTATCACATTTTCGGTTCGGAGGAATTGAGTATGCATACACCCGCCATCGCGCAACAGGCGCCGGATTTCTTCTGCATTTACATGAACCCGGAAGACCTGCACCAATGGGGCATCACGCCCGGTATGTGGGTGAACTTTGAACTGGAGGGGCATGCTTATGTGATGGCCGCCATGCCGAACAACTGGCTGCCCAAGGGCATTGCAGCCATAAACGCCGGATTACCACAGTCGCCGGTGGTGGATCTGCCCCAGTTTATCCGGATGGGCGGCGATGCAGTGTCTGACAATATACATTCATCCACTTTCTAAAACGGATCATATGCAACAGGCTGCAGTAAATTATTGGTGGATCGTTGGCGGGGTATTGTTCGTACTGCTCAATACCGCAGCAGGACTGATATGGCTGGAACGCAGACTGCTGGCACTCTGGCAGGATCGTTACGGCCCTAACCGCGCTGGTCCCTTCGGTTTGCTGATTGTGCTGGCGGATACGATCAAACTGTTTTTTAAGGAGGACTGGATACCACCTTTTGCGGACAAAGCTGTGTTTGTGTTCGCACCGGCCGTTGTAGTGGCCAGTGTGTTGATGAGTTTTACCGTGATCCCGTTTGGGCCGAATGTAGTGGTGGCGGATTTCAACATCGGGCTGCTGTTCTTTTTGGCGATGTCGTCCCTGGGGGTATACAGTATTGTGCTGGGTGGATGGGCCTCCAACAACAAATACGCCCTGCTTGGAGCCATGCGGGGGGCTTCACAGATGATCAGCTATGAGGTGTTTATGGGACTGGCATTGATGGGTGTGGTATTGATGAGCGGCAGCTTTAACCTCCGGGAAATTGTGGAAGCGCAAAAGGGGCTCTGGTACATTGTTCCACAGCTGCTTGGTTTTGTGATCTTCTTTATAGCCGGCGTTGCCGAAACACATCGGCTGCCATTTGATATTCCCGAAGCGGAAAGCGAGCTGGTGGCAGGCTTTCACGCAGAATATTCCGGGATGAAGTTCGGGATGTTCTTCATCGGGGAATACCTCGGCATCACGCTCATCTCTTCCATGATCGTGACCCTGTACTTCGGCGGCTGGCTGGGACCGGCTTTCCTTCCCGGTGTGATCTGGTTCATCCTGAAAACATTCGTATTCATCGCCATATTCATCCTCATGCGCGCTTCCATGCCGAGGCCGCGGTATGATCAGCTGATGGAATATGGATGGAAAGTATTGTTCCCCCTTTCGCTGCTGAACCTGCTGGTAACTGCTGCGATTATACTCATTTTGAAAGAATAAGCATGATCATTTATAGTTATTCGCATTTGACAATTCGTAATTGATAATTGATAATTCGTAATTAACTATGTTCAGTCTTATCAGAAGCATGTGGCTGGTTTTCCTGCACATGTTCCACAAACGGGAAACCTACCAGTACCCGGAACAAAAAGCCCCGCTGCCGGCCCGCTGGCGTGGCCGCATCGCCCTCACCCGGGACCCTGACGGCGGGGAGCGCTGTGTAGGCTGCTACCTCTGTGCAGCTGCCTGTCCGGTTGACTGTATTGCATTGCAGGCTACCGAGGCGCCGGACGGCCGGAGGTACCCGTCATTCTTCCGCATCAATTTCTCCCGCTGCATCTTTTGCGGATTCTGCGAAGAGGCTTGTCCTACTTACGCGATCCAGCTGCTGCCGGATTTTGAGATCGCGGAGTATGACCGGCAGAACCTGGTGTATGAGAAGGAAGATCTGTTGATCAACAGTCAGGGGAAATACCCGGGATACAACTATTACAAAGTGGCGGGCATGTCCATCAGCGGAAAAGACAAAGGGGAAGCGGCGAAGGAAGACCAGCCGGTGGATGTGAAAAGCCTTTTACCATAAAAGTATCATTCATGGGACCAGCATTCTATATCGCTGCTGCTGTTGCCGTGATCTCCACACTGATGGTGATCACGCGCTACAATATTATGCACGCACTTTTGTACCTGATCGTTTCATTATTGAGCATTGCCGTGGTGTTCTACCTCTACGGTGCGCCCTTTATGGCCGCGCTGGAAGTGATCATTTATGCAGGCGCCATTATGGTGTTGATCATCTTTTTTGTAATGATGCTCAACCTGGGGCCGCAAACAGCGGGAGAGGAGCGGATGTGGCTGCAGCCGCGCATATGGATAGGGCCGTCCATCCTCTGTGCAGCGCTGCTGCTGGAGCTGGGTTACCTCATCCTCCAACCCGCGCATGCAACGGGAGATATCCATGTGGTGGACCCGAAAACAGTGGGCAAAACACTTTTTGGCCCTTATATCCTGGCTGTAGAGCTGGCGGGCATGCTGCTGATGGCCGGGATTGTAGGGGCCTATCATTTAGGACGGCAAAAGAAAAAGATCACACATCGTTTCCTTGAAAGAACATCATCATGATAACATCCACCACAGCAGGCCTGACCCTGGCAGGCATTCTCTTTACACTCGGACTGATCAGCATCCTCATCCGCCGGAACATCATTTTCATGCTCGTTTCCGTAGAGATCATGCTGAATGCGGCAGGACTGGCATTTGTAGTAGCGGCTTCCCGATGGGGGCAGCCGGAAGGGCAGGTCATGTTCATGTTCATTCTTGCCATGGCAGCAGCGGAAGTTTCCGTAGGCCTGGCGTTGATCCTGCAATTATACCACCAGCTGAAAACGCTGGACAGCGATGAAGCCAGCAGGATGCGGGGATAGTAACGTTAACGGATAAACGTTTTTTATGCAATGGATCTATCTCATACCGGCATTGCCTTTTTTGGGCGCATTGATCCTGGTGCTGTTCTCCAGGGCGATCGGTAAAACAGGCGTGTCCCTGATCGGTTGCGGCAGCGTGGGCATTGCCGCGCTGATCACGCTGATAGCAGGCGGGCAGTTCATCGGGGGCGGATGGCAACAATTTACCCTGCCGTTATGGAACTGGTTGTCCATCGGGGATTTCAATATCGGTATCACCCTGCATCTGGACGCTTTGTCGTTGGCGTTCACATTTGTGATCACCTTCGTAGGTTTCCTCATCCACCTATATTCTACCGGCTACATGGCGGACGATCCCGACTATGCCCGTTTCTTCGCCTGTATGAACCTCTTTGTAGGCTCCATGCTCATGCTGGTGCTGGCGGATAACCTGTTGCTGTTGTACCTGGGCTGGGAAGGCGTAGGGTTGTGCAGTTATCTACTGATCGGTTTCTGGTACAAGGATCCGGCGAACGGAGCGGCCGCCCGTAAGGCTTTTATCGTAACGAGGGTAGGGGATACCGCGATGGCCATTGCATTGTTCCTGTTGGTACAACATACGGGGAGCCTGCAGCTGTCCACCATTCTCGCCCGCGCTACGCAGCTTTGGGCGCAGGGAGATCCCACGGTGACGCTGATCGCGTTCCTGCTTCTCGGCGGTGCTGTGGGTAAATCTGCGCAGTTACCACTGCAAACATGGTTACCCGATGCCATGGCCGGGCCAACGCCGGTCAGCGCGTTGATCCATGCAGCTACGATGGTGACCGCGGGCGTATACCTGATCGCCAGAACCAATATCCTGTTCATCCTTGCACCGGCAGCGCAAGCCACTGTAGCTATTGTAGGAGCGGTTACGCTGATACTCGCCGGTTGTAGTGCGTTTGTGCAGACGGACATCAAACGGGTATTGGCGTATTCCACCATCAGCCAGATCGGTTATATGTTCCTGGCGTTGGGCGTGGGTGCCTGGTCCGCCGCCGTTTTTCATTTCATCACACATGCCTTCTTCAAAGCGCTGTTGTTCATGGGGGCGGGGGCTGTTATCGTGGCTTTGCATCATGAGCAGGATATGTTCAGGATGGGCGGATTGCGGAAAAGTCTGCCCGGGGTGTTCTGGGTTTTCCTGACAGGGGCTGCATCATTGGTTGCCATTCCTTTTATCAGTGCAGGCTTTTACAGTAAAGACCAGATCGTATGGCTGGCCTGGTCTTCCGCGAATGGCAACATCGGATATTGGCTGGTGGCGATCATCGGTGCATTCATCACGGCGATGTATACTTTCCGGATGGTGTTCCTTGTTTTCTTCGGAGAGGAAAAAACACATGTGCATCATCCGCCGGGAAGGAGCATGATGATCCCATTATATATACTGGCTGTGTGTTCCACCTTCGCCGGTTTTATCGAACTACCGCATACACTGGGGCACATAACCATGCTGAGCGATCTCCTTCGTCCGGTACTCCCTTCTGTTCCCCTGCAATTCGAAAGCACAGGGCTGGAATGGGTATCGCAGGGGGTGGCTGCGTTGCTGAGCTTCCTCGGCATCTATATCATCTGGCGCAGTCTGTACATCCCGTTCCCGGTCGGTTTGAAGGAGTTCTGGAAGAACGGATGGGGATTTGATATGGCGTACGACCGGATTTTTGTGCGGCCCTTTGTATTGCTGGCCCGCTGGAACCGCCGGGATATGGTGGATAAGCTGTATACCGGGCTGGCGGGACTTACCCGTTCTTTTCACCGGGCCATGTCCGCCACGCAAAGCGGTGTGTTGCGCTGGTACATCATGGGAATTGTGATGGGGGCCGTGTTGATCTTGTCCGTCATCATCTGGCGTCAATATGTAGTTTGATCTAAAACCGATAACGCATGATCCTTTTTCTTTTCATACTGATCCTGGTCGCCGGCGCTTTCCTCGCCTGGCTGTCTGCCGTGGTGAACAAAGAATTGCCTCGCTGGATAGCGTTACTGGTATTGCTTTTTGAGCTGACCATTGCTGCGGGCATATGGTGGCAGCTGGATGAGGCGCACCGCTGGAGCTCCAGCCAATGGTTATACACTTTTCAACAACCCTGGATGCCCCGCTTCGGCATCAGCTTCTCGCTGGCGATGGATGGATTGAGTTTGCTGATGCTGGTGCTTACTTTTTTCCTCGGTACTTTGTCCGTACTCGTATCATGGAATGAGATCAAAGAAAAGACAGGCTTCTTTCATTTCAATCTCTTGTTTGTACTGGCGGGTATTACCGGTGTTTTTCTGACGATGGACCTGTTCCTCTTTTACTTCTTCTGGGAAGTGATGCTGATTCCCATGTACTTCCTGATTGGCATTTGGGGCCATGGGAACCGGGTCTACGCTGCTTTCAAGTTCTTTATTTTCACGCAGGCGGGCGGTTTACTCATGCTGTTGAGTATACTGGGCCTCTACTTCGTACATGCTCATAACGCCGGCGCCTATACGTTCTCTTATTTCGATCTGCTTAATACTCCGATGGCTGTTGAAACGGGTCGCTGGCTGATGTTGGGCTTCCTTGTGGCATTTATCGTGAAGCTGCCGGCCGTTCCTTTCCACACCTGGCTGCCGGATGCGCATACAGAGGCGCCCACGGCGGGTTCTGTAGTGCTGGCCGGCTTGTTGCTGAAAACAGGCGCTTACGGCATCCTGCGTTTCGTGATTCCTTTATTTCCGGAGGCTTCACATTATTTCGCTCCCGGGGTGATGCTCATCGGCGCCATAGGGATCCTGTACGGCGGAAAGCTGGCGTACGCGCAAACAGATTTCAAACGGCTGGTGGCATACACCAGTGTGAGTCATATGGGCTTTGTGCTGCTGGGGGCTTTTGCATTCAATGCCCTGGCTTACCAGGGCGTAGTGATGCAGATGATCACGCATGGTATCAGTACCGGAGCCTTGTTCATGATTGCGGGGTCCCTTTATGAAAGGCTGCATACGCGGGAGTTGGGAAAGATGGGAGGGTTGTGGCCGGCATTACCGGGAATGGGCGTAGTGACGATGATCTTTGTGATGGCTTCGCTGGGGTTGCCGGGGTTAGGGAATTTCGTGGCGGAGTTCCTCATCCTGGCCGGCAGCTGGCAGGCGCAGCCCTGGATTACAGCGTTGGCAACGGTGGGATTGGTGATCGCTACGATCTATTCCCTCCGTATCATGCAGAAAGTGTTCTTTGGTACCTCCATGCGAGAGTACAAGCTGCCGGACCTTTCCATCCGGGAAGGCCTGATGCTGATCCCGTTGATCGCGGCGATTATCTGGCTGGGACTTTATCCGCAACCGGTGATCGATGCGGTGAAGCCGGGCATACCATTGAGTTTTCAAACCACCACCCATCACCAGCAGGACGTGGTTATCCATCCACCTAAATAACAATGTATATGTCAACATCCGATCTTTTAAGCCTGCTGCCTTTGTTGATCCTGAGCGGATCGGCTGTGATAGCGATGTTGCTGGTAGCCATCCGGCGTAACCACCGGGTTATGCATGCGTTCGCCGTGCTGGCTTTCCTGGCCGGATTACTGGCGTTATTCGTACAGCCGTATACGGTACCTTATATCATTGCGCCCTTGTTTGTGGTGGATGCATTTGCGTTATTCAATACAGGATTGATACTGGTGGCGGGATTGAGTGTACTTTTCCTGTCCTACAACTATTTCGAGCAAAGGGAAGAGCGGAAGGAAGAATACTACATCCTGTTGCTGCTGGCCACAGTCGGCGGTCTGGTACTGGTGATCAGCCAGCATTTCATTTCCCTTTTCCTTGGACTGGAAACCATGAGTATTAGTTTATACGGGCTCATCGCATACCTGCGTGCCCGGGAACGTTCAGATGAAGCCGGCTTCAAATACCTGCTGCTGGCCGCGCTTTCCTCTGCATTCCTCTTGTTCGGGATGGCGCTGGTATACGCGTATACAGGCAGGATGGATTTTCCCGGTGTGGGCGCTTTCCTGAAATCAGTGGGCAGTGTGCCGGTGAGTGTAGTGGCTGGTTTTGGACTGATGCTGATCGGAGTGGGATTCAAACTGGGGATTGTGCCCTTCCACATGTGGACGCCGGACATTTATGAAGGCTCTCCTTTACCGGTAGCGGCCTATATCGCAACGGTCTCCAAAGGAAGTATGCTGATATTGCTGATGCGTTTTTACCGGGATATTGACGGATACGAATACACGATATTATGGTGGGTGTTCGCCATCATTGCGATGGCCAGCATGTTTGTCGGTAACTGGCTCGCATTATTGCAGCAGAATGTGAAAAGGCTGCTGGCCTATTCTTCCATCGCACATATGGGATATATCCTCATCGCATTTCTCGCAGGACTGCACGCGGGGCAGGAAGCCGTGATCTTTTATCTTGTGGCCTACGTGATCACCAGCATCGGCGCCTTCGGCGTACTGGCCATTTTATCCGATCGTGTGCGGGATGCGGAAATGATCGATGATTTTGAGGGCCTGTTCTGGAGGAATCCCTGGCTGGCCACCATTTTTACCGCTATGCTGCTTTCCCTTGCAGGCATACCTTTGACCGCAGGCTTTATCGGCAAGTTCTATATCGTTGCCGCCGGGGTAGACGCCGGTCTTTGGTTGTTGCTGGTCCTGCTGGTGATCAACAGCGTGATCGGGTTGTATTATTACATCCGTATCATCGCCGTGATGTTCCAGCCGGCAAAGGAAGAACAGCCGATGGGGAGGATGCCTTTCTTCGGGATATTCGCATTAACAGCGCTGATGCTTTTGTTAATATGGCTCGGCGTGTACCCCTCCGGCCTGATCAGTGTGATCAGAGAGATGATGCTGACGATGGGATGAAATTTTTCTTGCCAATATGAAATAATTGTTACCTTCAGTTTGTATTTAAACTGAGCACTTAGTCCATGTTGTCCGTTACGAAGAACAGTGCACGTGAACACGCAACCGCTCCGCCGGCCAATGAGCGTGAGTTGCTGCAGTACGCTGCAAATGGCGACAGAACTGCTTTTACTGCTCTTTATACTTACTACTTCCCCCGCCTTTACCGATTCGTTTTCTTTATCAATCAATCTCCCGAGAATACGGAAGAAGTATTACAGGAGGTGTTTCTCAAAATATGGGACCGGAGATTGCAGCTGAACAAGATCCGCTCTCTGGAAGATTACCTGTTCCGCATGGCGAAGAATCAGCTGTTTGACCTAATGAAAAAGGATCAGGCCAAACTGAAAATGATCCGGCGCCTGGTACCGCAGGAAACGGACAGCGGAACGGATGATGAACTGACCTTCCGCGAGTACCGGAAAGTAGCCATGGAAGCCATCACCCGTTTGCCAGAGCGCAAACGCCGCGTGTTCCTGATGCGGGTGGAAGATGAAATGTCTCTCGACGAAATAGCCGCAGCCCTTAAAATATCCCGGTCCGCAGTTAAAAAACACCTGTACTCCGCCATGGAGCATGTGAAAGAGTATCTCCGTCTTCATGCGGAGTGGACGATCGGGCTTGTTTTCCTTCTCTTTTTCCTTTTTTAGAAAAAAAGTTCCCGGAAGGGGTGTCCTTTTTTCCGGTTCAGCAGTCTTTATGATATGAACCGGGAAGAGATCATCGCTTTATTTGAAAAATATGCTGTCGGAAAGCTCAGTGCCGAAGAGGAGAAAGCTTTCTACAGCTGGGTGGAACAGGCGTCGCCGGAGGAATTCCACGATATGTTGAATGCTGCACCCGGTGTTCCGGAGCATTTTAAAGCACTTCCTTCCCCATCTCCCGAATTTCACCAGAGACTGGAACGGCGGCTGGACTTGTCAGACAATCCCCGCAGAAAGATATGGACCATGCGGCCTGCGATATTAGCGGCTGCAGCATCCATTGTTTTGTTAGCGCTGGCGGCGGCCTTCATCCTGAACCGGCCTTCCCGTCCTTCGCACACCACAGTAGCGGAAACCGTAGCGGGTGACCGTCCTCCCGGCGGGAACAGGGCCACCCTCACCCTGGGCGACGGCAGCGTGATCACGCTTGACAGTGCGCAGGACGGGGAGCTTTCCCGCCAGGGTAACACCCGCATCATCAAACAGGGTGGCCGCCTGGCTTATAATGTGGACAGTGATGGAACACCGGTGTTCAATACCATCACCACGCCCAATGGCGGACAATACCGCGTGGAGTTGCCGGATGGTTCCCTCGCATGGCTGAATGCCGCGTCTTCCCTTCGTTTCCCGAGCGCATTCAAGGGGGAAGAGCGGCTGGTGGAATTGAAAGGTGAAGGATACTTTGAAGTGGCCGCTAATGCTGCCAAACCTTTCCGGGTAAAATTGCAGGATGCTGTAGTGGAAGTGCTTGGTACGCATTTCAACGTGAATGCATATGCCGATGAGGAGCGTGTGCGCACCACGTTATTGGAAGGGGCTGTGAGGGTGCGCAGGGGTGAGGGAAGCATACTGCTCAAACCCGGGCAGCAGGCGCAGATGGATGCAAAAGGAAATCTCCGCCTCATACGCGATGCGGATACAGAGCAGGCAATTGCCTGGAAGAACGGTTACTTCCAGTTTGACGGTGCAAGCCTCCCTGCACTGTTGCGGCAGATCGCCCGCTGGTATAACCTGGAAGTCGTGTACGAAGGCAACATCCCCGACCGGGAATTCGGCGGGAAAATATCACGGGACGTGAATCTCTCTTCTGTACTGAAAGCCCTGCAGGTAAGCGGGGTGAACTTTAAGGTATCCGGAAACAAATTGGTGGTAACACCTTGAGTATAATAACCAAAAGCCAAGATCAAGAATACCTATAGAAAGGACTACCCTAAAAAAAACCAGGAGTGTGGCTGCACTCCCGGAAGTTTTGTAAGGGTGGGCTACAAAAGCGCGATTAACTACTATTTGCATTACACACCCAAACTGTACAAAAGTATGAAACTACTTGTGTTCGGCAAAGCCATGCCACGTTATTGGCTTTTGCCCGCTAAATTGTTAATGGTCATGAGATTGACAACCATTTTGCTACTCACGGCTGCCATCCACGTAAGCGCAGCAGGGTTTTCGCAGAACATCACGATTTCCAGGAAAAATACCACCCTGGGCAAGGTGTTCTCGGAAATACAGAAACAGAGTGGCTTTTCCCTGTTGTATGATAACAAACTGATCCGCAATACGGGGAATATTGATATTGATGTGAAGAACGCCACACTGGAAGAAGTGCTGGATAAATGCCTGAAAGGACAGCCATTGGCGTATGTGATCATGGACAAGATCATCGTCATAAAAGCACAATCCGCCTCCGGGAAAGTACAGCCGCCACAGGTCATTTCCGGACAGGTGCTGGATGAGAAGAATATGCCTGTGCCGGGCGCCACCGTATATCTGAAAGAACTCAAGCGGGGCCTGGCTACCAACGCGGAAGGGAAATTCTCCTTCAGCAATGTGCCTCCCGGGAATTATACGCTGAACGTTTCTTTCATCGGGTTTGAATCCCAGGAACTGCCCGTTACCGTTGCCAGTGAAGCCCTCACCCTGAAGGTTACATTAAAAGTGGGAGAGAACAAACTCAAAGAACTGGTGGTGGTAACGGCACTGGGTATACGAAAAGCAGCCAAATCGGTTACCTACAACGTGCAGACGCTATCCGGAAGCGAGCTGAACAATGTGAAAGACCCCAGCCTTGTGAACAGCCTCGCAGGGAAAGTAGCCGGTATGACGGTGAACAACAGCTCCTCCGGTCCGGGTGGCGCCACCAAAGTGGTTATGCGTGGTAACAAATCCATCTATGGTAATAACAATGCATTGTATGTGGTGGATGGTATCCCGTTACCGGAACTTGCCACCCAGCGGACTAATGCGAAAGATGATTCTTATGCTCCCGGTGTGACGGACGGCTTTTCCGTACCCGGTGGGAGCGATGGTATATCCAGTATCAATCCGGATGACATAGAAAGCGTAACAGCCCTTACCGGTGCTTCTGCGGCGGCCCTGTACGGCAGCCAGGCCGCCAACGGTGTGATCCTGCTCAATACCCGTAAAGGTCACGCCGGCAGAACCAATGTGAGCTATTCCTTCAACGCAAACTTCAGCAAGCCGTTGCTGCTGCCGGAGTTCCAGAACACCTATGGCGCCACGGACGCAAATTCCTTCCAGAGCTGGGGCCCGAAACAGGCAGCCAATGCGGATACGAAGAGTTTCTTCCAGACAGGGAACAGCTATACGCATGCTATCAATATATCCACCGGCAATGATGTCAGCCAGAGCTATTTCTCCGCTGCGGCCGTGAATGCCAGCGGTATCATTCCGAATAACACCTTCGACCGCTATAACTTCAACGCGAGGAACACCAGCTCTTTCTTTAACGACAAGCTGAACCTCGATGTGAACGTGCAGTACGTCAATCAAAACCAGGACAATATCCCTTCGCAGGGCCAGTATTTCAACTCCCTCGTTGGCGTTTATCTTTTCCCCCGCTCACAGGATTTTTCCAGCTTCCGGAATTTTGAGACCTACGATCCCAACCGCAACTTCGCCACACAGAACTGGCCCTATGGCGATCTGGGCATGATGCTGCAAAATCCCTTCTGGATCGTGAACAGGAATAACAATTCCCTGAAACGGAACCGGTTCATCGGCTCTGTGGCAGCCAAATACAATATCAGTCCCTGGTTGAGCCTCACCGGACGCGTAAAGACAGACAGAACGAATGATCAGCAGGAATCCAGGATATATGCCTCTTCTGTAGCTTTCCTCGGAGGAATGAATGGCCGGTATGATCAATACAAGGAGATCCTCCGCCAGACTTATGCGGACATGATCCTCTCCATGAACAGGAAGATGAACGACTTCTCCCTGAATGCCAACGTGGGTGGTAGCGTGCAGGATGTGCAGGATAATGCCACCGGCTGGGGGAACGGTTACCTGCTGCAGTTTGCCAATGTATTCTCTTTTGCCAACCTCGACTTCACCCGCTTCAAACCCTTCGAGCGGAACGACCGTTTGCAGACGCAGGCGGTGTTTGCCACAGCGCAATTGGGTTACCGGGAAATGCTTTACCTCGAAGCAACCGCACGCAATGAATGGTCTTCCGCACTGGCCTTCACCGCGCACAAATCCTATTTCTATCCATCCATCGGCCTGACCGGTATTATCAGTGAGATGACGAAACTGCCGGAAGCGATCTCCTTCGCCAAAGTAAGGGTGTCTTACAGTGAGGTGGCCAATACCATCCCCATCTACATTTCCATGCCCACCATCGGAGTGCCAAACAGCGGGGCGATACAAGCCATCCATGCAAAAGCGTTCCGCGAAATGAAGCCGGAACGGACCCGTTCATTTGAAGCCGGTCTGGACCTGCGTTTCCTGAACGACAGATTCAGTATCAGTGCTACTTATTACAACACACATACCCGGAACCAGTTCTTCAGGGTTAATGTTTCTCCTTCTGTCGGCTTTAATGCATACTACATCAATGCGGGGAATGTACAGAATCAGGGTGTGGAAGCGAATGTGGGCTACAATGGCAGGATAGGCGCCGTGAACTGGAATCCTGTGCTCACTTTCACCCTGAACAGGAATAAGGTGATAGAGATGCTCGATTATGAAGACCCCTTCACCGGCCAGCGCAGAACGCAGGATGAATTTATTATCTCCGATTTTGCGGGCTACCGGCTCTATGTGAAAAAGGGTGGCTCTTTCGGGGACATTTATGCGAAAGATATCAAAAGGGATGATAAAGGAACGATCATACTGAATGATAAAGGGTTGCCGGAGATCGGCGATTACATCAAAGTAGGCAATGCCAATCCGCGTTACCTGCTGGGCTGGAATAACGGGCTTACCTGGAAGAACTTCAACCTCAACTTCCTTGTGGATGCGAGGATCGGCGGAGAGGTAGTGTCTACCACAGAAGCGATCATGGATAATTTCGGAGTGTCCAAACGTACGGCGGAAGCGAGGGATAACGGCGGTGTAATGGTGAATGGCACTAAAGTGGATGCAAAGGGCTACTACCAGAACCTGACCGGCTCCGGTTCCTCTGCGCTAGCCTTGTATACGTACAGTGCTACTAATGTGCGGTTGCGGGAATTATCCTTCGGATATACTTTCCCTTCCGCTTTATTCAACAACAAGCTCCAGCGGCTGCAGCTTTCGCTTGTGGCGCGGAACCTTTGGCTGATCTACAAAAAAGCACCTTACGATCCGGAAGTGACGGCGTTCACCACCAACCAGTTCCAGGGTTACGATTACTTCGGCATGCCCAGTCTCCGGAACATCGGTGTAAACCTGAAGGTGACATTCTGATTCATTCATCCCAAAGCAAAAGATCATGAAGACGACTATCAAATCCATACTATATAAAGGGGCGCTGCTGGCTATAGCCATTGTACCGGCGTCCTGCACCAAGAACTTCGAGAAATTCAATACCAATCCCGTTGAGCTGACGGATTCCCTGCTGAAGTACGATTACAAATATGTAGGCGCGTTCATTCCCGGCATGCTCACCAGTATCTATAGCACGATTGTCTGGCAATACCAGTTACAGCAGAACCTGAATGCTGATCTCTATTCCGGATTCATGGGCATTCCCACGCCTTTCAATGCGGGCAAAAACAATTCGAATTATTTCATGCTCGATTGGAACAACTGGCCTTTTAAAATCGCATATGATAACGTGATGAGCAGCTGGAGACTGGTGAAGGACAGGGGGGAGAAATCCCGTCCGGACCTGTTTGCCGTGGCCTCCATCATTAAAGTGGCCGCCATGCATCGGGTAACAGACATCTATGGTCCCATTCCTTATTCCAAATTCGGCTCCGGAGGATTTTCCACGCCGTATGATAAACAGGAAGATATCTATAATTCGTTCTTTGCCGAACTGGATCAATCCATTGCCACATTGACGAATTTCGACAAGACCAACCCGGCCGGTAAAGCACAGTTAAAACCTTTCGATCTTGTATATGACGGAGAGTATGGCGACTGGATCCGTTTCGCGAATTCGCTTAAACTCCGGCTGGCCATGCGTATCGCTTATGCCAACGGCACATTGGCGAAGAAAAAAGCGGAAGAAGCCGTGGGCAACGAATACGGTGTAATGACGGATAACAAGAAGAACATGCTTGTAAAGGCTGCCAACGGCATCACCGTCAGCAATTCCCTTTATGTGATCAGCCAGGAGTATAACGATATCCGCATGGGGGCCTCCATGGAATCCTTCCTCAAAGGTTACAACGATCCCCGCATAAAGGCTTACTTCCGTGTGGCTGCAAGAACCGGTGGCGGTTATCAGGGGATCAGGAACGGCATCGATATCAGGAATAATTCTGACTACAAAGGATTTTCCGCTTTGAACATCGAGCGTTCCACACCCATCCGCGTAATGGCTGCCTCTGAAACCTATTTCCTGCGTGCGGAAGGCGCGATCCGGGGCTGGGACATGAAAGGCGATGCAAAGTCCCTGTATGAGACCGGTATCCGTACTTCTTTCGCGCAGTATGATCTTGGGGATGCATCCGCTTACGTCACCAATGCCTCCAGTGTACCTGCCGCCTACACAGATCCCGTGAACGCAACGAATAATGTAGCGTCCAATGCTCCCTATCTGAGCACTATAACAATCAGCTGGAACGAGGGAGATAATTTTGAAACCAAGCTTGAACGCATCCTCACCCAGAAATGGATCAGCCTGTATCCGGATGGAGAAGAAGCCTGGGCGGAGTTCAGAAGAACCGGCTACCCCAAACTGTTCCCCGTGGTAGTGAACTACAGCGGCGGCAGTATCCCGGGATTCATCAACCGGCTGCCTTTCCCGCCGGATGAATACAAGAATAACAAAGACGAGGTGACCAAAGCGGCGGCGTTGCTGAATGGCGGAGATGTTGGCGGAACGAAACTTTGGTGGCAAAGACCCTGATATGGCTATTATATATCCTTGAAAACCCGCATAACGCTTTAATGACGGACTATCAATCATGACAAGAAAAGGTCTGCCAATCCTGGCGGGCCTTTTCCCTATAATGCCGTTCGTCATTTTTTCTATATCCCTGCGGCGTTCGTACCCGTTTTTAAACTATTTTGCGAAACTGCCATATTAGCAGCGTCGTTCTTAATCAACCCGCTTATGATGTCTAACATTTTACGAATGTCCATTGGCGCAATGCTCGCCCTTGGCCCTGTTTATTCCCAGGCGCAGGAAACAAAACTGCTCCGCAATCCTGCTGTCAGCGAAAAGCATATTGCCTTTATGTATGCCGGCGATATCTGGCTGGCTAACCGTGATGGTTCTTCTCCGCAACGGCTGACCGTTAATCCGGCTTTTGAACAGGATCCTTATTTCTCCCCGGATGGGAAATGGATCGCTTTTACAGGAAATTATGATGGGAATACCGATGTGTATATCATTCCAGTTGAAGGCGGCGATCCGAAAAGGATCACCTGGCACCCGGCGCGGGATGTGGTAAGAGGCTGGATCGATAATGATCATATCCTGTTCGCTTCCGGCGCAGGGTCACCTACCGGACGTACCACACAACTATTCAGCGTAAGCGTGAAAGGTGGTTTGCCTGAAGTGCATGCAAAGATACCTGAAGCTACGCAGGGAGCCGTATCCCCCGACGGCAGGTTCACGGCTTACATCAAGAATCCTGATCCCACAGAAGGAGGTTCCACTTACCGCCCGTTCAAAAGATACCGCGGCGGTTACATGCCCCGGATCTGGGTATTTAACAATGCCACCCACCAGATCGATGAAGTGCCGGCGGCCAATTCCAATAATGTCCGCCCGGTGTGGGTAGGAAAGAGCGTGTATTTCCTCAGCGACCGCAATCATACCATGAACATCTTCAGATATGATACAGAAGCAAAGCAGGTTACACAGATCACCCAATACACAAAAGATGATGTGAAAACGCTGACCGGCGATGGCAAAACACTAGCCTTCGAGCAGGGCGCTACCATCCACCTGCTGGACCCCGTATCCGGCAAGATCACGGATGTGAGCGTAAGCATTCGTGCGGACATTCCATACAGGCGCCCTCATTACGAGAAAGTAGGGAGCTTCGAGCGGGTGAGCATTTCGCCCACCGGCGCCCGTATGCTCGCACAGGGCAGGGGTGAGATATTTTCTATTCCGAAAGAGAAGGGCGATGTGCGCAATATCTCCAATTCCCCCGGTACCCATGAAAGAGAGCCCAACTGGTCCCCGGATGGGAAATGGATCGCCTATCTGTCCGACAAAGACGGTAATTACAAACTGCTGCTCCGCGATCAGAAAGGCGCGAAAGAACCGGTGGAAATTGAGCTGGGTAAAACAGTCTACTACTTTGGCCTTGGCTGGTCACCAGACAGCAAAAAGATCGTTTTCAGTGATGTGCATTTCAACCTGTATTACGTAGACGTACAAACGAAAAAAGTAACACTCATCGATACCAACCGGAACGGCTCCATTCCTCCCAATGGCAATGTTTTCGCTCCGTCATGGTCACCGGATTCCAAATGGATCACGTACATAAAAACGCAGACCAACGGGTATGATGCAGTGTATCTGTACAGCCTCTCGTCCGGCCAGTCTACCATGGTAACAGATGGTATGAGCGATGCGGGTAACCCTACGTTCAGTGCAGACGGGAAATATGTTTTCTTCCCTGCCAGCACCAATAACGGCGCTTCCCAGAGTGGGCTTCACATGCAAACCTACGACCGTCCGTCCTCTTCCAACATCTACGCCATCCTGCTCGCCAAGAGCACGCCCACTATCTTCACGCCGGAAAGCGATGAGGAAACGGTGAAAGGAGAAGATGCGGAGAAAAAGAAAGAGCCGGCCGCGGACAGCAAGGATAATAAAGACAAGAAGAAAGATTCTACCAAGCCCGCTACCGCTGCTGCACCCGCAGTAGCAGAAACAAAAATAGACCTGGATGGCATTCAGCGGCGTATTATCGCGCTTCCTTTACCTGCTGCCGGTTACAGAGGATTGAGCGGCCTTGTGAAGGACAAGCTTTTCTTCATGGTGGCGGACGAGTTGCGGTATTATGATCTGAAAGACCGCAAGTCTGAAACCTTTACCAAAGCAGGCGGATATGTTATCAGTGCAGACGGGAAGAAGATACTCGTGATCGCCGGCGGCGGCTACCAGATCGTGAGCGCTGACCGCAAACCATCACCGGGAGAAGGGAAAGTGGAGGTTTCCGGAGTTACCACTTATGTGGATCCCGTGGCGGAATGGAAACAGATTTTTGATGAAGTATATAAGATCGAGAAGGATTACTTCTATGTAAAGAATATGCATGGTGTGGACTGGGATGCCAACCACAAACGGTATGCTGCATTGCTGCCGTATGTGAGCCATCGTTCTGACCTCAACTACCTGCTCAATGAAATGATGAGTGAGATGGTGGTAGGGCACAATTATGTAGGCGCAGGCGATATGCCTTCCGGCCCGAATGTGGGCATCGGTCTGCTTGGTGCGGATTACGAGATCAGCAACGGTAAGTACCGCATCCAGAAGATATACGGAACACAGGAATGGAATCCCGGATCGAAAGCGCCGTTAAGTATCCCTGGTCTTAACGTGAAGGAAGGAGATTATATCCTTGCCGTAAATGGCCGCCCGCTCACGGCAGATATCAGCATTCACAGTCTTCTGGAGAACCTCGTGAACCGCCAGGTGGTGTTGAAAGTGAACGACCAGCCTTCCGAATCAGGTGCACATGAGATCACCGTGGAGCCGATTGATGCAGGAAGGGATTATGAACTGCGCAAGGTGAACTGGATAGAAGACAATCGCAAAAAAGTAGACCAGCTGAGCAATGGTAAGATCGCTTATGTGTATATGCTGAACACCGGCGAAGAAGGATATACTTCATTCAACCGTTATTACTACGCTCAAACCGACAAACAGGCTTTGTTGCTGGATGAGCGCTTTAACGGCGGTGGTTCTGTAGCGGATTATGTGATCGACATCCTGGACCGCCAGATATTAAGCTACTGGGGCGTACGCGACGGGCGCAGTTTTACTACCCCGGGCAACGGTATCTATGGTCCCAAAGCGATGCTGATCAATGAATACGCCGGCTCGGGCGGCGACATGATGCCCTGGATGTTCCAGCAGAAAAAACTGGGTAAGCTGATCGGGAAACGTACGATGGGTATCCTTGTGGGTATCAGCGGTTATCCTTCCCTAATGGACGGTGGCTTTGTGACCTCTCCAAGCTTTGGAGTGTATGATACGAAAGGTAACTGGATCATCGAGAATGAAGGAACGCACGCAGATATTGAAGTGGAACAAACGCCGGCGGATGTGATCGCTGGCCGCGATCCGCAGCTGGAGAAGGGCGTGCAGACGTTATTGGAAGAATTAAAAACGAAAACCGTGCAACCGGTACCGAAGCCGGCAGATCCGGTGAGGATTAAATAGCAGATGAGAGAAAGGGTGTCTCAAAAATAACGTGAGGCACCCTTTTATAATATCCTTCGTACGTATCGCCAAACAACTACGGGTGCCCATTAACAGGCCCTTTCATATTAACAATCGAAATTAAGGAGAAAACGGTGCTGAGAACATACCCGGTCGTGTCGGCAATATAAGGTGTATTGATAGTATCCCCCTTTAAATAGAACTTAAAATTGATGATCTGCTGCCCAATCCGCAATTTTGGCCGAACACTCCTGTTCAGCGTAGCCAGCACAGAATCTTTATTCTTGATAAAAGTTCCTTCCTTCAACCACTCATCCAGTGTTTTGATCTTCATGATCCCTTTTTTCATAAGAATACCTTTTTCCTTCACGACTACCGTTGGATATGCGTGATAGCAGTCCCCTTTCCACAGTTCATTGATCAGCTCATCAATATCAGCCTGTGAAGAAATAGTCTTGCGAAATTCATATGTCAGGGGGCGGACTTCTTCCGTATTTTGTATAAGTGAATCCCAGCGGGAATAAGTAGCCGCTAATTCTTTCTCTGCAATTGGAAAAATATGTACTGTATCTTTTGCCTGCCTTGGCGAAGACACCCGGCACCCGGCATAAAAGACGGATAGCAGGGATAGGAAGATCAGAAAACTCTTACAGGCATATAGCCTTGGAGAATGTTGCATCATTGAGTAGGGTAAATGATTAAAAATGCGCACATCCGCATAACACACGAATGTGCGCCATATCTCTGAAAAAATTATAAATCTTGTGTATCCCGTGTTTTTGTTCCAGACATGGATCCGCTCATGCTAGAGCCCAATGGGAGGGATTTTATCTCGAAATTTCCCCCACCTTGCCAGGAAATGCTAACAGATGCTGTAAGTGGATCATCCGAATAGGCATATGCATAGGCTATTTTTGACTGTCCATCAATCCAATAATAGGTCTCATTGGGAATACCAGCTGCATAAATCGATCCTTTAGCTCCATAATAGCTGGCGGAAGAGGTGATATCTGAATTGCGCAATGCCCTGACCTGCCGGTAGGTATCCATTACCACGTCCTTTATAATCCAGATCTTGCCATATATCGTGTGCACGATGTCAAAAGAAGCAATCGTACTACCCTTCCAATTTACCGCATCAAACGGAGTGTTTCCTTCGTGAAAAGTAGCTTCAGCTGTCGATTCAGCCACAATCATCTCGTCTTCACCCAAGTTAGGCAATGGCTCCTCCTCCCCGGCAATCCGGGCCGCAAGTTCGCTGCCTTTTATTGTTGTCCGTTTTCGTACAGGATCAACAGGTCTACTTTTTCCGGATGACAAAAATGAAAATACCTGGTCAAATATAACACCGTTGGCACCTACGATAGCATAGCTTGCAAAATTCTTGTTATCAGCCTGCCAATTGATTTTTACCAGTCGCTGACCGGTTTTTAAGGTACTATTCAACATCTTGTCTATTACCTCAATAAACCGGTCACCATATTGCTTTTTGGAAATTGATTCAAACCGGACGGAATCTTCTTCTTTGTTGATGTAAATTGCATCCTCCTTGAGGAAATGCTGTTTGGCCGCGGCAATATCCTGATCATTGGAAATGATGCCTACTTCCGACCAGGACAATGGTTGTTCCGTCCGTTGCGGATAAGTAGTTTTCCATTTTTCCAACATTCCGGCGATCTGCGTTTGTACTTGTTGAGGAAATGTGGACTTTTGCTGATCATCTTTTTTACAAGAATTCAATAACAATAGGGAGCTGGCGAGGGTTAATAGAATTTTCTTTTGGGTCATGGGATAACTATTGTGTGTTAAGAAATAAAGAGTAATTTTTGAAAGCTAAAATCCAATCCGAGGATTTTTTGCATCGTCTTTCGCTTTATAACTGTCCTGTGACACATCCCCGGCAGACCTTATTCCTTTTTTGTCATGCAATCGTCGATTGTAAAGATTTCTTCCAGCAGGGCGTAATTATTAAATAAATAGCCCTCACAACAGAAATATTAGTTCAGACATTATCATCAAATCAAAAGGGTGTCTCATTTTACCGAGACACCCTTTTTTGTTTTACAATCCGTCTTTCCAGTTCGGATTCTGTGTAAGGTTCCGGTTCAGGAGCCTTTCCTGTATAGGTATAGGGAAAAGATAATCTTTTGTTTCATCGAATGTTTTGCCGATCTGTTTGTTGATCAGGATATAGCCGCCCTGTTTATCTTTCTCCAGCACGATCTCACTGCCCAGTTTCAGGTATTGCGGTCCTTTTTCAGTAGGCTTGGTACCTTCGTAGATCACCACATCGATCTTGCCATCCCGGTCCAGATCATATTTACCGAGTCCGGGGAAGTACATTCCCTTGAACTGTCTCGTTAACGCCTGACCTTCTTTCCAGCGCATGATATCGTTCCAGCGGTAGCTTTCCATCACCAGCTCTATCCGGCGTTCCCGGCGGATTTCAAGGATAACGCCCTTGTTATTCGGGAAAAGGTTGATATACTGTGCTGCCATGTAAGGATCGGGGGTAGCGTTAGCGGCTGCCATGTCGATGTTTGGCATGCCTACTCTGTTGCGAAGCAGTTTGATAGATTTATCAAGGTCTGCTTGGGTGAGGGTGCCGAGCTCTGCCTTTGCTTCTGCATAATTCAGCAGCACTTCTGCGTAACGGAAGATCGGCATGGAGTTTACGGAGCGGTTGTAGGAATCTGTGGATTCATCGGTTACAAACTTCACCAGCTGATAACCGGTAACGGTGGCGCCAAAGTCCGGTACCAGTTTAACGGTATTGCCAATGCGGGTATATCCCGGTGTACGTACGGTTTGCGCGAGGCGCGGGTCGCGGTTCTGACATTCTTCGAAGAACTGCAGGGTATCATACCGCGGCCGGTCTGTGAAACGGGAGCCGTCTTTCATCAGATAGCTGTTCACAAGCTGCTTTTCCAGTCCCGGGCGACCGTAAGAGGCTGTTATCGTGTAGTAGTTGACGTTATGCCATACCTGTAAGTCGTTGCTGAATTTTCGGGCCAGGATGATCTCCGAAGTGATCGGGTTGGTGGCCGCGAACAGGTCCATGTACGCTCTTTCCGGTGTGCTGGTATAAATACCGTAAGGGCCTTTCATCAGCTCTTCACCGGCCAGTACACATTGTCTTAACAACTCGTCCGCATTCGGCAGGTTGAATTCCGGGTGATACTTGCGGAAAGTGCCTTCAAACAGGCAGATACGGCTTTTCAGTGCAAGGGCCGTCCATTTCGTCACCTCTTCCACATTTGGCTTTACATCAAGGTTAGCGATCGCATAATCGATGTCTTTCAGCATGGAATCCACTACCACTGTACGCGGGTCGCGGGGCTTTTTCAATAGTACGGTATCCTGTGGACTGATGGCGGTGGAGTACCAGGGTACATCACCGAAACGCTGCACCTTGTCGAAATAGAAGTAGGCGCGGAAGAATTTGGCTGTACCGGCGTGTTTGGCGGCTACTTTCTCCTCCACCTTCCTGTTATAGTTCTGCAGGAAGTAGTTGATCTTACGCAATTCTCCCCAGCTCCATCCACCGCCGTTAACAGGAACGGTGCGTTTGCCGGTGAGGTTGTCACCCAGACTCGTTTTTACGATATTATCGATATCCTCGTTATAGATCCCTTCCGCACTGGGTAAGGCGCTGTAAAACGAGTTGGTATATAATTTCAGATCTTTTTCAGAGTTGAAGAACTGATCCGGAGAGATGTCTGACAACGGCTGCCGGTCCATGAAATCCTTTTTGCAGGCAGTAGCCAGAGCAGCGATGCCGATAAAGAGGAAAGATATATGCTTTTTCATGCAATACTTTTTAAATGGTTAAAATGTAAGGTCCATGCCGAAGGAGAAAGTTTTGGAGAAAGGATATACCCTTCCGTTGGATTCCGCGGCGGCCATTTCCGGATCGATGTATTTCGTTTGCAGTTTAGTGAACGTCAACAGATTTTCACCGCTGATATAGAAACGACAGCGGGATATCTTCGCTTTGCCAAGGATACTGGCGGGCAGTGAATAACCGAGCGTAATGTTCTTCAAACGAATATATGCGAGGTCCTGGATGTATTTATCGTTCACGTTCGTGAGTGGATTATTTCCGTTCAACGCAATGTAACCGCGCAGGCGGGGGAAGTAAGCATTCGGATTCTCCGGGCTCCATATTTTTGACGGGAAATCTTCGGGAATGAAGGAGTAATAAGGACGGGAGTAAGGTCCCCAGAATTTATCCGCATTCGCGCCGGGATACCAGTTCTTTTTACCGATGCCCTGGAAGAAGAAAGAGAAATCGAAACCATTCCAGTCGGCACCGCCGGTGATGCCGAAGGGGTAACGGGTCTGGGAATTGCCCACTATTACAAGATCTCCATGATCATCGAGGGTGTTTTTGCCCACATTGATCACTTTATCACCATTTTTGTCCTTGAACTTGAGATCACCCGCGCGCAGTTTGCCCCATTCGCCGGGAGCGCTGATGATGTTGGAGCCAACACGATCCTGGTTAATGCTCCAGGCAGCGGCTTCCGCATCGGAGGCAAAGTATCCGTCGGTTTCATATCCCCACATATCACCGTATTTCTGTCCCACATAATAATCGCTCAACTGTTTGCTGGGGTTGTCGAATTTGGTGATCACGGAGGAGTAGTCCGCAATGTTGAAGCCTATGTTATAATTGAAAGGTTTGCCGGCCACCTGGAAGCGGTCGTTCCAGTTCACACTCAGCTCAAACCCCCTCGTCCGCAGGTCCGCCGCATTTTCCTTCGGTTCCCCCGCCCCGAAAACTGCAGGCAGCGTCATACCTTTGGTAAGCATGTCTTTCGTATCGCGGATATACCAGTCGAAATTCACGTTCAGCCTGTTTTTCAGGAAGCTCGCATCCACACCGAGGTTGGTAGAAGTCGTTTTTTCCCAGGTGAGGTTCGGCGAAATAGGCGTGGGGACGCTCAGATATTCCGTGCGTTTCCCGTTCATGATATAATCGAGTGTACCGCGACCCATCACCGGAACATAAGCATAGGTGGCTACCTGCTGATTGCCCAGTGAGCCATAGGATGCACGGAATTTCAGATCGCTGACGATGTTGCGGAGCGGTTCAAAGAATGATTCCTCGCTCAAACGCCAGCCCGCGGATACGGAAGGGAAGAAGCCGAAGCGGTTGCTTTTCGGGAAGCGTGAAGTACCATCGTAGCGGCCGTTCAGCTCGAGCAGATATTTCCCTTTGTAGTCGTAATTGGCGCGGTAGAAGAAACCGAGCAGCGCCCACTCGCTGGCTCCACCGCCCACGGTGGATTCTGCAGAACCGAGGTTCAGGTCGTTCAGGTCTTCTGAGAGCAACCCTTTCCGTTGTGCATAAATGCGTTTGAATTTTTTCAGTTCCTGGTTATAACCGGCCATCAGTTTAACGTGGTGCTTGCCGAACTGCTCGTCGTAATTGGCGTAAGCGTTCACCACGTGGTATTGGTCCTGGTTTGTTTCTTCGTTCAGGTAATCGTTCCCGATATAACCGATCACGCCCGGGAAGACAGACCAGGGCGCTTCCGTTCTGCGAACGGTATAGGAGGTGGGCTGATTACCGTCGCGCGCGGGGTTGAGGGTATAAGTGTAGTTGCCGATGAGGTTAATGTTCTTCGTCAGCTTAATGGTGGCGCCGACCGTGTTCATCAGTTCGAAGGAACGTTCCATGCCTTTGGATTTGCCGTGCAGCAGGTCCGCGTAAATACCATCACCGATAGTATAGTTGTTCAGCTCTGTACGGTAAGTGGCCGTACCGTCAGGATTGACGGGCAGATAGGAGGGGAGGGCGTGTACGGTCACGGAAACGAAGTTGCTGTTCACTCCCCAACCCGGATAGGTGTAATTGGATGCGTTGAACTGCGTGTTGCTGGTCAATGTCAGCCAGTCCGTCACCTTTGCGTTGATCTTTGCGCGGAAGTTATAGGAGTTGAATATGTCCTGATTGAGACGCATGATGCCTTTTTTCTGGTACATACGGCCGGAGAGCAGGAAATCCACTTTATCCGTACCGCCGCTGATACTGAGATTGTGTTCCATCGAAGGTTGCACATCGCGGAACATCACATGCCACCAATCAGTATTACCGTAGTATACATATTGATCTTTACCGTTCCGGTTGTCGATCACTACGCTGGGCAGGGATTTATCGGTTTGTCTCTTTTTCAGTTCGGCATAATCTTCATCGGTGTAGCCGGTGTAGGTTTTACCGACAGCTACGAGGAACGCTTCGTCGTTCAATTTGGCAGAAGTATAACCGTCTGTGATGAAGTTCGTTTTCACAGTGGGGCGGGAAGAGCCGAAGTTATTACCATAGCTCACGGTCATCTTTCCTTTCTTCGCTTGTCTGGTGGTCACAAGGATTACGCCGAAAGCGCCGCGGGCGCCGTAAATAGCGGAGGAAGCAGCGTCTTTCAGCAGGGTCACTGTTTCCACATCACGGGGATTGATCGTGTTGATGGAGCCGGGAACACCGTCGATCAATACCAGCGGCGCACCGGTGCTGAGCGGGTTATTGCCGCGTACGTTGAAAGTGCCCATGCTGCCCGGCCGTCCGTCGCCAAAGGTTACGTTCAGGTTCGGGATAGCGCCTTGTATCGCCTGTGTAACATTCGATACCGGTCTGCTTTCCAGCGTTTTGGCATCTATCTGGCTCACAGCGCCGGTGAGGTTCACTTTCTTCTGGGTACCGTATCCTACTACCACCAGTTCATTCAATTTCTGATCCGCATCCTTCAACCGGATGTTCAGGTTGTTCTTCCCGTGTTTCAATGTATGGTCTTTCATCACCTGGCTTTCAAAGCCGATGAAGGAAAATGTGATCTGCAAAGGTGTGTTGGCAGGGAGACCTGTAAGACTGTACAGGCCGCCGGCATCGCTGGCGGTTCCTTTCCGCTGGCCATCCGGTGTTTTCACTTCAATGGAAACACCCGGCAGTGATTCCCCTTTTGTACTTGTAATGACGCCGGTAAGCGTGGCGCCAGGTTGCTGGGCTGAAGCGACTGCCGGGAGCAGGCATAAGAATAGCAGCCAGCCGCTAAGTGATCGTAGCGTGGTAAGCATAATAATAGGTTTTATGAATTAAAAATGTTGTATTGTGATAAAAGCGTTTCCGTTCAGTATAGCCTCCTGTACTGTTAGTTTTAACGAATTGATATGCAATGTTGAATTAGCGGCCGCAAGATGGAAAGAATTGCAGACTAATGCATTCTTTTCAAGGTTAAGGAACCATTAAAGAATTGTTAATCTCGGGATGTTCTCTTGAAATGCTTATTGGTATTGTGTTTTAAAGATTTGTGATATGGAGCGGTGTGACTGTTGTTTGTCAGAATGTAATGAAATAAAAAAGATGAACGCTGTTTTTATAGTGTTTGAAAGCTGTGATAGAAGGAAAATAAAAGTTAAATCATCGTATCGATTAATAATCGTACATTCAATTTCCTTTCAGCAATTTTTCCTTCGCTTCGAATTCCTCTTGTTAAAAAGTAAAAAAAAATTTGTAAAAAGTTCGCATTTTGCGAATTGTTTGTTAACTTCGTAAAGTCAAAGGGTATGAAAGTACACCTGATCAGGAAAGAGACGATTGAAAATTTTAAAAGAATTTATCCTGGCAGCAGGGCGCCGTTCAGAGCCTGGCTGTCCATGATCAAACAGGTAGTATGGTATACACCTGAAGATATGCTGAAAACATTTGCTTCCGCAGATCTTCTGGGAGATGGTTCAAACAGGGTCGTATTTGATATCGGCGGTAATAATTACCGGATGATCTGTCACTATGTTTTTGGAGAGAAAGAAATACACCTGTTCATTTGCTGGATAGGCACACACGATGCTTATGACCGCTTATGCATGGAGAACAAACAATATTCCGTCAGTGCGTATTAAATTATTCTACATATGGAACCACTCAGGTACAAAGTGATCAAAACTCCGGCACAGTATAACCAGTATTGTAATCAACTGGAGGAGCTGGTAATGGTGAAAAAGAAAACCAAACACCATCAGGATGCCATCGAGCTGTTGCAACTGCTGATTGAAAAATGGGATGAGGCGCATAATACTTTTGCGGATGCTGATCCCATCCAGGTGTTGCGTTACCTGATGAACGAGCACGGGCTTAAATCCGTGGATATTTCCAAAACTTTTGATATCAGCCCGAGTCTTGTTTCTGATATCCTGCATTACCGCAGAAGCTTGTCCAAAGAGATCATCCGGAAGCTGGCCGCACACTTTTCCGTATCGCAGGAATTATTCAACCGGCCCTATCCGCTGAAGGAGAAGGAACGGGTGAAGGCATAGCGGTATATATTTTATTTCATCACCATCTGCACGGTGCTGTCTGATCGTTGTTCGAGCAATATCTTCCTGCCTTTCGTCAGCTCTTCCAATAACCCGTTCTTGTAGTGTCTTACGGTCAACAGTTCAAGTCCTTCGTTGTAGGATATCTTAAATCCGCTGTGCAGGGCTTTGATGAGCAGCTCGATCTTTTCCGGGTTATTGTCGATGCAGCAACTGAAACTGATGGCCGCATTTTGCGTGAGGTTGATCTTGATCTTGTTGGCATGGAAGATCTCATAGATATCGCTGATCTTGTCTTCCGTGATGAATCCGAAATCCCGGGAAGTAATGGTGATCAGCACCTGGTTCTTTTTAAGTACGATGATGGGCGGCAGTTTGCGGTTATCCGCATCTTCCCGGATCACGGTACCGGGCAGATCTTTATTCAGGAAGCATTTTACTAATAAAGGGATACCCTTGTTCTGTAAAGGCTTGATGGTTTTGGGGTGGATCACCTGCGCCCCGTAGTAAGCCATCTCGATCACTTCATTGAACCCGATCTCCGGAATATTAATGGTGTTGGGAAAGAGTTTAGGGTCTGCATTCTTCAATCCTTCCACATCTTTCCAGATAGTCTGGCTGTCCGCATTGAGCAGGTTGGCGAACACGGCGGCGGAGAAGTCGCTTCCCTCGCGGCCGAGGGTAACGCTTTCATTCTGATCCGTGCTGCCGATGAAGCCCTGTGCGATCACAATATTCACGGTATTGAACAGCGGCAGCACTTTTTCGTTCACCTGCCGTTGTGTTACTTCCCAGTTGATGTTTGCATCGCGGAAGTTATCGTCGGTTCTGAACACATCCCGTACATCCACCCAGGTATTGGTAATGCCGGCCTGGTTAAAATAGGCACTGACGATAGCCGTGCTGAGCAATTCACCCAGCCCTACGATCTGATCATAATAATAGTCATATGTCCGCATCGGTTTCTCACCGAGCGTCCATTCCACTTCTGTGAAGAACTGCTGCAATTGTGTGAAGAGCGCATGGTCCCGGCTGCCGAGCAGCTGCTCGGCCACCTGCAGGTGATGCTGCTCCACATTGAACAATAGCTGCGCGGCGATCTCGCGCTTGCGCATGAAGAAGTTCTGCGCTACTTTTTCCAGCTCATTGGTCGTTTTGCCCATAGCAGAGATCACAACCAGCAGTTTATCGTCCGGGAATGACTGGATGATTTTGCCCACTTGTTGAATGCGCTCAATAGTTTCTAAACTTGCGCCGCCAAATTTGAAAACCTTCATAAGGAGAAACCTCTTCTTTTAAAAAATTATTTGGCAAAGTACGGCAACTTTAGAATTGTTTAAAAATCTGTTTTCAGGGAAATGACAGTTTCCTTAAAATAGCCCTGATTCCCTTAATTTAGCCCACCCAAACACGTTAATGAAAATGAATCAAAGAGTGATGACGCTGGATGAATTCACCATCCAGGAACTTCGTAACTACCCCGGCGCCACCGGCCAGCTTTCAGGCCTGTTGCGGGACATTGGACTGGCGGCCAAGCGCGTGAATGTGGAGGTGAACAAGGCCGGCATTGCGGACATCCTCGGGGAAGTCGGTAAAACCAATGTACAGGGAGAGTCCGTGAAGAAGCTGGATGAATTTGCCAATGACCAGCTGATCAATTCCCTCGGCACCAGTATTTACTGCTGTGGCGTGGCTTCCGAAGAGAATGAGGATTTCATTCCCTTTACGGACGAGCACTCCATGAATTCGAAATACATAGTGCTGATAGACCCGCTGGATGGTTCGGGGAATATTGATGTGAATGTATCCATCGGAACCATCTTCGCGGTATACCGCCGGTTGTCGCCGAATGGCAGCCCCTGCACCCGGGAGGACTTCCTACAGCCCGGCAACCAGCAGATCGCAGCGGGCTACATCATCTATGGCTCTTCCACCATGCTCGTATATGCTACCCGCCGGAGCGTACAGGGATTTACACTGGATCCCAGCATCGGGGAGTTTTGCCTTTCGCATCCCAACCTCCGTGTTCCGGAAGAAAGTGATATCTTTTCCGTAAACGTAGGGTACTACCATCTCTACGAAGAGAAGGTAAGGCATGCGATTGACAGCTTTATGGCGAAAGACGCATCTCAAAAAGTCTACCGCCATCGTTTTGTGGGCTGCATGGTGTCAGAGATACACAGAACCCTTATCCAGGGCGGTATCTTTATGTATCCGGCTTTCGGTAAATATATCAACGGGCGTTTGCGGCTTTGCTATGAGTGCAACCCCATGTCTTTCCTGATGGAGAAAGCGGGAGGGATGGCTTTGGCCGATGGGGAGAGGAGGTTGCTGGACATCAAGCCGGATGAGCTGCATCAACGCATTCCCATCTTCATCGGTTCCAAAAAAATGGTGGAGGCTGTTCAGACGATCATTCGCTAAACTTTTGGCGCGATATTGGATCATACAATTTTCAGTATTATTAAACCGTTTTAAAAAACATGTTTAACCATCGTTATTGTAAGATCCTTTTCATTTCCGCTGCGGTACTTGTTGGCACACAAGCCGGTGCCTGCAGCAAGTCTGTTTCTTCTTCCGGCAGCCGTACTGCCACCCGTACCGTCAGGGAATCCGGCGGGATGGAAGAAGATATCCTTTATTATGTGAACAAATTCCGCAAATCCAAGGGGCTGTCTGCATTGACGCTGAACGAGACCCTGAGTGCTGAAGCAAGAGGGCACAGCCGGTCCATGGCGAGCGGTCGCACTGCTTTCGGACATGATGGCTTTGAATCACGTATTGATGACATCTCTAAAAAGCTGGGCCGCGTGAGCGCCGCTGCAGAGAATGTAGCATATGGTAACCTCGATGCGGAAGGCGTGGTGAACGGATGGATCAAAAGTCCGGGCCACCGCAAGAACATGCTGGGCAATTTCAACCTGATTGGTATCGGAACAGCCCCGGGTAGAGGGAATATCACCTACTTCACGCAGATATTTGTCAGCAAATCCGCTGCTACGGCATCCAAATAACTACTTACTGTCTGTTCATTCAAGTAGTAGAGGCGCAATGTTTTGCGTCTCTACGCTTTTGTAGTAAATTGGTCCCATGGAAAAACGCAAAATCATTGAGGTAAAAGACCTTGTAAAGCAATATGGGGAGTTTACGGCCGTGAAGGGTATCAGCTTTGACGTATATGAGCACGAGATATTCGGGTTGCTCGGGCCGAACGGCGCCGGGAAATCCACTACGCTGGAGATCATAGAAACCCTGCGGGATAAAACATCCGGTACCGTGCATGTGGATGGTATTGACCTGGACAAGGATCCCGAGGCTATCAAAAAGATCATCGGGGTGCAATTGCAGACTTCCGGTTATTACCCCGGTCTGAACCTCGTTGAACTGATCGAGCTTTTCGGAGGTCTCTATAACCAGCCTGTAGAGCCGCGCGCATTGTTAATGGCCTTCAACCTGGAGGATAAGGCAGGCGCGAAATACAAATCGCTCTCCGGCGGCCAGAAACAGCGTTTTTCCATCGCTACCACACTTATCAACAAGCCCAGGATCATTTTCCTGGATGAGCCCACCACCGGTCTTGACCCCCAGGCCCGCCGCAACCTCTGGACGTTGATCCAGCAAGTGCGTGCGCAGGGGACTACCGTTGTGATCACTACTCACTATATGGATGAGGCGGAATTCCTTTGCGACCGCTGTGCCATTGTGGACAGTGGAAAGATCATCGCACTGGATTCCCCGGATACCCTGATCGATCAGCTGGTGGCAGGCGGATTTGAACGGAAGAAAGAAGTGAAGAAAGCGAACCTGGAAGATGTGTTCATTCACCTGACAGGCAAAGAACTCCGGGAAGAATAAAATCCACATACACGATGGAAGACCTTCGCTATCCTATCGGCCGCTTTGAAGCGCCGGCAGTAGTCACCGCAGAGATGCGCAAACACTTTATCAATGACATCCGCCATCTGCCGTCACTGATAGAGACCGCCGTACAACACCTGGACGCACATCAGCTGCAAACCCCCTACAGGCCAGGCGGCTGGACGGTAGCCCAGGTAATCCACCACCTGGCGGATTCGCACATGAACGGCTTCACCCGCGTGAAACTGGCACTGACGGAGGATAATCCTACCATCAAACCTTACGATGAAGCCGCCTGGGCCGAACTGCCCGACGTACAATATGTTCCCATCAACGTTTCCATCACCTTCCTGCACGCACTGCATGCCCGGTGGGTGGCTATTCTGGAGCATCTGGAACCACGGCACTGGGATCGTACGTTCTTTCATCCCGGTAATAATTCTTCCTACACATTGTCGAAACACCTGGCTACCTACTCCTGGCACGGACTGCATCACCTCGCACATATCGAGCGACTAAAGGAAAGGGAAGGGTGGCTGTAAAAAATGACCACATGGAATGGAAACTCCTGGAATCTACTTACCTGCATAAAGAACCCTGGCTGACCTTGCGGATTGACAAATGCCAGGCGCCGGATGGCAGGATCATTGAGCCTTATTATGTGTTGGAGTACCCGGACTGGGTCAATGCCATGGCGATGACGGAAGATGGTAAAGTGATATTGATCCGGCAATACCGGCATGCACTGGGCCGAACGCTGATAGAAATACCAGGCGGCGTGATGGATGATACGGATGAAAGTCCCGAAGTGGCCATCCGCCGGGAGCTGCTGGAAGAAACAGGTTATGCCTTCACCCATTTGTATACCCTCGGCGCCGTATCCGCCAATCCTTCCACTACCACCAATCTCACACACATGTTCCTCGCAACGGGTGGCAAGAAAGTACAGGAGCAGCAGCTGGATCATAATGAAGAAATAGAAGTGATGCCGGTAACGCTCGAAGAAGTGGAGCGGATGTTACAGGAACGGGAATTCCTGCAAAGTCTGCATGTTACCTGCCTGTATTACGGGATGCAGCAGCTGAAGGCGATTGCACAGGCATATCCCCCACAATAAAGCAACTGCCGCAAACCAATATCATATCCCCGGCGGCGGCCTGTATCTGTGCCGCTTTATAAGCTTCCGGCACATTCGGATAAGCCTTTCCCTGCAAGCCCGCAAGGCTTGCGAGTTGCAGCAGTTCGTTCTCATCCATGGCGCGGGGGATCTGCGCCTTGGTAAAGTAGTAACGGGCAGCAGAGGGGAGCAAAGCCAGCGCGGCAGGTACATCCTTGTCCTTCACAAATCCTGTTACAATATGCAGCTGTTGGTATTGTACCAGTGCAAGCTGTTCAAGAATAGCCCGGATGCCGGCTTCATTGTGTCCCACATCCAGTACGGTGTATGGTTGCCGGTTGATCACCTCCCATCTTCCTCCTAAACCGGTCAGCCGTTTTACCTGTTTCAGTGCGCTGCGGATATGGCCTGTATTGATCTTCCAGCCGGCGGATTGCAACTGTTGCACGGAGGAAAGCACGCCCAGCAGGTTCTTTTCCTGGTAATGCCCGGGAAGGTCCAGAGTATAAGACTGTATTTCGTTATTTCGTTTATTCTTCACCGTTACCTCCAGCTCTTCCGTACCCGGTTGTTGCCCGATGATCTCCCATTCCTGATCGGCAAACCGGATAGAAGATTGTTGCTGTGCAGCGGCAGATTCAAATACATTGGCCACTTCCGGTTGCGTTTCGCTGATTACTACGGGTACGCCGGGTTTGATGATCCCTGCTTTTTCAGTGGCAATGAGGGGCAGGGTGTTCCCCAATATGCTCATATGATCGTAACTGATATTGGTGATGAGAGACAGGAGGGGAGTGATGATATTGGTACTATCCAGCCGCCCGCCCAGCCCGGTTTCTATAACAGCGATGTCTGCTTTTTCCTGAACAAAATGATCAAAGGCCATCGCCACGGTAAGCTCGAAAAAAGACGGTTGTATCTCTTCTATTTTCGGCCGCAGATTTTCCACGAATGTTACGATGGCATCTTCCGGCATCATTTCTCCGTTCACCCGGATCCTTTCCCGGAAATCGTGGAGATGGGGGGAAGTGTAGAGTCCCGTTTTATATCCGGCCTGTTGCAGGATAGCGCTGATCATGTGGCTGGAAGACCCTTTCCCGTTGGTTCCCGCAATATGTACGGTGGGGAACCTGTCCTCAGGATGGCCGAGCAGGCTGCACAGTTTTTGGATGTTATGCAGATCATGCTTCAATGCGGAAGCGCCCACTTTACTGAACATGGGCAGCTGCTGGTAAAGGTATTCAATGGTTTGCTGGTAGTTCATGGTGCCTTGCTATATGCTGGGGCAGCCGAGCTTTCCTTTCCGCTTGCGGAAAATGCCGCCGCTGCCTTTATCCCAACTCCATTTGGAGAAATGGATCGGAATTACCCGCAAAGCTACGAATACATCCGCATGATTCACATCGGAGCGGAAGAGGGTGGTGAAAAGGCTGGCGGAGCCGATCACGAGGGGGCCGGCACGCAGGCCAAAGCCGGCGTCTGCCTGCCCGAAGCGGTTGACGGAAAAAGGCAGGTAAGCGCCGAGATGCCGGGTTTCGTAACGGGGCGTAATGATCAGCTGCGTCAGTGCCTGCGTCTTGCTGTTGTCATGCGTGCCGCCATTGAGCGCGATGGTGGCGCTGGCGCTTAAAAAGAAACGGTCGTTAAGATTGTAATCTCCCATCAGGTTGACAGACGTGGGGAGGTTCATGAAGAATTTTCCATCCGTGTCCAGATGCGTGAACATGCTGTTCAGCCGCTGAGTGTATTGGGTGATGCTTTCTCCCTTTCTTTTATTGAGCTGAGTGGCGGGAAAGTTCAGTGCTCGCATATCAAGGTTGGTATTGAAAGCGGATTTGGTATAATTGATACCCCCGATGTCTACAACGGAAACGCCTATACGAGCTTTCCAGGTGTCTGCATCCGGGTTCCAGGTATCTTTATCGCCTTCATAAGTGCTGCCCATCAGCCCGTCCGACTCCGGCCGCCATTCGTAGATCACGCCAATGTCTGCGCCAATGCCGGGATTCTGAAAAGGGCTGTAAAGTGATTGCCAGCTGCCGTCCCATTTGTCCAGCGCCTCGTTATAACCATAAAAAAGCTGTCCGCTGTTGATATCCACCAGGTTGCGGCCCTTGAAGGTGAAAGAGGCATCCCGGCCAACGGCGTATCCTGCTGCCTGGCCTGCCAGGTATTTCAGGGTGATGCCCGCTTTCCAGCGATGATCCCCTTCGTCTTTGATCACCCGCGCATAGCTGAACCCGAACTCGTTCCAGGCATGCCCGAAAGCGGCGCCATAGGAGTCTGCATAGTTGCGGTTGAAGAAACGGGGATTCGGATAATTGAGCGTGAAGAAGTTGGCAGTATTGGTTTCCACGCCGCCACCGTTCATGGAAGCCCTCACGCGCCAGGTAAAGGCAATGGATTGCTTTTCATCAATGGCGTAAAGAGCGGAGGGAAGCATCACATCTACGCTGCCCCAGGCGTACTGCTTGCGGGTAGCGCTGGTATCGGGAAAATAGTCTTTGAACCTCCGCAACGAATCACCGGAAAGCAGTGAGGATTTTTTTACCTTGATATAGGTATTACCGGCTTTTGCATCCAGTCCCACAATATTCACATCCCAACGGTAACGGCTACCCGCAGCACTGGCCGGATTGAAGGGTACAGCGTGGATGCCTGCATATTGGCTGGTATGATAGCCGGAAAAGCTTTGGGCCTGCGCAGTAGCCGCAGTAAGCATCACCGCTGTCAACAGTAAGATACAGTTCTTGTAATGAGCCATAGTGGACGTAGGGATGAAGTAATAATAACGGGAAATATGGAGGAATATTCTCCTATGCTGATTATTGTGCTTTGAAATAAAAGCGGATCGGCCCGAACTGTTCTTCGGGGGCATCCGTACTGGCATTATATTTAAGACGTTTTGCAGCTTCAATGGCAATCCGGATAGCCTGCTGGTTATTGATCGTGGAATTTTTCAGCGTATAAACCGCGCTCACCACATTCCCCTGGCGGTCCACCTTTATGTTTACGGCAACATAACCGGTTTCGTTGCCATCCCAGGTAACGGAGGGACGAGTTACCAGATTGCGGCCTCTCAGCCGGAAGTCGGATGCTCCTCTGCCGGCGCCGGGTGTTCCCGTGTATCCGGTTGCATTAGGGTCTCCGTCGATTACGCCACGGTCGCCGGGGCGGCCGGTGTTACCTTCACCGGTGGAGTTATTGCTGCCGTTGGCGCCATTGCCGCTGTTGGCATTGTGTGCGGTACCGCCGGTGAAAACAGCTTTAGGAACGGGCCTGGGAGCCGGTGCTTCCGGTTTGGGCTCAACGGCTTTCGGCTTTTTGGGCGTTTTTTCCGTTTTTGTTTCCAGTGTTTTCGCAATTTCTTTCGGCTTGGGCGCGGGCTTTACGGGTTGCTTTACTTCAGGAGCTTCTTCTTCATTCTGTGTGGCAAGGTCCTGCGTGTTGCCTTCCTCGGTGGCCGGAGAAGGTGTGTTTTGCGGGGTAGATGGCACGGGCTGGCTGGCAGCAGGAGGATTGGGGTTGAGGGGTTGTTCATTCCCCATACCATCGTCGGATGTACCGAGATTCACCTCCATGCCCAGATCCTGATCGGGCAACGGCGGCGGTGCCGAAAAACTGATCAGGAACAGCGCTACTAACAGCAACGCATGCACGGCGATGGTGACGCCAAGCGCTTTTATATTTTTCTGTTGTTGTTTCTCTGCCATCTTGATTCCAAAGTTAATCTTTTTTTGTTAGGAGGTATCCCCCGCCGGAGGAAAGCAAAATGTTAAATCTCATTCGTCCGCTCATGTCCGCTATTGGCCACAAACCCCTTGGAATTTGCAGCATGTATATTTAGCTTGCAGGTACGCATTATGTTCAACCAAACGCTTACGCTTTACAGGAATGCCTATGGCGGCATTTCCCGGCCGGTCTGGTGGCTGGCTACCGTGCTCCTGATCAACCGCAGCGGCACGATGGTGATCCCTTTTTTAACGGTTTATCTTACGTTTCAATTGCATTTACCCCTGGAACAGGCCGGGATGATCATGACGGTGTACGGCACCGGCGCTATTCTCGGCGCCATGCTGGGAGGCAGATTGTCTGACCGTATCGGCTTTTACCCGGTTCAGTTCTGGAGCCTTGTGCTGAATGGGGTGATGTTTATTGTACTTGGACAAATGCGCACATTCGCACAGATTGCTGTAACGATCTTTGCACTGGGCATTGTGGGCGAGGCATTTCGGCCTGCGAACGCCACGGCCGTAGTGTATTACAGCGATGAAGCCAGCAGGTTGCGCTCATATTCCCTGCAACGGCTGGCCGCAAACCTTGGCTGGGCTGTTGGTCCGGCCGTAGGAGGATTGCTGGCTACTTTCAGCTATCAGCTGTTGTTCTGGGTGGATGGACTTACCTGTATCTCTGCCGCCCTGCTGCTGCGTGTTTTTCTGCCACCCATTTACGCGAAAAAAGAGAAGAAAGCGGTGGATGACGGACAGGCGGATAAAGGTTCCGCGTATACAGATACGACGTATCTCATTTTTATTTCATTGGTGACGATCAACGCGATCTGTCTTTTTCAGATGTTCAATATCGTGCCGGTATTCTTCAAGGAAAAGCTTCATATGTCGGAGGCCATGATCGGGATGAGCATGTCCGTGAATGGGGTGCTGATCGCTTTGCTGGAAATGGTATTGGTCTACAAGCTGGAAGGAAAGCGCCCTGATCTCCTCTATATCTGCTACGGCGCCATTGCCATGAGTTGCGCTTACCTGGTCTTCAATTTATTTCCGCCGCAAGCGTTCGTCGCATTTCTTTTTGCTATTGTGTTCACGATGTCGGAAATGCTGACAATGCCTTTCATGAATAATTTCTGGATCCATCGCAGCCAGTCGCACAACCGCGGGGAATATGCAGCGCTCTATACGGTGTCCTATTGCGTGGCCACCATTGTTGCGCCCACACTGGGCGCTTATGTGGTGAAGGAATATGGGTATGGCAACTGGTGGTTTGCGGTGAGTGGCATCTGCCTGCTGTCTTTTGCAGGTTTTCGCTGGCTGTTGACTAAGCGTGTGCAAAGTCCTGCTCATAATCCCCCAGCATCCGTTCCATTGGCGGATTAAAGTAGCCGAACCTGAGGTCGGGGAATTCTTCGCGCAGTAATTCTATCATCTGTTTTACACCGATGCATTCACCGGTTTCCGTAACGCCTACTTTGCCGAGGTACCAGTCGGGATCAATATTGAAATTCCGCCACTGGATCATACTAAGACCGGTTTCCCGGATCAGTTTGCGCAGTGCTTCATATTCTTCCACCCGGTCTGTCATACCCGGGAATACGAAGTAGTTGATAGAAGCCCATCCACCATGTTCACGCACGACCCTGATACTTTCCACGATATCGTTGAATACGTAATTATTAGGCCGGTAATACGGTGTATAGGTTTGTTCCAGCACGGAGTTGAGACTTACACGGATGCTGTTGAGACCGGCTTTGCACAGTTCCCGTACAGCATTGGGTTTGCTGCCATTCGTGTTGATATTGATGCTGCCTTTGGAAGTATGCTTGCGTATCTCGATGATCGCTTCACGGATCGTTTCCCACATCAGCAAAGGCTCGCCTTCACAGCCCTGTCCGAAACTGACGATGGGATAGGGAGCCGTTTCCAGGTGAGGCACTGTGAATTCCACAATCTCCGCTGCAGTGGGTTTGAATGTAAGACGGTCCTGTGTGGATACGATGCCCTCTTCCTCCGGCTGAAAAGAAATACAACCAATGCAATTGGCATTGCAGGCGGGAGAGGAAGGGATGGGGCATTCCCAGCGGCCCATGAAATAGTTACGGGCGGCGGGACAATGATACGTTAACGCGCAATTATCGGCCAGGTGTTTGACCAGGCGGTTATGCGGGTAAGCTTCGAGCATTTGCTGAACGCCGCTTTTCACTTTCCTGTCGTCGAACCCGGCGCATTCCTGACGGATATCCTGCTCAATACGCATGGCGGGCACATAGAATTTATCGTTGTACCATCCGGCGGCTGTGTAACAGAAGAGCGGGAGGGTGGGGGCGTCCGGGGCCGTTTCGTAGGCTGCCAGGTAGAACCCGGTATGCGCGGGAGGGATGAAAGCGGCTACTGCCCAGCCTTTTTCACACAATCGCATTTCGCCGGTATGCACATCTATGCCGATGCCGCGTCTGCCGGGCAGTTCGTACAGATTGCCGCCTTCGGGCAGCTCGATCCACTCGTCTTCCGGGATAGGCAATGCATCCCAGCCACTACGGCCGGTTACATAGAGGGAGGTATCTTCAAAGATGTTCCCTTTCCCGTCAGAATACAATATATAAGGCGATACGTTCATCAGCTGATCCTTTGTTGAAAGAAAGTGTTCATGTCGGCAGTCTGCGAAGGAGAAATATCGTCCAGCACTTCCAGCTGCAGTATTTTATTGTTTTTGAAATCCAGCGTAAGCAGGTCGTTGCGCAAAATTACGTTTTTCATCTCGTTCCATCCGAACCGCCTGTTGGAGAAAATAGTGGGCAGTACGATCCCGGTAGTGTCTATCGTAACAAAGGCCGGCTGCAGGATGCGGTATTCCGCATACCCGATGTAAGCAATGCCGAGTCCGGACAGGAACAGCGCGATGGCTACGATCGGCTGCATATGGGACAAAAAGTAAAGGCATCCGCTTAACAGCGTGAAAGCCTGAAGCATCCTCAACACGGAGTTGGTTTCGGAAAAACGGCGGATCCGCTTCATCATAAAAGGGAATCCCACGCTGGCGATACCCATCACAATGAACAAAAAAGCCATGAACCAGTTCGGTTCCGGCATTTTGTAGGTACCCACCACGTTGAAAAGGAAAAGGATACCGGTCATACCATGCATAACAGGCTGCAAACGCAGGCGGGTCATGGCATTTGGATGTAATATGCGGAACTTGTACATATCCTATTTCACCATAAGGTTACACAATTTGAACAGCATGCGGGCACCTACATTGGCGTCCCATTCATCATGCCCTGCGCTTACTTCGTTCAGATCAAACCCGATCAGTCTGCGCCCGCTTTCAAGCACTTTCCGGAAGAGGTAGCATACCTGCTGCCCTTCCAGGCCGCCTGCCACCGGTGTGCCGGTGTGTGGACAGAGTTTCGGATCCAGCCCGTCGATATCGAAACTGATATAAACCTGTTGCGGCAGCGCATTTATAATATCGTCGCAGATGCTCTTCCAGGTTTCTCCTTCGTATTGCCGTTCTTTGATATCCTGATCGAAATACGTCACCACCCGCCCATGGCTGTTGCGGATGTATTCCACTTCCTCTTCGCAGTAGTCGCGGATGCCCACCTGTACCAGCTTTTTAAGCTGTGGTACATCCTTGAGGGCGTTGTACATAATGGAAGCGTGAGAGTACTCAAACCCTTCATAGCGCTGGCGGAGATCGCAATGCGCATCTATCTGCAGGATACCGAAATCGCCCTTATGCTCGCCAATAGCCCTGAAATAGCCGAGAGGAGTGCTGTGATCGCCGCCCACCAGGCCCACCAGCTTACCTTTTTGTAATAAGGCCCTTGTTTGCTGGTACACCCAATCGTTCATTTTTTGGGTGCCTTTGTTCACATCTTCCACAGACCGGCGCATGAAATCGTTTTCTTCCACATTGCCGCCTTCGGTGAGGAATTTAAGGTAAAGCTCCGCCTCCTTGCGGAGGTAATCACTGCGAAGCAGCAGCTGCTTATCACTTTCGCGCATGTAAAAACCCTGCTTCCATCCATCTTTCACATCCGGATCATACAGGTCGATCTGCAGCGATGCTTTGAAAATATGCTCCGGGCCACGGGCTGTACCATTGTTGTAAGACACCGTCACTTCCCAGGGAACCGGTAATAATACAAGGCGTGCCTCTTCCTCGCTGAAGGGGAGCCCAAAGATGTTATTCGACAATAAACCCGGTGAATTGGGATCAAATTGCGATAGATCTGCCATGATAGATCAGTACTTTGCTTATTTCGGCGCAAAGGTAAAGATAAAAAACCGGTACCCACAGATAAACCTGACGAATATCAGCCCCCGCCATTCAGTTTTTTGGCTACCTTTGTTCATTAATATTTGGTAAGGATGAAGAAAACAAGTATTATTTTACTGGTTGTAATAGCTGCCTGCGTTGCCGGGATGGTGATGATGGTGGGGGACTTTAGTACCTATGAGACCTTCGCCACCGCCCGTAAGAAAGAAGGGAAGCAAATTCACGTGATCGGCGCACTGGACAAGGGAAAAGAAGTGATATATGATCCGGCAAAGGATGCCAATTATTTCAGCTTTTTTATGAAGGACAAGAGTGGAGAAGTGACCAAAGTGATCTTCAACGGCACCCGGCCCACGGATTTCGATAAATCCACCGAGCTGGTGCTCACCGGTAGTATGAAGGGGGGCGAGTTCCACTGTACCAAGATACTTATGAAGTGCCCTTCCAAGTACAAGGACGAACAAACGACCTATAGCGCTAATAAGAATAGCTAACGTTAACTGTATATCATTCGTAACACGTTCCGCAGAAACGGAATGAGGCAGTCCCCGGGCAACACCGGATTGTTTCATTCCGTTTTAACTTAAACCTTACGCCAAACACATTGGAAAATATTAAATACATAGGAGAACATCTGCTGCCTGGTCAGCTCGGACATTTTTTCAGCATCCTGGCTTTCGTTGCTTCCACAGTGGCCGCCATCGCTTATTTTAACAGCGTTCGCGCGAAAGAAGAGTTGAAAAAGGCCTCCTGGCTTAAGATGGGCCGTTGGGCTTTTATCATCCAGGCCATCTCCGTATTCGCCGTATTCGGTTCCCTGTATTACATCATTTCCAACCACTATTTTGAATATAAGTACGCCTGGCAGCACTCTTCCCGGGATATGGAAATGAAATATCTCCTGAGCTGCTTCTGGGAAGGGCAGGAGGGTAGCTTCATTCTCTGGAGCATGTGGCACAGCATACTGGGCCTGATCCTCATCAATACTACCAAAAAATGGGAAGCCCCGGTAATGGCCATCCTGGCTTTTGCGCAGATATGCCTGGCTTCCATGGTGCTGGGTATTTATATCGATTTGCCGGGATTTGAGTACCGGTTAGGAAGCAATCCTTTTATCCTCATGCGGCAGGATGCGCCGGATTCTCCGATCTTCCAAAACCCTAACTACCTGCAGTTCAAACAGTTTGCAGAAGGTCGCGGTTTGAACGAACTGCTGCGTAACTACTGGATGGTGATCCACCCGCCCGTATTGTTCCTCGGCTTTGCTTCCGTGATCGTTCCTTTTGCTTTTGCCGTGGCCGGTCTCTGGACCAAACAATACGGCGATTGGGTAAAGCCCGCTATGCCCTGGACGCTCTTCGCCACGATGGTGCTGGGAACCGGTATCATGATGGGGGCGGCCTGGGCCTATGAATCCCTGACATTCGGCGGTTACTGGGCCTGGGATCCCGTAGAGAACGCTTCCCTCGTACCCTGGCTGACACTTGTGGCGGCTATACATACCATGCTCGCTTACCGCAGCTCCGGGCATGCACTTCGCTCTACTTTTTTCTTCCTCATTATATCCTTCGTGCTGATCCTGTATTCCACTTTCCTGACGAGGAGCGGCGTACTGGGACAAACCTCCGTGCATTCGTTCACAGATCTGGGCATGAGCGGGCAGCTGCTCATCTACATGGGCATCTTCACCATTCCCGCATTCTGGTTATTGATCAGGCGAAACAAGCACATTCCGAAGATACAGAAGGAAGAAAGCTCCTATTCCCGGGAATTCTGGCTGTTCGTAGGCGCCCTCATCCTCATGGTGTCCGCCATTCAGGTGACGTTCACTACATCCATCCCGGTATGGAACAAGCTGCTCGCGCTGTTCGGACTGAAAAAACTTTTCAACCTGGAAGACTTTGCTCCTCCCGCCAATCCCGTTTTTCACTATAACCAGATACAGATCTGGCTGGCTACCGTGATCGGGCTGCTCACGGCGGTGGTGCAATACCTGAAATATAAGGATACGCCCAAAGGCACAGTGCTGAAGAAGCTGGCTGTGCCCACGCTTGTGTCGCTGCTGATCACCATCCTCATCGGCTGGTTCGGAAAGATCGATTTTATTAAATACGGCGCCGGCTTCCTCGTAGCTATTTTTATCATGCTGTTTGCCAGTGTGTACGCCGTTGTAGCGAACAGCTGGTATATCATGACCGCGCTCAAAGGAAAGATGAAATCTGCCGGCGCTTCCGTGGCGCATATCGGCTTCGGGCTGGTACTGCTGGGTGTGCTGATCTCTTCTTCCAAAATGGAAATATTGTCAATAGACAGTATGGGTATGCTCACCGGGTACTTCACTAAAGAAAGCGGTCAGAACTCAAGGGAGAATATCATGCTGCCGAAAGGCATGCCGGTACAGATGGGACCTTATTTTGTCACCTATCGCGGGGATTCCGTTGGAACGGCGGACAGGTCCAAAACGTTCTTTGTAATGGATTACGAGCGGAAGGAGCATATGGAGGCCGATGTGAAAGAGCGCTTCACCCTGTATCCGGACGCGTTCATGGAAGTACGCGGACAAGAGGGGATCACTCCCAACCCGGATTCCAAGCATTACCTTACGAAAGACATCTTCACTTATATCACAGCAGTGCCGAAGAAAGGAGTAGTAACCGATACCCTGCCTTACACGCCACATATTGTGAAACAGGGAGATACCATTTTCTTCTCCAGGGGCTTCATGGTGCTTACCGGCCTGAAAACGCCTCCTGTACAGCATAATAACTATCAGCCTGAGCCGGGAGATATTGCCGTTGGCGCACAAATACAGGTACATACCCGGGACAACAGGGAGTTCCGGCTGCAGCCCATTTATTTTATCAGGGACAGCAGTTTCCAGTCCAACGTACCGGATACGCTCGGCCAGTTCTCCATGGCAGTACGTTTCACCAGGATATTGCCGAATGAGAATAAAGTAGAACTGGAGGTCAAGGAAAGCCGTGAGCCAATGGATTACGTGGTGATGAAAGCCCTCGTATTCCCGTACATCAATGTGCTGTGGATCGGTATCCTCGTGATGATCGCCGGGTTTATCATGAGCATCCGGCAACGCTTCAGGAGATCATAACGATAAAATAAATAGCGAAGGGCGGCCTAATTAGGCCGCCCTTTCTTATATTGTGAAGGTTCATCATGCAAAACCCTCGTCCATGCGTCGTTTTTTAAAAGCATTTTTCCTGGTGGTCGCATTACTGGCTATCATTTATTTCCTCGGGCCTAAACCCGCTCCACCCGTAGTTTCCGGCGCATTGCCGGAAGTGCCCGCCACTGCTGTCGACCTGCAGCAGTATGTGGAGCATAAGGAGGCGAAATTCAGGCTGAAGCCGGAGAACGAAGCCAGGATCGTATGGGAGGATTCCCTCCATCGCAAAACGCCCTACAGCATCGTGTACCTGCATGGCTTCTCCGCCAGCGAAAAGGAAGGAGATCCGGTGCATCTCAACTTTGCCAGAAGGTTCGGGTATAACCTGTATCTCTCCCGGCTGGATCAACACGGACTCGATACCGCGGACGCCCTCGTGGGTATGACCGCCTCCGGCTTGCTCCGCGATGCCCGGGAGGCGCTGGCGATCGGGAAGCAGTTGGGGGACAAGGTGATCCTGATGGGCACCTCCACCGGCGGCACCCTCGCATTGTTGATGGCTGCCGAATATCCGAATGACGTGGCCGCTGTAATTAACATGTCTCCCAACATCGCCATCAATGAGTCGATGATATGGATGCTGGATAAGCCCTGGGGACTTGAAATAGCACGACTCGTGAAAGGAGGAAAGTATAATGAATACAAACCGGAGAATCCTGAAAAAGCCAAATACTGGGATACGAAATACCGGCTGGAGGCCGTTGTAGAACTGGAGAACCTGGTGGATCACACCATGACGCATGAGAACTTTGCCCGCGTGCACCAGCCTGTACTCAACCTGTACTATTACAAGAATGAAAAAGAGCAGGATCCTACAGTAAAGGTTTCCGCTATCCTGGATATGCACAATGCCCTTGGAACGCCGGACAGTCTGAAAAAGGCCGTGGCCATTCCGAATGCAGGCGCGCATGTACTAGGCTCCAACGTAGTTTCGAAAGACATTCCCGCCGTGGAATCGGCCATAGCCCTGTGGTGGAAGCAGATAAGCGGGAATCAGAACTAATTCGTAACTTGGCTTTATCGGAATTACAATAAATCACAGGCCCGTGTTTCGTTTTTTGATCATCGCTACGATATGTATCCTGTGCCAGACCTATACCGCTGCTGCGCAGCAACGTACGGCTACAGATACAGTCGCGCTACGGGCCGTTATATACGGAAACGATACCATCCCTTCCATCACCCTGCAGATATTCGAAGTAGTGGACAGGCTGCCCAAACGCCTGCGTAAAGAGCGCGAACGCTGGACGCGCCTGCGGAATGCCGTTTATGTCACTTATCCTTACGCCGTTTCCGCCGGCCGTATTCTCAAAGATGTGAATCACCAGCTGGATGTGTTGCCTGATAAGAAGCAACGCAAGGCCTATCTGGCTTCTAAAGAAAAAGAGCTAAGGGCTGAATTCGGCAACAAGCTGGAAAACCTCTCCATGTACCAGGGTAAAGTGCTCATGAAGCTGATCCACCGGGAAACCGGAGAGAATTGTTACGAGATCATCAAGGAAATGAAAGGCGGTTTCAATGCCCGCGTGTATCAAACCGTCGCTTTCTTCTTCGGCGGTAATCTGAAAAGCGAATTCAATGCGGAAGATGATAAGGATATTGAGATGATCGTGCAGGAGATACAGTTGTATAATCGGTTTAATTGATGCTTTCTTTGTACCTTCAGGTTATATGTATACAATAAATCAAATATTATCGAAGCTTCGGTTGAAGAAACCGGAACTGGAACGTAAATATGCCGTTTCAGAATTAGGGGTGTTTGGTTCCTATGTACGGGGAGATTTTAATGAAGGAAGCGACATAGATATTTTAGTTGATTTTAGCAAGCGGATAGATGGATTTCAGTATATAAGGCTGGCACATGAACTGGAAGATATGTTCGACTGTAAAATAGACGTGGTTTCCCGTGGTGGGATCAAGCAAACCTATTTGCCATATGTTGAAAATAGCCTGATTCATGTCTGAAAGAGAAGTTTCGCTATTACTCTCCGATATTGTAAGTGCCATTGACAAAATCAAAACTTACACATACGGATACACCTTCAATTTCGCCTGAACGATCTGAGGGAGCAAACCTGTAGTTTGCAGGAAGAATTGAAGGATTAGCATCCTTACGATTTGGTACATCCCCCCATAACCCCGAACTTCGCCCTGCAAAAATTCAAGAAACATGAAGCTGGATATACTCGCAATTGCCGCCCATCCGGACGATGTGGAACTCTCCTGTGCCGGAACCCTTATGGTGCACGCATTACAAGGTATGAAAGTAGGGGTGGTGGATCTCACCCAGGGAGAACTTGGAACCCGCGGTACGCCCGAAGGCCGGTTAAAGGAAGCGCAGGATGCTGCACAACTGATGGGACTGGAGATAAGGGAAAATCTCGGACTGGCGGACGGATTCTTTCAAAACACCCGGGAAGACCAGATGGCCGTGATCCGTGTCATCCGCAAGTTCCGGCCGGACATTATACTGGCGAACGCGATCGACGACAGGCATCCTGATCATGGTCGCGCAGCGCGACTCATTGCAGACAGCTGTTTTCTGGCGGGGCTCCGCAAGATAGAAACATTCGACAGCAACGGGCAACCGCAAATCGCCTGGCGTCCCAAACAGGTATTTCATTTCCTGCAGGATCGTTTCCATCAGCCGGATTTTGTAGTGGATATTTCCACAGTGATCGACCGGAAGATTGAAAGCATCAAATGCTTCAAAAGCCAGTTCCTCGCAGATAAAGATCATGAGCCGCAAACCTATATCTCATCTCCCGAATTCTTTGACAGTGTGATCTATCGCTCCAAGATGCTGGGGAAAATGGTGGGCGTAACGCATGCAGAAGGCTATACTTCCGCGAAGATGCTGGGAGTGCGGAGCCTGAAGGATTTCATCAACGAAACTACCTGATCTTTATAAGGCCGGAACAGTATAGACTGCTTCCGGCTTTTTTATTTCAGAAGGATCCATATCCATATACCCACGGAAATATCTTTCAGCAATGTCCGCAAATGATGCAGGGCATGTGTCAGCTGATTCTCCACTGTTCTTTTAGATATCCCCAGTTTCCCCGCGATCTGATCATTGGTAAGATGTTGGCGCCGGCTCAGAATAAAGATCTCGCGACAACGTTTGGGCAAAGTGTGCAGGAATTCTTCCACACTGTTTTCCAGTTCGCGGTAGCGCAGGTTTTCATCTCCTTCATTTCCACTGGTATGCTGACTGTAAGCTTCCAGGTTCTCCGGATGTGTTACCGGCTGGGCTTTTGCACTCTTGAGATATTTATAGACATGATATCTTCCGGCTGCACGCAGATAAGCAGAGAAGGAAAGGATGCGCAGATGATCGCGTTTCAGCCAGATGTTGAGGAAGATGTCGTGCGTGATCTCCTTACTCGCCCCCTCGTCCCGCAAATACCTGTAAACCGTTGTATACACCTGCTCCCAGTAACGATCGAAGAAAACGGCAAAAGCGTTATGATCGCCATTTAGAATGGAATCCCATAAAACGTGGTCAGTTGGATAATGCCGGTGCATAGAAAGGATGGTAGTTAAAGGTAGAAACTTTGTACTGGATTTCCAATGCAGAAATTTTTTTGTTTTCATGTGTGTGCTGCTCCAAAAAAGTCTCTTACTCTATATAAACTGCTCGAATGACTCGCGAAGAGTATCTCTCATTATATGAAAAATTCCTGGCAGGCAACTGCTCTGAAGAGGAAAAGGAACTTCTGGCCAATTATATGGACGAGTTCCGGCTGGAGCAGCATTCGTGGGAAGAAGGAATGGGAGATCATGAAGCGGTGAAAACGGAGATATATGAAAGGCTGCAGGCATCGGTTCAACCCGCACGTCAGGCTCGCCTTCGCTTCATCACAAGGGCAGCCGCAGCTGTTCTGGCGATAGTAGCAGCAGGAACATTATTGCAAATAGTCTTTCATCCATTTTTCCATAAAAAAAATGAGCCATCCGTAGCAACCGTGCCTTCTCCTTCCATTACTCCCGGGGGTAACAAGGCTACGTTAACACTCGCGAATGGACAGGTAATTGTGCTGGACAGTACCAGGAGCGGGGTGCTCGCCATGCAGAACGGTGTGGAAGTAAGACAGACAGGAGAAGGACAGGTGATATATGGTGATCTGCAATCGCTGACCGGCGCATCCGCTTTCAATACCATTTCCACGCCGATCGGCGGCCAGTTCCAGGTAACATTGGAAGATGGCACGAAAGTATGGCTGAATGCCACATCATCGCTGCGTTTCCCTGCAAGGTTCAGCGCAAATGAAAGAGCGGTACAGATCACCGGTGAAGCATATTTCGAAGTGACGAAGAACGAAGCGAAACCTTTCCGCGTAACATTCAACGGCAATATCGTAACGGTGCTCGGCACACATTTTAATATCATGGCCTATCCGGATGAAGCCCGAAGTAAGGTGACCCTGCTGGAAGGTGCGGTGGACGTCAGTAATCAAAGCAGTCATCAGGTGTTGAAACCCGGCATGCAGGCGGTGATCGGCGACCTCATAACGGTCCGCAAGGCCAATACGGAAGAAGCCGTGGCCTGGAAGAACGGTTACTTTGTATTTGATCAGGAAAACATTCAAAGCATCATGCGAAAAATAGCCCGGTGGTACGATGTAACGGTCGTATATGAAGGAGATATGAGGGGGAGGGAATTCTCGGGAACGATTTCACGTTTTAAAAATGTATCCGAAGTGCTGGACATGCTCGAACTCACAGAAAGTGTCCATTTTCATCTGCAAGGAAAAAACATAAAAGTTACCCCATAATTAACGTAAGCCAAAACTAGTACATAAACCAAAATCAGAGCTGTATGCAACGCTACCTCAACAACAAGTTCCGGGGGTATGGGAAACTGATGTCTATATTTTGCATGACCATCTTTATGCAGATCAGCGCATCAGGCTTTGCCCAAAAGATTACCCTCTCCGTAAAAGACGCTTCTATGGAAAGCGTGCTATCGGAATTGAAAAAACAAAGCGGGTACAACATCCTCTACAACACGCGTGCGCTGGAAGGTGCGAAACCCGTTAACCTGAACCTGAAAGGCTCTTCGCTGGATGAAGCGCTGAAACGGGTTTTCTGGGAGCAGCCGCTGGACTACATCGTGAAAGCGAATACGATCGTAGTGAAACCAAGATCGGAAGTAACGGCCGTGATCACCGTGAAAGGCCGGGTCACGGACGAGAAAGGCAATCCGCTCCCCGGCGTAAGTGTGGCAGTGAAAGGATCGAACAAAGGCACTGCTACGGATGCGAACGGGATGTATAGTATCACTGTGCCGGAAGGTACGGAAACACTGGTCTTCTCCTATGTTGGTTATGCTTCGAAAGAGGTGCCGGTCAACAAACGCACAACCATCGACATACTGCTACAGGTGGAAAACAAGTCGCTGGAAGCAGTAGTAGTGGTGGGATATGGTGTGCAGAAGAGAGTCTCGCTCACCGGCGCGGTATCTGCAGTTCGCGGGGATGAGATCGTTACTACCAAAAATGAGAACGTGCTGAACATGTTGACCGGTAAAGTGGCTGGTTTGCGTGTGGTACAGAATACAGCAGAACCGGGCTCATTCAACAACGCGTTCGATATTCGCGGGCTGGGCGGACCACTCATCGTTATTGACGGTATCCCCCGCGATAACATCACCCGTCTCGATCCGAATGATATTGAAAGCATCTCCGTTTTGAAAGACGCGTCCGCAGCGGTGTATGGGGTAAGGGCCGCTAACGGTGTGGTATTGGTAACCACCAAGAAAGGCCGCAAGGGTGCATTGGAACTGAACTACTCCGGGAACTACACCTGGCAGGTACCTTCCGGTTTGCCAAGATCGCTGGATGCTATCGGGTATATGACGCTGGTGAATGAAAAACTGATGCACAACGTGAATGGTGGACGAAAAGCTTATACCGATGCCGATTTTGCAGCATACAGGAATGGTACGAAGACGAGTACGGACTGGTATACGCCTTCCATCCGGAATGTGGTGCCGCAGATGCAGCATAATCTGAGCGCCACCGGTGGCAATGAAAATATCAGCTATTTCCTCAGCCTGGGATATACATCGCAGGAGGGTTTCCTGCGGAGCGGCGATCTGAACTACAAACGGTACAATGTTCGCTCCAACATCACCAGCAAGGTCACAAAAGATCTGACAGTGGATCTGAACCTCAACGGTATCTTCGATCAGAAGAACCAACCCTACCAGGATTCCTGGTGGATCATCCGTTCCTTCTGGCGGCAAAACCCCCTCGAACCGGTATACGCTAACAACAACCCGGATTACCTCGCCCACACGCCGGTGGACGGCACCAACCCGGTAGCCATGTCCAACCAGGCTACATCCGGATACAAGATATTCTACAACCGCTGGTTCCAGTCGTCTGTAAGCCTTACCTGGCAAGTACCCTACGTGGAAGGTCTGAAAGCGAAAGCGCTCTTCAGCTACGATTACAACACCGCTAACAATAAATTCTACCAGCGGCAGTATAATCAATATGTTTATGATGCTTCTTCCAATACCTACACCCCCAAAGCACAACAATCCCCCTCTAATGTGAGAAGGGAATTCTTTGAGAAGCCAAACTCATTGTTCCAGCTTTCCGTGAACTACGACAGGAGCTTCCTCAATGGCAAGCACAACGTGAATGCCCTGTTACTGTACGAGAACAGCGTTCGCAAAGGAGATAACTTCTATGCCGTGCGGGAGCTCTCTCTGCCGGTAGATCAGCTGCTGGCGGGTAACAGTCTCAACCAGGTGGGTAACATGAATGTGGGCGACCTCTACAAAGACGCTAACCGCGCATTGGTAGGCAGGTTGAACTACGCCTTCAAATCGAAATACCTGGCAGAGTTCAGCTTCAGAAGGGATGGCTCTTCTAAATTCCCGACATCGAAGCAATTCGGGTTCTTCCCCTCCGCATCCCTCGGATGGCGGATCTCGGAAGAAAGTTTCTGGAAAGATACCCGGGTACTTGCCTTTATCGATAACCTGAAGCTGCGTGGCTCTTATGGCGAATTGGGCGATGACCGCGCTTCCAGTTACCAGTTCATTACAGGTTATTCATACCCCGCCGGCGGCTCGAATAACCAGCTGCCGCCGGGATCAGTGTTTGACGGCAATTTCGTGAACTCGCTGGAGAGCAAAGGCATTCCCAATCCCAATATCACCTGGTACGTTGCCAAAACAGTAGACGTGGGGATCGATATCGAAGCCTGGAAAGGATTGCTCGGCATCTCCCTCGACCTTTTCCGCCGCGATCGCACAGGTCTGCTGGCCACCCGCGCTTTGAGCCTGCCCGGTGTTGTAGGCGCCAACCTGCCACAGGAGAACCTCAACAGCGATATGACGAGGGGAATAGATTTTGAACTGAATCACCGGAACACGATCGGTGAAGTGAACTACTACGCCAAATTCATCTTCGGCTTCGCCCGCACGGAGAACAAATATATAGAACGCTCCAAAGCAGGTAACTCTTACGAGAACTGGCGGAATAATTCCAATAACCGCTATAACAACGCGAAATGGGGATACGGATCAGGCGGACGTTTCAATTCATACAACGATATCCTGAACAGCAACGTGTTTGTGCCAAGAGGAACAGTGGTGGGAGATTACCGGTATGAAGACTGGAACGGGGATGGCATCATCGATGACCACGATATACATCCCATTGCATTCACCGGCACCCCGCTGGTAACCTACGGCCTCACGCTGGGCGCCGACTATAAAGGTATTGACCTGAACGTGCTCATCCAGGGCAGCGGGATGGTGAACCAGGGCTATGTGGAACAGCTCCGGGAATCCCTCTGGGGCGGCGGTAGCGGTCTTGCCATGTTCCTCGACCGCTGGCATCCTGCCGACCCTAATGCAGATCCTTATGATCCGAACACTCAATGGATCGCCGGTAAGTATGGATACACCGGTTCCAACCCGGATGAAAATTCCGCCTTCAATATTCAGAACGCGGCCTATGTGCGCCTGAAAAGCATAGAGCTCGGTTATTCCCTGCCGAAAGGGATCGTGAGGAGGATAGGGATTAAAGGGGCGAGGGTGTTTGTGAACGGATACAACATCGTCACCATCTCCGATGTGAAATTCGTAGACCCGGAACATCCTACCGAATCCAACCGCGCCTACGGATACCTCTATCCGCTCAATAAAACCTATTCCGCTGGCTTAAATGTTAAATTCTGATACAATGAAACGCAAAATATACACGCTGGTCGCGGTACTCGCATATTGCCTGACCGCCTGCACCAAGCTCGATATTCCGCCGATGAACGTGATACAGGACAAAGATGTGTTCACCAGCGAAGGCGGGATCAGGATCTATATGGCACGTGCGTACAGCGAGCTGCCGCTCGAAGATTTCCGCTATTCGCAGACAAGGGGTCTGAATTTCTTCTGGATCATCAGTCCGCCCAGTGCCAACACCGGCGAAGCGCTCAGCCGTGATCTCGGCAGTTCCACCACCGAAACGTTCAATCCGGCCTATTGGGAACTGGGCTACAGGCTCATCCGGGAAATGAACTACTTCATGCAAACATTGCCGCAGTATGCCAAAAATTTTCAGGACGCCGATGTGAAACACTGGCTGGGGGAAGCGCGTTTCATTCGCGCTGTAACCTATATGGCACTCGTAAAACGCTATGGTGGCGTACCGATTGTGGATAAAGTATTGCAGTACCCGGATCAGAAGCCCGAGGAACTCAAGATACCACGGGCATCAGAAGAAGCGGTGTACGACTTCATTGCAGCGGATCTGGATTATGCTTACAACAATATGCAGGCTACCAGCGTATCCGGCCGTGCGAACAAATACACTGCCGCCGCATTCAAGTCAAGGGCGATGGTATATGCCGGATCTATCGCAAAATATAATCAGGTAACGCTCTTCGACGGCAGTCAGCAACGCCTCTGTGGTATTCCCGCCACAAAAGCAAATACCTATTTCAAAGCCGCCTATGATGCAGCATTGCTGCTGGAAGGCAAATACAGCCTGTATAAAAAAGCCTGGGCGGCAGGAGACAAACAGGCGCAGATGCAGAATTACATCAACATGTTCTTTGATGCCGGTAGTCCGGAAAACATCCTCATCAAAGGATATCATTATCCTGAATCCGTGCACGGCTACGATGCCTACAATGTGCCAAGGCAGCTGATGGGAGGGAACGGATATTCCGCGGAAGTGAATCCCACCCTGAACTTTGTGGAGATGTTCGATGGTTTGCCGAAGAACCCCGATGGCACCATCCAGACCCTCGACGCTTCCGGCAAATACATCATGTATAACAATACCATGGACCTTTTCGCCAATGCGGAACCCCGGCTCAGAGCCACGGTGATCGTTCCCGGCGATGAGTTCAAGAAAGAGAAGATCGAAATATATCGCGGAATTTATACCGGCGATGCTACAAACGGTATCAGCCGCCTGCTTCCGGACGGTTCTACTTCCAACTATCCTACCGCTAATATCGTTGCTTCTCCCAACGGTAATCAAACACCCTACAAACTGCCGGACGGTACCCTCAGGAATCCCGCAGGCAAAAGCGGTGTGTTCACTGCTGACGGTACCTGCGCGATCTCCGGATTTACGGTAAGAAAATACCTCGTGCCGGATAAACCAACCGCGGAAGTGCTGGAAAACAGGGCGGACCAGACCTGGATAGAAATGCGCTACGCGGAAGTGTTGCTGAACCGTGCCGAAGCGGCGTATGAATTGTATGCGGCAGGACAAACAGGCGCTAATTATTTGCAGGATGCGTTCAATGCCGTCAACCAGATCCGTGACAGGGCAGGGGCCAATCTGCTGGCTACCACTGCCGACCTGAACAGCATCAATATCGTTCGGAATGAAAGAAGAAAAGAGCTCGCCTTCGAAAACAAGACCTGGTGGGACCTTAAACGCTGGCGGATCATTGACAAGGAACAGAACGGCACCTTGTATCGTGTGCTCATGCCTTTCTACGTAGCACAGACCGGCAAGTATTTCTTCGATGCCCGTACCGATGAAAGGAATAACCGCTACACTTTTGATACACGCTGGTATTATCAACAGATACCGGCGGATCAGATATCCAAGAGCCAGAACCTTGTGCAGAACCTGGGTTATTAATTCATGTAAAGCGTATTTTTTATGAAAAGACAATTATATCTCGCAGGATTATGCTTCGCATTATTGTTGAACAACGCCTGCTCCAAAAAATATGATAACTATCCCGAGCCGGACGCTACACTGACCGGTAGTATCACAGACCTGGCTACGGGAAAACCAGTGCAAACGGAAGCCGGCAGCAATGGTGCCCGCATTCGCCTGGATGAACTGAGCTGGAGCGCCACGCCAACACCCTACTATTTTTACGCCATGCAGGACGGTACTTATCGAAATACCAAGATATTTTCAGCGAAATACCGCATTTCCGTAGAAGGCGCTTTTGTGCCGCTTATTCAATATGATGGCGCGGGGAATATTACGGTGGATAAAAGTCAGACGCTGGACGTCAAAGGTTCTGCCAAAGTGGATTTCAAAGTAGAGCCTTTCCTGAATGTAGACTGGGTATCGGATCCGGTGTATAACAGTGCCGACAGTACGATTACGGTGAAAGTGAAGTTCACCCGGGGCAACAGCAATCCTTCCTTCCAGAACAACGTAACAGATGTATTCCTCTTCGTGAATGCCACAACGTATGTAGGTAACAATAACTACGATAACCGGTATTCCAACAAGATCAGCTATGGCGGTACTGCCGGGAACAGCCAGATTGGGCAGACGATCACCATTACAACACGTGACAAGCTACCCGGTAAAAGGAGCTATTTTATCAGAGTGGGCGCCAGGGTAGATTATGGGTTGAAGTATTACAACTATACAGATATTAAAACCGTTGCCGTACCTTAACGCTATATCAACCGACTGATGAAAAAAACGTTTATCCTTTCCTGTTGCCTGTATGCCGGTATGGTGCAGGCGCAGCAGAAAACCGCTTTTCAAACGGGTAGCCCCTGGATCCCCGAGATTGACATAAGGTCCGATATTGCCATTATATATGGCGCCAACGACCGTCCGGGTCTCACTTTCGCAGAACGCGTGAAATCCTGGCGGGATCATGGGTATCAGACGCATTTTATGACCGGCATTGCCTGGGGGCAATACGGAGATTATTTTTTCGGGAAATGGGATGGGAAGAACCATCTCGGGGTAGGACAGGTAGACAGGAAAGGAGATACCATCTGGCACGGAAAGAACATTCCGTATATCGTGCCTGAGCAGTCTTTCGTTGAATACATGCAAACGGCCGTCATTAAAAAAGTGATCGATGCGGGAATTACTTCCATCTACCTCGAAGAGCCGGAATTCTGGGCGCGGGCCGGGTACAGCGAAGTGTTTAAGGCGGAATGGCAGCGTTATTACGGCTTTCCCTGGAGGCCGCAGCATGAATCTCCCAACAACACTTATCTCTCCAGCAAGCTCAAATACCATCTTTACTATCATGCCATTAAGGAAGTATCTGCTTACGCGAAAACATATGGTAAAAGCAAAGGTCTGGATGTGAAGGTTTATATTCCTACGCATTCGCTGGTAAACTATTCCTCCTGGCGGATCGTAAGCCCCGAGGCCAGCCTGGCTTCCTTACCCGGTATTGATGGATACATCGCGCAGGTCTGGACGGGAACGGCCCGGGAACCCACGTTCTTCAATGGCGTAAGCAGGGAAAGAGTATTTGAGAACGCGTTCCTGGAATATGGTTCCATGATCTCCATGACCGCTCCCACAAAGCGGAAGATCTTTTTACTGACGGATCCGATCGAGGACTGGCCGCGGGACTGGAGCGATTACAAAAGGAACTACGAGGCTACGTTCACGGCCAAGCTGCTATACCCCATGGTAGCGGATTATGAGGTAATGCCCTGGCCCGAACGCATCTACACCCGCCCTTACAAGATCGCGCACAGTGATTCCAGCGTCCTGATCCCGAAGTTCTATGCCACGCAAATGCAGATCATGGTCAATGCGCTGAATGATATGCCGGTATCGCAGAATCGGGTTTCCGGCCCTGGCGGCATCGGAGTGTTGATGGGGAATTCGCTGATGTTCCAGCGTTTCCCCACGCATGATGGATTCGAAGATCCCCGGTTCTCCAACTTCTACGGACAAACCCTGCCGCTCGTTAAACGGGGCGTACCAGTGGAAACAGTGCACATGGAAAACCTTTCTTTTGATGCTACGTTGAAAAACATCCGCGTACTGGTGATGAGCTACTCCAACATGAAGCCGATGTCCCCGGATGTGCATCAGCACCTCGCGGCCTGGGTGAAAAAAGGAGGTGTGCTGATCTATTGCGGCAAGGATGATGATCCTTACCAGTCCGTGATGGAATGGTGGAATACAAAAGGGATGCAATACAAAGCCCCGTCCGCACACCTTTTCGAGTTACTGGGCGTAAACCCTGACGCGGGAAAGCAGCCTTTCAGGGTGGGGAAAGGTACGGTGTATGTAGTGCGGCAGAATCCCAAAGAGTTTGTGATGGAAACCAATGGCGATGCGGCGTATGTGAATCTGCTGAAGAATGCTTACGAGCGCAGCGCAAAAGCAGGAAAACTTCAGTTTAAGAATAATTTTTATGTATCTAGAGGGCCTTATGTTATTGTGTCTGTAATGGATGAAAGCGAGGGTGCGCAGCCTTATGTGGTCAAAGGTCCGGTGATCGATCTGTTTGATCATAAACTGCCGGTGCTGGCGGAGAAGACGGTTGCGACCGGTACGCAGGCCCTGCTGTATGATCTCGGACGGTTAAAGGGCAGAACAAAGCCGGGAGTGCTGGCAGCGGCGGCAAGGGTGTATGATGAGAAGACGGGGCCGGACAGTTATACGTTTGTGGTGAAGGGACCGGCTAAAACCACCAATGCCATGCGCGTATGGCTGCCGCAGAAGCCGCGGGCGACGGTCATTACAGACAGTAGGGGAGGGAACGTGGCGGATGCGGAGGTGTTGTGGGATGAGGGATCACATACGGGTTACTTCGAGTTTGGAAATAGTCCGGAGGGGATTAAAGTCAGTATTTCCTGGTAAAGCTCACCGGCAGTAATATAAAAAGGGGAGGGAACTGGAAGTCCCGCCCCTTTTTACGTAAGAAAATGTTTAGGGGAAAACAATTCCGAAAGCGCCTGTCCACCTCATTTCATAATGGGCAAAAGCGCACCCTTTGCCTGCTCAGAGGCAAATCTCAAAATACGGTACAATGGAACCCGCTGCCGTCAAGCTACAAATTTCAGGGCTGTCCTGCATTTGATGCTTCATGACCGGCCTAAACTAGATGAATAAATCCTGTGTAGCGTCAAATTCATCTTGTTTGTTGATGCTGTTTTTGATAAACGGAATCAAAGCAAGGCCTACCGTAAGAATCACTAAAAGTACGTGTCTCAATTTCATATCCAGTCGTTTTAAATCTTGCTACTTATATAACTAAATAGCGTGCCAAAAGGTTACGCGGAGGTGTTAAAAAAAGATGTCTTCCGGCGAGCTGAAGCCGCAGTAAAGCTGGAAGTGCTTGTTGCTAAAGGGTTTAGCAGATAGCGTGTCTATGAAAAAATGAAAAACTATAGAAAAAGTCGATATGATGTGTTGAGAAATCTATTTGATTAATACGCTCCGGAAGATGACCTTTGCGGCGGCTTTACCGATCAGCTTAGCGTGAAATCAATAAATCGACATAGTATCATGAAAAATGCAGTTTTGTCCGTAGGGGCACAGTTCCCCGGGTTTGCTAAAAAGGCAGTTGTATCGATCGAAAAAGGGAAGGAATTTTACGAGATCTCTTCCGAAGAAATTAAAGGTTCCGGCAAATGGATGGTGATGTTCTGGTGGCCTAAGGACTTTACGTTTGTTTGTCCTACCGAGATCGCCGAATTCAACAAACACTACCAGGATTTTGCTGACCGTGACGCCATCCTCATCGGCGCTTCCACGGATTCCGAGTTTGTGCATCTCGCCTGGAGGAAAGATCATGAAGACCTCCGCGGCCTTCAGTTCCCCATGCTGGCAGATACTTCCAAGAGCCTCGCTGACGAGCTCGGTATTCTGCAATCCGACGAGAAGATCGCTTACCGAGCTACTTTCGTGGTAGACCCTCAGGGCATCGTACGCTGGACTTCCGTATACGACCTCTCCGTAGGCCGTAACGTGAAAGAAGTGATCCGTGTGCTGGATGCGCTGCAAACAGATGAGCTCTGCCCCTGCAACTGGCAGAAAGGCGAAGCTACCCTGCAGGCTTAATCGAATCCTATTCTCACAGGGAGCGGGCAGGAAGCTTGCCCGCTCCCTCTTTTTAAACCTCTAATGCCATAACGATGTTTGCTACCAATACGCAGGATACTGCAAAACAATTACTGGAGACGGTAGGACTTTCCACCGCAGAAGTGCCGGCTAAGCTCGCTGCCCTTGCAGCTATGGATGCCCGTTACCTGAAAGATCTGAAGATCAATGTCACCAACGCCCTTGAAGTGGCCACGCTCTCCAAAAAAGAAGCGAACCTGCTGGGACTGGCTGTAGCGGTCAATGAGAAGCTGCCTGCCCTTCAACAAGGCTTTGAACAGCTGGCTGTTGCCACCGGCGCCACGGAAAAGGAAATTGCGGAAGTAGTGAGCTGCACTTCCCTGATGAATGCCAATAATGTGTTTTACCGTTTCCGGCATTTTGTGGGGAAAGAATTTTATAATACAGCCCCTGCGGGCATCCGGATGAGCATCATGGCCAATCCGGTGATCGGGAAGGAGTTTTTTGAGCTGGTGAGCCTGGTCGTGTCTGCCCTGAACGGTTGCGAAATGTGCGTAACCTCCCACGAGGCCGCCGTGCTGCAACATGGCAGTGAGCCACAGCGGATACTGGATGCAGTGCGACTGGGGGCCGTGGTGAAAAGTCTGGGTGTACTGCTCTGATAGGGCTATTTGTCCAAAAAAATAGACAGTCCGGAATTATGTGAATAAAAACACCCCGGAGAATTTGATATTTACACAAATTAATGCGACTTTTGCAGTCCAAAATTTTTTAGAACATGGCAAGAGTATGTCAGGTGACAGGGAAAAAACCGATTACAGGTCATCACGTATCTTTTTCGAACATTAAGACAAAGAGAAGGTTTCTGCCGAATCTGCAAACCAAACGCTTCTTTTTGGCGGAAGAAGATCGTTGGATCACTTTGAAAGTGTCTGCCGATGGTCTGAGAACCATCAACAAGCGTGGTTTGTATGCCGTAGTGAAAGAACTGCGTGCAGGTGGAAACAAAGACATCTAATTCTTTAAGGATCAACTTAATAAGAATAAAAAATGGCAAAGAAAGGTAACAGGGTGCAGGTAATTCTGGAATGCACGGAACATAAGAACTCCGGCCAGCCAGGTACTTCCCGCTACATCAGCACCAAGAACAAGAAAAACACTCCGGAGCGTCTGGAGCTGAAAAAGTACAACCCTATCCTCCGGAAGGTGACTGTACACAAAGAAATTAAATAAGGTCAATTTTAATTGCTAAGCAGTTAATCGTTTAGAGTTCATACGATTAGCGCTAAACGATTGACATTTTTCTTAACGATTAATATTTATATAAGATGGCAAAACAAGCTTCTAAAAACGCGAAAGTAAAGGATACGAAAGCTGCTGCTGACGCCAAAGTGTGGACGAAAGTGATCAGAGCGGTGCGTTCTCCCAAGTCCGGTGCCTATACCTTCAAAGAGGCAATCGTGCACAAGGATAAAGTGCAGGAGTACATTAACCAAAAGTAATTCGGCTTTACTAATCATACTACATGAAAGCTGTTCCGCTATCCGGGACGGCTTTTGTGTTATTTGCCAATACTTCAGTATGCCGCATAACCCTTATTTTTGTACCCATTACCCGTTTTGAGCAGACCTTACCATACCACTCAATTCGTAATTATTCGCATTCATGTCTGTCTTTCATTTGATCTCATGAATGTTTCACATTTCATAATTCGTAATTAACCTATGGGTTTTTTCAATAAACTCTTTTCCCGGGAAAAGAAAGAAAGTCTCGATCAGGGCCTGCAGAAAACCAAAGAAAACTTCTTCTCCCGTATTGGTCGTGCTATTGCCGGTAAATCCACCGTAGACGCGGAAGTGTTGGATGAGCTCGAAGAGGCGCTTGTTGGCGCGGATGTAGGCGTGGATACCACTGTGCGGATCATCAAACGGATCGAAGATCGGGTATCGAAAGATAAATATCTGAACACGAGTGAATTAAACAGGATACTGCAAGAAGAAGTTGCGGCGTTGCTGGTGGATGCACCGGAAAGTGGTTATCGCGATTTTGAAGTGCCGGAAGGGAAAAAACCTTATGTGATCATGGTGGTGGGCGTGAATGGCGTTGGAAAGACCACCACTATCGGGAAGCTGGCTTATAACTTTAAGAAAGCCGGCAAGTCCGTTTTGTTAGGGGCTGCAGATACCTTTCGGGCGGCTGCGGTGGATCAGCTGACGATTTGGAGCGACCGGGTAGGGGTGCCCATCGTGAAGCAGCAAATGGGATCAGATCCCGCGGCCGTGGCGTTTGATACCGTGCAAAGCGGTGTAGCCCGCAACGCGGATGTGATCATCATCGATACCGCAGGTCGCCTGCACAACAAGCTCCACCTGATGGAGGAGCTGAGCAAGATCAAAAGAGTGATGAATAAAGTGATCCCGGACGCCCCGCATGAAGTGCTGCTGGTACTGGATGGCTCTACTGGTCAGAATGCCCTGGAGCAGGCGAGGCAGTTCACCGCAGCCACGGAAGTGAGCGCGTTGGCGATCACCAAGCTGGACGGTACGGCGAAAGGCGGAGTAGTGCTGGCTATTGCCAATCAGTTCAAAATACCGGTAAAATACATTGGAGTGGGAGAAAAAATGGAAGATTTACAGGTATTTGATAAGGTGGAGTTTGTTGACTCCTTATTTAGTTTAAATAGCTGATATTAAATTAATTATATTGTATGGCCGGAAGCAATGCTTCCGGCTATTTTTATGCCCGGTGCCGAAATGGTAACACCCGCCGTGGCCGCCTTTCCGGAGGAGTTATAGCATTAATCGCCCAATTATCAACCTTTTATGCACCCCGTTTTCTAATTGTGGCAATTCCTTAAATTTGGATATATTTATATTTCACATTCATACAACAATTCGTTTTTATGCAAGTACAATCCATAGATCGAGTTGAGAACATATCTGCAGAGGACTTCAGGACCCAATATTATGAACCACGCAAACCCTTGATCATTACAGGATTGTCCAAAACCTGGCCCGCTTACGAGAAATGGACATGGGAATACTTTAAATCCATCGTAGGGGATAAAACGGTAGGGGTTTATAACAACGAAAGGGCCGGCGCCAAAACCCTTGTAAATGGGGCTGACGATTACATCCCTTTCGGAGAATACCTGGACATGATCCAGCAGGGACCCGTAAAGCTTCGCATCTTCCTTTTTAACATCTTCCAACACGCTCCTCAACTCGTTGATGACTTTACCTGGCCTGATTTCCTGGCCAAAGGATTTCTAAAGAAATACCCGATGCTCTTTGTGGGCGGCGCAGGATCTGTCGCGCATATGCATTATGACATTGACCTGAGCCACATCTTCCACACCCAGTTCATCGGTCGAAAGCGGGTGCTGCTCCTGGAAAATAACCAGTCGAAGCTTATCTATCGCATGCCCATGACCGTGGAAAGCGCTGCCAGCTTCGTGAACTGGAAGGAACAGCTTGATGAGCAGACCTTCCCGGCATTGAAGTACGCCAAAGGCTATACCACCATTCTTGAGCATGGAGAAATGATGTTCATGCCCGGCGGTTACTGGCACCACATGGAGTATATGGACGGCGGCTTCGCCATGAGCCTGCGCGCACTGGATCAAACTATCGGCGGGAAGCTCAACGGACTCTATCACATCGCTGGTCTGCGGAGTGTGAATAACCTGCTGATCAAGATGGCGCCGGAATGGTGGTATCATTACAAACGGAAAGTAGCGAACGAAAGAGCGGAAAAGGCCATACGACGCTTGGCCGACGTTAAATAAATGTGAATGTGCACATTGTGAATAATATTTGCTACCTTTGCACCTTCTCATAGACCTCCACTTAGGCTCATAGTCACTCAACAGCTTGCCTGCTGTCAATTCTGAGCGTGTCTGCGTGTCTTCGTGGCAAACTCCGGTAAACCGGGGGAACTTAAAAAATTGCTGTTTGAAGACAAGAACTTTAAAGAAGGACAAGGTTAATATTATCACGCTGGGTTGCTCCAAGAACATGGTGGATTCCGAGGTATTAAGCGGACAGCTGAAAGCCAACGACATCGACGTGGTGCATGAAAACGCCAAACGCGATCATAATATCGTAGTGGTGAACACCTGTGGTTTTATTGACAAGGCCAAAGAAGAATCTATCAATACCATCCTCGAACAGGTGGAGCTCAAGCAAAGGGGAAAACTGGAAAAGGTTTTCGTTACCGGCTGCCTGAGCGAACGTTACCGCGGCGATCTGGAGAAAGAGATCCCCGGTGTGGACGCCTGGTTCGGCACGATGGAGTTGCCCCTCATCCTGAAAAGACTGGATGCAGATTATAAGGCGGAGCTGATCGGCGAACGCCTGCTGAGCACACCTTCTCATTATGCTTATCTGAAAATATCCGAAGGCTGCAACCGCACCTGCGCTTTCTGCGCCATTCCACTGATGCGCGGCCAGCATGTGTCCAAACCCATCGAAGCGGTGGTGGCGGAAGCGGAAAAACTGGTAAAGAGCGGTGTGAAGGAGATCATGCTCATCGCGCAGGAACTAACCTATTATGGTCTCGATCTCTACAAACAGCGCCGCCTGGCCGATCTGCTGCATGCGCTGGCGGATATCAAGGGCCTGGAGTGGATCCGCCTGCATTACGCATATCCTGCTAAATTCCCCATGGAAATACTGGACGTGATGCGGGAACGGGATAATATCTGCAAGTACCTGGACATGCCCCTGCAGCACATCGCAGATCCCATGCTCAAAGCGATGAAACGCCAGATCACCCGTCAGGAGATACTGGACCTCATCGCTGATATCCGGGAGAAAGTGCCCGGCATTTGTCTGCGTACTACGCTGATCGCAGGTTTCCCCGGTGAAACGCTCGAAGATGTGGAAGATGTGAAGCGCTTCCTCGAAGAAGTACGTTTTGACAGGGTAGGCGTGTTCACCTACAGTCACGAGGAAAACACTTCTGCCCACGCCATGGAAGACGACATTCCGGCGGAAGAGAAGGAGCGGAGGGCGCAGGATATTATGGAAACACAGCAGGAGATCTCCCTGGAAAAGAACCAGGAGAAAGTTGGAAAAGTATTTAAAGTTATCGTAGATAAAAAAGAATCCGGCCGTTACCTGGGCCGTACGGAGTTCGATTCGGTGGAGGTGGATAATGAAGTGATCATTAACACAGACAGGAAGTTGAAACCCGGCGATTTTGTACAGGTTAAAATTACCAGGGCGTTCGACTATGACCTGGAAGGAGAATTGATCACACAGCCTGTATAAAATCGGCGGGCTAACGAAAACAAACAAATGACAACATTCGAATCATTAGGATTACAGGAAACATTACTGAAAGCAGTTACAGACCTCGGCTTCGTAAATCCTACCCCCATTCAGGAAAAAGCAATCCCGGTGCTGCTTGGCGGCGATCGTGATTTTGTAGGTCTGGCGCAGACCGGTACCGGTAAAACTGCCGCATTCGGCCTGCCTTTGCTGCATCAGCTGGATGTTAAATTGCGCCAGCCGCAGGGCCTTATCCTCTGCCCCACACGTGAATTGTGCCTGCAGATCACCAACGACCTTAACAATTTTTCAAAATACCTCGGTGATGTAAGCATCGTAGCTGTTTATGGCGGTACCAGCATCGGCCTGCAATTGCGCGAGCTGAAGCGCGGCGCCCACATTGTAGTGGCCACGCCGGGCCGCCTGCTCGACATCATTGAACGCGGCGCTATCAACTTCGAGAAAGTACGGTATGCCGTATTGGATGAAGCGGATGAAATGCTGAACATGGGCTTCCAGGAAGACATCAACAGCATCCTCTCCAACACGCCCGAAGAAAAGACCACCTGGCTCTTCTCCGCTACTATGCCTTCGGAAGTACGCCGCATTGCACAGAAGTACATGACCGATCCGTTCGAGCTGACCGTAGGAAGCAAGAACAGCGGGAATGCGAATATCGAGCATGAATATTATGTGGTAAGGCCCCGGGACAAGTATGCGGCGCTGAAGCGCATTGTGGACTTCAACCCCGAAATCTTCGGCATCATCTTTACCCGTACCAAGATCGAATCACAGGAGATCGCAGAATCCCTCATCCGGGACGGGTATAATGCAGATGCCCTGCATGGCGACCTTACCCAGCAGCAGCGCGATAAAGTAATGAAACGCTTCCGCGAGAAATCCCTGCAGGTGCTCGTTGCAACAGACGTAGCCGCCCGCGGTATTGACGTGGATAACGTAACGCATGTGATCAACTACGAACTGCCGGATGATGTGGAAAACTACACCCACAGAAGCGGTCGTACTGCGCGCGCAGGCCGTTCCGGCGTTTCCATCGCCATCATCGGCGGCCGCGATATCGGGAAGATCCGCCAGATCGAACGCGTGATCGGTAAGAAATTCGTGAAGGCAGAAGTGCCGGACGGATTCTCCGTTTGTGAAAAGCAATTGTTCGCGCTGGTGCATAAAGTGCACAATGTGACCGTGAATGAAGAACAGATCGATCCCTATCTGACACGCATATACGAAGAGTTCGCGGACCTGAGCAAGGAAGATCTGATCCGCCGTTTCGCCTCCCTGGAATTCAACGAGTTCCTGGAATACTACAAAGATGCGCCGGATCTGAACGTGAAAGAAGACCGCCGTGGGGATGAGCATTCCATGCGCGCGCGCAGCAATGGCAAGTTCGCCCGCCTGTTCATCAATCTTGGTTCTGTGGATAACTTTACCCGCGGGGATATGCTCCGTTTCCTCTGCGACAATACCGGCCTTCGCGGTAACAAGATCGGCCGTATTGATCTGAAAGGTGTATATTCTTTCTTTGAGGTAGAGAACGATGTGGTGGAAAAAGTGCAACAGAGCTTCAGGAAAGTAGAATATAACGGTCGTTCTGTAAGGATCGAAACCTCTCAGGATGGCGATAAACGTAAATCCGGCGGTAGCCGCCCGTATTCCGACCGTCCGAAAAAGAGCTGGTCTGGCAGCGAAGAAGGTGGTTTCCATGCGCGTCGTGAGTTTTCGCGGTCCGGCGGTGGTTTCCGCGGCAAACGCTCATAATCAATTTTTCCGGATAATTAATTTCAACCCGCAGGCTTTTGTTTGCGGGTTATTTTTTATCTTGTAAAAAAGCCCACTGCATCAGGTATGACGACCCAGCGAAAGAAAAATATCATTCCACAGGATGAAGAACCCTTCCGTAATCTAAAATCCGTTGAATCATTCTCGTTATTTTCTGCACGGGACATCCAGTTGTTCCAGGAAGGGAAACACGACCGGTTATACGAAAAATTCGGATCACATGCCGTTACCTATGAGGGGGTGGCCGGTATGTACTTTGCCGTGTGGGCTCCCAATGCGGCTTTCGTGTCCGTGATCGGGGATTTTAACGGATGGAACACTTACAGTCATACCCTGTTCCCACGATGGGACCGATCCGGTATCTGGGAAGGTTTTATACCGCATATGAAGGAACAGCAGCTGTACAAATATTTTATCCGCTCTAATTCCGGCGAAGAACTGCAGAAGGGCGACCCGTTTGCCAATCAATGGGAGGTACGGCCCAAAACGGCTTCCATCACTACCCACCTGCAATACAAATGGAAAGATGCGGCCTGGATGCAGAGCCGGGGTAAAAAGAACAGTCTGAAAAGCCCTTTTGCTGTATACGAAGTGCATCTTGGTTCCTGGCGCAGGCCCAACCCCGATGATCACGAAATCTTTTACTCCTATAAGGAAATAGCGGCCATGCTGGTGCCCTATGTGAAGGAAATGGGCTTTACACACGTAGAGCTTATGCCCATTATGGAACATCCCTTTGATGGTTCCTGGGGATATCAGCTCACAGGTTTTTATGCGCCTACTTCCCGGTACGGCACACCACAGGAGTTCATGGCCTTTATTGATGCTTTTCACCATGCCGGTATCGGGGTGATCCTCGACTGGGTGCCGTCTCATTTCCCTTATGACGCGCATGGCCTTTACCGTTTTGATGGCACGCATACTTATGAATATGCCGATATGCGCAAAGGGTTTCATCCTGACTGGAACAGTTATGTGTTTAACTATGCGCGGAACGAGGTGAAATCCTTTTTGCTCAGTAATGCGCTTTTCTGGTTGGACAAGTTTCATGTGGACGGGTTGCGGGTAGATGCCGTTGCTTCCATGATCCACCTGGATTACTCACGTAAGCCCGGTACCTGGGAGCCCAACGAGCACGGTGGCAATGAGAACCTGGAAGCGATCGCTTTCCTGAAGGAGATGAACACGGTGGTGTATACCCGTTTCCCTGATGTGCAGACCATCGCAGAGGAATCTACTTCCTTTTACGGCGTGTCCCGCCCGGTTTTTATGGGGGGGCTGGGCTTTGGTATGAAATGGATGATGGGATGGATGAACGACACCCTGGATTACTTTTCCAAAGACCCCTACTTCCGGAAATGGTATCATAACCAGATCACTTTCAGTATCATGTATACGTTCAGCGAGAATTTTATGTTACCCCTCAGTCATGATGAAGTGGTACATGGGAAAAGTCCGCTGATCTACAAAATGCCCGGGGACGACTGGCAGCGTTTTGCCAATCTCCGGTTGTTATACAGCTACATGTATACCCATCCCGGTACGAAATTATTATTCATGGGAGGGGAGATCGGGGATACGAAAGAATGGAATTACAAATCAGAGCTGAACTGGAAGCTGTTGCAACACCCTACCCACAAGGGGCTCCAGCATTTCGTAAAAGCCCTCAACCATCTGTACACTACCACACCCGCCCTGTATCACAGCCAGTTCGACGGGAACGGGTTTGAATGGATCAATGCATCGGATCAGGAAAACAGTATATTGGTATATGCGCGTAAAGGCCCGGATGATGAAGTGATCCTCATTGCGCTGAACATGACCCCTGTACCCCGGGAGTCCTACCCGGTCGCCATACCCTGGAAAGACAGCTTTACGGAGATACTCAACAGCGACGCTCCTGAATTCTACGGCAGCGGAGTGGTCAATACCGGCGAACTACAACCACAGCCCGGCCAGTTTGGTAAGCCCTACGATCTTATCCTCCGTCTTCCACCACTGGGGGCTACGATATTAAAAAAGCATTAGGTCCCATATGATCTTTTCAATAAACCAGGCTTTGCGTATCCTTTACGCAACAGATTGGAACGAAGATTGCTGTGATACCCCATAACCATATCTTCGCGCCGATGAAATAAATTTTAACAACGTTTAAACTTTTACTTTCCGGCCATATCTAAACATATCATGTAACAGAACACAACTAGTAAGAAATGCTCATGCATCATGCAATAAGCATTCTCAGACAGGCGTTAAAATTACCATGATCTGAAGTCTAACAAGTTCGAAAGGTTGAAAAACAAACAATCACTCTCATCTTAAAACCAGTCTTTAATTTATGAAAAGCTTGTTCCGCAAAATGGGCCTGCCAATCTTGCTTTTGGGCGCCCTCTCGATGATCATCTATGCTTGCAGCAAGAACAATTCTGACGAGCCGGCTCCCGTTCCTCAGGGACAGCAGAGAGTAAGCCTCATGCTGACGGATGCCCCCGGCCTCTTTGACAAGGTAAACATCGACATCCGCAAAGTGGAATTGTTGATCGATACCTGCTCCAGCCCCATGACAAATAAAGACGACGATTGGGATGACCACGATCGTTGTGGCTGGTGGGAAGACAAGCATGATAAGGACAAGGACGACAACAAGTGCAATGTTTGGGATTCACTCCCCGTTCGTCCGGGTGTTTATGACCTGTTGCAATTCCGCAATGGTTTAGACACCAGCCTGGCTACCGGTACTGTTCGCAAGGGGCACATCCTGAGCATCCGTATCACGCTGGGTAACAACAACTCCCTCGTGAAGAACAACGTGACTTATCCGCTGAAATCACTCAATGGCCAGGTGAAGATCGTGATCAAAGTACGTAAAGGCGAATGGGACGAAACCACACCGGGTAACCTGCAGCTGTGGCTTGATTTCGACATCTCCCGCTCTATCATCCAGGTAAGGGATGGTATGTTCGTGCTGAAGCCTTTCATCCAGGTATGGACGCTGGCTAAGACCGGTTCCGTTTCCGGCAGAATATTGCCGAAAGACGCAATGTCTGTTGTGACTGTGCACAACGCTACAGATTCCATGTATGCGATCCCGGGCCGCGAAGGAGAATTCAAAGTGCGTGGCTTGAAACCGGGTACTTACAGCATCTTTGTAAATGCCGGTAATGGTTATAAAGACACTACGATCACTGGTGTGCAGGTAATGCGTAACCAGGACACGAAGGTGCCGACCATCACATTGAAGAAATAATATGTAGAACCGTCTCAATAAAGGGTCCCGTTATAGAACGGGATCCTTTTTATTTTAGGAAAATTCTTAATTTGTGTTCAGATTAAAAACGTTCCTGTGAAAAAACTTAGTTGGCTCATTTTATTTGTTGCCGTGATGCAATCCGCTGTTGCCCAGGAGAAGCGGATGAAATACGTACAGGAGAAGACCAATGCGGTGGATGCGAAGAACCGCAAACAGGGACCCTGGATCGAGCAGGTGGAATCCATCCGTGGGGAGCCCGGGTTCAGCTGGGAGGGTGTTTATAAGAATGACCGGAAGGAAGGGGTGTGGAAGAAGTATGCGGTATCGGGGGATCTGCTGGCCGAGGAGACCTACCAGAATGGAGCGCTTAATGGTCTTTGCAAATACTATTTCCCCGATGGAAAGCTCAATGCAGCAGGCAATATGATGGCCGTGGATATAGAAGGACAAAAGGATACCGTGGTGGTAGTAGACCCCGTGACAGGTGCGGAAACGCTTACGGAAGTGGTGCGGAAGGGCAATTCCGTGAAGCAGGGCGAATGGAAGGTTTATGATGAGGACGGGAATATGGTCAGGGAAACCTACGAACGCGGAGAACTGAGCAACACCGAAAACTCTCCCCGCCGTCAAAAGGCGGCCCCTTTACCCCATGAACAGCAGGCCGGCGGCAGAAAGAAAAAAGGGAAAGACGAATAATGGCAATCCGGATACCCGGGTTCATCGTATATAACGTTTTTCGGCGTTTATTCCGTAAATTCAGGCCAGAACAATTTAGTTTTAAGCATGGCTCAACCAAAATACGCCGCCGCTTATATATTGAAAAACCATAATTTCCAGGACCTTATTGTTGTTTTCTATCCGTTTGTTGATTTAAACCTGTTGAGATGGCGAATATTTTATCCCAGTCAATCTATGCAAAGATGCAAAGGATCTATCGGATGGGCATCCTGCAAACCTCTAGCAAGGAAGATGCCCGCAGGATCAAGGTCGTTAACATTGTCAGTTTTGCTACCGGCATCCTTGTAACACTGTATGGAATTGCTTTCTATCTGCTGCTGCATTCACTTTACATTCTCATACCCGCCGTGCTGGTCTTTTGTCCGGCTTTTTTCAGCATGATCTGGCTGAATCATAAAAAGAAGTACAATGCTTCACGGATAGGGATACACGCAATTTTCATCGCGATCATACTCTATTATGGCAGCATTCTGGGGAGAGTCACAGAAGTGCAGCTGCTGGCAGTTTTTCTTATGAGTGTGGCATTGCTGATCTGGCGGCCACAGGAGAAGATTCCGCGGTTTATTTGCGCATTGATGCCCATCGCATGCCTCGTAATACTCGAGTTTATCTATTATTATCATCTCGTAGATGCCCTGCCGCTAACGGAAACCACCCAGAACATGTACCGCTGGATGGTGATGCCGGTGGTGCTCTTCCTCAATTATCTCGCCATCAGCCTGTATCAGAACAATATTATGGACCTGCTGAGAACATTGCGGAGCAGGAATACTTCCCTGATCAAAAGCAGGAACGAAAATGAACGGCAGCGCAAGCAGCTGGAAATATACAGCCAACAGCTCGAGCGGCTGGTAGAGGAACGTACGGCCGAGCTGAACAGGGCGAATGTTGCCAAAACACAGTTCATCAGCGAACTGAGCCAGGAAATACGCACGCCGCTGAACACGATCATCAACATGGGAGAGGAGCTGGGTAATGTGCTCAGCAAATCAGGGGGTGATCCGCAGGCCCGCCAGCTGGTGAAGAGCATGGGGGCAACCGGTCATAATATCATGGAACTGATCAATAACGTATTGGAGCTTTCCCGGATCGAGACGGGTAAAGGGAATGAGATCAGAATGGAGCCCGTTGCATTGAAGGACTGGCTGCGGAGCACGGTCAGCATTTACCAAAGTATTGCCAGCACCAGGTCGGTAGTATTACACCTGGAAGTGGACGGCCGTTTCCCGGACATGGTGATCAGCGACCGGCTGATACTGGCGCAGATAGTGAACAACCTTTTATCTAACGCTATCAAATTCACCCCGCCGGAAAAGAACATCCGTATTCGCTGCTTTCACAACAATAACAATTTATTTGTGCAGATCTGCGATGAAGGGATTGGTATCTCCGCACAGCAACTGGACGCCATTTTCCGTCCGTTTGAGTTGGGGGACCGGGAGGTATATCGTCAGTTCGGCGGCAGCGGGCTTGGTCTTGCCATCGCCAAACGAAAGGCGGAACTGATGGGAGGCTCTATTCAGGTGAGCAGTATGCCGGATGAAGGCAGCAACTTCCTGGTATCGTTACCGCTGATACTACCCGAAGCTGAAACGGAAGCAGCGTTTGTGATGGAAGAACTGCCTTTGTTGCCGGCAGATACCCGGGTAGTAATGATGGACGACAATGAGATCGATCATACCATCATGAAACATTTCCTGGCCCGTATCGGCATCACACAGGTAAGCTATGCGCATGACGGTGCGGAAGGCATTGCCATGGTACGGCAGATGAAGCCGGATGTGATCCTGATGGACCTGCATATGCCTGTGCTGAATGGCCGGGAGACCTTCCTGATATTACGGCAGGACGATCAGCTGAAACATATCCCGGTCATTGCCATTTCTTCGGATGCGTTCAAGGAGCAGGAACAGGAATTTATACGGATGGGAGTGGATGGATATATCCGCAAACCTGTAGAGATCAAAGTATTGCATGCGGTGCTGCAAAAACTCCTGCTGTTTGAAACACGGCACATTAACGCCGCACTGGGGAAAGTGGAGGTCTGAGGGTTAGATAATGTTGTTGCGGATCACAAAGGCAATGAGTTCAGCCATGTTTTTGGTATTGGTTTTGGCGAACATATTCTTGCGATGATTCGCCACGGTATTTTCCGTAATACCCAGTTTGGTGCTGATCTGTTTGATGCTCAGTCCCTGGGCCATGAACCCCACCACATCCCGTTCGCGTTCTGAGAGCAGGGCGTCTTCTTCATTCGGGAAAAAGTAATTCTGCTGCACTACTTCCCCGCCCTGTAACATCCCTTCGGCAGCTGTTTTCTGGATAGAATGGAACATCCTGTGTTCATCGTACAGGCCGGAGATATTCATCACCATACCGATGCTGTACAGCGGCTGTTTAGTGACCGGAGAAGTGATGTATCCACCCCGCTGGTAAATATGGATCAGCTGGTTCCTGCCGTTCCTGACCCGGAAAGTATAATTGAAGATATAGTCCTGATGCGCTTCATAAGGGGTTTTCTCGAGGAACTGTTTATTGGCGGAAAATATCTTTTCGTTATATACCTTAAAATCATCTTTATGATAGATGTGCATCAACAAGTTTAATCCGCCATCCATAAAATCCCTTGGATGATAGAGTCCCTGGTATTTTGAGCCTTCGGACATCATCACATAATCCCTGCTCGTATAGTCGATGACGTAAAAGGCTGGCAGCATGCCGAAAGGCATCGCATTAAATTCCCGGAATCGTGCAACGAAAGGCGCTATCTGAGAAGGCTCGATTTCATTCTTGGCGTAATGCACTTCCTGGAGGTGATTCAGGAATGACAGCTTGGTGGAACGGACCTGGCTCATGGTACGGGTGGTATTCGGTAGCCAAATATAGCAGTTTTATCCGGCAAAATATAGTTGCCGGAGGAGGGTATTTTTCCCCTTGACAGGTATTGAAAAATGTGTTTCTGTTTACCAGGTCTGGTATATCTCCCGGGATCCGGTCAGGTACATCTCGTGGTACCCGGCCATCGCCTCATTCATTTTCTTCATCGCTTCCGGATTCGCTTTCATTTTTTCCCAGCTTTGCTCGTAAGCGGTGAGGTTCTCGTATTGGGTCACCATCACTACTCTGTTGTACTGGCCTGTCATATCCGTCAGAATATTGACCAGGTTGCTGTCGCCGGCCATGGCTTCCTTGAACTTCTTCGCGAGCTTTGAAGCGTTGCCGGGTTTACAGATAAAAATGTCGTGTACGATGATCATAACAGTAGTTTTTGAGGTGGAAGGAGTGCGTGTTAAAATTACTGAATTTTGATATTTCCGGAGCCTCTTCGTCCGGGATATTCAGACCCCGACTTCAGGTAATTCTACGCTTTGCCATCCGTTCTTCTTTCCGTACTTTTAGAAGGAAAATAACCCCGTGATGGATCAGTCATATCTTTCCCTTACACCTTGTCCGGAGCTTGCTCCCTTCATCAGCCGTTATTGGTATTCAAAGATGGATATACCGCAGGGCTTCTGCCTGGAATTACTGCCTGCAAATGTGCAGTGTATCTGTTTTGTGCTCAATGGCCCGGTAAAGCAGCAACTGGTAACAGAGCGGGGAATGATTCAAACGGCGGATTGTTATGTGACCGGCCAGCTTACGCGCCATGCCACAGGGTTTATAGACGGCGCAGTGGAGTTATTGTCCGCGCAAATGAAGGCGTTCGGGATGTATGCGCTGTTTGGCGTTCCCATGCATTACTTTACGGATTATACGATATCGCTGGAGGATATCATCCGGCCGGATGAGAAGGCATTTCTTGATCAGATCCGATATGCGTCTGGTATTACAGGCAAAATAAAGGCGATGGAGGCTTTCTTCCTGCAACGGCTCCGGCGCAGCAGATGCGCTGATAAAACAGACCGGGTAGCCTATGCACATGATCTTATTATTGAAATGGAAGGCAATGTGACCGTGCAGCAGCTGCTATCTGAAGTGAACATGTCTGAAAGAACCCTGCAGCGCTCTTTTTCGGAGCAGATAGGCGTTAATCCGAAAATGTTCAGCAGCATCATCCGTATTAAAAAGATCATGCAGATGGTAGAAGGCAGGGCTTCCCTTCGCTGGCGGGATGTATCTTATGAGCTGGGGTATACGGACCCGGCGCATATGGCAAAGGATTTCAAAAGGCTCGTCGGGAAAACACCTTCCGCCTATTTCGATACGAAAGGCGATTTTGAAGCCTTCTTCAGTGTTTGACTTCCGCGGAAACAACCCGGTTATTCCGGGGCTTATAGTAATAAAAGAGCAGGATGGCTACAGCCATGATCAGAAGGTAACTTATCCACCCGTTCCGGTCAACAACGTTCTCAAAACCGGGATCGGCCGTACCCTGAAGGATACCTGTTTCTTTCTTGAACCCCCAACACCATTGCCCGAAATTCCAGGCGGCGTGAAGCCCTGCCGGCAGCGCAATGCCGTTTGTTCTCAAAGCTGCAAATCCGAACAGCAGTGCGCCTGTTCCGGCGCCGAAGAATGCCTGTGGCCAGGTCATGCCGCCGGCAACGTGTTCCAATGAGAATATAACAAATATGATGGCCTGTGCAGGCCATAATCCCCAACGATGGTAGAGACTGAATAAAGGATAGCCACGGAACGCCAGTTCTTCACGGATGGCTACGAGAATGTAAAGCGTAAGGTAAAAGATGATCGTATAGGCAGAAACGTTAGGAACCACCGACATTTTAAAATGGCCCAACAACAGAACAAACACCGGCTGCAGGGACGCCATCAACATCCCAATCGCGAAGCCCGCCAATACTTTCTGTAAGGAGGCACTGCGCGGAACAATCCCGATACTGCTTAAAGGAAGTTTTTCCCATTTCGCAAACAGCACGCTGAGGCCATAGGTGATCACCACCAGTATAACAAGCTGCAAATGCTGGTTCCATGCAACGGGCAGGCCCTTTACCAACCCGGAAAAGGCTGCAAGAAGGATGGCGCAGAGCAAACAAAACGCGACCACCCTGATAAGCGTGAATTTTCGGTTGACCATGGCGAAGGGATTTACCTGCAATATAGGGAAAAGCGTTTACCGCGCCCGTTGAAACAGCCACCGGTGCACGGACCGCTCGATCCTTGAGAAATAGAAGGTCAGCAGCCCCACAAAGATCAATACGCTGGTGAAAACATAAAGATGCGGAACGTAGAACATGAACGTAACGGCCAGCAATAATACCCGCGCATATTCGAGGTAGAAGAACCATTTTTTCTGCTCAAGGATGGCGCCCGTGTTAACAAGACTGATGAGGATGAACAATACGATGAAAACAAACAACCCCGCGGGAATGTAGGCTTCCAGCAAAGTAGCCAGAAAAAGCAGGACGATGCTGAGTGTGGTCTGGATGATAATATAGATACGCTGACCTTTTGTTTGTTTGCGCGTGATGGTGGTATGCAGCAGTTTTTTCTCCAGGTACGGCCTGATCTCCGGATCAATGTCATCCGGTTTCCCGAAAACGACCTTCCAGCGGGCTTTCCAGGAGTTGGCTCTGCCGAAGGCCGTGATCAGCTCCAGCATAAAATGGAATTGCTGCCAGAGGAAGCTGTGGCTCTTCAGCGGCTTGGTGAGGCCATACACACAGGGTTCCGCATTATCTTCCTTTACAAAAGTCCCGAACATTTTATCCCATATGATCAATACATCGCCATAATTCTTATCGAGGTATTTTTCGTTGGAAGAATGATGCACACGGTGATGGGAAGGAGTGACCATAAAGTATTCCAATATACCCAGCCTGCCGATCGTTTGCGTATGGATGAAGAAAGGATAAAGCCCATGTACCAGTAATAAGGCCGTGATCATGACAGGAGGGAAGCCGATGAGCGGTAATACGGACCAGAACAGGGAACGCGCGGCTGCCTGAAAAACGGTGATGCGGGCGGACACGGTGTAATTGAAATCTTCACTCTGGTGATGCACCACATGCGCGGCCCAGAGGATGTTCACTTCATGCGCCAGCCGGTGATACCAGTACCATACCAGATCCGTAGCGAGGAACAGCAGGAACCAGGTGTACCATGTGGGCCTGATATGCGACAGCGCGAAATTGCGATAGATGAAATCAAAAAAGAAATAGAATAGTCCCGTCACAAAAATATCCAGTAAGCGTTCTGCGATGCCAACATTAAGATTGGCGACGGATTCGGCAAACTGAAAGTAATTCCTGCCGGTCCTGCGGGCAAGCAGGTATTCCAGCCCGATAAAGAGCAAAAATCCCCCGATGGAGAGGGCTATCCAATTCAAATGATCCATATTAGTTTAGTTAGTCTATGGTATATGTAGACAAATATAAAGGTTTACCGGGATAAAAAAACCGGCGGATGCAGCTGTAAGGGATTTACTCCTTTATACAACCGCGTACGCCGGCCTCTTATGCCGTAAATGCATGGTATCGGATAAGTTGTTTTCAGCTACATCTTGTACACCTAGCGGATCACGATCTCCTCGAAATTCCTTTCCAGCAGCAACTCCACTACACCGTTCACCACCTGGTTCGGTTGGAGCGGGAGCTTTTTCCCGTCCAGCACATACTCTTTCGGGGTGAAGGGCAAACCGTGTATGCGTACCCGGTGGTGCGTATAATCCGCTTCAAACCGCCCCACAAATTTCTTTTTCAGCCGGAACAACTGCGCGTCCGACGTCTGTTTGAAGCGCACCAGGTTATATTGCCCTGTTTTGTAAGCGTAGTGATCGCCGGCATCTTCATAAAGGATACTGTGTGTAGTGCCTTCACCGTGATATACCTGCAGGATCATCTCCATGATCTTGCGTTCGCCTACATATTGCAGGTCCGGATATTGTGGTACCACCGCGCCGCCTTTCACAAACACGGGCATTTCTGCCAACGGGGTGGGGATGGTGACCGTTTGTCCGCCTTTATAACGCTGATCATTGAAATAATAGTACCAGGTACCTTCCGGCAGGTAGACATTTTTTTCCTTCATGGAAGCTTCACTGACGTGGCTTATCAAGATGCTGTCTCCCAGCAGGAACTCGTGATTGAGATCATGCGTATGTTCGTCCTGCTGCGCTACGAAAGCCAGCGGCCGCAGCATGGGTGTGCCATAGGCGGCGTATTGCCAGAAGGTGGTATAGATGTAGGGCAGAAGCCTGTAACGGAGCTGGATAAACGATTTTACCACCGCTTCATATTCGGGGCCGAAGCTCCAGGGGTCCTGGTCAAACCCGGTTTCGTTACTGGCGGAGTGGGTGCGCATGAGCGGGTGGAAGGTGCCGAGTTGTATCCAGCGGGTATACAGTTCTCCGTCCGGTTCGCCGATGAAGCCGCCGATATCGCTGCCGGCGAAGGAAAGGCCGGAAACGGCGAGGCGCTGGCATTGCATGGACGCCAGCCAGAGATGTTCCCAGGAAGCGATATTATCACCGGTCCAAACGGAGCTCCAGCGCTGCGTGCCGGAATATGCCGAGCGGGTGATCACAAAGGGGCGGTTGGGCATGAGGTGTTTTTTCAGGCCTGCCGCGGTGGCTTTGCTCATCAAATGTCCGTATACGTTATGTGCTTTCCGGTGGCTGACATTTTCGCCATCATAATCATGACGAACGTCTTCGGGGAAAGTGCCCATTTCAAATACGGCAGGTTCGTTCATATCATTCCACACGCCGCGAACGCCGGTGTCGGTGAGGTCCTGGAACAATCCGCTCCACCATTCCCGTACTTTGGGATCGGTAAAATCGGGGAACACGCATTTGCCGGGCCATACATCGCCTTCCATGAGGGCGCCGTCCGCCCGTTTGCAGGCGAAGCCCTTCTGCACGAGTTCCTGGTAAACCGGATAATCCGGATCTACCTTGATACCGGGATCGATGATCACCACGGTTTTAAACCCCTGCCGGGCTAAATCTCCCAGAAGGGCCTTCGGATCAGGGAATCCTTCCTTGCTCCAGGTGAAGCAGCGGAACCCTTCCATATAATCGATATCGAGATAGAGCGCGTCACAGGGAATACCCTTGTCCCGGAACTTCTTCGCAACTTCCTTCACTTTCTCGTCCGGATAATAACTCCACCGGCACTGATGGTACCCGAGAGCCCAAAGTGGCGGCAGTTCTGCGGTACCGGTGATACGCGCATATGATTCCGCCACCTGCAGGAGCTGCGGACCGTAAATGAAATAGTAGTTCATTTCCCCGCCTCTGGCCCAGAAGCTGGACACATCCTCCCGTTCATGCCCGAAATCGAAAAGTGTGCGGAAGGTATTGTCGAAGAAAATACCGTATCCAATGCCGTTATGCAGGCCGTAGTAGAAAGGAATATTGCGGTAGAGCGGGTCGGTGTCTTTGTTAAAGCCGTAGGCGTCCGTTCCGTAGTTCTCGACGCGTTTCCCGCGGAGATTGAGTTCGGTGGGTTTATCGCCCAGTCCGTAGAAAGCCTCGCCTTCCTGCACGAGCTTGGTACAGTACACGATCTTCCCGCCTTTCTGCAGGTAGTACTGCCAGTGGAAACCGGTCTCATCCTGGTTAATGATCTGTCCGTCCTTATCCGTAATGGTGATGCGCAGGTTTTCCCGGGCTACGAATACCCGTATAACGGTGGTGATGATCTCGAAGGAGTCCGCCCATTCGCGGATATCGAAGAATTCAGGAGATTCTTCGAGCTTTTCACTGACGGCATAGGAGAAATCCCGCTGGAACTGTCCATCTGCC
>JAFIGY010000005.1 GCA_017849435.1 Chitinophaga niabensis
CTACATCGGGAAGGTCACTAACGGAGAATGGAAAATTGAAATAGAGGGGGATTAGCTCAGTTGGCTAGAGCGTCCCGACTACATCGGGAAGGTCACTAACGGAGAATGGAAAATTGAAATAGAGGGGGATTAGCTCAGTTGGCTAGAGCGTCCCGATTACATCGGGAAGGTCACTAACGGAGAATGGAAAATTGAAATAGAGGGGGATTAGCTCAGTTGGCTAGAGCGCTTGCATGGCATGCAAGAGGTCACCGGTTCGACTCCGGTATCCTCCACAAAAAAAGAAATGCTCGACTACTGTCGGGCATTTTGCTTTTAATCCCATAGCGTCCCGATCGCATCGGGAAGGTCACCGGTTCGACTCCGGTATCCTCCACGAATTTTTTTTTGGCAATTTCAACAAGCCAATGTAACCTTATAGGTTTGCCTTATCCCGAACACTTTTACCTGCGCTCCGCTTGTCAGTGATGCTACAAAACAGTAGAGTTTCCATATTCCATAGGCCGAAGGCCATTGAAAGGATCGCAAAATGGGCCGCACATTCCGTGCAGGATTCCGAGATATGGCATACGAATTTTCGCACGCTTTTTATTTTTTTCAAGCTTCCTTTTTTTAAAAAAACCTTCTTCCGATTCTGCTCCTGGTACACCACACTACCCACCAGGCACAGCACTCCCCCACATTTTCAGCTCTTTAAAGCCATAGTGTAAAGGTTCGAGGTTAAAAATTCCGCTATACGAAGTCTGGAGACTTCGTATAGCGGAGTGTGTTGCCTGGTATCACTCATCAAAAACGATGGGTATTTTCATCACAGATTTTACCTTTTTACCATTCTGTGTTGCAGGTTTCCATAAGGGCATTGTTTCAAATAAATCCATTATACTGTTGGCGTGTGTATAGCCTTTGGGGTTATTGCCCATGTAGAATTTGAGATCATGGTCTTCACTGTCTATACTGTAGGGGGCACAGGTGCCATCTGGTTCCACGAAGAAGGCTACGATAATCTTACCTTTTAACCGATTATCGGGCTCTATAAAAATGTATAAATTTTTGCTCAAGTAATCAGCAAGAGCCTTGTCGCCGCCAGGAAACTCTGCCCGGGCCATCAAGTTGCCCATAGCCAGGCCGACAGCAGGTGCTTCCGTCATGTTTTTTGCTATTTGGGCAAGTGAATCCTTACGCCGCTGAGCGTATATTTTTAGTTGTACGCGCGTAACATGGTCGCTGAATCCACCCGCAGTTTTGCCGGCTTCCTGATAAGCAGCGAGTGCTTTATATAAATCTTTGGGCTGCGTAGCCGTTCCCATTTCAAAGCGCCTCCCTATTTTATAATTATTTATCGCAGCATCATTTTTAGTATTATTCTCGGTCGGCACGTAATCGGGCAAATACAAACCTTTTACATCGTTGTAATAACCATTATGCAATTTTCTAAAGCCGGATGTTTGAAGAAAATTCTCCATTTGATTTACAAATGACCTTAAATCAATATACAAAATACTAATACATTTTTCTCCGCAATACATTTTAAAACTATAGGAGTTATCAATTTTCCACGGCTTTACTGTGCATAGGAGCGAGTCTTTATCACAATGTAGCATTGAGTTATTTTTGTCATACCAAACTTGTTGCGAATAATTTTTTTTATCCTTTTTTCTGGCAAGACCAGAATAGAACAATGTGCTCTTATTCGCGTTATCAGCCAAGGCTTGAAGCAAACTATCCATTGTATTATTTAATGCCTTTTCATTTCCGTTTAGTTGGTCATATTCTCTTTTTTTTGTGTATGCGGGTTGTAAAGCCTGCTCTGCATCTATCTTTATGGATAATATTTCGTTGTATTTTTCTTGAGGATAAGTGTTTTTATTTACATTGCCAAGTAACGCCTTTGATGTAATTAACAGCCAAAGTCGGTTATTATAATTATCGGGATATGTATTTGACTGCGAGTTGTTGGCGCTCCATGCTTTTATACCTTCACTTACCGTTTTAATTAGAAGATAAGTGGTCTTGATGGTTGGCTCTCCTAATTTTTTATTACAGTCATTTAGTGTCTTGTAACAATCCTGAAACTGTTGGGCTTCGTATTGCTCAACAGCTTTGCTGTACAATACTCTTGCTTCTTCTTCATTAGTTTGAGCCATTGTATTAATGGCGGCCAATAGCATAACCGAGCCAATGAAAACTGCCTTTTTCATAATTCACATTGTAGTTTAGTTATTCCAGAAATCGTCTTTGTTCTGTTTCTTTGCCGGAGTTGATGCATTGATAGGTGAGCCCTTTTCTTCTAAAGCTACTTCAGTTACGGAAAACCCCGCATTTATGGCATTTTTTCTGATGGTAGCTACGGCTTGTTTTGCCTCTGCCAAATTTGTAAAGTATCCATACACCCAATAATAATTGTCTTTATTTTCGGGGTAATTTCCGAGCAGTTTTTTCTTTATTTTTTGTCGTAAATCAGAATACATCATCCATGTTCCGTCATTATACTTAGTAATTGGTACAGGGGAAAGCAGTCGAATGTTTTTGTTATCTCCTACACTTACATTCACATCAACAAAATAAAATCTTTCCCATGCTACATAATATACTGTTTGTATGCCATCGGGGATCTGGTTGGTGGTTTTAACCTCGATATCATAATATGTACCGGCAATAGAAGCATTTATTTGACTTTCTTTAATTATGTTTTTTAGTCTTATACGGTGTTCTTCTGCATATCTGTCAGCCTCTTCTTGTTCTCTCTGCCGCCGTTCTTCTTCCTCGTGTTCTTTTCTCTGCTTTTCCCCTTCCTGCGCCTGCTGCTGTCTTGCAGACTCTGCATCGCGTTGTGCCTGTCGTTGCTGTAAATAGTTTTGGGCTATATTTCCTAAATCATTTATTGTATTGTTTATTATTTGCTGTTGTTGTTGATTGTAGTTCTGCTGTTGCTGGTACTGCTGGGCGTAGTTGTTACTGTTAGTTGCTGTTCTTGTGGCAGCTTTATTATTTGTAACTGTCCCATTATACAGCGAGTTAGTGTTTTTGTTGTTAAAATTGCCGGGAGTATTTGTAGTATTCGTTTTATAGTAGCCCGCATTGGTTGCAGCATACCGTCCTTGTGTGGAGCTATTGTTGCTACCCGTACTCGTTGTTGTATTTGTTGCAGATGAAGAATTATTGGTTGATGATGTGTTGTCATTTTCAGTTACAGGTGTTATAGATATACTGCTTAACTGCAATGTTCTTATTCTGTCGTATTTATAATCTGTTCTATCATTTGGGTTGGGGTAAACTTTATCTGTTTTGCAATCTTCGGACTGTACCGTTCCAGTAAGGCCGTTATTGTCAAACAAATAATCACTTCCACCGATCGTTTTCCCGGCCTTGATTGTAACCTCTATTTTCACCGATACCGTATTGCCACAATAAGTAACGGCATTCAAGCTCCCCTTTACCGATAATTTTTTTGTGGTAAGGTTACTGAGTTTTACAGTAAATTGTTGTCCTTCTAATCCTGCCCAGGTTTCTTTAAATAAATGCACATCTAATCCCTGAGCCTGAAAAGCAGATTGATTGGTTAATGTAAGTTCCTTCCATTTTTGTTCCTGGGCATTTAATGCAGTTGTCATTAATGGGTATAGCACTAAAAGAAAAATTGTTTTCTTTCTGAACATAAAATTTGTTTTTAAAAGATCATCGTTGAAATCATTTGAATTGCACCTTATTTGAAAAATCTTAATATTTGAGCGATTCTTGAAGAGTGCCAAATGCCCCTGTGCTTCTGTTTGTCACTGTGCAATCTGTGTCCAAATCTATAATAATGCCGATCTGGCAGAAATAGTAATATGTTACTATTTTGAGGGCCTGGTGTACCTAAAAATTGCTATATTGGAATTCCAAAACATTTTTTCCATGAGGAACCGTAATGCCCTGAACATCACCTATATGGGAAACCTGCAACAGGCATCGTATGCCAGCGAAGTGGCAGACACAGCTGATATTCAGAACCTGCTTGCGCAATTCAAAGGGTTGGGCAGACTGATGCAACATACTACTCCCATGTTTTATGTGATTGATTATTCCGCGCAGCAATATTTAATGATGACCAATGCGATACAAAATATTGCCGGCTATCATGCAAGGGACTTTTTAGAGTCGCGTTTAGAAAAAACAATAGATGTATATCACAAAGATGATTTTAGGATTTATAACCAACAGATATTTGCAGGCAATGCCTCTTTTTTAAAGCAGACGCCGCAACAGGATCACCATCAATATGTCTTTTCCTATAATTTTCGCTTCTTGCGCCAGGACAAAAAGTTCGCTCATGTGCTTCAACGCAACTCTTATATTACATCCAAAGAAACCGGCCTCCCATTGTATAGCCTGGGAATGATTGTGGATATAACCGATTTTAAAGCTGATTCTGTAATGGTGCATACCATTGAAAGAATACAAGAAGGCGTTGATATGCCTTATATTCAAAAAATAAGTACCTGTTATTGTTTCCCGGACCTGGAAGACGCAATGCTTACCCGAAGGGAAAAAACAGTATTGCATTATTTAAGCGAAGGCTTCAGCAGTAAAGAGGTTGCAGACAGATTGTTCGTAAGCGAGCGTACCGTCGTCAATCACAAGCAAAACATGATGCGCAAAACCAACACCAAAAATATTACCGAGCTGGTTGCATTTGCAATCAGGAACCGGCTGATATGAAAATTTCTTTTGCATATTGGTGAATCAAATCGGCTAATGACTCTGGCCGGTCCAGCTGTGGGCAATGGCTTGCCGCCGATATTTTAATAATTTCATCTCTCCACGTCCCGATGGCAACCCGTTCCAGATAACCTGGGAATATGATTTTTTCTTCCGCTCCATGTATTATTGCAACAGGGTATTCAAGTTGTTCCAGGTTAGCTGCCTCATCACTCCATCCTCTCTTACTCATTGCAATACCTGACACCATACGAAAAACCGGGTCTGTATCCCGGAATGTTTGTGCATAAGCTGCTTTTACCGATGCTTCCATATGTGTCGCTACATCACCCATCAGCCCTTCCAGCGCTTTATTAGTCGGATTTGGTGTGAGATCGGCAACAACAACATATTCTTTCGTGAAAGATTGTGAGTATTCAACAACAAGACCATCAGAGACCAATAGCAGGGGAAAATTCTCATTGCAGACACTTTGTCAAGGATAATTATAAAAACAATTCCGAAAAGATGCCTTTCTGTAGGTGGTACATCACCCCAAACCCCGCATTGTAAAAACCCGACAAAATGGATTGCCCGGGTAAATATACCAACCCGAAAAAGGTGATCTGGTTGTATTTAACGGCATTTTATCGTAGATTACTATTACCCCAAATAAAAAAGAATTCATATGAAACTTACGACTCCCATCGTCTTACTCATTACTTCCCTATTCCCTGTCCTTTCATCAGCACAATCCAAACCGGCGCCAGAAAATTTTGTGGTAATGCTGGACGGGTATTATGATGAAGGCGCCCGTTTATCCCCGGTCTTTGCAACAGTGAATGGAGATAACAGGTTCAATGATCAACTCCCTGTCGACTTTACGGACAGCTATCGAAAGACACTGATTGCATACAATAAAAAATTCCTCACCCGTCTGCTCACTTTTAACCGGCAACACCTTAACCAGAACGATCAACTCAGCTATGATATCCTGAAATGGCGCCTTGAAACAACCCTGAAAGGACTCAGCCTGAGGGACAATCGAATGCCCTTCAATCAATTCCAGGGATTACCCCAATTTCTCGCTCAACTGGGAAGCGGCACCACCGGGCAGCCCTTTAAAACCGTTAAGGATTACGATAACTGGTTGAAACGTGCCGGCGCTTTTGCAGCCTGGTCAGACAGCGCTATCCTTTATTTCCGGAAAGGGATGAAAGAACAGATCGTTTTGCCCAAAGTACTGGTCCTTAAAATGATCCCGCAACTGGAAAGCATGATAGCCGATGATCCCCGCAAAAGTATCTTCTACGGCCCTGTCAACAATATGCCCGCGGATTTTCCCGATGCGGACAAGGCAAGACTGGCATCGGCTTATACAACGCTTATCCGGCAGACGATCGTTCCTTCTTATAAGAAGCTGGCGGATTTCCTCAAAACAGAATATTTGCCGGTGGCAAGAAGCAGCAGCGGCTGGAGTGCCCTGCCTGACGGAAAGAAAATGTATGCATTCCAGGTACTGCAAATAACCACCACGCAACAAACCCCTGAAGATATTTACCAAACCGGCCTTAAGGAAGTGAAACGGATAAAGGGAGAAATGGAAAAAGTAAAAGCTGCTGTCGGTTTTTCCGGCGATCTGAATGCTTTCTTCCACTATCTGCAAACCGATCCAAAATTCTTCCCTTACAAAACTCCGGATGAAGTATTGACGGATTATCGCAGCATCGAGCCAAAGATCGCCGCCGTTCTGAAGAAAATGTTCCTGCATTCACCCAAAACCGGCTTTGAGGTTCGCGCGACAGAAGCATTTCGTGCGGCTACTTCTGCTGCTCAATATTTTCCCGGCGCACCGGATGGCAGCCGGCCGGGGATCTTCTACGTGCCCATTGTAGACGCCACTAAAACGGTTACCGCCAGGGAAAGTCTTTTCATCCACGAAGCAGTCCCAGGGCACCATTACCAGGTCATGCTGCAACGCGAAAACGATTCCCTACCGGCTTTCCGCCGCTTCGGAGGATTTACGGCCTATATAGAAGGATGGGGTTTATATGCGGAAAGCCTTGGAAAAGAACTTGGTTTGTACAAAGATCCATATCAGTATATGCGTGCATTGGGCGATGAGATCCACAGAGCAATACGGCTGGTAGTGGACGTAGGCCTGCATGAAAAAGGCTGGACGCGGGAGCAGGCGATCCAATATACGATTGACAATGAGCCTGTAGAGGAGCAAAGAGCAATTTCCGAAACGGAGCGATATATGGCCATCCCGGCGCAGGCACTCGCCTACAAAACAGGCGGATTGAAAATACAGGCACTGCGCGCGAAATATGAAAAGCAGCTTGGCTCCCGCTTCAATATCGCCGCTTTCCACGACGCTATCCTGAAAGACGGCAGTCTGCCATTGGATATCCTGGAGAGAAAGATGGATGCCTGGGCCAGATTGCAATAACAATGCGGACGTGTAACCAAAGTCACATTCCTTCCGGCATTTGCGGCTGATTTTTGCATCTTACCTGATGCAATATGAATATCATCGAACTCATCAAACAGCCCTGGCCCTGGTATATAGCAGGACCGCTCATCGGGCTTACCGTCCCTGCGTTACTGATTCTGGGCAACAAACACTTCGGGATTTCAGCCAATCTGCGGCATGCCTGCGCCACCTGCTTCCCGGCCAACATTCCCTTCTTCCAATACGATTATAAAAAAGAGATATGGAACCTCTTCTTTATCGTGGGAATTTTCTTTGGCGGCTTCCTCACCACTACATTCCTCGCCAACCCGCTACCGGTCAAAATACACCCCGCACTGGCACAGGAATTAGCAACATATGGCATTACCGACTTTTCAAACATGGTACCCCGGCAACTCTTCAACTGGGAAAATCTGCTATCGTTGCGCGGCATCCTGATGCTGGCGGGAGGCGGTTTCCTTGTCGGGTTCGGATCGAGGTACGCGGGTGGTTGTACCAGTGGTCACGCCATTATGGGATTAAGTGATCTGCAATGGCCTTCTCTCGTGGCAACCTGTTGCTTTATGGCCGGTGGATTTATAATGGCGAATCTTTTCCTTCCTTTTTTACTCGGATAAAACATTTCAGTATGGATAATGAAATACGCTCGCAGGATACAATCTGCGTGAATGAATCGAAGCTTGAACACAAATGGTATCACAATGGGAAATACCTGGCTGTGGGTATCCTGTTCGGTATCGTGTTCGTGAAAGCGGAAGTGATCAGCTGGTTCCGGATACAGGAGATGTTCCGGCTGCAATCCTTCCACATGTACGGCGTTATTGGCTCTGCAATCATAACAGGAATGCTGTCTGTATGGCTGATCAAAAAGTACCGGATCAAAACGATCTATGGCGAGCCGATCACTTTCACCCGCAAAAAATTCAGCAAAGGACAGGTGATCGGAGGGCTGATCTTTGGTTTGGGATGGGGGCTCACCGGTGCTTGCCCGGGGCCACTGTTTGCGCAAATAGGGACCGGCGCCGTGGTAGTGAGCGTAGTAATATTGAGCGCGATTGCCGGCACCTGGGTATATGGACGATTCCGGGAAAAGTTGCCGCATTAAAAAAGAGGGTGTTTCAAAATAAGAAACACCCTCCTCCCCTCCTATGGATCAGACATACTGCCGGATCAGCTGTTCCAGCTGCCGTGCTGGCACAACGCCCGCCTGACGCCATAGCACCTTCCCCTCCTTGAATAATATAAGCGTGGGAACACTCTGCACCTGGTAGGCAGCTGCCGCGGAAGGGTTCTTGTCCACATCCACTTTGATGATGGCCGCTGTTTCCCCTACGGTATCTTTCACTTCTTCCAATATGGGCGCCATCATTTTGCAGGGTCCGCACCAGGTGGCGAAAAAGTCCACCAGCACCGGTCTGCTGCTATTAATGATCTCTGAAAATGTTGCCATGATATTCGTTTTATGATCGCGGATCACGATGCTTTACTTCTTCGTAGATGACTTCGTCATTACGGCTGTCAAAATTATTCGAACGCGGGAGGCTGCAACATCCTGCATTCGCTAATGCCATTCCTGCAAAAAGAATGCCTATCGCACCGATGAAAATATTGTGCAGTGCGATACCCTGCGTAATGGCCAGGATACCCATTCCCAGTCGTACCCACCGCATGAAATGCCAGTTACTGAATAGTCTTTTCATGTATTGTATTTTAAAGTAAAGTAGTTGGACAAACGAAATCGCTCACCGTAAAAAGACCGCTTTCCCTGATAGCCTTGAATCCTCCGCTGACGTTCACCAGGTTATGATATCCCCTGGCGCGCAGAATGGAATTGAAGATCATGGAACGATACCCTCCGGCACAGTGCACGTAATACTTCATTTTGTTGTCTATCCGCTCGAGATGTTCGTTGATGTAATCAAGTGGCAAACTCACCGCATCTGTCACATGTTCCGAAAAATGCTCGCTTGTTTTGCGCACATCGAGGATAACGGCGGCGGGATCTTCCCTGAGCCGCGCAGCCAGTTCCTGCGGTGAGACACTTTCAATGTGGTCCAGCTCTTTTCCCGCGGCCGTCCAGGCATCAATACCTCCCTTCAAAAAACCGATGGTATGATCATATCCAACCCGCGCCAGCCGGGTAACGGTTTCTTCTTCCATTCCCGGATCTGTGATTAGCAAAATGGGCTGGGTGATGTCAGGGATGAGGGTGCCCACCCACGGAGCAAAGCTGCCGTCAATACCGATATTGATGGCATTAGGCACAAAGCCCTTTGCGAAAGTTTGTGGGTCACGGGTATCCAGCAAAAGAGCGCCGGTTTCATTAGCAATGCTCTCAAAAGCAGTGGCATCCAGCGCATGCAGTCCTCTCTCCAATACCTTGTCAATGCTGTCATATCCCTGTACGTTCATCAGAACGTTCAGCGGGAAATAAGCCGGCGGCGGCGTAAGGCCATCCGTCACCTTTTGGATAAAAGCATCCTTATCCATCGGCTGCAACGCATAGTTCACAACTTTCTGATGCCCGAGCGTATCTGTAGTTTCCCTGCTCATATGCTTACCGCAGGCAGATCCCGCGCCATGTGCCGGGTAAATGATAATGTCATCCGCCAGCGGCAGTATTTTCTCCCGCAGGGAATCATACAAGTGGCCGGCCAGTTTATCCTGCGTGAGATCGCCGGAAATCTTCTGCGCGAGGTCGGGGCGACCTACATCCCCGATGAACAGGGTATCTCCCGTAAACAATCCAATCGCTTTCCCTTCTTCATTTGCCAGCAGGAAACAGCTGCTTTCCATAGTATGACCTGGGGTATGTAATATCGTAAACCGCAGATCGCCGATCCGGAAAACTTCCCTGTCTTTTGCAACATACGCCTCAAAGCCAGGTTGCGCGGTAGGGCCATAAACAATAGTGGCACCGGTTTTACGAGCGAGATCTATATGCCCGCTTACGAAATCGGCGTGAAAATGTGTTTCAAAAATGTACTTGATCCTGGCGCCATCCTTTTCCGCACGCCGGATATAAGGATCCGTTTCACGAAGCGGGTCAATAACAACCGCCTCCCCTTTATGCTGGATGTAATAAGCGCCTTGCGCCAGGCAGCCGGTGTAGATCTGTTCAATTTGCATGATTGAAAGTTTTAAACAAATTTCGGGAAATGTAAGGGCAGGAAAGGTGACTATGGTCACATAAGCTACCTTATCTGATCAGTTCCGTGATGAGGATATAGACGCCCATCGCCATCACGAACCAGCCGAACATCTTTTTCAACGGAGCATGATCGATCTTTCTGCCCAAAAAACCGCCAAGGAAAATACCTGCCGCAGCCAACAGGCTGATGCGAAACAATAAAGGCCAGTCTATCGGATATTGCCCGAAATCCCCCGCAAATCCGATCAGGGAATTGAGCGTGATAATGAGCAATGAGGTGCCTACCGCTTTCTTCATGGGTAACCGGACCACCATGATCAATGCCGGGATGAGAAGAAAGCCGCCTCCCGCGCCCAACAATCCCGTCACCAATCCAAGTCCCATCCCGTAAAGGAACAACCGAACCCATTGATACGGCCCGGATGATGACTGCTCCGCGGTAAGCTGCTGCGGGCGGATCATGAATACAGCCGCCGCGATCATCAATACCGCCAACAACACCATCGTCAGCATCGCCCTGGTAAGTGTAAACCCTGCAACGGTGAGGATCGTTTCCGGGATAGCCGGCATGAGGTATAAACGGGTGAAGAGCACGGTGAGAATGGAAGAAAAACCGAATAGTAATACGGCGGATACATGCACCTGCCGCTGGCGGTAACTGTTATAAGCGCCGATCATGCTGGTAAAACCAACCACAAAAAGCGAGTAAGAAGTGGCCAGCGGCGGGGATATCCGGAAGAAATAGACAAGCACCGGTATTGTTAGTATAGAGCCTCCGCCACCTATCAGGCCGAGGGATAAACCGATCAGCACGGCGGCAGCATAACCCAGAATTTCCATTGCATACGGATTTTCTGCAAAGGTCCTGCCTCGTTCCTGCGAGAACGGTAACTTTTATCACAAACGGGAAAATATCAGGCCAGCCATTCGATGTAGTTCTTGTAGAGCGCTACTTTACCCTGATGCTCCATTTTTTTCAGCAACCGGGAAATAACCTCCCTTGAGCTGTTCAGGTCATTGGCAATCTCCTGATGTGTGATCCGCAATTGCCCGGAGCCGAGATCCTGTGTTTGTTTGCGGAGATAAAATTCGAGCCTTTCATCCATTGCGCGGAATGCGATACTGTCGATCACGGTGAGCAATTCCTCAAAGCGGGAACGGTAGGTTTCGAGAACGAAATAGTACCACGATCTGTATTCCCTCATCAGTTCATCCATGATGCTGATGGGAATAGTGATCACCGTGGTGTCATCCACCGCTTTGGCCATGATCTCGCTTTTCTGCTGGCGCGTGGCGCAGATGATGGACAGCGCACAAGCGCTCCCCGGTTCCAGGTAGTACATAAAGAACTCCCCGCCCTCTTCTCCTTCCCTGTAAAGCTTTACGCGGCCTTCTGCAATGAGCATTGCAGAACGGAAATATTGACCTGTTTGCATCAACGTTTCCCCAGCCCTGAAATGCCGCAATTCCGCATGGCTTTCCAGCTTCGATCGCAATGCGGTCTCAAATTGAGGGAAATGCTGCGCAAGATATGCTGATATGGATGCCTGATCTGACATATTGCCAAGTTATCAAATTTCAACAAAAAAAGATCATACCCATTGCTGACAACAGCGGGTATGATCTTCAAATATTGTTCGGAAAGCAGGTTACGGTTGTTGCCGGATGAACAGCGGCTTCAGCGTGAACCAGGCCAGCGCCGGGAAGAAGTGCATTGGCACGGTCAGTCCCGGGAACAGTTCGGGCGCTTCCACATCCAGCGGCAGCTTGGCGGCGAATGGTCCCAGTATGCTCACAAAAGTGAGGATCGTGAATACGAAATTGAACACGATCTCCCCTTTCCCTTTCAACCATTTGTTCAGCAGCCAGTATCCTACAGCGGCCAGCAGGCCTCCCGCGGTACTGGTGATCATGATACCCGCGGTGGTCGCTATTTTGGAAAAGTCCGCCCCCAGGGAATCGTGGTAAACTTTCGCGTAGATCAGGGAGGCTACACCGGCCAGCGCGCCGGAGACGAATCCCAGTAAAAGTGCTCTTTTGAACATGCGGTTTATTTTTTGGTTACAGGAACGGATAATTCGATCTTCACCATATCATCCACGTCACCGCCCGGTTTACCGATCTTGAAATCGTTCCTGTTCACGGTAAAAGCGCCGGCAAAAGTGCCTTCGTTCCCTTTCTGCGCAAATGTAAAGGGAATACCGATCTCCTTCTTCTGCCCGTGCATCTCCAGTGTACCGGTGGCCAGGTAATTGTTACCATTCTTTGTGATCCGGGAAGAAGTGAATTTGATCAGCGGGAATTTGTCCGCCTCAAACCAATCCGACCCTTTTGCATGTTTGTTCTGCAAGCCGTTGCCGGTATTGATGGAAGCCACTTCAATGTTCATATCGAACTTTGAAGCGCCCAGGTTTTTTTCATCAAAAGCGATATCGCCCTTGAGCGTTTTGAAAATGCCGGACACACCGGGATTGGAGAACTGCACATTGTAGTTGGTCTTGATCTGCCAACCCTGCGCGGCGGCTGTAAATGCAAACACTGCCGCGATTGCGAGCAGTGTTGCAAATGAAAAAATGACTCTTTTCATTTTATTATTCTTTAACGAATTCTAAATCAGCTTCCAGCGCAACGTCTTCTCCCAGCATGGCAGCAGGCATGGAAGTACCGATACCAAACTCAGAGCGTTTTACGATACCGCCTACTTTAAAGCCTACCATATCTTTCTTGCTGCGGGGGTGCTGCGTGGTACCTACCAATGTTGCATTCAGGGCTACTTCTTTGGTAACGCCATGCAGGGTAAGGTCGCCGGTCACCTTGTAATTGTTGCCGCTTACTTTCCTGAAAGATTTGCTTTTGAAAGTCATGGTCGGGAATTTCTCGGCATCAAAGAAATCAGGGCTCTTCAGGTGTTTGTCCCGCATTTCATTATCGGTGTTGATACCATTGACACCAGCAGTAAGTTCCACTTCAGCGCCGTCGAAATCGGCTTTGGCGGATTTGATCACGGCTTTATACTCTTTGAAGTTGCCATGGAAGGTGTTGATGCCCATGTGCTGAACGCTGAAGCCCATTCTTGAGTGTACGGCATCCACATTCCAGGAAGCCGCATCCATAATAGTAAAGGAGAACAGCATGCATGCCGCTAATGCTGCTACTACGCTAAAAGTTGCTCTTTTCATACTTTGTGTGTTTCTCAATTTTCTGTTCAGGAATATACCCGGTTATACCAAGTTAACGCAAATCTACGTATCTTTACTATACATTTGTAACTACAGTACAAAAATATATCGGTATACTAAAGTATACTATCAATAAACAAAAGGATCATGGCTGTTTTAGAAAAAGAAATTGAAGCTGTAAAGCAATGTTCCACTCATTATGTACTTGCGGTGAATGATGCCCTGAACGCGATCAGCGGCAAATGGAAACTGCCGATCATCGGCTGTCTGCTCTTCGGAAAGCAGCGTTTCAAGGAACTGGAACGGAATATCGACAAGATCACGCCCCGCATGCTGTCCAAGGAGCTGAAAGACCTGGAAATGCTGGGTATGGTGAAACGTACCGTGTTTGATACGATCCCCGTTACCGTTGAGTACGAGCTTACCCGTTCCGGCAAATCCCTCCGCAAAGTGCTGGATGCGATGATGGAATGGGGAGTGCAGCACCGGAGGGAAACAATGGGAAGATAAGAGGTACCTTCCTGAAAACATAAAGGGGAACAACATCTATCATGTGCTGCTCCCCTTTTCACTATTCCAGTCTTTGATTCGTTCACTTCTTTTGCGTCACGGCTGACCCGTTCCTGATCTCGTCATTCGCCTTTTCTACTAAAACATCGCCTGCCGTAAGGTTTCCGAATATCTCCGTTTTCCCTTCTGCTTCCCGTCCTTTCCGTATCGTCACCCATTCCGCTTTCTGGTCTTTTATCCTGATCACAAATATTTTTTCCGTGGAATTCACGACTGCCGAACCGGGCACTATAAACACACTGTCACTGGTGTTCAGTGGGATATTCACTTCTGCTACCATACCGGGCAGTAATTTCTTATCTGTATTCACAACATCCATCTCCACCCGCTGCGAGCGCAGGCGGCCGTCCAGCGCACCGGACAGGCGATTGATGGATGCTTTGAACGATTGCCCTGCGAGGGAGCGAATGGTGAAGGCGACCTCCTTCCTGTCTTTCAGGTAGGTCGTATATGCTTCGGGAACGGCTACGACTAAACGAAGTTTCTGTTGCTCCTGCAGGGTGAAGAGTGGCAATTCAGATCCCTTGCCGGACGGGCCCACATAAGCGCCGGCACTCACATTCCTCGCGCTGATCACACCGCCGAAAGGCGCGCGGATCTCGAGGTAGTTGCGGGTATCCGCTATTTCACGGTAAGCGGCGCGGGCAGCTTCCTGTTGTGCGTAATCCGATTTTTGTTTGGCGAACGCAAGGTCAAGGTCATTCTGCGAAACCGTACCGGGTGTGAGACTGGTTTCATGCAAACGATCGTAATTCGCCTTGCTGGCCAGGTATATTGCTTCCTGCGAACGCAGTCTTGATTCGGCGCCGGCCAGCTGGGAATTGAGTTCCGGCGCTTCCATGGCAGCGAGCAGCTGCCCCGCTTTCACCGTAGAACCCACATCCACATACAGCTTTTTCACAAAACTGTTGACCTTGGCATATAGATCCACCTGCTGAAAAGCGATCAGTTCACCAGGCATTTTCAGGTTCGCGGAAAAGATGCCCTTTTGAAGCGCAAAGGTGGATACTGCCGTAGCAGGAGCCGCTTCGGTTTTGTGAGTATCCGGTTTGCTTTGCGAAACGCCGCAGCCGGATAGTACGGCGACTGCAAACAGCATCTGGCAGAGTGTTCTATTTGTTAGCGTGATCATACAAGGAGGGTATAAAATGTTTACTTTCTTTATCTTCAGGATCAAGGGATACGGATGCTATCGGCGCTTTCTTCATCACCATTGCGAATACAAGCGGCAACACGATCAGTGCAGCAAAGGTTGAAGCCACAAGGCCGCCGATCACTGCTCTTCCCAACGGTGATACCTGATCGCCGCCTTCGCCGTGACCGATCGCCATTGGGATCATCCCTACCACCATCGCCAGGCTCGTCATCAATATCGGGCGGAGACGCAGAGCAGCCGCTTCTTTGGCAGACTCCAGCGAATCCCCGTTGTGCTTTCTCAGATGTTCCGCATTGGTGATCAACAATACCGCATTGGAAATAGATACGCCTACGGACATGATGATCCCCATGTAAGATTGCAGGTTCAGCGTGGAACCGGTAATAGTCAGCAACAGCAACGAGCCAAGGATCACCGCCGGAACGGTGGTGAGCACTACAAAGGAAACGCTGAACGACTGGAAGTTGGCGGCCAGCATCAGGAAGATCACTACTACCGCTACCAGGAGGCCCGACTGCAGGCTGCTTAAAGTTTCCGTCAATGTGCTGGACAAGCCGATAGGTTCTATCGTCAACCCTCTGGGCAACTCACCCAGCGATGCGATCGCGGCGCGAACATCGGTGGTGGCAGCGCCGAGGTCTTTATTATTCAGATTGGCGGTAACGGAAAGCATAGGCATGGCGCCCAGGTTATCCGCTTCGCCATACGTTGTATCCGGTTTGATGGTCGCCACATCCGACAATACCGGTCGCGCTGCGTTCTTCATCAGCGGAATCTCCCCGATATCTTCGATGCTCGCCATTTTGTTCTCCGGTATCTGTACCTGTACACTGTATGCCAGTCCTGATTTTTCATCCACCCACACATTCTTTTCCGTTAAACGGGAAGATGACGTAGATGCGATCAGCGAGCGGGAAACGTCTGAGATATCTATTCCTAATTGCGCTGCGCGGGTACGATCCACTTCGATACGCACCGCAGGATATTTGGTGGATTGCATCAGCTGCACATCCCGGATGTAGGAGATCTCCCGCAACTTCTTCATCAGTTTCTCCGCATATTCTTCGCTCAGTTTCTTGTTCCTTCCGGAGAACCGCACTTCCACGGGCGTAGGAGAGCCCTGGCTGAGGATCTTGTCCGTCAGTTCTATCGGTTCAAAGGAAAGCTGCACATCCGGCAGTTTCTCTTTCATTCTTGTCCGGATCCGTTCTTTCAGTTCATCGAGATCGGTGTGGTATTCTTTATTCAGGCTCACCTGCAACACCGCTTCGTGTGGACCGGGCATGAACAGGTAAATGGGGCTTACGGAGAACAGGGCCGGGTGCTGACCTACATAAGCAGAAGAAACGGAAACATTTTCTTTTCCTACCAGGTCTTCAATATTATGAATCACCGCCAGTGTTTTCTCTTCCGTCCGTTCCATCCTCGTCCCCTCGGCCGCCCGCAACCTCATTTGGAACTGGCCGCCATTGGTCTTAGGCAATACATCCCGGCCGATATGCGTAAGCAGGAATACCGCGATACCGCTCACGATCACGAGATATCCGATCACAATGGGTTTGCGGTAAGGCATGATGCGGTTGAGCCAGCGCATGAAGCGGGCGCGGAATTTTTCGAAGCGGCTGATCTTGCCGTTCCGGTCACTGTCCGCCCTTTCTACCAGCGCTTTTTTCTGATCCCAGGTATCGCTTTCTTCGGCAATATTCGGTATCTCGATCACTTTGTGCCCTTTCATCAGCCAGTTCGCCATAATCGGCACGAACGTCTGCGCCAGAAAATAGGAAGTGATCATAGAGAACCCGATCGCCAATGCCAGCGGCAGGAAGAGGGAACCGGGGATCCCTTTCATTGTAAATGCCGGTGCAAACACCGCGAGGATACAAAGTAGAATCAGCAGTTTCGGGAACGCGATCTCCTTACAGGCGTCCCATATGGCAAGGGCCTTGGGTTTGCCCATATCAAAGTGCTGGTGGATATTCTCGATCGTTACCGTACTCTCGTCCACCAATATCCCGATTGCCAGGGCGAGGCCGCTCAGCGTCATGATATTGATCGTTTGGCCGAAGAGGCTCAGGAACAGTACACCGGAGATGATGGAAACGGGAATGGTGAGGATTACGATGAGCGCACCGCGAAGGTCGCCGAGGAACAATACTACCATCAGGCCCGTCAGTATCGCACCGATGATCCCTTCGCTCATGAGACTCTTTACGGCGTTCATCACGTAGGTGGACTGGTCAAATTCATAAGAAAGGCTCACGTCTTCCGGCAGTTGCGCCTGCAGGCGCGGGATCGCTTTCTTCAGAGATTGTACCACTTCCCAGGTAGAGGCATCCGCGGATTTAGCCACATTGAGGTATACAGAGCGTTTACCGTTCACCAGGGCATATCCGGCGGCGATATCTGCTCCGTCCTCTACTGTGGCTACATCGCGGAGATAAAGGTTCTGGACGCCACCTTTGAACAGCGGGATGTCCTCAAAATCTTTTATGTTTCGTATAGTCGTGTTCGTGGGGGTGAGGTAGTTTTTGTCGCCGATGCGCACGTTGCCGGAGGGGGCGGACTGGTTATTCAGTCTCAATGCTTCCACCAGCTGATCCGGCGTGAGATGATGCACCCGCAATTGTTCCGGATCGGCCTTGATCACTACAGTGCGGATGTTCCCACCGAAAGGCGGGGGCGCCACGAGACCGGGAATAGAAGTGAAAGAAGAACGCACATACACGTTCGCCATATCCATCAGTTCGTTATTCGTCCGTTTTTCGCTGCTGAGCACCAGCTCTCCCACAGGAAGGGTGGATGCATCAAAGCGGATGATAAAGGGCGGTTGCGATCCCGGTGGGAAGATGGCCTGCGCCCGGTTGCTGAAAGCGGAAACTTCCGCAGCGGCCTGGGCCATATTGGTACCTTCATAAAAGGTCAGCTTCATGAGCGTAAGACCCTGTATGTTCCTTGTTTCTATCGATTTCAGACCATTCACAAAGAGCAGGATGTTCACATAGTTCTTGGCGAAGAAGGCTTCCATCTGGGTAGGCGTATAACCGCCGAAGGGGTGTGCAATATAGAGCACCGGCAGATCCAGTTTCGGGAAGATGTCCACTTTAACCTCCCGCACGGCTTTTATACCGAAAAAGATCAAGCCTGCCACCAGCACGAGGATGGTGATCGGTTTGCGCAGTGCGTTTCTGATGAGTCCCATTTTATTGCTATTAGAATTCGTTGATGAATAATCCGAAATTACCGATGGCGGCTGCTTTCAACAACAATGCCTGCCATACGTTGCTGTAAGCGATCTCACGATCTGTTTCCGCCCGGTTGAGCGTATACAGCGCCTGCGTTACATCTACCAGCGTACTAAGCCCGTTACGGTACATCACGGTTTTCTGCAAATAGGCTTCCGACGCGGCTTTTATCTGTATAGCTGCTTCCCGGTAATTGTCCAGCGCATTCTTCATCTTCGTATCCGCCAATACCACCTGCGCTTTCAACTGCTGATCCACTACTTCCATTTCGTTCTGCAGCGCTTTAGAGGTAAAATCCTGGGCCACAGACTGCTTCCTGACCCGCAGCGGGCTCGTGAGATTCCAGGTTACGCCTACTCCTACCAGATAGTTGCTGCGGGTGGGTTTGATGCCTTCCCAGTAATCGTGCGTGAAAGCGGTCTGGTCCTGGGTGTATTCATTATGAAAACCGGAAGCCCTTGTCTGTAAAACGCTGAACAGGCTAAAAGCCGGATAGTTCAGCGTTTTGATGTATTTCTCCTGTTCCCTGCTGAGCTGAATGCGACTCCTGTAATATTGTAACAACGGATGTGTATCGGTGTTCAGGCTGATGGTATCAGTTACCACGGATGGCAGCCGGCTGAGGAACACGGTGTCCAGCACAAAATCCCCCGGCGCCACGCCCATCAGCTGTGCCAAAAGGTTTGCCTGCTCCTGTTCAAGATCGCGGGCCCTGGTGAGCGCTATTTTCGCATTGGCCACTTCGGCATTGGCGAGGGAGGAATCCACCCCGGCAATGAGCCCGTTCTTCACCCGGCGGGTGACCACGGAACGGAAGGTATCGGCGCGTTCGAGATTGCGCTCCCAGGAGCGGGTAAGGCGCTGGGCGGCGAGGAGATTGAGATAGGCCCCGGAAACCCTTACTTCGTGCCGGAACTGCTCCTGCTGCCAGTCACGCTCATCCCGCGCGGCCACGGAGACAGCAGTTTTGATCTTTTCCTTAGCACGACCAAAAGCGAAGAATTCCCAGTTGATGTTGGCGAGATACAGCGCTCCGAAGGCCGCATTCCAGTTCTGGGTTGGCAGCGGCACACCGGAAGAGGCCACGCCAAGGCCGCCGAAACCGTACAGCGGACCATTCTGGCCGTTGATAGTCCCGTAATCCTGTTGCGCGGAAACGCTCAGGTTCGGGAGATACTCCCGCTTCGACTGTTGAACGGTAGCTTTTGAAGCTTGCAGGTAATTGGCTTTGGCCTTGATTGTTCCGTAGTTGTTCAACGCTGTTTGCACAGCTTCCTTTATCGTCAGCGTTTGCGCCGCAGCGCCGGCTGTCTGTAAAAGGAACATGGATAGCAAAAGCAGATGAACAGGATAGCGTTTTGTCATCTTGAATCAGCGATTAATGGCATGGTTCAGCTCAAAGCTGAATTTTCTCATGCAAATAGCGCTCATCATTTTGAAGCAATTTTGAAGAAGCCTTCCCGGAAGGAAAGTTTATGACAATAATATGAAGTCCGGACGTATAATGATACTGTATCGCAAAGGCATTGAGGTCGCAGATTTGTTTTACGATGGACAGGCCGATGCCGATGGAATTGTTGCAATGCGTCCCTTTCTTAAACCGCTGGAACATTTCTTCCGGCGGGCAGCCCGGAGGCCGGCCGGTGTTCTTCACAATCAGCACATCCCGGTTCAGGAGCACCTCGATGGAACCCGCCGGGATATTGTGGCGGATGGCATTGCTGATCAGGTTGTTCAGCAGGATGTCCACCAGGGAAGCATGCAGCTTCACTTCCACGTTCTCTTCGATCTGGCTCCGGAGGGTGAGGGCCTTCAGCTGTACGAGGTCCGAGAAAGAGCGGAGCGTACTCTCTGCATAACGGCTCAGGTTCACCGTTTCCTGTGTCTCAAATTCCTTGTTCTCGAGTTTGGACAGTAGTACGAGCGAGCGGTTAATGCGGGTCAGCTTTTCCACGGAATTCTGCATGTCCACTATCAGCTTGGCCTGATGATCGTTGATATCGGACTCAGACAGCAGCTCCAGCTTGCTGCGGATGATGGCCAGCGGCGTTTGCAGTTCATGGGACGCGTTCTCCGAGAATTCTTTCAGGGAAGCGTAATCATCTATCGCCTTGTCCGTCATCTTCTTCACAAAGCAATTCAGCTCCCGGAATTCCTTGGTGGTGGTGTTAGGCAGCTCGATCCTTTTCTTGGACTTGAGCGTAAATCCCTGCAGTTTCTTCATAGTACCGTAAAAAGGCGCCAGTACAAAACGGGAGATCAGCCGCGCCGTTAGCACCACAAGCCCTATGAGAATAATGAGCTTCCACATGATGGACGTCCTCAACCCCAGGAGTATTTGTTCAGAGCGCGTGACATAGTCCCCGGACGTAATCTTGTAATACTGTCCGTTGATGTTGTGATAAGACGTGACGGTGATCTTGCGGTCATTATCCTTCAGTTCCGGATCATGGGTGACGTCTTTTTCGGTGATCTCGAAGGGTTCCCCGGGCAAAGCGCTCACCGGCATGACGTCTATCTTGCAGCCCTGGCTATAGTCGCCGGGGCGCTCTCCTTTCCGCAGCTGCTCCGCCACCCGCGTGTTCACATGCTTGAGCCGCTCCACCGCTGCCTTGTCAATTTCGTTCTTGATACTGCGATACGTAATGAAGCTGTTGAGCGGCAGGATCAAAAGTGTGATGCTCAGAAACCAGAGCGTATACTTGTCAACCAGTTTCATCTGTTAATATTTATGAGAGGTCGATGATATTATTGCTTAGAGGTGTTGAATTTATATCCCAGGCCATACACGGTACCGATATAATCCGTGCCGCTGGCCGCGCTGATCTTCTTCCTGATATTCTTGACGTGCTGATAAACGAAATCGAAATTAGCGAGATTGTCTGTATAATCGCCCCAAAGATGTGCGGCGATGGACTGCCGGGAGAGTACCCGGTTCTTGTTCACGAGGAAGTAAAGTAACAGATCAAACTCCTTACGCGTCATATCCAGCAAATGCCCGTTGACCCTCGCTTCCAGCGTATCGATATTCAGACTGATCTCGTTGAATGCAATGATGTTGCTACCATTGAGCATTTTGCGGCGGTAGATGGCCCGCAAACGAGCATGCAGTTCGGGAAGATGAAAGGGTTTGGTAAGATAATCGTCCGCGCCTTCTTCCAGTCCGGCAACCTTATCATCCAGCGAATTCTTGGCGGAAAGAATGAGGATGCTGCTCTGAATACGTTCCATGCGCATAAAGGAAAGGATATCCAGACCATTCCCGTCCGGCAGCATGATATCCAGCAGCACACAATCATACTGAAAGGAAATGAGCTTATCCTGCGCATCCCTGACGTTGTAGCTTACTTCGCAGATATACCCTTCTCTCCCCAGGAAGTCGGAAATACTGCTGGCCAGTTCTTCGTTATCCTCTATCAGCAACACTTTCATATGTTTTGCAAATTACACACAAATTTGAAGCAAATTTGAAGGCCCGCATAAACGGTTGACTAACAATAAAAAACATATTGTTCAGTATTCTAGCACAGGATTTGTATACACCCCTTGTAAAACCCTTAACATGAGATCATATGTACTGATCATATCTATGGCCATGCTGTGCTTTGCCTGCGCCGGACCTTCTGCTGAAAAAAAGAAACCGGGAGGCGACAGCCGGGCATTGAGCACCATGACCAATGCAGCGGATATCTCCACCTACGTCGGCCACATCGATGAGAAAGCAGGTACCCAATACCGTATGCTGGCCATGCATGATTACGGGCAAAATGATCAGTCATCCGGCGTGGTGGCTGTTTTTACAAATACGAACCGGCCGTTGCGTGTTTATCTTTACCCGGAGGGGCGTGGGACGGACTTCTCCACGGAAACCTGGATCTACCTGGATTCTCTCAGTGGCAAAACCGTGCTGCTCCGCGAAATGATCACCAGCGATAAAGAAGTGAAAGAGAACAGTTTTTATTTTGGTCAGGATACTCTCCTGCACGCGGAAACCCGCGCGGCGGCAAATGTTTCGGCCCTTGAGCATGCGGCTTTCACCCCTTATGTTCCATCATCTCCCCTAACGGATTCTCACCTCAAACCCGCGCAGGTGGATACGCTTGTGCAGCAGGTAATAAGCGCCGTGAGAGCAGACCGCAAAGACCTCAGCCCCGCAGCGAACGAGATGCGCCGGCAGGGGGCTTCCCACTGGGGCACCGGCAACGAACCGGGATGGATGCTGGCTGTGATCCCACACCAGAAGATCGTTTTCCATACCAATTACGGGCAGGACAAATTTGAATTCCCTTACGCCGATGCACAGAAAGGGAACGACGATGCCACGGAATTCACTACTAACGAGAACGGGCATACGCTTTCCGTAAAGTTCGAGAATAAGGTTTGTTCGGATGATGCGGATGCCGTACATCCGATGACAGTAACGGTGAAGATGGATGGGAAAACGTTCCGGGGGTGCGGACAATCTTTATACTAGGTGTAATGTTCCCATAAAAAAGGGCTGAACGGATGGTTCAGCCCTTTTATTTTATTTACTTACTTTCCTGAATGCATCCAGGCCAGACTTCAACCAGTTTGCATACTGCTGGATATCCGGCGTATATGCCACCGGGAAGGTGAGCAGTTTTTCATCCGGACTGATCAGCGCATACATGGGCTGAGAGTTGTTGACGAAGTTCACGGATTGCATGGTAGCATATTTGTTACCGATGGTAACGATCTGCTTCTGGCGGCCGTCTTCAAAGGTGTGCAGGAATTGTTGTTCTTCCGGCAGATTCTTTTTATCGTCCACGTACAGGGAAACGAGGATATAGTTATCCTTGATGAGGCTGTGCACCTCGGGATCTGTCCATACGTTTTCCTCCATGTTGCGGCAGTTCACGCAGGCCCAGCCGGTGAAATCGATGAGGATCGGTTTATTCTGCTGTTTTGCGAGCGCCAGCGCTTTATCGTAATCATTCACCACATCCGGCTCCACGGCTCCTTTTTCGTGAGCGCTGTTCCCATACCAGCTGTAAGACAATGGCGGCGCGAAACCGCTCATGAGCTTCAGTTTGGCGTATTTTGTGTTGGTCACGCCGGGGATCAGGTAAAGGGTGAATGCGCCGAAGAGCAATATGAAGAAGATGCGGATCTTGCTGAATTTCTTCACGGGACTGTCGTGCGGGAAACGGATCACGCCCAGCAGGTACAGTGTCAGCAGCAGACCGATGAGGATCCAGACGGCGAAGAAAGTTTCGCGGTGGAGGATGCCCCAGTGCATTACGAGGTCAGCATTGGAGAGGAATTTCACGGCCAGCGCCAGTTCAACGAAGCCAAGCACTACTTTCACGGAAGTAAGCCATCCGCCGGACTTTGGCAGGGAGCTCAGCCAGTTGGGGAACATGGCGAACAATGCGAAAGGCAATGCGAGGGATACCCCGAAACCGGCCATACCTGCCGTCAGGAGCCAGGCGCCGCCGTCAGAGTTGAGTGACCCGGCCAGCAGGGAGCCCAGGATGGGGCCTGTACAGGAGAAGGATACCACTACCAGCGTGAGCGCCATAAAGAAGATACCGATCAGGGTACCTTTGTTGGCCTTGGAATCTGCCTTGCTGGCCAATCCGCTCGGCAGCGTAATCTCGTACAATCCGAAGAAAGACAATGCGAATACCACGAACACCGCGAAGAAGAAAACATTCAGCCAGACGTTGGTGGAAATGTTATTGAATATCTCCGGTTCGGCTGCGCCTGCAATATGGAAAGGCACACTGAACAATATGTAGATCAGGAAGATGAAGAAACCGTACATCGAGGCATTGAAAATACCTTTCTTCTTATCCTGCGCGCTCTTCGTAAAGAATGACACCGTCAGCGGTATCATCGGGAACACACAGGGTGTTACCAGCGCCACCAGGCCGCCGAGGAAACCAAGCAGGAAAATGAACCAGGGATTTGTTTCTCCCTCACTGCCGATCCCTCCCACTTTGTTCACGGGGTTCTTCAGATCGATGCTGCTGCGTTTCAGCTTGCCGGCTTCTTCCGCGTTTGCCTGCAAACCGCCGGCCGCAGCGGCCAGGTTACCGGATGCATCTGCTTTAAAGCGGAAAGCCGTTTCTTCCGGGTTGATCTCCTCCCCTTTGATGACCATGCAGTTGATGGAGCCTTTGATATCTTCAGCAGGACCATTATACTTTACAGCGGCCTGCAGGTCTACTTCGTTCTCAAAATATTTGACGGACAGGTTATCCAGTACCGGCTCCTTCGCTTCTTTCAGGGAACCGGCTTCTTTGATACCGGTGAGTGTAACACGGGTAGCGCTCAGACTGTCGAACACCACGCGTGTATTCGGTTCATCATCACTCATGGTGGCGGAGAACAGTTTCCAGCCGGGAGCGATGGTAGCTTTAAAATGCAGGATATATTCTCCCGCTGCTTTCTTTTCTGCGGTATAAGCCCATTTTACCTGTTTAGGGATACTATCCGCGTCCTGTGCCTGTGCTGCCGGTTGCAATATCAGCAGGAGGCCCGTCATCAGTAATAGCAAGTACTTCATATATATGATAGACTTAACGGAATGTAAAAATCAATATGCAAAAAACGAGCTCTTTCCGTGAAAGAACTCGTTCCTGCTATGTTTTCAATCATTTGATGCGAGTGGTGTTCCTTATTTAGCGCCGCCTATGTTCACGGTAAAGGGCACCTCGACTGACGGCAGACATTGATGGTCATCACATACCATAAATTCCACAGCGCCTTTCAATTTGGTAGCAGCCTTTCCTTTTACGTTCACCGTTTGAACAAAAGCAACGGCGTTCTCATAATACTTCAACTCGGAATTGTAGTTCTTGTCAAACATCTTTTGCAGCTTGCCGTTTTCCTTCACCTTACCATTTAAAGTGAGGAGCGGGTTTTTAGTGAATTTGAAAGAAGTGGGGATCGGACCTTCGCCTGCCTCCTGTGCATACATATGCCAGCCTTTGTCGATCGTGGCTTTCGCCGTTAATTCATATACCTGGGCACTTACTTTCTTTGATGAAAACTCCCATTTCACGGGGTTCTCCACCTGCGCCATTGCCAGTACCGGCAAAGCAAACATGCAAAGTGCGATGAACAGTTTTTTCATACTTTTTCCTCGTTGGTTGACAGATGTTTATTTACCACCGCCTACGTTCACGGTAAAAGGAATCTCGCTTGGCGGCAGACATTGATGGTCGTCACATACCATGAATTCCACAGCGCCTTTCAATTTGGTAGCTGCCTTTCCTTTTACGTTCACCGTTTGAACAAAAGCAACGGTGTTCTCATAATATTTCAACTCGGAATTGAAGTTCTTGTCAAAAGCCTTGTGCAGTTTGCCGCTTTCCTTCACTTTACCATTTAAAGTGAGGAGCGGGTTCTTGGTGAATTTGAAGGAAGTGGGGATCGGGCCTTCGCCTGCATCCTGTGCATACAGGTGCCAGCCTTTGTCGATCGTGGCTTTTGCCATTACTTCATACACCTGGTCACTTATTTTCTTTGATGAAAACTCCCATTTCACGGGATTCTCCACTTGTGCCTTTGCCAATACCGGCAAGGCAAACACGCAAAGTGCGATGAACAGTTTTTTCATAATTCTTTTTTCTGGTTGGTTGATTGGTGATGGTTCTTAATTGTTATTGATCAGGCTTTGGAAGATCAGCTGCCCGTCCCGGTTACCCAGTATTTCACTGGATGCTCTTTCGGGGTGCGGCATCATTCCAAATACATTTTTCTCCTTGTTACTGATACCGGCAATATTGCGGATGGCACCATTGGGGTTAGCAGATTCAACAATGTTGCCAAACTCATCGCAATAGCGGAAAAGCACCTGGTTGTGCTTGAAAAGCTCTTCCAAAGTGGCATCGTCCGCATAATACCTGCCTTCGCCATGCGCGATGGGGATCATGAGGGGGCGGCCGGTCACTTCTTTGGTAATGGAAGCGTGCGGATTCTCGCTTTTCATGTAGATATTCTTGCAGATGAATTGCTGGTTCTGGTTCTTCAGCAATGCACCGGGCAACAGACCTGCTTCACAGAGTATCTGGAAACCGTTGCAAACACCGATCACACGGCCGCCTTTCTTCGCGAACTCCACCACACTCTGCATCATGGGGCTAAACTTGGCAATGGCGCCGCAACGCAGGTAATCGCCATAAGAAAAGCCGCCGGGCAGCAGGATGCAATCTTCCGTACTGAACATGCTCAGATCCTTGTCTTTATGCCAGAGGGCAATCACGTCCTGGTTGAGGTCGTAACGCAGGGCATCTATCATGTCCTGATCGCAGTTAGAGCCGGGAAAGGTAACAACACCGAATTTCATATATCTATCTACATTAATTTATCTTGAAAAGAACAAAATTACTTAGCCTTGGGGAATTTACAATAACCATTCATCAGTTTTATGATTCCGCTAACATCGAAGGCTAGTGTGAAAAATACTGCATTACAATGACATATATCAAAATGATCACATGTATCGCCCCTGCGATGCCATTATTGGTGATCGTCCAGAACACATTCCCGACGAACATAGACACAGGCAGCATGGCCAGCACCCAGTAATTCGGGGAAAAATGCCCGCCGCCGCTGAAGAAAGGGATGAACATGGCCACCAGTACATATACCCCGGCAGCTACCCAGATCTTCCGTCCCTGGATCAACATTTTCTTGAAAGTCCGCTGCAGCATGAGCCAGCCGATCACGAAGAACAGCAGGCTGACGATCAGCGCGCCCCAAACCTTGTAATCTGTAATCAGGGGCAGGTGAAAACTGATACGTGGCAGCTGTTCTATAAGCCCGAGGCGGTCTGTCAGGAAAAAATAAGTGCCGAGAAGGTAGAAGGGGCAGATCAGTCCGAGCAATCCGATGATCCACTCCGCCAGCCGAAATGCGCGCATGATCAGGAGGCTGATGAACAGCAGCACCACAAAGAGCACGGCGGGAAAATAGAACAATCCCCCTATCCCGAGCGCAAACCCGATGTTAAAAGCCACATCCCGCGCGGAAGAGCGCATATACAGGTCCGTAATCCCTGAAAATATCCAGAGCATGATGGTATTCAGCAGCAATGCCGGCGAAAAAACGTTCCAGCCTTCCAGCAGGGAAGTGAAGAGCAGGTAGCTCATGGCCGGCAGATAGGTATCTTTCGAAAAAAGGCGGTGATTATTGATGATGCGGGTGAGCAACAGGGCCTGCAGGAATTGCAGCATGATAGCCAGACTGGTAAAGAGAAAAGGGCTTTTCCCCACCACCCCTTCCAGCCAGTGTGTGAGCAGGTTGTACACCAGCCCCTCAGACCCGTCTGCCTGGTAAGAGGACGGATGGATGAGGTAGTAGCATTTAACGAACAGCGTGTAGAGGAACAGTAGCAGTACCGTCAGCGGGTTGCCTGATCTGAAAAATCGTATCACGGTGCAAAGGTGTAATTAAAAGTCAATTTTAGCAAAGCAAATATAATTCCGGTAAATACACGGAATGATCACGGTGCGACCGCTGATCTGCTTGCCATACCGGGGCATCCAGGTGAACCCTTTATCCAGGTTACGCAGCGTGGGCATGCGGTTCACCTTGCCATCCGGACCAATGGTATTTTCTGATAGTACGTATTGCCGGCGATCCAGTTCATTAAAGAGGAAATGCAGCTCGCTGCCCACGTTTACCAACATATAGCTCAGGTAAAGGTCAGCACCGTCGTCAAACTGACTTTTATGCACGAAGTTGCTGTATTGCATTTCGCCGGTCTCGTCAAAAGAGAGAATGGCCACGTTATCGTAATGATAACGGGTACCCTGCATGTCGTTCCACCCATAGGGGTTGTAGTAGTACGGGGAATAAGGGGAATAATAGTATGGATAAAAGCTGCCATAGGAGCCGTACATATAGTTCCAGCGATTCCAGGGCGTTGTGCGGGAAGTAGTATAGTAAGCTTCCGCCGTGAGCAGGAAGCCGCCGTTCCTGGTGTTGATGATCTTGCGGATGAAATAGTCGTTGAAAGCGGAGGAAGTGGATGATTCGCCGCGGGCGCTTTGTTTGAGTTCCGGTGAGAAGGTCGTCAGTTTTTCAAATAGCCGTTCCCGTTTGGCGTAATCCAATCGCAGCATATACAATCCTTCTACATTTCCCCGCTTCTGTTTGTAATAGAATGCCGTGATGAGTGCTTTTTTCTCCTGGTTATTCAGTTTCAGCTTCACCTCATCCAGCAGGAGGCCCTTGGTTTCGAAGGGTTGTACCTCAAAGTCATCCACCGTGGCACGTTTGATCACTACATTGCCGCTGGTGATATAATCGCGGTTGCTGGTCCGTTCCAGTTTGGTGAAGAGCAGGTCCCCGTCATTATTCAGGTGAAAATTGCCGAGGAAATGACGTTTGCTTTCCATGGGCAGGGACACCCGGCTGTTATTGACGAGATTAAAGCTGCTGTCGTACAGGAAGGTGTAGAAAACATGGTTATCTTCCTTATCCTGATTGATCTTGTACACGAGTATCCGGTTCCTGTCTTCGGATATCTCCACGGAATACACTTTATTCTCCTTGGTGTAATTCCCGATGCGGGTGGAGTCCACCATCTGTGGCGCTCCGGTGAGTGTGCCGTTCCCATTGAGCACGCCACAATAGCTGTATACGGCGTCTTTCTTCTGGAACTGGTAGATCATCAGCGCCCTGTCAGGATACGCCACAAAATCCACGCTGATAAGTTTTTTCGGTAAAAAGTCCAGCCGCACACGATCTTTCAGTTGCATACCGTTATCATATACGGAGATGTGATAATCGCCGCGGTCGGCTTTATAGACAAGGATGTTCCCTGCTATTCTGCCCACGATCTCGAATTCGGTGGTTTTGTAATCATCCCGTTCCGGTTCGGAATAGGTCACTTTCTGAGCGGAAGCAGTTAAACCGCACAACACGAACGTAACAACCTGCAGCATATAGCGGATACGCATGGGCAATTATTTAAGATTTGATATAGGATAAACGTTCAACATGCTTGTTTTATGCATGCTTCTGCTCCAAACCTACACGAAAATTATCTTATTGCAAAGTGCCGCGGGATGATGGGCCTATATTTCATGCGACCGCGATTTATTGCGTATTTTTAGGCTGTATATTTTCAAAAAGCTGGCATAATCATGATGGACACGGTTTTAATCACGGGGGGCACCGGACTGGTGGGCCAGGCGCTGACGACGTTTTTGTTGGAAAAGGGATACAAGGTCATCATCCTTACCCGAAAGAAACTGCGTTCAGACGATCCACACCTGCAATATGCCCTTTGGGACCCCTCCCGCAAGCTATTGGATACCACTGCCTTGCAGCAGGCAGATCATATCATTCACCTCGCCGGCGCCAACGTGGCGGACAAAAGATGGACCACTTCCCGGAAGAAAGAGATCGCGGACAGCCGGATACAGAGCGCCCGCCTGCTCTTCGAGCGGCTCCGCGACACGCCCAATAAAGTGCGTAAAGTGATCAGCGCTTCCGCTACCGGATACTACGGCGCGTTCAACGGTGATGTCTTCACCGAAACCGATCCCCCGGCCCGGGACTACCTCGGTAACACCTGCAAGGACTGGGAAGACAGCATCCGCCAAATGGAAACCCTCGGTAAACACGTGGTTATTCTGCGGACAGGATTAGTGCTCAGCCTGAAAGGCGGCGTGATCCGGGAATTCTACCAGCCACTCCGGCTGGGATTTGCCACCATCATGGGCGGCGGCGAACAATGGGTCAGCTGGATCCATCTGCAGGACCTGGTACGGATCTATTATGCTGCCATTGTGAACGACCAGATGCAGGGCGCGTATAACGCTGTGGCCCCTCATCCTGTCACCAACAAGGATCTTGTGTTATCGCTCGCGCGCATTGCCAAAGGGAAAAGTTTCGTCACCATGCATGTACCGGCATTTGTCCTTCAGGTGGCCGTTGGAGAGATGAGCGTGGAAGTGCTGAAAAGTGTAAAAGTTTCTTCAGAAAAAATCCGGCAAACGGGGTTCCAGTTTTCCTATCCTGAAGTGGAGGAAGCGTTGGAACAGATACTGAGTGCAGCGAGAAAAAAATGACCGGTAAGTGAGCGAGCTGGTTCAATATTTACCTGGCGAGCCCCAACACCTCTTTTAACGCCTTCGCTTTCAACAGACATTCCTCCCATTCTTTTTGCGGATCGCTGTAGAACGTAATAGCAGAGCCGGTTTGAAAGGATGCATATTTGTTCTCCGCATTGTACAGGATGCTCCGGATCACTACGTTGAAATCGAAATCCCCTTCCGGCGTGATGTAGCCGACTGCCCCGGAAAACAATCCCCTTCTGGTCTTTTCATACTGTTCGATCAGTTCCATCACCCGTACTTTGGGTGCACCGGTCATGGAGCCCATTGGGAAAGCGTGGCGAATGGCGTCCGTGAAATGGAAGCGTTCATCCAGTGTAGCCGTTACCGTTGATATCATGTGATGCACCTGGGGGAAGGTATAGATCCCGAACAGTTCTTCCACCTGTACACTGCCTTGTACGGCCGTGCGGGAGAGGTCGTTGCGAACGAGGTCTACGATCATTACATTTTCCGAGCGTTCCTTGGGGCTGGTTTGCAGGGCGAGCCGGAGGGATTTGTCGGTGGAGGGTTCCGGAGAACGCCGGGCCGTTCCTTTGATAGGCTGGGAGATCAGTTTGCGCCCTTCCTTACGCAGGAATCGTTCCGGGCTGGAGCAGAGCAGATATTGCCCGCCGATGCGGTAATAGGCTGCGAAAGGCGCGGGGGAAAGGTGGTTGAGGCGGGTGAAGAGCGCCTGGGGGTGAGGAAGGATGGTTTCCGCGAATTGTTCCCGACAAAAATTCACCTCGTAGCAATCACCTTTGCGAATATGTTCCTGCAGGGTTTTCACGGCATCCAGGTATTGCTGCCGGCCCATTCTGGCCTGTAGTGCAGCGGGTTGTTCCGCGGCTATGGAGGTGGGGCGCTCCTGTTGGCAAGCTTCCAGTATACTCCGTGCATCCGTTTCCGTGAGTGCATCTCCGCTGATCGTGAGCGTGCTTTCCTGCAGGCGAAGGAGATACCGGGGGCGGAAAAAGAAAAGATCCGGAAACCCCACACCATCGGGATGACCGGAAGTCAATCGCTCCGTTTCATTCTTGAGATCATATCCCAGGTGGCCGAACAGCCAGCCCGGACGAGCGGAATGGAATTGCTTCAACTGTTCAAACGCAGTACCGGCGGAACATTTCAGCACTTCCTCTGCATCAGCAGCCAGCCACGCTTCCGCGCGCTGCCCCGCAAGGTGGTATTCATTGCTGTCCAAAAAACAACAAATGTTGAACCGGTTCCCCCAGCTCAACATTTGTTGTTTGAATGCGCTTATATTATTTACAGAAAAACTGTATGAAGGCACGTTTACGGATTAGAAATCATCATCATCGTCATCAAACCGGTCGTTAAAGAGGTCCATGTCCTTGAACTCGTCATCAAAGTCCAGATCGTCATCATCCCCGGTTTTCTTGCTGCTGGGGCGGCCGCGCTTGTTCTTCGTTTTGGGCATGTCAAACTCTTCGAAATCAGGATCATAATCTTCGTCCTCACCTTTTTCCCATTCATCTTCTTCATCCTCATCATCTATATCGTCATCATCGTCGTCATCGTCATCATCCTTCTTCTTTTTCCCTGCGGGTTTGGCAGCTTTCTTAGCGCCTCTTTTCGGAGCATCTTCATCATCTTCTTCTTCATCATCGTCATCATCATCCTCCTCTTTTTTCCGGGGTTTTGAAGCGGGTTTATCTGATTTTTGAGAAGCAGCAGACTTCCGGGGAGTTTCCTCCTCGCTCTCCTCATCATCCTCATCCACTTCCTTCTTAGGCTTAGCGCTGGCCTTCTTTTCAGAAGCGTTGTCAGTCTTCGCAGAAGTAGTCTTTTTAGTCTCTTTTTCTTTATCAGATTTTGATTTCATAATGGTACGTTACTTAATATTACTTGCGTAAAGTTTTAACAGTTTTTTCTATTAGCCAAATTTTTTTTTGACTGTTTTTTTAGTATTTTTTTTACTTTACTTTTCCAGTATCTGATCCCTTCCAGGGCCGTTGGACACGTATTTTACGGGTATGCCGAGATAGCTCTCCACAAAAGATAAGAATTTTTTCATTTCCGGCGGCAGGGTATTATAAGTGTTGCTTGCAGCTGTTGGAGTTGACCAGCCGGGGAAGCTTTCCACCACGGGTTTGATACTCAATCCATTGAGCTGATAGGGCATCTCTTTCGTTTGCTTTCCGTTTATTTCATATGCAGTACAGGCTTCTACTGTATCAAAAGCGTCAAGCACATCGCTTTTCGTCATCACCAGCTGGGTCACGCCACTGAGCATACAAGTGTAATCCAACGCTACCAGGTCTATCCAACCGCAACGACGGGGACGGCCGGTAGTGGCGCCAAATTCATGGCCCGCCTGGCGAAGTGCTTCACCGGTTGTATTTTCCAGCTCGGTGGGAAAAGGTCCGCTACCCACTCGGGTGCAGTAAGCCTTTGTAACACCGATTACTTCGCTGATCCATTTGGGAGCAATACCCAGACCGGTGCAAACGCCGGCGGAGATGGTATTGGAAGAGGTAACGAAGGGATAGGTACCGAAATCAACATCCAGCATACTACCTTGCGCACCTTCTGCCAGTACTTTTTTTCCGGCTTTCAAATGCTCGTTCAGCCAATATTCCCCGCTCACGATATTCATTTGTCGCAGGAATTCTACCGCCTCAAAGAACTCTTTCTCCCATTCGCTGATATCTTCACTGAAATCGTAATTAGACAGCAGTTGCAGGTGTTTGGTCTTCAGTTTGGCGTACGCCTGTTCAAAGTCCGGATGCAGCACATCTCCCACCCGCAGGCCGTTCCGCCCGGTTTTATCCATGTAGGCCGGACCGATGCCCTTCAGCGTGGAGCCGATCTTCTCCTGCCCTTTCGCCAGCTCGGAAGCTTTGTCCAGCGCACGATGCGTGGGAACGATGATATGCGTTTTTTCAGCAATGAATAGATTCTTTTTCAGGTCGATGCCCAATTCCGTTATCTTCTCACATTCTTTCCTGAAAGTGACGGGGTCCAGTACCACACCGTTCCCGATGAGGTTAAGGGTATTGGAATGGAATACACCGGAAGGGATCGTATGGAGCACTACCTTCTGGTTGTTAACGTAAAGGGTATGCCCGGCGTTAGGCCCACCCTGGAAACGGGCGATGATATCATATTTGCCCGCAAAATAATCTACGATCTTTCCCTTGCCCTCATCGCCCCATTGCAGCCCCAGCAGAACATCTACCATTGTTGAATTGTGATTTACAGTTAAAAAGAGGAGCAAAAATAAGGCGATTGAATGAATTGTGCCAATTGTTCCTCTAATTGTTCAAAAAACAGCGCTAATCTTCCAGCCTGCTGATGCTCTGAATGCCCTCCAGGGCCTTCAGACGGTCCACCAGCTCCTCCAGCTCATCCTTATCATGCACGAACACCTTGATCAGCCCCTCGAACAGTCCTTCTTTGGACTCAATAGTAAGACCGGCAATGTTGATCTTCAGTTCGCCGGAAATGATATTGGTGATCTTGTGAATAACGCCTACATCGTCCATCCCCACAATACGGAGGCCGGTGAGGAAGGAGATCTCCCGGTTCTTCACCCATTTTGTTTTCACCACCCGGTGCCCGTAGTGGGCCAGCAGCTGGGCGGCATTGGGGCAATTGGTACGGTGTATCTTGAGCCCTTCGCTGGCGGTGATGAACCCGAATACGTCGTCGCCGGGAATCGGCCTGCAGCAGTTGGCCAGCTTGTAGGCGATCTTGTCAGAGCTCTCCCCGAAAATGATCAGCTCCGCATCCTTCTTGGACGGCTGTTTCGTATGCTGCTCTTCCACCACAGCGGGTTCCGGCAGCTTCACCGGCTTGGGCGGCTCCAGCTTGTCCCCCAATACATGGAACTGCTTGAGTTCCTTCAGATCGATGTTCCGTACGGCGATCTGGTAGTAAAGGTCCAGCGGGGAAGGTTGTTTATAGAACTGCACCAGCTCATTGATATTGTGCTGGCTGGCTGAAACTTTCATATGATCCAGCTTCCGCTCCAGCTGCTCTTTTCCGTCCATGGCCACTTTCCGCTTCTCTTCCTTGAGCGCGTCCTTGATCTTGCTTTTGGCTTTAGCCGTGAGCACAAAGTTCAGCCAGTCTTCCGAAGGTTTCTGTTTGTTGGAAGTAATGATTTCCACCTGGTCTCCACTACGGAGTTTGTGGCTGAGGGGCACCAGCTTGTAGTTCACCTTGGCGCCGATACACTTGTTCCCCACGGCGCTGTGGATGGAATAAGCGAAATCCAGCGCAGTGGAGCCCACCGGCAATATTTTGAGATCGCCTTTCGGGGTGTACACATAGATCTCTTCCGTGAAGAGGTTGCTTTTGAAATCAGCAAGGAAGTCCAGGGTATTGGAATCCGGACTGTTCAGTATCTCCCGTATCTGGCTGAACCATTGTTCAAATTTGGATTCCTGTACGCTCTGATTCCCTTCCTTGTACCGCCAGTGTGCCGCCACCCCTTTTTCTGCATAATCGTTCATACGCTTACTGCGGATCTGTACTTCCACCCATTTCCCGTTCGGCCCCATCACGGTTACGTGCAGGGCTTCATAGCCGTTGCTTTTGGGATTGCTGAGCCAGTCGCGGGTGCGCTCGGGGCTGGGGTGATAAAAATCGGTAATGATGGAATATACCTTCCAGCATTCCGCCTTCTCTTTTTCCACCTGCGTATCCAGGATGATACGGATCGCAAACAGGTCGTACACTTCCTCGAACTGCACCCCTTTTGTTTTGATCTTGTTCCAGATGGAATGAATGCTTTTGGGGCGGCCGAATATCTCAAAATGAAAGCCCTCTTCCTGGAGCACTTCTTTGATAGGCTTGATGAATTCGTTGATATAGCGGGTACGCTCGCGCTTGGTCTCCTTCAACCGCTTGGCGATCTCACGGTATTTGTCCTGCTCCGTGTATTTCATCGCCAGGTCTTCCATTTCGCTTTTGATGATGTACAAACCCAGGCGATGTGCCAGCGGGGCATATACGAACACCGTTTCGGAAGCAATCTTCAGCTGTTTCTCCCGGCTCATACTGTCCAGCGTCCGCATGTTGTGCAGGCGGTCCGCCAGCTTGATCAGGATCACGCGGGGGTCGTCCGCCAGGGTGAGGAGTATTTTCTTGAAATTTTCCGCCTGTGTGGTGCTGGTATTGGAGTCGATCACCGTGGATATCTTGGTGAGCCCGTCCACAATATGCGCGATCTCGGAACCGAATTCCCTTTCCACATCTTCCAGCGTCACTTCGGTATCCTCCACGGTATCGTGCAGGAGAGCGCAAATGGCGGAACGCACCCCCAACCCGATCTCTTCCACGGTGATCTGGGCCACCGCGAGGGGGTGTAGGATGTAGGGTTCTCCGGATTTACGACGCATATCCTTATGCGCATCTGCAGCCATTTCGAACGCCGTACGCACCAGTTCCCGGTCTCCCTTCTTGAGACGGGGCTTCAATGCGCGCAGCAAGGCCCGGTAATGCCGGACGATCTCTTTCTTTTCCTGCTCTTCGTTGAGGGTATATTTTTGAACGGTCACTGTTTCCATGCTAAATCCAAAATTACGAAATCGACGGCAGTATAAGAAGGGGCAGGGAACAGCCGAATCATAGGAAGCCCCTCAGGCCCTTATGTTATAAATATTTTTAAAATTGGCAAAAAAAGATACCTTTGCAGTCCTTTAAAATAGGGCCGCACGCGGGTGTGGTGAAATTGGTAGACACGCCAGACTTAGGATCTGGTGCTTCACGGCATGGGGGTTCGAGTCCCTCCACCCGCACAAAAAAAGCGACAAACACGGTTTGTCGCTTTTTATTTGGAAAGACCTCGTTTATTTCAAAGCGATCAACAAAGCCACTAAGCCCCCTACAATCGCATATGCTCCCAAAACCCTGTACGGCATCGTCTTATCTGAACGCCTCTCCTTAAAAAACGCTTTCTTCACCACATCATGCCCTTCCACGTTCTTCAACGCCGCGATAATCTCCCGGTTGTTTCCCGCTGCATGAAAGATCAAATTGCGATGGGCAGGAAAATCCTCCGCAAGCCGGAAGAAATATTCCGGTCTTTCAGCGGCAACACGCTGCACCACCGTTCCAAAATACCAGCTTTGCGAGCGGTATTCGCACGGCAATTGCGTCAGACTATCCTTCAGCGTGCCATAATCAAGTGAACGGACATTCTGAACGAGGTAACCGGATAATTCCACACGCCTGTCCTGCACAACACATATGCTGTCTTTCAGCTTCTTTAACTGCTCATCTGCCAGTATCCGGAATTGCTTATGATCCGTTTCCTTCCCCGCCAGTACCCGCCAGCCGGCAAAGCCCTCTCTGAATGAATGATGATTCAGCGGATATTTTTTGTTCAGTACATCGCTCATTTTGAAATATTGACCGAGATAGTAGGCATTATTCAGATCGTTGTTCGCCACATTGATATGTTCAGACGTAGCCAACTGCCGTCTTACGGTTTTCTTATCTCCGGTGATCAGATACAGTTGATCGTTCTCCCGAACGATCCGGCTGTGTTTACCTTCGTAAATACCATCCGTACGCTTTTCCAGTGTATCTGTGCTTACGATGGCACTTCCTCTCCCTGCTTTATCCAGGTAAATCCCCATTTTATAAACACTACCGCCGGTGCTTGTCAGATCCACATAATAACGTTGTTTCTTTCCGTTCGTCTGCAACAGCCGGTTTTCTGTGTCGCCCTGCGCTGACACCGGCAGGCAATTTGTGAACGCGAATAAAGTTGCGATGAAGTATTTCATAGATCGTCAGATATTTGAGTAAATATTCCTAACAGGTTTCCTGGCGATAAATATAAAAAGTCCGATGTTACATGGGTATATGCTCTCTTTCATTTTAACACACTATTAGGCTTTCTTGAAAACTTTCCGGGAAGCGAAGTACGCGTAGAACAGCCGGTTGAAAAATGATGTATATTTAAGTCACAAGGCCAGGAGATGGGAACACACGATACATTATTCGATTATATAAGCCGCTACGCTGCCACGCCGCTTACCAGCGAAGAAAAAGACACGATCCGGCAGGTTTTTCTGCCGAAGAAACTGAGAAAGAAACAATACTTTTTGCAGGAAGGGGTTGTATGCAAATACTCCGGCTTTATCGTGAAAGGCGCTATGCGTCAATATAGTGTAGACGAGAAGGGAGTGGAGCATGTAACAGGGCTTTTCATCGAGAACTGGTGGGTCACCGACCTGGAGAGTTTTACCATGCTTACCCCCTCGATATACAATATCGATGCTTGGGAAGACACCGAATTGTTGCAGATCTCGCAAGCCGATACCCTTGCTTACCTCAACCCCATCCCGGCAATACAGGAACTGTCGAAACAGCTTACCGATAACCACACTTTCGCCCTTCACAAAAGACTGCATTCTTCCATTACAGATTCCGCAGAAAAACGTTACGAGGTATTAGCCAATGCCTATCCTGAATTCCTGCAACGTTTTCCGCAACACGTCATTGCCTCCTATCTGGGCGTGACGAAAGAAACCCTCAGCCGCATCTGCAGCCGCGCCGTCAGAAAATAATTGACATTTATCAACGCTTTTTCCCATCATTTGTCATCGTTTCCAACCTCCCGCATGACGCATCTTTGTATCGTCAATACAACAGATCGTACAGCATAAAATAAAAACTATATACAATGGCAACGTACAAGATTGACCCGGTACACTCACTCATCGGGTTCAAAGTGAAGCATCTGATGATCTCTACCGTCAACGGTAAGTTCGACCAGTTTGATGCAACAATCGAAAGCGACAAACCTGATTTCTCCAACCTGAAAGTCTATTTCGAGGCCAAAACCAACAGCATCAATACAAACAACGAGCAACGGGATGCGCATCTGCAAAGCCCCGATTTCCTGCACGCGGAAAAATACCCGGTGCTTAGCTTCCTTTCCACCGGAGTGGAAAAGCATAACGAGGAAACCTTCGTCCTGAAAGGTGATCTTAGTTTACGCGGGGTGACCAAACCTGTGGCTTTAAATGTTATATTTAACGGTATAACAAATGCCTGGGATGAATCAAGGGCAGGATTTGAAGCGTCTGCAAAGATCAGCCGCAAGGATTTCGGGCTTTCCTGGAACAATGTGACGGAGGCCGGCGGCCTGATCGTTGGGGATGAAGTGCAGATACAGCTGGAAGCGGAATTTGTAAAGCAGGCATAAGTAAAAGGAGGAATTTATGGAAATAGGGATAGACAGTTTTGCAGCCACCGGAGCGCAGGATAATCCGCTCAATGCAAAGGAGAACATGCTGGCGATGGAGGCCCTGCTGGGAAGGATCGCGCATGCAGATCAGGCCGGACTTCATGTATTCGGCGTAGGCGAACACCACCGTAAAGAATTCCTGGACTCGGCGCCACCAGTGATACTGGCGGCGGCCGCTACCCGCACAAAGCATATCCGCTTAACCAGTGCCGTGTCTGTATTAAGCGCGGCGGACCCGGTGCGGATATTCCAGGAATACGCCACGCTCGATATCATTTCAAAAGGCCGGGTGGAGATTGTTGCAGGAAGAGGATCCTTCATCGATGCCTTTCCTTTGTTCGGATACGACCTGAATGATTACGACGAGCTGTTCGAGGAAAAAATAAAACTGCTGCTTACCATTCGCGATCACGAGAACGTAACATGGAAAGGCCGCTTCCGGCCGGCACTGCACAATCAGCCCGTATATCCGCGCCCGGTACAGGACCCACTGCCGGTCTGGATCGGCGTAGGCGGTACTCCCGAATCATTTGTACGGGCGGGCGTGCTGGGTGTACCACTCATGGTGGCGATCATCGGTGGGGAAACGCATCGGTTCCGTCCGTTGATCGATCTCTACCGCGAAGCGGGAAAGAAGGCAGGGCATGCGCCGGAGAAATTGAAAGTCGGCCTTCACTCGTTGGGTTATGTTGCAGAAAGTACACAGCAGGCGATGGATGAATTCTATCCCGGTTATGAAAAGATATTCAACAGGATTGGAAAAGAACGTGGCTGGCCGCCCGTGTCCAGAGCGCAGTTCGAAGCGCAGTGCGGTCCCCGCGGCGCTTACATCATCGGCAACCCGGAAGATGTAGCCGCCAAGATACTGCGCCATAGCGAAGCGCTGGGCGGTATTACAAGGCTTACCTTCCAGATGGATAATGCAGAACTGAACAATGAGCAGCTCCTTCGGTCGATTGAACTGATCGGTAACAGGGTGATCCCGTTAGTAAACGGTTAGCACTCCATTTTGGTCACCTCCCACCTGGAAAAATGATTGGCCAGGTCTCCTGCATTCGCGATCACATAAATGCTGTTATTCAATTCCGAAAACCGGTCAGCATCCGTGCTTCTTTTATTAGCGTAAGGCAGGGATCACCGTTGTTATCTTTTCTCAGGATGATCTGGCCGGGTTCCTTTTTGTGAACGGCAATGCTGAGACCGGTGAACAGGAATGGCTGATGCTTCGATTCCTGCCTGATGTCCAGCGAAACCGGGTTGGAACAGACGATGTCTTTTTTCTTCCCGGTCATGTCAAGCCTGACGAGCGCCATATTCATGATGAATTGGTTGTAGGACCGGCATAGCACATATACATCCTTTTCATGCTCCACCTTTAATGCAATGGCTTTAACACCTTTGTCAATACCAACGATCTCAAGGTTGAGGCCGTAGGACCATTCCATTTCGCCTTTCTGATTGAAGCAAAATAAAAAGTTGGTTGTTGAAGGATCGGATCTCCCCGGTGGTGTTGTAGTTGTTTTCGTCATAGAACGCTCTGACGGCAGGTTTTTTCGGTTGGCAGGATGTAAGGAAAAAGGGAATTGCTGCGAGTAAAACGAAGATGGTGCTTTTCATGGTATATCCGTCGGTTATGAGATGGGCGCTAAAGATAATAATAGCTTTAATATGTCAGGAAATTCGCACCCGTCCTGCTACAGGTAACCTTAAAATGACTACCTTTGCGACCGCTGGAAAGAAGTGAGTTATATATATAATATATAAACACGTCTTTCCCAGGGAAGAATTCCAATATTTAAGCAGCGTCTTAGCATGAGTTTGCTGCCAACGCTACACCCGGCCTGCTAAAAAGGCAGGAATCATTCCCCTTTCCGCGCATGGCACAATCTTCGCAGATATAGTGCTTCACAGACCGGAACAAGCTTGTATATTCTGTGTTTTTAATACATTAACAAATAACAAATGGCAACCGTAACCAGAGAGAACATTGGTTTATTAAATGATAAGATCACTGTGAAAGTGAGCCAGGAAGATTACCTTCCCAACTTCGAGAAAGCTGTAAAGCATTATTCCAAAAACGCCAGCATTCCCGGCTTCCGCAAAGGACAGGTACCTGCCGGCATGATCAAAAAGATGAGCGGCCAGGCCCTTTTTGCCGATGAAGTGCTGAAAACCGTGGAAAAAGAACTGATGGGCTACCTCCAACAGGAAAAACTCGACATCTTCGCACAACCCTTGTCCCTGGACACGGAAGCTAAAAATTTCAATTACTCCGAACCCGCTGAATACGACTTCAGCTTCGAAGTGGGCCTGAAACCCGCTTTCGATGTAACCCCGCTCAATGGCAAAACTTCGCTCACCCGTTACAACGTTACCGTTTCCGACGAGATGGTAAACCAGGAGATCGAACGTCTGCAGCTGAAAGGCGGCAAGATGCTGGAACCAGAGACCATCACTTCTGAAGACAACGTGCTGAGTCTGGAATTTCAGGAAAGCGATGCCAAAGGCAATATCGCGGAAGGAGCTGAAAAGAAAGAGAATTCCCTTCTGCTGAAATACTTCACACCCGCCATTCAGGAAAAACTCCAGGGGAAAAAAGCCGGAGACACCCTCGTGATCCAGCTGTCCAAAGCCTTCGACAAAGAGCGCCTGGAATTCCTCGCGAAAGACCTGGGCTTTGATGCCAACGATAAAGAAGCGGTGAAGAAATATTATCAGCTGACCATCACCAAGGTAGGACTGATCGAGAAAAGAGAACTGAACGAAGAGTTCTTCAAAGAAGTATACCCCGGTCAGGATATCACCACAGAAGAAGCATTCAGGGCAAAACTGAGCGAAGAGATCGGTAAATACTGGAAACAGGAAGCTACCAATCATCTTCATAACGACCTGTTCGAAACCCTGGTGCATGAAACACCGATCGAGCTTCCGAAAGAATTCCTCAAACGCTGGCTCCAGAAAGGCGGCGAAAAACCCAAGTCCGCAGAAGAAGCCGATCACGAATACCCGCATTTCGACCATCAGCTGCGCTGGACGCTCATCAGCGACAAACTGATCCGTGATAATTCCATCGAAGTTTCCTTCGAAGAACTGAAAGAGAGCGCCCGTGCCAAGATCCTGAGCTATTACGGTATTGGTAACGAGCAGGCAGAGTGGCTGGACAGCTACCTGGAACGCCTCCTGCAGGATGAAAAATACGTGGATCAGACTTATCGTGAAATGATCACCCAAAAGCTGTTCGACTGGGCTGAAACAAAGGTGAAGATCAAAGAAGAGGAAGTATCTGCAGAAGAATTTGTAAAATTACCTCATAAACATCACCATCATGAACATTAATAACGAATTCCGCAAGTATGCCATCCATCACCGCGGCATCAGCAGCCTCGTGGTGGACAGCTACGCTAAGCATCACATCAACTCACTGACGCCTTATATCATCGAGGAACGTCAGCTGAACGTAACGCAGATGGACGTATTCTCCCGCCTGATGGCTGATCGCATCATCTTCCTGGGTGACCCTGTGAACGACTACGTTGCGAACGTGATCACTGCACAGTTGCTGTTCCTGGAATCAGCAGACCGCAACCGCGACATCCAGATGTATATCAACAGTCCCGGCGGCAGCGTGTACGCAGGCCTCGGCATCTATGATACCATGCAGATCGTATCCCCCGAGATCGCCACCATCTGTACCGGTATGGCCGCCTCCTTCGGCGCTGTACTGCTTGTAGCCGGCCAGAAAGGGAAACGCACCGCGCTGAAACACGCCCGTGTAATGATCCACCAGCCGCATGGCGGCGCGGAAGGCCAGACCTCCGACATCGAGATCACCGCACGCGAGTTCGTAAAGCTGAAAAAAGAGCTGAACGAGATCATCGCCACCCACAGTAACCAGCCGGTGAAAAAAGTGGAGAAGGATGCGGACCGCGACTACTGGATGACTGCCGATGAAGCCAAAGAATACGGCATTATCGACGATGTGCTGGAGAAAAATCCGAAAAAGAAAGCCGGCGAGAACGGCAATCCGCAATAATGCATCTTTTTATGATCCGCAAGCCTCCCTCCTCAAAAAGGGAGGCTTGCTTGTTAATGAGCTTAAAAGGATGTTAAAATCCCCGGAGCGAACCCCGCTGTTACGGGTGAAAATCCTTAGTTTTGTATCCCCCTGACAGGGAAACCGCAATCTCATATTAAAAAATTTTAGATGAAAGATTCCAAAATACGCTGTTCGTTCTGCAACCGGAACAAAGATGAAGTGAGGATATTGATCGCCGGAGCAGAAGGGCATATTTGTGAAAACTGCGTAGCCAATGCACAGGAGATCATTGAGCAGGAGCTGATGACGGCGGATACCAAGAAAGTTACTCCCTCTCATTTTGTGCCGAAAGTGGCCAAGCCGCTTGAGATCAAAAAGTTCCTGGATGAATATGTGATCGGGCAGGAAGATGCGAAGAAGATCCTTGCCGTAGCGGTGTACAACCACTACAAACGACTGAACCAGCAGGTAACGGAAGATGATGTGGAGATCGAAAAGAGCAACCTCATCATGGTAGGCGAAACCGGTACCGGTAAAACCCTGCTCGCCAAGTCCATTGCAAAACTGCTGAACGTTCCCTTTACCATTGTAGACGCCACCGTATTCACCGAAGCCGGTTATGTGGGCGAAGATGTGGAAAGTATCCTCACCCGCCTGCTGCAGGTTTGTAATTACGATGTGGAAGCGGCAGAAAGAGGGATCGTATATATCGATGAGATCGACAAGATCGCGCGTAAAAGCGACAATCCTTCCATCACCCGCGATGTAAGCGGCGAAGGTGTGCAGCAGGGCCTGCTGAAACTCCTGGAAGGTACGGAAGTGCTGGTACCTCCGCAGGGCGGCCGCAAGCACCCGGAACAAAAGCTGATCAAGGTGAACACCCAAAACATCCTCTTCATCTGCGGAGGCGCGTTCGACGGAGTGGACCGTATCATCAGCCGCCGTATCCAGACGCATTCCATCGGATTCACGGTGAACAAGGAAAAAGAAGAAGACGCCCGCAAACACATTCTGCGGTATGTGAACTCCCAGGACCTGAAACAGTTCGGCCTCATTCCCGAGCTGCTCGGCCGTTTGCCGGTGGTGACTTACCTCAATACACTGGACAAGGATGCGTTGACGGACATCCTCACCAAACCGCGCAACGCCCTCGTAAAGCAATACAAGAAACTGTTCAAGGTAGAAGGCATCGATCTGCAAATTGCGGATGATGCGATCGAATATATTGTGGACAAAGCTTTGGAATATAAGCTGGGCGCACGCGGACTCCGGTCCATCTGCGAAGTGGTGCTGGCTGATGCCATGTTCCACCTCCCGTCCACAGACGAAAAAACATTCGTGCTGACGCGCACTTACGCTGAAGAGAAACTGGAGAAAAGCACGCTTGTTACTTTAAAAGTAGCCTAAATCTTTACCCATGCAAGAACTCATCCAACAACTGAAAGACAAGGTCGGCCTCACGGAAGACCAGGCATCACAGGCCATCAACACTGTGAAGGATTTTGTGAAAAGCAAACTCCCGGCCGCTATTGCGGGGAATGTGGACAACTGGTTCGCCGGACTTGGCACCACTCCCGAGCAACCCAAAAAAGCAGGCCTGATGGATCAGGCGGAAGATTTCCTGGAAGGCGCGTCAGATAAAATGGAAGACTGGGCGGAGAAAGCGAAAGATAAAGCGAGCGATATCATGAAAGAAGCAAAGGACAAGCTCTCCCATCTCTTTGACGGCGGTAAAAGCGACGAAAAAAAATAACATTGATACAAAGATTTGAAACATAGGGACTGAAAATTTCAGTCCCTATGTTTTATCATAACATTACAGTTCCTCCAGCACTCCCCCCACTCCATCAAAACCACCAGGCGCATCAATTTCTTCGGCATCCCGTTTTTGTTCACCTATCCGTCCATCGCCAGCCCATAGGCGATCCGAAGGCAGGCTTCAAACTGTCGTGCGGGCGTTACCGTTAACCCTGAACACCACCGGCTGTTTTGTGCCCGGGTTGAAGAAGAGCTGTTGTTGATATAACGGCACTTCTGCCGTTCCACCCCCAGGCAGAAAGAGAATTTTTTTTCCCGGAGGCCCGGCTCTCCATTTCAGTATTTTCCGCAGCATGTTGATATGATTTTTGAGCAAAGTTATCCCGCGTTACCCCGATGACTGGTAAGCTAAACGGATAAACATATACGAAAAACGGATTTTGCGGCTTTGGGGAAGATGTGCAGGCGATGCAATGAGGCACAATCAACTCAGACGGGCACAACTCCAAAAGAAAACCGCCTCGATTGAGGCGGCTTTACATGGAGTAGAAATTTTCTCGATCTTTCTGTTTTGTTTTAGGTTGATAAATTGGTAAGGAAAGTAATTAACCCAAATTTAACTTTCTGTTTACAATTTTCCATCACACTAATGTGTAAAAATAAAAAAAAAGTAAAAAAACCGAAGGCTGTCCTGCTAAGTTTTAGCAGGACAGCTACTTTACAATTGGTTAAAAAATATACTTTGTTGAAAGAAAATTGGAAGATTGTTCGCTTACGATCTGATTAATCAGGGCTTTGTTCTCTTCCGTCTGCTTCGTGGCCACGAGGGAGCGGATAGAAAACGCGCGCAAGGCATCTGAAACGGAAAGCGTAGCCTCTGCGGAATCTTTCCTGCCGGTGAAGGGGAAAATATCCGGTCCGCGCTGGCACTGGCAGTTGATGTTCACGCGGCTCACCTGGTTGATCAGCGGATCGATGAGCGACGCCAGTTCCGCGGCATCATTGGTGAAAAGGCTCACCTGCTGGCCATGATCCGAAGCAATCAGGTATTCGATCGGCGTTTCAATGCTTTCAAAAGGCAGTACCGGGATCACAGGACCGAATTGTTCTTCGCGGTAGAGCTTCATTTTTTCATTCACCGGGTATACAACGGCAGGATATACAAACGATGCATTCGCTGCTCCGCCATGCGCATTCATCACTTTGGCGCCGTGTGCTGCCGCATCCGCCACGCAGCTCTGTAAATAGCCCGGTTTATGCGGTTCCGGCAGCGGTGTGAGGAACACATCCTTCTCCCAGGGCATCCCGAATTTCAGCTGTGCCACCGCGGCACTCAACTTATCAAGAAAAGCATCCGCCACCTGTTTATGCACGAAAATTATCTTGATAGCGGTACAACGCTGCCCGTTGAAGGACAAAGATCCCAGCACACATTCTTTCACCGCGAGATCAATATCCGCTTTTTCCGTAATGATGGCGGCATTCTTCGCATCCAGCCCGAGAATGGCACGGAGGCGGTTCACTTTCGGGTGCATCTTCTTCAGCTGGTTCGCCACCTTGCTGGAGCCGATAAGTGTGAGCACATTGATCCTGCCGGATTCCATCAGCGGTGCGATGATCACGTTACCGCGACCATAGATCGTGTTCACCACCCCTTTCGGGAAGCATTCGCGGAAGGCTTCCAGTAAGGGGTAATGCAAGAGGGTGCCATGTTTCGGAGGTTTGAAGAGCAGTGTGTTCCCCATGATGAGCGCGGGGATGAGGGTGGTGAAGGTTTCATTCAGCGGATAGTTGAAGGGTCCCATGCACAGTACCACGCCCAGCGGAGAGCGGCGTATCTGGCCGATGATGCCCTGCTCTATCGCGAAGCGGGAAGACTGGCGGTCGAGGTCTTTCAACGCATCGATGGTAGCATTGATATACTCCACCGTGCGGTCAAATTCTTTCACCGAGTCCGCATAGGATTTCCCGATTTCCCACATGATCAACTGTACTACTTCTTTCTTCTTCGCGATCATCTTGCCCGTGAATTTCTCCACACAGGCGATGCGCTCCCCTACCGTCATGGTAGGCCATTCTCCACGCCCATCGCGGTAAGCGTTTACAGCCGCATCCAGGGAAGACATCGCCTCTTCCGCTCCACAGAGCGGATAAGAGCCGATCACCTTCCTTTCAAGGCCTTTCTCTGTTTTGATGCATACGGGAGACAAGACCGTATGCACTTCTCCATTCCATGTTTTCATAACGCCATCAGAGAGGTATTCCTTCTGATGCACCTCCGCTTCCAGCCTGAACTCCGCAGGGACGTCCGCTGCAGCCGGAAAGAGAAGGCCGAGTTGTTCTTCTAAAGTGGTCATTTATAACGTGATTGAGTGAACGATACTTGATAAGCTTTCCATATCGGAGACAAAATAATATGACTGTTTGGTAATTTCATATTGAAAGAATATATTTATTGTGCGATCTTGCAAACGATTGCTAAAAAATTACCGTTTTTATCAACTTAAATCAATTGCCAACAATAGGGACTTGAAGTCTCTGCCACGAACTAAAACTGATTTCTTGACCACAAAATGAGGTGTTACGTCTATAGTCCGCAGTCGAAACTGCCTGACAAATTTCCACCATTTTTATGCAAACGTTTGCAGTAAAAATAAGAAGGCGCATCTCATTTTAAAAACTTTGATACAAAAATGTTCCGTTATGCTGCTCTGTCCGGATGCGGTATGCTTCCTGCATTATCCCGCGGAAGCCCCGTCTGTTCCTCATCTCAGTTGATTCTTTCCGAAAAAAAGGAACTATACCTGTAATCGTTAAACAATTACCAATGATAAAAAAACTACTCTTTATCAATGGCTTCCTGCTGGCGGTATTCTGCGCGCATCAGGCATCCGCGCAGAACCAGGCCCCTAATGAACAGAGGCCCGCATCCTCCTCGCAGTCCCACAGCCATGAGATCAAAGGCACTGTTACAGACACCACGGGCATGCCGCTTCCCGGCGTTACCATTGGTGTGAAAGGAAAGCCCTCCGTAGGTACCGTTACGGACCCGAACGGCCGCTTTATTCTCCAGGTGCCGGATAATGCTTCGATCGTGGTGAGCATGATCGGTTTTATTCCACAGGAACTTGTTGTCGGCAAGCTGACATCGTTCAATGTTCTACTGAAATCTTCCGTGAACAGCCTCAACGAAACAGTAGTGGTGGCTTACGGTTCACAGAAAAAGAAAGAAGTGGTAGGTTCTGTAACGTCCATCAATGTGGCGGACCTGAAAGTACCCTCCAGTAATCTTACCACAGCCCTCGCCGGACGCGCGGCGGGCCTGATCGCCTACCAGCGCAGCGGAGAACCGGGGAATGACAATGCGGACTTCTTTGTGCGCGGCGTTACCACCTTCGGCTATAAAAAAGACCCGCTGATCCTCATCGACGGCGTGGAGCTGACCACTGAAGACCTCGCCCGCCTGCGGCCTGACGACATCGAGAGCTTCTCCATCATGAAAGACGCCACCTCCACCGCACTCTACGGCGCAAGGGGCGCCAACGGGGTAATCCTCATCACTACCAAAAAAGGTAAGCAGGGACCTGCCAAACTCAGCATGATGGTAGAGAATGCGTTCTCTTCCCCAACCAAAAAAATACAGCTGGCAGATCCCATCAAGTATATGAAAATGGAGAACGAAGCGTATCTCACCCGGAACCCCCTGAACGAGCTGCCTTACCCGGAAGAGAAGATCGAGCAGACGGGGAAAGGCAATCCATACTACTATCCGGCTACCGACTGGCAGAAGGAATTGCTCCGGAACTATACCACCACACAGCGTGCAGGCATCAACGTTAGTGGCGGCGGTACTGTTGCCCGTTACTATGTATCCGCCAACTACACAAGAGACAATGGTATTTTTAAGGTGGACAAACGGAATAACTTCAACAGCAATATCAAGATCAACCGTTATTCCCTGCGCGCGAACGTGGACATCGACCTGACCAAAACAACCACCTTGTCCGTCCGCACCAACGGCACATTCGACGATTACAAAGGCCCCATCCCCAGCGGTACCACCTCCGGCGGCGCCCTGATGTACTACAACATCATGCACTCCAACCCGGTAAGGTTCCCTGCCTATTATCCCGCGGATGCCGATCACCAGTATGTAAAGCATATCATGTTCGGCAATGATGGGGAAACCGGCAACTTCATGAACCCTTACGCTTTAATGGTGTCAGGTTACCGGGACGAATCCCGCTCACAGATGAGTGCTCAGGTGGAGATCAAGCAGCAGCTGGACTTCCTGATACCGGGCCTCTATTTCCGTACCATGGCCAATGCCAACCGTCTCGCGAAATTCAACGTCTCCAGAGCATACATGCCTTTCTGGTATAAAGCGGTATCCTACAACAAACTGGAAGACACCTATTCACTGATCCAGCTGAATCCGAACACTGGTACGGAATACCTGAACTATCTGCCCGGGGACAGGGACATGACCTCTTCTTTCTATTGGGAGTCCGCCCTCAACTATGGCAAAACTATCGGCGCGCATAGCATCAGCGCCATGTTGATCAACATCCTGCGCAGCACCATCACGCCCGCCGGCGTATCCCTGCAGCAGTCACTTCCCAAGCGGAACTCAGGTCTTTCCGGCAGGCTAACGTATAACTATGACTCCCGTTACTTTGCGGAGTTCAACTTTGGCTACAACGGATCCGAGCGTTTCTACAAAACGCACCGCTTCGGCTTCTTCCCCTCTGCGGGTGTAGCCTGGGCTATTTCCAACGAAAAATTCTTTGAGCCTTTCCGTAACAAGGTGGATAATATGAAACTGCGCGCCACCTATGGTCTTGTAGGGAACGATGCCATTGGTAGCGATGAAGACCGTTTCTTCTACCTGTCTGAAGTGAATCCCAACAACAGTAACAGAGGCGCTACTTTCGGCAGAGACAATGGTTATTTCCGGCCGGGGTATTCTACCAGCCGCTATGCCAATACAGAGATCACCTGGGAAAAATCTTACCAGAGCAACGTTGCCCTGGAAGTGAACCTGAAGAACGGTGTAAGCTTTGTGGGCGAATATTACACTTCCCGCCGGAAAGACATCCTGATGACCCGTACGGAATACACCACCATGGGCCTTGCAGCGGACTCCCGGGCGAATTTGGGCGAAGCATCCGGCCGTGGGGTAGACCTTACGCTGAACTATACCAAACAGTTCAGAAGAGACCTTTCAGTGGAACTGATGAGCAACTTCACCTATGCCACAAGCCGGTTCGAGAAATACGAAGAGCCCGATTACCTGTCCAAAGAAAGATACCGTTCCCGGGTAGGATATCCCATCACCCAGCAATGGGGCTACATCGCAGAAAGGCTCTTCATCGATGATAAGGAAGCGCTGAACGCGCCACGGCAGAATTTCGGGGAATACATGGGCGGCGACATCAAGTATACAGATGTGAACGGCGATGGCCAGATCACTTCTGCCGACATGGTGCCGATCGGATATCCCACAACGCCGGAGATCGTGTACGGATTCGGTTTCTCCGCCAGGTACAAATCTTTTGACCTCTCCGCTTTCTTCCAGGGCTCCGCTCGCTCTTCTTTCTGGATGGATGCAGTGAATACCTCTCCCTTCAACAACCAGACGCAATTGCTCAAAGCGTATGCGGACAATCACTGGTCTGAAGACAACCGCAACATCTATGCCCTCTGGCCCAGGCTGAGTCCTACCCTCGTTACCAACAACACGCAGAGGAATACCTGGTTCATGCGGGATGGCGCTTTCCTCCGTCTCAAACAGGTAGAGCTGGGTTATGCGCTGCCTAAACAATTCCAGCGCAAGTTGAGAGCCAGCAGCTGCCGGATCTACGTTAACGGCACCAACCTGTTGCTGCTCTCCGGCTTCAAACTCTGGGATGTAGAAATGGGCGGCAACGGTCTCGCTTACCCGATCCAGAAAGTGATCAATGTGGGATTAAGAGTTGGGTTCAACTGATTTAAATCTTAAAAGTGTAAAGAATGAAACGACAAAATATATTCCGTATCGCGTTGTGGATGTTGCTGGTACTGCCTTATATGGTTTCCTGCAGGAAGTACCTGGATATTGTGCCGGACAACGTGCCAACGCTCGATAACGCTTTCACCATGAGGAAAGAAGCGGAAAAATATCTTTTCACCTGTTATTCCTACCTGCCCAAGTCCGGCAGTTCTACGGATAACCCGGCATTCTATGCGGGAGACGAAGTGTCCCTCATCTGGCCCTTTGGCGTGGCGGCGCTGCAACCCGCAGCCTATCGCATTCCCCGGGGCGGGCAGAATGTGGTGAATCCGTATAGCAATTTCTGGGATGGTGTGAACCAGGCACAACCATTGTACCGCGGGTTGAGGGATTGCAACATCTTCCTCGATAATATCGGCAAGGTACCGGATATGTCTGCCGATGAAAAGAAACGCTGGATCGCGGAAGTCAAATTCCTGAAAGCTTATTACCATTTCTACCTGGTGCGCCTGTACGGCCCTGTTCCACTGGCAAAGACCAACCAGCCGGTAGATGCAGAACCCTCTGCAGTAAAAGTATACCGTTCACCTGTTGATTCCTGCTTCAATTACATTGTAGGGCTGATCGATGAAGCGAAGGACGATCTGCCTACCCTGCTCTCCAACGAAACGGACGAGCTGGGCCGCATCACCAAACCCATCGCACTGGCCATCAAAGCCAGGATACTGGTAACTGCTGCCAGCCCGCTCTTCAATGGCAATGGAGACTACACAACGTATGTTGACAATCGCGGTGTGAAACTGTTCAATACCACGAAAGACAATAACAAATGGGTATTGGCAGTGAACGCCTGTAAGGAAGCGATTGATCTTTGCCATGAAGTAGGGCTCAAACTTTACACCTACAAGCAGGATATTGCGCAGTATACCCTCGCTCCCGAAACCATTACACAAATGAGCATCCGCAATGCCGTTGCACAAAAATGGAACACAGAGATCATCTGGGGCAATACCAACAGCATGGCAGGCGATCTGCAGACAAAATGTTTTCCCCGCGGCATCGATGTTTCCGTGTCGGACAATACTACTCCGCAGGGACAGATTGCGCCGCCGCTGAAAATCGTGGAGATGTTCTATTCGAAAAACGGTGTTCCCATCAGTGAGGACAAAACATGGAATTACGCCAACAGGTACAGCATCCTTCGCACGGCTGTAGCTTCAGAAAAATATAACCTTGAACCGGGTTATACGACTTCTTACCTGCACTTCGACCGGGAGAACCGCTTCTACGCCTGTCTTGGTTTTGACGGAGGCAAATGGTATGGTCAGGGTAAGTACGATGATAACTCCATTTTCACGATCAAAGCGAAGAAAGCACAACCGGCTTCCCAGGTGGTGCAGGCATCCTATTCCACCACCGGTTACTGGGTGAAGAAGCTGGTGCATTTCCAGAATGCCATCACCTCCACTTCCTACACCACGCAAACTTATCCCTGGCCGGAAATGAGGCTGGCAGACCTGTATCTGTTGTACTCAGAAGCATTGAATGAGAAAGACGGTCCCACTGCAGAAACCCTCAAATGGATCAACCTTGTAAGGGCCAGAGCGGGATTGACCACCGTAGAAGACTCCTGGACGAATTATTCCACCAATCCCTCCGCTTACCAGGGCAAGGACGGATTCCGGCAGATCATACACAGGGAACGTTTGATAGAACTTGCGTTCGAGGGCAGCCGTTTCTACGATGTGCGCCGCTGGAAAGAGGCGATGGAATTGTTCAACCAGTCCATCTCCGGCTGGGATATCTCGCAGCCTACGGAAGCTGCTTATTATCGGCCTAAACTGATCTTTAACCAGGTATTTACCCTGAAAGATTATTTCTGGCCGATAAGGGAGAGTAATACCAACATTAACAGAAACCTGGTACAATCTCCCGGATGGTAAGCCGCCGTTCATTCATCTGCAATTCATCATTAAAAATATTCTGTATGAACAGATACCTCTTTTTCTCCCTGTTTTTTGTTTCGTTCCTGTGGGTTTCCTGCAAGGAAAAAGACATGCTGGTATACAAGGACGATGGTGCGCCGGCTCCCGGCCCTGTCACCAATCTGAAGCTGACCAGCACACCGGGTGGTGCCGTTATCACTTATACGCTTCCCAAGGATCCGAACCTGCTTTACGTGAAAGCCGTATATGAACTGAAGTCGGGTGTTTCCGCCGAAGCGAAGTCTTCTACCTATAACGATACCCTCACGATCGGCGGATACGGCGATACCCTTCAGCACGAGGTGAAAGTATATACCGTGGGTAAAAATGAGAAAGCGTCCCAGCCGGTTTCCATTACCTTCAAGCCGCTCAGGCCACCTGTTTACAGCATGTTCGCTTCGCTCAGTCTCGTGGAGACTTTTAGTGGCGCGAACGTGTCTTTCAAAAATCCCGATGAAGCGCCGCTGGCTATTGTGCTGATGGCGGACAGTACCGGCCGTGGCGACTGGGCAATTGCCAACACCTATTACACAGCCGCACCTTCCGGGTCTTTCTCCGTGCGCGGGTTTGACACCACCGAACACAAATTCGGCGTTTACATCAGGGACCGTTGGAATAATAAGTCAGACACCCTCATCAAAAAACTCAAACCGCTTTACGAAACCGCCATTGACCGCAGCGGATTCAAGGAGGTACAGCTGCTGGGCGACAACTATGCCCCTCACAGCTGGTCCGGTGTTACCGCCCGCGTGATGTCTTTCATGTGGAACAATGTGTGGAACAGCGATAATGACTGCTTCCATACCAAAACCGGTGATCCGAAAATGCCGCTCTCATTTACGTTCGATATGGGCGCAACCAATCTCCTGAGCCGCTTCAAGTTCTATCATCGCAGCGGCAGCAGTGGTGCTTATGTAGGCGGAGACCCCAAGATATTCGAGATATGGGGCAGCAATAATCCTTCTCCTGACGGCAGCTGGGGCAGCTGGCAACTGCTTGGCACTTTCAACTCTGTCAAACCCTCTGGCCCGGGTGCTGTTACCACGGAAGACAAGAATTTCGCGTGCGTGCAAGGCGAAGATTTTGATTTTCCGATAGACATTCCTCCGGTGAGATACCTGCGGTTCAGGGTACTGGACACCTGGGGCGGGTTCCAGTACATCTACATCTCGGAGCTGAAATTCTGGGGGATCAAGAAATAATTGAATGTATCATCACTTAAAATCAGAACCGATGCGAAAATATGCAATACACTGCCTGGTATGCGTGATAGCAGCACTGCTATTGGCAGCTTGCAGTAAAATGGATAAAACATTCAAAGATTATGTGGTGCCCGGCGGAGTTACCTATACAGGCAAAGTCACCAATGTGCAGGTTTTCTCCGGCCGCGAAAGGATCAAGCTGGCGTGGATCAGGGGAACCGATCCGAATGTGACCAAAGCCATTATTTACTGGAACAATAATGCAGATTCTGCAGTGGTTCCCATTAAGCAGGGCACTCCGCAGGATACTATCAGCGTGCTGATCGACAAGCTGAAAGAAGGTACTTACAATTTCAGTATCTATACTGCCGATGATTTCGGTCATCGTTCCATCCGCGTGGATGCACAGGGCAGAAGCTGCGGCGCCGGCTATCAGTCATCTCTGCTGATCAGGCCACTGGCCACCTCCACCCCTATCGCGAAGGATGCGCTGCTTTCTTTCATGGCGGCAGATACTTCTTCCGTGACGGAGGTCAATTATACGGACGAGAACAACAAAGCGCAGACGGTTTACCTGTCCCATAAACAGGATAAGATACAGTTGCTGAATGTGAAGCCCGGATCCGCCTACACCTTCCGGTCTGTATTCCTCCCCTCCAAACCGGCGCTTGATTCTTTCTATACAGATTTTGCAACAGGGGTTATTCCCGCCAATCTTGCTATAGGAAAAACAATAACGGCCAGCAGTGAAGTAGCGGGAAGCATTGCCGCCAATCTGATCGACAGGGACCTCACCTCATTCTGGGCGCCAACGGCCGCTGACCGCACGGATGACAAGAAAGTGTCGGTAACCATTGACCTTAAAACAGCACAGACCTTCAACCAGGTAAAGCAATACTGGAGGAAAGGCTCGGAGTTTATTGCAAGCTACAAGATCCAGGGGTCAGACAATGGTACTACCTGGAAGGACCTGTTCTCAAAAACAACCGGTCCGGGGTCCACAGAGGACGTGACTTTCACGGCTGCCACCAATCGCTATGTACGTATTGAATTTACGATAGGTACAACGGATGGTGAAGTAAACATCAATGAAATAGAGATTTACAAGAACTAAGCCCTGTTTATCCTTTTTACCGGAAACGGCCTCAAATCGAGGCCGTTTCTTTTTTTATTTCTTTAACGCCTCCCTGGCGATCACGATCTTCTGTATCTCTGACGTTCCCTCCCCGATGGTGCACAGCTTCGCATCCCGGTAGTATTTCTCCACAGGAAAATCTTTCGTATAACCGTATCCGCCGAAGATCTGCACGGCATCGTTTGCGGTGCTGACTGCTACTTCGGAAGCGTAGTATTTCGCCATAGCTGCCTGTTGCGTCATGGGCAGGTGTTTGTTCTTCATGTCCGCGGCCTGCAGTGTGAGTAATTCCGCCGCGGCGATCTGGGTATGCATGTCCGCCAGTTTGAAAGAGATGCCCTGGAAGTTGGAGATGGGCTGATCAAACTGGTGGCGCTCCTGGGAATATTTCAAAGCGGCATCGTAAGCGCCTTTCGCGATACCGAGGGACAGCGCTGCGATGGAGATGCGACCGCCGTCCAGCACTTTCATGGACTGGATGAAGCCATCTCCTTCTTTACCCAACATATTCTCCTCCGGGATACGGCAATTGTCGAAGATCATTTCCGCTGTTTCAGAGGCGCGCATCCCGAGTTTGTTCTCTTTCTTGCCGCCGCTGAAGCCGGGCGTACCGCGCTCTACCACAAATGTGCTCATCCCGTGACTGTCCCGCAGCGCGCCCGTGCGGGCGATCACTACAGCCACATTCCCGCTCTTGCCGTGCGTGATCCAGCATTTGGTACCGTTGAGCACCCATTCGTTCCCTTCTTTCCGCGCGGTGCATTTCATGTTCATGGCATCGGAACCGGTATTCGGTTCTGTGAGTCCCCATGCGCCGATCCATTCGCCGGTGGCGAGTTTGGGAAGATATTTCTGTTTCTGCGCTTCATTGCCGAATTGGAGGATGTGGCCGGTGCAAAGAGAATTGTGTGCAGCCACGCTTAATCCGATCGCACCGCAAAAACGCGCGATCTCACTGATAACGGTTACGTATTCAAGGTACCCGAGGCCGGAACCGCCGTACTCTTCCGGTACCAGCACACCCATCAGGCCGAGCGCTCCCAGTTTTTTAAACAGTTCCGCAGGGAAGGTCTGCGATTCATCCCATTCGATCACATGGGGCTGGATGTGCGTTTTTCCGAAGTCCCGGATCACTTGCGCGATCTGTTGTTGCATGTCCGTTGGCTGAAAGTTCATAACCAGAATTTGAGTTTATTTGACCAACAAGTATTTTTCAATTTTACGATAAATGGAATCATCTACCAAAGCAACGTCCCGGAGTGCTTCCACCTGCCTGAAAGGCCCGTGGTTATTGCGATAACGTATGATCACCCGGGCCAGTTTCGTGCGGATATATGGATGATCGGCCAAAGATTTTTCATCTGTATCGTTGAGATCGATCTTTCTTAGAGAAACATCACCCAGTTGTAACAAAGGTTGAATTTTTTTAAATACGGAATCCGCCAGTCCATACGTTTCCCCCACCTGCTCCACCGTATGGAACCCGCCGAGCCGTTCCCGGAACTTCACGATCCTCCGGGCCAGTACAGTCCCGATGCCGGGGAGGCGATCCCATTGCAGGGTGTCTGCAGTGTTGACGTCCAGTAAAAATTTTCTGCGCTCACGGGAAGGCCGCTCATATCGCCGAAAGCTGTCTTTCCGCCATTCCGGGCGGGGAGAAAAGCGGGGATAATGTTTTTTATACCGATGCGCCCGCACTTCCGCCGAATCCCGCATGATCTTCTCCAGCTGTAAAGCGGTATCGTGGAAGCCGGTGGTATCTGTACGGTCTGCAGCGGGGAAATAGTAATTGAGTGTGTAGGGAATGCAGCGGATCAGGATGATCAGGCCTGCCAGGCAGGCGATACCGATACGTTCACGACGGGAAAAGGAGCAATACTCCGAAAAGGGATGTTTTGGCACAAACAATGGAATTGATTCTACAAGGAAGTTCGTGATTTTTATTCATGTTCACAAATCCACTTCCAATCCATCATACGCCAGCGCCATACCGGGCGGCAGCAGGGGGTTCACTTCCGCATGCAATCCCAGCTGGTGGCTGATATGCGTAAAATACACCTGCGGCACTTCCAGCTCCTTCCCCAGCGCCACGGCTTCATCCAGTGTGAAATGCGAGATGTGTTTTTCACGGCGGAGCGCGTTTAACACCAGTACTTTCGAGCCTTTGATTTTTTCCTTCTCCTCCGGCGCGATGTAGTTCGCATCGGTGATATAAGTGAAATCCCCAAAGCGGAAACCCAGCACCGGCATCTTGTGATGCATCACGTTGACGGGGATGAACTGCAGGCCGTTGATGGAAAAAGGATCATCCATGATGGTACGCAGATTCAGTTCCGGGATACCGGGATATTTGAAATCCGCGAAGGCATAGGAGAATTCGCGGATGATCACGTTCTGGGAAAAATCGGAGGCGTAGATATCGATGGCCTGCTGCTGGAAATAGTTGAAAGCACGGATATCGTCCATTCCGGCGATGTGATCTTTATGAGAATGTGTGATGATCACGGCCTCGAGGTGTTTGATGCCCGCACGGAGCATCTGGTAGCGGAAATCCGGCGTGGTGTCTATCACGATGTTGCCCGCATCGGAATGGATGAGGATACTGCTGCGCAGGCGCTTATCCCGCGCATCCTGAGAAGCGCAGACGTGGCAGGGGCAGGCAATAACCGGTACGCCCTGCGAAGTGCCCGTTCCGAGGAATGTTACTTTCAAGTGCGTAATTATTCAGGTGTTTCGGTAGGGGTTCGCTCGCCGGCGTCCTCCGCGTTCCTGTTGTCCATTACCTGGCGGTAAAGTTTTTGGGACTCGGGGGTGAGGAAGCCTTCTTCCAGCGTAATGGCGGGAAGGATGTCGATCAGCGTGTTGATCCGCCCTTCCACATTCAGGAACTTGTTGATCACCACTACCTTCTTGTGCTCCAGCACACAATAGCCGGAGTTGAAAGTTCCCTTCTCGTACCGCAAAATGTACTTCGCTTCCTCGAAAATCTTCTCCAGCTTCGCCAAATTGTGGGGCGTACTCTTCAGGTTCATGATTCCTCCTTTTTATTTAGATCCGCTACTTGCTCACCATCCTGGCCACGGGAACGATGATCTCCTCGAGGGAAATACCGCCGTGCTGGAAGGTATTGCGATAGTAGTTCACGAAATAGTTATAGTTGTTGGGATAGCAAAGATATCCGTCTTCGCGGGCAAAGATATAAGAAGAATTGACATTCGGCTTCGGCAGCCCGGCTTCCCGCGGATCGCGGAAAGCTAAAACTTCTTTGGGGTCGTAGTTCAGGTTGCGGCCGTGCTTGTATCGGAGGTTGGTAGTGGTCTGTTTGTCCCCGATCACTTTCACCGGCGTTTTCACCCGCACACTCCCATGATCCGTGGCTACAATGAGATTGATTTTCCTGTCCGCCACCCGCTTCAATGCCTGGTGCAGCGGAGAATGTTCAAACCAGCTGGCGGTGATGGAGCGATAGGATATTTCATCGCCTGCGAGTTCCTTGAGCACTTCCATTTCCGTGCGGGCATGGCTGAGCATATCCACGAAGTTATACACGATCACGTTCAGCGGATAGTCGAGCAGGTTATGGATGTTATTCAACAGGTGCTGTCCGTCGGCATGATTGGTCACTTTCGTATAGGAAAAACGGTTATCCATCTTCAATCGCGACAATTGTGCCGCCAGGAACGTTTCTTCATGCAGGTTCTTCCCTCCTTCTTCATCATCGTTCTTCCATTCCTGCGGGAATTTCGCTTCGATGTCTACCGGCATCATTCCCGCGAAAATGGCGTTGCGGCTGTATTGTGTGGAGGTGGGCAGGATGCTGTAGAACGTATCTTCTTCCACCATACGGAAAGATTCGAGGAAGATCGGCTGTATCGCTTTCCATTGGTCGTAGCGGAGATTATCGATCAGGATGAAGAAGTTGGAGGCGGAGGGGTCCAGGTAAGGTATCACCTTCTGAGCAAAGAGCGTATGGCTCATTACGGGGGCATCTTTGGTTTTGGGATGCATCCAGTCCGAATAATTCCTGCTGATATATTTCGCGAACTCCGTGTTGGCCTCGGCTTTCTGCGACTGCAGCACTTCGATCATTTCCGGGCTGTCGCTTTTGCTCATTTCCATTTCCCAGTACACCAGCTTCCGGTAGATATCCGCCCACTCCGCATGGTTGGGATTATCGTTGAGGGCCATGAAGAGCGTGCGGAACTGCTGCTGGTAAGCCGTAGTGGTCTTTTCCGCCACCAGCCGCTTGTTATCGATGATCTTCTTGAGGGACAGCAGTACCTGGTTGGGGTTCACCGGTTTGATGAGATAGTCCGTGATCTGCGAGCCGATCGCTTCATCCATCACATTCTCCGCTTCGTTCCGGGTGATCATCACCACCGGTATCTGCTGATCCATTTCCTTGATGCGCGCCAGCGTTTCCAGTCCGGTGATCCCGGGCATGGATTCATCCAGCAGCACCACATCCACGATATTATCTTTCAGGAACTCCAGCGCATCGTATCCATTGGTAAGGGCGGAGACTTTATAACCTTTGCTTTCCAAAAAAATGATCTGGGATTTCAGGGACTCTATTTCATCGTCTACCCAAAGTATATTGATTTGATTCATCTATTACAAATTACTTAATTATGAGACTTATAATGCATTTCGTTCAAAAATCATTCCCTAACGGCTGCTCAAGATAGGGGTGATCTGCCTTCGCGAGCGTCCTATCCCGACAAAAATTTGTTAAAATATTGACTGTCACGCACTACCTTTCCGCCGGTGAAAGTTACGTTCAAAGCCGTAGCTTTGCATGGATAGTTTATAAAAAATCAGCATGACTGAGCGCAAAAGAAAGATTGTAAACGACCCTGTTCACGGGTTCATTACCATCGATCATCCATTGATTTTCAGCCTGATCTCCCACCCATTCTACCAGCGGTTGCGCCGGATCCACCAGATGGCTCTTGCCAACATGGTTTACCCCGGCGCCATGCACACCCGGTTCCATCACAGCATGGGGGCTTACCACCTGATGAGCTGCGCCCTCAGTGAACTCAGGGGAAAAGGGGCGGATATTACTGAAGGAGAAGAGGTGGCTGCAAAAATGGCTATATTATTGCATGATATCGGTCACGGGCCTTATTCACATGCACTGGAACATACGCTTGTTGAGGGCGTTTCCCATGAGGAAATATCCCAGTTACTGATCCAGAGCCTGAACCGGGAGATGAATGGCGCGCTGGACCTTACCCTGGCGATCTTCAACGACCGGTACCCGAAGAAGTTCCTCCATCAGCTGGTTTCCAGCCAGCTGGATGTGGACCGGATGGATTATCTGAGCCGGGACAGTTTCTACACCGGGGTTTCCGAAGGCGTGATCAGCTACGACCGTATCCTCAAGATGCTGGTGGTGCATAATGGCGAGCTGATGGTGGAAGAGAAGGGCATCTATTCGATAGAGAAGTTCATTGTGGCAAGGCGGCTGATGTACTGGCAGGTATACCTGCACAAGACCGTGCTCAGCGCGGAGAACATGCTGGTGCAGATCCTCTTGCGGGCTAAGGCACTGGCATCCAGGGGAATAGAACTTTTCGCCTCCCCGGCGTTACGGTATTTCCTGTACCGGCATGTTGGGCGGGAGGAATTTGTGCGGGATGAGGAATGCCTTCGGCAGTTCTGCCTGCTCGATGATTATGATATTATGGGCGCCATTAAGGTCTGGGGGCGGCATGAGGACAAGGTGCTCAGCCTTCTTTGTACCTGGCTGGCGAACCGGGAGCTTTTCAAGGTCACGCTCAGCAACGAGCCGTTTGATGCCGGGCTGCTGGCCGAATGGAAAGGGAAAGTGCGGGAAAAATGGGGGTTGACGGATGAGGAGGCCGATTATCTCGTATTTACAGATACGGCCAGCCTCAAGGCATACGATGTAATGGACGAAAAGATCAATATTTTATTTAAGGATGGCACAGTGCGGGATATTTCCTCTATCGATAATGCCCTTGTATCGCATACTTTGGCAAGACCGATAAAAAAATTCTACATTTGTCATCCAAAAATCTAGGCTAACAACGTTTTATACGAACTTAACATGTTAGAGATTACATTCATATTATCCGGAGACGGCCTGGAGGGTAACATTTCAACTAAAAACTATGCAATTTAGCGCATTACAGCTGGCTACCATTCTGAATGGTAAGCTGGAAGGAGACCCGGAAGTGAAGGTGCACAATATCGCCAAGATCGAGGAAGCAGGGGAAGGCATGTTAAGTTTCATCGCCAACCCCAAATACGAAGAATTCATCTATACCACACAGGCATCCATTCTCATCGTGAATGACTCCCTGGTGGTGGAACGGGCGATCAAGCCGACACTTATCCGTGTGAAAGATGCTTACAGTGCTTTTGCGCTGTTGCTGGAGCAATACCAGAAAATGGTGGGGCCCGGAGCCAAAACCGGCATTCAGCAGCCCTCCCATGTGCCCGCTTCCGTTAAAATAGGGCAGGGTGTGTTCATCGGCGCATTTGCCTACCTCGGCGAAAATGTGGAGCTGGGCGATCATGTGAAAATTTACCCCGGCGTATACCTGGGTGACAATGTCAAGATACAGAGCGGCTCTATCCTGTATCCCGGGGTGAAGGTTTATGACAACTGCGTGGTGGGCAATCGTGTGATTCTGCATGCCGGCTGCGTGATCGGCGGGGACGGCTTCGGATTTGCACCGCAGCCGGATGGTACTTATAAGAAAGTGCCGCAGGTAGGGAACGTGGTTATTCACGACGATGTGGAGATTGGCGCCAATACTACAATAGATCGCGCCACAATGGGCGCTACCGTGATCCATGCGGGCGTGAAGCTGGACAATCTCATCCAGATCGCGCATAATGTAGAGATCGGGCATAACACCGTTATTGCGGCGCAAACGGGCATTTCCGGCAGCACCAAGATCGGGAAGAACTGCGTGATCGGCGGCCAGGTGGGCATCGTAGGGCATATCCAGATCGCGGATGGCACCAGGATCAATGCCCAGAGCGGTCTTTCCAAATCCATCACCTCTCCCAATACGGCATTAACCGGCTCTCCTGCCTATGATTATAAAAGTTCGCTGAAAAGTCAGGCAATTTTTAGAAATTTGCCGGAACTTGAAAAGCGCGTGAAAGAGCTGGAGGACATGGTGAAGCAACTCCTCGCAGAAAAGGCGGGCATGGATAATGCTTTACGGTAACAGAGTTTTAAACGAATCAGAATACGAAGCTAATAATGATGGAAAATCAGCAGCAGAACCAACAGACGCTGAAAGGGACTGTAACCATTTCGGGGGTTGGTTTGCACACAGGAGCACATGTGAATATGACCCTTAAGCCGGCAATGCCCGGCTTCGGTATTAAATTCCAGCGCATTGACCTGCCTGATCAGCCGATCGTAAAGGCGGATGTGGATTATGTAGTGGACACCGCCCGTGGCACAACCCTGGAACATAACGGCGCCCGCGTAAGCACGGTTGAACATATACTGGCCGCCATGGTAGGCATGGGGGTTGACAATGCACTGATAGAACTGAACGGCCCGGAGATCCCCATTATGGACGGAAGCTCCATGCCTTTCATTGAAGCTATTGAGGAAGCGGGCGTACAGGAGCAGGATGCCAAAAAGATCTGGTATTCGATCGACACCAATATCAATTACTACGATGAGGTGAAGAAAGTAGAGATGGTGGCACTACCGGCCGTTGACTACCGCATCACCGCGCTCATCGACTTCAATTCCCAGGTGCTTGGCACACAACACGCCAATCTGAAGAGCCTGGCCGAATTCAAAAAAGAGATCGCGCCCTGCCGCACTTTTGTATTCCTGCACGAACTGGAATACCTGCTGGCGAACAACCTTATCAAAGGCGGCGATATCAACAACGCGATTGTGGTGGTGGACCGCCCGGTGACGGAAGATGAGCTGAAGCGGCTGGCCCGGGCTTTTGACCGCGAGCACATGTCCGTACAACAACGGGAAGGCATCCTCAACAATGCGGAACTGCACTTCCCCAACGAACCCGCGCGCCACAAGCTGCTGGACATTGTAGGAGACCTCGCCCTCATCGGCTATCCCATCAAGGCGCATATCATCGCCAACCGGCCCGGCCACGCTTCCAATGTGGAGTTCGCCCGCCGCATCAAGCAATACATCAAGAAGAACAAGCATAATAAAGACGTTCCCATCTACGATCCCAACCAGCCCGCGATCTATGATATCAACCGGATCGTGCGCACCCTGCCGCACCGCTACCCGATGCTGCTGGTGGACAAGATCATTGAACTGAGCGACACCCGCGTGGTAGGCGTGAAGAACGTCACTTTCAACGAACAGATCTTCCAGGGTCACTTCCCGGGAAACCCTGTGATGCCCGGCGTACTGATATGTGAGGCGCTGGCACAGGTGGGCGGTATCCTCGCCCTCAATCCTATGCCGGATCCCGAGAACTATGACACCTACTTCCTGAAGATCGACAATTGTAAATTCAAACAAAAGGTATTACCCGGCGATACCATGGTGCTGAAGATGGAACTTCTGAGTCCCATCCGCAGAGGTCTGGTAGAAATGCGTGGTACAGCGTTCGTAGGCAACAAAGTTGTCACCGAAGCAGACATGGTTGCTCAAATTATTAAACGCGAAGGAAAATAACAGCATGATTCATCCGCTCACGTACATTCACCCGGACGCCAAAGTTGCGCCAAACGTAAAGATCGACCCGTTCACCGTTATCCATAAAAATGTCGAGATCGGGGAAGGCACCTGGATCGGTTCCAATGTAACCATCATGGAAGGCGCCCGCATCGGCAAGAACTGCCGCATCTTCCCGGGCGCTGTTATTTCCGCCATCCCGCAGGACCTCAAATTCGAAGGAGAGGATACCACCGTGGAGATCGGCAATAATACCACCATCCGCGAATACGTGACCATTAACCGCGGTACCAAAGACCGCTGGAAAACCTCTATCGGCAACAACTGCCTGATCATGGCGTACAGCCATATCGCGCACGACTGCCATGTAGGCGACAATTGCGTGTTCTCCAACAACACCACCCTCGCCGGCCACATCACCGTAGGCGATCACGTGGTACTGGCCGGTATGGTAGCCGTGCAACAGTTCTGCAAGATCGGCGACCATGCCTTCGTTACCGGCGGTTCACTGGTGCGCAAGGATGTTCCGCCCTATGTGAAAGCAGCCCGTGAGCCCCTCTCCTACGTGGGCGTGAATTCCATCGGCCTGAAACGCAGAGGATTCTCGCTGGAAAAGATCAACCACATCCTCGATATCTATCGTATCATCTTCGTAAAAGGAAACAATATTTCAAAAGCCATCCGCATCATTGAAGCCGAATTCCCGGCCACGGACGAAAGGGATGAGATCCTCTCCTTCATCCGCGAATCCGGTCGCGGTATCATGAGAGGATACAGCACCCGGGCGAATGACGATCTCGCTTGACCAGATAGGAAAGCGATTCAATTACGACTGGATCTTCCGTCGTTTTTCCTTTACATTTTCCGGTACAGGGCATTATGCCATACTCGGGCCTAACGGCTCCGGCAAATCCACTTTGCTGCAGATCGTAAGCGGCCATCACCACCACAGTGAAGGCAACATTCAATACCGTTTCAACGAACAAGTGCTCCCGCAGGACCAGTTCTTCCAACATTGCGCCATCGTGGCGCCTTATATGGAGCTCGTGGAAGAGTTCAGCCTGGCGGAATGTTTCGACTTCCATCTTCATTTCAAAACTTTTCTGTCCGGTTACAAACCGCAGGAAATTGCGCGCATCGTGGGTCTGGAGAAGGCCTGGAACAAACAGGTGCGGTATTTTTCTTCCGGGATGAAACAGCGCGCCAAGCTGGCACTGGCCGTTTTTTCCGATGTGCCGGTCCTGCTGCTGGATGAGCCCTGCACCAACCTGGATGCCGCGGGGACAGGGGTTTATCAGCAACTTATCCGCGAATACTGCAGCAACCGCATGGTGATCGTCAGCTCCAACGACGAAGCCGAGTACGGTTTTTGCAAGGAGCGGATCCTGATCACGGATTACAAGTAATAATTCCCTATGAGCATACCGAACAAGAAAGTCATCAATGGCTGGGCCATGTACGATTGGGCCAATTCCGTGTACAATCTCGTGATCACCACTACCTTCTTTCCGATATACTTCATCGGGGTAACGCAGGACAGGTACAAGGGAGATCATGTACCCATCCTTGGCATGTCTATCAAGAATTCCGCGCTGTTCGATTACGCGCTTTCATTTGCCTATCTGCTGATCGTGATCAGCCTGCCCATCCTCTCCTCCATTGCAGACACGAGAGGCAACAAGAAAAATTTCCTCCGGTTCTTTACCTACCTCGGGTCCATCGCCTGTTCCGGCCTCTTCTTTTTCGATGAAAGCAACGTAGGCTTCGGTATTGCCTGCCTGATCATCGCAGCGATGGGTTATAGCGGCGGACTGGTGTTTTACAACTCCTACCTCCCGGAAATAGCGCCAGTGGAGTACCAGGACCGTGTAAGCGCGCGCGGGTATACAATGGGGTACATCGGTAGTGTACTGCTGCAGCTGGTCGGGTTTGGACTGGTATTAGGGAAGGACGGTCTGGGCATCACTGCCGGTATGGCCCTGAAAATCACCTTTTTGCTCGTGGGCCTCTGGTGGATAGGGTTCGCGCAGATCACTTTCTTCCGGCTCCCACCATCGCTCCCTACAGTGGAGAAGCATTTTGCCAGCGTATTCACCGAAGGTTTCATAGAATTGAAAAAAGTATACGCACAGGTGCGGAAAATGTCGGTGCTCAAAAGATACCTGCGCGGGTTCTTCTTTTACAGCATGGGCGTGCAAACCGTGATGATGGTAGCCACCATCTTCGGCACCAAGGAATTGAAGCTCAAAGATTCCGAGCTGATCGGCACGGTGGTAGCGATACAGCTGGTAGCCATCCTCGGCGCCTGGGGCATGGCGCGACTGTCTGAACGATACGGTAATTTCCAGGTGCTGATCGGCACCGTGCTGCTGTGGATCGGTGTGTGCGTAGGGGCCTATTTTACGCATACGGTTCATGAATTCTACGTGCTGGCCGTACTGGTGGGCCTGGTGATGGGCGGTATTCAGTCCCTCAGCCGCTCCACTTACGCGAAGCTCATTCCGGAAACAAAAGACACTACTTCCTTCTTCAGCTATTACGATGTCACCGAAAAACTCGCTATTGTGATCGGGTTATTCTGTTTCGGGTGGATCGACCAGGAATTCGGAATGCGCAATTCCGTGCTGATCCTCATCGTGTTTTTCTCCACAGGGCTCATCTGGTTGTTTTCTGCTTTGTATAAACAACGTAGATTAGCGATATGAAGCTGCATACTATCAACACCGGATTATTCAAACTGGATGGCGGCGCCATGTTCGGCGTAGTGCCCAAAACGATCTGGCAGAAGCTGAACTCGCCTGATGAGAACAACCTTTGTACATGGGCGCTCCGCTGCCTGCTGGTGGAAGACGGGAACCGCCTTATCCTGATCGATAACGGGATGGGAAATAAACAGGATGCGAAATTCTTTTCCCATTACCAGCCGCATGGAGATGATACGCTGGACAAATCCCTTTCCGCCCTCGGCTTTCACCGGAACGACATTACAGATGTTTTCCTCACGCACCTGCATTTCGACCATTGCGGCGGCAGCATTGAGCGGCAGGGCGACCGGCTGGTGCCTGCTTTCAAAAATGCTGTTTACTGGAGCAATGAAGCGCACTGGAAATGGGCAGTGAACCCGAATGACCGGGAGAAAGCGTCGTTCCTCAGAGAGAATATCCTGCCGATAGAACAGAGCGGCCAGTTGAAATTTGTGGAGCAGCGGGACGGGGTGACCTTTTCCGACCACATGCGCGTGCGTTTCGCATATGGACATACAGAGGCCATGATGCTGCCCGAGCTCCGCTACAACGGCCAAACGATCATCTACATGGCGGATCTGCTGCCCTCTGCGGCGCATATCCCCCTCCCCTACGTGATGGCATACGATATGTTCCCGCTTACCACGCTCGAAGAAAAAAAACGTTTCCTGATAGAAGCCAATGAAAGGGAATATGTGCTGTTCTTTGAACATGATCCTGCCATTGAATGCGGTATCCTGCAGAGTACAGAAAAAGGGATCCGGCTGAAGGAATCGTTCCCGTTAAGCGCATTGTAAAAAATTGAACCTTATGTATAAACACATGTTACGCATCCTGCCGCTGGCAGCGATCATTGCGCTGGCCGCCTGCAAAGGCCAGACCAAAACGAAAGACGCTGCTGCGAATGCCGATTCACTTTTCGTGGATTCCCTTTCTCAGGCCGTGATGAATGTTCACGATGAAGGCATGGGCAAAATGATGACGATCCGCCGCCTGAAAACACGAATCACGGAAGTAAGCGACAGCCTCCAAAAGAAAAAAGCTGCTACAGATGTTTACAAAGCCGCCGCACAGCTGTTGGACAGCGCCAATAATGCGATGAACACCTGGATGCATGGGTACGACATGAAAATGGAATCCAAAAACACACAGGAAAAGAAAGCCTACCTCGAATCAGAGATGCAAAAGATCTCCGCGGTAAAAGACCTCATGCAGAAAAGCATCCAGGAGGCCAAAACATTATTGAAAGAACAATAATGCGGTTTTTCCTATCTTGAATCTGAAAAAATTTGCACTATGGCAAACCAGGACGTATTTCTCGACTATATCAGGAACGGCTACACGTTCAAGGGAGAACATTTCAAACTGGGCTGCGCCATGCTCAATGGAGAAGTGGTGCCTGGAGCGGATGTTTTTCTTCCGCTCAAAACCCTGAACCGCCACGGCCTTATTGCCGGCGCAACCGGTACCGGTAAAACAAAAACTCTGCAGGTAATCGCGGAAGGATTGAGCGACGCCAGCGTGCCGGTACTGTTGATGGACATCAAGGGAGATCTCAGCGGTATTGCAGCGGCAGGTACTTCCAACCCGAAGATTGAAGAGCGGTATGCGAAGATCGGCGGCACCTGGTCTCCGGCCGCCTATCCCGTTGAGCTGCTTACGCTCAGCCAGGAAAAAGGCGTACGCCTTCGCGCTACCATAAGCGAGTTCGGCCCCGTGCTGCTTTCCAAAATACTGGGGCTGAACGATACACAAGGTGGCTTCGTAGCCATGATCTTCAAATACTGCGATGATAATAAACTGCCCCTGCTGGACCTGAAGGATTTTAAAAAAGTACTCCAGTACGTCAGCGATGAAGGCAAAGCAGAACTTGAGAAAGAATACGGCAAAATATCCACTACCTCCACGGGTACTATCCTGCGGAAAGTGATAGAGCTGGAACAACAGGGCGCTGCGGTGTTCTTCGGCGAGAAATCTTTTGAAGTAGACGATCTCATGCACATCAGTGATGATGGTCGCGGTAAGATATCCATCGTACGGGTAGCAGACATCCAAGACCGTCCGAAACTCTTTTCCACCTTCATGCTCAGCCTGTTGGACGAACTGTACGCTACGTTGCCCGAAGAAGGGGATCTCGACAAACCCAAACTGGTAATGTTCATAGACGAAGCGCACCTCATCTTCCAGGAAGCCACTACCGCGCTCCTGCAACAGATCGAGACCGTCATCAAACTGATCCGTTCCAAGGGTATCGGCATTTTCTTTTGTACGCAAAACCCCATGGACGTGCCGGCTTCTGTACTCGGACAGCTGGGCCTGAAGGTACAACACGCCCTGCGCGCATTCACGGCCAACGACCGTAAGACCATCAAGCAAACGGCGGAGAACTATCCACTGTCTGACTTCTACAAAACGGAAGATCTCATCACGCAGATCGGTATCGGGGAAGCGCTGGTGACCTGCCTGAACGAAAAAGGCATCCCCACTCCGCTGGCCGCTACCATGCTCGTTTCCCCGCATTCCCGGATGGATATACTGACCGACACGGAGATCGACCAGCTGGTGAACAATTCCAAACTCGTCCGGAAATACAGTCAGGAGATCGATAATGAAAGCGCTTACGAGATACTGACCGCCAAGCTGGAGGAAGCCGCGGCGAAGGGCAGCACGGCAGGCCCGGAGAAGAAAGGGAAGGAAGAGAAAAGTCTGCTCGAAACAATCGCCGGCAGTTCCGCGATGAAGCAGGCCGGCAGAACAGCGGCCAGTATCATTACGAGGAGTTTGCTGGGGGCGTTGGGGTTAGGGGGTCGTAGTAAGAAAGGCAGCTGGTTTTAAAATCAGATAATATGAATCCGTACGTAATCATCTCACTGGCAACCGGCCTCATCATGATGGGAGCGGGACTATGGAGCTGGAAAAGACCAAGGCACAAGATCAATCCGCTGATGGGCTATCGTACCGCCCGGTCTATGAAAAGCCAGGCTGCGTGGGACTTCGCGCAGGTTCATTCCGGGAAGGCATTCTTCTGTGCGGGTTGTATGCTGATATTGGTTAGCATACCGCTGGCGTTTGCAGTATTCACCTGGATGAGCATCGTGGTCTTCGTCTTCATGGCCATCGCCACTTTTGCTCCGCTATACTTCACGGAAAAAGAACTCAAACAACGTTTCGATAAAGAAGGAAATCCGGTTAAATAATCAACGTTATGTCAACAAAAATAAAAACAGGCCTTTGCTCTTACGGCCACAGCGGTTATGCTTTTCATGCCCCGTTCATTCACGTGCACAGCGGGTTTGAGCTGACTGCTGTAGTAGAACGCAGCAAGCATCTTACACAGCAGCGTTATCCATATGTCAAGATATACCCGGATGTAAATACCCTGCTGCAGGACGCTTCCCTCGAACTGATCGTGGTGAACACGCCCAACTATACCCACTACGACTATGCCAAAGCCGCACTGCAGGCGGGCAAGAACGTGATCGTGGAAAAACCTTTCACTGTTACCGTTGAACAGGGGGAAGAATTGGTACAGCTGGCCGCATCCAAAAAATTACTGCTGAGCGTTTATCAGAACCGCCGCTACGACAGTGATTACAAGATCGTGCGGAAAGTAGTGGAAGAAGGTTTGCTGGGAGATGTGCTGGAAGTGGAGTTTCATTATGACCGGTTCAAAGAAGAACTGAGCTACAAGAAACATAAAGAAGTTGCCTCTCCCGGCACCGGCGTGCTGTATGATCTCGGCTCCCACCTGATCGATCAGGCATTGACCATCTTCGGCATGCCAGGCGCGGTGTTCGGGGATGTGCGCATCATCCGTAAAGATTCCGTGGTGGATGATTATTTTGAGCTTATCCTGTATTATGATCACCTGCGGGTGCGGCTGAAATCCAGCTACCTCGTGCGGGAGGCTTTACCGGCTTACGTTCTGCATGGCCGTAAGGGATCTTTCATCAAATCCAAATCAGACGTACAGGAGGCACTGCTCATGAAAGGCGTGTTGCCGGATACACCCGACTGGGGCGCGGAAGCACCGTTTGAATGGGGATTGCTGCATACAGAGATCGATGGGAAAGTAGTGAAGGAATTCCTTCCTTCCGGCAACGGCAATTATCTCGATTATTACCAGGGCATCTATGCCGCATTACGGGAAGGGAAACCCAATCCTGTTACTGCGGAGGAAGGGCTGAATGTTATCAAAGTGATTGAAGCGGGCTTCAAAAGCAGCGCTGAAGGTCGCGTGATCAGGCTTTAACGGCGGACAGCATCCCGTCTTTATCCCGCGATATACAACCTTCTGCGATGAGGAACTGCAGGGTTTCCAATACCCTGCTTTCCTCCGCTTCCACCTCACGCATTAAAGCCTGCACCGTGGTTTTCCCATTCATCGTCTCCAGCGAATGCAGGATGGCGGAAGCCAGTTCCCCAAACTCCCTGCCCCTCAACTTCCCTTTCTCCCGCTTCACGCATACATCACAAACGCCACAGGGTTTCGCGTCTTTTTCCCCGAAATAAGCCACCAGCTGTTGTGTACGGCAGGCGTCCGCATTGCGCGCGTATGCCGTAACGGCTGCTATACGTTCTTCCAGGGCTTTGCGCCTTTCCTGCAGGGAAACCACGTCCACCCGCAGATACTGAGCGGGCACGCGTTCTTCGAGGAAAGATAGTTGCGGCCGGTCTTTTTTCGGGTAATAGCGTATGATCGCCTGTTTATGCAGCAGTTGCAGGTCCAGGATCACATCCTGCTCATCTATGCGCATCAGTTTTGCGATCTGTCTTTCGAAGACGGGTACGGGATTGTCGATGATCCCTTCGTAGGTGCGTAACAGTGTTTTGATGAGGGGTTCCATGGCCGGATTGGCCGCTTCGTATTCGAAGATGCCTTCACGGCTGGTGGAGAATTCCAGCCTCGAGGGCATGTATACGCTTTCGCTCAGCTGCCACACACCCTCCTGCTCCAGTATCTTCAATGCGCTGAAAGCCTTGGTGATATTGAGGGAGAATCGTTTTACAAATTCATTGATATCGAAATCATAGTATACCCCTTCCACGCTTCCTACCGGCACCTGCAGATAGTTCACCACGGCCTGGAACACTTCCCGTATTTCCTCCATGGTGGGGAATTGCAGCGACACCCTTTCCCGCAGCTCCTCCAGATCCCGCTCGTTATACAACAACACGGCAAAAGCTTTCTGTTCATCCCTTCCGGCCCTGCCCGCTTCCTGGTAATACGCTTCAATACTGTCCGGCACATCCGCATGGATCACAAGGCGCACATCCGGTTTGTCGATCCCCATCCCGAAGGCATTGGTGCACACCATCACGCGAAGTTCGTTACGGATCCAGGCTTCCTGCCGGGAGGCGCGTTCCGTGCCGGCGAGGCCGGCGTGATAATACCCTGCAGCAATGCCTTGCGCTGCGAGGAGCTGCGCTATCTCTTTCGTCTGCCGCCGGTTGCGGCAGTAGATCACGGCGCTGCCGGGCACTTTGTCCAGTATCTGCCGGATGCGCCCCAGCTTCCCTTCTTCGGCTATCACGCTGTAGGAAAGGTTGGCACGGGCGAAACTCTTTACAAACACAGCGGGGACGCGTAACTGCAGCCGTTCGCAGATATCTTCCCGTACTTTCGGTGTAGCCGTTGCCGTTAGTGCCAATACCGACGCATCGGGAAAATGCTCCCGGATAGTGGCGATCTGCAAATAAGCCGGCCGGAAATCATATCCCCACTGAGAGATACAGTGCGCTTCATCCACGGCAATCAGCGTTACAGGCAATACTTCGCAGAACCATTGAAAACGCCTGCTCTGCAAACGTTCCGGGGAAACATATAAAAACTTACACTCCCCTTCCCTTGCCAGGACCAGTATTTTCTCCACATCCCTCGTTTGCATGCCTGCATAGATCGCGAAAGCGGGAATGCCGCGTTTGTTGAGGTTCTCCACCTGGTCTTTCATCAGCGCGATGAGCGGTGTTACCACGAGGCAAAGACCTTCTTTCATCATGGCAGGCACCTGGAAGCAGATGGATTTACCACCACCGGTGGGCAGGAGCGCCAGCGTATCCCGTCCGGATACGATGGAATCCACGATCTCTGCCTGCATAGGCCGGAACTGCTGGTAGCCCCAGAAACGGTGTAATATGGAAAGTGCGGAAGTCAACGGTTATTTCTTTGCGAGATAGGGTAATGACCAGCCTTTTTTCAGTGCGGTGAGCCGGATGGCGATCACCAGCAGGATGCTGGCAATCATATTCCAGTCCTCATGCACCCCCGCATACCGCAGGCCAATGAACAGCGTAGCGCCGGCGAGACAAGCAGTGGCGTAAATCTGGCGGCTGAAGATAAGCGGGATCTCGTTCACCATCATATCCCTGATCACGCCGCCAAAAATAGCAGATATCATCCCCAGGATCACTGCCGCCCAGGGATGCACACCGTACAACAGGGCTTTCTGCAAACCGATCACGGTATAAAACCCAATCCCGATGGTATCGAACAGGAAAATAGATCTGCGGAAACGCAGGAGATAGACGCGAAAGAGGATCGTTACCACAACGCCGAGGGCAATGGCAATGATATAGTTTGGATTACTGACCCACAGCGGCCGCAGCCCCAGGATCAGGTCACGCAGCGTACCGCCGCCGATAGATGTAACGAAGGCCGTGAAGCTTACGCCGAAGATATCGTGATACATTTTCTTATCCCAGGCAGCCAGGGCGCCGGAAATGGCGAATACGAACGTGCCGATAAGGTCTAACCAATATATCATTATTCAATTACGAATTACGAATTCCAAATTACGAAATGGTTATTTGGGTCCGCGAAAGTAATTACGAATTAACGACAAAAATCATTCGTAACCTTGTTTTCTCAGATGACTTTCTTAAACCGCAGGCGAACGGAGTTGATGGCCAGTACCACATCCGAGAATCCCATGATGAAAGCGCCGAATATAGGGTTGAGGAAGCCCAGGGCGGCAACGGGGATCGCGATCACATTGTAGATGAAAGCCCAGAAGAGGTTTTGTTTGATGGTAAGATAGGTATGTTTACCGAGGCCCATCGCAAGGGGCAATGCGCCGAGGTGGTTGTTCAGCAGGATGACGTTGGCGCTTTGCATAGCCACCTGTGTGGAATCGCTCAGCGATATACCGATAGTGGCCTTTGCCAAAGCAGGCGCATCGTTGATCCCATCGCCAACCATGGCGGTGGGTGCATGATACATGAATGTATCGATCTGCTGCAGCTTCTGCTGCGGCGATTGTTCTGCCAGTACTTCATCGATGCCCAGCTCCCGGGCGATCACATCGCATTTCCGCTGCGTGTCTCCACTCAGCAGTATGGTGCGGATACCTCCGGCTTTGAGCTGTGCCACAACAAATACCGCCTCCGGGCGCAATTCGTCCGTAAAGTTGATCCAGCCGGCGAGCTGGCCGTTCTTCAGGAGATAGATGTTATGTGCATCATCCTGCGTAGCCTGTTTAGCCAGCAGAAAAGATCCCAGCTGCCATTCATTCCCTTCGTTGTCTTTCGCCTGCATGCCTTTGCCTTTCTGCTCCCGAACCTGTTGCAAAGGCAGTTCCGGAACACCTTTCCATTGTGCCACGAGGGAACGGGCAATGGGATGGGAGGAATATTTCTCCAGGCTGTATACTACGGATCTGAAAGCTTCGTCTTCCATACCGATCGCTTTCCATTCATCCAGCTTCAGCTTGCCGGTAGTAAGTGTGCCGGTTTTGTCAAATACGATCTGTTTGATATTGCGGAAGGATTCGAGTGTGTTGGCGCCTTTGATAAGGATGCCATTACGGGCGGCGCGCCCCAACCCCACCATCACCGCGGCAGGAGTAGCAAGTCCCATCGCACAGGGGCAGGCGATCACGAGTACGGCTATACTCCGCATCATGGCGGTGGCAACGGTAGTATGGCCGATGAAATACCAGCCGAAGAAGGTAATGAGCGCAATGCCCAACACCACGGGTACAAAAATGGCGCTGATCTTGTCCGCCAGCTTCTGCATGGGAGGCTTGTTGCCCTGTGCCTGTTTCACCAGGTCGATGATATAAGAAAGCACGGTATCCTTTCCCGTAGCGGTAATGTATACTTTCAGGCTACCCTCTTCCAAAATAGTACCGCCGATCACTTTGTCTTTTTCCTGCTTCCCGATGGGCGCACTCTCCCCGGTGATCATCGATTCGTTCACGTGTCCGCTTCCCCAGTATATGGTACCGTCCATCGGTATCTTGTCGCCGGTGTTCACTAAAACGCGATCGCCTACACGTAGTTGCGTGTTCTCTATCTCGTCGATGTGCTCATGCCCATGATCCTCTCCGTGGATGCGGCGTGCCATGGTATGTTGCATGCGCGCCAGTTCCGCGATGGCCGTGGTGGTGGATTTCACGGAACGCTCTTCCAGCAGGTTGCCGAGGAAAACTAGCGTGAGGATGGCTGCGGCGGTTTCATAAAAAAGATAATCCGGGCCCAGATTCGCCAGGGTTCCGCCAAGACTATACCCGAAAGCCGCGGTGGCGCCAAGGGTGATCAGCACGTCCATATTGGCGACGCCGTTCTTCAGCGAACGGAAAGCGCTGAGGCCGAAATGCGCCATTCCCGTCAGGTAAACGGGCGTGGTAAGGACCAGCTGTACCCAGGGGTTATGCAGCCAGTGCCAGTTCACCCACATATGCAGCAGCAAAGGGGCAGTGAACAGAAGACAGAACAGGAATTTGAAGGTGAGGGTATTATAAAAGGCGGTCTTTTTACCCTGCTCATCCGGCAATACCACTTCATAGCCCAGATGGTTGATACCGTTGAGTACCGCCCGGGCATCCGCCCCGCCCGGCAGGTTAAAACGCAATTCTTCCGTGGCCACGCTGATCGCCACATCCTCCATGCCCTGCTTTTCCAGGTATTTGGAGATGGTGAGCGCGCAGCTGGAGCAGTTCATCCCTTTTACTTTGCAACTGATCGTTTCCATAGCTTGAGTCATTAGTGGTATAAGGCTGTAGTACAAAATTACCGGTTCAGGGCTTTCGGGTGGGAATTATTAATGCAACGGAGGTGCTTTTTCTCTTTGCGGAGAGCTACTTTCAGGGCCACCACAGCCTGTTTTACGGGAGGGCCTGCCCTTTTGCACGATTAATGCAACGGAATTGCTAATTTTAAACCTACTAAGGCCTTAATTCTGATGAAACTTACATTTTCACACGCCGAGCTGCCGGCTGCAGCCCATCAGTTCTGGGAGGAGTATGGGGATGAAAAGGTTTTTGCCCTCAACGGAGACATGGGCGCGGGAAAAACCACCTTCGTAAAAGCGCTTTGTGCCGCCAAAGGGGTTAAAGACACCACGGCCAGCCCTACTTTCTCCATCATCAACGAATACCGCTTCCGAAATAGCCGCCAGCAGGAGCAGATCATTTATCATCTGGATCTATACCGGCTGAAAAGCATGGAAGAAGCCATAGAAGCCGGGGTAGAGGATTGCCTCTATCATCCGGACGCCATCTGCTTCGTGGAGTGGCCGGAGATCGTAACCCCCCTTTTACCGGCGGATACGGTATATGTCTTCCTGACCATCACCCCGGATCAAAAACGAAAACTGGTAGCCGGTACTGCCCATCCCGGGTATTTTGATCCCTCTCTTCAATAAAAGGTCCAATAAGCGTATCTTTGGAAGAGACCTAATTAACAATTGATTACGATATGGAGCAAAGGCAAAAACCTGTAGTGAGTGCCGGGTTTACATATTCCCCACTGGAAGAAACACTGGATATTCCTCAAAAAAATTCCCGTTTGTTCATAGGCATACCCAAGGAAATATCCTTCCAGGAAAGCCGCATTGCCCTTACACCGGATGCAGTAAGCATCCTTTCCAACAACGGTCATCATATTGTAGTAGAACATAAAGCAGGCGATGGTTCGCATTTCTACGATACGGATTATTCCGAAGCAGGCGCGGAGATCGTGTATGAGAAAAGAGAAGTTTTCAAGGCGGACATCATCGTTAAATCCGCTCCGCTGAATGATGAAGAGATCGAGCTGCTGCATCCGCACCAGATCGTGATCTCCCCCATTCACTTGTCCGTACTCAAAGCGGAGCAGTTGCAGAAGATGATGGACAAACGCATCACCCTGCTTTCCTTCGAAAATCTGAAGGACGATTCCGGCACCTACCCTATCGTAAGGGCTATGAGCGAGATCGCAGGAAGCGCCGTGATGCTGATAGCAGGCCAGTACCTGAGCAACAGCAACCGTGGGAAAGGTATCCTGCTGGGCGGCATCACCGGCATTCCCCCTACCAAGGTGGTGATCATCGGAGCGGGCATCGTGGGTGAATTCGCGGCCCGCACTGCGCTGGCACTGGGCTCATCCGTGAAGGTGTTCGACAATAATATCTACAAACTGAAAAGACTGCAAAACAATATCGGGGTACGTGTATTCACTTCCGTGATACAACCCCGTGTGCTGGCGGAACAGCTCAGAACAGCGGATGTAGCCGTAGGCGCGCTTTCCTCCCAAAGCGGCCGCACACCGATCGTGGTAACCGAATCCATGGTCAGTCATATGAAAGCAGGGTCGGTGATTGTGGATGTGAGTATTGACCGTGGCGGATGCTTTGAAACATCTGAAGTAACCACGCACGAGAATCCTGTTTTTAAAAAATATGATGTGATCCATTACTGCGTGCCGAATATCCCGTCCGGTTTTGCAGGCACCGCCTCCCAGGCCATCAGTAACGTACTCATGCCACTACTGCTGGAAGCAGCGGATGATGGCGGGTTTGACAACCTGGTATGGATCAAGCGGGGCGTGCGGAACGGAATTTACCTGTACAAAGGCGCATTGACCAATTACCACCTCAGCGAAAAATTCAAATTGAAATATACAGACCTCGAACTGCTGCTCGCAGTAAAAGGATAAAGCAAGGCGCCTGCAGAGGCGCCTTGCTTTATCAGGTTATTGAACTACCAGTTTTTCCGATAATGTTTGTTGCCCGTTGTTCACCTGCATGAAATAGATCCCTTTCGCAAGGTCTTGCAATGGTACCGCTATCTTGTTCAAACCCTTTACCACCTGCTGTTTGCGCCAGAGGATCACTTTACCCTCGGTATCCGCAATGGACAGCAAAGCGATATCATCCCTTGTACTGAAGAACTCGATAGTAGTAGACTGGGAAGCCGGATTGGGATATATCTTCAGCTTGTTCATCGTTCCTTCTTTTGCCACCGTCACAGGCGGTTGCACAGCACTGGCGCTGATAGCCAACGGCGCAACCGGAGCCGTGATCAGATCGAAACGCCACTTCTGGGCGTTGCTGTTATTGTTATCCCATATCTGCACTTTCGTGCTATTGGCATCAACACCGCCATTCAGATCCAATGCCTTACCCGGCGCATGTTTCGGTATCAACCGGTAATAACCGTTCCCAACACCTTCTATCCGCCATAATTGCTGATCCACACTGGTGCTGTCGTAGATCTGCACAGCGGTTCCGTTGGCGGTAAGCCCACCTTTCACATCCATGGTTTTGCCCGGGGCATGCTGTGGTTCGAGTTTGTAGTAACCTCCGCCTTTGTGCAATAATTTCCAGCGCTGATTATTGGTATTACCGTCTGTATAGATGATCAGCCCGGTACCATTAGCAGTGTTGCTGCCAGGCACATCGATGTTGCGGGTAAGCGCCGCGGCAGATTTGATCTCATACACGCCGCCCGGAAGCAGGATGCTGGTGCTTGTAGCAAGCGGTACTTCCCACACTCCTCTTCCGTAGGTGCCTACCCGTAGTAATTTGGTAGTGCCGGCGTAATAGATGTCGATATCCCGGTACTGGCTATTGGAGGGCATTCCATGAGAATACACGATCCAGTCGGTCATCGTGTTATTCTTGTAGTATACGGCATTGTTGATGATGTAAGCGCTTTCATCCGCACTGGTGGTATCAGTAAGTATCTCGCGGATATTAACGGTAGGCAGGGTACCGCTGATGTTGGTCCAGGTGACGCCCGCATCTGCCGACCGGTACATACGGCTGCCGCAGGAAAGGTATACAATGCTGTCATTCCCTTTCACCGTAGCTATCTGTACGCCGCCGGTAATGCTGGCGGGCGCATTGCTTTGCTTGGTGAAGACGGGCGAAACGGCAGTCGCGTTCTGGCTGAGATAGAACTCTGAATTCAACATCACATAGAGGTAGTTGACATTGTTCACGGAAGGTTCTATGGCCTTGAGCGATTTTGCCACATTGTAAATGGACGTCCACGCAGGCGGATTGGTTTGCAGGTTTTTGGTGATGAAAATAGTATCCTTACCCGTGAAGGCTATATTGGGATCTGTTGAAAATGCCACACGAGCGGCGCCGGTGGCGGGAGAAGGTATTGACAGATTCTGCGTAGTGTTGGTCAGCAGCTGCCGGCGCTGTGTTGCACCATAGTAAGCGCTGTTGGCCAACTGCCGGTCAAACTGGTAGAATGGCGTATAGTCGCCACCGCGATTACAGTACCAGGTGTTGATATTATAGTACACCTCGCCATTATCCTGCGTACCGCCACCCATAACGCCGCTGGTAAGGTGACTGTTGCCGATGTGATAGAATTCTGTGGATGAAAGCCCGTCTGACTTCGGCGCCCAGGTACTTCCTCCATCGCTGCTGAGCCATACACCGCCATCGTTGCAATTATATAATTGTGTATTGATCAGCGGATGATAGCGGATGCAGTGCTGATCGGTATGCATACCATAAGCCCAGCTGGCCTGCAGCTGCGTCCAGGTAGCGCCGCCATCCTGACTTCTCCATACCACATGGGATACGAGATAAAGCGTATTGGCATCCGTCCATCCGGCAGTAATATCGAAGTTGTAGTTGCCCTGGCCGGCGGAAGTGCCGTTGTAGCCGGTGAGATTGGGGGTGATATCATCCCGCATGAGGGTAAAGGTGTTGCCACTGTCCACCGACTTGTAAATGATCCCTCCTTTATCATTGTTACTGCCGATGCAGCCCACATATACCACGGAAGGGTCCGCGGGTGTAACGGCAAGACGGCTGCCGGAACCGGGTGTGGCAGGGTTTACCGTGGTGATGAGCGTCCAGGTATCGCCGAAGTCATCGGATTTGTAAAATTTGGCGGCCCTGTTGACAGCATATACTGTTTGGCTTCCTGTAGCCGTGTTCACCCGCAGATCGCTGAAGTTCACCTCCGTTAGGGTTTTAGTCCAGGTACTGCCTGCATCCGTACTCTTCCAGATACCGTCGTTCGTAGCGGCCAGCAGCGTATTAACGGCAGAAGGCGATTGCAGTATCTCCACCGCCATGCGTGCACCGATAGTGGTTTCTCCGATGCGTGTGAAAAGATTGCCGCCATCGGTGGATTTCCATACACCGAGGGATTGACTGTAATAATTCGGATCACCGGTACCGAGGTAGATGGTATTCTCATCCGTACGGTCTACGCAAACCGATGCACAGCTCATGGTGGGCATATCATCCGTTCCCGGAACAATGGCCCAGGTTTTACCGGTATCCACTGTTTTCCAGAGCGCGTGCGCGCTCACAGCATACATTTTGCCGGCAGTAGCGGGATGGAATTTGATCTGCACCACCCTGCCGATCCCGTTGATCTGGCCTACCTTGTTGGTGGGGAATTTGATGGGGCCTACTTCGGCCCAGGGCTGATTGGATTGTGCGAATATGTTTTGACAAATAAAAAAGAGAAGCAATAAAAGGGTGTAACGTGTTTTCATAAGTGATGAGATTAGGATGAATGAGAATGGTCATTGACGGGAGCTTTTCTGCTGCTTCCAGATCTGGATGCGTTCGTCTGCAGAAAGGATGCGCCCGTCCGGCTGAACATAGGGCGCCATTTCTTCTTTCCAGTGAACAAATTTCTTGTACTCGAAGCGGTACTTCACAGCGGGATCGTTCTGGGCGCGGCGGCTGCTGTAACTGCTGCGTTCGAGGGCTTCTTCCTTGTCGTCTGCGCTGAAAAGGTCGTGCTCCGTAGTGGGAGTGGTTTTACCGCGCCAGAAATCTTCGAAGGACTTCACGGCGGCGAAGTAGTTCACGTTGGGATCGTCCATCATCCGGATCCAGGAGACGTCGTCCGGGGTTTTCCCGGCCATGGAGGCACGCGAGGAGCTGCCGCGCCGCGAGGCATTGCAGGAGACGGCCAACAGGCATATCAGTCCCCCTGCAACATAATGTTGAATTTTCATATCATAGCGATTGGTGAGGAATATCGCAATGTTACTGGATCAATCGGGCCGGGACGTTTACAACAAACACGTAATAATTATTCGGGAATTGGTCTCGGGTGCTTTCAAACAGTTTGCGGTTCGCGCGATAAGTATTGGCCGGATGCGATTCGTAGTCCCGTGTCTTTATCTTCTTTACCTAAGTTAATTATTTCATGGAAAGAAAGTACATCCTGTTCCCAATTGTTAAGGAAACATGACAATTTGAGGAGGCCCGGGGGGAGGGGTTTGTCATTAGATCTCCAGCTTGTAGCCGGCGATGAAAGCGGCCAGGATAATCACGCCCACCACTATACGATAATACCCCCACATCCTGAAGCCATACTTCTGCAAGACATTGATAAAGAATTTGATAGCCAGCATGGCTACTACAAATGCTACCAGGTTACCTACCAGCAGCAACTTCATATTCTCCCCGGAGTGCAGGAGAAGGTCTTTGTTCTTCAGTAATTTATACCCGGTAGCTGCCGCCATGGTGGGCACTGCCAGAAAGAAGGAGAATTCGGCAGCAGCGTGGCGGGTCAGCTTCTGTTGCATCCCGCCAATGATTGTGGCTGCGCTCCGGCTTACACCGGGCACCAGTGCCAGGCATTGGAAGAACCCGATGCGGATGGCTTTGAAATAGTCCATCTTTTCATCCGTATCGATGGTGGGGTTTTGAAACCATTTATCTACAAAAAGCAGCACGATGCCACCCAGCAACAGGGTAAGCCCTACTACTTCCGGCTTCTCCAGCAGCTGATCGATATGATCCCCCAGCAGATAACCGAGGATGAGCGCCGGGATCACTCCCAATATCAGCTTGAAGTAGAACGCGGGCTTGTTGAAGTTGAAGAACTTCCTCCAGTACAATACCACCACCGCCAGGATGGCGCCCAGCTGAATGCAGACCTCGAACAGTTTGGTGAACTCATCCTTATTGATCCCCATCAGGCTGCTGACAATAATCATATGTCCGGTGGAAGATACCGGTATAAATTCGGTCAATCCTTCTACGATTGCGATGATAATGGCTTCTACTATGCTCATGTTGCTGAAAATAAGAAAAGCGATGAAAGTTCATCGCTATGAATATGTTATCTTTTTCTTAACCGGGAAAGCATTATTGTTTAGGCTTACGCATAATGGCAAACACCTCTACGGCCAGACCCAGCAGGATCACGATCGGCGCCAGGGTGATACGGCGGAAGCTGTATACTTCTTCGGGGCTGAAACGTTTAGGATCATCACCACCGCCGCCCAGCATCAACAGGAAGCCGATCACTACCAGTACCACACCGGCCAGCATCAACTGATAATTGCCCTTGTCAAAAAGGCCGCGCTCCTGCGCTGGTTGTTGTTTTATTTCTTTAGACATATTGCAAGTTAACTTATTAAATCAATAAAGATCGTCCAGTTTCAATTTGAGATATTTCATCACGGAGCGATGGGTGCTCATCAGGGAGATGCCGATGCCGATAGCGATCAGCCCCAGGAACAACAGGCTCGTCATAAAATAATCCCGCATACCGCGAAGACCGGGCAATGCCTGCTCGGCAAAATAGATCAGTGCGATCAGTCCCGCTATAGCCAGGATAGCGCTAACTGCACCATTGATGATGCTCCGGATATCAAAAGGCTTGGCAATGAACCAACGGGTAGCGCCTACCATTTGCATGGTTTTGATCAGGAAACGATTGCTGAACATGGCCAAACGAATGGTGTTATCGATCAGGAACAATACCACAATGGCCATCAGGATACTGATCACCAGCACCACCAGCCCTATCTGCTTGGCTTTATCCAATACTTCGCTCACCAAAGTACGCTGATAGTAGAGTTCCCGTACCATACTGCGACCGGCGATATTGGCTTCTATTACCTTCAGACTGTCAGGATGCACATATTTCGCATACAGGCTGATATCGATGCTGGCGTACAGAGGATTGAAACCCAGTACGGCAAAATTCTCATCCGGGTTCTCTTTCTTGAATTTCTCCGCCGCCATGTCCTTACTCACATACTGTATCTTTTTCACAAAGGGCATCACGGCCAGCGAATCTTTCAGGAGCAAAGCCTGGGGTTCTTTCACGTTATCCCGCAGGATCACCTGCAGCTCAATACTTTCCTTGTAATAGTCGCTGAGGTTCCGGGCGTTGATCATAAACAGACCCAGTACGCCCAAAAGCAGCAGCACAAGGGTAATGCCGATGATGGAATATACGTAAGAAGGCTTCGATTTCTTTGCTGACGATTTCCCTGGTTGAGCCATTCATCTAGAGTTTAGGAGCGAAAATAATAAAAATTGGCAGTTATGTTTACTTTTGCCCTCCCAAACGGTATTTTAACATTTTTTATTATATCGAAATGAGGCCGGTTGGAAATTGAACAGCAAATAAGTAATTTACTAGTATCGGTATGGAATATAATTTCAGGCAAATAGAAAGGAAATGGCAGCAGCGCTGGGTGGAAACCGGGGCCTACCAGGTGAGCAACAGCAGCAACAAGCCTAAATGTTATGTGCTGGACATGTTCCCTTACCCTTCCGGGGCGGGGCTGCATGTAGGGCATCCGCTGGGATATATTGCCTCGGATATCTACGCCCGCTTCAAGCGTCTCAAAGGCTTTAACGTGCTGCATCCCATGGGATATGACGCTTTCGGTCTTCCCGCAGAACAGTATGCCCTTGAAACCGGGCAGCACCCTGCTGTTACCACGGAGGAGAATATCAACGCCTTCCGCAAACAGCTGGACAATATCGGCTTTTGCTACGACTGGAGCCGGGAGATCCGGACCAGCGACCCGGAATACTATAAATGGACGCAGCATATCTTCCTTCAGCTGTTTGACAGCTGGTATAACCGCCACTCCGGCAAGGCAGAGCGGATAGAAGTGTTGATCCGCATCTTTGAAGCATCGGGGAACACCAGCCATGAATGTCCCGGCGACCGGAACATCCGCTTCAGCGCGGAGGCCTGGAACAGTTTTTCCTATGAAGAGCAGCAACGCATCCTGATGGAATACCGCCTTGCTTTCCTCGCCTATGCGGAAGTGAACTGGTGCCCTGCCCTTGGCACCGTACTGGCCAACGATGAAGTAGTAAACGGCGTGAGCGAAAGAGGCGGCCATCCCGTGATCAAGAAAAAGATGCGGCAGTGGTTCCTGCGGATCACTGAGTATGCGGATCGGCTCCTGGAGGGACTGGAGAAGGTGCAGTTCAGCGAGGCCATGAAAGAAATGCAACGCAACTGGATCGGGAAGAGCCAGGGCGCGGAGATCAAATTCAATATCGCAGGCTCCCTTGAGAACATCGTTGTATATACTACCCGGCCCGATACGATCTTCGGGGTGGACTTTATGGTACTGGCCCCCGAGCATGAGCTGGTAGACGCCATCACCACCAGCGAGCAGGCCGAAGATGTTGCCGCTTACAAAGAATATGTACAGAGCCGTTCCGAAAGGGAACGTATGGCCGATGTAAAACAGATCACCGGCTGCTTTACCGGCGCTTACGCGGTCAATCCCTTCGACGGGCGCAAGATACCCGTATGGATATCCGAATATGTGCTGGCGGGTTATGGTACCGGCGCTATCATGGCCGTACCTTGCGGAGATCAGCGGGATTTTAACTTTGCGAACCATTTCAGCGTACCGATCACCAATATCCTCGGCGATGCGTACAACGGGAAGGAGGCCAATCCTACCAAGGAAGGTCTGCTTTTCAACAGCGATTTCATTACCGGTATGGAAATGAAAGCCGCTATGGAAGCGGTGATCAGCAAGATAGAAAACCTGGGGATCGGCAAACGCCAGATCAATTATAAAATGCGGGATGCAGGATTCAGCCGTCAACGTTACTGGGGCGAACCCTTCCCCATCGTGTTCCGTAACGGCATTGCCGAACCCCTGCCCACAGGAGATCTGCCGCTGACCCTCCCCTTCGTGGAAAATTATCGTCCCGGTGAAGAAGGAGAAGGACCACTGGCCAATATCGCCGACTGGGTGAACCTGCCCTCCGACCCCGGCACTTCCCTTCGCAGAGAAACCAATACCATGCCCGGTTATGCCGGTAGCAGCTGGTATTTCCTGCGGTATATGGATCCGCATAATGCCGAAACTTTCTGTGACCGTAAAGTATCCGATTACTGGGGACAGGTAGACCTCTACATCGGCGGTACGGAGCATGCGGTGGGGCACCTTCTTTATTCCCGGATGTGGACCAAAGTGCTCTTTGATCTCGGATATATCGGCTTTGACGAGCCTTACAGGAAACTCGTGAACCAGGGGATGATCACCGGCAGTTCCCGGCTCGTATATCGTGTACGGGGCACTAACCAGTTCGTGTCCGCCGGTCTTCGTGATCAGTATGAAACCGATGAACTGCATGTGGACGTGAACATCGTGGATGGCCTTGAGCTGGACATCACCGCTTTCCGCGCATGGCGGCAGGAGTATGCCAGTGCCGTGTTCACGCTCGAAGACGGCAAATATATCTGCGGCACGCTGTCTGAAAAAATGAGCAAACGCCTTTTCAATACAGTGAACCCCAACGACGTAGTGGAGAAATTCGGGGCGGATACTTTCCGGATGTACGAGATGTTCCTTGGGCCGGTAGAGCAAAGCAAACCCTGGGAAACCAAGGGCATTGAAGGAGTTCACCGCTTCCTGAAAAAACTCTGGCGTCTGTTCATGGATGAGCAGAAAGGCCTGGTGATCACGCAGGACGCGCCTTCGGCAGATGACCTGAAAGCCTTGCACAAGGCCATCCGGAAGATCGAAGATGATACCGAAAGGCTTTCTTTCAATACCGCCGTGAGCGCCTTCATGGTTTGTGTAAACGAGCTTACTGACCTGAAATGCAATAAGAAAGCCATCCTCGAGCAAATACTGATCCTGCTGACGCCTTACGCACCGCATGTCTGCGAAGAGCTCTGGCAACTGATCGGGAATGATGGTTCCATCCTTAATGCCAGCTTCCCCATGTTCGAAGAAAAATATGTAACGGAAAGCACGAAAGAATACCCGGTGTCTGTGAACGGCAAGCTTCGCACGACTATCAATATCTCGCTGGAAGCTACCGCGGAAGAAGCAGAGAAGATCGCGTTGGCGAATGAGGTGATACAGAAGTGGCTGGAAGGGAAACCGCCGAAGAAGGTAATCTTCGTGAAAGGGAAGATGATCAATGTGGTGATATAAGTCAATTATGAATTGATATTTATAGAGAAGGCCGGGAACCTGGTTCCCGGCCTTCTTTTATTTCTTATTCCCGGTTACATTACAGATTCACGCGATTTTCTTCTTCCTTTGATCCTGTATTCCTGTTGCGCGCGGCTTTGATCTTCTGGTTGCCGAACTTCCATACGAACTGAACGTTCACTTTCCGGTTTTCCCAACGGTTGATCCACCGCACCGTTGTTCCGTTGTTGAAAATATCCGCATCATAACGGCGGGTATTGAAGGGATCGGCAATATTCAGGCGGATGCTGCCTTTATCATTAAAAAGATTTTTTTGAATACCGATATCCATGCCCAAACTTCTCCTGTTCCTGGCCTGCCCGTTGGGCGCCGGCGTGGAGTAGTCCGCACTCAACTGCAGTTTGACCTTACGGGGAAGGATAAACGTAAAATTTGTGGACATCTCGGCACCGTATCCTTTATTATCAAACCTGTTATCTGCCAGATCAGATTTATATCGCGCAAAGCCCACACCGATATTGGTTTCCGTTTCCCACCATTTAGTGATGGGCACTACTGCCGTTACCGCAACATATCCATACTCTCCATGCCCCATGTTCTCCGGCCGCGTGATGATCACTTTTGCCGCCGTATCGCTTCGGAGCAGGGATCCACTGTAGTCCTTCGTGTATGCATAGTACGCCGTTGTGTACAACCATTGATGAAAGTTGTGCTTCAATTGGAATACATGATTGAATTGCGGCCGCAGGTAAGGGTTTCCTTCGATAAAGGTATAGGGATCAATCGCGCGGGTGAAGGGGTTCAGGGATTGATAGGACGGGCGGTTGATACGTTTGCCGTAGCTGAAAGTAAGCTGTTGGTTTTCCGTTAAACGATATAAGACAAATACGGTGGGGAACAGGTTGATATAACGGTTGCGGACCAACGAATCCAGCGTAACGCTGAGGCCTTCTGCATCCGTGCGTTCTGCGCGGAGCCCGGCCTGGAAGCTCCATTTCTTCAGATCATAGCTGAGAGTGGTATAGGCGGCCTGGATGTTTTCCGTGTAACGGAAATGGTTAGTACGAAGGATATCCGGTACCCATTTATCCTGCAGCAGGGAGTCGTAGCGGATATCACTGTCCGTTTTCACATAGCTGGCTTTCAGGCCGGCTTCCATTTTGAAGGATTTGGAAAAGTATTTCGTATAGTCGGCTTTTGCAGAGGCGATCCAGACATCTGCCGGGGCGAGGTTGCGGATGGTGGCGATGCGGGTTTCCGGGCCGGTTCCGGTGGTGAGGTCGTTCACGATGTCTTCGTTGAGACCTTTGGTGTAGGAGGCTACGTCCGCATCCACTACGAGGTTGCTGCCGAGGGAATCGATATTGGTAAGCAGGTTGAGGTTGAAGCGGTAATTGTTAAAGTTCTCGCGCCGGTTGGTGAGGGCATTGAGGTAGGAGGGGATCGGTTTACTACTCCCGAAATCCTTTGTAACTGCGTCTGTCCGGCTGTTGGTGTGATAGTTGCTCAAATTGGCGATAAAGCCCAGGGTTGTTTTTGAGGTCAGGTTGTAATCCACACCCAGCTTCGCGTTCTGTGAATTCGTGAACGGGTGCCAGTAGTTCTCGCGATGCAGCTGATCCGTCTGGCCATTGCCTTTGTCCGTCACGCTGGTAAAGGTCAGCAGGTTGTACGATTCGGAGTAATAGTAATTATAATTACCATAGAGGTTCACTTTCCCTTGCCGGTAGTTCATATTCAGTCCGCTGCTGGCTTTGGGATATTTGCCCATGCCGCCGCCGAGAAATATGTTGCCGTTCAGGCCCTGTTGTACATTCTTTTTCAGCCGGATGTTGATGATACCGGCGGAGCCGGCGGCATCGAAGCGGGAGGAGGGATTGGAGATGATCTCTATTTTGCTGACAACGTCTGCGGGTTGGCTTTTGAGCCATTGGGCGAGGGTTTCACCGCTCATGTTGGAAGGGCGGCCATCTATCCATATCTCCACACCGGGAACGCCCATCAGGATAATATTATCCTGATGATCCGTTCTTACCCCCGGCGCCCTGCGAAGCACTTCAAAGATCGTATTGCCAGCGGCGATCACGCTGTTTTCCACATTAAGGACAGTTTTATCTGCCAGCATTTCGATGTAGGGCTTGCGGGCGGTCACTTCCACGGCTTTCAGCGTGGCACCTGTTTCCGCAAGGATCAGCGGTTCCAGGGAAACGAGGCGCCGGGCGCTGTCTGCCGTAAAGATGGAGGAAGAAGACCTGCCGGCTCCTATTTGGGATGCGGCCACGAGGTATTTACCTGCAGCAACACCTTCTATGATATATTTACCGGCACTGTCGCTCACGGAGCCTTTCACCAGGGAGGAGTCCTTCGCCCGGAGAAGCATGATGGTTGCGAATGCGGCGGGCCTGGACCGGCTGTCTTTTACAATCCCTGAAACAACGGTTTGTGCACTGGCCTCTGCAAATACCAGGAGTAATAGAATGGCGGACAATGTTTTCATATACGGTTTCGATTATACTGTAAAGTTGGGCGGATGGCGGATGGCAGACAGTCCTGTTTATACCAACCATCATTTTTGTACGATCAATTGCTATTTTGGAAGGAATTTGCGTTGGTCGGAGAAAAAGAGGTGTTTGTCGAAGGTATGGAAGTGCCCCTCGCATACCGGTTAAATTTGTACCGAATACTTAAATTAACGTTGTGAACGCTCAGCAAACATTAAAAAAGCAAAGGAGGGACCGTACGATCCGTGGGGTGGTGATTATACTGCTATTGTTTACCGGGATACAGATGCGCTATAGTTTCGATACTTCTCTGAATCCCTTTGGAATCACCTTCATCTTCCTAAAGGTGCTGTTGTTTTCCGCAAACTATTTCTGGTTATACCCTAAGTTCTTCCGCAGCCGGCGTTATGGAAAATGGATCATTGCCGCACTGCTGGCGGTGCTGGCGACTACTATTCTACGGTATTCCCTCGAAGAAATGCTGGCGCCCGTCGTGATCGGCAAGAGTAATTATTACCCGGGTACTTCCAAACTTTATTATCTCATCGATAATTTTTTCTGGTTGAGCCCCTGGATTCTCCTCAGCACTGTGATCCGGCTGATCGAAGAATGGATAAAGATGGGCCGGGACCGGCAGGTGTTGGAACAACAACGTACTGAAGCGGAGCTCGCCCTCCTGAAATCCCAGTTGAACCCGCACTTTCTCTTCAATACACTGAACAGCATCTACTCCCTCGCCTATCAGAAATCCGAAAAAGCGCCGGACGCGATCCTGAAACTCTCCGAAGTCATGCGCTACATGCTATATGATTCCGAAGATCAACTTGTACCTTTGGAGAAAGAGCTGCAATACCTGCATAGTTTTGTGGACCTGCAGAAAGCGCGGTTCAAGGAGAATATTTATGTGGACCTGCTGGTGGAAGGGACGATCACTACGCAGCAGATCACCCCGGTGATACTGATCGCATTTGTGGAGAATGCTTTTAAGCATGGGGTACTGAACGACCCGACAGATCCGGTACTGATACAGGTAACGATCAATGGCTGCCACCTCCAGCTAATGGTGCAGAACAAAGTGAATGATCTGAAAAAGGATCAGACGGGAGGGATCGGCCTGCCTAATATTTACCGCCGGCTGGAATTATTGTATCCCGGCAGGCACCGGCTGGAGATCAGGAACACGGATACCCATTACATCTGCGAACTGAGCCTGGAGTTGTAATGTTTTATATTTTTACGAAAAGCCTTTCGGGGCATCTGGATAAATCTGATGCAAAATATCCGTTGTATAGCGATTGACGATGAATTACTGGCACTGGATGTCATGGCGGATTACATTCAGAAGGTTCCGTTCCTGGAGCTGGTGCGGACATTCGACAATGTGCTGGAAGCCCTGCCGCTGGTGGAAAGCGGGCAGGTGGATCTTGTGTTTCTTGACATACAGATGCCGCAACTCACCGGCATGCAATTCCTCCGGCTCATTCATGGTAAAGTCCGTACGATCCTCACCACCGCCTATCCCCAATATGCGCTCGACAGCTATGATCATGATGTAATCGACTACCTGCTAAAGCCCATCGCTTTTGACCGTTTTTACAAATCCGTGCAAAAGGCTGCTGCAATCCTGCGGCCACATCAGGCAGCGCTGATCGCAGAGCGTACCATTCCGGCGGATCCTCCTGCCTTTATTTTTGTTAAGACAGACAGCAGGATGGTGAAAGTAATGCTCTCCGAGATCCTGTATGTAGAAGGGCTAAAGGACTATATCGCCATTCATACGCCTGCAGAAAAGATTATTACCCTTCAGAACATGAAACGGATGGAAGTGATACTCCCGCCGCCCCGTTTTGCCCGCGTGCATAAGTCTTACCTGGTATCCCTTGAAAAGATTGATTCCATTGAGCGGAACCGTCTTTTTATAGGGGAGGACGTGATCCCTGTGGGAGAAACTTACCGTGATGCGTTCTTCCGGCTGATCGAACATAGCTGAGGCCAGGGTAATTCATGATGAAAGGTTTTTCGGGAAGCCTTTTCCTTCTTATCTTCCGTATGAAATCAAAATTTAACTCCCTTATGAGATCATTAATAGCAGGTTTGCTGGTGGCATCTTTTTCACTGCCCGCTGCCGCGCAATCAACAGGCGCCTATTTCACGACCTACCCAACATTGACCCCTGATGGCAAAACCGTTATCTTCAGTTTCGAGGGGGACCTGTGGAAGGCCGATGTACAGAACCCTCAGGCAGTACGTCTCACTGCCATGCCCGGCAGCGAAATCCTCGCGAAAGTTTCACCTGACGGGAAGTGGATCGCATTCACAGCATACCAGTTCGGCAATGCGGATGTGTTCCTGATGCCGGTGGAAGGCGGTGATATCAGGCAACTGACCATGCACGAAGCAGGTGACCTGATGGAGTCCTGGAGCTGGGACTCCCGCTCGGTCTACATCACGTCCTCGCGCGAAGGCACCACTACCAGCTATAAAGTGAGCATCGATGGCGGAACACCGGTTCGAATGTTCTCCCATTATTTCAACGTCATCCACAATGTAGTGGAACATCCGAGCAGCGGCGAGATTTTCTTCAACGACACCTGGGAAAGCAGCTCCATGGCCAACCGCAAACGCTACAAAGGTGATTTCAACCCGGATATCCAATCCTACGTCCCCGCCACAAAGGCTTATAAACGTTATACGGATTACAGGGGTAAGGACTTCTGGACCACTATCGACCGGAAAGGGAATATTTACTTCGTTTCCGATGAGGCGAACGGTGAATACAATCTGTATACTTTCAGCAACGGCCAGAAGAAAGCCCTCACCCAATTCCCAACTTCCATCAAACGACCTTTTGTGAATGCCAATGGCGGGAAGATCGTTTTTGAAAAAGACTACCAGGTATGGATCTATGATGTAGCCTCCGGTAAATCCGGGAAGCTGGACATCCGCCTGCCCCGCAACCCTGTGCTGCCCAAAGAGCAGGGCTTTGATGTGAAGGACAAGATATCCGCCTATGACGTTTCCCCCGACGGCAAGAAGCTGGCGTTCATCTCCCGTGGTGAGATTTTCGTTTCTGACGTGGAGGGTAAATTCATCCGACAGATCCCCCGCCCCGCCGAACGCGCCACACAGGTGGAGTGGCTGGCGGATAACCGTACCCTGCTCTTCAACCAAACCGTTAACGGTTATCTCAACTGGTTCACTGTTCCCGCAGATGGCAACGGTACGCCGAAACAACTGACGAACGAGAAACGCAATAACCGCAACCTCACGATGAACAAGACCCGCACAATGGCCGTCTATCTCAGCGGTCGTGATGAAGTACGGGTGATGGACCTCAAAACCTTAGCATCCAGGACCGTGGCTAAAGATGAGCTGTGGGACATGTTCAACAGCGACCCGCGTTTTTCTCCTAACGACGAGTACGTGGTGTTCACTGCCACCCACAATTTCGAACAGGACATCATGGTACACAATCTGAAAAAGAATACCACCATCAACCTCACCAATACCGGCGTTACGGAAACGGCTCCTTTCTGGTCCCCGGATGGAAAGTATATTTATTTCAACTCCTCCCGCACAAAGCCCTCCTATCCTTTTGGCATGGGCAATGCCAAGGTATACCGCCTGCCGCTGGACAAATATGATGTGCCCTTCCGTGCTGATAAATTTGACGCGCTTTTCAAGGAAGCTCCAAAGAAGGAAGAAAAGAAGGATACCGGAAAAGCCGCTACCCCTGCTTCTGCCGTTGCAGCGATCAATATCAATACAGACCGCATCATGAACCGTGTGGAACAGATCTCTCCCGGCTTCGGATCACAATCCGGACCGGATTATGTTACCCAGAAAGGAGATAAAACCACGCTCTTCTATACCTCCAATCACGATGGCAGGAACGCCCTCTGGAAAACGGTACTGGAGCCGTTTGAAGCCACCAAGACCGAAAAGATCGCAGGTACCGAAGGCGGCGGAGCCGGTGATATCAGGGAAGTGGATGGCAAGTTTTTCCTCCTTGCAGGCGGTGCCATCCAGAAACTGAATGTCGATGCCAATAAAATTGACAAGATCGACATCAGCTTCCCCTTCTATCGCAATCTCCGGGAAGAATTCAACCAGATCTTCTACGAAACTTGGGCCAATATCGAGTCCAACTACTACAGTGGCGGATTCCACGGGGCGGACTGGCAAAAACTGCGCGATCAGTACGGCCGCTTCCTCCCCTACCTGAACAACCGCACCGATCTCCGCACGCTCATGAACGATATGCTCGGCGAACTCAACTCATCCCATATGGGCTTCTACTCCTCCGGTCCGGATGAGAAGATCAACCTGAGCTACAACACCATGGAAACCGGCATCCTCTTCGAACCGCAAAACCCGTACACGGTTGCCCACATCGTAGCCAACAGTAATGCAGACAGGCAAGGCGTAGACATCCGGCCCGGAGACGTTCTCACGAAAGTGAACGGCAAAGCCGTAGATAAATCCATTTGCCGCGATCAATACTTCACTGCCCCCACTTTTGAACGGGAGATCGCGCTTACCTTCGAACGCGCCGGCAAACCGTTTGATGTGCGCCTCCATCCCGAAAGCCCGGGCGATCTCAACGGACAGCTGTACGATGAATGGATCTACTCCAACGAGCAACGCGTGAACAAGCTCAGTAATAACCGGATCGCCTATACGTACATGAAGAACATGGGTACCGACGAACTGGAGAAATTCCTGATCGATATGACGGCCAAACTCGGGAATAAGGACGCCCTCATCCTCGACCTCCGCTACAATACCGGCGGTAATGTGCATGACGAAGTACTGCGCTTCCTCTCCCAACGCCCGTACCTGCAATGGCAATACCGCGACGGCAAATTGTCCCCGCAACCCAACTTCGCCCCTTCCGGCAAACCCATCGTACTCCTCATCAACGAGCAATCCCTCAGCGATGCGGAAATGACCTCCGCCGGATTCAAAGCCCTGAAACTCGGCAAGATCATCGGCACAGAGTCTTACCGCTGGATCATTTTCACCTCCGGGAAAGGCCTCGTGGACGGTTCATTCTACCGCCTCCCCGCCTGGGGCTGCTATACCCTCGACGGAAAAGACCTTGAAAAAGAAGGCGTTGCCCCGGACATCTACGTGAAAACTACTTTCACGGACCGTCTGGAGGACAAAGACCCGCAAATCGAAAGAGCCGTACAGGAGATCATAAAAGAACTCAGGTAAACCACTACATCCATCTTCAGGAGGCTGACTGAACGTTCTTTAGTCAGCCTCTTTTTGTAAATACAACCGCCACTCCTCCGGCAACTCGATCCTGCAGGACATATCATACAAGGAAGTACCGCTCTTGATACACCGCAATATCTCCCGGATACCCCGGATGTAAAAGTCCGGCGGAAATATTCCGGCCGGCCCGATCTGCCATCCCAGCTCCACAAGATTTTCGTATAACCGTCCCCGTAACATCCCCTGTTCAAAATATGTTTTCATCATTGCCTTCAACGACGCCTTCGCCTCCTCCCTCGATCCCCCTTCTCCGGTCAGGTCCAAAGCAGGGATATGCATGTAATACCGTCCTGCCACATCCTGGTACATCACCCCTTTGAGAAATATGCTGCTTGTCATTCCGCATGATTTCGTTGTTCTCAAAACTAGGCGAAAAATGGCCCCGGGCATGAGAAAAAGAGCGACGATATCTCCGAAAAAGCGAGAAAATCTCCGATATGGAATATAACGAAGGGTTCATACAGGAGTATTATCTTAGGGATATGAAAACAACCGCTTCTACGCTACTGCTATGCCTGGTAATGGCCCTCGCCGCGTCCGCACAGGACAATCCGCTTCAGGCCATGACCTTCAACATCCGCTACAACAACCCGTCCGATAGCATCAATGCCTGGCCAAACCGAAAAGATAAACTGGCCTCACAGGTATTATACCATCACCCGCAGATCCTCGGCGTACAGGAAGCCCTTTGGGATCAAATGCAGGACCTCGCACAAGCCCTGCCACAATACAAATTCACAGGCGTTGGCAGGGATGACGGCGCAAAGAAAGGAGAATTCTCCGCCATCTTCTATGATACCACCCGCCTGCAACTACTCAACTCCAATACTTTCTGGCTCTCGGAAACACCGGAAAAGACCGGTAGCAAAGGATGGGACGCCGCTATCTGCCGCATCGTAACCTGGGCCCGCTTCCGCGATAAAAAAACAAAAAAGGAATTCTATCATTTCAACACCCACTTCGATCATATGGGAAAAATCGCAAGAAGGGAAAGCGCCAGACTGCTGCTGCAAAAAGTAGCACAGATCACCGGCAGGGTACCAGCCATCATCACAGGCGATTTCAACGCTACCCCGGATGATGAGCCCATCCGCGTGATCATGGACGAACAAAACCCCTTGCATCTGAAAGATGCGAAGCTCCTCAGCCAAACGCCCCACTACGGCCCTTCCGGCACCTTTAACGGGTTTAAAAGAAGCGAGACCGGCGATCAGCCAATCGATTATATTTTCCTGAAAGGCAACTGGACAGTGCTGCAGCATGCTACCATCTCCCAGACCTGGAAAGGACTCTTTGCATCCGATCATTTCTCCGTGATCGCGAAACTTGTATTCGCAAAGTGATCGGCACAAAAATAAAATGCCCCCAAAAGTCGCTGACTTTTTGGGGGCATTTCAATATAGAGATGTCCTCTTCCCAAACGTTGAAGATCGTTTACTTCCGTTGCTCTATTGCCACTCTCGTGGGCGTATCCTTCCCGTTCACAATGCTTCCTGCACTCACCGCTATCGCTTCAATAATATCTGCGATGTTCTGCATATCCAGACTTTCCACTTCATCATCCACACTGTGATACAATTTATCTTTGTCGATCTGCGTGGTGGAGATCGTATGCGCAGGTACGCCTAAACGCGCCAGCGTCGCATTGTCCGAGCGATAGAACAGTTGCTGCTCGGGGTATGGGTCAGGATAGAAATGAAAGCTTGATCCCTGAAGGTTCTGCTGCAGGATCTTCCCGAAATCTGATCGCTCATATCCCGTGATGAATGCGCTGTTCCTGCCGAACTTCGATTCCTTGCCGATCATCTCGATGTTGAACATGGCCATGATCTTCGCCGGATCCAGTTGTTTGGAAAAATAACGGGAGCCGAATCCCCCCATCTCCTCACCCGTAAACGTCACAAATATCACGCTGCGCTCCGGCCGGTGCTGTTGAAAATATTTCGCCAGCAATATCACCGCAGTAACCCCGGAGGCATCATCATCCGCGCCATTCGCAATACTATCTCCCTCCACGGGTTTGCGGATGCCGATATGATCGTAATGGGCGGAAAAGATTACATATTCCTCCGGCCGGCTGCTCCCTTCTATCATGCCCGCTACATTATGCAGGAACTTCGGCTGCTCATCCGCTTTCAGGGAATCCAGGGACTTCAGCTGTCGCCCCACCATGGCAAAGTTCTGCCGGTAGTCCTCCGCTCCGGGCAAGGGTTTCAGCTTTGCTTTACGGAACTCGGACTCAATGAACAACGATGCTTTTTCAATACCGGGTGAAAAAGTGGCGCGCCCTTCCATACTGTCTGCCGCCAATACGCTGATAATGCGGCTGACTTCCGTCGGTTCTGTCTTCTGCGCTTTCAGAAATGTACAAGGGAAAAATACGCCCGCCAATAGCAGGCCCGCCAGGCGGGAGGGTTGAAACTTCATAACTGGTTTTCGATTTGCTGGACGTTAAAAATACTGGAATTCAATGATTGTAAGCCGATTTTTTATACCGCGCCGGCTTGAAAGCGGCCGCTGCTTCCGGAAATGTTTTCATAAATTTGAGCTATAACTCAAGGAACATCATCATATCACGCAATGTCCAACCCACACACAAGACCAGATGAGAACCGGCTCAGCGCCGCAGAGAAGGAGTTTGAGAACAGCATCCGGCCGCGGGAAATCGTGGATTTTTCCGGGCAGGACCAGATCATCGAAAACCTCAAGATCTTCATCAAAGCAGCGAAACTGCGCGGCGAAGCGCTGGATCATATCCTTTTTCATGGTCCTCCGGGCCTGGGTAAAACCACCCTGTCCCGCATCGTGGCGAATGAGCTGGGTGTGAACATCCGCGAAACATCCGGACCGGTGATAGAAAAGCCGGGAGATCTGGCGGGCCTGCTCACCAACCTTGAAGAAAAGGATGTGCTGTTTGTAGACGAGATACACCGGTTGAGCACGGTGGTGGAAGAATACCTGTACTCCGCAATGGAAGATTACAGGATCGATATCATGATCGATTCGGGTCCCAATGCACGCTCCGTGCAGATCAACCTGCACCCTTTCACATTGATCGGCGCCACTACCCGCTCGGGATTGCTGACAGCGCCGCTGCTGAGCCGTTTCGGCATCAAATCAAGACTGGAATATTATACTGCGGCCACTTTGCAGAAGATCCTCTGGCGGGCGGCAGGCCTCCTCAACACAAAGATCACTTCAGACGCCGCCATGGAAATTGCCCGGCGCTCCCGCGGAACGCCCCGCATCGCCAACGGCCTCCTTCGCCGGGTAAGGGATTTCGCGCAGGTGATCGGCAATGGCGTGATCGATATGGAAATCGCGCAATTCAGCCTGAAAGCGTTGAGTGTGGATGAATATGGACTGGATGAGATGGATAACCGCATCCTCAATGTTATTATTGAAAATTTCAAAGGCGGCCCCGTGGGCATCACTACCATTGCCACAGCCGTAGGGGAAGAACCCGGAACGCTGGAGGAAGTGTATGAGCCTTTCCTGATCCAGGAAGGGTTCATCAAACGCACCCCACGCGGTCGCGAGGTGACGGAGAAAGCTTATCATCATATGGGCAAAAACCCGCGGGGAAGCGGAAGCAACCTGTTGTTCTAAAAGCAACGATCTGTTAATCCTTTACGACTAACCGGAAGCCATTCCCGTGAATGTTCACGATCTCGATATTGGAATCGTCTTTCAGGTACTTGCGCAGCTTGGCGATATACACATCCATGCTCCTTCCGTTAAAATAGGTATCGCTGCCCCAGATCTTTTTCAGCGCCACTTCGCGGGGAAGCAGATCGTTCTTGTGCTCGCAGAGCATATGCAGCAATTCGTTCTCTTTGGGAGAGAGGGTATGGGAATCGCTTTCTTTGGTGAGTGTGCGTAACCGGGAATTGAAGGCATACTGCCCGATCCTGAACTCGAACTGCTCTTCTTCCTTGCTGTTCAGCTCCTGATTGCGTTTCAGGATGGCTTTTATTTTCAGCAGCAGCAGTTCGCTGTCGAAAGGCTTGGAAATATAATCATCCGCACCCAGTTTATATCCCTGGATGATATCTTCTTTCATAGTCTTGGCAGACAGGAAAAAGAGGGGGATATCAGGGTCTACATCGCGGATCTCCTCGGCCAGCTTAAAACCGTCCATATTGGGCATCATGATGTCCAGCAGACAGATGTCGAATTTCTCGCGACGGAATGCGGCAAGGGCCAGGATGCCGTCCCGGCAGAGCTCTACATCATAATCGTTCAGCTCAAGGTAATTCTTCAGTACCATGCCCAGGTTGGTATCGTCTTCGGCCAGCAGTATCTTGGGTTTACGTTCTTCCATAACTAAATGATTTTAAGCTGGGACAAATATAACGGTAAATGATGAATCCGGCGAAAGGCGCTATCTTTTCCTGATCAGGGCGCTAAGGGGGTAGCGAAGGTTGTTGTAACCGATCATATCCACCTTGATGCTGCCCACGGAAATAGGGCTGTCGATCCGCAGGGGAATCTTGTTCCCGTCATCGCTCACCCATACCGTCATCTGTTCCCCGCCCTGGAAGATCGTGCCTTTGATCAGGAGGGGTTTGAATTTGATGGCGCGGAACTTCCCATAACGGGTATCTACTTCTTCTTTTCCCATGTAACGGATATAGATATCATAGACCTCATCATCGAGGAACATGGTAAAGGGAATCTTGTCTCCCGCTTTGTACCTGGCAAAATCGATGTTACGGGCGTAGTAGATGGCGCTGATCACATCCTGAATGCAGGGAGGCACCTTGAAGGTACCATTGGTGCTAACGGCTGTACCGGCTTCGCGGTTGAAGCCTACGTTGTTGTATATTTTGTAACCGCCTTCATTCACATTGCGAATAAAACGGATAGGCAGCATGGTGGCCGTATCGATATAGCTTTCATATTTGTCGCGCACCTTGAATATCCAGTCATAGGTCCGGTACGTGCGCCCGTCTCCCACCACATGATAGGCATCCTTCCCGTTGTACTTTTCCAGATTACAGGAGAAAGTCGCTTCCCCGGCGCCGACATACATGCTGCCGAGGTTATAGAAGACCTTGAGCGTGAGGGATTCGCCTGCTTTGAAGCTGGTATTGGTGATGCCACAGAAGTTATCCTGCGCGGAACTGCGTTGGACGAGGGCTAATCCGCACAGCAACAGTAGAAAATACTTCATCGATCGATCGCTATTTATCCTTGAAAATTTTCACTCCCAGTAACAGGATACAGCCTATTATCGCAGGCAGTACCAGGTTGATCAGCCAGATCGCTACCGTTCCTGCCAGGATGCCTGCTGCATTACTGCTCAATAATCCGAGAAAGTGAATGCTAACCTTGCCCCGGATACCGATCTCCGCAATCGCAATGGTGGGCAGCATTGCCATCACCAGATAGATCACATTGATCATGAAGAATCCGTGCCACCAGACGAAAGATACGCCCAACGCATATAATAAAATCAAATATTGTGCCGAGAACACCAGATAGCGCAGGGCGCTCAGCAGCAACAGCTTCTCCAGCTCTTTGGGCGAATAGCGGGCGATGATCTGTATAAAAACCTTCGCTTTCCGCAACCAGGGTATCTTTTCAAACAGGCTGACGATAATCTCCAACCGAAAATAAAGTATTACGATGAGCACGCAAATGAAAGGGAGTATCCCTAACAATAATTTCTCTTTGACGTGGGGAGCAAAACGTGTTCCATCTCCACCCAGCTCATAATTATTGATGTAGAAGACCAATCCCGCTAATCCAAACACCACCGTCACGATCAGCTGGGAATAACTTCCCACGATGGTAGCGGCAATGGCCTTCAGCTTATTACGGTTCTTCAGGTAAAGTATCCGTCCCCCGTACTCTCCGATGCGGTTAGGGGTGTTAACGGAGAGAGTCACACCACTAAGGATGGCGCCGAAGGCTTTGCCGAAGGATACTTCCTCGAGCGGTTGCACCAGCAGCTGCCATTTACGGGCCTCCAGGCCCCAGTTCACGAACATCAGCGCAACAACCAGTACCAACAGATAAATCCCCTTTTCCACAAGAGACGCCTGCATCGTAGCCCAGGCCGCCGGAAGATCCGGCTGGTGTTGTATCTGCCGATACAGAGCGATGGTTAACCAGATGAACAGTCCGCCGCCAAGGACGTAGTTGAGGATTATTTTGGTACTTTTGTTCAGACGTACAGATTTTGGCAAAAATAAACTCCGCTTGGCAAACAATACAAAAATAATTCTCGGCATCGACCCTGGTACGATCATTATGGGGTACGGACTGATAGCCGTGCAAGGCCAGAAAGCCCGGATCATAGAGATGAATGTGGTGAAGATGAATCCCAAGAAAGACCATTATGAAAGACTGCAAATGATCCACCACCGCCTGAACGAAATCATCCGCGCACACCGGCCTTCCAGCTGCGCCATTGAAGCGCCTTTCTTCGGAAAGAACGTGCAGAGTATGCTCAAGCTGGGACGGGCACAGGGCGTAGCCATCGCCACTGCCATGCAGGCAGGTGTACAGGTTTCCGAATACTCCCCGAAAAAGGTCAAACAGTCCATCACCGGGAACGGGAACGCCAATAAGGAACAGGTCTGGCAAATGCTGCAGCGCATCCTGCAGTTCACGGAACAGCCTGAATACCTTGATGCAACGGATGCGCTGGCGGTTGCGGTATGCCATCATTTCCAGGAAACCAGCCCCCTGGCGGCGGCGAGTAAATCAAAAGGATGGGAAAAGTTCCTGCAGCAGCACCCCGAACGGATTGCGAGGGATGGTGTCAAATGAACAAATTGAACATGGCCGCTGTTTGTTAATTAAGAAAATGTACTTATTTTGAACTAAATTATCGATGGCTGAGTTGCTTATTGCGCCTAAAGCGCCGGTTACACATGTTATTAATGATGATTATTACCTTTTATCACCCCTAATTTTTTTCGTAGATGGATACGAAGGCTAGAATTTTACTAGTGGAGGATGATTATAACCTGGGTGCAATTACCAAAAAACGTTTGGAAGAATCCGGATACGAGGTGACACACTGCTCTGATGGCGAGATCGCCTGGAAAACGTTTCAGAAAAGTATGTATGATATTTGCCTGCTGGATGTGGTGATGCCCAAAAAGAACGGGTTTGAGCTGGCCAAACAGATACGGCAAAAGAATGACCTGATCCCGATATTATTCCTTACTTCCAAATCCCAGGACGAAGACAAGATCAGCGGCTTCAAGCACGGAGCGGATGATTATGTGACCAAACCCTTCAGCATGCAGGAGCTGTTGCTCCGCATCGAGGTATTCCTCAAACGCACCCGCCCCCTGAATGCCGATAAACGCACCACTTTCACTGTGGGCAAAACCACGTTTGATTACGGAGAATTGAAACTGACGGACAAACACGGCAAAACGAAGGCCACATTGACCCAGAAAGAGGCTGATCTGCTGAAATTCTTTTGTGAGAACGCCAACAAAACCCTCAAACGCGAAGAAATACTCTACCATGTATGGGGAAAAGACGATTATTTCCTCGGCAGAAGCATGGACGTTTTTATTACCAAGATCCGCAAACACTTTAGCGACGACAAAGACGTGAAGCTGGAAACCCTCCACGGGATCGGCTTCAAGTTCTATGTTTCTACCTTATAATAATCCTTTCACAATCTTTTCCTGTACTTCCCTGAACTCCTCGGGGGAGAGTTTCAGTTTCGGGCGGGTGAAATTGAGATCATCCGCGGAATTGATAGGAATGAGGTGCATATGCGCATGCGGCACTTCCAGCCCTACCACACTAATCCCTACACGATTACAAGGAACCGCCGCTTCAATAGCCCTGGCAACAGGCTTGGCAAATACCAGCCACTCCCGCAGCAACGCATCTTCCACATCAAAGAATTTATCCGTTTCCGTTTTAGGAACGATCAGCGTATGGCCCGGTACCAGCGGAAAAATATCCAGGAATGCGTAAAACAGATCATTTTCTGCGATGCGGTAACTGGGGATCTCCCCTTTGATGATCTTTGAAAAAATGGTCACGGCAAAATCAATTACGAATTATCAATTACGAATTACGAATGTATAGCAGTCATGAAGTTACAAACAATCCCTGTTTAATCATTCCGAATTATCAATAAAAAAGGCCTCCGTGCGGGCGGAGGCCTTTCGCATATTATGTTCCCGGTCTTATACCGTGATGTGGTCGATCTTGAATTTCATGTCGCCATTGGGCGCCTTGATGTCTGCTTCTTCTCCTACTTTCTTGCCCAGCAGCCCCTTCCCGATAGGGGATGTTACGGAGATCTTACCCTGTTTCAGATCCGCTTCCTTTTCTGATACCAGCTGATACGTGACTGTCTTTTTATTGGCCAGGTTGGTGATGGTTACCTTGCACAGGATAGAAACTTTTGATGTGTCGATAGAATCTGCTTCCACTACCCTGGCGGTGGCAATGGCATTCTCCAATATGGCGATCTTGGCCTCATGGAGACCTTGCGCCTCTTTAGCCGCATCATATTCCGCATTCTCTTTCAAATCCCCTTTTTCACGGGCTTCCGAAATTGCCCTGGCAATCTCGGCCCTTCCTTTTGTTTTAAGCTGTGTCAGCTCTTCCCTCATGGCATCAAGGGTCTCCTTGGTTACATAATTTACGCCAGACATAACCTTAATGATTTAGTATAAAGAAAAAAAAATTAACGCCCTCGCTTTCGCAAAGACGTCATTAAGAGTGATCATTGCAAATATAACAAAAAAATATTCGGACGCCAGCGTTTATCACATATAAAAAACCATAATGTGCAGGATGGCCGGACTGCTAAATGTTTAGCTTTCGCAGGATGGTTTCGGCCATTTTGATGCTGGCTTCGTGCGAGTAGCCGGCAATGTGAGGGGTGAGCACCACCCGCGGGTCTTTCAGCAGGAACTGCAGTTGTGCTTTCTCGGTGGCGTTATAGGTATCCGTCTTTTCATTCTCCAGCACGTCCAGGCAGGCGCCGGCAAGGGTTTCTGCCTCGAGGGCGCTGATCAGATCAGCTGTGTTCACCACCTTGCCCCTGGAAGTATTGATAACATATACCTGTTTCCGGAATGCCTTGAAAAAGGCGCTGTTGCCCATATGACGGGTTTCTTCGGTCAGTGGCAGATGCAGGCTTACCACGTCCGCCTCCTCGAATATCCGCTCCAGGGCAGATTCTTCCACATATGCATTGCCGTAACCGGTCTTGTATTTATCGTATGCGAGGATGCGGACATCAAAGCCCCGCAGTTTCCGTGCGAATGCGCTTCCCGTATGCCCATAGCCGATAATGCCGATGGTTTTGCCCCCCAGTTCCCAGGCACGGTTACCGTCCCGCTCCCAGATGCCTTCCCGCAGCTGGAGGTTGCTCTTCAGCAGGTTGTGCATCAGCATGATGAGCATGCCCACCGCCTGTTCCCCTACGGTATCCATATTACCTTCGGGACTGCTCACGCAACGGATGCCTTTGCTTTCCGCATAAGGCACATCCACCAGCTCCATGCCCGAACCCAGCCGCCCGATCCACTCCAGTTGAGCAGCCCGGTCTATCAGTGCTTTGTCAACTTTGATACGTGTGGTGATGATCAGTCCCTGGCATGCATGAATCTCCTGCATAACGCCATCATAGGTAATGGAAGGTTCATATTTTACAGTATATCCCTTCGTTTCCAGTTGATTGATCAGGTATTCGTGTACTTTGGCGGTGATTAATACTTGCTTACTCATAACATATGTTCGGAAAGGGTCACAAAGTCCGCTACAGTCAGCTCTTCTGCCCTTTTGCTAAAGATCGGTTCCTGTAAAAATGTTTTATCGAAGAGTCCTTTTAACGGATTCCGGAGTTGTTTGCGCCGCTGGCCGAATGCTGTTTTTACGAGCAGTGTGAACTTCCGTGCATCCTTTACCGGTGGCGGTGTTTCGAGCCGGGTAAGCCGGATAACGGCGGATTTCACTTTCGGCGGCGGGTTAAAGCAGTTCTCATGTACTTCAAAAAGGTATTCTACTTTATAGTACAGCTGCAACAGCACACTGAGAATACCGTAGTCCTTGTTCCCATGCTTCGCCGCGATCCGCTGCGCCACCTCCTTCTGGAACATGCCCACCACCAGCGGCACCTGATTTTTCCATTCCAATATACGGAACATGATCTGCGTGGAGATATTGTAGGGAAAGTTCCCGATCACGGCAAACTGGTCCTGGTAAGGCAACGCGGTTTCCAGGAAGCTTTCGTTGATGAGCTTTCCGCGGATAGCGGGATATGTGGCTTCGAGGTAACTTACTTTCTCCGTATCCAGTTCCACCGCCATAAACCGGATTCCGGGGATCTCCAGCAGGTATTTGGTGATGGCACCCGCACCGGGGCCCACCTCCAGCACCTGCATGCCATCCGTTACCGGCAATGCCTCCACAATCTTCCTGCACATGTTCTCATCCTTGAGAAAATGCTGGCCCAGCGATTTTTTAAGCGTATACATGGAATAATATGAAGCGCAAAATTAAGGAATAGTAGCCAGTTTGCGCCCCCTCCCCCATGTGTCAACTTTAAGCTGTATATTTGACAGATATTTTTATTCAGAAAACACATGAGTACTCCTACTTCTCATACCCACCGTCCCGTAATCGGGATATCTGTGGGAGACCTGAACAGCATCGGCATGGAAGTGATCATCAAGACCTTTGCGGATGGCCGTATGCTGGAACTGTGTACACCCGTGATCTTTGCCTCTAACAAGACCATCAATTTCTACCGGAAGCTGCTCAACGAGAATAACTTCAATTACCAGAGCATAAAAGATCTCAACCGCCTCAACGCCAAGCAGGTGAGCGTTTTCAACTGCTGGGAAGAAGAAGTGCAGATCACGCCGGGTGTGCAGAATGAGACCGGGGGCAAATACGCCGCCCGCTCTCTTGCCGTGGCGGTAGAATGCCTGAAGAGCAAGCAAATAGACGGACTGGTGACGGCGCCGATCCACAAAAAGAATATCCAGAGCCAGGATTTCAACTTTACCGGCCACACCCCTTACCTGCAGAGCGTTTTCCAGAGCAAGGACGTACTGATGTTCATGACGGCGGACAACATGCGGGTGGGTCTCCTCACAGAACATGTGCCCCTGGCGGAAGTAGCAAAATATGTGACTAAAGAGAACATCCTCAGCAAACTACAGATCATGCGGGAAAGCCTGATCAGGGATTTCGGGGTCGATAATCCGCGGATCGCTGTATTGGGACTCAATCCGCACGCAGGGGACGAAGGACTGGTCGGGGATGAGGAAAGCAAACAGATCACACCGGCCATTAAACAGGCCAAACATAACAATATGCTCGTTTTCGGGCCTTACAGCGCGGACGCGTTCTTTGCCCGCGAAATGTACCGCCGTTTTGACGGGGTGCTGGCCATGTACCACGATCAGGGCCTGATCCCCTTCAAATCCCTCGCCCAGGGAGAAGGTATCAACTACACCGCCGGCCTGCCCATCGTACGTACGTCCCCGGACCATGGCACCGCTTTTGACATCGCCGGAAAGAATGTGGCCGATGAGGCTTCCTTCCGCCAGGCCGTTTTCACCTGCATCGATATCATCACCCACAGGAAAAACTACGCCGAAAATACCAGGAACCCGCTGAAGAAGTCGGAACTGGCATCTGAAGGGATCTGATCATATATAAAACGAGATCATCTCGATCACCCCTTCTCCTTCCTGGTAATACAGCTGATTCCGGCCATTGAGCTTGAACTCCGCATCCTGCATGGAATCCACGCCGGCTACGTCTCCGTGCAACAACTCTATGAACGCAAACATCTGCTGGCGGCTGTAGAGTTGCAGAGCGCCTTCCAGTACTTTTTCCATCAACTGACGCGTAGTGCGGTAAACCGGTAATGCTGATTCCGCCACGCTTTCGTCCGGTAATATATAATCCAGTATCGCTACATTGGTTTTGTTCTGCGTTCTGAAAAACTGCATTGTGTTGAGGAATTGTTCATCAGTGATATAGTAAACGAGACCTTCCAGCAGAACGATAGTGGTGGCCTCGGGGTGATACCCCGCATCCCGGAGCCTGCCCGGCAGATGCAGGGTATCGGTGATATCCGCCTGAATGAATTGCAATTTTCGCATGTCCGGTAACAACCGGCGGTATAGCTGTTCTTTTAAAGACAAATGCGCATTGTCGATCTCGAATATACGGGTGATGGAGTCGTTGTAGTGTTCGAGGAGGTACATGGACAAGGGGTCGAGTCCCGAGCCGAGGATGCAGATCTGTACCGGATCTTCTTTTGAAAGATATTGATTGAGCAGATAACGGACGAAGCGCTTGCGATAGCGTACCAAAGTGCCGAAATCCCTGAGAACGGCTTCAATCTGCTCAGACAGCAATTTTGCCTCGCCGAAGTCCACCTGCGACAAATACGCTTTTGAGGCTCCGCTTTCATACAGGGATTGTGCATGCAGCAGTACAAGCGCGGCCGTGGGCGCCACTTTCAGTTTATGATCCAGTAATTCCATTTTCTGTGCTTTAATGGTATGCAATAATGCGCTGCGCGGATGTTGAAGTTAGGTATAAGCGCTGCATCGGGTTAACAGTGGGAAGGGGTGGCTATTTTCTGCCAGTGTGCAAATAAGCCTGGATAGATTTGACGTAGTCGGCAAAAGCCTTCTCGCCAGCAGGAGTGATTCTGCAAATGGTTTGCGGATAATTGTCTTTGAACTGCTTGATCACTTCAATATACTCCGCTTCCTTCAGCTTGTTGATCTGTACGCTCAGGTTACCGGCGGAAGCGTTCGTCTTTTCCTTCAGTGTCGTGAATTCCGCTTCCTTCCCGCCTATCAGCAAAGACATGATCGCCAGCCGCAGTTGGGAATGTAGTATAGGATCCAGTTCTTTAAAATTCATCGCTACTATTTGGTGTACAAAAATAAACAGGTTACGGACAATTCATAATGCCCGTAACCTGCCACAATTATTTGATCTGCCCGATCAGCATTTTTGTGTATTGTTCGCCCCATTGCGGCGTGAGTTTGTCAGCAGCCCTGAACGTCGCAAATTTCTTCAATGCCAGCTCAAACATTTCTTTTGCTTTTGTTTTGCTGCCGCCAAATGCTTCCGGTGTGTAGAAGAGTGCCTGGCCTTTCAGCATATAGATACGCGGGTTCTCGGGGTTCAGCTGTTGCGCTTCTTCCAGCATGGCGGAAGATTCCGCACCGTACTTCATCCCACGGGTCATCGGATCTACGCTGATGCGTGAAGAAGCGATCATAGAGAGGATGCAATTGATCTCGGAATCTTTTCCTTTCAACGCCGTTGCTTTTTCCACATTCAGTGCGGCTTTGTCCGCCACCTCATCGATCTTCGTTTTGTCCTGCGTCATAAACGCTTCCTGTACCCGGCAATAAGCGGCGTAGTAATAAGGCAGCCATTGCGTTTTTTCAACTTCCGCAATACGTTCAAATGTGTTGGCCAGTTGTTGCATACCGGCAGGAGAATAGCTGCTCATACTGTCCAGCATACCCACTTGTTGCTTCATGGCATCCATGTATTGCGGGCTCTGCGCTTGTGCGGCAAAAGCAAAACCGCCTGCCAATAAAAGGGAGAGAATGATTTTTTTCATATAGATCAGTTTTAAAGTCTGTCAATAGTTTCCTGGCGGCGGTCTATGCCGAAGCTCATGAACATGCCAATGTAAAAGAACCTCGGCGCCATGGGACCAATCATATTCCTGCGCAGTTTGTCCGAAGAATACCGGAACCCGTATTCCTGATCGTTCCCCAACACATTCGTGATCGAAAATACGAAAACGGTAAACGCCTTGCCCACAGTGGTCAGGTAACTGGTGCTGAAACCGAGTGTGTTCAGGGTGCGGGTGCGGTCTTTCATGAATTCGTCCGCCGGCCGGTTCGGATTATAGTAAGGGCGACCGGTCGCGAATGTGTAAGTAGCCCCCAGATTCAGTTGCAGTGTTGAGATAAAGTGTTTGTAGACCAGCGTGGCGGTATGATTGGCCGCGAAATCCGGCTGCACTTCGTACGGGTAGTTCAGGTAATCCCTTTTGGTGTCCAGGTAAGAATAGGAGATCCAGTAATCCGCATTCCTGATCGTTTTCTTATCGCGCCAGAATAATTCCAGTCCTTTCGCATAGCCGGTACCGTTATTGCTGTATCCCGGAACGGTCTTCAGCAGATCATGATACTTCTTGTAAAAGATCTCTGCCCGCAGCGTATGAAATTGCGCGATGCGCTGATAACTGGCGATGTAATGCGTGGCACGCATGAAGTCAAGATTGTGATCGAAGCGGAGATATTGCGGTTCCGGCTTCTGATAGAATTCTCCGTACGCAAATGCAATCTGCCCCTTATCGTCCAGCTTATAGGCCAAAGATGCGCGGGGAGCGAGGTTGGCCTGTCGCAGCAAGGAGGTATATTCATATCGTGTGCCCAGGCGGCCCACAAATCTTGGCGTAAAATAAATATCTCCTTCCACGAAACCGGCTATGTAATTATCTACATAATTCGCCTGCAGCGTATTAAATGCAGATCGTTCATCAGCATATTGATATTCGCTTCCTACGCGCAATACGGAATAACGGCCAAGGCCTTTGGTGAGCACAAAGCGGAGCTGACTGAGATCCTGGCGGTTCTTTACGTGCGTAGGGGAAGGATTTTTTCCTACTGTATCCATGTAGATGCGGTCGCGGTTCGTGCTGTAAGAAGTACCCAGGTTCATGCGCCAGCCGTTACCCAGGCTTTCCTTATACGTGATATTCGTATAGGCGTAATTGTTTTCCAGTTCAAAGTCTTCTTTGTATCCCGGATACTCCAGGCTTTCACCCTTGAAACCGAAACGGTTCCAGCTGCCGGATACAAATACTTTCAACATGCCGGTCCTGGAGGTTTTCATCCGGTAATTGGCAGAGCCGTCCATGCCCTGAGGCGATGTTGTCGGTTGCTGGCTTTGTTTCACCAGCTTGAAGTAAGGCGACAGGTTAAAATAACCCGCTTCTATTCCGTAAGCTTTCTTTTTATCTTTTGTCAACACATCCACACCTGCATTAGGTCCTACACTGCCGATGCCCAGCGAGAAAGAAGAGCGTTCCGGCAGATCGATGGATTCGAGCACCAGCGCAGAAGAAAGTCCCTGTCCGTATTGCGCGGAATAACCGCCACTGCTGAAAGTAGTGCCTTTGAAGAGGAAAGGAGAAAAACGGCCGCGCGCTGCATAATCCGGCATGCCGCTGTAGAAGGGATTGCGCACCATCATACCGTCAATGAAAGTCTGCGTTTCATATCCTGTACCACCACGCACGAACAACCCTTCCTTCTCCCCTACCTGTTGTGCGCCCGGCAAGGTTTTCAGGGCGCTTACGATATCCGCGCCCGCACCGGCAGTGGTTACAATATCCAGTGGTTTCAGCACGGTGTTCTTCTTTTCATCGCTCGCTTCAAAACTGCCCGCTGATATGGTCACCATTTTTAATTCATTCACGGTTTCCCGCAACACGATATGCAGCTGCTGCGGTGTGCCCAGTTCTGCTTTGATCTCTATAGATTGATATCCGCTGAGGCTGGCGGTAATGATGCGTTCTCCCTGCACGGAAGTTGTGAATTTAAATGTTCCGTCCGCAGCGCTGGTAGCGCCGTCATAAGATCCCTTGACCGAAATATTCACACCGGCCAACGGCTTCTTCCGGGCGTCCGTGACCTTCCCGCTGACGGCAGACTGTGCCTGCAGCAACATGGGGACGAAGGCAGGCAGCAGGAAGAGAAAACATGTTTTAAACATATAGCTGGATTATAGGCTTGCGAACACGAATGTAAATTAGTTTATGATATAAACCAAATAAATGTTTTTTATTATGTAATGCGCTTGTTCAACTGATGCTGCTCTTCCGGACAGGGAACTCCGTCCCCACACTGATTGCTAAGCTCCCTCTTCCCCCGGAACCCTGTTACCACCCGGGAAGCCGCAACCCCTCTGTCCGTCAGATAGCGCTTTGCGCTCCGGACGCGTTGTTCGGAAAGCCGGAGGTTGTAGGCGTCATTCCCCCGCGCATCTGTGTGGGCAACGAGGAGTACGGTGGCGGCAGGATGTTGCCGCAACTGTGCGATCAGCCTGTCGAGGATAGCGGCGGCATCGCTCCGGATGTTGGATTTGTTGAAGTCGTAATAGATGTTCTCAAGGGCGAGGGCTCCTCCTTTTGCCGATAGCATTTTGCATTAGAAATCCTATCGCCTTAAGCTAAGCCGAAAAAAACTTTTTGCCAGACGGGAAAAAGGCAGGTTGTTCAATAAATAAATGATGACGGCGGGTTAAAGAGCCGTTACAGTAAGTTTATATCGAAAAACACCATAGGCTGTGGAGCCTCCCATTGTTCAGCTGTTCAATATTCAAAAACATTGTCGATGAAAAAAAAATTCAACAAAATAAAAAGCCTCCCGGATACCGGGAGGCTTTACTATGTTCAAATGCAGAATACTTATGCAAAGCGGGGCTTCAGCTCATTGGCCAATGCTACCATCTTCTTCAGTCCATCATCAGGCAGATTGCCTTTCTTGAACTCACCGAGCACATCAGGCAGTCTTACTTCCATCTCGTGCAGGAACGCTTCTTCGAAAGCTTTCACGTTCTTCACGGGCACTTCGCGGAGCAGACCATTGGTACCGAGGTAAATGATCGCTACCTGTTTTTCTACGGAATAAGGACTGAACTGCGCCTGCTTCAGGATTTCCACGTTGCGGGCACCTTTGTCCAGTACGGATTTGGTAGCCGCATCCAGGTCACCGCCGAATTTGGAGAAGGCTTCCATCTCACGATAGAGGGCTTGGTCCAGCTTCAGGGTGCCGGCCACTTTCTTCATGGATTTGATCTGTGCGCTACCACCTACGCGGCTAACGGAGATACCTACGTTGATCGCGGGGCGGATACCGGAGTTGAACAGGTTGTTCTCCAGGAAGATCTGACCGTCCGTAATAGAGATCACGTTCGTGGGGATGTATGCAGATACGTCACCGGCCTGTGTTTCGATGATCGGTAATGCCGTCAGGGAACCACCGCCTTTCACGAGGTGTTTGATGGAATCCGGGCAGTCATTCATTTGCTGCGCGATCTCGTCTTTTGAGATGATCTTCGCAGCACGTTCCAGCAGACGGCTATGGAGGTAGAATACGTCACCGGGATACGCTTCACGGCCGGGCGGGCGGCGGAGCAGCAGGGATACCTCACGGTAAGCTACGGCTTGTTTGGACAGGTCATCGTAGATGATCAGGGCAGGACGGCCCGTATCACGGAAGAACTCACCGATGGCCGCACCTGCGAACGGAGCATAGAACTGCAGCGGAGCAGGATCGGCAGCGGAAGCCGCTACGATAGTGGTGTAGGCCATAGCGCCATTCTCCTGCAGGGTTTTCATCACACCTGCAATAGTGGAAGCTTTCTGACCGATGGCCACATATATACAATACACCGGTTTGCCGGCATCGTAAAATTCTTTCTGGTTGATGATCGTGTCTATACAGATCGCAGTTTTACCGGTCTGACGGTCACCGATCACCAGCTCACGTTGGCCGCGACCGATGGGGATCATCGCGTCGATCGCCTTGATACCTGTTTGCAGCGGTTCCTTTACCGGCTCACGATAAATAACCCCCGGGGCCTTACGCTCCAGCGGCATTTCGTAGAGCTCCCCGGTAACGGGGCCTTTACCGTCGATCGGTGTACCCAAAGTATTCACAACGCGACCGATCAGCCCTTCGCCTACTTTAATGGAAGCGATCTGGCCGGTACGGCGAACCGTGTTACCTTCTTTGATCTCAGTGGATTCACCCATCAATACCACACCCACGTTATCTTCTTCCAGGTTCAATACGATAGCTTTCACGCCGTTCTCGAATTCAACCAGCTCACCGGAGCGCACATTATTCAATCCATATACACGGGCAATACCATCACCCACCTGCAACACGGTACCTACTTCTTCCAGTTCTGCGGAAGCGTTGAAGTTGCTCAGCTGCTGGCGTAATATCGCCGAAATTTCATCTGGCTTAATGTCAACCATTGTTATTTTTTTTAAAGAGTCGTTAAGGTTTAAACTAAATATAACGACAACAGCTTTGCGATTACGCAGCGGCTGCTGTTAAAAAATTTATCTGATATCAGATACGTAAATATTTTTCAGGAATTGCTTCCGGATATCTTTCAGATCACGTTGTACAGAGGCGTCGAACAGCTCGTTACCGGTCTCCAGCACAAAACCTCCGATCAGGTCTGCATTCACGGCGGTTTCCAGCTCTACCTTGCGACCGGCGGATGTTTCCACTTTCTCGCGAATGAGCGCCAGCAACGGTGCATCAAGGGGAGTGGCAGTGGTCAGCTTCACGCGGGTGATGTTCTTAAGCACATTATACTGCTTCTCAAACTCCTCTGCAATCTCCGTCAGAACGCCTTCACGGCCTTTTACGGCCAGCAGGCGGATGAACGCGGAAGTGATGCCGCTGATCTTGCCATCCAGGATGGCGCCCAATATCTTCACTTTCTTTTCCGCTTTGATCACCGGGCTTTTCAGCAAAACCACCACATCGTGATTGCTGCGTACGATGGACTGCAACAGCAACATATCGCCATGAACGGCTTCCAGCTGGTTCTTTTCCACCGCCAGGTCTATCAGTGATTTAGCATATCTGCTTGCTAAACGGGGATTCTGCATAGTTCTAATTAGTTCATTTTGATTTCAGAAGCCAGTTGCCTGATGTAAGCCTCCTGGTTTTGTTTGTCAGACAGCTCTTTGCGCAGTACTTTCTCCGCTACTTCTATCACAAGGTTGCCTACCTGGTTCTTCACTTCAGTGAGAGCGGCCATTTTCTGGTTCTCGATCGCAATGGAAGCATCGTGAATGATCTTCTTCGCTTCTGCCTGAGCCTGCGCTTTGGCTTCGCTGATGATGTGATCCTTCGCTTCTTTTGCTTCTTTCAGAATCTTGCTGCGCTCTGCCTTTGCTTCCGCCAGTACATGCTCATGCTCCGCCTTCATCTGGGCCATCTCTTCTTTCACACGCTCAGCGGTGGCAATGGAGTCCGTAATAGAATCTTCCCTTTCTTTCAAAGTGGAAAGGATCGGTTTCCAGGCGAATTTCTTCAGGATCAGGAAAACAATAATGAAGATCAGCAGTGAAATGCAAAACAGGCCTAATGCTGGTTGCAACAAATCCATATATCAGTATTTAAGGTTGTTATCTTTTCGGAAAATGGAATTACTGCATCCTTTGCCCTGTGCGCCGGATGCAGTAAAAAGTTTGTTCTTACAGAACTACCGCCAACAGACCAGCGATAACGCCGAACAGGGCAACACCCTCTACCAGCGCCGCAGCCAGGATCATGTTCGCACGAATGTCGTTAGCCGCTTCAGGCTGACGGGCGATGGATTCCAGCGCGCTCTTACCGATGTTACCTACACCGATACCAGCTGCGATAGCAGCGATACCAGCACCGATAGCGCCACCGGCTTGTGCCAGTCCTGATGAAGCTGCAGTTTGAGCAGCCTGTGCTAAAACAGTTAAAAGTGCCATAATGAAATGTGTATTTGAAATTAAAGATTAAACGCTGTTAAATTAATGATGCCCGTCATGCTGATGCTCCATCGCCTGACCGATGAATACGGCAGTGAGGTTGGCAAAAATGAAGGCCTGGATGAACGCCACCAACAGCTCCAGCATCATCATCACGATGTTGAAGACAATGGTGATGGGGAGGAACCCGTAACCCGCTATCGGGTTGAGGGAGCCGAAAATGAACACCAGGGAAATAATACTCAGGATAATGATGTGCCCCGCCAGAATGTTCGCAAACAACCGCACCATCAGGGATACCGGCTTGGTGATCACACCGATCAGCTCTACCGGCGCCAGGATCACTTTCACACCGCCGGGTACAGGCGGGTTAAAGATGTGGCCCCAGAAGTGCCTGTTGGTGCTGGCCATCATTACCACAAAACTGATCAGCGCGAGGGCAAAGGTAACGGCGATGTTGCCGGTTACGTTGGCAGAACCCGGTAGCAGACCTAACAGGTTGTTGATCAGGATAAAGAAGAAGATGGTCAGTATGAAGGGAACATAATTGTCGGCCTTTTTGGCGAGGATATTGGGGCGTACTACCTCGTCGCGGATAAAGATGATCACCGGCTCGAGGAGGCTTTGCAAACCTTTGGGAGCCTGGCGGTGACCGCGGATGCGGTAGCTCTTGGCCACATTCAGCATGATGATGATCAGCAACACGGCCGCCAGCAGCATTGAAGTAATATTCTTGGTAACAGACAGATCGTAGATCTTCTCCTTTACAGGCATCCCGCTGGCGTCTACCGCCACTATAGTACCGGTAACGTAATCCTTGGGATTCAGGTGATGCTCTTCTATGAAATGGTCGGTCAGTAAACGATAACCATCGTATGCCGCATGGCCATGCTCGAACCGGGAAGAAGAGAAAGCGGACAGACCGCGGGTGGGGTTATAAATGATCACCGGCAGCGGCATGGTCACATGCACATCCCCGATGTCCATCAGATGCCAGTCATGCGCATCTTTTACGTGACCAAGGATCACCTCCTTGGCATTAAAACCTTTTTTTTCTTCACCGCCCGAAGCAAATGCAGCGGAAACAGTCAGGGAAAAAACTGTTATCAGGGCTACCAGCTTGTATTTGAACTGACTAAAGGAAATCACCGTTTTCTGAAATTTTGTGCAAAGGTAGGCGATTTTATATAAAATAGTAGCGGAGGGTAAAAAAACTGACGAGGATCATGTCTTTCTTTTCCGGGGTATTAACTGGTTAATTACCAATTTCTTATCAAACTGCTGAACCGGATTTCACAAACTGCATCATATATAATTTATGATAATATCCTTCCTGCCGCAACAGTTCCTCGTGGGTTCCCATTTCCCGGATCTCGCCCTTGTCCAGCACAATGATCTGGTCCGCCTTGCTGATGGTACTGAGCCGGTGGGCGATCACAATAGCCGTACGTCCGGCGATCAGTTTATCGATGGCATGCTGAATGAGCATTTCCGATTCAGTGTCTACGGAGGAGGTGGCTTCGTCGAGGATAAGGATGGAAGGATTGTATAACAGGGCACGGATGAAGGAGATCAGCTGTCGCTGCCCAAGGCTAAGCGTACTGCCCCGCTCCATTACCTGGTAGTCATACCCGCCGGGCAATTGCTGAATGAAGTCATGCATCCCTATCAGGCGGGCGGCATGTTCTACCTGTTCGCGACTGATAGCGGGGTTCCGGAGAGTGATATTCTCATAAATGGAGCCGGAGAAGAGGAACACGTCCTGAAGCACCACACCTATCCTGCTCCGTAATTCGGCCAGCTTATAGTCCTGCAGGGAAATCCCGTCAATACTGATTCTCCCTTTCTGTATCTCGTAAAGCCGGTTGAGGATACTGATGATGGTGGTCTTGCCGGAACCGGTATGCCCTACCAGCGCAACGGTTTGCCCGGATTTTGCATGGAACGATACATCCTTCAGCACGTACCGTTCATCTTTATACGCAAACCATACATGATCAAATTCGATCTCACCTTTCATACCGACAGCGGTATGCATGCCTTTGTCCGCGATATGCTCATCACTATCCAGCACCTTGAACACCCGCTCACTCGCCACCATGCCCATTTGCAGGGTATTGAACTTGTCTGCCAGAATGCGCAGCGGGCGGAAAAGCATGTTGAGGTACATGATAAAGGCAATCATCACCCCCTGGGTGACCTCGTAATTGAGCACTTTGTTGGCGCCCCACCACACCATCAGCCCCAGTGAGATGGCCAGAATGATCTCCACCACAGGAAAGAATACGGAATACGCGAAAATGGCATCTATATTGGCTTTGCGGTGATCTTTGTTAATGGTGCGGAATTTCCCGAACTCCCGGTCTTCCGCAGAAAAAGCCTGTACCACTACCATGCCGGTGATACGCTCCTGCACAAAGGCATTGAGCGCGGCTACTGCGTTGCGTACCCGGTGAAAGGACTTGTTGACGCTTTCTTTGAACCAGTACGTTGCGAGGATCAGCACCGGGAAAGGAGAAAGGCTGATCAGCGTCAGCCGCCAGTCCTCATGGAACATCACACCAAGGATGGCGAGTATCATCAGCACATCCGCCACAATGGAGATGATGCCTTCCGAAAAGATATCGTTGATGGCTTCAATGTCATTGATGGTGCGGGTGGTAAGGGTACCGATGGGCGTTTTATCGAAATAGGCGAGGTTGAGGCGGACCACCTTGCGGTATACAGCTACGCGCAAATCCTTGATCACAGACTGCCCCAGCCAGTTGGTGATATAAGAAAACAAAAAACGAACGAGGGTTTCCAGCAGCAACATCAATATCTGCACAATGGTGATGGTGATGAGCATCTGCACCCATTGACTGGTGATGTACTTGTCAACCGTCAACTGTATGAGGTAAGGCCGTACGGGTGAAAGGAGTGCCAGCAGTACGGTGAGGAACATGGACAGGTAGAAATAGCGCTTGTAGGGCGCGGCAAAGGAGAATACCCGTCTCAACAAACTGAAATCAAAAACCTGCCTGTTCTTAACATTGTTCATCGCCTGTAAATGTAAATGGATAATCGCAAAATGCAAAAAGGGAGGTACCGTTTGCGGCGCTCTCCCCTTCTACATTATGACAAGATTGTTATTTCTGATCCTTCATGACCTGGCGGTAAGCCTTGATGAAAATGGCGCCGAGGTTCTTATGCGGCGGCACATAGTCGTCAAACAGGGTTTTGTTGGCCCCCTCACCCGCAAATTTCTTCATCAACCCAGCCCACATCTGCACCCAGTCTACATTCTTACCAGACCTTACCACATCTTCCAGGCTGCGGATAATAGGCTCGTTCACCCGGTAGGTTCCTACCTGCTTGGAGGAAATGATATGCGCCTCCGGCGATTTTTCAAGTACGATGGCCAGGTTGTGATATCCGCCGCAGGACCCGAGTATCACGATGCGGGCCGTGCTCTGCAGGTTATCCAGTGTAGTGTTCACGTGATAACTATGACCGCGGTGAATAAAAATAGTGGGATGGATATCTTTCTCGTCCAGGTATTCTGACAATTTCTCGATCGCCGTTTTGTCCTCCGGTTCTTTCAGCGGAAGATTGGCGAAAATGGTTGTGGGTTTTCCTTTCAGGGAGGTGATAGTGGTCCAGAACTGCCCCTTGTTCACTTTCCAGTCGCTGGCAGGGAAATTCCCCATAAAGCTGGCGTAAGAGGTGGCACCGTCTTCGTCCCCGTAGAAGAATACCTGCTGGTAAATACGGCCGCTGTCATCCGGCAGGGATGAAGCTTCCACGTAATTGATGGGTGGCAGCCGCAGTTTGGACGACATCTCGGTGGCCCATACAGAGTCACTGCCCTTGCCGTCTTCCGCGAAGATGCTGTTCAGCAGGCTGTAGATGGTGATCCCTCTTTTGTCTTTCTTGCCGGATACAAAAGTGAGGTTTTTATGCACCTCTGTCCGCAGGAAGTCCAGCAGTTTGGGATCGCGGATACTGCCGAAGGAGTTGGCTACGTCCACGGCGTCTTCCAGGTCCTCTGTTTTCTCCAGGCTACGCACAAACTTCACCATCAGGTAGTTGGCATTTTCCGGATCCATGGAACGCAGGAAGTTATCCAATGTATTGAACCCGGCAGCCATGGCGATGAATTTCTTGAACCGGTCAAAGCTCACAAGCATCAGCAGGGAATCCCCGCGGGGTGGTTTCATGCGCAGCATCATCTGGTCGTACAGCCCCATCTTGGCGGCGTTGGTATAGCTGGATGTGAAAAGCTCTTCCTGGCCGTTCACGATGAGATAGTATAATTCCTCCGGCGTAAAGTCCTTCACGATGCGGAAGCGCACGTTGGGGCCTTCTTCGTGCAGGTCGTTCACCTCGCGGATATACCGCAGGGATTTGGCCTGCATGTTTTCCTGCATGGCTTTCAGGCCGAGGGGGTTGGCACCTTCGAACTTCCTTTTCTGCAGCTGGATGGAGGCTTTTACCATCTCCCGGAAATAGTTGTCGTCATTCTCCACCGCCTTTTCCAGCTGGGAAATCGTGGAAGTACCGTCCAGAAGCTGATCGATAAAAGGCATCAGTTTGGTGGACTGGGGGGAGCGGCCGATCTGAACGATCTGTTGCACCAGGGGGTCCGGATTGCGACGGATCGCGCTGGCAGTAGGAGTGTAAGATGTTGCGTAAGTAAGTACTTTGTTCGGGTACTTGCGTGCCACGGTTGCTATAATAGAGTCCGTTACCGGGTAATCCAGGTAGGGGCCGAGTTTGGGCAGGATCTCTTCCAGGTTCTTAAAGGCGTATTTGGAGAACATCTCCGCACGGGCTTCCTTGAACCCCGGATTATCCGCAAAGGCATTGATGAGGTTTTCCCCTGCTTCGAAACTCAGCTGGCGCGAATAAGGGTAAATGCTTTTCCCCTTGATATCCGCATGCATCATGTTACGGAAAGCCTGGATCATGGCCGGCGCTTCTTCCGCATTGATGTGGCGGTGGGCTCTTTTATTGTTGTAGTCTTTCAGCACGAGGTACAGACCGTTGAGATATTTGACCTTGAGGCGCTGATCGAGGGCGGTGTCCCGCTCTATCTCCATCTGGATATCATCCACAGTCTTTATCAGCGCATTGGTCACCTGCAGGTTCAGGCTTTGATCGTCCGAAACTTTTACAAAACCATCCACCTTGCCGTCAAACTTGTCGGCAGCCACCTGTTCCTTGTCGATGTTATCATGAAATATCTGGCGGGTGATGGGGATTTGAACCTGTTGTTGCGCGAATATCCAGCCGCTGTGTACAATACCTAAAGATATGATTAGTAATGTTTTCCTCATATAAATAAATTACGCCTTCTCGATACTGCAAATTTACTACCAAAAAAAGTGATTTGCTAATCCCGCACGTCTTATTAATCACTAGTGATATATGTAATTATGTACATATCATTGATCGGCGGGAGGTATAGCGTATTATCTGACCGAAAGCCGTACCTTGCAGTCCGGACGGCCTGTCCCATGTGGCTGAATTAACAATTTTATAATGTTATCATTCCATGAATAGGGAATCCCCGCTTTAATTTTGTGCCGTCTTTAAAACCCAAGTTTTATGTTGATGGAACCAGCAGTAGCAGTAGGTAAAATTCTTGTAGTGGATGATGAGACGGATATTCTTGAGATCATTAGTTACAATCTGAAAAGTGCGGGATATGACACCGTAACGGCGAAAGATGGCAGCGAAGCGATCCAGAAAGCGAAGATATTCCGGCCGGACCTCATCATGCTGGACATCATGATGCCGAACAAGAACGGGATCGATACCTGTAAGGAGATCCGGAAGCTTCCTGAGTTCAAGGACACCATGGTATTGTTCCTCACAGCGTTGAATGATGAAAAAAGCGAAATAGAAGGTTTGAACATGGGGGCGGATGATTACATTGCCAAGCCCATCAAGCCAAAATTGCTTGTTAGCCGTATCAACGCCCTTTTCCGCCGGTTGAATAAGGTGGAAGAACAGCAGCTTCAGCTGGGCGACCTGGTGATAGACCGGGAGAAGTTCACCGTTACCTACAAGGGCCAGGAGATCATTCTGGCCAAAAAGGAGTTCGAGCTGTTGCAATTGCTGGCCTCCAAACCCGGCAGGGTTTTCCTCCGCAACGAGATCCTCAACCAGGTTTGGGGCACAGAGGTGATCGTAGGGGACCGTACGATTGACGTACACATCCGCAAGATCCGCCAGAAACTGGGCGTGGATCTTATCACGACCGTCAAAGGCGTGGGTTACAAATTTGAAATGTAAGGGTACCCACCATCCGGGAAGCGGGCTGTTCACAGCCCGGGGACTTCATTTGTATCTCCCGTTCCTCTATTCTTGTTTCATCTTTTTACTTTTTAATTTTTGATTTTTAAGTTAATTTCCCGGTATTACAATCATTACTCACTTTGGAGTATGTTCAAAGCAAAGAATCTTTCTCCGCAAAAGCTGGCTGGTTTTACCGCCCTGGTGCTTTCGCTGATCATGGGGGTGGGTTGCCTGGTACTGGGCGTGGGACTGAAGGAAACAGGGATCGCTTTTGTACTCACCTTCCTGGTCGCCTATTACCTGTATCTCTACACCTTACAGAACTTCATCTACCGGAAGATCAAGCTCATTTACAAGTTCATTTACCAGACGAAGGCCTCCAAGCGGGAGGATTTCTTCAATAAGAACATCCTGCCCCTGAAAACCATCGATGAAGTGAGCGAGGATGTGGAAAAATGGGCCGCGCAAAAGAAAGAAGAGCTGGAAAACCTGCGCAGGAATGAAGCTTTCCGCAAAGAGTTCCTTCTCAATCTCTCCCATGAACTGAAAACACCCATTTTCGCCGTACAGGGATATATCCATACACTGCTGGACGGAGCGATTGAAGACCCTTCCGTGAACAAGATGTTCCTGAAGAACGCCACCAAGAATATCGACCGTCTCTGCCGCCTGATTGACGACCTGGATGAGATCTCCAAGCTGGAAAGCGGGGAGATGACCATCAACAAGGAAGTGTTCGTGATCCAGGACCTTGTGAAAGATGTGTTTGACACGCTTTCCCTGAAAGCCAACCAGAAAGAGATCAAATTCAGCATCAAAAAAGGCTGTGAAGCGCCGGTGCATGTGCTGGCCGACAAGGAAAAAATCCGGCAGGTACTGATCAACCTGATCGAGAATTCTGTAAAATACGGCAAACAGGAAGGGCATACCATTGCCAGTATCTATAACATGGATGGCAAGCGGGTGCTGATAGAGATCTCGGATAACGGCATCGGTATGGCGGAAGAACACCTGCCAAGGGTATTTGAGCGTTTCTACCGTACAGACCGGGCACGCAGCCGGGATATTGGCGGTACCGGCCTTGGGCTCGCCATCGTAAAACATATCGTGGAAGCGCACGAGCAGACCATCAATGTGCGCAGCAAGGTGGAAGTGGGTTCTACCTTCGGATTCACCCTCGAACAGGGGAAGGACGGGTGATGAGGCGGGACCCTTCCTGAAACAATAACAGGCGCCCTAGAACCGGTACTGCAAACGGGCTGTGAACACGTTATCATCCACATCTCCGGTAAACCCTGGCAGCGAGGTGCCCTCATTCCACACCCGGTCATACCAGAAAGTGACTTTCATGTTCTCATTGAAGTAATACACATAACCACCGCCGAAAGTATCAAATCGTATATCCGATTCCGTTAGATTCGATCCTGGTTTACCGATCTGCTTTCCGGACACACGGGTATTAGGGTCGTACCAGTCGTATTTCAGCACCAGCTGATGTTTGACGCTGCCAAGATGTTGCAGGAAAGTGATATAAGCGCCATCGAAATTGCGGACGTACAAAGGAGAATAGCTGCCGTCTTTTTCCACCGGGATCACGCCGGGGGATTCGGAAGTACGGCGGGTACCGGTTTGTGTTCCGCGGATGTATTCACCGCGCAATTGCGTAGTGCCCTCAGCGTTAGGGATCACCAGCTGTGCGTCCGCCCCGTAATAATGGCGCGGTGCGATGGCGCCGGTGTTGGAGGCCGAGGAATCCACCCTGAAACTTGTTTGATCCATCCTGTAGATCACGTTCGTGAACTGTTCCATACCGCCGTAAAGCACGGAAACACCCGCGGAAAGAAGCCATCCGCTGCGATTGACAGCTATGGGCTTCATGGCAATACGGGCGATGAGATCCTTGTGACTGTCAAAGTCCGCAGGGCCGGAGAGGCCCTGTCCATTGAACAAGCCTACATCCACTTTGAGAAAATGCAGGGGATGTTTGGGGTCCCGGGGCTCGAAAGTCAGCATCGCCCCCATGTCCCGCTCTCCTTTCATCAGTATCTGCGACATACGTCCGCGTTCCGGCGATTCACGGTCTGCGGAAGACAGGTTCACCTCATATCCGAATGGCCGCGCAAACATCCCCATGGTGAGCGCAGCAACATCCCATCTGCCATCAAACACCCTCCCCCAAAAATCCCTGATGTTCACACCACGCTCTGTACCGTCAAACTGGAACACAAACTGTACCGTAGGGTGATTCCGCTGGTTAAAGTGCGCATAGTCAAACCGCACCCGCCCGCGCCGTAACATGAAACGATTGTTCACTCTCGGCGCAAAATCACCACCGGCAAAGCTTCCGGCCCCCTTGGCAGAGGCCAGCTGGAACTGGGGCTGCATATACCCGCTGATACGAAGATGGTCAAACTTCTTGTAGATGGAGATCATTCCCTTACCCAGACTGGTAGACGTGTCGATCATATCCATCAGGAACTGTGCCCGCGTTGTGGCGGCACAACACATCAACAAAAACATCAATACAAATGAACGGAGTGCTCTCATGCTATGCACTAAAATTTTGCGCAAAAGTAGGAAACGATATCCATAAAAAAACCGTTCCGGCTGCTGGCGCCGGAACGGTAAAAATCAATTATCAATAGCTACAATTACACGAAAGACTAGTAAGCCGCGTTCTTGGGATCCCAGTTGGTCCAACCCTGCATCCAGTTGTCGTTTACATCCAGTGCGCCTACATAGGTCACTTTGGTGAAGTAAGCATCGTTGGATTTACCAGCTGTGAAAGCAGCCTTACCCAGCAGCGGAGAGCCGGCAACAGGACGGATATCGATGTCTTTCAGATCGGCCAGACCACTGATCTTGGCGAATTTGAAATCATCTACATTCACGATGCTGGTATCGTTACCGCGACCATTCATGAACCATGACTTCACATCGAAGGTAGTAGCTGTCACTTTCGCATCCAGTTTCTTACCTGTAGCGCTTACGAAAGTATTACGGATATCCAGGTCGCCGGCAGTGGCAGCATTCGCTGATTTATCGCTCTCGATGTAGATACCGGTAGGATAACCAAGCACTACGGAGTTGTAGAAAGACATACGGGAGTTTCTGCGGATGTGCGCAGCGCGACCAAACACGTTGTTAGCCGGGATGTTAGCGCCACCGTTAATGGCCATCGGGCCAACAAGGGTCATGTTGGAGAAAACAGCCGCTGTCAGCGGTGTAGCGTCAGAACCCGGTTCATCATTGTCTGATTCAAAACCATTGGACAGGCCCGGCAGGGCGAAGTCAGAGATATCTTTATCGCGGATGGCCACGCCAAACTGTACGCGACCGGTGAAACCGTTATCTGTATCGAAATCATCATCCAGACCGCGGTAAGCGATCAGGTGTTTTGCATTCACAGAACCGCCGAACCATTCGAAAGAATCGTCGCCGCCAAAGGATGATTGTACATAATCGATAGTAGTACCTTTACCCACCCCGATCATGGTGAGGCTGTTCAGTTCAGAGTTAGCTGTTGTTGACAGTGCAATACCGGCAAACTCGATACGCGCATACTTCAGAATACCGGAGTTATCGTTATCATCATCACCACCGCCAACAATATCCTGGCCCAATGCATCTCCTTCCTGTTTTTCAAACCCTTCCACTTGTCTTCTGCCGGCTACTCCGAGGAAGCTGGAGTTCACCTTTGCGTTACCCAGTAACACAACGCCGCCCCAGTCAGCCGTAGCTCTTGCGCCTGCCGCCTGGTTGGAAGTGAATACAATGGGTTTGGCAGCGGTACCTTCCGCCATGAGCTTGGAACCGCGGGTGATCACCAATACCGCTTTGGTACCTTTGATCCCTTTGATCACCGTGCCGGGCTCAATGGTCAGCACTGCACTGTTCTTAACGATCGCAGGACCGCTGATGTAATAGATCTTCCCGGATTTCAAAGTTCTGCTCTGTGTGATAGAACCTCTCAGGGTGTCTGATTCGGTGGTGCCTCCCGGGTTAGGGTTCGAGTTGCTGTCTTTGGTACATGCTGCAATGATCAGTACTGCAAAGACGGATAAAGCAATCAGGCTTTTTTTCATAATGTTCTTTGTTTTGAAATTCAAGAATCTTATTTGGAAATATTACTTAACAATGCTTATCAGAATTTATAACTGAATTGTACCCCGATGTTGGTACCGTAGTTGAATTTATTGATCGTGAGATCCGAGCTGCTGGCCATTTTCTTGTCGCCGCCTTCCCAGTAGAACACCCCTCTGCTGCTGAGGATGTCAGATGCGGTGAACTTCAGGTCAGCATTCGTAAACAGGCGTTGCGTGATCTGGAAATCCAGCAACGGACGAGGTTTTTCCCAGATATGCGGGAAATCGATATTACCTACCTGCGCAATGCGTTTACCGATCACGTTGAAAAGAACGGATGCATTTGTTCCGGATCCCTGGTTATCAAACTGCAAACCTGCATTTACTACGTATGGGGATTGTCCCTGCATGGGCCTGTCTTCCGCACCTGCATAATCCTTCGGGAATTTCACCTGACTCTTGATCAGTGCGGCATTGGTGAAGAAGGAGAATTTCTCGAACACGCCGCTGCCGATGAAACCAAGGTTCTTTCGGAACTCCAGTTCTACACCAAGACTTGTTGCGCTCTTTGCATTCCAGTAAGAGAAGGAAGGAGAACCCTGTGCGGTTTCATAGCTCGTTTCGATGGGTTTGTCAAAGTATTTGTAGAACACACCAAATGTAAATACCTCCCCGGCTTTCGGGTACAGTTCATATCGTGCGTCTATGTTTGTGATCTTCGTTCTGGTAAGCTGTGAGTTACCATACACAAGACCATTCCTTTCAAAATCATAGAAGTTGAACGGAGATATTTCCCGGAACTCAGGCCGTGATACCGTTTGTGAGGCAGCGATGCGGATGTTGGTCTTGCTGTTCAACAGATAAGTGAAGTTCAGCGAGGGCAGTACATCCGTGGCGGAATGCTCGATGGCGCTGAGCGTGGGAGATTGCAGATGCTGCAGGAAATATTCTACTCTTGCGCCCCATACCACGCGGATCTTCTCTCCGATCTGGTTGTCGAACTGCAGGAAACCGGCGCCGAGATTGGCATAGGCATCGTAGCTGTCAGCAGGTCCCGTGAGATCATCGAGATAAAATTTATCCGATGCGTAATTCTCTTTTGCGAAGATCTTGTCAGGAGCAAGATAGATAAGGTTATCGCTGTTGTTGCCACGGATGATGGCCAGCGCCCGCGCCCTGAACTCCCTGTCTTTCCGCTGGAACAACCCGCCTGCTTTCACCTGCTGCTGGTAGTTGCCCCATTTGAAAGTTTTGGCAACATCCACAGAACCACCAAATACTTTTTCATTCAGATCGGAGTAGAAGCGGCCGGCATTGCGCGGAGCGCCGGTGTTCAACGGCACGTTCACATAGAAGTCGCCGTTATTCACCGAAGTATATTTCAACCTGCGCAAATCGGGGAGGTCCTGATGCATCAGGGCTGTATTGAGATTCCAACGGATGCGGTAGTTCCCTTTGCGGAGGAAGTGATCGCCGATGAGTTGCGAGTTGAAGAGGCGATTGGATACAAAGCTCAGCTCCTGGCTCCTTACACCATAGCGGATATCGCCGTCAATATCCTGTCCGTTACGGAGGATTGTTTGATCGTTACTGTTGATGCTGTATGCGTTCTTCCAGCTGAACTTATTGCTGCCGCTGCGGTAAGTAAGGTTGGCAATACCGCCGAACAGTACACTCTGCGCATATTGGAGGTCGTTGTAATCGAAGCGGGTGCGGCCATCCAGCTCGTAATATTTCCGGTTCACATCTATCAGGCGGTTCTGTTTGTTATAATTCACAGAGAATATTCCGCCGAAACCTTTGTTGGCGCTTTGCTTGCCGCTGAACCCGCCGCTTACCTGGAAGTTGGTGTTCAGCGGAGAGCTTTTGGTATGGGTGCCCCACACGTCATTCAGTTGCCGGCCCAGTTCAGCTCTTGCTGCGGCAGTACTGGAGCGCAGGTCCTGCGTGCCGGGGAAAGAAGAAGATAATTTACGGGATCCGTCATCCACCCCGAAGATATCCAGCTTGCCGCCGTTGTAAGTAGAGAAGTCTTTCCCGATGGTGCGGGTGTTAAAGCCGCTGCCCACGGAAAACTGCAGGAAGTTATTATCCGGAACGTCTTTTGTGTTCACCTGCACCAGACCACCCGCAAACTCGGCCGGCATTTCCGGGGTAGCGGCTTTGTTGATCACGATGTTATCTATAATGGATGCGGGGAGGATGTCGAAAGCGAAGGTTTTGCGGTCGGGTTCCGTGCTGGTCATCAGCGCACCGTTGATGGTGGCCTGGTTGTAGCGGTCCGCCAACCCCCTCACCACAAGGTATTTCCCTTCCTGCATCGATGCACCGGACACTCTTTTCAGTACGTCCCCGGTATTGCGGTCCGGTGATTTCCGGATAGACTCTGCGGACACTACCTGCGCCACCGTATTCGTGTTCTTCTGGTAGGTCAGCAGGGCGTTGAGGGATTCCGTACGGGCAGAGCCCTTTACGACAAATTCTTTGAGGTCCTGGGATTTGGGCTCATCCAGCACCACATCCTGAATGGATGCACCACCGTTCTTTACCACCACATCCGCAACGGATTTGGTCTGGTAACCCATCAATTTATACAACAAGGTATAGGTTCCCGGGGCAACATTCAGGATGTAACGGCCTTCCACATCCGTTACAGCTCCGGTGCCGGTGCCCTGCACCATCACCGTCACCCCGATCAATATTTCACCTGTTCTTTTGTCTGTTACTTTTCCCGTCACCCGGCCGCCGCCTTTCTGCGCTGATTGGGCAAAGGCGCTGCCACATACTAACAACAATGCTAATAGCTGTACAATACTGCGTTTCACGTTCTGTTTTTATTTATGGCGCAAAACTATCAGCAGGCTATTATGCCATTGTTAAGGTAATATTACCAGAATGTTAATTGTTAAGAAATTATTAACCTATTATTAATAAGAGAGAGAAAATTTAATGTTTAATTGATGTTTTTAATATACTTATACTTTATAATTTTAATTTATATTATGTGTTTTCTAATCTTATTCTTACACCGCGCGATTTTGCTGGTTCGATGACCGTACCTGGCGGGCCAGCAGTTCCAGGGAAATATCCAGCTGTTTTCCCGCGTCCGTTTCCTGGCAGGGCGTGATTTGGAACAATCGCAGGCTTTTGTTGGTGAAGGGTTTGGAATCCTTATTGCAAAGCTCCAGGGAGAAATTAAACTTCTCCTCCAGCTCCTCTTCAAACTCCCGGAGGCTGAGGGTTTCATCAATAGGATATTCCACCATGGCCTCTTCTATCAATCCCGCTTCGCGCAGGGTATCGAACTTGCTGGCCAGGGAGTGATGAATATATACCGCTACGTTACAATGAAGCAAGCGCTGGATCTGCATCTGTAAGAGGGAAATGGTCATCAAAGGGTGTAATTTGAGCGTCTTCATCTAAATTCATGCTGGTTTATCAAACTTACAATCAGACAGTTAATTAAACATTAATGGCAGGTTACCATATTATGAATTAAACATTAACTGATTGATTTATACGTAAATATCTAAATATAACAAAAAGCGCTGCAACTCTTCTGCGGAGAGAAGTAGTAAGTGCAGCGCTTTGAGGGATTCGGGATCAGGAGCCGGGAAAGGTGATGACCTTGGCCGCAGTAGCCCATTCCATCATCACATTTTCTTCTTCCTCTTCAGGCACTGCTACTTTTTTATCCGCATGCTGGTAGAGCTTCCATTCACCCTGACTGTATTCCAGGGCGGTCAGGTTCTCCACCCAGTCACCGGAGTTCATATAAGTAACGGTTTTGCCATTACTGGTCATGCTTTTTATTTCAGGTTGATGGATATGCCCGCAGCAAACAACATCGAACTGTTTGTCTACAGCTATTTCCACAACGGTCTGTTCAAAGTCGGAGATGAATTTTACAGCCTGTTTCACACTTTCCTTCACTTTCTTGGAGAAGGACATCTTCTCGCGGCCCATCTTTTCGAGCAGATGGTTTACGAGGCGGTTGAGGATAATGAGGATGTCGTACCCCTTCCCACCGAGTTTGGCCAGCCATTTGGAGTTTTTCATCGTTACGTCGTACACGTCCCCATGAAAGAACCAGTGCCGCTTGCCGTCCACTTCCAGGATGAGCTTGTTATCGATCACAAAATTGCTGAGGCCGAAGCCGGCATATTTCCGGAGAGCTTCGTCGTGATTGCCGGTGAGATAATAGACCTCGGTGCCCTTTCCGATCATTTTCAGGATACGGCGGATCACTTTGGTGTGGGATTTCGGAAAGTAACGTTTGCTGAACTGCCAGATATCGATAATATCCCCGTTGAGAATAAGTATCCTTGGATCGATTGCGTCCAGGTAGTTCACCAGTTCCTTGGCGTGGCAGCCGTAAATCCCGAGGTGAACGTCGGAGATCACGACAATATCTAATGGGCGTCTGTCGGACATTTTTCAATAAATAAGTGTACCAATCGCACCGTAACTAAACATTTTGATATAAAAACTGTTAGCTATATGATCATGCTCATTCACGGTACGGGGAGGCTTTAAAACTCTATGCAAAGGAAAAATCGCTATATTACTTTTATATTAATCCAGTGTTACGAAATCATTAATTCCGAATTTTTCTTGGCACCTATACTTTCTGAAAGCTATTTTTGCGGCAAATTTTTCATCTAACACGAACTTATATGGGAGGCTTTAATGCTATTATCAAGCTGTTCATGCCAAAAGACCGGGTTTTCTATTCACTTTTCGAAGATGTAGCGGCTAACCTCGTAGAAATGGGGAAAGTGCTCGTAGAGCTGGTGGAAACGAACGATCCGCAGACGCGCAAGGACAAAGTTCATTTGATAGAGCGGCTGGAGCACAAGAACGATGACTATACCCATCGCATCTTTGTAGAACTGGGGCAGAACTTCATCACTCCCTTTGATCGTGAGGACATCCATTACCTTGCTTCCACGCTGGATGATGTGGCTGACTACATCCATGGTTCCGCCAAAAGGATAGACATGTATAAAGTGCGGGAGATCAACGACAGTGTGCGCAAGCTGGCGGACCTGATCAACCAGGGGGTACAGGAACTGTCCCGCGCCATTCCCGAGCTGCGTAACATGAGCAATATGCGTGTGATAACAGATGCCTGCGTAAAGATCAACAGTCTGGAAAACCACGCCGACGACATTTACGACCGGGCCATTGCCGACCTGTTTGAGCTGGAAGGCAATGCAGTAGAGCTTATCAAGATGCGGGAGATCTATCAGGCTTTGGAGATCGCTACTGACAAGTGCGAAGATTCCGCCAACGTGATAGAAACCATCATCATCAAATACGCATAGCAGCCGCCTAATTTATCCTCTCATGGTCTTTCTAGTTATCATCATCATACTGGCTTTCATCTTCGATTACATCAACGGATTCCATGATGCAGCCAACTCTATTGCCACCATTGTATCCACCAAGGTGCTCACGCCCTTTCAGGCTGTACTGTGGGCCGCGCTTTTCAACTTCGCGGCTTTTTTTGTGTCCAAATATGTGTATGGGGAGTTCAAGGTAGGGAATACCATCGCCAAGTCCGTATTTGAGCAATACATTACACTGAAGGTGATCTTCTCCGGCCTGGTAGCGGCTATTATCTGGAACCTGCTGACCTGGTGGTACGGCATCCCGTCCAGCTCCTCCCACACCCTGATCGGAGGTTTCATTGGAGCGGCCGTCACCAATGCAGGTGGCTCTTTCGATGTTATTAATTACGCCAAAGTATTGCCCACGGTATATTTTATCGTTCTGGCGCCCTTTATAGGCATGGTGGTAGCCTTTATTATCACTGTACTCATCGTCAACATCTGTAAAAAAGCCAATCCTTACCGTGCGGACAATTGGTTCAAGCGCCTGCAACTGCTATCCTCCGCCGCTTTCAGTCTGGGCCACGGCGGTAACGATGCGCAGAAAGTGATGGGTATTGTTGCGGCTGCCATGGTAGCGCACGGAGGCATTGAAGGCGTGCATACGCTAAAGGACGTGCCGGATTGGGTGCCCTTCGCCTGCTTCACGGCTATTGGACTTGGAACGCTTAGTGGTGGCTGGAAGATCGTTAAAACGATGGGGACCCGTATCACCAAGGTAACCCCGCTGGAAGGCGTTAGTGCGGAAACAGCCGGCGCCATTACGCTTTATCTCACGGAAAGCCTGGGCATCCCGGTAAGTACCACCCATACCATCACCGGTTCCATCATCGGGGTAGGCGCCACCAAAAGGTTGTCGGCCGTTCGTTGGGGCGTTACCGTAAACCTGCTCTGGGCATGGATCCTGACTATTCCCATCAGCGCCCTGCTGGCGGCAGGGGTTTACTTCGTCGTGAACCTGTTCATTTAAAAAAATATGTCCTGCAATGATATTAGGAAGGCCGCCCGGATGGGTGGCCTTCCTGTTTTTGTAATTTTTTAAACGGAAGTTTATGCCAAGTAAGCAAGACCTCCTATTTTTGTGCCTCCAAACGAACGACTGTCCATGAAGGGAATCATTCTCGCAGGAGGTTCGGGCACCCGTCTCCACCCGATCACATATGCCATCAGCAAGCAGATCATGCCGGTGTACGACAAACCCATGATCTACTACCCTTTATCGACCCTGATGCTGGCGGGTATCCGGGAAATACTGATCATCAGTACCCCACATGATCTGCCCGCTTTTCAGCGTTTATTTGGAGACGGTAACCAATACGGGCTGCAGCTTTCCTACGCGGAACAGGAAACCCCGAACGGGCTTGCACAGGCCTTTGTTATTGGAAAGAATTTTATCGGAAAAGATAAAGTAGCGCTGGTATTAGGTGACAATATCTTCTATGGCGCGGGATTAGGTACGCAGCTTGCAAATAACGTGGATCCCGATGGAGGGATCGTATATGCGTACCATGTGTCCGACCCGGAACGGTACGGTGTAGTGGAGTTCGATGGCGGCATGCAGGCAATTTCCATCGAGGAGAAACCCGTCCATCCCAAATCCAGCTATGCTGTGCCCGGACTCTATTTCTACGATAATGAAGTGGTGAACATTGCCCGGGAGCTGCAACCCAGTCCCCGCGGAGAGTACGAGATCACGGATGTGAACAGGGAATACCTCCGCCGCGGGAAACTGAAAGTATCTATCCTGCCCCGCGGCACTGCATGGCTGGATACCGGTACCTTCGATTCCCTGATGCAGGCATCGCAATTTGTACAGGTAATCGAACAGCGGCAGGGCATTAAGATCGCCTGCATTGAAGAGATCGCCTACCGTAAAGGCTTTATCGGGAAGGAAGAACTGGAGAAGCTGGCAAAGCCGCTGGTGAAGAGCGGATACGGCGAATATCTGATGAAACTATTGAAACAATCATAAAGCACAAATCATTCAGCAATGCAAAAAGTCCTCGTCACAGGAGGTTGTGGATACATTGGATCCCATACCATCGTAGATCTGATCAATAATGGATTTGACGTAGTATCCGTAGACAGCAATATCCGCAGCAGTACACAGTTGCTGGATGGTGTTGAGAAGATCACCGGCCGGAAGGTGCGTAACTACAAGGTGGACCTGTGCAACCTGGAAGATACCCATGCGGTTTTCCATGAGAACCGGGATATTGTGGGTGTGATCCATTTTGCCGCGCTCAAAAGCGTGGGAGAATCCGTATTTGATCCATTGTATTACTTCCAGAACAACCTTACTTCCCTGATCAATATCCTGAAGTGCATCAAGGAATTCAACATCCCGAATTTCGTGTTCTCTTCTTCCTGCTCCGTATACGGCAATACCAAAGCCTTGCCGGTAGTGGAAGAAACCCCGCTCGGCGAGGCACAGTCGCCCTACGCCCGCACCAAACAAATGGGGGAACAGATCATTGAGGACTATAGCCGTGTGAATACCACGCAGAGCATCCTGCTCCGCTATTTCAATCCCGTTGGCGCCCACCCGTCCGCACTGATCGGGGAATTGCCGCTGGGTAAGCCGGACAATCTCGTGCCGGTGATCACGCAAACCGCTATTGGCAAGCTGCCAAAAGTGACCGTATTCGGCACCCGCTACGATACCCGCGATGGTTCCGCCATCCGCGATTACATCCACGTGATGGATATCGCCAACGCCCATACGAAAGCATTGCAATACCTGTTGGAGAAACGGAACAATCAGAACTGTGAAGTCTTCAATCTCGGTACCGGCACCGGCGTGACCGTACTGGAAGCCATCAGGGCCTTTGAAAAGGTTTCCGGCGTGAAGCTGAACTACGAACTGGGCGCAGAACGCCCCGGGGACGTGATCGCCATTTACGCCAACAATACAAAGGCGAAAGAAAAGCTCGGCTGGGACCCGAAAGCAGGGATCGAAGACATGATGCGCACTGCCTGGCAGTGGGAAGTGGCGATGCGCGACAGGGTTTTAAGTAATTAATTTCTTTATTTTGCTAGCTTTGCGGCACAAATCTCAGGCACAATGGTAAAAGACATACAAGTACTGAATGAAAAGGAAACCCGCGGCGGATTCGGTGAAGGCATCCTCGAGGCGGGCAGAAAGAATCCGAACGTGATCGCGCTGACGGCGGATCTGCTCGGCTCCCTGAAACTGCAGGCTTTCATCAAGGAATTTCCCGATCGCTTTGTACAATGCGGTATTGCGGAGGCCAATATGATCGGGATAGCAGCCGGTATGACCATTGGTGGCAAGATCCCGTATACCACCACTTTTGCCAACTTCTCCACCGGTCGCGTTTACGATCAGATCCGGCAGTCTGTTGCCTATTCCGGCAAGAACGTGAAGATATGCGCTTCCCACGCCGGTCTTACCCTTGGTGAAGACGGCGCTACCCACCAGATCCTCGAAGACATCGGGTTGATGAAGATGCTGCCGGGGATGACGGTGATTGTGCCCTGCGACTTCAATCAAACCAAAGCTGCCACCATCGCGATCGCTGATTATGAAGGACCGGTTTACCTCCGGTTCGGCCGTCCGAAATGGCCTAATTTTACGCCTGAGGGGCAGGAATTCCAGATCGGCAAGGCCCAGGTACTGAATGAAGGTACTGATATCACACTCTTCGCCTGCGGCCACCTGGTGTGGAAATGCGTGGAAGCCGGCCGTATCCTCGAGGAAAAAGGCTACAGTGTGGAGCTGATCAATATACATACTATCAAACCGCTGGATGAGGAAGCCGTGCTGAAATCCATCTCCAAAACCCGTTGTGCTGTTACTGCGGAAGAACACAATGTGCTGGGAGGTCTGGGGGACAGTATTGCACAGGTGGCAGCCCGTCATCTTCCCATCCCCATTGAATACGTTGGCACCAACGATACCTTTGGCGAAAGCGGCAAACCTACCGAACTGCTCACCAAATACGGACTGGATACACCCAATATCGTGGCGGCGGCAGAAAAAGCAATTGCCAGAAAAAAAGGTTAAAAGTTATAAGCGGATTAAACTTCCAGCGCAAAAAACCATCTTAACAGATGGTTTTTTTGTGTGTGGAGGGTCGTTTAAGGAATATTTGTTATATTTATAACATACATCCTCACTCATGCAAATATCATTTTACCGTTTAACCATATATGTCCGTAACGCAAGAAGATAAGGAATTACTAGCGCTATACGGGCAGCCGGATACAAGGGAAAAGGGATTTACGCTGATCGTGCGGAAGTACCAGGAGAGATTGTATTGGCATATCCGGCGGCTTGTGATAGACCACGAGGATGCAAATGATGTATTACAGAATGTGTTCATAAAGGTTTGGAAGAACCTGGACACGTTCCGGGAAGATGCCCGGCTGTATACCTGGCTGTACAAGATTGCCACCAATGAATGCCTGACCTTCCTGGAGCAACAAAAGCGGAAATCCGCTATCTCCCTGTCTGACGTAGAAACCGGCCTGAGTAACAAATTACAGGCAGACAGTCAGTTTGATGCGAACAAAATAGAATGGAAACTGCAAAAAGCCATCCTCAGCCTTCCGGAAAAACAACGGGTCGTGTTTAATCTCCGCTATTACGACGAGATGCCATATGAAGAAATGAGCAGGATATTGGATACCTCCGAGGGGGCGCTGAAAGCATCGTACCATCACGCAGTAAAGAAGGTGGAAGATTTCATGAAAAATAATTAAACCATCCGGTAGAATTATCGTCTTACTACTATGACGCACAAAGGAAAAGAAATAGCGGAAGAATTGAGGCAGGCAGCCCCTGCCCTGGGATCTTTGGGCGATCCCCCGGCTTACGAAGTGCCGGAGGGTTATTTTGAAGGATTTCCGGAGCGGATCATGGAGCAGATCAAAGCCCAGGAGAGCAGGAAGATGATTGCAGACGAGCTGTCCGAGCTCTCTCCTTTTCTGGCAGCCATACCCCGCAGCATCCCTTTTACCGTCCCGGAGGGTTATTTAGAGGGCCTTACCCGGAAAGTAGCGGCCCGTAAATACGAAGAGCGCCCCGGCCGCGTGGTACATATGACCCGCCGGCTGCGCTTGTACAAGCGATGCCTGGCTGCCGCAGCTATTGCCGGCGCCATCAGCGTAGGCGCCGTGCTGCTGTTCAAACATTATAGCAGTACTTCGCTGGACCGGCAACTGGCAAAGCTCAGCGACCAGGAGATCATCGATTACCTGCAATACAGAACGGATGCATTTGATAATGACCATATCTTTGCCAATGTTTCGCTGGAAGAGGAAACACCCTCCGTACTGCCGGAAGATTTGTCAGAAAAGGATATAGACAGATACCTGGAAGAGAATTTATTAAAGGACATCCCACTTAAACAATGAGATAAGCATGAAGCGAATAAACCTGAATTGGCTATTGATCGGATGCCTGCTATGCCTGCTGTTGCCCGCCAAAAGCATGCTCGCGCAAGATGCTGCACAGGATGAGGCTTCCAAGCAGGACAAGATCAAATCTCTGGAAGTTGCTTACATTACGCGGGAACTGGACCTCACTCCCCAGGAAGCAGAGAAATTCTGGCCTGTCTATAACAAATATTCCAAAGAAGTGAATGACCTCATTGCCGAACGCAAACGCAAAGTGCAGGCACTGAAAGGCCAGCCGCGCACGGACGAGGGAGCAGAAGATGCACTGGACAAGGAATTGGGCTATGAACGGAGAATGCTGGATATCAAAACCCGCTATAAACAGGAATTCATGAAAGTATTACCCGCCCGGAAAGTCGGGAACATCTACCGCGCAGAACGGGAATTCCGGGGTATGATGATCCGGCAGCTGAAAGAACGAAAAGAGAACCGGATGATGCGGAAATTCAGACAATAGCTAAAAAAGGATGTATCTCACGATACATCCTTTTTTTATTGCTCTTTATAATGCGCTCTTACTTCTTTGACCTTCCCCTCCGCATTCAGTACCATCATTTCCGCAGACAGCCTGTTACCAACGCTCTTATAGTACAACACCACGGAATCAACCCCTTCCAGCACATGGTACAGTTCAAAATGCAGATCGGTGTAAGCGGTCAGCGCCCGGCTGAAATAGGCCCTCAGTGCTTCTTTACCGGTGATTCTGCCGCTGGGATCATTATTTATCTTTTTGATAAAGGGAGAATAGAATACAATGTCTTCCGCATAGTGTTCCATCACGGCTTCCAGGTCATGCGCATTCCATGCCTGTACCCATTCGTTGGCAAAATTGCTCATAAGATCGTTGATTTAAAATTTAGTGGTAGGTAGCTTGGTGTCGTGGTAAAAGAGGAAAGTCCAGCCTTCAGCCGTACCTCTTTCGAGATATTCCTGACGCAGTTCCATTGTACGTTTGCCGTCATAATCGTATTTGGCGATGAAGCGGCTTTTCATCATGGAGATCTGGGGGGCTACATCGCCGCCGAAGAAAACCTTGTCTTCCCCGTCATCGATGAGGAACACCTGATGATAAGGGCAGTGTCCGCCGGTCCATTCGTAATGAATATATCCGTCTATCGTTCCTTTCCCTTCCGTAAACACCACATTATCGCGTTTGGGCAACAGGTTCACTTCCTCCGCCAGATAAGATTTCCCATCGTGCTCCAGGGCATAAGCCAGTTCCTGTTTGTTGACATAGTAAGTGGCATGCGGAAAACTGAGAGAGCGTTCACGGGTGATAAGGTCTTCCACGCTTACTCCCCCGGCATGATCCTTATGCAGGTGGCTCATCAGCACTTTGGTCACCTCCATGGGGTTGATGCCGTTATCGATGAGGTTCTGGTGTAACTGGAGGATGCCGTCCGTATTGCGGAAACCAAGACCGGTATCCAGCAGCAGGATGTCCTTGTCCGTAATAACGAGGAAAGGCTGGATCTCTACCAGCAGGGAGCCGGCGCTGCGATCCTTCATACTATCCTTATGATCATCGAAAGGGATGAATTTCTTGGTTCCGTCTACTGTAAAACTTCCTTCAGACAAGGGGATGATTCGTGCCATATCGTTTTCAAAATTACGGCTTTTACCGCAATACCATTTGCCTGTCCGCATCCAGCCGTAACATCACAAATATGAGCATGGTAAATGTCATCAATGAAGAACCGCCGTAACTCACCAGCGGCAAGGGAATACCGATCACCGGGGCGAGACCGATGGTCATGGATACGTTGATGGCCAGGTGAAAAAAGATGATGCTGGCCACACCGTAAGCATAAACACGACTGAATGTCGATCGCTGTCGTTCTGCCACATAAATGATCCGGAACATCAGCGCCACATAGAGGCCGATGAAAAGCATGCTGCCTACGAAGCCGAAGTCTTCCCCGATGGTACAGAAGATGAAGTCAGTGCTTTGTTCCGGTACAAAATCGAAGCGGGTTTGTGTGCCTTTCAGGTACCCTTTCCCCCAGAACCCTCCCGAACCGATGGCGATCATACTCTGACGGGTATTGTACGTGGCCTTGGGATCATTCTCTTTCCCCAGCATCACTTCAATCCGGCGCACCTGGTATTCTTTCAGCACTTTGGTGAAAGCAAAAGGCACGATGAAAATAACAAAGGCAGAGCAGAAAGCCCATATGGTAATGATCAGCGCCAGCCGGGAGCGTTTGCGCCGGATCTCGCGGCGGCTGAAATAGATAACCAGCGCGGCCAGACCGGTGAAGATGTATAAGAGGATGTATTTATCCACCAGCAAGGCTGACAGCAATAACACGATGCCGGAGAATGCAATCACCAGCAGGATGCCCGGCAGACCTTCGCGGTACATGACAAGAAAGAACGAGAAATATACCAGTGCAAGACCTGTTTCGTTCTGCAGGATGATGATAGCGCAGGGTAAGAGCACCATGGCTGCGGCGATCAGGCGGGAACGGAGTTTGGAAAAATCCGTTTCCACGGACGACAGGTATTTGGCTAACGCCAGATTGGTACAGAGTTTCGTAAGTTCGGCCGGTTGAAAGCGGAACCCGCCAACGGCCAGCCATGAACTCGAACCCTTTACATCCGTTCCCATCGCCAGCACCAGCAAGAGCAACAGGATACCGAATGCGTAGAGGAGATTGGCCGTGGCGGTGAAGAATTTACTGTCCGTCAGCCAGATGCCGAGGGCCAGTATGGCGCAAATACTCAGCCAGAGCACTTGTCGCGCCCAGTTCTTGTTCTGGTGCAGAATGTTCTGCACAATATTATCTCCGTCGCGATACTCTGCCGCAAATATGGCCATTATCCCGATCACCACGAGGGCCAGGTACATCCCGAAAATGGGCCAGTCGATTCCAGTTGTGAGTTTCGCTTGCGGGCGATTCATGGCTGTCTGTTAATGTGATATGATTTTTTTCAGAAGGTCTTCTCCGCTGGTGGCGATATAACTTACACTATTCAGAGAATCCAGTTTTGATTTTGTTCTCATGCGCGGCGACATGGTCACTGTTTCCATCATCTTCTGCAAAATGGGTCTGCGTTTAACGGAAATGGTGTCTGTCAGGTATTTTTCCATGAGGATGCTCGCGATAGGTACCGCATAAGTCGCGCCAAAACCGGCATTCTCCACGATCACGGCGATCGCGATCTTCGGATCATCTTTTGGCGCGAAGCCTACGAACAGCGAGTGGTTGGGCTGTTTAGTCAGCACTCCGTCAATCTTCGCATAGTTCTCGGCCGTACCTGTTTTACCGCAAACGGCGATCCCGTCTATCTGTGCGCCACGCGCCGTTCCGGCTCTTACCACGTCTTCCATACCAAGGATCACCGAGTTGAAGGCGGTATCGGAGATATGGGTGGCTACATCGTGGCGTTCTTTGTATTTCTGGAGGCGGGCCGACTTGTCGTTATCGATGCTTTCCACGAAGTGTGGAATGAAATAGGAACCCCTGTTCGCGATGATGCACATGGCGTTGGCCATCTGGAGCGGCGTAAGGTCGAGGTAACCCTGCCCCATCCCCACATATACTTCAGAGCAGGAATTCCATCTGCCGGCGTACACCCTGTTAAGAGCGGCCGTATCCGGGATCTTGCCGGCTTTTTCGCTCGGGATATCGATCCCCAGGCGATGTCCTAAGCCCATCGTCCGCAAGTATTCCGTCCATTTCACCTGTCCCTTTACAACACCACCCCATTTCCCGTTGTCTACAGACAGCCGGTAAAGGTGCATGAAATAGGAGTTACAGGAGTTGGCCATGGCAACGCGAAGGTTGGCAGCGTGACCGGGATTGGAGTGCGTACATTTGATGAAGCGTCCGCATTGTGCGTAACCGCCGTGACAAGGGTAACCAAAGCTCGGATTGATCACTCCTTCGTCCAGCGCGATCAGGCCCGTGATGGGTTTGAAGGTGGAGCCGGGAGGATACGTTGCCTGAATGGCCCTGTTCATCGTAGGTTTGGTGGTATCTACGTTCAGCTTTCCGAGGTTGAGGCCCTTGTAGGAGCCGGACAGCAAGTTCGGGTCGAAGGTGGGACCGCTGACCATGGCGAGTATACCGCCGGTCTTAGGATCGATGGCCACAATGCTTCCCACTTTCCCTTTCATCATCTTTTCCCCGAGCAGTTGTAGTTCTATATCCAGCGCGAGGCGCAGGTTCTTGCCTGCGATAGCGGCGGTATCGAATTCTCCGTTCTCCAAAGGTCCCTGCGGGCGGTTGAGGTTGTCTTTTACCAGGTACTGGATACCGCGCTGGCCCATCAGGATGTCTTCATACGTATTCTCAAGTCCGCTTAACCCTACATAGTCCCCTTGCTGATAGGAGCTATAGGCGGGGTTCTTCAGCTGGGTAGGGGAGATCTCTCCGATGTATCCCAGGAAGCTGGCGCCTGCGCCGTACGGATAAGATCTTACCGGGCGGAGCACCAGCTCGAAGCCGGGCTGAAAGAGGTACATGCTTTCCTGCATTTTGCCGTAAGTCTCCGGAGTGAGGAGGCTTGCAAACACGGAGGCGCGCACCCTTCCTTCGCGCCGGATCGCATTTGCAATCCGCCTGTCAAACTCATCTTTGTCGATCCCCAGTATGTGACACAAATAAGCCGTATCGATCTTCTTTACGCTGGCGGGCGTCACCATCAGATCATACAAGGCTTCATTGCGCAGGATGCTCCTGCTTTTACGATCGTAGATCATGCCACGGCTCGGGTATACGACCTTCTTCAGTACTGCATTCGCATCCGCCAGCTTGGAGTATTTCTTGTCCACCAGCTGCAAAAAAAACAACCTGGACACGATAAGTGCTATCATGCCAAGGATGATCAGTTGGATAACTCTTTTTCTGGGCTGATTGTAAACGGACATGCAGGTTACTAAATTAAAGAATTACCGGTTCACTTCCTGCTGAAGAACAACAATTCGTAGATCAGTATCAGGAAGAGGCTTACCGCCGTAGACAGCAAGATTTTCATCAACAGGTACAAGGGATCGGAAAAGCTGAAAACGGACAGGCAAAAATATACAATGTTATGCAAGAGCACGAGCACTGAAACGTAAATCGCGAACTGGGAAGTTCCCATACTGGTAACGGATGGCGTGCGTTGGGTGATCTCAAAGCCGCCCTGAGGGGAGAGGATGTTCAGTATGAAAGGCCGTAGGTACGCGATAAACACACAGGCTGCTGCATGTACGCCCATCGTATCTGAAAACATATCGAGCGTAAGCCCGAGAAAGAATCCCAGCAGCTGCAACGCCGGCCTCGGAAGGTTGAACGGCAGCAGCAGGATGAAGAGCATGTAGAGATAAGGGTTAACCAGCTGATGAATGAGTATCTGATCAAGTACCAGCACCTGGAACAGGATCAGTAATACGAAACGGATGATATTTTTTAAGAGTACGCTCATTTTAGCAGGTTGCGTGTTGAATCTTCCAGCCTGGTCTGCTCATCGCGCAACAGGTTTTCGATCACATACACATATTGCAGGTTGTAAAAGTTGGTCGCGAATTTGAAACGGATACTGTAAGCCGTGCTGGATTTATCTGCCAGGCGGAAAGTATCAACATATCCGATGGGAATATCTTCCGGGAAAACGGCCGAGTAGCCGCTGGTAACGATCGTATCTCCGCGGTGCAGTTTGGCGCTGCGGGGTACATCTTTCATCTGCCCGAACTCTGCGCTGCCGCCGTCCCAGTACGCAGTACCAATCTCCCCGGAATTCCGGAGCCGGGCGCTGAATCCGAAGTTGGATGAAGTGGCGGAGGCGGTGGATTTATACAGCATGGAGATCACTACGGCATAATTCTCGCTCACGCTCCGTACCACGCCTACCGCACCGTTAGGCCCTATCACCCCCATATTCGGCCGGATGCCATCTTTACTGCCCCGGCGGATAGTAATGGTATTGGCTTCGCGGCTCACAGAGTTATTGATCACTTTGGCTTCGCGGAAAAGGAATTTGCGCACTTCTGTGCTGAGCAGCTTGCGGGTAGAATCGTTGCTGAACTTGCGGAGGGTATCCCGTTTTATGAAGGATGTGGTATCGCGGGTATCGTAGCTGGACTTTATCTCGTTGTGAAGTCGCATGTTTTCCGCTACCAGACTGTCGTTCGTGGCTTTCAGGTGAAAGTAATACTGAACATCGTTGTATTTTGTATAGAGCTTACCGCTGACGCTGCTGGCGGAGTTGAGGTATACGGTACGCTGGAAGTTGTTGTTCCGGAATACGAATATAAAGCAAATCACTTCCAGCAGCATAAACAGAAAGAAGTTGAAATACCGCCTAAAGAAAATGATCAGATTTCGCACTTGGTTCTAAGTCTTTGGATTCCGGATTGCAGGCCCCGCGAGGGGCCTGTGTGTTTATTGCATCAGGAAAGGATACTTGCCGATATGTTTGAGCGCGATACCGGTGCCCCTTACTACGGCGCGCAGCGGGTCGTCTGCTACATGTACCGGCAGCTTGATCTTCTGGGACAGGCGTTTGTCCAATCCGCGCAACAGCGCCCCGCCACCTGTGAGGTACAGGCCACGGCGGTAAATATCGGATGCCAGTTCCGGCGGCGTTGTTTCCAGCGCTTTCAGGATCGCTTCTTCTATTTTGAAAATGGATTTGTCCAACGCTTCCGCGATCTCCTGGTAAGATACCATGATCTGCTTGGGAATGCCGGTCACGAGGTCACGCCCGTTCACGGGTATCTCATCCGGCGGATTGTCCAGCTCCTTCAGCGCAGAACCGATTTGGATCTTAATCTGCTCGGCGGTTCTTTCACCGATGAGCAGGCTATGGTAGCGGCGCAGGGCTTCCATGATATCTGCCGTGAATTCATCACCGGCAATACGGATACTCTGGTCGCACACAATACCGGCCAGGGCGATCACGGAGATACCGGTGGTACCCCCTCCGATATCGATGATCATGTTACCTACCGGTTCTTCCACATCTATGCCAATACCGAGGGCGGCAGCCATCGGTTCGTGAATGAGGTATACTTCTTTGGCCCCGGCCTGTTCGGCAGAGTCGCGCACCGCACGTTTTTCCACTTCCGTGATACTGGAAGGGATACAGATCACCATGCGCCAGCTGGGGGCGAATAACGGCTTCTTGGGGTATATCATTTTGATAAGCTCCCGGATCATGCCCTCTGCAGCATTGAAATCCGCGATCACACCGTCTTTCAGCGGACGGATGGTGCGCAGGTATTCATGCGTTTTCTCGTGCATCATCATCGCCTTTTTGCCTACGGCAACGATCTTGCCGCTGGCTCTTTCTATCGCTACGATGGAAGGTTCGTCCACCACTACGGAATCATTATGGATGATCAGCGTGTTGGCTGTTCCAAGGTCGATTGCAATCTCCTGAGTTAAAAAGTTAAAGAAGCCCATTGTTTGATACGGTCAAAAATATTTGAATGCAAAAATGAATAATTCTAACGAATATACGATGCAATTATTGGATTATTCAAGCAGTTATCCAACAAATTCATATCCAATATCTCTCCTGTAATACTTACCCTCGAACTGAATAGTTGCGGCAGTTTGTTTGGAGTGAGTCAGTGCTGACAGCAAATCACTTGCCAAAGATGTTACGGTAAGCACACGACCACCATTGGTGAGCACTTTACCGTTCTCTGCTTTGGTGCCTGCGTGAAACACAAGCTGTTCCTGTGTAGGAGCGGGCACTTCCGTGATCGCTTTCCCTTTTTCATAGGTTTCCGGGTATCCTTTGCTCACCAGCATAACGGTGGCGGCTGCCCGGGGATCTTCGTGGATAGTCTGCTGATCCAGGCGCTGCTGCTGCACGGCAGTGAAGAGCTCCAGCAGATCATTCTGCAGGCGCGGAATCACTACTTCCGTTTCCGGATCGCCCATCCTGCAATTATACTCGATCACATAAGGATCGCCTTCTACATTGATCAGGCCAAAGAAGATAAAGCCCTGGTATTCCAGCCCCTCTTTCTCCAATCCCTCTACCGTAGGCCGGATGATGCAGTCTTCCACTTTCTGCATGAAAGCGCCCTGCGCGAAGGGAACGGGAGACACCGCCCCCATGCCGCCGGTGTTGAGACCGGTATCCCCTTCTCCGATGCGTTTATAATCCTTGGCGGTAGGCAGTATGCAGTAATGCTTTCCATCCGTCAGCACAAAAACAGACAATTCAATACCGGTAAGGAATTGCTCGACCACCACCTTCTTGCCGGCATCCCCGAATTTGGCGGAACGGATCATCTCTTTGAACTCTTCTACCGCTTCGTTGTGAGAAGAAGTGATCACCACCCCTTTACCCGCGGCCAGTCCGTCTGCCTTCAATACAATAGGCACAGTATGTTGACGGAGATAAGCCACCCCTTCATCGAAACTGGTTTCAGAGAATTCCCGGTAAGCGGCGGTAGGGATGTTGTGCCGTAGCATGAATTCCTTGGCGAAGGCTTTGCTGCCCTCCAGCCGGGCACCAGCGGCCGAGGGGCCGATAACGGGGATATGCTGTAACGCAGGATCTGCCTTGAAGAAATCGTACACCCCCTTTACCAGCGGCTCTTCCGAGCCCGGCACAAGCATATCCACCTGGTGCTCCAGGCAGAAGGCCCTGATCTGCTCAAAATCACTCACGGCAATGTTCACATTTGTACCATGAGCCGCCGTTCCGGCATTCCCGGGGGCAATGTAAAGTGCTGTGCATGCAGGGCTTTGTGCCATCTTCCAGGCCAGGGCATGCTCCCGGCCACCACTACCTAACAGTAAAATCTTCATATTGGATTGAAACGTAATGATATGAGGGGAATCCTTCGTAAAGTTTTGCAAAGTAAGGTCAAAAAAGCCAGTTTTTTCATGCGGATACCTGATTTTCTTTATCTTTCAGCCCTGATTTTTTATTGATACTGCTTTATACGCAAGAAAACAGCAAAAACTAAACTAACCATCTATGCAGCAAAAGGCTACTCAGTCGGGCCACCCGAAAGGGTTGTATGTATTATTCACCACAGAAATGTGGGAGCGTTTCAACTATTACGGGATGCGGGCCATCCTGGTCCTTTTTCTCACCAAGGCCCTCGCCTTCGACAAAGTCTTTGCCTCCGGATTATATGGCAGCTATACCAGCCTCAGTTACCTGACCCCGCTTATCGGTGGCTTTGTGGCGGACCGTTACTGGGGTAACCGCAGGTCTATCATCACGGGCGGGCTGCTGATGGCCCTCGGAGAGTTCCTCCTCTTCGGCTGCGCATCGTTATACAATTCTTCCACACAACTTTCCACTTTCCTGTTCTTTTCCGGACTGGGTGTGATGATCACCGGGAACGGCTTCTTCAAGCCGAATATCTCATCCATGGTAGGACAACTATACCCGGAAGGCGATCGCAGGATAGATGCGGCGTATACTATTTTCTATATGGGTATCAACGTGGGCGGCGCCCTCGGTCCCGCCATTTGCGGCGCTGTGGGAGACACGGGCAACCCGGCCGACTTCAAATGGTCCTTCCTCGCCGCGGGCATCGCCATGCTGCTGAGCGTGATCGTATTTGCCTGGCTGAAAGATCATTATATCCGCAGGCCTGACGGCACCCCGCTGGGTGTGGCGCCGGACGGGGCGAAACAAGGCAAGGCCGGCCTGGTATACGGCGGACTTTTCATCATGGCCTGCGCCATGATCGGGATGCTGTATGTGGATACAAAAGTATGGCCCTTCCTCAGTTACCTGCTTTTACTGGCCGTTGTGATCATCGCGGCGATGATATTTTTTGATAAAAAGCTTACCATTGCAGAGAAGAAGAAAGTAGCGGTGATCTTCATCGTGTCTTTCTTCGTAATCTTCTTCTGGGCTGCATTTGAGCAGGCGGGTGCATCGCTTACCTTCTTTGCGGACGAGCAGACCAACCGGGAACTCAACTGGAATATTCCGGGATGGCTGATCTCTCTGCTCACCGCGGGGCTGCTTTACCTGATCTACAAGGCTTTTGTGGGCGTGCGTAAGCATATGCAAACAGACCCACCGGGTGTAAGATGGATCATTAATGGATTATTACTTGTCTCCACGATTTATCTTTTATATGCCAACATAGGACTGTACACCAAAGGCAATAGCAGTGTTTTTATCAGAGAGCTCCCTGCCAGCACCTTCCAGTCCCTCAACTCTATTTTCGTAGTTTCATTCGCCCCCATGTTCGCTTTCCTCTGGCTGAAGCTGGGTAAATATGAACCTTCCTCCCCCACCAAAATGGCCATGGGCCTCCTGTTACTTGCCATCGGTTACCTGGTGATCGCATTCGGGGTGAAAGATGTGGCGCCCGGGGTGAAGGTGACCATGATGTACCTGATTGGTATGTACGCCCTGCACACCTGGGGTGAGCTGTGCCTCTCTCCCATCGGACTGGCGCTGGTGAACAAGCTTGCTCCGCTGAAATACGCTTCCCTGCTGATGGCCGTGTGGTTCCTCGCCAACTCTATCGCCAACAGCCTCGCCGGAAAACTGAGCGCGCTCTATCCGGAGCCCGGCAAGCCCACACACTTCCTGGGTTATCACATGACCAACCTGTACGAGTTCTTCATGTTGTTTGTAGGCATGGCCGGAGTTGCTTCCCTGATTCTCTTCGGGCTTAGCAAACAACTCCAGAAGATGATGAACGCAAAATAAGATAACGATCATACGGGGCCGACTTTTTGGTCGGCCCTTTATTTATCGACACACCATTAAAAATCACTATATTTAAATAATTCTACAACCTCGGATAATTACTGATCTCTTATGTCTGACAACAAATTCAAACCCTTTGTTGCGCCGGAAGTCAAGATGAAAGAGCTGACCCTCAAGTCCATCCTCCTGGGATGTGTTGCGGGTGTGATCTTCGGCGCCGCCACCGTATATCTGGCACTGAAAGCCGGATTGACCGTTTCAGCTTCTATACCTATCGCGGTGATCGCGATCACCCTTGGACGGAAATTCTTCAAAACCACCATCCTCGAGAACAACATCATCCAAACTACCGGCTCTGCCGGGGAATCCATTGCCGCAGGTGTGGTTTTCACCCTGCCGGGCTTCCTTTTCCTCTCTGCCAATGAGCTTGGCGGCAGCAGCGGAGAAGCATATTTCGATTATATCACTATCCTGATACTGGCCATTTTCGGAGGCATCCTGGGTACACTCATGATGATCCCGCTGCGGCGCTCCCTGATCGTGAAAGAACATGATACATTACCTTATCCCGAGGGCACTGCCTGCGGCTCCGTGTTGAAAGCCGGGGAAAAGGGCGGTGAATTTGCTAAAACGGCCTTCCTTGGACTGGGCTTTGCCCTGGCTTATGCCATGCTGCAAAAGGTGTTTCACGTGATCGCGGAAACGCCCACCTTTCTAACCAAACAGGCGAACAAGATATTCCCTTCCGCCAAAGTGAGCGGCGAGATCACGCCGGAATATATGGGTGTGGGTTATATCATCGGACCGAAGATCGCCGGTGTGCTGGTAGCAGGGGGCGTATTGGCATGGCTTTGCCTGATACCGCTGCTGGCTTCGCTGATCCCGGGAGAGGTGATCGCCGCACAGCTGGTGAAACTCGGCCTCCTTGCGAATCTGGATACTACCGGTGGGCCGGGCACCTGGAACCCTGCCGCCAAAATCTTTACAGATCATTCCGCCGCCATTTACCAGGCGTTCGTGAAGCAGATTGGTGCCGGCGCAGTGGCCGCAGGCGGATTCATCACTTTGCTGAAAACGATTCCCACTATCATTTCTTCTTTCAAGGACAGTCTGGGTTCCCTGAAAGAGAAAGGAGAAGGAGGAACAGTGCCCAGAACAGAGAAAGATATTTCCTTCCGGTTCGTGATCTTCGGCAGTATCGCCCTGATCCTGCTGATGGCACTGCTGCCGCAGCTTCCCGGCGATTCTATCTGGAATAAACTGCTGATCGGTATACTGGTGGTGATCTTCGGTGCATTCTTCGTGACCGTGAGCAGCCGTATCGTGGGCCTGATCGGCAGCAGTAACAACCCGATCTCCGGGATGACCATCGCTACCATCATGGGTACCTGTTTGATATTCATCGCTGTTGGCTGGACGGGGAAAGTGTTTGAACCGATGGCGCTGGTAGTGGGCGGCATGATCTGCATCGCTGCCGCGAACGCAGGTGCTACTTCGCAGGACCTGAAATCAGGATACATCGTGGGAGCAACGCCGCGCAACCAGCAGATCGCCCTGTTCATCGGCGCGATCGTTTCTTCGCTGGTGATCGGATGGACGGTCCACATCCTTGATACACCCACCGCGGATATGGCGGCCCAGGGGATCAAACATGCTATCGGAACAGAGAAATATGCAGCGCCACAGGCAACCCTGATGGCTACGCTGGTGAAAGGGATTCTTTCTTATAATCTCGACTGGCAATTTGTGCTGGTAGGTGTATTCATCGCTATCACGCTGGAGCTTTGCGGCGTAAAATCCTTATCTTTTGCTGTAGGTGCATACCTGCCGCTTTCCACTACCCTTCCGATCTTTATAGGCGGTGTGATACGCGGACTGGTAGAATGGAAACAAAAACGATCCGGCGTAAAGCTCACCGCGGAAGAAGAAGAACTGGGCAAGGGCAACCTCTTTGCAACCGGGCTGGTGGCAGGCGGCGCCGTGGCAGGTGTGATTGTGGCCATCCTTTCCGTGAACGACAACGTTTCCAAAAGCCTGGCGAATGTGAACGCGGAACATGGTTTGTCCGAATCCCTCGGCAAAGGCGGATATCAACTCCTCGGCGTAATTTTCTTCGCGCTGATGGGATATACGCTGTACCGCATCGGAAGACAGAAACAGGCTTCTATCGACAAATTGTAGCGAACGTAAACCGTTACCTATGTATAAAAGATTATCCCTGTCTGCCATCGCAGCCACCATGTTGCTGATGGCCGCATGCAAGAACAATGAAGACGTTACGCCGCGGCGTAAATTCATCTCTTTCAAGCTGGATGATAAAGTGGTTTTGTCCGAACAAAGCCACAGCGCCCTTTATGCTCCGGGTGATCCTGCGGATCCCAACCCACAGAATCATCATGCCGAGATGCTGATCACCGGGTATAGTTATAACAAGGATGTGATCAACATTCACATCACCTCGCCCACTACGGAGATCACACCGGGCGTGTACCGCAACGCCTCAACCGGCAACGGCTTCGCGATGCAAATGAATCTTTCACGCGAGGTCATTACAGCGAATGATCTTTTCGGCGATCTGACTGTTACGGTACATTCCATGAAGGATTCCGTCATTACCGGGTCTTTCAACGGCACCCTGGTGAGCATGGACGACGGGTCGTTGAAAACCGTGAAGGATGGTTATTTTAGAATGATCTACAGAAAATATCCATAATCAAAGAGGCGGTAATGATACCGCCTCTTTGATTATTATCTGATCTGTTTGCCGATGTTCCCTTTACCGGCTATTCCCTGCGCAGCCTGATGGAAGCTGTTCTGCAGGTCTATCTGGTAGGCAGCATAAGGAGGAGGATCAGGGATGGGCTTCCTGAAAGGCCAACCCTGAATTACTGCATAATGTGATACCCTTTCAAGAAGGTCATGCAGCTGATCCTGACCGGGGAAGTCGCGGAGTTTACCGCTAACAGCGATCAAAGCCGTTTTGGACTTGGCAAACCCGTCCGCACCTCTTACCATGGCCCTGATAACACCCGTCACTGCGTCCCCCGTTTGCGTTTGTACGGTGCACTTATTGCCCGCTACCGCGTAACTGATTGTCCTGCCGTTAAGCGACATGCTGCCATTGCCGGTAACATGTGTATTGCCGATGTACCAGCTGACCGTTAACGGCAATTTGAAGAAGCTGCCGGTTGCGCTGAACACAGCCTGGGTAGCCGTATTGTAATCGATATAAGCCCCCAGATAACCTGATCCTCCCGAACCGGCCTCTACCCGGTTAGTGATCGTATCTGTTTCCGTGATAGAAACATGAGGCGTTGCATGCGGGTTCATGAATCCCTGCATGGCAAAATCATCGAGTATTACCTGCTGGCATCTTATTTCACCCAACACCTGCAGCAATGCCGGAGGCGCCATCTGGTAGCCCTGTGAAACAGACTGGTTCAATGATTGAGACAAGCCTGAAAGTGCGTTCCTTGCTATCGCATTGCCGATTACCGAAGCTATGGGGCCCAGCAGCGCAACAACAATACTCAGAATAATGCCGACCAACGGACCCAGTACAATGCCGGCAATGGCTGCGGCGGCAAATCCCACCAGGTATACCCACCAGTCAAAGCTGATATGGACGTTGGTCTGTACATTATTGGGATCGAAGATGGGGAAGATAGTTCCGTCTGCATGACAATCAAACCCTATCGGGGCGCTGAAGCTGCCTGTAGCAGAATAACCCGTGCCGCTGGTGGCTGCATTGCCGGATACGACCAGTTGATTTCCCACCACACATATCCTGAGGTTGGATACATCAATATCATGGCCGCCGGCGTTGACGTGCTTATGCCCTTGCATGGTAGTGCAGGTGCCGGAAGTAACAAAGTGTGTGCCTTGCAGGGGACTGATCGGATCCTGCCCGATAAAGCAGGCAGCTATAGCCAATAGGGCATCGTTGGCCAGCACCAGCACCGAGTCTCTGCCACCTCTCAATGAGGTTGTGAATGCAGCGGCATTCAGCGCTACCAGGGGTATGCCCGCGCCTGAGAATTGCAGCAGGATGAACAGGGAGTTTGTGATGGTATGTAAATCTATCCTGTTCAGCGATATAGCGCAGGGACCGGAGTTGAATGGCATTCCAACGGGTATATTGGGCAGGCTGAAGCTGTTCTGCAATACGGAAAGCAGGTTCTGGGCTCCCATCTGTAACATCTGCGCTACCGTGAAACTGGTACTGTTCACTGAATTAGCCAGCGTTACAAGATTCTGCAGTGTAGTCTGGTCTCCCGGAGTGTCAGCAGTGATCACCGGTGCGGAAGGGTAGTTAAGACTGATCTGCCCTCCGTTGACGTTCAGGTGTGCCTGCAGACTTACTCTTATGTTGAACTGGAAGGTGAGTATCTGGATGCGGCGCACCGCGCTTACGGAAAAGGTATTGCCGGAAACAATCGTTACTGTAGAGGGCCTTCCCGGTATTTTGGAGGCTGTAGCATCGATGCCTGTTGCTATATTGAAAGATAACGGATTGGGGATAAAATCATCGATGATCCCGGCCAGCCTGTTATTGCTCAGCTCAACAACAAGGTGATATCCGTGTGTTTGTGAAATAGACATAGTAATGTGTTTTAACGATGGATGATATAGTGTTACTTATTTTTTAACCTGTTCTATCGAGGCCGTGATCTTTTTGAACTGTACCCCGGGAACACTGTATTTCAGCGCAGCATTGGCCTTCCGGGTTTTCTGCAGAAACTCCCTGATATCGGCGGGCAGCTGCATCTTTTTCTCTTCACAACATTGCTGTACTGCCTTTACAGGGTCGGTAACAAAATGAGCCATGTTTTGTGCATTGGCCAGCCACTCGAAAAGCACCGGTTCAATTTTTACCGCAAATTCGAGGAAGCTGTCCGGCAAACCTTTTAGCCCCGCAGGGAATAGCTTGCCGTCCGGCTTTGCGGTCATTTTTTTAAAGTTGTTCTTGTTGAACGGGTTAAGCTGGATATGGGTGTCGAATGCCAGCTGTATCGGGTTTCCTCCATTGAGCATTACAGAAGGGTCGCGCTCTGCGTTCTGCGAGCTGCCCGCCAGGCCGGATGCAGCCTCGGGTCTGATTTTATTGGGGTTCTTTTCCATAAGGTTTAATTTGTAAGGTGTAAACGAATACCCACAAACTTACCTGACGGTACCCAAAGAACAGTGAGTGCATTTACCTGATCTGGAAGCGTAGATGTACGTTATCTGTGTAGTAGTTCTGCCTGGGGTGCTGGATATAACAAAAGAGGTCGTCCCCGTTGGCATTTGAGACGACCTCTTTGTGGCTTTACGCCGCCTTCTTTTCCGTGGGTGTTACCCGTAATTCCAGCAACCGGTTTTGCCGGATCACTTTGATGTATTGGAATTGACCGATCTTGTTCCGGTCCAGTTGACGGAACAATGCGTCAGACGTTTCCACCGGCGCATTGTTGAAAGCCACCACAATATCTCCATCTTCGATACCTGCTTTACCGGCGGGGCTTCCGGCTTCAACACCGGTCACAAAGAGCGCGGTTTTGTTACGCAGTTCCAGCCCACTGCGGAGTTTGGGTACCAGCGTGATCTGTTGCAACATCAGGCCGAGGTAAGCTCTTGTAACTTTCCCGGATTGCATCAGCTCCGCTGCGATCATCTTGGCGGTATTAATGCTGATCGCGAAGCACAAACCTTGCGCACCGCGTATCATAGCGGTGTTCACGCCTACCACTTCTCCTTTGAAATTGATCAGCGGCCCGCCGGAGTTACCCGGGTTCAGGGCTGCATCAGTCTGAATAAGATCGTCGATCATACGGCCTGTTTCGCTGCGCAGGGAGCGGCCGAGAGCGCTGACTACGCCGGCAGTAACGGTATGCTGGAAACCCATCGGGTTACCGATCGCGATCACCAGCTGCCCGATCTGCAAGTCCGGTGCATTCCCCAGCTGTGCCACCTGGAAGTCGTATGCCGTTGATTTCAGAATGGCAATATCCGTATCCGGGTCTTCTCCCGCCAGCGTTGCAGGATATACACTACCGTCATGCAGCATCACATTGAAAGCACTTCCGCCATGCACCACATGAGAGTTGGTAAAAAGATACCCATCAGAAGAAAAGAAAAACCCAGATCCGGTACCGGTTATTTTCTGTTGCGCGTCCAGCCGTTCAATTTTCACGACTGACCTGCCCGCGGCTTCTACCGCGTGATGGATGATCTCGGAATAAGCATCCATATAACCTCCTTGTTTACCCTGTTCATCGCATAAAACACGCCACAAGAAAAACTTGCCAAAATGACAGCGGAGCGTATTGCAATTATCGGCTACCTTGCATGCAAATCCTTCCATTTCATGAAACTCAGATATCTGCCTGCCGCGGCACTGTTGGCGTTTGCCGCATGCAATGGCCCCGCACCCTCTTCCCAAAAAACAGCGAAAAACCAGCAAACGAATGCCGATTCCCTTCGCCTCCAGCTTGCGAATATCTCCGCTTCAGCCGGAGGCCGGGTAGGGGTGGCTATCATGAACCTGGACACCCGGGACACGCTCAGCCAGTTGCCTGATTCCGCATTCGCAATGCAAAGCACCTACAAGTTTCCCATCGCCATGGCTGTTCTCCATCAGGTGGACCTCGGCAGGCTGAAGCTGGATCAGAAAGTTCACATCACGCCCGAAATGGTAGCGCCCAAAACCTACAGCCCGCTGCGGGACTCCTTCCCCAAGGGTAACGTAGATCTGCCACTGTCCCGCCTCATCGGGCTGATGGTTTCCCAAAGCGATAACATCGCCTGCGATGCCCTTATCGACCTCGCCGGCGGAGAAGCTGCGATCAACGACTACATCCACAGCCTCGGCGTAAAAGACATTTCCATCGTTGCCAGCGAAGCCAAAATGGCCGCTTCCTGGGATGTGCAATTCACCAACTGGTGCAAACCCTTTGCCTTCATCGAACTGCTGGATGTGCTGAACAAAGGCAAGGTGTTATCCAAAACCAGCAACGAATTCCTGTGGAAAGCATTGAAGGAAACCACTACCGGCCCGGGCCGTATCAAAGGACTGCTGCCGAAAGATGTGGTAGTGGCTCATAAAACGGGCAGCTCCGGCAGCAGAGACGGCGTATACCCTGCCACGAATGACATCGGAATCATCTTCCTGCCCAACGGCCAGAAACTGGCGCTGGTGGTACTTGTCAGCAATGCAAAGGGAAGCGATGCGGACCGTGATGATGTGATCGCGAAGATTGCGCAGGCGGCTTATGATGCAGCTGTTCAGCCACAACAATGAATTAAAAAGGCGCCGGTCTCAGATGCCGGCGCCATACAAAAGAACATAATGCTCAGGTTTTTCAACAAACTATATAAATGAAAGATATTCATACTGTTTTTTGAGGATCGCCTGATCATCCGCCCCCAGCCATTTCTTCAGGAGAGTGGCATATACATTTTTGAAGTCTACTTTATATTTCAGGTCCCCATCCTGCAGATTCACCAGGTCCGGCCCTTCATTCAGCAGTCCTTTCTGCTGTAATCCCCCACCGATCAGGAACATGTTATTCGCTGTACCGTGGTCCGTTCCACCGCTGGCGTTCTGCCCTACCCTGCGTCCGAATTCGGAGAAGGTCATCACCAGTACATCCTGGAAGCGATTGTTCTTTTTCAGATCGGTGGTGAACACCTGCAATGCATCGCTGAGCTGTTCAAAGAGGCGTTGCTGCTGTTGTTGCTGACCTACGTGGGTATCAAAGCTGCCGTGAGATACGTAATACACGCTGGTATTGATATCCGTCATGATCAACTCCGCAATGGTTTTCATGCTGCGGCCGAGGTCGGTAGCAGGATAGGTTTCCTTGCTTTTAAAGGTCTTGAACTGCTGCTGGATATACGCGGCCGAGGAAATGGTTTCGGCCATGGTCTTGTACAGATAATCCACGTTATGATGTTCGTCATCGTGTTGCTGTTGTGCCAGCAGTTCCTTGAAATAGCGGTCGTTGCTGGCGCCGTAGAGGCGTTGCGGATCCGTGAGGGCAAGGCCTTTTACGTGATCGCCTTTGAGCGCGAGGCTGAGGGTGTCGTCTATTTCAAGGGCCTGTGTGGGCTTGTCGCAGCCTTTGCATTGTGCATCGAGGTAACGCCCTATCCACCCCGTTCCCCAAAAATCCTTGGATTCACTCGCACTTTGCCAGATATCCATGGAACGGAAGTGTGAACGGTCAGGGTTTGGATAACCTACGCTGTTCATGATGCCCAATGCGCCATCATCGTATAATGCCTTGAAACTTTTCAGCGCGGGGTGAATGCCGAGCTCATCTGTTAAGGCCAATGCCTGTTCCCGCCTGATCCCCAGCTGTGGCCGGAGTTTGTAATAAATATCGTTGCGGTAAGGGATCACGGTATTAAGGCCGTCGTTGCCGCCGGAAAGCTGCACCACCACCAGCACTTTATTGCCGGGAGGCACCAGGTTGCCCTGTTCCATCGCTTTGAGGAACCTGGGCAGCAGCAGGCTGGCGGAAGCGATAGAGCCTACTTGTAAGAACCGTCGTCTGTTGATCACTAACATAGTTCTGCAGATTTCGTTTAACACAATTGATATTCCGGCGTGCTCATTACATCGATCGTAACGGTCTTGATGTAATTGTCGCGGGAAGAACTGTCTGAATATTTTTCCAGCAATTGTTTATTGATACCGGCATTTTTGACCAGCAAAGATCCTGCGATCTGGTCGGCCAGCTTCTCCCGGGGAATGTTCCTGAATCCGTCGAGGTAGGGCTCCCAGTTAACATTGGCATTTACCTTCCGGGCGTACTGCTTCTTCAGGAATTCATTCACTTCCAGCGTCATTTTATAATTGGCTCCCTCTCCCATTTCGGGCGTGATCTCCTTTGGACGTATGTTGAATTCCTGGGAATAGAGGATGATCTGCGGTACCCGCATCCGGAACATCAGGCTGGAGCTGTCTATCCAGCTGCGTCCGCCGGGCCATCCGGCTACGTTCGGTGGATAAAACAATACCTGTCCCATCACACGCTGGAACACGAGCATGGCTTCTTCCTGTTCGAATTGCATCGGGATGGATTTGCGTAGTCCTACCAGCAGTTCCACAGGAGATTTGATACGGTTACCGATGTTACGGGGATCGTAGAACCAGTCCGACAGAAAGATCTCCTGCATCAGTGTGCGAAGGTCGTAATTGGACTGATGGAACCTATCCGCCAGCCGGTTCACTTTATCTTCATCCACGTCGTCGTTCACGAAGTAGCGATATATTTTTCCGGTGATGAACTTTGCTGTTTGTTTTTGTTCCAGCAATATTTTGATTACATCATCCCCATCGAAATTGCCGGTATTACCCAGCAACGTCTTCTCATTATCATCATGCTGATTTTTTCTGAACTGGAACTGGCCCACTTCATCGAACCCCCAACCCGTAAACGCCCTCGCCGCTTCTTTCACGTCTTTCTCCGTGTAATTGCCGCGCCCCATGGTGAAGAGCTCCATCACTTCCCGCGCGAAATTCTCGTTCGGGTGTTGTTTACGGTTTTGCTGGTTGTTGAGGAAGGCGAGCATAGCAGGGGTCTTGGAAACTTCAGTGAGCAGTGTCCCGAAATTACCGAGCCCGTGTTGCCGGATCACCTGGAGGAGTTGCTGATTGTGGAGCACATTCTGTGTGCGGCAGGCGAAATGGCCGTGCCAGAAGAGGGCCATCTTTTCCCGTAGCGGATGGTCACTGTTGATCATGGAATACATCCACATCACATTCAGGTCTTTGATGCCGTCCGCGTTCATGCGCTGCACCATGCGGCGCTCTTCCGCGCCCATGTTCCGCTGCTTTTTGTAATCGGGAAGGTCTGTTTCGTCTATGACTTTAACGGGATCCGGAGTGGTGTCTTCCGGGCCAAGCAGGATTTTCCGTACAACTGCTTTGCGTCTTTTCTTCATCCAGGAATGGATCACCGGCAGGTTTTCCCCAAATCCGGCTCTCCAGCCCAGGTGTTGCAGTTGTGTTTGTTCTGAAACAACAGCCATGGGTAAAAAGGATTTATCGATTTTATTGAGACGGGTATATTTCCGGAAAGTTTAACCCGGGCGGAAACCGCTCATCAAAAAAACACAAAATCTGTTCCGGAACGGTTAGTAGACGTCCATACGCTTGTCTACCTCCAGTGCCCAGGCATGAATGCCGCCGGTCACATTGAATACTTCATTGAAGCCGGATTGCAGCAAATGCTGTGCTACGGCCTTGCTACGGAGACCATGATGACAAATCACCGCTACCGGCCGTTGCTTCGTGAGCCCGGGAATGGCCGCCTGCACACGGCGCATGGGAATATGCTGCGATCCTTCAATATGGCAGATGTCCCATTCTTCTTTCTCCCGCACGTCTATCAGCTGAAAATCATACCCTTCTTCCAGCCAGGTTTGCAATTCTTTCACCGTCAGGTGTTGCAGGGGCTGCTGGCTGCAAACATCGTCTCCGTAATTATCCCCGAGCGCCGTAATAAGATGATTGTCCGGGTTATTTTGAAAGGTGAACACCTGTTGCGTATTATCCAGTATGTTGATGGTCATGAGCTGGTTGATGAGCGGCTCTCCGATATCGCAAAGTACTTTCACCGCCTCGTTGACCTGGTAGCAACCGATCAGGCCGGGTAAAACACCCAGCACGCCGATGGAATTGCAATCGGGAACATCGCCCGGTTCAGGGAAAAGACAACGGTAGGTGGCGCTTCCTTTGTAATTGAATACGCTCACCTGTCCTTCATACTCGTAAATGGCGCCGGAAACAAAGGGTTTATTCAGGATCACGCAGGCGTCGTTGATCAGATAACGTGTTCCGAAATTGTCCGAACAGTCGATCACCAGGTCATACGGCATGAAGATCTCCAGGGCGTTGGTATTGGCCAGCCATACATTGTGGGGAACAAGCACCACATCCGGGTTCAACTCCTGCAGCCTTTCAATAGCCATATCCAGTTTAAGTTTCCCTTCATCTGAAGTACGGTACAATACCTGTCGCTGCAGATTGGTGATGGACACTTTATCCGGTTCCACAATACCGATCTTACCCACTCCCATAGCCGTCAGGTACTGCAATACAGGCACACCCAAACCACCTGCTCCTACTACAAGCACGGATGATTTCCGGAGAAGCGCCTGCTTCTCCGCACCAAACCCTTTCAGGCGTAATTGACGGTCGTAACGATCCATGCTCCTAATTTCGGAATTATTTTAATCTGCCTGTGTTATTTAACAAATAAGGCCTTCAGCTGCTCCCATATATGGCTGAAAGCATCGGATGGAACGGGCGGCGGCCCGGATGATAACTGTTTCCGGATATAAGCGATCCGGTTGTCCAGATCAGGATGACTGCTGAGCCATTCAGAAGGCCCGGATGCAGTACTTTTCTTCAGGGTTTCAAACAGCAAGATATAACCCTGCCCATCGATATGTTCTTTTTCGAGCAATGCCAGTCCGTTCATATCCGCCTCCCGCTCCAGTTTGCGGGAGTATTGCAATCCCCGCAGCATATTGGCATTCTCCACGATTACTGCTCCAACACCGGTAAGATCCCCAAACACCAGGCTTACGGCCATGTAGGTGGCTAAACCTTGCATGATGGAACGTGTAGTGTGCCGCAGGGCTACATGCGAGTATTCATGCGCCAGCAGGGCGGCCAGTTCCTCAGGGTGCTGCATCTGCTTCAGCAATCCGCTGAACACCACAATATGTCCTCCGGGCACGGCAAATGCATTGGCCTGTTTTTCCTCCACCACTGTGATCCGCACAGGATAAGAAGATGTAATATGCATCGCCTGATAAAATTCGCTCACCAGCCTCGTTTCCTCCGGCAATACTTTGTAACTGCCGATCATGGCGTTATATGCGTCGTCCCCGAATTTCACTTCATAAGATATCGGCATACTATCCGCTACACGCCCTGCCAGCCAGGGTATCAGCCAGAAATAAAGCGTCAGCAGCAGCGCAAGGATGAAAACCCCAACGCCAGCCACTGCCGTTACTACCGCAGGGATGCTTCTTTTCTTCTTTCCTATCCGCATTTCCGCGAATGCGGCAAAATCGTTATCCGCCACCTGCAGGGTCTGCAGCGGCAATCCCGGGTAATGCAGTATGCAGCCCCCATATGTTTCCTTCCCTTTCACCACATCCGGCCAATACCAATAAACAATACGGGAGTTGCCATCCGCATCTTTCAGATGGATCTCAATTCGTTTATTGGTTGCCGTTATAACAGCGGGTCTTACATTATCGGGGGAATCAAAAGAATAAGTACCCTTCCAGGTTTGCATAGGTCAGGGTTTGATACGTTTGCTCATGATCACAAGATCTACCATGGAGCCGTCCGGCTGGCGGATACCTCCGGGCATGCGGCCATGTTCCGAAAAATTAAAATTGCGGTACAGCTGAATGGCCCTTTCATTGGTAGCCAGCACGTCAAAATGAATGGTAGTGATCTTCGGATGCTCCTCCGCCCAACGGATCGCTGCTGTCAGCAATCGTCTCCCGATCCCCATATTCCAGTATTTATGCAATACGGCAATGCCCAGCAAAGCCATATGATGCTGCTTCCGGAACCGGCTCTGGTTCAGACTTACAGAGCCTACCACCATTCCATCCACTTCTGCCACCAGGAAAAGATTATCCGGGTTATGCTCATAAGCCTTGATGAAAGCCTCTTCCGACGGCAGGTCAAAAGTCCGCGCCTCTTCATGGGTGTACAGCAGGAAGTCGGTTTCCTTCGTCAGCTGCAGGAAGCAATGCAGGCATGCAGCCGCATCCTTCACGGAAGGGCGGCGGATCACCAGTTGTTGACCGTTGGGAAGAAAGTGCTGCATATTCGCAAATATAAAGAAGGCGGCCGAGGCCGCCTTGAATGTCTTGTTCGGAGGATGTAACTCAGGATGCCTTGGCATGCTTGGTCACAAAAGCCAGCACCGCCGCTTTCTGATCGTCGGAGAGCTTCGCTTTGCGGGCCATTTTGTCTACAATACCAGGCCAGGAACTGGCGGTATGGGTTTCCGGCAGTTTGTACCTGTGACATTTGCCACATTTCTCGCGGAAAACGGATTTGCCTTCGGAATCCTCATACTTTGAGAAAGCCGCTTCTGTAGCGGCGGGAGAGGTTGATTTGGAACATCCCCACACCAGAATGGCCAGCAGCATCAGTGAACCAAGTGTTTTCATAATTTGCATTTTTAGGACCTGATAACAATGTAAGATAAAAAAATCAAAAAAAGCGTACAGGTATGCTGTACGCTTTAAAACTTAATACGATGTTATAGTCGTGTACGTTGCTTATGCAATCCGGTCTCCTCCAAAATACGGATGCAATACAGCCGGCAGAAGAATTCCTCCGGGCGTCTGGTTATTTTCCAGTAGACAGGCCACTATACGGGGTAACGCGAGGGAACTGCCGTTCAGGGAATGTACCAGCTGATTCTTGCCCTGTTCGTCTTTATAACGAATCTTCATCCGGTTGGTTTGATAGCTCTCGAAATTGGATACGGAGCTTACTTCCAGCCATTTGTCCTGCGCTGCGGAATACACTTCAAAATCGTAGGTCTGTGCGGAAGTGAAGCCCATGTCGCCGCCACAAAGGTTGAGGATGCGATAAGGCAGGCCGAGGGACTGTATCAGCCTCTCCACATGCGCTACCATCTCTTCCAGCACAGTATATGACTGATCAGGCCGTACGAGCTGCACTACTTCTACTTTTTCAAACTGGTGCAAACGGTTCAGGCCGCGTACATCCTTGCCGTAAGAACCGGCTTCCCGGCGGAAACAGGGCGTATAGGCGGTCATCCTCACGGGGAGATCGGATTCTTTCAGGATCTCGTCCCGGTAGATATTCGTGACGGGTACTTCTGCGGTGGGTATCAGGTAGAGACTGTCTTCATTCACGAAGTACATCTGTCCTTCTTTATCGGGCAGCTGCCCCGTTCCGTAAGCGGAAGCTTCGTTCACCACGTAAGGCGGCAGCATTTCCGTATAGCCGTTAGCGGTATTGAAGTCCAGGAAATAGCTGACCAGCGCTCTTTGCAGGCGCGCGCCCTTGTTTTTGTACACAGGGAAACCGCTGCCGGTGATCTTGTTACCCAGCTCAAAATCGATCAGGTCGTATTTTTTGGCGAGATCCCAGTGTGGAACGGCATCTGCCGCCAGTGATGGTTTGGCGCCACCGCCACGAACCTCCACATTTTCTTCGGGCGTTTTCCCGACGGGGACGTTAGGGCCCGGGAGGTTAGGGAGTTTTACAAGGGTATCGTGCAACAACTTTTCCGTTGACCGCAACGCTTCATCAATCGGTCCCAGGGCTTGTTTCAGCGATGCCACCTCCTGTTTCCGGGCTTCGGCAGCGGCCTTATCGCCCGATGCCATCAGCTTCCCGATCTCTTTGGATGCGGCATTCACTTTTGCCTGCGTTTCATCATACTCCAGTGTCAGCTTCTTGCGTTGATCATCCAGCGCCAGCACTTCATCTACGATACCGGGCTCTTTGAACTGTTTAACGCCCAGCCGCTCCAGTACCAGTGCTTTGTTCTGACGGATAAATTGTACCTGTAACATGTAATTCCTGTTGAATTTGGACAAAGATAACGGGCTTCTCCCTTAACTCAAATATTTCCCTACGATCGGCACCCTCCGGCCCACGCCAAAGGCTTTGGACGATACGCGGATGATAGGGCAGAACTGGTTCCGCTTGTACTCGTTGGTATTCACCATTTTGAGCGTGCGGGTCACCAGCGCCGCATCAAAGCCCTGGGCAATGATTTCCCGTGGTCCCTGGCGGCGTTCGATGTACTGATAGAGTATCTTGTCCAACACGGCATAGTCCGGCAGACTGTCGCTGTCCTTCTGATTGGGCCGCAGTTCCGCCGAAGGCGCCTTATCGATAATATTCCGGGGAATGATCTCTTTTTCGCGATTGATGTATTCCGCCAGCGCGTAGACCTGCATCTTGTATACATCTCCCAGCACGGAAAGACCGCCGGCCATATCTCCGTACAACGTGCCGTAACCGGTGCTGAGCTCACTTTTATTGGAAGTGTTCAGGAGGATGTAACCGAATTTGTTGGCCAGGCCCATCAACAGGTTGCCGCGGATGCGCGATTGGGTATTCTCTTCCGCCACATTGAAAGGAAGGCCGTTGAAATAGGGTTCCAGCGTTTGCAGGAAGGTTTCGTAGATATCGTTGATACGGATGATGTTGTAAGGATTATCCAGGTTCCGGGACAAGGCCACGGCATCATCCACGGAATGATCAGTGGAATAGGGAGATGGCATGAGGATGGCCCTGACATTCTCTTTTCCCAGCGCCTCCACAGCCAGCACCAGCGTCACAGCACTGTCGATCCCGCCGGAAGAGCCCAGTATGGCCTGTTTGAAGCCCATCTTCCGGAAATAGTCCCGGATCCCCATCACGATGGCATCGTGGATGCGGTGGATGTTGTGGCTGAATACCAGTTCGGTAAGATCAGATGCGGCGTGGAAGGGCATCAGCTGACTTTCGCCCGCTTTAGCTAAAGTATCCAGATCCACATATTCCATCGCTTCTTCAAAGAAGGGAAGCTGCTTCATGATGTTCCCCTGTGCGTCAAATACCATAGATCCGCCATCGAACACGATCTCCGTCTGCGATCCTACCGCATTGCAATAGTACATGGGAAGGCGGTATTTCTTCACGTTGGCGCGGATGATCTCCTTGCGGCTTTCCGCATGGTCGTAATCGAAAGGGGATGCGGAGAGATTGATCATGACGTCCGGTTGCTGGTTCATGAGCATATCCATAGGGCATATGCGGTAGAGGGGGTTGTCTCCGAGGTTCCAGATATCTTCGCAGATGGTCACCGCCAGTTTCTTTCCTTTGAAAGGGATCACGTTCCAGGTATAGGCCGGTTCAAAGTAGCGGTATTCATCAAAAACATCGTAAGTAGGCAACAGGGTTTTATGGATCACCTGCTTCACTTCACCTTCGTAGAGGAACCAGGCGGCATTGAAGAGGTCTTTCCCCTCTGCCACAGGATTCCTGCAGGGACTGCCCACTAACACCGCCGTACGCTTCGTATAGCCCTTGATCTCATCAATGGCTGCATAACATTTGGTGATAAAATCCTCAAACTCCAGGAAATCCCGCGGAGGATATCCGCAAACACTCAGTTCCGAGAACACCACGAGATCCGCCCCCTGCTGCTCCGCTTCCCTGACCACGCTGATGATCTTTGCCGTATTCGCTTCAAAATTTCCGATGTGATAATTCTGCTGGGCTAAAAAGATTTTCATGGTGCAAAGGTACGGGGAAAGGGCATCAAAAATAAACCCCTAACCGCAAAACGAAATTGTTCACATTCACCTTCCCGTCATTCCATTTCGCATTCCTCGTCACATCCACGAACCCGTTCTGGAAGGTGAATCCCACCACGCCGGTGAGCGTTTCCGTCAGCGGATATTCCACACCCGCGCCAATGATCATCCCGGCATTGATGGGCGTGATCTCCCGCAATACATTTTCCTTGTCAAACTTCTGCGTTCCACTGATGACGTTGGCCCTGGCCCGCACAGGGAAACCGGCAAAGCCGCCGAACTGACCGTATATGTCAACGCCGCCGGCGGTGGCTGTTTTGAGTTTGAGGGTGAAGGGCACTTCTACATATTGCAACCGCAGATCATATTCACTGGGCGCACTGTTGAAACGGCTGAGACCTTTACCCACGGCATATTTGAGCACACTGCCCATATGGCTGATCTGCAAACCGGAGGCGATAGCATAATTACCGGAAGCATCCAGTAGAAAATCGGCCAGCACACCATAGCTGAAATAGAATTTCCCGCTGTTCCGGTCCACGCCGGTCTCCTGCGGACGCATTACGGAAGCGCCGGGATCCAGCTTGAAACCCAAACGTACCTTGCGGCCCATGTGGCCGGACATCCGGTCGCTGAAGCTCTGGGCGGAAGCGCCGTTATACCATGCCAGGCCGGCAAACAGCAGCAGCAAAGATTTCAATAATACGCGCCGATACAATATTTTTACCATTTCTAAAGTTTTTACAGGCAATGCAAAAATACCTGAATAAAAATATCCCCGGCCGGATCGGCCTTATCTTGACAAGCTGGCTGCTGCTGACAGGCTGCGGCGGCAGCAAGCCCCGGATCCCCGATGTCAGCCACATCCCCATCAACGTCACCATCCATCGATTCGATAAAGATTTCTTCAGGATCGATACCAATAACGTTCTGCAAGGGATAAAATTGCTGGATAATACCTATCCAAACTTCGTTCCTACTTATATACAGCAGATCATGAATTTCGGTCCGTTGTCGGATACGAACCGCCTGCTACAGCCGCAACTGGTGAGTTTCCTCACCAATAAAGATTTTCGCGCGTTACAGGATTCCGTGGAAGTGCATTTCAAAGATGTACGGCCGTTGGAAAAGGAGCTCACCCGCACATTCCGCCTTACAAAATATTACCTGCCCTATTTCAAAGCCCCGCGGGTGATCACCTTCATGTCTGCGATCGGCAACTACGGCGCGGTTACCATTGATTCGATCGTAGGGATAGGACTGGATATGTATATGGGCGCAGAATTCCCAGTCTACCGCCTGTTGCCGGATTATCCGGATTACATCATCAAAAAATTTACACCCGCCTACATCACCGTGAATGTGATGAAAGTGCTTTCCCAGCACTACTTCCCGCAGCACAAAGATGGCAGTAAGCTGGTAGAATATTTCATGGACCTGGGGGTGCAACAGTATTTCCTGGAGAAAGTACTGCCGGAAACACCCGAATATATCAGGCTCGGCTATACGAAAGAGCAGCTGGATTTCTGTAACGAAAGTGAAGAGATGATCTGGCAGTATTTCGTTCAGAACAAATTGCTTTTTACTACAGATTGGCAGGAAGTGACGCGATATGTGGGAGAAGGGCCGTCTACACAAGGCTTACCGAAGGAAGTACCGGGACAGATAGGCGCATTCGTGGGTTACCGCATTGTGCAGCAGTTTATGAAAAAACATCCGGATATGACGCTGGAAAAACTGGTGAATACACAGAATGTGCTGGGTATCTTTAATGAAACAAAGTACAGACCGTAGGGCGGTGGTCAGTTCATCTTGAAAGGAACGACCATCTGGAATTCGGGTATTTTTACTTCGAAGAGTTTCTTGTTCAGCTGGTTCTCCATCTGGTAAGTACCGTACATTTTGCCGATTTCCGTACGCAGGTTGGAACCTGACACATATTGATAGCTTTCACCGGGAGCCAGCAGCGGCTGCACACCCACAACGCCTTCACCTTCCACCTCGCGGTGAGAACCGTTCGAATCTATGATATACCAGTGCCGCCTTAACAGCTTGATCGGGAACGTATTGTTATTCTCAATGGTGATGCGGTATGCAAACATGAATTCGCTGCCGATTGGATTGGAATAATCAGGTTGGTAGAACGTTTCCACGCTGATGGTGATGCCCTCTGTTACCTTCTTAACCATGTGATCAACCTTTAACGTAAAAATAAGGAAAATAACCGCGTTGCAACTTTTTTTTCCGGGATGGGCTTTTTTTAACGATTCTTTAGATGATTTCCACACCGTCCAGTTCCTGCATATTGCTTTCCGCTTGCCTGGCGGCCCTTTCAAAGCGATTTTCCTGGTATCCGTTCCGCATCCAGTCTATTACATACAACCAGAGGAACCCCCAGAAGCCATGTTCCCTGTATTGCCTGACGTGACGCACCTCATGCCGGACCCAGTCCGTTTCCGCCAGGAATACTTCCCGACTCACGCCGTACAAATGGATCACGCGCCCGAAAACGATGGCCACGCGACTGCTGTTCAGCTTCCATGCTGCTATGCGGGCCAGGCCCGAGTTCTCCCTGATGCGGCAACGGATGATCTCCATGTCCGCAATTTACTATCGCCCGAGCGAAAAGCGCCGGGAAATGTTAAAGCCCCACCTGAACTGTCCCTGCAGCCAGGAAGTAGTGGTTTCGGGGATGAACTGGTTCTCCAATACAGCTGTTGAATTGGTGAAGTTCACGTGAAACACGTGCCCGCCGGTCTCGATCTCCAGTCCTACTCCCAACGGATTATAGAATTCGATGCCCCGGGTCTTGAAATAATCCTTGCTGGCCTGATCCCGGAAGGGCAGGAAATAATCTACCACCAGCGCCACGCGGTGAGAAAAACGCAGGCGCCCGCCCACACCCAGCGCGAACATATCGTTCATATCCATATATCCAACCCTGTTACGGTGGATATAGGTGGGCAACAAAGCGAGGGAAAGCCCGTCGCCAAACTTGCGGGCGAGAATGACCTGGCCGGTATAAGTGAGGCGGTGGCTGAATTGACTGAAATGCGCGGCGTCGGATTCAACCGGACTGCTTTTCATGGATGTTACCGCCGCATTCCCGAAGAGGGTAACCCCAATGGGTACACGATTATCCATCGTCTGCTGCAGTAGTTTGAACTTAGCGAGCAGCTCATACAACTGGGAGAAATTACCGCTCCCTTTAGTACGGCCAAGACCTATCATCAACTGGTCTGTAATACCATACTCAAAGGCAATACGGATATCCGTGGAGTTATCGATCCCGAAGAAGGTCTTGGCGCCGCCTGCCGAGCCGCCGATATCTCCAAAACGGTGTGCCACACGAAAGTCCAGCTCCCCTTTCTTGAGCGTTTCGTTGGAGTGGCCGTTAATGATACGGGTGCTTTTGAAAGTAGCGATCACGGGTTGACGATTGACAGAATCTTTCCCGAACAGATCGCTAAGATTGTTCTGCGCCATGGCAGCAGGGGCAAAGAGAAGCAAGGCGAACAGCGTACGGAAATGCAGCATATTTTCAGTTTGAATGTTATTTGGCAGGTTGATAATCGGCGGCTACGGTCACATCCACTACTTCGGCAATATTCTTCACAACCAGGCTCGGGATCTTGATCTTATGATCCGCTACCCGCACTTTGAATTTCGAGGTCACGGAAAGTTTCCCGCCGGCAACGGTAATGGTGCCATTCATCTTATAACTCTTTTCCACACCGTGAATGTTTAGCGTGCCTTCCACATTTACAGGATAGGAGCCGTCTTTCGTAAGATCCACATCATCGGTGATTTTTCCTTTGAATTCTGCATGCGGATATTTGTTGCTTTCCAGATAATTTTCGTTGAAGTGTTCCTGCATCAGCTTTTTCCGGAACTGAAAAGTGTTAATGGGGACTTTGAAATATACCGCTTTCGTTTTGAGGTTGATGGCGGAAACGCCCTGACTGGTCTTTGCTTCGATATCCTCCAGTGGAGCGCTGGAAAAGAAACTGAGGGAAACGTTCCGGCAAGATTGTACATCCTGTGACCGGCCTGTAAGGCCCCATAACAGTAGGCTGATAATACATAGCAATTGTTTCATCCGTTCATAGTTTAGTTTTCAATAGCCGCATGTTGTCAGTCCGGCATCCCCTTTCCGATCCAGCATGCAATGGAATCGCGGGTGGCACGGGATAACGGCGGAAATCCCTGGGACTGCGGCATATCAGCATTCAGACCGGTCACCCGTAACTGGAATTCGGAACCATATGTACCAATATAACTTTTTAACCGGGCAACACTGGAGAAGTCCGCCTTTACCGGCGATCCCCCGCCCGGATGACAGGCATAATTAGTGCAGTTAGCCTGTATGATGGCGTATATGCGGGCGCTGCTAACGTTCACCGTATCGCAGCTCAGCCCTTTGTCTTTCGGGGCCGGCGCCTTCTCGGAAGTACAGCTCCAGCAGCTGATGCAGAACAGTACGAAAATCCCTCCTGTCGATATTGATCTCATACTTTATGGAATTGATGATGTGGCGATTTTCATGGATTTGTATACGCAGGCAGACAGGCAACGGTTGCCTTACTGGAAAGATAATAAAGAAAATGAGGGATTCCATTCCTTATTTTTGCAGGCAAACATGCTTTCCGTGAACATCGAACAACTTTACGCGGTCTACCGCCAGCATCCTTCCGTACAGACAGACACTCGCAAGCTTCAGCCCGGCGATATCTTCTTCGCATTACGCGGGCCCAATTTCAACGGTAACGAATATGCCGCGGCGGCCTTGCAGGCAGGGGCTTCCTTTGCAGTGATCGACGATGCCGCGTACCATACCGTTCCGGAAAGAATGATGCTGGTGGCCGATGTACTGGATACCCTGCAAGCGCTGGCCTTGCATCACCGGAAGCAGTTCAGCATCCCTTTTATCGCCATCACAGGCACTAACGGGAAGACCACTACGAAGGAGATGATCCGTACCGTACTGGGTGCTGCGTTCCGCACATATGCTACGGTGGGCAATCTCAATAATCATATCGGCGTACCGCTGACCATCCTCAGCATTCCTGTGGATGCGGAAATGGCGGTGATAGAAATGGGCGCCAATCATCAGCAAGAAATTGCAGGATACTGCAAGGTGGCATTACCCACGCACGGGCTGATCACCAACATCGGAAAGGCACACCTGGAAGGCTTTGGCAGCGAAGCGGGTGTTCGTATCGCCAAAGGCGAACTGTACGATCATCTGCGGGCGAATGCCGGCACCGTGTTCGTTTGCAGGGACTATCCCTATCTCGTGGAAATGAGCAAAGGCATCCCGCATATCATCACATATGGACGGGAACAGGCGGATTACACCGGAAGCCCTTTCCCCGGAACTGCCTTGCTGGAACTGGAAGCCGCCGGCATAGGGCGGATCGCCACTCATCTCGTAGGTGACTACAATTTCCCAAACGTGATGGCCGCCATTGCCATCGGCCTGCATTTCAAGATGCGACCGGAACAGATCAGGTCAGCCATCGAAGGATATGCACCCTCCAACAACCGCTCGCAGGTGATACAGCGAGGCAGCAATGTTTTCATCATGGATGCCTACAATGCCAACCCCTCCAGTATGAAAGCAGCAGTGGAAAACTTCGCTACCATCAAAGCCCCGCAAAAGGTGTTGTTACTCGGCGCCATGAAAGAACTGGGAGAAGACAGCGATCGGGAGCATCAGGCACTTGCAGACCTTTTACAGCAACATCCGTGGAAGGCTGTTGTATTGGTGGGCCGGGAGTTTGAAAAGGTACATCATCCTTATGTTTACCTGCAAACGGCGGAAGAAGCCGGCAAATGGCTGACAGCGCAGCATTTCGAGCACACATACTTGTTGGTGAAAGGCTCCCGGAGCGTGGGCATGGAAAAAGTAATGCCGGAATGAGGTCCAAAAAAAAACAAACCTGCGAGTTAAAAAACCCACAGGTTTTCATAACCTATGCCAACTTTAGAGTATCTTAAAAGCCCGGGGGCTTGTATTCTCATATACACTTACTACAACATTCAACAACAGGAAATGTTCGGGGTGCAGGTTATTTTTTTCGAAAAAATTTCAACTGCCTGATTTCCAAAGCCTATGCTGATGCGGCGTTCAGGCTTTTCTCTCCTGCGTTAATTCAATTAAAATTCCGTTCGTGCTTTTCGGATGCAGGAAACAAACTTGTTTGTTATCCGCGCCCGGCCTGGGTTCCGGATGAACGAGCGTAAACCCCTCGGCCTCCAGTCTCCTCATTTCCGCATAGATATCATCCACCTCAAACGCAATGTGGTGCACGCCTTCGCCCTTTCTATCCAGGAACTTCGCGATCGTGCTGCCGGCCTCCAATGCCTGCAGCAACTCTATCTTCGTTTCCCCCTGCCGGAAAAAGGCTGTAGCAACACCTTCCGTAGCTACTTCTTCGGTTTTGTAACAGGGTGTGTTTAACAATTTCTCGAATAAAGGCACAGATACCGCCAGCGATTTTACAGCAATCCCGATATGTTCCACTTTCAGCATGATGAATATTGATTGGGTTATAGACAGCGCTTATCGCTCCATCAGATTATACAATTGGTGCAACCCGGTAAAAATAGAACTTTATCGTAAATTTGCAGGTGATGCTGCAATTACCGATCTATCTGGACAATAACGCTACAACGCCCTGCGATCCAAGGGTGGTGGAAGCGATGTTGCCTTATTTCACCACCCATTTCGGTAATGCGGCCAGCCGCACTCATCCATTTGGCTGGACCGCCGCAGCGGCAGTGGATCATGCACGGGAACAGGTGGCGGCATTGATCGGCGCGGAAACGCAGGAGATCATTTTCACCTCCGGCGCCACAGAAGCGGATAACCTCGCCCTTAAAGGCATGTTTGAAGCCTACGCCGGCAAAGGGAACCACATTATTACAGTCGCCACGGAACACAAAGCTGTGCTGGACACCTGCCTCCATCTGGAGAAACAGGGCGCTTCCGTGACCCGGCTGGAAGTGGATCATGCAGGAATGATCAGTCCTGAAACCCTTGAAGCCGCCATCACACCTCAAACCATTGGCATCGCCGTGATGTACGCCAATAACGAAACCGGCGCTATACAGCCCATCTCCGCTATCAGTCGCATCGCCCGCAAACATGATGTGCTGTTAATGACAGACGCCACGCAGGCTGTAGGCAAGATCCCGGTGGATGTACAACAGGACGGTATTGACCTGATGGCCTTCAGCGCACACAAGCTATACGGCCCCAAAGGTGTGGGTGCCCTGTACGTACGCAGGAAACAGCCGCGCGTACGGCTGATAGCGCAGCTGGACGGTGGCGGTCATGAAAGAGGGCTCCGGTCAGGCACCCTGAACGTACCCGGCATCGCAGGGTTCGGGAAAGCCTGCGAGCTTGCAGGTGCCGAAATGACAGCCGAAGGGCCGCGACTTGCCGCGCTTCGCGACAAACTGGAAAAAGCCCTGCTGGAACTGGAAGCTGTTTCCGTGAACGGCCCCCTCACCCACCGGCTCCCCCACGTCAGCAACATTTCCTTCCAACACACGGAAAATGAAGCACTTCTGGCCGGTTTCAACAGAACAATAGCCGTAGCAACCGGCTCCGCCTGCACTTCCGCCAGTATGGAACCCAGCCATGTGCTGAAAGCCATGGGCCTGAGCGATGATCTGGCACGCTCTTCGCTGAGGTTTAGCCTGGGCAGGTTCACCACCGCCGAAGAAATCGATCAGGCGATCCGGATCGTGCAGGAAACGGTGAATAACGTACGGAAAATGAGTCCCTTATGGGAAATGTACCAGGAAACAACAACTTTACGTCCATCATAAACGTTTTATAAAAAAGGAGGACAATATGATCTATATAAGCGATAAAGCAAGGCAAAAGGTAGAATCCCTGCGGGCCGAAGGCGCCCTCGGGCCGGATTTTTTCCTGCGGGTGTCCGTTGTAGGCGGCGGCTGTTCCGGATTGAGCTATAAGCTGGACTTCGATAACGAGCCGAAACCGAAAGACCAGGTGTTTGAACATGACGGGATCAAGGTGGTGACCGACCTGAAGAGCTTCCTTTATCTGTGCAATACCACGCTCGAATTTTCAGAGGGATTGAACGGTAAAGGGTTCTATTTCAATAACCCGAACGCTACCCGCACCTGTGGCTGCGGAGAAAGCTTCGCGGTATAATTTTCACAGCATACTTTTTTGAAGGCCGTCCGGATCTGTTATCCGGGCGGCCTTTTACATTTCCGGCCTCTCCACACATACCAAAAAATCATCAACCCATAACCAATTGTCTCAAAATACTCCATCAAAAAAACCGTATAAGACAACATTCGTAATTCGTAATTGATAATTCCTAATTATATATTTGCCTTTGCCATGTTAGCAATCTTCAAAAAAGAACTTTTCCAATTCTTCAGCAGTATCACAGGATATGTAGCCATCATCCTGTTCCTGCTGGCCAATGGACTGTTCCTCTTCGTATTCCCTGATACCAGCCTGTTCAACGCCGGTTTTGCCAACCTGGACGGACTATTTGAGCTCGCTCCCCTGATCTTTCTGCTGCTTGTGCCCGCCATCACCATGCGCAGCCTCGCAGACGAGTTCAAAAGCGGCACGATGGAACTGCTCAGCACCAAGCCCGTCACCTGGTGGCAGATCGTGTGGGGCAAGTTCTGGGCCTGTACCATGATCGTGCTGATCTCCCTGCTCCCAACCATCGTGTATTACGTGGCGATGACCCGGCTGGCCGCTTCCGGCGCGGGCCTCGACGGTGGCAGCACGATTGGCTCCTACATCGGGTTGTTCCTGCTCGGCAGTACATTCACCGCCATTGGCATCTGGGCTTCCTCCTTCACAACAAACGCCGTGGTCGCCTTCCTGGTTGCCATCTTCACCTGTTATATATTTTACAACGGTTTTGATGCACTGAGCAAGGTACCGGTGTTCTCCGGCGGCGCGGATTACTATCTGCAAATGGCCGGCATCCGCTATCATTACAATTCCATCAGTCGCGGTGTGGTAGACAGCCGGGATATCATCTATTTCTTCAGTGTAACGGGCCTGATGCTCTATCTCACTAAAATTTCGCTGGAACGCAAGATCTGGCAGGGTTAATTATGGAAACAACCAGAACGGATAAACGAAAAAAATACCTGCAGCGTACACTTGGCATCCTCGTGGTGCTGATAGCAGTGAACGTGGCAGCTTCGTATATACATAAACGTTGGGATCTCACTGCGGAAAAGCGTTACACGCTGGCCCCCTCCACCCGCAACCTCCTTCGCAACCTGGATGCTCCTGTGCATATAGAAGTCTACCTCAAAGGCAACTATCCCGCCGGTTTTCGTCAGCTGGCGGACGCTACGCGCGAGCTGCTGGAAGAATTCCAGCAATACGGCGGGAACAACGTGCGCTTCAGTTTCGTGAACCCGGGCACCGATCTGCCGGATTCGCTCCGGGCTGGTTTCCAGGATTCCCTTATGGCCAAGGGCATTCTGCCTTTTAACCTGCAGGTACAGGAAGGAGGGAATGACTCCTATGCCGAAAAACTCATCTTTCCCGGTGCGCTGATCCGGTATAAAGACCGGGAGACCGGTATCAATCTGTTGAAAAGTCAGGGTGGCCTTGACCCCATGCAGGCGCTCAACAGCTCCGAAGCATTGCTGGAATATAAATTCACCAACGCCATCTGTCAGCTGCAACGCAAACAGCCGCCGCTGATCGGCTATATGCTGGGCCATGGAGAGCCGGAAGGCATTACTATATATGACGCTCTCAAAACCCTGCATGAGATCTACCGGGTAGATACCATCAACCTCAAACAGGAAAACTTTATCCCGCGCGAGTTTGATGCCGTTCTCTTCGTACGTCCGCTCGAAACCTTCACAGACGCGGATAAACTGAAAATAGACCAGTATGTGATGAACGGAGGAAAAGTGATCTGGTTCATCGATCAACTCACGGCATCCGCAGACAGCCTGCGGGGGAAGAGTTTTGTGGCATTTAACAGGAACCTCCAGCTGGAAGACCTCCTCTTCAAATACGGCGCCCGGGTAAATCTGGACCTGGTCCAGGACCTGCAAAGCGATATGATCCCGCTGGTAGTAGGCAATATTGGCGACAAACCACAGATCCGGCCGGTGCCTTTCCCCTATTTTCCCCTGCTGACGCCCACCAACGCTCATCCCATCGTAAAGAATATGGATCTGGTGATGAGCCGTTTCGCGAATTCCGTGGATACCATCACCGGTGGAGACATTCGCAAAACCGTCCTGCTGGCCGGTTCCAATCATGGCCGCACCGTAACGGGACCGGTGGAGATCAGCCTGGAAAGCCTTCAGCAGCAGCCCAATCCCCGTGAATACCGGCAAAAGAACATTCCCGTAGCCGTATTGCTGGAAGGGCGCTTTCCTTCCCTGTTCCACCACCGCCTTGGCACGGCTGAGCAACAAGCCCTGCAATCCGCCAGTGGCCGGCCTTTCAAGGATATGGCTGATACTGTGAACCGGATGATCGTGGTAGGCGATGCGGATATTGTGACCAATACGTTCTCCCAGAAGAGCGGCCCCATGCAGATGGGCGTAAATGAGTACAATCCGCAATATGTGTTCGCTAACAAGGAATTCTTCCTCAATTGCATGGAATACCTCACCAATACCTCCCCCGTTATGGATACCCGCAATAAGGAGCTGACCCTCCGCCTGCTGGATGCGGAAAAAGTGAAACGGGAGAAGACCAAATGGCAGCTGATCGCTTTCATAGTGCCTATTGGAGCGGTATTGCTGTTTGCCATGATTTTCCAGTTCATCCGGCAACGCAGGTATACTTCCTAAGGAAACCGGAAACCATTATCTTTGCTCTTCATTAAATTTTTCCTCCTGGCATGACACCGCAACAATGGACGTACGCTGTATTTGGTATCGTGATCGTCCTGGCTCTTATCTTCGACCTCGGTCTCCTCAGCAAAAAAGGCCAGGTGATGTCCATCAAGAAAGCATTGTTGCAAACATGCTTCTGGGTTACGCTGTCACTGGGGTTCTTTGCATTCATCTGGTATGAGGACGGTTCCAGAACGGCCGTGGAATATCTCAGCGCCTATCTCATGGAATGGTCGCTTTCCGTTGATAATATTTTCGTGTTCATCCTCATTTTCGGCTTCTTCAAGATCAGGGAAACCAACTATGCCCGGGTGCTGCTCATCGGCATCCTCATGGCTATCATCTTCCGCGCCATCTTCATCACTGTGGGTGTGGCGCTGATCTCCCAGTTCAGCTGGATCCTGTACATCTTCGGCGCCATTCTCGTGTATACCGGCATCAAAATGTTTGTGGTGGATCAGGAAGAGGAATTCAAACCGGAAGAGAATTTTGCGTACCGTTTCATGCAGAAGTACATGCGGATCTCGCATGCAGACCCGCACGGGAAGTTTACGATCAAACATGGTAACAAAGTATATTTCACTACGCTCTCCGTGGTAGTGGTGATGCTGGCCGTTACCGACCTTATTTTCGCACTGGATTCCATTCCCGCGGTCTTTGCCATTTCCAAAGAACCGCTGGTAGTGTATACGTCCAATATATTTGCTGTTCTGGGCCTGCGCTCGCTGTTCTTTTTACTGCGCGGCGCGGTGGATAAGTTCGATTACCTGCAGCAGGGCATTGCCATTGTGCTGATCTTCATCGGGTTGAAAATGCTCGCGGAGATCTTCCACTTCAAGCTGCCGGTGTGGATATCACTGGTGGTGATCGTGGTCTGCCTGGCGGGTTCCGTACTTTACTCGATCTATCATCAGAAAAAAATACCGGCGCAGCCGGAAGAAAGTACCGTTGAAAGTTAGTTGATCCATAAAAGCGTCCGGGTAAGAGAGTCCCCGGACGTTTTTTTTAAAACCATATGAAATTGTATACCGCAGAAAGTATCAGCAAGATCCTGAAAGGTGAATTGTTGCAAAAGACCGGGTATCCGGAGATCGAGCATATTTTGCTGGACAGCCGTAAACTGCTTGTTGCAGAAACCTCCCTTTTCATCCCGCTTGTAAGCGAACGCCGCAATGCCCATCATTACATTGACGAGCTGTATCAGAAAGGGGTTAGTAATTTTGTGGTAAGCGAGCCCTTGCCCGTAGGTCTCTACCCGAAAGCCAACATCATCCTCGTCAAAAACACCATGCAGGCCCTGCACACGCTGGTGGCCTGGCATCGCCAGCAGTTCCACATCCCGGTGATCGGCATCACCGGCAGCAACGGGAAAACCATCGTGAAAGAATGGTTGTATCAGCTGCTGGAAAAAGATTATAACATCGTACGGAGCCCGAAGAGCTACAACTCCCAGATCGGCGTGCCGCTTTCCGTGTGGCAGATGCGGGAAGAACATCAGCTCGCCATTTTCGAGGCCGGCATTTCACAGCCCGGTGAAATGGTGAACCTGGAAAAAATCATCCGCCCTACCATCGGCATTTTCACCAACATCGGGGAAGCGCATAACGAAGGGTTCCTCAACATCCGCCAGAAAGTGAATGAAAAGCTGATCCTCTTCATGAAGAGCGATGTGCTGATCTATTGCAAAGACTATCTTGCCCTCAACGAATGTGTCAATACCTTCCACAACCAGGTAGGCAAGCGCGAAATCGATAACGCATTGCAATTGCTCACCTGGAGCCGCAAGACGGACGCCGATCTGCGCATTATCAGCGTGGATAAGAATCATAATCATACCCGGATAGATGCACTCTATAAACAGGAGCCGGTATTCATCCGCATTCCTTTTGTGGATGAGGGTTCCATTGAGAATGCCATCCACTGCTGGGCGCTCATGCTGTACCTCGGCAAACCGCAGCAGGTGATCCAGGAACGCATGGAACACCTCAGCAACATCGCTATGCGGCTGGAGATGAAACAGGGGATCAACAACTGCAGCATCATCAACGACAGTTATAACTCCGACCTCGGATCCCTGGCCATCGCCCTCGAATTCCTGCAGCAACAGCGCCAGCACCCTACCCGCACGGTGATCCTCAGCGACATCCTGCAGAGCGGTAAAAGCGAAGGCTCCCTCTACGAAGAAGTAGCCGGCATGCTGGAGAAGAAAGGCATCCAGAAATTCATTGGCATCGGAAAGAATATCATCCGCGAAAAGCAAAGCTTCCGCAATGTGAAAAGCAGCTTCTTCGCCACCACGGAAGAATTCCTTAGCCAGTTCAATCCCGCCGATTTCCAGAACGAAACCATCCTCGTGAAAGGTGCGCGGATATTCCAGTTCGAACGCATCGGTAAACTGCTGGAACAAAAAGCGCATCAGACCATCCTCGAGATCAATCTCAACGCCATCGCCCATAATATCAAACAATACCAGGCGCTGCTCAGGCCCGGTACCAAACTCATGGCAATGGTGAAGGCTTTTTCGTATGGCAGCGGCAGTTACGAGATTGCGAGCCTGTTGCAGTTCCATGGCGTAGATTACCTCGCGGTAGCGTATGCGGACGAAGGTGTGGAGCTACGCCGTGCGGGCATCACCGTACCCATCATGGTCATGAATCCCGAACCCAGCACGTTCGATGCCATCCTGCAATGGAACCTCGAGCCGGAGCTCTATTCCATGCACATCCTCGAACAGTTCGAGGAAGTAGTGCGCTACGCCAATAAATCACACTATCCCGTACATATTAAGCTGGACACCGGCATGCACCGCCTCGGCTTCGAGCAGCAGGATATCGCCCCGCTGGCACAAAGGCTCAATGCCGAAGGGCTTTTCAAAGTACAGTCCATTTTCAGCCACCTCGCCGCCAGTGAAGATGATGACATGGACGGATTCACCCGCAGGCAGGCGGACCTGTTCGCAGCCATGAGCGCCGCGCTGCAACAACAGCTCGGCTACGCCGTTATCCGCCACATTGCCAATAGTGCGGCTATTCACCGGCACCCGGACCTTCAGCTGGATATGGTGCGCCTGGGGATAGGGATGTACGGGATCGACAGTGCAGAAAGTTTCCAGGACAAGCTGCGGAACGTCAGCACCCTCAAGACCACCGTAGCCCAGCTCAAACGCATCCCTGCCGGAGATACCGTGGGATACGGCGGAAAATGGAAAGCGAAAGAACCGTCCGTGATCGCTACCGTTCGCATCGGTTATGCAGATGGTTACTCCCGGCGCCTCGGGAACGGCAAAGGGAAAATGACCGTCCGCAACAAAACCGCACCGGTAGCAGGCGTTGTGGCCATGGATATGCTCATGCTCGATGTTACCCACATCCCGGATGTACAGGAAGGCGATGAAGTGATCGTTTTCGGGGAATCCCCCACCGTACAGGAACTCGCCGGATGGGCGGACACCATTCCCTACGAGGTACTTACCGGAATTTCCCAACGGGTAAAACGGGTTTATTTCCAGGAATAAATGATCATATCATCTTTCGAAGAATACGTTATTTTTGAGAAAATTTGAAGTTTTGAAATATCGTCACGTTGTTCTTATTGTCGTGCTAATCCTGCTGGTGGATCAGGTTCTGAAGTTCTGGATCAAGACGCATATGACCATTGCCGAGCAATTCCCGGTTATCTCCAATTGGTTTTACATTCATTTCATTGAAAATGAAGGGATGGCGTATGGCCTCACTTTCGGCGGGGAATTCGGGAAGATCGCGCTCACGCTCTTCCGCCTGATAGCTGTTGTGCTCGGTTTCATCTACATGAAAAAACTGGTAAAAGAACAATATCACAAAGGCCTGCTGGTATGCGGCGCCCTCATCCTCGCAGGTGCGGCCGGCAACCTGATAGACAGTATGTTCTATGGCCTTATCTTCTCAGACAGCAGTCGTTATGAAATAGCGCAATTCATGCCTCCCGGCGGTGGCTATGGTACCTTTCTCCATGGCAATGTGGTGGATATGCTGTATTTCCCGCTGTTTGACGGCACTTTGCCCAAGTGGGTGCCCATCTGGGGCGGCGAGCATTTCATCTTTTTCCGCCCGGTGTTCAATGTTGCCGATGCAGCTATCTCCGTAGGCGTGATCACCATCCTGCTTTTCCAGCGGAGATTCCTCACCAAAAAGACGGAAGCGGTTGACGCGCCGATAGAAACCAATTCTATCGTGGATGATACCCGGCATGTGATGTGATTGCATGCTCAAAAAGATATAGAAAGGCGCCGGTATGTATCGGCGCCTTTTTTTATGTGTGTATATTATTGGGTGATGAGCGATACGTTTTCAACTGCACGCTCCCCGCAGTTCTCCAATCCCTCCAAATCCTCCACCAATAACAGTTCTGAGATTTTATTCTTAAAATGTTTGCAAAATCATTATTTCCCATTTACATTTGTCTACAAATCCTATAGACTAATAGTATTTATCAACTAAATCAACATGAAACGTTCTATTTATAGTCTTACTGCTACCTCCCTGCTATTCCTGTTGTTATTCCCTGCCGTCATTTTTGCACAGGAAAGCAACATTGTTCAGATATCCGGAAAAGTAAAAGATCAGCGCACCGGGGAAAGCCTTCCCGGCGTAAATATCCAGATCAAGGGAACCATTGCCGGCACTACCACGGATAATAACGGCGCCTTTGTATTGAAAACACGGCTCAAATTTCCATTTACACTGATGTTCTCCAGCCTGGGGTTTCAGTCGCAGGAGTTTGAGGTAACCGGCTCCGGCTCCAAACTGGATATTGCGCTGGCCACACAAACACTACTTGGAAAAGAAGTGGTGGTAACCGCTTCCCGAGTGGAAGAGGCCGCCCTTCGTTCTCCTGTAGCCATCGAAAAGCTGGATATCCGTACGATCAGGGAATCCCCCGCCCCCAGCTTCTATGATGCGCTGGAGAATGTAAAAGGCGTACAGATGACCACTTCCAGTCTCACCTTCAAAGTCCCCAACACCAGGGGTTTCAACATCCCCAACAATTTCCGCTTCATGCAACTGGTGGATGGGGTGGACATGCAGGCGGCTACGCTCGGCGTACCGCTGGGCAATGCGATCGGTCCCACCGAACTGGATATCGCCAGCGTGGAAATCACTCCCGGCGCCGCTTCCGCACTTTACGGCATGAACGCGATCAATGGTATGGCCAACCTCCAGACCAAAAGCGCTTTCCTCTACCAGGGCCTCAGCATCTACCAGAAAATAGGAGTGAACCATGTAGATGGTATCGACTACGATCCGGCTGTATTAACGGAAACGGCTATACGTTATGCAACGTCTTTTCATGATAAATTCGCATTCAAGATAAATGCCAGCTACCTGCGCGGTACAGACTGGCGGGCCAGCACGGCCACAGATCAGAACCCGGCTGCCAACAGCCGCTTCCCGGCATTGAACGGCGCCGGGAATAATCCCGCCTACGATGCCTGGAACAAGTATGGCGACGAAAACAATAACAACGTATCCGTTGGCGTGATGCTGAATGGTAAGAACGAAACCTTCAACGTGCGCCGCACCGGTTACTGGGAGAAAGATCTCGTCAATCCCGTGGTAAAGAATATCAAGGCGGATCTGGGCTTATATTGGCGGATAACACCCAAAGCAGAACTTTCTTATACTTACCGTCGCGGCCAGATGGACGGCCTCTTTCAGCGTGGTAACAAGATACAGCTGGATGGCGTAGTGGTACAGAATCACAAACTGGAACTGAAAGGCACGGATTACTTTATCCGCGGATATGTAATGCTGGAAAGCACCGGCAATTCCTACAACCTGAAACCGCTGGCAGATAACCTGGACCTGACGAACAAATCCAACAATGCCTGGCGGGATGCCTTCAAGGCCAAACTGCAATCGGAGATCAACACAGGCACGGAACTGGCGGAAGCCATGCGCAGGGCGCGCGCGGAAGCGGATAAAGGCCGTGTGCAACCCGGCACACCGGAGTTTGAAACATTGAAAAATACGATCACAGGCATCAACAACTGGGACCATGCCAGTATAGTAGCCGGCGCACCCGCCACAGGCGGCGCCTGGCTGGATCAACACAGCAGGGTATATCACGTGGAAGGGCAATGGGATCTGTCGCAAAGAATAGGTCTCTTTAACCTGCTCATAGGCGCGGATGGCCGTGTATACGAAGTGATCCCGGACGGTAACAATTTCGTGGATTTCACGAAACCTCTGGAGAAACGCACAGAACCTGGCGGCAACAACGTGTACTACAGGAAATATGGTGGGTTTGCGCAGGCCAGTAAAACATTCTTTGACGAGAAACTCAAACTGGTAGGTTCTATCCGTGTGGACTATAACCCGGAGTTCGACCCCAGAGTCAATCCCCGTATCGCTGTTGTGTACACCCTGTCGCAAAAGCACAACTTCCGCGCATCCTGGCAGAATGGTTTCCGCTTCCCTGCATTGTTTGAAGCGCTTTCTTTCGTGAACAACGGAAATGTAAGAAGGGTCGGCGGTCTGGCTTACATCAATGAGGGACTGGGCTATCTTGATAATTCCTACACGCTCGCTTCCGTGAATACTTTCAATAATGCCGTGAATAAAGATGTTGCGGACGGACTTACCGTGAACGATGCCGCCCTGAAGAACAAGGCCCTGCTGGAGATCACCAACCTCGCCCCTACCCGCCCTGAACGCATCAATTCCTTTGAAGCAGGCTACCGAAGCGTATTACTCGGCCATAAAGTAGTGGTTGATGCCGATGCTTACTACAACCGCTATGATGGCTTCCTTGGTCAGGTGGAAGTAGCTGTGCCTGTAAGCGGGAAAGTAGGTACAGACCCCTCTGTGCTGGATATGCTGGCCGCCAATCGTACCAAACAAACCCGCTATCGTGTATACACCAATGCGAAAAATAAATATGATAACTATGGCGCATCGCTCGGCCTGACCTATAATTTCTATAAAAAATGGACCATTGCAGGTAATGTGAATTACAACAAACTGATTGAAAACAAACAGAAAGATGTTTTCGCTACCGGCTTTAACACCCCCAACTGGGTATCCAATCTCTCTCTCGGGAACCGCGAGCTGGTCAAGAACTTCGGCTTCAATATAGTGTGGAGATGGCAGAACGCCTTCTACTGGGAAAGCCCGCTGGCAAACGGAGATGTAGCGGCCTACAACACTGTAGATGCACAGGTGAACTATCGCGTCCCGAAGATCAGAACCACCATTAAAGTGGGTGGTTCCAATCTGCTGAACCATCGGTATATCCAATACGCAGCCGGACCTACCATAGGAGGACTATACTACGCCTCCTTCACCATAGACGGCCTGCTGACGAAATGATCTTCCTGAAGACCCGGATCAAAATTCAACCCTGCTACCTGATGGAGGCTCACCCTGGCCTCCATCTTTTTTTCAAAACCCGGTTCCCGAAGTTTTTTAGCCCCTGCCACTTTCCCGGAGCCACTTTCCAGCTGCCTGCCGCGTTAACACCGCATCAGTCCCACTACCGGTAACGCCCCCTTTTTTAGATCAGTACGAAATTTTAGCCTCTCCGGTTAAAATATTTGGATATACCGGAGATTAGACCTACTTTTAGTCCACAATTCCTGTAGACTATATTACTCTTATAATTTATGTCGCATAATGAGGTGATCGATAAAGTTGAGCAACGCGTAGCTACCGTTGAAACACAGAATGTGCTCATTGATCTTGTGAATGAGGACAACAAACGGCAGTACTGGATATGGGCGTTGATTGGGATATCTGTCGCAGCCCTGGCAGGTGGCCTTTGGTTCACATATAACTACGGCATCTCGCATGACGCCCAAACACGCATTGCCCATTTCGTACAAATTACTTTCACGGAACGGCTGCTTTTCTTTGTAGGCGTAGGTCTGGTAGCGCAAATGATCGATGGTGCGCTGGGAATGGCTTATGGTGCCAGTTCCTCCTCCCTGCTACTGGGACTCGGCGTATCCCCTGCCATGACGAGCACCAGCGTACACGTAGCAGAAGTGTTCACCACCGGCGCCTCCGGTATCGCGCACTTCAAGCTCGGTAACGTGAACAAAAAACTCTTCCTGAACCTCCTCATCCCCGGGATGATCGGGGCAGTCATCGGCGCCTATCTCCTGTCTGACAGAATAGACGGGGCTGTGATCAAACCCTTCATGAGCGCATATCTCATGATACTCGGCATACTCATCCTCCGTAAAGCATTTCAAACGAACAAACCCAAGAGCAAAACACGCAGACTGGGTCCCCTGGCCTTCTTCGGCGGGTTCATGGACGCTATCGGCGGCGGCGGATGGGGGCCTATTGTAACCTCCACGCTCCTTAGCAAAGGCCGTACTGTGAGCTATACCATTGGCTCTGTGAATGCGGCGGAGTTCTTCATCTCGCTTTCCAGTGCCGGCACTTTTCTGCTGTTCAACGGTATTGACAGCTGGCAGGTGATCATCGGCCTGATCATTGGCGGGGTGATCGCATCGCCCTTTGCTGCAGTGCTGGTCAGGAAACTGAAACGGAAGCCGCTGATGATCATGGTAGGCATTCTCGTGATCCTGCTCAGTATCCGCACCATCCTCATGGCGATCCTCTAATTAAACTGTTGAGTCATTTTTTGCCTGTATAAAAAAAGCGCACGTTTTGGATGACGTGCGCTTCTTAATTTTATTTCGATGATCGCAGGATCATATCTTACCTACCATCTTGCTCGGATCTACCCACAGATCAAACTCTGCTTCGGGCACATATCCCAGTCGCACTGCCATCTCCTTCAGCGTAGTGCCCTCTTTATGCGCTTTCTGCGCGATCTCTGCCGCTTTATAGTATCCGATCTTCGTGTTCAATGCGGTCACCAGCATCAGGGAATTCTCCACGTGTTTTTTGATATTGGCTTCGATGGGCATAATACCTTCCGCACATTTATCATTGAAGCTTACACAACCATCCCCGATAAGGCGGGCAGAGTGCAGGAAATTGTAGATCATCATCGGCTTGAACACGTTCAGTTCAAAGTGACCGGTGGCGCCGCCAATGTTGATGGCTACGTCATTCCCCAGTACCTGCGCGGCAATCATGGTGAGCGCTTCGCATTGGGTGGGGTTCACTTTACCGGGCATGATAGAAGAACCGGGTTCGTTATCAGGGATGTGCAGTTCGCCGATGCCGGAACGCGGACCGGAGCTGAGCATCCGGATGTCGTTCGCGATCTTCATCAGGCTCACGGCTACTGTTTTCAGGGCACCATGCGTTTCTACAATGGCATCGTGCGCGGCCAGTGATTCGAATTTATTTTCAGCGGTCATGAAGGGAAGTCCTGTCAATTCCGCAATCTTCTTCGCTACGTTCTCTGCATATCCTTCCGGTGTATTGATCCCGGTACCTACAGCCGTACCGCCCAACGCCAACTCGCTCAGATGGGGAAGGGTATTATTGATGGCGCGCAGCCCGTGATCCAGCTGGGAAACGTACCCGCTCAACTCCTGCCCTACCGTCAGCGGCGTGGCATCCATGAAATGCGTGCGGCCGATCTTGACGATGTGCATGAACGCTTTCGATTTCTCTGCCAGGGTATCCCGCAGCTTCCTGATACCAGGGATCGTCACTTCCACCAGCATCTTATACGCTGCGATGTGCATGGCAGTAGGGAAAGTGTCGTTGGAAGACTGGGATTTGTTCACATCATCGTTCGGGTGAACTGCTTTCTCTTTATCTGTCAGCTGACCGCCGTTGATCACATGGGCGCGGTAGGCTACCACTTCGTTTACATTCATATTGGATTGAGTACCGGAGCCGGTTTGCCAAACCACCAGCGGAAATTCCGCATCCAGCTTGCCTTCCAGGATCTCATCGCACACCTTGCCGATGAGCGCTGCCTTCTCCGGGGCTAGTACGCCTGCATCCTGGTTGGTAAGAGCGGCGGCTTTCTTCAGATAAGCAAATGCCCGGATGATCTCCTTCGGCATTTTGTTAATATCCTGGGCGATCCTGAAATTGTCGATGGAGCGCTGGGTCTGTGCACCATAATAAGCATTGGCCGGCACCTTCACCTCTCCCATCGTGTCTTTCTCTATCCTGAAATCCATATGATATAATTTTGGGCCACAAAAATAATCAATTCAGGCTTATCATCTTCCTTTAAAATTCGCTGTCCGCTTCTCTATGAAGGCCGTGGCACCTTCCGTCAGATCTTCCGTGGCAAAGCACTCTGCAAATTCAACGATCTCTGCTTCGTACCCTTTACTGGCATATTTGAAATGCGCATTTACACATTTGATGACCCGGGCAATGGCCAGCGGTGCTTTGGTATGGATTTTCCGGAGCAGGGAACGGGTTTTTTCGAGCAATTCTTCGGGTGGGGTGACGTGGTTCACCAATCCCCATTGCAAGGCTTCATCCGCACCAATCATATCCGCCGTCATCATCAGTTCCAGCGCTTTCCCTTTCCCGATCAGCTCTACCAGTCGCTGCGTACCGCCATACCCGGGAATGATCCCCAGGTTCACTTCCGGCTGTCCGAACTTCGCATTATTGCTGGCAACCCGGAAATGACAAGCCATGGCCAGCTCACAGCCCCCGCCCAGCGCAAAGCCGTTCACAGCCGCCGCAATGGGTTTGGGACAGTCTTCAATCCGCTTGAATACGGCATGCCCGCGCCGGGAGAGTACAGCACCCTGTTCGGGTGAAAGGGAGAGGAATTCTGAAATATCCGCTCCGGCGATGAACGCCTTGGAACCTGCGCCCGTAACGATCGCGCTTTTGACCGCATCGTTGAAATAAACCTCATCGATGGCCAGTGCCAGCTCCTGCATCACCTCCGTGTTGAGCGCATTCATCTTGTCGGGCCGGTTGATCGTGATCTCGAGGATGCCCTCCTGGAGACTTGTCGTCAATGTCTTGTACATATCGCGAGTAGTTTTTTGTCTGCTACTAAATTAACGCTTTAACCCGCCACGCCGAAATCAAAAAGGGACAGCTTTTCAGCTGCCCCTTCCTGCTCATTTTATTGGAAGTTGGTATTATTCTTTATCGATCACGGTTCTTTTCTCAATGATCAATTTGGAGCCTCCTCCACGGTACTTTTTCGTGGAGCGCTCATAATGGCAGCTACGGTGTGTGCCGAAATTATAGCTCAGGGTCACGAACAGCATTTTAGCCTCCATATCCTTGTAGGGCTGGGTTTTCACGCCATTCACCGTTTGTGAGTAATCTTTATTGAAGAAATCATTCAGGTAATACTGCACTTTCACGCCAAAACCAGGCTGGAAGCGCACACCGGCAAACACAGATGGCATCAGCAGCGGCGTACGGTCGCTAAACCATTCATTGAATTTGCTCTTTTTATGGCCGTCCAGAAAATATTTCTCCTTGTAATTAAAGGCCAGATCATATTCCCCGCCGAAAAAGAAAAAGTACCCGTTCCGGATATCCCCCACCTTGAGCCCCAGCGGCACACCCAGGGTATATACCCTTTGCTTCAGCTTTACGGAATCGTTCGGTTTGCTGATAAGGCCGATGTTCTTGATGTTCAGGCCGGTGAATATCCCGATGTTGTTGGTAAAATCGTAGTTATAGTTAGTACCGACGTTGAAGAACATGGTGAACCGGGGGATGTTCCGGATATGCTCCCCATTATTCTTCATGCTGGCGAAAGACAGCAACGGACCGTTACCACCGGCAGTGATGTAACCTTTGCCGGGTTTAGGCGTGGTATAAAAGTGAAAATGATAGGTGATCTTTTTCTTCACCTCAGTGCTCTCAGCCGGCTTGTCCTGTGCATATAAGGCGGAAGAACCTGCCAGCAGGAGGAGTAACATAGTGTAGCGGATAACGTTCATACATTCAACTTTTGCATGGTGATTAATGGTAAAACGACATCTCTATCTTTATCTAGTCTCCGGATGCTGCATACGCAGACCGGAGCATGCTGCCGTTTGAGGTAAGACGACCGGGTTTCGAAAATGTTTCAAAAAAGTTAAAAATTCCGGTGTTTTTTTGTCCAGTCGCTGATATACCCCGCAATTTCCCCTGTATGGGTGCCCGGCGGGAACAGTTTTCCCACCCCCAGGGCATACAGCTCCTCCATGTCCGGGTCCGGGATAATGCCGCCGCCGGTCAGCAGTACGTCGTCCATCCCTTTTTCTTTCATCAGGGAAATGATCTTGGGGAAAACCGTCATATGCGCACCGGAGAGGATACTGATGCCGATGGCATCCACATCTTCCTGTAAAGCAGCATTCACGACCATTTCCGGCGTTTGCCGGAGACCGGTGTAGATCACCTCCATCCCGGCGTCCCGGAGAGCGGCCGCTATCACTTTGGCGCCCCGGTCATGGCCATCAAGACCTACTTTGGCTACCAATACACGGATGGGGCGTTGATTCGGGTTGACCATATGCATTAATTGGATTGTAAATGTATGATTTTCCGGCTTCCCCATTTATCTTACATTTGCAATTCGGTAAAAGCTACAATATATGAGTGAAGAAAGATCCCTGAATTTTCTGGAACAGATCGTAGAAGAAGACATCACCAACGGCGTGAACGGCGGCCGGGTACTCACCCGCTTCCCGCCCGAGCCGAACGGCTACCTCCACATCGGCCATGCTAAAAGCATCTGCCTGAATTTCGGCCTTGCGCAGAAATATAACGGGCAAACCAACCTCCGCTTTGATGATACCAACCCGGTAACGGAAGAAACGGAGTATGTGGAGTCCATCAAAGCAGATATCCAGTGGCTGGGTTTCCAGTGGGCCAATGAACTATACGCATCTGATTACTTCGCGCAGCTGTACGAATTTGCCGTTACCCTGATCAAAAAAGGCCTGGCTTACGTGGATGACTCTACCCCCTCGGAGATCGCAGCGTTGAAAGGCACGCCCACGGAACCGGGAAAGAACAGTCCGTACCGGGATCGCAGCGTGGAAGAGAATCTGCAATTGTTTGCCGATATGAAGGCCGGGAAATACCCTGACGGTGCAAAAGTGTTGCGGGCCAAGGTAGACATGGCTTCTCCCAACATGCACCTCCGCGACCCGCTCATGTATCGCATCAAACATGCACATCACCACCGCACCGGCGATGCCTGGTGTATTTACCCGATGTACGACTTTGCCCACGGGCAGAGCGACAGCATCGAGCATATCACCCATTCCATCTGCACGCTGGAATTCGTACCGCATCGTCCGTTGTACGACTGGTTTATTGAAAAACTGGAGATATTCCCCTCCCATCAATATGAATTTGCCCGCCTGGCCCTCAATTACACCGTTACCAGCAAGCGAAAGCTGCTGCAACTCGTGAATGAAGGGTACGTAAGCGGATGGGACGATCCGCGCATGCCTACGCTCAGCGGTTACCGCCGCCGCGGGTATACACCCTCCAGCATCCGCACTTTTGCGGAAAGAGTAGGTGTTCAGAAAAGGGATAACCTCATTGACGTGGGGCTGCTGGAGTTCTGTATCCGGGAGGAGCTGAACAAATCCGCCAACCGCGTGATGGCAGTCATGGATCCTGTGAAACTCGTGATCACCAATTATCCGGAAGGACAAACGGAAACACTGGATGCTGAAAATAACCCGGAAGATGAAAGTGCCGGCCACCGGAACGTTACTTTCAGCAATACGCTGTACATCGAGCGCGATGATTTTATGGAGAACCCTCCCAAGAAATTCTTCCGCCTTGGTCCCGGTTTGTTCGTGCGGCTGAAATACGCTTATATCATCAAATGCGAAAGCTTTGAGAAAGATGCGGCCGGAAATGTGACCACCATCTACTGCACTTATCTCCCCGAAAGCAGAAGCGGCGGGGATACCAGCGGCATCAACGTAAAAGGGACCATTCACTGGGTAAGCGCGGCGCATGCGGCCAAGGCGGAAGTGCGGCTGTATGACCGGCTGTTTTCTGTTGAGAACCCTGCTTCCGAAGAAGGCGACTTCAAATCGTTCGTCAACCCGAACTCTCTCAAAGTAGTTCCTGAGGCCTACGTTGAGCCCTCACTCCTGAACGTCAAAGCAGGTGATCGCTTCCAATTCCTGCGGCTGGGGTATTTCTGTGCCGATCCGGATTCTACGCCCGATAAACCGGTGTTCAACCGCACCGTGACGCTGAAAGATACCTGGGCTAAAGAAAAAGTTAAAAATTAACGGGTATAAAAAACGGGGAACACTTTGAAGTGCTCCCCGTTTTTCTTTTATGGTTACGCCTGAATGGCCGCCAATCCAAGTTTGATCCGTTCCAGCGTTTCCTTCTTCCCCAACGTTTCCGCGATCACAAACACCGGCGGTCCGAATTTTCCGCCGCACAGCATGATCCGGAAAGGCAACTGCAACTCACCGGGCTTGATGTTCTTTTCCACAGCCAGTTGCTTGAAATGCTCTTCGAGAGTGTGGAATGTAAAGTCCTCCAGATCATTTAACGCTGCGGTCCAGGTTTCAAAGAAGGCTTGTTTCTCCGCCGTCCATTTGGGTTTCACGGCATCTGTATCATATTTCTCCGGGCGGGTGAAGAAGAAGAATCCATGGTCCCATATCTCGTTCACAAAATGACAGCGTTCTTTCACCAATCCGGCTATACGGGCTGTATACGCGGGATCGGGATGCAGTCCTTTTTCTTCCAGCACAGGCTGGAAGAGGGTTGCCAGTGCGGCATCATCTTTCTTCACGATATACTGGTGATTGAACCATTTTGCTTTTTCATAATCGAATTTGGCGCCGCCTTTATGCACCCGCTCGATGCTAAATTTCTGTACCAGCTCATCCAGCGAGAACAGCTCCTGCCCGGAGCCGTCGTTCCAGCCGAGCATAGCCAGCATGTTCACAAAAGCTTCCGGCAGAAATCCTCTTTCCCGGAATCCCTGCGTGAGTTCGTTCGTTTTCGGGTCCAGCCAGTTCATCGCATATACGGGGAAGCCTAAACGATCTCCGTCGCGTTTACTGAGTTTTCCGTTCCCGTCGGGTTTAAGGATCAGCGGGAGGTGGGCCCATTCCGGCATGGAGGACTCCCAGCCCAGGTACTTCCAGAGCAGGATGTGCACCGGTGCGGACGGCAGCCATTCTTCCCCGCGGAAAGCATGCGTGATCTTCATCAGGTAGTCGTCTACCACTACCGCGAGATGGTAAGTAGGCATCCCATCAGCCTTCAACAACACTTTATCGTCCACAATATCCGTCTGGAAGCTCACTTCCCCGCGGATCATATCCGTGAACCGCACTTCCGCATGCTCCGGCATTTTGATACGGATCACATGCGGTGTGCCTTTATCCAGCAAGGCCTTTACCTCTGCGGCTTCCAGCGTGAGGGAATTGTGCATCGTTCTACGTATCCGCTGATTATATTGCGGAGAGTGATTGCCCCTTGATTTCTCCAGTTCCCGCATGGCCTCCAGCTCCTCCGGCGTGTCAAAAGCATAATAAGCGTGACCGGAAGCGACCAATTGCTCCGCATATTGACGGTACAGGGCTTTCCGCTCACTCTGGCGGTATGGGCCGTAAGGGCCACCCTTATGCGGCCCTTCATCAGCATCCAACCCGCACCAGCGGAGACATTCAATGATATATTCTTCCGCCCCCGGCACATACCGGGTTTGGTCCGTATCCTCGATCCGCAGCACAAATTCACCGCCATGATGGCGGGCAAACAGGTAATTGAACAGCACCGTGCGTACGCCGCCCAGGTGCAAACCGCCCGTAGGGCTGGGTGCAAAGCGCACCCTCACTTTTTTATGGCTCATACGCCGCAAAAATAATAATTTCGGGCTAGGGAACGAGACATCTAATATCATCACACATGTTCTATTTTACGAAAACACCTGCTTTCCTGAAATCACTGTACAAAAGCTGCATCTGGAACTTCTCCCCGGCGCAGCCTGTGGTTTACCTTACTTTTGATGATGGCCCGCATCCCAAAGCCACTCCTTTCGTACTGGAACAGCTCAAAAAATACAGCGCCAAAGCTACGTTCTTCTGTATCGGCAAGAATGTAGTGGAACATCCGGATATCTATCAGCAGATACTTTCAGAAGGGCATGTCGCCGGCAATCACACCCACAATCATCTCAATGGCTGGAAAACCAGCACAGAAGCGTATCTCGATAACATCCGCGAAGCCTCCCGATATATCCGTACCAACCTCTTCCGCCCACCCTACGGACGCATTTCCCCTTTTCAGATCAAACAGCTGAAAAAAGATTACAGGATCATTATGTGGGATGTGCTGAGCGCTGATTTCGACACCGGCATTAGCGGCGAAACCTGCCTGCAGAACGTGGTATTCAAGATGCAGCCCGGGTCTATTATCGTGTTCCACGACAGTGAAAAAGCCTGGGACCGGATGAGCTATGCTTTGCCACGGGTGCTGGAACATTGTGCCAGACAGGGTTTGCGCATGGAAGCCATCCTCTAAAAAAAACGCTGCAAGGTTTTACACCCCGCAGCGTTCAACATAGTTAGTAAGTAAAAAGGACTATTTGGGTAAAGTGATCACTTTCGTTTTATCTCCCACCGTCAGCGTGGCTTTGCCTGTGCAATCCCCGTTCCCGTAATCGATCGTAGCAGTCAGCGTGTTCACACTGATGCTCAGCGTGCCTTTGCTGATATAAGGGCAGGATATTTTGCGGTACAGCGGTTTGGTTATATTAATCCTTGCCAGCACGCTGCTGTCTTTCAGCTCGGCACGACCGGTGATCTCATACGCATCGTCATTGATCACCAGCGGCGTAGCGGCGCCTTCTACCTGCGTAACATTGCGGGTACCACTATAGGTCACCACGCGACCGTCAGGATAGGTCAGCTTTCCGCCGGCTACCGTGTAAGAATATGCGAAACCATTACCGGAAGAAAGATTCTGCACGGTTTGCGTGCCTTCTACCTTGATCCCGTTCACATAATAGTTGTCGAATGTGATCACGGCTATAGCTCCCTGCAACACGAATGACTTGTTTACATTGATCAGCACTTTGCCTTTGCGGATACGGCCACTGGCTTCTGTACAGCCATTTTTAAAGTCGATGGTGATAATTTTGGGGAAGGTCACGAAATCAGCCGGTGTAAAACTGATGGTCATGTCAGGGCACCGCAACAAACTGCTCACATCCGCTCCCGGCGCGCGACGCTGGCCATTGAGCCCTTTCTCGCTTGTATTCACATCGAGCGTAACAGTGAACGCATCTTCATAAATGGCATTGACCTCCGCCTCACTTTGCGCTGCTGCTATGGTCTGATTGTCCTGCTGCTCACCCGTGCCTGTTTTATCATCTTTCTTGCAGGCAAAGAAGATCGTGATCGCACCGATGGCCAGTGCAGTCACAGAAAGGATGCGGTTCGTGTTAAAATAGTGTTTCATCATAGTTAGTTTTTATAGGTATTGGCTAGTTGAACTGTACCTTTGCGGAAAGTCACCACTCAGATATTAGGATTTTTACGAAACTAAAGATAAACAATTAATTGAAAAAAAACATATATAATGACCTGGATTGATACGCATACCCATTTATATTCAAAGGAATTTGCGCAAGACCGGGCCGAGATGGTGACCAGGGCCATCCGGCAGGGGGTGGATAAGTTGCTGATGCCCAATATCGACGCGGCTTCCATACCCGGCATGTTGCAGCTGGAGACGGAATTTCCCGGTGTTTGCCTGCCCATGATGGGATTGCATCCCACGCACGTGAAAGAGAACGTGGAAGAGGAGCTGGCTATTGTAGAGCAGTGGCTGGCACAACGGAAATTTTTCGGCGTGGGGGAAATAGGGCTGGACTTTTATTGGGATGAAACCTGGCGGGAGCAGCAGTTTGCCGCTTTCCGGCGGCAGATACAGTTAGCCCTGCAGTATGATCTGCCTATCGCCATTCACAGCCGCGAAGCTACCCGCGAGTGCATAGATGTAGTGAAGGAGTTGCACGATGGCCGGCTGACGGGCGTGTTCCATTGCTTTTCCGGTACCCGTGAGGAAGCGCAGGAGATCATAGATACGGGGTTCTACCTCGGGATCGGCGGGGTGGTCACTTTCAGGAAGGCCGGGCTGGACGTGCTCATCAGCGACATCAGTCTGGATCACATCGTTCTCGAAACCGACGCGCCTTACCTGGCGCCCGTTCCCTATCGCGGCAAGCGGAACGAAAGTGCTTACCTGCCGCTGGTGGCTGAACGGATCGCAGATGTAAAAAATCTAAAAATTGAGGAGGTAGCTGCAATTACAACAGGTAATGCGCGAAAATTATTTAAAATGCTCTAACTGATAAGTAAATACATTTGCATGCAATTGTACCTGAGATAAATGACGAAGATTCTTATCATCTACACCGGTGGTACCGTGGGGATGATCTACGATGAAAAAACGACGGTCCTGCGGCCGATAGGCTTTAATGAGATCCGGAATAACCTCCCGGAACTTTACAGGATGGGGATTGATTTTTACGTCTACGCCTTCAATCCGCCTATGGACTCGTCAGACATGCATCCCGAAATATGGACCGAGCTTGCTTCTATCATTGAAGATCGCTACGACCGGTACGATGGTTTTGTGATCCTGCATGGTTCCGACACCATGGCCTTTACCGCTTCCGCACTCAGTTTCATGCTTGAAAATCTTTCCAAGCCTGTTATCCTCACCGGCAGCCAATTGCCTATTGGCAAAATCCGTACAGACGCCAAAGAGAACATTATCACTGCCATGGAGATCGCTTCTACCAAGAATAACGGGCATGTGATGGTACCCGAGGTCTGCATTTATTTTGATTTCATGCTGTTCCGCGGCAACCGCGCCAAGAAATACAACGCAGAGAAGTTCGAGGCGTTTTATTCCATGAACTATCCCGCCCTGGCCGAAGCAGGGATCGACATCAAATACCGGAACAATTACGTTCTCCCTGCTACCGATAAGCACCTCATCGTGCATAAAAACCTGGACCCGAACATCGGGGTGCTGAAGATCTTCCCGGGCATTACCCGCCGTGCTGTAGAAGCCATTATCAATACCCCCGGCATGCGGGGCCTGTTGCTGGAGACTTTCGGCAGCGGCAACGCCACTACACAGGCCTGGTTCACGGAATGCCTGCAGAAGGCGGCAGACAAAGGGATCATTATGGTAGATATCACCCAGTGTGATGGTGGCTCTGTAGAGCTGGGCAAATACGAAACCAGCCAGCAATTGCAGAAAATAGGCGTGGTAAGCGGCCATGATATGACCTTTGAGGCCGCCACCACCAAGCTGATGTTCCTGCTGGGCCAGAACCTCCCTGCCGACGAGATCCGCCGGCTGATAGAGGTCCCCCTCCGCGGCGAACTGACGCCCTCCGCCCCGGAGCTTTAAGCTTTTCCCGACAAATACATGAACATGGTCTATAAAAGAAAATAATTTACTTGGAATTTTTCTGTAAAGATTTATCTTTGCAGCCCTGAATTGAATAATTCAACCGTACGGAGGAGTGCAGGAGTGGTTGAACTGGCACGCCTGGAAAGTGTGTATAGGAGAAATCCTATCAAGGGTTCGAATCCCTTCTCCTCCGCCCCCAACAAAAAGCGCTGAAGGTCAGCGCTTTTTGTTTATAGTAGCAAAACGGAATCGAACTCTTACTTTACCCAATATTTTTTCCTCCTTATTGCTGATAATAATATTCCGTCGAATGATCAAAATCCGATTGCATAGTTTATTGTAAAAAACTATCTAAATAATCGAATATTGTTTTTGTCTGCTTCATCAGGCTAACATGGCTTTGATTGGGAATAATGGCCAGATGTGATTTTGGCATTGGTTGCAAATCAGCAGAAACACCACCTCCTAATAATTTATATGTTTTTGCCAATTCGATTTTATCCATGCCATCATTGTCACCTGATACGATTAATACAGGTGCAGCGATTTTTGCTATATTGTCGTCACCCAAATTAAATGGCTCTCCAGCCAAGGCAATCATCTGTTCCAGGAACTTATTCCATTTTGTTTTATCTGGTGCTACCGCATCATAGGC
>JAFIGY010000006.1 GCA_017849435.1 Chitinophaga niabensis
CAGGAAGTCAGCACCGGAGCGGTCCATTTTATTTACGAAACCGATACGGGGTACACGGTAGCGGTTAGCCTGGCGCCATACAGTCTCAGACTGGGGCTCAACGCCGGATACGGCGCAGAACAGGGCAACCAGACCGTCCAGTACACGGAGGGAACGCTCCACCTCTACGGTAAAGTCCACGTGACCCGGAGTATCGATGATGTTAAATTTATATTGCTTGGTATCAGGCGTATTCTGTCCCTGGTTGGTAGGGAAGTTCCAGAAACAGGTAGTAGCAGCAGATGTGATGGTAATACCTCTCTCCTGCTCCTGGGCCATCCAGTCCATGGTGGCTGCCCCTTCGTGAACCTCACCTATCTTGTGGGTCTTCCCTGTGTAATACAGGATACGCTCTGTGGTAGTGGTCTTACCGGCATCAATGTGCGCCGCAATACCAAAGTTTCTTTGAAATCTTAAGTCTGCCATAAAAGTAAAATGACTATAAGTAATGCAATTTGGGGGGCAAAGGTAATCTATTTTTACCAATAAATAAAGCCGGAATAATTTGCCAAATTGTTAAATCAGCCTTCTTCCGGATGCATTCAGAACCCGATTATCCGTCAGTTTGTACCAAGGTTAATAAGTTGATTATTATATATTTTTTAATTAATTCAAATAATTAAGAAGATCAATTATTTAGAAAAAGTAAATGAATTGTACCTCGTAACTGTTTAACAAATGCTGCACGAGAACAGCAAATCCATTCAGATACATCTTTCCAAAAATAACTGCCGTTTATCCACTGAAGCCGACCAGAAATTAAATGAGCGTTTTCCGCCCAAAAGTGTTTATCTACTTTTAATGCGATTTTAAGGCATCGGCTAATTGAACCCCAACGTTCTCTAAGCAAAAATATAAACCAGATTTGTTCCGGGGATCCCAAAACAAGCACTTCCCGGAAGCAGGAAAAGTGTGTCCTATGGTATAAGTTCAAAAGCAAAAAGTCACAGCGACGGACCTGATAACAATTACATGAAGTATGCACTGCATGTAGCGAACTTCTCATGCATCTATCACAGCAGTTTTTATTGTCTCACATAACCAAATCTCACATGAAACGTCTCTTTACAAAGTACTGGCTGATTGCCATTCTTATGGCCATAGCATGGATGCCTGCAAAAGCGCAGATCGTCCTTGTCAGGCAAGTCACAGCAGCGGCAGGAGGTTCTGCTGCGGCCGGCAATTTCTCGTTCGATTACACCATCGGGGAACCGGTCATCACTACTATCTCCGCCGGAGATATCCTGCTTTCCCAGGGGTTCAACCAGCCCGAAGTGCTGCCCCTGCTACCACAAGGCTCTAATCCTGTTATGGATTTTATCCTCTTCCCCAACCCGGCTGTGTCTACTGTCAAAATCCAGTTCAACCTCCTCACGGATGCATCCGTCGTTTTCCTCATCGTCAACACGGCGGGACAGGTCATCTATCAGGATATCAAGATGTACGGTGCCGGCAAGATCACTATCCCAACTCCTGTTGACAAGCTCGCTGCCGGGATATACACCGTCATCTTCAAGGTCAACGGGCATGTGTTCACCGAAAAGCTCATTGTTCAGTAATCCTAAATCCATTTATCATGAAGCAGTTGTTTTTGCTGTTGATGTGCTGCTGTGCCCTTGCAGGGATACCCGCTTCCGCCCAGAAGTCCCAACAGCAGCCCATGAACATCGGGGCCGCTTTCCTGCTCGTCAACCCCGATGCCAGAAGCAGTGGTATGGGTGATGCCGTTACCGGTATTGAACCGGATGCCAACGCCCTCTTCGCCAATGCCGCCAAAATCCCCTTTGCAGGCACCTGGGGCGTCAGCGCCTCCTACTCCCCCTGGATGTGGGACCTCAACGATCGTAAAACACATATGGGATATGTATCCGCTTTCAAAACCTGGAATGACCGGGAAGGCGCGGGAGTTTCCGTTAAATACTTCGATCACGGACAAATGACCTTCCGGGACGATAACGGTATGGAGCTCCAGCAGTACAGACCCCGTGAATATGCTATCGATGCCGCTTACGCGCGAAAACTCGGTGACAAATTCTCCGTCGCCGTTTCCCTTCGCTACATTCGCAGCGAACTCGGGTCCGGCACCTATAATGGCCTGGTGCAAAAGCCGGCTTCCGCCGTGGCCGGTGATCTCGGCATTTATTATCAAAACTATGCCGATCATATCGATTATGGCAACCGTTATTGCTGGGGCATCAGTTTCACGAACCTCGGCAACAAACTCAAATATACTGATGACAACAACCGGAAGTCTTTTCTGCCGATGAACCTGCGCATTGGTGGCGGTTACTCCTTTGTGCATACACAGGATCACCAGTTCACCGCTGCAGTGGACGTCTGCAAACTCCTCGTCCCCACACCACCTGTTTACAAACTGGATGCCTCCGGCAATCCGACCAATGTGATCGAAAAAGGAAGGGACCCTAACAGAGGCATCGTGGAATCCATCTTCTCTTCCTTCGGCGATGCACCAGGAGGATTCAGCGAAGAGATCCGCGAGTTCACTTTGGCCAGCGGTATGGAATATGCCTATCAGCACCGCTTCTTTGTAAGAGCAGGCTACTTTTACGAACATCCCAACAAGGGAAACCGGCAGCACTTCTCTGCCGGACTTGGTGTGAATATACAAGGCGTACAGATCGACATGGCTTATCTCATGCCGACCGGCACCAGTTTGCTCCAGCGCAAAAGCCTCAAACTAACGTTGTTGTATACACCACATTTTAAAGACCGATAAAACCCCTTTCTCTCACTGAATAAAGTAAAAACTGTCATGAAAACATTTTTCTTATTGATGACCGTGATGACGTTAGGCATCACCTCTGTTTATGCACAATCCGAGGCGCGAACCGCGGGTGCGCAAAGAACGAAGGACCGGCTGTTCCCAACCTATGCGCAGGATGTTGCAAAAATGAAAACGACGGAAACACCTCCTCCGGAAATGCTGATCACCACTCCTCAGGCTTTAATGGACAAGCTTTTCCCGAAAGCTTCCGGCGCCGGAGGTGCGGCAGCGCGTACCGCAGCGCCGGCGAATGCTCAACAAACAGCATTACCTTCTTCCAAATCCGCGGAGGAAGTTGCGAAGGAGCACAAGGCCAAACAGGTAGAAATTCAGGCCAAAACACCACCACCTGTAACGGACCAGGGCCAGGAACCCCGGAAGAATCCTGCTAACACGCAAAAACCTCAAAACTGATCATCATGAAGAAATTATTATACCTCGCATATCTGTTCCTGTTGCTAATAGCACAGAAAACCATTGCCCAAAGCGGTCTTTCAGGGATCAACTACCAGGCGGTGGCGCGCAATTCCAATGGCACCGTACTCGCTAACCAGGCGGTGACGGTACGTTTCACTATCCGCGGTGGTTCCGCTGCCGGCCCTGTTCAATACCAGGAAACGCAGAACGCCACTACCAATGCACTGGGTCTGTTCACGCTGCAGATCGGGCGCGGCACACCGGCCTCCGGTACTTTTGCGGCCGTTCCCTGGTCCGCCGCCAATCAATATTTACAAGTGGAAGTGAACCCGGGCAGCGGATACGTAACCCTGGGCACTAACCAGCTGATGAGCGTGCCTTTCGCACAATTCGCTGCTAACGGCACTGCGGGACCACAAGGGCCCGCAGGACCCGCTGGCCCTCAAGGAGCTACAGGCGCAACGGGGCCGCAGGGGCCGGCTGGTCCTATTGGGCCTATTGGTCCTGCCGGGCCTGCAGGGCCGCAGGGACCGGTGGGGCCGGCAGGCTCCATTTCCGGCGTTGCAGCCGGTGGTGATCTGAGTGGTACCTACCCCAATCCCGCCATTGCCGCAGGTGCGGTAACTGCAGCCAAAATCGCGGCCGGTGTGATCCCCACCACTCTTCCGCCCAACGGGCCTGCCGGTGGCAATCTCAGCGGCACTTACCCCAATCCCGTTATCGCACCGGGAGCTGTAACCGCGGCTCACCTTGCGCCGGGTGTACTGCCCACTGCCCTTCCGCCCAATGGGGCTGCAGGCGGGGACCTGAGCGGTACTTACCCCAATCCTTCCGTAGCAAAGATCCTGGGAAGGAATCTGAATGCTACTCCCCCGATCAATGATCAGGTATTGAAATTCAACGGTACGGAATGGGTACCGGCAACTGTTGGCGTGGGTGCTTTTACTTTACCATACGCTACTGTTGAGAATAACGCCGGAACATTATTTTCCATCGCTAATAATGGGGATGGTACTTCCATTGAAGCGGTGAACAATACTACCACGCCCAGCATTGCCGCGTTACGGGGGATTGTGAGCAGCACAGCACCCGGTGGTTTTTCCACAGCGGTGCGCGGGATTAACAATGGAACCGGTGGTTTAGGTATTGGTGTATGGGGCTCACAGGGTGGTTCCGGCTGGGGCGTGTATGGCGTAACACCTACGGGTATCGGGGTGTATGGAAATTCCAGCTCGAGTGGCTTTGGTGTTTACGCTAACAGCAATACCGGTACAGGTCTTTCTGCGACAAGTACCAATGGTACGGCGGCCAACATCAACATTTATAATAACTCAAATAATAATACCGTACTGAGTACCAGCACAGCAGGCAACGGTACTGTCATCAACGTGACTACCTCCGGTACCGGTACCGGGGTATTCAGCAGCACTGGTGCGGGCTTTGCTGTACAGGGGGTCACCAACATGATATCATCTGCCGGTATAGTAGGTGACAACTCCGGTGGTGGTGAAGCGGTGGTAGGCCGTGCCAACAGTAATATCGCCGGTGCAGTGGTGGGCCGCAATGATGGCGGCGGTTATGGCGTAAGAGGTTTCATCACCACCAACAACACCGGTACAGCTATTGGTGTATTCGGACAGGTAGGTTTCAATAACAGCACCGGCAGGGCAGGCCGTTTTGAGAACTTCAACCAGAGCAACACCACCGGGAATACGTTTGAAGTAGAAACCAACAGTTTTGGCAATATCCCTGACAACACGCAGGGGAATGCCGCTTCTTTCCTGGTGAATAATACAAACAGCGTGTCTGCGGCGGTACGCGGAGAGGTAAAAACCATTTTCGGGAACTTTGGTGCTGCGGCTGTTTTCGGGGTATCCTCCGGTACAGGGGGTTATGCTGGCCTGTTCCAGTCCTCCAATGCCAATGGAAATGGTACCACATTGGTAGCATTGCACAATGGTAACGGTAACGCCATTACCGCCAATGTCTCCAAAGACGGGAATGGAGTAGAAAGCAATGTCAATGGTGCAGGTACTGCGATCTATGGCTGGGTTCCCTCTTTTGGTACCGGCCGTGCCGGCAGATTTAATATTTACAACACCTCCAACAACAACGATGCGATCACGGTCACCACAGTAGGGAATGGTAATGCAGGTAATTTTAAAGTAGACAGAACTACCGGTACTGCCGCAGCTGTAAAGGGAGAAGTGAATTCTATGTTCGCGAACTTTGGTACGGCGGGCATTTACGGGGTATCCTCCGGTACAGGGGGCTTCGCCGGTCTGTTCCACGCATCCAATCCTGCAGGGAACGGACCTGCGCTGATAGCCATTGCTGAAGGGAATGGTAACGGTATCACTGCCAATGCCACAAACACCGGAGACGGAGTAGAAACCACGGTTGACGGTAGCGGTAATGCGCTGTATGCATGGATTCCCAGTTTCGCTACCGGCCGGGCCGGCCGTTTCGTCAACTATAACAATACAAATACCAATGCAGTACTTACCGTTGAAAATCACCGTACCGCCGCCGGTGCATCCATCGCCGTATTCAAAGCCGGTGATCCTGGCACGGTGAATGTTGCCCGTATCGACGTCACTGGTAAAGGTTTCTTCAACGGCGGTACACAAACCGGCGGTGCTGACATAGCGGAAGCATTTGATGTAACGGGTTCTACACAGGCATATGAACCGGGAGATATTCTCGTGATCTCTACCAGTAAAGACCGGGCTGTAGAAAAATCCAGCGAGCCTTATTCCACTCTTGTTGCAGGCGTATATGCCACCAAACCCGGCGTACTGCTCACGGAAGAACATATTGATACAGACATTTCAGGCAAAGTGCCGATGGGCGTGATCGGGGTAATTCCTACGAAAGTTTGCCTTGAAGGCGGCGCTATCAAAAGAGGAGACCTGATCGTTACCTCCTCTCGTTCCGGCGTAGCCATGAAAGCGGATCCGGACAAGGTAAAGGTCGGTCAGGTGATCGGTAAGGCTTTGCAGGATTATAATACAGATAGTGTTGGTAAGATCAATGTGCTGGTAAGCATAAAATAGTTTATTGCATCTGCCAGGTGTTTACTTTGAGAGAAGGTTAATGTCTGGTTTATGTGAGTGGGGTTGTCTCATACCGGGACAGCCCCAATTTTTTGGGGGCAGGCATAAAAAAACATCTCCCGGAACCGGGAGATGTTTTGAAAAGATATATTCGGTATTCCCGAAAGGGAACCTGATTAAACCTTGAAGTGAGAGAAAGCTTTGTTCGCTTCCGCCATACGGTGGGTATCTTCTTTCTTCTTGAAAGCGGCACCTTCACCTTTGCTGGCAGCAACGATCTCGTTTGCCAGTTTTTCGGCCATGCTCTTACCGTTTCTTTCACCAGCGTAGCGTACCAGCCATTTGATGCTCAGGGAAACTTTCCTGTCCGCACGTACCTCGGCAGGTATCTGGAAGGTGGCACCACCGATACGGCGGCTGCGTACTTCAACAGCAGGAGTTACGTTGGACAATGCTTTCTTCCAGATTTCGTAGCCGTTCTCGTTAGTCATTTGGCTAACGCGGTCTACCGCATCATAGAAAATCTTATAGGCAATGCTCTTTTTTCCCTGCTCCATGATGTTATTCACGAAACGAGTTACCAGTTTATCCTGAAATCTGGGATCTGGCGCCAGGGGTAATTTTTTCGCAGCTTGCTTTCTCATTTATTTGAAAAATTTCAACTATTTAATTAATTATTTTTTAGCCTTTTCCCTCTTAGTACCATATTTGGAACGGCTTTGCTTCCTGTCCTTCACACCAGCAGTATCCAGGGAACCACGAACGATGTGGTAACGTACACCCGGCAGATCTTTTACCCTGCCACCGCGGATCAGTACGATGGAGTGTTCCTGCAGGTTGTGGCCCTCACCCGGGATATAAGCGATCACCTCTACTTTGTTGGTCAGCTTCACTTTCGCTACCTTACGCAGTGCGGAGTTCGGTTTCTTAGGGGTGGTAGTGTACACACGGGTACATACGCCACGACGTTGCGGACAAGCATCCAACGCTCTGGATTTGGACTTGGCCCGGATAATTTCTCTTCCTTTTCTTACTAATTGTTGTATTGTAGGCATTCTTACCTATTTTATATTTTTCTGCTAGTTTACAATGACATCCAAATAGCCCATTACGAGAATTTGGGAGGGCAAAGGTATCACTTCCTGTTTAGAATACAAAATTGTACCGCAGAAATTTCGAAAAAAGCAGGATTACCTCGCTTCTTTCTGCAACATAGCCGTTGCAATCTGCTCCCATTCCGCCTCCAGTGATCCGCCCGGCATGGACTTGCCGGCCCGGGCATACCAATAAGCTGCGTTCCCCATATCCCCTTCTTTCCGGTGAAAATAGGCATGAATCCAGCTCCCCTCCACCGAAGGAATCTCCTGCACCACATCGTGCCCCCGGTCCCAATCCCCTTTTCCATCCCACCACAATGCTTCCAGAAGGGGAGAAATACCAGGCGGTGGTGCAGCCTGACCTAAAGTCGCTTTGAATTCCGGGAAGGTCATAGGGCTGCAAAGATAATAAAAAAGAAAGGCCGCCTGTACAGGCGGCCTTTCTCTCCGTGTTAATTTCTTTATACCCTGAGATTCCAGCCTTTGTCATCCGCTACCTTGCCGGTACGAATGGCATCCAGGCGCTCGATCACTTCGGCGCCTACGGTATATTTGGTGGTATCAAGGGCTATTTTATGCTCCTGATAATCCAGTTCCTCTACATAGGCTACACTGGCTGCAGTACCGGTGCCAAACACCTCGCGCAGAGTACCGTTCTGATGAGCCGCCACTACCTCGTCAATGGAAATAGCGCGTTCTTCCACGGTAAAGCCCATATCTCCCAGCACTTCCATTACGCTGGCACGGGTAACACCGGCGAGGATGGTACCGCTGTCAAGGTCGGGGGTAATGGCTTTGTTGCCGATGATCACGAATACGTTCATCGTGCCGCATTCCTGTAAATATTTGTGCTCATATCCATCTACCCACAAGATCTGATCATACCCCTGTTTGCGGGCCTGGATGGTGGGATACATCGCCCCGCCATAGTTGCCCGCCGCTTTGGCATACCCTACTCCGCCCGGAAAAGCACGTACATATTTGTCCTGCACGAGCAAATGGATGGGTTTGTTAAAGTAAGGCCCGGAAGGGGAATTGATGATCGCGAATTTGTAAGTATCTGACGGCCGTACCCCGATGAACTCATCTGCTGCGATCATAAAAGGACGAAGGTACAGGGAACAGCCCTCATTGGAGGGTACCCAGGCACGATCGAGGTCGATCAGCATAGCCAGACCGCCAATGAACAGCCATTCGGGCACCTCGGGCATGCCCATCCGCTCGGCACTTTTGTTGAAGCGGGCAAAATTGTCATGGGGGCGGAAGATCATGGGATGGCCTTCCTGGTCGTTATACGCCTTGATCCCCTCAAAGATCGCCTGCCCGTAATGCCAGGCGGCATTGGAAGGACTCACGCTCAAATTCTGGAAAGGAATAATTTGTGCATTTTTCCATTCCTTGCCATCAAAATCGGCCACTAACATGTGATCCGCATACTTTTTCCCAAAAACCAGGTTGTTAAAGTCCACCTCGCTCAGGCGGCTTTTGGTTGTTTTGGTCACCTTGATCTTCTGTAACGCTTCTTCCATTACTGTAGACTTAGCGGTGGGATAGTCAACTGCCATCATGGTTAATCAATTTTATCTCAATATTTTTACACTTTGCAAGCAGGTTATCGTTCCACCGAACGATCTGCAAATAAACGTTATTTTCCCCGCACGGGAACGTTACATTAAACCATAACAATATATTTATGAGCCTTGAGCAATTGCAACTCGATCCCTTCTTCTTAGCACAAATGTACGACCAGCCTATCATTCCGGAGGCGCAACGCGTACAACCGGCAGTGGAGAAAGCATTGCCCAAAGTGAAATATTTAGGCGAAAATCAAAAAAACATCCTGCTGCTGATACAAAATGAAAGCGAAGCGTATTTGAACGAGGAATTATTCAATCTGCTTACAAATATTTTAAATGCATGCAAACTGGGCATGCAGGATGTTGCATTGCTGAACATCGCACAATACCCCGGGCTCACCCTCGCTGATTACGGAAAAGCACTGCCGGTGAAACAATGCATCTTTTTCGCTATACCGCCGGCTGCATTGGGGTTACCGCCGATGGATCCCTATGAGATAACAGCGCAGGGAAGCATCGCCACGCTTTACTCGGACGCTCTGCAACAGATTGCAACAGATAAAATATTGAAAGGCAAACTCTGGATGGGATTAAAACAACTTTTTGGAATATAATTTTGCAGCATGACGCTCGTATTTGCAACCAACAACGACAACAAGGTAAAAGAGATCCGTTCCCTGCTGGGAGATGCATTCAGCATCGTCACCCTTCACGAGGCCGGTATCAATATTGACATTCCCGAACCGCATGACACACTGGAAGCCAATGCCCGGGAAAAATCAGAGACCATATATAAGATGACCGGCCAGGACGCCTTCTCGGAAGATACCGGCATGGAAGTGGACGCGCTTGACGGTGAACCGGGTGTGCTCTCCGCACGTTATGCCGGTGAACAGAAAAGCGCGGATGATAATATCGAAAAGGTATTACGAAAGCTGAAAGACCAACCCAACCGCCAAGCACGCTTCCGGACCGTGATCTCCCTGATCCTGAATGGACGCGAATACCAGTTTGAAGGCATTGCAGAAGGAACGATACTGGAGGAAAGAAAAGGCGGCAGGGGATTCGGTTATGATCCAGTATTTCAACCGGCCGGCAGCGAAAAGTCCTTCGCCGAAATGGACCTTGCAGAAAAAAATCAATATAGTCACCGCGCAAAAGCATTCAAAAAGCTCATCGCATTCTTACAACAACAGCATGGCAAGAGTTAAAATAGAAATGCCCTCCTCCTATCGCTTCTCTACCACTATCCCGGTACGCATCAGTGATGTGAATTACGGCGGACATGTAGGCAATGACGCCATTATATCTATCCTTCACGAAGCCCGCCTGCAATACCTTTCCGCCATCGGATGCACCGAGCTGGATGCTTTCGGCACGGCCATGATCATGGCAGACCTCGCCGTAGTGTACAAGGGTGAAGGGTTTTACGGCGATCAGTTCATCGTGGAAATAGCGGCCGGAGAGCTGAGCAGTTTCGGTTTCGACCTGTTCTACCGCATCAGCACACAGAAAGAAGGAAAACAGACGATCATCGCGGAAGCGAAAACAGGCATGGTTTGTTTTGATTACACAAACAGAAAGGTAGCCCGACTGCCGGAAAAATTATCCCAGGAATTAATATGATCAGCATGGTACTTAACAACATTACAGACATCATTACCCATCGCCGGACGGTGAAACCGACGAATATGAACGGAAAGAAGATCGACGACGGAACGGTGCGGGAGTTGCTGCACCTCGCGGATTGGGCGCCCACACACGGACATACGGAGCCCTGGTATTTCGTGGTATACTCTGGCGACAAAGTACAGCAGTTCTGCCTGGATCATGCCGAACTCTATAAGTCTTACACCCCCTCGGCCGGATACATCCCGGGGAATTACGAAAAGCTCCGTACCCAGGGCGACCTGGCCTCTCATGTAGTAGCGATCTGTATGAAACGGGGCACCAATCCCAAGATCCCGGAAATAGAAGAGATCGCGGCGGTGGCCTGCGCCGTGGAAAACGTATGGCTGGGCGCTACCGCGCAAGGTATTGCCGCTTACTGGGGATCGGGTGGTATGACGTATCATCCGGCCATGCAGGATTACCTGGGCCTGGGAGATAATGATAAAGTGCTCGGCTTCCTCTACCTCGGGTATTCTGAAGAAGGCCCCCGCACCGGCCGGCGCGTGAAGCCGCTGGAAGAAAAGATCAAATGGATGTAATCACTGCAGCCGGTATGTTCTGGCCAACGCTTCAAAAGAACGTACCTGCTGTTCTTCCCAGCTTTTATCTTTCCCCGTCTCCACCGCCATGATGGCGGCTACGGCCGGGGCTATACGAACTGCTTCTTCCGCATCCAGGAAAAGTGCGCGGGTACGGCGGGCCAGCACATCTTCCACCGTATGCGCCATTTCTGTGCGCACCGCCCATATTACCTGCGCTTTAATGATGCCCAATGCCGTGCTGAGCGTTTCACCGCCGCCGGGGAGATTGCGGACTGTGACAGCGTCTGAGCCGTAATAATATAAAGGGTCTGCTTCGCCGAGCTTTTCTGCGGAACCGTGGATCGGCAGATGCCGCGTAGTGGAGGTCACGGGTTTCCACTGTTTTACTTTCTCGAGTTTATTCACCACATCTTCCCCCATCCTGCGATAGGTGGTCCACTTGCCGCCAAGGATCGTCACAAGCCCGGAAGCAGATACCATGATCTTATGATTGCGGGAGATCTCTTTCGTTTTTTCGCTCTTTTCCGGTTTCGCAAGCGGACGAAGACCTGCCCATACACTTTTCACATCCGCCCGGGTGGGTACACGCGCCAGATATTGTCCGGCCGTATGGAGGATAAAGCTGATCTCTTTTTCCATCGCCACGGGATCAAGACTGATCTCATTCACGGGATTGTCTGTAGTTCCCACAACTACTTTGTTGTGCCAGGGTACCGCGAACAATACGCGGCCATCGCTGGTTTTTGGGATCATCAGGGCATTATCACCGGGCAGGAAAGCGTGGTCCAATACCAGATGCACTCCCTGGCTCGCCACGATCTTGCGTTTGATACCGGGGTCGTCCATTTCGAGGATGTCGTCTACAAAAACACCGGTGGCATTGATGATCCCTTTCGTTTTCAATTTATATACACGCCCGGTTTCCACATCTTCCGCCGTTACGACAGACACCTGCCTGTTACCGTTCTTCCCGAGCGCTTTTACTTTGATATAATTCATGGCAAGACCACCCTGTTCGTAGATCGTTTGCATGAGATTGATGGCCAGTCGTGCATCATCAAATTGCCCGTCGTGGTAAAGTATCCCTGCCGCCAGACCTTTCCCGCTTAATCCAGGTAACTTTTCGAGAGTCGTTTTCCGCGAGATATGTACCGAACTCCCGAGGCTGAGGCGCCCTGCCATCCAGTCGTACAGCTTCAGCCCGATCGTATAATAAATACCTTCCCACCAGCTGTAAGCGGGTATAATGAAGGAGAGGTTACGGGAGAGATGCCTGGCATTTTTCAGCAACAAACCTCTTTCCACACTGGCTTCCCGCACCAGGGCAACATCTCCCTGCGCCAGGTACCTTACGCCTCCGTGCAAGAGTTTGGTGGCTTTACTGGACGTGGATTTAGCGAAATCGGATTGCTCCAGCAGCAATGTTTTGTATCCCCTGGTGGTGGCTTCCAGCGCGGCTCCGAGGCCTGTGGCGCCGCCACCGATAACAATCACATCCCATTCCTGTTCCTGTTCAATGACTTTCAGCTGTTCTTGACGATTCATTGTCTCTTTGTTCAAGCATTATTATACAATATACATCGCATTCCGATACTGGCAAATTTAATACCTTTCTCTCGTTTTTTTCTGGTGAATATAGCGCGATGGTACATGTTAGTAGTAACAACCTGCGCGGGGGCATTGTTCCTGCTGCTACAGATCCCAGTTCTTCACCCGCGCAATGGCTTTCTGCCATTTCTCCCGAAGTCCGGGCACACTGTTCCCCGGCCGGAACGTTCTGGCGATCGTGTATTGCTCCCTGATCTCCTGCAGGGTCCAGAAGCCGGTGGCGAGGCCGGCGAGATACGCAACGCCAGTGGCGGCTGCGGGCTGAACCTGCGGACGCATGACGGGATAACGAAGGATGTCTGTCTGCATTTGCATGAAGAAGTCGTAGGTCGCAGAAGTGCCGTCTACCCGTAATTCCGTAATAGCGCGACCACTGTCTTTCTCCATTGCCTCCAGTGCATCGGCAATGCCAAGGGCCACGCCTTCCAGCGCCGCGCGTGCGATGTGACCGGAGGAAGTGCCGCGGGTGATGCCGATGATCATGCCGCGGGCGTAAGGGTCCCAGTAAGGGGCACCGAGGCCGGACAGTGCGGGGACGAAGAGCACGCCGCCGTTGTCAGGTTCTGTTTGGGCGAGGGCTTCGATCTCCGCAGTGGATTCGATGAGCCCCAGTCCATCCCTGATCCAGCGGAATACGGAACTGCCGCCGAATACGCTGCCTTCCAGGGCATAGGTAACGTTATCGCCTATACGCCAGGCAATGGTGGTCAGCAGATGATTTTCAGATATGATAGGCTGGCTGCCGATATTCATTAATGCAAAGCATCCGCTCCCATAAGTGTTCTTCACCATCCCGGGTTCCAGGCACATCTGCCCAAACAGGGCAGCCTGCTGATCCCCTGCCATGGCGGCAATGGGGATGGATGTGTGAAACAGGGAAGAAGCGGTATGCGCAATAATCTCGCTGTTGGAGCAAATGCCCGGAAGTAATTGATGGGGTATATTGAAAAGGCGCAACAGTTCTTCATCCCAGGTAAGGGTATGAATGTTGAAGAGCATGGTGCGCGAAGCGTTGGTTACATCTGTGAGGTGGGTTTTACCATCGCTGAGCTTCCACAACAGCCAGGAGTCGATGGTGCCGAAAGCCAGCCGGCCCTGTTCCGCCTGCGTTCTGCCATCTTTCACATGATCGAGTATCCACGCGATCTTGCTGGCGGAAAAGTATGCATCGAGGATCAGTCCGGTTTTCTGCCGGATCATGCCGGAGAACCCCTGGTACCTGAACGCATCACATAATTTTGAAGTGCGCCTGTCCTGCCACGCAATGGCATTATACACTGGCTCCCCGCTGACGCGGTCCCATAGCACAGTGGTCTCCCGCTGACTGGCCATCCCTATTCCTGCTATTTCACCGGCATCGATCCCTGCGTCTTCGATCAGCTCTTCGATGACAGACAGCATGGTGAACCAGATCTCATTCGGATCCACCTCTATCCAGCCGGGCTGCGGATAATATTTCTCGTATTCTTTCTGCAATTGCAGCACCACCTGCCCCTGACGGGAGAATAGCGCTGCACCGGCGGCGCTGGAGCCGAGGTCCAGGGACAGGATATATTTTTTCTGACCGTTCATCTTGCCGAAATTTTACACATTCTTCAGGTCTGCGATGGCCTGCATCAGCTCACCGAGATATTGATACATGGTTTCCAGGTATTCATTACCCAAGTCCGTCAGTTTATAATATTTACGCGGCACTCCTTCCTCCATTTCCACCCATCGCGAATCCACCAGCTTTTCTTTCTTCAGCCGGCTCAACAGCGGATAAATCGTGCCTTCCGCGATATCCATATCTGCCAGATGCTTGATCTCGCTGATCAATTCATACCCGTACCGCTCCTTCTTTTGCAGCAGGAGCATGATGATATACTCGAACAGTCCTTTTTTGATCTGGGATTGCCAGCGGGTGATGAAATAGGCATTTTGCTTACTCTCCATACAGGATCGGTGCGTTAAGAAGCCAAATATAAAGGACAATCCCCGTTTATTTGAGCAAATGCGGCCGTTCCCGGAACACTTTCCAGATAAACTCTCCGAAAATGGTGTTGGCCCAGGCGAACCAGGAGCGGGTAAATTTCGCCGGATCGTCCTGGTGGAAGGATTCATGCATGAAACCTTTACCGGCATGGCACTTTTGCAGGGTTTGCAGGCACTGCCGGATCTCCGCATCGTTATTGCTGGTAAGGCCCTGCATCACGATGCTGATGGGCCAGATGCGGTGCAGACCGGTATGCGGACTTCCGATCCCTTTCCCCGCCTTTCCTGAAAAGAAGAACGGGTTCTCCCCGGACAGGATCAGCTTGCGGGTATTGGCATACACGGGGTCGTTGGGTTTCACCGCGCCGAGGTACGGGAGAGACAGCAGGCTGGGCACATTGGCATCGTCCATAAGATGGAAGCTGCCGAAACCGTTCACTTCAAAGGCATACACCTTTCCAAACTGCGGATGTGTTACCACCGCATAGCGTTGCAATGCGTTCTCCACTTCCGTAGCCAAAGCGCGGCAGGCTGTGGCCAGTTCGGTATCCTTATGCAGGGCCTGCACCATTTCTGCGGCCTGACGCAGGCTCACCACGGCGAAGAAGTTGGAGGGGACGAGGAAACTGAAGATGGTAGCGTCGTCACTGGGGCGGAAAGCGGAACAGATTAGTCCCACCGGCTTTACAGGATAACCATATCCGCTCAACGGCACGCCGTCTGTGGCCCAGGAGGTCTTGCGCTGGAAGTGGTACGGTCCCTGGCCATCTTTTCTTTGTTGCTCTTTGAATGTTTTGAGGATGAGTTGTACCGCGCTTTTCCAGGCGTCATCAAAAGGTGCGGCATCACCGGTGATCTTCCAGTATTGATAGCTCAGGCGGATAGGATAACAGAGGGAATCGATCTCCCATTTGCGTTCGTGGATACCGGGTTTCATATCAGTGATATCCGATTTCCATTCGCCCTGTTTGTTTTCGTCTTTATAGAAGGCGTTGGCGTAAGGGTCTTTATGAATGCATTTTACCTGGTGATTGATCACGCCGGCAATGAGGTGCTGCAATGGCACATCGTCCTTCACCAGCTGCAGATATGGCGTTACCTGCGCCGTACTGTCGCGAAGCCACATGGCATCGATATCTCCCGTGATCACATACGTATCCGGGCGATCGTTCTTCATTTCATGCTCCACGGTGGTATCCAGCGTATTCGGAAAGCAGTTCTCGAAAAGCCACGCCAGTTCAGGGTTTCCGCTTTTGCTTTTCACAGCGGCGATCGCTTTCTCTACAGCATCGCTGCGGAATTTGCGTTTCGCTTCCGGAATGCGCACAACGGGGAAATCAGGCAATGCTGCCCAGGAAAGCGCGGGGCGCAGGAGTATAGCGGATGACAGCAGGGCGGATTGCTGCAGGAATTTTCTTCTGCTCATATAGATAGTCCTTTTTTCAGTTAAAGCTGAAAAATAGGAAGTTCCTGCGCAATTTTCGCTGCTAAAATGTGCTAATATCGAACGACGGTGAAAATGATGCGTGCGTATTTCTCCTTCTCATATAACACACCGATCCTTCCTTTCCCGAGGAGAACCATATCCGAATAAGCAGCATTTCCCGCCACGCCGGTTTGATCTATTACATGGCTTTGCGTCCAGGTTTTGCCTTCGTCTTTACTGATCCGCAGGGTGAGGTTATCCCGCCTGGTGGTATCGGCGGCATTGCTGAACGCCACCACTGCCCTGCCCTTGTGAGCACCGATGGTCAAAATACTGCCCTGGCAGATGGCATCCGGCAACTGGTGATCGTAATAAGCGGTATCCCAGTGTGCACCGCCATCGCTGCTGATGGCAACGATCCTCGTTTTGATATTTCCCTGCTGGTTGCGGATGTTCATCATCAGTTTGTTCCCACTCAATTCCGTGGCCATTGCTTCGTTCCCGCCGGGAAAAGGAACATCCCCGCTGAGATGGAATGTTTTACCGTGATCATCCGTATAATAGCCATGAGCGCGGTATTCCATGAATTTCGGCTGCGGATCGCCGGCAGAATGATTGGCGGCTACAAATATCCGGCCTTTGTATTGTCCGGATTGGAATTGCATCGCATGGCCGGGGGTGTTGAAGTTACAGCGCCAGTCCTCCGCGAAATGATACGGTGCAGTTTTGGGTCGATGTACCTGTGCCGTGATGTTCACGGGATCCGACCAGGTTTGCCCGTTATCCGCGGAGGTCCGGTACCACACCTCCCGCAATCCTTTTCCTTTTCTCACTTCACTTTCATGATTATTGCCCGTGTTGTAAAAAAGAAAAATGCGGCCACGAGGGTATGCCGGGTCTGTGAAGTCCGCCACGGGTGCAGGGTTTCCGGCCTGCAACTTTCCGTTATCAGCCACTACCTGCAGTGTGCTCCATGTTTTCCCTTTATCCCTGCTCCGCTTCATTACGATGTCAATATCCCCGAAATCGCTGCTGTTGTCTGCTCTTCCCTCGCAAAAGGCCAGCAGATCACCATTGGGGGCTTTGATAAAAGCGGGAATCCGGAAAGATGCATACCCTTCCTTCCCGGATTCAAAAACTGCAGTTTGTGCCATCGCTGGTGGAAAGCCGGTACAGATCAGGATAGCGATATAAATGATGTTTTTCATGCGCGACTTTTTTCCGGGAACAACCAACTAAAGATGTATCCTGCCAGCACACAACCGATCACCGCAAATACGGGATACAGGAAGAAGTTCACAGTATTTGATCTTTGTAAAAAATACAAGCCGATGCTGCTCAGCACAAAGCCCGCCAAAATGCCCCGGCTGTTGATCCGTTTAAAGAATATGCCCGCTGCAAACATCCCCGCGAGGCAACCACCAAACAATCCAATGATCTTCAGATACTGATCCCAGATAGAGGTATTGCGGAGATACACCAGGTATATCGCGATGAGGCAGCCTATAAGACCCAGGCACAGCGTTACCCCTTTGGCGAAGCGAAGGCTCTGCCGGTCTGTAGCGTCCTTCCTGAATCCTCTGTAAAAATCGGTGGTGATCACTGTAGCGATAGAATTCATGCTGGAACTGATGGTAGACATAGTGGCGGCGAACAAACCCGCGATCACCAGCCCCGAAAGCCCCGCCGGCAGCTGTTGTGAAATAAACCAGGGGAAAATGTCATCCACGCGGCCATGCGGATTCAGGTCCGCCGGATGATGCCGGTAAAAGAACCATAGCGCAGTACCTACGCCAAAGAAAATAAAGGTGGCGGGAATCACCATCAATGCGTTTGTGTAGATGGAACGGCGCGCCTCCTTTTCCGTAGGCGTTGTCAGATACCGCTGCACTACCACCTGATCAGAAGTATAGGTGACAAGATTGGTGAGGAACGCCCCCAACACAATCACCCATAACACGGGTTGCGACACACTCCAGCCAAGGTCTGCCACTTTGAGCTTGTTGTTCTGCCAGGCTTCCTGCACAAGACCGCCGAACCCTCCTTCTGTGTTGAAGGCCATAAAACAGAAACTCACGAGCGCCCCGCCCAGCAATACGAATACCTGCATCACCTCCGTCCATACCACGGCCTCGATCCCGCCTTTCACACTATATGCCGTTGTGATCACCGTGATCAGCAGGATGCACAAAAATATATTCGTGCCCGTTACTGTGCTGAGCACCAGCGCAGGAAGATAGATCACCACACCGAGACGACTCAACTGGAAGATCACAAAAGTGAGGCTGCCCAGCAGTTTTACTTTCGTGTTGAAACGTATCTGCAGATATTCATACACACTGGTAAGCCGCAGTTTGCGGAAATAAGGCAGATAGAAGATGGTGACGATGGGCGCCACTACGATGATCATGAGGTTATTGAGGATGTAGACCCAGTCTGTTGCATAAGCCTTTGCGGGAATGGCAATGAAAGTGAGCGCGCTCAGCTTGGAGCCGAAAATACTAAGACCCGCAGCCCACCAGGGGATCTTCTGCCCGCCAAGAAAAAAATCGCCGGTTGTATTTCCCATATTCCGGGATACATATACGCTGATGCCGATCACGAGCAGGAAGTAACACCCGATCACGGTCCAGTCCAGCCCGCCAAACTTTCCGCCCGGTTGTTGCGGCACAGCCATCAATATCTTCCTGCTACGGACTGCGGGTCTGGCTTCTCCTCCCGGTATCACCACTGCATTGTTCCAGATCACCAGCGGCGTGGTCACAGGCGCATAGGTGCTGCCATGCGGATTAACGGCCGCATCTGATCTTGCGTCCACAGGCATGCTCCCGGTAACGGACCATGCATCCGTGATGGTGTTATAAGCGAGGATATTCCTGTTGAATCCCGGATGCATATCTTTCAGTTCCGCCACCTTTGAAGCATTAGCACCGTCATCCCCGCCGAACAGCAACAGATGCGATTGTCCCGCATTGTACGCAGGAGATGGCGCGGCCGCCAGCGTATATGGCATATCCGCCAATCGTTTCCAGCCCGCTGCCGGCGTGTATTCCCAGCTATCTTTGAGGTACTTCCGGTGCAGTGCCGTATCTCCGGGTGTTTGTAACAACTGTACGCCGCCGAAGATGTAGACTTTTCCTTCCTGCGCGCCGGCCATCGCCAACATACGGGATGGCCCTGGAATCGACGGCAATGTTTTCCAGCGGCGTGCTTCCGCGGGCGCTGAAAGATTCAGGCTCCAGCATTGCTGTGCTGTAGTACCTGTGGGAGTGGCGATCCCTCCCACGAAGTATATCGTTTCCTGCATCACAACCCCGCAACCGTTGATCATCGGGGAAGGTAAAGAAGGCAGGGTTTCCGTTAATATTTTTCCATCCTGATAACGCAGGATAAAGGCATCTGCATAATTTTGTTTCGCATCGCCGCCACCAAGACAAACAATTCCGTTCCTGGCAGTGAGCGCCACGCCGTAGCCCATGGGCCGTGGTAATTTCCCGGCCTGTTTCCATGAGCCGCTTTCTTTTTCCAGCACCCAGATACTGTCGTACCACGTTTTGACGCCGTTGGTCCAGGGTCTTTTATCCCCCGGGAAATTCGTTCCACCGGCCACGATCAACGCACCGTTGCTGACACCGGCATAGCTTCCGGCCAGGCCATCCACATCCGGCAATGCCGTGGCCTGTTTCCAGTTAAAAAATATCTCTCCGGCAGTTTGCTGCGCACTGGTTTCCATTGTTAACAAGCATAAAATGAATACTGACAATCTGTTGATAATTCGCATGCACACTGCTTTTAAGGTGTATGGACCGTTTTCCGCGCCGGCACTTTTTCAAAGAAAGACAATGCCGTCAGTTCATGATTGAACTTTTCATACGCAGCCGCGTCAAACGTAACGAGCGGAAGGCGGCATGGACCCAAATCCCAGTTCAGCATCTTCATGATCGCCTTCTGCCCCGGTATGGGCGGATATTTCACTAATATACGAATCACTTCCACCATGTATGCGTGCTGGTCCTGCGCCCTTTGTATATCTCCTTTGCGGAAGGCTTCCATTGTACGCAGGTATAACGGCGCCGCAAATGTGTAGGTGCTGCCGATGGCTCCTTTCGCACCTACGGCCATGGCGGGGAGGAGCATTTCATCCAGTCCGTACAGGATATCGTATCTGCTGTTTTCAAAATTCAGGCAGGACTGGTATTCCTGCAACGATGTGGCGGTATACTTGATACCGGCAAGATTGGGTATAAGCGGGCCGGCGATCTTCAGGAATTCGATCATATCCATACCCACACCCGTCAGATGCGGGATGTGATAATAGTAGAATGGCAACAGCGGAGCTGCAGAAGCGATCTGCGCCATACTGTCCGCCAGGTTCTGCACGGAAACCGGTTTGAAATAGAATGCCGCCACTGCGGAGATCGCATCCGCTCCGATGGCTTGTGCATGCGCTGCCAGTATCCTTGCTTCCGCAATGCTGCTGTGCCCTACATGCACAAAGATCAGCAGTCGTTTACCGGCCGCTTTCACAAAGGCTTCCGCCACACGCATCCTTTCATCAGTGGTCATATTGGGGCCTTCGCCATTGCTGCCGCATACGAATATTCCGCGAAGCCCATCCGCCACCAGTTTGTCCGTCAGCGGGCCGATCAGCCCGAAATTGATCGATCCGTCTTCGCGGAACGGGGTGAATGCGGCTGCAATGAGTCCTGTTACTTTTTCCATCAGTTATATCCTTCTGTTTGTTTGATTTTATCGTTATTGGCCATCACGGCGGTGCTGAGCGGCCAGAATAAAGGCGTTGCCTTGCCGGTGAGGTTCGGCACATACTTGTATACGTCAATCGTGCCGCCTTTGTGGAAACGCACGAGATCGTACCAGCGCTTATTCTCAAAGAACAATTCCCGGCCGCGTTCGTTCAGTATTTCTTTTTCAACGGTGGCTTTATCTGCGGCACCGGTGTAATCCCCGTTCCCGGTGCGTACGCGTACCTTGTTCAGATAACCGATCGCCAGGCTGGTCTGATCCAGCGCCGCATAGGCTTCGGCTTTCATGAGGAAAATATCCGCGAGGCGGAAAAGGATGAGATCATTATCTGAAATACGTTCATCAGCGTATTTGGTGCCGGGATATTTGGTGATCCAGGCGATCTTCGGGCCGGAGGCCTGCCTTTCCGTGACCCAGGTGAAGGGAATGCGTTTGTCGTTTGGATAGGCGGAGAAGAGCGCCCTCGAGGCAGGACTGATCTGATACGCGCCTTGTCCTGCCGCGGAGGTGTTGCAATACGGGAGACTATCCAGGTTGAGGGCGCCCTGCACGATGGTCAGGAACGGTAAAGCATTCACACCGTAATTACCGCCGGTTTCATCCCGCTGGTAATAGGCCGCCAGCGCCACCTCCGGGTTAGACGATGCTCTCAGGCCCGTCACGTCTCTGAAATTATTATTCAACGTCAAACCTGTTGTTTCCACTTCTGTGATCGCCGTAATGGCATCATTCAGATCAGACGCACCACCGGCAAGCACTTTTGCGCTCCAGAGCTTTACTTCCGCTTTCAGCGCCTGTGCAGATCCATAGGCGAAGCGGTATTTGGAAGGATAGGTTTTGGGATTAAAAATGCTCATGGAGCGAAAAAGGCTGATGGCTGAATCCAGGTCTGTATTCACCTGCCTGATCACATCCGTTGCATTTGATCGCGGCAGCAGCGGCACATTCACATCCGTTACCGCCTGTAACATCAGGGGAACATCTCCGATGATACGGGAAAGGTGAAAGAAGAAATAAGCGCGCAGGCAGTAGGTTTCCGCCAATATCTTTTTCCTTGCATCGGGATTGGAAGCGAAGGAAAACGGTTCGATCTTTTTCAGCAGGAGATTGCAATGCCCGATGGCCTTGTACCAGTCGCTGTAATTGAGCGCGCCTGACGAAGGCGTGATGATCTGCGTCCACGCCACGCTGAAGCGTGAGTTGGAGGCTGCCACCAGCTCTTCGCTACGTTCCGTACCGTAAGTCACGTTGTTGGCGAAGGAGCGCATGAAGGTGTAGATACCGGTTACATAAGGTTCAAAGTCTCCTTCATTCTGGAAATAGGTTTCTTCCGTGATGCTGGATTGCGGCGTTACGCCCAGTATCTGTTTGCAGCCCGCGAAGGCGATGATGATCAGGCTGTATATGCATATCTTTTTCATCGGTGCATCATTTTGTTTAGAATTTTACCGTAGCACCCAGCGAGAACTGCCTGGGGCGGGGATATCCGATCGCGTCAAAGCCGGTATATGTTTCCGGGTTGATGCCTTTATACCGGGTGAGATACCCGAGGTTGTACACGCTGGCAAAGATGTTCATGCCGGTAGCACGGACCTTTTTCATGATGTGCCGCGGAACATCGTATGACAGGGTGATCTCGCGGAAGGCGAGGAAATCGCCTTTCTCATACATCACCGACACATCGGAAGAATAGCTGTTGTTCACCCCCAGAGTGGCGCCGCGGAGATAATTGCGCTGTCCGAAATCGTAGTCCGCAAAGGAAAAGCGGGCATAGGTTTTATTCGCATCCCCGGGTTTCTGCCAGATATCCGGACCTAAAGCCTGTGAGGGTGCGCCTTCATTGAAAGCCCGTCCCTGGCCGAGAGAGCGGGCGAGTGCGCCATTGCTGATCACATGCCCCATTGCGTAGTCCATTGATATTTTCAGGGAGATGCCTTTACAGGAGAAAGTGTTTTGCCAGCCCCCGATCTTGTCCGGCGTGCGATAGCCCATAAAAACCTGGTCTTTACTGTCGATCACGCCATCGTTATTCACATCATCGAAAATAAAATCCCCTGCGCGCTTGCCTACGGCAATGCCGGAAGGAGAAGCGAGGTTGTCTTTCTTCGTCCGGTTCCAGGCTGCGGCCTCCTCGTCCGTGGCGAATACGCCCAGCACGTGGTAAGCCCATAGTCCGAAAGGCCGCTCCCCTTCCGCAAGCCCGCCCGCCTCTATCAGCGTTTTGGTAGCCGGGTCCCATATGAGGTCACCATTCTGGCGGTTTTTAGCGCGACCGTTCGGCGGCAGTTTTTTAATCATCTGCCGGTTATAGGCGAAAGAAAAATTGGTATTCCAGCGGAACCCGCTCCTATCCATCACCGTACCACCCACCTCAATCTCTACGCCACTGTTTTGGAGCGTGCCGTTGTTATAGAGGATGGAGCTGAAGGGGGCTTCCGAAGGGAGTGGTTTTGAAGCCAGCCTGTTTTGTGTGAGCTTGTTATAAACCTCTACCGTGAGCGTGATGCGGTCGTTGAGGAAACCTGCATCGATACCAATATCCATCGCTTCCGTGCCCTCCCATTTCAGTTGCGGATTACTCAGGTTGGCCCGGAGGATACCTGAGCCCAGGGCATAGTTCACCGCATTGTAGCCACCGTAAGTATCTACGATCCGGAGATCGCTGGAGCCTGCCCATCCGTAGCTGGCGCGGAGTTTAAGCGTGCTGACCGGTTTTATTTTCCAGAAGTTCTCCCGACTGATATTCCAGCCCGCGGACACTGCGGGGAAGTAAGCATATTTGTTTTCCGGCGAAAAATTGGAGAAGCCGTCATATCGCAAAGAAGCACTGAACAGGTATTTCATGTCAAAATCATAGCTCATCTGCCCGAAGAAACTGGCCGATCGGGATTCTCCGAGAGCCGTACCGAAATCCGTTACGTTGGTGGTCACCACTCCGTTGATGGTAGTAGTGGACGGTTCGTTGATCGTATAGATGTAATCGTTATTGGCACGCTGCGAACCGATCTCGATGCTGTTATTCGTGTTCCGGATAAAGTTGAATCCGCCGAGGAGCGAAACATGGTGTTTGTCTTTCACGGAGAAATCATACTGCAATACCTGGTCGATCATGAGCTGCCGGGAATTGTTGGTGTTCTCATATTTCTGCCGTTGTGTAGCGGGTTGTATCTCATTGGAGGGCGTACCTTTCCGCATGAGCATGTATCGATAATCCTGCACGAGGTAAGAAATGGCGGGCCTGAAATGAAGCCCTTTCAGGATGGTCCAATCGCCTGCCAGTCGTGTTACGATCCGTTCAGTATTGGTTCGCACATCATCGTATTTGATCGTATGGAGGCGGTTCCTGGCGGAATACAATTCTCCCGGAGTGGGATTGCCGTCGTCCTTGTATATCCTGATCAGCGGAGTGAGCCTTGTTCCACGGGTCAGTTCGTTTGTATAGTTGTCCACGTAGTTAGGGATGGCGTTCTGATAGTTGATCATCGCATCCAGTTTGAAGTTATCTGCGGCTTTAAAACTGAAATTCCCCAGCGCATCCCAGCGTTTGTAATTGGTGCCGATGAAAGCGCCGGCCTGGTCGGTGTAGCCCAGCGCCACGTTGTAGGCCGCTCGTTCGGAGCCGCCATCCACGGCAACGTTCGTATTATTGGTGAGCCCGGTTCCCCAAATTAAATCCTGGTAATGGTTATCCGTGTACAGCAGTTTTGTACCGGGATTGGCAGGATCATCCATCGTCATCCAGCCGTTCGCGAGCAGTTTATTCACGTAATCCTGCCCTTCGATCGCCACGATATTATCGTACAGGGCGGTCAGGTTGATGTTATTTCCGTATTGTCCTTTTGCCGTATATACGCGGGTGCCGGCGGAGAAGCCGCCATTGTTCAACAGGTTATTCTTGTCGATCAGGTCTGCTGTGTTCTTCACGGTGGCGCGCGCCAGGCGGAGGTAATCCGTGGCGTTGAGATATTTATAATCCCGCGCCTTTGTTTCCGAGGTCATGCGATGGTTCACGGTCAGATTCATTTTGCCGCCCGGTTTACCGCCTTTTGTTTTGATCACGATCACACCGTTGGAACCGCGTGCACCGTATACTGCCGTGGAGGCTGCATCCTTCATCACCTGCAGGGATTCGATATTGTCCGGGTTCACGTCATTCATGGAACGGAAAACCCCGTCCACGATCACGAGTGGTCCGCCGCCGTCCGTATTGGCTACCGTTCCGCCGCTGGTGCCGATGCCGGTACCGTAAACATTCAGTTTTGTACCGCCGCGGATGATGATATTGTTCGCTCCGGCGCCCGGCTGGCCGGATGAGACCGGCACGGACACCCCTGCGATCTTCCCCTGTAAAGCCTGCACAGGATTGGGATTGGAGGTGTTCTTCATTTCCGCCGGGTTCAGTTTCGAGATCGATGCGGAATTCCGCACGCGTGTCTGCTGCATATAACCTACTACCACCACGTCTTCCAGCATCCTGTTCGCCTGGCGGAGTGTGATGTGAATAGTAGTCCGGCCGTTCACCGGCACTTCCAGTGTGGTGAAGCCGAGATTGGAGACGATGAGCACAGCATTGGCGGGAGCCTGCAGGGAAAAGCTGCCGTCGGCTTTTGTAAAGGCGCCTGTGGAAGTTCCTTTCACCTGAACGCTGGCTCTTTCAACAGCCTGACCGGTGGAATCGCTCACCTTCCCGGTGATGAGGGATGACTGGCCGCGGACGAAGCCCGGAAGCACCAGCAGAGAAACGAGGAAAAATCGTATCAGATTCATAACGGATCACTGTTTTGGAACAGTCACGGAATTTGGTTGAATATTGTATATATGTACTACATATCAAATGTAGAATAAAAAATCTGATCCTTCCAAATTTTTTCCCGTGAAAAAAGTGGAATGTCTATATTTGTAACCAAATCGTTACAAATAAGATCATATGCAAAAGACCACTACTTTCCTGATGTTTGAAGGGCAGGCCGAAGAGGCCATGAACTTTTACATTTCGTTGTTTCCCGGTTCCGGCGTGCTGAATATTCAGCGGTATGGTCCGGAGGGGCCCGGGCCTGAGGGGTCCGTGCTGCACGCCACTTTTAAGCTGGGCGGGCAGGAGTATATGTGCATCGACAGTTATGCGAAGCATGCATTTACGTTCACACCGTCTGTTTCTATTTATGTGCGTTGCGAAACAACAACAGAGATTGATCAGTTGTTTGAAAAGCTGTCGGACGGTGGAAAAGTGATGATGCCTTTGGGAGCTTATCCTTTCAGTCCCAGATTCGGCTGGTTATCTGACAGATATGGGGTTTCCTGGCAGCTGGCCCTTATTTCAGCCGGTTGAAGTGTGGTTTGAGATGTTCCAGCATACCCTGCCGGAATTCTTCCTTGGAACCATGTTTCAGGATATTGACCAGGTCGATATGTGAGACCTTGCCGATCTGCGGCACTTTTTCAAGGGAGATCACATAACCGAAGATGGGCAGCAGCATGCTCTGGAAGCGCTGGAGCGTATTGTTGCCTGTCATCTGGTAGATCTTCCCGTGAAAAGCGATCTCGTTATTGATGCGAAAGGCTTGTCCTTTCCCTTTGGGGTCCTGGCTTTTGGCAATGGCTTCCAGTTCTTCGATGTCTTTTTTCTTCTTGCGGAGGTAGAGAATATCTGCGAGGCCCATTTCGAGGGTGAGGCGGAGTTCGAAGATATCCTGCAGGGTACTGTTGTCGATAATAAGGGGGTCGAGCACGCGCTCGAATGATCCGAGGATATCCGGGGTGGAGAGCACCATCCCGCGGCGTTTGCGGGTTTCTATCATGCCCAGCATACGCAGGCGGCTAAGGGCTTCACGCACCACATTGCGACTTACGCCCAGGGCTTCTGCCAGCTCCAGTTCGGATGGCAGGGAGTCTCCGGGTTTGAAGGATTTCTTTTTCAGATATTCCCGCAATTCTTTCTCTACTACATCCGCCATCGTGCGTTGGGCTATGGGGGCGAGGTCCCTGATCAAATCACTCTTTAACATACCGGATCAGATAAATTTTGTATAAATGTAGAACAAATTAGCGAATCACGGTATCTACCGGGTGAGCAAAGCGATCAACCCCGCGTGCTGCGGGAACTCTGAAGAGAGCTTCGCTCTGTTCGCCAGTTCGAAATCTGCAAAATCAAAACCCGGTGCCACGGTACAGCCTGCCAGGGTGAAACCACCGGTCTCCTCCACCGAAGAAGCAAACCAGCTCCCCGCAGATATCAGCACCTGCAACCGGTCACCCTGATGACACTCCCGCCCCAACCGGTGTACCACGAGGTCCCCATCCGGTTTTATCTCATAGATATGCAACGTGGTGCCATCGTAAAAATGCCATAGTTCATCCGCCGCAATGCGGTGAAAAGCGGAGAACTCTCCGTCTTCCAGCAAAAAATAAATAGCAGTGGAAGCCGCCCTCGCCCCGGAAAAAGAGGCTGGCAAAGCGTTTTGAGCGATCTCTAAAGGAGCGCGATAGGTTTCGCGGAATGATCCGCCCTCTACATGTTGGATAAGCCGGAGATGGTCACGCCAGTAGGCAGCTGTTGTTTTCATCATTTCAAACTTACGCTGTTTTACGGGAATCACCGCCGCTTTTGTTACGCCTCCCTCTTATTACCACAAAGGCCGGACACAACATGTCCGGCCAATGGCTTACTTTCCTTACAATATTCATTTGCCCGAACGAATATTTCATCACAAAGATGCTGTTTCAGCTATCCAATCATCCTGCCGATCGGGAAATTGATTTACGCAAACAGGAAGAAATAAACCCGTTCCTTACTTGAAAAATAATCACTATATTTATATCGCTTTGCGTTCCATCATCGCCATAAGTCTACTTGCAGTGCTTTGCCTGCAGATCGCTATCCGGCTCACCGGGTACGTGCATTGTATGGTGACCGCCTACGTGATCGAACACCGGGATATTACGGTGGATTGCGGATGTGTGCACTACATTGCACAGACGTTCGACGAAGGAACTTCCCGTAACCAGCTGCAGCAGATGCCTTCTCCGCTCAAACTGCAGGATTACGTTCCGGCAGGCAGCACACCTTTGCTGCAAACTCCGGAATGCTCCAACTCCCGCTACTATGGCGTTGCTCCGCAACACTATCAGTACACAGCTGTGAGCAGTATTTTCCATCCTCCTTCTGCCATTACCACTCCATCTCTTTTTTCTTTTATTATTTAACCGACGGTTGGTTAATTACGTATAGCCGTACCAGTTTCCAAATCATCCGGTAACGTGATGTATGCGTTTTTGCGCATACCGCATTGACCGTTCGGTTAGATCTTTCACCGGCGGGTGGCGCTGTTGCGCTGCCTGCCTTTCTTACCATTGATAATCCTTTTTTATGAAAACAACATTGCTCCGTTATATCGGCTGCATCATGGTCCTTTTTACGATGACCCGATGCAGCACCGCGCATAAAGCGCCTTCAACTGCATCATCGCCACCTGTGCTGCTGGGTGTACAACCAAGGCAGGCCTTTGAACAACCGCCTTTTAAATGGTGGTTCGATTCCACTTACCGGAACTATTCGGCCGAAAGCGCCGTCACCAGCCGGTTGAGCAGTACGTGGACGAACGAGCGGGTGGATGTGTTTATGGGTACCTGGTGTGGCGACAGCCGCCGGGAAGTACCCCGATTGTTGAAAGTGCTGGACGAGGCCGGCATCGCGCCGCAAAACATCCGCATCATCTGCACCAAAAGCGGAAATCCCGGGCATAAGACCAGTCCGGGCCGCGAAGAACAAGGCCTCTATATCTTCCGCGTCCCAACGGTGATCGTATACCGGCAGAACAAAGAGCTGGGCAGGATTGTGGAATCACCGGTACAATCGCTGGAAAAAGACCTGCTCACTATCGTGAACGGACAACCGTACACCTCGCAATATGCGCTGGGCAACGAGCTACGGAAACTCCTCGAGGCAAAAGCTCCTGACGAGATCATCGCCTCCCTGCCCCAACTGGCCGAAAAACTAAAGCCCCTCGCCCAACACGAAGGAGAACTGAACACCTTCGCGTCTGTGCTCCTTTCCGCCGGCGATGCCACCCATGCTATCGTCGCACTTCGACTGAACACGCTCCTGTTCCCGGACAAACCCGATGCCTGGAGCTGGCTGGCGGAAGCCTACCGCAGGAATCACGACCGGGGCAAGGCCATGGCCGCGTATGCCAGAACATTGGAGCTTTCGCCCGGGGAGGCCATCGCACAAAGAAGACTGGATAGTCTGCGCGCACTGTAATGCCTGTCAGGAACGTAATCAACTGGTTATCATCGCAAAGCCCCAAAGATGCTCCCTCCCGGAGCATCTTTTTTTATCCGTTCGTCAAATAAATTTTATAAATAAACGAACGCTCACTTATATTTGCAGACATTATGCGTACAAGAGACGAAAGCAAGATCCAGCTGATCCATGAAAAAGCGATAGAAATGATCGTGAAAGAAGGGATAGACGGGTTTGGCGTGAACAAACTGGCAAAGGCCGCGGGCATATCTCCCGCTACGCTCTACATTTATTTCAAAGACCGGGACGATCTGATCGAAAAGATCACACATACGGTTTCCCATCATATGCTGGAAGAAAGTCTGGCCGACTTTGATGCGGATGTGCATTTTGAGGAAGGGCTCCGGAAACAGTGGCAGAACAGGGCGCGATATTTCCTGAAATATCCCATGGAAGTGGAATTCATCGAAAAGATGCGCTACACCAAAGTTTACGACAGCGTTTCTGCAAAGCTGCATGCGTCTTTTAAAGAAGTGCTGGGCCGGTTTTACAACAATGCCGTGGAGCGGAACGAGCTGGTAAAACTGCCTTTCGAAGTTTACTGGGCCGTGGCTTTTGCGCCGCTGTACCAGATGATCAAGTTCCATACCCAGGGCACCAGCTTTGCCAACCGTAAGTTCGTTTTCACGGAAGAAGCCATGGAACAGGCTTTGCAGCTTGTACTGAAAGCATTGAAACCATAGTATCATCTTATAAACGCGCATTCCTTATGAAAAATGGTTATAGCGTAGCAGCCGGAACGGATATACTGATATTCCGCACCAATATCCGGTTCAAGAAAGACCTCCGCCAGGTAAGTCCTGCGCTGAACAACGAACCACGCATCCGGCGATGGAATGTGGACCGGGAAGATTCGGACAAAGTGCTCCGCATCGAATCCGGTTCGCTGAAAGTGCAGGATGTGATCGACCTTATTAACCGCGCCGGTTATTTCTGCGAAGAACTGCCGGAATAAAAATGACCTCATACACAACACACACAATGGAAACAATGCAACAACCAACGAAAGACCGGATATTTACCAGGTACCAGGTTTTTATCATCACTATCATCGCCCTGATCCAGTTTTCCGTGATACTGGATTTCATGGTGCTCAGTCCGCTCGGAGAAATACTGCTCAAAAAACTGAACATCCAGACGCGCGAGTTCGGACTGGTCGTGTCTGTTTACGCCATTAGCGCAGGCACCTCCGGCATTATTGCCGCGGGCTTTGCGGACAAATTCGACCGGAAAAAGATGCTGCTGGTGTTCTATACCGGCTTCATTTTCGGCACTTTCCTCTGCGCCATTGCGCCGAGCTACATTTTCCTTTTAGGCGCACGGTTCGTTACCGGTTTATTCGGCGGCGTGATCGGGGCTACCGGTATGGCTATTATTGCCGATCTGTTCAAGCCGGAAGTGCGTGGCCGCGTGATGGGATTCACCCAGATGGCATTCTCATTAAGCCAGATCGTTGGTGTTCCTGTGGGCTGGAAACTGGCCAACACCATCAGCTGGCACGCCCCGTTCTGGCTCATCGTGATCTACGGCCTCGTTTTAGGCGTAATCATATTGGTGTACATGAAGCCCATCACCGGCCATCTTACGCGGAATGTAGAGCACAGTGCTATCAGGCATCTGAAAACAACCTTAACCAACCGAAGGTACTTCTTCGCTTTTGGCACTACTGTGCTGCTCGCAACCGGCGGCTATATGTTAATGCCCTTCGGAAGCACTTTCTCCCGGCATAACATGGGGCTTTCGCAGGACGATATCTTCTGGCTTTATGTGATCATCGGGATTGTTTCCTTCATCCTCGGACCTTTGCTCGGAAAGCTCACTGACAAACTGGGCAGAGTACGCGTATTTTATGCCGCTACCCTGCTTACCGCCGTGATGGTAGTGATTTCCACACATCTGCACATTACGCCGCTTTACATCGCCGCCATCATCAACTCTATTATGTTCGTGGGGGTGCTCGGACGGATGATTCCGGCGCAGGCGATCATGACTTCCATTCCTTCCCCACAAGACCGGGGCGCGTTCATGAGCATCAGCGGTTCCGTGCAACAGCTGGCAGGCGGGATCGGTTCTTTTGTGGCAGGATTGATCGTATACCAAACCAGCAGCGGTATGTTATTGCACTACGATATACTCGGATTTGTGATCGTAGGCGCCATGCTCATCACTGTCTTCATGATGTATCTGCTGAACAAACAGCTGACCACTACGCAGCAGGCGCCTCCGACCCTGCAAACGGAAGATGTGGCGATGGCATCCTGAACCACACAAAAAGGCGGTCTTTGCAGACCGCCTTTTTCATTTCACTTTGAACAAAGGATTGTAGATCAATCCGATAATATTATTCCAGGGATCTTTAACAGTAGCCACCTCAATGGGATCCCCCACCGCATGCGGCGCTTCAACAGGCTTGGCGCCGAGGGCCAGCAGATGATCATATGCCGCCTGGATGTGCTCTACTCCCCAATACGTTTCCACACCGCCACTGCCCGGATGCTTTGTGCCGGGCTCCAGCGGGTGCAGTCCCAGCTCATATCCCCCGATCTCAAACCCAACGTAGAAAGGCTCATCGAAATAGGGCTTCTCACCGAAGGCTTTGACATACCATTCCTTTGCTTTGGCCAGATCCGGAACACGATAAATAACCGTACGGAGACCTGAAAAATGTTTACGCATGAACGACGGATTTAGACGTGTAATTTACGGAATCAACGGCATTGGCAAATATTTAACATATCCCCGCTGATCATCGTAATCAACGGCGACGTAAATTTGTACAGATTAACTCACCTGGAGACGTAACCCGCCCCCACTATTCATGCTTAAAATTGTTGAATATGGAAAAGCAAACCATCCGCGAAGCTTACAAATCTTACTGGCTGGAGAACGGAAAGAGACCTGCATCCGTTTTCATCCTCTGCAAGATCGCCAATGTGCCGGAGACTGATTTCTATGAGTTGTATGGCTCGATGGAAAGCGTGGAGAACGACATCTGGCTGGATTATTTCCAACGTACACTCGATCAGTTGAAAACAGATGACACCTACCAGCATTACAACGCGCAGGAAAAACTGCTGGCCTTCTATTTCCTCTGGGTACAGAAACTAAAAGAAGACCGCAGCTACATCCTCCAGCAAAAAGAGCGTTTCTTTTTCCCGGGTGGACATCTGCGGCAGCTCTCGTTGTTCCGGCACGCATTTTATGACTATGCCGCCAGCCTGATCAGAGAAGGTTACCTCTCCAACGAGATCAGGGAACGCAAATATATTTCCGACCAATACGTACACGGCTTCTGGATGCAGGCGCTCTTTGTGCTGAAATACTGGATCGAAGACAAAAGCATCAATTTCGAACTGACGGACGCCGCCATCGAAAAAGCCGTGAACCTGAGCTTCCAGCTGATCCATTCCAACACGCTGGATAGTCTGCTGGATTTCGGCAAATTCATTCTCACCCGGAAATAACCGCCATGAAGGAACAGACGAATATTCCAACCGGCAAAGTGGAAAGAGCCGGGAGGTTTGTAACTGCAGGATTGAAAGTAGGCACCAACTATATCAAACATTACACCCGCAAACTGATCGATCCCTCTACCACCAAAGATGCGCTGCATCAGGAAAATGCAGAAGATATCTACGCTACGCTGAGCAATCTCAAAGGCAGTGCGCTCAAGGTAGCGCAGATGTTGAGTATGGACAAAGGTATGCTGCCCAAAGCCTACACCGAACGCTTTGCCATGAGCCAGTACAGCGCACCGCCGTTATCCGGCCCGCTGGTAGTGAACACATTCGTAAAAACGCTCGGTAAAACACCAGCACAGCTTTATGACAGGTTCGAGATGAAGGCATGTAATGCCGCTTCTATCGGACAGGTACATAAAGCAGAGAAAAACGGGAAACCGCTGGCCGTGAAGATCCAGTACCCCGGCGTGGCGAGCAGCGTAAAATCCGATCTCCGCATTGTAAAACCCTTCGCCATCCGCATTGTAGGGATGAATGAAGTGGATATGGACAAATACTTCGATGAGATCGAAACCAAATTGCTGGAAGAAACGGATTACAAACTGGAACTGCATCGCTCACAGGAATTATCCGCCCGCTGCGCACATATCCCGAATCTCGTTTTCCCCGCTTATTACCCGGAACTATCTTCCGAGCGCATTATCACGATGGATTGGCTGGAAGGATTGCACCTGAAGGAGTTCCTGGAAACCGATCCTTCACAGGAAGTGCGGAACAGGATCGGACAGGCGCTGTGGGACTTTTACCAGTTCCAGGTGCACAAACTGCGGAAAGTGCATGCAGACCCCCACCCCGGCAACTTCCTGCTGCGGGCCGATGGTACCGTGGGCATTTTCGACTTCGGTTGTGTGAAAGAAGTGCCGGAAGATTTCTACATCAATTATTTCCTGCTGACGGACAAAGAAATACTGAAGGATGAGGCCCGGCGGAAAGAGATTTATACCAACCTGGAAATGATCCATCCCACAGATACGGCAAAAGAGATCGCGTTCTTTTCCGGCCTGTTCCAGGAAATGATCCGCCTGCTGACCCATCCTTTCACCGTAGAACGTTTCGACTTCGGGAATGAAGCTTACTTCGGGGAGATCTATGCCTATATGGATTATGTCTACAACCTGAAGGAAGTCAGGGAATCCAAAGTAGCGCGCGGCTCCCGCCACTCCCTGTATATCAACCGCACTTACTTCGGACTATATTCCATTCTCAGCGATCTCAAAGCGGATATTATTACCGGGCAAAGCAGGATACAGACCCTCATGGGCGAGGCATCATAATTTTCAGGCACGTTATCTGCGGGAATATTATAAAACGCAGTACTATGATAGACGGATTAGTGGTGATTGTGCTGCTGATAGTGCTGATGGCCGCTTATGTGGTGTTGCAGGCCAGCCATAAAACGAGGCACAAAAGCAACAAGCTCATCAACCGGAATATCCCGCCGCTGGACAATCATCATGACAAGAACGCAGACGCGATAGAATAACGCCGCGCTTTATCCCTTTTCAGGGACGTGAATATCATACACATGATATGGGAAGATGGTGTATATTTATAGAAATCAAAACCATCCCATATGCAACGTTCCCTCCTGCTGCTCGCGGTGATCTCCTTCCTTGCATGTCCGTTAGCCGCTCAACAACGCGTACCTGATGCAAAAACTGTATTACAGGAAGCCTGTAAACAGGCCGCGAAAGAAAAGAAGAATGTCTTCATTATATTCCATGCATCCTGGTGCGGCTGGTGTCACAAGATGGATACCGCTATGAACGATGCATCCTGCCGTAAATTTTTTCAGGATAATTTCGTGGTTCGCCATCTGACGGTAAAAGAAGCCGAAGCCAAAAAAAATCTTGAGAACCCCGGAGGGGAAGAGATGCTCGCAGCATACGGCGGGGACAAAGGCGGCATTCCCTTTTTCCTGATCTTTGACGACAAAGGCAAGCTGCTGGCGGATTCAAAGATACGGACGGCTGGGGATACTGCAGGCAAGAACATGGGATGCCCCGCTTCAGATGAAGAAGTAGCCGCTTTTATCGCACTCCTCAAAAAAACAACCCGCTTACAGGAAGCACAACTGGCTATTATCGAAACACGGTTCAAGAAAAACGCGGTGGCCGTGCATTGAGTGGCCAATATAGCCGGCACCTACGAATACAAGAAGTGGACGGTGGACGTTGTGGGCTCCGGTGTATCCGATGATGTGCTGGCCAAAAATCCCTGCAAGGCGGACAACCTGTTTGTATTTAACAAGGATGGCAGTATGTGGATGCAGGTATCAAATGTAATCCCCCTGAAGATATCAATTCCACCTGGACGCTCTCTCCGGATGGTATGCTCCTGCAGATCAATATACAGAACGGAGCTTTTCATATTGTGGGGTTCGATGGAAGTATGCTGCGATTGACGGATACTATTATTCAGAACGGGACGAAGGTGGCTTATTTTATGTATTTGAAGAAGAAGTGATGCTCCGCTACCGGTGTCAATAATTGTATTGCAACACTATCGGGATATCTTCATCATATAATAACCGCTTATAAACCGGGTGTTGCAGGACTTCTGTATAATCCATCCAGTGATTTCCAACCCTTATCCCCCGGTACACCAACCGGATACCGTGGCTATAATCCACCCACCAGTTCACATGCCCCGAATACAATGGCTGGATGGGCTTCCCGTCAGGTTTATGCCAGCCATAAATCACTTCCCGGTTGCCGGTGATCTTTCCACTCAGCACCACATCTTTCTTGATCCCGGCAATCAAACCTTTTCTCCCCTTGCGCTGCCCCTCTACGATGAGATGATGATGCCAGAAAGTGATGGCACTGTCGCGGTAAGCGTATAAGGGCACCGGCTCCAGCTTCACTTTCGCTTGTTGGTAGATGTCGTTTACCATTTTGCGGGTGGGCAGGAAGCAATGCAGACTGTCAGCGATCCTTTGGGCAGTCATGGGGGTGAGAGGGATCCGGGCAAAATCGTCATCATTGCCAATGGAAAGATAATCAGGTGTAACGTAATAAGTAGCATCGATCCTTTTCCCGCTGGTACTATCGGTGATGGAGACATGAATAGCGGTGAGCCGCCGCAGGAAAGCCGGGATGTTGCCGGACAGGATTTCCCGCATGGCAACAGGTTCACGGGTGTTCCATTTCATGCTGTCTACCTGCCGGTAAAAGGCACTGCCACTCAGGGCGCGATGCGGTGCTGGCGGCAGGGAAAGTGAATGCGTCGCCCGGCAGGCGGGTAAAACGTGTACCAGTATAAGCAACAATAACGGGCTCGCTAGTCTGAACATATTCCCAAACTACACAATTGCAGTAAAAGAAAAAAGACGCCGTGCGGCAGCATTTCAAAGTTGCCTGACCAGTAGCTCTTTCAGCACAACAGCCTGGTTATTCTGCTCATCCTTTGCGCCATACAGTAAGGTGACCGTTTTATGCTTCCTGATCTCCGGCAGCAGGATTTCCAGTGCACCGGAAACCTTCAATTCCGCCTTGTATCGCTTTTCAAATTCTTTCCATTGCGCGGGATCATGATGGAACCACTGGCGCAATTCCGTGGATGGCGCAACGTCCTTCGCCCAAAGATCGATCTGAGCAGCCTCTTTCGTCATACCGCGCGGCCAGAGGCGATCTACCAGAATGCGATAACCATCAGCCGCAGCGTATGGCTCGTAAATACGTTTGACCTGTATCATATGTAGAGAACAACGGGGCGAGAGATTTGTTTACCATCAACCGTAACCGGGATATGGTGCTCTTCAGCATCGTATCAGATATCATCCTGAATGGCATCCACGTGTATGAAGTCTACGCCGGCAGTTCGTTTAACGATACCCGAACGGGTCGCAGCGAAAGGCCAGTCCCATCATAGCCGGGTTCAGTCTTTCCGCTTCAGGGAGCGTTCAGGGAAGTCTTGGGTGGAGTAGTTGATCTTTTACTTATTTTTGAAAAAATACCCGATATGAAGATCCCATACCTGCTACTTACGAGCCTGCTACTTATTTGCAGCAGAACGTACAGTCAGAATATAGACATCCTGCGGAAATCGGAAACCTTTGAACGAAAAGGAAAACATCGCGACTTCATTTACTGGAGCAACCCCGCCGACACTACCGGGTTGGAATACGTGGCCACACTTTCCTCCAAGGCCTCTGCCATGGGAGGAAAATCCCTTTGGGAATTGTGGATCCATGCCGGCAATCGCTCCACGAAACTCGGATCCAATGTGTTCATCTTCCGGTCTTTCACAGACACTGATTCCACCAGACCCGAGCTCATCGTGGATCTATACCTGGCCTCCGAAGAAGCCCTCACAAGGAATACACAGCATCAGGAAAAAAATGCGGTGTATCTTTTCGGGAATAAAGGGAAGGCCATGCCGGTAAAAGTGAACGGAGACCAGGTAGACATCCCCGCCAACAGTTTCCTTCGTTATGACGTACCCGCAGGCACAGAATTAAAGCTCAACAAAGGCGGTGCTACCGGTGCCTCGTGGACGATCAAGGGAAGCGAAGGGAAAGCGCCCCTGTATTTTTCGGTATCCGGCTTTGGGCTGGGCGGAGCCGTACCGCCTCCGGGGTCTATGGGACTTTCTTTCAACAGCGGACGGATCACGGAAATGAATCCGCATTTTGCGCGGATGATGATGGAAGCGCAGAAAACGCGATAATGACCTCACCATGAAACTACGCTTTAGCTGGCTGTATTTTACCTTGACCATGCTGATCTTTACTACGGAGGTCCTGATAGCCGTTTTCCTGCATGATGCATTTATCCGGCCTTATGTTGGAGATTTCCTGGTAGTTATACTGATATACTGCTTTGTGCGCAGTTTCCTGCAGGCGCCTGTGGTGCCCGTAGCGCTCAGTGTGCTGGCATTTTCATATGTAGTGGAAACCTTGCAGTATTTCAAGGTGGTGGAGCTGCTGGGGCTTAAACATTCACGGATAGCCAATATCGTTATCGGCAATTATTTCGCATGGTCTGATATAATCGCTTATACACTTGGCATTGGCTGCACATTGCTCATGGAGAAGGTAAAGCTTTCAAAGCGTTGAATATTCTGTATCTTCAGTATGCATATTCTCCACTTCAATGGCAAGTATTACGCTTTCAGGTACCTTCCGGGCTGCACGACAGGATGCTGATGCAGGATTATTCGAAATCGTAGAAGGGAACCGGTTCCACTGGCACAGCGACAAGTTTGATAAACTGGGGACTTATCAACTGTCAAAAGGAAATGATGGCAGATACCTGCTTCAACTCAGTTTTAACTACGCCCGGGAAAGTACTTACTTTTTAACCATACTGCATACTGAAAAGGAGATGATAACCGGTTTTATGTTGACGGATGGGGAAGGGAATGAAACTTCTTTCAGGAAAATATGATCACAGGTTCCTTTTTTTATCGATCTTAAAACCATTACCCATGAGCTTTCTTAAAACAAAAACCAGTTGGAGCAACGCCGAGTTCATCCCTTTCAAACTTTGTATTGCAAGTATCTACATTATTGCCGGCGCTTATTTCCGTGATGTCATTCAACATTATTATGTTCCGCTTTTTGTATTATTTGGTATTACCGTTGTGTGGACGGTGTATTTGTGGGTTAAAAAGATGAGGAATGCAGGCCGGGGAGGTGCACGTTTGTGATCGGGGAATGTGTGAAGAGCTTACTATACTCCCTCATAGGAGATTCTCCCTTCGGAGCGAGAACAGGAAAATTATCCAGCCGCCCTGTACAAGATTTCTTATTTTTCTGTGAATTTGTAGCCTGATTGCCGCTGCGTCAAAGAATAGCTCAAGGTATTGCCCAAATTCTACAATCGCGCTTTAGTGGAATTGGATGGCATAATTTGGCACCCAACAACTCACTTGAGCAAAGTTTCTTAGAGGTCTATGGGTTGATTCCCCTCGCTGGGACTCAGTTCAAGTATCTAAGAATAACCACTGTTACGGCTTCAAGAAAGTCAATCGATTTAGTCACCGATATAACTGGGTATGCTTGAAATGATTTAAAGAACTCCCCCTATTGGGAAGATTTCAACGGTAGTCAAACTATTGCAAATATAATTAGAATGGCAGTTTAACAACAAATAAGCCTGTATTGTTGATGAATTTGAAATACCCAGACCTTTATTTGTCGAGAAAATATTCATTTTTTAATTCTTCAAATGACGCTTTTAGGCGTCGTTGTTCTTTGAGATCGTTTATACCTGGCAGATATTTCATTGCCTTTGCAATATAATCCGCAGCTTTTTCTTTCTGACCACATGCTAAAAGTTCTTCCGTAAGGGATATCATAATTGATACCATAATGGTAAGATACTGAGCGTTTTCCGACAATCTGACTTCAAAGTAATTGTATAAATCTGTCAAAAGATTTACGGAGTGTGCATGATCCGTTAGCTTACTATATACAAGAGCCAGTTTCAAGGTTGGTATCACAGCATCCTTATGATATTTATCCGGATCTTTCCTAATAAGTTCTTGTAGCATATTTACCGCTTCTTGAAGGTAAGGGCATGCTTCCTGCCATTGCTTCGCTTCTGCAAGTTTATTGCCTACATGAAGCAACGCCCATAATAAATGGGCGCTATACTTTACAGGATCCTGTTTAAACAGGGCCTTTCTGGCATTGATAATATCCTTTGCTATTTTTAAAAAGAAGGCATGATCTGCACCCGTATTTTCAAGTAATACTTGTCCCACCTCATGCATGGCGATTTGTATTTCCTCTTCGTAAAACTCAATCAATGAAGACGGCATACGATTCAACATGTGAACTAGTTCCTGATACCAGATAATTGCATCTGTTTTATCAAGGCCTCTTGAAAGAAATATACTTTTATGCTGTAATAATTGTAGCCATTGTTCAAAATTTGGCTGTTGATACTTCTCATCAAGATTTTTATGAATTGCCAGCGCTTCTTCAAAAAAGGGATAAGCTTTATAATACTGAGAAGGAGAGACTCCTATAAACGAATTATCATATAATTCGTTTAATAGTGAAGCCGCTTTTGACAAATTTTCGACCGGCTCATTTTCTGAAAGTTGCTTACGTATACTCAGCGCCTCTAATAAAATCCGCTTGCGTGCTTTAACATTATTTTGAGTCATATAAATAAATCCCACCCATTTCAGGCTGTCGGAAACTTCAGCAAGACAAGAATATCCTTTCTTATTTAGTGCCCTGAATATTTTTAGTGCTCCTTGAAAACAAACACTGGCCCCAACGACCTCCTGTTCTACAAATAAATAAAGTCCTAGCTTTTCTAATGCTTTGGCTGTATTAAAAGCATCCTCCCGTGATTGCCATTTCTGGATTTTTATAAAGTGATGAAGTGCATAGTTGTAAATCACATCTGAATGAGGCCCTTCCTTTTTCTCTCCTATCAATATGCGGAACCGTCTTACTGCTTCAAGAAGAGCGAAAAGTTCTTTTTGGGGATTATCGAGTGAGATCACAGCTCCCATATATAAGGCCATCACCTGGTACGAAGTCGTCTGGTCATCATTACCCAACTGCTGATGTAATGATCCTAAAGCCATCAATACAACATATGCTAGCTTTTGCATATTTGTATCTGCTCTTTTATTAAGCGTGCCCACTATTATTAAAGCCCGCTCCAAGGATTCTCTGGCATGCTCTAATGATGATTGTTGCATATACAAGCTACCACATTCAAATAAGGTTTCTGCCAGCGCAAATTCGTAGCTGTCGCGATCTTCATCAAAAAGTTGCTCATAAATAGGAACTGCCTCTACAAAGGCCTTCAGTGCTTCTTCTTTATTAGAATCCTTCAATAGCTTTCCTAATCTTTCCCATACGGCTGCCCTATTTTCTCTTTCCTTCTCTGGCAAATGAGCCAGTGTTTGATGCAGGATATCGATAGCTCGATCTTTCTCTTTAATATCTTCTAGAAAATATGAATATTGAAAGGAATTTACACCATATCCTCCCAGATCGATGGATTGCTCAAAATGTGCTTTGATTTGTTGAATATAAAGGTGCCAATCCTGCTTTTGCAACATATTTAGAGCAAGTAAAACTTCTTCATTGGCCAACGATTTTAGTTCTGTCGACTGCCTTTCTCTTTCCTCTAGTTTTTTGCTGATGTAATCTTGTCTGCCTTTATAATTCAATAAAGTATTTACCATTGCATATTCGCCTGCCTCAAATAGTCTTCTTGCTTCATTCATTCTTTCGGAAGCCACATCATAATCAATCTGATCAAGGAATTCCTTCTGACGCCTGATGTTCAATGATAATGCATTCACTGTTTCCTTCTCCAACTCAATTGCTCGTCTTATGTCATTGTATTCGTCTTGCGCTTTCACGTATGCTTTGTCCAATATATCCTGCAAGACTTTCCCTTTCTTATGGCCATCATTAGCATCCTTATACTCCTGTAGTTCTTTCTCCTTATTCTGCAGATCATTTTCAAGAGCAGATATCTTATTGAATGATTCAGAAAGTTCAGGCACCTTATTTACATTTTCATGCCCAATTACATCTTCTAGTTCATTCTTTACATGGTCAATATAAGACACAGGTTTTTTAAAACTATATTTTGATGTATTCTGTAAGAATTGAGACTTTATTAGTGGTGTCGATAATTGCTCATAAAGACGCGCAAGCCTGCTTAAGACCTCCACGGAAGTTATGAAACTGACACGTCTCATAATATCCTTATAATCGACAATGTGAATACCTACATCGAAGTTGAATTTGTCTTTTACAATATTCCTGATTTTGGACGTATTATATTTCGATCTTTTTTCAGTTAAAATATAAATATAAAGCGTATGATATCTTTCATGTAAATTATTGTTAATGAATTTCTGTAACGTTGATGCAACTTTTTGAGGCGTCGCTGTTGCTGTAACCTGGAAGGCGACCCCTTTCTTTTCATCAATTAAATCAATAGCAGGATGATTCCTTTTGTCCTGGTTCACATTTTTTAATTCCAGATCGAATACAGCATTTAAAATAAGAATGGAAGCCTGTTCGGCATGGATACTCATATCATAATGACCCATTGCAGAATAACCTCCTACCTGCATAGCAAAATGGCTTGCATAATTATTAATTAAATCAATCAAATCTTTGCTTACCATTGCGAATAATTATAAGTTGCTATTCCGAAAGCAGTAAAAAAGGATAATTATGGAATATCGTTATTGATAGATATTGGTTATATCCGGAGATAATAAAAATAAGCAATTATTAGAAAAAATGGATGTCAATCTTCACCACCTCCCCCACAAAACAAACCAATAAAGATAAGTTGTCAATCATTTTATTTTCCGAACTTACACCAGCCAGCCCAATACAGTGGTAAAACTCAGAATAATGTCATTACAGATGTTGTACCGGAACGCGAGGTGCAGCGGCAATTGGTAGATTTTCTCTAACAGGTGAATGAAACTGAAGCGAGGTATGCGCGGCAGGCTATAAGCTACTCCCCAAAGGCAGAACAGGGGTTTTGACGGATTATCACTTAGATATAATTCTATAAGTTTTTCGTAACCCAGTGCCTGATGAAATCTTTTTTCGTTACAGAACAGAAAGAATCGGCGCAAACCCCTTAGCAGATTGAGGACCGTGTCATACTTGTAAATGTACAGATGCTCATATTTGACGGTACGCCATAACCGTTCAATGAAAATATTATCAATCGCCCTTCCTTTGCCATCTATTGAAATCTTTATCCGGTGGTCCTTTACGGTCGCAATGTAAACATCGGAAGTGAACTGACTGCCCTGATCTGAATTGATGATCTGTGGCGCACCATTCAGCCGACATCTGATTGTTGATCCCCCATCCAACTACGAACCGGGAATATAAATCGATGATGGTGCACAGGTACATGAATTCGCCTTGCATCGGTACGTAAGTGATGTCTATGCCCTACACCTGGTTCAGTTCCGTAATCTTCAATCCGGATAGCAAATAAGGGTATTTTAATGCGATTGGATCGGGTATTGTAGTCCTACACCAACCAGCTGCATCAGCCTGCGAATGCGCTTTACGTTGACATGGTAACCCAGTTCCACTAAAGTGCAGTACAGGCGCCTGACGCCAAAGAATGGCGTTTGCATATACTGTTCATCCAGGATGTGCATGATTTCCAGGTTTTCTTTGCTTTCCCCGGCAGGTTTGTAATAGACCGTGCTGCAGTTGATGGAATACAGTTTGCATTGGGTCGTGATAGACAGCGTAGGATGGTTACAGTCCATTGGAATTGTTGCACTTTTTTTAAGCTGCATGTTCTCCAATGTCAGATGGCCGATTACTGCCTGCTGTTTTTCGATGATGCTTTGGCGATTGTCGATCAGGTCGATCTTGCCTTTGACAAAAAGTGTCGGTGCATTGTCGCGTATTACATTACGCCAAAGGTTAACCTGTGTTTTGTTAATGCCATTGGCTTTAGCAATGGCTTCTGCAGTATGCTGCATGGAAATGGCCTGCAGCACAACTTTGGCTTTGAACTCTGCGGTGTACGTTTTCTTAGGTGTTTTTTTCATTTTATACGTGGTGGTTAGTAAATTATACTGTTACCACCCGTCCGATTTTTGGGGAGTATAATAATCAAAGTATTAAAACGAAAAAAGCCACCTTTTAGAAGGTGACTTAGTTTCCTTGTAGACAGAATAGGGGAATTATCTAACCGTTCTATTCAGGATTCTTTACTCTTCTGTGAGCTCCTGGACTGAGTCTCAGCTATTTTTAATTTTGCAAAGCCGACACTAAATGAATAACAAATGATGCGTTACTTAACGACATCAATAATGCATCCAAAGTATTCTCCCATTTTTACTGGGAAACCTTCGTAGAACGAGGTTGGCCGGACGATTGGTATGCCATCCTGAATCTATACAGTGAAGAAGGGGTTAAAGAGGCGATTAAATGTTTGGCCTATCTCAATGACATGGTTATGGAGTTTGTAAGTAATGTATTCAGTATCCCATCAAATGACATGAAATACTTCAAAAACAGACGGTCAGAACTGGAGCAATCTATTTTAATCAAATATCTTTTCTGTCTATTCCCGAAAAAATGACCTTGGCACAGCGAATAAATGATATAATAAATTATATATACAATACTTGCCTATTGAAACATTAGATATAGTTACAAACTATTTCTTCCGGATTCATTTGTACAAGCAAACTAATATTTTATTGTAAAAGGTATTTTCTATCATAGTTTTATCAAACTTCGTACGAATTTAAATTGTAATTGATTTATTAACTTTAACAAGATCAAATATAAATACTAGCCTCCATTCTACCGTGAGTGACGTCCATTCCAAAGAAACACGAAGTTTCAATATGAGCCAGATTAAAGGCAAGAATACCCGTCCAGAAATTCTGGTTAGGAAATTTCTTTTTGCCAATAGTTTGAGATACAGGCTGCACGATAAAAGGCTGCCGGGTAAGCCTGATCTTGTTTTTCCAAAGTATAAAAAGGTAGTCTTCATACATGGATGTTTCTGGCATGGACATGAAAGCTGCCAGTATTTCATCATCCCTAAAACAAGAACAGAGTGGTGGATTGCCAAAATAAACAAAAATAAAAGTAATGACCTGAAGGCAATCATATCACTACTCGAGAAAGGATGGGAGGTTATTACCGTGTGGGAATGTGATCTTAAACCTGCAAAAAGAGAAGAAACACTTATCGCACTGATAAAACGAATAAAGGGAGAATGATTATTCGTCAAGCCGTTCAAGCCAGCTTTCCAGAGCATCCAGATGGGATAAGCCGGAAGATTTCAGAATTTTAACAATATCTGCCGCTGCGATGATCACAATAGGATGTTCATCTTCCTTAATTTCCTGGTAGGCCTGTAATCCAACATAAGAAGTAGTTACCAGAATACCGAACTGTCGGTGCCTTAATCTGGAAATAAGGCGGGATAATTCTTTAATCCCTACAGAGTTTGAAAAATCATAACACTTTGCTTCCAGCGCAAAGTCCACCAGGACTGCAGATTCTCCTTCCCCGATACGGAATTTCCCGATGGCATCACGTCCTCCGTCTTTAGTGGGTCTGGTCAGATCTATAGAAACAATATTTTTCAACATCAGTTCTGCTATTCCTCCCGCACATTGCTCGAAACGTACAGGTTCGTCTTTAAATCGTTCCTGTATCACTTTTATCAGCCTGATATCATGCCACGCAGAGGGTAGTTGCTCATCTTTTTTTCTGTAAGTAATCGTTCTGGGAGCCTTTAAAGGCTTATATACTTTTGTCTCAACCCAGTTACGCCATACTGGCGGACAATGTTCAGATAAAGGATTTCCGGACTTTACGTCTTCAAGCCACTGTAAAGACACTTGAGCTACATCAAGCACTGTAAATTTTGCTCTGTAATTCTGAAACCGGTTTCCATTACTTAATCTCCATAAAGCAACCAGATCATCATCAGGCTCAATATTTTCTGCTCCAGGAACAGCAAGTCCCAGGAATTTTACATCCCGGTAGTCACCTGCTCGTGTAAATATGAGAACAGGAGGTACTTTCTGTCTGTCCTTTTTAGTTCCATGAGCATTTGCGAAGATATCTCTCAGCAATATATTTCCATAACGAGGGGTGCCGTGCAGCTCAAGCCCTGGCTTTTTATTATCTCCGAAATAAGTGTAGATCCCATTCTCTTTATCAATATTATCCGGCCAGTCTGGATCTCTGAGTGAAGATGTAAGTACAATCAGCCGGGGCTCCTCTTTGGTACCGATAATACGAAATCCGCCCTGTATACTTACACCAATTAAGGGATGCAGAGGATCATCCGAGGAGTTACCTTTACGACCGCCATAATATATAGCATCAATATGCAAATAAGGAGTTTCTATAAGCGTTTTTCTAAAGTCAGTCATATACCTATTTGACAGTTCTTTAACTTTCAGGTTAGTTATACGGAGATCTTAAAATAAAGCCCTGTTCATCCGGATTTTGAGAAGCATTCGTTTTCGTCTGATTATTTCTTCTTTTTACTTCCAGGAGGTCTACCACGCCGTGCAGGGGCGGCAAATTTATTATTTTTAACCACAACAGCAGATTTAGCATTACGTGCCCGTTCAGCAGTATTATGGTCCGGCTTCCAGGTTGCGGCCTGTTCAAAGAAGTCCTCATCTCCTATCTCAGAGTTGAGGAGATCTGTGTCCATATCTACCTGAACAGGAAGAGGGAAACGAACTACTTGCCCGCTAATAATGCCTTGCCCCGGGCCAAAATTAGGGATTAGTTTGGCATCAGCCTCTGTAAGATTTTCCATGATGTTCCGCACAAAACGCTGATCATTGGGATTCACCAGCCGAAGAATAAGGAATGAATTACATTGTGAAACAATCGTTTCATCCAACCTGTTGGGCCGCTGGGATATAAGCATTAATCCTGTTCCGAATTTTCTGCCTTCTGTAATAATCCGCCTGATTACAGGGAGGGACACTGCATCCTGAGTACCTTCACGGGCAGAAGGGATAAACGTATGTGCTTCTTCTACAACGGTAAGGAACGGAGGTATCTTTTCTGTAAGATTTGCTCTGAATTCAAATAATGTTTCCAGCGTAATGGCTGTTATGGAACATTGGGTTATATGATCATAACCACCCAAATAAAGAATGGAAACCTGATTAGGGTGTATGATCTTCTCTGGTTCACTGAAGGGATTCGGAAGCGGTTCAAAATTAAGTTCCTTAAGTTTCCTGCCTGAACGCATTTGCGTGCTGGTAAATTCCATTCTGCTCATTTTGTTCAGCACAATTTTTAAAGAACGGGAAACGGCACCTCTTGTAGGTCGTAGTCTGCCATCACCGCTATTATCTTTAGATATTCTTTGAAGAATATCCTCGATATAATCCAGTACGCCTTCTCCGGCTTTCGCTTTTCTTCCCTCAAATATCCCCAGTAGATAATCTGTTTGCGTCTCCGTCAGACCATTTGTCATCTGAGAAATCAATTTGATTACCAAGCCTTCCCCGTTTTCCTGCATCAGTAAAGCCGGATAAAACAATCTAATATTAATATCAGGGTTTTCTTTTTTCAGAGAGTCTTTACATTTTAACAACCCGATATAATCTCCGTGAGGATCGAGTATCAGTAATGGGTACCCTTCCCTCGTAAGATCACGGATAATCCGTCTGGAAGCAACCGTTTTACCACCACCAGTCATAGCCAGAATAGCCATATGCCTTGCTACTAGCCTGGAAGCTGAAAGGGTAACGTCCACATCCTTACGTGCAATCAGTGAACCTATCCGCACTTTCTTTTCATGTTCTCTGCCTCCCACCAGTAAGTCACGAATAGCAGCTGCCGGAGGATGCCGGACAGTTGAAGCCGGTTTAACCGGATAGGTAAGGGGAAATAACATGGATAGGTCATCACCCGAAGTAGCACCCAGTATAAGGGCCGATGCTTCAAGCTGATCTCTTGTTCCCGATAATATTGTGTCTTCCAGTAAGATTCCTTCTCCGGCAATCTCCTGGGCAGCTTCATGTGGAAAAAACGGATTGAATCGATAAATATCTGTAATACGTGCCCAGACGTAGATACGCGTTTCACCGGAATAATCCGTATCCGGCATTACCATGTTTAATGCTACAATATCTCCTACCCTTGCTTTAAACTGCTTTAAAATAAAAGTAAAATTGCCTGTTCCCGCATTCCCTACAACAGTCCCTATCGCAGGCCATGCTGTTTCAGCATCAATGTGATTTTCTTTAACGTGCTTCATTTATTCTGATTTAGGGTTATTTGTTAAAACCGGGTCTTAAAAGCCATTCGCGGTCAGAACCACAGAGCTTCCGGCGTATTGTATTGAATAGCTTCTCATCTTCCCGGTCTATAGCCTGTTTTAATGCCTGGACCACCGTATGGGTATTAACAGGTTTGCTCATCCAGTTGGGTACACGGGCAAATTTGTCAACTATATCAAGGCCGGCGGGGAAAGCGTATTTAGGCAATAACAAAGAGCAATGATATATCAGGTCAGCAATATTTTCAAAGTTGCCGTTATCCTTTCCAAAAATTTCCAGTCTGATGGGTGAAGACCATTCACTCGACTGCAGATACGAAACCAGTGGTTTCGGGTAATGCTTAATAGTGTCATGCCACGCAGCGGGGGCACGCCTCATTTCATTTCTGTTAATTTCTACAGGAACCAGTGCTTCTCCAGGCTCCAGCACACAACGGAATAATAACGAGTCTGTTATGCGTCCTCCGTAGAAGTCAGACTCCTCTTCAGGAGTAATTGCGCGCCTGAATTCTTTCTTCCAGGTAGCGGGTGGCATTGGTAATACGTCCGCAATAACCTGGTCATCGAGGTTCGTTAATACAGAATGGATAACAGACGCGGTGGTTGCTTCTCTTTCAATTACACCACATATAGATATATCAGAATTTTCCAGCGCCTGAAGCTGACGAAGGTAAACAGCAATAAAATTAGCATCCCTTCCGATTGGAACGGGATCCACGCCAGTTAATAGTTCTGTCAATGCCTCGCCGGAAAAATCAGGAAAAGGGCATACCATCTTTTTATCTCGCATTATATCTGTATATCTTGAAACCGGATTAACTAATGCACCATGCATAAACAAATACTTCAGATCCGGTATTTCTTTCACCAGTTTAACAGCACCTGCCGCCTCTATTGAAATTCTGGCTGCATCTCTTAATGCACTCACGTCAGGGAAGTAGCCATCATAAATCCCACCGTCTGTAGAAGCATATAATTCACTGATAAGCCTTTTCAGCTCAATAAATTGTTCTCGTTCCGGAGTCATATTACCGGGACGGACAACATACCCCCCAACGCGGGCAGCCACAGGTGTTGCTCCCAGCATAGGCAGGTTTGCAAGGCCGCCATCAACAAAACCGATTGCCTGATCTTTAACAGCAGCCCATGCCCTCGGGTGATTCTTCTCTAATTTTATGATGCTGTTAGAAGCCACAAGAGCACTCCTGAGTTGCGATGCCAAGGCTTCCACAGTTTCAAGAAATGTAACGTGTTCATGAGCAGACAGGTCTCCGGAAGCCTTAAACATCTGCTCAAACAGGAAAGGAGATCTTACTTTCTCTTTAATAGTAAGATGTTTCGTGGGGCGCCCCAGTATGTCTTCAGGCATAGGAGGGAAAGCGGGTGTTTTTGGAGGAGGTTGCGTGAAGTCATGCTTATGACCATTTGTATGGCCGTTAACTTTTACAGCGGGAAACATCATTGCCAAGTCATCGAATCCGGCACTACCTTCCAGATAAAGAGCCATGCTGTCTTTCATTGAATCCCGTGTTAGCAGACCTACCTTTGCATGTTTTGCCCGCTGGATACTTCTTGAAATAAATAGCATAGTTACCAGACTAGTACCATCATTCTTTTCAACGGAGCGGATCAGCACAAAATCACGACTATCTAGATGGGAGAAGGCATCCCCCTCTATCTTGTTGCCTCCCAGACGCCAGTTCTTACCACCCTTTCCAATAAGACGTACAGATTCTTCGTCTACATTATCAAAGATGATCCGGCATGTAAGCAAAGCTTCATTCTCTTCAAATTTTTCTTTGCATAGCAGGCGTTCAGCAATTTTTGCATTGATATTTATGGCTCTTTGCTTGCTCGCTATTGAGGGACGTTGCACAGCGAATAAACCAAGATCTGAATCCGTTAGCGATCGGACAATAATAATCTCATTATTTTCATTATTTATTTTTTGCATTTAATGCAGATTGTTTTTCATCGTGGTGTTCCGACAGCGTTTTGAGCGTATCTATAACTACTCCTCCGACAGCTTTAGCCAGTAATGGCGGAACCGCATTACCTATCTGACGGAAAGCGGGATTCATAGTACCGGCAAAAATAAAACCGTCAGGAAAAGACTGAAGTCTCGCTGCTTCTCTTACAGAAATCGTTCTTGCTTGGTTGCTGTCATAATGTATATGACTATATCCGTCTTTTCCCAGGTGAGCCAAAAGGGTTCTTGCCGGTCGGTCGGCCTCCATTTTACGCCATTTATTCGGGAATTTGTTATCTGCATAAGGTGGTACTATGGAAGCTCTTAATTCTTTCCACCTTGTGGAATTCTCCGGCACTACTTCTCCGGCAAATCTGAGTTCCTCTATTTTTTCACGGAATATATTTTCTGCAAGCAGAAAAGCTTCCGGATACTGATCTCCCGGATTCATTCTGGCAAAAAGTTGATAATCCCGTGGCAGATAGCGGATAACATGATCATTGACCATAGGTGATGCAGTATAGCCAGGCCACTCTCTCATCAACCTCACATAATCTGTCAGCCTCCGAGGGGGGGGATATTTCATAGGCTGATCAAAACGACGGGCCCCTCTTACTAACCCTCCCTCCTGAAGTAACTGCCGCGCGTTAATATGAGGAAGATCAACTGTAGCTTCCATTGCTGTCACTGCCGACGGTAAATCTTCAATCGCCTGAGGAGCTTCTTGATAATGGGAAGCAACAGTGGGGGCTTTCATCACAATCTTCAATGCAACCGCTCTTGAACCATCATACCCGGAAGGAAGATCAACCCAATGCGTGGGAGCCGGGAATATAACCTTATCTGATATCTCTTTTATATATGCGATCAGGAACATGCGCTCTCTGGTTTGAGGAACACCATAAAAAGCTGCATTCAATAATGTATAGCCTACAGTATATCCTTTTGCTTCAAGTACCTCGCTGATTTCTTCTGCAATATTATGTCCCCCGTGATTTAAAATATCCGGTACATTTTCCATAATTACCGCCAAAGGTGCGCAATCAGTTACATAGTCCAGATATTCAATATACAGCTTTGCTCTAGGATCGTGACGGAATGCCTCAGGATGTTCAGCTACTTCTCTCAGTTTTGATCTTCCTACTCTCGCAAAAGCCTGACAGGGAGGGCCGCCAATAATTATATCAAAGGCCATGGCGGCGCGCCCCAGTTTGAGTTCTGCTGTTAGTTTTTCAGGTTTAGTTTGGGTAATATCCCTTGCCATGCTATGCTCCTTCGCACCTGCATGAAAGTTAAGACCATGAGACTTTGCAGCGTGAGGATCATTTTCTATAGCTGCAGCAATCTCAGCACCTGCAGCCATGAGACCAAGTGAAAGCCCACCACAACCAGAAAACAAGTCTAGCACCCGGGGGATCCCACCAGCTTTGATACGGGCAATTTTTTGATTAATAGCGTTTCGATTGGCCTTTTTCATCTAAGAGTCTCGGGTATAATTCGCAAAAATATGATAAGGGAATGAATTGTGTCCTCTCCGCATCATCTGAAGGGTATTTTCAAAATAGCCCCGCACTCTGAACTCACCTTATGCTGACAACAATTAGATGGTTACAAAATACTACTAAATATCCGAATAATCCCGATATCCTCGCCAACAGATATTTTTCATTAAACCTATATCCCGTTTATTGTGTCAAGGACGACACTCGAGTAGGAGATATCAACCCTTACTTTTTACTCTTTCAAAAATCTAAACCTGGATTATTAAATTCCCAAAGAATTCACTTGATCCAGAAAAATTTCATTTAGAGATTTTCATCAAAACAATAAAAATTGTTTAATCCTCTATTTAGTTATAAAAAAGGCTTCCAAGCATCTGCTTGAAAGCCTTTTCCTTGTAGCGAGATCGGGAGTTGAACCCGAGACCTTTGGGTTATGAATCCAACGCTCTAACCACCTGAGCTACCTCGCCATATATTCCCCAACAATTTCAATTGGGAGTGCAAAGATAACGGCTAAACTTTTAAAAGTCAAAAGTTAGGGCAAAAAAGTTTTATCAAGGCTGATAGGGCCCTCCCGGCTCACCCCAGCCCCATTTGGGCATGGGCTCATCCTCCTTCACGGGATTTTCCTCCGTGTTGGAATTGATGACCGCAATGCGGCTCCCCCACTCCAGGTACCCCACCAGGGCCGAACGGAATTCCGGATCATCGGCCAGTCCCACTTCGTCCGCACTGTCCAGCAGGAGACTGATCCAGCGGCGGCGTTGCGGTTCAGTGAGCGTTCTTCCAACATGATGCTGCACCATCCCGGCATGACTCCCGCCATCCTGATCCGTATACAACTTCGGGCCTCCGAAAACCTCGGCGATAAAATGCGCCACATGCCGGCTGTGCTCGGAGCTCATATGCCGGAATACCGGCTCAAGCAGCTCGTCCTTCAATACTTTGGCGTAAAAAGTTTCCGTCAGTTTTTCAAAGACTGCCTGCCCGCCTGCCCAGTTATATAATGATGGTGTGTCTTTCATACTACAATGTTACCGGATTTTCCACCTGCCGCAAAATGAAAGATAACCGATTGATATCGAATCCTCATCCCTGTAAAAAATTGTCATGTTTAAATTTCTTATTCGTACAGAAAGGGTAGTTTTATTTTCGTACGAAAAATTTCCTACCTTTAATATATGAAGACGAATCGAAAAGAACATCAGGCAGAACCGACCCGTTCTGAACTGGAGATACTACAGGTATTGTGGCAACATGGACCTTCCACCGTCAGAACCGTGAACGATATGCTGAACGAACAGAAACGGGAAGTGCAATATACTTCCACCCTCAAGCTGATGCAGATTATGGTGGACAAAGGATTGCTGAGTCGGGATGAAAGCCAGATGAAGCATGTCTACACCGCCGCCATCGAAGAACAGGCCACCAAAGGGCGCCTGCTGGATCGCTTTGTGGATACGCTCTATGGTGGCTCTGCTACCAGCCTGATGCAACAGTTGCTCGGCAATAAAAAAACATCGAAAAAGGAGCTGGACGCTATCCGGGAACTCCTGAAGAAAATGGACAAATAAACCTACGTTATGCTTTCCGCCTCCTGGATCCCGAACGAAACTTTGCAGGCCGTTTCCAGAACGTTCCTGCATTCACTTTGGCAAGGCACACTGGCAGCGGCACTCGCCGGGATCATCCTGCTGGTTACCCGCCGTTCTCCGGCAAGGGTAAGGTACAATCTGTTGGGAGCGATCCTGTTGCTAAGCCTCCTCACCACTACGCTCACTTTCTTCCACGAAACGCACCAGCCCCCGCAATCCACCCCTCCCGTGATATCTGCTGACCATCTCTTCACAGCGAACCTCCCCACCCCTCCGCCCCCTTCCACCCCCATCGGTGAAGCCATCCTCGGATATTTCAGCGCTCACGCCCCGGTGATCATGCTGATATGGGCGGTTATCTTCTGTTTGAAATGTATCCGGCTGGTCTACGGCTTCCGCCAGATCTATCGCATCCGCCGGCACAAGATATACGAACCCGCTCCCGAATGGAAGCTGCGTACACGGCAGCTTGCGCAGACACTGGGGATCCGGAAGCAGGTTCAACTACTGGAATCAGGGATGCTGCGCATACCTTCTACTATCGGATTCTTTAAACCCTGCATATTCATACCGCTGGGCCTGCTCACCAGCCTGCCTGCAGATCAGGTGGAAACGATCCTTCTGCATGAACTGGCGCATATCCGCCGGAAAGATTACCTGACGAATATCCTCCAAAGCTTTACGGAAACGGTCTTCTTCTTCAACCCTGCCCTGCTATGGATATCAGCAAGACTGCGGGAAGAACGGGAAGCCTGCTGCGACGATATCGTGATGGCCCATGCGCCGCAAAAAGGAAGCTATCTGCACGCCCTCGTGTCTTTCACAGAGCAATACACCCGCAAAGCGCAACTGGGCATGGCACTCGGCAATAAAAAGAATGATCTCCTCCACCGCGTAAAACGAATGCTGACCATGGAGAACAAAAAGCTGAGCAGAATAGAAAAGATGATCCTGACACTGGGACTCGTGACGATCCTCGCATGTGCTCTCCTGCCGGAACAAAAAGTGACAGCGGCGCCGGGGAATAATGAATATACCGTGCTGATCCCTGCAGCAAAGCCGGAGAAGCCCGGAAGCGACACCATTATCCCGCAGGTAAAAAAAATGAGGCCCCTAAAGGATACCATGCTGTCTTATAAAATGAACCACGAGCCCCGGGCCACGCTGCAGAAACAGTATCCTTTAAAAGACACCATACGATCCTCCAAGTGGAGTCCGGCAACAAAAGCCACCTTCGCTACGAAAGACTCCCTGTACAAATTAAAACAGCTGCACCCCTTAAAAGACACGCTGGTCTCAACCTCTCTTCAGCAATTGAGGCAGCAGTTGTTTGCGGCGAAGTCTGCCCTGAAGAAGGATTTCGTCAAGATCAAACCAGGTGCCTTTGAACTGCAATTGAAAAAAGGACAATGGCGGCTAAGGGATTCCATCTGGCTGCAGAAGGCGGAACAAAGAAAGCTGAGAGACTCCATCAGGCTGCAATTCAACAAAAAGTTCCAGGAAGAGCTCCTCGAAAAGAAAGAACAATGGCGGTTAAGGGACTCCTCCATCAGACTGCGAATGACGGAACTCCGGAAGCAGAGAGACTCTATCAGGGTTCAACTCAACGAAAAGTTCCGGGAAAAAAAACACGAAAAGATTGTCGTGCACCCGCAGAAGTTCAACTTCGACTTCAGGTACAACTCGCCCGCGGGGAAAAAAATTGACGCGAGATAGCTTTATTCCGCGTCACCAGATTGTTTGGACCCCTGATAATTGCTATCTATTTATAAATAACAAAGGTTGCCGGTATCAGCAACCTTTTCTGTTTATACTCCGGCGATGCGTTCTTTATATGCCGCCAGCGCATCTTCCAGCCGTTGACGGGCGGTATCGTCTCCGGGAACGTTGTGGGAAGGATGGATATGTAGTTTAACCCCCTTGTCCGCCAATATCTCCGCAACGGTAGTGACAGTCATCCAAACACAGGTAATAAAAGCCATCGTGGAAACAGGACCGATCTTATCCTGGTGATTTTTCAGGGGCACGGAAGCGTCTCCGATCGGTGCGCAGGAATCCACTACGATGTCTGCCACTTCAAAGATCGTTTTACCGCTGGAGTGGCGGGTTTGCTTACCTTTCGCTTCCGCTGCGGAACCGTATGCGATCACTTTCATGCCGCGCTTCTTTGCCTCCAGTGCAATATCGATGTTCACATTATTGATCCCGGAATGCGAGAAAAGCCACATCGTATCCCGCTTGTCAAAATTATATCCCTTCATGATCTCCACGCCGTATCCTTCCACTCTTTCCAGGAATACGAACTGATGCACGCCCATTTCGCCGGTAATGCGCGTGAAGAAAGTGAGCGGCAGTTCGATCATCGGGTGAAACCCTACAAATCCTCCGATGCGCGGATACATTTCTTCAATGGGAATGGTGGCATGTCCGCAACCGAAGGTATGTACCCAGCGGCCGCACGCAATGCTTTCCGCCATTACTTCCGCCGCCTTACGGATATTGTCCGTCTGCGTATCCTCGATCTTTGCCATAACGTCCCTGGCATTGGCGAGCCATTGTTTTGCAAGCATATGATTGATTTTTTATTTCAGTCTTCTGACGATGCTGCTGCACAGGATGAGCATAACCAGCCATTCGGCAACCGCCACGGTGGTAAGATGCTGCACACCATAATGCTGCACTACCAAACCCATCATGTAGTTCACCAGCATATTCCCGGTAAGGGCGATGACCAGCACAAAACTGAATGCAGTACCGGATTGCGCCGCATAACGCTCTCCCACAAAACCCAGCATGATAGGAAACCCTCCCGCCAGGCCCGCTCCCAACAGGATCAATCCCGCGGCCGACCAGGGAAAGGAAGATCCGGTCTGCAACAACACGATACCCGCAGGCATAAGCAGCAGCGAGATCAGGAGCATGTGTTGCGGAGAGATATTCCGGAAGATGCTGCCCGTTAGCAGCCGCATGACGGTAAGACCGGCCACATACAGGGAAAGGGCGTACAACGCCGTACTTTCTTCCATATGCCCCCCTGCCGTAAGATAGGTGGTGGTCCAGTTATTAATGATCGCCTCAAAACTGCTCTGGCAGAAGAGGAAAAAACCGATCAATACCAGCGTGACGTCTGCGAACATCCTGCCACTATGCGCAAGCGGAAATCCCTGCTGCTGCTTGGCCGGCGGGAAGCGGATGAGCGAATACATCAGGGCCATCACCAATGTAAGCCAGCCTACCGCGGAAACGATCTCATTCCAGGGATAATGATCCTTCAATGCCCCCAACACCTGCGGCATCCCTAAAGCGCCGATGCCGAAGGATACACCCAGCAGACTTAGCGATGCCCCTTTCCCGCGTGTGCTGATATCCGCCACTACCGCATTGGTGGCGCCATTGATAACGCCCCCCGACAATCCGAAAATAAAGATGCACAACTTCAACAGCCCGATGGACGATGCATGCGCAATACCCTGAAAACCGGCGCACAAACCGAGGCACGACAGTATCAGCAATAATTTATAACCATACCGGTCAGAAATAGGGCCAAAGAAAAGAGAGCCGATCAGAATACCGATGGGCATAATAGAGAAGAGCGTTCCGGCGGACACGCCGTCCAGCGTGAATTTCAGCCGAAGATCCAGCACCACTGCGCCCAGTGTGATCAAAGTAATGCCAAACAAAAGCAGGCCAAAGCAGGCCGACCAGAACACCAATTGCTTATTGTACATATCAGTCAACAGTTATGCATGAAACCGGCGCTGCAGCGCCAGATAAGCCGCACCATACAAACCGGCATCGTTCCCCAGCCCGGACGCGGACAACTTCACCTGCCGCATGCTGATCGGCTGCGCCCATTGCGCCGCCTCCGCAGCAATGTCCGGGAGGAACCGGGTTGCAGGACCAAAAACGCCGCCACCAAATATAATTCTATCCGGATTAAAAAGGCTGACCAGATTGGCCGTAGCCATACCCCAGAGTTCAATACACTGCCGTATAACTTTAACGGCTATACGATCATTCCTGCTATAGGCTTCCAACACATCAGCTGCATTCACGGTGGACTTTTTCAATTCGCCGTCATAATCTGCATCTGCGGAAAGCAGCTGCAAAGCCACTTTCGCCATACCTTCTCCGGAAGCCTGGCTTTCAAAGCAACCGCTGCTGATGTAAGACGACTGAAAAGGCCGGTCCAGCGCCAGCCATCCGATAGCCCCGCCAATATCCGCTGCGCCGCGGATGAGGTGGCCGCCGGACAGGATGCCCGCACCGATACCGGTTCCCACCGACAGGTAAACCGCATCTTCGCATCCCTGCGCGTTACCCTGCCAGGTTTCCCCGAGGATATAACAGGAACGGTCACTTTCAATATGAATGGGTATCTCACCCGCTACAGCACGAACCTCCTCCAATAAAGGATAATCTTCCCAGCCGGGAATATTCGGTGCCCAAACCGTACCATGCTGCCGGCGACTGATCCCGGGAACGGCAATACCAATGGTCTCGATCTTTTCCGTTCCTTCCAGCACCTGCCGGACGGCATCCGAGATCATTGCGCCCACCGCTTTGCCGGTACGTTTTTCCAGCAGATGTGTGGCTCTTTGCATAACGTGGCCATCCTTTGTAAAGACTGCCGCTGCCATTTTAGTACCTCCCAGGTCTATTGCCAATACAGCCATGATGTGTAGATTGGGTCTATATGGGTAGACAATCATCCGATCCCGGGCCGTTACTTCGGGCGGGAAATAAAAAAACCGTCCCGGGGAACGGGACGGCTGCAGTTTCCGCTTATACAGGGACTAATAGCCGGGTGACTGAACAAGTTTTTTGTTCCTGTCCATTTCACTTTGCGGCACCGGATAGAAATAATATTTGTTATCCCACGCTGCCCGCGTAAATGACACGATGCGCTTGTGGAATGCGGGATCGGAAAGAGAAGTGCCCTCTTCGATGTTCATGCCATGAAATTCTCCGCCCTGGTGGGATTCCGGAAGGTCGGCGATCTTCCAGCGCCGTACATCCCAGAAACGATGCCCTTCATACATCAGCTCTATCTGTCTTTCCGCCCGGATATGTTTCCGGATCTCATCCTGCGAACCACCGAGTACAGGCGGGAGTCCGCCGCGGTCGCGGATGAGGTTGAGATAAGTGAGAACGTCCGGGTGACCGGGGTTGTATTCATTCAGTGCTTCCGCGTAGTTGAGGTAGATCTCACCGAGGCGGATCATCATTGCGGGGCGGCTTACATACTTGCCATTCCTGAAATCCGTATTGGGATGCACGTTCTTACGTGCTGTATAACCCGTGCTGGGCCAATCCCTCGGTGCGCCTTTCTTACCGGAATTACCCGTGAAATAGAATTCTACCCGCGTCTTGCCTGCTTCCGGCACTACGGGGATCGTTGCGCCATTGAATGTCACATCTACATAAAACCGCGCTTCGCGGCCAACATACATATTATTGGTACCAGCCACGTAGAAATTACTGCCTGTTGCCGTATAGCCTGTTTCCGTATAGCCGCTTGTGTTATCCGTAATACGTTTGCCATTGGCCATGCGGAACACATCCACCATTTCCTGTGTGAGCGCAATACCATTCCAGGCATTCCCGTTGGAACAGCGGGGAGATACATGTCGTTCCCACTGACTGTTATTGGAAGATGACCTGATCCAGATGCCTTCCTTCGGATAGCCATCAAAGAAAAGATTGCGACAGGAAAGGAAAGCTGCCTGGAACGGATCGGCATTCACTACCCTGAACAGTTGGAAGCGGTTTGTGTTGATCACCGCCAATGCAGCATCTGCAGCTTTCTTCCAGCGCTCTTTGTCGTAAGTCTGATTGATCAACGCCTTGCCATCCGGGTTCTTGAAGCTGGCGAGGTCTGTATTCCCGTTGTACAACGGGCTGGCATGAAAGAGCAGCACCTGTGATTTTACAGCAAGGATCACGGCCTTGTTGATACGGCCGGTTTGTGAGTTGTCCACCTCCGCCGGGTTACCGGGGTTCATGTGCTGCTCGGGCACATCGATATAGGCTTTGTCCATCTCAGACAGTACGAAATCCACGCACTCGTCCCAGGTATTCCTCGGTATCTGAAAATCCGCACTGGCGTCTTTCGGCACATCTCCGATGATCACCACTGGACCGTACAATTTCATCATCAGCCAGTAATAGTAAGCCCTCAGGAAGCGTGCTTCTGCTTTGTATTGCTTCAGCAACTGTACACCGTTGGGTTGATCCTGTATCTCTTTGTTCTGATCAGCGTTTTGCAGGAAAACACCGCAAAGCCGGATCGTTTGATAGTATGGATTCCAGAGGTTGGGGCTCGCATTGTCAGAAGTAATGGCGCCGGAGTTGATGCCCGGTCTTACCCATGCATAATCCACCTCATCGCACATACCACTCCAGGAGTTATTATAAGGCTGATCCCACATGTCGGGCACAGAGCTGTAGCAACGGGCCAGCCATTGCTCGGTCATGGATTTATTGGTGAATATATCTTTCAGCGTGGTGATGTTATCCGGCACCGTGTTCAGGAATCCTTTTTTGCATCCTGTTACAAGCAGTATGCATAGCAGGGCCAGCGCCGCAATTCTTTTGTGAAATATCTTGATCATGATCATACTGTTTTAAAGGAAGTTTGCACGAATACCGAAATTGAATACGGATAACTGTGGATAGCGGATCCCTCGCCCGTCGGACACCTCAGGGTCCCATATCTTCCAGGGCGAGAACGTAAGCAGATTGGTGGTCTGCAGATAGATCCGCATACTCTTCACACCGTAACGCTTCAGCTTTTCAACCCCGAAGTTGTATCCGATCATCAGTTCTTTCAGACGGATATAATCCGCACGTTTCACCCACCAGGTGCTCGCGAGGTAATTGGTGGTATTGTCCTGCCGGGTTGACATACGTGGATAAAAAGGCCGTGGATTGGTATTATCGGGCGTCCACCTGTCGGTTGCCTGCGTGTAGAGGTTGCCGATGGTTGGGCCTTCAAAGAACGGATTGGTGGAATGGCCTCCGCTGTAAAGGAAATCTACGAGGGCGGCTCCCTGCCAGAACATGAAAATATCGAAACGGCGCAGGCCTGCACTGAGATTGATCCCATACAGGATGCGGGGGACGTCTCCGTAACCGATCGCCTGCTGATCCACGCTGGTGATCTGCCCGTCCCCATTCAGGTCTTTGTACTTGATATCGCCCGGCCGAACATCTCCCGGTTGCTTGGGAGAGCGCATAATCTCCGTGGAGTCTTTGAACAGACCTTCCGCTATATATCCAAAACGCTGGTTAATGGTATGACCTGTGCGGTTCAGCCAGGGATATTGCCAGGCCGGCAGGTTATCCTGCACATTCATGTTCTTGTTGTAGTTGAAATTCCCCCTGAAGCCAACGTAATAGCTTTTGTTGAAAGTATGGGTGTATTCCAGTGTAAGGTCTATCCCCTTGTTGGAAGTGATGCCGATGTTGCCGTATGGAAGGTAATCCGCGGTAAAACCGGAAGCGTACGGTACATTCAACTGACGGAGCAGGATGCCTGTACGTCTTTCGGTGAACACATCAGCAATCAGGGACAGCTTGTTATCCAGCACTTTGATCTCTATACCCAGGTTCTGACGCCGGCCGGTTTCCCAGCTTACATCAGAGCCCACCTGCCCTTCTTCATAACCGTTGAAGCTTACCGTGCTGCCCGGGATACCGAAATTATATCCACTACCCGTCTTGATCCTGGTCAGGAAAAGGAAGCGGCTGCCGGTATTGCTGTTACCCGTCAAACCGATCGTATAGCGGAATTTCAGGTAATTGATCGCGCCTTTGTAGCGCTCAAAGAACTTTTCATTGGATACTACCCAACCCGCGCCGAAAGAGGGAAAGAAACCATACCTCTTCTCAGGTGTGAAGTTCTCTGAGCCGGTATAACCAAAGTTCACTTCCGCGAAATATCTATTATTGTAACCGTATGTACCGCGACCACTTATACCGCGCAACCGGAAAGGAATAGAACTCTCCAGGTCCGTTGCATCGCCGTTGATGTAATCGGACTGGTTAAAGAGTAATAAACCGGATACGTCGTGCTTACCAAAAGTGTTGGAATAATTGAGCGCTGTTTCCGTATAAAATTTCCGGTTACCGCCTCTTGCACCTTCATATCCCAGTACATTGGAACCCGGATCCACGATCCGCATGTTCAGTGAACCGTCAGGATTGCGGCCGTCGGCAAAGTACGTTTGTACACCCCGTTTTCTGTTCAGGTTGTTCCAGCTGTAGCTGTCGAACGCGAACATGGAGGTAAATGATAACCCCTTGAATACAAAGTCAAGGTTCTGCCGTACCCGGATATTGGAACGCACGGTATTCCGGTACTCCGTAGCGTAACCGCTCTGTGTAAGGTCGCGGTAAGGACTCGGATAGCTTCCATTGGGTATTTTGGGCCAGAGGCCATTGGAATATTGCGGCGGAATAATATGCGGCGGTACCTGGGAGGCAAGGTTGAACAATGATGTTGTGCCAATACCGGGATAGTTACTGTTGATGATGAACCCGTTCACTCCCAACTCCAGCTTGGTAGTTTTGGTGATATTGGCGTCCACATTTGTTGTAAATGTAAAACGATCCAGGCGGATGGAAGAATTGTAAGATTGTATCTTGTCCCGTTTCAACATCCCCACTTCGGAATAATACCCTGCACTTACGTAGTAGGTTGCATTTTCAGAGCCTCCGCGCACGTTCATCAGCGCCTTGCGGTTAGAGCCCCATTCATTGAAAAGTGTTTTGAACCAGTCCACATTCGGATAAAGGTCCGGATCTTCACCTGTCGTATGTTTAACGATCTCATCTTCGGAATACTGCGGCGTTCTCCCGCGCATGGTCAATCCTTCATTGTATAAACGCATAAAAGTAGGGGCATCCACATACTTCGGCAGTTGTGTAAATCGGGTGAATGCCTGGTTTACTTCCGCGTTGATATTGGGCTTTCCTACCTTTCCCGCTTTTGTGTTGATGATAATCACACCGTTTGCACCGCGGGTACCATATACGGCGGTGGCGGATGCATCTTTCAGGATCGTGAAAGTTTCAATATCCTCCGGATCGATATCGGTGATGGTACGATCCGGTACGCCATCCACGATCATCAGCGGGCCTTGCGGGCTGGAATTAAATGTAGAAATACCACGTATGTAGATATCCGAACCATCATACCCTGGTTCACCGCTTTTCTGTATCGAAACGATACCGGCCAGTCGCCCGCCCAATGCATTGGTCAGACTTCTGGAGGGAAGCTTCAGCTCTGATGGCCGAACGGTGGATTGTGCACCAACAAGGCTTACTTTCTTTTGCGCACCGAAGCCTACCACCACCACTTCATTCAATCCTCCCTCCTTTGCTTCCATCACCACGTTCAGGTCCACCCGGTTCCTGACGCTGAGATGTTGCGTTTCATATCCGATAAAGGAAAATTCCAGTGAATCCGTGGGTTCCACTTCCAGCGCATAAAAGCCTTCCGCATTGGTAGTAGTCCCGTTCTGTGTACCCAACACTCTTACCGTAACACCGATGATCACGCCACCCAGCTTATCCCTCACCGTACCGGAGATGCGGATCTTCGGCGCCTGCGTTTTGACCGCTTTGGGAGCCGGTGCTGTTTCAGGAGCGGGCGCTATGATGAACTGTTCATTGTTGATCCTGTTCAGCAGGAGGTGATAGCGCTGTAGCGTTTGCTGAATAGCCGGAATGATGCGGATCTCATTCTCTTTCAGCAGTTGTTCGGACACAAGTACGTCCTTGGTGTATTTTTCGTTATACACCACACGGAGTTTGTACTTTTTGTAAATGGCTTCCAGTGCGTCTTTTAGCGAGATCATCCGCCCTTCTTTCCTGCCAGGCGACTGCTGGCTTTCCGGGGACGATACATCAGGCATAGCGGCGGCCCTGGCAAAAGATTGCTGTGCCCACAGGTCCGCTCCGGCTACCTGCATGAGCAGGCACAGGCCGGCCACTCTCAGGCATAGCCCTAGAGATCCAAATTTCATAACGTTAAAATTTTGGTTAGGTTAGAAGTTCTTAAATAAAGAAGTAATGATGCTGTAGTCTACTTCAATGATTTTGGTTGAATGGTTAAAATATTCCCGGTTTTGTCTACGCTGGCGTTCAACATGCCAGACAATACATTCTTCAGGGCAGCTTCGTCTTCAATGATCATATGGCCGCTGATAGAAGTGCCGCTAAAGGATTCTGGTCGTATTACCTTCACCGTGAGTCCATAATTACTGCTGATCATGTCTTTCAGTTCTTCGAGCGATGTATTGTTAAATTGATAGTCTCCATCTTTCCAGGCCGCATACAAGGCGGCATTCACCCGGCTCTTCTCCAATCCTTTGGCACCCAGTACCACGCGTTCATCCGGCAACAGCAACATTTCGCTCATTCCTGCGATGGCCTTGACTTTCCCGGTATTCACGATCACAGCGGAAAGTCCATCCCTTTCATGTACGGTAAATGATGTGCCCAGTACAGCGATATCCACTTTCCCTGTATGCACGGTAAATGGTTTTATTGCAGGTTGTACTTCAAAAAATGCAGTACCCGTAATCCATACCTCCCGTTCGCTTTTCCCGAATGATCTGCGGTAAGACAGTGTGCTGCCGGATCTCAGCCAGATACGACTTCCATCCGGAAGTGTTCTTGTTCCGGTCTTCTCATCCTTTGCCACTGTCATTTGGAGAACAGGCTTCAGTTTGCGTGAGCCAAAGAATAAGATGCTCCCTCCTGCCAGCGCCATTATTGCAATCATAGCGGCATATCTCCACCAGCGAAGTTTCTTCAGCCTGCTGCGGCGTTCCAGCTGCCGGGTCACTTCCTCCCATCCTGCGGCCGTATCAACGTCCATGTTCGCGGCCCGCTGCTTGTCCAGGATATCCTTTATCCTGAAGTACAGCTCCCGGTTTACCGGAGATGCATTCAGCCATGCTTCAATGACAGCCGCTTCCTCCGGTGTAGAGGTGCCATCAATCACACTGATCAATATCTGGTAATCCGGTTCGTCGTTGTTGGGTAAAAGTGCCATTTCAATGATATAGACGATGAGTAAATTGTTTTTACGTACGCGGGAATGAAATTTTTTTTAGAGAAAGAGGCTGATGAAATAATTCACCTTGCGCACCATTCCGCGGAGCTGTTTGATAGCTTTATACAGCTGGGTTTCCACGGTACGGGAGGAGATCCCCATGGCATCGGATATTTCAACGGTTTTCATGCCCTGCTGATATCGTAATTTAACGATCTCGCGGCATTTGGGTGGTAATTGCTCTATCGCCTGCCAGACGCTGGTTTCCGATTCTGATTCCAGCAGGCTTTTTTGACCGGTATTCGGGTGAAAGAATTCAAGTTCCTGACGGATGATGGACACTTCCTCCAGGAATTTTTTATGTACTGCCTGGTGTTTGAAATGGTCCAGGCATTTATTGTAAACGCTTCGGAAGAGGTAGCTGCGCACGTTTGCCGGCAGCTTGTTGTGGGCCTGAATGAATACATCCTGTACGAGGTCTTCTGCGGTCTGGGGGTCTACGAACTTCGCCGCATACCCCACCAATGCAGCATAGTACTGATGGAATACCTGGGCAGTATCCGGGCCATGCATGGAAATGTTCAGGTCTTCGTCACGATCCTCCTGCATAAGATAGATTCAGGTTTTTTCAAATAATCGGGTGGTAACTGTTTAACGTGGTTTTGGCTGATAAGAGTCCACTGTATACATAAGAGTAAAACTATTCAATTACAGGGAAAAGAGTATGCGTATTTTAACACAAACATATATTTTTTTACCCTTAACATATAAAGAAAGCCGTTGGGCAACGGCCTTCTTTATATATCTATTTTTGCGCAGATCGTTATTCCTGCCGCGTTGTTTTTAATCCTTCCGGCTCTTTACCGGCGGCCTGAGCATCGCGGGTATTTTTCTGTACGGCAATGGCGCCAAAAACGCTCAGCAGGAAAGCAAAAGCATAAAACCCCTTCTCGCTCGGCAACAACGTTGCATTCCACAGTCCCACCACCAGCATTATTAATGTTAGTATCATGGATGCCCAGCTGATACCATAATAAATATCGGTTACAGGGATACCTTCAAGACGGTCCCGCACGCATTTCTGAACGGACACTGCGGCAAACAAACCGTACATCAGTACTGTAAAATAATATCCTTTTTCATTCAGCTGCATTTCCGCATTCCACAACCCGATAATATAACCCAGCATGCCGGTGAACAACGCCACCCATGAGGCAGCTACAAATGCTAAAGATGGTTTTTGTTTCATGGTATTTGATAAAAGGTTAAAACAGTCGGTAAAATAGGGAATTATATCAACTTCACCACTTCCCTTCCGTTACAGATCGGAATACTCCACAGGCCGAAGGAAAAACTTGTCCGCCTTAGATACGTTGTTCTTGTATTCTTCCATGGCAGAGAGCTTTTTCCAGTCGGGGTCGGCGGAGAAGGATTTCCAGCGTGCATCCCTGTCTGCCTGATCCCTGAACGTGGTCATATACATCAGGTTCGGCATCCTGCTCCCGGAAAGCACTTCAGCATAGAACACGGCATTGAACCCGAGGCGGCGGAAGATGCCTACTTCATCCCCATCGTTGAACATCTTTACTTTGTTGATATGATATTTTTCGGAGGGACTTTCATAGCTGCGCAGTTCATATACCCTTTCGCTCTTCGGGCCGGTCAGGCCGGGCGTCGCATGTACCGGCATGCCGATAAAGGCTCTCAGCAGGATAGACTCCAGTCGCGTATAGGCGGTATTGTTATGTGCCGCGTTGATGTAGGAGCTTCCCGCCTGCTGATATGCCGCATCTTTCTCCAGCGTTGCCGGTAACTTTTCGAAATGTTCGAGGGAGCGGAACGGGATGAGCACATAAATCTTCAGGTCCGCAGTATCCTGCGTAACCGGCTTGAACACGCCTACTTCCCGTATACCCGCGCGGTGCAGTGCGGGGAGGTATGCGGTGCGCAGGAAGCTGTCCACACGCTGAACCTGTGCTTCCGTTTTGACATGATAGATCCTGATCTGATAATATTCGCGGGCCGGCGGTTTGCCGGCAGCGAACAGAGAAAGACTGCAGCAGAGCAGCAGTGTGCAGAAAGACAAGGTGGAATTTTTCATTGTTAATTGGATTCTGGAGGGAAGATAGGGAGTATGGGGGGAAGATGCAAGGGGCGGTAACATTTATATGCTTCCGTAGTTGGAAAGGCTGATCAGCTGCTTTACGTCCCGGATATAGATCTTTCGTCCTGCCGTATCCACAATGCCCGCCGTCTTTAATTCCTTCAGGAACCGCACCACGTTCTCCACGGCTGTTCCCACCATATTGGCCAGGTCATTCCGTGATATATTGATCACGATATCTTCCCCTTCAACAGTCTCCTCCTTGAATTTCTCCCGCAATACAATGAGCGTAACGGCCAGTCTTTCCTTGACCGAACGATGTGCGAACATCGAAATGCTGTTGGTTAACACGGCAAATTCATGGCTGAGTGTTTTCAACAACCGCCGGGACAGTATGGAAGAACGCTGGATCGTTTCCAGGAAGTCTTCCTTCGGGATGAATGCGATCAGGCTTTCTTCGATGGTGGCTGCGGAATCAGGGTATCTTTCCTCCGCGAGTATGGCATGATAGCCGATTAGTTCGCCAGTATTCGCCACGTAAATGATCTGTTCTTTCCCTTCCCGGTCCAGCTTGTATTTCTTTACTTTTCCCCGTTTAATGAAAAATATCCCTCCCGGCGCCATCCCCTCACGGAATAGCACATCCCCTTTGCTGTACTGCTGCTCCGTCATGTTGCGGCACAGGCTGTTGTACTCGTCTTCCGGCAGGTTATTGAGGACGGACTGGGATTTGAAATTCCATTTATCGATCGGGAACAGACCCGCTAAACTCATGATCAACAGTTTTTACATATCGAAAATTGACTTTTATCAATTTTTTGATTGATAAGTTTCAACGCGTTACGAAAATACTAACAGTAGCTTTGCAGCATGCATAATACAAGTGTTTCGAGACCAAGGATCCATTTCACGAAAGAACATCAATGGATCGATTTTAATGGCACAGTCGCTTTTATAGGAGTATCCAAATTCAGGTTGACAGGCATCAGGCATATCGATTCCATTCGCTGGATGTCTGCTAAAGGTACGTTGGAAAAAGGAACATTGATCGCCCATATCTGTTCCGGGGACGACGTTATACCAGTGCACGCGCCACTCCATTGTAAATTTCTGGGCCCGAACGCGAAGTTAAGCAATAATCCCAATCTTATCCTGGAAAGCCCGCAGGATCAGGGATGGCTCTTTTTCGTGACGCCACTGAAGTTCCAGCCGAAAGACAAAGAAGAGCTTTTGCAGCCGGAAGCTTACAAGAAACTTCTTCACAGTATTCATTCTTCCTGATCATCCAATGCAGCAGCCGATCCCTCCCACATCATCTTATTACAGATCAGATGCCGCTTTCGACTGGTTGTACCCGGAGCGGATACAGCGATTGTCCAGGCGCCACTGGACGCCCATCGGCGTGGTCAAAAAAGCAGCGCAATTCCTTGCACAGGAGCCTGGCAGAAAAGTGCTGGACATTGGCAGCGGTGTGGGCAAGTTCTGTATTACAGCAGCCCACTATTTTCCGGAAGTTTCCTTTTTCGGAGTGGAGCAACGTAAATCCCTGCACCGGCATGCACTCTCCGCACAGAGAGCGGTGGGCATACCCAATGTAACGTTCATTCACGGCAACTTCACGCAGATCGACCTCACGGAATATGATCACTTCTACTTTTACAATGCTTTCTTCGAGAACCTCGATCAGGATGATCCCATCGATCACCAGATCGAATACTCCGTGAGCCTGTATACTTATTACTCGCGGTATCTCTACAAGGCGCTGGAAAGCAAGCCTCCCGGCACGAGGCTCGTGACGTTCCACAGCCTGGAAGATGAAGTGCCGCCCGGTTTCCAGGTAGTAGATGCTTCCGTTGATCTGTTACTAAAAATGTGGATTAAATACTGATCTGCCATGTTCAGGCCCAAGCTACTGCAAACGCTGAAAGATTATACCTGGAGCCGGTTTTCAAAAGACGCGCTTGCCGGCCTGATCGTAGGTATTGTAGCGCTTCCGCTCGCCATCGCATTCGCGATCGCATCAGGCGTTTCGCCTGAGAAAGGGTTATTCACTGCCATCATAGCGGGTTTCATTATTTCAGCGCTCGGCGGAAGCCCGGTACAGATCGGCGGCCCAACCGGGGCATTCATTGTGATCGTGTATGGTATTGTGCAACAGTACGGAGTCGGCGGGCTGACCATCGCTACTTTCATTGCCGGTATTATGCTTGCTATCATGGGCTTTGCAAGGATGGGCTCGCTTATAAAGTTCATTCCGCATCCTTTGATCATCGGGTTCACGAGTGGCATTGCGCTGATCATATGTTCGTCCCAGGTCAAGGATTTTCTCGGATTGCAGATGGGGGCCGTGCCTTCAGGGTTCCTGGAAAAATGGGAAGTCTATGCACAACATCTGTCATCCGCAAACATCTACGCATTCCTTATCGCGGCAGGCACCAGTTTACTGATTGTGTACTGGCCCAAAGTTACACATCGCATACCCGGATCTCTCATCGCCATTATCCTTTCCACACTTGCCGTACAACTTTTTCATTTACCCGTAGAAACGATCGGCAGCAGGTTCGGAAGCATTCCCACTACATTGCCCGCACCTTCCCTGCCCCATATCGATCCCGCAACCATCCGGCAGCTGATACAACCTGCATTCACCATCGCCCTGCTGGCGGGCATTGAATCACTTTTGTCAGCAGTAGTGGCGGACGGAATGACCGGCGGACGGCATAAAAGCAACATGGAACTTGTAGCACAAGGTACTGCAAATGTATGTTCTGCCGTATTCGGCGGTATACCTGCCACCGGCGCCATTGCGAGAACTGCTACCAATATCCGGAATGGCGGTCGTACCCCCGTTGCCGGTATGATCCATGCACTGACGTTGCTGCTCATCCTGTTATTCGCCGGCAAATGGGCGGCGTTGATCCCTATGGCCACGCTCGGCGGAGTGCTGGTAGTAGTCGCTTACAACATGAGTGAATGGAAGAATTTCAGCTCCATCCTGAAAGGCCCCCGCAGCGATGCCGTGATTATGGTCACCACTTTTGTGCTGACAGTCATGGTAGACCTTACCGTTGCCATTGAAATAGGCATGATACTCGCCGCTTTCTTCTTCCTCCGGAAAATGACGCAGTTCAGCAATGTGCAAGTCCCCGAATCCATCCAGAACATTTCGCTTCCTCCCGGTATTGCCGTATTTGAGATCACCGGACCGCTCTTCTTTGGCGCAGCTTACAAATTCAAAGATGCAAGCGGCATTATCGAAGCACCTCCGGCTATCCTGATCATTCGAATGAAAGACGTTCCTATCATTGATGCCACGGGCATACATACTTTGAAGGAAGTGTACAGGGATCTGCGGGGTAAGGGGACGAAGCTGATCCTGTCCGAAGTGCAGCATACACAGGTGTTGGAAGAATTGCGGAAATCCCGTTTGCTGTTTGCGATTGGGAAGGCGAATGTGGTGCGTACGTTTGAGGAGGCGTTAACCAGAGGGATGGTGATACTGGAGGATGCAAAGTGAGTTTTTTGTTTTCGAACTTATATGTTAACTTGAGATTAACAATTATTACTGCTGAATTCAAGTAAAATTGACCCTTTACTATACCGGGAAGAAGCAAGCGAACCCTGTGAAATGTGTAACCTGTAAAAACAACAATCCCGCCATGGGCGGGACTACTGTAAAAGTTTTCACTACGGAATAATCCTTATTGTGATTTGCTTCGATCCGAAGATAATAAAAATTCCAAAACAAATCCACTATGAAAAAAATCCTTGGCCTTGACATCGGCACTAACTCCATCGGATGGGCAATGGTAGCAATGGGAGAATTCGGGAAGACCGGTCGCATCCTGGGACTGGGAAGCAGAATTATTCCAATGGATGGGGATGCCCTGCAAAAGTTTGAATCTGGTAATACGGTTTCCAAAACTGCTGACCGCAGGATGGCTCGGACGGTTAGAAGGATGAAGCAACGATTTAAACTCCGGAGAACCCGGCTGATACAGGCGTTGAAGACCCTGGGATGGATACCGGGTGAATTCCCCTTGGACTTCAGGCAACCGGAGATGCGTCCATTTGTGCTAAAAGACTACTTACCATTTGAGAGCGCTACAATAGAAGAGGCAAGGAGGGCTTTCAGTGTGGAAGCCTTGCCCGAAGACTGGATCGTTTATTATCTCCGCAGGAAAGCGTTGTATGAGAAGATATCACTGGCAGAACTCGCTCGTATTATATATATGATGAACCAGCGCAGAGGATTCAGGAGCAGCCGGAAAGATCAGCGGGAAGAAGATGATATCAATGAGGTAAAATATCCCATCTATGAGAAATGGGTACAGATACTTCCAGTCACCGGCATCGCAGAAATATCCGAAGAGAAAGGAATAAAAACACTGGAAATAAAGGCAGGAGACCTGACTGGTCAAATAAAAAGAAAGAATATCCCTGATTGGTCAGGAAAGGAAATAGAGCTGGAAATCACTAAAAAAACAATCAAATCAGGAGAAGTAACTGTCAGCTTTGCATTGCCTGATCCGAATGACTGGGAAAAGAAGAAGAAAGCCTTGGAAGAGAATATTAAAGATTCCGGCTATTATGCCGGCGAGTACTTCTTTCATCAGTTGGTGCTCGACAAACAATATCGAATCCGTCAGCGTATTATCGACAGAACATTGTACCGGCAGGAGCTTGATGCGATCTGGCAAAAACAGGCCACATTCCATCCCGCTTTGAACGATACTGCAAAGCTTCCGGAAATAGCTACCATGCTTTATAAGCACAATGTTCAAAAACAAAATGAACTCATTGCGAACGATCTTTTGTACCTGTTTGCAAATGATATCATTTACTACCAAAGGCCGCTGAAATCTCAGAAACACCGGGTAGACCGTTGTACGAGGGAGTACAAAGAGGATGACAAGGGTAATAAATATGGGGTACGGGTAGCACCGAAATCGAGTCCGGAGTTTCAGGAATTTCGCATCTGGCAGCAGATCCATAATCTGAAAATATTGGAAATGGAGGGGGAAACAGATGGGAAACCACAATTAGATGTCGACCGGACGGAATTATATCTTCGCAGCGAGCAGAAAGCCAAACTGTTCGATCTGTTTGACGGGCGGGCGGCCGTTTCCTCCGGTGCTATATTAAAAGAACTGGGTCTGGCTCATCGCCAGTTCCGGTTGAACTACCCGGAGGAAAAAGAATTCCCTGGTAATGAGACCAAGGCAGTTTTTCGGAAGGTATTCCGGAAGCATGGTTATACTTCCGAAGGGGAAAATCTGTTAAATGATCCGGTAAAATGCTATCTGCTGTGGCACATCCTCTACTCGCTGAACGACGCCAAAGATATAGTCTCGGCATTGAAAAACGCTAAGCATGGTTTTGGATTGCCGGAAGAGGTGATCTACCATCTATCCAAACTCCCTGATCTTCCTAAACAATATGCAGCCTTCTCTTCCAAAGCCCTTCGTAAAATGCTCCCGTTAATGCGCTGCGGAAAATACTTCTCACCGGATGCTATTGGTGCTCTAACCAGGGAAAAAATCGAAAAAATACTGGATGGCGAGCTTGACAGTCGTATCAGTGATGATTTAAGGGAGATGATAAAAAAACTGAATTTAAAGACGGTCGAGGATTTCCAGGGTAGTGCCACCTGGCTGGCCGACTTCATTTTGTACGACAAATACGCCAGTCGGGAAAACAATAGTAAATATGAATTCCCTGATGATATCAACATTCCCGAACTTATACCCAATAATAGCTTACGGAATCCGGTAGTAGAGCAGATAATAAAAGAAACTTTGGGCCTGGTAAAGGAAGTATGGACGCAATATGGACAGCCGGATGAAATCCATCTGGAACTTGCAAGGGAGTTGAAAAAAACGGCGGACGAAAGAAAGAAGATTGATGACCGGAACAAAGCGAATGAAGCTGATAGAAAAAGGATACGGGCAATTTTACGGGCGCTGAAGAATGCGAATCCTGATTCTGTTACCGATATGGAACGGATAAGGCTATGGGAAGAAACAGGAAACGAAGAAGCCAGAACAAATGCCATTAAATTTTCCAAAGAACCAACTTCTGCTGAAATTGAGCGATACAAGCTGTGGGGAGAGCAAAATCACATGTCTCCCTACACTGGGAAAGTCATCCCGTTAAGCAAATTATTCACACCTGAATATGAAATAGAGCATATCATCCCACGCGCTCGCTTCTTCGATAATTCGTTCCTGAATAAAACAATCTGCGAATCGTCCGTCAATAAATTCAAAGACAAGCTTACTGCCCGCCAGCTAATAGAAGCAAGTGGAGGGGAAACAATATCGAACAACGGCAATACTTTTACTTTGCTGGATGCGTCCGCTTATTTTGATCATTGTAAACGAATATTCCGCGGTGGGAAATACAGGAATCTCATGCGGGAAGATATCCCTAAGGATTTCGTACAGCGGCAGATCAATGATACGCGATACATTACCCGTAAACTGGCGGAATTACTCTACCCCATTGCAAAAGATAAGGAAGGTATTATTTTCACGATCGGCTCCATCACCAGTGAAATGAAAGAGAAATGGGGACTGAATCACGTATGGAAAGAGTTGCTCCGTCCGCGTTTTGAAAGACTACAGGTAATCACCGGAGAATCCCTTATCGACTTTGATCCGGCTAACAATAGTCTCCATTTTAAAAAAGATTACAAAAGAGTAGACCACAGGCATCATGCATTGGATGCGCTGATCATTACCTGCACCACCAGGGAGCATATCCGATACCTCAATACCCTCCATGCTGCTGAAGAGGCATCTAAATATAAGTATCTTGTAAAAAGCAAATACAGCAGCTTTGTACTTCCCTGGGAAACTTTTACAAAAGAAGCTAAAGAACAGTTGGGAATGGTCATTGTTTCCCATAAGAACAGAAACCGCCTGGTCAGTAAAGCCGTCAATAAGATCACTAAATGGAAGATGGGTAAGGATGGCAAGTGGAGCAAACATGTTGTGCCGCAGGTAAAAGGAGAGCTACTGGCCGTTCGAAAATCCATGTTCAAGGAGCCATTGGGGAAAATAACGCTGCGCGAATATAAAGAGGTATCCATTAAACAGGCCCTGGAAATGCAGTTCCAGGCTCTGAAGATGCCTGACAAAACATCCATTCCGCAAGTGGCCGATACTTTCCTGCGGAAACAATTGAACGAATTGATCAGGAATTGCGGATTCGATCTCAAAGAAACGGAAAAGCATCTGAAGAAATACCCACTGAAAGATATGGAGGGTAATATCCTCGCCAAGCTCTTCGTCACGCAATTCAACACATATGCCGCCAAACGTGTAACGCTAGATAAGTCCTTCACGGTGGATAAAATTGCGAAAATTCCGAATGCAGAACATTCCTGGCTGGCCAGGCTGTTACTTCAGCACCTGGAAACATATAATAGTGATCCGAACGAGGCTTTTCGTGGGGAGGCATTGGAAGCACTGAATAAGAAGGCCGGCAAACCCATCAACAAGGTCACGGTTTATGAGGAGATAGGTAAGAAAGTAGATTTCAATGGGAAACTGGTGGAGGGCGATAAGGGCACCAATCTATTCTTTGTGATCTATGAAAAACTGGCCACGGGAGAAAGGGTCATTAATGAGGATAGCGCGGTACCGTTACTGACAGCAATTACCCGTCTTGCTAATAAGTGGCCGATAGCGGAGCAGAGGGATGAGTTCAGGCCGATCGTCCTTTCCCCAAATGACCTGGTATACGTTCCTGAACCGGGTGAGGAAGTAAGCACGATAGATTGGATGCATGATAAAGCCCGGATCAACAACCGAATATATAAAGTGGTAAGCTTTACAAAGGCACAGTGTTTCTTCATCCCACATTTCGTTTCCCGGCCACTGGATGACAATGCTCAGGAATTGGGCTCCAATAACAAAGCTGAACGCGCCTGGGATGGACAAATGATCAAGAACGTATGCGTGAAGATCCGGGTGGATAAGTTAGGAAACATTACAGAGGTGAACGGGAAGAAAATATACCACTCTTCACATCTCGAGAATGCGGCATCTAATCTCACACAATGATCAAACGAACATTGTACTTTGGTAATCCTGCTTACCTAAAAACCAGCCATGAACAACTCGTTATCGAAATGAGTGACGCCGATGCACCCAAAAGTGTGCCGATAGAGGATATTGGCCTACTTATACTTGATCATCAACAAATCACAATAACACAGGCAGTGATGGCCAGGCTATTGCACAATAATGTGGCGCTTATCACCTGCGATGCAACTCACCATCCTGTAGGCATGCTATTAAACCTCGATGGTAATACCCTGCAGAGTCAGAAATTTCAGTCACAGCTCGAAGCCTCTGTGCCTCTTAAAAAGCAGCTATGGCAGCAAACCGTTGCCGCTAAAATAGTGAACCAGGCAAAGCTATTAGTGGAACAGCGGGAAGATGGCAAGTATCTGTTTGAGCTCTCAAAACAGGTAAAAAGTGGTGATAGCGAGAATGCTGAGGCCAAAGCCGCTAATTTCTATTGGAAACGGGTATTCCCGGATTTCCTGGAATTCAGGCGGGAACGGTTTGGAGCGCCACCCAACAATCTGCTGAATTACGGCTATGCCATTTTAAGGGCAGTAATGGCCAGAAGCCTGGTTGGTAGCGGATTATTACCAACATTGGGAATATTCCACAGAAACCAATACAACGCTTACTGCCTAGCCGACGACATTATGGAACCCTATCGTCCATTCGTGGATAAAGTCGTATGCGAGATTATCCGCATGAACGGCAGATACCTGGATATGGGCACTACCATAAAAAAACAGCTATTGAGCATCCCGGTAATGGATGTTTTCATAGATGGACAGAAAAGTCCGCTGATGAATGCCGTACAGCGTACTACTTCTTCCCTCACAAAGTGCTTCGAGGGAACCGCGCGAAAAATCCTATACCCCGAAATATGTTTAACCATCTAAACGCCTACAGGATCATGTGGGTGCTGGTATTCTTTGACCTCCCGACTGAAACGAAAAAGGACCGGAAAAACTACGCCCAGTTCAGGAAGAAAATCCTTGCAGACGGTTTTCAGATGTTCCAGTTCAGTATGTATATCCGCCATTGCAGCAGCAGGGAGAACGCGGACGTACATACGAAAAGGGTGAAAAAGATATTACCAGCCAAGGGACATATTGGCATCATGTGTGTTACGGATAAGCAGTTGGGGATGATGGAGGTGTTTTATGGGAAGGAGGTTTCCGTCGTAATACCCCCGCCTCAACAGTTGGAACTGTTTTAACAGGAATGAAAAAATGGGAAATTCCATCATTTTTTCATTCCTAAAAATCCCGTCTTTAGGCTACTGTAGGGCATTTGAGGCCCCAGTGTTGTGAGAGACCTAAGGTACGAGAAATTGAGAGCAAATCACAACATCTGTCGCACGACGTCAAGCTCACTATGAGTTGTGAGAGACCTAAGGTACGAGAAATTGAGAGCAAATCACAACGGCTGATCGGTTGTTCACTACTGGTTCCGCGTTGTGAGAGACCTAAGGTACGAGAAATTGAGAGCAAATCACAACCCTGTTGAGGAGTGGGATACACGTGATGTTGTTGTGAGAGACCTAAGGTACGAGAAATTGAGAGCAAATCACAACATATTGGTGGTAACTAAAATTTAAATGTATGTTGTGAGAGACCTAAGGTACGAGAAATTGAGAGCAAATCACAACAACGCTTGGAGCCGGGAGGCCCGACCAGCTGTTGTGAGAGACCTAAGGTACGAGAAATTGAGAGCAAATCACAACAGACTATGGAGGCTCAACGTCGTAATATGGGTTGTGAGAGACCTAAGGTACGAGAAATTGAGAGCAAATCACAACGAGCCTCTCGAAGAGGGATGTGCAACTGTTGTTGTGAGAGACCTAAGGTACGAGAAATTGAGAGCAAATCACAACATCTTTCCCATGATGTTAAATTGTCAATGAGTTGTGAGAGACCTAAGGTACGAGAAATTGAGAGCAAATCACAACAGGTTGTTAGCTCAGTTTGCAAATGGTAAAGTTGTGAGAGACCTAAGGTACGAG
>JAFIGY010000007.1 GCA_017849435.1 Chitinophaga niabensis
AAACCATCACGGTAGAGGATAAAACTGCACCTGCTTTCACCACAGCCGCTCCGGCGGACGTGACCGTAGAATGTAACGCCATCCCGGCGCAACCGGACCTTACAGCCACAGATAATTGTTCGGCTACACCTAACATCACCATCACCAAGAAAGAAACCCGTGTCAATGGTGCTTGTGCCAACAGCTATCAATTGATCCGCACCTGGACGGCTACTGACGAGTGTGGTAACCAAACTATCCTCACACAAACCATCACGGTGGAGGATAAAACAGCGCCCACATTCACAACAGCCGCTCCCGCCGATGTAACTGTGGAATGTAATGCCGTTCCGACGCAACCGGATCTCACCGCTACGGACAATTGCTCGGCTACCGCCAATATCACCATCACTAAGAAAGAAACCCGCGTGAATGGTGCTTGCGCTAACAGCTATCAATTGATCCGTACATGGACGGCCACTGACGAATGTGGTAATCACACTACCCTCACCCAGACCATCACGGTAGAGGATAAAACTGCGCCCACATTTACCACAGCTGCTCCGGCTGATGTAACCGTAGAATGTAATGCCATCCCGGTACAGCCCGACATGACGGCCACAGACAATTGCTCGGCAACCGCCAACATCACCATCACCAAGAAAGAAACCCGTGTGAATGGTGCTTGCGCCAACAGCTATCAATTGATCCGCACCTGGACGGCTACTGACGAGTGTGGCAACCAAACTATCCTCACACAAACCATCACGGTGGAGGATAAAACAGCGCCTACTTTCACAACAGCTGCTCCGGCGAACATAACGGTATCCTGCGATGCCATCCCGGCGCAACCGGATATTACCGCCACGGATAACTGCTCGGCGACGGCTAATATCACGATCGTTAAGAAAGAAACCCGTATAAATGGTGCTTGTGCCAACAGCTACCAATTGATCCGTACCTGGACCGCTACAGATGAATGTGGTAACCAAACTACCATCACGCAGACCATCACGGTAGAGGATAAAACTGCACCGACATTCACCACTGCGGCTCCGGCTGATGTAACCGTAGAATGTAACGCCATACCCGCACAGCCGGATCTGACAGCCACGGATAATTGTTCCGCAGCCGCTAATATCACGATCACCAAAAAAGAAGTGAAACAGGCTATCCCGGGAGCATGTGTAAACAACTACAAACTCATCCGTACATGGACGGCAACAGACGAGTGTGGTAATCAAAACACCCTCACACAAACCATCACCGTAGAAGATAAAACGGCTCCCACATTCACAACAGCCGCTCCTGCAGACGTAACTGTAGAATGTAATGCCGTTCCGGCACAACCGGATCTTACCGCTACAGACAATTGCTCTGCTACCGCCAATATCACCATCACTAAGAAAGAAACCCGCGTGAATGGTGCTTGCGCTAACAGTTATCAATTGATCCGTACATGGACAGCTACTGACGAATGTGGTAATCAAACTATCCTCACACAAACGATCACGGTAGAGGATAAAACCGCACCGACGTTCACCACTGCAGCTCCGGCGAATGTAACCGTAGAATGTAACGCTGTTCCCGCTCAACCAGACCTGACCGCTACGGATAACTGCTCAGCGACAGCCAATATCACGATCGTTAAGAAAGAAACTCGTGTGAATGGTACTTGCGCCAACAGCTATCAATTGATTCGTACCTGGACGGCTACTGACGAGTGTGGCAACCAAACCACCCTCACACAGACTATCACAGTAGAGGATAAAACTGCACCTGCATTCACAACCTCCGCTCCTGCTGATATAACAGTATCTTGCGATGCCATCCCGGCGCAACCGGATCTCACCGCTACAGATAACTGTTCTGCAGCCGCCAACATCATCATCACCAAAAATGAAACCCGTGTGAACGGTGCTTGCGCTAACAGCTATCAGCTGATCCGTACATGGACAGCCATGGATGAATGCGGCAACAAAACGGTGGTGAAACAAACCATCACGGTAGAGGACAAAACCGCTCCGATCTTTACGATGCCCACACCGGCAAACGTAACGGTAGAATGTAGCGCTATCCCTGCACAGCCGGACCTCACCGCGATCGATAACTGCAGTCCTGCGGATAAAGTGATTGTACTGAAAAACGAAACAAAACAACCGATCCCGGGAAGATGTGCCAACAACTACTTGTTGATCCGCACCTGGACGGCCCTGGATGAATGCAATAACTCAGTGACGGTTACACAGACTATTACGGTAGTAGATAACACCGCACCCACATTCTCCACAGCAACACCGGCTGATGTAACGGTAGAATGTAATGCCATCCCGGCGGCTCCGGTAATGACCGCGACAGATAACTGCAGCCTGCCGAATGCCGTAACAGTGACCTTTGCCGAGAAACGCGTAGACATCCCGGGTGCTTGCGCCAATAATTATCAGCTCATACGCACCTGGACGGCTACCGATGAATGTGGCAACAAACAAACGATCAGCCAGACGATTACCGTAGAGGACCGTACAGCACCGGTATTCACCGCAGCAGCTCCTGCCGACGCAACGGTAGAATGTAATGCCGTTCCCGCGCAACCGGACATTGCCGCCACTGATAATTGCAGCGCCAATGTATCCGTAGTAAAAGCAGAACGCAGGATCGACGGCAATTGCGCGAATAACTACCAACTGATCCGTACCTGGACGGCTACCGATGAATGTGGCAACCGCACCGTGCTGACGCAAACCCTGACGGTTGTGGATAGAACCAAGCCCATGTTCACCACAGCCATCCCGAGGGATACCACAGTAGATTGCAACGCCATCCCTGTAGCGCCGGTAATGCAGGCTTCAGACAATTGCAGTCCCGCTTCTGCTATCGCTATCACGTATAACGAGCAACACATTGATATACCTGGTGCCTGCGCCAATAACTACAAACTGCTCCGCACCTGGACGGCTAAAGACGAATGCGGTAATAGCACGACTGTCATGCAGGTGATCACGGTATCCGATACAACCAAACCTGTATTTACCACTGCCGCGCCGGCCGATGTAACGGTAGAATGTAATGCCATTCCGGCGCAACCGGATCTGACGGCTACAGACAACTGCTCTGCTGCAGCCAATATCACCCTCACCAAGAATGAGACCCGTGTGAATGGCGCTTGCGCAAACAGCTATCAGCTGATCCGCACCTGGACGGCAACGGATGAATGTGGCAATAAAACAGTGATGACGCAAACTATCACGGTGCAGGATAAAACAGCACCGGTCTTCACAATGGCTACTCCGGCTGATGCAACCGTAGAATGTAACGCCATCCCGGCACAGCCCGACATGACGGCCACAGACAACTGTAGCGCCAATGTAACAGTAGTAAAAGCAGAACGCGCTGAACAGATACCCGGAGCAATCTGCGCCAGCAACTACCGCCTGATCCGTACATGGACGGCCACAGATGAATGCGGCAATAGCACCATTGTTCAACAGGTGCTTACCGTGGTGGACAATACAGCGCCGGCCTTTACCATGCCGGTTCCTGCGGACGCAACCGTGGAATGCAGCAGCATCCCCGCACAACCGGACCTCACCGCAACGGATAACTGTACGCCCACTAATCGCATCACCATAGTGAAGGCACAACGCCGTGAGGATATCCCGGGTGCATGTGTTAACAATTATCGCCTGATACGTACCTGGACTGCTACTGACGAATGTGGTAATAAGACCACCGTACAACAGGTATTGACCGTTCAGGATAAAACAGCTCCGACGTTCACCACTTCCGTACCGGCCGACGCAACGGTAGAATGTAGCGCCATCCCGGCACAACCGGATCTGAGTGTAACGGATAACTGTTCTGCAACAGACAGGATCACTGTTGTGAAGAAAGAAACGAAACAAGCTATACCGGGCGCATGCGCAAACAACTACAAGCTTATCCGCACCTGGACGGCTACAGATGAATGTGGTAACCAGACCACCGTCACCCAGACCATCACGGTAGAGGATAAAACAGCGCCCACATTCACTACCGCCGCACCGGCAGACGTAACCGTAGAATGTAATGCCATCCCGGTACAGCCTGACCTCATGGCAACAGATAACTGCTCCGCAAGCAGCAACATTACTGTTGTCAAGAACGAAACAAGGCAGAACATCCCGGGTGCGTGCGCGAATAACTATCGCCTGATCCGCACCTGGACGGCAACGGACGAATGTGGCAACAGCAAAACTGTTCAGCAGATCGTTACCGTACAGGATAAAACTGCACCCGCCTTTACCACTGCCGCTCCGGCCGACGTAACCGTTGAATGTAATGCCATCCCTGCACAACCGGATCTCATGGCAACCGACAACTGCTCCGCAGGCAGCAACATCACTGTTACTAAGAACGAAACAAGGCAGAACATCCCGGGTGCTTGTGCGAACAGCTACAAACTCATCCGTACCTGGACGGCAACTGATGAGTGCGGCAACAGCACCACCGTTAAACAAACTGTCACCGTGCAGGATAACACCGCTCCGGTATTCAACATGCTGCCGCCGACTAACATCACGGTAGATTGCGACGCCGTTCCGGCCGCTCCCGCACTGACTGCTACAGACAACTGTTCTGCACCGAACAATGTGCAGGTGGTATATAACTTCAGCAAACGTTACCTCTCCGCAACGTGTGTGAACAACTATGAACTCACCCGTACGTGGACTGCGACAGACGAATGTGGTAATAAAGCCATCGCTACACAGGTGATCACGGTAATAGACACTACCAAACCGGTATTCAACATGCCTGCTCCGGCGGACATCACGGTAAGTTGCGATGCGATCCCTGCCCCCGCAGTGATCACGGCATCAGACAATTGCAGCCGTCCCGGCGCAGTAACGGTTACACACCAGCAGGTTAAAGAACCGATCGCCGGCGCCTGCAAGTCCAGCTACCGGCTGATCAACACCTGGACCGCCAAAGATGAATGCGGCAATACATCCATCATGCGCCAGGTGATCACCGTAGTGGATACCACCAGTCCCGTGATCGCAACGCCACCGGCAGACATCACCCTCGGCTGCGGAGATCAGATCCCGACCGCCCAGGTTGAACTGACAGCCACAGACAACTGTGATCCCGGCTTCCCGAAAAAAGTGAAATACACCACAGATCCGTATGTAGCGGATATCTGCAACGGCTATACGATCATCAGAAGGTGGAAAGTATCCGATGAATGCGGTAACGCAGCGAAGGAGGTTATCCAGCGGATCATCGTACTGCCCTGTCCGAAACCTCAACTGGAAGCGGATGTTGTCGTGAACTGTTCCAGCGATCCGTACATCACGCTGAGAACGAAAGGAAATGTGTACAGGCCATCGTATACACTGGTAGCGGTAACACCAGCCAACGCTGTACAGGTGCCGATCACATCCTCCAACAACCGCTTCAACCTGAACGGCGCCACCTCCGCGTCCTTCATCGTACGCGACGGCATCACAGGTTGCGCATCCGATACGGTGACTTACAACATCTCCTACCTGCGGATGCCGAAAGTAGACCTCGGCAGGGATACCAGCATCTGCGATGGCAACGGAATAGTGCTGGATGCAGGCGCAGCCAACTTCGGATACACCATTAAGTGGTCCACCGGCGAAACCACACAACGCATCAGGGTTACCAAAGCCGGCACTTACAAAGTAACTGTCAGCAATGGTATGTGTACGGCCACAGATGAGATCAACATCAGCGTAATACCCATGCCGCTGGTAGACCTGCCGGATACGACTATCTGTCGCGGCCAGAACGTGAAACTGGATGCGACCGTGGCTGGCGCCTCCTATCTCTGGAGCACCGGCGCTACCACACCAACTATCAACGTGAGCACACAGGAACGCTTCTGGGTACGTGTAACGAAGAGCGGCTGTATCACCATCGATACGATCAATGTGACCGTAAATCCGCCGCCGGACGTATCACTCAGCAGGGATACGGCTATCTGTCCGGGCCAGTCCGTAATGCTCACGGTAAGCACCAACGCAGGCCGCATCCAATGGGGCACAGGCGAAATGGGTAACTCCATTATGGTCAATAAACCCGGCACCTATTCCGTGGCGGTATATAGAGATAATTGCGTGGTGAGGGAAAGCGTAAGGGTGAACCCGCGTCCGGATATGAAGTTCGATCTTGGGCCGGACCGCTACATGTGTCCTGGTGGCAGCCTTCTCATCGATGCCCGTCATCCGGATGTAGCCGTGTACCGCTGGAACGATGGCGACAGGAATCCTGTTAAATCCATCACCCAGCCGGGTAAATACATCCTCGGTGTGCTCGACAAGTATTGCGATCGCTACAGGGAAGACAGTATCAACGTGATCGTCACAGGTCCGCCTGTCATCACCCTTGGTAATGATACCGTCCTTTGTAAAGGCCGCCGCCACATATTGACGGCCAAAGCGAAGAACGCCACATCTTTCCTCTGGAACACCGGCGCTACCAGCAGCTACATCGAGATCACGCAGCCTGGCACTTACACCGTCACTGCCTTCAATGATTGCGGCAGCACCACTGCCAAAATCACGATTGATATGAAGGAATGCGACAGCCGTCCTGATTTCCCGAATGCCTTCTCACCGAACGGCGACGGTAACAACGACGTCTTCCGCCCGGTACTCAGAGGCCCGATGTACGATTACGAATTACGCATCTACAACCGCTGGGGTGAACTGGTTTTCGTGAGCAAAGACATGAACAAAGGCTGGAACGGCTACTACAAAGGCCGCCCGGTAGATATAGGCACCTTCGTATGGTGGCTCAGTTACAAGAAAGTACAACATGGCCCGAGCTTCGTGATCAAAGGAGATGTGACCGTCATCAGATAACAAACAGCTATTCTCATTCAATTAAAAAAAGAGGCCACCTGAATGAAATGCCCCCAAAAAGTCAGACACTTTTGGGGGCATTTTTTATGGATAAAAGGATCAAATACAGTTTGGATTTGCATAGGGTAAGCTAACTTGCAAATCTTCACACTAGTTTTTGATTTGTTGTATTTGCTCTTTTATTATCGACAAATATTCTTTATCGACCTGAATTAGCAGTTTCTCTGAAGAACGCTGTTCAAGATCAACCCTGCGCAACAAATTTGCAATTTGAAGCCTTTTAATATCGTCTATGATATTTTTATTGGCAATTTTTTGAACATTCTGTATAAACTGACCTGGAGCAATCGTTTGCCCCACAATATTTTCGAAATATTCAAACCGAGTTTGAACATCAGTCACAGGAAATCCGGAAAGGATCATGCTCCGGATTATTTTGTCGTATAATACTTTAGAACTAAGTGAAACTTCGCTTTCAGAAGGCCCATCATTATCCTGTCCCTGCGGTGCCTCCAATGCGACCGCTGCTAAAAACAGATCTTGATTCGAATACGTATCTATTAGGGAATAATAGACATCATTCCAAGATGCAGACCATACTTCAATTGGAATATTTTCAAAATTGGCAAGATAACGGGATTGGCCTGCAATGCTTAAATTAAGAAAATCCTTCGATTCTTTGTGGTGTAATATTGTGGGATGCTGAATCAAAATCCTTGAGGGATAAAAACCATTAAAAACTCCCTTGAACGCATCTCGATTAGCGCTATCATCTTCAGCAATTATTACATACGGTTTCTTTGAATTACCCCTGTTTATTTGAATGGTGGAACCATTCAAATATCTCCATCTATAATCATTTTTTCTTGCGGATGTTGAAATAGTATCATGCATCCAGGCATTCTCCAACAAGGTCAAAATCATCGGAGAAAGTGACAAATAATGCAAAAGTCCGGCCTGCACAAAAATTTTGTTATTCCGCTTAAGCTCCCTTGCGAGTAATACTAATAAGTGTTCATCTCTCATGCGATTAAGTTCGCTTAACATGCTTCTATAAAAGGCATTTGTATTTAAGTCAGGATAACTTGCAAAAAATGAACTCTCTGTCTGATCGTTGAAGGTTAATCCATAACATTCATGATGTATCTTTTTATAATACAAGAAGTTCTTCTGACTCGGCAAAATATTGAATCCCCCCTCTTCTAATATTGTAAGCAATGACAGATAGAAATCTTCAAAGGGCCCATAATTTGCCTGTGAGTAACCATATCCAAGCATGGTGATTAAAAACAGAAGGCTTTCATCCGGACTGTGAGTTAAAGACAATTTATTATAAAATCCCGGAAGGTCGTCCCAACTACTAAACTTAATACTGCCTTTATTTGCAAGACAAATACAAAAACCAACATCTGTACCTTGACGGATTGCTTCAATCTCATTATTGTAGATCTGTTTGTAGTTCTCGGTCAGGATAAGAGTAGGCCTGGTATTTGTTATGGCTTTTTTTATATCAATATACATTTGACTAGTCGGATCAGTCAGACTATGATCTGTGCCAAAGAAAATAATTTCTTTACCTTTCATTGAAAATACAGCTTTTTGATACTCCGATTTCCGCAAAGAAACCGTATCCCAAAATGCTTTTAAATATCTGGAAGTTTGTAAAAGAGAAGTATCCTGTCCAGTGCTTTCATTAAACAATAAGAATGTTAGCAGTCCCCCAAAAAAAGATCCCTTTAATATACGCTTCATGTCTTTAGCGGCATTAATATCTTCTAAAATAACGTTTCCCTGTCACACCTGACCACTATTTATAAAAACCGGGGATGATTGAATTGTTATTTAAAATGCTGATGTAACCGGCGCTGGTGCGGGATTTAACATCGTTGCGTCGCACTCTTCAACGATTGAAAAAAGGTACGGCGTTAAAAAGAAAAACCGTTCAGGTTTTCAATGATCCTGAACGGTCTTACCAAAGTTGTAAGTAACGAATAAAATAATTGTCCTTTCGAAACTACTGCTAATTTCCGAAATTCCTCCGATCATTTTGCTTTCCCGATCCTCCCCAAATGCGTGTCCTGGAAACCGCTCACCAGCTTCAATCCATAACCGAACACACGATCCATGGATGAATGGGCAAAAAGGATGATACCGATGAACACCCATATTTCGTTCGCAGTATAAGTGCCGATCAGGTATATGATAATCGCTACCGCCTTATGATGAAAGAAGTTATAAATATAAGCACCGGTTCGGGCGTTGGCAAGATACCCTAGCATGCTGAGGTCCGGCAATAGCAGGCATCCCCAGAACCACCACCATGAAATCGTACATTGTTGTTCGAACATCAGTAAAGCCAGCACAAACATGGCGGCTTCTTCCAGTTTAATGAGTTTGGACATATGATCAGCGCATTCATTAAAGCAGCAAAGCTCAAATTAAAATACCGGATAAAAAAATCCCTGACCCCGGGGATCAGGGATTTCCCCCTAAATTTCTTTAGCCATCAGATCAATACAACATCCTTGTCTTGATCGTATGGTTCACCTCCTTCAGCAAAGCAAACGCTTCCTGAGAAAGCTTGGAATCCACATCCAGCACCACATACCCGATCTGGTCGTTCGTTTTCAGATACTGGCCCAGGATGTTAATCTGTTTGTCAGACAATGCCTTGTTGATGGCGGACAATACGCCCGGTACGTTCCGGTGGATATGCAGGATCCGGTGCGTATTTTCTATTGCCGGTACGCTGATCGCCGGTACCGTATGGGAGCCGAAGCTGGCACCTTTCTCCAGGTAGTTCAGCATTTTGCTGCTCACATCCAGCCCGATGTTGTGCTGGGCCTCTTCCGTACTACCACCGATATGCGGAGTAAGGATCACGTTGGGCAGCTTCTGCAGAGGAGTGCTGAATGCAGCGCCGTTCTTCTCGGGCTCTACGGGGAATACGTCCACCGCAGCTCCGGAAAGCTGACCTTTCTCGAGTGCTTCCTTCAGATCGTCCAGCTCCACTACCTCTCCCCTGGCGTAGTTCAGGAAAATAGCACCTTTCTTCGCATATTTGAGGGTCTGTTTGTTGATCATATTCGCCGTGCTCTTGTTGGATGGCACGTGCAAAGAGATGATATCTGCCTGGCCGAAAAGCTCTTTGAGCGTACGGATCTGGGAAGCGTTGCCCATAGGCAGTTTGGTTTCCACATCATAGTACAGCACATTCATACCTAACGCCTCCGCCAGTACGCTCACCTGGCTGCCGATGTTCCCGTATCCCACGATGCCAAGGGTTTTCCCGCGCAGCTCGTAACTGCCGGTGGCTTCTTTCATCCACACACCGCTATGCGCAGCAATATTCTTGTCGGGAATACGACGGATCAGCATGATGGACAATCCGATCACCAGTTCCGCCACCGAACGGGTATTGGAATAAGGTGCATTGAACACCGCAACGCCCTGCTCTGTGGCACTTTTCAGATCCACCTGGTTGGTACCGATGCAGAAACAACCGATGGCCTGCAACTTCTTCGCCGCCTGCAGCACAGCCGCCGTTACCTGCGTTTTCGAACGGATACCCAGCAAATGGACGTCTTTTACAGCTTTGATCAATTCTTCCTCGCTGAGGGCGCCGGTAACTTTCTTTGTATTAATGTAACCTGCCTCTTTGAACTCCGCTACCGCGGCATCGCTGATGTTTTCCAGTAAAAGGATGTTGATCTTCTCCTTCGGATAACTTGTTAATTTTTTCTGGCTCATGGTGCTGGTGATAATTCTACTATGACAGAAACGTGACAATCAATGGTGGTTTTTTGTCACTAAAAGTCCACAAACCTAGGGGAGTTTCGGCAAAATTCAAATACAGCACCCGGCAAATTAGAGATTGGTCAAAAAACAGTGCCTCAATTTGCGTTTTTTGAATAATTTCCCCATTTCTACGCTTGTCAGGCATGAAAATTGCTGCCATAAGTGGTTGGTTTTAAATTGTTACAGCAGCACTAAGATTTTAAATGAAGCGTTTTAAGGCAATTGTTATTACAGCCGTATCCACAGGTTCCATCATATATGCCGGATGCAACAGCAGCTCCGCTCACCGGAATAACGAAAAAAAAGAAGTCAAACCAGTCTCCTCCATCTATACGCTGGGATTGAGCGAAGCAGAACAAAAAGCGATCTTCAATAGTCCGCGCAGCAGGCAGATCCGGCAGGATGCAGCCGAACTCATGCAGGCAAGGCTCTCCCCTTCCGTCTTTAGCGGCGGCGTATTGATCGCGCGAAAAGGAGTGGTGCTCTACGAACATTATCAGGGCGAAGAAAGCCACGCTACCAAAGCCCCTGTGACAGACAGCTCTTCCTTTCAGCTGGCTTCCGCCTCCAAACCCTTTACCGGTATGGCTGTTCTCACGCTACTGGAAAAAGGGAAATTGAGCCTCGAGGATCCTTTGCAGAAATATTTCCCTGACTTTCCCTACGCAGGTATTAACATCCGCATGCTGCTCAATCATCGCAGCGGCCTGCCCAATTATTTGTATTTCTGCGACAGTCTGATCCAGGATAAATCACACTTTCTCACCAATGACGAAGTGATCCGGATGATGATTGAACATAAACCACCCACACAATATCCGCCGGACAGGCGTTTCAATTACTGTAATACGAACTATCTCCTGCTGGCTTCGATCATTGAGAAGGTAAGCGGACAAAAATATACAGACTATCTCCAGCAGACTTTTTTCACTCCGCTCGGAATGATCCATACTTTCGTAGCTGATCCCTCGCAGCCCTCCCGTGCCCACCAGACGGTCAGTCATCTCTTTAACTGGCGCCCCGAGCCGGACAACAGTTTCGATGGCGTAGTAGGCGATAAAGGCATCTACAGCACAGTGCAGGATATGCTGAAATGGGATCAGGCCATCTATTCCGGTAAACTCCTCAAGCCGGAAACCCTGCAGGCCGCATTCACGCCTTACAGCAACGAAAAACCGGGGATCAAAAACTATGGCCTCGGATGGCGCCTGCTCGTGTACCCTGACAGTACTAACAAAATCATTTACCATAACGGATGGTGGCATGGTAACAATTCCGTTTTCTATCGTTTTATCAAAGACTCCACTACATTGATTATTCTCGGGAACCGCTACAATCGCGGCATCTATCAATCCGTAAAACCCTTCAGGGAGATCCTCGGCCACGGGGACGGAGAAGAAGCCGGGGATGAATAAAAAAGGGCTGATCCGGTGAATCAGCCCTCTGGTATCAAACAACAACATTGAATTACTGCAACACCAGTTCCACCACAGGTATCTCCACATCCGGTTTTTGCGCCGGAAGGTTCAGCACAACGTCCTCTCCTTCCTGTTTCGCAATGCGGAGCTCTGAATTGTCGTGCAGGAACTGGGCGTACTTTACTTTCCCTTTATATCCCGGCAGCACCAGAGATTTCCTGTATTCCAGCAGGTGAACGTACAGGCGGTTGCTGGCGGGATGATATGTAAGCATTGTATTTTCAGGCGTTTTAAAAGCTGCCGGTGCATAAGTACAGTTATAAATAGCGCGACTGTTGCCGTGCATCCATTTACCGATATTCGCCAACGCATTTTGCGCACGCTGATCAAACTCCCCGCGGGCGGTGGGCCCTACATTCAGCAGGAGGTTACCGCCATTGCTCACGGAACCGATCAGCAGCCGCAGCAGCTCCTGTGTGCTTTTCCAGGAGTTTTCGTCGCGGTGGTAGCCCCAGGAACCGGAAAAGGTCTGGCAGGTTTCCCAATATTTTCCGTGGTATTTGGCCAGCTCTTCCACTTTCACCTGTTCCGGTGTTTCAAAGTCCTGACCATCTTCATATTCCTCCAGGTTGAGGCGATTATCTACAATGATACCGGGCTGCAGCTTGCGGATCATTTTCAGCAGTTCCACCGAACCCCAGTCATCCCTCCCTTTCCCGCGCTTGCCGGGGTAGGAAAAATCCAGCCACAATATGTCGATCTTGCCGTAATTGGTGAGCAGTTCGGTGATCTGGTTACGCATATACTGACGGTAAGCCGCCATATCCCGATGCTGGTTCATACGGTCGTAAGCACTGTCTGATTCCGGCTTGGGGCGGGAAGGATGCAGTCTGTCTATCGGGAATTGAGGATGATGCCAGTCAATCAGCGAATAGTAGAATCCCACGCGAATACCTTCCGCGCGGAAGGCGTTCACGAATTCCTTTATCAGATCGCGCTTTGCGGGGGTATTGACAGCTTTATAATCCGTGTATTTCGAATCGAACAGGCAAAAACCCTCATGGTGCTTGCTCGTTAGCACGGCATATTTCATGCCCGCGGCTTTGGCCTGCTTTGCCCAGAGTTTCGGATCAAAATTATCCGGGTTAAACAGATCGAAATACGGCTGATACTGGGCGTCTGTAAGGCTTTCATTATGCTTTACCCACTCGTGTCGCGCGGGCATGGCATACAGTCCCCAGTGGATGAACATCCCGAAACGGCTGTCTGTCCACCACTCCATCCTTTTTTTCTTCTGCTCCGGAGTCTCCGTCCCGATCTTTTTTTTCTGCGCCAGAACGAAGTTCCCTAACGCTAACAGGCACACGAAAAATAATGCTGTTTTTCTCTTCATATGTTTTTATTTATCCTGAAACAATCTGAAATTTTCGATCCCTTACAAAACCCGGTGTAGTAGTGATGGGTACTGCCAACCCGCAGGCAGTGATCTCAAGGCGCGGGAGGCCGGTTGCTTAAGAGCGGCAAAAATGTAATTGCGGGCGATAGTGAAGAGAAAAGCCCGGAAATGCGTAACATGTTCCGGATGACGGTGCTTCAGCCGGACCCGTTCCTGCTCATTTTTGGTTGACGTATTCATTACACTACTACGTAACAGTCAAATTACCAATTGCCTGTAATTACGTGTGTAGTATCTTCTCTCTTTAAAATATTATTTTAACGGGCAAAAAAAATCCGCCCTGCGTTGTATCTGTAGTAGCAGGGCGGAGAGGATTATTGCATGAAACTGCCATGTTTCATGTCATTCTATCAACCTATTTATGCGAACTAAAACCTGTAACCTATTGATTACTTTTGAGTGGCAGGAGCTTTCGCTTCTTTCTTAGCGTGGTGTTTTTTACCAGCTTCTTTCTTTTCCTCTTTCTTTTCTTCTTTTTTCTCTTCTTTCTTTTCTTCTTTCTTCTCAGCTTTCTTAGCTGCTTCTTTCTTCTGAGCAGGTTTTGCTGCAGGAGCTTGCTGAGCGTTTACGGCATTGATACCACCAGCTGTGATCATTACGGCTGCCATCAGAATTGCGATCTTTTTCATGTTGTTTTTTTGTTTTGATTGTGAAGAATGAATATTTATAACAAATTTTTTATCGTTCATGTAATGCATCATAAATGGATAACTGGTTCTTCGAGATCACCATATCTCCGGGCTCGAGCCCTTTGCTGATGTAGGTGATGTTATCCAGTGATTTCGCTACTTTCACTTCCCGGGTATCGATGTTAAACTTATCCCGGAACACCAGTACGAAATTCCGGCCTTTATCAAAGATCACCGCGGAAGAAGGAATGGATGCCATTTCATTTCCATCACGGTAACGGAATCTTACATTGGCCACCATTTCAGGTTTCAGGAGCGATCCTTTATTATCGAGCTTGATTCGCACTTTCACTGTTCTTATCGTCGTATCCTGCTCACCATACACTTTATCAACCTGTCCCCTGAATATCGTATCCGGGTAGCTTGCAGTGGTTACTTCTGCCATATCCCCTTCCCTGATCTTTGCCGCGCCACTATCAGGAATACTGGTTGTGATCCATACCTGGCGGTGGTTCCGGACTTTTTCCGGCGTTACTTCACCTGGCAACCGCAACTCACTCTCTACCGGCCTTACCACCGTTGTGTCAATCCGGATGGTGGATAACATGGTATCGCTCAGTACAAAGGTGGTTGCTTCCGTTTGCTCCGTCTGACTCCGCTGCTTGCAGCTGACTGAACCGTGCATGATCACCAGGCATACAACAGGAAGTATAATTGCTTTCATCCCCAACCAGTTAATACATAATATAAAAGCTGCAGGTCAAAGATCAGGCCGGCTCACCAGTAGCATCGACAGGAAAACGTTTCTGCTGATCCCACTGGCAGAACCGGCTGATTACTCCCTAGTAACTGTTGCAGATCTAGTAAGGTTACCGGATCATGCCGGTGCAAATTCTGATAGTCAGCTTTCATTGTCAACACAAATCTCAGGAGGATCGATTAAAGGAGGCTTTAAGAAAAATTAAAATGACATTAAAATTTTTAAAGGTGCGGGAGTTGAACTGTAAACACAGTCCCCTTGCCGGTTTCAGACAGTACGGTAAGCTGTCCCCCGTGCAGCTGCACGATCTTCTTGCATATGGAGAGTCCTAACCCATGTCCACGGATAGTTTGGGCGTTTCTACCCCGATAAAAGGGTTCAAATATCTTGTCCAGATCTTCAGCCGGGATGCTGTTTCCGGTGTTTTTTACGCTGATCAGGATAAAACGGCTGTTAAAATCGAAGGTCACCCTGGCCGTCTGATCATCCGAAAACTTGCAGGCATTATCCAGGAGATTGATGAAAAGTATCTTCAACAGGCTTTCATTGCCATTACAGGTAACAAAGGTATCCTGCTCGGGCTCTTTCAGGAACTGCATGTCTGCTTTACAGGCCGTTTTCCGCTGCAGGCGGATCATATCCCCGGTTTCAAACAACAATTCGTCGATGCGTACGGGATTGAATACGAATTCCTGGCTGTTCAGCTCTGATTGTGCCAGCTGTAGCAGTCCGTTCGTTAATTCAGAGAGGCTTTCGGCATCTTCCAGTACGGAATGCAATACAGCTTCGTATTCTTCCGGGCGCCTGCCTTTGGCCAGGATCACTTGCAGCTGGCTGATAATGGCTGCCAGCGGGGTTCTCAGCTCGTGCGATGCGTTGCTTACGAAACTCTTCTGCAGGTCAAAAGAATGGCTCAGGCGCTGCAGCATCGTATTAAAGTTAGCGGCCAGCTGTGCGATCTCATCTTTCCCTTTTGCGGCTACGCGCGTATCCTGCAGGTTGTTGGCATTGATCGTATCCACCTGCTCCACCAGCTTGTCAATAGGCTGCACCATCTTACGGGCGAAGAAATACCCCACCCCTACGAGCGCCACCACCGCCACGATCAACTCTATGAAAAGGATCTGCTGAAGGTTCTGCAGGTTTTGAAAACCGTATTTATCAAAGGAAGATACCAGTACGAGTACGGACACATTGTCTTCCGTATAATAGATCCCGGCGGCTTCGCCATTGGGATCGTTCCGGATGTAGCGCCGGTATTTCTTAATGTAGTCCAGCAGATACTTCGGCGTACGCACGGCGGTGTCTTTCATATTGGTATACAGCAGATCGTAATTATCGCTGTATACGAGAATGGTTTCGCGGTAAAGGTCCTGGAACGTAGTCTTATCCAGCTTCCGCAGGAGACCAATCTGCACCTGGTCATTTTCAATGATCACGCTGCCGATGGATTTGGCGCGGTATTCCAGCCTGTCCACATACTCGGCACGGCGGCTTTGTGCGGAGAAATAATAAGCCAGTACTGCGAAGGTGATCAGCAACAGGGCGGCTGACAGGGTATAGTAAAGGGCAATTTTATATTTGATCTTCATTCTTCAGACAAATAATAGCCCATGCCGGTTTTGGTGTGGAGTAATTTCTGTTCGTGATCTTTATCTATTTTCTTACGGAGGAAGTTCATGTATACTTCTATCACGTTGGTGCCTGTATCAAAATCGATGTTCCATACTTTTTCCGCGATCATCAATTTGGAAATCACTTTCCCCTTGTGCAACGCCAGCAGTTCCAGCAGCTGGTATTCCTTGGCCGTAAGCGGGATCTTCTTCCCTCCGCGCCAAACCTCCTTGCGTTCGCGGTCTATTTCGAGATCGGCGATCACCAGTTTGTAACGGCTGTTCTGGGTCATTTCCGCCCCGGCCCGTTTGAGGAATACACGGATGCGCGCCAGCAGTTCGCGGAAGTCGAAGGGTTTGACGAGATAATCATCCGCTCCCAGTTCAAAAGCCTGCATCTTGTCTTCCATGCCACCGAGCGCAGTAAGCATGATCACCGGCACTTTGTTGTTCCGGCGGCGAATCACCTCACAGATCTCGTACCCGTTATTGTGCGGCAGGTTGAGGTCGAGGATAACGAGGTCGTAATCATGATTGGCGGCGAGGCTCTTCCCCATCCGGCCGTCATACGCTACTTCCACCTCAAAACCATTCTCTTCCAATCCCATTTTTACGGCATTGGCCACTTTCACTTCGTCTTCTACGATCAAGATCCTTTGCATAATCCTGCTAATCTAGGAAAAAAAGTGTTAATCCTCCATCGTGTGCTTGCGGTTGGGCAACACATTTTCGCGGGTCCAGGTAATGCGTTGTTTGAAAGGATGGCTGCGGACAGGGCATTCACTCAGCAGGCAGAACTGGCAGCTGGCCGGTATACAGGGATCCATATGGATAAAGAATTCTACTTCATGCCCGTTCAGCTCGCGGTTCACGATCTCCTCCATGGCTTTCACTTCATCATGGGCCTGACTGAGCTCGAGGTAATACGGGAGCGTGATGTGACAGTCGATATGATAATTATTCCCGTACTGCTGCACCCGCATATTATGCACATCTACCCAGGAGGTGCGGCGATGTTCATTCAGGATCGCGCTCAACCTGTCTACCACCTGCATATCCGTTTCATCCATCAGGCCCGAAATGGATTGCCGCATCAGCCGATACCCTTGCAGCAGGATGAGCAAGCCCATCACTACAGACACTGCCGGGTCTATCCAGTTAAAGCCGGTGAAGCGGATGATCAGCAGTGCAGCTACCAGGGCAACAGAGCTATAGGCATCGGTAAGAATGTGCTTGCCATTGCCGGAAAGCGTGATCGATTTCAGTTTTTTGCCGGAACGGACAAGGTACAGTCCCAGCAGGAAGTTCGCCACAGAAGTGGCCGTGATCACCCAGATTCCCCCGTTCAGGTCGTGCAGCTCCGGCTTGAGAACGAAATATTGCCCCGCCTTGAAAAGGATCAGGATACCGGCAAAGAAGATCATCGCGCCTTCAAAACCGATAGAAAAGAATTCTACTTTACCGTGCCCGTACGGATGGTTCTTATCCTTCGGTTTACCCGCCAGATAAATACTGTAACAGGCAAACCCGCCGGCCACAACGTTGATGATGGACTCCAACGCATCAGAAAGGATCGCCACGGAGTGGGTTACAAAATAGGCGACAAACTTGGCGATGGTCAGTACCAGGCTGATTCCGAGAGACAGCAGGATGATCCGTAGTTCTTTTCTTATCAAGGCGGTAAGTTTATCAGAATTACAGCAAAGAAAAAGGAAAATGTGTTAAAATGACACTTGCATAGTATTTTTTATCTTATTTAATTACACTAATTTGGTCGCTACGTTTTTCAACACAAACATCAAAATTTTAAACCACTGGACTAAATCGTTTTTGGCCGATTATTTATCCCTTAAACGATGTTCCTGCGCATGATTAATTACAGTCAACCAAATGAACAGCATAAGCCTGCGAACAATACTGACAAACAGCCGCCCCAATTGATGGGAAGATTTTACATCCTAATGCCAGGCGCACAGATGCCTGCGTGATAGCAATTATTATTCGTCTAAAAACCAAAATCCGTTTTATGAAGCGATGTCTATTCGTATTCCTTTTACTCATGGGGATTGTAACTGCCGCGTGGGCGCAGCAAACGTCCATCAGCGGCAAGGTCGTTTCCGCAGATGACCGCTCCCCTTTGCCGGGAGTAACGATCCGTGTTTCCGGATCTTCACAAGGTACGGCTACCGGTGCGAACGGGGAATTTTCCATTATGGCTTCCCGCGGCCAGGTGCTGATCTTTAGCTATGTAGGGTATGTTACCCAGCGGGTAACCCTGAACGCGGAAACTGATCTGCAAATACAATTACAACAGGACGCCAAACAGCTGGAGGTGGTGACGGCGTACGGTATCAAGAAGGATCCCAGGGCTTTGGGATCATCCATACAAAAAGTATCCGGTGAAGATGTTGCGCAAACACAGCGCGAGAACTTCATCAACGGCCTCGCAGGCCGTGTGGCGGGCGCTACCATCACGAGCACTTCAGGTGTACCGGGCGCTTCCTCCCAGATCGTTCTGCGTGGAGCGGTGTCTCTCGGGGGAAATAACCAGCCCCTGTTCGTGGTGGACGGGGTGCCGTATGACAACCAGACGCTTAACCAGGAATCTCTGATCGGCGGACAATCCGTTTCTTTCGCCAACAGGAACTCCGATTATAATAACCGCGCGATGGACCTGAACCCGGAAGATATTGAAAGCATTACCATCATGAAAGGCCCTGAGGCCGCCGCACTCTATGGATCAGACGGTGCTTCCGGCGCCATCCTGATCACTACCCGCAAAGGCAAAACAGGTCGTTCTTCCGTGAGCTACGACAATAACTTCCGTGTGGAAAAGGTGTACCGCTTTCCCGAAACACAACGCGTATACGGACGCGGACTGAACGGCGTCAGCGATCCCGGCGCCACTGTGAATCCTTTTTCTTTCGGGCAGATGTCCGCTTTCTTCGGTCCCAAATATTCAGATACGACCAAACTGTACGACAACTTCAATGCCTTCTTCAAACCCGGCTTCCAGCAACGCCACAGCCTTAACTTTGAAGGAGGAACAGAGAAATATACTTTCCGCCTCTCCACTACCTATCTTGATCAGAAAGGCGTAGTGCCCACCACCGGGTTCAACAGAGCTACGGTTCGCCTCGCCGGATCTGCCAAGCTCAGCAACAAATTAAGCCTGAATGGAAGCTTCACATATGTGAACACAACCACCAACAAGGGCGCCAAGGGTGCGGGCAGTTACTTCCTGACCTTACTGGGCTGGCCTGCGGATGAAGATGTAAGAGATTACATGAACCCCGACGGGAGTCGCAAAACCCTGCGCGGCGGATCTTACACTTCTGAATTCGACAATCCTTTCTGGGATGTGAACAAGAACAGTTCCAAAGATCGCACCACCCGTATCAACGGCGTGATCACCGCCAACCTGGACCTGACCAAATGGCTGCAATTAAGCGGTACTATCGGGTTAGAGAACTACACCACAGACGGTTACTTCCTCACCCATCCGCAATCCCGTTACGGCTTTGCCTCTAACGGCTTCCTCTCCTCCTACGATGTGATCGCCAGCAACGTCAGCGGGAACGTAAGAGGAACCGCACGCAAGACCTATGGAAAATTCAGCAACGTACTCACCGCAGGGTTTGCATTTGACGACAATATCACAAAAACAAATGCGTTCAAAGGCGAGCGGTTCTATGAGCCCAACTTCAACTCTATCAACAACACCGACCCGCTGTCCCGCGACGTAAAGCTGACCTACAGCGATATCCGCAAAGTGCGCTTCTTCGGCAGTTATGAACTGGGATACAACGAGCTGTTCTACCTTACACTGGCCGGCAGCCGTGAAGGCAACTCCGCTTTCATGAGCCGGTTTGTGGACAAGAATCCTTTCTTTAACTATGGTGCCATATCCGGTTCTTTCGTATTCTCGGATCTCCAGTTCTTTAAAGACCTGGGCTGGTTTGATTATGGAAAGGCACGTATCTCTTACGCCACCACCGGTAAAGCTCCGATCTCACCTTACGTGATCGACTATACGATGCAATCGCAGATCACCACAGGCGGCGGTTATTCCTACGGCTTTACCGGCAACAACTTCGGACTGGTACCCGAGCTCACACATAACCTGGAATTCGGAGGCGAGTTCAGGTTCCTGAAAAATCGCCTCAGTGTGGATGTTGCCCGCTATTCACTGAAAAGCCGCAACCAGATTATCGCTGCACGTTCCAGCTATGGTACCGGTTTTGTGATCAAATACCTGAACGGCGGTCTGGTAGAAAACAGGGGGATTGAAATACAACTGAAAGGCAGTCCGGTCAGGAACAAGGATTTCAGCTGGGACATGATCGTGAACTTCGACCGGAACGTGGGACAGATCCTGCAAATGCCGTCAGACCTTCCCACTTATTATGATTCCGACACCTGGGTATTTGGCAACCTGCGCACACAGTCTTACAAAGGCTCCTTTTCCGGGAACCTTTCCGGCTATTCCCTTCGCCGCAACAGCAAAGGCGATCTGCTGATCAGTCCAACCTCCGGTCTTCCCCTTTCTTCCGGGGACTTTGTGATTGTAGGCGACCGCCAGCCGAAATTCAAAGTGGGCCTTATCAACGAGTTTTCATACAAGAATTTCAGGCTGAGCTTCAACCTCGATTTCCGCAAAGGCGGAGATGTGTTTAATGGCAACGACTACTACCTCTACCTTGCCGGTCTCAGCAAACGCACCCTCGACCGTGAAAAAACAATCGTGATCAAAGGCGTGCTGGCAGACGGACTGGAAGAAAGTTCCAAGCCCACCGTCAACAACATCGCCATCACACCTTACTACCGCTCTGACTACTGGGGCACCAGCGTTGCCACAGAAGCGGATTTCATCGAATCTGTAGACTGGATGCGCCTTCGTGACATCACCCTTCAATACCAGCTCCCACGTTCCATTCTCGGCAAGCAGCACCTGTTGAAAAGCGCCTCTGTATATGTGACCGGAACGGATGTATTCATCATCACCAACTATACCGGCGCAGATCCCAGTGTGAACACCAATACAGCGTCAAACAGGGGTTACGGCGGTGCAGGGATCGATTTCGGATCACTGGCCACACCACGGGGCATCAACTTCGGATTGAAAGTGCAGTTCTAGTTTAAAACAAGATCATTATGAAAAGAAAGATTCATCATATACTCATCCTGTTCTTTGCAGCCGCAACTGTCATGACCGGATGTAAAAAATGGCTGGATGTGAATAGTAACCCGGCCACACCGCAGGATCCCGATCCTGCTTCCGTTTTCCCCACGCAACTGGCCGGCATTCCGCGGGGTATCCAGTATGACGCCCGGTATGTTGGCAAATATGTGCAGAACTGGCTCTCCGCCACTTCTTCCCGTACGGCTGATGTCAACTGGGATAACATGGGATATACCGGCGCCAGCGATGCAAATGGCGACATTTGGCGCCAATGCTACTTCGGGCTGGGTAAAAACCTGGATTATATCATCGACGTCGGCAGGCGGAAAGGACAATGGGATTACGTAGGCGCTGCATGGGCGTTAAAGGCTTATATGTTCCAGACTACTACTGATTACCATGGCGAGATCATCTTCCGGGAAGCCTTCAAGGAAAACACCGCTATCTTCAAGTTTGATTCGCAGGAAGAGGTATATAAAGGCGTAAGGGAGTACTGCGATTCTGCTTTGTTCTATCTCTCCCGCACGGACCTGAATCCTTCCAATAACAAGCTTTCCCGCGGTGATTATTCATTAGGCGGAGATGCCTCAAAGTGGATCAAATTCACGTATGGCGTATTAGCAAGAAATTACAGTCATCTTATCAATAAAACGTCTTATGACCCGAATAAAGTGATCGAATATTGTGATAAATCTATGAATACCATCGCGGATGATTTCCTTGTACCGTTTGATGCGAGCAAAAATGATGATAGTAACTTTTTCGGACCATACAGGGATAATCTTACGTTCTTCCGTCAAAGTAATTTTATTGTGCGGCTGCTGGATGGAACGACGCTGGCCGGGAGCAATGTTCTATTTGATAACCGAGATCCCCGCATCAAACATATGCTGTGCGCATCCCATGACACAACTAACGGGAATGGAGGTTACAGAGGAGTAGATCCAGGCGTTGGCGACCCTAACTATTCCACCAGCCTGACTACCACAACACCCAGCCAACGGAAACGGATACCTACCCCTTGGGGAGATACAATGTATTTCAATCCAAGCAGTAGTACCTTCACGCCTAATAGTGGTAAATATCTTTTCAAGGACAAAGCCGTAATGCCGGTGATGACGTCTGCCGAGATTTATTTCATCAAGGCTGAAGCAGCCTATCTCAAAGGAGACAAACCGACTGCGCTGGATGCTTATACCAAAGGCATCAACGCACATTTCGATTTTATTAACCGAAGCACCATGCCGCGGAGCAATAATCCGCTATATTTTGGTACTCCTATCACTGTTGCGGAACGTACCGCCTATCTGAATAGCGCGAATGTGAAACGTACAACAGGCAGCCTGACGCTTTCTGACATTATGCTACAAAAATATATCGCGCTTTGGGGTTGGGGCTTTGTTGAAACCTGGACGGACCTGCGTAAGTATAGTTATAACCAGCTACCTGCCGGCAATCCCGTATACAAAGCATTCTCCCTTCCGCAAACCCTCGCTTCGGAAAACGTGGGAGTGCCTGTTTTCCGTGCGCGTCCCCGTTACAATTCAGAGTATGTATGGAACCGTGAGGAGCTGGACAGGATCGGTGCGTTAAAAGGCAATTATCACACATTCCCCATCTGGGCAATTTTACCCAACTAAATTCAGTAAAGTATGAGACGATTAATATTTCCTATCATAATACTAACAGCGCTTTGCGGTATACTCGTTTCCGCCTGCAAGAAGAACACCTATCATGTAACGGAACGGGATGTGATCACCAATGCCGCACTACTGAAGATCGGGTATTTCTGCCCAAGCATCCGCAACCAGGGTGTGCAGATCAAGATTAACGGCAACCGCGTGAGTGGCAACGTAACTTATGCACAGGCCTTCCCCGGCGGCGGCCTGAATACCGGCGGCCTCAGCAACAGCGACTATCTGCTCACACCAGGCAACGAGGTGAACATACAATTGTCCGTTCCCAAAGTGGGCACTTCAGACGATTCTGTGGCAGTGCTGACGTTCTCCCAGCCATTGTCCGCCAACAAACGCTATACGCTTTTCACAACCGACTCCGTTCCCAATGTAAGTGGCGTATTGGTGGCTGACGACACACAACCTTCGGACACAGGGGCCCGCATCAAGCTGATCAACCTCATCCCCAACGTTGCAGCGGTGGATTTCTACCACCGGGGGAAGCTGATCATGCCCAATGTGCAGTATAAAAAAGTATCGGATTATGTCAACATTCCTTTTGGCAGCGATACTTTTGCCATCCGGAATGCTGGTGATCCGATCACCGCACCGGTGATCGCTTTCAGGGTGATCGCCACTTCCCGCCAGCGTATCTATACCTTCCTCGGAAGAGGATGGAAAGGCGCTGCCGGCACGCTAGCACCGCAGGTTTCTGCCGTGATCGTGCAGTAACATCAGCAACCCTTCAGCAATTACAACGCCGGGCAAGCTGTTTGCCCGGCGTTGTTACTTTCCATACATTCGCAACATGCAACTCCGGAACGATATCCTCAAAGAACACTCCAGGGAAAACACCATGAAGATCGTCCGCTGGATCGGCGGGAACAGGGAACGCATCGCATCGCTCATCGATCTGTTCCTCCACGATGAATACCGGGTGGTACAGCGTGCAGCCTGGATTCTGAGCTACGTGGCAAAGGAACATCCGGAACAGATACAACCTCACCTGGAAAAGATCGTAAATCGTATGGGCGATACCGGTATACCGGTGGCGGTTAAACGAAATGTAGTCCGACTGTTACAATTCATGCCCGTCCCCGAATATCTGCAGGGTCCGGTGATGGATCATTGCTTCCGCTTCCTTGAAAACCCGCAGGAAACAGTGGCCGTGCGGGCCTTCTCCATGACTGTACTGGCTAACCTCGCCCAACAATACCCGGATATCCGGAATGAGATCATCCTGCTGATCGAAGACCAGCTGCGGGAAGGCGCCCAACCCGCCTTCGTAAGCCGCGGAAAGAAAACACTGAAAGCGTTGGGGAAGCGCTCTTAATACCAATAAAAAAACCCGGAGTGACTACCCCGGGTCTATAAAAGATATGTTCTTCTTTCAACTTAGCTGTTACCGTTCTCTGCCGGTTTATCCTGCGGAGCGGGCCTGTTGGCATACTTGATTTCGATCGGCCTTCTTGCCGGAGCAGGCTGCTGCTGTTGTTGCGGCTGGGAAGCGGGTTGTTCACCACCTTCCTTCTGCTCCTTCGGTGCAGCGGGCTTCTTCTTGGCAGATTTCGGTGCGAAAATAGCGATCATGCGTTTGCCTTCCATCGTCGGCAACCCTTCCAGGGCACCCACTTCCGCCAGACGTTCCGCGAATTTCAACAGGATCAGTTCCCCGCGCTCCTTGAACATAATAGCGCGGCCTTTGAACTGTACGTATGTTTTCACCTTGTTCCCTTCTTTCAGGAACTTCTCGGCGTGCTTGGCTTTAAAATCGAAGTCGTGATCATCGGTATTCGGCGTAAAGCGAATCTCTTTCACTTCGCTCTTGTGAGCATTCGCCTTCATTTCCTTTTCCTTCTTCTTCTTTTCGTAAAGGAATTTATTATAATCGATGATACGGCATACGGGGGGTACTGCATTGGGGGATATCTCTACCAGGTCCAGCTGCTGGTCTTCCGCCATGCGTAATGCTTCATCCGTTCTGTAAATCCCCGTCTCCACATTATCACCTACCAGCCTGACTTCCGGCACACGGATCATCCTGTTCGTGCGATGTTCCTGTTGTTGCTCTCTTCTGAAATTAGGGTTTCTTCCCCGGTTAAAGTTTGGTCTTGGTCCTTGTTGCATTAAAATGTTGAATTGTTAAATAATGTTGATGATATGGCCGTCAGACGTGTTTTTATTCAAAAGGTTTGCGATTGATTACTTCATCCTGCACTACCTTGATGAACTCACTGATGTCCATGGTGCCGAGGTCTCCTTTCGCCTGTCTTCTCACCGCCACTTTCCCGTCTGCCGCTTCTTTCTCTCCTACTACCAGCATGTAAGGAATTTTTGCCAGCTCGGCCTCCCGGATCTTTTTCCCGATCTTTTCGTTCCTATCATCAATTTCAGCGCGAATTTCTGCATTTTTTAGCAATTCTGCTACTTTTTCTGTATACGGCAGGAACTTGTCGCTGATAGGCAGGATCTTCACCTGTGTGGGGGTGAGCCAGAGCGGGAATTTTCCGGCGCAATGCTCTATGAGTACGGCAATGAACCGCTCGAGGGAGCCAAACGGCGCACGGTGGATCATTACCGGGCGATGCGGCTTGTTATCCGCCCCGATATATTCCAGTTCAAAGCGCTCCGGCAGATTGTAATCCACCTGGATGGTACCCAGCTGCCATTTTCGGCCGAGGGCGTCCTTGACCATAAAATCCAGCTTGGGACCGTAAAACGCTGCCTCCCCATACTCCACCACCGTACGCAGCCCTTTTTCGGCGGCGGATTCGATGATGGCCTGCTCGGCGAGGTTCCAGTTTTCGTCTGAACCGATATATTTACTGCGGTCTTCTTTGTCCCGGAGAGAAATCTGGGCCGTGAAATCCGTAAAACTAAGGCTGTTGAACACGTACAACACCAGGTCTATCACCTTGCAGAACTCTTCCTTCACCTGGTCCGGGCGGCAGAACAGGTGCGCATCATCCTGGGTAAAACCGCGTACCCGTGTGAGGCCATGCAGCTCTCCGTGCTGTTCGTAGCGGTACACGGTACCAAACTCCGCAAAACGCACGGGCAGGTCCTTGTATGATTTGGGGGAGGTTTTATATATCTCGCAGTGATGGGGACAGTTCATGGGTTTGAGCATGAATTCCTCCCCTTCTTCCGGCGTGCGGATGGGCTGAAAACTGTCTTTTCCGTACTTTTCGTAGTGCCCGGAGGTCACATACAGGCTTTTGCTGCCGATATGCGGCGTTACTACCGGCAGATACCCGCTTTCGATCTGCGCTTTCTGCAGGAAAGCCTGGAGGCGTTCCCGGAGCATGGCGCCTTTGGGCAGCCAGAGCGGCAGGCCCAGCCCTACCTTCTCGGAAAAGGCAAACAGCTCCAGCTCTTTACCCAGCTTGCGGTGGTCGCGCTTCTTCGCTTCCTCGATCAGGGTCAGGTACTCGTCCAGCTCCTTCTGGGAAGGGAAAGTGATCCCGTAGATGCGGGTGAGCATCTTGTTCTTCTCGTTCCCGCGCCAGTAAGCCCCGGCGATGTTCAACAGCCGGACGGCTTTGATGAAGCCGGTATGGGGAATATGCGGGCCGCGGCAAAGGTCCGTGAATCCGCCCTGAGAATAGAAAGTAATGGAACCATCCTGCAGATCGCGGATAAGCTCCAGTTTATACGGATCATTTTTTTCTGTAAAGTATTTCTCGGCATCGGCCTTGGACACCTCGCGGCGGGTGTATACTTCGTTCTGTTTCGCCAGTTCGGCCATCTTCACTTCCAGCTTCCGGAGGTCTTCATCGGAGATCTGGCGGCCGTCCAGGTCGATATCATAATAGAACCCGTTCTCGATAGCAGGCCCGATACCGAATTTCACTCCCGGGTAGAGGGCTTCCAGCGCCTCTGCCATCAGGTGGGCGGAAGAGTGCCACATGGTGGCCTTCCCATCTGTGTCTGACCAGGTCAGTAATTGCAGCGTTGCATCTCCCGTGATCGGGCGGGTAGCATCTATCACCTGTCCGTTCACTTTCGCCGCTAATACTTTGCGGGCCAGCCCTTCGCTGATGGATTTGGCAATGTCCAGTGCTGATACGCCTTGCTCGTATTGTCGTACTGCGCCATCCGGGAATGTAATGTTGATCATAAAGTCTTTCCTCAAATAAAATGCATGCGAAGTTACAAAATCAAACTATAATTATAAATAACGAATTACGATGATTTGACTGTGATGGGCATGCATTGGAGCGAAGGCCAAAGGCCGGTTGAGACGGGGTGTAAAGTAACTTTCATGTTAAAAAGAAAAATGTATACCGTTTTGAAATAAAAAATGTTGTACAATCGTAAAATCAAACGCATACTGGTTTTTTGATAGTACAATGCGCTTATTTTTACATCATGCAAACGATGGCCGATAAGATTATCCGTTTTAATACGCACCTGGTTTTCGAGGGGGCGCTGCCTAAGGGGATCCGCATCATGAACCCTTTTCGGGAGCAGCCGGGCGTGGTAGATGTGATGACGCAATTCTACCACAAATTCTATAACGATCACGCACAGCGGCGGATCATCATTGGCATCAATCCCGGCCGCTTCGGCGCCGGCATCACCGGCATCCCGTTCACCGATTCCCACCGGCTGGCAGACCCCTGCGGCATCGTGATCCCGGGTATCAAAACGTACGAAACATCTTCGGTGTTCGTGTATGACGTAATCGCCGCTTATGGAGGGCCGAAGGCTTTTTACAAGGATTTCTTCATCGGCGCCATGAGCCCGCTGGGATTCACCGCGCAGAAGGCTGACGGAAAGGAGGTGAATTACAATTACTACGATAGCAAAGCATTGACCGATGCGGTATACGAGTTCATGGTCACGAACATTCATAAACAGATCGGCCTGGGCATGGGCAGGGAAATCTGCTATTGCCTGGGCACCGGAAAGAATGCGGATTTCCTTTCTCGGTTAAACGAAAAAGAAGGTTTCTTTGAAAAGATCGTGCCGCTGGAGCATCCGCGTTTTATTATGCAGTATAGATTGAAGCGGAAACAGGAGTATATCGATAAATATCTGGAGGCTTTCAGTATTTAAAATTCCACGTCACCGAAGGAATGACCGGGAACAGCGATACCTGCTTCGCCTTCACTTCCAGATTCCCATCCAGTACATTGCCGGTTTGATCGAAATAAATGAAGTAAGGGTTCATCCTGCTATAAACATTGTAGATGGAGAAAGCCCAGCTGCTGGTGAGCCGGCGGTTGGGTTTCTTCTTTTTGGGCGTATAAATGGCGGACAGATCGAGGCGATGGTAGGGCGCCATGCGGTAGGAGTTCACATCACCATAAGATTGTGTGAGCACGCCACTCACAAAATAGAACCGCTCTGGCAGCGTGGTGGTGTTGCCTGTTCCGAAAATAAATACCCCGGAGAAGCTCCAGCGTTTGCTGTGCTCATACATGGCCACAACCGCCAGATCATGCCGGCGGTCGTATTTAGCGGGAAAGCGCTTGCCGCCGTTCAGAGCGGGAAATTGCCGCCAGGTCCAGGCCAACGTATACCCCACCCATCCGGTGAGCTTTCCTTTGATCTTATGCACGAAGAACTCCGTACCATACGCATATCCCTTCCCGAACACAAATTCATCTTCCGGATCTTTCAATGAAGGCGTATATCCTTCCTTGTACTCGATCTGGTTCTGCATATCCTTGTAATACGCTTCCACAGAGGCTTCCCAGGCATTCTCCTTAAAGTTCCGGAAATACCCGATGGCGTATTGCCAGGAGATCTGCGGTTTCACAAGATAGGTGCTGGGTACCCAGATGTCCGTAGGCAAAGTACTTCCGGCATTGGATACGAGATGGATGTACTGATTATTCCGGGTAACGGCTGCTTTCACGGAGTTCTTTTCATCCCATGCATACCGCAGAATCACACGCGGCTCCAGGGCGCTGTAGCTGCGAACGGGTGCCCACCTTCTATACACCACACTGTCCAGTTTATTGCCATTGGCATCGCGGATGTAACGGGTATACGGGCCGATCTGCCGGAACCCGCTGTAACGAAGCCCTACATTGAGTTTGAACTGTGGACTAATCTCCCAGTCATCCTGCAGGTACAGCGCCGCTTCATGGGCAAATTTCTTGAAAGCATTATCAGGATTGAATTTGGTAGTATCCTGATTACCGGTGACGGAGGATGGAATAAAGGTATGATAGATATAATTTCCACCGAACTTCAGGTGATGTCTGAAATTTGCGAAATAGTCAAAATCCAGTTTGGCATTGAGATCACGGATGCCGGAGTTAAGGCGGATCGTAAAACTCTGCTGCGTGGCGCCGAAAGAAAAACTGTAATCGTTGTAGATGAGCGATGTATTGGAGAATAATTTCTTACTGAACACGTGATTCCAACGCAAAGTGGCCGTGGTATTACCCCAGGGGATATGCGCCTCAAAGCTGCGTTCGCTGTTACGGAACTGGAAAACATCCCGGCCCAGATAACCGCTGAGAAAAAGCCGGTCCTTATCCGAAAAGCGATAATTGGCTTTGATGTTCAGATCGTAGAAATAATACCCTGAACCCCGGAAGCTGCTGTTCCTGCTCACGAAGGGCTTGGCCAGCAGATCCGCATAAGTGCGCCGCCCGGAGATGATGAAGCTGGATTGGTCTTTCCGGAGAGGCCCCTGTATACTGAATCGCGAAGCGATCGCCCCGATCCCTCCTTCCGCCTGGTATTGTTGATTATTGCCGTCTTTCATGGTCACATCCACTACGGAAGATAGCCGCCCGCCGTAGTTGGCAGGGATCCCGCCTTTGATGAGGGTAACGTTTTTGATGGCATCCGCATTGAACACGGAAAAGAATCCGAAGAGATGACCGGTATTGTACACCGGCGCTTCATCCAGCAGGATCAGGTTCTGATCCGGACCGCCCCCTCGCACATAGAAACCGGCGTTCCCCTCTCCCGCCGCCTGCACACCAGGCAACAGCTGTATCGCCTTGAGCGGGTCCGCTTCTCCCATCAACGCCGGCAGCTTTTTGATCTCCTCAATCCCCAGCTCTACTCTTCCCATCTCGGTATTCTTCACATTCTCATCCTTCCGTTTCTCCGTGATCACCACTTCCCGCGCCTGAAAAGACTTTGGCACCAGCGAAATACTCCAGCGCTGATTGGCAGCCAGCATCACTTTGCGCTCCTGTGCCGCGTAACCGATAAAAGTAAAAACAAGCGTATGTTCTCCTGCCGGGAGTGTGATAGCGAAGAAGCCGTAGGTGTTGGATTGTATGCCCTGCGTAGTTCCCTTCACACCAATAGTAGCGCCGATCAGGGATTCACCTGTAGTACTGTCCCGTACATAACCGCTCAATGTGTAGTACCGTTGCTGTGCAAAAAGCGGCAGTGTAAACAGGCATGCATACACGAAGAAAAAGATACGGCGATATGTCGGAGAATTACGAATTATCAATTACGAATTACGAATTATCAAATGCACCCCTTCACGTAAGTAAATGATTGATGGATATGAAAGTCGATAATTACGAATTGTGTGGGCGACGATGTAATCGTGACCCGATGCTTTATTGATAGCGCAGGGTATCGGATACAGAACCGCAATGCAGCATCTGGTCCCCGAAATAGGGATTCAGCACCTCGGAACGGTCGCTCAGCCAGTAGGCACCTTTGTCATTGAAGGCCATAGGGCAATACTGGCGATATACGGTTGTTCCTTTCAAACCTGTTGTCTGCAACAGATCATACAGCATGTCTGACACCATTTTGAAAGATGCGCGACGGGCTTCCAGTCCGCTTTTCTCCACCAATAACCCGTCCAGTTCAGCGGAAATATCCCCTGCATTCCCCTTCAAGGCGGCCTGCCGGGTAGAATCCGCGCCCAGCCGGGCAAACGGGAGACTGTCCAAATGATATTTCAACGCCGCCGCCGCTATATCCGCTGCCAGGGTATCCGCCTTCACCAATGCGCCCGAAAGCTGGTAATATGCGGTCATGGCAGTTTTCAGGGAATCGTAGAATTCTGTGGAAAAGGGGGCCTGTAAAGCATTACCGGCTATCCGCCGCTGATCCTCCGCCGGCGCCTTCCCCTGCTGCTGACAAGCACTGAGAACCGCTCCGGTAGCCAGTATCCATAAATATCGTTTCAGTCGCATCCGTATGGTTTTCAGCAAATATAACACCAAAAAATATACTATCTTTGCGGGCTTAACAGCAAAATCAGTTAATTGATTTCGACATGCTCATCGCACTGCAGGACATCACATTTGAATTTGGCGCAAGAACCATCGTTGAAGATTCTTCCTGGCACATCGTTCCCGGAGACCGTGTAGGCCTGATCGGCCTGAACGGGACCGGCAAATCCACCCTGCTCCGTATCATCAACGGAGAATATACCATTTCCAAAGGCAGCATTAACAAGATTAAGAACCTGAGCCTCGGGTTCTTTAACCAGGACCTGCTCAGCTTTGAAACCGACGACAGCATCCTCAGCGTAGGGATGACGGCCTTTGAGCAGGCGCTCAAAGTGGAAAAGGAGTTGGAAGAGCTCACCGCCAAACTCGAACATTCCCAGGATGAAGCCCTGCTGCATGAGTACAGCGACAAGCTCCACGAATTCGATACGCTCGATGGATATAACATCCGGCATAAAACGGCCACCGTACTCGAAGGGCTCGGCTTCAGCACCGCCGATCTCGACCGGCCCTACAACCAGTTCTCCGGTGGATGGCGCATGCGCGTGCTCCTCGCAAAGCTCATCCTGCAGCAGCCGGACGTGCTGATGCTGGACGAACCGACCAACCACCTCGACCTCCCGTCTATCGAATGGCTGGAAAAGTACCTGGCCAACTACAACGGCGCCGTAATCATCGTGTCCCACGACCGCTATTTCCTCGATCGCATGGTGAACAAGATCGTAGAACTGTATCAGCAGGAATTGCACCACTATGCCGGTAATTACAGCGATTACGAAGAGGAAAAGGGCCTCCGCCGCGAATTGCAGCAACGGGCATATGAGAACCAACAGGATTATATCCGCCAGCAGGAACGATTCATAGAACGCTTTAAAGCGAAGGCCTCCAAAGCCGCGCAGGCACAAAGTATCGCCAAAAGACTGGATAAACTGGAACGGGTGGAGCAGGTAGACGGCGGTCCATCCAAGATCCGCATGAACTTCAGTGTGGACAAAATGCCCGGAAAGATACTCTGCACGCTCGAAGGCGTTGATAAATCATTTGGTCCTATCCAGGTATTGAAGAATGCCGGCGCGGAGATCACCCGCGGCGATAAAATAGCGCTCATCGGTGCGAACGGTAAAGGAAAATCCACGCTCCTCCGCATTATTGCAGGCACCGAGCCCATCAGCGGCAACCGTATTCCGGGTCATAACGTAGTGACCAGCTTTTATGCCCAGCACCAGCTGGAATCCCTGCATCTGGACAATGAAATCCTGGAGGAGCTGAAAGGTTGCGGCAGCGGCAAAACCGAAATGGAACTGCGTTCCCTGCTTGGATGTTTCCTCTTCCAGGGAGACGATGTGTTCAAGAAGATCCGCATCCTCTCCGGTGGTGAAAAAGCGCGTGTGGCGCTGGCAAAAGTGATCATCGGCCAGGCGAACTTCCTGATGCTGGATGAGCCTACCAACCACCTGGACATCAACTCCGTTGAAATGCTCATCGATGCGCTGGGCAAATACGAAGGCAGTCTCGTGCTCGTTTCCCACGACCGTTATTTTGTGAGCAAAACTGCGAACAAGATCTGGGAGATCGTAGATGGCGAGATCAAAGAGTTCAAAGGCACTTACGCAGAATGGGAAGAATGGAAGAAACGCCAGGCGCTGGCCGCTATGCCGCCCAAACCGGAAAAAAAAAGCGCAGCAACAGCCCGGCCTGAGCCGGTAAAAGCCCCCGAACCCGCCCGCAACAACGCGATCGATAAAGACCTGCGGAAAGAGCTGCAAAAACAGCAGAAGCAGTTCCAGCAGCTGGAGCAGCAGATCAGCGCCCTGAAATCGCGCCTGCAGCAACTCGAAACCGATATGGCCGATCCCGGCGTTTATGCGGACAAACAGAAGTTTCAGGCCACCGAGACAGCTTATAAGGAAGCAAATGCCACGCTCTCCAAAGCCAACGCGGCGTATGAGGAAGCATTTGAAAAAGTGATGGAGCTGGAGCAGAAAGCGCAGGGTTAAGCCTGCATTTCATCAAGCATTTCAGGCGCCTGGTGTAAGCGGCAAGTGAGAGGAATAGCTTAAATTTAAATTGCGCTATGGGCTTCCTCAAAAATATCATTCACTGGCGCCTGCACCATGTATTGTTCTGGCTGGCTTTCTTTGTGGTCTGGATCACATTGCGGATCGACGATTACCCGGATACACGGCCCATGTTACTGGCCGGTCTGCTGAAAGTAGTGTCCCTCGCGGGCGCCGTGTACTTCACCAATTACATACTGATCCCGAAGCTTTTGTATACCCGCCGTTACTTCGCTTTCCTGTTGAGTTTTACGGTGCTGGTAACCGTTACCGGCTTCCTCGTCATCAGGCTCCTCAACCTCATCCTCACGCCCTACGCCTCCAGGATCACCCACTGGCCCAACGCCACCTTCAGCAGCCAGGTGTACGACGTCTATATCCCCCTGTTCTTTATGGTGGGCGCCGCCGCCGGCATTAAATTCTATATCGATCAGCTGCGGACATTGCACCGGCTGCAAAGCGCTTTGCGGGCAAGTGCCGAGCAGGAGCTGCAATATCTCCGGATGCAGATCAATCCGCATTCTCTTTTCAATTCCCTGAACACCATCTATTTCCTGATCCATAAAGAGAACCGGGAGGCGCGCGAAACGCTGATGAAATTTTCCGAGCTGCTGCGGTATCAGCTGTATGAATGCAATACCGAGCGGATCGCGATAGAGAAAGAAACGCAGTATTTGCGGAACTACGTTGCCATCCAGCAATTGCGGCATGATGAGCAGTACGATATACAGTTCCATTGTAGCGAAGGGGTGAGGGATTTCAACATCGCTCCCCTCCTGCTCATCCCTTTCGTGGAAAACGCTTTCAAACATGTATCCGCGCATCGTTCCCTCAATCATATCCATATCAACATGAACATGGATGATGGACGTTTTCATTTCTCTGTCCGTAACTCCCGGGAAGGAAAGACCGTGAAAGGCAATGGCGGCATCGGGCTGGCGAATGTGAAAAGAAGGCTGGAACTGCTCTATCCCGGCAAACATGCGTTGCATATCACGCCCGGGCCGCAACTATTTTCCATCACCTTAATCCTGCATATATCATGAGTATCCGTTGTCTTATTGTAGATGATGAACCGATGGCCCGTAAAGGGATAAAAGAGTACATCGCGGATATCCCTTTCCTGGAACTGGCGGGCGAATGCGATTCGCCTTTGAAAGCGATGGAAATACTGCAATCGCAGCAGATCGACCTGCTTTTCCTGGACGTGCAGATGCCGCGGATGACGGGAATCGAGTTCCTGCGAAGCCTGCCGCAACCGCCACTGGTGATCTTCACGACCGCTTACCCGGAACATGCTGTGGAAAGCTTTGAGCTGAATGTATTGGATTATCTGCTGAAACCCATCGCGTTCGAGCGGTTCACGAAAGCGGTGCTAAAAGCGAAAGCCTATGTGGATCTGCTGGGGAAACAAAATCCATCTTACTTTTTCATCAAATGCGATAACCGGCTGGAGAAGATCAACAGTCAGGATATCCTCTTTGCAGAAGCGCTTCAGAACTATGTAGCCATCCATACCACCGCCCGCAAATTCATGACCTACCTTACTTTCAAGGCAGTGGAAGACCATCTGTCATCCGAACAGTTCATAAAAGTGCATAAATCTTTTATTGTGGCGGTGGACAAAATCGACAGTATTGAAGGAAACGAACTGCGCATCGGCCAGCACCGCATACCGGTGAGCCGAAGTCTGAAAGATGAAGTGATGGGAAAGCTGTTGCACAACCGCTTCCTAAAGCGATGACCGCCGCTGTTTCCGTTTATTGAAAAGCATCAGCCCTTTATCGATCCCTTTCCGCAGGCGGGCCTGTTCTTCCTCCGGCATACCCAGCACTTCGGTGCAGGCCTCGCTGCAACAGCCGTTGTGTTTTTCCGCACATTTTTCACACTGGATGAAGAGCAGATGGCAACCTTCATTCCGGCAGTTGGTATGGGTATCGCAGGGAGCGCCGCATTGGTGACATTGCGCGATGATATCATCACTGATACGCTCTCCAAGGCGGTCGTCAAACACGAAGTTCTTGCCGCGGAATTTATTGGGCAGCCCCCATTCCTTTGCCTTGTTGGAATATTCGATGATGCCGCCTTCCAGGTGATATACGTTATTGAAACCCCGGTGCAGCATATACGCGGAAGCTTTCTCACAGCGGATACCGCCGGTACAGTACATGATGATGTTCTTGTCCTTCTGATCCTTCATCATCTCCGCCGCCATCGGCAGCTGCTCGCGGAAGGTATCGGAAGGTACTTCCAGTGCTGTATCAAAATGCCCTACTTCATACTCGTAATGATTGCGCATGTCGATGATCACGGTATCGGGATTGTTGGCCAGCTCATTGAATTCGCGGGCGTTGAGGTATTTCCCCCGCTTGTCCATATCGAATGCAGGGTCGGTGATACCGTCCGCCACGATCTTCTCCCGTACTTTCACTTTCAGCACCCAGAATGATTTACCATTGTCATCCACCGCAATGTTCAGACGAATGTCTTTCAGGAAGGGAATGCCGTACAGATGTTCCCGGAATGCCGCAAAATGATGCTCGGGAACGGAGATCTGTGCATTGATCCCTTCATGGGCTACGTAAATCCTGCCAAAAACCTCTAACTGGGAAAGTGCTTTGTATAACCCGTCGCGGAACGCCTGCGGGTCTGCAATTTTGGCGTACTGGTAAAAAGAAACCGTAACGCGCCTGAATGTTTCCGCTGCCAACTGTTGTTTCAGTTCAGTGGCAGACAATCTGTTATGTAATACCATGTTGAAATTTTAAGGACCGACGCCGGCGGAACAAAATTCCTGTCATGCCATATCGCGACAAGACGCCGCAAAGTTACATAATTTTTTTTCCATTCGCAGCCATGGAAGTAAGTTATTGGGAATCAAAACAAATTATCTGAAATATTCATTTATAAGCTTTTTATATGCGACCGGGTATTAAAAAGTATGGCACGATATTGGAAAATACCGGGTAGTAGAATGCAACGACCCCGTGAGGAATGATGATACTTAACCCCCTAAATGCAGCTATATGAATGTTTACGTGTACTATTTCTTCGCCGTTGTGATCGGCCTCTGGTTATACCGTTTGTTAGCATATTCTTTCGGTGATCAGCCCAAAACAAAAAGTTCTTCCGCACGGAGTTACCGCAGAAGAAGCGAACGTTTTTAAACAAGATATTTTCTGGCAAGCAAACCTGAAAAGAGGGCCGGTCATTTGCCGGCCCTCTTGCGTTTTTGTTATTCAACTTTGAATGCACCGCCCAGTATCCCGCCAAAACCAACTCTTACGCCTACACGCGTGGGAGACTGCGCCTGATAGCCGGCCACCACGTCCACACGAAGGACTTTGAAAATATTCTCCAGTCCCGCGAACACTTCCACATAATTGTTGTTCCTGTTCACATAGAAAGCGTTGGAACCGGCCACCAGGTTCCATTTTAACCGGTTAAACAGCGGTATGCGATTGGTGAGCATACCATTGAAGTGATGCTCGATGTTAGCTGTTCCATACAGATTGGCGGACGTACTGTACTGATAATAGGGCGCCAGCTGGAAGCTGTTGAGATATTTAATGTTATAGAAGGTCTGATTACCGTTGAAATGTTGCAGATCGGGTATGCTGACGGATTGATTGTTGAGGAAACCGCCTGCAGCCAGGTTATAGCGGAACTCACCGAACAACTTGAAATTCATATTGTCGTGCACACTGAATTTCCATTTATCAAAATTGGCATCGAGGAAGCCTTTGGAATACATGAGCGTGAAAGTGGGATATTTAGATCCCATAGGCATCTTATAATTGGGATATTGTATGAACCGTTGCCCGGGCTGATAGCTCAATTGTCCGCTCACGAGCAGCACCCGCTCCCGTTCGAATGGCAGATGCGCCAGCTCTTGCGGGTGGTTGGGACTGAAGGTTTTCTTCTCATTCTGAAAGATCACAAAATCTGTTGAGTTCTCCACCGGGATACGGTCCTCATACGTAGCCGAGGCGCTGAACTTCATGGCATTCTGGAAATTGCGGTAATAAGACAGGCTGCCGAACCAGTTCTCATACAGTTTCATATAATTCTCCTTCAGAAGTAAGGTGTAAAGCGAGTTGGTCAGCGGACCGATGGGATTTTCCCGGTTGAACTGCATGATCCGCTTACCACCGGCAAGTGTCCAGAAGCTGCGGGTACCGAAGTCACCGGCGCCACTGCCGGTCAGTGTTAAACTCGTATAGGCGTTGAGGTGAGTATTACTGAATCCATACCGGATATTGCTGTTCCAGGAGAGGCCTTTTTTGTTAGGCAAACTAAAATACATGGAGGGGTTGAGGGCCAGGGAAACGCCTTCTACCGTATTGTAGCTCAGGCCGCTTAGCAGGGATTTGTTATAGAACGTATGGGTCTGGATAGTGGAATCCCTTTTAAAGTACCAGCGGTGGGAGAAACCGTTGAGCAATACATCATCCCATTTCACTTTCTGAGGCCTGCGGCGCAGGGAATCCAGGTGGTTGCGGGACATGGCGGAATCTCTCCGGGCCTTGGCCGTACTGTCTTTCACATGAAAATCCTTTTGCTCTTCCACTTCCAGCGGCACAGGGCGGATGCTGTCCCAATACGGAATGCCTCTTTTATCGGCATCCTTCTCATATTTCATGACTACTTTGTTGAAATAGCCTTTCGGGAAATTGGGCTGGAGATTGTAATTGGAGTAGACGTTCACAGAATTGGCGACGATATCGAACCCAAACATTTTCATTGCCATGTAAACGGCCTGATCTTTTGTGCGCCATACCTCACCGGCCACAGGAACATGCGTCTGACGGATGCACAGCGTGTCGAGTAATTCCAGCTGGTATTCTTTCGTCAACATCAGGTCTGTGCTATGTATCCGCCACTCATCTTCAACAATAAAAATATAACCCGCAAACAGCGGTTCATATTTTCGACGGGGCGTTACCCTGATCTTGTTCACCAGCCGGTTATCTTCCATGAAAGAGCCTTCCAGCCTGTATTTATAATAGTGCAGCGCATTCTCGGAAATAGGAGAAATAAAACCCCGCGGCCCCATCTGTGAAGCGATCGCTTCTACGTTATTGTCATAAAAACTGATGATGGTGGGAATGCTGAAACCCAGTCCGCCCCCACTCTCCCGCGAGGAGATCACATCCAGCTTCATATCCGGGGCCTGGTAAGATATTTTCGTATAGGATTCCGAGAGGGCCACGATCCCTTTACCCGTGGAGTCCACGCCGATGTCGTTTTTATCGATCTTCTTACCGAGGATGCGGTTGGGAGTAGCGCGTAGTTTGGCGAGCATTTTAATATAGGCGTCACAGGTATAGGCTTTCAGTTGCGACTGGTAATACCCGCGCTTTTTGATGGCCTTGCGGATGATGGCATAAGCCGGATCTTCACCACCGGCTTTCACTACTACTTCGCGGATCTGCATGCTCACAGGCTGTAACACAAAGTTCAGCTGCCGGGAGGCGCCGGTGATCTCCACTGCTTTCTCCTGCTTACCATAGCCGATATATTGACAAACGATGGTATGCTTTCCCTCGGGGAGCTCCAGTTGATAAGCGCCTACGGCATTCGTGGTGGTTCCGTTGGTAGTGCCTTTGATCATCACGGTCGCGAAAGGAAGCGCTTCTCCTTTCTGATTGGTGACCGTGCCATGTATGGCGCCGGCATGGCTCCTGACAGTTAACAAAGTGCAGATGGCAAAGAGTAAATTTTTTATCATGCGCCAAAAATAATGGTTAGGGGCAGACAGCACATCGGGCTAAAGGGTTTTAGATCAATTTTAACAAGGTTGATAAGAAGATCATTTCTTCCGGGCCAGCAGGCTGCCTGACCATGCGCTGAGCCCGCCGATAATGCCGCCCAGCAGTGCGGAAAGGAGGATCATGAGTGCAGGAGCGCCTGTTTTGAGGATCAGTATTCCCATGCGGGTGGAGAGAATGTGGTGGTTAGGGATATCCTTCGTCAGCGCCATAGCTCCCCATAGCAGGAAGATAGCGAGAAACCCTGTACCCAGGGCCCTCTTCGGAGACTGCCGCCATAACAATGCCACCAGGAAAGGCGCAATGGCCACCGTCCACCAATCGAAGAAAACACCTAACAGGTACGCCAGTACGACGGTGAATACAAAACTGAGGATAAAACGCACGGTCGAAAGATTGAAAAGTGAATGATATACAATATCAAAAGATACACATTTCCTGCGATCCCTCAAGGCATCCTGCTCCGGTTACGAATGCTATTTGCTCGCATCCAGCGCCCGCTCAATATCTTCCTGGATATCCGCAACATGCTCCAGTCCAACGGATATGCGGATCAGTCCGGGTGTGATCCCTACGTTGAGGCGTTCTTGTTCGCTCAGTTTGGCATGGGTGGTGGAAGCGGGATGGGATGCGATACTGCGGCTGTCGCCGAGGTTGGCAGTAAGACTCAGCAGTTCCAGTTTGTCCAGGAAACGACGGCCTCTTTCCAGTCCGCCTTTCAACTCAAAGCAAACGATACCGCCGCCTGCCGTCATCTGTTTCCGGGCGATGTTGTACTGCGGATGGCTTTGCAGGAAGGGATACTTCACCCATTCGAGGTGAGGGTTCTTTTGCAGCGCGGTAGCGAGGGTGAGCGCGCTCGTGGCATGCCTTTCCATGCGCACATGCAGGGTTTCAAGGCTGCGGCTCAGTACCCATGCGTTGAATGGGGACATGGCGGGACCAGTGCTCCGGCAAAAGGCGTATACTTCATCCACCAGCTCCTTTCTGCCTAATACGATACCGCCGAGCACACGACCCTGACCGTCGATCCATTTGGTGGCGGAATGCGTGACAAGATCCGCCCCGATCAACAGTGGCCGCTGCAATACCGGTGTGGCAAAACAATTGTCCACATTCAGGATCACTTTATGCTGCTTCGCGATCTTTACCAGCGCTTCCAGGTCCACCAGGTCGAGGCCGGGATTGGAAGGCGTTTCCACGAAGATCATCTTCGTGTTGGGTTTGATCAGCGCTGCCACGGTTTCCGGACGGGTAAGGTCGAAATAGGTATGTTCAATACCCCATTTGGGGAGGAATTTCGTGATCACGGTGTGTGTGGAACCGAAGATAGAACTGGAAGACAGGAGATGGTCACCCGTTTTCAGAAAAGCCATGAAACTGCCGAAAACAGCGCTCATCCCGGATGCAGTGGCGTAGCCCGCTTCGGCGCCTTCCAGGGCGCACATCCGGTTCTCGAACTCTTGCACGGAAGGATTGCTGAAACGGGTATAGATGAATGCGTCTATCTCATCCGCAAAAGCAGCGCGCATCTGCTCGGCATCGTCATAACAAAAACTGGAAGTAAGGTACATCGGGCTGCTGTGCTCCCGGTGAGGGGTACGCTCCGATTGTATCCTGATCGCCTGTGTCTCCGGATGGTATGTTGGTTTATTCTTTCTCTTCATCGTTAGCCTTGTTGGAATGGATAATATCAGCCGTTCAGCTTCACCTCCCAGGTCAGCTGCGTTTTGCCCTGGCGAAGGGTTTCCGCTACGGAGCAGTATTTGTTCATAGACAGTTCCACGGCGCGTGCTGCTTTATCCGCATCGATCTTCCCGCTGAGATGGAACACAATATGCGCCTTTTCCCAAAGTGACGGCTCCTTGCCCTTTTCTCTTTCCGCTTCAATCTCGATCCGGAAATCCGTGATCTCCTGGCGTTGTTTCTTCAGGATCATCACCACATCAATGGCAGAACAGCCGCCGAGGCCCATGATGAGCATTTGCATCGGGCGAACGCCGTTGTTCTTTCCGCCGTTCTCCACGGAGGAATCCATTAAAACCTTGTGGCCCTGTTCGTCCACCGCTTCCATGTTAAATCCGTCGTCAATACGTTTTAAAGCGATCTTCATGTGTTTGCTGATATATTACAGGCATCAAAGATAAATCATCCTCGTCAAAATAATAAGCCGGTATGACGACCGGCATTTGTAATTGGCAGGTGACTTTCGTAGGTTTGCGCAAATTTTTTACCACTTGTCCGCACAAACCTTCCATACTGCCCAGCCATTTCACCTGGAATCCGGCGAAGTATTACCCGGGTTGGAGATTGCCTATCATACGTACGGCACCCTCAACAGGCATGGAGACAACGTGGTATGGGTCTGCCATGCGCTCACGGCCAATTCCGATGTGGCCGACTGGTGGCAGGGCCTTATCAGGGAAGGCAGCGTGATAGACCCGGAGAAATATTTCATCGTATGTGCCAACATCCTGGGCTCCTGTTATGGTTCATCCGGACCGCTCAGCACAGATCCTCGCAGCGGAAAGCCCTACTATCGCACTTTTCCGCAGGTCACCATTCGCGATATCGTACATGCGCATGTGTTATTGCGCAAACACCTCAATATTGAAAGAATCCATCTGCTCGTAGGCGGCTCCATGGGCGGCTACCAGGTACTGGAATGGGCGTTGACAGAACCTGCAAGGATCGGAAGATTATTCCTGCTCTGCACCGGTGCCGCAGAAAGCGCATGGGGCATTGCAGTGCATACTTCGCAAAGACTGGCCATTGAAGCAGACCCCAGCTGGGAAGAAGCCCAGCCCTCCGCAGGAGCGCGCGGCCTAAAAGCCGCCAGGGCTATCGGAATGCTCACCTATCGCAACTATCAGACGTTCATGCGCACACAAACCGATCCGGATAAAGAAAAAACGGATCATTTTAAGGCGTCTTCCTATATCCTTTACCAGGGCGATAAACTGGTGAAGCGCTTCAACGCCCAGAGCTACTGGCTGCTAACCAAAGCAATGGACAGCCATAACATCGCGCGGGGGCGGCACGAAGCCATCGAAGCCACGCTTCGGCAGATTGAACAACATACCCTGCTCATCGGCATTACCAGCGATATCCTTTGTCCCCCCGAAGAACAACTACTGCTGGCCCGTCACATGCACAACACAGTTTACCACGAGATCGATTCCCCGTATGGACACGACGGGTTTCTTATCGAGTTCGAAAAGATCGGCCGGATATTATCCACATTTCTTGAAGAAGAATAATGATATTAAATTTATTGCCCCCTTTAATTAGCTATTAGTCAGTCGATTAATAAATTAATTTTCATTTGTCTAAAAAACCCTTATATTTTGTTGATACCCGAAAAACGCAGCGGCAGCCTTTCGTCAAGTCCTTTTAATTTTCCTTATATTTAATAAAACTATTATTCCTCTGGTCAGCCAAAATTCCTTCATTAAATTCTCACTTTATGAAATGCAGGTTACACAAGTATTGCTGGTCTATAGTTATATTGTTGATCACATGGCAATTAGCATGGGCCCAAAATCAGACTACCATTTCAGGCACTGTTGTTAACGCCACCACCAGTCAGGCTATGCCCGGGGTATCTGTTTCTGTGAAAGGAGCTACGGCTGGTGCGATCACTGATGCCAACGGGGCATTCAAGGTTACAACCGGGCGCTCCCTCCCCCTCACGCTCGTTTTCTCTTATGTTGGTTTCAAGCCCGAAGAAGTAACGGTCACCAATCCGGGGATCAATGTGAATGTGCAGCTCTCTTCCACTGAAATACTCGGAAAGGAAGTGGTGGTTTCCGCGAGCCGTGCTACGGAAAGTATCCTGCAATCACCGGTGTCCATCGAGAAGCTGGACTCCCGGACCATCAAAGCCTCCCCCGCGCCTACATTCTACGATGCGATGGCCAATATGAAAGGCGTGGAAATGAGCACACAAAGTCTCACCTTTAAATCCGTGAACACCCGCGGCTTCAACAGCAACGGAAACACGCGCATGCTGCAGCTGATAGATGGTATGGATAACCAGGCTCCCGGCCTGAACTTCTCCGTAGGCAACATCGTAGGGATTACGGAGCTGGATATGGATAACGTGGAACTCCTGCCCGGCGCGGCCTCTGCATTGTATGGCCCCAACGCCCTGAACGGGATCGTATTGCTGAACAGCAAAAGCCCCTTTCAATACCAGGGATTAAGCGCGATCGTGAAAGGCGGGATGTTGAGCGAATCCGGCAGAAGCACTCCCAACACGGGATACTACGATGTATCTGTTCGTTATGCCAAAGCGATCAACGATAAATTCGCGTTCAAGATCAACCTTGGTTATATCAATGCCAAGGACTGGCAGGCTTATGATACACGGGACCAGAGTCTTTTGAACGGGTATGATCTGAAGAGCGGCAACCGTGGCAACAACCCGGGCTACAACGGGATCAACACCTACGGCGATGAAACCAACATCAATATGCTGGGCGCCCTGCGGGGCACCGCCATGACGCCGGGAAACCCGCTCAGCAACGGTCTTCTTCAACTGTCAGGCGCTACCGGCGGCGCCATCACACCTGCGCAGATCTACAACGCCATGATGCCCGACTCCCTTAAATCCTTCGTATCCCGCACAGGATACGACGAGCATGATCTGGCCGATTATGATACTAAAAACCTCAAGGCTAACCTGGCACTGCATTACAAGTTCCACTCTAACCTCGAGCTGCTGGCGCAAGGCAGCTATGGTACCGGTACTACCGTATATACGGGTGCCGACCGCTACTCCATCAAGAATTTCCGCATGGGTCAGTATAAAGTGGAATTGCGTGCCGATAACTTCTACATACGTGCCTACACCACTCAGGAACGGGCCGGCGATTCCTATGCCATCGGAACATTGGGCGCGGGGATCAATGAGGCGTGGAAGCCCAGCACCACCTGGTTCCAGCAGTACTTCGGAGCTTATGCCACAGGGGCATTGACTACTTTCAGCACAGCCTTCCAGCAGGCACTTGCCGGTGGTCAGTCCCCCACGCAGGCTTTTGCCACCGCCACCAACGCAGCAAAAGGCGGCTCCACGAATTTCCATAATGCTGCCAGAACAGTGGCGGATAACGGCCGCTTCCTGCCCGGCACCGCGCAGTTTGACAATGCGGCGGATAATGTAAAGAAGAAACCGATCCCCGGAGACGCCACCGGCGTAGGCGCCAAGTTCACGGATAAAACCAATCTGTACCAGGCAGAGTTCATGTATAATTTCAAGAACCAGATATCCTTCATGGAACTGATGGTGGGTGGTAATTATCGCGTATACGCACTGAACTCGGAGAAGACGCTGTTTGCCGTGGATGATAACGGCAAAGAGTTCCGCATCAAGGAATATGGCGGCTATGTGCAGGTAGGTAAAAGGTTGTTGCAGGATAATTTAAAACTGACCGGCGCTTTGCGCTATGATAAGAACGAAAACTTCGAAGGCCAGTTCAGCCCGCGTCTGTCCGCCGTGTATACTTTCCTCAAAACACACAACATCCGCGCATCTTACCAGACCGGCTTCCGCATTCCTACCTGCCAGGACCAGTACATCGATCTGAAAACACCACAGGCCAGGCTGCTCGGCGGCCTCCCTTTCCTGCGGCAGCGCTACAACCTGGAAACCGGTCCGCTTTTCACGCTGGAGTCCGTACAGGCGGGCAATCCTCAGCAGTATACCTTCAAAGAGTTCAAACCCGAGAAGGTCATCGCGTTTGAGCTGGGTTATAAATCCCTCATTGCCAACAAGCTGGTAATTGACGCTTACATTTACACCAATACCTTCAAGAACTTCAACGGTACACAGATATTGGTGCGGCCGAATGCCACCGGTCCGGCGGACATCTATTCCATCCCGGTGAACTACGATAAAGATATCAAATCCTGGGGCTGGGCGCTGGGGCTGGATTACAGCCTGCCGCAACAATTCTTCGCCGGTGGTAACGTTTCTTACAATGAGTTAAGCAATGAAAAAGACCTGGGAAATTTCCAGGCCATGTACAACACACCGAAAGTACGCTATAACCTCTACGTTGGTAATCGCAACATTGCCCATTCCTTCTTCAGCTTCAATCTCACCTGGCGGTGGCAGGACAGCTTCATCTGGTCCTCCTCCTTCGTAGGTCCGATGGTAAGGGCTGCCAACCAGGGTCTCATTCCTTCCTACGGCACGCTGGATGCGCAGGTGAGCAAGTTCTTCCCAAAACCAAAGGTGACAGTGAAGATCGGTTCGTCTAACCTGTTGAAGAATCAATATATCCAGTCATGGGGCAACCCTACCGTGGGAGCACAATACTATGCGTCTATCGGGTATAATCTTTAGTCTGTCCAATTGCCATAATAGCGAAGGCCTCCCGGTTATCGGGAGGCCTTCTGATTTGTTGTAACCCTCATGATTTTACTCATGGGTATCTTTGGATCATACGTTGAAGCGGAAATGCATCACATCTCCATCGCTCACTACGTACTCTTTACCTTCAATGCGTAAACGGCCGTTATCGCGTGCGGACGCCTCAGAACCGAACTTCACGAAATCTTCATAAGAGATCACTTCCGCTTTGATAAAGCCTTTTTCAAAATCAGTGTGGATCACACTTGCCGCCTGCGGCGCTTTCCAGCCCTGGTGAATCGTCCAGGCCCTTACCTCCTGCACGCCGGCAGTGAAATAAGTGATAAGATCCAGTAATTTATAAGCAGAGCGGATAAGGCGGTTCAATCCGGGTTCGGACAAGCCGTATTCGGAGAGGAACATCTCCTTGTCCCCGGGATCTTCCATTTCCGTGATCTGCGCTTCAATGCTGTTGTTCATGATGATCACTTCCGCATTCTCCGCTTTCACGGCTTCTGCGAGTGCCTGGGAGAACTTGTTGCCGGTATGCAGCGAAGCTTCATCCACATTCGCCACGTACAGCACCGGTTTTTCCGTCAGCAGGAAAAGGTCTGCGATCGCTGCGCGCTCTTCCCTGCTCAATCCCAGTTCGCGGATATTCTTTCCTTTTTCCAGATGTTCCTTGCAACGTTTCAGTACTTCAAACTCTGCTTTGGCCTTGGGATCTCCTCCGGTCTTCGCCATTTTCTCCGTCCGCGCGATCTTCTTTTCCACGCTTTCCAGGTCTTTCAGCTGCAACTCGGTATCAATGATCTCTTTGTCGCTTACAGGGTTGATAGGCCCTTCTTCGCGGAGGATGTTATCGTCTTCAAAGCAGCGGATCACATGTACGATCGCATCTACCTCGCGGATATTGGCGAGGAACTTGTTGCCGAGGCCTTCTCCCTTGCTGGCGCCTTTTACGAGACCGGCGATGTCCACAAATTCCATGGTAGTAGGCACCGTACGGTTGGGCTTCACCAGCTCTTCCAGTTTTACGATCCGGACATCCGGAACATCCACCAGGCCTACATTGGGCTCGATGGTGCAAAAGCGGTAGTTGCTCGCCTGCGCTTTAGCGCTGTTGGATACGGCGTTAAATAAGGTGGATTTTCCTACGTTGGGCAGTCCTACTATTCCTGCTTGCAAAGCCATTTCTTAAAAAATTTGCGCAAAGATAGTGCATCTCAACGAGTAATAACGTGTTAAAATTTACTATTTTGGCCCCCGGCAGGTTCCGGCCAGCCCTTAAACAATACACTATGGCTTTAAACTATGTCTGGATCGGCTTCTTCGTGATCGCCTTTGTGGTAGCATTATGCAAGCTGATCTTCCTGGGAGATACGGAAGTATTCGGTAAGATTATGACAGGGATGTTTGAGAATGGCAAAGCCGGCGCGGAGATCGCGATCGGGCTGACCGGTGTGATGACCTTCTGGCTGGGTATTATGAAGATCGGGGAACGTGCCGGGATGATCGAACTGTTCGCGAAGTTCGTGGATCCCCTGTTTTCCAAACTCTTCCCCGGCATTCCTCATAAAAACCCGGCTATGGGTTCCGTTGTGATGAACTTTTCAGCGAATATGCTCGGGTTGGATAATGCCGCTACCCCGCTGGGACTCAAAGCAATGAAAGAACTGCAGGAGATCAACCCGCAGAAAGACACAGCCAGCAATGCGCAGATCATGTTCCTCGTATTGAATACGGCAGGCCTGACCATCATCCCTACTTCCGTTATGGCCGTCAGGCTCTCCATGCATGCCGTCAATCCGGCGGACATCTTCATCCCCACCATGATCGGCACTTTCATTTCTTTCCTGTCCGGCATGGTGGCTGTAGCGGCTTATCAGCGGATTAACCTCCTGAAACTGCCCGTTCTCGTATTCATCGGTGGTTTTCTGTTGCTGATGTACGGGTTATACGCCTGGCTGCATAACATGCCTACGGAACAGATCGCCAGTTATACAGCCATGATCGGCGGGTTGGTGATCTTCGCCATTATCGTGTCATTCCTGCTGCTGGGAGTATCCAAAAAGATCAACGTTTACGAAGCCTTTATAGACGGTGCTAAAGATGGTTTCTCAGTGGCTGTAATGATCATTCCCTACCTCGTAGCCATTCTCGTTGGTATAGGTGCATTCCGCGTTACCGGCTGCCTGGACTTCATTGTGAACGGCATCGGCTGGATAGTAGCGCTGATCGGCCTCAATACCGATTTTGTGCCTGCTTTGCCGGTTGGTATTATGAAAACCTTCAGCGGCAGCGGCGCACGCGGACTGATGATCGATGTGATGAAGCAATATGGCGCCGATTCCTTTCAGGGAAGGCTGGCCTGCATCATGCAGGGTTCCACGGAAACAACATTTTATATACTGGCCCTTTATTTCGGCTCCGTGAATATCAAAAAGACCCGCCATGCCCTCGCCTGCGGCCTCATCGCCGACGTGGTAGGGGTGATTGCTGCGGTGATCATCGGGTATTTATTCTTCCACTAACACCTATGCATTAACGACCATTAAAATGATACTGAAAAAACCATTACATGAAGACTGGATCGCTGTTATACTGGCGTTCGCCAGTGTTGTACTGATCTGCCTGGGCTTAAGACCTGCCATGCCTAAATTCGACTGGAACGACGGCACCTCTCTTGTGGAGAAACTTTCCAGCGTTTCCAACCTTGCCCGTATAGGCGGACTTTTCCTTTGGATACTGGGAGGCCTCCTCGTGGCCGGGCTCCTCAGCGGAAAAAAGATCACCCTTCAACTTGTATACGGACTGATCGCCGTGATGCTGATCTCCATGTTCGCACAGGTGATCACCGGGAACGTGCGCATAAAGGAATTCGGTATTGAGATCGTGCTGTTCAGCCTGCTGCTGGGCCTTTTCATCAGTAACGTGCTGGGCCTTCCCGAATGGATGAAACCCATCCTGCAAACCGAACTGTTCATCAAAACAGGACTGGTGCTGCTCGGATCCGGGATCATCTTCCAGGAGCTGGTGAAAGGCGGCGGACTGGGTGTCATGCAATCTGTAGTAGTGGTATTCACAGTATGGTATTTCTCCTTCTGGATCTGCAAAAAATTCGGGCTGGATGATGAATTCAGGATGATGATATCCAGTGCGGTATCCATTTGCGGCGTATCCGCCGCCATTGCCACTTCCGGCGCCATCGAAGGCGATAACAGGAAACTCTCGCACGTGATCTCGCTGGTATTGATCGTGGCTATCCCGATGATGATCTTCATGCCTTACATCGCGAGATGGATGGACATGCCCCCCGAAGTTGCAGGCGCATGGCTTGGCGGCACCATCGACACGTCCGGCGCGGTAGTAGCGGCTGGCACCATGCTGGGGGAACAGGCGCTGAAATATGCCACGCTGGTTAAGTTCTCACAGAACGTACTGTTGGGGATCGCAGCTTTCCTCATTTCTGTTTGGTGGACGTATTCAAAGAAAGAGACCAATCAACCGAAACCCGGTCTGCGTACCATCTGGGATCGTTTCCCGAAATTTGTACTGGGTTTCATCTTCATATCCCTCCTGTTCTCATTCGTACTACCGTCAGCGTTAGTAAAGGAAACGAAGGGGAATGTGAAAGACCTGCAGACCTGCTTCTTTGCATTGGCATTTGCCTGCATAGGTCTGGAAACAAAGTTTACGGATATCTTCAAAATGGAAAACGGCCGGCCGGCGATTGCCTTTATTATTGCGCAGCTGTTTAACATATTGCTCACGCTGGGTATTGCGTACCTGGTGTTTGGCGGGGTTTTATTCTCAAAATAAACGAATGGCCTAAGGCAGAAAGCGGGATGAAAAACATTCATTCCGCTTTTTTTATTGATCGTATTTCGCGGTTTTGTCTTCGATAAAAACATCCCCGTCCTGCCTGTTCTGTATCTTGATATATACCAGCAACTGCCCCGCTCCTGCCTTGAAACATACTTCCTGCGCTTCTTTCACAATCTCCATCAGCTGGTCATAAGTACCTTCCATGACGGTCTCAAAAGGGCAAACGCGGTATTTCACGCCGGAACGTTGTATCACTGCAATCGCTTCGTCTACTACGGCGTAAACTTTATCGGATGCTACCTGCGGCAATATCTGCAACGCCAGGTTGATGGTATGTTGATGCATGGTTTATTTTTGCTTTAATACTACTTCGTATAAATCCTCGCGAAGATCTTTCATGGTTTGCACACTTCCAAATGCATGCAGCTCTTTCAGCAGAACGAGGTCCACATCCGCCACTACGATCATCTCTGTATTGGGTGTGGCATCTGCTTTAATCCCCGTTACAGGAAAAGCGAAATCGGAAGGGGTCAATACCGCGGACTGTGCGTACTGCAGGTCCATATTGCTTACTTTGGGAAGATTGCCTACCGACCCTGCAATGGCTACATAGCATTCATTCTCGATAGCTCTGGCCTGCGCGCAGAAACGTACGCGGTTGTACCCGTGCTGCGTGTCTGTGAGGAAAGGCACAAAGAGTATCTGCATTCCCTGCCGGGCCTGCAGGCGGGCCAGCTCCGGAAATTCCACATCATAACATATCTGGATGCCCACCTTGCCGCAATCCGTGTCAAACACTTTGATCTCACTGCCCCCTTTCATCCCCCAGGAATATACCTCGCTGGGTGTAGGGTGTATCTTCATATAGTGATCAGAAGTGCCATCGCGGCGGCAGAGATAGGAAATATTATATAAATGATCGTCTATCACGATGGGCATGCTGCCGGTAATGATATTCACATTGTAGGATACGGCCAGCCGGGAGAATTCCTCGCGCAATTGTTCCGTATACTTCGTTACGCCCCGGATGGCAGCGGCGGGATCAAGCTGGTTGAACTCGATCATGAGCGGGGCGTTGAAAAATTCCGGGAACACCACGAAGTCCGCTTCATAATCGCTGACCGCGTCCACGAAGAACTCCACCTGTTGCAGGAATCCTTCTATCCCGTTGTAGGTGCGCATCTGCCATTGCACAAGCCCTATCCGCACGGTGGACTTGTTATAGCGGATCGTATCCCGGTCCTTTTCATAATAGATATTGAACCACTGGAGCAATGTGGCAAACCCTTTCGATGCCTCATCATTCGGCAGGTAATTTTTCAATATCTTTTTGACGATAAAATCATTTGAAAACTGGAAAGTAAGCGTAGGATCATAGATCTCCTTGTCGCGCACCTTTTCGATATACTCGCGTGGCGTCATCAGGTGCGCATACTTTTCATAGTTCGGGATACGGCCGCCGGCCACGATCCCTTCCAGGTTCAGGTTCTCGCAAAGGGCTTTGCGTGCGTCGTACAACCTGCGGGCAAGCCGTTTGCCCCGGTAATCGGGGTCCACGAACACTTCGATGCCATATAACGTATCGCCTTTAGGGTTATGGGTATTGAAGGTATTATATCCCGTGATCTGTTCGTAGGTATGATCATCCCCGAACTTTTCATAATCCACAATGATGGACAATGCGCATCCTACTACTTTCCCATTCACGGTCACGGCTATCTGTCCGTCCGGGAAAAGAGCAGTCAACCGTTGAATGGCCCCTTTCCCCCAGTAATTTCCCGGCATATCAGCATAGGCGGATACCATGGACTCTTTGAGGTCCAGGTAATCCTCCGCGCTGAGAAGACGTACTTCTACAGTTTCTTCTGCCATAGTATATTAACATTTACCTGGCAGGAAAGTTACGGAAATTAAATTTTCTGCTTTTCGAGCATCTCCTCTATATACACCACTTTGGTATTCTGGGTGCGGAGGAAATCCTTGCCTGCGTCGGAGATACGCAGGAGTCCCTTCACCTGTCGCCACATAAATAAAGGCAAAAAGAACATAGCCTTGAAGATGCTGGCATCCCGGCTCATGACAGTTACGATGGTGAAGAAAGTGAGTACGAAAACGATGATGGCTGCGGCCCAGAAAACGGCCCATTCCGGGCTGAACCAGATGTTGAAAATACAAAGGAAAAGGGCGGTGAGCATCATGATGAAGAGCGGTGGGCGGAGGAGGTTGAGCCCAAAGTACATCCTGTCAAGACTGAAAGTAGTGACTCCTTTCCAGATCACCGTAAGAGCGTCCGGCACAGCACTGAAATACGCGCTGATCCAGCGGGTACGCTGCTTTTGCAGAGCGGCCCCGTTCTGTATCTTCTCATCATATACCACTGCTTCCACTGCATAGGCGATCTGCGGGATGGTCTTCACCATTTCCGCCTGCATCCTTTTATCAAACCCGCCGAGTTTGCGGAAGCTGCCGGGAAAGTTTTGGTAAAGTATCTGTTTGTAAAGCGATGTTTCAACAGCAATCCCCAGCCCCCAGATGTTCGCGGACAAGCCAAGTTCCATCCGCGCCAGGCGGTCCAGGAAATTACAATAGTGATTTCCCGCCGCGTCCATCCGCGCATACAGGGTATCTGTATTCTTCGGCAGCATATGCGTTTGCACCGCGCGGTACCCCATGTTGAAATAAGTGTTCAGCACTTCCATGTAATCAGGCCGCACCAGGTTGTCCGAATCAAAGATCACGAACACTTCATGTGGCTCCTCGAAATTATCGATCGCCATGTCTATGCTCCTGGTCTTGTTGTGAAAAGGCTTCTCCGGGATCAGTATCTTGATACGGGGATCAGTATAATGCAGGTCCACCTTCTCGCAATTATCCGCGATGATGTAGATGTGAAAATTATGGTACGTCTGCTTCAGCAGAGAATCCACCAACGGCGGTACGAGTGTAAGATCTGTATGCGCGGGGATGATCGCCGCGATATTGAACTGCTTCCGGGTCTTGTTCTCTTTCACTTTCACCAGCGGCGAATTATTAATCCGGAACAGTTTGATCAAACCGTAGATGAGCAGCAATACCGTGGGTAACAGTATGAACCACGCCAGTATTACTTCTATGACATCTACCAGGATGTGTATAAAATTCATCATGATGTTATAGTTGAACGGGTAGCGCTGACCTCGTCGTAAAGCGCTTCAATCTTGCGGGTCATGCTACAAAGACTGAAACGCTCCTGTACGGTAGCAATGGCATTCTTCTGCAGCACGGAACGGAAATATTTCTCTTCATGCAATTTCAGGATGGCGTTCGCCAGCAGCACGGTGTCCCTGGGCTCTACCAGCCATCCGTTATCCAGGTGCCGGATCACTTCCATAGAACCGTCTACCGTAGTGGCGATCACTGCGTTGCCCATGGCCATAGCCTCCAGCAGCCCGATGGGCAATCCTTCCCAGAGGGAGGGCAGGCAATAGATGTTACTCGCATGCAGTATATCGGGAACGTCTGTACGAAAAGACTGAAAAACGATATTACCGGTAACCCCGAGGGATTGCGCCAGCTGGATCATATCTTCCTTCAGCTCACCGTCTCCCACTACCAGCAACGTTACATCCTGCGTTTTCTTCATCACTTCCGCAAAAGCGCGGATGAGTGTCAGCGGATCTTTCTGCACGGTAATGCGGGCGATATAACTTACAAGTGTATGATGTGCGGGGATGTTCAGCTCCTGCCGGATATCTTTGTATTGGCCATCCGGATTGAACTTCTTGGGATCAATGCCATTGTTGATCACGATGGAACGGAAACCCGGGAAATGCCGGCGTCCTGTAGCCTGATTGGAAGCGGACACCGAAATATTGCGTACCATGCTGTTGGTCAGCCAGCGTTCGGACAGCACCCGCAATTTTTTCTGCATGAAAGGCTGATCGTCGTGAAAAGACCAGCCGTGAATAGTGTACAATACCGGAATACGCAACATCCTGGCGGGCACGAGCAGATTACTGGCAGCACGGGAACCATGGGCATGTACGATCTCAATCTTCTCCTTTCTCAGCAAAGCCTTCACCTTTCCCCAAAGGCGAAAATCGAAAGCCTTATGCGTAGGAATGACATAGTTCCTGACCCCCATCTCGTTGAGCCGGTCAATCATCGGGCCGTCTGTGAATGACAGCACCACCGGATCAAAACGCTCTTTATCCAGCTGTTCCACCAGGCCCAGCACATGCGTTTCTCCTCCGCCGATCAGACCCTGACGGATGGTCTGCAATACTTTTATTTTCCTTTCCGGTATCATTATGCAGGCACTGCGCTGGGTTGTGTTTTCTTCTCCCACCCCTGCGGCAGCTTTTCGTTTATCTCGATGTTCGCAAATTCTTTACTTTCCCTCGCCCCTACTACCTTGGCCCATTCTGCCATACGACGGATCCCTTCGGCAAGGCTCACTCCTGACCCTTCGCCAAATACGCCATGCGCTTTGGAGTGATCTGAATAAGCATGCATCACCTCGTTACGGGCCTGCAGATAATTGATATTGGGCGTTACACCAAAGCATTCGCCCACCACTTTCGCCAGTTCATTCACCGTGTATGGCTTGTCCGCCCCGATGTTAAACACCTGGTTAAACGCCGCCGGTGTGTTCACTGCGTGGGCAATGGGAATGGCCACATCGTCAATATAGCTGAAAGCGCGCGTCTGCTCACCGTCCCCGAAAATAGTCAGCGGTTTGCCCTGCATGATCTGGTTCATGAAAATACCGATCACGTTCCGGTACTTGTCGCCGATGTTCTGATTCTCTCCATACACGTTATGCGGACGGAACACCACATAGTCCAGCCCAAACATCTCGTGCGCCGCTTTGAGGTCCAGTTCCACAGCATATTTGGATACACCATAGGGATCCTCCGGCTGCGGCACCATATCTTCCCGCATAGGCAGCTGTCCCGCCCCATATACCGCTATGGAAGAAGTGAACACGAAACATTTCACCTTATGCTTCACGGACTCGTTGATCAGGTTGATGCTGCCGATCAGGTTGTTATTGTAGTTGAAACGGCGGATGAAGTGAGACAATCCTTCCGCTGCATACGCCGCCAGATGATATACGTAAGTGAATTTGTATTGTTCGAACAGGGATGCCACCAGCTGCTCGTCCGTAACGGAGCCTTGTACAAAAATGGCGCCTTCGGGGATGTGATCTTCAAATCCGCCGCTGAGGTCATCCAGTACAATAACGCGGTGGCCGAGAGCCAGACAATGTTTAACAACGTGAGAGCCGATGAAGCCGGCGCCGCCTGTTACGAGAGATGTTATCATGATACAATTTTTTTACTTTTCGATAGAATAACTTGAATTGCCGAGGTTCCAGAAAGTGCCCCTCAGGAAAGAGCGCAAATGCCGGAACTGCCCCCGGAGCGTATATTTCAACACGCCCTTGGGGAAAGTGAAAAAGGTAAAGAACAAGGTAAATGCCGTCAGCTGTAATGGATTGGTGTTCCTGCGCATATACAGAATGCGGTTACGGGTGTGGTAATACGCTTTGATGGCGCTTTCCTTGCCCATGGTGATAGACTCCTTGTGGTAAATAAGCCCTTCCGCCACATAGCGGATCTTGTACCCTGCGCGGCGGATGCGCGCGCTCCAGTCGCTTTCTTCATAATAAATGAAGAATTTATCCGCGAACATGCCCACTTTTTCGATCACCTCACGTTTCACCATCATGGCGGCGCCGTGCGCACAGTATGTATCGCCGGAAACGTTCCACTGTCCTTTGTCCTCTTCATTGCTTCCTACGGCATTCTGGCGGCCGGTGTAAAGGTTCATGGGATAGAAACCCGCATACTGTATGATGTTGGGATGGCTGAAGTAGCGGATCTTGGGACAGGTAACGCCAATGGTATCGTCCTCGTAAAAAGGCTCCAGCAACACCTCTATCAGATCGGGCGTTACTTCCGTGTCATTATTGACGATAAATACGAAATCCCCTTTGGCATGTTTCATCCCAAGGTTGTTACCGCCGGTGAACCCGAGATTCTTCGGGCTCACCAGTACGGTCACATTTGGATAATTTCCGGCATTGATCTGTCCGACAGGGTCAATGGCTGAGGCATTATCCACAACTATCGTTTCGAAATTCCTGTAAGTCAGTTTTTTGGTAGACTCCAGGAATTCGCAGGTGATCGCGGTCTGATTGTAATTCAGGGTAATGATCGATACCAGCGGTTCTGCGTTCCGTTTCATTAGATTAAATAGCTTGTATTCGGTGTTTCGGTTTGTAAAGGTGCTATACGTTCTCTTTCTGGATAAGGGCTCCCGGAGTGTTGGCCAGGATCCACATGTCATATATGAAAGAGTATTTGGTAGCATAATCGATATCCAGGCTGATGCGTTCGTTCACACTCATATCTTTCTTCCCGCGCTTTTTGATTTGCCAGAGACCTGTAATGCCCGCGGGGGCGAGGAATCTGCCGGCATATTGATCCGTGGTCAGCGAAGCCGCTTCATACAACGGCAGCGGACGATTACCCACGAGGCTCATATCGCCCAATAATACGTTCAACAACTGCGGTAATTCATCCAGACTGCTGTTCCGGAGGAAAGCGCCGAGTTTAGTCACCCTCGGATCGTTGCTGAGCTTGAAGAAAACAGGGCCTTTGTCCCCATTCACATCATATTGATTGAGATGGTTCAGTTCCTTCACTTTCTTATCCGCATCCGCTACCATGGTCCTGAACTTGTAAAAACGAAAAACTCTGTAGTTGGCGCCGGCGCGACGGGAAATGTAGAACACCGGGCCTTTGGAGTCAATCTTGATCATCGCCGCGATCACAAATAAAAGCGGACTGATGAGCAACAGCGCCGTGCCGGAAATGGCGATATCGAAAGTACGTTTGGCGATGTAGTTCACATCAATGTTCCGGAAGCTGAAGCTGTTTTGCATCTTGGATTGTGCAGCCGCTTTCAGAGACATCAATCTGAACTTACGGGCAAACTGCAGCTTCGCCGTAAAATCCGCCGCTGAAGTAGAAGGCGACAAAACATCATCGATCCCCCCTATCTTACCGAAGCTGTTCTTTACTTCGGTCGACAACTGTGTGGTATATACGAAGAAGGGTATCTTGCGGAAATGCTTTTCCTTTCCGAGGAAGGTCAGCAATTGTTTCATCTCTGCCACGTTCCCTTTGTCTTCGCAAATGATAAAAGATGGGGTGATGTTGTTGTACAGACGCTCTTTGAGCATCTTTTGCGCAGCGCCAATACTGTTGGTCGCCACAATGCCTTCGGAGGTTTGGGGCAGAAGACCGGAGATTTGTTGCCCATTGCCGATCACCAGCGCAAAACGTACGAGGCTGTCGGATGGAAGGGATATCACCGTTGTCAGCGGTTTTCTCTTCTGCTCTTGTAGGTGTAGTGGTACATTATAAATCATAAACAAACAAGGGGCTTTGAACTTTGGAATTTATTACCCTAATACAGACAGCGGTGTCTGTATATTTTTCTGGATAGACTCGAGCAACTTCACCGGATCAAAAGGCTTGCGTATATAGTCCGCCACTTTGTACTGCAGCTCCTGCTCACGTGCTTCATCCACCTGGCTGCCGGAAAGAACAATAATGGGGATATCGTCATACAGCACATTCCCATTCAGATAGCTCACCAGTTCCCATCCATCAATATTCGGCATCTGAATATCCGTTACCACCAGGTCAGGCCGGTTACCGCGGGAAAGCCACATCATAGCAGTAAGGCCGTCCGGTGCGGAGTAAACTTTATATTGTTTGCCAAGTATAGATTCCAGTAAAAATCTGATTGGCGCGCTATCATCAACGATCAGTATTGTTTTTTTCATCTTTCAAGTTTGACGTAATAAAAAACTTTGTTTCCTGATGAACCGGTGCAAACCTACAGCACTAGCTGTTATGGCAGACAACGATTGTTGCTGATTTCTCAGGAGGATGTGGTCAGGATGTTTGCGATGACGGAATCGTCAAAGCGAGGTTTTTTATTAGGTCTTCCGGTGATACCGGAATTGGCTTGGTTAAATTATTCCGTGCGGAATTTCAAAGGAGATGGATATGGAGGTAATCTTAAATATTATGGCGGTAAAATTATTAACTCTTCTCTAAAGAAACAAATATGTTAATATTTTCCGTATAAGTACGCTATTGTGGATAACCGTAGGTGAATCATCAATAACTTCTACAAAAGTATAATAACTGTTATTTCATAATATATGGAAATTGGTAACCGGTTACAAATTCCTCGTAAATGGCGGAATTTTAGATGTGAATGATTATTTCTGTTCGATAGACGCCTTACCTTTGCGCCAATGAATTCGATTTCCTTTTTAATTTAGCATCAGTTTAGCCCCCCAGATCATCATGACAACCGCGATCACCATAGTATTTTATGCCAGTTTCTTCATTCTGTTCTATAATTATATCGGTTACGGAATGCTCCTGGCACTGCTGGCCAGATGCAGGCAGCTGCTGTTTCCCCGCACGGCAAGACCGGCGATTGAACCTGAGGTAACCCTGGTGGTAGCCGCCTATAACGAAGGCGCCTTCATCCGGGAAAAGATCAGGAACACGCTGGCCCTGGATTATCCTGCCGGGAAACTGTCCATTCTCTTTATTACAGACGGATCCACGGATGATACACCCGCCATCATCCGGGAATATCCGCGCATTCAGCTTATGCATGAAGCGGCCCGCCATGGGAAGACCGCCGCTATTAACCGCGCCATGCAGGCCGTACAAACTCCCTTCGTTATCTTCTGCGATGCCAATACACTGCTGAATAAAGACGCCGTACGCAATATCGTCCGGCATTATGCCGATGAACGCGTAGGCGGCGTGGCCGGAGAAAAGAAAGTAGTGGCCGGCGGCAACCTGGACGCCGCTTCTACGGAAGGCGTCTACTGGAAATACGAATCGCTCCTGAAAAAACTGGATGCAGAGCTCTATTCCGTAGTAGGTGCGGCCGGAGAGCTTTTTTCCATTCGTACGGCTTTGTACGAGCCTGTGGAGACAGATGTGATACTGGATGACTTCATCATCTCGCTCCGTATTAATCAAAAAGGCTACCGTATTGCGTATGCGCCGGATGCATACGCCATGGAAACACCATCCGGCTCTATCACGGAAGAACATAAGCGAAAAGTACGGATCAGCGCGGGAGGTTTCCAATCCATCGTAAGACTGATATCCTTGCTGAACGTGTTCCGCCACCCGGTGCTGACATTTCAGTACGTCAGCCATCGTGTGCTGAGATGGACCCTCAGCCCGCTCGCGCTCCCGCTCCTCCTGCTGAGCAATATCGCCCTGGTGATCATATCCGGAGGATGGTTCTACACACTCGTATTGCTGGCACAAATCTGCTTTTATATCGCCGGCTTTACCGGTTACTACCTCGCGGGAAGAAATATCAAAAGCCGGTTGTTCTATATCCCGTTCTATTTCCTTTTCATGAACATTGCCGTTTACCAGGGCTTCTTCCGTTATATCCGCAGCAATCAGAGCGCGGCCTGGGAAAGAAGCGAAAGGCGGCAGCTGGAGCTGGATGTGAATGCCTGAGGAGAAGCCCTTCGGCACAACAACCGATTGCATTAAAATATGGAGTGACGTAATTGTTATCGTATCCAACAGAAGGGCATTCGCAAAGAACGATTACAGGTTAAAAGAATCCATTTACCGGAAATTTTCAACCATTCACAAAAATTAATCGTGATAAATTTTTATTATTTATAATTTGCGGCATAATTTAGCAGCGTAATTCCGGAACAACAACATATAAATTTATATTGCTGTCTGTGAATTGCGAGAATAGCCTCGATAATATTTTTTCCATTCCTACCAAAAAACCACAATGTTCTGAGAGCTGATTGAAGGCTTCTGAACCCTGACAAAACCGAATCTTATTGGCCATCTCCCGTGAAGAACTGCGTAAATATGCGGTTTTAAAGTTTTTATGCCCCTATCTGCGCTTGACAAATTAGCAATCATTGATGTCCAATAACAACTCTATGAAACATTTCTACCGCCTACTGTATTTTTTGACGCTGATGGTGAGCGCCCTCACTTCCAGTGCTCAAACGGGTGTGTTAAACCCCAATGATCCCATTGTAATCTACAATCCATCCAGCCCTCCGGCACAACCGCCGTACAATACGCTGGCGAAGTGGGTGAAAACCACCCGCCTCAACTGGAGCACCGATTCCTACAAATGTTATATCTACAACGGAATGGCCTTCCGCCTGAAATTCCCCAAGAGCTATCAGCCGGGAGTGAACGATGGCAAAGTGTACCCGCTCCTCATTTTCTTCCATGGACTCGGTGAAGCAGGCACGATCTACGACAACGAATACCAGTTATACCATGGCGGCCAGCTCTACCAGAGTATGGTGGACAATGGCACATACGACGGCTTCCTGCTCTATCCGCAGAATACCAGCGGATACTTCGGGAACTCCCAGTATGACGCGCTCTATACAATCGTAAACAACTACATGATCCCCGAATGTAAGGTGGATCCTTTCCGCATTACAGTGGACGGTTTGTCCGCCGGTGGCGCCGCTACCTGGGAAATGATGTTCCGTTATCCCAAATTCATTGCAGGTGCTGCGCCTATCAGCGCGGCTTCTCTCAGTTTCAGGGATAATCTCAGTGTCTGGAAATATACGCCGCTGTGGCTGTTCCAGGGTGGAAAGGACATGAACCCCGACCCGGGCATCGCACAGGATATTTATACGGCCGCACAAGCCGCAGGTGCCAACATGAAGCTGACCGTTTACCCCGACCTTGGACACGGGGTATGGTACAATGCATGGGGAGAACCGGACTACTTCCCCTTCCTGAATCGCGCACACAAGGCAAATCCCTGGCCGCTGTTCGGTCGTACCGAATTCTGCCCTAGCGATCCGATCAACGTTACACTCGGCCTGACCGCAGGTTTTGATCAATACGAATGGCGGAAAGACGGGACAATCATTCCCGGTGCCACCAGCAATACGCTCACGGTGACCACCACAGGCACCTACGATGCCCACGTAAAGAACGGCAACACCTGGAGCCCCTGGTCCCCTATCCCCGTGGTGATCAAGATCAAGGCACCGACCGTTCCGCCTCCCATCACTGTTAGCGGTCTTCAGAGTAAAGTGATCCCCACACCTGCCGGTGTGAACAGTGTTACTTTATCTGTTCCCAATACCTACGCAACGTATTCCTGGAAGAATGTAAACGATACTACTGTACTGGGCACACAAAATTCGCTGGTAGTAACCAGCCCGGGATCATATACCGTAAAGGTGACTGAGCAATACGGTTGCTCCAGCGACTACTCCACCCCGTTCACCGTGATCAACGCGAACGGCGCCAACGGCCCGGGCGCTCCCGCTGGTCTTGCCGCACAGGCAACGTCCAAAACACAGGTCCAGCTGAACTGGACGGTGAACCCGAGCGCTACTAATCCGGAAACGAATTTTGAAGTATACCGTGGTACCGCAGCCGGCGGCCCCTACACACTGGTCGCTATCCTTCCTGCAGGCACTACCACTTACACAGATGGCAGCCTGAACGCCGGTACCCGTTACTACTATGTTGTTCGCGCCGTGAACAATAACGCGGGCTCTCCAAAGAGCAATGAAGCGAATGCCATCACACAGGCAGACACTACGCCGCCCACCGCACCGCCGAACCTCCGTATCACCGGCAACGGCGGCAACCAGATATCCCTTGCATGGGACCCTGCTACGGATGATGTAGGTGTGGATAAATACGATATCTATATCAACGGCGTAAAATCTTATTCCGTTGCAGGTAACGTTACCGCTTTCACAGCATATAACCTTACAAAAGGCAACCAGTATTACTTCCAGGTGAAGGCCAGAGACCTCGCCGGTAACCAGTCGCCTTTCAGCAACCAGGCATCTGCCCTCGCATATCTGACAGGCCTCCGTTACAAGACGTACAGCGGCTCCTGGTCTGCATTACCCGATTTCAATACGTTGACGCCGGTGGCACAGGGGGTTGTACCGCAGGTAGACCTTTCCATAAGGCCCGCCGATGTTAACTTCGCCATCAAATGGGAAGGTTTCATTTACATCCCGGTTGCCGGCAGCTATACATTTGAAACATACTCCGATGACGGCAGCAGACTGTACATCGATCAGACTACATATAGCGCCGGTCTTACACCGTTGGTAGATAACGACGGACTGCACGCCGCTCAATACCGCCAGGGCACGGTGACCCTTACCAAAGGCATCCACCCGATTATTATTACCTACTTCCAGGCAGGCGGTGGTTTTGATATGAAGCTTTACTGGAAGAACACCGCCAATGGCGTGGGCAGCACCCGCCAGGAGATCCCGGCTTCCTTCTTTACGGAAAATCCGAACGCAACTTCTCCGGCATTGCCTGCACAACCATCCGGCATCACCGCCACAGCACTGTCTTATAACAAGATCAGGGTGAACTGGACGGATAACAGTAATAACGAAACCGGTTTTGAAGTATATCGCAGTGTTGCTCCCAACGGACCTTATCAGATCGTTGCCACAACCGGACCTGGTGCAACGGTTTATCTGGACAGCCCGCTGGTTCCGCAAACGACTTACGCTTATCGCGTACAGGCTATCAACAACGCCGGTAATTCAGGATTTATCTCCGTTGAAGATGACGGGCTGGCTTATCAGTATTATGAGCTGGGCAGCAACACGCCGTCCACTATGCCTGATTTTAGTACCCTCACGCCCACAGCAACCGGCCAGGTACCCAATGTAACGCTCAACGTAAGGAACGTTGATTACAATTTTGCGATCAAATTCAGTGGTCAGATCAGGATCCCGACCACCGGCACTTATAACTTCTACACCACTTCCGACGATGGCAGCCAGCTGTTCATCAATGGTACGATGGTAGTGAACAACAACTACACACAGGCGCCCACAGAGCGCTCCGGCTCCATTACGCTGAATGCGGGCACATACCCGTACACCGTGACCTACTTCCAGGCAGGCGGTGGCATGGCGCTGGAAACAAGGTGGGATGGACCGGGCATCGTGAAGAGCCTGATCCCGGATTCTGTATTCATCAATCCGGCCAAACGCGCCACTACGCTCGCATTGCCCGCAATCCCGGCAACGCCTGCATCACTTACAGCTACGGCCGCTTCTTCTTCAAAGATCCAGCTGAACTGGACCAACCCGACGGCGGATGCAAAAGCATTCGACATCTATCGGTCCATCAACGATAACCTGCACTACGTATTGCAGAACACTATCACAGTAAGCGGTACCCCGGTATCCTCTTACCTGGATTCTTCCCTGTTCTCCAACGTGACGTATTTCTATAAGATCACGGCGAAAAATGAAGGCGGCGTTTCCGGCTACAGCAATGAAGCCAGCGTAGCGACCCTGAATAATCCGCCTTCGATCAATAACGTAAGCAGCTTCGCCATGCACTATGGCACCACCCAAACGGTGAACTACCAGGCCGCCAGCCCGGATGGACAAGCGCTTACGCTCACAGCCACCAATCTGCCCACATTCGCATCATTCGTAGATAACGGTAATGGCAGCGGTACACTGACGCTGAACCCGGCATCCACCGATCAGGCGGTGTACCCCAACATTACCGTGACCGCGAAAGACCCGCATAACGGTACGGCAGCTGCATCCTTTACATTAACGGTGAATGACAGCTATCCGCCTGTACTGGCAGCTATCAACAACACTACCACTGCTGCAGGTGCACCGGTGACCATTTCACTCTCCGCTACAGACGCCAATGCAGCTGACGTTATCACCTGGAGCGCCACCGGTCTGCCAGCCTTCGCTACCCTTACCGGTAACAACAGAACGGCACAGATACAGGTAACCCCGGGTTACGCAGATGCAGGCACTTACGCCATCAGCGTCCTCGTGAACAATGGCAAGGGTGGTATGGATACGAAGAACTTCAATCTGGTGGTAACACCGGGTACGCCCAACAGCCGCATTCTGGTGAACTTCAACGACGGTTCCGCTACTTCCGTTGGACCGCTGCCCTGGAACAATACAGGCAAGCCGCCGGTACAGAACGATGTATTCGCGAACCTGAAAGACACCAGCGGTAACGTTACGCCGATCAGCATCACCGTGATGACGCCCTGGCAGAACCAGAATAATGGTACCAACCTCCTGGGCGCTGTTACCGGCAACAACTCCGGTATCTTCCCGGATAACGTAATGCGCAGCGCTTACTGGACCGCAGGCGACAAACAAACACTGAAAGTATCCGGCCTTAACAAATCCGGCAACTACAAATACAAATTCACGTTCTTCGGCAGCCGTGGCGATGTATATGATACCCGCGCGACCAATTATACCATCAACGGTACCACCGTTACGCTGTCTGCCGTGAATAACACCACCAATACCGTGAATATCGCGGGCCTGCTTCCGGATACCAGCGGTTCCGTGACGATCGATATCACAAAAGCCACCGGTTCCGACTACGGTTACCTGAACGCATTGGTGATCGATGTACAATATGACGACCACACTGTTCCTGCAAAACCGAAGAACATTGCAGCCGCAGAAGCCGGCAATACCGTGAAAGTGACCTGGCTGCCCGTTGCCTACAACGATAACGGGTACCGTGTATACCGTGCCACTACGGCGGCCGGACCATACACCCAGCTGAGCCCGGTTACTGCACAGGGAGCCAGCAGCTTCACAGATGCAACCGTTACCGGTAGTGCAGACTACTACTATTACGTGATCGCCTTCAACAGCTACGGCAACTCCCTGAGCAGCGATACCGTGCACATCCGCACCACCAGCAAACCGCCGGTGATCACCGGTTTGGCTAACCAAAGCCTGAAAACCGGCGATGTGAAAGCGGTTAACTTCACCTACGCTACCGATCCGGGTACCACTGTTACCCTGAGCGGCGTGAACCTGCCGCCTTTCGCCACCATCACGGATAATGGCAATGGCACCGCTGTGCTGAACATGACGCCGGGCGCTGCCAACGTAGGTAACTACAATGTAGGTGTGAAAGCCTCCGCCAGCAATGGCACCAGCACCACCAGCAGCTTCACGATCACGGTAACGGACAAGAACATCACTTCTGTTTATATCAACTTCAATGATATAAATCCTGCTCCGGCACCGTGGAATAACTTCAATGGTACGCCATTCGCAGGCAAGGTAGTGAGCAGCCTCGTAAACGACGCAGGTGTAACCACTGCCATGAGCATCACGCAGGTGGATAACATAGACGGATCCAACAGCTTCGGCGCAACCACCGGTAACAACAGCGGTATTTACCCGGATGTGGTGATGCAGACCTTCTACTTCGATGGTTCCGGCACACCGAAACGCTTCCGTTTGAACGGTCTGGACGTTACCAAGAAATACAATCTCGTATTCTTCGGCAGCCGCGGCAGTGTGACAGACAACAGAACCACAGACTATGCGGTAGGCAGCACCATCGTAAGCCTCAACGCCGCCAGCAATACACAGAACACCGTTCAGATCAATGCGCTCAGTCCTGACGCTTCCGGCCAGATCGAGTTCACCTTCAACAAGAACGTGAACGCCGTATTCGGCTACCTGAACGCCCTGGTGGTACAGTCTTATACAGATAGCGGTATCCCGGTTGCTCCGACTAACCTGAAGGCCAGCAGCAAGTCCAAGACCAGCATCGGTCTTACCTGGACCACCAACGCTGCCAGCCCGACCTCCAACGAGATATGGAGGTCCACCAGCAGCACCGGTACCTACACCCTGGTCGCTACCGTGGCAGGCAATGTGAACAGCTATGTGAACACCGGCCTGACCCAGAACACCAAGTACTACTATAAGGTACGTACCATCAAGAGCGGCACGCCTTCCAACTACAGCAACATTGCGGATGCAGCTACATTTGCTTACACCGTGATGCTGAACCTGAACAGGGATAATCCGGCCGCTGCTCCGTGGAATAATACCAACAGGGTTCCGCAGCTGGGAGACGTTTACCAGAACCTGAACAACGACGAAGGCAATAATTCCGGTATTTCAATGACCCTTACACAGAACTTTAGCGGCGATAATACGTTAGGTATGAATACGGGTAACAACTCCGGTGTATATCCTGACAATGTGATCGTAAGTAACTGGTGGGTAGATGCCGGTACCGTAGGTAAGATCAAGTTCAGCGGACTGAACATGGCGCAGGCTTACACCTTCGTATTCTTCGGCAGCCGTAACGGAGATGGCGACCGAACAACGGCATACACCATCAACGGCCGCTCTGTGACCCTGAATGCTTCCTTCAATGTGAACAATACCGTGCAGCTGGACGATGTAAGACCGGATGCGAACGGCGAGGTAGAGATCTCCGTATCAGTCGGCAGTCAGTATGCTCCATACGGCTACATCGCCTCTGTGGTATTGAGCGGTTATGCACCGAAGGATGCATCCGGTAATGGCACGCTGATGAAGACCGGTGACAACTTCATCAACCCGGCCGTAACCACCAACGATGCCAGCCAGCTGAAACAGGATCTGAACAAAGAAAGCCTGACTGTGGACAATATATATCCGAATCCGTTCAGGTCTAACCTGAACCTGGTGATCACCCGCAACGGTAAGCCAGTGAAAGTAGGATTGACGATGTTCGATATGAGCGGCAGAATGGTAGCGGGTCAGCAACTGGGAGACCTGGCGGCAGGCAGACATCAATTGTCCTTCACTCCGGGCGCATCCTTACCGGCAGGTATCTATGTGCTGCAAGTGACGGCCAATAACAGAGTAGTGCAAACAATCCGACTTATAAAACAGTAGTATTTAACCCGGCTCTGAAAAAATCCGGTCTAATCAACCGGATTTTTTCAGCATTATCAAATTAAATTCTTTTATAGTTTAAAGAAAAAGCCAATATGGATCTGATCTATCTATTTAAATCGTTGATGAGGAAGAAGTGGCTGATCATTTTCAGCACTATTCTGGCAGTGGTACTGGCTTTTGTGCTCACCATGAACCAGAGGCGCCTGTATCGCTCCGTAGCCCAGATGGCCACCGGTTTCACGACTTCCAGCCAACAAGTGAAGCTGCAGGACGAGGGTTTCAACATCTTCGAGATCGATGTGAAATTCAGTAACCTGGTGGAATCCATCCGTTCTCCTAAAGTGTTGGGTATGCTCTCTTATGCCATCATGATCCATGACCTGGAAAACCCCGGAAAAGAATACCGGGACCTGAACGGAGACGAGCGGGCCAAGGCAGAAGCATTGGGCTTAAATAAAGCCAAGATGCTGGAGGTGCTTAAGCAGAAGTATTCCGAAGAAAAACTGCTTAGCTCTTATAACCCGGAAGAAAGGAAGATCCTGGAATATATGAAGATCTGCAGGTACGATCTCGAAACCATGCGGAAGCTGATGTATGTGGATCGCGTGCAGCGGACGGATTTTATCGATATCGAATACAACTCCGGGAATCCCGAACTTTCCGCCTATGTGGTGAACCAGGTGATCGCTGAATTCCTGCGCAGCCACGAGAGCTCCCGCTCCCAGATGAACATCCAGTCCATCGGTACCCTGGAAACACTCATGAATCAGAAGAAAAAAGAACTGGACGACAAGCTGGGCAACCTAAAATCATCCGGCAGCCTGGTGGACGTAACCGCGGAAAGTGCCAGCAAACTTACACAGGTGAGCAACTTTGAAACCAAACTGGCGGATGAGAAAAGTTCGCTGAATGCGGCTACACTCGGCCTTCAGGAGATCAATAACAAGATCGCCGAAATGGACCGTACCGGCGCCAAAACGGCCACCGCTTCCTCCGGCGCCCAGCAGGAACTCCTCAACCTCAAGATCGCCCGTAACAACGCCGAAGCCGAGTACAAAAACAAAGGTTCCAACGACCAGGAACTCTATAACAAATGGCAGAAGCTCCGGAATGACTATAACGCAAAAATGGCGTCAATGGCCAGCAGCAACAACATCCCCTCCACCGGGCTGGTGTCAAGGGCCGACCTCGTGCAGAAAAAATCCGAACTGGAGATACAGATCAAAGCAGCACAACAGAATATCGCCTTCTACGAGGACAAAGTACGGCAACTCAATAGCAGCGTAAACGCCGCCGCCACCCGTGGTGCAACGAATGCCGCCCTCAACAAAGAAGTGGAGTTTGCGCAAACAGAATACGAGAATATCAAAAAAAGGTATGAAGATGCGCTGAACAATAAAGTGGCTCCGCTGGATAACTACCGCCAGATCCTCTTCGGTCAGCCGGCCGTAGAGCCCGAGCCCAGCAAACGTCCCATTATCCTTGGTCTTTCCGGCATGAGTATGTTCGTATTCATGTGTATTCTTATCATCTTCCTGGAATACATCGATGTATCCATCAAAACACCCTCCCAGTTCCTGCGCACCATGAACCTCAAAATGGTAGGCGTATTGAACAAGGTGAACCTGAAGAAAAGCACGATGGAGAACATTTTCACAATCTCCAATCCGAAAGACAGAGGTGAAGCCGTATTCCGGGAGCATCTCCGGAAACTGCGCTTTGAAATAGAGAACAGTTCGCACCACGTATACCTTTTCACCAGCGCCCGACCCGGGGAAGGTAAAAGCACAGTGATAAAAGCCCTGGCGCACAGTATCAGCCTGAGCAAAAAGAAAGTACTGCTCATAGATACCAATTTCTCCAATAATACCCTCACCAGCGAATTCAATGCACAACCCATGCTGGAAGGGTTCTCCAATGACCATAAGACCTATACGGCGGAAAATATCCGGAAGATCATCAGTCCTACCGGTATTGAAGGTGTAGACATCATCGGTTCAAAAGGCGGCGATTATACGCCCTCCGAAATACTGGGAGACGATAACCTGCTGGCTCACCTGGATGTGCTGCGGGGTAAATACGATTACATCTTCCTGGAAGGCGCTGCATTGAATGGCCGCGCTGACAGTATGGAACTGTTGCGCTATGCCGATTCCGTGATCAGTGTAGTGTCCGCACGGTCCAGCCTCCGGCAGACGGACAAGGAATCCATCAATTTCCTGCAGCAGCTCAACGGCAAATTCACAGGTGCCGTACTTAACTATGTAGAACTCGAAAATATCGATCTGTAAATTGAAACTCAAACTATTCAATATGGATGTGGTAAAGAGCAGTCGCCTGCCCTGGGTGGACTATGCCCGCGGGATTGCCATCATCCTTGTTGTGTATCGCCATATCTTTGAAGGGATGCACCGCGCCCATCTGGGTACGGATCAGTATGATTTCCTGGAACATGCGAATATCATTTTCTATAGTTTCAGGATGCCGCTGTTCTTTATCCTGTCCGGCGTTTTCATTGGCAGAAGCCTGCAAAAGCGGGGCCTGGGCGCGATGGTTCGTAACAAGTTCAACACCATCCTCTACCCCTACTTCATCTGGAGCTTCATTCAGGTGACCATGCAGATATTGCTGGACAGCTATGCCAATGCCAACCGCACTACCGGCGATTATCTCTACATCCTTTTCTATCCCCGCCAGATCGACCAGTTCTGGTATTTGTATGCGCTGTTCAATGTAACAGTGCTGTACATGTTCACCCGGGAGAAGCTGAAACTGAGCATCTGGCACCAGCTTGCGATCGGCGTCATCTTTTTCGGCGTGTCCAGTTACTTATCGCAGCACACCATCGACTGGGGTTTTGTATACGATGTGATCCATTATTACATATTCTTCGCGATAGGCGATCTCATCTCCGACAAGCTGCTGAATAAGGACATGACACCCACTTATTCCTCCTGGAAACTGTTCGGTGCGCTCCTGCCCATCTTCATTGTGGGGCAATATTATTTCCTTAATAAGAACCTGGAGATGAAGATGCCGGAATATGCATATGTGGAATTCTTTCAACCGGTATGGTTCATGCTCATCGCGCTCAGCGGCTGTGCTTTTATGATCAATATTTCGTTTATCCTGCAACGTTATAAAATACTGAAGGTGATCCGCATGTTCGGTTATCATTCCCTGTATATCTACGTTGCACATGTGCTGGTGGCTTCCGGCCTGCGGACGATCCTCGTGAAGGCCGGCCTCACTTACGTGCCCTTTATGCTTTTCATCATTATTGCACTGGCATTGACCATACCGGTGATCATGTACAACCTGGCCATGCAGGCCGGTGCCTGGTGGCTCTATAGCCTCGAGCGCCCGAAGCGGCCCGCTTTACAAACTCAAACAATAGCAAGGAACAATGACTGAGAAGAAATATAGTTATTGGCTGAGATCGGGGATCTACAGCGGTTTGCAGAAGTTCTCCATGCTGCTGTTCGGCGTGGCGAGCGTAAAACTGCTCACCAACGCCCTCCCCATCCCTACGATGGGCGTATGGAGCCTCTTCCTGATCTTTACCGGTACTATAGAAACAATCCGCCAGTCCCTGATCAAGAATGCGGTAATCAAATACCTCAACAGCACGTCAAAAGAAGAACATGTGCTGGTAAATTCGGGCGCGCTTTGCCTGAACGTCGCCATTACTTTTTTCATCGGGCTGGTACTGGTATTGTTTGCCGGACCGATGAGCCAGGGATTGAACGCACCGGAGCTTTCCAAAGTGCTGTATATCTTCCTGCCCGGCCTTTTGTTGCTCATCCCGTTCAGCCATTTTGAATGGATTCAGAATGCCAATGCAGACTTCAGAGGTGTTTTCTGGGCATATCTCGGCAGGCAGACCGCTTCATTCGGATTGATACTGATTCATTTCCTTTCCGGGCGCCCTGTTTCGCTCACTGCCCTGATCATTTATTTCGACATCGGCATCCTCGTGGGGGCCGTTATTTCCGGCGCTTATGCGAGAAAGTTCCTGCAAAGGGCTTTTATGCCTGACAGGCAATGGCTGAAGAAGATGTGGAACTTCGGGAAGTTCACTTTCGGCACCAACGTCAGCTCCACCGTTTTCCGGAATACAGACCAGGTACTGGTATCCATCTTCTTTTCCACCACCGGCGTGGCATTGTACAATGTTTGCCTGCGCATCTCCAACCTTGTAGACCTGCCTTCGCAGGTACTGGGAGATATTCTTTTCCCGAAAAGCGCGCAGGTGATGGACGAAGGCAATCCCGGGCATGTGCGGTATTACTACGAAAAAGCCGTGGGTGTGGTGCTCGCGATTTGTATTCCGGGCAGTCTTTTCATTTTCCTTTTTCCGAAATTCGTGATCGGTATCATTGCCGCTGCCAAATATCAGGAAGCCGCATACCTGTTGCAGATCACGATGGCTTATGGACTCTTCCTCCCGTTCATCAAGCAGTTCGGTACCATTATGGACTCCACCGGTATGCCCCGTACGAATTTCATTGTGATGACGATAACCGCAGTGCTCAACGTAGGGATCTGTACCCTGTTCGTATACCTGTTCGGCTTGCCGGGGGCGCCTTTCGGCACACTGGCATCTTTCGTGATCTGCTTCATCATCACCCAAACCATCCTCTACCGGAGGTTCGGCGCGGGGATCGGAAATATACTCCGGCATATGATACAATTCTATCCGGATATGATCAATGTGCTGCAGCAACGCTTACTCATCAGATGGAAAACAAGATGATCAAAGGAAGAGACATAGTAGTTGTAGGATTGCAAAGCTGGGATATCAGCATCGGAAGCAATTGCAAGAACATTGCCTGGGAACTGGCAAAGTACAATCGTGTGCTGTATGTGAACCGCTCCCTCGACCGCATATCCGCTATCCGCCTGCGCAAAGACATAGAGATACAGAACCGCCTTCGCAGCCTCCGCAGAGAAGATGACGACATCCTCCCCATCGCGCCGCAGCTCTGGACCCTCAACCCACGCACGATACTGGAATCTACCAACTGGATCCCTTTCCCCTGGCTCTTTGACAAATTCAACAAGCTCAACAACCAACGTGTGGCCAAGCAAATCCGGCTGGCGCTCGAACGCCTCGGGTTCAGGGATCCGCTGCTGTTCAACGATAACGATTTCTTCCGCGCATTCTACCTGGATGAAATGCTACCCGATATCAGCGGCCACATTTACTATATTCGCGACAACCTCACCAGTCAGCCCTACTTCGCCCGGCATGGCGCACGGCTCGAGCCCGCGCTGATGGCTAAAGCAGACGCGGTGGTGGCAAATTCCGCCTACCTCGCGGACTACGCCCGCAAATACAATCCATCTTCTTTCGATATCGGCCAGGGCTGCGAGTTTGAACATTTCCTGCTGAAAGAAGCACCGGAAAAACCCGCCGAACTGGCTGTTCTCAACGGTCCGGTAATCGGATACGTAGGCGCCCTCATCACCAGCAGGCTGGATATCAGCATCCTGGAGCAGATTGCCACTGCACATCCGGAATGGAACCTGGTACTGGTAGGACCGGAAGATGATGATTTCCGCCGCAGCGCGCTACACCGTTTGCCCAACGTGCACTTCACCGGAGGCAAACCCGTTACGCAGCTGCCGGCCTACATCTATCATTTTGACGTGTGCATCAATCCGCAAATACTGAACGAAATGACGATAGGGAATTATCCCCGGAAGGTGGATGAATACCTCGTCATGGGAAAGCCCGTGGTCGCTACCAGAACAGTAGCCATGCAGATGTTTGCGGAACACACCTGGCTCTGCGACGACGCCGCCGGATACATCCGCAGCATCCGCGAGATATTGTCCGCACCGCCCTCCCGCGAAAAGGAAGAAGCCCGCAAAGTCTTCGCACTTTCGCATACATGGGAGAACAGTGTGGCCAAAATACCGAATGTGAACCGGGCTCATCTTTCAAACACTAAAAATCAACAGTATGTCCGATCAGCGGTTCAGTAATGATACGATCCTCGAGATCATCATAACGGTATTCGTGTTCTTCGTGATGGCGGCGCTGGCGTTCAAGATCCTTTTCCTTTAAAGTAACAGACATTGAGCAATTCTTTACCATACAACAACACAAGCTACTTCAGCCGGTTCCTCGAATTTATCAGGCATCAGCTGATCACGCGCAAATGTAACTCCCCCCTGGGTTACATCCTGATCACATTCATAGCGCTGGTCATCACTTACGGAGTGATGTTCAATGTGCTCGTGGGCATCGTACTGCCGGTTGCACTGATCGGCATTACGCTCACCATGATCTGTCTTTTCGATACGAAACTCGGATTATACATCTCTCTCACATCGGCATTCTTTATATTTTACATCAGCCGGATGATCGGCGATATATTACCGTTGGGCATTATAGTGGATATGTTGTCGGGCGTTACCTTTCTGGGTATGTATTTCCGCAGATCGTCCTCGCACGGCAGCTTCTGGCATATATCCCGCGGCGTGATCACTACCATCTACCTGATCAATCTCGGATACCTGCTGGTGGAAGCGTTCAATCCATCTATGCACAACATCGCAGGCTGGGCGATGGCTTTCCGAAAATTCCTCGTCAGTCTCATGCTGTTCTTCATCTGTTTGCATGTGTTCAAGACCTTCAAGGACATCAGAGAATTCTTTTACGTATGGATAGGGCTTTGCATTTTCACCGGCTTCTACGGATGCTTCCAGGAATGGTTCGGGCTGTTGCGGTTTGAAGATCACTGGGTAACCAGCGATCCCAAGAAATACGCGTTGTATTTCCAGGGCGGTACTATCCGTAAATTCTCGTTCCTCTCCGATCCCACTTCTTTCGGGATGCGCATGGCCAATACGATCATTATCGCTGTTGTATTGATCCTCGGCCCTACCAGCAGGCGTTACAAAAAGATACTCATCGCGGGCAGCATCCTTATGGCGCTCGGAATGGCCTACTCCGGCACCCGTACCGCTTACTTCATGCTGCCCTCGGGAATTATATTGTATATATTGATGACGATCGGCAGCAAAAAAACCCTGCTGTTTGCCGTAACCTTCCTGATGATGTTCGTGGCGCTGGTCTTCGGACCTTATCACAGCAACGGCACCATCAACCGGATCCGCACCACTTTTGAATTTACAGACGATGAATCTTTCAACATCCGGGATGTAAACCGCCATCGTATACAACCTTATATCTGGAGTCACCCCATCGGCGGTGGCCTGATGACCTGCGGGGTACCCGGACTGGAATACAACCCGGGTCACGTACTGGCAGGCTTCCCGCCGGACAGTGGCCTGTTGAAGAATGCGCTGGAAGGTGGATGGATATTTCTCATCCTCATCAGCTTTACCTATTTCCTCGTGCTCCAGCAGGGGATCCACGGGTATTACAGGAGCAATGTGCCTGAATTCAGGATGTATTATGTAGCCATCACGGCCAGTCTGTTTGCGCTGCTAGTGGGTAACTACGCACAGGATGCCGTGGGGCAGATCCCCGGCGTTTTTCTCTACTTCGGCTGTCTCGCGGTAATCGTACGCCTGCGAACCATGGAACTGGAAATGAAAAAACAGCATAACTATAATCTATCAAACATCAAATAAAATCGACTGACATGAAAAAAACAACCGCGATTTTGTACCTCGCCATTTGTGCAACCCCCGTAATGGCGCAGGTACCGGACAAGCCCCAGTCAAAGGCACCGGCTTTCAACTCTGCCGCCGCCACCCAGGCAAAACCGACGGCAGATATTCGCGAGAAACTGATAGAGCTGGCCATGAAGAATCCCGCCCTGAAAGCCGCTGCTGCAGAACGTCAGAAAGCCATCGGTGAGGTAAAGAAAGCAGGCGCCTCCTGGCTGGATTACGTAGTAGGTAGCGTAAACTTCAACGAGATCTCCCTGAAACAGGTGAACACCAATCAGTACGGACAGTTATACTATCCGCTCTGGAACGTAGGCGTTAACGTGCCGCTCGGATCATTCGGGAAGAATGCCCAGTCCGTAAAAGTAGCACGCAGCCATGTGGACTACATGACGGCGAAACAGGAAGAAATGGAAAGGAAGATCCGCGCCCTGATCCAGATCAAGTACCAGGACTATCTGACTAAAAAAGAAATGCTGGGTCTGCAAAGCGAGTTGACGGAAGATGAATACACCGCATTTTCACAGGCAGAGCAAAAATTCCTTACCGGCGCCATCACTTATGATGTATACAGCGCTTCTTCCAAATCCTATAACAATGAACTGGTGAAGAAACTCACGCTCGAAAGGGACCTGGAAGTTGTAAAACTGGAAATAGAAGAAATCATCGGTGTGAAGATAGACGACGTACTGGCTGGTAAATACTGATCAATTTTTACATTCATACTAGCGGCATGAGGATATTCAGGCTGATGTGGGTATTGTTTCTCTTTTCAGGAAGCGTATCCGCACAAAAAAGTCAGCAAATAGACATTCAACTGGACCAATGGCACGCTAACCGTGCCCTGTTACAACTGCCGGACGATTACCAGTCCGGCAGCAAGCGCTACCCGCTGATCGTGTTCCTGCACGGGAAAAGCCGTTCCGGCACCGATCTCAGCAAGCTGGCGTACGATGGCATCCCTTACTGGATCAACAACGGCGTGAGATTTCAGGCCGTTAACCCGGTAGATGCCAAACTCTATAAGTTCATCGTGGTGTGCCCGCAGGCCCTGGAGTGGGGCCTTACGCCCAAAATGCTGAACAATGTGCTGGATCAGGTGGTAGCAAAATACCGGGTGGATACTACCCGCATCTACCTCACCGGTTACAGCGCGGGAGGATGGGCCACCGTAATGGCCATTACGGAAAACCTGCAGTATTCCAAACGGATCGCTGCGGCAGTGCCGATGTCTCCCAACGCTATTGACAACGCGAATGACAAGCGCTTCCATCTCGTGGCAGATGCCAATGTTCATTGCTGGTACTTCGGCGGAACCGACGAGCTGAGTTTCCTGGAAAACTCACAACGGTATGCGGATAGTACCAATAATTACAAACCGGGACTGGCAAGACTAACGGTTACGCCTAACCGACATTGTTGCTGGAAAGAATTCTATGATCCTGCGTTCCGGCAGGAAGGCATGAATATTTACGAGTGGATGCTGCAATATAAACGATAAAAAAACTTGTTACCATGGAAACAGGTACGCTGGAAATGCCCAAAACAGAAACCCCAAAAAAGCAGTTCCTGAATTACATCCATTATTTCAGGGGCATTGCCATATTGTTTGTAGTAGGAGGCCATTGTTACCTGAACCTGGATTGGGAGAAAGGACGATTTGATCAAAAGTTCACAGATACACTCTGGCAGAATGGTTCTGTACTGTTCGTATTCATCGCCGGATACCTGTTCCAGCATCTGTCTAAAAAATTCAGGTATCCCACTTACCTGAAAGCCAAGCTGAAGAATGTGATCATGCCTTATTTCGTGGTCTCCGCCATCCCGCTGGCTTACAGGCTGTTCACAAACAAATTCACAGAATACACGGCAGCGCTTCATCCGGATATTTATACATGGCCGTGGTGGCACAAGTTGTACTACATGATACTGCATGGTGCACACCTGCCGCAATTATGGTTTGTGCCGATGATCGCCATCTTCTACATAATCGCTCCGCTCCTGCTGTATATCGATCGTCATCCGAAGCTTTATTATTCTTTACTGGGTTTCATTGTCGTTTCCCTGATCGTGCCCAGGGAGCCTTTCAGCGATATTCTGAAAATGTTCGCGCATTTCTTCTCTGTTTATCTGTTCGGCATGTTCATGAGCCACTATAAGAATGAATATCTCGCGTTCGCCAAAAAATACTGGCCGCTGATCACCGGGCTTACGGTGGCGGCCTTTGTGCTCAACATTGTTTTTTACGACTCATGGTACGATCAGCTGAATTATATCCACAAGATGTTGTTCTGTTGTTTCTTCCTGTATTGGTTGTGGCGGTTGGACAAGTATATCCCAAAATTCTTCAACTACCTTGCAGAGATTAGTTTCGGGGTGTTTTTCGTGCATTACTACTTCAATATCATATACTACTCACTGGCCAACCGCTATCTGCCCGCAGCTAAAGTTGGAAGTTTTCTTAACTGGACAATATTCTTCCTGTTTGTTTTTGCCGGAACCATCGCCCTCATTACATTTGTGAGGAAAGTGTTCCCTAAATACAGCAAAAACCTTATCGGATGTTAAGCCAGTCACCGTTAACGACCGTTCCCATCAATGAAACCCAGCAGATGCCCCGTTGGCTCATGAATTTCATCGCACTTCTTATGCTGGGGATCATCGTACTGCTTGTTTTACAGTTCGTTCAGCACCGTGACCAAATGGCTTCCGGCCTTGGTGCATTTGTCATACTTTTGATACTCGGGTTCCTTTTCAGCCTGCGCTTTTACGTGACCGCCGATGCGGATTCTCTTCAGCTCAGAACAACTCCCGTGATCAACATCCGGAAGAATTTTCGATGGGAAGAGATCAAAAGCATGAAAGTAGAAGGCAAAACGAGAATAGTGGCTTTTGGTGGATATGGCATTCGCTTTGCCGGAGACGGATGGGGCTATATTTACAACGGTAAAGAAGTGATCTCCCTTGTGTTGGAAAATAAACGCAAAAAATACTATTTCACGACGGATCACGCCGATGCGATCATGGCATACTATGAGCGCAGCCGGCAAAAAAGAACAGGGAATGCATGATGATCGCATTCCCTGTTCATATTTAATTCGATGTTATTTTATCAAAGACCGAAAGCTTTCTTCACTTTCTCAACATAGTCCAGCTTCTCCCAGGTGAAAAGCTCTACTTCCACTTTCTTCTCGGATTTCTTACCGGCATTGAACACCTTGGTCACCACCCGGTTTTCGCGGCCCATGTGGCCATAGGCAGCAGTTTCAGCGTACATCGGGTTGCGCAGTTTCAGGCGTTGCTCGATGGCGTACGGGCGGAGGTCGAAGATCTCTTCTACTTTCCGGGCAATCTCTCCGTCGCTCAGTTTCACTTTAGCGGAGCCGTAAGTGTCAACGAACACACCGCAGGGTTTGGCTACGCCGATGGCGTAGGAAACCTGTACCAGCACTTCATCGCAAACGCCGGCAGCTACCAGGTTTTTGGCGATGTGGCGGGTAGCGTAAGCAGCTGAGCGGTCCACTTTGGAAGGATCTTTACCGGAGAAGGCGCCACCACCGTGTGCTCCTTTACCACCGTAAGTATCTACGATGATCTTGCGGCCGGTGAGGCCGGTATCTCCGTGCGGCCCGCCGATTACGAACTTGCCGGTGGGGTTGATATGATAAGTGATCTTGTCGTCGAACAATACCTGCAGTTCCGGCTTCAGTTTTGCCTTAACACGAGGCACCAGGATGCTGATCATATCCTGCTTGATCTTGCCCAGCATCTGCTCGTCTTTATCAAAATCATCGTGCTGGGTAGAGATAACGATCGTGTCGATACGTATCGGCTGGTTATCGTCAGAATATTCGATCGTCACCTGGGACTTCGCATCCGGGCGCAGGTAAGTGATTTCTTTATTTTCGCGGCGGAGGGCAGCCAGCTCGATGAGCAGCTTATGGGCCAGGTCCAGCGCCAGCGGCATATAGTTCTCGGTTTCGCGCGTAGCATAGCCAAACATCATCCCCTGATCCCCAGCGCCCTGCTCTTCCGGGCTTTTACGCACAACCCCCTGGTTAATATCGGGCGATTGTTCGTGGATGGCAGAAAGGATGCCGCAGGAATTCGCTTCAAACATGTACTCGCTCTTGGTATACCCGATCTTGCGGATCACCTCACGGGCAATGTCCTGTACATCCAGGTAGGCTTCAGATTTCACTTCACCCGCCAGCACCACCTGACCGGTAGTAACCAGGGTCTCACAAGCCACTTTTGATGAACTGTCGTATGCAAGGAAATTATCAATGAGCGCATCAGATATCTGGTCGGCTACTTTGTCCGGGTGTCCTTCTGAAACCGACTCTGAAGTAAATAAATACGGCATAAAATATTGGATTCGGCTTATAGTTGAGTATAAATGATTCTTAGTTTTATATTGGCTGGTGGAGTGATATTACCGCCACCTGTTTTCACCCTGCGCATATCGATGTTATGCCTGCTGGAGATCGCCTCGAGTTTGAAAACGGTATTATCCAGCTTCTTGTCCACGATGAATTGCATGTGCCGTGCAATATTAAACCTATATTGAACAACCTGTATACCTCCGAAATCAGAAATGACGGTTTTGTTACCACCGAAAAACGCGAGGTCAGGGTTGGCCGGGTTACCGTAGTCGATGATGTAACCAAGACTGTCATGCGTAACATAACGCCACATGAAGAGCCGGTCCGGTTCCGTGAACACATTATCCCCGCCGGGCAGGCCGCTGGACATTTCTGTGACCACCAGTTCTGCCTTGTTAATCACCGATTTGGGGAAGTTCTCCAGGCCCGGGATCTGCAACTTCACATAAGGACCGGGAGCCTCCTGGAAGTACAGGATACTATCCCCTTGCGCCTTGTTGGTGTTCAGGTATTTGGCCGCTTCAGCACCGGTATAATTGCGGGTAAAGTAATTGGCGTGCGCGCTGGAATATTGTCCGAAGGGGAAATTCGCTACCAGGGAATCCTTTGTGGAGTTCTTGTAATACACGGCGATGCGGGTATCTCCCTTGTTCAGATTTGTGAAGAGCATCGTTCTGCCATTGATCGTATCCGGTACAATGGCCAGCCCTTTCAGGAATATAGAAAAAGCGGAATCGCTGAGAAAGGCATCATCTGCACGTTGCTGGAGCAAGAGATTCCCGAAGGCGGCGCTGAGCGGGATGCGCAGGGCCGGAGCATGCTTAACGCCATAGACGGAGATGGAGTCCCCGGGTTTTACAGGTGTAACGTTCACACTTGCCAGCAGCTGGCTCGGGTCATAACTCAAAGGCCGGGTATAGCTGTAATTGGAATCTATCTTGAAATCCGGTTCGTTCATCCGGTAAACCTTCAGATTGATCGGCGCATCTGCACCATACCAGGTAGTGTCACATCCGATGTACAATACAACAGAGTCCAGCGTCTGACCGGTCCCTTCAAATGTGAACTTGGAGTTCGGAAGACCGACCTGTGTGTAAAGGAAGCCGTGGGACTTGCCGAAGATAGGATCGTTCGTGATACTGCCAAGCGTAGCGCCGTAGTTGTTACGACCGGTACGAATACTGGAATCGGCTTCGTAGACGTTGTTCGTGATCAGGTTGTTGATCGTCGTGTCTTTTACGTTGACTTTGTCAGTGCCGGGGATAAGGTCCTTACCCAGAATGGTGGATTCGTTGCAGGCGGTAAATGTATATGATGCTGTTAAAAAAGCAACAGCGTAGCCAAGGTTCCTGAAATTGATCTTCACGTTTTTGGTTTGAACGGTTTTTTGAGTCGCGGAAGGACTTTAAAACGAAAAAGTTAAAAGGCTAAAATAAAGCGTAAAAATGAGGAACAGAGCGTGCCACCCCCCATTTTTGCTTTTATTTAACACCTAGTAATTGTTGATAGAGTTGCAGGTAGTCCGCCAGATCTTCATTATCCTTCTTGTAAGGTAAGATGATCTTGCCTTTTTCCGCTTTCAATTCATCCACCAGCTTCTTGTCTGCCTTTTCACCGGCCAGCACAACGGCATCGGCATATTTGCCTGCGCCTTTGTTGAGAGCGGTGTTGGTTCCGTCTTTATAGAGTTCCAGGTCTTTTTCCTTGATCTGGTTGCTGATAGCCGCTTTTTTCAGGAAGGTGGTTCCCAGCTTTTCCTTGAAGGAATTGGGTTCCATGGAGAATACCGTTTTTGAGTGTGCAAAAACCGGTTCTTTTTTATAGGCTGTCTTGAGATACAGAGGGATCAGAGCGGTCATCCAGCCACTGCAGTGGATAATGTCCGGAGGCCAGCCAAATTTCTTCACGGTTTCCAGGGCGCCTTTGCAGAAGAACACAGCACGTGCGCCGTTATCGTCGTAAAATTTACCATCGTCGTCCGCAAAAACCGCTTTACGCTTGAAATAATCTTCATTGTCCAGGAAGTACACCTGCAATCTGGCATTCGGCAGGGAAGCCACTTTGATGATCAGGGGGTAATCGTCACCGTCAATCACAATATTAATCCCCGACAGCCTCACCACTTCATGCAGCCGGTGCCGGCGCTCATTAATATTACCAAACCTCGGCATGATAACCCTCACTTCCAGATTGGCCTCATTAGACTTGATCGCCATTTTATTCACCATTGCCGCATAATCACTCAGTTCCAGGTAAGGCGACATCTCTTGGGCTATAAAAAGAATTCTTTTCTTTGTGGACATTTAATGCTGATTATTAATGCAGTAATTTTTAATTTGGCTTGCAAAACTACGAAATTTTTAGGTAAAAAGGGCCAATTTGTCACTTTTAACATCCCTTTAAGCAAAGGTTTATGTATTTATTCAAACTGACAGGTGATTTGCGGGCGGCGCTGGAACAGGAAAAAAAGGCAGGAAGGACGGTCGGGTTCGTGCCTACGATGGGCGCCCTGCATGAAGGACACCTTTCCCTTATCCGGACTGCAAAAGAGCAGACGGACATTGTTGTATGCAGCATTTTTGTAAATCCGACACAATTCAATGATCCGAAGGATTTCGAGAAATATCCCGTTACCATTTCCGCAGACATCCAAAAACTGGCCGCCGCCGGTACTGATATCCTTTTTTTACCATCCGTGGATACCATGTACCCTGAAGGGGTGAATGGCCAACATCCGCACTACGACTTCGGTTACCTCGAAACGGTGCTGGAAGGCGCCTATCGTCCCCACCATTTCCAGGGGGTCGGAATAGTGGTGCATAAGCTCCTGGATATCGTACAACCAGACGATCTGTTCATGGGGCAAAAGGATTTTCAGCAATGTATGATTATCAAGCGATTACTCGAGATAACGGGAATTCCGTCTAAACTACACATTTGTCCCACCCTGCGCGAAAATGATGGTTTGGCCATGAGCAGTCGTAACATGCGGCTTGATCCTGCAGCGCGACAAACGGCCGTGCAAATCAGTAAGACGCTCCTCTACATGAAGGAAAATATTAAACATCTTCCCTTTGTGAATTTGAAGCAAAATGCATATAATCAGCTACAAAACGATGGTTATCAGGTAGATTATGTAGAAATTGCCAATGCGGATAATTTGCAGTTGCTGGACAAACCGAACGGCTCTCCCATGGTGTTGCTGGTGGCCGCCAAACTGGGGGACATCCGCCTGATTGACAATATGGTGGTAGAGGGGGCGGTCACAACAAAATTATAAAACCCGCGTGCCGGATTCGGGGTTATCCAAAATTCATCTACCTTTGCGGACTACATCAGAATTTATGTTGATCGAAGTATTAAAGTCGAAGATTCACAGGGCGGTTATAACAGAAGCTAATCTGAACTACGTAGGCAGCATCACTATTGACGAAGACCTGATGGATGCAGCCAACCTGATCGCCAACGAAAAAGTGCAGGTGGTGAACGTAAACAACGGCGAGCGCCTGGAAACCTATGTGATCAAAGGCAAGCGTGGCTCCGGTGTAATATGCATGAATGGTCCCGCCGCCCGCCTTGTGGCTGTGGGCGATGTAGTGATCATTATCTCCTATGCCACTATGGAATTTGAAGAAGCTAAAAAATTCAGCCCCACCGCTATTTTCCCGAAAGAAGGCAATAAACTGTAAGCCAGGTTCTCATGTCAATGCCCAAAGCGCTTAAAAACGTACTGAAATTCCTTGCTTTTTTAAGCATAGGCCTGCTTATGATCTGGCTGGCCCTGAAAGACATGACGCCTAAGGACTATCAGGAAGTAAAAACGGCGTTCCTCAGCGGCAATTACTGGCTCATCATCCCTGCGTTCATCATCGGTATCGGCAGCCATCTTTCCCGCGCTTTGCGCTGGCGGATACTCATTGCCACCCAGGGTTATCACCCGGGGGTGCTCAATACTTTCTTTGCGGTGATGGTTGGTTACCTTGTGAACATGGGGGTTCCGCGGCTCGGAGAGATCGCCCGTTGCGGCGTGCTGGCTAATTATGAGAAGATCCCGGCAGACAAGCTGATCGGTACCATGATCGCCGAGCGGGCACTGGACCTCCTCTGCCTGTTCACGGTTTTCCTGATCTGCTTCCTGCTTCAGCTCGATATTGTATCCACTTACCTTTCCACCGAAGTATGGCCTGCACTTGAAACCAAACTCGCCCATGCCAATGCCACACAACTTGTGATCATACTTGTGATCATTGCCGCGGTAGCGGGCATTATCATCTTCCTTTTCCGCCGCTTTGCCGCTTCCAAAACCGCCATCAGGATCCGGGCGTTGTTACGCGGCGTGATGGAAGGCATTTTCTCCATCGGCAAGATGGACCGGAAAAAGTTCTGGTGGTTCATTTTCCATACCATCTGTATCTGGATACAGTACCTCGCCATGCTTTATGTAGGCTTCCTTTGCCTGCCGGCTACCCGTCATCTCGGAGTTACGGAAGCGCTGACCGTTCTGGCGCTGGGGAGTGTAGCCATGATCGTTAGTCCGGGCGGTATAGGGGTCTACCCTTTCCTTGTACAAAAGACTCTTCTTCTCTACAACATCGCTGGGCCCATTGGGATGGCCTTTGGCTGGATCATCTGGGCGGCGCAGACGTTGCTGATCAGTTTGCTGGGATTGATCTCCTTTATCTGGCTGCCAATCCATAATAAGCAGAAGGATTGAGATTGTTTATGCCTGTTTTTCATTTTTAAAATATAAAACGATGCGAATCCCCTTATGCCTATTCACGCTCCTGCTGGGCTCTGTTTTGTTCACCCGGGCCCAGGACGCTGATTTTATGAAATACAGAGGCTCTAAACTGGAATCAGGACGGGACCAGGCAACAGAGAACGGATTTTACTCCATTGAGTACCTTAGCCAGCATGCTTCTTCCCTTCTGAATTTTAATGGCGGCACTTCTACGGGTAATTTCCAGATGGAAGCATTTTATTGGGGAGATCTCAAATTCCGCAACAAAGTCGATTATGCCACGTGGCAACCCTGAAAGTCCATCTGGCACTCCGGCAACCTCGATCCTTCCTGTTTTCTCGTAAAAGAAAATAACATCTGGAATACGGATGCTGCCAATAACCCCCGGATGTATTTTGAAACTATCGCACCTGGTGGAAGTGGAAGCACCTACTTTCAGGGCCATGGCAATCATCCCTTTATTTTTTTAAATGCGGGGGCCCAGGAGGTCATGAAAATATCTACAAACGGTCAGGTTGCCCTCGGATGCCAGCCTAACAGCAATTATCGTTTAGCCGTTGACGGGGTGATCGGTGCGAGGAAAATAAAGGTAACACAAGAGACCTGGGCAGACTTTGTATTTAAACCGGAATATAAATTACGTTCCCTGCAGGAAGTGGAATTACACATTCGGGAACATGGATATCTGCCTGACGTTCCTTCGGAAAAGGAGGTGAAGGAAAATGGAGTGGATATGGGTGAGATGGATAAGAAGCTGTTGCAGAAGATCGAGGAATTGACATTGTATATTATTGAGTTAAATAAAAAGATCGAAGTATTGGAGAAAAAAAAGTAGAATAGTTTTTATATATTTAGAATGAATGTAGGAAATCTGTAACCCGATAATATCCCTTTGATTCACTATGAAGCATACACGTTATCTCCCTGTCCTGATCCTTTTTTTGTTTGCCCATAGTGCCCGTTCCCAGACAGTCAATTACATCCGCAGCTGGGAGCCGTCCAGACCGCTGACCGATCCGGCCCTTGTGACAGCGAGCACTTCGGTGGCCGAGGTGCGCCAGACCACCCGGTATTTCGACGGGCTGGGCCGGCCGCTGCAGACGGTGGCCAGACAGCTCTCCCCTTCGCAAAAAGACCTCATCACCCCCTTCGTCTATGATGCCTTCGGCCGCGAGACCATCCAGTACCTGCCCTACGCCATCACCGGCAACGGGGGCTATCGCGCCGGTGCGCTCACGGAGCAAAACACGTTCCTGGGGGCCCAGTATCCCGGGGAAAACTACTTCTATGCCCAGACCGAGCCGGAGGCCTCTCCCCTGAACCGCCCGGTAAAAAACTATGCCCCCGGCACCAGCTGGGCCAAAGCGGCCGGTAACCGCCCCACCGAAATCCGGTACCTGGTCAATACCGCCGCCGATGCG